>NZ_CP036401.1:0-4800000 GCF_004322755.1 Pseudoduganella albidiflava
CACCGCCGCCATCTTCGCCTCGGCCGGTTCGAACGGCACCTATTTTTCGTTCCGCAACGATGTGATCCAGCAGGTCTCGCGCGACCTGAACATCTGCCACAGTGTCCACGCGCTGACCCTGTGCTCGGAACTGACCGCTTACTCGCACCTGTCGTCGTTCTACGTTGCACCGGAAGTGCAGAAGGGCCCGGAGGCGGCGCTGCTGTCCCGCTCCCGCCTGCTGTATGCGGCGCAGCACCCGCGGCGCTTCGGCGACCGCTTCTTCGTGCCGCTGGCCGGCGTGACCGACGACGATGGCCAGTCGCCGTTCTGGAACGCGGTGGGCCGCAAGTTCTTCAAGATGGATTTCCTCGACGCCGAGCGCGTCATCGGCGGGGCGCGCAACCGCACGCTCATCGTCGAGCTGATGCCGCACTACCCCGTGTACGTGCCGCTGCTGCCGGGCGATGCGCAAGCCGCGATGGGCCAGATCCATCCTTCCGGCGAGCTGGCCTTCAACCTGCTCACGGCCGAAGGCTTCGAGGCCGACGAATACATCGACATCTTCGACGGCGGCCCGATCCTGCAGGCCCACAAGCATGCGCTGCGCACCTTCACCAGTTCGCAGAAGCTGCGCGTGCGCACCGGCGTGGCCCGCACCAGGGAAGGTCCGCTGTTCAACTACGCGGTGTCGAATGACGACAGCGCGGCATTCCGCGCGGTGGCGATTCCCTGCCCGGACCTGGAAGGCTGCGACGCCGTGGCGCTGTCGCCCGAGATCCAGGACATCCTGCGCGTCGCCGAAGGCGACAGCGTGACCTGCGTACGCATCTGAGGAGAGACCCATGCTTGTTGTACGCGCCATCCACGAGGGCGACCTCGACGGCCTGTTCGACCTGGCCAGCCAGGTCGGCACCGGCATGACCACGCTGAAGCCCGACATGAAGATGCTGGGCGACCGCCTGGCCACCGCGTGCGCCTCGTTTGCCGAAACCATCCCGCCGGAAGAGCGCGACTACCTGTTCGTGATGGAAGACACCGCCAACCACCGGCTGGCCGGCGTCTGCGCGATCAAGGGCGCCGTCGGCCTCACGGAACCGTTCTACAACTACCGGATCGGCACGCTGGTGCATTCAAGCCGCGAGCTGAACGTGTTCACGAAGATGGAAACGCTGTACCTGTCGAACGACCTGACGGGATCTTCCGAACTGTGCTCGCTGTTCCTGCACCCGGACTACCGGGTGGGCCACAACGGCAAGCTGCTGTCGAAAAGCCGCTTCCTGTTCATCGCCCAGTTCCCGCACCTGTTCACGGAAAAGATCATCGCCGAGATGCGCGGCTACCAGGCCGACGACGGCAGCTCGCCGTTCTACGAAGGCCTGGGGCGGCATTTCTTCAAGATGGATTTCCACCACGTGGACGACCTGACCGCGCTGGGCAAGAAATCGTTCATCGCCGAACTGATGCCGCGCCAGCCGCTGTATATCGCCTACCTGCCGCAGGATGCGCAGGATGTCGTCGGCGCCGTGCACAAGTCCACCGCGCCGGCGCGGCGCCTGCTGGAACAGGAAGGCCTGCACTACGAAGGCTATGTCGACATCTTCGACGCCGGCCCGGTGCTGCAGGCGCGCGTGTCGGAACTGCGTGCGCTGCGCGACAGCGAGCTGGCCGTCATCGCGCCGGACGACGACATGGTGCACGCCTGCGCCCCGGCCAACACCGAGCCCACGCTGGTATCGAACACCACGCTGCGCGACTTCCGGATGATCATCACCGAGGCGGTCAACGTCAACGGCAGCATCGACCTGTCGTCCGCCGAACAGAAGCTGCTGCATTGCGGCACCGGCGCCACCGTGCGCACGCTGCCCCTGAACGTCAAGAAAAACCAGTGAGGAAGACCATGACCGAACACGCCTCGTCCACCCAGCTCTCCAACTTCATCGCCGGCCGCTGGCAAGCCGGCAGCGGCGCCGAACTGATCACCGTCGATCCGGCCACCGGCAACGAAACGTGGCGCGGCAAGTCCGCCGCGCCGCAGGACGTGGCCGCCGCCTGCAGTGCCGCCCGCGCCGCGTTCGAGCCCTGGGCCGAGCGGCCGCTGGAAGAGCGCATCGCCATCGCCACGCGCTTTCGCGACCTGCTGAAGGAAAACAACGAGGCGCTGGCCGAACTGATCGCGCAGGAAGTGGGCAAGCCGATGTGGGAAGCGCGCACCGAAGTGACGACCATGGCGAACAAGGTCGATATCTCGGTCCAGGCCTACAGCGCCCGTACCGGCGAGGTGCACAACAAGGTGGCCGATGGCGAAGCCGTGCTGCGCCACCGCCCGCATGGCGTGTTCGGCGTGTTCGGCCCGTACAACTTCCCCGGCCACCTGCCGAACGGCCACATCGTGCCGGCCCTGATCGCCGGGAACACCGTGGTGTTCAAGCCCAGCGAATACGCGCCGCGCACCGCGATGAAGACCGTGGAACTGTGGGAGCAGGCCGGCGTGCCGGCCGGCGTCATCAACCTGGTCAACGGCGGCCGCGATACCGGCGTGGCGCTCGGCCAGAACGCCGACATCGACGGCGTGCTGTTCACCGGCAGCAGCCAGACCGGCGCCGCGCTGCACCGCCAGTTCGGCGGCCAGCCGGGCAAGCTGCTGGCACTGGAAATGGGCGGCAACAACCCGCTGGTCGTCTGGAACGTGCAGGATATCGACGCCGCCGTGTTCATGGCGATCCAGTCGGCCTTCATCTCGGCCGGCCAGCGCTGCACCTGCGCGCGCCGCCTCGTGGTGCAGAAGAGCGAGCAGGGCGACGCGTTCCTGCGCCGGCTGGTCGAGGTGGCGGCAAAGATCCAGGTGGGCGAATCGCACGCCGAGCCGCAGCCGTTCATGGGCCCCGTGGTGTCGGCTGCCGTCGCCGAGAAACTGGTGCAGGCGCAGCATGACATGGTGGGCAAGGGCGGCAAGCTGTTGCTGGAAATGAAGCAGCTCAAGCCGGACACCGGCTTCGTATCCGCCGGCATCGTCGACGTCACCGACGCGCAGGGCATCCCGGACGAGGAATGGTTCGGCCCCCTGCTGCAGGTGTACCGCACGGACGATTTCGACCAGGCGCTGCGCATCGCCAACAACACCGAATTCGGCCTGGCCGCCGGCCTGCTGTCGAACGAGGAAGCGCTGTGGAAGACCTTCCAGCGGCGCGCCCGCGCCGGCATCGTCAACTGGAACCGCCCGACCACCGGCGCGGCCAGCACGGCGCCGTTCGGCGGCGTCGGCAAGTCCGGCAACCACCGCCCCAGCGCCTACTACGCGGCCGATTACTGCGCCTACCCGGTCGCCTCGATCGAGAACGGCGCACTGGAAATGCCCGCCAAGCTGTCGCCCGGCCTGGCGTTCTGAGTAAGAACCAGGAAGAACCATGAGCACGCGTGAATTCAACTTCGACGGCCTGGTCGGCCCGTCGCACAACTATGCCGGCCTGTCGTTCGGCAACGTGGCCTCGTTCAACAACGTGAAGAGCGCCTCGAACCCGAAGCAGGCCGCCCTGCAGGGCCTGGCCAAGATGCGTGCGCTGGCCGCGCGCGGCTTCGCGCAGGGTGTGCTTCCCCCCCAGGCGCGGCCGAACTTCCGGCTGCTGCGCAGCGTGGGCTTCACCGGCACCGATGCGGACGTGCTGGCGCGGGCGTACAAGGAAGCGCCGGTGCTGCTGGCCAGCGCGTATTCGGCATCGCCGATGTGGACGGCCAACGCGGCCACCGTGAGCCCGTCGCGCGACACGCTGGACGGCCGCGTGCACTTCACGCCGGCCAACCTGAACAACAAGCTGCACCGCTCGCACGAGCATGTGCAGTCGGGCCGCACGCTGCGCGCGATCTTCCGTGACGAGCGCCATTTCGCCGTGCACGATGCGCTGCCGGCCACGCCGGCGTTCGGCGACGAGGGCGCGGCCAACCACACGCGCCTGTGCCGCGAGCATGGCGCGGACGCCATCGAACTGTTCGTCTACGGCCGCGTCGAATTCGACCCCGCCGCGCCGGCGCCGACACGCTACCCGGCCCGGCAGACGCTGGAAGCGTCGGAAGCGGTGGCCCGGCTGCACGGGCTGCGGGAAGCGCGCACGGTCTACGTGCAGCAGAACCCGGCCGTGATCGACCAGGGCGTGTTCCACAACGACGTGATCGCGGTCGGCAATGCCGACGTGCTGTTCTACCACGAGCAAGCCTTCGCCGACGAGCAGGGCGCGCTGCTCAAGCTGCGCCAGGCACTGGACGGTGTCGATGCCGAACTGCGCCCGATCCGCGTCGAGACCGGCCAGGTGCCGGTGGCCGACGCGGTGCAGAGCTACCTGTTCAACAGCCAGCTGCTGTCGAAGCCGGACGGCGGGATGGCCCTGGTGATCCCCCGCGAATGCGAGGAAAACGCCGCCGTGTCGAAGTACCTGGCCGGAATGGTGGCCAGCGGCGGCCCGATCGACGAGCTGGTGCACTTCGACCTGCGCCAGAGCATGCGCAACGGCGGCGGGCCGGCGTGCCTGCGCCTGCGCGTGGCGCTGACGGACGAGGAAGCGGCCGCGATGCACGGCGGCGTGGTCATGACGGAGGAGCTGTACCACACGCTGGTGGCGTGGGTCGACCGGCACTACCGCGACCAGCTCGCGCCGCAAGACCTGGCGGACCCCGCGCTGGCGATCGAGATCGCCGCCGCACTGGAGGAACTGGAGCGCCTGCTCGGCTTGCCGGGGTTGTATGATCTGAGCTAGAGAGATGCCTCTATCGAGTTTGGCAGATTGAATGAAGAGTGGGGCTGAGCGATCCTCGGCCCCATTGCACATGCGCCAGCCACGAGCCGGCGCGCAGTACCCATCACGCACACTGGAATAACTGGAGAAGCAGATGACAAAGATGCCGCAGCAACTGCGTAGTGAAACGCTGGAACTCGTGAACACGTCCGGGGCCATGGACCATGCGGCGGGCAATGCCCCCGTCGGCGCGCTGATCGCGCTCTGGCTGAAGTCCCTGGACGATGAAGACCTGGCCGACACGCTGCCCGCCAGCCTCGCGCCGGTGCTGGTGGAAGGCTTCACCGCAGCGGCCCGCCGCACCGGGCCAGGCGCGCAGATCGCCACCCTGCGGTATGCGGATGGCCGCGGCGGCAACGCCACGGCGCTGCTGATCCTGAACGACGACATGCCCTACCTGGTCGATTCCATCGTGATGGTGCTGCGCCGCCAGAAGGTGCAGGTCAACGGCGTGCTCAATGCCGTGCTGCCGGTCAGCCGCGATGCCGCTGGCGCCGTGACGGCGGTCGGCGATTCGGGCGCGCACCTGGAGTCCTACGTGCTTTGCCTGCTGGCCGAGGAACTGGCCGACGCGCCGCTGCGCGAGCTGCAGGAGGGCATCGAAACGGTGGCGCGCGACGCCGCCGTCGTCAAGCGCGACCTGCCGACGATGAAGAACCGCTTCACCACCGTCGCCGATTCCGTGCAGGCGCAGGGCGACGAAGGCGCCGAGGCGGCCGCCTTCCTGCACTGGGCGCGCGACGAAGGCTTCGAGGTGCACGGCTATGCCTATTACCACGTGAAGCCGGGCACGCACGAACTGGAACGCGACCTGCCCAGCCGCATCGGCGTGCTGCAGGATACCGCGCACCCCGTGTATGGCACCTGCTTGGCCAACATCCCCGGTGACCTCGATACGCTGAACCGCCGCGGCCACATCCTGTCGATCGTCAAGGCCGACGTGGGCGGCACGCTGCACCGCGACCAGCAGCTGGACTTCATCGGCGTGCGCGCCGCCGACGCCGGCGGCAACGTGCTCGGCGAACACTGCTTCATCGGCCTGTTCACGCGTGCAGCGCTGCTCACGCCGCTGGCACGCCTGCCGTTCGCGCGCGGCCGCATCGCCCAGGTGCTGAAGATCGCCAACCTGCGGCAGGAAGGCTTCCGCGCCGAGAAATTCATCGAGATCCTGGAATCGCTGCCACGCACCGAGGCGCTGGAAGCGGACCCCGAATGGCTGGCCGAAGTGTGCAGCGCCGTGGTCTCGCTGTACAAGCAGCCGCGCACGAAAGTGTTCGCGCGGCGCGACGTCTATGCGCGCCACCTGAACGTGCTGGTCTACCTGCCGCGCGAACGCTACAGCGCCAGCGTGGCGCAGGCCCTGTCGCGCGCGCTGCAGGACAGCTCCGGCGCCGCGCACGTGAGTTCGCAGACGCTGGTGGCCGACGGCCCACTCGCGCGCCTGTACCTGATCGCGCATGCGGCGCGCTATCCGCTGGACCTGGAAAGCGACGTGCAGCGCCCGCTGCTGTCGATCCTGGATGGCTGGCACGAAGGCTTCTCCGAGCTGGCCGACGCGGTGCCGGACGAACACCTGCGCAATGATTTGCGTCGCCTGTGCGCCACGCTGCCGGTCGACTACGTGGCCGCCACGCCGCCGGCGGTGGCCTTCCACGACCTGGACACGATCCTGCGCAACGGCGCCTCGAACCGCGCCACGGTGCGCATCGAGCTGGCGTCGGCGGCCAATCCCGCCACGATCCGCATCTACACGCTGGACAAGACGCCGACGCTGTCGTCGATCCTGCCCGCGCTGCACAACGCCGGCGTGCTGATCGAGCGGGAACGCGCGCACACGATCCGGACTGCCAACGGCCAGCGCCACTACGTGACGAGCCTGGCGGTGGATGCCACGTCGGCCGAGAAGCTGGCGCGGCCAGGGGTGGCCGCCGTGGCCGAGGACCTGTTCGCCGCGCTGTTCAACGACGACATCGAGGATGGCCGCCTGAACGGCCTGGTGGTCGAAGGCGGCCTGAATCCGCGCCAGGTACAGCTGGTGCGCGCCTACATGAGCTACTGGCGCCAGACCGGCACGCAGTTCTCGGTGCGCTATATCGCCGAAAGCCTGCGCCGCCAGCCGGCGCTGGTGAAGGAAATCGTCGACGCGTTCGAGCACCGCTTCGATCCCCGGCGCGGCGAGGAAGAGCGCACGGCGGCCCGCGCGCAGCTGGTGGCGCTGAAGGCCCGCGTGCCGCAGGTGAACCACGCCGACCTGGAAGTGATCCTGGCCGCGCTGATCGACCTGATCCTGGCCACCGTGCGCACCAACTACTTCCAGCCCAGCCCGGAACTGCAGAACCCCGACGTGCTGGACGTGCGCGACAAGGTCATCTTCAAGTTCGACACGGGCCGCCTGGCCTTCCTGCCCGAGCCGAAACCGTACCGCGAGATCTACGTGTTCTCGCGCCGCTTCGAGGGCGTGCACCTGCGCGGCGGCCCGGTGGCGCGCGGCGGCCTGCGCTGGTCGGACCGGATGGAGGATTACCGCACCGAGGTGCTGGGCCTGGTGAAGGCGCAGATGGTGAAGAACGCCGTGATCGTGCCGGCCGGTGCCAAGGGCGGCTTCGTGTGCAAGCAGATGCCGGCCGGCGCGCCGCGCGAAGTCGTGGCGGCCGAGGGCGAAGCGGTGTACCGCATGTTCATCGCCAGCCTGCTGGAAGTGACGGACAACCGCGTGCTGGGCAAGATCGTGCCGCCGGCCGATACCGTGCGCTACGATGACGACGACCCCTACCTCGTGGTGGCCGCCGACAAGGGCACGGCCTCGTTCTCCGATATCGCCAACAGCATCGCCGTGGAACGCGGTTTCTGGCTGGGCGATGCGTTCGCCTCGGGCGGTTCGAACGGCTACGACCACAAGAAACTGGGCATTACGGCGAAGGGCGCGTTCGAAGCCGTCAAGCGCCACTTCTACGAGATGGGCCACGACATGGCCACCACCCCGTTCACCGTGGTCGGGGTGGGCGACATGTCGGGCGACGTGTTCGGCAACGGCATGCTGTTGTCGGACAAGATCCGCCTGCTGGCCGCGTTCGACCATCGCCACATCTTCCTCGACCCGAACCCGGATACCGACCGCTCGTTCGCCGAGCGCCAGCGCATGTTCGCGCTGCCCCGCTCCTCGTGGGAGGATTACGACAAGAGCCTGATCTCCGAGGGCGGCGGCGTGTATGCCCGCTCGCTGCGCACGATCGAGCTGTCGCAGCAGGTGCGCGAAGCCCTGCAGATCGCCGAAACCTCGCTCACGCCCGAGGAACTGATGCACCGCATCCTGCTGGCGCCGGTGGACCTGTTCTACAACGGCGGCATCGGCACCTACATCAAGGCCTCCACCGAAACCAATGCGCAGGTGAAGGACCGCGCCAACGACCAGCTGCGCGTCAATGGCGGCGAATTGCGCTGCAAGGTGGTGGGCGAGGGCGGCAACCTGGGCGCCACGCAGGCCGGCCGCATCGAGTTCGCGCTGGCGGGCGGGCGCATCTTCACCGATGCGATCGACAACTCGGCCGGCGTGGATTGCTCGGACCATGAAGTGAACGCGAAGATCTGGCTCGACGTGGAAGTCAATGCCGGCCTGCTGACGGAAGAACAGCGCAACCGCACGCTGAACGACATGACGGACGATATCGTGCGCCTGGTCCTGCGCGACAACACGCAGCAGACCCGCCTGCTGGTGCGCGAGCTGCAGGCGCAATCGGATGTCACGGTGCAGAAGGGCTATGCGGCGCTGATCGCCAGCCTGGAAGAAGAGGGCGCGCTGTCGCGCGAGCTGGAGATGCTGCCGTCGGTGGCCGAGCTGGCACGTCGCAAAGGCGATAACCGCGGCCTGACGACGCCGGAACTGGCCGTCGTCATCGCCAATGTGAAGAACCGCTACAAGCGCCTGCTGGGCGTGTTGCCGCTGACCGGGGAAAGCTGGGCCGAAGCCGTGCTGCGGCCGTACTTCCCCGAACTGCTGGTGGCCACCCGCTCGCCGCTGGCGCACCCGCTGGCCAACGCGATCCTGGCCACCGTGCTGGCCAACGAGGTGGTGAACCGCTGCGGCCCGCTGATGATCCGCAACCTGGCGCACGACCATGGCGTGGCCGAGACGGACGTGATCCTGGCGTGGGGCAAGGCATGGTCGGCGCTGAACCTGAACCCGGTATTCGATACGCTCGATGCCGATGCGCTGGCCGTGCCGCGCGAAGTGGCGATGGCCGTCGATGCGCGCAGCCGTTCGGCGCTGCGGGCCGTGCTGGAAGGCGTGCTGGCGGTGCCGAAGGACCAGTTGCAGGGCAGCGGCGGCATCGCCGAACTGTCCCGCCTGTTCGCCGAACCGGGCATGGCCGGCCGCCTCGCGCCGGCCGGCACGGCCACCGAGGCCGATGCGGTGCCGGACCTGAAGCCGGGGTTCGCCGAGGCCTGGAGGGCGCTGGAAGGCATCGAAGGCGTATCGGCCTTCCTGTTCGCGGCACTGTCGGTGCAGCGGCCGGATGGCATGGACTTGCCGGCGTTCCTGGCGCTGGGCACCACGCTGCGCGCGAAGGCGGGCATCGATGCGCTGGAGCGCGGCCTGCACCTGCCGGCCACCAGCCGCTCGCAGGAGCAGTTGCGCAGCTATGCGCAGCAGGCGTTGCGGCGCACGCAGCAGCGCTTGCTGGCACAGGTGCTGGCCCGCGCCGCAGGCCACGGCACCGGCGCGGTCGATGCCGTGATCGCGTCGCTGAACCTGCCGGTGTTCAGCGCACCGGCCGACCTGGAACAGGCGATGCTGGATGTCTGGACCTTGTCCGAAGCGGTCAACACCGGCGGTTACGGCATGCAGAAGGCGGCGTGACATGAACGAAACCTTGCAGGACGGCCTGCCGCCCCCCGTGCGGGCCCTGGCGGAAGCGGACTTCTCGGCCGTCGCGCAGGCGTTCGGCGGCGCCGGTTTTTCGGTCGCCGAGCCGGCGGACGGCATCCTGACGATCCGCCGCCCGGGCAGCGGCCGGCCGGCGGTGCTGCTGTCGGTCGGCGTGCATGGCGATGAAACGGGGCCGATCGAGTTGACGGCCTACCTGCTCGATGCGCTGGCGCGGGAACCGGCGGCGCTGGCGGTGGACCTGATGGTCTGCGTCGGCAGCATCGGTGCGATCCGCGCCGGCAAGCGCTTCATCGACGCCGACCTGAACCGGATGTTCCGCGCCGAGCGGGGCAGCCTGGCCGGCACCGCCGAGGCGGCGCGGGCGGACGAGATGATCGCCGCCACCGCGGCCTTCTTCGCCGATGCGGGCGCCGAGCGCTGGCACCTCGACCTGCACACGGCGATCCGCGCGTCGCATTACCCCACGTTCGCGATCGTGCCGGAACTGATCGAGGAAACGGCGCGCGAGCGGTTGATCGGCTGGCTGGGCGAGGCGGGCATCGGCGCCGTCATCCTGAACCGGGAAACGGCGGGCACCTACAGCTACCACACGGCCGAGCACCACGGCGCCGCGGGCAGCACGGTGGAACTGGGGCGTATCGGCACGCTGGGCCGCAACGACCTGGCGCAATTCGCCGCCGCTTCGGCCGCGCTGGACCGCCTGCTGCGCGGGAAGCCACCTGCGCAGGCTCCACTCGCGGTCCCCCACCTCTTCCGGGTAGCGCAAAACATCATCAAGCTGTCCGATCGCTTCACGATGGCCTTCGGCAAGGAAACGCAGAACTTCACGCCACTGCGGCAGGGCGATGAAATCGCCCGCGACGGCGACACCGTCTACACGGTGCAACACGATGAGGAATTCGTCGTGTTTCCCAACCCCGACGTCCGTATCGGCCTGCGTGCCGGGATGATGGTCGTGCGGATCGGCTGACCTGCACAGGGCGTAAAAAAAGCCACCGCGAAGGTGGCTCAAGAGGGCGTGTGAAACCGGTACCGGGTTCAGGCGGAGGCGAACTGGGTGGCCCGCGCCTGGGAATTCTGGTCGCGCACCTTGCGCGTGACGGGCGTGGCCGGCAGGTCGGCCGACGACGAAGCGGACGACGCCCGCGCGGCCGTGGCCGGGACAGGCGGCGCAACCGATGCATCGCCGGCGCGGCCTTCGTCCGGCAGCCAGCGCACGATCATCGCCGTCGCCACGACGGAAAGCAGCACGATGCCGGCGGCAGCCACCAGCATCATCGGATCGATGCGCGAAGAAGTGGTCGGAATCTTCTGGTACAGCGTCATCTCTTCCTCCTGTTCTTGCCGGCTTGTGCGGAATTATTTGGCACGTGCAAGATTATCCTTATACCAATAAGCGATCTACCTTTTCCCTGTATCAAAAGTAAGCACATGTAACGACGCGTGGTTGCGATCTTGGCTACACTCGCGGCTACTTCGATGAAAGGAAAACATGAGCCAGCTATTTTCTCCGTACACCCTCGGCCCGCTGCAACTGAAGAACCGCATCGCGATCGCGCCGATGTGCCAGTATTCCGCCGTCGACGGCTTGCCCGCCGACTGGCACATGATCCACCTGGGCAATCTCGCCTTGTCCGGCGCCGCGCTGCTGATCCTGGAAGCCACCGCCGTCTCGCCGGAAGGCCGCATCTCGGCGCAGGACCTGGGCCTGTGGTCGGACGACCATCGGCGGGCGCTGCAGCCCATCGTGGCGGCCATCCGCAGGCATTCGCCGATCGCGCTGGCCGTGCAGCTGGCCCATGCCGGCCGCAAGGCGTCGTCGGCCGTGCCGTGGGAAGGCGGCGGCAACATCAGCATCGAAGAGGGCGGCTGGCGGACGGTGGCGCCTTCGCCCGTGCCCCATGCCGACCATGAAACCGTGCCGCTGGCGCTGGATGACGCGGGCCTGGCGAAAGTGAAGGACGACTTCGTGGCGGCGGCCCGCCGCGTGCACGAGCTCGGCATCGAAGGGATCGAACTGCACGGCGCGCACGGCTATCTGCTGCACCAATTCCTGTCGCCGCTGTCCAACCAGCGTACCGACCGATACGGCGGCTCGCTGGAGAACCGCATGCGCTTCCCGCTCGAGGTCTTTGCGGCGGTGCGCGAGGCCGTGCCGCCCGAGGTGGCGGTGGGCATGCGGATTTCGGCGTCGGACTGGGTAGAAGGCGGCTGGGATATCGAGCAGAGCGTGGTCTTCGCCAACGAGCTGAAAAAACTGGGCACCGATTTCATGCATGTTTCCAGCGGAGGCGTGTCGCCGCTGCAGAAGATCCCGGTCGGCCCCGGCTACCAGGTCGGCTTTGCCGAACGCATCCGGCGCGAGACGGGCTTGCCGACGATCGGCGTGGGCCTGATCACCGAGGCGGCGCAGGCCGAGGCGATCATCGCGGATAGCCAGGCCGACATGGTGGCACTGGCGCGCGGCATCCTGTACGATCCGCGCTGGCCGTGGCACGCCGCCGCGCAGCTGGGTGCGCAGGTGGACGCGCCGCCGCAATACTGGCGCTGCCAGCCGCACGACCAGAAACAGCTGTTCGGCCCGACCCGCCTGGGGCAGCGCTGACCGGCACGAAGATAAAGAGCACGACCACAAGAGCACGACCACAAGAGCACGACCACAAGGGAACGATGCGCTACGACCTGCTGATCTTTGATTTCGACGGCACGCTGGCCGACAGCTTCCCTTTTTTCCTCGAAGTGTTCGACACGCTGGCGGACGCCCACCACTTCCGGCGCCTGGACCGCGCGCACCTCGACGAACTGCGCGGAGCGGACCTGCCGCACATCATGCGCCACGTGGGTTTGCCGCGCTGGAAGCTGCTGCCGGTGGCGATGCATTTCCGCGCGCTGATGGCGCAAAGCATCGGCCGCATCCGCCTGTTCGACGGCATGCGCGAGGCGCTGCGCAGCGCGGCGGCCGACGGCGTGCTGCTGGCGATCGTGAGCTCCAATTCCGAAGCGAACGTGCGCGCCGTGCTGGGCGACGATGCGCGCCTGTTCATCCACTTCGAATGCGGCGCGGCGCTGTTCGGCAAGCGCCGCCGGCTGCGCCGCGTGGTCCAGCGCAGCGGCGTGGCGGGCGAGCGCGTGCTGTGCGTGGGCGACGAAGTGCGCGACATCGACGCGGCCCATGCCGAGGGCCTGGACTTCGGCGCGGTCGGCTGGGGATATGCCAAGCCGGAAGCACTGCGTGCCCGCGCACCGAAGCTGATGTTCGACAGCGTGGCGGAGATGGCGGCGCGGCTGGCTTGCCCGATAAGCCATTGACGCGGCCGCCTCGGGGTAACGCATGCCATGACGCGTTGGGCTGACACGTTGGCGCGGCATGGTGATAGTCCACGGTGTCATAACCCGTTGACGTAACTCATTGACGTAACTCATTGACGTAACTCATTGACGTAACATTATTACCACTTGTCTTTTCCACTCCAAATTCCTTTAGGGAAGTCGCGAAACTTGGCCCTATAATCGCGACTTTGCCCGGCGTCACGAGCGCTGCGGCTTTGACACCCTGAACAAGGAATGCCTGTGAGCCAGACGCTGGTCCAGAAACTGACCCGTACCAAGCCGATCGTCGCCACTGCCGATACGGGCGCGGAAAGCGCGCCGGGCATCGGCATGGAAGTGCCCCACGCTCCCGGCGGCCTGGCCCGCTCGATGGGCCTGTTCTCGCTGACGATGATCGGGGTCGGCGCCACCATCGGCACCGGCATCTTCTTCACGATGGTCGAAGCGGTGCCCAAGGCCGGCCCCGCGGTGATCCTGTCGTTCCTGCTGGCCGCGATGACGGCGGGGCTCACGGCGCTGTGCTACGCCGAACTGGCGTTCCGAATTCCCGCTTCCGGTTCTTCCTATTCCTTCGCCTATGCGACGGTGGGCGAGTTCCTGGCCTTCATCATGGCCGCCTGCCTGCTGCTCGAATACGGGCTGGCCGCCAGCGCCACGGCGATCGGCTGGTCCGATTACCTGAACAACTTCCTGGCCAATGCCTTCGGCTGGCAGATACCCACCTTGCTGCGCACGCCGATGATCGTGTCTTCGCCGGACGGCGTGGTGTTCAACTGGGGCCACGTCAACCTGCCGCCGATCATCCTGGTGGCGCTGTGCTGCCTGCTGCTGGTGCGCGGCGCGAAGGAATCGGCGCGCACCAACGCGGTGATGGTGATCATCAAGCTGGCGATCCTGCTGTTCTTCGTGGCCATCGCCTTCACGGGCTTCGATGCCGCCAACTTCACGCCCTTCTTCAAGGGCGAAGGCGAGAAGGGCCTGCTGGGCATGGCGGGCGTGACGGCCGCCGCCGGCACCGTGTTCTTCTCGTTCATCGGGCTCGATACCGTGGCCACGGCCGGCGAGGAAGTGCACAACCCGAAGCGCAATGTCCCGCTGGGCATCCTGGCCGCGCTGGGCATCGTCACCGTGTTCTACCTGCTGGTGGCGGTGGCCGCGATGGGCGCGCAGCCGGCGCACAAGTTCGAAGGGCAGGAAGCCGGCCTGGCCGTGATCCTGCAGAACGTGACGGGCCACGCGTGGCCGGCGCTGGTGCTGTCCGCCGGGGCCGTGATTTCCGTGTTCTCCGTCACGCTCGTCACCATCTATGGCCAGACGCGGATCCTCTACGCGATCTCGCGCGACGGCCTGATTTCGAAGGGTTTCCACAAGGTGAGCCAGCGCACCGCCACGCCGGTGCTGAACACGATCATCGTCAGCATCGTGGTGGGCTGCGTGGCCGGTTTCGTGGACGCCACCTTCCTGTGGGACATGGTCAGCATGGGCACGCTGACGGCATTCATCGTGGTGTCGGTCGCGGTGCCCGTCATGCGCCTCAAGGAGCGCCGCGCCGGCACCTACAAGAAAGGCGGCTTCCGCGTGCCGCTCGGCCCTTACCTGGTGCCTGGCCTGTCGATCGCAGCGTGCCTGTACCTGATGGTGGGCCTGTCGCACACCACCCGCGTGATCTTCTCGATCTGGATGGCGGCCGCCATCCTCACCTATTTCGCCTACGGCATCCGCCATTCCCGCCTGAACAAGCAGTGACATGCCATCGATCGACATGAAGGTCAAAGCAATCGCCCTCGCAAGTTTCGTGGCCGCGGCCACGTCGGCCGGGGCGGTCGCCCTGGCGGCGCCGGCCGACCTGGCCATGCGCGACTACAAGGCGGTGGCGCTGTCGCCCACCGGCGAACGCATCGCCGCGCTCGAATCGGTCGACACCGGCGTGCCCGGCCAGCGGCCGCATGCCGTGGTGGTGGTGCGCGATGCCGCCAGCGGCAAGATCGTGCACGAATACGATCCGTGCAAGACCTGCAGCTACGACCGCCCCGGCTGGTCGCCGGACGGCAAACGGGTGGCCTTCATCGGCAGCATGGGCGGCAAGGCCACCCTGTATGTCGGCACGCGGGCGCTGGCCAGCGTGGAGGGCAACGCCAATTCGGCACGCTGGTCGCCGGACGGCGCAACGCTGGCGCTGCTGGCCACGGTCGGCGCGCGCAAGGAAACCGGCGCCACCGCGGCCGGCGCCCGCCTGGTCGGCGAGATCGGCAGCAACGACGATGCGCAGCGCATCGCCACCGTGCCGGCCACCGGCGGTACCGTGAAACTGCTGTCGCCGGGCGATACCTTCATCTACGAATACGACTGGACGCCGGACGGCAAGGGCTTCGTCGCCACGGGCGCGAAAGGCAACGGCGACAACAACTGGTGGGTGGCCAAGCTGGCCTACGTGGATGCCGCCAGCGGCGCGCTACGCGTGATCGCGTCGCCGGCCACGCAATTGAACCTGCCGCGCGTGTCGCCGGACGGGAAGACGGTCGCCTACGTGGGCGGGTTGATGAGCGACTTCGGCTCGATCGGTGGCGACATCTGGACCGTGCCGCTGGCCGGCGGCGAACCCACGAACATCACGCCCGGATTCAAGGGCACCTTCCATGGCCTGGCCTGGCGCAAGAACGGCCTGGTCGGTTCCGCGTTGATGGGCGACCAGCTGACGGTGCTGTCCATCGATGCGGCCAGCGGTGAAACAACGAAGCAATGGCATGCCCCGGTCACGGCGGCCGGCGGCACCGATGGCCGGCTGTCGTTCAGCGCGGACGGCAGCATGCTCGCCGGCGCGGTGGAGGACTTCGCCAGCGCACCGCGCCTGGTGGCCGGCACGCTGGCGCAACCGCGGCAGCTCACGCGTGACAACGACCGGCTGGCCGCCCAGGTCGCGGTGCGGAACGTGGCGTGGACCAACGAAGGCTTCGCCAACCAGGGCTGGCTGGTGGGGCCGCTGCATCCCGTGGCCGGCAAGAAGTATCCGATGATCGTCCAGGTGCACGGCGGCCCCGCGTCGGCCGTGACGCCGCGCTATATCCCGGCCGGCGAAGCGGGCAATTCCGTGGTGCGCTCGCTGGTCGACGCCGGCTACTTCGTGTTCATGCCGAACCCGCGCGGCAGCTTCGGCCAGGGCCAGGACTTCGCCCGCGCCAACCGCCGCGACTTCGGCGGCGGCGACTTGCGCGACATCCTGGCCGGCGTGGATGCCGCGGCCGGGGCGGCGCCGGTCGACGCCGCGCGCCTGGGCCTGATGGGCCACTCGTACGGCGGCTTCATGACGATGTGGGGCGTGACGCACAGCGACCGCTTCAAGGCTGCCGTGGCCGGTGCCGGCGTGGCGAACTGGATCAGCTACTACGGCCAGAACGGCATCGACCAGTGGATGGTGCCGTTCTTCGGCGCCACGATGTACGACGATCCGGCCATCTACCGCAAGCTGTCGCCGATCGAGTACGTGAAGGATGCCAGGACGCCGACCCTGGTCTACGTGGGCGAGCGCGATGTCGAGACGCCCGCCGCGCAATCGATGGAGTTCTGGCACGCGCTGAAAGCGCTCGGCGTGCCGACCACGTTCGTGGTGTACCAGGATGAAGGGCACGCGATCCGCAATCCCGAGCACCAGCGGGACCTGAAGAAGCGGATCGTGGGGTGGTTCGACAAATACCTGAATAGGTAGACGTAAAAAAAGCCGGCAATGCCGGCTTTTTCATGTGCGGAGATTCGACGATCAGATCGCGGCGGCACGTGCGCGCAGCTTGGCGGCTTCGTGCGGCGCTTCCGCTTCCAGTTCGTCGGCCCAGCGCAGCAGGGACATGCGCACGCCGACCTTGTAGTATGACGGCAGTTCCGCGTCCGGCTTCGACTTGCTGCCCTGGACTTCGGCCAGTGCCGCCGGCGTGGTGCGCAGCAGGCCGCGCAGCCAGTTCATCACGATGCGGCCGGTGCTGTCCAGGGAACCTGCGGTGGCGGTGGTGGTGATGATGGCGGTCGACATGGCTAAGCTCCTGATGTGATTTGTTCGTTGATGCAGTGCAGTATAGGGCGCGCACAGAAATAAAAAAACTTTTCATTTGTGATGAGCGCCATACGCAAACCATATAGTTGTGGTTTCCATATCGCAACTATTTATAACGCACGAGAATACCCTGCCATCACTGGATCGTATAAAGGTCGGGCCGGTTGTCTTGCATGAAACGAAAAAAAAAGCCGGCATATGCCGGCTTTCGACGAGAGAGTACGAATCGCTTTAGTCGATCTTCCACGCGTAGTCGACCCGGGTCCACGTATCGGCCGGCGCGCCGTCCTTCGAGCCCGGCGCGAACTTGCACGCGGCCAGCTTGCGCAGCGCGGCATTGTCGAGCGCCCGGGAACCGCTGGACTTGTTGATGCGCGAATCCTTGACTTCGCCACCGGCGGACACCAGCAGCGACATCGATACCGTGCCTTGCTCTTCATTGGCCAGCGCGGCACGCGGATAGTCCGCCTTGCAATTGCGGCTGTCGGGAGTGGCCGGGACTTCGATGGCGGAAGCGGCACCGGACAACAGCAGCGCGGCGACCAGACCCAGGTAATGCTTGTTGGCGAACATTTTATTGGACATGAGATTTTCCCCTGAAGTTAATGACAGTTAGCCTGGCGTTATCGCCGTGGCTGTCTCCTGAATTAACGTTGTTGCATCCAGTGTAGGGCTGCCCGGGAAATAAACGAACTTTTGATTTGTGATGTGATCCATTCGCCAATCGTATGAATGGGACAACAAATAAAGGCGTTTCATCACCCTGCGGCATGTCCGTGGCCGGGAAAGGTAATAATGGAAATAGCGGAGGCATCGCATACCTGATGGAGGCTGCTGCCAGAGCAGGATCACTGGCGGAAGACACAGGAAATACTCGCCTGTGGCTGTAATGCCGTTAAGTTAAGCCGACCCCAAGAGCAAATTCCGGGGTCAGACCCGGCGGGTCTGACCCCAGCCCTTCGCCGTTGGGGTGAATGCGTGCGCTTTCAATGTGTCAGGTGACGCTTAACTTAACGGCATTACGCCTGTGGCTGTCCATTGCCTGACCAGGTAATCAGAGGATCTACGGGGAATTCACTGGCAGGCGGCATTCCATGCCAGGGCGGAATAATAAGGAAATAGTGAAGAGCGCTACCCCGCAGGTATTTATTGATGTGCCAAGAAATAAAACGGCTGGTCGATTCATCGCAACGTGTTCGTCGCCGGGGCATCGTGGGCAGGCAATTGGCGAAACCGAATTCATCCTGGAAAATAAAAAAGCCGGCAATGCCGGCTTTTTCTTCATGCCCGAGAGCGGGGCAGTCGCAGCTGAGTCGTCGCAGTCGATCAGTCGCGGCCTGCGAGGTTGCGCAGTTCGGCGGCCTGGCTCGGCGACAGCGTGTCGAAGTTCTTGGCCAGGCGCAGCAGGGATTCGCGTTCGCGCAGCGAGGAAGTCTGCGAAGCGCTGCCGTGCGAAGCACCTGCGGCAAACGGGGCGAAGGCAAGCATCTTGCCGAAGAAATTCATGGCGACACGGCCCACGCTATCCAGATAGCCGCGGGTGGCCGGAGTGGTGATGAGGGCGGTAGACATGTTAGCTCCTGAAATAAGGGTTGTTGCAGTGCAGTATAGGGACACCCTGGCCATAAATAAACTTTTAGTTTGTGATGCCAGCCATGCGAATTGTGAATAGTTATCTTGGAGAAAACGGATACTGTTCGCTAGCGAACACCTCGAATGTCCGGCGCCGGACAGCCTTGTCGTTCCCTGCCCATGGAAGGTCCTGGCATATTGCTTGCACTGTCGACAAGAACAAACAACATGGAGACCAACATGCGCTTGCGTGATTTCCGGATTGGCTGGCGGGTGCTGGCACGCCAGCCCCTGCACACGGCCGCGATGCTGCTCGGGCTGGCGGTCGGACTGGCCGCCGCCTTCCTGCTGCTGGGGTTCGTCCATTACTCATTCAGCTATGACAGCGCGGTGCCGGATAACCGCAACGTCTACGTCTACAAGCACAAGCTGAAGCTGCTGGCCGAGCCGCAATGGATCGAGCAGATGCCGCTGCCGGCCGCCGATGTGATGGTCAAGAGCGGCTTGCCGCTCACGCTGTGCAACGTGGTTCCGCACAAGAAAACGGTCAAGGTGGATGGCAAGCCGCGCGAGATCGAGTTCAGCGAAGTCAGCGCGACCTTCCCCGCCATGTTCGGCGTGCGCGCCGTGGAGGGCGACCTGCCGGCCACGCTGGCCCGCCCGGACGGGCTCGCGCTGACGCCGCGCGGCGCGCGCGAGTTGTTCGGTACGACGGCGGTACTGGGCCGCACGCTCGACGTCGACGGCCGCATGTTGCGCGTGTCGGCGCTGCTGCCCGAACCGCAGCCCAATACCACGCTGCCGTATGTCGCGCTGGTGGGCGAAGGCACGGTGCTGTGGAAGCCGGGCGAGCGCGAACGGGAGCGCCATAACTGGATGGCGCTGGCGGGCAAGCTGTATGCCAGGGCGTCGGGTGTCACGCCGCAGGCGCTCGCCGCGCCCATGCAGCTGGAAGCGAATCGCGTGGTGGCCGCGATGGTGGGGGAGGAGGCCATGCGCAAGGTGGGCGGCACGATGGTGGACGTGGCCGTTACGCCGCTGGCCGATGCCTATTTCGATACCGACGTCGCGGTCTTCCACGGCGGCCCGCGCGCATCGAAGGCGCGCGTGCTGGCCCTGGCCGGGCTGGCGTTGCTGATCCTCGCGCTGGCCGCCACCAATTACGTCAACCTGGCTACCCTGCGTGTGCTGGCGCGCGGCCGCGAGATCGCCGTGCGCAAGACGCTGGGAGCCAGCGCCGGCCGCCTGGCCACGCAGTTCCTGGCCGAATCGGCGGCCATGGCGCTGGCCGCCACGGGACTGGGCCTGCTGCTGGCCTGGCTGCTGCTGCCGATGTTCTCGGAATTGATAGACCGGCCGCTGGCCGCGTTCCTGTCGCCGGCATCGCTGCTGGCCGCGCTGGCGATCGGGCTGGCGACCGGCCTGGCATGCGGTATCTGGCCGGCGCGCATGGCGCTGCGCGTGCTGCCGGCACGGGCACTGGCCGGGCGGGCCAACAGCGAACCGGCGGGCAGCGCCTGGCTGCGCCGCGCGCTGACCGTGTTCCAGTTCGCCGCCGCGATCAGCCTGTGCGCGCTGGCGCTGGCCATCGGCTGGCAGGCCCGCTTCGCGGCGCAGGCCAATCCGGGCTTTGCGGTCGATGAGTTCATGCTGCTCCACCTGCGCCAGGAAGCCAGTGCCGACACGCGGCAGGCGTTCCGTGAAGCGCTGGAGCGCGTGCCCGGCATCGCCGGCGCAACCGCCATCGACCTGCCGTTCGGCTATCCGATGGTGCGCAACAGCACCGCGTTCCGCGGGCCGTCCGGGGTGGAGCAGCGCTTTGAAATGAGCCTGGTCAGCCCGAACTTCTTCGCCGTGACGGGCATCGTGCCGGTAGCCGGGAGCGGTTTCGATGGCACGCGCCCGGCGGCGGCGCAACAGGACGACATCATCCTGAACGGGGCCGCCGCGCGGGCACTTGGTTTCGCTTCCGAAGCCGCCGCGGTGGGCCAGGTCGTCACGATGGGCAGCAAGGCGCTGCGCGTGGCCGGCATCGCACCGCCGCTGCGCCACAAGGGTTCCCGCTATCCGGTGACGGCCATGGTGTACACGGTCGAACAGGCCAACGCGAACCTGGTCATGCTGCGCACCCGCCTGGACGTCGGCACGCTGGAAAAGACCCTGGCACCGCTGATGGCGCGCTATTTCCCCGGGCCGTCCGTCTGGGTACAGCCGGCCCGTGCCGTCTACGAGAATGGCAGCGCCGACGACTGGCGCATCGCCCGCCTGCTGACGCTGGGGACCGCGGTGACCACCGGTATTGCCGCGTTCGGCATATACGTGCTGGCGGCCGGCAGCGTGCAGCGGCGCGGCCGTGAAATCGCGCTGCGCAAGCTGCACGGCGCGGGCGGCCGGGCGATCGGCCTGCTGGTCGGCACCGAGTTCGCACTGCTGTTGCTGGCCGCCGCCGCACTGGCACTGCCGCCGGCCGGATTCGCCATCGCCCATTACCTGGCCGGCTTTGCCGAGGTCACCGCCTACGCGTGGTGGGCATTGCCGGCCGCGCTGCTGATCGGCGCGCTGACGGCACTCGGCGCCACGCTGCGTCACGCCCTCGTGGCGATGCGGGTGACGCCGGTGGCGGCGTTGCGGCAGGGCGAATAAGCAGGGCGAATAAGCAGGGGACGAGGGGCGGCAGGCAGGGCGTCATGGCTCGAACTTGCAAATGAGAAGTGTTATCATTTGCGTTTGTTTATCGTCGAGCCGCCATGCCTTCCCACGCCTTCCGCCTGTCCCGCTGCGCCGCCGCTGTGTGCGCGGCCTTTGCCGTTTCCGCTCCCGCCTTCGCGCAACAGGGCAGCGAGCCCCTGGAAACCGTGACGGTGACGGGCAACTGGCTCGGCTCCGGTTTGCAGAACAGCGTCAAGAACTTCGCCGGCGCGCGTACCGTCGTGCAGAAGGAAGATATCGAAGCGACCGGCGCGGCCAATATCGGCGACGTGCTGCGCCGCATCCCGGGCGTGCAAAGCACCGACAACTCCGGCACCGCCGGCAGCGCCATCTCGCTGAACATCGGCGTGCGCGGGCTCACGGGCCGTTATTCGCCGCGCTCCACGGTATTGCTCGACGGCGTGCCGCTGGCCGTGGCGCCGTATGGCCAGCCGCAGCTGTCGTTCGCCCCCGTCAGCCTGAACAACATCGAAGCAATCGACGTGGTGCGCGGCGGCGGCGCGGTGCGCTACGGCCCGCAGAACGTGGGCGGCATCATCAACTTCACCACCCGGTCGATCCCCGATGCCCCCGGAATCGCCGGCGACGCGTCGATCCGCTACAACCACTTCGGCGAGGGTGGTCACAGCACGCAGTACAGCGCCTTCGCCGGCAGCCAGCTCGATAACGGCCTCGGTGTCGCGCTGCTGTATTCCGGCATCGACGGCAGCGGCTGGCGCGAGGGCAGCGATGAAAAGGTCAACGACTTCGCGCTGAAGTTCCGCTACCGGCTGGGCGCGGGCGCTCAGCGCAGTGCTCAAATTTACGGCAAGCTGTCGTACTACGACGTGAAGTCGAACACGCCCGGCGGGCTGACGGTTGCCCAGTACGATGCCAATCCCTTCCAGAACACGCGCCCCACCGACTACTGGGACGGTGAGCGCAAGGGCATCGATCTCGGCTACCTGAACACCATTTCCGCCACGCAGGAAGCGGAGGTGAAGGTGTATTACAACGAAAGTTCGCGCAGCAGCGCGCTGATCAACGCGGGCCGTACCGCGATCACCTACCAGCCGCGCAACTACCAGGTGCTGGGCGTGGAGCCGCGCTATACCCAGCGCGTGAAGTGGGGCACCACCACGCACGATGTGACGGCCGGCTACCGCTACCTGCGCGAACGGGGCGACGACAACAACTACACGGTGGCCGTGGCCACCGGCGTACAGGGCGCCACCGCCACCTTCGACAACGAGACGGATGCCCACGCGTTCTACGTGGACGACCGGATCGCCTACGGCGCCTGGCGCATCACGCCCGGCGTGCGCTTCGAGAAAATCGATTCGCTGCGCACCGAGCGCGCCGGCAGCCGCGATTTCGACACGTCGAACGACAAGGCGCTGCCGTCGCTCAACGTGGCCTACCTCGTAGATGCCGCGCTGACGGTATTCGCCAACTACGGCACCTCGTTCGGCCCGGTGCAGAACACCCAGCTCAATTCGCAGACGGCGGCCAATCCGCTGCAACCCGAACTGGCGAAGACCGTGGAGCTGGGCGCGCGCTGGAAAGCGCGCGGGCTGACGGCCGAGGCCACGCTGTACCGCCTGCGCTTCGACAACCAGATCCTGCAGGTGCCGGGCAGCACGCCGCCCACCTTCCGCAACATCGGCGCCACACGGCATGAAGGCATCGAGAGCGCCGTCGACTACCGTTTCGATGGCGTGCTGGAAGGCCTGTCCGCCTACGCCAACTGGAACTATACGAAGGCGATCCAGGAATCGGGCAGCACGGCCGGGCTGGACGTACCGTTCTACGCGCGCCGCACCGGCACGATCGGCGCCCGCTACGAGACCGGCGCCTTCTCCGCCGGCCTGTCCGCCACGGCGCAGAGCGGGCAGTTCTCGGACGCGGAAAATACCATCGCCGAATCCGCCAACGGCGGCGTGGGCCGCATTCCCGGTTTCGGTACCGTCAATGGCCAGGTGGGCTGGAAGCTGCCGGGCAAGCCCGGCGTGCACTTGCTGGCCGGCGTGAACAACCTGGCCGACAAGCGCTACTACACGCGCAACGTGGACGGCAACCTGGGCCGCATGGTGGCCGCGCCGCGCACCGCCTGGGTGCAGGCACGGATGACCTTCTGACCTTTTGATCTTCTAGTCCGGGTCTAGCCAGCCATGGCCGGCTCGGCCAGCGGCTCCAGCCCGTACGCGCCGCGCGCCTTGTCGCATTCCGGCGTATAGGCGCTGAATTCACGGCAGGTGGCCGAGCGCAGCGGGTAGATCGAGCAGCCCACCTTGCGGCCCACTTCACCCTCGAGGGCCACGCAGCGCACCGGCGCCTGTTCCGTGCCGCGCATGGCGATACGGTGCGGCGTGATGGGAATGGTCATGTGGCGCGGCACGGTGCCGCCGGGGTGGGCATCGCTCTCGCCCCAGTAGAAGGACACGCGGTAATGCGCGCAGCATGCACCGCAGTCCTGGCAAACGTCGGAAGTGGATTTGGACATCGCTCGCAGGTTCGCTCTCGGCCGGACTTTTCGCTTGACCCGGAATGATAGCAAAACGGCCACGGATCAGGTGGCCGTGCCGCCGCGGCGCCACCGTCACGCCTGCATCACGTTCCTCTCGATCGCCTCGCTGTGCACCAGGATCTTTTCCGCGTCGGCGTGCAGCAAGCGTACCCGCCGCTGCACCACGGGCCAGCCGGGCCAGTCCACCGAACCGGCCGGCGCGATGGTTTCCGACCACGCCAGGTCCTCTTCCAGGCTCGGCACCGGCACCTTCACGCCATGCCTGGCCAGCGCATCGGCCAGCGCGCGGCCGACCTGCACGTGGCTGGCGGCCAGCATGCGGTTCACCTCGCGCGCCGGGATGTCCTTCACGTGCCGGCGCAGGATCGCGCGCAAGGCCGCGACGTGCGCCACCAGCAGGTAGTTCTGCACGATGAACAGGTTGATGTCTTCCACCGCGCGGCGCTTGCTGGCCGGTTCGTCGAGCATGCGCACCATCGCGGCGCTCAGCATGGCCAGCGCATCCATCAGGCCCTTGCGCTGGATCCGGTAGGGGAAGTCGTTGCGGCACTTGCCCTGCAACAGTTCGAATGCCGCCTCCATGTAGCGCCCGTTCGCCACCAGCACCTGCTGGATCAGCTTCGGCAGGCTCTGGTACTCCCAGCTGGCCAGCACGAAGCTGAACACGGTGGCGACGGCCGCGCCGATGAAGGTGTCCACCAGCCGTTCCGTGATCGTGTGCAGGTTGCCGCCGGCGGCCAGGTTCATCTGCAGCAGGATCATGATCGACACGGCGATGGCCGTGTACCGGTAGCGCAGGTAGACGAAGGTGGGCGTGGCGATCGTGGCCAGCACCAGGGCGGTCAGGATCACGGCCGGGTGGTTGAAGAACAGCAGGATCGCGGCCGTGATCACGCAGCCGATCACCGTGCCGACGATGCGGTCGCTGCGGCGCTGCACCGTCATCGAAAAGCTGGGCCGCAGGATGATCACGATGGTGAGGATGATCCAGTAGCTGTGCGCCGAATAGGGCAGCAGCGTGCCGATCGCCAGGCCGCAGGCGATCGCCATCGCCACCCGCAGCGAAAAGCGGAACACCGGGGAATCCATCCGGAAGTGCGACAGCAGCACGCCGATCTCGTACTTCTGCTGCGACAGGAACGGCTGCATGTCGGCATCCTGCCAGTACGGCGTGCTGTCGTAGGCCTTCTGGCTGGCACCGTGCAGTTCGCCGACCATGTTGATGATGGCGCGCACCTTGTTGCGCTGCGCGCGCAGCACGGCCAGCGCTTCCTGCGCCGGCTTGCCGGCCGCCACGCGGCGCATCAGTTCGGCCAGTTCGGCCTCGATCGCGGCCAGTTCCGGTTCGTAGCTGATGGCCTGGAACGATGCCTTCTTGCGCGTGACCGCATAGGCCACCGACTCGATGTCGCGCGCGCACTTGAACGCCAGTCCGCGCAGCGCTTCCAGCGCCGGCGAGTCGGCCAGGTGCACGCGCAGCTGCGCATAGTCGGTGTGCGTCGACAGGATCTGTTCGTACAGGTCCAGCATGCACACGTGGATCTGCACCACGATCGCATCCTTGCGGTTCTGGTGCGCGCGCAGGATCAGGTCGCGCGAAGCCTGCTGCTTGTCGGCCAGGGCCGCCTGCTGGCGCACCAGCTTGTTGAACTGCTCCGTCAGGTTGTAGCGCGTGTCGTAGAAATCGGCCTTGGTGTCGATGTAGGCGGCCAGTTCGAACAGCGCCTCGGCCAGCACCTGCTGCTTGATGCGGTGGCGCAGCAGCCAGGCGATGCCCATCGCGTAGGCCAGGTAGGCGATGCCGCCCAGCGTGAACAGGCCGGCGTGCGCCAGCGCCTGCAACGGTGTCAGGTGGTGCTCCATCGACATCGTCATGATGAACAGGGTGGCGAGCTGCAGGGGCATCGACTTCTTGCCGTACACGATCATCATGCTGGCGAAGAACGACAGCAGCACCAGCACGATGGTCAGCAGCCAGAAATACGGCGCGCACAGGCTCACCACCAGCGTCACCAGGCTGCACAGCAGCACCGATGCGAGCATCTCGTTGAGCTTGTGGCGCAAGGGGCTGGGCATGTCCATCAGCGCCGTGCACAGCGCGCCGATACCGACCGACATCGCGGTCGTCATGTCGGCGAACGCCAGGGTGGCCCAGATGATGCCGATCAGGCCCGCGCCGAAGCGCAGGCCGAGGTGGAAATAGTGACTGTGGAAGAAGGTGCGCGGGCTTAAGGCGTAATGTAGCAAGGGCGGTAAAGACTGGGACATGGAGCCGCCTTCGTTACAGCAGCCCCAGTACCGGATAGCGGCGCCACTCCGGCTCCGCGTGCCGCGCGCAATTGTGCAGGATGAAGTCCAGCACGGCTTCCTGGTTCGACAGCAGCGCCGGGTTGGCGGCCTTCCAGGCTTCGAACCTGGTCTTCAGCGCCGGCTCTTCTTCCAGCAGCTGGACAGCGAGATCCTCGAACACGTAGTCCGAGATCGCTTCCTTCTTTTCCAGCACGGAGTTGAAGAAGCCCCAGCGGAAGAAGCTGTCGTGCGCCTGCGGCTCCAGCGTTTCGACGGCGTAGCGGGCATTGTCCTGGTCCAGCGGCACGATCCAGTCGCCGGCGTGCAGCGTAAAGGTAGCGGTGCGCGCTTCGACATCGACCACGTCATGGAACATGTGGCCCTCGTAGGCGGTGGCGCGGGTCGACAGTTCGCCGATGTGGTAATAGCGCGCCTCGGCCTGGCGTTCCTCCGCCACGCGCGTCATCTGCACGCCGTTCCATTGCAGCCGCTCGACCACTTCGCGCCACGCCTGCGGGATCACATAGGCTTTCGGCACCTGCACGACCGAATCGGGCAGGAAGCTGTTGAAGTACGGAATATCCTTCTCGTAGGGCTTGCTGCGGTCGTACGACAGCCGCGTGTAGTTGCCCAGCACGCTACCATGGCGGCGCGCTTCGTAACCCTTGAAGCGGAAGGTGGATGGCGTGCCGGCCATCTTCCACGTGACCGGCCATGCCCTCTGCTGGCGCTGGGCGGCTTTCGCTTCGCGGCGCAGGCGCTGGATGGTGTCCGCGTGCCGCACCGTGAATTCGCGCGTCACGTCCAGCAGGGTGCGCATCGATTCGTAGCGGTCCCTGAACGGCTTCAGCATGTGCGTTTCCGGCATGAAGCCGATGATGTTGTGCAGCGCCGTGAAGCCGGTGGAGAAGCGCGGCACTTCGAGGAATTCGGCGATGCCGTCGTCCGGCGTGTCCCGCACCGGATTCACGTACGGGCAGGTGGGCCAGCCGCGCGCTTCCATCTCCGCGTAGATGTGCGGCAGCATGGTGTCGCGCAGGAAGGGGCCGAGACCGGAACCCAGCTTGTCGGCCTGGGTGTGGATCAGCGTCATCGTGTACGTGTAGTCGGCGCCGTTCGACGTGTGGGTGTCGACCATCACGTCCGGGTCCCAGGCGGTGATCAGTTCATTGAAGAAGCGCGCGTTCAGCGTATCGCACTTGATGAAGTCGCGGTTCAGGTCCAGGTGGCGGCTGTTGCCGCGGAAGCCGAACAGTTCCGGGCCTTCCTGGTTCGGCCGCGACGTGTTCGCGCGATTGAGGGCGCCGTCCACGTTATAGACCGGCACGAACAGCAGCACGGTATCGCCCAGCGTGGCCAGCTTCGCCGGATCGAAGCAGAAGTCGCGCACGATCGCCATGCAGGCGTCGATGCCTTCCGGCTCGCCCGGGTGGATGCCGTTGTTGTTGAAGTAGACCGGGCGGCCGGCGCGCTTGATCGCCTCGCGCTCGAACACGCCGTCCGCGCTCACCACGCCCACGTGCAGCGGGATGCCGCCATCGGATACTCCTGCCTGCCGGAAGCTCAGTACCTTCGGAAAGCGGCGCGCCAGTTCTTCGTAGAACGCGATGCAGTCGGACCACAGCGTGGTCTGGTTCTGGTTGCCTTTTTCGTAAGGCGTGGGCATGGAAGCGAGCGATTCGGGGTGCATGGTCTGGATCTCAGGAGCATTGACGGGAACGGCGGCACCGGGTAGGCGGCCGAGCCGCGATTGTAGCATCGCAACCCTTGTGGCAAGGGCGCCGCAGCGGCCCGGAAACGTGTGGAGGCGGCCCGCGAAAGCGTGCTATCAACGGCGTTTTCAACAGGAGGAAATCCCGCGCCGCTTCCCCGGCGTGGACCTGGCGCGGGGGCTGGCGGAAAAGGTCGGTTACCTGAAGCATGGTGAAACATACCGCTTCGCGCCCGTGAAGGCGGCGCGCTGACAGGGCGCTGGCCATCCGGCACGGTCTTTGCGCCAGTTCATCGTTCAACCGGGTCCGGCATGGTAACTGTGGGGTTTCCCCGGAGGCCCCATGAAGATCCCGCCAGCGCCGTGCCCTTTGCTGCCGTGCTTGTCGATGTTCTTGCTGTCGTTGTTGCTATGGAGCGTGCTATGGAGCGCCACCCCGGTGCATGCCGCCGACGTGCCGCGCTACCGGATCACCATCCCGTCCGGCATGGCGCGCCAGGAGCCCGGCGGGATAGTGCGGTTCTTCGGCGCCGCCACCGCGCTGCTGCGCGTGCGCGGGCTGTCCATCCTGGTCGATCCCGGCACCGACGGCGCACTGTCGGCGTCGGACATGGCGGGAATCGACCTGGTGCTGCTGTCGAATCCGGACTGGAGTGGCTTGGCAAGATGGGGAAGCGGAGCGGGGTGGGGCGGGCGGCCGGTGGTGGCGATGGCGGGCACCGCCGAACGCCTGCGCAGCCATGGCATCCACAGCGTTTATCCGCTGGAAACCTGGGAAGGCATCACGGTCCGCAAGGGCGATACCCGGCTGCGCCTGACGTCGATGCCCGATCCGCTGGGCATGCGGCCGGCGCGGCTGGCGGCCATGCTGGATTTCGGGCCATCCTGCCGGGTGCTGGTCAACCATGGCGAGCTGTCGGCCGACGAGATCGGCCTGATTCCGCAACGGTTCCCGGGGGCCCGGCTGGCCTTGCTGCGCCAGGCCGGCGCGCCGCTGCTGCTGGCGATGGAACAGGACCGGCGCGAACCGGTGCCCGCGCACGCCGTGGCGCACGGCGAGTCCTACCGCTTCGGCTCGCCCACCTGCCAGTAGCTTGTTGCCAGCAACTTGTTGCCAGCAGCCTACTGCCCGTGGCTTACTTCTTCGCGTTGGCGTCCACCCACTGCGCGAACGCGGCCACGAACTTGCCGATCAGTTCCCTGGTCTGGTCGTTGTTGATGCTGCCGTCCTCGCCCAGGTAGTTGGGCGAACCGCCGATGTAGAGTTCCGGCGCCGGCATCACCGGCACGTTCAGGAACACCACGGCCTGGCGCGTGTTGTGGTTGGCGCCGAAGCCGCCCTGGGCGCCCGGCGATTGCGACACGACGGCGGCCGGCTTGCCATCCCATACGCTGTGGCCCCATGGGCGCGAACCGACGTCGATCGCGTTCTTCAGCGCGCCGGAAATCGTGCGGTTGTATTCCGGTGTGAAGAACAGCACGGCGTCGGCGCCCTTGAGCTTGTCGCGGAACGCGGTCCAGGCTTCGGCCGGCGTGTTGGCATCGTCCAGGTCCTGGTTGTACAGCGGCATGTCCAGCTCGACCAGCTCGCCTTCCAGCGAAGGCGGCAGCATGCTGATGACCGCCTGGGCGTATTTGCGGGTCAGCGATTCCTTGCGCAGGCTGCCGACGAGGACAGCGACTTTCTTTGCCATGCGTTTTCTCCTGAGTTGCGTGTGAAAAATACAATGTACCTCAAGCGGGCGCGATGTGCCGGCATGCCGCCAATTCGGCATGAATGAAGCGCATCAATGCCCGCACCCGCGCCGTGTTGCGCAGGTCACGGTGGCATAGTAACCAGAGCCGGGTGTCGAAACGCCGATCGGGATCCGCCAGCCGCACCAGTCCGGTACGTTCCTCCGCCAGAAGGCAGAGCAGCGGGGCCACGCCGAAGCCCGCCGTCACCGCATCCGCCATCGTCACGAGGCTGTCCGCTTGCAACGCGATGCGTGCCGGCGGCACGTGCTCCGCCATCCACTGCGCGATGGCGAGATGGGCCAGGCTGTCGTCGAGGCCCACCCACTGGTGCCTGGCCCAGTCGCCGCGGCCGATGCCTTCGCGCTGCGCCCGGTCCAGGTAATCGCGCGACGCATACAGCGCGGTGGCCACGCTGCCGAGTTCGCGGCCCACCAGGCTGTCGGGCGGCGTGTTCGACGGGCGCAGCGCCACGTCGGCTTCGCGCCGCGTGAGGTTCAGGAAGCTGTTGTTGACCACCAGCTGCAGCGCCACGTGCGGATGCTGCTCGCGGAAGCGCTGCAGCACGGGCACCAGGAGCGGGCACAGCGTGTCGGTGGTGGTCAGGCGGATGGGGCCGGAGAGCGCTTCGTCGAGCCCCGCCAGCGTGCGCGCGGCGGCATCGATCTGCTCTTCCACGGACAGCAGGCGCTCGCGCAGGTTCTCGCCCGCCGCGGTTGGCGCATAGCCCGTTTGCAGCCGTTCGAACAGGCGCACGCCGAGCGTGCGTTCGAGGCTGTCCAGGCGGCGCAAGACCGTCGAATGATTCACTTTCAGCTCGCGCGCGGCGGCCGCGATGCTGCCGGTGCGCACGACGGCGACAAAGGTATGCAGCTCTTCCCAGTTATGCATGGATGCACAATCACTATGCGTTATTTGGGAATTCTAATGCGTTCCCGCAGTAGCCATACTGCCGCATCACTTCAGGAGAATGCCCATGCTTACCTTCTACACCGCCGCCACGCCGAACGGCCACAAGATCGCCATCGCGCTTCACGAACTGGACATGCCGCACGAAATACGCCGGGTGGATCTCGCGGCCGGCGAACAGCACCTGGCGCCCTTCGCCGACATGAGCCCGAACCACAAGATTCCGCTGATCGTCGACGATGGCCCGCCCATCTTCGAATCCGGGGCGATCCTGTTCCATCTCGCAGGCAAGTCAGGCCGCCTGTTGCCGGACGGGGAGGAAGGCCGCAGCGTCGTGCTGCAATGGCTGTTCCTGCAGGCCGCGCATATCGGGCCGATGCTGGGACAGCTATGGTATTTCCGCCATGCGGATGGAGCGCTGAACGAAGGGGCGTTGCAACGCTATGGCGGCGAGGCAAGGCGGCTGTATGGCGTGGTCGAAAGGCAGCTGGCACGCCATGACTGGCTGGCCGGCGGCGACTATTCCATCGCCGATATCGCCGCCTGGCCCTGGCTGCGCGAACACGACACGCTGGGCATTTCGATGGCCGACTATCCAGCGACCACCGCGTGGCTGGCGAAGATCGCCGCGCGCCCCGCGGTGCGCGCGGCACTGGCGGCGCAGGGCGAATGACATGGCGGCCTGGCTGTTATTGCTGGCGGCGGCACTGTCCGACGTGGCCATGGCCCTCGCCTTGAAGCATGCGGATGGCTGGACGCGGCTGTGGCCCAGCATCGTCGGCCTGGCCTGCGCGAACGGCGCCATCGTGCTGCTGACCTTGGCGTTACGGCATTTGCCAGTAGGCACCGCGTTCGCCGTCTTCACCGGCATCGGTGCCGCCGGCGTGGCCATGGCGGGGATCGTGCTGTACGGCGAGAGTGCCGCACCGCTCCGGCTGGCGCTCATTGCCGGCATCGCGCTGTGCATCGCCGGGTTGAAATGGCTGACATGAAAAAAGCCACGCCCTTTGCAAGGCGTGGCTTTCAGGCCGGGAGCGGGAACGCTTATTCCGCGCCCATTTCTTTCAGCAGATTATCGGCCTTGTCCACATGCTTCATGTTCCACAGCATGTAGCGCAGGTCGACCTGGATGTCGCGGGTATTGGCCTGGTTGAAGTCCCAATCCGAGATGATCGAATCGAGCGTGCCGTCGAACGCCAGGCCGACCAGTTCGCCCTTCGCGTTCAGTGCCGCCGAACCCGAATTGCCGCCGGTGATGTCCAGCGTGGCCAGGAAGTTCACCGGTACCGTCTTCAGTTTCGGATCGACATACTTGCCGAAGTCCTTGGCCTTGATCGCCTCCAGCTGCGCTTTCGGCGCATCGAACTCGCCCGTGCCGGTGTGCTTGGCCAGCACGCCCTTGACGGTGGTGAACGCGGTCCAGGTGCTGCCGTCGGCGCCATGGTCGCGGCCGGCGATGTTGCCGTAGGTGACGCGCAGCGTGCCGTTCGCGTCCGGATATACGGCGCGGCCCTTCGATTTCATGTAGGCGATCTTGGCCTTCATGTAGCTGCCGTAAGCCTGCTGCAGCTTGCCGGCCAGCTCTTCTTCTTCCGCTTCGGCTTTCAGGTCGGCCTCGTACAGCGCCACGGCGGCCTTGATGAAGGCATCGCTGCTGCCCTGGAAGTCGGCCGGCTTCTTGTCCAGCCACTTGTCACGCTCGGCGGCGTCGGTCAGCTTCGTGCCCGCGTACAGCTTGTCCAGCGCCGCGGACAGCTCCGCGTCGCTCATGCCGGCGCGGATACCCAGTGCCGCGTTGAACGCCGCCTTCTGCTCGGCGGCAGGCTGCGCCAGGTAGTTCTTCAGGTGGTGCATGGCGATGGCCTTGTCCACCTTCGGATCGAAGGTACGCACCAGGCCGGCCACGCCGGACTTGATGCGCGGCAGGTCGCGCACCTGGTAGCCGGACTTGCGGTCGGCATCGGGCTTTTGCGTTTCGTTGGCCAGGCGGTACAGCGTGCGTGCCGTCGTCAACAGGCGCGGTTGTCCATAGCCGTAGTGGAAGTCGCGCTTGGCACCGGCGTCGCGCTCGGCGATCAGGTGCTCGACCTTGGTGATGTCGTCGGCGTATTCGGCCTTGCGCTTCGCGTCGGCGTTGATCCAGGTTTTCAGCTGTTCATGCTCGGCGGTCTTGCGCTGCAGGAAGTCGCTGTTGGCATACGAATCGATCATGCCCTGGCGGTTCTTGTAGTAGTTGTTGATGCTGGCGACCTGGCCGGCGTACTTCAGCGCCAGATCCTTGTTGCCCTTGGTTTCGCGGTCGATGATGGCCAGCGTTTCGCCGGATGCCTTGACGAACGACGGGTACGCATGGTCGAACGTGAACTGCACTTCCGACGGCAGGCGGTGGCGGTTGGTGCGGCCCGGGTAGCCCATCGCCATCACGAAATCGCCTTCCTTCACGCCTTCCTTGGCCAGCTTCAGCACATGCTTCGGCACGTAAGGAACGTTGTCCTTGCTGTAGTCGGCGGCCTTGCCATCCTTGCTCACATAGGCGCGGTAGAAACCGTAGTCGCCCGTGTGGCGCGGCCACATCCAGTTGTCGGTATCGCCGCCGAACTTGCCCACGCCGGCGGGTGGCACATGCACCAGGCGCACGTCGCGGATTTCCAGCTGCTTGATCTGGTAGAACTCCAGGCCGCCGTAGAACGACGACACCGTGCAGCGATGCCCCGGATCGGCCTCGCAGGCGGCCACCAGCGTTTTCTGGTTCTTCTCGATCGCATCGCTGCGCGCCTTGCCGGACAGCTTGGCCACTTCGGGCGTGACGATCTTGTCGGTCACGTTCAGCACTTCCTTCGTCACGAACACGCGCGAGCCGGGTGCGGCGGGCAATTCCTCGCCCAGCGAGCGGGCCACGAAACCGTTGGCGAGCAAGTCGCGTTCCGGCGTGGAATTCTGCGCCACGCTGTTGTACACGCAGTGGTGGTTGGTGACGACGAGCCCTTGCGGCGAAACGAACGATGCCGAGCAGCCGCCCAGGCTGACGATGGCGCCGGCCGGGAATTCGGTCAGGCGCGTCAGGGTGTTCGGGTCGAGCTTCAGGCCGGCGGCCTTCAGCTGCTTGGCGATCTGCGGCAGCTGTTGCGGCATCCACATGCCTTCGTCGGCGTGGGCGGACGAGATGCTCATGATGGCGAGCGCGAGAAGTGATTTTTTCATGCGATGTAGAGGAGTAGTTGTAGGCGTCCCGATGATTGCCGCGGGTAACGTGGCGCGTGCAAGTATCCGCATCGCATTGCGATTCGTCAATCAGGAATTTCGGTAGCAAAACCGCATGATATTTGGTGTTCGGGCATGAAAAAAGCCGGCCCTCGGGCCGGCTTCCTGTACAGCACCTGCGGTTAGCGTGCTCGTCCGCGGAAGACGAGGTTCACGATGGCCAGCAGGATCACGGCGCCGAGGAACGACACCAGTAGCGAGAGTGGACTGAAATCGTCGGAATTGATGGTGCCCGTGCCGAACAGTGGCGACAGCAGCCAGCCGCCGAGCAAGGCACCGATGATGCCGACCACTACGTTGAGGAACATCCCTTGTTGGGCGTCCGTTTTCATGACAAGGCTGGCGAGCCAGCCAATGATGCCGCCGATAACGATCCAGATGATGAAGTTCATGCTCGTTCCCCTATATATCGTTGAGAAAAGAGACCGGGCCGTTCCAGCCCTGCCGTGATAAAAAGTGTAAGGGCGGGCGATGTTCGCAGTCCGTGCGCCAGCGTACGCTCCCGGCGCGGTTGGAGGCAAAGCTTGTCTTGGTGCGCAAACGTACAGAGAAGTGTTGTCGAAAAGCCTATCGTGGCTTCGTCAATCGACCTACACAAAGGAGACTCACATGAGCCAGACGAACCAGAATTCCCGCCTTGTCACTGGTCTGTTCAACGACCGCGAAAGCGCGGAGCGCGCCTATCACCATGCCACCTCGCGTGGCTACAGCAAGGACGATATCAATGTGCTGATGTCCGATGACACCCGCAAGCGCTACTTCAGCGGCGGCGAGCAGGTCGAAACCGAGCTGGGCAGCAAGGCTGCCGAAGGCGCGGGCATCGGTGCCGGCGTGGGCGGCGCGATCGGCGCCGCACTGGCGGCCGTGGCCGCGGTGGGTACCACGCTGGTGCTGCCGGGCCTGGGCGTGGTAGTGGCCGGTCCGCTCGCGGCGGCGCTGGCCGGCGCGGGTGCCGGCGGCCTGACCGGCGGCCTGCTGGGCGCGCTGATCGGTGCCGGTATTCCGGAAGAGCGCGTGCAGCACTATGAAGAAGGCCTGAAGCAGGGCGGCATCGTGATGGGCGTGAACGCCCGCTCGGATGAGGATGCCGCACATATCGAATCGAGCTGGAAAGACAGTGCTGGCCAGCACGTGATCGGCACCGGCCTCGGTGCAGCGGGCGGCGCGGCGGCTGGCCTGGCGGCCGGCACGCCAGGCGGCCCGATCGGCATGGCGGCGGGTGCCGTGGTCGGCGGTATCGCCGGCGGCCTGGCTGGCAAGGGCGCGGCCGAAGTGGTGAATCCGAAATCGGGCGACGACCTGAGCGACCACCACCTGGCGACCGGCGTGGGCGCTGGCGGCGGTGCGATGGCCGGCATGGCGCTGGGTGCGGCGGCCGGTCCGGTCGGCATGGCAGCGGGCGGCGCCATCGGCGCACTGGCCGGCGGCATGACCGGCAAGGGTGTCGGCGGCCTGGTCAACCCGGCCGAGGAAAAAACCTACTGGGAACAGCAGCACCGCAACGAGTCCTACTACAACCCGGCGTACCAGTTCAACGACTACGATCCGGCTTATTCGCTGGGCTACAACGGCCGCGCCAACTACCGGGGCGACTGGAACACCAACGAGGCGAACCTGCAGAACGAGTGGGAACGCAGCAAGGGCAGTTCCCGCCTGTCGTGGAACGAAGCGAAGAGCGCCACCCGCTCGGCCTGGGATCGCGTGGAGCGCAAGCTGCCGGGCGACTGGGATAAGGATGGCAAATAAGGACGGCAAATAAAGAGGTTGGATAAGTCGTCGACATGCGATGTTGACGGCGGCCCGAGTGGGCGATGCCGAATGAAAAGGCCGGGAATTTCCCGGCCTTTTTTTCAGGTGCCCGCGCTGGCGGCCGTCACCCGGCGCCGCGCGTTCTTCAGCCTCAGCAACGGTTGTTCCACGAGATAGCAGCTCAGCACGCTCACCGGCAGGATGATCAGGCACGCCAGCACCAGCTTCAGCCATGGCGAACCGAGCGGCAGGTAGGCCACCAGCAGTGTCTGCACCGGCCAGCCGTACAGGTAGACCCCATAGGAAATGTCCGGCAGCTTGTTGAAGGCATCGGTCAGCCACATGGGGCGGAAGGCAAAGTAGAACAGCAGGTAGCCGCCGAACATGGCCAGCCCCAGTTCCGCATAGCGGCGCGAAAACATCAATGCCAGCAGCGCCACGGCGGACAGCAGCGCGCCGCGGCGGGTGAAGCGGTAGCAGTCGCGGTACAGGTAGAAGCAGCCGCCGGCAAAGAACAGCGAACCCAGCCGCACGATCGGATCGTTCAGCAGCAGGCCCAGCGGCGCGAAGGGCAGGGGCAGGCCGAACGACGCATACAGGTAGGCGGCAAAGCCCGTCACCGTCAGGGCCAGCCACACGCTCCGGCGCCGGATGCCGCCGGCAACGCCCAGCAGCATGACCGCCAGGTAGCAGGCGAATTCCCGCATGATCGTCCACATCGAGCCGTTGACCTGCGGTTCAGGCAGGCCCTCGAAGACGGGCGGGGTGATCGGCCCGTGCAGCACGGCCAGGCACAGGGCGACCGTGCTGGTGGACAATTCCCTGAAGTAGCTTGCGGCATCCGCGCCGAGCGGCGCCACGATGTAGACGCACACCAGGCTGGCGACGATGAACCCGGGGTAGATGCGCAGCACGCGCTTGCGCAGGAACTGGGCGGGAACGGGGTCGAGATCCCAGCTTTGCACGATCAGGTAGCCGCTCAGCAGGAAAAAGCCGTCCACCGCCAGTTCGCCGAACGACAGCGTGTGGAACAGCTGCGTGAGCAGTTCGCGGTGGCGGTCGCCGTCCTGCAGTTCGGGCGCGTGCGATACCAGCACGAGCAAGGCGAGCAGCAGGCGCAGCAGGTTGAAATTGTTTTGATGGCGCATCCCCATGGCTTTCCCGTTTTGGCAAATTGTTATGCAATTTTTATCACCAAAATGTACGACGGCAGCGGGCGGGAAGCAAGGCTCGGCCGTGGGAAAGGCAGCCTGGAACAACAGATACAGGCTGGCCGAACAACACATCGGGGAAACCCGGGCCTGTTACGCCACCCGGCGCGCCACCTCGTCGAGCTCGGCGCGGGCGGCCGCCGCCAGCGTTGCCCCATCGATACCGATCGCCTTCAGCGCCCGCGCCGCCGTGCCTTGCGTGCTGGAGGCGACCACGGCCGCCACGTGCGCCCCCGTCAGCGGTTCACCCGCCGCGCGCGGCCACTCGGCCAGCGACCGCATCACCGCTTCCATCGACCCTTTTGCACGGTAAACGCCAGTTCCCGCTGGCACGGGGGAATCGCCGGCCAGCAAGGCCGGGTCGGCACCGGCAGCCGCCAGCGCGGCGCCATGGCCAGCCGCGATGCCGGCGCGCAGCCGCGCAGGATCGGCACCGGCGCGTACAAAGGCGCGCTGGGCGAGTCCATCGGGCAGGTCGAGCGCCGCCAGCAGGAAGTGCTCCGGGCCGGGCTCGCGTTCGCCCATCGCATTGGCATGCCGTTCGGCTCCCTCGCTGAGGGTTTTGATGGTGCGCATGTCGGCGATGCGCTGTTTCAGACGCTGCAGCATGATGTTCCTTTCTAGGATTGAATCAACGGCGCCAGGCGCTTGTGTGCCGCCTGCTTGGACACGCCCAGCGCATCGGCCACCTGGCTCCACGACCAGCCCTGGGCGATGGCGGCCGCCACGGCCTGGCGTTCGAGCTTGTCCGCGGCCAGGCGCAGGGCCACGACCGCCGCCAGCGCTTCGGCGGGATCGTCGGGACGGGGGAGGGATTGGGTATCGATCATGCGTCAATATTAGTTGACGATTTCGATGGCGTCAACAAAAGATGACGATGGGAGGAAAATCGGTGACAGGCACCATTTTCCGGGAAATGTTGCAAATAAATCGGTGACAGGCTCCATTTTCCGGGAAATGTTGCAAATTAATTGGAGCCTGTCACCGATTTTCAGGCAACAAAAAACCCCGCACGCGGCGGGGCTTCGGGGGAGGCTGGCCGGCTTATTCGGCCGCGATCGCCTCGACCTGGATCGCCAGTTTCACTTCCGGCGCGAAGTTCGGGGTGCCGAAGTTGATGCCGAAGTCGGTGCGCTTGAATTCGGCCGTGGCATTGGCGCCGCACACTTCGCGCTTCAGCCGCGCGTCCTGTACGCACTTGAAGCGGTCCACCTTCAGTTCGACCGGCTTGGTCACGCCGTTCAGCGTCAGTTCGCCATCGACGCCCACCAGCTGGTCGCCGTTGAACTTGAACGACTTGCCTTTATAGGTGGCGGTCGGGAATTTCTCGACGTTGAAGATGTCCGGCGATTTCGCGTGCGAGTTCATCTTGTCGTGGCCGAAGTCGATCGACGTGGTATCGATCGTGATGTCCAGGCTGCCCGTCTTGGCCGCGCGGTCCATCGTGATCGTGCCCTTCGTGTTGTTGAACTTGCCGCGCCACAGCGACAGGCCCTTGTGGTCCGCCTCGAAGCTGGGGTAGGTATGGCTCGGGTCGATGTTGTAGGTGGCGGCGTTGGCCAGGCTAGCCATGGCCAGCAGGGCAGCGAACAGCGTGGATTTCATGCGGTCTCCTTCGGTGGATGAGGTGCAGCAGGTGCGGTACGGCTTATTGGACGATTATTGCGAGCTTACTGCGAGCTTACTGCGGGATTACTGCGGGATTACTGAGAAACGACGTGGAACTTGATCGTCACTTCATCGGCCACCATGCTGGTGTCCTTCCACTCGCCTTCGCCGATGTTGTAGGTGAGGCGCTTGATCGGCACCGCGCCGTCGAACACCTGCTTGCCGCCTTCGGTCTTCACGGTGACGGGGAAGGTGACGTCGGCCGCCTTGCCCTTGATCGTCAGCTTGCCGCTCACGTTCAGCTTGCCGGCACCGGCGCTCTTGATCGACGTGGAGACAAAGGTGGCTTTCGGGAACTGGGCCGAGTTGAACCATTCCTTCTTCGCCACTTCACGGTTGTACTCGGGGTCGCCCATGTCCAGGCTGGCGGTGTCCACCTCGACGGTGGCCTTCGACGCGTCCGGTTTCGCGGCGTCGTAGTCGATGACCACGCTGTGCTTCTTGAACTTCGATTCGACCGGCACGTTCATCTGCTTGAAGGTGGCGGACACGGAAGTCTTGGCCGGATCGGTCTTCAGCACGGCGGCACCCGCCGTCAGCGACACGGCGACCAGGGAAGCGAGCAGGATCGGTTGGAAATACGTCTTCATGAATGGAACTCCGAAGGTTTAGGGAAGCATGCGTTTCAGGACATCGTCCCGATCGATGAAATGGTGTTTCAGCGCGGCCGCCACGTGCATCACGACAAGCGCCGCCATGGCCATGGTCAGCCAGTAATGGACGGGCTTCAGCGCGGCCTTCAGCGCGGTATCGGCCTCGAACGCGGCGGGAACCTGCCACAGGCCCAGGTAGACCACCGGCACGCCGGCCGCCGTGGTGTACAGGTAGCCGGACAGGGGCACGGCGAACATCAGCACATACAGCAGGATATGGGTCACGTCCGCGGCTTTCGACTGCCACGGCACCATGCCGGGGGCATGGGCCGGCGGGCGGTTCCGGTGGCGCCACAGCAGGCGCAGCGCGGCCAGGGCCAGCACGGTCACGCCCAGCCATTTATGCCACGAATAGTATTTCAGCTTGGTGGGCGTGAAACCGGGGATGTCGACCATCACCAGCCCCATCGTGAAGGCGGCGATGATCAGCAGCGCGATCAGCCAGTGCAGCGCCATCGCGGTTCTCGTGTAGCGTTCCATCAGGCATCCTCTTATTTAGTACGTATTAGAACTAACGATGCGTCACTGTAGCAAAGAAACGAAAATCCTGCTGACGAGCAAAAACGGCAGCCCTTACCCTACAGGATAAGGAGCTGCCGTCATAGGGGCCGATGGTGAGAGGATACTTAAAGCAAAGAATCCAGCAGGCCTGCCCTGGCTTTAGATCGCCTTTGCCAGCTGCGCCGCGATCCCCGTGTAATTGGCCGGCGTCATCGCCAGCAGCAGGTCCCTGGCTTCCTGGGGAATGGCCAGCTTGCCGATGAATTCCTGCAGCGCTTCCCTGGTGATGCCCTTGCCGCGCGTGAGTTCCTTCAGCTGTTCGTACGGGTTCTCGATGCCGTAGCGGCGCATCACGGTCTGCACCGGCTCGGCCAGCACTTCCCAGCTCGCGTCCAGGTCGGCCGCCAGGCGCGCCGGGTTCACTTCCAGCTTGTTCAGGCCGCGCAGGCAGCTGTCATAGGCCAGCAGCGTGTAGCCCAGGCCCACGCCGATATTGCGCAGCACCGTCGAATCGGTCAGGTCGCGCTGCATGCGCGATACCGGCAGTTTCTCGGACAGGTGCTTCAGCACGGCGTTGGCCAGGCCCAGGTTGCCTTCCGAGTTCTCGAAGTCGATCGGGTTGACCTTGTGCGGCATGGTCGAGGAACCGATCTCGCCGGCCTTCAGCTTCTGCTTGAAGTAGCCCAGCGATACGTAGGTCCAGATATCGCGGTTCAGGTCCAGCAGGATGGTGTTGGCGCGGGCGAAGGCGTCGAACAGTTCGGCCATGTAGTCGTGCGGCTCGATCTGGATCGTGTACGGGTTGAACACCAGGCCCAGGCGCTGTTCGATCACGTTCTTCGAGAACGCCGGCCAGTCGAACGACGGGTAGGCGGACAGGTGGGCGTTGTAGTTGCCGACGGCGCCATTCATCTTGCCGAGGATTTCCACGCCGGCGATACGCTGGACGGCGCGCTCCAGGCGGGCCACCACGTTGGCGAATTCCTTGCCCAGCGTGGTCGGGCTGGCCGTCTGGCCGTGCGTGCGCGACAGCATCGGCACCTCGGCATTCACGTGGGCGATTTCCTTCAGCCGGGCGATCACGCCGTTCAGGGCCGGCACCATCACGCCATCGCGGGCGGCCTTCAGCATCATGCCGTGCGACGTGTTGTTGATGTCTTCCGAGGTGCAGGCGAAGTGGATGAATTCGGAAGCGGCCACCAGTTCCGGCACGTCCTTCACTTGCTCCTTCAGCCAGTACTCGACAGCCTTCACGTCATGGTTCGTGACGGCTTCGATTTCCTTGATGCGCGCCGCGTCGGTTTCCGAGAAGTCGGCGGCCAGCTTGTCGAGCAGCGCGGTAGCTTGTGCCGGGAAGGGCTGGATCTCGGCAAAATCGGCCTGCGACAGCGCCTGCAGCCACGCGATCTCGACCTTCACGCGGTGGTGCATGAAGCCGGCTTCGGACAGGATGGGGCGCAGCTTGTCGGTCTTGGACGCATAGCGCCCATCCAGCGGGGAGAGGGCCGACAGCGTGGAGTATGGAGTGGTCATGGTGAAGAGGGAGGCAGGAAAAACAGCGATTTTACCATCGCCGTGCCCGCGTTTTGATCACGCGCCGCGGCGCCGGGAAGCCACCGGGTTGGTCACAGAACCGCTGGGCGCAATGTTATACTGGGTCACACTCCCACCCGGTACTTTCCCATGAAACTGATCGGTTCGCTCGCCAGTCCCTATGTGCGCAAGGTGCGCGTCGTGCTCGCGGAAAAAAAGCTCGATTACCAGATCCAGCTGGAAAACGTGTGGGGCCCGGATACCGGCATCCATCTCGTCAACCCGCTCGGCAAGGTGCCCTGCCTGGTCATGGAAGACGGTTACGTGATGTACGACTCGCGCGTGATCGCCGAATACCTCGATACCCTCACGCCGGTGTGCAAGCTGCTGCCGCCGAATGGCCGCGAACGGGCGGACGTGAAGAACTGGGAAGCCCTGGCCGATGGCGTGATCGATGCCGGCGTGGTGGTGCGCCTCGAGCGCACGCAGCGCCCGCCCGAGTTGCAGAGCGCCCCCTTCATCGACCGGCACCTGCTGAAGGTCACGCGCGGCCTGGCTTCGCTGTCCGACCGTCTCGGCGATTCGCCGTGGTGCACCGGCACCCATTATTCGCTGGCGGACGTGGCCGTGGGCTGCGCGCTCGGCTGGTTCGACCTGCGATTCCCCGAGATCGACTGGCGCACCCCGCATCCGAACCTGGCGCGGCTGCACGACAAGCTGCACGAGCGGGCTTCGTTCCGGGATACGGTGCCGCAGGCGTAACCGCGCGGGCTGCCCCGTAACCATTGCGCTACACTGTGGCGTCACGATCAAGCGGGGCGGCGATGGAACAATCTGTAGCGGTTTTCGGCGAAGCACTGGTGGACGATTTCAGCACCCGGCGGGTGATCGGCGGCGCGCCGTTCAACCTCGCCCGGCACCTGGCCGGCTTCGGCCTGCCCGTCACGATGGTCACCCGGATCGGCACGGACGACAACGGCGCCCTGATCCGCAACGAATTCACGCGCTATCGCATGTCCGACGCGGGCCTGCAAACGGGCACCGGCGAGCCGACCGGCAGCGTGCGCGTGGAAGTGGGGTCCGACGGCAGCCACCGCTTCACGATCATGCCCGACCAGGCCTATGACCGCATCGACGGCGTTGCCGCGCTGGCCGCCGTGCAGGCGGCCCGTCCCGGCATCTTCTGTTTCGGCACGCTGGCGCAGCGCGACCCGGTGTCGCGTGCCGCCCTCCACGGCTTGCTGGAGCAGACCGAAGCGGTACGCTTCCTCGACCTGAACCTGCGCGCCGGCCACGTGGACGAAGCCATTGTGTTCGATTCGCTGCAGCAGGCCGATATCGTCAAGGTCAACGAAGAAGAGTTGCAGCAGCTGTTCAAGTGGTACTGCCACACCTGCCCGGACACGGTCAACATGGAATGCATCTCGGTCGATACCGAGTGCCGCGCGATGATGCACAACTTTTCGCTGTCCGCATTGGTGGTCACGATGGGCGCGCGCGGCGCGCTGTACCTGTCCGCCGATGGCGCGCACCTGGCCGACCATGGCACGGGCAGCAGCGATTGCTTCGTCGATTCGGTGGGGGCGGGCGATGCGTTCAACGCGGTGTTCCTGCTGGGCCGGCTGCGCGGCTGGACGATGGAACGGACGCTGGCGCGCGCGAACGCGTTCGCGGCGGCTTCCTGCGGCTATGCGGGCGCGGTGCCGCAGGACCTGTCGTGCTACGCCCGCTGGCTGGATGAGTGGTCGCGCGAATCGGTCGACGCGTGAAGCAAATCGACGCGTGAAGCGATCGACGCGTGAAGCAATCGATGCGTGAAGCAATCGATGCGTGAACTACTGACTAGCTGAACAGGGGAGCGTAAAAGCCGGCCGGGACAGGAGCCCGGGCCGGCATGAGGATTAGTGCGCCTCGTCGGCGGCTGCCATCTGCGTCTGCAGGTAGTTCTGGATGCCGACCTTGCCGATCAGGTCCAGCTGGGTTTCCAGGAAGTCGATGTGTTCCTCGGTATCTTCCAGGATTTCCAGCAGCAGGTCGCGCGACACGTAGTCGCCCACTTTTTCCGCCTGGGCAATGCCTTCCTTGACCGTGACCTGGGCGCCGCGTTCCAGCTTCAGGTCCGCTTCCAGCATTTCCTGGGTGTTTTCACCGATCAGCAGCTTGTGCAGCGCCTGCAGGTTCGGCAGGCCGTCCAGCATCAGGATGCGGTCGATCAGCTTGTCGGCATGCTTCATCTCGCCGATCGATTCCTCGTATTCCTTCTTGGCCAGCTTGGCAAAGCCCCAGTGGCGGTACATTTTCGCGTGCAGGAAGTACTGGTTGATCGCGGTGAGCTCGTTCGTCAGCTGTGCATTCAGCAGCCGGATCACGTCTTTATCGCCCTTCATGGGAAAGCCTTTTCTTGATGTTTGTCGATCGTGGCATTTTGCCACAGATGACGCCCAAACCCTAATTAAATCCCTTGCGTTCGCGGTCAAAATGGTGTAATGGCATTGCGAAAGCAAATGAAAACCATTATCATTCACGTTTTATGTCAACGCAACAATAAGGAAAACATGTCGTTCATCAAGAGCCGCAAGCATTCGCCAGCCACGCTCGCCGCCATCGCCACCCTGGCGATGCCGCTCGCACTGCATGCTGAAGTCAATGGCGCCAACGCCGAACCGGTCGCCCAGCAAGGCGACAGCAAGATGCCGGAAGTGACCGTCACCGGCCGCGCCGTCAACAACGAATTCCAGATTCCGCAGCGTTCCGCCTCCGACAAGTTCACGGCGCCGCTGCTCGATACCCCGAAATCCGTGACCGTCGTGCCGAGCGAAGTGATCGCACAGACCGGCGCCACGTCGCTGGCCGATGCGCTGCGCACGGTGCCCGGCATCACGATGGGCGCGGCCGAAGGCGGCAACCCGGTGGGCGACAACCTGTTCATCCGCGGCTACAACGCCCAGACCGACACGTATATCGACGGCATTCGCGACAGCGGCTCGCAATCGCGCGAAGTCTTCGCGATCGAGCAGGTCGAGGTCGTCAAGGGCCCGAACTCCGCCTACGGCGGCCGTTCCTCGGCCGGCGGCGGCGTCAACATCGTCAGCAAGACGGCCAAGCTGGACAACTTCTACAACGGCAGCGTGGGCTTCGGCACCGACAACTACAAGCGCGTGACGGCCGACATCAACCGCCAGATCGGCACTGATTCGGCGTTCCGCCTGTCCGTGATGGGCCATGAGAACGACGTGCCGGGCCGCGGCCCCGTGGGCGGCGACCGCTGGGGCATCGCGCCCACGATCGGCTTCGGCCTGTCGGGCCCGACCCAGGTCAACCTGTCCTACTACCACATGGAATCGAGCGAGCTGCCCGATACCGGCATCCCGTTCAACAATCCCTTCGGCAGCGGCCCCAACGTGGCGAAGAACGGCAACGGCACGCCTGTGTCCGTGCCGCGCGACAGCTTCTGGGGCCTGACCAACCGCGATTTCCGCGACACCGAGACCGATATCGCCACGGTCGACGTCAAGCACGACTTCGGCAACGGCCTCACGCTGCGCAATGTGACGCGCTACGGCAAGACCAGCCAGGACTACGTGTGGACCCAGCCGGACGATTCGAAGGGCAACGTGGTCCTGTACGGCACCGTGTGGCGCCGCGCCAATACGCGCGTGACGGAAACGGAAACGCTGGCCAACAGCACCGCGCTGTCCGGCGAAGTCCGTACCGGCACCCTCAAGCACAACTTCAGCACCGGCATCGAGTTCTCTCGCGAGGACACCGACCGCGGCACCTACCTCTTCACGCCGGGCACCGACAACCTGCTGACGAAGAACACGGTGTGCGCCACGTCCGGCGCGGCAACGGGCTACAACTGCGCGCCGCTGGTGGGTGCCAACGCGAACGATCCATGGGTCTACGAACGCGCGCTGTCGCCGGCGAAATCGGGCATCCGCACCAATACCCGCGCCGTGTATGCGATCGACACCATCGAGTTCACGCCGCAGTGGCTGCTGAACGTGGGCGTGCGCTGGGACGACTACCGCTCCGTGCTCGATACACCGCAATACACGCTGAGCGGCAAAACCACGCCTGCCGTGCATGCCGAGGCGAACGCCACGTTCACCAACTACCAGGCGGGCCTGGTCTGGAAACCGGCCGCGAACAGCAGCGTGTACCTGTCGTACGGCACCTCGTCCACGCCACCCGGCAACGATGCCGGCGACGGCCTGGATGGCCTGTCGGTCGCCGTCCAGTACCTGAAGCCGCAGGAAAGCCGCAACTTCGAACTGGGCACCAAGTGGGAAGTGCTGGCGCGCCGCCTGTCGCTGTCCGCCGCGCTGTTCAGGAGCGACATGAACAACGCCCGCGTGACGGCGCCGGACGGCACCACGCAGAACGTGGGCGAGAAGAGCGTGCGCGGCTTCGAGCTGGGCGCTTCGGGCAGCATCACCAATGCCTGGCAGGTGTTCGGCGGCTACACGTGGCTCGATGGCCGCGTCGACGACAACGGCTTCACGAACACGGCGCCGAACGGTGCGCCGGCCGTGTGGGTCCCGTCGCCATTCAACGGCAACGTGTTCCCGACCACGCCGAAGCACAGCGCCTCGCTGTGGACCACCTACAAGGTACTGCCGAACCTGACGGTGGGCGGCGGCCTGACCTCGATGTCGAAGGTGTACGCCAACGTCAACAACAACAAGTGGGCGCCGGGCTATACCCGCTTCGACGCGATGGCGAACTACATCCTCAACCCGAACATCAGCCTGCAGCTGAATGTGCAGAACCTGTCGGACAAGCTGTACTTCGACAAGGTCTCGTCGCCGCACTATGCGGGCGTGGGGGCCGGCCGCAGCGCGTCGCTGACCGCCAGCTTCAAGTACTGAGGATAGCGGCGTGATACTGCACATCCCCGGCGTGCTGACGCCCGAGCAAGTCCGGCAGTTCCGCGACCGCCTCGCGCAGGCCGACTGGATCGACGGGCGCGCCAGCGTCGGTTCGCAGGGGGCGGCAGTCAAGCGCAACCGCCAGTTGGCGGAAGGTAGCCCGCTGGCCGTCGAGCTGGGCAATATCGTTGCCCGCGCCCTGACGGCCAATCCGCTGTTCTTCGCGGCGGCCTTGCCGCTGCGGATCCTGCCGCCGTACTTCAACGGCTATGCCGGCGGCGAGACCTATGGCGACCATATCGACGGCGCCATCCGCGTGGCGTCCCCCGGTGCGGCGCCGCTGCGGGCGGACGTGTCGACCACGGTCTTCCTGTCCGATCCCGATGAGTACGATGGCGGCGAGCTGGTCGTCACGGATGCGTATGGCACGCACGAGGTCAAGCTGCCGGCCGGCGATGCGATCCTGTATCCGTCGACCACCGTGCACCGCGTGGAGCCGGTGACGCGCGGCGAGCGGCTGGCCTCGTTCCTGTGGACGCAAAGCATGGTGCGCGACGACTGGAAACGCACGATGCTGTTCGAGCTGGACCAGAACATCCAGGCCGTGCGCGCCGCCCATGGCGACAGCGCCGCCACCGTCGGGCTGACCGGGCACTATCACAACCTGCTGCGGATGTGGGCGGAAACGTAGAACGGCTGGTGTCGGACATTTTTCCTGGGCGGTTCATCCAGGAAAAGTGTCGGACACCGGTGTTGCCTGATGCGGCGGTGCAGGCGGCTGGACACCAGGCGCCGACGCCAGCCAGAAAGCAAAAAGGGGACAGGCCGCAGGCCTGTCCCCTTTTTTCATCGCTCGAACGCTTACGACAGCTTGAAGTTGATCGGCACCAGCACATACACCGGCACCGCCTTGCCATCTTCCATATATGGCTTGAACAGGCTGCGCAGCGCGGCCTGGCGGCCGGCTTCGTCGAGGTTGGCGGAACCGGACGTCTTCTGCACCGTCACCTGTTCCGGGTTGCCCTTCTCGCCGACCAGCACGCGCAGCGTGACGACACCCGTCTCGCCCAGGCGCCTGGAGATCGATGGGTAGATCACCTGCGGCGGCCTGACGTATTCCACGCCCGTGACCAGCTTCGGCGCGGCGGGAGCCGGCGGCGCCGCTACCGGCGGCGCGGGTGGCGCGGGCGCGGCGGCCACGGTCGGCGCGGCTTCGGCGGGCTTCACCGGTGCCGGCGGCACGGTGATCGTGTTTTCGATGACGATCGGCAGCTGCGGAATCACCGGCGTGAACACGGGCGGCGGCTTGATGGCCACTTCGACCACCTTCGGCGGCGCGGGCGGTGCCGGCGGCGCGGGCGGTGCGACGAAGGTCACGTCGACGATTTGCGGCATCTTCTTCACCGCATCCATCACCATGCCGTTCTGCATGGCCCAGAAACCGGCCAGGTGCAGGGCGACGATGATGGCGATCTTGCCGGACCGGTTACGGCTGCTGCCGAGAGTGAAGTCCTGGGGTGCCGCGATCGCCGCGGCAGGCGGAGTGGACGTAGGCCGGCGCGGGCTCTGAAAATCCAGCCCGAGCGGCGGCACGCCTGGCCGGGAAAGGCCGGGCAGGGTTTGCATGGTATTCCTCAGGTAGTGAGGGTGGGGCGCTTCAGAACCGTTTCCTGGAGCGGCGCTGCCACGTGTTCATTCAGCACTTCAACGGCATAGTCCAGGCAATTCCCGCAGCACGTGGAAACACCCAGTGCCTCGCGCAGCCCGTCCATGGTGCTGATACCAAGGTCGATGGCTTGACGGATTTCGCGATCGGAGATGTTGTTGCAGATGCAGACGATCATTGAAACACCTTCTGGCTGGTTTGACGGAAACCGCCCCACGGCGGTCTCATCAAGAAAGGGGGCAAAAAGAGGGGCCGGGAACCCGTCGCTATCGATGGGTGGTTACTCTGCCAATCTTGCCGTCTTCTTAATGAGAATCATTATCATTACGTTTCCTATTTTGCCGCAACACCGCGTACAATGCAAGCGTTACCTGCAAATACAAACCATTCGCATTAGCCTCTATAATGAACAGATTGATTTTCCTCAGAGAACTGCCATGACTTCTGCTCCCTCCCCGATCAATCTGGACGCGCTGGCGACCGGGAAAAGCGGCACAGTGGTGCGCGTCGCGCCGGGGAATCCGGCCGATCACGAGGATGGCGCCGACCTCGCGCGCCGCCTGATGGAACTGGGCTTCGTGCCCGGCGAAAAGATTCGCATGCTCAAGCGTGGCATGCCGGGCGGCGAGCCGCTGGCAGTCCGGGTCGGCAACTCGACCTTTGCGTTGCGCCGCTTCGAAGCGGCCCTGGTTGCGGTCCAGCCCGACGCAGTACAGCCCGCCGCAGTGCTGTCCGTAGTGCAGCCCGGCGCAGTGCAGCTCTGATTACGAGGTTCTAGATAGCATGGGTGTTACCGAGAAAGTGGCGCAGGCCGTGAGCCGTGCGCCGATGATTGCTTTGCTGGGCAATCCTAACTGCGGCAAGACGGCGCTGTTCAACCGCCTGACGGGCGCCCGCCAGAAGGTGGCGAACTACGCGGGCGTGACGATCGACCGCAAGGAAGGGCATTTCACGTCCCCCGAAGGGCATGCCTTCCGCGTGCTGGACCTGCCGGGCGCCTACAGCCTGAAGGCGCAGACGCCCGATGAGGAAATCACGCGCGACGTGGTGGCCGGCCTGCGCGCCGGCGAAACGCCGCCCGACCTGGTGGTGTGCGTGGTCGATGCCACCAACCTGCGCCTGAACCTGCGCCTGGTGCTGGAAGTGCAGCGCCTCGGCCTGCCCATGATCCTGTGCCTGAACATGATGGACGTGGCACGGCGCCGCGGCGTCACGATCGATGCCGAAAAGCTGGCGCGGGAACTGGGCATGACCGTCGTCGAGACGGTGGCGGTGCAGGGCGGCGGCGAGAAGTCGCTGCTGCGCGCGCTGGATGAACTGGGGCCGGTGCCCGCCACGAAGGCGCGGCCGCTGGCCGCCATCGAGGCGGTATCGGTCGAGGATACCCAGCGCGAAGTGCGCCGCATCCTTTCCGTGGCCACCAACAATATCCAGGGCAGCGACAGCAGCACGGACAAGATCGACAACGTGGTACTGAACCCGTTCGCCGGCCCCGTCATCCTGGCCGTGCTGATGTTCCTGATCTTCCAGGCCGTGTTCAGCTGGGCCGAGGCACCGATGGGCATGATCGAAGGCTTCTTTGGCGCCATCGGCGAAGCCGTGCAGGGCGTGATGGCCGAAGGCGTGCTGCGCAGCCTGCTGGTCGATGGCGTCATCGCCGGCGTCGGCGGCGTGATCGTGTTCCTGCCGCAGATCCTGATCCTGTTCTTCTTCATCCTCGTGCTGGAGGATTGCGGCTACCTGCCGCGCGCCGCCTTCCTGCTCGACCGGCTGATGGGCGGCGTGGGCCTGTCGGGCCGCGCCTTCATTCCACTGCTGTCGTCGTTCGCCTGCGCGATCCCCGGCGTGATGGCGGCGCGCACGATCCAGAACCCGCGCGACCGGCTGGTGACGATCATGATCGCACCGCTGATGACATGCTCGGCGCGCCTGCCCGTGTATGCGCTGCTGATCGCCGCCTTTATCCCGGACCGCGAAGTGGCTGGCCTGTTCAACCTGCAAGGCCTGGTGCTGTTCGTGCTGTATTTCGCCGGCATCGTCTCGGGCATGGCGGTGGCGTGGGTGATGAAGCGCACCATGGGCGCCCAGCGCAAGCATGCGCTGATGATGGAACTGCCGAACTACCACCTGCCGAACCTGCGCAACCTGGCCATCGGCCTGTGGGAACGCGCCAAGATCTTCCTGCTGCGCGTGGGTACGCTGATCCTGACGCTGACGATCCTGCTGTGGGCGCTGTCGAGCTTCCCCGGCGCGCCGGAAGGCGCCACCCAGCCGCCGATCTACTACAGCGTGGCCGGCATGATCGGGCGCGCGCTGGAATTCGTGTTCGCGCCGATCGGCTTCAACTGGCAGATCTGCATCGCGCTGGTGCCGGGCATGGCCGCGCGCGAAGTGGCCGTGGGCGCGCTGGGCACCGTGTATGCGCTGTCCCAGACCGGCGACGAAGTCGCCACGGCGCTGGCGCCGCTGCTGGCCAGCACGTGGTCGATGGCCACCGCGCTGTCGCTGCTGACGTGGTACGTGTACGCGCCGCAGTGCCTGGCCACGCTGTCGGTGGTCAAGCGCGAAACGGGCCATACCCGCTACGCGCTGATGATGGCCGGCTACATGTTCGGCCTGGCCTACACCGCTTCGTTCATCGTTTACCAGACCGCCCGCCTGATGGGGGCATGAGGAGTTCGCCATGTGGCAGGAACTGATCGTTACGCTGATCGTCATCGCCGCCTTGCTGCAGGCGTGCCGGAAATGGCTGCCCGCCGCGTTGCGGCAGCGGATGGTGTACGCGCTGTCGAAGAAAGGCTTCGACCGGGACAGGCTGGCGAAACTGTTCAAGGTGCAGTCGGGCTGCGGCAGCGGCTGCGGCTCCTGCGGCTCGTGCGACACCACGCCGGCCCCCATCGATACCTCGGACGACGGCGGCGCCAGGCGGCGCGTGATCATGCTGAACGTGCAGCGCTGATTGCGATGCCGCTTGAATGAGAAACCCGGGTGCGTCCCGGGTTTTTTCATCGCAGGGCCATCATGCCAGCTCGGCCACTGGCGAACCGCGCCAAAAAAAACGCCACCCGAAGGTGGCGCAAGGTCTGAAGGTCAAGCGATGAAACTCTGTACTGCCAGTGAAAATCAGAAGCGGAAGTTCGCCGTCAGGCTGGCCGAGCGCGGGTTGCCCGGAATATAGCGGTAGCCGCTCTTGTTGATGGACGCCACGTATTCCTCGTCCGCCAGGTTGTACACGTTCAGGCGCAGGTCGACGTTTTTCGTGAGGGCATACGATGCCATCGCGTCCGCCACCCAGTAGCCCTTGGCATAGGCCGGCGTGCCCACCGAGCCGTCGGTGCCGCGCAGCAGCTTGCCGTTGTGGCGCACGCCGCCACCGATCGTCAGGCCGAACGGGAAGCTGTAGGTGGTCCAGCTCGTGAAGGCGTTCTTCGGCGTGTAGTTCAGGGCATCCTCGCCGCTGGCCGTCACCGCGCGGCCCGCTTCCACGCTGGTCTTCATGTGGGTGTAGCCGGCGCTGACCATCCAGTTCGGCGTGATCTGGCCCTGCACGCCCAGCTCGATGCCTTCGACGCGCTTCTTGCCGGTCTGGTAATACACGTTCGCATCGGTCGGATCCTGCTCGACTTCATTCTTCACGTCGGTGCGGTACAGCGCGGCGGTGAAGGCCAGCTTCTGCTCCAGCAGGTCCCACTTGGTGCCGATTTCCTTGGTGACCGTTTCCTGTGGATCCCATACCGGATTGGCGGCGCTGCTCGCGGCGGTGGACAGGCTGAACGTGGCGCCGCCCGGCGGCTGCTTCGAGCTGGCCACGGTGGCGTACACGCTGCTGTTGGCGGTCGGCTTGTACAGCACCGACAGCTTGCCGGTCGTCAGCGTATCGCTGTCGCTCAGCACCGTCGGCACGAACACGTTGTTGGCCAGCGAGATGGCGACGTAGTCGAAATTGTAGTGGTCCACGCGGACACCACCGTTGACGATCCACTGCTCGCCGATCTTGACGGTGTCGAACAGGTACAGCGCCTGCGTGTCGGTGCCGCCCTGGGCGCCGGCGCCCGTGCGCACCGGTGCCAGTCCCGTGATCGGCGCGCCCGGGTTCGGCGCGTACAGCGGCGTATCGGTCAGCACGCCGCCGCCCGTGCGGCTGTAGGTGTTCTGCTTCTCGTCGATGAATTCCAGGCCGCCCACGACCGTGTGCTGCAGGCCGCCCGCGGTCACGTCCCACGTCAGCACGGTCTGGTTGGCAACGATGCGGTTTTCGACATCCTTGAACGTGCGCGAAGTGCGCTTCAGCAGCCACGTCGACGGATCGGCCGGGTTCGGCGTGATCAGGTTGGACGGCGTCGTGACACCGCTGGCATTCGTGCTGGTGGCGTTCGCCATGAACGAGGTCAGCAGGTAATCCTGCTTCGTCTTGCCATAGCGTGAGGTGTTCTGCAGGCGCAGGTTCGGCGAGAAGTCATGGTCGATGCGCACGGTGGCCATGTCGGCCGTCACGTCGTCGTGGTCCGTCACGTGGCCATAGAAGCCTTCCGGGTCGACCATCGGCGCGCTGTTCAGGAATTCGCGGCGCAATGCCGGGTTGGCGTTGCGGCTGTCCGGGCTGGTGTAGCCGGGCAGGCCGATGGTGGGCACGCCGCCGTCGGGAACGTTGTCCTGCTTGATGTGCAGGTAGGACAGGTGCGCGCGGGTCTTGCCGCCCAGGCCGAAGGCGATCGTCGGCGCCACGCCCCAGCGCTTGTTCTTCACCACGTCGCGCGCGGCGCTGCCCGAATCCTGCGCCATCACGTTGAGGCGGAAGGCGATGCCGTTCTCCGTGTTCAGCACGCGGTTGACATCGGCCGTGGCGCGCTTCTGGCTGCCGCTGCCGCCGGTCAGCGAACCGGACACCGCGTTTTCCAGGTTGGCCTGCTTCGATTGCAGGTTGACCGAACCGGTCGGCGCGCCGCGGCCCGTATCGGTGCCGGCCGGGCCTTTCAGCACATCGATCTGTTCGATGTTGAAGACGTCGCGCGAGATCGAACCGATATCGCGCACGCCATCGACGTGGATGCTGGTGGACGTGTCGAAACCGCGCAGGAAGATCGCGTCACCCGTGTTCGTATTGCCGTTTTCGCCCAGGAAGAACGTGCCCACGCCCGGCGTGTTGCGCAGCGCCTCGGTCAGCGTGGTGGCGTTCTGCTGCTGGAACAGTTCCTTCTTGATCACGGTGATGGTCTGGGGCGTATCCACCAGCTTTTCCGTGTATTTCGGCGAGGACGCCCGTTCCGCCTTGAAGTCGTTTTCCTTGCTTGCCTCGGCAACCACTTCGGCCATCTGCTTTTCCTGCGGATCGGCCGCGTGCGCGGCGGCGGCCGGCAGCAGCAGCGAGGCCAGTACAGTGCTCATCTGCAAACGGGAAGGGTGCTTACGACTCTTAATCTGGGTCATTTCTCAACAGGTCCGTGTAAGTTTGTGTAAAGACTGTCGAGTCTAGCAATTGTGGCAAAGTATGTAAACGAGAATTGTTATCATTCGCATTCTTGGTAGCGCTAGATGTGGCTTCCGTGCTGCATGGAAGTGCTAAGCTGGCGGTTTTCGGCAACCAGGCCACACATGATCACTGTCCACCACCTGAATAATTCCCGCTCGCAGCGCGTGCTGTGGCTGCTGGAGGAACTGGGCCTGCCTTACCAGGTCGTACGCTACCAGCGTGATGCCCGCACGATGCTGGCGCCACCGGAACTGAAAGCGGTGCACCCGCTGGGCAAGTCGCCGGTGATCGTCGATGGCGACTGCACGGTGGCCGAATCCGGCGCGATCATCGAGTACCTGATGGATCAGTATGACGGGAGCGAACTGCGTGGGAGCGAATCGCGTGACGGCGAACCGCGTGAGAGCGAACCACGGCAGGGCCGCCTGCGGCCGCCGGCACGCACGCCGGAAAAGCGCCGCTGGACCTACTTCCTGCACTACGCGGAAGGGTCGATGATGCCGCCGCTGCTGATGAAGCTGATCTTCGACCGGGTGGAAACTGCGCCCGCGCCGTTCTTCGTGAAGCCGATCGCCCGCGGCATCGCGCAAAAGGTGAAGAGCAACTACATCCTGCCGCAGATCCGCCAGCACCTCGATTACCTGGAGGGCGAACTGGGCCGGCACGAGTGGTTTGCCGGCGATGCGTTCAGCGCGGCCGATATCCAGATGAGCTTTCCCCTCGAAGCGGCGGCGTCGCGCGGCGGCCTCGATGCGGCCAGCCACCCGAAGCTGGCGGCTTTCCTCGAACGCATCCATGCGCGGCCCGCCTACCAGCGCGCGCTGGAACAGGGCGGGCCGTATGAACTGCTGCGCTGAGGCGTGCGGTAGAATCGGAATTTTGCCATGGGACGCCTGCTTGCCATCGACGGCCTGAACATCGTGCGGCGAGTGTACGAAGCCAGCCCGGAGCCCGACTCCGACCTGAAGGCCGAGATCGCGCTGCGCCATGCCCTGAATTCCTTCCGCACGCTGATCAACGGCCACGAACCCACGCATGTGCTGCCGGCCTTCGACTTCGGCGGGAGCACCTGGCGGCATGTGCTGTACGGCGGCTACCGGGAATCGCGCGCGCCGATGCCGGCCCCGCTGCGCGAGGCGTTGCCGGGCTTTTATGCGAAGCTGGAAACGTTCGGGCTGCGCCCTGTCTCGCTGCCCGGCGTGGAGGCGGACGATGTGATCGGCACGGTCGTCATGCGCTGGCTCGGCCAGAGCCGGGGCGAGGCGGTCGTGGCCACCACGGACAAGGACCTGCATTGCCTGATCGCCCATGGCGCCCGCGTGTGGGACCACTTCAAAAGCGAATGGCACGACCACGCCTGGGTGGAGAACAAATGGGGCGTGCCGCCCGCCCAGCTGCCGGACCTGCTCGCGCTGATGGGCGACGCCACGGACAGCATTCCCGGCGTCTCCAAGGTGGGGTTGAAGACGGCGGCGAAGCTGTTGCGCACCTATGGCTCGCTGGATGCGATCATGGCCGGCGCCGGCATCCTGAAGGATGCGGTCGGCGAGGCGCTGCGCAAGGAACGGGAGATGCTGTATCTTTCCCGCCAGCTCGTGGAGCTGAAGACGGACGTCACGGTCGGCGTGAGCTGGAATATGCTGGCCTGGGAGCGGTGAGGAAGCAGTGAAGGAACGGCAATGAGAAGGAAAGAACGACAATGCTGAAGGCAGTGATCATCGATGGCAGCGCCGTGGCACGCGGCCTGCTCAATACAGTGCTGATGGATGGCGGCTACGACGTGGTCGGCCAGGCGCACACCTGCGCGGCGGGTACCGCGCTGCTGATCAAGTTCAACCCGCAGATCGTCTGCATCAACCGCGACCAGATCGAGCAGGACGTTCCCGGCGTGGAAGCCATGCGCCGGCAATGGCCGAAGGCGCTGATCTTCATGGTTTCCAGCGAGTTCGACGCCGCCACCGTGCAGAAGGCGCACGCGATGGGCATCAACGGCTTCATCGTCAAGCCGTTCAACGCGGGGACGGTGCTGAAGACGATCCGCAATACCGTGATCGCGATGGTGAAGCGCCAACAGAAGGCGCAGGAAGATGGCGGCGGGCAGGAGCCGGCGGCGGAGTAAAGGACTGAAGCCCGCGCGCTAGCGACGCAAAAGTACAACCCCAGGTGCAAGCCCCCTGCTTCACCCCGATGGGGCGTAGTCGGGGTTTCAAGGAGCATCGCTCCTTGCCGACGTAGCGATACTGGCCTGCAAGCCAGTATTCCTCCCTGACCCCTGAATCTGCCGTTGGGTTGAAGCGGCAGCCTGTGGTACCTCGAAAATCAACCGCCCCGCGGCCCGGCGATGATGCCGCCGCCCAGGCACACGTCGCCGTCGTACAGCACGGCCGACTGCCCCGGCGTCACGGCCCATTGCGGGTCCATGAACGACAGCGCGAATTCGCTGGCACCCGAAGGCGCCACGTCGCAGGCCACGTCGGCCTGGCGGTAGCGCGTCTTGGCGGCGATGCGGCCCGCCTCGGGCGGCACGCCGGCGATCCAGCTGGCCTGGTCCGCCGCCAGGTCCGGCGACAGCAGCCACGGGTGATCGTGGCCCTGCACCACCCACAGCGTGTTGGTCGCCACGTCCTTGCGGGCCACGTACCACGCGTCGCTGCTGCCGTCTTCCTTCTGGTAGCTCTTCACGCCGCCGATGCCGATGCCCTTGCGCTGGCCCAGCGTGTAGAACGACAGGCCGACGTGCTCGCCGACCACCTTGCCGTCCGGCGTCTTCATCGGCCCCGGCTTGTACGACAGGTAGCGGTTCAGGAATTCGCGGAACGGCCGCTCGCCGATGAAGCAGATGCCGGTCGAATCCTTCTTGGCCGCATTCGGCAGCTTCAGCTTCTCGGCGATCTGGCGCACTTCCGTCTTGGGGATCTCGCCCAGGGGGAACAGCGTCTTCGAGAGCTGCGCCTGGTTCAGGCGGTGCAGGAAATAGCTCTGGTCCTTCGTATGGTCGACGGCTTTCAGCAGTTCATGCGTGCCGGTGGCGGCATTGTGCCGCACGCGCGCATAGTGGCCGGTGGCGATCAGGTCGGCGCCCAGCAGCATCGCATGGTCGAGGAAGGCCTTGAACTTGATTTCGGCGTTGCACAGCACGTCCGGGTTCGGCGTGCGGCCAGCCTGGTACTCGCGCAGGAATTCGGCGAAGACGCGGTCCTTGTACTCGGCGGCGAAGTTCACGGCTTCGATGTCCACGCCCACCACGTCGGCCACGCTGGCCGCGTCGATCCAGTCCTGGCGGGTGGAGCAGTATTCGGAATCGTCGTCGTCTTCCCAGTTCTTCATGAACAGGCCCACCACTTCATAGCCCTGTTCCTTCAGCAGCCATGCCGACACCGAGGAGTCCACGCCGCCGGACATGCCGATCACGACTTTTTTCTTGCTCATTTCATCAATCCGTTGTGATTACACTTCCTCGTAGACCGAGACATGTGTATGCAGCAGTTCAAGCGGCGCGCGCTTGCCCGCCAGGTATTCGTCGACGCACGTCATCAGCAGCGGGCTGCGATGACGCTCGCGGCACGCGGCGATTTCGTCGCGCGTCAGCCACATCGTGCGCAGGATGCCGTCGTCCAGCGGGCGCTCCGGGTGAAATTCCCCTGGCTCGCCGCAGAACGCAAAGCGCAGGTAGGTCACCAGTTCGCCGGTGCGTGCCGAGCGGTAGCGCGACATGTACATGCCCACCAGCGCCGTCGGCGTGAAGTCGTAGCCGGTCTCCTCGAGCGTTTCACGCACCACGGCTTGTTCCAGCGATTCGAGCGGGTCCAGGTGGCCGGCTGGCTGGTTCAGGCGGATGCCGTCGCTGGTTTCTTCTTCGATCAGCAAGAACTTGCCATCGCGTTCGATGACGGCGGCAACGGTCACATTGGGTTTCCAGGTACGCGGCATGGGGGTCATCCTTGAAAGAGCCGGTATTTTAGCCTGTTCCGCCAGGACACATGTGACTGCCGCGTGACACCGCACGACACTTGTTGTCAGTAAGCCGACGTTGACTTATGAAAAAGATTATTCGACAAGATTTCCGTGCTAGTGTTGAGCCAGTCCCGATTCAACCTGCAGTCAGTCTCGCACTCTCACTCTATCTATAACACCGGAGGCGTTTCATGAGGATAGGAATACCGGTCGAAACGCGGCCGGGCGAAACACGCGTCGCCGCAACGCCCGAAACGGTCAAGAAACTCGCAGGCAAGCACCAGCTGGTCGTCCAATCGGGGGCCGGCATGGCCGCTTCCATTCCCGACGATGCCTATGCCGCTGCCGGCGCCACGATCGCCGGCGCGGCCGAAGCCTACGGCAGCGACATCGTGCTGAAGGTGCGCGCGCCGGATGACGGCGAACGGGCCCTGATGCGATCGGGCTCGGTGCTGATCGGCATGCTCAATCCATTCGATACCGGCAACATCGAGGCCATGGCCGGCGCCGGCCTGTCCGCCTTCGCGCTGGAAGCCGTGCCGCGCATCACCCGGGCCCAGTCGATGGACGTGCTGTCGTCCCAGGCCAACATCGCCGGCTACAAGGCCGTGATGGTGGCGGCCAACACCTACCAGCGCTTCATGCCGATGCTGATGACGGCCGCCGGCACGGTGAAGGCGGCGCGCGTGCTGATCATGGGCGTCGGCGTGGCCGGCCTGCAGGCGATCGCCACCGCCAAGCGGCTGGGCGCCGTGATCGAGGCGTCCGACGTCCGCCCGCCCGTCAAGGAGCAGGTCGAGTCGCTCGGCGCGAAATTCATCGACGTGCCGTTCCTCACCGACGAGGAAAAGGAAATCGCCCAGGGCGTGGGCGGCTATGCCCGGCCGATGCCGGCCGACTGGATGCGCCGCCAGGGGGAACTGGTGCACGAGCGCGCGAAGGCCGCGGACATCGTCATCACCACCGCGCTGATTCCCGGCCGCAAGGCGCCGGTGCTGATTTCGGAAGAAACCGTGCGGGCCATGAAACCGGGTTCCGTGATCGTCGACCTGGCGGTGGAGCAGGGCGGCAATTGCCCGTTTTCGGAGCTGGGCCGCACGGTGGTCAAGCATGGCGTCCACATCGTCGGCGAACCGAACCTGGCTTGCCTGGTGGCGGCCGACGCCTCGGCGCTGTATGCCCGCAACGTGCTCGACTTCCTCAAGCTGATCATCGACAAGGACGACCGGCTGGCGATCGACCGCGAGGACGAGATCATCAAGGCCACGCTGGTGGCGCATGGCGGAGAAGCGCTCAGGAAATAAGGGCGCGCCATGGGAGTCAGCCACGCCATCGTGGAATGAGCGACACCAACATCGAAACAGGGAGACGCTCGTGGAAATGAGCCACACCACCATCGAAACAGGGAGACCGTCGTGGAAGTAAGTCACACCATCACCAACTTGATAATCTTCGTGCTGGCCATCTACGTGGGCTACCACGTCGTCTGGAACGTGACGCCGGCGCTGCATACGCCGCTGATGGCCGTCACCAACGCGATCTCGGCGATCGTCATCGTCGGCGCCATGCTGGCCGCCGGGCTGACCGAAGGCATCATCGGCCAGGTCGCCGGCACCGTGGCCGTGGCGCTGGCGGCCGTCAACGTGTTCGGCGGCTTCCTCGTCACGCGCCGCATGCTGGAAATGTTCAGGAAGAAGGACAAGAAGGAAGGGGGCAAGTGATGGCCTTCATTTCCATGAACCTGGTGACGATGCTGTACCTCGTCGCTTCCGTGTGCTTCATCCAGGCACTCAAGGGATTGTCTTCTCCCGCCAGCGCGCGGCGCGGCAACGCCTTCGGCATGGCGGGCATGGCGATCGCCGTGCTGACGACGATCGCGCTGATCGCGAAACTGCAGGCCGACAGCGCGAGCGCCGGCAACGGCGGGGGCGGCATGGGCTTCGGCCTGGTGGCCCTGGGCGTCATCGTCGGCGGCGCGATCGGCGCGTACCTCGCCAAAACCGTCGAGATGACCAAGATGCCGGAGCTGGTGGCGGCGATGCACTCGCTGATCGGCCTCGCCGCGGTCTGCATCGCCGTGGCCGCGGTATCGGAACCGCAGGCATTCAACATCGCCGCGCCGGGCGAAGCGCTGCCGCTGGGGAACCGCATCGAACTGTTCATCGGCACATTCGTCGGCGCCATCACGTTCTCCGGTTCCGTCATCGCCTTCGGCAAGCTGGCCGGCAAGTACAAGTTCCGGCTGTTCCAGGGCGCACCCGTGGTGTTCGCCGGCCAGCACGTGCTGAACCTGGTGCTGGCGCTGGTGATGGTCGCGCTGGGCCTGGCCTTTGTGTTCGCCGATGGCGTGGAACCGGCATGGACGCCGTTCGTGATCATGACGGCGATCGCCTTCGTGCTGGGCGTGCTGATCATCATTCCGATCGGCGGGGCGGACATGCCCGTGGTGGTCTCCATGCTGAACAGCTACTCCGGCTGGGCGGCCGCCGGCATCGGCTTCTCGCTGAATAATTCGATGCTGATCATCGCCGGTTCCCTGGTCGGCTCGTCGGGCGCGATCCTGTCGTACATCATGTGCAAGGCGATGAACCGCTCGTTTTTCAACGTGATCCTGGGCGGCTTCGGCGGCGAGGCGGCGGCGGCCGGTGGCGGCGGCGCCCAGGTGGCGCGGCCGGTGAAATCCGGCTCGGCCGACGACGCGTCGTTCCTGATGAGCAATGCGGAAACCGTGATCATCGTGCCCGGCTACGGGCTGGCCGTGGCGCGCGCCCAGCACGCGCTGAAGGAGCTGGTGGAAAAGCTCACCGAGCATGGCGTGACCGTCAAGTACGCGATCCACCCGGTGGCGGGCCGCATGCCGGGCCACATGAACGTGCTGCTGGCCGAAGCCGAGGTGCCGTACGACCAGGTGTTCGAGATGGAGGACATCAACGGCGAATTCGCCCAGGCCGACGTGGCGCTGATCCTGGGCGCCAACGACGTCGTCAACCCCGCCGCCAAGGACCCGAAATCGCCCATCGCCGGCATGCCGATCCTGGAAGCCTTCAAGGCCAAGACCGTGATCGTCAACAAGCGCTCGATGGCGTCCGGATACGCGGGCCTGGACAACGAGCTGTTCTACATGGACAAGACGATGATGGTGTTCGGCGACGCCAAGAAGATCATCGAGGAGATGGTGAAGGCGGTCGGCTAGTTTTCCAGCATTCCCGCCAGACGTTGGCGCTGCCGGCACATGCTGCCGCCAGCGCCGATTTTTTTTGGTGGCGCGAAACGAATTCCTGTATGATTTCGCCGGAATGGTAACGTTTCCATCTGGCGCCGTCATAGGGGAGGAAGGCATGGCAGGTTCAACTTCGAGGCACTGGCCGACAGTGTCGCTGCTTGCGCCGTTGCTGGCCTTGTGCGCGGCCGGCGCGCAGGCGCAGACGGTGCAGGCATGGATCACCAGCGGCGACCAGTCGCGGCTGATGCAGCGTGGCCCGGATGCGAAGTTCGGCAAGGCGCCCGGCGAGCCGCTCATCGTCGACGTCGATCCGGCCCGCCGCTTCCAGCAGGTCACCGGCTTCGGCGCATCGATCACCGATGCCTCGGCCCACCTGATCCAGCAGAAGATGGCCGCGCCGCAGCGCGAAGCCCTGCTGGCCGAGCTGTTCGGCGCGCCACCTGCGGGGCTGGGCTTGTCGTTCACGCGCCTGACGATCGGCGCCTCCGACTTCTCGCGCACGCACTACAGCTTCGACGACATGCCGCCCGGCGAAACCGATCCCGGCCTGGCGCGCTTCTCGATCGAACCGAACCGCGCCGACGTGCTGCCGGTGGTGAAGGCCGCGCTGGCGATCAACCCGCAACTGAAGGTGATGGCGTCGCCGTGGAGCGCGCCGGGCTGGATGAAAAGCACCGATAGCCTCATCCAGGGCACGCTGAAGCCCGAGGCGTTCGCGCCGTTCGCCGCCTACCTGTCGAAGTACGTCGCCGCCTACCGGGCCGAAGGCGTGCCGATCTTCGCGCTCACGCTGCAGAACGAGCCCCATTTCGAACCGAAGGACTATCCCGGCATGCGCGTCGATCCCGCCAGGCGCGCCGCGTTCATCGGCGGCCATCTCGGCCCGCTGCTGGCCAAGGAGCACCCGGGCGTGCGCATCCTCGACTGGGACCACAACTGGGACGAACCCGGCTCCCCGGCCGCCGTGCTGCGCGATCCGGTGGCCGCCAGGTACGTGGCCGGCGTGGCCTGGCACTGCTATGGCGGCGACGTGCGCGTGCAGGCCGCGCTGCACGACACGTGGCCGGACAAGGAAACCTGGTTCACCGAGTGCTCGGGCGGTGGCTGGGCGCCGGACTGGTCGAACAACCTGATGTACTTCACGCGCACGCTGGTGATCGGCACCACGCGCGGCTGGGCCAGGGGCGTGCTGCTGTGGAACCTGGCGCTGGACGAGAACGGCGGGCCGCACCTGGGCGGCTGCGGCAACTGCCGCGGCGTGGTCACGATCGATTCGCGCACCGGCGAAGTCACGCGCAACGTCGAATACTATGCGCTGGCCCATGCCAGCCGCTTCGTGCGGCCCGGCGCGCGGCGCGTGTGGTCCAGCAGCGGCTATGCGGACCTGGACACGGTGGCCTTCCGCAACGCGGATGGCACGCTGGCGCTGCTGGTCGTCAATTCGGCCGATGCGCCGCGCCGCTTCGCCGTGCGCCAGCGCGGCCGTGCCGCCAGGTCGTTCGCCTATGACCTGCCGGCACGGAGCGTGGCGACCTTCGCCTGGCGCCAACCGTGAGCGGGGGCGGGCAATACAGTATGCTTGCGTGATTACAGCACGATAGGAAAAACGTAGTGGCAACCATCAAGGACGTGGCCCGGCTGGCGGGCGTGGGACTCGGCACGGCATCGCGCGTGGTCAGCGGCAAGGGCGCGGTATCGCCGGCCACGCAGGCCAAGGTGCGCGCGGCGATCGAAGCGCTGGATTTCCGGCCCTCGCACGCGGCGCGCGCGCTGCTGTCCGGCTATTCGAAGATGATCGGCGTGTATATCCCGATCCTGAAAGGCACGTTCTACACGCCGATCCTGCAGATGATCGACATCGAGCTGCGCGCCAACGGCCTGCACATGGTGGTGGCGTTCGGCGTGGGGCAGGGTGACGCGTTGCGCCAGGCGGTCGAAGGCATCGAGTTCCTGCTGGAGCGCGGCTGCGACGGCATCATCTCGATGAGCAACATCCTGGGCGACGAGGATATCGCGGCGCTGGGCGCGCGGGGCGCCAACATCGTGGTCGTCAACAACGCCACCAGCGGGCTGGGCGAACAGGCCTTCCAGGTCGACCACCGCAAGGGTGGCGCGCTGGCCGCGGAAACGCTGCTGGCGCAAGGGCACCGCCAGATCGCCGTGATCGCCGGCCCGGCGGACGCGCCGGACAACGTGGAGCGCGTCGACGGCTTCCTCAAGGCGCTGAAGAAGGCCGGCATCGATACCGGCGGGCTGTGGATCGCCGCGAGCGACTTTTCGCCGGAAGGCGGGTTCGCCTGCGCCAGGGAATTGCTGGCATCGAAATACGCCTTCACGGCGCTGTTCTGCGCCAACGACGAGATGGCCGTGGGCGCGCTGTCGCACTTCCAGGAAGCCGGCATCGCCGTCCCGCGCGACGTGTCGGTGCTCGGCTACGACGACACGCCCAGCGCCGAGTTTTCCGCGCCGCGGCTCACGTCCGTGCACATTCCGTGGCGCGACGTGGTGAAGGCGGGCCTGAACGCGCTGCTGAACCGCTGCTACGATGGCGACCGGCCGGTGGCGCGGCGCTACCCGATCAGTGTCACGCATCGCGCGTCGCTGGGGCCGGCGCCGGCGCCCAAGGTGCGCAAACGCGGCAAATAGGGAAGGGCGGTACGGGGCGGCGCGCCAGGTTTGCGCGCCATTTTTTCGTGATGATATGGAAAGCTTTCCATGCTCTTGCATGATATTCCATGTCATTCCAAATCATGCAGGAACTGGAGGAGACGATGCGAAAGCACATGATGGCGGCGCTGATCGCCACGGCCGCGCTGATGCCGGCGGCACAGGGCGCGCCGGCCTGGGCGTCACTGCCGATGCTGCACACCGAAGGCACGAAGTGGGTCGGCGCCGATGGCCGGCAGGCGATCCTGCGTGGCACCAACCTGGGCAACTGGCTGATCAACGAGTTCTGGATGATGGAGCTCGACAAGTCCAGCGGCGTGGAAGACCAGTGCACGCTCGAGGCGGTGCTGGACAGGCGTTTCGGCCATGCGGAACGGGAGCGGCTATTCAAGGTGTTTCGCGATAACTGGATCACCACCCGCGACTGGGACCTGATGCAGCGGCACGGCCTGAACGTGGTGCGGCTGCCGTTCATCCACAGCGTGATCGAGGACGAAAAGAAGCCGCGTACCCTGCGCGCCGATGCATGGCGCTACCTCGACGACGCTATCGACCAGGCCGAGAAGCGCGGCATGTACGTGGTGCTCGACCTGCATGGCGCCGCCGGCAGCCAGGGGATCGAACACCACAGCGGCTGCGCCGGCCGCAATGAATACTGGAGCGTGCCGGACAACCAGGTGCGCACCGAATGGCTGTGGCAGCAGATCGCCACGCGCTACAGGGACCGCGGCGGCGTGGCCGGCTACAGCGTGCTCAATGAACCGTGGGGCACCGATCCGGACACCATGGCGGCCAATGTGCGCCGGCTGTACCAGGCGATCCGCGCCGTCGATCCGAACCACGTGATCATCCTGCCCGGCCACAGCAAGAACGGCATCGATGCCTATGGCAAGCCGGGCGACCACGGCATGCGCAACGTGGCCTTTGAAATGCACCCGTATCCCGGCCACTTCGGCTGGGGCAAGCCCGGCCTGAAAGTGCACCGCGACTGGCTCGCGTGCGCTCCCGGCGAAGGCGACACGGTGTGCAAATGGGATGAGCGGCTGCGCCGGCTGGACACCGCGTTCTTCGTCGGCGAGATGCAGCCATGGGCCATGATGGGCCTGGAGCTGGGCGGCCAGGTCGCGCGCGCCTCGTTCGACACCTATGCGAAGTACGGCTGGGCCGCCACCGCATGGTCGTGGAAGGTCGTCACGCAGCAGGGCGGGCAGGGCAACGGCAAATGGGGCTTCGTGACCAATGCGGCTGTTGCGGCTGTTGCGGCCGTTGCACCGCCGGCCGCGAAAGCGCCGATCGTGTTCACCAGCGCGCCGAAAGCCGACATCGAGGCGCTGTTCCGTTCGTTCGGCACGCAACCCTATGCACTGCACGAGCCGCTGCTGCGCTGGCTCACCACTTCGACTCCCCGCGACATCCGAGAAATCCATGACCAATAACGTACACGACACCGCGCTGGCGCGCGGCGGCTTCCCCGCCGATTTCATCTGGGGTACTTCCACGTCTTCCTACCAGATCGAAGGGGCCCGCCATGAAGATGGCCGCGTCGACTCGATCTGGGATACCTTCAGTGCCCAGCCGGGCCGCATCCGCGACGGTTCCAGCGGGACCATCGCCTGCGACCACTACCACCGCTGGCCGGAAGACCTCGACATCGCGCGCGGCCTCGGCACCAACGCCTACCGCTTCTCGATCGCCTGGCCGCGCATCTTCGGCGCCGGCGGCGCGCCGAACACGAAAGGCCTCGACTTCTACGACCGCCTGGTCGACGGCATGCTGGCGCGCGGCCTGCAGCCGTGGCCCACGCTGTACCACTGGGACTTGCCGCAGGCGCTGCAGGAACGTGGCGGCTGGATGGCGCGCGACGTCGTCCACCATTTCACCGACTACGTGGATGCCGTCACGCGCCGTCTGGGCGACCGCGTGCCGCAATGGATCACGCACAACGAGCCATGGTGCACGGCGATGCACGGGCACATGGACGGCATGCATGCGCCGGGCATCCGCGACGTGGCGTCGGCGCTGCAGGCCAGCCACCATGTGCTGCTGTCGCACGGCCTGGCGGTACCCGTCATCCGCGCCAACGTTCCCGGTGCCCGCGTCGGCGCGGCACTGAGCCTGCATCCGATCCGCCCTGCCAGCGACAGTCCGGAGGATATCGCCGCCGCGCACCGGCACGACGGCTTGCGCAACCGCTGGTTCCTCGACCCGCTGTTCGGCAAGGGCTATCCGCGCGACGTGCTGGAGGCTGTGCGCGATGCGGCGCCGCGCATCGAAGCCGGCGACCTGGAAGCGATCGCCGCGCCGACCGACTTCACGGGCCTGAACTACTACTTCCCCGAAGTGATCGCGGCCGCGCCGGGCGAAGGGCCGCTGCACGCGCGGGTGGTGCACCGCGAGGGCGTGGAACGCACGGCGTTCGGCTGGGAAGTGGCGCCGCAAGGCATGGCGCGGCTGCTCGAGCGCATCCACGCGGAATACAGGCCAAAGGCGATCTACGTGACGGAAAACGGTTCGTGCTACGACGACGCGGTGGAAGACGGGCAGGTGCACGACGCGCAACGCACGTCGTACCTGGCGCGGCACCTTGCCGCGCTGAAGGCCACCATCGCGCAAGGCGTGCCGGTGGCCGGCTACTTCGCCTGGAGCCTGCTCGACAACTTCGAATGGGCGGAAGGCTACACGCGCCGCTTCGGTCTTACCTACGTCGATTTCGCCACCCAGCAGCGCATCCTCAAGGACAGCGGCAAGTGGTACCGGGCCTTCCTGGGCGGTACCCCGGCCGTGTCGAAATTCCCACAAGCGTGAAGTTCCGTTGACAAGAAAATCAGCCCGCCGCGATAATTGCCGGACAAATTGGTAACGTTTCCAATCGGGTGGATGGAAACGATATAAACCAGTCCGGAAGCCGGGAAAACCGGCGGGCTGATAACGACAATGGAGACCACGAGATGACACACTTCCCGCAACGACAGGCGTTCTGCCTGACCCCCATGGCCGCCGCGATTGCCGCTGCCGCGCTGCTGCTCGCCACCGGCGCCGGCGCGCAGCAAACCGGCACGGCGACCGGCGAAACGGCGGCCACCGAAGGCGTCGTGCCATCGGTGGTCGTGACCGGCATGCGCCGCAGCATCGAGAACTCGATCGCCATCAAGCGCGATGCCGATTCGATCGTCGAAGCCGTGACGGCCGAGGACATCGGCAAGCTGCCCGACATGTCGATCGCCGAATCGATCGCGCGCCTGGCCGGCCTGACGGCGCAGCGCGTGGAAGGCCGCGCGCAGGTCATCTCGATCCGCGGCCTGGCGCCGGACTTTTCCGGCACCCTGCTGAACGGCCGCGAGCAAGTCTCCACCAGCAACAACCGCGGCGCCGAATACGACCAGTATCCATCGGAGCTGATCAACGGCGTCACCGTGTACAAGACGCCGGAAGTGTCGCTGATGGGGCAGGGCCTGTCCGGCACGGTGGACCTGCAGACGGTACGGCCGCTGGACATGCCGGGCCGCACGATCGCCGTCAACGTCCGCGGCGAGAAGAATTCCAATGGCAAGCTCAACGAGGGCGTTTCCGACCGCGGCGGCCGCCTGTCGATTTCCTATGTCGACCAGTTCCTGAACAATACCGTCGGTGTGGCCGTGGGCTTCGCGCACCTCGATGCGCCAGGCCAGCAGAAGGAATACAAGTCGTGGTGGTGGGGCGCCGAGAACAACCTGGGGCCGGACAACCAGGATGTGATCGCGCTGAAGGGTGCCGAAGTCACCGCCACCTCGCGCGAGATGGTGCGCGATGGCCTGATGGCCGTGCTGGAATACCGGCCGGACCGGAACTTCCGTTCCGCGCTGGACCTGTACTACTCCCAGTTCGACCAGAAGACCACGATGCGCGGCGCCATGTGGAATTCCCACCAGTGGAGCAATATCGCCTACCGCGATCCCGTCATCGACACCATCGGCGGCACGCGGCTGCTGACCGGCGGCACGCTGGTGAACCTGGAACCGATCCTGCGCAACGACTACAACGAGCGCAAGGACAAGCTGGCCGCCTTCGGCTGGAACAACCGCTACAAGCTCGATCGATGGTCGTTCGAAAGCGACCTGTCGTACTCGCATGCGAAACGCCGCGAGCAGGTGCTGGAAACCTATGCGGGCCTCGGTCCGGCCAACTCGGGCATCACCGACAACAACTTCAAGTTCAACATTCCCGTCGGCGCCGGCCTGCCGGTATTCACGCCGTCGGTCGACTTCACCAACGCGAACCTGATGCGGCTGGCCGACGTGGGCGGCTGGGGCAAGGATGCCGACCTGCACCAGCCCCGCGTGGAAGACAAGCTGGGCGCGCTGAAGCTGGGCGCCAAGCGCGACCTGGAAGGCTTCCTGCGCTACGTGGAAGGCGGCCTGTATTTCAGCAAGCGCGAGAAGGAACACGGCGACACCAACCATTACTACTTCCTCAAGAATGGCCGCGCCCCGGCCCTGGTGTCGCAGGACCTGCTGCGGCCTTCCACCTCGCTGGCGTTCGGCGGCATTCCCGCCGTGATCAGCTACGACGTGATGGGCGTGCTGGACAAGTACTACGACCGGCAGCCGGCGCGGCCGGACGACCAGGCGCTGCAGGACTGGGGCGTGACGGAGAAGACCTCGACAGGCTTTGCCAAGGTGGGCATCGACACGGAGCTGGGGCCGGTGCCGCTGCGCGGCAACGTGGGCGTGCAGGCGGTGCACGTGAACCAGGAATCGCGTGGCGTGGCGGTCGTCGGGGGGCAACTGAAGGCAATCAGCGGCGGCGCCAGCTATACCGATTTCCTGCCCAGCATGAACCTGATCTTCGACCTGGGCCGCTGGAGCGATGCGTGGACCGTGCGTTTCGGCGCCGCGAAGACGCTGGCGCGCCCGCAGATGTCCGACATGCGGGCCGGCGTCGCCGGCGGCGTCAGCCAGACCACGTTCGAATGGAGCGGCAGCGGCGGCAATCCGCAGCTGGAACCGTGGCGCGCCAATTCCTATGACCTGTCGATGGAAAAATACTTCGGCAAGCGCAGCTACATCGCCGGCGCCTACTTCTACAAGAAGCTCAAGACCTACATCTACAACCAGCAGACAGCCCACGACTTCACCGGCTTCCCCAATCCCTCGACGGTGGAACCGATCACCAACATCGGTACCCTCAACCGCCCGGCCAACGGCGCCGGCGGCATGGTGCGCGGCGTGGAACTTTCCGGCTCGCTGGAAGGCGGCATGTTCTGGGACCCGCTCGACGGCATCGGCCTGATCGCCAGCGTATCCGGCACGGAAAGCTCGATCCACCCGAACGGCCCGGGCACCAAGGAAAAGCTGCCCGGCCTGTCCGGCGTGGTGCGCAACATCACGCTGTACTACGAGAAGCACGGCTTCTCGACCCGCGTGAGCCAGCGCTACCGCTCCGCCTACCGGGGCGAAGTCACCGGCCTGTTCGCGCAACGGTCGTTCAGTGAAATCCTGGCCGAGAAGCAGATCGATTTCCAGATCGGCTACGCGATCGAGCAGGGGCCTTACAAGGGCCTGTCGTTCCTGCTGCAGGTGAATAACCTGAACAACGAACCGTACCAGACGCGCCAGGGCGACCCCTTCGCCAGCGGCGCCTATGCGCCGGAACGCTACACCACGTATGGCCGGCAGATGCTGCTCGGCTTGAATTACAAGCTTTAACCTCTACAAACTTTGAACTTTACAAGCTTTAACCTCTACAAGCTTCGAGCTTTACAAGCTTTGATTACCAGAAAACGACACGGAGATATGATGAAGCGACGCTTGACCATCCTGGCCGCTGCCGCGCAGCTGCTGACCGCCAGTGCCATGGCTGCCCCCGCACCGCAGGCCCCACTGTCGGACTGGCCGCAGCTGAAGAGCGCGGTGGCGCCCGATGCGCAGCTGGAAGCGCGGGTGAAGGACATCGTGGCCGGCATGACGCTGGAACAGAAGGTCGGCCAGATGACGCAGTCCGAGATCAAGACGACCAGGCCGGAAGACGTGCGCAAGTACTACCTGGGCTCCGTGCTGAACGGCGGCGGCAGCTGGCCGAACGGCAGCAAGTACGCCACCCCGGCCGACTGGGTGAAGCTGGCCGATGCGTTCTACGATGCGTCGATGTCGACCGACATGCGGCACGAGATCCCCGTCATCTGGGGTATCGATGCCATGCATGGCAACAGCAACGTGCTGGGCGCCACGCTGTTCCCGCACAATATCGGCCTGGGCGCGGCGCGCGATCCGAAGCGGGTCGGCGAGATGGCTGCGGCAGTGGCCAAGGCCGTGCGCGCGACCGGCATCAACTGGGTGTTCGCACCCACGCTGGCCGTGGTGCGCGACGACCGCTGGGGGCGCACCTACGAGAGCTTTTCGGAGGATCCGAAGATCGTGGCCGACTATGCCGGCGAGTACGTGAAGGGCTTGCAGGGGACGCTGAAGGAAGATGCCAATGTCGTCGCCACCGCCAAGCACTACGTGGGCGATGGCGGTACCGACCAGGGCAAGGACCGCGGCGTGAACCAGTCGACGAAATCCGAAATGATGAACATCCACATGGCCGGCTACTATCCGGCGCTGGAGGCGGGTGCGCAGACCGTGATGGCGTCGTACAACAGCTGGACCGATGTCGCCGCCAACAAGACCTACGGCAAAATGCACGGCAACAAGGAACTGCTGACGGAAGTCCTCAAGCAGAAGATGGGCTTCGACGGTTTTGTCGTCACCGACTGGAACGGCATTGCCGAAGTGCCGGGCTGCCGCAACGACAGCTGCCCGCAGGCGATCAACGCCGGCATCGACATGGTGATGGTGCCGGACGACTGGAAGAGCTTCATCGCCAACACGGTGCAGCAGGTGAAGGATGGCACGATCCCGATGGCCCGCATCGACGATGCCGTGACCCGCATCCTGCGCGTGAAACTGCGCGCCAACCTGCAGAAGCCATCGGCGTCGGTCCACGCGGGCAAGATGGAATCGATGCAGGCGCGCGAACTGGCCCGCAAGCTGGTGCAGGAATCGCTCGTGCTGCTGAAAAACGACGGCAACGTGCTGCCGCTGGCGCGGGACAGGAAGATCCTGGTGGTCGGCAAGAGCGCCGACAACATGGCCAACCAGAGCGGCGGCTGGACCCTGACATGGCAGGGCACCGACAACAAGAACAGCGATTTCCCCAACGGCGACACGATCCTGGCCGGCCTGAAGGAAGCGGCACCGAACGTGACGTTCAGCGCCGATGCTTCGGGCGTCAACGTGGCCGACTACGACGTGGTGGTGGCCGTGATCGGCGAGGGGCCGTATGCCGAAGGCGATGGCGACATCGGTCCGGCCGGCAACCTGCGCCACAGCGGCCGCTATCCGGAAGACCTGGCCGTGCTGAAGGCGGTGGCCGGCAAGGGCAAGCCGGTGGTGACGGTATTCGTCACCGGCCGCCCGCTGTACGCCAACGACCTGCTGAACCTGTCGGACAGTTTCGTGGCCGCCTGGCTGCCGGGTTCCGAAGGCAAGGGCGTGGCCGACGTGCTGCTGCGCGGCGCCGATGGCAAGGTCAACGCGCCGTTCACCGGCAAGCTGTCGTTCTCGTGGCCGAAGGGCCCGTGCCAGGCGCCGCTGAACGTGGGCGACAAGAATTATGCGCCGCTGTTCGCCTATGGCTACGGCCTGGAGTATGGCAAGGCGAAGAAGGTGGGCAGGCTGGCCGAGGACAACAGCACGGCGCCGTGCGGCAAGACCAATGCCTTCCCCGTCTTCAACCAGTCCGACCGCGCCACGTTCCCGCTGTACGTGCAAAGCGGCGGCGAACGCAAGGCGCTGGGCGCGGACCTGAATGCAACGCATGCGCTGCCGACGCTGAAAGTGGAAGTGGCCCAGGTGAATACGCAGCAGGATGCCCGGAAGGTGACGTGGACGGGACCTGGCGCCATCGAGGCACGCGCCGCCGCGCCACGCGCGGTGCCGGCCTATGCCGCGAAGGATGGCGTGCTGGCGTTCGACACGATCGTTACGCAGGCTCCGCAAGGTCCGGTCCAGGTGTCGATCGGCACGTCGTCGGTCGACATGGCCGGCGAATTCACCCGCCTGGCGGGGCAGGGCAAGAAGACCGTCAAGATCCCGCTGGCCTGTTTCAAGGGTGCCGACCTGGGCAAGGTGGATACGCCGTTCCGCGTGCAGGCGCAGAGCGGACTGGTGGCGGCGTTCGCCAACATCCAGGTCATCGGCGGGGCCGCGAAGGATGCGGACGCGGTGCGCTGCGCGAACTGAGGAGGCGAAATGGAACATTATTCGCGGGCGGCGGCGCTGCCGCCGGAGTCTGGCACTGAAGCAGCCGGCAAGGCAGGCAACACCGGGCCGCTGGTCGTCGTCACGATCCTGTTCTTCATGTGGGGCTTGCTGACGTCGATGAACGACGTGCTGATCCCGCACCTGAAGGCGGTGTACACGCTGACCTATGTGCAGGCGATGCTGGTGCAGTTCTGCTTCTTCGGTGCCTACCTGCTGGTGTCGGTGCCGGCCGGGATGCTGATCCGGCGCCTCGGCTACCAGCGCGGTGCGGTTGCCGGCCTCGTCGTCGCGGCCATCGGCTGTGCGCTGTTCTACCCGGCCGCCACGTCCGGCTACGGCGTGTTCCTGTTCGCCTTCTTCGTGCTGGCCGGCGGCATCACGGTATTGCAGGTGGCCGCCAATCCGTACGTGACGGTGCTGGGCGATCCGCGCACGGCGTCCAGCCGGCTGACGCTGACGCAGGCATTCAACTCGCTGGGCACGACGGTGGCGCCGACGCTGGGCGGCATGCTGATCCTGTCCGGCGGCATGCTGGGTGCCGGCGAGCTGGCCGCGCTGCCGGCCGCCGAACAGCTGGCGTACCGGGCGCGCGAAGCGGCCAGCGTGCAGGGGCCGTACCTGGTGCTGGCCGGCACGCTGTTGCTGCTGGCCGTGCTGTTCGCGCTGGCGCGTTTGCCGAAGATCGTCGATGCGGCGGGCGACGCGGAACAAGGACGGTTCGGCGACTTGTTCGCCCACAGGCACCTGGTGCTGGGCACGCTGGGCATCTTCCTGTACGTGGGGGGCGAAGTATCGATCGGCAGCTTCCTGATCAACTTCCTGGAAGACCCGAAGATCGGCGGCATGACAGCCGCGCAGGCCGCGCACTACGTCAGCCTGTACTGGGGCGGCGCGATGGTGGGCCGCTTCATCGGCTTCGCCGTGATGCGCAAGGTCAGCCCCGGCAAGGCGCTGGCGTTCAATGCCGCCGCCAGCATCGCGCTGATCGCCATCGCGGTGCTGGGCGGCGGCAAGGTGGCGATGTTCGCCATCATCGCCGTGGGGCTGTGCAATTCCATCATGTTCCCCACCATCTTCAGCATGGCGCTGCACGGCCTGGGCAAGCAGACCGGCCAGGCTTCCGGGCTGCTGTGCATGGCCATCGTGGGCGGCGCGCTGGTGCCGTTCGCGCAGGGGGCGGTGGCCGATGCGATGGGCGTGCAGGTGTCGTTCGTGGTGCCGGCGGCGTGCTATGCGTTCATCCTGTATTTTGGTCTGAAGTACGCGAATCTGCACAAGCAGTAAAAAACAGGGGCAGGTCCTGAGGTGGCTTGGAAAAGCGTTACACGACACATTGAAAGCACATGCATTCACCCCAACAGCGAAGGGCTGGGGTCAGACCCGCCGGGTCTGACCCCGGAATTTGCACTTGGGGTAGTCTTATCTAAGCGGGAATGCTTGACTTACCGACGGCCGTACATCATCAGCTCGGCCAGTACGGAGCGTGCGGGCGAGAACAGGTCGATAGCGGCCAGCGACAGGCCGAGGACCGGCTGCAGCGGTGAAGTGTTGGCGAAGATGCGCGCCATCGTGTCGGTCAGCCGCACGGTGACGTCGCGGTCCTGCCGGCGCAGCGTGGCGAATTCGGCGAGGGCATCCGGCGTGGCGCCGCGCGCCAGCAGCCGGGCCAGCACGGTGGCGTCGCGCAGGCCCAGGTTCAGGCCCTGCCCGGCGACGGGGTGCAGCGTTTGCGCGGCGTTGCCGATCGCCGTGGTGCGCGCGGTGCCGGTCACGCCGGCGTTCAGGCCGAGCGGGAAGGCGAGGCGCCGGGTAGCGTGCGTGAAGCGGCCCAGCCGTTCGCCGAAGGTGGCGTTCAGCCGGGCCAGGAAGGCGGCATCGTCCAGCGACAGCAGTTCCTGCGCGGTTTCCGGGCGCACGCACCAGACCATCGAGTACCCGCGCGTTTCGCCATCGTCCTGCGGCAGCATGGCCAGCGGGCCTTCATCGGTGAAGCGCTCGTAGGCGCGGTGCGCGATGGGGGCGCTGGCTTCCACCTGCGCGATGATGGCGGTCTGGCCATAGTCGCGCATGGCCTGCTTGTCCGCCTGCGCGCCGAACAGGCCGCCCTCTGCCTGCACGGCGATCGCGGCTGAAATCGTCCGGCCATCGCTGCGGCCATCGTCCAGCGCCAGGCGCACGCCGCCGGCCGTTTCGTCCAGCGCGGTGACACGCACGGGCCGCAGCGAGGCGATGCCCAGCCGTTCGACCACGCCGGCCAGCACGGTGACCAGGTCGCCGTAGCGCGTCACGTAGCCCAGCGCCGGCACGCGGTGTTCGTCGCGCGTGATCATGCTGCGGCCGAACGTTCCCTTGCGCGACACGTGGATTTCATGGATGTCGGTGGCCGGCACCGGCCAGGCACCGACCTGGCCGAGGATCTGCCGGCTGCCCCAGGACAGCGCCAGCGTGCGTGGATCGCCGCGCGCCGCGTCCAGCGATTTCGCGTCGACCAGCGCGATGCGCGAAGCTGGCATGCCGCGTTGCACCAGCAGGGCCGCCAGCGCCATGCCGGCCGGGCCGGCGCCGCAGATCGCCACGTCGTAGTCGGCCTGCGCCAGGCCGGCGCCCGTTGCTTCGCTCATGATCCCTCCGCCATCAGGCGCTCGATATCGTCCACCGTTTTCGGTACCTCGTCCGTCAGCACGCGGGGCGCGCCGGCGGCGACCACCACGTCGTCCTCGATGCGGATGCCGATGTTCCAGTACTGTTCCGGCACACCCGGCGCGGGGCGCACGTAGATGCCCGGTTCCACCGTCAGCACCATGCCTTCGGCAAGGGGGCGCGAGGGCTTGTCCGGATGGTCGGTGAGGCGGTAGGCGCCGGTGTCGTGCACGTCCATGCCCAGCCAGTGGCTGGTGCCATGCATGTAGAACGCCGTGTAGGCCTTGTTGGCGATCACGTCGTCCAGGCTGCCCGCTGTGTCCCGGTTCAGCAGGCCGGTATCGAGCATGCCTTGCGCCAGCACGCGCACGGCGGCATCGTGCGCCGCGTGGAACGTGTTGCCCGGCCGGATCGCCTCGAAGGCGGCGGCCTGCGCGGCCAGCACGATGTCGTACAGTTCGCGCTGCGGCGCGCTGAAGCGGCCGTTGACGGGGAAGGTGCGCGTGATGTCGGATGCATAGCCATCGAGCTCGCAGCCGGCGTCGATCAGCACCAGGTCGCCGTCGCGGGTTTGCCGGTCGTTGCTGTTGTAGTGCAGGATGCAGCTGTTGGCGCCCGAGGCGACGATCGGCGTGTAGGCCGGGAACTGCGCACCGCTCTTGCGGAACTCGTACAGCAGTTCCGCTTCCAGCTCGTATTCGAAGACGCCGCTGCGCGCGGCCCGCATGGCGCGGCGGTGCGCGGCGGCCGAGATCTGCCCGGCGCGCAGCATGGTGGCCTGTTCGCCGGCATCCTTGACGACGCGCATTTCATCGACCAGCGGCACCAGGTCGCGCAACGCCGGCGGCGCGACGATGCCGGTGCGGCCCCTGGCCCGCACCCCGTCGAACCAGCGGCGCAACTGCCCGTCCAGTCCTTCATCGCGCGCCAGCCGGCAGTACAGCGCCGGCGCGCCGGCCAGCACCTCGGCCATTTTCTCGTCGAGCATGGCGATCGGGTACGCGGCATCGACACCGAATTCGGCCCGCGCCGCTTCCGGTCCATGGCGCAGGCCATCCCAGATTTCGCGCTCGACGTTCTTTTCGCGGCAGAACAGGATGGCGCGCGACGGCTGGTCGCCGGATGCGGCGACGAGAACCAGCGCGCTTTCCGGCTCGGGAAAACCGGTCAGGTAATAAAAACTGCTGTCGTGGCGGTACGGGTAGTCGCTGTCGCCATTGCGCACGCTTTCCGGCGCGGTGGCGAGGTAGACCACGCTGCCCGGCTCCAGCCGCGCCAGCAGGCCGGCGCGCCGCGCGGCGAACTTGCCACCGGCGGCGCTCATGGCCGCCCGGCTCCAAACGGGGCGTTCAATGCGTCGAGCTGCTGCGGGGTGCCGATATTGTCCCAGTCGCCTTCATAGACCTCGCCGCCCAGCTGGCCCTTGCCGGCGTATTCGCGCAGCAGGTTGCCCAGGCCGGCGTGCTGGCCGGGCTGGATGCCGTCGAACATCTCGGGGCGGTACACGCCGATATTGGCGAACGTCCACGTCGGGTTCCCGGTATTGGATACCGTGTACAGGTCCAGGCCGAAATCGCCCCTGGGATGGAACGGCGGGTTCTTCACGAGCCAGATCCAGGCGATGTCGCGCTTGTCCGACGCATGCGGGTTGCCCCACAGGTCATTGTCGTGCAACACATCCTTCACTTCGCTGAAATCGAAATGCGGGCACCAGATATCGCCGGAAATCGCCAGGAACGGCTGCTCGCCCAGCAGGTGCCGCGCGTTGGCGATGCCGCCCGCCGTTTCCAGCGCCTGCCGTTCCGCCGAATAGCGGATGGTGGCGCCGAAGCGGCTGCCGTCGCCCAGGTATTCCTCGATCATGTGGCCGAGATGGGCGTGGTTGATGACGATCTCGGTGAACCCGGCGCGCACCAGGTTCAGCACGTGCCACTCGACCAGGGGCCGGCCGCGCACCTTCAGCAGCGGCTTGGGGCAGGTGTCCGTCAGCGGGCGCATACGCTCGCCGCGGCCGGCGGCGAAGATCATGGCTTTCATGGCGCCCTCAGAACGTGTAGCCGACGGCCGGCTGGCGGTTTTCCAGCGCATCCAGCAGCTTGACCAGCGGCTTGAGCTCGCGGTAGCGGTTGGCGGCATGGCGCACGTACTCCATCACCGTGGGCAGGTCGCCCAGGTAATTGGGCTTTCCGTCGCGGTAGTTCAGGCGGCAGAACAGGCCCAGGATCTTCAGGTGCCGCTGCAGCGCCATGTATTCGAAATCCTTGTAGAACGCGTCGAAATCCTTGTTGACGGGCAGGCCCGCCGCCTTCGCGTGCTGCCAGTAGCGGATCACCCAGTCCAGCACCAGTTCCTCGTCCCACGACACATAGGCGTCGCGCAGCAGCGAGGCCGCGTCGTACGTGATCGGGCCGTACACGGCATCCTGGAAGTCGAGGATGCCGGGATTCTTCTCGTCCATCCACATCAGGTTGCGCGAATGGTAGTCGCGGTGCATGAACACCTGCGGCTGCGCCAGGCAGGTGGCGATGATGTGGTCGAACACCTTCTGCAGCTCGGCCGCCTGCGCTTCCGTCAGCGTGGTGTTCAGGTGCTTGCCGATATACCACTCCGGGAAGATGTTCATTTCCCGCAGCATGAACTCGCGGTCGAATTCAGGCAGCACGCCCGGCTGGCTGCGCAGCTGGATGGCGACCAGCGCGGACAGTGCCTCGGCATACAGCGTGGCGGCATTGTCGTGGTTCAGCGCCTGCAGGTAGGTGGTGGTGCCCAGGTCGGACAGCAGCAGGAAGCCCTGGCCGAGGTCCTGCGCATGGATCGCGGGCACGGAAACGCCGGCCTCGGCCAGCAGTGCATCCACTTTCACGAACGCTGCGGTATTCTCGCGTTCCGGTGGCGCGTCCATCGCCACCAGCGTGGCGCCGTACTGTGCCTGCGCGGCGGGCAGGACGTCGACCCGGAAGTAGCGCCGGAAGCTGGCGTCGGCCGATGCGGGACGGGCCGAGGCGGCGTCCACCATGCCCAGGCCCTGCAGCCAGGTTTTCAGTTGGAGCAGGCGCGCGTCGCCGTCCGCGGACGCGTCGCTGGAAGATAATGTATGCAATAAAGACATGAAGTACGGCCCGAGCAAACCGGATGTTGACAAAGGAATCCCATATAATAAGGGATTCAATTCAAAAAATCGCCTGCATGGTGTTCTTTATAGTGCTTCGCGTATCCTGCCCTTCATGAGCCTGGCCCCACCCTTCAAGAAACGCTGGGCGTATGCCATCTCCGCCCTGATCGCCGCCTGCGCGGCACCATCCCATGCCCAGACCCAGCCAGGTTCTGGAGCGGGTGCGCCCCGTGCCGACGATCCGGAAGCTCCTGTCACGATCCGTGCCGAGGAGATCAATGGACGGCCCGAGCGGGAACTGATCCTCACCCGCGACGTGGAAGTGGTCCAGGACAAGATGCGCGTGACGGCCGATTCTGCCTGCTACCGCCAGGTGGAATCCGAGCTGGAGGCGAAGAGCAACGTGCGCCTGTGGCGCTTCGGCGACTACTACACGGCCGAAGAATTCCGGCTCAATACCGAGACCGGGGTGGGCTACATGCTGCAGCCCACCTACAAGCTGGAAATGAACAACGCGCAGGGCAAGGCGCAGCGCATCGACTTCCTGTCCGAAGACCGCGCCAAGGTGGTCAACGGCACCTACAGCACCTGCGAAGGGCCGAACCCGGACTGGTACGTGCGTTCGAGTACGCTGACGCTGGACCAGGGCCGCGACGTGGGCGTGGCCGGTCCCACGGTGGTGTATTTCAAGGATGTGCCGCTGATCGGCACGCCGGGCATTTCGTTCTCGCTGTCGGGCGAACGCCGCTCCGGCTGGCTGCCGGCCACGCCGGGATTCAGCTCGCGGGGCGGCGCCGAACTGACGCTGCCGTATTATTTCAATATCGCGCCGAACCGCGACCTGACCGTGTCGCCGCACTACATCAGCCGGCGCGGCCTGCAGCTGGGCGCCGTGGGCCGCTACATCGGCGAGACCGCGGCCGGCAGCTACGAAGGCCGCACCTTCGTCGAATACCTGCGCAACGACAAGGAAAAGGGCATCGACCGCTGGCAAATCCAGTCGCAGCACTCGCAGGCGCTGGCCAAGGACTGGTCGTATGGCTGGAACGTGCGCGCCGCGTCCGACGAGGATTACCCGACCGACTTCTCGAAGACGGTGGCCGGCAGTGCCGAGCGCCAGCTGCTGAAGGAAGCGCGCACCGACTACCGTGGCGAGATCTGGAGCCTGACGGCGCGCGTGCAGAAGTACCAGGTGCTGCAGGATCCGGACACCACGACGGTCACGCCGCGCCCGTACGACCGCCTGCCGGCGGTGAATTTCCACGCCGGGCAGTACGATGTCGGCGGCTTCGACTGGTCGGTGGATGCCGAGGCGACCCGCTTCCACTACGCGACCGAGACCATCTGCCCGGGCGCCAATATCGGCGGCATCGCCTGCGTGAACGACGCCCGGATCAACGGCGACCGGATGGTGGTGCAGCCGCAGATCAGCTATCCGATCATCAGCCCCAGCTACTTCATCACGCCGAAGCTGATGCTCAACGCCAGCGCCTACCAGCTCGACAAATTCGGCGAAGACGAAGCCCGCTCGGTGACGAAGGCGATCCCCACGTTCTCGCTGGATTCCGGCCTGGAATTCGAGCGCAACACCAAGCTGTTCGGCCGCGCCGTCACGCAGACGCTGGAACCGCGCCTGTTCTACGTGTACACGCCGTACCGCGACCAGACCGACATACCCGTGTTCGACACGGCCGATGCCACGTTCAACTTCACCCAGCTGTTCTCGGAAAACCGCTTTGTCGGCTCCGACCGCGTCGGCGATGCGAACCAGGTGACGGCGGCGGTCGTCTCGCGCTTCCTCGAGGAATCCGGCGCCGAGCGCCTGCGCCTGGCGTTCGGCCAGCGCTTCTACTTCAACGACCAGCGCGTGCAGCTGACCAGTTCGGAGCCGGTCAGCACCGGCCGTTCCGACCTGCTGCTGGCGGCCGCCGGCCGCATTTCCGACACCTGGGGCGTCGACAGCGCCGTGCAGTACAACCAGGGCGACAAGCGCGTGGTCAGCTCGAACCTGAACGTGCAGTACCAGCCCGGCCCGCGCAAGGTGTTCAACGCCGGCTACCGCTTCCTGCGCGACAGCTTCAAGAACGTCGACTTTTCCACCCAGTGGCCGATCTCGAACCGCTGGTTCGGCGTGGGGCGCATGAGTTATTCGCTGCAGGATCACCGGATCCTGGAAAGCCTGATCGGCCTGGAATACAACTGCGAATGCTGGGTATTCCGCATGGGCGCGCAGCGCTTCGTGACGACGACCAACAAGACGACGACGCAGATGTTCTTCCAGCTCGAGCTGAACGGCCTGTCCAAGTTCGGTGTCGGCAACCCGCTGGAGGTGCTGAAGAACAGCATTCCGGGCTACCAGCAGCTGAATCCGGGGTATCGCCGCTAAGGGCCGGCCGGCAGACGGCGGCGTGGACCCGGCCGTGGACGGCGATATCAGAGTGGCCGATGGCGACCTGTTGGTCGCCATCGCTTGCTGTTACACTTTCCGCGGCGCTCACCTGCTATCCTTCATCATTTTCCACCTGACCTGAAAAGCGTTTGCAATATGTTCAGTAAGCACCCGATCACCCCGATCACCCTTGCGGCACTGCTGCTGTGCGCCACTGCCGGCGGCGTGGCCACGGCGCAGGACGCGAAGCCTGCTGCTCCCGCCGCGGCACCGGCAGCCGCGCCGGCGCAGCCGAAGGGCTTCACGCCGCCGGGTCAGTCCAAGAACCCGGAGATCGATTCGATCGCCGTGGTCGTCAATGAAGACGTCATCACCAAGCGCGAGCTGGCCGAGCGCGTGGGCGTCATCATGCAGCGGATGAAGCAGCAGAACGTGCAGTTGCCGGATGCCGCCGCGCTGCAGCGGCAGATCGTCGAGCGCATGATCGTCGAGCGCGCCCAGCTGCAGATGGCCAAGGAAATGGGCGTGCGCGTGGACGACACGATGCTCGACCGCGCGATCGCCCGCATCGCCGAACAGCAGAAGTTGTCGGTGCAGCAGCTGCGCGACCAGATCGAGAAGGATGGTACGTCGTTCGCCAGCTTCCGCGAGGAGATCCGCGAGGAGATCATCACCACCCGCCTGCGCGAGCATGAAGTGGATGCCAAGATCCAGATCTCGGAAGCGGAAGTGGACAGCTTCCTGGCTGCGCAAGAGGCGGCAGCCGCCGAGCAGCAGGAGGTGAACATCTCCCAGATCATGGTGCGCATTCCCGAGAACGCCACGCCGGACGTGATCGCCCAGCGCCAGCAGCGCGCCGACGACGTGATGCGCCAGCTGCGCACCGGCGGCGATTTCGCCAAGGTGGCGGCCACCTATTCCGACGCGGCCGACGCGCTGCAGGGCGGTGTCGTGGGCTGGCGTCCGACCGACCGGATTCCGCCGGTGTTCGCCCAGGCGCTGGAAAAGCTGCAGCCGGGGCAGGTGACGCCGATCATCCGCAGCGTGACGGGCTTCCACATCCTGAAGCTGGTGGACAAGCGCACGCTGGCCCAGGCACAGGCCGAGGCGGCCGTGGAACAGACCCATGCGCGGCACATCCTGCTGAAGGTCACGCCGGCCAACAGCGCCGAGGACGCCAAGCGCAAGCTGGCCGAGATGAAGGCAAAGCTGGACAACAAGTCGGCCTCGTTCGAGGAACTGGCGCGGCTGTACTCGACCGACGAATCGGGCAAGAAGGGCGGCGACCTGGGCTGGCTGTACCCGGGCGACACGCTGCCGGAATTCGAAAAGGCGATGAACGAGCTGAAGCCGGGTGAGGTTTCCGGCCCGGTCGAGACGGCCTTCGGCTACCACCTGATCCAGGTGGTGGAGCGCAAGTCGGAAGACATGTCGAAGGAAAAGAAGCGCAACGAGGCACGCATGGCGCTGCGCGAGCGCAAGATGGTCGAGGCGGCGGAAGATTTCCAGCGCGAGGTGCGTGACCGCGCCTACGTGGAATACCGCAGCGAAGACCTGCGCGCCGAAGCCGGCAAGTAAGGCCGGCCGATGAGCGTTACGCTGCCAGCGCGCCGCCCGGGCGTCCGTCCCGCGATCGCGATCACCACCGGCGAACCGGCCGGCATCGGTCCGGAGATCTCGCTGCGCGCCGCCTGGGCGATGCGCGAGCGCGTCAACTGCGTGCTGCTGGGCGATGCCGCCTTCCTGGCCATGACGGCGCACGCGATCGACCCGGAGATCCGCGTCAGCGCGCTGTCGCTGATGGCGGTGCGTAACGGCGGCTTGCCGCACTTCGGGCCGGACCGCTTGTCGGTGATCGACATCCCGCTGGCCGCGCACGTGGTGCCGGGCAAGCTCGACAGCGAGAACGGCCGCGCCGTGCTGGCCACGCTCGATGCGTCGATCGAAGGCATCAAGGCCGGCTGGTTCGAGGCGGTGGCCACGGCGCCGCTGCAGAAAAGCACGATCAACGATGCCGGCGTGCCGTTCTCCGGCCACACCGAATATTTCGCCGACCGCACCGGCACCGCGCAGGTGGTGATGATGCTGGCCGGCGCACCGCAGGATGTGCCCGGGCTGCCGCAGCTGCGGGTGGCGCTGGCGACGACCCACCTGGCGCTGAAGGATGTGCCGGCGGCGCTGACGGTCGCCGGCCTGGGCACCACGCTGGACATCATCGACCGCGACCTGAAGGCGAAATTCGGCATCGCCGCGCCGCGCATCCTCGTCACCGGCCTGAACCCGCATGCGGGCGAGAACGGCTACCTGGGGCGCGAGGAAATCGACGTCATCGCGCCCGCGCTGGAAGCGGCGCGCGCGCGCGGCATCGATGCGCGCGGCCCGTATCCGGCCGACACGCTGTTCCAGCCGAGGTACCTGCAGGATGCCGACTGCGTGCTGGCGATGTACCACGACCAGGGCCTGCCGGTGCTGAAATACGCCACCTTCGGCCGCGGCATCAACGTCACGCTGGGCCTGCCGCTGATCCGCACCTCGGTCGACCACGGCACCGCCCTCGACCTGGCCGCCCGCGGCCTGGGCCACGCCGACTGCGGCAGCATGCAAGAAGCGATCTCCGCCGCCGTCGACATGGCCAACGCCAGCCGCGGCAACTAAAACATTTCTCAAGACCGGGGGCGAGGCAGGGGTTTTGCGGAGTACACTCCGAGCCTGCCGAGCAGCTGATGCCATGCATGGCGTCGTGCCTCTCCAGACCCCTTTTCTTGGCAATTAATTTCCAAAAATCGGGGTCTGACCCCGGTTTTCGGAAACTTTTACACGAATATATGAAACACATTGCCCGCAAGCGCTTCGGCCAGAATTTTTTGCACGATGACAGTGTCCTCGGCGACATCATCACAGCCATCGCTCCCCAGGCCGGCGATACGATGGTGGAGATCGGCCCCGGCCTGGCGGCGATGACGGATCTGCTGCTGAAGTCGCTGCCGCACATGCACGTGGTGGAGCTGGACCGCGACCTGGTGGCGCGCCTGGAAAAGCGCTTCCCGCGCGACAAGCTGACGATCCACTCCGGCGATGCGCTGAAGTTCGACTTCGGCGCGATCCCCGTGCCGGAAGGGCGCAAGCTGCGTGTCGTCGGCAACCTGCCGTACAACATCTCCAGCCCGCTGCTGTTCCACCTCGCCGAGTTCGCAACGCATATCGAAGACCAGCACTTCATGCTGCAGAAGGAAGTCGTCGAGCGCATGGTGGCCGAGCCGGGCACCAAGGCGTATGGCCGGCTGTCCGTGATGCTGCAGTGGCGCTACCGCATGGCGCTGATGTTCATCGTGCCGCCGGAAGCGTTCGATCCGCCGCCGAAAGTGGATTCCGCGATCGTGCGGATGATCCCGATCGCCGAGCCGCTGCCGTGCGACGTGGCCACGCTGGAAGCCGTGGTGGCCAAGGCGTTCTCGCAGCGCCGCAAGGTGATCCGCAACTGCCTGGCGGGGATGTTCACCGAGCAGCAGATCGCCGATGCCGGCATCGATCCAGGCACCCGCCCCGAGACCGTGCCGATGGAAGCCTATGTCGCGCTGGCGAACAGCCTGCACCCCGCACAAGCGCCCGCCCAGTAACCGGAAGGCAATATCCGGCATCGGCAAGTTGCCATTGCGTTACAACGGCGCAACGCATTGACGCATGTAACCAACTTCCCGATGTTCCTTGCACGTGGCTATTTTCCTTATGGATACAAGGACTTGGCCCCGCGCAGCACCGATGTATATCTTTTTCATATAGTTTTCTCCATATTCTTCATTGGCTGATAACCATTTCAGCCACATAAAATTTTTATCAAGAAGTTGATCGATCGACCAGCGCGGCTGGGCCGGCGGCACTTTTCGATAATAACGATACGGAGACTCCATGAAGCTCACCCCCATCGGCGCCCTGGTGCGCGCGCTGTTCCTCGTCCCTGCGGCCGTCGCCACCACGTCCGCAGCCTTTGCGCAGCAGGCGCCCCAGCCCGGGCAGGCAGCGGCCGGCGGCGATACCGCCGTGCAGCAGGTCACCGTGACCGGCATCCGCGCCTCGGTGCGCAGCGCCCTGTCCGTCAAGGAAAATTCCAACAGCATCGTCGAGGTGGTGTCCTCGGAAGACATCGGCAAGCTGCCCGACACGACGATCGCCGAATCGCTGGCCCGCCTGCCGGGCCTGGCCGCCGGCCTGGATCGCGGCAACGCCAGCCAGATCGTCGCGCGCGGCATGGGCGAGCGCTTCATCGGCGCCACGCTGAATGGCCGCGAGCTGGCCTCGTCCGAACCGAACCGCGCGGTGCGCTTCGAGCAATTCCCGTCCGAGTCGCTGTCCGGCGCGGTGGTTTACAAGACCCAGAACGCCGACCTGATCGAAGGCGGCGTGGCCACCTCGATCGACCTGCAGACGGTGCAGCCGCTGAAGTACAAGGGCCGGCAATTGTCCGTCAAGGCCGATGCGCTGTTCTACCCGCTGGCCAACGATGTCGATGCCAAGGCATGGCGTCCGCGCCTGGGCGGCATCTACATCGACCAGCTGGCCGGCGGCAGCGTCGGCGTGGCGCTGGCGGCCAGCTACCAGAAGCAGCCGTCGATCGAGAAGCGCAAGAACCACTGGGCATTCAACGAGAACAATTCCGTCGACATGAACGGCGACGGCAGCGTCGACAGGACGCCGTGGGGCTTCGAGGACGAGATCAAGCGCGGCACCAACGAGCGCGCCAGCGTGCTGGGCAAAGTGGAGTGGAAGCTGAGCCCGGACGCGCACATCACCGCCGACCTCTACTACGCCAAGAACAAGATCCACGAGCCCAGCGTGCAGCACTGGACCGGCGACATCGGCAACTGGGATGGCTGGCAGACGCCGAACTTCTCGAACCTGGACATCCGCGATGGCTACGTGGTCGGCGCCACCGTGCGCGACGTCACCGTATCGACACACAGCACGCGCTGGTTCCAGAACATGAGCAATTTCGCCGGTGGCCTGAACGGCAAGTTCAACGTGGGCGACTGGAAGATCGATGCCGACGTCGCCGTCTCCCGCGCCGACCGCGACAGCCAGTGGGCCGACGTGCGCCAGACCAGCGCCCCGGGCACGCTGAGCTGGGCCTTCACGGGCAACGAGCACCAAGAGTATTCGTTCACGCAGGACACCGGCAACGCGGCGATCTTCGGCGCCCCGGCGCTGTACATCGACGCCGACGGCCACGTCGACGACAAGCTGAACTCGGCCCAGCTGTCGGCCTGGCGCCCGGTCGAACTGGGCCCGGTCAGCCGGATCAAGTTCGGCGCGCGCTTCTCGGACCGTGAGAAGTCGTTCCACCAGACTACCTGGAACCTGGCCACCACGGCCACGGCGCTGCCGGCGTCGTCGTTCGAGACGATCCGTGCGGAAGGCTACTTCCCGGCCCTGATGCTGAACGACTTCGACGGCACGGTGGGTTCGCTGTTCGGCGCGGGCGCGCTGTCGCCGGACGGCCGCGCGCAGACCACCAACGACCTGCTGGCCGGCTGGCGCGTAAAGGAGCGCAGCAGCGCCGTGTATGCCCAGGGCGACCTGGATGGCGAGATGTTCGGCCTGAAATACCGCGGCAACGTGGGCCTGCGCGTGGTGCACACCAAGCAGACCGGCTACGGCATGGAGTCGCGCAACGGCGCGGCGCCCACGGCGCTGGAAGGCGGCGCGTCGTACACCAAGGCGCTGCCGAGCGCGAACCTGATCCTCAACCTGGACGAGGCACAGGAACACCAGCTGCGCTTCTCGCTCGCCCGGGCCATGTCGCGTGCGCCGATGGACGAGATGCGCGCATCGCGCTCGCTGTCGATCGACACCACGCCGGGTTCGAGCCAGCCGCTGACGGGCAGCGCGGGCAATCCGGGCCTGCTGCCGATGATGGCCAACCAGGCCGACCTGTCCTACCAGTGGTACTTTGAAAAAGGCTCGCTGCTGTCGGCCGGGCTGTTCTACAAGAAGGTGGGCAGCTACATCGGCATCACCAGCGACACCACCACGATCGACGGCCGCCAGGCCACCATCACCCGCTCGATCAACGGCGACGGCGGCTATGTGCGCGGGCTGGAACTGGCTTACCAGCAGGCCTTCACGATGCTGCCGGCACCGTTCGACGGCCTGGGCATGTCGGCCAACTTCTCGTACAACGAAAGCAGCATCAAGGAGTTCACCGGCGATTTCCCGATGGTGGGCCTGATGCGGCGCAATGGCGGTGTCACGCTGTGGTACGAGAAAAACGGCTTCGAGGCGCGCCTGCAGGCCAACTACCACAGCCCGTTCGTGCGCATGCCGCGCTGGAACGCCGGCTACCTGGTCGAGAATGCCGAAGAGACCTACGTCTCCGCCAACATCTCGAAATACCTGACGCCGCAACTGCAGCTGCACCTGGGGCTGGACAACATCACCAACCAGCGCGTGATCCACAAGCAGGGCGGCAACCAGTACGTGCAGAACGTGATGGAATACGGCCGGCGCTACAACATCGGACTGGCATACAAGTTCTGATCGCTGCGTAACCCCGTGAAACCGCCGGTGGCCGAAAGGTGCCGGCGGTTTTTTCTTGGCGCGCTGTTGCCAGAAAAACGGTGACAGTCACCATTTTTTCGGAAACATTGCAAAAGAATCGGTGACAGGCTCCGTTTTTCGGGAAATTTTGCAAAAGAATTGGAGCCTGTCACCGTTTTTTGAAACCACCCCAAGTGCAAATTCCGGGGTCAGACCCGGCGGGGTGAAGCAGGGGTTTCGCGAAGCATGCTTCGCGCCTGCGGAACGATGCTGGCATACATGCCAGCATTCCTTCCTGACCCCAGCCCTTCGCCGTTGGGGTGAACGCATGCACTTCAAGGAATCGGAGCCTGTCACCGGTTTTCGGGAAATGTTGCAAAAGAATGGGAGCCTGTCACCGGTTTTTTGGGGCATGCCTGAACCAGCGGTAGTGAAAACGTTTGCAATCATTGTCGTGATTTTATTAAATTAAAAACACTGCGAGTGATCCATTTTTGGTCGAGCCAAATCTATACTGGCCTGACCAATATGACCTTGAAGGAGGCGAAAAATGGAGACACGACGTAGTGCGGGCAACGGAGCGGGAACGCCGTGCCGGGCGGCGCTGGGCATGGTGGCCGCGGCGCTGTTGATGCAGGGGTGCGGCGGCCAGGCGGGCGGCGAAGCCGCCGCGGGGCAGGGCGGCAGCGTGACGATGGCGGCAATGGCCCGGCAGGATGCGGCGCCGCAAGCCGCGCCGGCATGGAACATGGATGCCAGCCTGCATGCCGCCGCGGCCACCGGCTGGGCATCGCAAGGCGCGGGCACCACAGGCGGCGCCGGTGCGCCGGCCAGCAATATCTATGTCGTGCGCAACTGGGCCGAACTGAATGCGGCGCTGGCGAACACCAACAGCCCTACCTATGCCACCGATCCCGCCGCGGCCAAGCGGGAGCCGAAGATCATCCGGATCGTCGGCACCATCTACGGCACCGACCTGGGCAACGGCAGGCTGGCCGACGAGGCCTATTACAAGTCCCTCAACGCCACCGCCGCCAAGTGGGACTTCAACCTGTACCTGCAAAGCCTGGACACGGCCTTCATGGCCGACCTGAACGCCAGGGTGGCGCAGGGCGACCCGGAAGCGATCGCCCTGCGCGCGCGGATATCGGCACTGAGCTCGGCGCGCAGCACGCTGCGCAACCTCCAGAAGGCGCAGATCCAGTTCATCATCCCGTCCAACACCACCATCGTCGGCGTGGGCCGCGATGCCAGGGTGGTCGATGGCTATTTCTCGATCAACGCCACGCCCAACATCATCATCCGCAACCTGGAATTCCAGGCGCCGCAGGACCTGACGCCCAGCTGGGACGGCAAGAGCGCCTGGGATTCCCGCTACAAGGCCATCTCCGTGGTGACCGGCAAGCAGCTGTGGATCGACCATTGCACGCTGAGCGACGGCAACCCCGCCGAGGAAATCGTCACCATCAACGGCGTCACGTCGCACGTCAACCGCTTCGACGGCCTGATCGACATCGAGGACAGCAGCGACTACGTCACCCTGTCGTACAACATCTTCAAGAACCACGACAAGACCAATATGGTGGGCGGTTCGGGCGACGGGAACGGCGCCAAGGAACGCGATTTCAACCGCATCACCTTCCATAACAATGTGTGGGACAACATTGCCCAGCGCGCGCCGCGCGCACGCTTCGGCCGCATCCACGTCTACAACAATTACTACCGGGGCGACACCTCCGCGACAGCGAAATACCGCCTCGGCTACTTCATCGGCATGGGCGCGGAATCGAAGATCCTGTCCGAATCGAATGCGTTCGAGATCACCGGTCCGGAGGCTGGCGCCGCGAAAGTCATGTCGAACCTGAACGGCTACCAGTTCAAGGACGTGGGCTCGTGGATCAATGGCGTGCCCGCCTCCGCCGCGCTGGAAGCGGCAGCCAGGGCGGCGCTGGAGAATAACTGGGCCAAGGTGGTGGCCGCGGCGGCCAGCAGCGGCTTCACGGTGGGGCCCTATACCAATGAGCTGGGCTGGACGCCCACGTACGACTACCGGCCGGGCGCTTCGTTCCAGGAGGTCAAGATGCACAACCTGGCCACTGCCGGCTCGGGCAAGGTGGCGATCGACGGGGCGAACCTGGACGTCACGTCGAGTTTCTCGCTGCTGCGTTCGGGCCTCGCCTGGAACCGCATCACCGGCAAGTACAGCGCCTCCATCACCCTCACCAACACCGGCGGCGCCGCGCTGGCCGGTCCGTTCCAGCTGGTGCTGGACCAGCTCCCGGCCGGTGTCGCCCTCGACAATGCCAGCGGCACCCGCGACGGCGCACCGTACATTACGCTCGCGGCCGACGCCATCGCCCCCGGCGCCTCGGTCACGGTACCGCTGGTCTACAGCAATCCCGGCAAGCTGGCCATCAGCTACACCAATGCCGTCTACGTCGGCTACTTCTGAAAGCGAGGCAACGCATGATGAAAAACCTGAAGCATCGCATGAGCTCGTACTTGGCCCTGTCTTTGGCCACGCTGGCCCTGCTGTTCAGCCACGCCGCCAGCGCGGCGCTCTACCACGTCAGCGTCGATACCCGCGCCTTCACCGGCCAGGCCCTGCTGGACTTTACCTTCCTGGCCAACGCCGGGGCCACGCCGGCCCGCGCCATCCTGGATAATTTCAGCGGCGAGTTCGGCGCCGTGTTCGATGCGTCGCCCCGAGTGACCGGCACGATTCCGGCCGGCGTGGTGCTGGGCAACCAGGACGGCGGCGATTACCTGACCCAATACGTCCAGCTGGGAGGATTGTTCAGCTTCGATATCCGCTTCGACGGCGCCTTCGCCACCACGGAGAGCATCGACGCGTCGCTGTTTGCCGTCACGCTGTACAACGCCGACCTGACCGGCTATATCGGCGATGCGGGCAGCCTGGTCGAGTTCGCGCTGTCGCCCCAAACGAACGGCATCCCGGGCGGCATCAGCGTGGTGGCCTCCAACGAACTGGCCCAGGTATCCGCCGTGCCGGAACCGTCTTCGCTCCTGCTGGCACTGGGCGGCCTGGGCCTGCTTGCCCTGCACCGGCGCCGCCAGTCCTGAAGGACCGCAAGCAAAAACGCGGGCAAAAAAAAGCCGGCTCTGGGAGCCGGCTAAATCCAATTCTCAGAAAGAAGTGGAGGAGACGGGAGTGATTATGATGCGCTGCCGCATATTGATCCACTTTATTTTCAGAATGCCCATCATTCCTCCTGTGAATATCACGGGTTCTTCGTGCAGGTCACCAGGGCATCGGCACGGATCGCATCGCCCATGATGCCGGCGCCATTGGCGATCGTGCAAGTCTGGCCGTCCGGCTGGTTGAAGATCGTCACGCCATACGGATCGCCGACAGCAATGTTGTCGAAACTGGCCGTTGGCGAAGCCACCGTCACCGGCAGCACGGTCGAGCCGTTGATGAGCTGCAGGTTGGCGCCGGTCAGGCCCTTGACGGACACCACGACCGAGTACCGGTTCTGGGTGCAGTTGAGCGCCACGGTGACCGCTTCCATGCGGCCGGCGGTACCCGCGGTGCTCGGCGGATTGCAGGTCATGTGCTGCGGCTGGGTCTTGATCACCACGTTGTAGTTGCTGCCGTATTCGACCGTGCGCGGGAAGCTGAAGTCCGTGGCGCCGACCGGTACCGAGATCACGTCGTCGCCATTGGCCAGTTGCAGGCCCGGGTTCGCCAGCGGCACCTTGTTGCCCAGCGAATCATAGAAGGCGCCGGTGATCGTGAATTCCGACTTGCCGCCGCAGCCGGCCAGCGCCAATGCGGCAGCCAGCACCGCCGTGCCGAAGTATTTTGCTTTCATCTAGTTCTCCAGTTGGGGCGATGTTCAGGACGCGGGCGAAGCGATCGGAGCGCACGAGACCGCGAGATTCAGCTTGTCGCCCGACGGCATCGTGCCGGTGGGGTTGTCCACGGTGCAGAACAGTCCCTCGGGTTGCTGCAGCACTGTCACGCCGTAGGCGGCGCCGTCGAATACCTTGCCGGGGAAGACAAAGTCGGGGCCGGTATTGGGACGGATCGTCACGGTCATGTTACCGAGCGCCAGCACCAGCTGGTCCTGCGTCAGGCCGGTCACGGTGCCGCCCAGCTGGTAGCTGTTGGTTTCGCAAATGACCCTCGGCCGCAGCGCGGTGTAGTAGTTGGCCTTGATGTTCTTGCCCGAGGATTCTTCGACGTCGCACCTGGCAGCGGTAGGCTGAGTCACCACCTCGATATTGATCGTGGAATCCTCGGCGATCAGGTTCGGGAAATAGACCTGGGAACTGCCCACGGCGACGGACACGGTCTGGTCGCCGTTCTTCAGGACCAGGCCTGGCTTGGCCAGGCCTTCGACCGTCACCAGCAGCGTCAGGTTGCCGTTGTCGTCACCGCCGCAGCCGGCCAGCATCGCGGCGCACAGCGCGCCTGCGGTTGCGCGCGCATACATACTCTTCATAACAATAACAATCTCCAAATTGATCGGGGCGGATGCCGGGCGGCGGCTGACCCGGCAGCGGCACGGCCGGGCCGGAAGCGGCGCGTACTGAGCCGGAAGCGGCGCCTATTTTAGTCCATTTGGCAAGCCCGGAGGCGCTAAATCCTTGTAACGACCTGTGTCATGGCCGCGCCTTCACGGCACGCGCGCGACGGCGCAGGACGATACACGCCCCTGCAACTGGCAGCGGTTGCGCACATTGCCGCCGCGGTCGTGCACCGCCACCTGCCAGGTATCCGGCCCGGTGCGTTCCATCGTCATGAAGCCGAAGCCGCCCTGCCAGGCGCTGAAATGGGCGATCACGGCGCCGGGCGCCGGCTGGATGGCGGACACCTCTTCCGGCAGCGGCACCACATCCTCCATGGTGCCGGAGAAACCGGCCACGAACTGGCTCGGATGGCTGGTCTTGAAGCTGGCCTGTTGCCACATATGCACGTGGCCGGACAGCAGCGCCTGCACGCGGGGCGGCAGCAGCAGCGGATTGACCGAGCCGAAGCTTTGCTGCAAGCCCGCGTCGCCCAGTTCCAGGCGCAACTGGCTGGCCTTGTCGAGGCTGGCGCCGAAGCCGAGCACCGGGTGGTGGTTCGCCAGCAGGTTCCAGGTGGTGCGCCGCGACAGCGTTTCAGCCTGCACATAGGCGTCGCGGTAGCGCGCGAAGCCGGTATCGCCCGGCTGCAAGCCCCGCCACGACGTGGCAGCCGTGTCCACCACGAGCAATTGCGCATCGCCGCCCAGCGGCACCGCGTACGGATCGCTGTAGTTGCCGATGGCGTCGTCGGCCTGCGCATTGCAGTCGCGGCCGGCCTGCAGCGGGCGGGGATCGAGGAAGCGCCACCAGCCTTGGCCGGCGCGGGTGCAGCTTTCATGGTTGCCGCGCACCACCACCCACGGAGCGGCCCGCAGCAGGGGCTCGGCGGGCCGGAAGAAATCCTCGCGCCAGGTATCCCAGCCATAACCCCACGGGCTGCCGGCGCAGCCCGCGTTGCCGTCCGGGCAAGGATTCTCGCGATAGTGGTAGTCGCCCACGTGGACCACGAGGTCGGGCTGCCAGCGGGCCGCCGCTGCCGCCACGCCGGCGAAGGGGAACTGCTCCGTATCGTTGCAGGCTTGCCAGGCATGATCGGCCTTCTTCAGGCGGCAGCCCGTGTCGCCGATGACGACGATGCGCCGCGCCTCGTGCCGTGGCAGCGGCAGGGGGCTGCCGGCCAGGGCCGCCCGCTGCGTGTCCGCCGGCAACGGCGCTTCGCACGCGAGCACCGGAAATGCCGACGGCTTCGAATCGGCCGGAGCCGATGCGGTCGGCCGCTGCGCGATCGTGGCCGGGGCGGCGCGGACCGACATCGGCACCGGCCGGCCATCCACGTCCAGCGTGGGGCAGGCCGCGGCGACGGTGATCACGCGGGCCGTGGCGGCGCCTTCCTCGCCCAGGACCACGTAGCTGGAGAGCACGTCCGGCGGCAGCGGCGCGGTGGTGGCGCAGCCGGCGAGGAGAGCCGCGGCAAGCGCGGCAGGCAGGAGCGATGGAACAGGCAGCAGACGCATGATGACCCCGGTTCGATGTCAGTCCGCTAATTTAGCACCAAGTAAATACCAAAGCGACAGCATCCCGGGCCTTTCCGGCCGGGCCATGCGACAATGGCGCCATGAACGACATCGCACGACCCAAAGCCATCCTGTTCGACCTGGACGATACGCTGTGGCCGATCGGCCCGGTGATCGCCGAAGCGGAACGGGGCCTGCATGCCTGGCTCGCCGAACACGCGCCGAAGGTGGCGCAGGCCTTCACGATCGAACAATTGCGGGAACAGCGCATGGCGTTGCTGGCGGAAAAGCCGGAACACCACCTGGACCTGATCGGCCTGCGCCGCGCCGCGCTCGAAGCGGCGTTCCGGCACGTGGACGAAGACCTGGCCCGGCTCGACGGGGCGATCAGGCATTTCACGGCGGCCCGCAACACCGTGGAGCTGTACCACGACGTGCTGCCCGGCCTGCAGCGCCTGGCCGAAAAGGTCACCCTCGGTTCGGTCTCGAACGGCAACGCGGACCTTGAAGTCATCGGTCTCGCCCACCATTTCAAGGTATCGCTGGCGGCCAGCCGTTTCGGCAAGGCGAAACCCGACCCCGGCATCTTCCTGGCGGCGTGCGAGGCGCTCGGCGTGGCGCCCGGCGAAACCGTCTACGTGGGCGACGACCTGCGCCTCGACGTGGAAGGCGCGCAAAAGGCGGGCCTGCGGGCGGTGTGGATGAACCGCACGGGCAGCACGGCCCACCTGGAAGCGGGCATCGTGCCCGACGCGATCTGCCGCGACGTGGGCGAGCTGATTGCGTGGCTGGAACAACAGTTAGCCGATTGAATTCCCGGCGCGCGCCCCGCGGTGCATAATGAAAGCCTAGCCTGTGAAACGATCATGCAACTCGATACCCGTGCCCAAACCCTGCTCAAAGCCCTCGTAGAGCGCTATATCGCCGACGGACAGCCTGTCGGCTCGCGTGCCCTGTCGAAGATTTCCGGCCTTGACCTGTCGCCGGCCACGATCCGCAACATCATGGCCGACCTGGAAGAACTCGGTTATGTCGCCAGCCCCCACACTTCCGCCGGGCGCGTGCCCACGCCGCGCGGCTACCGCATCTTCGTCGACACGCTGCTGACCGTGCAGCCGATCGACGAGCGCGATGTCGAATCCAGGCTGCGCCCGCAGGCGCAGCCGCCGCAAAAGCTGATCGCCACCGCGGCGCAGATGCTGTCGTCGCTGTCCCAGTTCGCCGGCGTGGTGATGAGCCCGCGCCGCGAATCGGCGTTTCGGCAGATCGAATTCCTGCGCCTGGGCGAGAAACGCATCCTGCTGGTGATCGTGGCGCCCGGCGGCGACGTGCAGAACCGCCTGCTGCTGACGGACGTCGACTACACGCCGTCCCAGCTGCAGCAGTCCGCCAACTTCATCAACCAGCACTACAGCGGCCTGGCATTCGACGAGGTGCGCACGCGCATGCAGGGCGAGCTGCGCCAGCTGCGCGACGACATGGGCCGCCTGATGCAGGCCGCGGTGGAGGCGGGCAGCGAAGCGATGGCCGATACCGGCGAGGACATGGTGATTTCCGGCGAACGCAACCTGCTGTCGGTCAGCGACCTGTCGTCGAACATGACGTCGCTGCGCCAGATGTTCGACATGTTCGAGCAAAAGACCGGCCTGATGCAGTTGCTGGACGTGTCCTCGAAGGCTTCCGGCGTGCAGATCTTCATCGGCGGCGAATCGACCCTGGTGCCGCTGGACGACATGAGCGTGGTCACCGCGCCGTACGAAGCCAATGGCCGCATCGTCGGCACGCTCGGCGTGATCGGGCCGACCAGGATGGCGTACGAACGGGTGATCCCGATCGTGGACATCACGTCGCGGCTGCTGTCGAACGCGCTGAGCCAGAACTAATCGAAGCTCACCCCAAGTGCAAATTCCGGGGTCAGGAGGGAATGCTGGCATGCATGCCAGCATCGTTGCGCAGGCGCGAAGCAGGCTTCGCGAAACCCCTGCTGCACCCCGGCGGGGCAGAGCAGGGGTTTCGACGAGCACTGCTCCTCGCCTGCGTAGCGGTACCGGCATGCATGCCGGTACTCCTCTCTGACCCCAGCCCTTCGCTGTTGGGGTGAATGCATGTGCTTTCAATGTATTGCGTGACGCTTAACTTAACGGCATAGGGTCTGTCCCCGGTGCATAGTCGCGCCGCATGAAAAAAACGGCCCTCGCGGGCCGTTTTGCTGTCAGGCATTAATGCCGGTGCGGGCAATTCTCCTTCGTGCAGCTGCCATAGATCGCCAGCGCATGCTCGGCGATCCTGAAGCCGCGTTCGGCGGCGATGCGCTGCTGGCGGGCTTCGATTTCCTCGTCGACGAATTCCTCGACGCGGCCGCAATCGAGGCACACGAGGTGGTCGTGGTGGGAACCCTGGTTCAGTTCGAAGATCGCCTTGCCGCTTTCGAAGTGATTGCGGTTCAACAGGCCGGCCTGTTCGAACTGCGTCAACACGCGATAAACGGTGGCGAGACCGACGTCCATATTGTCGGCCAGCAAGATCTTGTAGACATCTTCGGCCGTCAGGTGACGCACGGAACTGTTCTGGAAGATGTCGAGGATCTTCAGGCGCGGCAGGGTGGCCTTCAGGCCGCTGGCCTTCAGGTCGGTGGGGCTGTTACTCATGTTCGGTAGTCGGTTTAGGCTGGAGTGCTTTATGATATAGCGTTTCGGCACTTCCGCTCAATCGATTTGAGGTCACTTATGCGCGTCACCCCAGCGTCACCGTCGTCCGTCCCGCCTGCTGTCTTGCCAGTCATGAATCAGCTGAAATCCCGCGTACCCCTGCTGGCAGCGGCTGCTTGCGTGGCGCTCGCACTGGGCGGCTGTGCCGGCAAGACCGTGCTGGGGCCGAAAGAAGGCGCGCAGGTGGCACAGCAGGCCAACCCGGTCGTCGATCCGGCGCAGGGCGCCGTGACCACCAAGGCATCGCAGATCCAGCGCTTCATGTGGTTCTTCTCGCCGTACCGTCCCGATATCCAGCAAGGCAACTTCGTCTCGAAGGAAATGCTGGCGCAACTGAAACCGGGCATGACGCGCGACCAGGTGCGCTTCATCATGGGTTCCCCATTGCTGAACGACATCTTCCACGAGAACCGCTGGGATTATCCGTTCCGCTTCGCGCGCGGCGACGGCGAGCTGACGACCAGCAGCGTGGTCCTGCATTTCGACAAGGAAGGCAAGCTGGAAAAGTTCGAAGGCGGCGAGCTGCCGACCGAGCGCGAATACATCGCCCGGATCGCTGGCCCGATCAAGCAATTCCAGAAAGACGAGAAGCGCAACAGCGAGAACCAGCCGGCCGCGCAGCGCGCGCCGCTGCCGAGCGGCCAGGATTCGGGCAACCGCAACCCGGTCGAGATCAGCACGCCGCCGGCCGGCCAGTAAAGTCAGCGAAAAAGCACACCAACAAGAACAACACAGGATAACCCCATGACCACACTGAACATCGCCATTGCCGGCGCCGGCGGCCGCATGGGCCGCATGCTGGTGGAAGCCGTGCTGAATGCCGATGACCTGCGCCTGTCCGGCGCGCTCGGCATCGCCGGCAGCGACGGCCTGGGCCAGGATGCCGCGGCGTTCCTGGGCAAGGCATCCGGCGCGATCGTCACCGCCGACCTGGCCGAAGGCTTGCGCGGCGCGGACGTGCTGATCGACTTCACCCGCCCCGAAGGCACGCTGGCGCACGCCGAATACTGCGCCGCGCACGGCGTCAAGCTGGTGATCGGCACCACCGGCTTCGACGATGCCGGCAAGGCCGCGCTGAAGGCGGCCGCCGAAAAAACGGCGATCGTGTTCGCGCCGAACATGAGCGTGGGCGTCAACGTCACGCTCAAGCTGCTGGAACTGGCCGCGAAAAGCCTGTCGACCGGCTACGACATCGAGATCATCGAAGCGCACCACCGCCACAAGGTCGACGCGCCGTCCGGCACCGCGCTGAAGATGGGCGAAGTGATCGCCGACGCGCTGGGCCGCGACCTGAAGGAATGCGCCGTGTACGGCCGCGAAGGCGTGACCGGCGAGCGCGATCCGTCGACGATCGGCTTCGCCACCATCCGCGGCGGCGACATCATCGGCGACCACACCGTGCTGTTCGCCGGCACCGGCGAGCGCATCGAGATCAGCCACAAGTCCAGCAGCCGCGCCGGCTATGCGCAAGGCTCGCTGCGCGCCTCGCGCTTCCTGGCCGACAAGGCCACCGGCCTGTTCGACATGTACGACGTGCTGGGCCTGAATACCTGATCCCGCGCCGGCGCGATGGAACACTTCACCTTCGCAGGATACTGGGAACGTGGCGACGCGATCAGCCACGCCATCGCCTGGCTGCTGCTGGCGATGTCGCTGGCGAGCTGGTTCTTCATCCTGTCGAAAGGGCTGATGTCATGGCGGGTGCGCCGCAGCGCGCGCGTGGTGCAGCGGTTCTGGGATGCGCCCACGCTGGCCGACGGCGTGGCGGTGGTCTCGGCGGGTGACGCGGAAGGCATCTACCTGGCGCTGGCCGAGCAGTGCACGGTCCCGGCGCCCGATGGCAAGGGCAATTCGCTCGGCACCGCGGTGGGTCGTTCCGAACAGGTCACGCGGCTGTTGCGCGATGCGATCCACCGCTCCACGGTGCGGCTCGAATTGGGCCTGACATTGCTGGCGTCGATCGCTTCCACCGCGCCGTTCGTCGGCCTGCTGGGCACCGTATGGGGCATCTACCATGCGCTGGCGGCCGTGTCCTCGTCCGGTGCCGTGGAAATCGACAAGGTGGCCGGCCCCGTTGGCGAAGCGCTGATCATGACCGGCGTGGGCCTGATGGTGGCGATCCCCGCCGTGCTGGCCTATAACGGCTTCAACCGGGTCAACCGCCTGACGCTCTCCGAGCTCGACGCGTTCGCCTACGACCTGCACGCGTACCTGACCCAGGACGCGGCGAAGCGCTGAACGGAGCTTGGCAATGGCATTCGGCGGATTCAACCATCACCGGCAAAAGGAATCGATGGCCGACATCAACGTCACGCCGATGGTGGACGTGATGCTGGTGCTGCTGGTGATCTTCATCCTCGCCGCGCCGATGTTTACGCACGCGGTGAAGCTCGACCTGCCGAAGGCCCAGGCATCCGGCGCGCCGCAGCCGGCGGACGCCGTGCGGATTTCCATCGATGCCGCCGGCACCGTGTACTGGAACGAGGAAGCCGTGCAGCCGGCCGAGCTGCAGCCGCGCCTGGCCGGCGCCGCGCGGCGCGACCCGCAACCCGAACTGCAACTGCGCGCCGACCGCGCCACCCGCTACGAAGCGGTGGCGCAACTGATGGCGGCGGCACAGCAGGAAGGCTTGACGAAGCTGGTCTTCGTCACCGACCCGAAGGGAAATGAATAATGGCCAGCATCACCCTGGACGGCGCGGCGATCCGCGACGAAGCAAGCTTTCATGCCGCCAGCCGCGCGGCATTCGGTTTCAACGACCATGTGGCGCCCACGATGGATTCGTGGATCGACGCCCTGTCCTACCTGCGCGATGAAGAGGGCATGACGAAGTTCCGGCTCAAGCCGAACGAAGTCCTGGAAATCGCCATCACCGGTTCGGCGGCGATGAAGGCCGCGGTGCCGGACCTGCTCGAGGAAATCGCCTTCTGCATCGGCGGCATCAACGAGCGCTACGAGGATTACGGCGAAAAGCCGGCGCTCAAGCTCGTGCTGAAGTAGGCCGGCCGCTGGCCTCAGGAAGCTGGCCTCAGGAAGTTGGTCTCAGGAAGCTGGCTTATGGAAGCTGACCGGCGGCCGCTGAACAGAGGCCGCCAGTTCGGGTCACTGCGCCTTTTCGCCCGGTGCCAGGGTCAGCACGTCGAAGCCGGTGGCCGTCACGGTCACCATGTGTTCCCACTGCGCCGACAGCGAGCGGTCGGCGGTCACCACGGTCCAGCCATCGGGCAGCGCGCGGGTCTGGTGCTTGCCGGCGTTGATCATCGGCTCGATCGTGAAGATCATGCCCGGTTCCAGCTTCAGTCCCATGCCGGGGCGGCCATAGTGCAGCACCTGCGGATCTTCGTGGTACACCATGCCGATGCCGTGGCCGCAATAGTCGCGGACCACCGAAAAGCCGGCGCTTTCCGCCACCACCTGGATCGCATGGCCCACGTCGCCCAGCGTGGCGCCCGGCTTCACGGCGCGGATGCCGGCCCACATGGCGTCATACGTCACTTCGCACAGCTTGCGGGCCGCCTTGCCGGGATTGCCCACGTAGTACATGCGGCTCGTGTCGCCGAACCAGCCATCCTTGATCACGGCCACGTCGATGTTGATGATGTCGCCGTCCTTCAGCACCTTCTTCGGCGAGGGAATGCCATGGCATACCACTTCGTTGACGGAGGTGCAGACGGTCTTCGTGAAGCCGGCATAGCCCACGTTGGCTGGAATCACCTGCAGCACGTTGACGATGTAGTCGTTGCACAGCTTGTCCAGGTCTTCGGTGCTCACGCCCGGCTTCACGTGCGGGCCGATCATCGTCAGCACATCGGCCGCCAGCTGGCCGGCGACGCGCGACAGTTCCACCTGTTCCGGCGACTTGATCAGGATGGCATCGCTGTTCTTCTTACGCATCGTGCAGCGCCTCTCCTTTTACCGGCGTCAGCCGAAGAGGGCCCTGGCCGGTCTCGCCGCGCAGCAGCAGCTGGCACAGGTCGCTGTAGTTCAGGTCGGGGTTGGTTTCGGCCAGCAGGCCGATGCGCAGCCAGTGCTCGGCCTGCGCATTGATCGAGCGGCTCAGTGCGCCGCTGGCGATGCGCAGGTTCTCATGCATCTGGTCGGAGATTTTTACGATGCCCATGTTGTCCTCAATATACGGTCCATATACGGAACGCATATTACCACAGCTCGGGCAGGCGATATACGTTCAATGTACGTTCCATGTATCGAACGTATATCGCCAGGGCCGCTCAGCGCACGGCTTGCGGATCGAAGTGGGGGTTATGGATGAGGGCCAGCACGTTGCCGAACGGGTCCGCCAGTTCGGCCACCCTGATGCCGTCGCCCACATCCTGGATGGCCGAGTGCGTGCTGGCGCCCAGGGCGAGGATGCGGGCGACTTCGGCCTCGATGTCGTCGACGCCCCAGTAGACTTCCACGCCGGACTTGCCCGGCTCGCCATCCGGCGTCAATCCCAGTTCGAAACCGCCGATGGCGAAGCCCACGTAGAACGGCTGGTCGAAGTACGGCGCGGCGCCGAACACTTCGCTGTACCACGCCTTCGCGGCGGGCAGGTCTTTCACGGGGTAGATGGCGGTGCGCAGTCCCTTGATCATGGTGTTCTCCTTCGGGTTGTCGATCGCGCCATCATGCCATCGAGGAACGGCAACGGATTGGAAAAATGGAAGGCGCGCGGACGGCGGCGCCGTGGGGCCGCCGTCGTCCTTCATTTGTTGCCGATCTGCCTTGCGAGGAAATCCTCGATGCGGGTCCACAGGTCGATGCGGTTCTTCCGGGTTTTCCAGTCGTCGACGCTCGATGTGTATTCCAGCCACTCGGCCTGCGCGTTGCCGGCCTTCAGTGCCTGGTAAAAGCGCAGCCCGTCCTTGTACGGCACCGCTTCGTCGTCGGTACCGTATGCCAGCAGGGCGGGGCGCTTGATGTCCTTCAGCCTTGCATCGTCCGGATTTTTTCCATAGGTCGTCATGCCGGACCAGCTGATGCCGCACTGGAAGGTATCGGCATCCCTGAGCAGGGCCATCATCGCCGCATAGCCGCCATAGCCGGTGCCCGCAACGCAGACCCTTGCCGGGTCCGCATGGCCGGCCGCCACGGCCCATTTCACCGCATCGGCAATGTCATCCTGGACGGCACGGCCGGACTGGCCGATGCCGGCTTCGGCATGGGCGCGACCGAATCCCTGCACCCCGCGCGGTTCCGGCTGCAGGACGGCATAGCCGCGCGAAGCGAGGAACTGGACTTCGGCATTCCAGAGCCAGTGGCCGCTGCGCTTGTGCGGCTGGGCGCCCACGAGTACGACGGTCGGCAGGCGCTTCGGCACGGCGACCTTGGGCAAGGTCACGAACACGGGAATGCGGCGCCCGTCGCGCGCCGGGTAGCGCTCCAGCGTCATCGGGGCCATCCTCGCCGGATCGATGCCTGGCGTGGTACCGCCCAGAAAAAGCTGCTTGCCCGTGTCGGTGTTATGGAGAAGATAGGTATGGTCCTGGATATCGGCATAACTGTCGACAAGCACCCAGGGCGTTTCGCTGGCGCGGCCGCGCGAGATATTGTTCACCATGCCCGGCAGCAGCGCGTCGACTTCCTGCTGGACCGCTTTCATCCGTTCGTCGTGCCAGACGGTGACATCCGCATCGGTGGTGAACCGGAAGCCCAGCAGGCGCGTGTCGTTGACGATGGCATCGCCGCCCGTGTCGAAGCCGGGCGCGTTGATCACCGGCTTGGCTTCGAGGGCATTCCTGGCCAGGTCGAAGCGGTAGATGCCCGCCTCGTCGGTGCCGTTGCGTGCGCTGACGTAGAGCGTGTCGTCCACGTACAGCAGCGGCTCGAAGCTGGAGGCGTCTCGTTCGTCCCGGCTGTCGATCTGGCGCCAATCCCCCTTGTCGAGAAAGAACGTCACATTGCGGCCATTGCGCAGGGCCGTGGCGACGCGGGTGGTGCCGTCCACGTCGACCAGCGAGCGATAGGTTCCGTATGGCGCCTTGACCGGCTGGCGTGATCCGGTGCGGGCATCGACACGCATCTGCGTCTGCCTGCCATCGGCGATCTCGACCGCCTGCACGTATTCGCCTTTCTTGAACGGGAAGCCGTGAACGGTGAACTGTGCATGCGGGCGGTTGTCGCCGGTGTCCCCTTCGGCGAACGAGCGCTTGCGGACGAGCGTTTCCGACAGTACGGTGCGGTTCTGGCCGTTGCGGTCGACGGCGAACAGCCCCGGTTTGCCGACGTCGCCGCCATGATCGACATTGATCACGGTAAATGCAAGGCGGTTGTCGCTGAGCCAGTAAAACATGTCGACATCGGCATTGCGGAAGTTGGCGACCGCTGTCGATTCGCGCCCGGCCGGGTCATAGACGGCCAGAAAGGTACGGCCGCTCTCCGCCAGCAGGCGAACCGCCACAAATTTTCCGTTGGGCGACAGCTGGGCACCGGTGGTGGCCGACTTCTGGAAAAAGCTGGCGACCGGGATGGATGCGGAAGCCGGCGCGTCGCCCGCCACCGCGCCAGCGGGCAGCAGGGTGCCGCAAGCCAGTGCCAGGCTACACAGGATTTCTTTCATGTTTTTTAATTGTTGTCATCGAAGAAACGAACGATACCGCAGCCCGGTCGCGCGGGCAAATTCCAGCGATGGCACGCAGGGGCGCCACCGCAACCTGCTCGGCAAGTGCCGTTCAGCGATGCCGTTCCAGGGCCGGCGTGCTGTCGGCAAAATCGCGGAAGTCGCGGACCAGGTGCGACTGGTCGAAGTAGCCGCAATCGGCCGCCAGCGCGGCAAGGTCGCCATCGCGGTCCGGGGCGCGCAGCAGGGCCAGGGCGCGCCGGAAGCGGCAGATGCGGGCAAACAGCTTGGGGGAAATGCCCACCTGCTGGCGAAACTGCAGGGCGAGGTGCTGGCGCGAGAGGCCCAGCCCGTCGGCCAGCGATGCCACGGTCAGCGCGCCGTGCGCGGCTTCCAGCGCGGCCACGGCCCGCATGCCGAGCGAGGCCGCCGGGGTGCCATCCGCCGCGGCCAGCCGCCGCAGCAACTCACGTTCGACCAGGGCAATGCGCTGCCGGTCGGTCAGGTCGTCGGTCCACAGCGCGTCGTCGAGGCGGTCGGCCAGCGAGCGGCCCCACAGGTCGGCCAGCTGCGCGCGCGCATCCGTCAACGGGTGCAGCGGCGCGCCGAGGAATGCTCCGGCCGCACCGGGCCTGAACCGCACCGCCACCGTGCGCACCGGCCGGGCGGCCGGCACCAGGAACGAGGCGCTCATCATGCCTACCGCATACGCCTGCCGGCCATCGTCCTGCCACAGGATGTCCACGCAATTGTCCGGCAGCACGCGGTGGACATGCGGGGCGGACGCCGACACCGGTGCCGCCACGCGCGCCGTCCACAGGCACGCCACGTGCGCCCGCAATGCAGGATGCGGCGGATACTCCCGGTAAATCATGGCGTGCTCCCGCGCGGCCGCAACTTGCACATCATGAGCCCGGGCATCTTGAGCTTGTATAATGTCCGGTTCATATCCATTTCACCATCTCCTCATTCTGCATCCATCATGCAAGACAAATATAGTCCCGCCGACGTTGAAAAAGCCGCGCAAGCGCACTGGAAAGCCATCGACGCCTATAAAGCCGTCGAAAACGACCCGCGTTTCCCGAAAGGCAAGTACTACGCCTGCTCGATGCTGCCTTACCCGTCCGGCAAGCTGCACATGGGTCACGTGCGCAACTATACGATCAATGATGTGATGTACCGCTACCTGCGGATGAACGGCTACAACGTGCTGATGCCGATGGGCTGGGATGCGTTCGGCATGCCGGCGGAAAACGCGGCCATGGCCAACAACGTGCCGCCGGCGCAATGGACGTACTCGAACATCGCTCACATGCGCTCGCAGATGGAAATGATGGGCCTGGCGATCGACTGGTCGCGCGAGATGACGGCCTGCAAGCCCGAGTACTACAAGTGGAACCAGTGGATGTTCCTGAAGATGCTGGAAAAGGGCATCATCTACAAGAAGACAGGTACCGTGAACTGGGATCCGGTCGACCAGACCGTGCTGGCCAACGAGCAGGTGGTCGATGGCCGCGGCTGGCGTTCCGGCGCGCTGATCGAAAAGCGCGAGATCCCGATGTACTACGCGCGCATCACCGACTACGCGGAAGAGCTGCTGGACTTCGTCGACAACAAGCTGCCGGGCTGGCCCGAGCGCGTGCGCATCATGCAGTCGAACTGGATCGGCAAGTCGACCGGCGTGCGCTTCGCCTTCCCGCATACCATCGCGGGCGATGATGGCCAGCTGATCGGCGACGGCAAGATGTACGTGTTCACCACGCGGCCTGACACGATCATGGGCGTCACGTTCTGTGCGGTCGCGGCCGAGCACCCGCTGGCCACGCATGCGGCGAAGAACAACCCCGAGCTCCAGGCCTTCATCGCCGAGTGCAAGATGGGTTCCGTGATCGAGGCCGACATGGCCACGATGGAAAAGAAGGGCATGCCCACCGGCCTTTTCGTCACCCACCCGCTCACCAATGAACAGGTGGAAGTCTGGGTCGGCAACTACGTGCTGATCACCTACGGCGACGGCGCCGTGATGGGCGTGCCCGCGCACGACGAGCGCGATTTCGCGTTCGCCAACAAGTATCAGCTGCCGATCAAGCAGGTGATCACGACCGCCGAGAACAAGGAATACTCGACCGCCGAATGGCAGGAATGGTACGGCGACAAGGCCGTTTCCATCGTCACCAATTCCGGCAAGTACGACGGCCTGCACTACGCCGAGGCCGTGGATGCCGTGGCCGCCGACCTGGCCGCGCTGGGCCTGGGCGAGAAGAAGGTCACGTTCCGCCTGCGCGACTGGGGCATTTCGCGCCAGCGCTACTGGGGCACGCCGATCCCGATGATCAACTGCGCCGATTGCGGCGCCGTGCCGGTGCCGGAAAAAGACTTGCCGGTGGTGCTGCCGGAAGACTGCGTGCCGGACGGTACGGGCAACCCGCTGAACAAGCATGAAGCTTTCCTGAAGTGCGACTGCCCGAAGTGCGGCAAGCCCGCGCGCCGCGAGACGGACACGATGGATACCTTCGTCGATTCGAGCTGGTACTACATGAAATATACGTCGCCCGGTTCGGAGTCGATGGTCGATGCGCGCAACGATTACTGGATGCCGATGGACCAGTACATCGGCGGCATCGAGCATGCCGTGCTGCACTTGCTGTACGCGCGCTTCTGGACGAAAGTCATGCGCGACTTCGGCCTGGTGAAATTCGACGAGCCGTTCGTCAACCTGCTCACGCAGGGCATGGTGCTGAACGAAACGTACTACCGCGAAGAAGAAAACGGCAAGAAGACGTGGTTCAACCCGGCCGACGTGGAACTGACCACCGACGACAAGGGCCGCCCGGTCTCCGCGCTGCTGAAGGCGGACGGCCAGCCGGTGTCGATCGGCGGCACGGAAAAGATGTCGAAGTCGAAGAACAACGGCATCGATCCGCAGGCGCAGATCGAGCAGTACGGCGCCGATACGGCCCGCCTGTTCACCATGTTCGCCTCGCCACCGGAGCAGACGCTGGAATGGTCGGGCAGCGGCGTGGAAGGCGCCAACCGCTTCCTGCGCCGTGTCTGGGCCTATGCCTACGCACAGAAGGACCGCGTGGCGGCCGCCAATGCGGTCCTGACCGCCACGGCAAGCACCGATGCCGGCAAGACGCTGCGCCGCGAACTGCACAAGGTGCTGCAGCAAGCCGACTACGACCTGAAGCGTATCCAGTACAACACCGTGGTGTCGGCCTGCATGAAGATGCTGAACACGCTGGAATCGGCCAAGCTCGATGACAGCGCGGAATATCAACAAGAAAATTCGGCCGTGATTTCCGAAGGCCTGTCGATCTTCCTGCGCCTGCTGAACCCGGTGGCGCCGCACATCACGCATGCGCTGTGGTCGGAGCTGGGCTATGCCGCCGCCAGCAAGGACATCCTCGATACGGCCTGGCCGCAGGTCGACCCGGCCGCGCTGGAACAGTCCGAGATCGAGATGATGATCCAGGTGAACGGCAAGCTGCGCGGTTCCGTCAAGGTGCCGAAGGCGGCCGACAAGGCCGCCATCGAAGCCGCCGCGCTGGCCGAGGAAAGCGTGCAGAAGTTCATCGAAGGCACGCCGAAGAAGGTCATCGTGGTGCCCGGCAAGCTGGTCAACATCGTGGTGTAAGGCATATGACGACTCTGAAGGGAATCATCCGGAACACGGTGCTGGTCGCCGCGCTGGCCAGCTCAAGCCTGGCGCTGACCGGCTGCGGCTTCCACCTGCGCGGCTCGGGCGGCAACTACACGCTGCCGTTCACGTCGATGTACGTGGGCCTGCCGGAGTCGTCGCCGCTGGCCATCGACCTGAAGCGCAATATCCGCGTCAACGGCAACACCACTGTCGCCAGCGACCCGCAGTCGGCCGATGCGACGATCGAGGTCATCACCGACCCGGAAAAAACGCGCAGCAAGTCGATCCTGTCGCTGAACAGCGCCGGGCGCGTCAGCGAATACCTGCTGGCCTATAACATCCTGTTCCGCGTGAAGGACCGGACCGGCCGCGAGCTGCTGGGCCCCACGCAGATCACGCTGACCCGCCCGATCACGTTCAGCGAAACGCAGCTGCTGGCGAAAGAGCAGGAAGAAGCCCAGCTGTACCGCGACATGCAGAAGGACCTGGTGCAGCAGATGATGCGCCGGATGGCGGCCATCAAGCCGTCGCGTCCCGATGCCACGCCGACCAGCACCGTCAGCCCGCTGACGCTGCCGGGCGTGGTGTCGCCGGGTTCGGTGGCCGCGCCGGCCGGCACGCCGACCACGGTGCAGCCGGCCTCCGCGCCGGCGGAGAAGGCAACCGAGCCGGCACTGCCGACCCGCCAGGAATAGCATGCAACTGCGGGCTGACGCGCTGGATGGCCACCTGGCCAAGTCCCTGGCGCCGCTGTACGTGATCACCAGCGACGAGCACCTGCTGGCGCTGGAAGCGGCCGACAAGATCCGCCGCACCGCGCGCGCGCAAGGGTTCACCGAGCGCGACGTGCTCACGGTGGAACGCAGCTTCAAGTGGGGCGAGCTGCTGGCCGCCAACCAGGAACTCTCGCTGTTCGGCGACAAGAAGCTGATCGAGCTGCGCATCCCCACCGGCAAGCCGGGCAAGGATGGCGGCGCGGCGCTGCAGGCTTACGTGAAGAACCTGTCGCCGGACAACCTCACGCTGATCACGCTGCCCAAGCTGGACTGGCAGACCGCGAAGGCGGCCTGGGTATCGGCCCTGCAGTCGGCCGCGGTGTACATCGAGATCCCGAACATCGAGCGCGCCCAGCTGCCGAACTGGATTTCGCTGCGGCTGTCCATGCAGGGGCAGAGCGCGGACCGGCAAAGCCTGGATTTCATCGCCGACCGCGTCGAGGGCAACCTGCTGGCGGCGCACCAGGAGATCCAGAAACTGGGCTTGCTGCACGAGCCCGGGAAATTGACGTACGAGCAGGTGCACGACGCCGTGCTGAACGTGGCGCGCTACGACGTGTTCAAGCTGTCCGAGGCGATGCTGCTGGGCGATCCGGCCCGGCTGGCGCGCATGCTGGAAGGCTTGAAGGGCGAGGGCGAGGCGCTGCCGCTGGTGCTGTGGGCCGTCTCGGAAGAGATCCGCACGCTGCTAAAATTGAAGGCAGGGATGGCGCAGGGCCGGCCGCTGGCGGCGCTGCTGAAGGAATACCGTATCTGGGGACCGCGCGAGCGGATGATGGAACCGGCCCTGCGCCGCGTTTCGCTGGCAACGCTGGAAGATGCGCTGCGGCAGGCTGCCCAGGTCGACAGGATGGTCAAGGGCTTGCGCGCCAAGGCGTATGCCGGTGACCAGTGGGATGCCATGCTGCAGCTGGCGCTGAAGGTAGCACGAGGATAAACAACATGAGCACGGAAGTGAAACAGTACATGGAAGCGCTGGGCCAGCGTGCCCGCGCCGCCTCGCGCGCGATGGCGCGCGCCGACAGCGCCACCCGCAACAAGGCGCTGTCGCTGATCGCCGATGCGATCGAGCGCGAAGCCGAAGCACTGCGCGCCGCCAATGCGCTGGACCTGGAAGCGGCCCGCGCCAACGGCCTCGCCGCGGCGATGGTCGACCGCCTGACCCTGTCGGACAAGGCGATCGGCACGATGGTCGAGGGCTTGCGCCAGATCGTCGCGCTGCCGGATCCGGTGGGCGAGATCTCGAACATGAAGACGCGCCCGACCGGCATCCAGGTGGGCCAGATGCGCGTGCCGCTGGGCGTCATCGGCATCATCTACGAAGCCCGGCCGAACGTGACGGTGGATGCGGCGGGCCTGTGCATCAAGAGCGGCAATGCCACCATCCTGCGTGGCGGCTCGGAAGCGATCCATTGCAACCGCGCACTGGCGAAGATCGTCAAGCAGGGCCTGATCGATGCCGGCCTGCCGGAAGACGGCGTGCAGGTGGTGGATACCACCGACCGTGCCGCCGTGGGCGCGCTGATCACCATGCCGCAATACGTGGACGTGATCGTGCCGCGCGGCGGCAAGGGCCTGATCGCCCGGCTGATGGAAGAAGCCACCGTGCCGATGATCAAGCACCTGGACGGCATCTGCCATGTGTACATCGACGCCAGGGCCGACCTGCGGAAGGCGCTGGACATCGGCTTCAACGCCAAGTGCCACCGCTACGGCACCTGCAACACGATGGAAACGCTGCTGGTCGAGCGCACCATCGCGCCTGCCGTGCTGCCGGAGCTGGCGAAGCGGTACCTGGCGGAGCAGGTCGAACTGCGCGCCGACGACGAAGCGTTCGCGATACTGTCGGCTGTGCAGTACCCGCACCTGGCGCATGCGACCGAACAGGATTGGGCGACGGAATACCTGGCACCGATCCTGGCGGTACGTGTCGTCGACGGTATCGATGCGGCGATGGACCACATCAATACCTGGTCGTCGAAGCACACCGAGGCGATCGTCACCGAGGACTACAGCGCCGCGATGCGCTTCCTGCGCGAAGTCGATTCCGCATCGGTGATGGTCAACGCATCGACCCGCTTCGCCGACGGCTTCGAGTACGGCCTGGGCGCCGAGATCGGCATCTCGAACGACAAGCTGCATGCGCGCGGCCCGGTCGGGCTGGAGGGGCTGACGTCGCTGAAGTACGTGGTGTTCGGCCACGGCGAAGTACGCAAGTAAATCTCGGAAAAGGGGACTGTCCCCGCAGGGGCCTGTCCCCTCATCTCAAAGGAACCCCATGCTCTGGATCAAGGCACTGCACATCATCTTCATCACGTCCTGGTTCGCCGGCCTGTTCTACCTGCCCCGCATCTTCGTCAACCTGGCGCAGGAAACCCCGGGCCCGACGACCGAACGCCTGCTGCTGATGGCCCGCAAGCTGTTCCGGTTCATGACGATGCTGGCGGTCGCCGCGCTCGTGTTCGGGCTGGTGCTCACCTGGATGCAATACCGGTCGCCGGACGGCATGAAGCTGCCCGGCTGGCTGCACGCCAAGCTGACCTTCGTGGTGCTCGTGCTGGGCTACCACCACGCCTGCGGCTCGCTGCTGAAAAAGTTCGAGCGCGGCGTGAACACGCGCGGCCACGTGTTCTACCGCTGGTTCAACGAAGTGCCCGTGCTGCTGCTCGTGGCGATCGTGATCCTGGTGGTCGTGAAGCCGTTCTGAGAGGCGGACCGGTATTCATTTTCACCCAACGGCAACTGCCGGGGTCAGACCCGACGGGTCTGACCCCAGGTTCTGCCTTTGGGGCAAGTCAGGCGTCCGCAACTCGCTGGCGCAAAGTAATAGTTTTTCCAACGGACAAAGGTACACCGATGACCACTTCATATTTCTGCCCATGCCCGCGCGGCATGGAAGCGGCGCTGGCCGAGGAACTCCTCGAGATCGCGCAAACCACGAAAAGCCCCACGCTGAAGGTGCACAACCAGGTGCCCGGCGGCGTCCACTGCTCGGGCGACCTGTATGACGCCTACCGCGTCAACCTGCACTCGCGCATCGCCTCCCGCGTGCTGATGCGCATGGGCGTGTGCCATTACCAGAACGAGAACGACATCTACGACCTGGTGCTCGCGCAGCCATGGGAAGAGTGGTTCGGCGTGGAGCACACGATCCGTGTCGATGTCACGGCGATCAAGTCGCCGCTGAAGAGCATCGAGTTCATCACGCTGAAGATCAAGGATGCCGTGTGCGACCGCTTCCGCGACATGTACAACAAGCGCCCGTCGGTCAACACGCGCGAGCCGGACATGCGCATCGCCGGTTTCCTCGACCAGCGCCAGTTCACCATCTACCTCGACACCTCCGGCGAAGCGCTGTTCAAGCGCGGCTGGCGCACCGAGACGGGCGACGCCCCGCTGCGCGAGAACCTGGCCGCCGGCCTGCTGCGCGTCTCCGGCTGGAAGCCGGGCATGCCGCTGTTCGACCCCATGTGCGGCTCCGGCACGATCCTGTGCGAAGCGGCGCAGATGGTGCAGGGCGTGCCGCCCGGCGCGCGCCGCAGCTTCGCGTTCGAGAAGTTCCACGACTTCGACCCGGCCCCGTGGCGGGACATGAAGGCCGCCATCAAGCCGAACCCGCTGCCCGCCGAACCGACCATCTTCGGTTCCGACATCTCCGGCGACATGGTGGCAATGACGCGCCATAATCTGAAGAGCGCCGGTATCCTGTTCGAGGTGCCGCTGAAGCAGATCGAGGCGCAGCAGGTGCAGCCGCCGGTGTCGATCGAGAAGACCGGCCCCGGCATCCTGCTGACGAATCCTCCATACGGCGAGCGGATCGGCGTGCGCGGCGACAGCACGATGCCCGAAGACGACCTGGCCAAGTCGTTCTACGCCGACCTGTCGAAGACGCTGAAGCAGCGCTTCGCCGGCTGGACGGCCTACCTGTTCACGGCCGACCTGAACCTGCCGAAGCTGCTGCGCCTGAAGGAATCGCGCAAGACGCCATTCTTCAACGGCGCCCTGGAATGCCGGCTGTTCCGCTTCGACATGGTGGCCGGCTTCAACCGGCGCGAGGAAGCGATTCCGGCGAATGCCGCAACGCAGGAAAAGGCGGCGGCACCCGAACAACCGACAAGCAAGGAATGACGCCGACCGGCGGTGGTGCCGGTGCGCATTCGAGAACACGACAACGACCTACATGCTCCCAGACACCCCCGCCGATCTCCCACCCGACCCGGTCCCGCCCGTCCCGCCACGCAAGAAGCCGCACACCCGCCCGCTGAGCCATGCCGGGCTGGCGATCGTGCTGGCGGCGCTGTCGATGCTGGGCCCGTTCTGCATCGACGCCTACCTGCCCGCGTTCCCCGAGATCGGCCAGTCGCTGGGCGCCACGCCGATCGAAGTGCAGCAAAGCCTGACGGCCTACATGCTGGCGTTCGCCGGCATGGTGCTGTGGCACGGCGCGCTGTCCGATGCGTTCGGCCGCCGCAACGTGATCCTCGTGTCGCTGATCCTGTTCGCGATCGGCACGGTCGGCTGCGCCGCCGTCCATAGTGTCCAGTACCTGTGGTTCTTCCGCATCCTGCAGGGGATCTCGGCCGGCGCCGGTGTCGTTGTCGGCCGCGCCATCATCCGCGACCTGTACCACGATGCCGAGGCGGCCCGGCTGCTGTCGCTGGTCACGATGATCTTCGCCATCGCCCCCGCGCTGGCGCCCATCATGGGCGGCTACATCGTCAAGTGGTTCGACTGGCGCGCCATCTTCCTCGTGCTCACCGTGTTCTCGGTCGGGCTGTTCATCGTGTGCTGGCGGCGGCTGCCGGAAACGCTGCCGCTGCACAAGCGCCAGCCGTTCAATCCGCGCTTCCTGTGGGGCAGCTACCGGCAGATCCTCGGCTCGCCGCTGTTCCACCTGAAGTCGCTGATCGTGGCGCTGAACTTCGCCGGGCTGTTCGTGTTCATCACGGCCGCCCCGGAATTCCTGCCGAAGCAGCTGCACCTGGGGCCGGACCAGTTCGGCTGGCTGTTCATTCCTTCCGTGTCCGGCATCTTCACCGGCGCGCTGTTCGCCAACCGGCTGGCCGGCAAGATCACCTTCGAGCGCCAGATTGCCATCGGTTTCGCCTTCCTCATCACGGCCGCCAGCGTCAACGTGCTGTACCACGTGTTCATGCCGCCATCGGTGCCGTGGAGCGTGCTGCCGCTGTTCTTCTACACCTTCGGCATGTCGGTGGTGGGGCCGGCCGCCACGCTGATGGCGCTGGACCTGTTCCCCCATATCCGCGGCACCGTGGCGTCCTGCCAGTCCTTTGAAACCACGCTGGCCGGTGCCATCGTGGCAGGCGTGGTAGCGCCAGCACTGGCCGGTTCGGTGCTGTGGCTGGCCATCGGGCAGCTGGCGTTCACGTCATCGGCACTGGGTTTGTGGCTGGTGGCACGCGTGGTCCGGCGCTCGCTGGTCGTTGATGCCACGTAGCAACATCAAAGGAACCGCACGGTCGTTTAGAAGTTGTTTTCATGCAAGTCAGTAGCAAACTATGCTACGATAAACTGTTATTGCATATAGTAAATATTTGTCAACACAATTGTCGACATCGTAAAGCTACAGGTGGCGTGCCGTTTCCGGGCAGGACCGCCTTTCCGGGAAGACGTTCACTGCGGCAGTACCACGATGCACCCACCAGACCACGACATTCGCAATCGCCTGCTGCTCGCGCGGTTGCCGGCCATGCCGCAGATCTTGATCAAGCTGATCGAGATGCTGCAGTCGGACCACGCCGGCATGCCGGAGCTGGCCGCGCTGATCGCCAAGGATGCCGGGATGACGGGCAAGGTCCTGGCCGTCGCGAACAGCTCCGCCTATCATCGCGCCAGCCGCGCCCCCGGCCTGGAGCAAGCCCTCGTTTCGCTCGGCACGGACATGATCAAGACGCTCGTGATCAGCGAATCCGTGTTCCAGACCTTCAACAGCTTTCCCCATTCCGGCAGCGCCGACCTGCGCGGCTTCTGGAAGCATGCGCTGGGCGCCGCCGTGGTGGCGCGGGACATCGCCCGGGCCACCGGCTATCCGCAACTGGAAGAAGCCTACCTGGCGGGCCTGCTGCACAACGTGGGCCGGCTGGCGCTGCTGGCCGCCGCGCCGCGCGAATACGGCGTGAACTTCATGGCGCGCGACGACGCCGACCTGTGCGCCGTCGAACAGCGCACGCTGCAGATCACGCATGCCGAGGCGGGCGCCTGGCTGATCGAGCGCTGGAACCTGGATTCCTTCCTGGCCGACAGCGTGCTGTATCACCATGAGCCGATCGAGCGGCTGGAGCCGGCGCATGCGCTGATCCGCATCGTGCGGCTGGCCCACCTGCTGGTGCACCACCCGGAAGCCGGCGGCGCGATCGCCACCATGGCCGGCTATTGCGGCATCGACGCGCGCGAGCTCGACGCGATCGTGCAGGGGGCCGCGCGCCAGGTGCAGAAGGCGGCCGACTGCCTCGGCATCGACCTGGCGGGTGCCGACGACGTGCCGGCGCCGCCCGCCGTGCTGCCGGTGGCGCTGGTGGACCCGGTCCAGGCACGCCTGCAGGAAGAGATGCGCAACATGATGCTGGTCTCCGAAATGGGCCAGGCGTTCGCGCGCCAGCCGGATGAAACGGCTTTGCTGGGAGCCGTCACGCGCTCGGCACGCATCCTGTTCGACCTGGGCGCCACCATCGTGCTGATGCAGGACCCCGCCGGGCAGTCGCTGGTGGGCGTGCCCGCCGGCGAGCAGCAGGGGCGCCTGGCCGGCTTTTCGATTCCGCTGGGCCGCGGCGGCGCGATCGCCGGAGCCGCCGCGGCACGCCAGGTCGCGCTGCTGGCACCCGGCGCGCGGCCGCTCGGCATCGCCGAAGAACAGTTGTTGCGCATCCTCGGCACCGAGGCGATGGTATGCGTGCCGCTCGTCGCCGGCCAGCATTGCACCGGCGTGCTGCTCGGCGGCGTGGCCAGCTGGCAGCTGCCCGTGCTGCAGAAGCGCGAGCGCTTCCTGCTGGCGTTCGGCGGCCAGGCCGCGGCGGCGCTGGATGCGGCCGGCGCGGAGCAGGGCGAGGCGCAGCGCCGCATCGCGCACGTGGCGCAGGAATACCGCGAAGCGTCGCGCCGCGTGGTGCACGAGGTGAACAACCCGCTGTCGATCATCAAGAACTACCTGTCCGTGCTCGACGACAAGCTGGCCCGCCGGGAACCGGTGGTGGCGGAAATGTCGGTGCTCAACGAGGAGATCGACCGCGTGGGCCAATTGATCAATGGCCTCACCGAGGTGGCGCCGCCCGCCGCGGACGGCCTGGTCGCCGCTCCCGGTCCTGCCTCTGTCTCCGCGCCCGCTGTACCAGTCGATATTGCGCGCGTGGTGGACGACGTGCTGCGCGTCTTCCGCGCCACCGGCTTCATCCCCGCCGCCGTGCAGGTGATGGTGCGCATGCAGGAAGACCCGAACGAGATCGATGGCGATGCCAACCTGCTCAAGCAGATCCTCGTCAACCTCGTGAAGAACGCCGTCGAGGCCATGCCGGACGGCGGGCGGATCGAGATCGCCAACCGCGGGCACGTGGTGCGCGAGCGCAGGCTGTACGTGGAGCTGGTGGTGGCCGACACCGGGCCGGGCCTGGCGCCGGAGGTACTGGCCAACCTGTTCTCGGAAGTGAAGAGCGCCAAGGAAGGCCGCCATCACGGCCTGGGCCTGTCGATCGTGCATGGCCTGGTGCAGAAACTGAACGGGCTGATCGCCTGCCGCAGTGGCGCGGCGGGCACCAGCTTTGAAATCCTGCTGCCGGCGCGCGGCAGCAAACCCACGCTGGCGGCGCTGCCCGCCGGCACAACGGACGCCACTACGGACGCAAGGCAAGAATGAACGTGAACGACGACCCGGGCCGGGGTGGCGCCGCCACCTGCCTGCCCCGCCTGCTGCTCGTCGACGACGAGCCGCGCCTGCTGTCCTCGTTGTACGAGCTGCTGCGCGACCGCGACTTCCACCTGGTCACCGCCGCCAGCGGCAGCGAGGCGCTGGTGCACCTCGATGCCATGCGCTTCGACCTGGTGCTGCTCGACCTGCGCCTGCCCGACATCGGCGGGCACGAGATCATGGACGTGATCAACGCGCGCGACTACGACTGCGACGTGATCGTGATGAGCGGCGAAGTGGGCATCGACGCCGCGATCGGCGCGCTCAAGCGGGGCGCCTACGATTACCTGCGCAAGCCGTACAGCCGCGAGGAATTGCTGAAGACGGTGGACAATGCGCTGCAGAAGCGCCGCCTGGCCGGCGACAACCAGCGCATCGCGCAGCGGCTGGAAACGTCCGAGAAGATGTACCGCTACCTGGTGGACAGTTCGCCGGACATCATCTATACGCTCGACCACGAAGGCCGCTTCACGTTCGTCAACGACCGCGCCTACCAGCTGCTGGGCTTCACGCGAGAGGAACTGATCGGCCGCCATTATTCCTTCGTGGTGCACGACGAGGACCTGGACCGCGCGCGCTACGTGTTCAACGAGCGCCGCGTGGACGAGCGCGCGTCGCGCAACGTGGAGCTGCGGCTCAAGTGCAATACCGCGCACGGCGCGGCCAACGGCGAGCGCACCTTCAACAACACGCTGATGACGATCTCGCTGAACGCGATCGGCATGCATGTGCCCGAGAATACGCCCCGTGGCGAGCGGCGCCGCGAATTCTTCGGCACCTACGGCGTGGCGCGCGACATCACGGACCGCAAGCGCGCCGAGGAGATGATCTCCTACCAGGCCTACCACGATATTTTGACGGACCTGCCGAACCGCATGCTGTTCAAGGACCGCCTGGGCCTGGCCGTGATCCAGGCCAAGCGCAAGATGACGGAACTGGCCGTGATGTTCATCGACCTGGACCGCTTCAAGCTGGTCAACGATACGCTGGGCCACGTGAAGGGCGACGAGCTGCTGCAGCAGGCCGCGAGCCGCCTGAAGGGCTGCCTGCGCCGCGGGGACACGCTGGCGCGCCAGGGCGGCGACGAATTCACCATCGTCCTGCCCGAGCTGCGCGACCGTGACGACGCCAAGAGCGTCGCCGAGAAGTTCATCGATGCGCTGCAGCAGCCGTTCGACCTCGATGGTCACGTGGTGCACATCTCGGCATCGATCGGCATCGCGGTCTACCCGGCCGATGGCGAGACGATCGACGAGCTGCTGCGCCATGCCGACATCGCCATGTACCAGGTCAAGGCGCTGGGCAAGAATGGCCACAGCTTCTACCACCCGTCGATGCTGGACATGTCGCACCAGAAGATCGCGCTGGAGCAGGCGCTGCGCCGCGCGCTGGAGAACGGCGAGCTGGAAATGTATTACCAGCCGCAGGTGGACCTGACCACCGGCCGCATCGTCGGCGCCGAAGGCCTGATGCGGTGGAACCACCCGGAGCGCGGCCTGCTGTCGGCCGGCGAGTTCCTGCCGTTCGCCGAGGAAAACGGCCTGATGCTGCCGCTGTCGGACTGGATGCTGGGCGCCCTGTGCCGCGACCTGCTGGCCTGGAACGCGGCCGGCGGCGACAGCCTGCGCCTGTCGCTGAACCTGTCGCCGCAATACCTGGACCGGGGCGACTTCTTCGAGAAGATGCGCGGCACGCTGGCGCGCAACGGCATATCGCCGGCCCAGATCGAGGTGGAGATCACCGAGAACATCTGCATCCGCAATCCGCAGTATGCGATCGAGCAGCTCAACAAACTGTGCCAGCTGGGCGTGTCGGTGGCGATCGACGATTTCGGCACCGGCTATTCGTCGCTGGCTTACCTGCACCGCTTCCCGATCCACACGATCAAGGTCGACCAGAGCTTCGTCAAGGAGATCCACGACGAGGATGGCCATTATCCGGTGATCCTGGCGATCATCTCGATCGCCCGCGGGCTCGGGCTGCACCTGGTGGCCGAAGGCGTGGAAACGGCGGCGCAGGCGCGCTACCTGCAGGCCAACGGCTGCACCACGATGCAGGGCTACCTGTACTACCGGCCGGTATCGCTGGCGGGCTTCATCGGCGTGCTGAAACAACGGCAAGGCTTGCCGGAACACGAACCGCTGCCGCTCGCGTTGCAGGACTGACCGCGCATGGGGGATCTCGCGCATATCCGGGCGCTGGCGGAAGACGGCGTCGCGCATGCCCAGCACGCGCTGGGCTTCCGCTACTTCAATGGCGATGGCGTACCGCAAAGCTACGAGATGGCGCTGGCGTGGTACCGCCAGGCCGCCAACGGGGGGCTCGAGCAGGCGCAATACAACCTGGGCGTGATGTACCAGAAAGGCCAGGGTGTCGACATCGACCTGGCCGAAGCGGCACGCTGGTACCGCCTGGCCGCCGAACAGGGGTATCCCGCCGCGCAGTACAACCTCGGCTGGCTGTACGCCAAGGGCCACGGCATCGACCAGGATACCGATGCAGCGCGCCACTGGTTCGGCAAGGCCGCCGAGCAGGGCGATGCCGGCGCCCAGAACAACCTCGGCATGATGTACGACACGGGCAAGGGCGTGCCGCAGGATTACGCGCAGGCGATCGCCTGGTACCGCAAGGCCGCCGGGCAGGGCTATGCGCGCGCCCAGTTCAACCTGGGGCAGCGCTACGAGAACGGCCAGGGCGTCGCGCGCGACGTGGAAGCGGCCATCGGCTGGTACCGCAAGGCGGCCGAGCAGGGCCACGCGGCGGCGCAGTTCAACCTGGCACTGCGCCACGAGAAGGGCGACGGCGTCGGGCAGGACAGCGCCGAAGCCGTGCGCTGGTACCGTGCGGCGGCGGAACAGGGCCATGCCAGCTCGCAGTTCAACCTGGCCCTGATCCACGACAACGGCCTGGGCGTGCCGCGCGACGAGCGGCAGGCGCTCGAATGGTACCGGCGCGCCGCCGCCTTGGGCCATGCCGCCGCGCAGGACAACCTGGGCCAGCGCTACGAGCTGGGGCAGGGCGTACCGCGCGACCCGGCCGAAGCGGCGCACTGGTACGGCAAGGCGGCCGGCCAGGGCTTTCCGGCGGCGCAGTACCACCTGGGCCAGCTACATGAATCGGGCAACGGCGTGCCCCGCGATGCCGGCGCGGCGATCGACTGGTACCGCAAGGCGGCCGGCCAGGGCCACGTCCGCGCCCAGTTCGACCTGGGCCTGCGCTATGAAACGGGGCAGGGCGTGCCGCGCGACCTGGCCGAAGCGATGCACTGGTACGGCCGCGCGGCGGAGCAGGACTACGCCGCCGCCCAGTACAACCTCGGCGTGCTGCACGACCGCGACGACAGCCCCGCGCCGGATGTGATGCGGGCGAACGCCTGGTATGCCAAGGCGGCCGGCCAGGGCCATACGCTGGCGCAGTTCACGCTCGCGCTCCGCTACGACAATGGCCTGGGCGTGCCACGCGACTTTGCCCTCGCCTTCGACTGGTACCGCCAGGCAGCACTGCAGGGCCACGCCCGCGCCCAGCTGAACGTGGGCCTGATGTATTTCGCCGGCCAGGGCACCCCCGCCGACATGGCCCAGGCCCTGCAGTGGTTCCAGCTCGCCGAACGCAACGGCGAACCCGGCGCCACCCGCTACCTGCGCGAAGCCAGCCATCGCCTGGGCACTGTCGCTTCCACCTCCCACTCAGCTTCCACCGCTGTCGAGCCCGTGTCAGGGTGCCTGACACCCTGACACAGCCTCTGCAATAGCACCCCAGTCGAGCCCGTGTCAGCGTGCCTGGGAGGAGTGATGCCTTGCAAGGCATCACCGCATTGCAGGCAAAGAGCGGTGCTCTTTGAAACCCCTGCAATGCCCCCCTGACATTTGCAACTTCTGCAATCCGACCCACGACACAGGCTCGGCAATTAAATTTGATGCTGTGTGACAATTGGTGATGGAGTTTTGAATTTCCATGCCGTAATTGATGAGTAGAGGAAATTTCTATTCCTCATAAGGCAATGGTGCCGGCATGGCAATGATCTTGAACACCAATGTGAATTCGCTGTTCGTCCAGCGGGCACTGGCGCGCTCGTCGGCCGACATCGCGACGTCGCTGCAGCGCCTGTCCAGTGGCTTGCGCATCAATTCGGCGAAGGATGATCCGGCGGGTCTGGCGATCGCGCAGCGCATGTCGGCGCAGCTGCGCGGCCTCTCCCAGGCTGGCCGCAACCTGAACGACGGGATCTCGGTGGCGCAGACGGCCGAGGGGGCGATCGGCGAGCTGGGCAACAATTACCAGCGCATCCGCGAACTGGCCGTGCAGGCGGCCAACGACACCAACAACGCCAGCGACCGCCAGGCGATCCAGATCGAAGCCAGCCAGCTGGTGCTGGAAAACCGGCGCATCGTGGCCGAGACACGCTTCAACGGTATCGCGCTGCTCGATGGCTCGTTCGCCGGCGCGGTGCAGGCCAGCGACCGCGCCGGCGACACCATCGATTTCTCGATCGGCGCCATGCTCACCACCGAAGATGCCGACATCGACATGGGCAGCCATGCCGGCGCCACCGCGGCGCTGCAGTACATCGACGGCAAGCTGGAGTTCCTCAACAAGCAGCGCGCCAGCCTGGGCGCGATGCAGAACCGCTTCACGTACGCCTACGGCAATGCGATGATGGCCTCGGAAAACCTGGCCGCGGCGCGCTCGCGCATCATGGATACCGACTATGCCGCCGAAGCCTCGAAGCTCACGCGCGCCCAGATCCTGCAGCAGGCCGGCTTCGCCATGCTGGCCCAGGCCAACTCGGCGCCGAGGATGATCCTCGAGCTGCTGCGCCAGTGATCCGGCGCGCCCGGCCGCTTCACCGTTTGCCGAACTGCCGGTCCAGCCAGTCGTACGCGTAGTCCTGCGCCTCCTTCGGGAATTCGTGGCCGCCCGGCCGCACGACCGCCTCGAACTTGTCCGCCGCGCCGTAGGCCTGCCACACCTTGCCCATCTTCGCGTACGCCGCGCGCACCGCGGCCACGGGGAACAGCTTGTCCGTTTCGCCGGCGAAGAACAGCGTGGGCTTCGGTGCGGCAAGGCTGGCCACGTCCGGATGATCGAGGTAGCGCAGCAGCCCCGGATGCATCATCTGGAAGGCGGACGAGCCGCGCAGCTGGTTGCTGCCGGGGACCATCAAGCCTTCCGTGGTGGCCATCCAGTTCGAGGCGATGACGGCGGTGACCGCGTCCGACAGCGCGCCCACCTGCCACGCACGGAACGCGCCCATCGAGAAGCCCAGCGCCGCCACGCGCTTCGTGTCCACTTCCGGCAGCGACGCCAGGAACTCGGCCGCACGGACATCTTCCAGCGCCATGTTGCCGGACATCGAGCTGCCCAGGTTGAAGAAGTTCGAGGCCAGCGCCTGCTGCTGTTCGCCCGTCAGCGGGCCGCGGTCGCCCCAGCCCACGGCATCCGTGCACAGCACCACGTAGCCGCGGGCGGCCAGCGCATCGCCCGGCCAGCGGCCGGAAAAGTGCTTGTCGGCCCAAGCCTTGGCGGAAGCATGTTTCGCCCCATCGGCCGCGTTCACCGTACCGAAAGGCTCGATCATCTTTTCCTTGCCGATGTCGAACTTGCCGCCGTGATCGTGCAGCATCAGCGTCGCCGGATGCCTGCCGGCGGACTTCGGCACCAGCAGCAGCGCGCGCACGCGGCTCATGCCGGTCAGGTTGAACACCACCTGCCGCGCCACGTAGCTGCCGCGATCTTCCTCGGCGATGACTTCGGCCTTGAACGGCGTGCGGTCGGGCTGCTGCAGCGTGGCTTCCCACACTTTGGCACGGCCCTTCTCGCGCCACGCTTTCAGGTCCTTCACGGCCGGCGACCATGCCATCGGATACGTCATCTTCGCCTTCAGCGCGGGAGCGAAGACGGGCATGTTGTGTTCGATGCCGGGGGATTCGTAGCTCTGGGCGGCGGCGCCGGCGGCCAGCAGGAAGGACAGGGGGGCGGACAGCAGGGCGGTGCGGCGATTCGTCATTCGGTCTCCTTCGGTCTCCTTGTGTGTGCAGGCATTTTGCCACGCTGGATTCCTTTGTGAAATTGCAATACGATGGGCCAGCTTTCGCATCGCGATGAAAGCGCCCGGGTGCCTATAACAAGTCCAAGGAGTCCTCCATGTCCCGTCGTGCCGTTTCCGCTGTCGTTCCCGTACTGTGCCTTTCCCTGCTGACCGCATCCGCCTGGGCGCAGACCGAGCCGCCGCAGCCCGCCACCGAGCCTGTCGCGGGCACTGCCGCCGCGCCCGAGGCGCCGCCGGAACAGATCCTCGTCGTCGGCCAGAAACCCGGCCCGGGCTTGTGGAAAGTGTCGAAGGACGATCACGTGATGTGGGTGTTCGGCACCTATGCCCCGCTGCCGAAGAACATGGAATGGCGCTCGCAGCAGGTGGAAAAGCTCATCGCGCAATCGCAGGAACTGATCACCGCGCCGAGCGCCAACCTGGGCATGGGCTGGTTCCGCAGCCTGACCGTCCTGCCATTCATGATCGGCATGGAGGATAACCCGGACGGCAAGGTGCTGGGCGACCTGGTGCCCCCGGAAACGCACCTGCGCTGGCTTGCCTTGCGCAAGAAATACCTGAAGGACGACGACGATTTCGAGCGCAAGCGCCCGCTGTTCGCCGCCGGCGAGCTGTCGGAGAAGGCCATGTCCGCCGCCGGGCTGTCGAAGCAGATGGACCTGACGAAGAAGATGGTCCAGATCGCCGAGCAGAACAAGGTGAAAGTCACGTGGGCCACGGTGAAGATGGAGCTGGACAGCCCGGTCAAGGCGATCCGCGAATTCAAGAAGACCCCGCTGGAAGACGTGGCCTGCTTCACGAAAACGGTCGACCGCTTTGAAACCGACCTCGATGCGCTGCGCGCCCGCGCCAACGCATGGTCGAAAGGCGATATCGATGCGATCCGCGGCCTCGATTTCTCGGAGCAGGAAGCGGCCTGCCTGAACGCGGTGCAGAACAGCAAGGTGATGCAGGAACGGGGCCTCGGCGACATCGACGGCAAGATGCGGGCCACCTGGATCGGCGCCGCGGAAAAGGCGCTGGGCGCCAACAAGAGCACGTTCGCCGTGCTGCCGCTCCGGTTCATCCTGGGCAAGCAGAGTTACCTGGCCGAGCTGCAGGCCAAGGGGTATGTGCTGGAACAGCCGGAATAAGCCCGGCACCCTGACACGCACCGGCCGCATGCCGGTGCGTGGCTCATGTCAAACCATGCCATTTCATGATTACCGGCGAGCTCCGCGGGCCTGCCCGGTATGCCGGTATTCCCGCACACGAATAAACATGGGGATAGCCGCCAAATCAGTGCCTGATTAATAATGCTGAGCAGAACAGATAATTTCCCCGCGGTTAAATAATATGCCGCCAATGCGAATGCGGTACATCCTTGATTAATCTCAAGTGCCCGCAGCAAGGTGGTAACGTGCCGCCATGCGGCTGGAGATAATCGAGCATAACCGCCGGCGCGGATCGCACGCCATGCCAAGGCTATTACTAGCATCCATGAATCGGCTTTCACATCGCTAGCCGCGAAGTCGCTTGCACCTGGTAAGGCGAGCGATTATAAATCGACTTTTTCCCGTATTATCTGGATAATAACGCGGATGAATTCGTTACACCCGGTTCCAGCGCGGCCGATGTATCCAGCCACCCCGGGCAGCTTTATCCGGAACGCCTTCGAGTACCACCGGGGCTGCATTTCCGAATGCACTGCATTTTCCGAACGCACTATATTTCCGAACGCACAGTACTTTGAACGCACTGTACTTTTGAACATACGCGCCTGCGTGCTTTTTCGAATCAGTCCACGCTGCGCGGCAAACCGGACATTCATGACACGATGGATACGAACGTTAACGGAGCACTTGGCGCCGGATTCCAGCTGTTGAGCAGGCTGCGCCAGCACAACCGCCTGTTGCGCCTGGATTTCCCCAACGCCGACGGGCCGGATGCCCTGATGCTAGCCAACCGGCTCGACGCCACGGAAGGCCTGTCGCGCGATTTCCGCTTCGTGGTGGAAGTGATCTCGAACGATGCCAATATCGCCCTGAAGGATGTGCAGGGCAAGATGGCAACGGTCGAGCTGGTGCGCGAAGACGGCAGTCTGCGCTACTTCAACGGTTACGTGTTCGAATTCCGCCGGGATGGCAGCGATGGCGGACTGGTGTTCTACCACATGGTGCTGATGCCATGGATGGCCTACCTGCGGCTGCGGCGCGATAACTACCTGTTCCACAACATGACGGTTGCCGAGCAGACGCAGGAGATCCTTGCCGATTACCCGGTGGCCACCGCGCAATTGCAAATCACCGGCGACGATCCGGAAGTGACATTCGCCTGCCAGTACGACGAATCCGATTATAACTACCTGCACCGCCGCTGGGAGCAGCTGGGCTGGCATTACCGGTATGAGCACAGCGCCGATGGGCACACCCTGGTGCTGTCGGACGATTCCGTGCAATCGCCGCCCATCGAAGGCGCCCGGACGGACATTCCCTTCCAGAGCGAAGCGGGCAGCAACGAGGATGACGGCCTGGCGGGATGGACCTCGATACGCCGCCTGGTCCCCGCCAGCGTGGCCCTGTCGAGCTTTGATTTCAAGAAGCCGCGCCCGGTCGCGGTCGACCTGCCCTCGATCAATGAACAGGGCGACGTGCTGCGCATGGAATCCTATGCCTATGCCGGAGCGTTCGGCTTCAAGGATCGCGCGGATGGCGAGGCCCAGGCGCGCATCCGCTCCGAGGAGATCGAGGCGAACGGTAAATCCTTCGAGGGATTCGGCAACGATCGCACCGCGCAGCCTGGCCGCAAGTTCACCCTGAGCACGCACTTCGATGCCGAGCTCGGGGCGGACCTGGACTTCCTGATCGTGGAAGCGCATCACACCGCGAGCAACAACCTGCAAGACGGTTCCGATGCGGCATCCCACTACGCCAACCGGATCACCTGCAGCCGCATCCGGGTGCCATGGCGCCCCGGCCGCGGCTACAACAGCACCGAACCGAAGATCTACGGCCTGCAGACGGCCATCGTCGTGGGGCCGCCCGGCGAGGAAATTTATACCGACGAGTATGGCCGCGTGCGTGTCCAGTTCCACTGGGACCGCGTGGGCCAGTTCGATGACAAGAGCTCGGCCTGGGTGCGCGTCGCCACCGCGTGGTCCGGCGCGAACTTCGGCATGACATCGGTGCCCCGCATCGGCTCGGAAGTCATCATCCAGTTCCTCGACGGGAATCCGGACCGCCCGCTCCTGACCGGCATGGTGCCCAACGCCGACACCATGCCACCGTGGCCGCTGCCCGCCAACAAGACACAGAGCGGCATCCTGTCGCGTTCCACGCCGGGCGGCGCCTACGAGAACGCCAACGCCATCCGCTTCGAGGACAAGAAAGGCTCGGAGCAGCTGTGGCTGCATGCGGAAAAGGACCAGCTGACCGAGGTCGAGCATGACGAGGACAAATGGGTGGGCAACGACCGCCGCAAGACCATCGACCGCGACGAGAACAGCCATATCAAGCGCGACCGCACCGAGCAGGTGGGCCGCAACGAAAAGATCAGTATCGGCGCCAACCGGACCGAGGACGTGGCGAAGAATGAAACCATCAGCATCGGCGAAAACCGCACGGAAGACGTGGGCGCGGACGAAAACGTCAGCATCGGCGGCAGCCGCCACGTGGTGATCGGCAAGGTCAAGACTGAAACGGTGGCGCTGGCGAAGATGCTCACGATCGGCGGCGCCTACCAGACCTCGGTGGGGGCGGGCATGAACACGACCGTCGCGCTGATGCAGGCGGAAGAGGTGGGCCTGTCGAAGACGGTGGTGGTGGGCCAGAAGATCTTGTTTACGGCCGGCGAGGAGTTCAGGATCGAAGTCGGCGACAGCACCTTCGTGATGCGCAACGATGGCCGCATCGAAATCTCGGGCAAGGAAGTCATCATTCGCGGCTCGAAGAAGGTCGAGGTGCATGGCGACGATGTCGACATCAACCCGCAGGGCTGACATGGCGGCCCTCCCGGATTTTCCGTCCCTGCGGTTCAGGAACGACACGGATTTCGATGCCCTGCACTTCGATACGCTGGACCAGCATGACGTGCCATTCCACGTGATCGCCGCCAAGACCGGCTACACGCTCGGCCCGTGCGGCAGCGATGGACTGGCCACGCTGGTGCCGCTCGATTCCCCAGCGCCGCTGCACCAGCAGGACCGCCACTACGACGACGACGTCGATTGCAGCGTGCGCGCGGAAAGCGACCTGGCGCCCTATAAGCCGCGCTGCGACGTCATCGTCGTCGGCGATGCCTGCGCGCCGGGAGGCCGTGCGGCGGCATCGTTCCCGGTCGCGCTGCGGGTGCAATACCCGGACCAGCCGCTGCCGGCGCCGGAACCGCCTCGCCCGCTCAACCCTTTCCAGCCCGTGTCGCCGGCGGCCCAGCAGCGCTGGCGCGCCCAGGCCGAGCAGGCGGCACGGCAAGTGGTTCCCGGCCGGCGGCTCATCGACAAGGTGCTGCAGGTGACGGGAAGCCGCCAGCTGCGCCGGCGCACGAAAGCACTTGGCCTGCTGCGGCCTGCCACGCTGGGCGCGATCGGATCGAGCCCATGGAAGCTCACCCAGCCCGCGCCCGCGCTGCGCGTACCGGTGCGGTATGAAGTTGCCCAGGGCGGCCAGGTCATCGTGGAAGGCAACAGCGCAGCCGCGGAACGGGTACCGCAGCGCTGGCGCCTGAGTGCCGCGCAGCAGGCGCAGTACGGGCACATGGAGGTTGCCCCGGCCGCCCACGACGCATGCCAGGCCAACCCGGCGGGCCGGGGCTTCGCGCCCGCGTGGTACCTGGACGCCGCCAATCCAGCCAGTCTTCCGGCGCCGCAGGTCGGCTATCCCGGCGCGCCCTTCACGGCCGACCTGTTCTGGGCGGCCTGCCGCGGCAAGGCCGGGTTGACGCCGGCCGGTTTCGGCTTCGTCGGCCGGGCATGGCTGCCGCGCCGGGAGCTCGCCGGCACGGTGGACGGCAACGCGGCGTGGGATGCCGACGATGTGCCGCGCCTGCCGCCGGACTTCGACTTCGCCTACTGGAACGGCGCCCCGGCCGACCAGCAATGCGACCATCTCACCGGCAAGGAGCGCTTCACGCTCGTCAACATGCTGCCGCACGATGCGCCATCCGTGCGGATCGATGGCGATGGCAACAGCGTGCTGGCGTTCACCCTGCCGGCGCAAGCGCTGTTCGCGCTGGCGGCTGGCGAGGACGGCGCCGTCGCCGCCATGCCGCTCGCCATCGATACGGTATTGATCGACACGCTGGCCGGCACCGTCGAACTGACCTGGCGGCTTTGCCTGGTTGCCGATGGCCGGTTCGCCGACGCCCGCCTGCTGCATGCCCATACGCCGGAACAACTGGACCGCCTGGCCCTCTGGAACGAGCCGGCAGACACCGCCGGCGACACCCAGCCCGCCGTTCCCGCCTGATTTCCCAGACCGCCATGGCCCACGAAACAGTCACGAAATCCAAGCGCTTCTACTGCGTCAGCACGCTTCCCGACATCTGCAAGACCCCGGTCGGCAGTACCGTCGTGCCGATCCCGTACACGATCACGGGCGAATTCGCCGATGCGCAAGCCGTGTCGGCCAATGTGAAGACGCACGGCGAACCGGCCTTCCTGCATGGGCGCAGCTTCATCCCGGCGGTGAAAGGCGACGAGCGGGGCACGTTGGGCGGCATCAAGAGCGGCACCAACCTGAAGAAAGTGGAGAGCCTGGGCAACAGCTCCACCAAGGGCGCCAACGGCACGCAAACGGTGCAGGAATCGCGCTTCGTGTGGATGAACAACCGCAACACGATCGGCCGCATCTACGAGCGGGGCGTGCAGGCGCCGCGCAGCCGCCTGCAGCGCCTTGGCGACTGGCTGAAGGAAGGCGCGAAGGACGCGGCCCAGTACTACAAGGACAATGTGTCCGCCGACATGCACGACATCGGCCAGGCCGGAATGGACAAGGGCGGCGACTTGATGACGGCCAGCGCAGCAACCGGCGTGGCCGGTTTGGCGGTAGGTGCTACCGGGGTGGGCGCGCCGGTTGCGGCCGCGATGGGAACGGTTGCGGGAGTCGGCGGAGCTACCGGCGGCGTGATGCTTAGCGGTGGTTATGCGTTGGATAGCACGGCCGCGGTGCTCGACCAGGCAGCGGATCTCATCCTGACCGGCAAGACGCCCGACTGGGCCGGCACGGCGGCGGGTATAGCCAGCAGCGGCGTAGAGAACCTGGCACTCAACAGGATTAAACGCTTCGGCGGCGGGATAATGAAATTGCTGCCGTTCGGCGGCAAAGGCAAACCCGGATCGACCCCGGCGCCGGCGAAGCCACCAGCCAAGGCGGGCGGCGGCAACGACAAGGATGGCCACGACGGCGGCAAGACCAAGCAGCAGAAAAAGCCGAAGGACGACAAGCCTTCCGATTGCTGCCCGAAGGATGGCGCCCCCGGCGGCAAGCCCGTCAAGAGCGCGCACCCGGTGCACTTCGGCACCGGCGAGGAAATCCTGCCGCAGACGGACTTCGTGCTCGATGGCCCCACGCCCCTGGACTGGACCCGCATCTACCGCTCGGGTTCGGAAACGGAAGACTGGGGCCTGCTGGGCGCGCGCTGGGCCACACCCCATACCAGTTCGCTGTCCATCTGCGCGCAGGGCACCATCTACCACGAAGCCAGCGGCCGCGCGCTGCGCCTGCCGGCGCTGGCGCCGGGCGAGCAGCACGACCACCGTGCCGAAGGCTTTGTCCTGCGCCGCGACAGCGACATGCAGTTCACGCTGACCTGGCGCGACGGCAGCACCGACACGTTCGTGCTGGGCTGTGACGGCTGGCTGCCGCATGGCTACGATGGCGTGAACGCCATGCTGAAGCCCCGTGATCCGGTGCGCACCCAGCGCTTCCACCTCACCCGGCGCGCCGAGCGCGATGGCACCGGCATCACCATCGAGCGCTTCCAGCAGGCACGCCCGGACGAAGTGCTGCTGCGCGTGCGCACCGACGATGGCATGGTCATCGAAGCGCTGCGCGACGCATGGCTCCCCGCCGAGCTGGAAGCGGACCGCCCGGCCGCGCCACGCATCGGCCAGGTCGACCAGGTATTCGCCGACGGTACCCGTGTGTGTCACGTGCGCTATCGCTACGAGGCCGACGTGCCGGTGGTGCCGCCCGCAGATACGGCCGCCGGTTCGTTCGACGCACTGCCAGTGCGCTGTGACCTGGTCGAGCAGTTCAACATCGCCGGCCAGTCGCGCACCTATGCGTATGAACACCACCTGCTGGTGCGCTACACCACGTATTCCGGTTTCGCCCACGGCCTGCATTGGATCAGCCTTGCCGCCTTGCGCGAACGCTGGTCCGGCACCACGCTGGACGACGCGCGGCTCGCGGAGCGCAATCCCATCGCCCTGCACAACAGCTACCAGGCGCGCGCCGTACGCACCACCACGGCGGACGGCCGCAACGAAGTGGCCATCGCCTACCTGGACGAAGACACCACCCGCGTGACGGAGCCGGACGGCGGCGTGCTCGAATACACCTTCAACGCCAGCTGGCTCGCCACCTCCGTGCGGCGTATCGGCCCGGACGGCAGCGTGCGCCCGCTGGGCCGTCGCGAATGGGACCGCGACGGCATGCTGCTGGCCGACATCGACGCCGACGGCGCGGAAACGCGCTACGGCTACGATGCCGCCGGCAATCTGACCACCGTCACCGATGCGCAGGGCCACGTCACGCGCATCAGCTACGGCCCCGACAACCTGCCGGTCGCGGTGATAGATGCCCTGGGCCACGCCACGCACAGCCGCTACGACGCCGCTGGCCGGCTCGTCGAGCGCACCGATGCACTGGGCCGGCGCACCGGCTACGCCTACGACGACAAGGGCCGGCTCGACACGGTGACCGATGCCAAAGGCGGAAATAAACGCCTGGCCTACGACAGCGCCGGCCGCCTCGCCTCATACACCGACTGCTCGGGCTTCACGTCGCGCTACCACTACGACGAGGCGAGCCGCCTGGCCGAGCAGGTCGATGCGATGGGCAACACCACCCGCTATCGCTACGACACGATGGGCCGGGTGGTCGAAGTCGTCCACCCGGACGGCACGACGGAAGGTTTCGATTACGACGCCGACAGCAACCTGCTGGCGCATATCGATGGCAAGGGCCAGCGCATGCGCTATCGCTACGATGGCCACGGGCTGCTGGTGGAGCGCATCGATGCCAAGGAACAGACGCTGGGGTATCGGTACGACAAGGCGCTGCGCGTGACGGAACTCGTCAACGGCAACGACGAATCGTACTTCTTCACCTACGACGCCGAAGGCCGCCTGACCAGCGAGACCGGTTTCGACGGCAAGGTCACCAAATACATCTACAGCAACGCCGGCCACCTGATGGCCAGCGAATGTGCCGGCGTACGCACGGATTTCGCACGCGATGCCCTCGGTCGCCTGCTGGCCAAGAGCAATGCCGATGGCGCCGTGCGCTACGCCTACGATGCGCTGGGCCGCCTGATCGCCACTTCTACGCGCGAGGCCGAGCACCGCTTCATGTACGACCCGGTCGGGCAACTGATCGACGAACGTGCGGCCTATTCGCCCGGGCCGGCACTATTGCCTGGACAGGAAGTCGAACCCATTGCCGCGTTCACGATGACGCATGCGTACGATGAACTGGGCAACCGCATCCAGACCATCCTGCCCAATGGCCGGCGCATCGACACGCTGCGCTACGGCAGCGGGCACTGGCATGGCACGCTGTGGCAGGGGAGGACGCTGGTGGATCTGGAGCGGGATCACCTGCACCGCGAAACCGTGCGCGAACTGGGCAGCGGCCGCGAACGGCTGACGGAGCGCCGCAGCTACGATCCGCAGTCGCGGCTAAGCGGCTTTAGTCTTGACCTGGGTTCGAAGCGGCTGCGCGAGCGTCTTTACGAATACGACGCGACCGGCAACCTGGTGCATATCGATGACAAGGTGCGCGGCAGCATCCGCTACACCTACGATCCGCTGGGGCAGTTGCTGTCGGCCGTGCAGCCTGGGCTGACGGAAACGTTTGCGTTTGATCCGGCGGGTAATTTGCTCGATCCGGGACCTGCAGCGGCGTCTGCATCGGCGCCCGCATCCGCCCCGATCGATACGCGCCAGGTATTGCGTGAGCTCGATGAGCAGCCTTCACCTGGCACCCGACCACCCGCGCGGCTGGCTAAGGTGACGCATAACCTGCTGTTGCAGTACATGGGGTATGCGTACGAATACGATGTGCAGGGCAATACAGTCGTCAAGCGGCCACGCCTCGCCGCGACGGCGAATGAAGAAGGCGTGCTGACGTTCTCTTACGATGCCGACAATCGGCTGACGACGGCTGTTCGCAGCTTCCCCAACTCTCGTGTCGTTGCGCGGTACAGCTACGATGCGTTCGGGCGGCGTATTGCAAAGCGGGTCGATGAGCAGCGGTGGGTGGAAGGGGAGGAGCCGCCGCCTGTTGGGCAGGCGCATACGGGCAAGCTCACGCTGTTCGTGTGGGATGGCGATGTGATGGTGCAGGAGGTGTTGGCTGATAAGACGGTTACGTATATTTATGAGCCGGATAGTTTTGTGCCGTTAGCGCGGGTGGAGTCGGTAGGTGGTGGTGAGACTTACCATCCTTCAGATATAAATATACAGCGAATCGGGGACGGTCAGTTTTTGGATGGCCAAGCGATACAGGATACGCATGTCAGAATTTGGCGGCTGCATACGCAATTGGAACACGAGAATTGCCACCGAAAAAACTGGCAGAAAATATTAGTTGATGCTAAAAATCATGCCCCAAGCGACCACATTCTGCACTACCAATGTGATTATATGGGCACTGCGCAGGAGCTGATTGGCGAAAACGGCACAGCTGCTTGGACGGCGCGATATCGAACTTGGGGACGCCTATCTCAGAAATTTGTTCAGCATGTAGACCAGCCACTGAGGTTTCAAGGTCAATACGAGGACTCGGAAACCAGGCTCTTCTATAATCGTCATAGGTATTACGATCCCGACTCGGCCCGGTATGTCACGCAAGATCCGATTGGACTGCTTGGCGGGGAAAACTCATATATTTATGCACCGAATCCAACGTTATGGGCGGATCCACTTGGCTTAGCAGCTGGCAAGGCACGCCCTGCGAGCGGATGGAACTATAATAATATGCCTAATATTCCGGGCATGCAGAAACACCATGTTATACCGCAGCAGTGGCAAAAGCATCCTGCAATGCAAAAGTCTGGTATAAACATTCATGATCCTAAAAACATCATATACTTGCCTTGTGATGAGAAAAATCATCCTACCCGGACTGTGCATAAAGGATCGCATCCCGGATATAGTGTTGTAATAGCGGAGGAGCTAACTGATATCGATATGAGGGGTCGAGAGAGCGGTTGGGGGCAAGCACAGTACAAAAGTGCAATAGAAGACCTAATCACGGAAAAGCGCGTTCAACTTAGGCGTGGTGAAATCATGCTGAACAAGAATTCGAAACGCTCTAATTCATGTTTGCTATAGGGGGGTGAAATGTATTATGTTTTATCGGTTAGTGATGATTACCCGGATAATTATTGGTTCGAATATGACCATGTTAATTCGCCAGACTATCTCTCGTTTCAATCGGGGTCGGTGATTAAGGAGGTGGGCGCGAAGCCCGTATTTATTCTAAATAAAAAAATTAGCGCTAATGGATTAATTGGGTTTGATTTTTTAGTATCAGATGGAGGGTATTTTATAAGTTCAAAATTTGCTGAATTAATAAGAAATATTGCTCAAAATGATGTGCAGCTCATAGAGGCTGAGGTTTATTTAAACAAAACAAGAATTGAGGAATATTATATAGCAAATATTAAAAACTTGGTTTCTTGTGTTGATATGGGGAATTCTACTTACAAGCCACTTATCAAAAAAGATCCAGAGGGGCCAAAAAAATTCATACGATATGAATTCATTGAAAATAGTTTAAAGTCGCATAAAATTGTTCGGTGTAAAGAGAGTCCTCGAACCATTGTTGTATCGGAGGATTTTAAGCAAGCGTGCATAAGCCATGGGATAAAAGGAGTTGATTTTTTGCGTAATGGAGTGAGAGAGTACGAATAAAGAGAGCGAAGTGCGAAAAATGCTCGCTTGCGATTCCTAGGGAAGCACTGATTAAGCGCCATCTTGCTACCCCGGCATGCTGCCGTACTGGCACAATGACACATCCCTGTTCTGCTCCCCTGATGGTGAAGCAATCGAGCTTTTCCGACGTCGAGTTCGCTGGCAAGAAGAAACGCACACGCCGCGAGCGGGTCCTCGCTGAAATCGAGGCCATCACTCCTTGGGCGGCATTGGTTGCCGCCTTGCTGCCGTATTATTCCAGGGGCGATGGACGTGGGCGCCCGCCGATGGGCTTGGAGCGCATGCTGCGCATGTACATCGTCCAGCAGTGCTTTGGCTTGTCCGACGAAGGCATTGAAGACGCCATCTACGATAGCCAAGCGATTCGGGGCTTCGTCGGAATCGATCTGACCTGCGACGCGACAGCGACACGCAGTTCACGCTGACCTGCCGCGACGGCAGCAACGACACCTTCATCCTCGGTTGCGACGGCTGGCTGCCGCACGGCTACGACGGCGTGAACGCCATGCTCAAGCCCCGCGAGCCGGCGCGCACGCAACGCTTTTACTTGTCGCGGCGCGCCGAGCGCGATGGCAGCGGCATAGGAGAATTGCAATGTATTACGTTTTATCGGTTAGTGATGATTACCCGGATAACTATTATTTCAAATATGATCATGCCGGCTCACCAAACTATCTCTCGTTTAAATCAGCGAGGCTTGTCGGGGACTTAAGCCTGCAACCCACATTTAGGCTGAATGGAAAAATCGGCATCGATCGATTAATGGAGCATGACTTCTTCATGTCAGATGGGGGAGATTTTATAAGCCCTAAGTTTGCCGAACTGATACGAGCCTTTGCTCCAAATGATGTGCAGCTTATTGAGGCTACTGTATTTATAAATAACAAAAAAATCAACAGATTTTATATAGCGAATATTTTGCATTCAGTTGCTTGTATTGACATGAAAAAATCCATCTATAAGCCGCTTATAAAAAGTGATCCAGGAGGCCCGAAAAGCTTTACGCGATACGAGTTCATTGAGAATAGTTTGGAATCACACGATATTGTAAGGTGTAAGGAAGACCTTGAAACCATTGTTGTTTCGGAGGATCTTGTACAAGCATGCAATAGGGCTGCGATAAAAGGGATTGAATTTTTGCGTAATGGCGTCAGTGATTATGAATAGCAGGGCGAAGTTTGACCGATGTCCTATCTAGAGTATTTCGAAATAAAATTCAACGCCTCAATGGCGGAACTGCCTCTATCGCTTTAATTTAAGATCGAAACTTGAGCCTTCGCGGCACGCTCTATTTTGCCGGCGCTGGCACCGGGCCAGCAGCATGACCACCGCGCCGAAGGTTTTGTGCTACGCCGCGACTGCGACACGCACTTCACGCTGACCTGACGCGACGGCAGCACCTATACGTTCGTGCAGGGCGGCGACGGCCGATGGCATCGGCATCACCATCGAGCGGCACCACCAGGCACGCCCCGGCGAAGTGCTGCTGCGCGTGCACGAGGACGACCACATTGTTGAGATAGATCAAATGTCGTTTTTTTATACATAGTGACTTTACATTTCCTATGGGATTCATTCAGTAATATGCAAGAGATGAATTTCCGTAGCTCTTGTGTCAATTATGACAGCCGTTAATATAATCATTCCTGTTGAAAATATCGCTGAAGTCAAAGCATATTATCGTGACATTATGTTATTCTTCGAGGATGAAGGGGAGTTCTTGCTTCCTGTTGAAGATCCCCCTATCTCTCTTCAGGTAATGGCCGTTACCTGGGAGTCTATGCAGCGCTATCCGCCAAAGAAGAATTTCCCAATATTCGCATATGAGTTGGAGAAAAATTTCCTTTCCTATTGCTGGGTGATATATCAAAATGGTGGTTTGATTGATGAGGTTTTTAAGCATGAAGAGGGCTACTACGCACGCGTTCGCGATCCAGCTGATAATGTGTTCGAAATTTCGTGCATGAGCTTTGATGACGATATCGACGTACTTGAATATAAGAAAATCTCTGAAGCGCTGAATCTAGTTATTGAGCCGTCTCGCCTTTTCTCGAGTGAAATAAAGAGGGACACAAATGTCATTGAAGGCAAGGTGCGTATGCAAGCCCCTCCGCGTGGGCAAATAATTTTGCCAGTTGATAATTACGACGAGGCGCGGATGTATTATCGCGATATATTATCGTTCGTCGAAATTGGTGAACTATTTTTCCTGCCCTTAGAAGTTTCTTCCGTTTCAATAAAATTGAAAAGGATAACGGAGCAAGAGAGGCGTTTTTTTCCTTCGGGGAAGCGTTATATGAGTTTCTCTTACAAAATACAAAGCAACTTTCTGTCCTACTGCCTAGCACTCTATAAGAAGGGGGCGATATTTGATATGGCATGTGAGACCCCAGGCGGATATTTTGCAAGAATTTGCGATCCTGCTGGAAATCAATTTGAGATATTCTGTGATAACTTCGATGAAGACAATAATGAAGTTAGTTCTGAGGAAATGCCATTCTTCTTTCGGTATTAGGCTTCTTATGACGCCCGACTGTTCCTGGACAGAAGCACGACCGGCGCGGCAAAAGTTTTTGTCCTGCGTCCCGACACCCATAATACGCATTTCACGATGACCTGGCGCGACGGCGGCATTGACATCGTTGTGCTGCGCGGCGACGACTAGTTGCGGCATGCTACTAGGGCGTGAACGCCATGCTGAAGCCCCGCGCACCGGCGCTCACCCAGCGTTTCCACCTCACCGGCGCGCCGAGCGCGATGGCACCGGCATCACCATCGAGCGGCAACATCAGGCACACCCGGCGAAGTGCTGCTGCGCGTCCGCACGGATGACGGCAAGCAATTGACCACCTAGTAAGGTCTTATGTCGCTATGGCAACCGTTAATATTATAATTCCCGTTAATAGTGAAAACCATGACGAGGTTAAGCTTTATTACCTTAATGCATTATTGTGTAAAGAGGGTGATGGGTTACTATTTCTGCCAATTGAGAATGATTCCATTGCGCTACTTATAATGAACGCTAGTAGTGAGGATGAGCCACTCTCCACTGCGAGAAAGCAACTGCCTCATTTTTCGTTTGAAGTGCAAAGGAATTTCTTGTCGTTTTGCTTGGCGGCGTATAAGCGGGGTGCCCTCTTTGATATGGCATGCAGGCATCCTGGTGGTTACTATGCCCGCCTTTTCGACCCTGTTGGGAATCAATTCGAGATTTGGTGCAGTAGTGACGAGGACGACTATATTGTTGAAACTGACCAAATGCCATTCTTTTACACATATTAACTGTATAGTTTCTATGGATTCATTCAATAATATGCAAGAAATAAAGTCCCGGACATGGCGGCCCGCGCCGTCGAGGACTTTGCCCTCAGTAAGCGCCTGATCGGAGAGCGTTCAGAATATCTTCCGAAAAGACAAGCCGGTTCGATCTCGCAGCCCGCCGAGCTGTCGGCCAAGAAAGGTGGCGGTAACATGACAAATATATTTGACAATATCGAGTTGCTGGAAAAGCGCGACGAACTTCGTGATAGTTTTATGCGCAAGAAGGAAGATAAGTCTTCTTTACAGAAGTATTCTACATTGATTGATGTCATTGATGAGTGGAAGTATTCAACTGGTCCAATATTTGATCAGCCACCTTATACTTCTGAGATGAGCGGTTTTGATGGTGGAAGGTTGCTGAAAAGAAGTTTTCGCGACCCTTTTGAGGCGAGGCTGAAGGGTGCCTATAGCTCTGGGTTTAAAAATGGTGCGCACGTGGTAACTATAGATCCTTCCAAGCCAGCCAGTACTCCCATAGTCGCAACTTTCTTTTCGCATGGTTCTGATGTAATCGATAGCTCATCTATAAGAATTTATAATAATAGTTTGCATTCTTCCCTAAAGCAGCCTGAATTGATAGGGGTGAAGCAAATATTTAATTACAGTCTTGGCATCAAAGTCTGCGTAGGCGTAGGGAGTCGAAATTCTTATACAATAATTATATATTATTGCGACAGCGAGGGTCTGGTTAGTGCAGCATCAATGGCAACTGCGCCTTTCGATGTGCAAGCTAATTATAGATTTGAATACGATAGCGAGCGTAAACTCTGTGCAGTAACTTCTGGCGTCGATATTTGGAGAAGGAAAAGTCTATAAATTTTGGCCGCAACGAAGTGGCCATTGCCTATCTAAACGATGACACCACGCGCGTGACGGATCCGGACGGCAGTGTGCTGGACGCTGCGCGTGATGGAACTCGTCAACGGCGACGACGAATCGTGTTCTCTACCTAGGCAGAATAACCTCGACCACACGCTGCGGCTTAACAAATTACCGCTTTACAAAACGGAGTGCGGAAGGCGACCGATATGAAGACGGGTGATTAAGACAGGTATATTAGATCATCGAGACGCTATTGATGGGAGGGTAATTGATGGATACCGATGCGACATTGAAAAGGATTCGACTACAGATCAAGCACGGTCGGACTGAAGGCATCGCGGAGAAGCTCGAAGAAATGCTCTCCAGTTTTAGGAGCACTAAAGAATAGATTCCTGTACTTGAGGTATATGTATTGAATTATCTACCGAATGCCGGGTTGCATCAGCAAGCAGATTTAGAAGCAGATGCCGTCTGCCTACTGCTTGCCTACTCATCGAGAAAACAATGATTTTCAGAGAAACAGAGTTATATGTGGCACTCAAGTGCATCGGCAGGCTTCTGTTGAATCTGGAATCCAGAAAGTTAACCGTGCCTGCTGAGATTTCGCTTTTTGTCGAAGATCTTTGGCTCGTGTTACGAGGGCAGAAAAACAGGGTTGCACTGACAAAAATCGATCGAAAAATAGAGCGATTGATAGTCGATGAGCAAGATGCTGGGTTTGAAGAATCTTTAGTCAACCGGGGTTATTACGCTTTGTCTTGCCTGATATTGTACCTGCAGGAAGGGCATTCTTTGTCGATCCAGCACATATTGGAAGAGGCGCTTGAGTCGTTTCGATACGAAGCTGCAAACGACTATCTGAACGCTTTGGGAGGGCTTGCAATGGTACTCAGCGATTCGGAAGAAGATGAGATTGAAGCAGATACGAGAGTTTCTTCCGAAAAGGAAAAGCAATCGGAAGATAAGTATCTTGCAGGGAAAATAGTGGACTGGGCGAACGTCATCCGTTAATCCACTGGCGGCGCGGTTGAGTTGGCCGCTTGCACGCTCCCTTTGTCGCAGCGCAGGAGCCTGGTCTATCAGGAAGCCAGTAACATCGCACTTTGTAAGCGGCGCTGACACCCGGCGAGCAGCACGCCCTTTGCGGCGAGGGTGTTATCCGCGCGCCGCGATATGACACGCAGTTCACGCTGACCTGGCGAGACGGCAGCACCTGTAATCTATCTTCAGTGCCGGGACTGCCGCCGCAGAGTAACGATGGTGTGAACGCCATGCCGAAACCTCCTCGACCTGTCCCGCGACCGTTGCCACAGTCTTGCCTGGCGTGCGTGATGGCGGTGGCATCACTATCGAGACGGCACGACCATGCGTGCTTGACGAAGCGCTGCTGCGTAAGTGCGGACGACGGCGCAATGGTCGAAGTGTTGCGTGATGCTTACTTGCCAAACGAAATCGCACTAGATTGTGTGGCACTTTTGGAGTGTACATGAGGAAACACTGGAAAGATCTGGTTGTAGTAGCCGCGCCATTCATTGAATATTTGGACAGAGATGCTTACTTCACGAAACCATATAGTGGAGATGGATCGAATAAATTAATTATTCAGGATGGTAAAGCTGCGTTTAAATATGCGTCGGACGATTCGTTTGATGATTTCGACGAATGGGAGACGGTTACAGATTCAGAAGCGGTGTTCCCGGAGAGTTTCGACTGGAGCAGCTGGATCGACCACAATCTGCACAAGAACAGGTACTTTGGCATCGAAGCAAAGAACTTCAATGGTGCCGATATAAAACTTACGCAAGGACCTTGCCTGTTGCATGAACTGATGATCCGGGATATGAGAATAATACTGAACTGCTATTCCAATGAGTATTTTCCCGATATCTGGAAGACTATTCTGGATGTATATCTGCACGACGGGTTTCCTTGCGGATGGGATGGACGGTATCCTGAAGGAAAGCTGGTCGTTTTCTCGAACTTCTAGCTCGCGATCAATCCAAGGTCACTCGTCATGTTGCAGTCCTGCCCCTTCCCAGCTTTGATTTGAACCCGGTACTCCAGCGTGAAACATGGCGACGGCAGCATCCATCGTCGGCCCATGCTCGGCATCGCTGCGAATGACGGCAACGCCGCTAGGCTGCGCTGGCCCTGGTCTGCAATGGCTTCGGAGGCCGGCTGATCTGGCGCTTTCAAGGTTCAAGAACTGACACTGGCTCGCATGGCACCGATGCCGATTACATCGAAACCCGTATAGAACCGGATTGCGCTGCCGCATGTTTCTTGCGTGAACCATCACGAAGAACACTCCCAAGCGCAAAAAAAAATGGCCCTGCAGGCAGCAAGCCCGCAGGGCCCAAACCGGCACTGTCGCGCCGGCGTCCTTGGACGATGGGTGTCCGTCAGAACTTGTAGTTCACACCGAACAGCACGGTGCGGCCATACTTGGCATATTCCAGCTGGCGATCCTTGCGGTTCGCATAGGTTTCATACGCGGCATTGTTCAGGTTATTCACCTGCAGCAGCAGACCCAGGCCCTTGTAGCGGCCGTCGTTGAAGGTGTAGCCCACCTGCGCGTCCACCGTCGGGGCGTCGTGCACGAAGCGCAGCTGGCGGTCGCCGGCGAAATTGCCGATCTCGCCCACATAATCGGAACGGCGGCGGCCGCTGACGCGTGTCGAGAATCCCGCCTTTTCATAGTAGAGCGTGATGTTCGAAACATTGCGGGACAGGCCCGGCAGCTGGATTTTGCCGATCGCCGAATTGACTTCCTTGATGTCGATGCCGCTTTCCGTCCAGGAGGAGCTGGCCAGCACGCCAAAGCCATCCAGCGCCGGCGTCAGCAGTTCCAGCGGCACCGACACGGTCAGTTCGGCACCTTTCAAGATGCCGCCATCGCCGTTGTACGATGTGGTGTACTGGCCGAAGTTGGAAATGGCGTTCGTGCCCGGTGTGAATTGCGAGAAATCGCGCGTTTCCGAGAAGGTGTAGATATACGTGTCCAGTTTCTTGTAGAAACCGGCCAGCGCGACATAGCCCTTCTTGTCGAAATACTTTTCATACGAAACATCGAATGCCTTGGCGCGCCATGGATCGAGCTTGCTGTTGCCGCCACTGCCATTCGGCAGGCGGGTACCGCTGGCAACGCTGAAGTTGAAGCCCGCGTTGAGCTGGTCCACGCGGGGGCGGGCGATCTGCTTCGCCAGCGAGAAGCGCAGGGTCTGGCTGTCGTCCAGGCTGATCGCCAGGTTCATGCTCGGCAGCACGTCGGTGTACTTCTTGCCGCTTTCGATCGGGTGGGCCACGCCCGCCGCATCGGCGTACAGCGATTCCGACGACTGGTCGGTGCGGATGATCTGCGCACCGATATTGCCGCGCACGGGATAGCCACCGATCTCGCTGTCGATATTGGCGCGGGCGAAGGCTGTCGTGATTTTCTCCGTGACGTCCCACGCCCGGCTGATCGTGCCGGCATTGTTTGCCAGGCTGTAGTTGATCGGGTCGAAGTACTTGGCGATCACCGCCGGCACATTCCAGGATGGCACGATGCCGGCGCCGGCAAATCCCAGGTCGACCGGCGCGTACAGCAGGTCGCTGGAAATCGTCGGCGTGCCCTTGGCGAACAGCTGGCCTTCGGGCTGGCGCTTGGTCTTGGTGCGGTCGCTGTAGTTGACGCCGACGTCGAAGCCGGAAAGGTAGTTTTCAATTGCCGCCGGCGCCGGCAGGTTTGCCGCTACCTTCAGGCTCGCCAGCCGGTCCTTCAGGTGCGGCGAGTAGGTCTTGCCATAGCCATAGATCGAATTGCCTGTATGCAGGATGGCCGGGTTGCTGTAGTCGAGCTGGCCGGACAGGTGTGCGAACTGGCCGGTGCGCCAGCCGACCGTCATCAGCGGATCGTTGAACGCGCCGCCATCCGCGGTCTGCAATTGCAGGTTGTTCTCCAGGTAAGTCTCGTCGCGCTTGGCCTGCGAATAGTTGGCATCGACGACCAGCGACCAGTCACCGAAATTGAAGCGGTTGCCCCAGCCGGCGGTGCGGATCCGGTCTTCGCGGTGATTATGCTGGCCGCGCACCAGGGGATAGGCGCCCGTGGCGGTCCCGCCGATCAGCGTGTTGTCGACGATATTGGTGCTCGCGTAGTTGAAGCCGATCGGGTTGTTGTTGCCGTTGAAGCCGCCCAGGTTGACTTCGAACTGGTTGTTCGTGTCGACCTGCTTGAAGTTCGACGCGAAGACATCGAGGGTACTGGTCCACATGCGGCTCGGGCGGTATTCCAGCACGCCGATCACGCCGGTGCGGGTCAGGCGGCCGCTTTTCGCCAGCGCCTTGACACCGGCCGTGACGTAGGTGCCGGCCGGCACGCCGGAAATGCGCGTCTGGTCGAACGGTTCGTAGGTGCCGGTTTCATTGTCCAGGATCGGCGACTCCATGTTCGCCACGCCCAGCGCCACGCCGATGGTGCGGTTGGCGAATTGATCGATGTAGCTGGCGCTGACGCGGTGGCCATGGTCCTTCGCATCGGCGATCTTGCCCAGCGAGTTTTTCTCGCCCCGCACGTTGAACGAAATCGTGCGCCCGGGGAACGACAGCGGCCGCACGGTCTGCATGTCGATCGTGCCGGACAGGCCCTGGCCCACCAGGCCGGCATCCGGCGTCTTGTGCACGGTGACCGCGCTCAGCAGCTCCGACGGGTACTGGTCGAACTCCACGCTGCGGTTGTCGCCCGTGCTCACCTGCTCGCGGCCGTTCAGCAGGGTGGTGGCGAAGTCGGGCGACAGGCCGCGCACGCTGATCACCTGTGCCCGTCCCGCCACGCGCTGGGCGGCCAGGCCCGGCAGGCGCGCGATGGATTCCGCGATGCTCGTGTCGGGCAGCTTGCCGATGTCCTCGGCGGAAATCGATTCCACGATGGACGTGGCGTCTTTCTTCACGGAGATGGCATCCTCGATGCCGCGGCGGATGCCCGAGACCTTCACCGTGGCGATGCTGCCGTCTCCTGTGCTCGTGGTAGTGGCTGGCGCGGCGGCTGCGGCAACGGCATCCTGGGCCATTGCCGGGATACTCGATAACGACAGGAGCACTGCGCAGGCGGTGGCAATGGGATGCAGCGGGAAGCAGGCAAGCGAACTGCGGGACGATACTTGGTCGTGCATTGATGTCTCCAATGGTTTTCGAAAAGTGCTGCTTTGGCCACGCTCTACTGGCGGTTCGACCGTTTGTACTAAAACTAGATATCCGGATTGACGAAACTGTATCAAAAATACACGCGCCGTAAACGGTAAACGCGGCTTCTATCCTCTGCTGGCGTTAGAAGTTGTATTTTCCATACAGTCGTCGAAATGGCATTATGTACCGCGACTACATATATAAATGTAGTCGGCGCATTCGGATATGGGTGCCATCGCTGCGCCGATAACAGCCAGTTGACAGCCAACCTACCAGAAGGTAGGCTTCGTCCATGGCAAAATTGTCGAACACTTCCGAAGAAATCCTGGCGTGCGCGCGCGGCCTCATCGTCGCAGGCGGCTACAACGCTTTCAGCTATGCGGACATCGCCGACGTGGTCGGCATACGCAAAGCCAGCATCCATCACCATTTCCCGAACAAGGTCGACTTGGTCAAGGCGCTCGTCGTGCAGCACCGCCAGGCAACCGAAGAAGGGCTCGGCAATCTACGCCACGCCATTCCCGATGCCATGGGACAGCTGCGCGCGTATGTGGGGTACTGGGAACAGTGCATCAGCGACCTGAGTGCGCCGTTTTGTATCTGCGCACTGCTGGCCGGGGAGTTGCCAGTCCTGCCAGCGGAAATCGCGGTGGAAGTACGCGCATATTTCCGCTTTCTGTCGGGGTGGATGGCATCGGTGCTGGAGCAGGGGATGCGCGAGGGAACCGTCCGGTCCGCGAATGGCCCGCAAGTCGAGGCGGAGGTTCTCATGGCAAGCATTCATGGGGCAATGCTGTCCGCCCGGGCCTACGGCGATGTCGCCGTCTTCGCCACGGTGGCGGAAAGCCAGCTGGCCCGCTACTCGACGGAGTCATAGGCCCTCTGCATATGCCACTTGCTGCGTCGAGACGGAGTAGTAACCGGCGCCGCATGCCCAGCCAGTTCTCATGAGCTGCCGATCTGCGCTGCCGATTTTTTTGATCGATCTACCTACCAACTAGTAGGCAGATAACCGGATTCTTAACGATGGGAGCAGCAACATGAATGACACCGTATTCCACCCTGCCGCGCACGAAGGCTGGCTCAAGCGCTATTACTTTATCCGCGCAGCCTTCTCGATCACGTGGATCATCGCGGTCCTCGCGATTGCGCCTTCTTCGGCAGCAGCCAGTGCGGTGCTGCTGGTCGCGTATCCAGCCTGGGATGCTGTTGCCAATTTGATCGACAGCAGGCGCAGCGGCGGGCTGGCTGCGAACCGTACCCAGTCGATGAACGTCGTCGTCAGTGTCGCCGTAGCGCTGGCGCTGGCCGTCACATGGCCCGACATGCACGGCGCCTTGGGCGTGTTCGGTGCCTGGGCCATCCTGTCCGGCCTGCTCCAGCTCGGCACGGCGGTGCGGCGTTGGAAAAGCCATGGGGCACAATGGGCCATGGCCGTGAGCGGCGCGCAATCCGCGCTCGCCGGTGCGTTCTTCCTCTACCAGGCGCAGTTGCCCACGGTGCCATCGATCGTGAGCCTCGTAGGCTATGCGGGGTTTGGCGCATTCTATTTCCTGGCGTCGGCACTGTCGCTGAGTGCTGCCGGATGGCGCAGAAAACGTAGCTGAGTCGGGCCCCCAGTCACCTTGCGGGCACGGTAGACTGTGCGAGGCCTGTACGAAGATGACTTTCCCTCGCGCTTGGAAGGTGAATCTCCAGATGGATATTTATCGTGTTCGTGCCGCATCGGCACGTGAATAATGTGCGTACTTCGGATTGAGTTGCAGGAAGTACATATGTTCTTGGATGTGGAGATATGACAAAGCGTCTGCTTTTCACCAATGAATCGACCGACCCTTTCGAAGCGCGCATCGGTGGCGGCGCACTGATTGGCGGGGTTGCAGAATGGCCCGTTGCTCCGGATGGAACGCTATTGATGCTGGTCGCTTCAATTCCCAACACTTTCCTGGCACAACATACCGGGGTTCAGCTCTCGGCAGGGATGTTCACTTCGGTTTTCTCATACTATTCGGAAGCCGACTACTTCCTGGATCAGATCACCTACCATGGTCACCCGGAAGAGCTTGCCGTGATCGATTCAGGAACGACAAGGGTGATTCAGCACCGCGCCGGGCAGGAGATATGCCAGCCGTATGCTATCGCGGCGTATCGAATGGATACAGGCGAGGCTGTTAAGGATGACGCGGACTGCGGATCGCGTATCGGAGGCAAGCCAACTTTCCTGCAGAATGAAGAGATGGATCTCGATGGCTTCAACTATATCCTACAACTGAGCAGCTCCGATTTTCCCAGCCGGCATGCCGACATTTTCGGGTTATCCGATGCAGTCGCTTACTTGTATCTGGCTGATACAAAAGACGTGGAGGGGAAATTTTTTTCCCAGGTGACCTGATACTCTTTGAAACGTACACACGGTATCACGCAGGTCCCATTGCACCCGGCCTATACTCAGTTCGATCTTCTCCCCGGTAAATGCGTGAACTGCGCCAGTGATAGAAAGCCCGGAAAATTGGCGAGGAGTCGGAAATGATCCCGGCACGAGTGAGAGCATTCCTGGCGAAAGAGACAGGCGATGTGCTGCGCGATGATCGTCCATCGGCGTTGCATATGCTGCGCCGCCTCGGCGTGGATGCCAGCACCGAATTCGGCGAGTTCTATCTGACTTACCAGGGGAACTTCATCAGTCCCCGCGTTGTGGCCGAATTGCTGGACATTGAAGGCCCACAGATTCCCGCTATTCCCGACCAAACGGATTACGTTCGAGATCGATATCGGTTTCCGGAGAAATTTCTTGCCCTGACATCGGATGAGAGTGAAGGCATGTATTTGTTCGATCGAGAGGATGGGACGGTGCATGATTTCGATCTTTGCGAATATGACGATTTCGTCAAGGGCAGGGTCCCGGCTCGGTGGAAGTCCTTCAACGCTTTCCTGTCATGGTATTTCGACGAAGAGTGCAATGCACCAGGTCGAGACCCGGACTGAGGAGCCACGCCCCATCTGCCGGTCTGGTGCGTTTGCGGGGAAATCCGAAGGCGCCGCGTGCCGCGAGCGCCGCACTCCGGCAGCGCCTTGCGTTAAGCCTGCAATATTGTCAGCGCCCGTTAATCCCGCGTAGAATGTGCGGCACGCGGGTGTAGCTCAATGGTAGAGCAGGAGCTTCCCAAGCTTAAGACGAGGGTTCGATCCCCTTCACCCGCTCCAGATCTCCATGTTCGCAGCCACGCTGCCGGCCGGATTCCCGAGCCGCGGCCCAGCCAACCGAAAGTTCCCCGAGTAGTCGCATGTCCCCGCGCGTCATCGTCCAGTTGTTGTTGTCGCTGCTGTTGCTGGTTTCCCAGCAACTGGCGCTGGCACACGGCTATACCCATGTCCAGCGCAGCGCCACCGAGCAGTTGCGCGACCAGGATGGCGCTCCGCCGGCGGCAACGGATCACCTGTGCGCGCAATGCCTCTCGGCCGACCAGCTCGCGCACGCGTTCGGCGTGCCGACGTACCACTTCAAGGTAGCCGGCAGCGGCTATCTATCGCTGGAAGAACCGTCCGCGCGGCCGGCCAGCAGCAAGACCGTCCGCGCCTTCCAGCCGCGCGCCCCGCCCCGGGCCTGACCAGCACCTGCAACAGCAATTTTCGCCGCCGCGTACCCATGTGCGCGGCGGCGGCTCGTCATTCCCGATATCCGAGGTACGCATCATGAACACCCAAAAAACGCTGCTGGCCAGTGCCATCCTGGCCGCCATCTCTTCCACCGCGCACGCCGATACCAGCAGCGCCGAACCGCAGGGCGCCGATCCGCAGGGCACCGGCCAGGTCCAGCAGGTGGTCGTCACCGCCAATCCATTCCGCAGCACGGAGGGCGACCAGATCCTCACCCCGGCCAAGGTGCTGCAGGGCGACGAACTGCGCGACAAGGCCGGCAGCTCGCTGGGCGAAACGCTGTCGCAGGAACTGGGCGTCTCCGCTTCGGCCTTTGGCGCCGGCGCGTCGCGCCCGATCATCCGCGGCATGGAAGGCCCGCGCGTGAAGATGCTGGAGAACGGCATGGCCGTGTCGGACGTGTCCGGCCTGTCCAACGATCACGCGGTGGCGGCCGAAGGCGCCGTGGCGCGCCAGATCGAGATCCTGCGCGGGCCGGCCGCGCTGCTGTACGGGTCCGGCGCGATCGGCGGGCTGGTCAACGTCGTCAACGAACGCATTCCCACCACGCTGGAACCGAAACTGACCGGGCAGGCCGAGGCGCGCTACAGCACCGTCGATACGGGCAAGAACGCGTCCGGCACGATCGACGGTTCGGTCGGCAAGTTCGCCCTGCATGCAGATGGCAACTGGCGCAACGCCGATGACTACAAGATCCCCGGCACGCGTTCGATCGGCGATCCGGACTCGGGTTCCGGCCGCCTCGCCAACTCCTTTACGCGGGAGCGCAACGTGGGCCTCGGCGGTTCGTATGTCGATGACTGGGGCTATGCCGGCGCTTCGGTGTCGCACCTGACGAACCTGTACGGCATCCCCAGCGCCGAGGGGTCGCGCATCGACCAGGAGCAGACGCGCTACGACATCGAAGGCGTGGTGAAGGCGCCGTTCGCGGGGTTCGAGAACCTGAAATTGAAGGCAGGCCATACAAGCTATGAACACGCGGAACTGGGCGAGGACGATGCGCCCGAAGTGATCTTCGACAATCGCTCGACGGAAACCCGGGCGGAACTGTCGCACCTGCCGGTGGCCGGCTGGCGGGGCACCTTCGGCCTGCAAACCGAGAATACGCACTTCTCCGCGCTGTCGGCGGAGGGCGGGCCGGATACGGTGCCGGTCACGCGGTCCACGTCGCAGGCCGGCTTCCTCGTCGAGGAAAAAGACCTGGGGCCGGTGCGCCTGTCCGCCGGGGCGCGGCTCGAGCATGTGAAGCGCCAGCCCGTCACGGGGCTGGACCGCTCGTTCGGCCTGAAGTCCGGCTCGGTGGGTGCGCAGTGGCCGTTCATGCCGGGCTATGCCGCCGGCGTCACGTACTCGTATGCGCAGCGCGCGCCGGCCACCGAGGAGCTGTATTCGCATGGCCCGCACGACGCGACCGTGACGTTCGACATCGGCAATCCCGACTTCGAGAAGGAAGTGTCGCGCAACGTCGAGCTGTCGGTACAGAAGACGGCTGGCCTGGTGCGCTGGAAGGCCAACCTGTACCGCAACAAAGTCGACGATTTCATCTACGGGAACGTGACCGGCGTGCTGGTGGATGAAGAGGGCAACCCGGGCAGCGACCTGCGCGAACGGATCTTCGAGCAGGGCAATGCCACGATCCGCGGCGCCGAGGCCGAGCTGACGGTCAACGAGCATGGCGCGGGCTGGTCGGGGCGCGTGTTTGCCGACACGTCGCGCGGCAAGCTCGATGCCGGCGGCAGCCTGCCGCTGCAGCCGGCCGACCGTATCGGCGCATCGGTCGCCTACAAGATGGATGCGCTGCGCGCCGGCTTGTCGCTGGTGCACGCGCGCGGGCAGGACCGGCTGGCGTCGTTCGAAGGCACACCGACGGACAGCTACAACCAGCTGAACGCCAACTTGTCCTATACACAGAAAGCCGGCGCCCTGGACCTCACGTATTTCCTGCTGGCGAAGAACCTGCTGAACGACGAGATCCGCGTGTCGACATCGGTGCTGAAGGACATCGCGCCGCTGGCCGGCCGCGGCATCGTGTTCGGCGTGCGCGCCAAGTTCTGATCGATCCTGATTTTCGGTTGGCCGCGCTGGCTTAGGGTTCGTTACAACACGCCAGCCGCGGGGCCGTGCGCTCCGTCCCGCCCGTTTCGCTAAGATTTCGGCATGCGGCATCACAGCGGGAGGAAGGACCGTGCACCCGGAGTACCTGTACAAATACCGGCCGTTCGCCAGCGAATGCGATATCGAGTTCACGCGGCAGATCGTGTGCGACAACACGATCTACTTCGCGCCGCCGTGCACGTTCAACGATCCCTTCGATTCGCGGCCCGCGTTCACCTTCGATGCGCCATTCGACGAGATGAAGGCGTATTACCGCCGCATGTGCAGCAAGCAGATGCCGCAGCTGACCGAACGGGCTTGCGAGGAAGAGCTGGAAAAGATCCTGGCCGATCCCGCCACCGACCTGCGCACGCCGCAGGGGCAGCAAAGGATCCAGCAACTGCACTCGCGCATCCTGGCCGAGGAAGTCGGCGTGCTGTGCCTTTCCTCCGAGCGCGACCATATCCTGATGTGGTCGCACTATGCCGATTGCCACAAGGGCATCTGCCTGCGCTTCGATGCGCGCGCCGCCTTCCTGCGCGAAGCGCGGCCGATCGGCTACGAGCAGCGCCGTGAGCTGATCAATCCGTTCCGCGATCGCGACGAGGACATGGCTGCCAAGACCTTCCTGATGAAGAGCCGGCACTGGCTGTATGAAGGCGAATGGCGCGCGGTGCGCTATGAGGGACCTGGGCCGGTGGAGTTCGCGCCGGAAGCGCTGACGGGCATCGTGCTGGGGGCGAACGCATCGAAAGAAGCGGAAGAACGGGCGCGCGAATGGGCCAGCCGCCGCCGCGCCCCGCTGGAACTGTTGCGTGCCTACCCGGACCAGCAGGATTTCCGCCTGCATATCCGCCCGCTGGACCATTGGAATTGCGAGAACTGAACTTGCCGCAAGGTGCGTGAGCTAACTGACCGGTAATGCACCGCGCGCGATCCTTTCATGAACGACGCATGTCGTGATCGAGCATGTCGTGCGTCATTTCCCTGCTTCATTTCATGCATCAAAGGAGAACATCATGTCGGACAATCTGCAAGAGCGCGGCCCGCAGGACCGCAGCCGCATCAACGTCAACGAAGAGTGGGAACTGCGTTACTGGACGAAGGAACTGGGCTTGTCCGCGGACGAACTGCGCCAGGCGGTGAAGGATGCCGGGACCAGTGTCAAGGCCGTGCGCGAGCACCTGGGCAAGCCTGCCTGAGCGCCGTCATTACTGTCAGCAAGCGTGCGCGCGGCCCTGGTCGCGCGTGCTAGCATCCGCCCTTTCATATTGTTGAAGTAGCATGACCGAAGATATCTGGGTGAAGGGTTACGTCTACAGCGTCGAGGTGGTGGAAGAATCCGGACGCTATCGCGGCTGCATTCATGTCAAGGCGCACCGCTACACGGGCCGCACGTTCGAGCCGCCCATCGTGATTGAAACGCCGGCGCTGTTCAAGCGCGAACATGCGGCCGAGATCGAGGCCCGCGCACTGGCGCGTGAACTGATCGACGGCGGACGGCTCGAAGAGCACATCGCCGGTCACCGGCACGAAGCGTCCGTGCCTCCCGCACCACCCATATCACCTATATCACCTATATCACCTATATCACCTATACCGGCCGCTCAGCCGTTCAGCGATACATCCAGCCACACCGAGTAAGCGAGGCGCTTGCCTTCCCACGTGCCGCCACCGCGCACCGCGGCGTCGGTGGACGTGGGCTTGCCGTCGATCTCGTGGCGCGCCAGCATCTGGCGGAACGCCAGCGCATCCTTCGGCGCCAGGTAGCCGACCATGCTGCCGGATACGAACACCGCAACGGCCTTGTCCTCGTAGGGATTGGCGTCATCCGGCAGCAGCAGTGCCGGGTGGCGTGCATCGGCGTTCGCTTCGCCATGTTCGCCGGCCAGTGCCCGGATCGTGTCGCGGTAGCGCGATTCGCCCACCACTTCCAGCTCGAAGCGGCCGCCGTCCGACCAGTGCCGCACCGGTTCGCCGTCCGGCACCGGCGTGTACGAACCGCCGGTGGGATGCCCCTGCCATGGCGCCGCCTTCGGCCGGCCCTTCAGGAGGAAATACAGCGCGAGCAGCGCCACGAGGATGATTGCGATGAGAAGGGCTTGTTGCACGGATCGGTCCGGAAATTGGCGGGGCCGCTATTATCGCAGCCCGGCCGGCGCCGAACAGGTGAATGCGGTGCGGCGATCGCGCGAGACCACGTGCAGCTTGCCGCCGTGGGCATGGGCGATCTCGGAGGCGATGTACAGGCCCAGGCCGAGGCCGCGCCGCGGCTGGCCGTCGTCGTCGCGCCAGTAGGGCTGGAACAGCTTGCCCAGCTTGTCCGGCGCGATCGTCTCGCCCTCGTTGATCACGGTCAGCCGGAAGGTGCCGTCTTCCACGTGCGCGTCGACGCGCACCGGCGTGCCGGGCTCGCCATAGCGCAGCGCGTTCGACAACAGGTTCGACAGCAGTTGCGTCATGCGGTCGCGGTTGCACCATACGGTGCCCGGGATGGCGATATCGGTGACGATGGCGCGCTGCGGATATTCGCTCTGGCACTCGACGACGGTCTGCGCCAGCGCCTCCGCCAGGTCGGTCACCGGCTCCAGTTCCAGCGCGATGCCCCCGCCCAGCCGGCCACGCACGAAATCGAGCACGTCGTCGATCATGCGGCCGATGCGCTGGCCGCTGCGCTGGATCGTGCGGGCCACCGTCAGCGTGGTGCTGTCGCCGCCGCGCTGCTGCAGGATCTGCGCGCCGTGGAGGATCGAGGACAGCGGCGTGCGGATATCGTGCCCCAGCACCGCGATGAACCCTTCGCGCAGCAGGGCGGTGGCCTTTTCATCGGTCAGTTCGGAAATGCGCTCGGCGTGGCGGCGTTCCGCTTCGAGCTGCTTCGAGATCAGCTGGGCGAACAGTTCCAGCGATTTCACCGTCTTCGATTCGGACAGCACCAGCGGCTTTGGATCGAGGCCGCACAGCGTGCCGAAGAAGGCGCCGGCGGTGTCGTAGATGGGGATCGAAATATAGCTTTCGAAGCCATACTGGCGCGGGCAGGGATGGTCGCGGAACAGCTCGTCCTGGCTGACATGGTCGATCACGATGACGGCATCGGCCTTGCGCACGCTGTCGCACAGCGTGGTGGTGACGTCGAGCGGATCGCCCGGCTGCAGGCCGAAGCCGAGCCGGTCGAGTACCGCGCAGGTGGTCCAGCTGGACGGCGTCACGTGCGCCACGCAGACGAAGCGCAGGCCCGTCATTTCGGCCATGACGGAGAGAATGTCCGGTACACACGGCAGTGCCTGGACTGCCTGCACCGGAGGCGGCCATGCTTGCGTCATGTTCCGTTCCAGAAAAGTGTTCGAAGGAAAAGTGTAGCAGACCGCGGGGGGCGTTCGGCACGGAGGCTGCTGCTATAATCGCCCTTTTTTTCAGCAAAGTTCCATGTCTTCCGAAACCCCACCGAAGGGCCCCGCGCGGTCCATGCTGTACGACCCGACCGAACGCCGCATCAAGAGCTTCGTCACCCGCGCCGGCCGCCTGTCCACCGCGCAGGAGCGTGCGCTGAACGACCTGGGGCCGCGCTTCATGATCGAGTATGCCAAGGCGCCGCTCGATACGGCGGCGGCATTCGGCCGCACCGCGCCGGTCGTGCTGGAAATCGGTTTCGGCATGGGCCAGACCACCGCGCATATCGCCAGGCACATGCCGGAGAAGGATTTCATCGGCGTGGAAGTGCACACGCCGGGCGTGGGCAGCCTGCTGAAACTGATCGGCGAGGAAGGGCTCACCAACCTGCGCGTGATCCAGCACGATGCGGTCGAGGTACTGAACAACATGATCCCGGCCGGCACGCTGGCCGGCGTGCACGTGTTCTTCCCGGACCCGTGGCACAAGGCGCGGCACAACAAGCGGCGCCTGATCCAGGGGCCGTTCGTGAAGCTGCTGGTCGACCGGCTGCAGCCGGGCGGCTACCTGCACCTGGCCACCGACTGGGAAGATTACGCGGTGCAGATGCTCGAGGTGCTGTCCGCCGAGGAAGGGCTGCAGAACACGGCCGAGGGCTACGCGCCGCAGCCGGCCTACCGCCCGCTGACCAAGTTCGAAAACCGCGGCCTGAAGCTGGGCCATGGTGTGTGGGACCTGGTGTTCACGAAGAAGTAAGCCTGTATCGGGTAAGCCCGTATCGGGCAAGCCGCATCAAGCAAGCCCGCATCAAGCAAGCCCGCATCAAGCAAGCCCGCATCGGGCAAGCCCGCCTTGCCTCATGAACGCGCCGACGCCGTCCCCACGGCGGCCGGCGTTTTCGTTTTGGCCGGCAGGAAGGCCAGCAGGTTGCCGGCGATGACCAGTGCCAGCCCGGCAAAGGCGGCGGCGCTCCAGCGGTAATCCTCGTAGACCGACGACACCGTCAGCGCCACCACGGGGAACAGGACCGTGCAGTACGCGGCGCGGTCCGGGCCCATCCTTCCCACCAGCAGCAGGTAGGCCGTGAAGCCGATCACGGAGCCGGGGATCGCCAGGTACAGCAGCGAGCCCACGTACTGCGTGGTCGGCTCGAAGCGGAACGGCATGCCGAGCGCCAGCGCGCCGAGCGTGAGGATGGCGGCGCCGATGAACATGGCCCACGTGTTGGTCAGCCATGGCGTCAGGCCCAGCGCCTGCATCCGCGACGACAGCAGGTTGCCCGCCGAAAAGCACAGCGTGCCCAGCAGGGCCAGCGCCAGGCCGGCCAGCATGTTGCCGTCGTTCCAGTGGCCGGCCATCTGCGGCAGGAACAGCAGGCCGATGCCGGCCAGGCCCAGCGCCGCGCCGCCCATCACCATGCCCCGGATCGGCCGCCCCAGGAACAGCCGGCCGTTGATCGCATTCCACACCGGCGCGGTGGAAAACACCACGGCCACCAGTCCGCTCGGCACGTGCGCGCTGGCATAGTAAAAGCACAGGAAATTGCAGCAGAACAGGGCCGTGCCCTGCGCCACCAGGTAGCGCCATGCGCGGCGCGGCGGCCATACCGGTTTCCTCGTCACCACCAGTATCAGCAACAGCACCGCCGCCGCCAGCCAGAACCGCCACGCGATCGACACCGGCGCCGGCACGTCGCCCAGCTGCAGCTTGATCGCGATCCATGTGGTGCCCCAGATCAGCACCGTGGTCACATAAAGAAGAGCATTCATGTCCGTATTCCAATAGTTGCCAGAAATCGGGGTCTGACCTTAATGCCGCTAAGTTAAGCGTTACCCGATACGTTGGAAGCGTATGCATTCACCCCAACAGCGAAGGGCCGGGGTCAGACCCGCCGGGTCTGACCCCGGAATTTGCACTTGGGGTGGGCTTGTCTAAGCGGCATTAGGGTCTGACCCCGGTTTCTGGAAATATTGCGGGGTGGAATGCGTGGCCGCTTGTCTGGTCTTGCGCATTTCAAGGGCGGAGGCGGCGGGAGGAGGGCGGGGGATGCTAGACTTTTCGCCATGAACACCGGCATCCTCCCTTACCCGATCCCCGACGAACGCCTGGCGCCGGCGGCGCGGGCGGCGCTCGAAGCGGCGCCGCGCGATGCGATGGGGCACGCGGTGTTCCGCACGATGAGCGGCACCGATGCCCGGCTGGAGCGCTTCGCATGGCTGGGCGATGGCCTGGCGGCGGCGGTGTGGGAGCGCCACACGGACGAGCAGCTCACCGCGTACAGCCAGCCCGGCCATCACACGCTGTCGTGCTACCTGGGCGGGGGCTACCGTGTCGAGCGCCATGGCGCGCCCGGACAGTTCGGGGCGCCGGGCCGCCTGTGCTCGCTGCCGGACTGGCACGAGTCGGGCTGGATGGTGCGCGATTCGCTGCGGCTGATGCACATCTACTTCATGCCCGACCAGTTCACGCGCCGCGCCGTGCTGGAGCTGGACCGCGAGCCGCGCGAGCTGATGCTGCAGGACCGCACCTATTTCGACAACCCGGCGCTGGCGCACCTGTGCCAGTCGCTGCTCGATGCGCCGTGGCTCGGCACCGACCAGCTGCTGCGCGCCAACGAGATCACGCACGAGGCGCTGTCGCAGCTGCTGCGCGACCAGGCGGCGCTGCGTCCCGACCTGCGCCTGAAAGGGGGACTGGCACCCTACCTGCGGCGCCGGCTGGCGGACTGGATCGAGGCGCACCTGCACGAGCCGGTCACGCTGGGCCGCCTGGCGGAACTGGCCTGCCTGTCGGAGTTCCACCTGGCGCGCATGTTCCGCATGTCGTTCGGCATGCCGCCGTCGGCATGGATCGCGGCGCGGCGCATCGACCGCGCGAAGGGCTTGTTGAAGACGGGAGCGCTGCCGTTGCAGCAGGTGGCCGATGCGTGCGGCTATGCGGACCTGTCCCACTTTAGCCACCGCTTCCGGGCGGCGACCGGCGTGCCGCCGGGCCAGTGGCGCGCCGCGCTCCGGGGCTGAGTCTGGGCTGACTCAGGGGCTGAATCTCGGGCTGAATGAGGGCCTGACTCAGGCCAGGTCGCGAATCAGGCGAACGATGTCCTCGCCGTACGAGGCAAGCTTCTTCTCGCCCACGCCGGACACGCCGCGCAGGTCGTCCAGCGAGGTGGGCTTGGCCTTGGCGATTTCGCGCAGCGTGGCGTCGACGAAGATCACGTAGGCCGGCACATTGTGCTCGCGCGCGGCGCCCATCCGCCAGGTGCGCAGGCGCTCGAAGATCGCCTGTTCCGACGAATCGAGATCCATTTCCACGTAGCCCTTCGGCGTGGACCCGCGTTTCACCTTCACCGGTTTCGCATACTGCCGCAGCTGCACTTTCTGGCCGCCCTTCAGCACGGGGCGGGCCGCATCGGTCAGTTTCAGCGACATGTACTGGTCGTGGTCGACGGAGACCAGGCCCAGTGCGATCACCTGCCGCAGGATGGCGCGCCATTCCTGCTCGCTGCGGTCGGCGCCGATGCCGAACACGGAAAGCTGGTCGTGCCGCCATGTCTTGATGCGCTCCGTTTCCTGGCCGCGCAGTACCTCGATCACGTGGGTGGCGGCAAAGCGCTGGTCGACGCGGTAGATCGTCGACAGCAGCTTCTGCACCGGCACCGTGCCGTCGAACGACACGGGCGGGAACAGGCAGGTGTCGCAATTGCCGCAGGGCGTGGAAGCTTCGCCGAAATAATCGAGCAGCCGCACGCGCCGGCACGACAGCGTCTCGCACAGCCCCAGCATCGCATCGAGTTTCGAGCCCAGCACGCGCTTGAAATCCTCGTCGGCCTCGGATTCGTCGATCATCCGGCGCTGCAGCACCACATCCTGCAAGCCGTAGGCCATCCAGGCGCTGGCCGGCATGCCGTCGCGGCCGGCGCGGCCGGTCTCCTGGTAATAGCCCTCGATGCTTTTCGGCAGGTCGAGGTGGGCCACGAAGCGCACGTCCGGCTTGTCGATGCCCATGCCGAAGGCGATCGTCGCTACCATCACGATGTTTTCCTCGCGCAGGAAGCGGGCCTGGTTGGCCGCGCGTTTCGCGTGGTCCATGCCGGCGTGGTAGGCCAGCGCGCGGATGCCGTTCTCGTTCAGCATCTCCGCCGTTTCCTCGACCTTCTTGCGCGACAGGCAGTAGACGATGCCCGAATCGCCCGTGTGTTCGCCGCCGATGAAGTCCAGCAGCTGCTTGCGGCCATTGGTCTTTTCGACAATCGAATAGCGGATGTTCGGACGGTCGAACGACGAGACGAATTGCGCGGCGTTGGTGAGATCGAGGCGGTGCGCGATCTCGGCGCGGGTCTGCTGGTCCGCCGTGGCCGTGAGCGCAATGCGCGGCACGCCGGGGAATTGCTCGTGCAAGACCGACAGCTTGATGTACTCGGGCCGGAAATCGTGGCCCCATTGGGACACGCAGTGCGCCTCGTCGATCGCGAACAGCGCGATCTTGGAATCCTGCAGCAGGTCGAAGCAGCGCTGCGTCATCAGCCGCTCGGGCGCCACGTACACCAGGTCGAGCTGGCCGGTGCGCACCATGCGTTCGATGCGGGCGGTTTCTTCCCAGGTTTGCGTGGAATTGAGGAAGGCGGCGCGCACGCCCACTTCGGCCAGCGCATCCACCTGGTCCTGCATCAGCGCGATCAGCGGCGAGATCACCACGCCCACGCCATCGCGCAGCAGCGCGGGAATCTGGTAGCACAGCGACTTGCCGCCGCCGGTCGGCATCAGCACCAGCGCATCGCCGCCATTGGCGACTTGTTCGACGATTTCTGCCTGCTGGCCGCGGAAGGCCGAATACCCGAAGACGGTTTCGAGCAGGTGAAGGGCGCGTTGGGAGATGTCCAGTTGATCCATTGATAAGCTTTTAAACCCGGGGTAAAGTCCGGCCCGGGGTTGCCGCCAGGGTTCAGCCGACAGTCAGGTGAGGAACCTTAGTCGACCCAGGCAACAGTACCGGTGTAGGCAGTGGCGAGAACCACGATGCCGAACACTATACGGTACCACGCAAAGATGGTGAAGTCATGCGTGCTGATATAACGCAGCAGCCACCGCACGCACAGGAAGGCGGAAATGAAGGCGGCAACCGAACCGACGCCGAACAGCGGCAGGTCGGCCGCCGACAGCAGTTCGCGTTCCTTGTACAGCGAATAAAAGGTCGCGCCGAGCAGCGTGGGAATGGCCAGGAAGAACGAGAATTCGGTGGCCGCCTTGCGCGACAGGCCCAGCATCATGCCGCCGATGATGGTGGCGCCCGAACGGCTGGTACCGGGGATCAGCGCGAATGCCTGGGCACAGCCCACCTTCAGCGCATCGGCCATCGTCATGTCGTCGACCGAGTGGATCCGTACCGAGACCGGGTTGTTGCGCGCGCGGCGCTCCACCCACAGGATCACGAAGCCGCCGACGATGAAGGCGGCAGCCACCGGCACGGGCGCGAACAGGTTTTCCTTGATCAGGCGGCTGAAGAACAGGCCCAGCAGGGCGGCCGGGAAGAAGCCGATGAGCACGTTCATCATGAAGCGCCGTGCTTTCGGCTCGGACGCCAGGCCGGCCAGGACGCTGCCGATGCGGACACGGTATTCCCAGATCACGGACAGCATCGCCCCACCCTGGATCGCGATTTCAAAGACCTTGACCTTCTCGCCGGTGAAGTCCAGCAGGCTCGCCGTCAGGATCAGGTGGCCAGTGGAGGAAATGGGCAAAAATTCGGTAAAACCTTCGACCAGCCCCATGATCAGGGCCTTCAATGCGAGAACGATGTCCATGGATGTGGGTAAGGTAGGTGGAAGGTGATGATGTGAGACGTGTACGGAACGAGGAGGAAAGCGCGCGCCGAAGCTTACCACGTTGCGACCTCGACAACATCCGGAGCCCGGCCGTGCCGCCTGCCATGACCGGGATACCGATCCGGAAAACATGGACCAGGGCAGCGATCCAGGACATCGCGCTGATGTTATGAATCAATAAGCAAAATTGCCTTTTGGATAAAGATGGATTTCCATCTTCCAGGAGGTAACGATGAGAAACCATACCCGGGCCGCCCGCGCCCACTTCATCTTCGCCGGCTGCTACGCGCTGTCGGGCGGTGCGCTGCTGGTTGCCGGGGCGTTGCTCGGCGTGGAAACCGGCTGGCACTTGCCGGCATGCGTGGGCGCGCTGGCTGCCCCGCATGCGGTGATGGGGTGGGGCGCAGCGAAGGCGAAGAATTGGGCGCGCGTACTGACGCTCGTGCTGGCGTTCCCGGCGCTGCTGGCCGTGCCGCTCGGTACGCTGGTGGCGATCCAGCTGATTTCATACTGCTGGCTGGCATGGGACGGCCGCGACGCGTTGCCGGCGGCGGCCCGCATGCCGGCGACCGCCCGGTGAGGCGGCACCGCTCCGTCAGAACGTCATGTCCGCCCGCACACCGAAATACCGGTGCCAGTCGCGCGGCGGCAGCCATTCCGTCGTATTCACGGCGCGCGGCGCGTTCGGCGCCTTCGGGCTCCACGTGCCGTTGGCGATGCTGTTGTTCAGCCCCGCCGCATAGCGCTTGTCGAACAGGTTGTTGACGAACAGGCTGGCCTTCCAGCGGCCCCGCTTGTCCGTTGCCCCGACCGACAGGTTGCTGATGGCATAGGCACCCTGGATCGTCATCGGATCCTGGTTCAGCGAATACTGCGTGCGGCTCTGGAATCGCGTAGTGCCTGAAATGAAGGCATTGAACGGCAGCGACGCCAGCGGCACGTCGTACTGGCCGCCCAGGTTCAGCTTTACTTTCGGCGCGTTGGGCAAGGTCTTGCCCGCCAGGTCCTGCACATTGGTGTTGTTGAATTCCGGGCTCTGGAAGCAGCCGGGCCCGGGCGTGGCGGCGGTGCCGGCCGCGTTCAGCACGTTGTAGCACGGGCCGTTGCGAAATTCCGTGATCGTCGCTTCCGTGTACGCGAAGCTGCCGTTCAGCTGCAGCCGCGGCGTCGCGCGTACCGAACCTTCCACTTCCAGCCCCTGGGTGCGCAGGCCGCCCAGGCTGTTCAGCGCGGTGCGGAAAATGCCGTCGTAGTCGAAGAACCCGGCCGACTGCTGGAAGTTGCGGAACTCGGTGCGGAACAGCGCCATCGAGAACATCGCCCGGTTGTCCCACAGGCTCTGCTTCCAGCCCAGCTCATAGCTGCGCGCCGTTTCGGGTGGCACCGCCGGCTTGGCCGCCAGCGCCGCGGTGAAGCCGGAGGTGAGGTCGTACGCCACACCCTTGTGCCCTGTCGATACCGTGCCATACACCATCGCGTCGCGCGTCAGCCGGTGTTCCAGGCCGAGCTTCCATGTCTTGCTGCTGTTGCTGTCCGACTTCGTGTAGAACTCGGTCAGCGCGAACGCCTGCGGCGGTACCGTGTAGCGGCGGTAGTTGTAGCCGGTATCCTCGTCGTTCCAGCGGGCGCCCACGATCAGGCTCGTGTCGGGGCGCAGGTCCCACGTGCCCTGGCCGTAGACCGCCTTGTTCACGTTCCACGCATCCGCGCCGTAGTTGGTGCCGTAGTTGAAGATCAGCGGCGCCTTCGCCAGCTCGCGGTTCAGGTCATTCTTGCCGTACCAGAGGCCGACCACGTAGCGCACGGTACCCTGGTCCGGCGACGTCAGGCGAAACTCCTGCGTGGTCGACTTCACGTTGAACTGGCCATACTGGTACAAGCCGCCGTGCATCCCTGTCGGCGAGCCATCCTGCAGGGTGAGGTATTGCAGGATGTCGATGTCGGTGGCATCGTTGTCCTGGTAGTCGTCCATGTGGTACTTGCCGTACGAGCTGATGGAACTGAGCGTGTGGCCGGCGGCCAGGCCATAGTCGACCTTGAAGCCCACGCCCCAGTCGCGGAACTTGCCGCCGGTGGGATAGTCGTTGCGCACGCCGCGGTTGCCCGGCGCGATGTGGATGTCGCGCAGCACGACCGATTGCGGCAGCTGCGGCGCGTTGCGGTAGAGGCCACCGGGCGTCATCGACGTGAAGGCCGTGGTGCAGCAGAACTTCTCGGTGCGGTTGTAGCGCGGCGACAGCGTGAACGTCAGGTTGTCGAGCGGCTGCCATTCGAACTTCGCGTTCAGGTTGTCGCCCTTGCTGCCATTGAGCCGCCCGCCGGTCGTCAGGTTGTCCAGCGTGCCGTCGTAGTCGGTCTTGCTGGCGGCGATGCGCATGCGGAACGTGTCGGACACGGCGCCCGAAACGCTGACACCGGCGCGCCATTCATGGTCGTTGGTGGCCAGCAGCGTGGCGCTGGTCTTCACCGGACCGCCGATCGGCTTGGTGGTGATGTTCAGGGCGCCGGCGATCGAGCTCTTGCCGAACAGCGTGCTTTGCGGGCCCTTCAGCACCTCGATGCGGTGCACGTCGGCCAGGTCCTTGAACGCATTGGCCTGCATGCCGAGTGGGATGTCGTCGACGATCACGGCGACATCGGCCTCCACGCCGATCCCCAGCGAAAACGTGCCCACGCCGCGCATGTTGATGCTGAAATTGCCCGGCTGCGTGCCGTACGACAGCGTCAGCGCCGGCGACAGCGACGGCAGGTCGTCCAGCTCGCGCACATTGGAACGCTGCAGCACGGCGTCGCCCAGCACGGTGATCGATGCCGGCACGTCCTGCAGGTTCTGCACCCGCTTGTTGGCGGTGACGACGACCGATTCCAGCTTGCCGCCATCGCCTTCCTGCGCATGGGCGGCGCCAGCCGCCAGCAGTGCCGCCGCCAGCGCGAGCGGGGTGCGTTGTTCTTTCCACAGCATGGTTGTCTCCTTGTTTTGGGTGTGAGGGGGCCTGGCCCCGGTCCGGCGGGTGCGGACAGGCCTGGCTGTGCAGCGGCGGGCCGGCAGCCCGTGTAATCAGTCGATCTAGGTGTCAGTCATGCGGGTTATCGCCTGGCTAGCCGGTATACCTCGCTGCCGGCCAGCAGGAACGCACCTACCCCGTAGACTTCGGTGGCCTGCTCGTCGAACACCTTCGGCGCAAGGCCGATCGGCTGCACGTGCGTGAGCCGGCCATCCGGGTTGACGTTGCCGACCAGCGCGGTCCATGCCTTGCGCACTGCCGGCTCATAGGTGGCGCGGTCGAGCAGCCCGGCGTTCACCCCCCACGCCAGCGCGTAGGTGTAGAGCGCCGAGCCGGATGACTCCTTCATCGGATAGCTGGCCGGATCGAGCAGGCTCGAACGCCACAGGCCATCGGCTTGCTGCAACCCGGCGATGCGCGCCGCCATCTCGCGGTACTGCTGCTCGAACTTCGCGCGTGCCGGGTGGGCAGCCGGGAGGTATTGCAGCATCCGCACCAGGCCTCCCATCACCCAGCCGTTGCCTCGGCCCCAGAACACCTTCTTGCCGTTGGCTTCGCGCGCCGCGAACGCGTTGCTGTCGCGGTAATACAGGTGCTCGTCCTTGTCGTACAGGTAGTCGGACGTGACCCACCATTCGCGCACGGCGAAATCGACATAGCGCTTGTCGCCGGTGATGGACCATAGCCGCAGCCATGCCGGCGGGGCCATGAACAGCGCATCGCACCAGGACCAGCGGTCCTGGTTGCCCTTCACCGTGAATTCCAGCGAGCCGGTGCGAGGGTTGGCCAGGATGTCGTCGAAATGCGCACGCATCGGCGCGATCATCTTCGGATCGCGCAACGCGATCGACAGTTCGGCGTATGTCTGGCCTACCACGTGATCGTCCGCGTGATAGTGGTTGGGGCCCAGCTTCCAGCCATTCTTTTCACCCATGCGCACCATCGCGTCGCGGTAGCGGGTGTCGTTCGACACGCCGGCCAGCGCCATGAAGCCCGTGTAGCCGACGGCCTGGGTCCAGTCGTCGGGACGGTGGCGGCTCGGGTTGGCCAGCTGCCAGTCGGCCACGCGCTCCATGGCGGCCAGCACTGCTTGTGGGGTAATGGCTGCCGATAGCGGGGCGGCCTGGGGCGGCGCTGCCGATGGGGATTGTCCTGCCGCCGTCGCGGCGGGCGCATGCAGCAGCGCGATGGCGAAGGTGAGGGCGGTAGCGGTCCGGATGAAGTGTCGCGTCATTGTGCGGTCTCCTGTGGGTTTTGTGGAACGTGCTTGGAAAGCTTTCCAATTTTCGGATTAGAATAATTGAAACCGCTACCAGCCACAACGCGTATCCATCTTGCGCGGATGATTTGTTGCGTTTTGGGGAAAACGTTTAATCCGGCATTGGCTTCGCCGAATCAGGCAAGTGGCTGGGCTGGCGGTACGGTGACGCGCGGGAGTGTTAAACGGTTTCAGCCACGTGGCGACATCCTGTGACTGAAACGGAAGGAGGCAGGGATGTACTAAAAAATCGACCAAGCGCTGGCGCCACCGGCATCCGCCATCGCGCTGGCGCTTTCATCTACAGGCACGGAACCCTGGGTGGAAGAGGCATTGTTGCGCTCTCCTGCCCGGGCACCAATGCACGGCCGGGACGATCCGGGCATGCGCAGTTTTTTTATTTTGACATCCTCGACCGCCGGGCTTATATTTTAGGGTTGGTAGCGGTACCAGCGGTCACAGGCAAATCGACTATACAATTACATGGAGACACGATGCTGAACCGATTTTCCGCTGTCGCTGTTGCAGTGCTGGCATGGCATGCGGGGGCGTTTGCCGCCCCGTCGCCGCAACACGAGACACCGCAGGACCAGGCACCACAGAATCAGGCGTCACAGAACCAGCCGTTGCAGAACCAGCCGCTACAGAATATCTACGGCCGCACCCACCAGAACCTGGATGGCCGCTGGCACTACATCGTCGATCCGTATGAAACGGGGTACTACGATTACCGCCGCAAACCCTATGACGAGTCGGAGAAGGGCAGCGGCGGCTACTACGACGACCGCCAGCCGAAGGACAAGGGCGACATCGTCGAATACAGCTTCGATGGCTCGCCCACGCTGGCCATTCCCGGCGACTGGAATTCCCAGGATGCCAAACTGGAGTTCTACGAAGGCACCGTATGGATGCGGCAGAAGTTCGATGCCGCGCCAAAGGACGGCAAGCGCTACTTCCTCTACTTCGGCGCCGTCAACTACGAGGCGCACGTCTACCTGAACGGGAAAAAGCTGGGCAGCCACAAGGGCGGCTTCACGCCATTCCAGTTCGACGTCACCGGCAAGCTCGCCGCCGGCTCGAACACGGTGGTCGTCAAGGCCGACAACAAGCGCCACCAGGACGAGATTCCCACCGTTTCCACCGACTGGTGGAACTATGGCGGCATCACGCGCGACGTGCTGCTGGCCGAAGTGCCGGCCACCTACATCGCCGACTACAAGGTGCAGCTGGCGAAGGGCGATGCGCGCCGCATCGAGGGCTACGTGCAGCTCGATGGCGCACGCAAGCAGCAGGAAGTCACCGTCACCATTCCTGAAGCGAACCTGTCGGCGAAGGTGCGTACCGATGCGAATGGCCGCGCAACGATCCGCATTCCGGTGAAGGCACTGCGCTACTGGTCGCCGGAAGATCCCAAGCTGTATGGCCTGACGATCGCCGCCGGCGGCGACAAGGTCAGCGACCGTATCGGTTTCCGCACCATCGAGACCCGTGGCCGCGACATCCTGTTGAACGGCAAATCGACGTTCTGGCGCGGCGTCTCCCTCCACGATGAAAACCCGCTGATTCCCGGCCGCCTGCGCGGCAGCGGCGACATGCGCATGCTGCTGCAGTGGGCCAAGGACATGAACTGCAACTACGTGCGCCTGGCGCATTACCCGCACAGCGAGGAAATGATACGGCTGGCGGACGAGATGGGCCTGATGGTGTGGGCCGAGGTCCCTGTCTACTGGACGATCTCTTGGCAAAACCCGGCCACCTTGCAGAACGCCCAACAGCAGTTGACGGAGCTGGTCGTGCGCGACAAGAACCGCGCCAGTGTCGTGGTCTGGTCGATCGGGAACGAGACGCCGGTCAGCGAACCGCGCAACGCATTCATGTTCAAGCTGGCCGACACGGTGCGCGCGCTGGACGACACGCGCCTGGTCGGCGCCGCGCTGGAAGTGCACCGCAAGGGCAATGAAGTGACGGTGGAAGACCCGCTCGCCGACAAGCTCGACCTGGCCAGCTTCAACGAATATGCCGGCTGGTACTGGGCCAGCAACAAGGACATGCTGGACTTCCACTTCAACATTCCGTACGACAAGCCGGTAATGATCACCGAATTCGGCGCCGATGCGCTGGGCGGTTTCCATGGCGATGCCGATACCCGCTGGAGCGAGGAATACCAGGACCAGCTGTACAAGAACCAGTTCAAGATGCTCGAAGCGATCCCCGGCCTGCGGGGCATGACGCCGTGGGTGCTGGTGGACTTCCGCTCGCCGCGCCGCCCGCACCCGTATTTCCAGGACTTCTGGAACCGCAAGGGCCTGATCTCGCAGACGGGCAAGCGCAAGCAGGCGTTCCATACGCTGAAGGCGTACTACGACAAGAAGCAGCAGCAATACCAACAAAACAAGCAAAACCAACAAAACTGACAGGAGACCGTCGATGACGTTACGACCCGTTGCACTGGCCGCGGCGCTGATTGCCGCATCCATTCCCCTGGCGGCACCCGCGCTGGCCCAGGATGCGATCGACCGCAAGGTCGATGCGCTGCTCAAGCAGATGACCCTGCAGGAAAAGGTCGGCCAGCTGCACCAGCTGTCCGGTGCCGAGGCCACCGGGCCCGAGGCGGCCAAGCGCGCCAGCCAGAACACGGAAATCCGCGCCGGCAATGTCGGCTCGATGCTCAACATCAAGGGCGCGAAGGATACCCGCGAAGCGCAGGCGCTGGCACTGCAATCGCGGCTGAAGATTCCTCTGCTGTTCGGCCTGGACGTCATCCACGGCTACAAGACCGTGTTCCCGGTACCGATCGGCGAAGCGGCATCGTGGGACCTGGAAGCCATCGAACAATCGGCGCAGGTGGCGGCCCGCGAGGCTGCAGCGGCCGGCATCCACTGGACTTTCGCGCCGATGGTGGACATCGGCCGCGATCCACGCTGGGGCCGCGTGATGGAAGGTGCCGGCGAGGACACTTACCTGGGGTCGAAGATCGCCGCTGCCCGCGTGCGCGGCTTCCAGGGCCCGAAGCTGGGCGCCACTGACCGCGTGATGGCCACCGCCAAGCACTTCGCCGCATACGGGGCCGCCGTGGCGGGCCGCGACTACAACGCGGTGGACATGAGCCTGCAGCAGCTGTACGAAGTCTACCTGCCGCCGTTCAAGGCATCCGTCGACGCGGGTGTCGCCACCTTCATGAACTCGTTCAATACGCTGAACGGCGTGCCCGCCACCGGCAGCGCATTCCTGCAGCGCGACATCCTGAAGGGCGCCTGGAAGTACAAGGGCTTCGTGGTGTCCGACTGGGCCTCGGTGAAGGAAATGGTCCTGCACGGCTATGCGAAGGACTTGCCCGACGCGGCCGTGAAGGCGATCAACGCCGGCAGCGACATGGACATGGAAGGGGAGGCCTACATCGCCCACCTGGCGCAGGCCGTCAAGGATGGCCGGGTGGCGCAGAAACATGTCGATGACGCCGTGCGCCGCATCCTGCGCAAGAAGTTCGAGATGGGGCTGTTCGACGATCCCTACCGCTTCTCCGACGCACAGCGCGAGCAGGCGGTGCTGGCCGATCCCCGGCACCGCGCCATCGCGCGCGACGTGGCGCGCAAGTCGCTGGTGCTGCTGAAGAACGACAAGCTCAATGGCAATGCGATCCTGCCGCTGGCGAAGAACGCGAAAAGCATCGCCGTCATCGGCCCGCTGGCCGATTCGCGCCGCGACCTGGAAGGCGGCTGGGTGGTCTCCGACGTGCGCGGCGAGGTGGTTTCCATCCTCGACGGCATCCGTAACCACGCGCAGGGCGCGCAGATCAGCCACGCCGCCGCGTGCGCACCGGGCTGCGCCACGGCGGAAGGATTCGATGCCGCCGTCGCCGCGGCCGGCAAGGCGGACGTGATCGTGCTGGCCGTCGGCGAAACCTGGGACATGAGCGGCGAAGCCAAGTCGCGCACCGACATCGGCTTGCCGGGCCAGCAAACCGAATTGTTCCGGCGGCTGAAGGCCACCGGCAAGCCTGTCGTGGCCGTGCTGTTCGCCGGCCGGCCGATGATCTTCAACGAGATCGCCGACAATGCCGATGCCATCCTGTATGCATGGTTCCCCGGTTCCGAGGGCGGCAACGCGGTGGCCGACGTGCTGTTCGGCGACTACAACCCGTCGGCCAAGCTGCCGGCCACGTTCCCGCGCAACCTGGGCCAGATCCCGATCTCGTACGCGCAGTACAACACGGGCCGCCCGGTGACCAGCGAGAAGGACATCGTCTACCGCTCGGCCTATATCGATTCGCCGAACACGCCGCGCTATGCGTTCGGCCACGGCAAGAGCTACACGGAATTCGGCTACTCGGGCGTGCAGCTGGACCGCACGATCCTGCGGCCGGGCCAGACCGCCACGCTGTCGTTCGAGCTGCAGAACAAGGGCAAGGTTGCCGGCACCGAGATCGCGCAGCTGTACATCCGCGACACTGTCGCCTCGGTGGTCCGCCCGGTCAAGGAACTGAAAGGCTTCACCAAGGTCCACCTGCAACCGGGGGAACGGCGCCGCGTCACCTTCACGATCGACCGCGACACGCTGTCATTCTTCAACGGTGACCTGAAATGGGGCGCCGAACCGGGCGAATTCAAGCTGATGGTCGGCAGCGCCTCGGACGACATCCGGCTGGAAACAACTCTTCACCTGCAATGAAAGACATCATGAGCGATACCCCCGTCATCACCTCCGTCCGCGTCATCCCCGTGGCGGGGCGCGACAGCATGCTGCTGAACCTCTCCGGCGCCCATGCGCCGTTCTTTACCCGCAACCTGCTGATCCTCACCGACAGTTCGGGCAGGCAGGGCGTCGGCGAAGTGCCGGGCGGCGAAGCGATCCGCAAGACGCTGGAAGATGCGCAAGGCCTGATCGTCGGCCGCGCGCTCGGCGACTACAACGCGGTGCTGAACGCGGCCCGCGCGGCCTTCGCCAGCCGCGATGCCGGTGGCCGCGGCGTGCAGACCTTCGACCTGCGCGTGGCGATCCACGCGGTGACGGCGATCGAATGCGCGATGCTCGACCTGCTGGGCCAGTTCCTCGGCGTGCCGGTGGCGGCGCTGCTGGGCGAGGGCAAGCAGCGCGACCAGGTGCCGATGCTGGGCTACCTGTTCTACATCGGCGACAAGCATAAAACCGACCTGCCGTACGCCAGCGAGCCGGATGCGCCGGACGCCTGGAGCCGGCTGCGCCACGAGGAAGCGTTGACGCCGGAAGCGGTGGTGGCGCTGGCCGAGGCGGCCTATGAGCGCTATGGCTTCCGCGACTTCAAGCTGAAGGGCGGCGTGCTGCGCGGCGAAGAGGAAATCGAGGCGGTGACGGCGCTGGCCGAACGCTTCCCGGAAGCGCGCATCACGCTCGATCCGAACGGCGGCTGGCTGCTGAAGGATGCCATCCGGCTGTGCCGCGACAAGGGCGACGTGCTGGCTTACGCGGAAGACCCGTGCGGCCCGGAGAACGGCTATTCCGGCCGGGAGGTGATGGCCGAGTTCCGCCGCGCCACCGGCCTGCCGACGGCGACCAACATGATCGCCACCGACTGGCGCGAGATGAGCCATGCGATCGCACTGCAGTCGGTGACGATCCCGCTGGCCGACCCGCATTTCTGGACGATGCAGGGTTCGGTGCGCGTGGCGCAGCTGTGCCAGGCCTTCGGCCTCACCTGGGGCTCGCATTCGAACAACCACTTCGATGTGTCGCTGGCGATGTTCACGCACGTGGCCGCGGCGGCGCCGGGCAACATCACGGCGATCGACACGCACTGGATCTGGCAGGATGGCCAGCGCCTGACAAAGCAGCCGCTGCAAATCGCCGGCGGCCTGGTCGACGTGCCGAAGCAGCCGGGCCTGGGCGTGGAGCTGGACATGGTTGAAGTGGAGGCGGCGCACCAGCGCTACCTGGGCATGGGCCTGGGCGCGCGCAACGACGCGGCGGCCATGCAGTTCCTGATCCCCGGCTGGCAGTTCGACAGCAAACGGCCTTGCCTGGTGCGCTGATGGCCGACGACAAGGATGCAGACAGCGCGGCCGGCAAGCGCCGCCGCCGCAAGGGCCTCGGGCTGACGCTGCGCGACGTGGCGCGGCTGGCCAACGTGGCACCGATCACCGCATCGCGCGCGCTGAACACGCCGGATGCGGTGTCGGACGAAATCCTGCAGCGCGTGAAGGATGCCGTCGAGCGCACCGGCTACGTGCCGAACCTGCTGGCCGGCGGCCTGGCTTCGCGCCGCTCGCGGCTGGTGGCCGCCGTGGTGCCGACCATTACCGGTTCCGTGTTCCTGGAAACCGTGCAGGCGCTGACCGAAACGCTGGCGGCCAACGGCTACCAGATGATGCTGGGCCAGTCGGGCTACCATGGCTCGCGCGAGGATGCGCTGCTGGAAACCATCATCGGGCGCCGCCCGGATGGCGTGATCCTCACCGGGATCATGCATTCCACGCTGGCGCGGCGCCGGCTGGTGGCCAGCGGCATTCCCGTGGTCGAGACATGGGACCTGACGCCCACGCCGGTCGACATGCTGGTCGGCTTTTCCCATGAAAAGGTGGGCAGCGCCGTGGCGCAGTTCCTGCACGCGCGGGGCCGGCGCAAGATGGCCTGCATCAGCGCCAACGACGAACGCGCGATCCGCCGCAACAACGCCTTCGCCAACGCGGCGCAGGCGCTGGGCGTGGAGGTGGTGCCCACGCACATGGTGCCGGCGCCCAGTTCCGTCGCCAGCGGCCGCGAGGGCCTGCGTGCGCTGCTCGCCAAGGATCCATCGCTGGACGCGATCTTCTGCAGTTCCGACATGGTGGCGCTGGGCGTGCTGACCGAGGCGCAGGCGCAAGGCATCCGGGTGCCGGAACAGCTGGCCATCATCGGCCTGGGCGACCTGGCCATGTCGCGCGAACTGCACCCCGCGCTGACTTCCGTGCGGGTCGACGGCACGCTGATCGGGCATACCGCCGCGCAGTACATCATGCAGCGCGCCGAAGGGGAGGTGGTGGCCGAACCGGTGTGCGACGTGGGGTTTACGATCGTGGAGCGGGCGACGACGTGAAGCGTCCTACGCTGGAGCGGTCGCCCGCTCCAGCTCCGCCAGCCACACCATCGCGTATTCGCGATCCGGACCGCACATCTCGAGGGAGGGCTGCAAGCCACCGCAAAACGCCGGCCGCTCCGGCTTGCCAAACACGCGGCAGCGGTTGTCGTCGTCGAGCTGCACGCAGCGTACGCCAGCCGGTTTGCCATTCGGCATGCCGGGAATCGGGCTGGTGATGGATGGAGCGGTGCAGCAGGCACCGCAATGGTCGCGGCAGTTCATGGAAGCGGCGGAACAGATCGGAAAACCGGCTATTGTACGCCGCCTAGTGCCCGCCCAGCAGCAGCGTAATCGAATACAGCAGCACGCCTACCACGCCGCCGACCAGCGTGCCGTTGATGCGGATGAACTGCAGGTCGCTCCCCACGTGCAGTTCCAGTTTTTGCGAAATGGTCTCGGCATCCCATTTGTCGATCACCTTCTGCACCACCGCCACGATCAGGCTGCGCCGCTCGACGATCGCCTCGGCGGCGAAGCTTTTCAGCCAGTCGTTCAGTTTCATGCGCACCGGTTCGTTCTGCGCCAGCGCGGTGCTGAAGATGCGCAGTGCGCTCTGCGTGCGCAGCAGCAGGCGCGACTCGGGCGACTCGCTGGCGGCCAGCAGCCGGGTGCGCAGGTCGGCCCATACGCTGGCCACGTATTCGCGGAACAGCGGATGCGTCAGGCCCCGGGCCAGCAGGGAGCGCAGCCTTGCTTCGTATTCGGGCGACTCCTCCAGCTTCGCGATCAGCTCGGTGACGGCCGCGTGGAAGCGCCCGTGCCATTCGCCCTGTTCGTTGGCCATGTCGTCGAGGATGCTCTGGATGCCGTCCATCAGCCGTTCGTAGAACTTCTCGTCGAGCATCTTCGGCATCCATTTCGGGCTGTGGTCGTGCACCTTCTGCCGGATGTAGCCGCGGTTTTCTTCCAGCGCGCTGGCCACGAGCCCCAGCACCTTCTGCAGCAGCCGCACGTGCTGGCCATTCGCCACCAGTACCGACAGGACCTGCCCGGCCAGCGGCGCCAGCTTCACGTCCTTCAGGCTCGATGCCAGCGTGCCGCCGACGAAGCTGGCCGCGTCGCGGTCTTCGACCATGTTCAGCACGGCGGGAATGGTGCCGACGAGGCGTTCGGCCACCGCGCGGTTGTTGGCATCCATGGCCAGCCAGCGCGCGCAGACACCGGCCAGGTCGACATCCTTCAGTTCGTTGCGCACCACCTCCGGGGTGATGAAGTTATGTTCGAGGAATTCGGCGATGCTGGCGCCGATCCGGTCCTTGTTGCGGGGAATGATCGCCGTATGGGGAATCGGCAGGCCGAGCGGGTGGCGGAACAGCGCGGTGACGGCGAACCAGTCGGCCAGGCCGCCCACCATCGCCGCCTCGGCAAAAGCGGCCACGAAGCCCAGCCACGGGTACTCGGGCTGGAACAGCCGGGCGGCCAGGAAGACGCCGGCCATGGCGGCCAGCAGGCAGGTGGCGATGCGGCGGATGCGGCGCAGCCGCATGAGCGGATCCCTGGACGGCAACAGATTCTCCCGGCAAAAGATTTGCCCGATGATACGTCGGCGCGGCCCGGCAATACCGTTCGGTACGTCACGATGCGGCGACCTGGATTAGCATGAGGGCACGGGAGGTGAACATGGATCGAGAGCGACCGAAAGCCGGCGACGTGGTGCGGCCGATCGGCTGGCACCAGCAAATGATCGTCATCGCGGTGCGTGGCGACGATATCCGCTGCCGCTGGAACGATGACGATGGCGAGCATGAGCAGGCATTCCCGTCCGGCCAGCTGGAAACGGTGCGCCGCGGTGCCGAGTTTTCCGCCAACCCCGAGCGCAGCCGGGTCACGCATCGCCCGTGAGGGAGGGCCTTGTTTCCTTGACGTTGCTATAGTGCAGGTCTATCATTTACTGACCCGCAAGTAAGTAATGTCACGGTAAAACACACGCATCGCTGCGCGGTTACCTGGGCAATACTTGAAGCAACGTAGTCAATCCGCAGCAACCGTCACTCTCCGCCTCATATGCAATCCGACACGAAACCGCGCTGGGAGCGCCGCAAAGACGCCCGGCCGCAGGAACTGCTGGCCGCCGCGCTGGACCTGTTCGTGGACCGCGGTTATGCCGCCACCCGCCTGGAAGACGTGGCCCGCCGCGCCGGCGTGTCGAAAGGCACGCTGTATCTCTACTTTGAAAACAAGGAAGAGCTGTTCAAGGCCGTGGTCCGCCACAATATCGTCGACGTGATCGGCAAGGCGGAGAGCGACTTCGCCGCTGCCGACAGCACCTCGTGCGCCGAGCTGCTGCGCACCATGCTGCGGCGCTGGTGGGCCGACGTTGCCTCCACCAGGGCCTCCGGGCTGGCCAAGCTGATGGTCGCGGAAGCCGGTAACTTTCCTGAAATAGCCCGTTTCTATAATGAGGAAGTGGTCGAACGCGGCCATGCCCTGATCGAATCGATCGTGCGGCGCGGCGTCGAACGGGGCGAATTCATGCCCGTCGATGCGCAGGTCATGACGCGCGTGCTGACCGCGCCCGTCACGATGCTGATGCTGTGGGCGCACAGTTTCGATCCCTTCTGCGGTCCGGTCGACCAGGAAGCGTTCATGGATGCCTACCTTGGGCTGGTCGAACGCGGCATGGCACGGCCTGTGTGAATGCTGACAATTTCGCTCGTTCAACCCCGCCAAACTGCAGACTGTCGCAATTTCCAGCCTTATACCATCGTTATCGTTAATATCCCGTCCAGACCAGTTCAACGATAAAATGATGGATTCTTATTCCTTCACCAAAGTCTAAAAGATGAATATCGAACAAGCCCGATTCAATATGATCGAACAGCAGATTCGTCCGTGGGACGTGCTGGACACCGATATCCTCGATCTGTTGATGGTCGTCAAACGCGAGAATTTCGTACCGGAAGCCTACAAGAACCTGGCTTTTGCCGACATCTCCATTCCGCTGCCGGGCGGTTCCGCGATGCTGACCCCGAAGATCGAGGCACGCATCACGCAGGACGCGCACGTGAAGAAGCATGAGAACGTGCTGCTGGTCGGTGCCGGTACCGGTTACCTGGCCGCGCTGCTGGCGCACCGCGCCCGCCACGTGACCGCCGTTGAAATCGACCCGGGCCTGAAGGACCTGGCGCAGAAGAACCTGGCGGCCAACGGCGTCACCAACGTGACCGTGGAACTGGGCAATGGCGCTCAAGGCTGGAGCAACGGCGCGCCGTTCGACGTGATCATCTTTGCCGGCGCGCTGCCCGTGCTGCCGGAAACGGTGCTGCAGCAGGTGAAGCCGGAAGGCCGCATCGTGGCCATCATCGGTGAATCGCCGGTCATGTCCGCGCACCTGATCACCCGCAACGGCGATTCCAGCTACGACACGAAGAAGCTGTTTGAAACCGACGTGAAGCCGCTGCAGGCTGCCGTCACGCCGTCGCACTTCACGTTCTGAGGCCGGCGATGCAACAGATCACCGCTCCCGAACTGGCCGCATGGCTGGCCGATGACAAGCGCGCGCGCCCGTTCCTGCTGGACGTGCGCGAGAACTGGGAATTCGACACCTGCCATATCGAAGGTGCCACCCTGATGCCGATGCAGACCATCCCGGCCCGCATCGACGACCTGGACGAAGAAGCGGAGATCGTCTGCATCTGCCACCACGGCGCACGCAGCCTGCAGGTGGCGGCGTTCCTCGAGCGGCATGGTTTCGCGAAGGTGACGAATCTGACGGGCGGGGTGCATGCCTGGGCACTGCAGGTGGATGAATCGATGCCGAAGTATTGAGCATTGCTATTTGAGCATTGCCCGATCGGCGGCCGGGAAAAGCAACAAGACCACTTACAAAGACTTTTGACCACTCGACGACTTGCCACTCGACGACTTAGCACTCGACGACGACGACTCGACGGTCTATTACTCGACGGTTTATTACTCGACCTTACGCGGAGAATGTAATGCAGAGACCCCTTATCGCCGTACTGATCGCCAGCGCATTGACGCTTACCGGACAGGCACAGGCGGCCGATCTTATCCAAGTCTACCAGCAGGCGCTGGCGAACGACGCCACGTACGCCGTCGCGCGCAATACGCTGACGGCTGGCCAGGAGCGGATCACGCAGGGGCGTTCCCAGTTGTTGCCGGTGGTGGGATTGCAGGGAAATCATTCGCGCCAGTACGACACCGTGACGCCGCCGGGCGGCATCAAGCGCGATGCCGATTCGCACGTGAATCTCTACACGCTGTCGCTGTCGCAGCCGCTGTTCGACTATGGCGCCTGGCAGTCGTACGAGCAGAGCAAGCTGTCGCAGGCGGTCGCCGAAGTGCAGTTCGCCCAGGCGCAGCAGGACCTGATCCTGCGCGTGGCCCAGGCGTATTTCGACGTGCTGACCGCGCAGGACAACCTGGCTTCGACCCAGGCGCAGAAGTCCGCCACCACCGAGCAGCTGGCATCGGCCAAGCGCAACTTCGAGGTGGGCACGCAAACGATCACCGACACGCACGAAGCGCAGGCCGCGTATGACCTGGTGGTGGCACAGGAATTCGCCGCCATCAACGCGCTGGAAGTGGCGCGCTCCGCGCTGCAGCAGATCATCGGCACCGCGCCGGCAACCCTGTCGACACTGCGCGCCGGTGTGACGATCGCGCCGCCGCAGCCGGCCAATATCGAGCCATGGATCTCGGCCGCCGAGGCCGACAACTTCAACGTGGCGGCGCAGCGCCTGAATGTGGAAATCGCCAAGCGCGAGATTACGCGCAACCGCGCCGGCCACCTGCCGACCGTGGACTTGACGGCGAACGTGAACCGCAACAGCGCACCCGTGCAGGGCGTCACCCGCGGCAATTCGGTGGGCGTGACGTGGACGGTGCCGATCTTCAACGGCTTTGCCGTCACCAGCAAGGTGCGCGAAACCATCGCGCTGGAAGAGCGCGCGCGGAACGACCTGGAAGCGAACCGGCGCGCCGCCGCGCAGAACGCACGGCAGGCTTTCCTGGGCGTGAACAGCGGCCTGGCGCAGGTGAGGGCGCTGCAGGCGGCGGAAGTATCGAGCCAGTCGGCGCTGGAATCGAACAAGCTGGGTTACCAGGTGGGCGTGCGGATCAATATCGACGTGCTGAATGCGCAGCGCCAGCTGTACTCCACCCAGCGCGACCTGTCGAAGGCGCGCTACGACACGATCATGAATGGCCTGCGGCTGAAGGCGGCGGCGGGCACGCTGAAGCCGGAAGATCTCGAACCGATCAACGCGTTGCTGGCGGGATGATGGGGCGGTAACGGTTGGCAGGCGAACACCGGTGTCCGACATTAATGCCGCTAAGTTGAGCATTAACTGACACATGAAAGCCCATGCATGTACCCCAACGGCGAAGTGCTGGGGTCAGACCCGCCGGGTCTGACCCCGGAATTTGCCCTTGGGGTGGGCTTGACTTAACGGCGGCAGTATCAGACACCGGTTCTCCAGCGCCAACGAAAAAAAGCCGGCCAGTGCATTGCACGGCCGGCGTTTTTCATTGCGCGGGCAGGTTCCTAGCGCAGTCCGCCGCCTTCGGCATCGAAGGAGCGTTCGATCAGTTCGACCTTGTAGCCATCCGGGTCGGTGATGAACGCGATCACGGTGGTGCCGCCCTTCACGGGGCCCGGTTCGCGCGTCACGTTGCCGCCGCTGGCCTTCGCGGCATTGCAGGCTTCGACGATGTTCTCGGTGGAGATCGCGATATGGCCATAGGCATTGCCCAGGTCATAGCTGTCGACGCCGTAGTTGTACGTCAGCTCCAGTTCCGCGTGGTCCGGGTTGTTGCCATAGCCGACGAAGGCCAGCGTGTACTTGTACTCGGGATTGTCGCTGGTGCGCAGCAGTTTCATGCCGAGCACCTTGGTGTAGAAATCGATGGAGCGCTGCAGGTCACCGACCCGCAGCATGGTGTGCAGGATGCGCATGGTAAATCTCTCGTTTCGTGTGCGAAAAGCGCGATTGTAGGCGTTTTCCGCCGGGTTCGCTGAACACGCGCTACGCGTGTTCAGAACGACGGCAGCGTGTTGGCGCCTTCCTGCAACTGGTAGCTGCCGCCGCTGAAGGCATAGCGCGCGGTGCTGGCCAGCGAGCGTTTCCTGGCCGGTGCCGCGGTACCGGTTTGCGCCGGCGAGGCCTCGTCCGAGTCGCCCTCGACATCATTGGCTGGTTGCAGCGTTTCCTCGCCGGTGATGTCGAGCACGAGATCGTCGTAGGGCGCATTCCGGGAGGCGCCGGAACCGGTGTCCATGCGCCATTTGGCTTCACCGGACCAGCATTCCGCTTCGCAGACTCCCTCGTTGTTCGACATGGTCATCAGGCTGTCGCCGAGCAGGTTCTCCACCTTGTCGCTGGCGGGGTCATACAGCGCCAGCCACGTGCCCTGGTAGCCCTGGCCAAGCCAGTGCGTTTCGACGGCCAGTCCCGGCTTGCCGGGCCCCAGTGCAAGCCAGCGCACATCGGTGCCATGGCGGCCCTTTTCCGCGATGTTCTCGTGCTTGCGGACGACGTGCCATGCGCCGTCCTGCTGGCGCAGCAGGTACAGGTGGATGGGGGCGCCTTCGACATCGCCCAGGAGTTCGTCGCCGGCGGGGCGCTGGAAACTGCCTTCGACCACGAGCGCCGTTTCGCCGGACGGCAGGAGCATGCTCGTGGTGGCGGTGAGGACCAGCGGCAGTTCGCCGTCCTGCACGTTCGCCACGGGGCCGCCCTCGATCGCATGGCCCTCGGCGGGCAGGTAGTCGTCACCGAAGATGGCGCGCATCAACGCCGCATGGGGATCGTTGCTGGCGACGGCGGCCACAGCTTGCGGCTGTGCCGGTTTCGGGACCGCCGCCACGCGTGGCGGCGCATCGTCCCGGGAGCAGCCGGGCAGGGTGGTGGCGGCAAGTGCCAGCAGCACGCAATACAGTACGGTCCTGGCTTTGCCTTTGCGGCAGCCCGTGCGGCGGGAGGAGCGTTTGCCAACCACTGCGGGCAACAACTTATACATGACTTCCTGCTTTATAAAAAAGCAAGAATATAGCGCAAACAGCGGCAGCGAAACAGCCTGCCGCGACGCAGGGACCGGATTACTTGGCGGCCGGCACCACGCGCCAGATGGTGTTGCCCACGTCGTCCGCGACCAGCAGCGCGCCATCCTTGGCCACCGCCACGCCGACCGGGCGGCCCTTGGCGCGTTCTTCCTTGCTGAGGAAGCCGGTGAGGATATCCTGCGGCGGGCCGGACGGCTTGCCGTCCGCGAATGGTACGAACACCACCTTGTAGCCGCTATGCGGCTTGCGGTTCCACGAGCCGTGCTGGCCGATGAAGGCGCCGCCGTGGTAGCTGGCCGGGAACAGCTTGCCTTCATAGAATTCCAGGCCCAGCGAAGCCGTATGGCCGCCCAGCGCGTAATCCGGCACGATCGCCTTCGCCACGAGGTCCGGGCGCTGTTCCTTGACACGGGTGTCCACATGCTGGCCGAACCAGCTGTAGGGCCAGCCGTAGAAGCCGCCGTCCTGCACCGAGGTCAGGTAGTCCGGCACCAGGTCGTTGCCCAGTTCGTCGCGTTCGTTGACGACGGTCCACAGCGTTTTCGTCTTCGGTTCCCACGCCATGCCGTTCGGGTTGCGCAAGCCCGTGGCGAACAGGCGCGACTTGCCGGTGGCGCGCTCCAGCTGCCATATCGCGGCGCGGCCTTCTTCCTTGTCCATGCCGTTCTCGGCGACGTTCGAGTTCGAGCCCACCGTCATGTACAGGAACTTGCCATCCGGGCTGGCGGTGATGTTCTTCGTCCAGTGGTGGTTCAGCGGGCCGGCCGGCAGGCTCATCACCTTTGCGCCCGTCGCCGCGATCGCCGTCTTGCCTTCCTCGTAGGGGAAGCGCACCACGGCATCCGAGTTCGCCACATAGAAATCCTTGTCCACCAGGACCATGCCGAACGGCGAGCTCAGGTTCTTCAGGAAGACGTGGCGCTGCTGCGCCGCGCCGTTCGCATCCACGCCGCGCAGCAGCGTGATGCGGTTGGCCGACGGCGTGACGGCACCGGCCTTCTTCTGCATGTGCTTCATGATCGCGCCCTTGACGCCCTTGCTGTCCTCGGGCTTCGGCGGCGCATTGGTCTCGGCCACCAGCACATCGCCGTTGGGCAGCACGTAGAGCCAGCGCGGATGGTCCAGGTTGCGCGCGTAGGCCGTGACCGTGAAGCCGGCCGCGGGGACCGGTTTTTCGTTTTCCCGCCACACATCGGTGGGCGCCACGTTCACGGTCGGGATCAGCGATTTTTCCGGTGCCGGCAACTGGGGATTGGGGCCCCAGCCGGCCGGGTATTGGGCGTTCTGGGCCAGCGCGGCACCGCTGGCCAGCAAGGCGCCAAGGACGAGGATCGGTTTCATGACGTGTTATCGCTTGTGGACGGTTGTGGGTTGAATCAGCCTGGCCCGCTCAATCGCGCTGGCCCGGCCGCCTGGTCAGTGGTTCGTGCTCAGTGGTTCGTGCTTCGTGCTTCCTGCTCAGTACTTCCGCTCAATCGCGCTTGATCACCGGCAGCGGGTCCGCTTCGGCCGATTCGCCGGCCGGGGCCGGTTTCTGGATGCCGGCGTCGCGCCCGTACTCGTCGGTGTCGACCAGGCCGGCGTCGATGTCGCGCCCGGCCTGCTCGATGCGCGTGCGTTCCTTCTGGTGCTGCACCCCCTCGGGCGACTGGTCGCGCTCGTGCGGCAGGCGCTTGCCGGCATCATCTTCGATGTGCACGTTGGTGTTGACCTGGCGGTCCTTCGTATTCGGTTCCCTCGAGTCGTTCATGATGCCATTCTCCAATTTCTTAACTGAATCTCATCTTATCGGTTACCTTCGATCACGGTCGCCCGCTTGGACTGTTGCAGGAATGCCATTGCCGTAGTGCATATCCGGTGCAATTCCGGCATGGAATCGTTAGCATGGAGGGCTGGATCGCCACCGAAAGCCATCGTTTGAAACCTGTTCCGAACCACGCACCCGATCACCATGCGGTGCCCGCCGACTGCCGCAACTGCGGCGCCGCCGTGTCCGGCAATTACTGCGCCCACTGCGGGCAGGAAACGCGGCTGCACATGCCGAGCCTTGCCGAGTTCGCCCACGAATTCATCACCCATTACGTGGCGCTGGAAGGCAAGCTGTGGGGTACTTTCACGCGGCTGCTGTTCCGGCCGGGCGCGCTGACGAACGAATACCTGTCAGGCCGGCGCCGGCGCTACGTGGAACCGCTGCGGGTCTACCTGACGCTGTCGATCCTGTTCTTCGCACTGGTCAAGTTCTCGGGCGTAAACATCTACAGTGAAACGGAGCCTTCGGCACCGGCCGCGGCCACCGCCGGCGCCGGGCAGGGCAAGGCGGCGCAAACGGAGGACGAGGACGGGCGGATCCGGCTGGGCGACGCGCTAGGGCCGGACGTGGAACGCTGGGCGCCCGCCGTGCGGCGCACGGTCGACCGCTTCGATTCGCTCGGCCCGCAGGACAAGGCGCGCGTGCTGAAGGATGGCTTCTTCCGTTACGCGCCGTATGCGATGTTCTTCCTGATGCCGGTGTTCGCGCTGTACCTGAAGGGGCTGTACCTGGGCACCGGCCGGCGTTATGGCGAACACCTGCTGTTCGCGCTGCATGCCAACGCGTTTGCCTTTGCGGTATTTTCCATCTTCCTGCTGATGCCGGACGGGTTCATCAAGTTCATGCTGTTCTGCTGGCTGATCGGCTACCTGCCGTGGGCCATGCAGCGCGTCTACCGCAAGGGCCTGTTCGGCACCGCGTGGCGCTGGGCGGTGCTGATGGCGCTGCACCTGCTGTCGGTGGTGGTGGCGATCGTGGCAGCGGCGTTCCTCGGCGTGGCCATGGCGCCCTGATCTTGCACAAGTGATCAGCGCAGCTTATACTGGTTAAACGTACAGTAATCGTGAGCGTACTTTGTTTGCGGAGAGATGGTGAAACGATCAAGCAAACGATCGTAAAAACAATCGCACTTGGTTGCATACACGTGGCTTGCATGGCGAAACGGCATTGAAATGGGTTACCCTTCGCCGTGCCGCGCGGTTTGCTTCTGTGAGGTATCTTGTGACGCGTCTGCGATGTGTCCTGTGATGTGTCCTGTGACGCTTGCAGTGATGCTCCGCTGATGCTTTCACTGATGCTTCCACTGATGCAATCCGCGGGTGCATGAACCTGGCCCACCGTCTGCCCCATCGAAGAGCTCCTTATGCCCGCCACCCCTGCCATGTACAACACGATCGCGCTGGTCGTCCGGCCCAACACGGCCGGCATCGAAGATTCCGTGCGCGATGTCCTCGCTTTCCTGCGCGACGGCGGCTTCAGTGTCGTGTTTGAAACGGATACGGCCGCCCACCTGAACATGCCCGAGATCCCCGCGATGAGCGCGCAGGGCATCGGCGAAAAATGCGATTGCGCGATCGTGATGGGCGGCGATGGCACCATGCTGGGCATCGCCCGCCAGCTGGCGCCGTTCGAGGTGCCGCTGATCGGCATCAACCAGGGCCGGCTCGGCTTCATGACCGATATCCCGCTGGAAGGCATGCTGCCCGTGCTGGGCCGCATCCTGGCCGGCACGCACAAGGCCGAGCGCCGCACCCTGCTGGAAGGGCGCGTGCTGCGCGATGGCAAGGCGATCCACGTCGGCCTGGCCGTCAACGACGTGGTGGTGGCGCGCGGCGCCGGTTCCGGCATGGTGGAATTGCGCGTCGATGTCGACGATCACTTCATGTACAACCAGCGTTCGGACGGCCTGATCGTTTCCACCCCCACCGGCTCCACCGCCTACGCGCTGTCGGCCGGCGGGCCGCTGCTGCACCCCACGCTGGGCGGCATCGTGCTGGTGCCGATCGCGCCGCACGCGCTGTCGAACCGCCCGATCGTGCTGCCCGATTCCAGCGAGATCGTCATCGAGATCAACCGCGGGCGCGACATCACCGTGAACTTCGACATGCAGACGTTCGCCAGCCTGATGCCGCAAGACCGCATCCACATCCGCCGTTCGCCGCACGCGATCACCTTCCTGCATCCGGAAGGCTGGAGCTACTACAACACGCTGCGCGAAAAACTGCACTGGAACGAGTACCCGTCCACGGACGGAAAAATCTAACAAGAAGGCCTTCTGCGAGACCTATGCTGCGTACATTGTCCATCCGCGATTTCGTCATTGTCGATTCCATCGAACTGGAATTTTCCGCCGGCTTCACGGTGTTCACGGGCGAAACAGGCGCCGGCAAGTCGATCCTGATCGATGCGCTCACCCTCGCGCTGGGCGGGCGGGGCGATGCGAGCGTGGTGCGCGAAGGCGCGGCCAAGGCCGACATCACGGCCGATTTCGCCATCACCGACGCGGCGCGGCAATGGCTGGAAGCGAACGAGTGCGCCTCCGAGGATGGCGGCGCGCTGCTGCGCCGCGTGATCGACAACGCCGGCCGCTCGAAGGCCTACATCAACGGCATCGCCGCCACGGCGGCCCAGCTGCGCGAGCTGGGCGACCTGCTGGTGGATATCCACGGCCAGCATGCCCACCAGTCGCTGCTCAAGACGGATGCGCAGCGCGAACTGCTCGACAGCCAGGCCAGCGCGAACGGCAAGGAAGTGGCCACCGCCTACAAGGCCTGGCGCGCGCTGGCCAAGCAGCTGGAGGAATTCGAAACCAACGCCGCCAATGTCCTGCTCGAACGCGAGCGGCTGGAATGGCAGGTCGGCGAACTGGACAAGCTGGCGCCGAAGCCGGGCGAATGGGCCGAGATCGGCAACGAGCACAGCCGGCTGTCGCACGCGGCCAGCCTGCTCGAAGGCGCGCAGGAAGCGCTCGCCGCCATTTCCGAGTCGGACGAGCAGCCGATCGTGTCGCAACTGTCGTCGCTGAACCAGAAGCTGGCCAAGCTGGTGTCCGTGGATGCCGAAATGCAGCCCATCGTCGACCTGATCGAATCGGCCCGCATCCAGCTGCAGGAATCGGCCTATGCGCTGAACACCTACCTCGACAAGGTGGAGCTGGACCCGGATCGCCTGCGCGAAGTGGATGCAAGGATGGAAGCGCTGCATTCGTCGGCCCGCAAGTTCCGCGTCGACCCCGACGACCTGCCGGCCGAACACGCCCGCCTGGCTGCGCAGCTGAACCAGCTGGCCGATGCCACCGACATCGAAGGCTTGCGCAAGCAGGAAGCAAAGCTGAAGGAAGACTACCTGGCGGTGGCCCGCAAGCTGTCCGCCACGCGCGCCGCCGCGGCGCGGGCCTTGAGCGATGCGGTCACCCGGGCGATGCAGGACCTGAACATGACAGGCGGACGCTTCGAAGTGGCACTGCATCCATGCGAACCGTCGGCCAAGGGCCTCGAACAGGTGGAGTTCCTGGTGGCCGGCCACGCCGGCGTGGCGCCGCGCCCGCTGGCCAAGGTGGCGTCCGGCGGCGAACTGGCGCGTATCTCGCTCGCCATTTCCGTCATCACATCGAACGCCACCACCGTGCCCACGCTGATCTTCGACGAGGTCGACAGCGGCATCGGCGGCGGTGTCGCCGAAGTGGTGGGCCGGCTGCTGAAGCGCCTGGGCCAGGAGCGGCAGGTACTGTGCGTGACCCACCTGCCGCAGGTGGCCAGCCAGGGCAACAGCCACTTCCAGGTGGCGAAAAGCACGCTGGCCAACGGCAAGACCGCCTCGCGCATCGAAGTGCTCGATGCCAAGGCCCGCGTCGAGGAAGTCGCCCGCATGCTGGGCGGCCTGGAAATCACCGCCACCACCCGCAAGCACGCCCGCGAGTTGCTGGCTTCCTGATCGTTTCGGCCGCGGCCGCCCGGCCGGTGTCCACCAAGGTGCCGTTCTTTTTTCGGGCGCGAGCCCGGCAGTATCGGCACGCGGCCGGCAGCGGCGGCGCGGCGGGCCGCATATAATCGGGGTCTACCCTGATTGATAGAACGATTCCATGGCTTTCGCGAAAGAACCTCCCCACCAGCACGGTACCGTCAGCGGCAGCGCGGTCGTGCTGGTCAACCTCGGCACGCCCGATGCGCCCACGCGGGGCGCGGTGCGCCGTTACCTGAAGCAGTTTTTATCCGATCCGCGCGTGGTCGAGATTCCCAGGGCGCTGTGGTGGTTCATCCTGCACGGCGTGATCCTGCCGTTCCGTTCCGGCCAGTCGGCCAAGAAATACGCGTCGATCTGGACGGAAGACGGCTCGCCGCTGCGCATCCACACGCAAAACCAGGCGATGCTGCTGCACGAGGCGCTGCAGGCCCGCGGGCACCAGGACGTGACGGTGGCGATGGCGATGCGTTATGGCACGCCGGCGCTGCCGGACGTGCTGGCCCGGCTGAAGGCCGATGGCTGCGACCGTATCGTGGTGCTGCCCGCCTACCCGCAATATTCCGGCACCACCACCGGTTCGATCTGGGATGCCGTGTTCAAGCACTACCGGAAGATCCGCAATATTCCCGAACTGCGGCTGGTGAAGAACTACCACGACCACGAAGCCTATATCGAGGCGCTGCGCCAGAACGTGCTGTCGCACTGGGAACACCATGGCCGGGCGAAAAAGCTGGTGATGAGTTTCCACGGCGTGCCCAAGCGCACGCTGATGCTGGGCGATCCGTACCACTGCGAATGCCACAAGACGGCGCGCCTGCTGGCCGCCGCGCTGAAATTGCGCGAAGACGACTACATCGTCACCTTCCAGTCCCGCTTCGGCAAGGCCGAATGGCTGCAGCCATACACCGCGCCAACCGTGCAGAAACTGGCCCGCGAAGGGGTGCGCAGCATCGACGTGATCTGCCCCGGCTTCACCAGCGACTGCCTTGAGACCCTGGAAGAAATCGCCATGGAAGTGCGCCATGACTTCCTTAGCGCCGGCGGCAAGGAATTCCACTACATCCCCTGCCTGAACGAAAGCCCGGCCTGGATCGCCGCACTGGCCCAGGTCGCCGAGCAGCACATGATCGGCTGGCCGGCCATGGTGTCGCCATCGCAGCGCGCCATGCGCCAGCACGATGCCGCCATCGGCCGCGACCGCGCCATCGCTCTGGGCGCCAGCGAATAAATCTTCACGCGACGGTCCTTCATCAGCTGCAATCGCGCAACATTGCCGCTCCCGCACGTTGTTAGCACTTGCGGGCGAGGAGTGCCAGCCTGTTAAAATAACAGGCTGGCCGGCTTTGTCCGGCCATGATTTGCCGGCTTCTTGTCAAGCGCTGTCCGAACAGTGCCGCGCGCCCGGTGCAGAATTCCCCTTGAAATGACATGGGAATAGCCCCAGATTCGGCCAGTGCAGCAAGAGCAATGTCAAACAAACACGATTTCAGGAGTCAAACGATGCAAGACCAGGAAAACCAGGCCAGCCAGAATCCCGAGGACGTGCAGCAGGCAGCCCAGGCGCAGCAACAGGCTCCGCAGCAGCCTTCGCAGCAGCAGGCTCCTTCCGAGTCCGCAGCCAATCCTAGCCTGGAAGAGCAGCTGTCCGCCACGGAAGCCAAGCTGGCCGAAATGCACGACGCCTTCATGCGCGCCAAGGCCGAAGCCGACAATATCCGCCGCCGCGCCCAGGAAGACGTGGCCAAGGCCCACAAGTTCGCCGTGGAGAGCTTTGCCGAGGCACTGCTGCCGGTGAAGGACAGCCTGGAGATGGCGCTGAAAGTGGAAACGCCATCCGTCGAGTCGCTGAAGGAGGGCGTGGAAATGACGCTGAAGCAGCTGACCTCCGCGTTTGAACGCAACAAGCTGCTCGAAGTCGTGCCTGCCGCGGGCGACAAGCTGGACCCGAACCGCCACCAGGCCGTCGCCATGGTGCCCGCCGAGCAGGAAGCCAATACCGTCGTTGCTGTACTGCAAAAGGGTTACACGATCGCGGATCGCCTGCTGCGGCCCGCCATCGTCACGGCTGCCCAGCCGAAGTGATCGCAAGCACTTGAAAAGTAAGAAGCTTTTCCGCATATAAGACTTATTCAGAAACTAATCCGTTACGAGGAAGAACAAACCATGGGCAAAATGATCGGTATCGACCTGGGCACCACCAACTCCTGCGTCGCCATCATGGAAAATGGCCAGCCGAAGGTCATCGAGAACGCCGAAGGCGCGCGTACGACGCCTTCCATCATCGCTTACCAGGAAGATGGCGAGATCCTGGTCGGTGCGCCGGCCAAGCGCCAGGCGGTCACCAACCCGAAGAACACGCTGTTCGCCGTGAAGCGCCTGATCGGCCGCAAGTTCGACGAGAAGGAAGTGCAGAAGGACATCGGCCTGATGCCTTACTCGATCAACAAGGCCGACAACGGCGATGCCTGGATCAGCGTGCGCGACAAGAAACTGGCGCCGCCGCAGATCTCCGCGGAAGTACTGCGCAAGATGAAGAAGACCGCCGAGGATTACCTGGGCGAGGAAGTCACCGAAGCCGTGATCACCGTGCCGGCATACTTCAACGACTCGCAGCGCCAGGCCACCAAGGATGCCGGCCGCATCGCCGGCCTGGACGTGAAGCGCATCATCAACGAGCCGACCGCGGCCGCGCTGGCGTTCGGCCTGGACAAGACCGACAAGGGCGACCGCAAGATCGCCGTGTATGACCTGGGCGGCGGCACGTTCGACGTGTCGATCATCGAGATCGCCGACGTGGATGGCGAGAAGCAGTTCGAAGTGCTGTCGACCAACGGCGACACGTTCCTGGGCGGCGAAGACTTCGACCAGCGCGTGATCGACTACATCATCGAAGAGTTCAAGAAGATCAACGGCCTGGACCTGAAGAAGGACCCGATCGCCCTGCAGCGCATCAAGGCTTCGGCCGAGCGCGCGAAGATCGAACTGTCGTCGTCGCAGCAGACCGAGATCAACGAGCCGTACATCGCCATGGCGAACGGCGCGCCGGTCCACCTGAACCTGAAGATCACCCGCGCCAAGCTGGAGTCGCTGGTCGAGGAACTGATCGCCGCGACGATCGAGCCGTGCCGCACCGCCATCAAGGATGCCGGCGTGAAGGTCTCCGACATCGACGACATCATCCTGGTCGGCGGCATGACCCGTATGCCGAAGGTGCAGGAAAAAGTGAAGGAGTTCTTCGGCAAGGATCCGCGCAAGGACGTCAACCCGGATGAAGCCGTGGCCGTGGGTGCCGCGATCCAGGGCGCCGTGCTGTCGGGCGACCGCAAGGACCTGCTGCTGCTGGACGTGACCCCGCTGTCGCTGGGTATCGAAACGCTGGGCGGCGTGATGACGAAGATGATCCACAAGAACACCACGATCCCGACCAAGTTCTCGCAAGTGTTCTCGACGGCCGACGACAACCAGCCTGCGGTGACCATCAAGATCTACCAGGGCGAGCGTGAAATCGCCGCCGGCAACAAGGCGCTGGGCGAGTTCAACCTGGAAGGCATCCCGCCGGCATCGCGCGGCACGCCGCAGATCGAAGTGACCTTCGACATCGACGCCAACGGCATCCTGCACGTGGGCGCGAAAGACAAGGCCACCGGCAAGGAAAACAAGATCACCATCAAGGCCAACTCCGGTCTGTCGGAAGAGGAAATCCAGAAGATGGTGAAGGACGCCGAGCTGAATGCCGAAGAAGACAAGAAAGTGAAGGAACTGGCCGAGTCGCGCAACCAGGCCGACGCGCTGGTGCACTCCACCAAGAAGTCGCTGACCGAATACGGCGACAAGCTGGGTGCCGACGAGAAGGCCAAGATCGAAGCGGCCATCACCGACCTGGAAGGCGAAATCAAGTCCGGCGACAAGGCGACCATCGACTCCAAGGTGGCTGCGCTGACCGAAGCCGCGCAGAAGCTGGGCGAGAAGATGTACGCCGACATGCAGGCGCAGCAGGCAGCAGCCGGCGGTGCGGACGCGGGCCAGCAGGCTCCGGGCGGCCAGCAGGGCGGCGGCGCGGACAACCGCGCGCAGCAGGATGACGTTGTCGACGCCGACTTCAAGGAAGTCAAAGACAACAAATAAGCCGGCGCGAGCTGTCAAGACCCGGCCGGGAACACGCCTGACGACGGCGTTCCCGGCCCCGCCGAGCGGAGCGGCCGTAGTACGGTGGCCCGCTCGGCGTTTTTGCATAATCGGCAGGGTTTTGAGGTTGTTTCACAACGCCAACGTCGCAGTGGTCACTGGGCGGTGGCGTCAGGTGGCGGTAACCCCGGCCGCCTGATACAGTCCCCCTTCTATTCAGTTCAGTTAGGTGCCTGCATATGGCAAAGCGTGATTTTTACGAGATTCTCGGCCTGGCAAAAAATGCCTCCGAAGAAGAGATCAAGAAGGCTTATCGCAAGCTTGCGATGAAGTACCACCCGGATCGCAACCCGGACAACAAAGAGGCGGAAGAGAAGTTCAAGGAAGTCAAGGAAGCCTACGAGATGCTGACCAATCCGGAAAAGCGCGAGGCGTATGACCGCTATGGTCACGCCGGCGTGGATCCGAACATGGGCGGTGGCGGCTTCGGCGGTGCCGGCGGCTTCGGCGATGCGTTCGGCGACATCTTCGGCGACATCTTCGGCGGCGGTGGCGGCCGGCGCGGCGGCGGACCCCAGGTCTACCGCGGCGCGGACCTGCGCTACAACCTCGAGATCACGCTGGAGCAGGCCGCGCACGGCTTCGACACGACGATCCGCGTGCCGGCATGGGACAAATGCGATTCCTGCCACGGCTCGGGCGCCAAGCCGGGTACGTCGCCGGTCACCTGCTCCACGTGCGGCGGCCACGGCCAGGTGCGCATGCAGCAGGGCTTCTTCAGCATCCAGCAAACCTGCCCGAAGTGCCACGGTACCGGCAAGATCATCCCGGAACCGTGCCCCACGTGCTCGGGCGCCGGCCGCATCAAGCGCAACAAGACGCTGGAAGTGAAGATCCCGGCGGGCATCGACAACGGCATGCGCATCCGCTCGTCCGGCAACGGCGAACCGGGTACCAATGGCGGGCCGCCGGGCGACCTCTATGTGGAAATCCACATCAAGGCGCACGCGGTGTTCCAGCGTGAAGGCGACGACCTGCACTGCGAAATGCCGATCTCGTTCGCCAAGGCGGCATTGGGTGGCGAAATCGAAGTGCCCACGCTGTCCGGCAAGGTGTCGTTCACCGTTCCCGAAGGTACACAGTCCGGCAAGACCTTCCGCCTGAAGGGCAAGGGCGTGAAGGGCGTGCGTTCCGGCTATCCGGGCGACCTGTTCTGCCACGTGGCCGTGGAAACGCCGGTCAAGCTGACCGACAAGCAGAAGGAACTGCTGCGCGAGTTCGAACGCGCCACGACCGAGGGCGGCTCGAAGCACAGCCCGCAATCGAAGACGTGGATGGACAAGGTCAAGGACTTCTTCGAATAAGGCTGTCGATGCGGGCGGAAGCCCGTATCGAGTGACCGCTACCAAAAAAGTACGTTCGGCCGACCGGGCATTAATCGGGTAAACTGGCATTTGTATCTACGGCCGCCGCGTTGTGAGGCCTGCAACCGGCGGCCTTGTCACGTCTGAAAGGAGCATCATGAACGATACCAAGCCCTCCGACCTGCGGGAACTGCTGAACAACAACCGCCGCTGGGCCGATTCGATGGTCGCGCGCGACCCGGAATTCTTCCAGCGCCTGGCCAACCAGGCTTCTCCCGAATACCTGTGGATCGGCTGTTCCGACAGCCGCGTTCCCGCCAATGAACTGCTTGGCCTGCTGCCGGGCGATGTGTTCGTGCACCGTAACATCGCCAACGTCGTCGTCCACTCCGACCTGAACTGCCTCTCCGTGCTGCAGTTCGCGATCGAAGTGCTGAAGGTAAAGCACGTGATCATCGTGGGCCACTACGGCTGCAAGGGCGTGCACGCCGCGCTGACCGGCGCCCGCGTGGGCCTGGTCGACAACTGGCTGCGCCACGTGGCGGACGTGAGCCAGAAGCATGAACGCTACCTCGGCACCGTGCTCGACGAACGCGTGCGCAGCGAAAAGCTGGTGGAGCTGAACGTGGTCGAGCAGGTCGTCAACGTCAGTTCCACCACCATCCTGCGCGACGCGTGGGACCGCGGCCAGCAAGTGACCGTGCATGGCTGGGTCTACGGCATCAACGACGGCCACCTGCACGACCTGGGCATGACGATCACGCAATTCTCCGAACTGCAGGAGAAGCTGAAAGACCGGCTGTCCAACAACTACAGCGCCGCGTAACGCGCCGCAAAGCAGAAGCTCAAATCAGGGACTGTCCGTAACGCCGCTTAGATAAGCCCCCCAAGAGCAAATTCCGGGGTCAGGAAGGAATGCCGGCCTGCATGCCAGCACCGTTCCGCAGGCGCGAAGCATGCTTCGCGAAACCCCTGCTTCACCCCGCCGGGGCGTAGCCGGGGTTTCAAGGAGCATCGCTCCTTGCCGGCGTAGCGGTACTGGCCTACCAGCCAGTACTCCACCCTGACCCCAGCCCTTGCTGCTGGGGTGAATGCATGCGATTCAACTGCACATTCCAGCATATAGGCCACCACCGAATTGGTGCTCTGAACCGCGCCTGACCCGCTTTTTGCCACGCCCGTACGGTGTCCTGAACAGGACTTCGGTATACTGTATATCTGTACAGTTGGGTGCCGAACATGGAGCTGAACGACAAACTTGAAATCCTGGCCGATGCGGCGAAATACGATGCATCGTGCGCCAGCAGTGGCGCGCCGAAGCGTTCGTCGGAGGGCAAGGATGGCCTGGGTGCCACCAACGGCATGGGCATCTGCCACAGCTATACGCCGGACGGCCGCTGCGTATCGCTGCTGAAGATCCTGCTGACCAATTTCTGCGTCTACGATTGCCAGTACTGCGTCAACCGCCGCACGTCGAACGTGCCGCGCGCCCGCTTCACCGTGCAGGAAGTGGTCAAGCTCACCGTCGACTTCTACCTGCGCAATTACATCGACGGCCTGTTCCTCAGCTCCGGCATCATCCAGTCCGCCGACTACACGATGGAACAGCTGGTCGCCGTCGCGCGCGAGCTGCGTGAAGTGCACCAGTTTCGCGGCTACATCCACCTGAAGACGATTCCCGATGCCGACCCGGCGCTGATCGAGGCGGCCGGCCGCTATGCCGACCGGCTGTCCGTCAACATCGAACTGCCCACGCAGGACAGCGTGCAGAAACTGGCGCCCGAGAAGAACGTCCACACCATCAAGCTGGCGATGGGTAATATCCGCCTGAAGCTGGACGAGAAGGAAGCGGAGCCGCGGTCGCCGACCTTCGCGCCGGCGGGGCAGAGCACGCAGATGATCGTGGGCGCCGATGCGAGCGACGATGCACGCATCCTTACCACGGCGGAAACGCTGTACGGCAGCTACAAGCTCAAGCGTGTCTACTACAGCGCCTTCAGCCCGATTCCGGAAAGCCCGAAGAGCGTGCCGCTGGCACCGCCGCCGCTGCTGCGCGAGCACCGGCTGTACCAGGCGGACTTCCTGCTGCGCAGCTACGGCTTCCAGGCGAAGGAACTGCTGCCCGCATCGGGCAACCTGTCGCTCGACATCGACCCGAAGCTGGCCTGGGCACTGGCGCACCGCGAACACTTCCCGATGGACCTGAACCGCGCCGAGCCACAGATGATCGCGCGCATCCCCGGCATCGGCATCCGCAACGCGCAGCGCATCGTCGAGCTGCGCCGCATGAGGCAAGTGCGCTGGGCCGACCTTGCGCGCCTGCGCTGCAGCATGAAGAAAGTGGCGCCATTCATCGTCACCGCCGACTACCGGCCGGCGCGCGATACCACGTCGTCCGATACGCTGCGCCGGGCCATGGCCGACGTGCCGCAGCAGATGGCATTGTTCCCGGAACTGCAGGCCGCATGACAGGCGGCCAGGTGGATGTGGTGGCACGCGTGCTGTCCGGCCAGCCGGTGGTGGCCACCTCGTTCGGCGAATGGCGCGCCGCCGCGCGGGCCCTGATCGTGCGCCGCATTCCGCCCGAATACGTACAATGGGTCTTGCAGGAAGGCGGCGGAGACCTGCTGAGTGCAATGCCTCCCATGGCTGTAGGTGAGCTGGTGAACGACTCGGGCAGTAAGGCAATAGCCGAAGCAGCAAGTGAAGTAGCAAGTGAAGTAGCAGTCAATGAAGTGGCAGTTGAAGTAGCAGTTGAAGTGGCAGTAAATGAAGTGGCAGTAAATGAAGTGGCAGTAAATGAAGTGGCAGTTGATGTAGATGTAAATGAAGCAGCAGTTGAAGTCGCAGTAGAAGTTGCAGCACGTAGCAAGGCAGTAACCGAGTCGGCAGTTGAAGGTGCAATCGAACCAGCAAGCAGTTTGGCAAGTAAGTTGGCCAGTGAGGAAACTCATAACCCCGATGAGCGATCGGACCCGCCGCCCCTGAATCTTCCAGCCGGTGCGCAGCCGCGTATCTCCCGCAGACTGATGGAGATGCTGCAAGGCGCCGCCTGCTATCGCGCCCACGACCGCTGGGCCTTCCTTTACCGCGTGCTGTGGCGCTGGCACGCTGGCGAACACGAGGTCATATCGATGGCGGATGAAGACGGTGCACGCCTTGCCGGCATGGTCCGGGCCGTGCGGCATGAAGAACACGACATGCATGCCTACCTGCGCTTTCGCGAGCGTCCCGAAGAAGCGGGCGCGCCGCGCTTCGTCGCGTGGTTCGAGCCCGCGCACGACGTGTTGCCCCAGGTGGCGCAGCACTTCGCGAAACGCATGGGCAAGACCAGCTGGATGATCGCCACGCCCGAGGCCACCGTGCTGTGGGATGGCGCCTCCCTGCATACCGGCGAGGCCCTGGCGCGCAGCGCGGCGGACTTCGACGATGCCGGCGAATCCCTGTGGCTCACATACTACCGCAGCATCTTCAATCCGGCCCGCCTGAATGCGGACATCATGCACAACCACATCCGCCAGCGGTTCTGGAAGAACCTGCCCGAAGCGGCCGTGGTGCCGCACATGGTCACGCAGGCCGCCGCCGGTGCCCGCAAGGTCGGGCAGCTCGATACCGTCGGCAAGCGCGGCGGCACCACGATTCCCATCGCTCCGGAAAAGGCGGCGCCCGAACGCCAGCAACCCAGTTCGCTGGACGAATGCCGCCGCTGCGACCTGTGGCAGAACGCCACGCAGGCCGTGGCCGGGCAAGGTGCGCGGCGCGCGAAGATCATGCTGGTGGGCGAGCAGCCGGGCGACCAGGAAGACCTGGCCGGCAAGCCTTTTGTCGGCCCGGCCGGCGACCTGCTGGACAAGGCGATGGATGAAGCGGGCCTGGACCGGCGCACCGTGTATGTCACCAACGCCGTCAAGCACTTCAAGTGGGAGCCGCGCGGCAAGCGCCGCCTGCACAAGACGCCGGCGCAGAAGGAAGTGATGGCCTGCCGCTACTGGCTCGAGACGGAACTGGAAACGGTCGCGCCGGACGTGCTGGTGGCGCTCGGCAGCACCGCGTTGAAGTCGGTCCTGCAGACCGGCAGCGTGACGATGAAGGATTACATGGATGCGCCGTTCGAGCATGAAGGGCGCTGGGTCGTCGTCACCTATCACCCCGCGTATGCCCTGCGGGTACCCGATCGCGAGTCGCGCCAGGCGGCATTCGCGGCGATCGTGGAGGCGCTGAAAACGGCGCAGCAACTGGCCGGCGGCGCAACGCCCGGCTGATGCAAACCGCATATCGATATCAAAAAGCATTCGTTTTCATCATGATGCGCGCGGCATAGACTGGCTTCACTCGACTGGTGCCGTGGCCGTGGAAAGCGCGGTGCCGGACGAGCTTCCGACCCCGTCAGCTGGAGCGCATCACATGTCCGCAGTCCTGAGTGCCGCAGTACCAAGTGCTGTCAAGAATGCCGCGGTAAATGCAGAAACTTCACGTGAAGCATCGCTGCACATTCGCCCGTTCGAAGGTCCCCTTGGCGCTGAAGTGATTGGCCTCGACCTGGCACAGCCGCTCTCCCGCAAGGCCTTGTTGCAGCTGCATGCCGCCCACCTGGAGCACCACGTGCTGGTGTTCCGGGACCAGCGCATCACGCCGCAACAGCAGGTGAATTTTTCCCGCCTGTTCGGGCCCTTGCAAATCCATGTGCTGAGAAATTTCCAGCTGGCGGGGCACCCGGAAGTCCTCGTCGTCTCGAATATCGTCGAAGACGGCAAGCCGATCGGCCTGGGCGACGCCGGCCATTTCTGGCATTCCGACCTGTCCTACAAGGAAAGGCCCAGCCTGGGCTCGATGCTGCATGCACAGGAGCTGCCGGCCGAAGGCGGCGACACGCTGTTCGCCAACATGCACCTGGCCTACGACACGCTGCCGGAGGCGGTGAAGCGCGAGATCCGCTACGCCAGGGCCGAGCACAGCTACCTGAAACAATACGCCGAACTGCAGCGGCGCAGCCCATGGCGCCCGAACCTCACGCAAGCGCAGATCGACGAAGTGAAACCGGTGGTGCACCCGGTCGTGCGCACGCACCCGGAAACGGGGCGGCAGGCGCTGTTCGTCAGCGAGCATTTCACCACGCGCATCGTCGGCATTCCCGAGGATGCCAGCGCCGCGCTGCTGAAAGAGCTGTTCGCCCACAGCGTGAAGCCCGCGCACGTGTACCGCCACGAATGGCGGCCCCATGACATGGTGTTCTGGGACAACCGCTCGCTGATGCACCTGGCCGCCGGCTGTCCGGCCGACCAGCGCCGCAAGCTGTACCGCACCACCATCGAAGGCGACGTGCCTTACTGAAAAACCGGTGACAGGCTCCGATTCTTTTTTGTTAAAAACGGTGACAGTCACCATTTCTTTTGAAATGTTTCCGCGAAATCGGAGCCTGTCACCATTTCTTTTGAAATGTTTCCGCGAAATTGGAGCCTGTCACCGGATTTTTTGAAATGTTTCTGCACACCCACGTGACAGGCCGCCGCGGTGGCCGACCAACCATTCTGGAAAATTGATGAAAGCATTGCATATCGCCGCCGGCGCGCTCGCGCTGGTTCTCGCCACCGGCGCCCAGGCCGAAGGTACCATCCGCATCGCCCAGCAATTCGGCGTGCCGTTCCTGATCCTGAACATCGCCCAGGAGCAGAAGCTCATCGAAAAATACGGCAAGCAGAATGGCGTGGACGTGAAGGTCGAATGGAAGCAGCTCTCGGGTGGTGCCGCCATCAACGACGCCTTACTGGCGGGCAGCATCGACATCGCCGGAGCCGGCGTCGGCCCGCTGATCACCGTCTGGGACCGCACCCGGGGCCGGCAGAACGTGAAGGGCGTGGCATCGCTGGGCAGCTTCCCGTACTACCTGATCACCAACAACCCGAAAGTGAAATCGATCGCGGACTTCACCGGGAACGACCGCATCGCGCTGCCCGCCGTCACGGTCTCCGTGCAATCGCGCATCCTGCAGCTGGCCGCGGCGCAGAAGTGGGGCGACAAGGAATTCGCCCGGCTCGACAAGTTTACGCAGACGCTGCCGCATCCCGATGCCGCCGCGGCCATCATCTCGAACGGCACCGAGATCAGCGGCCACTTCGCCACGCCGCCGTTCCAGGAACAGGAACTGGCGCAGAACCCGAATGCGCGCGTGATCCTGAAATCGTATGACGTGCTGGGCGGTCCGGCATCGGCCACGCTGCTGTACGCCACCGAGAAATACCGCAAGGAGAACCCGAAGACGCTGCGCTCGTTCGTGCAGGCGCTGGCCGAGGCCGCCGACTACGCGGCGAAGAACCCGGAAGGCGCGGCCGACATCTACCTGAAAGCCAACAAGAGCAATATCGACCGTGCCCTGCTCGTGAAGATCTTCAAGAACCCCGAGGTGCAGTTCAACATCGCGCCGCAGAACACGCTGAAGATCGCCCAGTTCATGCACCGCGTGGGTGCCGTAAAAAACAAGCCGGCGACCTGGCGCGATTATTTCTTCGAAGAGCCGCTGGTGGCGAAGGGGAGCTGACATGGCACCGCTGCAGGTCGTTCGGCCACCTTCGTCCGCCGAGGCGCTGCTGCGCGCCCGCGGCGTCACCCTCGAATACCGCAGCGGCGGCCATGCCGTGCGCGCCACGCAGGATGTCGACTTCGACGTGTTCGGCGGCGACCGCTTCGTGCTGCTGGGGCCATCCGGCTGCGGCAAGTCGTCGCTGCTGAAGGCGGTCGGCGGTTTCATCACGCCGGCGGCGGGTTCGATCACGCTGGGCGGCAAGCCGATCACGAAGCCGGGGCCAGACCGCATCTGCGTGTTCCAGGAGTTCGACCAGCTGCCGCCGTGGAAGACGGTGCTGGAAAACGTCACGTTCCCGCTGCTGGCATCGAAAAGCTGCGGCCGTGCCGAAGCCAGGGAACGGGCGCGGCACTGGATCGCCCGGGTGGGTCTGGAGCGTTTCGAGAACGCCTATCCGCACACGCTGTCCGGCGGCATGAAGCAGCGTGTGGCGATTGCCCGCGCGCTGGCCATGCAGCCTGCCGTGCTGCTGATGGATGAACCGTTCGCCGCGCTCGACGCCCTCACGCGACGCGCCATGCAGGAAGAGCTGACGAAGCTGTGGGAGGAATCGCCGTTCACGCTGCTCTTCGTGACGCACTCGATCGAGGAGGCCCTCGTGGTCGGCAACCGCATCCTGCTGCTGTCGCCGCATCCGGGCCGCGTGCGCGCCGAATTGAACAGCCACCAGTTCGGGCTGCACAGTGGCGGAAGCGCCGACTTCCAGCACGCCGCGCAGCGCATCCATCACCTGCTGTTCGGCGCGGCACCCCGGGCCGAGCCGGCGGAGGCAGCGGAAAGGATCGCCCTGTGAGCACGCTCGAACCGCCCATCCGCCAGGAATTCCAGTATGACCTGGCGCCCGCCGCGCCGGCGTCGCTGCAGCGCCCCCTGCCGGCCGCGCAGCGCCTGTGGCAGCAGGGCTGGCTGCGCAAGGCCGTGGTGCTTTCCGTGCTGGCGCTGCTGTGGGAACTGGCCGCGCGCTGGCAGGACAACGACCTGCTGCTGCCCACCTTCCTGCAGACGGCGCGCGCGTTCGTCGACGGTATCGCCAGCGGCGAATTGATCGAGAAGGTGGAGGTGTCGCTGGCCGTGCTGGTGCAGGGGTATGTCGCCGGCATCGCGCTGGCCTTCGTGCTGACCGCGCTGGCGGTGTCCACGCGGCTGGGCCGCGACCTGCTGGAAACGCTGGTCGCCATGTTCAACCCGCTGCCGGCCATCGCGCTGCTGCCGCTGGCCATGCTGTGGCTGGGCCTTGGCAACGCCAGCCTGGTCTTCGTCATCGTGCATGCGGTGCTGTGGCCGCTGGCGCTGGGAACCTACGCCGGCTTCCAGTCGGTGCCGCCCACGCTGCGGATGGCGGGCCGCAACTACGGGCTGGCCGGGCTGCCGTTCGTAATCCAGATCCTGGTACCCGCCGCGCTGCCGGCGATCGTCTCCGGGCTGAAGATCGGCTGGGCTTTCGCATGGCGCACGCTGATCGCCGCCGAGCTGGTGTTCGGCGCCTCGTCCGGCAAGGGCGGCCTGGGCTGGTACATCTTCCAGAACCGCAACGAGCTGTACACCGACAAGGTATTTGCCGGCCTCGCCGCCGTGATCCTGATCGGCCTCGCCGTCGAACACCTGCTGTTCGCCGCCCTGGAGCGCACGACGGTACAACGCTGGGGCATGCGCTCCAATAGCTGAGCCCGTGTCAGGGTGCCTGACCCCATGACACAGGCTCAGCCGCTTGACCGTCTTTGCAAATGTCAGGGGGTCAGGCACCCTGACATTGCCGAGCTCGCTATAAGTCACCGGCGCCGAATGCCAGGGTTATAACCATCATGCCGCGATTCGTATCCAAACAGCAGAGCTCGTGTCAGGGTGCCTGCCCCCCTGACACGAGCTCTGCTATACCACCATGACACGAGCTCGACCGTAACGAGTTTGTTCGACGCGCAGGCACAATTCTTGCTTTGCAATAGGGCATGAGCCGCCATCTCCGCATCGTTTTAGTTCACCCTCCCCACGAAAGCGACGCCTCGCTGCGCGCCGCCGCGCTGCATGCCGGCCTGATGGAAGCGTGCTACGACCTCGTGGCGTCGCTGCCGGCCGACTTCCACCTGCCGGAAGAAATCGCCCGGCTGCAGCCGGACATGATCATCGTCGATGCCGAATCGGATGCGCGCGACGTGCTGGAGCACATCGTCGTGGCGACCCGCGACGAACGCCGCCCGATCGTCATGTTCACCGAGGACGACAAGCAGTCGTCGATGGATGCCGCGATGGAGGCGGGCGTATCGGCCTACATCGTGGCCGGCCTGAAGCCGGAACGCATCAAGCCGGTGCTCTCGGTGGCGCTGGCGCGCTTCCGCAAGGAGCAGAAGCTGCTGGATGAACTGCAGGACACCAAGCTCAAACTGGCCGAGCGCAAGGTGGTCGACCGCGCCAAGGGGCTGCTGATGAGCCGCCACGGCATGACGGAGGACCAGGCCTACCAGCGCCTGCGGACGATGGCGATGAACAAGAAACTGAAGCTGGCCGAGATCGCCCAGCGGATACTGGACGTGGAGGACTTGCTGGGTTGAGCACGCAGTGCCGCCCCGCTGGAGCAGTCATGCAAATCGAAAAGAAAACCGTCAACATAGGATTCAACCCGCTGACCGACTGCGCGCCGGTCGTCATGGCGGCCATGCTGGGCTTCGACGAAAAGCACGGCATCCGCATCGCGCTGTCGCGCGAAACCTCGTGGGCCGGCGTGCGCGACAAGCTGATGACCGGCGAACTCGATGCGGCCCACGCGCTGTATGGCCTGGTCTACGGCACCCAGCTGGGCATCGGCGCCCAGCCGCGCGACATGGCCGTGCTGATGAACCTGAACCGCAACGGCCAGGCCATCACGCTGTCGCGCCGCCTGGCGGAGCAGGGCGCCACGGATGGTGCCTCGCTGGCCGCCCTGATGGCGCGTAACGTGGACGAAAACAGCCGCCAGTACGTGTTCGCCCAGACCTTCCCGACCGGTACCCATGCGATGTGGCTGTATTACTGGCTGGCCGCACACGGCATCCACCCGATGAAGGACGTGCGGGCGATCACCGTGCCGCCGTCGCAGATGGTCTACAACCTCGTCGAGGGCCACATGGACGGCTTCTGCGCAGGCGATCCGTGGGGCCACCAGGCGGTGCTCGACGGCGTCGGCGTCACCGCCACGACCAGCCAGCAGATCTGGCCGGATCATCCGGAAAAGGTGCTCGGTGCGTCGCTGGAATTCGTGCGCGCCCACCCGAACACGTGCCGCGCGCTGGTCGCGGCCGTCCTGGAGGCGGGCAGGTGGATCGATGCCAGCGATGAAAACCGCCGTGCCACCGCCGAGATCATCGCCGCCGTGCCTTATATAAATACCGGCAAGGCGGCGATCCTGCCCCGCATGCTGGGCCGCTACGACGATGGCGCCGGGCATGCGTGGCGGGATGAACACCCGATGTGCTTCCACCAGGGCGGCCAGGCGAACTATCCGTGGCTGTCGGATGGCATGTGGTTCATGACCCAGTTCCGCCGCTGGGGCTTGCTGAAGGACGACCCCGATTACCTGGCGGTGGCGCAGTCGGTTACCCAGTTGCGCCTGTACCGCGAGGCGGCTGAAATGGCCGGCGTGGCCGTACCGGCGGAGGTGCTGCGCAGCTCGACGCTGGTCGACGGCCACGTCTGGGATGGCACCGACCCGGAGGCCTATGCGGCCTCCTTCCCGGTCCACATGCGAAATTGACATTGCGCTGCACCATAAGCGGGCGGCACTGCACCGCCAGCTTGCATGCCGCCCCGCCTTTTCCCATCCTCCCCGCCCCAGAACCATTCGCGCAGCCCCTGCGCCCCCCTGGAAGCCCCTGAAAAAAAGCTGGCACGCCTCTTGCAAAGTACAGGGCAAGAGGTCAAAGGCGATCTCCTGAACATTGCATAGCCGTCCCAATGGCGGGGCGGCATCAGGACAACGGCGTCCGGGCAGACTCACGAAACATGTTTCACGAAACACGTTTCCGCGAGAACTGCTCGGGCGCTTTTTTTTGCTTGTAGCTTCCGATAACAGGGATGAAAAAATGACCAGCAACGTGACCCGCAAAGCTGACAGCATCAAGCTCTTCTCGTTCGCCACGCCACAGATGCGTGCGTTCCACCTGGCGTGGATGGCGTTCTTCGCCTGCTTCTTCGCCTGGTTCGCCTGCGCCCCGCTGATGCCCGTCATCAAGGGCGAATTCGGCCTCACGGCCGGGCAGATCGCCAATATCAACATCGCCGCGGTGGCGATCACGATCCTGGTGCGCATGATCATCGGTCCGATGTGCGACCGCTACGGCCCGCGCAAGGCGCACACCGCGCTGCTGGTGTTCGGCTCCATCCCCGTGTTCGGCGTGGCCGCTTCGCAAAGCTACGAAAGCTTCCTGTTCTTCCGCATGCTGATCGGCGCGATCGGCGCCAGCTTCGTCATCACGCAGTACCACACCTCGGTGATGTTCGGCCCGCGCGTGGTCGGTACCGCCAACGCGGCCACGGCCGGCTGGGGCAATGCCGGCGGCGGCGTCACGCAAGCGACCATGCCGCTGATCATGGCCGCGATCCTGATGCTGGGCGTGTCGGAAACCATGGGCTGGCGCCTGGCGCTGATCGTGCCGGGCGTGCTGATGATCATCGTGGGCGCGCTGTACTGGAAATTCACGCAGGACTGCCCGCAAGGCAACTACGCCGAGCTGCGCAAGGCCGGCATCGAAATCGAAGGCGGTAAAAAAGGCGGCTGGGACAGCTTCAAGCTGGCCGCCGCGAACTACCGCGTTTGGCTGCTGTTCATCACCTACGGCGCATGCTTCGGCGTGGAACTGTTCATCCACAACGTGGCCGCCACCTACTACGTCGACCAGTTCGACATGTCGCTGAAACAGGCGGGCCTGGCCGCCGGCAGCTTCGGCCTGCTGGCACTGTTCGCCCGTGCCCTGGGCGGCTTCGTGTCCGACAAGATGGCGTTGCGCGGCAGCCTGAACGCCCGTGTCACGCTGCTGTTCATCCTGATGCTGGGCGAAGGCGCCGGCCTGATCTGGTTCGCCAAGGCCGATACCGCCACGGTCGCCATCTTCGCCATGCTGTCCTTCGGCATGTGCGTGCACATGGCTTGCGGCGCCACCTACGCGCTGGTGCCGTTCATCGACAAGCGCGCGCTGGGCGGCGTCACCGGCATCATCGGCGCCGGCGGCAACGTGGGTGCGGTCGCTGCCGGTTTCCTGATGAAGGGCGTGGGCAGCACGCAGCAGACGCTGTCGATCCTGGGCTTCCTGGTGCTGATTTCCGCAGTCTGCGCGATCGCGCTGCGCTTCTCGGCCGCCACCAATGAAGAACATGCGCTGGCTCGCGCCGCCGCCTGATCTGCATTGCAAATTTGAATACTGATTACTGAGTCACGGAGCAGAACATGAAAATCGTCGTCATCGGTCATGGCATGGTTGGCCACAAATTCCTCGAAAGCCTGGCGGACAATCCCGTCGCCGACATGCAGGTCACGGTGCTGTGCGAAGAACCGCGCCCGGCCTATGACCGCGTGCACCTGTCGGAATTCTTCAGCGGCAAGAGCGCGGACGACCTGTCGCTGGTGAAGCCGGGCTTCTTCGACCGCTCCGACATGGTGCTGCGCCTGAACGCGCGCGCCGAGTCGATCGACCTGGCGGCGAAGACGGTCACGGCCAGCACCGGTGACATTCTGTCTTACGACAAGCTGGTGCTCGCGACTGGTTCTTATCCCTTCGTGCCGCCGATCGATGGCCGCGACCGCAAGGACTGCTTCGTCTACCGCACCATCGAGGACCTGGAAGGCATGGCCGAAGCGGGCGCCCGCCTGAAGACCGGCGTCGTCATCGGTGGCGGCCTGCTGGGCCTGGAATGCGCGAAGGCGCTGCGCGACATGGGCCTGATCACGCACGTGGTCGAATTCGCGCCGCGCCTGATGGCCGTGCAGGTCGACGATGGCGGTGGCCGCATCCTGCGCAACAAGATCGCCGAACTGGGCGTGACGGTGCATACCGGCAAGAACACCACCGCGATCGTCGACGGCGAGGAAGGCGCGCACCGCATGCAGTTCGCCGACGGCACGCACCTCGACGTGGACATGATCGTGTTCTCCGCCGGCATCCGCCCCCGCGACCAGCTGGCCAAGGAAGCCGGCCTGGCCATCGGCCCGCGCGGCGGCATCACCATCGACAACCAGTGCCGCACCTCCGATCCGCACGTGTTCGCGATCGGTGAATGCGCGCTGTGGAACGGCATGATCTACGGCCTGGTGGCCCCTGGCTACGACATGGCCCGCGTGGTGGCGAAACAGCTGGCTGGCCAGTCGGCCGAATTCAATGGCGCCGACATGAGCACCAAGCTGAAACTGATGGGCGTGGACGTGGCCTCCATCGGCGACCCGCACGGCAAGGTGGAAGGCGCGCGCAGCTACCAGTTCACCGACGAGCGCAAGCAGGTCTACAAGAAGATCGTCGTGTCCGATTGCGGCAAGTACCTGCTGGGCGGCGTGATGGTCGGCGATGCCGGCGAATACGGCACGCTGCTGCAGATGATGCTGAACCGCATCGAGCTGCCGGAATCGCCGGAATTCCTGATCCTGCCGCAATCGGACGGCAAGGCCAAGCCGGGCCTGGGCGTGGATTCGCTGCCGGACGCCGCGCAGATCTGCTCGTGCAACAACGTGACCAAGGGCGCGATCTGCGCCGCGGTGGCCGATGGCGCCACGTCGATCGGCGCGCTGAAGAGCTGCACCAACGCTGGCACCTCGTGCGGCGGCTGCGTGCCGCTGGTCACGCAGGTGATGAAGGCCGAGATGAAGAAGCAGGGCATGGACGTCAACAACCATGTCTGCGAACACTTTCCGCACTCGCGCCAGGAACTGTTCCACATCATCCGCGCCGGCAATATCAAGACCTTCGACGAACTGCTGGCCCAGCACGGCAAGGGCCTCGGTTGCGACGTTTGCAAGCCGCTGGCCGGCTCGATCCTGGCCACGTGCTGGAACGACTTCGTGCTGAAGAAGGAACACGCCAGCCTGCAGGACACCAACGACTACTACCTGGGCAACATCCAGAAGGACGGCACGTACTCGGTGGTGCCGCGCATGCCGGGCGGCGAAGTGACGCCCGATGGCCTGATCGCGGTGGGCCAGGTCGCAAAGAAATACGGCCTGTACACCAAGATCACCGGCGGCCAGCGCGTCGACCTGTTCGGTGCCCGTGTCGACGAACTGCCGTCGATCTGGGAAGAACTGATCGCCGCCGGCTTCGAGACCGGCCACGCCTACGGCAAATCGCTGCGCACCGTGAAGTCGTGCGTGGGTTCCACCTGGTGCCGCTACGGCGTGGACGACAGCGTGGGCCTGGCCATCGAACTGGAGAACCGCTACAAGGGCCTGCGCACGCCGCACAAGATCAAGTTCGGCGTATCCGGCTGCACCCGCGAGTGCGCCGAAGCGCAGGGCAAGGACGTCGGCATCATCGCCACCGAAAAGGGCTGGAACCTGTACGTGTGCGGCAACGGCGGCATGAAGCCGCGCCACGCCGAACTGTTCGCCTCCGACCTCGACAAGGAAACGCTGATCAAGTACGTCGACCGCTTCCTGATGTTCTACAGCCGTACGGCCGACCGCCTGCAGCGCACCAGCACGTGGCGCGACAACCTGGAAGGCGGCCTGGAATACCTGCAGGACGTGGTCATCAACGACAAGCTCGAACTGGCTGCCGAACTGGAAGCCGACATGCAGCGCGTGGTCGATACCTACATTTGCGAGTGGAAGGAAGCCGTGAACAACCCGGAAACGCGCGCCCGTTTCCGCCATTTCGTCAACAGCGAGAAGAAGGACGAGAACGTGGTGTTCATCGAAGAGCGCGGCCAGATCCGGCCCGCCACCGTGCAGGAAAAGAAACGCGTCATCCCCATCAAAGCCGCCTGACCAATCTCTTGAACAGCTGACTAGGAGCCAACATGAAACGTGACAACGAAGCCGCCAACTGGACCGCGATCTGCGGCGTGGAAGACATCGTGCCGAACACCGGCGTGTGCGCCCTGCTGAACAACGAGCAGGTCGCCGTGTTCCGCCTGAACCAGGGGAACGACATCCGCGTGTTCGCGATCGGCAACTACGATCCGAATTCGGAAGCGTCCGTGCTGTCGCGCGGCCTGGTGGGCAGCCTGGGCGAGCGTATCGTCGTCGCCTCGCCGATCTACAAGCACCATTTCGACCTGCAGACGGGCGAATGCCTGGAAGCGCCGGAAAACTCGGTGCCGACCTGGCCGGCGCGCATCGAGGGCGGCAAGGTATGGGTCGGGGCTTGAGGACGACACCATGAAGCCCGCCCTGGTCGTCGTCGGTAACGGCATGGCCGGCATGCGCACGGTCGAGGAGTTGCTCGCCCTGGCGCCGGACCTGTACGACATCACCGTGTTCGGCGCCGAACCGCACGGTAACTACAACCGCATCCTGCTGTCGCCCGTGCTGGCAGGCGAGAAGTCGGTCGACGACATCATGCTCAACACGCGCGAGTGGTACGAAGCGAACGGCATCACGCTGCACGCCGGCGATCCGGTGGTGCACATCGACCGCCGCCGCCGCATCGTGCGGGCGCAGTCCGGCCATGAAGTGCGCTACGACCGCCTGCTGATCGCGACCGGGTCGAAGCCGTTCATCATTCCCGTGCCGGGCCACGAGCTGCCCGGCGTGCTGGCGTTCCGCGACATCGCCGACGTCGAAAGCATGCTCTCCGCTTCCCGCGACCACACGCATGCCGTCGTCATCGGCGGCGGCCTGCTGGGGCTGGAGGCCGCCAACGGGCTGCTCAAGCAGGGCATGGCGGTCACCGTGGTGCACGTGACCGATGCGCTGATGAACCAGCAGCTCGACAAGCCGGCCGCGCAACTGCTGCAGCGCGCGCTGGAGGCACGCGGCCTGAAGTTCATGCTGGAAGCGCAGACCGCCGAAATCGTCGGCCCGGACCGCGTGACGGCCGTGCGCTTCAAGGATGGCACCGAGATCCCGGCGGACCTGGTGGTCATGACGGCCGGCGTGCGCCCCAACATCGAACTGGCGAAATCGGCCGGGCTGCATTGCGAGCGCGCCATCGTGGTCGACGACACGCTGCAGTCGTACGATCCGCGCGTGTACGCCGTCGGCGAATGCGTGCAGCACCGCCGCGCCACGTTCGGCCTGGTCGCGCCGATCTGGGAGCAGGCCAAGGTCTGCGCCGCCCACCTGGCCGGCGCGGGCCACCGTCGCTATGTGCAGCAGGCATCGCCCACGCGCCTGAAGGTGACCGGCATCGAGCTGTATTCGGTCGGCGACTTCATCGGCGCCGAAGGCAGCGAAGACCTGGTGCTGCGCGATGCGCGCCGCGGCGTCTACAAGCGGCTGGTGCTGGACGGGCCATGCCTGGTCGGCGCCGTGCTGTACGGCGACGTGCAGGATGGGCCGTGGTACTTCGACCTGATCCAGCGCGGCGCCGACATCAGCGCGATGCGCCACCAGCTGCTGTTCGGCCCCGCGCTCGCTGCATAAATTCGAGAATTGGAACCATCGTGAACCTGTCCCAGCAACACCTGTCCATCGCCACCACCTGTCCTTATTGCGGCGTCGGCTGCGGCGTCAAGGCCGTGCCCCAGGGGCCGCAGTCCGCCACCGTGTCCGGCGACGTGGATCACCCATCGAACTTCGGCCGGCTGTGCGTGAAGGGCTCGGCGCTCGGCGAGACGCTGGGCCTGGAAGGGCGGCTGCTGCATCCACAGGTTCGCGAAGGCGGGCAACCAGGCGGCGCGCTGCGGCAGGTTTCCTGGGACGAGGCGCTGGACCGCGCCGCCGGCCAATGGCGCGCGATCGTCGACGAGCACGGGCCGGATTCGGTGGCCCTGTACGTGTCCGGCCAGTTGCTGACGGAAGACTATTACGTTGCCAACAAGCTGATGAAGGGCTATGTCGGCAGCGCCAACATCGATACCAATTCGCGGCTGTGCATGTCGTCCGCCGTGGCGGGCCACAAGCGGGCCTTCGGCGAAGACCTGGTGCCGGTCAACTACGACGACCTGGAAAGCGCCGACATGATCGTGCTGGTCGGCTCGAACCTGGCCTGGTGCCACCCGATCCTGTTCCAGCGCATCATGCGCGCGAAGGAAGCCCGGCCGGACATGAAGCTGGTCGTCATCGACCCGCGCCGTACCGCCACCTGCGAGCTGGCCGACCTGCACCTGCCCGTGAAGCCGGGCACCGATGTGTGGCTGTTCAACGGCCTGCTGGCCTACTTGTCGCGCGGCGAGGCCGTGGACGCTGCCTTCATCGCCAACCACACGCGCGGCCTGAACGAGGCACTGGAAGCTGCCGACATCACTCCCGAAGAGGTGGCGAAAGCCTGCCGGCTGCCGGTGGAAGACGTGCTGGCATTCTACGAATCGTTCGCCGCCACGGCGAAGGTGATCACTGGTTTCTCGATGGGCGTGAACCAGTCGTCCGCCGGGACCGACAAGGTCAACGCGATCATCAACTGCCACCTGGTCACGGGCCGCATCGGCAAGCCGGGCATGGGCCCGTTCTCGATCACCGGCCAGCCGAACGCGATGGGCGGGCGCGAAGTGGGCGGCCTGGCCAACATGCTGGCGGCCCACCTGGACCTGGACAAGCCGGAACACCGCGCCGCCGTGCGCGAATTCTGGGATTCGCCGCGCATCGCCGACAAGCCCGGGCTGAAGGCCGTGGACCTGTTCCAGGCGATCGAAGCCGGGAAAGTCAAGGCGGTGTGGATCATCGCCACCAACCCGATGGTCAGCCTGCCGGATGCGGACCAGGTGCGCCGCGCGCTGTCGAAAGCCGAACTGGTGATCGCTTCGGACGTGGTGCAGGACACCGACACCAACGCCTTCGCCCACGTGCTGCTGCCGGCGCTGGCCTGGGCCGAGAAGGATGGCACGGTGACCAATTCCGAGCGCCGCATCTCGCGCCAGCGGGGCTTCCTGCCGGCGCCTGGCGAGGCGCGGGCCGACTGGAAGATCCTGTGCGACTTCGCGCAACGGCTGGGCTACGACGGCTTCGATTTCCAGCACCAGTCGGACATCTTCGCCGAGCATGCGCGCCTGTCGGCCTGGCGCAACGCACCGGATGCCCTGCCGCGCGTGTTCGACATCGGCGCGCTGGCCTCGCTCGACCGCGCCGCTTACGACGCCCTGCAGCCCGTGCAATGGCCGATCGGACGCCGCGTCTTCGACGACCGGCGTTTCTCGTTCCCGGACGGGCGCGCCCGCTTCGTGCCGACCGTGCCGCGCCTGCCCGTCAACACGGCCGGCGGCGAATATCCGCTGGTGCTGAACACGGGCCGCGTGCGCGACCAGTGGCACACGATGACGCGCACCGGCCGCGCGCCCAAGCTGGCCGAGCACACGCCGGAATCGTTCGTCGACCTGCACCCGCAGGATGCGCTGCTGTGCGGCGTGCGCGATGGCGAACTGGCACGCATCTCGTCGCAGTGGGGCAGCATGGTGGCGCGGGTGCGGCACGGCGGCGGCATCGCCCGCGGCAGCGTGTTCGTGCCGATCCACTGGAACGGGCAAACGGCATCGGACGCCCGCGTCGGCGCCGTCGTGAACCCGGTGGTCGATCCCGTGTCCGGCGAGCCGGAATTCAAGCACACCCCGGTGATGGTCGACCGCTTCCCCGTGCAATGGCACGGCTTCGTGCTGTCGCGCACGCCGCTGGGCCTGGACCAGGTGGCGTACTGGACGCGGGCGCAGGGCGCCGGTTTCACCCGCTATGAAATGGCCGGCCGCAACCGCATCACCGATTTCGGCACGTGGGCGCGCGGTTTGCTGGGCGTCGACGACGACGATGCGGACTGGCTCGAATATGCCGACCGCAGCGCCGGCGTGTACCGCGCGGTGCACATCGTCGACGACCGCATCGCCCAGTGCATCTTCGTGTCGCCGCGCCCGGACTTGCCCGAACGTGCCTGGCTGGCCGGGCTGTTCTCGACCGAGACGCTGGCCGACGCCGAGCGCGCCGGCGTGCTGGCGGGCCGCCCGCTGCAGCAGGGCGCCGATACCGGGCCGACCGTGTGCTCGTGCTTCGGCGTGGGCCGCAACACGATCTGCAACGCCATCCGCGACAAGGACCTGAAAACAACCGCCGAGGTCACCGCCTGCGTGAAGGCGGGCGGCAACTGCGGCTCGTGCGTGCCGGAGATACGGCAACTGCTGGCCGAAGTGCGGGTGCCGGCGTAAGGCGCTGGCAAGGTTGCCTGGCAGGCATCGAGGGTGGCAGACATCGGGCTGACCGGCGAAGCCGGCTTCCAGCCCGGTGCCATGGATCACTTCTGCCGTGAAGGCGCCATGATCATATGCGGCCCCATGCGTCGATGCCGAAACCACTCCTGCAATTCTGGAAAGAGATCCAGCAGTTCATCCACGACACACGCGGCGGAACGCGGCTTCTGTTGAAGCACGACGCGACGAAAGAACGAGCGGTCCTGGGAAAACCAGCAATGCGTCCCGGAGCCTTTCCTCGGTTGCAAGCGCCCGGATGACGATCCCATATAGGGAAGCACCTTGTCGGGCGGGACCCGTTCGCCATGGTGAATCACGCCGCTTGCTGAACAATGCCCGAAGTTCACGACAAAGCGCGGTTTGCCGTATTTTTCCCACTGCAGACCGAATACATCGATGCCCTCGGCCATGACGCGGCGGAAGTCGACGTTGAATGGGCTGTGTGTCGTGTCGACCTGGAACCCTTGCGAGATGGCGAACGGGTAGAAGCGCTTCTTCAGTTCCCTGCGCAAGTCGGTGGTCTTACCCATGGCCGGGATGTCCTTCCCGGAAAACGACGCTGACAACCGCGTGTTTCATCGCTCAGGCACCATTCTTGCCCTTTTCCATCGATCGCATCAGGAATACAAAGGCCATCACGAAGTTGGCGAAGACAAGCCAGTTACTTGCTCCGGTCCACAGGTTCAGGAAACCAGCCAGCAAGAACAACAAAGCCGCCGCCAGCAATAATTTTTTCATGGCCGGTGTCGGCGGCCGGGAATGTCGGAACAGTTTCATTGGTTCTCTCGCGCGCGGCTCTACGCATCGATTGGAATCTTGTCTTGTGAAAGCCTTCTTCCTGCTGCCGGTTGCAGGGCTACAGGAAGCGCCAGTGTACGAGCTCTCTTGTTCCGATAGCAAGTACAGGCGTTCAAGTCGCATCGCAATCCTCCGGTGTCGCCGCATTACAAGCCACGCGGCTAGAATTGCCTGGACTGACAAGCTTTCCAGGAAATCGCCATCATGGAGAAATGCCCCGACTGCGGTGCGCCGGACCCGGTGCACGATACGCACGGCGTGTCCTACACCTACAAGGACCGCCACACCACGATCTCTTCGGTAGCGGGCTACCACTGCGCCCAGTGCGGCGGCGTGACGCTCGACCGTGCGGCCGTGGAACGCTACGACGACCTGGTGGCCGCCTTCCACCGCCGCGTGGATGACGAGCTGGTCGATCCAGCCTACATCGCCGCCGTGCGCAGGAAACTCAAGCTCGACCCGCGCGAAGCCGACGACGTGCTCGGCACGGGCTGCGGCGACATGGCGCGCTACGAGGCTGGCAGGGCGCATCCGCATCCGTCGACGGTAAGGCTGCTGAAGCTGCTGGACCGGCATCCGGAATTGCTGGGGGAATTGCACGGCTGAGCAGGGAGCCCCCTGTATTGCCGAGCTTGCTGCCGGGCTTCCTGCCAACGCTTGTTACCAACGCTTATTGCCAACGCTTATTGCTGAGTTTCCCTCGATTGTGTACGCGACCGAACAATCGAATAGTTCACTTTGTGTTACATTAAAAACATCGGTCGTCATCGTTTGCGGAGTTGCATATGCGCCGTCCCATCGTCCTCGTTCCAGCGTGTACCCGGCAAATCGGGCATTTTCCGAATCATGCCGCACAGAACAAGTATGTGAACGCCGTCGTCCTCGGCGCGCGTTGCATGCCATTGATCCTGCCCGCGCTGGCCGAGCTGACGGACATGGAAGCGGTGCTGCACGTGGCGGACGGCATCATGCTGACCGGTTCGGCGTCGAACGTGCATTCCGACCTGTATGGCCAGCCGATCCGCAATCCGGCCCTGCCGCTGGACGCGGCGCGCGATGCCACCACGCTGCCGCTGATCCGCGCCGCCATCAAGCGCGGGATTCCGCTGCTGGGCATCTGCCGGGGCTTCCAGGAGATCAACGTGGCGCTGGGCGGCACGCTGCACCAGGCCGTGCAGGAATTGCCGGGCATGATGGATCACCGCGACAGGGAAGACGATTCGCTGGATGTGCAGTACGGTCCCGCGCACCCGATCTACCTGACGAAAGGGGGCAAGTTTGCCGAAATGCTGGGCAACCCGGAGGAAATTACCGTCAATTCCCTGCATGGCCAGGGAATCGACCAGCTGGCCCCCGGCGTGACCGTGGAAGCGGTGGCGCACGACGGGCTGGTGGAAGCTTATACCGTGGATGCGGCGCATGGCTTCACGCTGGCGGTGCAATGGCACCCCGAGTGGCACATCACGGAGAACCCCGACTCCATGAAGATGTTCCTGGCATTCGGCAACGCTTGCCGCGAATTCCAGGCGCGTCGCCAGGAGCGGGGCTGATGACTACCTACGAGGCCTGGGCGGGCGGAATCCCATAGCTGCGCTTCCATGTGAAGTTGAGGGACGCGGCCCGCACCCGGCCGTGTCATGACTTACTGAGCAAGGAAGGGAGTAAAGCCGTGGCTATCCGCGAGAATTTCAGTTACACCGATATGGACGAGTGGCTCAACGAAAAACGGGTCACCGAAATCGAATGCCTGGTACCGGACCTGACCGGCGTCGCCCGTGGCAAGATCCTGCCGCGCGTGAAGTTTACACAGGAGCGCGGCATGCGCATCCCCGAGGCGATCCTCGGCATGACCGTGACCGGCAATTCCCCCACCGACGATCCGGCCTACGACCGCGCGATCTCCAACATCGATCGCGACATGATCCTGAAGGCGGATCCCGGCACGATCACGATGGTGCCGTGGGCCACCGATCCCACCGCGCAGGTGATCCACGACTGCTATTTCGCCGATGGGCGCCTGGTCGATTTCGCGCCGCGCTCGGTGCTGCGCCGCGTGCTCAAGCTGTACGAGGACAAGGGCTGGAAGCCGGTGGTGGCGCCCGAGCTGGAGTTCTACCTGACCGCCAAGATCTCCGATCCCGACCTGCCGCTGAAGGCGCCGGTGGGCCGCAGCGGCCGCGCCGAAACGTCGCGCCAGGTCTACAGCATCGACGCCGTGAATGAATTCGATCCCCTGTTCGAGGACATCTACGATTACTGCGACCTGATGGGGCTGGACGTGGACACGCTGATCCACGAGATCGGCGCCGGCCAGATGGAAATCAACTTCCTGCACGGCGAGCCGCTGGGCCTGGCCGACAAGGTGTTCTTCTTCAAGCGCACGCTGCGCGAGGCGGCGCTGAAACACAATATGTACGCCACCTTCATGGCCAAGCCGATGGCTGGCGAACCCGGTTCGGCGATGCATATCCACCAGAGCGTGGTCGACGCGAAAACCGGCTGGAACATCTTCTCGAACGAGGATGGTTCGCCGTCGGCGCTGTTCAAGCAATACATCGGCGGCCTGCAGCGCTACATGCCGTCCGCGCTGGCGATCGTGGCGCCGTACGTGAACTCGTACCGCCGGCTGGTGCGCCACACGGCGGCGCCGATCAATATCCAGTGGGGGGTGGACAACCGCACCGTGGGCTTCCGCGTGCCCGAGTCGGGCATCCAGGACCGCCGCGTGGAAAACCGCATCATCGGCTCGGACGCCAATCCCTACCTGGCGCTGGCCGTCACGCTGGCCGCCGGCTACCTCGGCATGACCGAACATCTCGAACCCACCGAAATCACGCATGGCAGCGCGTATGAAATGAAGTACGAGCTGCCGCAAGGGCTGCCGGAAGCACTGGGCCTGCTGCGCAGGGAAGAAAAGCTGCGCGGGGTACTGGGCGAGCGCTTCATCGACGTGTATGCTGCCATCAAGGACCTCGAGCATCAGGAATTCATGACCGTCATCAGTCCCTGGGAACGGGAGCATTTGCTGCTGCACGTTTGACGATCCACGTTTCGCAGCAAGGTATGCGCTGGCAGAACCGGGGGCAGCGGGTCTGGCTCCCGGTCATGTAAACGGTTCTATACTGAATAAACGGTTTATACTGAATCGCTGGCGTTTTCCCGTCAGCGCAAACTTTCGCCGGCCGCATGGCCGGCTGTCGCGTGGCCCGCGTGACCGCGCCTTCACCAGGAGGCAACCATGACCACCACCCCGATCGTGCCGGAACTGCCGGACACCAAGGGCTTGCAGCGGCTCGACACCGCCCACTACCTGCATCCATTCACGGACCACGCGGCGCTGGCGCAAAAGGGCGCGCGCGTGATGGTGCGCGGCGACGGCATCTACCTGTGGGATTCGGACGGGCGCAAGGCGCTCGATGCGATGTCGGGCCTGTGGTGCGTGAACGTGGGCTATGGCCGCCGCAGCATCACCGAGGCGGTGGCGCGGCAGATGGATACGCTGCCGTTCTATAACAGCTTCTTCAACACCACCACGATCCCGGCCGTGCAGCTGGCAGCGAAGCTGGCGAAGATCGCGCCCGCCGGCTTCAACCACGTATTCTTCACGGGTTCCGGTTCGGAAGCGAACGACACCAACGTGCGCATGGTGCGCCGCTACTGGGATCTGGCCGGGCAGCCGGAACGCACGGTGATCATCAGCCGCCACAATGCCTACCACGGCAGCACCATGGCGGGAGCATCGCTGGGCGGCATGAGCGGCATGCACGTGCAGGGCGGGCTGCCGATTCCCGGCATCGTCCACATCGAGCAGCCCCATTACGCCGACTACGGCGCCGGCATGACGCCGGAGGAATTCGGCATCCATGCGGCCGGCTGGCTGGAAGAGCGCATCAGGGAGCTGGGGCCGGACAAGGTGGCCGCCTTCATCGGCGAACCGGTCCAGGGCGCCGGCGGCGTCATCATTCCTCCATCCACCTACTGGCCGGAAATCCGCCGCATCTGCGACAAGTACGACGTGCTGCTGATCGCCGATGAGGTGATCACCGGCTTCGGCCGGCTGGGCACCTGGTTCGCCTCCGACCTGTACGGCATGCGGCCGGACCTGATCACGTTCGCGAAAGGCGTCACGTCCGGCTACGTGCCGCTGGGCGGTGTACTGGTGGGCGACCGGGTGGCGGATCTCCTGATCAAGGGCGGCGACTTCAACCACGGTTTTACATACTCCGGGCACCCGGTGGCCTGCGCGGCCGCGCTGGAAAACATCCGCATCCTCGAGGAAGAAGGGCTGGTGGACCGGGTAGCCCATGACACCGGCCCTTACCTGCAGCAGCGCTTCGGCAGCCTGGCCGCGCATCCGCTGGTCGGCACGGCCGACAGCCTGGGTTTCGTGGCCGGGCTCACGCTGGTCCGGCGCAAGGCCGCCAACGTGCATCAGCAGGTGAGGTTCGATCCGGCGCTGGGCGCGGGCATGCTGTGCCGCGCGCACATGTTCGACAACGGCGTGATCATGCGCGCCGTCGGCGACCGGATGATCATCGCGCCGCCGCTGGTGATGACACGCGACCAGGTCGACGAGATGATCCAGAAGATCCGCTTCTGCCTGGACCTGACGCTGGCCGATGCGATGGAGCGGGGCTGGCTGAGCTGAGCTGAGCGGAGCTGAGCGGCGGCCCCGCCGCTGTATGTTCGCTCCGGCCTGTACTGCTCTTTCGCCTGGCGTCTGCTTTCGCCTGGCGTCTGCTTACTCCTGTTTCCGCTTATGCCTTGGCGCCGGCGATGTGCGCCGGCTGCTCCTGCCGGTTCTTCAGCACCTGCGGCGCCAGCGAACCGATGATCATCCCGGCCAGCGCGGCCAGCAGGCCGGCCAGCTGGCCCGGGAACGCTTCGCCCCAGCTTGATATCTGCGGGAAGAACAGCACCCACACCAGGATGCCGGCACCGATCGACAGGATCGCACCCTGCGTGGTGGCGCGGCGCCAGTACAGCCCCATCACCAGCGGAATGAAGGCGCCCACCAGCGTCACCTGGTAGGCGGACGACACCAGTTCATAGATCGACGTGCCCTGCATGGCGATCGCGTACGCCAGCACCAGCGCGGCGAAGACCACGATCGTGACGCGCATCGCCAGCAGCTGCTGCTTGTCGCTCATGCCGGGGCGCAGGTTCTTCGGGATGTTTTCCACGAAGCTCGTCGATGGCGCCAGCAGGGTGGCCGACGAGGTGCTCTTGATGGCCGACAGCAGCGCGCCGAAGAACAGGATCTGCATCACCAGCGGCATCTTCGTCATCACGAAGGTGGGCAGCAGGCGCTGGTAGTCGTTCTTGGCCAGTTCCATCGCGCTGTCGCCCATCACCACGACCGCCGCCGCCACGATGAACATCGGCACGAAACCGAAAATGATGTAGCTGGCGCCGCCGATCACCGCGCCGGTGCGGGCGGTGGGCGCATCCTTGGCGGACATCACGCGCTGGAACACGTCCTGCTGCGGAATGCTGCCGAACATCATGGTGATCGCGGCGGCGAAGAAGAACACGATATCGGTGAAGGTGGGTTCCGGCAGCAGGCGCCACAGGTCGGCACGCTGCGCCATGTCCAGCACGTTGCCGGCGCCGCCCGCCAGGTCGGCCGCGAAGAAGGCGATGATCGTCATGCCCACCACCAGCACGATCATCTGGATGAAGTCGGTCACCGCCACCGCCAGGAAACCGCCGACCACCACGTAGATCAGCACGGCCAGCGTGCCGATCACCATGCCCGCCGCCGGCGCCAGCGCGCCGTTCGTCAGTACCGTGAACACGAGGCCCAGCGCGGTGATCTGCGCCGCCACCCAGCCCAGGTAGCTGAGGATGATCGCCACCGAGCAGAATACCTCGATGCCCTTGCCATAGCGCTGGCGGTAATAGTCGCCGATCGTCAGCAAATTCAGTTTATACAGTTTGGTGGCGAAGAACAGGCCGACCAGGATCAGGCAGGTGCCGGCGCCGAACGGGTCTTCGATCACGGCGTTCAGGCCGCCCTGCACGAATTTCGCCGGCACGCCCATCACGGTCTCGGCGCCGAACCAGGTGGCGAAAGTTGTCGTGATGACCATGATCAGCGGCAGGCTGCGGCCGGCGACGGCGAAGTCGCTCGTGTTCTTGATCCGCGTGCCCGCCCACATGCCGAGGCCCAGCGTTCCCAGGAGATAGAGCGCGACGAAAATGATCAGGGTGGTGTTCATGCGTTTGGAACTTTCGGGGGCGGAAAAATGCGGGCGGAAAATCCCGGATTATAAAGGCAGGATGCGGCCGCGGCAGCAACTTTACGGGCGATTGGCCACCGGATGTTGTAAGGGGGAACAGCCGGCCCGGCGCCGGTCGTCGGGAAACTTGACGCGCCCTGCCGGGCGCCGAGGCGGTGCGGGGCGTGGTGGACGTGGCATGGCTTATGCGAGATCAAAGCACACGAAGCATGCGCGTTTCGCGAGCCGCACGGCCAACCGGCCGGCGGTCCCACTTTCCCAAGGAGCCCATCATGAAACAGGTCTGGCAGTTGATCGGGGCAACGGTGCTGTCCGCCAGCGTGGCGGAGAGTGCGCAGGCGATACCGCTGTCCACGCTGCTTTCCGGCGGCACGCTGGGCGCAGGCGGCCTGGCGTTCACGAACTTCAGCGCCAGCTTTCGCGCGTCGGATCCGCTGCGCATTTTCGATCCCGCGGCGATCGATGTGACCGCGCTTGCCGGCGGGCCCGCTGCGGGGACCTGGCTGAGGTTCGAGGTGAGGGGCGGCGCGTTGACGGTACGGGGCGAGGGCGGCGGCGCACCGGCCTTCGCCGGCCTGCAGATGCGCTTTCGCGCGGCCGCGCTGGATCCCGCACGGTCTGGCGTGGTGCTGGCCACGCAGGGCAACGCGATCGACATGCGGCTGGAAAACCGTGGCGTCTATGTCGGCGATGCCGCCGGCAGCCCGGGCATCGCCGGCCCGGTGGCGTTGCCCGGCGCGCCATGGAACGGCAACTCCGCGGACTGGTATTTCCCCATGGGGGCGGTCCCGGCGGTGGAAGCTGCGGGCTTCCCGTCGCAGGCCGAGCTATGGATCCACAAGGATGCGCTGGTGTGGGCGACCGACCGGGCCCACACGGTGTCGCTGCTGGTATTCTCGCAGCGGTTCGACCTGGAAGTGCCCGAGCCCGGCAGCCTGCCATTGCTGGCGGTTGCCGGGCTCGCGGCCGCGGCCGTGCTCGGGAAGAAACGGCTGGCGCGGTAAGGCTGTGTCCTTGCCAGGCGGCGCCGGGTCATCGAAGCCACCCGGCGCCATTCCTGTACGCTTATTCCTTCAGTGCCGCGGCCAGTTCGGCCACCTTGGCGCCATCGGCACCTACCGCCTTTACTAGGCGCTTGCCGTAGTCGGCATCGGCCTTGTGGAAGTGCGACAGCATGGTGTACAGGCTTACCTGGTTTTTCACGCGCTTCAGGTCGCCGGACAGGTTGGCGATCAGGTCATCCTTGTCCTGTGCCGACAGTGCGCGGTAGTAGTCACCGGCCTGCTGGAAGTTCAGCGTTTTCGCGATGCGCTGCTGCTGCGTGGTGCCGGCCAGCGGCAGATTGCTGCCGCGGGCATTCGGGTCTTCGGCCAGGTTGGCGATGCGGCTCGGCTGGTAGTTCACCGTGCCCTTGCGGCCGTCGATGTTCATCGCGCCATCCTGCTGGTGGTTGCGCACCGGGACCAGCGGCTTGTTGATCGGCAGCGACTGGAAGTTCGCGCCCAGGCGGTGGAATTGCGTGTCCACGTACGAGAACAGGCGGCCCTGCAGCATGCGGTCTTCCGAAGCCTCGATGCCCGGCACCAGGTTACCCGGCGCCATCGCGACCTGCTCGGTGGCCTCGAAGAAGTTGTCCGGCACCTTGTTCAGCACCATCGTGCCCACCTTGCGCTCGGGGATGTCCGGCCAGGTCTTGGTGGCGTCCAGCGGATCGAAGACGAACTTGTCGAGGTCTTGCGGTTTCAGCACCTGCACCGTCAGGTCCCAGGTCGGGAACTTGCCCGCATTGATCGATTCATACAGGTCCACCGTGGCATGGCTGGTGCTCTTGCCCTGGATGGCGGGAATTTCCTGCGGGCGCAGGTTGCGCTCGCCCTGGCGCGACTTCCAGGCGAACTTGGCGTACACGTAGTCGCCCTTGGCGTTGACCAGCTTCAGCGCATGCACGCTGCTGCCGTTCATCTGGCGGTAGTTGGCCGGCGTGCCCCAGTTCGAGTACACGCGGGTCAGCATCGCCGTGGCTTCCGGCACGTGCGAGAAGAAGTCGAACACGCGTTCCGGTTCCTGCACGTTGGTCACGGGATCCGGCTTCAGCGCGTGGATCATGTCGGGAAACTTGATCGCGTCGCGGATGAAGAAGATCGGCAGGTTGTTGCCGACCAGGTCCCAGTTGCCTTCCTGCGTATAGAACTTGGTGGCGAAACCGCGCGGGTCGCGCGTGGTCTCGGCGCCCGACCGGCCCGGGATCACGGTGGAGAAGCGCACGAACACCGGCGTGACCGTGCCCTTGGCGAACAGCTTCGCCCTGGTCAGGTCGGACAGGTCGTCGGTGGTGGTAAAGGTGCCGTGGGCACCGGTGCCGGTTGCGTGCACCACGCGCTCGGGAATGCGCTCGCGGTCGAAGCGCTGCAGCTTTTGCACCAGGTGCACGTCCTGCAGCAGCGTCGGGCCGCCCGGGCCGGCGGTCTGGCTGTTCTGGTTGTCGCCCACGGGGGCGCCATTGTCTTTCGTCAGCGTTTGGGCATGGGCGCCGGTCGACAGCGACGTCAGCGCGGAAACGATGGCCATGGCGCACAGCAGTGCGCGGCCTGGCCTGGAAGCCATGAATTCCATATACTCTACCTATCAGATCGAATGTTTAAGGAAGGCTTATACTATCGATCGGTCTGTCATTATGGAAATTCATTGTCACTATCGATCTGATAGTTAATTCCTTATCGATTGCCTGGACACTATCGAACGATATGGGACGGTAGAATCGGCGGACACCTCAAGGAGACAGCCATGAACGATTCCGCCAGCTGGCACGAGCGCGCCCGCGCGCTGCACATCGACGGCCGCGCCTTCATCGGCGGCCAGCGCACCTGGTCGCGCACCGGCCAGCAATTCGACAACCGCTCGCCGGTGGATGGCCGCGATCTCGGCCCGGTCGCCCGCTGCGGTCCGGATGATGTGGAAGTGGCCGTCGCCGCGGCGCGCGCGGCGTTCGAGGATGGCCGCTGGGCCGGCCTGGCCCCCGCGGCGCGCAAGCGCATCCTGGTGAAGTTCGCCGACCTGATGCTGCAGCACCGCGACGAACTGGCGCTGCTGGAAACGCTCGACATGGGCAAGCCGGTCAAGTACAGCCTGGCCGTCGACCTGGCAGGGGCGGCGAACTGCATCCGCTGGTATGGCGAAGCGATCGACAAGCTGTATGGCGAGATCGCGCCCACGCCGGCCGACAGCCTGGCGCTGGTCACGCGCGAGCCGGTCGGCGTTGTCGGCGCGATCGTGCCGTGGAATTATCCGATGCTGATGGCGTCGTGGAAGATCGCGCCGGCGCTGGCGGCGGGCAACAGCGTGGTGCTCAAGCCTTCGGAAAAATCACCGCTGACGGCATTGCGGCTGGCCGAACTGGCGCTGGAGGCGGGCATTCCGCCCGGCGTGTTCAACGTGCTGCCCGGCTATGGCAACGAAGCGGGCAGTGCGCTGGCGCTGCACATGGATGTCGACTGCATCGCGTTCACGGGCTCGACCCGCGTGGGCAAGCAGATCGTGCAGATGGCGGGGCAGACCAACCTGAAGCGCGCGTGGACGGAACTGGGCGGCAAGTCGGCCAACATCGTCTGCGCCGATTGCCCGGACCTGGATGCGGCCGTGGCGGCCTCGATCGGCTCGATCTTCTTCAACCAGGGCGAGAGCTGCAATGCGCCGTCGCGCCTGTTCGTGGAAGAGTCGATCCGCGAGCGTTTCCTCGACAAGGCGCTGGCCATGGTGCCGGACTTCACGCCGGGCGATCCGCTCGATGCGAACACGGTGATGGGCGCGATCGTCGACGAGATCCAGCTGGCCACGATCATGAAGTACATCGGCGAGGGCAGGCAGGCCGGCGCGCGGCTGCTGGCCGGCGGCGAACGCGTGCGGCTCGACAGCGGCGGCTATTACGTGGCGCCGACGATCTTCGACGGCGTCGATGCCGGCATGAGCATCGCCCGCGAAGAGATCTTCGGCCCGGTGCTGTCGGTGCTGAGCTTTACCTCGCTCGACGACGCGGTGAAGCAGGCCAATGCCACGCCGTACGGCTTGCACGCGGCCGTGTGGACGGCGGACCTGTCGAAGGCCATCCGGACCTCGCGCGCGCTGCGCGCCGGCACCGTGCACGTCAACCAGTACGACAACGACGACATCACCGTGCCGTTCGGCGGCTACAAGCAATCCGGCAACGGCCGCGACAAATCGCTGCATGCATTCGACAAATACACGGAGTTGAAGACCACCTGGATCCAGGTGTAGGCCCGGTCGTCCGGCCTGTGCATCCAATCTGTGCAGGCGACGCGCTAACCGCTGGCGCGACGCCAGGCAATCACCGCTGCCGGGCCGCCAGCATGCGCTCGAGCAGTTCCGTCAGCCGTTGCTGGTCCGCCGCGCCGAGCCCCCCGGTGAGCGGCGCCAGCGCCTCCAGCATCTGGCCGTGCAGCTGGCCGAACAGGCTGGCTCCCTCTTCGGTCAGGAACACATCGGTAGCCCTGCCATCTTCCACGTTCGGTGCGCGGCCCACCAGGCCGCGCTTTTCCGCCCGGGCGATAAGTCCCGACATCGTCTGCTTCTCCAGCCCCAGGTAATCGGCCAGCTCCACCATGCGGGGACGCCGGTCGGACAGGATGCCGAGTACCCGCATCAGCGTGAGCGACAGGTCATGTTCGGCGCCGATCCTGTTCAGCACGGCCATGGTCGCGAAGGCGGCCGGCACCAGCGCGTCCGCCAGGTCTTTCCCGGGCTGGGTTCCCGGATTCGTGGATTTTTGCTTTGTCATCGTGATCGTATCTTGACATAGTTCGCAATGCGTATCAATATTAGATCGTAATACGAACTTTTCGAACTTTCCGAACTTTACGACCTCTATCGTACGCATCGTCCACCGGGAGAATCCCTTGAAAGCTGCCGTCATCACATCGTTCGACCAGCCGCCGCGCTACACCGAGATCGGCGAACCCGTGCCGGAAATGCCCGGCGAAATGCTGGTCGAGGTCCTGGCCGCCGGGCTGCACCACATCACCCGCGGGCGGGCCGCGGGGGCACATTACTCGAGCACCGGCCGGCCGCCGCTGGTGGCCGGTGTCGACGGGGTAGGGCGCGGCACGGATGGCAAGCTGCGCTACTTCGTCCAGGCCCCGGACCGGATGGGCACGATGGCCGACAAGACCGTGATCGCGCTGGCCGACAGTATCGAGTTGCCTGGCGACTGCGACCCCGTCACCATCGCCGCCGCGATGAATCCGGCGATGGCGTCCTGGCTCGCGCTGCGCTGCCGCGTGCCGTTCCAGGCGGTCCAGAGCGTGCTGATCCTCGGGGCCACCGGCAGTTCGGGGAACATGGCGGTGCAGGTCGCCCGGCACCTGGGCGCGGAGCAGGTGATCGCGGCCGGCCGCGACGAAGGCAGGCTGGCCAGGCTGCGCGAACTCGGTGCCACCGCCTGCGTGACCCTCGGCGATGCGCGGCTGGGCGAGCTTGCCGCCGAGGTGGACGTGGTGCTGGATTTCGTGTGGGGCGAGCCGGCCGTGCGCATCATGGAAACGGTACTGCGGCGGCGAAAGGACCGCGGCGCACCGATCACGTGGCTGCATATCGGCTCCATGGCCGGCGATATCGCGCCGCTGCCGGGTGCGCTGCTGCGTGGCGCCAATGTCGAGATCGTGGGGAGCGGGCACGGTTCGGTATCGCATCGCGCGATCCTCAGCGAGCTGCCCGCGCTGGCAACGGAGATCGTCCGCGGCACCTTCCGCATCGACGCCAGGGTCGCGCCGCTCAGTGGCGTGGAGCAGGCGTGGTGCGAGGCGAGCCATGGCACGCGGCTGGTCTTCGTGCCGTGAGTAGCGCCAGCCGTGAAGATGATGCAAGCCGGTGAAGGTTCCGATACTGGGAGCCTGTGACTGCCGTTAAGTTGAGCGTCACCCGGCACATTGAAAGCGCATACATTCACCCCAACAGCAAAGGGCCGGGGTCAGACCCGGCGGGTCTGACCCCAGCATCTGCACTTGGGGTGGGCTATCTAAGCGGCATTGGAGCCTGTCACCGGTTTTTGAAGAACCGGTGACAGGCCGCGGCCCGTCCCGGGATTTTCAGAAGCAGTGCTCGAGCGCGGGGAAGCTGCCATCCTTGACGGCGGCAACATAGGCGGTGAAGGCGGCCTCGATGGTCGGCTGGCCATCCATGAAGTTGCGCACGAAGCGCGCCTTGCGGCCGGGGAAGACGCCCAGCAGGTCGTGCATCACCAGCACCTGGCCGGAGCAGTCGGGGCCGGCGCCGATGCCGATGGTGGGGATCGTCAGCGCTTCGGTGACGGCCTTGCCGACCGTGGATGGCACGGCTTCGAGCAGCACGATCGAGGCGCCGGCGGCCTGCAGTGTCAAGGCATCGGCCTTCAGCGCATCGGCGCTTTCCACGGTTTTGCCCTGCACCTTGTAGCCGCCCAGCTGGTGCACGAACTGGGGCGTCAGGCCGATATGGGCGCATACCGGCACGCCGCGCTCGACGAGGAAGCGCACCGTCTCGGCCAGCCATCCCGCGCCTTCGATCTTGACGATGTGGGCGCCGGCCTGCATCAGCTGCACGCAGCTGGCCAGTGCCTGTTCCGGCGTGCCGTAGCTGCCGAACGGCAGGTCGGCCATGATCATCGCGGACTTCGCACCGCGCGCCACGGCGGCCGTGTGGTAGGCCACTTCCTGCACGGTGACGGGCAGCGTGGACGAGTGGCCATTGCAGACCATGCCCAGCGAATCGCCGATCAGCAGGATTTCAACGCCGCTCTTGTCCATCAGCGCCGCAAAGCTGGCGTCGTAGCACGTCAGCATGGAGATTTTTTCGCCGGCGGCGCGCAGTGCGCCCAGCGAGGGAATCGTGACGGCCTTGTTCGCCACCGCTTTTGCCGGTGCCGGCGTGCCGCTTGTCGCTTTTGCAGCACCCTGTGCGGCGCCGGACAAATCACTACCCTGCAGATAACCAGACATGGAAGTCCTCTAATAAAATCGTTACGGCGCGTATTCTAAACCCCAAGCGAACGACCGTGCAGAAGTGGTCCCCGGGGAGCAGCTTTACCAGGCGGCTTCAGGACCGGAAGATGAAATACACGGCGCCGACGAGGCACAAGCCCGCCCAGATGTAGTCGGTCTTGAACGGCTCGTTCATGTAGATCATCGCGAACGGCACGAACACGGAGAGCGTGATCACTTCCTGCATGATCTTCAGCTGCGCCAGGCTGTATTGCGTGTAGCCGATCCGGTTGGCGGGTACCTGCAGCAGGTATTCGAACAGCGCGATACCCCAGCTGGCGAAGGCCGCCACGTACCAGGCCCTGGTGGAGAAATTCTTCAGGTGGCCGTACCAGGCCACCGTCATGAAGACGTTCGACAGGGTCAGCAGACCCACGGTCTGCACGATGACGGGAATCTGCATGGCGGCTCAGTCGAGGCGTTCGATGCGCTGGCCGGCGACGTCTGGCGCGAACGATGCGGCGGCGCCGAGGCCGGGGACGGCAACGTCCGGCGCGATTTCCAGCAGCGGCGCCAGCACGAACGCGCGCTGCGTCATGCGCGGATGCGGCACGGTCAGCGTGGGGGTGTCGATGATGTCGGCGCCATACAGCAGCAGGTCGAGGTCCAGCGTGCGCGGCGCATTGCGGTAGGGGCGTTCGCGGCCGTGCTCCCGCTCGATCGCGAACAGCGCCTCCAGCAGCGCGTGCGGCGCCAGCGTGGTGTTGATGCGGGCCACGGCGTTGATGTAGTCGTCGCCGGACGAATCGACCGGCGCCGTGCGGTACAGGCTGGAAACGGCCGTGACGCCGATGCCGGGCACGCGCCGCAGCCGTGCGATGGCATCGAGCGCGTTGGCGCGCGCGTCGCCGAGATTGGCGCCGATGCCGATGAACGCTTCCAACGCTTCCGCTGCCATCAGTCGATGGTGGGCGTGGTCGGGGCCGTGTCCGGCGCGCCGCCTTCGCCGCGCTTGCGGCGCGGGCCGCGGCGGCGCCGCTTCGGGGCCGCCGCCGTGTCGCCTTCGTGTTCGCCTTCGGCATGCAGCTCGTCGCCGTCGAAGCCGTCGTCGTCCGAGGCTTCCACGGCTTCGGCGCCTTCCTCATGGCGCGTGCCGCGGCGTGGTGCGCGCTTGCGCTTGCTCGCCGCGCCGCCGCTGGAAATGGCCGTCACCATCTCGGCGCGGACCGTTTCGTCGGCTTCGTAGAACGCGCTCCACCAGTCGCCCAGCTCCTGCTCGATCTCGCCGGAAGCGCAGCGCAGCAGCAGGAAATCGTAGCCGGCGCGGAAGCGCACGTGTTCCAGCAGCTTGTACGGGTTCTTGCCGTTGCGGCGCTCGAAGCGCGGCTGCATGGCCCAGATGTCGCGCATGTCGGAACCGATCTTGCGCTGCAGCGCCAGCTTCTCGGTCTGCGATTCCAGCACTTCGTCCGCGGCAATGTGCAGCGCGGGGATCGGGAATTCGCCGGAAGCCTGGTAGGCATTCCACTTTTCCAGCACCTGGTGCCACAGCAGCGAGGCGAACAGGAAGCCCGGCGACACGGTCTTGCCGGAGGCGATGCGCTTGTCCGTCGCTTCCAGCGCCAGCGTCACGAACTTGAAGCCCAGCGGCTGCTCGAGCACCACGTCCAGCAGCGGCAGCAGGCCATGGTGCAGGCCGGCCTTGCGCAGCTGCAGCAGGCAGGCGAGGGCGCTGCCGCTCATCAGGAGCTTGAGCATCTCGTCGAACACGCGGGCGGCCGGCACGTTGTTGATCAGCGGCGCCATCACGGCGATCGGCGCATTGGTGGTCGGCTCGATCTCGAACCTCAGCTTGGCGGCGAAGCGCACCACGCGCAGCATGCGCACCGGGTCTTCCCGGTAGCGCGTTTCCGGCTGGCCGATGATGCGCAGCAGCTTGGCGCGGATATCGCGGATACCGCCGTGGTAATCGAGCACCTGCTGGGTGGCCGGGTTGTAGTACATGGCGTTGATGGTGAAGTCGCGGCGCTCCGCATCCTCGGCCTGGCTGCCGAAGGTGTTATCGCGCAGCACGCGGCCGTGTTCATCCTTCGGCGCGTTGTCGATGGCGCTGCCGCGGAAGGTGGTCACTTCCAGCAGGTCCTGCCCGAACATCACGTGCACGATCTGGAAGCGGCGGCCGATGATGAAGGCGCGGCGGAACAGCTTCTTGACCTGCTCGGGCGTGGCGTTGGTGGCGATGTCGAAGTCCTTGGGCTTCACGCCCAGCAGCAGGTCGCGCACGGCGCCGCCCACCACGAAGGCCTCGAAGCCCGCTTCCTGCAGCGTGGAAGTGACGCGGACCGCATTCGACGACACCATTTTCGGGTCGATGCCGTGCTGCTCCGGGCCCAGGATTTCAGGTTCGCTGCTGTTGGGGGCATCCTTGACGCCCAGGATCTTGCGGATGAATTTCTTAATCATTGAATAGTTGGAGTAAAGCCCAGCCGCGCTCGTTGGCGTGGCGGGTCAGGACGGCATTCGGGTTGGTGGCGACCGGATGCGAGACGATCGACAGCAGCGGCAGGTCGTTGTGCGAGTCGCTGTAGAAATACACGCTGTCGAAATGCTCGAGCGTTTTCCCCATCTGTTCCAGCCATGCCCTGGTATGCAGGATCTTGCCCTCGCCCTGCGTGGGCTTGCCGGCGAGGCGGCCGGTGATGCGGCCATCGACGATTTCCGGCATTGCCGCGATCAGGTGATCGACGCCGAACGCTTTCGCGATCGGCGCGGTGACGAAGTGATTGGTGGCCGTGACGATGGCCACCATGTCGCCGGCATCGAGGTGCCGCTGGAGCAGCGCGCGTGCCGCGGGTGTGATGTTCGGTTCGATCACCTCGGCCATGAACTGTTGCTGCAGCGCGGCCAGCCGCTCCGGTTCGAACGTGGCCAGCGTGCCCAGCGCGAACTCCAGGTATTCCACCGGGTCCAGGGTGCCGGCCTGGTACTGGGCGAAGAACTGGTCGTTGCGATGCGCAAAGGCGGCGGCATCGACGGCGCCCTGGCGGCACAGGAATTGCCCCCACTCGTAGTCGGAATCGATGGGCAGCAGGGTGTGGTCGAGGTCGAAAAGGGCCAGGTTCATGGGGGCTTTCAATGGCGCTTCAATCTTTTTCCGCCTGCAGCCACTCGCGCAGCAGCGGCAGGGTGATCGGACGCTGGGTTTCCAGGGAATATTGGTCGAGCGAGTCCAGCATCGAGGACAGCGAGCGCATGTCGCGCCTGAAATGGGACAGCAAATAGGGTAACACGCCCGGCGACAGCGTCAAGCCGCGGCTGGCCGCGGCCTGGGACAGCGCCGCCACCTTCTCGTCGTCCGACAGGCCGTGCAACTGGTAGATCAGGCCCCAGCCCATCCGCGTGCGCAAGTCCTCGCGCACCGGCAGCACGGCCGGCGGCACGGCGCCGCTGCACACCATCCAGGCACCGTTGGCGCGGATCTCGTTGAACAGCGCGAACGCGTCGATCTGCGCCACCGGCGACAGCTTTTCGCAATCGTCCAGCAGGTACAGGTCGACTTCGGGGGAATACACGAATTCGGATTCGATCGAGAACGGCGAGATGTAGCGTGCCCGCTCCGTGGCGGCCAGGGCGCGCAGCAGGTGGGTCTTGCCGGCCCCCACTTCACCCCACAGGTAAGCGAAATGTTCGCGCGAGCTGCGGCCGGCGAACTGGCGCATCAGCGCCGCCACCTCGGCATTGCGGCCCACCTCGAACGATTCGAGCGTGTGGACCGGCTCGGCCCCGAGGTCCAGCACCAGCTGTTTCATGGCTGCCGCCCCGGGTTCCTTGTCATTTCGATCATTTTTTCGCTCATCACACCCTGCATTATATAAAAGTGCAAGGTGATGCCCGGCGAGGCGAACGTGTCCTGCCATTGCGCCGCCCGGGATACCGTTTGTTCTCGTTGTGCGGTCGGCGGAAGGGGCATGGAGGCGAAAGTTGGGGATTTGGTGGGAACGTTTTGCTAAAATAGCGGACTTGATGGCACGAATTTGACGACATTTCGCGGACTTGATGGCGAAAATGCCGCAATTGCCTTCTACGTATCCTATCTATTCTACCGCCTCCGCCGCGAAATACACCATGAGCCAACCTTCCAACGTATCCCTGTCCTACCGTGACGCAGGCGTCGACATCGACGCAGGCGATGCCTTAGTCGAAGCGATCAAGCCCTTCGCCAAGCGCACCCTGCGCGAAGGCGTGATGGGTGGCATCGGCGGTTTCGGCGCGCTGTTCGAGATCAGCAAGAAGTACAAGGAACCGGTGCTGGTGTCCGGCACGGATGGCGTGGGCACCAAGCTGAAGCTGGCCTTCGAACTGAACCGCCACGACACGGTCGGCATCGACCTGGTGGCGATGAGCGTCAACGATATCCTGGTGCAGGGCGCCGAGCCGCTGTTCTTCCTCGACTATTTCGCCTGCGGCAAGCTGGACGTGCCCACCGCGACCGACGTCATCAAGGGCATCGCGCAAGGCTGCGAACAGGCCGGCTGCGCGCTGATCGGCGGTGAAACGGCCGAGATGCCGAGCATGTACCCGGCCGGCGAATACGACCTGGCCGGCTTCGCCGTGGGCGCCGTGGAAAAGTCCAAGCTGATCGACGGCACCAAGATCGCCCCGGGCGACGTGGTGCTGGGCCTGGCATCGTCCGGCGCGCACTCGAACGGTTACTCGCTGGTGCGCAAGATCATCGAAGTGGCCAAGCCGGACCTGGACGCCGACTTCCACGGCCGCAAGCTGGCCGACGTGCTGATGGCGCCGACCCGCATCTACGTGAAACCGCTGCTGGCGCTGATGGAATCGATGGAAGTGAAGGGCCTGGTGCACATCACCGGCGGCGGCCTGGTGGAAAACATCCCGCGCGTGCTGCAGGATCACCTGACGGCCGAACTGGATGGCAAGTCGTGGACGATGCCGCCGCTGTTCCAGTGGCTGCAGCAGCACGGCGGCGTGGCCGACGCCGAGATGCACCGCGTGTTCAACTGCGGCATCGGCATGACCGTGATCGTCTCCGCCGACAATGCGGATGCCGCGATCGCCCAGCTGACCGCCGCCGGCGAGACCGTGTCGCGCATCGGTACCATCCGCGCCCGTGCCGAGGGCGAGCACCAGACGATCGTGGTGTAACACGATGAATGCCCGCCTGCCGGAAGAGCGCATCGTCGCCTTTTTGCAGGCGGAACTGGCCGGGCTTCTCGGTGTGTGGCTGTTCGGCAGCCAGGCAAACGGCCACGCAGGCGATCACAGTGATGTCGATCTCGCCGTGCTCGTCGCGGGTAAAGCCGATCCTTTGCAGCTGTGGGAGATCGGCCAGAAACTGGCAGCGGTGGCAGACCGGGAAGTGGACCTGCTGGATCTGCGGGCCGCATCGACGGTCATGCAGTACCAGGTGATCACGGAAGGTCGCCTGCTGTGGCAGCGGGATGCGCAAGGCATCCTGTACGAGAGCGCAATCCTCAGCGACAAGACGGAACTCGATACGGCGCGCGCCGGCCTGCTGGCGGACATCCGCCGCGAAGGAAAAGTGTATGGCAACTCCGGGACCTGATGACGTCATCCTGAACAAGGCTGCAACGATCGAGCGTTGCGTGGCGCGTGCGCGTGACGAATATGCAAAGGACCCGACCACGTTCGCTACGGACTTCACCCGCCAGGATGCGGCGATCCTGAACATCCAGCGTGCATGTGAAGCCGCACTGGATTGTGGCCAGCACGTGATCCGCCGCGAGCGGCTCGGCATTCCGCAGAGCTCGCGCGACGTGTTCCGCTTGCTGGCCGACGGCGGCTGGATCGATCCGGCATTGTCGGGCGGGATGCAGAGGATGGTCGGCTTCCGCAATATCGCGGTACACGACTATCAGACGCTGCAACTGCCGATCACGGTGGCGATCATCCGGGATCATCTCGACGATTTCCTCGCCTTCTCCAGCCAGATGCTGAGCCATTCTTCCGCCGGCTGACCAGGCCTTCTTATGGTTTCAGGATCTTCGCCACCCGCGCGCAGCGCAGCCGGAACGCATCCGGCATGCCCGACCCCAGCAAAGGCCGCAGGTACAGCCGGAACGCGTCGGTGACGTCGGTGCCGGAAGGGGCGATGAATTCGTCTTCCATCGTGCGCGTCTTGCCCGCCACATCGGACAGCGGCAGCAGCGCGTAGTCGGCCGAATAGAAGCCGGTGCGGCGGATTGCCACGGAGCCGTCGCGGTCGCCCCAGAACGCGTATTGCACGGCCTTTTCGCCCACCTCGCGCGCTTCGCGCTGGTCGACGTCCGACACGCAGCCGATGAACGAGCGCTGCAGGTAGCCGAAGGTATCGCCGCGCACCCGCTTGATCCCGAGCTTCGCCTTGATCTCGTCGCACAGCAGGTCGGCCAGCGCGCCGGTGCCGGACAGTTGCACGTTGCCGTGCGCATCCCGTTCCACATCCTTGGCCAGCAGCGTGGCGATCGGCTCGCCGCTGGCGTCGTGGATGCCTTCCGAGACCGCGATCACGCAGCGGCCGTGCCGCTCGTACGTTGCCTTCACGTCCGCCAGGAACGCTTCGATCGAGAACGTGCGCTCGGGCAGGTAGATCAGGTGCGGCCCGTCATCGGGGAATTTCTTGCCCAGCGCCGAGGCGGCCGTGAGGAAGCCGGCATGCCGGCCCATCACCACGCCGACATACACGCCGGGCAGCGATGCGTTGTCGAGGTTGGCGCCCGCGAAAGCCTGCGCCACGAAGCGCGCGGCGGACGGGAACCCGGGCGTGTGGTCGCTGCCCACCAGGTCGTTGTCGATGGTTTTCGGGATGTGGATCGCCCGCAGCGGGTAGCCGGCAGTGCGCGCCTGTTCGCTGACGATCCGCACGGTGTCGGAGGAATCGTTGCCGCCGATGTAGAAGAAATGCTCGATCTCGTGCGCGCGCAGCACGTTGAAGATCTCGGCGCAATACTTCACATCCGGCTTGTCGCGCGTGGAACCGAGCGCGGACGATGGCGTGGCCGCCACCAGTTCCAGGTTATGGCTGGTTTCCTGCGTGAGGTCGACGAACTGTTCGTCGACGATGCCGCGCACGCCGTGCAGCGCGCCATACACCCGCGTCACGTCGCGGAAGCGCCGCGCTTCCAGCGCCACGCCCACCAGCGACTGGTTGATGACGGCGGTGGGGCCGCCTCCCTGTGCCACCAGAATTTTGCCGGAGCCCATGCGAGAACCTCCTGTCGTTGATCGTCGAGTCAGGCGCCAGCTTACTCCGCTTGCCGCCCCGCGTGGTGGCCTCTTCATCGAATCTTCACCGAACCGTCAGGTGGCCTTCATGGGCCGCGGGCACAGTACCCGCACCACACTTCAGCGGAGCCCTCCATGACTTGCAAACCGAACGTGGCGGCACTGGCCGCCCTGTCCCTGCTGGCCGCCTGCGGCAGCAACGACAACAACGACCACGACAACCACAACGGCAACCACAACGGCAACCATCCCCCGGCCGCGCAGCCGCGCTACCAGGCCACCATCCAGCGCACCTCGTACGGCATTCCCCATATCGAAGCAAAGGACGAGGCCGGGCTGGGCTTCGGCATCGGCTATGCCTACGCCGAGGACAACGCGTGCCTGCTGGCCAGCGAGATCGCCACCGTGAACGGCGACCGTTCGCGCCATTTCGGGCCCGACCTGGCGTCCTCCGAGAACCCGGATTTCGCGGTGAACAACCTCGATTCCGACTTCTTCTTCCGGCAATGGAACGACGATGCGATCGTGCAGGAAGCCTGGCAGGCGCAGCCCGCCGAGGTGCAGGCGCTGATGCGCGGCTATGCGGCGGGCTTCAACCACTACCTGGCGGAGCGCGGCGTGGCCGGATTGCCGCAGGCGTGCCGCAACGGCAGCTGGGTACGGCCGATGACGGAGCTGGACCTGATCCGCCTGATGCGCCGCACCGGCATGACAGCCATGGGCTGGATCGGCCATATCGGCGCCACCCAGCCGCCCGGGCAGGGGAGCACGCCGGCGCCGGCAGCGGCGCGAACGCGGCAGCCGGTCCGGTTGCCGCCGCCACGCCTGACCGCCAGCAATGCCGTCGCCATCGGCCGCGAGGCCAGCGCCGATGGCGGCGGCATGCTGCTGGGCCAGCCGCACCTGCCCTGGGGTGACGCGCAGCGCTTCTACCAGCTGCACCTGACGATCCCGGGGAAGATGGACGTGATGGGCGCGACACTGCCCGGCCTGCCCGCCGTCGGCATCGGCTTCACGCGCGACTTCGCGTGGACGCACACCACGGATACCTCGGCCCACGCCACCGTCTACGCTTTGCAGCTGGACAGGCAGGATCCCACCCGCTACATCGTCGATGGCCAGTCGCGGCCGATGCTGCGGCGCACGATCACCGTGCCGGTGAAGCATCCCGACGGCAGCATGGGAACGCGCAGCCGCACGCTGTACAGCACCGGGGATGGGCCACTGTTCTCGCACCCGGAGGGCCTGGCGTGGACCAGCACCACCGCCTACGTGCTGCGCGACGCCAATGCCGTCAACCACCGCGTGGTGGCGCAGTGGTACCGGATGAACCTGGCGAAATCGCTGGCGGAGCTGAAGGACGCCAACCTGCGCCTGGCGGGCAATCCATGGAATAACACGATCGCCGCCGACCGCGCCGGCAATACGCTGATGATGAACGTCTCTCCCATCGCCAACCTGCCGGACGATGCGCTGGCCGGCTGCGTGGTGCCCGAACTGTCCGAGCTGGCGAAAGCGGGCTTGTATGTCCTCGATGGCAGCCGCGCCGCCTGCGCCTGGCGCAACGAGCCGGGCGCGCCGCAGCCCGGGACCGTGCCGGCCAGCCGGCTGCCCGTGCTGGAGCGCCGCGACTATGTGCAGAACGCGAACGACAGCGCGTGGCTCAGCAACCCGGCCGCGCCCCTGGCGGGCTTCCCCGCGCTGGTATCGCGCGACAGCGAAGAGCAGGGCGCCCGCACGCGGCTGGCGCTGAGCGAACTGGCGGCGCGGCTGGGCAAGGGCAGGCTGACGCCCGCCGACCTGCGGGAGATGGCACTGGACAACAAGGTGTACCTGGCGCCGCTCCTGCTGCCCGATCTGCTGGCGTGGTGCGGCACGGCGGGTGCCACCGCCGAGCTGGCAACCGGCTGCGCCGGCCTGGCGGCGTGGACGGGGGACGCAGGCCTGGATGCCGGGATCGGCCTGCCGTATTTCACGGCAACGATGCTCGACACGCTCGCCATGCCCGGCGCATGGAGCGTGCCGTTCGATCCGGACGATCCGGTCCATACGCCGCGCGGCCTGAACTACCGCGATCCGGCCATCTCGCAGCAGCTGGCTGACAGCCTGGCCGGCGTGGTCGGGCTATTCGAGCGCGCGGGGATCGCTGCCGATGCCAGGTTGCGGGATTTCCAGGTGAGCAGGCGCGGTGGGCCGGCCGTGCCGATCCACGGCGGCGAAGGCGCGCTGGGCATCTTCAACACTATCGACGTGGTGGCCGAGCCGCACGATGGCCGCTTCGAAGTGCGCGGCGGCACGACCTATGTGCAGGTGGTGGGCTTCGGCGCCGATGGCCCGCGTGCCGAGGCGCTGCTGGCCTATTCGCAATCGGCCGATCCCGCGTCGCCGCACCACGCCGACCAGACGCAGCGCTTCTCGCGGCGCGAGTGGATCACGCTGCCGTTCACGGCCGCCGAGATCGCCGCCGACCCGGCGCTGAAGAAGCGGGTGATCAGCAGCAGCAACTGAGCAGCAGCAACCGAGCAGCAGTAACTGAGCGCCGGGAATGCTCAGGCCAGCGCCACCGGCAGCCGCCGGATGCGCTGGCCGGTGGCGGCGAACAGCGCGTTGCATAGCGCCGGCGCCACCAGCGGCGGGGCGATCTCGCCCAGGCCGCAAGGCGCGGCGCCCGGTTCCTGCACGAAGTGCACTTCGATCCGGCGCGGCATGTCGGCGTGCCGCAAGACGGGCGTGTCGTGGAAATTCGTGTTCGCCACGGCGCCTTCGGCCAGCCGGATGCCGCCGTGCAGCGCGGCCGACAGGCCCCAGGCGATTCCCCCTTCGACCTGCTGCCGCGCGCCATCGGCGTTGATCACGAGGCCGCAATCGACCACCGCGACCACGCGGGTGATCCGGAATTGCCTGCCGCGCACCGCCACGTCGATCACCATCGCACAGTAGCTGTCGCCGTGCAGGTAGGGATACACGGCGAAACCGCGGCCGGTTGTCGTGTCCGCTGTCGTGCGCGTTCCCGTGCCTGCGGCCGCGGAAGGGGCACCGCCCCAGCCAGCAAGTTCCGCGGCCCGTTCCACCACCTTGCGAAGGCGCGCCTGGCTGACCTTGTAACGATCGCCCGCCGGCTTGTCCGCGCCGCTGGCCAGCAGCGCCAGCCGGAATCGTACCGGGTCGCGCGCCGCCGCATGGGCCAGCTCGTCGATGAAGCATTCCTGCGCGAAGGCCCAGTGGTTCGCCACCACCGAGCGCCACGCACCGCCCTGCAGCGGGCTGCCGCTCTGGGCGTTGGCGAAGGCATAGCGCACGTGGCCGGCATCGTAGCCGAACCACGGGATCTCGCCGCGCGCGCTGGCGAAGTAGGCGCGCGCCTCGTCGTGGTGCCAGGCGGCCAGCGTGCCATCGGCGTTCAGGCGGGCGCGCAGCCGGCTGTGCGCGTATGGGTGGAAATGATCGTGGCGCAGGTCGTCCTCGCGCGTCCACGTCACCTTCACGGGAACGTGGCCGGCGGCGGCCGAGATGCGCACGGCCTCGATCGCCGTATCCATGTAGAAGCGCCGGCCGAAGCCGCCGCCGGAGAAGCGCGGGTGCAGCACCACGTCCTTTTGCGGCAGCTTGAACAGCTCGGCCAGGCCATCGCGCCAGCCGTTCGGCGATTGCGCGCCCACCCATACGTCGATCCGGCTGCTGGTGTGATGCGCCACGCAATTCATCGGCTCCATGCACGCGTGGGCCTGGAACGGGTACACGTATTCCGCCGCCACTTCCGTGCCGCCGCCGGCCGCGCTACCCTGTTCGCCAAGGACAACGGCATCGTCCAGCAATTTGGCGGCGTGGGCTTCCCAGGCGGTGTTGTCGTATGCCGGGCCGGCCGGCGTTTCCCACTCCACGGTCAGCGCACGGCGTCCCTGCAGCGCCGCCCAGGTGGAGGTGGCAATGACGGCCACGCCATCCTTGCTGGAATAATAGGGCGCGGGCGGCACCACGTTCCGGGCCGGCGCCACGTGGCCTTCTATCAGCACCACGGCACGCACGCCCGGCACGCGCAGAGCGCGCGTCGCGTCGAACGACCTGACCTTTCCGCCCAGCCGGGGCGAGCGCTCCACGCTGGCATGCAGCATGCCGGGGATGGCGGTATCGATGCCGTATGGCTGCTCGCCGCGCACGATCGCTTCGGCGAACACATTCGGCTGGCTGCCACCTGGCGCGGGTGCCTCGCGCAGCGGCGGGGCCAGCTTGCGGAAGGCTTCCCGGTCCGGCGGCGCATCGGCGGCGGCTTCCGCGGCCAGCGCGCCGAACGACAGGCGCTGCGCCGGCAACGGACCAACGACATGCCCCGCCTGCACGGTGCACGCGGCGCTGTCGCATTGCCAGCGCCGTGCGGCGGCGGCCACCAGCGCCTGCCGCGCCAGCGCCGCACCGCGCCGCAGCGGCAGCCAGCTGTCCTTGACGGAGTTGCTGCCGCCGGTGCCGGACAGCACGTAGCGCCCGCCCGTCTCGGCCACCGGCACCACGCGCAGCGCGGCCATCGGCACCCCGAGCTCCTGTGCGAAGATCATCGCCAGGCTGGTACCCACGCCTTGCCCCATTTCATGCTGCGTCAGCGCGAATTCCATCGGACCTTCCGGCGGGATGCGCAGGAAATACCCGACATGCGCGCCGGCGCTGGCGCCGTTTGTCTTGCCGCGTGCGGCGGGCAGGAAGCCTTCCAGCAGGAGCCCGCCGCCGGCCAGTGCCATCAGCTTCACGGCATTACGCCGTGTCATGCCCGCGCTGCGCTTCATCATGCCTTGCCTCCCGCAGCCTGGGCGATCGCGGCGCGCACGCGCGGATAGGTACCGCAGCGGCACAGGTTGCCGTTCATGGCGTCCGTGACCTGGGCATCGGTGGGTTGGGGATGGGTCTCGAGCAGCGCGACGGCGCTCATGATCTGGCCGGCCTGGCAGTAGCCGCACTGGGCCACGTTGCAGTCCACCCAGGCTTGCTGCACCCGGTGCAGCCGGCGCGTCTTCGGATCGGCCAGGCCTTCGATGGTGCGCACCTGCTTGCCGGCCAGGTCGCCCAGCGCGACGCTGCACGCGCGCATGGCGGCGCGGTCGACGATCACCGTGCAGGCGCCGCACTGGCCGGCACCGCAGCCGAACCTGGTGCCTGTCATGCCCAGCACGTCGCGCAGCGCCCACAGCAGCGGCATGTCGGGCGCCGCGTCGACCGACACGCGGCGCCCGTTCAGGATCAGTTTCGTGGCCATGGCGCCCCCCGGCATGGAAAAGCCCATTATCGGCCGGGCGTCATCGCGATTCTGTCGTCAATTGTCCTGTTTTTGTACGCCGGGCCCGATGTTCCGGTCGAGGAATTTCTCGACACGGCTCCAGAAGTCGATGCGGTTCTTCGGCAGCCGCCAGCCGTGGCCTTCTTCCGGATACTCGATCCATTCGACGTCCTTGTTGGTGGCGGCAACGGCGTCGCGGAAGCGGGTGCCGTGGGCGCGCGGCACGCGGCGGTCGGCGCCGCCATAGGCCATCAGCAGCGGCTGGCGCAGCCGGCTGGCCTGCTCGACGGGAGAGACGGCCATCAGCTGCTCCGCTTCCTTGTCCAGGTCGCCGATCAGGCGCGGCATGCCGTAGCGGATGTACTGGGCCGGCAGGTCGGAGCTGTGGAACCAGCTGCCGCCGTACATCAGCTTGATGTCGGTGACGCCCACCCAGTTGATGCCGCAGCGGTACAGGTCGGGATCCTTGATCAGGCCCATCAGCGTGGCATAGCCGCCGTAGCTGGCGCCGGCGATGCAGATGCGCGCCGGATCGGCCACGCCCTGCTCGATGGCCCAGCGGGTGCCGTCGGCCACGTCGTCCTGCATGGCGCGGCCCCATTGCCTGAAGCCGGCCGTGAGGTGTTTCGCGCCATGGCCGGTGCTGCCGCGGAAATCCGGCTCCAGCACCGCATAGCCGCGCGAAGCCAGGAATTGCGTATCGGCGGACCATTCCCACACCGCTCCCCGTACCCAGGGGCCGCCGTGCACCAGCACCACCATCGGCAGCTTGTCGGTACTTTTCGCGCCATGCGGCAGCGTCAGCAGGGCCGGGATCGGCAAGCCATCGCGCGCCGGGTAGGTGACCAGGTGCTGGCGGCCCATCTTCGTGGCATCGAGCTTCGGCTGCGACTGGCCGAGCAGGTCCAGCTTGCCCGTATCGCGGTTGTAGACGAAGTAGGTGCGCGGCTGCATGTCCGAATAGGTGGTGACCAGCACGAATGGCGCTTCGGGCCGGCGCGGCAGCGAGATCAGGTTGACCAGGCCGGGCAGCAGCGCATCGACCTTTTCCTGCAGCGCCTTCATGTCGGCATCGAGCCATTCGGTGGCGTACGTGTCGCCCAGGTAGCGCACGCCGACCAGCTTGTCGCCGCTGCGGATCAGGTGGCCCGAGAAATCGTAGCGCTGGACCGCGAAGCGCGGCACCGGATCGACCTTGCCGGCCGCCAGGTCGAACGTGTGGATGGCGATCTTGTCGCTGCGGTGGCGCGCCGCCACGTACAGGCGGCCGTCGGCATCGAAGTCGAGCGGCGTGAAGCCGCCCGCGCTGGATACCCAGGCATCGAAGGTGGTGATGGCGCGCCACTTGCCGCTCGCCATGTCGCCCCTGGCGTCGCCTGCCTTGTCTTCTTCGCGCAGCCAGATCGTGCTCTTGCCGTCCGCCAGCGTGATGGCCATGCGCGGTTCGCCGCGCGCGTCGAGGACCCAGTTCTGCACGCTGCCGGGCATCGGCACGCCGGTGCTGCGGCCGGTGCGCGTGTCCAGCCGCAGCAGCTGCTCCGAGCGCACCGCGCCACCCGGCTCGAAGCTCACGCTGCGCACGTAGACCGCGTCCGAATCCTGCGCGCCGCGCTGCGGCAGCATGTAGGTATGCCAGGGCAGCAGCTTCGCCGCGGCCGGCGTGGTGATGAAGCTGGAACGGCGCTGCGCCAGCTGGCGGAAGTTCTTGCCGTCCCGGTCCACCGCGAACAGGCCCGGCGCGGCATTGACGTCGCCCGCGCCGACGTCCTTGTCGGTGCAGTCGAACAGCAGCCGGCCGTCATTGACCCACTGGAAGTCGTCGACGTCGCCATCGGAAAACTCGGCGACTACCTGTGCCTTCGAGGTGGCCAGTTCGACGACGACCAGCCGGTCGCGGCCGCTCGGCCCCGGCACCTTGGCGGCCACGTACTGGCCATTGGGCGACAGTTGCGCGCCGCCGAACGAGGACGGGCCGAAGAAGTCGGCCACCGGCGGCAGGGCGGCGGACGCCGCGTGGGCGCCGGTCAGCAGGCTGGCGGCCAGCAAGAGGAGGGAGAGATGCGACAGCAGGGAACGGTGCGGCGATTTCAAAGGCATGTCCGGTGAGAGATGAATGACAGGTTTGGCAAAGCCGGCAACATAGCATGCCGGCCACCGCTGTTTTCTCTCGGAATGTCACACCCGTTACACCGGCAAGGTTATTTCGGCGCCCCGGTGCCGATGTGCCGGTCGAGGAATTTCTCGACGCGAGTCCAGAAATCGAAGCGGTTCTTCGGCAGCGTCCAGCCGTGGCCCTCGTCTTCGTACTCGACCCATTCGACCGCCTTGTTGGTGGCGCTCACGGCGTCGCGGAAGCGCACGCCGTGGGCGCGCGGCACGCGCCGGTCCGCGCTGCCATGGGCCAGCAGCAGTGGCTGGCGCAGGCGGGCCGCCTGTTCCACCGGTGACGTGGCGCTCAGTTGCGCGGCATCCTTTTCCAGGTCGCCGATCAGTTGCGGCATGCCGTAGCGCATGTACTGCTTCGGCACATCGGAACCATGCAGCCAGCTGCCGTACATCAGCCGCAGGTCGGCCACACCGGCCCATGCCACGCCGCAGCGGTACAGGTCGGGGTCGCGGATCAGGCCCATCAGCGTGGCGTAACCGCCGTAACTGGCACCGGCGATGCAGATGCGCTTCGGATCGGCGATGCCTTGTGCGATGGCCCAGCGCGCGCCATCGGCCACGTCGTCCTGCATCGCCAGGCCCCACTGTTTCAGCCCGGCGGAGAAGTGGCGTGCGCCATAGCCGGTGCTGCCGCGAAATTCCGGTTCCAGCACCGCGTAGCCGCGCGAGGCGAGGAACTGGGCGTGGGCCGACCAGCCCCATTCCGTGCCGCGCACCCACGGGCCGCCGTGCACCAGGACCACCATCGGCAGCTTGTCCTGGCGGCCCGCGCCGGCCGGCAGCGTCAGCAGCCCCGGGATCGGCAAGCCGTCGCGCGCCGTGTACAGCACGTTTTCCTGCGTGCCCATCTGCCGCGCCTGGATGCGGGGATGCGCCTTGCCGACGGGGCTGAACTTGCCCGTCTCGCGGTTGTACAGCAGGAAGACCTTCGGCTGCCGGTCGGAGTAGGTGGTGACCAGCACGAACGGCGTTTCCGGCCGGCGCGGCACCTCGACCAGGTTGACATTGCCGGGCAGCTTCGCGTCGATGGTTTCCTGCAGCGCCTTCAGTTCGGGATCGAGCCACACGGTGTCTTCCGAATCGCCCTTGTAGCGGATGCCGGCCAGCTTGCCGGCTACCTGGATCAGGTGGCCGGAGAAATCGTGCCTGTCGAGGGCGAACAGCGCCTGGTCGCCCACCTTGCCGGTGGCCGGATCGAACACGTGGACGGCGCGCCGGTCGCCGTTGCGGCGGGCCGCCACGTACAGCCGGCCATCGGCGGCGAATTCCAGCGGCTCGAAGCCGCCGCTGGAATCGACATAGCCATCGAACGTGGTGACCACGCGCCACTTGTCTTTTTCCAGCAGCCAGATGGTGTGCTTTCCCTCTTCCAGCGTGACCGCCATGCGCGGTTCGCCCCGCGCATCGAGCATCCAGTTCAGCACATGGCCCGGTTCCGTCACTTCGGCGGTACGGCCGGTACGCGTGTCGAGGCGCAGCAGCTCGATCGCCAGCACGGCGCCGCTGGTTTCGAAATGGACGCTGCGCACATAGGCGCTGTCCGAATCCTGCGCGCCCGGCTGCGGCAGCATGTAGGTATGCCAGGGCAGCAGCTTGTCGCCGTCGCCGGCGCGGACGAAGCGGCCGCGCCGCTCCGCCAGCGGGCGGAAGTTCTTGCCGTCGCGATCGACCGCGTAGAGCCCGGGCGCGGCATTGACTTCGCCCGGTGCCAGGTCCTTGTCGGTGCTGTCGAACAGCAGCCGGTTGTCGCTGACCCACTGGAAGTGGCCGATGTCGCCGTCCGCGAACGAGGCCACCACCTTGGCGTCCAGCGTGGCCAGGTCGACGACAGCCAGCCTGTCGCGGCCGCCCTCCGCCGCAGTGACCTTGGCGGCCAGGTGGCGTCCGTTGGGCGACAGTTGCGCGCCGCCGAATTCGGCGTTGTCGAAGAAGTCCTGCACGGGCGGTGGCGCGGCGGCGGCGCGGCCGGGCAGCAGCAGGGCGGCAGCCAGCAGGGCCCCGGCCAGGAGAGCGGAAGTCGGCATGAAAGTCGGTAATAACGGTAAGTCAGCGAACTTATCATGCGTCCCGTTCCAGCTTTCTCACCAAATGTCACATGATCAATTTTTATTTAATCTCATTAATTTCCGGCGTACGGATGTGGCGCACCAGTGCCGCCTGCCGCGGTGCCGGCGGCGGTGTCAGCAGGCTGACCAGGGCCAGCGCCAGGAGCCCGGCCGGCACGCCGAACACGGCGGCCGAGATCGGCGCGATGTCGAACCATTGGGTGGCCGCGCTGCCGCCCAGCGTGGGATTGGTGCGCACCATGTAGAACTGGCAGACCAGGAAGCCGGTGGCCATGCCGGCCAGCGCGCCCCAGCGGTTGGCGCGGCGCCAGAAGACGCCCATCACGAGCGCCGGGAACAGCGTGGAGGCGGCCAGCGAGAACGCGGCGCCCACCAGCGACAGGATATCGCCCGGTTTCGACGAAGCGGAATAGGCGGCCACGAAGGCCACGCCCAGCAGGATCAGCTTCGAGATCGTCACGCGTTTTTGCGTGGAGGCCTTCGGGTCGACGATCTTGTAGTACACATCGTGCGACAGGGCGTTGGAGATGGCCAGCAGCAGGCCATCGGCCGTGGACAGGGCCGCGGCCAGGCCGCCGGCCGCCACCAGGCCGGAAATCACGTAGGGCAGTCCGGCGATTTCCGGCGTGGCCAGCACCAGCACGTCGCCGTCGATGGCGATCTCGGCCAGCTGCACGAGGCCGTCGCCATTGATGTCGGTGATGCTGATCAGCGGGTTGGCCCGGTCCACGCTGGCCCAGTACGACACCCAGGTGGGCAGCTCGGAGAAATGGCTGCCGACCAGTGCGCTGTAGATGTCGTATTTGACGAGTACCGCCAGCGCGGGGATGGTCAGGTAGATCAGCAGGATGAAGAACAGCGTCCAGAACACGGACACGCGGGTTTCGTCGACCGATGGCGTGGTGTACGAGCGCATCAGGATGTGCGGCAGCGCGGCGGTGCCCAGCATCAGGCAGAACGCCAGCGCGATGAAGTTGCGGCGCTTGATGTCCGACTGTTCCTGCGTGGCGCCCGGGAACGGTACCGCGTGCGGCGTCAGCGGCCGCGCGCGCCGCAGGTTATCGTTGCGCGCCGCGTTCCAGATGGCCACGGCATCGTCGGCACTCTTCGGATAGGCGATCAGCGCACGCTCGGCGGCGCGGATTTCCAGCAGCGAGGCGTTGCGCAGGCGAACGTTGTCGAGGGCATGCTGCAGTTCGGCGCGCCCGGTTTCCCACGCGGTGGGCAGGCCGTCCAGGCGCTGCTGGTATTGCGCGGCGCGTTCGCGGAATACATCGCGCACGGCGGTTTCCCTGGGGTCGGCCACCAGTGCGGCTTCGCGCGCCGACAGTTGCGGCAGCAGCTTGCCGTAGGCCACCTGCGGGATCGGATTGCCGCTGTGCTTCGCGGACAGCCACATGGCCGGGATCAGGAAGGCGGCGACGATGATGATGTACTGCGCCACCTGCGTCCACGTGATGGCGCGCATGCCGCCCAGGAACGAGCAGACCAGCACGCTTGCCAGGCCGAGGAAGATGCCGACCGAGAAATCGACACCCGTGAAGCGCGAGGCGATCAGCCCCACCGCATAGATCTGCGCCACCACGTAGGTAAACGAGATGAGGATGGTGGCGGCCACTGCGCACAGCCGCACCGCGCGGCCGTTGGCCGGCCCGCCATAGCGCTCGGCGAGGAAATCGGGAATCGTGTACTGGCCGAACCTGCGCAGGTAGGGCGCGATCAGCAGCGCCACCAGGCAGTAGCCGCCGGTCCAGCCCATCACGAAGGCCAGGCCGTCGAAGCCGTTCAGGTACAGCGTGCCGGCCAGGCTGATGAAGCTGGCGGCCGAGATCCAGTCGGCCGCCGTGGCCATGCCGTTGAACAGCGCCGGCACGCGCCGCCCGGCCACGTAGTATTCGGCCACGCTGGAGGTGCGCGAGACCAGCCCGATCGAGGCATACAGCACGATGGTGGCGAACATGAACATGTAGCCGATCCACACGCGCGGCATGCCTTCGCTTTCCAGCATCGCCAGCGACAGCAGGAACGCGGCGAAGCAGGCGGTGAAGACCAGGTAGTAGCGCGTCAGGCGCTGCCGGAAGGTGCGCTTCACGGCTGTTCCCGGTGGCGGCGGTCGAGCCGGCGCATGCGCCAGGCGTAGATGCCGATGATGGCGAGGTAGACCAGCGAGGCGCCCTGGGCCGCCAGGTAGAACGACAGCGGCCAGCCGAAGAGCGTCAGGTCAGCCAGCTCGCGGGCGTAGAACACGGCCAGGAAACTGGTGGCGATCCAGGCCGCCAGCAGGATCGCGGTCAGGCGGCGCGTGCCGCGCCAGTAGGCAGCGTCATGGTCGGTCCCGATGGCCGGGTCGGGATGTCCAGGCATGTCAGCCATAGAACGGCGGCTCCTCTTCCGGGGCTTTGTCGGCGAGGCGCGCCGGGAACGTCAGCCGGAACAGGCTGCCGGGATATTTCGGGTGGCTGGCGCGCGGGTTGCTGAAGACGTCGACCTCGGCGCCATGCTGCTGGGCGATCTCGCGCACGATGGCCAGCCCCAGGCCGCTGCCTTCGGCGCTGCTGCCCAGGATCCGGTAGAAGCGTTCGAACACGTGCTGCCGCTCGGCCGGCGGGATGCCGGGGCCGGTGTCCTCGACTTCGAGCACGGGCGCCTCCTCGGCGCGCAGGCGCACCGTCACGCTGCCGCCCTGCGGCGTGTAGCGCAGTGCATTGTCGATCAGGTTCGACAGCAGCTCGCGCAGCATCACGGCGCTGCCGTCGATGAGCACGGGCGCATCGGGCCCTTCGTAGCCCAGGTCGATGCGGTAGTTGAACGATGCCGGCACCCAGTCGCGCACGGCGCTGCGGGCCACGTCGGCCAGGTCGAGCGCGGCGAACGCGCTGCCCGACTGCGGCTGGTTTTCCGCGCGCGCCAGCGCCAGCAGCTGGTTGACCAGGCGCGTGGCGGCTTCCGAGCTTTTCGCCAGCTGTTCCAGCGAGCGGTGGATTTCATGCTGGTCGGTCTGGCGCAGCGCCAGCTCCGACTGCATGCGCATGCCGGCCAGCGGCGTCTTCATCTGGTGCGCCGCATCGGCGATGAAGCGCTTCTGCATTTCGATCGATTGCGACAGCCGCGCCAGCATCTCGTTGAGCGAGCGGACCAGCGGCGTGATCTCTTCCGGCACCTGGTTGGGCGCGATCGGCGACAGGTCGTCGATCGGCCGGGCGCGGATGCGCTCCTGCAGCTCGGCCAGCGGCAGCAGCCCGCGCGACAGGGCGAACCAGACCAGCGCCAGCACCACTGGCAGGATGATGAACTGGGGCAGGATCACGCCCTTGATGATCTCGTTGGCGAGCCTGGCGCGCTTTTCCAGCGTCTCGGCCAGCTGCACCAGCGCCAGCCGGGGCGGGCGTTCGCCGTCTTCTTCCAGGTTGACGTAGGCGTAGGCGACGCGGATGGGCGTGCCGTGCAGGTTGGCGTTGCGGAAGTGCACGGCGCCGGGGGATGCCATGTCCTCTTCCGCTTGCGGGGCGGGGCGGGGCAGGTCGCGGTCGCCGTCGAGATGGCGGCCCTGCGGACCGAGGATCTGGAAGTAGACGCTGTCGACGTCGTCGGCGCGCAGGATGTCGCGCGCAGCGCCGGGCAGACGGTGTTCGACCGTGCCGTCGACCTCGCGCACCTGCTGCGACAGCACGGTGACGGCGTCTTCCAGCGCGTTGTCGAACGGCTGGTTGGCGATCGATTTCGCCACCAGGTAGGTGATGGCGATGCTCATCGGCCACAGCAGCAGCAGCGGGGCCAGCATCCAGTCCAGGATCTCGCCGAACAGCGAGTGCTGGATCTCCTCTTCTTCCTCGAGGGCAGGGCTCCACGCCGCATCGGAGCGGTCCGCCGGCGAATTCACTTGGGTTCGGCCGCGGCGGCGCTGGAGAATTTTTCGAGACAGTAGCCGAGACCGCGCACGGTGGCGATGCGCACGCCGCCCACCTCGATCTTCTTGCGCAGGCGGTGCACGTAGACTTCGATGGCGTTGTTGCTGACTTCCTCGCCCCATTCGCACAGGTGATCGACCAGCTGTTCCTTCGACACGAGGCGGCCGGTGCGGGCCAGCAGGACTTCCAGCAAGCCCAGTTCGCGCGCCGACAGGTCCAGCATCTGGTCGTTGATGTAGGCGCTGCGGCCCACCTGGTCATAAGTGAGCGGGCCGTGCTTGACGACGGTGGAACCGCCGCCCTGGCCGCGCCGGGTGAGGGCCCGCACGCGCGCCTCCAGCTCGGACAGCGCGAACGGCTTGGCCATGTAGTCGTCGGCGCCCAGGTCCAGGCCGGTGACGCGCTGCTCGACCGAATCGGCCGCCGTGAGGATCAGCACCGGCAGCAGCGAGCCGCGCGAACGCAGCCGGCGCAGCACTTCGAGGCCGGGCAGCTTCGGCAGGCCGAGATCCAGGATCAGCAGGTCGAATTCCTGCGTGGACAGGGCGGTGTCGGCTTCCTGCCCGTTCTTCACGCAGTCGATGGCATAGCCGGACTGGCGCAGCGAGCGCGTGAGTCCGTCCGCCAGGACGCTGTCATCTTCGGCTAGTAAAATACGCATGTTGGCAATCGGGCATTGAGGCAATTTCATTGTACTCAATGTGCGACGGCCATTGGAAAAGCACTGTAAAAACGCTGGATTCCGCTTGCGCAAACCACTGGATACATATACAGTACTGCTTGTACCGGATCGGTACACACAGGAATATTCGGAATCATTGAACAGTTAAAGGTCAAGGAAATCATGGACGACAAGAAAGCGGCAGTACCTGCCTCCGAAAAAGCCAAAGCGCTTGCCGCGGCGCTGGCTCAGATTGAAAAACAGTTCGGCAAGGGTTCCGTCATGCGGATGGATTCGTCCGCCCCGCTGGAAGAAGTCCAGACCGTGTCCACCGGCTCGCTGGGCCTGGATATCGCGCTCGGCGTGGGTGGCTTGCCGCGTGGCCGCGTGGTCGAGATCTACGGCCCGGAATCGTCCGGTAAAACCACGCTGACGCTGCAGACCATCGCCGAAATGCAAAAGCTCGGCGGCACCTGCGCGTTCATCGACGCCGAACACGCGCTGGACGTCACCTATGCGCAAAAGCTGGGCGTGAACCTGCACGAGCTGCTGATTTCGCAGCCGGACACGGGCGAACAGGCCCTGGAAATCTGCGATGCGCTGGTGCGCTCCGGTTCCGTCGACATGATCGTCATCGACTCCGTGGCGGCACTGACGCCGCGCGCCGAGATCGAAGGCGACATGGGCGATTCGCTGCCGGGCCTGCAGGCCCGCCTGATGTCCCAGGCGCTGCGCAAGCTGACCGGCACGATCAACCGCACCAACACGCTGGTCATCTTCATCAACCAGATCCGCATGAAGATCGGCGTGATGTTCGGTTCGCCGGAAACCACCACCGGCGGTAACGCGCTGAAGTTCTACGCCTCCGTGCGCCTGGACATCCGCCGCACCGGCTCGATCAAGTCCGGCGACGAGGTGATCGGTAACGAAACGAAGGTGAAGGTCGTCAAGAACAAGATCGCGCCGCCGTTCAAGGAAGCGCACTTCGACATCCTGTATGGCGAAGGCACTTCCCGCGAAGGCGAGATCATCGACCTGGGCGTGGAAGCGAAGATCGTCGAGAAGTCCGGCTCGTGGTACAGCTACGGCGGCGAGCGCATCGGTCAAGGCAAGGACAATGCCCGTACGTTCCTGCGCGAACGCCCGGCACTGGCCCGCGAGATCGAGAACAAGGTGCGTGCTTCGCTGGGCGTGCGCGAACTGCCGCCGACCGAAGGCGAAGTAGTAGCGCCGAAACTGAAGGCCGTCGAGTAATGCCGGCTGGCCGCGGGCCCCGGTCCTGGCCCCGGCCTGGCCGCCCGGCTCTTCAGTCGATCGACTGATCCTGGGCCTGAAAAGCTCTTCATCGCCACCGACCAAAGATCTTCATCGCCACCGACCAAAGCTCTTCATCGCCACCGACCGCTTTGCGGCGGTGGCGATGTTTTTTATACTGTCCGCTTTTCTCCTGCCCACCCGCCGATCCCGTCCCGATGCGCGCACCACCCCCCAGCCTGAAAGCCCGCGCCCTGCGCCTGCTGTCCACCCGCGAGCACAGCCGCCTGGAACTGGCCCGCAAGCTGGCGCGCCATGCGGAAGAGGGCGACGACATCGATGCCTTGCTCGACTGGCTGGAAAAAAACAAGTGGCTGTCCGAGGAGCGCTTTTCCGAATCCCTGATTCACCGCCGTTCGGCCCGCTATGGCAACAGCCGCATCCTGGCCGAACTGCAAAGCCATGGCGTCAAGGGTGAAGCGTTGCAGGACCTGAAGGCCGGCCTGGCCGAAGATGAAGTGGCGCGCTGCTGCGACGTGTGGCGGCGCAAGTTCCACGGCAAGGTCGCCGAGGATGCCGAAGAGCGCAGCAAGCAGATGCGCTTCCTCATCCAGCGCGGCTTTTCCCAGAAAGCCGTGCGCGCCGCCATGAAGGGCTACGACCCGGACGACGAGTTTGGAAATATCTGATATTCACACAACGATTCACACAACGCAGAGCAGCCTCCGGGCTGCTTTTTTGTTGCCCCAAAAACGGTGACAGTCACCATTTGTTTTGCAACATTTCCCGGAAAATGGTGCCTGTCACCGTTTTTCGATATTCACCCAACATCGGGCAGCTGCCGGGCAGTTTTTTGTTGCCCGAAAAACGGTGACAGTCACCATTTGTTTTGCAACATTTCCCGGAAAATGGGAATGGGAGGACAGTCATGCATGACTGTACCGCTACGCTGGCAAGGCGCTGTGCTCCTTGAAACCCCAGCTGCACCCCACTTCAGGAAATAACTTTATTCACTGCAACGCTTCCGACGCCACGTCCTGCCACCGCGATCCCGCGTGGCGCCCCTCTTTACGCTGGAGGTTGTACGATCACATTGCTATCCAGTGCCCCAGCGGTGTGCTACACTTTTGTAGTTTTATGCAGCACCGCGGGTGCGGTGGTTGTCCGTAGAAGCTGCGGCAACGTACGAAATCAGTACATGGCTGCTTACTAATTTGGCCGCGCGAGCGGCATCGGTGTTATGTCTCTGTCAAATCCTCTCAAGAGTGCGCCCTCCCCACAGCGCGCCATGGACATCCAGGCGTTCGCGCACATGGGTGCACCATGGGATTTCGTCACCTGTTTCACCGACATCTCAGTCAACGACACTCTGCTGGCTTCCAGGATCCCGGTTGCCGCCAGCGCCACGCACCCGCATAGCAAACGTACCCGCTTGACAATTGCCATCCCCGCAAGGACGCGCAATTGCCCGGTATCGACCCCACGCTGGGCGGTTCATGCCGCCATCACAGCTCAGGTGCCGCACGACTGAAGTAGCAGCAACTTTTCAAACCCATTTCAAATTCAGCATCAGAAGGGAAGCCAGCATGAAAATCCATGAGTATCAAGGCAAAGAAATCCTCCGGAAGTTCGGAGTGACGGTTCCGCGCGGCATTCCGTGCATGTCCGTGGAAGAAGCAGTGAAAGCTGCCGAAACGCTGGGCGGCCCGGTCTGGGTGGTCAAGGCGCAGATCCACGCCGGTGGCCGTGGCAAAGGCGGTGGCGTGAAAGTCGCCAAGTCGCTGGAGCAGGTCAAGGAATACTCCGAACAGATCATGGGCATGCAACTGGTGACCCACCAGACTGGCCCGGAAGGCCAGAAAGTTCGCCGTCTGATGATCGAAGAAGGCGCCGACATCAAGAAGGAACTGTACGTTTCGCTGGTGACCGACCGCGTTTCGCAGCGCGTGGTGCTGATGGCTTCCTCCGAAGGCGGCATGGACATTGAAGAAGTGGCCGAATCGCATCCGGAAAAGATCCACAACGTGATCATCGACCCGGCCGTGGGCCTGACCGATGCGGATGCCGACGATGTCGCCCGCAAGATCGGCGTGCCGGAAGGCTCGATCGCCGATGCCCGCGCCAACCTGCAAGGCCTGTACAAAGCCTACTGGGACACCGATGCATCGCTGGCTGAAATCAACCCGCTGATCCTGACCGGCGAAGGCAAGGTCATCGCCCTGGACGCGAAGTTCAACTTCGACTCCAACGCCCTGTTCCGTCACCCGGAAATCGTCGCCTACCGCGACCTGGACGAAGAAGATCCGGCTGAAGTCGAAGCATCGAAGTTCGACCTCGCCTACATCTCCCTGGACGGCAATATCGGCTGCCTGGTGAACGGCGCCGGCCTGGCCATGGCCACCATGGACACCATCAAGCTGTTCGGCGGCGAGCCAGCCAACTTCCTGGACGTGGGCGGTGGCGCAACGGCCGAGAAAGTGACCGAAGCCTTCAAGATCATGCTGAAGAACCCGGGCCTGAAGGCGATCCTGGTGAACATCTTCGGCGGCATCATGCGTTGCGACGTGATCGCCGAAGGCGTGATCACCGCATCGAAGGCCGTGCAGCTGCAGGTACCGCTGGTCGTCCGCATGAAGGGCACCAACGAAGACCTGGGCAAGAAGATGCTGGCCGACTCCGGCCTGCCGATCATCGCCGCCGACACCATGGAAGACGCAGCGAAGAGCGTTGTTGCCGCTGCTGCCGGTCAAGCTTAATTAAGGAACCAACATGTCTATTCTGATCAACAAAGACACCAAAGTCATCACCCAGGGCATCACCGGCAAGACCGGCCAGTTCCACACCCGCATGTGCCGCGACTACGCGAACGGCAAGAATGCCTTCGTGGCAGGCGTGAACCCGAAGAAGGCCGGCGAAGATTTCGAAGGCATTCCAATCTTTGGTTCCGTGAAAGAAGCGGCATCGGAAACCGGTGCTACCGTTTCCGTGATCTACGTGCCGCCGGCAGGCGCCGCCGCCGCGATCTGGGAAGCCGTTGAAGCCGAGCTGGAACTGGCGATTTGCATCACCGAAGGCATTCCTGTCCGCGACATGATGGAAATCAAGGATCGCATGGCAAAAGCTGGTTCGAAGACCCTGCTGCTGGGTCCTAACTGCCCTGGCCTGATCACCCCGGACGAAATCAAGATCGGCATCATGCCGGGCCACATCCACAAGAAAGGCCGTATCGGCGTCGTGTCCCGTTCGGGCACGCTGACGTACGAAGCCGTGGGCCAGCTGACCGCACTGGGCCTGGGCCAGTCGTCGGCCGTGGGCATCGGCGGTGACCCGATTAACGGCCTGAAGCACATCGACGTGATGCGCATGTTCAACGACGATCCGGATACCGACGCGGTCATCATGATCGGCGAAATCGGCGGTCCTGACGAAGCCAACGCTGCACGCTGGATCAAGGACAACATGAAGAAGCCGGTCGTCGGCTTCATCGCCGGTGTCACCGCTCCTCCGGGCAAGCGCATGGGCCACGCCGGCGCGCTGATCTCCGGCGGTGCCGACACCGCCGAAGCCAAGCTGGCAATCATGGAAGAGTGCGGCATCACCGTGACGAAGAACCCGTCCGAGATGGCCAAGCTGCTGAAGGCAATGCTGTAATAGCAGCCATTGCACGATAATGACGGGGGCTGCGGCCCCCGTTATTTTTTGTGCGCCGCTTTGTACCGGTACGGCTGAGCTGGTTGCTTTACCCCGAATTTCTACAACAGTCCACAGGGAGGCGATGCGTTGGCGAAGATCCTGATCTCGCGCGAGGGCGTGCTGGAAAAAACCGTGCAGCTCACCAAGGAGCGCATGACGCTCGGCCGCCACCGCCACAACGACATCGTGCTCGAACACCAGACCGTGAGCGGCGAGCACGCGGCCATCATCACGATCCTCGACGATTCCTTCCTGGAAGACCTGTATTCGACGAATGGCACATTCGTCAACGGCCACCGCGTCGGCAAGCACTTCCTGCAGCATGGCGACTCCATCAAGCTGGCCAAGTACCGCATCGACTTCGTGGCGGACGGCATCCGGCCCATCAGCGGCATTCCCGCCATGCCGGCAGCCATCCCGCCAGCCCGCATCGAGGTCCTGAACGGCAGCAACGCCGGCCGCCTGCTCGCGCTGGACAAGCCACAGACCAGTCTCGGCCGCGCCGGCATCCAGGTGGTGACGATCAACCGGACCGAAGCCGGCTATGCCGCTCTCCATGCCGATGGCGATCGCGTGCCGCTGCTGAACGGCGCACCGCTCGGCAAGCTGCCCCACGCACTGGCCGACGGCGACGTGCTGGATCTCTCCGGCACACGGATGGCCTTCCGGCTGGGCTGACAAAATTCGTCAGATGACACTCCTTGCACCTGACAATCTACGAACCTTGAAGTGACGAAATTTGTCACTATTTCCGGTTGGAACTGCCATAAATGGCTTTTTCGGCTTGGAAACAGCACAAACCGGGCTGGCACGGGGATTGCTCTACATCAATCATCTCAACCCGTTTCGTTTCTACCTGAAGGAGCAACACCATGAAATCCATGAACCAGAAAGCCCAAGCCGGTTTCACCCTGATCGAACTGATGATCGTCGTGGCGATCATCGGCATCCTGGCAGCCGTGGCAATTCCGGCTTACCAGAACTACGTGAAGCGCGCCGCGTACACCGACGTGATTAGCCAGATGAGCCCGTACAAGCTGGCCGTTGAGGAAGCGTTCCAGAACGGTACGGCCCTGGCCGATATGAGCGCAGCCACGAACGGCGGCGCCGTGACCGGTGGCCTGCCGGTGACCCCGGCCGCATCCAATACTGGCGTATTCAATAGCCTGGCGGTTGGTGTCAACGGCGTTATTACTGCTACGCCGAACGCTACCAAGGGCATCCTGACCACCGATACTTGCGTACTGACGCCCGCTGTCGTTGGTGGCAATACTGGTACCGCAACTGCCCGTCTGAACTGGGCATACTCGGGTGCCTGCTTCGACAAAGGTTTCGTGAAGAACTAATCACTGAACTAGTCGCATCAAGCAAAAAGCCCGGCATCGCCGGGCTTTTTGCTTTACTACGCGCCGTTCACACGATCTTTTGCCGATCCGTGATCAGTGCCTGGTACGTCAGGTTCTGCAGCATCATGTAGTGCGCGGGATCGAGGTCGATGAACTGCATGCCATAGGCATAGCGGGGCCTGCCGTCGGGCCAAGGCTCCGCAGCGTTCACATTGCGGATCGATGCCTTGGCGGTGATGATCACCTGCCGCTTGTCAGGCTCCGTCAGCAGGGTGAACTGCACGGCCACGGGTTCGACTTCCTCGGGAATCGGCTTTTTCGTATGCATCAGCGCGCCGGAAACACTGAGGTTCACCAGGAATCCGACCTGCTCGAATCCTGCCGCCGTTCTGACCTGTGCCGGGATGTCGACCTTGACCCGCATCGCCATGCGCAGGCTGGTCCCCTGGATCTGCTTGGGAAACGTCACGTGCGCATACAGCAGCGGCCGGCCGAAGATGCGCTCGACGATGGCATTGAACGAACACACGTTCACGCCGGAAAACACGCGCAGCGTCAGCTTGTCGCCTTCGCCCAGCGCGATCGGCGCGCCCTGTTCAAATGGAATCTTGATGATCAGGTACTCATCCTTGACCCATCCGATCACGCTGGAGAAATTCTGCGCCGGGCGCAGCGCCCGATGGGTAATGACCTGCAGCCGCATGCCGACCTGCAGGTTCATCTGCTCGAAAGTGAATTGCTGAGGCGTTGCTTCAGGCGCTGCGGTGCCAGTCATCGGTTGTTCCAGACGGAAAGTGACCGATGATTATAGAACTTTGGCTAACGGATATGGTTGTTGATGTAGGACAAAACTTACATTTTGGAATGTCAAGTCGTCATCGCCAAGGTCAACTGGTCGCCGACCAGTCCCCGGATTTCCCGCCATGCTTCTCCCGCACGCGGATCTCGCCCATCACCATGCCCCGGTCGGCGGCCTTGCACATGTCATAAATCGTCAGCAGCCCGACCTGCACGGCGGTCAGCGCTTCCATCTCGACGCCCGTTTTCCCGTACGTTTCCACCTGCGCGCGGCAATGCACCGAGGAAGCGGCTTCGTCGGTCTCGAAATCCACGGTCACGCGGGTCAGCGCCAAGGGGTGGCACAGGGGCACCAGGTCGCTGGTGCGCTTGGCGCCCATGATGGCGGCGATGCGGGCAATGCCCAGCACATCACCTTTCTTGGCAGTTCCCGATAGAATGATGGCCAGCGTTTCCGGCTTCATCCGGATCGTGCCGGTGGCGATGGCGATGCGGTGGGTTTCGGCCTTGGCGCCGACATCGACCATGTGGGCCTGGCCGGCGCTGTCGAAATGGGTCAGTTCTGGAGTAGGTTCGGACATGCGGAGAATACTGAGGTTACTGAATGAAAAGGTATCATAGCACCGTGAACGCCATGCGATTTCCCCGCCGCTGCCTGCTGTCCCTTGCTGTATCGCTGGCCGCGTCCGTCGCGTCCCTGCCGGTCACGGCCCCGGCCCGCGCGCAGGCGCCGACCAACGTGCCGAGCCTGCCCAGCCTGGGCGATACGTCGCGCGAGGCGCTGTCGCCCGTCATCGAGCGCAAGCTGGGCGAGGAAATCATGCGCGATATCCGCTTCAACCGCGATTATCTCGACGATCCACCCATCATCGATTACCTGAACAACCTGGGCAATACGCTGGTCACGGCCCGGCCGGGCTCGCGCGGCGAGGCGAACTACGATTACTTCTTCTTTGCCGTGCGCGACCCGATGCTGAACGCGTTCGCGCTGCCGGGCGGTTTCATCGGCGTGCATTCGGCGCTGCTGCTGGCCGCGCAGTCGGAATCGGAACTGGCTTCCGTGCTGTCGCACGAGATCGGGCACGTGGCGCAGCGGCACATCGCCCGCCAGCTGGGCGAGCAGAAAACCGATGCGCTGATCCCGCTGGCGGCGATGGTCCTGGCGGCGCTGGTCGCCAAGGACAGCCCGGACGCGGCGATGGGCGTGATGATGGGCGGGCAGGGCGTGGCGATCCAGCGCCAGCTGAACTTCGGCCGCGAAGCCGAGCGCGAGGCGGACCGGGTGGGCTTCCAGATCATGGGCGCGGCCGGCTATGAAACCTCCGGCATGGTGGCCTTTTTCCAGCGCATGCAGAATGCGACGAAGATGTACGACACGTCGATGCCCTGGCTGATGAGCCACCCGCTGACGACCGAGCGGATCGCCGACATCCAGGCGCGCATCCGCGAGACCCCTTACCGGCAGCGCGTGGATGCGCTGGACTTCTTCCTGGTCCGCTCGCGCGCCCGCGTGCTGCAGGACAAATCGACCAAGGGCTATGCCCAGTCGGAGGAATTCTTCCGCAACCAGATGGCGCAGCAAAGCCGCCACGAGATCGCCGCCGGCCAGTACGGCATGGCTTTCCTGGCCTTGCAGCGTGACGACCACAAGGGCGCGCAAGCCTGGCTCGACAAGGCCCGCGCGACGATCGAGCGCCCGCCCGCGGCAGGTGCGTTCAGCTCGCCGCTGCCGAAGGGGCTGTCGGAAAGCATCCTGGCGTACACGTCGCTGGAGATCAAGGTCGACCAGGAAAAGAATCCCGAGGTGCTGGCCCAGGCCATCGCCGAAGGGCAGGAAGCGCATGCCAGGTATCCGCTGTCCCGCGGCATCGCCTGGCAATATGCCGATGCGCTGATCAAGGGCGGCAAGCCGGAACAGGCCGAGCGCTTCCTGCGTGACCAGATCCAGCAGTACCGCAGCGAGCCGGAACTGCAGGACCTGCTGGCGCAGGCGTATTCGAAGATGGGCAAGATCGCGCTGCAGCACATCGCGCTGGCCGAATCGTATGCGCTGCTGGGCGGCACGATGGCCGCGCTCGACCAGCTGCAGCTGGCGCGCAAATCGTCCGATGCGTCGTTCTACGAACAGGCCGTGATCGATGCGCGCGAGCGCGAATGGCAGGCCCGGCGGCGCGAGGCGATGGGCGAGAAAAGCAAGGACAAGGACTTCGGCGGCGCATCGTTCCGTGTCAGCGCCGGCCCGGTGGCGGGGTCCGGGGCAGGGACGGGCACGGCCAAGGACGATCCGTTCGGCCGCAAGGACCTGAACAAGGCGGACGAGGAATGCGCCGTCAGCCGGCCGGGGTGGGAACTTTCCGGAAGCCGAACCGATCCGCTAGCGCGTCGCGATCCATTTTCCGCAGCGGCACGTCACTGCCGCTGACCTTCAGCGTGGCCGGGGCGGCCAGCGTGCCGCCTTCCAGCCAGGCCAGCAGCGCGTCGTCGCCGAGCGGCTTGCCCGCCATGCCGACGGCGCCCAGCGCCTGGGCCACGTCCCGGTCGTCCAGCTGGGCGACGATGTCTCCCGCCTGCAGGATCAATTCACCCGCCTCCGTGATGAACGCTGCTTCGACGTGTTCCAGCGGCGCGCCGGTATGCAGCACGAAGCCGTGGGCGGGGTCGGTGCGGGCGATGAACGGCGTGGTTTCCAGGTTCACGTAGACGCGCTGCGGGCCATTCTGGAAATACCAGCAACCGCGGTCATCGTGCTGGTAATTGCGGACGATGAAGCCGACCAGTGCCGCATTCGTCAATTTGTCGCCGGGCAGCCCGAGGCGCTGTGCCTGCTCGTCGCGCATGCGCCAGTTGCCGCGCGCATCGAGCGCCAGCCAGCCGTAGCAATGCGGCACGTCGGGCCATTTGGCCATGGCCTGTTTAACGATGTCATCCATGGCTCAAGCCTCGCACATCGGCGCGCTTTGCGGCGCGCCGATGCTGTGGCCGCCCTCCAGGAAGTGGATCATCCGGCGCGGCAGCCACTGCAGCGTGCCCGGCATGCGGCCGGTGGCAAAGCCCACGTGGCCGCCTTCTTCCGGATAATCGAGCACCACGTGGGGCGAGGCCCGGCGCGGCAAGTGGACGCCGGGCAGGAAGGGATCGTTCAGCGCGTTCAGCACGAGGGTGGGCACGGTGATGTCGCCCAGCACGTGCTTGGCGCTGGCGCGGTTCCAGTAATCGTCGGTGTCGCGATAGCCATGCAATGGCGCCGTGACCACGTTGTCGAAGGTGTAGAGGTCGCGCGCGGCCAGCATCGCATCGCGGTCGAACAGGCCGGGGAAATGGGCCAGCTTGGCGGCGCACTTCGGTTTCAGCGTCTGCAGGAACATGCGTTGATAAAGGCGGTTGAAGCCGCGCCCCAGCGCCTCGCCGCCACGCGCCAGGTCGAGCGGCGCGGACACGGCCACCGCCGCTTCGACGAATTCCGCCGCATGCTGCGATTCCCCCAGCCAGCGCAGCAAGGCGTTGCCGCCCAGCGAGACACCGCAGGCGTAGAACTTGCCGGTCGCGCGGCGATGCAGGCGGCGCAGCACCCAGTCCACTTCGGCCGCGTCGCCGGAATGGTAGAAGCGGGGCGCCAGGTTCGCTTCACCCGAACAGCCGCGGAAGTGCGGGATCGCGCCGGACCACCCGCGGTCCAGCAATTCCTTGCCCAGCGCGCGGCAATAATGGCTGTCGGACGAGCCCTCCAGGCCATGGAACAGCACCACGAACGGCTGGCCCGGCGCGCCATCGATGAAATCGACGTCGATGAAATCGCCATCCGGCGTATCCCAGCGCTCGCGGCGAAACGGCACCACCGGTTTCGGGATGCACTTGGCCGGGTAGATCGTCTGGAAGTGGCCGTTGGGGAGCCAGAGGGGAGCGGGGTAGTCCATGGCGTGGGGAAAAACGGTGACAGGCTCTCATGCCAAATAAGCTACATTGAAAGCACATGCATTCACCCCAACAGCGAAGGGCTGGGGTCAGACCCGCCGGGTCTGACCCCGGAATTTGCACTTGGGGTGGCCTTATCTAAACAACTTCAGTGACAGGCTCCATTTTTCGGGAAACATTTCCCGATAAATGGGGTCCGTCCCCATTTTTAGTGCAATACCGGGCTGGGCGGATCGACGGGCACGGGGCCGGGGGCGGCGGAAACGTGGTGGGCGGCCATGCGCCAGCCCTTCGGCGTTTTCACGTAGACGTTGGTGGCCACCAGGTGCTGCGGTTCGCCGGCAGCGGCGGTGGCGCCTTCGACCACGGTGTGCACCGCGCTCATCAGGTTGTGCATTTCATGCAGCTGCGAAGGATGGATTTGCAGGCTGCCCGGTTCCAGCAGCATTTCCCACGAGGCGCGGATCGCGCGGTGGCCGATCAGCCGGGCGCCATGCGGGTGGACGCAGACGATTTCCTCGTCATCGGCCCACAGCGCCATCACGGCATCCACGTCGCCGCGGTTCAGTGCATCGTAGAAGGCCGCTTCGACTTCGGCGGGGCTGCCGTTATGCTGCTTCTTCTTCATGGTGCCTCCGCCGTTGGACAAGCTGAATGTGGCGAAATCGTTTCGAGACAAGGCGCAAATGGGCGCAAGGCTCAACGCCTTGCGCCCATTTGTAACGCAGTATCGGGACGATTCTCGTCATATTCAATGGTGGCCGACCACCGTGCCCGGCTTCAGGCGATACGTGGTGCCGCAGTAGGGGCACTTCGCTTCCTGGTTCTTGGCGAAATCCAGGAACACGCGCGGGTGCGAGGACCACAGCGGCATCGCCGGGTTCGGGCAGTATGCCGGCAGGTCCTTACCTTCGAGTTCGACTGGCGTGGTGGCTTGGGTCATCTTGTGGTGCTCCGGGGTTCAAAAAGCACGATTTTAACGGATTCGGGCATGCTGCAAGAATCGCCAGTACAATGTCGCGCGCATTCCGAGTAACTTTCATTTCAATTGCAGCCCGGGCCGCCGGCAAGTTTGCGATGTGTGGCAATCATGCAACACTTGGCAAACCGAGCAAAACAGACTGAGCAATAGCCCGAGCATGAGCGACCAAGACTTTGCCACCCACGACCCCGCCGCCTGGCGCGACGGTTTCCGCACCGGCCTGCCGACGCTGTTCGGCATCGGCGCATGGGGCGTCGTGGTGGGCGTGGCCATGATCAAGTCCGGCCTGTCGATCCCGCAGGCGCTGGGCATGACGCTGCTGGTCTTTGCGGGTTCGGCCCAGCTTGCCGCGCTGCCGCTGATCGCCGCCAATGCGCCCATCTGGGTGATTTTCGTGACGGCGCTCGTAATCAACCTGCGCTTTGTCATCTTCTCGGTCCTGCTGGCGCCGCACTTCGCCTCGCTGCCGTGGCACAAGCGCCTCGGCCTCGGCTTCGTGTCGGGCGATATCTCGGTAGCCCTTTACCTGCAGCGCTACCCCGATCCGGAACCGGCGCCGGGCAAGGTGTCCTTCCTGAAGGGCTTGCTGTACCCGAATTGCGCGGCATGGCAGATCGGCTCGATCATCGGCATCTTCCTCGGCAATGCCGTCCCTACCGAATGGGGGCTGGGCTTCGCCGGCACGCTGGCCATCGTCTGCATCCTGGTGCCGATGGTGGCCAGCATGCCAGCGCTGTGCGGCGTGCTGGTGGCGGCGGCCGTGTCCGTGCTGGCAGCCGACCTGCCCTACAAGCTGGGGCTGCTGGCCGCGGTGGTGGTGGGCATGGTGACGGCGATGGTGGTCGAGGAAACCGGCGACCGGCGCCGGGCAAAACGGAAAGAAAACGGCGAGGCCAACCATGTCTGACCTGGAAATCTGGATCGTCATCGTGTCGCTGGCGATCGCCACCGCGCTCACGCGCAGCGGCTTCTGGCTGGTGGGCCACAAGGTCACGATCCCCCCGCGCGTGCAGGAGATGCTGCGCTACGCGCCATCGTGCGCGCTGGCGGCCATCATCGCGCCGGACCTGCTGCTCGATGGCGGCGGTACCGTGCAGTTCGACCTGGGCAATGCGCGGCTGATCGCCGGCATCGCCTCGGTGGCGTGGTTCGCCTGGCGCCGCCGCATGCTCGAGACGATCATCGTCGGCATGCTGTTCTTCACGGCCTTGCGCCTGTTGCCGGGCTTGTTGCATTCTTATTCATAAGGCCGGCGAGCGGCGGGCATGCGGTAAAATAGTGTTCTTTCTACCACTTGTCCCTTCCGAACCCATGTCCTTCATTCGTCTCCAGGATCTGATCGCGCAAAACGCGCTGCAAGGCAAGCGGGTGTTCATCCGCGCCGACCTCAACGTGCCGCAGGATGATGCCGGCAATATCACCGAAGATACGCGCATCCGCGCTTCCGTTCCGGCGATCCAGGCCGCTGTCAAGGCTGGCGCGAAGGTCATGGTCACATCCCACCTGGGCCGCCCGACCGAAGGCGAGTTCAAGCAGGAAGACAGCCTGGCGCCGGTCGCCGCGCGCCTCGCCGAACTGCTCGGCCAGCCGGTCGAACTGAAACAGCAGTGGGTCGACGGCGCCGGCCTGGAAAGCCTGCAGGATGGCCAGGTCGTGCTGCTGGAAAACGTGCGCGTCAACAAGGGCGAAAAGAAAAACGCCGATGAACTGGCGCAGAAGATGGCGAAACTGTGCGACGTTTATGTGAACGACGCGTTCGGCACCGCCCACCGCGCAGAAGCGTCCACGCACGGCATCGCCAAGTTCGCGCCGGTCGCCGCGGCCGGCCCGCTGCTGGCCGCCGAACTCGATGCGCTGGGCAAGGCGCTGGGTGCGCCGGCCCGCCCGCTGCTGGCGATCGTCGCCGGCTCGAAGGTCTCGTCCAAGCTGTCGATCCTGAAATCGCTGGCCGACAAGGTCGACAACCTCGTCGTGGGCGGCGGCATCGCCAACACGTTCATGCTGGCCGCCGGCCTGAAGATCGGCAAGTCGCTGGCCGAGCCGGACCTGGTCGAGGAAGCCAAGTCGATCATCGACATGATGGCCAAGCGCGGCGCGCAGGTGCCGATCCCGGTCGACGTGGTCTGCGCCAAGGAGTTCTCGGCCACCGCCACGGCCACCGTCAAGGATGTCGCGGACGTCGCCGATGACGACATGATCCTCGATATCGGCCCGAAAACCGCGCAGCAGCTGGCCGGCCAGATCGCCGCGGCCGGCACCATCGTGTGGAACGGCCCGGTCGGCGTGTTCGAGTTCGACCAGTTCGGCGAAGGCACGAAAACGCTGGCGCTGGCCATTGCCGACTCGAAGGCCTTCTCGATCGCCGGCGGTGGCGATACACTGGCGGCGATTGCAAAATACGCCATTACCGATAAAATTGGTTATATCTCCACGGGCGGTGGTGCCTTCCTGGAATTCCTCGAAGGCAAGACCCTCCCGGCAGTGGAAATCCTGGCCTCCCGCTCAGCCGAGCGGTCCGGCCAGTAAATGAAGAAGCGCAGCGCACCGTCGCTGCGCTTTTCTCTTTGAACGATCTTTTCTTCGAGGAACCCTCAATGTCCCGTGGCACCAAAATCGTCGCAACCATCGGCCCCGCTTCCACCGACCTGAACGTCCTGATCCGCATGATCCGGGCGGGCGTGGACGTGGTGCGGCTGAATTTCTCGCACGGCAAGGCGCAGGACCACATCGATCGCGCCAACCTCGTGCGGCAGGCGGCGGCGGAGTGCGGACGGGAAGTGGCGATCATGGCCGACATGCAGGGCCCGAAGATCCGCGTCGGCAAGTTCGAAGGCGGCAAGATCGACCTGGTCAATGGCGACAAGTTCATCCTCGATGCGAAATGGGGCGAGAACGGCGAACTGGGCAACCAGGAACGCGTGGGCCTCGACTACAAGGCGCTGCCGAACGACTTGCGCGGCAAGGACGTACTGCTGCTCAACGACGGCCTGATCGTGCTGGTGGTCGACAAGATCGTCGGCCATGAAATCTTCACCACGGTGAAGATCGGCGGCGAACTGTCGAACAACAAGGGCATCAACCGCCAGGGCGGCGGCCTGACCGCGCCGGCCCTGACCGCGAAGGACATGGAAGACATCAAGACCGCGATGAGCTTCCAGGCCGACTACCTGGCCATTTCGTTCCCGAAAAGCGCCACCGACATGGCCATGGCGCGCCAGCTGGCCAATATCGCCGGCGAGCCGTACGGCCACAAGCCGCAGATGATCGCCAAGATCGAGCGCGCCGAAGCGATTCCGGCGCTGCAGGAAATCCTCAACGCTTCCGATGGCATCATGGTCGCCCGTGGCGACCTGGCCGTGGAAGTGGGCAATGCCGCCGTGCCCGCGCTGCAGAAGCGCATGATCCGCATGGCGCGCGAATCGAACAAGTTCGCCATCACCGCCACGCAGATGATGGAATCGATGATCTTCAACGCCGTGCCGACCCGCGCCGAAGTGTCCGACGTGGCCAACGCCGTGCTGGATGGCACCGATGCCGTGATGACGTCCGCCGAAACGGCCTCCGGCCGCTACCCGATCGAGACCGTCGAGATGATGGCCGCCGTGTGCGTGGAAGCCGAACAGTCCGAGTACAACAAGCTCGACGCCGATTTCCTCAACGCGCGCTTCACCCGCATCGACCAGTCGATCGCCTACGGCGCGCTGTTTACCGCGCATCACCTGCACGTGAAGGCGATCGTGGCGCTGACCGAATCGGGCTCCACCGCACTCTGGATGAGCCGCCACAACATCGACACGCCGATCTTCGCGCTGACGCCGAGCGTCACCACGCAGCGCAAGGTATCGATCTACCGCAACGTGAGCGCACACTACCTGCTGCAGCAGGGCACCAGCCGCGAAGTGCTGAAACAGGCCGAAGACCTGCTGGTCGAATACGGTATCGCCAAGAAGGGCGACATGATCGTCGTCACCTGGGGCGAGCCGATGGGCCAGGTGGGTGGCACCAACGCCCTCAAGATCGTCAAGGTGGGCGAGTTTTCATAGGATTCAGGCCGGCGCGCCGGGGCCAGGGGAGCCCGCGCGCGGCCGCAAAGGTTTTTATTTGATTGGAGTACTACCATGTCCCTCGTATCCATGCGTCAACTGCTGGACCATGCCGCTGAAAATGGCTATGGCTTGCCAGCATTCAACGTCAACAACCTGGAGCAGGTGCAGGCCATCATGGCCGCCGCCGATGCCGTCAACAGCCCGGTGATCATGCAGGCGTCGGCCGGCGCCCGCAAATATGCCGGCGAAGCGTTCCTGCGCCACCTGATCGACGCGGCCATCGAAGCCTATCCGCACATCCCGGTGGTGATGCACCAGGACCACGGCCAGTCGCCGGCGGTGTGCATGGCCGCGATCCGTTCCGGCTTCTCGTCCGTGATGATGGACGGTTCGCTGGAAGCCGACGGCAAGTCGGTGGCGTCGTACGACTACAACGTGGAAGTGTCGCGTGAAGTCGTCAAGTTCGCGCACTCGATCGGCGTGACCGTCGAAGCCGAGCTGGGCGTGCTGGGCTCGCTCGAAACGATGAAGGGCGACAAGGAAGACGGCCACGGCGCGGATGGCACGATGACCCGCGAACAGCTGCTGACGGACGTAGCCCAGGCCGCCGACTTCGTCGAGCGCACCCAGTGCGACGCGCTGGCCATCGCCATCGGCACCTCGCACGGCGCCTACAAGTTCACCCGCAAGCCTACCGGCGACATCCTGGCGATCGACCGCATCAAGGAAATCCACGCGCGTATTCCGAATACGCACCTGGTGATGCATGGTTCCTCGTCGGTGCCGCAGGAACTGCTGGCGATCATCCGCGAATTCGGCGGCGACATGAAGGAAACCTACGGCGTGCCCGTCGAGGAAATCCAGGAAGGCATCCGCCACGGTGTTCGCAAGATCAACATCGACACGGACATCCGCCTGGCCATGACGGCGGCGATCCGCAAGTTCATGTTCCAGAACCCGTCCAAGTTCGATCCGCGCGACTACCTGAAGCCGGCACGCCTGGCTGCGGAAGAAGTCGTGAAGGCCCGTTTCCTGTCGTTCGGCTGCGAAGGCCGCGCGTCGCAAATCAAGCCAATTCCCCTGGAAAAGATGGCGGAACGCTACAAGGCCGGTGAACTGACCCAGATTGTGCAGTAAAATCCTGTCCTTCGAGTCATTCGACTCGAAGACTCTCGATCGGCGGGCGGGAGATTTCTCCTCCCCGCCGGTTTCGCTTTATAGCTTATTGATTGCCGATCGCTTGGCAATTATTCAAGATCGCCCCTATGAAAAGCCTTTACCAGACCTCCATTTCTTCCCTGCCATTGCTCGGCCACGGCAAGGTCCGCGATAACTATGCCGTTGGCGACGACAAGATCCTGATCGTCACCACCGACCGCCTGTCCGCCTTCGACGTCGTGATGAACGAGCCGATCCCGGGCAAGGGCATGGTATTGAACCAGATGAGCGATTTCTGGTTCGAGAAACTCGGCCATATCGTGCCGAACCACCTGACCGGCGTGGCGCCGGAATCGGTCGTGGCGCCGGAAGAAGTGGAACAGGTGAAGGGCCGCGCCGTGGTGGCCAAGCGCCTCAAGCCGATCCTGGTGGAAGCCGTGGTGCGCGGCTACATCATCGGTTCGGGCTGGAAGGATTACCAGGCCACCGGCAGCGTGTGCGGCATCGAACTGCCGGCCGGCCTGCGCCAGGCCGACAAGCTGGCCGAGCCGCTGTTCACGCCGGCCGCCAAGGCCGACCTGGGCGAGCATGACGAGAACATCAGCTTTGCCGAGATGGAACAGCGCATCGGCGCCGAACTGGCCGCGAAAATGCGCGACATCTCCATCGAACTGTACAAAACGGCTGCCGATTACGCGGCAACGCGCGGCATCATCATCGCCGACACCAAGTTCGAATTCGGCCTGGACGACAATGGCGTGCTGCACCTGATGGATGAAGTGCTGACGGCCGATTCGTCGCGCTTCTGGCCGGCCGATTCGTATGCGCCGGGCATGTCGCCGCCGTCGTACGACAAGCAGTTCGTGCGCGATTACCTGGAAACGCTGACCGAGTGGAAGAAAACGCCGCCGGCGCCGGCGCTGCCGGCCGAGGTCATCGAGAAGACGCAAGCCAAGTACTTCGAAGCCATCGAACGCCTGACGGGCGAGAAGCTGAAGGTCGCGTGATGGCCGACGCGCAGAATAAGCCGCTGGTCGGCGTCATCATGGGCTCGTCCTCGGACTGGGACGTGATGCAGCATGCCGTGTCGATGCTGAAGCAGTTCAACATTCCGTTCGAGGCGCAGGTGATTTCCGCGCACCGCATGCCGGACGAGATGTTCACCTATGCCGAAACGGCCCGTGCGCGCGGCTTGCGCGCGATCATCGCCGGTGCCGGCGGCGCCGCGCACCTGCCGGGCATGGTGGCGGCCAAGACCGTGGTGCCGGTGCTGGGCGTGCCCGTGCCGTCGAAATACCTGCGCGGCGAAGATTCGCTGCTGTCGATCGTGCAGATGCCGAAAGGCGTGCCCGTGTCGACGTTTGCCATCGGCGAGGCAGGTGCCGCCAATGCCGCCCTGACCGCCATCGCCATCATCGCCACCACCGACGATGCCCTGGCCGCCCAGCTGGAAGCGTTCCGCACCCAGCAGACGGCTGCCGCGAAAGCCATGATCCTGCCTGTCAATGAGTAATATGAAGTCCTATTTGCCTACCGCGAACCCGGCCGCCTGGCTGGGCGTGATGGGCGGCGGCCAGCTCGGCCGCATGTTTGCGCAAGCCGCCCAGAGCATGGGCTACCAGGTGGCCGTGCTGGAACCGTCCGACGACTGTCCGGCCGGGCAAGTTGCCCAGCGCCTGGTCAATGCGGCCTATGAGGATGCCGCCGGCCTCGATGCGCTGGCCGCGCAATGCGTGGCCGTCACCACCGAATTCGAGAACGTGCCGGCGGACAGCCTGTCGCGCCTGGCGCAAGCCGTGTTCGTGGCACCCAACGCCCATGGCGTGTCCGTCGCGCAGGACCGAATTGCCGAGAAATCGTTCTTCGTGGCCTGCGCGCCCAAATCCGGCGTGATGCCGGCGCCGCACAAGGTCATCGCGTCGTTCGAGGATATCGACGCGATCGACGACAACCTGCTGCCCGGCATCCTGAAGACCGTGCGCATGGGCTACGACGGCAAGGGCCAGGTGCGCGTGAAGAGCCGCGACGAAGTGCGTGCCGCGTTCGAAGGCATGGGCGAAGTCACGTGCCTGCTCGAGAAGATGCTGCCGCTGGCGTATGAAGTATCGGTGCTGACGGCGCGCGGTGCCGATGGCGAATCGGTGGTCTACCCGATCGCCGAGAACGTGCACCGCGACGGCATCCTGTTCACGACGACGGTGCCGGGGCCGCATGTGTCCGCCGATAGCGCTCGCAAGGCGCAGGACGCGGCGCGTGCCATCGTGGCCGAACTGGGCTACGTGGGCGTGCTGTGCATCGAATTCTTCGTGCTGACCGATGGCACGCTGGTGGTCAACGAGATGGCGCCGCGGCCGCACAACAGCGGGCACTATACGATCGACGCCTGCGTGACGAGCCAGTTCGCGCAGCAGGTGCGGGCGATGGCGAAACTGCCGCTGGGCGACGTGCGCCAGCATTCGCCGGCGGTGATGCTGAACATCCTGGGCGACGTGTGGTTCGACGGCGAAAGCGAAAGCGAACCGGCGTGGGACAAGGTCGTCGCGCTGCCGGGCGCCTGCCTGCACCTGTACGGCAAGGACGATCCCCGCCCGGGCCGCAAGATGGGCCACGTCACCTTCGTCGCGCCCACGCTGGCGGAAGCACAGCGGCAACTGGACGCCGCCTGCCGTATCCTGGGTATCGCACCGTGACGGAACAGGCGATCCTCGACGCCGCGGCGCGCCTGGAAGCGGGCGCTCTGGTGGCATTTCCCACCGAGACCGTGTACGGCCTCGGTGCGGATGCGGAAAACCCGGCTGCGGTGGCCGCCATCTACGCGGCCAAGGGCCGGCCGCAGGACCACCCGGTGATCGTGCACGTGGCACCGGGTGCCGACCTCGATTACTGGGCGGCGGAAGTCCCGGACGAAGCCCGCAAGCTGGCCCGGGCTTTCTGGCCGGGGCCGCTGACGATGATCGTCAAGCGCCATGCGCATATTCCCGATGCCGTCTCCGGCGGGCAGGACACGGTGGGCATCCGCTGCCCGTCGCACCCGGTGGCGATGGCGCTGCTGGCCGCGTTCAAGGGCGGCAAGGGCGGTGTCGCCGCGCCGTCGGCCAACAAGTTCGGCAATGTCAGCCCGACCACCGCGCAGCATGTGCGGGACGAGTTCAATGAGGAATTCGGCGCCGGTGCGATCACGGTGCTCGATGGCGGTGCCAGCCAGGTCGGCATCGAATCGACGATCGTCGACCTGTCGCGGCTGGCCACGCATGGCCCGGTGCTGCTGCGGCCCGGCCATATCGGTGCCGCCGAGATCGCCGCCGTGATCGGCGCCATGCCGGCTGCGCCGGATGCCGCCGCGCCGCGCGCCTCTGGCACGCTGGAATCGCATTACGCGCCGAAGGCCCCGGTGGCGCTGGCCGATACCGCGCGGCTGCCCGGCCTGCTGACGACGCTGGCCGGCCGTGGCCGCCGTGTCGCCGTGATCCGCTATTCGCCGATGCTGGTGCAGGCCAGCGCGCAGGAGTTGCTGCCGAACGAGCCCGCCGGTTATGCCTTCGGCCTGTACGCGGCGCTGCGCACGATGGACCGCGCCGATGTCGAACTGATCCTCGTCGAAACCCCGCCGCAGCACGATGCGTGGCTCGGCATCAACGACCGCCTGCGCCGCGCCGCCTTCGGCTCGGCCGGCATCATCGACCGTTTCCTGACGGCGGAGTGACCACCCCGGCAGTGTTGTTTTTGCCAAATTACCCTTGTGCTACCAGGACCGGGGCTGGCATATTAGCTGGATTGTGAATAGTACATACGTGCTATTAAAAAGATAACGATCCAATCCAGGGAGACTCCATGCGACACATGAAACTCGCGCTTGCCGTGATGGCCAGCGCCATCCTTGCGGCCTGCGGCGGCAACAGCGGCGACCCGCAGCCCGGTGCCCAGGTCAACAAGGTCAAGTTCGCGTCGCAGGTGAGTTTCGGCGACAGCCTGTCCGATCTCGGCACCTACAACGTCGGTGGCGTAAAGGCCCTCGGCGGCGGCAAATACACGATCAATGGCGACAGCACGGCGGCCAATGCCGCACTGACGGGCAAGAACTGGACCGAGCTGATGGCGGCCCAGTTCGGCCTGCCGGCCCCATGCCCGGCCCAGACCGGCCTCGACGGCGATGCCGCGCTGGGCTTTTCGGTGCCCGTCACCAACCATGCGGAGTGCTTCAGTTATGCGCAGGGCGGGGCGCGGGTGACCAACCCGGTCGGCGCCGGCCACAAGCTGACCGGCAGCCCGCTGGGCGCGCTGACCGTGCCCGTGGTCACCCAGGTCAAGAACCACCTGGCGAAAACGGGCGGCAAGTTCAAGGGCGACGAAGTGGTCTTCGTGATGGCCGGCGGCAACGATGTCCTCGTCAACCTGGCCCAGCTTTCCAGCGCCGCCACGGCGGCCGGTACCGCGGCGGGCCAGCAAACCTTCGGCACCAGCCTGGCCACGCAGCTGGCGGCCGGCGCCACCAACCCGGCCACCGCCGGTCCGGCGATCGGCCTGGCCATCGCCACCGAGAGTGCGCGCAGCGGCAGCACGCAGGCGTCGATCGTGCAGGCCGCCGTGACCGCGGCGGTCCAGGCCGGCAATACGAAGGCGCCCGCCAGCCTCGCCACGATCGTCGAGGCCGCCACCAAGGCAGCCGGCACCGCCGGCGCGCAAGCAGGTGCCGATTACGTTGCCGCGCAGGCACCGGCCATGGTCGCCGCGCTGGCCACCGCCGGCGCCGAGCTGGCCACGCTGGTCAAGTCGCAGATCCTCGGCAATGGCGCCGGCTACGTCGTCGTCAACAACCTGCCGGACGTGGCCAGCACGCCGGCCGGCCGGGCGCGCGATGCCAATGTCCGCGCGCTGATCGACAAGATGGTGCAGGCGTTCAATGCGCAGCTGGTGTCCGCCCTGGGCAGCGAGAGCAAGGTGGTGATCGTGGATGTATATGCCGTCAGCCACGACCAGGCCACCAATCCGGGCCCGTACGGCCTGACCAATGTCACCGAGCCGGCCTGCGACCTGGAGTCGCCGAAGAACCCGCTGGGCAGCTCGCTGGGCTGCACCGCGGCGAGCCTGGAGTCCGGCGATGTCAGCCATTACTCGTATGCCGATGAAGTGCACCCGACGCCGTTCAACAACCTGCTGCTGGCACGCTTCGTGTCGCGCTCGCTGGTGACCAAGGGCTGGCTGTAGACCGCACCGGAGAAAACACATGAACAAGACCACTACCGCCGTCAAGCTGCTGGCACTGGGCAGCACCCTCGCCGCCGTGCTGGGCGCCGTGCCGAACGCCGCGGCGCAGGCCCGGGGCGACTGGACCGTCAAGGCCGGCTTCAACAAGATCACGCCGAAAGTGGAGAGCGGCAACGTGTCCGCTCCGGCGCTGCCGAACACCAAGGCCGACGTGGGCACGGACTCCAAGCCGATCCTGAACCTGGCCTACTTCATCACCGACAACATCGCCGCCGAGCTGGACATGGGCGCACCGTACCGCCACAAACTGTTCGGCGCCGACGCGATTGCCGGCACGGGGCAACTGGGCACGGTGGACGTGCTGCCGCCCACGCTGTTCGCGCAATACCGCCTGTTCGGGCCGGATGCCGTGTTCCGCCCGTACGTGGGCCTCGGCATCACCTATGCCTACTTCCGCCGCGAGCGGGGCTCGGCGCAACTGACGGCCGTGCTGAACACGGGCGGCCCGGCCGCCACGTTCTCGCTGGAGTCGAAGTGGGCGGCGAGCGCCCAGCTGGGCGCCAGCTTCCGGCTCAACGAGCGCTGGTCGCTGGATGGCGGCGTGATCAAGACCAGGCTGCGCACCACGGCTACGTATTCGACCGGCCAGACGCAGGCGATGAAGCTGGATCCGGTGGCGGTCAACCTGGGCGTCACCTTCAAGTTCTGAGTCCGGCGCCACGCCCACCGAAAGCCGGCCGCGTGCCGGCTTTTTTACGTGCTGGAACGGCGGCGCCGCGCGGCGGCCCGCTTCGCTATACTCGCCACACATGAGTTTCAAGGAGAGCTCCAGCATGCCCCGCACACCCGCAGCGTTCCTGGCCGAGGGCGGCGCCGTCGGCGCGCTGATGCGCGGCCATGACTGGTCCACCTCGCCACTGGGGCCGCCGGAACACTGGCCGCTGGCGCTGCGCACCGTGGTCGGGCTGATGCTCAATTCGGCGTTCCCGATGTTCGCCGCGTGGGGGCCGCAACTGGCATTTTTGTACAACGATGCCTACGTGGACGTCCTCGGCCGCAAGCACCCGCAGGCGCTGGGCCGGTCGTTCCACGAGGTGTGGGCCGACATCTGGCACGATATCTCGCCCATCGTGGACGAAGCGATGGCCGGCCGCGCCACCTACCACGAGAACCTGCTGCTGACGATGCATCGCAAGGGCTACGACGAGGACACCTGGTTCACCTTCTCGTATTCGCCGATGCGCGACGAGGATGGCAGCGTGGCGGGGGTGTTCTGCGCCTGCACGGAAACCACCGAGCAGGTGCTGTCGGAGCGCCACCGCGCCGAAGAGATCGGGCGCATGCGGCGGCTGTTCCAGCAGGCGCCCGGCATTCTCGCGGTGGTGCTGGGGCCGTACCACGTGTTCGAGATCGCCAACGACGCCTATCTGCGGCTGGTGGGGCGCGACGACATCGTCGGGCGGGCCGTCGCCGAGGTGCTGCCGGAAGTGCGCGACCAGGGCTTCATCGCGCTGCTGGACGATGTCTACCGCACCGGCGAGCCGCACGTCGGCCACGAGATGCCGGTATTGCTGCGCCGCCGGCCGGACAGCGAGCTCGAAGAGCGCTTCGTCAACTTCATCTACCAGCCGATCCGCGACCATCGGGGCACCGTCTCCGGCATCTTCGTCGAAGGCAGCGACGTCACCGCCGCCGTGCTGGCGATGCGCGCGCTGCGGGAAGCCAATTCACGCAAGGATGAATTCCTGGCCATGCTGGCGCACGAACTGCGCAACCCGCTGGCGCCGATCGCCGCGGCGGCCGAGCTGCTGCGGCTCGGCACGCCGGATGCCGCGCGCATCGACAAGACCAGCGCCGTCATCACGCGGCAGGTCGAGCACATGACGAAGCTGGTCGACGACCTGCTCGATGTGTCCAGGGTCACGCGCGGGCTGGTCACGCTGCGGCGCGAAACGCTCGACTTCTGCGCCGTGGTGGGCGACGCTGTCGAGCAGGCCGCCGCGCTGATGCAGGCCAAGCGGCACCGCGTCACCGTCGAGCTGCCGGAGCAGCGGCCCTGGGTCAATGGCGACCGCACGCGCCTGATCCAGGTGCTGTCGAACTTGCTCAACAACGCCGCCCGCTACACGCCCGACGGCGGCAGCGTGGCCGTGCGCGTGACGGCGGACGCGCGAGAGGTGCGCGCCACCGTCGAGGATAGCGGGATCGGCATCGACCCCGCCCTGCTGCCGCAGGTATTCGACCTGTTCACGCAGGCCGAACGTTCGCCCGACCGCTCGCAGGGTGGCCTCGGCCTGGGGCTGGCACTGGCGAAGACGCTGATCGAATTGCAGGGCGGCCATGTGAGCGCGCACAGCGCGGGCGCCGGGCAGGGCAGCCGCTTCACGGTATGCCTGCCGCGCGCCGAGCGGCCCGAAGCCGGCGTGGTGGGCGCCGATGCCGGCGAGGAGCCGCGCGGTGCCCGGCGGCGCCACTTGATGGTGGTGGACGACAATGCGGATGCGGCGCAGATGCTGGCGCTGCTGCTGGAAGCGGCCGGGCATTCGGTGGCGGTGTGCAACGATGCCAGGGAAGCGCTGGGCGCCGTCGTGGCCAGCCCGCCGGCGCTGCTGTTCGTCGATATCGGCTTGCCGGGCATGGATGGCTATGAACTGGTGCGCCGCCTGCGGCAGTTACCGGAAACGGCCAGGGCCTGCATCGTCGCCATCACCGGCTATGGCACGCCGCAGGACCGCGCGCGGGCGCTGGAAGCGGGTTTCGACGAGCACCTGGTCAAGCCGGTCCATCCGAAGGCGCTGTACGGCATCCTGGCGCGGCTGGCCGCGCACTAGCGGTTCCCCCGGGCCTGCAGCAGGGTTCAGGCTGCCGGTACGTGCAGCCCGCCCAGCCGGCCGCCATGGAACACGAGCGGCTCGCGCGGGTTGAATTCGCAATGCTCCACTTCGCCGACGAAGATCACATGGTCGCCTTCCGGATAGCGGCTGCGGTTGTGGCATTCGAACCAGGCCGTGCAACCCTTCAGCACCGGGTGGCCGGTGCGCGACAGCTCGAACTCGACCTGGCCGAACGGATCTTCCGTGCGCGTCGAGAACAACTTGGCCAGGTGGCCCTGGTCGGCGGCCAGGATATTGATCACGTAATGCGAATTGCCCGAGAAGACCGGCATGCTGGACGCCTGCGACTTCAGGCTCCACAGCACCAGCGGCGGATCGAGCGAGACGGAATTGAACGAGCTGGCCGTGAGGCCGCGGAAGGTGCCGTCCGCCAGCCGGGTGGTGATGACGGTGACGCCGGTGGCGAATTGCGACAGCGCCTGCCGGAAATGCCCGCTGTCGAAGGCGGGCGAGGCGGCGCGTGGGGAACTGGTATTCATCCGGGCATTATGCCAAAGTTTGCGCAAGCCGAGCGCGGCGCCGGGAACGGTTGCACGACTGCAAGAAGGGAAACAGTGCCGCGGGCGGCAACGTTTTCGCAATTGCTTTACAGTAGTGCTTCATAGAACAGTGAGCGAACAGTGAGGATTGTATGGCGCAGAGCGAAATCGCCGTGCTGGGCGGCGGGTGTTTCTGGTGCACGGAAGCCGTGTATCTCGAGGTCAAGGGTGTCACCAGGGTAGAGTCGGGTTATACCGGCGGCCAGCAGCCGAACCCGACATATGAGCAGGTGTGCGCGGGCACGACCGGCCACGCGGAAGTGGTGCGCCTGGAATTCGATCCCGACGTGATCAGCTACCGCGATATCCTGGAGATCTTCTTCACGATCCACGATCCCACCACGCTCAACCGCCAGGGCAACGACGTCGGCACGCAATACCGCTCGGTGGTGTATTTCCAGTCGCCGGAGCAGGAAGCGACCGCGCGGCAGGTGATCGCCGAAATGGCCCATGTGTGGGACGCGCCCATCGTGACCGAACTGTCACCGGCACAGCCTTACTTCAAGGCCGAGGACTATCACCAGAACTACTTTGCCCAGCATCCGCTGCAGGGCTATTGCGCCTTCGTAGTCGGTCCGAAGGTGGCCAAGTTCCGCAAGATGCACAGCGCGCGGCTGAAATAGGCGGCAGGTTCAACGGGCGGCAGATTCAAGCACGCTTGCAAGAACGCGATCCTCCCGGCCCGCAACGATTCGACGGTGCCGGCGGGCCGAGGTTCGCTCACTAGGGCTGGATCCTGCCCTTGCTCCAGCGCCCATCCGCCTGCAGCGTATACACGATCCGGTCATGGAAGCGCGAGGCGCGTCCCTGCCAGAACTCGATCCGTTCGGGCACCAGGCGATAACCGCCCCAGTGCGCCGGCCGTTGCGGCTTGCCTTCCGCCTGCGCGCCGCCATCCGGACTGGCCTGCAGGCGCGCTTCCACGGCCGCGAAATTCGCTTCCATGTCGGCCCGGCTGGCGATCGGCGCGCTCTGCATCGAGGCGATCGCCGACAGCTGGCTCTTCAGGGGGCGGCTGTAGAAATAGGTATCGCTGTCCTCCGCCGAGGTCCGTTCCACGCGCCCCTCGATGCGCACCTGGCGCTCCAGTTCGGGCCAGAAGAACAGCAGGGCGGCATGGGGATTCTGTGCCAGCTGCTGGCCTTTCTGGCTCTCGTAATTGGTGTACCAGGTAAAACCGCGCGCATCGAACTGCTTGATCAGCACGATGCGGGAGGATGGCTTGCCATCGCTGCCCACCGTGGCCACGCTCATCGCGTTGGGCTCGTTCACCTGCGCCTTCATGGCCTCCTCGAACCATTTGCCGAACTGCGCCACGGGATCGGCCAGCGTGTCGTCCTCGGAAAGGCTGGCGCGCCCGTAATCCATGCGCAGGTCGGCCAGCGCGATGCCGCCCACCGCCGTGCTGCCTTTGCTGAGGACGGCCGGCTCGATGCCGCGCCGGCGCCCCATCGATTCGCCCAGCACGGCCATCTGTTCCGGGCTGAACAGGCGCTTCGCCATCGGCGCGATATGGCCTTCTTCCGTTTCCATGTGCCCCGTGTACATGCGCACGAAGGTGTTCACGGCATCGGCCGAGAGTTCGGTGCCGGAGCCGTTGGCGATCTTGTCGAGCTGGCCATCGAGGATATGCCACGCCTCGTCCATCTGCTGGTGCTGGGCCAGGATCTCGGGGCGCAGCCGGCGCACCGTTTCCAGGTCGGCGCCGCTGGCTGTCGCGTCCAGCATCGGCAGCAGGTCGACTTCCTCGTCGGCATGGTGCAGGTGGGCCGCCGTGTTGAAGTATTTCTGCACCGCCTGCGCCGCCTGTTGCGCCGCCGCGTCCGCGCCATGCTGCGGCAGGTGGGTCAGCAGGTTTTGCAAGGTCGCCAGCTGCTTGCGGATCTTGTCGTGGCAATGCTTCAGCATGGCGATCGGCTGGTCGAAGCCGGGGGCGGGGGCGAGGAGGAGATCTGTCATGGCGGCATCCTTGGTTCGGAACGACGGATTGTAGAATAATCCTTCGGGCCGCGTCCGTTAAAATGGGCGGATGAACGACATCATCCCATCTTCTCCAGGCCCCGGCGTGCACATCAGTGACGAGAACATCATTGACGAGCACGACGTCGACTTCGACCGGCGTTTCGGCGGCATCGCCCGGCTGTACGGGGCGGCGGCCCTGGAACGGTACCGCGCCGCGCATGTCTGCGTGATCGGCGTCGGCGGCGTCGGCTCGTGGATCGTCGAGGCGCTGGCGCGCAGCGCCATCGGCCGCCTCACGCTGATCGACCTGGACAACGTTGCCGAATCGAACATCAACCGCCAGATCCAGGCGCTTACCGGCACCGTGGGCATGGCCAAGGTCACCGCGCTGCGCCAGCGCATCGCCCAGATCAATCCGTATTGCCAGGTGACCGAGATCGAGGACTTCGTCACACCCGACAACCTCGAGGAAATGATCGGCGGCCACGATTACGACTACGTGATCGACGCCATGGACAACACGCAGGCGAAAACCGCGCTGGTGCACTACTGCCGCACGCGCGGCATCCGCCTGATCATGATCGGCAGTGCCGGCGGCCAGACCGACCCCACCAAGATCGAAGTGCGCGACCTGGCCAGGACGGAACAGGAACCGCTGCTGAAGAAGGTGCGGCGCCGGCTGCGCAGCCAGTTCCACTATCCGCCGAACGGCAAGAACAAGCTGGGCGTGGATGCCGTGTTCTCGATGGAACCGCTGAAGTTTCCCGAGACGGGCGACGTGTGCGAAATCGACCCGGACGATGCGCCGCCCGCCAAGGCGGGCCTCACCGGCATCAACTGCGCGGGGTTCGGTTCGGCGATGGTGGTGACGGCCACGTTCGGCATGGTGGCCGCCGGGCATGTGCTCAGGAAGCTGGCGGAAGAAGAGGCGCCGGCGGATCTGCCAGTGGGCCAGCCGGCGTAATGGCGGACACCGGCTGGCGCTCCAGCGGCACGTAGCGCCCGTCCGGCAGCGATTCCACCAGCACGGCGCGGTCCACGGTCCACTCGACCGGGGCTGCGGGCACCTCGGGCGGCGCCTGTTTCGCCTCCCGCGCCAGGGTCACGTGCGGCTTGAACGCGCCATGCGTGGCGGCGGAAAAGCCGGCCGCTTCCAGCTCCCGCACCAGCTCCTCATGCAGCGCCACGAGTGCGGCCGGCACCTGCGTCATGCCGGCCCAGGCGATGCGCGGCCGCGCGAAGTAGCCGTAGCAGTCGATCACGAGCCGCAACGGCGGTACGGCGAGCCGGTCGCGGATGGCGAGCAGCGCAGGCACGGCATCGGCCGGTACCTGGCCGAGGAAGGCCAGTGTCAGGTGCAGCTTGGCGGGCGGCGTGCGCCTTCCCGCGACGGGTGCCTGCAGCGCGGTCAATGCGGCGCGCGCCGCCTCATCCGGCCACAGGGCAAAGAAAAGCTTGCGCGTGGTGCCGGCGTTTGGCCGGCCTTCAGGTTCATTTGCTATCATGTTGCCGCCTCAAAACCCAGTACAGAAAGAATACATGATGACCCGTCTGTCCGCTCCAGTGCTGTCCCTCCTGCTGTGCGCCGCCTCCTTTGCGCATGCCCAGACTCCGTCCGCCGCGCCGGAACAACCGGCACAACCGGCACAACCCGCACAACCCGCACAACCGGCCGCCGCGCAGGAAGCGTCTCCTGCCGCCCAGGAAGCGCCGGCCGGCCCGGTGGTGCCCGGTTCCGCCACGATCGGCCCCGCCGCGGAACAGCTGATCGTCAACGACAGCAAGGTCGGTACCGGCCGTGAAGCGGTCACCGGCGGCACCGTGTCGGTCCACTACACGGGCTGGCTGTACCGTCCGATGGCGCGCGGCCACAAGGGCCGCAAGTTCGATTCCTCGCGCGACCGCGGTGAACCGCTCGAGTTCCGCCTCGGCGCCGGCCAGGTCATCAAGGGCTGGGAGCAGGGCGTGGCCGGCATGAAGATCGGCGGCAAGCGCACGCTGATCATCCCGTCGAACCTGGCTTACGGCGCACGCGCGATGCCGGGTATCCCGGCCAACTCGGCACTGATCTTCGACGTCGAACTGCTCGACGTGAAGTAATTCGCGGCGTTACACTGGGTTCTCCCATTGTTGATGCGGAGACCCTTCATGAACGTTGCGAATGATGTCACTGCGCTGATCGGCAATACGCCGCTGGTGCGCATAAACCGATTGGCACAAGGCGCCCCGGCGCAGATCCTGGCAAAGCTGGAGTTCTACAATCCCGCCCACAGCGTGAAGGACCGCATCGGGCTGTCGATGATCGCGGCGGCCGAACAGGCCGGCCTGATCAGGCCCGATACGGTGATCCTCGAACCGACCAGCGGCAATACCGGCATCGCGCTGGCGATGGTCTGCGCGGCGCGCGGCTACAAGTGCACGCTGGTGATGCCGGAAACCATGAGCCGCGAACGGCGCATGCTGCTGCGCGCCTATGGCGCCGAGCTGGTGCTCACGCCGGGCGCCGAAGGCATGGTCGGCGCGATCCGCCGCGCCGAGGAAATGGCGCACTCCGATCCGCGCTACCTGATGCCGCAGCAATTCAACAATCCCGCCAATCCCGAGATCCACCGCCGTACCACCGCCGAGGAAATCTGGCGCGACACGGATGGCCGCGCCGACATCCTCGTGGCCGGGGTGGGTACCGGCGGCACGATCACCGGCGTGGGCGAGGTGATCCGGGAACGCAAGCCATCGTTCCAGTGTATTGCCGTGGAGCCGGAAGCGTCGCCGATCCTGTCGAAAGGCACCAAGGGACCGCACCCGCTGCAGGGCATCGGCGCCGGCTTCGTGCCGGCGGTATTGAACACCCATGTCTACAGCGAAGTGGTCGCCGTGAAGAACGAGGACGCCTTCGACTTCGCGCGCCGCGCCGCGCGCGAGGAAGGCCTGCTGGTGGGCATCTCGGCCGGTGCCGCGCTGTGGGCCGCCGTGCAGGTGGCGCGCCGGCCGGAAAATGAAGGCAAGCTGATCGTGACGATCATTCCCTCGTTCGGCGAGCGGTACCTGAGCACGCAGCTGTTCGCGGGGCTGGCCGATCAGTGAGGGTGGGCGTGGCCAGGCGCGTGGCCATGCCCGTGACCGTTGCCGCGCTCAGAACCGTGGCCGTGGCCGGGCTTGTGGCCATGTCCATGTGCGTGGTCATGATCGTGGTCGTGGTCGTGGTCGTGGCCGTCATCCTCACGGTCGTGATCCCCATGCCCATGATCGCCATCCTCATGCGCCTGCCCGTGCTCGTGCCCATGCTCGTGCTCGTGCTCGTGCTCGTGCTCATTCTCTTGCGCATCCGGCGCCAGGCAGCAGGCATGCGCCGTCGTGCCCAGCTCCGTCTGCAAGGTGCTGTGGTGGATCGAGAACTGCTCGCGCAGCCCGCGCGCGATGCCATCCATCGCCACGTCGCCGGGGTAGCCGTCCGGCATGACCAGGTGCGCGGTCAGCGCCGTTTCCGTCGTGCTCATCGACCAGATATGCATGTCGTGCACGTCCGTCACGCCGGGCCGGGTGCGCAGGAACTGTTCCACCTTGCGTGAATCGACGTTGTCCGGCACCGCCGCCATCATCATTCGCAGCGATTCCTTCAGCAGCGACCAGGTCCCGGCCACGATCATCACCACGATGCCCAGGCTGACCAGCGGGTCGAGCCGGATCCAGCCGGTGAACATCACGACCAGGCCTGACACCAGCACGCCGAGCGAGATCGCGGCATCGGCCGCCAGGTGCAGGTAGGCGCCACGGATATTCAGGTCGTCCTTGCTGCCCTTCATGAACAGCCACGCCGAGATGCCGTTGACGAGGATGCCGATGCCGGCCACCACCGACACCGTGCTGCCATGCACCGGCACCGGATCGATCAGCTGCAGCACGGCTTCCCACGCGATCGCTCCGCAGGCCACCATCAGCAGCATGCCGTTGAACAGCGCGGCCAGCATCGAACTGCTGCGCAGGCCGTAGGTGTAGCGGGCCGACGGTTCGCGCCTGGCCAGGATCGCGGCGCCCCAGGCCAGCATCAGGCCCAGCACGTCCGACAGGTTATGCCCGGCATCGGCCATCAGCGCCGTGGAATTGGCCAGGAAGCCGTAGCTGAATTCGACAACCACGAACAGCGCGTTCAGCGTGATCGCGATGGCGAACGCGCGGCCATGGTCGGCCGGGGCGCCATGGTGGTGATGGTGACCATGCCCGTGGTCATGATGGTGATGGTGGCCGCTCATACGTCGTTTCCGGTGGAGGGTTCGGCGATATGCTCGAGCATGTCGCGCAGGACACCGCTGATGTGCGCATCGGCGGTCGAATAAAACACTTGCTTGCCCTGGCGCTCGGCCTTGACGATGCGGGCGGCGCGCAGCAGGCGCAGGTGGTGGCTGACCAGCGAGCTGGAAAGCTCCAGCGTGGCGGCGATCTCGCTGACGGCGATCGGCGCGGCCACGCAGGCAAGCACGATGCGCAGCCGGGTGGGATCGCCCAGCAGGTGGAACAGGTCGGCCAGCTGGGCTACCGACTCTTCATGAATGGACGTCTGGTTCATCTTGTCTGGCGCATCACGGCAATCTCATCGATAACATTTGAATAGGTGTTCACATATTAGTCGCACGCGAACAACGGCGCAAGCCGCCGCGGTGTTTCCGCAACGCAAAAGTGATATGATCGGCGGCTGGCAAGATGCCTTATGGAAAGACTTATGCAGGACAGTGGAATAAACGCTATCGATGCGCTCGCGTACACGAGCTGGAACGCTCGACCGGAGATGGCGCTGACGCTGACCTACTCCTTCCTGGCCACGCCGCCGGCCAGCGCCAGCGCCGATGACCGCCATGGCTTCGTGCCGATGACCACGGGGCAGCAGGATGCCGCGCGCGTGGCAATGGGCACCTGGTCCGCGGTGGCCAATGTCACCTTCGTCGAAGTGGCGACTGGTGGCCGGCTGCTGATGGGTATGAACGACCAGGGCGATACGAGCGGTGCGTACGCCTACTATCCGAATCCGGGCGGCGTCTCGGCGCTGTACCTGAACGACCAGTCGTATAACCGGATCTTCACGCCGGGCAGCTATGGCGCCTATGTGCTGATCCACGAACTGGGCCATTCGCTGGGACTGAAACACCCCGGCAACTACAACGCGGGCGGTGGCGGCGCGCCCGGCCCGTACCTGCCGCTCGCCACGGACAACGCCGACTACACGCTGATGTCGTACTACGAGGGCAGCAGCACGGGCATCAACGGCAAGTTCGCGGTCACGCCCATGCTGTATGACGTGCTGGCGATCCAGTACCTGTATGGCGCCAACATGGCCTACCGTACCGGCGACGATGTCTACACCTTCGGCAAGACGGCCGCCCCGTCATGCATCTGGGATGCCGGCGGCGTCAACACGTTCGATTTTTCCGCCTGCACGGCCGCCACGCTGATCGACCTGAACGAAGGCGCCTTCAGCGAGACCGCCGCGGGCCTGCGCAACGTGTCGATCGCGTATGGCGTGGAAGTGCGCGTCGCGCGCGCCGGCGACGGCGGCTCGACGATCATCGGCAACGACCTGGGCGACACCATCACGGGCGGCGCCGGGATCGACGATGTGTATGGCGGCGCCGGCCGGGACAGCATCACCGGCGGCGCCGGCAACGACAGCCTGCGCGGTGGCGGCGGCAACGACCGGCTGGATGGCGGCGGCGGCAACGACTTCATGGCGGGCGGCGCGGGCGACGATGACTATGTGGTCGGCAGCCAGGGCGACGTGGTGGTCGAAAGCGCGTCCGGCGGCACCGACACCGTGTGGACCACGCTGGCCGCCTATGCGCTGGGCGGTGGCATCGAGACGCTGCGCTACAGCGGCGGCGCGGCCGGCTTCGCGGGCACCGGCAATGCGCTGGCGAACAGCATCACGGGCGGCCTGGGCGCCGACCTGCTCGATGGCGGCGCCGGCAACGACACCCTGGCCGGCGGCGGCGGCGCCGATACCATCGATGGCGGCGCCGGCACCGATACCGCCGTGCTGGCGGTGCGCTTCGACGCCACCACGCGCGTGCGCGTGAACGCCACCGACCTGCAGTTGACGGACAACGCCAGCGGTGTCGCCGTCGTGCTGCGCAATATCGAAACCATCCTGTTCGACGGTGTCGCCTGGAGCTTCGACGAAGCGGCGGGCAATGCCGGCACCACCGGCACGGCGCTGGCCGACCTGCTGACCGGCGGCACCACGGCCGACACGCTGCAAGGCCTGGGCGGCAACGACACGCTCGCCGGGCTGGCCGGCGACGACAGCCTGGATGGCGGCATCGGCAACGACAGCCTCGACGGCGGTGCCGGCAACGACACGCTGCTGTCCGCCAGCGGCCGGGACACCCTGGCCGGCGGCGATGGCGACGACCTGTACGGGATCGGCGCGAGCGGCGTCGTGATCGCCGAGCAGGCCGGCGGCGGGCACGACCGCGTCGATACCACGCTGGCGCGGCTGGTGCTGGCCGCCAACGTGGAAGACCTGGCCTTCACGGGCCGCGGCGGTTTTGCCGGCACCGGCAACGACGCGGCCAACCTGGTCACGGGCGGCGGCGGCAACGATACCTTGTCCGGCCTGGCCGGCGACGATGTGCTGCACGGCGGCCTGGGCAACGACAGCCTGCTGGGCGGCGATGGCGACGATGCGCTGTCCGGCGAAGGCGGCCGGGATACGCTCGATGGCGGTGCCGGCAGCGACACCGCCAGGCTGGCCGGCACCGCCGGCGACTACCTCGTCACGCGCCCGAACGCGGCCAGCGTCGTGCTGACCGGCCTGGCCGGCTTGTCCGGCCACGTGGTCACGCTGCGCAACGTGGAGTTCGTCGACTTCGCCGGCACCACCATGGCGCTGGCCGACGTGGTGGCGGGCATCGTCAGCAACGGCGCCGACGTGCTGCCCGGTACCGCCGGCGCCGACACGCTCGACGGCAAGCTGGGCGACGACACGATGACCGGCCTGGGCGGCGACGATACCTACGTGGTCGATGCGGCCGGCGACGTCGTCGTCGAAGCCGCCGGCGGCGGCACCGATACCGTGCGCGTGGCGCTGGCGAAAGGCCTCTACACGCTGGCGCAGCATGTCGAGCACGCCATCGTCACGGGCGCCGGCGCGGTCGCGGTCACCGGCAACGACAGCGGCAACCGGCTGGCCGGCAACGCCGCGGCCAACACGCTGGCCGGCCTGGAGGGCGACGACAGCCTCGACGGTGGCGCCGGCAACGACCGGCTCGACGGCGGCGCCGGCGACGACACGCTGGCCGGCGGCGCCGGGCTGGACACGCTGGCCGGTGGCGCGGGCGATGACCGCTACGTCATCGATGCGGCCGGCGACATCGTCATCGAGGCGGATGGCGGCGGCCACGATACCGTGCAGACGGTGCTGGCCAGCTGGACCCTGGCGCAGCATGTCGAGAACCTGGCCGGCACGCAGGCCGGCGTGGCATATCGCTTCACCGGCAACGGGCTGGACAATGCCATCGACGGCAACAGCGGCAACGACGTACTGGCCGGTGGCGGCGGCAACGACACGCTGCGCGGCGGCGCCGGCAAGGACAGCCTGGCCGGCGGCGACGGCGATGACCGCCTCGAAGGCGGCACCGGCGGCGACACCCTCGATGGCGGCGCCGGCGATGACACGGCGGTGTTCGCGAAGGCGCTGTCCGGCTATGCCCGATCGCGGCCGGCGGCGGACGACCTGCGGCTGGTGGATACGGCAACGGGCGAGATCATCCTCGTGCGCCATACGGAAACGTTTGAATTTGCCGGCGTGGCGGCCACGCTGGCCGAGCTGCAGGTGGGCCTGGTCAGTGCCGGCGACGACCTGCTGACGGGTACCTCGGGCGCCGATACGATCGATGGCCTGGCCGGCAACGACACCATGGCCGGCCTGGATGGCGACGATCTCTACGTGGTGGGCGCGGCCGGCGACGTGATCGTCGAGGCACCCGGCGCCGGCGCCGACACCGCCCGGATCGCCATCGCCACCGCGGGCTTTGTCCATGCGCTGGCCGATGGCGTCGAGCATGCGGCGGTCACGTCGAGGGTGGCGGGCAGCATCACGGGCAATGCCGCCGCCAATGTACTGACCGGCAATGCCGCGGCGAATACCCTGGCCGGGGCGGCGGGCGACGACAGCCTCGATGGCGGCGCCGGCAGCGATTCCCTGCTGGGCGGGGAGGGCGACGACCTGCTGGCCGGCGGCAGCGGCAGCGATACGCTGGAGGGTGGCATGGGCGACGACCGGTATGTCGTCGACACCGCTGGCGACCAGGTGGTGGAAACGGCCGGCGGCGGCATCGATACGGTGCGCACGGCATTGGCGCGCTGGACGATGGCGGCGGAGATCGAGCGGCTCGACTACACGGGCAACGGCGCCTTCACCGGCACCGGCAACGCGCTCGACAACTGGATCGGCGGCGGCCGCGGTGCCGATGGCCTGCTGGGCGGCGATGGCGACGATACGCTGGCGGGCGGGCTGGGCAGCGATACGCTGACGGGTGGCGCCGGCCAGGACACCTTCGTGCTGCGCAGCGACGGCGGCGGCGCGGGTGGCGGTATCGATACTGTGGCCGATTTCGTCGTGCACACCGACCGCCTGCTGGTGGACGTGTCGGTACGCGGCATCGGCGACGACGATGCCGCGCTCGAGCATGCGGTGGCCATCGCCGCCGGCGAGAGCTTCGGTACGGAGGCGGAACTGGTCATCGTCAGCGGCGCCGCGGGCCCACTGTCGCTGGCCGGCGCCGCTGCCCTGATCGGTTCGGCCGACGCCGCCTACGCGGTGGGCCAGGGCGTTCTGTTCGCGATCGGCAATGGCACGTCGACGGCGCTGTACCGCTTTGTCTCGGCGCAGGCAGACGCGGCGGTGTCGGCCGGCGAGCTGACGCAGATCGCGCAACTGGCCGGCGTGCCGGATACCACGGTCGAGGATTACGGGTTCATGCGCTGAACCGCTGCGCGGCGTTGGCCACGCGGCGGGATCGGGGCTCTTCCCGGATAAAGGCTAGTTCACGAAGCGCAGCAAGCCCTGCAGCGCGTGCACCACGGTCTGCTCGCGCACGGCGCGGCGGTCGCCGGAAAACACCAGCCGCTCGGTATGCACCGTGTCGCCATTGGCCCAGCCGAAACAGACGGTACCGACCGGCTTGCCCGGCACCGCGCCGGTGGGGCCGGCGATGCCCGTGGTGGACACGGCCAGGTGGGCATTGCTGTTGGCCAGCGCGCCCTGCGCCATGGCGGCCGCGACTTCCTCGCTGACGCTGCCGAACTGCGCGATCAGCGCGGCCGGCACTTCCAGCAACTCCGTCTTCGACGCATTCGAATAGCAGACGAAACCGCAATCGAACCAGCCGGTCGAGCCGGCGATCTCGGTGATCGCCTGCGACACGCCGCCCCCGGTGCACGATTCGGCAGTAACCAGAAGCAATTCCTTGTCCTGCAAGGCACGGCCCACCTGGGCGGCCAGTTCGTTGATGTCCGTACTCACTTGTAGCTCCTTCGGCAAAGAATGTCCGGGTCCATTCTAGCGCGCGGTATCGATTGCCGGCCACGCGCGCGGGAAAAAATTGTCGGGTCCGTGTTTGCGGCATGGGGCGCCAGCCAAAGTTGCGGCGCGGCCGGGAACTGGACGATAGAATAGGGCCAATCAATCACACGGGCGCGGCAACGTGGAACCTGGAATGCTCACCCGGAGGCAATGGCTGGCCGCCGCGCTGGTCGCGGGCATACCTGCGGCCATGCCCGCGGCGCGGGCCGATGGCGAACTGGAACGCCAGGTCAAGGCCGCCTTCCTGTACCGGTTCGGCGGTTTCGTCGAATGGCCGGCGCAGGCGTTCGTGCGTGCCGACAGCCCGCTCGTGATCGGCCTGCATGGCGCGGACGAGCTGGCCGCGCCGCTGGAACGCACGGTGAGCGGCCGCACCATCAACGGCCGCGCGCTGCAGGTGGTGAAATTAAAGAAGGACGGCGCGATGGGCGGCGAGCGCGCGCCGCACATCGCGTTTGTCGGCGCGCGGGACCGGGCTGCGGCGCAGGGCATGCTCGACGGCTGCCGCGACCTGCCGATCCTCACGGTATCGGACAGCGACCAGGTACATGGCATGGGCAGCGTCATCAATTTCCTCGTGGCCGGCGAACGGGTGCGCTTCGAAGTGTCGCTGAAGGCCGCCGCCGCGGCCCGGCTGCGCATCAGCGCGCGGCTGCTGGCGGCGGCCTATCGCGTGCAGCATGGTGAGGAAGAGCGCGGGCAGGAGCGCATGCAGGTGCACATGCAGCCGGGAGTGGCATCATGATCGCGCTGCGCTCGCTGCGCACCAAGCTGCTCGGCGTGATCGCGCTGGTGATGCTGCCGACCGTGCTGGTCTCGATCGGCACCATCGTCGCCTACGACCTGCACGTCTATGAGCAGACGATCACCGACGACATGACCACCCAGGCCGAGCTGATCGGCCACATGAGCGCGCCCGCGCTGTCGTTCGACGACGAGCGGCTGGCGCATGAAAACCTGGCGCTGCTGCGGCTGCGCCCGCAGGTCGAAGCGGGCGCCATCTACGACGCGGGCGGCCGGCTGGTGGCGCGCTACGCGGCGCAGGGCGAGCAGGGCACCGTGCCGGCGGCGCCGGGGCCGGAAGGCTTCCGCATCGAGGATGGCAAGCTGTACCTGTTCAAGCCCATCGCCGACAACGGCGAACTGCTGGGCACCGTGTACCTGCGCGCCGACTATGAAGTGCTGGCGCGCTTCCTCGACTATATCGTGATCGGCATCGTCGCCGGCCTGCTGGCGCTGATCTGCGCGTGGCTGGTGACCCGGCGGCTCAACGACGTGATCACCCGGCCGATCCTGTCGATCGCCGACGTGGCGCGCGACGTGATCGCCACCGGCGACGTGTCGCGCCGCGCCGAGCGGCTGGGCGAGGATGAAGTGGCCGAGCTGGCCGGTTCGTTCAACCAGATGCTGGCCGATATCGAGGGCCGCAAGCGCGAGCTGGAAACCTCGAACCGGGAAATCGCCCGCGAATCGGAGCGCCGGCGCGAGGCGCAGCAGGAAGTCATGCGGCTGAACCAGGAGCTGGAGCAGCGCGTGCACGAACGCACGCTGCAGCTGGAAATGGCCAACCGCGAACTGGCCATGGCGATGGAGGAAGCCAAGAGCGCGAACCAGGCCAAGTCGGCGTTCCTGTCGTCGATGAGCCATGAACTGCGCACGCCGCTGAACGCGATCCTGGGCTTCGCGCAGATCCTCACGTCCGACAAGCTGCCCTCGACACTGGCGCAAAAGAAGGAATTCGCCCAGCACATCCTGAAGTCCGGCCGGCACCTGCTCACGCTGATCAACGAAATCCTCGACCTGGCCAAGATCGAATCGGGGGCGGTGGCGCTGTCGATGGAGCCGGTGGCGCTGCCTGAAATGCTGCGCGAATGCGAGGCGATGATGGCGCCGCTGGCCACCGAGCGCGGCATCCGCCTGCTGTTCCCGGAACGCTGCACCACCAATGTGACGGCCGACCGCACGCGGCTCAAGCAGGTGCTGCTGAACCTGCTCTCGAACGCCATCAAGTACAACCGCGAAGGCGGCGCGGTGGTGATCGACTGCGCCGCCTCCGGGCCCGGGCTGCTGCGCGTGTCGGTGCAGGACACCGGCATGGGCCTGCGGCCGGAGCAGGTGCGCATGCTGTTCCAGCCGTTCAACCGGCTGGGCCAGGAAGCCGGCGTGGAAGAGGGCAGCGGCATCGGCCTGGTCGTCACCAAGCGCCTCGTCGAGCTGATGGGCGGCACGATCGGCGTCACCAGCAGCCCCGGCGTGGGCAGCATGTTCTGGGTCGAGCTGAAGACCACCGAGCCGGTGCCGGTGCCGGCGACCCCCGTCGCGGCCGCGCCGCCGCCCGGCATGGCCGCGCCGGCGCGCGACAGCGTCACCCTGCTGTACGTGGAAGACAACCCGGCCAACCTGAAGCTGGTACAGGAAATCATCCGCTTCCGGCCCGAGCTGCGCCTGCTGTCGGCGCCGGATGGCCAGCTGGGCCTGGAACTGGCGCGAGCCCACCTGCCGGACATGATCCTGCTCGACATCAACCTGCCGGGCATGGACGGCTTCGAAGTGCTGCGCCTGTTGCGTTCCGACCCGCGCACCGCCGGCATTCCGGCCATCGCCCTGACGGCCAACGCGATGCCGCGCGACGTGGAACGGGGAATTGCGGCAGGATTCTTCCGTTACCTGATCAAGCCGATCAATATCGACGAGTTCACGGAAGCGATCAATAGCACGCTGAGCACGCTCGGTACGCCTGCCGCGCTCGACCGGACCGGCACCGCGGGCGACGGCGGCAACGACCGTGGCAACGACCACGCTACCGGCGAGCGGCAGGCCCAGCTGCTCAGGGAAAAGAAGGAGGAGTCATGATCAGCCGGGCCGATATCCAGAACGCGAGCATCCTGATCGTCGACGACCAGCCCGTCAACGTGCAGCTGCTGGAATACCTGCTGCAGTCGACGGGCTACACGCACGTCAGTTCCACCACCGATCCGCGCGTGGTGGCGGGGTGGCACGAGCAATACAACTACGACATCATCATCCTCGACCTGCAGATGCCCGGCATGGACGGCTTCGCCGTGATGGCCGCCTTGCGTCCGCTCGAGCCGGACGGCTACCTGCCCGTGCTGGTGGTGACCGCCGAGCCGGACAAGAAGCAGGCCGCGCTGGACGCCGGCGCGCGCGACTTCGTCAGCAAGCCGTTCGACCCGGTCGAAGTGCTGACGCGGATCCGCAACCTGATCGAAGTGCGGCTGATGCAGCGCGAAGCCAGGTTCCACAACATCGTCCTGGAACGCACGGTACGCGAGCGCACCGCCGACCTGCAGCGCTTCCGCACCGCCATGGATGCGACGGCCGACGCGATCTTCCTGATCGAACCGCAATCGATGCGCTTCGTCGACGTCAACGACGGCGCCGCCCGCATGCTGGGCTATACGCGCCAGCAACTGATGGCGCAGGATCCGGCGCGGATCGGCCTGGGCAGCCAGGAGTCGCTGCGCGAGCACGCCGACGCCGCGCCCGGTGCCGACGCCGATGCGCGCGCGCCGGTGCTGCTGGAAACCGAGCTGCTGCGCCATGACCATGCCACGGTGCCGGTGGAAATCTATTGGCAGGTACAGCAGGGCGGGCTGGCGCAGCATGACGGTACGCAGGGCCCCGCGCAGTCTTCCGCGCAGTCTGCCGATCTTCAGCGCACGCTGATCTGCGTGGCGCGCGACATTTCCGAGCGGCGCGTGGCCGAGGAGCGCCTGCAGCACGCGGCCCACTACGACAGCCTGACCGGCCTGCCCAACCGCAAGCTGTTCTACCGTACGCTGGGCGATGCGATCGACCTGGCGCGCGACAAGGAATGGCGCATCGTCGTCCTGTTCATCGGCCTGGACCGCTTCAAGAACATCAACGATTCGCTGGGCGCGGCGATGGGCGACGAGCTGCTGCGCGAGTTCGCCGGCCGGCTGGTGCAATCGGCGCGCATCCGCGACACCGTGGGCCGGCTGGGCGGCGACGAATTCGGCCTGATCCTGACGATGCAGCGCGACCAGCAGGACGCGGTGCTGGTGGCGAACGAGGTGCGCGAGGCGCTCCGCTCGCCGTTCCAGCTGGGCGGGCACCAGGCCACGATGACGGCCTCGATCGGCATCGCCGTGTATCCGGACGACGCGGCCGATCCGGAAACGCTGGTGAAGTATGCCAACACGGCGATGAGCCAGGCGAAGGAGGCGGGCAGCGATGCCTACCGCTTCTTCACGGCGGGCATGAACGTGCAGGTGCTGGCGCGGCTCGACCTGGAAATGGCGCTGCGCCGCGCGCTCGACCAGGACGAACTGGAACTGCATTACCAGCCGAAGGTGAACCTGCTGACGGGCCGGGTGTCCGGCGCGGAGGCGCTGCTGCGCTGGAACCGGCCCGGGCACGGCACCGTGTACCCGGCCGAATTCGTCGGCGTGCTGGAAGATACCGGCCTGATCGTCCGGACCGGCAACTGGATCATCGACGCGGCCTGCCGGCAGATCGCCGAGTGGATGGCCTCGCCGGTGGGGCCGGTGAACGTGGCGGTCAACGTGGCGTCGCGCCAGTTCATCGAAGGCGACCTGGAACAGGAGGTGAAGGAAGCGCTGCAGCGCCACGGCGTGCCGCCCGACCTGCTGGAACTGGAACTGACGGAAACGGCGCTGATGTCGAACGCCGAGCGCACGATCGACGTGCTGACCAAGCTGCGCCTGCTCGGCGTGAAGGTGGCGATCGACGATTTCGGCACCGGCTATTCCTCGCTGGCCTACCTGCAGCGCTTCCCGATCGACAAGCTGAAGATCGACATCGCCTTCGTGCGCAATATCGTCACCAACCCGAACGACGCGGCGATCGCTCTGGCCATCATCAGCATGGCCCACAGCCTGAAGTTGCGGGTGGTGGCGGAAGGCGTGGAAACGCGGCCGCAGCTGGAGTTCCTGCGCCGTAACCGCTGCGACGAGGTGCAGGGTTTCTTCTTCAGCCGCGGCCTGAACGTGCTGTCGTTCGGCCAGCTGGTGGTGGGCGGCAAGTCGCTGCCGCCGGATCCGAACCTGGCCACCGAGCCGCCGCAAACGCTGCTGATCGTCGATGACGACGTCAACGTGCTGTCGTCGCTGCACCGGCTGTTCCGGCGCGACGGCTACCGGATCCTGACGGCTTCCTCGCCCACCGAGGGCTTCGACCTGCTGGCGCTGCACCCGGTGCAGGTGATCGTGTGCGACCAGCGCATGCCGGTAATGAGCGGTACCGAATTCCTCAGCAAGGTGAAGGACATGTACCCGGACACGATCCGCATCATCCTGTCCGGCTACACGGGGCTCGAAGCGATGCTCGATTCGATCAACAGGGGGGCGATCTACCGCTTCTACACCAAGCCCTGGGACGACGTGCAACTGCGCGACAACATCCGCCTGGCTTTCCACCATTACTGGCTGATGCACGGCAGCGGCAAGCAGGCCGGCCAGCCCGGGGACCACACGGCGCTACCGGGCCGCTGACGGGGCGGCGCAACTTTCCGGCGCTAATTGCCGACGCTGTTTGCCGACGCTGTTTGCCGACGCTGTTTGCCGGCGCTGTTTGCCGACGCAACCGACGCTACTTGCCGGTGCCGAAGTGATCGAAGCCGGCCAGCCGCAGTTCGAGCGGCGCGCCCTGGCCATCCGTCAGTTGCAGGCCGGGCGAGGCGTCGATGCGGCCTACGCGCGTGACCGGCGTGCCGCACGCCGCGCCGGCGGCCAGGATGGCGGCCCGCTGCGCCGGCGCGGCAGTGAAGCACAGCTCGTAGTCGTCGCCCCCGGCTGCCGTGCAGGCGCGGCGCAGCGTGACGTCCTGGGCGGCTGGGGACATGGCCAGGGCGGGGCCGGCGGGCAGCGCATCGATATCGATCGTGGCGCCGACGCCGGAGCGCTCCAGGATGTGGCCGAGGTCGCCCACCAGGCCGTCGGAAATGTCGATCGCGGCGCGTGCCAGGCCGCGCTCGGCCAGCAGGCGGCCCAGCGCCACGCGCGGGGTGGGCAGATGCAGGCGCGTCCCGGCCAGTTGCTGCGCCTCCGGCGCGAGCGCCACTTCGCCGCGCAGGCCGGCCAGGGCCAGGCGCGCATCGCCCAGCGTGCCGGACACCCAGATATCGTCGCCGGGCTGGGCCGCGTCGCGGCGCAGCGCCTGGCCTTGCGCCACTTCGCCGAACACGGTGATGCAGATATTGAGCGGGCCCTTGGTGGTGTCGCCACCGATCAGTTCGCAGTCGTGCGCATCGGCCAGCGCGAACAGCCCGGCGGAAAAGCCGGCCAGCCAGTCGCGGTCGGCGGCGGGCAGGGCCAGCGCCAGCGTGAAGCCGGCCGGCTGCGCGCCCATCGCCGCCAGGTCGGACAGGTTCACGGCCAGGCTTTTATGGCCGAGGCGGTACGGATCCTCGCCGGCGAAGAAATGGCGGCCTTCCACCAGCATGTCGGAAGAGATCGCGAACGACCGGCCGGGCGCGAGGCCCAGCAGCGCGCAATCGTCGCCGATGCCCAGCTGGGCCTTGGCGGCGCGCGCGGGGCGCACGAAATACTGTTTGATCAGGTCGAATTCGGAGAGCATGCCGCCATTGTAACGGCATGCAATGTCCTGGAAGCGGCTGCCGGCGACGGACGTCCGGCACAGGCATCCGGCACAGGCATCCGAGTTAACGACGGCGCATCGCCCGCGCCATGATGCGCCGCGGCCGGCCGCGCGCATAGATCCATGCGCCGCCGGCCGTGAGGGCGGTGGCCGACAAGGCCAGCTCCCATTCGGACTTTTGCGGCGTGAAGAACAGCGCGACCGTGGAGACCGGAAACACCACGCCCGCCACGCGGGAACACGTACGCCAGAGCAGGGCACGCATGCCGAGGCCTTTCCAGGGATTGAGATGCGCGTAGTCTAGAAGGCAATTTGCCTGGTGTAAAGTTTTTTGTTAAATCTTTGTTAATTTCAAGCCGCTAGCCGCCGCTGGTCGCCGCGAGGCGCCTGGGCCCGTGCTCGATGTCATGGATATTTACTGAACGTACTACCGGTAAACCCGAAGCTGGCGGGCCTGCCCTGCGCGGGCATTCCGATAGGAACAGGGCGTTTTGCCCATACGTACCATATAAAATTCGGTCTTGACAGAACCGTTGGTAAAAATACCTACTTTGGCCGGGAATGCGGTCTGCTAGAATCAAAGGATTTCAGACAGCACAGGAAGGCAGCAGCAATGGATTCGTCATCTGACAAGAAAGAGGAATTGCGGCAACAACTGCGTCTGGCGGCGCTCGAGTACCACGAGTTTCCGCGGCCGGGCAAGATCAGTGTGACCCCGACCAAGACATTGACGAACCAGCGCGACCTGGCCCTGGCGTATTCGCCGGGCGTGGCCGCGCCCTGCGAGGAAATCGTCGTCGATCCGGCGGCCGCCTACAAGTACACTGCGCGCGGCAACCTGGTGGCCGTGATCTCGAACGGCACCGCCGTGCTGGGCCTGGGCAATATCGGCGCGCTGGCGTCCAAGCCGGTCATGGAAGGCAAGGGCGTGCTGTTCAAGAAGTTCGCCGGCATCGACGTGTTCGATATCGAAATCAACGAACAGGATCCGGACAAGCTGATCGACATCATCGCCGCACTGGAACCCACATTCGGCGGCGTGAACCTGGAAGACATCAAGGCGCCAGAGTGCTTCTACATCGAGCGCGAACTGCGCAAGCGGATGAAGATCCCCGTCTTCCACGATGACCAGCACGGCACCGCGATCATCGTCGGCGCGGCGATCCTGAACGGCATCAGCCTGGTCGGCAAGAACATCAAGGAATGCAAGCTGGTGGTGTCCGGCGCCGGCGCGGCCGCGCTGGCCTGCCTGGACCTGATCGTCGACCTGGGCTTCCCGATCGAGAACATCTTCGTGACCGACCTGGCCGGCGTGGTCTACCAGGGCCGCACCGAACTGATGGACCCGGACAAGGAACGCTTCGCCCGCGACACCACGGCGCGCACGCTCGGTGAAGTGATCGGCGATGCCGACATCTTCCTGGGGCTGTCCGCCGGTGGCGTGCTCAAGCAGGACATGGTCAAGCGCATGGCGGCACGCCCGATCATCCTGGCACTGGCCAACCCGAACCCGGAAATCCTGCCGGAAGACGTGAAAGCCGTGCGCGACGACGCCGTCATCTGCACCGGCCGTTCGGATTACCCGAACCAGGTCAATAACGTGCTGTGCTTCCCGTACATCTTCCGCGGCGCGCTCGATTGCGGCGCCAGCACGATCACGCGTGAAATGGAAATCGCCGTGGTGCACGCGATCGCCGACCTGGCGCACGCCGAGCAGTCGGACGTGGTGGCCACCACGTATGGCTTCACCAACCTGTCGTTCGGCCCCGAGTACCTGATCCCGATGCCGTTCGATCCGCGCCTGCTGATCAAGATCGCGCCGGCGGTGGCCAAGGCCGCCGAGGAGTCCGGCGTTGCCACGCGTCCGATCAAGGACCTGGAAGCCTACGCCGACAGCCTGCAGCAATTCGTCTACCGCAGCGGCACGTTCATGAAGCCGCTGTTCGCGCAGGCCAAGATCACCAGCCCGGACACCAAGCGCATCGTCTACGCCGAGGGCGAGGAAGAGCGCGTGCTGCGTGCCGTGCAGGTGGTGGTCGACGAGCGCCTGGCGCGCCCGATCCTGGTCGGCCGCCCGGCCGTGCTGGAATCGCGCATCCAGAAATTCGGCCTGCGCCTGAAGCAGGGCGTGGACTTCGACGTGATCAATCCCGATTACGACGACCGTTACCGCGATTACTGGACGTCGTATTACAACCTCGCCAAGCGCAAGGGCGTGACGGAGGAATACGCCAAGCTGGAAATGCGCCGCCGCCACAGCCTGATCGGCGCGATGATGATCAAGAAGGGCGATGCCGACGGCATGATCTGCGGCACCTTCGGCACCACCCAGCTGCACCTGCACTACATCGACCAGGTGCTGGGCAAGCGCCCGGGCGCCAACGTGTACGCGGCGATGAACGTGCTGGTGCTGCCGGAGCGGCAGCTCGTGATGGTCGACACGCACGTCAACGAAAACCCGACCGCCGAGCAGCTGGCCGAGATCACCATCATGGCCGCCGAAGAGATGCGCCGCTTCGGCCTGCACCCATCGGCCGCGCTGCTGTCGCACTCGAACTTCGGCTCGTCCAACAACGAGTCCGCGCAAAAGATGCGCGCCGCGCTGGCGCTGATCAAGGAACGCGCGCCGGACCTGGAAGTCGATGGCGAAATGCACGGCGACACGGCGCTCGACTCGAAGCTGCGCAAGAAGCTGATGCCGGATTCCACCCTGCAGCGCGACGCGAACCTGCTGGTGGCGCCGAACATCGAGTCCGCCAACATCGCCTACAACCTGGTCAAGACGGCGGCCGGCAACGGCATCGCGATCGGCCCGATCCTGCTGGGCTGCGCCGCGCCGGTGCACATCCTGACCCCTTCGGCCACTGTGCGCCGCATCGTCAACATGACAGCGCTGTGCGTGGTCGACGTGGTCGCCCAGCGCAACAACTGATTACCGGGTCGACTCCCCGCAAAGCCGCCGCAAGGCGGCTTTTTTTTCGCCTCCGCTGTTGCCAGGATTCGGGGACTGTCCCCGGTTTTGAGAAAGACATTTTTACAACAGCATGTGTTTTGACATTGGCTGGGTGCTGGCGCTACATTGTCGGCACCATGAGCGACCTCATCCTTGCTATCGTCCACCACCTGATCGTGTTCGGTATCGCCGCCGTCCTGGCGGCGGAGCTGGCATTGCTGCGGCCCGCGGCGATGTCGCCGCACACCGTGAAACTGCTGGGGCGCTTCGATACGGTCTACGGTGCGCTGGCGCTGGCGATCCTGGTGGCCGGCTTCGGCCGGGTCTTCCATGGCCCGAAAGGCGCGGCGTTCTATGTCGACAATCCGGTCTTCTGGGTGAAAGTGGGTGCGTTCGCCGTGGTCGGCATCCTGTCGATCAAGCCGACCGTGCGCATCCTGGCCTGGCAGAAATCGCTGAAGGCCGATGCGGCATTCACGCCGCCGGCCGATGACCTGGGTGCTGTGCGCCGGCGCAAGCTGGCCGAGATCCATGTGTTCGCGCTGATCCCGATTGCGGCCGCGATGATGGCGCGCGGGATCGGTTACTGAGCCATCCGCAGGCGGGACGTTTCATCCGTCTCGCGCCATCGCTGGCCGGTCATTCCTTCCAATCTGCACTCCCACCCAAGCACTGTTTTTTTTGCAAGAATGACCTGCCGGGTCATCGGCAATGTCATCTTCATTACTTTCATCCTGGAGGAAACAATGCGAAAAGACTGGATGTGTGCCGCCGTGCTGGCGGCGGGTGCTGCCTGCGCCCATGCTCAGGAGACCACCTGGCAGTTTGCGTACCAGGGATTCATCGATACCGCGACCGGCGAGTTCCTGCCGGAAGAGCGCCTGACCGGCTCGTTCTCCGGCGCGGACGGCAATCACGACGGCGTCATCTCCGCTGACGAACTGACGATGTTGTCGGCCTATAACCAGACCTATATCGCTCCCGCCGGAGGCGGCTGCGTGGCTGACCCCAGCCCCTATCTTAGCTGCGGAGTCGTCCGATTTACCTACGCCTTGAACGGGAACCTGGATTTTGCCGTCGGCTACTCCGGCACCGACGAATTCGAAAGCGGGTGGTATGGCGGGGTGAACACCGGGGTCAGCTTTGGCAGTGGCCGCTACGGTCCGTTCACCTCGTGGGAAGAGCGCTTCGCGTGGACCGCGGAAACCACCTTCACGATCAGTCCGCCGCCACCAGTGCCCGAACCCTCGGCCATGCTGCTGTTGCCAGCCGGGCTCGCGGTCGTCGCACTGGCCAGCCGGCGCCGGCGAAATGTTTCGCTGTAACAAGATGTAATTGATGTAATCCGCCTGTGCCCGCGGGCGGGTCATTGTCATGCCTCTGTTACAATATCGGGCTTCTTTCAACCTTCTCGACATTCGATCATTATGCAAAACATGAAACGCGCCCTGGTCACGGGCATTTCCGGTCAGGACGGCGCATACCTCGCGCAACTGCTGCTCGAGAAGGGGTATGAAGTCACCGGCACGTTCCGCCGCACCAGCTCCGTCAACTTCTGGCGCATCGAAGAGCTGGGTATCCAGAACCACCCGAACCTGAAGCTGGTCGAGCACGACCTGACCGACCTGTCGTCGTCGATCCGCCTGCTGCAGAACGGCCGCTTCCATGAAATCTACAACCTGGCGGCGCAAAGCTTCGTCGGTGTGTCGTTCGAACAGCCGGTCACGACGGCCGAGATCACGGGTATCGGCGCCGTCAACCTGCTCGAGGCGATCCGCATCGTCGATCCGAAGATCCGCTTCTACCAGGCATCCACCTCGGAAATGTTCGGCAAGGTACAGGCCATTCCGCAGAAGGAAGACACGCCGTTCTATCCGCGCAGCCCGTATGGCGTGGCCAAGCTGTATGCACACTGGATGACCGTGAACTACCGCGAGTCGTACGGCATCTTCGGCTCCTCCGGCATCCTGTTCAACCACGAATCGCCGCTGCGCGGGCGCGAATTCGTCACCCGCAAGATCACCGACTCGGTCGCCAAGATCAAGCTGGGCAAGCTCGACGTACTGGAACTGGGCAATATGGATGCCAAGCGCGACTGGGGCTTCGCCAAGGAATACGTGGAAGGCATGTGGCGCATCCTGCAGGCCGACCAGCCGGATACCTATGTGCTGGCCACCAACCGCACCGAGACCGTGCGCGATTTCGTGACGATGGCCTTCAAGGCCGTCGACATCGCGATCGAATGGCAGGGCAGCGCGGAAAACGAAACGGGACATGACGCGCAGACCGGCAAGGTGCTGGTGCGCGTGAGCCCGAAATTCTACCGCCCGGCCGAAGTGGACCTGCTGATCGGCGATGCCAGCAAGGCAAGGGCCGAACTGGGCTGGGAACCGAAGACCACGCTGGAACAGCTGTGCCAGATGATGGTCGAGGCCGACCTGCGCCGCAACACCGCCGGCTTCTCGTTCTGACATGGCTGCGGCACTGCAGTTGCTGTCCCCCACGCGCGAGGGTGCCGGCAAGCGCGCACTGGTGACCGGCATCGCCGGCTTCACCGGGCGCTACGTGGCACAGGAACTGCGCGCCGCCGGATATGAAGTGTTCGGCCTGGCCAGCCCGGGCAGCGAACACGGGCCGGAAACGGTGGCCGTCGACCTGGCCGACCGTGCCGCGCTGGCTGCCGCCGTGCATTCGCTGCAGCCGGACGTGGTGGTGCACCTGGCCGCCATCGCCTTCGTCGCGCACAGCGATGTCGAGCAGATCTACCGCGTCAACGTGATGGGCACGCGCAACCTGCTCGAAGCGCTGGCGAGCGCGCCGAAGAAGCCGACGGCCGTGCTGCTGGCATCGTCCGCCAACATCTACGGCAACGCCGACGCCGGCGTGATCGGCGAGGAGACGCCGGCCGCTCCCGCCAACGACTACGCCGTCAGCAAGCTGGCCATGGAATACATGGCGCGCCTGTGGATGGACCGGCTGCCGCTGATCTTCGTGCGGCCCTTCAACTACACCGGCGTGGGCCAGGCCGAGAACTTCCTGCTGCCGAAGATCGTCGCGCATTTCCGCCGCCGCGAGGCGCGCATCGAGCTGGGCAACCTGCACGTCTGGCGCGATTTTTCCGACGTGCGCGTGGTGGCCGCCAGCTACCGCCACCTGCTCGCCGCCGGGCCGGCCGCCATCGGCAAGACCTTCAACATCTGCTCCGGCAAGGCTTATTCGCTGGGCGAGGCGCTCGACATGATGGGCGCCATCGCCGGCTACCGGATCGATGTGCACGTCAACCCGGCCTTCGTGCGCGCCAATGAAGTGGTGCGCCTGACCGGCGACAACACGCGCCTGCAGGCCGTGGTCGGCGCGATCGATCCACCGCCGCTGGAGCACACCTTGCGCTGGATGTACGAGGCGTGACACTGAAAGTCGGCCTTTCCGCCACCACCACCGAACCTGCCCTGACCGGCGGCCACCTCGACGGAATCGGCATCTACAGCCGCGCACTGCTGCGCGAGCTGCCGCGTGCCGGCGTGGCCGTCGACGCCCGCTCGTTCGGCCCGGCGGCGCGGCTGTCGGTCGGCCGCCCGATGCCGCGCCCATTCCCGCTGGCGACCCTGCGCGACCTGGTTTTGCCCGGCTCATTGCCCGGCTCATTCGCGCGCGATCACCTCGACGTCGACCTGTTCCACGCGACCGATTACCGCATCGTGCGGATCGACCGGCCGATCGTCGCCACGCTGCACGACGCGCTGCCGATCTCGCACCCCGAATGGTGCAACCCCCGCCTGCGCGGCGTGAAGAACTGGCTGCAGGCGAAGGCCGCGCGCAAGGCCGATCACGTGATCGCCCACACCCGCTACACGATCGCCGAACTGGTGCAGTGCTTCGGGGTCGACGAGCGCCGCATCAGCGTGGTGCCGTGCGGTGTCGACGAGGAATGGCTCGATGCGCCCGACCCGGCCCTGGTCGCCGCCACGCTGGCGGAGCATGGCCTGCGCCCCGGGTATTTCCTCACCGTCGGCACGCTGCAGCCGCGCAAGAACATCGGTGCGCTGCTGCAGGCCTATCTCGGCCTGCCGGCCAGCGTGCGCTCGCTGCGCCAGCTGGTGATCGTGGGCGCGGCGGGGGCGCGCAGCAACGAGCTGGTCGACCAGATCAAGGCCGCGCAGCAGCGCGGCGAAAACGTGGTGTGGCTCAGCCGCCTGACCAGCAGCGAGGCACTGCGCCATGTGTACGCGGGGGCGGGCGTCTTCGTGTTCCCGTCGCTGTATGAAGGCTTCGGCATCCCGGTGGTGGAGGCGTTCGCCTCCGGCGTGCCGGTGGTGGCATCGAACGCCACGTCGGTGCCGGAAGTGACGGGCGGCGCGGCGATCGATGTCGATCCGCTGTCGGTCGGCGCGATCGGCGCGGCGATGCTGGAACTGGCGCGCGACGAAGCCTTGCGGCGGCGCTGCATCGCCGCCGGCAGGGCGCGCGCGGTGCAGCTGACATGGCGCGAAACGGCGCGCAAGACGGCCGCCGTGTATGAATCGGTGCTGAAGGGCTGACGATGCGCGTTCTGCATTTCTACAAGACGTATTACCCCGATTCGTGGGGCGGCGTGGAACAGGCGATCCGCCAGATGTGCGTGGGCACGGCGCGCCTGGGCATCACCAATGACGTGCTGACGCTGACGCGCAACGGCGGCCCGGCGCGCATGGAGATCGACGGCCACGTGGTGCACCGCGTGCCGCAGGATATCGAGATCGCCTCGAACGCGATGTCGTTTGCCGCCATCCGCAGGCTGGCGGAACTGGCGCGCACGGCCGACGTGGTGCACTACCACTTCCCGTGGCCGTTCGGCGACCTGGCGCACTTCCTCGCGCGGGTGAAGAAACCGTCGGTGGTCACCTACCATTCCGACATCGTGCGGCAGAAAACCCTGCTGAAGCTATATTCGCCGCTGATGCACCGCTTCCTGGCCAATGTGGACGGCATCGTCGCCACCTCGCCGAACTATTTTGCCTCGTCCGACGTGCTGCGCCGCTATGGCGACAAGGTGCGGGCGATCCCGTTCGGCCTGGACCGCGACACCTATCCGCGGCCGACGCCCGAAAGGCTGGCGCACTGGCGCGCCGAAGTGGGCGAACGCTTCTTCCTGTTCGTCGGCGTGCTGCGCTACTACAAGGGCCTGCACATCCTGCTCGACGCGCTGGCGCGCTGCGAATACCCGGTGGTGATCGTCGGCGCCGGGCCGATCGAGAACGAGTTGAAGGAACACGCGCGGCGCCTCGGCCTGAAGCACGTGCGTTTCCTCGGCGCCGTCGACGAACAGGACAAGGTGGCGCTGCTGACGCTGTGCTATGCGCTGGCATTCCCCTCGCACCTGCGTTCCGAGGCATTCGGCATTTCGCTGCTGGAAGGGGCGATGTTCGGCAAGCCGATGATCTCCAGCGAGATCGGCACGGGCACCAGCTACATCAATATCGATGGCGAGACGGGCCTGGTGGTACCGCCCAGCGACCCGGCCGCGTTCGGCAACGCGATGCGCACGCTGTGGGAAGATCCGGCGCTGGCGCAGGCAATGGGGCAGCGTGCCGGCGAGCGCTATGCCGCGCTGTTTACGTCGGAAAAAATGGCCGCCAATTATGCCGAGCTGTATTGTGATGTTGCAAAAAAATCTACATAGCGTCGAGTCGTTTGACTTGGATCAATGCAGCGAGCTGATGCGTCGCTAATATGGATACCGGACTCCCTGCCACTGTCACGGTCTGCAAATTCCCGAACGTGCAGCGCAACAACGGGGCGATGGTGGGAGTTCACCAGTTTCTGTCGCGGCATCGCGGCTACCGCTTGGAACAGCACCGCTTGAGGTGAAGACCGGTGTCCGATACTAGTGCTGCTTAGGCAAGCCACCCCAAGTGCAGATTCCGGGGTCAGACCCGGCGGGTCTGACCCCAGCCCTTCGCTGTTGGGGTGAATGCATGCGCTTTCAATGTGTCAGGCAATGCTTACTTAACGGCATTAATTTGGACACCGGTTCTCCGCTGCGCTCAACGTTTCAATACCAGCCCCACGCCCGGCCACACGCCACGTCCTCCACGAACATCAAGCGGCGGCCCCAAGTGGCGTCTCCGCCCACTTCTCCTTGATCGCCAAAATCGCCGGCAACTGTTCCACGAACAGGTCCACCAGGCGCGGGTCGAAGTGCGCGCCGCGCTGCTTGAGCAGGAATTCCACCGCGTCCTGCACCAGCCAGGCCTTCTTGTACGGGCGCTCCGACGTCAGCGCATCGAACACGTCGGCGATCGCGCAGATGCGGCCCTCGAGCGGGATCGCCTCGCCGGCCAGCCCCCCAGGGTAACCGCTGCCATCCCATTTCTCGTGGTGCGACAGGGCGATATTGCGCGCCAGTTTCAGCATGCCGTGCGGGTGGTCGCCGATGATGTCGGCGCCGATCGTGGCGTGCGATTTCATGATGGCCCATTCGTCCGGATCGAGCGGGCCGGGCTTTTGCAGGATGCGGTCGGGAATGCCGATCTTGCCCACGTCGTGCATCGGCGCGGCGTGCAGCAGGTCGTCGGCCTGCGCCTCGCTCATGCCCGCCGCGATGCCCAGCAGGCGCGCATAGTGGCTCATGCGGATCACGTGCATGCCGGTCTCGTTGTCCTTGTACTCGGACGCCAGGCCGAGGCGCTGCACGATCTGCAGGCGGCTGTCCTTCAGTTCATCCATCCGCACCAGCGACAGGTGCGTGCGCACCCGTGCCCGCACGATCGGAGCGCTGACCGGCTTGGTGATGTAATCCACCGCGCCCATGTCAAAGCCGCGTACCTCGTCGTCCTGGTCGGACAGCGCGGTCACGAAGATGACCGGGATCGCCGCGGTCGCCGGGTCGGCCTTCAGCGTGCGGCACGCTTCGTGGCCGGTCATGCCGGGCATCATCACATCGAGCAGGATCAGGTCGGGATGCTCCTGGCGCGCCAGTTCGAGCGCGCGGGCGCCGTCCTTCGCGAACAGGAGCCGGTAATGGTCCTGCAGGATCTGGCGCAGCAGTTGCAGGTTGCTTGCCTCGTCGTCCACGGCAAGGATCAGTGGCAGTCTGGCATTCTGTTTCATGGGGTGGTTTCCATATCGGTGCCAAGAACCGTTTCCAGCATCGTCGCCAGCCTGGTCTCGGCCAAGGTAAAGTCGAAGTCGTCGATCGCCATCTGCAGCGGCGCCAGCATGGCGGGCGGCACGTGGCCGTGCATCGCCTGCGACAGGCTGGCCAGTGCGGCATCGTCGAGCGCGCCGCGCGCCAGCGAGCGTTGCAGCGCTTCCGCCGCCGCGCGCACCGCGGCGGCATCGAACGGCGCCGCCACGCCGGTAGGTGCGGCGACGCAGGACGGCGCTTCGGGATCGGGGCAGGCCTGCGTGCGCACGGCTTCCAGCGCCTGCCCGAGTTCTTCCGCATAACGCGCCAGCAGCGGCGGCATGCTCGTCGCCAGTTCATCGCGGCCCGCCGCGGCGGCCTTCTCGATCCCGGCCAGCGTGGCCGCCAGCTGTTCCAGACCCAGGTTGGCGGCCACGCCGCGTACCCGGTGCGCCTGGGCCTGCAGGCCCGCGCTGTCGCCGGTTTCTTGCAGCGCCGCCAGCTGGCGCGCGCTGAGCGCATGGTCCAGGTCGAAGCGGCACAGCGCCAGCTGGTGTTGCCCGGCGTTGCCGCCCCAGCGCTGCGCGCCGGCGGCGCGGTTCAGGACCTGCGCGGCACTGGCTTTCTGCAGCGGTTCCACGGCGCATACCGGCTGCAGGCCCAGCACGCGGGCGATCTCGTGCGACAGCGCATACCAGTCCACCGGCTTGGACGCGAAACCATCCATGCCCGCCGCGGTGCTGGCCTTGCGGTGCGCTTCCAGCACGCTGGCCGTCATCGCCACCACCGGCACGCGCGGGCGGCCGTTGCGGGCCGCCTCTTCGCGGATCATCCGCGTGGCGGCCAGGCCATCCACCTTCGGCATCTGCACGTCCATCAGGATCACGTCGAAATCCTGCCGCGCCGCCAGCTCGGCCGCGTGGCCGCCATCGTGGGCGGGGGTCAGCGTGTGGCCGCGCTTGCCCATCAGCAGCGCCAGCAGTTCGAGGTTCTGGGCCACGTCGTCGGCGGCCAGCACGCGCAGCGGCGGCAGCTCGTAGGCCACGCGCTGGCGGTGGCGCGGCGCGAGCGCCTGTTGCGGCGCCAGCGCCGGCACCAGCGGCAGGACCACATGGAACGTGGTGCCTTCGCCGGGCGTGCTTTCGGCCCAGATGCGTCCGCCCATCAGCTCGACCAGCTGCTTGCTGATGGTGGTGCCCAGGCCGGTACCGCCGAAACGGCGCGTCATCGAGGCATCGGCCTGCGTGAAGGGATCGAAGATCGCGGCCAGGCGGTCCGGCGCGATGCCGATGCCGGTATCCTTCACGGCGATGCGCAGCTTGTCGCCTTCCTGCGCCGCGGACAGCGTCACGCCGCCGGCGGCGGTGAACTTGATCGCGTTGTCCAGCAGGTTGGTCAGCACCTGGCGCATGCGCAGCTCATCGCCGTGCAGCCAGGGCGAGAGCTCCGGCGCGAAGGCGATGTTCAGCGCCAGCCCCTTGGCACGGGCCGTCGTGTTATAGGTCGACGACAGTTCGTCGATCAGCGCCAGCAGGTTGAAGTCGGCCAGTTCCAGTTCCACCGCGCCTTTTTCCAGCTTGGCGGTATCGAGGATCTCGTTCAACAGGCGCAGCAGCGCGCGGCCGGCATTGCGCACCGTGTCCAGGTGGCCGCGCTGTTCCGGCTTCAGCTCGGTATCGAGCAGCACGTCGGTAAAGCCCAGGATCGAATTCATCGGCGTGCGGATCTCATGGCTCATGTTGGCCACGAAGGTGGCGCGGGCCGCCGCGGCCTGCTCGGCCTTTTCCTTGGCCTGCCGCAGGTCTTCTTCCATCTGGCGCCGTTCGGTGGTGTCGAGCACCACGCCATCGAGCCAGCATGGCGTGCCGTCGTCGTTGCGCACCAGCGCACCGTGCGCCCATACCCAGCGCCAGCTGCCGTCCGCGTGCCGGATACGGTGTTCGACCGTGAACGGCAGCCCGTTCGATGCGCACAGGTTGAAGATGCCCAGCACGCGCGCCTTGTCGGCTGGCGAAATCAGTTCGGCGAAGGTGCGGGTCTTGTCCGGCCCGATGAAATCCGACACCGGGTAGCCGCTGACCCATTCCACGCCGTCGCTGATGAATTCCAGCGGGTAGCCCGCTTCCACCCGGCAGCGGAACGAGATACCCGGGATGTTGCCGATCAGGGAACGGAACTGCCGTTCGCTGTCGCGCAGCGCCTGCATGATGGCGCGCCGCTCGCTGATATCGGTAACGAACAGCACATACAGGTTCCGGTTGATCAGCTTCGCATGGCCCAGCGCCTTGCGGATCGGCACTTCGGAGCCATCCTTGCGGCGGGCCATCACTTCCTCGCCGGTACGCTCGGGGCGCATGTCGCCGCTGCGGATACGGTGCAGCAGGCCGTCCCGTTCGGACGCTTCCGGATCCGCCATCAGCATGCTGGCGGACTGTCCCACGATCTCGTCGCGGCGCCAGCCGAAGATGCGCTCGGCCGATGCATTGAATTCGCGGATGATGCCCTGCTGGTCAATGGTCACGACGCCATCGACGGTCGTCGTCAGCAGCGCGTGCATCGAGCTTTCGCTCTGCAGCAGGCTCAGATACATCTGGCGGTAGCGCAGCAGGCCCTGCACGGCCATCACCGCCAGCGTGAACAGCACCGTGATCACGCTGACGGAGAGGGCCATCTCGTCGGTGTCGTCCGGCAGCGCGACGGCGGGCGGCGTACCGATGAAGCGCGCCGCCGCCATGCCGGTGTAGTGCATGCCGGCGATCGCGCAGCCCATCACGACGGCGCTGATGCCCAGCCGCTGGCGCGACGACAGTTGCCGGGCGCGCACGCGCAAGCCGAAGCGCACGCCCAGCGCGACCGTTGCCAGCACCACCGCGACCACGATCGACAGGGCGAACATCCACGGGTCGTAGCGCAGCGTCAGCGCCGTTTGCATGGCCGCCATGCCGCTGTAGTGCATGGCGCCGATACCTGCGCCCACCAGCACGCCGCCCAGCAGCAGCGTGCCGCGCGTGAGGCGGTCGCGCCGGGTGATCGACAGGGCCACCGCCGACGCGGCCATGCCCGGCAGCAGCGACAGACCGGTCAGCAGCGGCTCGTACCGGGTACCGGTGCAGACGTCGAACGCCAGCATGCCGATGAAGTGCATGGCCCAGATGCCGGCGCCGAGCGCCAGGCTGCCGGACAGCAGGGCGGCGGTGCGCAGGCCCTTGGTCTGCGTGGCGCCCTGGTGGCCGGCAATGTACAGGCCCATCCAGGAAGCGAAGATCGCGATCAGGACCGACAGCGCGACCAGCCGTGCGTCGTAGATGCCGTATTGCAGCAGCGACGGGTCGGCCGACGGCGAGAACAGAGTGATCAGCGCGGATAGATTCATGGTGGCAGGCAAACTGGAAGTTTCCGTACAGTAGCACAATTTCCCCTTGGAAATTAAGGACTTGCGCGGGTCAGATGCGGTTCCAGCGCGCCGCGCCGGGGAGTGATGTTGCGTGGTGGCGACAGCGTTGCCTTGCTTTTATCGCGACCCGTGTTTTATTGTTACCGGTTCGCTTGCAAATAAGTAATGACCAGCCGGCGCATTCCGGAAGCCGCAGGGTTCGGTCCCAGCCGTCGATGGGTACCAGGCCAGACGGCAAACCGGGTGGCAAGCATGACGAAAGTGGTCAGGCCAATGAGTGAAAATGCGGGGATTTTTGCTTGCTTAACGTCTTGTTAGGTTGTACGATGACATACAACTAAGGCCCCGCGCCTGGTGCTGCTGATCTCGCTGGAGACCGAGAGAGATCAAACGATAACCTACACAAGTGATCCCTATGAAGCTGAACGAGCCCGTAAGCCAGCAAGGCGCTGGCCAGCGCGCCGCCGCACCCGCCGGTAAATACCGTTGGACGATCTGCGCGCTGCTGTTCTTTGCCACCACCGTCAACTATCTTGACCGCCAGGTACTCTCCCTGCTGGCGCCGCAGCTCTCGAAGGAATTCAACTGGTCCAACTCGGACTACGCCAATATCACCGCCGCTTTCCAGTTCGTCTACGCGCTGTCGATGGTGTTCGCCGGCCCGATCGTGGACAAGCTCGGCACCAAGAAAGCCTACCTGTGGGCGATCGCCATCTGGTCCGGCGGCGCCATCCTGCATGCCTACTCGGTACCGATGGGCAATGCGGTCGGCACCGCGATGGGTGCGCTGGGCATGGTGGCCGCACCGGCTTCCATCGTCGGCTTCATCATCTCGCGCGCCGTGCTGGCGGTCGGCGAGGCCGGCAACTTCCCGGCCGCGATCAAGGCCACCGCTGAATTCTTCCCGAAAAAGGAACGGGCCTTCGCGACCGGCATCTTCAACTCCGGCGCCAACGTGGGTGCGATCCTGGCGCCGCTGACGGTGCCGCCGATCGCCATCTACTGGGGCTGGCAGGCGGCGTTCATCGCCATCGGCGCCATCGGATTCGTCTGGATGATCTTCTGGCACCTGATGTTCGACTCGCCGGAGAAGAAACTGTCGGCCGACGAACTGGCCTATGTGCGCAGCGATTCCGGTACCGGCGCCACCGCGGCGGCACCAGTCGGTGCCAAGAAGGTGCCCTGGACCAAGCTGCTGACGTATCGCCAGACCTGGGCGTTCGCCGGCGGCAAGTTCCTGACCGACGGCATCTGGTGGTTCTTCCTGTTCTGGCTGCCGAAATACCTGGCCGCCGAATACCAGATGGGTCCTGGCGACATCGTGGTCCCGCTGGCCGTGCTGTACAGCATGACGATGTTCGGCAGTATCGGCGGCGGTTATTTCCCCGCCTACTTCATGAACCGCGGCTATTCGCCGTATGACGGCCGCATGAAGGCGATGCTGGTGATCGCGCTGTTCCCGCTGGTGGTACTGGCCGCGCAGCCGCTGGGCTCGATCAGCTTCTGGGTTCCCGTCATCCTGATCGGCATCGGCGCCTCGGCGCACCAGGCCTGGTCGGCCAACCTGTTCACCACCGTGTCCGACATGTTCCCGCAGCGTACCGTGGCTTCCGTGGTGGGCATCGGCGGCATGGCCGGCGGCCTGGGCGGCGTGGCCGTGTCCAAGCTGGGCGGCTGGCTGTTCGACTACTACGGCGCGCAGGGCAGCCTGTCCACCGGCTACATGATCATGTTCACGCTGTGCGCGGTGGCTTACCTGCTGGCCTGGTTCCTGATGAAGGCGCTGGTGCCGCACCACAAGGAAATCACCGACCTGTAACAAGGGACCCATGATCCGTCCATCCATCACGATGGCCGCACTGGCGCTGGCATGGGCCGGCGCCGCGGCAGGCGAAGGCCGACCCGCCACGCCCTCCGGTGTCCAGGTGCGGCCCTTCGGTACGCTGGCCACCGGCCAGGCCATCGAACAGGTCACGCTGACCAACGGGCGCGGCATGACGCTGTCGACCATCGACTACGGTGCCACGATCACCGGCGCCACGGTGGCCGACCGCACCGGCCGCCGCGCCAACGTGATCCTCGACCAGCCCGACCTCGCCACCTACGAGCGCTCGAAAACCAAGCATGCGGCCGTCATCGGCCGCTATGCCGGCCGCATCGCCAATGCCCGCTATACGCTCGATGGCAAGACCGTCGAACTGATCCCGAACGCCCGCGGCATGACCATCCACGGCGGCCCCGACGGCTACGAGAAGCGGGTCTGGAAACGGCGCGATTTCGCCGACCAGGACTCGCTCGGTTCCGTCTACACGCTGGTCAGCCCGGACGGCGACCAGCGCTTCCCCGGCACGCTGACGATCGACGTCACTTACCGGCTGCAGCGGGCGAGCGACGAATTCTCGATCGAGTACGCGGCGCGCACCGACAAGCCTACCGTCCTCAACCTCACCAACCACGGCTATTTCAACCTGGCCGGCGCCGGCAGCGGCGGCTTGCAGACGCACCGTTTCTGCATCGCCGCGCAGCGCTACGCGGTGACGGACGACCAGCGGCTGCCGAGCGGCGAACTGGCGCCGGTGGCCGGCACCCCGCTGGACCTGCGGCGGCCCACCGACATCACACCCTTGCTGGCGCAGCCCGCCGGCACGCTGGCACCGCCGCGCGGCTTCGATCACAGCTATGTGTTCGACCATCCGGCCGGCACGCTGGCGCGGGTCGCCGTGATCGACGAGACGGCCAGCGGGCGGCGCCTGGAAATCCTCACCACCGAGCCCTCCGCCCAGTTCTATACGGGCAATGGCTTCAACGGCACGGAGCGGGGCAGCAGCGGCCGTCCCTACCGCCAGCATGACGGTTTCGCCTTCGAGACCCAGCACCTGCCCGACAGCCCGAACCATCCGTCGTTCCCGAGCACGGCGCTGTACCCGGGGCAGGAATTCAAGTCGGTGACGACGTTCCGCTTCTCGGCAGTCGCGGCGGGCGCCGCGCCCGGCGCCTGCATGCCGGCCAGCAGCCAATGATGTGCCGGCATCGGCCACGATTTCCGGATGATGCATCCGGAAATCGTGGCCGATGCCGCCTTTCCGCCGACCGGGAGTACTGCCGTGCGCTGGAACGCGTTATCATGCGAACGAAGTTAAACGTTTTACAAGCGCATTTCCGCCGATTGCTTTCCTGCCGGGCGCCGGGTTAAGATCGCCGGCACCCCTGGCGACCCCATCATGAAAAAACCCATCCCGACCATTCGCGACGTGGCTGCCGCCGCCGGCGTTTCAACCGCCACCATTTCCAAGTTCATCAACGGCACGCAGCGCTTTTCGCCGCCGGTGGAAGCCCGTATCGCCGACGTGATCGGCCAGCTGGGCTACCGCTCCAACCCGCTGGCGCAATCGATGATCACGGGGAAGACGAAAACCGTCGGGCTGTCCGTGCTGGACGTCAGCAACCCCCACTTCACCAGCATCGTCAAGGGCGCCAACCGGGTGGCGCAGGCGCACGGCTATACGGTGCTGCTGGTGGATACGGAGGAGAACCCGGACCGCGAGCGGCCATTGCTGGAAGCGCTGTCGCGCCGCGTCGACGGCCTGATCATCTTTTCGCGCATGCCCGATGCCGAGCTGGAATGGCTGGCCGGCCTCGACAAGCCGCTGGTGTTCTTCGGCCGCCTGCCGCGCCTCACGCTGCCCACGGTGGCCAGCGACGACCACCGCGGCGCCTACATGATGACGCGCCACCTCGTCACGCTGGGGCACAAGCGCTTCGCCTACATGGGCTTTTCCCGCTCGCGCCGCGACGAGGAGCGCATGGGCGGCGTGAAGGAATGCCTGGCCGCGCACGGGCTGGAACTGGCGGTCTACGATGCCGCCACGCCCTCCGCGCACGAAGGCGAGCGGCTGTGCCCGGAAATGATGCTGGGCGCCGAGCACCCGGATGCGCTGGTGTGCTACAACGACCTGATGGCACTCGGCTTCATGAAGGCGGCGCAGACGCTGGGCTTCCGCATCCCGGCCGATATCTCCGTGGCCGGTGTCGACAATATCGTCTACGGCAACTACACCTCGCCACCACTGACCACGGTGGACCTGCACAGCGAGCGGATGGGCGTGGCGGCCATGGAAAAGCTGCTCGACACGATCGCCGGCCGGCCAACCGAGCCGTTCACGCTGATCGAACCGCAACTGATCCTGCGCGGCTCCACCACCAGCAGAAATTAAGCACCGCACTGCCACGAGCAACATTTCCCGAAAAACGGTGACAGTCACCATTTTTATTGCAACGATTCCCGAAAACCGGTGACAGGCTCCGATTCTTTTGAAAGATTTCCTGGCTGCCGGAATGGCTGGCCTTTGGACCGTCCGGTGAACTTGCAATGCGCGGACGAAGAACCGTTTACGATGGCATTTTCCTGACCAGAACAACCACCGCATGCCACACTTGAGAATCGAATACACCGGCAATCTCGACGGCCACGTCGACATGCAGGCGCTGTGCAACGTGCTGTGCCGCACGCTGACGCAATTCCAGGACGAGACCGGCAATTCCGTCTTCCCGCTGACTGGCACCCGCGTGCTGGCCTATCCCGCGCCGTACGCCGCCGTGGCAGACGGCGCCCCCGACCGCGCCTTCCTCTACCTGCTGATGCGCATTGCCCCCGGCCGACCGCAGCCGTTGCTGGATGCCGTCGGCAAGGCGCTGCTGGCGCAGCTCGACTGCACGCTGGCGCCGATCACCGCCTTGCGCTCGATCCGGGCGACCCTGCAGTTCGACGAGGGCCGGCCCGTATATGAAGGGAAGTGGGCGTCGGCCTGAGCCGTTGGCGGCGGGGCCTGGATGCGGGAGAGGTTTGCGTGCCCTGACGGACGCCGGATGAACCGCGGCGGCGCCGCGCCAGTGCCAGCATGATGGCCTATCGCAATACGGAGATCAGCCAGACAGTAAAGATGACCGCCTAGCGAACCGCTAACGCGGAGTAACTTTACTGGAGGGAAAAGATGAGTCTCATGGTGGAATTCGGAGGTTTTCTCGGCGGTGTCCTGACTGAGTGCGCAGAGCGATACAAGTGGAGTGGGCGCAAGATTTTTGTCATCACATTCCTGTCGTTCTTCTTGTCGATTGCGCTCTACATTCTTCTCGTTCCACCCCTAAAGGATATCTGGAGTTGCCTGCTGGTTGCTGCTGCTAGCAGTGGCGTACACGGCGTTATTTGCGTGGCATTGATCAGCTATGCGAGACGTCGCGAGCGGAGAAAATCGGATATGCAGGAATAGTCCGGCCCGTCGGTCACCATTGCGACAGGGCGGCACCGAAGTGCATCACGGCGACAACTGCAAGCACCAGGCAATGCTGGCATTCCGGTGCCAGTGGAACCAAAAAACAAAAGGGCCCGTGTCCAGTCCATGAACACGGGCCCTTCTTTACAGCGGGTAAAACGAATTACATCAGAACGCGCACGAAGCGTCCGCCAACCCCTGCACGCCGGGATTCAGCAAGATGACACTGCCACCCCATTCGGCATCTTCCGGCTTGCCGGAAACGATCGAGGTGACGATCATCGTCCGCAGGTCGGCGCCACCGAACGTGCACATCGACGGTTTCGCGAACGGCACGTCGATGCGGCGGTCCAGCTTGCCGGCAGGCGTGAAGCGGAGCAGGGCGCCGGCATCGTTCGCGCAGATCCAGTAACAGCCATCGGCATCGACCACGGCGCCATCGGGACGGCCCACGTGATCGGCCAAGTTGGCGAACACGCGGCGGTTCGACGGGATCCCCGTGGCGGTGTCGTAATCGAAGGCCCAGATCAGGCGGCTCTTCGGATGCGAATCGGACAGGTACATCGTCTTGCCATCCGGCGACCACGACAGGCCATTCTGCGTCAGCAGGCCCGACACCACCGGTTGCGACAGGCCGTTGCCATCGTAGCGGTACAGCTGCCCGATGTCCTTCGCGGCAGCCATGTCCATGAACATGGTGCCGCTCCAGAAGCGGCCTTGGCGGTCGGTGCGGCCATCGTTGAAGCGCATGCCCGCGCCGAGATCGTCCGGCTTGCCCAGCAGCGTGGTGGCCACCGTGCCGTTGTCGAACAGGTCGACGTCGTACATGCCGGTTTCCATGCCGGCGATCAGGCCGCCACGGACACGGGGTGCCACGCAGCCGGCCATCTCGGGCAGGTCCCACGAGCGCGCCTTGCCGGCGGCATCGAGCCGCCAGACGCGTTTCGCGGGAATGTCGACCCAGTACCACGCCCGGGCAGCGGCATCCCACGCCGGGCTTTCGCCCGTCGTGCAATGCACGCCGTCGATACGTTCGATCGACGGGTTCGCCATTACTTCAGCACCAGCTCGCCGTCGACGACGCGCGGGATGCCCAGCGAATTGGCGCTGTCCAGCGCGGCCGGCAGCAGCTCGGCCGGCACGTCCTGGTACGAGACCGGGCGCAGGAAGCGATCGATCGCGGACGCGCCCACCGAGGTGGAGCGGCTGTCGGACGTGGACGGGAACGGGCCGCCGTGCACCATGGCGTGCGACACTTCCACGCCGGTGCCGAAGCCGTTGAACAGGATACGGCCAGCCTTGCGCTCCAGGGTCGGCAGCAGCTTTTTCGCGACGGCGATGTCATTGCCGGTGGCGTGCACGGCGGCGGTCAGCTGACCTTCGACGTGTTCTGCTACCGCTACCAGTTGGGCTTCGTCTTTGACGCGGATCAGCAGCGACGTCGGGCCAAAGATCTCGCCTTCCAGTTCCGGCTTGGCCAGGAAATGTTCGCCCGAGGTTTCGTACAGTGCAGCAACGGCGCCGCACGGCACTTCGCTCGTCTTGCCCTGGCCAACCAGCTTCACGCCTTCGATGCCGGCCAGTTGCGCCACGCCCTTGTTGTAGGCGGAGTGGATGCCAGGAGTCAGCATCGTGGCGGCACCCTTGGCGGCCAGCGCGACTTTCACGCCTTCCAGGAACTTGTCCAGTGCCGGGGAGTCGATCGCGATCAGCAGGCCCGGGTTGGTGCAGAACTGGCCTGCGCCCAGGGTCAGCGAATCGGCGAATTGCTGCGGCAGCTTTTCGTTGGCGTTCAGCGCGCCTTCCAAGATGAACACCGGGTTGATCGAGCTCATCTCCGCATACACGGGGATCGGCTCTTCACGGGCAGCGGCGGTCTTCATCAGTGCCACGCCGCCGGCGCGCGAACCGGTGAAGCCCACGGCCTTGATGGCCGGGTTGCTGACCAGGTTCTGGCCGATGGTCTGGCCCGAGCCGATCAGCATCGAGAACACGCCTTCCGGCATGTCGCAGTCGATGGCGGCTTGCTGCACGGCTTTTGCCACCAGCTCGGAGGTACCCAGGTGAGCCGAGTGCGCCTTGACGATGACCGGGCAACCCGCTGCCAGCGCGGACGCGGTGTCGCCACCGGCCACGGAGAAGGCCAGCGGGAAGTTGCTGGCGCCGAACACGGCAACCGGGCCCAGGCCGATCTTGCGCAGGCGGATGTCCGGGCGCGGTGCCGGAGCACGGTCCGGCAGGGCGGAGTCCAGCGTGGCGGTCAGGTAGCGGCCGTCACGCACGACTTTCGCGAACAGGCGCAGCTGATTGCAGGTGCGGCCACGCTCGCCTTCCAGGCGGGCCTGCGGCAGACCCGTTTCCTGCATCGCACGTTCGACCAGGGTCGCGCCCAGGTCCATGATGCGGTCAGCGATCGTTTCCAGGAACTTGGCACGCTGTTCCGGCGTCGTTTCGCGGTAGCGATCGAACGCCTCCCACGCCAGCTTGCAAGCCAGGTCCAGCTCGGCTTGGGAAGCCAGGCCGAAAGCCGGTTCGATCTGTTCGTTGCGCGACGGATCGATGGCCTTGACGGAGCCTTCCTTGCCGCTCACGACTGAGCGGCCAATGATCATTTCACCTTTAATCTGCTGCATGTGCTCTCCTTTTACTGCGGGCCTTGTGCTCGCATCAGTTTTTCCAGCATCGCGAATTCTTCTTCGTTCAGGTCGGTCAGCGGTGCGCGCACCGGACCGGCGTCGTAGCCTGCAATCTTCGCGCCGGCCTTGACGATCGACACTGCATAGCCGGCCTTGCGGTTGCGGATGGCCAGGTAAGGCAGGAAGAATTCGTCGATCAGACGGTTCTGGGTCGCGCGGTCATCGTTGGCGATCGCGTGATAGAAGTCCATCGCCAGCTTCGGCATGAAGTTGAAGACAGCCGACGAGTATACAGGGACTCCGAGCGCTTTGTACGCGGCCGCATAAATCTCCGCGGTCGGCAGGCCGCCCAGGTAGCTGAAGCGGTCGCCCATGCGGCGCCAGATCGACATCATCAGTTCGATGTCGCCGATGCCATCCTTGAAGCCGATCAGGTTCGGGTTGCGGTCGGCCAGCTTTTCCAGCGAGTCGGCGGTCAGGCGGCAGGCGCCGCGGTTGTACACGACCACGCCGAAATCGACGGATTTGCAGACTTCTTCCACGTGGCGCACCAGGCCGTCCTGGCTGGCTTCGGTCAGGTAGTGCGGCAGCAGCAGGATGCCTTGCGCGCCGATTTTTTCCGCTTCCTGTGCGTAGGCGATCGCCTGGCGGGTCGGGCCACCGGCACCGGCCAGGATCGGCACCACGCCGCGGCAGGTATCGACGGCGGTCTTGATCACGTCGCCGTATTCGTTCGGGGTCAGCGAGAAGAACTCACCCGTGCCGCCGGCGGCGAACAGCGCCGATGCGCCGTACGGAGCCAGCCACTCCAGGCGCTTCGCGTACGTATCCGCGCGGAAGTTGCCTTCCTGGTCGAAGTCCGTGACCGGGAACGACAGCAGGCCATGGTTCAGGATTTTTTGGAGTTCTAACGGTTGCATGAGTGTCTCGCTTCTTTGATGAGTGGAACAACAGGTAAGGGGTTCTGATGGCTCGCCATCGTTGTATGACATCGTACAACCATATCGAAAGCAGGGCAAGCGTTTTGGTGCGAAGGTGTGCTTCAAAGATGGGATCAGTCCCTGATGCCGTTAAGTTAGCGTACCGGACACATGTAAGTGCACGCATACACCCCAACAGCGAAGGGCTGGGGTCAGACCCGGCGGGTCTGACCCCGGAATTTGCACTTGGGGTGGCTTATCTAAGCGGCACTAGGGCCTTCCCCATTTTTCTGGAAACATTGCTGGGGGACGCACGCCGGGGCGGCGCCCAGTCGACCTCAGCCGGCGGTGCTTTCTTCCTGTGCCTTGCGCAGCCGTTCGCGGCTGTTGGACAGGTGGGTGCGCATGGCGGCACGGGCGCCTTCCGGATCCTTGCGCTCGATGGCATGGAAGATGTCTTCGTGCTCGCGGTTCACGCGCTGCAGGTAGGCCGACGGTTCGTCGTGCGACAGCTGCGCCGAGTTGAGGCGCGCGCGCGGGATGATGGTAGTGCCCAGGTGCGTGAGGATGTCGACGAAATAGCGGTTGCCGGTAGCTTGCGCGATCAGCATGTGGAACTGCATGTCCGCCTCGATCGAACCGCCCTGCAGGATGCGCTGCAGTGCCTCGGCCATGTCGCGCACTTGCGCATCGGTGCGCCGCGCGGCCGCCAGCCAGGCCGCCTCGGTTTCCAGGCTGATGCGCAGTTCCAGGATGGCCAGCACGTCTTCGATGGTCTGGATCGTGTCGGGCGAGATCAGCAGCGGCTGCGCCGGCGGCTCCAGCACGAAAGTGCCGATGCCATGGCGCGTTTCCACCAGGGCAGCTGCCTGCAGGTGCGAGATCGCCTCGCGCACCACGGTACGGCTGACACCGTGCAGTTCCATGATCACCGATTCCGTCGGCAGTTTTTCGCCCGGCTTGAGGATGCCTTCCCGGATGCTGGCGCCGATGCTTTCCACCACGCCCTGGGCGAGATTGCGGTGGCGCTTCTTCGGCGCGGCGGGAGTGGCGGTGGTATCGGTCATGCGCATGGGTGTCCTCGAGAAGTGCCGATTATACCAGCACGCGCCTGGCGCCCGGCCGGTTGTATGATGACTTTGCAACGTGTCTCGAATTGTCGGGAAATTGTCTTTTGCATATTTCAAGCCGGCACAGCCGTGGGATGCGGTGCTACGCTCGACGATTCGATACACGGAGGATTCCATGCGATATGCCATCCTAAGCGCTGCCGTCCTGCTGACGGCATGCGCCGCGCCCCAGCCTGGCGACCAGGTCAATACATTCAGCGAAGAAACCAGCTACGTACCTACCGGCAGCAATATTCCGCGCAAGAAGGTGGACAGGGATGGCAAGACCCTCGTGCTGTCGCGCGACGATGCGGGCAGGATGGTCCACGATGCCCAGGCGATGGGCAATGCCGCGGGCAGCGGCCGTGATTAAGGGAGGCACCATGAGAATCGCGGTGCTGGCGGCCTCCGTGTTGCTGTCCGCCTGTGCGGCGCCGGGGCAGGGTGGCGAGGAACCCGTCTTCGAAGACGCCTATACACCGACCGGCAGCCTGATTCCCCGCAAGAACGCCGACCGCGACGGCAAGCGCGTGATCCTGTCGAAGGAAAACGCGCAGAAGGCCGTGGAAGAAGTACAGCGGCTGGGCGGCGGTACGGTGCTGCCCCCGTAAGGCGTCCACCGGCAGCATTCCAGACTGAACGGCCAAAAAACGGCGCCCGCGTCCGCCCCTGATATACTGTATAAAAACACAGTATTTTTCTGGTGGGCAAGTATGAGAATCAAGATGGTGAAATTGCGCATGGGCGGCGTGTCGCTGCCGAGCCGCGTGCTGGGCGACCGTGCCGCGCCGCGCTTCGGCGACCTGCGCATCCTCGACACGGATGACCAGGGCCTGCGCCGTCCCGTCAAGCTGGCCCGCCTGATGGAGCACGATTCCCAGGTGATCCGCGAAACCCTCATCGACCCCCGCATCCTGTGGTGCGGCGATAACCGCTTCACGCTGACGGGGTTCGAACGCATCCGCAACCGCCACGGCGAAACGGTCGAATACGCGCAATCGTGGCTGTGCGAGATCGACACCAGTCCGCCCGACCCCCGACCGGATACCTTGCGCGCGGCGCCCTATAAAGACCGTTGATGCATGCAAGACCGTCGATGCAGTAAGACCATCGATGCAGTAAGACCATCGATGCAGTAAGACCATCGATGCAGTAAGGCTGACGATGCATGTTTCTGCGTTTGTTTACGTGTTTTTGCGTTTTTGATTTAAGATAGCGCAAAACACGGAGGACACATGCAATTAGCGGAAGAACGGCGGCGCCTGATACTGGAAGCTGTCGACGAGGAAGGGAAAGTCCTGGCGGCCGAGCTGGCGCGCCGTTTCGATATCTCGGAAGACACGGTGCGGCGCGACCTGCGCGATCTCGACCTGGCCGGCCTGCTGCGGCGCGTGCATGGCGGCGCGGTGCGGCGCGGCGGCGAAGCCAGCTTTACCCAGCGAGAGGGCACCGACCAGCAGCGCAAGGCATTGCTGGGGCAAGCCTTGCGGCCATTGCTGAAGCCGCTCGACACGGTGCTGATCGACGCCGGCTCGACCAATCTGGCATTGGCCCGGCAGCTCGACGATGGCTGCGCGGCGGCGATCGTCACCAACAGCCCGCAGATCGCCCTGGCGCTGGGCGAGTTCCGCCGCACCCGCGTGATCTTGCTGGGCGGGACATATTCCGCCCACTGTGGCGCCGTGCTCGGTGCCCGCACGCTGGCCGACATCCAGGCGCTGCGTGCCGACCTGTGCATCGTGGGCCTGTGCAGCCTGGCGCCCGGCCGGCTGGGCGCCACCAACGACGAGGAGGCGGTGTTGAAACGCGCCATGCTGGCCGGCAGCGCGCGCCGTGCCGCGGCGGTGCTGAACGACCGCCTGACCGCGTCGGCGCCATTCACCATCGGCACCGCGGCCGACTTGGACCATGTTGTCCTCGAAGCCGATGCTCCCGCCGACCTGCTCGCCACGCTGCGCCGCGAAGGCGGCCCCGATCTCCTCCTCGCTGAAAGGTAAGCCATGACCGACCGTACCGACCGTACCATCGCCGCGGCACGCTGGGCCATCTCGACGATTTTCCTGCTGAACGGCACCGGCATCGGCCTGTGGGCGGCGCACGTGCCCGTGGTCCAGGCCCGCGCCGGGCTCGACACCGGCGTGCTGGGCATGCTGCTGCTGACCATCGCCGCCGGCGCCATGGCATCGATGCCGCTGGCCGGCTGGCTGTCCACGCGCTGGGGCTCGCGGCGCGCCACGCTGGCCTCCGCGTTTGCGTTTGCCGTGATGACGGCCGTGCTGATCTGCACCAGCCATCCGGTCGGCGTGTTCTTCGCGGCATTCGCCTTCGGCGCCAGCAACGGCGCGCTGGATGTAGCGATGAACGCCAACGCCAGCGAGGTGGAGATTGCCCGCGGCGTTCCCACCATGTCGTCGTTCCACGCCTTCTTCAGCCTGGGTGGGCTGGTGGGCGCGGCGCTGGGCGGGCTGCTGATACAGGGCGGTTTCGGCGACGGTTCCGGTGCCCTGGCGACCAGCGCCGTCATCGTTGCGGCCACGCTGGTGGTGATGCCGCGGGTGATGACGGGACCGGCGTCGGCCGCGCACACGTCCCACTTTGCGTTGCCGCGCGGCCCGGCCCTGTTCCTGGGATTGCTGGCGCTGCTGTGCATGGCGGTGGAGGGCGCGCTGGTCGACTGGAGCGCGCTGCTGCTGACGGAACGCACCGGTGCCACGCCGGCCTCGGCAGCCATCGGCTATTCGGCCTTCTCGATCGCGATGGCCGCGTGCCGCTTCGCCGGCGACCGGCTCACGGTGCGCTTCGGCGCCGCCAACGTGATGGTGTCCGGCGGCGTGGCCATCCTGCTGGGCCTGTTGATCGCCGTGCTCGGCACGCATTACGCGGTGGCGGCGGTCGGCTTCGCACTGGTCGGGCTCGGCGCCGCCAACGTGGTGCCGCTGATCTTCGCGGCCGCTGCACGCACGCCGGGCATGTCCGCCGGCGGCGGCGTGGCCACGGCGGCCACTGTCGGCTACACGGGTTTCCTGATGGGGCCGCCCGTGATCGGCTGGGTGGCTGCCCACACGAATATCGCGGTGGCACTGGGCGGGCTGTCGCTGGCCGGGGCGGTGATCGCGTTCAATGCGCGGGCGGTGGTCAGGCAGGCGGAGGGCGCGCGCTGAATTTGCCGTCTCATGGGCCGGCTTGGGGCGTCATCGGCCTGCCTGTGGGTTCATCCGCCCGCCTGTGCCTTCAGAGCCTGCCTGTGCCCTCATAGCCTGCTTGTGCCTCATAGTGTGCCTGTCGCCTCATCAGCCCGCCTGTACCGCAAGTTCCGGTAAAACCGCCTGCCGTTGAGCCGTTCCAGGTGTAGGTTTCGATGGCCCGCCGGCGCGCGTTCCCGCGGCTAAGATGGCCCATGAACCTCTTGGAGAAAGGCACATCATGAGCCCGGAACAGGCATCCACCATCCTCGAACAGCTGGCGCTGGGCACCGATCCCCGCACCGGCGAATCCCTGCGCGAAGGCGACGCCTGCGCCGCACCGGAAGTGATCCGCGCGCTGTTCATCGCACGCCAGGCCTTGCAAGGCGTGCTCGCCGCGGAACTTTCCCGCCCGGCGCGCCGCGCACCGGTGATGCGCAACGGCGTGGTGCTGCCGAACGTGGGCAAGAAATGGTCGGCCGACGATGCCGACACCCTGCTGCAGCAATTCGAAGCCGGCATGCCGATCGGCCAGATCGCCGCGCGGCTGGGGCGCACTGATGGCGGCATCGTGGCGCGGCTGGTGCATGCCGGCGTACTACCCGACCGGGAAGCAGGCTATGCGCTGATCAAGGGAAGCCCCGGGAACCGCGAACAGCCGGCCTGATCTCGGCGATCATTTCGCCCTCGTCGTCCAGGCCCACTTCCACGAAGCCCAGCGAGGCATAGAAACGTTTGCCCACTTCATTGCCGGGCATGTAGCAGATCGTAATGCGGCGCAAGTCCGGCTGCGCGCGCAGCTCTTGCAGCAGCAGTTCCATCGCGCGGCGGCCAACGCCCCGGCTCTGGAACTTCGGGTCGACCATCAGGCGGAAGATGCCGTAGCAGCCCGGTTCGTCGTTGGTGTTGATGCCGTAAAGAAGAAAGCCGGCGAGCTGCCCGTCGTGATGGATCGCCCTGGGCCGCAGGTTCGGATAAAAACTGGCCTGCGCGAGCGAAAAGGCATTGCTGGCGACGAACTGGGCCTGGTGCGGCGGCAACTCGATATTCATCACCGCTTCGAAGTTTTTCCTGGTAACGAACTCCAGCGTCGTGCCCAGTTGCGGCATCGGCGCCGTGTGCGTCGTTTCCGTCATGTGCGTCATCTGCGTCAAGGTCGTCAAGTGCGCTCCTCCGGGTGGATGCTGCCTGTGCTTGTGGCGCGGCTCATGGGCCTGGATCACGGGCCTGGATCATGGGCCGGAATCCTGGGCTGGGATCATGGCCCGGGATGGCCGGCACAGCGAGTCGATACTCTACCGTTAAAGGCCCGGCTGGAACAACCCCGCCATATGCCAGTAGGGGCGCCCGGATGGAAGCCGGCGTTGCCTTGCCTGCCCCGCCTTACTTCGCCAGCGTCACCAGCGGCTTGCTTTTCTCCACGATGTAGGTGGCCAGTTCCTTCGATTCGCCGCTACCCACGTTGTGCGCCGAGTGCACGGCGCCGGCCGGGATGAATAGCGTCTGCCCCGCCTTCAGCGTCACCGGCGGCTGGCCATCGATCTGGTATTCCAGCGTACCTTCCAGTACATAGGCGATTTCCTCGCCGGGATGCGAGTGGCGCGGCGCCTTGACACCCGGGGCGAAGTCCACCCGTACCTGCACCAGTTCCTTGCCCGGCACGACGATGTCTTCTTTCAGCAGGTCGACCCGGCCAAGGCCGGCGACCTGGGCGTGGGCGGTGATCGCCATCGACGCGGCGGCTACCAGGACGAGGCTGGAAATCAGGGAGTGGATGGTTTTCATGGCGTTTCCTTTTCTGGGTGAGTTGGCGTACTCCCAGTAGGCCACCGCCATGTGTATGGGGCATGTCGGCGCGTATGCGAAACATGGCCGTTCGTATCCCGGCCGTTCGCGGATACATGCTGATACACGCCGCTTGTCCCGCACACCCTGGCGCGATGCGCCGATGCCCGCGGGCTCGGGCGTACCAATACCCGCAGGCTCGCCTGGTTGGCGTGTGAGCTTCTGTATTTGCCGGGGGGGCGGGAAAACGACGGCTTTCAACTCGCAAGTAATTGTTTATAAGACAATAATTCGTATTCTTTGCTAGAGTGGCATTCCCTGACCCATTGGAGATGCCATGAACCGTCATTACACCGTTGTCCCCCGGACGCTGCGCAGTGTCCGCCTGCTCGGCGCCATCGCCTTGCTGTCCGCCGCGTCTTCCACGCTGGCCGCCGATACGTCATTTTCTTCGAGCACCGTATCGAACCTGCGCTACACGCTGACCGACCTGACACCGGATGACGGTATCGCTGCCAACCTGACCTGGACATCGGGATTCGTCGATGTAACGGGGTACCACGATGGCATCGTATTCCGGCATTTCGGCGATGGATCGGCACCGGTGGCGGGAAGCTGGACCGACGGTGCGGACAACACGGCCGCCAGCTTCGAGCCAGGCACGTCGTTCGGGAACACGGTATTGTCGGCAACGGTGCACGCCGACGGTGCCGACGACGCCGTCGGCCAGGCGAACGCGGCGTATGCCTTGTCCTATTTCGACTTTACGGTGTCCGCCGGAACCGCCGTCACGTTCTATTCGGACTATGAGATACACGCGGGCAGAACGGAACCGGGCGAAGGCACGTATGCAACGTCCACCACCCGAATGGAGTTGTTTGACAGTGGCACATCCCAGGATCACTTCGACAGCAGCTGGATCGAAGCCGCGACCTACCAGGTCCGTGACAAGGCCGGCACCGCATCGGTTTCTTTCAGTAATATCTACGGCACCGACTGGACCGGGACCCTGACGGTGCAAGCTGCCGGCCAGGCTTTCGCCGGGCCCCTGCCGGTTCCGGAACCGTCGACTTATGCCATGCTGGGCGTTGGCCTGCTGATGCTCGGCGCGGCAGCACGCCGCCGTTCCTGATCGGCTGGGCATGATCGGCTGGGCCTGATCATCCGAGCTTGCCGCTGCGGGCGGGTTCCTGTCCGGGACCCGCCCACGCATCCGGCAAGCAGCGCAAGCCCTGCCATCGACGATGCCAGGGCCTGGGCACTATGTGCCGGCGCGTGGCCGGCGCATCGGTCTACCGCGACAATGCGTCGTCGCGCGAATGGACCGGGTGCTTGCCGATGGCGCGCTCAGGCACGGCGGCGGGCTGTCGCACCGATCGCCAGCAATCCGGCTGCCAGCATGGCGTACGTGGAGGGTTCCGGTACTGAGGGGATTTGCGTTTCGGAACCGGCACCCAGGACGAACAGGGCATCCACGGTGATCGCCTGGTCGGTCGGGTTGGCATAGTAGAGCGAGAATTCTTCCCGTTCGGCTGGTTCCAGTGGCGAATAATGGATCAGGGAAAACCTCTGCGCACCCGGTCCCTCGCCGGTATCGAGCATGACATGCACGCTGCCATGGCCGATTTGCCAGTAGTCCCTCGTGGTCCGGTAGGCGATATCCAGGAAGGCGCTGCCCGACAAGGTCAGCGCGCTGTGCGCACCGAGCGTAAACGTATAGCCCTGCCGGGCGTTCAGGCTCACGCCCCCCTGGTTGCCCAGATTGTGCAAGGCGTTGCCATGGATGCTGAAATCGCCGAGCAGGCCGGTCGCCTTGATTTCGGCATTCGACGGCCCGGCAGACAGGATGTGATCGACGGGGATCAGACCCGACGTCGTGTCGTCGATCTCATGGTCGAACGAACCCGGATTCCGAATGCCGAGCGTGTAACGCAGGTAGTCGAACTGGTAGGAATAGGATGCGTCGACGCCATCGCCAGGGGCCAGGTCGATGACGCCGATCGACACGTTGCTGAAGCTGGCGTCCATCCGGACGCCTTCGGCCTTGGCGCCGGCCATGCACACAGCCAGGCTAGTGGCAGCCAGGCAGGAAAGAAGTTTTTTCATCGTGGTCATTGGAACTCTCTGAAGTATCAGGAACGAACCTCCGGCAGTTGCGCCGGCGGACCGGTGTCTTGCAGGATCGATGACTTACCGTAATGATCGGATGGATACTGGAATGTGTTTCCTCCTTTGCGTTGGTCGTGCATGTCAGCCGCGCGCAAGTCGCCATCGCCGCGCCGGTCCCTCTACCCTCCAGCCAGGCATGCGCCGGAACGAGAATGATGAAGTGCCGGGCCGATGGCATTCCTGCCGGCCGTGAGCACATCAGGAAACTTTTGCCTGCGCAGGCTGGCTTTCCGCTCCAGGAAGCTGGCCGATCGTCCTGGCCGCGATGGCACCCGCTTCGAGCACCACGGGGATGAGCGATGGATCGCAGGTACGCGCCAACTGGATCGTGCCGACCAGCGAGGCGAACACCGCGCGTGCCACCGCCATGGCATCGCGATGCCCGGCCGGCAGTGCGTCCGCAAAGATGGCCACCAGTTCGTCGATCGCTTGGCCAACGAACGCGCGGGTGGCATCCGGGCGGCGCGCAAGCTCGGGGCCCAGCGCGGCGACGGCGCAGCCGCGTTCCGGGTAAGTCACGTGCCTCGGGTCGAGGTAATGGTTGACCAGGGCATCCAGGCCCTGTCCCGGAGCAGCTTCGCGGATCTTGCGGGCAAAGACTGCTCCGGTTTCCTGCAGTGCGGCGACCACGGCTTCGGCAACGAGCGCCTCCTTGGAGTCGAAATGCGCATAGAAAGCGCCGTTCGTGAGCCCCGCTTCCGCCATCAGGCTGGCCACCCCGGTGGTGGCAATGCCATCCCTGCGCAGCACCTTGGCGGCGGATTCCACGATCCTCGCCCGTGTCGATTGCTTGTGGTCCGCGTCGTACCGCATTTCCGCTCCTGTCTACTTGGTATTATGATCGTAATACAATGATGACTGGAATGCCAGCGATCGAAAAGAAATCATGACGGCATGCCACCGGCAAAGGGCGCGTGCGATGCGCCTGTGGAACGAACCGGACAGCACGAAAAAATAAGGCGCTGTGAGCGGTAATTAAGCGAACTTCCCGCCGGAATCACGGTCTGACTTCCTGTTGAGATACTTCATGTATATCAGGAGGCGACATGGGCACCGCGGAGGTTGGAGTACTGATCGAAGCGTTGATGCAGCAACAGCTTTCAAAAGATCAGGTCGCATTGCTGCAGGGCTTTCTGGCCAGCGTCGAGCAGCCAGGCCAGTGCCATCGCTTGATCGAGGAAGCCGCCGGAAAGCCGCCGTGTCCCCATTGCGGCTGCGAGAAGTCTCACCGTTGCGGACAGGCCAGTGGCTTGCAGCGCTATCGCTGCGTAACATGCCGGCGCAGCTTCAATGCCCTGACCGGCACACCGCTTGCCCGTCTGCGCCTGCGCGACAAGTGGCTGCAATACCTGCAATGCCTGATCGAGTCGACCCCCGTGCGCTCTGCAGCCATGCGCGTCGCGGTGGCCAAGTCGACCAGCTTTCGATGGCGCCACCGGTTCATCGCCGCCGTGCTCCGGGCACCGCGTCCGCACCTATCAGGCATCGTCGAGGCCGATGAAACTTATTTGTTGGAATCACAGAAGGGCTCGCGCCACCTGGACCGCCCGCCCCGCAAACGCGGCGGCAAGGCCAGCCGGCGCGGCATCAGCAGCGAGCTGGACTGCATCCTCGTGGCTCGTGACCGCAACCGGCAAACGTGTGACTTCGTGACAGGTCGCGGCCCGGTCAGCGCTGGCCAGTTGATGGAACATCTGAAGCCTGTGCTGGCGCCCGATGTGCTGCTCGTGACCGATGCGGCCAAGGCGTACCAGGCATTTGCGAAGCAGGCCGGCATCACGCACGAAGCGATCAATGTGCGTGCCGGCATCCGGGTGCACGGCGCACTCCATATCCAGGGTGTTAACGGATGGCATAGCCGCTTCAAGACCTGGCTGCGGCGATTTAATGGTGTTGCCAGCCGCTATCTCGCCAATTACACCGGCTGGCAGCGCGTGCTCGATGCCGCCGAGCTGACGGCGCCGCGCCAATGGTTGCACATTGTCGTGGCGTCAGACTAGCTGATCAGCTCTTTTGTCGCGCTCGGCATGCAAGAAAGTTTCGTGCTCAACGGCAAAGCTACTCAACGCGAACAGCGCCAAAAATAATCGGCGCGCTTGTCGATTCCAGGCGCCATGATTCGTCGTCAGCATGCAGGACCCACCATCCGATCCACATTCCCATGGGAGTCGTCATGAACAAACAGATCATCTTCAACCTGGCAGTCAAGGACCTCGACAAATCCAGGGCCTTCTTTTCCGCCCTGGGCTTTTCCTTCAATGCGCAGTATTCCAGCGACCAGGCGGCGTTCATGAACATCGTCGACGGCAGCATCCACGCCATGCTGATGACCGAAGCGTTCTTCAGGTCGCTGATCGACAAGCCGCTTGTGCAGGCGAAGGAGGCCAACGAGGTCATCATCTGCCTGAGCTGCGAGAGCCGCGAGGAAGTGGACAGCCTGATCGCCAGGGCTGTCGCGGCGGGCGGGCGCACGCCGCATCCGCCCGAGGACCACGGTTTCATGTACGACCAGGGCTTCGAGGATATCGATGGGCACTTGTGGAACCTGGTGTGGATGGCACCCCAGGGCTGACGGCACTCCCCATGCACGTGGCCGCAATGCGGCGTGGCCTGTCGCGCCGCGGTGGCACTATCGTGGTTTTCACGAACCAGGGTTCACGAACATGGCACACGTTGTATTGTTGGGAGATTCGATTTTCGATAACGGCTCGTATGTTCCGCCGGGTACGCAGGTCATCGAGCAATTGCGGCGCCGGCTCGGTGCCGGGCATGAGGCGTCACTGTGCGCGCAGGATGGCAGCGTGCTGGCGGACATGCCGGCGCAGGTCGGGCGGATTGGCGCCTTGCGGAAGGAAAGGGCGCCCACCCACCTGGTGATCAGTTGCGGTGGCAACGACGTGCTTGGCTTGGTCGGCGCCATGCAGACCCCGGCGGCGACCGTGCTGGAAGCCGCCGAACTGCTTGCCGCATGGCAGGCCGGCTTCCGGCGCGATTACCGTGCGATGCTCGATCTGGTGTCGGCGTGCGGCATCCCGTATGCCGTGTCGACCATCTACGACGGGGTACCCGGGCTGTCGCCGGGATTGCGCGGCGCACTCGCGCTGTTCAACGACGTCATCCTGCGCGAAGCCGTGCTGCGCGGCATTCCTGTGCTCGATCTGCGCCTGATCTGCGCGATGCCCGGCGATTACGCCGCATCGTCGCCGATCGAGCCGTCGGCCGAAGGTGGCCGGAAAATTGCCGCGGGCATCGCGGCACTGGTAAGCGAACACCAGTTCCCGGCGGCGAGGACAGTGGTTTTCGCCGGCGCGGCGTGAGGGCCAGGCAAGCCTCCTGACCGCAGCCGGTCAGCACCGCTTCAGGTGACCAGGCCGGTTCCCCCGCACAACCGTTCGAGCTTTTGTGCAAGCGCTTCGCGGGCGCTGTCGAGCCGCACCGGATCGGTCCTGGTGGACAGCGTGCTCCGCTCTTTTCGGCCAAGGAAATAAGCGATCCGCTCGGCATTGGCACCGGACGGGTGGGGCAAGCCATCGAGGATCTGCGCGGGCTGGAGCACGCCCTCCTTGGCCAGCCAGTGCAGGCCATTGGCTACAGCCGGGCCGAGCGGGATAAAGACGGCATCGGGAAACAGGGCCGCTTCCTGAGCGAAGTATTCGGTGATCTGCCGCCGCAGGAAGCGGTGCGCGATCGGCGCCGGTGTGCCGCTGTAGTTCTTGCCACCCCTGCTCACCGGGTGGCGCAGCAGCGAAGCGAGATGCAGCAGATGGGCATGCTGGCCGAACAGCGTGGCGCAACCGGGCAAGCCCAGCCAGCGGTGCAGGCCGATGCGGTCGAGCAGGGCGACCAGGTTGGGGCGGATGGGGCCGCTGAAGGCGCCGGCCCGCTTCGCGGCGGACAGCGCCTCGTCGGCACTGGCACCACCGCGTAGCTGGACCTGCGCCTCGGCCACCGCATTGCGCCATTGGACAAAGCCGGGTGTCAGGCCAACGAGCACGACGCGCGCGGCGAGATTGACGGACTCGAACGGAATGTAGTTGACCTCGAACGGCCCGTCCCGGTCCAGCAGGAAGGCCGGCGGAATGCGGGCGTGGCCGTCGATGAGCGGGAGGTCGAGGTTACGGATGTCGGGGGCGAAACGCGGAAACAGGTGGGGCATCGGAAACAGGAGGAAATGGTAAATGGCATGATCCATGGGCCTCATGGAGGGCTATCCAGCGGCCCCCGGGATGGCCAGTGTGATGATCATGTGAAGTCGATGTCCACGAGCCCGCCGAAATCGTCCGAGTACGCATATTTCCCGGCCAGCACCGCGTCGACATATCTTGCGAACCAGGGCCGGATTCCCGCTGCTTCCACTTCCCTGGTACCCATGTCGTGCCACATGGTGATGACCTGGCCGTCGATCCCGCCGGGGGCAGGGGCAAGATCCAGGCAGTAATGATCGCCACCGCCATTGTGGGTAAATGGTATCCACCTGGCGTGCCACCAGTCACTCCGGATACCGCTCGCCGGGTCCGATTCGATGCCCTGGAATTCGCCGGAATCGAGAAGATCCTTCCACACCGTCCATTGCTCGAGTATGGCGCCGGTGGAAAGGAATTCCGAGTTGTCGAACAGGCCGCCGGCATTTCCTTTCTGGCCGTTGTGCACCTTCAGGAAATCGACGAAGTCGCCGGGAAGGCGAACGCCGAGCGCAGCCTCGAGCGCTTCGATTTCCTCCGCGCTCGCTGGCGGATTGAGGTCTTGCAGGCCTTCCGGCCAGTTTTTACCCAGCCAGGCTTCCAGGGCTGCCCAGTTCTCGTTCAGCGAAGACGAATATTGGGAAGAGTTGCCTGATTTACGGGAGAAAGAGTCGATCATATTGGACGAGTGAATGAGATGAACCAGCGGCTGCCTAGTTGGCGCCATCGACCGCGATGGCCTGCATCGCCGTCATCTTCTGTGCGGGCGACAGGCCGGGATGCCGGTCGATGCAGGCGAGCGCCATGGATTCGCATGCGCCGCGGATTCCCTGGTGATCGGCGCGCGACTCCTGCACGATCCGCCGCGATGCCTGGTCCACGCGCGCCCGGTACTGTTCGGACGAACGTGCCAGCAGGGGACCTTTCGCCAGGCGGGTGCCGCAGCTGAGCGGCTCATCGAGCAGCGCGCGATAGGCCGCCGCCCGCTGCTCCACCGCCTTGGCGCACGCCGCCACCAGCCCTTCCATTTCCGGATTGCCCAAAGCCTCGCCCCTTGGCGCCTCCTGCGCGGCAACGCCGGAGCACATCGCCAGCAATGCCAGTGCGAGCGAACAGGTTTTCATGCGGTTCCCCATGAGATCGATGACGCGGCAGCTTACCAGAGCTTGCTGTGGCTGGACCGTCGTCTTGCGCCTCGAGTGTGCCGGCGGAACCCGCGGGCGCGGCCTGTCATGCCTTGCGGCGGCGTGCCGCCACGCCCAGCAAGGCGAGACCGCCCAGCAGCATGGCATAGGTGCCGGGTTCCGGTACCGGCGTCACGCCATCCCACACCGACGAATAGCCTTCCACGATGACGAAGGTCTGGAGAAATCCGCTGGTCTCGGCGCCACCCGTGTTGGCGAAGCTGGCCGACAGCACGCCGTCCCAGCTGTTGCTGACACCGACCACGGTGTTGTCGTCGAGGACGTCGAAGCCGGCATCGATATAGCGTTCCTGCGCATCCGTCACGAACGTGCCGTTCACCATCCCGCCCACGTTCAGCAGGGCATGGGACGTCGCATACTCGGCCATGTCGGCTTCCAGGTTGTAGCCCATGGAGGTGCGGGCGTGCATGTCCGCGGTGACGCTGAAGGTGACCGCCGTGTTGGCGGACAGCGTGAAGGTATTCTCGGGCGTCGCGCCGATGGATGCGGCGCGATACGTACCGTAGGCATCGAGCGCGCTGTGCGCCGCGCCTTCCGCGGACATCCACGTGAACCCCGCCACGTTATTCGCGGTCATGATGCTGCCCACGGAAGACGACCAGGCGGAGTGCGTCTCGCCCGTGAACAGGCCGCCCTGCTGCGGCGCGTAGTTCTGGAACTGGTAGCTCTCCGACACCTCGCCGAAGCCCTCGGCCCGGCTGTCGATGAACGAGGGCCCGTTCAGGTTGAAGGTGAGCGACGGTGCGATGCCGTCGCCGGTATCCAGGTCGGTCAGCGTGATGACCAGGTTGCCGAAAGCCGCACTGCTGCTGGCATCCGCCAGGGCCGGGCCGGCCGCCGCCGCCATGCAGGCCAGGGCCAGGGTATGCATTACAAAGCGCTTCATGGGTTCTCCGTAGTGGGCTGCGTTCAGTGAGCTGCGGTCAGTGAGCAAAGGCCGTGAGCAAGGTCCGGTGAGCGGGCTTCATCCGGCACGCTGGCGGCGGCGCGCCAGCGCGCCGATCAGTCCCAGTCCGCCCAGCAGCATCCCGTAGGTCGACGGTTCCGGCACGGCTGCCAGCACGGCGTCGCCCTGGATCGTGGCGTTGGCGCCGAACACGCCCTGGGTGCTCACGTCGCCCAGGTTGCTGAAGCTTGCCGACAGTACGCCGCTCCAGCTGTCCGACTCGCCCGCCAGCACGCTGATGCCTTGCTCGGCCAGGTCTTCCAGCGGCGTCACGCCATCCGGCGCCAGGCCGCCCGCGAAGAGTTTCAACATGGCCGAGGCGCTTTCGCTGTTGCCCTGCCATGGCGTGGCGATGGTGGTGCTGGCGCTCATCGACGCGTCCAGTGAAAACACCACTTTCGTATTGGCGGTCAGCGTGAAGTCGAGCAGGCCGCTCGGACTGCCGGGCAGGCTGGCATAGCCCCAGAAATGCGAGCGTTGGTCGGTGCCGCTGTGAGCGCTACCAGATATATCCGCAGCGGTGAACCCGACGCCGCCGCTGGACCCGGTCACGCTGCCGGCCTGCGTTGCCAGGTCGGTATGCACGCTGCCCGCCACATTGGTGGCAGGCCAGGCGCCACGGTTGAAATACGATTTGTACTGGGCGCCCGGCTCGTTGATGCTGTCGCGATAGTTCAGCGCCTCGCCGCGAACCAGGGCACCGCCCATGTACATTGCCGGGTCGGGCAGGAACGAGATGGCGGCCGCAATGCCATCGTCCGGATCGAGGTCGATCACCGTCACGGTGACGTGGTTGACTGCCAGGGTGCTGAACGCGTCAGCAAGCGCGGGACCGGCTGCCACAGCAAGGCAAACGGCCGCCGCCGCGTGGGAAGCGACGAATTTCATTGGACCTCCTCGGGTTGTCATGAAGCCAAATATGCTGAGGATCTGGTGGTTTGTCCATCGCCTGATGCATTTTTCTTATTTTTTTTTTTTTTAGCGGGTAAAAAAACCGCATTTTTTGTTGCCGTTCCATCCAGCTCTGCAGAATGAAATTGCATCATCGAAGCCGCTTTTTATCGCCGGGATATTGATCGGAACGTGATGGGAACGTTTCCCTTATTCCGTTGGAATTTGTTAACGCCGAGTTTTTTTTGTCAAAAATTCCATACCTTCCTGCCGGCGAGGTTGCTATATTCGCCTGTCGACTATTGGTCAGGAAGTAACGCAAACCACACGGGGAGGGTGCTGCAATGACGAAATCCAGGGTTCGGAATCACCGATTTTTACGGCTGTTGATGGGAGCGCTACCAGTGCTGGCCTGCCTCCATGCGGCCCATGCCGCCGACCTGCGCCGGGCCTACATCGTCCAGCTGGCCGAACCGCCGGTGGCCAGTTATCGCGGCGACATCAGTGGCTTGCGCGCGACCATGGTCGCCACCGGCCAGCGGCTCGATGTGTCGAGTACACCCGCTCGCCAGTACCAGGGCTACCTCAGCGGCAGGCAGGACCAGGTCAAGGCGCTCTTGCCGGCCGCCGCGATCACGCACCAATACCAGGTGGTGTTCAATGGCTTTGCCGCGCGCCTCACCGAAGCCGAAGTGCGCACGCTGAAAGCCAGCGGCAAGACGCTGCGCATCGTGCCCGACCAGCGCCAGCGCGTGATCACCAACTACACCCCGGCCTTCCTCGGCCTCGACCAGCCGGGCGGCCTGTGGGAACAGCTCGGCGGCAGCGAACAGGCGGGCGAAGACATCATCGTCGGCGTGATCGACACCGGAGTGTGGCCGGAAAACCTGTCGTACGCCGACCGGATCGACAGTAAGGGCCGGCCCACCTTCGACGGCGGCGCCACCCTTGCATACGGTGCGCCGCCCGCTCGCTGGAAAGGCGCCTGCCAGGCCGGCGAAGGCTTCACGGAAGAGCAGTGCAACAACAAGCTGATCGGTGCGCGTTACTTCGACGCGGGGTTCCGGGCCAGCGGCAATGCGCTGCACTGGACCGAATTCCAGTCGCCGCGCGATTCGCTGGGCGGACCGGCCGGCATGGGCGGGCATGGCACCCACACGTCGACCACGGCGGCCGGCAACGCCAACGTGCCGGCCCTCGCACCGAACGGAGACATGCTGGCCCTGCGCAGCGGTATCGCGCCGCGTGCGCGCATCGCCGCATACAAGGTGTGCTGGAGCTTCCGGCCGGCCAACGCCGAGGTGGGCAACACGTGCTACGACAGCGACAGCATCGCGGCCATCGAGGCCGCGGTGACGGATGGTGTCGATGTGCTGAACTACTCGATCACAGGCGGCCTGAGCCCGCTGGAACCGGTCGAACAGGCGTTCCGCCATGCGGTGACGGCCGGCGTATTCGTGGCCGCCGCCGGCGGCAACTACGGTCCCGGCAATACCGTCAACCATATGGGCCCGTGGCTCGCCACGGTGGCCGCCGCCACCCACGACCGGACGCACACCGCCGCGGTCACGCTGGCCAACGGCCAGGTCTTCCACGGCAGCTCGCTCAACGCCAGGGCGCTGCCCGCGATGCCGGTGATCCGCGCTGGTGCCGCCGTCGTGGCGGGCGGCGACAGCTCGTTTGCGCAGCAGTGCTTCGGCGCGGAGGAAGCCGGTGCCGTCCAGCTCGACCCGGCCAAGGTGGCCGGCAAGATCGTGGCGTGCTCGCGCGGCTTCATCGAGCCGGCCCGGCAGGTCGACGTGGTGAAGGCCGCTGGCGGCGCGGGCGTGATCTTGCTGGACAACGGTTCCGGTCCCACGCTCAGCCTGTACAGCCTGCCCACCATCTATGTCGGCCAGGCGGACGGCGAAGCGATCTACGCCTACGCGGGCACGGCCGGCGCCCGCGCCGCGCTGTCGGCCAGCGAGCTGACGCCGATGTACGGCCCGGCGCTGGCCGACTTTTCCTCGCGCGGCCCGAACGTCTTCGATCCCGGCGTGATGAAACCCGACATGACCGCCCCCGGCGTCGATATCCTGGCCGGCATCTCGCCCAGCCTGAGCCCCGCGCAACGCGGCGCCGTCGTGGCCGGCACCGGGCGGGCCCACAGCCTGTCGATGTACATGTCCGGCACCTCGATGGCCACGCCGCACGTGGCCGGCATCGCCGCGCTGCTGAAGCAGCGGCATGCCGGCTGGTCGCCGTCCGCCATCAAGTCGGCGCTGATGACCAGCGCCCGCACCGTGCTGCCGACATCGCTCGAAGGCGACATGGACGGCACGCTGCCGTGGGGCCAGGGAGCCGGCCTGGTGGTGCCGAATGTCTCCGCCGATCCCGGCCTGGTGTATGACATCACCCCGGCCGAATACCAGCGCTATGTGTGCGGCGCCAGCGGCGAAACCGTCGATTGCGGGCAGGGCAGCCTGCCCGGCCATGCGCTGAACCTGGCCTCCATCGCGCTGCCCGGCGTCGTCGGCAACCAGACCATCACCCGCCGTGTCACCAACGTCGGCGACACGACGGCGCTCTACAACGCCAGCACCAGCCTCGATGGTTTCGATGTGACGGTCACGCCGGCCACGCTGCAGCTTGCGCCGGGCGAGACCCGCAGCTACACCGTCAGCCTGGCGCGCACCGATGCCGCGCACGGCGCATGGAAACTGGGCGAACTGGTGTGGGAGGATGGCGAGCGCAAGGTGCGCAGCCCGTTGCAGGCGCGCTATAACAGTGGCGTGGAAGCCCCGGCGGTGGTCTCCGCCACCAGCACCAGCGGCAGCCGCCAGATCGACGTGCAGGCCGGCTTCGATGGTGTCATGACGGCGGAGCGGGGCGGCATGCGCGAATACACGCGCCTGGCGCAGACCGTGACGCAGGCACCCGCCGGCTCGATCGAATCGATGGACGATGTGGCGAATGCCTGCAAGGCCCGCGGCGCGGGCGTGAAGGCGGTGTCGATCGGCATCCCGAACAATACCGTCATCGCGCGGTTCGAGATCTCCAACCGGGACACCGAAGGCGGCGCCGACAACGACCTGGACCTGGCCGTGCTGGACCAGTACAACCAGCTGGTCGGCTACAGCGGCCACGCCGATTCGAACGAGAGCGTCACTCTGGTCAAGCCCGGCATGGGCGTGGCGAAGATCTGCGTGCTGGGTTACCAGCTCAAGAACGGCAGCAGCACCAGTTTCACGCTGTCGTATGCCACGGCGATTCCCAGGGATACCAGGGGCAGCGTCAAGCTGGCGCTGCCGGCCGCCGTGGCGCAGGGCGGCTCGTACCAGGTGGGCGTCAGCTGGACCGGCCTGGAGCAGGGCAAGCACTACCTCGGCGGCGTGCACCTGCTGAACCCGGCCACGGGCGCCGGCACCGTCACGCAGCTCGACATCGATACGCGGGACGTGCCGCGGGAAGTACCGACGGGGGCCTTCAAGCGGATGCGGGCCGAGCGCTAGGATGATCGATCCCGGTTGAAGACCGCCAGTGCCGGGACGGCGGTCCATCGCGCTCCTGGCCGCAGCAGATAGCTGGCGGGGCCGGGCCGGAAGCGGACCCATCCAGATGGGCCGGGAAAAACTTTGATAGGGAAATATATTTCCCATTAGCAATTTCTTTGGTAGCATGGCATTTTGACTCGCACCCGCTGCGGCGGATTCATGCATGCCTGGACTGGTTGAACACATCGATGCGATCGCGCGCAGGGAACAGCGCGCGGTGCTCTACCTGGAATTCCATCCCCGGCCCCGCGCCGAGTGGAGGCACTACCGCTTCGAGGACGACGCCACACGCGCTGCCATCCTTGCCTGGCTCGATGCGCATGGCGTGCCCTGGACCCGGTGCGGTCCGTTTGCCGATCCGCGGGTCATGGCGCCGTATCTCGGCCAAGTCTATCTCCACATTCCCTACGACGAGTCGCTGGCCGGCTATCGCGTGCTGCGCGATTACCTGGAACATCCGGATGGCAGCATGCGCCATGCCGGCGTGCGCTTCTATGCCATGCCGCTCGAGCATGCCATGAACAATGCGGAACACGACGAGCCAGGCTTCTGGGAACGCTGGGCTGAGGGATTTTGATGGCGATCCAGCCAGCAATCGCTGCCGTGCCAGCGGCACAGGTATCCGGCGCGAACCAGGCGGCTGTGGCCACTTCCATGGAAAACGATCGATGACATTACAAGAGCTCGTAAAAGGCGTGGCCGCGGAGGAGGTAAGCAGCCAGGCATTTCGCTACATGCCGAAGAACTGGGCCGCCTTCCCGAATCTGCCTGGCCTGCTCAGCGCCGCGGGCTATGGCCAGGCGCAGATCGATGCGGGATTTACGTTGTCACGCAGCGACGTGCGCACTGTCGTGCAGCGCCTGGGCGGCCCAGGCGGCGTGGCCCTGGTGCCGGTGTGGGGCTATCCGCGCGGCGTCGCCGGGCAGGGCAACCGCAAACCCCTGGCGGCCGTGTTCGATAACGCGGAGCTGATCACGACAACGCTGATCCAGTGCCTGGGCCGGCAATGGCCGGCCAGCCGCGTGGTGGACGCGTTTGCGATTCCCCATCTTGGCCTGTCCACCCTGTCAAAAATCCTTTATTTTGCAGGCCTGGAATCGGCCGAAGGACCGCTGCTGATCTATGACCAGATGGTGATGCGTGCATTGCATCACCACGCCTTCGACGAATACGGGCCCTGGCCGGCATACGGTGCAGGCCAGCAGAGCGCGTCGTATGGGCGGTTCGTCGCCTGCACGGCGCAGGCCGCGCGTGCACTGCATTGCACGCCTGACGTCATCGAATACGCCCTGTTCCGTGAAGGACAGCGCCTCGGCCCTGCGGTGAAGGCCGCACCATCCGCTCCAGCCGGCGTGGCAGATGACAGGTGGCTGCATGCCCGGGGCTTTACCGTCGAGCTCACATGGGCCAGGCGCTCCCAGTTCTCGTACCGCGTCTCGGGCGCGGGGGCGATCACGCTGCGCTTTGGCCGCCAGGGCGAATGCACCATCAGCAGCGACCAGGTGGCGGCCCTGAAAGCCGCGTTCCGGGGCTGCGAAGTCCCGCTGACGACCGGCCCCCACAGCTTGCGGGCCTGGCTGGAACAGCATGTCACCATGGTCCGGATCACTTCCTACCTGGCGCCTGTCCTGGTCATCCTGGGCCACGCGGAGCACCAGGGGCGCTACCTGAAATTTCCCAACTGACCGACAGGCAAGAATGAAAAAACCCCATGCCAGCAGGGCCATCCTCGTATTTGAAAGCCCGTGGGAACTCGACGGAAGTGACGCGAACCGGAGCAGCGTGCTGCCGTTCGTCGAAGGCGTCGCCAAGTACGCGGGCGATACCGAGGTTTTCCACGCCAACTTCTATGATGAGTCCAGCTTCGACAAGGCACTCGACTGCCTGTGCAAGACCCGCTATCGAAACGCGATCGTGTATATCGCCGCGCATGGCGACAGCAAGTCGGCCGGTAATGTGAAACTCCATGCGCTGTTCGCCTTGATTTCATTGAAATCCCAGGATTTCAACATTACCGGGGTCGTGCTCGGCAGCTGCTTCACCGGTAGCCGGTCATTCACGCTCGAAGCCGGTATCGAGCAAAGCGCGATACGCTGGTGCGCCGGCTATGCGAGTTCCGTCGGCTGGCTGACTGGTACGATGATCGACTGCGCCATCCTGGCGGCTGCCAGCCGGCTCAAGCCCGCGGACTTCACGACAGAAAAAATGGTCAAATGTTTCGGCGGCGCGATCGCGCCATTCTCGCCGACCACCTATATCGGCAAAGACGAGAAAGAAGATCCGGTAGCGCTGGAAGATTCACTGCAATTCGTGGTGCAGCCGTCCGGCCAGGGCCACAAGGCGAAAAATGTCAGCGCCGCGGTCTTCGAGGAGCAGGCGGAATACCATTGATGCAGCCGCGCACGCCGGGCGGGCAGTATTTCACGCCCGGGCATCCGCGCTGGCTATAGCCGCAATCGCAGGCCGCGCATCGGGCGCGTACGCGGGAATACGATATTCATGGAGGAGTGGAGCAGGCGGCTTGGGTGAAAGCCATTGATCTGGCAGCGAAGATGCTGAATGCGGCCGCGCCAAGAAGTGTTGTGGTGCCGGGAACCGGAATCGAACCGGTACGCCTTGCGGCGCGGGATTTTGAGTCCCGTGCGTCTACCTATTCCGCCATCCCGGCAACGCGCCGTGCATTATCACTGATTTGCCCAGCAGGAGCAACCCTGCACGCCGCCGCCGGCGTCTTGCCGATGTGATAACGATCGGCGCGGTCAGTGAGCATTGCTGATGCCCGGCGGCGTGGGCCTGGCCTGCGTGGCGCGCCGCCCCTGCCGTTTGCGCTGCCAGATGACCACGCCGGTCACGGAGAGTACCGCGACCGCGAGCCCCAGCACGCACATGAACGCCTTGAACGGCATGCCCCACAGCGCCGCGAGATGCAGGCTGGTGATCCACGTCCTGATGGTATCGCCGGCGGCGCCGCCTGTCGGCCACCAGTGGAAGCGGGGCTCGCCGGTGTTCGCATCGAACACCACGGCGGTGCTGCCATAGCGGTCGCGGATATCGGCACTGCTCTTCACCACGTAGCGGAACGTGGCGGTTCCCGGGTCGTAGCGCAGCAGCGTTTCTTCCAGCACCGTGGCACCGCGCGCGGCCGCCGCGTCGCGCATCAGGCGGCGGCCGTTGGCCAAGGCGGCTTCCCAGCTCATGCCCGGTTGCGCCTGCGGCGTGGCGCGGCGCGGCAGCAGTTCTTCCGCCGGCTGGTGCGCGAACATGGCGCGCATGACCGGGTCGTAGACGACCTGGAGGTTGAACCCGACACTGCTCCAGGCGATGATGAACAGCATCGCCCACGGCCAGAGGCCGCCGGCGCGGTGCAGGTCGACCTGCAGCTTGTAGGCGCTGGTGCCGCGGCGCACCTGCCAGGCCGGCCACCAGCGTGCCAGCCAGGGCTTGCCGGAACGGTGCCGGCGGGCGGGAAACGTCAGCGCGGCACCGACCCAGCAATCGATCGCCCACAGCAGCGCGACGATGCCCAGCAGCGTGGTGCCTGCCGTATCCAGGGCCAGCGAATAATGCAGCCGGTAGATGAAAGGCAGCAGGTTCGTGCTGCCCTGGCCGATATCGCCCCAGCGCCTGCCACCCAGCAGTTCGCCTGAATGGGGATTCACGAAGACCTGGTCGTTCTCCAGCGCCGCGCCAGGCTTCGGCGCGACGAGGAAGAACACCGCCTCGCCCTGCCTGCGCAGCAGCGGCACGAAATCCACGCGGGCCGCCGGCAGGGCTTCGGCGACCAGTTCGCGCAGCCGCAGCGGATCGGGCGGCACCGCGCCATCGGCGGGCGGCGCCACGTGGAACAGGCGGGGATTGACCGCCGCGTCCAGCTCTTCGTACCAGGCCAGCACGCTGCCGGTCACGCCCGCCAGCAGCAGGAATCCCGCCAGCAGGAGCCCCACGTAGCGGTGGGCGAGGACCAGCGCGGCGCGCATCACCAGAGGTAGCCGATGGTGGCCGTGACGCGCCGTCCTTCACCGTACAGGCAACTTGCGTAGCTGCAGGTGAGCGATTCGCGGTCGGTCAGGTTGGAGAAATTGAGGGCGGTGCGCCACTGGCCGGTTTCCCACGCGAGCAGCGCATCGACCGTGGTGGTCGATGGCACGCGCGCGTTGGTACCCTGCACATCACTCATCGATCCGGTATGGCGCACGCCCAGGCCGGCCCGCAACTGCGGCCAGCCGAATGCGGCGAGTGCCACGTCGCTCCACAGGGCGGCCTGCTGGCGCGGCACCGAAGGCTGGCGCAGGCCGATATCGGTGGGCCGCAGGCTGCGCGTGGTGCGGGCGTTCGTATAGGCATAGGAAGCGATCAGGTCGACGTGCCTGGCGACGCGGCCTTTCGCCTCGAACTCCGCGCCCTCGGACTTCACTTCGCCCGTCTGCATGCGGACCGCCGGCATGCGCGGATCGCTGGTCATCACGTTCTGCTGCGTGAGTGTATAGACCGTGGCCGACAGCAGCACGCCGGTGGACGGCACTTCCCAGCGCAGCCCCAGTTCCGCCTGTTCGCCGCGGGTCGGCTTGAAGCGGTTGCCCGCGACGTCGACGCCTGCCTGCGGCTCGAACGACTGGCTGAAACTGGCGAACGGCGCGAAGCCGTTGCCGGCCTGGTACACTGCGCCCGCGCGGCCCGTGGTCGCCTCGGTGCGTTCGGTCGACCAGCGCGGCGTGCCGCCGAGCGGGGAGCGGGCATCGCTGGCCCAGTCGTGCCGCGCACCCAGCAGGAATACCCAGCGCTCGCCCAGCTTGGCCTGGTCCTGCACGTACAGGCCCTTGCGGGTGGCGATCGCGCGCGTGCTGTAGGAAGGCACCAGCGTCATGGCTTCCGGCCGCGCGCCATACACCGGCGCGAACAGGTCGAGCGGCGCCACCGCCGCCAGCGACCACTGGCTTTCCGGCTTGTGGCGCGCGTAGTCGAAACCGGCGAGCAGCGTGTGTGTCATGCCCAGGCCCTGCCAGCGCTGTTCGATCGAGGTATCGCTGGAAATGCCGCGCGTGCGCTCCCACTCGTCGTAGGCGGTGCGTGCCTGCCGGCGTGGATCGTCGGCCAGCGCGCCGTCCAGGCCGATGAACTGCACGTGGTTCTCCGATTTCAGGTAGCGCGTGGCGTGGCGCAGCCGCGTACTGTCCGAAAAGGCGTGCTCGAACAGCAGGGCGGCGCCGTACTGCCGCGCATCCTGGCGGTCGAACTCCGGCTCGCCGACGAAGCGGCCGCGCGGCAGCCTGCCGTACGGCGAGGCGATCAGGGTGCCCTCGGCGGGCAGCGAATACTGGTAGGCGGTGCGGCGGTCGTGCACATGGGCCAGCAGCGTCAGCGAGGTGGCGGCCGACGGCTGCCATTTCACGGCCGGCGCGAAATAGCGGCCGTTGTTGGGCACATGGTCGACCTGGGTGTCGTCGTTGCGCGCCAGCGCCGTGACGCGCCAGCTCCACGCCGGGCCGATCGCGCCACCGAGATCGGCGGCCGCCTCGCGCCGGCCCCGCGAGCCAGCCGAGCCACGCACTTCGTTGACCATGTCGGCCGTGGGCCGCTTGGTCACGGTATTGAGCACGCCGCCCGGGGCGGCCGCGCCATACAGCACCGACGCGGCGCCCTTGATCAGTTCCAGCCGCTCCAGGCCATACACCTCCTGCTGGCCCGAGGCCCAGCCGGCGCCGCCGAATTTCAGGCCGTCCCGATAGATCCCGCCGCTGGTGTCGGACAGGCGAAAGCCGCGGCTGTAGAACACGTCGAAGGAATTGGTGTAGCCGGGATCGACGACGATGCCCGGCGTATACGCCATCGCTTCGCCGAGGCTGACCGGCTTCAGCGTGGCCAGCTGGTCAGCCGTGACGATCGAGATCGATTGCGGGATTTCGGTGACGGGCACGTCGAACTTGGTGGCGCCGGCGCTGCGCCGCGCCACATAGCCGGTGCCGGGGCCGTCCGCCGTTTCGCGCAGGCCGTCGACGATCACGCTGGGCATGACGCGCGATGCGCCGCCTTCCTGCACGCTGCCGGCGGTGGACTGCCGGATCAGCGTGTAGCCCCCGTCCGCTCCCGCCACCGCCACGATGCCGGTACCGCGCAGCAGCCTGGCCAGTGCCTCGGCCACGGTGTAGGCGCCGCGCACGCCCTCGGTGTTCAGGCCGGTGGTCAGGTCGGCGGGGTAGGCAAGCAGGATGCCGGTTTCGCGACCAAGGCGGTTCAGCGCGGGATCGAGTGGACCGGCGGGCAGGTCGTATTGGCGCCGCGTTTCCGCGGTGGCGGGCGCTCCGGCAGCCAGCGCGCCACAAGCGGGTGCAAGCAAGGCAAGGACTGGCAAGGCAAGGGCCAGCGCATGCGCCAGCGTGGTCAGGTGCAGGCGCGCGCGCGCCGGCGGGGAATAGTCATGCATGGTGTTCTCGGGTGGAAGTAAACAGGGGTATTCATACCCTTGACACGCGAGCCGGCCAGACAGACCACCTTCCGGGAATTATTTTTTCGCGGCGGCGCCGGACATCATTGGCGCGGACGCACCATGACGTAGTAGCGCGTGAAATGAACGACCTCGATGGGCAGTACCCCGGCGATGGCGCGCAGCACCCGGTCGGTGTCGGCCAGTGGGAAGGTGCCGGCCACGCGCAGGCCTGCCACGGCCGGGTCGCAATGGATGGTGCCGCGCCGGTAGCGCGCCAGCTCGGCAAGAAATTCGTCCAGCCGCATGTGGCCGCCGATCAGCATGCCGTCGGCCCATGCGGTCAGGGCTTCGTCCGCCGCGACGGGCCTTGCGATACCGCCGGGACCGATCCTGGTGCCCTGGCCGGCATGCAGCCGCATGTGCGCTCCGTCCGCCGCGAACAGGTCGACCGTGCCATCGAACACCGCGATGCGCGAGGCGTTGGCCAGCAGGCGCACCGCGAAACGGGCACCGAGGGCGCGCAGCGTGCCGTGCGCGGTTTCCACGGTGAGCGGCAGCGTACGCGCGCCGGGCATCGATACCAGGATTTCGCCGGCGGCCAGGCGCAGGCGGTGCAGGTGGCTGTCGATGTCGAGCGCACTGTCGCCGTTCAGGGTGACCGCGCTGCCCTCCGCCAGCCGCAGCGTGCGGCGTTCGCCGATGCCGGTGCGCTCGTCCGCCAGCCAGTTGTCCCACGGTGCCGTCGCCGCACCGGTGGCCAGCCCGCTGCCGGTGAAGACCAGCAGCGCCAGTGTCTTGACGGCGTGCCTGCGCCCTGGCGAGCCGGGCTTGGCCAGCACCGCCTGGGCCGTCGCGGACGCCATCGGCGATGCCACGCCCTGCCAGTGCGCATGGGCGCTCTCGACATGGCGCCATGCCCGCTCATGGTCGGGGTGGGCGGCGCGCCAGCGTTGCCAGGCGTCGCGCAGGTCGGCGCTGGGCGTGCCGGCCTGCAGTTCGACCAGCCACTCGACCGCACGGCGGGCAATTGCCGGCGCGACCTGGGGCGGAACGGGAATGTCCAGCGCCATCAGTTGGCCGCGCCGGCGAAGTAGCACTGCGTCATCGCGCGCACCAGGTAGCGCTTGACCGTTGTCTGCGACACGTCCAGGCGCTGGGCGATATCGGCCTGGGGCATGCCCTCCAGCTGCGCATACAGGAACGCCTGCCGGACCGGTGCCGGCAGGCCGTCCAGCAACCGGTCGATCGCGCACAGCGCTTCCAGCACCATCGCGCGCTCTTCCGGCGAGGGGGCGAGCGCTTCGGGCAGGGCGGCCAGGGTGTCCAGGTAAGCCCGTTCGATCTGTTCGCGCCGGTAGTGGTTCAGCAGCAGCCGCTTCGCCACCGTGGTGAGGAAGGCGCGCGGCTCGTCGATCGCCACCGCTCGCTCGCTGGACAGCAGGCGCACGAACGTGTCGTGCGCCAGGTCGGCGGCATGAAAGGTGCAGCCGAGCTTGCGCGACAGCCAGCCGAGCAGCCACTGGTGGTGCCCGGCATACAGCTGCTGCACCTGTGCGGGCAGTCCGGCAGGCGCGTGGGGGGAAGAAGCGGCCGGCATGGGTGTCGTCGGTGTTGGCGGTGAGCGGAAGTTGGTAGCTTATTATAGATGAGAATGAATCTCATTAACTATATTTTGGCAAGCTGCACGTGCGGCGATTCCATCACCTGCATTACTTGCGAACACTTGGGGCCGATGGGGTGCCCTGCCGTCGGCGTGCTGCCGACGTACAGTAAATTATTGCGATAGCGCACTATTGTGTCTGTTATCCAGTTCTACGATGTCTCTCTCGCTACACCGGCAGGAGACATCTTGGACAAGGAAGTATCGAACAGCGCAATGAACAGGCAAACAGGATATGCGCTATGACAGGAAACGATAATGACTGCCGTGTGAGACACAACATGCCATGTGCATCGAAAAAAAGGCGCATCCTGAGCCTCTGCATCGTCAGCGTTTGCCTGACTGTTACGGCAGCTTCAGCAAAGCCCCCGACCAGCCGGTACCTTGGAACCGGCCGCGCCTGCTATGGAACGCTCACTATCACCGACAAGCGTATTGCCTGGCTGACCCCATTCAGTCAATGCAAGTCGATGCCCTATCGAATTATCGAGCGTGGGGAGGGGCGTACGACATTTCGGCTGATGCGCTCGGCACCTCAATGCCGCTATTCCGTGCTGTTGTTGACTCATGACGCGACCGAGGAACCTGACAAAGGCTGGGATATAACTGGCTACGCTGATGAGCTGGCATACCGCAAACACAAGGCAAGCAATTTCCAGTCTTATCCCGACGAGATACTTACCTGCTATTTAATCCGGGATCCTGACCCGACCGGGCCCCTGGACTGGTAGACGCACTGATGGGCGACCTTGTTCCGGTTGCCCATCATTCCAATGAAACCCGCTTTCACGTATTTTCGCGCGAATACGGGAATCAAACGCTTGAAGCCGTAATGTCAATCATCCAGGCGCTTGTAAAACAGCGCCGGTCCATGATTCGACATGCATGCGCAAGCGTTCAACGCGTTGCAGCGGCCCGGCAAAATACCATCGACGATCAAGCCTTGCGGTTCGCCAGGCGGCGGTACGCGGCCATGCCGGCCAGGCCCAGGCCCAGCATGGCGTACGTGCCGGGTTCAGGTACCGGAGGAGGCGGGGTCGCCGCGCCGAAGGTGATATTGTCGAAAACGACGTAGTTGGCGGTGCCGGAAAAATCGATCGAACGGGCTTCACCGTCGAAGCTCAAGCCAGCCGCCGTGTAGTTACAATACTGGCCGTACGGATCGCCCACGCAATTGCTGGTGTGCTGCGCCGACAGGTGGATCGTGCCCAGCAGGGTGCCGGTCGCGTTCAAGCCGGAATACACGTCCACGCTGGCGGAGTACGCCGCCGAATAATAGAACGAGAAGCCGGTGTCGAATCCCGCGGCATTGTTCAGGATGGCGCTGCCGGTCAGGAAGAACATCACGGTTTCGCCGGAAGGTTCATTGGCGATATTGCCGGTGCCGCCCGCGTCCTCGTCGACCAGGCCCAGCGCGTCGGGACCGAAGGAAATGCCGTAATTGGTGCCGCTGTTCCCTTCGCTATCCGTGCCGCCATTGTAGAAATCCAGGATCTGCGCCTGAGTGCCGATACCTTCGAAATCCAGTACCACGGGTGCTGCGAATGCACTGCCTGCAAACATTGCCGATGCCAACGCCAGCGTGACCTTATTCTTGTTCAACATGACTCTTCCTGAGTAATTGAGTGGATGGGTAAGTTGGCAGAATAGCATGTAATTAATGCAATCATTCTCGCCAATTGTCACGCTACCAAAACAAAACTTACCAAGAGTCATTTTTGTGGGGGGGAGCGCGAGGGCGCCGCTGTAGAGCAGGTGCGCACGGACCGCCGCCGAGCCGGAAAAGGCGGTTCTACGCACGATCCGAGCCGCTTTGCAGCGACCTGGTGCGCAATCCCGACCGTGCGGCGGAGCGGAATGGTCACTGCGCAGTTCGCGTCAAGTTAGCCCGACATGGTGCCTGGATGAAAGCCGTTCCAGACGGGGGCGAATGCGTTTCATCCCGCATATTCGACGTTTCATCGCTTCTCGCTGCCCTCCCGAAGTTGTCTTTGTTACCTTGCATATGTCGCCGCACATTACAGAAGAGGCGGTGACCACCTGGCAAACCACTTCGGAGATTCACATGAACAAATCGTTTATCGGCGCAGCAGCACTCGCCCTCAGCATCCTGGCACCATTCTCGGCCCAGGCACAAGCGCCGGCCCAGCCGGACCAGGCCAGCGTCGCCGTCACCGCGCCGCGCCAGTCGTACACGCTCGGGATCGGCGAGTTCGACGAGTTCGCCAATACCTACGTGCTGAGCAACGGCCAGGTGGCCCAGTTCACCCAGCGCGGCAATCACTATTTCGTGCAACTGAAAGACTCGTATCGCTCGCAGCAACGCGCCGACGGCACCGCCCAGCGCATGGTGTCCACCCGGCTGCGTGCGATAGGCCCCGGCGCCTTCGTGACAGACAGCGGTGCCGAGCTGAGCTTCCGCGACCACGGCGATGAAGTCACCATCAACGGTTTCGAGCGGCTGCCGGCTGCCCGCGTGGCCGCCAACCTGACCAATGTGCAGATGATCGCGCGCCGCTGATGCGATGAGCATCAACGGCAAAAGGCCCGCATCAGCGGGCCTTTTGTCATGGGGCGAGGTGCCGGTCTCAGGCTGCCAGGCGCAGCGGTACCGGATCGAGGCGTTCATGCAGCAGCTTGAACACGTCGTCCTTGGTGAGCACGTAGCGTTCCATCAGCACGTCCTTCAGCGATTCCATCACGTCGCGGTAATCGCCGATCGATTTCAGCGTTTCGCTGTACAGCTCGTCGGCCTTGGCTTCCACCTGCACCAGCGTGTGCTCGCCGCTCATCTCGTTCTTGAACTGGCTGTAGTCCAGCTTGGAACGGGAATACATCGACAGGCTGTTGACCATCGTGTGCAGCATCGAGGTCGCTTTCTGGATATCGTTCTGGCTGCCCACCGAGATGCCGCGGGCGCCGTAGAACAGCTCTTCCGCCGCGACGCCGCCGTACAGCTGCATCACGTCGCGTTCCAGTTCTTCCAGCGTGCGCAGCGACATGTCGTCACCGGCGGACAGTACATAGCCCAGCGCGTTCAGCTTCGAGACCGATTCCGTGCTGATCTTCAGCAGGTGCGATTTTTCTTTCACTTCGTCCAGCGTCAGGCCGGCACGCAGGTAGGGATCGATCTGCATGAAGAAGTGACCCAGTTCGTGCAAGGCAATCCGCTCGCGCTGGCGGGTCTTCTCGGCCGTGGTGGCGCGGTCGGTCAGGCCGATCGTGGCACGCTCGAAGGCGCGGAACATCAGGTCGGTATTGATCACCGTCTTGTCCTGGATCGACAGCAGCGAAGCGCGGTCGACCACGGTTTCCAGCAGGGCCGGCGACAGGTTCTGGGTAATCTCGGCGATCTGGTCCAGGTTCATGTCGTTCCAGTCCACCAGGCCGTCTTCCTTGCGCTTCAGGAACGAGCTCAGCAGTTCTTTGCGTTCCTGCTTGTTCGGCAGGCGGAAGTTGATCTTCACGGAGAAGCGGCGCAGCATCGCTTCATCCATCTGCGAATTGTTGTCGTCGAAGTTCGACGCCACCACCCAGATCACGCCCTTGCCTTCGTCGCTCTTCACGCCGTCCAGCAGGCCCAGCAGGGTATTGGCGGTATCGTCTTCCCACTTCTTCTCGCCGCGGCCGCGGGGCATGAACAGCGCCTGCGCTTCGTCGAGGAAGATGATGCAGTTGCCGCGGGCGGCAGCCTTGCGGTACAGCGCGTTCAGCGACTTGGAGCCGCCACCGATGTAGCCCGATTCCAGCGCCGAGCCGGAAGCCGAGATCAGCGGGTAGCCCAGGCGCTTGGCCAGGTAGCCGGCCAGCTTGGTCTTGCCGGTACCGGCAGGGCCCGTCAGCATCACGTTGAACGGCTTGTCGATGTTGTGCTGCTTGTAGACGGCGCGGTTGCGGATCATGTCTTCCAGGTGCAGCACTTCCTGCTTGATGTCTTCCATGCCGATCAGGTCGTCCATCGAACCCTTCAGCTTGTCCGGAGTGATCACGGACGCGGAAGCGCCACCCATGCCGGGAATGCCGAACTTCAGCACGAACAGCAGCAGTACCACGAGGAAGATGTCGAATGCGTGGCGTTGCACGAAAGCCGTCACGCCCGCCATCGTGCCGCCATCGTCCAGCAGCACGGCCTTGTGCTTGGACAGGTAGTCTTCCTTGGCGATCGCGTACGGCAGGCCGTTACGCAGCAGCACTTCGCGCTCCAGGCTCAGGTGGGAGGTGCTGGGCACCTTCACCACGTGCAGCTGGGAAGAATCCTTGAATTTGTAGATATAACGCGGCGAATCCGACAGCGGACGGGCGATCAGCAGGTAATCGAGCCGCGCACGCTGGCCCACCAGGGCGGTGATTTCCGAAATGTTCTGCGAACGGACGACCGGGCTCGTGTCTTGCACGACTTCGGTGCGAATGACGGCGAAAACGACGGCCGCGACAGCCAGCACGACGAGGGCGAGGCGCACCCAGGTGTTCTTGAGCGCAAGCTGAAGTTTATAGAGATTGAACATGTAGGCAGACTCGACTGTTACTGATACACGGATGATTGTCGTTCGCCGGGGCTCGATATGCGGTTGTGGGGCACATCAGCACCAGCTGGAAATCCGGCACGCGAATGGGGCACTGCCGGAGGTGTCGTTGGGCGGGGCACGGGCGCTGCCTGGGCGGCAGCTTGTATCTGATGACCTGTGAGCGGTCTTTAATGCCGAGCGGCAACGTAGCGTATATGTGGACTATACCGGGCTCCACAAGCTTTGTCTTTAGTTTCCTGAAGAAAAAATCCCCAGATGCAACAGCAAGGCAACGGCTGATTCCGGTCTGTCTAGCCTGATTTACAAAGGCTGTTTCCCTGCGTTTTTCTCTGTGTTTTGTCCGCTGTTTTTACCCGCGCGCCTGTCGTTGCCGGTTCGTCCATCGTAGCGGCGGTCGATACGGTTCAGCGAACCGTCACGGCGCATCGTGTCGAGCATGGCGTTCATGCGCGCCACCAGCCGGTCCGGCACGCTGGGGTGGCACGCCAGGTACAGGCCCACGCGGTTGAACACCAGTACCGGCACCAGTTGGCCATCGCGGCCCAGCCGCCGCATGGTGTCCAGTTCCGGCCGCGATGCCACGGCCCACAGGTCGATCCGGTTCAGCAGCAGTTTTTCCGGATTGACGGCATCGTCCTGTACGGCCTCCACGGTGAAGCCGCGGCTGCGCAGGAACTCGTCGCGCGCGTCGCCGGCGTAGGTGCCGATGCGCAGGGGGCGCGCATCTTCCAGTGTGCGCAGCCGCAGCGGACGGTCGGCACGCGCCATCAGCACCCAGTCCGATTGCACGATCGGGCCTACCCACTTGAAGCCGGCTTCGCGCTCGGCGGTGCGGGTGGTGGAATACACGCAGGTCAGCGGATTGCGCTGCGCCTTCATGTAGGCGCGTTTCCAGGGCAGCAAGTCGATGGTGTGCGGCACGCCGACCCGCTCGAGCATTTCGCGCACCTTGTCGGTCTGGCGCCCGGCGGGCTTGCCGTCGACCAGCATGCTGGTGGGCGGCGTATGCTCGCCCGTGATGGCGAGGCGCGGCCAGGCATCCGGTGCGGCGGCGGAGGACTTGGCGGCCGCCATGGCCGGCTGGCCGAGGGCAAAGGCGAGGCTGAAGGTGCCGGCGGCGGCCAGCGCGGCACCTGCCAGCGTGATGCGCATGCCGGTCACGGCACGGCGCGGCGGAACAGCCGGAAACGCTCGCTGCGCTCGCTGACGCGGCGGCCTTCCCACAGCAGCGTCCAGTTGCCGGGCGGGTCGCGCCGCACGCCGCGCGTGTAGTCCTGCCACAGCAGCACGCGGCATTGCGCGTGGTCCACGCTGTTGAACGGCAGCTTGCCGAAGTAGGCGAACGAGGCGCGCTGGGCCGGGCCGGCATTGCTGGTCACGCAATCGGTATCGGGCGGCAGTACGGCCGCGGCCTGGCGTGCCACCGTGGCATAGCTCTTGTTATAGTTGGTGAGCGGCAGGAACAGCGTCATCCACAGGATCCAGATCAGGATCACGCCGCCCGAGGACAGCACCACGGCGCGCCACAGGACCGACGGCCGGCGCGACACGCGCCAGTGCACCAGCAGGAACCACCCGAGGGTGGCGGCGGCCGCCACGATCAGCGCCAGCCAGTTCACTTCCGGCACATAGCCCGGCACCAGGCGCAGCACGTTGCGGGCGGGCTTCGGCGGCCAGCCCGTCAGCTGGGCATACCAGAACAGCCACAGCACGGCCGCGCACAGCGTCAGCACCATCACGGAAAACCAGTCGATCGCGTTGATCGCGCCACGCTGCACCGTCAGCAGGCCGAACGCGGCCATGATGGCCAGCGGCGGCACCAGCATCAGCAATTGGGCATGTTCCGGCGCCGGGTGCATCAGCAGCATGATCATCGACACGGTGACGAAGGTGGTCGGCACCACGATGTGCAGCAGGTCGTTCTGCCGGCGCCACGCGTAGGCAGCCCACAGGGCGAACGGCCAGGCGGGCCAGAAGAACCACACGCCGTCGCGGAAGAAGATCTGCAGCGGGCGCAGGCTCGGCAGCGCCAGCTGGGCCATGTTCCACGTATTCCAGGCCACCAGCGGCGCCTGGCCATAAGGCCGCGCGGCAAACGCCGGGACCAGCCACGGCAGCGTGACGGCGCACGCTACGCCGAGCGAGGCCAGCAGGTGCGGCAGCGCCTTGCCGGCCGGGATCGCCAGGAAGCGCGTGCAGATGAACAGGGCCACCAGCACGAAAGCGGGCGGCACCCAGCCGCGGGTCAGCGTCATCAGGCCCAGCGCCAGGCCGATCAGCGCGGCATTGCGCCAGCACGGCTTTTCCATGTAGCGTATCGAGCGGTACAGCGTGAGTGCGAGCAGCGCCGTCAGCAGCGGCTCGGCCGTGGTTTCATGGCCGTGCTGCAGGAAGCCCAGGCAGCCGAGATAGATCAGCAGCGCGGCATCGGCCAGCGTGCGGCCGAAGTCGTCCGGCTCGGGCTGGCCGCCGAAGGCCAGCTTCAGCGGCTGCGCCTCGGGGCGCCGGCCCAGGTTGAACGTGGCATACCACAGCGACAGCGCGCCCAGCAGGAATACCCCGATGGTGGCGATGCGGGCCGCCAGCACATCGCCGAACAGGCCGCCGAACAGCTTGATGCACAGCGCGCCCAGCCAGAACATCAGCGGGCCTTCTTCCGGCATCGACATGCCGGCGATGTTCGGCCACAGCCAGTCCTGCCAGGTGCCGTGCGCCATCGTCCACATGATCCCGAAGCTGGCGGCATCGTCGTTCTTCCACGGTTCCCGTCCGATCACGCCCGGCAGGATGTACAGCATGGCCAGGGCGATCAGGGCCCAGCGGGGCAGGGCGAGGACGGCAGAGGCGGGAAGGCGGACTGGCTTCATTAATCGGTATTGCTGACGTTGGAAACAGGAGTATCGGCGATAACAATAAAAAAAGGCAGCCGCAGCTGCCTTTTTTCGCGCACGAGGCGATTAGCCCTGCGAGACGGCGGTCTTGGAACCGACCTTGCCGAACTTCTGGCGGAACTTTTCCACGCGACCGGCGGTGTCGACGATCTTGTGCTGGCCCGTGAAGAACGGGTGCGATTCCGACGAGACTTCGATCTTGACCAGCGGGTATTCCTTGCCGTCGAGGGTGATCTTGTCGCGGGTCTGGATCGTGGAACGGGTCACGAACTTGAAGTCGCAGGACAGGTCGTGGAAGACGACTTCGCGGTAATCCGGATGGGTATCTTGTTTCATGGTGCTTACTCTCTAAAGTTTGGTAGCCAAACAGCACTTCGGCGGTCCAACAGCTTCTCGACCCGATTGCCGCCCACTTGCCGGGGTTAAAAACAGCCGAAAATTATACACCAAACGCAGTAAAAGAAATGGGGACGGACCCCATTTTCCAGGAAATGTTTCCCGGAAAATGGGGTACGTCCCCATTTTTGCGGCAACTTTTTCGTTAGCCGCCGCGCCGCATCATGTCGAAGAACTCGGTATTGGTCTTCGTGGCGCGCATCTTGTCGAGGATGAACTCCATCGCTTCGATCTCGTCCATCGAGTACAGCAGCTTGCGCAGGATCCAGATCTTCTGCAGCTCGTTCGGCTTGATCAGCAGTTCCTCGCGGCGGGTGCCGGATTTGTTCAGGTTGATCGCCGGGTAGACGCGCTTCTCGGCCAGGCGGCGCTCCAGGTGCACTTCCATGTTGCCGGTGCCCTTGAATTCCTCGTAGATCACGTCATCCATGCGCGAGCCGGTTTCGATCAGCGCGGTGGCGATGATCGTCAGCGAGCCGCCTTCTTCGATATTGCGGGCGGCGCCGAAGAAGCGTTTCGGGCGCTGCAGCGCGTTGGCGTCCACGCCGCCGGTCAGCACCTTGCCCGAAGCGGGGATCACGGTGTTGTAGGCGCGGGCCAGGCGGGTGATCGAGTCCAGCAGGATGACCACGTCCTTCTTCATCTCGACCAGGCGCTTGGCCTTTTCCATGACCATCTCGGCAACCTGCACGTGGCGGGTGGCCGGTTCGTCGAAGGTGGAGGCGACGACTTCGCCGCGCACCGAGCGCTGCATTTCCGTCACTTCTTCCGGGCGTTCGTCGATCAGCAGCACGATCAGCGTCACGTCCGGGTGGTTGGCCGTGATGGCGTGCGCGATATGCTGCAGCATCACGGACTTGCCGGACTTCGGCGACGCCACCAGCAGGCCGCGCTGGCCCTTGCCGATCGGCGCGATCAGGTCGACGATGCGGCCGGTGATGTTCTCGGCGCCGTTCATCTCGCGCTCCAGGCGCAGCGGCTCGTTCGGGTGCAGCGGCGTCAGGTTCTCAAACAGGATGCGGTGCTTCGAGGCTTCCGGCGATTCGCCGTTGACCTTGTCCACCTTGACCAGCGCGAAATAGCGTTCGCCATCTTTCGGCGTGCGCACTTCGCCCTCGATCGAGTCACCGGTATGCAGGTTGAAGCGCCGGATCTGCGACGGCGAGATATAGATGTCGTCGGTGGACGCCATGTAGCTGGCGTCTGGCGAACGCAGGAAGCCGAAACCGTCCGGCAGCACTTCCAGGGCGCCATCGCCGAAGATCTGCTCGCCGGACTTGGCGCGCTTCTTCAGGATCGCGAACATGAGCTCCTGCTTGCGCAGGCGGGCCGCATTGTCGATATCCAGACTGATGGCCATTTCCAGCAGCGCCGAAACGTGCAAGGCCTTTAATTCAGATAGATGCATAGGTGTTTGAGTGTCCCGTGACGGGAAAGTAAGGTAGGGGAGGGAACTGCGTGGACTCTATATTCTCGGGGGGCGGATGCCTCGGACCCGGCCAGGCAGGTGGTGCTGCGGGCGCAGCACCACCTATATTACTCAAATATTGCTGTCGATGAAAGAGGTCAGCTGGCCTTTTGCCATCGCGCCCACTTTCTGGGCAGCCGGCACGCCGTTCTTGAACAGGATCAGCGTGGGAATGCCGCGGATGCCGAACTTGCCCGGCACGGTCTGGTTCGCGTCCACGTCCAGCTTGGCGATGGTCAGCTTGCCGTCATATTCCTTGGCCACTTCTTCCAGGATCGGTGCAATGCTCTTGCACGGACCGCACCACTCGGCCCAGAAGTCCACCAGCACGGGGCGGTCGGATTTCAGCACGTCGGCTTCGAACGACGCGTCGGTAATGTGTTTGATATTTTCGCTCATGTTGTTTTCCCCTTTCGGGATCAGATTAAGTTCGCCTGGCGCGCCCGGTGCCTCAGCCTTGAGACCCACCAGCCCATTGACAGGGAGATGGAGCCGTCGCGCAACAATTCAATGTCAAGTCACATTATCAATCACAGCATCGATCGAGGCATCGATCAAAAGCATCGATCGAATATCTGCTCAGTATCAACCGCGTATCAACCGCGTATCAACGAAAGTACCAGCGAAAGTACCAGCGAAAGTACCAACGAAAAAGTATCAACGAGTATCAACTGCGCTTCAGCCAAGTCGGATAACGAGACTTGCAAGAGGGAATCAAGCGGGGATGGATCAAATAATAACCTATTTTCTGTCGCCGTGTAGCGGTGCGGACCTGGCGCCGGCCGCCGCCAGCAGCTCGGCCAGCGCGGTGCGCGCCAGCGGCTTGCTGAAGGCGCCCAGGATCGTCAGTCCCTGGGCCGTCGCCAGCGTGCGCGCCGCGCGCAGGATGCCGCTGTCCATGCCGGAAAGCAGCACCACGCTGCCCGTGAAACCCTTCTCGGCCACGGTGCGCAGGAACTCGATGCCATCCATTTCCGGCAGCGACAGGTCGCAGATCAGCAGGTCCGGCCGGAATGTCGGCAGCGCCTTCAGCGCGCTGCGGGCGTCGGTGTCGGCGTGCACGTGGGGATAACCCAGGCTACCGATCATTTCCGTCAGCAGTTCCAGCATGAAGACGTCATCGTCCAGCAGCAGGATGCGCAGCGGGTGGTTCATGTCAATGGTCGCCAATCGTCGTATGGTTCAAGATGTGTTCCCTGATCTGCCCCAGCAGCGGGCGGTATTGCCCGATCAGCGCCCAGGCACCCCGTTCCGCCGCCGGGCCGGCCGCCGGCAGCGTCTCCATGCGCTCGCACAGTTCGCCCATGCCGAACGCACCCACGGTGCGCGCGGCCGCCTTCAGCCGATGGCCCAGTTCGCGCACGCGGCCGATGTCGCCGGCGGCCAGCGCCTCATCCAGTTCCGCCAGCCCCGCCTCGGCCGATTGCAGGAACTTCACGGCGAAATTGCGGATCTTGTCGGGCTGGTAGCCCAGCACCTGGGCCAGCACGGACAGGTCGACGACGGCCGGGTCGCCCACCAGCGTGCCATGCGGGCGGCGCGGCGCGGCGCCCGCGCCATCGCCGGCACCATTTCCATTCCCATCGCCATCGCCATCGCCATCGTCGTTGCCGACGTCCAGCGCGCGCCGCGCCGGCAGCCACGCCGCCACCGTGCGCACCAGCAGCGCCGGCTGGATCGGCTTGGCGATGAAGTCGTCCATGCCGGCCGCCAGGCAGCGTTCGCGCTCGTCGCTGGTGGCGGTGGCCGTCATCGCCAGCACGCGCAGGCCGGCCAGGCGCGCGTCGGCGCGGATCCGGCGGGTCGCCTCCAGGCCATCCATCACCGGCATCTGCACATCCATCAGCACGCAGTCGAAGCGCGATTCTGCCAGTTCCGCCAGCGCTTCGGCGCCATTGCCGGCCAGCCTGACCGCCGCGCCCGCTTCTTCCAGCATCTCCAGGCCGATCTGCTGGTTGAACGTATTGTCTTCCACCAGGAGGATATGGGCGCCTTTCAGCGACGCCGCTTCGGCGGCCGGCACCGTCGGCAGCGCGTCGGTCCGCGCGCTGCCGACGCCCAGCTGCGCGGTGAGCCAGAACGTGCTGCCAGCGCCGGGCACGCTCGTGACGCCGACCTCGCCCCCCATCAGCTGCGCCAGCTCCTTGCAGATGGCCAGGCCGAGGCCGGTGCCGCCATAGGCGCGCGTGGTGGACGTGTCGGCCTGCTGGAACGACTGGAACAGCTTGCCCATTTCCTGTTCCGTCATGCCGATGCCTTCGTCGCTGACCTCGAAGCGCAGCAGGCAGTGGGTGTCGCTGCCGCCCAGGCGGCGCACGCGCAGGCCGATCGTGCCGCGCTCGCTGAACTTGATCGCATTGTTGGCGTAGTTGATCAGTACCTGGCCCAGCCGCAGCGAATCGCCGCGCAGCACGGGCGGCACGTCCGGATCGACGTCGATATCCAGGCGCAGTTCCTTGGCGGCCGCCTTCGGCGCCACCACGGTCGTCAGCGTCTCGATCACCTGGTCCAGCGGGAACTCGGCCTGCTCGATCTCCAGCTTGCCGGCCTCGATCTTCGAGATGTCGAGGATATCGTCGATGATGCCCAGCAGGTGTTCGCCGGCAAAGCGGATCTTTTCCAGGTAATCGCGCTGCCGCGGGTCGAGATCGGTCTTCAGCGCCAGGTGCGCCATGCCGATCACGCCATTCATCGGCGTGCGGATCTCGTGGCTCATGTTGGCCAGGAACTGGCCCTTGGCCTGGCTGGCTTCCTCGGCAACCTGCTTGGCCTGGTCCAGCTGCTCGGTGCGCTGCGCCACGCGTTCCTCGAGGTGTTCGTTCAGTTCGCGCAGTGCCTGCTCCTGGCGCTTGCCTTCAGTGATGTCGATCGACATGCAGATCAGGTACACCGGCTCGCCATGCTCGTCGAACACGGGCTTCTTGAACGTGCGCAGCGTCAGGTGCTGGCGCAGCGTTGGATTGAACAGCGTTTCCTCGTAGTCGATCTGCTCGCCGCGCGCAAACGCTTCGCGGTCGCGCCGGGCGAATTCCGCCACTTCCTTCGGCGTGTGCAGGTGCGCGTACGTGCCATTTTGCAGGTCGGCCATGGTGTAGCCGAACTGGCGCTCGCAGGCGGGATTCATCAGCAGCATGCGGCGGTCGGGGCCCTTCAGGAACAGTCCGATCGGCATCATCTGGATGATTTCCTGCAGCCGCTGCTCGCCCTGGCGCAGCGCGTCGGCGCTGTTCTTGCGCTCCGTGATGTCGGTCAGGCTGGCCACCGCCATCGTCGCGGCACCCAGTTCGTCGCGCATCGGTTCCGCGTTCACCGACAGCCAGCAGGTATTGCCGTTGTCGCCCGCGACCCCCATCACCACGTCGCGCACCGAGCGGCCAGTGGCCAGCGCCCGCAGCACGGGGTGCTGGTCGGCCACGAACGGCTGGCCATCCTCGTGCGTGCCGGGCCACAGCCGCGCGCCGCTGGCCGCCGCCGGCCCCAGCATGCGGGCCGCCGCCGCGTTGCATTCGAGGATCACGCCTTCGCCGTTCAGCACCACCAGGCCGTTGGTGACGGCATTGAACACGGAAGCCATGCGCTGGCTCGAGTTGCGCAGCGCCACCTCGGCCAGGCGCCGGTCCGTGATGTCGGTGATCATCGCCAGCGTGCCCGTGTACACGCCATCGTCGGCATGGATCTGCGTGGTCGACACCAGCCCCCACATCGACGAGCCATCCTTGCGGTAGAAGCGCGCATCGCCCTGTTCGGCCTCGCCGGGGCGGCGGCGCTGGTTCTGCCGCGCCTGCTGGGCCACGCTTTCGTCGTCGAGGAAGGCGCTCATCGGGCGGCCCAGCATCTCGTCGGGCTCGTAGCCCAGCATGCGCGCCATGGTGGGATTGACGAACGAGGTGCGGTTGCCGGCATCGAGCATCCAGATGCCTTCGGTGGCGGTCTGCACGATCAGCCGGTAGCGCTCGGAACTGGCATGCAGCGCCTGTTCGGTGCGCTGGCGGCGCGTCATGTCGCGCACCGAGACCACCGACAGGCCCTGGCCGGCCATCTCGATCGGCGCCAGGTGCACCATGGCGGGGAAGTGGGCGCCATCGCCGCGCCGTGCCGTCAGCACGCGGCCCGGCAGGTTCGGGCGCGAGAACAGTTCGCGCGGCAGCCCGGGTGCGCTGCGCATCACTTCCGGCACCAGCAGTTCCATCGACAGCCCGGCCATGTCGCCCGGCTGGTAGCCGAAGCAGGCGGCGGCGGCGCGGTTGACCTGCTTCACGCGGCCGGTGCGGTCCGCCACCAGGATCCCGCCCGGCATGGCCTCCAGCACGGCGGACAGGCGCTCCCGCTCGGCCACCGCGCGGTCGCACACGGGGCCCAGCGTGCCGCGCGCCAGCATGGCCAGCGCACCGGCGTGCTCGGTCACGCGGCCGCGCACCACGATCCAGCGGAAACTGCCGTCGCGGCAGCGCATCCGGCATTCGTGCACCAGCAGCGTCTGGTCGACGGGATCGAGGGCGATGCGCGACAGTTCGTGCATCAGCTGCAGGCGGTCGTCCGGGTGCACGTGCTGCAGCCAGGCATCGCGGTCGCGCGGCGCGAAGCCGTCCACGCCATGGCCGAGCAGTTCGCCGGCGCGCGGCGACAGGCGCACCTCGTTGCTTTGCGGATGCCACTCCCAGGCCGCTTCGCAGGCCGCCTCCAGCGCATCTTCGGCGGCCAGCCCGGACACCGTCCCGGCAGGCTCCGGCGGGGGCTGCACGCGCGCGCCGCGCAGCCGCCAGACGGCCGCGGCGGCCAGCAGTGCCGCCAGCGCGCCGCCGGCAATCCACGGCCAGCGCGGGGGCGGCGGCGGTTCGCGGTACAGGAAACCATCGAGCGGCACGCTGCGCGGCAGCATGCCCAGGGTGATGTAGGTATTCACGATCGCCTGCCAGCGCACCGGATTGCTGTAGCCGGGTTCGACCAGCGGCTGCTCCAGCAGCCTGGCGGTCTGGCGTGCCTCGTGCATCAGGTGTTCGCGCGAATGGCCCTGCGGATAGCGGGCGCGGATCAGGTCGACGATTTCCTCGGGGTGCGCCATCGCGTAGCGCCAGCCGCGCAGCGTGGCGGCGCGCATCGCGCGGGCCCGTTCCGGGTGTTCCCGCAATTCCTGCTCGGTGGTGAACAGGTTGTCGCCATAGAAGTCGATCCCGGCCGCGCGCGGCACCAGCATCTCGTACGGCGCGCCCAGGCGGTCCAGCGTGTACGGCACGTCCGTGATGTAGCCCGACATCGCGTCTACCTTGCCTTCCAGCAGATCCTCGAGCCGCTGGCTGTGCGGCAGCAGTTTCAGGTCGGCCAGCTTGACACCCTGGCGCAGCAGGTAGGCCTGCAATTCGTCGTCGTTGCCGGGCGCCAGCATCACGCGGGCGCCGGTCCAGTGCGGCGGGCTGCCGTCCGGCGTGCGGCGCACCACCAGCGCGGCGGCCGAATGCTGGAAGATCGAGGCCAGCACCACCACCGGCCGGCCCGCCGCGCGGTGCAGCAGCAGGCTGCTGTTGCCCACGCCATACTGGGCGCGGCCGGACAGCACGGCCTGTACCGGGTCGCTCCCCGGCTGTGCCTCGAGCAGCGATACCGCCAGCCCTTCATCCCGGTAGAAGCCCTTGTACTGCGCGGCGTAATAGCCGGCGAACTGGAACTGGTGGCGCCACTTCAGCTGGACATTGACCCGGTCCAGCCCCCATGCCGGACCGCATGCGCACAGCAGCAGGGCTGCTGCCAGGCGCAACAGGCGGCGGCGTGCGGAACGGGTGGCGTGGAGCGGCAACGGCTTCCTTTCGTGAAGTCGGCCTGGATGGCCGGACAGGGACGGGCGAACAGGGAATGAAGAGGGAATATACAACACCGAGCGGCAAACTCAGGCGTGTGCACCCGTCGCGACGCTGCCGGCGAACTGGTAGCGGTGGCCCGGATGCCACATCGTCACGAGCGATGCCACCTTGCCGGCCGAGCGCGTGCGCCGGCGCAGCACGAGGCAGGGCTGGCGCGCTTCCATCGCCAGCATGTCGGCGATGTCGCGCGGCGCCGCCAGCGCTTCCAGGCTGTACGTGGCGGCCTGCAGCGGCGCGGTCGCCAGCAGGTATTCGCTGGGCGTCACGCGGGTGAAATCCTGGGCCATGTAGTCGGGTGCCACCTGCGGGTTGACCCAGCGGTCTTCCACCTGGATCGGCACGCCGTTCTCGTAATGAACGATGATCGAATGAAACAGCAGGTGCGCGGCCGGCAGCTCGAAGCCCTTGGCCAGCAATTCCTGGGCGGGGCCCTGCTCGAGCCGCTGCAGCGTGCTGCGGTGCGTGTGGCCGCGGGCGCGGATCTCGTCGGCGATGCTGCGGATCTCCAGCAGCGTGGCCTGCACCTTCTGCGGCGCCACGAAGGTGCCGGAGCCCTGGCGGCGGGTCAGCACGGCTTCCGCCGTCAGCTCGCGCACCGCGCGGTTGACGGTCATCCGTGAGACGCCGAACTGCTTCACCAGCGCCTGCTCGGAGGGGATCACGTCGCCTTCCTTCCAGTGCCCGGCGGCGATCTGCGCCACCAGGAAATCCTTGATCCGCTGGAAGATGGGGGTGCCTGCTGCATCGTGCCGTGCTTCCAAGTCCTGCTCCTCTGCTGCCATGGTCGCGGCATTCTAGGGCCTTACCGAATTCAAAAGCAAGCGGCGGGGTGCCTGCCGCACGAGCGCCGCCTACCATGGCGGCATACAATGTTTGCCTGGAGCCGCCATGGACAATCTTACTTCCGCATCCGCCGCCACCGCCGCCACCGCCGACCCGGCACCCGACTTCGCTACCGACGAGGCCCGCTGGGCCGCCGTGCGGGAGCGCGCAGCGGCCGCCGATGGCCGCTTCGTGTATTCCGTGCGCACCACCGGCGTGTACTGCCGGCCCTCGTGCGGGGCCCGGCCGGCGCTGCGCGCCAACGTCGCCTTCCACGCCGGGCCCGCCGATGCCGAGCGCGCCGGCTTCCGGCCTTGCCTGCGCTGCAAGCCCGACGGCCCGGCGCTGGCCGAACGCCACGCCGCCCTGGTGGCCGAGGTCTGCCGGCTGATCGACGCGGCGGACGAGGAACCCGACCTGGCCACGCTGGCCGCCGCCAGCGGCATCAGCCGCTTCCACCTGCACCGCATCTTCAAGGCGCAGACGGGCATCACGCCGAAGGCCTATGCCACGGCGCGGCGCAAGCAGCGCGTGCGCGAGCACCTGGCCGGCGCCGCGCAGCAGCCGTCGGTAACGGAGGCGATCTACGCGGCCGGCTACAACTCGAGCGGCCGCTTCTACGCCACCTCGCGCGAATCGCTGGGCATGACCCCCACCGCCTTCCGCCGCGGCGGCAGCGGCGCCACCATCCGCTTCGCCATCGCGCAATGCTCGCTGGGCGCGATCCTCGTCGCCAGCACCGATGTCGGCATCTGCGCGATCCTGATGGGCGACGATCCCGCGGCGCTGGCGCGCGACCTGCAGGACCGTTTCCCGAACGCCGACCTGGTGGGCGCCGAAGCCGACTATGAAGCCGTGGTGGCGCAGGTGATCGGCCTGGTCGAGGCGCCGGAAACGGGCCTCGACCTGCCGCTGGACGTGCGGGGCACCGCCTTCCAGCAGCGTGTGTGGCAGGCGCTGCGCACCATCCCGGCGGGCCGCAAGGTCAGCTACACGGAGCTGGCGGCGCTGGTCGGCGCGCCGAAGAGCGTGCGTGCCGTGGCCGGGGCCTGCGCCGCCAACGCGATCGCGGTGGCGATTCCCTGCCACCGCGTGGTGCGCAACGATGGCACGATTTCCGGCTACCGCTGGGGCGTCGAACGCAAGCAGGCCTTGCTGGACCGGGAGACCGGGCGCGAGGGACGCGAATGACCCCCGACTGGCAACGCGTCGAGGAAGACCTGGACGCCTTCGGCTGCGCCCGCGTGCAGGGGTTGCTGGCGCCGGACGATTGCGCATCCCTGGCGGCCGCGTACGACGACGCCGGCCTGTTCCGCAGCCGCATCGTGATGGCGCGGCATGGCTTCGGCCGCGGCGAGTACCAGTATTTCCGCTACCCGTTGCCGGATCCCGTGCAGGCCCTGCGCACCGCGCTGTATGGGCCGCTGGCGGCGATCGCGAACCGCTGGCATGCGGCGCTCGGCATCGGCGAGCGCTATCCGTCCCGCCATGCGGAGTACGTGGCGCGCTGCCACGCCGCCGGGCAGCTCCGGCCCACGCCGCTGCTGCTGCGCTATGGGGAAGGCGACTACAACTGCCTGCACCAGGACCTGTATGGCGAGCATGTCTTCCCGCTGCAGGCCGCGCTGCTGCTGTCGCGGCCCGGCGCCGACTTCACCGGCGGCGAGTTCGTGCTGACCGAACAGCGCCCGCGCATGCAGTCGCGCGCCGAGGTCGTGCCGCTGGAGCAGGGCGACTGCGTGATCTTCCCAGTGCATCACCGTCCGGTGCATGGCACGCGCGGCGTCTACCGCGTCAACATGCGGCACGGCGTGTCGCGGCTGCGCAGTGGCAGCCGCCATACGCTGGGCATCATCTTTCACGACGCAACATAGGAAATCTTCGCTACACTCCGGGCTTTCGCACCCCAAAGGATCGCCATGCGACTGCTCCTTCTTCCCGCCCTCGCTCTCGCCCTGCAGGCCCACGCCGCGCCCGGCACCGTGATCGACAACGCCAACGGCTACACGCTCGATGCGAAAGACCGGCTGCTGCGCTTCCAGTCGATGGCATTCGATGCGAATGGCCGCATCGTGGCGGTCGGCACGGCGCGCGAGGTCGCGGCCAAGGCCCAAGGCTTCACCCATGTCGACATGAAGGGCCGGACGGTGTTGCCGGGGCTGATCGATGCGCACGGCCACGTGTTCGGCCTGGGCGAGATCGCCACTGGCGCGGAGCTGTACAGTTCCACCAGCCTGGATGGCGCGGTGAAAACGATCGCCGCCTTCGCCAAAGCCAACCCGCAGCGCGGCTGGGTGGTCGGCAATGGCTGGAACCAGGAGACGTGGAAGCTGGGCCGCTTTCCCACCGCCGCGGAGCTCGACGCGGCGGTGGCGGACCGTCCCGCGCTGATGCGCCGCGTCGACGGCCATGCGGTATGGGTCAACAGCCGCGCGCTGGCGCTGGCCGGCATCACGAAAGACACGAAGGACCCGGCCGGGGGCAAGATCGAACGCGATGCGCAGGGCAATGCCACGGGCATCCTGGTCGACGCGGCGATGGACCTGGCGAACCGCGTGCTGCCGCGGCCCACCGAGGCCGAGTCGCGCGCCGCGCTCGATGGCGCGCTGGCGCTGCTGCGGGGCGCGGGCCTGACGAGCGTGCACGACGCGGGCATCGGCGTGGCCGAGGACCGGCTGTACCGCGCCTATGCCGATGCGGGCAAGCTGACCACCCGCGTCTATGCGATGATCGGCGATACCGGGGAAGACTTCGACCGGCTGGCCGCCGCCGGCCCGCTGAAGAGCCATGCCGGCGACCTGTATGCGCTGTCGTCCGTGAAACTGTTCGCCGACGGCGCGCTGGGCAGCCGCGGCGCCGCGCTGATGGCGCCCTACAGCGACGCCCCGCACACGCACGGCCTGCTGTTCCATGACGATGCCGCGATGCGGGCCAGGATGGCCAAGGCCATGAAGGCCGGCTACCAGGTCAACGTGCATGCGATCGGCGATGCCGGCAACCGGCAGATCCTGGATGGCTACGCGGCGCTGCTGAAGCAGTACCCGGCCGCCGGCCTGCGCCACCGGATCGAGCACGCCCAGGTGGTGGCGCCGGCCGACATTCCTCGCTTTGCCGAACTGGGCATCATTCCCTCGATGCAGCCCACCCACGCCACGTCGGACCAGAACATGGCCGAGCAGCGCGTGGGCAAGGAGCGCATCCGTGGCGCCTACGCGTGGCGTACCTTCCTGAAGCAGGGCTCGCGCATCGCCTGCGGATCCGATTTCCCGATCGAGTCGCCCAATCCGTTCCAGGGCATGCACGCCGCCGTCACGCGGCAGGACATGCAGGACCGGCCGCCGCAAGGCTGGTATCCCGAGCAGGCCATGAGCGTGAAGGAGGCGCTGCGCTGCTTCACGCTCGACGCGGCCTACGCGGCCCGGCAGGAAAACGTGATCGGTTCGCTGGAACCGGGCAAGTGGGCCGATTTCATCGTGACCGACGGCGACCTGTTCACGGTGCCGCCGGCGCGGATCGGCCGCATCGGCGTGCTGGAAACGTGGCTGGGCGGCCGGCAGGTCTTCAAGCGATAGCGGCGATACGGTCCAGCTCCGCCACCGCGTCGGCCGGCAGCGCCAGCGATGCGGCGGCCAGGTTCTGCCGCAGGTGGGTGACCGACGAGGTGCCGGGGATCACCAGGATGTTCGGCGACCGCTGCAGCAGCCAGGCGATGGCCACCGCCATGGGCGTCGCATCGAGCCGTGCCGCCACGGCCGACAGCGTGTCCGACTGCAGCGGCGAAAAGCCGCCGAGCGGGAAGAACGGCACGTAGGCGATGCCGCCGGCGGCCAGTTCTTGGATCAGCGCGTCGTCGCCCCGGTGGACCAGGTTGGAATGGTTCTGCACGCAGGCCACCGGCACCATGCGGCGTGCCTCGCGCACCTGCGTGGCCGTCACGTTGGACAAGCCGATGTGGCGCACCAGCCCCTGTTCGCGCAGCCCGGCCAGCACGGCCAGCGGTTCTTCCAGCGAGCCTTCGGCCGGGCCATGGACGCTGAACATCGCCCGCAGGTTCACCACCTCCAGCGCTTCCAGGCCCAGGTTGCGCAGGTTGTCGTGCACCGCCTGCGTCAGTTCCTCGCGCGAGAAGGCCGGCAGCCAGTCGCCCTGGCTGTCGCGGCGCGCGCCGATCTTCGTCACGATGGTCACGTTGGCCGGGTAGGGATGCAGCGCTTCGCGGATCAGCTGGTTGGTGATGTGCGGTCCGTAGAAATCGGACGTGTCGATGTGATCGACACCGCCTGCCACCGCGGCGCGCAGCACCGCAAGGGCAGCCTCGGGATCCTTCGGCGGGCCGAAAACGCCCGGGCCGGCCAGCTGCATGGCGCCGTAGCCGAGGCGGTTGACCGTGCGGTCGCCCAGTTGCCAGGTCGTGTGATGGGTGTTCGACATGCCGTTCTCCTTGGTGGGTAGGTATGAACGAAGGATAGGGCCGTGCCGCCTGCGCGACAATCCGGTAAAGTGTGCATGGGTTGTACGAAAAAACGCACAATGAATCGGACAATGAATCGCCCACAAACAAGAGGTGGCGGCACATGAAAGTCGACCTGGGGGACCTGAACGCGTTCGTCACCGTGGCGCGCGCCGGCGGATTCCGCGATGCCGCGCGCCTGGCCGGCGTCAGCGCGTCCGGTCTCAGCGAGGCGGTGCGGCGGCTCGAAGCGCGCCTGGGCGTGCGCCTGCTGAACCGCAGCACGCGCAGCGTGGTGCCCACCGAGGCGGGCCGCAGCCTGCTGGATCGCCTGGCGCCGGCATTGAACGAAGTGCAGGTGGCGCTCGACGTGGTCAACGCCTTTCGCGACCGGCCCACCGGCACCCTGCGCCTGAACGTGCCGCTGGCCGCGGCGCGGCTGGTCCTGCCGTCGATCCTGCCGCGCTTCGCCGCCGCGTATCCGGACATCGTGGTCGACGTCGCCGTCGAGGACAGCTTCGTCGACATGCTGGCGGCCGGCTTCGATGCCGGCATCCGCTATGAGGAGCGGCTCGAGCAGGACATGATCGCCGTGCCCATCGGCCCGCGCGTGCAGCGTTTCGCCGCCGCCGCGTCGCCCGCCTACCTGGACCGCGCGGGGCGTCCCGCGCATCCCCGCGAGCTGCTGGGGCACGCCTGCCTGGCGGGCTACTTTGCCAGTGGTGCAGTCAGTGGTGTAGTCAATGAGTGGGAATTCGCGCGCGACGGCGAAACCGTGCGCATCGATCCGCAGGGGCCGCTGCGCGTGCGGCTGGGCGCCGGGGCCGACCTGGCGGTGGCCGCGGCGGTGGCCGGTACCGGCATCGTGTACCTGTTCGAGGACTGGCTGCGGCCATACCTCGCCCGTGGCGACCTGGAACCCGTGCTGGAACCGTGGTGGCCGGGCTTTTCCGGCCCGTTCCTGTACTACCCCGGCCGGCGCCTCGTGCCGGCGCCGCTGCAAGCTTTCATCGATTTCATCCGCGCCGGGTAAATGCCTGCCCACCCGCGCATGGCGCGGGCGGGCAGGCGGGCCTGGCGCGCGTCAGGGCAGGGTGAACTCCAGCAGGCCCTGGCTGTTGGTGCTGCCCGGCATGGTGCCGGCACCGAGAACGGTCAGGACGAATTCCTGCTTGCTGGTGTCGTACCTCCGCAGGTAGGCATGATTCGCCTTCAGGCCGGCGACCAGTACCGAGCCCTTCCAGCCCTGCGGCGCCTTCCAGCGCAGGGAGTCCGGCGGCAGGGCGCTTTTCGCGAACACGACCAGGGTGCCCGGCGAGACCTCGGCCGCGGCGGCGCTGTTGTCGCTGCTGTCGAGGAGTTTCGACGTATTCGCGGCAGGGTCCGCGAACGGGTCGTTGTCCTCGACATGCAGCACGTTGAGGAAATACTGGTGACTGGATGGCGCGGGCTGCCCGGCCGGCACCGCCGCGATCTCGATGCGCCATTCGCCGAAGTCGCTCCGGTTCTTCTTGTCGATCTTCGTGTTGGGCCCGAAGTTGGTCCAGGTATAACCATCGTTTTCCGTGCCGTAGCGCGCCGTGAACCGACAATCCTTGGGCACTTCCGTCTGCGCCTCGTCCTGCATGACTTGCGGGCATTCGTCGCCATTCAGCCCGCCCGCCAGCGTGATCCGCGCGTTCCTCGGCAACAATGGCTCCACCGTCATCATGCCTTGCCCGTTGCGCACCAACAAAGGCTGGTTGTCGGCAGTGGGGGCGAGCGCGATCCTGCCGGGGTCGGCCCTGCCAATTCCCTTGATGGCCGCGGTTTCCGGCATGGCGGCCGTATGCAGCAGCGACGTCGCGGCCAGCGTGCCGGCAGTGCGGATGCGGTCGAACACGACGATCGATGTCCGGTCGCCGGGATTCTCCGGTCGAAGGTAGACGATGCTGCGCAGGAAGCCTTCATTCTGGTCCAGCTTCGCGGAGTAGGCCTTGCTGGCATTGCCGGTCACGAAGGCATAGCGCCCATCCTTGTCCTCGTGGTAGTGGGTGATGCCATCGAGGTGGTTTGTGCCGCCTTTCCTGATTTCGGGCAGGGTGGGATAGTGCTGCACGCCCGGCTTGATCCACTGGCCGCCGTCATTGCTCAGCAGCGTCGGGCCCCGGTAGAAGGTTTCCTTGGGATCGAAGACGACGACCGTGTTGTGGGCGATGGTGCGGCGATAGTAGTTTTCCCAGTGCGTCGAATTGTAGGCATCGTAGGCACCGGTATCGAGCAGCAGCGGGGCGTGGCGGAACACCGAGAAGCTGTTCTGGTCCAGGTGATGGTGGTTCTCGCTGATGAACGAAGTGGACTTGAAGTCGAGCAGCGTCGCATTGGCGTAGTCCCAGCTGTCGCGCATGAGGACATTGCCGGCGACCTGGTAGCGTGCCGACAGCGGCCAGGTGTTGGTGGCCGCCGGCGTGGCATGCTTGCCAGGGAACATCAGGGCATCCCAGACCAGGTCGGAGCCCCCGCGCCGCGGTTTTACCTGCTGCTGATAGAACGCGGAAGCGACCGCATCGCCGCGCGTGGCCGCGGCAACCGCCATGTAGCCAAGGGCTCTTTCGCCGGGATTGAATTCATAATTGTCGCCGCTGGCCGGGAACGCGCCGTCCTTGCGCAGCCCGTAGATGTATGGCCGGATCACCTTGTCCGTAAATTGCGCCTGGGCGATCTGCTGGCCCGGCGCGGGGGCGATGGCGCGCTGCCACATGACCATGCGTTCGATCATCTCGCCGGCGCCGCCGTACGCAAACAGGGCGTGGTGGCCGCCGTCCCCGGAAATATACTCCCGCGCAGGAATGACGCCTGCCGTCAGGTGCGTATAGATGCGGTCGATCATCGGCAGCACGTTCAGGTTGTCCTTGGTGGCGCTGTCCTGGGCGATGGCGAGCAGGCCCAGCGCGGTACCGGTCTGCGCACTGAAATGGTGGCCGGTGATGTAGAAGCGCGCCACGTCGGGCGTGCCCTTGCAGTCGAGTGCCGTGCCTGCCGTGGTCACGCCCACGGCCGTTCCGCAGATCATTCCGATCAGGTCGAACGACGCGTTCGGATAACCGGACGGCGCCGGCCCGGGGCCCGACCAGGGCGGAATATCGGTGCGGATCGTCTGCACGATCGCCGCGCGCATGGCGGTGCGTTTTGCCTCGCCCAGTTCGTTGTAGAACCAGTCGTACAGCACACCGAGTGCGCCGATGCGCGCGTTCATCGACCATTCGGTACCCGCTGCCAGGCCCCACGGCTGGTGGTCCTTGATGGCGAGGATCATGTCGACATAGCGGTTTGCCGCGGTGGCGTAGGCCGGGTCGGTCTTCAGGCGGGAAGCCAGGGCCAGCGTCCTCGCCGTGTCGAGGATCTTGTTGCGGCCGGCGGTCGCCACGTCGCAGATCGATTCGGCATTGACCGGCGGGTTCGGCGTCACGGCGCAGTTGGCGATGGTCGTCGCCATGCCGGTGGCGTACTCCAGCAGGGCGGTACGGCCCCGGCCCAGTTCATAGTCGACGACCGGCCGGCTCCACGCGACCTGGCCAGTGGCATCGTCGGTCATCGTCATCGCGGTCACGACATCGCCCTTGCGGGCCGTGGCGAGGAAGTCCTGGTTGCCGGGAATCCAGTTGAACGCCCCATGGTTATACCCGATGGGATTGACCGTGCCACTGGAGGTGATAGTCACCTTCTTCAGCACGGTGTCGTAGCTGATGGCCACCGTGGCTTCGACATCGGGCTGCAGCCGGATAGCCGTGTGCGCGTAATAGCTCGTCGAGCCAGCCTTCGAGAAACTCACCTGCAGGACGACTTCGCGCTGGCCGGCCGCGGCGTCGCTGGAATCGAGGTGGCGGACGCGGAGCGTGTCGCCCGGGCCGCCCGAACCGAACAGCACGCCGTCGACCGGATCGCCGGCGGCTTTCAGCGCTGGCTTGATCTTGAACCGGAGGGTGCCTTTCTTCGGCGGCAGCGGTCCGGCCGGCAGGCGGCTGGCGAGCAGTTCGAGATCGCCCTTGGTTGCATACAGGCGCGGACGTTCCGTCTTGATGGTACCCGGCAGGGCGAGCGCTGTGGATCCAAATGCCAGGCAAACGGCGGCGGTCAGGGTGCGGCATAGCGGCAAACGCATGGGAGCTCCTTGGAAGTGAGTCGCCATTCTAGCGGCCGAAAGTTGTAAAAATTCTAACTGATTCTCACCGCCGTGCACACGCACACGGCGCGGCGTGGAAACCACTTGACTTTGGCGGCCAGTCGCGGTGTCCCGGGCGACATGGCGTCCCGAAACGCCTGCCCGGCGAGCGGCGCCGTCGAAAAACCATTTGACCAAGGTTGTATAGACAACCTATGCTGTAGGAATCCTTTAACCTTGATCCGCCAACCCTGATCCGCCAACTTCCTGGAGACGCCATGAACGACCCGCGCTTCGATTCCACCCGCGACATCCGCGCCCCGCGCGGTCCGGACAAGACATGCAAGACCTGGGGCGCCGAAGCGGCGTACCGGATGATCCAGAATAATCTCGACAGGGAAGTGGCCGAGAACCCGCAGGCGCTGGTGGTCTACGGCGGCATCGGCCGCGCCGCGCGCGACTGGGCATGCTTCGATGCGATCCTGGCCGCCTTGAAGGAGCTGGGCGAAGAGGAAACGCTGCTGATCCAGTCCGGCAAGCCGGTCGGCGTGTTCCGCACCCATGCCGATGCGCCGCGCGTGCTGATCGCCAATTCGAACCTGGTGCCGAAATGGGCCAACTGGGAACATTTCAACGAGCTCGATCGCAAGGGCTTGTTCATGTATGGCCAGATGACGGCCGGCAGCTGGATCTACATCGGCACGCAGGGCATCGTGCAGGGCACCTACGAAACGTTCGCCGAGGCGGGCCGCCAGCATTTCGGCGGCGACCTGCGCGGGCGCTGGCTGCTCACCGCCGGCCTGGGCGGCATGGGCGGCGCGCAGCCGCTGGCCGCCACCATGGCCGGTGCCGTGTCGCTGACCGTCGAGTGCCAGCAGAGCAGCATCGATTTCCGGCTGCGCACGCGCTACCTGGACAAGCAGGCCGCCAGCATCGACGAAGCGCTGGACATGGTGCGTACCCACAAGGAGCGGGGCGAGGCGATCTCGATCGGCCTGCTCGGCAATGCCGCCGACGTGCTGCCGGAACTGGTGCGGCGCGCCCGCGAGGGCGGGCTGGTGCCGGACCTGGTGACCGACCAGACTTCCGCGCATGACCTGATCAACGGCTACCTGCCGCAGGGCTGGAGCGTGGCGGACTGGCAGGCGGCGCGTGCCGAACCTGCGCGGCACGCCGGGCTGAAAGCTGCCGCGGCGGCATCCTGCGCGGTGCACGTGAAGGCGATGCTGGACTTCCAGGCGCTGGGCGCGCGCGTGGTCGACTATGGCAACAACATCCGCCAGGTGGCGTTCGACGAGGGCGTGCAGGATGCCTTCGGCTTTCCCGGTTTCGTGCCGGCCTACATCCGGCCGCAATTCTGCGAAGGGCGCGGGCCGTTCCGGTGGGTGGCGCTGTCCGGCGATCCGGAAGATATCTACAAGACCGATGCCAAGATCAAGGAACTGTTCCCCCACCACGCCAACGTGCACCGCTGGCTGGACATGGCGCGCGAACGCATCGCCTTCCAGGGCTTGCCGGCGCGGATCTGCTGGCTGGGCCTGGGCGAGCGGCACCTCGCCGGCCTGGCCTTCAACGAGATGGTGAAAAACGGCGAACTGAAGGCGCCCATCGTGATCGGCCGCGACCACCTCGATACGGGCTCCGTGGCCAGCCCGAACCGCGAAACGGAAAGCATGAAGGATGGCAGCGACGCGGTGTCCGACTGGCCGCTGCTGAACGCGCTGCTGAACACGGCCGGCGGCGCCACCTGGGTCTCGCTACACCACGGCGGCGGCGTGGGCATGGGATACTCGCAGCATGCCGGCGTCGTGATCGTGGCCGATGGCACCGAGGCCGCCGCGGCCCGGCTGGCGCGCGTGCTCGTCAACGACAGCGGCTCCGGCGTGATGCGCCACGCCGATGCCGGCTACGACTCCGCGATCGCCTGCGCACAACGCAATGGCCTCAACCTGCCCATGCTGAAGCAATCATGACTGTTGAAAAGATGACCCCGACCTCGACCTCGACCTCGACCCCGATCTCGACCTCGTCCCTGATCCTGATTCCCGGCCGGCTGGCCCTGGCCGACCTGCGTTCGGCGTGGATGGCCCATGGCCCGATCGCATTGGCGCCCGAAGCGTATCCGCAGATCGATGCCGCCGCCCGGGCCGTGCACGCGATCGTGCAAAAAGGCGACGCCGCCTACGGCATCAATACCGGCTTCGGCCTGCTGGCGAAGACCCGCATTCCGGACGACCAGCTGGAGCAGCTGCAGCGCAACCTGATCCTGTCGCATTCCGTGGGGACCGGCGAGCTGATGGCCGACCATGTGGTGCGCCTGCTGATGCTGACGAAGATCGGCAGCCTGGCGCGCGGTTTTTCCGGCATCCGCGCCAGCGTCATCGACACGCTGGTGGCCCTGTACAACGCCGGCATCATGCCGGCCATCCCCGTCAAGGGCTCGGTCGGCGCCTCGGGCGACCTGGCGCCGCTGGCGCACATGACGCTGGCGCTGCTGGGCGTTGGGCCGGTGCGCGTGAAGGGCGAGCTGATGGAGGCGCACCAGGCGCTTGCCGCGGCCGGCATCGCGCCGGTGGTGCTGGCGCCGAAGGAAGGGCTGGCGCTGATCAACGGCACCCAGGCTTCCACCGCGCTGGCGCTGCACGGCCTGTTCATGGCCGAGCGGCTGCTGGAAGCGGGCATCGTCACCGGTTCGCTGTCCCTCGATGCCGCCAAGGGCAGCGACGCGCCGTTCGACGCCCGCGTGCACGAGGTGCGCGGCCAGCCGGGCCAGATCGCGGCCGCTGCGATCTACCGCCAGCTGGTGGCGGGCAGCGCGATCCGCGCCTCGCACCTGCTGGGCGACGAACGGGTGCAGGACCCTTACTGCCTGCGCTGCCAGCCGCAGGTGATGGGGGCCTGCATGGACCTGATCGGCAATGCCACCCGCACCCTGCTGATCGAGGCGAATGCCGTCACCGACAATCCGCTGCTGTTCCGGGAAGGCGGCGATACCGGCGATACCGTCACGATCGTTTCCGGCGGCAATTTCCATGCCGAGCCGGTGGCGTTCGCGGCCGATACGCTGGCGCTGGCCATCGCGGAGATCGGCAGCATCGCCGAACGCCGCATCGCGCTGCTGATCGATGCCACGCTGTCCGGCCTGCCGCCGTTCCTGGTGCGCGAGCCGGGCGTCAATTCCGGCTTCATGATCGCCCACGTGACGGCTGCGGCGCTGGCCTCGGAGAACAAGTCGCTGGCGCATCCGGCCAGCGTGGACAGCCTGCCCACCTCCGCCAACCAGGAAGACCACGTGAGCATGGCCACGTTCGCGGCGCGCCGGCTCGACGAGATGGCGCACAATACGGCGGCCATCGTCGGCATCGAGCTGCTGGCGGCCGCCCAGGGCATCGATTTCCACCGGCCCCTGAAGACATCGCCGCACCTGGAACACGTGCATGCCCAGCTGCGGCGGCAGGTGCCGTTCTACGATGCGGACCGTTACTTCGCACCCGATATCGAGGCGGCGAAACGGCTGGTGCTGGAGGGCGCCCTCTCCGCCGACTGCCGCCAGCTGTTTACCCCGCTGCATCCTTGAGGAGGCCCGCTTGCAGACCGACAGCGCCAACTACCATGCCGACGCGGGCACGCTCCCGCTGCTGGTGTCGATGCCCCACGTGGGCACCGCCATCCCGGGCGATATCGCCGCCGCCATGACGCCGGCGGCCCTGCTGAAGGCGGACACCGACTGGCACCTGCGCGAGCTGTACGGTTTCGCGCGGGAGCTGGGGGCATCGACGCTGGCGGCGCACTGGTCGCGCTATGTGATCGACCTGAACCGCCCGGCCGACAACGCCAACCTGTATCCGGGCCAGGACACCACCGGCCTGTGCCCGCTAGACACCTTCGCCCGCGAACCGCTGTACCAGCCGGGCCGGGCGCCGGACGACGCGGAAGTGCGGCGCCGCCTCGCGCTGTACTGGCAGCCGTATCACGAGGCCTTGCAAGCCGAGCTGGACCGGCTGCTGCGCCTGCATGGCAGGGTGGTGCTGTGGGAAGCGCACTCGATCGCGTCGGTGGTCCCGCGCTTCTTCGAGGGCAAGCTGCCGGACCTCAATTTCGGCAGCGCGGATGGCGCCAGCTGCGCCCCCGCGCTGATGGAAGCCGTGACCGGCGCCGCGCGGGCCGATGGCCGCTACACGATCGCCGTCAACGGCCGCTTCAAGGGTGGCCACATCACGCGCATCCATGGCCGGCCGGCGGCGGGCATCCATGCCTTGCAGCTGGAAATGTGCCAAAGCACCTACATGAACGAGACCGCGCCCTTCGCCTGGCGCCCCGACCTGGCGGGCCAAGTGCAGCCGCTGCTGCGGCGGATGCTCGGCGCGGCGGCGGTGTGGGCCGGCGAGGGGAGCACGGCGTGACGGCCCTGTTCGCACGCCACGCGCTGTTGCCGGACGGCTGGCGGCGCGACGTGCTGCTGGAATGGGACGGCGATGGCCGCTTTACGGCGGTGGCGCCGGATGCCGGCGCGCTGGCCGCCAGTCGCGCGGCCGCCACGTCCCCCATCGACACGGCGGAATATGTGTTGCCCGGCATGATCAACCTGCACTCGCACAGCTTCCAGCGCGCGCTGTCGGGACTGACGGAAATCGCCGGGGACGACGCGGGATCCACCGGGGACAGCTTCTGGACCTGGCGCGACCTGATGTACCGCTTCGCGCTGGGCATCACGCCGGAGCAGATGGAAGCCATCGCCGCCCAGCTGTTCGCCGAATGCCTGCGCCATGGCTATACGTCGGTCTGCGAATTCCATTATGTCCACCGCGCGCCCGATGGCGCGTTGTATCCGGACGTGGCCGAGACCGCGCGGCGCGTGATCGCCGCTGCCCGCCATGCCGGCATCGGCATCACCATGCTGCCCGTGCTCTACAGCTACGCCGGTTTCGGCGAGGCGCCGCTGCGCGATGAACAGCGCCGCTTCCGCTCCGGCCCGGCGGAGGTGCTGGCGATCGTGGCGGCCCTGGAACCGCTGCGCGGTACGATGGTCGAAGTGGGTGTGGCGCCGCATTCGCTGCGCGCCGCCTCGGTGGCGCAGATCCGCGAACTGCTGGCGGCGCTGCCGCCGGAGCGGCCGGTGCACATCCATATCGCCGAGCAGGTGGCCGAAGTGCGGCAATGTGTCGACCATGGCGGGCGCCGCCCCGTGCAATATCTGTACGATAATCTGGCGGTCGATGAGCGCTGGTGCCTGGTGCACGCCACGCACGTGGCCGATGATGAAGTGGCGGCGATCGCCGCCAGCGGCGCCGTCGCCGGGCTGTGCCCCACGACGGAAGCGAACCTGGGCGACGGCCTGTTCCCGCTCGCTCCGTTCCTTGCGGCGGGCGGCCGGTTCGGCATCGGCAGCGACAGCCACGTGTCCACCAGCCCGGTGGAAGAACTGCGCTGGCTCGAATACGGCCAGCGGCTGGCGGGGCAGCGGCGCAACGTGGCCGTTGCAACGCACACAATGAGAACAACGGATGAGCGCCGTGTCGGCGACCATCTCTGGCGCGCCGCCCTGGCCGGGGGCGCGCAGGCCGCGGGAAGGCGGGTGGGCGCGCTGGCGCCTGGCTGCTGCGCCGACCTGCTGGTACTGGACGAGGCGCATCCGAACGTGTCCGCGCCGCCCGAGCTGCTGAACGGCTTCATCTTCAGCGGCAACGACAACCTGGTGAAGGATGTGCTGGCCGGCGGGCAGTGGGTGGTCCGCGGCGGGCAGCACGTGGCGCAGGCGGCTATCGCCGCGCGCTTCAAGGAAACGTTGACCAACCTGCGCGAGCTGCGATCATGACCACGCTGATACAGTATGCAAGCCTGCATCCCACGCCCTGGAAGAATGGCGGCGGCTGCACGACCGAGATCCTGGCGTCGCCGCCCGGCGCCACCCTGGACGATTTCGACTTCCGCATCAGCCTGGCGACGATTGCCCAGAGCGGCCCGTTTTCCACCTTTCCCGGCGTCGACCGCACGCTGTCGCTGGTCGATGGCGGCAGCGTGGTGCTCGACGTGGGCAACGAACGCCGGGTGGCGCTCAGCGACCGCGAACCGGTGGTGGCGTTCCCCGGCGAGATGCCGGTTTCCGCCACCGTGGACGGCATCCCCACCGTGGATTTCAACGTGATGACGCGGCGCGATCGCTGTTCGCACCAGGTGGAGCGCCGCGTGTTCCGCGATTATTCCGAGCTGGAGCGGCGCAGCGCCCTGACCGTGCTGTTCCTGGCCGACGGCGACACGCTCACCGTGCACAGCGAGCGCGAACGCATGTCCATGGTGCGCTTCGATGCCGTGGTGCTCGACCGCGACGAGAACTGGGTCCTGGAAGCGCCGCAGGCCACCGTCTACATCGTCGACATCATTCCCGAGGAAGACGGGGAAGGAACCACCTGGCAATGAGTGGATGGGACCTGCTGATCGAGAATGTCCACCTTGCCACCCTTGCCGGTGTGGAGGGCGTAGCGGGAGAGGGCGGCGAATACGGCACGGTCCCCGATGGCGCGATCGCCGTGCGCGATGGCCGCATCGCCTGGCTGGGGCCGCGCGCCGAGGCGGCCGCGCACGGCAGCGCGGCGCAAGTGCGCGACGGGCATGGCTGCTGGCTCACGCCGGGATTGATCGACTGCCACACGCACATCGTCCACGCCGGCAACCGCAGCGATGAGTTCGAGGCGCGCCTGAACGGCGCCACCTATGAAGACATCGCCCGTGCCGGCGGCGGCATCATGTCCACCGTGCGCGCCACCCGCGCGGCGGACGAGGAAGCCCTGCTGGCGCAGAGCCTGCCGCGTATCCGCAGCCTGCTGGCCGAAGGCGTGACGACGCTGGAAATCAAGTCCGGCTATGGCCTCGACCTGGAAAACGAAGCGAAGATGCTGCGCGTGGCGCGCCGCGTGGCCGGCGAGCTGCCGGTGCGCGTCGCCACCACGTTCCTGGGTGCCCATGCGCTGCCGCCGGAATATGCCGGGCGGGCCGACGCCTATATCGACGCGGTGTGCGCGATGATTCCCGCGCTGGCCCGCGAAGGGCTGGTGGACGCGGTGGATGCCTTCTGCGAGCGCATCGGCTTCACCGCGGCGCAGACGGAACGCGTGTTCGAGGCCGCCCGCCAGGCGGGGCTGCCCGTGAAACTGCATGCGGAACAATTGTCGGACCAGGGGGGCGCCGAACTGGTGGCGCGCTACCGCGGGCTGTCGGCCGATCACCTGGAGCACCTGGGCGAAGCGGGGATCGCCGCGATGGCGGCCAGCGGCACGGTCGCCGTGCTGCTGCCGGGCGCGTATTACTTTCTGCGGGATAATACGCCACCGCCGGTCGCCGCCTTGCGCGCGGCCGGGGTGCCGATGGCGGTCGCCACCGACAACAACCCGGGAACTTCACCGATGACATCCCTGCTGCTGGCATTGAACATGGCTTGCACCCTGTGGCGCCTTACGCCGCGCGAAGCGCTGGCCGGGGCCACGGTCCACGCCGCCCGCGCGCTCGGCCTGCATGGCGACATCGGCACGCTGGAAGTGGGCAAGCGCGCCGACTTCGCGCTGTGGCGCATCGCCCGTCCGGCGGACCTGTGCTATGCGATCGGCTTCAATCCCTGCGCGGCGGTGGTCAATGGCGGAGTGTGGCGGACACCGGTGGCCGCTGCGTGAGGGCCGCTGTCGTCGTTGTCCTGGCAGCCTGGTCGCTGCTGTGCGGTTCGCTGGCCCGGGCCGACGACGGCACGCTGCGCATCGGCTCCAAGCGCTTCACGGAATCCTATATCCTGGCCGAGGTGGTGGCGCAGACGGCCGCGCCGCACGCGAAGGTCGAACACCGCCAGGGACTCGGCAATACAGCCATCGTGCTGGCGGCGCTGAAGAATGGCAGCATCGATGTGTACCCGGAATACGTGGGCACGATCGACCAGGAAATCCTGAAACACGGCACGCAGGACAAGCAGCCATCGAGCCTGGAGCAGATGCGCCGCGAGCTGGCGGCAATGGGCTTCGGCATCGCCGTGCCGCTGGGTTTCAACAATACCTATGCGCTGGCGGTGCGTGGCGATGCCGGCATCGCCACGCTGTCCGACCTGGCACGCCAGCCCGCGCTGCGCTTCGGCCTCTCTCATGAGTTCATCGGCCGGGGCGATGGCTGGCCGGGCCTGGCGCGCCGCTACGGCCTGCCACAGCAGCCGCGCGGCCTCGATCATGGTATCGCCTATGAAGCGCTGGCGGCGCGGCAGGTGGATGTCATCGACATCTATTCCACCGATGCGAAGATCGCCCGCTACGGCCTGACGGTGCTGCGCGACGACCGCGTCTACTTCCCCCGCTACGATGCCGTGCTGCTGTATCGCCTCGATGCCGCGCAGCGTTTTCCACAGGCGTGGAAAGCCATCCAGGGGCTGGAGGGCAAGATTACCGAACGCGACATGATCGGCATGAATGCCGCCGCCGAGCTGGAAGGGCAGGCGTTCGCGGAAGTGGCGCGGCGCTGGCTGGCGCGGCAGAGGGATGACAAGGCCGGTGACAAGGGCGGCGGCACGCCGGAGCCGGCCGCCGCCCGGCGGTCCCTGGCGGGCGTGCTGTTCGGCCCGGACCTGGCCAGGCTGACGGGGCAGCATGTGTTGCTCGTCGCGCTGTCCGTGCTGCTGGCCGCCATCGCCGGCATTCCGCTGGGCGTGCTGGCCGCATTCCAGCCGCGGCTGCGCCAGCCGGTGCTGGCGGTGACGGGGGTGTTGCAGACGGTGCCGTCGCTGGCCCTGCTGGCGATGCTGATTCCGCTGCTGGGTACGATCGGCATCGTGCCGGCGCTGGTGGCGCTGTTCGTGTATGCGCTGCTGCCCATCGTGCGCAACACCTGCACCGGCATCCTCGGCATCGCGCCGGGCTTGCGGCAGGCGGCACTGGCGCTGGGGCTCACGTCGCGCCAGCGCCTGTGGCACGTCGACCTGCCGCTGGCGCTGCCGGTCATCCTGGCGGGGGTGAAGACGGCGGCCGTGATGAGCGTGGGCACCGCCACCATCGCCGCCTTCATCGGCGCCGGCGGCTATGGCGAGCGGATCACCACGGGGCTGGCGCTGAACGACAACACGATGCTGCTGGCCGGCGCGCTGCCCGCCGCGGCGCTGGCGCTGCTGACGCAGGGTTTGTTCGAGCTGATCGAGCGGCGCCTTGTCGTTGCAGGCAAGAAGTAAGCGTTTTCACGCATCCCGTAAGCATTTGTAAAAGCCCGGGCAATGGCCGGGAGCGGGGGACTATATTGAATCCGTTGATTCACCCTCCCTCCCAACTGACAACTGGGTTACGCCACGCCGCCGAGTGCCGCGTGGCTTCTTTTTGTCCAACTCGTTTTAGTCTCGGTCGTTCTTTGTCAGTCGTTCGATGCCAGCGCGGTCAGCGCATCGCCGGTGACGCGGCAGATGCGCCAGTCGGGCAGCACGGCGGCGCCCATCTTTTCATAGAACGTGATCGCGTTGGCGTTCCAGTCCAGTACCGACCATTCGAAGCGGCCGCACTGCCGCTCGACCGCCAGCGCGGCCAGTGCCGACAGCATGCGCTTGCCATAACCGTGGCCGCGGCGATCCTGCTTGACGTACAGGTCTTCCAGGTACAGGCCCTTGCGGCCGAGAAAGGTGGAGAAGTTGTGGAAGAACAGCGCGAACGTGACGACTTCGCCCGTCTCGCCGGCACGGCTTTCCTCGCCCACGATCGCCTCGCATGGCGGCCGCGCGCCGAACAGCGCGTCGTGCAGCATCGCTTCGTCGGCGATCACCATGTGTTCCAGTTTTTCAAACACGGCCAGTTCGCGGATCATCGCGAGGATCGGGGCCACGTCGTCGGGGCGGGCAGGGCGGATATGCAGTGCGCTCATGAGGCTTTCTTCAGTAATTCGGGTTCGATGGCTGCAGCCATTGCCAGTGCAGGTGCCGGTGCCGGAGCAGGCGCGATCAGCGCCCACGCCACGCTGGCCAGGCACAGCAGCATACCAAGGCATTCGATGACGCCGGGGCGGAAGTTTTCAAGGCGGATCGACAGCAGCACCGAAATCACAGGCGTGACCACGCCGATATACACGGCCTTGCCCGAGCCCAGCCGGTCGATCAGCGTGAAGTAGCAGGCAAAGGCGATCACGGAACCGAACAGCGACAGGTACAGCAGCCCGCCCCAGTAGCGCGCCGTTGGCGGCAGCACGAAGGGCTGGCCGGTCGCCACCACCCACGCCGCCACCAGCAGCGTGCCCCACAGCATGCCCCAGGCCATCGTCAGCAGCACGTTCGCATCGTGTTCGCGGACCTTCACCACGAGCACGTTGCCGACGGTGCTGGCCAGCGTCGCCACCAGCGCCAGCGTGAGGCCCAGCAGGAAGTGGCCCTGGCCGCCGGCGAGGATATCGCGCACGGCCCCGCCGATCGATTGCCAGAACAGCAGGATCACGCCGACCACGGAGATGGTTCCCGCCACCCACGTGCGCCACGACAGGGGCGTGCCGAGGATCATGCGGTTCAGGATCGGGTTCCAGAACACCATCAGCGCGAACAGCACGGCGACCAGCGCCGATACGAGGTACTGCTCGGAACTGTAGGTACAGATGTAGCTGAGGCCGAACGTGGCGCAGCCTTGCAGGATGGTCCAGCGCTGCGCGCGCCAGGAGAGCCGCAGGCTGTCGCCGCGCAGCTTGCACCAGGCGAACAGCACGGCCGAGGCGATGGCAAAACGGTAGACCACGGAAACGGATGGCGGCACGTCGCCCAGCTGCAGCGTGATGGCCCAGAACGTGGACCCCCAGATCAGGCAGGCGATAACGAAAAGAACGGGAGTAGGCATTGCGCCAGTATAGGGCGTTTGCCAGGTCTTGCCCTAGAGCATCTTGAAGGCGCGGGTGTTGCTGTCACACCCGCGCCACTTGAGTGGTCTCAAGCGAGATAAAGACGGCAACGGAATTGAAAAGAACGCCATTAGGATGGAACACCCAACTCACCCATGACGCCGCCATGAACTGGATACTGAAGCTGAAAGTGATCACGCTGCTGGGTTACATCGCCGCCCTGGCGGCGCTCCTGATTACATGCGGCGAGGGGGCGCTGTCGCAGGTGATCATCCTGCGGCTGGCGTCGCCGCCCTGATCCGATTCAATACGCAATGCGGAAGCGCCGGTACAGGAATCCCAGCACGAACAGCGGCCCGACCAGCAGGAAGCGGAGATCATCGAAGAATGACGGTTTCTTTCCCTCGATCAGGTGCCCGATGAATTGCCCCAGCCACGCCAGCACGAACATCACGATCGACAGCGGCAGCACCGCGATCGGCGGCAGCGCCGCCAGGATCCCCAGCATGACCAGCGCCATCACCAGCATCCCGGCCGCGAACGGCCGCGACAGCTTCCAGTAATAGGCCAGCGCCGCGGTAGCGACTGCGGCCGCCGCCAGCGGATGCGCCGACCACAACAGACCCAGCAGCGAAAGCGCGATCACCGGCACGCACACGAAATGGATCCGCTCATTGGTGGGATCGCGGTGGCTTTCGGCGTAGCGGGCCAGCAAGGTGTCGATCGTCCGGTCACCCGGCGTGGTGTCGCCGGTCATCCGTGGGGTGGCAGGTCCGTGATGCACGATCTCCTCATGCAATGTCGCGCCAGGTAACGTCCCGGCATGTAACGTCGCGCCGTGCAGCGTCCCGTCATCGATGCTCTTCGATTCGCTCATGGGTTCCCTCCTGTCGGGCTATTCTAGCGAGCGGCGTTACAATCGGGCGCATGGCTTCCCTCCCGCTCCTGACCGGCCTGGCACCGGTGATCGATCCCGGCATCCGCATCCTGGTACTCGGCAGTTTTCCCGGCGCCGCGTCGCTGGCGGCGCAGCAGTATTACGCGCACCCGCGCAACCACTTCTGGCGGCTGCTGTCCGCACTCGTGGAAGAGGACCTGGTTTCCCTGCCGTATGGCGAGCGCCTGCCACGCCTGCTGGCGCACCGCATCGGCCTGTGGGATGTGCTCGGCGCCTGCGAGCGCGAAGGCAGCCTCGATTCGGCGATCCGCAAGCCGGCGGCCAACGACTTCGACCGGCTGCACCAGCTGTGCCCGGAGCTGGAAACCGTGGGCTTCAACGGCCAGGCATCCGGCAAGTTCGCCCCGCAGTTCGCCGCCGCCGGGTACCGGACCGTGGTGCTGCCATCGTCGTCGCCAGCCAATGCGGGGATGACGTTCGAGCAAAAGCTGGACAGCTGGCGGCAGTTGACCCTGGCGACGGATTGACGCAGCCAACGATCTACCCGCGCAGTCCCTCCAGGATCGTCATCGCCACGCGTTCCGCTTCCGCCTCGGCTGCCTGCTGGTCCATCAGCGCGAGGTCGGCCGACACGCGCCGCTTTGGGTGGAGTGCGGTCATGTGCATGGGGTTGGCCGAAGGTACGGAGATCGACACGTACGCGCCCCATTGTGGCGTGCCTTCCAGTGCTTCCCCCGTGAACTCGACCTCATAACTGTCAATGACTTTGATGGGCACGGGATTCTCCGGTGAGGAAGCGGGTTTGCACAGGATATAGCTTAGGCATCAAATCGCGTAAATGCGTTGTCCGCCGAATAACTACCGTCGTTGGCGCAGGCCGCCGCAACGGCCCGCTATCGGGCATGACGGGTACCAAAAATTTCTTCGCATAATTTTGTGCGCCGCACAAACCAACTTATGCTATACTTTGTTTGTCGGTGAATTTATACGCATCGATCGAAGCAGGCGACGCGAACAGGCAAGTGTAAAGCTGTGACGCGGCTGGGCAAGAAATGCCGCCTGCAGGGTTGTCGTTCCAGACTTTGTCGGATTTACACGCCGGCCGCACCAGGCAGATAGCCCGGGCGCCCCGGAGTTTCGCACCACGCAGATAGCATGGGCTGAAACAGCGATACAAGCATTGGTAGCACATTGAAACGAAGCCCGCAGCAAGCGGGCTTTTTTTTCCCCAATGCGCCCTCATCTACGTAACTTGCACTGGCAACGGAGGGCTACTTCACCGTTGCTCATCCATTACCGCAGCATCCGTCCGCGCCATGCGGACATCATCGAAAGGGAATATGGCTAAAGAAGAACTGATCGAAATGAATGGTCTCGTCACGGAAATCCTGCCGGAAATGCGCTTCCGCGTCGATCTCGACAACGGTCACAAGCTGATCGCTTACACCTCCGGCAAAATGAAGAAAAACCACATCCGCATCATCGCGGGTGACCGTGTGACGCTGGAAATGTCGCCGTATGACCTGAACAAGGGTCGTATCACGTTCCGTCACATCGAAAAGCGTGGCCCAGCGCCAACGCACCAGGCACGCCGCCGCTGATCGCAGTACAGCCTGCACTACTCAGTCTGTATTACTCAGTGCGTACTACTCAGGCATACAGCCTGAGCGCAGCAACCAGCTCCATCTTGTTCGTCACCTGCAGGCCCGCGTAGGCGGACTTCAGGTACGTACGCACCGTGGCCGGCGACAACGCCAGCGCACGTGCAACTTCCTTGTAGGACAGGCCTTGTGCGAACAGCAGCGCGGCGCTCAGCTCGCGCGGCGTCAGTGCCGAGGCCCCGTGCAGCATCCTGATGGCGACCAGATCGCCTGCCGGTCCGACCGATAACCTCGCTCCGGCAAACCGAATACAGCGCGGCGCACCCTCCAGCGCCGCCATCAATGCGGGCGGCAACACCGTTCCGCACCAATCCCCGCAATGCCGTCGCAGCAGCTCGGCCACCTGCCGGCCCACGTGGCACAGGCGGCCGCTGGCATCGCTCAACGCCAGCGCATCCAGCGACCCCGCCATGCGCAGGTCCGCCAGCCTGTACCTCCACGATTGAACGAGATGCCGGGTGAACTCCGCGAACAGCGCGCCTTCGACATCGCCGAAGCCGTCGTGCGGATCGCGGCGGTACAGCGCGATGAAGAACTGCACGCCGCTGCCGGGCAAGTCCACCGTGATCGCCATGATCGCCTGCAGCCCGTGGCGGTCGATGAAATCGGCGATGGCCCCGGGTGGTCCCCGGTAGCCGCCGCTGGCACGGAATACCGTGCCGGGCTGCGCCATGGAACCCTGCGCGAACGTGTCGCACGCCGCGATCACGCTGTTCCACTCGCTGGCGAACGACTCGGCCAGGCCGATACTGCCGTGCACGATATTGCGCGGCGGATCGTTCGCCACTTCGCCCCACCAGCCGGCATCGAACGGCACCACCCGGCGCCACGCCAGCAATGCCTCGCGCACCAGCACGTCCGCGCCGGCCTGCCTTGCCAGCGCCTGCAGTTCCAGCAGGCAGCCGCTGAATGACGCATGCAGCGCCAGCGGCAGCTCGCCGCCGGCGCGCAATCCCGTGGTCCAGCCCTGTTCCATGGTTCCCCCGCTTTTCTGCGTGATTGCCTGCTGCTGCCCTCCGCATCTGCGGAGGTCCCGGCACGGATGGTCCGCCGTAAGATGGATCTAATATCAGACTGCCTGATATTCAACGATACCATACAGGAGACCCGAATGAACCTCATCACGACGATGCATCGATGCCTGCGCCTGCTGCTGCTGTCCGTGCCGCTTGCCGCCGCCGCCGCAGCTGGCGCCGATACCCGCATGCCGGTCGTAGCCGGCACCGACTTCTGGAACGTCTATGGAACGCCGCCGGCCGGCCGGCAGGCGGGCGACATCGTCCAGGTGCAAAAGCGCACCGATGCGCCGAAGGGGGCGAGCGGCTGGAACGTCGTCTACGTATCCGAAACCGCGCCGGGGCGGCTGGCCTATGTGTCCGGCGAAATCTACCTGCCGCGGGGAGCCGGCGAAGCGCAGCGCGATGTGGTGCTGTGGAACCACGAAACAGCGGGGCTGGCCGATGCCTGCGCGCCGTCGCGCCGCAGCACGAGGGAGGGCGGCCACGATCGCGTGCCGGCCCTTGCCGCATTGCTGGCGCGCGGCTACGTGGTCGTGATGAGCGACTATCCCGGCCTGGGCCTGCCCGGGCAGGCGTTCTACATGGCGGGCCAGCCGAATGCGCGGGCATCGCTGGACATGCTGCGCGTGGCCCGCAATTTCCCCGGCGCGCGGGCGTCGAACCGCTATGTGATGTACGGGTGGTCGCAGGGCGGGCAAACCACGATGTGGGCGGAAAGCATCGCGGCCGCCTATGCGCCCGAATTCACCGGCCTGGGCGCCGCGCTGGTCGCACCGGCCGTGCGCATCCGCGACCTGACGCTGAACTCGATGACGACAGCGGAAAACGCCGGCTACGTGATCTCCACGCTGCCCGGCATCCAGGCATCCTTCCCCGAGCTGCGCTACCGCGACTTCCTCGCGCCGGAGGCGATGGAGCAGCTGCCCGTGCTGGCCAATGGCTGTTTCGACGTGTGGAGCGCCGCGGCCGGCGTGCAGGATGCCTACCAGCCCGATGCGATTGTGCCGGGTTCGCCGTGGTGGAATGCGATGACCGCGGTGGACGACTTCGCGCCGAAAGGCACCATGCCGTTCGCCATCTACCAGGGCAGTGCGGACACGACCACGCCGCCAAACCTCACGCTGCGCGAGCGCACCGCGCTGTGCAGTGCCGGCAACGCGGTCGACTACCACCTGTTCGAAGGGCTCGACCATTCGGCCGTGGTGCCCGAGGCGGCGGCGCGCCTGCCGGGCTGGTTTGCCGACCGCTTTGCCGGCAAGGCGGCGCACAACGGCTGCGCGGTTCCCTAGAGGATCGGGGCTCCGCTATCATCGGGGGATCGACCTCCGGAGTTGCCACCGATGCCCGCCAAGCCTGCCCACGAACGCACCAGCCGCTTCCTGTCCCTGATCCTGCGCCACTCGCCCGATACGATCGGCCTGGCGCTGGACCGGAACGGCTGGGCCGACGTGGCCGAACTGCTGGACAAGGCCACGCGCCACGGTACCCCGCTCACGCTGGACACCCTGCGCGAAGTGGTCGCCAGCAACGACAAGCAGCGCTTTGCGTTCAGCGAAGACGGCACGCGGATCCGTGCCAGCCAGGGCCATTCCCTGCGTTCGGTGGACCTGGAACTGGCCCCGGCGGTGCCACCCGCCGTGCTGTACCACGGCACGGCCAGCCGCTTCGTCGCGTCGATCCGCCAGTCGGGGTTGCGGCCGGGCTCGCGGCAGCACGTGCACCTCTCCACGGACCGGGAAACGGCGCTCAGGGTGGGCGCGCGCTATGGCGTCCCGGTCGTGCTGGAAATCCGCGCCGGGGAACTTCATGCGCACGGGCAGGTGTTCCACCGGTCCGACAACGGCGTGTGGCTGACCGGCGCGGTGCCGGTGCGCTTTATCGGCTTCGAGCGCGGTTTTCCCGCGAAGTGATCACGCCGCCGTCGGCGTATCGTCCGGCACCGGCTGCAGCGGCTGGGTGAGGGTGAACTGCGTGGTGAGGAAGTGGGCGATCTTCTGCTGCGTGGCCGGCAAATAGGGAATGTTCATGTGATCCGATTCGGGAATCGTCTCGTCCATGTGCACGCGCAGCAGTTTCGATACGAGCACGTCGGTGTGCATGTGCGGCACCACGTCGTCGCTGGCGGCGCGCAGCACATAGGTGGGGGCCGACAGCAGCGACGCGTACTTGATCGATTCGAAGCGGTGGCGCAGCAGGTAGCTGACGGGCACGCCGCGGAAGCGGCGCTGGGCCAGCGCCAGGATCGAGTCGTACGGCGTGATCAGCACCACCGAGTGCGCCGGCCGTTCCTTGGCGACCTGCACCGCCACGCCGGAACCGAGGCTGCGGCCGATCACGGCAACGCGCCCCTTGTCCACATTGCGGCGGCCGCATAGCCAGTCGAACAGCATGCAGCCATCCTCGACCATGTGCTCTTCGCCCGGTTCGCCGCGCGAATCGCCGTAGCCGCGGTAATTCATTGCCAGCACGGCCATGCCGGGGAACAGGTTGCCGGCATCGCGCACCACCCACGACACCTCTTCCGAGCGGCCGCCGAAGTACACCACGGCCGGGTGCGGCCCCGGGGTGTTCGGCGTCATCAGCCAGCCGGCCAGGCGGGTGCCGTCGTGCGCGCGCAGCACCACGGCGCGCGTGCGGTGCGCGCTGCTGCGCGGACTCTGCACCTCGCGCACGAGCGTGGGATTGAACAGCAGCTTGCGCTGGCCGGCCGCGATTGCGGAAACCATGCCTGCCCAAAGGAAACCAACTACGCCGACAGCGGCGGCAACTTTGCGTGAAGTACTCATGAGCCCAGTCTACCGCCAAACCGGGCCGGGCGTCGCGCATGTTGTTGCGTTCTCGCTATGGGTGTTGCCTGAAGCTGGCCTCCCGCCTCACTGGGAAGGCGTTTGCGCCGCGTGGGCGCGCAGGCGGTCCAGCTTGGCCGCATACAGCGCGTGGTCGGTGCGTGTAGTGCTGGTCGCCATGGCCCGCTTGATGTGCTGGTCGGCGCGGCGGTGATCGCCCAATTGCCGCAGCGCGGCTGCCAGCCAGGCGTGGAACTCGTGGTAGTCCGGGTCGCGCTGCAATTCGCGTTCGAACAGCTGGCGGGCGCGCTGCCAGTCGCCCATGGCCATCGCGGTGCGGCCCAGGTTGAAGTAATAGAACGGCGTGACCGGTTGCAGCCGGGCCAGCCGTTCGCGCAGCACGGTGGCTTCGGCCTTGCGGCCTTCGGCATCGAGCAGCTGGGCCAGGTTGTTCAACACCATCGTGCTCTTCGGCTCGCGATCCAGCGCCCAGCGCAGCGTGCGTTCGGCCATCGCCGGATTGCCATGGCGGCGGTACACCACGGCCAGCGTGTTGTAGGCGTACAGCAGCGAGGGGTCGGCCACGATCGCGTGGCGCGACCACCAGTAGGCTTCGTCGAAGCGGTCGCGGGCCAGCGCCTCGGCAGCGCGGTTGTTCATGAACATGGCCACCACCGTCTGGCGGCTGATCGGATTGCCTTCCACGGGCCGGCGATCGGGCGGCGGCTGGAAGTCGACCACCATGTAGGTGGCGCTGTCGTAGGAAGACACGCTCTCGCGCAGGATACGGCCCAGTTTCAGGTTGACGTGGCCGCTGTTGAAGTACAGGTCGCCGCTGCGGCTCCACGCATCGTCGACGGGCATGTCCTGGAACACGACGGGAATGTTCATCTCGCTGGCCAGCGCCGCTGTCATGATGACCAGCGACAGGCAATTGCCCTGGCGCGCCGCGAAGGCCTGCGCGGCGGTGCGCGTCAGCGCGGAATCGTATTCGAGCTGCAGCCCGTCGCGCTGGTACAGCGCTTCGAACAGGGCGCGGCGGATTTCGCGGCCCCGGCGGTGGCGCTGCACTTCCTTGACATAGGCTTTCATGGCCGGCGTCAGCCCGAAGATTTCCGCTTCGGTCAGCGTGGCGGTGGAAGGGCCGAACAGGTGATCGGCGAACAGCTCGCCCGGCGCCTCCTCGGGGGCGGGCGCCGTCGCGCAACCGGACAGCAGGAACGCCATCAGCAGGGCCAGCGCCGATAGCGCGATGCGGAGCAGGGATGCCGGCCGATCGGCGTGCGGATCAGCGTGCAAATCAGCAGGCAAGGGGGCATGAAAATCAGCCGGCCGATCGGCGTGCGGATCAGCGTGCAGATCAGCGTGCAAATCAGCCGGCAGGGAAACGAGCGGACAAGTAGACATGGCGGCCCTCCGATCAGGCCAGTATCCTCCCCGCCGTTTCGCTTGTCAAAGCCGCGCCGTCAGCGGGACGGCATCACCAGCAGCTGGAGGCCCGAAGGCGTTTCCGGCGCATGGTAGACGCGCTGCGTGGCCTTCCTGAAATCCTCCGGCTTGGCCGTCGGGATATCGGTAAACGTCTGCGGATTCAGGTCGACCAGCGGGAACCACGAGCTTTGCACCTGCACCATGATGCGGTGCCCGCGGCGGAACGTGTGGTGCACGTCGCCCAGGTGGAAATTGACCGCCTCGACCTTGCCCGGCACGAACGGCTCGGCCCGCTCGAAGCTGTTGCGGAACTTGCCGCGCATCGGATTGCCGCGCACCAGCTGCTGGTAGCCGGCCATGGCCAGCTTCGGCGCCGGGACATCCTTGCCGCGCTGGCGCTCCTCGTCACCGCCCGGATACTCGTTCGGGTAGACGTCGATCAGCTTGACCACCCAGTCGGCATCCGTGCCGCTGGTGGACACGAACAGTTTCGGCGTGACGGGGCCGGCGATCGTCACGTCGTCTTCCAGCGGTTCGGTCTGGTAGACGAGCACGTCCGGCCGGGTGGCGGCGAAGCGCTGGTCCGACACCATGTATTCCTTCGGCACGCCGGTGGCCGGGTAGCCGACGAACGGCACCGGCTTCTTCGGGTCGCTGACGTATTCGTCGTAGCCGCTGTCGCGGTCTGCCGCCGTGGCGGGCTTTTGCCAGCCCAGCCCGCCGTTCGCGCCGAAGTACAGGATGCGCGGTTTCGCCGCCTGCGGCGGCCACGCGGTGTACTGGCGCCACACGTTGGTGCCCGTTTCAAAGGCGGTCACCTCGGCGATCGCCCTGGCCGGCTTGACACCCTTCAGGTGCTGCTCGAAGAACGGGTACTGGATCTGCTTGCGGAAGTAGTCGCTCGTATTGGCATCGAACTGGACGCGGCCCAGGCTCTTGCCGTCGCCGCCGGCCCAGCCGCCGTGCACCCACGGGCCCACCACCAGGCCGTTGAACGTGGACGGGTTATGTTTCTTGATGGCGTGGTAGGTCGTGAACGGCCCTTGCAGGTCTTCCGCGTCGTACCAGCCGCCCACCGTCAGCACGGCGGCCTTCACATTCTTCAGGTGCGGCGCGATATTGCGGCTCTTCCAGAAGTCGTCGTAGGTGGTGTGCTCGATCATCGGCGCGAACAGCGTGCGCTGCCGGTCCGACAGGCTCGACGCGATGTTCGCCAGCGTCAGCCGCTGCAGGAAGTAATCGTAGCCGTCCGGCACGCCGTAGTCGAAGTCGCCCCAGGTTTTCGGCAGCGGTGTCGGGTTCGGTTCCTCCGTAAACGCGGCATAGAAGTCGAAGTTGGCGGCCAGCATGAAGGCGCCGCCGTGGTAGGCGTCGTCGCCCATGTACAGGTCGGTGATCGGCGCCTGCGGCGACGCGGCCTTGATGGCCGGGTGCGAATCGATGATGCTGGCCGACGTGTAGAAGCCGGGGTAGCTGATGCCGAGGATGCCGACCTTGCCGTTATTGTTCGGCACGTTCTTCAGCAGCCACTCGACGGTGTCGTGCATGTCCTGCGATTCGTTGCCTTCGCCCGCCAGGCGCTGCGCCTTGGCGTGCGGCGTCATTTCCTGCCACTTGCCCTCGGACATGAAGCGGCCCCGCACATCCTGCTTGACGAAGATGTAGCCGCTTTCCTCGAATTCCTTCGACGGACCGATCTGCTTCGGCATGAAGTTCACGCCGTAGCGCAGCTGCTCGCCCGCGTACACGCCCGCGCTGTACGGCGTGCGCTGCATCAGGAAGGGATAGCTGCGGCCGGTATCCTTCGGCACGTAGACCACGGTGAACAGCTTGACACCATCGCGCATGGGAATGCGGTATTCGTACTTGGTGTAGCGTTCGGCCAGGTCGCTTTTGGCTTCCTTGGCCGGTGCATCATCGTGGACGGCCAGCCCGGCAGCCTGGACGCCGCCGAATGCAAGGACGAGGGGAACAGCGAGGGAGAGGGCAAGGGCGCCGAGCGGCGCGGGCAGGGGACGGGACATCGTTTCCTTCGTTCGGTCAACACAAGAAGCGTGCAGTGTAGCCGAAGTGGAAACGCGCCCCGGGTGCCGGATGGTACTTCGGCATGATGCGCAGCCTGGGCCGATGCGCGGGCCGATGCGTCAGGACTATTGGAGCGGGCGCGGATCGATGGCGTTGCCCTGCGCATCGAAGCGGGAAGCCACCGCCACGTCTTCCACGCCCAGCGTGGCGAGCGCATCGCGCACGTCGTCGACTTCCACGGCCAGGTCGCTGCCCAGTTCCAGCGGCCGTTCGCCGCTGGCCACCACGGCGCCGTCGCCGCCCAACAGCTGCACGCGCAGCACCATGTCGCCCTGCACGTCGGCCGGGCCGACGATGGCGCGGAACGGGCCGCCATGCCCGTCGAGCGCTCCGCCCAGCGTGGCCATCAGCGCCAGCATCGCCTGTTCCGCCAGGCCCTGCTGGCGCGCGCCGAAGAACAGGTCCTGGTACAGGAAGTTCAGCTGCAACGGGCGGCCGGCCGGCGCGAGCAGGCGCTGCACCAGCGGCGCGGCTTGCCCGGTCCAGCGGCGGTAGCGTTCCATCCGGGCCTCGAACCATGCATCGGCCTGCGCCTCGCCGGCCGGCACGGCGTAGAACGGATCGTCGGCGTGCTTTTGCGAGAAGCCGACCAGGAAGCGCAGTTCCACCGCCGCATCGTCCGGTCCGAACGCGGTGCCGCTCCAGCCGGTGATGCTGCGTTCCAGCGCCGGCGCCTCGGCCACCTTCTTGTTGCCCAGCACGGCGGACGCTTCGCGCGCCATCGCGTGCAGCTGGCTGTAGGTGATGGCGCTGGCCTCGGCCGCGTCGTACGCATGGCGGACCAGCACCAGCTTGGCCTTCGGGCTTTCCAGGCCGGCCTGCTTCATGCTGTCGAGCAGCGCCTCGTAGGCCTCGTCGTCCTGGAATCCTTCCGCTTCGACCAGGCCGCCCGTGCTGCCGACGAAGACGGGAATGGCGAAGACATCGATTTCCAGTGCCGGTGCATTCTCCCGGCGGATCTGCAGGGACGCCGCCGCTTCCTCGACGGCGCCGCGCAGCAGCCGCCAGGCGCCGATATCCTCGTGGCTGGCCAGGTCGATGGCGCCGTACAGCAGGTCGTCGTGGTTGCCGTTCAGGTAGCGCCGCAGCAGGCGCTGGAACTCCGCTTCCTTCTGGCGCAGCGCGTCGGCCTGCGTCTCGCTGTCTTCCTGTTCGGCCAGCTCGAGCGCCAGCGCGCACAGGGCGGCGACCTGGACTTCCTCTTTTTCTTCGGCGGGGATGGCGGACTTGCGGGGAACGGGCTTTTTATTCTTGGGCATGGGTTTCCAGATGCCCGGAGCGGGCATCGTCAGTGATCGATGTGGAAGGTGTCGTGCAATTCCTCGAGCAGGTCTTCCGCCTCCCCGGCATCCAGGCCCAGGTGGCGGCAGGCCGGTTCGCCGCCTTTTTCCCACTCCAGGGAATCGCGGTTGCCATGGTAGCGCGCAATGCCCCGTTCGGCCAGCACCGAGGCGGCCACCAGCGAGCGGATCGCGTCGTCGGTGGCGTCGTCGTCCAGCACCGCGTAGTCGTGGTGGTGCAGGATGGCCCAGGAAACGTCCGGCGACAGGCCCCAGTTGCGTGCCAGCAGGCAGCCGATGGCGGCGTGGTTGGTGCTGTGCAGCGCGTCTTCCACGTCGGTGAAGCGGCGCAGCGTGTCGCGCCCGGCGATCGCCAGCGTGTCGGCATAGCCGGCGAAACGGTCCATCAGCAGCGGCACGCCGATGTCGCAGAACAGGCCGAACGTGTGGGCGATGTCCGCCGGGGCGATGCGCAGGCGGCGGGCGATGAACACCAGCGACTCGGCGCGCCGCGCGCTGGTGTCCCAGAACTGGTTCAGGGCGCCGCTGCCGCCATCGATCGCCTGCCGTGCCAGCAGGCCCGTCAGCAAGGCCGCGCACTGGTTGATGCCCAGGAAATTGATCGCCTGCTCGACCGACTTGGCCTTGCGGGCGGCGCCGAAGAACGGCGAATTGGCCAGCTTCAGCAGTGCGCCGGACATGCCCACGTCGTTGCCGATGATGCGGGCGATGCGGCGCGGCGAAGGATCGTCATCGGCCAGCTCGGCCTGCAGGTCCACCAGCAGACTCGGGCGGGGGGGAATGCGGATCGAACGCAGCAGGGCGTCTTCGACGGCGGCTTCCCTGGCAGGAGTAGTGGTGGCGGTCATGGTTGTAATGGAACTGCGGCGAAAGTCAACGAACGTGCCATTATCGCTTGTTTCGGTACGGCAATATCATTTTGCACCGATTTTTTATCGTGTTCTTCTGTGAATGTTGCCCATCCGCGCCGGATTGATAGCGAAACGAACAGATTGCACTTGCCGATCCGGCAAGAGTACCGAGCCCGGCGCGGGCTTGCGCGGCGCGGCGCTACAATCTCCGCATGACGACTTTTCTTGCTGGAATTGACTTCAATGCACCATCGCACGAGGTGGCGCGGCTGCTGATCGGGGTGACCGTGCTGGTCGATGGCGTGGGCGGCCGGATCGTCGAAACCGAGGCCTACGACCGCGAAGATCCCGCTTCCCACACCTATAACGGGCCGACCGAACGCAACGCCGCGATGTTCGGTCCGCCGGCGCATGCCTATGTGTACCGCTCGTACGGCATCCACTGGTGCCTCAACTTCGTGTGCCGGGAAGAGGGCCATGGCGCCGGTGTGCTGATCCGCGCGATCGAACCCTTGCACGGGATCGAGACGATGGCCGCGCGCCGCGGCTTGCAGGATCCGCGGCTGCTGGCTTCCGGTCCCGGCCGGGTCTGCCAGGCGCTGGGCATCACGCGCGAGCACAACGGCAAGCCGCTGGCGCTGCCGCCGTTCCACCTGCTGCCACGCGATGCCGAGGCGATGGCGTTGCCGGTCGCCGCCGGTCCCCGCATCGGCATCTCGAAGGCGATGGACACACCGTGGCGCTTCGGCGTGGCCCGCTCGCCATACCTGAGCAAGCCGTTCCGCCCGTAACGCCCCAGCCGCTCGCCGCGCCGCCGTGCCCCTGTCAGCCGCGCTGCCGGTGGCGGTCGCTGCCGTGCACCGGCGCCTGCAGCCGCAGCCCGCGCATCGCGCTGTCCGTCGCCCGGCGTTCGTCATCACGGGCGCTCGCGGGGAGCGCGCGGGCCGGCTGATCGCGTACCGCATCCAGTTCGAATACGTTCACCGCGCGCGACAGGCTGACCGCCTGTTCCTGCAGGCTTTCGGCGGCGGCGGCGGCCTGTTCGACCAGGGCCGCGTTCTGCTGCGTGACGTCGTCGATCTGGCCGACCGCCTGGTTGACTTCGGCGATGCCCTGCGCCTGTTCCGCGCTGGCCGCGCTGATGCGGCCGATGATGTGGTTCACCTGCTGCACCGATGACACGATATCGCCCATGCTGCGGCCGGCCAGGCTGACGGACGCGGCGCCGTCGTCGATCGTGGAGACCGACCTGGCGATCAGTTCCTTGATTTCCTTGGCCGCCGCCGCCGAGCGGGCCGCCAGCGTGCGCACCTCGCTGGCCACCACGGCGAAGCCGCGCCCCTGCTCGCCTGCCCGGGCCGCCTCCACGGCGGCATTCAGCGCCAGGATATTGGTCTGGAACGAGATGCTGTCGATCACGCCGGTGATTTCCACGATCTTGCGCGAGCTGGAGCGGATCGATTCCATCGTCGTCACGGCCTGCGACACGGCATCGCCGCCTTTTTCCGCCATCGAGGTGGCGGTGGCCGCCAGCCGGCACGCTTCGCGGGCATTCTCGGCGTTCTGGCGTACGGCCGTCGTCAGGCTGGCCATCGCGCTGGCCGTTTCCTCCAGCGAGCCGGCCTGCTGCTCGGTTCGGCTGGACAGGTCCAGGTTGCCCACCGCGATTTCATGGGAAGCGGTATCGATCGACTGCACCGCGCCGCGGATCGTGCGCAAGGTCTGGTTCAGGTTGGCGATGCTCTGGTCCAGCACGCGCGCCGTTTCCGCGATCTCGTCGCGGCCGGCATTCGGCTTGGCGGTGGTGAGCCGGCCCGCGGCCAGGCTGCGCACCACGTCGGCGATCGAGCGGATATCGCGCAGCAGCGCGGTGCGCACCAGCATCGATACCAGCAATGACAGCGCTACCGACAGCACGCACAAGGCCGCCATCGCGATGCCCAGCTGGCGGAACTCCGCCTTGGCCGCCGCGTGCGCCGTTTCCGACAGCGATTTTTCCAGCGCCGCCAGCCGCTGCAGGTCTTCTTCGAGCAGCACGAACTGGCGCTCCGCCTTCTGCATCGCATTGGTGGCGATCGACTGGTCCATCTGGGCCATCTCGATGGTTTCCAGCACACCCTTGCGATAGGCGATCAGCGCCTGGCTGGAGGCGTCGACCAGCTTGCGCTCCTCGGCGTCGGACACGCGCGCCAGCTGTACCAGCTGCTGTTCGATGCTGCGGTGGCGGGAGTGGATGCGGTCCGTCAGCTCGTCCAGCCGCGTTTTCGCGAAGCTGCCGTTGACCCATGCCAGCAACTGGTAGATGTTGGCATGGGCGAACTTGGCTTCGCCGGCGATGTCCGCCGTGGCCTTCAGGCGCGCGGCGCGCACCTGCACCAGGTTTTCCAGCGATGCGTTCTGGCGCACCATGCCGATCCAGGCGCAGGCCGTGATGGCCACCAGCAAGATCAGCACGACGCTGGGCGCCAGCAACAGTTTGGGACCGATTCGTAATTTGTTCAACATGACTGCTCCCGCCAGGGATGATGGATGAATGAAGCTTGGATGAGTGAAGCTTGGATCAATGAGGTAAAGAAAGGATGCGTGGCGCGCGACCGGTGGGCGGCGTCTTTATTTCTTGTAGATGCCGGCTTCCAGCACCACGTCGCCGACGCGCAGGATGTACGTCGTCTTCGGTTCGATCTTGCCGCTGACCGGGTTCTTGTACATGTAGTCGACCCAGCCCTTGCCGTCCTTGGCGGCCAGCTGGATGATCTCGCGGCGATACACCTTGCCGCTGGCGTCCGGCACGTCGGTCAGGTTCTTGCCGACGATCGACGGGTTGATCGGATGGGCGATCACAATGCCCGTGTTGATGTCGCGCATGTCCACATACAGCTCGCCCTGCACGAATTCCGGGTCCTTGGCGGCCAGCTTCTTCATCAGCGCTTCCTTGCCGTTGGCCTTCATGAATGCGGCGCCGCGTTCGGCCATGGCGATCGCATCCTTCTCGGTCGGCTGGGCGGCGAAGACGAAGGCGCTGACACTGGCAAATGCGAGGTAGGCCATGCTGCGGATCAGTACTTGTTTCATGGGGAGCTCCCGTGGTTGGTCAAGGTCAAACCATTGTGCGCCGATGCTGCCGGCGAGAAATTGCGCTAGCGCAAGGTGTCAGAAAACGCGACGAAAATTTTCCGTGCGGATATTGATTTACTGCAACATGATCAGTTGGGGCATGTCTACGATGTGGATTCCCTTAACCCGGAGCAACCAACGGAGCATCCACAATGACGACCGATTTCGCCCCGCAAAAATTCAAGCCGTACACCCGCCAGAGCATCCGCCAGGCCCGCCAGTGGCAATGGCTGCCGCCGGACCAGCAGGAAGCCGTGCAGGTGGTCTCGCACGTGCTGCCGTTCCGCACCAACGAATATGTGATGGAGAACCTGATCGACTGGGCCAACGTCCCGGACGATCCCATCTACCGCCTGGTGTTCCCGCACCGCGACATGCTGCCGGTGGACGAGTACCGCCAGCTGCGCGACCTGGTGATGGTGAAGCAGGACGATGCCGCGATCGCCGCGCTGGTCCACAAGATCCGCATGCGCATGAACCCGCACCCGGCCGGCCAGATGACGCACAACGTGCCGCGCGTGAACGACCACGTGCTGAAGGGCCTGCAGCACAAGTACAAGGAAACCGTGCTGTTCTTCCCCAGCGCGGGCCAGACCTGCCATGCCTACTGCACGTTCTGCTTCCGCTGGCCGCAGTTCGTGGGCATGGACGACATGAAGTTCGATGCCCGGGAAACCACGGAGCTGGTGTCGTACCTGAAGGCGCACGAGGAAGTGACGGATGTGCTGATCACCGGCGGCGACCCGATGGTCATGAATACCCGCTCGCTGGCCGAATTCATCGAGCCGCTGCTGGCGCCGGACATGGCGCATATCCAGAACATCCGCATCGGCACGAAATCCGTGGCGTACTGGCCACAGCGCTTCGTCACCGACAGGGATGCGGACGACCTGCTGCGCCTGTTCGAGAAGGTGGTCGCAAGCGGCAAGAACCTGGCGATCATGGGGCACTACAACCACGCCGTGGAACTGCGCCAGGACATCGCCCAGAAAGCCGTCAAGCGCATCGTCGGCACCGGCGCCACGCTGCGCATGCAGGGCCCGCTGATCCGCCACATCAACGAAGATCCGCACAGCTGGGCCGAACTGTGGCGCACCGGCGTGCGCCTGGGCGCGATCCCGTACTACATGTTCGTGGAGCGCGACACCGGGCCGAGCGAATACTTCCAGTTGCCGCTGGCGCGCGCGCACGAGATCTTCCAGCAGGCTTACCAGATGGTGTCCGGCCTGGCGCGCACGGTGCGCGGCCCGTCGATGAGCGCCTTCCCCGGCAAGGTGGCGATCGATGGCGTGGTGACCATCAACGGCGAAAAGCTGTTCGCGCTGCAGTTCCTGCAGGCGCGCAATCCGGACTGGGTGAAGAAGCCCTTCTTCGCCAAGTACGACGAGAACGCCACCTGGCTCGATCACCTGAAGCCCGCCTTCGGCAAGGAGAAATTCTTCTTCGAGACCGACGACGCGCCGCAGGCGCTGCACGTGCCGCCGCAGCGCAAGGTGATCCCGATCACCAGCGCGCGCTCGTGCACCTCGCAGGGCAACGCCGCCTGACCATGGCCGCACCCGCGTCCGTATCCTCGCCTGTCCTCCATCCTGCGCCCACCTGCACGGCGCCGATGGCCCGCATACCTGGCGGGCGGCTGTCCGGGCCGGCCATGCTGTGTCTCGCGCTCCTGCCTTTCGCGCTGGGGCATTACCTGTCCTGCCTGTTGCGCACGGTGAACGCGGTGCTGGCGCCGCAACTGGTGGACACGGCGGCGCTGACGCCGGGCGACCTGGGGCTGCTCACCAGCGCCTATTTCCTGGCGTTCGCGCTGGCCCAGTTGCCGGTCGGGGTCGCGCTGGACCGCTTCGGGCCGCGCCGGGTGCAGGTGCCGATGCTGCTGCTGGCCGCCGCGGGCACGTTCGCCTTCGCGTCCGGCACGGGCTTCGCGCAGCTGCTGGCCGCGCGCACGGTGATGGGGCTCGGCCTGGCCGGCTGCTTCATGGCCGCGGTGAAGGCGATCGCCATGTGGGTCGCGCCGGAACGCATGCCGTCGGTGCAGGGCTACCTGATCGCCGCCGGTGGCCTGGGCGCGGCCTCGTCCACGCTGCCCGTCACCCTGTTCCTGCAGCACGCGGACTGGCGCGCGCTGTTCGTCGTGCTGGCGCTGTGCTGCGTGGGCGTGGCGCTGCTGGTGCTGCTGCTGGCGCCCGCGCAGCCGGCCGCGCCGCGACAGGCCTTCGGCATGGCGGACCTCGCCGAGGTATTCCGCCACCCGGCATTCCGCGAGACAGCGTCGCTGGTGCTGGTGCCGCACGCGGTGTTCTTCGGCATCCAGGGCTTGTGGATCGGGCGCTGGCTGACGGACGCGGGGCGGTGCTCCGAACAGGACGTGGCATGGCTGCTGTCCATCGGCATGGCCGCCGTGATCTTCGGCGCGATCGCGGTGGGCACGGTGACCGAATGGGCGGGCCGGCGCGGCGCCGAACCGATCACGGTGGCCGGCATCGGCGTCGCGCTGTTCGTCGCGGTGCAGTGCGGCTTCGTGGTGGCCTGGCAGCCCGCGGCTTCGCCTGCTTCGTTTTCCTACTGTGCGATGCTGTCCGTGCTGTTCGCCCTCGTGGGCACCGTCACCGGCATCGAATATACGATCGTCGCGCGGGCGCTGCCGCCGGCACTCGCGGGACGTGCCGCGACGTGCCTGAACCTGTTGATCTTCACCGGTGCCTTCCTCGTGCAGGCGGGCTTCGGCCTGGTCGTCGACCTGTGGCCGCCGGACGCCGCGCAACGCTATCCGGCCGCCGCCTACCGGGCCGCGTTCCTGCTGCTGGTGATGCTGCAATTGCCAGGCATCGTCCGCTTCTTCCGGCGCCGGCGCAGGCCGCTTCTCGCGAACCCTGTAGAATCTCCGCTTTGACCGGAAGCGCAGGCTCCTGGCCCGCTTTCGCCGCATCATGTGTAGGAGAGAAAATGAAACTGGTTCGTTATGGGCGCGTCGGCAAGGAAAAGCCGGGCCTGATCGATGATGAAGGCAGGCTGCGCGACCTGTCTGGCGTGATCGGCGACCTCGCCGGCGCCAATCTGTCGGACAAGGTATTGAAGAAGATCGCCAAGGTCCCGCACGACACGCTGCCGCTGGTGCGCGGTAATCCGCGCTTCGGCGTGCCGGTGGGGAAGGTGGGCAAGTTCATCGGCATCGGCCTCAATTACGCGGACCACGCGGCCGAATCGAACTTGCCGGTGCCGAAGGAACCGATCGTGTTCATGAAGGCGATCACCAGCCTGTCCGGCCCGGACGATCCGGTGATGCTGCCCAAGGGCTCGAAGAAGACGGACTGGGAAGTGGAACTGGGCGTCGTCATCGGCACCCGCGCGCGCCATGTCAGCGAAGCCGATGCCGAGAAATACGTGGCCGGCTACTGCGTGGTGAACGATGTCTCCGAGCGCGAGTTCCAGCTCGAACGGGGCGGCCAGTGGGACAAGGGCAAGGGCTGCGACACGTTCGGCCCGGTCGGCCCGTGGCTCGTCACGCGCGATGAAGTATGGGACGTCAACGACCTCGACCTGTACCTGGAAGTGAACGGCAAGCGCATGCAGACGGGGAACACGTCGACGATGATCTTCAAGGTGCCGCAGATCGTTTCGTACCTGTCGCAGTTCATGACGCTGGAACCGGGCGACATCATCGCCACCGGCACGCCGCCCGGCGTGGGCATGGCGCGCAAGCGCTTCCTGAAGAAGGGCGACCTGCTGCGGCTCGGCATCGCCGGGCTGGGCGAGCAGCAGCAGGATGTGATCGGGTTCCAGCAGTTCTGATCAAGCCGGCCGGATCGCCGCCAGGGCCCGGCCCAGCGCATCCGACAGGCGGTTGACGATCTGCGCCAGGTCCGCCTCGGTGGCGATGAAGGGCGGCGCCAGCAGGATATGGTCGCCGCGCCTGCCGTCGGCCGTGCCGCCCATCGGGTACACCATCAGCCCGCAGTCCATCGCCTGCTCCTTCACCGCCGCGAACAGCTTCAGGTCCGGGTCGAACGGGCGCTTCGTTTCGCGGTCCTGCACCAGTTCCAGCCCCACCAGCAAGCCGCGGCCGCGAATGTCGCCCACGTGCGGATGCGTACCGAAGGCGTCGCGCAGCATGCGCCGCAGCGTGGTGCCACGCACGGTGGCCGCGCCCAGCAGGCAGTCGCGCTTGATGATCTTCTGCACGGCCAGCGCGGCGGCCGCCGCCACCGGGTGGGCGTTGTACGTGTGCCCGTGCTGGAAGACGCCGCTGCCGCCGCGCAGCCGTTCCACCACGTGGTCGCGCGCCAGCACGGCGCCGATCGGCTGGTAGCCGGCGGCCAGGCCCTTGCCGAGCGCGACCAGGTCCGGTACCACACCATCCTGCTCGATGGCGTACAGCGTGCCGGTACGGCCCATGCCGCACATGACTTCGTCGGCGATGAACAGGATGCCGTACTTGTCGCACAGCGCGCGCACGCCCTTGAAGTAGCCGGGCGTGGGCGGCACGGCGCCCAGCGTGGCGCCCACCACGGGTTCGGCGCAGAAACCGATGATGCTGTGCGGGCCCACCTCGAGGATGGCCTGTTCCAGCTCGGCGAGCAGGCCGGCGGTGTATTCGGCGACTTCCTGCCCGGCCGGCCGATAGCGGTATTCATGGCATGGCGACACGCGCGCCACGTCCATCAGCAGCGGTTCGAACTGCCTGCGGCGCGCCTCGTTGCCGCCCAGTGCCAGCGCGCCCAGCGTATTGCCGTGATAGCTTTGCTGGCGGGCGATGAAGATGCGGCGTTCGTGTTCGCCATTCTCGACGAAGTACTGGCGCGCCATCTTCAGCGCCGATTCCACCGCCTCGGAACCGCCGGACACCAGGTACACGTTGTTCAGGTCGCCCGGTGCATCGGTGGCCAGGCGCTGCGCCAGTTCCTCGGCCACGTCGGTGGTGAAGAAGCCCGAGTGCGCGTAGGCCGTCGTTTTCATCTGCGCGCCCATCGCGGCCAGCACGTCCGGATGGCCATGGCCCAGCGACGACACGGCCGCGCCGCCGCTCGCATCCAGGTAGGTATTGCCTTTGCTGTCGCGCAGGTACATGCCGAACGCGCACACGGCGGTGGGTGGCGTATGGCGCAGGTTCCGGTGGATCATCTTGCTCATGGTGTCCTCGTCGTGGTGGCTTGTCCTGGCGACAGTAGCCTTGAGGAAACACCGTGGTATTGATTTATCTCGTGCCTTCAGCGAGTATTTCCCACATGACAGATCGCCTGCCCCCGATTGCGCCGGAACATATGACGCCGGAACAACACGTCGCCGCCCAGGCCGTCATCGACGGTCCGCGCGGCGCGCTGTACGGTCCCTTCGTGCCGCTGCTGCGCAGCCCCGAACTGATGCAGCATGCGCAGCGGATGGGCGAATACCTGCGCTACCGCAGCGCGCTGGGCCCGCGGCTGGCCGAACTGGCGATCCTGGTCACCGCGCGGCACTGGAACCAGCAGGTGGAGTGGGCGATCCATGCGCCCATCGCGGTGGAAGCGGGCATTGCGCCGGGCATCGTCGACGCCATCGCGCAGCGCCGCGCGCCAGCCGGCCTGGCACCGGACGAGCAGGCGGTGTTCGACTTTTGCATGGAGCTGCAGCGGGACAGGCGCGTGTCCGACGCCACGTATGGCGCCGCGCTGCGCCGGTTCGGCGAGCACGGCGTCACGGACCTGATGGGATTGTGTGGCTACTACACGTTCCTGGCGATGGTGATGAACGCCGCGCAAACGGCGGCGCCACCATCCCCGGCCGCGCCACTGCCGGAGTGATGTCAAATAGGGCGGCGAGAAACGGTGACAGTCACTAATGCCGTTAAGTTAAGTCCACCCAAGGGCAAATTCCGGGGTCAGGGGGGAGTGCTGGCACGTATGCCAGCACCGTTGCGCAGGCGCGAAGCATGCTTCGCGAAACCCCTGCTTCACCCCGGCGGGGCGTAGTCGGGGTTTCAAGGAGCGTCGCTCCTTGCCGACGTAGCGATACTGGCCTGCAAGCCAGTATTCCTCCCCTGACCCCAGCCCTTTGCTGTTGGGGGGAATGCATGCGCTTTGAAAAACGGTGACAGTCTTACTTCAGGATCTTGTGCAGCCAGCCGGAGATGTCGTTCACTTCTTCCGGGCACACGGAGTGCTGCATGTAGTAGTCATGCCACTCGACCTGGTAGCCCAGCGATTTCAGCAGGTCGCGCGAGGCGGTGGCGCGGGCGATCGGGATCACCGGGTCGAGCCGGCCGTGCACGAGGAAGATCGGGGTGTCCTGGTTGGCGGGGCTGCGCTCGGCGGCCACCTTGTCGGCCATCGGCACGTAGCCGGACAGGCACAGCAGCCCGGCCAGCTTTTCCTGGTGGCGCAGCCCGGTCTGCAAGGTCATCGCGCAGCCTTGCGAGAAACCGCCCAGGATGATGCGGCTGGCCGGGATGCCGCGCGATTTTTCCCGGGCGATCAGGGCTTCCACCTGCGCCTGCGAGGCGCGCAGGCCTTTTTCGTCTTCCTGGCGGCCCAGGTCGGTATGGGCGATGTCGTACCACGAGCGCATCACATAGCCGCCGTTGATGGTCACCGGCATGGTGTTCGCGTGCGGGAAGATGAAGCGGATGCCCGGCAGGCCGGACAGGTTCAGTTCCTTCACGAACGGCACGAAGTCGTTGCCGTCCGCGCCCAGGCCGTGCATCCAGATGATCGCGACCTGCGGGTTGTCGTTGGTGGAAACTTCGATATTGGGCAGTACGTCGATCATGATGTCCTCGTCATTGCAGGGGCGTGGCCGCTGCCTTGTTGTCGGGTGGATTGCGCAGTGCCGACTTCGGCCGGAACGCCTTGCACACCGCGCCATCGGTTTCGATATACGGGCCGCCGATCAGGTCGATGCAGTAGGGCACGGCGGCGAAAATGCCGGCGGCGACCTGGTTGCCGGCGTCGTCCTTCAAGCCTTCCAGCGTTTCCTTGATGGACTTCGGCTGGCCGGGCAGGTTCATCACCAGCGCGGCATGAGGTGGCGACACGTCGGGTATCTCGCGGATCACGGCGACCTGCCGCGACAGGATCGCGGTCGGCACGAAATGCAGGCTGATCTGCCGCATCTGCTCGCCGAAGCCCGGCATTTCCTTGGTACCGATGGCCAGCGTGGCTTCGGGCGTCACGTCGCGGCGGGCCGGGCCGGTGCCGCCGGTGGTCAGCACCAGGTGGCATTTCACCGTATCGACCAGTTCGACCAGCGTGGCTTCGATGGTGGCGCACTCGTCCGGGATCAGGCGCGTCTCGACGCGGAACGGCGTGGTGATCGCGCTGCGCAGCCACTCTTCCAGCGCGGGGATGCCGGCGTCCTGGTAGACGCCGCCGCTGGCGCGGTCCGACACCGACACCAGCCCGATCACGAGCTCGGCCGGCTCCTGGCTCACCTGGTCATTCGTCCCGTTCGTCATCGTCCTCATCCTCGGCATCGGCGTCGGCATCCGCAGCCGCCTTGGCCGCGCCGCGCGTTTTCGCGTCCAGTTCCTTGAGCAGCTGGAAGATCTCGCGGTACGCCTTCGGCGGCTTGTTCTCGGCCTGTTCCTTGCGCGCATTGCGGATCAGCGCGCGCAGGTGCTGGGCATCCAGTTCCTGGTGCTCGGCCAGCAGGGTGGTCAGTGCCTGGTCGTCGGCCAGCAGCTTGTCGCGGCGGCGCTCCAGCGCATGCAGCGCGGCCGTATCGGCCTTCGACGCGCCTTTCCAGCCTTCGATGGTGCGCTGGATGATGGCCACTTCCTCTTCGGTCAGCGTGCGCATCTTCTTGCCGACGAATTGCAGCTGGCGGCGGCGGCCCTCGTGATTCTTGATGTTCTGGCATTCCAGAATGGCATCCTTCACGTCCTCCGGCATCGGCACGCGCTTCACGCGGTCGCGCGGCTGTTCCACCAGTTCGAGGCCCAGGGCTTGCAGCGCGTCGGACTGGCGTTTCATTTCGGTCTTGGAGGGACGCTCGTATTTTTCCTGGAACTCGGAGGAATCGAAGCCGACGGCCCCGCGGTTTGCATTTGGCATGATGAAAAACGCGCCACTTCAGGCGCGCCTGTAAAAACGGTAAACGGCTGCTATGATAACTGTTTTAAAGATTAGCCGACCAAAACACCCTATGAGCGAATCGCATTTCACCCACAGCCAGGACCAGTTGAAACAGATCGCGCGAGACGTATTGAGTTATGCGCGCGAGACCGGCGGCACCGATGCCGCCGTCGAGATCAGCGAAGGTAGCGGCCTGTCGGTGTCGGTTCGCAAGGGCAAGATCGAGACGATCGAGCAGAACAAGGACAAGGGCCTCGGCGTCACCGTCTTCGTCGGCCAGAAGCGCGGCAATGCATCGACGTCGGATTTTTCCACCGCATCGCTGCGCGCCACCGTCGAAGCGGCCTACAACATCGCCCGCTTCACGGCGGACGACGAAGCGGCCGGGCTGGCCGAGGAACACCTGCTCGAACGTGACCCGCGCGACCTGCAACTGTTCTACCCGTGGCCGATCAGCACCGAGGAAGCGGTGGTGCTGGCGCAGCGCGCCGAGGCCGCCGCATTCCAGGTCGACCCGCGCGTGACCAACAGCGAAGGCGCCGGCGTGCACGTGCAGCAGTCGCACTTCGTGTCGGCCAACTCGCGCGGCTTCATCGGCGGCTACCCGTATTCGCGGCACACCATCTCCGCCACGCCGATCGCCGGCAAGGGCGCCCACATGCAGCGCGACGACTGGTACAGCTCGGTGCGCGATCCGAAGAAGCTGGCCACGCCGGAAGCCATCGGCCGCTATGCCGCCGAGCGCGCGCTGGCGCGGCTGAACGCGCGCCAGATCACCACGCGCACCTGCCCGGTGCTGTTCGAGGCACCGCTGGCCGCCGGCCTGCTGGGTGCCTTCGTGCAAGCCACGTCGGGCGGCGCGCTGTACCGCAAGTCCACCTTCCTGCTCGATACGCTGGGCCAGCAGGTGTTCCCGGAACACGTGCAGGTCAGCGAAGATCCGCACGTGCCGGGCGGCATCGGTTCGGCGCCGTTCGATGAAGAGGGCGTGCGCACGCAATACCGCGATGTCGTCAAGGATGGCGTGCTGCAGGGCTATTTCCTGTCCACCTACACGGCCCGCAAGCTGGGCATGCAGACCACCGGCAACGCCGGCGGCTCGCACAACCTGTCGCTCACGTCGAACCTCACCCGGCCGGAAGACGACTTCGCCGGCATGCTGAAGAAAATGGGCACCGGCCTGCTGGTCACCGAACTGATGGGCCAGGGCACCAACTACGTGACGGGCGATTACTCGCGCGGCGCCTCCGGTTTCTGGGTCGAGAACGGCATCATCCAGTATCCGGTGGAGGAAATCACCATCGCCGGCAACATGAAGGAAATGTTCCGCCAGATCGTCGGCATCGGCAACGACGTGCTGATCCGTGGCACCAAACAGACGGGTTCCATCCTGATCGAAAAGATGGTCGTCGCCGGCAACTGAACAGTTGCCACGCCATCGGCGTTTCCCTACACTGTCCTGAGCAGTAACGTTTTTCCTACGCTATAAAAAACTCAGGAGACCGTATGGAACGTCGACGCTTCATTGCGAAGGCTGCCGCGGGCGCAGGTGCGGGCATCATCGCCGCTCCCGCCCTGGCGCAGTCCCAGCCCACCATTTCCTGGCGCCTCGCCTCCAGCTTCCCCAAGTCGCTGGACACGATCTTCGGCGCTTCGGATACCTTCACCAAGCGCATTTCCCAGCTCACCAACGGCAAGTTCACCATCCGCTCGTTCGCGGCCGGAGAAATCGTGCCGGGCCTGCAGGTGCTCGATGCCGTGCAAGCCGGCACCGTGGAGTGCGGCCACAGCGCCTCGTACTACTACTTCGGCAAGGATTCCACGTTTTCCTTCGATTGCGCGGTGCCGTTCGGCCTCACGTCGCGCCAGCACACCGCCTGGTATGACCAGGGCGGCGGCCGCGAACTGATGCGCGCGTTCTTCAAGGACTACAACATCATCAATTTCCTGGGCGGGAATTCCGGCACGCAGATGGGCGGCTGGTTCCGCAAGGAGATCAAGTCGGTGGCCGACCTGAAGGGCACCAAGATGCGCGTGGCCGGCTTTGCCGGCAAGGTGCTGGAACGGCTGGGCGTGGTGCCGCAGCAGCTGGCCGGCGGTGACATCTACCCGGCGCTCGAAAAAGGCACGATCGATGCGGCCGAATGGGTCGGCCCGTACGACGATGAAAAGCTGGGCTTCTTCAAGGTGGCGCCGTTCTACTATGCGCCCGGCTGGTGGGAGCCGTCGGCCTCGTTCACGTTCTACGTGAACATCAAGGAATGGGAAAAACTGCCCAAGGAGTACCAGGCCGCCATCGAGGTGGCCAGCTACGAGGCGCACGTGTCGATGCAGGCCGAATACGACGTGAAGAACCCCACCGCGCTGGCCCGGCTGCTGAAGAACGGCGTCAAGCTGCGTACCTATCCGCGCGATGTGATGGATGCCTGTTTCAAGACTTCCACCGCCGTGATGGAAGAGGAAGCCTCGAAGAACGCCAAGTTCCGCAAGATCTACGACCCGTGGAAAAGATTCCGCCAGGACCAGAACCAGTGGGCCTCGGTGGCCGAGGCGCCGATCCAGAATTACCTGATCAATGCGGGGCGCGGAAAATAATATCCAGATAGAAAAATAAGATACTCCGAGGTTATATGAAGCCGGCGTGGTCGACCACCGCGCCGGCTTTTGTTTTGGCGCTGTGCGCGGTAATTAAGGGAACTTCCTGTCGGAATGATGATCTGATCTCCTGTTGAGCTACTTCATGCATATCGGGAGGCGACATGGGCACGGTGGATATTCGAGTACTGATCGAAGCGTTGATGCAGCAACAGCTTTCAGGAGATCAGGTCGCATTGCTGCAGGGCTTTTTGGCCAACGTCGAACAGCCAGGCCAGTGTCTTCGCCTGATCGAGGAAGCCGCCGGAAGGCCGCCGTGTCCGCGTTGCGGGTGCCAGCGCTCTCACCGTTGTGGGCAGGCAAGTGGCTTGCAGCGCTATCGCTGCGTGGTGTGCCGGCGCAGCTTCAACGCCTTGACCGGCACGCCGCTTGCCCGTCTGCGCCTGCGCGACAAGTGGCTGCATTACCTGCAATGCCTGATCGAGTCGACCCCAGTGCGCTCGGCAGCCAAGCGCGTCCGGGTGGCCAAGTCGACCAGCTTTCGATGGCGCCACCGTTTCATCACCGCCTTACTTCGGACGCCTCGTCCGCAGCTATCAGGCATCGTCGAGGCTGACGAAACATATCACCTCGAATCACAGAAGGGCTCACGGCATTTGAACCGCCCGCCACGCAAACGCGGCGGCAAGGCCAGCCAGCGCGGCATCAGCAGCGAGTTGGACTGTATTCTCGTCGCCCGCGACCGCAACCGGCAAACCTGCGACTTCGTCACAGGCCGCGGCCCGGTCACCGCTGGCCAGTTGTTGAAACACCTTAAGCCCGTGCTGGCGCCCGATGTACTGCTCATCAGCGATTCGGCCAAGGCGTACCAGGCATTTGCGAAGCACGCCGGCATCACACACGAGGCGATCAATCTGCGTGCCGGCATTCGGGCACGCGGCGCACTCCATATCCAGGGTGTCAACGGATGGCATGGCCGCTTCAAGACCTGGCTTCGGCGATTTAACGGTGTTGCCAGCCGCTACCTGGCCAATTACACCGGCTGGCAGCGTGTGCTTGATGCCGCCGAGCTGACAGCACCGAAGCAATGGTTGCGTGCTGCCGTGGCGCCCGCCTAGGGTCGTCGGCTCTTTGTCCCGCTCGGCCTGCAAAAAAGTTCCGTGACAAACGGCAAGGCCAATTAACGCGAACAGCGCCTTTGTTTTGGCTCCGCTATATTCAAACGCTATAGGTTTTTGGCGGTTTGGAATACCTCCGCCGTTTTATACGACCAACTTGGATATGCGTATTTGGTTTTATACAACGGTGACCAACTGGCGGTCGATTGCGCAATGGTGCACTGCAAAATACCGTCACTTCGATCACCTTGCTGAGCGATTCCGCAAAATGCTGCGCATTTCGCCGATTGATAACGGTTCCAGTTCCCCGCTATCCCGCCCGCCGGTGAATCGACGCCATTTTTATGCTGCGTTCGCAACTTTCTAATTCGATCAACTTGCTGAGTGATGGCCGGGTGGCCAATGTAACGCTGCAATAAGCCGCTTAAATATACCCACGTAATCAAGAGCAAGATTTCAATTAAAAAAGTGGAGTAGCGAATGCACAGTTTCACCAATAAGCCAATCCGGCTCAGCACGCTGAGCGCCGCCGTTTCGCTGGCGCTGGCGTCGATGGCGGCCAGCGCCCCGGCCCTGGCGCAGCAAGGCGCGACCGGCGCGGCCGCCGAGCCGATCCAGAAGGTGCAGGTGGTGGCCACCCGCGCCTCGCAGCAGTCGGGCATCGAGCGCAAGAAGAACGCCGCCACCGCAATGGATTCGATCGTCGCGGAAGACGTGGGGGCCTTCCCCGACCGGAACGTGGCCGAGGCGATTTCGCGCATCGCCGGCATCGCCGTGGAGCGCGGCGACTTTGGCGAAGGCACCAGCGTGGCCGTGCGCGGCAATTCGCCGGACGTCACCCGCGTGGAGATCGACGGCCAGGGCGTGCAGGCCGGCGGCGGCACCGACCTGAATGGCGGCGGCAGTGGCCGCGGCGTGGAACTGCGCGAGATCTCGGCCGACCTGATCAAGAGCGTGGACATCGTCAAGGGTGCCACCGCCGACATGACGGAAGGCTCGCTGGGCGGCGGCGTCATCATCAAGACCCGCACCGGCCTGGACTTCAAGAAGCCGTTCTATTCGCTGCGCCTGGCCGGCTCGCAGAACTCGCTGAACAAGGACTGGACGCCCGACGGCAACCTGGTGCTGGCGAACCAGTTCCTGAACGGCCGCCTCGGCGTGGTGTTCAACGGTTCCGCTTCGCAGTTGCGCAACGAAGGGCACTCGGCGCAAGTGACCAGCAACAACGCCGGCTATGCCCGCGCCATCGACTTCGACAACTCGCCGGAGAAGACGTTCGCATTCAACCCGTCTACCGTCGACCTCGACAACGCCAGCGCCACCCAGCCATTCCTGCAGAGCCAATTGGCCGCAGGGAGCGGGTTCTTCAATGCCGCCACGCCGCTCGAACTGATCCAGCGCTCGGCGGCGGCACAGAGCAAGGCGGACTGCCATGCGGCCTTCCCCAACCTGACGCCGGCCGAGGTCAATTCGATCAAGGAAGGCAACACCCGCACCGGCGCGATCAACCAGCGCGGCAATGAACTGCTGACGTGCCTGAACCAGTGGAACGATTACACGCCCCTGCAGCTGCGCTATGTGCAGAAGCGGCAGATCGACAAGCGCCGTTCATTCGACCTGCGGCTGGACTTCAAGCTGACCGACGAACTGACCGTGTTCGGCAAGGGCAGCTACCAGCGCCGCCGCGTGGACGACAATTTCCTGACCTACGGCCTGGGCGGCATGTCCGTCAATCCCACATCGACGGCCAGCCCTACCTACAGCGGCGCCGCCTATACCGAAGACAAGGCGGCCGGCACGCTCGTGCCGGTGGCCGGCTCCGGCTATTACAGCTACGCCACGCCGACCTGGCGCCGCGAGAACTTTCCATGGACGAACGCGGTGGTCAACGTCGATCCCCGCTCCGTCACGGTCGACGCCAACCACCATGTGACCGGGTTCACGATCGCCGACGGCAACATGAGCACGGACCAGATCCACAACATCATGGAAACCAGCAGCCGCTACCTGCAGCTGGGCGGCACCTTCCGCCGGGGCGGGCTGCTGGCCGAGTTCATGGCGGGCGATGCCAGGTCCGATTTCACCAAGGGCGACAAGCGCACCACCTTCACCTACAACTACGGGCCCGCGACGCTGTCGGTGCTGCCCAACGGCCTGTGGAGCTACGCTTTCCCGCAAGGCAACCCGTCCGCGGCCACGCCGGCGCAGTATGCCACCGTGCGCCCGGCGGCAGCGCCCCTGACCGAGGTGAAGGCGGCCGGCAATGTCTTCAATGGCGTGCCGGCCTATACGATCGACCAGCAGCCCTTGCAGTCGCAGGCACCGCAGATCACCTTCACGCCGAAGATCAGCGACACCAGCGAACGCACCGCGAAGCTGGACCTGACCTACTCGCTGCCCAGCGAAGTGCCGTTCCTGACGCGCCTGAAGACCGGCTTCAATTTCCGCGATACTTCCGGCAACAGCTGGGGCGCGGGCGGTTACGAGGCACAGTCGGCGGTGGGTGACTACGGCAAGCCGGGTTACCAGCGCGCGATCCTGGTGCCGTCGGCGAACGTGCGCAGCACCTTCGTCGCCTGCCAGGACACGCCAGGCTCGCTGGGCGCGGGCGGCAAGCCGTGCCAGTACGGTTTCGTACCGAGCAATTCGTATGGCGCCGCGACGATCCAGTCCGGCCAGACCGTGCTGACGCCGGCGCAGTTCCAGGATGTCATCGCGCAATCGATGCAGAAGGCCACCACCCAGTTCTTTGCCGGTGCCAAGGATCGCCCGGCCGAACTGATCAACGGCTGGACCGAGATCGACGTGGAGAAGGTATTCGGCATGGTCGGATCGCCGAACGTGAACTACAACTGCGTGAAGGAATGCGTGGGCACGGATGGCAAGGTGTACCAGCAACCGGTGAGCAAGTTCCGCGAGCGCACCAAGTCCGGCTACATCATGACCGACTTCGCGCTCGACCACGTGCCGTTCTCCGAACGCCCGCTGCCGTTCGGCATGGAGCTCGACGGCAATGCCGGCGTTCGCGTCGTCAATACCCGGGTCGAAGGCACCGGCAACATGACCTTCACGTCGATCGTGCCGACGGCCAATTTCGATCCGCAGAACCCGAACGTCGCCGGCGGTACGGCTACCACCTCGATCACGCGCGCCACCACGATGGAGGCCAGCGACACCGACTACCTGCCGATCTGGAACCTGGCGCTGTGGGTGGTGCCGAACCAGTGGGTGGTGCGCTGGCACCAGTCGAAGTCCGTGGCGCGCCCGGGCGTCAGTTCGCTGCTGCCATCGGGCACCTGCACGTTCGACGCGACGCGCGCGCTGGTGTCCGGCAGTGACGACTCGGACATGCGCTGCTCGGGCACGGTGGGCAATCCGGCGCTGCGGCCGCAGTCGAACCGCAACCAGAACCTGTCCGTGGAATGGTATCCGAACATCGACTCGATGTTCTCCGTCACCGCGTTCCGCCAGAAGGGCAAGGTCGGCCCGGCGCAGGTGACCGGCGTCAGCGGCATGAAGGTGTTCCAGGGTTCCAACCTGGTCGATCCGCAAACCGGCACGGCGCTCGATGATGTGGACTTCAGCTACAACACGTGGGAAAACGGCGCCGCCACCACCCGCAAGGGCTACGAGTTCTCGTCCAAGACGGCGTTCACGTTCCTGCCCTGGCACTTCCGCTACTTCGGCCTGGACCTGAACTACACCAAGCTGCGCTCGGCCACATCGGCCGTCAACGTGGTGGACCTGATCACGGGCGATCCGCTGCCGCCGGCCCGCGAGTCGAAGTACTCGTACAACTGGTCGCTGTGGTATGACGACGGCAAGCTGTCGGCCCGCGTGGCGGTGCAGGCCGTCGCCGAGTACTTCACCTGCATCGCCGCCTGCGGCGCGAACTCGGTGAACAACTACCCGAGCGCCGGTGGTGGCAGCCGGATCGGCGTGCAGCCGTACAACCCCGGCTCGCCGAACTTCCGCGATGCCAACCGCTTCATCGACGCCAAGATCGCCTACCGCATCAACGACTCGATCGAGATCTTCGCCGAGGGCCGCAACCTGGGCAAGGAAACCACCTCGAACAGCCAGGGCAAGTACGCCGCCTTCGCCGACGGCACGCCGAGCATCAACGACTACTCGTACCCGGGCCGGCGCCTGATGGTGGGTATCAACCTGCGCAATTGATGGGGGGAAATGTTGCAGTAGAAACGGTGGCTTGGCCGGGGTTTCGCGGAGCGCTCCCCGCCGGCCAAGCGGTGATGGCATGCATGCCATCGCTCCTTCCAGGCACCATTTTTCCGGAAATATTTCCAGGAAATTGGTGACTGTCACCGTTTTTCGTGTCGCTCCAAGGCAATGGCTTCCGCTGACTGAACGACGAACACTTTCGATCACACCCGGCGCCGTCAATCGACGACGAACACCCTCGCGGCGCTATCCGATGCACGCACGAAGCGCACGATTGCATCGGTGGTGATGGTGTCGATCTGCCCCGCCATGCGGCGGTCGAACGGGTGGTCGTCGAACATCACGTTGGCGCGGAACATCCGGCCGCCCAGCCGCGTGAACATCGGCACCTCGATCGTCAGCGGCGCAAAACCGGCGCCTTTCAGCCATTGCTGCGCCTCCGCCCGCGTTTCCACCTTGCCCGGCGGGGCGGTGGCCGCCGCGAGCGTCTCCAGTACCCACTGGTTGGAGTTCTGGTAGCGGGTCGAGAACGCATAGGCCAGCATGCTGTAGCGGGGCTCGTGCAGGCGGCGCGGCGTGCGCGTGCCGAGCAGTGCTACCAGCCGGGCCTGCACATCCGGCCCGGGGACCAGCACGTGCGTCGCGTGGCGGTGCAGGCCGATCAGCAGGAAATTGCCGATGCCTTCATGCCACAGGTCCGAGCCGGCCGTGCCGCAGTCGTTCAGCTCGTGCACGACGGTCCAGCGGCCTTCCGCATGATCGCGCACCGCGAAAGCCATGTGCGAGTACACCAGGCCATACTTGCTCAAGTCTTGCCCGGCGCGGGAAATCATGGCCACGGCCGCGCCGCTGTCGTCGAGCGCCTTCAGCGTGCGCTGTGCCAGCTTCATCGTCGTCGTCACTTCTTCCAGCGGCAGCGGGGCTTCCTCGCAACTGCGGCCCGCCAGCGCGAACGGTGCGGCCAGCAGCAGCGCGGCCGCCACCATCGGCACCAGCGCCTTCATTGCGGCACCCTGGAGCGATGCAGCAGGACTTCGCCCAGCTCATTGGGAATGAAGGCGAGGACCTTGCCCGACAGGACCAGCGCATGCCCGGTGGAGGTGGCGACGACGTCGACCACCGTGCCGGCTGCGACGGAAAGGCCGGTGGCGGCCGCGCCGGACAGGCGCACCGTCGAGCGGCTGGCATTGCCCACGCTTTCCACCACCAGTTCGACGCCATCGCCAACCTTCTGCGATCCGGCCACGACGACGCTGCCGGCGATCAGCGAACCGAGAACGACGACGCCGGAAATTTCCCCGACACTGTGCGACAGGCCGGACTGGGCAAGGGCGGGGGCGTGAGTGAGGGCGGTGGAGCAGGACAGGGCAATGGACAGGGCAACGGAAAGAACACGGGACCGGGCAGGCAGGCGAGTCATGGCGATACTCCAGCGGTTGGGGAGCCGCCATGATCCTGCCCGCCGTGGCCTTCGGTGCTGATCTAAGGCAACGCGAGGCTGCCTGTCATTCGACCGTGATCACCTTCGCCGCCGGATCGACCGCCTGCACGTAGCGCACGATCGCATCGGTGGTGATGGTGTCGATCTGGCCCGCCATGCGGCGGCCGAACGGATGGTCGTCGAACGCCACGTTGGCGCGGAACATGCGCCCGCCCAGCCGCTTGACGCTGGGTACGTAGACGGTAATCGGCGCGAAGCCCGTCTGCTTCAGCCAGGCCTGCGCCTCCTCGCGCGTTTCCACCTGGCCGGCCGGCGCGCTGGCGGCGGCATACGTTTCAAGCACCCACTGGTTCGAGTTCTGGTAGCGCGTCGACCAGGCGTACGACAGCATGTTGTAGTCGGCATCGTGCAGGCGGCGCGCGGTGCGGGTGGTGACCAGCTGGGCCAGCCGCGCCTGCGCTTCGGGGCCGGGAATGACTACCTGGGCATCATGGCGGAACAGGCCGGACAGGAAGAAGTTGCCCAGGCCTTCGTTGTACAGCGCCGAGGCGGCCGTGCCGCACTCGTTCAGTTCATGCACGACGGTCCAGCGCCCGGCCGGGTGGTCGCGCACCACGATGCCCATGTGCGAATAGTGCAGCCCGTACTTGCTCAGGTCCTGGCCGGCCCGCGACACGAGCGCCACCTGGCTGCCGCTGGCATCGAGCGCCTCGAAGGTGCGCTGCGCGAGGTCCATGGACTTCACGGTCTCGGCCACCGACATCGGCGTTTCCTCGCACGAGCGGCCGGCCCACGCGGGCGCCGCCACGACCAGGCAGGCGGCAACCAGCAGCCGCCGCATCGCTTTGCCCGCCATCATTTCACCTCCGAGTGATGCAGCAGCGCCTTGCCCAGCTCGTTCGGGATGAAGGCCAGCACCTTGCCGGAGAAGACCAGCATGTGGCCCGATGCCGTGGCCACCACGTCGAGCGTCGTGCCGGCCGCCACGGACAACTGCCGCGCGGCGTTGCCGGACAGGCGCACCGTGGCCTTGCTGGCGTTGGACGTGTTGGTCAGAACGAGTTCCACGCCATCACCGATGTCCTTGACACTCTCGACGATGGTGGCGCCGGAAGCTCCTGCCACGAAGACGGATCCGAGCACGACATAGCCGGAGGCCAGCCCGCTGACCATCGAGGCTTCGGAAGGGGCGGCTTGCGCGGTGGGCAGCGTGCCCAGCAGCGACGCGGCCAGTGCAAGGGGGAGCAGGATTTTCTTCATCAATATTCCTTGGCGATGATCGGCTCGCCATGATGGCGCGCCTGGGTCGGTTGGGCAATGGCTCTGGCAAACCGCAGCCAGCGGATCAGGAAGCGCGTTCGGTGCGCAGCAGCGCCTTGCCGGCTTCATTGGGGATGAAGGCGATCACCTTGCCCGATGCGACCAGCAGGTGGCCGGTGGCCGTGGCCGACACGTTCACCACGGTGCCGGCAGCCACCGACAAGCCCTCGGCCGCCTTGCCGGACAGGCGCACGGTGGCGCGGCTGCCATCCTTCACGCTTTCCAGCACGAGGTCGATGCCGTCGGCGGCCTTGTCCACCGCCACCACGACGACGCTGCCGGCGATGACGACCGATACCAGCGAACCGGCCACCACGAAGCCCGAAGCATCGCCGATGGCCCCGGATGGGCTGGATGCGTCCGCGGCCTGGCCGGTGGCGCAGGCAAACGAGAGCAGGGTGGCGAGCAGCAGGCTTTTCATGATGCGTTCCGTATAAGTGAAGGTGCACGCATCATCGGCCGTGGCGCACGGCGCGGCAAGTGCCACGTCCACAGTGGCGGGCCGTTGCTGTTAAAGTATCGTAAAGCGATACTATCAAGGGGGAGAGTATGTCGAGCAGCATGATGCTGGTGGATGGATTGAAGCGCGAGCTGAAGGCGCGCGGCATCACGTATGCGGAACTGGCGCGGCGTATCGGCATGTCCGAAGCCAGCGTGAAGCGCATGTTCGCACAGCGCAGTTTTACCCTGCAGCGCCTCGACGAAGTGCTGGCCGCGGCGGGCCTCGAACTGCTCGACCTGACCCGCTCCGCGCTGGAAGCGCCACGGCTGATCGCGCAACTGAGCTACGCGCAGGAAGAGGAATTGATCGGCGACCCGAAGCTGCTGCTGGTGGCGGTGGCGGCGCTCAATGGCGTGCCGGTCGATGAACTGGTGGCCATGTTCGCGCTGACCGAGGCCGAAACCGTGAAGTACCTGCTGCGGCTCGACAAGATCGGCTTCCTCGTGCTGAAGCCGAACAACCGGGTGAAACTGCTGGTGGCGCGCACTTTCGACTGGATTCCGGACGGCCCGATCCAGACCTGGTTCCGGCGCGAAGCGGCCGCCGACTACCTCGATGCGCACTTCGACGGCGAAGGCGAGATGCTGCGGCTGGTGAGCGTGATGCTGTCGCCGGCGTCCACCGCGGCGCTGCTGGAACGGCTGCGCCAGGTGGCGGACGACTTTTCGCAGCAGCACCAGGCCGATGCGCGGCTGCCGTACGAGGCGCGGCAGTCGATGACGTTCCTGCTGGCCGCGCGCCCGTGGATGCCGGAAGCCTTCGCGGCGCTCCGCCGGGAACTGAATGCTCCCGGCCAGGCCGCTCGCGACCTTACCGGCGCAGTGCGGCCAGCACCGGCTGCAGCACCGCGGCACCCAGCTTCATCGAGCGCGCGCCGTTCCAGCCGTTGACCGGATCCGGGTCGTTGGCGTTGTCCTTGAACGGCAGTTCCAGGGTCAGCGACAGGCAGCCGAACAGGTGGGTGATGTGCGGCGAACCCATGGTCAGCACTTCCGGCGTGAACGGCGCGTCCGGGTAGCCGAATTCGCTCTGGAAGTCCGGGCTGGCGACCTTGAAGTCGGCGATGAAGGCATCCTGCTCGGCCTTCTGTTCCGGCGTGAAGTTTTCCAGCGAATCGCTGCCGGCCACGAACACGTAAGGCAGGCCTTCGTCGCCGTGCACGTCCAGGAACAGGTCGCAACCGGTTTCCTGCATCGCCTGCTTGACCAGGAACACTTCCGGGCTGCGCTCCATCGTCGGCGTGTTCCACTCGCGGTTCAGGTTCGCGCCGGCCGCGTTGGTGCGCAGGTTGCCGCGCACCGAGCCGTCCGGGTTCATGTTCGGCACCACGTAGAACACGGCCTCTTTCAGGCACTGGCTGGCGAACGGGTCGGACGGATCGAGCAGCGCTTCGACCATGCCTTCCACGAACCACTCGGCCATCGTTTCGCCCGGGTGCTGGCGCGCGATGACCCACACCTTCTTCGGCGCGTCCGGGTCGCCGATGACCAGCATGTTCAGGTCGCGGCCATCCACGGTGGAGCCCAGGTCGACCAGTTCGGCCAGCGGCGACAGCTGGGCATTGTCCAGCAGCGACAGGTGGCGTTCCCACGAATACGGCTCGAAGTAGGCGTAGTACACGCTGTCGTATTCGGGCGCGTGCTCGATGGTCATGACTTCGCCGTCGTAGCTGGTGGGCACGCGGAACCACGTGTCGCGGTCATAGCTGGCAACGGCCTGGTAGTCCTTCCACCCATCCGGGTAGGCGGCCTTGCCGGCGTTCAGGAAGCGCACCGTCAGCGGCACGCCCGCCGCGCCCTGCACGCGGAAGTAGAACCACTGGGTGATGTCGGCATGGGAATCCTTGCGGATATTGAGGTCGATGTCGCCGGCGCTGGTAACGCTGACGACATCGATGGCGCCAGCGTCGAACTGGCTGCTGATCTTGATAGACATTGTGTGTCCCTGTTATGGATTGGGGCGCCTTGTGGCGCGAGCCCGCCATGATACGGCTTTTGTGTGGCCAACGCAGCCCCGGGCGAGCCGCGCACCGGCTGGCGGGGCTACAATGGCTCGTCCATTCACAAGGAGTCCGACGATGCAGCGCCGTTCCTTCCTGACCAGTTCCGCCGCCGTGGCGGGTACCGCCTCGCTTGCCGCGCCGGCCCTTGCCCAGGCCCAGCCCACCGTCAGCTGGCGGCTGGCGTCGAGCTTCCCGAAAACGCTGGACACCATCTACGGCTCGGCCGAAAACTTCGTGAAACGGGTGGCCCAGCTCACCGGCGGCAAGCTGCAGATCCGCCAGTTCGCCGCCGGCGAAATCGTGCCCGGCCTGCAGGTGATGGACGCGGTGCAGGCCGGCACCGTTGAAATGGGCCACACGCCGGCCTACTACTACTTCGGCAAGGACCCCACTTTCGCGTTCGATTGCGCCGTGCCGTTCGGGCTCACGTCCCGCCAGCAGACGGCGTGGTTCGACCAGGGCGGCGGGCGCGAACTGCTGCGCGAGTTCTACCGCGGCTATGGCATCGTCAACTTCATGGGCGGGAACACCGGCGTGCAGATGGGCGGCTGGTACCGCAAGGAAATCCGCTCGGTGGCGGACATGCGGGGCCTGAAGATGCGCGTGGCCGGTTTCGCCGGCCGCGTGATGGAGCGGATGGGCGTGGTGCCCCAGCAGATCGCCGCCGGCGACGTGTATGCCGCGCTGGAAAAAGGCACGATCGATGCCGCCGAATGGGTCGGCCCCTACGACGACGAAAAGCTCGGCCTGGTGCGCGTGGCGCCGCACTACTACACGCCGGGCTGGTGGGAAACCGGACCGCAGCTGTCGCTCTACGTGAACAGCGGGCAGTGGGACAAGCTGCCGAAGCAATTCCAGGCCGCGCTGGAGGCGGCCGCCTATGAATGCCACGTGCGCATGCAGGCCGACTACGACGCCCGCAACCCCGCCGCGCTGGCCCGGCTGCTGAAGAACGGCGCGAAACTGCACCATTTCAGCAAGGATGTGATGGATGCGGCGTTCAAGCAATCCACCGCCGTGATGGAAGAGGAAGCGGCGAAGAACGCGAAATTCCGCAAGATCTACGAGCCGTGGAAGAAGTTCCGGCACGACCAGAACCAGTGGGCTTCGGTGGCCGAGGCGGCCATGCAGAATTACCTGATCGCCGCGGCGCGCAAGTGATCCGCAAGTCATCCGCAAGAGAGCGCCAAGTGAGCACGGTTCGGGCGGACAGACCGTGGAGCAGCGAACCGTGGCCTTGCATCTTCGCCGAGCCTGGCGATGCATGCACACCGGGGTCAGACCCCGATTATGGGAAATATTTCCCAAAATCGGGGTCTGAGGTGTACCGGGTTTCGTGGACATCCTAAACAAGAGACAATACGTCTCAGAGGAATCCATGACAACCAAGCCAGAAAAATCCCCATCTGAAGATGCTGCCGCCGAACGGCAGCATCGTTCTGTTTACACCAAACAATTCAAGCTTGCCGCTGTTGCTCGTCTTAACGATGGCAAACAGACGGCGGAAGCGCTGGCACTGGAGCTGGGCGTCAGGCGCAATCAGCTCTATAAATGGGCCAAGGCCCTAGAGCAAAAGGGGCCGGAGGCCAGCTTCAGTTCGCGAGGGCGTAAGCCGGCGAGCGAAGAAAGTGAGATCGTGCAATTAAAGCGTCAGTTGGCTCGCGCCCAGGAGGAGCTGGCCATCCTAAAAAAGTTCGACGCGTACTTGAAGCGACAGAAGCAGTGAAGTACGCCGCCATTGAAGAACTCCGCAATCACTTCCCTGTGAAAGCGCTGTGCCGCGTGCTGGAGATTAGTCGCAGCGGCTTTTATGCCTGGCGCTGCCGGCCACCTAGCCGACGTAGCCAGGAGGATCTCTCACTACGTGAGAAAATTCGGTGCCTGCACGAATCGAGTCACCAGGCTTTGGGAGCGGTGAAGACGTGGCACCAACTGAACAGCGATGGCGTAGAGTGTGGCAAGCATCGCGTTGCGCGATTACGCAAACTTGAGGGCATTGAGGCACTGCGCAAGGCAAAGTTTCGCGTCATGCGTGCCCATCAGCACACAGAGCCACCGGCACCGAACTTGCTCGACCGAGTTTTCACCGTGCCCTTACCGAACAAGGCATGGGTCAGTGACATCACTACCATCCACACCCGCGAAGGCTGGCTACATTTGGCCATTGTTCTTGACCTGTTTGCTCGCCGGATCGTTGGCTGGGCCATGAGCCCTCGTCAAGATGCAACGCTGCCGATTGCCGCGCTCCAGATGGCGATCGTGCAGCGCCGGCCGGCACCAGGACTAATATGCCATACCGATCAAGGCTCAGTTTATGGCTCAAAGGAGTATCGGAACGTGCTCGAGACGAACGACTTAATCCCAAGTATGAGCCGACGTGGAAACTGTCATGACAACGCTGTGGCGGAGAGCTTTTTCTCCACAGTGAAGAACGAAAAAACCCGCCACATCATCTTTACGACACGGGCCGAAGCGATCACTCAAATATCCGACTACATCGAGCTGTACTACAATCTGCGGCGGCCCCATCAAACGCTGGGGTACCGCAGCCCGATCGAAATCGAAAAACAGCATCAGATGCTTAATTGAAGCGTCTACGTAACCCGGGACATCTCAGTCTGACCCCGGTTTTTGGCAACTTCCGTCGCTGCCGCATCCGGGCTTCGGCCACGCCGTTCACAATGCTTGCCGAGGCCCAGCCACCGCCATGCCCAGCCAGGCCGCACGAACCGGCTGGCAGCGTGTCAGCCGGCCAGGTACTCGTCGGTGCTGATTACCGACGCATAGCCGAACGCGAGTGCCGACATGAGTGCGGTGTGCACCTGCGCCGCCGGTACGGTCGAGCCGTTGAACTCGAGCTCGCGCGTGGCGCAGGCATCGTGCACGACCTTCGTCTTGTAGCCGAAGTCCGAAGCGGCGCGTGCCGTGGCGTCGATGCACATGTGGCTCATGGCACCGATGACGGTGACTTCCTCGATCCCGTTTTCGTCGAGCATTTCCTTCAGCGGGGTCTTCAGGAAGGAATTCGGGAAGTTCTTGACGATGACGGGTTCGCCTTCCAGCGGTGCCACGGCGTCGTGGATCTGGACACCATCCGTACCGCGCTGGAAGAACGGCGCTTGCGCATCGGCGGATTCATGGCGGACGTTGACCACCAGCTCGCCCCTGGTCCTGGCATCGGCGATCACGCGTGCGGCATTGTTCAGCGCATCGTGGATGCCGTCCAGCGGCAGTTTGCCGGCGGGGAGATATTCGTTCTGGAGGTCGACGACGACAACGGCTCTTTTGCTCATGGGAGTTTCCTTCCTTGGGTTTGGACATCGGCATGCGCTGCCAGGCGTGCAGCACATTGTCCTGCCCATTGTGACGGCACGGCGTTGAAACCGACATTGGCCCCCGCGCCAATTACCGATGGTTTCGGGCCGTGGCCTGGACTGCCCCATCCGCCGCGCGCGCCGCGTTTTCATCGTCATGTCATATCGGCAACCTACACTTGCCCGCTCACAGATTACCGGAGCAAGCATGACTTCATCCATTTCGCGTCGCCGTTTCCTGTCTCACAGTGGCCTCCTCGCGGGCAGTTCGGCGTTAGGGAGTTCCCTGCTGCTGCAAGGCTGCGGGGGCAGCAGCGTGGCCATCGGCGCCAGCGAAAAAGAGCGGCCGAAGATGCCGTCGGGGATACAGTTCGGCGACATCACGGATAACCGGGCCATCATCTGGAGCCGCAGCGACCGCAAGGCGCAGATGATCGTCGAATACGATACCAGCGACCGTTTCGCCAACGCCAGCCGCATCGCCGGCCCGTACGCCAGCGAAGCCACCGATTTCACCACCCGTGTCGACCTGGGCGGCTTGCCCCAGGGGCAGACCATCTTCGTGCGCGTGCGCTATGTGGATCCCGACAATTCGAAGATCGAAAGCGAAACCCTGTCGGGGCAGTTCAGGACCACGCCCGCCGATGGCACGAAGGCCGTGCGGTTCCACTGGAGCGGCGACCAGTGCGGCCAGGGCTGGGGCATCAACACCAGCTTCGGTGGCATGAAGATCTACGAGGCGATGCGCGTGCGCGATCCGGACTTCTTCATCCACAACGGCGACACGGTGTATGCCGACGGCCCGATCCAGGCCGAGGTCAAGGCGGAAAACGGCCAGGTCTGGCGCAACGTGGTCACGGAAGAAGTCAGCAAGGTGGCGGAAACGCTGAAGGAATTCCGCGGCCGCCATGCGTACAACCTGATGGACGAGAACTTCCGCAAGTTCGCCGCCCAGGTGCCGCAGGTGTGGCAATGGGACGATCACGAAGTGACCAACAACTACAGCGCCGCCAAGAACCTGTCCGGCGACGCGCGCTACACCGAGAAAAGCATCGCCACGCTCACGGAGCGCGGCCGCCGCGCCTTCCTCGAATATGCGCCGATGCGCTATTACAAGCAGAGCGAGCCGCAGCGCATCTACCGCAGCATGTCGCATGGCCCGCTGCTGGACGTCTTCGTGGTGGACATGCGCAGCTACCGCGGCCCGAACAGCACCAACCTGCAAGCCCTGGAAGACGCCAGCTCGGCATTCCTGGGCACCGAACAGGTGGAATGGCTGATCGCCGGGCTGAAAGCGTCGACGGCGACGTGGAAGGTGATTTCCGCCGACATGCCCATCGGCCTGAATGTCGGCGACGGCAAGGATGGCCAGGGCAATGCCTTGTGGGAGGCGCTGGCCAACGGCAACGACGGCGTCCCGCTGGGCCGCGAACTGGAAATGGCCCGGCTGCTCAGCGCGATCAGGGATGTCCCCAACGTGGTCTGGATCACCACCGACGTCCACTACTGCGCGGCCCACTATTACGATCCGGCCAAGGCCCAGTTCACGAATTTTTCGCCCTTCTGGGAATTCGTCGCCGGCCCGATGAACGCCGGCAGCTTCGGCCCCGGCGTGCTCGACAGGACCTTCGGCCCGAGCGTGGTGTTCTCGAAGGCGCCGCCGATCCAGGCTTCGTCGCCGTTTGCCGGCTACCAGTTCTTCGGCGAGGTCAATATCGATCCGCGGACCAAGGCGATGACGGTCGAACTGTTCAACCTCGACGGGGTATCGCAGTTCGTCCAGACCATCGCGGCGGCGGGCGCCTAGCAGGCGGGGACGGGGCGGCAGGCAACCATTACCGCACTGCCGCTACATACTGAATATAGCCTTGCCCGGATAGCCGCGCCCGTCGCGTTGCCCTAGAGTACGCGTTTTCAATCCGTAATCCGGGAAGGTGTGCGATGGCTCTTGCAAAGCGTCTGGCGGCCGAGTTCATCGGTACAGCCCTGCTGCTGGCGATCGGCAGCGGTGCCGGCATTGCCGCGCAGCGTCTCGCCGGCGGCGACGCGGCGATGGCGCTGCTGGTCAGCGCGCTGGTCGGCGCCACCGGGCTGGCCGTGCTGATCCTCACCTTCGGCACCATCTCCGGCGGCCTGTTCAATCCGGTGCTGACGCTGTGCGAGGCATGGCGCGGCACGCTGCGAGCCGACCACGTGGCGCCCTATATCGCGGTCCAGGCGGCAGGGGCGCTGGCCGGCGTGGCGGCCGTGCACGGCATGTACGGGCTGGACCTGGCGATGGCCACGCAGCAGGCGCGCACCGGCGGCGGCCAGTGGCTGGGCGAATGCATCGCCACCTTCGGCCTGCTGTGCGTGTTCATCGGCTGCGGCCGGGCCCGCCCGGTGGTGGCACCTTTCGCCGTGTCGGCCTATGTGATGGCGGCCTGCTGGTTCAGTTCATCCTCGGCCTTCATGAACCCGGCGATGACGCTGGCCAGGGCCTTCGGCGAAGCGGGCGTGCTGCGCCTGGCCGACGCACCGGCCTTCGTGCTGGCGCAACTGGCCGGTGGCGGCGCCGCGACGGCCCTCTTCATCTGGCTGCACGGAACGGCGCGCGGCGCGGTACGCACCTGAGCAAACTGCGACACAGCTACCCCGTTTTCGCAACGCTCCCGCATCCCCTGGCACTTGCCCGGCGTGATAGATTCGCGTGAACGACCACGAGGAGGGTGCCAATGTCCGATGCGAACAAGCGTGTGCTGCAACAGGCGAATGCGGCGGTGACGGCCGGCGACAACGAAGGTTTCCTGTCCCACTGCGTGGACGATGTCGTCTGGTCCACGGTGGGCGGCGAAACGCTGCATGGCAAGCCGGCGGTGCGCGCCTGGATGGCGAAGGAATACGTGCAGCCGCCGGCGTTCACCGTGCGCGAACTGGTGGCCGATGGCGAGCTGGTGGTGGCGATCGGCGATATCGACAGCCGGGACGAGGCGGGCAATACGGTGCGGAACGCCTACTGCGATGTGTGGCGCCTGCGCGATGGCAAGCTGGCCGAGCTCCGGGCGTTCGTGATACCGGTGGGCTGAGTCCCTCTGCCGGCCGGCTACCGCCCGACCGGAAACAGCAGGATCTCGTAGAAGACGTCCTTCTTGCCTTCGCCGACATCCTTCACGTCGAGATAGAGGATGCCGTCGCCATGATCGGACCTCTTGCCAACCGCCAGTTTCACGGCGAGCGCATGACTGGCTGACAGGGCTTCATGCTTCCATTGCGTTCCGCTCCAGCGCCCGGTAGGGCCATTGGCATTGCGGTTATCGATCCGGCTCTGCTCGGCCAGCCGGGCATGGCGCGTCGTCACACCCATGCCGCCCTGCTCGATGACGATGCCATCGAGCCCCGGCATGGGCGGCACGGTCTGCAATCGAAGGCCGCCATCGGCTTGCCTGGTAGCAGACAGCTTCACCGTACCCACCTGCATCAGCGTCATCGCTGTCGAGGACTCGACCATTTTCCGGTATTCGTCCTCGCTCACGCCCATGTTCGCGTGGTAGGGCAATGTCCCCTTGGTACCTTCGTGTTCCTGGACATAGGCCATGAACCATTCCGGCTGCCTTGCCGCTGCTGCCGCGAGGCGCTCGGTGATCCGGACGATCTCCGATGGGGCGCCGAGCTGCATCACGCGGGCAGTGACCGGCTTGGCGATGGGAAGAATGTCCAGGTCCGTCGCTCCCGCGGAGGTGTAGTAAAGGCTTGCTGTCAGCAATGCAGTAAACAGATGGCGCATCGAATTCGTGTCGTGGAAGAGCAGGGGCGCCGGCAGGAGGCGGGGCAATGGATTCTTCATTGTACTTTTCGTTGCCGAATAAAAATACGACAACCTCATGGTTTGTTGTTAATTTGCCACCAGCAGCAATGCATCGGTTATTGCAGCTTGCTGGCCTGTGCCACTCTCCGCATGCGGGCCGTTACCATCGAGGGCATGCCTGCGCCACAACCTCCAACTGATGAACACCATGACACTTGAACTACTCGCTTCCGCACCGCCCGACTTCGATTTCGTCATCGGCGACTGGCATGTCAGGCATCGGCGCCTCAAGGAGCGCCTGGCCAGCTGCGAGGATTGGCTTGAGTTCGATGGGGCCATGTCCACCCGCAAGATCCTGGGCGGGTTCGGCAACGTCGAGGACAACATCCTGCGCTTCCCCGACCAGGAAGTGCGCGCCATCGCGCTGCGCTCCTACGACGCGGCCACGAAACAATGGTCGATCTGGTGGCTCGACGGGCGCTTCCCCGGCCGGCTCGACGTGCCTGTCGTCGGCGGGTTCAAGGATGGCGTCGGTACATTTCTCGCCAACGATTTCCACGGAAACATTCCGGTCACTGTCCGATTCATCTGGCGCCGGATCGGGCCGGACGAACTGCGCTGGGACCAGGCATTCTCCACGGATGATGGCAAGACCTGGGAGACCAACTGGATCATGACTTTCCACCGCCACGCCTGATTCCTCATCGCCGTCGGTCCGCCACCTCAATCTTGAAGGTTCCGTTGACTTGCCGATATGATATGCAATTCAAGACACGCGACCCATGGCCGATGGGAACAAGGAAATGCTCAGCAAAGACCTCCTGTATGCCCTGCAAACCCGCAGCAAGAGACTGATCCGCGAACTGGAGAAATTCACCGGCAGCATCGACAGCGTTTCCGCCAAGGATGGCTGGGCACTCGTCATCGAGACCATGCAACTGGTGCGGGAACTGCCGCCCACGCAAGACAAGTACGGCCACATCATCAAGGCGGTGAACAAAGCGTGGATGGTGTTCGCTGACCAGTCGGATGCCGCCGCGGACAAGCTTTATCGGTACGTGATTGAATGCCTGGAGCAAACCGACTGGCAGCATGCGGACGAGGCGCAGGCCGGCTACCAGCTGCTCTACGCCTTCCATGAAAACCACTTGCACTTTTTGGGCGCGAACGATCACGTGCGCCACGGCCTGCGGCTGCATTCGCCAAGGCTCCTTGCGCTGATCCGGCACCTGCTTCCCGACTCGAAGCGGGTGTTGTTCAAGGCGCCCGTCAAACCACAGAGAGGCGTGGGCGCGGATCCGATCGACATGCTGCTCGACGTCTACTTCCACCATACGGGCCCGGGCACGGACCATGACTTGCGGGCGGAGGCCGCCGACATGCTGCCCTTGCTGGTGCGAGCCGATCCGCATATTGGCGACGGCCTCGCGCTCGCTCTGCTTGATAGCCATCCCGGGCGTGCGGACATCGTTTGCCAACTTATCGAACTGTACCTCGGCGTCAGCGAACCCGAACTCGAGTTCGGCATGTTTTATCGCTTGATGCTCAAGCTCGTAGACAACGGTGGCAACAGTTTCGTCTACGAGGATCTCGGCAAGATCACGAAAAGGCTCGCCGTGTCGTCCTCGCAATGGACCAGCGAGCAGATGGACTTCTTTACCCGGTTTGCGTTTTTCTACCGCTTGAAAAGCGACGAGGACAGGCGCCTGCTGATGGCCAAATCCGCGAAAGTGCGGCAACTGGCAAGCATGATCGTCGACAGCAAGCATTCAGGCACCCATATCGATGCCCTCCGCTCGCTGTACAACGGCCTTGGCGCCGAAAAGCCGGCGGCGCGCAAGCCGCCGGCCAAACGGCAATTCAAGGACCTGAACCTGAAGCTGCTCGTGATCGACGACCTGATGTATCACCAGGGAATCCTGCTGCCCCGATTCGACCTCGAGGAGTTTGCCAGGCAATACACGGCGCGGGAAATCATGATCGAGCAGGAAGGCTACGGCGTGATTCCGGAGGCGCTGCATTATTTCGACACCCTCGTCATTCCGCCGGAGCTGCTGGCTCGGGTCGAGGAACTGAATTTCGACGGAGGCGCGGAGATTTATTCGCAGATCTTCCCGTACTGGGATGGCGAATGCGACACGTTCGACGTCCAGTCCATCAAGGATATCGGCTTGCTGCCGAACCTGAAGCGGATGTCCGACATGCCCGATCAATTTATCGAGCGGCATGCGACGGCCTTGCGCGAAAGCGGGATTGAAACGGACTGAGCGCCGTACATTTGGCGAGCGGCCGCTCTCCTGGCCGCGCGCCTAGTCCGGCCCGCGCAAGCCGCCGAACCGCTCGAAGAACACCGGCCCCGCGTCGGCCACATCCGGCTGCTCGCGCCGCAACGCCTCCAGCACATGTTCGCCGGCGGGAGCGTGGGTCAGTAGATACAGCTCGCGCGCCAGTTCGTAAGCGGCGGCACCCGGCCACGGCTCGGGCAGCAGCTCCACCGGCAGCTGCGGATCGTGCAGCTGCACGCGCCGGTACGCATGGATCAGCAGCGTGCGCACGACGAAGGCCCGCTCGGGTGTGACGTCGCCGGCCAGCAGCGTACGCAGCGGCGCGAAGCGGTCGATGAAGCGCTGGTAGCCCGCCGCCACCTGCCGCAGGTCCCAGCCCTCGGCCACCAGGTCCGCCAGCGACTTGCCCTGCACGCCGGGCAGCTGCGCGGCCTGCACCACATACACCTTGCCGCGCATGTCGAGCCGGCCCAGCAGGTCGTCCAGCGCTTCGGCGTCGCCAGCCGGGTGGCCCGCGATGCCCGGCGCCACCACGCTGTAGCCCTCCCACAGCAATTCCTTGCGCAGCGCCGCGCGCTCGGCCGTGTTGAGCCCATTAGTGCCCAGCACGAAGGTCCAGCTGCCATGCCAGTGCACGTGCGGCGCCGCGTACACGCGCCTGAAGGCGCGGGCGAAGCGCTGCGCCGCCGCCGGCGTGATCGTGTAGTGGCTGCGCCGCCCGTCGCGCTGCGAGACCAGCCAGCCTTCCTGCGCCAGCCGGAACACGGACGTGCGCAACAGCCGGTCGTTGACGCCGAACGGCGCCAGCAGGTCGATCAGGCTGCCCAGCCACGCCAGGCCGCCGTGCGGCACGATCGCGTCGCCGAACACCGTCATCACCAGCGATTTCGAGCGGGGCGGTTCCTCGGCCAGGAAGCGGTCGATCCAGTTGTTCAAATCATTGTTCATGCCGCCATTGTACTCAGCCGAAGAAGATACGGTTTTTGAAAGTGACTCAAAAAAACCGTTTGCAAATGAATTTGTGTATCGTATTATGAATCGAGCAGCAAAGAACGTCGACAAGACAGCGGAGGAGACAACGATGTACGCACAGATGGTGGAGACCGGGCTCAAGAACGTGCAGACGGCCGAGTCGATGAGCGAGCAGGAGCGTGCCTTCCAGGCGCGCATCGATGACGGCATCAAGATCGAGCCGAAGGACTGGATGCCGGAGGCCTACCGCAAGACGCTGATCCGGCAGATTTCCCAGCATGCCCACTCGGAAATCGTCGGCCAGCTGCCGGAAGGGAACTGGGTCACCCGCGCGCCCACGCTGAAGCGCAAGTCGATCCTGCTGGCCAAGATCCAGGATGAAGCGGGCCACGGGCTATACCTGTACAGCGCGGCTGAAACGCTGGGCGTCTCGCGCGACGAACTGCTGCAGGCGCTGCACTCGGGCAAGGCCAAGTATTCAAGCATCTTCAACTACCCCACGCTGTCGTGGGCCGACATGGGCGCCATCGGCTGGCTCGTCGACGGTTCCGCGATCATCAACCAGATCCCGCTGTGCCGCTGCTCGTACGGGCCGTATTCGCGGGCCATGATCCGCGTCTGCAAGGAAGAGTCGTTCCATGCCCGCCAGGGCTACGACATCATGCTGGCCCTGTGCCGCGGCACGCCCGAGCAGAAGGCGATGGCGCAGGATGCGCTGAACCGCTGGTGGTGGCCGTCGCTGATGATGTTCGGCCCGTCGGATGCGAACTCCGTCAACAGCGCGCAATCGTCGCAATGGCGCATCAAGCTGTTCTCCAACGACGAACTGCGCCAGCGCATGGTCGACCAGACCGTGCCGCAAGCCGAATTTCTCGGCCTGACGATTCCCGATCCCGACCTGAAATGGAACGAGGAGCGCGGCCACTACGATTTCGGCGAGATCGACTGGCAGGAATTCCACGACGTTTTGAAAGGCAATGGCCCGTGCAACCGCGAGCGCCTGCGCACCCGCGTGAAAGCGTGGGACGACGGCCAGTGGTTCCGCGACGCGCTGGTGGCGCATGCGGAAAAGCACGCTCAGGACAAGGCGGCAGCCTAGGGCAGCGGCCTGGGGAAGCTGCTCAGGCAGCGGCCTGGCAATCACACAACACGGAGACAAGCATGAGCAAGGAATGGCCCCTGTGGGAAGTATTCATCCGCAGCCAGCACGGCCTGGCCCACAAGCACGTGGGCAGCCTGCACGCACCGGATGCGGAAATGGCCGTCAACAACGCCCGCGACGTGTACACGCGGCGCAATGAAGGCGTGTCGATCTGGGTGGTGCGCGCGGCGGACATCGTCGCCAGCAGCCCGTTCGACAAGGGCGCGCTGTTCGAGCCCGCCAACAGCAAGGTATACCGCCACCCCACCTTCTTCCCGATGCCGGAAGAAGTGAAGAACCTGTAAGGCACGCCATGGACGCGAAAGTACCTCATCTGGTCCAATACCTCCTGCGCCTGGGCGACAACGCCCTGGTGCTGAGCCAGCGCCTGTCCGAACTGTGCGGCAAGGGCCCGGCACTGGAAGAAGACATGGCGCTCACCAACGTGGCGCTCGACCTGCTGGGCCAGGCCCGCCTGTGGTTCACCTATGCCGGCGAACTCGAAGGCCGCGGCCGCGACGAGGATGCGCTGGCCTACCTGCGCGATGCGCACGAGTTCCACAACGTGCTGCTGGTCGAACAGCCGAACGGCAATTACGCGCACACCCTGGTGCGCCAGTTCTATTTCGATACGTGGCACTACTTCCTGGTCGGCGCGCTGGTGCAGTCGTCGGACCCGCGCATCGCTGAAATCGCCGAGAAATCGCTGAAGGAAATCACCTACCACCTGCGGCGCAGCGGCGACCTGGTGGTGCGCCTCGGCGATGGCACGGCGCTCAGCCATGAATATACGCAGGCCGCCGCGGACGAGCTGTGGATGTACACCGGCGAGATGTTCAACTACGACGCCGTGGACGAACAGATGGTGGCCGCCGGCATCGCGCCGCCCGCCGCCGGGCTGCGCGAGCAATGGCTGGCCCACGTGGGCGCCATCTTCGCCGAGGCCACCCTGGCGATGCCGTCGCCGGATGCGTGGATGCAGAAGGGCGGCAAGACGGGGCGGCACAGCGAGCACCTGGGCTACCTGCTGGCCGAGATGCAGTTCCTGCAGCGCGCCTATCCCGGCGCAGCATGGTGACGCCATGGTGAGCACCGGCCTGGACGAAGCCATCGTGTGGACGTGGCTCGCGGAAGTCGCCGACCCGGAAATCCCCGTGATCTCCGTCGTCGACCTCGGCATCGTGCGCGCCGTCGGCGTCGACGGCGACAGCGTCACCGTCACGCTCACGCCCACGTATTCCGGCTGCCCGGCCACGCACGTGATCGAGGCCGCCGTGCGCGAGGCGCTGCAAGCCCACGGCGTCGACGATGTCCGCATCGTGACCCGGCTGTCGCCGGCCTGGACCACCGACTGGCTCAGCGAAGAGGGCAAGCGCAAGCTGCATGGCTACGGCATCGCCCCGCCGGCCCGGCAGGTGATCGACATTTCCGGCCTGCGCGGCGGTCTCGCCGCCGCGGTTTCGCGCAGTGCCCGCGCCGCGCCGGCGGTGGCGTGCCCGCACTGCGGTTCCACGCACACCGAACTCACCAGCCAGTTCGGCTCCACGCCCTGCAAGGCGCTGTACCGGTGCCGCGCCTGCCGCGAACCGTTCGATTACTTCAAGTGCCACTGACCGGGGTACCGGGGACAAGCCGAGATGAGCAACCGACATGAGCAACCGAGTGAACAACCGAGCGAGCAACTGAGATGAGCAAATTCCACCCGCTGACCGTCGCCCGCGTGCACCAGGAAACGCGCGACTGCATCGCCGTCACGTTTGCCGTGCCGCCCGAACTGGCCGGTGACTTCCGCTACCAGCAGGGCCAGCACCTGACCCTGCGCGCCAGGATCGGCGACGAAGACGTGCGCCGCTCCTACTCGATCTGTTCGGCCGTGCAGGACGGCGCGCTGCGCGTGGCCATCAAGCGCACGCCCGGCGGCATGTTTTCCTGCTGGGCCAACGAATCACTGAAACCGGGCGCCATCATCGACGTCATGCCGCCGATGGGCCACTTCAACGTGCCGCTGCGGGCCGACAGCGAGCGGCATTACCTCGCGTTCGCCGCCGGCAGCGGCATCACGCCGGTCCTGTCGATCCTCAAGACCACCCTGATGACGGAACCGCGCAGCCGTTTCACGCTGGTCTACGGCAACCGTTCGTCGTCGTCCGTGATCTTCAGGAACGAGCTGATGGAGCTGAAGGACCTGTACCTGGAGCGCCTGAACATCGTCTACGTGATGAGCCGCGAGCAGCAGGATATCGAACTGTTCAACGGCCGCATCACGAAGGAAAAGACCCAGCAGTTCCTGCGGCAGTGGATCGACATCGCCGACTACGACGCGGCCTTCCTGTGCGGCCCGGAAGACATGCTCCATGGCGTTTCCGAAGCGCTGCAGGAAGCGGGCATGCCGAAATCGGCCATCAAGATCGAACTGTTCGCCGCATCGATCCCGAAGCACCGGCACGTGCCGCGCGCCCAGCTGGACGCCCAGGCGGCCCAGCACCTGACCGAAGTCACCGTGATCCAGGACGGCAATGCCGCCACGTTCACGATGGAGAAGGACAAGGAATCGATCCTCGACGCCGGCCTGCGCGCCGGGCTGGAAATGCGCTATTCGTGCAAGGGCGGCGTCTGTTCCACCTGCCGCTGCAAGGTCGTCGACGGTAAGGTGGACATGGATGTCAACTATGCGCTGGAAGACTACGAGATCGCGCGCGGCTTCGTGCTGAGCTGCCAGAGCTTCCCGGCCACGGACCGGGTGGTGATCGATTTCGACCAGGCGGAATAACTCGAAGCACCCCAAAGGCAAATTCCGGGGTTGAAAAGGAGACTAGCAATGACTTACCAGAACATCCTGTTCGGCATCGAGGCCGGCGTCGCCACGCTGACCCTGAATCGCCCCGACAAACTGAACAGCTTTACCCAGGCGATGCACCTCGAGGTGCGCGATGCCTTCGACCGGATCCGCGCCGACAAGAGCGTGCGCGTGCTGGTGCTGACCGGCGCCGGCCGCGGCTTTTGCGCCGGGCAAGACCTGTCGGACCGCGCCGTGTCGCCCGGTGGCGAACCCGTCGACCTGGGCGAATCGGTGGAAAAATACTATGCGCCGCTGGTCATGGCGATCAAGGAGTTGCCGATGCCGGTGATCTGCGCCGTCAACGGCGTGGCGGCCGGTGCCGGCGCCAACCTGGCGCTGGCCTGCGACATCGTGCTGGCGGCGAAATCGGCCTCGTTCATCCAGTCGTTCTGCAAGCTGGGGCTGATTCCCGACACGGGCGGCACCTGGCACCTGCCGCGCCTGGTCGGGCCGGCGCGGGCCATGGGCCTGGCCATGCTGGGTGACAAGCTCAGTGCCGACCGTGCCGAAGAGTGGGGCCTGATCTGGAAGGCGCTGCCGGACGATGCGCTGATGGCCGAGGCGATCGCCATGGCCCAGCATTTCGCCTGCGCCCCCACCAAGGGCCTGGCGTTCACGAAACGGGCCATGCAGCTCAGCGCCTGCAACGGCCTGCACGCCCAGCTGAAGCTGGAAACCGACATGATGCGCGAGCTGGGCAACAGCCACGACTACCGCGAAGGCGTCGATGCCTTCGTGGCCAAGCGCACGCCGCACTTCACGGGGGAATGATGGCCGCGCTCACCACCGATTCCATCGTTGCCGTCATCGGCAGCGGCGCCATGGGCGCCGGCATCGCCCAGGTGGCCGCCGCCGCCGGGCACACCGTGAAGCTGTACGATGCCCGCCCCGAGGCCGTGAACCGGGCCATCGACGACATCGCCGGCACGTTCGGCAAGCTGGCCGCGAAAGGCAGGATGAGCGCCGCCGAAGCGGAAGCCGCGCGCGGCCGGCTGCAGGCGGCGAGCTCGCTGCGGGACCTGGCCGATGCCGCGCTCGTGATCGAGGCGATCGTCGAGCAGCTCGACGCCAAGCGCGCGCTGTTCGCCGAGCTGGAAGGCGTCGTTGCCGACGAGGCGATCCTGGCCACCAATACGTCGTCGATCTCGGTGACCGCGCTGGGCGCGCCGCTGCGCCGGCCGGAACGCCTGGTCGGCATGCATTTCTTCAATCCGGTGCCGCTGATGGCGCTGGTCGAAGTCGTCAGCGGCCTCGCCACCGACCGCGCGGTGGCGCAGGCGGTGCACGATACCGCCGCCGCATGGGGCAAGAGCCCGGTGCATGCGCGCTCCACGCCCGGCTTCATCGTCAACCGCGTGGCGCGGCCCTACTATGCCGAGGCATGGCGCCTGCTGAACGAAGGCGCCGCCGACACGGCCACGCTGGACGCGGTGATGCGCGAGGCGGGCGGCTTCCGCATGGGGCCTTTCGAACTGATGGACCTGATCGGCCACGACGTCAACTATGCCGTCACGAAGTCCGTCTTCGATGCCTACTTTGGCGACCCGCGCTTCACGCCTTCCGTGCTGCAGCGCGAAATGGTCGATGCCGGCTTCCTGGGCCGCAAGTCGGGCCGCGGCTTCTACCGCTATGGCGACAACGCCGTGCCGCCGCAGCCGAAAAGCGAGCCGCTTTGCCCGCGGCCGGAATACGTGGGCTACAGCCTGGAAGCCGGCGCCAGCAGCGAGCAGACGGCGCCGATGCTGGCGCGCTTCGAGGCGCATGGCCTGCATGTCACCCGCCGCACCTCCATGGAAGGGCACCAGCATGGCGAGGCGCCGGCCTTCCACTGCAACGGCGCGGCGATCTACCTGACGGATGGCCGCAGCGCCACCGCCCGGGCCCGCGCCAACCGGCATGACGACACGGTGGTCTTCGATCTCGTGCTGGATGCCGCCAATGCCCCTCGCATCGCCGTGGCGCGCGCTGACCAGTGCGGCGAGGCGGCCTACCAATCCGCCGTGGCGCTGTTCCAGGCCGCCGGCTTCGCCGTGACCCGGCTGGACGACGTGCCCGGGCTGGCCGTGATGCGCACCGTGGCGATGCTGGCCAACGAAGCGGCCGATACCGTCCACCAGGGCGTGTGCAGCGCGCGCGCCGTGGACATGGCGATGCAGAAGGGCGTCAACTACCCGCGCGGGCCGCTTGCCTGGGCGGACGCGGTGGGTGTCGGTCACATCGTCACGGTGCTCGACAACCTGGCCGCCACGTATGGGGAAGACCGCTACCGCGTGTCGCCGCTGCTGCGCCGCCGCCAGGCCGGCAGGAAGGCGATCCATGCCGAATGATTCGTCTTCCCTGCCAGCCGGGCTGGAGGCGCAGGCGCTGGCCGAAGCGGCCGGCGCGGCGATGTTCGACCGCGATCCCGCCAGCCAGGGCCTGGGCATGACGCTCGACGAGATCCGCCCCGGCTATGCACGCATGTCGATGCGCGTGCGCGCCGACATGCTGAACGGGCACCGCACCTGCCACGGCGGCTTCATCTTCGCCCTGGCGGACAGCGCGTTCGCCTTTGCCTGCAACAGCCATAACCACAACACCGTGGGGGCCGGCTGCACCATCGATTACCTGGCGCCGGGGCGCCACGATGACCTGCTCACCGCGGAAGCGGTCGAGCGGGCACTGGCCGGCAAGACCGGCATCTACGACGTCGACGTCGTCAACCAGGATGGCCGGCTGGTCGCCACGTTCCGGGGCAAGTCGCACCGGGTGGGCGGCACGGTCGTCTGAGTCCAAGCCACGAATTTCGGCATCAAACTGGAGGAGACAATGGTTCAATCTATTCCCGCGCCGGCGGACCTGGAGCCGATCGAGCGCGCCAGCCGCGACGAACTGCAGGCCCTGCAACTGGAGCGCCTGAAGAAAACCCTGCGGCATGCGTACGACAACGTGCCGCACTACCGTGCCGCCTTCGATGCGCATGGCGTGCATCCGGAAGAACTGCGTTCGCTGGCCGACCTGGCGAAGTTCCCGTTCACGGACAAGAAGACGCTGCGCGACAATTATCCGTTCGGCCTGTTCGCCGTGCCGCGCGAGAAAGTGGTGCGCATCCATGCGTCGAGCGGCACCACCGGCAAGGCGACCGTGGTCGGCTACACGCAGAACGATATCGATACGTGGGCCGATGTGGTGGCCCGCTCGATCCGCGCCGCCGGCGGGCGCGCCGGGGACATGGTGCACATCTCGTACGGCTACGGCCTGTTCACCGGCGGCCTGGGCGCGCACTACGGCGCCGAGCGTCTCGGCTGCACGGTGATTCCCATGTCCGGCGGGCAGACCGAAAAGCAGGTGCAGCTGATCCGCGACTTCGGGCCGTCGATCATCATGGTCACGCCGTCGTACATGCTGAACATCATCGAGGAATTCCAGAAGCAGGGCATCGATCCGGCGACCTCGTCGCTGAAAGTGGGCATCTTCGGCGCCGAACCGTGGACCGATGCGATGCGCCGCGAGATCGAGGCGCGCGCCGGCATCGATGCGGTGGACATCTACGGGCTGTCGGAAGTGATGGGGCCCGGCGTGGCCAGCGAATGCATCGAAAGCAAGGATGGCCCAGTCATCTGGGAAGACCATTTCTATCCGGAGATCATCGACCCGGAAACGGGCGAGGTGCTGCCGGACGGCGCCGAGGGCGAGCTGGTCTTCACGTCGCTCACCAAGGAAGCGATGCCGGTGATCCGCTACAGGACGAGAGACCTCACGCGGTTATTGCCGCCCACCTCGCGCGCCATGCGCCGGATGGGCAAGATCACCGGCCGGTCCGACGACATGCTGATCATCCGCGGCGTCAACGTCTTCCCCACGCAGATCGAGGAACTGATCCTGAAAATGCCGAAGCTGGCGCCGCAATACCAGCTGGTCGTCACGCGCGACGGGCACCTGGACAAGCTCGACGTCATCGCCGAGCTGCGCCCGGGAACGCCCGGCGCCGACGCCGAGGCACTCAGCCAGCAGTTGGCAAATGAGCTGGAACACTGCATCAAGACCCACGTCGGCGTTTCCACCCGCGTCAGCGTGGTGGCACCCGACGGCATCGAACGCACGCTGACCGGCAAGGCGCGCCGCGTGATCGACAAACGACCGAGGAACTGACCATGACGGATTTCGACCAACACCCGGCTTACATCATCGATGCGGTCCGCACGCCGTTCGGCCGCTTCGGCGGCGCGCTCGCCAGCGTGCGGGCCGACGACCTGGCCGCCATCCCCATCCGCGCGCTGATCGAGCGCAATCCCGGCGTGGACTGGCGCAGCGTCGACGACGTGCTGTTCGGCTGCGCCAACCAGGCCGGCGAGGACAACCGCAACGTGGGCCGCATGGCCGCGCTGCTGGCCGGCCTGCCGCCCGACGTGCCCGGCAACACCATCAACCGGCTGTGCGGTTCCAGCCTGGATGCCGTGGGCAGCGCGGCGCGGGCGATCCGGTCCGGCGAGGCGCACCTGGTCATCGCCGGCGGCGTGGAAAGCATGACGCGCGCGCCGTTCGTGATGGGCAAGGCCGACAGCGCGTTCTCGCGCACCGCGAAGATCGAGGATACGACGATCGGCTGGCGCTTCGTCAATCCGAAGATGAAGGAGCTGCACGGCATCGACAGCATGCCGGAAACGGCGGAAAACGTGGCGCAGGAATTCGGCGTGAACCGCGCCGACCAGGATGCGTTCGCGCTGCGCAGCCAGCAGCGCTGGGCCGCCGCCCATTCGGCCGGCGTGTTCGGCGCCGAGATCGTGCCGGTCACGCGGCACTCGAAGAAAGGCGAATCGACGGTGTTCGATACGGACGAGCATCCGCGGCCCGACACCACGCTGGACAAGCTGGCCAAGCTGAAGGGCGTGGTGCGGCCCGACGGCACTGTCACGGCCGGCAATGCGTCCGGCGTCAACGACGGTGCCGGCGCGCTGCTGCTGGCGTCGCGCGAGGCGGTCGAACAATATGGCCTGAAGCCGCGCGCGAAGGTGCTGGGCATGGCCGTGGCCGGCCTGGCGCCGCGCATCATGGGCTTCGGGCCGGCACCGGCATCGAAGAAGCTGCTGGCGCGGCTGGGCCTCACGATCGGGCAGATGGACGTCATCGAACTGAATGAAGCGTTCGCGGCGCAAGGCCTGGCCGTGACGCGCGACCTGGGCCTGGCCGACGATGCGCCGCACGTGAACCCGAACGGCGGCGCGATCGCCATCGGCCACCCGCTGGGCGCATCCGGCGCGCGGCTGGTCACCGCGGCCGTCAACCAGCTCGAACGCACCGGCGGCCGCTACGCGCTGTGCACCATGTGCATCGGGGTGGGGCAGGGCATCGCGCTGGTCATCGAACGGGTGTGAGCGGCCATGGTGAACAGCGTCGTGAAAGTCTATGAAATCAATGGCGTGCGGCCGGTGGTGCATCCGACGGCCTATGTGCACCCGAGCGCGGTGCTGGTCGGCGACGTGATCGTCGGCCCGCGCTGCTACGTCGGGCCGCTGGCATCGCTGCGCGGCGACTTCGGGCGGATCGTCCTGGAAGAAGGCTCGAACGTGCAGGATGGCTGCGTGATGCATGGCTTCGCCAACTGCGACACGGTGGTCGAAGCGGATGGCCATATCGGCCACGGCGCCGTGCTGCACGGCTGCCGGATCGGGCGCAATGCGCTGGTGGGCATGAACGCCGTCGTGATGGATAACGCGGTGGTCGGCAGCGAGAGCATCGTGGCGGCGATGAGCTTCGTGAAGGCCAACATGGCGATCCCGCCGCGCAGCATGGCGATGGGGATGCCGGCGCGGATCGTCCGCGAGGTCACGGATGAGGAAATCGCGTGGAAGAACATCGGTACCGCGCAATACCACGAGCTGGCGGTGCGTTCGCGCGACACCATGCGCGAGGTCGAGGCATTCACCGAGCCCGAACCGGACCGCCGGCGCATCGCATGGGAAAGTTCGGTACCGCTGCACGTACACAAGAAAACAAGCTGACAGGAGACGGACATGGGTACTTTGCAAAGCTTCATCGGCGGCCGCTGGCACGGCAGGGAAGCGCACCAGCCGCTGCACAGCGCGCTGAACAACAGCCTGATCTACCACACGCATGCCGAATCGATCGATTTCGGCGAAGTGCTGGACTATGGCCGCAAGACCGGCATCCCGGCGCTGATGGCGCTGGACTTCCAGCAGCGCGCGGCGCGCCTGAAGGCGCTGGCGCTGTACCTGATGGAACGCAAGGAGCAGCTGTACGAGATTTCGCGCTTCACCGGCGCCACGCGGCCGGACAGCTGGGTCGACGTGGAAGGCGGCATCGGCACGCTGTTCGCCTACGCCAGCATCGGCAGCCGCGAGCTGCCGTCGTCGAACGTGCTGCACGAAGGCCCGGCGATGGCGCTGGGCAAGCGCGGCGGCTTTTCGGGCACGCACATCCTGGTGCCGCGCGGCGGCGTCGCCGTGCACATCAACGCCTTCAATTTCCCCATCTGGGGCATGCTGGAGAAATTCGCGCCCAGCTTCCTGGCCGCGATGCCCTGCATCGGCAAGCCGGCCACCGCGACCAGCTACCTCACGGAAGCGCTGGTGCGGATGATGCATGAATCCGGCCTGCTGCCGGACGGCGCGCTGCAACTGGTAATCGGCAGTACCGGCGACCTGCTGGACCGGTTGACCGGCTTCGATGCCGTCACCTTCACCGGGTCGGCCGATACGGCGCAGAAGCTGCGCTCGAACCGCAACCTGATCGCGAACTCGGTACCGTTCACGGCGGAAGCCGATTCGCTCAATTGCGCGATCCTGGCGCCCGACGTGACGCCGGACGACCCGGAGTTCGACCTGTTCGTCAAGGAAGTGGCGCGCGAGATGACCGGCAAGGCGGGGCAGAAGTGCACGGCGATCCGGCGCATCATCGTGCCGCGCGCGCAGGCCGAGGCCGTGGCCGACCGGCTGCGCGACCGGCTGTCGAAAATCACCGTCGGCGACCCGTCGGTCGATGGCGTGCGCATGGGCGCGCTGGCATCGAAGGACCAGCAGCGCGACGTGGCTGCGCAGGTCGAGCGGCTGCTGGCCGGGAACGAGCTGCTGCACGGCGGCGAGCTGAAGCTCGTCGGCGATGGCGTGCACGATGGGGCATTCTTCGCGCCCACGCTGGTGATGTGCCGCAATGCGATGGACAACGACGCCGTGCACGACGTGGAGGCGTTCGGCCCGGTCAGCACCCTGATGACGTACGAGGGGATCGACGAGGCCCTGGCCCTGGCCGCGAAAGGCAAGGGCAGCCTGGTGTCCACGCTGGTGACGAAGGATCCGAAGATCGCCGCCCATGCGGTGCCGGTGGCGGCTTCGCACCATGGCCGCGTGCTGGTGCTGGAACGCGAGGCGTCGGTCGATTCGACCGGCCACGGCTCGCCGCTGCCGCAACTGAAGCACGGCGGCCCGGGGCGCGCCGGCGGCGGCGAGGAGCTGGGCGGCATCCGCGCCGTCAAGCATTTCCTGCAGCGCACGGCCGTGCAGGGCTCGCCGACGATGCTGTCGGCCATCACCGGGGAATACGTGCGCGGTGGCGCGGTGCGCGAATCCGAGGTGCATCCATTCCGCCGGCATTTCGAGGACCTGCAGGTGGGCGACTCGCTGCTGACGCACCGCCGCACCGTCAGCGAGGCCGACATCGTCAATTTCGGTGGCGTCTCGGGCGACTACTTCTACATGCACTTCGACGACATCGCCGCGAAGGAGACCCAGTTCGGCAAGCGCATCGCCCACGGCTACTTCGTGCTGTCGGCGGCGGCCGGGCTGTTCGTCTCGCCGGCGCCCGGCCCGGTGCTGGCCAACTATGGCCTCGACAACCTGCGCTTCATCACGCCGGTTGCCATCGGCGACACGATCCGCGCACGGCTCACCTGCAAGCGCAAGGTGGACCGGAACCGCACCGACGACAAGGGCGTGGGGCAGGGCGTGGTGGCGTGGGACGTGCAGGTGACCAACCAGCACGACGAGCTGGTGGCCAGTTACGACATCCTGACGCTGGTATCGAAGAAGGCGTGACCAACCGGTCACTGCCCCTGTAGGCCGGACGGATCGTCGAAGGGATCGTCGAAGGGGTTGTCAAAGGGGTTGTCAATCGAGCGGGCCGGCCGGGTAAACCAGCGCGGCCCGTTTTCCGTCATGTAGAAGTGGTCTTCGTGGCGAATGCCGAATTCGCCCGGCACGCAGATCATCGGTTCGTTCGAGAAGCACATGCCCACGTCCAGCGGGGTCTTGTCTCCGCCCACCAGGTAGGGCCATTCATGGATATCCAGGCCGATGCCGTGGCCCGTGCGGTGCGGCAGGCCGGGCAGGGCGTAGCCGGGGCCGAAGCCGGCCGCTGCCAGCGAGCGGCGCGCCGCCGCATCGACTTCCTCGCACGGCACGCCCAGCTGCGCCGCATCGAACGCCGCCTGCTGCGCCGCCTTTTCCGCATTCCACACGGCCCGCTGCCGCTCGCTCGGCGTGCCGAACACGTAGGTGCGCGTGATGTCGGAAATATAGTCGTGCAGCTTGCAGCCGGTATCGATCAGCACCGTGTCGCCGTCCTTCAGCGTCTGCACGTACGACACGCCGTGCGGGAAGGCCGTGGCTTCGCCGAACAGCACGATGACGAAATACGAGCCGGCCGGCGCGCCCACCTTGCGGTGCGCGCGGTCGATGAAGTCGGCCACTTCCCTGGTCGTGATGCCTTCGCGCAGGATGCTGGCGGTGGCCACGTGCACGGCCAGCGTCATGTCCTTGGCGCGCTGCATCAGCGCGATCTCGGCCGGCGACTTGCGGGTGCGGCAGTGGGCTGTCACGGTCTTGGCGTTTTCCAGCGTGTAGTCGGGCGCCTGCTGGCGGATGCCGTCCGACGTGAAGAAGGGCGTGCTTTCATCGATGCCGACGCGGACGCCTGGCTCGATGCCCAGCGCCCGCAGGGTATCGACGAACAGGGTGCACGGGTTTTCATGCTCGTGCCATGTGTGGATCGGTCCATCGGCCACCATGAAGTCCCGCAGCGTGGCTTCCTCGAAGGCCGGCGCCAGGTAGGCCAGCTCGCCCTCCGCCGGCAGGATCGCCCCCACCATCCGCTCGCTCGGGTGCCACTTCATGCCGGTGAAGTACAGCAGGTTCGTGCCCGCGTTCAGCCAAAGCGCGGCGATGCCCTGCGCGCGCATGAACGCCTGCGCCCTGGCGATGCGCGCCACGTGTTCCTCGCGCCCGATGGGCACCGCCCCCGCTGTCATGTCCGACAGCGTCGCCAATGCCCGCTCGATGGTGTTTCCGCCGATGCCCATGCTTGCTCCCTTGATTCGAAGCGAGATGATAGCAGTGCTATGCCGAAACATTTCCTAAAACCGGGGTCAGACCCCGATTCTAGGAAATATTTCCGGAATTTGGGGTCAGACCCCGGTTCCTGGAAATATTTCCGGAAAAGGGGGACTGGGAGGAGTGCAGGCTTGCAAGCCTGCACCGTTTCGCAGGCGCGGAGCATGCTCCGCGAAACCCCTGCTACACCCCCCGACTTGATGGCAGTTTCAGGAAACAATTACTGGGTTGCCACACTGACCTTGTCGACCACGAACGAGGTTTGCAGCGAGCTGTCCTCGGTTGCCGCGAACGACAGCCGCACCGTCTGGCCCTTGTAGGCGGCAAGGCTGAAGGTGCGCACCTGGTAGCCGGCGGCGGCGTTGGCGTTCGAGTAGGTGGCCAAGGTGCCGAGCGTGGTGCCGGACGTGTTCTTCACCGTGACGGCCAGCCGGTCGTAGACGGTGGAGCCCGATTCGGCCGTGTCGATGTGCAGCGCGAACGTCAGCGAGGCGGCGGTGGCGGTCGCCGGGATCGAGATATCCTGCGTCAGCGTTTCGGTCGACGTCCGGCCGTTGCCGCCCAGCCAGGCGTAGCGGCTGCCTTCGTACGCCGTCTGCCCGGAGAAGGTGCCGATGGCGCCGGTGCTGCCGGCCCAGCCGGTGGCGCCCGATTCGAAGCCGCCGTTGGTCACCCGTTCGCTGCCCGTGCCGCCGCCACCGGTGCCGCTGACGGTCAGCGTGGCATTGCCCGACGTGACAGTGGCCGGCGTGGAAGCCGAATCGGTCACGGTGGCCTTGAACACGGCGCCATTGTCGGTGGCCTGCGCGGTGAACGAATACGTGGCTGCCGTGGCACCGCTGACCAGTGCATTGTTGCGGTACCAGCGGTAGCTGTACGGCGCGGTGCCGCCACTTGCCGCGACGGTGAAGCGCGCGGTGCCGCCGGCGGAGACGGTCATGCCGGCCGGCTGCGTGGCGATCGCCAGCACCGTGCCGGCGCCGCCGCTTTCGGCCACGTCCGTGCCGACGTTGATCGCCGCATAGGCGCGCTTCACGGCAATGGCTTCGCGGCTGCCGGTGCCATACAGTTCCTCGGCCGAGGCGATCATCTTGGCGCGCGCATCGGCGTAGTTGGACGATGACGTGAGCTTCGTCGTATTCGCCTTGAACCAGATGCGGAAGGCCTTGTCGTTGCCGATGCCCGTCATCGCCAGCGGCTGCTGCGTCAGGTAGGCGCTGTAGTACTCGCTGCTGCTGGTGGCGTTGGAACCCTGCGACAGGAAGTAGAACATGCGGTTGTTCGGCCCGGAGCTGTAGTGCACGTTCAGGTTCTTCAGGGACGACGTCCACGCGTTCGGGCTGCTGCCATCCTTGCTCGGCTTGTACAGGTAGCGCAGCGGCTGGCCGGAGCGGCTGATCTCGCGGCCCATCACCCAATCGTTGCCGGTGGCGGGGATCACGCTGCCGGTGCCGCCGGCGCGGGCATAGGCTTCCGTCATCTCGCCACCGATGTCGGACGACGATTCGTTCAGGCCGCCCGATTCGCCCGAGTAGATCAGGTTCGACGTGGCGTCCGTCACGCCATGGTGCATCTCGTGGCCGATGACGTCGATCGAGCCCAGGTTGTAGAACGTGCTGCCGCCATCGCCGATGTACATGCACTTGCATCCCGGCTCGAAGAAGGCGTTGTCGTACTGGTTGTCGACGTGGACGGCGATGTAGGTCGACGTGTCGTTGCCATCCAGGCTTTGCCAGCCCAGCACGTTCTTCATCGCGTCGTAGGTGTTCATCAGGCCCCACAGCGCATTCACGGCCGCGGTCTGCCCGTTGGCATTCGTCGTGCTGCCGCCGTTGATGTACTGCTGGCCGTCGCCCCACGTATTGGTGGTGTTGGTGTAGATGCTGCCCGGGTTCGGATTCGTTTCCGGGCTGTGGTTCGCATTCGTGATCGCCATGCCGCCGTAACGGCCGCCGGTGCCGCGCGAACCGTCGAGCATCTGGTACGTGCTGCCCGACAGCGTGGTATTGATCGGCACCGTGCCGTTGTACTGGCTCTTGCCGGTGCCGGCCACCGTTTGCAGCGCATCCCATTCGGCGATCAGCTCACCCGTGTGCGCGTCGACGATGCTGTCGCGGTATACCAGCTTCTTGTTGACGGCCATGCGCGTCTGCACCAGGTAGGCCAGCGCATAGCGCTCGACCACTTCTTCCACGTCCAGCGCGTTCAGTGCCGCCTCGGATTTCTTTTCCGCGCCCGGCACGCGCACGGTCTTCATCACCGGGTAGATCAGCAGTTCCGCTTCGGGCTTCCAGCGGTGCTTGCCGACCGGCGCGACGCGGCGTACCACGCTGGCGATGGCGTCTTCCTTCGAGATCGCCGGCGTCACGTCCGGTGCCGGCTGCGCACTGGCGGCCGTGGCACGCGAACCGTCGAGGCCTTCGCGGCGGCTGGAGGCCGATTCGCTGACGATCTCGCCATCGTCGTCCGTCACCACCACCGATTCCGAACCGAATACCCGCAGGCCCTTCCAGGTATGCTGCGCGCGCACGATGCGCGTGCCTTGCGTGCCGGGATGCTGGCGGCCCACCTTGAAGCCATGGTCTTCATCGAGGCCCGCGGCGGCACGGCGCGACGCCAGCCGGTTTTCCAGGCCGGCCCTGGCGGCGGCAGTCATTTCCTGGGCCGGCGCGGCCATCAGGCTGTCGGGCAGGATGCCGCGCGATTGCGCCGCGGCGCCGCCGAAGGGAAGGATGGCGATTGCGGCCGCCAGGATGCTCAAGCGAAGGTTCATTTCTTCTCCAATGTGAGTGACAGGCCCGCTGTGACCGCGGGTGAACGCGACACTATGCAACCGGCACATCGCATGTCAAAAATCTTCCGAAATGAGTCGCTGAGCTCCCGTTTGTTAAGAATGGGACATTCTTTCAGGCACGAACGTACGTGCCGCGGCGCACGATTGGCGCCCTTGTCGGCGCCATGCAACGGTCGCGAATTGTGGCGTGCTTTTTCACGCCTGCGCAACAATTCGATTTACACTACGACAGCCCGGCAAGCCACGCATGCCTGCCGGGCCAACGATAACAGCGCACCGGGAAGGTACACATCATCAGTAAGCGCTGAGCACATTCAGGGACGCACAACCATGACCATGCCATCACACCGCCGCTTCACCCTGGCTCCTCGCCGCCCGCCTCCGCCACCCGCTTAGGCCTTCGCCGCTTCCTTTCACTTTCCGCGCGTTCGTGCGATCCGCCATGCCCGGCGGTGGCACCGCGCATGCCATTTCAAGGAGCGCCCTCGCGGGTGTGGAGCCATGCTGTCCATCGCTACCAGAGTAGAACGCATCGTCATGGAGTCGCCCTTCCTCAGCGAGGGCTTGCGCCGTGGCCTCATCAACCTGTCGGAACTGGCGCGCCAGCTGCAGCCGCAGCTCGAGAGCGACCTGTGGAAACCTGTCGGCCAGGCGGCCGTGGTGATGGCGCTGCGGCGCCTGGCCGAGCGCCTGCCGGGGCAGGGCTGCGATGATACCCGGGAAATCCTGCTGGCCCGGCGCACCGGGCAACTGACCGCGCGCACCGACCTCGTCGAACTGACGTGGCGCGAATCGCCGCGCATCGACCACTGCCACCGCGAACTGCTGGCGCAGGCCGGCCGCCGCGGCGACATGTTCCTGACCGCCACGCGCGGCGTCAACGAAGCGATGGTGATCTGCAGCCGCCCGCTGATCCCGCTGGTGGAGGCCGTGTTCGACGGCGAATGCCTGCTGGCGCGGCTGGAAAACCTCGACGCCGTCACGCTGCAGCTGACGGCCGACTCGCACCGTACCCCCGGCATCTACCACGCGATCCTGAAGAAGCTGGCATGGGACAAGGTCAACCTCGTCAACCTGATTTCCACGCACACGGAGCTGACGCTGATCCTCGAGCGGCAGCACACCGGCGCCGCATTCGCCGTGCTGGCCAGCCTCGTGCAGCACTAGGAAGTTGCATCAAAAACGGTGACAGGCGCGAATGCCGTCAAGTCAAGGCGACGTGATGACTTGAGTTGGCGTCAGCGTGCCTGGTGTCGGACATTTTTCCGGGCGCTTCATCCGGAAATGTGTCGGACACCGGTTTGCTGCTCAGGAAATCGGCAACATCATGCGAAAACAAATGGTGACTGTTACCGTTTTTCTGTCATGGCTTCCTGGCAATGCCACAAGCGCATACATCTAACCCAAGGTCGAGCTGCCGGGGTCAGACCCGCCGGGTCTGACCCCGGAATTTGCACTTGGGGTGGGTATATCTAAGCGGCATCCAGTCACAGTCACCATTTCCAGGAAATGTTGCAAAACAAATGGTGACTGTCACCGTTTTTCCGCCAGCGGCACGCTATTTCTTCGCCGGCTCGTCCGTCGAGAAGTTCAGCTGCGGCGCTTCGCCTTCCGCCGGCTCCTCCGCCGGGGAGCCGTAGTCGGCTGGGGCGTCGATCTTCAGCTCGACTTCCTCGGTCATGTCGGTACGGGTTTCCACGGACACCAGTTTCGGGAAGGCGATGATCAGCGCCACCATCAATACCTGGATGCACACGAAGGGAATGGCGCCCCAGTAGATGTCGGACGTCTTCACCGCCTTCGGCGCCACCGAGCGCAGGTAGAACAGCGCGAAGCCGAACGGCGGGTGCATGAACGAGGTCTGCATGTTCACGCCCAGCAGCACGCCGAACCAGATCAGGTCGATGCCCAGCTTTTCCGCCACCGGGCCAACCAGCGGCACGAGGATGAAGGCCAGTTCGAAGAAATCGAGGAAGAACGCCAGCACGAAGAACAGGATGTTCACGGCGATCAGGAAGCCGGTCGAGCCGCCGGGCAGGCTGGTCAGCAGGTGTTCGACCCACAGGTCGCCGTTCACGCCGCGGAACACGAGCGCGAACACGGTGGAGCCGATCAGGATGAAGATCACGAAGCACGACAGCCGCGTGGTCGACATCATCGCCTGCTTCAGCAGCGACCAGGTCAGGCGCCGGTTCATCAGCGCCAGCACGAGGGCGCCCACGGCGCCCATGCCGCCGCCCTCGGTCGGCGTGGCCAGGCCGATGAAGATGGTGCCCAGCACGAGGAAGATCAGCGCCAGCGGCGGGATCAGCACGAACACCACCTTCTCGGCCATGCGCGACAGCAGGCCCAGTTTCAGGTAGCGGTTGGCCAGCGCGAACAGGAATGCGCCGACGATGCCCAGCGCGGCGGCGAAGATGCCCACTTCGTCGCGGTGGGCATCCGGGTGGCGCAGATCGTACCAGTAAGCGAAGGCGTACGAAACCGCCACCGTCGTCACCAGCAGCACCAGCAGCGAACGCACGCCCGAATCGCCGTTCGGTTCGCGCAGGTTGCGGGCTTCCAGCGGCAGGGCCGGCGCCTTGTGCGGCTGGAAGATCGCGATCGCGGCCACATAGCCGGCATACATCGCCGTCAGCAGCAGGCCGGGGATGAACGCGGCCTTGTACATGTCGCCCACCGAGCGGCCCAGCTGGTCGGCCATCACGATCAGCACCAGCGATGGCGGGATGATCTGCGCCAGCGTGCCGGAAGCGGCGATCACGCCCGAGGCCAGCCGCTTGTCGTAACCATAGCGCAGCATCACGGGCAGCGAGATCAGCCCCATCGAGATCACCGAGGCGGCGACCACGCCGGTGGTGGCGGCCAGCAGCGCGCCGACGAAGATCACCGCGAAGGCGACGCCGCCGCGGATCGGGCCGAACAGCTGGCCGATCGTGTCGAGCAGGTCCTCGGCCATGCCGGAGCGTTCCAGGATCAGGCCCATCAGCGTGAAGAAGGGGATGGCCAGCAGCGTGTCGTTGGCCATGATGCCGAAGATCCGGTTCGGCAGGGCCTGCAGCAGTTCCGGTTTCAGCAGGCCCAGCTCGATGCCCACGAAACCGAAGAACAGGCCGTTGGCGGCGAGCGCGAAGGCCACCGGGAAACCGCACAGCAGGAACAGCACGAGGGTGCCGAACATGATCGGCGCGATATTGGCGATGATGAATGCTTCCATGTCCCGTGCTTCCTCAGTCGATCCGGTTGGCTTGCTTGATGGCGTCGATTTCCTGCTGCGGCGTCGGCGCCTGCTTCACGAAGGCGCGCTCGTCGAGCCGCCCGAGCAGGTACTCGATGCGCTTGATGATTTCGGACACTCCCTGCAGGATCATCAGCGCGAAGCCGACCGGTACGAGGATCTTGGCCGGCCACACGATCAGGCCGCCGGAATTGCTGGACATCTCGGCGCTGCGCACCGATTCATAGGCGAACGGAATCCCGTAGTACAGGATCACGCAGCAGATGGGCAGGAGGAAGAGGAAGAAGCCGAACAGGTCGATCCAGACCTGGGTGCGGCGGGAAAAGCGGCCGACGACCACGTCGATGCGGACATGCTCGTCGCGCCGCAGCGTGTGCGGCGCGGCCAGCATGAAGACCGCGGCAAACAGGTACCACTGGATCTCCAGCCAAGCATTGGAACTGGCATTGAACGTATAGCGGATCAGCGCGTTGGCCGCGCAGACCAGCACCGCGGCAAGCAGGGCCCATGACACCGCCGCCGCGATCCTGTCGTTCAGTTCATCGATTGCCCGGGATATTGCCATCAACATCGTTGTCTCCTTTGCTTTTATTAGCGGGCGCTGCTCTGGCGCCCAAGATGCTTAGGTGATGCGGTGACGAGGGCGATCGCTTACATGGCCGTGACTCCCCGCGTGGTCTGCTTGCCGGCCATCGGTCAGTTACCGGCCAGTTGCGCACGCACGCGCGCGATCGCGGCGCGTACCTGGTTCGGCGCGGTGCCGCCCACGTGGTCGCGCGCGGCCACGGAACCTTCCAGGGTCAGCACCTCGAACACGTCTTCGCCGACCAGCGGGGAAAACGCGCGCAGCTGCTCCAGCGACAGGTCGGCCAGGTCGCAGTTTGCGTCGACGCAGGTGCGCACCGCATGCGCGACGGCTTCGTGCGCATCGCGGAACGGCAAACCTTTCTTGACCAGGTAGTCGGCCAGGTCGGTCGCGGTGGCATAGCCCTGCAGCGCGGCGGCGCGCATCGCTTCCGGCTTGACGGTGATGCCGCCGGCCATGTCGGCGAAGATGCGCAGCGTGTCGACCACGGTATCGACGGTGTCGAACAGCGGCTCCTTGTCTTCCTGGTTATCCTTGTTGTAGGCCAGCGGCTGGCCCTTCATCAGCGTGAGAAGGCCCATCAGGTGGCCGTACACGCGGCCGGTCTTGCCGCGCGCCAGTTCCGGCACGTCCGGGTTCTTCTTCTGCGGCATGATCGAGGAACCGGTGCAGAAGCGGTCGGCGATGTCGATGAAGCCGACACGGGGGCTCATCCAGATCACCAGTTCTTCCGACATGCGCGACACGTGCGTCATGATCAGCGAGGCGGCCGCCGTGAATTCGATGGCGAAGTCGCGGTCCGACACGGCGTCCAGCGAGTTGTGGCACACGTCGTCGAAGCCCAGGTTCTGCGCCACGCGCAGGCGGTCGATCGGGAACGTGGTGCCGGCCAGCGCGGCGGCGCCCAGCGGCAGGCGGTTGACGCGCTTGCGGCAGTCGGCCATGCGCTCGGCATCGCGGCCGAACATCTCGACATAGGCCAGCATGTGGTGGCCGAAGGTGATCGGCTGGGCCACCTGCATGTGCGTGAAGCCCGGCAGGATCGTGTCCGCGTGCTGTTCGGCCAGGTCCACCAGCGCGCTGCGCAGCTGCGTCAGCAGGGCGGTGATGTCGTCGATGGCCGAGCGCACGTACAGGCGGATATCGGTGGCTACCTGGTCGTTGCGCGAACGGCCGGTGTGCAGGCGCTTGCCGGCATCGCCGGCCAGTTCGGTCAGGCGCTTCTCGATGTTCAGGTGCACGTCTTCCAGGTCCAGCAGCCATTCGAACTGGCCGCCTTCGATCTCCGCGGTGATCTGCGCCATGCCGCCACGGATCGCTTCCAGGTCGGCGGTGGGGATGATGCCCTGCGCGGCCAGCATTTCAGCGTGGGCCAGCGAGCCTTCGATGTCGGCCTTCCACATGCGCTTGTCGAAGAATACCGAGGCGGTGTAGCGCTTGACGAGATCGGAGACGGGTTCGGAGAAGCGGGCCGACCAGGCCTCGCCTTTTTTGGAGAGTTGTTCAGTCATGATTAGGGAGGTCCAGGTAATCCGGCGATTATAGCCAACGTTGGCGCCCTTCCGTCCTTTTGTCGGCCGGTGCTATTGTTGTGTTTTTGAGTACAGGAGCCCACGATGAAGAAGTCGATCGCAAAGTTCGTGTTGTCCGCCGCCTCGGCCGGCATGGCCGCAAGCGCGTTTGCGCAGCCGGCCGCGGCCAGGGCGGCACCCCCGGCCGCCTCGCCCGCCGCGGCCGCTTCCAGCCCTGCTTCCAGCCCTGCTTCCAGCCCTGCTTCCAGCCCTGTTACCGCCATCGTTGCCGACGTGGCCAGCGTCGATTCCGTGATCGCCGCGCTGTACGACACGATCTCCGGCCCGGCCGGCAAGGCGCGCGACTGGGACCGCCTGCGCGCGCTGTTCCGCCCCGACGGCAAGATGATCGTGCATGGCCGGAACCGGGAAGGCGTATTCACTACCCGCGTGCTGTCAGTGGACGACTACATCGCCCGAGTCACGCCGCTGTTCGCCAAGGAGGGCTTCTTCGAATCGGAACTGGCGCGCAAGAGCGAGCAGTTCGGCCAGATCGCCCACGTGTTCTCCACCTACGAATCGCGCCATGCGAAAGAGGAGGCCAGGCCGTTCCAGCGCGGGATCAACAGCATCCAGCTGGTCAACGACGGCAAGCGCTGGTGGGTACAGTCGCTCGTGTGGCAGGCCGAGACGGATGGCAATCCGCTGCCGGAGCGCTACCTGGGAGGCCGTTGAATGGGGTTCACTGTCGATACGGACAAGGCGCGGCTGGACGTGGCGCGCATTCACCGGTACCTCGGCGAGGAGTCGACGTGGGCGCGCGGCATTCCGCGTGAAACGGTCGATCGCTCGATCGCCCATTCGCTCTGTTTCGGCGGCTACGTGGACGGCGAACAGGCGGCATTCGCGCGCGTGGTCACCGACCAGGCCACGTTCGCCTACCTGCTGGACGTCTTCGTGCTGCCGGAGTACCAGGGCAGGGGCTACGCTACGCGGCTGATGGATGCCGTCATGGCACATCCGGGGTTGCAGGGCTTGCGCAAGTTCATGCTCACCACCACCACCGCCGCCCCGCTGTATGCCCGCTATGGCTTCACGCCGCCGGCCATGCCGGAAGCGCTGATGGAGCGCGCTTTCGCGGATATCCACCGCCAGCGGCGAGACCGCTGACAGTCGCTTGTGCACCACGCCCGCCCCGAGCACGTTTGAGTTTTGCCGCCGACCTGCGTACATTAGCGCGCGAATGTCAATTTTGGCAGAAAAACATGATCGATCGGAGCGCGGGAACGATGGGCAAGCCTCACCACCAGAAAACACGAAATAAAGTTCGTCATTGCCTGCATGGGCGGCTGGCCGCCGGTGCCGTCATGGCGTTGGCGGTGCAAGCCGCATGGGCGCAGGAACCGGCCATCGGGAACAGCGTCCCGCGCGTCGAAATCACCGGTTCGGCGATCAAGCAGATCGCATCGGAAACACCGCTGCCGGTGCAGGTGGTCACGCGCGCGGAAATCGACAAGGCCGGCGTGACCACCGCGGCGGAGCTGATGACGCGCATTTCCGCCAACGTGGGCGGGCTGACGGACGGCGTGTCGATCAACGTGGGCGGCGTCGACCAGCGCGGCATGAACAGCGCCAACCTGCGCGGCATCGGCACCTCGTCCACGCTGGTCCTGCTCAATGGCCGGCGCATGGCCAACTTCGCATCCCCCGGCGACGATACCGGCGTGGACCTGAACAACATCCCGGCCGCGGCGCTGGCCCGTGTCGAAGTGCTGCTCGATGGCGCATCGGCGCTGTACGGCACCGATGCGATCGGCGGCGTGATCAACTTCATCACGCGCAAGGATTTCCAGGGCATCGAGCTCGGTGCCTATGGCGGCGGCACCGACGAAGGCGGCGCGGCCAAGCGGCAGGTCACGATCAGCGGCGGCATCGGCGACCTGCAGAAGGATGGCTACAACGTGTTCGCCACCTTCGATGCGCAGGAAACCGAGGCGCTGCGTTCGTCGCAGCGCGAATTCATCGGCGGGCTGCGCATTCCCGAGCGGCTGGGCCACCTGCTGTCCAGCTACACCAGCCCGGCGAACATCCGGCTGTCGCGGGACCAGCGCGATTACCTGAATTCGATCGGCTTCACGCTGGACGGCCGCGAACTGACGAACCAGACCATCAACCTGTCGATCCCGCAATGCAATCCGCCGGCCAACCTGTACCTGCCCGATGGCACCGGCGGCATCGATGCCTGCACCTACGACTACATGCGCGACACGGAGCTGTACCCGAAGTCGGCCAAGCAAAGCTTCCTGTCGCGTGGCGTGCTGGACCTGGGCGGCGGCCACCAGCTGTACGGCGAAGTGATGCTGAGCCGGGCGCGTACGAACTACGTGGGTTCGTCGACCCGCGTCACCGGCGACATCGACTACAGCCTGGTGCCGGCGCTGGCCGGAACCGGGCTGGAAAACTCGGAAGATGGCGACCGCATGCTGCAGCTGCGCATGCGCCTGCTGGAGGCGGGCAACCGCACCAGCGAGCTGACGAGCATCGGACAGCGCTACGTGGTGGGCGTGAACGGCACCTTCGGCAAATGGGATTACGACGTGGCCTACAACCATAGCGTGAACACCGTGAAGGACCGGGACACGCACGGCTATGTGCTGTACAACGAACTGATCGAAGGCATTTCGGCCGGCCTGATCAATCCGTTCGGGCCATCGAGCGCGGAAGGGCGCGCGTACCTGGAAAGCATCCAGGTCAACGACGTGGTGCGCCATGCCAAGGGCGTGATGGATTCGGTGGACTTCAAGGCCACGCGCACGCTGATGGCGCTGCCCGGCGGCGACCTGGCAATGGCGGTGGGCGGCGAATGGCGCCGCGAGAAAACCGACTTCACGCCATCCGAACTGCTCCTGACGGACAACATCAACGACGATTTCGCGCCGGAAGGCGGGCGCGCCACGCACGACAGCCGCAAGGTGGCCGCCGTGTTCGGCGAGCTGCAGGCGCCGTTCGCGAAGGCCTGGCAGGCGCAGCTCTCGGCGCGCTACGACCATTACGAAGCGGTGGGCCGCGCCTTCAGCCCGAAGCTTGGCCTGTCGTACACGCCGGTGAAATGGGCGATGCTGCGCGCTTCGGCGGGCCGCGGCTTCCGCGCGCCGTCGATGACGGACCTGCACCGCCCCACCGTCTACAGCGCCACGGCCACGCTGCCCGATCCCGTGCTGTGCGCCGAACTCGATTACAACTACGCCGATTGCGCGAACAACTGGGATACGCGGCGCTACAGCAATCCTGACCTGAAGCCGGAACGCAGCCGCCAATACTCGATCGGGGCGGTGCTGGAACCGACCCGCAACATCACCACCAGCATCGATTACTGGAAGATCAGGCGCACCAACCTGATCAGCGCGATCGGCGACGACATCATCCTGTCCAACCTGGAAAAATACGGCGACCTGGTTCATCGCGACGAAAACAATGAAATCGAGTACATCGACCTGTTCAAGGAAAACCGCGGCGCGCAGGTTGCCAGCGGCGTCGACCTGGTGGTCGACCTGCACGGTGTCGATACGCCGGCCGGGCGCTTCGGCGGCCGGCTGTCGGGCACCTATGTGATCGATTCGAAGATCCAGACCGCGCCGGGCGACCCGTTCATCAGCAACCTTGGCCGCTTCGTCACCGACGGCGTGGTGCAGCGCTGGCGCCACACCATCACGTTCGACTGGGAAAAGGGCCCGTTCTCGGCCAGCCTGTCGAATACCTTCTCGTCGTCGTACGAAGACCAGAATTCGGCGATCAACATCGATGACGGCAGCGTGGTGGAGCCGAACCACGTGACGTCCTACTCGCTGTGGGACATGTCCGCCGCCTGGCAGGCGAGCCGTGCGCTGAAAGTGCGCGCGGGGGTGCAGAATATGTTCGACCGCAGCCCGCCGTACTCGAACCAGGCGTACCACTTCCTGTCAGGCTACGACCCTACGTACACGGACCCGCGCGGCCGCCGCTTCTATGCCAGCGTGAATTACGCGTTCAAATAAGGAGAGCCGATGTCCAAGCCGGGGTCCAAGCCAGGGTTCAAGCCAAGTTTGAAGCCAAACCTCGCCGCGAGCCTCGCCACGCGTTTCGCCACGGCTTGCGTCATGCTTGCAGCGCTGGCCAGCCCGGCAGCCACGGCGCAGACCCTGGCACCGGTGCCCGAGGAACCGGCGGCGTCGCGCGCGCCGCTGCCGGCGGCCAAGGGTTCGCTGGTGATCATCGGTGGCGGCCTGCGTGCCGACAATGCCGATGTGTGGCAAAAGATCGTCAGCCTGGCGGGCGGCAAGGGCGCCCGTATCGCCGTCTTTCCCTCGGCATCGGGCAACCCGGAACGGGCGGCGGCCACCAGTATCGCCTACCTGAAGAAATACGGCGCCGAGCCGTTCGCGGTGCCGGTGGCCCAGCGGCTGGCCAACAGCGACTACCGCAAGGCGGCGGACGATGCGGCGCTGGCGGAAAAGATCCGCAAGGCCGATGGCGTGTATTTCGCCGGCGGCGACCAGGCCCGCATCACGCAGGCGCTGATCCGCGAGAACGGCACGCGCACCCGGGCGCTCGAGGCGATCTGGGACCTGTACCGCCGCGGCGGCGTGGTGGCCGGCACCAGCGCCGGCGCGGCCATCATGAGCAGCACCATGTTCTACCGGCCCGACGCGATCCTGGCGATGCTGCGCGGCGGCGTCAAGGACGGGCAGGAAATCGCCCCGGGCCTGGGCTTCATCGGCGACGACGTGTTCGTCGACCAGCACCTGCTGGTACGCGGCCGCTTCGCCCGGATGATCCCCGTCATGCTGGCCAAGAACTACAAGCTGGGGCTGGGGGTGGACGAGGACAGCGCGATGGTCATCAATGCCCAGCGCGAAGTGGAAGTCATCGGCTACACGGGGGCGCTGCTGATGGACCTGTCGCTGGCGGTCACGGACACCAGCCGGCCCGATTTCAACGTCAGCAATGTGCGCATCAGTTACCTCGACCGGGGCGACAAGTTCAACATCATCACGCAAAGCTTCACGCCATCGCCGGACAAGGCGGGCGGAAGGATGGACCCCGCCCGTACCGCGCTGCGCGGCCCCGTGTACAGCAACGATATCCTCGGCAACAAGGCCGTCGTCAACATCATGGAGCGGCTGATCGACAGCGACCAGACCGAGGCGATCGGTATCGCCAGCGGCAACCCGCGCTCGACGGCACCGGAAGTGGGCTTCGAGTTCCGCTTCACCAAGACGCCGGAAACGGTCGGCTACATCTCCAATACGGTCGAGGCCTATTCGGTGCTCAACGTGCGGCTCGACATCCGCCCGATCGATATCCCCAGGCCACTATACAAGTACCGCTGAATCACGCCGGCGATTGTATTGCTGAGCATGAAACAATAAATTTAAATTAATTGAATCCGCCCGGCGCGCCGGTGCGTATAAGGCCACGCTGTCTCCACTACACAAAGGGGAATATCGTGGTCAACCTGATTCAACGTTCGTTACCCGTTACACTGCCGTTCGCGCTGGCGCTGCTGTCCTTGCCGGCGCAGGCATCGAGTCACCGCGAAGCACCGTTCATCGCCGGCATGCCGCGCGCCGATGCGACGGACTTCTACATGTTCCGCAGTTACGAGCCCGGCCGCGAGAAATTCGTCACGCTGGTGGCCAACTACCTGCCGCTGCAGGACGCCTATGGCGGGCCGAACTACTTCCAGCTGGATCCCAATGCGCTGTACGAGATCCACGTCGACAACAACGGCGACGCCAGGGAAGACATCACGTTCCAGTTCCGCTTCGCCAATACCAGCCGCAACGACGCCTTCGTTGTCGGCGGCAAGAAAGTACCGATTCCGCTGATCATCAATGGCGGCGCCATCAACGACGTCAATCCGCCGGGCCTGAACGTGCGCGAAACCTACTCGGTGACCGTGGTGCGTGGCGACCGGCGGACCGGCACGCGGGACCGCGTCGGCAACCCCAGCGGCGCGAAAGTGTTCGACAAGCCGGTCGACAATATCGGCAACAAGGCGATTCCCGACTATGCCGGCTATGCGGGGCGGCATGTGGTCGACGTGACGATTCCGGGCTGCGACACGCCGGCGCGGATGTTCGTGGGCCAGCGCAAGGATCCATTCGCCGTGAACCTGGGCGAAACGTTCGACCTCGTCAACTACAAGTCGCCGGCCGTGGAATTCGATGCGAACGCCGAGCGCAGCGCGCGCGACGACCTGGCCGACAAGAACGTGACGACGATCGCCATGGAAGTGGCGGCCAGCTGCCTGGTGGCCGCCGGCGGCGCCGATCCCGTCATCGGCGCCTGGACCACGGCCAGCTTGCCGCAGGCGAGGCTGATCAATCCTGTGCCGAATAACCTGAACAGTACTACCAAGGAGGGCGGCGCCTGGACCCAGGTGTCGCGCCTGGGCATGCCGCTGGTGAACGAAGTGGTGATCGGCCTGAAGGACAAGGACCGCTTCAACCACAGCCGCCCCAACGGCGACACGCAGTTCCTCGACTACGTGACGAACCCCACCTTGCCGGCACTGGTGGAAACGCTGTTCGCGAGCGCTGGCGTGAAGGCGCCCACGAACTTCCCGCGCAACGACCTGGTGACCGTGTTCCTGACGGGCGTGCCGGGCCTGAACCAGCCTGTGAAGGTGACGCCGTCCGAGATGCTGCGGCTGAATACGGCCATCGCGCCGGTACCGAAAGGGGCGCAAAAACGGCTCGGCGTGATCGATGGCGACAATGCCGGCTTCCCGAACGGTCGGCGGCCCGGTGACGACGTGGTGGACATCGAACTGCGCGTGGCGATGGGCAAGCTGTGCACGCTGAACCTGGGCTGCGCGCCGGCCCAGGCGCCCTCCGGCGCGATCCGCTTCACCGATGGTGCCTACCTGGATGACGGCGCGTTCGACGCGGCGTTCCCCTACCTGACCACGCCGATCGCCGGTTCGCCGCAATCGGTCGCGTCGCGGCCATAAGGAGAGCACCATGAGAACGGCTTGTTTCGTGGCGGCCCTGCTGCTTGCCGGTTGCGGTGGCGGCAGTGGTGATTCGCCGGCCGGCGCGGGCCCGGCCGCTCCTCCTCCCGCCCCCGGCCCCGTGGCCGGGGCCGATGCCTTCGTCACCAGCGTGCAGGGCCTGCTCGGCCGCGATGCCGACGGCGAGCCGGTCGCGGTCGAGAGCGGGGCAACCCCGGTCGAGGACCGGGAACCGCAGGTGTTGAACTGAGCCGGGGCGCGCCGTGAAACGCATGCTCGCCACCGCGGCGCTGGCGCTGCTGCCCCTGGTGCAAGGGGCGGCGGCGCCGCGCACGCCGGCCTCCGGCAACGAAATCATCGCCGAACTGCCGCGGCAGGTCGATGGCCTGCGCACGTTGCGGGCCGCCGTGGCGGCGGCGCCGCGCGACCCGGCGCCCGCGGTGGCGCTGGCGCGGCGCTACGTGGCGCTGGGCCGCGGCAGCGCCGACCCGCGCTACTACGGGCAAGCCCAGGCGGTGCTGGCGCCATGGTGGGGCCGGCCCGATGCACCGAACGAGGTACGGCTGCTGCGCGCCACGCTGCTGCAGAACGGCCACCATTTCACCGAGGCGCAGGCCGAGCTGCGCCGCATCGTGGCCAGCGAGCCGCGCGCCGTGCAGGCGTGGCTCACGCTAGCCACGGTGCAGGCGGTGCAGGGCGACAGCGCCGGCGCGGTCGCCAGCTGCGCCAGGCTGTCGTCGCTGACCGGCCAGCTGGAGACCTTTGCCTGCCTGGCCGTGGCCGGCGCCAACACGGGCCGGATGCGCGGCGCGGAACGGCTGCTCGCCCTCGGCCTGGAGCGGGAAGGCGATGCCGCGCCGGACACCAGGACATGGGCACTGACCATGCTGGCGGAATTCGCGGCGCGGCGCGGCGACGTGCCGTTGGCGCAGCAGCGCTTCGCCGCCGCGTTGCGCGCGGCACCCACCGACAGCTACCTGCTGGGCGCCTACGCCGACTTCCTTCTGGACCGGGGGCGCGCGGCCGACGTGCCGGCATTGCTGCGCGACCATCACCGCAACGACGCGCTGCTGCTGCGCCATGCGCTGGCGCTGCGCGCGCTCGGCAGGCAGGAGGCGCTGGCGCCGGTGCGCGCCGAACTGCAGGCCCGCTTCGATGCCGCCGCGCTGCGCGGCGACGCGGTGCACCTGCGCGAACAGGCCCGCTTCACGCTGCACGTGCTCGGCGATGCCCGGGCCGCCCTGGCGCTGGCGCAGCGCAACTGGCAGGTGCAGAAGGAGCTGGCCGATACCCGCCTGCTGCTGGAAGCCGGGCTGGCGGCGCGCGACCGGACGGCGCTGCAGCCGGTGCTGCGCTGGATCCGCGAGCAGGGGCTGCAGGACGTGGTCGTTGCCCGATTGGCGGAGACGGCATCATGACAACCTTCGCCGCCTGTTTCAGGCTTCCGTTTTTGCTGCAGCTCCTGCTGCCGCTCCTGCTGCTACAGGCGCTGCCGGCCTTCGCGCACAAGCCCAGCGACAGCTACCTGGTGTTGCGCATGGACGGCAACCGCATCGAAGGGCACTGGGATATCGCGCTGCGCGACCTCGACATGGCCGTGGGCCTCGATGGCGACGGCGATGGCCGGCTGACGTGGGACGAGCTGCGCGCCCGGCATGGCACGATCGAGGCCTATGCGCTGTCCCGGCTCAGCATCGCCGCCGGCGGTGTGCCGTGCACGCTCACCGCCGGTGCCCAGCAGGTCGACCAGCACACGGACGGGGCCTACACGGTGCTGCCGTTGCGCGGCACGTGCGCCGCCACGCCGAAGGAACTGACCGTCGCGTACCGGCTGTTCGGCGATGTCGATGCGCAGCACCGCGGACTGCTGCGCATCGGCGCGGGCAAAAAGGGCGAAACGGCCCGCACGGCCATCCTTGGCGGCGAGCGGCCGGTGCAGACCGTGCCGCTGGCGCGGGAACACGCGGCCAGCCAGGCGCTTCGCCAGTTCCTCGATTACGTACGCCACGGTGCCTGGCATATCTGGATCGGCTACGACCACGTGCTGTTCCTCGTCTCGCTGCTGCTGCCGGCCGTGCTGGTGCGGCGCGAGGGCGGCTGGCGGCACGTGCCGGCATTCCGGGTTGCCGCCACCGACGTGCTGAAGACGGTGACGGCGTTCACGCTGGCCCATTCGCTGACGCTGGCACTGGCCGCGCTGGGCGTGGTCGCGCCGCCGGCGCGCTGGGTCGAATCGGCGATCGCCGCTTCCGTCGTGGTGGCCGCCCTGAACAATGTATGGCCTGTGATCCCGGGGCCGCGCTGGGCGGCGGCATTGCTGTTCGGCCTGGTGCACGGCTTCGGCTTTGCCGGCGTGCTGGCCGACCTGGGCTTGCCGCGCGGGGCGCTGGCGGCGTCGCTGTCCGGCTTCAACCTGGGCGTGGAGCTGGGCCAGCTGGCGATCGTGGCCGTGGTCCTGCCGCTGGCGTTCGCACTGCGCGCCACGCATGTCTACCGCCGCGTGTTGCTGCCGGGTGCCTCGCTGGCGATCGCCGTGATGGCCGTGGTCTGGCTGGGCGAGCGCGCCTTCGATGTCAGTGCCGTCGACCTGCTCGCATCGAATGTCCTTTTCTCTGGAGCCTGACATGTGGCGAACCATTTTCACCGCGGGCGGCCTGCTCGCGGCGACCTGCTGCGCGGCAGCCGAACCCGGCATGGCCGTGGTCCAGGTCACCGGCCAGCGCGATGGCGGCGCCGATGCGGCCAGCGCCGGCAGCGTGGGCGCGGCCGAGATCGCGGCCCGGCCGCTGCTGCGTACCGGCGAACTGCTCGAATTCGTGCCGGGCCTCGCCGTCACCCAGCACAGCGGCGACGGCAAGGCCAACCAGTATTTCCTGCGCGGTTTCAACCTCGACCACGGCACCGATTTCGCCACCTTCGTCGACGGCATGCCCGTCAACATGCGCAGCCATGCGCACGGCCAGGGGTATTCGGACCTGAACTTCGTGATGCCGGAGCTGGTGCGGCGCATCGATTACCGCAAGGGGCCGTATGCCGCCGGCGACGGCGATTTCGCTTCGGCGGGCAGCGCGCGCATCGGGCTGGCCGACACCGTGCCGGATACCGCCAGCATCACGGCGGGCCAGCGTGGCTACCGGCGCGCGGTGCTGGCCGGGACGACAGTGGCCGGTACTTCAGCGGACAGGCTGCTGTATGGCCTCGAAGTGCAGCGCAACGACGGGCCCTGGACCGTTCCGGAAGACGTGCGCCGTTTCTCCGGCGTACTGCGCTGGAGCGGCGGAAGCGGGGAAGGCGGCGCCGAAGATGGCTGGTACGTGACGGCCATGGCCTACCGCAACCGCTGGCGCGCGACGGACCAGATCCCGCTGCGCGCCGTGGCGCAGGTCGGCCGCTTTGGCAGCCTCGATGCCAGCGACGGCGGCCGGGCCTCGCGCTACAGCCTGTCCGCCGGCCGGCAGGGGCCGTGGGGCGGTGGCCGCGTCGAACTGAACGCGTGGGCGGTGCGCTCGGCGCTCGACCTGTACAGCAATTTCACCTACGCGCTGGACCGGCCGGACGACGGCGACCAGTTCCGCCAGGGCGAGCGGCGCCTGATGCTGGGCGGCGATGCGGAGTATGCGTGGCGCGGCACGCTGGCCGGGCTGGAACTGGACAACCGCGCCGGCGTGCAGGTGCGCAGCGACCGGGTGTCGCCAGTCGGGCTGTACACGACCGTGGCACGGCGCACCACGGCCACCGTGCGCGAAGACCGCGTGAAGGAGAGCAGCGCGGGCGTGTTCGCCGAGAGCTCGGTGCAGTGGACGCCGTGGCTGCGCACGGTCACCGGACTGCGCGGCGACGCCTACCGCTTCGATGTCGACGGGCGCCGCGCCGATGCCACGATCGCCACGCCGAAGCTGGCCGTGATTGCCGGGCCGTGGCGCAAGACCGAACTGTTCTTCAATGCCGGCCATGGCTTCCACAGCAACGATGCGCGGGGCGTGGTGGATGGCGTGACGCCGCTGGTGCGCACGCGCGGCATGGAGCTAGGCCTGCGCAGCGAGCTGGCGCCGGGGCTGGAGACATCGCTGACGGCATGGCGCCTGGGCAGCGCTTCGGAGCTGGTCTACGTGGGCGATGCCGGCACCACGGAGCCGAGCCGCGCCAGCCGGCGGCGTGGCATCGAGTGGAATACGCAACTGAAGCGCGGGTCATGGCGGGCCGACCTGGACCTGGCCGTTTCGCGGGCCCGCTACACGCGGCCGGCGGAGGAGGGCGACCGGGTGCCTGGCGCGCTGGAACGGATGGCGACGCTGGACGTGCGCCATGCGCCGGCCGGCGGGCGCTGGTCGGCCGGCTTCGACGTGCGCTACCTGGGGCCGCGTGCCCTGGTGGAGGACGGCAGCGTGCGCTCGCGACCGTCCACGCTGGCCGCGGCACGCATCGGCTACCGCTTCGGCCAGCACACCCGGCTGGCGCTGGACGTGTTCAACCTGTTCGACCGGCAGGCCAGCGACATCGAGTATTACTATGCGTCGCGCCTGCCGGCCGAGGCGCGGGCCGGACTAGCCGGGCGCGACGACGTGCATTTCCACCCCGTCGAACCGCGCACCGTGCGGCTCACGCTCAGCCACGCGTTCTGATCACAGCACGCGCACCCAGGCACCCTTGTACAGTACCGGCCCGGTAGGCGCGTTCGGGTTCGGCGAGCCGCCCTTCGGCTCCAGGCTGACGGCCAGCACCGCGACATCCGGCCCCAGAGCCCGGTCGCTGAGCGCGATCGCGGCGCTGCCCCGTTCGTCGAGGATGCCCAGCGAACGCGGCGTGCCGGCCTGCGTGATGGCCCACAGCTGCAGCGTGCGGTCGCCAGGCACCGGCGTGCCGCTCACCGCGCGGATGGCGATCACCTTGTTGCGGCGGTCCGCCGTGACCAGTACCGCGGCCCGCGCGCTGTCGTCCGTCAGCGCGGCGAAGGTGTCGATGCTGGATGCCGGCTCCTGCACGGCAAGCACCACCGCCAGCGCCACGGCCGCCGCGGTGGAAGCGCCGGCCAGCATGCGCCACCATTGCAGCGCCTCGCGGTACCACGGCCGCGCCGCGCCATCCTCCAGGCGCAGGCGCTGGGCGATGCCGCGCCATACGCGGGCCGGCGGCTCCTGCGGCGGCGCGAATTCGGCCAGCGGCACCAGCCGGTCGCGCCATTCGGCCACCGTGCGGCGCAGGGCCGCGTCGCCATGCAGCCAGCCTTCGAAGCGGCGCCGCGCGCCACCCTGCAGCGTGCCGAGCACGTACTCGGCGGCCAGGCGGTCGCACAGGTCGGGATGGTCGCGGTGGTTCATGGCGCCTCCCCGCGTGCCAGGCAAGTCTTCAGCCGGTCCAGGCCACGGCGGATCCAGGTTTTCACCGTGCCGAGCGGCAGTGCCAGCTGCTGCGCCACTTCGCCGTGCGTCAGGTCATGGAAGAACGCCAGGCCGATGGCTTGCTGGTGGCGGCGTTCCAGCGTGGCCAGGCAGCGCGCCAGCGCCTGCGCCTCGGCCGAGCGCTGCAGCGCATCTTCCGGGCCGGGACCGGCCGTGGCCAGCGCGGCGACGATATCGCTGTCGAAACCTTCCGCATCGATTTCCACCGGATGGTCCTGCCGGCGCCGGATGTCGAGCGCCTTGTTGCGCACGATGGTCGCCATCCATGTCATCGGCGCGGCCAGCGCGGCCTGGTAGGTGGCGGCGGCATGCCAGATGGCCACGTAGGCATCCTGCAGCGCCTCCTCGGCCAGTTCGCGCTTGTGCAGGATGCGCAGGGCAAAGCCGAACAGCCGTGGCGCGGTGGCGTCGTACAGCGCGCGGAATGCTTGCGCATCGCGGCGGGCGGCGGCGAGCAGCAGGCCGTGCAGGTAATCCGGAATCTGGTCCGGATCTTTCGGGGTGTCGTAGGGCACGGCGCTCGGTGGCTGGCGGATGGTGACTGCAGGTTATCCTGCTTTGTCCGGGCGGGCAAGGACTGCCGGTGCCGCGGTTACAATGGCCGCCACATTTGTTTACAGGAGCTTGTATGCGCGCGTTTTCCCTCGCCGGCCTGGCCTGTCTCGCCTGCGCCGGCACGGCCTTTGCCGCCCAACCCGCCACCGTGCGCGTCGACTATCTCCACAGCGGCAATGCGCTGTCGGAGCACTACGCGCTGGACCGCGTGGTAATCGAGCCGCTGCCCTGGCCGGGCGACATGACGCGCACGCTGGACGATACCGACCGCGGCATCAACAAGGTGGAAGTGGTCGATGCGAAGACGGGCAAGCTGCTGTACTCGCGCGGTTATTCCACCGTGTTCGGCGAGTGGAAGACCACCGACGAGGCGAGCAGGGCGACGCGCGCGTTCGGCGAATCGGTGCGCTTTCCGAAACCAGACGCCCCGGTCAAGGTGCGCATCCTGAAACGGGACGAGCGCAACCAGTTCTCCATCGTGTGGACGGCCGACGTCGACACCGACGCGCTCGACGTGGTGCGCAAGCAGCCGCCGGCGCCGGCGCGGCCGATCCCGATCCGGGTCAGCGGGCCATCGCCGCAGAAGGTCGACCTTCTGATCCTCGGCGACGGCTACACGCGCGCCGAGCTGAAGAAGTTCGAGCAGACCGCGAAGCGCCTGGCCGACTACCTGTTCACCGTGTCGCCGTTCAAGGAACGCGCGCAGGACTTCAACGTGTGGGGCCTGGCCGTGCCGACCGAGGAGCCGGGCGTCAGCCGGCCGTCGACGAACACCCATCACGCTTCGGCGCTGAACACCCGCTACGACATCTTCGGCAGCGAGCGCTATGTGCTGACCACGGATAACCGCGCGCTGCGCGATATCGCCCAGCACGCGCCCTACGAGTTCATCGAGATCCTCGTCAACAACGATACCTACGGCGGTGGCGGCATCTACGGCCAGTTCAGCACGGCGGCGGCCAACAACGACTGGGCCAACTACCTGTTCGTGCACGAGTTCGGCCACCACTTCGCCGGGCTGGCGGACGAGTACTACACGTCGCCTGTCGCTTACCAGGCCAGCGCCGGGCGCCCGGAGCCGTGGGAGCCGAACGTGACGGCGCTGCACGATCCGGCCAATGTGAAGTGGCGGCACTTCGTCAAGCCGGGCACGCCGTTGCCGACACCGTGGCCGAAGGACGCCTACGAGGCCCATTCGCGCGAGTACCAGAAGGTGCGGGCCCAGCTGCGCGAGGACAACCGGCCCGAGGCCGAGATGAGCAAGCTGTTCGCCGAGGACCTTGCCTGGACCGGGCGCCTGTTCTCGCAGGCACCCCACGCGAAGACGGTAGGCGCGTTCGAGGGCGCCAACTACGAGGCCAAGGGTTACTACCGCTCGCAGCAGCAATGCCTGATGTTCGACCGCAGCGAAGCCTTCTGCGCCGTGTGCGCCGAGGCGGTGGGGCAGACCATCGATCTCTACTCGCGACCGGGAAGAAAGTAAGAAAGATAACAAAATGTTACTAGGTTCGATACCGCACAGTGGATATCGGTTGGAAACTTTATTCTGATCCCGTGACAGAACAAAACGCATTCAACAACGTACAAGAACGTACTCCGATAAAACCACTGGAAAGGTGTCTATCATGAACAAACTGCTCGCAACCCTGATCGCCGGCGTCTTTGCAACCACGGCCTACGCCCAGTCGAACGATGTCGCCAAGGCCCAGGCCGAAGCCCAGCAGGACATCGCCAAGGCACAGCAAAAGCAGGCCAAGAAAGTGGCCAACGCGGATGAAGACGTAGCGAAAGCCCAGTCGAAGGCCAATGAGAAGGTCGCCAAGGCCCAGGAAAAGGCCAACAAGGAACACCTGAAGGCCGGTGAAAAAGTGGCCGACGCCGATCCGGAAGACCGCCTGAAGGCTGAAGCCAAGGCCGACAAGAAGATCGCCGCCGCCGATGCCACGGCCGCCAAGAAAATCGCCAAGGCCGATGCCAAGGTAGCCGAGGAAGTGGCTGAAGCCGACAAGGAAAAAGCGCTGGCCGCCGCCAAGACCAATGAAGCCATCGCCAAGGCCAATGCCGACGTGAAGAAGGAAGCTGCCAAGCACTAAGCCGGCAGCGCAGTAAGAACGCCTGGGGCCGTGTTGAAAGACACGGCCCCGGGCGTTTTGCCGTTCAGTGAGCGACATGCGATGCGGTCAGGGGCAGCAACGCTGTAGCGCTGTGGTGTCGGACACCGGTGTTCGTTCCGGACATCCTGCGAAATCCGCGAACGCTATCGGCGGTTTCTGCGCCGCTGTTGCTTTCCGTGAGCCATTGACGCGGATCAACACCGCCTCGCGTCCGCCCGGCAATCTGGAACTTCTCTTGATCTGTTCGTATGGAGGAGTTCATGAAAAAGCCGATGGCATTGATCCTGCAAGGTGGCGGTGCGCTGGGGGCGTTCGAGTATGGCGTGGTCACGGCGCTGGTCGAGGAAGGCTGGTATCCGAGGGCGGTCACCGGTGTGTCGATCGGTGCGATCAACGCGGCGTCGATCGCCGGCGCGAAGGATGGCGATATCGCCGCCAGCCTGAAGAAGATGTGGCAGGCGATCACACTGCCCACCGTGCCGTTCCTGCCGGCCGACAAGCAGGCCGACCTGTCACTGCTGGGCAATCCGAACTTCTGGCTGTCCCGTACCGATTACTGGAACCTGGCCGGCTGGACCAGCTTCTGCACCACGGCGCCGATGCTTGCCACGCTGGCGGCCCACCTGGACTTCGAGCAGCTCAACGATCCCGCGCACATCCGCTTCGGCGTGACGGCCACCAGCCTGCACACGGGCGGGCAAACCACGTTCTCCAACCACGTGGCCCATGGCGCGCACGTGGACAGCTGCTACCACAGGGCGGTGCGCACGAAGCTCACGCCATCCCATGTCGTCGCCAGCGGCAGCCTGCCGCCGGGCTTTCCCGTCACCCGCATCGACGGCACCGATTACTGGGATGGCGGGCTGTTTTCCAACACGCCGATCGATTCGCTGCTGAACCTGCTGGAACCGGAAGAAATCGGCTCGCTGCCGATCTTCGTCGTCGACCTGTTCCCGACCGAGGGCCAACCGACGCCGGCCACCATGCAGGAAGTGCAGACGCGCACGATCGCGCTGCAATACCAGAACCGCTTCTGGGCGCAGTATGGCGGCGATGCAAAGCTCGACGGCTTCGTGGCGATGCTCGACAAGCTGGAGACGGTGGCGGCCGGCACGGCCGTGGAGGCGATGCCGGCATTCGCCTGGCTGATGCGCCTGCGCGCGCTGAAGAACCTGCACGTGATCGCCGCCACGCCGGCGCCGGCCGGTGGCGACCACGATTTTTCGCAGCAGGGCGTGGCGGGCCGCTACGAGGCGGGATACGCGGCGGCGCAGCAATACCTGGCGCGCACGGCGCCGCGGCCGCTGCTGCGGTCGGCTGCCTGAAACACGGTAACAGCAAGTGCCGGGGTCAGACCCCAGGCGGCGGCAGCAAGTGCCGGGGTCAGACCCCCGTTGCCGCTGGAAGTGCCGGGGTCAGACCCCCGTTACCGCTGGCAGCGAGCCCTGTCGGTAGCGGTGATGGGGGTCTGACCCCAGGGGCCGCCGGTTTCGCATGCAATGCCGACGCCGGAAGGGAAGACCGGTGTCCGACACCTTTTCCGGGAACATCACCCGGAAAAAGTGTCCGACACCAGCGCTGGCGCCACGAACTTTTCAGTATCGACGGCGCAGCAGAGCACGCGCTCGAAAGCGGTCGGCTGCTTGAAATACACGGACAGCAAGTGCCGGGGTCAGACCCCCGTCACCATTGGCAGCGAGCCCTGTCGGTAGCGGTGATGGGGGTCTGACCCCAGGGCCGCCGATATTCCATGCGATGCCGACACCAATGCGCTGGCGGGCGTAAAAAAGCCCGGGACTCATCCCGGGCTTTTCAGTATCGGCAGCGCACGAGAGCACGCGTTGAAAGATCAGTTCGGCAGCAACCCGGTCGGCTTGATCCGGGTCGGCATCGGTTTGCCCTTCTTCGCGCGCTTGCCGAAGTGTTCGCCCTCGGCCAGCGCGTTCGGCGTCATCCTCTCTTCCTTGACCTTTTGCGCGTTGCCGATGCCGATGACGGTCACGCCTTTCTGCGTGATCGCGCAGGCGGCCACCAGTTTTTCCTTCGGCTCCAGTTCCATCAGCGTCACGCCGCGGCCGCCGTTCGACAGCACCTTCATCTCGTCCATGCCGAACACCAGCAGGCGCGCCTTCTCGGACACCACGGCGATCGCGCTGGCCTCGGGCAGCACCACGGTGGGTGCCAGCGGCTTGGCGCCATCGTCCAGCGTGAGGAACGACTTGCCGCTCTTCTGGCGGCTGACCATGTCGCCCGCCTTGGTGACGAAGCCGAAGCCGGCATCGGAGGCCATCAGCAGTTGCGTCGAGGCGGGGCCGGCGAAGTAGTGCAGAAGGCGCGCGCCGCCGGACAGGTCGACCAGCGTGGTGATCGGCACGCCGTCGCCGCGCGCGTTCGGCAACGCGGCCACCGGCACCGAGTACACGCGGCCGTTGTCGCCGAAGCCGAGCAGGGTGTCGACGGTGCGGCATTCGATCGCATCGTGCAGCGCATCGCCGGCCTTGAAGGTGAACTGGCCGCGGTCATGGCCGATGCCGGTGCGCGCGCGCACCCAGCCCTTCTGCGAAATGATCACGGTGACCGGTTCGTCGACGATCTTCTGTTCGACGGTGGCGCGCTGCGCTTCCTCGATCAGCGTGCGGCGCGCATCGCCATACTGCTTGGCGTCGGCTTCGATCTCGCGGATGATCAGCCGCTTCATCGACGAAGGATTGTCGAGCAGGTCCTGCAACGTGCCCTTTTCCTTGCGCAGCTCGGCCAGTTCCTGCTGGATCTTGATCGCTTCCAGCCGTGCCAGCTGGCGCAGGCGGATTTCCAGGATATCCTCGGCCTGCCGGTCGGACAGGTTGAAGCGGGCGATCAGCGCCTGCTTCGGTTCGTCCGCATTGCGGATGATGTGGATCACCTCGTCGATGTTCAGCAGGATCGTTTCGCGGCCTTCCAGGATATGGATGCGGTCGTCGACCTTGGCCAGGCGGTGTTGAGTACGGCGCGTAACCGTGGCGAAGCGGAAGGCGATCCACTCCGTGAGGATCTCGGTCAGGCCCTTCTGGCGCGGGCGGCCATCGCCGCCGATCATCACCAGGTTCATCGGCGCCGACGTTTCCAGCGACGTATGCGCCAGCAGCATCAGCATGAATTCGTTCTGGTCCTGGTTCTTCGATTTCGGCTCGAACACCAGGCGCACCGGCGCGGCGCGGCCCGATTCATCGCGGATCGTGTCCAGCGCGCCGAGGATCTGCTGCTTCAGCGCCAGCTGTTCCGGCGACAGCGCCTTCTTGCCCAGCTTGACCTTCGGATTGGTCAATTCCTCGATTTCTTCCAGCACCTTCTGTGCCGAGGTGCCGGGCGGCAGTTCGTACACGACAGCCTGCCACTGGCCGCGCGCCAGTTCCTCGATCTTCCAGCGGGCCCGCACCTTCATGCTGCCGCGGCCGGAGGCGTACATGTCGGCGATCTGCGCCTGCGGCGTGATCAGCTGGCCGCCGCCCGGGAAGTCCGGGCCCGGCATCAGGTCCATCAGCTCGGCGTGCGTGATCTTCGGGTTGCGGATCAGCGCCACGGTGGCCGCGGCCACTTCGCGCAGGTTGTGCGACGGTATCTCGGTGGCCATGCCGACCGCGATGCCGGAAGCGCCGTTCAGCAGCGCCATCGGCAGGCGCGCCGGCAGCAGCGCCGGCTCTTCCGTCGAACCGTCGTAGTTCGGGATGAAGTCCACGGTGCCGTGGTCGATCTCGTCGAGCAGGAGTTTCGCAATTGGCGTCAGGCGCGCTTCGGTATAACGCATCGCCGCGGCACCATCGCCGTCGCGCGAGCCGAAGTTGCCCTGGCCATCGATCAGCGGGTAGCGCAGCGAGAAGTCCTGCGCCATGCGTACCAGCGCGTCGTACACCGACTGGTCGCCGTGCGGGTGCAGCTTGCCCAGCACGTCGCCGACCACGGTGGCGGACTTGCGGGGCTTGGCCGTGGCGTTCAGCCCCAGTTCGTTCATCGAATACAGGATGCGGCGCTGCACCGGCTTCTGGCCGTCGCACACGTCGGGCAGGGCGCGGCCCTTGACTACGGAGATCGCGTAGTCGAGGTAGGCGCGTTCGGCAAAGGTGGACAGGGTCAGCGATTCGCCGCCGTTGCCGTCGTTGCCGCCATTCCCGTTATTGCCGGGGGTCTCGTCGAAGAGGTTTGCTTGATTGGACATCGTTTCGTATTCGGTGAAAAGTATTCGGATTCAGTGGGCGCGCCGGTTGCGCCACAACGACTGGGCCATGCAGATCGCCAATGCCAGCAGCAGCGATTCGAGCGCCACGACGCGCGTTTCGGGCTGGACCGCCAACAAATCACGCTTTGCGGCTGCCAGCAACCACAGCACGAACCAGGCCGGCAGCACGATCAGCAGGCGGGCCGAGAAACTGCCGATGATGACGCCACCCAGCACCCATAGCCACAGCAGGAGCGCGGCGCCGGCGGGCAGCGCCATGTAATAAGGCGCGAGAAACAACGCCACGCTGCCCAGCAGCCAGCCGATGCGCACGGCCAGCAGCCGGGGCCCCGCCATGCCCAGGTCGTGCTGCCGCATGCCGTGCGACAGCAACAGCGTTTGCAGGCACACCACCACGCCCACGAAGGCCACGACGTGGTAGCCCGGGAAAACCTCATGCATGAAGCCACTCAGCATGAGGCCGGATACCGCCACCAGCGCGTAGCCCTGCATTGTCAGCGCGGGCGAGGCGCCGAACAGCGCCGCCGCGGCGCAGGCCGCCATACCCACGGCAGTTGCCGCGTACAGCACGGCCCCGGGTTCCGGCACGAACATCGCCAGCGTCACGACAGTGAACGGGGCCAGCCAGCCATAGCGGCCCAGCAGGTAGCGGTCGCCGAACAGGAGCGGGTCGACATGCTCGACCTTGCAGCGAAGTAGCGCGCCCGCCATGGGCGGCGCCTTGAACGTCACCCAGGCACCGGCGGCCAGCGCTGCCGCTTCGCAGACCAGGAACCGCCACCAGCCCCACCCGTCCAGCGACCCGCCGGTGACGCCGGCGGAGATACCGAACAAGACCAGGCCGGCAACCACGCACAGCACGATCAGCTGCAGCGTGATGCGCGGTGCGAGAACCCGCTGTTCCCACCACTCGAACACGGTGCGGTCCAGCCGGAAGCCCAGCAGTTCCGGCGCCTGCCAGCGCACCTGCCGCACCGCCTGGCGCATGCCGCCGACGAAGCTGCTGTCGGCCAGCCGCAAGGCGAAGCGTGGCGGCTCGTTCGCGACCAGGGCGCTCAGTACGTTGGCGTCGTAGCGTGCATACAGGTCGAGGAACGCCAGGTCGGCCCGGTAGCGGTCCAGCACATGATGCACGGTATCGCCATCGATGCGTTCCATGTGGCGGTGATCCTCGTGCCAGCGGAAGTACTCGACCACGGCTTCGCGCAGGGCGGGATCGCAATCGTCGCTGGCGCACGAGCGCGCCGCCATCACTTCCAGCGCCTCGTGGCCCAGCAGCGACAGCGGCGAACCGCCACCAGCGATCGTGTCGAGTGACAGGCGCCGGTCAGCGTCCCAGTGTTCCAGGAAATCCTGCCACAGGGGCGCGGCGTCGCTCCAGGCTTGCCGGCGCAACGCCATCTCGTCCGGCATGGCCGGCGGGACGGGAACCTCGGCGGCTTGCACATCGCTGGCTGCAGCCCCTGCGGCTTCCACCATGACGGTTTCCACCACCGCGGTTTCCACCACGGCGGCTTCCACCACCGCGGCTTCCACCACCGCCGTTTCCACCACGGCGGCTTCCACCATGACGGCGCCAGCGGCTTCGGCCACCGGCTCCGCCTGCGCGGCATGCCGACGCGCCAGGGCCAGCGCGTGCTCGTAGGTTTCGCGCAGCCGCTGGTAGGCTTCAGGATCGTCTTCCGGCCGCGTCTTCTTCAGCAGCGCCGCATAGGCGCGCTTGACACTGCGCTCGTCCGCGCCGGGACGCAGGCCCAGCAGTTCCCACGGACCGGCATTCATAGATAGTGCTCGTCTTCGAAATGCTTCAGTACCTGCGTGAGCGCCGTGCGCGCATCGCGCACGCGCGCGGGATCCTGTGTTTCCAGCGCGGCGTGGAAGGCGGAAATCTGGTTGCCCAGGTATTGCCGGGCATCGCCCAGCAACTGTTCATACATGCGGTCGGCGCGCGCGGCCAGCGTGCGGTTCTCGATCTGGTCGCGCGGGTGGATCTTCAGCGCCGCCAGTTCTTCGAGCCGCTGCGCGACTTCCTGCTCGCTCATCACGCCCGCGTTGTCGGTAATGACGACACGGTGCTTTTCCTGCGTTTCCAGTACCGTGACTTCCGCTTCCAGCACGCCGCTGATGTCGTAGGTGAAGCGCACGTCGATGGCGACCTCGCCCGCCTTGCGGGCCGGGATCGGGAACTCCACCTTGCCCAGGTAGACGTTGTCCGCCACCATGCGCGCCTCGCCCTGGTAGATCTGCAGCAGCAGCGTTTTCTGGTAGTCGGATGCGGTTTGGAAAGGCTCGGTGCGCGATACCGGCACCGGCGAGTTGCGTTCGATGATGGGCTGGTAGTGGCCATGGCTGATCTGGTTCGGCCCCATCTGGCGCGATACCGCCACGCCCATCGAGTAGGGTGCCACATCCGTCATGACCACTTCGTCCAGCGCGGCATCGCGCATCTTCAGCCCGGCCTGCACGGCGGCGCCCAGCGCGATCGCTTCGTCCGGATCCAGGTGGATGGCGGGGAAGCGGCCGAACATGCGCGAGACCAGCTTGCGCACCACCGGCATGCGCGTGGCCCCGCCCGCGAGCACCACCGTATCGAGTTCGGTGGCGCGGATCGTGGCGTCGCGCAACGCCCGCTCGACCGGTGCGCGCAGGCGCGCCAGCAGCGGTTCCCACAGCCGCGTGACGGCTTCCTCGTCCACGTCCCAGCGGTATTCCTGGCCGCCGTGGCGTACGCTCATCGTGGCCGATGCCTGCTCGGTCAGCACCCGCTTGACGCGCTCCGCTTCGGCGCGCAGCCGCTGGTCCAGCGCCGCATCCGCCACGCCGCCCGCCTTGGCCAGGCCGCTGCGCGAGCGGAAGGCATCGACCAGCATCGTCGAGAAATCTTCGCCGCCGAGGAAATTGTCGCCGGCCGACGCACGCACTTCCATCACGCCTTCGAACAGTTCCAGGATCGACACGTCGAACGTGCCGCCGCCCAGGTCGAACACGAGGAACTTGCTTTCCTGTTCGCGGTCGCGGATGCCGTAGGCCAGCGCCGCGGCGGTGGGTTCGTTCAGCAGCCGCTCCACCTTCAGGCCGGCCAGCTTGCCGGCGGCCTTGGTGGCCTTGCGCTGGGCATCGCTGAAATAGGCCGGCACGGTGACGATCGCTTCCTCGACCGGGTGGCCAAGGAACGCTTCGGCATCTTCCTTCAGCGCGCGCAGCACCATCGAGGACAGTTCCTCCGGCCGGAATTCCCGGCTGCCGAGACGGATGCGCTTGTCCGTGCCCATGTAGCGCTTGAACGTGGCGGCCGTGAGGTGCGGGTGCGTGTGCAGGCGCTCGCGCGCCGCCTTGCCGACGAGGATGGTGCCGTCTTCGTCCAGGCTGACGCACGATGGCGTCAGGTGCTCGCCCAGCGCATTGGGCACGATCACGCATTGCCCGTCGCGCCAGATGGCGGCGAGGCTGTTGGTGGTGCCGAGATCGATCCCGATGATCATCGCAGGTCCGTTGTCAGATATCTGCTTCGACTTCGTTGCCGTGTTCCTCGATCCATGCGCGGCGGGCGGCGGCTTCGCCCTTGCCCATCAGCATGTTGAAGCGGGCCGCCGCCTCGGTGTGGGCGAAATCGCCCAGCGCCACCGGCAGCAGGCGCCGCGTATCGGGATTCATGGTGGTTTCCCACAGCTGCTCGGCATTCATCTCGCCCAGGCCCTTGAAGCGGGAAATGCTCCAGCTGCCATCCTTCAGGCCATCCTTGCGCAGCTTGTCCTCGATCGCGGTCAGTTCGCCGTCATCGAGCGCATACAGCTTCTGGATCGGCTTCTTGCCGCGCGCCGGCGCATCCACGCGGTACAGCGGCGGGCGCGCCACGCAGATATTGCCGTTCTGGATCAGCGCCGGGAAGTGGCGGAAGAACAGCGTGAGCAGCAGCACCTGGATGTGCGAACCGTCGACGTCGGCGTCCGACAGGATGCAGATTTTCCCGTAGCGCAGGTTCGACAGGTCCGGCGTGTCGCTGAAGCTGTGCGGGTCGACGCCGATCGCCACGGCGATGTCGTGGATCTCGTTGTTGGCGAACAGGCGGTCGCGGTCCGTCTCCCACGAGTTCAGCACCTTGCCGCGCAGCGGCAGGATGGCCTGGAATTCCTTGTCGCGGCCCATCTTCGCCGAGCCGCCCGCCGAGTCGCCCTCGACCAGGAACAGTTCGGTGCGCGACACGTCGGTCGATTCGCAATCGGTCAGCTTGCCCGGCAACACGGCCACGCCGGACGATTTCTTCTTTTCCACCTTCTGCGCCGAGCGCAGGCGCGACTGGGCCTGCTTGATGACGAGGTCGGCCAGCTTCTTGCCCCAGTCGATGTGCTGGTTCAGCCACAGCTCCAGCGCCGGCTTGCTGAACGTGGAGACCAGGCGCACCGCGTCGCGCGAGTTCAGGCGTTCCTTGATCTGGCCCTGGAATTGCGGGTCGAGCACCTTCGCCGACAGCACGAACGAGGCACGCGCGAACACGTCTTCCGGCAGCAGTTTCACGCCTTTCGGCAACAATGAGTGCAGTTCGACGAAGTTCTTCATCGCGCCGAACAAGCCTTCGCGCAAGCCGGATTCGTGCGTGCCGCCATTCGGCGTGGGAATCAGGTTCACGTAGGATTCGCGCATGATGGCGCCTTCTTCCGTCCATGCCACCACCCATGAGGCGCCTTCGCCTTCCGCGAAGCCTTCCGCGTCCGGGCCGGCGAACTGCTCGCCCTCGAACAGGGGCACCCAGGTTTCGCCGTTGCCGGTCTGGGCCAGCGCTTCCGTCAGGTAGCCGCGCAAGCCGTCGTTGTATTGCCACGTCTGCACGTCGCCCGTCTTGGCATTCTTCAGCGTGACGGTCACGCCCGGCAGCAGCACCGCCTTCGAGCGCAGCAGGCGCTGCAGCTCGACCTGGGAAATCAGCGGCGAATCGAAATACTTCGCGTCCGGCCAGGCGGTGACGCGGGTGCCGGACTTCTTGCCATCCTTGGGCGCCGGGCCGGACGTCAGCGGCTGCACCAGGTCGCCGTTCTCGAAGGCGATGGTGTGGTAGCCGTTGCCCTTGTCGTCCTTGCGCCAGACATTGATTTCCAGCCGCTTCGACAGTGCGTTGGTGACGGATACGCCGACACCGTGCAGGCCGCCGGAAAACGCGTACGCGCCGCCCGAGCCCTTGTCGAATTTGCCGCCGGCGTGCAGCCGGGTAAACACGATTTCCACGGTGGGCACGTTTTCTTCCGGGTGCAGGCCGACCGGGATGCCGCGGCCGTCGTCCTCGACGGTGATGCTGCCATCGCCGTTCTGCGTGACGACGATGTTCCGGCAATGGCCGCCCAGCGCCTCATCGGATGCGTTGTCGATCACCTCCTGGATGATGTGCAGCGGATTTTCCGTGCGGGTATACATGCCGGGACGCTGCTTGACGGGTTCGAGGCCCTTCAGGACGCGGATCGATGATTCGCTGTAGTCGGAAACTGGTTTTTTGGTGGCCATACTTGCAAATTGCGTAATTGAAGCTGTAACGGATGGTGGACGCGGTAGCGGATAGTCCGGCATTCTAGCCGAGGCGCCGGGCCGGAAAGCAAGCGCTCTCGCATCGACACGGTGCCGCCGGGTGGGACGCATTATACAAATGCTGTATGAATATACAGTAAAAAGGCGTTTTTATACTTTGTTTACACAGGGGCGGCAAGTCTTTACCCCGTTTTTAGACCCCCGTCGATAACCTTCCTTCCATGACAACAGCTGGAAGGAAAGCGATGGATAGCGTGTTTTTGGCACTGATCGGCGCGTTTGCCGCGCTGGCATGGGGGATGGCGGCGGGGTGCGCCCGCCTGGGGGGCCGGCCATGAACCCCACCGAAGTCGTGTACGTGGCCGGCGCCGCCACTGCCGCCGCCCTGTTCGTCTACCTGCTGGTGGCGCTGCTGAAGGCGGAGGCTCTGTGACGACCCCATCGCTGATCCTGCTGGGCGCCTTCCTGTTCGTGCTGCTGGCGCTGGCCTGGCCGCTGGGTGCCTTCCTGGCCCGGGTGGGCGAGGGCGATGGCCCGATCCGGGGCCTGGGCTGGCTGCACCGGTTCGAAGGAGCGCTGTATCGCGCCGCCGGCGTGCCGGCCGGCCGGACCATGGGCTGGCAAGCCTATGCCACCGCGCTGATCGTCTTCAACGCGCTGGGCACGCTGTTCGTGTATGCGGTGCAGCGCCTGCAGGGGTGGCTGCCCCTGAATCCGCAGGCGCTGCCCGGCGTGAGCCCGGATTCGTCGTTCAACACGGCCGTCAGCTTCGTTGCCAACACCAACTGGCAGGGCTACGCGGGGGAGCAGACCATGAGCTACCTGACCCAGATGGTGGCGCTGGCCGGCCAGAATTTCTTCTCGGCCGCCACCGGCATCGCCGTGGTGTTCGCGCTGATCCGGGCATTCGCGGCCCGCGCCACGGGGTCCATCGGCAACTTCTGGGTCGACGCCACCCGCGCCACGCTGTACGTGCTGCTGCCACTGTCGCTGCTGCTGGCGGTCCTGCTGATGAGCCAGGGCGTGATCCAGAACTTCGACGCGTACCGCCAGGTCGCCACGCTCGATGGCGGCGTGCAGGTGCTCGCCATGGGCCCGGTCGCCTCCCAGGAAGCCATCAAGCTGCTGGGCACCAACGGCGGCGGCTTCTTCAACGCCAATTCGGCGCATCCGTTCGAGAACCCGACGGCGTTCACCAACTTCGTGCAGATGATCGCCATCTTCCTGGTCCCGGCCGCGCTGTGCTTCGCGTTTGGCCGCATGGTGGGCGACCTCCGCCAGGGCTGGGCCGTGCTGGCGGCGATGACGATCGTGTTCGTGGCGATGACGCTCGCGGTGTTCGCGGCCGAGCAGGCGGCGCATCCCGCACTGCAGGCGCTGGGTGTCGACCAGGCGGCGGGCGCGCTGCAGTCGGGCGGCAACATGGAAGGCAAGGAAACCCGCTTCGGCATCGGCGCCTCGGCGCTGTTCACCGCCGTCACCACGGTCGCCTCCTGCGGCGCGGTGAATGCCATGCACGATTCGCTGATGCCGCTGGGCGGCGCCGTGCCGCTGCTGCTGATGCAGTTCGGCGAGGTGATCTTCGGCGGCGTGGGCTCCGGGCTGTACGGCATGCTGGTGTTCGCGATCCTGGCCGTGTTCATCGCCGGGCTGATGATCGGCCGCACGCCGGAATACCTGGGCAAGAAGATCGGCCCGTACGAGATGAAGGTGACCTCGATCGCCATCCTGGTCACGCCGCTGCTGGTGCTTTCCGGTACCGCCATCGCGGTGGTGGCGGGGGCCGGCACGGCGGGCATCGCCAATCCCGGCGCGCACGGTTTCTCCGAAATCCTGTACGCCTTCAGTTCCGCCGCCAACAACAACGGCAGCGCGTTTGCCGGCTTGTCCGCCAATACGCCGTTCTACAACACGATGCTGGCGATCGCCATGTGGTTCGGCCGCTTCGGCGTGATCGTGCCGGTGCTGGCGATCGCCGGTTCGCTGGCCGGCAGGGCGCGGCTGCCCGTCACGGCCGGCACGATGCCGACCCATGGCGCGCTGTTCGTGGCACTGCTGATCGGTGTCGTGCTGCTGGTGGGTGTGCTGAACTACGTGCCCGCGCTGGCGCTCGGCCCGGTCGTCGAGCACCTGCAACTTTTCCACTAAGAGGTTTTCATGGATAGCACCCTGTTCGACCGCCGGCTGGCGGGAGCCGCCGCGCTGGATGCGCTGCGCAAGCTGCACCCGCGCGTGCAGCTCCGCAGCCCGGTCATGTTCGTCGTCTACGTGGGCAGCATCGCCACAACGCTGCTGGCCGCGCAGGCCGCCACCGGCGGAGGCGAAGCCAGCCCCGGATTCATCGCCGCCATCGCCGTGTGGCTGTGGTTCACCGTACTGTTCGCCAACTTCGCCGAGGCACTGGCCGAGGGCCGCAGCAAGGCGCAGGCGGCGTCGCTGCGTGCGCTGAAACAGCAGGTCACTGCCAGGAAGCTGGCCACGCCGAAGTACGGCACCAGCTGGCTGCCGGTACCGGCCAGCGACCTGCGCAAGGGCATGACGGTGCTGGTCGAGGCGGGCGACGTGGTGCCCGCCGACGGCGAGGTGATCGAAGGCGTCGCTTCCGTCGATGAAAGCGCGATCACGGGCGAATCGGCGCCGGTGATCCGCGAATCGGGCGGCGATTTCTCCTCGGTGACGGGCGGCACCCGGGTCCTGTCGGACTGGCTGGTGGTGCGCGTCGCCGTCAATCCCGGCGAGGCGTTCATCGACCGCATGATCTCGATGGTGGAGGGCGCCAAACGTCAGAAGACGCCGAACGAGATCGCGCTGACCATCCTGCTGGTCGCGCTGACCATCGTGTTCCTGGTGGTGACCGTGACGCTGCTGCCGTTCTCGCTGTTCGCCGTGCAGGCTTCCGGCAGCGGCGCGCCGGTATCGGTGACGGTGCTGATCGCCCTGCTCGTGTGCCTGATTCCCACCACGATCGGCGGCCTGCTGTCGGCCATCGGCGTGGCCGGCATGAGCCGCATGATGGCGGCGAACGTGATCGCCACTTCCGGCCGGGCGGTGGAGGCGGCCGGCGATGTCGACGTGTTGTTGCTGGATAAAACCGGCACGATCACGCACGGCAACCGCCAGGCGGCCGCGTTCCTGCCGGCGCCCGGCGTGACGGAAGAACAGCTGGCCAGCGCGGCGAACCTGGCCTCGCTGGCCGACCAGACGCCGGAAGGACGCAGCATCGTCGTGCTGGCGCGCCAGCGGTTTGCGATGGACGAAAGAGCGCATGAGCTGGTTGCCGCGGGAGCCGAAGAGGACATGGCATTCGTGGAATTCACGGCGCAGACGCGCATGAGCGGCGTGGATATCGGCGAGCGACAGTTGCGCAAGGGCGCTGCCGACACGATACGCAAGCATGTCGAGCGGCAGGCCGGCCACTGGCCGGCCGAGGTGGCGCGCCTGGCGGACGACGTGGCGCGCCGCGGGAGCACGCCGCTGGTGGTGGTCGACAGCGGCCGGGTGCTGGGCGTGGTCGAGCTGAAGGATATCGTCAAGGCCGGCATCCGCGAGCGCTTTGCCGAACTGCGCAAGATGGGTATCCGCACCGTGATGATCACCGGCGACAACAGGCTGACGGCGGCGGCCATCGCCGCCGAGGCGGGCGTCGACGATTTCCTCGCCGAAGCGACGCCCGAGGACAAGCTGAAGCTGATCCGCCACCAGCAGGCCGAGGGGAGGCTGGTGGCGATGACGGGCGACGGTACCAACGACGCGCCGGCACTGGCCCAGGCCGACGTGGCGGTGGCGATGAACACGGGTACCCAGGCGGCCAAGGAAGCGGGCAACATGGTCGACCTGGATTCGAATCCGACCAAGCTGCTGGAGATCGTGGAAATCGGCAAGCAGATGCTGATGACGCGGGGCGCGCTGACCACCTTTTCCATCGCCAACGACGTGGCCAAGTACTTCGCCATCATCCCGGCGGCATTCGTGGGCACCTATCCGCAATTGAACAGCCTGAACGTGATGGGCCTGGCCAGCCCCGGCTCGGCCATCATGTCCGCGGTGATCTTCAACGCGCTGATCATCGTGTTCCTGATCCCGCTGGCCTTGAAAGGCGTGAAGTACCGGGCGCTGGGCGCCGCCGTGCTGTTGCGCCGCAACCTGCTCGTGTATGGCCTGGGCGGCCTGGTGCTGCCGTTCATCGGCATCAAGCTGATCGACATGGCGCTGGCCGCGCTGCACTTCGCCTGAACGACGTCTGAAAGGAACCGCCATGATTTCCCATCTCCGCCCCGCTGCCACCATTTTCGCCACGCTGACGCTGCTGTGCGGGATCGTCTATCCCGCCGTGGTCACGGGCATCGGCAAGCTGGCCTGGCCGGGCCAGGCCGCCGGCAGTGTCGTCGTCCGCGACGGCCAGGCCGTCGGCTCGCGCCTGATCGGCCAGGCATTCACGTCGCCGCGCTACTTCTGGGGGCGGCCATCGGCCACCAGCCCGGCGCCGAACCACGGCGCCGCTTCGGCGGGCTCGAACCTGGGCCCCACGAACCCGGCACTGCACGATGCCGTCAAGGGCCGCATCGCGGCATTGCGCGCGGCCGACCCGGGCAATACGGCGCCGGTGCCGGTCGACCTGGTCACCGCGTCCGCCAGCGGCCTGGATCCGGACATCAGCCTGGCGGCGGCACGCTACCAGGCCGGCCGCGTGGCGCGCACGCGCGGCATCGCCCCGGCCAGCGTGGCGACCTTGATCGAGGAGCACGCCGAGCGGCCGCGGTTCGGCTTCCTCGGCGAACCAAGGGTCAATGTGCTGGCGCTGAACATGGCGCTCGACCGGCTTGCGCCCGCTGCGCCGTAATCGTCTACACTGCGCCGCATGATTCCCATCGACAGCCAACGCCCCGACCCGGACGCCCTGCTGGCCCGGGTGCAGGCCGGCGAAGAGCGCGCGGCGCGCGGCCGGCTGCGCATCTACTTCGGCGCTTCGGCCGGCGTGGGCAAGACTTTTGCAATGCTGTCGGCGGCCCGCAAGCTGCAGGCCGAGGGCTTGCGGCCGCTGGTGGGCGTCGCTGAAACCCATGGCCGCGGCGAAACGGCGGCGCTGCTCGACGGCCTGGAGGTGCTGCCGCCGAAGCAGGTGGCCTGGCGCGGCAGGATGCTGCCCGAGTTCGATCTCGATGGCGCGCTGGCGTGCCGCCCCGGCCTGATTCTGGTGGACGAGCTGGCCCATTCGAACGCGCCCGGCTCGCGGCACCCGAAGCGCTGGCAGGATGTGGAGGAATTGCTGGACGCGGGCATCGACGTGTTCACCACGGTGAACGTGCAACACCTGGAAAGCCTGAACGACGTGGTGGGCGGCATCACCGGCATCCGCGTGGCGGAAACCCTGCCCGACACCGTGTTCGACCGGGCCGCCGAAGTCGTGCTGGTGGACTTGCCCGCCGATGAACTGCTCGACCGGCTGAGGCGGGGCAAGGTCTACCACGGCGAGCAGGCCGGGCGCGCCGCCCGCAATTTCTTCCGCAAGGGGAACCTGATCGCGCTGCGCGAACTGGCGCTGCGCCGCACCGCCGACCGCATCGGCGGCGACGTGCAGGCCTACCGCGTGGAACAGGCCATCCGCCCGCTGTGGCAGTCGGGCGCGGCGCTGCTGGCCTGCGTGGGCACCGGCGCGGATGGCGAACAGGTGGTGCGCAGCGCGGCCCGGCTGGCGAGCCAGCTGAACACGGACTGGCATGCGGTGTACGTGGAAACGCCGGCGCTGCAACGCCTGCCGGCCGCGCGGCGCGAGAAGATCCTGCAGGTGCTGAAGCTGGCACAGGACCTGGGCGCCACCACGGCCGTGCTGGCCGGCGACGACATCGGCACGGCCATTGCCCGCTACGCGCTGGCGCAGAATATCCCCAGGGTGGTGCTGGGCCGGGCCGCACCCGCCAGGCCGTGGCGCACCCCGCACCTGCGGCGCATCGCCGCCGCCGCCCCGGCGCTTGACATCGTCGAAGTAGCTTCCGCCGAGCAAAGTTTCTCGAAAAACGGTGACAGTCACCAATTTTCGGGCAACGGAAGTTCCAGAAAAAATGGTGACTGTCACCGTTTTTCTGGGCAGGAGGGCTACGGGCGCTACGTGCTGGCGCTGGCCGCCAGCGGTACCGTCGCGCTGGCGGGCCTGCCGCTGGCGGGTGCGCTCGAAGTCACCAACATCGCGATGCTGTTCCTGCTCGCCGTGCTGGTGGTGGCGTTCCGGCTGGGCCGCGGGCCGGCCGTGCTGTGCAGCTTCGCCAGCGTGGCCGCGTTCGATTTCCTGTTCGTGCAGCCGACGTTCTCGTTCGCCGTCAGCGATGTCCAGTACCTGATCACGTTCGGCGTCATGCTGGTGGTGGGCCTGATCACGAGCCACCTGGCGGCCAACCTGCGCTTCCAGGCCCGGGTCGCGTCGCACCGCGAGGAGCGCGTGCGTGCGCTCTATGAATATGCGCGCGAGCTGACCGGTGTGTTGCAGGCGGAGCAGGTGGTCGAGATCACGCAGCGCACGCTGGCGCAGGCCTTTCGAGCGCGCGTGGCACTGCTGCTGCCGGATGCCGATGGGCGCCTGGAGGCTGCGGCGGCGCCGGCGGCCGCCGATGGTGCGGATTCGCCCGATCCGGCCATCGGCCAGTGGGCGTTCGACCATGCCGAGGCGGCCGGCATCGGCACGGGCACCCTGCCGGCGTCGCCCTGGTTCTACCTGCCGCTGGTCGCGCCGATGCGCACCCGTGGCGTGCTGGCGCTGCAGCCGGAAGAGCGCCGCTGGCTGCTGATCCCCGAACAGCGCCGCCATCTCGACACGTTCGCCGCGCTGGCCGCGATCGCGCTGGAGCGGGTGCATTACATCGACGTGGCGCAGGAAGCGCTGGTGCAGATGGAATCGGAGCGGCTGCGCAACTCGCTGCTGGCGGCGCTGTCGCACGACCTGCGCACGCCGCTGACGTCGCTGGTGGGGCTGGCCGAGTCGCTGGCGATGTCGAAGCCGGCCCTGTCCATCACGCAGATGGACCTGGCGCGCGCGCTGCAGGAAGAAACCGTGCGCATGAGCACCCTGGTGGCGAACCTGCTGGACATGGCGCGCATCGAAAGCGGCGCCGTGCACCTGAACCTGCAATGGCAGGCGCTGGAGGAAACGGTGGGCAGTGCGCTGCGCGCCAGCCGCACGCTGCTGGCCGGACACCGCATCGCCACCGCCTTGCCGGCCGGCCTGCCGCTGGTGCGCTACGACGCCGTACTGATCGAGCGGGTACTTGGCAACCTGCTGGAAAACGCGGCGAAATATACGCCGGCCGGCAGTACGATCACGCTGTCCGCGCGGGTCTTCCGCGGCAGCCTGGAAGTCACCGTCGCCGACGATGGCCCCGGCCTGCCGGCCGGCCAGGAAGAAGCGATCTTTGAAAAATTCACGCGCGGCGAACGGGAGTCCGCCAAGCCCGGCGTGGGGCTGGGGCTGGCGATCTGCCGCGCGATCATCGAGGCACACGGCGGCGCGATCTCCGCGCGGCGCGGCGGGGGAGGGGGCGCGGCCCTGGTCTTCACGCTGCCGCTGGGTACCCCGCCCGCGCTGCCGGAGGAACCACTGGATGAGCGACAAGTTGAGCAATAAGGTGACCAGCAAGCTGGCGGACGGGCCGATGCCGACCGCGCTGCTGGTCGAGGATGAACCGCAGATCCGCCGCTTCGTGCGCATGGCGCTGGAGGAAGAAGGCTGGCACGTGCAGGAGGCGGCGACGATGCAGCGCGGCCTGATCGACGCCGGTACCCGCCGCCCCGACCTGGTGATCCTCGACCTGGGCCTGCCCGACGGCGATGGCGTGGACCTGATCGCCGACCTGCGCAAATGGTCGCCGGTGCCGGTGATCGTGCTGTCGGCCCGCGTCGCCGAAGAGCAGAAGATCCGCGCGCTCGATGCCGGTGCCGACGATTACCTGACCAAGCCGTTCGGTGTCGGCGAGCTGCTGGCCCGCGTGCGCGCGCTGCAGCGGCGGCGCCGCGCCCCTGAACAGGACGCCGGCGGCGTGGTGCAGTTCGGCGACGTGAAGGTGGACCTGCCGGCACGCATGATCACCCGCGGCGGCCAGATGGTGCACCTGACGCCGACCGAGTACCGCCTGCTGGCGGTACTGGTCAACAATGCCGGCCGCGTGGTGACCAATCCCCAGCTGCTGCGCGAGGTATGGGGACCGTCGAATGCCGACAACGGCCATTACCTGCGCATCTACATGGGCCACCTGCGCCAGAAGCTGGAGCGCGATCCCGCCCAGCCGGCGCACCTGCTGACCGAAACGGCGGTCGGCTACCGGCTGCTGCTCGCACCGGGCTGATACGGTCCGGGCGCCGGGACGCGGCGCCAGGAAGGCAGGGTGCCGTCAGTGTCCCGCGGCGGCCAGCGGGGCGGAGCCCTGAAGGCGGCGCCGCAGCAGGTCCTCGGCCATCGCCAGCGCCTTGTCGGGTGCCGCCGGAATATCCGGGATGACGCCCACGCCTTCCCAGTTGCCCTGGGTGATCGGGCTGATGCTGCGCGCGTCAGGGATCACGGCGAAAAAATGGTCGCCAAGCCGATAGGGTCGCGCCGGGTGGGCGCCGCCCCAGGTCCGCTCGCCGATCACCGTGGCGCGTTTCAGTGCCTGCATCGTGTAGGTGAAGTCTTCGCCGGCGGACATCGTGCCGGGGCCGGCCAGGATCACCACCGGCTTCTTGCCGCCATAGCGCTTGCCGCCAGGCTTGTCCACCGTCCAGAACTGTTTGGCGACGCCGGTCTTGCGGTCCCAGATATCGTTGAGGCGGGTCCGCTCGTCGACGAAATAGCTGACCAGCAAGGCCACCGAGTCCGGTGCGCCACCGCCGTTCTCGCGCAGGTCGATGATGAGGCCATCGGTATCGGCCAGTTCATCCATGGCCGAGGCGAAATTTTCGTCCACCAGGAAATGAGGATGGAATGCGGAGAGCTTCAAGTAGCCCACCCTCGGGCCCAGGTGATCGACCTTCTCCACGCCAAGGTCCGACAAACTGGCGAACAGGCGCATGGGAAGGGGGGCGCGCTCCTCCCACTCGGCACGCGTCCTGGGGGGAGGTCCGAGCGCATCGTCGGGCGGCACCACCCCGGGGCTGAAGACCACTTCCATGTGCAGGTCCTTGACGACGCCGTGGATATCTTTCGTCAGCTGTCTTGCCAGCTGTTCGCCTTCCGCGATGCCATCGTACTTGCCCTCCTGCTGGCGCTGGCGCAGCACCGCTTCGATCTGCTTCGCCTTGTCGGGGAAGATGTAGTTCTCGTTCAGTTTCGCCACCAGCGTATCGAGCGCTTGCGTCCGCATCGCGCGGTCGACCACGACCTTCGGCGGAGGATTGACGCGTTCCCAGAGCGGCCGCCACATGGGCTGGGTCGCACCTGCTGCCACCACTACGCCGACCACGGACAGCACCAGCAACGACGGTATGACGATCCAGTTCTTCTTCATTTTTTCTCCTCCTGGTTGATAACGATGTGTCGTGCCGATCGAACGGGCGTGCGCGATCGGCGGCCTTGTCCACAGGCCATTCAGCTGCTTCATTCAGACTCTGAAATTTGATGACCGGATATCCAACGGCTGCGAGCTTACGGGCATGCAGACTGGACATCGCTGCGCCGGGTGGCGGCCCGGCGTTACCCGGCCCGGCTACATCTGGCGGAACTGCCGGGTAAAGGCTTCGCTGACGGCCAGGCGCTCGGCCCGGCCCTTCAGGATCACCTCCAGGCCGGCGCCGCCGCGCCCTTCGGATTCGTTGCGTTCGATCCGGTCGACGGCCTGGAGGTTGACGATGGCGCTGCGGTGGATCTGCGCGAACTGCTGCGGGTCCAGCTGCTCGAGCAGGGTCTTCAGCGGCAGCCGGATCAGCGCATCGCCTTTCTCCGTCACCACCCGGGTGTACTTCTCGTCCGACTGGAAGTACAGCACTTCGCTCACCATCACCAGCCGCACCGTATTGCCGCTCGACGCCTTGATCCACTTGAGGTACACCGGCGCGGTATCCCGTTCGAACAGCTTTTCCCACACGGCCGGCGGCGGATTTGCGACCGCGCGCGACTTCAGGCGGCGGATCGTCCGCAGCAGGCGCGTGGTGGTCAATGGCTTGACCAGATAGTCGGATGCGCCGGCATCGAAGGCGGCCAGCGCATGTTCCGCGTAGGCCGTGACGAACACCACCTGGCAGGATTCGGGAATGTGGCGCGCCACTTCCAGGCCGTTCAGGCCGGGCATCTGGATGTCCAGGAACACGATGTCCGGTTTCAAGGCATCGATGCGCGCCACCGCGTCGATGCCGTTCTCGGCGTGGCCGGCGATCTGCAGCTCGGGCCACAGGCCGCGCAGCTGGTCCGCCAGTTCCGCCCGCAGCAGCGGTTCGTCTTCGACGAGCAGGGCGGTCGGCATCAGGCGTCCTTTCCTGCCACAGGCACCGCCAGCACGGCCTTCACACCCCGTGCTTCGCCTGGTCCGCCGCCGGGCTCCACGGACAGGCTGGCCGCGCGCCCGTACAGCAGCGCCAGGCGTTCGGCGATGTTCGCCAGGCCCGTGCCTTGCCCGGCCTGTTCGGTGAGGCCGACGCCGTCATCGACCACGGACACGCACAGCAGCTCGCCGTCCCCCTTGTGCTCGCGCTGCGCGCCGACGGTGATCAGGCCCGGCCGGCTGGCCCGCTCCAGGCCGTGCTTGACGGCGTTTTCCACCAGCGAGATCAGCATCGCCGGCGGAAACGGCAGGCTGCGCACGTCGTCGTCCACGGCGACCTCGAAGCGCAGCCGTTCGCCCATGCGGATGCGCATCACCGCCAGGTAGTCGCTGGCCAGGTCCATTTCACGGCCCAGCGTCGAGGATACCGAGCGCATGTCCGGCAGTGCGTTCTGCAGGTAGCCGACCAGGTGGTCGAGCATCTCCTGCGCGGCCTGCTGGTCGGTGCGGATCAGGTACTTCAGGTTGGCCAGGGTATTGAACAGGAAGTGCGGCTCGACCTGGGCCTGCAGGGCCGACAGGCGCGCCTGCAGCGAGGTGCGTTCCAGCTCGCGTTCGCGCCGCGCCGCTTCCAGCACGGCCGTGTGGCGTTCGAGGTGCTGGCGCAGGTGGGCGCACACCGTCTCGGCGGCCTTCAGCGACTGGCCCTGCTGGATCGCGAACCAGGCCAGGCCCGGGCGGCTGCGCAGCTCGATGCGGCAGCTGGGGCCCAGCTCGGTCGAGACCCTCACCTCGACATGGCGCCCCAGTACCGGGGGACGCCAGCGGCCCAGCACGATCCGGCCCTTGAACGGGTCATGGGAGAACGCCGGCGGCCCGGCGTATCCCAGCGCCGTGCCGAGCGCCAGTCCCGACAGGGTTTCGGTGCACAGGTCGAAGGTGGTGTAGGGATTGAACGGGGCATCGATGCGGCGCGTCACCGTGGATGCGATCGACTCGGCGGACAGCGCCGTGCCCTGGTCGCCCAGCCGGGAAAGAAAGCCGCGGGCGATCCCGCTGGACAACAGTGCGAGCCAGGCCATGATCGCCAGCACGACACCGCCGACGATGTACGGATCCAGCTTGCGGACTCCCGCTTCGCCCGGCGCAGGCGTGCCGATATCCATCCCGAGAGGCAGCAGCGCGATCGCCAGCGACACGAACAGCAGCGAACCAGCGTTGAAGCGCAGCGCCGACTGCAGCAGGTAGCGGCGCACCAGGCGGCGCTCGTGCGTGATCTTCGGCACGGGCGGCGCGTTGAACGGCGGGTAAGCGGGAGAGCTCATCGGAATCCTCGTGTTGAACTTGCCCCGCCATTCTAGCGGCGGGCGAGAGGATGATTTCGCCCATGCGACGAATGCCCGTGAATCGGGGAGGAACCCGGCGCCGGCGGGATGAATGCCGATAGCCGGATCGCCGCCGGCGCCTGGCGGCCGATACCCTACTTGCTCAGCACCCGCATCGCCCGCTCCAGCCCGTCCAGGGTGATCGGGAACATGCGCCCGTTCATCAGCTGGCCGATGATCGCGATGGATTGCCGGTACTGCCAGTACTGTTCCGGCTCCGGGTTCAGCCAGGCGAACTTCGGGAAGGCTTGCGTGAAACGGGCCAGCCATTCGGCGCCGGCTTCCTCGTTGTTGTACTCGACCGAGCCGCCGGCCTGCAGGATTTCATAGGGGTTCATGGTGGCGTCGCCGACGAAGATCAGCTTGGTGTCGGGCGGGTACTTGCGCAGCACGTCCCAGGTGGGGAAGCGCTCGGCATTGCGGCGCCGGTTGTTCTTCCACAGGTAGTCGTAGACGCAGTTGTGGAAGTAGAAGAACTCCATGTTCTTGAACTCCGACTTCGCGGCGGAAAACAGTTCCTCGGTGCGCTCGATGTGGTCGTCCATCGTGCCGCCCACGTCGAACAGCATCAGCACCTTCACGTTGTTGCGGCGTTCCGGCTGCATGCGGATATCGAGCCAGCCGGCATTGTTGGCGGTGGCGCGGATGGTCTGGTCCAGCGCCAGTTCCTGCTGGGCGCCATCGCGCGCGAAGCGGCGCAGCCGGCGCAGGGCCACCTTGATGTTGCGGGTGCCCAGCTCCTTGTCGGCGTCGTAGTCCTTGTAGGTGCGCTGGTCCCACACTTTCACGGCGGTACGGTTGCCAGGTTTTGCAGACTCGTTCCCACCGATGCGGACCCCTTCCGGGTTGGTGCCGCCATTGCCGAACGGCGAGGTGCCGCCGGTGCCGATCCACTTGCCGCCGCCTTCGTGGCGTTCCTTCTGCTCCTTCAGCAGTTCGGCCAGCCGGTCCATCAGCTTGTCGTAGCCGAATTTTTCCAGCGCGGCCTTCTGCTCGTCGGTCAGTTCGCGCTTCATGCGCTGCAGCAGCCAGTCCAGCGGGATCGACGCCTTGCCGTCGAACGCACCGTCGATGCCCTTGAAATACTGGGCGAAGGCGCGGTCGAAGCGGTCGTAGTGGGCTTCGTCCTTCACCAGCGCCAGGCGCGCGAGGTAATAGAAATCGTCGAACGATTGCGTGACGACGCCGCGCTCCATCGCTTCCAGCAAGGTGAGGAATTCCTTGATGGTGACGGGGATTTTCGCGTCCTTCAGCGTGAAGAAGAAGTCGATCAGCATGGGCGTGGAGCTTGCGGACGTTGCAGCAGATAGTCGACGTGGGCGCGGATTTCCGGCCATTCGCCGCGCACGATACTGTACATGACCGTGTCGCGCACGGTGCCGTCGCGCCGGATCCCATGGTGGCGCAGCACGCCGTCCTTCTTCGCGCCGAGCCGTTCGATGGCGGCCTGCGAGGCATGGTTGAAGTTGTCGGTGCGCAGGCCCACCACGGCGCAGCCCAGCGTGTCGAAGGCATGCGCCAGCAGCATGCGCTTGCAGCTGGTGTTGACGTGGCTGCGCTGGCGGCTTTTCGCATACCACGTGTAGCCGATCTCGAGCCGGTCGATGGCGGGCACGATGTCGTGGTAGCTGGTGGTACCCAGGATTTCGCCGGTGGCGGCATCGAGCACGGCGAAGGCCAGCCGGGCAGGGCGCATCTCGAGCGCGGTGGCGATATACGCCGCCACGTTGTCCGGTTCCGGCACGGAGGTGATGCGCAGCTTCCACAGCTCGCCGTCGCGGGCGGCCGCGCGCAGGCCGCCGGCGTGCCCTTGCTCCAGCGGCTCCAGGCGCACGCCATTGAACTCCAGCGTGACGGGGCGGACGTCGATCACCGGTTGGTCCTCGCCATGAACACCAGGCGCTCGAACAGGTGCACGTCCTGCTCGTTCTTCAGCAGCGCGCCGTGCAGCGGCGGCACGATCGCCTTGCTGTCCTGGCTGCGCAGCGCCTCGGGCGGGATATCCTCGGCCAGCAGCAGTTTCAGCCAGTCGAGGAATTCGGAGGTGGACGGCTTCTTCTTCAGGCCGGAGACATCGCGCACTTCATAGAACGTCCGCAGCGCCTGCGCCAGCAATTCCTGCTTCAGGTGCGGGAAGTGCACCTCGACGATGGCTTCCATCGTATCCTTGTCCGGGAAGGCGATGTAGTGGAAGAAGCAGCGGCGCAGGAAGGCGTCCGGCAACTCCTTCTCGTTGTTCGATGTGATGATGACCAGCGGGCGGTGCTTCGCCACCACCATCTCGCGCGTCTCGTACACATAGAATTCCATCCGGTCCAGTTCGCGCAGCAGGTCGTTGGGAAATTCGATGTCGGCCTTGTCGATCTCGTCGATCAGCAGCACCACCGGTTCGGGCGCGGTGAAGGCCTGCCACAGCACGCCCTTGACGATGTAGTTGTGGATGTCGCGCACCCGTTCGTCGCCCAGCTGGGAATCGCGCAGGCGCGAGACGGCGTCGTATTCGTACAGCCCCTGCTGCGCCTTGGTGGTCGACTTGACGTGCCATTGCAACAGTGGGCGGTCCAGCGCGGCGGCGACTTCCTCGGCCAGCATGGTCTTGCCGGTGCCCGGCTCGCCTTTCACGAGCAGCGGGCGCTGCAGCGTGAGGGCCGCGTTCACGGCAAGTTTCAGGTCGGCGGTGGCAACATACTGGGCGGAGCCGTCGAATCGTGGGGTCTGGTGGGGGACGGTCATGGAAAAGCTTTCCGTAGCGGACGAAAAAAGCCAGTATACGGTAGTTCCGAGCATGCCAGAACGTACTGGAATCGTGGTGGACGACCGGAAACAGCTGCGCTAGAATCGGCCGCTGGTAGCACGAAAAGCAAGTATTTATGCAAGCAGCAAGGGGACACGGAGACCGCGACGAGAATGAGTCCCCTCCAATTACTCTTTTGGATTCGACTAGCCACCCATGAATAGACTCATAGCAGTATGCCTGCTTGCCGGCGCCACGCAGGCAACCCAGGTCGCCGTCGCCGCGGACGTCGTCGGCAACCCGGCCGCCGCGCCAGCCAAGATCGAAATGTGCATCGGCTGCCACGCCATCCCGGGCTACAAGGCCACGTTCCCCGAAGTGTTCCAGGTGCCGAAGATCGGCGGCCAGAATGCCAGGTACATCGAAGCGGCGCTCAAGGCTTACCAGAAAGGTGACCGCAAGCACCCGTCGATGAAGGGCATCGCCGTCAGCCTGTCCGACCAGGACATCGCCGACATCGCCGCCTATTACGCCAAGCAGAAATGAGGACCACGATGAAGAAAACCCTGCTCGCCGTGGCCTGCTGCATCGCCTCCGCCGCGGTGTCCGCCGCCGGCGGCAACATCAACAACGGCAAGGCCCTGGCCGACAAGTACGCCTGCGCCACCTGCCATGGCAAGGATTACAACTCGCCGATCGACCCGAGCTATCCGAAGCTGGCTGGCCAGCACAAGGATTACCTGGCCCACGCGCTGGTCGCCTACAAGCGCGGCGACGGCCCGAACGGCCGCAACAACCCGATCATGGGCGGGCTGGTGAAGCCCCTGTCGAACAAGGATATCGAAGACCTGGCGGCGTATTTCCACAGCCTGCCGGGGTCGATGGTCATCAAGCGGTAATTCTTGTTGCCGATACATTGAAAGCGCATGCATTCACCCCAAAAGCGAAGGGCTGGGGTCAGGAAGGAATGCTGGCCTGCATGCCAGCATCGTTCCGCAGGCGCGAAGCATGCTTCGCGAAACCCCTGCCTCACCCCGCCGGGGCGTAGCCGGGGTTTCAAGGAGCATCGCTCCTTGCCGGCGTAGCGGTACTGGCCTACCAGCCAGTACTCCACCCTGACCCCGGAATTTGCACTTGGGGTGGGCTTATCTAAGCGGCATCAGGGACGACCCCATTTTCCAGGCAACTTTCACTGCTGCACGCGGCGCTTCACGGCGTCGATGTACGCATCCCCGTCCGGCGGCAGCCCGCTGCGCTGCGACTTCCAGATCATCTCCCCCAGGCATTCCATGATTTCATGCTGCGCCTCGTGCGTGGAATCGCGCTTTTTCGACAACGCTTCGTAGGCGGCGCGGATGCCGCGCGGGGAATCGATCGAGACCTGCTCGGAAATCGACAGGTGCATCGCCAGGTGCAGGAAGGGATTGGCTTCGCCGCCTTCCACCGAGTAATCGCGCGCCAGCGCCGCGTCCACGTCGGCGAGCGCCGCATCGTACTCGGGATGCAGCCGCACCCAGTCCAGCGCCATCGCTTCGAGCGGCGTCAGGATTTCATGGGCGCGGTCCTTGCGGAACACTTCGCAGAAGAAGCGGCGGACGTCGTGGGAGGAGGGGGTGAACATGGCTGGCGGAAGGCGTGCGGGGATGGGCGGACATTGTACAAAGAAATGCCGGCGCATGCGGTAGACAGTCAAAAACGGCGCCGGACGCGGGGCGGGGAGATCCCGTGCCGGACAGCCGTGCAAGGAAAAACCGGTGTCCGACACCCTGCCGGAGGCAGGATGTCCGACACCAGTGCATCTGGCGGCGCCGGATCGGCGAACGTCAGCGCTTGCCGGACGTCGCCAGCGCCGCGCCGTCGCAACCGACCAGCTCCTGTGGCGGCGCCGCCACCGTCTGCTGCTGGGGCCGCTGGCCCTGCTGGCCGCGGCCATGCGGCTGGCGCAGGTAGCGCGACGAATGGCGGCGTTCGCCGTGCGCGGGCCAGGTGAGGAACCTGGATAATTCCTGCAGCGCGCGCTGGTACACCTCGCGCTTGAACTCGATGACCACGTCCAGCGGCACCCAGTATTCGTGCCAGCGCCAGGCGTCGAATTCAGGGTGGTCGGTCAGGCGCAGGTTCACTTCATTGTCGCGCGCACACATGCGCAGCAAGAACCAGATCTGCTTCTGGCCACGGTAATGGCCGCGGATCTCGCGCTTGATGAAATGGTCCGGTACCTCGTAACGCAGCCAGTCGCGCGTGCGGCCCACGATTTTCACGTGTTCCGGGCGCAAGCCGATTTCTTCCTGCAACTCCCGATACATTGCCTGCTCGGGTGTTTCGCCGTACTTGATTCCTCCTTGCGGAAATTGCCATGAGTGCTCGCGCACCCGCTTGCCCCACCACACCTCGTTATGCGAGTTGAGCAGGATGATGCCGACGTTGGGGCGGAACCCTTCCCGATCGAGCATAGTGCACCTCAAACTTTCTGCGTGCCGACGCAGCCCCCACCTATCTTCTTACATTTTTGCCCATGATTCCGCGTGCCGGCAGCGCCCCCCGGGTAGGGAAGCAGCCGGCGCGACCGCGGTTGAAGGCCGCGGCCTGGCGCGCCGTTGAACGCGCGGTTGGCCACGCAGTTGCGCAGATTGTATAAATGATGGATGCATCAGCCAGCTAATCCTTTAAAATTAGGTTGATTATAACCCTCTCTTTTTGAAAAGAATTCACAGATATGCGTGCGTCACGGTTTTTTATTTCCACACTCAAAGAGGCGCCTTCCGACGCCGAAATCGTCAGCCACAAACTGATGATGCGGGCCGGCATGATCAAGCGGCTGGGCTCGGGCATCTACACGTACATGCCGATGGGCCTGAAGGTGATCCGCAAGGTCGAGGCGATCGTGCGCGAGGAGATGAACCGCGCCGGCGCCATCGAGCTGCTGATGCCGCTGGTCCAGCCGGCCGAGCTGTGGCAGGAAACCGGCCGCTGGGACAAGATGGGGCCGGAACTGATGCGCGTAAAGGACCGGCATGGCCGCGAGTTCGCAATCCAGCCCACGTCCGAGGAAGTGATCACGGACGTGGTGCGCGGCGAGATCAAGTCGTACCGCCAGCTGCCGTTGAATTTTTACCACATCCAGACCAAGTTCCGCGACGAGCGCCGTCCCCGCTTCGGCCTGATGCGCGGCCGTGAATTCACGATGAAGGATGCGTACTCGTTCGACCGCGACCTGGAAGGCATGCAAAAGTCCTATCAGGTGATGTTCGATGCGTACACGAAGATCTTCACGCGCTTCGGCCTGAAGTTCCGTGCCGTGGCGGCCGACAACGGCGCCATCGGCGGTACCGGTTCGCATGAATTCCACGTGATCGCCAGCACCGGCGAAGATGCGCTGGTGTATTGCCCCACCTCCGACTACGCGGCCAATATGGAAGCGGCTGAGGCGGTAGCGTCGGGCACGCGCGCCGCGCCTTCCGCCGAGCTGGTGAAGACGGCCACGCCGAAGGCGGCCAAGTGCGAGGACGTGGCGAAACTGCTGGGCATCGACCTGTCGAAGACGGTGAAGACGATCGCCCTGACGGTGGAAACCGAGACTGACGGCAAACTGGATAAACAGTACTTCATGCTGCTGCTGCGCGGCGACCATGAACTGAACGAGATCAAGGCGGCGAAAGTGCCGGGCCTGCAGGGCGCCTACCGCTTCTCCACCGAAGCGGAAATCGCCGAAGTGTACGGCTGCAAGCCGGGTTACCTGGGCCCGATCGGTACCAAGGCCCCGGTTACGGTGGTGGCCGACCGCACCGTGGCCAACATGGCTGACTTCGTCACCGGTGCGAACGAGGAAGATTTCCACTTCACGGGCGCCAACTGGGGCCGCGACGTGGCCGAGCCGCACGTCACCGCCGACCTGCGCAACGTGGTCGAGGGCGATCCTTCGCCGGATGGCAAGGGCGTGCTGGCGATCGAGCGCGGCATCGAAGTGGGCCACGTGTTCCAGCTGGGTACCGCGTACTCGGCGGCGATGAACGCCACCTACCTCGATGAAAACGGCAAGCCGGCACCGCTGCAGATGGGTTGCTACGGCATCGGCGTCACGCGCATCCTGGGCGCGGCGATCGAGCAGAATTTCGACGACAAGGGCATCATCTGGCCGACCTCGATCGCCCCGTTCGAACTGGTGCTGTGCCCGATGGGTTACGACCGCAGCGAACTGGTGAAGGAAGAGACCGAGAAGCTGTACGCGGCGGCCCTGGCGGCCGGCATCGACGTGATCGTCGACGACCGCGGCCTGCGCCCGGGCGCCATGTTCGCCGACTGGGAACTGATCGGCGTGCCGCACCGGGTGGTGATCGGCGACCGTGGCCTGAAGGATGGCAACCTGGAATACCAGGGCCGCCGCGATACCGAGGCCACCAACGTGCCGGTGGCGGACATCGTGGCCTTCATCAAGGCCCGAGTGCAGCAATAATGAAGGTGGGCCGGGAAAGGCGCCGCTGGTGGGCGCGCCCCTTGCGCTGGTGGCACACGGTGGCCTTCGCCACCGGCGTGCTGTGCGCGCCGTTCGGCTTTGCCGGCAACCAGAAAGAGGAATCGCTGGCCGACTCGGTGCGGCTGGCGCTGTCCAACGCGATCCTCGATGCCCGTCCACCCAAGCCCGCGTTCACCAATCCGGCAGACCAGGCGCGCTACGATGCCTGGCTGGCCGACATGTCCGGCCGCCTGGCGCGCAAGCTGCCCGACGAGATGCATCGCCGCGAATTCCTGGAAACCGTGTGGTACGAGGCCCGCCGCGCCGGCCTCGAGCCTTCGCTCGTGCTGGGGCTGATCCAGGTGGAGTCGGCGTACCGCAAGTACGCCGTGTCGATCGTGGGCGCGCGCGGCTACATGCAGGTGATGCCGTTCTGGACCAACGTGATCGGCGACCGCGACCGCCGCAAGCTGTTCAACATGCAGACCAACCTGCGCTATGGCTGCGCGATCCTGCGCATGTACATCGACATGGAGCGGGGCGACCTGTTCCTGGCGCTGGGGCGCTACAACGGCAGCCGCGGCAAGCCGGCCTACCCGAACGCGGTGCTCAAAGCCTGGAATAACTGGCGCTGAGCCGGTATCGCCGGCGGTTCCTGTCGTGCCGGAACCGCCGGCGGTTGTACTGCTACGCCGGCATTGCCGGCGTCTTCTTCCTGTCATGCCTGCTTGTCAGTCGAACACCTGGAACTCGATGCCATCCTGCGCCGAGGCCACCAGGGAAGCCCGGTGCTCGGCCGACTCGCTGAATTCCACCAGCACGCTGGCGCGCGACGCGCCTTTTTGCAGCGCACCCAGCCAGAATGCCTCGCCGTTGAAATCCGGCGCGCGGTGCAGGACGTTGGCGTACAGCGCCGTGACGAATGCGGCATCGCCCAGGTTCGCGCCGTAGTGTTGCGCGAATTCGGCGGAGCCCACGAACTGGGCCGCCACATCCTGGAGCGTGGCGCCGTTGTCCAGGCCCGCGATCCAGAAGCCCAGCCCTTCCTGGTCCGGCAGGCGGTCGAACGCCGCCTGGTACAGCCGGTACGCCCGGCCGGCATGGCCATCGAGGTCGAGCGCCACCGCACCGTTCTGGAATTCGATGCGCTCCACGTCCACCAGCGTGATCGTGGTGCCCGTCGCCGCATTGCGCAGGTGCCAGCCACCTTCGAAGCTGGCGAGGTCGAACTGTTCGCGCACGCCGCCCACCAGCACGGTGTCGAACCCCGTGCCGCCATCGAACCGGTCGTCGCGATGCAGCGGCAGCGTGAAGCGGTCGTTGCCGGGAGTGCCGCTCAGTGGCAGCGTGTCGACCACGGTCACCGCGGCGCTTGCGCCGGAACCGAGCGTGACCTTCAGTGTCGCATCCGGATTGGCCGACAGGTCGTCGAGCAGGTGCACGCGCAACAGGGCCTTGCCATCCGCTCCCAGCGTGACCGTGCCCTCCAGGCCACCGGCCACGCGGTCCGCATCGATGCCGCTGATCGTGTAGGTCAGCTCCGGCCCGCCCTTCATCGCGCTGCCGGTCACGTCGAACTCCGCCCAGCCATTCTCGCTGGCCACGGCAGCGCGGGCGGCGATCGTGTAGCTTTGCGCCGTGCCGCCGCTGTCGCGGATGTAGGCGGTTCCGGCGTTGTCGTGGATCCATGCGTCGACACTGCCGTCGGGCAGCTCGATGACCAGCTGGAAGGTTTCCGTCGTCCCCTCCGCCGCGTGGTCCTGCACCAGTGGCACCGTGACGCGCTGTACCACGTCACCCGCGCCGAATGTCACCACGCCCCTGGCGGCGACATAATCGCTGCCGGCGCGCGCGGTGCCGTCCGCCGTATGCCATGAGAACGTCATCAGCGGCGACGTGGCCGGGCGGTCCAGTACCACGCTGAACGTGGCCGTGCCATGGGCTTCATCGACGGTGACGTCGCGCACCGACGCGGCCGGTACCCTGCTGATGGCAGGGTCGCCTTCGGTGACGGTGAAGCTGGCCAGCGTCGCACCCGCCGCGGTCGACAGGTTGTGCGGGGTGGCGAGCGCCAGTTCGTAAGCCTTGTCCGCCACGAAGGGCGTGCCCTCGCCGACCGGCACGCGCACCGTCTGCAGCGTGGTGCCCGGTTCGAATTCGACGCTGCCGACAAAGCGCACCGTCGCCTTCGTCTGCGCATCCAGCAATACCAGTCCGGCGCTCACGCGTTCCGGCGCGGCTGCCGACAGGGTCAGCGTGAACTCGGCATAGCCTTCGTTGCCGCCCACCGTCACGCTGCCGGCGGTCAGCGCCGGCGTGCTGGCCGCCGGCAGGTCGCTGCGGCCGATCCACGCTTCGCCGGGTGTCGTGCTGACCACCACGAACCCGGCGCCGGGCCCGGTGGGATTGGTGGCAAGGTGCAGCTGGAACATCTCGGCCTGTTCGGCCAGCGCGTCGTCGCGCAGCGCAACGGTCACGTATTTGACCTGCTCGCCCGCGGCGAAATGCACGGTACCCCACCCGGCCTGGTAGTCGCCACCCAGCGGATCGGCAACGGCGCTGCCGTCCCCGGTGGCATAGCGCACCGAGACGGGTGCTTCCACCGGCTTGTCGAGCGTGACCGCGAAAGTCACCAGCCCCGCCGTTTCATCGACCGATACCGTGCCCACGGAAAGCAGCGACTTGACGATGCCGTTGGCCATCATGTCGTTGTCGAGCACCGTCCCGGTGGCACCGGAACGTTCGGCGCGGGCGCCCGCCACGGCGGAAGTCTCGAGCACGATGTTGCGGGCATCGCGGACGCCGGTATCGTCCGCGATGGGCAGGCGGATCACATGCTGGGTCGCGCCGGCGGGAATCGTCACCCGGGACTCGGCGAGCAACTGGCCGGGATTGTCCGCCGCATAAGCCTTGTAGCTGAAGCTGACCGCGCCGGCGCTCGGCGCACTCAGCGTTGCCACGAACTCCAGGTAGCCCTTGCCTTCGTCGGTCACCACGTCCGCGATGCGCAGGTAGGGCGACAGGGTAGCGGCTTCCTGGCCGCCCAGCAGGGCCTGGCCGACCGCGTCGCCGACCGTCACCGTGCGGGCGCCCGGGCCATGCAGCGCGCCGAGCCGCAGGCCGAACCATTCCGCGCCCTGCGCGTCCGCGGCGGCCAGCGGGATCGACACGACCTGCGTGGTTTGCCCGGCGGCGAAATGCAGCGTGCCGGCCTTGGCCATGTAATCGCCGCGCACGCCGGCATACGCGCTGCCGTTGATGGTGTCGTAGTCGACGCTGAATGGCTGGGCGACCGCCTGGTTCAGCGTGACGGTGAACGTGGCGAAATGGGTGGAGCGGTCGACCTGGATATCGCCAACCGACAGCAGGGGCGGCTGGGCAGCGACGATGGGGGAGGAAACTTGGCTGGACACGGCATCTCCTTTGTCTTGTGGGGAATGCCATCATCGATAAAAATAAGCTTTTTGGCAACTTATTAAATGCAAGTTGTCATCAGCCGGAGCACAGGAGCGGCCTGGAAAGCGGCGCTGAAAGCGAACAGCGCCAAATTTGACGACGACGCCTGCCTGGTGACAAGGCCTGCTCAGCGACGATGCCTGTTTAAAGCGAACAGCGCCAAAAAAAAATGCCCCGGGGTTTTCACGCCGGGGCGATTACAACCGGGCTGGCCGGTACATGGTCAGCTCAGGTGATCGGAAATCAGCTTCGTCATTTCAAACATGGAAACCTGGGCCTTGCCGCCGAAGACAGCTTTCAGCTTGTCGTCCGCGTTGATCATGCGGCGGTTGGCAGCGTCCTGCAGGTTGTGCTTCTTGATGTATTCCCAGACTTTCTTCGTGACTTCCGTGCGTGGCAGCGGGGAGGCGCCTACTACCGGAGACAGCTGTGCGGACGGAGTCATCTCTTTCATGAATGCTGCATTGGGCTTGCGTGCTGCGGGTTCTGCCTTTTTCGCTGCCGGCTTGGCTGCAGCTTTCGCTGGAGCGGCGGCCTTCTTTGCCGGAGCCGCTTTGGTCGCGGCTTTCTTGGCAGGTGCTGCCGTGGATTTCTTGGCTGTTGCCATATTCGAGCCTCCTTAACAAACACAGGGAAATTTGCGCACTACAATCGCACGGCTAATATTGGTGGGCTTTTTACAAGGATGCAAGCGTTTTTCGTCTTATTTGTGGGAAACGGCACGTAAAGAAAGGTTAATAATGGCAAAAACCGCCGCTGGGCTTGCGCACAGGGCGGTTAGAAGGAAGAAACGCCCGTGGTATCAGGCTTTGCGGGCGCGGAACACAGTCGCTGGGACTGTGCTGCAACGTGGTCAGGGCAAGGCGCGGCGACGCAGACAGTACTCAGGTACGGCAAGTCGCCGCGCCGCCGCCATGGCCGCGTTTCAGCGCAGGCCGATTAGCGCATGCCCGGCATCATGCCCTTCATGGATCGCATCATCTTCATCAGGCCGCCGCCCTGCAGTTTCTTCATCATCGTCTGCATCTGCTCGAACTGGTTCAGCATGCGGTTGACTTCCTGCACCTGCACGCCGGCGCCGGCCGCGATGCGGCGCTTGCGGGCCGCCTTGATCAGGTCGGGCTTGGCGCGTTCGGCCGGCGTCATCGAATCGATGATGCCGACCATGCGGCGCACCTGCTTTTCCGCCTGGTCCATGTTGGCGTTGCCGGCCGCCTGCTGGAACTGCGCCGGCAGCTTGTCGACCAGGCCGGCCATGCCGCCCATCTTCTTCATCTGGCCCAGCTGCGCCTTGAAGTCGTTCATGTCGAACTTGCCGCCCGCCTTGACCTTCGCGGCCAGGTCCGCCGCCGCTTTCGCATCGACGCCCTTGCGCGCTTCTTCCACCAGCGCGAGGATGTCGCCCATGCCGAGGATACGGTTGGCCATCCGCGCCGGATCGAACGCTTCCAGGCCGTCGAGCTTCTCGGACACCCCGGCGAACTTGATCGGCTTGCCGGTGATATGGCGCACGGACAGCGCCGCGCCGCCGCGCGAATCGCCATCGAGCTTGGTCAGCACGATGCCGGTCAGCGGCAGCGCGTCATTGAAGGCCTTGGCCGTGTTGATCGCATCCTGGCCCAGCATGGCGTCGACCACGAACAGCGTCTCGACCGGCTTCACGGCGCCGTGCACGGCGGCGATTTCCTTCATCATCTCTTCGTCGATGCCCAGGCGGCCGGCGGTGTCGATGATCAGCACGTCGTGGTAATGCTTCTTCGCCCAGTCCAGCGCGGAGAGGGCGATATCCACCGGCTTGTCCTGCGCGGTGGACGGGAAGAAGTCGGCGCCGGCCTGGCCGGTCACGGACTGCAGCTGCGCGATCGCCGCTGGGCGGTACACGTCGGCCGAGACGGTCAGCACTTTTTTCTTCTTCTGCTCGCGCAGGTACTTGGCCAGCTTGCCGACGGTGGTGGTTTTACCCACACCCTGCAGGCCGGCCATCAGGATGATCGCCGGCGGCTGCTGCGCGAAGCTCAGTTGCGCCGCTTCGGGGCCGAGGTCGGCGCCCATCAGCGCGCCCAGCTCGCGCTGCACCACGCCCACCAGCGCCTGGCCCGGCGACAGCGAACCCACCACTTCCTCGCCCAGCGCTTTTTCCTTTACCTTGCCGATGAATTCGCGCACCGCGGGCAGCGCCACGTCGGCCTCGAGCAGGGCAAGGCGTACTTCGCGCAGCATCTCGGCGGTGTTGGCTTCGGTCAGGCGGGCCTCGCCGCGCATGGTCTTGACGACCTTGGCGAGGCGTTGAGTCAGATTGTCTAGCATGTCGGGTGATCAGTAAGAGAGGCGGGCAGCTGCCCGGAAACCGTGCCATTTTACATGAGTGCGGAGGGCGCGGGTCCGGCGCGGGGAAGCCGGCGATGCTCTCCAATTGTCACAGCCGTGCACACTCCATGAGAACATTTGTCATTTCTGATTGACAACTATTCAAGGCGCCTGCATCGTGCTCGTTCACTTCAATCTCACCATCATGGGGAGCATCATGAGCAGCATACATAGCGGCGGTGCAGCGGTACGGCAGGTAGACCCGGAAAGCCGGGAAGAAGGCTTTGCCTTTACCGCCTCGGGCAGCGAGTATTTCCGGATCTGGATCGTCAACCTGTTCCTGTCGGTCGTCACGCTGGGCATCTATACGGCCTGGGCCAAGGTGCGGCGCAACCAGTATTTTTACGCCAACACGCGGCTGGCAGGCGGCGGCTTCGAGTACCACGCCAAGCCGCTCACGATCCTGAAGGGGCGCATCGTGATGATGGTCCTGTTCGGCGCCTACGCGCTGGCGGGCAAGGTGTCGCCGATGCTCGGCCTGGGCATCCTGCTGGTGATCTGGGCCGTGATGCCGTGGCTGCTCTGGAAAAGCCTGCAGTTCGCGCTGTATAACAGCAGCTACCGCGGCATCCGCTTCAGTTTCAAGGGCAGCGCGAAGGAAGCCTACCTGTATTTCCTGGTGCTGCCGCTGCTGGGCGTACTGACCCTGGGCCTGCTGTACCCGTTCGCCCACCAGCGCCTCAAGCGCTTCCAGCACACCAGCAGCCACTTCGGCACCATGCCGTTCTCGTTCGACGCGCGGGTGGGCAGCTTCTACAAGGCCTACCTGGGGCTGTTCGCCGTATGGGTGGCGGCTGGCGTGACCACCACGATCGTGCTGACGTCCATCGTCGAGATGCCGGCCCTCGGCATGCTGATGTGGGTGCCGATGATCCTGTATCCCTTCTTCATCTGCAGTGCCCTGGTGTTCGCAACCCTCCTGCAGAACCTGATCTGGAACCACACGCAGCTGGGCGGCCATGCCTTCCGCTCCACGATGCGGGGCAAGGAAGTCATCTGGATCTACCTGACCAACGCGCTTGGAATCATCTGCACGCTGGGCCTGTTCATCCCGTTCGCCACCGTGCGCCTGATGAAGTATCGCCTGGAATCCACGTCGCTGGTGGTCAACGGCAGCCTGGACGACATCGTCGCCGGCGAGCGGATGCACGTCAGCCCGCTCGGCGACGGCGCGGCCGACCTGGCCGACTTCGACCTGGCGCTGTAAGGCATGGAGACGGGCCTGGCCGGCAGCTATTTCGACGGCACCACGTCGCGCGCGCACCGTGTCACGCTGGCCGTGCGCGACGGCGCCGTGCACCTGGAGGGCGACGTGGAACGCAGCACGCCGCTGTGGGAGATGCGCGTGGCCGAGCGCATCGCCCGCGCGCCGCGCAAGCTGACGTTTCCCGACGAAGCCACCTTCGAGGCGGACGACCAGGCGGCGCTCGACACGCTGCTGCACGCCACTGGCCACCGCGACAGCATGGTGGTGCGTGCCCAGCAAAGCTGGCGCGGCACGCTGGTGGCGCTGTGCGTCACGAGCTGCATGCTGGTGCTGGGCTACCTGTTCGTGCTGCCGGCCGGCGCCGACCTGCTGGCGCACAACCTGCCCGTAGCGGTCGAGCGCCAGATGGGCAAGGGCACGCTGGCGCTGCTGGACCGGCACGTGTTCTCGCCCAGCCGGCTGCCCGCGGCGCGGCGCGGCGAACTGGCGGCGCGCTTCGCACGGCTGGTGCCGCCGGGCACGGCCGACGGACTGGCCGGCGGGCCGGCGCCGGACTGGCAACTGGTGTTCCGCAAGAGCCGCATCGGCCCGAACGCGTTCGCGCTGCCATCCGGCCACATCGTGATGACCGACGAGATGGTGGAATTGCTCGGTGACGATGGCGCCGTGATGGCCACGCTGGCGCACGAACTGGGCCACCTGCATGGCCGCCACCTGACACGGCGGCTGATCCAGGGTTCCATCGTTGGCGCGGCCAGCCTGCTGATCTCCGGCGACGCCAGCTCGCTGGTGGCCGGCCTGCCGGCGCTGGCGCTGGACCTGCATTATTCACGCGATGCGGAACGCGAGGCCGACGATTACGCCGTCGCGCTGCTGGAGAGGAACGGCTTGCCGCTGGCGCACATGGAGAAAGTGTTTTCAGCGCTGCAGGGCCTGCAGGAGGAAGGCATCCAGGTGCCGGCCTACCTGTCCAGCCATCCCGATACAGCCGAACGGCTGGCGCGCGTGCGCCAGCATGGTCGCTACAAGCAATGAATTCCTCGCGTTTGAACGGCAGGGCTTGCTATGATGGCCCCGCTGTTCAAACAATCGGGGAGACGCGGATGAAGCTGAAGTCGATGGTGGCAATGGTGGTAACGGCGGGCATGGCGCTCGGCGCGGTCCAGGGTGCGCAGGCGCAGGACGTGGTCAGGCTGGGCAACCTGAAGTTCGCCCACTATGGGGCGGTTTCCTATATCAAGGAAATCGCGCCGAAGTGCGGCATCAAGGTCGAGGAGCACGTGTTCGCCAAGGGGCTGGACGTGATGCAGGCAATCATTGCCGGTGAACTCGACGTGGGCGCCACGGCGTCGGAGGCGGCCATCTCGGGCCGCGCGGGCGGGGCGCCGATCTACGTGGTGGCCGGCTTCGCCAAGGGCGGCGCGCGGCTGGTCGGCCGCACCGACCTGGCCATGAAGTCGATCAAGGACCTGAAAGGCAAGCGCGTGGGCGTCACGCGCGGCGGCATCCAGGAAGTGCTGCTGCTGGCCGAGCTGCAGCAGGCCGGGCTGACCGCTTCCGACCAGCCGGGCAAGGACGTGCGCCTGGTGTTCCTGGCCTACGCCGACCTCAATCAGGCGCTGCTGGGCAAGAACATCGACGCGATGATGCAATCCGAACCCCAGTCCTCGCAAGCCATCAACAAGGGCTTCGGCAACGAGATCATGAAGCCGTACAACACGCCGATCGGCGAGCCGGTGCGCACCATGGTGATGACGGAAAAGTTCTACAAGGAGCGCCGGCCGGTGGCCGAGAAGTTCATGCGCTGCTTCGTCGAAGCGACCAGGACCTTCATCGACAACAAGGCCGTGGCCGAGAAATACGTGCGCGAGGTGGTGTTCAAGGGGCAGATCACCAAGGACGATTTCGAGGATGCAATCGGCAATTCGCCCTATGTGCACGACATTTCGGTGGAACACATCCAGACCACCACGGACGTGATGGTGAAGACCGGCGTCGGCCGCATGAGCCGCCCGCCGGTGGCGAAGGACTGGGTCAAGACCGACCTGCTGGAGGGGGCCCGCAAGAGCCTCGGCATCAAGTAAGGGGGCGGCATGGCGCGCATCGACTGGCGGGAAGCCGGCATCGGCATGGTGGTGCCGGTGGTCCTGATCGCCGCATGGCAGCTGTTCTCCAGCATGGGGTGGGTCAATCCCCAGGTGCTGCCGTCGCCCTGGGCGGTGGTGACGAAGTGGGTCGAGTACCTGCTGCCGCTGCAGCCGCACGACCCGGCCACGCAATCGTGGCTGGCGTGGGCCTTTTCCGGGGAGCTGATCCACGATTCGCTGGGCTCTCTATATAGAGTGGCGGTCGGTTTCCTGATCGGCGCCGGGCTGGCGCTGCCGATCGGCCTGTCGATGGGCGCCAGCCCGCGCGTGTATGCCTGGCTCAATCCGCTGGTGCAGCTGCTGCGGCCGATTCCGCCGATCGCCTATATTCCGCTGTCGATCCTGTGGTTCGGCCTGGGCAATCCGCCGGCCGTGTTTCTCATCGCGCTGGGCGCGTTCTTCCCGGTGCTGATGAACACGATCGCCGGGGTGCGCCAGGTCGACGGCATCTATATCCGCGCGGCGCGCAACCTGGGCGCCTCGGGCAGCACGCTGTTCCTGCGCGTGATGCTGCCGGCCGCCGTGCCGTATATCCTGTCGGGCGTGCGCATCGGCATCGGCACGGCGTTCATCGTCGTCATCGTGGCCGAGATGATCGCCGTCAGCAACGGGCTGGGGTTCCGCATCACCGAGGCGCGCGAGTACTTCTGGTCCGACAAGATCATTGCGGGCATGCTGACCATCGGCGTGATCGGGCTGGCCATCGACGTGGGCGTGAACCGCCTGAACAACCACCTGCTGCGCTGGCACCGCGGCCTGGAGAACTGACATGGACCTGGAAAAGAACGATGCGCACATCGTCGTGGCGGGCGTGAGCAAGGTGTTCGCCACCGGTGGCGGGCGCGAAGTCGTGGCCTTGCAGGATATCGGCCTGGCCATCCCGCGCGGCCAGTTCGTCTGCCTGCTGGGCCCTTCCGGCTGCGGCAAGTCGACCTTGCTGAACGCGGTGGCCGGCTTCGCGCTGCCTTCCACCGGCACCATCACCGCCGACGGCCAGCCGGTCACGGCGCCCGGCCCCGAGCGGGGCATGGTGTTCCAGGAATACGCGCTGTTCCCGTGGATGACGGTCGAGGACAACATCGCCTTCGGCCTGGAAATCAAGGGCCAGCCGAAAGCGGCGATCCGCGCCACCGTCGACAAGCTGCTGGCGATGCTGTCGCTGGCCGACTTCCGGCAGCGCTATCCGAAGGACCTGTCCGGCGGCATGCGCCAGCGCGTGGCGATCGCCCGCGTGCTGGCCCTCGATTCGCCGATCATGCTGATGGATGAGCCATTCGGCGCGCTCGACGCGCTCACCCGCCGCAACCTGCAGGACGAGCTGCTGCGCATCTGGTCCGAACTGAAGAAGACGATCATCTTCGTCACGCACTCGATCGAGGAAGCGATCTACCTGGCCGACCGCATCGTGGTGATGACCTACCGCCCCGGCACGATCAAGCGCGACATCCTGGTCGACCTGCCGCGCCTGCGCGACCCCGCCGGCGCCGACTTCAATGCCTTGAAGCGCGAGCTGGGGCAGCTGGTGATGGAAGAGCAGCAGCGGCATCATCATGACGAGCTGCGGCTGGCGGCGGTGGATTAGCGTTGGCCCTGGTGTCGGACATTTTTTCTGGATGGTGTTCCCAGAAAAATTGTCGGACACCGGTTTTCGCATGATCGGCGCGCAGGCTCCACGAAAACCGGTATCTGACACCATTATCCCTTGGATAATGGTGTCAGATACCGGACTTCGGCGCTTTTGCCCGCCGGCCGGCATGGCCGCGTTAGTGTAAACTGCGCGGATGCAGACCATTCTCTTGATCGCAGCCGCGCTGCTGTACATCGTGTGCGCCCTGTTGCCTGCCGCGAAGGCCAGGCCGATTGCCGCCGGCACGGCGCTGGCCTGGCTGGTGCATGGCGCGGGCCTGTGGATGGATGTGGTGGTGCCCGGCTCGCTGCGCCTCGGCTTCGCGGCGATGCTGTCGTCCGCCCTGTGGATCTCGGTGGGCGCCTACTGGATCGAGAACCGCAATTTCTCGCTGGATGGCTTGCGCCGCATGGTGATGCCGTGCGCCGCCATCGCCTGCGCGCTGCAGGCCCTGTTCCCGGGCGCGCTGATAGCGCTGGCAGGGCGCTCGCCGATGTTCGGCTGGCATATCGCGATCGCCACGCTGGCCTACAGCACGCTGACGATTGCCGCCTTCCATGCCGTGCTGATGGCCTTGCAGGAATCGCGGCTGCACACCCGCAGCGAGCAGGTCACGTTCCTGTCCGCCGCGCTGGACCAGCTGCCGGCGCTGCTGACGATGGAAAAGCTGCTGTTCCGCCTGATCGGCTTCGGCTTCGCACTGCTCAGCCTCACTGTCCTGTCCGGCATCGTGTTTTCCGAGCAGCTGTTCGGCCAGGCGCTGAAATGGGACCATAAGTCCGTGTTCACGCTGCTGTCGTGGGTACTGTTCGCGGCGCTGCTGGCCGGCCGGCACTTTCGCGGCTGGCGCGGCAAGACGGCGCTGTCGTTCACGCTGGCGGGATTCGCCACGCTGCTGCTGGCCTATGTCGGCAGCCGTTTTGTTCTGGAAGTAGTGCTACACCGAGGTTTCGCATGACACGTATCCTGTTCTGGCTGGCGCTTGCGCTGCTGGTGTATTTCGCCATCCGTTCCAAGCTGAAGGCGTCGCAGCGGCGGCAGCAGCAGCAGTGGGAGCAGCAACAGCGCGAGCAGCAGCGCCAGGCCAATGCATCGACTTCGCGGCAGGTGACACCGCCCGAAGCCATGCTGTGCTGCGCCCATTGCGGCGTGCATTTTCCGGCATCGGAAAACGTGCCTGCCAACGGGCGCGATTACTGCAGCCCCGCCCACGCGCCGCTGAAATGAACCGGCGGTCCGCGCAACGGCCGGAACACAGGTGATCGACAGGGGATTCAGTGCGGGAGCGCAGGCGGCCAGCGCGTTGCCGGCGCTGTCCCCGGCGGCCCGCGACACGTTCTGGCGCTCGCTGCAAACGCTCAACGCCACGCGCGTCGTCATCGCGCTGGTGCTGCTCGCCTACCTGAGCTTCGACAGCCGCGGCCTGCCATCGGCCGGCGGTTTCCTGTACGCGCAAACCTGCGCGTTCTACCTGTTCCTGGCGGTCCTGTTCGCGCTCACGGCGGCCTGGTGGCGCCGCCGCTTCATGCTGCAGCTGCTGTCCCAGGTCACCTGCGACCTCGTCGTCATCTCGCTGTTGTATACAGCGGGCGGCGGCGTGCGCAGCGGACTGGGCATCCTTTACCTGTTCCCGCTGGCCGGGTGCGCGATCCTCGCGCCGCTGGTGCTGGCCCTGTTCTGGGCCTCGCTGGCGTCGCTGTTCATGCTGGCCGACAGTATCTGGCGCGCGCTGGAAGGCGATGGCGACAAGGCCGTGCTGCAGGCCGGCCTGTATGGCGCGGCCTTCTTTGCCGCCGTGCTGGTGGTGAACCGCATGGCGGCGCGGCTGATCAACCAGGAAGAGCTGGCGGTACAGCGCGGCATCGAGATCGGCGTGCAGCAGGCCGTCAACCGGCTGGTGATGTCGCAGGCGGGCGATGGCATCGTGGTGGTCGGGCCGAATGGCGAACTGTTGGCCGGCAACCCGGCGGCGCGCCAGATGCTCGGCCTGTCCGGCGCGCTGGGGCTGCGGCTGGGCGCGATGCCCTCGCTGCACCCGGTCGCGCAAGCCTACGAGGACTGGCGCGCCGACCCGGCGCGCCATACCGTCTACGTGACCGTCAAGCCTTACACCGATCCCGCGCTGCAGGACCCGACCACGGCGTGGAGCGTGCGGGCAGACCTGGCCGCGCACCTGAAAGTGCGCTTCGCGGCCGCCGACACGATGGCACTGGGTACCGAGCGCAACGTGATCTTCCTGCAGGACGTGACGGCCATCGAAAACCAGGCGCAGCAGCTGAAGCTGGCGTCGATGGGCCGGCTCACCGCCAGCATCGCGCATGAGGTGCGCAATCCGCTGTCCGCGATCGGCCATGCCAACTCGCTGCTGGCCGAGGACCTGGACACCCCCGTGCATGCCCGGCTGCTGAAGATCATCGGCGACAACGTGGCGCGGGTGAACCGGATGGTGGAAGACATCCTGCAACTGTCGCGCAAGGCGCACGTGCACGACGAGCCGCTGGCACTGGCCGCGCTGGTGGCCGAGCTGAAGGCCGAATTCGACGAAACGCACCGGCTCGATCCGCAGGTGCTCGACGTGGCCCGGGTGCGCGACGTGACGGTGCGCTTCGATCCGCTGCACCTGCGCGAAGTGCTCCTCAACCTGCTCGGCAATGCGATCCGCTATGCCAGCCGGCAGCCGTCGTCGATCCGCCTGTTCGTGGTGCAGGTGCCGGGCCGCCCGACGGAACTGCACGTGCAGGACGACGGACCCGGCATCTCCCCTGAGGTGCGGGCCCACCTGTTCGAACCGTTCTACACTACCTCGTCGAAGGGCACGGGGCTGGGGCTGTACCTGGCGCGCGAGCTGTGCCTGAACAACGAGGCGATGCTGGACTACGAATACCGCCTCGATGCCGGGCCGGTGGCCGCGCCGCTGTCCTCCGGCCGCTTCGTCATCACGTTCGCGCACCCGTCAAGAGAAGAAGAGCCGACATGAGTACCTCCCCCCGCGTACTGGTAGTCGATGACGAAGACGACCTGCGCGACCTGCTGGAAATCACGCTGCTCAAGATGGGCCTGGACGTGGATGGCGCGGCCGACCTGCGCAGCGCGCGCGCCCAGCTGGCCGCCCACGAGTACGATCTGGTGCTGACGGACATGCGCCTGCCCGATGGCCTGGGCCTCGACCTGGTGCGCGAGATCGCCGCCAGCGGCCGCAACCTGCCGGTGGCCGTGGTGACCGCGTTCGGCAGCGCGGAAAACGCCGTGGTGGCGCTGAAGGCCGGCGCCTTCGATTACGTGACGAAGCCGCTGCAGCTCGACCAGTTGCGCATGATGGTGCAGTCGGCACTGAAGCTGAATGTGCCTTCCGGGCCGGCGGTGCCGAGCACGGTGGACAGCCGCCTGAAAGGGCAGTCGGCGGCGATGCAGGCCCTGCGCGCGCAGATCGCCCGGCTGGCGCGTTCGATGGCGCCGATCGCCATCACGGGAGAATCGGGTTCCGGCAAGGAACTGGCTGCCCGCGAAATCCATGCGCAGGGCGCGCGCGCCGACAAGCCGTTCATCGCCGTGAACTGCGGCGCGATTCCCGAGGCGCTGATGGAGGCGGAATTCTTCGGTTACCGCAAGGGCGCGTTCACGGGCGCGGCGGACGAGCGCGACGGCTTCTTCCAGGCCGCCAACGGCGGCACGCTGATGCTCGACGAAGTGGCGGACCTGCCGCTGCCGATGCAGGTCAAGCTGCTGCGCGCGATCCAGGAGCGGCGCGTGCGCAAGATCGGCGCCACCGCCGAGGAACCGGTGGATGTGCGCATCGTCAGCGCCACGCACCAGGACCTGGCGCGCTGCGTGGAGCAGGGCAAGTTCCGCCAGGACCTGTTCTACCGGCTGAACGTGATCGAGCTGTCGCTGCCGCCGCTGCGCGAGCGGCTCGACGACCTGCCGGTGCTGACCGACGCGATCCTGGCCCGGCTGAGCGCACCAGGCGGCCCGCCGGCCACGCTGGGGCCGGGCGTGCTCGATGCGCTGCGCGGCTACAGCTTCCCCGGCAACGTGCGCGAACTGGAAAATATCCTGGAACGGGCGCTGGCGTTTTCCAACGATGGCGTGATCGGCGTGGCCGACCTGGCGCTGAAGGGGGCCAGGCTGGCCGAACCCCAGGCGGCGACTCCGGCGCCCGCGCCTGCCGCTTCGGTTCCGGTCGAGGCCCCGGTACCGCTGGTGTCCCCCGCACCGGCACCGGCCGGCGAACGGATGCCGCCATTGCCCGACCTTTCCGTGCTGCCGTCGAACCTGCCCGCGTACCTCGAGCGGGTGGAGCGCGAGATCATCGTGCGTGCCCTCGACCAGACCCAGTACAACCGCACCCAGGCCGCGCAACTGCTCGGGATCAGCTTCCGGCAGTTGCGCTACCAGATGCAGAAACTGGGCATCCAGGAGCCCGAGGGGTAAAGCAGAGGTACCTCGAAGTCTGGTGTCGGACACCGGTGTTTGCCTGCCGGGCCGGGACCGGGAACCGGCATTTTTCCCGGCGAATGCATGCGGGGAAATGTCCGGCACTCCTTGCTTCGAAGCTGGCCAGCACCGCTGGTGGTATCAATAAAGCAACCCGGGCGGACGTCGTGGCGACCATTGCTGAAAGCTTGGGCAAGCGTGCATGGCTAGCACATTTGCGGGGTTAGCGCTTGCTTACCAAAGAACGCCTGTTCTTATCGAAGGCTTCAAAAGTCAATAGAATTATTAGGCATTCTGGCAAAAATATCCGGCCGTAACGCTTGTCGCGCGCATCCTCGCTCACTACAATTAGTGTCATAGATTGTGTGGTGCACTAAATCTAGTGCTCAGGTGGATAACCTGGTGGGTAACTTGGCGATTTCGGTTGATAACTCAGTTGATAACTGCGTTGATAACCCGGTTGATAACCAGGTGACGCTGCTTGATAACTTTGTTGTGATCAGGCATCTCTTCGATAGCGCCAGGGCCCACACCCGATACCGCACCACACATGAGCCACCGGGCAAGGACCGGCAACCGGAGAGTCATTCGAACATCTGTTTCGAGGGCCCCGGCATTGCCATTCTTATCTCGTTTTTTTGTGGCGAAAGAATTTGTTCCGAACAACTAATCGGGAGCTGAATACACATGCAATCGAACCAAGACATCACCACGCAGTCCGCCCAGCAAGTTCCAGCCGCCGCAGCGCAGCCGGCCAGCGGCCTGGCCACCGCAGCAGCCATGGGCGACTACCGCATCATCCGCCGTAACGGCGCCGTCGTGGCCTTCGAGCCATCGAAGATCAAGGTCGCGATGACCAAGGCCTTCCTGGCCGTGCAGACCGACAAGGGCGGCCCGGCCGCAGCGTCCGCGCGTATCCGCGACCTGGCCGAACAGCTGACGGACAACGTGGTGAATGCCCTGGTGCGCCGCCAGCCTTCTGGCGGCACGTTCCATATCGAAGACGTGCAGGACCAGGTGGAACTGGCCCTGATGCGCTCCGGCGAGCACGACGTGGCCAAGGCCTATGTGCTGTACCGCGCCAAGCAGATGGAAGAGCGCCGTGCCAAGAAGGCCGCCGCGGGCGCCGCCGGCATCGCCGAGCCGGAACTGCATGTGACCGAGAATGGCCAGCGCCGTCCGCTGGTGGTGCAGGAAGTGCGCGACCTGATCGATGCCGCCTGCTCCGGCCTGGAAAAGCACGTCGATGCCGACGCCATCCTCTCCGAGACGTTCCGCAACCTGTACGACGGCGTGCCCGTCGAAGAGCTGTACAAGTCCGCCATCCTGGCTGCCAGGGCCCTGATGGAAAAGGACCCGGCCTACACGCAAGTTACCGCCCGCATCCTGCTGCACGTGATCCGCCGCGAAGTCTTCGGCAAGGAAACCCCGCAGGCGCAAGCCGCCGCGGCGTACGTGGAATACTTCCCGCAATACGTGGCCAAGGGCATCGCCGCCGAGCTGCTGGACCCGAAGCTGGCCGAGTTCGACCTGCAGAAGCTGGCCAAGGCGCTGGTCGCCGACCGCGACCTGCAGTTCGGCTACATCGGCCTGCAAACGCTGTATGACCGCTACTTCCTGCACATCCGCGACGTGCGCATCGAAATGCCGCAGGCGTTCTACATGCGCGTGGCGATGGGCCTGGCGCTGAACGAGGAAAACCGCGAAGCGCGCGCGATCGAGTTCTACAACCTGCTGTCCTCGTTCGACTTCATGTCGTCGACGCCGACGCTGTTCAACTCCGGCACGCTGCGCTCGCAGCTGTCGTCGTGCTACCTGACCACCGTCTCCGACGACCTGGAAGGCATCTACGACGCCATCAAGGAAAACGCGCTGCTGGCCAAGTTCGCGGGCGGCCTGGGCAACGACTGGACGCCGGTGCGCGCACTGGGCGCCCACATCAAGGGCACCAACGGCAAGTCGCAGGGCGTGGTGCCGTTCCTGAAAGTGGTCAACGACACGGCCGTGGCCGTGAACCAGGGCGGCAAGCGCAAGGGCGCCGTGTGCGCCTACCTGGAAACCTGGCACATGGACATCGAGGAATTCCTCGACCTGCGCAAGAACACCGGCGACGACCGCCGCCGCACGCACGACATGAACACGGCGAACTGGATTCCCGACATGTTCATGAAGCGCGTGATGGAAAAGGGCGACTGGACGCTGTTCTCGCCGTCCGAAACGCCGGACCTGCACGACAAGGTCGGCAAGGCCTTCGAAGAAGCCTACCTCGGCTATGAAGCCGCGGCGGCCCGCGGCGAAATCCGCGTGTTCAAGAAGATCGCCGCGCTGGACCTGTGGCGCAAGATGCTGTCGATGCTGTTCGAGACGGGCCACCCGTGGATCACGTTCAAGGATCCGTGCAACATCCGCTCGCCGCAGCAGCACGTGGGCGTGGTGCACAGCTCGAACCTGTGCACGGAGATCACGCTGAATACCGGCCCGGACGAGATCGCCGTCTGCAACCTGGGTTCCGTGAACCTGCCGGCGCACATGAAAGAGGGCAAGCTCGACCATGTGAAGCTGCAAAAGACCATCCGCACCGCGATGCGCATGCTGGACAACGTCATCGACATCAACTACTACGCCGTCGACAAGGCGCGCAACGCGAACATGCGCCACCGTCCGGTGGGCATGGGCGTGATGGGCTTCCAGGACTGCCTGCACATGATGCGCGTGCCGTACGCTTCGCAAGAGGCGGTGAACTTCGCCGATACGTCGATGGAAGCGGTGTGCTACTACGCCTACTACGCCTCGACCGAGCTGGCCGAAGAGCGCGGCCAGTACGCCTCGTACAAGGGTTCGCTGTGGGACCGCGGCATCCTGCCGCAGGATTCCGTGAAGCTGCTGCTCGAAGAGCGCGGCGGCTACCTGGAGCAGGACATGTCGTCGTCGATGGACTGGACCCCGCTGCGCGAGCGCATCAAGCAGTTCGGCATGCGCAACTCGAACTGCGTGGCGATCGCCCCGACCGCGACCATTTCGAACATCATCGGCGTCTCGGCCTGCATCGAACCGACGTTCCAGAACCTGTACGTGAAATCGAACCTGTCCGGCGAGTTCACCGAGATCAACTCCTACCTGGTGCGCGACCTGAAGGCGCGCGACCTGTGGGACGAGGTCATGATCGCCGACCTGAAGTACTTCGACGGTTCGCTGTCCAAGATCGACCGCGTGCCGCAAGACCTGCGCGACATCTATGCCACGGCCTTCGAAGTGTCGCCGAGCTGGCTGGTGGAAGCCGCGTCGCGCCGCCAGAAGTGGATCGACCAGGCCCAGTCGCTGAACATCTACATGGCCGGTGCTTCCGGCAAGAAGCTGGACGAGACGTACAAGCTGGCATGGCTGCGCGGCCTGAAGACCACGTATTACCTGCGCACGATCGCCGCCTCGCACATGGAGAAGTCGACCTCGAAGACGGGCGCGCTGAACGCCGTGTCGCCGGCCGCCATCGGCTCGACCTCGGCCACTGCTGCCCCTGCCGCCGCCGGTACTGCCGTGCCGACGCACACCGCGCCGACCACGGTGCAGGAAGTGCAGGAGGGCGCCGCGTGCTACCTCCGTCCGGGCGATGCGGGTTTCGAAGAGTGCGAAGCCTGCCAGTAAGGTTGCCAATCCGGTAGCCAACAAGGTTGCCAACCAGCTTCTTGACTCGGCGCTGCCGAGTCGCCATCTGATATAGACAGGAAACCGCCCGGGGCGGTTTCCATCACAAACAAAGGAAAACACTATGCTGAACTGGGAAGATGACGTGGTGAAACCTGCCGCTCCTGTCGTGGGCCAGAGCGGCCAGGGCGCCGCCGAGCCGGAAGCCACGGCCGAGCAGATCTCGCACCGCGTGCACGCCGAGGACAAGCGCATCATCAACGGCAAGACGGACGTCAACCAGCTGGTACCGTTCAAGTACAAGTGGGCCTGGGACAAGTACCTGGCCGGCTGCGCCAACCACTGGATGCCGCAGGAAGTGAACATGCAGCGCGACATCGAGCTGTGGAAGAACCCGAACGGCCTGTCGGAAGACGAGCGCCGCCTGGTCAAGCGCAACCTGGGCTTCTTCGTGACGGCCGACTCGCTGGCCGCCAACAATATCGTGCTGGGCACCTACCGCCACATCACGGCGCCGGAATGCCGCCAGTACCTGCTGCGCCAGGCCTTCGAGGAAGCCATCCACACGCACGCCTACCAGTACATCGTGGAATCGCTGGGCCTGGACGAGCAGGAGATCTTCAACGCCTACAACGAAGTGAAATCGATCCGCGACAAGGACCAGTTCCTGATCCCGTTCATCGATACGCTGACCGACCCGGCCTTCACCACCGGCACGATCGAAAGCGACCAGAAGCTGCTGAAATCGCTGATCGTGTTCGCCTGCCTGATGGAAGGCCTGTTCTTCTACGTGGGCTTCACGCAGATCCTGGCGCTGGGCCGCCAGAACAAGATGACCGGCGCCGCCGAGCAGTACCAGTACATCCTGCGCGACGAATCGATGCACTGCAATTTCGGCATCGACCTGATCAACACAATCAAGCTGGAAAACCCGCTGCTGTGGACCCCGCAGTTCCGCGACGAAATCAAGGCGCTGTTCCAGGAAGCCGTGGAACTGGAGTACCGCTACGCCGAAGACACGATGCCACGCGGCGTGCTGGGCCTGAACGCGGCCATGTTCAAGGGCTACCTGCGCTTCATCGCCAACCGCCGCGCCGTGCAGATCGGCCTGGAGCCGATGTTCGACCAGGACGAGAACCCGTTCCCGTGGATGAGCGAGATGATCGACCTGAAGAAGGAACGCAACTTCTTCGAGACGCGCGTGACCGAGTACCAGACGGGTGGGGCGCTGAACTGGGATTGATGTTCAGCTTGAAGTAATACGTTCTATATGAAGGCCTGTCGAGAGACGGGCCTTTTTCGTTGGCCGGGTGCCGGGGCTGTCGTGGTAACCGGCGCCCCATCCGCATTCGGAGCCGACTCGCGCTCGCGCGTCCAAGGCGGAAGATGCACCAGCCTGCATTGGCTACTCTTCGTTGAAGGTACCCGTCGTGGCAATCAGCGTGGCACCGCAACTGGTCTTGTGTCCTTCGTACGCCACGGGAATGCCATCGATGGAGTGCACCGGGCTGCCCTCAGTGATGATGCATAGCTCGTGTCCCCTGATGGGGCAGATGCACTTGTCTCCCACCCGGGCAACGGCAATGCCGCCAACGGTGAAATGAGATGCGGAAACGCTCACGACTCTTCCGCCATGAGAAGTGGGGTCGCCAAGGCGAATGACATTGGGCATGGGTGATCCCGTTCAGTGAGAAAAGTCGACATGCCCAGTCCAGGGCCTCGACCGATGTGAATCCTGCTTTCGGGCAGCACCACGTGCCGGGCACGTGTGCTGCGTTGCACTGATAATTGTTGGCTTCAGCTCATCCTTCGCGAGGCGGTTCCGGCTCGGTTCCCTGCGATGATGGCGGGTTGGCGTTGGGATCAGCTGACGCCAGGGATGGCTTCGGAGCAGCGTCATCGTAGCCGACCAGCTTCCATAATGTCGCGGTCCGGTGCGATGGCCGCTGGCCCTTGAACCGCTGCCATACGGACGACGCCCCAAGCAATACGACATCCGGCATCGGTTCGCCAGCAACGAAACGCCGCCGGGGCCCGCCTTCGATTTTTCCTCCTTCGCTCGATTGCCACCAACCGGTTTGCGGGCATGGGCTTCCGCTTGCAACCAGTTCTCCCAGGGGGGAATCAGGCCGGGTTTCCGGTGTGGCGGCACTGGTTTTGACATCGCTGCCAGCAGGGCGCAGGCGGAAGGAACCGGTTGGAAAGCCGGAATGATTTGATGCAGCCACGCAGATCCCATATCCCATCGATAGGGCTACACACAGGGCAGTTGAGAAAGATCGGTTTGATTTCATGCTTTACATAAATTTTGCTGCACCCATTCGGACTCTGCGACGATTTTGACGATCGAATAGAGCGTTGCTGCCTTTCTGCCATCAGGCAGGCAGCAGGTCAGCGCTGCTTCGGCGGATGCTGCTCTGCCGTCTCCGCTACCGAGCGGCCGATGAATGACCGTGCGCATTGTCGCGAGGCGTTGGTCCGCAGGCTGCCTCTGCGTAACTTCAAATCGCCTCAGTTTGACGGCGCTACTCTCTCCTGACACTACTTACAGGAGGAAACATGTCCGACTTCTATCGCTATTTCAAGGAAAACATGGATGCGCTCGGGTTGCCGGCGCCGGAATCCCTCTATGGATCGTTTCAAACAGCAGTCACCAATGCTGGGGTGCTTCTTGGGCTCCTCGATAAATTCGGACGAAAAGTCACGGTCAGAGAGCTCATTGGTGCCGGTACGCGCCTTGAGAAACTTGTTGTGGTTGGGGCCCTGTCGGGAGCCTTTTACGTCGGGGCGGTCATAGGAAGCATCGCTGTCGCTACCGGTCGAGTGCTGGGCAATGGAACTTCGTTGGCAGATGTAATGCTGCTGGCCCAGCAACAGCATTTGAGCCGGCCATGGCTTCCGGTCACCCTTCGGCGTTGGCCTGGAACATATAAGGACGTCCCCGGACGCAACATGTACCGGCTGGCCGCGACACAGCGATGAACGATCGAATCCTGCTCGTTGTGACGGGGTTGGCCTGTTCGCTCGCAGCCTGGGCGATTTGGCATTATCTGGGCCAGGACGCGTTCGATGTACTGACCCTGGTGGCGTTCGTGTGTGTTTTCGCGGATAACTGGCGATTGCGACGTGCCTTGAGGCGATCAGCCACGGAAGGCGGCAGATCCTAGTCCTGGTAATCGAACGCGTGACGAAGCCGCTTGGGATCAAGCGCCAACCCGACAGGTTGGCGTTTTTCGTTCAGGCGACCACCCAACTCACCGCGCCCAGATAAACCGCGTCCCATCCGCGCTCTCGGTCAGCGGCCCCGGGCTATCCGCCGCGATCGACCGCGACGCGGGATCCACGCGCAGGAAGCGATTGTTCGCGATCGACATCAGCACCAGTTCCCCGGTCGGCGTCTCGATCCATTGGAAGCTCTGCGCCGCGCCCGGCGCGCCATCGGCCAGCGACACCGCGCCATCCGAACCCACCGTGAGGTACTGCTTGCCGGCCCGCAGCGCCACCCGGCCCAGCTGCATGTCCTGCACGGCGAACGCGGAAGGCGCGCCGACCGACAGGCGGCCGCCGCCGCCTTGCAGCCCCGTCTTCGCACCAAAAGAGGTCAGCCGGATCGTCTTCCCGACCGGGATCGCGCGCATCAGGCCGCGTGGGTAGGGCTGGTAGACGTCGATGCTGTCGAAGTCGGCCACGCCGCCCTCCATGCCCGCGGTGTTGTAGTTGAAGAGGGCGTAGCGCACGCCCTGGAAGGTCACGAGCTGGAAGATCATCGTGAACTCGTCGCCGAGCGGCACGAACTTCCTGCCGTCGACGGAGTAGGAGAAGCGCGCCTTCTCCGTCAGGAAGTCGGCATCGGCGCGCAGCCACACCCGCGCGGCCTTGGCATCGAGCTTGAGCGGCACGCGCTGGGTCGCATTCCTCGCCTGGTCGAACATGGCGATCGACAGGCCGGCGGCGGTCTTCTCCACGCCCAGCGTCGCATAGGGCAGGTTCAGCAGGGCCAGGCCGGCCACGTCGCCTTCCTTCAGTCCTGCGACGTCCAGCGCGACGGTGGGCGACGACTTCGGTCCGATGGCGCGCTGCGTCAGGCTGTTCTTCGCTTCCCAGAACGACTTCGCCGGCAGCGCATGCAGCCGCAGGTAACCCGGCCGCTCGGCCAGCGACCACTTGCCATCGACCGGCACGTGGTTCCACTGCCAGACCGGCTTCAGCGCGGTGCCTGAAAAATCGTCGCTGCGCTGGAACGGCACCGCGACGGGTTGCGGCGCGTCCGTCTTCGGCTTCACCCAGGTGCGCGGATTGCGGCCCAGGTTGCCCGGCAGGCCGAAGTAGGGCCAGCCATCCTGCCACGTCACCGGCGACAGCGACAGCAGGCGCCCCACCGAGTTGTAGTCCATCATCGAGTAGCCCCACCATTCGCCGGCCGGCGTCAGGATGATGCCGCCCTGGTGGATCGCGGTGGCGTCGTGGCGCTTCGGGTCGCCCGGTACCGCCTCGAACGGTGCCTCGTTCTTCTTCAGCCGGTTACCCTGGGCCAGACCGAAGCCTTCGTTGGTGCTGATCGAATGGTTCACCTCCCACGGTCCGAACGGGTGGTCGGCGCGCGCGGCCGGCATGCGGAAGCCGCCGGCGTAGTTCGCGCTGAGGATGTAGTACTTGCCGTCGATCTTCAGGAGGTGGGCGCCTTCGCCCATGCCCTGGTCCTTCCCGAACAGGACTTTCTGGGTGCCCGGCACCAGGTCGGTGAGGTCGGCGGTGAGCTGGGCCATCTTCATTTCCTGGTGATCCCACACCACGTAGACCTTGCCGTCGTCGTCGAACAGCACCGACAGGTCGTGCAGGCTGCGCTTCATCTCGCGGTGCGTCCACGGGCCCTTCGGGTCGGTGGCCGTGTAGATCTGCGTGCCGCGGCCGTTCACGTTGCTGAAGATGTAGAAGGTGCCGTCGTGGAAGCGGAAACTGGGCGCCCAGATGCCCCGGCCATAGATCCCCTTGCCATCTTCGAGCCGGTAGGCGGGGCCGAAGTCGAGCTTCGGCGTTGCGTAGCTCATGAACTCCCAGTTCACCAGGTCCTTCGAGCGCAGCACCGGCAGGCCCGGCATCGCATGCATGGTGGTGCCGGTCAGGTAGAAGTACTCGCCGACGCGGATCATGTCCGGGTCGGAGAACTCGTCGTAGAACAGCGGGTTCGTGAAAGTGCCGTTGCCGTTGTCCGGCGTCCAGGTCGCGGTCGACAGGCCGGTCGCGGGCCGCGCTTGAAGCTGGGCCATCGCGGGCGCGACGATCAGGGTGGAGGACAGGGCGAGGGTGGCGGCGAGGCGCAGGGAGAACAGAGTCGGCATGTCGGCAATCCGTGGAGGCGGTCGATGTGGGGAGCCCAACATAACCGTAACGGCTGTCACTGGCCAATCAATTTTTAGCGCTCATCCATATGAAGAAGGGTATGCCTGGCGGACCCGGAACAGCGATGCCTTCACTGCGCGATGCCGCCGGCTCGGGCAGCGTGAAGCCTTCCGGCAGCAGGCCACCGAACGGTGCCGGGGTGTGCCGCGCCGCCGTGTCCAGCAGGCGCTGGATCGCCGCCGGGCCGGCAGTGAGCGCGGCCATCGCGGCGGCGAGGTCTTCGATCAGCGCGGTGATTTCTTAGCGCGGCAGCAGTGCGTGGAAGGCGAAGTGGCGTGCAGCGTCGATATGCCTGGCGCGTCTTTCGATATGCGGAGGGGCTGCGTCGCGTCGCGCGCGGACGCTGCGGGATGGCTCTTTCGGGGGAGCGCACACCATTGCGTGTGCATGGGCGCGCACTTTTTTTTCGTGCGGCGTCATCCATGTGGCGCGTCGGCGAAGCAGCCATCGCGCGTCGCGCGCATGCCGGCTCATGCATGTGGTGGCGTCGTGTCGCTTCGCATAGCGCCTTTAGGTAAAGGCGCTATGCGAAGCGCCATATTTCGCCGCCGGCCTCGCGGCGAGGCTGGGCGATGGTGCGCGGCGCGCGAGGTGCGCTCGGCTATGTGCGCTACCTCGCGCAGCACAGTAAAAAAACACTGCGAAAAGCATGCGTGCCGGTTGCACATCACAAAGGTTTTCGTGTACTTTACGAGCTTGAAAACAAGGGTATTTGCAAGCAGTGTTTTTCGAGTGTGTCTCGAAGCTGCGATTCCCGAAAAAGCCAAGAGCGCAATCAAGCACCGCGGCAAAGAACAACAGGACAAAAGTTCGCACAGATATGCACGACAACCACATGGTTAACTGGTAGGCCGCCTCGCCTGAACATCGTCAGGCCGGGCGGTTTTTTCTTTGAGAGCCAGGCACGATGCGAGTGGATGCAAAGGTTCGGAGCTGGGTATGCGCCCGATACCGGAGACACGAAGAACAAGAATTTTGAGACCGGCGCCGCGCCCCGTGCATGAGGCACGAGGCAGGGTACGAACAACAACGTACCGGACGGTGACGCTGGTCGAATGGCTGAAGTGCTGCAGTCGTGAGGAGCTGCAGCAGTTCAGCCGGGTGCCGAATTCATTAGCGCAAACATCGAAATGCTTGTGCCGATGAATAATTCGCCCGCCATGCCGACGGGTATGCCGGACGGGTTTCAACTATGTGCGTATTTTCATCCCGGATGAAGGAGAAATAAAATGGCTACCGCCACCAAGAAGACCGATACGAAGAAGCCAGCCGCCACCAAGGCCGCTGCCGCTCCTGCCAAGAAAGCTGCAGCCGCCAAGCCGGCTGCCGCTGCGAAGAAAACCACCGCGGCTGCCAAGCCTGCTGCGGCGAAGAAGACGACCGCCGCGGCAAAGCCTGCCGCAGCGAAGAAGACCACGGCGGCTGCGAAGCCGGCGGCGGCGAAGAAGACCACGGCAGCGGCAAAGCCGGCCGCAGCGAAGAAGTCCACCACCGCAACCAAGTCGACCGCGGCCAAGTCCACGGCAGCGAAGTCGACGGCAACCAAGTCGACGGCAGCGAAGAAATCGACGACGGCAACCAAGTCGACGGCAGCGAAGAAATCGACGACGGCCGCCGCCAAGCCGGCAGCGAAGAAGTCGGCAACCAAGGCCACCGCCGCGAAGCCGGCAGCCAAGAAAGCCGCGACCAAGACCGCCGCAGCGAAGCCTGCAGCCAAGAAGACCGCGACGAAGGCCGCTGCCAAGCCGGCAGCCAAGCCTGCAGCCAAGAAGGCCGCCGCCAAGCCGGCAGCCAAGCCGGCAGCCAAGAAAGCCGCTGGCAAGACCGCCGCCGCCAAGCCGGCCGCCAAGCCTGCAGCGAAGAAGGCCGCAACCAAGACCGCCGCCGCCAAGCCGGCCGCCAAGCCTGCAGCCAAGAAAGCCGCAACCAAGACCGCCGCAGCCAAGCCGGCAGCCAAGCCTGCAGCGAAAAAGGCCGCCGCCACCAAGACCGCTGCCGCCAAGCCAGCAGCCAAGGGTGCAGCCGCCAAGCCTGCAGCCAAGGGCGCAGCAGCGAAGCCCGCCGCCAAGGCGGCAGCCAAGTCGGCAGCTCCGGCAGCCAAGCCGGCCGCAACGAAGGCAGCCGCCAAGCCAGCCGCCAAGCCAGCCGCGAAGAAGACCGCAGCAAAAAAGCCTGAGGCCGCGCCGGCTACCGCCCCGGCAGCGACTACGGCCGACAAGCCCGCGGAACAACCAGTAGCGAAGAAAGCCGCTGCGCCGAAGAAGGCCGCGGCGAAGAAGGATTCGGCAGCGAAGAAGGACACGCCGGCGGCAGCACCGGCCGCTGTTCCGGCCGCCGCTTCCGTACCATCGGCGAAGACGACGCTGGCACCGGCGGCCGCATGGCCGTTCCCGACCAGCACCCGTCCTTCCTGATCGGCGACGGGCGTGCCGGCCATGCCGGCCGCCCGTCCCGGTTGCCGATCGCGGCCGCTCATCGTATCCGCAAATTGTATCCAGTGAGCGCATCCAGTGAGCGTATCCACTGAGCGGATCCGATTCGCGGCCTGATGGGCGAGAATACCGCTGTGTGAGACAATCGCACGGCGGTTTTTTTATGGAGAATGCTCGTGCTTAGTATTGTGATGCTGATCGTCGATACCGTTGCCGTCCTGCTCGGCGGGGTGCTGCTGCTGCGGTTCTGGATGCAGGCGACACGCGTGCGCCCGCCGTCGTCGGTGGCGCAATTTACGTTCCAGCTGTCGGACTGGCTGGTGCGCCCCATGCGCCGCCTCGTGCCCGGCGTGGGCGGCTACGACTGGGCCAGCCTGCTCGGCGCGTTCCTGATCGTGGTGCTGGCCACGTCGGTGCGCTGGTTCGCCGGCTACCCGTTCGACCTCATCATGCTGATGGCGCTGCACCGCTTCCTGCAGTGGATCCTGTATGGCTTCATGATCCTGCTGGTCGTCGAGGCGATCTTCAGCTGGGTCAACCCGCACGCGCCGCTGGCGCCGTTCGTGCGCGCCCTGAACGAGCCGATCCTCAAGCCCGTGCGGCGCGTGGTGCCGCTGGTGGGCAACCTCGACCTGTCGCTGCTGGTCGCGCTGGTGCTGCTGCAGATCGCCCAGCTCGTGCTGGACATGCTGTTCCGGTGAGGTGTTGATGAGCCAATGAAAAAGGCGCCGCGGCGCCTTTTTTGTTTTGGGGTAGAGCTCGATGTGGAGATAGCGGGCGGGCCGCAGGGGTCTGTCCCAGCCAGTTGTCGGCAGGGAGCGGAGCCGACATCGCAGATCGAGGGGACTGATCCTTATGCCGCTTAGATAAGCCCACCCCAAGTGCAAATTCAGGGGTCAGACCCGGCGGGTCTGACCCCAGCCCTTCGCTGTTGGGGTGAATGCATGCACTTTCGATGTGTCGGGTAACGCTTAACCAGGCGACATCAGGGACAGACAACTGTACGCCACCGCCATCAGCAACCTCTAGAACCTGTACCCGAACGCCTGCTCGAACCGGTCCGCGATCTCTTCCCGCGTGAACCAGTGGTTCTGCGCGCCCTTGTGGGCGATCTTGATCGCGCCCAGCAGGCTGGCCAGCCGGCCGGTGGTTTCCCAGCCCAGGTCGTGCGACAGGCCGTACAGCAGGCCGGCGCGGTAGGCGTCGCCGCAGCCGGTGGGGTCCAGCACGGCCGCTTCCACGGCCGGGATGTCGATGCGCTGGCCCGCCGTGTAGATCTCCGAACCCTTCTCGCCGCGCGTGACGATCAGGGCTTCCACGCGCGCGGCGATGTCGTCCAGCGCCAGGCCGGTGCGGTCCATCAGCAGCTCGATCTCGTAGTCGTTGCAGGTCACGTAGGTGGCCTGGTCGATGAACTTGAGCAGCTGCTCGGGCGTGAACATCGGCAGTTGCTGGCCCGGGTCGAAGACGAACGGGATGCCCAGGCGGGCCAGGTCCTCGGCGTGCTTGAGCATGCCCAGGTGGCCGTCCGGCGAGATGATGGCGATGCGGGCCGGGCCGGCCGCTTCGATGTCGTTCTCGTGCGCGAACGACATGGCGCCCGGGTGGAAGGCGTTGATCTGGTTATTGTCCGAGTCGGCCGTGACAAAGCACTGGGCGTTGTACGCATCCTTCTTGATCAGGATGTTCTGCGTGCTGATGCCGAGCTTCTGCAGGCGCTCCAGGTAGGCGGCGCAATCCTGGCCCATCACGCCGACGATGCGGGGATCGCCGCCGAGCAGTTTCAGGTTGTAGGCGATGTTGCCGGAGCAGCCGCCGAACTCGGTGCGCATGGTCGGCACCAGGAACGATACGTTCACCTTGTGCAGCTGGTCGGCCAGCAGCGTGTCGCCGAAGCGGCCTTCGTATTGCATGATGATGTCGATGGCGAGCGAGCCACAGATCAGGGAAGTCTGGTTCATGGGAGTCTTCAGGGGTAGAAAATGGCGATGTGGTAGCCGGAGGCGCGCAGCCGGTCCAGCTCGAAGTACAGCTTGACGGACTGCTCGCTGCGCGGGCGGAAGCCCTGGGCCAGCGCGGCCTTGCCCAGGTAGTCGCGCGGCGCGAACACGCGGCGCAGCACGGGCTTGTCGGCCGTGTCGTTCAATACCAGTTCGATGTGCGGCCAGGCTTGCACGGAGCGCGACTGGTTGCGCAGCACGGTGACGAAGCTGTACGTGTCCGGCGCCAGCGTCTGCAGCTCGCCCTGTTCGATCGCCAGCGCATCGATCTGGCGCGGCAGCTCGACCGTGCAGCCCAGCGGGCCGCACAGCGCCTGCAGCGCCGGTTTCATGGCCGGATAGTCGGCGGCCAGCCGATTGCGCAGCGAGACCACGCCCTGGCCCAGCAGCACGAACGCGAGCAGCGGGATGCCTGCCATCATCGCCAGCCGCGCCAGGTGGCGCGAGCGCTCGCGGCGCGCCGCCTGGCGGACGAATTCCGGTTCTTCTTCGTGCCCGCCGGCGTCATCGGGCAGGGCAGTGGCACCACCGGCGCCGGCGGCCAGCAGCGCGCTTTCCGGCGCGGCCGCCAGCAGGTCGGCGGCGGCGGCATCGTCGGACGCGCGTTCGGCGGCCTGGTTGGCTGCATCGCTGGCGCCATCGCTGGAGCTGTTCCTCGATGCAGGGGGCGGGACGACCGGTTCGGGTTGGTCGCCGGGTTCGTGGTCGAAATGGTGCAGGTCATCCAGCGCGACCGCCACGATGTGCTCGGACGGCATGTCGAACGCGGGCTCGCGGCGGTGGCTGTCGGCTGGTGCCGGCTCGGAGGCCGGCTCAGCTTCCGGTTCCGGCTCAGGTTCCGGCTCAGGCTCCAACTCGGGTTCAGGTCCATGCGCCGGTTCCGGCTCGGCTTCCCGTACGTGGACCGCCACGTCATCCAGGTCCAACTCCAGATCCAGCTTCGGCGCGGCAGGCGCGGATGAGGGAGTAGCCGCCATGGGCGCGACAGGCGCCACGGAGAAGGGTGTCGCGGGCTCCACGAGCGCCGCATTCCCGTCAAAGATCTCGTTACAGGCCCCACAACGCACGATGCCCCCACGCAGCTTCAACTGGTCCAGGGCGACCCTGAACACGGTATGGCAGTGGGGGCATTTGGTGGCGAGCGCCATGCGTGCGGCGTTACCCTTGGCGTGAAGCAGGGGCGGTTTCGTCGCCCTTGCGGCCGTACAGGGCGACCCAGCCCTCGTGCTCGGCCCAGACGGACAGCTGGATGAACGGCGCGTACGCGGCGGCCACTTCCTCGGCCTGGCGTGCCAGCACGCCGGACAGCACCAGCGCGCCGCCGTCGGCCACGCGGCCCGACAGCATCGGCGCCATCAGTTTCAGCGGCGACGACAGGATGTTGGCGACGACGATGTCGAACTGCGCGCTGGCATAAGCCGATTGCGCGAAGTCTTCCGGCACGAAGTATTCGATGTCCTGTACCTGGTTGCGGGCGGCGTTGTCGCGCGCCGAGTCGATCGCCTGCGGGTCGATATCGACGCCGGCGACCTTTTCCGCGCCCAGCTTGCGTGCCACCATCGCCAGGATGCCGGAACCGCAGCCGTAATCGAGCACCGTCTTGCCGGGCGCCGGATGGGCTTCCAGCCATTCCATGCACAGGCGCGTGGTCGGGTGGCTGCCGGTGCCGAATGCCAGGCCCGGATCGAGTTCCAGGATCAGCGCGGCAGGGTCCGGTGCCTCGTGCCAGCTCGGCACGACCCAGATGTTCTTGCCGATGTGGATCGGCTCGAACTGCGATTGCGTCAGGCGCACCCAGTCTTCATCGGCCACGCTGCGCGTGGTGTAGGCCGGCAGGGCCTTCAGGCCCACGGCGCGGGCCGCTGCGGCCACGATGAACGAGTGATCGGCATCGACGTCGGCCAGGGCCACCACGCGGCTGTGTTCCCACGCCGCTTCCTTCGGCTCCATGCCCGGTTCGCCGAACAGCGGCTGTTCCGCTTCGGTGCCTTCGTCCGCATCCTCGACGGAAACGGACAGCGCGCCCGCTTCCATCAGCGCGTCCGACAGCGCCTCGGCATGCTCTCGGGCGACTTCGATGACGATTTCGTTCCAGCTCATGCACCCGCCTTCGGCATTTCCGCCAGTTTCTGTTCCAGGTAATGGATGTTGGTGCCGCCTTCGATGAAGCGGGCGTCGACCATCAGCTCGCGGTGCAGCGGGATGTTGGTGAGGATGCCCTCGACCACCATTTCCGACAGCGCGATCTGCATGCGGCGGATCGCCTGCTCGCGCGTGGCGCCATAGGTGATCACCTTGCCGATCATCGAATCGTAGTGCGGCGGTACATAGTAACCCGCATACGAATGGGAGTCGACACGCACGCCTGGGCCGCCCGGGGCATGCCACGACGTGATGCGGCCTGGCGAAGGCGTGAACTTGAACGGGTCCTCGGCGTTGATGCGGCACTCGATCGCGTGGCCGGACAGCATCACGTCGCGCTGGCGGAAGCGCAGGCGCTCGCCGCAGGCGATGCGGATCTGTTCCTGCACGATGTCGATGCCGGTGATCATCTCCGTCACCGGGTGTTCCACCTGCACGCGGGTGTTCATCTCGATGAAGTAGAACTCGCCGTTTTCATACAGGAATTCGAAGGTGCCCGCGCCGCGGTAGCCGATCTTGCGGCAGGCTTCGGCGCAGCGGTCGCCGATCTTCTCGATCAGCTTGCGTGGAATGCCGGGGGCCGGCGCTTCCTCGATTACCTTCTGGTGGCGGCGCTGCATGGAGCAGTCGCGCTCGCCCAGCCATACGGCGTTCTTGTGTTCGTCGGCGAGGATCTGGATTTCCACGTGGCGCGGATTCTCCAGGTATTTCTCCATATAGACTTCCGGATTGCCGAAGGCGGCACCGGCTTCGCTCTTCGTCATCGTCACCGCATTGAGCAGCGCCGCTTCGGTATGCACCACGCGCATGCCGCGGCCACCGCCGCCGCCAGCCGCCTTGATGATGACCGGATAGCCGACCTTGCGGGCAATCTGCACGATCGCCTTCGGATCTTCCGGCAACGCGCCGTCGGAACCAGGCACGCAGGGCACGCCCGCCTTGATCATCGCCTGCTTGGCCGAGACCTTGTCGCCCATCAGGCGGATCGAGTCGGAACGGGGGCCGATGAACACGAAGCCGGATTTTTCGACACGTTCGGCGAAATCGGCGTTTTCGGACAGGAAGCCATAGCCGGGGTGGATCGCCTCGGCGTCGGTGACTTCGGCCGCGCTGATGATGGCGGGCATGTTCAGGTAGGACAGGCTCGACGAAGCCGGGCCGATGCAGACGGATTCATCGGCCAGTTTGACGTATTTCGCGTCCTTGTCGGCTTCGGAGTGCACGACGACCGTCTTGATGCCCATCTCGCGGCAGGCGCGCTGGATACGCAGCGCGATTTCACCACGATTGGCAATGAGGATTTTTTCAAACATGGCTAGTTCTATGTTTGCGAACACCCGGGCGTGCCGGGTGTCCTGGGAGAGGGAGCTAACGTGGCGGCTGGGCCGCCGGACCGGCACGCGCCGGCCCTCATCGGCCTATGGATCAGCCGATGACGAACAGCGGCTGGCCGAATTCGACCGGCTGGCCGTTCTCGACGAGAACCTGGGTGATCGTGCCGGATTTGTCGGCATCGATCTCGTTCAGCAGCTTCATCGCTTCGATGATGCACAGCGTATCGCCTTCCTTCACGGTCGCGCCCACTTCGACGAACGGCGCGCTGCCTGGTGCGGAAGAACGGTAGAACGTGCCGACCATCGGCGACTTGACGATGTGGCCGGTCGGCTCGGCGGCGGCGGCCGGCACGGCCGGTGCGGCGGCAGGCGCGGGAGCCGGCGCGGCGGCAGGCATGTACTGGGTCGGCGCGCCGCCCTGCGGCATCATCACGACCTGGTTTTGCGGCATGGCGGACGACTTGACGATGCGCACCTTGCTCTCGCCTTCGGTCACTTCGAGTTCTGCAATATCCGATTCGGCAACCAAGTCAATCAAAGTCTTGAGCTTGCGTAGATCCATCTGAGACTCCCGTCTAATCTTGTTTTGTGAAATTGGCGCGGCTGCCATGTTAAGCCAAATAAGCTGGCACATAAGCGACTACGCTGTAAATAGCGCGCAGATCGCGTAGATTAACTGCTTCTTAGTGCAAAGTCGATGGCAAAGCGGTATCCCTCGGTGCCGAGTCCGCAAATCGTTCCCTTGGCAATCGCGCTGAGAAATGAGTGGTGGCGAAAGCTTTCGCGCTGATAAATATTCGATATATGGACTTCGACGAACGGAATCGCCACGCCGGCCAGCGCATCGCGCAGGGCCACGCTGGTGTGGGTATACCCGCCGGGATTGATGACGATGAAGTCCACCCCTTCGTCGCGCGCGGCATGGATGCGGTCGATCAGCGCGCCTTCATGGTTGCTCTGGAAGGCATGCAGCTGCGCGCCCGCCGAGGCGGCCTGGTCCCGTGCCGCCTGTTCCACCTGTGCCAGTGTCGTCGCCCCATAGATTCCGGGCTCGCGGGTACCCAACAGGTTCAGATTGGGGCCGTTCAGCAGCAGCAGGTGTTTTGCCATGTTGTGACCTTAGTCCAGCGAAAGTTCCGCATTTTGCCGCCTGACGCGACTATTTGGCAAGAAAAAAGAACTTGCCAAATAGTAAACTGAGTCGTTACCGGAGTGGTGGTGCGGGCAGTGCCGGCAGCGCTCACAGCGCTGCCAGATCCTGGTGCAGCTGATCGAACTTCAGCAGGCCGAGATAGGTCTTCTTCACCTGGCCATCGGCGCCGATCAGCACCGTGAACGGCAAGCCGCCCTGGGCATTGCCGAACTGGCGCGACAGCTCGGTGCCGGCCACGCCATCCACGTACAGCGGGTAGGCGATCGGGAACTTCTTCGTGAATTCGGCGATGTTGGTGGGCGAGTCGATGCCGATGCCGATCACCTGCAGGTTCTTGTACTTGCCGCTGGTTTGCAGCGCCGACAGTTCCGGCATTTCCTTCACGCACGGTGCACACCAGGTTGCCCAGAAATTCACCAGCAGCGGCTTGCCTTTCCATTGCGCCAGCGGCTGCTGCGTGCCCTGGGCATCGGCCATGGTGCGCGCCAGCAGGGCGTTGACGACGGCGCTGCCGGCCGCGGCTTGTCCGGGCGGGACGGTGGAGGTAATGGGCGGTGGCGGGGCTTTCTTGTTGATGCCGACCCAGGCGCCGATCGCGCCGAATACGACGGCGATGGCGCCGCAGGCCAGCAGGTGGGATGTCTTCATGCGTTTCCGTGTTCAGGATGTTCGGTGGCGATCAGCGCGCGCAGCTCGTCGATGTCGGCCCGCGCCGGGCGATCGCCGGCTTTTTGTTCGTTCTTTTTCTTTCTGGCACCGCGCAGGTCCTGCTGTTCATACAGTTCCGCATGCACGCCTTCGCCATGCCACAGGAAGCTCACGGTCTCGACCGGGTCGTGGCGCGGCCCCTTGAAATGCTCGCTTTCCGAGATCTCTATATTGACGTTCTTATTCAGCAGGAAGATCTGCACTTCCTTCGCGCTGTCGGCGAACAGTTGCAGGCGGATGTCGTCATGTTCGCCGGCGCTGCCATTCAATACGGGGCCGGTCAGGACAGGCTGGTACTCGGCCAGCCGTTCCATCACTTCCAGCGCGATGAGGCGCAACTTCAGCAGGCGGGCCGGCTGCGTGGCGGCGTTGAACAGCGCATGGTACTGGCGCACCTCTTCCTCGATCTGCGCATCGTCCGGCAGCGCATCGCGCAGCGAATTGGCCTGCGCATCGCCGAGGATGCGGCGGGCCGCCTTGCGCTTCGCCGTGCCGTAGTCGGCGCCATCCTGGGCAACCATCCTGGCGGCGGCGGCGGCGATTTCGGCGCGCAGGAGCGCGACCTGGTCGTTGGCTTCATGGTTCGGCATCATGGCCGGAATGATACTCTGAACCGGCGAAAGCCAGCGCGTCGGGTAAAATCGCGCCTTTGACCACGCAGCACCACGGAGCACGATCCCCATGCACATTCACATCCTCGGCATTTGCGGCACCTTCATGGGCGGCCTCGCCGTGCTCGCCAAGGAAGCCGGCCACAAGGTGACCGGCTGCGACGCCAACGTCTACCCGCCGATGAGCACCCAGCTGGAAGCCCAGGGTATCGAACTGATCCAGGGTTTCGATGCGGACCAGGTGAAGCTGAACCCGGACCTGTACGTGATCGGCAACGTGGTTTCGCGGGGTAATCCGCTGGTCGAGGAAATCCTCAACCGCAGCCTGCCGTATGTGTCCGGCCCGCAGTGGATCGGCGAGCACATCCTGCGTGACAAATGGGTGCTGGCGGTGGCCGGCACGCACGGCAAGACCACCACCTCGTCGATGCTGGCCTGGATCCTGGAAGATGCGGGCTACGCGCCGGGCTTCCTGATCGGTGGCGTGCCGATGAACTTCGGCATTTCCGCGCGATTGCAGGGCCAAACCGCCGGCAAGAGCGGCGATTCGGCGTTCTTCGTCATCGAGGCGGACGAATACGACACGGCCTTCTTCGACAAGCGCAGCAAGTTCGTGCACTACCACGCCAAGACGGCGATCCTGAACAACCTGGAATACGACCATGCCGACATCTTCCCCGATATCGGTGCGATCGAAACCCAGTTCCACCACCTGGTGCGTACCGTGCCGGGCATCGGCCGCGTGATCGTCAACGGCGACGAAGAATCCCTGCAGCGCGTGATCCGGCGCGGCTGCTGGAGCGAGAAGGAAAGCTTCGGCAATGACGGCAACGCCAACTGGACGTTGAAGGAACATCCGGACGGCAGCTTCGACGTGCTGTTCAACGGCAAGTTCGAAGCGCTGATCAACTGGAAGCTGACCGGCCGCCACAACCGCTACAACGCGCTGGCCGCGATCGCCGCCGCCCGCAATGTCGGCGTGCCGGTCGCCCAGGCGGCCAAGTCACTGGAATCGTTCGAGAGCGTCAAGCGCCGGATGGAAGTGCGCGGCGTGGTGAACGGGGTGACGGTGTACGACGATTTCGCCCATCACCCGACCGCGATCGCCACCACCGTGGGCGGCCTGCGCCAGAAGCTGGGTGCCGATACGCGCATCCTCGCCGTGCTGGAGCCGCGCTCGAACACGATGAAGCTGGGCGCGATGAAGGATGCGCTGCCGGCCAGCCTGCGCGAGGCCGACTTCGTGTTCGGCTTCGGCAGCGAAAAGGCACTGGGCTGGAGCCTGGCCACCACGCTGGCGCCGATGGGTTCGAAGGCCGCGGGCTACGAGGATATCGACCTGATGGTGAAAGCCATCGTCGGCCAGGCGCGGCCGGGCGACCACGTGGTCGTCATGAGCAATGGCGGCTTCGGCGGCGTGCACGGCAAGCTGCTCGATGCGCTGCAGGCACTGAAGGCCTGAACGTGATGGCCGATGGACAGCGTGCCGCGGGCAAGATCCTGTACCTACACGGCTTCCGCTCGTCGCCGCTGTCGATGAAGGGCCGGCTGCTGGGCGAGCGGATGGCGCAGCTGGGCCGCGCCGCCGACTACCTGGCGCCGCAGTTGCCCGCATCGCCGAAGCTGGCGATGCAGCAGGCCATGGCACTGGTGGCCGGACTGCCCCGGGATCAGGTGGCCAATGAGCTGGCCATCGTCGGCTCGTCGCTGGGCGGCTATTACGCCACGTGGATGGCCGAGCAGCTGGGCTGCCGCGCCGCGCTGCTCAATCCCGCCGTCACGCCGCTGCGCGACCTGGAAAAATACGTGGGCATGACCACCATGTTCCACACTGGCGAGCCGTTCGAGTTCAAGCGCGAATATATCGCCGAGCTGGGCGAACTGGCCGTGCCCGCCATCACCCGGCCGGAACGCTACTACCTGCTGGCCGCCACCGGCGACGAAGTGCTGGACTGGCGCGACATGGTGGCGCATTACCCGGGTGCCCGGCAGCACGTGATCGACGGTTCCGACCACGGCATCGCCGAGTTCGCGGACTACGTCGATGAAGTGCTGGCCTTCTGCGGAATCGGGGCTGGATGAGGGAACGCTCGCTGCGCCGGGCCAACTGGTACCGGCATGTGCTGGCCGTGAACGCGCCGGTGGCGCTGGCGTGCTGGCTCACGTCGGGCGGTTCGCTGACGGCCCGGCTGAAAGCCCATGCCGGCACCTTCCGGGTGCAGGTGCTGCGCCAGCGGCCCGCGCAGTGCCTGGCCGACGAATCCGGCGCGCTGGGCCTGCCCCGCATCGGCAACGGGCGTGGCCGCTGCTGGGAACGGGAAGTGCTGCTGCGGTGTGATAATACGCCCGTGGTGTTCGCGCACACGGTGGTGCCGATGAGCGCGGACGCCGCCGACTGGCCGCTGTTTTCCGCGCTGGGCGAACGGTCGCTGGGCACCACCCTGTTCGGCGACCCGATGGTGGCGCGCGGCCCGCTCGAATATGCGCGGCTGCGCGGCAGCCATCCGCTGGCGCGCCGTGCCCGCGCCGCGCTGGCGGGACAGGGAATCGCCGTCCCCGACGAACTTTTGCTGTATGCACGGCGCTGCCTGTACCGGCGGCGCCAGGGCACGCTGCTGGTGACCGAGGTATTCCTCCCCCAGGTCGCGGCGCTGGTGCCGAAAACCTCCAACACGAGATGAACAATGAATGTCTTTTTTGAAGAATCCGGCGATTTCAAGGTCGGACAAGTGCTGTCCACCGCCGGCGAGGCTTACCAGGTGGAGATGGCCAGCGGCAAGCGCAGCAAGGTGAAAGCCAAGGATGTGCTGCTGCAGTATGACAAGCCCGCGCCCGAGGAGCTGATGGAGCAGGCGCGCGCGGTGGCGGCCGATGTCGACCTGGATTTCCTGTGGGAGGTGGCTGGCCAGGAAGAATTCGGGTTCGCCGAACTGGGCGCCGAGTACTTCGGCCATGCGCCGCTGCCCGCCGAGGCGGCGGGGCTGATCCTGGCGCTGCACACGGCGCCCGTGTATTTTCATAAAAAGGGCCGTGGGCGCTACAAGGCCGCGCCCGAGCAGACCCTGAAGGCCGCGCTGGCCGGCATCGAGAAGAAGAAGCAGCAGGCCATCGTCCAGCAGGGCTACGTGGACGAGCTGAAGGCGAACAAGCTGCCGCCCTCCATGGCGGGCATCGTGCAGCAGCTGCTGTTCAAGCCGGACAAGAACACCATCGAATACAAGGCGCTGGAAGCGGCCTGCAACGAGCTGCACACCACGCCGGCGCGCCTGATGCTGGCGGTGGGCGGCATCGGTTCGGCCAAGGACCTGCACATGGCCCGCTTCCTGTTCGAATCGTTCCCACGCGGGCATGGCTTCCCGGACGTGGCGGTGCCGCCGCCGCCGGCCGGCCTGCCGGTCGCCGCGGTCGAGGCATTCTCGATCGACGACGTGACCACGACCGAGATCGACGATGCCATGTCGATCGTCCACCTGGACGATGGCAAGGTGCGCATCGGCATCCACATCGCCGCGCCGGGCCTGGCCATCCGCCCGGACGATGTTATCGACAAGATCGCCCGCGCGCGCCTGTCCACTGTCTATATGCCGGGCGACAAGATCACCATGCTGCCGGATTCCGTGGTCGAGGCCTATACGCTGGCCGAGGGCAAGACGTGCCCGGCGCTGTCGCTGTATGCCACGCTCGATCCCGCCGACTGGACCGTGATCTCGACCGAGACGCGCGCCGAGATGGTGCCCATCGCGAACAACCTGCGCCACAACGATCTCGATGACGTGGTGAATGAACAGACGCTGGCCACTGGCGAGGGTGACTACCCGCGCAAGGCCGAGCTGACCTTGCTGTGGGCATGGGCGCAGCACCTGGAAGCGGGCCGCATGGCCAAGCGCGAGGCGTTCGGGCTGAAGCCGGAGCAGAACAACCGCGTCGACTTCAATTTCTATGTCGAGGACGATGTCGTCACGATCACGCGCCGCAAGCGTGGCGCGCCGCTGGACAAGATCGTGGCCGAGATGATGATCTTCGCCAACAGCACCTGGGGCAAGCTGATGCACGACCACGGCGTGCCCGGCATCTACCGCAGCCAGGGCCGCGGCGTGGGCGGCTGGAACGCCAAGATGCAGGTGCGCATGCTGACGCATGCCGCGCCGCACGAAGGTCTCGGTGTCGACCAGTATGCCTGGAGCACGTCGCCGCTGCGCCGCTACACGGACCTGGTCAACCAGTGGCAGATCCTGGCCGTGGCCGAGAAGGGCGTGATGGCCCCGCTGGTCGCGCCGTTCAAGCACAAGGATGCCAACCTGTTCGCGATCGTCTCGGCGTTCGACGCGGCCTATGCCGCCTATGCCGACTTCCAGGCCAATATGGAACGCTACTGGTGCCTGCGCTGGCTCGGCCAGGAAGACAAGCACCAGGTCGATGCCGTGGTGCTGAAGGATGAAGTGCTGCGCCTGACCGACATCCCGCTGGTGATCCGCCTGCCGGGCATGCCGTCGGCGCCGCGCGGCGCGGCCGTCAAGCTGGACGTGATCCGCTGGGATGAAGTGGACCTGACGATCGAGACGCGCCTGCTGGAGATCGAGGAAGCCGCGCCGGCCGCCGTCGACTTCGAGGAAGAAGAAGAGGAAGGCGACGCGGACAAGGCGCTGGTCGGCGAGACCGTGCCGGAGCTGGTCGCCGATCCCGACCAGCCTGCCGACGAGAAGGTGGAAGTGGCCGAAGCCGCCGACGAAGCGGACGCAGCCGCCGTCCCGCCCGCCGCTGGCTAAACCGGAACGGTGGAGGAGCCTGGTGTCGGACATTTTTTCGGGGCATGGCCCCGAAAAGGTGCCGGACACTGGTTTTCACTGCCGCCACTGGTAACGCCGGTGGTTTCAGCGGGTAGAATGATGCATTTCGCCGACGCTTTTTCCTTCTCTGCGTGAAGTATTTACAAGAAAACCGGTTCCTCGCGATCGCCCTGGCCGTCTCGGTGCTCGCACATGCGGCGTTGCTGGCGGTGCGTTTCGTGGCGCCGCAGGAATTCAAGCTGGCGCCCACCGATCCGACGCTGGAAGTCATCCTCGTCAATGCCAAGCACGCCAACCGGCCGCTGAAGGCCGAGGCGCTGGCGCAGGCCAACCTGGATGGCGGCGGCATGGCCGACCAGGGCCGCTCGAAGTCGCCGCTGCCGGACATGCGCCGGGTGGCCGATGGCGACAGCATCGAAGCCTCGCGCCGCCGCATCGAGCAGCTGGAAGAAGTGCAGAAGAAGCTGCTGACGCAGGTGAAGACCACGCCGTACCGCGCCGCACCCGTCACCGAGAACAGCAAGCCCGATCCCACGCCCACCGGCGCCGAGCTGATCGAAAGCAGCAAGGCGATCGCCCGCATGGCGGCCGAGATCGCGCAAACCATCGAAGACCAGAACAAGCGCCCGCGCCGCACCTACATCACGCCCAGCACCCAGCAGGTGGGCTATGCGATGTACTACAAGACCTTCCAGCGCAAAGTGGAAGAGGTGGGCACGCTGAACTTCCCGCAGGTGAACGGCCGCAAGCTGTATGGCGAGCTGGTGCTGTCGATCCCGATCTTCCAGGATGGCACGCTGTATACAAAGGAGGGCGGCATCACGGTGCAGACCAGTTCCGGCAATCCGGCGCTGGACCAGGCGGCGATCGCCATCGTGCGCCGCGCCGCGCCGTTCGGCAAGTTCCCGCCCAACATGCTGTCGAACGACCGCGACGACCTGTGGGTCATCATCACCCGGTTCAAATTCACCCGCGAACAAAAACTCGAAGCCCAACTCGGTGGAGCAAAATAAAGTGGACAATAACAGCGTGGACAATAACAGCGTGGACAATAACAGCGTGGACAATAACAGCGTGGACGGCACGTCCATGGATCGCATCGGCGGCGACGCAGGCGTTGACTCCGGCGTCAACTCCGGCGTCGACAAATACTGCGTGTTCGGCAATCCGATCGCCCACAGCAAATCGCCCGTCATCCACGCCGCGTTCGCCGCGGCCACGGGCCAGCGGCTGACGTATGAAAAACGCCTGGCGCCGCTGGATGGTTTTGCCGAGGCGGTCCATGCCTTCATCGCCGAAGGCGGCAAGGGCGCCAACGTGACGGTGCCGTTCAAGCTCGAGGCGTGCCGGCTGGCCAGCGCGCTGACGGTGCGCGCGCAGGCCGCGGGCGCCGTCAACACGCTGCTGTTCGATGAACACGGCATCACCGGCGACAACACCGACGGCGCCGGCCTGGTGGCCGACATCACCGTCAACGCGGGCGTGCCGATCACCGGCAAGCGCGTGCTGCTGCTGGGCGCGGGCGGTGCCGCGCGCGGTGCCGTGCTGCCGATCCTCGAACATCGCCCGGCCGCGCTGGTGATCGCCAACCGCACCGTGGCCACCGCCGAGGCGCTGGTGCAGCAATTCGCCTCGCTGGGGGGCGCTGGCGTAGTCACCGCGTGCGGCTTCGCCGACATCGCCGGCAGCTTCGACATCGTCATCAACGCCACATCGGCCAGCCTGCAGGCCGACCTGCCGCCGGTGGCGCCATCGGTATTCCACCAGGGCTCGCTGGCATTGGATATGATGTACGGGCAGGAACCGACCGTCTTCATGCGCTTCGCCGCCAGCCATGGCGCGACCGTGCGCGATGGCCTGGGCATGCTGGTGGAGCAGGCCGCCGAAGCCTTCCTGGGCTGGCGCGGCGTGCGGCCGGACACCGCGGAGCTGCTGGCGCGCCTGCGTTGACGCGGCTTCCCGCGTCGATCGGGCCTCAGGTGTCAGTGATGCTGTGCCGGCGATGCTGTGCCGGTGCTCCTCCCTGCGTCGTGTTGAACAATAAGAAATGCACATGAAAAAAGCGCGCAAGCCCCCCGGTCGCTGGGCATTCGTCAAGTGGCTGTTCATCGTTCCTGTCGTCCTGTTCATCGCCGTGCAGCTGTATTTCGCCGCGCAGATCTGGTGGTGGCGCGACCACGAGCCGGGCATGACGGCATTCATGCGCCAGCAGCTGTCGGCCATGCAGGAAAAGAATCCGGATGCGAAGATCGTCCAGAAATGGGTGCCGTACGAGCGCATCTCGAACAACCTGAAGCGGGCCGTCATCGCTTCCGAGGATGCCAATTTCTCCGACCACGACGGCGTCGACTGGGAGGCGCTGGAAAAGGCCTACGAGCGCAACGAGAAGCGCAAGAAGGTCACGCACGGCGGTTCCACGATCACGCAGCAGCTGGCCAAGAACCTGTTCCTGTCCGGCTCGCGCAGCTACCTGCGCAAGGGGCAGGAACTGATCATCGCGTACATGCTGGAAACCATGATGGACAAGCGGCGGATCTTCGAGATCTACCTGAACGTGGTGGAGTTCGGCCGCGGCGTGTATGGTGCGGAAGCGGCGGCGCGTCACTATTACAAGGTGCCCGCGGCGAAGCTCGGTGCGGCGCAGGCGGCGCGGCTGGCGGTGATGCTGCCCAATCCCCGCTATTACGACGCGCACCGCGATACGCGCTACCTGAACCGGCGTACCCAGATCATCCTGCGGCGCATGAATTCGGCCGAGCTGCCGTAGCGCTTCCCCAGCCCCGCGCCGCGATCGGTGCCCGATACACCGCAATTATCGGTTCCATGGGTAAAAAGTGGTCCTCCGGTCTGGTCCCGGCCGGGGCTTTGCCTGTACACTTGCGCTGTTTTAATTTTGCGTCCTGCAAGTGTCCAGAATCCCAGTCGGCTGAGAGTGCCTATGATCAATGTCTTCGTTCTACAAAATGGCCGGCTGAACCAGGTTCCCATCGAAACGCGCGAAGACCTTGAACAAGTGGCACCGGTATGGGTCGACCTGACCGACCCGGACGATGACGAGCGTGCCTGGGTCAAGGCCATCTACGGCGTGACCTTGCCGGGCGAAGACGAAGTCAAGGATATCGAAGCCTCGGCCCGCTACTACGAGGCGGAAAACGGCGACCTCCACCTGCGCACCGACTTCCTGCTGGAAGAAGACGATGGCCCGTCGCGCATCGTCACCGTCGCCTTCATCCTGGCGCGCAAGATGCTGTTCTCCGTGCACACCGACGACTTGCCGGTGTTCCGCCTGGTGCGCATGCGCGCCCGCTCGCGCCCCGGCTCGATCGTCGACTACATGGACGTGCTGCTCGACCTGTACGCCACCGACGCCGAATATTCCGCCGACGCGCTGGAAGGCATCTACAAGAACCTGGAAGAAGTATCGTTCCGCGTGCTGCAGGAAGAATTCACCGACAAGGACGCGGCCGACGCGCTGTCCGCCATCGCCCACGAGGAAGACTTGAATGGCCGGATCCGCCGCAACATGATGGACACGCGGCGCGCCGTCAGCTTCCTGATGCGCGGGCGCCTGCTCAATTCCGAGCAGTTCGAGGAAGCCCGGCAGATCCTGCGCGACATCGAATCGCTCGACGGCCACACCTCGTTCCTGTTCGACAAGATCAACTTCCTGATGGACGCCACGGTCGGCTTCATCAACATCAACCAGAACAAGATCATCAAGATCTTCTCGGTGGCCAGCGTGGCCTTCCTGCCGCCGACCCTGATCGCCAGCGTGTACGGCATGAACTTCGACTTCATGCCGGAACTGAAATGGACGCTGGGCTATCCCTGGGCCTGGGGCCTGATGATCACCAGCGCGATTGCGCCGTTCCTGTATTTCCGGCACCGGGGCTGGCTGAAATAGGACGGTGACACGGTGAAAAAGCGGCCTCGGCCGTAACGCCGTTAAGTCAAGCGTCATCCAGCACATTGGAAGCGCATGCATTTACCCCAACAGCGAAGGGCTGGGGTCAGACCCGCCGGGTCTGACCCCAGAATTTGCACTTGGGGTGGACTTAACCGAACGGCATCAGGCCGCGGCCGCTTTTTTATCGGGCTGGCATTCCCCTGCCACGTCCTTGCTGACTTGCAGGTTCATGAAGATATTGGCGGCCAATGCCACGATCGAGATCGCCGCGGTGATCTCGGCAATCACCAGCATCGCCACGACACTCGCGTCGCCCGTCGACAGCACATAGGCCAGCGAGCCCATCATGACAGGCAACGCCAGGTTCAGCAGCCAGAAGTGGACACGCGCCAGACGCGTGGTGCCGGCTTGCGGGAACAGCGTGTAGATGATCCCGGACAGCGCCAGCGTGGTCCAGCCCAGCAGGTTCACGTGCGCATGCACGGGGCGCAGCGTGAAGTCGCGGCTGGCGCCCATGGCAATGCCCAGCGCCACGCCGATGAGCAGGTACAGCACGGCGAGCTTGATCCAGACGATACCGGCGCGGGCGGCCTGTTCCTGCCGGGTGGTGGCTTGTGTTTGCATGACGACGACTCCTGTGATCTCGAATGCAGCGGATTCTAAAGATCGGATGTCATCGAAATGTCGGAAGATTGTCGGTTTTAAAAGTCTTCAGGATCGAGTGCCGCGCAGATCCCAAGGATATTTCCAGGAACCGGGGTCAGACCCCGATTTCAGGAAACATTTCCCGGGATTGGGGTCAGACCCCGGTTTCTGGAAATGTTGTGCCGTATGGGATTGCACAAAGTAAAAAAGGACGGTTACCCGTCCTTTTCCCATGGCCGAGACCGGCGCTTATTTCAGCCGCGCGAACACCCGCCGGGCCGCTTCGATGGTGTCGTCGATGACCGCGTCATCGTGGGCGGCGGAAACGAAGCCGGCTTCGAATGCGGCAGGGGCGAAGTACACGCCTTCATCGAGCATCGCGTGGAAGAACTCGTTGAATTTCGCGCGGTCGCCGGCCATCATCTCGGCATAGTTGCGCGGCGGCTCGGCGCTGAAGTACAGGCCGAACATGCCGCCCTGGTAATCGGCGCAGAACGTCACGCCTTCCTGGAACGCGGCGTCGGTCAAGCCTTCGGCCAGGCGTTTCGCGGTGGCCGTCAGGCGCTCGTAGAAACCGGCTTCCTGGATCAGCTTCAGGGTCGTCATGCCGGCGGCGACGGCGATCGGATTGCCGGACAGCGTGCCGGCCTGGTAGACGGCGCCGACCGGCGACATCTTGCTCATCAACTCGGCGCTGCCGCCGAACGCGGCCACCGGCAAGCCGCCGCCGATCACCTTGCCCAGCGCAGTCAGGTCCGGGGTGATGCCGTACAGGCCCTGGGCGCCGGCCAGGCCGACGCGGAAGCCGCACATCACTTCATCGAAGATCAGCAGCGCGCCATGTTCGGTGCACAGGTCGCGCAGCGCCTGCAGGAACTCGGGCGATGCCTTGATCAGGTTCATGTTGCCGGCCACCGGTTCGACGATCACGCAGGCGATCTCGTCGCCGTATTCGGCGAACGCTTCCTCGATGCCCGGCACGTCGTTATAGTCCAGCACCAGCGTGTGCTTGACGAAATCTTCCGGCACGCCGGCGGAGGTGGGATTGCCGAACGTGAGCAGGCCGCTGCCGGCCTTCACCAGCAGCGAATCGGCATGGCCGTGGTAGCAGCCTTCGAACTTGATGATCTTGTCGCGGCCGGTGGCGCCGCGCGCCAGGCGCAGCGCGCTCATCGTCGCTTCCGTGCCGGACGAGACCAGGCGCACCTGCTCGATCGACGGCACCAGGCGGGCGATTTCTTCCGCCATCTCCACTTCACCCTGGGTCGGCGCGCCGAACGACAGGCCGCGCGTGGCCGCTTCCTGCACGGCCTTCACCACCTGCGGGTGGGCGTGGCCGACGATGGCCGGGCCCCAGGAACCGATGTAGTCGATGTAGCGCTTGCCGTCGGCATCCCAGAAATACGGGCCTTCGGCACGGGTGATGAAGCGCGGGGTGCCGCCCACGGAGCGGAAGGCGCGCACCGGCGAATTGACGCCGCCGGGCGTGGTCTTCTGCGCGCGTTCGAACAGCACATCGTTTTGCGAGATCGTCATTGCGTATCCTTTTTCGTTTGCGTCACCGCGTGGAAGCGGTTCGGCACCAGCCGGCCCATGCCGTAGCGCTGGGCGTGGCGCAGGGCGCCGAAAGTGTATTGCTGGGCAAGGTCGACGGCCTGCGGCAGCGCCAGGCCTTGCGCCATGTAGGCGGCGATGGCGCCCGACAGCACGCAGCCGGCGCCGACGAACGGGCCGGGCAGGTGCTGCCAGCGGTCGTGGCGGATCACGCCGCCATCGCCATACAGCGTGTTGGCGCGCAGGCCCGATTCGGCGCGCGACGTGCCGGCCGGGGTACCCGTCACCAGCACGTATTCGCAGCCCAGGTCGATCAGGTGCTGGGCATCGTCGCCCATGGTTTCGCCATTGGACAGGTCGCGCCACGTTTCGGCCATGCGCCCCAGTTCCACCTGCGACAGCATCAGCAGCGTGGCCTGCGGCACCAGCAGCTGGCGCAGCACCGTCAGCAGTTCCTCCGGGTCGGTCTGTTCGGAAAGGGGTGGCAATTGCGAGCCGAACGGGTCGAGGATCAGCGGCGCATCCGGATAATCGGAGACCACTTCGGCGATCGATGAAATGTGTTCCATCTGGTCGACGGCGCCGATCTTGAACGCCGCCACCTGCACGTCTTCCAGCACGACGCGGGCCTGGTCGGATACCCAGTCCGGTTCCACATGCTGCTGGTCTTCCACGCGGGCGCTGTCGCCGATGAGTAATGCGGTGGTGACCGACAGGCCCTGGCATCCCAGCGCGGCGAACACGCCGATATCGGAATGCACGCCCACTGCGCCGATCGGATCGGCCACGCCGAATGTCAGGATGAGGGGTGATGTTTGGTTTTGCACGGCCAGTAGATTAAGATACCCGATTCGGCATTTTACTTGATTGAGGGTGGCAGAACGTGAGCAGCAATAATGTGGAAAATAAGGTAGAAAACAAGCTGGAAAATAACGCCCGGCAAAATAGTGCAGGAGAGTTCAAGAGCTGGATGTGCCTGATCTGCGGCTGGATCTATGATGAAGAAGCCGGCCTGCCGGAAGAGGGCATTGCACCGGGTACCCGCTGGGAAGATGTGCCGATGAACTGGACGTGTCCGGAGTGCGGGGCCCGCAAAGATGACTTCGAAATGGTCATGCTCTGATGGGACCTCGACAAACCTATTGCGCAACGCCAGCCGCTGGTCTCCGGTACTCGCTGTACTGGAGTACAGCTCCGTTCCTCAACCAGGTCTGACGTCGCTCATTACGGTTTCTCGAGGCCCCGAGGCGCACGTAGGAAAAGCGGTTCGCTACCGATACTGGATGCGCAGGTACAGGTCTGACGTCGCTTGTTACGGTTTCTCGAGGCCCCGAGGCGCGCGTAGGAAAGGCGGTTCGCTACTGATACTGGATGTGCAGGTACAGGTGCGACGCCATTCAGCAAGGTTTCTAGAGGCCCCGAGGCGCCCGTAAGAGGTTCTGCGGCCAACTGTGAGCCCGGGACCATTGATTGGTTGCTGTAAAGATTTACCGTCCGCCCCCGCATTTTTCGCTGTGCTATCGTAGTGGAAATGGGTGGACACAATATATGACGACAACGCCGCAAGCGACCGGTTTGACCATCATGGTGATCGATGACAGCAGCACGATCCGCCGGTCCGCCGAGATCTTCCTGAGCGGGGCGGGGTACCAGGTGGTGCTGGCCGAGGATGGCTTCGATGCGCTGGCCAAGATCATCGACCACCAGCCCGCGCTGATCTTCTGCGACATCCTGATGCCCCGGCTGGACGGTTACCAGACCTGCGCGCTGATCAAGAAGAGCGCGAAATTCCATGCCACGCCCGTGCTGATGCTGTCGTCCAGGGATGGCCTGTTCGACCGGGCGCGCGGCGCGATGGTCGGCTCGGCCGCCTACCTCACCAAACCCTTCAGCAAGGACAGCCTGCTGGCCGCGGTGCGCGAGCATGCCGGTCCCGGGCGTCCATGAGAAAGCAGCCCATGGCCATCCACAAGATCCTCATCGTCGACGATTCCCCGACCGAGCGCTATTACCTGTCCGATATCCTGGCCCGCAACGGCTACGCGGTCACCACCGCCGAGAGCGGCGAAGAGGCGCTGGCGCGCATCCGCGCAGACCGGCCGGAACTGATCCTGATGGACGTGGTGATGCCGGGCGCGAACGGCTTCCAGGTCACGCGCTCGATCGCCCGCGACCCCGAACTGCAGCATGTGCCGGTGATCATCTGTTCGTCGAAGAACCAGGAAACCGACCGCATCTGGGGCTTGCGCCAGGGCGCCAAGGATTATCTCGTCAAGCCGGTCAGCGCCGCCGAACTGCTGGCCAAGATCGCAGCGCTGGGCTGATGGAGGACGCGGTTTCGGATACCGGCGAACGCCGCAGCCGGCTGCGCCAATACCAGGTGCAGCTGCTGGAGCGGATGCAGGCGGCGCAGGGCACGGGCACGGCGGCCGCGCGCGAGCTGGGCGTGCTGGTTGGCACGCGCCACTGCCTGCTGGACCTGACACAGATGGGCGAGATCGTGCCCAGCCAGTCCATCACCCCGGTGCCGCTGACGCAGCCGTGGTACCTGGGCCTGGCCAATGTGCGCGGCAACCTCCTCGGCGTGGTCGACCTGGCGGCCTACCTGGGCGATGGCCTCGGCACGCATGCCGAGCATGGCACGCATGCCGCCGGCCCGGATACCCGCCTGCTGACCTTCGCCGCCAGCCTCGGCCTGCCGTGCGCGCTGCTGGCCAACCGCGTGCTGGGCCTGCGCCGGCTGGCCGACATGCGGGCCGACGGCAGCGACGCGGCGTCACCCGGCTGGTGTGCGGAGCGGTATGTCGACGGCGATGGCCAGCCATGGACCCGGCTGGACCTGGCCGGCCTGGCGCGCGAGCCGCGTTTTTTACAGGTGAGCCTGCATGCAAGCCCGCAGGCGGGGCTGCCCGCGGGCCGCTAGCCCCGATGAGAAAGGATACGATGCGATTCAGGTTTTCACGGCCCCGCCGGCAGGAGCCGCCCGCCGATTCCCCGCCTGACTCCCGGTTCGCCGACGGCGACTCGCAGTTCGCGGATGGCGCCGCGACCGACCGGCCGCTGCGCCTGCGCGATGCGCTGCGCCGCGGCGGCACTTCCAGCGTGGCGGAGCTGCCAGCACCGGCGCGGCTGCCGCTGATCGGCCACCTGCCGCCGCAGCGCCAGCTCAGTTTTCTCGTCACCACGCTGGCCGTCGTGCTGGCGCTTTCCGCCGCCCTGGTGGCGCTGAATGCACGGCACAGCGCGGCCGGCGCCGCCGCCACGCAAGTGGCCGGCGATGCGCTGATGCACTCGCAACGGATCGGCAAGGCCGCGCCGAATGCCTTGCAGGGCCACGAAGAGGCGTTCCGCCAGCTGGGCGACAGCCGGCGCGAGCTGGACAGCGACCTGGCGCTGCTGGGCAGTGGCGGCAGCTACCGGGGCCGCAGTGTGGCCGCCGCCCCTGGCAACCTGGAGGCAGCGATCGCCGATGCGCGCGCCAAGTGGGCCGCCACGGCGAAGGCGGCCGATACCATCCTGCGCCACCGGGAAGACCTGGCCGGTGTCGAGAAATCGCTGCGCGCATTGAACGCGCTGGCGCCGCAGCTGCTGGCGCAGGCCGATGAAATCGCCGCGCTGCGCCTGCAGCGGGGAGCCGGCGCGCGCGAGATCGCCGCGCTGGGCCGGCTGACGATGCTGACCCAGCGGATGAGCCTTGGCACGGCCGAATTCACCGCGGCGGGCGGCATCCGTTCGGAAACGGCATTCCAGCTGGGACGCGACATCACCGCGTTCCGCGCCATCGTCGATGCCCTGTTGAATGGTGGAGAAGCCGGCGGCGCCGTGGCCGGCATTGCCGCCGTGCGCGAACCGGACGTGCGCGAACGCCTCGCCGCGCTGCGGGCCGGCTTCGAGCAATACCAGGCCGGGGCGGGCGCGATCCTGGGCCGGCTCGACAGGCTGCTGGCCGCGCGCACTGCCGAACGGCTGATCTTCAGCCAGAACGAGAGCCTGCGCGAAAGCCTGGCGCGCCTGCTGGACGGCTATCGCGCCGCGCAGGAGTCGCTGAACTGGACCTTCTGGCTGATGGTGGCGGGCGGCATGCTGACGCTGCTGACGGGGGCCGCGATCGGCCGCGTGCTGCTGCAGGATTCGTACAACCGCACGCGCGGCGCCGAGCGCCGCCGCCAGCAGGCCGAGGAACAGCGGCTGCAGGCGCAGCGGCAGGAAGAGGAAGCCCGGGCGGCCAATGCGCAAAACCAGGCCGCGATCCTGCGCCTGATGAACGAGCTGCAGGAAGTGGCCGATGGCGACCTGACCGTGCAGGCCACCGTTTCCGAGGACATCACGGGGGCGATCGCCGACTCGGTCAACTACACGGTCGAGGAATTGCGCGGCCTGGTGGGCCGCGTGACGGCGACGGCCGAGCAGGTGACGGCGGCGTCGAGCCAGGCGCAGGATATTTCCACCGCGCTGCTGTCCGCGTCGCAGCAGCAGGCCCGCGAGATCCGCGATACCAGCGCGACCGTGCTGCGCATGGCGGCCGAGATCACGGATGTATCGAAGTCCGCGGCCGAGTCGGCGGACGTGGCGCGCCGCTCGGTGGCCGCGGCGCGGCAGGGCGCCGCCGCGGTGCAGGATGCGATTGCCGGCATGAACGGGATCCGCGAGCAGATCCAGGAAACCAGCAAGCGCATCAAGCGGCTGGGCGAATCGTCGCAGCAGATCGGCGAGATCACGGAACTGATTTCCGACATTACCGGGCAAACCAACGTGCTGGCGCTGAACGCGGCGATCCAGGCCGCTTCCGCCGGCGAGGCCGGGCGCGGCTTTTCCGTGGTGGCCGAGGAAGTGCAGCGGCTGGCGGAACGGTCGGCCGACAGCGCCAAGCAGATCGGCGCGCTGGTGCGCACCATCCAGGCCGACACGCACGATGCCGTGGCGGCGATGGAACGCTCCACCCATGGCGTGGTGGAAGGCGCGCGGCTGTCCGACGCGGCCGGCGCCGCACTGGACGACATCGAGCGCGTGTCGCGGCAGCTTGCCGAGCTGATCGAGGGCATGTCGCACGCCACCGGCACGCAGGCCGCATCGGCCAGCGGCGTGGCGCGGCACATCGGCCATATCCTGCAAGCCACGGAACAGGCGCAGGCCGGCACGCAGCAGACGGCGCAATCGGTGCGCCAGCTGTCGGCGCTGGCCCAGCAGCTGAAGGATTCCGTGTCGCGTTTCCGCATCGGCAACCCAACAACCTGAACAAGCAGCGAGACCATGAGCCAGACCGATTTTCCGACCAACTCCTTCGATCCCGGCCCGCTGTCGTGGGTGATGGGCGAGATCCGCGAGGCGCTGGGCCGCTCGCGCACGGCGCTGTTCGAGGCCGGCGGCCTGGAGCCGGAAGACCAGGCCACCGCGCTGCGGCTGGCCAAGTCGCACCTGCACCAGGCGCACGGCGCGCTGCAGATGGTGGACGTGGAGGGCGTGGCGGCGATCACCCGGCTGGCCGAGGAAGCGCTGGACCGCTTCAAGGATGGCAGCGTGAAGTGCAGCGCCGACCATGTGCAGGCGATCGGCCGGCTGTATGGCGCGCTCGTCGAGTACCTGGAAGAATTGCTGGACGGCGGGCCGCTGCAGCCGGTGCGCCTGTTCCCGTATTACGCGGCGGTGCAGGAAATGCTGGGCGCGCCGCGCATCCACCCGGCCGACCTGTTCTTCCCCGACCTGGCGCGCGAACCCGCGCTGCCGGCGGCGGATGGCGGAGATGACGCGGGCGGGCCGGTGGACTACGCCGCGTTGCGGCAACGGTTCGAGCGCGCCCTGCTGCCGTACCTGAAGTCCGGCGATCCGGCTCAGGCGCAGCCCCTGGCCGCGGTGATCGCCGAGGTAGCCGCGGCGCAGGCCGGCCGCGGCCGCGTGTTCTGGCTGGCGTTGCAGGCGTTCGCGGAACTGGTGGTGGCCGGCCACGTGCCCGGCGGCGTGTACGGCGTCTACATCAAGCAGCTGTTCGGCGCGGCCAACCTGCAGATGCGCCGGCTGGCGCAAGGGGCGCCGGAAACTCCCGACACGGTATTGCGCGATGCGCTGTTCTTCCTCGCCGCGGCGGAACCGGAGCACCTGGCGCCGCTGGGGCGCGCACTGCGCACCGGCTTCGCGCTCGACGGCATGGTGCCGCCCGATTACGCGACCGAGCGTTACTGCCGGATCGATCCGGAAGCGCTGGCCCGCGCGCGCGAAGGACTGGAAGGCGCCCGCGCCGCCTGGCAGCGGCTGGAAGCGGGCGACACTGCCGCCCAGTCCGAATTCAGCCAGGCGGCGGCGCTGGTGGCGGCCGCCGCCGACAAGCTGGGCGTGACGCCGCTGGCCAACCTGATGCGGCAACTGGCCGCAGTGGCCGATGTCGGGCGCAACGAAGCGCTGGGCCTGGAAATGGCCACGGCGCTGCTGTTCGCCAGCCACGGCCTGGACCAGGTCCGCCACCTGCCGGACGATTTCGCGGCCAGCGCGGCCACCATCGGCACGCGCCTGGCGGCGCTGGCGGCGGGGCAGCAACCGCCGGAGCCGGCGCAGTGGCAGCAGGGCCTGGCGCAGCGCCTGCGGCAGGATGACACGGTGGTGGCGCTGGCGCAGCAGATGAAGGTGGCGCTGCGCGACGTGGAGCGCGGGCTGGACGAATTTGCCGCCGATCCGGCGGCGCGGCCGCAACTGGCCGCGCTGGACGGCGTGCTGCACCAGCTGGAGGGCGCGCTGGCCATCACCGACCAGCCGGACGCGCAGGCCGCCGTGGCGCAGGTGCGCGGGCAGGTCGCCGGACTTGCCGCCGGCCCGGGCCCCGGCGAGGCGGCGCAGCTTGATCGCATCGCACACAACGTGGGCGCGCTCGGCTTCTTCGTCGACATGCTGGCGCAGAATGCCGCCGGGGCACGCGAGCGTTTTTCCTTCGATGCCGCACAGGGCACGTTCCGCGCGGTGCCGCTGCGCAAGATCGCCGGACCCGAATCGATCCCCGTGCTCGACGAGGAAGTGCCGGCACCGGCCGAGCCCGCGCCATCCGCCACGCTTGCCGCGGTGTCCGGCGCGAGCGACGCGGCCATCGAGGAAGAACTGCTGGAGATCTTCATCGGCGAGGCGCAGGAGGTGCTGGCGCATATGGATGGCGTGCTGGCCGGGCCGGATGCCGGCACGCCGGAAAGCCTGGCATCGCTGCGCCGCTCTTTCCACACGCTCAAGGGCAGCGGCCGCATGGTGGGGCTGAACCAGTTCGCCGACGCGGCGGGCGCGTTGGAGAAGGTGCTGAACGTGTGGGTGGCCGATGGCAAGTCCGCCGATGCGGCGCTGGCCGGCCTGCTGGCATGGACGGCGGCCGAACTCAATGCCTGGGTCGCCGAGCTGGTGGCCCGGGGCATTTCTCCACGCAGCGCGGCACCGCTGGTCGCGGCGGCCGCGCAGGTGCTGGAGGGACAGCCGTTCATGTCGCCGGACCGGGCGGCCGGGCGCGGCGAACCTGCCGTCGAGCCGCCGCCGGCCGAGCCGTACGTGACCGATGAAAATGCCGCCGGCGACACGGCGGCCGATGACGATGCGGTCAGTGACCATGTGAGCCGCGACACCGTGGCCGGTGACGATGTGCGCACTGACACCGTGGCCAGCGACGATGCAGCCAGCGTCGATGCAGTCAGCGACGACGTGGCCAGTGACGACGTGGCAGGTGAAATTGCGGTTGCTGACAGTGCGGCCGAGCCGGCGACCGAAGCGGGGCCGGCGACGGCAGCCGGGGCGGCCGCGCCCGACAATGTAGCCGAGGCAACCGAGGCAACCGAGGCAGCCGTGCCGGCCGACCAGGGCATGCGCTTCGTTGGCCGCCTGGCCGTGCCGGCGGCGCTGTTCGACATCTACGTGGCCGAAGCCACCGCGCTGGCGGCGGCGCTGGCGCGCGACTTCGGCACGTGGCGCCGCCAGGGCGAGCTGGACCCGGACGCGCTGCACCTGGCCCACACGCTGGCCGGCACGTCCGGCACGGTGGGCTTCAAGGCGCTGCGCGAGCTGGCCGTAGCGCTGGAGACCACGCTGCAGGCCGCGCCCGCGGTGCTGCACGATCCGGCCCACCACGACCTGTTCGACCTGGTCATCGGCCGCGTGCGCGACATGCTGGACAGCTTTGCCGGCGGCACCATGCCGCCCGACCAGCCCGAACTGATCGCCGCGCTGGAGCGCCTGCGCGACGAGCTGGCCCGTGCCCATGCCGCCGCGCCGGACGTCGCGGCACGGCTGGACGGCATGCTGGCGGCACCGGCGCCGGTGGACGAACTGGTGGCCCGGCTCGACCTGCTGTTCAGCGACACCTACCACGCGCTGCTTGCCGATCCGCCGCCGGTGCCGGAACGCGGCGCGCCGTTGCCGCTGCGGCCGAAGCTGGCCACGCAGGATGAATCGATCGACGACCTGTTCGATGCCGCGTTCGACGACGCCTTCGCCGAGCCGCCGCTCACGCAGGCGGCGGTACCGCAGCCGGTACCGGTCGCGCCGCCGGAACCGCCCGTGGAAGCAGTAGCGGAAGCCGCGGCGCCCGAGGCGGAAGACATGGAAGCGGTGGAAGCCGTGGAGCCGGTGGAAACACTGGAAGCCGTCGAACCGGCCGAACCACTGGAAGCCGTGGAGCCGGCGGAAGCAGCCGGGCAGGCCGCGGAGCCAGTGGAACAGGATGCCGCCGAGCCGGACGTGCAGGTGCTGGCGCTGCTCGAAGCGCGGCCGGATATCCCGGCCGTGGCCGACGAACTCGATCCGGACCTACTGCCCGTGTTTCTCGAGGAAGGCGCGGACCTGCTGCCCCAGGTCGGGGCCGCGCTGCGCGCCTGGCAGCATGCGCCGGCCGATACCGCCCACCCGGCCACGCTGCAGCGCGTGCTGCACACCCTCAAGGGCAGCGCGCGGATGGCGGGCGCGATGCGCCTCGGGCAGCATGCGCACGAGATGGAAACCCATGTCGAAGGCATGAGCCATCCGGCGCCGGCGGCGTTCGACGAATTGCTGGCCCATTACGACCACGCGCTGCTGCTGTTCGAGCAGTTGCAGCATCCGCCGGAAACGGCCAGCGTGGCGGCGGCGGACGTGCCGGCTGCGACGCCGGCCGAGACTTCCGCAAGCGCGGCCCAGGCGCCGCTGGTGCGCGTGCGCGCCGATATCCTCGACCGCCTGGTCAACCAGGCCGGCGAGGTGGCGATCACCCGCTCGCGCCTTGAAAACGAAATGGGTGCGCTGCGCACCGCGCTGGGCGACTTCGAGGACAACCTGGGCAAGCTGCGTCAGCAACTGCGCGAAGTGGAGATGCAGGCCGAATCGCACATCGCGTCGCGCCTGTCGGTGTCGAGCGAACGCGAATTCGACCCGCTCGAATTCGACCGTTATACGCGCCTGCAGGAGTTGACGCGGATGATGGCCGAGAGCGTCGACGACGTGGCCTCGTTCCATGCCGGGCTGCTGCAGTCGGTGAACGGCGCCAGCGACGACCTGGCGCAGCAGGCGCGCATGACGCGCGAACTGCAGCGCGACCTGCTGCGCGTGCGGATGGTACCGTTCGCCAGTATCGCCGAGCGGCTGTACCGGGTGGCGCGGCAGGGCGCCAAGGAACTGGACAAGCGCGTCAACCTCGATATCCGCGGCGGTGCCGTGGAGATGGACCGCAGCGTGCTGGAACGGATGGCCGGGCCGTTCGAACACCTGCTGCGCAACGCGATCGTGCACGGTATCGAAACGCGCGAAGCGCGCGGCGCCGCCGGCAAGGCGGAAACGGGCGAGGTGGTGGTGCAGGCCAGCCAGCAGGGCAACGAGATCGTGCTGGAGTTTTCCGACGATGGCGCCGGCCTCGACCTCGAACGCATCCGCACCCGGGCGCGCGAGCGCGGCTTGCTGGGCGAGGGGGAGACTTCCGACGCCGCGGTGGCCAGCCTGATTTTCGAGCCGGGCTTTTCCACCGCGGACGCGCTGACCGAACTGGCCGGCCGCGGCGTGGGCATGGACGTGGTGCGTTCCGAAGCACAGGCCCTGGGCGGCCGCATCGACACCCACACCGAGCCAGGCAGGGGCACCCGTTTCACGATCCACCTGCCGCTGACCCTGGCCGTGACGCACATCGTACTGGTCGCGGCCGGCGGCCGCACGTATGCCGTGCCGGCGGCGCTGGTGGAGCAGGTGCTGCAGGTGAAGGCCGCGGCACTGGACGAAGCCGCCGGCCGCGTCGACGTGGCCGGCCAGCCGCTGGCGCTGCACTACCTGCCGGCGCTGCTGGGCGATGCGCGCGCACAGCCGCTGGCCCAGCGCACGGTGCCCGTACTGGCGCTGCATGCCGGCACCGACCGCCTGGCCCTGCGGGTCGACGAAGTGCTCGGCAACCGCGAGGTCGTGGTCAAGAACACCGGGCCGCAACTGGCGCACGTTCCCGGCATTGCCGGCGCCACCGTGCTGGGCTCGGGCGAGATCGTGCTGATCCTCAATCCCGTCGTGCTGGCCCAGCACCTGGCCCAGCACCCCGGCTTGCAGGCGCCGATCCCGGCCGTGCACGCGGCGGCCGGCACCATCATGGTGGTCGACGATTCGCTGACCGTGCGCAAGGTCACCCAACGGCTGCTGGAGCGCGAAGGCTATACCGTGCTGCTGGCCAAGGATGGCGTCGACGCGCTCGAGCAGATCGCCGCGCACCGGCCGGACCTGATGCTGGTCGACATCGAAATGCCGCGCATGGATGGCTTCGACCTGACGCGCCAGGTGCGCGCCGATCCCGCCACGCATGAGATCCCGATCATCATGATCACCTCGCGCAGCGCCGACAAGCACCGTAACCTGGCCCTGCAGCTGGGCGTCAACGCGTATTTCGGCAAGCCGTACCAGCAGACCGTGCTGCTGGGCGCGATCGCCGGCCTGCTGCCGGCGCGGGGGGAATCGGGCGAGCGGTGAGGGACCAGGTGGCAGGGACTGCGTGAAATTTTGCGTGTGACGTGCTACGCTATTCGGAGCGTTTGCATCCATGCCAGGGGGGAGCGGCGCCGCACAGCTGATCCGGACGCTCCAACGGACCGGATCGCGTGTTTCGACGACGTATCGAGGGTATTCAAGGGACCTGGTGATATTGCCGAGCAGCCGCAAGCGAAAGGAAGCCATCCGGTCATGGATGACGCATATAAAAACTGCCGCCGCAAGAATTATGTCCATGCCGCCTATGTCGAAGCCGCCATCCACATCAACAAGGTGCTCGGCTCCGATCGCGCGTACTGGATACTGATCCGCGAAAACGTGCCGGGATCCGTCATCGACAGGATCTTGAAGGGCAAGGAAGGGCGGTTGCGCCGGAAGGATCGCCGGTACGCGACCCGCCGCGCCTCCATCCATGGCGCCGAGCAGGACCCGTTGGCGGCGGACCAGCGCGGGGACCTGCTCACCTCACAGCGGATCGAGGTCGCACTGGTGTTCAAGACCATGCTCGGGACGGACGCCGCCGCTGAGTACCTGCGCAATGCCGGCATACCGATCTGGATCACGGCCCGCGTGCTGGGCTCCGCGAAAAGAAGGCCTTCGCCAGCCCTCGTGGTCGAGTGATTGAAAGAAGGAGTGATCGCGTGATCGTCCCGTCGGCTCGGCGGTGCTGTTGCGCGCCGGCGCGGTCGTCAGAATATCTGGTCCGAACCGTGGCTGTCCCGCCAGTGCATGATCCGGCGTTCCGAAGGGCTGCCTTTCAAGACCCGTTCGATGACGTCACGCGGGACATCGCCCGAGGATAACAGCGCCTCCGCATAGGAGAGGTGAAAGACTTCCCTCAGGATGATCGCAGCGTCGACCAGCGCTGCAAGTCCAGCATCACGGCGTAGCATGGGGTGCTCCGGTCATGTGTGCTTCGGTCATGGTGTGCTCCGGTGAAACCGCGCATCAAGACCGACGGTCATCCTCTTACAACGGCGGCAGCCGCTCGCTGGTTGACGTGTTTCCATATATATCCATGGGCCCGGCGGGCGCTGCCGATGAGCGGCTCTCGTGCCGGCGGGTCAGCCGCGCGCCTTCACCACCTCGTAGCGTTCCAAGGTGCGCTGCCGCGCCTCGGCGTGGTCGACGATCGGTGCCGGATAGCCATCCACGCCGCCATGCAGCCACGGCGCATGGATCGCCTTGGCGGACAGCCTGGCGAGCCGCGGCACGAACTGGCGGATGAAGTCGCCTTCCTGGTCGAAGCGCTCCGACTGCGTGACGGGATTGAAGATGCGGAAGAACGGCTGGGCATCGCAGCCGCTCGAGGCTGCCCACTGCCAGCCGCCATTGTTGGAAGCCAGTTCGTAGTCGTTCAGTTTCAGCGCGAAATAGGCTTCGCCGCGCCGCCAGTCGATGCCCAGGTCCTTGCACAGGAAGCTGGCCGTCACCATCCGCAGCCGGTTGTGCATGAAGCCGGTGGTGTTGAGCTGTGCCATCGCCGCGTCGACCAGCGGGTAGCCGGTGCGGCCTTCGCACCAGGCGGCGAACAGTTCCTCGGCTGCCGGGCCGGTTTCCCAGTCGACCTTGTCGTACACCGGCTTGAACGAGGCGTGCACCACATGCGGGTGGTGGTACAGGATCATCTGGTAGAAGTCGCGCCACACCAGTTCGGACAGCCACGTGGCGCCGCCTTCGCCGGCCTGTCCGCGCGCCGACAGCTGCAGCACCGTGCGCACCAGGTGGCGGATCGACACCGTGCCGAAGCGCAGGTGCAGCGACAGGCGCGACGTGCCATCGCGCGCCGGATAGTCGCGCCCGGTGCCGTAGTCCCCGAGGCTCGGCAGGAAGGCGTCGAACAGCGCGGCACCGCCCCTCATGCCGGGGGTGATGCCGGCCGCGGCCAGGTCGGCGCCATCGAAGCCGATCTCTTGCAGCGATGGCAACTGCGAGCGGCCGGGCGCCAGCGCCGCCGCGTGGGGATCGACCGGCCAGGGGGCCAGCGCGTCGGGTTGCGCTTCCAGGCGTTTTTTCCAGGCGTTCTTGTAGGGCGTAAACACGCCGAGCGGCTTGCCGGCCTGCGACAGCACTTCGCTCCTGGCGAAGATCACGTGATCCTTGAATAGTTTCAAGGCGCATCCAGCCACCGCCAGCGTTTCGGCCACGGCTTCGTCGCGGGCGATGGCGGCCGGATCGTAATCCTCGTTGGCGTACACGGTGGCCACGCCGAGCTCGGCGGCCAGTGCCGGGATCTCGGCGCGCGCATCGCCATGGCGCACGAGCAGGTGCCCGCCAAGCGCTTCCAGCTCGGCCGCGAGTTCGCCCAGCGACGCATGGATGAACGCCACGCGGCGGTCATCGCGTGGCAAGCCCTCCAGGATCGGGCTGTCGAAAATGAAGGCACAGTAGACGGGTGTACCCGCCAGCAGGGCGTGGTGCAGGGCGGCGTGATCGAAGCTGCGCAGGTCGCGGCGGAACCACACAAGGGCGCCGGGCGCGGTGGAATTGCTTTGGGGCATGTTTTGGCTCAAGAGTGCGTTGCAAATTATTGCTTACCATCAGTTTACAGAGCGCCACCCTGGTTTGGATGGCCGATCCGGCAATTCATAGTAAACTGTCGATGTGGCGGCGAGTTTCCGCTCGTCATTAAAGAATTCAGCAACATTACCGAAACCACGGTCCAGCAAAGAGAGCAGCTTATGAAGAAGAGCAAAGTGAGCAAACCGCTACCTGTGCCCGGGCTGTTACAGGAAAGCGGGTCCCCGCTGCACGAGATGGAAACGAAGGACACTTCCGCGACGCCCGCGCTGAACCTGGCGAACCATTTTCTGATCGCGATGCCGTCGATGCAGGATCCCGTGTTCGGCGGCACCGTCGTGTACGTCTGCGAGCACAACGAGAACGGCGTGCTCGGCGTGGTCATCAACAAGCCGACCGACATGACGATGGACGTGCTGTTCGAGCGCATCGACCTGGAAGTGACGGGCGGTGGCGGCAACATGACGAGCAAGCCGATCATGTTCGGCGGCCCCGTTCAGGACGATCGCGGTTTCGTGCTGCATACCCCCGGGGCGCGCTATTCGTCGTCGCTGACGGTCACGGACGAGGTGGCGTTCACCACGTCGATCGACGTGCTGGAAGCCGTCGCCAAGGGGGCCGGCCCGCAACGCATGCTGGTGTCGATCGGCTACTCGGGCTGGAGCCCGGGCCAGCTGGAAGACGAGATCAGCCGCAACGGCTGGCTGACCGTGAACGCCGATCCCGCCGTGCTGTTCGAAGTGCCGATCGAGGAACGCTACGTGGCCGCCATGAAACTGCTGGGCATCGATCCGTTGATGCTCACGTCCGAAGCGGGTCATGCATAAGGTGGAAGATGCACCCGTAACAGTGCCGCAAACCGTGTTTGGCTTCGACTTCGGCATCAAGCGTATCGGCGTGGCGATGGGCAATACCATGATCGGCCAGGCCAGCCCGCTGGCCGTCATCAAGTCCATCGACAATCAATCCCGCTTCGCGGAAATCAAGGCCCTGATCGACAAGTGGGGCCCGACCCGGTTCATCGTCGGGCTGCCGCTGCATCCGGACGGCGCCGAGCACGAGATGACGGCGCGCTGCCGCCGCTTCGCCAACCAGTTGCATGGCCGCTTCGACATTCCCGTCGAGCTCGTTGACGAACGCTACTCTTCCGCGGTGCTGTCGCAGAAGCGCGGCGAGGTCATCGACGACCGCGCCGCCGCCGTCATCCTGCAACAGTATTTCGACCAACTTCCCTATTAATATGTCCATTACTGACCCCACCGCCCTGGATGCCGAGGCGCTGTATGCCGCGCTGCTGGACCAGGTGAAGACCGGCCTCGCCGGTGCGCACGAGCCGGCCATCGTCGGCATCCATTCCGGCGGCGCCTGGATCGCCGAGCGCCTCGCCCGCGATCTCGGCATGAGCGAACGCTGCGGCGTGCTCGACGTTTCCTTCTACCGCGACGATTACGCGAAGAAGGGCCTGCCGGCCGAAGTGAAGCCGACCAGCATCGGTTTCGAGGTGGCCGGCGCCACCATCCTGCTGGTCGACGACGTGCTGTACACGGGCCGCACCACGCGCGCCGCCATCAACGAACTGTTCGACTATGGCCGCCCGGCGCGCATCCTGCTGGCGGCGCTGGTGGACCGGGGCGGGCGCCAGTTGCCGGTGGCCGCCGATTTCGTGGCGGCGCATACCCGCGTCGAACCGGGCCAGGCGCTGCGCCTGAAGCAGGCGGACGACGGGCGCTTCCATCTGACCATCGAACAAGACAATGCGTGACAACAAAAAATGCTCAATCCGCAACTGAACAAACACGGTGAACTGCAGCACCTGCTGTCCACCGAAGGCCTGCCGAAGGCCATCATCAACCAGATCCTCGATACCGCCAGTTCCTTCGTCAGCGTGTCCGACCGCGAAGTGAAGAAGGTGCCGCTGTTGCGCGGCAAGAGCGTGTTCAACCTGTTCTTCGAGAATTCCACGCGCACCCGCACCACGTTCGAGATCGCCTCGAAACGCCTGTCGGCGGACGTGATCAACCTGAACATCTCGGCATCGTCGGCCAGCAAGGGCGAATCGCTGCTCGATACCATCGACAACCTGGCCGCGATGCATGCCGACATGTTCGTGGTGCGCCATTCGCAGTCCGGCGCGCCGTACCTGATCGCCAAGCACCTGCAGGACACGAAGCAGAACCACGTGCACGTGGTGAACGCGGGCGATGGCCGCCACGCGCATCCCACGCAGGGCCTGCTGGACATGTACACCATCCGGCACTACAAGAAGGACTTCACCAACCTGCGCGTGGCGATCGTCGGCGATATCCTGCACAGCCGCGTGGCCCGTTCGGACATCCACGCGCTGACCACGCTGGGCGTGCCGGAGATCCGCGCGATCGGCCCGCACACGCTGCTGCCGGGCGGCCTGGAACAGCTGGGCGTGCGCACCTTCACCAACATGGACGAAGGCCTGAAGGATGTCGACGTGATCATCATGCTGCGCCTGCAGAATGAACGGATGAGTGGTGCGCTGCTGCCGTCGGCGCAGGAATACTTCAAGAGCTACGGCCTGACGCCGGAGCGCCTGGCCCTGGCCGCGCCCGAAGCGATCGTGATGCACCCGGGCCCGATGAACCGCGGCGTGGAAATCGACTCGGCGGTGGCGGATGGCCCGCAGGCGGTGATCCTGCCGCAGGTCACGTTCGGGATCGCGGTGCGGATGGCCGTGATGAGCATTGTCGCAGGGACTCAAGGATAAGCATCAGGATGAGCAATCTTCATATCAAGAACGGCCGCGTGATCGACCCGGCCAACGGCGTCGACGCGGTGCAGGACCTGTACATCGTCGATGGCAAGGTAGCCGCGCTGGGTGCGGCGCCGGCAGGCTTCACGGCGGCGCGCACGCTCGATGCGAGCGGCCTGGTGGTGGCGCCCGGCCTGGTCGACCTGGCGGCGCGCCTGCGCGAACCGGGCTATGAATACAAGGCCACGCTGGAATCGGAAATGCAGGCGGCCCTGCAGGGCGGGGTAACGAGCCTGGTGTGCCCGCCCGATACCGACCCCGTGCTCGATGAGCCGGGCCTGGTGGAAATGCTGAAGCACCGCGCGCGCGGCCGCAACGGCGCCCACGTGCATCCGCTCGGCGCGCTGACGATGGGCCTGAAAGGCGAGGCGCTGACGGAAATGGCCGAACTGACCGAAGCGGGCTGCATCGGCTTCGCGCAGGCCGAGATGCCGGTCACGGATACCAATGTACTGCTGCGCGCGCTGCAATACGCGAAGACGTTCGGCTATACGGTATGGCTGCGCCCGCAGGATGCCTACATCGGCAAGGGTGGCGTGGCGCACAGCGGGCCGCTGGCTTCGCGCATGGGCCTGTCCGGCGTGCCGGTGATGGCGGAAACCATCGCGCTGCACACGATCTTCGAACTGGTGCGCTCCACCGGCGCCAGGGTGCACCTGTGCCGCCTGTCGTCCGCCGCCGGCCTCGAACTGGTGCGCGCGGCCAAGGCCGAAGGCTTGCCGGTCACCTGCGACGTGGGCGCGCACCACGTGCACCTGACCGATGCCGACATCAACTTCTTCGACCCGAACGCCCGCCTGACGCCGCCGCTGCGCTCGCAGCGCGACCGCGACGCGATCCGCGCGGCGCTGGCCGATGGCACCATCGACGCGATCTGCTCGGACCACACGCCGGTCGACGACGATGAAAAGTTGCTGCCGTTCGCCGAGGCGTCGCCGGGCGCCACCGGCCTGGAACTGCTGCTGTCGCTGGCCCTGAAGTGGAGCGAAACGCTGGGCGGCAACAACCACCTGTTCAAGGCCTTGCAGCGGGTCACGTCCGACCCGGCGCGCGTGGCGGGGCTGGATGCGGGCCACCTGCGCGTGGGCGCCGCGGCCGACGTGGTGCTGTTCGATCCGGCCGAACGCTGGCTGGTCGAAGGCGCCGCGCTGGCCAGCCAGGGCAAGCACACGCCGTTCCTCGGCTATGAAATGCCGGGCCAGGTGAAGGCCACGATCGTGGCCGGCCAGGTCGCCTACGAACGGAAAGCCGCCTGAGTCGATGATCCTTGCCCTGCGCATCGCGCGGCTCGTGTTCCATCTGCTGTCGGGGATGGCGATCTGCGCGCTGTTCTTCCCGTGGATCGACCGCGAGGCGCGCGAGATCCACATCCGCCGCTGGTCGCGCCACCTGCTGGGCATCTGCAACGTGCATGTGCAGATCACGGCGGGCAGCGCGCCACCGCGTGCCCAGGCACTGGTGGTGGCCAACCACGTGTCGTGGCTGGACATCTTCGTGCTCAACGCCCTGTATCCCTGCCGCTTCGTGGCAAAGGCCGAGATCCGCGCCTGGCCGCTGGCCGGCTGGCTGGTCGAGCAGGCCGGCACCGTGTTCATCGCGCGCGGCAACCGGCGCGACCTGCGCCGCGCCTTCGAAGGGCTGGTCAATGCGCTAAAACGGGGCGAGCGGGTGGCCTTCTTCCCGGAAGGGACCACGGCGCCGCAAGGCACGCTGCTGCCGTTCCATGCCAACCTGTTCGAGGCGGCGGTCGATGCCGGGGCACGCGTGCAGCCCTACGCGATCCGCTATATCGACAACGAGCGCCAGCCGCATCCCTCGGTGGAATTCATCGGCGACATGACCTTCGTGCAGAGCGTGCTGGCGATCCTGTCCGGCAAGGCCATCCACGCCCGCGTCACGATCCTGCGTTCGATGAAGAGCGAGGGCGTGGGCCGGCGCGACCTGGCCGAGCGTTCCTACCAGGCGATCCGCGAGGCGCTGAAGATTCCCGCCCCGCCAGGCGAGGAACCCGCGCCCGATGCCGGCGAAGACTCCGGCGAGGATGCAAAAAAACCGCTGACGGGTTCCGATTGGCAGACCTGATAACCGTGACAGGCTCCGGTTATCAGGCGTGCGGCTGCCCCTGCCTGGCTACCGGTCTTGAGCCTTGGCCTTGGCACGCTGGAATTCGGGACACGGCACCTGCAGCAGTTCCCGGTCGTCGAGGCACACGGCCGACAGCTGGCCGCCCCACACGCAGCCGCTGTCGAGCGCGATGTAGTCCGGCGTGATGCGCAGGCCCAGCGCCGACCAGTGGCCGAATACCACGGTCACGTCCCGCGTGCGCCGGCCCGGCACCTCGAACCACGGCATCAGTCCGGTGGCGGGATCGACGGTGGCGCTTTCCTTCAGCTTGAAATCCATCTCGCCTTCGGCGCTGCAGAAGCGCATGCGCGTCAGCGCGTTGACGATGCAGCGCAGCCGCGCCGTGCCGCGCAGGTCGTCGTCCCAGCGGTCCGGCTGGTTGCCGTACATGTCGGCCAGGAAGCCGGTCCACTCCGCGCTGCGCAGCGCCGCCGCCACTTCGCCGGCCAGCGCGATCGTTTGCGCCGCGCTCCATTGCGGCAGCACGCCGCCGTGTACCAGCAGGTGATGCTTCGTGAACAGCGCCAGCGGGCGTTCGCGCAGCCAGTGCAGCAGCGCTTCGCGGTCCGGCGCGGCGAGGATGGTATCGAGCGTGTCGGAGCCGGATTCCGGCCGGATGCCGTTGGCGACGGCCAGCAGGTGCAGGTCATGGTTGCCCAGCACGGCATCGATGCGCCCGCCGCTGCCCTGCGCCAGCGCCTGCACGTAGCGCAGGGTCGACAGCGAATCGGGGCCGCGGTTGATCAGGTCACCACAGAACAGGATCGCCGGCGGATCATTGCCGCGCTCGCGCTCCAGGATACGCTCGACCAGCGCAACAGTTTCGGCGTGACACCCTTGCAGGTCGCCGATCGCATAAGTCCTCATACTGCCTTGCACTCCATTGCCGGACCGCTGTAATGGGGCTGCTGTGATGGAGCAGCTGTCATGGAGCAGCTGTCATGGGGTAGCTGTAATTCTTAGGCAGCGGAGCCCTTTGCCATTACAATCGGCCTTATCAAAAAATAATCTTCTCGACAGGGATACTAAATGATTTTCGTCACAGGCGGGGCCGGGTTCATCGGCTCGAACTTCGTGCTGGACTGGCTTGCGCAATCGGACGAGCCGGTGCTCAACTTTGACAAGCTGACGTATGCCGGCAACCTGAGCAACCTGGCATCCCTGAAAGATGATGCGCGCCACGTGTTCGTGCGCGGCGACATCTGCGACGGCGAGCAGGTGCTGGCGCTGCTGCGCGACCACCAGCCGCGCGCCATCGTGCACTTCGCGGCCGAGAGCCACGTCGACCGGTCGATCCATGGACCGGCGGAATTCATCCAGACCAACATCAACGGCACGTTCGCGCTGCTGGAAGCGGCCCGCGCCTACTGGAGCGGCCTGCCCGAAGCGGAGAAGACCGCCTTCCGCTTCCTGCACGTTTCCACCGACGAGGTGTACGGCACGCTGGGCCCGCAGGATCCGCCGTTTTCCGAAACCACCGCCTATGCGCCGAACAGCCCGTACTCGGCGTCGAAGGCGGCGTCCGACCACCTGGTGCGTTCGTACCACCACACCTACGGCTTCCCGACGCTGACGACGAACTGCTCGAACAACTACGGCCCTTACCACTTCCCCGAGAAGCTGATCCCCCTGATGATCGCCAACGCGCAGGCCGGCAAGCCGCTGCCCGTGTATGGCGATGGCCAGCAGGTCCGCGACTGGCTGTACGTGTCCGACCATTGCGCGGCGATCCGCCGCGTGCTGGCCGACGGCAAACTGGGCGAAGTGTACAACGTGGGCGGCTGGAACGAGATGGCGAACCTGGATGTGGTGCACACGCTGTGCGACATCCTCGACAGCCTGAAGCCGAAGGCCGACGGCACCAGCTACCGCGCGCAGATCGCCTACGTGGCGGACCGCCCGGGCCACGACCGCCGCTACGCGATCGATGCCCGCAAGCTGGAACGGGAGCTGGGCTGGAAGCCCGCCGAGACGTTCGCGACCGGGATCCGCAAGACCGTCCAGTGGTACCTGGACCACCCGGACTGGGTGGCGGACGTGCAGTCCGGCGCCTATGCCAAGTGGCTCGAGACCAATTACTTCAACCGCGAAACGCAGGGGAGCAGCGCACCATGAGCGTCGACACCAGCAGGCAGGCCGATACGCCCAGGGAGACGGATTCCAGGCAGATCGATCCGATCAGGCAGCGCAAGGGCATCATCCTGGCCGGCGGTTCCGGCACCCGGCTGTACCCGGTGACCACCAGCGTGTCGAAGCAGCTGCTGCCGATCTACGACAAGCCGATGATCTACCACCCACTGACCACGCTGATGCTGGCCGGGATGCGCGAGATCCTGATCATTTCGACGCCGCAGGATACGCCGCGCTTTCGCGACCTGCTGGGCGATGGCAGCCAGTGGGGCCTGCAGCTGTCCTACGCGGTGCAGCCGTCGCCGGACGGCCTGGCGCAGGCCTTCATCATCGGCCGCGAGTTCGTCGGCGATGCACCCTCGGCGCTGATCCTGGGCGATAACATCTACTACGGCAACGATCTCGACGCGCTGCTGCGCAGCGCCGCCAGCCAGCCGGACGGGGCGACCGTGTTCGCCTACCACGTGCATGATCCGGAACGCTACGGTGTCGTCGAGTTCGACGCCAACCGGCAGGCCGTCAGCATCGAGGAAAAGCCGGCGGTGCCGAAGTCGAACTACGCGGTGACCGGGCTGTATTTCTACGACAACCGGGTGTGCGACATCGCCGCCGCGATCGAGCCATCGGCCCGCGGCGAGCTGGAGATCACCGACGTGAACAAGGCGTACCTGGACCAGGGCCACCTGCGCGTGGAACTGATGGGCCGCGGCATGGCGTGGCTCGACACGGGCACGCACGACTCGCTGCTCGACGCTTCCCAGTTCATCGCCACGATCGAGAAGCGGCAGGGCCTGAAGGTGGCCTGTCCGGAAGAAATCGCCTACCGCAAGGGCTATATCGATGCCGGCCAACTGCGCCGCCTCGCCGAGCCGCTGAAGAAAAACGGCTACGGCCAATATCTGCTGCAGATCCTGCAGGACAAGGTGATCCCGCGATGAAAGTGATACCTACTCCGATCGAAGGCCTGCTGGTCATCGAGCCTGCCGTGTTCGGTGACGAGCGGGGCTTTTTCTACGAGAGTTTCAATGCCCAGCGCTTCGCCGAGCTGACCGGCGTGCAGTTGCCTTTCGTGCAGGATAACCATTCGCGCTCGGCGCGCGGCGTGCTGCGCGGCCTGCACTACCAGATCCAGCAGGCGCAGGGCAAGCTGGTGCGCGTGACGGCCGGCAGCGTGTTCGACGTGGCGGTCGACCTGCGCAAGAGTTCGCCCACGTTCGGCCGCTGGCATGGTCTGGAATTGTCGGCCGAGAACAAGCGCCAGTTCTGGATTCCGCCGGGCTTCGCGCATGGCTTCGCCGTCACCAGCGAGTTCGCCGAGTTCCTCTACAAGACCACCGATTACTATGCGCCGGCGCACGAGCGCTCGCTGCTGTGGAACGATCCGGCCATCGGCATCGAGTGGCCGGTCGATGGCATGCCGCTGCTGTCGGCGAAGGACCAGAAAGGCTTGCCGCTGGCCGAAGCGGATGTATTCGAATGAAGTCAGCGCATGAAAAACCTCGCATGAAAATCCGCCCATGAAAATACTTCTCACCGGGAGTACCGGCCAGGTCGGCTACGAGCTCGAACGCAGCCTGCAGGGGCTGGGCGAAGTGGTCGCGGTCGACCGCACCCGCATGGACCTGGCCGACCTGGACCAGGTACGCGACGTGATCCGCGCCGTGCGGCCGCAACTGATCGTCAACCCGGCCGCTTACACGGCGGTGGACAAGGCTGAAAGCGACACGGAACTGGCCTACCGCATCAATGCCGAGGCGCCGGCTGTGATGGCGGCCGAAGCGAAGGCCTTGGGCGCGGCGCTCGTGCATTACTCGACCGACTACGTATTTTCCGGCCACGAAGCGCAGCCACGGCGCGAAGACGATCCGGTCGGCCCGCTGAACGTATATGGCGCCAGCAAGCTGGAAGGTGAACGGGCCATCGCCGCGTCGGGCGTGCCGCACCTGATCTTCCGCACCAGCTGGGTGTACGGCATGCGCGGCAAGAACTTCCTGCTGACGGTGCTGCGCCTGGCGAAGGAGCGCGAGGAATTGCGCATCGTCGACGACCAGCATGGCGCGCCTACGTGGAGCCGCACCATCGCCGATACCACGGCGCTGATCCTGGCCCAGGCGCGCGCCGGCGGCCAGCCATGGTGGGACGCGAACGGCGGGATGTACCACCTCGCCAGCCAGGGCCGCACCACCTGGTGCGGGTTTACGCAAGCCATTCTGGAAGAAGCCGGCATCGCGTGCCGGCTGGTGCCGATTACCACCGACCAGTACCCGCTGCCGGCTCCCCGGCCGCAGTTTTCCGCGCTCGACACCAGCCGCCTGCAAGAACGCTTCGTGCTATTGCCCGAGTGGCGCGAAGCGCTGCGCCTGTGCCTGGGCTGAACCTGTCGCCACCGCCGCGCTGCGCTGCCTTGCCAAGATGTTTCCAATGGTAATTGATTTGGGGCAATGCATTGCGCGGCGGTAAAATCCGCGCCTTTCTCGCCGCCCTGGCAAATGCCGCAGCCTGGACCTGATTTTCGAGTTTCCGTTTATTAATCCGGTACAATCGCTGGTTGGCATGCAGATAACGCCCGTTGCTGCAGTGCGGCATTGCCGGAACACGACCGATTTACGATACATGTTTTCTTTCCTTGTAAGCTTTGTCGCTTCAGCCCTGCTGACCTTATTGGTCATCAAGGAGGCGCGGCTGCACGGTCCTGCGCTGGATGCCGATTTCCATGGCGTGCAAAAGGTACACTCGCACAATGTGGCGCGGATCGGCGGGCTGTCGATCTTCCTGGCCGTCGCGCTGTCGGCCTGCATTTCCGTCTGGCGCGTGCCGGCATTGACGACCTGGATGCTGTCGCTGATGGCGTGCAGTGCCTGCGCATTTGTCGGCGGCATCGTCGAGGATTACACGGGGCGTGTTTCGGCCGCGCGCCGATTGCTGCTGACCATGGTGGCCGCATTGCTCGGCTATTATCTGCTCGATGCCCGCATCGACCGTATCGACTGGATCGATACAGTGTGGCCGCTGCCCTATATCTGGCTGACCCTGCCGCTGACGGTGTTATCGGTGGCCGGCATCGCGAATGCCGTGAATATCATCGACGGTTTTAATGGCCTGGCCAGCGTCGTCACGATATGCATGCTGCTGTCGCTCGGCTATGTGGCGCTGCAGGTCAACGATATGTTCGTGCTGGTGGCGGCGCTGATGGTGGCCGGCGCCACCGCCGGCTTCCTGATCTGGAACTATCCGGTCGGCCTGATATTCCTCGGCGATGGCGGCGCCTATTTTATCGGTTTCATGCTGGGCGAACTGGCATTGCTGCTGGTGATGCGCAATCCACAAGTGTCGACCTGGTACGCCGCGCTGCTGCTGATCTATCCGGCGTTTGAAACATTATTTTCCGTGTATCGCCGCATGTTCATCCGCGGCAAATCACCGGCCATGCCGGACGGTATTCACCTGCACAGCCTGATATTCCGCCGCGTGGTGCAATGGGCCGTGGGCCACAAGGATGCGCGGGCGCTGATGCGCCGCAATTCGCTGACATCGCCTTACCTGTGGATGTTTTCGCTGATGGCGGTAATACCCGCCACCGTATTCTGGCGCTATACCGGTGTGCTGATGCTATTCTGCCTGCTGTTCATTATCAGTTATGTCTGGTTATATGTCCGGATCGTCCGATTTAAAGCGCCGCGTTGGATGATTCGCCACAAAAAGAACCAGTAAATACAAACTTGGTGTATATTTCGCACAGAAACACGTTTCCCGATCATTTTTCACAAAGGAATAGACGATGGATCTGTCGAATTTGTCAGCCTCCGATTTGCGCAATCTGCAGGAACAGGTCAAGCGCGAGTTGAAAAAACGCGAATCGCACGACCTGCAAAAGGCCAAGGATGAGATTTTTGCGATTGCCCAGCGCGTCGGCTTGCCGCTGAAGGATCTGATCGCTGCCAATCCCCGTGGTAAAGGCGGTACCGTTGCCGCGCGTTTCCGCAACCCGGGCGACGCGGGCCAGCAATGGACCGGCCGCGGCCGCCAGCCGAAATGGGTAAAGGACTGGCTGGATTCGGGTAAATCCATCGATGATCTCCGAATCTGATTAGACCTCGATAAGCCTATCCCGCAACGCTTGTTGAAGGGACCTCGATAAACCTATTGCGCAACGCCAGCCGCTGGTCTGCGGTACTCGCTGTACTGAAGTACAGCTCCGTTCCTCAACCAGGTCTGACGTCGCTCATTACGGTTTCTCGAGGCCCCGAGGCACCACATCAGAGTCAAAAGCAAGGTAATGGCTGAACTGACCGACCTTGCCGCGCATAGGACTCAGGTTGTGCATGGCAGCAAGCCGGGCTTGCCTGACGCTGCCAACGCACTTACTATACCGGTTGTTTTCATTTCATAAAGCCGGCTGCCCGCTCAGCCCGGGCTCCGACATTCATGGTCTCCCTCTCGAAATCCATCTTCAAAGCCTACGATATCCGCGGCATCATCGATAACACCCTCGATGCGGGCATCGCCCGCCAGATCGGCCATGCCTTCGGCGCGGCCGCGCTGGCGAAGGGGGAGCGCGCGGTCGTGATCGGCCGCGACGGGCGCCTGTCCGGCCCGGCGCTGGCTGGCGCGCTGGCCGAGGGCTTGCAGGCGGCGGGCGTGGATGTCATCGACCTGGGTGTCGTTGCCACGCCGATGGTGTACTTCGGTACCAACGTGCTGGACACGAAGTCCGGCATCATGGTCACCGGCAGCCACAATCCGCCCGACTACAACGGCTTCAAGATGGTGCTGGCCGGCGAGGCGATCTACGGCGACGCGATCACCGGCCTGCACGAGCGCATCGCTTCCGGCGAACTGCGGCCGGCCGCGCAGCCGGGCAGCTACCGCACGCACGACATCCGCGCCGCCTACCTGGAACGCATCATCGGCGACGTGAAAGTGGCCCGGCCGATCAAGATCGCCGTCGATTGCGGCAACGGCGTGGCCGGCGCCTTCGCGGGCGACCTGTACCGCGGCATGGGCTGCGAAGTGATCGAGCTGTTCTGCGAGGTGGACGGCAATTTCCCGAACCACCACCCGGACCCGGCGCATCCGGAAAACCTGCAGGACCTGATCCGCTGCCTGCGCGAGACCGATGCCGAGATCGGCCTGGCCTTCGACGGCGACGGCGACCGGCTGGGGCTCGTCACCAAGGATGGCCAGATCATTTATCCGGACCGGCAGATGATGCTGTTCGCGGCCGATGTGCTGTCGCGCGTGCCGGGCGAGCAAATCCTGTATGACGTGAAGTGCACGCGCCACCTGGCGCCGTATATCGAGAAGGCCGGCGGCAAGCCGCTGATGTACAAGACCGGCCACTCGCTGGTCAAGGCCAAGCTGAAGGAAACCGGCGCCCCGCTGGGCGGCGAGATGAGCGGCCACATCTTCTTCAAGGAACGCTGGTACGGGTTCGACGACGGCCTGTATGCCGGCGCGCGCATGCTGGAAATCCTGACGAAGGAAGCCGATCCTTCCGCGCTGCTGAACGCGCTGCCGCAATCGGACAGCACGCCGGAACTGCACCTGCACCTGAAGGAAGGCGAGAACTTCGCGCTGATGGACAAGCTGCGGGCGGACGCGAAATTCCCCGGCAACGAACGCATCATCGACATCGACGGCTTGCGCGTCGAGTATGCCGATGGCTTCGGCCTGGCGCGTTCCTCGAACACCACGCCGGTCATCGTGCTGCGCTTCGAAGCGGAGACCCCGCAAGCGCTGGCGCGCATCCAGGGCCAGTTCCGCGACGTGATCCTGACCGCCAAGCCGGACGCGCAGTTACCGTTCTGAGCCGCCTCTCCCATCGATGAACATCCTGCTGGTGCGCGTCTCCTCGCTGGGGGACGTGCTGCACAACATGCCCATCGTGGCGGACATCCGCCGCCACTTCCCGGACGCTAACATCGACTGGGTGGTGGAAGAGGGCTATGTGAGCCTGGTCCGGCTGAACAGCGAAGTCCGCCACGTCATTCCGTTCGCGCTGCGCCGCTGGCGCAAGAACCTGCGCGACAAGGCGGTGCGCGGCGAGATCGGAGCATTCTTTCGCCGCGTGCGGGAAGTCGAATACGACTACGTGTTCGACACGCAGGGCCTGCTGAAGACCGGCGTGATCATGGGCGCCGCCCGGGTCCGGAAGGGCGGCCAGAAGGTGGGCCTGGCCAACGGCAGCGAGGGCTCCGGCTACGAAGGCATCTCCCGCATCTTCCACACGAAAAGCATCCCGCTCGATCCGCGCACGCACGCCGTGGCGCGCGGCCGCCTGGTGGCCAGCGCCGCGCTGGGCTATGCCGTCGACACGCCGGCGGACTTCGGCCTGCCCGAGGTGGCCGACGACGAGCCGCGGCCGGACTGGATGCCCGCCGGACCGTATGCCGTGTACTTCCATGGCACCGCGCGCGATGCGAAGAAGTGGGCCCCGGCCAACTGGATCGCGCTGGGCCGCGAGCTGGCGCCGATGACGATCCTGCTGCCATGGGGTTCGCCCAAGGAAAAGGCCGAGGCGGAAGCGCTGGCCGCCGCCATCCCGAATGCGCGCGTGCTGCCGAAGCTGCCGATGGCGGACGCGGTGATGCTGGCGCGCCGCGCCACGCTGGCCATCGGCGTCGATACGGGCCTGACCCACATCGCTGCCGCGTTCAGCCGGCCGGTGGTCGAGATCTACTGCGATTCGCCGCGCTGGAAAACCGAAGGCAACTGGTCGCCGAAGATCATCAATCTGGGCGACCGGGGCAATGCGCCGTCCGTGGCCGAGGTGGCGGCGGCCGCCAAGAGCCTGCTGTGAAGGGGATGGCTTGATCCGGCTGCTGTATTCCCTGGCCTGGCGGCTGGCGCTGCCGCTGGTGCTCGCGCGCCTGTGGTGGCGCGGGCGCCGCGAACCCGGCTACCGGCAATTCTGGAATGAACGCCTGGGCATCTACGGCCGGCGTGCCGCCAACGACGAGCCGCTGACGATCTGGGTGCACGCGGTATCGGTGGGCGAGACACGCGCCGCGGAACCGCTGGTGGAAGCACTGCTCAAGCGCTACCCGCGCGGCCGCATCGTTCTCACGCATATGACGCCGACCGGCCGCGCCACCGGCAAGAGCCTGTTCGGCAAGCACGGCGCGCGCGTCGTGCAATCCTACCTGCCGTATGACCTGCCGGCCCTGGTGCGGCGTTTCATCGCGCATTTCGAGCCGCGCGTCTGCATCCTGATGGAAACGGAAGTGTGGCCCAACCTGATCCATGGCTGCAACCGGCGCAATGTGCCGGTGGTGCTGGCCAATGCGCGCCTGTCCGAGCGCTCGCTGCGCAAGGCGCGCAAGCTGGGCCGGCTGATGAGCGACGCCGCGCGCGGCATCTCGCTGGTGGCCGCGCAGACGGAAGACGATGCGCAGCGGGTGCGCGCGCTGGGCGTGGCCAACGTGGCCGTCACCGGCAGCATCAAGTTCGACGTGGCGGTGCCGCCGGCCGCGCTGGCCACCGGCACGCAACTGAAACACCAGTTCGGCACCGGGCGCCCGGTGCTGCTGTGCGCCAGCACGCGCGAAGGCGAGGAAGAAGCGATCCTCGACGCCTTCCAGGCCGCCGCGCTGCCGGAAGGAACGCTGCTGCTGCTGGTGCCGCGCCATCCGCAACGCTTCGATGCCGTCGAGGCGATGGTGCGCGAGCGTTCGCTGGCCGTGCAGCGGCGTTCGGCGCTGGCGCAACCGGGCGCGCGCGTCGATGCCGCCACCCGTGTGGTGCTGGGCGATTCGATGGGGGAGATGTTCGCCTACTACGCCACGTGCGACGTTGCCTTCATCGGCGGCAGCCTGGCGCCGCTGGGCGGGCAGAACCTGATCGAGGCGGCGGCGCTGGCCAGGCCGGTGCTGATCGGCCAGCACACCTTCAATTTCGCACAGGTGACCGAGGATGCCGTGGCCGCGGGTGGCGCGCTGCGCGTGCTCGACGCCGCCGACCTGATGGCGCAGGCGGCCCGGCTGCTGCGCGACGACGCCGCGCGCCAGGCCATGGGCCAGGCCGGCCTGGCGTTCGCCAACCGGCACCGGGGCGCCACGGCCCGTACCATCGACCTGCTGCCGCCGCTGGCTGACTAGGCGAAGCCGGTCGTTACGGGAACAGCACCGGCAGCTCCTGGGAGCGGCGGCGCAGCAACTGCTTGGCTTCCTCGTATTGCGGATAGACGCGGCCCACGTGTGCCCAGAAACGCGGGCTGTGGTTCATCTCATGGATATGCGCCAGCTCGTGCGCCACCACGTAGTCGATCAGCGGCAGCGAAAAGAACATCAGCTTCCAGTTCAGCCGGATCACGCGGCCCACCGTGCAGGAGCCCCAGCGGGCATCGGCCGACGAGACCGACATCGAGGCGTATTGCACGCCCACGCGCGGCGCATACAGGTCCAGGCGCTGGGCGAACAGGCCTTCGGCCTGCTGCTTGTACCAGTTCTTCACGCGCTCCCTGACCAGCAGCTCGGTGGCGCCCTGTACCAGGCCCAGCGACAGTTCCCGGGTGTCCGGATCGAACTCGGTACGGTTGCGCATGGCGTGCTGCAGGCGCAGCGTGATCTCGCCGCCAAGGTAGGGCAGCCTGGCACCGTCTTTCCATTCCACCGGCGGCTTTTCCAGCCGCGCGGCGCGGCGCTGGCGCCGGTCGTCGAGTTTCGACAGGATCCAGTTCTGCTTGGCGCGGATGGCATTCTCGATGTCGGCCAGCGTGCAGCGCTTCGGCGCCGTCACGCGCAGGCCGTCGTCATCGACCATGAAGCCGATCGAGCGGCGCGTGGAACGCCGCAGCATGTATTCGAGGATGAAGCTGCCCACCAGCACCTGGCGGCGTTCCATGCCATCGGCCGGCGGGAGCACGGGCGACTGATCCGGCCGGCGCAGCGGCACCGGTGGGCGCAGCAGGTTGACGGTGGCCGGAGCCGGGATGGGGAAGGGCAGGACAGGCAAGGGAGGGAACGGCGCCGGCGCGTCGGCGAGAACATCAGCTGGCACCCGAGCTGGCGCTTGTGATGGCACCTGGGCCGGTGCCGCTGCGGCGGCGGAAAATAGATCGAGCTGGAGGTCGGCCTGGGCGGGATCGGCAATGGCGGCGCCCGCGCCGCCATTGCCGCCGCTGTTGTCTGCGCTGTTGTCTGCGCTGCTGTCAGATTTCTCGCTGGCCTGGGTACGGCTTTCTAGCCAGCGCTGTAGGCGTGGGGCGAAATGACGCGCATTTCTGATTCTATCCACTGTTCCACCTGTTCCATCATGCCGTCGGGAGTTTGCCCTTCCGACGAAATCGGCTTGCCGACCGAGACCGTGATCTTGCCGGGATACTTGATAAACGAATTCTTTGGCCAGCACTCGCCGGAGTTCACCGCGATCGGTATCACCGGTACGCCGGTCTCGATCGCGAGGCGCGTGCCGCCGCTTTTGTACTTGCCCGCCTGGCCCACCGGGATGCGCGTGCCTTCCGGGAACATGATAATCCATTGGCCGTCTTTCAGGCGACGCTTTCCATGTGCAACCACCATCCGGAACGCATTCTTGCCCTGCTTGCGGTCGATCGGGATCATGCGCAGCAGCGCGATGCCCCAGCCGAAGAACGGGATGTACAGGATCTCCTTCTTGAACACGAAGACCAGCGGGCGTGGCAGGTTCGCCAGCAGGAAGATGGTCTCCCAGGCCGACTGGTGTTTCGACAGCACGATGGCCGGGCTGTCCGGGAAATTCTCGTGGCCCTTGAACTCGTAATGGATGCCGCAAACGACTTTCGCCAGCCACACGACGAACACGTTCCAGCGCGACGTGACGTAGTAGCGCTTGTTGTAAGGCAGCGGCGCCGCCAGCATGCAGACGAACGACCAGATCACGGTGGCGATGGCCATCACCACGGCGAAAACGAGGGAACGCAGGAACAGGACGGCTTTACGCAACGCGGTACTCCAATAGTTTCAGGAAGGATCCAGCCTTTATGGCGTGGGGGTCTTCAGGATGTGCTGCACGGTGGCCGCCAGGTCCGGGAACGTCAGCGTGCCGGGCGGCAGGCCGCCGGTCGCCTCGGTTTTTTCCCCTTTGCCGGTGCGCACCAGGAACGGCACGCAGCCGCTGATGAAGCCGGACTGCAGGTCGCGCAGCGAATCGCCCACCGTGGGCACGCCCTTCAGGCTGACCTGGTAGCGCTTCGAGATCTCGGCGAACATGCCCGGCTTCGGCTTGCGGCAATCGCAATTGTCCGCGGCCGCGTGGGGGCAGAAAAATACGGCATCGATATCGGCACCCACCTGCAGCGCCAGCCGGTGCATCTTCGCGTGGATTGCATTGAGCGTGGTGATGTCGAACAGCTGCCGCGCGATGCCGGACTGGTTCGACGCGATCACCACGCGGTAATTCGCCTGGTTCAGGCGGGCGATCGCTTCCAGGGAGCCGGGAATGGGGATCCACTCGTCCGGGGACTTGATGAAGTCCGGCGAATCGTGGTTGATCACGCCATCCCGGTCCAGGATGATCAGTTTCGGCTGCGGCATCCGTGCTTCCTCAAGCGGCCAGCTTGGAGATGTCCGCCACGCGGTTCATCATGCCGTGCAGCGACGACAGCAGCGCCAGGCGGTTGTTGCGCAGCGCGATATCGTCGGCCATCACCATCACGTCGTTGAAGAAGGCATCGACATCGTCGCGCAGCTGGGCCAGCGTCATCAAAGTGCCGGTGAAGTCGCCGCCCGCGAAGGCCGCGTCGACTTCCGGCTGCACGCGCGTCACGGCCGCTGCCAGGTTCTTCTCGGCCACGTCCTGCAGCAGCGCCGGATTCACCGTGCCGGCCTGCGCCAGCGCTTCCTCGTTCTTCTTGAGGATGTTGGTGATGCGCTTGTTGGCGGCGGCCAGCGAGGCCGCTTCCGGCAGCGCGGCGAAGGCCTGCACCGCTTCCAGGCGCTGCACGATGTCGTCCAGGCGGTCCGGGTTCTGCGCCACCACGGCTTCGATCTCGTTCGGCGTGAAGCCGCGCTCGCGCAGGATACCGCGCAGGCGGTCCATGAAGAACGCCGTCACCTCGGGCGTCGGGTCCTTGAAGCCCGCTACGGACGCAAACTGCGCCACCGCGTCGGCCAGGATGTCGGAGATCGCCAGCGGCAGGCGCTTCTCGATCAGCATGCGCAGCACGCCCAGGGCATGGCGGCGCAGCGCGAACGGGTCCTTGTCGCCGGTCGGCTGCAGGCCGATGGCCCAGATGCCGACCAGCGTTTCAAGCTTGTCCGCCAGCGCGACGGCGGTGCCGGTCTGCGTGGAGGGCAGCGCATCGCCGGCAAAGCGCGGCTGGTAATGCTCGGAGGCGGCCAGCGCCACTTCCTCGTTCTCGCCGTCATGCCGGGCGTAGTAGGTGCCCATGATGCCTTGCAGCTCGGGGAACTCGCCGACCATGTCGGTCAGCAGGTCGGCCTTCGACAGGCGCGCGCCACGTTCGGCCAGCGCAGCGTCGGCACCGAGGCGTTTCGCAATGGCGGTGGCGAGGGCGGTGACGCGGTCGCTGCGCTCGGCTTGCGTGCCCAGCTTGTTGTGGTATACCACGTTCTTCAGCAGCGGCAGGCGCGATTCCAGCGTCTTCTTCTTGTCCTGCTCGAAGAAGAACTTGGCGTCGGACAGGCGCGGGCGCACCACGCGCTCGTTGCCGCCGACGATCGCCTGCGGCGTATCGGTGGCGATGTTCGAGACGATCAGGAAGCGCGAGCGCAGCTTGCCGTTGCTGTCGGTCAGCGCGAAGTATTTCTGGTTGGTCTGCATCGTCAGGATCAGGCATTCCTGCGGCACGGCCAGGAATTCATCCTCGAAGCGGCATTCGTACACCACCGGCCATTCGACCAGCGATGCCACTTCTTCCAGCAGCGCCTCGGGCATCAGCACCTGGTCGTCGCCGGCCTTGGCCAGCAGTTCCTTGCGGATCTGCTCTTTACGCGCTTCGAACGAGGGGATCACCCTGGCCTTGTCGATCAGCGTGTCGGCGTACGCGTCGGCGTGCGGCACGGTGACCGCGCGCTGGCCCGGCGCCGTCAGGAAGCGGTGGCCTTGCGTGACGTTCGATGCGGTCAGGCCCAGCAGCGTCAGGGGCAGCACGGTGTCGCCGAACAGCGCGATCACGCTGTGCGCCGGGCGCACGAACTGCACGGTGGCGCCGTCCGGGCGCTGGTAGCTCATCACCTTCGGGATCGGCAGCTTGGCCACCGAGTCTTCCAGCGCGGCCTGCAGGCCCGTGACCAGTTGCGAACCGGGCGCGGTGTACGTGTAGAAAAACGATTCGGCCTTGCCGTCCTGGGCGCGTTCCAGGTCGCCGACCTGCAGGTCGGGGAAGCCCAGCGCGGCCAGCTTCTTGGCCAGCGGCGCGGTCGGCTTGCCTTCTTTATCGAGGGCCACCGTCACCGGCAGCACCTTTTCGCGGATCGATTTGTCCGGCGACACGTCGCGCACGCGGGTGATGGAAACGGCCAGGCGGCGCGGCGTGGCATACGCGGTGGCGACGCTGTCTTCTTCGAGGAAGTCGCGCGACTTCAGGCCATTGACGATGCCCGAAGCAAAGGCGGCGCCCAGTTTCGACAGGGCCTTGGGCGGCAGTTCTTCGGTCAGCAGTTCGATCAGGAGAGTCTGGGTCATAACGGTTTTCTTATGCTTGCGCGGCCATCGGGAAGCCGAGGCGTTCGCGGGAATCGTAGTAGGCTTGGGCGACCAGGCGCGACAGCGTGCGCACGCGGCCGATGTAGGCGGCACGCTCCGTGACCGAGATCGCGCCGCGCGCGTCCAGCATGTTGAAGCTGTGCGAAGCCTTCATGATCTGTTCGTAGGCCGGCAGCGTCAGCTGCAGCTCGATCAGGCGCTTGGCTTCCGATTCGTGGTTGGCGAACTGGGCGAACAGCAGTTCGGTGTTGGCGTGCTCGAAGTTGTAGGTCGACTGTTCCACTTCGTTCTGGTGGAACACGTCGCCATACTTCAGCACCTTCTTCTGGCCGTTCTCTTCCCACTCCGTCCATACCAGGTCGTAGACGTTTTCCACGCCCTGCAGGTACATCGCCAGGCGTTCGATGCCATAGGTGATCTCGCCCAGCACCGGCTTGCAATCGAGGCCGCCGACCTGCTGGAAATACGTGAACTGCGTGACTTCCATGCCGTTCAGCCAGACTTCCCAGCCCAGGCCCCAGGCGCCCAGCGTCGGGCTTTCCCAGTCATCCTCGACGAAGCGCACGTCGTTTTGCTTCAGGTCCAGGCCCAGTGCTTCCAGCGAACCTAGGTACAGGTCGAGGATGTTTTCCGGCGCCGGCTTCAGCACCACCTGGTACTGGTAGTAGTGCTGCAGGCGGTTCGGGTTTTCGCCATAGCGGCCATCTTTCGGGCGGCGCGACGGCTGCACGTAGGCGGCGCGCCATGGCTCCGGGCCGATGGCGCGCAGGAAGGTGCCGGTGTGGAAAGTACCCGCGCCCACTTCCATGTCGTATGGCTGGAGCAGGGCGCAGCCTTGCTTGTCCCAGTAGGTTTGCAGGGTCAGGATGATTTGTTGGAATGTCAGCATCGTGTTCTTTTGTGGCGCGCCGGGGCGCGCAGGCATAAGGGGTAGCGGTGTGGCGGTTCGCTAAAACGGCTCATTTTAGCGGTTTTTGCAACGGACCAGTAGTGATCAGCCGCTGGCTTTCCTGCGGCGCGAGAGCAGCCAGGCGGCCAGCAGGCTGGCCGCGGCCAGTGCGAGGATGAGGCGGTTCTGCAGCACGATGTATGGCGTGTCGCCCGTCATGCCCTGCACGGTGGCCTGCAGGATGCCGGCCTGGTGGTAGGGCAGGCTGGCCTGCACCACGCCGTGCGGGTCGATGGCGACCGTGGGGCCGGTGTTGGTCGCCGCCAGCATCGGCCGGCCGGTTTCCAGCGTGCGCATCTGCGAGATCTGCAAGTGCTGCGGGATCGCCACCGATTTGCCGTACCAGGCCAGCTCCGACACGTTCAGCAGCACGGTGGCGTGCGAGCCCGCGCTTTCCTCATTGAGCTGGGCCGCGATTTCTTCGCCGAACAGGTTTTCGTAGCAGATGTTCGGCAGCACGCGCTGGTCCTTCACCGGGAAGGCCGGCTGCAGCACCTTGCCGCGCGCCTGGTCGCCGAGCGGGATCTGCATCATGTTCGTGAACCAGCGGAAGCCGGGCGGAATGAATTCGCCGAACGGCACCAGGTGGTGCTTGTCGTAGCGGTATGGCTTGCCCAGCGCGGGCGCCAGCCCCAGCACGCTGTTCGAGTAGCTCGTCGGGCTGTCGGCCATGGGCATGCCCAGCACGATCGCGCTGCCGGTCTTGCGGGCGAAGGTGCCGTAGCTGTCCAGGTAGCCGGTCGGCAGCTGTTGCGGGAACAGGGGAATGCCGGTTTCCGGGATCGCGATCAGGTCGGCCGGCGCCGCCGTGACAGTGTCGCGGTAGTGGCGCAGCGTGTCGCCGACATGGTTCGGATTGAACTTGTCCGACAGGGCCACGTTGCCCTGGATCAGGCGCGCCGTCAGCGGCTTGCCGGTAGGTTGCGTCCACTGCACGTACTGGAGCGCGAAACCGCCCATCCACAGCGCGGCGAGCAGCGACAGCGCGGCTTTGCGGACCGGGTGCATCGACAGCAGCAGGGCGCCGGCGCTCATGGCCGCAATCCAGCCGATGCCGTATACGCCGAGCACCGGCGCATAGCCGGCCAGCGGCGTCACGTTGTGCGCATAGCCGGCGGAAGCCCAGGAAAAACCGGTGAACAGCCAGCCGCGCGACCATTCGGAAATGGCCCAGCAGGCGGGCAGCACGAGCAGGTTCGCCGCAGGCAGGGCCAGCGCCCAGCGCTTGCGCAGCCAGGCGGCGGCGCCCATCGCCAGGGCCGCGTGCCCGCCCATGTAGATGGACAGCAGCACGATGGCGATCCAGGCCAGCACGGGCGGCAAGCCGAAACGGGGCAGCGTGATCGTCAGCCAGTGCACGCCGGCCAGGCACCAGCCGAAGCCGAATGCCCAGCCGATGAAGGCCGAGGCCTTCACGGATTCGGCCCGCAAGACCTGGTAGAACAGGGTCGCCAGCGCGAGCAGCTGGAGCGGCCACCAGCCGACCGGCGCGAACGACAGGACGCTCGCGCCGCCGGCGATGGCGGCGATGATCATGCGGCTGCGCGTGCTGCGGGGAGGCGATGCTGGCGCGTCGGGTGCGGCGCGGCGAAAACGCATCAATCCTGCTCGTCGATGGCGGGTGGCAGTTTCTCGACCGTCAGCACGTGGATCTGGCGTGCATCGGCGCGCAGCACTTCGAAGCGCAGGTTGCCGATGTCGAACACGTCGCCCTTGTGCGGCATGCGGGCCAGATGCTTGGCGACGAAGCCGCCGATGGTATCGACGTCGTCGTCCGGCAGGTCGGCATCGAGTTCTTCGTTGAACTGGGCGATCTCGGTGAGCGCCTTGACGCGCCAGCGCGGACCCAGCTGGCCTTCGCGGATGGAGAGGATGTTGTCTTCCTCTTCGTCGAAATCGTATTCATCCTCGATATCGCCGACGATCTGCTCGAGCACGTCCTCGATCGTGATCAGGCCGGCCACGCCGGAGTATTCGTCGACGACGATCGCCATGTGGTTGTGGTTGGCGCGGAAGTCGCGCAGCAGCACGTTCAGGCGCTTCGATTCGGGGATGAAGATGGCCGGGCGCAGCATGTCGCGCACGTCGAACGATTCTTCGGCGTAATAGCGCAGCAGGTCTTTCGCCAGCAGGATGCCGACCACCTTGTCGCGCTCGCCCTCGATGGCCGGGAAGCGCGAGTGTGCCGTTTCCAGCACGAGCGGCATCCATTCGTCGATGGGCTTGGTGATGTCGATCACGTCCATCTGCGAGCGCGGCACCATGATGTCGCGCGCGGACAGGTCGGAAACCTGGAAAACGCCTTCGATCATCGACAGCGCATCGGCATCGATCAGGTTGCGTTCGTGGGCTTCGTGCAGGACTTCGAGGAGCTCGGAGCGGTTTTCCGGCTCCGGGGAGATCAGCGCGGTAAGGCGCTCGAGAAGGGAGCGATGGGGTTTCGCGTCGCTCTTGCCGTTACGGGCGTAGTTCGTGTCGCCCTTGAGGCTACGGTTTGGGTTCGCGTCATTCCTGACGCTACTAGAGTGCTCTTGCATAGCAGGCATAAAGCCATTTGTTTCGAAGGGATACAGGATACACCAAACGGGCCGGCGGAGCGCTTTTTATCAAAAAGTCATCAGCCACGCACTGGCCACTATGCTGCGGTCATAATCGTCTGGTAGGCTGGCGCCGGGAGGAAACATGCAGGCGCTGGAATACGGATCGGATCAGAATGGATTGGTGTGCGGATACCTGTTCGGGCGCGAGGCGCAGGCGGTGCCGATCGAGGCGGCCGAAGCGGCGCAATGGCTGCGCGCGAATGCCGGGCAGCCGGGCGAATTCCTCTGGCTGCACTTCAACCTCGCCAACACGGCCAGTGAAAAGTGGCTGCGCGAGCAGGTGCGCCTGTCCGAGGAATTCTACGATTGCCTGCACCAGGGGTCGCGCTCGACGCGCATCGAACAGGCCGACGACACGCTGGTGGCCGTCGTCAACGATGTGCTGCGCGACTTTTCCTTCGAACCTTCCGACATCGCCAGCCTGTACCTGTCCGTGGAACGGCAGCTCGTGATCAGCGCGCGGCGCAGCCCCCTGCAGGCGGTCGAGCGGCTGCGCCAGGCGGTGCGGCGCGGCGAACCGATCGCCTCTTCCGTGGTGCTGCTGACCCACCTGCTGCGCGACCAGGCCGACGTGCTGACCCGCATCGTGCGCGTGGCCACCGGCAAGGTCGACAGCATCGAGGACAATTTGCTGTCCGGCCAGCTGAAGTACAAGCGTGCCGACCTGGGCGCGCTGCGGCGCGTGCTGGTGCGGCTGCAGCGGCTGCTGGCGCCGGAGCCGGCGGCCATGTTCCGGCTGCTGCAGCGCCCGCCGTTATGGGTGACCGTGCAAGACCGGCAGGAATTGCGCGAAGCCAGCGAGGAATTCGCCGTCACGCTGAACGACATCGCCACCTTGCAGGAGCGCATCAAGCTGCTGCAGGAAGAGATCGCCGCGCTCGTCAACGAAGGCAATAACCGCAGCCTGTACACGCTGACGATCGTTACCGTGCTGGCATTGCCGATCAACATCATCGCCGGCTTGCTGGGCATGAACGTGGGGGGCGTGCCGCTGGCCACCGATGCGTCCGGCTTCTGGATCATTGCCGGGATCGTGGCCGCGTTCACGTGCGTGGCCGCCTGGGTGGTGATGCGGCGGCGGCGCGAGCTGGAGTAGCGAAAAAACCGGTGACAGGCACCATTTGTTTTGCAACGGGTGTTACTAGTTAAAATGCGCCTGTCCCTGACGGCGTTATCTAAGCGTCATGCGGGACATTGAAAGCGCATGCATGCACCCCAACAGCGAAGGGCTGGGGTCAGACCCGGCGGGTCTGACCCCGGAATTTGCACTTGGGGTGGGCTTATACGAGCTGCATTAGTGCCTGTCACTGCTTTTGAGACAGCAGGAGGGCGCTACTTCTCGGCTGCGTAGGGATCGGCGTAGCCCAGCCCTTCCAGCAGCTCGGTCTCCAGGCTTTCCATTTCCTCGGCCTCGTCATCGTCCTCGTGGTCGTAGCCCTGCGCATGCAGCACGCCGTGCACGATCAGGTGGGCGGTGTGCTCCTCGACGGTTTTCTTCTGTTCGGCGGCTTCGCGCTCGAGCACGTCGGTGCACAAGATGATGTCGGCGCGGGTCGGTTCGTCGTCGGCGATGTCCTCGCCTTCGTTGTAGGCGAACGTCAGCACGTTGGTGGCGTAGTCCTTGCCGCGGTAGGCCTGGTTCAGCTGCTGGCCCTCGGCCGCGTCGACGAAGCGGATCGTCAGCTCGGCCGGGGCGAACAGCGCGGCCTTCACCCAATTGCGCAGCAGCGGGCGGGTGATGGTTTCCTGCAGGCGGGGATCGGCGTATTGCACCGACAGGGTCAGCTTATTTTTTTCGGACATTCCGGGCAGCGGTCTTGACGGGTTTCAGCAATGGGGCGATGTCGGCGGTACTCTGGTGGGCGCTGTCGTAGGCGTCGACGATGCGCGCCACCAGCGGATGGCGCACCACGTCTTCGCTGGAGAAGTGCGAGAAGGCGATGCCGCGCACGTCGCGCAGCACCTGGATGGCATCGACCAGGCCGCTCTTCTGGTGCTTCTGCAAGTCGACCTGCGTGACATCGCCGGTAACCACGGCCTTGCTGCCGAAGCCGATCCGCGTGAGGAACATCTTCATCTGCTCGACGGTGGTGTTCTGCGCCTCGTCGAGGATCACAAAGGCGTGGTTCAGCGTGCGGCCGCGCATGTACGCCAGCGGGGCGATCTCGATCACTTGCTTCTCGAACATCTTTTGCGTGCGGTCGAAGCCCAGCAGGTCGTACAGCGCGTCGTACAGGGGGCGCAGGTACGGGTCCACCTTCTGCGCCATGTCGCCCGGCAGGAAGCCCAGCCGTTCGCCGGCCTCGACGGCGGGGCGGCACAGGATGATGCGTTTCACCGCATCGCGTTCCAGCGCGTCCACGGCGCAGGCCACGGCCAGGTAGGTCTTGCCGGTGCCGGCCGGGCCGACGCCGAAGCTGATGTCGTGTTCGAGGATGTTGCGCAGGTAGCGGATCTGGTGCGGCGTGCGGCCGCGCAGGTCGCTGCGGCGGGTCTTCAGCGCGGGGCTGGCGATTTCCGGATCGTAGAACGGCGGCTCTTCTTCGTCGTCGCCATCCGGCGCGGCCTGGCTGGTACGCTGTTCGACGAGACCCAGCTGCACTTCCTCGATCGGCACGGCCTTGTCGGCCACCGCATAGAATTTTTCCAGGATCTGCACGGCGCGCTCGGCGTTGGTGCCGCTGACGATGAATTTCTCGCCGCGCCGGAAGATCGTTACATCGAGCGCCGCCGAGATCTGGCGCAGGTTTTCATCGAGGGGACCGCACAGGTTGGCCAGCCGGGTATTGTCCAGCGGTTCCGGAACGAAATAGTGCGGTTGTACGGGAGTCTTTGTTTTCAATGTGTGGTCAGGGCAGAAGGGGCGGCGGAATCAGGTGCGCTCGCCGCGCAGGGAATAGGACAGGCTTTCCGTAATGATTACATCGACCATCTTGCCATGCAGGGCGGTCGGCGTGTCGCCACCATCGAACAGGACGGTGCGGCCGTTGCCGGCGCGGCCGGCCAGTTCGTTGCCGCCTTGCTTCGAAGGCCCCTCGACCAGCACGCGCATCGTCTTGCCCACCATGGCCGCGCTGTGCCGTTTCGTGTTGTCGTCGATTAATGCCTGCAGGCGCTGCAGCCGCGCCAGCTTTACCTCGTGCGGCGTATCGTCCGCCAGGTTGGCGGCCGGGGTGCCGGGGCGCTTGCTGAAGATGAAGCTGAACGAATTGTCGAAGTCGACGTCGCGCACCAGCTTCATCATCGCCTCGAAGTCGTCTTCCGTCTCGCCGGGGAACCCGACGATGAAGTCGGAGGCGATCGTCACGTCCGGCCGCACCGCCTTCACCTTGCGGATGATCGACTTGTATTCCAGCGCCGTATAGCCGCGCTTCATCGCGCCCAGGATCTTGTCCGAGCCGTGCTGGGCCGGCAGGTACAGGTGATCGGCCAGCTGCGGGATCCGCGCATAGCAGTCGACCAGGCGCTGCGTGAATTCCTTCGGATGGCTGGTGACGAAGCGGATCCGCTCGATGCCGGGGATTTCGGCCACGTATTCGATCAGCAGCGCGAAGTCGGCCTGCTGGCCATCGGCCATCTGGCCGCGGAAGGCGTTGACGTTCTGGCCCAGCAGCATCACTTCCTTGACACCCTGCGCGGCCAGCCCGGCCACTTCCGTCAGCACGTCGTCGAAACGGCGCGACACTTCCTCGCCGCGCGTGTAGGGCACCACGCAATAGCTGCAGTACTTGCTGCAGCCTTCCATGATGGACACATAGGCGAACGGACCGTCGACGCGCGCCGGCGGCAGGTGGTCGAACTTTTCGATTTCCGGGAACGCGATGTCCACCTGCGGCTTGCCGCTGTGGCGGCGCAGCTCGATCATCTTCGGCAAGCGGTGCAGGGTTTGCGGACCGAACACGATATCCACCTGCGGCGCGCGCTTGACGATGGCTTCGCCTTCCTGCGATGCCACGCAGCCACCCACGCCGATCACCAGGCCAGGATTCTTTTCCTTCAGCTTGCGGAACACGCCCAAGTCGGAAAACACCTTTTCCTGCGCCTTTTCGCGCACCGAGCAAGTGTTGAGGAGGATGACGTCGGCTTCTTCCGGCGTGTCGGTGCGCACCAGGCCATCCGTGGCGCCGAGAAGATCCGCCATCTTGTCCGAGTCGTACTCGTTCATCTGGCAGCCGAAGGTCTTGATGAATACTTTTTTCTGCATGGCCGGCAGTTTACCGTAATTCCTGTTGGCGAACTGCGCGTGTTGATGAAGTACGGAAAAACTTTACATGCCAGTGGGCATGCGGTTTTCGGGCTCATCAATATCGGTCTGACAACTCTGTCACCGGCAGGTTGAGGCCCCGTAACAATTTCCCACAAGTTCTATCGTGCGCTGCCTACTGTTTCCGTGTGTTGAAATAGCCATGTTGTCAAGTTTCTTAGCGAATGATTGATTTTTATTAAATCTTCGCTTGGCATCGCTAGGCTGGAGCGTGCTTGTTTGGGCATAGAATTTTGCAGAAAGTGCAAGTTTCTACCCGATGGTCGCCGGCCCTTGCGCCTGGAAGTTTTGGCGTACCCGTTCCGGTACTGATGTGGAAATGTTTTTTGAAACCAAGGTAGAAATCTGCGGTCTTTCCTAATGTCCGGAGCAGCATCTTCAATCTACTATATCGACGAGGATCCATCATGGCACACCACGCACTCTCATCCCAAGAAAGCTACAACCCGAATCACCTGCTCGATATTTTGCTGGGCAAGATGCAACTGAAAAACGATGCTGCCCTGTCGCGCCTGCTGGAAGTGGCGCCGCCCGTGATCAGCAAGATCCGCCACCACCGCCTGCCGGTGGGTGCTTCGCTGCTGATCCGCATGCATGAAGTCACTGGCATGAGCATCCGCGACCTGCGCGACCTGATGGGCGACCGCCGCACCAAGTATCGCCTGTCCGACGCGCAAGGCCGTCCGAAGCCAGAAGAAAAGGCCGCACAGCAGGCCGCCGCCGCCGCACAGCAAGCTCAGCAAAAGCCGGAAGGCAATTACACGCATTGAGCCATGCCGGCCGGAGCGCTGCGCTCCGGCCAATCTTCCTCCTGCTGCTTCCGGCCTGATCTTTGCGGCTGATCTTTGCGGCTGATTTTTGCGCCTGTTTTTGCGTCTTTCTTCGCACTAAACCAGCGCCTTCCGTGTCCCTGCGTTCCCGCGCCACCCGCCATTTCCGGCAGGCCTTGTCGCGCCCGCCGTTTCGTATTGTCACGTAAATTTATGACAGCCGTATTTATGGCACCAGCACCCGGGTCATCGCGTCGAACTGCGCTTCCGTTTCCGCGAACACCTGCAGGCATGCTTTCTCATCCAGCCCGATGGCCTGCCATGCCACGGCCGACACCGGTGGCACCAGTTCGTCCGCCACGCCGGCGAGGTCCAGCGCATGGGCCATCGCATCGGCCACGTGGATGATGGTGGCCAGGAAGCCGGCACCCGGCAGTTCCGGCGCATGGTGATGGCCGATGGCGCAGCGCATCGTGTCGGAAAAATGCCAGTGCTCGGCCAGCGCCAGGCCGGCGTCGACATGGTCGATGCCCAGCACCGTGCGCTCGGCGTCCAGCCATGCCGCGTCGTGCGCGCTACGCCAGGCGATCACCCGGGCGTAGTGGTCGGGGAAACTGGTGACCAGCACCAGCCGGCCCACGTCGTGCAGCAGGCCGGCCGTGAAAGCGTAATCCTGGTTGAAGCGCAAGTGGCGGGCCAGCACCTTGGCGCAAACGGCGGTGGCGATCGAGTGCCGCCAGAAGGCCGGGTGGGAAAAACCGGCACAGCGGTTCTCCGCGAAGCACCCGGTCAGCGCGGCGGCGGTGATCAGGTTGCGCGCGGTCTGGAAGCCGAGATAGGTGATCGCCTGCTGGATCGTGGTGATCTTGACCTGCAGGCCATACAGCGGGGAATTGGCCAGGCGCAGCGTCTTCGCCGTCAGCGCCTGGTCTTGCGCCACCTTTTTTGCCAGCACGGCGATATCGACTTCTTCCGCATCGATGCTGTTCAGCAGTTCCATCACGATGACGGGCAGGGAGGGCAGGTCGTCGAGATTCTGCACGACATCGTCATACCCCAGGCGGTTCATCCTTTCGCTCCGGAACGGTAAGCGTGCAGGCAGGCGCGCAGCGCGGCGCCGGCAGGAACATCGGCACTGCCCGCGTCGAGCTTGCGGAACAGGTAGTCGATGCGCTCGCCGTGCGGGTCGCGCACCGGCACCGTGTCGATGCCGTGGCGCGCAAACGAGGCCAGCATCGCCGGTGTCAGCATCGCTCCCGCCGGCAGCAAAACCTGCCCCCGCGCATCGCGCAGTTCGCCCGACAGCACCATGCCGGCGCGCGCTTGCGCCAGCGGCAGATCGCGGTTCTCCATCGCATCCTCCTCGTTGCGGACGATCTTACCACCATGCCGCAGCGGTAAGGCCGGGGCTGCAAGCCGGGCGCCCGCTTCGCCGCGGCTGACGCATACTGCGGGCATTGGAGGATACATGAGCACACAGCGACAGGTTGCCCTGCTGCGGGGCGTCAATGTCGGCCGGGCCAAGCGCATCGCGATGGCGGACCTGCGAACCGTCCTGGGCGACCTGGGCTTTACCGGCGTGCGCACCCTGCTCAACAGCGGCAATGCCGTGTTCGACTGCCCGGCGGCCGACGCGGCGAAGTCCGCAGCGCGCATCGAAGAGACACTGGTGCTGAAGCTCGGCGTGCCGGCCCGCGTGACGGTGCTCGACGCACAGCAGCTGGCCGACATCGTTGCGGCCAATCCCTTGCTGGACCAGGCACGCGATCCGTCGCGGCTGATGGTAGCCGTGCTCAGCAACCCGGCCGACCGCGGCAAGCTGGAAGCGCTGGCGCACCAGCAGTGGCAGCCGGAAGCATTCGCCCTGGGCCAGTGGGCCGCCTATATCTGGTGCGTGGATGGCGTGCTGGCCAGCCGTGCCGCCGCAGCGATGGGCAACCTGCTGGGCGATGCCGTGACCACCCGCAACTGGAGTACTATTACCAAACTGCATTCTTTGGCAATGGAAACCTGACAGTCCGAGCTCGAATACAGCCTGCCCAACGGCTGAGCCAGGCAAGCGCTCGTCACTGCAAGTTTCAGCAAGACCGCGTGCCCTTCCGGAACGGCGAGGCACGGAAGGCTTAACCGGCGCGGCGCCGTGCGGCAAGTACGGCCAGGCCAAGGCCGAGCATGGCGTAGGTCGCTGGCTCCGGCACTGGCAAGGGGCTCATGCTGTGTTCGAACCGTGTTTCCGGTGTCCAGTTCAGGTAGTACTCCTCACCTGGCAGATACCCAAGATATTGGTAAGTGCTGCCAGCCGTAACGCCGGTGCTAAAGCCAATCATTTCGTCGGAGTAGCCCCAGTACGCCTCGAACTGCAATCCACCGGTCGCGGAGTAGGAAAAACTCTCCAGGCACCAGCTTGCACCTTCCCCGTTGTTGCCGCAGAGTGGGGCGCCGATGTCGATGCTGCCATAATATTCGCCATCCAGATCCAGATCGCCAAAGCGGAAATGCTGGACTTCCTTTCTCGTCAGGGCGCCATCGTGATTGGCATCGTAGCCAGTCACGACGCCTTTCAGCACGAAATCGGCGAGGAATTCTCCGTTCCAGGCATTCTCGAAGCCCGTATATTGGAACGTCAACGTTTCGGCCGAGACGCCGGCGGCGCCGAACGTACTCAGGATGAACGTGGCAAAAGCCCTTTTCAACATGTTTTCTCCGCACACTGGTTTGGGGCATCCAGTATGCAATACGCGGGCACGAAAAGTTATATTAAAGTTAATAGCGAATTGCTAGTGTTGCAGCCTTGCCCCATGAACAGGCGTTTCCAGTTTCGGTAGACTGGCGGTACTTCCGGCTCATAAGCAAGGCCATGACACATCTACCCCCTTGTTGCCGTGCTGGCTGGCGTCCTGCTGGCCATCCGTGCCGAGGATGGCCAGCATTATTACGAGCTCATGCTGTAGTCCAGGCCCCGCCGGCGCGCATCGACCCGTTTTTACCGCATCCGCTCTTACCTCATTACTTGCCGCGTTGGCGCCGGTTCGCCACGCTGTCGCGGTCCACTCCCCAATTGTCGGTCGGCACTTCGTCGATGATGACGAAGGTGGTGGCCGGGTCCTTGTCCAGCACGCGCGAGAGCAGGTCGGTCGCGCCTTCGATCAGCGCCAGCTTCTGCTGCGGCGTCACGCCTTCGTCCGTCACGCGGATATTTATGTAGGGCATGGCTGTCTCCTTACCAGTTGCCGGCGGTAGCGCCGCCGTCCACGGCCAGCACCGTGCCGGTGGTGAAGCGCGTTCCCGTCAGGTACAGCACGGCCTCGGCCACGTCTTGCGCGGTGCCCAGCGTGCCGGTCGGCGCCAGCCCTTTCAGGAAGTCGTGCGTTGCTGCATCGTCCGCATGCAGCGGGGTATCGATGATGCCCGGCGCCACCGCATTGACCTTGACGTTCGCGCCAGCCAGTTCCAGTGCCAGCGCCCGCGTTGCCTGGTTCAGGCCGCCCTTGATCAGGACCGGCAGCAATGCCGGCACCTTCGCGGTCGGCGCGGTGCCCAGGCTGGCCGTAATCGTCACGATATGGCCTCCGCCGTTGGCCGTCATGTGCCGTGCCGCCTCGCGGGCCGGATAGAAGAATCCCTTCAGGTTGGTGGCGATGATGGCGTCGAGGTCCTCGTCGGTGTAATCGCCGATCCGCTTGGCGATGAAGATGCCGGCATTGTTGACGAGGATGTCGGCCTTGCCGAAATGTTCGATCGCCTGGGCGAACAGGGCCTTCGCGGTAGCTGGCAGGCCGATGTCGCCTGGCACGCCGACGAAGTTGCGTGGATTGCCCAGCTTCGCGGCTGCCGCCTGCAGGCGCTCGGCCGTGCGCGCATTGCCGACGACATTATGGCCGCGCGCCAGGTACGCCTCGGCGATCGCATAGCCCAGGCCGGAAGAAGCGCCGGTCACGATGACGGTCTTGGTATCCATGGTGTTTCCTTTTCATGAGTGGTTTGGGTGAGTCCACTATACTTTTGCGCAAACAGTCGATAAACCGGCTGTCGGGTAAATGACTTGATACATCATGTAATCAATTGGGTAACTGAGCAAAAAGGATGGAGGGGATCCATGCAACGGCAAAACCAGTTGGCCAGCATCGAGTTGTTCGTGCTGGCAGCGGAATACGAGGGTTTTACGCCGGCGGCGCAGGCGGCCGGCGTGACCCCGGCGGCGGTCAGCCGTTCGGTGGCGCGGCTGGAAGATCGCCTTGGCGTGCGGCTGTTTGTACGCACCACGCGGCGCATCCGCCTGACCGACAGCGGCCGCGCCTACTTCGAGCAGTGCCGGCAGGCGCTGGCCCAGCTGGTGGACGCCGAGCGCGAGATCACGGGCGACCAGGCGGCACCGTCGGGCCAGCTGCGCATCAGCGCGCCAACGCCCTACGCGCATCACCGGCTGCTGCCCGTGCTGCCCGCTTTCCGCGCCCGCTATCCCGGCGTCGAGATCGAAGTCCACATCAGCAACCGCAACATCGATTTCGCCGAAGAGGGCTACGACCTGGCAATCCGTGGCCGCCAGCCTGTCGACTCGAACCTGGTGGCGCGCAAGCTGGAAGATGCGGAACTGGTGCTGGTGGCGTCCCCCGGTTACTTGCGTGCCGCCGGCGTGCCACAGGCGCTGGGCGACCTGTCGCGCCACCCGTGCATGCAGTTCGAGCTGCCCAGCACGGGCAGGAAGATCCCGTGGCTGTTCCATGACGGCGGCATGGTGCGGGAAGTGGTCACGACCGGCCCATATACCTGCTCGGACGATGTGCTGGGCATCGCCACGCTGGCGCGGCACGGCGCGGGACTCACGCAGACATACCGCTTCATCGTCGCGGACGACCTGGCGCGCGGCGAGCTCGTCGAACTGCTGCCGGCGCATGGCGGCACGTCGCGGCCGTTCTACCTGCTGTATCCGCATGCCCGTCACCTGCCGCTGCGCGTGCGGACGTTCATCGAGTTCCTGACCGCGCAGTTCCAGCCCGGGCCCAAGGCGGCCGGGATGCCGCGACGCTGAGTTGGGGTAGACTGCGGGCTTCGATAGCGAACCCACGTGCCATGAAACATCTCCCACTCGTTGCCGTGCTGGCCGGCGTGCTGCTGGCCGGCTGCGGCGTCATCAAGAAAGACAGCGCGGCCGGGCGCATCACCGGCATGCAGGAAGCGGCCAATCCGCAAGTGCTGCTGCTGGGCGAAGTGCACGACAACCCGCAAGGCCACAAGCTGCGTTTCGAGGAATTGAAAAAGCGCGTCGACGCCGGCTGGCATCCCGTCATCGCCATGGAACAGTTCGACCACGAAGACCAGGCGCTGCTCGACGACGCGGTGAAAGGCTGCGTCGATGCCGGCTGCGTGATCCGCGTGATGAACAAGAAGGGCTGGGACTGGCAGCAGTACTACCCGGTGATCCAGTTGGCGCTGGACAAGCATCTGCCGATCGTGGCGGTCAACCTGTCGCGCGCGAATGCCTCGAAAGTGGTGCGCGACGGCGTGGCATCGAGCTTCGACGCGAAGACGGTGGCCGAGTACCGGCTGGGCGAACCGATTTCCGCCGACTGGCGCAAGGCGCAGGAAAACGAAATCCGCACCGGCCACTGCAACATGCTGCCGGACATGATGGTTCCCGGCATGGTCGATGCCCAGATGGCGCGCGACATCTGGATGGCCAAGCTGATCCGCGACCAGCGGCCGCGCGACGTGGTGCTCATCGCCGGCAACGGCCACGTGCGCAAGGATATCGGCGTGCCACGCTGGCTGAACTCGTTCGGCAGCAAGCTGACGGTGAGGGCGGTCGGCTACGTGGAAGGCGGCGGGCAGAAGGAATTGTTCGACGAGGTGCGGACGATCCCGGCGCAGAAGCGCGCCGATCCCTGTGCGAAGTTCAAGAAATAGGCAGGCCGCTACGGGCTATTTCAACCCAGATGCAAGCCCCGGGGTCAGACTCCCGGCACCGCCGATGGCCGAGCTTGCTGGTAACGGCGTCGGGGGCTGACCCCGGTCTCTGCCGTTGGATTTGCGTGAGCCAGCGATACGCAGCCTGGAAAATCAGCAGGCCGCTACCGGCTGTCCACCCAGTTGCAAGCGCTGGGGTCAGACCCCCGGCACCGCTGACGGCCGAGCTTGCTGGTAACGGCCGCGGGGGTCTGACCCCGGTCTCTGCCGTTGGGGTTGCGGGCACCAACATTCCGCAGCCGAAAAAAAGGGCGCTAGTTGCGCCCTTGATTGCATCAATCCTTGTACATCGGCCCGTCGAAGATGAACTTGCCGCCGTGGTAGTTGAAGGTGGCGTCGTCTTCCGGCGGGTATTCGCCGGTTTCCGGCACGTCGGCGCGGAACTGTTCCGAGGAATCCTTCGGCTGGAAGCCCAGGTGGGCGGCCTTGCGGTTGTCCCACCACTGGCGCTTGTTGTTCGAGGCGCCGAACAGGATGGTGTGGCCCACGCGCGGGGTCAGCAGCGAGACGCGCAGCGCTTCCAGCAGGTCGTCATAGGACAGCCAGGTGCACATCATGCGCGGATTGTTCACCGAGGGGAACGAGGAACCGATGCGCAGGCACACGGTCTCGATGCCGGTGCGGTCGAAGTAATAGCGCGACAGCTGCTCGCCGAACACCTTCGAGATGCCGTACATGCTGTCCGGGCGCGGCGGGTCGTCCGCGTCGATCACCTGGGTCTGCGGGTAGAAGCCGATCGCATGGTTCGACGAGGCGAACACGATGCGCTTCACGCCGTGGCGGTGGGCCGCCTCGTAGATGTTGTACGTGCCCTGGATATTGGCGAACATGATGTTCTCGAACGTGTTCTCGGTCGAGATGCCGCCGAAGTGCAGGATGGCGTCGACGCCTTCGACCATCTTCAGCACGGCCTGCTTGTCGGCCAGGTCGGCCTGGAAGATCTCTTCGCCCTCGCCGGCCTCGCCCATGTCGCCGATGTCGGACAGGCGCACCACGTCCGCCCATGGCTTGATCCGCTCGCGCAGCACTTTACCGAGGCCGCCGGCCGCGCCGGTCAGCAACAGGCGCTTGAAAGGTTTTTTCGTCGTCGTCATAGTGGTCTCTAAATTGGTCTCTGGATTTTAGCCTGTAATGATCGAGCCGATAAGGGCCTGAAAACCGTCGCGAGCGGCAGTAGTTCGAGTTGAAGCGCGCAGCCGTACTTTAGTACGGTGAGCACTGGAGACTCGAAATACAACGCGCAGCAGGTTTGCAGCCCTTATTAGGTGACCGGCGCCGGATTGAACAGGACCAGGGCGTTGTGCAGTTTCCAGTGCTCGGCCCAGGTCTTCTTGCCGCTTGCCACGTCGAGCAGCAGCTGGAACAGTTCCCAGCCCACGCTTTCGATGGTCGCTTCGCCGGTGGCGATGCGGCCCGCGTTCACGTCCATCAGGTCATGCCAGCGGCGCGCCAGGTCGTCGCGCGTTGCCACCTTGATCACCGGGCATTCGGCCAGGCCGTACGGCGTGCCGCGGCCGGTGGTGAACACGTGCAGGTTCATGCCGGCCGCCAGCTGCAGCGTGCCGCAGATGAAGTCCGATGCCGGCGTGGCCGTGTAGATCAGGCCCTTCACGCCTTTCGTGGTGGCCTTTTCGCCCGGCGACAGCACGCCCGAAATCGGCACGCTGCCCGACTTGACGATCGAGCCCATGGCCTTTTCGACGATGTTCGACAGGCCGCCCTTCTTGTTGCCCGGCGTGGTGTTGGCGCTGCGGTCGACGCCGCCGCGGGTCAGGTAGGCGTCATACCACGCCATCTCGCGGATCATTTCATCGGCCACCTCGGCGCTCACGGCGCGCGACGTCAGCTGGTCGATCCCGTCGCGCACTTCCGTCACTTCCGAGAACATCACGGTGGCGCCGGCGCGCACCAGCAGGTCGGTGGCGAAACCGACGGCCGGGTTGGCGGTCACGCCGGAGAAGGCATCGCTGCCGCCGCACTGCACGCCCACCACCAGGTCGGAAGCGGGGCAGGTCACGCGCTGGCGGCGGTTCAGTACTTCCAGCTGCGCCTCGGCCGTCTGCATGATCGATTCGACCATCGACATGAAGCCCACGTTGCCGGCGTCCTGCAGGCACACCACCGGCGGTTCGGTGGCCACCGTATCGTCCTTGCGGCGGATCTGGATCGAGTTGGCGGGGAACAGGCGGGTCGGCTGCAGCTTCTCGCAGCCGAGCGACACGACCATCGCCTGGCCGCCGAAGTTCGGGTTCTTGCTGATGTTGTGGATCGTGCGGATCGGGATGTTGGCGCCCGGCGCATCGATCGCCACGCCGCAGCCATAGGTGTGCTCGAGGCCGACCACGTCATCCACGTTCGGATACCTGGGCAGCAGCTCGGCCTTGATGCGCTTCACGGCGAACTCGACCACGCCGGACACGCATTGCACGGTGGTGGTGATCCCCAGGATGTTGCGCGTGCCGACCGAGCCGTCCTCGTTGCGGTAGCCCTGGAACGTATAGCCTTCCAGCGGTTCCAGCGGCGGCACTTTCACGGTGGCGATGGGTAGGTTGTCCAGCTCGCGCGCCGGCGGCATCTCCAGCAACTGCTCGGAGACCCAGCTGCCTTTCGGGATATCGCGCACGGCGCGGCCGATCGAAACGTTGTAACGCAGCACACTCTGGCCCTGCGCGATGTCGGCCAGCGCCACCTTGTGGCCTTGCGGCACGTTTTCGACCAGCGTCAGGCCATCGGGGAAAACGGTGCCCGCCGGCAGCCCGCCATCGTTGACGACGATCGCCACGTTATCGTTGGCGTGCATGAGGATACGGCGCGGAGTGCTCGCTGTCATGGTTCTGTCCTGAGGGGCCGGCGGCGTGGGATCGGCGCATGTTGTTGTTGCGCAACGATCTGACGTGCCGGCGAGTTGTCTGATGACTTCAGTATGACAGATGCCCAAATTTTTGGCTAGTCCACATTGCTCATTTGGTCTGACCGGTTTAGAATGGCCTGACCAAATGCAATAATGAAAAGCAAGATGCTGAAACGTCCGCCCCCATCGCCAGACCACCAGGAGCCGCGGCTGTACCGCGTGGTCGCGGACCGTATCGCGCAGCTGATCCGTGACGAGGGCATTGCGCCCGGCGCCCGCCTGCCATCCGAGCGCGACCTGGCCACCAGGCTGGCGGTCAGCCGGGCTTCGCTGCGCGAGGCGCTGATCGCGCTGGAACTGGGCGGCGTGATCGAAGTGCGTGGCGGCTCCGGCGTCTATGTATGCGAGGCGGAACCGGAGGCGAGCCTGCCGGAAGCAGGGCCGGGCCCGTTCGAAGTGTTGTCGGCGCGCCGCCTGATCGAGGCGGAAGTGGCGGCCATCGCGGCGCGCGTGGCCACCGACAATGCGATCGACGCGATCCTCAAGGCGGTCGAGGAAATGGAGGCGCACCACGCCAACAAGACCACCAACGAGTTGGCCGACCGCAACTTCCACCTGGCGATCGCCCGCGCCACCGGCAACGGCGCGCTGGTGGGCACGATGGATTACCTGTGGAACCAGCGCGGCCGGCTGTGGCACAAGCTGAAGGAACACTTCCAGACGGAAGAGCTGCGGCAGGAAACGCTGAAGGACCACCGCCGCATCTTCGAGGCGATCGCGGCACACGATCCGGCCGCGGCGCGGCGCGCGATGCGGGCGCACCTGGAACGGGTGACGCGGACGTTTTCGCGCGGCTGAGGGCAAGGCAGGCAGTAAAAAGCCTGCAAAAAAGCAACACAGGACTGGCAATACAGGATTGGCAATACAGGACAGGCAGTACAGGACAGGCAGTACAAGACAGGCAGTACCGGCACAGGCATTACAAGAACAAGCAGTACCGGAACGGCAATACAGCAATTACAGCAGCGCGGGGCCGCATCGAATGGCGCCGCGACAGGAGACAGGATGTATTCGATACCATCAGCGGAACCACCCGCCACCTTTGCCGGCGTCGCGCGCCTCTGCGCAGCGCAGCCGCGCCCCTGATCTCATAACAACAAGTTTATCCACCGCATGCGACCCCGGCCCCGGCCCTCGTCGCAGCGGCACGGAGCACGCGAGGTGCTCCACTACCGCCGCCCGCCGCTCTATACAAGGAGGCAGGCCGGCGCGAACACCATCGGAAAACCCAGGAGACAAGCATGAACAAGCGCGCAAGTATGCAAACCCGCTTCCAGCCACGGCTGGTTCTGACCTCGATCGCACTGGCGGCAATCGCCGTGGCGAACGGGGCAGCCGCACAGGAGGCCGCGATGCAGCGCATCGAAGTGACGGGTTCCTCGATCAAGCGACTGGCCAATGAAGAAGCGCTGCCGGTCACCAGCATCAAGGCCGAGGAATTCACCCAGCGCGGCATGACCACGCTGGCCGACGTGATGATGGCGCTGCCGCAATCGGCGTCGCTGGCACCGAGCAATGCCGGTTCCGGCACCAACATCAACCTGCGTGGCCTGGGCGTGAACCGCACGCTGGTGCTGCTGAACGGCCGCCGCCTGGCCAACGAGGCGATCTCCGCCGGCTATGCCAACCTGGACGTGATCCCGTTCTCCGCGCTGCAGCGTGTCGAGATCCTGCGCGATGGCGCCTCGTCGCTGTATGGTTCGGACGCGATCGGCGGCGTGGTCAACTTCATCACGAAGAAGGAATTCGAAGGCGTGCAGGTAACCGGCCAGTACGTGATGCCGGAACGCAGCGGTGGCGGCGACGAACGCCGCGCCACGCTGACCTTCGGCAAGGGCAACCTGAACCGCGACGGCTGGTCGGCCTACGCCACCGTCGACTTCCACGACCGTTCGCGCCTGGCCGCGCGCGACCGCGCCGAATTCAGCTCCGACGAGCTGCTGGCTTCGCTGGGCCGTCCGCGCACGCTGGGCACCGGCGGCTATGCCATGCCGGCCAACTTCACCACGGCCACCAACAAGAATGCGCAGAACCCGTACGCGGCCACCTGCGCCGAGCCGTATTCGACGATCGGCGCCAAGAATACCTGTACGCTGAACAGCAACGAGTACGGCACCGCGCTGTATGAAAACCAGCAGATCGGCTTCTATGCCCGCGCCGCCAAGCAGATCAGCGAAGACCACACGTTCACGGTGGAATACACCCGCGGGCAGTCGTACATCATCGCCACGCGCAACCCGACCCAGGCCGTAGCGGTGAATGGCGTGTCGGCCATCCTCCCGTCGTCGTCGAAATGGTATCCGGGCAACAGCGGCGGCGTGCCGGCAATGGCCGGCATCAACGGCCAGCCGCTGACCGTGACCTGGTCCGTGGCCGACTACGGCCTGGCCGCGCAGAAGGACAAGCAGGTCAACCAGCGCCTGGCCTTCGTCGACGAAGGCAAGTTCGGTGAATGGGATTACCGGGCCGGCCTCGTCATCGGCCTGTCGGATCGCGAAAACTTCTACCAGAACGGTTTCCTGGAAGGCCAGGGTTTGCTCGATGGCCTGAAGAACGGCATCCTGAACCCGTTCGGCCTGCAGGACCAGGCCGGCCGCGCATACCTCGATACGCTGACCGTGAACGGCGTGAAGAACCGCGATTCGCAAACCACGTACAAGGGCGTCGACTTCTCGGCCAGCCGTACGCTGTTCGCGATGAGCGGCGGCGACGCGGCGATTGCGCTGGGTGCCGACGCGAGCCACCAGACCACGCGCGACGACAAGCTGCCGGTGCAGAACGGCATCACGTACCTGAACAGCACCATGTCGCACGGCGAAGGCCAGCGCAACGTGTACGCGCTGTACGCCGAGCTGGACCTGCCGGTCACGAGCGCGCTGAACGTCAACCTGGCCGTGCGCGACGACTATTTCAGCGACTTCGGCAACACCATCAATCCGAAGGCCAGCTTCCGCTGGGAAGCCACCAAGAACGTGATGTTCCGCGGCTCGGCCAACACCGGCTTCCGCGCGCCGACGCTGTTCGACGCCTACGGCTATCGCCTGCCGGGCGCCACCGGCAAGACTTCCGCACGCTGGGATGACCCGCAGCTGTGCCCGGGCGGCACGCCAGGCGTGACCGGTACCGGCACCGCGCTGCCGGGCTATGTCGCTTCCGAAGTCTGCAACGTGCAGCTGCCGAAGCAGGTGGGCTCGAACGATGGCCTGAAGCCGGAAAAATCGAAGGGCTTCACGCTGGGCGTGGTGGTGGAACCGACCAAGTCGCTGACGATGTCGTTCGACTACTGGAACATCCGCATGAAGGACATGCTGGCCAACCTGCCGGAGCAGGTGTACTTCCAGGATCCGGCCAAGTACGCCCACCTGTTCGTGCGCAACGCCGACGGCACGCTGGCGTTCATCAACAACACCACGATGAACCTGGGCGGCCAGAAGGCGGCCGGTATCGACGTCTCGGCGACCTACCGCTTCCCGCGCAGCACCTACGGCGACTTCAAGGTGGAACTGGACGGCACCTACCTGACGCAGTTCGACAACCAGCTGTTCGAGGGCGAAGAATGGGTCAACAACGTGGGCCGCTTCGGCGCCGCGTCGAACGGCACCACGTCGAGCTTCCCGATCATCACGTACCGCTGGAAGCACGTGCTGAAGATGTCGTGGGCGCTGGGCGACTGGACCGCGCAGGCCACCCAGAACTACAACTCGAAGTACGAAGACCAGAATCTCGTGGCCGAGCAATACTGGCGCGACATCAACTCGTACAAGCCGTGGAACCTGACGGTGGGCTACAAGGGCTTCAAGAACACGCAGCTGACGTTCGGCATCACCAACGTGTTCGACTCGGCCCCGCCGGTCACCAACCACAGCGGTTACTCGTTCGGTTACCTGTCGAGCGCGGCCAGCCCGATCGGCCGCTCGTACAACCTGCGCGCAAGCTACACGTTCTAAGCGAAACCGGGCCGCCCGCCACGCGCAGTATCACTGCCGTGGCCGGCGGTTTTTTACCATGGAGCGGAGGTCTTACATGAAACAGCGTTTCCTGTGCGGTGCCCTGGCTGCCCTGCTGTCGCTCGGCAGTGCCGCCGCGGCGGACAAGCCGGTGCGGTTCATCCTCGTCGGCGATTCCACCATGGCCACGGCCAGCGGCTATGGGGATGCGTTCTGCGCGCGCGTGAACCGCGCCCACACGTGCATCAACCTGGCCAAGGGCGGGCGCAGCTCGTCGAGCTTCCGCGCCGAAGGGCGCTGGGACGAGGTGCAGGGCCTGCTGAAAGGCGCCGCCGCCTACCGCGCCACGTATGTACTGATCCAGTTCGGCCACAACGACCAGCCGGGCAAGCCGGGCCGGTCGACCGACCTGAAGACCGAATTCCCCGTCAACATGGGCCGCTATGTCGACGAAGTCAGGGCCCTGGACGGCGTGCCGGTGCTGGTGACGCCGCTCACGCGCCGCATGTTCAGGAACGGCGTGCTGGAAAACACGCTGGTGCCGTGGGCGGACGTGATCCGCGCCACCGCGAAGGAAAAGCAGGTGCCGTTGCTGGACCTGAATGCCGACAGCTACGCCGCCGTGCAGGCGATGGGCGAAGCGCAGGCCGACACATTCGCGGTGGCGCCGAAGCCGGCCGCGGCGCCCGTCGCCACGGGAGCGGGCGCCGAGCCGCAAGGCGCCGCCAAGAGCGCCTTCGACTACACGCACCTTGGCGCCAAAGGGGCGAAATACTTCGCCGCGATGGTCGAACGCGAGCTGAAAGCGGCCATCCCCGCCGTGGCGGCCGAGTTCAAGCCGGAGGGCGAATGATGCGCGCGGCACTGCTGCTGGCGGCCATGCTCCTGGCCGGTGCTGCGCAGGCCCAGGATACCGGGGCCGCCGGCCGGCCGCAGCTCAGCGCGGCGGAAGCGAAACGCTTCACGATTGCCGAAGTGCTCAAGACCACCGGCCGTGCCGGTGCGGAGAAAACCGATCCGTGGGATCCGCTGGCCGATCCATTGGCGCGCAATGTTCCGTTTACGGCCGACTACACGGTCGACGCGGCCGGCCGCGCCGATGGCGTGAAGACCTTCATCAGCGTGCAGCAGGCCATCAACCGCGCCATCGTGGATGCCGCCGCTCAGCCGGGCGGCGGGCGCCAGTACATCCTCGTCAAGCCGGGTACCTACCGCGAGCTGGTCTACGTGCCCGCCTCGGCGCGGCCGATCACGCTGTACGGGGAGGGCGCCACGGCGGCCGATACCGTGATCTCGGCCGGGCTGGATGCCGCCGTGCCGGTGGCCGACTACATCCGGCAGCACGGCGCGCAGTTTGCCCGGCTGGCCCCGGCTATCGTGGAAATGCATGCGCAGATCGCGGCGCGCGCGCCCACCATCTCGACCAGCGGTTCGATGACGGTGTGGACCCGCAACCACGGCTTCCAGGCGCGCAACCTGACCATCGAGAACGCCTACAACAAGGCCACCGGCAATGCGCGCGACGAATGCGGCGAGCGCGTGTGCGGCACGCCGGACCAGCCGCAGGCCCGCGTCAGCCACCAGGCCGTGGCCCTGCTGGTCGAAGGCGCCGACAAGGCCCAGTTCGAGAACGTGCGGCTGATCGGCTTCCAGGACACGCTGTACCTGAAGTCGGGCGAAACCCGCGTCACCGCGCGCAGCTTCTTCCACAAGTCGTATATCGAGGGCGACGTCGATTTCATCTTCGGCGATACCACCGCCTATTTCTACCGGAGCGAAGTGAAGTCGCTGGGCGACCGCACGATGTCGTACGTGGGCGCGCCGAACACCAACTGGCGCACCAAGTACGGCTTCGTGTTCAACGAAGTGAAGTTTACCAGCGACGGTTCGCCGAACGCGCTGGCCGGCAAGTACTACCTCGCGCGCCAGTGGTTCCACAACTCGCGCTGCAGCCCGTACGCGCCGGTGGCCGTGGCGGGCTATGCGTGCACGCTGGGTACCGCCAGCGCCTACCAGGCCCCGAAGGGCACGATCACGCCCACCGTGCTGGAAACGGTCGGCAAGATGGTGGTGATGAATTCGCGCATCGGCGCGCACATCGACCGCGCCAGGCCCTGGTCGGACTGGAACGCGCCCGGCACGCTGGCCTACCGCCCGGCGCAGTTTTCATCGGATGATTTTTTCAAGAACCTGAAGAACGCGGGCTTCGACCCCGTCAACCACCTGGGCTACGGGAAGCAGCCCCTGCCGCCGGACGTGTACCTGGCAGAATTCAACAACTCCCACGAGTAGGAGACAGCATGAACGACATGAATAAGCAGCATGTGAACGACCAGCGCATGAATGACCAGCGAGTCAATGAAAAACGCCGCGCGATGATGAAGGCGGTATCGGCTTCCAGCCTGGCGCTGGCCGGCGGCGGCGCCGCCCTGGCGACCGGTTCGGCCAGTGCGGCGATCGGCGACGACCCGTGGGGCCGCGCCAAGGAAATCGTCGACCGCCTGAGCAAGCCCCTGCGCTTCCGCGACCAGGACTTCCCGATCACCGATTTCGGCGCCGCGCAGTGCAAGCTGGTCAAGATCAGGGCCTGGATCTCGCACGACGACCAGGCGACGGTCGACACGCATGCGCCGGGCTCGCACGATTGCTACCCGGCGATCAAGGCCGCCATCGAGGCCTGCCACAAGGCCGGCGGCGGCCGCGTGGTGATCCCGGCCGGTAACTGGTTCGTGGCCGGCCCGATCGTGCTGCTGTCGAACGTGCACGTCCACCTGAAGAAGGGCGCCAACGTGCTGTTCTCGACGCAGCCTGCCGACTACGCGAAGTATGGCGAATTCGATTGCGGCAAGCACGGCAAGCTGGTGATCACGCGCTGGCAGGGCAACGATTGCCTGAACTTCGCGTCGCCGATCTACGCTTATGGTGCCGACAATATCGCGCTGACGGGCGAAGACTGGACCAGCGTGCTGAATGGCCAGGGCGGCGTGCCCTTCAACGGCAAGGATGGCGACTGCTGGTGGACCTGGAAGGGCAAGAACCGCACGATCAACCCGGCCTCGCAGGCCAACACGCCGGGCTACGTGGAAGGCAAGCTGACGCAGCGCGTGCCGAACCCGATCAACCCGAAATCGCTGAAGGACGTGGCGCCGCACCTCACCGAAGCGGAGCGCCTGCATATCCAGGGCGAGGGCGAACGCTGGCGCGCCGACGAGCAGTACCTGCCGGCGCTGTCCGAAGCGGGCGTGCCGCTGGGGCAGCGCGTGTTCGGCCTGGGCCACCTGCTGCGGCCGACGATGGTGCACCTGATCGGCTGCACCAATGTGCTGCTGGAGGGCTACGAACTGAAGGACACGCCGTTCTGGCAGCACCACCCGGTCCATTGCCGCAACATCGTGATCCGCAACGTGCACTGCAACAGCAAGGGCCCGAACAGCGACGGCTTCGATCCGGAGTCGTGCGACATGGTGCTGATCGAGGGCTGCACCTTCGACACGGGCGACGATTGCATCGCCATCAAGGCCGGCAAGGACCTCGATACGCAGTACGGCCCGTCGCAGAACATCGTGGTGCAGAAATGCATCATGCAGAGTGGCCACGGCGCCGTCACGCTGGGCAGCGAGATGGCCGGCGGCATCCAGAACGTGTATGCCCAGGATCTCGTGTTCGAGAACATCCACTGGGCCACCGATCCGCTGAACACCGCGATCCGGCTGAAGACCAACATGAACCGCGGCGGCTACCTGAAGAACTTCTACGTGCGCAACGTGAAGATCCCGAATGGCGTGCAGACCAGCCCGTCGTTCTACGCATCGCTGCCCAATTCGCCGATCGAAGCGCGCACCGTGGCCGTGGCCGCCGGCGCCGTCGTCACGTTCGACTGCGACTACACGCCGACCGCCGACACCGTGCGTACCCGTCCGCCGGTGGTGGACAACGTGCAGATTTCCAATGTCACGGTCGGCAACGTGGAAGTGAAGAAGGGCGCCAAGAAGGGACAGAAGGCGGCGTGCTACCAGGCCATCGTGATCCTCGGCCCGGTCTCGAACAACTACAACGGCCCGCAGCCGATGCCGCAGGTGCCGCCGGTCACCAACGTGACGATCAGCGATTGCGACTTCGGCACCACCGTCAGCACCGAGCACCCGTACTTCCTGTACAACGTGCGCGGGCTGAAGCTGAACCGCGTGAAGATCGGCGGCAAGGAGTACAACACCACCCTCTCCGCATAGTGGTGGAACCTCGATAAGCCTATTGCGCGGCGCCAGCTGCTGGTCTCCGGTACTCCGCTGCGGCGGACCGATCGTACTAAAGTACGACTCCGTTCCTCAACCAGATCTGCCGTCGCTCATTACGGTTTCTCGAGGTCCCGATGCTGTAGAGCGAAAATGCAGGCCAGCTTTGCCACCAAAAATGGTGACTGTGACCGATTTCTATTACCCCAACGGCGAACGGCTGGGGTCAGACCCGGCGGGTCTGACCCCGGATTTTGCATTTGGGGTTCGCTCAACCAAGCGGGCTCCAGGTCAACTGCCCGCTTTCAGCACCGCCTCCAGCTCCGCCACCTTCCGCTTCAGCGCCGGCAGGAAGCGCCGCGCGACGCCGTCGTCGCATTCGTTGCGGTCGTGGCCGGTGAACCAGTGGTCGGGGCGGACGATGTGCGGCGTGCGGTCGGCCGCGCCGATGTTCTGCTTGACCTGCCTGAAGTAGTCGTAGTGCTGGGTCACGTAATGGTTGATGCGGAAGTGCTCGTGGGACGGCGCCAGCGCCGGGTCCTGCAGCATCGGCGCCGTGAGCGGCCGCAGCAGCTCGTCGACCGTGCCGAGCGGCGTGGTGAAGACATGCGATCCGCTGCAGCGTACCGGCTGCCCGGAACGGACGATCGACTTGACGTGCCGGTTCGGGCCGAAGCCCGGCTCGCTGTGGCGCGGATAGTTTTCCAGCAGCAGGCCGCCCGGGTCGCGCACATGCCCGTTGCTGCCGTAGCAGATCCAGTACACCGCCAGTGCCGACAGCGGCTTGTCCGCGTAGGGTGCCAGTGCCTCGGCCATCGTCGCGGCGCGGGTGGGGAACAGGAACTCGTCGCCGTCGATGAAGGCCATCCAGTCGACTTCCCGCTGGTGCTTGTCCCATGCGTGCTGGTAGGCGGCCAGTTGCGGCCTGTCGCGGTCGCCCACCGTGTACACCGTGAGGGGGTAGTGCCGGGCCAGCCTGGCCAGGGTCTGCTCCATGCCGTCGTCGCACCGGTGGCAGTACAGGTAGAAGCGCTCGAAGCCGGCCAGCATGTGGAAGGCCAGCCATTCGACGATCCACGGCTGGCGGTTGCGCTGGATGGAGGTGATGCCAAGGCGCATCGTGATCGCCGGTAGTAGGGACAGGCAATTCTAGCATCGGCCACCGCCGATCCTGGCGCCCGCCGCCGCGCGGCCGTGATAAGGTGCGGCCTTCATCGTTGCGGAGCACATCATGGAACGTACCTACCAGGAGGCCGCCCCGTCGCGGGCCGATATCGACGCGCTGGCCGGTCCGGCACTGCTTGAATTCGGCACCAACTGGTGCGGCTACTGCCGCGCCGCGCAGGCGCCGCTGGCCGAGGCCTACGCGGATTACCCGGCGATCCGCCACTTCAAGGTGGAGGACGGGCCCGGCCGCTTGCTGGGCCGATCCTTCCGTGTCAAACTCTGGCCGACCATGATCTTCCTGCAAGACGGGAAGGAAGTGGCGCGCGTGGTGCGGCCGGAATCCGCCGCCGAGATCCGCGACGCGTTCGCCCAGATCGCCCCACCCGGCTGACGGCACCCTTTCGGTTTTTCCCATCACCCCGGAGTACGCATGTCCCAGCCTCACCCGGCCGGCCGAGTCAACTCGCCCGGCACCGTGCTGTTTGCCAGCCTGATTGGCACCACGATCGAATTCTTCGACTTCTATATCTACGCGACGGCCGCCGTCCTCGTGTTCCCCCACCTGTTCTTCCCGGCTGGCGACCCCACCGCCGCCACGCTGCAGTCGCTGGCCACGTTCGCCATCGCGTTCTTCGCGCGCCCGGTGGGCTCGGCCGTGTTCGGCCACTTCGGCGACCGCGTCGGCCGCAAGGCCACGCTGGTGGCCGCCCTGCTGACGATGGGTATTTCCACCGTGGTGATCGGCATGCTGCCCACCTATGCGCAGATCGGCGCCTGGGCCCCGGCGCTGCTGGCGCTGTGCCGCTTCGGCCAGGGCCTGGGCCTGGGTGGCGAGTGGGGCGGCGCCGTGCTGCTGGCCACCGAGAACGCGCCGCCGGGCAAGCGCGCCTGGTACGGCATGTTCCCGCAGCTGGGCGCGCCGATCGGCTTCTTCCTGTCCGGCGGCATCTTCCTGCTGCTGTCCGAAGTACAGACCGACGAGCAGTTCTTCAGCTGGGGCTGGCGTGTGCCGTTCCTGGCCAGCGCGCTGCTGGTGCTGGTGGGCCTGTATGTGCGGCTGAAGATCACGGAAACGCCGGACTTCCAGAAAGTGCTCGACAAGGGCGAGCGCGTCGAGGTGCCCGTCAAGGCGGTCCTGGTGCAGCATACCCGCGCGCTGGTGCTGGGCACGATGATGGCGATGGCCACCTTCGTGCTGTTCTACCTGATGACGGTGTTCACGCTGAACTGGGGCGTGGCGGGCCAGGGCTTCTCGCGCCAGCAGATGCTGATCCAGCAGCTGATCGCCGTGGTGTTCTTCGGCCTGACGATTCCCGTGGCCGCGCTGCTGGCCGACCGCCATGGCAGGCGCGGCACGCTGATCTGGGTGTCGGCGGCGATCGCGCTGTTCGGCCTGGTGTTCGGCCCGCTGTTCGATTCGAAGAGCGCGGTCCAGGTCACGCTGTTCCTGGCGCTGGGCCTGGGCCTGATGGGCATGACGTATGGCCCGCTGGGCACCATCCTGTCGGAACTGTTCCCGGCCGAGGTGCGCTACACCGGCGCCTCGCTGACGTTCAACCTGGCCGGCATCATCGGTGCCTCGCTGGCGCCGTACATCGCCACCAAGCTGGCCACCACCTACGGCCTGCAGTACGTGGGCTACTACCTGTCGATCGCCGCGGTGCTCAGCCTGATCGCGCTGGTGCTGGCGAAGAAGCAGTAAAGGTCGGCAAGGCCGGCAAGGCCTACCTCTTTCGGCATAGGCATGGTGTGCCCCGTCTAGGGATGACGGGGCACGGCAGGTGCGTATGATGGGGCACACCCATCGTCCAACCTCATCGACCACCTACAAGACCATGCTGATACTGACCAACGGCCGCTTCCACACCGCCGACAAAGCCAACCCTGTCGCCACGGCCGTCGCAATCGCCGACGGCAAGTTCCTCGCCGTGGGCGGCACCGAAGAGGTGATGCGCCATGCCGCGGCGGATACCCGGGTGATCGACCTGAACGGCCGCACCGTGATCCCCGGCCTGAACGACTCGCACCTGCACCTGATCCGCGGCGGCTTGAACTACAACCTGGAGCTGCGCTGGGAAGGCGTGCCGTCGCTGGCCGACGCGCTGCGCATGCTGAAGGAGCAGGCGCTGCGTACGCCCACCCCGCAATGGGTGCGCGTGGTGGGGGGCTGGAACGAATTCCAGTTCGCCGAAAAGCGCATGCCCACGCTCGACGAAATCAATGCCGCGGCGCCCGATACCCCGGTCTTCGTGCTGCACCTGTACGACCGCGCGCTGCTGAACCGTGCCGCGCTGCGCGCCGTGGGCTACGACAAGACGACGCCGGCACCGCCGGGCGGCGAGATCCAGCGCGACGCGCAGGGCAACCCCACCGGCATGCTGATCGCGCGCCCGAATGCGATGATTCTGTACGCCACGCTGGCCAAGGGCCCGGCGCTGCCGCTGGAGCACCAGGTCAACTCGACCCGGCAGTTCATGCGCGAGCTGAACCGGCTCGGGCTGACCAGCGCGATCGACGCCGGTGGCGGCTTCCAGAACTATCCGGAAGACTACCAGGTGGTGCAGCAACTGGCCGAGCAGGACCAGCTGACGATCCGCATCGCCTACAACCTGTTCACGCAGAACAAGGGCGCCGAACTGCAGGACTTCAGGAAGTGGACGGAGATCGTCAAGCCGGGCGATGGCAGCGACTGGTACCGGCACAACGGCGCCGGCGAGATGCTGGTGTTCTCGGCCGCCGACTTCGAGGACTTCCTGGAGCCACGCCCCGATCTGCCGCCGGAAATGGAAGCGCAGCTGGAACAGGTGGTGCGTCACCTGGTCGAGCAGCGCTGGCCGTTCCGCTTGCATGCCACCTATGACGAATCGATCAGCCGCATGCTCGACGTGTTCGAGAAGGTCAACCGCGACATCCCGTTCGACGGCCTGCACTGGCTGTTCGACCACGCCGAGACGATCACGCCAAGGAACATCGAGCGGGTAAAAGCGCTGGGCGGCGGCATCGCCATCCAGCACCGCATGGCGTTCCAGGGCGAGTACTTCGTCGACCGCTACGGCGCCGAGGCCGCAAAGCACACGCCACCGATCAAGCGCATGCTGGAGAACGGCGTGCCGGTCGGCGCCGGCACGGATGCGACGCGCGTGGCCAGCTACAACCCGTGGACGGCGCTGTACTGGCTGGTATCGGGCCGCACCGTGGGCGGCCTGCGCCTGTACGACGCCGGCGCGAAACTGGACCGCGCGACGGCGATCGAACTGTGGACCGCCGGCAGCGCGTGGTTCTCCAGCGAGCAGGGCAAGAAAGGCCGCATCCAGGAAGGCATGCTGGCCGACCTGGCCGTGCTGTCGGCCGACTTCTTCCGTGTCGACGAGGAAGCGATCAAGTCGATCGAATCGGTGCTCACCGTGGTCGGCGGCAGGATCGTGTTCGCCCAGGCCGAGTTCGACAAGCTGGGCCCGCCGCCGCTGCCGGTCTTGCCGGACTGGTCGCCGGTGAACAAGGTGCCCGGCCACTATCGCGCGGCGGCGCCGGCGGCGCAAAAGGGGCTGCTGCCGCACCAGTGCGCCGGCGCCTGCGCGGTGCACCGGCATTCGCACGACGTGGCGCGCAAATCCACTGTGCCGGTCTCGGATTACGCCGGTTTCTGGGGCGCCTTCGGCTGCAGCTGCTTTGCTTTCTGACGGAGGGGCGATGAACTACGTGAAGATCCTGGCCGGACTGGTGCTGTCGTTCGTCGTCGGGCTGGCGTGCCGCAAGTTCGGCATCCCGGCCGCCTCGCCGCCCGTGCTGTCCGGCGCGCTGCTGGTGTTCATGATGAGCAGCGGCTACTGGCTGGTGGACCGCTACGTGGCCCGCCGCGCGGCCGAGAACCGGCGCCACTGCGGTGGCCATGCGCTCGATGCAAAGGCGCAGGCAGGGGGCTCGCGATGAGCGCCCTGGTGATCGGTGCGGTGCTGGGCCTGGTGATCGGCGCCGTGTGCCGCGCCTGCGATATACCTTCCCCGGCGCCGCCCACGCCGATCGGCGCGCTGCTCGTGGTGGCGATGACGGGTGGCTACGTGGTGGGCGGAATCATCTAGGCAGATACCGGCGTGCCGGCGCCGTGGGCCGAACGCTTCTGCAAGGCGAACGCCCGGTGGCATGCCGACAGGGTATAGCCCGGCGTGCGGCCCGCTTCGAAGGTGAGCATCGAGCGGTCCACGAGCGTGCCGAGCAGGTCCAGGGTCGCCGCCCCATCGCTGCCGCCGCGATGCGCCATCAGGTCGTCCAGCGAAAACCACGGTGGCATCGCCGCCGTCTCGCACCAGAGCGCCTGCGCCGGCGGGTCGAGCAGCCGGAAGCTCCATTCCAGCGTGTCCGCCAGGCTGCGGTGGCGCGCCGGGCCGTTGCCGTTGATCGTCTTCAGCAGCAGCCAATGGTCGCACAGCCGTTGCAGCACTTCCGTGACACCGAGGGCCGGAATGCGCGCCGCCGCCAGTTCCAGCGCCAGCGGCAAACCGTCCAGCTCGCGGCACAGCGCGATGGCGATGGGCAAGGTTGCCTCGGTCAGCGCAAAGCGGTGGTCGTGGCCATGGGCGCGCGCCTGCAGCAAGGCCAGCGCGCCGTATTGCAGCGCCGCCTGCAGCGTGCAGCCGGCTGGCGGCACCGCCAGCGGCATCAGCCGGTAGACCTGCTCTTCCGGCAAGTGCAGCCGCACCTGGGTGGTGACCAGCAGCCGCACCGGTGGCGCATGGGCCAGCAGCGCGGTGACGAGCCCGGCCACGTCGCCGGCCACGCGGTCGGCATTATCCAGCACCAGCACGCAGGGCCGCTGCGCAAGGTGGCGCGCCAGCGGAACGGCCGCGGTATCGTCGGCACCCGCTGCGCGCGCGACGGTTTCCAGCACGTCGATGGGCCCGGCGCACTCGGCCAGGTCGGCCCAGACAACGGCAAGCCCGGCGGCCGCCGCGGCGCCGGTGGCGGCATGCCGCGCCAGCGTACTCTTGCCGACGCCACCGGCCCCCAGCAAACTCGCCAGGCGATGCTGGCGCAGCATGTCGCCCAGGTCGGCCAGGTCCCTGTCACGGCCGAGCAGCGGCGCGGCGGGCGGCGGCAGCTCTTCCACGGCAACGCCATGGCCGCCGCTCACCGGCAGGTTGAGCCGGTAGCCATGGCCGGGGACCGTCGTGATGGCGTTGCTGCCCAGTAGCTTGCGCAACAGCGAAACCTGCACCTGCAGGTTGTTTTCCTCGACCACCAGCCCCGGCCACGCGGCCGCCAGCAACGCGCGCTTGCTGGCCATGCCGGGGTGGTGCAGGGCAAGGGCCGCCAGCACGTCGAAGGCGCGGGCCGTGAGCGGCACGGGCTTGCCCCGCAGCCGCAGGCGCCGCGCCGCTGGCCACAATTCAAAGGCGCCGACCTGCAGCAGCGTGCTGCGGGCAGGCCGCTCAGCTCCGCTTAAGAGCGGATTCAGGGAAGCCAAAGGATTTTCAGACATATCAACCCGATACTGATAATCGCAAGCGCTTTGCCGGGGTGCTCTGCAAGGCACGCAGCGCAGGCGCGGCTGGCGGTCCAGGGTGCGTCCGTATCGTCTGTTGATAGCATATTTGCAAGTCAGGCGCAATCTGCCCAGCGCGCCTTGTTGGCATGGCTCGCACCGGCTGTGGCAGCGCCGCGACAAGGCGCGCACTGGCGCTACGGAAGAGCAGGGAAGGCAGGAGCAGCGTGGCCGGCAGACCCTGGCCGCGCGACTCTGCGGGCCAGGGATCGGACACCGGACGCCGGCCACCAGAGTTTGGTCATCGGACATTGGCCACCAGACTTTGGCAACCCGACTTTGGCCACCAGACTTTGGCCACCAGACTTTGGTCACCAGACACTGGCCACCGGGCGGCTCGACCATGGGCCGGCATGAAGCAGGACATCAGGCGCCTTGTGCCCGGCGCCGGAAGCGTCACGGCACAGGGTGGAAGCCCGTGCCGCGTGAAGGGCATTTCCGGAATTGCTCAATGAGTGAAGGAACTGGATCATGCGCGTCGCCACTTCGTCGACCCTGCCGCCATGCCGCACCCGCGGTGGCCGGCTGGAACCCTTGCTGCCTCTCCTGGCACTGCTGTTATCGGTGGCGGCCGGTCCGGCCTACGCCGACAGCACGGTGACCGGCAACCCCGGCACGCCCGGCACCCATGGGGCCATCCCCGGTGCCCCCGGTGGCGCGGGGGGACCCGGCCAGCCGGCCGTGGCCACTTCCGGGCCGAATAACAGCAACAGCAACGTTGCCACGGCAACCGGCGGCGCTGGTGGCGCGGGCGGCAACGGCGCGGCCGGCGACCCTGGCCAGGACGGCGGCGCGGCCGGTGCGGGTGGCGCCGGTGGCGCGGCCCAGGCCACGGCGGGATCGCATCCGGCCGGCGGCGCCGCCACCGCGACCGCCATCGCGCTCGGCGGTAACGGCGGCAACGCCGGCGAGCCGGGTGCGGCCGGCAGCGGTGCCGCGACCGGTGCGGGCGCCATGGCCGGCCAGGGTGGATACGCCGGCGCCATTGTCGAGGGCAGCGCGCAAGGGGGCAGCGGTGTAACGGCCACCGCCACCGCCACCGGCGGCAACGCGGGCGCGCTTGCCGGTGCTGCCGGCGGCATGTCGGCAGCCGGCGGGGCGGCCGATGCGTTGCTGACCGTCGCGGGTACGGCCAGCGTGTCGGGCACGGCAACCGCGCAGGGCGGGGCGGCTTCGGCCGGCCTCGCCACCGGCAGCGGGGCAGCGGGCGGCGCAGCCACCGCCGCCCTGGCCGGCACCGGCGGGACCAGCGGCCTGCTGTCGCTGACCGGCAATGCGCGTGGCGGCAGCGGCGGCGAAGCGGCCGGCAGCGGCAATACGGGCGGCGCGGGCGGTACGGCCGCGGTGACGGTGGCCGGCACGTCGGGCGGCGGCGCTGTCTCGTTGCGCGCGGTCATCACCGGTGGCGATGGCGGTGCCGGCCGGGCCGGTGCCGCCGGCGGGGCGGGTGCCGGGGTGACGGCCGCCAACGTGTTTTCCGGCAGTACCCCCGGCAATATGATCCTGTCGCTGGAGGGCCGCGGGGGCCGGGGCGGCGACAGCGCCGATGCCGCCGCCGGCGCTGGCGGCATCGCCGACCTGACGCTGCAGCGCAACGCCAGCGGAACCAATCTTTCGCTGTTCGGCACGGCCACCGGTGGCGACGGTGGCAGCGTGAGCGACGAGTTCGGTGCGGGAACGGCCGGCGCCGGGGGGCTCGGCAAGGCTGCGGTCAACGCCAGCAATAGCGCGCGCACTTACGCCGATGCCAAGGCGACCGGCGGCCGGGGCGGCAACCATCGGTCCGGCAACGGCGGGGCGGGCGGCAATGGCCAGGCCAGCAGTACCGCGGTCGATACCGGCGGCGTGCTGGTCTACAGTTTCGCCACCGCGACCGGCGGCGCGGGCGGCAACGGCATCGACTTCGGCAACCAGGCCGGCGCGGGGGGCTCCGGTACCGCCACCGCCAGCGGGCAGTCGACCTCGGGATCCGTGAACGTGGGCGCCACGGTCACGGGCGGGGCTGGCGGCGCCGGTGGACTTGGCGCGACCGGGGGCGCCGGCGGAGCGGTCAACCTGGTCGATAGCGTCAGCGGTTCCACCACCGGCGACCTGTTCATGTCGCAAACCGCGATTGGCGGTGAAGGCGGCGCCAGCGACGCACTCGCGGCGGACGGCGGGGCGGCATCGTCGCACCTGACGTTGACCGACAGCGGTGCAAGCTTGCTCAGGACCAATGTCGTCGCCGAGGGCGGCACCGGTGGACGGGGCATCGGCGTCGCTGGCGGGGGCGGCGGCAATGCCGACACCATGGTCGACCTGACGTCGACCGTGGCGGGTGCCCATGTCACCGCCGATTCGATCGCACGGGGCGGCGGCAGCGGCCCCGAGTACCCCAGCGGCATGGGCGGCAGTGCGCTGGCCCGCGCATCGGTATCGGCGGCGGACCAGGCCTACAGCAACAGCATCGCCCGGGGCGGCGCCGGCTATAACAACCAGGCGCCGGGTGGCCGGGCCGAAGCGCACTCGTTCGCCCAGTCCGCCGGTATCGCGCAGGCGTATGCCAGTGCCACCAGCGGTGGCAGTGCATGGATGCAGAACGATGCGGTGGCGGTCTCGGAAGCGCGTGGCGGCTTCGGCAGTGCCAGTGCCGGTGCCACGGCCACCGGCACGAAGGCCGACGCCACGGCGCGCTCATGGGCCCATGGCGCCGCGAGCAATAACGCCGCCGCCGGGGCCACCGGGCAGATCACCACCGCGACCGCGCAAAGCACGTCCGACGGCGATGGCATGCTGGTGTCGACGTACGCCAGGGCGAAGGGGCGCACTTACGCTGGCGCAGGCACGTCCGCCAGCGTCGGGGGTGCCTACAGTGAACCGATGTGGCCAATGGAATATTCCGGCGCCGTGTCGTTCGCGACCGCCGCGCCGACCGCCGGCGATGTCATCGGGGTCCTGACCGACCAGCCGGAAGTGGCCGGTGTCCTGGGAACCGGCAGCGTGATCGGCATCGGCGCCAGCGCCGCGTACTATGCCGGCGATGCGGAAGGCGAAGGGTTCGGTGCCTATACGTATGAGACCTCGGCCAGCTTCCAGTTCGCCACGGCGGAGCAGGGTACGCTGGTGCTTGGCCTGGCAGGGGCCATGTCGCAAGGTGCCGGCTTCCAGGCACTGTCATTCACGGTCAGCAACAATGGCACCGAACTGTTCTCGGAAGACTTCACCAGCGTCGCGGAGGCGCAACTGTTCTTCGACGATCATGCGCTGACACTGGGCATGCTGGCGGCGGGGGCGCAAGAGCTCGTGCTGACGACCGGATTCACGCTGAACGACGCCGGCGGTTTCGGCTTCGAATACGCGATCGGCGTGACAGCCATACCGGAGCCCGGCACCTGGATCATGCTGCTGGCGGGCCTGTCGGTGCTGCTGGTGCGGCGGGCGGCGCGCAAGGCGCAGGACCGCCGTGACAGCCATCAGCGGGGCGCATGGCACGCTGCCTGAAACGGGCGCGACAAAACGGGCCGCCATGGCGGCCTTGCGAACAGTGACGGTGCATCCTGCTGGCAGGAATGCCGTCCAGGCCGGGTTAAGCCCGAAAGATAGCCTGCTGGCCGGGTTGGACACGCGATCGGCGGCCCTGGAGCCGCCGGCAGCGCTGAAGATGCGTCAGGACGGGCAGGCGCGTTCGGCCGCCCGTCCATTTCCGCGCGGGTATTGCTCAGGCAGGCGGCACCAGCTGCGTGATGATGCGGTCGCGGTTGTTCATCATGAACGTGCGGAACGCCGGCTCCTTGACGGCCAGCCGCACCAGGCCGGGCAGCAGCTCATAGCAGCAGCCGATCACGGTATCCATCGCCTGCTGGTTTTGCAGCGCCGCCACTGTCCACTCTCCCGGTTTGCCGTCCAGTTTCTGCAGAATCTGCGCGCGGTGCTCGCCGATCACGCGCGAGATGGGGGGCATCAGATCGACCATGGTTCCTCCTGTGTGGTGAAAACACACAGTCTGCCGCCGGGTGGGAATGTTGTTGCTGAGATGAAGCAATGATTGCTCATAGGAATTGCGTTGCCGCAATTTCGCATCCTGCTGCCCCGCTTAGAGTGGCATTCAGAACAGTCCAACAACGGGGGAATGCATGAAAAACCAGGGAACCTTGGCGGTGTTGCTGCTGCTGGCGGGCGGCCTGATCTACTCGGCCGCGCAATACCCGCGCGACACCGTGCAATCGCAGCGGCGCGGTGCCGACGCGGCGGTACGGACGGCCGCGTGGCACGGCCCGTCACGCGGGACGCCGCGTTTTGCCGCCGAAACGCTCGACGCGCGTGTCGAGCGGCTGCTGGAGAAGGCGATGCGGGACGTGGCGGCCTACCAGGACACGACCCGCTTCGTCTGCAAGCTGCCCGCCGAGGTGGGACCGGTACCGTTGCTGGACGCGGTCGACGCCTATCTGCGCGGCTTGCCTGGCAGCCGCGGCGATCCGGCCATGCTGCGCGACCTGCACCGCGCGGCGCGGCATGGCAATTGGCTCGCGAAAGTGCAGGTGTACCTGTCTCGGGACGGCCAGCAGGCGCCGGACGATGCCACGCCGTTCCGCACGATTTCGCTGCTCGAATGGATGCAGGAACATCACATCGGCGCACTGTACGCGGCCATCGGCGATGCGGCCGGCGTATCGCACCCGCGCCGCGCCAGGGTGGACAAGGCGCTGTCGAGCATTGACCTCTACGCCGCGATGCACCACAACTATCCATCGCAATACAAGGTGGGCCGCGAACTGCTGCGCAGTGGCGACGCGCGGCAGGCTGCCGTGGGGCGGCGGATGCTCGATTGCGCGGCGCGGGCATTGCCGGTGTACCGGCAGATGGTAGGGGAGAGCACGCAGGGTGCACGCGGGTGAACGATTTTTAACATCCGCCCGGACAATGAAAAAAGCCGCCAGTCTCGCGACCGGCGGCTTTTTCACATCTGGTGGTGATAGGTGGACTTGAACCACCGACCCCAGCATTATGAGTGCTGTGCTCTAACCAGCTGAGCTATATCACCGCAAACTGTACAACGATGTTCCTGAAGAAAAATGACCTGAACCGTCGCCGGTCAGGTCATTCGTCTTGAATTCTGGTGGTGGTGATAGGTGGACTTGAACCACCGACCCCAGCATTATGAGTGCTGTGCTCTAACCAGCTGAGCTATATCACCGCAACGGCAGGCATTATGCCGGGTGCCACCCACGCTGTCAAGGAAAGCGCCAATTTCGCGCTGGGGATGGACAATCGAACAATATAGCGCAAATCAGTGACGTGCAGCGCAAATGCGCGCCATGAACGCAACAGCGCCTGGTTCAGCCGAGCGGCACGGGCAGCCGCGCCAGGATCTGCCCGGCCGCGTCGGGCGCCAGGCAATCGATCACGATCCGCTCGGGCATGGCGCGCAGCCACGTCAGCTGGCGCTTGGCGAGCTGGCGCGTGGCGATGATGCCGGTCTCGCGCATGTCCTGGTAGCCGATGCGGCCGTCGAGGTATTCCCATACCTGGCGGTAGCCCACGCAGCGCATCGACGGCAGGCCGGGATGCAGGTCGCCGCGCCGGCGCAACACTTCCACTTCATCGATCAGCGCATCGTCTTCCAGCATAATGTCGAAGCGGCGCGCGATCCGCTCGTGCAGCACGGCGCGGTCGTTCGGCTCCAGCGCGAACGACACCAGCTCGAACGGCAGCGCTTCCTTTTCGCGCCGCGCCAGCAGGGCCGACATGGGCTGGCCCGACAGCCGGATGATTTCCAGCGCCCGGCCGATGCGCTGCGCATCGTTCGGATTGAGCCGCGCGGCCGTCGCCGGGTCCAGCGTGGCCAGCCGCGCATGCAGCGCCGGCCAGCCCAGGCGCTGCGCTTCGGCTTCCAGTTCGGCGCGCACGGCGGGATCGGCGCCGGGCAGGTCGTCCAGTCCGTCGGCCAGGCCCTTGAAGTACAGCATGGTGCCGCCGACCAGCAGCGGCAGCTTGCCCCGCGCGGCGATGTCGGCCACCAGGCGCAGCGTATCGGTGCGGAACTGGGCGACCGAATAGGCATCGAGCGGGTCGAGGATATCGATCAGGTGGTGCGGCACCGCGGCCCGCTCTTCGCGGGTGGGCTTGGCGGTGCCGATATCCATGCCGCGGTAGACCAGCGCCGAATCGACGGAGATGATCTCGGACGGAATGCGTTCGGCAATCGCCAGTGCGGCGGCTGTCTTGCCCGACGCGGTCGGGCCCATGATGGCGACCGCGAGCGGCCGCTTGGCGTGTTGGTTCATGCAGCTTACTGCCCGCGGAGGAACAGTTTATCGAGGGCGGAGATTTCAACCTGCACCCAGGTCGGGCGGCCGTGGTTGCACTGGTCCGCGCGTTCCGTGCTTTCCATCTGGCGCAGCAGCGCGTTCATCTCGGGCGTGGTCAGGATGCGGTTGGCGCGCACGGCCGTGTGGCAGGCCAGCGTGCCGAGCAGCTCGTTGCGGCGCTCGATCAGCACGCGCGAGCCGCCGAATTCGCGCACGTCGCGCAGCACGTCGCGCGCCAGCGTCTGCGCATCGGCGTTCTTCAGCAGGCTGGGCACGGCGCGCACCGCCAGCGTGGTCGGCGACAGCACGGCGATATCGAAGCCCAGGGCCGCCAGGGTGTCGCCATGTTCCTGCACCGTGCCCACCTCGACCGGGTCGGCATAGAACGTGACGGGGATCAGCAGCGCCTGCACCTGCATGTCGGTGCCGGCGATCTGCGCATCCAGCGCGTTCTTCAATTGCTCGTACAGGATGCGTTCGTGCGCGGCGTGCATGTCCACCAGCACCAGGCCCTTGCTGTTCTGCGCCAGGATATAGATGCCGTGCAGTTGCGCCAGCGCGAAGCCGAGCGGGAATTCCTCGTGCGCCAGCGCGGCCGCGGTGGCCGTGTAGCTGGTCGGCTGCGGCATCGTGTATGGCGCAGCCTGTTCCGCTGCGCGCGGCGGCTGCGGGTCGGCGAACAGGGCGCCGTAGCGTTCCGTGCTCTGCGCCACGCCGCCGCCGTCGCGCGATCCGAAGGGCGAAGGCGAGAAGGTGGGCGTGTAGGTGGGGTTCATCATCGCGCCGAACGACGTCTGCTGCTGCGGGCGCCAGGCGTGGCCGCCGAGGGGAACGTCGCCGCCCAGCGTCTGCGCGGCGGGCAGTGGGGCGGGCACATTGCCGTGCGCCGTGGCGGAAGTTTGCGCCAGCGCGCGCTGCACCGCGTGGAACACGAACTGGTGCACGGCACGGCTGTCGCGGAAGCGTACTTCGATCTTCGATGGATGCACGTTCACGTCCACCAGCGCCGGATCCAGCTCCAGCGCCAGCACATAGGAAGGGAAGCGGTCGCCATGCAGCACGTCTTCATAGGCGGCGCGCACCGCGTGCACCAGCAGCTTGTCGCGCACGAAGCGGCCGTTGACATAGAAGTACTGGCAATCGGCACGCGCCTTCGAGGCGGTCGGCAGGCCGGCGAAACCATGCAGGCGCAGCACGCCGGACGCTTCGTCGATCGCGATGCGCGCCTCGGCAAACGCTTCGCCGAGGATCTGCGCGCTGCGCCTGGCCATGTCGCTGGCCATCCAGTGGTCCACGGTGCGGCCGTTGTGCGTGAGCGTAAACGCCACGTCCGGCCGGGCCAGCGCGATGCGCCGTACGACTTCGGCGCAGTGGCCGAATTCGGTCTGCTCGGACTTCAGGAACTTGCGGCGCGCCGGCGTGTTGTAGTACAGGTCTTGCGCGTTGACGGTGGTGCCCGGCGCGCCGGACGATGGCACGACCGTGCCCAGGTGAGAGCCCTGCAGTTCCCACGCATGGGCCGCGTCGGCCGTCCGCGAGGTCAGCGTGACGACCGCGACCGAGGCGATCGAGGCCAGCGCCTCGCCGCGAAAGCCCAGCGTGCCGACGTTTTCCAGGTCGTCCAGCGAGGCGATCTTCGACGTGGCGTGGCGCTCCAGCGCCAGCGGCATCTGCTCCGGTGGAATGCCCTTGCCGTTGTCGGTGATGCAGATACGCTTGACGCCACCTTCCTCGAGGCGGATCGTGATCTGGCTGGCGCCCGCGTCCAGCGCGTTTTCCAGCAGCTCCTTGACCACGGCGGACGGCCGCTCGACCACCTCGCCGGCGGCGATTTGCGAAATGAGCTGGTCGGGAAGAGCCCGGATCGGGCGGGGCGGAATCGGGGCGTTCATGGTGGCGAAATTATACCGGAGTGGCGCCGCAGCTCCGGCACCTGGGCCCACCGGCGCCGCACCAGCCCTGCATTAGCGCGGCATCAGTGCCGTTGCCACCCGGCGTTGTCGGGCGGGCAGTGGATGCGCTGTTCGCTCGAGCTCGAACGGGGAATGGCACGCAGCTGGTAAGGCTCGGGCATATAGCATGACACCTTGCCGGCGCTCTTCCGGCGGATCACGCTGGTGCCGTCGGGCGACACGTAGCGATCCTCGGTGAAGCCGTGCATGCCGCGCTCGTAAGGGCGGTCGAAATGCCGGTTGCGCCTGGCCGCCAGCGGTTCCTGCGGGCGCTGCCCCGATTCCTGCGCGAGTTCGCGGGCGATTTTCCCGGCACTGCTGCGGGCGCGTTCGGCGAGGGACGGCTGCGCGGCCGGTGCCCCGAACGGATCGGCCGGGGCCACCGGCGCGGCCGGGTCGACTGGCGCCGCTGGCGGCGGCAGCGTGATGGCACCGGCCAGCGGCGGCAAAGTGGGCTGCAAAGAGGGCTGCAAAGAGGGCTGCAATGAGGGCTGCAAAGCGGGCTGCAAAGCGGGCTGCAAAGCGGGCGGCACCGGGGAGTTGGCGGGCGGCCGCGCCGCGGCACGGTGCTGCCGTGCCGGCGGCGGATCACGGCGCGGCGCGGCCGGTGGCGGTTCCGCCGGCCGGGGGGCGGGCAATGGCACCAGCAGGAAGGCCCGGGCCTGGCCCGCGGGCGGCGCCGGAGGGCGCGCCGCGTCCGCCAGCAGCACGGCGATGACGGCCGCGTGCAGGCCGGCCGCCAGGCCGAGGCCGGCGGCGCGGGAGCGATGCCGCAACGAGGCGGCAGCCGTCACGAACCCTGCTGGCGCACCGGGATCGGCACGTTGCACAGGTCGACGTGGCCGGCAGCCACCTTGGTCCACGGGCCGCCGCGGTTGCGCGCCGCTTCGGCCACCGCCTTGAAGCTGGCCGAGTCGGTGCGCATCACTTCGAGCTTGCTGCGCTGCGCTTCTGGCACGTCGGCGGCCAGCTTCACGGAGCGGATCGGCACGCGCTGGGCCGGGTCCTCATAAAAGCCCATCGCGCCGGGGCCGCGCGGCATCACCGACAGCAGCGGCATGCCGTCGACCACGCGGCCGACCACGGTGATGTTGCGATCCAGCTGGCGTGGCGCCTGGCCGATCACGGCGTACAGGGCGCTGCCGTTGCCGCTGTCGGCGCCCACGTCGCGCCCCACGCCCACCATGCCGTAGCAGTGCGCCAGCCAGGCCTGGCCGCTCTTCGGATCGCGCGCGGACGGGAAACCGTTCGAATGGCCCACCTGCGGCGCATAGCCGTCGCGGTCGGGCAGGCGCGTGAATTCCCTGACGTTTTTCAGTGGCACCGTGAATTCGCCGTCCAGCTTGGCCCTGGCCGTTTTCAGCGGGCGCGGATTGGCTTCGTCCGGGTCGCCCCACTGCACCACGAAATTGTCTTGCGCGCGCAGGATCGCCAGGCCGTCGAAATAGCCGTCGCGCACCAGCGCGCGAATGTTGTCGGCATGCCTTGGCGCGAACACGGGCGCCAGCTCGATGACGACGCGGCCCGCCGGCAGTTCCAGGTACAGGGTGCTGGCCGGGTCGAGCGGGCGCCATTCGGCGCTGGCCGATGCCTTGATCACGTCGGCGACCGACGCTTTCGGCGGCAGTTCTGCCGCCGCCAGTGGCGTGGCGGCGAGGGATGCGAGTAAATAGAGGGGCCAGCGGGTCATCGGATCTCCTGGATGCTTGCCCGGGCGGGCTGAAAAATTGTAATCTTTAAAACTGATTTATTGAAAACTTTGTTGCGCCGGCAAGAATTTCCCCCAATGGGCTGGTGTATGATTCCCGCCGCAACCTTACAGGACTACTATGGAATTCGTTCACTTGATGGAAATGCTGGTTCACGTCGACAAGGCGCTGGACACGCTGATTGCGCAGTACGGCACGCTGGTCTACGCGATCCTGTTTGCCATCATCTTTTGCGAGACGGGCCTGGTGGTCCTGTTCTTCTTCCCCGGCGATACGCTGCTGTTCATTGCCGGCGCCTTCTGCGCCACCGGCCACATGCACCTGGGGCTGCTGATCTTCCTGCTCATTTCCGCCGCGGTGATCGGCAACACCACCAATTACTGGATCGGCGAAGCGATCGGCAACCGCATGTTTACCCACAACTACCGCTGGATCAACCGCGATGCGCTGCAGCGCACCCACAACTTCTTCGAGCGGCATGGCGGCAAGACGATCATCCTGGCGCGCTTCGTGCCAGTGGTGCGCACCTTCGCGCCATTCGTGGCCGGCGTGTCGGACATGACCTTTGCCCGCTTCCAGCTCTATAACGTGACCGGGGCCGTGCTGTGGGTCGGGTCGCTGTGCACGGCCGGCTACTTCTTTGGCAACATGCCGCTGGTGCGCGACAACCTGACCACGATCGTGCTGATCGGCGTGGGCGTGGCCGTGGTCCCGGTGGCGCTGGGCGGCCTGTGGAAGATGAGCCGCCGCATGCTGGGCCGCTGATTTCTCTCAAGCAAAAAAACCTCAAGTTTTTCCGTACGGCATCCGTTAACCGGGGCAATTCTGTTTTCTGCCCCGGATTGACATGCGCAAGCTGCTTGCCCTCACCGCGTGCTGCCTGGCCCTCGGCTCGGCAAGTGCCAACGATTCCCCGTCCCGGATTGCCGGCGTGCAGCCGTCTTCGCCCGCGCGCGACGATGCCATGGGCATCGGCAATCCCAAGGCCAAGCCGGGCAAGCCGGGCAGGAAGCTGTCGGCGCGCGAGGAGGAAGAGCAGGCCGAAGCCGAGCTGTCGGCCAGGATCGCCGAGCGGCTGGCGCAGATGAAAGCCAACCAGGCCGCCCGCGCCGCGGCCGCCGCCCGGGCGAGAAAGGCGCAGGCACATGCCGCGAAAGCCGCCTACGTGCCCGCCCAGCCGCCGCCCGCCAACGGCACCTTCTGGACGTACGAAGGCGAGTTCGGGCCCGCCAACTGGAGCAAGATCAACGCCGCCTGGAACAAGTGCAATGGCGGCGAACGCCAGTCGCCGATCGATATCCGCGACGGCATCAAGGTCGACCTGGAACAGATCGCCTTCGACTACCGCCCGTCCGGCTTTTCCGTGACCGACAACGGCCATACCGTGCAGGTGGCGCTGGGCACCGGCAATTTCCTGTCCGTGGCCGGACGCACCTACGAGCTGCAGCAGCTGCATTTCCACCGCCCGGCGGAAGAACGCGTCAACGGCAAGACCTACGAGATGGGCATCCACCTGGTGCACAAGGATATCGAAGGGCGCATCGCGGTGCTGGCCCTGATGCTGCAGCGGGGCCGCCCACAGGCGGCGATCCAGACCGTGTGGAACAACCTGCCGCTGGAAAAGAAGGATACCTTCACGCCGTCGATCGTGTTCAACCCGAACGACCTGCTGCCGGAACGGCGCGACTATTACACCTACATGGGCTCGCTGACCGAGCCGCCCTGCACGGAAGGCGTGCTGTGGCTGGTGATGAAGGAGCCGGTGCAGGCCTCGCCCGAGCAGATGGCACTGTTCTCGCGGCTGTATCCGCTCAATGCCCGGCCGGTGCAGGCGGCCGCGGGGCGGATGATCAAGGAATCGCAGTAGGCAAGGGATCGCAGTAGGCAAGGAATCGCAGTAGGCCATCTTGCTGCCGAGCCCGTGTCAGGGTGTCAGGCACGCTGACACGGGCTCGGCAGGCGGCAGATCGATGCGGGTGAAGCGGCTGTTTTCAGTGAGGGTAGTATTCGGGCGCAGCGATGCGCCCGTCTTTTTTGTCCGGCGCTTGCCGGACCGGCTTTGTTACGGGGCCACCGTGATGGTGTGCACGCCGGTCCAGTCGGCACCGGCGGCCAGCGGCTGCTGGTCGACCCGCGCGGGTTCGATGCAGACAAAGCGCTGCCATTCGTCGTCCCGCAGGTCGGTCAGCCTGGCAGCCGCCTCGGCCCCCGGGTTCCACACGACAAATTCGGTGAATCCCTGCTGTGCCAGCTGCACGGTACCGGTGCCCGGCTGCAGGGTCAGCCCGGCCGGAGCCGGATAGACGTTGTCCAGCGGCGGACCGAAGTTCAGCGGCGACGTGTCCGGCAAGCCGGTGAGCACCGTGCCCGTGAAGGCGTCGACGGCGTAATAGGTGTGCAGCGCGCAGGCGAAATCGAACGGTTCGCCGCCCGTGTTGCGGACGTGGAAGCGCATCTCGAGCCCGTCGGGCCGCAGCGTGAAGCGCAGCGCCAGCGCGAAGGCGTGCGGCCAGCCCCGCGCCAGTTCGGCCGGCACGTCCTCCTGCGTCAGCAGGAACTCGGCCCAGGCCGTGGTGGCGTCATTGCCATGATCGCCCAGGCGCCAGTGCGACAGCCGGGCGATGCCATGGCGCTGGCCCGGGCCGCGGGTGGAGAACTGCGGGAAGATCACCGGCACGCCGCCGCGGATCGCGGCGCTGCCGTCGCGCGGCGAGGCTTCGCTCATGAACAGGCGCTCGCGGCCATCGGCCGTGCGCCACGACACCAGGTGCGCGCCGTACAGCGCGATGGTCGCTTGCGCGCCGTCGGGCGCGGTGATGCTCACGGCCGGGAGCTGGCCGAACGTTGTCTCTTGCATGCGGGATCCTCAGGTCAGCCGGTTCTTGGCGAGCGGCGGGTTCTTGGCGAAGTACGAGCGGATGCCCTTCACGATGGCGTCCGCGATCTGGTCTTGGTAATTGTTGTCGAGCAGGCGCGCTTCTTCTTCCGGGTTCGAGATGAAGGCCGTCTCGATCAGGATCGACGGGATGTCCGGCGCCTTCAGCACGGCGAAGCCGGCCTGTTCGACGGCGTTCTTGTGCAGCCGGTTGATGCCGCCGATCTGCTGCAGCACGGCCTTGCCCACCTTCAGGCTGTCGTTGATCTGCGCCGTGGTCGACAGGTCGAACAGCACGCTGGCCAGCTGCGGATCGCCGCCGCCCGACTGGGCGCCGCCGATCAGGTCGGCCTGGTTTTCCTTGTTCGCCAGCCAGCGTGCCGCCGACGAGCTGGCGCCTTTTTCCGACAGCACGAACACGGAGGAGCCGCGCGCGGTGGGCTTGACGAAGGCATCGGCATGGATCGAGACGAACAGGTCGGCATCGACCTTGCGGGCTTTTTCCACGCGCTTGTTGAGCGGGACGAAGTAATCGCCATCGCGCGTCAGCATCACGCGCATGTTCGGGTGCTGTTCCAGCTTTTCCTTCAGGCGCTTGGCGATCGCCAGCACGATATCCTTTTCGCGGCTGCCGCGTCCGCCGATCGCACCGGGGTCCTCGCCACCGTGGCCGGGGTCGAGCGTGATCGTCAGCATGCGCACCAGCTTGTCGGCTTTCTTCGGCGCTTCCGGCTTGTGCGGTTCCACCTTGGCGATGTCCGGCCGCGGCACCGCCTCGGACGGCACGCCCGGCGCGGGCAGCCGGTTGTCCGGCAGCGGCAGGCCCGGGGCAGGGTGCTGCTCGGCCACCTGCGGCTGGCCCACGGGCACGCCGTCGCTGGACCATTCGCCCTTTTCGATCATGGCCGCGATCGGGTCCACCTCGTGCACCGGATACAGGTCGAAGATCAGGCGGTGCTTGTATTCGCCCACCGGCGCCAGCGTGAACACCTGCGGGCGGATATGCTCCTTCAGGTCGAACACCAGGCGCACCACGCCCGGCCGGTTCTGGCCCACGCGCACCTGCCGGATGTACGGGTCGTTCGACTGGATCTTCGCCACCAGCGACTTCAGCTCGGGGTTCAGGTCGAGGCCTTCGATATCGACCACCAGGCGTTCCGGATCCTTGACGATGAAATGCGAGGTCTTCAGCTCGGCGTCGTTTTCCAGCGTGACGCGGGTATAGTCCTCCGCCGGCCAGACGCGCACGGCCAGGATCTGCGCGGCGCGGGCCGGCAGCGGCGCCAGGACCGACAGCAGCAGCGTGCCGCCGGCCTTCAGCAAGGTGCGGCGGGTGCGGCCGCGCGAAGGAGCGATCAGAGGATCTGGGGGAAGTGGAGGCGTTGCAGGCATGACAAACCTAATGCGGAGAACGCCTGCAATTCTACATCACGTCCGTCGCCGGCCACGCCGAGCGTCACGCTCAGGTCGGGCGGCGGCAGTACGCCTTCGGCTTTTTCAGGCCACTCGACGATGCAGATATTGTGGCCGTCGAAGTCTTCACGGAAGCCGGCGTCGAGGAATTCCTCCGGGCTGCCCATGCGGTACAGGTCGTAGTGGATCACGTTGACGGGCTGGCCGTCGAGCGAGACCCGGTACGGTTCGGACAGGGTGTAAGTGGGGCTCTTCACGGTGCCCGCGTGGCCGGCCGCGTGCAGCAGCGCGCGCGTGAGCGCCGTCTTGCCGGCGCCGAGGTCGCCGTGCAGGTGGATCGACAGGCCGGGCAGCAGGGCGCGCGCCAGCGAAACGCCGAGGGCGTGCGTGTGGCTTTCATCGCGCAGGTGGGCTTTCATGGGTGGGATCGCATAAAATGGTGGATTGCTGCCGCCATTGTACCGCCCGATGTCCCTTTCTCCCGAAGTGTTGTCCACCCTGGCCGCCGCCATCAAGCGGTGGGGGCGCGAACTTGGGTTCGCCGAAGTGCGCATCGCCGACATCGACCTGGCGGCGGCGGAGGCGGGCTTGCAGGCCTGGCTCGACGCCGGCATGCACGGCGAGATGGACTACATGGCGGCGCACGGCATGAAGCGCGCCCGCCCCGCCGAGCTGGTGCCAGGTACCGTGCGGGTGATCACGGCGCGCATGGATTACCTGCCGGCGTCGCACGATGCCGGCTGGCGTGCGCGGGAACAGGCCCGGCTCGCCGATCCACAGGCTGCCGTGATTTCCGTGTACGCGCGGGGCAGGGATTACCACAAGGTGCTGCGCGCGCGCCTGCAGCAGCTGGCCGACCGCGTCCGCAGCGAGGTAGGCGAATTCGGTTACCGGGTGTTCACGGATTCTGCGCCGGTGATGGAATTGCCGCTGGCGGAAAAATCCGGCCTGGGCTGGCGCGGCAAGCACACCCTGCTGATCAACCGCGAGGCCGGCTCGATGTTCTTCATGGGCGAGATCCTCGTCGACCTGCCGCTGCCGGTCGACCCGCCCACGGAAGCACACTGCGGCGCGTGCAGCGCCTGCATCACGGTGTGCCCGACCGGCGCCATCCTGGGTCCCGGCCGGCTCGATGCGCGCCGCTGCATTTCCTACCTGACGATCGAGCTGAAGGGCAGCATCCCGGAAGACCTGCGGCCGCTGCTGGGCAACCGCGTGTACGGCTGCGACGATTGCCAGACCGCCTGCCCCTGGAACAAGTTCGCCGGCCGCGCCACGCTGCCGGATTTCGACGAGCGCCATGGCCTGGGCCATGCCTCGATGATCACGCTGTTCGGCTGGAGCGAAGAAGAATTCAACCGCAACATGGAAGGCAGCCCGATCCGCCGCATCGGCCATGAGCGGTGGCTGCGCAACCTGGCCGTCGGCCTCGGCAACGCCGCGGCGCTGGGCGCCCGCGGCGATGCCGCCATCCTCGCCGCGCTGCGTTCACGCCTGGACCATCCGTCGGCGCTGGTGCGCGAGCACGTGGCCTGGGCGCTGGCCCGGCACGGCTGACTTGTAGCACGGCTGACTTGTACCACGGCTGACTTGCTGCACGGCTGGCGTCAGGGCCGCGGCAGCCACTGCCCCTTGCGGCGGGCGGCAAGCAGCAGCACGATGGCGGCACCGCCCCAGGCCGCGATGGTGATGACCGAGCCCTCGATACCGTAGGCACCGCCGCTCAGCCATTCGGGGCCGCTGGCGGTGACCTGGATCCAGCCGCGCGCCGCGTGGCCGGAAACGGGGATCGACAGCACGGCATCGAACAGGTAGTTCCAGGCGAAGTGCATGCCGATCGGTACCCACAGCCGGCGCGTGGCGATGTAGCCGGCCGACAGCGCGGCCGAGGCGGCCACCGTGGCCAGCACGCCGACCGTGCTGATGTGCTCGCTCGGCAGGTGGGCGGCGGCGAAGACCAGGCTCGACACCGCCAGCGCGATCGACGTGCCCCAGGCCTTTTCCAGCAGCCGGAACAGCACGGCGCGGAACAGGATCTCTTCCATGAAAGCCACGAATACTTGTTCCGGCAGCGGCTTCAGCACGGCGCTCCAGTGCGCCAGGCCGGTGTATGTGTAGACGCCGCCGGCCAGCAGCGGCACGCTGCACGCCAGCATCAGCAGCGCACCGATGCCGAGGCCGTTGAGCAGCTCGGCCCGGGCGCCCGGCAGCGCCAGTTCCGTCACCTCGCGTCGTTCGATCTTGCGCACGTAGAACCGGTAGCCGGCCACGATCGCGGCGGCCGCCAGCAGGAAGGGCCAGCCGAGGCGGTACGGCTTGGGCACGATTTCGGACAGGCCGAGCGCCACGCTCATGGGCACCAGCACCGCCAGGATGCCCAGCAGGGTGCGCACGAACCCGTTGGCGAGCAGGCGCTTGCCCAGCGAGGGGCGGGAGGGGGCCGAAAACGATGCGGTACTCATGATTTCTCCTGGTGGTCGTGCAAGGGAGGGACCGGCGAAAGCCGGACACGCGCGGCACGGATCCGCGCGCCGAAGGATTGCTGTCGCAGCGCGTCGATCGCCTGCGCCAGCGTGGTGGACAAGGGGTACGGCAAGTCCGCATCGAGGCTGGCCGCGGCGGCGCTGGTGGCGGCCCAGCACTGCTGCAGGCGCGGCAGCAGGGCCTGCCCCCGCGCCGACAGCCGGACCAGCTTCTGGCGCGCATCGGCCGGCGAAGGCATGGTCGTCACGAGGTCTTCCTTCTGCATCAGCGCGACCGTCTGCGTGGCGGCCGGCTGCGTGATGCCGGCCGCTTCGGCGATCTGGCCCACGCTGCGGGGCGTGCCTTCGGCCAGTGCGCGCATCACCGGCGTATAGCGCGGACGGTAGTCGATCCCCGCTTCCTCGTAGGAAGCGGCCACGGCGCCATCGAGCAATTCGATCAGGTGGCGCAACTGGGTGCCGAGTCCTTGTTTCATGCGGCCATATTTACATAAGCGCTTATGTATTTCAATAAATTTTTTTGGGGCTACGGCCGGACCGGGCAGGGCGATCATCGTCACCCCCATTGCCACCATTACCGCCGCCTCACCCTCACGGTTCCTCGCCGAGCAGCGTGTCGAGCATGCGGCGCGGGTTGCGCAGGAAGTCCAGCGTGACCTGGTAATGCTCGGTGTCTTCGTAGTCGGTGCGGCGCAAGCCGTCCGGCAGGCAGGCGTAGATGCGCGCATCCGGATAGGCCATCAGGATCGGCGAGTGGGTGGCGATGATGAATTGCGAACCGCCTTTCACCAGCTGGTGGATGCGCGCCAGCGCGGCCAGCTGGCGCTGGGGCGACAGGGCCGCTTCCGGTTCGTCCAGCAGGTACAGGCCCTGGCCACCGAAGCGGTGCGTCAGCAGTGCCATGAACGATTCGCCGTGCGACTGTTCGTGCAGCGGCCGGCCGCCGTAGGAGTCCAGCGGGATGCCCAGCCGTTCCACCTCCGTGGCCACGTTGAAGAAACTCTCGGCGCGCAGGAAGTAGCCGTCACGGGGCCGCCGGTAGCCGCGCGCGATGCGCACATGCTCGTGCAGTTGCGAATGCGAGGCGCGCGTGCCGAAGTTGAAGTTGCGGCTGCCGCCTTCGGCGTTGTAGCCCAGCGCCACCGCCAGCGCTTCGAGCAGGGTCGACTTGCCGCTGCCGTTCTCGCCCACGATGAACGTCACGGCGGGATGGAAGGTCAGCTTGTCGAGGTGCCGCACCGCGGGCAGCGAGAACGGATAGCGCTCGAAGTCCGGCACCGTGTCGCGCAGCAGCGCCATGCTGATCGCGAACGCGGGCGACATCGCCATGGCTACTTCAGCAAGCCGGCCAGCTCGACGGCCGTCTTGACCTGCATCTTGTCGAAGATATGGGCGCGGTGCACCTCGACGGTGCGCATGCTGATGCCCAGTTCGTCGGCGACCACCTTGTTCATCTTGCCGGCCAGGATCAGGTCCAGCACTTCGCGCTCGCGCGAGGACAGCGTGGCCAGCCTGGCGTGCACCGCCGCATGCGCGCTGGCCTGCTGCGAGCGTGCCAGGCCTTCCTGCACGCGGTCCATCAGGTCGTTGTCGTTGAACGGCTTTTCAAAGAAGTCGAACGCGCCGCGCTTCAGGGTATCGACCGCCATCGGCACGTCGCCATGGCCGGTCAGGAAGATCACCGGCAGGCGCTGCGCCAGGCCGCGCGCATGCAGCTGGTCGAACACGGCCACGCCGTTCATGTCCGGCATCCGCACGTCGAGCAGCACGCAATCGCCGGCCGGATCGAACTGGCCCGCTTCCACATAGGCCAGGAACTTGGCGCCGCAATCGTATGTGGTGGCGGGAATGGCGCGCGACGAGGCCAGCCACGACAATGAGTCGCGCACCACTTCTTCATCATCGACGATATGCAGCATATGAATGTCTCCAGAAACTAGGCTTGCGCCGCGGCCGGGACGGATGCCGGCAGCGTGAAGGTGAATATGGTACCGCCTCCGGGGTTGTCCCGGTGCGTCAGCGTCCCGCCATGGAACTCGATCGCCGTGCGGCAAATGTTCAGGCCCATGCCCATGCCCTGCGCCTTGGTCGAGAAAAACGGCGAAAACAGCCGTTCGGCCACCTCTTGCGGGATGCCATGGCCATTGTCGATCACATTGACGATGACCTGGCCGGTCGCGCTGTCCTGCTGCCCTTCGATGCGCAGCACGCGCCGCTGCAAGGGCACGGCGGCCATCGCCTCGATGCCGTTGCGCGCCAGGTTCAGCAAGACCTGCTCGATCAGGATGCGGTCGGCCCGCACCTGCGGCAGGTCGGCCGGCAGCGCCACCTGGAGCGCCACGCGGTGCGGCCGGGCCTGCAATTCGATCAGGGCGCGGATACCTTCGATCATCGTCGAAATTTCCACGTCGAGCCGCTCGGTTTTCCGCTTGCGCACGAATTCGTGCACGCTGCGGATGATCTGCCCGGCGCGGCGCGCCTGCGTGCCGGCCTGTTCCAGCGCCGGTTTCAGCGTGGCCGGATCCACGCCCGGCCGCGCCAGCAGGTTCAAGGCGCCGGTGGTGTAGCTGGAAATGGCCGCCAGCGGCTGGTTCAGTTCATGCGCCAGCATCGAGGCGATCTCGCCCATCGTGGCCAGCCGGCTGGACGCCTGCAGCTTTTCCTGGTGCTCGCGGTTCAGCTCTTCGATGCGCTTGCGGTCGGTGATGTCCAGGATCGACCCCATCCAGCCGGTATGGCGGCCATCGTTGTCCACCAGCGGGGCCTCGAAGATCAGCACGGGGATGCGGGTGCCGTCCGGGCGCTGGAAGATGGTCTCGAATTGCGGGGTCACCGTGCCCTGCAGCACGTTGTGCAGCCGGTGCTCGTATTCGGCCATCACTTCGGCCGCCCAGTAGGGCATCGGCGGCCGGCGGCCCACCAGTTCCTCTTCCGTGTAGCCGACCATCTGGCAGAACGCGGGGTTGACGTAGGTGATGGTCCCCTCCAGGTCGCGCGCGCGCAGGCCCGTGACGAGCGAATTTTCCATCGCGGTGCGAAACGCCATCTGCTGGCGCAGTGCTTCCTCGGCGGCCAGGCGCCGGGAAATGTGGCCCCACAGCGCCAGCAGGCTCCACAGCAGCGCCAGCGCCAGCACGATCACCGAGCCCACCAGCAGGTTCGGCAGCAGCTTCGGCGCGGCCTTGACGCTGTCCGTCATCAGCGTGATGGTGGCGCCCGGCAAGTCGAGCGCGCGCTTGTGGGTGTACACGCCGTGCCCCGGCCCGGCGGCGGCGCGGCGGGCCAGGATCTCGTCGTCGCGGTTCAGCAGCGTCACCTGGTTATCCTGCGCGAACCACCACGGCACCATTTCTTCCAGGATGGCGGACAGCTGGTAGGTGGCCACCAGCGTGCCCAGGTAGGTGGCGCCCCGGTACAGCGGCAAGTGGTAATCCATCATCATCGCGCCCGGCGTGCCCGCCGCCGGATACGCCGTTTGCGGCGCCGGCTCGCTGTACACGCCGCTGCGGCCGAGCCGGGCGCGCTCGGCCGCGTCGCGCGAGGCGGCCGACAGCCGCGCCACGGGCGGCGGCGCTTCCTCGCTCGATGCGGCCACGTCGCCTTCCGGCGTGACCCACATTACGCGTTTCAGTTCCAGGCCCGTCTTCAATTCGCTGGCCATGCGGTCGTGCAGGCGCTTGACCGTGGCGCCGGCGAGGATTTCGTTGGCCACGCTTTTCAGGTCTTCCTCATGGCGGCCGAGCTGGAAGCGGATGGTCTGCTCGACCCACAGCGTGTCGGCGATCAGCTGCTCCTGGCGCTCGTTGCTTTCCATCTGGCGCGCCTGCCACGGCAGCCAGATTAGAATGGCCAGGAACAGCAGCACCAGCACAACGGGCATCAGCCAGCGCGCGGAACTGGGGAACGGCAGGCGCGCCGCCATGGAACGAAGGGAGGTCATTGTCGGAGGGTAACCATTCTGGTCCTGCCGGGTATTGTGGTTTTCCACAGTATCCCCTTGCCGGGGGGTTATGCAGAATGTAATTGCAGGAATAATAAATGTAACTTCCATATTTGGGGACACACACGCATGAAGCTCAAGACCATCCTGGTCGCCCTTGCCGCGACCGCCTGCTTCACCAACGCCTTTGCTCAATCGCCGATCGTCATCAAGTTCAGCCACGTGGTGGCGACGGACACGCCGAAAGGCCAGGCCGCCGCCCGCTTCAAGCAGCTGGCCGAGCGCGCCACGAACGGCCGCGTGAAGGTGGAGGTCTATCCGAACAGCCAGCTGTACAAGGACAAGGAAGAACTCGAGGCCCTGCAGCTGGGCGCCGTGCAGATGCTGGCGCCGTCGCTGGCCAAGTTCGGGCCGCTGGGCGTGAAGGAATTCGAGGTGTTCGACCTGCCGTATGCGTTCCCCACCAAGCAGGCACTGTACAACGTGACCGAAGGGCCGATCGGCAAGAGCCTGCTGAAGAAACTGGAATCCAAGGGTATCACGGGCCTGGCGTACTGGGACAACGGCTTCAAGATCATGTCGGCCAACAAGCCGCTGACGTTGCCGAGCGATTTCCGCGGCCTGAAGATGCGCATCCAGTCCTCCAAGGTGCTCGATGCGCAGATGCGTTCGCTGGGCGCCAACCCCCAGGTGCTGGCCTTCTCCGAGGTCTACCAGGCCTTGCAGACAGGCGTGGTGGATGGCACCGAGAACCCGCCGTCGAACATGTACACCCAGAAGATGCACGAAGTGCAGAAGTACGCCACGGTGTCGAACCACGGCTATCTGGGCTACGCGGTAATCGTCAACAAGAAGTTCTGGGATGGCTTGCCGGCCGATATCCGCACCGCGCTCGAAGGGGCGATGCGCGAAGCCACCACGTATGAAAAGGCGATCGCCCAGCGCGACAACGACATGGCGCTGGACGCGATGAAGAAATCCGGCCGCACGCAGTTCATCACCCTCAATCAGCAGCAGCAGGAAGCCTGGAAGAAGGTGCTGCTGCCGGTACACAAGCAGATGGAAGGCCGCATCGGCGCCGACCTCGTCAACGCGATCGCGAAGGAAAGCGCGAAGTAATTCGCCGTGGGGCGGCAGCATGCCGCCCCGTTGTTCCTGACGTACCGGCCTCCCGGCCGGCTCCCCCGAAAGTCACCCATGAAATTCCTGGACCACCTGGAAGAGTGGCTCATCGCGTCCCTGATGGGCGCGGCCACCTTCATCATCTTCGTGGCGGTGGTGCACCGCTACCTGTCCGGCTTGCCGATTCCCTGGCTGCAGGACGAACTCATTCAGATCAATACCAGCTGGGCGCAGGAACTGTGCATCTACATGTTCGTGTGGATGGCCAAGTTCGGCGCCGCGTACGGCGTGCGCACCGGCATCCACGTCGGTGTCGACGTGGTCATCAACCGCCTCGCCACGCCGTGGCGCAACAAGTTCATCGTGTTCGGCCTGCTGGCCGGTGCGCTGTTTACCGGCATCGTCGGGGCGCTGGGCGCCTCGTTCGTATGGGATATCGGCCACACCGACCAGACTTCGCCCGACCTGGAAGTGCCGATGTGGCTGGTCTACCTGGCGGTGCCGGCCGGTTCCTGGCTGATGTGCTTCCGCTTCCTGCAGGTGATGGTGCATTTCGTGCGCACCGGCGACCTGCCGAAACACGACCACGCCCATGTCGAAGGCCTGGATGACGAACTGGGAGCGAAGGCATGAACGCGCTGATCATCTTTACGCTGCTGCTGGTGCTGATGCTGACCGGCATGCCGATCTCCATCTCGCTGGGCCTGACGGTGCTCACGTTCCTGTTCACGATGACAGAAGTGCCCATCGAGGCGGTGGCGCTGAAGCTGTTTACCGGCATCGAGAAGTTCGAGATCATGGCGATCCCGTTCTTCATCCTGGCCGGCAATTTCCTCACCCACGGCGGCGTGGCGCGGCGCATGATCAACTTCGCCACGTCGATGGTGGGGCACTGGCATGGCGGGCTGGCGCTGGCCGGCGTGCTGGCGTGCGCGCTGTTCGCGGCCGTCTCCGGCTCCAGCCCGGCCACGGTGGTGGCGATCGGCTCGATCATCCTGCCGGCCATGGTGAAGCAGGGCTTCCCCAAGCGTTTCGGCGCCGGCGTGATCACCACGTCGGGCGCGCTGGGCATCCTGATTCCGCCGTCGATCGTGATGGTGATGTATTCGGTCACCACCAACACGTCGGTGGGCGCGCTGTTCATGGCGGGCGTAGTGCCGGGCATCATGCTGGCGTTTCTGCTGGGGTTGACGACGTGGGTACTGGCGAAGAAGCGCGGCTATCCGCGCATGCCCAAGGCCACCTGGGCCGAGCGCCTGACCGCATTCCGCAGGAGCGCATGGGGACTGCTGCTGATCGTGATCGTGATGGGTGGCATCTACTCCGGCCTGTTCACGCCCACCGAGGCGGCGGCCATGGCGGCCGTGTACGCCTTCGTCATTGCCGTGTTCGTGTACAAGGACCTGAAGCTGCGCCAGGCCGGCAAGGTGTTGCTGGATTCGGCCTCGATGTCGGCCATGCTGCTGTACATCATCACGAACGCCGTGCTGTTCTCGTTCCTGATGACGAGCGAAAACATTCCGCAGGAAATGGCCGCCTGGCTGACGGCGCAAGGCCTCGGCAAGATCGCTTTCCTGCTGGTGGTGAACGTGATCCTGCTGGCGGCGGGGAATTTCATGGAGCCGTCGTCGATCGTGCTGATCATGGCGCCGATTCTGTTCCCTGTCGCGGTCGCGCTGGGTGTCGACCCGATCCATTTCGGCATCCTCATCGTCGTCAACATGGAAGTGGGGATGTGCCATCCACCGGTCGGGCTGAACCTGTACGTGGCATCCGGCATCACGAAGATGGGCATCTCGGAATTGACCGTGGCCGTGATGCCATGGCTGCTGACGATGCTGGCCTTCCTGATGGTGGTGACCTACGTGCCGGAAATTTCGCTGTGGCTGCCCCGGCTTGTGTATGGCCCGATGTAACGGCCGCTGTGACGACCGATGTGACAAGACTGTGACGCGCCTAGCAAACTTTCGAAAACATTGCCATAGTTAATTTATGCTCAAGGCAAATATTTTCTTGCTACAAAAAAACAGGAGAAATGCGCGTTTGGATCAGTTATGATCGCTCCTGTTTGGTGCAGCACATATCGATATGCACCAAGGTAGCAACGAATATGCGGGTTAGTGGGGAGTGGTAATAAAAACGGCATGCCGGAGACGGCGATAAATCGAGGAGACACGCGGTTCACAGTATGTTGTTGGCATCACTGCTGAAGGCGGCCAAAAGCCAGCCGCGGCGGGACCAAACAACCGGAGCCGTGCCAAAGCAATACTTAAAACGCACCAGAAGGTGCGTTTTTTTTCGTCCGTGCATTCATGGCGCTCACTGGTTCTCGCTGGATCTCCGTGGTGAAACGCCATGGCGAGTCCGGCAGCGATGCAGCGCGAAACGCCCCGTCCGCACGAGCTCTGGTACGCCATGCGGCGTTCGTGTAGCATGTTTGCCACAGTAGTCTGGAGTTAATTGTGACGCAAATACAACAAGCCGCCGACCTGTTCGCGGCCATCGTTTCCACCCCGTTCGGCGCGCTCGGCATTCGCACCGGTGGCGCCGTCGTCAGCGAGCTGGTGTACCTGCCGGCCAGCTTCGCCGACAAGGCGCCCACCGATGCGGTTGCCGAACGCGCCGCCGCGCAGGTACGGCGCTATTGCGAGGATGCCGATTTCGTTTTCGACTTGCCGCTGGCGCAGGTCGGCAGCGCATTCCAGCGCAAGGTGTGGGATGCCATCGGGGCGATCCCGCGCGGTGAAGTGCGCACTTACGGCGAGATCGCCAAGTTCGTCGGCTCGATGCCGCGTGCCGTGGGCCAGGCGTGCGGCGCGAATTATTTTCCGCTGGTCATTCCATGCCACCGCGTGACGGGCGCGCAAGGCCTGGGCGGCTTCGCCGGCAGCGACGACCGCAACGGCTTCACGCTGGACGTCAAGCGCTGGCTGCTGGCGCACGAAGGGCACCGCGAATACGCATGGCAGCAAACGACCCTGCTCTGATCGATGAATTCTGCGACACGCTGTGGCTGGAAGACGGCCTGTCGAAGAACACGCTGGATGCCTACCGGCGCGACCTGAAGCTGTTTTCCGCCTGGCTGGCGCAGGCCCGTCCCGGCACCGGCCTGCTGGCGGTGCATGCCGGCGACATCGCCGGCTATTTCGCCGCCCGGCATGGCGATACCAAGGCCAGTTCGTCGAACCGGCGGCTGTCGGTCCTGAAACGCTTTTACCAGCAGGCGCTGCGCCGCCAGCGCATCGCCGAGGATCCCTGCCTCCAGCTGGCATCGGCGAAGCAGCCGGCCCGCTTCGTCCACACGCTGTCGGAAAGCCACGTGGAAGCATTGCTGGCCGCGCCGGACGTGCGCGAGCCGCTGGGCCTGCGCGACCGCACCATGCTCGAGCTGATGTATGCGAGCGGCTTGCGGGTTTCGGAACTGGTGGCGCTGAAGGTTACCGAGCTCGGCTTGAACGAGGGCGTGGTGCGCATCACCGGCAAGGGTGCGAAGACCCGCCTGGTGCCGTTCGGCGGCGAAGCCCGGCAATGGATCGAGCGCTACCTGCGCGACGGGCGCGGCGTGATCCTGAATGGCCAGCAGGACGATGCGCTGTTCGTCACGGGCCGCGGCGGGCCGATGACGCGGCAGATGTTCTGGGTGGTCGTGAAGAAATGCGCGCGCAAGGCGGACATCACCGCGCCCCTGTCGCCCCATACGCTGCGCCATGCCTTCGCCACGCACCTGCTGAACCATGGCGCCGACCTGCGCGTGGTGCAGCTGCTGCTCGGCCATGCCGACATTTCGACCACCCAGATCTATACCCACGTGGCGCGCGAACGGCTGAAACAGCTACATGCGCTGCATCATCCGCGGGGTTGAAAAATCTGCGATGCTAATCTGTCGCATAATGTCGGCAACGGAGGCAGTCATGGCAAAAACGAATTTCCAGTACGAGAAGCGGCAACGCGAGTTGGAAAAGAAGCGCAAGGCCGAGGAAAAGGCCCGGCGCAAGGAAGAGGCGAAGCACCGCCCGGCCGGCGAGCAGCAGGCCGACACGGCAGGATACGGGACGGAGGAAGACCAGGTCGAGGAAGACCAGGTCGAACCGGGCCAGGCCGGGGAAGGCCAGGCCGAGGAAGACGCGACGGTGCTCAGGCAGGGCTGAACCGCGCCGCGAGGAAAACACCACGGTGCTCAGGCAGGGCTGAACCGCGCTGCGAGGAAAACACCACGGTGCTCAGGCAGGGCTGAACCGCCCTGCCGTAGCGGACATCGGAAACCGGCCACCGCTGGCAAGGCAGGTTTGCCCGGATAGCGCTGGCGTTCCAATTTTGTATTTGGGCAACAAAATTGCCGTGCAAGCAGGCATTCTTGAGCCAGCGCAAGCGCGCGCCTGGCAGGGCGGCAAGAATGGCACGATGGCCCCGCAAGATCACCTTCCCCCCTCCGCACAGCGAGCCGCGCCGAATCCGGCGCTGGCCGCCCTCGACCTGATCGCCCGCCTCGTGGCGGCGCTGGAACACACGCCGCTGGTGGCCGTGTGCAGCATCGACCGCGAAGGCCGCGTCCGTTTCTGCAACCGGGCCTGCGCCGACTTGTCCGGCGTGGCGCCGGAAGCGGTCGTCGGCCAGCCCTTGAAGTGCTTGTTCTCGCGCGGCGACCGCGAAGCCGAGCACGACGCGCTGGTGGAGCAAGCCTGGCGGACCGGCCGGCATTCGCCGATCGGCGACTGGCACGTGCGCACCGCCAGCGGCCAGGAGCTGTGGCTGTATTCCACGCTGGTGCCGGTATACCACGAAGGCGAGCTGACGCAGGTGTTCTGCATGGACGTCGACATTTCGGCGCGCAAGCACGCCGAGCGCACGCTGTACCTGGCGGCCCAGGTCTTCGAGAACAGCCGCGATGCGATCCTGCTGATGGACCGCGACCGCCACGTCATCTCGATCAACCGCGCGTATTCGGAAATCACCGGTTACGGCAGCGGCGACATGCCGGGCAAGCCGCTGTCGGTCTACCGTTCCTGCATCGAGGATGAAACCTTCTTCCGCGCCGTCTGGGACCAGATCGAGGCCACCGATCACTGGCAGGGCGAGATCTGGTCGCGCCGCAAGGGCGGCGAACTGTTTCCCGCCTGGCTGGCGCTGACGGCGATCCGCGACAGCCACGACCAGGTCAGCAATTACATGGCGATCGTTTCCGACATTACCGAACGCAAGCGCTCGGAAGAACAGACGCGCCACCTGGCCGAACACGATTTCCTGACCGACCTGCCGAACCGCGTGCTGCTGCTGGACCGCCTGTCGCTGGCCCTGTCCGCCGCGCGCCGCAACGGCAGCATGCTGGCGATCCTGTTCCTGGACCTGGACCGCTTCAAGCGCATCAACGACACGCTGGGCCACCAGGTGGGCGACCAGCTGTTGCAGGAAGTGGCCGCGCGCCTGCTGAAATGCGTGCGCAAGGTCGATACCGTCAGCCGGCAGGGTGGCGACGAGTTCGTCATCATCCTGGCCGGCATCGGCGGCATCGACCACGCGGCGCACGTGGCGGACACGATCCGGCAGGCGATCTGCCAGCCCTATGCGATCGGCGCCCACGAATTGCACGTGTCCACGTCCATCGGCGTGTCCATCTTCCCCAGCGATGGCGATGATATCGACACCCTGGTGAAGAACGCCGACATCGCGATGTACCACGCCAAGCAGGGCGGCCGCAACAACTTCCAGTTCTTCAGCGCCGAGATGAACGAGCGCATCGTCGAACGCGCGTCCTTCGAGCAGGGCTTGCGCCGCGCGCTGGCCGAAGGGCAGTTCGAGCTGGCGTTCGAGCCGGAGCTGGACATCGCCACCGGCACCCTGGTGGCGCTGGAAGCGCTGATCCGCTGGCGCCACCCGGAGCTGGGCCTGTTGTTGCCGGAGCGCTTCCTCGGCGTTGCGGAAGAGGCCGGCCTGATGGTGCCGATCGGCGACTGGGTGCTGCGCGAGGCTTGCCGCCACGCGCGCCGCTGGCATGACGGCGGCCAGGCGGTGGCGGTGGCCGTCAACCTGTCGCTGACGCAGTTCATGCAGCGCGACCTGGTCGACCGCGTGCGTGCCGCGCTGGAAGCGGCCGGCCTGGAAGCGCGCTTCCTCGAGCTGGAGCTGACCGAGTCCATCATCATGAAGGGGGGCGGCGCCACTGCCGCCACGCTGCACGGGCTGCGCGCGCTGGGCGTGCGGCTGTCGCTGGACGACTTCGGCACCGGCTGGTCGCGCCTCGGGCAGCTGAAGGACTACCCGATCGACAAGCTGAAGATCGCGCAAGCCTTCCTGCGCGATGGCGGCGATGAAACGGTGATCCGCACCATCATCGCGATGGCGCGCAGCATGCGGATGACGGTGATCGCGGAAGGGGTGGAGACCCCGGGTCAGCTGGCTTTCCTGCGCGGCGAAGGGTGCGACCTGTACCAGGGCCGCCAGGCCGAAGCGGCGGTGCAGGACAGCGGCCTGGGTGGTGTTGCCAGTCTTGGCAGCCTGGCTGTCCAGGGCAGGGCGGATGCCTGGCAGTCGTAAGGCGCGTCAGAACAGCCGCATCCGCACCAGCACCTGCCCATGGTCGGACGCCTCGGGCCGCTCCAGCCGCAAATGGTCGTTGAAATAGCTGACGTCGACCACCTCGCCGATCGCGCGCGGCGAATGCCGGTTGAATTCCTCCGACACGAGCACGTGGTCGATCGTCGAGTAATGCCCTTCGTGGATGCTGGTATAGCCCACGTGGCGCAAGTGGTCCTGGCGCAGCTGGATCTGGTTGCTGTCGTACAGCCGGCCGCGGCGCTCCTCGGCCTGGGGCACCTTGCCGCCGTTGCCATCGATGCCGCGCGTGCCTCCGGTGCCCAGCACGATCGTGGTGGTGACGGCATCGGCCGTGTCGTTGAAGTCGCCGAGCACCACGCACGGCCGGCGCGTTTCGCGCATCATCTTCGACAGCAGCACGCGCAGCGCCACCGCCTCGGTGCCGCGCCAGACGAGCGAGCGCAGGCTGGCCATCGCGTAGTGCAGCGGGTCTTCGCCGCTGTCGCCACTGCGGTAATCGGGGCGGCGCGATTTCAGGTGCACCACCAGCACGTCCACGATGCGCTCGCCGGGCAGCACCACCTGCACATGCAGCGGCGCGCGGGCGAAACGGTCGGAGTCGGGGCTGCCGGAATCGCACGGCACATCGGCGGGAAAGCTGGCATAGATGGCGGGCGGGCCGGCGAAGGGCAGGCGCGATACGATGGCCACGCTCGGCGTCAGGCGGTGCGCCTGCGGATCCGGGTCGAAGCCGGCATGCAGCGCTTCGCCATACTTGCGGGTGCGGGACAGGACATCGCGCAATGCCGCCTGCGAAAAGATTTCCTGGAAGCCGATCACGTCCGCGTCGAGTTGATCGAGTTGCTGCGCGATCCAGTTCGCCTTGGCGTCGTAGCCTTCGGGAGTCAGGGGCTCGAGGTTGTCGTACAATTTCACGCCCGGCGGGGCGAGGTTGCAGACGTTGAAGGTCGCAAAGCGAATTTCTTCCTGCATAATGAGGAACTCCTTTTCAAACGATCGTAACACGGCATGGCCAAGAAAGAGCACATTTCAGAGACCCCGGCAACCGCGCTGCTCAGGCAGCACAAGGTGCCGTTCAGCGAACACCCTTACGAGTACGAAGAACATGGCGGCACCTCGGTGTCGTCGCGCGCACTGGGCGTCGACGAGCACCACGTGGTCAAGACCCTGGTGATGCAGGACGAAGCCGCCAAGCCATTGATTGTGCTGATGCACGGCGATCGCAAGGTGTCGACGAAAAATTTGGCGCGCAACATCGGCTGCAAGTCCGTCGAACCGTGCAAGCCGGAGGTCGCGCAGCGCCATTCGGGCTACATGGTGGGAGGTACTTCGCCGTTCGGCACGCGCAAGGCAATGCCGGTGTACGTCGAAGCATCCATCCTGCAACTGGAAACAATTTATATCAATGGCGGCCGGCGCGGTTTCCTGGTGGGCATCGCCCCCCGCACATTGACCGAGGTGCTGGGCGCGCGCCCGGTCACCTGCGCGCTGGCCGACTGATCGCCACGTGCTCCACCAACACTCCATAGGATAATTACAGGAAATGACTACCCTCCTGCTGGCGGTTGCCGCCTACCTGATCGGCTCGATCTCTTTCGCTGTCGTCGTGAGCAAGGTCTACGGCCTGTCCGACCCGCGCACCTACGGCTCCGGCAACCCGGGCGCCACCAATGTGCTGCGCAGCGGCAACAAGGGCGCCGCCATCTGGACCCTGGTCGGCGACGCCTTCAAGGGCTGGCTGGCGGTCTGGCTGGTGATCCGTTTCGCCGGCCAGCTCGGCGTCGGCGACGGCACCATCGCGCTGGTCGCCATCGCGGTCTTCCTCGGCCACCTGTGGCCGGTGTTCTTCCGCTTCGAGGGCGGCAAGGGCGTGGCGACGGCCGCCGGCGTGCTGCTGGCGCTGGATATCTGGCTTGGCCTGGCCACGCTCGCCACCTGGCTGATCATCGCCTACGCGTTCCGCTACTCGTCGCTGGCCGCGCTGATCGCCGCCGTGTTCGCGCCGCTGTACTACGGCCTGCTGTTCGGCGTGGAGCCGCAGCTGTTCGCGGTGGTGGCCATGTGCGGCCTGCTGATCTGGCGCCATGCGAAGAACATCGGCAACCTGATGGCCGGCAAGGAAAGCCGCATCGGCAGCAAGAGCAAGGGCGCCACCGCGGGTGCCAAGAAGAAGTAACTTGTAAAAGCGGCTTGCAATCCCGGCAACGGCCCTCATCATCCGGCGATCGGCCGCCGCCGGCGGCCCCGCATCCATGAAGGCCGCCATGTCCACACCCGCCATCTCCACGACCTCCACACCTGGCACACCCGCTCCGCTCCGTATCGATTTCGTTTCCGACGTGTCCTGCCCCTGGTGCGCGGTCGGGCTGAAGTCGCTGGAAACGGCGCTGGCCCGCATTCCCGAAGCGGCCGTCGAATTCCACTTCCAGCCCTTTGAACTCAACCCGGACATGGGCAAGGAAGGGCAGGACATCACCGAGCACATCGCCGAAAAATACGGCAGCACGCCGGAGCAGCAGGAACAGTCGCGCGAAATGATCCGCCAGCGCGGCGCGGCGGTCGGCTTCACGTTCGCGATGGACAAGCGCAGCCGCATCTACAACACCTTCGACGCCCACCGGCTGCTGCACTGGGCCGAGGAAGCGGGGCGCCAGAAGGAACTCAAGCACGCCCTGCTCGAAGCCTACTTCACGAACGGCGAAGACCCCAGCTCCCACGAGGTGCTGCTGGGCGCGGCAGAGCGGGTGGGGCTGGACCGAGCCGCCGCCCGGCAAGTGCTGGAATCCGGCCAGTTCGCCGACGAGGTGCGCATGCTCGAACAATACTGGCAGCAGGCCGGCGTGCGTTCGGTGCCGGCCGTCGTCATCAACCAGCGCCACCTCATTTCCGGCGGCCAGCCGCCCGAGGTGTTCGAAGGTGCGCTGCGGCAAATCCTGGCAGGCAAGTGATCCGCATGCCGGTGTGACCGCACCGGGTCTTTTGAGCTACACTGCCGCGGCACGAAATGTTGTTCATCCCGCCATCCACAGTGGGGAAGCGTGCGCGCAGCGAGCACCGTATCATCGGACCACAGACATCAGGAGAACAGCCATGCCGAAAGCCATCTGGAACGGCGCCGTCATCGCCGAGGCCACCGCCGACGAGGTGGAGATCGTCGAGCAGAACGTGTATTTCCCGCCCGAGCGCGTCAGGCGCGAATACCTGAAGGACAGCAGCCACACCACGCTGTGCCCCTGGAAGGGCGTGGCCAGCTACTATGACGTGGAAGTGGATGGCCAGTTGAACCGCAACGCCGCCTGGTACTACCCGGCCGCGAAGGACGCGGCCAAGGCCATCGAGGGCCGCATCGCGTTCTGGCACGGGGTCGAGGTCAGCCGCTGAGTGGATAACGTCACCCACACCTTCGTCGGGCTCGGCATCGGCGAACTGGTGCAACGCTCGCTGCCTGCCGAGCCCGACGAGGCGCGGCAGCGCACCCGCCACCGTCTGCTGCTGACAGCGTGCGCGGTGGCCAGCAATTTCCCCGACCTGGACCTGGTGCTGACCGACCTGCTGCCGGCACCGCTGGGCTACCTGCTGCACCACCGCGGCCATACCCATACCCTGCTGTACGCGATACCCCAGGCGCTGCTGCTGCTCGCCGCCTTGTGGCTGCTGTGGCCGAACGCGCGGCGCCTGCTCCGGCACAGCGGCCAGGCGCGGCTGGGGCTCGGGCTGGCCATCGGGCTCGGCTTCCTGCTGCACATGTCGATGGATTTCCTGAATTCTTACGGCATCCATCCACTGGCGCCGTTCGATCCGCGCTGGTTCTACGGCGACCTGGTGTTCATCGTCGAACCGGTGTTCTGGGTGGCCTTCGGCGTGCCGCTGGCGCTGGCCATCCCGCGGCGCTTCCTGCGCGGCGTGGCGCTGGCCGGGCTGGCGGCATTCCTGGGCTACGTCACCTGGCGCGGCTACCTGGATCCGGTCGCGCTGGCCGGCCTGCTGCTGATGGGCGGCTTCATCGCGGCGCTGCGCATCACGCGCATGCAGAGCCGGCGTGCGCTGGCCCTGTCGGCGCTGGTGTCGGTGGCCTTCATTGCCGTGCAGGGCGGCACCTCGTCGGTGGGGCGGGCCCGCGTGGAAGCGGCGCTGCAACGGGCCGATCCGGCATCGCGCGTGCTCGACGTGGCGATGACGGCCTTCCCGGCCCAGCCGCTATGCTGGTCCTTCGTGAGCATCGAGGAAAATGCCGGGCAGGGCAGCTACCGCATCCGCCGCGGCCTGCTCAACCTGGCGCCGGACGTGCTTGCGCATTGCCCGGCCGCGTTGGCCGATCCGGCCGCTCGCGACACGGAATCGGCCGGGGTGAGCTTTGCTTCCGCCTGGCAGGGCAGCCTGGCCACGCTGCGCACGCTGGCAAGGAACGATTGCCACGTGAACGCCTGGCTGCGCTTTGCGCGCATGCCGGCGGTGGATGCGGAAGTGGCCAGCGACCTGCGCTTCTCGGCCACGCCGCGCGGCAATTTCACGACGATGGACCTTGCCCAGGCCAGCCGCGAACCGTGCGGCAACGTGCCGCGCTGGGCGTATCCGCGCGCCGACCTGCTGGGGGCTGCGCTACATTGAGCCACCCCGCGACCATCCAGGCCCACCGCGTGAGTTCCCCATGAACACCCCCATGAACGAGCGTCCCACCAAGGCCCCGGCGCCGCCCGAGCTCTCGGCCGATCCGCACCAGCATTTCGGCAAGCCGGAGGGCGGCTGGCGCGAAGAGTTGTACGAGATCATCTTCGAGTCGCATACGCGCACGGGCCAGATCTTCGACCTCGTGCTGATCGGTGCGATCGTGCTGTCCGTCGTCACCGTGGTGCTGACGTCGATCGCGCCGGTGGCGCGCGCGTACGGGCCATGGCTGCTGGCGGCCGAATGGCTGTTCACGCTGCTGTTCACGGTCGAGTACATCGGCCGGCTGCTGTGCGTGAAGCGGCCGGACCGCTATGCGCGCAGCTTTTTCGGCATCATCGACCTGATGTCGGTGGTGCCCAGCTATGTATCGCTGTTCGTGCCCGGTTCGCATGTGCTGCTGGACGTGCGGATCCTGCGGCTGCTGCGCATCTTCCGGATCTTGAAGCTTACGCTGTATATCCAGGAATACGGCATGCTGGGCAATGCCCTGCTGGCCAGCCGGCGCAAGATCCTGATTTTTCTCTCCGTCGTGTTCATGATCGTGTTCCTGCTGGGCACGGTGATGTACGTGGTCGAGGGACCGCGGCACGGCTTCACCAGTATTCCCACGGCGGTTTATTGGGCCATCTCGACCGTGACGACGGTCGGCTTCGGCGACCTGGTGCCGAAGACGGATCTGGGCCGCGCCATCGCCTCGTGCATGATGCTGCTGGGCTGGGGCATCCTGGCGGTACCGACCGGCATCATCAGTTCCGAAATCACGCACCAGCGCGGCTTGCGCCCCGTTTCGGCGCGCGTCTGCACGCGCTGCCTGGCTTCCGGCCACGAGGCCGACGCGAGTTTCTGCAAGAGCTGCGGCGAGGCGCTGCCGCAAGAACCGCGCTGACCCTCGCAAGGTGCCGGGCGGCACGCCCGGCCATTGTCAATCCAACCACGACCGTTTCAAATTCGTGGCCATGGCACGCCATTTGCTGCTACATTGTCTCGTCTAGACATATTTCGCCAGGAGCGCACCATGAACGAATCAGTTTCGACCGCCGCGAAGTCGGCTCCACGCGAGCAGGCCAAGCCGCCGCGCACCGAGCGCATGGAAGAGTTACGCAAGAAACAGGTGAAGACCGGCGCTGTGGCGGCCGGCGGCCTGCTGGCCCTGGTGGGGCTGGCGGCAATGCTGCTGGGCGCCTGAACGACGCCAGCGGTCAGATAACCTTCAATTCATCCAGCGGCCATCGCGGCCGCACATTGAACGCATATTCCCGCTTCGCCGCGCCCGGATTGATCGACAGCCGCATCGCGCCGGCAAAGGCGATCATCGCGCCGTTATCGGTGCAGAACTCCAGTTCGGGGTAGTACACACGGAAGCGTTTCCTGGCTGCCGCCGCGTTCAGCGCGGCGCGCAGCTGGCTGTTCGCGCCCACGCCGCCGGCGATCACGAGCCGCTTCAGGCTCGTCTGCTTCAGCGCGGCCACGCACTTCGCCACCAGCACGTCGACGATCGCATCGACGAAGCCGCGCGCGATATTGGCCTTGTCCTGCTCGCAGACATTGGCGGCGCCGGCATTCTTCACGACCGTCAGCACGGCCGTCTTCAGCCCTGAAAAACTGAAGTTCAGGTCCTTCGAGTGCAACATCGGCCGGGGCAGCTTGTATGCGGCCGGATCGCCGAACTCGGCCAGGCGCGAAATGGCCGGCCCGCCCGGGTAGCCCAGCCCCAGCAGCTTGGCCGACTTGTCGAACGCCTCGCCGGCGGCATCGTCCAGCGTCTCGCCCAGCAGTTCGTACTGGCCCACGCCATCGACCCGCATCAGCTGCGTGTGGCCGCCCGACACCAGCAGCGCCACGAACGGAAACTCGGGCGGATCGGACGCCAGCAGCGGCGACAGCAGGTGGCCTTCCAGGTGGTGGATGCCGAGCACCGGCTTGTCCAGCGCCAGGCCCAGGCTGCACGCGATCGACGAACCGACCAGCAGCGCGCCGGCCAGGCCGGGGCCCTGGGTAAAGGCGATGGCATCGATATCGGCCGCGGCGATGTGCGCCCCTTCGAGCGTTTGCTGCAGCAGCGGGATAGCCCGGCGGATATGGTCGCGCGAAGCCAGTTCCGGCACCACGCCGCCATATTCCTCGTGCATGGCCACCTGCGAATGCAGCGCATGCGAAAGCAGGCCGCGGCCGGTGTCATACAGGGCCAGGCCGGTTTCATCACAGGAGGATTCGACGCCGAGAACGATCATGGTAGGGGCTAACAATGAGGACTGAAGATGACGGGCAATCCGCCATTGTATCGGAAAGCCGCGGCCACTTCAGCCAAGGCATCCCCAAGGCTGAGCCCGTGTCATGGTGGCATCGCAGGGATTTCAAGGAGCACCGCTCCTTGCCCGCGTTGCGGTGACGCCTTGCAAGGCGTCACTCCTTCCTGACACCATGACACGGGCTCAGCCATTGCAGGCCAGGAGGAGGGCGATCGCGGGGCGCGGGCGCACCGCGGCAGTGCGGTGGCGGGCCATGGCGGGGAGCTTTGCCGCCATGGTGATGGCATCGCTCTTGCTACTTCTACAGCGTTGCGGCGACCCGCCGTGGAAGGAGAGGCAATGCCCGAACACTGGAAACTGGTTTGCAAGGTCAAGGATATCGCGCCGGGAAGTGCGCACCACGTGCCGCGCGGCCTGGCATGGCAGGAGTTGCCGGGCGTGGCGGTGTTCCGCACGGCCGACGATCGCATCTATGCGCTGCTCGACAGTTGCCCGCACAAGGGCGCCCCGCTGTCACAGGGCATGGTGCTGGGCGAGCATGTGGCATGCCCGCAGCATCACTGGAATATCGCACTGGAGACGGGCTGCGCGGTGGCACCCGAGCAGGGTTGCACGCGGCGCTACAGCGTCAAGGTGGAGGACGGCAAGATCTACCTGGATTTGCTGGAGCTGAACGCGCCGGCCAGCCGCGCGGAAGCGGCGCTGGCCGGCACGTATGGCGTGGCGCCATTGGCCAGCACCTATCCATAGAAGAAGCGCGGCCGGCGTGCTTACGGCCGGCGGCGCAGTTCCGCGTCGGCCGACTTCAGCATCTGCACCGTGGTTTCCCAGTCGATGCAGGCGTCCGTCACCGAGCAGCCATACTTCAGTTCGGACAAATCGGCAGGGATCTTCTGGTTGCCGGCGCAGATGTTCGATTCGATCATCACGCCCACCAGCGAACGGTTGCCGTGCACGATCTGGTTGGTCACGTCCGTCATCACCAGCGGCTGCAGTTCCGGCTTCTTGTAGCTGTTCGCGTGCGAGCAGTCGACCACGATATTGGCCGGCAGCTTGGCTTTCGCCAGCGCCTGCTCGGCGATCGTGACCGACACGGAATCGTAGTTCGGGCGGCCATCGCCGCCGCGCAGCACCACGTGGCCGTAGGCATTGCCGCGCGTGCGCACGACGGAAACGCTGCCTTCGCCATTGATGCCCAGGAAAGCGTGCGGGTTGGCGGCGGACAGGATCGCGTTGATGGCGATGCTGATGTCGCCATCGGTGCCGTTCTTGAAGCCGACCGGCGTCGACAGGCCCGACGACATCTCGCGGTGCGTCTGCGATTCGGTGGTGCGCGCGCCGATCGCGGTCCAGGCGATCAGGTCGCCCAGGTATTGCGGCGAGATGGGATCGAGCGCCTCAGTCGCGGTGGGCAGGCCCAGCTCGCACACGTCGAGCAGGAACTGGCGCGCCTTTTCCATGCCGATATCCACGCGGAACGAATCATCCATGAACGGGTCGTTGATGTAGCCCTTCCAGCCGGTGGTGGTGCGCGGCTTCTCGAAATACACGCGCATCACCAGCAGCATCGTGTCCTTGACCTCTTCCTGCAGCGCCTTCAGGCGGCGGGCATAGTCCAGGCCGGCCACCGGATCGTGGATCGAGCAGGGCCCGACCACCACGAACAGGCGCCTGTCCTTGCGGTCGAGGATGTTGCGCAGGTCTTCGCGGCCCCTGGTGACGGTGGCGAATGCCGTGTCCGTCATGGGCAGCTTCGCGTGCAGTTCGGCCGGCGTGGGCATGGACGCGAACGAGGTAACATTGATGTTTTCGAGGTCGAGGGCAGTCATGGCTTCAGTTCTATGGCTTGTTTCTGTGCTTGGGGACGATGTATCGGGCTGTTCCTGGAGGCTTCGTGGCCATGGCTCGCGACTATGCTTCGGTAATGCACTGTCGGCTTCAGGTTTTCTTATGGGTAGTCGATTAGTGTAGCCGAAATGCGGTAAGCTGTTTCCATGAGTATCGAAAACACATCTTCTTCCACTTTGCCATCCACCTCGCCGGCCTCATCGGCGTCCACATCGGTATCCACCCTGGCGTCCACATCGGCACCCGCGGCGGACCGTTTCATTGCCGCGCCATTCATCAAGGAAATCGGCCGCGGCGTGAAGGGTGCGCGTAGCATGAGCCGTGCCGATGCCTTTACGCTCTATGACGCCATGCTGCATGGCCGCGTGTCCGACCTGGAGCTGGGCGGCATCCTGCTGGCCATGCGCATCAAGGGCGAATCCGTGGACGAGCTGGCCGGCTTCCTGGATGCCGCCGAAGCGTCGTTCACGCCGCTGCAGGCGCCCGCCGGTCCGTATGCGCCGGTGCTGATTCCCACCTACAACGGTGCGCGCAAGATGGCCAACCTGACAGCGCTGCTGGCGCTGCTGCTGGCGCGCGAAGGCGTGCCGGTGCTGGTGCACGGCGTCGCGCATAACGTGGGCCGCATCGCCACCGCCGAGGTGCTGGCCGAGCTGGGCATCGCCGCCGCCACCACGGTCGCGGAAGCGGAACGCGCGCTGGCCGAAGGCCACGTCAGCTTCATCACGATCGACACGCTGGCGCCCAGGCTGGCCCATCAGCTGGAACTGCGGCGCATCCTCGGCGTGCGCAATTCCACGCACACGATCGTCAAGATCCTGCAGCCGTTCGCCGCTCCGGCGCTGCGGCTGGTGTCGTACACGCATCCGGAATACCTGGAAACGCTGGGCGAGTACTTCACCACGGCCGCTCCGCATGCCCGCGGCGACGCATTCCTCATGCGCGGCACCGAAGGGGAAACGGTGGCGAACGCCAACAAGGCGCAAAAGATCGACTGGTTCCACGATGGCGAGCGCACCGTGCTCGTCGAGCGGCAAATGATCGCCGACACCGAGCCCGCGCTGCCTGAAGACAAGAGCGCCGCCGCCACCGCCGCCTGGATCCAGGCCGTGCTGCGCGGCGAGGTCCCGGTGCCCGATCCGATCGCCCAGCAGGTGGGCCACATCGTCACCGTCGCCCGCGAAGTGCGTGCCCGTCACGGCTGAGGCAATAGCCCAGCCTTCCCCCATTGCGGTAGAATGCCCGGTTTGACTGGCGGGACGGGCGTGATGGCGGAACAGTTTGACGTGGTGGTAATCGGTGCGGGCGCGGCCGGAATGATGTGCGCGGCGGCGGCGGGGCAGCGCGGCAAGCGCGTCGTGCTGGTCGACCATGCCGAGAAGCTGGCCGAGAAGATCCGCATTTCCGGCGGCGGGCGCTGCAATTTTACCAATATCAGTGCGGGGCCGGCCCATTTCCTGTCCGAGAACCCGCACTTCGCCAAGAGTGCGCTGTCGCGCTATACGCCGCAGGATTTCCTCGCGCTGGTGAAGAAATACCGCATCGCTTACCACGAGAAGCACAGGGGCCAGCTGTTCTGCGACGACTCGGCCGAGCAAATCATCGACATGCTGAAAGCCGAGTGCAACGCCGGCAACGTGCGCTGGCGCATGCCCGCCACGGTGCAGGGCGTGGAACAGCAAGGCGAGCGTTTCCTGGTGCAGACCAGTGCCGGCCTGATCGATGCGGGTGCCGTGGTGATCGCCACCGGCGGCCTGTCGATCCCGAAGATCGGCGCCACCGATTTCGGCTACCGCATCGCCAGCCAGTTCGGGCTGGCGATCGTCGAGCCCCGCCCGGCGCTGGTGCCGCTCACCTTCGATGCCCAGCAGTGGCAGCCGTTCGTGCCGCTGGCCGGGGTGTCGCTGGAAGTCGACGTGGAGACCGGTACGCTGAAGGGCCGCAAGGCCACGGGGGCACGTTTCCGCGAAGACCTGCTGTTCACGCACCGCGGCCTGTCCGGCCCGGCGATCCTGCAGATTTCCAGTTTCTGGCAACCCGGCACGCCGATCACGATCAACCTGTTGCCGGAACTCGACGTGGCCGCCACGCTGCTGGAAGGGAAGGGTACGATCAAGAAGCACCTGGGCAACGTGCTGGCGCAATGGCTGCCGGCGCGCCTGGCCGAAGGCTTGCTGCAGGCCCATGGCTTCCAGGCCGATGCGCGCCTGGCCGACATGCAGGACGCCCAACTGCGCCGCCTCGGCCAGGCCGTCAACGCCTGGACCATTACGCCGAACGGCTCCGAGGGCTACCGCAAGGCCGAGGTGACACGGGGCGGTGTCGACACGAAAGAGCTGTCGCAGCAGACCATGATGGCCAACCGCGTGCCCGGCCTGTATTTCATCGGCGAATCCGTCGACGTCACGGGGTGGCTGGGAGGCTACAACTTCCAGTGGGCCTGGGCCTCGGGGATGGCCGCCGGGCTGGCAGTCTGATATGATGCCGGACCCGCCAACGCTGTCACGGTGCGGGTTCTGTTGTGTTCGGATGTGTATTGGCAAGCATGAGAGTAGGCACGGGGGGAGGCACGAAGCCTCTTGTCTGTCTGGACAAAAGCTGATAATATCGCCGTCTTCCTAAAAACCCTCTAACGGTTTGAATTTTACATGACCACTATCCGCCTTAAAGAAAACGAGCCGTTCGAAGTTGCCATGCGCCGCTTCAAGCGCACCATCGAAAAAACCGGTCTGCTGACCGAACTGCGCGCACGCGAGTTCTACGAAAAGCCGACCGCAGAGCGCAAGCGCAAGCTGGCCGCTGCCGTGAAGCGTCACTACAAGCGCATCCGCAGCCAGCAACTGCCGAAGAAGCTGTACTAATTCTCGCCTTCGCAGACCGGGCCGTCGACGGCGCTTTTCGCCTCCGGTCCGCTTGCGTAGCGATCACCCGCTCCGGCATCGTCCGCAGCGGGTTTTCGTTTTTACCGCACTGTTTTTACCAGTGACATTTGCCCGAGGACACCCATGAGCCTGAAAGCCCAGATTTCCGATGACATGAAAGCCGCGATGCGCGCCAAGGAGGCCGGCAAGCTGGCCACGATCCGCCTGATCCTGGCGGACATCAAGCGCAAGGAAGTGGATGAGCAGATCGAACTGAACGATACCCAGGTGCTGGCCGTCGTGGAAAAGATGATCAAGCAGCGCAAGGATTCGATCACGCAGTTCGAAGCCGGCGGCCGCGCCGACCTGGCCGACATCGAGAAGGCCGAGCTGGCCGTGCTGGCCGCCTACATGCCCGCCGGCCTGTCGGACGAGGAAGTGGCCGCCGAAGTGAAGGCCGCCGTGGCCGAATCCGGTGCCGCCGGCCCGCAGGACATGGGCAAGGTGATGGCCATCCTGAAGCCGAAGCTGGCTGGCCGTGCCGACATGACCGCCGTGTCCGGTCTCGTCAAGAAAGCGCTGACGGGCGCCTGAACCCGCCGCTTTTTGCTGGCATCTTGCAGACGTCATGTGCCGTTGAGCTGGATCAAGTTCCAGCCAGGCACGGCGTTATAGCCTGATCTGTAACAATATGGAAGAACCGCGGTTGCCACAGTGATTCCACAATCCTTCATTTCCGACTTGCTGAACCGCGTCGACATCGTCGACGTGGTCGGGCGCTATGTGCAACTGAAAAAGGCCGGCGCCAATTTCCAGGGCCTGTGCCCGTTCCACAACGAAAAATCGCCCAGCTTCACCGTCAGCCCCACCAAGCAGTTCTACCACTGCTTCGGCTGCCAGGCGCACGGCACCGCGATCGGCTTCCTGATCGAATATTCCGGCCTGGGCTTCGTCGATGCCGTCAAGGACTTGGCGCAAAACGTGGGCATGACGGTACCGGAAGCGGACGACAAGATCCCGCCGGCCCAGCGCGCGCAGATGCAGGCGCAGAGCCTGGCGCTGTCCGAGGCGATGACGCTGGCCGCCGATTTCTATAAAGGCGCGCTACGCAAGGCGCCGAATGCGATCGGCTACCTGAAGGGCCGCGGCCTGACGGGCGAGATCGCGGCCCGCTTCGCGCTCGGCTATGCCCCGGAAGGCTGGGACAACCTGCGCGCCGTGTTCCCCCAATACGATGCGCCGGTGCTGGCCGAAGCCGGCCTCGTCATCGACAAGGTCGACGAGGAAGGCCGCCACATCAAGCGCTACGACCGTTTCCGCGAACGCGTGATGTTCCCGATCCGCAATACCAAGGGGCAGGTGATCGCCTTTGGCGGCCGGATCATGGAACAGGGCGAGCCAAAGTACTTGAATTCCCCCGAAACGCCTTTATTTTCAAAGGGTTCGGAACTGTACGGCTTGTTCGAGGCACGCCAGGCGATCCGCGATGCGGGGTATGTGCTGGTGACCGAAGGCTATATGGACGTGGTGGCGCTGGCCCAGATGGGCTTTCCGCAGGCGGTCGCCACGCTGGGCACCGCGTGCACGCCGATCCATGTGCAAAAGCTGCTGCGGCAGACGGATAACGTGGTGTTCAGCTTCGATGGCGACCGGGCCGGCCGCAAGGCGGCGCGGCGCGCGCTGGAAGCCTGCCTGCCCTACGCGGCGGACGACAAGACCATCAAGTTCCTGTTCCTGCCCTCGGAACACGACCCGGACAGCTATATCCGCGAGTTCGGCGCCGAAGGCTTCGAGCAGCAGGTGCAGGAAGCCATGCCGCTGTCGCAGTTCCTGTTGCGCGAAGCGGCGGGCGAGCATGACCTGGGCGAACCGGAAGGCCGCGCCCGCGCGCAATTCGATGCCAAGCCGATGCTGCAGGCCATGGCGCCGTCGGCCCTGCGCCTGCAGATCGTGCGGGGCCTGGCATCGATGACGCAGAGCACGCCTGGCGAAATCGAGGCGTTGTTCGAGCTGAGCAAGCCGGTGGCGGCCAGCCGGCGGGCGCCGCCGAAGTCGAAGCGCCAGGAGCCGGTGGGGCTGGAATTGAAGATCATTCGCTGCCTCATCACGCACCCGTCGCTGTCGCTGCAGATCGACGAGTCTGCGATGGAAGCGTTCCGCCAGTTCGGCGCCGAACAGTGCGAATACCTGGTGCACCTAGTGCAAACGGCGCAGGCATTGGGCGACAGCGCCACCTTTGCCGCGCTGGCCCAGCAAATGAAGGAAGAGGGGCCGGAATACGATGCGCTCATCGGTGAAATCGCCGCCGCGGAAGAGCCCGATATCGAAGGCGAGCGGCTGTGGCTGAAAGCCACGATACGCCAGCTGAAGGAGCAAACGGTGAAAGCTGAACTTGATCAGATTCTGTCGTCAGGCAAGCTGACCGACGAGTTGCGGACCCGTTATCACGAATTAAAGGCGATGCAGGACATGTTATCGCGTGAAGAGCAATCGACGCTGAGTAACAGATAATCCCGAATCACCCGGGAGATGCGGTGCCAAGGCCGCACTCCTGGCATTGAAAAGGTGGCGTGCTATAATAAAACGCTAAGTATTTCAATACCTTGGCAAGGTACTTCAATTCAAAATTTGTGTTTGTTTTCAGTAAGTTGGGCTCATGGCCGGTGCAGGATGCATGGTAAATGCGGTGTGCTGGAGGCCGGGTCCGGACTTGGTTGAGACGGCGCGAGTTTCTTGTCGCCGCACAGGCAAAACAGCCTGGACCCTCACACCATTCGTGCCCCTAGCCCCCGCGCGCAGTCATACAGTAGAATTTCTGCCAAACATGGCCGTTCAATAACATCGAGCGGTTGCCGGCAGCTTCAGGACTGTCGCCGGGAATGAGCAAGGAAGTTTTGTAGCAGTGCCGGATGGGAGTCCCGCAGTGTGTCGCAGCGGTTGCTGCGTGGGCTCCGGTGATTACGGCATCGTCCTAACCCGTAAAGCAAGTCGTTGTGACATCGAAAGCGCCTGTGCCAGCAAAGAAACCTGAAACCAAAGCGGCTGAAAAGCCCAGCAAAGTGACCGCCAAGGCAGCGAAGACGGCCGACAAGTCCGAAATCAGCACGGAGGCGGGCGTGGAGTCGCGCGCGCCCGCGGCACCGCCAGGGGTCAGCCAGACCACCGATGCGGCCACCCTTGCCGCGATCGACACGTCCGGCTACGTGCTCCCGTCCGTGAAAGTACCGGGCCGGCGCGGTCGCAAGCCAAAGGAGTTCCAGCCCGAGAACGACGAAGTCGCCGCGCTGAACGCCGTCGAGCGCGCCGAACTGAAAGCCGTGGACAAGGCGAAAGCCAAGGACCGCAAGGCCAAGGAAAAGGCGCTGCTGAAGGATGCGTTCTCGTCGGATACGGAAGCCACCGAGGAAGAGCTCGAACGCCGCCGCCAGAAGCTGAAAACGCTGATCAAGTTCGGCAAGGAACGCGGCTTCCTCACGTACGCCGAGATCAACGATCACCTGCCGGACAATATCGTCGACCCGGAAGCGATCGAAGGCATCATCGGCACGTTCAACGACATGGGCATTGCCGTGTACGAACACGCGCCCGATGCCGAGACGCTGCTGCTGTCCGATAACGTTGCCACGGTGACCAGCGATGATGAAGCGGAAGCCGCGGCCGAGGCCGCGCTGTCCACCGTCGACTCCGACTTCGGCCGCACGACCGACCCGGTGCGCATGTACATGCGCGAGATGGGTTCCGTCGAACTGCTGACGCGCGAAGGCGAGATCGAGATCGCGAAACGCATCGAGGATGGCCTGAAGGACATGATCCAGGCGATTTCCGCCTGCCCGGTCACGATCGCCGAAATCATCGCTACCTCCGACCGCATCCGCCAGGACGAGATCAAGATCGACGAGATCGTCGACGGCCTCGTCGATGAAAACGAGGATGCGCCCGCGCCACCGGCACCGCCGGTCGCGGCCGACGACGAGGACGACGAGGAAGCGGAAGAAGAAGAGGAAGAAGAGGAAGAAGAAGAGGCCAGCGCTTCGGGCGCGGCGGCCGGCTACTCGGCCGAGCAGCTGGAAACGCTGAAGAACAATGCGCTGGCCAAGTTCGATGAAATCGCCAACCAGTTCGACAAGATGCGCAAGGCTTTCGAGAAGGAAGGCTACAGCTCGAAGTCGTACGTGAAGGCGCAGGATGCGATCTCGAACGAACTGCTGGGCATCCGCTTCACGGCCAAGGTGGTGGAAAAGCTGTGCGACACGCTGCGCGGCCAGGTCGACGAAGTGCGCCACATCGAGAAGCAGATCCTCGACGTGGCCGTGAACAAGTGCGGCATGCCGCGCGCCCACTTCATCAAGGTCTTCCCCGGCAATGAAACGAACCTGGAATGGGTCGACAGCGAAGTGGCCGCCGGCCACGCGTACAGCGCGATCCTGGGCCGTAACATTCCCACGATCAAGGAACTGCAGCAACGGCTGATCGACCTGCAAGCGCGCGTCGTGCTGCCGCTGCCGGACCTGCGCAACATCAACCGCCAGATGGCGGCCGGCGAAATGAAGGCGCGCAAGGCCAAGCGCGAAATGACGGAAGCGAACTTGCGCCTGGTAATCTCGATCGCCAAGAAGTACACGAACCGCGGCCTGCAATTCCTCGACCTGATCCAGGAAGGCAATATCGGCCTGATGAAGGCCGTGGACAAGTTCGAGTACCGCCGCGGTTATAAATTCTCCACGTATGCCACGTGGTGGATCCGCCAGGCCATCACGCGCTCGATCGCCGACCAGGCGCGCACGATCCGCATCCCGGTGCACATGATCGAAACGATCAACAAGATGAACCGGATCAGCCGCCAGATCTTGCAGGAAACCGGTGCCGAACCCGATCCGGCCACCCTGGCGATCAAGATGGAGATGCCGGAAGACAAGATCCGCAAGATCATGAAGATCGCCAAGGAACCGATCTCGATGGAAACGCCGATCGGCGACGACGACGATTCCCACCTGGGCGACTTCATCGAGGACAACAACACCCTCGCGCCATCGGATGCGGCCTTGCATGCTTCCATGCGCGGCGTGGTGAAGGATGTGCTCGATTCGCTGACGCCGCGTGAAGCGAAAGTGCTGCGCATGCGCTTCGGTATCGAAATGTCGACCGACCACACGCTGGAAGAAGTGGGCAAGCAGTTCGACGTGACGCGCGAACGCATCCGGCAGATCGAAGCCAAGGCGCTGCGCAAGCTGCGGCATCCATCGCGGTCGGACAAGCTGAAGAGCTTCCTCGAAGGGAACTGATTTTTTTGTCCCGTTTGATCGGTCACTGGTGACTTAACAAAGTCTTGACTGGAGCCGGTGCAGGCCCTATTCTGCCGAGTTCGTTTTGTAGATGTTTGCTCAACGAACCGTGTCAGGGCAGGCCGCATCGGCTCCGTCACATCGCGCCATGCATTCGTACGGCGCATCCGCACTACCTCAGGGCCTCTAGCTCATGCTTGGTTAGAGCAGCGGACTCATAATCCGTTGGTGCCCGGTTCGACTCCGGGGAGGCCTACCACCATTTCCTGCCGTGTCTCCCTTGCTATTGCCCTGGCACTACCGCAACCTGCTTCTTTCTTCTGCCGCAATCCCACGCGTCCCGAAGGTTCGTCATGCGATCAGGATTGTGTCCCGGAGCGAGGCTGATTTCCGCTTAGCGTTTTTGCCAGGCAGCGAAAGGAGATCCTTTCCTTGCCCCGCCATGGGCGATGGCTCAGTTCTCCCAACTGGTCCCGCCCCAGCTCCGATCTGTTAAGCTGCTATTTTGTTCAGAACTATTCGCCCAACCATGGGACAAACCGGTCAGCGCCGCGCCAACATCCTGAAAGCACTTACCGAACACGGGTCGGTACAAGTCAACGAACTCGTGAAGCAGTTGAACGTCTCGGCGGTGACCATCCGCAGCGATCTCAGCGCGCTCGAGGCGCAGGGCCTGGCGAGCCGCAGCCACGGCGGCGCCACACTGGCGCGCACGCCACCGACCGAACACACGGTGCCGCAGAAGGACGCCCTCAATCATGAGCAGAAGGAGCGCATCGGCGCCCTGGCTGCGCGCCTGGTGAAGCCGGGCGAGAACATCATCATCGATTCGGGCACCACCACCATCTCGCTGGCGCGCCACCTGCGCGAGGCCCACAACGTGACCGTGATGACGAATGGCCTGAACATCGCCTGGGAACTGGCCGACGCGCCCGGTGTCGACCTGATCCTCACCGGCGGCCTGCTGCGCAAGCAATCGCTGTCGATCCAGGGCCTGCAGGCCGAGGCTTGCCTGCAGGCCTACAGTTTCGACAAGCTGTTCCTCGGCGTCGACGGCTTCGACCTGCAGTTCGGCGTGACCACCCACCACGAGGCCGAAGCAAGCCTGAACCACAAGATGGTGGAGCGCGCCAGGAAGGTCATCGTGCTTGCCGATGCGTCGAAATTCGGCTGCGTCAGCCTGCATCGCATCGTCCAGCTGGATCGCGTGCACACCGTCATCACCGATGCCGGCATCAGCGCGCAATACCGCGATGGCTTGCTGGATGCCGGCATCGAGCTGCTGATTGCGGAGTAGGACGGCGCCGCGCGACCCGGTAACTCAATCCAGTTCAATAAAAACGCCTCGGCTTTGCGCGCCGGGTCGGCACGTCAATCACACCCGGCGTCGCCTGCCTTTCCCCAGGTACTAAGTCCGGTCGACAGGTCGAAGCCGAAGGTACACCAGTAGCCATCCTTGGCATAATGGCGGCAAAAAATGGTGTCCAGACGGCGTACCCGGATCTTTGGATTTCCCTCGCAGCGTTCTTCGCCACGCGACATTTCCCTTGGCGCAGGCCCGATCGCATCGAACAGATCCCTTGCCGCACGGCCCCTGATGCTGAAAGCGATCTTGGTATCGCCGGGAGTCGGTATGCGTGCCGCGGTTGCGCTGGGCTCGTCGCCATAGATGATGTACTGTCCCGAGAATGCTCCGTGCCTGTAATCCCAGCCCGCACGAGCGCTGCTGCCAATCGCGAGCACGCAGCACGACACGCCAATCGTCATCAGAGTCCGCGTCAGCATATCGATCCCGCGATACTCCTTCCCGTGACCAGGTCGAAGCCAAAAGTGCAGGAATAGCCGTTCTTTGCAGAGAACGTGCAGGCTACGTCGGCGCGTTGGCGCAGGCGTTGCTCATCGTCCGCGCCGCAAACGTTCTTGAGGTCGGGCCCCATCGAATCGAACATCTGCCTGGCAACCGGACCTTTGACGTTGTACTGGATATTCCTGCTGCGGTTTGTCGGTCGTATCGTATCGCCCAGACTGCCTCCATAGATCTGGTAGCTCCCCTTGAATGGACGGTATTCGAATGCCCAGGGTTGAGCGCCGAGAGCCAGCGCGGCGCTGCTGGTCAACAATGCACCAGCACAGAGAACTTTCCACATATGACCTCCCTTTTTCTCCGCATTGTCGGTTGGTAAGCCTTCTGCAATGTTGACCTTGAGCAATGTTTGGCCGCGGTGTTTTGTTGCCCGTGCCATGCATTGCCCAGCGGATGCCGGCAACACTGCCGGAAAGGGCAGGTTGCAGATGCTGGTGCTATCACATATACTCAGATCTGATACTTTAAAGGCTCATCCCATGAAGCCGAACTACAAGGCTCCGTTTGTGTCGTTTGTAAAGAAGCAGCACAAGCCCTTTCAGTTGGCGATCGAGGATGCAGTTGAAGACGTTTGCGCGCATCCTGATATCGGAGAAGCGAAGACCGGTGATCTACAGGGGATCCGTGTTCACAAGTTCAAATACCAGCGCCAGGAGTACCTGATGGCGTATCGCGCTCCCACGAGTGAAGCCTTGAAGCGAAAGGACGCCCGGCTGGAACTGTTGTTCATCGATTTCTACCAGCTGGGTACGCACGAGAATTTTTATGCGTCATTGAAGAAGTACCTGAAACGGGGGGTGTAATGAGCCAGATTACCGCGGAGACCGTTTATAAAAATTTTACAAAGCTTCCCGCTGGCGAGCGTGCAAAATTTTTTGCCTTGCTTGCCGAGCCCAGTTTGCTGCGCGAGGATTTTTCGCATGAGCAGGTATTCGGCCACCTTGCCGATGAAGAATTCACTGCGCAGGAAGCAGCCGAATATCTCGAAGTATCGATGTCCACATTCCGCCGGCATGTCAGTCATGGGCGCATCAAGCCATCGGGCGAAGTAGGGCGAAACCAGCTGTTTTCGGCCGGAGACCTGAAAGCTTTCAAAAGGTCCCTCCGGGAAGTGAAAAAGCGCCGCTCGTCAGTGGCTTGATGCGCTTGCAGGGATCCGGACACCCTGAAAGCCAGAGTTTGCATCTTTTGAGAGATTTCATGCCCCGCCTGATTCCCCTGCTGTTCGCCGTCACCCTCGCACCGCAAGCCCTGGCCGGCCCGGCCGAAGACCTGGTGGGCGCCGCCCGCGCGCAGATCGGCGTCACCCTCAGCTACGATCCCGCTTACCAGCGCATCGCCTATCCGAACGGCGACGTGCCGCGCGAGCGGGGTGTCTGCACCGATGTGGTCATCCGCGCCTATCGCGCCATCGGCATCGACCTGCAGCAGCGCGTGCACGAACAGCTGCGCGCAGCCGGGAAAGCCACCGACCGCAACATCGACCATCGCCGCGTGCCGAACCAGGCCGCCTTCTTCCGCCGCCACGGCACTTCGCTGCCGCCCAGCGCCAAGCCTGGCGACTATCGCCCCGGCGATGTCGTCACGTGGCGCCTGCAGGGGGGCCTGAATCATATCGGCATCGTTGCCGACCAGGTGTCGCCGGCCGGCACGCCGCTGGTGATCCACAATATCGGCTCGGGCGCGAAGCTGGAGGATGTCCTGTTTGCCTACCCGGTGACCGGGCACTATCGCTACCTGCCAGCGGCCCGGTAGATCAGGCGCTGTCCGCCTGCAGGCGCCGGCAGAATGCCGCCGTGGCTTCATCGGCCGGGAAGCACGACTCGATGAACACTTCGTCCAGCGTCACGTCGCGCGGCGTGCCGAAGGTCGTGATGGTGGAGAAGAATGCCAGCCGCGTGCCATGGTGCCCGAAGCACGTGGTGAGCACGGGCGCCGGTGCCGTGCCCAGCTCCCGGTGGCGCCAGTGCGCCGGCACGCCGGGATAGGCAAGCATTTCCTCGAGCAGGCCGGCGGCCCGGGTTTCGGCCCGCGTTTCGGCCCTGGCAGCGGCCACTTCGTTGTGCAGGTAGCGCAGCAGGCTGCCGGCGATCTCTTCCCAGTTCTCCACGGCGCCGCGCAAGTCGGCGGGATCGAAGAACTGGTGCAGCATGTTGGCGTGCCTGCTGTCGCGCCCATCGAGCAGGTAGCGGTTAAGCCGCTTCGCGGCCTGGTTCTCCATCAGGATGTCCCAGTGGCGGTTGCACAGGTAGGCCGGGTAGGGCTCCTGCTGGGCGAGGATGGCATCGACCGCGTAGCGTATCTGCGCCAGGCGTGGCGTATCCAGGCCGCTTTCCGGATACTTCGGCGCGAAACCGCCGGCCATGAACAGCGCATTGCGTTCCCGCAGCGGCACCGCCAGCGATTCGGCGAGCCGCACGATCATTTCCCGGCTCGGCTTCGAGCGGCCGGTTTCCACATAGCTCAGGTGCCGCGCCGAGACATCCGCGTGCAGTGCCAGGTCCAGCTGGGAGAGGCGCCGGAGCAGGCGCCATTCGCGCAGCATCGCGCCGACATCCGCGCCGGCCGCATAACTGATAGATCCGTTTTCCATCCCGCGATCTTAACCAATTGTCCAGCGCTGCTCCATAACCTGCGAGGTTATGGCGGCGCGCAATGCCCGGTAATTGATCGTTGCGCGGCATGGCGCGATGATCCGGTTCCCACCACGCCAAGCCTGAAGGAGCCTTGCATGAACCCATCGAACGAACTCGCCCGCCACTTCGCCGCCCTGCACCGCAAGGGAGAGCCGCTGGTGCTGTACAACGCCTGGGATGCCGGCAGCGCGAAAGCCATCGCCGGCGCCGGCGCACGGGCGATCGGCACCAGCAGCTGGGCCGTCGCCGCCGCGCATGGCTACGACGATGGCGAGGCGATTCCGCTGTCGCTGGTCGAGCAGGTGCTTGGCCGGATCGCCTGCTCGGTCGCGCTGCCGGTCACCGTCGATATCGAAGGCGGCTACAGCGCCGACCCGCAAGCCTGCGCGCACAACGTGTCCCTCCTGCTCGATCACGGCGTGGCCGGCATCAATGTCGAGGACCGGGTGATCGGCGGCGCCGGCCTGTACGGCATCGATGCGCAGTGCGAACGCATTGCCGCAATCCGCGCCATGGCCAGCGCACGCGGCGCCGACCTGTTCATCAATGCGCGAACGGACCTGTTCTTCGATGCGCAGGCCCGGCCCGGCGCATTGCTGGACGAAGCAAGGGAGCGCGCGGCCGCCTATGCCAGGGCGGGGGCCTCCGGCTTTTTCGTGCCCGGCCTGGTTGACCTGGCGCTGATCGGCGAACTGGCGGCCACCATCGCGCTGCCGCTGAACGTGATGGTCATGCCCGGCATGGCGGACAGCCGCAGCCTTGCCGAAGCGGGCGTCGCGCGCATCAGCCATGGCCCTGCGCCTTACCTGCTCGCGATGGAAGCCACGCGTGCGGCCGCGCAGGCCGTGCTGGGCCGGCAGGAATGAAACGGCACCGTGCCCCGTGAATGGAAACTTCCCGCTGGCACCACTGTTCGAACGCCTTCGAGATACTGCATATATATCCGGAGGCGCCATGGGCCCAGCAGGAATCGGGGCGTTGGCCGGGGCGATCGAGCCTTACCTTTCCAGCAGAATGTTCAGCATCCGGCGAAGCGGCTCCGCGGCCCCCCACAGCAGCTGGTCTCCTGTCGTCAGGACACTGTACAGATTGCTGCCGACGTTCAGCCGGCGCAGCCGGCCGACGGCGACCTTGAGCGAACCGCTGACCGCGGCAGGCGACAATCGCTGCATGCTGTCCGCTTTCGTATTCGGTACGAAATCAACCCATGCATGGGCAGTGCTGACCAGCGCCTCGAGCTCTCCGAGTGGCACATTCTCCTTCAACTGCAACGCTATCGCCGCCGAATGGCTTTGCAGCGCGCCGACGCGCACGCACAAGCCATCCACGGCGATCGTGCCGGGCGGCAGATTCAGGATCTTGTTTGTTTCAACCTCGCCTTTCCACTCCTCGCGGCTGCGGCCATCGCCAAGATCCGTATCGATCCATGGAATGATGCTCCCGGCCAGTGGCGCGCCGAACCGGGTTATCGGGAATGCCTCTTCATCCATCGCGCGGCGGGCACTTTCGAGCAGGCTCAGCACAGGTGTGGCCGGGTTGGCCAGCCCGGCACCTACCGCGGACGATACCTGCGACATCTGGCCCAACAACTCGCGGACATGGGCGGCGCCGGCACCGGAGGCCGCCTGGTACGTCATGACATTCATCCACTCGACCAGCCCGGCGCGGAAGAGTCCAGCCAGCCCGAGCAAGCTCAGCGTAATCGAGCAATTCCCGCCGATGAAATTCTTGATGCCGGCATCGAGTGCCCCGTCGATCTGGACACGGTTTACCGGATCGAGCACGATGACGGAATCGCTATCCATGCGTTTTGCCGAAGCCGCGTCGATCCAGTAGCCATCCCAGCCGCTTCCGCGCAGATCGGCATACACCGCCTTGGTGTAGTCGCCGCCCTGGCAGCTGATGACGATGTCCATTTCCGCCAGTTGCGCGATCGATTTTGCGTTGCGCAAGGTATGCGATTTGCCCTGTGCATCGATATGGATTTGCCCGACTGCGGACGTGCTGAAATAGTGCGGCGATATCTTCCCGAAATCGCCTTCCTGCGCCATCCGCCTGAGAAGTACCGATCCGACCATGCCACGCCAGCCTACCAACCCAACCTTTTTCACTGTTCCCCCATTTGCCTTGAATTCGGGCCATCGCCGGGCATCCGCGCACGCGCGGGCGCTCCGGTGGCCGCCATGCTGTCGATGTCGACCTGCCTGAAGAAGCTTATGAGTGGAAAGCGATACGCACAAACGATAAGATCTCACTTTAGCCATGAGAAAAAGTCACAGGTAAAGCAGATGCCACTCCCTCCGATGAAAGCCCTGGTCGCCTTCGAGGCGGCGGCACGCCTGCACAGCTTTACCAAGGCCGCCAATGAATTGCATCTCACGCATGGCGCGGTCAGCCGCCAGGTTGCGCTGCTTGAACAGCATTTCTGCAGGCCGCTTTTTGCCCGCATGGCGCGAGGCGTTACGCCGACCGAGGCCGGGCGCCGCCTGTACCAGACGGTGCAGGCGATGCTGGGCGACCTGGAAGTTCTGTCGCGCGAGTTGCGCGACGACGTTCCAGGCGGAGAAGTCAGCATCAGCATCACGCCGTCGTTCGGATCGCACTGGCTGCTGCCACGCCTTGCGCGGTTCAATGCATTGCATCCGCAAGTCACCGTGCAACTCGATGCCTCGCTGGCGCTGGCCAGGCTGGAGCGGTCACCGTTCGATTTTTCCGTGCGATATGGATCGGGAAACTGGGCCGGGATGCAGGCTGAGCTGCTGTTTCGGGATACGCTGACACCGGTATGCCGGCCGGACCTGCTGCCGCAGGTTGCAGCGCTGTGCGACGGCCGCCTCGAACTGCCGTTGCTGCATGATTCCAATGACATGCATTGGCGCGCGTGGCTCGAAGCGGCAGGCCGCGCGGACCTGCTTGGGCCGCACCGGGGTACCGTGTTCAATGACTACAATCTCGTGCTCGACGCGGCCCTCAATGGCATCGGCGTGGCAATGGGCAGGTCGGGCCTGGTCATGGATTTGCTGGCTTCCGGCCGCCTCGTCGCGCCGCTTGCCGACCTGGTGCCATCGCCGAGCGCGTTCTACCTCGTGAAGCCGCGACGCGCGTTGAGCAAGCCAGCGCAACTGCTCTGGGAATGGCTGAAGGACGCTGCAGCGGATGCGCGATACGGCCCTGCCGACCTTGCCGGCGCCACGCCCGCAGTAGAGCCGGTCAGCTAATCACCAGCCAGCGTGCATGGGATGGGCCGGGCAGCATGAAAAACGGCCCGGGCGCTCGCACGCCCGGGCCGTCGGATCCGGATCAGGACATCAGTGCGCGTGCGCTCCCGATGCGCCGATACCGGTTTCCGAACGCACTTCCTGCGCCTCGAAGCCGGCCTTGTCGATGGCGGCCCGCTTGCTCGAATCGGTCACCGAGAACAGCCAGATGCCGACGAAGCCCGCGGTCATCGAGAACAGTGCCGGCGAGGTGTACGGGAAGATCGCTTCGGCGTTCTGGAACACGTCGACCCACACCGATTTCGACAGCACGGTCAGCGTCACGGCGGTGATCAGGCCGAGGAAGCCGCCGACGGTGGCGCCGCGCGTGGTGCACTTGCTCCACAGGACCGACATGAACAGGACCGGGAAGTTGGCCGAGGCGGCGATGGCGAAGGCCAGCGACACCATGAAGGCGACGTTCTGCTTCTCGAACACGATGCCCAGCAACACGGCGATGACGCCGAGGACGATCGTGGTGAACTTCGACACGCGCAGTTCGCTGCCCGGCGCCGGCTTGCCTTTCTTGATCACGGTGGCGTACAGGTCGTGCGACACGGCCGACGCGCCGGACAAAGTCAGGCCGGCCACCACCGCCAGGATGGTGGCGAAGGCCACGGCCGAGATGAAGCCCAGGAAGATGTCGCCACCGACGGCGTTCGCCAGGTGCACGGCGGCCATGTTGTTACCGCCCAGCAGGGCGCCGGCGGCATCCTTGAAGACCGGGTTGGTACCGACCAGCACGATGGCGCCGAAGCCGATGATGAACACCAGCACATAGAAGTAGCCGATCCAGGTGGTGGCCCACAGCACGGACTTGCGCGCTTCCTTGGCGCTCGGTACCGTGAAGAAGCGCATCAGGATGTGCGGCAGGCCGGCGGTGCCGAACATCAGCGCCATGCCGAACGAAATGCCGGAAATCGGATCCTTGATGAAGCCGCCCGGGCCCATGATGGCGTCGCCCTTGGCATGCACTTCCACGGCCTTGCCGAACAGCGCCGACGGGCTGAAGTCATACAGCGCCAGCACGGCGAACGCCATGTAGCTGGTGGCGCCCAGCAGCATCACGGCCTTGATGATCTGCACCCAGGTGGTGGCCGTCATGCCGCCGAACAGCACGTACACCATCATCAGCACGCCGACCAGCACCACGGCGATCCAGTAGTCCAGGCCGAACAGCAGCTTGATCAGCTGGCCGGCACCGACCATCTGGGCGATCAGGTAGAACAGCACCACGACCAGCGTGCCGGATGCCGCGAACATGCGCACCGGCTTCTGGGCGAAGCGGTAGGCGGCCACGTCGGCGAAGGTGAAGCGGCCCAGGTTGCGCAGGCGCTCGGCCATCAGGAAGGTGAGCACCGGCCAGCCGACCAGGAAGCCGATCGCGTAGATCAGGCCATCGAAGCCGCTGACGAACACGGCGGCCGAAATACCGAGGAAGGACGCGGCCGACATGAAGTCGCCGGCGATCGCCAGGCCGTTCTGGAAGCCGGTGATGCCGCCGCCAGCCGTGTAGAAGTCCGATGCCGAACGGGTGCGCTTGGCGGCCCACTTGGTGATGAACAGCGTCAGCAGCACGAACGCCGCGAACATGGCGATCGCGGTCCAGTTGGTGGCTTGCTTGGTGGCTTCGCCCAGGTCGGGCGCGGCCAGGGCACTGCCGGCCACGGCCAGGCAGGCCAGGGCGGCGGCGGTACGGGTCACGGGGCGGTTCATGCGCGCACCTCTTTCGGTGCGGCATTGGCGGCGCCGGTCGAGGAAGCCTGGCCGGCGGCGGCGTTGGCGTGGATGGCGTCGGTCAGCGCGTCGAACTCGCGGTTGGCGCGGCGCACGTAGATGGCCGTGACAGCCACCGTGAACAGGATGACGAACAGCCCGAGCGGCACGCCGCGGGACATCACGCCGTCGCCGATCTTGGCGGCCATGAATTCCTTGTCGAACGCATTCAGCGCGGTGAAACCGTAATAGGCGATCATTACGGCCCAGGTCAGCATCCACCCGTAACGCGAGCGGGTCTTGACCAGTTTCTGGTAATTGGGGTCGGCCTTGACCCGTCGAACCATGTCTTGTTCCATTTTTTGTCTCCAATAATTTTATGAGGCACAGCTTATTAAGATAAGTCGGCTATGGTTGATCCTAAGTACCCTTGCTTACCATATGCTTACGCTATAGAAAATCGATGGTGCCTGGCCTTTTGTGCCGGGCGGTTACAAGAACTGCGGCGTAAGCGGGGGACGGTATCGCCTCCGCCGCGCATGCCTTACCATCGCCATTTCCAGTGATAAGTAGTGATATAAGCAGTAATAACCAGAACGGGAACGACCTCCATGAAAACCATCATCCGCGGCCAGAAAACCAAACTGTCCGACCTTGGCCTGGGCTCCGCCTTCAACGTGACGATCGACCTGCCGGCCAGCGGCATGTCGGTCGACCTATCGTGCTTCGGTCTCGATGCGGCCGGCAAACTGGCCGACGACCGCTACATGATTTTCTTTAACCAGCTGGCCAGTCCCGAAGGGGCGATCCGCGTGAACCTGTCCGGTTCGCGGGCGCAGTTCCAGCTGAACCTGGATGCGCTGCCGGCCGCCATCGACAAGCTGGTCTTCACCGGCGCGATCGATGGGAGCGGCACCATGCGCGGCATCGGCAGCGGCGCCATGGTGCTGGGCGAGGCGGCCACGTTCGCGCTGTCCGGCGCCGACTTCCAGGAAGAAAAGGCCGTGATGCTGGGCGAGCTGTATCGCAAGGATGGCCAGTGGCGCTTCGGTGCCGTGGGCCAGGGCTTCAATGGCGGCCTGTCCGCGCTGCTGGCGCACTTCGGCGGCACCGAGGCTGCCGCTGCGTCCACACCTGCGCCGGCACCCGCGGCAGCACCGACACCGGCACCGGCACCCAAGGTGTCGCTGTCGAAAGTCACGCTGGAAAAACGCGGCGACAAGGTATCGCTGGCCAAGGGCGCATCGCGCCGCGGCTTTGGCCGCATCCGCGTCAACCTGAACTGGAACCGCAATCCTTCCGGCGTGCAGCCGGAGCAGAAGAGCGGCGGCCTGTTCGGCATGCTCGGTGGCGCCCTGCGGCCGAAAGGCGCGAACGGTGTCGACCTGGACCTGGGCTGCCTGTACGAATTGGCCGATGGCACGCCGGGCGGCGTGCAGGCACTGGGCGACTCGTGGGGCAGCTTCGACAGCCGGCCGTTCATCAAGCTCGATAGCGACGACCGCACCGGCACCAGCACCAACGGCGAGAACCTGTTCATCAACGGCGACCAGTTCGACCAGATCAAGCGCATCCTCGTGTTCACGTTCATCTACCAGGGCGTGCCGAACTGGGCCGCCACCGATGGCGTCGTCACGATCGAGGTGCCGGACAATGCGCCGGTCGAAGTGCGGCTCGACCACGGCGGCGCCGGCGGCATGTGCGCCATCGCGTCGATCGAGAACCGCAACGGCCAGCTGCAGGTCACCAAGCTGGTGGACTACATCGTCTCGGACGGCAAGATGAGCAACCACGAGGCGATGGACCGGAAGTACGGCTTCGGCCTGCGCTGGGCGCGCGGCAGCAAGGGCTAGGCAGCGCGCCTTTTGCCTCGCCGCCAGTAGCCAATGCTGATAAGCATGATATCCGGCGCCATATAAGCCGGCCGGCTTCTGGCGGTACATTCTCTTCCGCCACTGTCGAATTCGACAGCACTCTTCCTCACGCTGCGCACCGGCCGTCACGCCGGTTCAACAACAGTACAGACACTGACACCACGTTGGGACGACACGCCATGGCCGCCAGGAACGGCCATGCGGGTACGCCTGCGCGCAAGAACCGGAGAGGGCTGGCAGCCCGGCAGGGAGAACTTCTGCATCCACTGACAAGGTGCGACCACAGCACCGCATCACAGCACCATAACAACCCAACATTGGAGACACCATGAACAAAGCACGTCTGTCATGCCTGACCGCCGCGATCGCCGCCGCCCTGGCCGCCACCGCCGCGACGGCCGCGCCCTCCGCGCAGGCCAGCCAGCAAAACCAGCAGCAGCAACAGCAGCAGGGCAGCGTGGCGTACCGCGCCGCCGTCCTGCACTTCACCGGCGATCCGTCGGCCACCCAGCAGTCGTACGAGTACTACGAGGATGGCGTGCTGCTGGTGGGCGCGGACGGCAAGGTCAAGGCCATCGGTCCGGCCAGCACCGTGCTGTCGAACCACCAGAACGTGCAGGTGGTCGATTACCGCGGCCGCCTGATCGTGCCGGGCTTCATCGACAGCCATGTGCACTACCCGCAGACGGAAATGATCGGTTCCTTCGGCGAGCAGCTGCTGGAGTGGCTGAACACCTACACCTTCCCCACCGAAAAGCAGTTCGGCAACAAGGACTATGCGAAAGGTGTCGCCAAGACCTTCGTCAACGAACTGGTGAAGAACGGCACCACCACCGCGCTGGTGATGGCGACCGTGCATCCGGAATCGGTCGACGCGCTGTTCGAGGAAGCGGCAAAGCGCAACATGCGTATCATCGCCGGCAAGGTGATGATGGACCGGAACGCGCCCGACTACCTGCTCGATACGGCACAAACCTCGTATGCCGATTCGAAGACGCTGATCAACCGCTGGCACAAGCGCGGCCGCGCGCTGTATGCCGTCACGCCGCGCTTCGCGCCGACTTCCACGCCGGAACAACTGACCATGGCCGGCAAGCTGCTGCAGGAATACCCGGACGTGTACATGCACACCCACCTGTCCGAGAACAAGGGCGAGATCGCCTGGGTGCAGGAACTGTTCCCGTCGTCCACCGGCTACCTGAACGTGTACGACAGCTTCGGCCTGTCGCGCAAGCGTTCGGTGTATGCGCATGGCGTGCACCTGCGTGACGACGAATTCGCCTCGCTGGCGAAGACCGGCTCGGCCATCGCATTCTGCCCCACCTCGAACCTGTTCCTGGGCAGCGGCCTGTTCGACCTGCAGGCCGCCGAAAAGCATGGCGTGAAAGTGGGCATGGGCACCGACGTGGGCGCCGGCACCAGCTTCTCGGCGCTGCGCACGATGGGCGAGGCCTACAAGGTGATCCAGCTGCACAAGGCCTTCACGGACACCCCGGCCGAGAAGAAGCCGCTGACCGCCCTGAAGTCGTTCTACCTGTCCACGCTGGGCGCGGCCAAGGCACTCGACCTGGACGACCGGATCGGCAGCTTCAAGGCCGGCAACGAGGCCGACTTCGTCGTGCTCAATCCGAATGCCACCGAGCTGCTGAAGTTCCGTTCGGCGCGCGCCACCACGCTGGAAGAAAAGCTGTTCGTGCTGCAAACGCTGGGCGACGACCGCACGGTGGAGCGCACCTACATCATGGGCAAGCGCCAGGATGTGGCGGCCAGCGGCAACAAGCGCTAGTAAGGGTTACGAAGAGGCGGCAAGCGCCAATAAAAGCCGCAAAGACCGGAAATGGCAGTAACGGCGCTAAGTAAAGCGTTACCCGAAACATTGGAAGCGCATGCATTCACCCCAACAGCGAAGGGCAGGGGTCAGACCCGCCGGGTCTGACCCCGGAATTTGCACTTGGGGTGAGCTCTTCCAAACAGCGTTTAGGGAATGCCAGCGGATTCGCCGCCATGCCCGGCTACCCGCACGCGGCCTAGGCAGGCTTGCGTGCCGTCTTCTTCGCCGTCGCCGCGTTGTGCGCGATCGCCGCCTTGACGAGCGCCTGCAAGGCGGCGGCATCGATCGTCGTGCCCTCGTGGATATCGATGGCGCGCCGCGTGTTGCCGTCCAGGCTGGAATTGAACAGGCCGGCCGGATCGGCCAGCGCGGCGCCCTTGGCGAACGTCAGCTTCACGGCTTTCTTGTAGGTTTCGCCGGTGCACAGGATGCCGCCGTGCGACCACACGGGCACATTCCATTTCCACTCCTCGACCACGCCCGGATCGGCCTGGCGGATCACGTCGCGCACGCGGGCCAGCGCGGCGCCGCGCCAGTCGGCCAGTTCGTGGATGCGCGCGTCGATCAGGTCGGTGGGGGAGGGGGCCGCGGCCGCATCGTTCATGTCATGGTCTCCTTGGTTGGTTGGTTGGTTGGTTGGTTGGACATCGCGCGGCCAATATACGCGTTTCATCGTCCCCGGGCGACAGGCGGCGCATCCACATTTCCATGGGCCAATATCAGCGCGCACACCCTGGCACTTTCCGGTGTGACCTACACGCCATGCCATACCCATCATGCCTGAAATTGTATACAAAATCTGTTGACAACTTTTTCGCGACTGGGCACCATGACTTCCCATCCAACCTGCCAAAGAGCAGTGCCGGGGCACCTGGAAAACCGTCCAGGCAGCGCGGCGCCGATAAGCTCGGCTTGCGCTGCCAGCCGAAGCCGGCGCCCGACGGGGGCGCCGGCGACGGCAACGGTTCAACTCACACGCCCGGCCTCGACCTGACCAGCGGACGCGACGATCCGCCAGCGAGGCATGCCGAACAGAACGCAAGTTCAACCACAACATCTTGGAGACACAGATGAACAACCTGCTCTACCAGGTGGACGACCGTCCGCCGATGCTCACCACTGTTTTGCTGGCCGCCCAGCATATGCTTGCCGCGCTGGGCGGGATCATCGCCGTGCCCCTGGTGATCGGCGCCGTGCTGAAACTGCCGGCCGACCAGATCGTCGCACTCGTCAACGCGGCGCTGCTCGGCTCCGGCATCGTCACCATCATCCAGTGCAAGGGCGTGGGGCCGGTCGGCATCCGCCTGCCCTGCGTGATGGGTACCAGCTTCGCCTTCGTCGGCGCCGCCATCAGCATCGGCTTCGAGCACGGCGTGCCCGGCATCCTCGGTTCGTCGCTGGCCGGTTCGGCGATCATGATCGTCGGCAGCTTCTTCATGCCGCAGATCCGCAAGCTGTTCCCGCACACCGTCACGGCCGTCGTCGTCACGATGATCGGCCTGTCGCTGGTGCCGGTCGCGATCGACTGGGCCGCCGGCGGCAAGGGCGCCGCCAACTACGCCGCGCCGATCAACCTGGGCATCGCGCTGTTCGTGCTGGTGACCGTGATCGGCCTGGTGCAGTTCGGCAAAGGCATCATCTCCGCCGCCGCCGTCGTGATCGGCATGGCCATCGGCTATATCGTCTGCCTGGCGCTGGGCCTGGTCGATTTCAGCTCGGTTGCCAAGGCCACCACCTTCGCGCTGCCACAACCGCTGCAATACGGCATGACCTTCCCGATCAGCGGCATCCTCGCCATGGGCCTGGCCTACGTGGTCACGATCGTGGAAACCACCGGCACCTTCATGGCGCTGGGCACGGCCACCAACACGAAAGTACGCGGCAAGCACCTGTGCCGCGGCGTGCTGTGCGATGGCCTGGGCTCGGCCTTCGTGTCCGTGCTGGGCAGCCCGGCCGTGTCGACCTTTGCTCAGAACGTCGGCGTGATCTCGCTGACCGGCGTGGCCAGCCGCCACGTGGTGGCGCTGACCGGCGCGTTCCTGCTGCTGGCCGGCCTGTTCCCGGTTCTGGGCGCCGTCGTGGTCACGATTCCCCAGCCGGTGCTGGGCGGTGCCGGCCTGATGATGTTCGCCATGATCCTGGCCGCCGGCGTGCAGATGCTGGCCAGCATGGAGCACAACAAGCGCAACGGCCTGATCATCGCCGTGTCGCTGGGTTGCGGCCTGGCCGTCAGCGCCCGTCCGGAACTGCTGGCGAAGATGCCGGCCATCGTCAGCGAGATCTTCGGTTCGGGCATCAGCACCGGCGCCATCGTCGCCGTGCTGCTGAACCTGGTGCTGCCGGGCCGCGAAGCGGAAGCGCACGACGAGGAGTCCGAAGAACCGCCTCAACCGCTGCTGGTCAAAAACATCGAGGCGGCGTAAGCTTCCTCTCCTGACGCCGCGCGGCCAACGAAAGGCCGCGCGGTTTTTTCGACATTGTTTCCGCGGTGCCGTAGTGCGAACCACTAGCATTGTTTCCGCAGTGTCATACTCCTTGATGGAATCAATGACATGACCAAAACACTGCTGATCAAGAATGCCCGCGTCGTCGTGACGATGGACGACGACCGCCGCGAAATCGACGATGGCGCCATCTTCGTGCGCGGCAACGTCATCGAAGCGGTCGGCGCCACCGCCGACCTGCCGCAAACGGCGGACGAGGTGATCGACGCCACCGGCCAGGTCGTCATGCCCGGCCTCGTCAATACCCACCACCACATGTACCAGAGCCTGACGCGCGTGATCCCCGCCGCGCAGAACGGCGAGCTGTTCAACTGGCTGACCAACCTGTACCCGATCTGGGCCAACCTCACCGGCGAGATGGTGCATGTCTCCACCCTCACGGCGATGTCGGAACTGATCCTGTCCGGCTGCACCACCAGCAGCGACCACCTGTACATCTACCCGAACGATTGCCGGCTGGAAGACAGCATCGAGGCCGCGCAGAAGATCGGCATGCGCTTCCATGCCGCGCGCGGCGCGATGAGCGTGGGGCAGTCGAAGGGCGGCCTGCCGCCGGACGCCGTGGTCGAGGAGGAAGCGGCGATCCTGAAGGATACCCAGCGCCTGATCGAAACCTTCCACGATGCCGGCCGCCATGCGATGCAGCGCATCGTGGTGGCGCCGTGCTCGCCGTTTTCCGTGTCGCGCGAGCTGATGAAGGAAGCGGCCAGCCTGGCGCGCAGCTACGGCGTGTCGCTGCACACGCACCTGGCGGAAAACGTCAACGACATCGCCTACAGCCGCGAGAAGTTCAACATGACGCCGGCCCAGTACGCAGAGGATTGCGGCTGGGTCGGCCACGACGTGTGGCATGCCCACTGCGTGCAGCTGGACGACGACGGCGTGTACATGTTCGGCCGCACCGGCACGGGGATCGCGCACTGCCCGTGCTCGAACATGCGCCTGGCTTCCGGCATCGCGCCGATCCGCAAGATGATCGATGCCGGCGTGCCGGTCGGGCTGGGCGTGGATGGCTGCGCGTCGAACGATGCCGGCCACATGCTGGGCGAGGCGCGCCAGGCGATGCTGCTGCAGCGCGTCGGTTTCGGTCCGGATGCGATGACGGCGCGCCAGGCGCTGGAAATCGCCACGCTGGGCGGCGCGAAAGTGCTGAACCGGGATGATATCGGCGCATTGAAGCCGGGCATGTCGGCCGACATCGTCACCTTCCGGCTCGACCAGATCGGCTTTGCCGGCGCGCTGCACGATCCGGTCGCGGCGCTGGTGTTCTGCACGCCGTCGAACGTCACGCACAGCGTCATCAACGGCAAGGTGGTGGTGCGCGACGGCCAGCTGCAAACGGTCGACCTGCCGGTGGTGATCGAGCGGCACAATGCGCTGGCCAGCGAGCTGGCGCTGAAGACGGGTACGCGCAAAGCCGCCTGAGCCGGGGAGCCGCGAGGGTGAGCACTGGCTCGTGATGCGAAAAGCGGCGCCCGGGGCGCCGCTCGACTCGTCCAGAAGGTGCTCCCCGGCCGGATTACTTCAGCAACGCCGACACCAGATCTTTTTCGACCTGGGTACCGCTATCGAAGCGCAGCGCCGCTTCCACGTGGGTGAGGTGATCGAGCATCACCCGCGCCGCCAGGTCGGCGTCGCCGGAGCGCGCGGCGGCGATGAAGTCAGCGTGTTCGTCGGCCGAGCAGGCCGCATCCCGGTCGGACTGGTACAGCATCGTGATGAGCGAGCTGCGCGCCACCAGTTCATGCAGCATCTCGCGCACCACGTCGTTGCCCACCACTTCGGCCAGCACCACGTGGAAATCGCCCAGCAGGCGCGAGCGCACCTTGTGGTCGCCTTCCAGCGAGCGGCGCTCCGCTTCCAGGTGCTTTTCCAGCTTGCGGTAGTCGGCCGCGGTGGCCTTGGCGACGAATTCGCGGGCCAGCGCGCCCTCGATGATGCGCCGCGCGGCAAAGATGTCGCGCGATTCCTTTTCGCTGGGCTGGCTGACGAATGCGCCCTTGTCCGGCACGATGCGGATCAGCTTGTCCTTGGACAGGATCAGCAGCGCGGCACGGATCTTGGTGCGGCTGACATGGTAGAGGCGTGACAGTGCTTCCTCGCGCAGCTTGGTGCCTGGGGGGAGCTTGCGCGCCGCGATGGCTGAAGCGATATCGTCGGCAATGTCGTTCGAGCTCGCACCGCTGCTCTGCTTTTCTTCTGTGGCTGCGATGGACGCTGACATGGAGATCGGACAGTGGATGATCCGCAATCATACATGCGCGCGCATATATTGGCTATCTCGCAAGGTATCTGTTCAGGCGGCCACCGTCATGATTGCCCGTGCCCGGGCATTCCGCCGCTGGCCGCCGCCCGGCGCGACCCCGCACCGCCTACCGCGATTTGCCCAGCACGTCCTTCCGGAACCAGTCTTCCAGCATCTGTTTCTCGTGGCTGTACTGCTCGTTGTTCCAGCGATTCGAGCCCATCAGGTAATTCGGGTCGGCCAGCTTCGGCTCGCCGCTCTTGACCACCTTGCCATCCTGCTCGATGGTGTAGCGGAAATGCATGCGCGGCCAGTCGGCACGGCCCTTCAGCACGCGCACGTCCTGGATCGCCACGCGGGGGAACTGGTCGCCGGCCAGGTCGATGTCGAGGAATTCCACATTCAGCTGCTGGCCCGCCGGTAATTGCTTCGACAGCAACTCCAGGTGCTCCCGGAAGTGGATTTCCATCGATTCCCGGTCGGTCGAGAACCGCGGCACATCGGTCATCTTCGCGGTTTCCACATAAGTCACCTTGGCACCGGCACTGGCCACGCTGGACGCTGCCAGCAGCACGGCAACGCCTGCCATGCGTATGAATTTCTTCATGATAAAAGTCCTTTTCGATTCGTGTACCGAATATACGCCCATTCCGCCAGGCTTCAATCGCGGCAAAGTACCCGATGTAACACGATGTGACAGCGGCCCGTACGCCGCTTCCCGGCACACAAAAAAAACGGTGACAGTCACCATTTTCCAGGAAATGTTTCTTCAAAAATGGTGACTGTCACCGTTTTTCGCGCAACATTTCGGTACGGTGGCGGTGCTGGTGCACCAGCCGGAGAAGCCGGCCGCACCGCTTTGACGCGGGATGGGCCCCGGGCATGGCGAAACGCTGGAAAAGTTGTTGGCACGAAAATCGCATAACGATCGATGGAAAACAACGTCCGGGGAGGAGCATGACACTGCAGCAATTGCGCGACTTCGTGGCCGTCATCGAGCACGGCGGCTATCGGGCGGCGTCGCGGGCGCTGCGCGTATCCCAGGCCGCGCTGACGAAAAGCGTGCTCAAGCTCGAGGCCGCGCACGGCGTGGAGCTGGTGCTGCGCCTGCAATCGGGCGTCCTGCTGACGGAGCCGGGGCGGCAATTGCTCAGCTACGCGCGGGCCATCCTGCGCGACGTCGACGATGCGATGGCCATGCTCGATGCGAAACGGCTGGCCGAACGCATCACGGTCGTGGTCGGCGCCAGCCTCGATCCGGCGCTCACCCTGGTGCCCCGCGTCGCCGAGGATTTCAAGCGCCGCAACCAGCAGGCCAACGTGCATATCCAGCAGGGCGCGCCGGGCGACCTGGTGGACATGCTGCGCGAAGGGCGCCTGGACCTCGTCGTGTCCGAGCTGCCCGGCGGGCTGAACACCGGCAACCTGTGTGTCGAGCCGATCTACCGGGAAGCGCTGTTCATCGCCTGCCGCGGCGGCCCGGCGGATGCGGCCGATGGCGCCGCGCTGGCCGAGCGGCCCTGGCTGGTGCTCGGCGAGACCAACAGTGCCAGGCACCCGCAGGATGCGCTGCGCGAGGTGTTCGCGCGCTGGGGCTGGCGCATGCCGGCCACCGTATACTCGTCCAGTTCACTGATCGCGGCGCTCGACCAGGTCGCCAGCACCGATACCTGCTGCCTGCTGCCCGAGCGCGTCTTCAGCCACCCGGTCGCGGCGCGGCGCATCCACAAGATGTCGGTGGCGGGCCAGCCGGTGGCCGAGCGCGAAGTGGCCATCATCACCAAGGGTTCGCGCCAGCCGCATGGCGGCGTGGCCGAATTCGTGTCGATGACGAAGTCGCTGGCGCGCATCCGCGATCTCGCTTTCGCCTGAACGCGCGCCGCCTTCAAGGCTGGCGCAGCTTGCGCACGTCGCCGGCGGTCACGGCGGGCGCGTCCGGCTTGTCGAACGACTGGCGCACATAGGTCGCTACGGCGGCGATCTGCTCGTCGTTCATCATGCCGGCGAACGCGGGCATGCCCCGGTAGCCGTTGGCCACGCGGTAAACGATGTATTCCGGGCTCTGCACCAGCGGATTGCCGGCCAGCTTGGGATAGAAACCGGCGCCGCGCGCGCCTTCGCCCTTGGCCATGTGGCAGCCCTGGCAGCTGGCCGCATACAGCGCCTTGCCATCCTTTTGCGCGAACACATAGCCGCTGGACATCTGCGGCACGTCGGCCGCGCCGGCGGCCGACGCGTACAGGGCAGCCGTCAGGATCAATTTTTTCATGTCGCTTTCCCCGTGGTGGCCCTGGCTTTCGCGTGCAGCCGGGTGATCGCATCGTGCGCCGACAGCACGGCGCCTTCCTGCCAGCCGCCGATGAACGAGGCGTGCTCGCCCGCCAGCACGAGGCGGTTATCGATCGCGCACAGCTTGTCGTAGTGCTGCGCGCGCGCCTGCTCGGTCCACATACCCAGGCAGCCGTTGATCCACGGTACCCGGTGCCAGCCGACGGTCACGCCGTTGTCGAATTCCTTTTCATACTGGGCGTGGATCTGCCCGCCCTGGCGCACGACTTCGCGCAGCCGCTCTTCCGTGTCCATCGCGGAAAATTCAAAGGCGTTCGGGCCGAACATGTAGGCGCCCAGCAGCACGGCCGGTCCCCTGGCCTGGAAGTTCGACGGCGGATAGCAGATCCGGCCGATCGGCTGGTCGGTATACGAAATGCCGCCATAGATGCCTTCGTCCTGCTCCCAGAAGCGGCGCCTGAACTGCAGGCCCGCCTTGAACGCCGCCGCGTAGGGCACGGCACCGATCGCGGCCAGCAGGTCCGGCCCGGCCGTGACGTCCACCTGGCTCAGGATCGACAGCGGAATCGTGCACACGCACCAGTCGCCCTTCACCTGGCGGATGCCCTGGCCCGGAAGGCGCGCATCTTCCACCGTCACGGTCACGCCGCGCGCATCCTGGTCGATTTTCGTGACCTTCGCGTGGAACTGCACGTGCTGCCTGACCTGGCGGTACAGCGCCAGCGCGATCTGGTCCATGCCGTGTTTCGGCTGGAAGATGCTGCTCTGGAACTCGTACTGGTGCGCGACGGCCAGGTGTGCCCACAGGCCGGAGCGCATCAGCGCGGCGCGGTCCCCGGGCGCCGAATACTGCGCGCGGGGCATCAGGCCGCCGCCCGGCGCCACGTCGAAGCCGCGCCGGTCGCTCGAGGGAAAGCCTTTCGCATACAGCATGTCCTTGTTCAGGCCGCCGAACGACGCCAGCGATTCCAGTAGCTTGTCCTTGTCCTCGGCGGTGATGTCGCCATCGAGCCGGCCCGCATTGGCAGCCTTGGCCAGCAGTTCGGCCACGTGGCCGTGGTAGTCGGCCTGTACGGTGCGGTAGCGTTGCGGCTGGCCGCCGAACGCGGCCGTGCTGTGCAGGTAGGCGTTGTAGTTCACCTGGATGAACGGTTCGAGCGGCACGTTCAGGCGCCGGGCGTAGTCGAGCATGGCGTGGTGGTGGTAGGGGATCCGCCACGGACCGGGATTCACGTATTCCCCCTTGGCGAAGTGGCACACCTGCTCGGCACCGCCCAGTTCGGTATACCGGTCGCCGCCGCGGATCGCCCAGCTGCGCCCGCCGGCACGCCCGTTGTACTCGAGCACCGTGACCTGGTAGCCGGCGTTGCGCAATTCGTAGGCGGCCGACAGGCCCGCCATGCCGGCGCCCAGCACCAGCACATGGCTGCCTTTCGGCGCCCCATCCAGGCGCAACGGCCCGGAAAACGTCGACGGCTGCGCAAAGCCCAGCGAGGCCATGCCGTGGTACATCGCCGCGCCGCCCAGCGTCTTGCCCAGCATCGCCAGCACCTGCCGCCGGCTGGCGCCCCGTCCTGAAGTGTCTTGCATCGTGCCCCTTCCATCGATGAATGCAACGGCTTCATCGTCGGGCACGGGCGCCGGCGCGTCGATCACGCGGCGGTGTTTGCGATTCCATTCCGGAATCACCCGCTCCCCCATCGGGGGAGTGCGGAGCGGTCGTGGTAGCGCTACAGTGGGCGGGTTGGTTCACCCAATGCCGCAGCGCTGATGTTGCCATGCCATCGACACTTCCCAACCACCCCGAGGAGTTCCATCGTGCGTATGTCCCTCTCCCACAAGGCCGTTGCTGTCGCTTCACTGATCCTCGCCACGTCCGCCAACGCGGGCATTACCGCCTACACTACCCAGGCGGAGTACCTGGCCGCCACCGGCACGACCGGTGTCGACACGTTCGACGACCTGGCGCTGCTGAATTACCCGACTCCCGCGCCGCGCCAGGCGGGCGGGTTCGGCTACACGGTCACGGCCGGCGCCGCCGCCCCGGAATACTGGGGCGCCACCGATGACGGCGTGGACTGGTGGATGTCCACCGGCTACAGCCACAACCCGCTGACCTTCGACGGCTTCGGCCCGGACATCGCCGGCGCCGGCGGTTATTTTTTCGGCTCCTGGTACAACGGCACCTCGATGCCGATCGACGCGATCCAGCTGACCGCCACCGACAGCACCGGTGCCACGCTGACGTGGACCATCGACGCGCCGGACGTGCACTCGTTCGTCGGTTTCGTGTCGGACGGCCACCTGACCTCGCTGACCGTCTGGAAAGACGATATTCCGGACAGCTTCGTCACCGTCAACGACCTGCACCTGTCGGTGGCCGCGGTGCCGGAACCGGCCACCTACGGCATGCTGCTCGGCGGGCTTGGTTTGCTGGGCCTGGCGGCCCGGCGGCGCAAGGGGCGGTAGGAAGCCCCGCGGTTCAGCGCTTGGTGGGCACGAAGCGCAGCAGGAAGACGGTCACGCCCAGGCCGATCGCCGCCAGCAGCGCGACCAGCGCCGGGATGTGCGCCACGCGCGTGAACGAGTAGCCCATCGACCCCCACATGAACAGCAGGATCACGACCTTGCCGCGCAGCGGCAGGCCGCGGCCGTCTTCCCAGTCGCGCAGGTATTTGCCGAACAGCGGGTTGGTGCGGAGCCAGTTGTGCGCCCGCACCGAGCTGCGCGCGAAGCAGGCCGAGGCCAGCAGCAGGAACGGCGTGGTCGGCAGCAGCGGCAGGAAGGCGCCGAGCACGGCGAGGACCACGGCGATCACGCCAATCACCTTCAGCAGGAATTTCATCGGTCGATTCATGGGGGCATCGTACCATTCGCATGCAACAGGCAAGCCAGCTTGTGCAACACGCAATCCGGAACCATAATTCCTGCCCTCCGATCCGGCACGGATCGCAACCACGACAGGAAAACATGTTTCGCAATTCTCTCGCCGCCGCCGCGCTGGCACTGGCCGCATCGTCCGCCTGCGCCGGCCCGACCGGCCTGTATGCCGGCGTCAATGCCGGCGCCACCCATTTCAGCGACCTGGACGGCAACAAGTCCCACTTCGGCGCCTTCGCCGGCTACGGTTTCAACCAGAGTCTCGCGTTCGAAGCCGGTTACCGCCAGCATGGCGAATGGCATTACTACGGCACCGGCGTCAAACTGAAGGAGACCCAGTTCTCCATGGTCGGTTCGACGCCGCTGAGCCGTAACCTTGACCTGTTTGCCCGCGTGGGCTACGGCTACGGCCGGTTCGAGGCCGACCGCGCGGGCTACCCCGGCGGGGGCCATGTCGACACAGGCATCTTCGGCGTAGGCCTGGGCTACCACGTCATGGGCAACCTGTCCGCCCGTGTCGAACTGCAAAAGCCGGGAAGCGACATCACCAGCGCCACCGCCAGCCTGCTCTGGAAGTTCTGATCCAGGCGGCGTGATCCGTATCGAAGCACCAGGGGCGCTGTTTGCAACAGCGCCCTTTTTTCATCCACTACCGCCGCGAACGGTCTTTATTCGCGCTTCATCTCGCGGTATCGGCGTGCTTCCCGGGGCATCCCAACCGTGTTGAGCCATTTCCCGTATTGCCATTACTATCATTGTCGGTTCGCGCCCGGCCACGAGCCCGCCTGCCCGCAGCGAACCTTCCCCGGCCATACCCCACCGCCAAAGGATGCCAACACATGGATGATATCGACACGACCCGGCGCGACCTGCTCATCGCCGGCGCACTGACCGCCACGGCCGCCGCCGTGCCCACGGTAGCGGGCGCGCAGCCCGCTGCCGCCACCGTGACCGGAGCGGCCCAGCCGCAAACCCCGGTTTCCTCGAAAGTCACGCTGAAGGTGAACGGCCAGCAGCACAGCGTGGCCGTCGACACCCGTACCACCCTGCTCGACCTGCTGCGCGAACAGCTGCACCTGACCGGCACCAAGAAAGGCTGCGACCAGGGCCAGTGCGGCGCCTGCACGGTGATCGCCGACGGCCGCCGCATCAATTCCTGCCTGTCGCTGGCGGTGATGCATGAAAATGCCGAGATCACCACCATCGAGGGCCTCGGCACGCCCGAGAAGATGCACCCGATGCAGGCGGCGTTCGTCAAGCACGACGGCTACCAGTGCGGCTACTGTACCCCCGGCCAGATCTGTTCGGCCGTCTCGGTGCTCGATGAAATCAGGAAGGGCATCCCGAGCCACGTGACCGCCGACCTGACGAAACGCCCGCCGCTGACGGAACTGGAAATCCGCGAACGGATGAGCGGCAACATCTGTCGCTGCGGCGCCTATTCGAACATCGTCGACGCGATCGTCGAAGTGTCCGGGAGGCCCGCATGAAAGTCTTCACCTATGAAAAGGCGCGCACCCCCGCCGAGGCGGCGGCCGCCGCCGCGCGCGTACCCGGCGCCCGCTTCATCGCCGGCGGCACCAACCTGCTGGACCTGATGAAGCTGGAAATCGAGACGCCGCCGCACCTGGTGGATGTCAATGGCCTGGACCTCGACAAGATCGAGCCGACCCGCGACGGCGGCCTGCGCGTCGGCGCGCTGGTGCGCAATACCGACCTGGCCGCGGATGAACGGGTGCGCCGCGATTACGGCGTGCTGTCGCGCGCGCTGCTGGCCGGCGCCTCGGCCCAGTTGCGCAACAAGGCCACCACGGCCGGCAACCTGCTGCAGCGCACGCGCTGCCCGTACTTCTACGACACGGCGCAGGCGTGCAATAAGCGCGATCCGGGCAGCGGCTGTTCCGCGATCGGCGGCTTCACGCGGCACCACGCGATCGTGGGCACGAGCGACGCCTGCATCGCCACGCACCCGAGCGACATGGCGGTGGCGATGGCGGCGCTGGAGGCCAGCGTGGAAACCGTGCAGCCGAACGGCGCCACGCGCACCATCCCGATCGCCGACTTCCACAAGCTGCCGGGCAACACGCCGCACATCGAACACGTGCTGCAGCCCGGCGAGCTGATTACCGCGGTAACGCTACCTAAGCCGGTCGGCGGGCGCCAGCTGTACCACAAGGTGCGCGACCGCGCGTCGTATGCGTTCGCGCTGGTGTCGGTGGCCGCCATCGTGCAGCCCGACGGCACCGGCCGCGTGGCCGTGGGCGGCGTGGCCCACAAGCCGTGGCGCGTGCCGGCGGCGGACCAGAGCCTGCCGCGCGGCGGCCGCGCGGTGGCCGAGCAATTGCTCGCCGGCGCCAAGCCGATGCACGACAACGCCTTCAAGGTGCCCCTTGTCCAGCGCACGATCGACGCCGTGCTGGCGGAAGCAAAGAAAGGATGATGCGATGAAGTTCACCACTCCCGCCACCACCAACCCGATCGACCAGCTGAAGGTGGTCGGCAAGCCCGTCGACCGGATCGACGGCCCCTACAAGACCACCGGCACCGCGCGCTACGCCTACGAGCGGCACGACGTGGCGCCGAATGCCGCCTACGGCTACGTGGTCGGCGCCACGGTCGCCAAGGGCATCATCACGGCGATCGACAGCGCCGCCGCGCGGCGCGCACCCGGCGTGATCGCCATCGTCACCCACGAAAACGCCGGCAAGCTGGAGAAGGGCGACTACAACACCGCGAAACTGCTGGCCGGGCCGCAGGTCGAGCATTACCACCAGGCTGTCGCGCTGGTGGTGGCCGAAACGTTCGAACAGGCGCGCGCCGCCGCTTCCCTCGTCAAGGTCGAGTATTCGCCGATCAAGGGCGAGTACGACCTGGCCAAGGCGAAGGACTCGGCGAAGGTGCCGAAGAAGGAAGAAGATCCGGAAAGCAGTGCCGGCAATTTCCAAAGCGCCTTCGACAGCGCGCCGGTGAAACTGGACGCCACCTACACCACGCCGGACCAGACGCACGCGATGATGGAGCCGCATGCTTCCGTGGCGGCGTGGCAGGGCGACAAGCTCACGGTGTGGACCTCGAACCAGATGATCGACTGGGGCAAGGGCGACATGGCGAAGACCCTCGGCATCGCCAAGGACAAGGTGCGGCTGGTATCGCCCTACATCGGCGGCGGTTTCGGCGGCAAGCTGTTCCTGCGTGCCGAGGCGCTGCTGGCCGCGCTGGGCGCGAAGCAGGCGGGCCGCCCCGTGAAGGTGGCGCTGCAGCGGGCGCTGATGATCAACAACACCACGCACCGCCCGGCCACCATCCAGCGCATCCGCATCGGCGCCACGCGCGAGGGGCGCATCACGGCGATCGCCCATGAAAGCTGGTCCGGCGACCTGCCGGGCGGCAAGCCGGAAACGGCCGTCAACCAGACCCGCCTGCTGTACGCGGGGCCGCACCGGATGACGCGGATGAAGCTCGCCGTGCTCGACCTGCCGGAAGGGAACGCGATGCGCGCCCCGGGCGAGGCGCCGGGCATGATGGCGCTGGAAATCGCCGTCGATGAACTGGCCGAGAAACTCAGGATGGACCCGGTCACGCTGCGCATCGTCAACGACACCACGGTCGATCCGGAAAAGCGCACCCGCAAGTTTTCCCAGCGGCGCTATGTGGAATGCCTGCGTACCGGCGCCGACCGGTTCGGCTGGAACAAGCGCAATCCGCAACCGGCCCAGGTGCGCGAAGGGCGCTGGCTGATCGGCCAGGGCGTGGCGTCGGCCTTCCGCAACAACCTGGTGCAGAAGTCCGCGGCGCGCGTGCGGCTCGATGGCAAGGGCATCGTCACCGTGGAAACCGACATGACCGATATCGGCACCGGCAGCTACACGATCATCGCGCAGACCGCCGCCGAGATGATGGGCGTGGGGCTCGACCAGGTGGTGGTGAAGCTGGGCGATTCCGATTTCCCCGTGTCGGCCGGCTCGGGCGGGCAGTGGGGCGGCAACAGTTCCACGGCGGGCGTGTACGCGGCCTGCGTGAAACTGCGTGAAGCGGTGGCGAAGAAGCTGGGCCTGGCCGCGACCGCCGAATTCGCCGACGGCACCGTGCGCGCCGGCGGCAAGTCCGTGCCGTTACGCGAGGCGGCGGCCGGTGGCGAGCTGGTGGCCGAGGACAAGATGGAGTACGGCGACCTGGACAAGAAATTCCAGCAATCCACGTTCGGCGCCCACTTCGTCGAAGTCGCGGTCGATGCCTACACCGGCGAAGTGCGCATCCGGCGCATGCTGGCCGTGTGCGCGGCCGGCCGCATCCTGAACCCGAAATCGGCACGCAGCCAGGTGATCGGCGCCATGACGATGGGTGCCGGCGCCGCGCTGATGGAGGAACTGGCGGTGGACAAGCGCATCGGCTTCTTCGTCAACCACGACCTGGCCACCTACGAGGTGCCTGTGCATGCCGACATCCCGCACCAGGAAGTGATCTTCCTCGACGAGACCGACCCCATGTCGTCGCCGATGAAGGCCAAGGGCGTGGGCGAGCTGGGCATCTGCGGCGTGGCGGCGGCGATCGCGAATGCCGTCTACAACGCCATCGGTGTGCGTATCCGCGAGTATCCGGTCACGCTGGACAAGCTGATCGACAAGCTGCCGCAGGTGGCGTAGCACGCGGCCCAACCGTCGCCGGGGCGCAGCTGATTTCATGGCAACATCACGGGTCGCGCGGGTGGGTTTACCGCGCTTCCCCACTATCGCCATGAAAGGATCTTCATGAAGCTGTTCGCCACCTTGCTCCTGTTGTCCGCCACCACTTTCGCCCATGCGCAGGACGCGCAGAACCAGCAAGCCATCGATGAAGCAAAGCAGGCGGCCACCGAGTGGCTGGCCCTGGTGGATGCCGGCCAGTACAAGGCTTCCTGGGAGCAGGCCGCCGAGCCGCTGCGCAAGGCGATCGCGGTCGCGCAGTGGGAACAGGCCGGCCGCGCCGTGCGCATGCCGGTAGGCGCCTTGCAGGAGCGCACGCTGGCATCGTCCACCTACACCACCACGCTGCCGGGCGCACCGCAGGGCCAGTACGTGGTGCTGCAATACACCACCCGTTTTGCCGACCGCGCCAACGCCGTGGAAACGGTGACCCCGATGCGGGAAGCCGACGGCAAGTGGCGCGTGTCCGGCTACTTCCTCAAGTAACCCGCCCGGCCGGCCCCCAAAAAACGGGGGCGCAAAAAACGGTGACAGGCTCCATTTTTGAAAAACGGCGACAGGCTCCATTTTTGCGGAAATGTTTCGAAAATAATCCGAGCCTGTCACCGGTTTTTTTTCGTCGTCGTTCCGGTGGTCGTTCGCGGCGCTGCATCTCATTCGAAGGTGTGGTTGAGCAGCCACAGGCGTGCGTCGCATGGCCGAGATTTTTGGCACAGTCGGAACACTGCATTGTAAAAATGAAAACATGTTCCGCCTGGTCCTTTCCACGGTTGTCCTGCCGCTAGCCTGCCTGCCATCCGGCGCCGCCGCGCAGGCGGTGCAGCAGAGCGCATTGCGGCCGGCCGGGGTGCAGGCCGCGACGATCTTCAGCCTGTGGAACTTCACGCTGGCGCTGTGCGCGGCGGTGTTCGCAGCGATCGTGCTGGCGCTGTGCGTGGCGCTGTGGCGGGCACACAAGGCAGGGCGGGCGGCGGGCGCCTCGCCGGGTCTGGCACCGGACTTGGCGCCAGACCTCGCATCCTTGCAGCAGCCCGAGCGCCGCGTGCACCGCGCGGTGCTGTGGGGCACGGCGATCGCCACCGTGGGCCTCGTGATGCTGCTGGTGGCGGACGTGTGGACCGGCCGCATGCTGGCCCGCCTGCCGATGAACGAAGCCGTGAAGGTGGAACTGACCGGCCACCAGTTCTGGTGGGAAGTGCGCTATCCGGAAGAGGGCGTGACCACCGCCAACGAACTGCATGTGCCGGTCGGCCGGCCGGTCGTCGTCACGCTGAAAAGCCGCGACGTGATCCACACGCTGTGGGTGCCGAACCTGGCCGGCAAGCGCGACATGATCCCCGGCCGCACCACGACGATCGCCCTGCGCGCCGACCAGCCCGGCGTCTATCGCGCGCAATGCGCCGAATTCTGCGGCCTGCAGCACGCGCTGATGGCCTTACCGGTGACGGCCGTGGCGCCGGCGCAGTTCGCCCGGTGGACGCAGGCGCGCGGCAAAGTCGCGCCGGAACCGGCCACCGACAGCCGGCGCCTGGGCCGCGACGTCTTCGTGCGCGCCGCCTGCGCCGCCTGCCACACGGTAGCGGGGACGATGGCCAACGGCACGCTGGGGCCGGACCTGACGCACCTGGCCAGCCGGCCCACGCTGGCTGCCGGCATGCTGCCCAACGACCGCGCCAACCTGCAGGCGTGGATCGTCGACCCGCACCGCTTCAAGCTGGGCGCGAACATGCCGCCCAGCCCGCTGCCGGCGCGCGACATGCATGCGCTGCTCGATTACCTGGAGAGCCTGGAATGAGCCGCCCCGAGATTGCCGGCCCCGCCAGCCCTGCCGACCCTGCCGAAGTGCTGGAACAGACGTGGCGCGACCCGCCCGGGCTGTGGGGCCGGCTGAGCGCCGTCAACCACAAGACCATCGCCGCCCGCTTCCTCTACGCCGCGTTTGCGTTCTTTGTCCTCGGCGGAATCCTGGCGCTGCTGATGCGGCTGCAGCTGGCGCGGCCCGACAGCCGGCTGATCGGGCCGGACCTGTACAACCAGCTGTTCACGATGCACGGCACGACGATGATGTTCCTGTTCGCCGTGCCGGTAATGCAGGCCATCGGCATCTGGCTGCTGCCGCTGATGCTGGGCACCCGCACCGTCGCCTTCCCGCGCATGAACGCGTTTGCGTTCTGGATCTTCCTGTTCGGCGGCGTGATGCTGTTCGCGGCATTCCTGATCGGCATGGGACCGGACGCCGGCTGGTTCGCCTACGTGCCGCTGGCGAACGCCGACTACTCGCCCGGCAAGCGGATCGACATCTGGGCGCAGATGATCACCTTCACCGAGACCGCGGCGCTGATGGAAGCCATCGTCATCATCGTCACGATCTTCAAGATGCGCGCGCCGGGCATGACGCTGGACCGCATGCCGCTGTTCGCCTGGGCCATGCTGGTCACCTCGTTTATCGTGCTGTTCGCGATGCCGGCCGTGATGCTGGCCAGTACCGCGCTGATCACCGACCGGCTGGTCGACACCCATTTCTACGACCCGGAACTGGGCGGCGACGCGCTGCTGTGGCAGCACCTGTTCTGGTTCTTCGGCCACCCCGAGGTGTACCTGATCTTCATTCCGCCGCTGGGCGTGATCTCGGCCATCATCGCCACGTTCTCGCGGCGCCCGATGGTGGGCTACCGGGCCATGGTGCTGTCGCTGATCGCCACCGGCTTCCTGTCGTTTGGCCTGTGGGTGCACCACATGTTCGCCACCAGCCTGCCGGAACTGGGCAAGACATTCTTCACGGCCGCCAGCCTGATGATCGCGATCCCCACGGCGGTGCAGATCTTCTGCTGGCTCGCCACGCTGTGGACCGGGCGCCTGGTGCTGCGCACCCCGCTGCTGTTCGTGCTGGCCTTCTTCGTCATCCTGCTGGCGGGCGGCCTCACCGGGCTGATGCTTGCCTCGGTGTCGCTCGATACGCAGCTGCACGACACGTACTTCGTCGTCGCCCACCTGCATTACGTGCTGATGGGCGGCGCCGTCTTCCCGCTGTTCGGCGCGTTCTACTACTGGTACCCGAAGTTCACCGGCCGCATGATGAGCGAGAAGCTGGGCAAGTGGCAGTTCTGGCTGTTCTTCACCGGCTTCAACGTGACCTTCTTCCCGATGCATATCGTGGGCCTGGAAGGCATGCCGCGCCGGGTGTACACGTACCCGGACGGCATGGGCTGGAACACCATCAACCTGGGCGCCACCATTGGCGCGTTCATGATCGCCACCAGCGTGCTGCTGTTCATCGTCAACGCATGGCGCAGCCGGCGGCGGGGCGCGCTGGCCGGTGCCGATCCGTGGGGCGCGGGCACGCTGGAATGGCGCGCCGCGTCGCCGCCGCCGGCCGCCAATTTCGACGTGCTGCCGGTAGTGCACGGCCGCTATCCATTGTGGCAGCCGGCCGCGCTGCCGGACCGGGTGGCCGGCATCGATCCGGGCTTGCGCGAAGTGCTGCTGACGAGCGTGACCGCGGCCGAGCCGGACCACCGGATGCTGATGCCGTCGCCATCGCCCTGGCCCTTCGTCACGGCGCTGGCCACCACGGTGTTCTTCGTCGCCTCGATCTTCACGCCGTGGGCCGTGGTGTGGGCCACGCTGCCGGTGGCGATCACCGCCACGTTGTGGTTCTGGCCGCGGCGCAGTGAAAGCGAACAGCGCCACCAGCGTGAGGTGCGGCCGTGACGGGGCCAGAGAAGAACGGCGAGGAAGATGAGCGCTGCCTGCACGTCGGCCACCTGCCCACGTTCGCGTTCGGCCACCGCAGCCCCATGTGGTGGGGCACGCTGGGGCTGGTGGCGATCGAGTCGACCGTGTTCGCGCTGGTCATCGTCACCTACTTCTACCTGCGCGGCCTGGCCGATGCGTGGCCGCTGTCGGGCAGCCCGCCGCCGGACCTGCTGTGGGGCACGCTCAATACGGCCGTGCTGCTGCTCAGCATGATCCCCAACGAAATGGCCCGGCGCGCCGCGGAACGGCTGGACCTGCGGCGCGTGCGCACCAGCCTGATCTGGTGCATGGCGTTCTCCGTCGCCTTCCTTGCCGTGCGCGCGCTGGAGTTCACGGCGCTCAACTGCGCATGGGACGACGATGCCTACGGCTCCGTCGTGTGGATGATGATGGGCCTGCACACGCTGCACCTGGTCACGGACATGTGGGATTCCGGCGTGCTGGCGGTGCTGATGCACACCGGGCCGATCGACGGCAAGCGCTTCGTCGACGTCAGCGAAAATGCCGGCTACTGGTATTTCGTGGTGGGCAGCTGGCTGCCGGTCTATGCCACCGTGTACTTCGGGGCGAGGATGTGATGGGGGCGGGCGGGAGATGCTGTTCAACCCCACTTCAGAAACGGGGGGCAGACCCGCCGGGTCCGACCCCAGGGTTTGCCTTGGGGGTTGCAATCTTGCTGGTGGCTCCTTTGCCTGGTCATGCGCACATCGTGTCGAAAGCGCAGCCAGAAGCACTCCGCTGGGGCGCTGACTGGTGGGTGCTGGCCTGCCTGGCCTTGTCGCTGCTGCTGTACGCGGCCGGGCTGGCAAAGCTGTGGCCGCGGCTGGGGCAGGGCAGGGGACCGGCGCTGGGCCGCGCCGCGTATTTCGGCGCCGGCTGGCTGGCCATGGCGGCGGCGCTGGCCTCGCCGCTCGATCCGGCCGGCGCCATGCTGTTCGCGGCCCACATGGTGCAGCACGAGCTGCTGATGATCGTGGCGGCACCGCTGCTGGTGCTGGGCCGGCCGTTCGGGCCGTGGCTGTGGGCGCTGCCGGCCGCCTGGCGCCGCGCCATCGGCCACGGCGTGCACTGGCGGCCCTGGGCGGTGGCCTGGCAAGCCGTCACGCGGCCGATGTCCGCCTGGCTGATCCACTTCGCCGCGCTGTGGGTATGGCATGCGCCGCCCCTGTTCCAGCTGGCGCTGCGCGACGATACCGTGCATGCGTGGCAGCACGCCAGCTTCCTGTTCCCGGCACTGCTGTTCTGGTGGGCGGTGCTGGGCGCGCGCGGCCCGGCGCCGGGCGCGGCCATGCTGTACCTGTTCACGACGATGATGCACACCGGTGCGCTCGGCGCGCTGTTCGCGCTGTCGGGCACTGTCTGGTATCCGGCTTATGGCGACGGGCCGCTGGCCTTCGGCCTGATGCCGCTGGAAGACCAGCAGCTGGGCGGCCTGGTGATGTGGATCCCGGGCGGGCTGGCCTACGTGATCGCGGGCCTGGCGCTGTGCCTGCGCTGGCTGGCGCCGGTCAGAAATACTTGGACAGGTAGTTCACCCCGGAGTCCGGGAAAACCGTGACCACGCGGCCGGACAGCTTCGGCAGCAGGCGCGCGATGCCGGCCGCCACGCAGCCGGACGAGCCGCCCGCCAGGATGCCTTCCTCGCGCGCCAGGCGGTGGCACCAGGCGACGGCGTCGTCGTCGGGTACCTGGATCACGTCGTCCACCACGTCCGCGTCGAACGTGCCGGAGGGCGCGCGCTTGCCCACGCCCTCGATGACGGAGCCGAATTCGCCGTCGGCCACCGCGCCCGTCACCGCCGCCCGGTACGACGAGTGCAGCGGTTCGACGCCGATCACCGTGATGCGGCGGTCGCGTTCCTTCAGGAAGCGGCCGATGCCGGAAATGGTGCCGCCCGAGCCGATGCCGCACACGAAGCAGTCGATCCGCCCGTCGAGCTGGAACCACAGTTCGGGCGCCGTGTCCGTGTAGTGGGCTTGCCGGTTCAGGGCCGAGCGGTACTGGTCGAGGTGAAAGGCGCCATGCTCGGCGGCGATGCGTTCGGCCATGCTGTGATAGCTGGCTTCGTGCGCCTCGGGCACGTCCGACGCGCACATGTGCACCTCGGCGCCGTAGGCTTCGATGCGGCGCATCTTTTCCCTGCTGGTGCGGTCCGGCAGCGTGACATCGCAGCGCAGCCCGCGCACCGCGGCCGCCATCGCCAGCGCCGCGCCGGTATTGCCGGACGAGCTTTCCACCACGTGTTCCACGCCGGCCGGCAGGTAGCGCAGCATGTAGCGCACCATCCTGTCCTTGATGCTGCCGCCCGGGTTCATGAACTCGAGCTTGGCCACGATGTCATGGCCATGGAACAGCCGTTCCAGGCGTACCACCGGGGTGTTGCCGATGGCCTCGAGGACGGAACCGTGGACCTGCGACGTACGTTCGGAAACCGACATGCTTGCACCCTGCAATTTTTTCCTATGAGAAATTTTAACATCGATGCCGTGCCGGCAGCGCGCGCCTGGGCGAAAAACAGATATGCAAGTACCCGCCACGCATAACGCCGCGATAACGCCGGCCGGGGCGGGAATCAGGCCGTCGATCCGGCCGCAAATCCGGTCGCGAACCCGGCCGGGAAAGCTGCGTTAAAATGGCCGGTTTCGGCAATACTCGAGGTAAGCGCAATGAAATGGGCCCTGGTTGGTTTCTACGTCCTGTCCGTGCTGCACATTCACTTCCGCGGCAAGGTGCGCCTGCCGATCGGCCGCCAGCTGTTCGACCACTCGTCGTTCATGGCACCCATCAACATCTTCATGCACTTCTTTTCGCGCGTGCCGTCCACGCCGTACCTGCCCGTGGCGGACTTCAAGGAACTGGCGCCGCTGCAGGAGAACTGGCAGGTGATCCGGGAAGAGGCGGAGAACCTGATCCGCCTGCAAAAGATCAAGGCGTCGGAAAAGAATGACGATGCCGGCTTCAACTCCTTCTTCAAGGCGGGCTGGAAGCGCTTCTACCTGAAGTGGTACAACGCCAGCCACCCGTCGGCGGCCGAGCTGTGCCCGAAGACGCATGCGCTGCTGCAGGGCATTCCGTCGGTGAAGGCGGCCATGTTCGCGGAACTGCCGCCGGGCGGCAAGCTCAACCCGCACCGCGACCCGTTCGCCGGTTCGCTGCGCTACCACCTGGGCCTGGCCACGCCGAACGACGACCGCTGCTTCATCGACGTCGACGGCGTGCGCCACAGCTGGCGCGACGGCCAGGGCGTGATGTTCGACGAAACCTACATCCACTGGGCCATCAACGGCAGCGAGAGCGACCGCATCATCCTGTTCTGCGACGTGGAACGCCCGATGCGATTCCGCTGGGCACAGGCCGTCAACCGCTTCCTGGGCCGCACGATGATGACGGCCGCCGCGTCGCCGAACGAAACGGGCGACCAGGTGGGCATGGTGTCGAAGCTGTTCCGCGTTTCCCACTACGCCGGCATCTACCGCCGCCGCTACAAGGCGTGGAACAAGACGGCGTACAAGCTCACCAAGGTGGCGCTGATCGTCGGGCTGGGCGCGCTGATTTATTACATCTGAGGTTGGCGGGTTTGGGGCTCAAGCAGAACCCCAAATGCAGACCCCGGGGTCAGACCCGGCGGGTCTGACCCCAGCCCTTCGCTGTTGGGGTGAATGCATGCGCTTTCAGTGTGCCGGGTATTGCTTAACTTAACGGCATTGAGTCTGACACCAGGATTTCACCCGCCGCGGACTAGGGCCCCCCGCCCAGCACCTTGTCCGGCGTCATCGGCGTACTGCGCAGCCGCTTGCCGGTGGCGTGCCAGATGGCGTTGCTGACCGCGGCGGCCACGCCGACGAGGCCGATCTCGCCCACGCCCTTGGCGCCCAGCCGGCTGACGATCCGGTCATCCTCTTCCACGAAGATCACGTCCATCGCATGGATGTCGGCATTCACCGGCACGTGGTATTCCGCGTAGTTGTGGTTCATGAAGCGGCCCAGCCGGTGGTCGGCGTACGACTCCTCGTGCAGCGCCTGGCTGATACCCCACACGATGCCGCCGGTGATCTGGCTGGTCGCCGTCTTCGTGTTCATGATGCGGCCGGCGGCGATCGCGCTCGTCACGCGCGTCACGCGCACCATGCCGGTCTGCTCGTCGACGCGCACTTCCACGAACACGGCGGAGTGCACCAGGCGGCGGAACTTGCGCTGCTTGAGCATGTTCGGCAGCATCAGGTATTTTTCTTCCAGCCTGACCAGGCCACTGTCGTTCAACAGGGCCGTCAGCGGCATCGCCGTTTCGTGCCGCTCCTTCAGACGCAGCATGCCGCCGGCGAATTCCACGGCCTTGAACTTCACGTCAGCGAACGGCGAGCCGCGCAGCTTTTGCGCATGCTTGAACAGGGTCTTCTGCAGCTTTTCGCACACCCCGGCCACCGCCGAACCCACCGTGGTCACGTGCGACGAGCCGCCCTCGATCGGCGCCACCGGCAGCGTGGAGTCGCCCAGCTGGAACGTCACGTCTTCCAGCGGCAGGCCCATGGCCTCGGCGGCGATCATCGCCATCACGGTATAGGTGCCGGTACCGATGTCGGTGGCGGCGCTGGACACCACCAGCTTGCCGTCGGCATGCAGCACGGCGCTGGCGCGGGCGAACATCTGCATCGCATCCCACACGCCGGTCGCCATGCCCCAGCCGACCCACTCGGTGCCTTCCTTGCGTGAGCGCGGTTCCAGCGGCCGCCGGTCCCAGCCGAAGCGCCGGGCACCCAGCTCGTAGCAGGCGCGCAGCTCCTTGCTGGAGTAGGGCTTGTCCTCGATCGGCACGCGATCGGCGTAGTTCTTCAGGCGCAGCGCCAGCGGATCCATCTTCAGCGCGTAGGCCAGTTCATCCATCGCCACCTCGAGCGCATGCACGCCGTGCGCGGCGCCCGGGGCGCGCATGTCGATCGGCGTGTACTGGTCGAGTTTCACCAGCTTGTAGTCGAGCTTGATGTTGTCGCAGGCATACAGCAGGCCCGACCAGTTGACCACCACTTCCACGTAGTCCTCGATCGGCGAGGTTTCCGCGATGGCCTGGTGCCAGATGGCGCGCAGCGTGCCATCGCGCTCGGCCGCCAGCTTCACGCGCTGCACGGTCTCGGGCCGGTGGCCGAAGGTGAACATCTGCTGGCGCGTCAGCACCACGCGCACCGAACGCTTCAGGTGCAGCGCCGCCATCACGGCCAGCGGGAGCTGGTACTGCGGGCGCAGGCCGGAACCGAACGCGCCGCCCACGTAGGTATTGCGCACGGTGACCTTGTTCTTCGGCAGGCCGAACACGTGCGACACGTACCAGCGGCTGTTCTGCGAACTCTGCGTCTTGTCATGGATGATGAGGTGGCCGTCGTCGCCGCGGATCACGGTGGAGGCGAACAGCTCCATCGGATTGTGGTGTTCCACCCCGCTGTAGAACTCCGCGTCGATCTTCACGGGGGCGGCATCGAAGGCCGCGTCGGTATCGCCTTTCTCGTCCGGCGGCGGCTCGTAGCCGGCCTTCAGCGGCTTCGGTTTGTAGGCGCGATCCAGGTTGGCCGACAGCTTGGTGCCGTGTGGTTCCTCGTCGATCTCGAAAGTCACCAGCGATGCCGCATAGCGGGCCGCCTCGAACGTTTCCGCCACCACCAGCGCCAGCGGCTGGCCGCTGTACATCACATGGTTGTCGTACAGCGGGCGGAAGGGCGAGCCGGCCGGCGCCGTCATGTCCTTGTAGGCGATATCGAAGGAGCGGATCTTCGGGCGGTTCAGGTGGGTCAGCACCTCGACCACGCCCTCGACCGCCAGCGCGGCGCGCGTGTCGATCGACACGATGGTGCCCTTGGCGGCCGGCGAGCTGACTACCACGCCGTACGCCAGGTCCGGCGCCGCGTGTTCGGCCGCGTATTTCGCCTGGCCCGTCACCTTGGCGCGGCCATCCACCCGCGATACCGGCGTGCCGGTACGCACCGGGCCGGTGCCGCGGTCCGCCACGGGTGCCTGCAGTGCTTCGATCAGGTCGGTCATCGATCTTCCCCTTTCCGCATGCCCTGGTTCGTTACCGTTCCCTGGCTGGCCACGTGCAGGGCGCGCACGATGGCGTTGCGGGCCAGCGGAATCTTGAAGTCGTTGGCGCCGCGGCCCACGGCGCCGTGCAGCAGCGCATCGGCCACGCGGCCGAAGGCTTCCTCGCCCGGCGCGGCGCCGGCCAGCAGCTGCTCCGCTTCGGGCAGGCGCCATGGCTTGTGGGCCACGCCGCCCAGCGCGATACGCGCCTCGGCGATGGTGCCGTCTTCACCGATGTCCAGCGCGGCGGCCACCGATACCAGCGCGAACGCATATGAGAGCCGCTCGCGCAGCTTCAGGTAGGCCGAGTGGCGCACGAACCGCGCGGCATCCGGCAGGGCAATGCCGGTGATCAGCTCGTCGGGAGCCAGCGTGGTGTCGATGTCGGGCCGGTCGCCGGGCAGCCGGTGGAATTCGGCGAACGGGATCTCGCGCTTGCCGCGCACCGACTGCACGTGCACCACCGCTTCCAGCGCGGCCAGCGCCACGCACATGTCGGATGGGTGGGTGGCGATGCAGTGCTCGCTGGCGCCCAGGATCGCGTGCTGGCGCGTGATGCCGCCGTTGGCGGAGCAGCCGCTGCCGGGCGTGCGCTTGTTGCAGGGCGTGGCCACGTCGTAGAAATACCAGCAGCGCGTGCGCTGCAGCAGGTTGCCGCCATTGCTGGCCATGTTGCGCAATTGCGGCGAGGCGCCCGCCAGGATGGCGGCCGACAGCAGCGGGTAGCGCTGCTCGACCAGCGGGTGGTAGGCGGTATCGGCGTTGCGGGCCAGGGCACCCAGCAGCAGGCCGCCGTCCGGGCTTTCCTCGATGGCGTCCAGCGGCAGGCGGTTGATGTCGACCAGGTGCGGCGCGATCGTCACGCCTTCCTTCATCAGGTCGAGCAGGTTGGTGCCGCCGGCCACGAAGCGGCTCTCGTGTTGGTTGGCGGCGCCGGTATTCGTCGTGCCACTGGCGGCATGGGCGGCATGGGCGGCAATGGCCTGCAGCGCGGCTTCCACGGTGGCGGGGCGGTCGTAGGCGAACGGGTTCATGCCGGCACCGTCCCGATGATGACGGGGCCTTCGGCATTCTCGCTGTCCGCCGGCACGCCGGCCACCTGGGACACGGCGCGCAGGATCTGCGGATAGGCGCCGCAGCGGCAGATGTTCCCGCTCATCAGCTCGCGCACCTCGGCCGAACAGCTCGCCCGGCCTTCGTTCACCAGTCCCACCGCGGAACAGATCTGGCCGGGCGTACAGTAACCGCACTGGAAGGCATCGTGCTCGATGAAAGCCTGCTGCATCGGATGCAGGGCGTCGCCGTCGGCCAGGCCTTCGATGGTGGTGACCTCGCGGCCGTCGTTCATCACGGCCAGCGTCAGGCAGGCGTTGATGCGGCGGCCATCGACGAGCACCGTGCAGGCGCCGCACTGGCCGTGGTCGCAGCCTTTCTTGGTGCCCGTCAACCCCATCCGGTCGCGCAGCAGGTCGAGCAAGGTGACCCAGGCTTCAATGTTCATCGTGTGCTGTTGCCCGTTGACGGTGATCGTCAGCGGACAGCGCGGGGGAGCTCCCATGGCGTGGCCCTTTCCAGTGTGTTCATGACAAACGAAAAGGTAGCGCGCACACCGGCCGCCTTGCGTGCGCGCACACACAGATGGTGGTTACGTGAAGGAGGAACGGCGCTGGACAGCGCCAAAGAAAAAGCCCGCAGTTTGCACTGCGGGCCGAGGGTACAACGAGGTGTTCTTGATGTTATTCCGGTACTCCAGCGGGGCTGGAGCGTTGAAATCTGTTAATGATATTAAACAAGCTTTTGCAGAATTTCAAGAAAGAAATACGCTATTCGCCTGGGAAATGTCACATTCATGCAACGTTGCCGCTGCTTCCTTTGCCCCGGCGGCGCCATGCAGCGGTGCCCAGCACGGCCAGGCCAGCGAGGGTCATCGGCAACACATGCGGCTCAGGTACCGGCGACGCAACGTCGCGCCCGAAGAACACCACGTTGGAGAAGCCGGGAACCTGCCCGCCGCCGTTCAGCCATTCGATCTGCCAGGTACCGTTCAGCGTCTGGCCGGCCGCCACGGCCTGGTCATCGAACAGGAAGGCGGTGCTGGCCTTGGAAGCGTGGATCGCCACCGTCAGGTCGAGCACGGCGTTCCTGCTGCCGGTATTGGTGATCGTCCAGGTACCGCTGGTGCCGCCGGCACCCGTGAACGTGAAGTCGAACAGGTCCGAGGAATCGACCAGCGTGGTCTTGGCTTCCTGCGTGCCCAGCACTTCCCAGTCGTTCGTGCCGAACACGTTCGCGAAGCCGGCCGTATTGCCGCCGTACTGCATCGGATTGATGGTGGAGAAGGCCAGTTTGTCGGCGTCGAACTTGTCCAGCTTGACATCGTCCACGCTGGCCTTGCCGATCTTCGGTCCCTTGACCACCTGCTTGCTGTCGTTGGCAGCGTGTGCAACCGTGCCAGCCGCCAGGGCGCACAACAGCAGCGCTTTCGTCATCGTCGAATGATTCATAGCTTCCTTGAAGAGGGGATCTGTCGGGGCAGGGAGCAGATGTGAGAAGGTGGCGACTCTTTGGCCAGGGGCGTAGTCTACCTCGGGTTACATTAAATTTCAACAAGGCATTATATCTTTCCCAATAAGACCGTTTTGAAAGTGTGGTAGGCGCGCCATCCCCGGCCAGCGTGGCTCCCCGTACTTGGCAGGCGTGGCATGCTGGAAGTCACGCGGCGCCGGCCCGCCGGACCTGCGCCTGTCTTCATCCAGTGGAAGGAGTCGGCCATGCAATGGTTTCGTGACCTGAAGATCGCCCGCAAGCTGCTGCTTGCCTTCGCGGTGGTGCAATTGCTGATGCTGCTGCTCGGCATCGCCTGCCTGCAGTCGATGTCGCGGATTAACTTCGCGTCGGATGACCTGGCGGAAAACTGGCTGCCCAGCGTGCGCGCGGTGATGCAGGTACGCACCGACGCGGGCGATCTGCGGCGCCAGGAGCTGGCCTTCCTGCTGGCCGACAATGCCGAGGAAAGAACCCGTATTGGCCAGCAGATGGAGACGGTGCTGGCGGCTTCGAGCGCCAACGTGGCCAGCTATGAGAAGCTGATCTCCAGTCCCGAAGAGCGGGCGCTGTTCGACAGTTTCCGGGGCAGCTGGCAATCCTTCCTCACCGAGCATGGCAACCTGATGGCGCTCGGCCGCGCCGGCCGCGTCGACGAGGCCCGGGCGATCGCCAACGGCGCGGCGTCGCGCCTGCTGCGCGACATCAACGGCACGCTGGACAAGCTCGTGCAGCTGAACGTGGCGGGCGGCGACCGGGCCAGCGCGGCGGCCACCCAGCTGTATGACAGCACCCGCGGCTGGACGATCGCCCTGCTGGTTGGCGCGATCACGGCCGGCATCGCGCTGGCGCTGTGGGTGGCCGGCATCGTCGCGAAGCCGTTGCGCGAGGCGGTCGACGTGGCGCGCACGGTGGCAGGCGGCGATCTCACGCGGCAAATCGTGGCGCGTTCGCGCGACGAGACGGGTGAATTGATGATGGCTTTGAAGGACATGATGGCCAGCCTGCAAAGCCTGGTGGCGCAAGTGCGCGCCGGCACGGAGACCATCTCCACCGCATCCGGCCAGATCGCGGCGGGCAACCAGGACCTGTCATCGCGCACCGAGCAGCAGGCCAGCTCGCTGGAAGAAACGGCGTCGTCGATGGAACAGCTGACGTCGACCGTGCGCCAGAACGCCGACAACGCGCGGCAAGCCAACGGGCTGGCGCAATCGGCTTCCGGCATCGCCGTGCGCGGCGGGCAGGTGGTGGGCGAAGTGGTCGGCACGATGGCCTCCATCAACGCGGCGTCGCAGCGGATCGTCGAGATCATCGGCACCATCGACAGCATCGCTTTCCAGACCAATATCCTGGCGCTGAACGCCGCCGTGGAAGCGGCCCGCGCCGGCGAGCAGGGCAGGGGCTTCGCCGTCGTTGCTTCCGAAGTGCGCAGCCTGGCGCACCGCTCGGCCGCCGCCGCGAAGGACATCAAGCAGCTGATCGGCGATTCGGTCGCCAGGGTCGACGCCGGTTCGCGCCTGGTCGACGAGGCCGGCAACACGATGCGCGAGATCGTCACCAGCATCGCGCGCGTGTCGGAGATCGTCAGCGAGATCACCGCCGCCAGCAACGAACAGAGCGCCGGCATCGAGCAGGTCAACGAGGCGGTGGTGCAGATGGACCAGGCCACGCAGCAGAATGCCGCGCTGGTCGAGGAGTCGGCGGCGGCGGCCGAAGCGATGCAGCAGCAGGCTGCGCGGCTGGCCGAACTGGTCGCCACGTTCCGCGTCAATGCCGATGCGATGGCCGGGGTTGCCGCGCAGGCGGTGGTGACGCCGGCGCGCGCCGCGGCCGCACGGCCCTTGCTGCCCCGCGCCGCCGGCAAGGATGCGTGGGAGCCCCATTAACTGCCGGAAGCCTCGGCGTGGCTTCAGCGTGGCCTCATCGTGGCCTCAGCGTGACCTCACCGTGGCCTCAGCGTGGCGCGCCGAACCGTGGCAACCGCTCCAGCGTGATCACGCGGGGATCGCCGTACACCTTGCGCTTGTGCGCGTTGGTGTTGTAGTACTCGCCGGTCCAGAAATTCTCCCTGGCGGTCACGCCGGCCGGGGTGTCCCGGTCGTTCCATGTCATGAACCACAGCCACCACGCCCCGTCGGCGGCGATCTTGTCCGGATCGGGAATGTAGCTGTTTTCGCTGAGCGCCACCGGCTTGTTGTCGGCCGTGGTCTTGCGGGCCTTCAGGTAGGTCCGCGCCTGCGACCCGTAGGTCTTGTTGTCGGTATCGTCGTAGATGTCCCAGCTGATGATGTCGACCACGTCGTCGCCGGGATACCAGGCCGGGTCCTGGCCGTTCCAGACCCAGATCAGGTTGTGCAAGCCATGCACGTTGACCAGCCGGTCGTACATGTGCCGCCACAGCAGGATGTTCGCATAGGCCTGCGGCACCCCGTCGGTGCGCTGCCGGCCCCACCAGAACCAGCCATCCCCGTCATTGCCCGAGGCTTCATGCAACGGCCGCCACAGCACGGTCACGCCGGCGCCGGCCAGTTTTTTCAATTCCGCGGCGACCAGGTCGATGCCGTCGTCGATCTGGCGCAGGGCCGGGCTGTTCCTGTCCAGCGCGCCCTGCGCGACGGGAATCGTGAATGACGTGTTCTTGTTCGGGTCGGGCTCGCGGGCATAGAAGTTGGCCCGGTTGACCGATGCCGTGCGCAGCAGGGAAGGGTCGCGCCAGTGCCAGCTGAATGCCACCAGGCCGCCCCGCCTGGCCCAGCCGATCGCTTCCTCGGTCTGGCGCTGGCCATCCACGGCGCCGGTCATCCCGTAGTTCATGAAATCGTAGCCCATCAGCGCCGGATACCTGCCCGTGTCGGCATGGACCCGTCCGGCCATGTCGATCGCATCCTTCCACGTCAGGTCGGATTGCCCGGCGATGATGGCGCGGCCCCAGGTGCCGCGCAGCCAGGCGTAGGTCTCGCGGGTGGTCCGGTCGGCCTGCGCGTCCACCGGCGCGGCGCGGCCGGTGCCGGCCGGCAGGCTGTCGCGGCTGGCCGGGCAGAAGCTGCGCGCGATGCAGTAGGCGCCCTGTTCGAAGCCCCAGCCGTCGCCGCGCGCGCACAGGGCCCAGGCCTTGCCGTTCACGGTGCAGGTCTCGGGGGCGGCGGTTGCCGCCGGGGTGGCGCCGGCAAGACCGGCCCATCCGGCCAGGGCCGACATGGCGTGAAGCATCCAGCAACGCGGGCGCGCGGTACGAAACATGGTATGTGATCCTGTGGTGGCGGGCGCCCACCCGAAGGGCACCGGTGCCGCACTGTAGCGGCGCGTACCTGGCGCGGCAATGCCGGTGCCCGGCAGGGGGCCGTGTTTCGTCCTGTTTAGTGAAGGCGCTGTTCGCTTTGACCAGGTGTCGTCGTTGGTGACGGGACTTTCTTGCGAAATGCGCTCAAGCGTCCGCGGTCGAAGGCACCACGCCATTCCTCCCCTGCTCCTTGGCGCGCAGCACCGCCTCGTCGGCGCGCCGCACCAGTTCGGCCGATGCCTCGGAAGTCGGCTGCATCGCCGCGACGCCGATACTGACGGTCAGCTTGCCCAGCGGGGACTTGCCGTGCGGGATATCGAGCGCAGCCACCTCGGCGCAGATCGCCTGCGCTTCCTTCAGCGCGGCGGCGCCATCGCCCGCGGCCCACAGCAGGGCGAACTCGCCGCCGCTGTGGCGCGCCACGAAATCGGTGGTGCGCCGGCCGTGGCGCTTCAGCACGCCGGCCACGGCGCGCAGCACGTCGTCGCCCGCGGCGTGGCCGTATTCGTGGTTGTATTCCCGCAGCCAGTCCGGATTGACCAGGGCCAGCGACAGCACCTGGCCGGTGCGGGCGGCCCGGCGCCATTCGGCATCGAGCCGGGCGCCGAAATCGCGCGGGTTCGACAGGCCGGTCAGCCCGTCCGTGGTCGCCTGCGCCGCCAGCTTCAGGTGCGATTCCTCCAGCGCGGCGGTGCGCGCCCGCACCAGGTCTTCCAGCAAGCGGTTGACGCCCTTGAGCTGGCGCACGCGCCAGTGCCAGACGGCCCACAGCAGTGCCAGCACCAGCAGCGCGGCCAGCGCGCGGAACCACCAGGTTTCCCAGAACGGCGGCGTGATCGTCACCGCCAGCGTGACCGGCTCGGGGCTCCACTGGCCGCGGTGGTTGGCCGCCTTCACGCGGAATACGTAGCGCCCCGGATCGAGGTTGGTATAGGTGGCGGCGCGGCGCGTGGCGTCCGTCTCGATCCAGTCGCGGTCGAACCCTTCCAGCTGGTACGCGTAGCGGTTCAGCGCCGGTTCCGTGTAGTGCAGGGCGGCGAACTCGATCGAGAAGGCCGGCGCGCGCGACGACAGTGTCAGCACGCGCGGGGTGGTCACCGTGCCGTCCAGTGTCACGCCCGCGTGCGGGCCCGGCTCGGCCAGCGAGCGGTTGTAGACCTTGATGTCGGTGATCGCCAGCTGCGGCGGCACGGACTGGCTGCGCACCTCGCGCGGCGAGACCGCCGTCAGGCCATGCACGCCGCCGAAGTACAGGATGCCGTCCGGCCCGGGCGTCGACGAGTTGACGGTGAAGCCGTCGGTCATGCCGTCGGCCGCGGTGTACAGCGTGGACTTCGCGGTGGCCGGATCGACGCGGAACAGGCCGATGATCGTGCTGACCCACAGCTGGTCGTCCAGGTCGCTGCGGATCGACAGGATCTTGGCGCCGCGGGTCGCTTCGGCATACGAGCGGAACGTGATGTTCTCACCCGACTGCACCACCTGCTGCAAGCCTTTCGCGGTGCCGATCCAGATACGGCCCAGCGAATCCTCGTGCAGCGAGGAGACGTTGTCGTCGGCCAGGCCGGCGGGGCTGCCGCCGCGGTGGGTGAAATGGCGGAACTTGCCGGTCTTCGGGTCGAGCAGGTCGAGGCCGCCGCCATTCCACTCCGAGCCCATCCATACCCGGCCGGCGCGGTCTTCCAGTACCGACGAGGTACCGTTGACGGCGCGGCTGGCCGGGTCGGCCGGATCGTTCTGGAACATGCGGTGCTGGCCGGTGGCCGGTTCATAGCGGATCAGGCTGTTGCCGGTGGCGAGCCACAGGATGCCGCCGCGCCCCGGCGCGATGGCATTGATGTAATCGCTGGCCGGGTTGCCGAAGTGGATGGTCTTGAACGGGCCGGCCGGATTGTCCAGGCGGTTCAGCCCATTCGACGTGCCGACCCACAGGGGACCGTCGGCTTCCTGGTACAGGCTGTAGACGATGTTTTGCGACAGCGAGCCCGGCTGGCGCGGATCGGAGGTATGGCGCCGCACCACGGTGTTGGCGGCCGGGTCGAACAGGCTGATGCCCACGTTGCCGCCCAGCCAGAGCTTGCCGCCCGGCGCGCGCGCCACCGTCAGCACGGCGGTATTGGCCGCGTTATTGGATGTGTTGATGGGGGCAATACCGGTGGCGAAGCCGGCCCCGCCCGCGCCGGGATCGAATTGCTGCGGCACATAGCGGGTGAATCCTGTGCTGTTCAGGTTGACGAGGCCGATGCCATCGGTAAAGGTGGCCACCCACAGCATGCCGCCGCGGTCCTGCAGCATCGCCCGCGTGCTGTCGCCCGGCAGCGAATACTGGTCGTTCGGCGTGTGGCGGTATTGGGTGAACGTGCCGGCCGCCGCGTTCCAGCGCAGCAGGCCGGCGGACAGCGTGGTTGCCCACAGCGTGCCGGTGCGGTCGATATAGAAGCTGGTCACGCGGCTGTTCGGTGCCGGCACGTGCTGGCGCGTGCTCCAGTCGCTCTTGCCATCCCAGCGCAGGACACCGCTCTCGGTGCCGATCCACAGCGCGCCGTCGCCATCGAACTGCAGCGCGCGCACGATGTTGGTGCGCGGATCGGTCTGCCCGGCCGGGTCCACATGGTGGTGCACGAATTCGCTGCCGCCGGGCGGCAGGTAATCGAGCCCGCCCGGCCAGGTGGCCACCCACAAACCGCCTTTCGCATCGCGCGCCAGCGCGTTGACGTCGTTGCTGGCCAGGCTGCCCGGGCGCTGCGCGTCGTGCTGGTGGACCGTGAACTTGCCGGTGGCCGGATCGAAGTGCTGCAGGCCGCCCCAGCTGGCCAGCCACATGCCGTCCTTGCCGTCCGAAATGATCTGCTTGATGATGCCCCGGTTCGCCGAGCTTGCACCCCTTGGCCCCGGTGGCGCCACGTACACGGTGAAATCGTTGCTGGCCGGGTTGAACAGCGCCAGGCCGTTCTGCGTGCCGGCCCAGATTCGGCCCTGGCGGTCTTCGTGGAGCGTGGAAACCCGGTCGTGCGGCAGGCTTTTCGGGTCGCCTGCCCGGTTCTGGTAGCGCACCGCCTGGTAGCCGTTGTAGCGGTACAGGCCATTCACGTGGGTGCCGATCCACATGAAGCCCTGGCGATCCTGCAGCAGCGACAGCATCGACGGTTCGTCGTTGCCGAGCGGCCCCAGCTTCTTGAAGCGCAAGGTCGGCGGTGCGCCGGTGTCGGCCAGCGCCGCGGCCGGGGGCAGGGCAGCTAGCACAAGCAGCACCGTGAATGCTGTCATTGCGGCGGCCCGCAGCGGCCGCGCCAGGTAGAAGAGATGAGCGCGCATCCGGCGATTATGCCAGCAATCGTTTTCCCTTTATGCAATAAAATGCCGCTCTGTACGGCTATTCTGTGCGTATCCCGCTTGAAACAGGTATTATTCGAGGTTGGCCATTCCACCCTTGACAGGGTTGGTGTTCCAGCCTTGGCGTGGTTGGCCGTTCAGCCTCAGCGCGGTTGGCCTCCCGGCCTCAGCGGGGTTGGCAGTCCCGGTTACAGCAGTAGTTATTTATCGGAAAGCATGGTCGTACGACCAATCATTTATGTCTGACATCGAAACAACCGCCCAGCCTGAGGCGCCCGCCCAGGTGCGTTTCTCCGACTTCGGCCTCTCTCCCGACATCCAGCGCGCCCTCACCGAACAGGGCTACGAACACCCGACGCCGATCCAGGCGCAGGCGATCCCGGTGGTGTTGCAGGGACGCGACGTGATGGGAGCGGCCCAGACCGGTACCGGTAAAACCGCCGGCTTTTCGCTGCCCATCATCCAGCTGCTGCTGGCGCACGCCAACGCGAGCATGAGCCCCGCGCGCCACCCGGTGCGCGCGCTGATCCTCGCGCCGACCCGCGAGCTGGCCGTGCAGGTGGCGGAGAATGTCGCGAATTATTGCAAGCACACGCCGCTGCGTTCGACCGTGGTGTACGGCGGCGTCGACATCAAGCCGCAGGCCGCGATCATGCGCGGCGGCGTCGAGATCGTGATCGCCACGCCGGGCCGCCTGCTGGACCACGTGGAACAGAAGAACATCTCGCTGTCGCAGGTGCAGATGCTGGTGATGGATGAAGCGGACCGCATGCTCGACATGGGCTTCCTGCCGGACCTGCAGCGCATCATCAACCTGCTGCCCAAGCAGCGCCAGAACCTGATGTTCTCGGCCACCTTCTCGGCCGAGATCAAGAAGCTGGCGGCGACCTTCCTGAGCAACCCGGTCACCATCGAAGTGGCGCGCAGCAATGCCACGGCCGACAAGGTGACCCAGGTGGTCTACAAGGTCACCGAGGAAAACAAGCGCGACGCCGTCGCCCATATCCTGCGCCAGCGCGAGCTGAAGCAGGTGATCGTCTTCTCGAATACGAAGATCGGCGCCTCGCGCCTGGCGCGCGGCCTGGAACAGGAAGGCATGAAGGCTTCCGCGATCCACGGCGACAAGACGCAGCAGGAACGCATGGCCGCGCTGGAAGCGTTCAAGCGCGGTGAAGTGGACGTGCTGGTGGCCACCGACGTGGCGGCGCGCGGCCTCGACATCTCCGACCTGCCGTGCGTGATCAACTACGACCTGCCGTACAACGCGGAAGACTACGTGCACCGCATCGGCCGCACCGGCCGCGCCGGCGCCTCGGGCGATGCGATCTCGATCTATTCGGACAAGGACGAGCGCCTGCTGGCCGATATCGAGAAGCTGATCAAGCAGACCATCAAGCGCGGCGAGCTGGAAGGCTTCCGCCCCGGCGCCCGTGCCAGCGAAGAGCGGGGCGGCAGCGACCGCCGGCCGCCGCGCCGCGGCGCCGAAGGCGAACGCCCGCAGGGCGGCGGCTATGCCGGTTCCGCCAACGGCGGCTATGCCGGCAATGGCCGCCCCGGCGCCGACCGCGGTCCGCGCCCGTCCGGCCCGCGCCGCGACAAGGTCGACCCGTGGTTCCTGAAGCCGTACGAGCCGAGCCGCCCGAGCACCGCCTCGACCACCACCACGCCTTCGTCGTCCGCGCCGTCGAAACCGAAGCCCCGGCTGGCCGCGCTGCTCGGCGGCCTGCGCAAGGAATGAATCGCGCGGCCCAGGCAACGGTCCCGTTGCCTGGGCCGTTCGCGGCACCGGTATAATCCGGCAATCTTCCATTCTTGCCACGCCTCGCCTGGAGCACGCCAGTGTTCGACCTTGCCAACCGGCGCATCGCGGTGCTCGTCCCCTGCTTCAACGAAGCGGCGACCATCGTTGCCATCGTCCGTGATTTCCAGGCCTGCCTGCCGGGGGCGACCATCTACGTATTCGATAACAATTCCACGGACGATACCGCCCGCATCGCCGGGGCGGCCGGCGCCACGGTGCGCTCCGTGGCGCTGCAGGGCAAGGGCAATGTCATCCGCCGCATGTTCGCCGATGTCGATGCCGACCTGTATGTGATGGTCGATGGCGACGCCACCTACGACGCAAGCGCGGCGCCGCTGATGGTGCGCAAGCTGCTGGAAGAGGGGCTCGACATGGTGGTCGGCAAACGCTGTCCGGACGAACAGGATGCCTACCGCGCCGGCCACCGCTTCGGCAACCGGCTGCTGACCAGTTTCGTGGCGGCCCTGTTCGGTGACCGGTTCTCCGACATGCTGTCCGGCTATCGCGTGTTTTCACGCCGTTACGTCAAGTCGTTCGCCGCGCATTCCTCCGGCTTTGAAACGGAGACCGAGTTGACCGTGCATGCGCTGCAATTGCGCATGCCGGTCGGCGAATTGCCCACGGTGTACAAGTCGCGTCCGGAAGGCTCGCTCAGCAAGCTGCATACCTACCGCGACGGGGCCCGCATCCTGTTCATGATCGTCCGGCTGTTCAAGAACGAGCGGCCGCTGCATTTCTTCGGCATCGGCGCCCTGGCAACGCTGCTGCTCGCGTTGTTCCTGGCCGAGCCGCTCTTCATGACCTGGCTGGAAACGGGCATGGTGCACCGGCTGCCCACGGCGCTGCTGTGCACCGGCCTCGGTTTGCTGTCGTTCGTGCTGTTGTCCAGCGGCCTCGTGCTCGATACGGTCACCAAGGGGCGCATCGAGCAAAAGCGCTTCGCTTACCTGGCCGTGCCACCGCCGGCGCCATGACGGCCGGGCAGGGGCAAGGCGGCACGCTGCCCGGCACGGCTGCCTGGCATGCCCTGGTGGCAGGGTCGCCCTGGCTGGTGCCGCTGCTGTGCGGCCTGCTGTCGATGCTGGCCGGGCAGGACCTGAACTGGGACTTGCAGAATTACCACCTCTACAATCCCCACGCATGGCTGACCGGCAGGCTCGGCATCGACCTGGCGCCGGGACAATGGCAAAGCTATTTCAACCCCGCCATCGACGTGCCGTATTACCTGGCCTTCACGTATCTGCCGGGCTGGCTGTGCAGTTTCCTGATGGGCGCCCTGCACGGCCTGAATTTCCCCCTGCTGCTGGTGCTGGTCCGGCGCCTGCTGCCGGAGGGCGGCGGCGCGCACCTGCCGTTCTGGCTGGCCGCCGCCGGCTGCGCCGGGCCGGGCTTCCTGTCCGGCCTGGGCAACACGATGGGCGACAACCTGACGGCACTGTTCGTGCTGGGCGCGCTGGCGCTGCTGTTGCGTGCGCCCTTGCGTGCGCCCTTGCCTGCACCTTCCCCTGCATCCTTGCCTGCACCGCTGTTCGTCCCGGCGACCGGCCAGATACTGCTGGCCGGCCTCGTGATGGGCGCCGGAACCGGCTTGAAGCCGACCAACGCCGTGTACGCTCTGGCACTGTGCGTGGCCCTGCTGGTGCTGGATGGTCCGCCGGCGCGCCGGTTGCGGGCCGCCTTCCTGTTCGGCGTGGCGGTACTGGCCGGCATCGCGCTGTCGGCCGGGCACTGGTACTGGACCATGTGGCACCAATTCGGCAATCCCTTGTTCCCGCAGTTTAACGACGTGTTCGGCAGCGCGCTGGCGCCACCCATCGGTGTCGGCGATACCGGCTGGCGGCCGCGCACCCTGATGGAAAAACTGGCGTGGCCGTTCCTCTTCACGCTGGACCCGCGGCGCGTGTGCGAACTGCCGCTGCGGCACCTGGCCTGGCCCGTGCTGTACACGGCGGGCATCGCCCTGCTGGCGGCGCTGGCGGCCGGCCGGCGGCGCCTGGCCGCCATTCCCCGCGAAGTGCGGCTGCTGATGGTCTTCGGCGCGGTGGCCTACCTGCTGTGGATGAACCTGTTCAGCATCTACCGCTACCTGGCGCCGCTGGAATTGCTGGCACCGGTGCTGTGCTGGCTGGTGCTCGCTGCGCTGCTGCCGGGCCGGCGCGTGCTGGCGGCGTGGTGCGTCGGCCTGTGTGCCTGTTCCTTCGTCACCGTGGAGAACTGGGGCCATGCCATCGGGGTCAAGCCCCTGTCGGTGGAGGTGCCCGCGCTGCCCGCGCCGGCGCGCAGCATCGTGTATATCGTGGAAGCGCCAGCCGGCTGGCTGGTGCCGTTCTTCCCGCCCGAAGTGGCGTTCGTGTCGCTGGGGGCGGGCTTTCCGGAATCGCCCGGGTGGCTGCGGCGGGCCGCCGCGATCCGCGCGTCGCGCCCCGGTCCGGCTTATGTGATGCTGCCGGCACTGCGCGGCGAACCCGACCTGCAGCGTGCCGCCGCCACGCTGCAACGCTACGGCCTGGCGCTGGATGGCGACTGCCGCCCCTATCGGGTGAGTGCGGGGCGGGCCGTGCTGTCCTACGTGTTTTGCGGCGTGCAGCCGCGCTGACACTCAGCCCGCGCTGCCGCGGAACGTAAACGTCTTGTGCAGCACGTAGGTCAGCACCGGCCCGCACAGCAGCACCATGCCGAGGCCGGCCAGGTAATGCCACTTCATCCATTCGGCCAGGCCGGACAGCAGCAGCGTCAATACCAGGCTCAGCATCGAGACGGCAACGAACTTGCGATAGCGTTCCCAGCTGGGGCTCTGGCGGAATGTGAGCCTGCAGTTGGCGAAGTAGGAAAACGTATTGGCGAGCGCGAACCCGGCGGCGTTGGCGGCCACCGGGTTGGCCAGGCCCGTTTCGACCAGCGCGATCACCGCGCCGGAGTGGAGCAGCGTGTTGAGCACGCCAATGATCCCGAAGGCCAGCAAGGCGCTGTGCCGCGCCAGCAGTGCCTTGAGCGCGTCCAGCCTAAGCGCGTTCAACACGGTCCTCCGCCACGCCTGCCGCGCTCCCGGTGGTGTGCTCTTCGCGCACCAGGTAGACCGGGCGGCGCTTCACCTCATGGTAGATGCGGCCGACATATTCACCCAGCACGCCGATGCCGATCAGCTGCACGCCGCCGATGAACATCACGCTGGCCATCAGCGAAGCGTAGCCTGGCGTGTCGATGCCGAACACCAGCGTCTTGACGACGATGACCGAGGCATAGACCAGGGCCAGCAACGATACGACGAGTCCCACATAGCTCCAGATTTTCAGCGGTACGGTGCTGAAACTGGTGATGCCCTCCAGTGCCAGGTTCCACAGCTTCCACAGGTTGAAGCTGGAGACACCGGCCACCCGTTCGTTGGGCTGGTAGGGGATGGTCACCGTGCGGAAACCCACCCAGGCGAACAGCCCTTTCATGAAACGGTGGTTTTCCGGCAGCTGGCGCAGCGCGTCGACCACGCGGCGGTCCATCAGGCGGAAGTCGCCCACGTTCAGCGGCACCTTGACCTGCGAGATCTTGTTGTGGAAGTGGTAGAACGACACGGCGGACAGCTTTTGCAGCAGGCCGTCGCCCTGGCGGTCGACGCGGCGCGCCAGCACGACTTCGGCGCCTTTTTCCCAGTGCGCCAGCATGTCGGGCAGCAGTTCCGGCGGATGCTGCAGGTCGGAATCGATCGGCACGACCGCATCGCCGGTGGCGCGGTCCAGGCCGGCCGTGAGCGCCGCTTCCTTGCCGAAATTGCGCGACAGGTCGACCAGGTGCACACCGCTGTGCAAGGCTTGCGCCTGCAGCAGTTCGGACCAGGTCGCATCGCGGCTGCCATCGTTGACGGCGACCACTTCGAACTCGTACTGGGGCATGGTGTCGGCAATCTGCCGCACGCGCTGGAAAAATTCCAGCACGTTGCCGGACTCGTTGTAGAACGGCGCGACGAGCGTAACCCGTTTCTTCATCGTTTCATCTCACTGGATTGTGGCTGTGGACGGCACAGGTAGGCGAAGTCGATCGTGGTGCAGCGGGTTGGCGGCACGGCCGCCAGGATCCGCTCGATCTCGCCCGGCTCGAATGCCGCGGTCTCGAACACGATCGCCGTGTGCGGCGTGAGCCGTGCGGCGATTTCCTGCGCATAGTTATCGCACGGCTTGTGGGCACGCGAGATATACCCGGTCGACAGGGTGTAATGGTGCCGCACCGCGTACAGCATGGTCGGCAGCAGGGAATGGCCCGGCGTGGACTTCGTGGCACAACGGAACGGCGGATAGTAGAGCAGGTCCTTGACGCCAGCGCCAAGGAAGGCATCCCAGCGGGCGGCATCGATGGCGGGGCCCGGAACATTGGACACCGACGCCCGCACCCGCTTGTGATGCTCGCGCAAGTCCACCATCTGGATCACGCCCAGCAGCAGCAGTGCCGCGATGGCATGGCGGCGGTCCAGGTAGCGGTGCATCGTCAGCACGCCGAACACCACGATCGCATAGCCCACTGGCCAGAAGAAGCGGCCGGAGGAACGGAACATGTCCTTCAGTGGGCCGAGCAGGTTCAGCACGCTGAAGTCGTAGACATGCACCTTGCCGAAGTAGGCCGTATTGGAGACCGCATAGACCGTCAGCATGGCCAGCAGCACCAGCAGGGCGCGATGGCGCCGTGCCAGGCCGGGATCGCGCTGCCTGCGCATGCGCCATGCGAGGCCGGCCGCCACGAGCACGCCGAGCCCCAGGTAGTTGTAGCCTTCACCCTGGCCGTCATGCGGCAGGCTGGTGGGAATCGCCAGCACCGAGCCGCCCGTGAACGGCGCCATGATGTTCATCGAATAGTAGCCGAAGCCCCATTCGGTGTTGCCGCCCTTTGCCAGCGGAAGCATGGTCATGCCCAGCGACAGTGCCAGCAAGCCGTAGACGGCAACCACCACGACCGCCATGCGGGCGGCATTGGCGCGGTTCAGGTGGCGCAGCACATCGGCCAGGAAAATGGCCGACAGCATGGCGCACAGGTAGATGTTGATGTAGAACGCCATCGGGATCATGGCCAGCCACGCGCCGGCCGACAGGCGGCCCAGCCGCCCGCTGCGCAGATAGATGGCGATGCCGAACAGCAGCAGCCACTGCGCCATCAGGCTCAGGTGATTGATGCGGATCGTCAGCGCGGGGAAGCTGGCCAGCAGGATGGCCAGCACCGACAGCGTCACCCAGCCGCGCACGCGTGCCTCGCGGCAGATCCACCAGGCGCCCACGCCCTGCAGGGTGAAGCACAGCGCGATCCAGATGCCGTACGGGTTGCGCATCGGCGTATCGGGACCGTGCTGGACCAGTTTCAGCAGCACCGCATACAGGGGCACGGCATCGAGGAACGTGGCCAGCGTGCCTTCCGGCGCGTTCAGCGACGTGATGCGCAGGATCGGCCAGTGCCAGGGCTCGCGCACGAAGGCGTTGTAGCCGGCGATGTACTGGGTCAGGTCGGCGCTTTCCTGCAGCCAGAAGGCGCCGTGGCCGCGCAGGAACGTTGCCGAGAACAGCCAGCACGCATAGCCCAGCGTGATCAGCGCGGCCCAGGCCAGGCCGGCGGCGCCATCGGAACGGCGCCACCAGGGCTGCGCGGGATCGGTCAGGTGGACCGACCGGGCGGCGGGCTGGGCCGGAACGACCCGGCCGATCAGTGCGCGCAATGCGCTCATAGCGTTGACTCCATGACGGCGGTGCCGGAAACGATATCAGTAAAGTGGTGCATGGGACCGCGTCAGTTGGCCGCGGAGCCGGGCGCCCACAGGTGTTCGTCACGCCGGCCGTTGAGGATCTCGACCAGCTCGGCGGCATTCTGCTGCCATGTCAGCCACGGCATGCCGGCCGATGCGGGGGCCTGGCCGGCGCGCTGCAGCGCCAGCCATTGCTGGATCGCCCCGGCCAGGTCGGCGCCTTCCAGTCCGCTGAAATAATACGCATGCGCGCCGGCCACTTCGCGGAACACCGGCAAGTCCCGCACGATGATCGGCAGGCCGTAGCGGGCCGCCTCGATCAGCGGCAGGCCGAAGCCTTCCGCTTCGCTGGGATACAGCAGGCAGGTGCTGGCCAGGTAGACCTGCTGCAGCTGCTCGTCGTCGATGCCCTGCAGCCAGAACAGGCGCTTGCCCAGTTCGGGATGGCCGGACAGGCGCCGCACGATCTCGGGAATGGTGCGGCGGTCGGCCGCCGCGAGCGGCACCCAGCCTTCCTTGCCGACGATGACGAGATGGGCGTCGACGCCGTCGCGCCACAGCTGCTCGAATGCCGCGAGCGCCTGCAGGTGGCCCTTGCGGGGCTCGATCGTGCCGACCATCAGTGCGCACGGGCGCGCGGCGATCCGTTCCAGCTCCGGGAATACCTGTGGATGACGCTCGGGCGGCGCGCTGCTGATGTCGGCGCCCAGGTGCAGCGTGCGGATGCGCAGTTCGCGGCGCGCCGCCGGGCGATGTTCCGCCAGCCAGGCAAGCATCTCCTGGGCCACGGCTTCGGAGATGGGCAGCAGGCGGTCGGCTTCGTCGGCGATGTTTTCCAGCCAGGCGGCATGGGGCAGGCCGGCGAACGGCGGGAAGAATTCCGGCCGCAATACCGGCAGCAGGTCGTACAGCACGAAGTTGACCGACACGCCGCTGCGGCGCCAGCGCCGGTAGACCCCGGCCGCCGCCGCCTGCTGCACGGTCGCGGGCGAGAAGTCGGCGCTGTAGTAGATGTCGCCGCCCACCACGTCGGCCACCGGGTCGGCGCTCTGGCCGGCGATGCCCAGCAGGCTGAACGCATAGTTGCGCGCATAGCGCAGGTGCCACTGGCCGCCTTCGTCCGTCATGTACACCGGTTCCACGCGCCAGCCCGGAATGTGCAGCTTGAGCAGTTCCAGCAGCTGGGTGCGCACCACCCGTTCGATGCCCGTCTTCAGGTCGTGGCGGGCGATCGCGCTGACGTCCACCAGCAGCTGGCGCGGGGCCAGCTTGTCCGGGTTGCGTGCGATGATCCAGGCCAGCTGCTGCAGCGATGCTTCATCGGCCGGCAATTCCGGCAGCGCCGCCAGGGCGCCCAGCAAGGCACGCTGGCTGCCGCCGCGTTCGCGCGCGGCCAGGTCCATGGCGCGCGTGTATTCGGCGGCGCAATGGCGCGGGCTGTGCACGGTGAGGATGCGCTCGAGCGCGCGCTGGCCCAGGTCGCGGCGCAGGCCGGCGTCGGCGCGCAGGGCTTCCAGCGCACGGCTCAGTTCCGGGATGGTGAAGGCATCCGGCACCTTCCATACCACCTCGTCCGGCAGTTCGGCCATGGCGCCGTTGCCGTTGATGATGACGGGCAGGCTGTAGCTCATGCTGTCGAGGACCGCGCCGGAGGTCTCGCCGCGCGACACGCTGCGCAGCTGCACGCTGACATCGGCGGCGGCCAGGTAGCGGTGATACGTGGCGTCGTCGCTCCAGCCGGCAATGCGGATGCGCTTGCCCGCGCCGGAAGCCTTGATGGCTTCGGAGAGGCGCAGGCCATAGTCGCCGCCGTGGTTGGCGCCGACCAGCACCAGTTCGCAGCGGGCGTCGCCGTGCAGGGACGAGGCCATCCACGCCTGCACCAGTTCCATCGACAGCTTGGTCGGGGCGATGAAGCCGAAACTGCAGTACAGGATGGTGTCCTCGGCAATGCCCAGGGCGGCGCGGGCGGCGGCGCGGTCGGGATTGCGCGGCACCGCGCGCAGCAGCGGTGCCACGCTCCAGTTGCGGCCTGCTTCCGGGCCATACCATTCGTGCGCCATGCCGAGCGCGTGGCGCGAGTGGGCGATCACGCGGGTGGCGCCCTGCAGGATCGCCAGGTTGCTGGGGTAGCAGTCCTTGGCGGCTTCCACGCCTTCCGGCGCCTGGCTGGCCAGCAGGGCCGCGTAGCCGTGCGAATGCAGCAGGGCGGCGTTCCAGATGCCCGGCGCGGCGCCGCTCAGCTGTTCGTGCGACAGCATGCCGCTCATGAAGAAGTCGTGCATCACCACCACGCCCGGATGGCGCGCCAGCAGCGGCAGCATGAAGCTGTGGAACGGGCTGTTGCCGAACTGGTAGAGAATCTGGTCGTACTCGCGCGCATGCTCGGCGAACCAGGCCGGCGTGCGGCGCGGCAGCGCCGCCAGTTCCTCGGGCAGTACCACTTCCGGCTGGTCGATGACCAGGTCGATGTCGTACCAGCGCATCAGGTCCGGCAGCAGCATCACGGCATAGTCGGCGATGCCGGTGCGTTCCGGCGGCAGGGGGCACACATGCGCCAGGCGCGGCTTGGCGCCGATGCGTACCGGTTCATCCTCGTCCGGCACCGCGGCGGGCTGGCCGAAATGCTGCTCCAGCGCCCGCAATGCGCGCTGCGCCGTGCGGTCCCAGGAAAAACTGGCCGCCTGCACGGCGCCGTGCGCCCGCAGCCGTTCGCGCGCCGCCGGATCGCCCAGCACTTCGGCGATCTTGGCGCACATCGCCTCGGTCGACGCGGTGGCGAACAGGCCCGCTTCGCTGCCGATCACTTCGGGAATGCTGGTGTTGTCGGCGCCGATCACGGGCGCGCCGCAGGCCATCGCCTCCAGCGCCGGCAGGCCGAAGCCCTCGTGGCGCGACGGGAACACGAACAGCGCGGTACTGCGGTACAGGTCGATTAACTCGCTGTCGCTGAGGTAGCCGGTCAGGATCAGTTCGCCCGCGGCGAGGCCGGCGCGGCGCGCATGGGCCACCAGGTCGTCGCGGTCGTTCTGCCCCAGCTTGCTGGCGATGACCAGCTGGTGTGCCGCGCGCAAGGGCGCCGGCAGCTGGCTGAAGGCGGTGATCAGGCCATCGATGTTCTTGCGTGCGTCGAAGCCGCCGGGCGCATACATCAGGAACGCCCGGTTGATGCCCAGCCGGGCATGGAGCGCGGCCAGCGCCTGCGGATCGGGCGAGCCCGGATGGAACAGTTCCTGGTCCACCGCCGTGGAAATCGACACGACCCTGGCCGGATCGAGGTCCAGCGTGTCGATGCCTTCCTGGCGCGAGTAATCCGAGATCGACAGCAGCAGCCCGGCACGTTCGAGCGAGGCGATCTTGCGTTCGTAGTAGGCGCGCTGGCCGGGACCGGCAAGGTAGGCGGCCGGATTGAGCATCGGGATCAGGTCGTACAGCACCACCGCGGTGTTGGCGGCGCCGGCAAAGGCGCCGACCGAGGTCACGGCATCGTCCACGAAACCCTCGAACAGGCTGGTGACCAGCACGGCGTCGGGCGCCAGCGCGGCGAGCGCCTGTTCGCGGATCAGTTCATTGGCGCGGGCCCGGGGGCCATTGGCGCCACCCAGTTCCGCGCTCGGCGTGGCGATATCGAACACGCATATCCGCTCGGCGGGGACCAGGCCCCTGAATGCCTGGCGCAACTCCTCGATGGAATCGGCCAGCGCACCGTTCATGGCCAGCCAGATCTCGTGCTGGCCGGCGTTGCGGGCGATGCCCAGCGCCAGCGCCAGCGAATACCGCCCGACGCCGCGAAAGCGGCTTTCCGACTGGGCTCCCTGCATGTCGATCACGATGCGCATTCAATGCTTCCTTGCTGGCGGATTCTGCGGCGCCTGGTTTTGCGTACCGGCTTGCGTGTTCTCTTGCATAACCGGCTGCATAACCGGTTGCGCGTTCCTGTGCGCCTGCTGCTGGACCTCCAGCTGCAGTTGTTCATAGATGCGCTGCGCGCGCGGCGACAGGGCGCCCGGCTGCTGCGGCATGAGCGGCGCATCCTGCTGCGCCGCAACCGTGTTGCTGCGCGACAGGATGCCGTACAGCCGCGCCTGCAGCGACGGGAAGTGGCGCAGCACCCGGCGCGCCGCATGCTTGACGCGCGGCCGCTGCAGCACGCCGCGGATCGCCGCGATCACGAACGGCAGCGCACGCCGCTTCAGGCCGGGCACGAGGCGCCCTTCGCGCACCGCCGAGCGGGCCCGGATCACCTGGCCGCTGGTCCAGCGCAGCGGCGCCGTGACGCGCCACGAACTGCTCGACAACAGCGCCACGATGCGCTGCTCGGCTGCCCCGGCACGCTGTTCCGCCTCGGCCATGCGCCGTTCCAGTTCGATGACGCGCCAGTCCACCTCGGACAGTTTCTGTACCGGATGGGCCAGCGACTGTTCGACATGGGCGCGCAATGCCGCCTCCAGTGCCGCGAGCTGCTCCGCGCGCTCCGTCTCGGCCCGGGCGCGGGCCTGATGCAGTTCCTCCAGCGACCGGGCGTGCGCCTGGAGGTGGCCATGCACCTCCGATGCCACTTCCTCGAGGCGCTCGTGGGTCTTCTGGCGGGCGAGCCCCTGGGCGCGTTCCAGCTCGTCGTCGTAGCGCTCGGCCAGGAGGCCCAGCGTGACGCCATAGGGCCGGCTGAACGCCGCATCGAACGGTTGCTGCACGCTGGCCGGCGCGCCTTTCTGGGCCACCACCGCGTAGTCCGAACTGGTGCCTTCCAGCACGTCGATGAGGCGCGGCCGTTCGCCGCTGCGCGCGCGCTCGTTTTCCTGCAGCCGGACCACCGCGGTGCGTGCAAAGCCCGTGAAGCCGGTGGCGAAATCGAGCAGCGCGGGCGGGATCGGATGCAGGTGCGACGGATCGAGATAGAAGCTGCTGGCGCCCACCGACAGGTTTTCCGGGTTCGGCGTTTCCAGGATCAGCAGGCCGCCCGGAACCAGCACGCGCAAGGCTTCGCGCAGCATGTCGCGCACCATGTCCCATGGCAGGTGCTCGACCAGGTGGAAGGCGGACACCAGGGCCACGCTGTCGTCCGGGCAGGCGCGCAGCACCGCCAGCGCATCGCCGGTGGCGACATTCAGGCCGCGTTCGCGGCAGGCGCTGAGCATGCCGTCGTCGAGGTCGATGCCGCGCGCGTTGAAGCCGAGCGTGCCGGTCAGTTCCAGCCATTCGCCGCGGCCGCAGCCGAGGTCCAGCGCCGCGCGGGTGGGCAGGGCGGCCAGCGGTTCCAGGAAGGGCAGGTAGGCGCGCAGGCGTCCCGTGATCACCTCGCGGCTGCCGCGGTAGCGGTCTTCGAACGCCCGGTAGAACAGGTCGCTCATCGCACGATCTCCACCTGCGGCTCGATCCAGCTGGAGCCGACGAATTCCTTGCGGTTCAGGTTCATCACAGTAAACAGGAGGGCCAGGTCGCGCCACTCATAGTTGTCGGCCAGGTGCGTTTCGGTGCTGGTCAGCGCCGTCGTCACCGAATAGCTTCCCGGGCCCAGGTTGAGGGGAAAACTGAAGCGGAAGCCGATCTCCGCGCCGGCTTCGAGATCCGCCAGCGGCATGTCCATCAACTGCGTATTGGTGCCGTACATCGCCTGGCCGAGCCGGTCCTTGATCATGTAGCCCAGCACCAGCCGCGCCACCGGGCGCAGCACGCGCACCCGCACGGCCAGCGTGACGGGCGTGCCGACATTGACCGTGTCCAGCACGTCGCCGCTGGCGTTTTCCAGCACGATGCTGGTCACGGTCGCTTCGCCCGTGCCGGAGCTGGTGGCCACGCGGCCCGCTTCGGTGACCACCTGCTCGACGTGGGCCGAACCCCGTTCGGACAGCAGCGCGTTGTAGTAGTCCATCACCTGTTCCGGCGTGCCTTCCTGGGCCAGGCGGCCGCTGTCGAGCAGGATCGCGCGGTCGCAGATCGACTGGATCGCCTGGCGGTCGTGGCTGACGATCAGCAGCGTGGTGCCCTGGCGGCGGAATTCGCGGATGCGCTCGAAGCTCTTGTGCTGGAAGAACGCGTCGCCCACCGACAGTGCCTCGTCGACGATGAGCACGTCCGGGCGGCGCACCGTGGCCACGCTGAAGGCCAGGCGCATCTGCATGCCGGACGAGTACACCCGCACCGGCTGGTCGATGTAGTCGCCGATGTCGGCGAACGCCTCGATCTCGGCCATGCGGGCGCTGATCTCGGGCACGGTCATGCCCAGCAGCTGGCCGGCCATGTAGGCGTTCTGGCGGCCCGTGAAATCGGGATGGAAGCCCATGCCCAGCTCCAGCAGTGCCGCCACGCTCCCGGTGATCGAAACGCTGCCGTGGGTGGGCAGCGTGGTGCCGGTGATCAGCTTGAGCAGCGTGCTCTTGCCGGCGCCGTTGATGCCGATGATGCCTACCGCCTCGCCGGGGGCGAGCCGGAAGCTGATGTCGCGGATCACCCACTTGAGCTTGTGCCGTGGGCCGCGGAATGGCAGCAGCCATTCCCACAGCCGGGTCCAGCGGGTGGGGTACTGTTTATAGGCCTTGCCGAGCTGGCTGACGACGATGCTGCCCATCAGAGTTCATCCACCATTTCGCCGGAGCGCTTGCGGAACATGCGCATGCCCAGCACGCAGCTGCCGAGGCCCAGCAGGGTCACGGGCAGCAGCGAGCGCCAGTCGGGCATCTCGGCATGTACCAGGATTGCGTGATAGGCGCCGGCCAGCGCGGCCAGCGGGTTGTAGGCCATCAGGTCCTGGATGCCCGCCGGCAGGGCCGTGGCCACGTACACGATGGGCGTGAACCAGAACCAGAATTGCAGCAGGATCGAGAAGAACTGGCCGACGTCGCGGAAGAACACGTTGAGCACGCCCAGCACCATGCCCAGCCCGACGGCGAACAGGATCTGCACCAGCAGCACGGGCAGCAGGGCGAGGTAGATGGTGCCCGGGAAGTTGCCGGTGACGGCCAGGAACAGCGTGAACAGCCCGAACACGATGGCGAAGTTGACCAGGGCATTCAGCACCACGATCACGGGAAGGCACATGCGCGGGAAGCTGAGCTTCTTGATCAGGTTGGCGTTTTCCAGGAACACGGTCTGGCCGCGGCTGGTGATCTCGGCGAACAGGCCCCAGGTCAGGATGCCGGCGCACAGGTAGATGCTGTACGCGAAGCCGCCGGGATTGCCCGGCAGGCGGCTGCCCATCACATTGGAAAAGATGACCGTGTACACCACGATCATGGCCAGCGGATTGAGGACGGTCCAGGCGGCGCCGAGCAGCGAATTGCGGTACTTGGCCTGGAATTCCCGCTTCACGCTTCCGAGGATGAAGCCGCGGTACGCCCACAGCCCGTTCAACATGGCAGGCAGCTTCATGCACTGCCTGCAGGAAGGGTCATCGTGGTGGGAAAATCGTTCATTCCGTGCCGAAAAAAAGCGGAAGTATAGCATGGCACGCTGGCTATTTGATAACGCGCAAGTGTTGCCATTGGTAACAATGAACTGTCAGAATTGCCGGATTTCCATGCTGACGGAATGCAGTTGTCCGGAGAGAAGCGGGGTGATTAAGTCCAATGCGGTTCAGACAAGCCCACCCCAAGTGCAAGACCCGGGGTCAGACCCGCCGGGTCTGACCCCAGCAGTCAGATTTTGGGGTGAACGCAGATGTGTCGATAGTCCGACGGAGTGCCGCCACGCTTCCCTAAGTCTGGGCGAGCTGCTTCAGCGCTTCCGGCTTGACGATGATCAGCCGGTGCGAACCCTTCTTGATGATGCCCTGCTGGACCAGCGTCAGCAGGGTGCGCGTGACGGTTTCGCGGCTCGTGTTGATCATGTTGGCGATGTCCTGGTGGGTCGGCATGTTCTTCACCACCTCGACGTCTTCGCCTTCCTTTTCCTTGATGAGATCGATGAACGAATAAATCCGCTTGGCCGTGTTGTGGATGCTGAGCAGGGCGCGGAATTGCGAGTCGCGCTGGACTTTCTCGGCCAGGAACTTGAGCATCTGCATCGCCACGGAAGGGGAGTGGGAGAACAGGTGCAGCGCGGTATTGCGCGGCAGCAGGGCTACCAGCACGGGCGTCAGGGCCACCACGGATGCCGAGCGTACGGAACCGTTGATGACGGCGATCTCGCCGAAGAACTCGCCGGGCGACAGCAGCCGCAGCCCGATCGCGCGGCCATCCTCGGTGATGTCGATGACCTGCAACTGGCCCGACAGCAGGAACAGCAAGGTATCTCCCACGCCGCCTTTTTGCAGCACCACGTCGCGCCGCGCGTACTGGCGAATGCGCAGGTCGGCGCGCACGCGCGCCATTTCCTCGTCGTTCAAGTCCTTCAGCAGCGGGATCTGGCGCAGGTGGATCTGCAGGTTGAACTGGCCATTGGCATCCGGCTCATCCGCGGCGGCGGGATCGTCCGGCTTGTTGGTCCGTTCGACGATGCGTTTTTTCTTTGGTTCGTTCATGGCAATCACTATAAAGAATCTGGTCAGCCGTGCGGCAACAGCGCAAGGCAGGCGCCCGCGCACAGCACGCCGCCCAGGTTGGCGGCCATGTCGCGCCAGCAGAAACGCCGCCCCGGCACCAGGTTCTGCAACACTTCGATCACCCAGCTGGCCGCCAGCACCGCCAGCAGTACCAGGATGATGTGCAGCGGCGTCGAGACCAGGCGCCCGCCCAGCAGGGCCATGCTGCCGAATGCCGTGAAGTGCAACAGTTTATCGTTGGGCAAGGCCCGCAGCCACGCGAACGGCAACAGGCAACCCAGTGGAATGGCAATCATGCCAAGCAAGAAAAGCACTAACTCCCAGCGCACCGTCAGAATCCGTTCCAGCGCCAGTAGAGTTGCACGGCATTGCTATCATATTGGAACAATGTAATGTTCTCCTTGTTGTCGACGTGGCGCAGTTCCAGCACCGCGCTCTGCCTCGCGTCCAGCCGGTACACCAGCGCGAGCCGCGCCTGGCGGGTGCTCTGCCGGCGCGCGATGTCGATCAGGTCCGGCGCATACACCCGGGCGCTGTTCCAGTCCTGCCGGGTCAGCCCCGCTTCGGTGCCGAACCGGTCGTTGTGCTGGTATTGCCATTGCAGGCTGCCATACCAGCCATGCCGGTCGCCGCCGAGCCGGTCCGCCCGGCCGTGCTCGATCAAGCCGCCGGCGGCCAGCTGCACCACGTTGGCCTTGCCGCGGTAGGCCAGCTGCGCGCCCAGTTCGCCCGTGTTGGCGTCGAAATTGCGGCGCGTCACATACTGGGTGCGGCCGAACGAGCCCGTCAGCGTGAATTCGGTCTGCCAGGGCAGGCGCAGCGGCGGTATCACCCGCCCCTGCACCTGGAACTGGCGCTGGTACAGCGAGCCGCCCAGGCTGAGGAAGCTGGTGCTGAGCGTGGCATCGCCATTCCAGTTGCCGATGCGAAAGCCCTTGTCCACGCCCAGCAGCAAGCCCATCGTGTTCTGCTCGCTGACATCGCGATGGTGGCGGAAGCGCACATGGGCGAACGCCACGGCACCACTCCGGTCGAGTTCGCGGGAATAGCCGAAGGTGCCCTGCACGAAACTGTCGGGCTTGGGCAGGAACTCGTCGGTCAGTGGCTTCTCTTCCTGGTTCTCGCCGCTGCCGATCACCAGGATCGGGTTGCTGGCACCCTGGTTGACGTTGTCATCGTATCCCGCGCTGAGCGACAGGTTGCGGTAGCTGCGCGCTTCCCACGGCTTGCAGCCGGTGCGGCGGTGGTTCTCGATGATTTCCAGGATGCCGGGCGATGGCATGAAGCGCACCTCGATCTCGCGGAACAGCCGTTCCGCGTCGGCCGTGCGCCCCATCGTGCAGTGGTTGATGGCCAGCTCAAGCCAGGCTCCCGCGTGCAGCGGTTCCAGCTTGATCAGTTCCTCGAAGGCCTTGGCAGCCTCTTCGTGGCGCCCCTGGGTCATCAGTTCCACGGCGCGCAGGTAGCGGGCCTCGATCTCGTCGGTCGCACTGTCGCCGGCACGTGCGCTACCCGCCGCGAGCAGCAGCAGGACGATGCCCGCCAGCAGGCGCCGGACCGGTCCGTTCCAGCGCAACCGTTTATGGAACCGTTTATGCAACCGTTTGTACAACCTCATGCGGCCGGCTCCAGGGTATACAGCTGCACGGCCTTTTCCTTGCCGCGCAAGCGCGTTTCGCCCAGCGACAGGAAACGGTGGCGCCGGGCCCGCTGGACGGTGCCTTCGCCGATGATCACGTCATGCGGCCAGTCGCGGGCAGCCTGCTCCAGGCGCGCCGCGGTATTCACGCTGTCGCCCACCGCCGTGTAGATGCTGCGCAGCGAACTGCCGTAGTCGCCCGCCATGGCCGGGCCGCTTTCGATGCCGATGCGTACCCGCAGCGGCGGATGGCCCTGCTTCATGCGGGCCTGGGACAGCCGCGCCACTTCACGCAGGATGTCGCGCGCCGCATCGAGTGCCAGGTCGGCATGCGCCGCGTTGGGCAGGGGCGCGCCCCAGAATGCCACCAGGCCGTCGCCGGTGTACTTGTCCAGCGTGCCGTGGTGGCCGATGACCGGGCGGGTCAGGCAATCGAGGAAATCGCTGGTCAGGCGCGCCGCTTCCTCGACCGGCAGGCTTTCCACCTGGCTGGTATAGCCTTCCATGTCGGCGATCAGCGTGGTGACTTCGCATTGGCGCGGCGCCAGCGGATCCTTGAGGTTGCTGCGGAGCAGCTCCGTCACCACCGAGGTTGCCACGTACTGGCGCAAGGTGCCCAGCAGGCGCCGCGAGTTCTGCTGGGCCAGCTGCCAGTGGAACGGCACCGAAACGGCCAGCAGGAACAGGATCGAGAACAGCGGTGCCGCCGGCGCGAAGTCGGGGTCGTGCGGCACGATCGCATACGCCAGTGCCAGCCACAGCACGGCCATCGCCGCCAGCAGCAGCACATTGTAGGCGGCGGCCAGGCGCGGGAAGGTATAGGCGCCGGCCACCGCCACGGCGATGCAGAACAGGGTGGCGATCACGGCGCCCGGCCACGTGGCCGGCGCCAGGCCATCGCGGCGGTCGAGCAGGCCGGTGAGGATGGAGGCGTGGACCAGCAGGCCGGCGAACGAGGCGCCCATCGGCGTGGCGATGCGGTCGCCCACGGACAGGGCCGACGAGCCGACCAGGACCAGTTTGCCGCGCACCGTGGCTTCGTCGATGCGGCCCTGCAGCAGGTCGTCCGCCACCACCCGGTGGTAAGCCTGGGGCGTGCGGGTGAACGGCACCCGCATCAGCGGCTCCGTGGCCGGCGCGCCGCCGCCGCAGCAGTGCATCAGCGCCAGGGCCAGGCTGGGGTAATTGCGCCCTTCGAACCAGGCGGTCATCGGCACGCGGCGCAGCACGCCGTCGGGATCGGGCGTGACGCCGATATTGCCGGCATGGCGGGCACCGGCCAGGCCGGCGTGGTTGGCCAGGTAGCCGGTGGCCGCGATCGCGCCCGGAACGCGGGGGCCGGGACGCCCGCCGGCCAGCACGCCGGAGCGCAGCGGTTCGCGCGCGGCGTTGTAGTCGAACAGCTGGGCCAGTACGAGCGGCGCGTGCTGCGCCAGCATGGCCATGCGCAGGTCTCCCTCGGCGTCGCCCGGCTTGAGCATCACGATGTCGAGCGCCACGCCGCTGGCGCCCAGCTCGAACAGGCGTTCGACCAGTTCGGCCATGCGGGTGCGCTGCCACGGCCAGGGATGGCGTTCCAGCGTCTCTTCGTCGATATCGACCACCACCATCCGCTGTTCGGGGCTGTCGCTGGCGCGCAACTGGACTATGCGGTCGCGCAGCAGCTCATCGGCAACGCTGGCCGGCGACGCGCTGCCCGCTCCCTGCAGCAGTACCGTCAGGAGGACGGCACACGCCGGGATGCCAATACCCAGCAGAGTCGCGGAAGAGAAGAGTGCGCGCAGCGCCGGATGCTGGTTCATCAAAAATCACTGACGGGCGTGGGCGCCAGGAGCGCTGGGGGGAGATTGAAAGTGGGGCATCATATCGCAAAATATTCTTGGATGCACTAATTTGGCCCGCCGGCCATGGGCCGGTCCGCGATGGTGCACGGCAGTTGGATACTTTGTAACAGCGTATTACCATGTGATGCATATCACACTCATTCTACCTCCCGCTGGCGGAAAATGCGGCTTGAGGAGAAATCTATGTTACGAGCATTATTGTTAACTGTCGGCTTGTCGAGCATCTCGCTGTTGCCTGCGCTGGCGTTCGGCGCCCAGGCGGGCAAGGTCGTCTTCGTCACCGGCGCGGCGCAGCTGGCCGACAAGGCCGTCACCGTGGAGCAGGCGGTGGAAGAAGGCGACGAGATCAGCACCGGCGCCGATGGCTACGTCTATGTGAAGACCGTCGACGAGGGTTTCCTGATCCTGCGCCCCAACAGCAAGGCGCGCGTGGTGGCTTACCAGATCGACGAAGCCAATCCGGCCAATACCCGCGTCAAGCTGGAATTGCTGCAGGGCGTGGCGCGCAGCATTTCGGGCAAGGGGGTCAAGCGGGCCCGTAATAATTTCCGCCTCAATACGCCGGTCGCCGCCATCGGCGTGCGCGGTACCGATTTCATTGTCTATACCAACCAGCAGACTTCCTGGGTATCCGTGGTGTCCGGCGGCGTGGTGATGAGCGGCTTCAGCGGCACTTGCGGTCCGGAAGGCGGCGGCCCCTGCGAAGGCGTGACCAGCCGCGAACTGTTCGGCGGCCGTGCCGATACGATGCTGCAGATCCAGCGCGGCCAGTCCGTGCCGCAATTGCTGCAGGGAGGAACCGTTGCACCGGAGTTGAGCACGCCGCCGCGTAACGACGAACCTGTCGGCAAGGTCGCCATCAACCAGGCCAAGGTGAATCCCGCCGTGCTGGAAGTGATCAACCTGGAACCGGTCAACGTCAAGCCTATCACCGACATGAAGTCGACCAACAATGTTTCGCCCGATCCGGGTACCGGTGGCGGAACCAATGTGCCGGCGCTGCCGAGTTTCCCCCAGGATCCACCCCTCGTGGTGGTCGAGCCCGAGCCGGCTCCGCTGGTGAAATCGGAAGTGATGTGGGGGCGCTGGCAGCCGGCGGCCGGCAATGGCATCTCGCGCGAGCAGGTGGCCAGGATCAATGCGGAAGGCACCAAGGTGCAGGTGCTGCTGGGCCCGTACCTGATTGCCCGGCCGGACAATTCGGCCTTCGTGCTGCCGCGCGAGGGCACGGCCGGATTCGCGCTGACCGGCGGCGAAGCCGTGCTGGCCGCGAAAGGCGGCACGTTCCAGCCTGCGAAGGTCGAGAATGGCAGCTTGAATATCGACTTTGCAAAAAGGACATATACAACGGCGATTTCCGTTGTAAATGCCCAGGGGCAAGCGAATCTTTCTTCGTATGGCGACATTACCAAGACGGGCACGATGGTCAATTCATTCATGTCGCCGGGCATGACGGTGCGCGGAGTGCTTGGCGGTACCAACGCCAACGAGGCGGTTTATTCGTTCAAGACGCCGGATGATGCCGACGTTCGTGCGCAAGGCATCACGACCTGGAACAAGAAGCGCTGAGGCCATCGCCGGCCCTGCCGGCAAGGCATTACAGCCGTCCGGAATGCCCCGCCAAGCGGGGCATTTTTTTTGCGCGCAGGAATTGAACGACGGGCTTCCCGAGCAATGGCTTGCAGCGATAGGGCGGCGCTGTGCGGCTGCGGGCATGGGCGTGAGCCAACTGGCCATGTACTGGACGATGCAGCCTGATGTGCCACGCCATGGCCGCGAAATTACGGCGACAGCAGTGATGACCAGGCCGACGCACCACGGCAGGCATGAAAAAAACACCCGCCAGACGCTCCGCATACCGTGTCGGTGTTGCTGTCACGCTAATAATGCACAGCCGCCATGGTTGAATTATTTAATCTTTGTAACACAAACCCAACACGATTCAACAACTCGCATATAATCTCGCGCGCCTCCTTATTCAAGCGTGGTGATGCGAATGCGCAAACAAAAGTTTGATCAAAGTCTCGACCTTCATCGAGAAATATTGTGAAAAGCTCGAACTTTGTGATGGTCGTCACAACGCCGGGGTGAGGTTGTGGCAATATACTCCAAGTTCCGCTGATGGCCCCGGGCAAGTCCCGGTTCAGAACGCAGGAAACCTGGTTAAATTTTGTTTACCTTTAAAAGGAAGAATCATGGCTGTTGCCGATTACTACCCGCTCGTACAAACCCTCTACGTATCGTACTTCGGCCGTCCTGCTGACCCGATCGGCCTGGACAACTTCTCCAAGCAACTGGAAGCCCTGGGCGCGCCGACCACGCTGGCAGAACTGAACGTTGCGGCACGTGACAACGCAGGTATCAAAGCCCTGGTCAACACCTTCAGCGGCTCGCAAGAGTCGGCCGACCTGTACGGCACGGGCTCGACCCTGTCGTTCGTTCGCGCAATCTATGAAAACCTGCTGAACCGTGCTCCTGACACGGACGGCCTGAAGTTCTGGGTCAACGCAATCGAAGGCGGCGGCCTGAGCCGCGCTGACGCATCGCTGGCCATCGCTGACGCAACCGCAAGCAACACCACCGACCAGGGCAAGGCTGACGCCGCTCTGATCAAGGCTAAAGTCGCTGTCGCCGGCGCCTTCACCACCTCGATCGACACCGCCGACGAATTCGAAGCCTACCAGGGCGCCGCAGCGATCGAAGCTGCCCGTGACCTGATGGCAACGGTGACCGGCGCGTCGACCCCGGCCAACACCCAGACCCAGATCAACACCGTGCTGGAACAGCTGGTTGAAGGCACCGACGGCGGCAACACGTCGTTCACGCTGACCGACGGCATCGACAAGGTCTCCGGCAACGCACAAGACAACGTGTTCGCGGCACCGGTCGTGCAGAACCAGAACGGTGAACTGGTCAACACGCTGGAAACCGGCGACTCGATCCAGGGCGGCGCAGGCGTGGACACGCTGAACGCAGTGCTGACCAACCCGCAAGGTACGGACGGTGGCGTTGGCCAGGCTCCGGCAATCTCCGCGATCACCAACGGCGTTGAAGTCGTGAACTTCCGTTCGCAGTACTTCACCGAAGGCGGCGTGAACGGCTCCAACATCGACGCTGAACTGATGGCTGGCGTGACCCAGTACTGGTCCGACAACAGCCGTACCGGCCTGCAGATCGAAGACGTGCGCCAACTGCCGGAAGAACTGACCTTCGGCATGCGCCAGACCGACCCGGCCGCTGGCCTGAACGTGTACTTCGACCCGGCACAACTGGCCGACGGCCGCAGCAGCGCCGGCGATTCGACCCTGACGCTGACCCTGGTGGACAACGCCAACCCGACCGCTCAACTGGCCAACTTCCCGGTCAACGGCGTGGTCTTCAAGCTGGGTGGCGTGCAGTTCACGGTGACGTCCGAAGCCATCGGCAACGCCAAGACCTACGTTGAATTCGAAGCCGCTCTGGAAGCAGCCCTGACCGCCAACGCCGCTCTGGCTGGCGTGACCGCCGCAGTGAACGCCAACAACACCATCACGCTGACCGACGCGCAAGGCCGCTCGTTCGAAGCCGTGGGCTACACCTGGGTGGACAACATTGTTCCTTCGGGCGGTAACCTGGCATGGAACCAGCAAGTCGGCGCAGCAGTGCAAACCGACCTGCCGATCGAAACCGACGTGGTGCTGGATGCCGTGGGCCGTACCGCCCAGGGTGGCTCGCTGGATATCGGCTCGATGGCTGATGGCGGCGTGGCAACCTTCAACGTGTCCGTCGACCGCAGCAGCTGGCTGACCGCCGCTGAATCGCGCGAAGATTTCGGCGCCGGCGACCGTCACCTGGAAACCGTCAACCTGACCAGCATCGGCGCCAAGGGCAACCTGGCTGTCGGTAGCGACACGGATCGTCTGGACGAGCGCGTCGTCGCCGGCCTGACCGATGTGCGTCAAGTGCTGAACAAGGGCTTCGAAGGCAAGCTGAACATCGGCGTGGTCCTGACCGGCGAAAGCGTCGATCGCTACCTGGCCGCTGCTTCGGGCGAAGTGCAGTTCACCTACGAAGGTGGTGCTGGCGCCGACAACTACACGATCGTTGTTGACGATGCCCTGTCGGAAGATTCCGACTTCGCACTGGATGCCAAGCTGGGCGCCGGCGACGACCGCCTGAACATCTCCGTGGAAACGGCAAGCAACGTCGTCGTTGACGGCGGCACGGGCAGCAACACCATCGCTGTTGCACGCAGCCATGGCACCAACGCTCAGAACACCTTCGAAGGCTTCACCAACTTCGCCACGTACGAAGTCGAAGCCACGACGAACACCGAACATGACTTCACCAGCATGGTCGGCGTGACGCGCGCTGTCGTTGCTACCGAAGGCGTGGTCAACACGGTCTTCACCGATCTGGAAACGGCTGCCGCTGTGGAAATCTCGGGCAAGAACCAGACCCGTCAAGCTCTGCAGAGCAACGCAGACCAGGCCTTCGGCGAAGTGCACGTGCTGGGCGCCGAAGGTGCCGCACTGACCGTGACCCTGTCGAACACCGCACGTTCGACCGGCGAACTGACGGTCAACCGCCTGCTGGTCGATGCAGCTGCCGCCAACAACCTGAGCGCTGTCCGCACGCTGAACATCGTGTCGAACGGTGCCCGTGACACGGCCAACTTCATCGGCGACGTCGATGCGAAACTGGTCAACACGTTCAACCTGACCGGCACGCAGAACCTGACGCTGGCCATCACCGACGCTGCCAACTTCGACGCGTCGAACGTCAACAGCATCGGTGACCTGGTGGTGACGGGTGCCGCCCTGACCGGCGACCTGGACCTGTCGCTGGCTTCCGGCCTGGTGACCGCAGTTGACCTGACCGGCGGCGAAACCGTGACCCTGACCGGCACGGCTGGCACGGCTGACCGCGTGACCTTCACCGGCGGCGCTCTGGACACCAGCGAAAACACCGGCATCTCGGCATTCGAAACCGTGCGTTTCGTGACGGCTGACGGCGAGTTCGACGCAACCAATGTTTCCGGTGTCACGCTGTACGACATCGAAAGCACGACCGGCGATCTGGAACTGATCGAGCTGAACGGCCAAGAGCCGATCCGCATCAACACCGACGTGCAGGGCGACGTTGCTGGCGACAACCTGACGTTCTCCGCTGAAGGCGAATCGTCGGCCAACAGCCTGAACCTGCAGTTCCGTGACCTGGATACCGCTGTCGACACCGACGTGGACACCGCGTTCGGCGTCGCCGAAATCCGCGTGCAGAACTACCGCACGATCTCGCTGGACCTGGGCAGCGCTGGTACCGTGGACGAAGCCTACACCTTCGACTTCGACCTGCTGGACCAGGACGGCCGTCAGCGTGAAGATGGCGCGTACGAAGCCGATTCCGTGTACGCTCGTTCCCTGGTTGTCACCGGCGGTGGCGATCAAGGCGCAGCAGGCGATGCCGGTGGTGTTGACAGCGTGGACCTGGGTACCGTGACCAACGTGCTGAGCGACATCAACTTCGGTGGCTTCGTTGGCCGCGTAACGGCAGCCCTGGACGTCATCGACGTGGCCCTGGCTGACAGCGTGGACCGCAACACCATCGTGACGGTCAACGGCTACGGTCTGGACTTCACCGAAACGACCGCTGGTACCGACAGCCACATCACGACGTTCAAGTTCACGGTCGACGCAGTTGCCGACACCGAAGACTGGATCATCACCGGCTTCGACGCCTTCGGCGTGACCGATCTGCAGACCCTGTCGATCCTGGACCTGTCGGCTCTGGGCGTGGAAGGCCTGGCCGATCTGAACATCGCTGATGACGGCGCCGGCAACACCGTGGTGACCTCGAACGACAATCTGGACTTCCAGATCATCCTGAACGCCGTGGCTCCAGCCGATCTGTCGAACGAAAACTTCCGCTTCGCTTAAGTTGTAGCGTAAAACCAGGGAACTCCGGTTCCCTGCAAAGGCTGTGCCCCCGGGCGCAGCCTTTTTTCATTTGCAGGACAACAACTCGAGGAGCCACCATGTTCAAGGAACTCAAAGCACTGGACCGTATCCAGCACCGCGCGCTGCGCCTGGCGCCGGACCAGCCCTATCATTTTGCCGCCGGCCTGATGGTATGTCCCATCATGGCTGGCGAAGTGGCCCAGGTAGCCCGCGATTACCCGATCGTGTTCAGCCGGTCCGCCAACGGCTTGCCGATGGCCCTGCTCGGCGTACGGCAGGACGTGAACGCCTATGTCACGCCCGACGGCGTGTGGACCGCGCGCTACATCCCCGTCCATGTGCGCCGCTATCCGTTCATGCTGTCCGACAGTGCCACGCCGGGAGGCGAGGGCGGCGAACGGGCCTTTACCGTGATGTTCGACAGCGCGGCACCGCACCTGGCCGGGCTGGCAGGGGCGCCGCTGTTCAATCCGGCCGGCGAACCAACCGCGCTGCTGCAAGGCGTGCAGAAACTGCTGATGACGCTGCAGCGCGACACGGTGGCCACGGAAAAGCTCGTCCAGCAGATCGATGCGGCCGGCCTGCTGGTCGAGCGCTCGCTGAAGGGCCAGCCCAAGAACGGCAAGCCGTTCGCGCTGGAAGGCCTGCGGATGGTCGATACGCAAAAGCTGGCGGAATGCGCACCTGAAACCTTGCAGGAACTGGTGAAATCAGGTGCAATGCGACTGGTGTATGCCCACTTATTGTCGATGGTCAACTTGCAGGATGGTCCCCTGATGCAGTCGAACGATCGCAAGCCGGCGGCCGCGCAAGCCCCTGCGGAGCAGGCCGCGGCGCAAATGGGTGATACGATCAGCTTTGCCGGCCTGCGCTGACCCGGCCTTTCGCACGCAGCGGCAGCAATGCCGCGCGTGACCTGGCCCGCATCGTGCAGCCCGCATCGTGCAGCCTGCATCGTGCAGCCCACGCCGTGCAGCCACCCGTACCGCCTTCGCGGTACCGACTGCATCCACACCGATGGGGCCGGTTCCAATGACCTTCTTCCTTACCGACAAACAACGGCTTGCATGTCGGTAGCGACGATATCCCCGAAAATTTGTGATACAGGTCACATTTTTTACATGTTTTAAGCGATAATGTGCGATCTGTAAAACCGCGGCAATATTGCTTGTCGCTTACAAGCCAGTCTTTCGTCGCATCGTCCCCACGCCAATGAAAATCAAACTACCCAGTGCCAAGAACGAGATCGAACGGGTCCTTGCGCAATTCAAGTCCACCTTCTTCACCGTCGGCACCTTCAGCGCCATCAGCAACCTGCTGATGCTGGTCCCGTCCATCTACATGTTGCAGGTCTACGACCGCGTGCTGTCGAGCCGCAACGAAATCACGCTGCTGATGCTGACCTTGCTGATGCTGGGTGCGTTCGCACTGGTGGCCGGCCTGGAAATCGTGCGCAGCTTCGTGCTGATCCGCGTGGGCGCGAAGTTCGACATGACGCTGAACAAGCGTGTCTACACGGCCTCGTTCGAACAGAACCTGCGCCGCTCGGGCGGCAATCCCTCCCAGGCCCTGATGGACCTGACCACGCTGCGCCAGTTCCTCACCGGTAATGCGCTGTTTGCCTTCTTCGACGCGCCGTGGTTCCCCATCTACCTGATCGTGATCTTCCTGTTCGACTGGCAGCTGGGCCTGTTCGCGCTGTGCGGTACCGCCATCCTGATCACGCTGGCCTACGTGAACGAACGCGTCACTCGCAAGCCGCTGGAAGAAGCCGGCACCACGTCGATCGCCGCCAACAACCTGGCCTCGAACAACCTGCGCAATGCCGAAGTCATCGAATCGATGGGCATGCTGCCGAGCCTGATGGACCGCTGGTTCAAGCTGCATGGCAAGTTCCTGATGCTGCAGGCCGACGCCAGCCAGAAGGCCGGCGTCATCGGCTCGATCACCAAGTTCTTCCAGTCGTCGCTGCAGTCGCTGATCCTCGGCATGGGCGCGCTGCTCGTGCTGGAAAACCACATCACGCCCGGCATGATGATCGCCGCGTCGATCCTGGTGGGCCGCGCGCTGGCGCCGGTGCAGCAGGTGATCGGCGTGTGGAAGAGCTGGAGCAGCACCCGCAGCGCGTACACCCGCCTGTTGAAGCTGCTGGAAGACAATCCGGAACGCCCGGCCGGCATGCCGCTGCCCAAGCCGGCGGGCAGCGTGACGGTCGAAGCGGTGACCGCCGCGCCGCCGGGTTCGCAGGTTGCGGTGATCAAGAACCTGTCGTTCGCCATCATGGCCGGCGACGTGGTGGGCATCATCGGCGCCAGCGGCTCCGGCAAGTCGACCCTGGCGCGCCTGCTGGTGGGCGTGTGGCCTGCCGCCATGGGCAAGGTTCGCCTCGATGGCGCCGACATCTACACCTGGAACAAGGGTGAGCTGGGCCCGCATATCGGCTACCTGCCGCAGGACGTGGAACTGTTCGGCGGCACCGTCAGCGACAATATCGCCCGCTTCGGCGAAGTCGACCCGGCCAAGGTGGTGGAAGCGGCCAAGCGCGCCGGTGTCCACGACATGATCCTGCACCTGCCGAAAGGCTACGATACCGTGCTGGGCGAAGCCGGCGCCGGTTTGTCCGGCGGCCAGCGCCAGCGGCTGGGCCTGGCACGTGCGATGTATGGCGACCCGTCGCTGATCGTGCTCGATGAACCCAACTCGAACCTGGACGACGTGGGCGAAGCGGCCCTGGTGACGGCCATCAACGACCTGCGGCAGCACGGCAAGACCATCGTGCTGGTCACCCACCGCACCAGCGTGCTGAGCGTGACGAACAAGCTGCTGCTGCTGCGCGACGGCATGGCCCAGTCGTTCGGCCCGACCAGCCAGGTCATCGCCTCGCTGAACGAGGCGAACCAGAAGCAGGCGGCGCAGAACCGCCTGGCGGCGGCTCCGGCGCAACCGACAACCTCTACCGTTTGAACAGCATGAAACTCATTACCAAGAACGCGAGCGACGTCGTCGCTCATGATGTGACTCCGCTCGAGGTGGATACCGACGCGCGCTCGTTCAGCCGGATCGGCTGGCTGGTCGTGCTGATCGGCTTCGGCGGCTTTTTGCTGTGGGCGATCTTCGCGCCCCTGGACCGGGGCGTGCCGATGTCCGGCTACGTCGCCAAGGAATCGAACCGCAAGGCGGTGCAGCACCTGACCGGCGGCGTCGTGCAGGAAATCCTCGTCAAGGACGGCGACGTGGTCAAGGAAGGGCAGGTGCTGGTGCGCATGAACGAAGTGCAGGTCAAGTCCCAGGCCGAAACCACGCGTACGCAGTACTACGCGGCGCGCGCCGCCGAGGCACGCCTGCTTGCCGAGCGCGACGGCGCCAAGTCCATCACCTACCCGAAAGACCTGCTCGACAACGCCAGCGATCTGCGCGCCGCGACCAACATGGAAGTGCAGCGGCAGCTGTTCACCTCCCGCCAGGGCAGCCTGAACAGTGAGCTGAGCGCCATCGAGGAAACCATCCGCGGCCTGCAGGCGCAGGTCAACGGCCTGCAGGAAGCACGCAAGAGCAAGAAAGCCCAGCTCGCGTCGATCCAGGAACAGCTGGTGGGCATGCGCGACCTGGCCAAGGAAGGCTTCGTGGCGCGCAATCGCTTGCTGGAACTGGAGCGCATGTACATCCAGGTCGGCGGCCAGATTTCCGAAGACGACGGCAACATCGGCCGCTACCAGAGCCAGATCATGGAATACCGCCTGCGCGCCATCCAGCGCCGCCAGGACTACCAGAAGGAAGTGCGCACCGAACTGTCGAACATCCAGCGCGAAGCCGATGCGCAGGGCGCCCGCCTGGCGGCCAACGACTACGAGCTGCGCAATGTCGAGGTGAAGGCGCCGGTCAGCGGCATCGTCGTCAACCTCGCCGTGTTCACCGAAGGCGGCGTGGTGGCCTCGGGTTTCCGCATGATGGATATCGTGCCGAGCGGCGACGCCATGGTGGTGGAAGGGCAGCTGCCGGTCAACCTGGTCGACAAGGTGCATGCCGGCCTGCCGGTGGAGCTGATCTTCTCCGCGTTCAACACCACCAAGACGCCGCATCTCCCTGGCGAAGTGATCAACGTGTCGGCTGACCGCACCGTCGATGAACACACCGGCCAGCCGTACTACAAGGTGCGCGCCAAGGTCACGCCGGAAGGCCAGAAGCTGATCGCCGAGAAAAAGCTGGTGGTCCAGCCGGGCATGCCGGTGGACCTGTTCGTGAAGACGGGCGAGCGCTCGATGATGAGCTACCTGCTCAAGCCGCTGACGGACCGTGCCAAGTTGTCGATGAGCGAGGAATGATGAGCGTGAGCCGAATCTTTCATTCGAAACTGAACCTGAAACTGCTGGCCGGCGCCGCGCTGCTGGCCTGTGCCGGTGGCGCCCATGCGCTGTCGTTCCAGGATGCCTACGATGCCGCGTTGCGCAACGATCCCACTTACCGGGTGGCCTTCTACGAGAACGAGTCCGGCAAGGAAAACCGCGTGCTGGGCCGTTCGGCCCTGCTGCCGTCGGTGTCCGCCAACTCGTCGGTGAACCGCAACTTGCTGGACCGCACGATCCGCCAGCCGAACGGGCGCGAAACCACCGACAACCCGCGCTACCTCAGCAAGTCCCATTCGATCTCGCTGCGCCAGCCGCTGATCAACATGGATGGCCTGGCCCGCTACAAGCAGGGCAAGGCGCAGTCCGAGATGAGCGAGGCGATCTTCGACGTGCGCACCGGCGAAGTGGCGATCCGCGTGGCCGGCGCCTATTTCGATGCGCTGCTGGCGCGCGACCAGCTGCGCCTGGCCAAGGCCCAGCGCGACATGTATGCCGAACAGAGCACCGTCAACCGCCGCATGTTCCAGGCCGGCCAGGGGACCCGCACGGACATGCTGGAAACCCAGGCGCGCCTGGACGTGGCGCAGGCCGCCGTGCTGGAGGCCGAAGACCAGGTCACGATCATGCGCAATACGCTCGAAGAGATCGTTGGCACGGAGGTGGGCAACCTCGACGAACTGAACGCGGACTTCCGCTTCCTGCCGCTGAGCCCCGCCACCTACGAGGACTGGAAGGCCATCGCCTTGCAGAACAATGCCGACGTCAAGGCGGGCAAGCTGGCCACCGAGGTATCGCGCCAGGAAATCAACAAGGCGCGCGCCGGCCACCTGCCGCGCCTCGACCTGGTGGCTTCCTACAGCAAGGCCGATTCGGAAACCATCAACACGCTGAACCAGGACACCAACAACAAGGCGATCGGCGTGCAGCTGACCGTGCCACTGTATTCCGGCGGCGCCGTGTCCGCGCAGGGCCGCCAGGCGGTGGCGGGCTTCGAGCGCGCCAAGGCCGACCTCGAAGTGCGCACCGACAAGGTGCTGGTGGAACTGCGCAAGGCGCACAGCCAGGTCGTCAGCAGCGTCACGCGCATCGAAGCGCTGAACAACGCCGTCAGCTCGGGGCATGCGCTGCTCAACGCCACCACGCAAAGCATCAAGGGCGGCGAACGCATCAACCTCGACCTGCTGACCGCCCAGCAGCAGCTGACCACCTCGCAGCGCGACCTGGCCCAGGCGCGCTACACCTACCTGCTGGCCACGCTGCGCCTGCGCAATGCGGCGGGCGTGCTGAGCCGGTCCGATATCGAGCAGGTGGCGGGGTTCTTCCGCAAGCAGCAGTAAGCTCGCCGGGAATACCCGATCTGAAAACAAAATGCCGGCGCAATGCCGGCATTTTTTTCGAAAGGCGGACAGTACCCGCCTCGAATTGCCCGCTTACTGCCCTTCCGGCGACCGCTCCAGGAACGCCTGCAGCTCCGCTGGCGTGCCCAGCACGTGCACCGTGGCCGGATCGAGGTCGGCGATCGAGATGCGCCCGCCGTCGCGCAGCAACTGCTTGTAGAGAGGCGCGACATAGCGTTCGCCCCGCACCAGGTTGGCCGGATCGGCAAAGAAGCGCTCGTAGGCGCTGGCATAGTCGGCCGCGCGGGCGAACCAGTACAGGCCGATCGAGGCGAAGTCCGAGATGCGCTCCTTCTCGGCCAGGTCGGTGGCCCAGCCATCCTCGCCGAGCCGCACGAAGCTCCAGTGATCGCCCGGCACCTGGAAGCAGGGTACCCAGCCATCCGATCCCGGGCGGATATCGGCCGGCGCCAGCGCGCGCGGTTCCACATAGGTGTCGATGTTGTAGATCAGCAGCGGCGCATCGGCCTGCCACAGGGCGCGCGACAGCCAGGCGCTGGTGGCCTGGCCATCCGTCACCGCGTCGAGTTCCAGCACATGCACGTCCGCCAGGCCCAGGGCCGCGCAGCGTTCGCGCACGTAGGCGCCCGAATCGTTCTCCTTCAGGCAGACGAAGATCAGCCGCGCCGGCTGTTCCAGGAACTGCTGGAGCGACAGCATCGACCAGTCGAACAGGCTGCGCCCGTGCGCCATGATCTCGTATTTCGGCACCGTGTAGCCGGCGTCGTAGAAGCGCGAGCCGCGGCCCGCCATCGTGATGACAATGTTCTGCATCGGTACCGGCCTCACTCGTGGCCCAGCAACTGGTGGATTTCCTGCTCGGACAGGCGCAGGAATTCATCGGGACGGACGGCCCGGTCGTCGATGTAGAACCCCTTGGTGCGCGGCCAGGGCTTGCCGAACAGGATTTCGTCGTACGGCACGTCCCAGCGGGCCAGCCAGTCGAGCAGCACGGGGGCGGTGTGCTTGTTGATCAGGCCCAGGTTATGGTTGTGCGTCTTCATGTTGCGCGACGTGTACAGCATGATGCGGTAGCCCCGTTGCTGGTATTCGCGCAGCTTGGCCAGCATGTCGGCCCGCGGCACCAGGTCCGCATAGGATTGATCGGCCGTCTTGATGTCGCAAAGGGTGCCGTCGATGTCGACCACCAGCATCGCGTCATCGTGGGAAATTTCAGTCGTCATGTTCCACCTCGTTCAGGATCGCGTGCGCCTTCAGCAGGAAGGCCAGCACTTTATTCGGTACATCGATATGCAGCGGCAGCATGGACAGGAACAGCGAAGCCTCGCCCAGCCGCACGATGCGCGGGTCGTAGCCCTGCGTGCGCAAGTGGCGGGTGAAGAGCGGCTTCAGCGCGGTCTGGCCGCCCAGGTTGAGGTGCAGGCGCAACGCGTTGTCGTCCGTGAAGCCGACCCGGTACTGGCTGTTGTTGATGAAATCATAGTCGCCCAGCACGCTGTGCGAGATCTTGCACAGGTCATACATCGGGTGGGTCCACAACTCGCCGGCGCTGAGCGCGCCCTTCGGGTCGATCAGCTTCATCAGGTAGCGCTGCTGGTCGTACAGCACGTTGGAGAAGCACGGGTCGCCGTGGCCGATGGCCATGTGGTCGCACTGGAACTGGCGCTCATGCTTGCGGTACAGCCGCAGGTAGCGTTCCAGCTGGCGTTCCAGCGCCAGCTCCGGCGTGCCCGCGGCGGCCAGCGCGTCGATGCGGCGGCCTTCCGGCATGGCGAGGAATTGCCTGGCGCGCTGCTCCACCTTATCGACGAACAGGCTGCGCGCGGCCTGCGCCGACTCGGCGGCGGAACAGGGCTGGCGCGGCCGGCTGGCGATGAAGAACAGCAGCCGTTCCACGAAGGCCTGGAAGCTTTCCGCGTCGAAGGCATCATGTACCCACTGCAGGGCCACGTCGGCCAGGTAGTAGCGCATCATCCGGTACGAGGCGCGGCCGTTGCCTTCCTCGTAGCCGAAGGGCTGGATCAACCAGGGCCGCATCTCTTCCGGCACCAGCGAATGGAACAGGTACTCGGCCTTCATCTTGGCCTGGTCGGTCGAGCTCTTGGTATAGAAATACGTGTCGATATCGACCTGGTTGAAGTGGCGCGCGGCCGTCGCGCCGGTGGTCAGCGACAGGAAGCCGCGCATGGTCGAGATGTCCAGCGGCTGCAGCGATTGCACGCGTTGCGCGTCGCGCCAGCCCTGTTCCCAGCCATGCACGGGGCCGGCCGCGAACGCCGGCCAGTATTCCAGCAACTGGTGCGCGTGGCGCAGGAACAGCAGCAGCGGCTTGTAGGGCCGGTCGGTGAAATCCTCTTCCGCGTAGGGCAGCCGTTCGACCAGCATGGCCAGGCGGTCCGGGTCGGGAAAGCCGGCCCGGCCGGCGATCACGCACACGGCGCATTCGTCGTCGCTGGCTTCCAGCCGGGCGCGCAGGGCGGGCAGGTCGCCATCGTCGCGCAGGTGCACCAGCGCGTGGCGCGCCCACGCGGGCAGGGCGGCACGGAAGTGATCCGCCAGCGGCTGGCGGCGCACGATGATGTCGCCGTAGTGGCGGCACCCGACCAGCGAAAGCAGTTCGCCATCGGTCAGTTCGCGGTCATCGAGAACAATCAGTAAATTCGGCAGCAGATTCGGCGGCAAAGTCGGGGAAGGGGAGGGCATGTCAGCCTTTCATCGATTTCAGGCGGCTGGCGAGGATCACGGCACCCGCGAAGATCACGGTCAGCAACACCAGCGCCAGCGACTGGTACAGGCCGAATTCGCTCAAGTCCTTGCCCGGCAGGGAGGCCAGCAGGCCGGAGGCGAAGATGGCACCGAACGCTTCGTCGCCCGAGGCGACACCATTGTTCATCCCATCGATGACGCGGATGAACAGGGCCAGGGCACCGATCTCCAGCAGCCAGATCAGCGCGGACAGCAGCAGGAAGGCGGTGATGCGGCCATCCAGGCAGCGGTAGATATCCATTTCCATCTGCCGCACCGCGTGGCTGATGCGCAGCAGCTGCAAGCCGTGGCGGCTGTGGCTGACCAGCACCAGGTGGCGGTTCAGGTAGACGAAGGTCTTGGCCACCGCGAACAGCACGAACAGCGCGGCCAACCCGACCACCAGGAACAGCACGAAGACCGTGCGCATGGTGTCGGGCACGTTCACATCGAACAGGTACATGCCGAGGATGACGGTGCTGAGCACGGCGATGTCGCCGAAGCGTTCGGCCGCCCACAGCGCCAGCGCCTTGCGCTTGCGGCGGTATACGAAGGCCAGCGCGGCCAGGCGCAGCAGCTCGCCCGCCTTGAACGGCAGGAAGCTGCTGGGGAAGGCCGTCAGCGCGTGCGCCGCCGCCAGCTCGAAGGCCTGGTCGCGTTCTTCCAGCGACAGCAGGGCCAGCCGCAGCATGCGGAACAGGTGCGAAGCCATGTACAGCGCGGTCACCGCCGTCAGCACCGCCAGCTCGGTGCGGGCCACGGCTTCCGACAGCGCATCGGCGCGCAGCAGGAGCCAGCCGGCCACCAGCGTGGCCAGCAGCGCCAGGTAGATGCGCACCGCGCGTGTCATTGCCGCGCTGGGTCCTGCTGTACTTCTTGCCGCGCCGGATCCTGTTGTCCTTCTTGCCGATAGACGATCTGGCCGCTGTAGCGCTCGAACGGCCTGGCGCGCAGCGGTTCACGCAGGAACGCGCCGCGGCGCACCATGAAGCCGCCCAGCAGCGACAGGACCTTGAACGCCTGGCGGAACAGCCGCACGTTCGATACCTGGTCTTCCTCGCGCCAGCTGATCGGGAAGAAGCGCACCCGCTGGCCCGCATGGTAACTGCCCAGCAGCATCACGTAGTTGAAGGTGAGGTCGTCAGGGAAGGTCTTGTAATAGAAATCCTGGAAGGCCGCGAGCCGGTACATGTTCAGCCCCGAACCCAGGTCGTAGATGCGGCGCCCGGCCACCGCCGAGAACAGCAGGTTGTAGACGCGGTTGCCCAGCGTGCGCACGAAGGAATAGCCGATCAGCCGGCTGCCCGGCATGAAGCGCGCGCCCATCAGGCAATCGACTTCGCGGTGGCTGCCCCGTTCCAGCTCGGGCACCAGGTCGCGGATATCGGCCTGGTCGTCGCCATGCAGCACCACCAGGTAATCGAAGCCCTGCTCGATGGCGTAGCGGAAGGCGGCCTTGTGCGAACCGCCCAGGCCGTAGTTGTCGTCGTTGCGCCAGCCGATGAAGCGCAGCGACGGCAGCCGCGCGCGGGCGTGCCCGATGGCCGCGTCGAGGGTATTGTCCGGCGAACGGTTGTCGACGACGATCACGGTATCGACCCAGCGCCGTACGCTGTCGTCGAACTGGTCCAGTACGCGCGTGACCTGGCTGGCGCAGCGGTAGGCGGGAATGAAAACGAGGATTCGCTGGTCGGCCATATCATCGCGGGCGCATCGAGCGCGTCAGGAATTTCATGAAAAGGAAGTTGGTTATCAGGTTCAGGGGGGTGACCAGGATCTTGGCGGCCAGTCCGCCGGCACTGCGCAGCGCCACGGGCAGGTCGGTCGTTGCCAGCATGCCGGCCAGTGCGCCCGCCACCGCCTGGAGCAGTTGCGAGTAAGCCATGATCGACACCAGCTGGTAGGTCCAGTACATGGCCAGCGCCTGGCGCGACCCGCTGCGGTAGAACACCGTCTTCAGCGAGGTGAACCAGACGAACGTGACGCCGACGTACGACGACACGACATTGGCCGCGAACGGCGACATCCCGAAGCCCTGCGACAGCAGGGCAAAAGTGGCGAAGTCGCACAGCCAGCCGAGGCCGGACAGCACCAGGAAACGCAGGAACTGGTTCATCGCGCGTGACGGCTCATCGGTGTATGCCCTTTTCCTGCATGTAGCGTGCCGCGACCTTGCGCACCGCGTCGTCGAGCTCATTGCCATCGTAGAGCCACACTTCATTGCCCGTCTGGCAGACATGCACGCGGCTCGGCTGTGGCAGGTTCTTGCCGGTCGTCTCGGCCGTGTAGTTGAAGCCCGAGGTATCGCCACGGGGTCGCAGCAACGCGAAATTGTACTTGATCTGCGGATAACGCTCGGGCCGCAGCAGGGGACCGATGGTGGTCACCCAGAAGTGCGGTACCAGGTCGTTGTAGGTGTCGAGGATGTGCAGCTTCTTCGGCATGAACTGCCGCACCTGCGGGCCGGTCCAATAGTCCGAGATGCCGCCGCGCAGCGTGAAGTTCTGCCGTTCCACATCCATCAGGCAATCGGCGATCGGGTTGGTGGTGGCGATGGGCGTGGCGGTGCGTGCGGTGTTCAGGCAGCCGGCCAGTGTCAGCGCGCCACCCGCCAGCAGCACGGCATCCCAGACGAAGCGCGGCACGCCCCGGTCGAGCAGCACGATCGCCAGCACCGCCGCCAGCAGCAGCGGGAAGGTGAAATAGCGGTAGGCGTACTCGTCGCCGAAGCGGCCGGCCAGCAGGGCGCCCAGCAAGGTGAGCAGCAGGGAAGCGCCCAGCATGGCGCCCGTGACGGCGATGCGCGGGCTGTCCTGGAAACCGGCGCGCAGCCCGGTGGCATCGGCCGTGACGCTGCGTGCGAAGTGGAACAGCACGAACAGCAGCGAGGCGGCCAGCAGCACGGCGAGGCTGAACGTGTACGGGTTGGCCAGATCGAAGGCGGCGAGCGTGGCGGCGACGAACAGCGTCATCGCGCGGCCCGCCGGACCGGGTGCGATATTGTCGATGCCGCCCAGCGGCTTGTAGTGCACCAGCACTTTCAGCAGCAGGTCGGCGGCGATCAGCCCGATGACGATGCAGCCGGCCAGCAGCAGCACCCGGCGGCGCGCCTGGGCCATGGCAGCCCCGCGCAGCATCAGCCACGAGCAGGCCAGCAGCAGCAAGGCGGGCATGACCACGGTGAGGTAGAACAGGCTGGTGGAAATGCAGCCGGCAATGGTGATCGCCACGATCGCCAGGGCCGCCCGGCGCGATCCGGTGGCCACGTAGCGCATCGCCATGGCCAGTCCCGCCAGGCCGAACAGCACGGCCGGCAGGTGGTTGTTGGTACTGTAGAAGTACAGCCACATCGACGAGCGGGCCGCTGTCAGCGTGAGGAATGCCATGCCCAGCACCATCACGGCAGCCGCACGCCGGCTCAGCGCCGGGTAGATCTGCCAGCTGAACCACAGCACGGTGCCGGTGAGGATCGCTGCCTGGGCAACGGAAACGGCGAAGATGCGCGTTGCCGCATCGGGCAGGGCCGGATACAGGGCGAAATACAGCAGCATGTCCGGCACGAAGGCGGGGGCGACCGGGAATTTCCAGTCGATCCAGCGGCCGCCATCCTGCACCAGGTCGACCACCAGCTGTTCCATGAAGAGCGAATCGCCGCTCAGGATGGTCTTGAACCGCAGCAGGCTTGCCGCCAGGCCCAGCAGCACCACGGCGGCTACAAGCCAGAGTTTATCCAGTTTCATCGGTTTTGCAGCTTGGGAAAACTGCAAGTATAAACTCTACGGCAGTATTTTGAAGTTAACAATCTCCCCGCGACTTGCCAGGCCTGGTAACTGTTATTTCGTTGAGGCCATTAACTAAAAAGAAATTCCCTTGAAGGGTAATTCCACGGGCCGGCACGAGCGGTATCGTCAGGCGAATATTGGAAGGGGATAATGGCGGCGAATATGCCGTGACTATTATCGAAAGCCGCGCCGTTTCCGGTTCCAGGAATTTTGCCGCGAGCGCTACGCCATAATCCGGCGCAGCGCCCGGCATGCTTCACTGGCACGCTTCACTGGCCCATTCACTGGCACATCACTGGCACATTCACTGGTCCTGCGCCTTGCCGTGGCAATGTGGGCAAGAAACGCCGTACACATATTCCGGCGCCAGTTGCTGGCGCGGAGTGACGATGGCGCGGCAGGCGAAGCATTGCACGGTTTCCGTGGGTTCCAGCCTGGGATTGAGCGCGGTACGGTAGTCGAACACGAAGCAGTCGCCCGTGTAATGGGCGCCGCCCACTTCCTCGAAATACTTCAGGATGCCGCCTTCGAGCTGGTACACGTTGTCGTAGCCGATATTCTGCATGTGGATCGCCGCCTTCTCGCAGCGGATGCCGCCGGTGCAGAACGTGACCACGGTCTTGCCGTCGAAGTCGGCCTTGTGTTCCTCGATCACCTGCGGGAATTCGGTGAATTTGCGGATGCGGTAGTCGACGGTATTGTCGAACGTGCCCACGTCCACCTCGAAATCGTTGCGGGTGTCGACCATCACCACCGGCTTGCCCTGGTCGTCATGGCCCTGGTCCAGCCAGCGCTTCAGGGTTTTCGCGTCCACGAACGGCGCGCGGCCTTCTTCCGGCTTGATCAGCGGCATGCGCATCGTAATGATCTCGGCCTTGATCTTCACCAGCATGCGCTTGTGCGACTGCTCGGCCGACAGGCTTTCCTTCACTTCCAGGTCGGCCAGGCGTGGATCGGCGCGCACCCAGGCCAGGTACTCGTCGATGTTTTCCCGGGTACCGGACAGGAACATGTTGATGCCCTCCGGCGTCAGCAGGATGGTGCCCTTCAGGCCGAGGCGCTGCGTGATTTCCTGGTATTGCGGCCGGAGCTCCTCGAGATTCTCCAGCGTGATGAACTTGTAGGCGGCGATGTTGACGAAGGGGGCGGCGGCAGTTACTGCCGCATGTGACGGTACGGCGCCGGCCTGGACGGGGGCGCCGAGAGTGCTAGCTTGCATAGGGAGTCAGAGTGGGAATAGCGGAACAGCCGACATTATAAGCCCATCGGCGTGCATTTCCACGCTTCCCCGATGCGGAGGAAACCGGCGAAATTCCGCGGAATGTCGCCTGCCTTGCTCGGGACCGGGCGGCTATCGGGCATAGACCCGATCCACCGTGTGCACGCTGCCTGCCGGCGACATGATGTAGAGCTTGCCGCCGTTGATCATGAACGCCCTGCTCTCGGGTTGCTGGGCTGGAATGATGTACTGATCGACAATGAGGGTTCCCGAATCGCCGCCGAAATCGATGTGCCACATCCACTGGTTATGCACCAGCGCGTACGTCACGGCCGTTCCTGTGACCGTAATACGGTGGGCGGGCATGGTGGCGGACACGGCATCATAAGTGCTCGGTACCGCCGCGGCGCCCTCGCTGAACACCACGCCGCCATTGGTGGAGCCGGTGATCTCCACCTGCATGCCGGGCACATTCACACTTTTCGTGGCAATGATGGCGCCCGTGCAGCCCGGGTTCGCGTAGTAATCGGTCCTGGTCGACATCAGCGCCCTGTCGCCGCCAGCCGGATCCTGCGTGACTGAAATTCTTTCGACCGTTCGCCCACCGCAGGCGGCACTCCACTCGCCGAGATATGGCGTGACTTTTGCCGAGAGCACGGGCGAGGAGCCCCCGCTGCTGTCACTGCCGCCACAAGCGGCAAGGCAGGAAGCGAGAAGCGAGGACAGGAAAAACTTGCTGGAAACGCGCATGAAAGGCTTGCCCTGGAGGGTGAAAGACGTGATTGGTGGATGATGTTGAATGCCTCGCCAGGATTGTATGGTTGCACGCCATCGCTCGTCCATGCGGTGGCGTTAAAAATTTGCTACTTGTTGCACATTGCGATTTCCTGGCCCTGCGGTGCCACGGATTCGCAGGCGGCGAGATCGATCGGGGGCGTGGCGGTGCGTGCCGTCGAACGTGACGGCAGGTGCGCGCGTGGACGCTGGCGGAAGAACACGGTGCTCCCTCCCTTTTCCGCATGAGCGCCCGGAGGAATTGCCCGAGATCAGGCACGTCGGGTGTGCCTGATTTCCGGTGATGTCGTGGCCGGCGCGGGAACGGCGGAGCGGCGGGCCTTGGCGGTGCCGTGACCGCGGTGCTTAAAGGCGCTGTGAGCGGTAATTAAGCGAACTTCCCGCCGGAATTACGGTCTGACTTCCTGTTGAGATACTTCATGTATATCAGGAGGCGACATGGGCACGGCGGAGGTTCGAGTACTGATCGAAGCGTTGATGCAGCAACAGCTTTCAGAAGATCAGGTCGCATTGCTGCAGGGCTTTCTTGCCTGCGCCGAACAACCAGGGCGGTGTCATCGCCTCATCGAGGACGCCGCCGGAAAGCCGCCGTGTCCGCATTGCGGCCGCGAGAAGTCTCACCGTTGCGGACAGGCTAGTGGCTTGCAGCGCTATCGCTGCGTGGCGTGCCGGCGCAGCTTTAACGCCCTGACCGGCACACCGCTCGCCCGTCTGCGCCTGCGCGACAAGTGGCTGCAATACTTTCAATGCCTGATCGAGTCGACCCCTGTGCGCTCGGCGGCCAGCCGCGTCGCGGTGGCAAAGTCGACCAGCTTTCGATGGCGCCACCGTTTCATCGCCGCCGTGCTCGGGGCGCCCCGTCCGCAGCTGTCTGGCATCGTCGAGGCCGATGAAACCTACCATCTGGAATCACAGAAGGGCTCGCGCCACCTGGATCGCCCGCCCCGCAAACGCGGCGGCAAGGCCAGCCGGCGCGGCATCAGCAGCGAGCTGGACTGCATCCTCGTTGCCCGTGACCGCAACCGGCAAACCTGTGACTTCGTCACGGGCCGCGGCCCGGTCAGTGCTGGCCAGCTGATGCAACACCTGAAACCAGTGCTGGCGCCAGATGTGCTGCTGGTGACCGATGCCGCCAAGGCGTACCAGGCATTTGCGAAGCAGGCCGGCATCACGCACGAAGCGATCAATGTGCGTGCCGGCATCCGGGTGCGCGGCGCACTCCATATCCAGGGTGTCAACGGATGGCATAGCCGCTTCAAGACCTGGCTGCGGCGATTCAATGGTGTTGCCAGCCGCTATCTCGCCAATTACACCGGCTGGCAGCGCGTGCTCGATGCCGCCGAGCTGACGACGCCGCGCCAATGGTTGCACATTGCCGTGGCGTCAGACTAGCTGATCAGCTCTTTTGTCGCGCTCGGCATGCAAGAAAGTTTCGTGCTCAACGGCAAAGCTACTCAACGCGAACAGCGCCTGCTTAAACCACGGCGCGGCGTGCCTTGCGCCGCCAGGCCAGTGCCGCCAGGCCAGCGCCGGCCAGCAGCAGCGTGGACGGCTCGGGGATGGCCTGTTGCTGGTCCGGCAACCGGTTGTGCACCGACCAGTTCGCATAGGTGATCTTCGACGAGCTGGCGCTATTGCCCGTCGTGGCGTAGATGGCGCTCACGTCCAGGTAGCGGGTCGCCGTGTTGGTGAATGCCGTGCCGCTGAGCAGGATGCGGCCGACATCGAACGCCGTCACGATCGAGCAGGTGAGCGGGTTGCCGCAACCGTTGGTGAGGGCGGGCGACATGTCGTACACGCCCTGGAATACCAGCCGGTCGAGGGCGTCGGAGGCGGCATAGCTTTCCGAGAACGAGTCGAACAGCAGGTTGCTGGCTTGCGGGCGGGTGTCCGAGAACAGCACGTCATACTGTTCCCCGTTTACTTCGACGGCTTCAGCACCCATCAGCACGCCGTTCGACACCAGCAGGATCGGTGCTGCCTGGGCAGCGGCCTGCACACCCAGGAGCAGGGCGCCTTGCAGCAGGATATTTTTTACGAAGGTTCGCACAATGGCTCCTGAAGGTAAATGATGTGTAGCGACTTGAGTTACGTAGTGCCACCAAGCTAAGCAAGGTTGATGCCAGATCGATAATTTTGAGAAAAATCAACGCTGTCGTTGAGCTGGCTCAAATACCCGGCCGGAAAATGTAAAGTTTCTCGACAGCGCTGGATGAGCAGGCGCGTTGGCCGCCAGTACCTCAACGGCGGTAAAATAGCGCCTTCGCCGCACGAAGCCTCACCGCCCAATCGATCCCATGAGTACCGAAGTCCCAGACCTGTCCGTCATCGAGCCCGTTCTTCAGCCCGTTATTCAACCTGTCATTCAGCCCGATGAGCCCGCACCGCCACCCGGCCCGGATTTCGTCCACCTGCGGGTGCACTCGGAATACTCGATCGTCGATGGCCTGGTCCGCATCGACGACCTGGTGAAGGCCGCGGCCAAGGACAGGCAGGGGGCACTGGCCGTCACCGACCTGTCGAACCTGTTCGGCATGGTCAAGTTCTACAAGGCCGCGCGCGGCAAGGGCGTCAAGCCGGTGATCGGCTGCGATGTCTGGATCACCAACGACGACAACCGCGACAAGCCATGCCGCCTTCTGCTGCTGGCGAAGAACCGCGTGGGCTACCTGCAGCTGTGCGAACTGCTGTCGATGGCGTGGCTGACCAACCAGTACAAGGGACGCGCCGAACTGCGCACCGAATGGCTGGCGGCGCTGAAAGACCAGACATATGACGTGATGCCCGGCGAAAGCGGCGCCGATGGCCTGATCGCGCTGTCCGGCGCGCAGTTCGGCGACATCGGCTGCGCGATCGACAACGGCAACCTGGAGCTGGCCGAACGGCACGCCGAAAAATGGTCGGCCATTTTCCCGGGCCATTTCTATATCGAGATCCAGCGCGCCGGGCAGCCCAACCAGGAAGCCCAGGTGCGCCAGTCGGTGGCGCTGGCCGCCAGGCTGCGCCTGCCGGTGGTGGCCACGCACCCGGTGCAGTTCATGTCCGAGCATGAGTTCATCGCCCATGAAGCCCGTATCTGTATCGCCGAAGGCGAAATGATCGCCAACGCGAAGCGGCCGAAACGCTTCAACGAGCAGATGCGCTTCATGACGCAGGAAGAAATGGCGATCCTGTTCGAGGACCTGCCGGGCGCCTTGCAGAACTCGGTGGAGATCGCCAAGCGCTGCAATGTCACGCTCACGCTGGGCAAGCCGCAGCTGCCGAACTTCCCCACGCCGGGCATGACGATCGACGAGTTCCTGGTCGCCGAAACGAAGAAGGGCCTGGAAGAGCGCCTGGTGCAGCTGTTCCCCGACCCGGTATACCGCGAGAAGATGCGTCCCCGCTACGAGGAGCGGCTGGCGTTCGAGAACAACACGATCATCAACATGAAGTTCCCGGGCTACTTCCTGATCGTTGCGGAATTCATCCAGTGGGGCAAGAACAACGGCGTGCCGATCGGCCCGGGCCGCGGCTCGGGCGCGGGCTCGCTGGTGGCCTATGCGCTGAAGATCACCGACCTCGATCCGCTCAAGTACAACCTGCTGTTCGAGCGTTTCCTGAACCCGGAACGGGTATCGATGCCCGACTTCGACATCGACTTTTGCCAGGAAAAGCGCGAGCTGGTGATCCAGCACGTGAAGGACCTGTATGGCCGCGACGCGGTGTCGCAGATCGCCACCTTCGGCACCATGGCGGCGAAAGGCGCGATCCGCGACGTTGGCCGCGTGCTGGACTTCGGCTACAACTTCTGCGACGGCATCTCGAAGCTGATCCCGTTCAAGCCGGGCAAGCCGGTGTCGATCGCCGAGGCCATCGAGGAAGAACCGCTGCTCAAGGAACGCCTCGAGAACGAGGAAGAAGTGAAGCAGCTGCTGGACCTGGCGCAGCAGGTCGAAGGCATCACCCGCGGCATCGGCATGCACGCCGGCGGCGTGCTGATCGCGCCCGGCAAGCTGACCGATTTCTGCCCGCTGTATACGCAGTCCGGCGACTCGGGCGTGGTCTCGCAGTACGACAAGGACGACGTGGAGGCCGTGGGCCTGGTGAAGTTCGACTTCCTGGGCCTGACCACGCTGACGATCCTCGACCGCGCGGTGAACTACATCCGCGAACTGGACCCGGCCGACAAGGACTTCAACCTGGAATCGCTCCCGCTGGACGACCGCGGTTCCTACGACCTGCTGACCAAGGCCAAGACGGTGGCCGTGTTCCAGCTGGAGTCGCGCGGCATGCAGGGCATGCTGAAGGATGCGCGCCCCGACCGCTTCGAGGACATCATCGCGCTGGTGGCGCTGTACCGTCCGGGCCCGATGGACCTGATTCCCGACTTCTGCAAGCGCAAGCACGGCGAGAAGTTCGACTATCCGGACCCGCGCACCGAGGGCATCCTGTCCGAGACCTACGGCATCATGGTCTACCAGGAGCAGGTGATGCAGATGGCGCAGATCATCGGCGGCTATTCGCTGGGCGGCGCCGACATGCTGCGCCGCGCGATGGGCAAGAAGAAGGCCGAGGAAATGGCCGAGCACCGCGAGATCTTCCGCAAGGGTGCCGGCGAGCGCGGGCTGACCACCGAGAAGGCCGACGAGATCTTCGACCTGATGGAGAAGTTCGCCGGCTACGGTTTCAACAAGTCGCACGCCGCCGCCTATGCGCTGCTGTCGTATCACACCGCGTACCTGAAGCAGCACCACACGGCCGCGTTCATGGCGGCCAACATGTCGCTGACGATGGACGATACCGAGAAGGTCAAGATCCTCGTCGAGGATTCGATCGAGGTATGCGGCCTGACGATCCTGCCGCCGGACGTGAACCTGTCGGCATACCGCTTCCGGCCCGACGGCGAACCCCGTTCGGTGACCGGCAAGAAGGTGACCAACATCCGCTACGGCCTGGGCGGCGTGAAGGGCGCCGGCCAGAACGCGATCGAGGCGATCATCGCCGCGCGCGAAGCCGACGGCCCGTTCAAGAGCCTGTTCGACTTCTGCAAGCGGGTCGACAAGCGCCAGATCAACCGCCGTACCATCGAGGCGCTGATCCGCTCGGGCGCGTTCGACTGCTTCGGCGTCGATCGTTCGGTGCTGTTCGCCTCGGTCGGCTTCGCCATGGAATGCGCCGAGCAGGAACTGAAGGCGGCCAACCAGGTAAGCCTGTTCGGCGGCGATGACAGCGACCTGGTCGCCCCGCCCGAATACGTGCAGGCCACTCCGTGGACCGACCGCCAGAAGCTGGCCGAGGAAAAGATCGCGCTGGGCTTCTACCTGTCCGGCCACATGTTCGATTCGTATGCGCAGGAAGCGCGGCGCTTCGCCCGCACCAAGCTGTCGGAACTGGAGCCGTCGCGCGAGCCGCGCATGATGTGCGGCGTGATCACCGGCATCCGCACGCAGATGACGCAGCGCGGCAAGATCCTCATCGTCAGCCTGGACGACAAGAGCGCCGTGGTGGAAGTGACCGTGTACAACGAGATCTTCGAGGCCAACAAGAAGGCCTTCAAGGAAGACGAATTCCTCGCCGTGACCGGCAAGGTGTCGGAAGACCGCTTCACCGGCGGCCTGCGCATCTCGGCCGAGAAGGTGTACGACATCGTGTCGGCCCGCCTGCAGTTCGGCCGCCAGATGGGCTGGCTGCTGCCGGCCGCCGTGGCGCCCGCGAAACTGCAGGAAGTGCTGGCGCCGCACCGCGACGACTACGGCTTGCCGGTGCAGATGCGCATCAAGCCGCAGGGCATCGACTGCACGCTGCAGCTGGGCGACGACTGGCGGGTCGCGCCGTCCGATGAACTCACGCTGGCGCTGGAACAGGTGCTGGGCGCGAAAGAGGTGGCGGTGGAGTACTGATCGCGGTGGGGAAGACGGTAAAGCTCGACTGAAAATCGGAGGCGGACCATGCTGCAATCAAGTCCAGTCCACCCCAAGGGCAAACCCCGGGGTCAGACCCGGCGGGTCTGACCCCAGCCTTTCGCTGTTGGGGTCAATGCATGCGTTTTCACATTCTGGCGCGTTGCGGTCTATCCCTATTTTCAGCTTGCGCGTGGGGCGCGCACGGCGGCGACCAGGTTGCGCACGAAAGCCTTCATGTCGAACCGGTTGTCGAACGCATCGAGCGCCCGGTCGGCCATCTGCGCGGTGTAGGGCGCATCGTCCAGCAACCGCACGATGGCGGCGCGCATCGCGGCAGCGTCGCCTTGCGGCACCAGCACGGCCTCGTTGCCGTCGCTGACATAATCCTCCACCGTCAGCGTGCGCGTGATGACGGTGGCCTTGTTGAAGGCCATCGCCTGCAGCAGCACCATCTGCCCGGCCGAGATATCGGCCACCCCCAGCGGCACCACCACGAAGCGGGCGTTCTTCAACTGGTCGACATAGTCGCCGTCATAGCAGTTGCGCAGCACCTTGACGTTAGGGGGAATCGCCAGGCCGGCCAGCGGCTTGTCGTTGTCGCACACCACGTGGAGCTCGATCGGCAGGCCGGCCACCGCGTCGAACAGCGTGCCGTAGTCGCGGCCGGAGCGCCCGGCGGTGAGGATGTACGGCGAGTTCGACGCCTCCGGCAATTCTTCGCGGCCATAGATATGGGTGCCGTGCGGGATGTAGAACACTTCGGTGCGGCCGTTCGCGAACAGCTCGCTGTAGCGCTCGCGCTCTTTTTTCGAGTGGCAGATGACCTTGTCGACGAACGACATCACGAAGCGGAAGTAGAGCAGGCGCAGCCGGTTGAGCAGCGGATGCTGGCGCGGCGTGAGGATGAAACCCAGCAGCACGATCTGCGTGCGGCGCGAAAACAGGGCGCGCAGCGGCGCGAAAATCAGTACTTCGATGTCCGAACCCAGCACCACCGCCTCGGGATTGGTACGGCTGGTGACCAGCGAGCGGATCCCGGCGCGCAGCGCGAACCAGGCCAGTTTCGGCCAGCCGACGAACAGCAGCTTGAGGCGCGAGTGGTAGCGGAAGCGCACGTCGTCGGCGAACAGCCGGTAGTCGACGCCGAGTTCCTTCAAGCCGAGGGCGAACGGCGAACGCGTGCCGTCCTTGGTATAGGTGGGAAAGAAATGGATCACGGCGGGCCCTGTCGCGGTTGGGAATCAAGGAGTTACCAATCTGTTAATTGTAACCCGTTGAAACCGCCTGTGACCGCCGCGGCGGCACGCGACAAAGCCCGGCGTTGCGCCAGCACAGCAGCCGGCAGCACGGCAGCCGGCAGGGGAGTAGCCGGCAGGTCAGCAGCCGGCAGGACAGTAGCCGGCAAACATGCGGCCCGCCGAAGCTTGTCCGCTGCCCGGCATCGGCCGGGCGCCGCGGACCGCATGCCATGCACCGCCTTACATGTCCTTCAGGCCGGTGATGGCGTAGCCCTTGGTGCCGATTTGCTCGGGCAGGTGTTCGATGTGGAACTCGGGCAGTGTGTCGGCGTCGTCGTCGACTTCCAGCGCTTTGGCTTCCGGTTCCCAGTCGGTATTGATTGCTTCCTGGGGGATCGGCTTTCCTTCCGGCACTGCCAGATACGAAAAGATGCCATCGTGTTCGGGTCGTCGGTAAATATCCAGGCGCATTGCGGTTCCTCCTTGGTGGTTTGCTCAGTCGCCAGCTTGGCAGTACCAGCATGCAAGATCAGTTCGGTACCGCACACGCCGCCGATGCCCGACTGATTGTACTCCGGGGCCGGACGACCGCAAGTTCCGGATGGGAGGGCCCGATCCTGCCATCCTGGCCGGCTCAGGCGTGCGGGGCCAGTTCCGCGGCAAGCTCCTGCAGGCCGGCGGTGGCCACCCTGGTGCCGTCCGCGGCCCGCCGAAGCACGATCTCCCGGTTCGAGGTTTCCTGGTCGCGCCGGTTTTCGTGGTGCCACAGGTGATACACCTCGGTGGCGAAGGCGCCATCCTTGCGGTGCACGCCGGCGTTGAACAGCCGCACCACCAGGTCGGAATCCTCGTGTCCCCAGCCCTTGAAGCTCTGGTCGAAGCCGTTCACCCGATCCAGGTCGCTGCGCCACACGGCCAGGTTGCAGCTCTTGATGCGGCGCCAGCTGAACTTGCGCCGCTCGCGGCCAGCGTCCGGCAACACCATCACGGTCTGCAGGAACTTGTTGAAATCGCCGCCCAGCCGGAGCTTCAGGCGGTCGATCGCCCGGAGCCGGTGCAGGTTCACGTGCGTTTCCAGCAGCACGCGGGTGTACCGCTCCGACAGCAGCACGCGGCTGCCGGATACCAGGAAGCCGGGCCGCGCCAGCCTGCGGTGCTGCGACACGAAGTTCTTTTCCGGGATGCAGTCGCCGTCCAGGAACACGATGTAGTCGCCGCTGGCGGCCAGCGTGCCCAGGTTGCGCACGCGCGCCGCGCGAAAACCTTCATCCGGCTGCCACACGTGCCGCAGCGGCACCGGTGAGCGCCGGCGCAGCGCTTCCACGCAGTCCCGTGTGTTGTTCGTGGAGCCGTCATCAGCGATAATGAGTTCGAAATGCGGATCATCCTGTGCAAAGCAGGCTTCGATCACGGCCGTCAGCGCATCCGGGCGGTTGTAGGTTGTGACAATGACAGAGATTTTTGACGCTGGTTGCATGAAGTCGGCGCGCACCACAAGAACATTGATGAATAAAAATATTGCCAGGCAAGCCGACGACGTAAACCCTGTAGCCGCTGTTTCCACCGTTGCCGCTGTTACCGTCAATTGCCTGGTCTTCCTCCTGCCGTTCCTGACCCTGATCACCAATGCCGGCGTGGGCCTGTGCAGCTTTGGCTTCCTGTTGGCGGCGATCTGGTGCCACAGGCAAGGCTTGCCGGAGTTCCGGCGACATCTTAACGACATCCGCGGCGTTTTGACAGCTTTCGCCGCGGCCTGCCTGTTTGCCGGCCTGACCGTGCTGCTGCACGACGATATCTACCTGCGCAGCTGGGAAAAGCCCAGCCGCATGCTGCTCGCCGTCACGGCGCTTATTGCCGTGCTCGCTTGCCGGCCAAGCCGCATGGCCCTGTGGTGGGGCCTGATCGGCGGTACCGTGGGCGGCGCCTGCGTGGCCGGCTACCAGCGCTGGGTCCTGCACATCGACCGGCCGGGCGGCCTGATGAACGCGATCACGTTCGGCGACATCGTGCTGTGCATGGGCCTGATGTGCCTGGCCGGCGTACTGGATTTCCGCGGCCGGCAACGGATCTGGCCGGCCGTCGGCGTGGTGGCGGGCCTGATCGGCATGCTGGCCACCGGCACGCGCGGCGGCTGGGTCGCGATCGCGTTCGCCGCGCTGCTGTTCCTCAAATACGGGCATTACCTGCGCGGCAGGTTCGCCAAGGGCGCCGTCGCGCTGGTGGCGGTGCTGATGATCGGCGGCTACTTCGTGCCGCAGACCGGCATGAGCGAACGGGTGGAGCAGGGCATCAGCGACGTGCGCACCTATTTCACGGGCGGCAGCGCCTTCACCAACGTGGGTGTGCGCCTGGAACTGTGGAAGGGTGCCGTGCTGCTGGCCACGCGCCATCCCTGGGCACCGAGCAGCCAGGAGCAGGTCAAGGCCGAACTCGGCGAACTGGTGGCCGCCGGCACCCTGCAGCCGTTCGTGCTGGAAGTCGAACATTTCCACAACGATGCGTTGCAGGCGCTCGTATTCGGCGGCGTGCTGGGCCTGGCGTGCTGGTTCGGCACGCTGCTGCTGCCATTCCTGTTTTTCCTGCGCCTGCTGAACGCCCATGAATCGGCGCCGCCCGCGCTGGTGGCGCCGGCGCTGGCCGGGCTGCTGCTGGTGCTGAGCTATTTCAGCTTTGGGCTGACGGAGGTGATCTTCTGGTCCGTGCGCGGCGCCATGTTCTATGTGCTGATGCTGTTCGTGGTGATGGGCCTGTGCCTGAATGCCCGCGAGGGAGCACGGTGATGGCCGCCAACCTGCCACGCATCCTGGTCATCTCGCCGAACTGGATCGGCGACGCCGTGATGGCGCAGCCGCTGCTGCAGCGGCTGCGCGCCCTGCATCCGGACTGGCCGATCGATGTGCTGGCACCGCCCGCCGTGGCCCCCGTGTGGCGGCAGATGCGCGAAGTCGACGAGGTGCTGCAGACGCCGTTCCGCCACGGCCCGCTGCAGTTGCGCGAGCGCTGGCGCTACGCGCGCCTGCTCAAGCAGCGCGGCTATGCCGAAGCGTATGTGCTGCCGAACACGCTCAAATATGCGCTGATTCCGTGGCTGGCCGGCATCCGGCGCCGGGTCGGCTACAAGGGCGAGAGCCGTTACGGGCTGATCAACGTGATGCACCATGACGACGTGCCGCCCCGTCCGATGGTGCCGTTCTATGCGGCGCTGGCCCACCCGCCGGAGGCGCCGCTGGCGCCCGCGCCGAAACCGGCGCTGCGGGTGACCCCGGAACAGGTGGCCGCCGCCTGCGCCAAGGCCGGCCTGGCGCCGGAGCGGGCGCTGGTGGTGTTTGCCCCGGGCGCGGAGTTCGGGTCGGCCAAGCGCTGGCCGCCGGGCCATTTCGCGGCGCTGGCGCAGTTCGTCGTGGAGCGGGTGCCGGGCGCGCAGATAGCGCTGCTGGGCTCGCCCAAGGACCGCCCCGTGTGCGACGAGATCATTGCCACCGTGGCCGGCACGCCGGCCGCGTCCGCCGTGCTGAATGTCGCCGGCCAGACCAGCCTGGCCGAAGCCGTGGCGCTGATCGGCCACAGCGACGCCGTGGTCAGCAACGATTCCGGCCTGCTGCACGTGGCGTCCAGCCTGGACCGCCCGGTGGTGGCGATCTACGGCCCCACCGATCCGGATCACGCGCCGCCGTTCTCGACGGTGGCGGCGGCACTGTCGCTGCGCCTCGAGTGTTCCCCGTGCCGCCAGCGCGAGTGCCCGCTGGGCCACCACGACTGCATGCGCAAGCTCGACGCCGGCACCGTCTGGCGGACCCTGCAGCCGATGCTGCCGGCAGCCACCTCGGCTTGAGCGGAGCAACGGCGATGAAACGCCTGCACCGAAGCGCCTGAGGCGCGGCTTACTCCACCAGCGCCAGTGGCAGTTCCCAGGGCCAGACCAGGCGCCGGCCCACCGTTTCCCGCTGCACCACGATGGCGGCGGACAGGCTGTCGTCGATGCGGGCAGTCAGCTCTTCCACGCGGGCCAGGAGGTCGCCCCGTTTATCGGGATCGGTCTCCCACAGCAGCGCTTCGCGGCAGGCCATGACCGAGGCGCGCTCGATCATCACTTCCGGATGGTTGAACAGCCAGTGCATGAACGGCCGATGGCTGGTGTCCGCCTGCCACATGGCTCCATAGGCATCGATGTACGCGCGTGCCGCGTCCGGCAGCGTGGTGTCGTCGGGATGCCAGGCCACGTGCGGTTTGGGATCGGGATTGCCGCCAAGGATTTCCGCGATGTAGGGATTGGTGACGAAACCGCGCCGCAAGGCCGTGGCGGCGGCGGCCCACCGGCCTTGCTGCAGGTGGGCAAGCGCCAGCTCGTACCAGTAGGGCGGATAAGTCTCGGCATGTTCCGCGAGCACCCCGATCACGCGGTCGTGCTCCTGCACGGTGCCGGCCTGCGGCTCGATGCGCAGCGCCTCGGAACCCAGCAGGTAACGCACGCCCTGGTTGTCGCTGGGGTTGCGCAGCAGCATCTGCTCGATCAGCGCCGTGGCATCCCGGTGGCGGCACAGGCGCACGTGGGCCAGCACCGCGACATGCATCATGCGCAGGTAGGCGCGATTGTCGACGTTGTGCCACGCGATACGGCCGGCAAAGCTTGGCGGGATTTGCCGGTTGGCGATGGCCAGGCCCGCCTGTGCGGCGTCGAGCGCCTTTTCCGGCTTGCCCTGCCGGTACCAGTAAAAGGCGATCTGCGTGTGGGCATCGATGAAATCCGGTGCCTGGGCCAGCAACTGCTGCAGCGCCGCCAGGTATTCCGTATCGCTCAGCTGGCCGGTTTCATGGCCGTCGAGGATGGTGTTGAACTGGCCCAGCAGTGGGCCGTATCTGTCTTCCGTGTAGCCGAATTCGCCCGATTCGGCATCGATGGCTTCGAATTCCAGGGGCATGTCTTGGAAAGGGCGTGGTGGATGAGGCTTGCATGATAGCAGTCCCGATATGTCTTCCTGCCCGCTGCTCAACTGTCACGCCGCTAGCGTCGCCAATCGGCGACGTGTCACCGGACCGCGTCTTGAAGTAGGACTGATCCTACATCATCAAGAGCTATTTTCACCTGATGCGTGCAAGTACCTGTTTACACGGGCATTTCGCTGGTTCTTTGCAACGCGGATTTGTACCTGCGGCAAAAGTGACAATTTGTAAAACCCGCTCCAGCCCCTGTTTTCGAACAGACACTATTTGCTACTTTGTCAGCACTTCGGCGGCCTCATCAATTTCAATTTAGGAGCAAACATGACGAACATGAAGAATATCGCGGCCTCGCTGGCGCTGGCCTGTGCGGCAATGGGCGCGCAAGCAGCGGATATCAGCCTGCCTGCCGGCAGCGTCGACATCATCGATGGCGCGGGTGCCTTCAGCCGCCTGATCACCGGCAACCACTCGGGCGACACCTTCACCGACACGTATGCGTTCGACGTGGCCGGCCTGTCTTCGTTCACGGCCAACCTGTACTCGAGCGCGGGCAATGCCCGTGTCGGCCTGGACATCACGGGCTTCAGCCTGTTCGCCAACGATGGCTCGCTGGTCCGCGCCGGCACGCAGATCGAAACCGGCAAGTACGATGAGTGGAGCCTGGACCTGTCCAACCTGGCCTCCGGCGCCGGCTACTATGTGGCGGTGACGGGTTCGGTGGTATCGCAGGCAGCGGGTGCCTACAGCGGCCTGGTGTCCGTCTCGGCGGTACCGGAACCGGCCACCTACGGCATGCTGCTGGGCGGCATGGCCCTGCTGAGCGTTGCGGCACGCCGCCGTTCGCTGGCGAAGTAACAAAGACAGCAGGGGTCGGCAAGAGAACTCTGCAACAGCAAGACAGCAAGCCGGCAAGGGCAGTCCCGCCACCGCGCGCCGCACCGCCATCGGGCCGCCGAAGAACGCGCGCGGAGCTTCCATCGGTGGTGCTGCCCTTGTCCCGCATCCGCTGTCGACTACCGGCCGCCATTGGTATATCGGTAAGATTTGCTTTTCCACGACGGAGCGTTGCAATGGGCGACTATAACCAGGCGTTCATCGACCACGAAGTCGCCAGCGAAGAACAGGCCCGCGCTCTGGCGGACGCCATCGTCGCCTGGCTGGTCGACGAGCGCATCATCGAAAACCGGCACTGCGACCGGTGCAATGGCGCTGAAGGCGAGTGCTACCCGGCGGGACCCGGCTTCACGAAAGCCTGCACGGATGTCGAGCCGGAAAAGTTCGACTACTTCCGGGAGCAGTTCGAGAGCTTGTCGCCCAATGGCTTGCGGGTCGTGGCCACTCGCGGCCTGGTCATGAACGATCAAGGATGCGAAGACTCGATCACCTGCCCGCGCTGCGGCACGGTGTCGTCCATGGGTGATTACTGGAACGTCGGCGGTCCCTGGTATATGCGGGAAGAGGAGGCCGGCCTGATCGGCTGTGCGCATTGCAGCCAGGCCAGTCCGATCTGGCAGTGGGCCCGTCCGGACGGCGGCTTCGTGATGCTGGCCTTTGAATTCTGGAACTGGTGGCCTCTGTCGGAAGAGTTCATCGCCGAATTCGGCCGCAGGCTCGGTCACCGGTATACTTTTTTCAGCGGCAAGAGCTGACCTGGCCGCTGTATTGCCGGCACAGGCGCTCCCACCGCGAAACCGGTTACATCAAGATCACGTCGTACTGCTCCTGGTGGTACGACGTCTCCACCTGCAGCGAAATCTTCTTGCCGATGAAATCGCCCAGCATGGCGAGATGCTGCGATTCTTCTTCCAGGAACAGGTCGACCACTTCCTGCGAGGCGAGGATGCGGAATTCGCGCGGGTTGAACTGCTTGGCTTCGCGCAGCAGTTCGCGCAGGATCTCGTAGCAGATGGTGCGCGAGGTTTTCACCTGACCCTTGCCGCCGCAGGCGGGGCAGGGTTCGCACAGGATGTGGGCCAGCGACTCGCGGGTGCGCTTGCGCGTCATTTCGACGAGACCCAGGGCAGAGAAGCCGCTGACGGACACCTTGGTGCGGTCGCGCGCCAGGGCCTTCTTCAGTTCGGCCAGCACGTTGCCGCGGTGCTCGGCGTTTTCCATGTCGATGAAATCGAGGATGATGATGCCGCCCAGGTTGCGCAGCCGCAGCTGGCGCGCGATGGCATGCGCCGCTTCCAGGTTGGTCTTGAAGATCGTGTCGGCGAAATTGCGTCCGCCCACGTAGCCGCCCGTGTTGACGTCGATCGTGGTCATGGCCTCGGTCTGGTCGACGATCAGGTAGCCGCCCGATTTCAGGTCCACGCGCCGGCCCAGGGCGCGCTGGATTTCCTCTTCCACGCCATACAGGTCGAACAGCGGGCGCTCGCCCGTGTAATGGTGCATGCGCGGCAGCACGCTGGGCGTGTAGGTCTTGCCGAATTCGGTGAGGCTGACGAAGTTCTCGCGCGAGTCGACCTGGATGGTGGCCGTTTCATCGTGCACGAAGTCGCGCAGCACGCGCTGGGCCAGCGAAAGATCCTGGTGCAGCAGGGAAGTCGGTGGCCGCGTGCGCGCGCCGTGCGTGATCGCGGCCCAGGTCTTGCGCAGGTAGTCGATATCGGCGGCCAGGTCGCCGTCGCTGGCATCCTCGGCCTGCGTGCGCACGATGTAGCCGCCTTTTTCTTCCTTCGGCAACAGGCCCTGCATGCGCGTGCGCAGCGCTTCGCGCTCGCTTTCCTTCTCGATCTTCTGCGAGATGCCGATATGCGAATCCTGCGGCAGGTACACCAGCATGCGGCCGGCGATCGAGATCTGCGTCGACAGGCGTGCGCCCTTGGTGCCGATCGGATCCTTGATCACCTGCACCGTCAGCACCTGGCCATCGAACAGCAGCTTTTCGATCGGCGTCGGCGTGGCGTTGGTGCCGTCGTGCGGGCGCGCCTCCCAGATGTCCGCCACGTGGAGGAAGGCGGCGCGCTCCAGGCCGATGTCGATGAATGCCGACTGCATGCCGGGCAGCACGCGCACTACCTTGCCCGAATAGACGTTGCCGGCCAGGCCGCGCGTGAGCGTGCGCTCGATGTGCAATTCCTGGACGGCGCCCTGCAGCACCAGGGCCACGCGGGTTTCCTGCGGCGTGATGTTGATGAGGATGTCTTCGCTCATGGCAGTCTCAGGCCGGCACGGCGCAGCAGGTCCGCCGTCTCGAACAGCGGCAGGCCCATGATGCCGGAATGGCTGCCTTCGATATGCTCGATGAACATCGCCGCCAGGCCCTGGATGCCGTAGCCGCCGGCCTTGTCGTATGGTTCCGTGGTGGCGCAGTAGGCCGCGATGTCGGCCGGCTTCAGCTGCGCGAAACGCACTTGCGACACCTGCGTGAAGCTGTCCGCGAAATCGTGGGTGCGCACCGCCACGGTGGTCAGCACGTCGTGCGTGCGGCCGGACAGGCGCTGCAGCATCGCCTGCGCCTCGTCCTTGCCGGCCGGCTTGCCGAGGATGACACCGTCGACGGCCACCGTGGTATCGGCCGTCAGCACGGGGCGCGGCCGCAGGTGGCGGCGGCGCGACAGGTCGAACGCGACGTCGGCCTTCTCGTTGGCCACGCGGCGCACGTAGACGTCGGCCGGCTCGTCCGGCAGCACTTCCTCCGTCACGTCCGCTCCGCGCGGGCCATCGCTGCGCAGCAGCAGCAACTCGAAATCGACGCCGATCTGGCGCAGCAGTTCGCGGCGGCGCGGGCTTTTCGACGCCAGGTAGATTTTTCGTTCGACCGGTTTCATCGTTGTTGTTATCGTCGTCTTGTCACTGGGCGGAGCCCCGGCACGGGCCGGGATCACACCCGATGATAGGGATGGTTCTGGGTAATGGTCCACGCACGGTAGAGCTGTTCGGCCAGCATCACCCGCACCACGCCATGCGGCAGCGTCATGCTGGAAATGCGGATCAACCCTTCGGCCCTGGCCTTCAGGCCGGGATCGAGGCCGTCGGCGCCGCCGATCAGGAAAGCCGTGTCGCGGCCATCTTGCTGCCACAGCTCGAGCTGCTGCGACAGGCCCACGCTGGTGAGATCCTTGCCGCGTTCGTCGAGCGCGATGATGCGCACCGATTTCGGCAGCGCCGCCTCGATACGCTCGCGCTCGAGCGCCATCGCGGTGGCGGCGGTCTTGCTGCCGGAGCGCTCGACGGGCTTGATTTCCTTCAGCACGATGCGCAACTCGGGCGGCATGCGTTTCACATATTCGGCAAAGCCGGTTTCGATCCAGGCGGGCATCTTGTGCCCGACGGCAGCGATGATCAGCTGCATGGGTCAGGTCACTCTTCCGCGGCCGGCTTCTTGATCCGCTTGATGACGGTCTTGGCCGGCGCGGCCGGTTCCTTGGCCTTGGCTTCCTTGGCGGCCTTCGCCGAAGCGACAGCGGCCTTCGGCGCGGCGACCTTGACCTTCTTGCCTTCTGGAACTTCGACCTTCGGCGCGGCTTTCTTCGCGGCGGCCTTCTTCGCCACGGCGCCCGCGGCGGCGGCGGCCTTCACGGTGCCGGGCTTGCGGGCCGGGGCTTTCTTCTCGATGACCGGTTCCGCTTCCTTGGCAACCTTGTTGGCGGCCAGGTGGCCGGCCTTCTTCTTCGGCGCGGCGTCGAGCGCTTCGGCAGCCTTGCCTTCGGCGGAAGTCTTGCGCTTGGCGGCGCCCAGCTTCACCGGCTTCTCGCCCCAGATTTCCTCGAGGCGGTAGTAGGCGCGGATCGGTGCCTGCATGATGTGGACGATCATGTCGCCCAGGTCCACCAGCACCCATTCGCCGGTGTCCTCGCCTTCCACGCCGATGACGTCGCCGCCGGCTTCCTTCACCTTGTCACGCACCGAAGCGGCCAGCGCGCGGGTCTGGCGGTTCGAGGTACCGGAGGCGATGCAGATGCGGTCGAACAGGCTGGTCAGGCCGGTGGTGTCGAACAGGACGATGTCCTGGCCCTTGACGTCTTCCAGGGCGTCGACGACGAGGGCTTGCAGTTTTTTGATATCCATTCAGTTTTACTTCTTATAAAGATTATGTTGTTCGATATAGTCTAGCACCGGCGCCGGAATCGGCGAGCCGCTATCGTATTCATAGTTTCCGCCCGCCAGCCATTGCCGGATGCGGGTCGAGGAGATATCCACCGCCAGGTCGGCCGCGATGCAGGTATTTCCGGCCGGCCGGCTGCACAGTTGTTCCGGCGCCACCAGGCGGCCACGGAACTCGGCCGCCACGGCGGCCGGGATGTCCGGCCCGTCGAGCGAGAAGCCGGGGCGGGCCGCCACGCACAGGTGCGCCAGGCCGAACAGCTCCCGCCAGTCGCGCCAGGTATCGAGCCGCTGCAGCTGGTCGGCACCCATCAGGAAGCACAGCGCAGTCTCTTCGCCGTACTTCGGTCCAAGTTCCGCACGCAGCGCGCGCAGCGTCTCGACCGTGTAGGTGGGCCGGCCCCGGTCGATCTCCTGCCGGTCGACCACCACCCGGTACGGCTGGCCGGCAAACGCCAGCGCGGCCATGTCGGCGCGCTGGGACGGTGTCGCCACCAGGCTGCTTTTCTGCCACGGCACGGTCGGGATCACGCGCAGCTCGGCGGCGCCCAGCAGGCGCACGAACGTGGCGCCGAGCGCCACATGGCCGTTATGGATCGGATCGAAGCTGCCGCCCAGCAGCAGGACACAGCGGGGCACGGTGGAGTGCTGCGCGGTCACGCCAGCCAGTCGCGGTGCGGCAGGAAGTCGGTGTACAGCGCCGCCTCCGGCGTGCCCTCCGCCGGGTGCCAGTCGTAGCGCCACTTGACGATCGGCGGCATCGACATCAGGATCGCCTCGGTGCGCCCGCCCGACTGCAGGCCGAACAGCGTGCCGCGGTCGAACACGAGGTTGAATTCCACGTAGCGGCCGCGCCGGTAAGCCTGGAAATCGCGCTCCCGTTCACCGTACGGCGTGTCCATGCGGTTGCGCAGGATCGGCAGGTAGGCGCCCAGGAAGCCGTCGCCCACGCTCTGCACCATCGCGAAGCTGGTGTCGAAATCGCGCTCGTTGAAATCGTCGAAGAAGATGCCGCCGACGCCGCGCGCCTCCTGGCGGTGCTTCAGGTAAAAGTACTCGTCGCACCACTGCTTGAAGCGCGGGTGCAGGTCGTCGCCGAACGGCGCCAGCATCTCGCGGCAGCTGCGGTGGAAATGGCGCACGTCCGCCTCGTTGCCGTAATACGGCGTCAGGTCCATGCCGCCGCCGAACCACCAGACCGGCGTGCCATCCTCGGTGGACGTCGAGAAGAAGCGCACGTTCATGTGCACCGTGGGCGCGTACGGGTTGCGCGGGTGGAGCACCAGCGACACGCCCATCGCTTCCCAGGCACGCCCGCCGATGCCGGGGCGATGCGCCGCGGCCGATGGCGGCAGCTTCGCGCCCGTCACGTGCGAGAAATTGCAACCGCCCCGTTCCAGCACATTGCCTTCCTCGACGAGACGCGAGATGCCGCCGCCGCCTTCGGGGCGCTGCCAGGCGTCGCGCAGGAACGGCGTGCCGTCCGCCTCTTCGAGGGCGGACACGATGCGTTCCTGCAGGTCGATCAGCCAGGCCTTGACGGCTTCGGGGTTGGGGGTGGTCATTGGCTTGTTCTTTTTTTGAAGCGTCGACGAATTTGAAGAAAACCCAGGGGCAGAAACCTGGGGTCCGACCCGGCGGGTCTGACCCCGGCATTTGCGCTTGGGGTAAATGATTGGAAGAACTAAGCTTTAAGCCCTAGTGCTTCAACCCACGCCAGCCGATATCGCGGCGGCACTGCATGCCGTCGAAGCGGATTTCCCCGACCGTTTCATAGGCCTGCTTCTGTGCCAGCTTGACCGAATCGCCCAGGCCGACCACGCACAGCACGCGGCCGCCGGAAGTGACCAGCTGGCCATCCACTTCGGCCGTGCCGGCGTGGAACGTGACCGACTCCGGCGTTTCGGCCGGGATGCCCTCGATGACGTTGCCCTTCACGGGATCGTCCGGATAGCCGGCCGCGGCCAGCACCACGCCGACCGCGGTGCGGCGGTCCCATTCCAGGCCCACGGCGTCGAGCGTGCCGTTCACGGCATGTTCCATCACGGTCACCAGGTCCGTCTTCAGGCGCGCCATGATCGGCTGGGTTTCCGGATCGCCCATGCGGCAGTTGAATTCCAGCGTCTTCGGATTGCCGGCCGCGTCGATCATCAGGCCCGCGTACAGGAAGCCGGAGAATGGAATGCCATCCTTGGCCATGCCGGCGATCGTGGGGTTGATGATCTCGCGCATCACGCGCGCATGCATCGCCGGCGTCACGATCGGCGCGGGCGAGTAGGCGCCCATGCCGCCCGTGTTCGGGCCCTGGTCGTTGTCGAGCAGGCGCTTGTGATCCTGGCTGGTGGCCAGCGGCAGCACGTTCTTGCCATCGCACATGACGATGAACGATGCTTCCTCGCCGGCCAGGAATTCCTCGATGACGATGCGCGCGCCGGCGTCGCCGAAGCGGTTGTCGGACAGCATGTGCTCGACCGCCTGGTGCGCTTCCTCGAGCGTCATCGCCACCACCACGCCCTTGCCGGCGGCCAGGCCATCGGCCTTGATCACGATCGGCGCGCCTTTCGCGTCGATGTAGGCGTGCGCCTGCGCCGCATCGCTGAACGTTTCATACTCGGCGGTGGGAATGCCGTGCCGCTTCATGAACGCCTTGGCGAAGTCCTTCGACGATTCCAGCTGCGCCGCTTCCTTCGTGGGGCCGAAGACCTTCAGGCCGCGCGCGCGGAACAGGTTGACGATGCCGCCGGCCAGCGGCGTCTCCGGGCCCACCACGGTCAGGGCGATATGTTCCCGCGTGACGAATTCGGCCAGCGCGCCCAGGTCCGTGACCGGCAGGTTCTGCAGGCGTGGATCGCGTGCCGTGCCACCGTTGCCGGGGGCGACGTAGACGATCTGCACCCGTTCCGATTGGGCCAATTTCCAAGCCAGCGCATGCTCGCGGCCGCCGGAGCCGACTACCAGAATTTTCATAAGGATCTTCGGTTGGTTTTTTAGAAGCTGTTTCCGCATGCGCCTGCGCGCGCATGGGGAAAGAACCTCGGAGACTGAAACAGCGGCCCGCGGGCCGCTGCTGCTTCATGCGATCAATTTTTTGCCGCACCGGGTGGCGCAGGATGCCGCCTGAAGACCGGTACCGCCATGTTGCCCGCTGCAAATTATCCGATCACTGCGATTCCATCACCGCGGTTCGATCACTGCGTTTCGATCACTGCGGCCCACGGTGTTCGATCACTGCTGTTCGATCACTGCGCTGGAATGACTGCTCTTCGATTACTGCTCTTCGATCACGGCGTTGGTATAGACTTCCTGGGTATCGTCCAGGTTTTCCAGCGCGTCCAGCAGTTTCTGCATCTTTACCGCGTCGTCGCCGGTAAACACGGTCTCGGTGGCAGGCTTCATCACGATCTCGGCCACTTCGGCCTTGAAGCCGGCCTTGTCCAGCGCATCCTTGACGGCGGCGAAATCGTTCGGCGCGCACAGCACTTCGAAGCCGCCTTCCTCGTCCGCGACCACGTCTTCGGCGCCGGCTTCCAGCGCCGCATCCATCAGCTTCGCTTCATCGGTGCCGGGGGCGAACAGGAACTGGCCGCAGTGCTTGAACAGGAACGACACGGAATTTTCCGTGCCCATGTTGCCGCCGAATTTGCTGAACGCGTGGCGCACTTCGGCCACGGTACGCACCCGGTTGTCGGTCATGCAGTCGACGATGACCGCCGCACCGCCGATGCCGTAGCCTTCGTAGCGGACTTCCTCGTAGTTTGCGCCGTCTTCGCCACCGGTGCCGCGCGTGATCGCGCGTTGCACGTTGTCTTTCGGCATATTGGCATCGGCCGCCTTGTCCACCGCCAGGCGCAGGCGCGGATTGGTCGAGATGTCGCCGCCGCCCATGCGCGCGGCAACGGTGATTTCCTTGATGAGGCGCGTCCAGATCTTGCCGCGTTTCGCGTCCGTTGCAGCCTTTTTATGCTTGATATTGGCCCATTTGCTGTGTCCAGCCATGTTCGCTTTTCCTTAGACGGTATGCAATCGAGGGCGGTATTCTAGCATACCGCCCCCTGCCGATCGCACCGCCGCGGCCCGGGCCCGGGGTTATTCAGCCACTGGCTGGCCACTGCTGGAGCGAGTGCTCGAGCCACCGGTCGAGCCATTGATCGAGCCGCTGCTCGAGCCACTGCCCAGCCGCCGCCCGGATGCCGTCGGCCAAGGCTCAGCTGTGCCTTAGCCGGCGAACGGAATGTATTCGATACCGTCCTGGATGCTGCCGATGACCGCTGCGCGATTTTCCGTGCTTTCCGAGAAGCCGATCAGCAGTTGCTCGCGGGTGGCGCCGCTGTCCATTGCGCCGAGCCAGAAGGCGAAGCCCGCCGCGTCCGGTTCCCGGTGCAGCGCATTCAGGTACAGGTTGGTGAGGAACAGTTCGTCGGTCGATTCCCGGCCATACAGGCGCGCCCATTCCGCGCTGCCGGTGAAGCCTGCCGCCAGGCCCTCCAGGCTCCCGCCATTGTCCGCTACCTTCAGCCAGAATCCCAGGCCTTCCTTGTCGGGCGTGCGGTTCAGCGCCGCCTGGTACAGGCGGTACATCTTGCCGGCGTTGCCGTCGATATCGTAGGCGATCGAGACATCCGAGAAGTTCAGGCGCTCGACGGACGTCAGCGTGTCCCTCGGACCCTCGGACGCGAACACGGCGCCCGGCAGGCCATCCTTGGACGCCAGCGTGTAGTCGCCGCGTTTGCCCGCGTAGACGGCGGTGTCGATGCCATCACCACCGATCAGGTTGTTGGTGCCGGCACCGCCGATCAGAAGGTCGTTGCCGGAGCCGCCCGTCAGCTGGTCGTTGCCGCCACCGCCGTCGAGCCGGTCGCCAACCAGGTCGGGCTGTGAACCGGTGGTAACGTTGAACTCGCCGCTGTACAGGCCGTCGTTGCCGTCGCCGCCGATCAGCGTGTCCGCGCCGCCCTGGCCCGAGATGACGTCTTGCCCGGCACCGCCGGTCAGGGTCTCGCTGGCGGCGGTGCCGCTCTGGAAGGTTGGTGAGTCTGCCATGATGATTTCCTTGTATTCCTGATTTTCAATTGCTGGATGCCACGTGTCGCCGTGGCCGAACTTGTCTAATGAAGATAACAAAAATGCATTGTCAAGACTACAAGGAAATTGCTGAGTTGTCGATGGTGACTTTCAACCGTGCGATGGCGCGACCCGATCCGGTGTATAGGCCGGGGCCGCAAGGAAGCCGGTTTTGCCCGTACAATGACCCGATGGACAAGACCATCACGACTCCAGCCCCGTCCTACCTGGGCGGTCTGGCGCTGGCCATCGGCGGGGCCATGCTGTTTTCCGCCAAGGCCGTCATCGCCAAGCTGCTGTACCGCTATCACATCGATGCCGTCACGCTGATCGCCTTCCGCATGCTGTTTTCGCTGCCCGTGTTCGCCGCCGTGGCGCTGTGGAAGATGCGCGGCGCCGCGCCGCTGTCGGCCGGCGACCGCTGGCGCATCGTGGGGCTCGGGCTGGTCGGCTATTACCTGTCCAGCTTTCTCGATTTCCTCGGCCTGCGGTACATCACCGTGGGCCTGGAACGGCTGATCCTGTTCCTCACGCCCACGTTCGTGCTGCTGATCTCGGCCACCTGGCTGCGCCAGCACATCGGCCGCCTGCAATGGCTGGCGCTGGCCGTGTCGTATGCCGGCATCGTCCTCGTCTTCGTGCACGACCTGCAGGGCGGCGGCCCCAACGTGCTGCTGGGTTCAGCGCTCGTGCTGGGGTCCGCCGCGGCCTACGCGGCCTATCTTCTGCTGTCCGGCGAGATGGTCAAGCGCCTCGGCGCGCTGCGGCTGGTGGCCTACGCGATGTGCGTGTCCAGCGCCGCCTGCCTCGCGCAGTACTTCCTGCTGCGCCCCGCGGCGGGCCTGCTTCAGCCGCTGCCGGTGTACGGCCTGTCGCTGGCGAACGGCCTGCTATGCACCGTGGCGCCGGTGTTCATGACGATGACCGCCGTGCAGCGCATCGGCGCCGGCGCGGCGTTGCAGGCGGGCATGATCGGCCCCGTTTCCACGCTGTTCCTCGGCGCTGTCATCCTTGCCGAACCCGTCACGAGCTGGCAACTGGCCGGCACCGCGCTGGTGCTGGCCGGGATCTACCTGCTCTCGAATGCCCATGCGGCCAAACCAAGAAATGGAAATTGACATGACTTCCTCCGCAGCTCCCCGGATTGCCCTGATCGCCCACGACAAGAAGAAAGACGACATGATCGCCCTGGCCGGCGAATATGCGGCGTTCCTGCGCCGCTGCACGCTGACCGCCACCGGCACCACGGGCGGGCGGCTGGCCGCCGAACTGGGCCTGACGGTGGACCGCAAGCATTCCGGCCCGCTGGGCGGCGACCTGCAGATCGGCGCACTGCTGGTGGAAGACCGTATCGACGCGGTGATCTTCCTGCGCGATCCGATGACGCCGCAACCGCACGAGCCGGACATCAATGCGCTGGTGCGCGCCTGCGACGTGCACAACGTGGCCTGTGCCACCAACATGGCGACGGCGCACCTGGTACTGTCGCAGCTGCAGGCGGCCAGCGCCGCATCGAACGGGGAGGAACGATGAGCAAGGCAATACGGATGAGCCGCACCGGCGGCCCGGAGGTGATGGAGTACGTGGATGTCGACGTCGGTCCGCCGGGCCCCGGCGAAGCCACCGTGCAGCACGCGGCGATCGGCCTGAACTTCATCGACGTGTATTTCCGTACCGGCCTGTATCCGCAGCCGCTGCCGAACGGCCTCGGCATGGAAGGCGCCGGCACGGTGGAAGCGGTGGGCGAGGGCGTCACGCACGTGAAGGTGGGCGACCGCGTGGCCTATGCCGGCCGGCCGAACGGCGCCTACGCGCAGGTGCGCAACCTGCCGGCCAGCCTGCTGGTGGTGCTGCCGGAAAAGATCGCTTTCGACACGGCGGCGGCCATGATGTTGCAGGGCATGACGGCGCAGTACCTGCTGCACCGCACCGCGCACCTGAAGCCGGGCGACACGATCCTGTGGCACGCGGCCGCCGGCGGCGTCGGCCTGATCGCCTGCCAGTGGGCCAAGGTGCTGGGCGTGAACCTGATCGGCACGGTGGGCTCGGAGGAAAAGGCCGCGCTGGCGATCGAACACGGCGCGGCGCACGTGATCAACTACCGGCGCGAGAACTTCGTCGACAAGGTGCGCGAGCTGACGGGTGGCGAGGGCGTGTCGGTGGTCTACGATTCGATCGGCCAGGATACCTTCCACGGCTCGCTCGATTGCCTGGCGCCGCTGGGCCTGATGGTCAGTTTCGGCAACGCCTCCGGGCCGGTGCCGGCGTTCGCGCCATCGGAACTGCAATCGCGCGGCTCGCTGTTCCTCACGCGCCCCACGATGATGCACTACACGGCAAAACGCGAAGACCTGGAAGCCACCGCCCGCTCGCTGTTCGGCGTGGTGGCCAGCGGCGAAGTGAAGATCGCCATCCACCAGCGCTACCACCTGCCGGACGTGGCGCAGGCGCACATCGACCTGGAGTCGCGCAAGACCACCGGCTCCTCGATCCTGGTGCCGCGCTGACATGGCCAGCCCGAACGAAGAAGACGACGGCAACCCGAAATTCGGCCGCCTGCTGGTCGCGCTGCTGCTGGCGCTGGTGCTGGTGGTGCTGATCACCTTTGCCAGCGAAGCGTTGTTGACATGAAGCGGCTGCTCCCGATCCTGATGCTGGCCGCTGGCGCTGCCGCCGCTGCCGGCCCTGCGCCCGAACTGCCCGATGCGCCGGCCGGCTGGCAGGCGGCCGCGGCGCGCGACATCGCGGCCGCCTACGACATCACGCTGGCAAACCACGCCGGCGCGCGCGATCCGCATAACCCGGCCTTCGTCGGCAACCTCGAGGCGGCACGCGACCATGGCCTGGCACTGGCCGCCAGGGTGGCCGACGCCAACGGCTACGTGGCGGCGCTGCAGGGATTCACGGCACGCATCCACGACGGTCACGCGGGCGTGCGCCCGAGGATCGACAGCAGCGTGCGGGCGCGCCGGCAGTGGCCCGGCTTCGTGGCGGCCTGGCGCGGCGACCTGTATGTCTATGCCGCGGAAGAGGGCGCGGCGCGTCAGGGCGAGCGGATCGTGTCGTGCGATGGCAAGCTGGCCCGGCAACTGATGACGGAGAACGTGTTCGCCTTCGAGGGCCGCATCGACGAAGAGGGCCAGTGGTGGAGTCTTGCGCCCTGGCTGTTCGTCGATTCGCAGAACCCCTTCCTGGCACGGCCGGCGCGCTGCGTGTTCGAGTGGGGCGGCGGGCGCATCGAGCGCGAGCTGGCCTGGCGGCCGATGACGGCCCAGGCATTGACCTGGCGCGACGACAACCTGGCACCGGATACGCTGCCGGTCGGGCTGACCGAGCCGCGTCCGAAGCTGTTCTGGATGGCGATGCCCACCTTCCATCCATCGGACGCCGAGCGAGCCTCGTACCACGCCGTCTATCGTCAGGTGGAAACGCAGCGCGAACGCCTGCTGGACGCGGATGCGGTGGTGATCGACCTGCGCCGTAACGGCGGCGGCAACTCAGTGTGGAGCGGGCAGTTCGCCGCCGCGCTGTGGGGCGCCGACCGGGTACGGCGCCTTGCCGAGGCGCGTACCGCCAGCGAGCGTGTGTGGTACCGGGCGACGCCGGACAATATCGCCCACTTCAGGTCCATCGTCGAGACGTTCACCGCCAAAAAGGAAACGGCGATCGCGGCCTGGGCGGCGGCGCTGGAAGCGGGCATGCGCGCGGCGCTGGCGGCCGGCAAGCCGTATTACATCGCCAACGAGGATGCGCCGCCGGCACAGGCGAACCCGCAGGCGAACCGGCCGGGCGACCCGCCGGCCTTCACGCGGCCGGTGTACGTGATCGTACCGGGCGACTGCGCCAGTGCGTGCCTGGACGCGATCGATTACTTCAAGCTGTTCCCGAACACCAGGCTGATCGGCGCGCCCAGCTCGGCCGATTCGACCTATATGGAAGTGCGCTCGCAGGAGTTGCCGGGCGGCCTCGCCCGCGTGATCGTGCCTGTCAAGCTGTATGTCAACCGGCCGCGCGGCAACGGCGAGTTCTACCGCCCGGACATCGCCGTGACCGCCCTGCAGTGGACTACCGCCGAGTTCCAGGCCGTGGTCGAGCGCGATCTCGCATCTGCTGGCGCGCACGTAAAATAAACAGGGACGGAGCCTGTTTCCAGGAAATTTCCTTAGAAACAGGCGGTCCGGCGTCCCGGTCCGTCCCATTTTCCCTGGACCTTATCGGCGCGGAACGCCGTTCTACTGCAGCTCGAGATCGATCTGCTTCGCCTTGCCGCTCTCGCCCGGGAAGCCGGTAAACGCGCTCTGCACGAGGAGCGGCATCACCGAAGGCGTCGATTGCCGCCGGCTGGTGTTCTGCACCGTCACGTCATACAGCTTCTTGCCGGTATTGTCGGCGATCGAGACATTCAGCTTGCGCTCGTAGTTGTGCCGGATGACTTCGCGGTACTCGGTCGGGCCGAACATCCATGGATCGTAGTACGGCCGGAACGCCCAGTGGCGATAGCGGTAGCGCGACGGATAGAAGCCGCCGCGGTACGGCCACGCGCCGTACATGCTCCAGTACGGCCCGGCGCCGGTCCAGAACGGATCGTAGGCCTGCAGCACGCGGGTCGGCCGGTCGATGGTCGAGAATGCCATGTCGACACGCAGCCTGGCCTGCTCGGGCGCGCCGGCCTGGGCGAAGCCCAGCTTCGACAGTTCATTGGCAACAAGACCCTGGTAGCTGCGGTATTCCAGCGTGTCCTCGCTCGGCGCGGGCGTATCGAACACGTAGGTTTTCTCCTGCAGCTGGGCCGGCCACTCGTGGAACACCGTGACGTCGCTGCGGATGGTGGTTGCGCACCCGCCGAGCAGCAAGCTGCCAGCTGCGACAAGGATGGCGAAGAATTTCATGATCTACTCCCAGAAAAAGGTATTTCCCCACAGTTAGTGTATGACCCGTCCGCTTGCACCACTCGATTATTACAGAATGTTACGGCAGTACGGAAAGCTGAAACGTTCGGCAGCAAATCGCCGTACGAAAGCCACGGTGTTGGTAAAATGATCTTTTGTCCGCAACGAAGGTGAAGGCCCATGAGAACCGACAGCCCGCAGACGATTTACCGCAAGGATTACACGCCGCCCAGCTACCTCGTTGAAACGGTGGAACTGGGTTTCGATCTCGACCCCGCCCGCACGATCGTCGCCAACCGGATCACGCTCCGCCACAATCCCGACAGCAAGGGCGGCAAGAACGAGCGCGAGATCGTCCTGCACGGCGAGGACATCGAACTGGTGGCGCTGAGGCTGAACGGTACCGAACTGAACCCAGGCCAGTACATATTGGGGACGAACACGCTGACCATCAAGAAGGCGCCGTTGAACGTTGTCCTGGAAATCGAGACCACCTGCGCGCCGGAAAAGAACACCACGCTTTCCGGGCTGTATGTGTCGAACGGCAGCTTCTACACGCAATGCGAGGCGGAAGGCTTCCGCCGCATCACCTATTTCCCCGACCGGCCGGACGTGATGGCCGTGTTCACCGTGATGCTACGCGCCGACAAGGAAAAATACCCGGTGCTGCTGTCGAACGGCAACCTGGTGGAAGCGGGCGACCTCGACGACGGCCGCCATTACGCCAAGTGGGAAGACCCGTTCAAGAAGCCGTCATACCTGTTCGCGCTGGTGGCCGCGAAACTGGTCTGCCAGGAAGAAACCTTCAGGCTGGCCGATGGCCGCGATGCGCTGCTGCAGGTATGGGTCGAGGAAGGCAATCTCGACAAGACCGACTACGCCATGCAGTCGCTGAAGAACTCGATCCGCTGGGACGAGGAGCGCTGGGGCCTCGAGCTCGACCTGGACCGCTTCATGATCGTCGCCGTCGGCGATTTCAACATGGGCGCGATGGAAAACAAGGGCCTGAACATCTTCAACACCAAGTTCGTGCTGGCCAATCCGGCCACCGCCACGGACATCGACTATGCCGGCATCGAAGCCGTGGTCGGCCATGAATACTTCCACAACTGGACCGGCAACCGGGTCACGTGCCGCGACTGGTTCCAGCTGTCGCTGAAGGAAGGCCTGACCGTGTTCCGCGACCAGGAATTCTCGGCCGACATGATCGGCACGGCCAGCGGCCGCGCCGTCACCCGCATCGACCAGGTGCGCACGCTGCGCCAGGCCCAGTACCCGGAAGACGCCGGCCCGATGGCGCACCCGGTGCGCCCGGATTCCTTCGTGGAGATTAACAATTTCTACACGGTGACCGTGTATGAAAAGGGTGCCGAAGTGGTGCGCATGTACCAGACCCTGCTGGGCCGCGAAGGCTTCCGCAAGGGCATGGACCTGTACTTCCAGCGCCATGACGAACAGGCCGTCACGTGCGACGATTTCCGCGCCGCGATGGCATCCGCCAGCGGCCGCGACCTCACGCAGTTCGAGCGCTGGTACAGCCAGGCCGGCACGCCGGTCGTCACCGCCAGCGGCGAGTACGATGCCGCCGCGCACCGCTATGTGCTGACGCTGGCGCAACGGTGCCCGCCGACCCCCGGCCAGCCGGAAAAGCTGCCGTTCCATATTCCCGTGGCCGTTGGCCTGCTGGACGGCGGCGGCCGCGACATGCCGCTGAACCCGGATGGCGACACCACGGTGGTGCTGGAACTGACCGAAGCACGGCAGGAATTCACCTTCGACGGCATTGCCGAAGCGCCCACGCCATCGCTGCTGCGCGATTTCTCGGCCCCCGTGATCCTCGAATACCCGTACACGGACGACGAACTGCTGCACCTGTTCCGCCATGACAGCGACCCGGTGAACCGCTGGGAAGCCGGGCAGCGCCTCGCCATGGCGCGCCTGCTCAAGCTGACCGCCGCCGTGCAGGCGGGCGAAGTGCTCGACCTGGACTACACCTTCGTCTCGGCGCAGCGCGCGCTGCTGCTCGACAGCACGCTGGAAGCGGCATTCCGCGAGCAGGCGCTGATCCTGCCATCCGAATCCGTGATTGCGGACCAGATGGAGGTGGTCGATCCGCAGGCCATCCACCACGCCCGCCAGTTCATGCGCAGGACCATTGCCGTCATGCTGCGCAGCGAGTTGTTGAACGCCATCGCGGCCAACCAGACGCCGGGCGACTACAGCCCGGACGCCGTCTCGGCCGGCAAGCGCGGCCTGAAGAACCTGTCGCTTGCCTACCTGCTGGCCGCGCCGGACGCCTTCACGCTCGACCTGGCGCGCCGCCAGTTCAACGAAGCGACCAACATGACCGACCGCGCATCGGCGCTGACGGCGCTGATCCACAGCGGCGCCGATGTCGAAGCGCAGCTGCAGGCGTTCTACGACCAGTTCAAGGGCGAGGCGCTGGTGGTCGACAAGTGGTTCGCCATGCAGGCCAGCGCGCCGACCACCACCGTGGCGCGCGTGCGCGAGCTGATGGGGCACCCGGCCTTCACGCTGCGCACGCCGAACCGCGCGCGCAGCCTGCTGTTCAGCTTTACCAACAACAACCCGTCGCAATTCCACGCCAAGGATGGCAGCGGCTATGAATTCTGGGCCGAGCACGTGGTCAAGCTCGATGCGCTGAACCCGCAGGTGGCGGCCCGCTTCGCGCGCAGCATGGACCGCTGGCGCCGCTATGCGCCCGAGCTGCAGGCGCACATGCGCCGCGCACTGGAACGGGTGGCCGGCGCGCCGAAGCTGTCGAACGACGTGATGGAAGTAGTCTCGAAAGCACTGGCGAACTGAGGGAACCTCGATAAACCTACTGCGCAACGCCAGCCGCTGGTCTCCGATGCTCACCGTACTGAAGTACGGTTCCGCTTCTCAACCAGGTCTGACGTCGCTCGCTACGGTTTCTCGAGGTCCCGATACGTCCGTAAAAAATCGTAATCAAAAAAAGGGAATCCATGAAACGTATCAGCCTTACCCAACACCTCGTCGAGGAACAGCGCCAGCACCACAATATCCCGGCCGAACTGCGCCTGCTGATCGAAGTGGTCTCGCGTGCCTGCAAGACCATCGCCCACTCGGTGGGCAAGGGCGCCCTCGGTGACGTGCTGGGCGCGCTCGAAAGCGAGAACGTGCAGGGCGAAGTGCAGAAGAAGCTCGACGTGATCTCGAACGAGATCCTGCTCGAAGCGAACGAGTGGGGCGGCCACCTGGCCGCGATGGCCTCCGAAGAGATGGAGACCATCCACCTGATCCCGAACCGCTATCCGAAGGGCGAATACATGCTGGTGTTCGATCCGCTGGACGGCTCGTCGAACATCGACGTCAACGTGTCGATCGGCACCATCTTCTCGGTGATCAAGGCGCCGGAAGGCATGGCGACGCCGACCGAAACGGATTTCCTGCAGCCGGGCAGCAAGCAGGTCGCCGCCGGCTACGCGGTGTACGGCCCGCAGACGATGCTGGTGCTGACCACCGGGAATGGCGTGAACTGCTTCACGCTGGACCGTGAAATGGGTTCCTGGGTGCTCACGCAGCGCAACATGCAGATTCCCCCGACGACCCGGGAATTCGCCATCAACATGTCGAACCAGCGCCACTGGCAGCCGCCGGTGCAGCGCTATATCGGCGAACTGCTGGCCGGCAGCACGGGCCCGCGCGGCGCCGACTTCAACATGCGCTGGATCGCCTCGATGGTGGCCGACGTGCACCGCATCCTCAACCGCGGCGGCATCTTCATGTACCCGGCGGACGTGCGCGACCCCAGCAAGCCGGGCAAGCTGCGCCTGATGTACGAAGCGAACCCGATGGCCTTCATCGTCGAGCAGGCCGGCGGCATGGCCACCGACGGCAAGCACCGCATCCTCGACATCCAGCCGACCACGCTGCACCAGCGCGTGCCCGTGTTCCTGGGCTCGCGCGATGAAGTGGCGGTGGTCACCGGCTATCACCACGAAGGTACCGCGTAATCTTTTCGAAAAGAGACCCTAGTCAACTGTAAAAACCGTTGCTATAATGTGGCCTCTTTCGCAGCGCTTCATGTGCAGCGGAAGACAGGTTAAACAAGTTGTCCAGGTTTAGCCGCTGTAGCTCAGTCGGTAGAGCAGCGCATTCGTAATGCGAAGGTCACCAGTTCGATTCCGGTCAGCGGCACCAAGATTGGCAGTAAAAACAAAGGGTTGCACGAGTTTTCGTGCAGCCCTTTTGTTTTTTCGCAGCGTTTTTTCGTAGCGTTTATCCGCGCAGCTTCCCGATGCGGCGGGCGCCTTGCCCACCGCTCATGCGGGTCGTGGTTACCCGCCGTGATTACCCGCAGTGAGTCCCCGCAGTGAGTCCCCTTATTTGATCGCGTAACGCACGCTGACGGCAGGCTTCCCCGGCAGCGTCACCCGCGCCAGGACTTTGTTGCCGGCTTCCAGCTTCACGTCATCCTTCGCCACCAGCGTATTGCCGGCGCCGGCGGACAGCGTCGTTTCCGACTTCTGCGTACCCTTCAGGACCGTCAGCGTGCCCGTGGCGCCCGCCGTCGCCACGGGTTCTCCGTGATCGTCGACATGGATCGTGACCTTGCCGTCCTTGTTGACCAGCTCGAACGACAGGTCGCCCGCGCTCTTGACGATGCCGCCGTGCTTGGCCGGGCTTTCGTGGGCGATGACCGGTGCGCTGAGCGCCATTGCCAGGCCCAGGGCCATCATTGCTGCGATTTTTTTCATTGCATGCTCCATGTGGTAAGTGTTCATCCGGTAAAAGTTGATCAAATATTCGTTCATCGAATGATGTGATGCGGCGGGCTTCGGGCCCCGCCGCCGGACCCTTGAATCAATAGCTTTCCTCGCCGCTGCGTGCCAGTACCGCTTCGAGGGGCTTCCTGCCCACCAGCCAGAAGATCAATGGCGTCAGCAACGAATCGAGCAGCGTCGAGCTGACCAACCCGCCGAAGATCACGACTGCCACGGGGTGCAGGATTTCCTTGCCCGGTGCGTCGGCCGCCAGCAGCAGCGGCACCAGGGCGAATGCCGCGACCAGTGCCGTCATCAGCACGGGCGTCAGCCGTTCCAGGGAACCGCGCACGATCATCGGCCAGCCGAAGGACTCGCCCTCGAACTTGCACAGGTTGATGTAATGGCTGATCTTCAGGATGCCGTTGCGCGTGGCGATACCGGCCAGGGTGATGAAGCCCACCATCGAGGCGACCGACAGCGACACCCCGGCCAGCCACATCGCCGCCACGCTGCCGACCAGCGCGAAGGGGATGTTGGCCATGATGACCGCTGCCAGCACGCCCGAGCGATAGCGCGTGTACAGCACCAGGAAGATCAGCACCAGTGAAGCGAGCGACAGGCCGGCGATCAGCCGCTGCGCCGCCTCCTGCGCCTGGAACTGGCCTTCGATGCTGATGAAATAGCCACCCGGCAGCGGCGTGGCCGCGACCGCGCCGCGCACGTCGCCAATGATGCGCGACATGCTGGAGCCGTCCGTGTTCGCATACACCACGATACGGCGCCGGCCGTTTTCCCGGCCGATCTGGTTCGGGCCATCGCTTTCCTCGACGGTGGCGATCGATGCCAGCGGCAACCGGCCGGATGGCGTGTCCAGCATCAGGCGTTCCAGGTCCTGCGGGGTACGGTGCGCATCGGCCAGCCGCACCACCAGGTCATAGCGGCGCGCGCCGTCGATCACCTGCGTTACCTTGGTGCCCTCGGACATGGCTTCGATCGCCGCAAGCACCTGGCCCGCCGGGAGACCGGCCTGCGCCGCCTTGCGGTAGTCGACGCGGATCTTGATCTGCGGGATCAGCACCTGCCGCTCCACGGACAGGTCGACCAGTCCCGGCACGCCGGCCAGGCGCGTGCGCAGCGTTTCCGCCAGGCCGCGCAGCGTGTCGATGTCGTCGCCGTAGATCTTCAGCGCGACCTGCGCGCGCACGCCGGAGAGCAGGTGATCGAGGCGGTGCGAAATCGGCTGGCCGATGGCGACCGATGCCGGGATGACGGACAGTTGCGAGCGGATCGCCGCCATCACCTGTTCGCGCGAGCGCTCCGACGGTTTCAGGTCCACGTCGATCTCGGAAGAGTGCACGCCCTCGGCATGTTCATCCAGTTCCGCGCGGCCCGTGCGGCGGCCCACCTTGATCACTTCCGGCACTTGCCCGATCAAGGTCTCGGCCAGCGCGCCCATCCGGTTTGCTTCCGCCAGCGACGTGCCGGGCGTAAACGTCATGCCCATCACCAGCGAGCCTTCGTTGAACGCCGGCAGGAACGCGCGGGGGAAGAACGGCACCGACGCCACCGCGGCAACCACTGCGATCACGGCAATGGCGAGTACGCCGCGCGCGCGCGGCAGCGACCAGTGCAGCAGCCGTTCGTCGTGCCGCTTGAGCCAGCGCACCAGCGGGCTGTCGGCATGCTGCAAGCGCTTCATGCGGGGTAGCAGGACCATCGACAGCACCGGCGTGACCGTCATCGAGACCAGCATGGAGGCCAGGATCGACGTGATGTAGGCAATGCCCAGCGGCGCGAACAGCCGGCCCTCGATGCCGGGCAAGGCGAACAGCGGTACGAACACCAGCACCACGATGACGGTCGCATAGACGATGCCGGAGCGGACCTCGACCGAGGCATGCCAGATTGTCTCCAGCACGGAAGTGCCTTCCGGCCGCTGCCGCAAGCGGCGCAGGATGTTCTCGACATCGACCACGGCATCGTCCACCAGTTCGCCGATCGCGATCGCCAGGCCGCCCAGGGTCATCACGTTGATCGACTGCCCCAGCAGGTGGAACGCCAGCGCGGTCACGGCCAGCGACAGGGGGATCGCGACAAGGGAAATGACGGTGCTGCGCGCGCTCAGCAGGAATGCGAACAGCACGACAGCGACCAGGATCGCGCCGTCGCGCAGTGCCTCGACCACGTTGCCGATCGAGGATTCGATGAAGTCGGCTTGCCGGAACAGGATTTCGGGCGCCGAGAGCCCGGCGGGCAGGCCCTGGCGCAGCTCGCCCAGTGCGGCCTCGATCTGGCGCGTGAGCTGCACCGTGTCGCCGGCGGGCTGCTTCTGGACGCTGACGATCACGGCCGGCCGGCCGTTCATGCCGGCGTCGCCGCGCTTGAACGCGGGCGCATGGCGTACCTGCGCCACCTGCTCGAGCAGGACCGGCGTGCCATTGCGATAGGCTACCGGGAGGCCGCGTGCATCTTCCAGCCGCGTGGTGCGCCCCAGGTTGCGGATCAGGTACTCACGGCTGTTCAGGTCGATGAAGCCGCCGCTGGTGTTCGACGCGAACCCCTGCAGCGCACTGGTCAGCTGGCCCAGCGTGATGCCGTATTGCGCCATGCGCGCCGTGTCGGGCTCGATGCGCAACTGGCGTACGTCGCCACCGATCGGAATCACTTGCGATACACCGGGAATCGACAGCAGGCGCGGGCGCAACACGAAGTCGGCGTACTCGCGCGCCTTCATCGGATCGGTCTTGGCCAGGTCGATGGGCAGTGCGATCAGCATGATCTCGCCCATGATCGACGACACCGGTCCCATCACCGGGTTCACGCCGGCAGGCAGTTGTTCGCGCACCAGCGACAGCCGTTCTGCGACGAGCTGGCGGTTGCGGTACACGTCGGTATCCCAGTCGAATTCCGCGTAGACGATCGACAGGCCGACACCGGACACGGAACGCACGCGGGTCACGCCGGGCATGCCGTTCAGGCTGGTCTCCAGCGGGAACGACACCAGCTGCTCCACTTCTTCGGGTGCCATGCCGCCGGCCTCGCTCAGCACGGTGACGACCGGCTTGTTCAGGTCCGGGAACACGTCGATCGGCGTGCGCCGGGCCGTAAAGGCGCCGTACACCATCAGCAGCACGGCGGCGGCCAGGACCAGCAGCCGGTTGTGCAGGCTGAAACGGACGATTGCATTGAACATGGCGTTACCGGATCTGGTTGATCAGCGAGGAGCCGGAGACGACCACGCGGTTCTCCGCGGAGAGTCCACGGGTCACGACGATCGTGTGGGCATCGAGCGGGCGCACTTCCACAGGCTGCGCGATGAAACGCAGCGCCCCCGACTTGATCCACACCACCGTCTCGTTCGCCGGATTGCGCACCAGGGCCTCGGCCGGCAGGACGATGCCCTTGACGGTCGTGTTCAGCTTCGCCAGTACCGATACCGGCTGGCCCACCGCCAGCGGCAACGCCTTGCCGGTGGCGCGGAAGCTGATCGGCAATGCACCGTCGCGCAGGCTGCGCCCGCCACCGACCAGGACCAGTTTTGCGTCGGGGGCGGCCGGCAGCGTCGCCGAGGCGATACGGGAGGCCAGCGTGACATCCGGGGTGCTCGCCTCGACCAGCGCGCGCGCGGGATCGATGACCTCGAACAGCACGTCGCGGGCTTCGACGATCTGGCCCGCCAGCACCTGGGCACTGGCGATCACGCCGTCGGCCGGCGACACGATGGCTTCGCTGCCGCGCACGGTGCCCGCGACCGCCTTTTCGCGGCCGCGAATGCTCGTCAGCTCGGCGCGCGCGGCGTCGATCTCCTTCGCGGGCACGGTGCCTTCCAGCGATTCGAGCCGGGCGACCCGGCGCTCGGCCAGCGCGCGCATGGCACGCAGGTCGGCCAGGGTGGCTTCCTGGTTGCCGCGCTCCACGGCACTGGACACCGGTACCAGCCGGGCCAGGACCTGGCCTTTGCGGACCGTCTGGCCAGCGGCCGGCAAGCCTAGTGGTCCCGGCGCGATGCGGCCGGCGAACGGCGCCTGCACGCGGCCGCCCGCGTTGGGGTCGATGGTCACGCGGCCGTTCAGTTCGACCGTCTGCGGGTGCTCGCCTTCCACCGCCTTGACGGTACGGATCACCATGCGGCGCTGGGCCAGCTTGGGCACGTTCACGCTGCCGTCCGGCAGGCGGGCCAGGCCGCTGGCGGACGTCGTCGCTTGCCCGTCCAGGTGTTCCCCGTTCGGGCCGTGGGCACCGGGGGATGCATGGACATGGTGGATGCCGAGCAGTCCAAAGGCGATCGCCGCCGAGAATCGAAGGAAGTTCATGCGACGGAAGCTCATGGCCGCACCTCCTTCGCACCACGGCGCCGTGCACGCACCATCAGCGCCGCCGGGATGGCGATCGCCGGCAAGGCGGCCAGCCACCACCAGCGGCGTTCGTGCCCGTGCCCATGGTCATCGGCCGCGGCGACGGGCACCTCGAGCGTTCCCTCCAGCAGGTCGCTCTCGCCCCCGGCCGTGAAGGTGAACAGCAGCGCATGCTTGCCGGGGACCGACAGCGCCTGCAGGAATTTTTTGTCGTCGATCGCGTAATCGCCCATGTCGGCATGGAACTTCGCGCGGGCTTTCAGGTTCTTGTACTCCACGTCGAGCGTACCGCCGAGCACGGGTTCGTTGGTCTCGTAGCGATCGATCATCACGGACAGCTCGCCGCCCGACAGGTGGCCGACCAGCTCGAACAGCTCGGTGAATGTTACGACGCGGGGCACGCTGCCCGACGCCGTGGTCGCGGCGGGACCGTCGAGGTGTTCGCCGTTGGGGCCGCGGGCACCGGGAGAAGCTTGCGCCGGCATGGCGAAGGCCAGTGCGAGCAACAGGGAAATGAGGGGTTTCATGGGAGGATTCCAAAAGCTTGGTTCATCTGGGCGTGGGCGAGGGCCAGCGCGACGCGCTGCTGGCGGATCGCCACTTCGGCTTCGTGGGTCAGTGCGCGCGAGCGCAGCAGGTCGGCCAGCGGCTTTTCACCCTGCCGGAACGCATGCTCGAACAACGCGGTGTGCTCGCGCAGCGCGGCGGCGCGTGCCGTGGCGGCATCGAGCGCGGCGCGCGCATTGGCCAGTTGGTCCTGCGCGAGCGCCAGGTCGGCGTCCACGGTGGCGCGGGTCTGCTCCAGCTCGGCGGCGGCGGTCGCCAGCTGCGTGCCCGCCAGTGCTTCGGCCGGGCGGTTGCGCAGCTTGCCGGACAGGGGGATCTGCAGCGCGATGCCGATGCTGCGGTCAACGCCCGGCATGTTGCCGTCGCGCTCGCGGCGCATGGACAGCGCAACGACCGGCGCGGCCTGCCGGCTGGCCGATGCCAGCTCGACGGCCGCGCGGGCGCGCGTCTCCGCTGCCTGCGCCGCCCGCAGCCGCGCATGATGCGTCGCGGCCGTTTCAGCCGGCAGTGTTTCGGGTTCCAGCGCGGGCAGGGTGGCTGCGCCGGTGACCAGCCGGAAGCGCGCCAGCGCTTCGCCGGCACGGCCGCGCGCCAGGGCGACATCCATGGTGGCCGCCAGCACTTCCTGCCGGGCCAGCAGGGCATCGCTGCGGGCCAGGTCGCCCGCCTTGACGCGGCGTTCGACATCGGCCGCCAGCTCTTCCATGTGGTGCAGGTGGTCGCGCTTCTCGGCCAGCACCTCGCGGGCGGCGGCCGCTTCCCACAGCCGCGTGCGGACCTCCCCGGCAATGGCCAGCCGGGCCTGGCGCAGCTGGGCATCGAGCTCTTCGCCGGCCCGTTCCGCCAGCTGGCGGCGCGCGCCGTGCTGGCCGGGCAGCACGATGGGGGCGGACAGCGACACTTCCGTCTCGCGGGCGTTGCGCTGGTCGGTCCACCGGTCGGAGCGGTCCGCCATGCCGAGCGTGGGCGCGGCCGCCAGCCACGACCCGGCAATGTCGCGCGCGGCGGCGGTTTCCTGCTGGCGGGCGGCCAGCGTGCGGGCCAGCGGCGCGCGCTGCCATGCGGACTCGACCAGTTCGTGCAGGGTCGGCGCGGGCGTGGACTGCGCGCTGGACTGCGCGATGGAAAGGGGCGGCAGCAGGCAGGCGGCAGCCACCAGATAAAAGGGCAGGCGTGTAAGACGCATCGGTATTCCTTGGGTGAGTTAACTCATCGCCAAAGGAATGCGCACGGGCGCGACGAGGTCGCGCTGACTGGCTGTGCGGTATTCCCCCGGCGGCTCAGCCGGGGGATGCGGAAGGTGGGCGGTGTGGACAGTCCAGGAAAGGATCCGGCATCGGCGCCGGGCCGTCGGGACGGACGATGGTCATCAGTTGTGCCGGCAGGACGGCCTGCGACGGCGGCGGAATCGCGGCAGGCTGTGGTGAACAGGTATGGTCCTGCACGTGGCTGGCCGATTCGTCGGAGTTGTCGTAATGAACAGAACCATCGTCCTCGTGGTGATGCGGGACATGTTCATCGTGCTCGATCTCGTGCGCCAGCGTCGTTTCGCCGGCGAGCACGTGCTCCCACTGCAGCGCGAAGCTTTGCAGGGGCAGGCACAGCATCAGCAGGATACAGAGCAGGTGGCGCACGGATGGAGGTCCTTGTCAGCCGCCGATTATAGCAGTGGCGGGCAGGGGGCCCGCAATTGAGACGGTGTCGGCGAGGTCGCCGCGCGACGGTCGGCCACGGGTGGCGAGCCAGCCGACGTGGCGTTCGGAGCAGCCGCCACGTGCGTGACGCGGCAGCGGCCTTGCGGCAATGAGCCGCCCCCCGCCCATGCGATCAGACTTTATTCAGTGAACCTTCAGGCCCTGCAAAGGACTTTCAGGCCGGTCGATCCGATAATCTCCGATCATCGAGCCCCGCTGCCAATGTCGTCCTATCCCCGCTGCCAATGTCAGCGGCAATGCGTGCCACCTCACCGGCAATCACAAGCCATTCTCATTGCATCCTCGGTGGCACTCGAGGTGGCACTCGAGGCAGCACTCGTGGCAGCACCTCATGGACAGGAGGTGTGCAAGTTCGGCGCGACCTGCCCGGCGCCGCACTGCGGCGGCAGCACCCCATGCGGCATGTCACTGTATCGCTCAACTGAAGGGGAGTGCCATGCACCCGTTTTCCTGCCTGCATCCCGTCAAGACTTGCGCACGGCGGCTGGTGCCGTTGCTGCTTTCCCTGGCCATCAGCGAGGCCTATGCCGTCGAAACGACCGGTGCGCCGGGCGCGCCCGGCATTCCCGGGGCGGTTCCCGGCGCGCCCGGCACGGCGGGAGGGGCCGGCCAGCCAGCGGTGGCGAGCTCCGGCCCCGATAACACGCAGATCAACTGGGCCGACGCCCGGGGCGGCTTCGGTGGCCAGGGCGGCAATGGCGCTGCCGGCAATCCGGGGCAGGATGGTGGCGCTGCCGGCGCCGGTGGCGCCGGCGGTGCCGCGAGCGCGACCGCTATTGCACAGCCCGCCTCTGGCAATGCCACGGCGAGTGCCAGGGCCATTGGCGGCATGGGTGGCCTCGCCGGCATCCCTGGCGAAGGCGGCCCGGGCGCGGCGGCAGGTGCCGGCGCGGCGGGTGGCAACGGCGGCGTCGCGAATGCGCTGGCCGAAGCGCAGGGGCAGGGAAGTGCCGATGTGCTGGCGCACGCCGTGGCCATCGGTGGCGACGGCGGTAGCGCGACGGGCGCCGGTGCGGCCGGGTTGGCAGGCGCGGCGACAGCCGTGGCCAGTGGACACTCGGCGATCGGCGCCGTCGACGTTCTTGCGGAACAGACCGGCGGCAGCGGCAACGCGGCGTGGGGCGGGCTTCACACCGCCGGCGCCGCGAGCGACATGGCGGACCAGGTCAGCGGCAGCACCGCAGGGGCGCTGACATTGAGACAGAACGCCTTCGGCGGGGCGGGCGGCGCCAGTCTGGATGTTGGTGGCGGCGCAGGAGGGGGCGCCAGCAGCAACCTGGCCTTGACCGACAATATGGCCGGGACACTGAATGCGCACATGAGCGCCTACGGCGGCAATGCCGGTTCAGGCAACACGCTGGGCGGTCACGGCGGCGGCGCCGGCAGCAGCCTGCAACTCGTCTCGACGGTAGCCGGCGCCCCGCTGCAGGGCACCGCGACCGCCCAGGGAGGCAATGGCGGCAGCGGCTTGCTGGCCGGCCACGGCGGCGCGGCAACGGCCAGTTCAGCGATGCGCGGCACAGGCACGGTCACTGGCGGTGCCCGTGCGATCGGCGGGGAGGGCGGTCTTTCCGAGACGACCGAGCCGGGTGGACAGGGCGGCACTGCGGTAGCCTCGGCGAAACTGGACGGCGCAGCCGTTACCGGCGACGTATCCGCGCAGGGCGGGCAGGGTGGCCACAGCCGAAGCGGCACCGGTAGAGTCGGCGGAAGCGCGACCGGCCACATCGAAGGCCATGCGACCGGTACCGGTGAATCCGGCCTGCGTGCATCCGCGACCGGCGGGACCGGCGGTAGCGTCGCCGGCGCGGGCGCAACGGCAGGTGCCGGTGGCCTCGCGGCCGCGACCGCCACCGGAAGCGCTACCGGTGGCGACCTGTTCATCGGCGTCGTGCAGACGGGGGGCGCGGGCGGGCTGGCTTATTCCGCCGCGAACGGCGGCGGCGGCGCCGCCTCCGAGCTGGTGAACGCGGTCAGCGGTGCCACCAATGGCAGGCTGTCGCTGGCGCAGGGCGCCGTCGGCGGCGCCGGTGGTGACAGCGAGAGTGGCGGGGCCGGCAGCGCGGGGCAGGCGCGCAGCACACTCACGCTGGCCGACGTGACGGCGGCGCGGCTGGACCTGGCAAGCCGGGCGGTCGGTGGCAATGGCGGTGCGAGCTTGACTGGTACGGCGGCCGCCGGCGGCGCCGCCGAGGCATCCGTGGACGGCACCACGGACAGCGGCACGCTGGCGGTCGTCGGGTTTGCCCTCGGTGGCATCGGCGGCAAGGGCGTGGCGGGAGCGCAGGGCGGCACCGCAAGCGCTGCCGCCACCGGCAGCGGTGCCGGGGCCCTGGTGAATGTCGAGGCCGAGGCGGTCGGCGGCAAGGGCGGGGCGGGCGGGGCGGGCGGACATGGCGGCGGTGGTGCCGGCGGGCTGGCAGTGGCCAGCGCCACCGGCAGCGCGACCGGCGCCGGCGACAGCCTGCTGTCCGTCACGGTCACCCAGCGCGGTGGGGCCGGCGGCGACATCATGCGTTTCACATCGTTGTCGGGCGTCGGCGGGGCGGGCGCCGCTTCGACCGCCATCGATACGGTCAGCGGCAGCACCAGTGGCAAGCTCTACTTGGGCCAGACCGCCATCGGCGGCGAAGGCGGGTTTTCCTACAACGGCGGCGCGGGCGGTGCCGCGCTATCACGGCTGGCCTCTGCCAACGCAGCCAGTGCCAGCGACGTGCAGGTGGCGCTCGACGCCCGCGGTGGCAACGGCGGCGGCACCAGCTCCGCCGGCACTGGTGGCACGGGCGGCAATGCACGGGCCGAGCACGCGGCCTCGATGGACATCCATGTGACCAGCACGATCGAGGCTACCGGCGGCCACGGCGGCGCGACGGGCAGTGGCCAGGCAGGCGCGGGCGGCGACGCCAGCACGATGCTGGTGCTGTCGTCCAACAGCGGGGTACGGGGCACCAGCATTGCCCGTGGCGGGATCGGCGGCGGCCAGTTCGCCTTCGGTGACGTACCGGGGCGGGCTGGCGCCGGCGGCAACGCCGATGCCGCGCTGACGATTTCCGGCATGCAGAGCCTGGATGGCTCGGTGGTCGCCCAGGGCGGCAACGCCGGCACCGGCCTCAGCCGGGGTAATGGTGCCGATGGCGGCACGGCGACCTCCAGCGCCACGGGATCGCTGAGCTATCCGGGGGCATTGGAACTGTCGGGCAGCGCCACGGGCGGCAATGGCGCCGCGGGCTCGGGCAGCGGCAACCGCGGCGGTGCCGGCGGTGCGGCGACCACCACTGTCCGTGGCACCGGAGACGGCAATATGGTGCTGACCGCCACGGTCGTGGGAGGTGATGGCGGTGCGGGCAGCAGTGGCGCGGATGGCGGCGCGGGCCGCGGCGTCACGCTGCTCGACAACGCCCGGGGCGGCACCAGTGGCGCCCTGACGGTCCGCCTGAACGGTCGCGGTGGCCGCGGCGGCGACAGCGCCGATGGCATGGCCGGCGAAGCCGGTGTTGCCGACGTTACGCTGACAAACGCCAGCGGCGCGGGTGAAGGCCTGGGACTGGTAGCGACGGCAACCGGCGGTGCCGGCGGCAACGCTGGCGGCGGCGGCGCTTCCGCCGGCGTCGGCACGGCCACCGCGGGAGCGCTGGGCACGGCGACGGTCCAAGGCTCGACGGAGCGCTCCATGAGTGCGAGGGCACAGGGATACGGCGGCAACGGCGGCAGCCATCTGTCGGGTAACGGTGCCAGGGGCGGGCAGGGCCAGGCCAGCAGCACCGCCACGAGTACCGGCGGCAGCAATGGCTACATCACCAGTATCGCCATCGCCAGCGGCGGTGCCGGCGGCAACGGCAGCGGCAGCGGCAACCAGGCCGGGGCGGGCGGCAGCGCCGGCGCGCTTGCCAGGGGCGTCAGCGGCGGGGAAGAAGTTTTCGTCAGTGCCAGTGCGACCGGCGGGGCCGGCGGCTTCGGGCAGCAGGGCGCGGCAGGCGGTATCGGCGGGGCGGCGGTGTTGACCGATGCCGTCGGGGGCATCGGCGGCGGCGTGCTGAGACTGGAGCAGAACGCCTTTGGCGGCCAGGGCGGCGGCAGCGAAGATGGCTTCGCGGCCACCGGCGGCCTGGCAAGTTCCCGTCTGACCCTGTCCGACGATCGCGCGGCCTACGCCGTAAGCGCCATCGTGGGCGCCTATGGCGGCGCCGGCGGCCAGGGCTCCGGTTCGGCCACGGCGGGAGCGGGTGGCGGGGCCGATGCCATGCTGGCGCTGCTGTCGACAGCATCCGACGCCGTTGGCAATGTGACCGCACTGGGCGGCGCCGGTGGCGACAGTGCCGCCGGCAGTCATGGCGTGGGTGGCGACGCCCGTGCCCGCGGTTCCGCCGAGTCCAGCATGGGCGCGATCAGCGCGGTCTCGGCAGGCGGCGGCGCCGGCTACCTCGGCCTGGCCGATGGCGGCCGCGCCGACGCCGTCAGCCATGCCACCGCCGCCGGGGAAGCGCACGCGACGAGCCAGGCGCGTGGCGGCACCGGTTCGCTGCTGGGCAATGCTTCATCGCTGGCCGAAGCGCGCTCCACCACGGCCAGCGGCAGCAGCCTGGCAAGCGCCGAAGCGGTTGGCCTGCAGGCCGATGCCACCGCCCGTTCCTGGGGGCAGGGCGCGGCCAGCAACCATGCCTATGCCACCGCCACGGGAGAATCGGGCGCCGCGGTGTCATCCAGCAGCGCGATCGGTCCAGCCGGCGTGCTTGTCGAGACCCGGGCGGGCGCACCCACGGGCAGCACGGCGCGCACGGCCACGTCCTCGAACGTCGGGGGCGACAGTTACGGACTGATGGGGCCTGCATCGGGATACCAGGCGCTTTCCTATGCCGTCGCCGCACCCGGCGCCGGCACGGTCGCCAATGAACTGGCTGGCGCGCCGGCCGTTGCCGCGGCACTGGCCGGCAGCCGGGTGGCCGGCATCGGCACGATGGCCAGCAGCTATGCCGCCGACGCGGTGCCGGGTAACAGCTATACCTACATTACTGCGGCGAACTTCGTGTTTGCCACCGACCTGCAGGGGCACCTGACTCTCGGCCTGCTCGGTTCACTCTCGGATGCCGCCGGGTTCACGGAACTGGAACTGGCCGTCTCCAGCCACGGTACCGAAGTGTTCTCGCGGACGTTCACCAGCGTCGAGGAAGCGCAGCTGTTCTTCGATGACCGGTCCTACGTGCTGGGCATGCTGGCTGCCGGCAACCAGGACCTGCTGGTCTCGGCCGGCTTCACCCTGGCCGAGCCCGGCGGGTTCGGCTTCGGGTACGCGATCGGCGTGGCGGCCATACCGGAGCCGGGCACATGGATGATGTTGCTGGCGGGACTTGGCGTCGTGCTGGTGTATCGCCGCGGCGGCCGCAGGCCATCATGAGTGCCCGGTCCGATCCCGGCTTTCCGTAGCAGGGAACAGAGCCAGCAGAGCCAGCAGAGCCAGCAGAGCCAGCAGAGCCTGCAGAGCCTGCAGAGCCTTTAAGGCTGGCCCTTGCGCGAGCGCCTGGCGGGTTTGACATGCCCCTGGACGCTGCCGCCCCGGCCGTCGAGCGCCGTCCTGAAATGGTCGGCGAGGAAATCGATGAATGCGCGCGCGCGGACCGGCAGGTTGCGGCGTTCCGGGTAATAGACATACAGGTCCGCCGACGGCAGCTTGAAATCCGGCAGCACGATGCGCAGGCGCCCGCTGTCGAGATACCGGGCCAGGTCCCACTCGGAGCGGATCAGGATGCCGTGCCCATCCAGGGCCCAGCCCAGCACGATATCGCCATCATTGCTGGACAACATGCCGTGCACCTTCACCACTTCGCTGTGGTCGTGGTGCAGGAAGCGCCATATCCCGTAGGCATCGTCATTCTGCCGGTGGATGATGCACCGGTGCGCGGCCAGGTCGGCCAGCACCGCTGGCGTGCCGTGGCTTTCCAGGTAGGCCGGCGAGGCGCACAGGAAGCGCCGGTTGGACATGATGCGGCGCGCACTGAGCCGCTTGTCGGGCAAGTCGCCGAAGCGCACGGCGAGGTCGAACCCGCTCTCCACCAGGTCCACCGGCCGGTCGGTCACCTCGACGAGTACCTCCACTTCCGGATAGCGTTTGGCAAATTCGGACACCAGCGGCGCAATGGTGGTGCGGCCGAAATTCAGGGTCGCATTGACCCGCAGCAGGCCGCGCGGCACCGCGCGCCCCTGCGAGACGACATCCTCCATCTCCTTCACGTCGGCCAGGATGCGCGTGGCGTGCTGCAGGTAGGTTTCCCCTTCGCTCGTCAGGCTGAGGCTGCGCGTGGTGCGGTTCAGCAGCCGCACGCCCAGCCGGGTCTCCAGTGTCGCCAGGCGCTTGGTGGCCGCCGGCGGCGTCAGGTCCACGGCCCGGGCCGCGGCCGCCAGGCTGCCGAGCCGGGCGATCAGGACAAAGAACTGCATGTCCGAGGTCGGATCATTCTTCACTTGTTTTCACTTTTGAAATCAATCCCGGGAAATTATAAGACGTCCTTTCGCCATTAACCTGTGACTTCCCAATACCTGTCGCAGCCAGAGTGAAGCGACGCTTCCAGGAGACTTTCATGAGAATCGTAGAAATCCGCGAACAAACCCTCCCCATCAGCTCGCCGATCCGCAATGCGTACATCGACTTCAGCAAGATGACCCTGAGCCTGGTCGCCGTGATCACCGACGTGATCCGCGACGGCAAGCCGGTGATCGGCTACGGCTTCAATTCGAACGGCCGCTATGGCCAGGGCAAGCTGATGCGCGAGCGCTTCATCCCGCGCATCATGGAAGCCGACCCGGCTTCGCTGGTCGACGATGCCGGCACCAACCTCGACCCGCACAAGATCTGGAACTGCATGTTCACCAACGAGAAGCCGGGCGGCCACGGCGAGCGGTCGGTGGCGATCGGTACCATCGACATGGCGGTGTGGGACGCGGTGGCCAAGATCGAAGGCAAGCCGCTGTTCCAGCTGCTGGCCGACCGCTACGGCAACGGCAAGCCGGACCGCAAGATCTTCGTGTACGCGGCTGGCGGCTATTACTACCCGGGCCAGGACCACCAGAAGCTGAAGGACGAGATGCGCAGCTACATCGACCGCGGCTACACGGTGGTCAAGAAAAAGATCGGCGGCGCCTCGCTGGACGAAGACCTGCGCCGCATCGATTCGATCCTGTCCGTGCTGGGCGATGGCCAGAAACTGGCGGTGGACGCCAACGGCCGCTTCGACCTCGATACGGCCATCCAGTATGCCAAGGCGCTGTCGCAATACGACCTGTTCTGGTACGAGGAGCCGGGCGACCCGCTGGACTTCGAGCTGCAGGCCACCCTGCGCAACTACTACAAGAACCCGATGGCCACCGGCGAAGACCTGTTCTCGATGCAGGATGCGCGCAACCTGATCCGCTACGGCGGCATGCGCGCCGACCGCGACTGGCTGCAGTTCGATTGCGCGCTGTCGTACGGCCTGGTGGAATACCTGCGCACGCTCGACATGCTGCGCGAGCACGGCTGGTCGCCGAGCCGCTGCATCCCGCACGGCGGCCACCAGATGTCGCTGAACATCGCGGCCGGCCTGGGCCTGGGCGGCAACGAATCCTACCCGGACCTGTTCCAGCCGTTCGGCGGCTTCCCCGACGGCGTGGCGGTCGACAACGGCTACATCACCATGCCGGACCTGCCTGGCATCGGCTTCGAAGGCAAGGCGGACCTGTTCGCCGAAATGCGGAAGCTGTCGGCGTAGGTTCCCGCGCGCCAGGCGACCGGCAACGCCTCCGCAGAGAGGCGCGGTCCGCCAGCAATGAATCCAGGACAGTGACCATCGCAGCCGCCAATGCGCGCCTGCGGCGGTCCCGCTCGTCCATTGGTAGTCCGGAAGGCAGTACGACAATTCGCAACAGGAGACAGCCATGCGATCCACCTTCATCGGAAAGTCCCTTTCCAAGCTCTACGTCCAGGTCCTGATTGCCATCGTGGCCGGCATCGCGCTGGGCCACTTCATGCCCGACCTCGGGGCCCAGCTGAAACCCCTGGGCGACCTCTTCATCAAGCTGATCAAGATGCTGCTGGCGCCGATCATCTTCGCCTCCATCGTGGTCGGCATCGCCCGCATGAACAATGTGCACGAAGCGGGCCGCGTCGGCATCAAGGCGGTACTGTATTTCGAGGTTGCCTCCACGCTCGCGCTGGCCATCGGGCTGGTCGTCGTCAACGTCTTCCAGCCCGGTGTCGGGATGAATATCGACCCCGCGCACATCGACGGTTCATCGGTCGAGACCTACGCCAAGCGGGCGGAACAGCAGGGCGGCGCATTCGATTTCATCCTGAACATGGTGCCGAATAGCGTGGTGGGGGCGTTCGCCGCCGGCGAAATGCTGCCGATCATCTTCTTCTCGCTGCTGTTCGCCATCGCGCTGGCCCGCGCCGGCAAGCCGGTCGAACCGTTCGTCGACATGCTCGACCAGTTCCTGCAGGGGATGTTCGGCGTCGTGCGCATCGCCATGGTTGTCGCGCCGCTGGGGGCCTTCGGCGGCATGGCCTTCACCGTGGGCAAATACGGTATCGGCACGCTGGCGTCCTTCGGCCAGCTGATCCTGTGCCTGTACCTGACCTCCGCCGTCTTCATCGTGGTGGGGCTGGGCATCGTCATGCGTGCGTGCGGCCTGTCGCTGTTCAAGTTCATGCGCTACATCAAGGACGAGCTGCTGGTCACGCTCGGCACCGCGTCGACCGAAGCGGTGCTGCCGCAAATGCTCGTCAAGCTGGAAAAGCTGGGCATTCCCAAGCCGGTCGTGGGGCTGGTACTGCCGACCGGCTATGCCTTCAATGCCGATGGCACGGCGATCTACCTGACGATGGCATCGATCTTCATCGCCCAGGCCATGAACATCGACCTGACGCTGTGGGACCAGCTGGTGCTGCTCGGCGTGCTGCTGTTCACCTCGAAAGGCTCGGCCGGTGTCGCCGGTGCCGGCTTCGTCGCACTGGCGGCCACGCTGGCCTCGATGCACAAGATTCCGGTCGAAGGGCTGGTGCTGCTGCTCGGTGTCGACCGGTTCCTGAACGAAGCCCGCGCGGTGACGAACCTGGTGGGCAACGGCGTCGCCACGGTGGTGGTGGCGCGCTGGGAGAAGGCCATCGACATGCGGCAGGCCAGGGCCGTTCTCGATCGCGGCGCGGCATTCGGCGAGGAGCAGCCGGTACCGGTGCTGGAACCGGTCGCGCCTGTTGCGCGGATGCAGAAGTGAGCTACGCCGCTGCCTGTGCAGGGGCACGCCGCGCCATCAGGTACTGACAGTTCGCCATGTCGAGCATGCGCCGCAGGTCCGCCCGGAGCGGTATCGCCGACATGGCGGCGCGGCTGGTGCCGGCATCGGCGTAGACCGGGACGACCGCAGGCGCTGAACCTGCGGCGGCGCCGGCGCCCCATTGCAGTCAATCTTCGACCGCGGCCCCGCAGCCGCGGTCATTTTTTTTGGGCGCGGTCCGCGCAAAGTTCCCTTCCCGAACGCTGTCACATCCATTCCTGGTACGGGTTTGTGCGCCGCCCGGCAATACGCCAGGGGAAGTAGTGCAATTTTGCAACTATTATTGTATCGTTATCAAAATAATAAATTTCTCTTGCGGCATGATTTTTGCTAAAATGCAAATTGGTGAGATTACCTTTGCCCATTCCTGCCCGGCGTCGTCGAAGCTGTCGTAATTTCATTACAAATATCTGCCGTGGGTGACTATTAGTGAGAAATGTCTGTAGGGATACGTTTACAATATCCCCCGTTTACCCGCTTGGCGGGCTCATCAGTATCAGGAGGAGACGTGTCACCCCCGGTTCATGACGCGGCGTTCGCGATCTCCCGCCTCTCGGCAGAATTCACCGACAGGACGATCGAAGCGCATTTCAGCCATCACCTGCTGCCGCAGACCAAGGAACAGCTGCGCACCACGCTGCTGTTCTGTGCCGCCGTTTACCTTGTCTTTGCAATCACCGACGTGCTGGCGCTGGGACTTTCGCCGCTGTCGCTGATGCTGTTCGGCTGCCGTGCCGCGGTCGCCGTGGTGGCGGTCGCCAGTTGCGTCACCAATCACCTGCATCCGCATTCGGTCGGCCGGGTCTACCTGACGGCAAGCGTCACCGAGATCGTCGGCATGCTGGCCTTCGCGCCGATCGTGCTGGCAAGGCCGGCCGAGCTATCCTGGCACGCGATGTCGATGGGGCTGATGGTGCTCGTGGTGTACCTGTACATTCCGAACCGGCTGCTGTACGCGCTGGCCATCGGCGTGATCTCCACGCTCGTGTTCATCGCCGTCGCGCTGGTCACGGGCCGCCTGACCGGGCAGGAACAGCTGACGATGGTCATGCTGCTGTCGCTGGCGAACTGCTTCGGCTTCATCGCCGCGCGCCGCTACAACATCATCCGGCGCGAGGAGTTCCGCGTGCAGTCGGTGCTTAAGAACCTGTCCGAGCGCGATCCGCTGACGGGCTGCCACAACCGGCGCTACCTGCAGCAGGAGCTGCTGAACATGGAGCTGTCGCGGGCGCGCCGCTTCCGCCTCAGCGTCGCCGTGATCGCCTGCGACATCGACTACTTCAAGTCCGTCAACGACACCTATGGCCACGCGGCGGGCGACCGGGTACTGGTGGCATTCGCCACGCTGCTGCGCGGGATGATCCGGGAGAACGTGGATAACCTGATCCGCTTCGGCGGCGAGGAATTCCTGCTGGTGCTGCCCGAAACCGACCTGGCCGGCGCGGTGCACCTGGCCGAGCGGATGCGCGCCGCGCTGTCCACCATGACCACCGAGACCACGCCCGGCAAGTCGGTCGGCGTGACGGCCAGCTTCGGTGTCACGTCGGTCAACTTCGCCAACGTCGCCGCCCGCTTCCCGCAGGAAGCCGTGATCGAGCTGGCCGACCAGCTGCTGTACGCCGCCAAGCGCGACGGCCGCAACACCGTCAAGGCGCTGGAATTCTACGGCCGGCCCGGCCTGCACGTGGCCAGCCGGGCGGTCGGCTGAAGCCTATTCACCCCTGCATCAGCCCGTGTCATGGTGCCTGACCCCGTGACACGGGCTCGTCATTTATCCATGCATCAGCTCGTGTCATGGTGCCTGGCCCCCTGACACGGGCTCGTCATTGATCCATGCATCAGCTTGTGTCATGGTGCCTGACCCCGTGACACGGGCTCGTCATTGATCCATGCATCAGCTCGTGTCATGGTGCCTGCCCCCCTGTCACGGCCCTAGCCCATAGGTGCTTGGTGAAAGTTGCATCCTGCTGGCTGACCGACCTCATCGCTGGCGATCGGTGCGATGCTAACGTAGGTAGATGGGCCGACCGACACGACATCAATTCGCTGGGGCGATTTACCACATCACTACGCGTGGCAATCGTCGGGCACACATATTTGCCGACGATATCGACAAGCAGATCTGGTACCGCATACTTTGCGAAACCGCGAGCCGCTTCCAACTGGTGGTATATGGCGTGTGCCTGATGCCCAACCATTTTCATCTGCTTTTTGAAACGCCGGATGCGAATCTCTCCTCGGCGATGCAATACCTGAACGGTAAATATGCGCACAAGTTCAACTGGCGGCATGGGCTTACCGGCCACCTGTTCCAGGGACGATTCGGTGACACCCATGTCGTTCGGCAGGAACATCTGCTCGAACTGCTGCGTTACATCGTGCTCAACCCCGTTCGTGCCGCACTGGTCGAGCATCCGGACGAATGGCCGTGGAGCTCCCACGTTTATCTGAGCGGATTTCACGAGGCGCCTCCATGGCTGAACGTGGACTGGGCACTCGATCAGTTTTCAGGCGCAACCATGTTGGCGAAAAAGCTGGCATATCGCGTGTTCGTCGATGCCCGCATTCCGTTGAGTAAGCGGCGATATTACGCCCGGCCGGAAGTGATCGAACGGATTCACGAAATACCCTCGATTCCGACGCTTGAACAGTTCGCGCGCTTGCATCTGGACAGGAGCATGGCGGTAGCCGCCGCATGGGCATGCGGCGGCTATTCCCGCGACCAGATCGCTCGGTATTTCGGCATTTCCACGAGAACTGTCAGCAGGATGACGCGCACGACAGCGTGTTGATGACGTCATTGCTCCAGTGCGCTGAGTGCGTGTCAGCGTGCCTGGGAGGAGCTGTGCCTTGCAAGGCATCGCCGCATTGCAGGCAAGAGCGGTGCTCCTCGAAGGTGCAGCCTTCCATGGCTGCGCCGTTCCGCAGGCGCAGAACAGTGCTCTGCGAAACCCCTGCGCCTCCCCCTGCAATGCCCCATGACAGGACCTGAGCAAGCGCTTACGGCCTGAGCAATAGTTCACGGCTGAGCCCGTGTCAGCGTGCCTGACCCCCTGACACGGCCTGAGCAATAGTTCACGGCTGAGTTCGTGTCAGCGTGCCTGACCCCTTGACACGGCCTGAGCAATAGTTCACGGCTGAGTTCGTGTCAGCGTGCCTGACCCCTTGACACGGCCTGAGCAATAGTTCACGGCTGAGTTCGTGTCAGCGTGCCTGACCCCCTGACACGGCCTGAGCAATAGTTCACGGCTGAGTTCGTGTCAGCGTGCCCGGAGGGAGCGATGCCTTGCAAGGCATCGCCGCATTGCAGGCAAGGAGCGGTGCTCCTTGAAACACCTGCAATGCCCCCATGACACGAGCTCGGCCGTGAGGATCAGTAGCTGGTCAACGCGCTTGGCTGCCCGCCCTTGAAGGTGTAGATGGTTACCGGCGAGGCCTTCATGTCGCCCTTTGCGTCGAAGGCGTAGGTGCCCGCCACGCCCTGGTAGGAACCGGCGGAAATCGCGGCGCCCACCTTCGCGGGTTCGACGGAACTCGTCTGCTGCATGGCCTGGGCGAACAGGTGGACGGCGTCGTAGTACGAGGCGGCGTACACGTCCGGCTCGGCATTGAAGCGCTTCTTGAATTTCGCCTTGAAACCGGGGCCGCTGGCGGCCTTGTCGAGCAGGGCGCCGCCCTGCGAGCACAGCACGTTGGCACCCACGGCATCGCCGCCCAGCTTGCCCATCTCGGCGGTGCAGATCGTGTCGCCCCCCAGCAGCTTCGCCTTGATGCCCAGCTGCCGGATCTGGCGCGCCATCGGGCCGCCCTGTGGCGCATAGCCGCCGAAGAAGATCGCTTCCACGTTCTTCGGCCGCAGCTTGGTCAGGATGGAAGTGAAATCGACCGCCTTGTCGGTGGTGTATTCATGGCCGGCCACCGTCATGCCGGCGGCGCGGGCGGCGCGCTTGAATTCCTCGGCCAGGCCCTGGCCGAAGGCGGTGCGGTCGTCGATCACCGCCACTGTCTTGATCTTCAGTTCCTTCGCCGCGTACAGCGCCATGCGCGAACCGAGCTGCGTATCGCTGGCGTTCACGCGGAACAGGTTCTTGTAGCCTTGCTGCGTGAGTTTCGGATTCGAGGCGACGCTGGCCACGACCACGCCGGCATTCGCATATACGCGCGATGCGGGGATCGCCACACCCGAGTTGTAGGGGCCGACCACGTAGCGCACGCCGCCATCGGCCAGCTTTTGCGCGACGTTGACGCCGGCCTTCGGATCGCCCTGGTCATCCTCGGAGACCAGCTCGAAGCGAAGCTTCTTGCCGCCGATGGTGACCGGCTTCGCGTTCAGCTCCTCGACCGCCAGCCGCGCGCCGTTTTCATTGTCCTTGCCGGAGAAAGCCTGCGCGCCTGACAGCGGCCCGCTATGGCCGATGCGAACCACGGTTTCCTGCGCGGCGGCGCCGGCCGCCATTGCCGACATTGCCGCCAGCGCGAGCGCGCCGGCCAAGTGCGTGTGTCTCATCGGATCTCCCGTCGTTATTCTTGAGTAGCGTGAATTATCCACGTTCTCGCGACGGGAGCAAGCTTTGTCACATGTCCATGCCGATGCCCCATGCCCTGCCACGCGCCGGCAGGGCCGCCGTTCACACCGGCGGCACCGTGCCCGTACGGGTAACCGGCCGGACTGCCGGGTTGATCTCGTTGCGCGGTGGCGGTGCGGAATTCGCGTTCGGGCCGCCGCCGATGCCGCCGGCGAGGTATTGCGCGGCGATCCCCGCGGCCGTGGATGGATCGGCCGCGTTCGGCGCCCGCGGGGCATTGTTGGCCCCCGCGTTGGCGGCAGCCGTGCCCGCGGCGTTCGCGCCCGGCGTTCCCGCGCCTCCCGGAACCGTGCCGGCCGGGGCACCTGTTGCCGTCGGCGTGCCGCCGGCCGTGGTGCCCTCCGCCGGATTGGCCGGCGTGCCTAGCGAAGCCTGCGCCGCAGCCGCCGCGTCGGCCGCCGCCTGGGCCGTGGCGGCGGCACCGGCGGTCGCCGCGGCTGCCGCATCGGCGGCGATCTGCGCATCCGCAGCGGCGCCGGCCGCGGCCTGCTCGTTGGCCATGCCGGTCAATGCCGTGGCACCGGCAGCGGTTCCCCTGCCAGCCGCGCCGGCGGCCTGCTGGGTGCGCAGGGCCAGCCGTTCCTGATCGAGAATGTTTTGCGCACGTTCCGCCCCCTGTTCCTGCAGGACCCGCAGCGCATCGCGCTGGCGCGCGTTCTCGGCATCGGTCAGTGCGGCAGCCTGGCGCGCATCCTCGGCCTGCCGCGTGGCCGCCAGGCGGACCTGCGCGAGCTGCTGTTCGACCAGCGCATCTTCCCGCGTGCCCTGCGCCAGCCCGGCCGCCGCCCGGCGTGCCTCCAGCAGGCGGTCCTGCGCCAGCCGGTCGGTCTGCGCCAGCGTATCCTGGCGAACCTCCTGCCGGGCTGCGTCATCCAGCCGGTCGGCAAGCTGCTGCGCGGCGACGTCCTCATCGCGCGTGGTCGTCAGCTGGCGCAGCGCCGCGGCGCGCACTTCCTGCAGCCGCTGGTCCTGCGTGACGATGCCTTCCTGTTCGGCCAGCGCCTCGTTCGCCGTCTGCCGCGCCAGTGCCAGGCGGTCTGCAGCCGCGCGTTCCTGCTGCGTCAGCGTGGCGCGGTCGAGCCGCGCGGTGTCGTCGCGCTGCGCCTGCTGGCGCCGCAGTTCCGCATCGTCCGCCCCCGCCCGCGCTGCAGCGAGGCGGTTCGCGGCAAGACGGTCGGCGGCAACACGGTCCGCGGCCGCGCGATCCTGCTGCACCAGTGCGGCGCGGTCGCGCTCGAGCCGTGCCGCGTCGTCGCGTTGTACCTGCTCGCGCCGCGCTTGCGCATTTTCCGCCACGGCCGCCCGCTCGGCGGCAAAGCGTTCGGCCGCCAGTTGCCGGGCCAGGGCTTCGGCGTTGGCCTGGTCGGGCGACGTCGTCGCTGCCGGCGGCGTCTGCACCGGATTGGCTTGCGCCTCGCCGGTGGCACCGGTCACGCGCGTGGGCGGCGGCTGCACGGTATCGCGCACCGCCTGCTGGGCGGCAGCCGTCTCGGCCGGGGTCGTCGGCGTGCGGTTGGCGGCGGCCGGCAACGGGATGGCCGCCGCCGGTTGCGCATAGTTGGGAACTTGCTGCGTGGGGACTTGCAGCGTCGGAGCTTGTTGCGTCGGGGTTTGCTGCACGGGGACCTGCTGCGTGGGTACCTGCGGCCCGGCTACCTGGGGCGTCGCCCCTTGCTCCGTCGGCCCTTGCTGCCCCGGGCCTTGTGTCGTGGGCCCTTGCTGTGCCAGGGCTTGCTGCGCAGGCGCCTGCTGCTCCGGTCTCTGCGGTGCCTGCGCATTGGCCGGGCCAAGCGCACCGCTGGCGCTGTCGCGGGCCTGCGCGGCCGTCAGCTCGGCGGCCTGGTTGTTCAGCATGGCCGCGGGCGTCCCGGAACCGGCGATCTGCGGTGCCTCGGGCTGGCGCGCCTGTCCGCCTTGTTCCGCCTTGTTGGAGGCGTCGGGCGCGTCGGGCGCGGCATTCTGCTGGTTGGGCTGCACGGCGGTATCGCGCAGCGCGTTGCGGAACGCGGCGTCGCTGATCTCGCTCGGCGGCAGGTTGGTGGTGGCGGGCGGCTGCAGCGAATTGCCGTCCGGGCCGATGGCATCGCGCTCCTGCGCCAGCGCGCTGGCCGCCTCGTCGAAGCTGCCGGCGGCGCGTGCCAGCGCGTCCAGCGTGCCCTGGCGGTCGGCCTGGAACGCGGCCAGCAGCCGGCCTTCGTCGACGGCCAGCATGTCGCCGTCGTCGCCCAGCAGGGAAGGGGCGAGATCGATGCCCAGCCGTGCCAGCCCGGCGCGCTGCTCGTCGAAGGCTTGCGCCAGGCGGCCAGCCAGGGCGTTGGGTGGCAACGGTTCGCCCGATGGCGGCGCCAGCGTGTCGATGGCGCGGCCCACGTTGAAGGCTTCCACCAGTTCGCCCGCGGCGGTGCCCAGCTGTTCCAGCTCGGCGTCCGTGATGCGGCCACCGCTCGCGGCGGCCAGCTCGCCCAGCCGTTTCTGCGCCAGCGCCAGCGTGCCCATGAACTGGCCCAGCGACGATACGTCGACGTCGGAGCTGGGCGCCACGTCGTCCTGCGCGGGGGCGGCACCCACGCCGGCCGTGCCGAACAGGGTGGCCATGCCGGACGGTTCGGTCACTGCAGAGACAGGAAACATGACGCACCTCCGTTGCTGGAACGGGCCAAGCTTGCCACAAAGGCCGCGCGGGCGGCGCACCGGGCATGACGGCATTGCCGCTTTGTTATGCACCGCACTGTGCGGCGCCCCTGAACGGCCTATCGTTGACCCTGCAAACACACCAACCAAGAGGATACCGATCATGGACAACGAAAAATCGACCATCAATGCGACCGGCACCGTGACGCCGATCGGCAATACCACCAACCGTACCGACACGCATAACACCATCGACAAGGCTGCCGACAAGGTGCAGCCCGCCGCCGACAAGGCCGCTACCGCCGCGCACAGCGCCGTCGACAAGATCGCCGACAAGGTGCCCGCCGCCGCCGAGAAAGTGCACAGCACGGTCGAGAAGCTGGCCGAGAAAGTGCCGGCGACCACCGACCGCCTGGTCGGCAAGGCCCACGACACCGTGGAAAAAGTCTCCAGCAAGGCCAGCGTCGTTTCCGAAAAGCTGAGCCAGAAAGCCGCCGACCTGAACGTCGCTTACGGCCGCCTGGCCGAAACGGGCCGCAGCTATGTGCGCAACAGCCCGGGCACGTCCGTGCTGGTGGCGCTGGCCGCCGGCTACGCCGTCTCGAAGCTGCTGGGTTCGCGCCGCCATTGAGCGCCATGACGGTGCGGCTTCGGCCGCGCCGCTCGCAGCTGATTTGCCTTCCGTGATGGCTTGCGGAGGGCCACGCCCGGCCCTGCATGTGATCGTGCACGGCCGGGCGTCTTTGTGCCCAAGCATCGCCGATCACGGCAACACACTGTATTCCGATCATTTTCAAGGACCCAATGACCACCCCTCCCACCAGGCAGTCCTCCGGCGTCGACGGTGCCGGCTCCATCCTCTCCACTGTTTCAGGTCCTTCCAGCGCGGCGCCGCCGCAATCGCTGGGCAACAACAATCCGCAGGGCGACGTGCTGCTGGAAAAGCAGGCCGGTGGCATGGACCTGGCCGCGCAAACCACGCATAACGCCAACAAGCCCGGCGAGTACGGCGATGCCGCGCGCACGCCGCAAGCCGGGCAGACCGCCAAGCCGTCGACCGATCTCGCCACCGCCAGCACCGCCGCGGAAGGCATCGCCTCGCCGAAGACCGGCGGTGGCCAGCCGCCGATCGGCGTCAACAACACCAATGCGCCGCTGGACCGCGTGCGCGCCGATTCGAGCGGCCAGGTGCTGACCACCAACCAGGGCGTGCCGGTGGCGAACAACCAGGATTCGCTGAAGGCGGGCCTGCGCGGCCCCACGCTGATGGAAGACTTCATCCTGCGCGAAAAGATCACGCACTTCGACCATGAGCGCATCCCCGAGCGCATCGTGCACGCCCGCGGCTCGGCGGCGCACGGTTATTTCGAAAGCTACGAGGACCTGTCGGCCATCACGCGCGCGGCGCCGTTCGCCCAGGCCGGCAAGAAGACCCCGGTCTTCGTGCGCTTCTCCACCGTGGCCGGCGAACGGGGCTCCACCGATACCGCGCGCGACGTGCGCGGCTTCGCCGTCAAGTTCTATACGGACGAGGGTAACTGGGACCTGGTGGGCAACAACATCCCCGTGTTCTTCATCCAGGACGCGATGAAGTTCCCCGACCTGGTGCATGCGCTGAAGCCCGAGCCGCACAATGCGATGCCCCAGGCGGCCAGCGCGCACGACACCTTCTGGGACTTCGTTTCGCTGATGCCCGAGTCGATGCACATGCTGATGTGGGCCATGTCGGACCGCGCGATCCCGCGCAGCTACCGCATGATGCAGGGCTTCGGCGTGCATACCTTCCGCCTGGTGAACGCGGCCGGCGAATCGGTGTTCGTCAAGTTCCACTGGACGCCGCTGCAGGGCACGCATTCGCTGGTGTGGGACGAAGCGGTCAAGATCAGCGGCGCCGATCCCGACTTCCACCGCCGCGACCTGTGGGAAGCCATCGAGGCGGGCGAATTCCCCGAATGGGAACTGGGCCTGCAGGTCTTCACCGAGGAACAGGCCGACAGCTTCGAGTTCGACGTGCTCGATGCCACCAAGCTGGTGCCGGAAGAGCTGGTGCCGGTGAAGCCGGTGGGCCGCATGGTGCTGAACCGTAACCCCGACAACTTCTTCGCCGAGACCGAGCAGGTGGCCTTCTGCACGGCCCATGTCATTCCCGGCATCGACTTCACCAACGATCCGCTGTTGCACGGCCGCATCCACTCCTATGTGGATACGCAGCTGTCGCGCCTGGGCGGGCCGAACTTCCACGAGATCCCGATCAACGCGCCGGTCACGCAGGTACACAACAACCAGCGCGACGGCATGCACCGCCAGACGATCAACCGCGGCCGCGTGTCCTATGAACCCAACTCGCTGGGCGGCGGCTGCCCGTTCCAGGGCGGCCGCATGGGCTTCACGAGCTTCCCGCAGCAGACCTTCGTGGAGGACAAGGTGCGCGGCAAGCCCGAGCTGTTCGCCGACCATTATTCGCAGGCCCGCCTGTTCTGGCAGAGCCAGACACCGGTCGAGCGCTCGCACATCATCGGCGCATTCCGCTTCGAGCTCACGCGCGTGACGGTGCCGGCGATCCGCAAGCGCACGCTGTCGATGCTGGCCAACGTGGATGCGTCGCTGGTCAATGCCGTCGCCTCCGGCCTCGGCATGCCGGTACCCGATCCACAGCCGATGGCCACCACGCGGCCGCTGCCGGCCTACCGCACGTCGGCCGGGCTGTCGCTGCTGGCGCGGCCGGGGCAGGTGGGCATCCACACGCGCCGCGTCGCGATCCTGGTCGCCGACGGCGTGGACGTGGCCGGTGTGCGCACCATCTACGAATCGCTGCTCGCCGATGGCGCGGTGCCGCGGGTCGTGTCCTCGCGGCTGGGGCAGGTCACGGGTGCCGACAGCGCCACGCTGGACGTGGAAATCACGCTGGAAGCCGGGCCGGCCGTGATCTACGACGCCGTCGTGGTGCCGGCCGGCGAACAGTGCGCGCAAACCCTGGCGGCCGATGCGAACGCGCTCGACTTCCTGCGGCAGCAGTACCGCCACTGCAAGCCGATCATGGTGGTCGATGCCGGCGCGCAGCTGCTGGCCAAGGCCGGCATCCCCGCCGCGCTGCGCGACGGTTCGCCCGACCCGGGCATCATCGGCGCCCAGCCGGTCGATGCCGCCGCCGCGCTGGCCGCGTTCAAGGAAGCGCTGGCGCAGCACCGCGTGTGGGTGCGCGAAAGCGATCCGCCGGCCGTGTAAGCCTGCCCACCACCAGGGCCTCAGCTCTGCCATAGGTGAGGCCCGGCCCGGTTGCATGCGCCACGCGCGGCAGCCGGGCTTTATCATTTGATCCAACCCTTTCGTACTGCTTCCGTTTTTTTGCATTTTTTCTAGACCGCATGGACGTCTACGCCCCGCAAACCTGGAAGCCCCACGAACGGCCGATGTTGCCGGGGTCGCCGTCGTCGCCGCTCCATTCGACTCCCCGCCGCATGGCCTACCTGCTGGTCGGCTTCATCGTCGCGCTGACGGGCGGCCTGGGCAATGCGCTGGTCACCGTCAACCTCGTCTATGCGCAAGGTTCGCTGGGCGTCTACTCGGCCGAGATCCAGTGGCTGCCCGCCGTGTACGTGATGGCCAGCGTGTCGATGAACCTGCTGCTGGTGAAATTCCGCCAGCAGTTCGGCCTGCGGCTGTTCACCGAACTGTTCCTGGTGCTGTACGCGCTGGCCACGCTGGCCCACCTGTTCGTGCACGGCCTCGGCTCGGCGATCCTGGTGCGCGCGGCCAGCGGCATGTCGGGTGCCGCGCTCACCACGCTGGGCCTGTACTACACGCTGCAAGGGTTCCCGGCGCAGCACCGGCTGAAGGGCGTGGTGCTGGGCGTGGGCTTCTCGCAGCTGGCGCTGCCGATCGCGCGGATCTTCTCCACCGAACTATTGGAGATCGCCGAATGGCGCGGCCTGTATTTCTTCGAGCTGGGCATGTGCCTGCTGTCGCTGGGCTGCGTGCTGCTGCTGAAGCTGCCGCCGGGCGACCGCATCCGCGCGTTCGAGAAACTCGATTTCCTCACCTTCGCGCTGTTCGCGCCCGGCGTGGCGCTGCTGTGCGCCGTGCTGGGCCTGGGGCGCACCGTGTGGTGGTTCGAGGCGCCCTGGCTGGGCTGGTGCCTGGCCGGGTCGATCGTGCTGGTCACCGCCGCCGTGACGATCGAGCACAATCGCGCCAATCCGCTGTTGAATATCCGCTGGCTGACCACCGCCAGCATGCTGCGCCTGGCCCTGTCCGTGGTGCTGATCCGCATCGTGCAATCGGAAGCCACCGGCACGGTCGGCTTCCTGCAGGCGCTGGGCCTGCAGAACGACCAGATGCGCGAGCTGTGGCTCGTCACGCTGGCCGCCAGCATCGCCGGCATGGTGGCCAGCGCGCTGACGATCGCGCCGAGCCGGGTACAGACATCGCTGATGTTCGCCCTGCTGCTGATGGCGCTGGGCGCCTGGATGGACGCGCACGCCACCAACCTGACGCGGCCGGCGCAGATGTACATCAGCCAGGCCTTGCTGGCGTTCGCCGGCGTGTTCTTCATCGGCCCCGTGTTCGTCTCCGGCTTCGGCGCGATCATCGCCCAGCCGAAGAACCTGATCAGCTTTTCACTGATGTTTTCCATGACGCAGAACCTGGGCGGCCTGCTGGGTTCCGCGCTGGTGGGCACGGTGCAGGTGCTGCGCGAGAAATACCATTCCAGCCAGCTGGTCGAGCACCTGACCCTGATCGATCCGCTGGTGGCCAGCCGCGTGCAGGGCAGCGGCGCCGCGCTGGCCGGCACGCTGGCCGATCCGGCGCTGCGCAGCGCGCAGGGCATCGCCTCGCTCGGCGCGGCGGCCACCCGCGAGGCCAACATCCTCGCCTATAACGATGTCTTCCTGCTGATCAGCATCGTCGCCGTGGCCACGCTGGCGTGGATGCTGGCGCACTACCTGTGGCAGATGTGCACCGCGTGCCGTCCCGCCGCGCCGGTGCAGAATGCCCAGACGGGCATGGCCAAGGTTTCCCTCGACAATTCCGGATCGACATGAGCGCAAACGATACGACACCCCCAACTCCAGCCGCCGCACCTGCACCCGCACCCGCACCCGCACCGGCTGCCGCGCCGCCGGCCGCGGCGCCGGGCCAGCCCGACCGGCCGCACCAGTGGCTGGCCATCGTCGGCTTTTCGCTGGTCGCGCTGGTGGGCGTGCTGATCGTGCTGTACGCGTGGCGGCTGCCGCCGTTCACCAGCCCGATCGTGTCGACCGAGAACGCGCTGGTGCGCGGGCAGGTGACCGTGATCGGTACCCAGTTGTCCGGCTATGTCACGCAGGTGCACGTGCAGGATTTCCAGCATGTGAAGCAGGGCGACCTGCTGGTGGAGATCGACCGCCGCGTCTACGAGCAGCGTTACCAGCAGGCCGAGGCGCAACTGGCGGCGCAGCGGGCGGCGCTGGAAAACTGGGGCCAGTCGCGCCGCAGCGCCGCCGCCACCATCGCCCTGCAGGAAGCGGCGCTGGCCAATGCGCGGGCGCAGGCCACCCGCGCGAAGGCCGACCTGGCGCGTGTCGAGGAGCTGGTGCAGGACGGTTCGCTGTCGCAGCGCGAGCGCGATGCGCAGCGGGCCGCCCACGCCCAGGCCCAGGCGGCCGTCGCGCAGGCGCAGGCCAACGTGGAAATCTCGCGGCAGCAGTCGCAATCGGTGACCGTCAACCGCGCCGCGCTGGAGGCGGCGGTGGCCAATGCGGCGGCGGCGCTGAAGGCGGCGAAGGTAGACCTGGACAACACCCGCATCCAGGCGCCGTCGGATGGCCAGCTGGGCCAGGTGGGCGTACGGCGCGGCGCGTTCGTCAACTCGGGCGCGCAGCTGATGGGGCTCGTGCCGCGCCAGATGTGGGTGATCGCCAACCTGAAGGAAACCCAGATGAATGGCGTGCGTGTCGGCCAGAGCGCCACGTTCAAGGTCGACGCGCTCGATGGCGCGATGCTGACCGGCCAGGTCGAACGCATTTCGCCGGCCACCGGCTCGGAGTTTTCCGTGCTGCCCGCCGATAACGCTACCGGCAACTATGTGAAGATCGCCCAGCGCATTCCGGTGCGGATCCGCATCGATCCGGGCCAGAAGCTGGCCGACCGGCTGCGGCCCGGCATGTCCGTCATCGTCAGCATCGATACGTCGGCCGAGCTCAATGACGCGGAGGCGCGGCAATGAAGACTGTGGTGCCGGTGCTCGTGGCGGGGATGGTCGCAGCGGCGCTCGCCGGTTGTGCCGCGAAGGTCGGCGCGCCGCCGGCGTCACGCCTCCAGGTGCCGGCGCAGTGGCGGGCGCCGATCCCGGAGGGTGCCACGGCGTTGCCCGTGGATGCGCAATGGTGGCAGGGGTTCGGCGATCCGGCGCTGGCGGCGCTGGTGACCGCGGCGCTGGCGAACAACGGCGACCTGCGCCTGGCGCGCGAGCGGATCGAGGATTACCGGGCGCGCGTGCGCGCCGCGGCCGCCGCGCAGCAGCCCACGCTGTCGTTCGACACCTCGCCCGCGCGGGCACGGGCGCTGTCGCCCGCGACGGGACGGCCCTACGTGGCCAATGCATTCCAGGCCGAGTTCCAGGCCGCCTACGAGATCGATGTGTGGGGCCGGCTGGCCAACGCCACCGAGGCCGCCGCGGCCACGCTGCGCGGCGAGCAGGCCAGCCTGGATGCCGTGGCGCTGTCGATCGCCGCCAACGTGGCCACCGGCTACCTGAACCTGCGCGGGCTCGATGCGCAGCTGGAACTGGCCCGGGCCACCCTGCAACTGCGCGAGCGTTCGCGCGACCTGGCGCGCCGCCAGTTCGAGGTGGGCTACAGCTCGCGCCTGGAATGGCTGCAGGCGCAGGCCGAATACGACACGGCGGCCGAACAGGTCCCGCAACTGCAGCGGCAGATCTTCGAGCAGGAAAACGCGCTGTCGCTGCTGGCGGGTGCTTCGCCGGGCCCGATCGCGCGGGGCAAGGCGCTGGCCGAACTGGTGCCGCCGCCGGTGCCGGCCGGCTTGCCGTCGGACCTGCTGCGCCGCCGGCCCGACATCGCGCGCGCCGAACAGGCCATCGCGGCCGCCAGCGCCCAGCTGGCCGCCACGCGCGACCAGTTGCTGCCCACTTTCCGCCTCACGGCCGCCGGCGGCATCCAGTCCACCGATCTGTCCGACCTGCTGCACGGGCCCACCCGCCTGTGGCGCCTCGCCGGCACGCTGGTGGCGCCGCTGTACGACGGGGGCCGGGTGCAGGCCGCCACCGATTCCGCCGCCGTGCAGCGCAACCAGGCGCTCATCGCTTACGAGAATACGGTGCGGCAGGCGTTCGCCGAGACGGAAAACGGCCTCGATGCCATCACGCGGCTGCGCGAGCAGGTGGTGCAGAACGACGCGCGCCGCGCCACCGCCGCCGAAACGCTGCGCATTGCCCACAACCGCTACGCCAACGGCTATGCGGCCTACCTGGAGGAACTCGATGCGCAGCGCAGCCTGTATGCGGCGGACGTGGCGCGCCTGCAACTGCGCGCGCGGCTGCTGGCCGCGTCGGTGGACCTGTACCGGGCGATGGGGGGAGGGTGGACCGCGCCTGGTCAGTAGGCTGTATGCCGCCCGGCCAGTGGATGCTCGTACTCGGTCCACCCGGTAAATGGATCGATGGCGCGCCGGTTTTCACGTGCTGTTCCATGTGCCGTCGCGATCAGTCCTTGCAGCACATGCGGCAGGCCCGCCGGCAGCACTGCCGCATGCCGGCCAAGGTGCTCTCCGGCCCACGCCAGGAAGGCGTCCACGCCGGGGCGGTCCATCATCGTCAGGAAGAAGACCATCTGTCGCCAGGCATATGCGCTGTTCTTCACGCGAATGAGGTCGGCGTGCCGGTCGGGCGCCGCACCGGCCAGCCGACCGCACATCCATCGGAAGCAATGCCTGCACATGTTCGCGAGATCGGCCGACAGTGTGCGATGGAGCTCCAGGTCGTGCCACAAGACGGCCAGGTTCTGGGTTGTCAGGATCTGCTGCTGCTCGATGAGCATGCCATTGCTTGCGACTGAACTGAATTTTCCGGTCGCATTGGCACGCCTGCTGCAGATGGCGGCAAATGCCTCGGCGCTTGTCGACAGGGCATTCCGCTGGCGAATATCCTTCGACGCGGGCACCGCGGCAAGGCCGGCAATCTCGCTGTAGTCGATCCTGTAGTAACGGGCGTACAGGGAGCCGTCCAGAAACCCGGCCGCGCGCTGTGCGGCGGCGACGAATTTTTCGGAGAATGCGCCAGCGAAGATATCGGCGGCCAGTTCTTCGACGAGCGGCATGCCGGGCTGTGCGTCCGCTGCGAGAGCGCGAAGCTCCTGCAGCAGCTTGTTGGGGATCAGCGCTTGTGGAAAGGACCTCAGCGCGAGGCTGGCAATATCGACCAGATGCTGGCGGGAGGTTGCCACTGTCGAGGAGGCGGGCGCACGCATGCCTTCCATCGCGGCGACCCACGGCAGTTCATGGAACTGTACCTGTTTCTGCATGTTCAGCAGAAGCAGCGAGCGCCGCCGCCGGAATGCGCGATAGGTCTCCGCGTACAGCATGCCCAGCGCGGGTTCGGTGAAATAAGCCGAGTGCAGCGTGGCCGTCAGCTGTGGCAGTACTTCGGCAAGCTTGTCGCCGGAGGTGATCAGGCCAGCAGCAATCAGGCGCTCCGGCGTGTCGCTCCGGCAGCGCCGCGCCTTGCGCCGTATCGATGACGGAATCGGCGTGGCTGCCGGCACGCTCGCCGTGGCCTCGGATCCGCTGACTGGTTGTCCCAGCGGCTCGGGATCTTCGATTCCCGCGTCGGCCGGATATGCCCGCAGGCGTTGCGCCACCAGCGCTGCAATGTCCGCATGCAGCGGCCCGCATACGTCGGCCCGAGCCCGGGCGCGGGCTTCCATGCACGCGGCCGAGCCAGGTGCGCCGCGCTTGGCGACGCAGCATTGCACGATGTGCCGGACGCGGGCGATGTCATGCGCGGTCAACGCATGTGGCGCCGCGACGCAGGTTTCCAGCAGGTGGCGTAACTGTGCCTGATGCCCGTTCGGCCTTGCCGCCTTGCCACGGCATCCATGCGCGGCGGCCGTGGCATGCATCTCGTCGATCAATCGGGCAGCCCGGTCGCGCCAGCCCTCGGGACAGGGCCGTCCTGGCCAGCCATCCTCGATTATCTCGAGGAACATCCCGACCACGCGGTCATGGATCGGCGCCCAGATGTCGACGGCGGCACGCTGCGCCAGGACGCGGCGATCGGGTTCGATGGCAGCGATCCTGGCGAGGGCTTCGCCAGCGGTCTGGAGATGGACCGATCCTGACGGATGCGGAGGGTGGCTGGAAGGCGCCGGATAGAACCGCAATCGCGAAAAGTGCGGTGCCAGTTGCGCGGTCAGGGTGAGTGCCTCATCGAGGCGGTCATGGCGTGCCAGCCAGGCGACGGTCAGCAGTGCCGACTCTTCGGGCACCGAGATCCGGTAGCAGCCATCATCGAGCCAGCCGTTCAGCGTCTCGAAGCCCGCATCGGTCAGGAAATGCGTATTCAAAGCCAGTCGTCCGCTGTCGGGCGCGGCCTCTGGAAGCGTGGCCAGCAGCTCTTGTTCATGCGGCTGCAGCAGGCCGCCGGCGGCCAGGGCGCCAGTGGCGAATCCACCTGTGACGACTTCGAGCGTGACCCATGCCGGCACGCCGTCGACGGGCGTTCGGGAGCCATGATCGACGGTACCCGCGAAGATATTCTCCAGCACCGCAATCCATTGACGAACCTTGGAGGAAGAACCCGTCGATCGCGCGTTGGCGATGAGCGCCTGCGCAAGCTTGAATGCGGGATACGCGGAACCGATGGCGGCCCGGGACGGCTCGTCGGGCGGGGTAGTGGACATGTGCTCTCCATGTGGGTCCGGGGGCCGGAATCGAACCGGCGCCCACCCGGTAAAAGCCAGGCATTCTTCCACTGAACTACCCCGGAACTGACTGTGCGATGATACCGTCACCGGCTTCATCGCCGGTAGGATAACATGTCAGGCCGTCAATCAAATCCCAGCCATGGACTACCACATTACCCTGACTACCCCGCGCCTGACCCTGCGCCCGCCACGCCCCGGCGATGAAGACGACCTGATGGCGATCCATGGCGATCCCGAGGTGATGCGCTACTTCAGCGAGCGTGCATGGACCGATCCCGCACGTCCCGCGCAGCAGATCGCCAGCGATGCCGCAGCCTTCGCGGCACGCGAACACTTCCGCTTCGCCATCGTTCTCAACGAGACCGGCCGGCAGATCGGCAATTGCGGCCTGGTCCGGCCGCACTGGCCGAACCGCCGCTGCGAGGTGGGCTACGCGCTGGGCCGTGCGCACTGGGGCAAGGGTTATATCAACGAAGCGCTGCGGGCGCTGCTGGAATTCGCGTTCGTCGAGCTGGACATGCACCGGCTCGAGGCCGACGTCGACCCGCGCAACACCGGGTCCACCGGCGCGCTGGAGCGCCTGGGCTTCCAGCGCGAGGGCTTGCTGCGCGAACGGTGGATCGTCGGCGGCGAGGTCTGCGATTCGTTGCTGTACGGCCTGCTACGGCGCGAGTGGGAAGCGAACGCCAGACAGGACCGGTGACAGGCAAGAACCGATGACCGGCTAAAAACGGTGACAGTCACCATTTTTTTGCAAGGTGTCCGAAAGCACTGGTTCAAAAATGGTGACAGTCACCATTTATCTTGCAAGGTGTCCGAAAGCCGCGGGGGCAAAAACGGTGACAGTCACCATTTATTTGCAAGGTGTCCGAAAGCACCGGTTCAAAAACGGTGACAGTCACCATTTACTTTGCAAGGTGTACGAAAGCCACCGGTTCCTGGATTCAGGCGCCGCCCAGCGCCAGCCTGGGGGAGCCCGCATTGGCGGGCTCGAGCTGGAACGTGTCGACCACGCCGGCCAGCTGGTCGGCTTGCAGGCGCAGCGCTTGCGCCGCCGAGGATGCCTGCTCGACCAGCGCGGCATTCTGCAGCGTCATCGCATCCAGCTGGCCGATGGCCTGGCCGACCGATTCGATGTCGCTGCTTTGCGTGCGCGTCACGGCCGAGATGTTTTCCATGATCGCCGACACGCGGGCGATGCCCTCGACCACGTCCTTCATGGTGGTGCCCGCGGCGCCGACCAGCACCGTGCCGGTATCGACCTTGGCGACCGAATCCTCGATCAGCTGCTTGACTTCCTTCGCGGCGGCGGCGGAGCGGTGCGCCAGGTTGCGCACCTCGCTGGCGACGACGGCGAAGCCGCGCCCCTGTTCGCCGGCGCGGGCCGCTTCCACGGCCGCATTCAGGGCCAGGATATTGGTCTGGAAGGCGATGCCATCGATCACGGCGATGATGTCGACGATCTTCTTCGACGATGCGCCGATCAGGTTCATCGTGGCGACGATGCTGTCCACCGCCTCGCCGCCCTGGCGCGACACATCCGAGGCCTGGCGCGACAGGGTGCTGGCTTCTTCCGCGTAGCCGGCATTGGTGCGGACGGAATCGACCAGCTGCTCCATCGACGCCGTCACCCGCACCAGCGCCTGTGCCTGTGCTTCGGTGCGGGCCGACAGGTCGGCGTTGCCCGAAGCGATTTCGGCGGAGGCCGAGGCGATCGCCACCGTTCCGCCGCGCACCTCGGTAACGATGCCGGCCAGGCCATCGCGCATCGAGCCCATGGCGTGCAGCAGGCTTTTCTCGTGGGCGCGGCCGGTATCCACCGGGCGGTGCAGTTCGCCGCGGGCAATGGCGCGCGCCACGCTGGTGGCGTAGCCGGGTTCACCGCCCAGCTGGCGCAGCAGGCCGCGCACGATGGCGGTACCGATGGCCACGCACAGCAGGGCGCAGACGATGGCCAGCGCGCCGATCCACCAGCGCGCCGACGCCGCCTGTTCGCTGGCGGCAGCGGTGGCGACTTCGTTGCGCTGTTCCAGTTCGCTCATCAGCACTTCGATGTCGGCCACGATGCGCCGGCGCAGCGGGCTGCATTCCTCGACGAGGAACACCCCGTACGCTTCCATCTCGTTCGCCGCGCGGTACTTGCGTGGCCGCTCCAGCTCGCGCGCCATCTGCAGCATGCCTTCACGGACCTTGGCGAATTGCGCCTGGTCGCGCAGCAGCGGCTCCAGCTTGTCCAGTTCGGCCAGGTACAGCGCCTTTTGCCGATCGACGATATCCAGTTCGCGCGCGGCTGCCGCGGCGTCGTGGAAGATGAAGGCGTTGCGCGCCGCGATGCCGGTCTGCGCCAGCGCCTCGCGGGCGTCCAGCAGCGGGTCGAGCTGGGTGCGGCGCAATGCGTTGGCGCTGTCGAGCGCCGCATCGATCTGGTTCACGCGTGCAATCGAGAAGACGGCAAGGATGACGGTAAACAGCAGGACCAGGGCAAAGGCCGAGTACAGCTTGGTAGCGATGCTTGCGTGACGGAAGGCGTGCATGACAGGGGCCGATAAAAGAGTGGTTGGGAAATCGATTTGATGAAACTGAGCGAGATTATGCGGTATTAATTTCCGTAACTCAACAATATTTGACGAATTTGATGGATTGTGACGCGTTTTCGTCAAATTCGTTAAATTCCCGTCGAACCCGGTATACTGTTGCCCATGCAGAGGTTTTTTTGAACATGAGCGATACCGACGATCCCATCCTGACCACCACCGCCGCGGCGCGCCTGCTCGGCGTTGCCACCAGTACCGTCCAGATGTGGATGGAAAGCGGCGCGATCGCCTCCTGGAAGACACCGGGCGGGCACCGGCGCACCCGGCTTTCCGCGATCGACAGGCTGCTCGAACGCACGCCCGGCGGCTCGGCCGCCACTGTCGGCCAGGCCGTGGAGGCGGCCCTGTCGCCTGTCTCGCCGGCCGAATTCCAGCCGCACCAGGCGCCCGGCTATCCCGTGGACCGGGGCGAGGCGGCGCGCCTGGCTGCGCTGGAAACGTCGCGGCTGGTCGACACGGCGGCCGAAGCGCGTTTCGACCGCATCGTGCGTCTCGCCGCGCAAGTGACGGGTTCACCCATCGCGCTGGTGTCGTTGCTGACATCCACCCGGCAATGGTTCAAGGCGCGCGTGGGGATCGAGGCGCAGGAAACGCCGCGCGAGTGGGCGTTCTGCTCGCACGCGGTGCTGGCCGGCGAACCGTTCGTGGTGGAAGATGCCGCGGCCGACCCGCGTTTTCGCGACAATCCGCTGGTGCAGGGCGATCCGAAGATCCGCTTCTATGCCGGGGTGCCGCTGCGCGACTCCGCCGGCCTGGCACTGGGCACGCTGTGCGTGATCGACCGTGAACCGCGCAAGCTGCGCGGCGCGGAATTGCAGGCGCTGATCGACCTGGCCGATATCGCATCGGAAGAGATGGCGAAGGGCTGAGCCAGGGCCAGTGCCGCTTGCCGGCAGGCCGCCAGCTGGCAAAACGGTCATACGAAAAACGGTGACAGGCACTAATGCCGTTGAGTTGAGCCCAACCAAGTGCAAACTCCGGGGTCAGACCCGGCGGGTCTGACCCCAGCCCTTCGCTTTTGGGGTGAATTCATGCCCCTTCAATGTGCGGGTAACGCTTAACACACCGATTCTGGCTCAGTGCCCGCCGGCCTTGCCCGGCTCCGCAGCTTGCGGCAGGTTGGCGGCTTCGCCATGCGGATGGTCGCCGTGCGGATGGTCCTTGTGCCGCAGCTTGCGCGCTACCTTCGCGATCCAGTGCTCGATATCGTCCACATACGTGAACACGGCCGGCACCACCAGCAGGCTCAGTAGCGTGGACGTGATCAGACCGCCGATCACCGTGATCGCCATCGGCGCGCGGAAGCTCGGGTCCGCGCCCAGGCCCAGCGCCAGCGGCATCATGCCGGCACCCATCGCAATGGTCGTCATCAGGATCGGGCGGCTCCGCTTGTGGCAGGCGTCCACCAGCGCCTCGGTGCGGCTCATGCCGGCCTGGCGCGCCAGGATCGCGTAGTCGACCAGCAGGATCGAGTTCTTCGTCACGATCCCCATCAGCATGATCAGGCCGATCATCGACGGCATCGACAGCGCGTTGCCGGTGATGAGCAGCAGCACGATGGCGCCGCCGATCGACAGCGGCAGCGCCGCCAGGATCGTCACCGGCTGCATGAAGTCCTTGAACAGCAGCACCAGCACGCCATAGATGCACAGCACGCCGATCGCCATCGCGATGCCGAAGCTGGCGAACAGCGCGGCCATTTCCTGTGCGTCGCCCAGTTCGGCGATCCGCACGTTCGGCGGCAGGTTGGCCAGCGCCGGCAGCTTGCGCGCCTCGGCGTTCAGTTCGCCCAGCGAACGGCTGCCCAGTTCCACGTCCAGCGTCACGTTGCGGCTGCGGTTCAGGCGGTCGATCTGGGCCGGGCCGGATTCCATCGTGATCGCCGCCACGCTGGCCAGCAGCACGGGGCCGTTACGGCCCGGCACCGTCAGGCGGCCGATGGCGTCGAGGTCGGCGCGCACATAGTCCGGCAGCTTGACGCGGATCGGCACCTGCCGCTCCGGCAGGTTCATCTTCGTCAGGTCGAAGTCGTAGTCGCCGGCGGTGGCCACGCGCACCGTTTCGCCGATCGACGCGGCCGTCACGCCCAGTTCGGCGGCGCGGGCGAAGTCGGGCCGCACGATGATCTCCGGCCGCACCAGCGATGCCGACGACGTGACGTTGCCGATGCCGGACAGGGTGCGCAGTTCGCGCTCGGCGCGGCGGGCGGCGGCGATCAGCGCATCCGGGTCTTCCGACTGCAGCACCAGCTGCATCTTCACGCCGGTATCGGGCGGGCCCACGGTGAAGCGAGCACCGGCGATGCCGGCCAGCTGGCGGCGCAGCAGTGAATCGATCTCCGGCATCGTTTCATCGCGGTCCGTGCGGTGCACCGTGGTAATCGTCAGCACCGCGCGGCGCGCTTCGGCGGCGGCGCCGGGCGCGAACGCATCGCCGGAAGAACCGCCGCCGATCGAGCTGAACACGCCTGTTACGCCAGGTACCCGCATCGCCGCCTGGCGTGCCTGCTCGGCCACTTCGCGCGTTTGCGCCAGCGTGGATCCGGGCGGCAGTTCGGCGTTGACCTGCGTCTGCGCGCGGTCGGCCGGCGGCACGAAGCCGGTCGGCAGCAGGCCCACCAGCATGATCGAGCACACGAAGAAGATCGCCGAGGCCAGCGCCGTGAACATGCGGTGCTTCAGGCACCACTTCATGGTGCGCATGTAGCGCGACATGATCGGGCCGTCTTCCTCGACGTGGCCCGGATGCTTCGGCTTGTGCGGCTTGAGCAGGTAGGCCGCCATCATCGGCGTCAGCAGCCGCGCCACCACCAGCGAGGCCAGTACGGCCAGCACGGCGGTCCAGCCGAACTGCTTGAAGAACTTGCCGGGGATGCCGCCCATGAACGCGGTGGGCAGGAACACCGCCACCAGCGCGAACGTGGTGGCGATCACCGCCATGCCGATTTCATCGGCCGCCTCCAGCGCGGCCTGCATCGGCGTCTTGCCCATCTGAAGGTGGCGCTCGATGTTCTCGATCTCCACGATCGCATCGTCCACCAGCACGCCGACCACCAGCGCCAGCGACAGCAGCGTCACCGTGTTCAGCGTGTAGCCGAACCAGTAGATGCCGAGGAAGGCGGGCAGCACCGACAGCGGCAGCGCGGCCGCCGCCACCAGCGTGGCGCGCCAGTCGCGCAGGAACCAGAACACCACGATCACGGCCAGGATCGCGCCTTCGTACAGCAGCTCCATCGAGCCTTCGAAGTTTTCCTCGACGGGGAAGGCATTGTCGATCACCTGGCGCAATTCCAGGTTCGGATGATCCTTGCGCAATTGCTCGACTGCTTCCTTCACGCCGTCGGCCACCGCCGTTTCGCTGGCGCCCTTGGTGCGGAACACCTCGAAGGCCACCACCGGCTTGCCATCCTGCGTGGCGATGGCGCGCGGTTCGGCGATCGTGTCGGTCACCTTGGCTATCTGGTCGAGGCGGATGTGGCGGCCATCGCCGAGCGGGATGTCCATGCGCGCCAGTTCCTGGGCCGACTGCACGGTGCCGATGGTGCGCACCGACTGCTCGGCGCCCGACACGTCGCCGCGGCCGCCCGGCGCCTCGCGCTGCACCAGCCGCAGCTGGCGCGACACATCCAGCGCGGAGACGCGCAAGGCGGCCATCTGGGCATCGTCCAGCTCCACGCGGATCTCGCGGTCCACGCCACCCACGCGGTTGACGGCACCGACACCGGGTACCGTCAGCAGGCGCTTGGCCACCGTGTTATCGACGAACCACGACAGGTCGGCATTGTCGACCGGCGTGGTGCCGGGTTTGTTCACCGCGATATACGTCGTGATCACCCGGCCGGCGGTGGAGACCTTGCTGACCACCGGCTCGCGCAGTTCGGCGGGCATGTCGGCACGCACCTGCGAGACCGCGTCGCGCACTTCGTTGACGCCATCCGAGATGTTCTTCTCGAGGATGAACTCGACGGTGATGGTGGCCACGCCATCGAGCACCTTGGTGTAGATGTTCTTCACGCCTTGCAGCGTGGCGACCGAATCCTCGATCTTGCGCGCGACCTCGGTTTCCAGCTGGGCCGGCGCGGCGCCGGGCAGCGAGGCGCTGACGGTCACGATGGGCAGCTCGATATCGGGGAAGTCCTGCACCGGGTTGGCCTTGTAGGCCATCAGGCCGGCCAGCGTGAGCAGCACGAACAGCATGATCGCCGGAATCGGATTCCGGATCGACAGGGCGGAAAAATTCATCGCATGTCCTTCATTTGACTTCGCCTCACTTCGCGGCGCGCTGTGCCGCGGCTGCCGCCGTTGCCTGGCCCGCATTGGCCACGCGCACCAGATCGCCGTCGTTCAGGAAGCCGGCGCCGCTCAGCACCACCGGCATGTCGGCCTTCACGCCGGACAGGATCTCGATCCGCTCGCCCACGCGCCGCCCGGTCTGCACCTTCAGCTGGCTGACGCGCGAATCGGCGTTCAGCCGGAATACATACGGGAAGCCGTCGCGCACCACCACGGCCGGCTGCGGCAGCGTCAGCGCCGCCGAGGTGCCCAGGTCGAAGTGGCCGCTGGCGAACATGCCGGCCTTGAACGGCGCATTGCTGCGCGTGTCCGGCGGCAGGTCGACATACACCAGCGCCGAGCGGGTCTGCGGGTCGATGGTGGGCGCGATCATGCGCACCTTGCCTTGCAGTTCGCTGCCGTTGGCTGCCTTCACGGTGGCCGTGGAGCCCACGCGGATGTTCTTCAGCTCGGCCGCCGTCACCTCGGCGCGCCATTCGAGGCGGCCCTGGCGGATCATCCGGAACAATTCGGTACCGGTGCCCACCACCGAGCCCACCGTGGCGGTGCGCGCCGAGATCACGCCGCTGTCCGGTGCCACCACCTGCGTGTATTTCAGGCGCAGCTGCTGGGCCGCCAGCGTGGCGCGCGCCGATTCGATGCGCGCATTGGCGGTCTGCTCGGCCGTCAGGTACTGCGAGACCTGCTGTTCGGACAGCGCGCCGGAAGCCTGCACGGCGCGCGCCCGCTTTGCATTGGCCTGCGCCTCGGCGGCGTTGGCGCGCGCCTCGGCCAGCGCGGCCTTCGCCTGCGCCACGTCGGCATTCACGGTGTCGGCGGAGAACACGGCCAGCACCTGGCCCTTCTTGACGACATCGCCCACGTTGACGCGCACCTCGGTCAGCCGCAGGCCATTCGATTCGCTGCCCAGCGAGGCTTCCTGCCACGCCGCCACGTTGCCGTTCGCGGTGAGCCGCAGCGGCAGCGTGGCCGATTCCGGCCGCGTGGTGGAGACGGTCAGCGCGGGAGTGGCCGCCGGTTTCTTTTCATCGGCGGCGCTGGAGGAGGGGCTGTACAGCATCACGCCGCCGCTGCCCACGATCATGGCGGCCAGCAGGGCCAGCGCGAGCGGTTTCGTTTTCAGCTGGTCCTTCAGCTTGTCTTTCAGCTTGCCTTTGAGCTTGTCGTTCAGCTTGTCGTTCGTTGTCTTCATGGGTTGCTCGCGGTGGATATCACGGAGGTATTCGGGTTGTCGCGGTTCCAGCCGCCGCCGGCGGCGCGGTACAGCGCGATCCAGGCGGCGCTGCGTTCGCGCTGCACGGCGATCATCGCGTTCTCGGCGGCGAGGCGGGTGCGGCGCGCATCTTCCAGCTGCAGCAGGCTGCCCATGCCGTTCCGGTACAGGTCTTCGGCCGCCGTGAATGACGCCCGGTAGCCATCCAGCGCGGCCTGCGCCTGCACGGCGCGCAGGTCGGTGCCCTGCAGGTTGACGAGCGCCTGTTCGACTTCGCTGACGGCTTGCCGCACGCTGCCGCGGTAGGTCGTGACCGCGGCTTCGTAGCGTTCCTGCGCCGCCTCGACCGAGGCGCGGCGCCGGCCGGCATCGAATACCGGCAGCGTCATCTGCACCGGACCGATGGTCCACGTGCCCGCGGTCACGCTGTCGCCGGCCGCGTGGATCTGGCCGCGGCCGATGCTTCCCGCGATGCTCAGCCGCGGATAGCGCTGGGCGCGGGCACCGCTCACTTCGAAGCTGGCGGCGGCCACTTCGCGCTCGGCATTGAACACGTCCGGGCGCTGGGCCAGCGTTTGCGCCGGCAGCGAATCGATGGCGATGCCGCGCGCCGGCGACAGTTCGGCCGCGCCGCCGGCGAGGCGGCTGCGCAGCTCGGGCTCGGGGATGGCGGACAGCGCGACCAGCGTCTTCACGTCCACTTCGCACTGGGCCCGCTGGGCGATCTCGCGGTTGGCCGCGTCGGCCGCGCTGGCGCGCGCCAGCGCCAGGTTGGCCGGCGCCTCGAAGCCCGCCTGCGCGCTCAGCTCCGTCAGCCGCGCGGTATCGGCGCGCGAGGCGGCGTCCTGCCGCGCCACGTCCAGCAGCCGTTCGCACGCGCGGAACTGGTAATAGGTGTTCGCGGTATCGGCCGCCACGGACACGCGGGCGTCGTGCCAGCCGGCCTGCGCACCTTCATAGCGGGCCTGTGCCGCGTCGCGCGCCGCGCGGTTGGCGCCGAAGATATCGAGCTCCCACGACACCTGCAGGTAGCCCTGCGACGTGGTGTTGCTGGGCAGGGCCGCGCTCTGCTGGCTGGCCCGCGTCGATGTCAGCGTCGCGTCGACCGTGGGCGCCAGCGCCGCGCCAGTGGCCACGCGCGCCTCGCGTGCCTGGGCCAGCCGGCTGCGCGCCGCGGCCACCGTGGGGCTCGCCGCCTGCGCCGCCTCGACCAGGCTGGCCAGCAGCGGGTCGCCCTGGCTGCGCCACCAGCTGGACAGCTGGTCCACCGTGCCGCCGTGCGGCAGCGGCGCCTGCCACTGGACGGGGGCTTGCGCATCGACGGCGGGTGGCGGGCCGGACAGCGCGCAGCCGCCCAGTGCCAGCGCGACCGCGAGCGCCATCGTCAACTTCATGATCGGTACTGCTGGCTTCATGCTGCTCCTTTCTGTCTTGTCGTTCGTTCGGCCGTGACGATCGCCTCGGCGTAATCGACCAGCCTGGGAATCCAGTCCTGCAGCGCGTCCGGGGCCGACAGCAGCTGCGGCGTGACGGCGGCCACGATGTCCTGCGAGATCATCAGGTGCGCGCCCAGCGCGGCAACGGCATGCACCAGCCGGCGCACTTCGTCGTCCACCGGTACCTCCAGGTGGCGCGCCAGCACGGCGGCCAGCGCGTCGAACTCGGGGCGGATGCCGTTGTCGATCTCGTTTTGCCAGATGCCGGTGGGTTCCAGCACTTCGCGCAGCCACATGCGCAGCCGTAGCTGGGCCGCATCGCCTTCCATCATCGGCGCCAGCAATTGCGTGTAATAGCCGTGCAGCGCCTCGCGCAGCGTGAAGCCGGGCTGGTCGAAGTGGGCGATGTTCTTTTCCGGCGGCGGCATGAAGTCCGTCAGCGCGGCGCGGTACAGGCCGGCCTTGTCGCCGAAGTAGTAGGCGATGGCGGCCACGTTGGCGCCGGCAGCCAGGGCGATCTCTCGCGTGGAGGTGGCGTTGAAACCTTGCGCGGCGAACAGCTGCATGGCCGCGCCCAGCAGGCGCTCGCGCGACTGCTCGCCGTCCGACCGGGGTTTGCGGATGTGTTTTTCTGACATCTGCCGATTAGATCACAGATTTAAAACGATTGATATAAGTAGGTCATTCGTTTAACTAATTTATTTGACAGCGTGAGTTGTTGCTCTTTAGCCAATCTTCACCTTGCCTGCCTAGACTCGCGGCCATGACCCATGACCTGGAGAATGCCGTGCACACGATCCGTAGCCTTGCCTTGACGCCGCCTGCTTTGCTGGCGTGCCTGCTGGCCGCATGCGGCGGGGGCGACCCGCCCGCGCCCGCTGTCCCCGTCACCTACGCGAGCCGCTGCGGCTTGCCCGACAGTGCCGCCGAACCGTATCGCAGCACCGCGCCGACCGGACCGCATTGCGTGGGCGCGGCCGAGTACCTGGTGACCGATGACGCGCGCGACGAGCCCATGACGGAAACGCCCGGCGACCGGCGCGCGCTGCAGGTGCGCGTGCTGTATCCGGCATCGGCGCGGGTTTCGCCCGGCATGTCGGGGGGAGTGCGGATGCCCTACGCGGACGAAGCAGTGTACGCGGGTATCGACTGGTGGCCCGCCACGCTGAGGCCGCAGGGGCACGCATGGCGCGAGGCGGCGCCGGCCATCGAGCGGGCGGCACCGGTGCTCCTGTTTTCGCCGGGGCTGGGCGCCAACGCGCAAGCGTATGCCGGCTTGACGGAAGACCTGGCCAGCCATGGCTACGTGGTGGTGACGATCAACCATCCGTTTGTTTCCGGCCCCACGCCATTGCCGGACGGCCGCATCGTCCGCTACGAGGAAGTGGCGGAAGAATGGGAAGACGAGGAAGCGGCCGAGGCGGCGCACTGGGTCCGGTCCAATGCGCGGCTCGCCGTCACCATGGCGGACGAGAAGAGCGTGCTGGACTGGCTGGCGCGGCAGAACGCCACGCGCGGCGCCTTGCTGGACGGCCGGCTGGACATGGGCCGGATCGGCGCGTTCGGGCACTCGTTCGGCGGCGCCACGGCGTTGCAGGTGCAGCGCACGGACGAGCGGGTGAAGGCGGCGGTCAACCTGGACGGCACCGTTTACGGCGATCTCGACCAGCCGTGGACGGAGCCGTTCATGATCCTGCAGAGCGTGCACGCGATCAATGGCGTACCCGTCGAGGAGCCCACCATGAAACCGCTGTGGCAGAACCGCCAGGGTCATGGCGAGCTGGAAGTGATGGCCGGTTCCTGCCACGGCGATTTCAGCGACGCGCACCGGCTGGCGAACATCTACAACGCCCGGAACCCCGCCACCCCGATCCAGCCCGACCCGCAACTGTATTGCAGCAAGGACCCGGCCGCGCTGGAAGACGCTGTACGGCGCCGGCTGCGCGACTTCTTCGGGCGCTGGCTGCGCTGAGCCCCGAATGTTTCCCACAACCGGGGTCAGACCCCGGTTTCAGGAAACATTTCCCAGATTGCGGGGGAAGACCGTAATGCCGCTTGTTTGGGAGCGCTAGCCTGTTGGTAGCGCTGCAATTACCCCAAAGGCGAACTGCTGGGGTCAGACCCGCCGGGTCTGACCCCGGAACTTGCACTTGGGGTGGGCTTGTTTACGTGGCAGTGGAAAAAATGACAAACACACGGCGCGGGCAAAAAATGCCGAGGTTACGGCGCGGGCAAAAAAATGCCGAATGTACGGCGCGGGCAAAAAAATGCCAAGGATTACGGCGCGGGCAAAAAAAATGCCCGCGGGCCAGAGGCTGCGGGCGAGGTCCAATTGTTCGGAGAACGCTTGGAGGAGACGGTTCCACTATAGCGTGGGATATGTTGCGCTGCAATACCGTAAAACTACCGTGCGCGCGTCCGCTCTGCAGGGGAAGCGTTTCCAGCGGTTATGTGCACTGCAACAAAATTCGGCGCTGGCGCGGTATGGCGAATATCGCCAAGCGCAAATCGCAAATTACCAAGCCTTCTTCAGCTGAGTAAAAGGGCGGGGTGTGCGACAGGCGCAACAGTGCTCTCCGCAAAAATATTTTGCGGTTGCGTAAAACATACGCGGCTATAGTCTTGTCAGTTGCGTGGCTGCGTCAGGTCGTTTTCAGCTGCAGCGTGAACGTGCTGCCCTGGCCGAACTCGCTCCGGAAGAACAGCGAACCGCCCAGCACATTGGCGAGGTTCTGGCACAGGTAGAGACCGAGGCCGGCACCCTCGGCATGGCGGGTGGAGGTGGAGTCGAGTTGCGAGAAGGCGTGGAACAGCTTGGCCTGGTCTTCCTCGCGGATGCCGGCGCCGGTGTCGGAGACGGAGAATTCGGCGGCGACCGTGCCATCGTCCAGCGTGCGCCGCGCGAGCGACACGCGCACCGAGCCCTTCTCGGTGAACTTGATGGCGTTGTTGGCAAGATTGATCAGGATTTGCGCGAGGGCGCGGCGGTCCGTGTCGATCGTGATCGGCTGCTCGTCCAGCACGACTTCCAGCGCAAGGCCCTTCTGCGCGGCGAGCGGACGCAGCGTTTCCGCCACTTCGCGCACCACGTCCTGGCATTGCAGGCGCTCGATCGACAGCGTGACCTTGCCAGCCTCGATCTTCGCCACGTCGAGGATGTCGTTGATCAGCGAGAGCAGGTGGCGCGCCGAACCGCGGATGGTGTTCAACTGCTTTTCCTGCTCGTCCGTGAGGGGGCCGGGCAGTTTCATCAGCAGCGCGCCGGTAAAGCCGATGATGGCGTTCAGCGGCGTGCGCAGTTCATGCGACATGTTGGCGATGAACGCGGATTTCATCCGGCTCGCCTCGCCCAGTTCGACGTTCTTCAGCGCGATCTCGCGGTTGATCGTCTCCAGCTGCCCCGCGTGGTGCGCGAGGCGCATGTTCAATTCGATCACCTGCCGCTCGCGCGCCTGCAATTCGCTGTTGACCTGCACCGCCTGCTCGTAGGTGGAGATCAGCAGGTCGAGGATCTGCTGGCGCTCGGCATTGATAAAGTGTTTCTGCTCGCCCAGGTAGAGGGCGATGCCGACCTCCATGTTCTGGTCCTTGCGCAGCTTCTGGTTGACCAGCATGTGGCCGATGCGGTTCAGCAGGTAGTCTTCGGCGTACGGCTTGCGGATGAAATTGTCGGCGCCGCATTCGATGCCGCGGATGATGTCTTTCGGGTCGTTCAGCGACGTGACGAGGATGACGGGGATGTCGCGCATCGCCGCATCGGCCTTGATAGCGCGGCACAGTTCATAGCCATCCATCTCCGGCATCACGATATCGGACAGCACCAGGTGCGGCTTGCGCGCGGCGATCGCCTCCAGCGCCAGGCGGCCATTGCCGGCCACCCGTGCCTTGTAGCGCACCGACTGGATCAGGCGCCGCAGCCGCTCGGCCTGCGTCGGGCTGTCCTCGACGATCAGGATCTCGATTTCATCTGGTTCGATTTCGTAGGTGGAATCCACGCGCCTGCCCTGAACTTTCATCCGGTTTTACCATGTTCGACTATAAATGAATTGCGGGCGCCGCGGCGCCCGCGCGCTACTGCGGGACTGCGGGTGCGCCGGACTGCTGCTCGCCCTGGAAGCCGCCGGCCCGGTAGGTGATCACCAGCGTATCGCGGTGGCCATGCGGGCCCAATGGCTGGATCGGCGTCGATTCGTGGATCACGGTCGCATCGTCGAGCAGCAGCATGGTCCAGGGCTCGGTCATCGTGAAGCGCTTGCCGTTCGGACCATCGGCCTCGAAGATGCGCGTCTCGCCCCCCTTGATGTCATGCCGTCCGACGAGGATCACGGCCACGTAGTCGACACCGTCGCGGTGCGCACCTTCCGGCGTGGGCCGGCCGATGCCGTCGGCGGTATCGATGCGGAACTGATGGGCTTCCACATACCACGTGGGTTCGCCGCGCACGCTGGAGAACAGCCGGCCCAGCGCCGTGAGCAAGCCCTGCCAGCCCGGCGCCGCCACGGTTTCCGGCAGCACGGGTTCGAACATCCGGTGCATGCCGCCATGCAGCGCGTTGTATTCCACGCTTTGCCAGTGCGCGCGGTGCGCGGTCTGGGCCAGTTCGCGTTCTTCCTGGACGCGCTGCACGAAGCAGGAATGGCGGCGGCGGCGATAGCGGCCGCCGTCCTTCAGGTAATTGTCCAGCTCGAGGCTGTCCCAGGCCGGCGCCAGCGCATCGAGCTGCGCCAGCGGGGTGCCGGACAGTGCCGCCACGTCGGCGGGCGGCAGCAGCGCCCAGCCTTGCGTGCGCAGCGCCTGCGCAACGTGATCGAGGGATGTGAACTCCGGCGTCATGGCGGACCTTCGGTGGATGTCTGAATATTGTCTTATTGTACGACTTCAACAGCGAGTGTGTCAGGGGAGCAATTCAGAAGTTACTTTTTTGGGGGCTGGCAGCAAACCGCGTTGTCGGCACCGGCGCCACCAGCCGCCGGGTCAGAACGCGTAGCTGAGCGACAGCCGCAGCGAGCGCGATTCGATCGGGTGGAAATGGTAATCGTCCACCGGCGCCGCTTCATCCTTCAGTTGCGAGGCATAGTAATACGTGATCGCCGCATCGCGCCGGTTGGTGAGGTTGAATGCTTCCAGCTCCACCTGCAGCCGGCGGCCGAGCTGGTAGCCGATGCGGCCATTGAGCGTGAGCGTGGCGGCGGAGCGGATGCTGTTGTCTTCCACCAGCGGGCGCGGGCCGAACCAGCGCAGCCGCAGCGCGCCGGACCACGGTCCCTCCGGCGTCACCGTGGCCGCCAGTTGCGCGACGCCTTCCACCGCGCCGGGAATCCGGTTGCCTTCCGGCGCGCTATCGCGGTAGCGCCCGCGCGCATAGGCGAGATCGGCATCCAGCGCCAGCCACTTCACCGGCTTGTAGTAGTTCGACAATTCGATGCCATGGCGGCGGCTCGGCCGGCCCGCCTCGGTGGTGCCGGCGTCGCCGACGAACACCAGTTCCGACGCCATGTCGAGCCGGTACAGCGACAGCGACGTCTGCAGGCCGCGGATCCATTCGCTCCGCACGCCCAGGTCGAGGCCGCGCGTGCGCGCCAGCGGCGTCACGCGGTCCACCGGCTCGCCCGTCTTCGGATCGACGGCGATCACGGTGCCGCGCGCGTCGTTGCTGTGGAAGCCCGTGCCGGCATTCGCATAGAACTCGGTGCGCGCCCATGGGCCGAAGACCAGGCTGATGGTGGGCGAGAGCATCGTGTCGCTGGCCTTGCCCGTGTTGGCGGGGCGGTCGCTCGCCACGTCGAAGCGGTAATGGTCGGCGCGCAGGCCGGCCACCGTGCGCACGAACGGATTCCAGCGCGTCTGGTTCTCGATGAACAGCGCGCCGCTGGTTTCCACGATATGGTCTTCGCGCGTGGTGGCGATGACCCGGCGCGCCTTCGTGCCATACAGGCCGTTGTGGATGTTGTCGTTCTGCGCCGTGATGCCCACCGTCGTCGTCGATGCGAAGGCATCGTCCGCGCCGTGCGCATGCCAGGCATGGCTGGCATCGAAGCCCGATGTGACGCGCCGGTCCGGCTGGGCGAACTGGTCGCCGTTGACCGGATCGTCCATGAAATAGGTGAAGTTCGAGAACAGCGCCAGCCGGTTGGCGATCGCGTAGGCGGAGATACGCGTGGAGCTGGCGTCCGAGCTGCGCGCCCACGCGCCGGACAGGCTGTAGCGGTGCGCGCCGCCGCCATCGGTGGGATCGATATTGTCGAAGCGGCCCAGCGCGCCACTGTCGACAGCGCGCTGGGGGATCTGGTCGGTGGCGTGCCACTTCGCCCGGTAGGCCATCGCCGTTACATGAAAGCCGTTGTTCGCGAAGCCCTCGCTGTAGCGCAGCACGCCGTTCACCTTGCGGTAATTGTCGCCCCGCGTGAACGGGCCATCGTTGTGCATCGTCTCCAGCGCGTACAGCAATGCCCCCGGCCGTGCGCCACGGTCGATGTCGGCCGACCCGGCAACCAGCGCGCGCCCGTAGCCGTTCTGTCCACCGGCGAGGCTGGCGATGCCGCGCGCGAGGCGGCTGGCGTAGGCGATTTCCGTGGCCCCGGCCGAGGCGAAGTCGCCACCCCATGCCGAATACGGGCCCTTGCGGTAGTCGAGCCGCGCAGCCAGTTCCGGGATGACGAAGTTCAGGTCGGTCCAGCCCTGGCCGTGCGCATGGCTGCGCTGGTTGACGGGCATGCCGTCCACCGTGGTGCGCAGGTCGGTGCCGTGGTCGAGGTTGAAGCCGCGCAGGTAGAACTGGCTGGCCTTGCCTTCGCCGCTATGCTGGCTGGCCACCAGGCCGGGCACCGCTTCCAGCAATTCGCCGGGACGGTACACGGTGCGCGCCGCCAGCTGGCGGCCGGTCACCGTGCCTTCTGCCGCCGAGTCGGCGATGCCGAGCTGGCTGATGCGCGATGCATCGATCGTCACGCGGGGGAGGAACGGATCGTCCGCGTGGGCGGACAGGGCGATCGCCGCGAGGGCGGAGGCGAGGAGGGTTCTTTTCATGGGTTGATTCGTGGAGCGGAGGCCGGCGCCGGATGCTAATGCAGTTAAGTTAAGCATTGCCCGACACATTGAAAGCGCATGCATGCACCCCAACAGCGAAGGGCTGGGGTCAGACCCGGCGGGTCTGACCCCGGAATTTGCACTTGGGGTAGGAAACGTAAGCCGATGACACTCAAGGCAGCCGCTGCTCGTCCTGCGCCGCCGTGAACGTCAGCGTGGCCGCCGCCCGCCCGGCGCTGCCGCCGACATTGACGGTATTGATCTGCCCGGGCAGGAAATCGGCCAGCACGCCGTTCTTCAGCACCGTGCCGGCGGGCAGCGCGGCCCCGGCGACCATCTGGTACACGGTGATCGTGTCGGCGCTGGCCTTGATGCCCACCCACTGCAGCGGCAGGTGCCGGCCGCCGGCGGTCAGCACGAAGCGCTTGTCCAGGTAGCGCCGCAGCGCTTCCTGGTCTTCCTCGAGGCCCAGGTCGAACTGGCGGCCGTACAGGTTCGCCAGCAGCGTTTCCACGTCGTGCGCGGTGTAGGTGTGCACGATCTCGGTGTTGCCGGTGTCGGCGTTGTAGCCGATATCGGCCAGGCCCATATGGTAGTTGTGGGCCGCGGCGGCGCCCGATGCCAGCGCCGCCGCGAGGGCGGCCATCGTCAGCCAGCGTGGCATTACCGGGCCGGCTCCGCGTTCGGCTCGGCCTTCGGCCGGGCCGGTGCCGCCTGTGCTGGCGCCGGGTCTTTCAGTTGCTGCGTCTCGGCCTGCTGCTTGGCCGCGGCGCCATTGGCCGGGGTGGCGGCATCGGCACCTTTTGCGTCGGCCTTTGCGCCGTTCTTCTGGCCGTTCGCCGCCTCTTCGTCGCCCTTCAGCGGGGCATTGAAGTCCTTCATCATGTCGTTCGGCTTGCGCTCCATCTTGAACAGTTCCAGGCGCGATGGCGTGGCCTTGCGGGGCCAGGCGTTGTTGCTGGTATCGATGTCGGCGGTTTCCCAGTACGGGTCGTGCGCCAGCGCCGTCATCGGTTCATCCGTCACCAGCAGCTTGGTCACCTTCTTCGGCGAATAGCGCCACACTTCGGCCGGCACGCGCTCGATGTATTTCTTGCCCGACTTGAGCGTGATTTCCAGGATCAGCGGCATCACCAGGCCACCCTTGTTGGTGAAGTCGACCAGGTACAGGTACTTGCCCTGCTTGAGCAGGTCCTTCTGCCACGGCTCCAGTTCGCCGAGCGCTTCGCGGTACTTGTTGCGGTCCGCGTTGGTGACGGTGAACTGGTCGTGCTCGTTATAGAAATCCTTCAGTTCCGGGTGGCGGTCGATGCGGCGTTCCATGCCCTCGTTGCGCTGGTCCGTGATCGACACCGGTTCCTCGGCCTTGCGGGCGCGCTGCCACGCCTTCTCGATTTCCGGGTCCCTGGTATTGATATTGAACTCGGTGATGTTGTCGAGGCTGATGTCGACCGCATCGGTCGTGTAGAACCAGCCGCGCCAGAACCAGTCGAGGTCCGTGCCGGACGCGTCTTCCATGGTGCGGAAGAAGTCCGCCGGGGTGGGTCGCTTGAACTTCCAGCGGCGCGAGTACTCGCGGAAGGCATGGTCGAACAGTTCGCGGCCCAGGATCGTCTCGCGCAGGATGTTCAGCGCGGTGGCCGGCTTGGCATAGGCGTTGTTGCCGAACTGGAGCAGCGATTCGGAATTCGTCATGATCGGCACCTGGTTGGCCGAGCGCATGTAGGCGGTGATGTCGCGCGGGTCGCCGCGGCCGATCGGGAAGTCCTTTTCCCAGGCCTGCACGGCCAGGTATTCGACGAACGAGTTCAAGCCTTCGTCCATCCACGTCCACTGGCGCTCGTCGGAATTGACGATCATCGGGAAATAGTTGTGGCCCACCTCGTGGATGATCACCGCGATCAGGCCGTACTTGGTGCGCTGGGAATAGGTCAGTTCTCCGGTCTTCTTGTCCTTGGTGGGGCGCGGGCCGTTGAACGAGATCATCGGATATTCCATGCCGCCCACCGGGCCGTTCACGGAGATGGCGATCGGGTACGGATAGTCGAAGCTGTACTTGTTGTACTGCTCGATCGTGTGGATGATCGACGGCGTGGAATAGCGCTCCCACAGCGGGTTACCTTCCTTCGGGTAGTACGACATGGCCAGCACGCTGGTGCCGTCCTTCTTGTAGCCCTGGGCATCCCAGATGAACTTGCGCGACGAGGCGAAGGCGAAATCGCGCACGTTCTTCGCCTTGAAGTGCCAGGTCTTGGTGGCCTTGCTGACACTCTTTTCCGCCGCTTCCGCCTCGGCCTGGGTAACGATCAGCACCGGCTTGCTGGCCGTGCGCGCCTTCGCCAGGCGGTCGCGCTGGGCCGACGTCAGCACGTCGCCCGGGTTCTGCAATTCGCCGGTCGAGGCCACGATGTGGTCCGCCGGCACGGTGATCTTCACGTCGTAGTCGCCGAACTCCAGCGTGAACTCGCCGGAGCCGAGGAACTGCTTGTGCTGCCAGCCCGCCACGTCGTAGTACGCGGCCATGCGCGGGAACCACTGGGCGATCTCGAACAGGGCGTTCTTGTCTTCCTCGAAATACTCGTAGCCGGAGCGGCCGCCGAGCACCTTTTGTTCATTGATCTTGTATGACCAGTCGATGCCGAAGCTGACCTTGTCGCCCGGCTTCAGTGGCGACGGCAGGTCGATGCGCAGCATGGTGCCGTTGACAACGTACTTGAGCGGGGCGCCGCCGGCCGTGCGGATGTTCGACAGCTTGAAGCCGCCATCGAATTCGCGGCCCGTCAGCACGGCGCGCACGCCCTCGAACTTGGCGCCGCCTTCCTCGCCCTGCGGCTTCATCCACGCCTCGCGCGACGGTGCCGTCTGCACGCGGCGCGCATCGGAACCGGGCTGGTAGATGTTCTGGTCCAGCTGCAGCCACAGGTAGGTGAGCGTATCGGGCGAGTTGTTGTGGTACGTGACCTGTTCCGTGCCCGAGATCGAGCGGTTGGCCTCGTCCAGCGTGGCGCGGATGGTATAGTCGGCGCGCTGCTGCCAGTACTGGTGGCCGGGTGCGCCGGAAGCGGTGCGGTACGGCGTGGCGGTGGGCAGCAGCTCGTCGAGCTGGCGGAATTTGTCGTCGAACTTGCCGGCCGGCGGTTCGGCGGCAATGGCGGAAGCAGCCAGGCCAAGGGCCAGGCTGGCGATGATGGAAGTGACGATAGGCAGGCGCTTCATTGATACCCCAGGGCAATGAGGGTGCCGCGCCGTGCCGGGTCTGGCCGGGCGATACTCCTTCGTGTTTTTGTGGAAACAGCCGGGGTATTCTAAGCGCGCTCGTCAGTAAATGCTGGCGGTTCGCTTGTAACAACCTTGAAACAATTCATTGGGAGCATGGCCACGCCGGAAGGCGCGGACGTCCGTGCCGGACAGTGCATGCGGCAAACCGCGCCACTGGGGCGCGGCGCCGGACGTCCGCTGTCCGGCCAGGGAAAACGCCCGGCGTGGCGGTGCGGCGCCCGTGTCGTATCGCCGCGACGCCCGCTCAGCTCGCGGCAATTCAGCTCGCGTCGGCCAGGCTGCCGCGCAGCGAGTCGAGTTGCGCCTTCAAGTCCTTGATCTGGTCCAGGTTGCACTGGCTGGCCGCCAGCACGCAGGCGGGGATCGCCTTGGCCCCTTCGCGCAATGCGTCGCCCTTCGGGGTGAGCGCGATGATGACCTGGCGTTCGTCGTTCGCGCAGCGCGTGCGGGTGATCAGCTCGGCCTGTTCCATCCGCTTCAGCAGCGGGGTCAGCGTGGCGGAGTCGAGGAACAGCTTGTCGCCGAGCTCGCTTACGGTCTGTTCGTTCCGTTCCCACAGCACCATCATCACCAGGTACTGCGAATACGTGAGGTCGAGCTTGCGCAGCAGCTTGCGGTACAGCTTGTTCATGGCCAGCGAGGTCGAGTACAGCGAGAAGCACAGCTGCTGGTCGAGCTGGGGAACCTGCGGCGCAGGTCCGGAAGGCGGCGGAGTGGGAGTCGGAGTATTCATGCCGCCAGTATAGATAGTGCGCGATACAATTGCAACCTACTTTTGAGCGGACGAATGTGCTTGCAAGCGTCGGCCGATTTGGCTAAGGTGTTCAGGCCCGTCTTTCCTCCGTTGGCGGGCCAGGAGGCTCACAATGAATCGTGCAAGCAACCGTGCAGAATCGCGAGACAACTCGCACTATGCGCAGCCAGGTGACCAGCGTCTCGACGCTGCCCATTTGTACCTCGTGCAACTCGACCCCCAGACCGTGGTCGACGGGGTGCGCTACGACGACACCTATCTTGCGGACGAGATCCGTACCTGCGGCACCATGCGTGAAACCTGCCCCGTCTGTGCCGAAGGCCATCTGCAGCTGGTATTGCGACAGAAGAGCGTGCGGGTGCCGCACCTGTTCTGCCTGGAATGCACACGCTGCTTTGGCGCCTTCCTTCCAGACGGTACTCCCGCGCTGATCGAGTAACCAACCCGGCGCTTTCCAGTGCCGGTAGCCGCCGTGGATCGGCCGCCGTGGATGACCCGCCTGCATTCGGGGTGATCCGCGGTCGGTGATCCGCAGCCGGCGATTTGCTACGGGCCACTGGCCGTGCATATCGGCAAGCGCCACTTCCCAGGATTTTCGCCGCCGGACACCAGCCCCTGCTGTCCGGCCCGGCGCTGTTCGCTCCCGCCCCCCATGCTATAGTCGCTTGCAGAATATAAGCACAAGCAGGGGACGCAATGCGTGCACAAGGTTACCTGGCCTTTACCGTCGGGATCTGCCTCACCGCCTGGGCATGCCTGTTCGCGATGGAGACGCAGGACCGGCAGATCGCCGACCGCTTCGGCCGTGACACGGACAAGGTGGCGCGCGATACCGAAGCGCGCCTCAAGACCTATTTCGACACGCTGCTGGCGATCCGCGGCACGTTCGCCGTGCACGGCCCCGCCAGCCGTGCCGACTTCCACCGCTACGTCAGCGAACTGCGCCTGACCGACCGCTACCCTGGCTTCCAGGCGATCCAGTGGGTGCTGCGCGTGCCGGAAGCGGAGCTGGCCGGGCACGTGGCCGGCGTGCGGGCCGATACCGGCGTGCTGCCGGGCGGCTATCCCGGCTACCGCATCCATCCCACGATCGTGCGCGGCGAGCATTTCCCGATCGTCTACAACGAACCGATGGCCGGCAATGAAAACGCCTTCGGGCTGGACCTGGCCGCGCTGCCGGCCCACCTGCGCGCGCTGGAACTGGGGCGCGACACCGGCGAGCTGGTGGCCACCGAGCGCATCACGCTGGTGCAGGATGCCAGCGGCCAGCCCGGCTTCATCGCCCGCCTGCCGGTCTACCGCAAGAATGCCCCGCTCGACACGGTGGAGCAACGCCGCGCGGCGCTGGTGGGCTTCGTGGCGATCGTGTTCCGCATGACGGACCTGATGCGCGAAGTGATCGATCCGCAGATGCTGGGCCACCTGCACGTGGTGATCCACGATACCGGTTACATGCAGGACGATGCCGGGCTCGCGCCGGCCATCGATGGCCTGATGTTCGACAGTGCCGGAAAGCTGGGCGGCAGGCGCGAAGCACGCACCACGGTGCCCGGGCTGCTGTCGAAGGCGGTGCTGAACGTGGGCCAGCGCCGCTGGCTGGTGCAGGTGGCCGGCTACGATGGCGCGCGCTACGGCCGCGACGAGGGCACGATCTGGCTGATCGGCGGCTGCGGCTTCCTGATCAGTGCGCTCATCGGCGTGCTGCTCGTCACGCTGCAGCGGCGCCGGGCGCTGGCGCAGACGCTGCGCGCCGCGCTGGAAGAGCAGGGTGCCCTGCAGGACAGCGCCGTAGTCGGCATCGGCCTGTTTTCCGATGGCCGCATCATCCGCTGCAACCGCGGCATGGAAGAGATGCTGGGCTATCCGCACGGGGCGCTGGCGGGACGGCCCACGGCCACGCTGGTGCAGCACGGGCACGCGGGGCCGGATCCCTTCGTGTGCGGTCCGGGCGGCCAGCGCATGCACCGCGAACTGGAGCTGGCGCGGCGCGATGGCGGCAGCATGTGGTGCATCGTCAACGGGCGGATGCTGGACCGGCAGGCCCCCGACAAGGGTTGCGTCTGGGTGCTGTGCGACATCAGCGACCGGCGCCGCACCGAGGCGGCGCTCGGCAACAGCCTGGCCGAGCTGGCGCGGCAGAAGGCGCAGGTGGACGCGGCGCACCGCGAACTGTCCGATGCGCTGGACCGCCTGCGGCAGGCCCAGGATACCCTGGTCACGTCCGAGAAGATGGCCTCGTTGGGGGCGCTGGTGGCTGGCATCGCGCATGAACTGAATACGCCGATCGGCAACAGCCTGCTGACGGCGACCGCGCTGGGCGACATGGTGACGGATTTCCGGCGCCAGCTGGACGGCCCGGGCGTGCGGCGCTCGGCGCTGGAGGCGCACCTCGACGATGCGAAGACCGCCTGCGGCATCATCGCCGGCTCGCTCGGCAAGGCGGCCGACCTGATCACCTCGTTCAAGCAGGTGGCGGTGGACCAGGCGTCCGACCAGCGCCGCCCGTTCGCCCTGGCCGACGTGGTGCGCGACACGCTGGCCACGTTCGCCGCGCAGCTGCGGCGCGCCGGCTGTGCCGCCCGGGTCGACGTGCCGGACAGCCTCGACTTCGATTCCTACCCGGGCAGCGTGAGCCAGGTGCTCAGCAACCTGATCAACAACGCGCTGCTGCACGCCTTCGAGGGCCGGCCGCATGGGCTGGTCACCATCGCCGCCCGCCCGCTGGGCGAGGACATGGCCGAACTGCGCTTCACCGACGATGGCGTGGGCATGAGCGACCGCACGCTGCACCAGATCTACGATCCCTTCTTCACCACCAGGATGGGGCAGGGCGGTTCAGGGCTGGGCATGAACATCGTCTACAACATCGTCACGGGCATCCTGAAGGGTACCATTCGCGTGGAATCCACCCCGGGCAGCGGTACCACCGTGGTGATCACGCTGCCCCGTTCGGTGACGCAGGCCCAGGCCGCCTAGGCCCCCGTAACGCACCACGGACAGGCGCACGCTCCCGGATGGGGGCCGATCATCGTGCAGGGCCGCGGAACGCACCGCCGTCGGGCAGCGGCCGAATGGACTTTGTTCGGCGCGATGCGCCGCCATCGCGCATCGCGGTCCCGGCTGGTGCAGCGCCGCACCAGTGCATGGCGTGGCGGCCCAACTTCGTGCGCTTTGCCCTATGCCGCCCAGGTGCCGGCCGGGCGTTCCTTCCCTGCCGGGCAAGCACCGCCTGCCCCTCCCATGGTTCTGGCCCGCTTCTTGCTCATCCTGAGGTATTCCACACATAAGAGCGCAAGCTCACCGACCGAACCTAAGGAGAAGCAAGCATGGCATACCTGGTCCCAACCGAATTCGTGACCAAGATGGTGGACGCGGGCGAATCGAAAATCTACATGGCCACCCGCGACGCGCTGATCCGTGCCTACATGGCCGGCGCCATCCTGGCGCTGGCGGCCGTGTTCGCCGTCAGCTGCACGGTGGCCACCGGCGTCCCGCTGATCGGCGCCATGCTGTTCCCGGTGGGCTTCTGCATGCTGTACCTGATGGGCTTCGACCTGCTCACCGGCGTGTTCGTGCTGACCCCGCTGGCCTGGATCGACCGCCGCCCGGGCGTGACGATTCCCCGCATCCTGAAACACTGGGGCATCGTCTTCCTCGGCAACTTCCTGGGCGCCTTCACGGTGGCCGTGCTGATGGCCTACATGTTCACCTTCGGCTTCAACACCGACGGCGGCAAGATCGCCCAGACCGTGGCCCACATCGGCGAAAACCGGACCACCGGCTATGCCGCCTACGGCGCGGCCGGCATGCTGACCCTGTTCATCCGCGGCATGCTGTGCAACTGGATGGTATCGATGGGCGTGGTCGGCGCGATGGTCTCGACCACCGTGGGCGGCAAGGTGCTGGCGATGTGGATGCCGATCATGCTGTTCTTCTTCATGGCTTTCGAGCACTCGGTGGTGAACATGTTCCTGTTCCCGTTCGGCATGATGATGGGCGGTAATTTCACGGTGATGGATTACCTGATCTGGAACGAGATCCCGACCGTGCTGGGCAACCTGGTGGGCGGCCTGGCCTTCACCGGCCTCACGCTGTACTCCACGCACGTGCGCACCGGCGCAAAACGGAAATTCAACTAAGGTAAGTTCAACTGAGGCAAAGCCAGCCGAGGTAAATTCAACCGAGGTAAATCCAACTGAATGCAAGCCAGCCGCCTGCATCGCCGACCCAGGATGCCGGCCGCCCGCGCGGCCGGCATCCTTCTCTTACCATGCCCACCCGACTGACGCTGTCCATCGGCCAGCACACGGATGCCGGCCGCAAGGCCGTCAACCAGGACTTCCACGGCAGCTATGTGCCGCACGAGCCGCAGCTGTCGGTCAAGGGCGCCGCGCTGGCGGTGGCCGACGGCATCGGCAGCAGCGATGTCAGCCACATCGCCAGCGAAACGGCGGTGGCCGCCTTCCTCGAGGATTACTATTGCACCTCCGATGCCTGGTCGGTGAAGACGTCCGTCGAGCGCGTGCTGGCGGCCACCAACTCCTGGCTGTATGCGCAGACCCAGCAGGGCCAGGGGCGCTACGACAAGGACCGCGGCTACGTGTGCACGCTGTCGGCGATGGTGATCAAGTCGAACACCGCGCACCTGTTCCACATCGGCGATACGCGCATCATCCGCGTGCATGCGGGGCCGCAAGGGTGCGCGCTGGAGCCGCTGACGACGGACCATCGCGTGTGGGTGTCGCCCGGGCAGAGCTACCTGGCGCGCGCGCTGGGCGTCGACGCGCACCTCGAGATCGATTACCGCGCGGTGGAAGTGCGGCCAGGCGACCTGTTCATGCTGGCCAGCGATGGCGTGCACGAATACGTGTCCGCGGCGGAAGTGAGCGAGGCACTGTCGTCCGGCCCCGACCTGAACGAAGCGGCAAGGCTGCTGGTGGCGCGCGCGCTGGCCAACGGCAGCGGCGACAACCTCACCGTGCAGCTGGTGCGCGTGGAAACGCTGCAGGCGCACGCGGCGGACGAACTGCTGCAGCGCATGGCCGAACTGCCATTCCCCCCGCTGTTCGAACCGCGCAGCGAATTCGACGGCTACCGCATCATGCGCACGCTGCACGGCAGCAGCCGCAGCCACATCTACCTGGCGCTCGACGTGGCCAGCGGCGAATCCGTGGCGATCAAGACGCCGTCCATCGACCTGCGCGACGACCCCGCCTACCTGGAACGCTTCCTGATGGAAGAATGGATCGCCCGGCGCATCGTCAGTCCGCACGTGAGCGAACCGGTGGTGCACGAGCGGCAGCGCAGCTATGTCTACCTGGTCACCGAATACATCGAAGGCGTGACGCTGGCGCAATGGCTGCGCGACCGGGGCAAGCCGGAACTGGACGCGGCGCGCGGCATCGTTGCCCAGGTGGCGAAGGGCTTGCGCGCCTTCCACCGGCTGGAAATGCTGCACCAGGATATCCGTCCCGAAAACGTGATGATCGACCGCAGCGGCACCGCCAAGATCATCGACTTCGGCTCGGCCAGCGTGGCCGGCGTGCTGGAGATGGCGCCCGAGGTGCCCGGCTTCACGCTGGCCGGCGCGGCGCTGTATGCCGCTCCGGAGTACTTCCTGGGCGAGCAGGGCACCGTGCGTTCCGACGTGTTTTCCCTGGGCGTGCTGGCCTACCACATGCTCACCGGGCACCTGCCGTACGGCGTGCAGATCCCGCAGGCCAAGACGCGCGCCTCGCAGCGCAAGCTGGTGTATGTACCGGCGCGCGAGCATGACCGGACCATTCCGGCCTGGGTCGATGCCGCCATCGAGAAGGCGGTGCAGGTCGACCCCGGCAAGCGCTACGCGGATGTCGACGAATTCGTCTACGACCTGCACCAGCCGAACCGCGCCTTCCTGGAACGCACGCGCCCGCCGCTGATCGAGCGCAGCCCGGTGGCCTTCTGGAAGGGCGTGTCGTTCCTGCTGCTGGCGGCCCTCGTGGTGGACCTGGCGCTGCGGCGCTGAGACGCCAGGGAAGCTAGTCCAGCCGCTCCACCGAGTCGTAGCGCGGCGTCGCATCCTCGTGGAACAGGTCGCCGAGGTATTCGGCCAGGTCGGCGTCGGCAATATCCTTCGGCACGATGAAATCGGCCGGCCTTCGCTTGCCCTCGGGCCCAAGGTAAAACGCCCGCCGTGCCCCCGGCCGGCCTGTCACGGCCACCAGCTTGCCGAACACCCTGAAGCGAAATTCATTCATTGCGACCTCGTTGTCTGCCCGGAACTCTCAAGCCCGGGATGCCGGTTTGATCTCTTTATGTGATAATGAGAAGCATTCTCATTGGTGTGCGTCGTTCGCCTGGCGCCGCCGCGCCATCGCGGATCCACTCATCGCGGATCACTCATTGGGAATCACTATAAGCCAGGTACAAGGTCCACGCCATGATTGCCCGCTATTACCAGGAACTGTTGAATCACTTCACGCGCATGGTCCAGGACCGGGACAGCGCGGCCGATATCGTCCAGGAAGCCTATGCGCGCGTGCTGGCCCAGCGCAGCGACGTCGCCCAGCCGCGCGCGCTGCTTTACCATACCGCGCGCAACCTGGTCATCGACCGGCACCGGCGCAGCGTGACCCGCCGCGAGATGGAAGCGGTGACGGACGACGGCGCGGAGATGGCCAGCCTGGCCGGGCCGGCGGCCTGGGAACCGGAAGCGGCGCTGGCATCGGCCCAGGCCGTCAGCGCCATGCTGCAGGCGATCGAGGACTTGCCGCCGCGCTGCCGGGAAGCGTTCACCCTGCACCGCTTCGAAGGCTTGCCGCATGCCAAGGTGGCCGAACGCATGGGCATCTCGCGCAAGATGGTGGAGCAGCATATCGCGCTGGCCATGGCGGCCTGCCGGCGCTGCCGGGCCCAGCTCGATGTACCCGGCCACCGCAACGCGCAGGCCGTGCCGCCCCGGCGGCGCGCGATCGTGGCGGGCGCCGGCCTCGCGGTGCTGCTGCCGGCTGGCCTGGCGGGGCTGGCATGGTGGCAGCCGCTGGCCAGTTCCAGCCATGTCACCGCGGGCAACGAACGGCTCGACACGCTCCTGCCGGACGGCAGCCGCCTGCAACTGGCATCGTCCAGCCGCGCGGCGCTCGCCATCTACCGCACGCGCCGGGAAATCGCGCTGGCCCATGGCCAGGCACGCTTCGAGGTGGCGAGCGATCCCGGCCGGCCGTTCACCGTGCTGGCCGGCGCCTTGCGCATCACCGTCGTCGGCACCCGGTTTTCCGTGCGCCATGTGGCGGGCCCGCAGGGCGGGATATGCATCGCCGTGGAGGAAGGGCGGGTGCGGGTGGCGCGCGGCGGTTGGTTCGCGTCGTCCGGCGAGGCCGTGGACCTGGTGGCCGGCCAGGCCATCGGCAGCGATGCGAGCGGCGTGCTCGGCGCCGTTTCGGCCGTGCGCGCGGCCGATCTCGCGCCCTGGCACACGCGGCGCACCAGTTTCGAGAACGCCACGCTGGCGCAGGTGCTGGCCGCATTCGAACGGTATGGCGACACCGGCCTGCGCGTGCGCGATCCAGCGGTGGCGAGGCTGCGCGTGACGGGTACCTTCGACCTGTTGCGGCCCGACAGGTTCGCGCAACTGCTGCCCCGGGCGCTGCCAGTGCGGCTGGCCAGTGCCGGTGGCGAGACGGAAATCCGGGGCCGGTAGAAAAATAAGGCGCTGTCCGCGGTAATTGAGGGAACTCCCCGCCGGAATCACGGTCTGACTTCCTGTTGATAATGCCGAGGCACCTGGGGTTTTTCAATGCTCATGCGTCTACCAGAATGATTCTGTTCACTCATTCGTGGAGACCCTTGCATGACCCGTAACAGCTTTGGCCTGAAAACCCGTCCGCATCCTGTTTCACTCGCCATTCGGTCCGCCGCGCCGGTGGCGCTGGCCGCCGCGCTGCTGGCCGGAGGGCCGGCATTCGCGCAGCCCGCCGCCGCGCCAACAGTGCCGGTCAGCCTGGCGGCCCAGCCCCTGGCGGCGGCATTGAACGAACTGGCGCGGCAGGCCGGGCTGGAACTGATCGTGGAACCCGGGCTGGTCGCCGGCCGTGCCGCGCCGGCCGTCGCCGGCACCATGACCGCCCGGCAGGCGCTCGACCGGCTGCTGGCCGGCAGCGGCCTGGTGGCCACGGTGGACGGCAACACCGTCGTCGTCAGCCGCGCGCCGGACACGGCGGCGGAACAGGCCATGGCGCCGATCACGGTCACGGCCGCGGCGCACGAGGAATCCGGCGGGGCGCCCGCCAGGCGTACCGTGTCCGCGAGCAAGACCGATACGCCCATCCTCGAAACGCCGCAATCGGTATCGGTCATCACCGCCGCGCAGCTGGACGCGCAGAAACCGCGCAGCATCGGCGAAGTGCTGGGCTACACCCCGGGCGCCTTCGCCGGCCTGGCCGGCTCGTCGAACCGCTATGACTACGTGGCCCTGCGCGGCTTTGCCGACAGCAGCGTGGACAGCACGCTGCTGGATGGCCAGCGCCTGCTGAGCGACCAGGGCAGCTACAGCTCGATGCAGGTCGACCCCTTCTTCCTCGAACGCATCGACGTGCTGCGTGGTCCGGCCTCCGTGCTGTACGGCCGCGCTTCGCCGGGCGGCCTGGTCGCCCTGACCAGCAAGACCGCGCAGTTCACGCCGCAGCGCAGCATCGGGCTGACGGTGGGCAATCGCAACCGCCGCGAGGGCACGCTCGATCTGACCGGCCCGCTCGGCGACAGCGGCACGCTGGCGTGGCGGGTCACGGCCCTGGCGCGCCAGCTCGATTCGCAGTTCACCGGCGTGAAGGAAGAACGGCTGGCGCTGGCGCCGTCGCTGACCATCCGCCCGTCGAAACAGACCAGCCTGCGCCTGCACGTCTACCTGCAGCGTGACCCCGAAGGCAGCTATCACAGCGGCGTGCCGGCCGATGCGAGCGTGGGCGCAGGCCACAACGGCCAGAAGATTTCCCGCTACTTCTTCGATGGCGATCCCTCCGTCGAGGAGTACCGGCGCGACCAGCGCATCGCCGGCTACCAGCTCGAACATGCATTCAACGACACCTTCACCTTCCGCCAGAACGCCCGCTACGTATCGACCGATACCACGCTGCGCCAGGTCTATGGCGACGGATGGAGTGGCCCGCGGACCCTGGCGCGCTACTACTCCGGCGCCGGCGAGTCCACCCGCGGCCATGCCATCGACAACCAGCTGGAAGCACGCCTGCGCTCGGGCCCGGTATCGCACATCCTGCTGGCCGGGCTGGATTACCAGAAGCGCCATGTGAATGGCCGCTGGGACTGGGGCACCGCCGATCCCATCGACGTGTTCGCGCCCGTCTACGGCGCGCCCGGCATGGTTGTCACGGGCGGCGCGCCGATCGACCGGCACCTGCGGCAAACCGGCGTGTACGTGCAGGACCAGATGGCGATCGGGCGCTGGCGCCTCACGCTGGGCGGGCGCGACGACCGGGTCGAGGCATCGAACCAGATGGCACCGGCCGAGCCGGCCCGCTGGAAGGGCAGCCGGTTCACCAAGCGTGCCGGGGCGGTCTACCTGTTCGACAACGGCGTGGCGCCATATGCCTCCTGGTCGGATGGCTTCAATCCCAGCCTGCGCAACGACCGGCAGGGCAACAACCTGCCGCCCACCGAGACCGAACAGGTCGAAGCCGGCATCCGCTACCAGCCCGAGGGCGGGGCCACGCTGCTGTCGGCGGCCGTGTACCAGCTCAAGCAGAGCAATGTCGCCACCCAGCCGGCCGGCTTCTTCTACTTCGTGCCCGCCGGCGCGGTCCGCGCGCGCGGACTGGAGCTGGAAGCGCGTACGCAGCTGGCGGACAAGCTGTCGCTGCTGGCCAGCTACACCTTCAACGACATGACGTTCCAGGCATCGCCGGCGGGCTACCAGGGCAACACCCCGTACCAGGCGCCGCGCCACATGGCGTCCGCCTGGGCCGACTGGAACTTCCTGCCAGGGTATTCGCTGGGGGCGGGCGTGCGCCATGTCGGCACGAGCTGGGGCGACAACGCCAATACCTTCAAGGTGCCGTCCTACGTGCTGGCCGACCTGGCGCTGAACGTCGACCTCGGACGGCTCGGCACGGCCTTCAGGGGCGCCAGCCTGCGGCTGAACGCCAGCAACCTGTTCGACAAGACGTATGTGGCGTCGTGCATGAGCGCGAGCTATTGCTACTGGGGCGATGCGCGCAACGTCAGCGCCACCCTGGCCTACCAGTGGTGACGCGAAGCTGTTAGCATGGCCCATCGCTTGCCGACTGCCAGGCCACCGCCATGCACCCAACTCCTCCAGCCGATGCGGTATTTTCCATCGAGACACTGCATGACAACCTGCCGGCAGGCGTGGTGGTGCATGGGGCGGACGGCCGCATCGTGTCGGCCAACCGGCTGGCCCAGGAGCTGCTGGGCCGCAGCGAAACCGAGCTGCTCGGCGCCGAAGCCAGCGCCGACACCTGGACCTTCGTGCGGGAGGACGGCTCGCCGCTGCCGCCCGAGGAATTTCCCGCCAATCTGGTGCTGAAGACGGGCCGCAAGCTGTCCGGCCTGGTCGCCGGTGTCGTCGGCCCCGGGGGGACCTGCTGGCTGCTGTGCAACGCCTACCCGGAATTCGACGCGGCCGGTTCGGTGCGGCAAGTAGTGGTCTGTTTCACCGACTGCACGGTCCTCAAGAATACCCAGCAGTCGCTGGAAAAGTCCGAAAAGCGCTTGCGGCTGGTACTCAAGGGGTCCACCGACGCGCCGTGGGACTGGGACCTGGTCTCCGGCGAAGTGTATTACTCCGAGCGCTGGTGGAACATGCTCGGCTATGCCAGCGGCGAGGGGCTGGACGACGCGGGCGCGTGGCGCCGCATGCTGCATCCGGACGACGATGCGATGATCCAGGAATACCTCGGCAGCCTGCTGCCCAGCCAGCGCGACGGCTACAGCCTGGAATTCCGGCTGCGCCACCGGGACGGGCACTACGTGTCGGTATTGTCGCGTGGCTACGTGCTGCGCGACCCCGCCGGCAAGGCCTTGCGGATCTCCGGCGTGAATACCGATCTCACCGAGCGCAAGGAAACCGAGCGCCGCATCTACGAGCTGGCTTTCTTCGACCACCTGACGGGCTTGCCGAACCGGCGCTTCCTGATCGGGGAACTCGACCACGTGCTGGCGCGCGGCCGGCGCTCGGGGCATTACTGCGCGCTGCTCTATCTCGACCTGGACAATTTCAAGCTGCTGAACGACACGATGGGGCACGACCTGGGCGACATGCTGTTGCGGCAGACGGCGCAGCAGCTGCGGTCCACGGTCCGCCACAGCGACCAGCTGGCGCGGCTCGGTGGCGATGAATTCGTCGTCGTGCTGGAAGGCCTGGGGCCATCGCCACGTGGCGCGGCCGCCGAGGCCGCCTGTGTCGTCGCCAAGATCCTGGCGGCCGTCGGCCAGCCCATGCAGCTTGGCGCGCTGCTGTTCAAGACCACCGCCAGCATCGGCATCACGCTGTTCGACAGCAACGAGGCGAACATCGAAACCCTGCTCAAGCAGGCCGACCTGGCCATGTACCGCGCCAAGGCCGACGGGCGCAACACGGCCCGGTTCTTCGACCCGAGCATGCAGGATGCCGCCGACCGCCGCGCCGCGTTCGAGGCGGCCATGCGCGATGGGCTGTCGCTGGGCCAGTTCCGCCTGTTCTGCCAGCCGCAATTCGATTCGCTGGGTGGCGTGGTGGGCGCCGAAGTGCTGGTGCGCTGGCAGCGCGGCGACCACGACCTGATCGGCCCGGACCAGTTCATCGGCTTCGCCGAAGAGTCCGGCCTCATCCTTCCGCTGGGCGAGCACATACTGAAGGAAAGCTGCCGGGCGCTGGCGCGCTGGCACCTCGACCCCAACCTGGGGCGCCTGAAGCTGGCCGTCAACGTGAGCGTGCATCAGATGCGCGACCCCTGCTTCCCGGCGGCGGTGGCGGCGATCCTGGACGGCACCGGTGCCCGCCCGGAGCGGCTGTACCTGGAACTGACGGAGAGCGTGTTCGCCGAAGACATGCACGAGATTTCCCAGCGCATGCACGAGCTGCGTTCGCAGGGCATCTGCTTCGCGCTGGACGATTTCGGCACTGGCTATTCGTCGCTGGCCTACCTCAAGCGCTTTCCGCTGTCGGCGCTGAAGATCGACCGTTCCTTCGTGCGCGACCTGGGTGTCGATCCCGGTTCGGCATCGATCGTCGAAGCCATCATCGCGCTGGCGCGCAAGTTCAAGCTGGACATCGTTGCCGAGGGCGTCGAGGAAGAGGCCCAGCGCGATTTCCTGTTCGATGGCGGCTGTTCGTCGATGCAGGGCTACCTGCTGGGCCGCCCGATTCCGATCGCCGAATTCGAGCATGCCTATGGCGCGGCGGGCATCGGCCACGCGTGAGCGCGCCCGCCTTGCCTTCTACGAATAACGTTCCCGCAGCAACCCCGCCATCGCCACGTTCAGCTCCCACGCATCGGCCACCAGCGCCTGCGTGTACGGCAGCCGGAACGTATAGGGTGCCGGCCCGAACTCGGGCGTGATGGTCAGCACCGCATCGCCGTCGGCACGGCGCAAGGCCACGATGCGGTCCCACCACGCCAGGTGCGCGGCCAGTTCCACCGCATATTCCGGCGCGCGGAAGTCCGGCACTTGCGGACCTTGCGCGTGGCCCACGCGGGCGTGGATGTGCCGCACGCGCGGCAGCACGGCATCGAGCGTGGCCGGCTGGTCTTCCAGCAGCGATTCGCAGGCGGCGCACCAGTGCGACAGGTCCGCCGTCAGCCGCAGCTGCGGCAGCCGCTGCAGGTAAGGGCGCAGCAGCATCGGGTGCCCGGAAAAGCGGCTGCGGTGGATCTCGTGGACGATGGGCACGCCGTATTCGCGGGCGATCGCATCGGCCAGCGCGATCAGTTCCTCGTTCTGTTCCGGGCTGTAGAAGTCCTTGCCGGTATGCGAGTTGACCAGCAGCGGGCGCGCCGCGCAGGCTTGCGCCAGCAGCGATTGCAGCGCTGCGCGGTGGGCGTGGAATTCGCTATGGAACACGGTCTGCCATTGCGACACCACGAGGTCCAGCCCCGCATCGGCGATGCGCCGCAGCCAGTCTTCGCGCTCGGCGCCGTCGTCCGGCAAGGACATCTCGATGCCATCGAATCCGGCCGCCATCACGCGGTCGATGAACTCGGCGGCCGGCACGTCGTTGTTGCCCCACTGCGGGGCGAGGATGCGGATCGCCGTCACGTGAACCCCCGCACCGGGAACGCTGCATCGCGCTGGATCCAGTTGCGCGGCGAGTAGACGGTGCCGCCGTCGGTCACGTGCAGCGTGTACGCATGGCGCGATACCGGCGAGCGGTTCGGCGCGCTGTAGTGGGGCAGCAGGCCGTGGAAAAGCACCAGCGCGCCGGCCTTGCATTCGAGGGGCACGGCGGTGCTGTCGTCCGGCCAGGGCGTGGCGTCCAGCTTTTCCACCCGGATGTCGTCGCCATTGCGAACGAAGCGCTCGCGCAGCGGCGTGCGGTGGCCGCCCGGTTCAGCCCACAGGCAGCCATTGTCCAGCGTGGCGTCTTCCAGCGCGAACCAGAACGTGGTCACGCTGATCGGGTCGGTCTCGAAATAGGTCGCATCCTGGTGCCAGCGCACTTCGCCGCCGATGCCGGGCTGCTTGAAGATATACATCGACTGCCAGACCTGCGGATCGGCCAGGCCGACATCGTGCGCGACCTGCTGCAGGCGCGGATCGTTCGAGAAGGCACGGAAGGCGGGATCGAGGTCGTGCATCGCGTGGCCGATCTTGTTGATCGACAGTTCCTTCGCCTGGCGCAACTGGCCGTCCGGGCCGAACGCTTCTTCCTCGAAGAAGCAGCGGATCGTGTTGTCCGAGCGGAGGAAGTACTCGTCCGCCTTCTTTTCCTGGTCCTTCGTGGTGAAGATGCCGCTGGCGGCGGCAGGGTCGAAGGCATCGACGATGCGGGCGGCGCCGGCCCGCAATGCGGCGATCTCGTCCGCCGACTTGAATCCTGGGATGACGAGGAACCCGTCCCGCTGGTACTGCTCCTGTTGCGCTGCGCTCAGCATGGCAATGCTCCGATAAGTGATGGCAAGTGATGGCAAGTGATGGCGCGATTGTACGGGGCCGCGCTGTCCACCGGCAGCCATGCAATGGTTGACACATTGTCGCCAAAATGCAGACAATGGGCGGATGGACCAGTTGCGCGCAATGGAAATCTTCGTCGAGGTGGCCCGGCAGCGCAGCTTTTCCGCAGCGGCGCGCCGGCTGGGGATGTCGCGGGCGATGGTGTCGAAGCACATCCTGCAACTGGAAGCCCGCCTGGATGTCCGGCTGCTGCACCGCTCCACCCGGGAAGTCAGCCTGACGGATGCCGGCCAGGCTTACCTGGCGCCGTGCGACGCGGCGGTTAAGGCGGCGCAGGAAGCGGCCCGCATCGTCACGCAAACGGGCGACACGCTGGCCGGGCCGCTGCGCATCCAGGCGCCGTCGAGCTTCGGCGTGGCGTGGCTGGCCGATGCGCTGGCCCGCTTCAGCCAGCCACATCCCCGATTGCAGCCGCTGCTGCACGTGGACGATGCCCTGCTCGACCCGATCGCCCACGGCTTCGACCTGACGATCCGCGTGGGCGGCATCCCGGACAGCCGGGCGCTGGCGATCCGCCCGCTGGCCCCGTGCCGCGCCGTGCTGTGCGCCGCGCCGGCCTACCTGGAACAGCACGGCATGCCGGGCACGCCCGACGACCTGGCGCACCACCGCTGCCTGCACTTTTCCCACCTGACGGACGGTACGGCCTGGCATTTCGAACGGGCAGGGGAGCGGCGCACGGTGCACGTGGATGCCGCGTTCACGTCGAACAACGGCCTGGTGCTGCATCATGCGGCGCTGCAGGGAAGCGGCATCGTGTACAGCACCACCTTCCTGGCCTGGCGCGCGCTGCAAGCCGGCACGCTGGTGGCGGTGCTGCCGGAATGGCAGCTGCCGCTGAATCACCTGTCGGCGCTGTATCCCGCCAGCGGCCGGCCCTCGCCGAAGGTGCGCCAGCTGATCGATTTCCTGGTGGCCGAGTACCAGCCGGTACCGCCGTGGGACGTGGAAATTGGGGGGGTGGGGTGACCGATGGTGGCCGCTAGCGCATCGCCTGGCCTTCCGAGGCGGCATTGCGCTCTTCCTCGGCTTCGGTCTCGTTCATGTCGTCGTCGATCAGGTGGGCCGAGCGTTCCGCCACCCTGACGAGGTCGGTGGTACAGCCCACGTCGGCGGATGCCTCCATGTAGTCGGCGTCAATATTCTCGGCGTCGATCGTGTCCTGCGCTTCCTGCGCGTCATCCTGTTCCGCGCCGGGTACGCTGTCCGGATGGGTAGTGTCCATATGGTGTCCTTTTCACCACCGATTATGTGCCCTTTGCGCCAATAGCCCCGCGAATCGGACACAGCCCGCGCGATAGCGACAAGTCATTGGTTTTTCCCCGCGCAGCACTGTGCACCGCTCGCCTCAGCCGGTCTGGCTGCCCGCGGTCCCGGCGTGTTGCGCACGCGAGCCGCTGGCCTGCCCGGAGAGTGGCAATGTGCTACTGTGGGGAACGCATTGGTGCTGGCTGGGGAACGTGATGAAAATACAGATTCTTGTCGTCACCAGCAATGCGCGCGACCGCACCAGGCTGGACGACCTGCGGCACCAGCCACTGGCTTCCGGCGCCGCCATCGCCTTCCGGTTCGCCGACAGTATCGCCGTCGCGACCGGCCCCCGGCGCAAGCCTTATCCCGACCTGATCCTGCTGAATCCGCTGCGGCTCGGGTGCGCACCCGAGCAGGCCGTCGATGCGCTGGCCATCGCCTTCGATACGATTCCCATCGCCATCCTTGCCGAGGAATATTCCCCGGCGATGCGGCTACCGGAGGGTGCTGGTGCGCACGGGACGTCGTACCGGACCATGATCGTGCTGGAAACCGCCAGCTGGCAAATGCTGCTGGAAGTGTTCCATACCCTCATCGCCGCGGCCGTCGAGCGGCGCGCCGCCCTGCAGTTCTCCAGCAACGAACGGGGTATTCTCGAGGCGATCGCCGATGGCGTCATCGGCACCGACGCCGAAGGCAAGGTGCGGTACCTGAACACGGCCGCCATGCGGCTGATCGCGGCAACGCCGCAGTCGGCCCTGGGAACACCGATCACTGCGCTGATGACGCTGCATGACGACACCACCCTCGAACGGCTGGAACACCCTGCCATGAAGGCGATCGCGACGGGGCAGACGATCCGCCTGCCACGCGGCACCATGCTGTTGCGGACCGACGGCACCGAGATCATCATCGAGGACTCAACCGCCCCCGTGGTCTCCCAGTCCGGCGCGATCCAGGGCGCCGTGATGGTGTTCCACGACGTCACGGATGCGCACGAACTGCGCGCGCAGGTCGACTACCTGGCATGGAACGATTTCCTTACCGGCCTGCCGAACCGCTTCGCGGCCCAGCGCCACCTGAACCGCATCCTGCTCGAAGCGCAGGCCAGGGAATTGCCGCTCGCCGTCATGTACCTGGACCTGGACAAGTTCAAGCTGATCAACGATACGCTCGGCCATGCCGCCGGCGACGCCGTGCTGGTCTCGGTCGCCGCGCGCCTGCGCAGCTGCTTCCGCCTGATCGATCTCGTCAGCAGGCAGGGCGGCGACGAATTCGTTGTGCTGATGGCGCCGGGAGCGGGTACGGCCGATGCGACCCGGGCCGCCGAGCGGGTGCTGGCCGCCATTGCGCTGCCCCATGAAGTGGACGGCAAGGAAGTCCATGTCGGCACCAGCATCGGCATCGCCCTGTATCCCGAACATGGCGTAACGGGCGAAACGCTGCTGCGCCACGCCGACACGGCGCTGCACGGCGCGAAGATCGGCGGACGCAAGGGCTTGCGCTTCTTTTCCCAGGACCTGCTGATCTCCGCCATCCAGCGCAAGGAAATGGAAGACGGCCTGCGCAACGGGCTGCGCGCTGCCGAGTTCGAGCTGTTCTACCAGCCGAAGATCCGCATGGCCGATGGCATGCTGTGCGGCTGCGAAGCGCTGCTGCGCTGGCGCCATCCGGAATGGGGCTGGGTCAACCCGGCGCAGTTCATCCGCAGCGCCGAGGAATCCGGCATGATCGTCCCCCTCGGCAAATGGGTGCTGGAGCAAGCCATCAAGCAGGCCAAGCGCTGGGAACGGGCCGGGCGGCTGGCCGGCCCCATCGCGATCAATGTGTCGGCGCTGGAGTTGCGGCAGTCGGGATTCGTCGACGGTGTCGAGACCTATCTGGCCGATGCGCTGCTGGCCCCCTCGAGCCTTCAGCTGGAGCTGACGGAATCGACCCTGATGCGCGACGCCGGCGGCACCGGCAGCATCCTGCAGCAGCTCAAGAATCTTGGCCTGTCGCTGGCGATCGACGATTTCGGCACCGGCTATTCCAGCCTGAGCTACCTTGCCGAGTTGCCGATCGACCTGCTCAAGGTCGACCGCAGTTTCATCCACGGCATCGACCACGCCGAACCGCGCAAGCAGGCACTGCTGCGGGCCGTGCTGGCACTGGCGGACAGCATGGCGCTGCCCACCGTGGCCGAGGGCATCGAAACGGAGGGCGAGGAAAGCTTCCTCGCGGAGTGTGGCTGCACGCACGGGCAAGGCTATTTCTACAGCCATGCGCTCGACGCGGGTGCCTTTGAAAAAGCCTACCTGATGCCGGGGGGCGGCGTTCCCTGATCATGGCTGGGCGGGGGCGCGGCGCGCCGCCTGCGGTGCGGTTCGAACAGCACGCGCATCACGGTCGCGGTGGGCAAGCCATAAATGCGCAACAGGCTCTCGGCATATTGCCGGCCTTCGGTGGCGGCCAGGCCGATCGCACGCTCGACCGCATAGGCGGCGGCCACGTTGCTCCTTGGCGTGGCCGCACCGGTGTCGCCGCTTTCCCCGCTGTCCCCCTCGGCCGCGGTGGCCGTGCTGGCCGCGCGCTGGCCCATTCCGCCATCCGGTCCGCGCGGCATCGCATCCCTGGCGGCGGAATGCGCGGCATCCGAACGGCGGTGCGGACCGCCACGGCCCAGGACACGCAAGGCCACGCCGCGCGCGGTGCCGCGCGAGCGCAGGTAGTGCCACGCGCTGACGCAGCCCCACAGCGCATCGATCTGGATCGCCGCGTCGATGCGCTGGGCCTGGAGGAGGTCGCTGCGCCGGTCGGAGCTCATCTGGACACCGTGTTCTTGGGACGGGGATGCATGGGGCGAGGATGCCTGGGGTGAGGATGCCTGGGGCGAGGATGTCTGGGGTAAGGAGGGACGGCCACGCCGGGTCGCTCATCGATCGGGCGGCCGTGTACCGGAATCCCTCGCACTGCCGGGCCTGGCACGGCGCGCAAAGGCGACGGCGTCTTCCAGCCTGTCGTAGCGATAGGCGCCGAAGCTGAAGCGGCCGGCGGCGAAACCGATGTCCAGCTCGCGCATCAGGCGCTGCTGTGCCTCGTCCGGCGTGAATTCGGGCATCCATTGCGGACGGAACGCCGGGTCGCGCACGAAGCCGGGAGTGGCGTGCTGTGCGCTTGCGTAGCGCAATGCGTCGTCCAGCCGGTCGTAGCTGTGCTGGCGGAAATGATAGTGCCGCCCGTCGAAGGTGACCTCGAGCGCGGTGCCGGTGTCGGCTGGATTGCTGGCTGGATTGTTGGCTGGATTGTTGGCTGGATTGGCGGCTGGATTCATGGCCTGCTCCTATGGCGCCACCCGCACGGGGCGCCGATGGTGATCCTTGCGGCGGCGGGTTGCATCAGCGCCTGCTAGCGGACGGCGGACGTTGCGTGGCTGCCAGCCGTCGGCTGGACCGGGGTTTTCGCCGGCGCCGCATTATGCGGCCACAGGAACCAGGCCACGGTCACGGCGAACACGATCAGCGCGAGCACCGTCTTCGTCATGGCTGGCTCGCTGGACATCCAGCCGGGCCGGACAAGGCCCTGCATGGGTTGGTTCGTGTCATCGCGCGGCTCCCTTGCAGGCCTGAAAAGGCCAGCGCAGCGGGAAGCGCTCGATCCACGAACGGGCATCCGCGAAGGCGCTGTCATGGGCTTCGTTGGCACTGCCGAAACGGCTGGCCGGCGCGCTGCCTTCATGGCGCAGCTCGCCGGTCGCGCCGACCGTGATACTGCTGAGGTACGTGATCCGTTCGCCAAGGGACTGGCAGTGCACGTCGATCACGTGGCCCCGATACGATTGCATTGGCATGTTGCTTCCGTTATGAGTAAAAATGGCCCGGCTGCGGCTGCAGGAATACGGGAATGATCGTCCGAGCGGGGACGAAAGCAACAGGACGGCAGGCCAAGATGGCCAGTGACGATGACGACCGGGATGGCGGCTCTGCCATGGGGCTGTCAATGGGCTGTCAATGGGCTGTCAATGGGAGCCTGTCGGCGGGACCCTGTCAGCGGGAATCTGCAAGCGGGAGTCTGCAAGCACAAGTCAGCAAGCACAAGTCAGCAAGCTCAAGTCAGCAAGCTCAAGTCAGCAAGCCAATCTCGGCAAGCGTTCATCCGAAAAGGATGGCACACCGTCGTTACAGTGTAACCGTATTGGCCGGCCCCTCCATACTTTATTTGCATGTTTGCCTTGTTTGAATAACGGCGCGGACGGGCATTGCGCGGCGGACTGCCCGCCTTGACCGATCACCCGCCAGCGCGGCGGTACGGAACGCCACGCCCGGGCAGGACTGGGCGGTATGCTACAGTCGAAGGATTGCTTAACAATATGACATTTCCCGCGAAACTGTCGTGCCGGCCTCCACGTCGACCGGAGCACGGCAGCCGAGGGTCCATGCGATCGGGTTCTCAATCTACGACAACGGTGACTATGCGCCCCCATCCCAATCATCTTCTTTCCCTGGCAGCGGCGCTCAGCGCGCTTGCCGCGCTGTTGCACCTCGCATGCATTTACTTTGGCGCGCCGTGGTATCGCGCGCTGGGCGCCGGGGAAGAGATGGCGCGGATGGCGGAAGCCGGATCGTCCTACCCGGCGATCGTCACGCTGTGCATTGCCGGCATTCTCTTCCTCTGGGCGCTGTATGCGCTGTCGGGTGCCGGCGTGATCGGCAGGCTGCCCTTGCTGCGCACCGCCCTCGCCGCCATCACGGCGGTTTATCTGCTGCGCGGATTCGGCGGAGTCTTCGTCATGTCCGACGCGCCGGGACGATCGGCGAATTTCTGGTTGTGGAGCTCGGCCATTTGCGCCGTGTTCGGCATCGTGCATGCCGCGGGCCTGTGGCAATCCTGGGCGCGCCTCGCCCCGCAGCGCCGATAGCCCGGCGGCATGGCCTGGACTTCTAATATTCCACGTTGAAAAATCAATGAAAATAGAAACCCGCCTGCCCATCGCGACGATATCGTTGCTGCTTCTATCCCTGTCCTTATCCCTGTCCGCCTGTACCCCCGCGGTCAAGGTGCGGGAGGAAACGATGATGGAAGCCCACGTGAAAACCATCACGCCCGAGCGGCGCGCCGCGATCATGGCGCGCATCGAAAAAGAGGCCAGGGGTATCTCGACAGGCAGCGGGGCACCGAATAAGGCGTTCGTCTTCTTCGACCCCCATTGTTCCTACTGCAGCGACCTGTGGAGGGCAACGCACTCCGTGGAGAACCAGGTCGATTTCGTGTGGGTGCCGGTCAGCGTGTTCGGCGAAGAAAGCGCTGCGATGGGCGCGGTGATCCTGGAATCGGCAAACCCGGCAGCCATCATGTCGGCGAATGAGGAATCCATGCGCTTGTCGGAAAATCCCCTGGCGATCACGTCGGTGCCGACAGAGGCTGCACTGTCCACCGTGGAAAGCAACACGGCGCTCATGCACGCGCTGGATCCGGCGGCACCGATCCAGTCCGTGCCGTTGATGTACTACCGGTCCGCGAAGGGGCAGATCGAAGTGATTCCGGGCGCGCTGGACGCCGGCGCCCTGAAATCCGCACTGAAGCTCGAATAGCGGCTGCATGCCGGCTGGCAAGTGTTAGCGGGCCAATACTTCAAGCTCTTCTGGAAGGCCCGGATCAGACAATATGCGCTGTCGAGCGACTCAGTCATCATCCCGGCGCCCGGGGATTACTGCCGAAACCGGTATGCTAAATTCGCGCCTTCAACGGAGAAACAATGAAGCGGGCACTTTTCATTTGCAGCAGGAACCGGTTGCGCAGTCCTACCGCGGAGCAGGTGTTCGCGAACTGGCCGGATGTCGAGACCGACTCCGCCGGGTTGGCCAGCGATGCGGCCGTGCCGCTGTCGTCCGAACAGCTGGCCTGGGCCAGCATCGTCTTCGTAATGGAGAAGTCGCACCGGAGCCGGCTGTCGTCGCGATTCCGGAAATACCTGAACGGCAAGCGGATCATCTGCCTGGACATCCCCGACGACTACGAGTACATGCAGCCGGAACTCGTGGAACTGCTCGAGGCGAAGGCCGCCCGGTTCTTGCGCTAGTGCGACTTCACCAGGGTCGAAACGCACAGCGCCGTGCTATCCGCGTGCCCGGGCTGAAAGAATCGGCCGCGGATCGATCGGGGTGTCGAAGATGAAGGTGGTGAAGCCGTGCCGGCACTCGACGGCGATACTGCCCGCATGCTGTTCGGCGACGCTGCGCACGAAGGGCAGCCCGATTTGCCAACCGCCTTCGCCTTTCGCGGCGGTTCTCTTGTAGAGCTGGAAAATCGCTTCCAGCCTTTCCGGGCGGATCGGTGGCCCTTCGTTGGTGATCGACAGTGCCACGCGCCCGCCATAGCAGCGCAGGGTCGCCGTGACAGGCGATCCCTCGTCGCTGTATTCGACGGCATTGGCGAGGAGATTGTCGATCGCCTTCGATATCGAATCCCGATGCCAGTAGCCATGCACGGAACTGCCGACGACGTGCGTGCGGGATGCGGCTGCCGAGCGACGGGTGACGTCCACGAGGACGTCGTGCAGATCGAGGAACTGGAGCTCGGGCGTGTCCGACGTCGGCGGGGTCAGCATCGACATGTCCAGCATCTCCGCCAGCATCGACGCGATGCGCGTCAAGTGGTTCGAGGCAAGCGCTGCAAGCGCATGGGCGGTCTCCGCCTGCCCGGTCCCGGAGATATGGTCGACCGCCATCGCCGCGGCCGACAGCTGGGCACGGATATCGTGTACCGCGGCAGCGCTGAACTGCTCCCGCGCGGCCGCCTTGCTCAGGATGAAACCCGTGATCGATTCGCGGATGGCTTCGTCCAGCAGGGAGTTGAGCCGTGCCGCCTGCTCCGGGGTGATGGCGAATCCGGCGTCTTTCCAGGTCGTGAACAGGACGGTCCGGAACAGCTGAAGCTCGTGCGCGACGGTTTCGACATCGTATGAAGTCAGCCGTGCGCGCTCGCCGCCATGCTCGGACGCCAGCGTCGATTGGCGGTAATTGAAGTGCTCGCCCGAGGCGACTGAACACAGGTGCTCGTAGAAGATCGGCAAGGTATCGAGCAGCAAGGGGGCCGGCAATGCCTGTGCGAAGCGCACCTGTTGACGTACGGCGTCGAGCCAGGCCGCGAAGACGGTATCCCGCAGTAGCATCAGGCGCTGGTGCAGATCGGCAGCATCAACCATGGCTGGACATTCCGGAAAAAACGAACTTCGGAAATCTTACCCGAACGGCGCCGATGAGCGGGCACGCAAGCGCGCATTCACTGGACCCCGGGAAGCCTGGCCATGTTGGCACCGTCAAGGCGCCGCACTCCCGAGTCGATTCGCTGCCCGGGGCGAGGGCGCTCCCGCAGCGGCAGCCGGCACGTCACACCGTCCACGCCCCGCCAGCATAGATCCGCTCGCCATCCAGGTACACCCCCTCGGTCACGGCGAACACGTCCACGTGATAGCGCGCATCCTTGCGCTTCAGTTGCGGCTTCTGGTACTGCCCGTGCTTGGCTCCCAGCGACAGGTGCACGCCGCACATCCGTTCATAGGTACCGATGTCGTCCACCGTGCGGGTAAACGAAAACGCGCGGTTCATGCCGAAGCCCAGTTCGCGCACCCACACATCGCCTTCGTGGGCGCGGATGATGGCCAGCATGTCGTCGAACGCCGGCGTGCTGTTTTCCGCGCCGGTCACGCGGCCCCGCTCGACGATCATCGTGATCGGTTCGGCGGGGCGGTTGACGCGGAACGACGTGTCGCCGAACACGAACACGCGCACGCGGCCATTGACCGCCTCCAGGTCGCGCGCCTCCGTGAACACTTCGCCGATGGGGAACAGGCCGCCCACGTTCTTCATCGCCGAATAGTCGCCGATATTGAGCTTGGCTTCCTCGAACGGCGAGGCATACACCAGCTCGCAGCCGTTGCCGCTGTCGACCACGCCGCCCTGTGCCTTGTCCAGCCGGGCCTTCAGCGCGTGGCCCGTGCCGCGGAAATAGGCCGGGTCATATGCCAGCGCATCGATATACACGAGCGCCTGTTCGCCGGGCATGCGCGACAGGTGCAGGTGCTCGATCACCTTCAGGCCGCGCTGGAACAGCTCCATGCGGATGCGGTATTCGTTCAGGCGGAAGCTGGTGGTCTGGATCAGCACGACCAGGTCGCGCGGCGCCAGGTCCGCGAAGGCAGCCAGCACCGCGTCGGCGGACACTGCGTCGAAGTCGATGAACGTGCCGTCGGGCAGCGCGCGGCGGTAGGCTTCCGTCAGCACGGCGTTCAGCTCGCTGCGGCGGTCGAACACCACCAGCGCCCGGTGCGCGGGCCCGTGCTCGAGCGCGTGGGCGAGCAGGTCGGCCACGTTGCGCGCGGCGGCCCCGGTGGCGGCCTCGCTGGTCACCTTGGCGGCGTCACCGCTGGCGGATGGTGCATAAGTCATCATGTTTGCAAAAGCGGAAATGGAAAACGGCAAAGTGTTGCGGCGAGCACATTATAAGTCGCGTGTCGCTTGTGACTGGCCGCAACCCCAAGTAGAATCGCCGAATATATCCACTCGGCAACACCTATATGGCCGACGCAATCACGGAGCAAAGATGAGCATTACGTTTGGCCAGGATCTGCCGCTGGAGCGCCCCGATGCCGATGGCCGCGCTGCCCTGTTCGTGCCGAAAGCGGACATCAAGGACGATGTCCTGCAACTGGTGCGCAAGGGCGCCGCCGTGGTGGGTTTCGGCAACCACGACCGCAGCGTGACGATCTACTACGAGAGCAACCGCTTCAACGAACCGACGCTGGCCAAGTGGGAACTGAAGGCCCGCAAGGCCTATGCCCGTCTGGTGGACGACCTGCCGACCACGTCGAAGATGACGACCAAGCTGGAATACTTCGAGCAGGTGGGCTACATCAGCGGCAAGGGCATCAACATCCGCCGCATGGACAGCCTGAAGCGCTGGCTGGAATTTTCCGATGCGATGGACACCGCGCCCGCCAGCGAAACCGTGACCTGGGCGCTGCCGCCGCCACCGAAAAAATCGTCCATCGACACCGAGCGCTGACAAAAAAAGCCGATCCGGCGCGATACGGCGATAAAAACCTGTCAAATCAACGCCCCGCCACTGTGCGGGGCGCTTTGTTTTGGCGCTGTTCGCGTTGAATAGCTTTGCCGTTGAGCACGAAACTTTTTCACATGTCGAGCTCGACAAAAGAGCCGATCAGTTAGTCTGGCGCCACGGCAACGCGCAACCAGTGCCGCGGTGCCGTCAGCTCGGCGGCATCGAGCACACGTAGCCAGCCGGTGTAATTCGCCAGGTAGCGGCTGGCGACACCATTGAATCGCCGCAGCCAGGTCTTGAAGCGGCCATGCCATCCGTTGACCCCTTCGATATGGAGTGCGCCGCGCGCCCGGACGCCGGCACGCACATTTATTGCTTCGTGCGTGATGCCGGCCTGCTTCGCGAAAGCCTGGTACGCCTTGGCGGCATCGGTGACGAGCAGGACATCGGCCGCCAGCACGGGCTTCAGGTGTTTCATCAGCTGGCCAGCAGTGACCGGGCCGCGGCCCGTCACGAAATCACAGGTTTGACGGTTGCGGTCACGGGCAACGAGGATGCAGTCCAGCTCCTTGCTGATGCCGCGTCGGCTGGCTTTACCGCCGCGTTTGCGGGGTGGGCGGTCCAGATGCCGGGAGCCTTTTTGTGATTCCAACAAATAAGTTTCATCGGCCTCGACGATGCCTGATAGCTGCGAACGGGGCGCCCGGAGCACGGCGGCGATGAAACGGTGGCGCCATCGAAAGCTGGTCGACTTGGCCACCGCCACGCGCCTGGCTGCCGAGCGCACAGGGGTCGACTCGATCAGGCATAGCAGGTATTGCAGCCACTTGTCGCGCAGGCGCAGACGGGCAAGCGGTGTGCCGGTCAAGGCGTTGAAGCTGCGCCGGCACGCCACGCAGCGATAGCGCTGCAAGCCACTGGCCTGTCCGCAACGATGGGCCCGCTGGCACCCGCAGTGCGGACAAGGCGGTCTCCCGGCGGCTTCCTCGATCAGGCGAAGGCACTGGCCTGGTTGCTCGACGTTGGCCAGGAAGCTGTGCAGCAATGTGACCTGGTCTTCTGAAAGCTGTTGCTGGATCAACGCTTCAATCAATTCCTGAACATCCGCCGCGCCCATGTCGCCTCCTGATATACATGAAGTAGTTCAAATACATGAAGTAGCTCAACAGGAGGTCAGACGATCATTCCGCCAGGAAGTTCCCCCAATTACCGCGCACAGCGCCTTTGTTTTGGGTCACCTCCAGTTCATCTGGCGGCAGTCAAATGCGTTATGATTGACGCAACAAGATTGCAAACGTGGATGGGGGATCGATGGATGAATGGTGGCGGGCCGGGGACAGCGTGTGGCGCGAGGATGCCGCCACGTCCACGCGCTTCGTGCTCGAGGCGGTGCAGGGCGTGCCCCGCATCGACTGGGAACTGGCGCGCAACCGGCTGACGGATGTCGCGCTGCTGGTGGGCGCGGCGCTGCCCACCACGTGCACGCACGCGGCGATCTTCCCGCCCGAATTCTCCTTCTGCCCCGAATGCGGCGCGGCGCTGCATCGCGCCGGGCCGGTGCAGCATGCGGCATGGTGGGGGCCGGCCACCGGCCTCCTGCCACCCGGCGCTGCCACGCTGCCGCGGCATGTACCCCACGGATTGTCCCAGACGGCGCTGCCGCTCGGCGAGGCGCTCGAAGGGCGCGAGCCGGAACCGGCCGTCGGCCGGCCGGACTGGCGCATGCCCGCGCCGCCAAACGCGGTGTGCGTGTTCGCCGCCGCCGATTTCGGTTTTTCCGCCCAGCGCCTGGTCGCGCTGGCGTACACCCGCAACGTGGTGCAGTACTGGGATCCGCCCGGCGCGCGCTGGCACGTCTTCGCGGCGGACGAAGGCGCGGCGGACCTGCACTTCACCGCGTCGGCCTATGCGTGGCTGCCGCCGGCGGAATCGCAGGGGGAGCGGCGCCGCGGCGAGTTCGGCATCGTGCCCACGGCGCATGGCCTGTTCCGCCTGGTCGTCAATCCGCTTGCGGAAAGCTGGCGCACCGAGCCGGTGTTCCAGGCGCGGCTGGCCGCCAGCCCGGGTGGCGTCGGCCGGCGCATCGCCTGCCCGTTCGTCACGCCCGATGGGGTGCGCCTGTGGAGTGCGGCCGCCGATGGCGCCGATCCCGAAGTGCTCGAGATCGACCCGCTCGATCCCGCCGTGCCGGTACCGCAGGCCGGCTGGTCGCGCCCGTTCAGCTACGACGGCCGGCTGTACTGGCTGCACGAGGAAGGCCAGCTGCTGTGGCGCCCCGGCCATCCGCCGCGCTGGCTGCCGTGGCCATTCCCGTGGGTGCCGCGCCTGCAGTTCGGCGGCCCGGCGCGCAGCCGCGACGGCCGCCTGTGGCTGATCGGGAACGACGGCGCCAACTATTCGTTCCGCGCGCTGGACGATGGCGCCGGCCTGGGCACGCCACAGGTCGAGTCCATCGACGGCGCGCGGCTCGGCTTCGGCACCTTGCTGTTCCGCCGCGGCCACCAGGTCAAGGACGATCCCTGGTCGGTCGAGGACGTGGAAGACCAGGCGCGCGGCGATGCGCTCGTGCTGCCGCTGCTGGAAGCGGTATCGGCCACGCGCGACCAGCCGTCCGGCCTGGTGCTGCGCTTCCCCGGCTTTACCGGCCGCGCCGAGGCGGCGCTGGCCGGCGAGGTGCTGCCGCGCACCTTCGTCGAATGGATCGGCCGGCAGAACGTGATCCTCGACGAGATCGCCCGCCTGAAGAACCCGGGCGAGTGCGTGCCGTTCGTCTGGCACGGCAGCCTGTGGCTGCACCACCCGACGTGGAACGAGATCCGCGGCTGGAAGCTGGAGGGCTTCGCGTGACGCGCTGGCAGCGCTGGCCGGTGCTTGTCCTCGCGTGCTGTGCCACCTTCACCGCGCAGGCGGCGTCGCACGTGTTCCTGGTGCAGAACTCCGGCTGGATGGAACCGTTTTATACGGACCCGGCATCGCCCTACAAGGCGCTGGTGACGGAAGTGGTGCAGGCGGCCATGGCGCCCGGCGATGCGCTGGTGCTGGCGGCGTTCAACCAGGGCTTGCCGGGCGCGCCATCGCCGCGCGCGCTGCTGGCGCAGAAGGGCAAGCCGGACCGGGCCAGCTTGCGCGCCGTGCTCGATCCGCTGGAAGTGGGCCGCAAGCCGGGCGGCAAGGCCATGGCCGATACCGACCTGGGCGAAGCCGTGGGCAGCGCCATCGACGGCGCGCTGGGCGGCAAGCCCGGCCTCGTGTGGCTGTTCACGAACAACCGCAACAGCCCGAACAACGACCAGGCCACGGCGCGCCGCAACCGCGAGTTCTACCAGCTGATCCACGAAGGCGCGGCGATCCGCAAGGCGCTGGCGTTTCCGCTGAAGATGCCGGTGCGCGGCGCGCAGTACAGCGCGGGCGGCCTGATGGTCTACGTGTTCGCCGTGCAGGAGCAGGGCGCGCGCGAACTCGATGCGCTGCTGGCCAGCGGCCGCCTGAATCAGGTGATCACCGAAATGCCGGCGCGCCTGAAACCGCTGGACCAGGACACGGTGCGCCTGGTGCCGGCGCGCGTGGAAAACACCCCGGGCGTGCGCTACGCCGTGCTGCCGGATGGCCGGCTGCGCGCCGAGCTCGATGCCGGCACGCCGGCCGGCGCATCGTCCGGCCACGCGGCCCGCATCACCTGGCGCCTGGAAAACACCATGTACCCGTACACGATCACGGCGGCCGACATCAGTGCGCAAGCCGCGCTGGCCGGTGAAGTCAAACCCGTCGCCCTGCAGACGGATGCGGTGCGCAATCTCGCGCCGGGCAAGCCGCAGCCGCTGGCGTCGTCGCTGACCCTGCCGGTAGCGAACCTGCCCGGCAAGTGGTCGCTGGCGGCGCTGTCCACGGCCGGCTCCGCGCAGGTGATCCCGGGCCGCATCGAAGTCACGCTGGCCAACCAGCGGCTGGAGCTGTCGCAGGCGTTCCGCCAGCGCATGGCCGAGCTGTTCCCCGGCGACCCGCTGCCGGACATCTTCACGCCGCCGGCGCGGATCCAGGGCTCGCGCGCCGTGCTGCCCGTCGAAGTGCGCCTGCAATATGGCGCCGGCCCGCTGCTGGCGGCCATCGGCGGCCTGTTCGCGGTACTGGCGGCGGCCGGCGCGCTGGCGGTGGCCGCCACGCGCGGCCGCAAGGTCGTCGTCAGCGTCGACGGCGAACCGCGCACGCTGCGCACCAAGGCCGGCGCGAAGACCCCGCTGTACAACACGGCCGGCGACCAGGTCGCCGAGCTGCACACCACGCTGTTCGGATACCAGCTGGCGAACGTGCGCGAAGGCGCCAACGTCCAGCTCGCTGGCAGAAGTGGCAAATAAAAGTCGCAAAGAGCGCCAGACAAGAAACCAGAGGAAAAACCATGCAAGCCAACGAACCCCAGCGCGATCCGGGTTTCCGGATCCCCGAAGACAAAGCCGCGCAGGCGCCGACCGGCGACGGCACGCTGTCCACCACGCCGCCCGGCGATAGCGCTGGCACGGCAGGAACCACGGGCACCGGCATCGAGGTCGCGCCGGAAGGCCAGGCACCGGCCACCGACACGTCCACGCGCGACATCGCCATCGGCGGCGCCGTGTTCCTGTTCCTGCTGGTGATCTTCTTCTTTGCCCGCAACGCGTTCTCGAACCACCTGGTGCGGCGCCGCGTGGCGCCGTCGTCGGCCGACACGGCCGGCTGGCTGCTGTTCTTCGGGCTGGCGTTCCTGTCCGCCGCGGTGGTGCTGGGCTTCGTCAACTCCACCAAGTTCCTGAACGTGGCCATCACCGGCACGCTGCTGGTGTTCGGCATCGCGGCGATCGCGGGCGCGCTGTTTACCGGGCGGAGGTAGGCCGTGGATCCGATCGGGAAAAAGACCGAGCTGAAAGTCGACCTGCGGCCGACGCTGTTCATCGGCGCCGGCGGCACGGGCATGGAAGTCATGATGCGGATCCGGCGGCGCATCCTGTCGGCCGTGTGGAACCGGCATCATCCGGCGCGGGTGGAATCGATCGGCGAATTCCCCGTCGCGCGCTTCCTCCATATCGACCTGGACAGCGGCGCCGTCATCGACGAGGGCAAGTCGCAGCGCACCGACCCGTGGTATGAACTGGTCAAGCTGGGCGACGAAGAGCGGCTGGTCGAGCCGATCGACCTGCAGCAGTACCACGAATCCGACGACAGCCTGGCGCGCTTCCCGCTGATCGAGAACTGGATGCCGCTGCGCCCGAAGAAGCTGCGTTCGCTGGGCATCGATCCCTCGCTGGGCGCGGGCCAGATCCGCGCCGTGGCGCGGCTGTACCTGTTCGACAAATATCCGAAACTGCGCGGCCGCATCAAGGGCGCGCTGAACTTCCTGGCATCGAACGCCGGCATCGAGCGCAAGGACAATTACCAGCGCCTGGGCCTGCAGGTGGATACATCGAAGTTCCGCATCGTCGTCATCGCCTCGAACGCCGGCGGCACCGGCGCCGGCACGGCGCTCGACCTGGGCTGGCTGGCCAAGGCGATCGCCCGGCAGGAAGTGGCCGACAGCCAGGTCGACCTGGTGATGTTCATGCCCACCGGGTATGCGCGCGCCAACAAGGAACGCACCGAGGCCAATGCCTACGCCACGCTGATGGAAATGGAGACGGCGATGCGCGACATGAACGCGCAGGTGCGCTGGGCCGATCCGGACAGCCTGGTCGGCCGCGGCGCGCCGTATGACGACGTGTATTTCGTCGACACCGCCAACCTGGCGAACAAGGCCACGCAGGATGTCAAGGACGTCTACCAGATGGTGGCCGATTCGCTGTTCGAGGATTTCGCCTCGGCCGATTTCGCCAACCGGAAGCGCTCGGTCGCCGTCAACCAGCAGCAGCACAAGCTGGGTCCGTTCAACCCGAAGGTGCCCGAGACGCGCTTCGGCGACATGCGCCTGTCGTATTCGAAGGTCTACTCGGCGTTCGGCCAGTCCGTGCTCGACACGCAGCAAGGCCTGCGCGAGGATATCCGCGCCTACGAGCTGGCGGCGCTGATGGTGAAAGCGTTCTTCGGCATCATCGGCAAGGATGGCGCGCCCGCGCGCCGCGCCGGCGACGGCGAGCGCGACGTGTTCATGCGCGAGCACATGTGGCTGGCCGAGCGCCCGTTCGACGAATTCCCCGATTTCAAGAAGGGCACGGTGGAAGTCACGCCGTTCCAGGAATACGCGCTGACCGACCAGCTGCTGATGGACAAGGACCAGCGCTCGCTGCTGGAGCGGGTGGAAGCGAAGGTGCAGGCCGAGATCGACCGCATCACCGGCGGCTACGACCTGAAGGAATGGCGCGCCAAGATCGCCGAGCTGCTGCCGCAGCTGGAGCGCGACGCGATCCGCGAAGCCGGCGCCATCGCCGAGACCAGCGAAGACCGGCTGAAGCGCCACACCCAGGAACTGGTGATGCGCCTGAAGGGCCGCGTGCGCGAGCGCCTGTATGCGCTGCTGGACGACCGCCGCCAGGGCGGCCTGGAATTCGTGCTGTCGCTGCTGGAGCAGATCAAGGCCCGCGTGGCCCAGCGCGATATCCCGCGCATGGAACACAACGAGCGCCGCTACCGCGAGATGCGCGATGCGCTGCGTACCCGGCAGGTCGAGGAATCGCTCAACAATCTTTCGCAGGCCGCTAGCAAGTGGATCAACGCCGGCGCGCAGGCGCGCGAGGTGATCGTCCACCTGAAGCGCGACATCGCCGATTACCTGCGCTTCCACCTGCTGTCCGTCACGGCGGGCCAGTCGGCCGAGGTGCTGCGGCAAGTGTCCGCGTGGCTGGGCGAGCCGCAATCGGTCGATGAAAAGGGCCAGGCCGTATGGTCCGGCATCGCCGGCGAATTCCAGGAAGGGCGCCGCTGCGTGGAAGCCATGCTGGGCGCCGTCGACCAGCGCGTGGCGCAGCTGCGCGCCGACGCGCAGCACGACCATGCCACCTACATGAAGCTGGCCAGCGACGAGCCGCCGCCGCCCGTGAAGCTGACCGGCGACGTGTCGGCGTGGAGCGAGGAAGTGCTGCTGGAATTCGGCGGCTCGGCGCGGCTGTTCCCGCAACTGGGCGACGAGAAGCTGCGTTCGTCATTGCTGCTGAAACTGTTCCGCCGGGCGCAGACGCAGCTGTCCACCGAGGAGCTGGAAGCGGGCGGCAACGCGGAACCGGCCGATCCGCTGCTCGAGCGCCTGCTGGCCATGTCCGTGCAGGAGCGGCAGCGCGTGTTCGCCGAATGGCTGAAGAGCGCCATGCCGTGGGTGAACGCGCGCTTCTCGGCCGAGTTCACGCCGGGCGCCGACCAGTTCAAGTGCTTCGTCGGCGTGGGCGACGTCAATGCGTGGAAGCGGCTGGAACCGGAAATCCGCGCCGCCGCGCCCACCGGCTATTTCCACGGCGAGCTGGTCAACATCGTCAACACCGGCGTCAAGGGCCGGGCGGTGTGCTACATCGAACTGTCCGGCTATCCGATGACGGTGCTGCGCGGCTTGCCCACCTGGCGCACCTCGTACCAGATCGAGAACCCGAAGATCCCGACCCACCTGCACTTCGATGCGACGCGCTTCCGGCACCCGATCGCGCCCGGCATGGATGAACTGAACCGGCTGGCCGACGACTACGAATGGTTCCTGCAGGCCGTGGCGCTCGGCGTGCTGAAACGCAAGGCCGACCTGGCCGACCGCGAGGCATCGTTCCAGCCGCGCGGCCAGTACCTGTTCGAAGTGGAGCAGGGTTCCGGCGAATGGCTGCAGGTAGGCAACGAGTACGCGGTGCGCTCGAACGGGCTGCCGTCGTACTACCGCGAGCAGATCGTGGCCACCGTGCAGCAGCGCCTGGCCCGCATGGGGCCGCACCAGTTCCTGCTGCTGGCGGCACTGATGCGCTATTTCCAGCACCGCGTCTACCAGCCGCGCCTGGAAGTGGACGAGACCGGCGCCGAGCTGCCGTCGCCTTCGCTGCCGAACATCACGGCCAAGCGCCTGCACGACGAATGGCTGCGGCGCGCGCTGGCGGCCGAGCCCTCGCTGGCCGGCGCGCTCGACCGCGCGCTGGAATTGCTTACGCAGTGGAGCGAGCCGGTGCCGGGATCGGCGTCCGATGCCTACCAGTGGGAAGTGCAGCACAGCGTCGACAAGCGCGTGCCGCGCGCCGAGTATCTGGCCGGGAATGCCGCGGCGCAGGCGCTGCTGGCCGGCGGCGTGTCGATCGCCAAGGCGGTAAATGCGCCGGCTGGCATTGCCACGCCGGCCGCCGCGTCTTCCGCTGCATCGGGCACCGCGTCCGCCGCGTCCTCCCTGTTCAAGGTGTTCGTCAACCGGATGCAGCAGGGCCCGTACACGGTGGCCGAGCTGGCCGAGCGCATCGCGCGCGGCGAAGTCACCGCCGCCACCAAGGCCTGGAACATGCGCTGGGTGCCGCACGTGGATCAATGGCAGCCGGCCGGGGCGGTGGCGGAACTGGCGCCGCTGTTCGCCCAGGCGATCCCCGATCCGGTGGACGATATCCCCGACCCGGAGTAAACGGTGACGCCAGACTTTCGCTGCATAAACGAAGCCTGCCGGCGCGGCTTCCCCCGCGCCGTGCGGTTCTGCCCTTACTGCGGCACCGCGCAAGCCGCCGCGGCACCACGCGCTGCCGTTCCGCCGCCGGCGCCGGTGCCGCCGCCCGCTTCGCCTCCCACATTGCCTCCGACGCCGCCGGTTGCACCGATACCGCCGCGCACGCCGGCCGCCGCGCCGACGCCATCGCCGGCGGCACCGGCCCGGCCGCCGGCCGCGCCGCGCCCTGAGCCGGCCCAGCCGCCGCGCTACCAGCAACCGCAGCCCGCCGCCGGCGTGCCCCGGCCGCCGGGCGGGGTGCCGGGCGGGCCATCGCAGCCGCCGCTGCGCAAGCCAATCGGTAAGGGCACCTGGCTGTTCGTGGCGCTGCTGCTGCTGGCGATCTGGTTCCTGGTCAAGCCGGGCGATCCGGCGAAGAAACTGGACAGGAAAGTGGACGACGCCGTCGCGCTGACCGAAAGCTGCAAGATCGGCGATGCCCGCGAGGCGCTGGCCGAGCTGCGCCGCGAGAAGGCCAGTGCGACCCAGTTGGCGCGCCTGCAGAAAGCCATTTCCGCCACCGCACCGGCCTGCGAAAAGAAAAGCCAGCGCGCCAAGGCGTGGTCGGACACCCGCGCTGCGCTGGAAACCGCACTGGCCGCGAACGCGCTCGACAAGGCCTCGACGCGGCTGTCGGCATTCGTCAAGCGCTGGGGCGAGGACGAGCCCGCGCGCGAGATGCGCAGCCGCATCGATGCGCGCCGTGCCGAGAAACTGCTGGACGATGCCAGCGCCTGCCTGGACCGGCGGGACCGCGCCTGCGTCGAAGCCAAGCTGAACGCTGCCGAGAAACTGCGCCGGCCGGAAACGCGGCAGCGCATCGACTCGCTGCGCGAAGCGCTGTCGCGGATGCTGGAAGCGACGCTGCTGGAAGGCGCGCAGGTGGCTCCGGGTCAGGCGAGGCCCGGCCAGGGCCGGCCGGCCGGGCAGGGCGCTTATCCGCCGCCGCTGTCCACGGCGCCGCCGCAGCCGGCCACGTCGCCCCTGGTGGCGACCGCGGCAAGGACGGCGTCCGGCAGCGCCGAAGCGCGCCGCCTGCAGGGCGAAGCCGAGCGCGAACTTGCCCAGGGCAACTACCGCAGCGCGATCGGCCTCGCCGGCCAGTGCACCGCGGCCGGTGGCGCCGAGTGCGGCGCCTTGCGCGACAGGGCCGCCCGGCTGGAGCGCGAATTGCACGCCTGCGTCCAGGGCGGCCGCGAATGGGTCGGCCAGCGCTGCGAATAGGGCCACCGGCATCCGCGCCGCGCTGCGCCGGCGAATTTTGTTAAGCTGCCGGCAAGGAGGACATCATGCAACGACCATCACGATTCATCATGGGCGCCGGAACGCTGGCGCTGCTGCTGGCTTTTGCCGGCTGCCACAAGGAAGACGACCGCCGTGTCGAGGAGTCCGTCGAGCGCGCCGGCAAGGACATCGACGCGGCCACCGAGAAGGCCGCCGGCCACCTGGACAAGGCACGCGAGGATCTGCAGGACGCGGCGAAGGACACTGGCCGCGAGCTGGACCAGGCGACCGACAAGGCCGCCGTGCACCTGGAAAAGGCGCGCGAGGACTTCCAGGATGCGGCCAGGGAAACCGGCCGGGGGCTGGACCAGGCGGCCGAGAAGGCCGGCGCGCAGCTGAACAAGGCAGCCGAGGTGGTGGGCGAGAAGCTCGAGCGGGCCGGCGAGAAGATGCAGGCCAGCGCCGAGGCCGCGCGCCAGGAGGACGAGGCGAAGGGCAAGGCGAAGTAGCCAGTGGCCGCTGCGTCTGGTGCCGGACATTTTTTCCGAAGGTCTTTGTCGGGAAAAGTGTACGGCACCGGTTTTCTGTTCAGGAAATCGGCAACATCATGCGAAAACCGGTCGGTCCGCCGCAGCGGTCCAGGCCCTCAAGCCGGCACATCCTGCCGTTCGACCCCATCCACCGGCAGCACATCGCCGGCCACCACGGCCAGGTCGACGAATCCGTTGCGCCATGCGCCTTCCAGATCCTGCTCGATCGCTTCCAGCGTGGTGCGCTCCAGGTCATGGAAGCCATGCAGGCCATATGCGCGGTTGCGGCCGTGCGACTTGGCCATGTACAGCGCCATGTCGACGAGGTTGACGGCGCGCTCCCATGACAGCGGCGTGCCGCCCGGGGCCAGCGGGTAGGGTGCGAAACCCACCGATACATTGATGCGCAGCGTCTTCTCGCCGTAGGCGATGGCCTGCGACGAGATGCCGCGCAGGATGCGGCGCGCCACGTCATCGAGGCCATCCCGCGGTACCGCCGGCAGGAACGCCAGGAATTCCTCGCCGCCCCAGCGCACGATCATGTCCGTCTCGCGCAGCGTTTCGCGCAGGTTGGCGGCGATCGTCTTCAGGACCGCGTCGCCGGCCGCGTGGCCATGGGTGTCGTTGATGTGCTTGAAGTGGTCCACGTCGAGCAGGAACAGCGCGCCCACCAGCTCGTCGCCGGCGGCGCCGCCATGGTGGCGCCGCTCCACCTGTGCGTGGGTGCGCATGAAGTCCTGGAAATGCCGGCGGTTGTACAGCGAGGTCAGCGGATCGAGCGAACTTTGCTGCTTCAGTTCCTGGTTCTTCACCTCGAGCTGGGCATTGGCCTGGCGCACCTTGCGGTACAGCAGGCCCACCACCACGGCGGCCAGCGCGAACACCAGCGCCAGCAGCCACCAGATGCGCTGCTGCAGGCGGCGATTGTCCAGCTCGGCGCCCTTGACGCGGTTTTCCTGCCGCAGCGCCTCGATCTGGCGGGCCTTCTTTTCGGTATCGTATTTCTGCTGCAGTTCCAGCACGGCCTTCTGGCGCTGTTCGGCGAACATCTCGTCCGAGATGCTGCGCTCGCGATGGTAGGCGGAGATGGCGCCATGGTAGTCCCCGGCGCGCTCCAGCGCGGCGCCGTATTCGATCAGCACGGCCTGCAGTTCGGGCTTGTCGCCGTTTTTTTCGAAGCCATCCAGGCCCGCCTCGAACTGGCGCTTGCCCTCGGCCACCCGGCCCATCCCCAGGTAAGCCTGGCCCAGGTTGACGCGCGCCGTGGCGATCACGCTGGGACTGTTGATGTCCACGCCCGCCGCCAGCGCCTGCCGCGCGGCATCGGCGGTGCGCGCATAGTCGCGTTCCTTCAGGTAGCTGTCCGACAGGTTGACGAGCGTGTCGGCGATCATCTGCCGCGCGCCCAGCCGGCGCTCCACCGCCAGGCCTTCCTGCAGCGCACGGCGCGCCCGCTCGTACTGGCCCGATTCGATGGCCAGGCCGTACTCGGTGCCCAGCGCGATCGCCAGGCGGCCGGGCGAGCGCATCCGCTTCGCCACCTCCAGCGATTCGCGCTGCACTTCCCAGCCCTTGTCGTACTGCTTCATGTCGGTGTACAGAAAGGTCAGCGCATTGAGCGCGCCGGCCAGCGGCGCGTCGTCATCCGCGACCTTGCGCGCCAGGTCGATGGCGGCCTGCAGCTTGCCGAGTGCGGCCGGGTAGTTGCCCTGTTCCTGGAATGACTGGCCGGCCGAGATGGTTGCCTGCACGCGCAGCGGCAGGTCGGCGGTAAGATTGGCCGCCCGTTCCGCCTCGAAGTTCGCCTTGTGCGAACCGGCCAGGTCGTTCAGCTCGTACAGCGCATAGGCACGGGCCAGCTGGCCCTTGGCATAGGTGGCGTCGTCGCGCGCCTCGCGGCCCCAGGCCACCAGCTCGTCGCCCATCGCCAGCGCGCGCTTCGGGTCGCCGCTGCGCCGGATGGCACTGCTGTACAGCCAGAGGAATTCGGCGCGGGTCGCCAGTGGCGCCGCGCGCGCCCTCGCTTCCAGCCGGCCCAGCCGGGCGGCCGCGTCGTCCGGGACGAAGCGCACGATTTCACGCGTGGCCGCCAGCTCCGCATCCAGGTCGGCCTGGCCGAACGCCAGCGCGGGCGCCAGCGCCAGGGCGGCGGCGAAACGGCGTACGGCGCGGAGACGGGGGATAGGGAGCAGGGTGGCCACGGCAAGTTCTTGCCGCGCTGGGGTAGTGCACGGCTGTGCCTTATTATAGGCCTGTTGCCATATGGAATCTCACGCCCACCCGTGATATTTCACGGATGGGCGGTCCCGCACAGCATTTTCGCAACAACGTTATTTCGCCGTCATTGCCGGGTTTGCAAGCTCAGGCCGCCAGCTGTTGCAACAGGTACAAGCGCTGGTACAGGCCGCCCTCGATGCGCATCAGCGCGTCGTGCGAACCGGATTCCTCGATGCGGCCATGGTTCAGCACCACGATGCGGTCGGCATCGCGGATCGTCGACAGGCGGTGGGCGATCGCGATGATCGTCACCTGGCCGCGCAGTTCATCGAGCGCCTGCTGCACGATCTGCTCGGTGGCGCTGTCGATGCGCGAAGTGGCTTCGTCCAGCAGCAGCACGCGGGGCTCGCCGGCCAGTGCCCGGGCAATCGCGATCAGCTGTTTCTGGCCGGACGACAGCCGCGAGCCGCCTTCGCCCAGCAGCGTGTCGTAGCCGTCTTCCAGCGCCGTGATGAACTCGTGCGCATGCGCGGCCCGGGCGGCCCGCTCGATCCGCTCGGCCGGCAGGTTGCGGCCCATGTCGATGTTCTCGCGCGCCGAGGCGGCCAGCAGGAACGGGTCCTGCGGCACCAGCCCCACGCGGGCGCGGAACGCGTCGAGGCCGATATCGTCGAGCGGCTGGCCGTTCATCAGGATGCTGCCGCGCGGCGCCGGGTAGTAGCGCAGCAGCAGCGACAGCAGTGTCGACTTGCCGCTGCCGGTATGGCCGACGATGCCGTAGAAGGCGCCCTGCGGGATCTGCAGCGACAGGTCGTGCAGCACCCGCTGGTTGTTGACATAGGCGAAGTCCAGGTGGCGGATGTCGATGGCCGGCGTGCCCGGCGCGACAGCCTCGTTGGCCGCCTCGCCGGATGCGCCCTTGCCATGTTCCGGCGAGCCCGCCTCGTCGAGCAGGGTGGCCACGCGCGCGGTGGCCACTACTGACTGCTGCAGCTGGGAGAATTGCATGGTGATCTGGATCAGCGGCTCGATCACCCGCGCGATATAGCTGATGAACGCATACAGCACGCCCACCTCGGCCACGCCCAGCACGGTGCCGTCGGCACGCTGGCCGAACAGCCAGATGACCGAGGCGAGCAGCACCACGTTGAGCATGTCCAGCGCCGGCCGCAGCAGCCAGGCGTTGGCGCGGATCTCGGCCACCCGCTGGGTGTACTGGTCCTCGTTGGTGCGGCTGAACCGTTCGGCGAAGCGGGCCTGGGCATTGTTCGCCTGCAGCACGCTCATGCCGCCGATCGACTCCGCCACCTGGGCGTTGATGTCGCTGCGCAGTTGGCGTGCCTTCGCCACGGCCGGCGCCGACAGCCGCTGGTACAGCCACACGATCAGCAGCACGCACGGCATCAGCCCGACCACCAGCGACATCAGCCGCCAGTCCAGCCATGCCATCGCCAGGATGGTCCCGGCCAGCACGATGGTGCTGTCGAGGATGACGAACAGCACCTGGATGTACAGGCCCTTGACCGCCTCGGTGTCGTTGGTCACGCGCGACACCAGCTGGCCGGTGATGGCGCGGTCGAAGAACGCCATCGGCAGGCGCAGTACGTGGCCGTACACCCGCTCGCGCAGGCGCTGCACCGAGCGCATCGCCAGCCCGGAAAGGCGCACCAGCTGCAGGTAGCGCAGCCAGGTGGAGGCGCAGCCGGTGGCCACCACGGCGCCCAGCAGCAGGCCCATCGCGGTCCAGTCCATGACGCGCGGCAGCAGGTACTCGTCGATCAGCCGCTTGCCCAGCAGCGGGCCGATCACTTCCAGGCCGGCGGCGATGGCCAGCCACAGCACGGCCCACCACAGGTGGTGCCCTTCCGGTCCGGCGGCCGTCTTCAGCAGGCCGAACGCGCGCCGCATCGAGTCGGCATGGGCCGGGTCGGCGGCTTGTTCCCCGCCTTTTTCCACATCTTTTTCCACGCCTTTTTCCACGCTTTGTTGTGCGTCTTTCTCCGTCGCCAGGTCTTCAGCTTGCATCGAGGCTCGCCTCCAGTTGTTGGTAGCGCCACTGGCTGGCATACCAGCCATCCCGCGCCAGCAGTTCGTCATGCGTGCCCTGCTCGACGATGCGGCCGTGGTGCAGCACGACGATCCAGTCGGCGTTCACCACTGCCGATAGCCGGTGGCTGGCGATGATAGCGCTGCGGACCGGCCGCGCGCGGCGCAGTTCTTCCAGGTGTTCGAGGATGCGCGTTTCGGTGCCGGTATCGACGGCGGACAGCGCATCGTCGAGCAGCAGCAGGTCGTTGTCGGACAGCAGGGCGCGGGCGATCGCCACGCGCTGGCGCTGCCCGCCCGACAGCGTGATGCCACGCTCGCCCACTTCCGTTTCGTAACGGTGCGGGAACAGCAGGATGTCGTCGTGGATCGCCGCCAGGTCGGCCGCATGTTCCACCTCGGCCCGGGTGGCGCCGGGCTTCGCCAGCGCGATGTTCTCGGCGATCGACGCCGAGAACAGGAACGATTCCTGCGGCACCCAGCTGATCGCGCTGCGCAGCGCATCGAGCCGGTAGTCTTCCAGCGCATGGCCGTTCCAGCGCACGCTGCCCGACTGCGGCGCCATCTGGCGCAGCAGCACGCGCAGCAGCGTGGTCTTGCCGGAGCCGGTCGGCCCCACCAGGCCCAGGGTCTGCCCGGGGCGCAGGCGCAGCGAGACGTCCGCCAGCGCCGGCTCGGAATGGCCGGGATAGCAGACGGTAAGGTGTTCCAGCGCCAGGTCGCCCGGTTGCAGCTCGGCCAGCGTGCCGTGGTCGGCGATGGTCAGCGGCGCGTCGAGCATCGGCTGCAGCCGCTGCCACGCGGCGCGGCCCCGTTCCAGCAGCGACAGCACCCAGCCGGCCGCGAACATCGGCCAGATCAGCTGGCCCAGGTACATCGAGAAACTGGTCAGCGCGCCGATCGTCAGCTGGTCGGTCCACACCAGGTAGCCGCCCACGCCCAGCGTCAGGCCGGTGGCGGCGGCCAGCGTCAGGCCGACCGCCGGTTCATAGCCCGCTTCCCAGCGCTGCGCGGTGAGCGCCGCGTCGGCCGCCTTGCCGGCCAGTTCGGAAAACGTGGCGGCGCTGCGTCCTTCCAGGCCGAGCGTGCGCAGCGTGCGCACGCCGGACAGGGTTTCCTGCACATGGTCGTTCAGCGCCGAAAAGCGCTTCAGCGAATCGGCGGCGGCCTTGTGGATCTGCGAGGAAATGCGCCAGAACGCGTAGGCCATCAGCGGGAACGGCAGCAGCGCGACCAGCGAAAGCCGCCAGTCGACACCCAGCGTCATGATGCCGATCACCAGCACCAGCGTCAGGGCGCCATCGAAGCCGGCCAGCATCGCTTCGCCGGCGGCCTGCTCGATCGAATCGATGTCGTTGGTGGCCAGCGCCATCAGGTCGCCGGTGCGCTGCTTCTGGTAGAAGGCCGGACCCTGCAAGGTAAGGCGCCGGTAGAAGCGGGTGCGCAATTCCACGCCCAGGCGGTAGGCGGTCGAGTACAGCTTGATGCGCCATGCCACGCGCAAGCCATAATTGGCCACGCCGACCAGCAGCAGTAGCCCCACGCCTTCGAGCAGTTCGGCGTGCGGGAGGCGCTGCGCGGCCAGTGCGTCGACCAGCTGGCCGACCTTGCGGGGAATCCAGACACCGATGACGGCGACCAGCGCCAGCATCACGCCGGCACTGGCATACGCGCGCCAGTGCACCCTCACGAAGCCCGTGATCAGCCTCGATAAACTCATGACATATCCTTCAGTGAAGCTCGCAAGGATACATCAGGCGGGCGGAGCGCGTTGCCGGGTCCGTGCGGACCCGGCGGCGGAAGGGATGGACTTGCTTGCCTGCTTGTTTGCCGGTGAGTTGCCGGTTCGCTTGCGGCTTGCTTGCAACCTGGTTGCTGCTTATTTGCGCGACTTGCCCGGGGCCGAGCGGGACGGCTTGTTGTCGGCCAGCGCGGCCAGTGCCTCGGCGACCGGTTTCGTGGCCGGCTTGCCGCGCACGGTTTTCGATGCCGCCGCTTCGGTCTCGAACAGCGGCGCGGTCGACGCGGCCGGTTCGGCCGCGACCGGTGCCTGCGCTGCCGCTTCCGTCACGCGTTCCACCGCTTCGACGACCACGTCGGTGGTGGCCGGTGCCGCTTCGGCTGCCCTGGCGATGTTGTTGCTGGCCGCTTCGACAGCGTCGCCGGTGGCCTTGGTTGCCGCTTCGGTGGCGTCCTGGGTGGCCTTGACCGTTGCCTCGGTGGCGTCCTGCGTGGCCTTCGTGGCGGCCTCGCTCGTGTCCTGCACGGCCTTGGTGGCGGCTTCGGTGGTGCCTTGAGCAGCCGTGGTGGCGGCCTGCGCCGCGGTGCCGCTGGCCGCGCGGGCCGCTTCCACCGTGCTGTTCGAGGCGGCCTGCGCGGCGTCGCTGGCCGCCTGCGCGGCGCGGAATGCCGTGTCGGTGGCGCCGGTGGCGGCCGATTGGGCTGCCTCGGCGGCGGCGTTGGTGGCAGCCGTCGCCGCGTTGACCGCGGATTCCGACACCTGCGCCACGACGGGCGCGGCCAGCACCAGCGTCTTGCCGGGCACGGCGCGCAGGCGGTCCGTCGCCGTTTTCAGCCAGGCCTGCTGGGTTTGGCTGGCGATGGAAAACAGTTCGCGCTGGTAAGCCACCAGGCTTTCGATGGCGGAGGCCGGCTTGGCCAGGTCGAGGACGGCGCGCGAATCCTTTGCTTCGATCAGCTGGCGCGCCGCGGCCGTGCCGCGCTCCGCGGCATTGCGCGCGGTGCTCAGGTTCAGCGCCACGATCTGTCCGGCGCCCTCGACGGTATTCTTCAGCACGCTGTTCAGGAAGTTGAGCTGGCTTTCTAACTGCGATCTGCTCGTTGCGGAAATCTGTTCGGTAATCGAAGACATGAGCTCTCCTAAGAACAAGGAATGGTGCGTTGCAATAAAGGCATTCTAGCGATGAAACAAGGCATTGCAAAGCGCTTTGTGCTTTCTTTATTCGTTGATTTATGCACTGCAACATCCATTTCTGCGGCAAGCGTTGCATGCCGCGGCCCGTTATCCCTACAATCGGCCATCCCCATTGCCGGAGCTCGCTCATGGAATTTGTCATTCGCAACGCCACGCTGCCCGATGGCCGTACCGGCATCGACATCGCCGTGCAGGAAGGCCGTATCGCCGCCGTGGCCCCGCGCCTCGCCGTCACCGCCGCGCGGGAGATCGATGCCGAAGGCGACCTGGTCGCGCCGCCGTTCGTCGACGCGCACTTCCACATGGATGCCACGCTGTCGTATGGCTTGCCGCGCGTGAATGCCAGCGGCACGCTGCTCGAAGGCATCGCGCTGTGGGGGGAACTGAAGCCGGCCCTGACCCAGGAGGCGCTGGTCGAACGGGCCATGCGCTATTGCGACTGGGCGGTGGCGCGCGGCCTGCTGGCGATCCGCACCCATGTCGATGTCTGCGACGACCGGCTGCTGGCCGTGGAGGCGCTGCTGGAAGTGAAGCGCCGCGTGGCGCCTTACCTCGACATGCAGCTGGTGGCGTTCCCGCAGGACGGCCTGCTGCGCAGCCCCACCGCGCTGGCCAACCTGAAGCGGGCGATCGGCATGGGCGTCGACGTGGTGGGCGGCATTCCGCACTTCGAGCGCACCATGGCCGATGGCGCCGAGTCGGTGCGCGTGCTGTGCGAATTCGCCGCGGCACAGGGCCTGATGGTGGACATGCACTGCGACGAATCGGACGACCCGCTGTCGCGCCACATCGAAACGCTGGCCTTCGAGACCAACCGCCTGGGACTGCACGGCCGGGTGGCCGGTTCGCACCTGACGTCGATGCATTCGATGGACAACTACTACGTGAGCAAGCTGCTGCCGCTGATCGCGGAAAGCGGCGTGGCGGCCATCGCCAACCCGCTGATCAACATCACGCTGCAGGGCCGCCACGACACGTACCCGAAGCGGCGCGGCATGACGCGCGTGCCGGAACTGATGGCGGCCGGGGTTACCGTGGCGTTCGGCCACGATTGCGTGATGGACCCGTGGTACGGCATGGGGTCCGGCGACATGCTGGAGGTGGCGCACATGGGCCTGCACGTGGCGCAGATGACCAGCCAGCAGGCGATGCGCGCGTGCTTCGCCGCCGTCACCGAGAATCCCGCCCGCATCCTGGGTCTGGAAGGGTACGGCCTGGAACCGGGCTGCCACGCCGACCTGGTGCTGCTCGACGCGGCCGATCCGGTCGAGGCGATCCGGCTGCGGGCGGCGCGGCGCATGGTGATGCGGCGCGGCCGCATCGTGGCCGAATCGCCGCGTGCCGTGGCGCGCCTCGACCTGCCGGGCCGGCCCGCCAGCGCCGACTTCCGCCAGTTGGGCAGGGCCCGATGAAGATCCTGGAAACGGAGCGGCTGCTGCTGCGCACGATGCGCGAGGACGATGCGCCGTTCTACCTGGCGCTGGTGAACGAGCCGTCGTGGCTGGAACACATCGGCGACAAGGGCATCCGCACGCTGGACGACGCGCGCGCCGCCATCGTGGCCGGGCCGATGCGCCTGCAGCGGCTGCTCGGCTATTCGCTGTACCTCGTGGAACGCAAGGCCGACGGCGCGCCGCTCGGCCTGTGCGGCCTGATCCTGCGCGATACGCTGCCCGGCACCGACATCGGCTATGCGCTGGCGCCGGCTTACTGGGGCCAGGGCTATGCGCATGAAGCGGCGGCGGCCATCGTCGATCACGCCCGCCGCAAGCTGGGGCTGCGGCGCCTGTTCGGCATCGCCAGCCCGGCCAACGCGCCATCGATCGCGCTGCTGGAAAAGCTCGGGCTGAGCTTCCTGCGCAGCGCGCGCTTTCCGCCGGACCTGCGCGATACCAATATTTACTGCATCGACTTCGGCGCCGCCTGCGCCACCGGCGCGGAAGCCGGTTTGCCGCTGCGCGGCTGAGCGGCCGGGAAGAACCAGGTCAGCGCGCGGTGCACGCGGCCGGCCCAGGCCCGCTCGTTGTGGATGCCGCCTTCGTCTTCCACGTACAGCACGTTGCCGCCGTCGCGCCAGCCCTTGTCCAGCAGCGCCTTGTGGAAGGCGCGGGTGCTCTCGACGCCATCCATGCCCGTGCCCGCATCCACGTACAGCCGTACCGGCGTGGTCGCGGCGCGCGGCGCGGCGCCGACCAGCGCGCCGCCATTCCAGAAGAACGAGCCGGACATGATGCCGGCGTGGCCGAACACGTCCGCGTGGTGCTGCGCCATGTACAGCGACGCCAGGCCGCCGAACGACGATCCCATCACGGCGGTATTGGCGCGGTCCGGCAGCGTGCGGTAGTGGCTGTCAATGTACGGTTTCACGGTATCGGCGAGGAAGCGGCCATAGGCCGCCACCTTGCCGCCGCCCCAGCGCGGGTCGCAGCATGGCGTGTACTCGGCGTTCCGGTCCGGCGTGTTGTCGACGCCGACCACGATGATCTCCCGCATGTCGCCCTGCGCGGCCAGGCGGTCGGCGACTTCGTCGATATGCCATTCGGTGCTGTAGGCCGTCTTCTGGTCGAACAGGTTCTGGCCGTCGTGCATGTACAGCACCGGGTAGCGCTTGCCGGCGTTACTGTCATAGCCGGGCGGCAGCCAGATGCGCAGCTTGCGTTCGTTGCCCAGCTGTGGCGAGGCGAACCTGTCGACGATTTCCAGGCGGCCCTTCGCCACCGGGGCGGGTGCGGGTGCGCTCGTGGCCAGCAGCCGGAGGCCGTGGATGTCGAACCGGTTCATCGGGCCCGCCTTGCCGCCGGCATCGGCGTACGTGGCGTTCGACTGCAGGCTGCTCATGTTGATGAAGTCCGTCAGTTCGACCGTGTAGCGGCCAGCGGCCAGCTGCGCCGCCAGCGGCGTCGAATACACCGGCTGGCCTTCGGGCGAGTGAGGCAGCTGCACCACGCCCTGCGCGACGGTACCGCCGCCGGCATCGAGCACCTTCATCCACTTGACGCCGCCGGTGATGCCCAGGTTGACCTGGTGGGCGTTGTTCCGATAGTGCACCTGCACGGCATAGGTGCCCGGCTGCCGGACCGTGATGCCGGCCTTGAAGGTGTCCTCGGGCGCGCCCCAGCCGCCGATCACGCCACCGCGCGCCCTGATGCTGGAGACGATGCGCGCGTCGCCGGCGGGAATGTCGATCGCGGCGCCGGTGCAGGCGGGTGCGCTGTGGTGGCTGCGGTTGCCGGAGACGGGGTACACCGCTTCCACCGCATAGCACGCGGCGGGGCGCGGCGCCGGATCGGTCCACGCCGCGGTTTTCACGTTGGCCGCCACCAGCCGTCCATCGCGATAGACGTTGTAGACGGCGCCGCCGGCCGGCGCGGCGCCGAACGCCAGCTTGCCCCGGCTGGCGGAGGCGATCGCAGGTTCCGCTGGCGAGAACACGGCGGGATCGATGGCCAGCGGATCGGCGGCGACCCTGGTCAGCTTCTGCCGCCCCGGCAGCAGGGGACCCAGCTGCACCACGATGGTGTTCCGCTCGGCCAGGTCGGCCCACTTGATGCGCGGATCGACCGGCTTGCCATTCAGCAGCACCTGCTGCACCTCGTGGTACCCGGCCTGGAATTGCGGTGGCGGCAGCACCACCTGCACGTCGATCGCATGGCCACGCAGCTTCAGGCCGGAGAGGGTGGCGCTGCCGGCGCCCTGGAATGCCTCGTTGCGCAGTTTCGACGTGATGAAGGGGGCGACGACGATGCCGTCGCTGGTGGTGGAGATGCCGAACGCGCCGCCGATCAGCGCGCCGGCCAGGCCGCCGACGGACCACAGCTGGCGGCGCGAATTGACGACCGGGCCGGCCAGCTCAGGCCGTTTGCCGCCGCTCGGATCGAACATCGGCAAGCCCGTCAGCCACTCGAAGTTTTCCATGTTGGAGGCGTTGACGGCGGCCGCGCGCAGCAGCGTGTCGTAGGCGGCATCGGCCGCTTCCACGTTCAGCGTCTGGATCGCCGCCTTCAGGCCGTAGGCCGTGACGAACGGCCAGATGGCGCGGTTGTGGTACACCGCGCGGTCCGGCTGCTGGGGCCAGATCACCGGCGCGCCCATCGGCCCGTGCGGATAGCGTTCGACGATGCTGGCGGCCTGCCCGGCGTCGGCCACGCCGGTCACGATGGCCAGCGCCTGGCCCAGCCAGTCGAACTTGTGCTGCGGTGCGCCGTCGAAGTGGCCGGCCGTCAGGCTGCTGTACATGCCGGCAACCTTCAGCCACAGCCGGTGGTTGATGGCATCCTTCAGCTGCACAGCCCAGTCGCCGTAGCGCTGCGCCGCGGCGGCATCGCCCTGTTCCCCGGCCAGCTGCGCGGCCAGCGACAGTGCCTTGTAGTGCGCCACGTTGGTCGACAGGGCCTTGGCGGTGGCCATGTGCGCCAGCTGGCCGGGGATCCAGCCCGCATAGCTTTGCTCGCGCCAGTCGAGGAACGATTCCTCGCCGTTGTACAGGCCCGCCGCGGGATCGAACACGGCCACGCGGTCGATCTCGATGGTGTTCCGGAGGGCCTTCAGGGCGATGGGCGCGAACGCCGCGCGCTCCGCCGGCGGCAACGCCTTCAGCGCCTCGTCGGCGCCGAATGCCCAGGTGACACGGTCAGTGCTGACCGGCCAGCTTCCGCCGCTGCCGGTATCCTGCACGATCTGCAGGCCATCGTCGCTGCCCGGCACGGCGGCCGGCTTCTTCAGCCCGTCGCGGTAGCCGGAGAGCTTGAACTGCAGCGAGTTGCGCACCCGCCGGGGATCGAGCATGCCCAGGCCCAGGCCGGCCGCGTACGACAGGTCGCGGGTCCACACGTAATGCCATTTCTCGCCCGTTTCAAAGCACTCGCAGGGAATCGGCTGGCCGGCGCGCTTGTCATCGACGTTGTAGCTGTCGTCGCGGATGTGGGACACGGCATCCTGCCGCATCTCGGCCATCGCCATCGCGAACAGCGCATCGAATGCCAGGTTGCCGCTGCGCACGCGCGGCAGGTCGGCGTTTTCCGCATACGTGACGGTTTGCGGATCGCCGTCGCGCAAGGCCATGGTGGTGCGGTGCGTATAGGTGCGCAGCGGCGCGGTGTCGTCCGGCGTCGTGATGCGGACATTTTCCTGCCGGCCCCAGGAACCGAAGGGGACTTCCTGTTCGGCGCATTGCAGGGGACTGGCGGCCAGCAGGGCCAGGGTGGCGGTGGCGATGGCGGTGCGGTTCATTTCAGCTCCAGGATGATGGCCGTGCGGGCCGGCAGCGCGATGCCGCGGTCGAAGTTAAAGGTTTGCCCGGTGATGACGTCGGTACCGGTGGCCACGCCGTCGAGCATTTCGCCGAAGCGGCCGGTGTCGAGCGTGACGGGCTTCGGGTTCTTGTTCAGCGCGAGCACCACCTTGCGCGTGCCGTCGTAGCGGAACAGCACGTAGGTGTCCTGCTCGGGCCCGAAGTGCATGGTGCGGCCGCCGTGGACGACCGTGGCGCCCTTGCGCCAGTTCAGCAGCTTCTTCAGGTAGGCCTGCGCTTCGCGCTGCGCGGCGGTGAGGCCGGCACCAGTGAAGGCGTTCACCCTGTCGCCCGGCCAGCCGCCGGGGAAATCGTGGCGGTACGAGGCGTCGTCGCGGCCCTGCGTGGTGCTGGGCATCAGGATCTCGGTGCCATAGTAGAACTGCGGGATGCGCGGCGCCGTGGCCAGGTAGGCCATCGCCATGCGCCACAGGCCCATGTCTTCATTGAGCACGCTCCAGGTGCGGGGCAGGTCGTGGTTCCCCTCGAACAGCACCAGGTCCTGCGGCGCCGGATACAGGTGGTCCTGGGCCAGCGTTTCATACAGGTCGTTCAGGCTGAACGTGCCGTGGTTGCTGTCGACGCCTTTTTCATCGACCGGGCTGGCCAGCGCGCGGCGCAACGCATCGTTGAGCGGGAAATCCATCATCGACGGCATGTGAGACAGGTAGCCGTCGTGGTTCTGCTTGCCCTGCTGCCAGCGCGCCACCACCGGCACGCGCGTGCTCCATTCCTCGCCGACCAGGTTCAGGTTCGGGTATTCGTCCAGCACGCGGCGCGACCATTCGGTGAGGAAGGCGTTGTTCGAATAGCCGTAGGTATCGATCCGCAGCCCGGACAGTCCGGCATACTCGATCCACCAGATGGTGTTCTGGATCAGGTAGGTGGCCATGAAGGGATTGGCCTGGTTCAGGTCCGGCATGCCGCGCGAAAACCAGCCTTCCGTGAAATTGCGGGCATCGGCGCGGCTGCCGTACGGGTCGCCGTTCGCCACCCGGTGGTGTTTCGTCAGCACCGGCTTGCCGCCGTAGCCGATCCAGTCCGGCATCGGCAAGTCCTTCATCCACCAGTGGCCGGCGCCGATATGGTTCAGCACCACGTCCTGGATCACGCCGATGCCCTTGCCGCGCGCCGCAGCCACGAACGCGCGGAAGTCCTCATTGCCGCCATAGCGCCGGTCGATGCGGTAGAAGTCGGTAGCGGCGTAGCCATGGTAGGAGTACGCCGGCATGTCGTTTTCAAGCAGCGGCGTGGGCCAGACCTGGGTAAAGCCCATCTCCGCCACATAGCCGAGATGCGCGGCCATGCCGGCCAGGTCGCCGCCGTGGCGGCCACCGCCCGCCGCGCGATTGGCCTTGTCGGCCATCGCCGTGGCGCTGTCGTTCGCCAGGTCGCCGTTGGCGAAACGGTCCGGCATCACCTGGTAGATCGCATCGCGGCCGCCGAAGCCCTGCCGCTCGCGCGAGCCCGGTGCGCGGGGCAGCAGCCGGTACTCATGCGTCAGGACCGGCGGCGCCTTGTCGCCGGCCTGGCCCGCGGGCCTGAAGGCGATCGCGAAACTCCCCGGCCGCACGTCGCGAGCCAGTTCCAGGTCGATGAACAGGTAATTCGGGTTGGCCACGCGCGTGGTGCCGGCAATGCGCACGCCCGGGTAGTCGATCGCCGGCTGCAGGTCGGCGATGCGCTCGCCGTGCACCATCAATTGCAGGGCGGGGTGGCGCATGCCGGCCCACCACGACATGGGTTCCAGGTGGGCGATGCGATAGCTGGCGGGGGTGGCCGATACCGGCAGCGAAACCAGTGTGGCGGCGAACAGCAGCGGCATGGCGCATGCCGGCGGCAGCAGGGCAGGGTGCATGGGTCTCCTCAGGACTTCGCTGGTGAAGTAGTGGGACTACAGGCTCTTGATCGGCCTGCTCAAGGACAAAACGTGAGCAGAATACTATGACCAAGGGGCTCACACAACGATCTCCGCCGTGGTCGGCTTAGTTTTAATACATCCCGCCCCGGGAAATGGCGCTTTCGTTACATCTTTACAGTGGAAACGCTTGCTCTGCGTCATATTTTGTAGTTCCACTACAGATCCATTGCCGGGCTTCTGTAGCCACGATACAACGAAACCGCCAAAAAGGCCTTGAATAGGCCTGGAAACAGGCGAAAGCGGCGTAGTTGAACGGAACTCCAATTGACACTCGATCTAGTTTTAATACAAAATTCTTTCAGGACGTCTGATAGAGCGGCCGCAATCCTTGGATTCCCATGTAGTCGAGCTAGTTATTGATCGTGGGAAAAATCGTAAATTAGTGAGGGGACTTCCATGAAATTCTTCGCGCCTGAGCGCAGCACGCGCACGGCCCTGCAACCGAGCCTGCGTTTGACACCATTGTCGACCGGCTGCGCAATCTTCATCGCCGCGCTGGCCGCACCGGCCGTCGCGCAGGAACAAACCACCCCGGCGGCCGAGGCGCCGATCGCCACCGTCACCGTGACCGGCATCCGCCGCGGCATCGAGGACGCCATCTCGGTCAAGAAGGATTCGTCGTCGATCGTCGAAGCCATCTCCGCCGAAGACATCGGCAAGCTGCCGGACGTCTCCATCGCCGAATCGATCGCCCGCCTGCCCGGCCTGGCCGCCCAGCGCGTGGCCGGCCGTGCCCAGGTGATCTCGGTACGCGGCCTGTCGCCGGACTTTTCCACCACGCTGCTGAACGGCCGCGAACAGGTGTCCACCGGCGACAACCGCTCCGTGGAATTCGACCAGTATCCATCCGAGCTGCTGTCCGGCGTGACGATCTACAAGACCCCGGACGCCGGCCTGATCGGCCAGGGCCTGTCCGGCACGATCGACCTGCAGACCGTGCGTCCGCTGAACTTCGGCAAGCGCACCGTGGCGATGAACGCCCGCGCCGAGCACAATTCGCTGGGCAGCATGGCCAACACGAAGTCGCTGGGCAACCGCTTCTCCATCAGCTACATCGACCAGTTCCTGAACCGCAAGCTGGGCGTGGCGATCGGCTTCGCGCACCTGGAGTCGCCGGTGCTGGCCAACGAGACCGGCATCTACGAACCGTGGAAGACCGATGCGCGCACCGGCCTGCCGGCAGGCACCACCGCCACCGACGGTATCAAGGCGCTGTCCCGCACCGGCTACAACCGCCGCGATGGCCTGATGGGCGTGGTGGAATACCGCCCGAGCAAGCAGTTCACCAGCACGCTGGACTTCTACGCGTCCATCTTCAAGCACGAGGACACGGCCAACCAGTTCGAAGTCAACCTGTCCGGCTGGAACGGCGGCCTGGAGCCGCAGCCGTTCTACTCGAATGTGACGAAGAACGGCAATGCGATCAGTACCGCCGTCGCCAACAATGTCTACCCGCTGGTGCGCGGCATGTACACCAACCGCCGCGACGATATCCGCGCGCTGGGCTGGAACAACGAATGGCGCCTGGATGGCGTGAAGCTGGTGGCCGACCTGTCGTGGTCGAAAGCCAAGCGCGATGAACTGGGCCTGGAAAACAACCTGCAACTGGGCGCCGTCAACAACGCGCAATACCTGGACACCGTGAACCTGGCCTTCAAGACGGGCACGTTCCCGTCCATGGCACCCGGCCGCAACGACTACAGCGATTCGGCCAACCTGTACGTGAAGAACACGATCTACGGTTCCGGCTACGGCAAGGTACCGTACGTGGAAGATGAGCTGAAGAGCGTCAAGCTGGCCGCCAACTTCCAGGCCCCGGCCGCGCTGGAAAACTGGTTCTCCGGCTTCGACGTGGGCGTCAACCACAGCGACCGCTCGAAGGACAAGGACCAGCCGGAAGGCAACATCAACCTGGCCGGCAACCCGACCACCATCGATCCGTCGCTGCTGTACGGTTCCGTCGACCTGGGCTTTGCCGGCATCGGCAACGTGCCGGCATGGGACGTGCCAGCCGTCGTCGCGCGCTACATGACGTTCAACCCGACCGCGGGCAGCGGCGCCATCCTGATCAAGAACTGGTCGGTGCGCGAGAAGATCTCGACCGCCTACGCCAAGGCCAACATCGAACACGAGTTCGGCGACATCTCGCTGCGCGGTAACTTCGGCGTGCAGGTGCAGCACACCAAGCAGTTCTCCGATTCGAAGTACTTCAACGGTGCGCTGGCCGGCGACCAGCAGGTGCAGCCGATCCACGACGGCAAGTCGTACAACGACTGGCTGCCGAGCATGAACCTGAACTTCGGCCTGCCGAACGACCAGACCGTGCGCGTGGCGATGGCCAAGCAGATCGCCCGCCCGCGCGTGGATCAGCTGCGCGCCGCGCTGGACTTCGGCGTGTCGGACACCACGTTCAAGCCGGGTGCCTCGGGCGGCAACGCGCAGCTCGATCCGTGGCGCGCCAAGGCATTCGACCTGTCGTATGAAAAATACTTCGGCAAGAAGGCCTACGTGGCCGCCGCGTTCTTCTTCAAGAAGCTCGACACGTACATCTTCACGCAAACGAAGACCTACGACTTCTCGGCGTTCGTGCCAGGTACCAAGGCCAACACCGTGTTCGGCGACTACAAGGCGCCATACAACGGCAACGGCGGTGTGATGCGCGGCCTGGAACTGTCCGGCTCCCTGCCGCTGAACATGCTGACCCCGGTGCTCGACGGCTTCGGCATCGTGGCTTCCGGGACCTACACGGACAGCAATATCGCGATCCAGGAACCGGATGGCTCGATCGGCCAGAACATCCCGCTGCCGGGCCTGTCCAAGCGCGTGACGAACCTGACCGTGTACTACGAGAAGAACGGCTTCGAGACCCGCCTGAGCCAGCGCAAGCGTTCCGACTTCGTGGGCGAGATCGGCAACTTCGCCGCCGAACGTTCGCTGCGCTACGTGGTGGGCGAGAGCATCCTGGACTTCCAGATCGGCTACACGTTCCAGAACGGCCCGCTGAAGGACATGGGCATCGTGCTGCAGGCGAACAACCTGCGCAACGCCGCCTACGAAACCTACAACGGTTCGAAGAACCAGCAACTGGAATACCAGAAGTACGGCCGCACCTTGCTGCTGGGCGTGAACTACAAGTTCTGACGCTACAAGTTCTGATCACGCTTCCAGCCGGAATGCAAAAAGCCCCGTCGCGCAAGCGGCGGGGCTTTTTCGTTGGCAGAAAACCGGTGACAGGCTCTAATGCCGTTTGGTTAAGCGTTACCCGACGCTTTGAAAACGCATGCATTCACCCCAACAGCGAAGGGCCGGGGTCAGACCCGCCGGGTCTGACCCCCGAATCTGCACTTGGGGTGAACTTATATGAGCGGCGTTCAAAACCGGTGACAGGCTCCGATTTTCGGGAAACATTTCAAAAGAATCGGAGCCTGTCCCTGGTTTTCAAAAGAATCGGAGCCTGTCACCGGTTTTCGGTCACCAGAGATAGCGCGCAGTCAGCATCACCGTGCGCCGCTGCCCGTAGAAGCAGTCGCCGCGCGCGAGGCAGGTGGTGATCTGCACCTTGTCGGCCAGGTTGACGGCATTCATGGTAAAGCGCCATGGGCCGGCCTGGTAGCCGAGCATGGCGTCGACCAGCGTGGCCGACGGGGTTTGCAGCGAATCGGTGCCATCCCACGAGGTGCCGAGGTAGCGCACGCCGGCGCCGGCCGTGAAGCCATCGACGCCGCCCACCGAGAAGCCGCGCGACAGCCAGGCCGACACGTTGTGCTTCGGGATGCCGGACACGCGCTTGCCCAGGTCGGCGCCATTGCTGCGCGACACCCGCGCGTCGGTGTAGGTGTACGCGGCGGTCCAGTCCCAGCCGCGCACGCCCCCGGCGGTTTCCAGCTCGGCGCCACGCACCTTCACCTCGCCCAGCTGCAGGCTGTTCTGCGGATTCGCCGGATCGGTGGTCTTGCGGTTCTGGTCGCGCAGCTGGTACAGCGCCAGCGAGGCGGTGACCGCGGCGGCAGGCTGCCACTTGATGCCCGCTTCCCACTGCTTGCCGCGCTGCGGCTTGAACGGCTCGCCGTACACATCGACGCCGCCCAGCGGCAGGAACGATTCGGCGTAGCTGACGTAGGGAGACAGGCCGCCGTCGGCCAGGTACAGCAGGCCCACGCGTTTCGTGTTGGCCTTGTCGTCGGTGCGGGAAGCGGGGCGCCCTTCGATGTCGTTCTCGGCGTGGTCGCGGCGCCAGCCCAGCACGCCGACCCAGCGCTCATCGAACTTGGCCTGTTCCTGCACGTAGAAGCCTTTCTGGTGCAGCACCGCGGTCGGTTGATGCGCCAGCGATGCGGGCGGCGTAAAGCTGCCGTACACGGGGTTGTAGACATCGAGCGCCGCCGCGATGCCGCGCCCGGTGGCCTGCCGCGTCTCGGCGCGCTGCACGTCGAAGCCGGCCAGGAAGGTGTGCTGCCAGCGGCCGGTGGCGAACTTCGTTTCCAGCTGCGTATCGAACAGCAGCGTGTCCAGCGCGTTGGCCTGCTGGATCAGGTCGCGCTCGATCGTGCGGTTGTCGGCGTTGAACACGGGGCGGCCGGGCCGCCCGCGCGACGGGATGGCCGTGAAGCTGGTGTAGGCGCTGCGGTAGTCGACTTCGGAATTGCTCTTGCGCGCATTCTGGCGCAGCACCACGCTGTCGCTGAAGTGGTGGCTGAACTGCCAGCCGAACGAGGTCTGGTCCGTCTTGTAGGCATCCCAGCCCGGTTCGCCGGTGAAGGTATCGGTGGGGATCTGGCCGTACTGCGACGGCAGCAGCGTGCCCTGCCACGGGAAGAAGCCGATCAGCGAGCCGCTTTCATCCTGCTGGCGCAGCGCGTGCAGCGTGAGCGACGTATCGGCGCCGGGCGCCCATGTCAGCGACGGCATCAGCACCTTGCGGTCGTCCGGCACGTGGTTCACCTGCGAGCCGCTGTCGCGGCCGATCGCCACCACGCGCACGCGCCAGTGGCCGGCATCGTCGAGCACTTCATTGAGGTCGACGGCCACCTGCTTGCGGTCATGGCTGCCGGCCTGCACCTGCACTTCGCGCCGCCGTTCCGCCAGCGGCTTCTTCGTCACGTAGTTGACCACGCCGCCCACGCTGCCCTGGCCGTACAGTACCGACGACGGGCCGCGCAGGACTTCTACCCGTTCGAGCATGAACGGATCGGGGCGAGTGGTGTTGTAGAAGCCGAAGTTGTACTGCAGGCCGTCGACCAGCGAGGTCGGCGAACCGCCGCGCGAGGTGATGCTGTCGCCGCGGCTGTCGAACGATACCGAGACCAGGCCGGCCGTGTAGTTCAGCGTCTGGCGCAGCGTTTGCGCGCCCTGCAGCTGCAGGCGCTCGGCCGGGATCACGGAAATCGATTGCGGCGTTTCGATCAGCGGCGTGTCGGTCTTCGTCGCCGAACCGCTGCGCCGGGCCACGAACTCGTCTTCGGTCTTGCTGCCTTCGATCTTCACCACCGCGACCGGGGCGGCATCGGCTTCCGCCGGCGCGTCGGCGGCCGGGCTGGCCGCGTGGGCGGGTGCCCAGGCGCACAGCAGCGCGAGCGCCAGCGGATGAAATGTGGGATGCGATGTAAAACGGCCGGCACGTGCCGGCTGGGAGAACTGCGCCATGAAACCCTTCCTGAATGGGCACCAGGTGGACACCTGGAGGAAGCGGGCTGGCGACGGCTGGCTGCTTAATAGTTGAGTAGAATCGTCAAGTATAACGTGGGGGTGTCAAATGGACAAGGCCCGGCAAGCCGGGCCTGTCGCAACAAACACCTGGTCAGGGCTTCATCCGCACTGCATTGAAGAACCAGCCATCCCAGAAGATCAGCAGTGTGTCCGTATTCTTGATGAATACCGTCGTGCAGTTCAACTTCACGGCAGTGACAGGATTGGGGAGGCCCAGGTTCCCGGCGCTGGCGTGGAATTGCCGTCGCAGGAAGAGACGGGGTTCCACGCTTTCTGCTTCGAATGTCGAAGGCCCGCATGCGTGAGTGCCGAATTGAACGTTGTCCGGGCCGATCACCATGATCTTGTTGACCATGCTCCTGGCTTCGCGCTCGTCGAGAGACGCAATGTCGGCACCATCCACTGCTGCGGTTACGCGCCACTTTCCGGTGACGGTACGTTCATCCGCGTCCACGCCATATGCCAGCGTCGAAGCGAAGGCCAGGACTGCTGCGGCAAGCAGGCGGAACGCGGCAGGGGCGTGGCGTTCGCCGATGAGATTCGAGAAAGACATGGCGGGCCTATTTTTTTGCCTTCGACGATTCATCAAGACGGAAAGGCGCACTTTCCTCTGCGCGTCTCTTGATCAGGCCTGGAGCGACAACGTACCTTGCCTTTCCTCCTTCGATGATCCTGACTTTGATCATCTTTGAAATATTGCCAGCTGCTCCGGAAAAATCGTTCCGGTTCACGTAACTGTAGGTCTTGAGGGCGCCGGTTGGGCCTGCGTTGTAGGTCAAGCTGCACAGGGCGTCGAACTGCTCCTGGTTGAGCTCCACCGTAACGTTACGGCGGACCGCCCGCTCAGCCTCAAGGACGCGCCGTTCGAACTCCAGGCCAACCATTTTTGCGCTGACAGCCTGGCCAAGTTCCTCAGTGGTGCAGACACCACGGTGCGCGAGTATGCCCGCACCCCAGGTGCAGTGACCTTTGCTCTTGCCCATGTCATTGTAGTAATGATATTTGTCCTTTTCGGTCGATCGCATGCGCGTGCGTGCCGAGGGGCTCATCGACATTAGCGCGTTGGGGCGCTTGGAAGTCGCGCTATCAGGTTGGTCAGCCATGATCGGTCTCCAGTGCAGTGGGAAAGTCAATCTAGCATCGCGTTTCCTGCGTTCGTTGATTCAGCACAGAAATTTCCCGTCGCTCGACTGCGGAACATGCCCGCTGGCCGTGATCGATCGAACCGTCGATCACGGCTGATCGATGGCGCGACTGGCGGCGCACGCATGCCGCCGGACGTCTACCCCTTCTGCTGCGCCGCCAGCAGCCGGTTCTGCTCGTCGAGCCAGGCCTTCAGTGGCGCGAAGTATTCGAGCAGGGCGCCGCCGTCGATGCGGTCTTCGCCGCTGATGGCCTTCAACGCTTCCGGCCACGGCTTGCTGGTACCCAGTTCCAGCATCGCCCGCAGCTTCTTGCCGGCCTTCTCGTTGCCGTGGATCGAGCACGCATGCAGCGGGCCCTCGTAGCCCGCTTCGCGGCACAGCGCGCGGTGGAACTGGAACTGCAGCAGGTTGGCCAGGAAGTAGCGGGCGTAGGGCACGTCGGCCGGCACGTGGTACTTGGCGCCGGCGTCGAAGCCGCCGGCCTGCGGCGGCAGCGGGCGGCCGATGCCCATGTACTGCTCGCGCAGCTGCCACCAGCTGCGGTCGTAGTCGGCCGGTTGCGTCGCGCCGGCGTAGACATCCCAGCGCCAGCGGTCCACCATGTAGGCCCACGGCAGCACGGCCACCTTCGACAGCGCGCGGCGCAGCAGGTCGCCCATCTGCGTCTTCGGGTCCTGTTCCTGATCCTGGTCCATCAGCCCGATCCGCTTCAGGTAGGCGGGCGTGATCGACAGCGCCACGGTGTCGCCGATCGCTTCATGGAAACCGTCGTTGGCGCCATTGCGGAACAGCACCGGCTGGTCCCGGTAGGCGAGGAAGTAGTAGACGTGGCCCAGCTCGTGGTGGATCACGGCGAAGTCCTCGGCCGTGGGATTGATGCACATCTTGATGCGCACGTCGTCCTGCCCGTCGATGGTCCATGCGGAAGCGTGGCATACCACCTCGCGGTCGCGCGGTTTCGCCAGCAGCGAGCGTTCCCAGAAACTGGCCGGCAGCTTCGGCATGCCCAGCGAGGTGTAGAAGCGCTCGGCATACTCCGTCATCTGCTTCGGCGTGGTCTTGCGCTTCTCCAGCACCTTGGTCAGGTCGAAGCCTCGCGCGCCGGATACGGGCTGGAGCAGCGGGTAGATGTTGTCCCAGGTCTGGCTCCACATGTTGCCGAACAGGTGCGCCGGAATCGGGCCGGTCAGCGGCACCACTTTCGGGCTGTACGCGGCGCGCAGCTTGTAGCGGGTGTACTCATGCAGCGCTTCATACAGCGGCTTGACCTGCAGCCACAGGCGCTCCATCTCGAAGGCGAATTCCTCGGGCGGCATGTCGTAGCCGGAACGCCACAGCGCACCGGTATCCGCGTAACCCATTTCGCGGGCACCCTTGTTCGACAGCTGCACGAAGTCGGCGTAGCGGTCCCTGTAAGCGGGCGACTGCGCATGCCAGCCGGACCAGGCGTCGAGCAGCCTGGCGGGATCGCGGCTGGTGGCCAGGATCTTTTCCAGTTCACCCAGCGGCATGCACGGGCGGCCATCGGTGGGGCAGTATTTCGCCTTGCCATAGGCGCCGCTCAGCGCCGCGCGCGCGACCGCATAGGCGGCGCGTTCCTTCGGATCGGACAGCATCAGCGTCAGCTGCAGCAGCTTGAGCTTGCGCGCATCGCTGTTGCTGAGCGAACGCGCCAGGCCCGGGTGGTTGTAGCGGCGCGCCGCCAGCGCGGCCTGGCCGGCCGCATCCAGCTGCAGCTCGCCGAAGTAGGCGGCGATGGCTTCGGTGTCGTCGGTAATGAAGTTCGCGCCCACCCAGTCGGCGCGGGCCTGGTCGGCATTGAGCCTGTCGAACTTCGTCTCGGTCTGCGCCAGGAAGCGCTTGGCGTCGGCCAGCGTGGGAGCGGCGGATGCCTTCACCGCGGGCTTTGGTTTGGCAGCCGCTCCGGACGCGCTTTTCGCCTGCGCCTTCTTCTCCGGCTTGCCGTGCGCCGTGCCCGCGCCCAGCGCGAACAGGATGACTGCGGGCGCCAGCGCCAGCACCAGCGGCTTCGTGTCCATCGTTCCTCCGATCCGTGAATGAAGCACCCAATATAGCGCACGCGGGCTTGTTTTCATGTCGCTGTTTTGTCATGCTCTCGGCTCTTCTCCAACTCCCATCGGCCTCCATGAAAATCAATACGACCGCTGCGCTCGCACTTACCTTCGCCAGTCAATTCGCCGTCGCGCAGAACGCCGCGCGGCACGTGGAAAACTGGAGCGAGAAAGATGGCGTGCTGCACATCGCCACCAACGACGGCAGCTACCGGATCAGGGCATACTCGGCGGCGATCGTCGAGACCACCTTCATCCCGAACGGCGAACGGTTCGATGCGCGCTCGCACGCCGTGGTGCTGCCGCCGGCGGGCGTGCCGGCAACGGTGAAGGAGGCCGATGGCCGCATCCAGTATGCGACGGCGGGCATCTCGGTCACCATCGAGCGCCGGCCGCTACGCATCGCCTACAGCTACAAGGGCCAGCCGCTGGTGGCGGAGAAGCTGGGCTACACGAGGAAGAACGGCGCCGAGGCGCTGGAGTTCGCGCTCGATGCCGACGAGGCGCTGTACGGCGCCGGTGCGCGGGCCGTGGGCATGAACCGCCGCGGCAACCGCTTCCAGCTGTACAACAAGGCGCACTATGGCTACGGCAACCGCTCGGAACTGCTGAACTTCACGATTCCCGTGGCGCTGTCGTCGAAGAAGTACGCGCTGCACTTCGATAACCCGCAGGCCGGCTGGCTCGATTTCGACAGCCGCCGGGATGGCACGCTGACCTACGAGACGATCGGCGGCCGCAAGACTTACCAGGTGGTCGCCGGCGACGACTGGGCCGGGGTGATGGCCGGCTATACCAGCCTGACGGGGCGCCAGCCGCTGCCGCCGCGCTGGGCCTTCGGCAATTTCGCCAGCCGCTTCGGCTACCACGACGAGAAGGAGGTGCGCGCCGTGGTCGACCGCTTCATCGACGAGAAGATTCCCCTCGACGCGGTGGTGCTGGACCTGTACTGGTTCGGCAAGGAAGTCCAGGGCACGATGGGCAACCTGGCGTGGGACAAGGATCATTTCCCGGACCCCCGGCGGATGCTGCGCGACCTGAAGGCGAAGGGCGTGAACACGGTGGTGATCACCGAGCCGTTCGTGCTGACGACATCGGGCCGCTGGCAGGAAGCGGTGGATGCGAAGGCGCTGGCCACCACGAAGGAAGGCAAACCCTATACGTACGACTTCTTCTTCGGGAATACGGGCCTGGTCGACATCTTCAGCCCGCAGGGCAAGGACTGGTTCTGGAAGATCTACAAGGGCCTGAAGGAGCAGGGCGTGGCCGGCTGGTGGGGCGACCTCGGCGAACCGGAGCTGCACCCGGCGGCCCTGCAGCATGCCACCGGCTCGGCGGACCAGGTGCACAATATCTATGGCCACGACTGGGCGCGGCTGATCGCCGAGGGCTATGCGAAGGACTTTCCGGAGGAGCGCCCGTTCATCCTGATGCGGGCCGGCTATTCGGGCTCGCAGCGCTTCGGCATGATTCCCTGGTCGGGCGACGTGTCGCGCAGCTGGGGCGGGCTGCAGTCGCAGATGGAGATCGCCCTGCAGATGGGCATGCAGGGCCTGGGCTACATGCACTCGGACCTGGGCGGCTTCGCCGGGCCGGTGCTGGACGACGAGCTGTACGTGCGCTGGCTGCAGTACGGCGTGTTCCAGCCCGTGTTCCGGCCGCACGCGCAGGAAGAGGTGCCGGCCGAACCGGTGTACCGCGCGCCGCGTGCCAAACAGCTGGCGGCCGAGGCGATCCGGCTGCGCTACGCGCTGCTGCCGTACCACTACACGATGGCGTTCGAGAACAGCACCACCGGCATGCCGCTGATGCGCCCCGTGCTGTTCGAAGATACCTTGAACGATGCGGGCACGCTCGCTTCGACCTACCTGTGGGGAGGCAGCTTCCTGGTCGCGCCGGTGACCGAGCCGGGCGCGCAGCGCAAGGAAGTGTACTTCCCGACCAAGGGCAGTACCTGGTTCGATTTCCATACGGGTGAGCGCCACCGTGGCGGCATCCTGGAAACGGTGCCCGTGACGGCGGAACGCATTCCCGTCTACGTGCGCGCAGGGGCATTCGTGCCGATGGCGCCGGTGGTGCAGTCGACCCGCGACTACAACGGCCGCAGCATCGACCTGCATTACTGGCACGACGCGGCGGTGACGGCATCCACCGGCATGCTGTACGACGACGATGGCGCGACCGCCGATGCCTACTGCAAGGGCAAGTACGAGATCGCCCGCTTCAGCGCAGCCGCGCAGGCGGGCTCGCTCGATATCGGCATCGCCACCGAGGCTGGCAGCGCCGCGGCGCCGGTAGTGCGCGCTTACACGCTGCACGTGCATGGCATCGCCAAACCGAAGCGCGTGCTGCTCGACGGGCGCGCGCTGGCGTTCACGTGGGATGCGAAGACGCGGGTGGCGAAGGCCGTGCTGCCGGCGCGCGCCAAGCTGGCGGCCAAGGTCTCGGTACAGCTGTAAAGCCACCGCACCCCGCAGAGAATGGGGGCGGACCCTAATGCCGCTAAGTTAAGCGTTACCCGATACGTTGGAAGCGCATGCATTCACCCCAACAGCGAAGGGCTGGGGTCAGACCCGCCGGGTCTGACCCCGGAACTTGCACTTGGGGTGGACTTATCTAAGCGGCATTCGGGACGGACGCTCTTTCAAGAAATTTCTTAGAAAACAGGGCTGTCTTTAATTTTTCTGTTGTTTGACTACAAAAGTACCCGAATTCGGCACTTTCACCCGCCGTTCCTCCATTGACGGGGTTGCCCGGTCATGTTATTTTGCTACAAATAGGATAGCGCATAACATCGGAGACCCTGGATGCAACCTTCTTCCACCAAGCCCCGGCTGTCGTTCTGGCAGCTGTGGAACATGAGCTTCGGCTTTTTCGGCATCCAGTTCGGCTTCGCGCTGCAAAATGCCAATACCAGCCGGATCTTTTCCACGCTGGGCGCGAACCCCGATGAACTGCCGCTGCTCTGGCTGGCGGCGCCGGCCACCGGCCTGCTGGTACAGCCCATCATCGGCTACCTGTCCGACAATACCTGGCACCCGAAATGGGGCCGCCGCAGGCCGTTCTTCTTCCTGGGCGCCGTGTTCGCCTCGCTGGCGCTGTTCCTGATGCCGAATTCGCAGGCGCTGTGGATGGCGGCCATCGTGCTGTGGATGATGGATGCGGCGATCAACGTCTCGATGGAGCCGTTCCGCGCCTTCGTCGGCGACAAGCTCGATGCGTCGCAGCAGACCGCCGGCTTCGCGATGCAGACCTTCTTCATCGGCTGCGGCGCCGTCATCGCCTCGCTGCTGCCCACCATCTTCACCGACTACCTCGGCGTCAGCAACGTGGCCCCCGCCGGTGCCATTCCGGATTCGGTCCGCTACGCGTTCTACGCCGGCGGCACGGTGTACCTGCTGGCCGTGCTGTGGACCGTGTTCACGGCCGACGAGCTGCCGCCCGAGAACATGGAAGAATTCCAGCGCGAGCGCAGCATGTCAAAGGGCCTGGGCCATGCGCTGGCCGAGATCCTCGGTGGCTTCGGCCGCATGCCGAAGACCATGGTGCAGCTGGCATACGTGTCGTTCTTCACGTGGGTCGGCCTGTACACGATGTGGATCTACACCACCGCCTCGGTGGCCGAGAACGTGTTCGGCACCACCGATGCCGGCTCGGCCGCCTACCAGGCCGCCGGCAACTGGGTCGGCATCATGTTCGCCGTGTACTCGGGTGTCGCCGCGCTGGCCGCGTTCATCCTGCCGGTGCTGGCCCGCCTCACCAGCCGCAAGGCGGTGCACATGGGCTGTCTCGCCATCGGCGGCGTTTCGCTGGCCAGCGTGTTCCAGATCCACGACAAGCAGATGCTGATGCTGCCGATGATCGGCGTGGGCCTGGCCTGGGCCAGCATCCTGACGATGCCGTACGCGATCCTGGCCGGCTCCCTGCCGGCCAAGCGGATGGGCTACTACATGGGCCTCTTCAATTTCTTCGTGGTGATCCCGCAGATCATCGCCGGTGTCGTGCTGGGGTTCGTGATCCGCCACATGTTCGACGGCCATGCGGCCAAGACGCTGGTGCTGGGCGGGGCATCGCTGCTGGTGGCCGCCGTGCTGACCGTGTTCGTGACCGATAACGTGCGGCGCCAGAAGTAATCGTCAACCTGTAAGGGGTGACCTGCAGGCGCCAGCTTGCGGGCGCCAACCTGAAAATGGTGCGCTCGGGCATGAGCCGCGCGCCATTGCGCACTGGATCGCGGTAGGCTGGGATGTTAATCTTCAGGTAACACCACAGCGGAGCAAACATGGCAATTCAGACGATTCAAACCACGCCCGTCGCCGGCCAGCGGCCGGGCACGTCCGGCCTGCGCAAGAAGGTCGGCGTATTCCAGCAAGCGCATTATCTCGAGAACTTCGTGCAGTGCGTATTCGATACGCTCGGCGACCTGGCCGGCAAGACGCTGGTGCTCGGCGGCGATGGCCGCTTCCACAATCGCACGGCGATCCAGACCATCCTCAAGATGGCCGCGGCCAACGGCGTGGCGCGCGTGCTGGTAGGGCGCGGCGGCATCCTGTCCACGCCGGCGGTGTCGTGCGTCATTCGCAAGTACGAGGCGATGGGCGGCATCATCCTGTCGGCCAGCCACAATCCCGGCGGGCCGGATGGCGACTTCGGCATCAAGTACGACATCGGCAATGGCGGCCCGGCACCGGAAGCGGTGACCGATGCAATCTACCAGCGCACCACCACGATCGCCTCGTACCGCATCAGCGACGCGCCCGACCTGGACATCGACCACGGCGGCCGTTCCTACCTGGAGCAGATGCAGGTCGAAGTGATCGACCCAGTCGACGACTACGCGGAGCTGATGGAACAGCTGTTCGATTTCGACGCGATCCGCAAGCTGTTCGCGAGCGGCTTCACGATGCGCTTCGATGCGATGCATGCGGTGGGAGGCCCCTATGCCAAGGCCATCATCGAAGGCCGCCTGGGCGCGCCCGAAGGTACCGTGATCAACTGCGTGCCGCGCGAGGATTTCGGCGGCGGGCACCCGGACCCCAATCCCGTCAACGCTGCGGAACTGATCGAGCTGATGGCGCGCGACGATGCGCCCGACTTCGGCGCCGCCTCCGACGGCGACGCGGACCGCAACATGATCGTCGGCCGCAAGTTCGACGTCACGCCATCCGATTCGCTGGCGATCCTGGCGGCCAATGCGCAGGTGGCGCCCGGCTACCGCGGCGGCATCGCCGGCATCGCCCGTTCGATGCCTACCTCGAGCGCGGCGGACCGCGTGGCCGCGGCGCTGGGCATCCCCTGCTATGAAACGCCGACCGGCTGGAAGTACTTCGGCACGCTGCTGGACGCCGGCCTGGCCACGCTGTGCGGCGAGGAAAGCTACGGCACCGGTTCGAACCACGTGCGCGAGAAGGACGGTGTGTGGGCCGTGCTGTTCTGGCTGAACCTGCTGGCCGTGAAGGGCCAGTCCGTGCAGCAGATCGTCGAGGAACACTGGCAGCGCTTCGGCCGCAACTATTATTCGCGCCACGACTACGAAGGCATCGACGCGCACGCCGCCAAGGTGCTGATGGACGACCTGCGCGTGAAGCTGGCGGCCCTGAAGGGCGTCGAGATGAACCACTACACGGTCGATTTCGCCGACGATTTCGAGTACACCGACCCGGTGGACGGCGCGAAGGCCACGCAGCAGGGCATCCGCATCGTGATGACGGATGGTTCGCGCATCGTCTACCGGCTGTCCGGCACGGGTACCGAAGGGGCCACGCTGCGCGTCTACCTGGAGCGCTACGAGGCCGATCCCGAGCAGCACCACATTCCCACCCAACAGGCCCTGGCGGCGCTGATCGCCATCGCCGACAGCGTGGCCAGCATCGCCTACAACACGGGGCGCAGCAATCCCACCGTGATCACTTAACCCACCCTCGAAAGGTCGCATGAAGCTCACATCCATCGCATTGTCCATCCTGTTGGCCGCCTCAGGCACGTCCGCACTGGCGGCGCCGCCAAAACCAATGCCGTTCATGTGGGAGAACGCGACCGTCTACTTCCTGCTCACCGACCGCTTCGCCAACGGCGAGCGGTCGAACGACCTGGCATATGGCCGCAAGGCCGATGCCGCGCCGCTGCGGGGCTACCTGGGCGGCGACCTGAAAGGCTTGACCGCCAAGGTCAAGGAAGGGTATTTCGACAGCCTCGGCGTCAATGCGATCTGGCTCACGCCGCCCGTGGAGCAGATCCATGCCGGCACCGATGAAGGTACCGGCAAGTCCTACGGCTTCCATGGCTACTGGGCGCGCGACTTCACCGCCATCGACGCCAACCTGGGCACCGAACAGGACTTCCGCGACTTCGTGGACGCGGCGCATGCGCGCGGCATCCGCGTGCTGCTCGACGTGGTGATGAACCACACCGGCCCGGTCACGGAGGCCGATCCCGTGTGGCCCGCGGACTGGGTGCGCACGTCGCCCACCTGCGCGCACAAGGACGCGCCGACCACGATCTCGTGCACGCTGGTGGCGAACCTGCCGGACGTGCGCACCGAAAGCGATACGCCGGTGGCGCTGCCGCCGGCACTGGCCGATAAATGGAAGAAGGAAGGGCGCTACGAGCGCGAGGTGAAGGAGCTCGATGACTTCTTCGCGCGCACCGGCTACCCGCGCGCGCCGCGCTACTACCTGATGAAGTGGCACGCGGACTGGGTCCGCAAGTACGGCCTGGACGGCTACCGCGCCGACACCGTCAAGCATACCGAAGCGGGCGTGTGGAAAGAGCTGCGCACGGTGACGGAGGCGGCGCACGATGAATGGAAGAAGGCCAATCCCGGCAAGGTGCTGGGCGACGGCAAGTTCTTCACCGTGGCCGAGGTCTACAACTATTCGATCGGTCACGGCCGCGAATTCGACATGGGCGGCGGCGTCAAGACCGACTTCTACGCCAACGGCTTCGACAGCCTGATCAACTTCAGCCTGCCGAACGATGCCAAGGGCGACTACGAAAGCGTGTTCGCGAAGTTCGATGCGCAGCTGCGCGGCCCGCTGCGGGGCAAGTCGGTACTGAACTATCTCGATTCGCACGACGATGGCAACCCGTTCGACGCGGCGCGCGCGAAACCGTTCGAATCGGCCAGCAAGCTGCTGCTGGCGCCGGGCGCCGCGCAGATCTACTACGGCGACGAGACCGCGCGCCGGCTCGACATCGCCGAAGCCGTCGGCGACGCGAAACTGCGCTCGATGATGAACTGGGACGATTTGTCGAACAACACGCAGCGCGAAGGCTACCGTGTCGCCGATGTGCGCGCGCACTGGGCGAAGCTGGGGCAGTTCCGGCGTGCCCACGTGTCGATCGGCGCCGGCGTGCATGCCAGGCTGGCCGATGCGCCCTATACCTTCTCGCGCACCTACGCCGGCACCGGCATGAGCGACAAGGTCGTGGTGGCGCTGGACGTCCCGGTCGGCAAGCCCGTCGCGATCAAGGTCGGCGGCATCTTCGCCAACGGCAGCAAGGTACGCGACGCCTATGCCGGCGCCACCTACACCGTCACCAACGGCACCGTGCGTACCGGCGGCAAGTTCAGCACCGTGCTGCTCGAAGCCGCCCGCTGAACGTTGCTTGAAACCAGGGGCCTAGTGCCGCTTGGATAACCCACCCCAAGGGCAAATTCCGGGGTCAGACCCGCCGGGGTATAGCAGGGGTTTCGCGAAGCCTGCTTCGCGCCTGCGGAACGATGCTGGCATGCATGCCAGCATTCCTCCCTGACCCCAGCCCTTCGATGTTGGGGTGAATGCATGCGCTTTCAATGTTCCGGGTAACACTTGAAACTTAACGGCGTTAGGGTGTGGCCCCGGTTTCTGGCAATTTATCTCGGTAACTATTCCACGAAGACGACAGCGGTGCGTGGCGGGATGGTGAAGCGGCCGCTGGCGGGGGCGTAGCGGGCTTCGCCGGCGCGCCGGTCGGCGGCGTCGGGGGCGGTGTGGACGGGGTGCAGCTTCCAGTTGCGGCCCGCTTCCTGCGGCACGTCGATCGACCGGGCCACCTTGTCGACGTTGAGCAGGTACAGCACGGCCTGGAAGCCGGCACCGTCGTAGCCGGCGCCATCGAGCCGGCCGGCGATCACGGTCGGCACCTGGGCCGGGCCGGTATTGTAGAAGCGCAGCCGCTGCGTGACGTCGGCCGCGGTGCGCAGCCGGAACAGCGTGCTGCTGGCGCGGATCTTCAGCAGGTCGCGGAACGCGTCGCGCGTGAAGGCGATGTCGGCGGGTGCCGGCTTGAATGCGGGATTGGCCAGCAGCGGCTGGAACAGCGCGTAGTCCTTGCCGTTGTCGGCGGCCGGCGGCAGGCCGGTGCCGAAGTAGTTGTCGCGGTAGGTCCAGTCCAGCCGGTTGAACCAGTCGCCCGACTCGAAGCTGTTGCGGTCCAGCGACTTGGAGCGCAGGATATCGAAGCCCGCATGGAAGTACGCCACGCCCTGGCTGAAGGCATTGATCGCCGCCGCCAGCACCTGCACGCGGGCGCGATCAGCGGTGGAGGTCGATGCCGGCAGGCGCAGCACGTTCAGGTCGTACAGCGTCTGGTTGTCGTGGTTCTCCACGTAGTTGACCACTTCGCCCGGTTCGCTCGCATAGCCGGCCGGCTGGCCAGCATAGTCGATGCGCTGCAGCTCGCGTACTTCTCCCGTGTGCGTCTGCAGCGGGTAGCCGCGCAGGGTACCGGCCAGGCCCGCCTTGACCAGGTCCGCGGCCTTCAGCAACTCGGCGGGGGCATGTGCGGCGGCGCCGTTCGGGTCGTACACCAGGCCGTTCACATAGCCCTGGCGCGCCAGCATGTCGTGCCCCGTGTCGCCAGCGCCGCCGCCGCGCACCGCATCGCGGCCACGGTCGCTGAAGGTGCCGATGCCGCTGCCGTTCAGCGACAGTTGCGACGCCTGCACGAAGCGCCTGCCATCGGCCACTTCGCCGAAATCCCACCCTTCGCCGATCAGATTCACGTGCCGGCCCGCAGCGGCGTTCACGCGCCGCTGCAGGGTTTCCATCACGCTGCGCGGCTGGTGGCCCATCAGGTCGAAACGGAACGAGTCGATGTGGTAAGCCTGCGTCCACAGCACGCTCGAGTCGACCATCAGCTTGCCCATCATGCGGTGCTCGGTGGCCGTGTTCTCGCAGCAGGTCGAGCGCTCGATCGCTCCCTTGGCGTCGAGGCGGTGATAGTAGCCGGGCACCACGCGGTCCAGCACCGATTTTTCGTCCTGGCCGGCGGTATAGGTATGGTTGTAGACGACGTCCATGCCCACGCGCAGGCCGGCGCGGTGCAGCGCCTGCACCATCTGCCGGAACTCGACGATGCGGCGCGCGCCATCGGCCGGGTCGGTGCTGTAGCTGCCTTCCGGCGCGCTGTAGTGATACGGGTCGTAGCCCCAGTTGTAGCAGTCCGCCAGCTTGCTGGCGCCGATCAGCTTTTGCTGGGCATCGCTGTCCGGCGCGCCACTCGGCGCCGGCGTGACGCAAGCCTTCTCCGGAATGCTGCCGATGTCGTACACCGGCAGCAGGTGCACGTCGGTCAGCCCGGCCTGCGACAGCGCGCGCAGGTGCCGCATGCCGTCCGAGCCGGATTCCAGGAATGCCGTGTACTTGCCGCGGTTCGCCGCGCTCACGGTCGCGTCGCCGATCGAGAAATCGCGCACGTGCAGTTCGTAGATCGACATGTCCGGCTGCGCCCGCACCTTGGCGGGTGGCGCATCCTGGTCCCAGCCGGCGGGCTTCAGACGCGGCGAGGCCAGGTCGGCGATGTAGCTGCGCCGCGAATCGGTGGTGAGGCTGACGGAATACGGATCGGTGACGAGGTTGCGCACGATGCCGGCGCCCGGCACGGACCCAGGTACGTAAACGTCGACCGCGTAGCGGTAGTACTTGCCATCCAGGTTGCCGGCCAGCGTGGCGGACCAGATGCCCGTCGTCGGATCGAAGCGCAGTGGCGTTGCAGCGCGCGAGGGGCCGGTTCCCTTGTCGTACGTGCAGACGGCAACCTGCCGCGCGGTCGGCGCCCACAGCTTGAAGGTGGTGCCGTTCGCGCGCGGCGTCGCCCCCAGGTCGGGTACCGCTTCGGCAGCCGCATACAGGTCGTCCAGCGCGCCGGCCACCTGCACCCGCGTGGCATCGAGCACGGTGCCGTCGGCCGCCTCGCTGACCAGCAGAAGTTGTTGTCGATGCAGGCCGGCATACCCGTCACCAATACGCGCCACGTCCGCCTCGCGCAGCGCGAACACGGGGCCATTACCCAGGTAGCGCAGGCGTTCCGGCAGCGCGGCAGGCGTGGCCGCGAGCGGCAGGAAGCCATCGGCGCCGCCGACCTTGCCGCCGCGCGGCGCCGTCAGCGATGCGTTTGCAGCGTGGTACAGCCGGATGCGCGCATCGGTGCGGGCGCCGGGCCAGGCCAGCGTGCGCCGGTCGATCCAGGCGGCACGCGCGTCGACATTGGCCATGCTGGCCGCGGCGGGGAAGAGGACGGTCTGGAACGCGTCGCCGTCGCAGAGGGCGGCGGATGAAGAAGCGCCGGATGTGGAAGCTGCGGATGTGGAAGCCGCGGATGTGGAAGCTGCGGCGGCGGCACCCGATGACATCAGTGCCGCGGCGACGGCGAGGCGCAGCGCGCGGCTGCGGTGTGAAAGATCCATGCGTCCCCCTGTTTCGATGGGGACGTATGGTAAAGGAAGCTTGCGACTACAGCCATGCTGTAGTCGCACCGGCCACCAGGCCGGTGATGCGGGCGGCTTAGAACTCTTCCCAGTCCGACTCGGAACCGGCGGTCACCGGCGCCTTGCGGCTGACCGGTGCTGCCTTGGCCACGGCAGGGCGCTTGACGGCGGACGGCAGCGCGGCAGGCTTCGCAGCCACCTTTGCAGGAGTGATTGCTTTCCGTGCGGCCGGCGCCGGCGCGGTACCTTGCGCCAGCGTGAACGTGCCGACCAGTTCGGCCAGCCTGCGGGCCTGTTCCTGCATGGCTTCGGAAGCGGCGCTGGCTTCCTCGACCAGCGCGGCGTTCTGCTGCGTCACTTCATCCATCTGCGTGATGGCCACGTTGACCTGGTCGATGCCGCTGCTCTGCTCGCGGCTGGCGGAAGAGATTTCCGCCATGATGTCCGTCACGCGCTGCACGCTGCCCACCACTTCGTTCATGGTGGCGCCGGCCTGGCCGACCAGCTGCGTGCCCACGCCGACCTTTTCCACCGAGTCGTCGATCAGCGCCTTGATTTCCTTGGCGGCGCTGGCGGAGCGGTGCGCCAGGTTGCGCACTTCGCCGGCCACGACGGCAAAGCCGCGGCCCTGCTCGCCGGCACGCGCCGCCTCGACGGCCGCGTTCAGCGCCAGGATATTGGTCTGGAAGGCGATGCCGTCGATGACGGAGATGATGTCGACGATCTTCTTGGCCGACGCATCGATCGCGCCCATCGTGTCGACCACCTGGGCCACCACGCTGCCACCCTGTGCCGCCACGCTGGAGGCCGAGGCGGCCATGGCGCTGGCCTGCTGGGCATTCTCGGCGTTCTGGCGCACGGTCGACGTCAGTTCTTCCATCGACGACGCGGTTTCTTCCAGCGAGCTGGCCTGTTCCTCGGTGCGCGACGACAGGTCCTGGTTGCCGGCCGAGACTTCGGCGGCGGCGGTGGCGATCGTGTCGGTACCGGTGCGCACCTCGGCGACGATGGCGGCCAGCTTGTCGCGCATATTGCGCATCGCGAACATCATGCTGGCGGTGTCGCCGGCCTTGACGGGCACGTCCACGGTCAGGTCGCCTTCGGCGATGCGGGTCGCGATGCCGGCGGCCTCGTTCGGCTCGCCGCCCAATTGCTTGAGCAGTGTGCGGGTGACCATCACTGCGGCGGCGATGCCGACCGCCATGGCCAGCACGGCCAGGATCAGCATTAACCGGACGGCAGTCTGGTAAGCGGCCGCGGCTTCGTCGGCTTCTTCTTCGTTCAATGCCTCTTCAAGCTTGATCAGCTCGTCAATCGTGTTGAGCCAGACACGCTGGACCGGGCGCACCTTCTCCATCAGCATGGTGGTGGTTTCCTCGGCCTGATTTGCAACGCCCAGTTTTTCCGCTGCCGCCATCAATGGCATTGCCATCCGTTCCTGCTCCACGATCGTCGCCATCAGTGCCTTTTCCTTCGGACCCGTGCTCGGATCTTCCAGGCTCTTGACGACTTTCCCCATCTCTCCCGCGTAGAGTGCCTCCTGCTTGCGCAGGCGCTCGACTTCGGGTCGCATGGCGTTTTCGTCGGTGAGCAGCGCAAGGTTACGCAGCGCGATCATGCGGTCCGTCACGCTGTCCCGTGCCGAATTGAGCTGGCGGATCTGCGTGTTGTTGAATTCCGTGATCTTGGTGATACGCGTCTGCATGTCGCGCATCTTCAGCAGGCCCGCGCCCACGATGACCCACAGCAGCACGAGGACGATCGCATAGCCTACTGCCAGCCGGGTGCCGACTTTCATATTTTTCAAATTCATGGTTTTCCGTTCGGGAGTCGACGACCGCGAGGAGGAGGGCGGTCAGGATCCGGCGGCGCGGGGGCTGGGCGGGGGCCGGCCGGCACATGCTATTGGTGCCGTACGGCAATTATAGGGAAGTCTTGCTACAAGTGAGGGGATTTGTTGCGCGCGCGCAGCAGGCGGCGGCATTATTTTTCAAGGCCGTGGCCGATCTGCCAGCGGGAAGCTGGACAGATCGGCCACGGTCGATGTCGATCAGGCCACGGCGGCGCTGGCCCGGTAGTTGTCGACCATCTTGTAGCGCCGCGCGTACAGCCCGAACGCCAGCGCCGTCAGCATGGCGAAGGCGGCGAAGAAGAACATCTGGAAGGCGATGACGGAGAGCCCGGTGTCGCCTATATGGCCCAGCACCGCGTCGTTCTTCACGCTGGCGTTGACGATCAGGACCCACAGGTTGCCGACGGTGACGGCCAGCGTCCAGAAGCTCATGATCGAGCCCTTCATCGACGCGGGCGCCTGGCTGTAGGCGAATTCCAGGCCGGTGGCCGACACCAGCACCTCGCCCATCGTCAGCAGCGCGTAGGGCGCCAGCTGCCACAGGATCGACATCGGCGTGCCGGCATCCATCGAGACCTGGATCCAGCCGATCACCAGCCAGGAAAAGCCCGAGAAGGCGATCCCGGCCGTCATGCGGCGCAGCGCGGTCGGTTCCAGGCCGAGCTTGCTCAACAGCGGGAAGATCACCAGGTTGTTGAAGGGGATCAGCAGCATCACCAGCGCCGGGTTCACGGCCTGCATCTGCGCCGGCAGCAGCTGGAATTCCCAGCCCAGCAGGTTGATGACCGGGCTGGTCATCGTATTGGCCTGCACGATCCAGGTCGACGCCTTCTGATCGAACAGGGACCAGAACGGCGTGACCAGCGCGAACACGACGAGGATGCGCAGCACGGCGCGCACGCCTTCCACCGCTTCATCCGGATGATGGCCGCGCGCGCGCTCCAGCTGCAGCGCGGTGCCGATGCCCCAGCCGGCCAGCAGCAGCACCAGCGCCGTGCAGGCGGCGATCACGAAGCCCCACGAGAACGACATCAGCAGCGACGCCACGGCGCCCCCCGCGCCGAGGGCGGCCACCGCCAGGCCGGTCCGGCCCTGGCCGGGCTTATTGGCCAGCAGGGCGGTGCGCGACACCCGCGTCAGCGAATCGGGGCTGGGCGGCGCTGGCGGCACGTGCACGTACTTCCTGTTCCCCATCCAGAAGATGAGGAGCGCGAACGCCATCAGCAGGCCGGGAATGCCGAAGGCCACGGCGGGGCCGTAGTTCTTCAGGAACAGCGGCATCAGCAGCGACGCGAAGAACGAGCCGAAATTGATGATCCAGTAGAACGCGTCGTAGACCACCTTGGCGCGCTTCTTGTTGGTGTGGTCGAACTGGTCGCCGACGAACGCGGCCACCAGCGGCTTGATGCCGCCCGCGCCCAGCGCGATCAGGAACAGGCCGCAGTAGAAGCCCGTGAGGTTGTCCTCGAAGATCGCCAGGCAGGCGTGGCCGATGACATACACGAGGCTGAGCCAGAAGATGGTGTTGTACTTGCCGAAGAAACGGTCGGCCAGGAAGCCGCCCAGCAGCGGGAAGAAATACACGCCGATGACGAACGTGTGGAATACGTGCTTGGCCTCGCCGGCACGGTCTTCCAGGGGGACGAACAGCAGCAGGGTGCTGATCAGGAATGGCGTCAGGATATTGCGCATGCCATAGAAGGAAAAGCGTTCGGCCCCTTCGTTGGCGATGATGTACGGTATCTGGCGCGGCAGCGGGCCGTAGCCTGCTTCGTGGGTGGCGTTTGCCATGGATAGCCTTCTCGAATTGTGGATGGACGCGATGCTATGCCGAATCGGCCAGGGCTGGCAATGGCCGGGTCGGCCCTGTCCAAAGGGCTGGCTTTGGAGATGCTGTAGTTTGACTACGGTAGCGTGTGGAAATTTTCGGACAGTTACGCGGTAAGTCATTGTTTTATATGGGTGACGCCTGACTACGTCGTCGCGCGGATCCGTTGAACTATTCATACCGTTGCTGTATATTATCTACATTACCCCCGTCAACTTTCATCGGAACCTTCATGACCAACTCCACGCAGCCAATCAGCGCGACCTGGTGGCAGGAAGCCATCATCTATCAGGTGTACCCACGCAGCTACCTCGACACGAATGGCGATGGCATCGGCGACCTGAATGGCATCACCGACCGCCTCGACTACATCGCGAAGCTGGGCGTGGACATCGTCTGGATTTCGCCGTTCTTCAAGTCGCCGATGAAGGACTTCGGCTACGACATCGCCGACTACTGCGACGTGGACCCGATGTTCGGCACGCTGGCCGACTTCGACCGGCTGATCGCCAAGGCGCACTCGGTGGGCGTGAAGATCATGATCGACCAGGTGATGAGCCATTGCTCGGAACAGCATCCGTGGTTCGTGGAAAGCCGCAGCAGCCGCGATAATCCGAAAGCCGACTGGTTCGTGTGGTCCGACCCGCTGCCCGACGGGAATCCGCCGAACAACTGGCTGTCCATCTTCGGCGGTTCGGCATGGCAGTGGGATTCGCGCCGCAAGCAGTACTACATGCACAACTTCCTCACCAGCCAGCCGGACCTGAACTTCCACAACCCGGAAGTGCAGCAGGCGATGCTGGACAGCCTGCGCTTCTGGCTGCAGCGCGGCGTGGATGGCGTGCGGCTCGATGCCGTGACGTTCCAGTTCCACGACCAGGAACTGCGCAGCAATCCGCCGGCCACGGTGCGCGACACGTCGACCGTCACCGACGTGAATCCGTACGGCATGCAGGCGCACGTCTATGACAAGTGCCGTCCCGAGAACGTGCCGTTCCTGCAGCGCGTGCGCCGGGTGCTGGACGAATTCGGCGCCGTGTCGATCGGCGAAGTGGGGGCCGACGATGCGCTGGCGTTCATGGCCGAGTACACGGCCGGCGGCGACAAGCTGCACATGGCCTACAGCTTCAACCTGCTGACCGAAGACCATTCGGCGCGCCACATCCGCACGCAGGTGGAAGACTTCAAGCGGCGCGTCAGCGATGGCTGGGCGTCCTGGTCGGTGGGCAACCACGACGTGCCGCGCGTGGCCACGCGCTGGGGCGCCGGCAAGGACCCGGTGGCGTTCGGCAAGGTGGCGCTGGCCATGCAGCTGTCGCTGAAGGGCACGCCGTGCCTGTACCAGGGCGACGAGCTGGCCTTCACGGAAGTGGACGTGCCGTATGAGCTGATCCAGGACCCGTATGGCATTACGTTCTGGCCCGAGTTCAAGGGCCGCGACGGCTGCCGCACGCCGATCGCCTGGACCGATGGCGACAACGGCGGCTTCACGAGCGGCAAGCCATGGCTGCCGGTGGCGCCGGAGCACATCGCGGGGGCGGCTTCCGTGCAGGAAGCGGATCCGGCATCGCCGCTGAACTTCGCGCGCCGGCTGATCGCGTGGCGCCGCACCATGCCGCAGCTCACGCGCGGCGATATCGAGTTTCTGGAAGCGCCGGAGCCGGTGCTGGCATTCCGCCGCACGCTGCCCGGCGAGCGCGCCGTGCTGTGCGTGTTCAACCTGGGCGGCAATGAAGTGACGTTCGCGCTGCCGCAGGCCAGGGGCGCGCAGAAGCTCGGCGAAGCGGGGCTGCCGGGCGAGATCGTCGATGGCATCGCCAGGCTGCCGGCCTGCGGCGGGTGGTACGGCTACGAAGGCTGAACCTTCCGGCGGGGGCGCCGGCTTTTTCGGCGCGCCCGTTTCGGGTATGCTGCGACCTCGCCCGCATGAGCGAAGCAACACGTAAAAAGAGAGCGAGATGAGACAAGTGGAAGTGGAACAGAAACTGGGACGTGCCGCGTTCGCCGACGGCCCGCGGCTGCTGGCCGACATCGGCGCCACGCATGCGCGCTTCGCGCTGCAGACGGCACCGGGCGAATACCAGGCGGTGCGGGTGCTGCAGTGCGACGACTACACCGGCATCGTTCCGCTGCTGCGCAGCTATCTCGCCGACCATCCCGGCATCAACCTGAACCACGGCGCGCTGGCGCTGGCCAATCCGGTGCACGGCGACTATATCCGGATGACGAACCGCGACTGGCAGTTCTCCACCGACGAAGTGCGCCGCGAACTGGGGCTGCACACGCTGCTGGTGGTGAACGACTTCACCGCGCTGGCGATGGCCATTCCGGGCCTGAAGCCGACCGACCTGATGCAGGTGGGCGGCGGCGCGCCGGCGGCCAACTCCGTCATCGGCGTGCTCGGTCCGGGCACGGGCCTGGGCTGCTCGGGCGTGATTCCCACGGTCGACGGCTTCGTCACACTCGGTTCCGAAGGTGGCCACAACAACTTCGCGCCGGCCGACGAACGCGAATACGCGATCCTGCAATACGCGTGGCAGACCTGGTCGCACGTGTCGAACGAGCGCCTGATCTCCGGCCCGGGCATGGAAATCATCTACCGCGCGCTGGCCCGCCGCAACGGCCTGCACGTGCGCGACCTGACCTCGCAGCAGATCATTTCCGGCGCCCTGAAGGACAAGGATGCGCTGTGCATCGAAGTGCTCGAGTGCTTTTCCGCGATGCTGGGCGGCGCGGCCGCGAACCTGGCCGTCACGCTCGGTTCCTTCGGCGGCATCTTCATCGGCGGCGGCATCGTGCCGCGCATGGGAGAATGGTTCCGCGCTTCGCCGTTCCGCACCCGCTTCGAGGCCAAGGGCCGCTTCTCGTCCTACCTGGCGGAGATCCCCACCTACGTGATCACCACGCCGAACCCGGCGTTCTACGGCGTGGCCACGATCCTTTCCGAACACCTGCGCGGGCGCAGCGGCGCCAACACGCTGATGGAGCGCGTGCAGACGCTGCTGCGCGAGCTGACGCCGGCCGAGCAGCGCGTGGCGCAACTGGTGCTCGAACAGCCGCGCCTCGTGCTGAACGAACCCATCGCCGACATCGCGCGGCTGGCCGAAGTGTCGCAGCCGACCGTGATCCGCTTCTGCCGCTCGCTGGGCTTCACGGGCCTGGCCGACTTCAAGCTGAAGTTCGCCAGCAGCCTGACGGGCGCGATCCCGGTGCGCCACAGCCAGGTGCGCAACAGCGACAGCACGCACGACCTGTCGGCCAAGGTGGTCGACAACACCGTGTCGGCGATCCTGAAATTCCGCGACCAGCTCGACGTGCGCGCCATCGACCGCGCCATCGCGCTGGTGGCCAAGGCCAAGAAGGTGGAGTTCTACGCGATGGGCAATTCGCGCGTGGTGGGGCTGGACGGGCAGCACAAGTTCTTCCGCTTCCGCATTCCCACCGCGTCCTACGGCGACTCGCACCTGCTGTCGCTGGCGGCCGAGCTGCTGCAGCCGGGCGACGTGGTCATCGCCATCTCCAACTCCGGCCGGCTGCCGGAGCTGCTCGATGCCGTCGATACGGCGCGCGCGGCGGGTGCCGATGTCATCGCCATCACCACCAGCCAGTCGCCGCTGGCCAAGAAGGCCAGCGTGTGCCTGGCGGTCGACCACAGCGAGGACAGCACCACGTTCCTGTCGATGATTTCGCGCATCCTGCAGCTGCTGCTGATCGACATCCTCACCGTGGGCATTTCGCTCGACTCGCAGAACAAGGCGCTGGTGCTGGAAGGGAAGGGCGCCGCGAACGGTTCGCGCCTGCTGATCTCCCACCTGGACAGTTGATCGGTACCACCCAACGTAAAAACGCCGGGTCGCCCCGGCGTTTTTTTTCGCCCGCCGCGTCAGTAGCGGCGGCGCGCGCCCTGCGCGGGCGCCCGGTTCAGCATCCGTGCCTGCACCTTCTTCCAGATAAAGCCGGCGATCGCCATCATGATCATCTTGCGCATACATCCTCCTGTGCGGTTGGTTTCATTGCGCCACGGCATGAGTCGATGCCTGCCGCGGCAATGCGCCAACCATACCGGAAACGCCTGCCGGCGGGCGCAGCATAGGAATCCGCCCATGCCGTAAAAATCTTCTTGCGATATATCGCAGATGGTTTAAGATATGTCTTATTGCGATATATCTTAAAGGACTTCACATGTTCCACATGTTCCATAAATCCCGGCACCATGGTCCCCGCTCCCACGAACATCACCAGCACCGTGGCGGTGGCGGGCACGGCGGCGGCCCTGGCGGAAGGGGGCCGCGCATGTTCGATGCGGGCGCGATGCGCTATGTCGTGCTGCAGCTGATCGCGGAAAAGCCGCGCCATGGCTATGAAATCATCAAGGAGCTGGAGAGCCGCGTGGGTGGCGGCTATGCGCCGAGCCCGGGGGCGATCTATCCGCTGATGGCGATGCTGTACGACATGGGCCATGTGTCCATCAGCAGCGAAGGCAACAAGAAGCTGCATTCGATCACGCCCGAGGGGCAGGCCTTCCTGGACGAGAACCGGCAAATGGTCGATGCGCTGATGGCGCGCCTTGCCGAGCCGCACGCCGGCAACCGCGACAGCCTGCGCTCGGTGATGCACGAGCTGAAGGCCGTGGTGATCGACAAGGGCCGTGATCCGGCCGCTCCGCCGGCACGCGCCGACCAGATCGCGGCGATCCTGCGCCGGGCGGCCGACGAGATCCGCCAGCTGGCGTAACGATTCGGCATAAGACGAAGCGGCATACGACGAATCGGCATCCGACCAACCGGCAGGGGCGGCGCTGGCGCCGCCCCGGAAAGAAAAAAAAGAATGACCACTTCTCCTCCTCCCGCGGGCAGCCTGGCCCCGGCGCGCGAGCGGCTCGTGCTGTGGCTGCTGGCGCTGACCCAGTTCACCGTCATCATGGACTTCATGGTCATGATGCCGCTGTCGCCGCAGCTGATGGCGGCGTTTGCCATCAGCCCGGCGCAATTTTCCGGCGTCGTGTCGGCGTACGCGTGGTGCGCGGGCTTGTCCGGCCTGCTGGCCGCCACCTATATCGACCGCTTCGACCGCAAGCGCATGCTGTTGACGGTGTTCTTCCTGTTTAACCTGTCGAACCTGGCCTGCGCGATGGCACCGAATTTCCACGTGCTGGTCCTGTCGCGCGCCTTTGCCGGCCTGACCGGCGGCGTGCTGGGCGCGATCGGCATGGCGATCATCGGCGACCTCATCGCCCCGCAGCGGCGCGGCTACGCGACCGGCATCGTGATGACGTCGTTCTCGATGGCCGCGATCCTGGGCGTGCCGCTGGGCGTGGGCCTGGCGGCCCGCTTCGGCTGGCAATCGCCGTTCTACCTGCTGGTGGCGGCGTCGATGGCGATCTGGTGCCTTGCCGCGTTCGTGCTGCCGCCGCTGACGGCGCACCTCGACCGGCACTCTGCGCCGGCCCGCGCGCTGCCGGAACTGCTGGCGCTGTTCAGCGTGCCGGAGCACCTGCGCGCCTTCCTGCTGACATTCGTGACGATGTTGAACGGCATGCTGGTGATTCCGTTCATCTCGCCGGTCCTGGTCGGCAATCTCGGCGTACGGCCGGGCGACATCATGTGGATCTACATGGCGGGCGGGGTGGCGGCGTTCTTCAGCTCGCGCTTCGTGGGCAGCTGGTCGGACCGTGCCGGCCGGCACCGGGTATTCCGCATTTTCGTGCTGTTCTCGGTGGTGCCGATCCTGGTGATCACGCACCTGCCGGAACTGTCGGCGCACTGGCCGCTGGTCGCCCTGGTGTGCCTGTTCCCGTTCTTCATGGTGGCGATGAATGGCCGCAACGTGCCGCTGCAGGCGCTGATGACGACGGTGCCCGATCCGCGGCGCCGCGGCGCCTTCCTCAGCGCCAACGCGGCCGTGCAGCAGGTCGGCACGGGTCTGGGCGCGCTGCTGGGCGGACTGTGGCTGCACACGGATGCGGCCGGCCACATCAGCGGCTACGGCCTGAACGGCTGGCTGGCCGCCGGCCTGTCGCTGTTTACCTGGTGGTGGGTGGGGCGGGTGCGGGAAGTGCCCGGCGCCCCGGCGGTCAGGAGCCCTGCCTGACGACGATGTCGAGCAGGCGCTGCGCCTGTTTCAGGACAGGCGATGCGAGCTTGTCGCGGTCCACGTCGCCAAAGGTGCCGTCGCGCACGTGCAGGCCGTCCGCGGCCAGCAGCGACAACCGCAGGTTGCCGAGCACCGGCGGGGCGGCGCGGTGTTTCGCCAGCCCCTTGGCCGACGCCAGCGGGATGGCCGCGTGCACCAGCAGCTTGCCCTGCTGGGCCACGTTGTCCGGCGCGCCTTCGAAGACGGCCACGCGGCCGGTATGGTGGATGTAGCGCACGGTGCCGTCGGCATACGCGGCCAGCACGTCGAGGCCGCCCTCGAGCGGTACTTCGACGACCACGCCCAGCAATTCACGCGAGGCGACCGGCTGGCCGGCGGCGCGCAGCCATTGCCAGGCCAGCAGCCGCACGCGGCTTTCCTCGGCCGGATCTTCGCCGATGGTCTGCACCACGCGCGCATCCGGCGCCGTGCCGAACAGCGATGCGGGCTCTGGACCCTGCTGGACCAGTTGCGGATCGTCGCAGAACAGCAGCTGGTACATCAGGTTCAGTTCGTCCTGCTTGTATGGCTGGGCAGCGGAAGCGTGCCGGCGCGACGAGAACGCGGCAATGAGTTTCTTGAACATGGCGTCATTGTACTGTCACTGGTCGCCATCAAGCTGCCAGCCGCGCAATTTTTCCATCGCGACCGCGCTGCGCCATGCGGGGCGGGCGATGACCAGCCGCGCCAGCCGGTCCAGTTCCGGCCATTCCGTGGCGGGTTTCGGCATGGCGCGCGACCAGCGCATGTACATGCACAGCTGGTAGTCGGCCGAGCTGAACTGCTCACCCAGCAGATAGGGGCCATGCGCCGCCAGGTGCGACGCGATGCGTTCGAATCCGGCTTCGAGCGTGCGGCGCACCGGCGCCCGGCTGGCCTCGTCATGCGTATCGCGGCCCAGGTCCTGCGGGTAGAACCAGTGCCTGAACGGCCCGCCCAGCGAGGTGGCCAGCGCTACCGTCCATTGCAGCCATTCGGCGCGGCCCGGCGCACCGGGGGCGGGGGCCAGGTTCGCTTCGGGGTGGCGCTCGGCCAGCAGCATCAGCAGCGCGGCCGATTCGCGGTGGGCGACGCCGTCGATGAGCAGCGTGGGCACGGTGCCCTGCGGGTTCAGGCGCAGGTAGTCGTCGGTGCGCGGCACGTCCAGGTCGACGTTGACCAGCTGATGGTCCGCGCCGGTCTCGTGGATCGCGGCATGCACGGCCAGGCTGGCCGCGCCGGGGGAGTAATACAGCGTGTACATCGGTGGCTCCATGGTGGTCGGTGATGGCCGGGTCAGCGCGCGGCCCGTTCCATCGGTCGTTGTTCGGTGCGCCAGCGCGCCAGCGGCAACAGGGATTCGTCATCGTCGACGAGGATCTCGCCATCGGCCACGCCGACCAGGAAGCTTTGCCACGTGACGGCCGCTTCCGGCCGGTTCTCGACAAAGCTGAGCTGGTGATACTGCCTGCCGTTCACCGTGCGCGGCGCGGGGTCGAAGGGAATCACGGCGCCACGCACCGCGCCGCCGGATGCCTTCTCGATGCGCTGTGCCCAGGCCTGCAGTTCGGGCAGCGCCATCAGGCGGGCCACGGCCTGCTCGCTGGTCAGCGGCTGCCCGGGCTGCATGGCGGCGACAGAAGCTGCAGCGGGGGCAGGGGCGGAAGCAGTGGGTGACGCAGGCGAGGCGGTGGCAGGGGCGGCGACAGGTACCCGCGCCGGCCCGGTGCCGGGCCCCACGTGCTGCGGATACAGGTACCACGCGCCCAGCGCGGCGGCCAGCAGCCCGGCCAGCGTGCCGGCCAGGGCGGGAAGATGGGAGGATTTGCTCGTGCGGTTTTTCGTGTCCATGTGGCGAACATGGTAATCGAAAGGCGTTCTTTGCACAGCGCCAATCGAATGCACGCCACGATGCCGCTCGCGGGATCAATCTTTCTTCGGCGGGAACCATCCCTCCCAGGTTTCCTTGATGCTGGCGCGCACGGTGGCCAGCGCGTCCGGGTCGCCCTTCAGCAGGGCCTTGAAGTAGGCGGCGGCCTGCTTGGCCGGCACGTCCGGCGGCAGCGGCGGCACGTGCGGATCGGTCACCATCTCCAGCACGCACGGCCGGTCCGATGCCAGCGCCGCTTCCCAGCCGGCGGCCACGGCGTCCGCGCTGTCGATGCGGATGCCTTTCAGGCCCACCAGCTCGGCGTATTGCGCGTACGGGAAATCGGGCATGACCTGCGACGCTTCGAATTTCGGGTTGGCCCCCATCACGCGCTCTTCCCAGGTGACCAGGTTCAGGTCCTGGTTGTTGAGCACCATGACGACCAGCTTGCCGTTGCCCCAGCGCTGCCAGTACTTGGCGATCGTGATCAGGCCATTGATGCCGTTCATCTGCATGGCGCCATCGCCGACCAGCGCGATCACGTGGCGCTCCGGGTGGGCGAACTTGGCGGCGATCGCATACGGCACCGCGCAGCCCATCGTGGACAGGCCGCCGGAGACGCTGGTCATCATGCCGCGCCGGATCTTGACGTCGCGCGCGTACCAGTTGGTGGCCGAGCCGGAATCGCCGACGATGATGCAGTCGTCCGGCAGCCGCGGCGACAGTTCCCAGAATACCCGCTGCGGGTTGATCGGATTGGCTTCGTTCATCGCGCGGCCTTCCAGCACGCGCCACCAGCGCTCGACGTTGGCGCGGATGTCGTCCTGCCACTGGCGCTCGGTCTTGCGCTGCAACAGCGGGATCAGCGCGCGCAGCGTTTCGCGGGAATCGCCGATCAGGTTGAATTCCATCGGGTAGCGCACGCTGGCGCGGCGCGCGTCGATGTCGATCTGCACGCCGCGCGCCTGGCCTTCCTTCGGCAGGTGCTCGCTGTAAGGGAAGTTCGAGCCCACCATCAGCAGCGTGTCGCAGTCGTTCATCATGTCGTGGCTGGGCTTGGTGCCGAGCAGGCCGATGGTGCCGGTGACGAAAGGCAGGTCGTCCGGCACCGCGGCCTTGCCCAGCAGCGCCTTGGCGATGCCGGCGCCGAGGATGTCGGCCACTTCGATCAGCTCGTCGGTGGCATGCAGGGCGCCGGCGCCGGCCAGGATCGCGACTTTCTTTCCTTCGTTGAGGATGCGCGCGGCCTGCTGCAGCGCGGCCTGCGGCGGCACGTGGCTGCGGGTCAGGGCGCCGATGCCCGAGACCACGGTGCCGTGCTCGCGCGGCGGCTTCGGAACCGCGGCCAGCTCCTGCACGTCGTTCGGGAAGATCAGGCAGGTAACGGCGCGTTCTTCCTTGGCGATGCGGAAGGCCCGGTCGATCAGGTGGCGCACCTGGGCCGGGTCGGTGGCCATGTGCACGTATTCATGGGCGACGTCCTTGAACAGCGCCTGCAGGTCGACTTCCTGCTGGTAGTCGCTGCCCATCGACATGCGTTTTTGCTGGCCGACGATGGCCACCACGCCCTGGTGATCGAGCTTGGCGTCGTACAGGCCATTGAGCAGGTGCACGGCGCCGGGGCCGGAGGTGGCCAGGCACACGCCCACTTCGCCGGTGAACTTGGCGTGCGCGGTGGCCATGAAGGCGGCCATCTCCTCGTGCCGTACCTGGATGAATTCGATCGTTTCCTGGCGGCCGAACGCACCCATGATGCCGTTGATGCCGTCGCCGGGATAGCCGAACACGCGCCGCACGCCCCATTCGCCGAGGCGTTGCAAGAGGAAGTCGCCCACCGTATCTGCCATGTCGTTCTCGCTCGATTAGTCAAGAAAAAATGATAAGTCGATGGCCGGGCGGCAGGCGCACGCAAGCATTGCGGTGCACCATCCGCCCCTTCGCGAGGCCCCGCCGGCGCCATGGTTTGGGAGTGAAAAGTGAGCTTTGATGCAACGCAAAACCGTATAACCCAGCCGTTTGAAAACGTTGTTCAAGCGGGACGATCCGCTTAAAAAAACAGCAGAGAGAACGAAAACCGGGTGTATATTGGTCCCACAACAACCACGGAACAGGAGACGCAAGATGGATATGGAACCGGACGACCGCACCGGGCGCTATGTTGGCTTCGGTATCAGCCTGGGTGCAGCGATCGGCTGCGCGATCGGTGTTGCAATGGGCAATTTCGCGATGGGCATCGGCCTCGGTGTCGGCCTCGGCAGCGCCGTGGGCGCCGGGCTGGCGCGACGGCGGCCCTGAGCCTGCGAACATGATTCGCGTACTTCCATGACGCGCTTCCCGTGACGTCATCGACGGCTGCTTCGGCGGCCGTTGTTGTTTGCGGGGTCGGGAGGGGTGTGTCGAAGCCCGGTCGACTCGAGCGTTATGCGTTCCATCGACGCCAAAATCCGGGACGGACCCTGTTTTTGAGGAAGTTTCCCGAAAAACAGGGTCTGTCCCTGATACCGCTAAGTTAAGCGTTACCCGATACGTTGGAAGCGCATGCTTTCACCCCAACAGCGAAGGGCTGGGGTCAGACCCGCCGGGTCTGCCCCCGGAATTTGCACTTGGGGTGGACTTATCTAAGCGGCATTAGGCTCCGTCCCGGATTTTCGTAAGCGGTACATCCCCATTTTCCAGGCGACCTTGACGTAAAAAAGGCCGCTTCCGAAGAAGCAGCCTTTTCAGGTGCAGCTGGCCGAAGCCGGCAGTTACCGCATGATTACATCATGCCGTCCATGCCGCCCATGCCACCCATGCCGCCCATGCCACCCATGCCGCCGGCTGGCTTGTCTTCCACCACTTCCGCCACCATGCAGTCGGTCGTCAGCATCAGGCCGGCGATCGATGCGGCGTTCTGCAGTGCCGAACGGGTGACCTTGGCCGGATCCAGCACGCCCATTTCAACCATGTCGCCATAGGTGCCGTTGGCGGCGTTGTAGCCGTAGTTGCCGGTGCCGCCCAGCACAGCGTTGACCACCACCGACGATTCTTCGCCGGCGTTCTGCACGATCATGCGCAGCGGCTCTTCCATCGCGCGCAGCACGATCTTGATGCCGGCTTCCTGGTCAGGGTTGTCGCCCTTCACGGTCAGCGCAGCGCGGGCACGCAGCAGGGCCACGCCACCGCCAGGAACGATGCCTTCTTCCACGGCAGCGCGGGTGGCGTGCAGTGCATCTTCCACGCGGGCTTTCTTTTCCTTCATTTCGACTTCGGTGGCAGCGCCAACCTTGATCACGGCAACACCGCCGGCCAGCTTGGCCACGCGCTCTTGCAGTTTTTCACGGTCGTAGTCCGAGGTCGCTTCTTCGATCTGTGCGCGGATCTGGCGAACACGGCCTTCGATGCCCGCGGCTTCGCCGGCGCCGTCGATGACGATGGTGTTCTCCTTGCCCACTTCGATGCGCTTGGCCTGGCCCAGTTCTGCCAGCGTCACTTTTTCCAGCGTCAGGCCGACTTCTTCAGCAACCACCTGGCCGCCGGTCAGCACGGCGATGTCTTCCAGCATGGCCTTGCGGCGGTCGCCGAAGCCAGGAGCTTTCACTGCGCAGGTCTTCAGGATGCCGCGGATATTGTTGACCACCAGGGTCGCCAGCGCTTCGCCTTCGATGTCTTCGGCGATGATCAGCAGCGGACGGCCGGCTTTCGCCACTTGCTCCAGTACCGGCAGCAGGTCGCGGATGTTCGAGATCTTCTTGTCGAACAGCAGGACGAACGGGTTTTCCAGGACAGCAACCTGCTTTTCCTGGTTGTTGATGAAGTACGGGGACAGGTAGCCGCGGTCGAACTGCATGCCTTCCACGATGTCCAGCTCGTCGTTCAGCGACTTGCCGTCTTCCACGGTGATGACGCCTTCCTTGCCCACTTTTTCCATCGCTTCAGCGATGCGCTCGCCGATCGAGTAGTCGGAGTTCGCGGAGATCGCGCCAACCTGGGCGATTTCCTTCGAGGTGGTGCATGGCTTGGCGATCTTGGTCAGTTCTTCGACGGTGGCGGCGACGGCCTTGTCGATGCCGCGCTTCAGGTCCATCGGGTTCATGCCGGCGGCAACGAACTTCATGCCTTCGCGCACGATGGCTTGTGCCAGCACGGTCGCGGTGGTGGTGCCGTCGCCGGCGTTGTCGGAAGTCTTCGATGCGACTTCCTTCACCATCTGCGCGCCCATGTTCTGCAGCTTGTCCTTCAGTTCGATTTCTTTCGCGACCGAGACACCGTCCTTGGTCACGGTCGGGGCGCCGAACGAGCGCTCCAGCACGACGTTGCGGCCTTTCGGGCCCAGGGTGACCTTGACCGCGTTGGCCAGGATGTTGATGCCTTCAACCATTTTGGCGCGCGCTGCGTCGCCGAAAATCACTTCTTTAGCTGCCATGTTGGAAATCTCCAGATTCTATGTAAGGGGTCGGCCGATTACTTGTTGACGATCGCCAGGATGTCTTCTTCGCGCATCACCAGCAGCTCTTCGCCATCGACCTTGACGGCCTGGCCGGAGTATTTGCCGAACAGGACGCGGTCGCCGACTTTCACTTCCAGTGCGCGCAGCGTGCCATTGTCGGCAACCTTGCCGTTGCCCACTGCCAGCACTTCACCCTGATCCGGCTTCTCGGCGGCGGCATCAGGGATGATCAGACCGGATGCGGTCTTGGTTTCCTGGTCCAGGCGTTTGACGATGACGCGATCGTGCAAAGGGCGAAGGTTCATACAAAACTCCTTATGTGTACAGTGAGGTTGATTCGTTGTTAGCACTCTCGACTAACGAGTGCCAACAATTATAGGGATGGTCCTAAGTGATTTCAAGAGAATTCATATTGGGAAAATTTCTATCGGCGGTAGCGCTCGCAGCGGGAGGCCGGAAAGCCCCGTTTGTGTTTTGACAAAGCTTCGCCGGAGGTGCACACTGTCCGTTCGCATTCGGAAGCATTCATCAAACGTGCATTGAGTTGCTGCATCAAGTTGCACAGCATCAGGGTGCACGGCATCAGGTAGTACTTCATAAGCGTTGCACTGTATTAACGTTGCAGGGATTGCAAGCATTAAACGTTGCATTGTCTAGCGGAGGCTGCGATGTTCCAGACGAAATTCCCCAGAGACCTGCATGCGCCGGAATGGGTGCGTGTGGCGATCAACGTGGCCGCCGGCGCGGCGTTGGGCGTGCTGGCTGGCGCCATGCTGTTGCTGGCGCTGGGCACGGTTACCTGACTCGCCCGGCAGTCCTGGCATGCCGCCATCCGGCGGCATGCATGTCGGCTACCTGCGTCCGATACTTGCTTCTGCTACTACTTACTCCGGCTACTACTTACTTTTCTGCTGCTACCTGCTTCTGTTGCTGCATCGGCCATCTCATGGGCCACCTCGTCCGCCATTTCACCGGCTACTTCGTCCGCCATTTCACCGGCTACCTCATCCGCTACCTCATCCGCTACCTCATCCGCTATCCCGCCCGTCTTCCTTGTAGCGGCGTTCTGCCATTAAGATGTAATTAAGTAAAGAACCGTCCCGATTCGGTTGACCACGTTATCGCGCCGCCCTATAGTGGCGGGATGATTGCAGACTTCCAAGAACTTTCCGACAAGATCGAGCAGTTGGCCGAGCTGGCGCTCTCGTTGCGGCGTGAAAACGCCCAGCTGCGCCAGGCCAATGCCGCATTGGTGGCTGAAAACCTGGGATACCAGAAGCGCCTGGCCGAAGCGCATGCGCGCGTGTCGGCACTGCTGGAACATATCCCTCCGCTGGAAACGGCAACCCCCGAGCAAGAGGACCTCCAGTCATGAGCAACGTGGACGTCAATATCCTGGGTTCGTCGTACCGCCTGGTCTGCAAGGACGGCGAGGAACGCGCATTGCGCGAAGCGGCGGCCCTGCTGGACAAGAAAATGACTACCATCCGCGACACGGGCAAGGTGAAGGGCAACGACCGTATCGCCGTGATGGCGGCGCTGTCGATGGCCGCCGAATTCCTGACGGCCAAGGCGCCGGCCGGCCCGCTGTCGGAGATCTCGCTGCTGGAAGTCCAGCACAAGATCGCCGCGATGCACCGGGTGCTCGACGGCGCGCTGACCCCGCAGGAAAATCTCTTCTGACGCACGATAGGACTTTCCCTGACGGCGTTTGAGGAGTAAACTGCGTCCTACCCTGCGGTGTTCGAGAAGTGCCATATATTCCTTGAACCATTAACACGCATAGGTCGCGGAACATTGTTCGGCGGGTGTGAGCGTCGCTAGTCCGATGAACCCGAAGTTGAACTGACTGTGGCCGCCTTGAACCGTTAGGTTCAGGATGCCGGCATGACGGCACAGGCGGGGCCCTATATGAAGTACTGAAAGCGGTTGTTGCACCGGAAGGTGCGCAGCCGCTTTTTTACGTCCCGCTTTTTTACGCCCGCCGTTTTCACGTCAGGAGCAAGGCAGATGCCGAAACAGTACTGGCTGATGAAGTCCGAACCCGACGACGTCAGTTTCGACGACGTGCTCGCATCGAAGAACCAGACCACGTCCTGGTACGGTGTGCGCAATTACCAGGCCCGCAACTTCATCCGCGACGCCATGCGGGTCGGCGACGGCGTGCTGTTCTATCACTCCAGTTGCGCGGTGCCGGGTATCGCGGGCATCGCCGAAATCGCCAGCATGCCGTATCCGGATGCCACGCAGTTCGATCCGGCCAGCCCGTACTACGACGCCAAGGCCACGCAGGAAAACCCGCGCTGGACCGGCATCGACGTCAGGGCCGTGAAGCAGGGGCGGTACGTGGAGCTGAAGGAGTTGCGCAGCCACCCCGAGCTGGAGAACATGCGCCTGCTGGCCAAGGGCAGCAGGCTGTCCGTGATGCCGGTGGAAGCGGACGAGTGGCGCTTCATACTGAAGCTGATCGGCTGAAGCGCCAGCCGGAAGACTGGCGGCGCAGGCGTGCCGCCCTGCGCATGCGGCGACAATGCGCTACGCGTGCGCCGGCGCCGCGCTGTAGGTATTGCGCCGGTACGACCACACCAGCATCGCGATGGCGGCCACGATCATCGGCAGCGACAGCACCTGGCCCGACGTGACCGGCAAACCCAGCACGGTGATTTCCCAGTCCGGCGTGCGGAAGTACTCGGTGAAGAAGCGCGCGCAGCCATACAGCAGCGTATACATGGCGCCCACCGCGAGGCGCGGGCGGGCATGGCGCGCGAACATCCACAGGATGATGAACACGAGGATGCCGTCCACCAGCATCTGGTAGATCGGCGACGGATGGCGCGGCAGCGCATCCACGTTCGGCCAGATCATCGCCCAGGGCAGGTTCGGGTCGAGTACCGGGCGGCCCGGCAGTTCCGCGTTGATGAAATTGCCGAGGCGGCCGGCGGCATACCCGAGCGGCACCATCGGCGCGATGAAGTCGTACACGTCCAGCAGGTTGCGCTTCGCCTTGCGCGCCCAGAACCACATCGCGACCAGCACGCCGATGAAGCCGCCATGGAAGCTCATGCCGCCATGCCAGACCTTGAAGATTTCCAGCGGCGTGGCGAACAGGTGCGGCTGGTAGAAGATCACTTCGCCCAGCCGGCCACCGAGTACCACGCCCAGCATGCCGTAGAACAGCATGTCGTCCAGGTCGTGGTTCTTCCAGCCCAGGGCGGCGATGTGCGGCTGCCGGATGCGCACGCGGCCCAGCGCGATGAACAGCGCGAAGGCCAGCACGTACATCAGGCCGTACCAGTGGATCGCCACCGGGCCGAGCTGCAGGGCGACGGGATCGGGCATCGGGTGAATCAGCATCAGAGTCTCTTTCTCATCAAGTCCAGGAAGCCCTTGAGGACGGGGGAAGTATTGTCGCGGCGCCAGGCCAGGCCCGTTTCGACCAGCGGGGTGGCCTGCGCCAGCGGGCGGTATTCTACTCCCGGCCGGCGCAGGTTGGAGACCGATTGTGGCACAAGGGCGATGCCCATGCCGGCCGACACCAGGCTGACGATGGTCTGCATCTGGATCGCTTCCTGGCCGATGACCGGGGTGATGCCGGCGGCGCGGAATACGGCCAGGATGGCGTCGTACAGGCCCGGCGAAATCGCGCGCGGGAAGATGATCAGCGGCAGTGGCGGCATTGCCGACAGGTCGGCTTCGTGCTTGCCGCGCAATTCGGGCAGGCTGGCCGGCGAGGCCAGGATCAGGGGCTCGTTCAGCACCGGCAGGTAATCCAGTTCCGCTTTCGCCTTGTCCGGCAGCGGCGGGATCAGGAGGCCCGCATCGACACGGCCGTGCAGCAGTTCTTCCAGCTGCAGGTCGGAGGTGGCTTCCTGCAGCGTGATCTGCACCTGCGGAAAGGCGGCACGGTAGGCGCGCAGCGAAGGGGGCAGCACGCTGTAGTCGGCCGAGGACACGAAGGCCAGTACCAGCTTGCCGGTGGCGCCCGATGCCGCGCGCTTGACGAGGCCCGGCAGTTCGCCCGCCTGGGCCAGCAGGCGGCGCGCTTCCGGCAGCAGGGCGTCGCCGGCCGCGGTCAGCGCCACGCCGCGGCGGTTGCGGTCGAACAGGGCGGCGCCCAGCATGTCTTCCAGCGCGAGGATGGTCTGCGACAGGGGCGGCTGCGTCATGTGCAGGCGCTTGGCCGCGCGGCCGAAGTGCAGCTCCTCGGCCACGGTGACGAAATAACGCAGCTGGCGCAATTCGATGTTCATGTTCAGTGATATCTCCAAGCTCTCACAGCGCATTAAATCATATATTTGACAACTGATGCCGGCGGGCGCAAGCTGATGCCCTTTCGCGCCTCTGCGCGCGTATGCGCGTGTGCAGAAGTTGTCAACATTTTTTGTCAACATTTTTTGCCAACATTTTCTTGCCGTCAGTTGCGTCGTCAGTTGCGCCGTCAGTTGCTGCCCTTTATACAAGTCTGAGGAGACATCGTCATGCCAACCTACCGTTCCTATACCACCACCCAGGGCCGCAACATGGCCGGCGCCCGCGCGCTGTGGCGCGCCACCGGCATGAAGGATGGCGATTTCAGCAAGCCGATCATCGCCGTCGTCAACTCGTTCACGCAATTCGTGCCGGGCCACGTGCACCTGAAGGACCTGGGCCAGATGGTGGCGCGCGAGATCGAGGCCGCCGGCGGCGTCGCCAAGGAATTCAACACGATTGCCGTCGACGACGGCATCGCCATGGGCCACGGCGGCATGCTGTACTCGCTGCCGTCGCGCGACCTGATCGCCGATTCGGTCGAGTACATGGTCAACGCGCACTGCGCCGATGCGATGGTGTGCATCTCCAACTGCGACAAGATCACCCCGGGCATGCTGATGGCCGCCATGCGCCTGAACATCCCGACCATCTTCGTCTCCGGCGGGCCGATGGAAGCGGGCAAGGTCGTCAAGGTCGTCAACTCCGACAGGAAGATCATCAAGCTGGACCTGGTGGATGCGATGATCAAGGCCGGCGACGCGACCGTGTCCGACGCCGACGTGGCGGAAATCGAGCGCTCGGCCTGCCCGACGTGCGGTTCCTGCTCCGGCATGTTCACCGCCAATTCGATGAACTGCCTGACCGAGGCGCTGGGCCTGTCGCTGCCGGGTAACGGCACGATCCTGGCAACCCACTCGGACCGCAAGGAGCTGTTCCTGCGCGCCGGCCGGATGATCGTCGAGATCACCAAGCGCCATTACGAGCAGGACGATTACTCGGTCCTGCCGCGCAACATCGCCAGCAAGGCCGCGTGGGAAAACGCCATGGCGCTGGATGTGTCGATGGGCGGTTCCACCAACACCGTTCTGCACCTGCTGGCCGCCGCGCACGAAGCGGAAGTGTCGTTCACGATGGCCGACATCGACCGCATTTCGCGCAACGTGCCATGCCTGTGCAAGGTCGCGCCGATGACGGACAAGTACCACATCGAAGACGTGCACCGCGCCGGCGGCATCATCGCCATCCTGGGCGAGCTGGCGCGTGCCGGCCTGCTCGATACGTCGCTGCCGACCGTGCATTCGAAGACGCTGGGCGAGGCGATCGAGAAATACGACATCAAGCGCAGCGACGATCAGGCTGTACATCAACTGTTCCGTGCCGCGCCGGGCGGCGTGCCCACGCAGACGGCGTTCTCGCAATCGGAACGCTTCGAGGCCAACGACCTGGATCGCACGGCCGGCTGCATCCGCGACCGCGAGCATGCCTACTCGCAGGATGGCGGCCTGGCCGTCCTGTACGGGAACATCGCCGAGAAGGGCTGCATCGTGAAGACGGCCGGCGTGGATGAAAGCATCCTGAAATTCTCCGGCAAGGCGCGCGTGTTCGAAAGCCAGGACGCGGCCGTGGAAGGGATCCTGGGCGATACCGTGCATGCGGGCGACGTCGTCATCATCCGCTACGAAGGGCCGAAGGGTGGTCCGGGCATGCAGGAGATGCTGTACCCCACGTCGTACATCAAGTCGAAGGGCCTCGGCAAGGCTTGCGCACTGTTCACCGACGGCCGCTTCTCCGGCGGCTCCTCGGGCCTGGTGATCGGCCATGCCTCGCCGGAAGCGGCCGAAGGCGGCGCCATCGGCCTGGTGGAAGAGGGCGACATGATCGACATCGACATCCCGAACCGCACGATCAACCTGCGCGTGACGGCCGAGGAACTGGCCCACCGCCGCGGCAGGATGGAAGACAAGGGCGCCGCCGCCTGGCACCCGGTCAACCGTGAACGCGCCGTCTCGCAGGCGCTGCGTGCCTACGCCGCGCTGACCACCTCCGCCGACCGCGGCGCCGTGCGCGACCTGTCGCAGCTGAAGCGGTAAACGACCGGCAATGCTCGAGTTCGTGTCAGCGTGCCTGGAGGGAACGCAGCCTTGCAAGGCTGCGTCGTTCCGCAGGCGCGGAGCAATGCTCCGCGAAGACGCAGCCCGGTATGGCTGCGTCGCTCGTCAGGCGCGGAACGGTGTTCCTCGAAACCCCTGTCTCGCTCCCTGCTTCACCCCCCTGACACGAACTCGACAGTAGTTTATTTCTTCTTCGGCGTACCGAACCGGTCGGCGACGCGGTCCTTGCGCCGCTTCGCATCGATGTCGTGCGCCTTGCGCTTGTCCAGCCCCAGCATCGGTTCGACGAACTCGAACCACACGAACGCGGCCACCATCAGCCCGACGATCCACCACCACGACAGGTCGGCGAAGCGCCAGATTTCAAAGAAGCGCAGCGCGCAAAGTGCAAGGATGGCAAGGATGATCGGCATGACGGGCTCCGGTAAGCAATCCATCCTACTTACAAAATTTACCGAGCGCAACATTTCGCAACATTTGCAGCGTCAACGGAATACCCGACCGCTTCGTTCTGGCAATAGGCGCTATACGTACCCGCTGATGGGAAACGCGTTAGAATCACCGGCAGGTTTAATTTGGAGAAATCGATGAAACGTTTCGTGATGGGTGCATTGGTAGTGGGCTCGGCTTTCGTGTCGCAGGCAGCGATGGCGAACGCGGACCTGGCGAAGGCAAAGAATTGCATGGCTTGCCACGCTGTTGCGAACAAGCTGGTGGGGCCTGCCTACAAGGACGTGGCGGCCAAGTACGCGGGCCAGAAGGATGCCGAAGCCAAGCTGGTCGGCAAGGTGATCAAGGGCGGCGCAGGCGTGTGGGGCGCGATCCCGATGCCCGCCAACCCGCAAGTGAGCGAGGCAGATGCGAAGACGCTCGTCAAATGGATCCTGGCGCAGAAGTAAGCTTTCTGCGCCGTATCGATAAAAAACCGGGCAGCGCCCGGTTTTTTTACGTCGGCCCGATCGTTTTCACCAGGATCAAGGCCGGCGTGGTTACTTCACCACTTCGATCAGTGTCTTTTTTCCGCCACGGAACGTGAACAGCGTCAGCGCGCCATCCTTGATGTCGCCGGCCGGATCGAACGCGATCGTGCCGGTAATGCCCGGATAGCTGACTTTCGACAGGAACGGCAGGTATTGCTTGGGATTGGCCGACTTCGCGTTCGCCATCGCCGTGGCCATCGCCATCACCGCGTCATACGAATACGGCGCATAGATCTGCAATTCCTGGCCATAGCGCTTCTTGTAGCGGCCGGCGAATTCTTCCATCTTCTTTTGCTGCGCCGGCGTCACGCCGCCCGCTTCCGCGCACACGACCGAATCGTCGCCCGCGGTCGGGCCGGCCAGCTTCGGCATCGCCTCGGTACAGATGCCGTCGCCGCCCATCAGCTTGGTCTTGATGCCCAGCGCCTTCATCTGGCGCAGCAGCGGGCCGCCGACCGAATCCATGCCGCCGAAGAAGACCAGGTCCGGGTTCTTCGACTTGATGCTGGTGAGGATGGCATTGAAGTCCGTCGCCTTGTCGTTGGTGAACTGCTTGTCGACGATCTGCGCGCCTTTCGCGGCCTTGACGAACTCGGTCGCCACGCCCATGCCGTAGGCGGTGCGGTCGTCGATCACGGCGATCCGCTTGGCGCCCAGGTTTTGCACGGCATAATTGCCCAGCGTGCCACCCAGCTTCAGGTCGTTGGCAACCACGCGGAACGTGGTGTTGAACTTCTGGCGCGTGTAGACGGGGCTGGTGGCCGATGCCGAAATCTGCGGAATGCCGGCATTGTAGTAAATGCGCGACGCGGGGATCGACGTGCCGGAGGTCTGGTGGCCGATCACGCCGTTCACCTTCTGGTCCGCCAGCTTTTGCGCGGCGGCGGTGGCCTGTTTCGGCTCGGCGGCATCATCCTCGGCCATCAGCACGAACTTGACGGGCTTGCCGTCGATCTTGAAGCCCTTGGCATTCAGGTCTTCGACAGCCAGCCGCGCACCGTTCGACGTATCCGTGCCCAGGTGGGCGGACTGGCCCGACAGCGGGCCCACATAGCCGATCTTGACCACTTCCTGCGCCATCGCGCCGCCAGCGGAAAGCAGGGTGGCGCCGATGGCGAGGGAAATCAGCTTCTGTTGCATATGCGTTTTACTCCAATACTTATGCGGTCACCAAATATGGGCCGCTGAAAAACAAAGGCCGTCCACCAGGGACGGCCGCACGGTTTGTCTCCCGTCGTTATCCTTCTTACTTGACCACTTCCATCCTGGTCTTCTTGCCGCCCGTGTAGGTGAACAGGGTCAGCGCGCCATCGTTGATGTCGCCGAACTGGTCGAACGTGATCAGGCCCGTCACGCCCTGGTACTTCACCTTCTTCAGGAACGGCAGGTACTTCTTCGGATCGGACGATCCGGCATCCTGCATGGCCTGCGCCAGCGTCATCACCGAGTCGTACACGTACGGCGCGTACAGCTGCACTTCCTGGTTGTACGCCTTCTTGTAGCGGGCGCGGAAGTCATCCATGTTCTTTTGCAGTTCCGGCGGCACGCCACCCGCTTCGGCGCACGTCACCACGCCGTCGGCGGCGGCCGTGCCGGCCAGGCGCGGCAGCGCGTCGGTACACACGCCATCGCCACCCATGAACTTCGCCTTGATGCCCAGCGCCTTCATCTGGCGCAGCAGCGGGCCGCCTACCGCGTCCATGCCGCCGAAGAACACCAGGTCGGGATTCTTGGCCTTGATGCTGGTGAGGATCGCGTTGAAGTCCGTTGCCTTGTCGTTGGTGAATTGCTTGTCGACGACCTGCGCGCCCTTGGCACCCTTGATGAACTCGGTCGCCACGCCCATGCCGTACGCGGTGCGGTCGTCGATCACTGCGATCTTCTTGGCGCCCAGCTTGTCGACGGCATATTTGCCCAGCGTGCCGCCCAGCTTGGCGTCATTGGCCACCACGCGGAACGTGGTGTTGAACTTTTGCTTGGTATAGACGGGATTGGTGGAAGCCGGCGACACCTGCGGGATACCGGCATTGTAATAGATGCGCGATGCCGGCACCGTGGTGCCCGAATTCAGGTGGCCGACCACGCCGTTGACCTTAGCATCGACCAGCTTCTGCGCCACGGTGGTGCCCTGTTTCGGGTCCGCGCCGTCGTCTTCCAGCACGAGCACGAATTTCACCGGCTTGCCGCCGATCTTGATGCCCTTCGCGTTCAGGTCGTTGACGGCCATGTTGGCGCCATTCTCGTTATCCTTGCCCAGGTGGGACTGGGGGCCGGAGACCGGGCCCACGTGGCCGATCTTGATGACTTCCTGTGCGCCGGCCGACGTCGCGGCACTGGCCGCGAAAGCGAGGGCGATGGCAACTGCGATGGACTTCGTCTGCATACTCGTCTCTCCAATGAATGTTGGGTGACGCCTCGTGAGCGTCATTCTGGCAGAAGGTACAACAAATTTTTCAAATGGCAAAGGCACAAATGGCGATTGTTGCGGCGCGCACCGGCACAGGGCGGGCATGCACCGGCCAGGACCGCGTTTTCAGCCGCCAGGCAGTGCGTTTTTCACGGTTTTGGTGCCTGCAGCGCCGCAAGTTCCTGCCGCACCGATGCGGCCACCGCCTGCGCGACCGACTCGGCCAGGCCGGCTTGCAACCCGCCGGCCAGTTGTTGCAATACCTGGTCGAAACGCTCCGCCACCAGCGCGTCCACGCGCGGCATCAGTTGCTGCACGATGCGTTCGCTGAGCGCCTGCTCGATGGCGGCGAGGTCCACGGCGCCGGCGCGCTCCACGGATGGGGCTGCTTCTTCCGTTTCCGCTCCGGCTTGCATGTCCACTGTTACGCCGGCGGCTGCTCCGGCTCCGGCTTCGGCTCCCGCTTCGGTACCCGCTTCGATTCCGGCAGCTATGCCGGTCGCTACGCCAGTTTCAACGTCGTTTGCTGGCGGGGCATCGACGGCGGGTTCCATGCCCGCTTCAGCGCCTGCTTCAGTCCCCGCTTCAGTGCCCGTCTCAGTGATCGCCTCAGTGCCCGCCTCAAGGTCTGCTTCCGCCGGCACCACCAGGTCGATGACGGGCGCCGGAGCAGTCGTCACCGAAGCCGCTCCCACGCCTGTGCGCCATACCGCTGGCTTGAAAGCGGCAGCGGGAGGATGCACCGTTGCGGGCTCCCGCGGGGGTACGGGCGGAGCAGGGATTTCCTGCAGCACTTCCGTCAGCACGGGAATGCCGGCATCGAACGGTCCCGCGCTCACGCTTTGCCCACGCTGAGGTGGGCGGGCGTGAAGTCCTGCCGCTTGTAGGCAACGAAGCGGATGCGGCCGGCGGCCGCGTCGTCCTCGTCGGCGGACACCACCTCGATCAGGCGGGGAAAGCTCTCGAACTGCGCGGGTGCGCGGCGCGCCAGGTTCACCAGCAAGTCGGCCTGCGGCAATTCCACGCTGTCGCTGTCGGCCAGCACGATCGGCGTATCCGGCGCCAGCGGGTCATTGACATGCACGTGCGGCAGGAAGTCGACATCGGAAAAGCTCCACAGCGCCGCATCGAGCCGCGCCAGCTGCGCGCTGTCCTCGGTCATGATGACGATGCGGCTTTTCGCGCCGGACGCGCTCGCGGCGTTGCAGGCCTTGCGCACCAGGCGGCACGCATAGGCGATCTTGTCGGGAACGTTGGTGTGGAAATCGATGCGGGTCATGGGCGCTATTGTAGCGCGGCGAGAGTCCACCCCAGAAGCAAAGTCCGGGGTCAGACCCCGGCGGGTCTGACCCCAGCATTTGGCGTCGGCGGAGAACTTTCTACTTCACTGCGCTACCAGAGGTCCCTTCACGCAGCCATGCCGCTGTGTCGGAGCAACGCGTCGATCTGCGGTTCCCGCCCGCGGAACGCGGTGAACGATTCCAGCGCCGGCCGCGAACCGCCGACCGACAGGATCTCGTGCAGGAACTTGCGGCCCGTATCGACCACGCGCTCGTCGGCGCCTTCCAGCTCCGCCGCTTCCTCGAAGGCCGCGTAGGCATCGGCGGACAGCACCTCGGCCCACTTGTAGCTGTAGTAGCCGGCCGCATAGCCGCCGGCGAAGATGTGGCCGAACGAGTTCTGGAAGCGGTTGAACGCCGGCGGGACGATGACCGCGAAGCGCTTGCGCACCTCGTCGATCACGTCCTGCACGGACTTGCCCGACGCCGTTTGATAGTCGTAGTGCAGGTGCATGTCCAGCAGCGAGAATTCCACCTGGCGCAGCGTCTGCAGGCCGGACTGGAAGTTTTTCGCGGCCAGCATCTTGTCGTACAGCGCGCGCGGCAGCGGCTCGCCGGTCTTCACGTGCGCCGTCATGTGCGACAGCACGTTCCACTCCCAGCAGAAGTTTTCCATGAATTGCGACGGCAGTTCCACCGCATCCCACTCCACGCCGGCAATGCCGGACACGCCCAGTTCCTCGACGACGGTCAGCATGTGGTGCAGGCCGTGGCCGAACTCGTGGAACAGCGTGATCACTTCATCGTGCGTGAACAGCGAAGGCTGCACCTTGCCATCGATGACGGCCGGCTCCGTGAAGTTACAGGTGAGGTAGGCGATCGGCGTTTGCAGCTGGCCGGCCTCCAGGCGCCTGCTGCGCGCGTCGTCCATCCACGCGCCGCTGTTCTTGCCGGGGCGCGCGTACAGGTCCAGGTAGAACTGGCCCACCAGTTCGCCGTCGCGCTCGATGCGGAAGAATCGTACGTCCTTGTGCCAGGTGGGGGCCTGGTCCGGCAGGATCTGCACGCCGAACAGGTTCTGCACCAGCTTGAACAGGCCGTCGATCACCTTGTGCTCGGGGAAGTACTGCTTCACTTCCTGCGCCGAGAACGCGTAGCGGTGCTGTTGCAGCTTTTCCGATGCATACGGCAGGTCCCAGGCGTTCAGTTCCGTCAGGCCCAGGTGTTCGGCCGCGAAGGTCTTCAGTTCTTCCAGGTCCTTCTCGGCATACGGACGGGCGCGTTGCGCCAGGTCTTCCAGGAAGCCGATCACCTGTTCGGGGCTCTGTGCCATCTTCGGCACCAGCGACACCTCGGCGAAGTTCTTGTAACCCAGCAGCTGTGCCTCTTCCGCGCGCAGCTGCAGCAGCTTCACGATATTGGCGCTGTTGTCCCACTTCTCGCGCTCGCTGAACACGTCGCCCAGTTCGGAGGCCTTGGTGGCGTTCGCGCGGTACACCTTCTCGCGCAGCGCGCGGTTGTCGGCGAATTGCAGGATCGGATAATACGAAGGGAAGTGCAGCGTGAACTGCCAGCCCTGCTTGCCGTCTTTTTCGGCCAGGGTCTTCGCGGCGTGCTTCACGTCGTCCGGCAGTCCGGCCAGATCGGCTTCGTCCTCGACCAGCAGCTTCCAGTCGTTGGTGGCGTCCAGCACGTTCTCGGAAAAGCGCGTCGACGTGGCGGCATGCTCTTCCTGGATTTCCGCGAAGCGTTCCTTCTGATCCGGCGGCAGTTCGGCGCCACCCATGCGGAAATCGCGGATCGCGTTTTCAATGATGCGCTTGCGGGCCGGCGCCAGCGTGGCGAATTCCGGCGACGCCTGCAGCGCCTTGTACTTGGCGAACAGCGCCTCGTTCTGCGCCAGCTCGGTCCAGAATTCCGTCACCTTCGGCAGGTTCTCGTTGTACACGGCGCGCAGCTCGGGCGTGTCGGCCACGTTGTTCAGGTGACTGACGATGCCCCATGCACGGCCCAGCAGTTCGGTGGCGTTTTCCAGCGGCGTCACGAAGTTCTGCCACGTCACCGGTTCCACGGGCGCTTCCAGCTGCGTCACCACTTCCCGGTTCTTCGCCAGCAGCTCGTCGATGGCCGGCGTCACGTGTTCCGGCTTGATCGCGTCGAAACGCGGCAGGCCGCCAAAGTCCAGCAGGGGGTTGTCAGTCGTCATGTTCTTCCTAGTGGTTAATCGAATCAGCCGCGTTCCGCCGATTCGATGGTGTTCATTAACAACATGGTGATCGTCATCGGGCCGACGCCGCCGGGTACCGGCGTAATGTGCGCGGCCACTTCCTTGATGCCGGCAAAATCCACGTCCCCGCACAGCTTGCCATTATCGTCGCGATTCATGCCCACATCGATCACGATTGCCCCCGGTTTCACCATGTCCGCCGTCAGCGTGTTGCGGCGGCCGACCGCCGCCACGACCACGTCCGCCTGCTTGGTATATACGGACAGATCCGGGGTGGCGCTATGGCAGATGGTGACGGTGGCGTTGGCCTGCAAGAGCAGCAGGCCCATCGGCTTGCCGACCGTGTTGCTGCGGCCGATCACCACCGCGTGCTTGCCGCGCAGGTCCACGCCGGTCGATTCGATCAGCTTCATGCAGCCGTACGGCGTGCAGGGACGGAAGCCTTCCAGGCCCGTCATCAGCTCGCCGGCCGACAGCACCGAGTAACCATCCACATCCTTCGACGTGGCGATCGCTTCGATGACCTTGTGCGGGTTGATGTGCTTCGGCAGCGGCATCTGTACCAGGATGCCATGGATGGCCGGATCGGCATTCAATGCTGCAATGCGGTCCAGCAGCGCCTGCTCCGCCAGGTCGGCATCGTATTTCTCCAGCACGGAGTGGATGCCCACGTCGCCGCATGCCTTCACCTTGTTGCGCACATAGACCTGGCTGGCAGGGTCTTCGCCCACCAGGATCACGGCCAGGCCGGGCTGCTTGCCGCTGGCGGTCAATGCGGCAGCGCGGGAAGCGATTTCGGCGCGCAGTTTTTGGGAGAGGGCGATTCCGTCGATGAGTTGGGCAGACATGGTGATGGACTAAGGTGGGATGAAAGACCGTCATTATAAAGGCGCGTTGCGCCGCGCTGGGGCTTCATGCAGTCCATTGCCGGCGCCGCAGCCGGATCGGTCGCTGCCAGGTAACCATGCACGCGTTGGGGTGGCCTTTGGCGGTGGAACCAAAAGCAGTTTGAACGTGCTCATAAAAGTGATTTTTTGATCACGGAAACTGATTGGGAACTGCGCATTTATGCGGCATTGCAGCATTTCCACATAGGGAAATTTCACATTATAAAAACAGCTTTCGTATTTTGAAAAAGGCTAAATTCACTGTTAGAATCTCCGCACTTTGTAAAAGTCTTGGTAAATAATCACCCCTCGCGTCCGCCACGATCACCGGATCGGTTCGGGCCAATCACTCAGGAGACTAGATAGATGTCAGCTCAACTTGACCAGGTCACGGCCCAAACCGCCAACGATCCGGACGCACTGGAAACCAAGGAATGGCTCGAGGCACTCGAGGCTGTATTGCAGAATGAAGGGCCGGAACGCGCCCAGTACCTGATGGAGCGCCTGGTCGACCTGGCGCGCCGCCGCGGCGCCGACATCCCGTTCTCCGCCAATACCGCGTATGTGAACACCATCCCCGCCGACGTGGGCGCGCACTGCCCGGGCAACCTGGAATACGAAGAGCGCCTGCGCTCGTGGATGCGCTGGAACGCGATGGCGATGGTGGTGCGCGCCAACCGTGCCGATGGCGACCTGGGTGGCCACCTGTCCTCGTTCGCTTCGCTGGCGAACATGCTGGGCATCGGCTTCAACCACTTCTGGAAAGCCGCGAGCGAAGAGCACGGCGGCGACCTGCTGTACATCCAGGGCCACTCGTCGCCCGGCGTGTACGCGCGCGCCTACCTGGAAGGCCGCCTGACCGAAGACCAGCTGATCAACTTCCGCAAGGAAGTCGACGGCCGTGGCCTGTCGTCGTATCCGCACCCGAAACTGATGCCGGACTTCTGGCAGTTCCCCACCGTGTCGATGGGCCTGGGCCCGCTGATGGCGATCTACCAGGCGCGCTTCCTGAAGTACCTGCACGCGCGCGGCATCGCCAACACCGACGGCCGCAAGGTCTGGGCCTTCTGCGGCGACGGCGAGATGGACGAGCCGGAATCGCTGGGCGCGATCGGCATGGCCGCCCGTGAAATGCTGGACAACCTGGTCATCGTCGTCAACTGCAACCTGCAGCGCCTGGACGGCCCGGTGCGCGGCAACGGCAAGATCATCCAGGAGCTGGAAGGCGAATTCCGCGGCGCCGGCTGGAACGTCGTGAAAGTCATCTGGGGCCCGGGCTGGGACGAGCTGCTGGCCAAGGACAAGGAAGGCATCCTGCAGCGCGTGATGATGGAAACGCTGGACGGCGAATACCAGAACTACAAGGCCAAGGATGGCGCCTACGTGCGCAAGCACTTCTTCGGCAAGCATCCGAAGCTGCTGGAAATGGTCGCCAACATGAGCGACGACGACATCTGGCGCCTGACCCGCGGCGGCCACGACCCGCACAAGATCTACGCCGCGTTCAAGGTGGCGCAGGAAGCCCAGGGCAAGCCGACCGTGCTGCTGGTGAAGACCGTCAAGGGCTACGGCATGGGCAAGTCCGGCGAGGCGCGCAACACCGCCCACCAGACCAAGAAGCTGGACGACGAGGCGATCCGCGAAATGCGCGACCGTTTCAACATTCCTATCCCGGACGACAAGCTGGCCGAGATCCCGTTCTTCAAGCCGTCCGACGACGCGCCTGAAATGAAGTACCTGCACGAGCGCCGCAAGGCCCTGGGTGGCTACCTGCCGGCGCGCCGCATGAAGGCCGATGAAACGCTGGTCGTGCCGCCGCTGGAAGCGTTCAAGAACGTGCTGGAGCCGACCGCGGAAGGCCGCGAAATCTCGACGACCCAGTCGTTCGTGCGCATCATCACCGCGCTGCTGCGCGACCAGAGCCTGGGCCCGCGCGTGGTGCCGATCCTGGTCGACGAATCGCGTACCTTCGGCATGGAAGGCCTGTTCCGCCAGATCGGCATCTTCAACCAGCAGGGGCAGCTGTACGAGCCGGTCGACAAGGACCAGGTGATGTACTACCGCGAAGACAAGGCCGGCCAGATCCTGCAGGAAGGCATCAACGAAGCGGGCGGCATGAGCTCGTGGATCGCGGCGGCCACGTCGTACTCGACCAACAACCGCGTGATGATCCCGTTCTTCACGTACTACTCGATGTTCGGCATGCAGCGCGTGGGCGACCTGGCCTGGGCGGCGGGCGACATGCGTGCCCGCGGCTTCATGATGGGCGGCACCGCCGGCCGTACCACGCTGAACGGCGAAGGCCTGCAGCACGAGGATGGCCACAGCCACCTGTTCGCCGCGGCGATCCCGAACTGCCTGCCGTACGACCCGACCTTCGGCCACGAGCTGGCGGTGATCATCCATGACGGCCTGCGCCGCATGGTGACGGAACAGGAAGACGTGTTCTACTACATCACCATCATGAACGAGAACTACGCTCATCCGGGCCTGAAGGCTGGCCAGGAAGAGGGCATCCTGAAGGGCATGTACCTGCTGCAGGAAGGCGCCGCGAACGCCGGCCAGCGCGTGCAGCTGATCGGCTCGGGCACGATCCTGCGCGAGTCCATCTTCGCCGCCGAGCTGCTGGAGAAGGACTGGGGCATCGCCGCCGACGTGTGGTCCGCGCCGTCGCTGACGCTGGTGGCGCGCGACGGCCAGGATGCCGAGCGCTGGAACCTCGTCAATCCGACCAAGGAACAGCGCGTGCCGTACGTCACCGGCCTGCTGAAGGATACGCAGGGCCCGATCATCGCCACGACCGACTACATGCGCCTGTACGCCGAGCAGATCCGCGCCTTCATGCCGAAGGACCGCACCTACCGCGTGCTGGGCACCGACGGCTTCGGCCGCTCGGACAGCCGCGCCAAGCTGCGCGAGTTCTTCGAGGTGAACCGTTACTACATCACGGTTGCCGCGCTCCGTTCGCTGGCCGACGAGGGCAAGATCGACCTCGCCGTGGTGGAACAGGCTGTCGTGAAATATGGCCTGAACCCGAACAAGCCCAATCCGGTGACCCAATAACGAGAATACGGAGCAAACGCTATGAGCATTGTGGAAGTCAAAGTCCCGGATATCGGTGATTTCAAGGAAGTCGAGGTCATCGAGCTGATGGTGAAGGTCGGCGACACGATCAAGGTCGACCAGTCGCTGATCACCGTTGAATCGGACAAGGCATCGATGGAGATTCCATCGTCGTCGGCCGGGGTCATCAAGGAAATCAAGGTCAAGGTCGGCGACAAGGTCGCCGAGGGTTCGCTGCTGTTGCTGGTCGAAGCCGAGGGTGCGGCCGCCGCTGCTCCGGCTCCCGCCGCCGCCGCGCCGGCACCGGCGCCTGCCGCTGCTGCCGCGCCGGCTCCAGCGCCAGCGCCGGCCGCCGCTCCGGCAGCCGCCGCCGGCCCGGTCGACGTCAAGGTGCCGGACATCGGCGACTTCAAGGAAGTCGAAGTCATCGAGCTGATGGTCAAGGTGGGCGACACGATCAAGAAGGACCAGTCGCTGATCACCGTGGAGTCCGACAAGGCCTCGATGGAAATCCCGTCGTCGCACGACGGCGTGGTCAAGGAAATCAAGGTCAAGGTCGGCGACAAGGTGGCCGAGGGTTCGCTGGTGCTGGTGGTGGAATCGACCGGCGGCTCGGCTGCTCCTGCCGCCGCCGCTCCCGCGCCTGCCGCTGCTGCTGCTGCTCCGGCACCTGCCGCTGCTGCTCCAGCACCTGCTCCTGCCGCTGCTCCTGCACCGGCGCCTGCCGCCGCTCCGGCAGCCCCGGCGGTATCGGGCAAGCTGGCCCACGCATCGCCGTCGGTCCGCAAGTTCGCCCGCGAACTGGGCGTGGACGTGGCGAAGGTGCCGGGCACCGGTCCGAAAGGCCGCATCACCCAGCAGGACGTGCAGAACTACGTGAAGGGCGTGATTGCCGGCGCGGCTGCCGCGCCGACCGCGGCTCCGGCCGCGGCTGGTGGCGGTGGTGCGGGCCTGAACCTGCTGCCATGGCCGTCGCTGGACTTCTCGAAGTTCGGCGAAACGGAACTGCAGCCGCTGCCGCGCATCAAGAAGATCTCCGGCCCGAACCTGCACCGCAACTGGGTGATGATCCCGCACGTGACGCAGTTCGAGGATGCGGATATCACCGACCTGGAAGCGTTCCGTGTCGAGACTAACAACGCCAACGCGAAGAACAAGGATGCCGCCAAGCTGACGATGCTGGCCTTCGTCATCAAGGCATCGGCCGCGGCGCTGAAGAAATACCCGGCGTTCAATTCCTCGCTGGACGCGAAGGGCGAGAACCTGATCCTGAAGAAGTACTACAACATCGGCTTCGCCGCCGACACGCCGCAAGGCCTGGTGGTACCGGTGGTGAAGAATGCCGACCAGAAGAGCGTGTCGCAGATCGCCCGCGAAATGACGGAACTGTCGCTGGCGGCGCGCGAAGGCAAGCTGAAGCCGGCCGACATGCAGGGTGCCACGTTCACCATCTCGTCGCTGGGCGGTATCGGCGGCTCGCACTTCACCCCGATCGTGAATGCGCCGGAAGTGGCGATCCTCGGCCTGTCGAAGGCTTCGATGAAGCCGGTGTGGGACGGCAAGCAGTTCGTGCCGCGCCTGATGATGACGCTGTCGCTGTCGTACGACCACCGCGTGGTCGACGGCGCGTCCGGTGCCCGCTTCGCAGTCTACCTGGCAGAAGTGCTGGGCGACATGCGCAAAGTGCTGCTGTAAGGAGCCCGCTACATGAGCATCGTTGAGGTAAAAGTACCGAATATCGGCGACTTCAAGGAAGTCGAAGTCATCGAGGTGATCGTCAAGGTGGGCGACACCATCAAGGTCGACCAGTCGATCGCCACCGTGGAATCGGACAAGGCATCCATGGAGATCCCGGCCACGCACGCCGGCGTCGTCAAGGAGCTGAAGTTCAAGGTGGGCGACAAGGTGAGCGAAGGTTCGCTGCTGCTGTTGCTGGAGGAAGCCGCGGGTGCTGCTGCTCCTGCTGCTGCACCGGCACCGGCTGGCGTTCCCGCAGCGCCGGTTGCCACGCCTGCCGAAAAAGGAGAGGCCCCGGGCCAGGCGGCACCGGTGTACGGCGGCCCTGCCGTGCCGGCACCGGCCGCGGCACCGGCATCGTCCGGTCCCGCGCCGGCAGCCGGTTCGTACTCCGGCAATGTCGACATCCAGTGCGACATGATGGTGCTGGGCGGCGGCCCCGGCGGCTACTCGGCCGCATTCCGTGCCGCCGACCTGGGCCAGAACACCGTGATCGTCGAGCGCTATGCGACGCTGGGCGGCGTGTGCCTGAACGTGGGCTGCATCCCGTCGAAGGCGCTGCTGCACCTGGCTTCCGTGATCGACGAGACGGCCCACCTGGGCAAGCATGGCGTGAAGTTCGCCCGGCCGGAAGTCGACATCGACGAAGTGCGCAAGTACAAGGAAGGCGTGATCTCGAAGATGACCGGCGGCCTGTCCGGCATGGCCAAGGCGCGCAAGGTGCAGGTGGTGCAGGGCGTTGGCCAGTTCGTCAGCCCGAACCACATCGAGGTCACCGGCGCCGATGGCGTCAAGAAGGTCGTGCAGTTCAAGCAGGCGATCATCGCGGCCGGCTCCGCTGTCGTCAAGCTGCCATTCGTGCCGGAAGATCCGCGCATCGTCGATTCGACCGGCGCGCTGGAACTGCGCTTCATGCCGAAGCGCATGCTGGTGATCGGCGGCGGCATCATCGGCCTGGAAATGGCCACCGTGTATTCCACCTTCGGCGCGCGCATCGACGTGGTCGAGATGATGGATGGCCTGATGCAGGGCGCCGACCGCGATGCCGTCAAGGTCTGGCAGAAGTACAACGCGCACCGCTTCGACAACATCATGACCAAGACCAAGACCGTCGGCGTGGAAGCGCTGCCGGAAGGGATCAAGGTCACGTTCGAAGCCGCCGAAGCCGGCGCCACCGCACCGGAGCCGCAGATCTACGACATGGTCCTGGTGGCCGTGGGCCGCAGCCCGAACGGCAAGAAGATCGCCGCCGACAAGGCCGGCGTGCAGGTGACCGACCGCGGCTTCATCAACGTCGACAGCCAGATGCGCACCAACGTGCCGCACATCTTCGCCATCGGCGACCTGGTGGGCCAGCCGATGCTGGCGCACAAGGCCGTGCATGAAGGCCACGTGGCCGCTGAAGCAGCCGTCGGCCAGAAGTCGCACTTCGATGCTTCGGTGATCCCGTCGGTCGCCTACACCGATCCGGAAGTGGCATGGGTCGGCCTGACGGAAGACGAAGCGAAGGCCAAGGGCATCAAGGTCGAGAAGGGCCACTTCCCGTGGGCCGCTTCGGGCCGCGCCGTGGCCAACGGCCGCGACGAAGGCTTCACGAAAGTGCTGTTCGACGCTGAAACGCACCGCATCGTGGGCGGCACCATCGTCGGCACGCATGCCGGCGACATGATCGGCGAGATCGCGCTGGCCATCGAGATGGGCGCCGACGGCACCGACATCGGCAAGACGATCCACCCGCACCCGACCCTTGGCGAATCGATCGGCATGGCCGCCGAAGTGTATGAAGGCGTGTGCACGGACCTGCCGCCGATGCGCAAGCGCTGATCCCGGCTTCCCCGCAGCACCCCAAACGCCACCTTCGGGTGGCGTTTTTATTGCCCGAAACCGGTGACAGGCTCCATTTTCCGGAAAAGTTGCAAATGGGAAATCCTGCGACAGGCTCAAATGCCGCTTGGTCAAGCGTTACCCGACGCTTTGAAAGCGCATGCATTCACCCCAGCATCTGCACTTGGGGTTGGCTTATTCAAGCGGCATTCAGTGACAGGTCCCATTTTCTAGGAAATGGTGCAAAACAATTGGAGCCTGGAGGGAGCGATGGCATGCATGCCATCACCGCTGTATGGGCGCGGTGCATGCTCCACGAACTCCCCATGAAGCCACCGGTTTTCTTGCAGCATTCAGGCGAAGCGGGCCTGGTACTCGCTGGGCAGCACGCCGAGGTGCTGCATGAAGGCGCGGCGCAGGTTGTATTCGCTTCCGTGGCCGCTGCGCCGGGCGGCTTCCTTGACCGTCATGCGCGGCCGTTCCAGCAGGCTGCACGCCAGTTCCATGCGCAGGCGGGCGAGCAATTGCGCCGGCGTGACGTCCGCCTCCTGCCGCAGCCTGCGGTGCAGCGTGCGGACGGAGAGGGCGCAAGCGGATGCCATCTGGTCGACGTCCAACTGCCGGGCGAGGCGGGGGCGCAGCCATGCGGTCAGTTGCGCGGTGACGCCGTCCGGCACCGACTGGGCCAGCAGCTCGGCGCTGAACTGCCGCTGGCCGCCGGGGCGCTTCAGGAACAGCACCATGCGCCGGGCCACCGCCAGCGCGGCGGCGCGGCCAAGGTCTTCCTCGACGAGGCTGAGCGCCAGGTCCATGCCGGCACTGATGCCGGCGGAAGTGCGGAACTTGCCGTCGCGGACGTGGATGGCGTCGTCCTGCACGTCGACCAGCGGATGCTGTTCGCGCAGCGCGGAGACGTCCTGCCAGTGCGTGACGGCGCGGCGGCCATCCAGCAAGCCGGCGCGCGCCAGCACGAAGGCGCCGGTGCAGACGGAGCAGCAGCGCGCCGCGTCCTCTCCCGCGCGGGCCACCCAGCGCAACAGCGCGCGTCCTTCCGGCGTCGCGGACGAGGGCAAGGACACGCCGCCCCCCCGGAGACCACCAGCGTACCGCCCGCGAGTCCCCGCCGCGGCAACGGCGCCGCCAACACGCTCACGCCGGCCGACGAGGCAACGGCGCCACCGCCCCGTGCGACCAGGTGGATGCGGTAGGGCTCGGGCTGGCCGGCATCGCGCGCCTCGTCGTTGGCGCTGGCGAAGACCTGGACCGGCCCGGTGGCATCGAGCAGCAGGAAGCCGGGAAACACCAGCAGCCAGACATTGACAGGTACGACCGGTGCGGTCGGTGCGGTCGGTGCAATGGGTGCCACCGGAGCGACGGGTGCGGGCGCTGTGATGAATGCGGCCGGTGGGGCGGGCAGGGCAGGAGAGCGCGGCATGTGGCAGATATTCAACCATCGCTGTCATTCCTGTCAATCGCGGCCGGCCTATCATCGGCTCCTCGATGAAAGGAGATGCCATGCTCGAACTCAGGCCCAGCTGCGAACACTGCGACAAGGCCCTGCCCCCGCACGCGACGGACGCACGCATCTGCAGCTATGAATGCACCTTCTGTGCCGACTGCGTGGACGGCTTGCTGCGGAACGTCTGTCCGAACTGCGGCGGCGGCTTCATGCCGCGGCCCGTGCGGCCGGCGCGCAACTGGAAGGGCGACAATTACCTCGGCAAGGATCCGGCGCGCACGGCGCCGAAATACCGGCCTGTCGATCCCGCCGCGCATGCGGCATTCGCCGCCGCGATCGTCGCCATTCCGCCGCAGGAGCGGTAAGCGGTGCGGGCGTGCGCGGGAAGTGAATGCGCTGTATCGGCAATCCGTCCCGCTCCTGGCTACGCCGGTCACGTTCATTGCGCGGGCGCCCAATGCGATGCTATTGTCGATGTCCGTTCAACCATCGACACCAAGGAAACCCATGCTGCTGTTCGCCGATGCCCGGTTCACCAGTCCCTATGCCATGTCCGTCTTCGTCGCGCTGACGGAAAAGCGCATTCCGTTCGCGTTGAAGACAGTCGACCTGGAGACCGGCGCCAATCGTGGCGAGGAATATGCCGCACAGTCGCTGACGCAGCGCGTTCCCACGCTGGTCGATGGCGACTTCGCGCTGTCGGAGTCGTCCGCCATCACGGAATACCTGGAAGAGCTGCAGCCCGAGCCCGCCCTGTATCCGGCGGACCTGAAGACCCGTGCCCGCGCGCGCCAGGTACAGGCCTGGATCAGGAGCGACCTGCTGCCGATACGGCAGGAGCGCTCGACCAACGTGGTGTTCTACGGCCCGGCCGATGCACCCCTGTCCGCCGCCGCCGAGGCAGCCGCGGACAAGTTGTTCAAGGCTGCGCAGGCGCTGCTGGACCACGGCGGCGACCATCTGTTCGGCGCCTGGACCATCGCGGACGTGGACCTGGCCCTGATGCTGAACCGGCTGGTGCTGAACGGCGATGACGTGCCGCCGGCACTGCGCGACTATGCCGCGCGCCAGTGGGCCCGCGAATCGGTGCAGGCCTGGGTGAGCCGGGCCCGTCCGCCACTGTAGCATCGCCGCTCCGCAACGCCGGAGGCGGTGCCGGAAGGCAGGTTCCACACCAGGGAACGTGCCGATGGATGATCCGGTGGGTGTGACGATCCGCGCATTTTAAGGGCCTGGCAAGATGCTAAGATGGCAAGTTTCGCCGTATTGTCATTCTTTACCCGGAAAGGCCCCATGAACAAGCGTTTCATCGCAATCCTGCTGGCCGGCCTGCTGTCGGCCAGCGCGTGGTCGGCGGATGCCGGCGCCGGCGTGTCCGCCGACCGGCCGGCCGCGCCAGCGGGACGCCCGCTCGTCGTCGACCAGCCCTACAGCGCCACGCACACGTTGACGATGCGCCGCCAGCAGCGCGGCGGCGCCGAAGCGACCCACCGGACCGTGACGAAGCTGTACCGCGACAGCGCCGGCAGGGCGCGCCGCGACCTGCTGGACGGCGAGGGCAACCCGACCCACTCGTTCATCATCGACACCGATGGCGCGGTGATCGTGCTGGATCACCGCAACCGGCTGGTCACGAGGCGGGCGGCAAGGCGGGTCGCGCCGGTCATCGACATGTCGGCACCCGCGCTGCGCAAGGCTGAAGCCAGGCCGCCGGTGGAGTCATTGGGAGAACGCGATATCGAAGGCGTGACGGCGACCGGGGAGAGCACCCGGCAGCGGATCAGGACCGCTGCGGGCAGCTTCGAGATCGTCACCGAAAGCTGGACGTCGAAGGAACTGGGTCTGACGCTGCATGTCAGGAACAGCGACCCGAAAGGCGAATCCGTCATCGCCATCAGTGACCTCGAGCGCGGCGAGCCGGATCCGGCATTGTTCGCGGCACCCGAGGATTACCAGGTGAAGCCTGAAGCCTGAAGTCTCAAGTCTCAAGTCTCGAGCCCAGACCTTGAAGCCCGGCAGTGCCGGGCGGGACGTCAGCCTTCCTTGTGGTGGAACGGCGCGAACCAGGTCACCAGGAACGAGGGAATGGTGGCCGCCATCACGAACCAGAAATAATCCACGTAGCCCATCCACTGCTGCAGGTGGCCGGACACGGTGCCCGTCACCAGCATGCACAGGCCCATCAGGCCGGTACCGAACGCATAGTGGGTGGTGCTGTACTTGCCCGGCGCGAGCTGCTGCATCAGGTAGATCATGAAGCCCACCGAGCCGAAGCCGTAGAAGAATTTTTCGATCGCCACGCCGGCGCTGATCACCACCAGGTCGGTCGGCTGGTACATCGCCATCAGCAGGAACGTCGCGTTCGGGATGTTGACGGCGCAGCACAGCAGGAACAGCGTGGGCTTCAGGCCCCGCTTGGCGACGAACAGGCCGCCCAGCAGCGAGCCGACCAGCACGGCCACCAGGCCATAGGTGCCGTAGACGATGCCCAGCAGTTCGTTCGACAGGCCCAGGCCGCCCTTGGCCACCGGGTCGACCATGAAGAACGGGCCGATCTTTTCCAGCAGGCCGATGGAGAGCCGGAACAGGAAGGCAAAGCCCACCATCAGCCACACGTCGCGCTTCTGGAAGAAGGTGACGAACGAATCCCACAGGATATGCAGCGCCTCGCGCGGCGAGGTCGGCGCGTTCTCGGCCTTGGCGCCGTCGGGCATGGTGCGCATGTGCCACACCGCCATCACCAGCGTGATGCCGGCGACGATGAAGAACACGATGCGCCAGCTGTCGATCCATTCCGGGCCGAAGGTATTGGCATCGTGGCCGAACACGTTGGTGTGCAGCCAGCCGGACAGGTAGACCAGGCCGCCCGAGGCGACGATCGGGCCGACATTCCACGACAGGCTCTGGATGCCGCAATACAGCGACTGCTTGCGGGAATCGAGCGCCGTGACATACACGCCGTCCGAGGCGATGTCCTGCGTGGCGCCGACGAACGACAGCACGATGAACAGGCCGACCATGATCGCCATGTAGCCGGGCAGCGACATGGCCAGTGCCACGCAGCCGAAGCCCACGCCGATCGCCAGCTGGGCGCACAGCACGAAGAATTTCTTGGTGCGGTACATTTCGACGAACGGCGCGAACAGCGGCTTGACCGTGTAGGCGAAGATCAGGTAACTGGCATATTCGGCGGCCCGGCCGTTGTCCATGCCCAGGTTCTTGAACATGATCGCCGTCACGCTGGTCAGCATGACGTAGGCCAGCGCCATCGTGAAGTACCCGGTGGGTACCCACAGCAGCGGGCTCACCGTGGATGCCGGCACGGCGGTGCCCGCCGGGGGCACCGTGCCTGGCACGGCGGCTTTCGTGTTCATGTTGTCTCCTGTCTCGGTCGTCATCGATTGCAGGCGGCTATGCTGCCGCCGTGCTTGTCATGATAGCGCCAACAATGGCGCTTTTGTCGATCAGCGGCGCTGCATGTCGATGAATTCGCGGTACCACAGCGCGCTGTCCTTCGGCGTGCGTTTCTGGGTCGCGTAATCGACGTGGATGATGCCGAAGCGCTTGGCGTAGCCGGAATTCCATTCGAAGTTGTCCAGCAGGCTCCACAGGAAGTAGCCGCGCACGTCCACGCCCTGGTCCATTGCCGCCTTCAGGGCGGCCAGGTGGCGTTCCACGTAGTCGATGCGCTTGGTGTCGGCGATGCGGCCGTCGACCAGTTCGTGATCCGGATTGGCCATGCCGTTCTCGGTGATGTAGATCGGCGGCAGGTCGTATTCGCCCTTCAGCTTCACCAGCAGTTCGGTCAGGCCCTGCGGATAGATCTCCCAGCCCATGTCGGTGGTGCCCAGGGCGGCCGGCGCCTGGCGCGGCGGCGTTTCCGCGCTGCAGAACGAACGGAAGTAATAGTTCACGCCGAGGAAATCGATCGGCCCGCGGATGATGTCGAAGTCGCCTGCCTTCACGTCGGGCGCGTCGGCACCGTGGCCGCGCAGCGCGTATTCCGGGTAGTGGCCCTTGAAGATCGGGTCCATGAACCACTGTACCGAGCGGGCGTATTCCCAGGTGGCGAGATCGCGGTCGGCCTGGCTGTCGGTGGCCGCGTCGGCGGTCCACTGGTTCAGCACGATGCCCAGCTGCGCCGAGCTGCCCACGCCGCGCATCGCCTTCATCGCCAGCCCGTGCGACAGCAGCAGGTGGTGCGACACTTGCACCGACTGCTTGTTGTCCGCCACGCCGGGCGCGAATTGGGCATTGCCGTAGCCCAGGTTGGCCGTGCACCATGGCTCATTGTGCGTTGCAATCGTTTTCACGCGATTACCGAAGCGGCGCGCCACTTCCGCCGCGTACTCGGCGAAGTGGTAGGCGGTATCGCGGTTCAGCCAGCCGCCTTCATCCTGCAAGGCTTGCGGCAGGTCCCAGTGGTACAGCGTGACGTGGGCGCCGATGTTTTTCTTGTCCAGCTCGTCCAGCAGGCGTTCATAGAAGGCAAAGCCGGCTTCGTTCCAGGCGCCCTTGCCGGCCGGCTGCACGCGTGCCCAGGCCATCGAGAAGCGGTAGGCATCCACGTGCAGGTCCGCCATGATGCCGACGTCTTCCGCGTAACGGTGGTAGTGGTCGCAGGCCACGTCGCCGTTGCTGCCATCGATCACCTTGCCGGGCGTATGGCTGAACGTATCCCAGATGGATGGGCCCTTGCCATCGGCAGTGGCGGCACCTTCGATCTGGAACGAGCTGGTGGCCACGCCCCACGTGAACGAAGGCGGAAATTGCAGTGTGTCGGTCATTGTCTTAGTCGGCTGGAAGAGAAAAGAGGGCGTGCACGCAAATGCTTGAAAACGATTTCATGCACTGCGGAACATTAGACCGCAAGCCGATTCCCCTGTCAATTACAAAAAATCCAGTCTCTCGCTGCGTTTTTCACCAGCGAAAAAAAACCCGGGAAGTCCCGGGTTTCGCATGTCATGTTGGCTTCGCGCTGCTTCGCGCTTGCTTATTCGTACTGTCCAGTGCCAGGCACTGTGTTTCAGCTCGCAATGAACCGTGGCGGAATTTCCATGCCGGCGGAAGCCGCATCGGCATACGCACGCAATTCATTGATCGCCAATTCGAGTTGTTCCTGGCTGGGATTGGCTTGGAAACCACGAATGCGTTCATTCAACGCAGCAACTTTCTGCGTCCATTCCAGCCTGTCGAACTTGCTCATAGAGCCTCCCTGCAAAAATATATTCTTGAGGAAACCATTTTCCCCCAGCGGCAGCACGTGTTCAGTGCGGCAGCGCACAATTGCGCTGGTCACAAAGGATGAGTTAGCCGCGCCGATGTGTCAAGCCTTGGCACCGTGCAGGAACAGGTCCACGCGCTGTTCGACCAGCAGGGCATCGTCTTGCGGATTGCTCGGCGGCATGGCGAACAGATAGCGCTTCAGGTGGTCGCCCATCAGGCAGTTCATCAGGTGCACGACCAGCTGGTCGGCGGGGATGTCGTGCAGCTGCGTGCGCACGTCGGGCCGGTTGAAATAGCGTTCCAGCGCCAGCCGGGTTTGCCGCGGTCCGGATTCGAAAAAGGCCTCGGCCAGTTCCGGGTCATGGTGCGCCTCGGCGATCACCATGCGGTACAGCTTGATCACCGCGCCGGACGAGACCAGCTTGTGGAAACGCATGCCGAAGTCGAGCAGAACCTCGCGCATGGGACGCTGGTTGGTTTCCAGGTCTTCCATCGTGTCGAAATACACATCGCGGCCCGAGGCCAGGATTTCACGGAACAGGCCGCTCTTGCCGCCGAACTTCACGTAGATGGTGCGCACGGCCACGCGGGCGCGCCGCGCGATCATTTCCAGGCTCACCTTCGAATAGCCTTTTTCCAGGAACAGCTCGGCGGCGGAACTCAACAGTTCCTGCGTGCGCGCTTCCGCTTCGCAGGCGCGCGGGCGCCCGGCGCTGCGGGCCCCGATCGGGCAGGGGGAATCGGCGGTGATTTGCTCGTCAGACATAAGGCGGGACATCTTCCAGGAGGCGGGGACGCCAAAGGCTATCAGAGGCCGTCACTTTATTCCAGCTAGAAATGAAATGCAACCGTTTCATTTCTTGACTTCAGGCATCCGTTGGCGAATAATGCGCACAGTCCATTTCATTTCTCGGAGCGTTTTCCATGTCCAACCAGGCAGAACAAAAAGTGCTGGCCACCGCTTCGCCGGCCGAACCACAGGGAGCCGCGCCGGCGAAGAAGCCGAACCGCCGCGTGCTGGTCGTTGCCGGCCTGATCGCCGTGGCAGCCATCGCGGGCGGCGCCCGCATGTGGTATCGCAGCGCGCATTTCGTGGAAACGGAAAACGCCTACGTGGCCGGGCACGTGCACCCGGTATCGTCGCGCATCGCCGGCACGGTGACGAAGGTGCTGATCGACGATAACCAGTACGTCAAGGCGGGCGACGTGATCGCCGAACTCGATCCGTTCGACCAGCGCGTGAAGGTCGAACAGATCCGCGCCCAGATCGCCAGCGCCGAGACCCAGGTGCTGCAGGCCGACGCCCAGGTGGCCCAGGTGAAGGCCCAGGCCAGCGCCAGCGCCGCGCAGGTGAAGCAGTCGCAGGCGCTGCTGGTGCGCGCCAACCAGGATGCGGAACGCTATGGCCAGCTGTACACGAGCCAGATGAAGGCCGTGTCCAAGGCCGAGCTCGACGCCGCCAACGCCGGCCGTGCCAGCGCCGTCGCCGACCTGGCGGCCCGCAAGGACAGCGCCGCCGCGGCCCAGGCGCAGATCGCCGCCGCCGCATCCGCGCGCGACGTGCTGAAGGCGCAGATCGGCGTGCTGCAGGTACAGCTGAAGGAGGCCGAGCAGCAGCTGGCCTACAACCGCATCGTGGCCCCCGTGAGCGGCCGGGTCGGCAAGCGCAGCGTCGAAGTGGGCCAGCGCGTATCGCCGGGCCAGCAGCTGACGGCGCTGGTGCAGGATGACGTGTGGGTGACCGCCAACTTCAAGGAAACGCAGCTGGCGCAGATGCACGCGGGGCAGCCGGTGCACATCAGCGTCGACGCGCTGCCGGGCAGGGAACTGACGGGCCGGGTGGACAGCTTCTCGCCGGCCTCCGGCAACCAGTTCGCGCTGCTGCCGGCCGATAACGCCACCGGCAACTTCACCAAGATCGTGCAGCGCGTACCCGTCAAGATCACACTCGACGAGAAAGACCGCAAGGCGCTGGCCGGCCGCCTGGTGCCCGGCATGTCCGTGATCGCCGAAGTGGCGATCGGCGAAACCGCTCCGGCGCACGCGCAGACCGCGTCGCGGGGCCAGCCGCAAGTCCACTAAGCGAAAAGCCCAATGAGTACGCAGACCATTGCCGGCGGCCTGCCCGGCGCCCCGGCCTACGGCCAGGCCGGCGAAGCGGTGTCCGCCCGTACCTGGATCGCGGTCGCCGCCGGCATGCTGGGCGCCTTCATGGCGGTGCTGGATATCCAGATCACCAACTCGTCGCTGAAGGATATCCTCGGCTCGCTGTCGGCCACCCAGGAAGAAGGCTCGTGGATCTCCACCGCCTATCTGGTGGCCGAGATCATCGTCATCCCGCTGACGGCGCTGCTGACGCGGGTCTTCTCGCTGCGCGGCTACATGCTGGGTACCACCGGGCTGTTCCTGGTGTTTTCCACGCTGTGCGGCTTTGCCTGGAACCTGGAAAGCATGATCGCCTTCCGCATGGCGCAGGGCTTCACGGGCGGCGCGCTGATCCCGATGGCGATGACGCTGGTGATGACCAAGCTGCCGCCGTCGAAGCGCGCGGCCGGCATGGCCCTGTTCGGCCTGACGGCGACGCTGGCGCCGGCCATGGGCCCCACGCTGGGCGGCTACCTGTCCGAGCTGTATGGCTGGCCGTCGATCTTCTACATCAACTGGGTACCGGGCGTGCTGCTGATGGCGGGCATCGCGTATGGCCTGGACAAGGAAAAATGGCACCTCGACCAGTTGTGGAACGCCGACTGGCTGGGCATGGGCTTCATGGCCATGGGCCTGGGCTGCCTGACCATCTTCCTGGAAGAAGGCAACAGCAAGGACTGGTTCGATTCCGCTTTCATCATCGCCTTCGCCGCGATGGCGCTGGTCGGGCTGCTGGGCTGGGTCATCACCAGCGCGATGCGCGAACAGCCGTTCGTCAACCTGGGCCTGTATGGGCAGCGCAACTTCCTGGTCGCCACCATGCTGTCGGCGGTGATGGGCATGGGCCTGTACGGCTCGTCGTTCCTGCTGCCGCTGTTCCTGGGCCAGATCGCCGGCTATTCGCCGATGCAGATCGGCGAAGTGATCATGTGGGTCGGCCTGCCGCAGCTGTTCATCATGCCCTTCGTGGCCAAGCTGTCGTCGAAGATCGACAACCGGATCCTGTGTTCGTTCGGCCTGCTGCTGTTCGGCGGCTCTTGCCTGATGAACGCCTACATGGATGCCAGCACCGGCTACGACCAGCTGATGCTGTCGCAGATCGTGCGCGCGCTGGGCCAGCCGTTCGTGATGCTGACCCTGTCGAACTTCGCCATGAACGGCATCGCGCCCAAGGACATGCCGTCGGCATCGAGCCTGTTCAACATGACGCGCAACCTGGGCGGCTCGATCGGCATCGCCCTGCTGGCCACCGCGCTGTCGACGCGCGAACACTTCCACTCGGCACGCCTGGGCGAGGCGATCACCAGCTATTCGCTGGCCACGCAGCAGCGGCTCGACCAGATGACGCAGGCCTTCATCGGCCAGGGCTTCGATCCCGCCAACGCGGCCGGCAAGGCGCTGAAGGCGATCGACGGCATCGTGCGGCGCGAGGCCTATGTTATGGCCTACAACGACGGCTTCTTCATCGTCGGCGGCATCCTGCTGTCCTGCATCGCCATCCTGTGGCTGTCGGACCCGGTCAAGTCGCCCTCCGGCGGTGGCGCCGGCGGACATTGAATACAAGAGGTAACACCATGTTCATCAAGCAAAGCATCTCCGTGGCGGTCGCATCCGCCGTCCTGTTCCTGTCCGGCTGCGCCACCGTCGGCAGCGACTTCAAGGCGCCGGCCAACGTGGCCGATGCCGCCTTCCGCCATGCGCCGCAGGCCACCGGCGCCACCGCACACTTGCCGCAAGTGGTGGATGCCGCGGCAAGCCTGCCGCAAGTGGTGGATGCCGCGGCAAGCCTGCCGCGGCAGTGGTGGAGCGTGTTCGGCGACGCCACGCTGGACCGGCTGGAACAGCAGGCACTGGCCGACAGCCCGACCGTGAAGGCCGCCGCGCAGCGGCTGCTGCAGGCCGAGGCGCAACTGGGCGTCACGCGGGCCAGCGAACGCCCGCAGCTGAACGTGAGCGCCGGCGTGTCGAATACGCGCACCTCGGAAAATACCGCGCAGGGGATCGCGCTGGGCCGCCGTGCCGTGGCCGGCAACAACTATGCGATCGGTTCGTCGTTCTCGTATGAGCTCGACCTGCTCGGCCGCGTGCGCCGCGCCGTGGAAGCGGCCGATGCGCAGGCCCTGGCCGCACAGGCCGACCGCGATGGCGTGATGGTGCTGCTGACGTCGCAGGTCGCCACGACGTACTGGCAACTGCGCGGCCTGGACGCGGAAATCGGCATCCTGCGCGGCGCGCTCGAGACGCGCCGCGAAACCGAGGCACTGGTCAATGCGCGCTTCGATGCCGGGCTGTCCAACGAACTCGATACGTCGCGCGCGAAGATCGAGCGCGCCAATGCCGAAGCCGACCTGGAAGAAGCGCAGCGCCAGCGCAACACGCTGGAACACGGCCTGGCCGTGCTGCTGGGCGCCTCGCCGTCGTCGACCGTGCTGGCCGCGACGCCGGGAGCCACCCTGCCGCAGCCGCCGGCGATTCCTGTCGGCCTGCCGGCCAGCCTGCTGGCGCAGCGGCCCGACCTGGCGCAAAGCGTGGCCACGCTGAAGGCGGCCAACGCCGATATCGGCGTCGCCGAGGGCGCGCTGTACCCGGCACTGAGCCTGACGGGCAATTTCGGCTTCGCTTCCGAGAGCCTGTCCGAGATCGCCAAGGGCGGTTCGCGCCAGTTCAGCTTCGGCCCGCTGGCCCTGTCGCTGCCGGTGCTGGACGGCGGCCGCAACAAGGCCAACCTGGCCGCGGCGCAGGCGCGCTACGACGAAGCGGTGGCCAACCACCAGGGCACGCTGCTCACCGCGCTGCGCGAAGTGGAGGATGCGCTGTCCGACGTGCAGCAGCGCGATCGCCAGGGCAAGGCGCAGGCGGTGTCGCGCGAAGCGGCGGCGCGCGCCTACGAGGTGGCGCGCGCCCGCTACGAGCGCGGCCTGTCGACCTACCTGGACGTGACGGACGCGCAGCGCAGCGCGCTGGCCGCCGACCGTGCCGCGGCGCAGATCGATACGCAGCGGCTGCTGGCCGCCGTGTCGGTAGCGCGCGCGCTGGGCGCGGGCTGGCAGCCGGAAGGCGGGCTTGCCCGGCTGGCCCAGGCAGGCAAGTAAGCTTACGCTGGCGAGGCCGGTGGCCGCTGGGCCGCCGGCCCGGGGCGTTCCGAAGCGTGTTCCACCAGCACATCGATCAGGGCCCGCGCGGCCAGCGACAGGCCGCGGTGCGGCGCATACACCAGCGAGAAGGCGCGCATGCGGCCGCACAGCGCCGGCAGCACCTGCACCAGCCGGCCCGCCGCGATATCGGCGGCGGCCATGAAGTCGGCGCAGATCGCGATGCCGAGGCCCTGCGCGGCCAGCGTGACGACGCCCACCACGTCGTCCGACACCGTGATGCCGGGCGGCGGCACCCAGTCCACGTCCCTGCCGTCGACGCGCAGCAGCCAGGGAATCACGCGGCCGGTGCTGGGCCGCACGAAGCCGATGCAGCGCTGGCGCTGCAGGTCGTCGAAGGTGGCCAGGGGGCCGGCCGTGCGCACGTAGTCCGGCGCGGCCACCAGGATCATCGCTCCCGCTTCCAGCGGGCGGGCGACCATGCTGCTGTCGGGCAGCGGGCCGGAACGGATCGCCATGTCGTAGCCTTCGGCGGCCAGGTCCACGTTGCGGTTCGTGATGTTCAGTTCGACCTGCACCTGCGGGTGCCGGCGCGCGAAAGCGGCCAGCAGCGGCGGCAGCCGGTGGTGGCCATAGCTGGTGGGAACGCTGAGGCGCACCCGGCCCACCAGGCTTTCTTCCTGCCCGGCGCAGCAGGCGATGGTCCGCTCGGCCTGTTCGACCAGGCCGAAGGCGCGGCGCGTCTCGTCCACGTACAGCCGGCCCGCATCCGTGAGGCTCTGGCTGCGCGTGGTACGGCGCAGCAGCTGCGTGCCCAGCCGCGCTTCCAGGCGGGCGATGGCGCGGCTCAGCACCGAGGGCGTGGTGGCCAGCACCACGGCGGCATTCGTCAGCGAACCATGCTCGACAACGCTGAGCAGGGCTTCCACGTCGGCCAGATGATCGAAACGGCGGGCCATTTTTGCCTTTCAAGAACAAATGATTTGTTGAAGAGCCAGTTTATCTGTGCTTCAGCGAAAAATACAATGCCTTCACTCCGTCAAATCAATTTGACACCTCACTTCAAGGAACGACCATGCCTTTACTGGAAAAACTGCAGTGGCGCTACGCCACCAAGAAAATGGACCCGAGCCGCGCCGTGCCGGCGGACAAGGTGGAACGCATCATCGAAGCGGCACGCCTGGCGCCCACTTCCAGCGGCCTGCAGCCCTATGAAATCCTGCTGGTGACGAATCCGGCGATCCGCCAGCGCATCGCCGAAGTGGCGTGGAACCAGCAGCAGGTTGTCGACGGCTCGCACCTGCTGGTGTTCGCCGCCTGGGACGACTACACGCCCGAGCGGATCAACCAGATGTTCGACTACACCAATGAGGTGCGCGGCTTCAGGAACGAAGGCTGGGAAGCCTACCGCCAGCAGCTGCTGGCCAGCTACCCGCAGCGCGGCGCCGCCGTGAACTTCAGCCACACGGCGCGCCAGGCCTTCCTGGGCCTGGGCGCCGCGCTGATCGCGGCCGCGTTCGAGGAAGTCGACAGCGTGCCGATGGAAGGCTTCGACCCGGCCGCCGTGGACGATATCCTCGGCCTGCATGCGCGCGGCCTGAAGAGCGTGGCGATGCTGCCGCTGGGCTACCGCGCCGACGCGGGCGACTGGCTGGTGGACCTGCCGAAGGTGCGCCGTCCCCGCGAGCAGTTCGTCACCGAAGTCGCGTAAGCGGAACGCCGCCTTCCGGCGCACCGTCGCCGAAGCCGGCGCTCAGGGGCCGAAGCGCTCCAGCAGGAAGTCGACGAAGGTCGTCAGCTTGGGCGTGGCCCGCCGGTCGCGCGAGTACACCAGGTGCATCGGGCGCGGCGCGGGCAGCCAGTCCCGCAGCAGCGGAACGAGCCGGCCGGCGGCGATATCGTCGGCCAGGATCAGTTCGGCCTGCATCACGATGCCGAAGCCGTTCAGCGCGGCCATCCGCAATGCGGCCGTGCTGTTGGCGCGAAAGCGCCCTGGCCGCACCAGGCGGCCATCCTGTTCTCCCTTCAGTTTCCACCTTGCCTGCGGCAGCCACCCGGTGAACTCCAGGCATTCATGCCCTTGCAGATCCGCCGGCGTGCGCGGCGTGCCATGGCGTTCCAGGTATGCCGGCGACGCGCAGATCGCCATCCCGTACGGCTTCAGGGGGCGCGCCACCAGCGTCGAATCGGGCAGCGGCCCGATGCGCACGGCGATATCGAATCCTTCCTCCACCAGGTCCACCGTGCGGTCGTTCAGGCTCAGGTCCACCGTCACGTCCGGATAGCGCGCCAGGTACTCCGCGATCGCGGGGCTCAGCCACTGCGCGCCGAACGATACCGGCGCGGTGGCCTTGACCAGGCCGCGCGGCGCGGCGCGCATCGCTTCGGCCACCGATTCGGCGGCGCCGATCTGGGCCAGGATGGCGCGGCATTGCTCGGCATAGCGGCGGCCGATTTCCGTCAGTGCCTGGCGGCGCGTGGTGCGCGTCAGCAGTGCCGCGCCCAGCATCTGCTCGAGCGCCCGGATGTGCTTCCCTACCATGACCGCCGACATCGCGCAGCGCTGCGCGGCGCCGGCGAAGCTGCCCGCATCGACGGCGGCGATGAACACTTCCATGCTGCGCAATTTGTCCATTGCAAACCTTGAGTTCGTAATGTCCGTCATGCTAGCGCATTTATTCTTCCGGTGACGGAGAACATACTGGCTGCTCCAACAACTGAAGGAGTGGACATGAAGATCATCGTCATCGGTGCCGCGGGTACCATCGGCAAGGCCATCGTCGAACGGCTGGGGCAGCGGCACGACATCGTCACCGCCGGGCGCGGCAGCGGCGAGCAGCAGGTCGCCATCGACGATTACGCCAGCGTGCAGGCCTTGTTCGCCCGCACGGGGCCGGTCGATGGCGTGGTGGTGGCGGCCGGCGGGCTGCACCTGGGGCCGTTCGCGGAAATGACGCCGGAGCAGTTCCGCATCGGCCTGGACAGCAAGCTGATGGGCCAGGTGCACGTGGCGCTGGCCGCGCAGCATGCGCTGAACGATGGCGGTTCGATCACGCTGACCTCGGGCATCGACGCCTACCACGCGATCCGGCACGGCGCCAACGCGATGGCCGTCAACCTGGGGCTGGAAGGCTTTGTCGCCGGCGCCGCGCTGGACCTGAAGCGGGGCGTGCGCATCAACCTCGTGGCACCGACCGTGCTGACCGAATCCGTGCCGCTGTACGGCCACCTGTTCCCCGGTTTCGAATCGGCCGACGGCAAGCGGGTCGCGCTGGCTTACCAGCGCAGCGTGGACGGCCCGGAGACCGGCAAGGTATACCGCGTCTATTGACGGCCCTACAATGGGACCTTCTCCAACCCAAGCCAAGGTCCCATGAAAAATCTCCTGCTCCCGATGGTGCTGGCCGTGTCGGCTGTCCCGGCTGCGACGGCAATGGCGGCGCCGGCCGATGTCGCCGAATTGACCAGGATGACGGCGCGGTTCGCGCCGGTCGAGCTGAAAGCCGATACCTCGAAGCTGACACCGGGCGACCGCAAGGCCATCGCCAGGCTGATCGAGGCGGCGCAGGTCATCGACACGCTGCAGCTGCGCCAGCGCTGGGCGCGCAACGAAGCGCTGTGGGCGGCGCTGAAACAGGACCGCACGCCCCTCGGCAAGGCGCGCGCCGATTACTTCTGGCTGAACAAGGGGCCGTGGTCGACCCTGGATGGCAACACCTCGTTCCTGCCGGCGCAGGTGGCCGGTATCGCCATTCCGCCGAAGAAGCCGGAAGGCGCCAATTTCTACCCGGCCGGCGCCAGCAAGGCGGCGCTCGAGAGCTGGATGAACGGCTTGCCGCCGGCCGACAGGCAGCAGGCCCAGTGGTTCTTCACCACCATCCGCGCCGGCAAGGACGGCAAGTTCGCCACGGTGAAATATTCCGACGAATACAAGCCTGAATTGACCCGGCTGGCGGCGCTGCTGCGGGAAGCGGCGGCCGCCACCGGCAACGCGTCGCTGAAGAAGTTCCTCACGCTGCGCGCCGACGCGTTCCTGTCGAACGATTACCTGCCGTCCGATTTCGCGTGGATGGATCTCGATTCGGCGGTGGACGTGACGATCGGCCCGTACGAGACCTACAACGACGAACTGTTCGGCTACAAGGCCGCGTTCGAAGCGTATGTCAGCATCCGCGACGACGTGGAAACCGCCAAGCTGGACTTCTTCGCCAGGCATATGCAGGAGATCGAGGACAGCCTGCCGCTCGATGCGAAATACCGCAATCCCAAGGTGGGGGCGGTGGCGCCGATGGTGGTCGTCAACCAGGTGTTCGGCGCCGGCGACGGCAACATGGGCGTGCAGACGGCCGCCTACAACCTGCCGAACGACGAGCGCATCATCAGCCAGCGCGGCTCCAAGCGCGTGATGCTGAAGAACGTGCAGGAAGCCAAGTTCAAGGCCACCCTGACCCCGATCGCGAAGCTGGTGCTGCGCCCGCAAGACCAGCAGGACCTCGACTTCAATTCGTTCTTCACGCACATCCTGGCGCACGAGATCACGCACGGCCTGGGCCCGCACAGCACGCAGGGCGGCAAGTCGACGCCGCGCCAGGACCTGAAGGATGCCTATTCGACCATCGAGGAAGCCAAGGCCGACGTGACGGGCCTGTATGCGCTGGCGACGATGATGGAAAAGGGCCAGCTGAAGGACACGCTGGGGCAGGGCGAGGCGGCCGAGCGCAAGCTGTACACCACGTTCCTGGCCTCGGCCTTCCGCACGCTGCACTTCGGCCTGGCCAGTTCGCACGCGCGCGGCATGGCGATCCAGGTCAACTACCTGCTCGACCAGGGCGGTTTCGTGGCGCATGCCGACGGCACGTTCTCGGTCGACTTCCGGAAGATCCGCCAGGCCGTGACGAGCCTCGACCGGGAATTCCTGACCATCGAAGCCACCGGCGACTACGCCCGGGCGAAGGAGATGATGGCGAAATACGTGGTGATCCGGCCCGAGATACAGCGCGCGCTGGACCGGATGAAGTCGATCCCGAACGATATCCGCCCGTCGTTTCCCACCGCCGCCGCGCTGATGGCGCAATGACCGGAAAGACCGGCAAGACCGGTAAATAGCGCAGCAGCACCGTGGCGGGCAGGCCTGCCCGCCACGGATTTCCCTTCCTCCGTGTTGGCGCGGCCCCACAGGGCATTTGCGCTTCCGCAAGTTCACTCATCCCGATGCAATTTTTTGCCGGGGCCGGTGCTACCGTCGACGCATTGCCCCCAGTAAATAACCAGGCGGCAGTCGCCAGTGGTGCTGCAAGCCTGCAATGGCCATTAAATATCCGGCAAACTTGTAAGTTTCAGTAAGGAAATATTTTGTAACAGCGGCCCTTCGGCTGTTACAAATTGCCGGGCGGCATGTATAGTAATTCTTCCCGATGGAGTACTTCATGCCGACGCTCTTCCGCTTTCTCGCCCTTGCCGCAGTCCCCGCGCTGCTGACCACCGCCACCGCCGGTGCCGCCCAACTTACCGCGCTGGAAACGCGCTGGCTGGCTGCGGCCACGCCGGTCCTGACCTATGCGAAAACCCTGCGGCTGCCGATCGATATCATCGTGCAGCCCAAGGCCGGCCCGAACGACGTGCCGCTGGCGATGGGGTTCGCCGATGGCCGCTGCAAGCTGGTGCTGTCGATGCGGGGCAATCCCCACGCGGAAACCATCCTGGACGACGTGGCCGACGAGCGGCGCGACGTGCTGATCGAAGCGATGGCGGCGCACGAGGTCGGCCATTGCTGGCGTTATGCGCAAGGCAGCTGGCATGCGCTGCCGGCCGGCTTCACCGAAGTGGGCCAGGAAGTGGCCGACAACCCGGCCTTGCTGGAAATGTCGAAACAGATGCGCGAAACGCGCCGCGAGGAAGGGTTCTCGGACCTCGTGGCGCTGGCGTGGACACAGCAGCGCCATCCGGAACAGTACGCGCATGTGTACGGCTGGATGCGCAAGGTCCGCGATGACCAGCCGACCGCGCACGGGTCGCACGATACCCGCGCCTGGCTGCAGCTGGCACCGCACGGCGGTGTCTTTGCCGCCGGGGCCGGTCCATTCGAGCAGGCCAGCGCACTGTGGAGCAAGGGTTTGCTCGTACCTGAGTAACAAATCGACAACAATCCCCGACCTGTGTTCGCCCGCGCACAGAAGGAAGGCTTGCGGTAGCGTTTAATCGTCCCTGCCAACCATCCTAAGGGGACTATCATGAAAAAAGCCGCATTCATCACGCTGGCACTGGTCAGCGCATTCGCCACCGCCCAGACCGCGAACAACTCGGCCTACAAGGCGGCACACGACAAGGCCGAAGCCAACTACAAGGCCGCCAAGGAGCGCTGCGAAAAGCTGAAGGATAACGCCCAGGACGTGTGCGAAGAGGAAGCCAAGGTCGCCCAGGCCCAGGCTGAACGCGACGCCGTGGCGAAGCACAAGAACACCGGCAACGAACTGCAGCGCGCCGACCGCAAGCTGGCCGAAGCCAAGTTCGAGCTGGCCCAGGAAAAATGCGACGACCTGTCCGGCGACGCCAAGGATTCCTGCCAGGCCCAGGCCCGTTCGATGAAGGCCAACATGGCCACCACGACGGCCGGCGATGGCCGCACCGCCGTGCTGGTCGATAACGGCACCGGCGCCGCCGTGGCCGGCAGCGCCGCCGACGTGCGCGACCGCACCGCTGCCGCCGCCGACCGCGCGGGCGACCGTACCGCCGCCGCCCTGGACCGTGCTGGCGACCGCACTGCCGCCGCCACCGCGAATGCCCGTGAAAAGGCTTCCGACGTGGCCGCCAATGCCAAGGAAAAAACCTCCGATATGGCCGCCAATGCCAAGGAAAAGACCGCTGACGCGACCGGCACCGCCAAGGCTGCGATGTCGGACACGATGATCACGGCCAAGGTGAAAGCCGACATGGCCGCCGACAAGACCGTGAAAGCGATGGACGTGCACGTGGAAACCCAGAAGGGCGTGGTGATGCTGAGCGGCTTCGTGCCGTCGAAGGCGGAAGCCGAACGCGCCGTCGAACTGGCCAAGGGCGTGCAGGGCGTGACGGACGTGAAGAGCTCGATCCAGGTCAAGAAATAAGCTTCAACGAGACTTCGGTCTCTCCGGTCTGGCCCGCGCGATGCGGGCCTTTTTTTTGAATGCGCGGCGGCGCGCCCGCGCTGCGCGATACCAGCTATCGCAATTGACGGCTTTGTCGCCAGCCGTGACCTGGGTAAGCTCGCTGGTCATTCCAACAACGACGGAGACACCCGATGAACCTGGCACTGATCGCCACCCTGGCTGGCAGCCTGCTGCTGGCCGCCCCTGCCATCGCGCAGGACAGCGCCCCGAAGAAGCCCAAGACCATGCAGGAAATGACGGCGTACCTGGCGGCCAATCCGCCCAGGCCCATCAGCCCCGCCAGCGAAAGTTCGATCCCGCTGTCGTCCGCCGGATCGGCCGGCACCGAAGTGTGGGTCGAGATGTTCGGCCACCGCGTGGTGCGCAACGTGACGCAGCCGGCGCTGTATCCGGTGCGCCCGGCACCCGGCAAGGCGAATGGCGCGGCGGTCATCATCGCTCCGGGTGGCGCCTTCCTGAGTCTCGCATTCGACAACGAAGGCCTGATGGTGGCGAAATATCTCGCCGAACAGGGCGTGACCAGCTTCGTGCTGAAGTACCGGCTCGATACGACACCGGTCGAAAGCGGCCAGTTCCTGAAGGTGGTGGGTGAACGCATGCGTGGCGCCGATCCGCGCCGGACGCACCGCGATGCCGACGAGAGCCGCGCGATTCCGCTGGCGCAGGAGGACGGGCTGGCCGCGGTGCGCTGGGTGCGCGCCCATGCCGCCGACTATGGCATCGATCCCGCCAGGATCGGCATCATGGGTTTTTCCGCCGGCGGCATGACGGCCATGAACGTGGCCACCGCCTACGATGCGGCCAGCCGGCCCGATTTCGTCGGCGTGATCTACGGTGCGTCGCCGCAGCGGGCCGTGCCGAAGGATGCACCGCCCGTGTTCGTCGCGGTCGCCGCCGACGATGGCATCATGGCGTATGCGAGCGTGCCGATCTTCGAGGCGTGGCGCGCCGCCGGCCGGTCCGCCGAACTGCATGTCTACTCCGCGGGGGAACACGGCTTCAGCATGCGCAACGTGGGCACCAGTGCCGACCACTGGAACGAACACTTCGTGCAATGGCTGAAAGGCGGGAAAATCATTCCCTGACGGGACCGGGAACGGCGGCAACGCCGCGAGCGTGGACCACGGCATTCGATCGAGGCCGGGCTATACTGGCCGCCGAGGAGGATGGCCAATGATCGATGGAGTGAAACGGGTGGCGGCGTTCTGCGCCGGGAACGAAGGCGGCAACCCCGCCGGTGTGTGGAGCGGAGTGGAACTGCCGCCGGAAGACACCATGCGGCAGGTCGCCGCCGAAGTGGGCTATTCGGAAACCGTGTTCGCCGCGCGCGATGCTGAAGGCGAAGGCTGGCGGGTGCGCTACTTCTCGCCCGAATCCGAGGTGCCGTTCTGCGGCCACGCCACGATCGCGCTGGGCGCCGTGCTGGCGCTGGAGCATGGCGCCGGCACCTTCGCGCTGCGCACCAGCCATGCGCGGGTCACCGTCGACGGCAAGGCGGAGGGCGCCGCAATCGCCGCCAGCCTGGTTTCCCCGCCCGCCACCGGCCAGGCCGCGCCGGCCGAACTCGTCGAGGAAGCGCTGGCGCTGTTCGGCTATACGCGCGCCGATCTCGATGACCGGATCGCGCCGGCCGTGGCGAATGGCGGCGCCGGCCACCTGATCCTGGCACTGCGCTCGCGCGGGGTGCTGGCGGCCATGCGCTACGACCTGGACGCCGGCCGCGCGCTGATGCGGCGCGAAGGCTGGGCCACCATCGCGCTGGTGCACGCCGAGACGCCGCGGCTTTTCCACGCCCGCAATCCATTTGCTTCCGGCGGCGTCTACGAAGACCCGGCGACCGGTGCCGCCGCCGCGGCGCTGGCGGGCTACCTGCGCGACAGCGGCTGGCCCGAAACGGCGATCGACATCGTGCAGGGCGCGGACATGGGCGTGCCCTGCCACCTGCATGCGCAGGCATTGCCGGGGCAGGGCGGCGCGGTGCGCGTGTCCGGCCTGGCACGGCTGATCGGGGAGGGCGCCTGATGCGCCGGCCATGGCTTGCCGTGGCCGGCCGGGTGCTGGGCAGCGGCATGCTGGCTGCCTTGCTCCCGGCATGCGCGGCAGCGGCGCCGGCTGCCTGCCCCGCGAGCGCGCCCGACGCGCAATTGCCCATCATCTTCGACGGCTACAAGGGGTGCAACCCTCTGGGCAAATACTACGAAGCGGTGCGCAGCGCGAGCCCGGACTGGCAGGCCGTGCACCGCTGCGCCGTGCAGGACCGCAACGACGCGGTGCTGATGATGCTGTATGCGAACGGCCGTGGCGTGCCGCGCGATGTCGACCGCGCCATCGGCCATGCCTGCAGGGTCGACAGCGCGCAGGCCGAACTGGCAGGGCGCCTCGAACACCTGCAACGGATCAAGGCGGGCCAGGACCGCAAGCCGTTCGACCTGTGCGACGACATCACCAGCGGCTTGATGATGGGCTTTTGCGCCAGCGTGGCCGAGGACGCCGACGGTGCCGCGCGCAACGCCGCGCTGGCCGGGCTCGACCGGTCGTTCAAGGCAGCGCAGCGCAGCCGCTTCGCGGCCTTGCGCAAGGCCACCGACGCGTTTGCGCGCAACGTGGGCGACAAGGAGACCGACCTGTCCGGCACGGCCCGCGCCGCCATGTCGATCGGTGCCACGGCCGCCGTGCAGGATGAGTTGCTGGCCGATGTGCGCGCGGCCGAACAGGGCAAGCTGCCAGCCGGCACGGACGCGGCTTTCGCGGCAGCCGACAAGGCCTTGAACGACGTCTATCGAAAGGTGATGGCGCTGCCCGCCGATGACTCGGGCCGGGTGGCCCATAGCACGGTGACGAAGCCGGACATCCGCGCCACGCAGCGCAGCTGGATCGCCTACCGCGACGCGTGGAGCGCCTTCGCGCAAGCCCGCTATCCGGCGGTGCCGGCCGCCGCGTGGAAAACCCGGCTCACCGAACGCCGCACGGCGCAGCTGCGCGAGTGGCTGGAGTGAGCACCTCGTCCGAGACCGCCACGTCCGTAACCAACTCCCGGCCGCTGGGCTACCTGTACCTGGCGCTGGCGATGGTGACCGTCGGCAGTGCCGTCGTCGCCAGCAAGATCGTCGCCGCCACGCTGCCGCCGTTCACGGCCACGCTGTTGCGGTATGCGATGGCGCTGCCGTTCTTCCTCGTGCTGATGCGCTGGCAGGGGACGCGCCTGCCGGAGATGCCCCGCTCGGACTGGGTGCTGCTCGTGCTGCAGTCGGCGGCCGGCGCGATCGGCTACACGGCCTTGCTGATGGCCGGCCTGCGCGAAGCCTCGGCCGGCGATGCCGCCATCATCGTCGGCCTGCTGCCGCTCGTGTCGGCGTTGTTTGCCGTGCTGGCGCTGGGCGAGCGGCCCCATGGCGCGTTGTGGCTGGCGCTCGCGGTGGCGCTGGCCGGCGTGCTGCTGGCCACCGGCGCTGGAAGCGAGGCAGCGCGCTCCTGGCGCGGCAACCTGCTGGTGCTGGGCGCGGTCGTGTGCGAGAGCGTGTTCATCCTGCTGAACCGGAAGATGAAGACCAGCGTGCCGCCGCTGGCGCTTTCGGTCTTGATGACGGCGATCGGGCTGGTGCTGTCGGCGGCGGCGGCGCTGCCCGAGGCCCCCTGGTCGCTGGCGTATGGCCGGACCGCGCTGCTGGCGATCGCCTATTACGCGCTGGTGCCCACGGTGGCCGGCTACCTGCTGTGGTATGCGGGCGCCGCCCGGATCGGAGCCGCGGAGGCTTCGCTGATGACGGCCGTGGCGCCGGTAGCGGCGCTGTTCCTGGCCGCCGTGGTGCTGCACGAGCCGGTCACGCCGGCGCAGCTGGCCGGCACCGGCTGCGTGCTGGGCGCGGTGCTGGCCTATGGCCTGGCGGGACGGCGCGCCATCAGTGCGCCGTCGACTTCGAAAACAGCTGCATGACCAGCACGCCGGCCACGATCAGGCCGATGCCGACGAGTGCCGGCAGGTCGAGCCGCTGCTGGAACAGGAAATAGCCCACCAGGGTGATCAGCACGATGCCGGCGCCCGACCAGATCGCATAGACGACGCCCATCGGGATGGTGCGCAGCGTCAGCGACAGCATGTAGAACGCCACCCCGTAGCCGATCACCACGAGGATCGACGGAATGGTGCGCGTGAAGCCTTCCGAAGCCTTCAGCGCGGAGGTGGCGATCACTTCGGCCACGATGGCGATCGCCAGGTACAGCCAGTTCATTGGGACTCCTTGGATGCGAAAGACGCACTGTAGCACCCTGTTCCGCTACTTTGCCGCAACATGCAAGTCATATGGCATCATCGCGCGCACCAAGCCGCTGCTGTTTCCGCCCCCGACCCGACGCCGAGAGAGGAAATCCGATGCCATCCCGCCCGCTGTTCGCCGCCTCCCAGACTACCCTCAGTACTTCATTCAGTACCTCGCTTGCTACTTCGCTCGCCACCGCGGTCGCTGCCTGCCTGCTGGGCCTCGCGGCCGCTCCCGCCATCGCCCAGGTGGCGCCGGTTGAAAAAGGATTTACGCTGGAAAAGGTGGCCGACTTCGGCCACCAGGTCACCGGCGTCACCGTGGCCGAGGATGGCCGCGTCTTCGTCAATTTCCCGCGCTGGACCGAGGATTCGCCGGTGTCCGTGGCCGAGGTGAAGGATGGCGTCGCGACGCCGTTCCCGAACGAGCAGTGGAATGCCTGGCGCAACGCCCGCAAGGATGAGCTGTCGCCCGGCGAGCACTGGGTCTGCGTGCAGAGCGTGGTGGCGGACAAGCAGGGCAATGTGTGGGTGCTGGACCCCGCCGCGCCGGCGCAGGGGCCGATCGTGCCGGGCGGACCGAAGCTGGTCCGTATCAGCCTGGCGTCCAGCGCGGTGCTGCAGAACATCCGCTTCGACGAAAGCGTCGCCACGCAGGGCTCGTACCTGAACGACGTGCGCTTTTCGCCGGACGGCAAATGGGCCTACATCACCGATTCCGGCGTGCGCGGCGCGATCGTGCTGGTGGACCTGGCCACCGGCGAGGCGAAGCGGCTGCTGGACGGCGATCCGTCCACGCAGCCGAAGAAGGGACTGGTCGTGACGGCGGACGGCAAGCCGCTGCGCCGGCCCGATGGCAAGGGCATCGAGTTCGCCGCCGACGGCATCGCCCTGTCGCCGGATGGCCAGTACCTGTACTGGCAGGCCATCAAGGGCGATACGCTGTACCGCATCGCCACCCGCGTGCTGGTCGAGGAAGGCTGGCGCGGCGACGATATCGGCGGCCGGGTGGAGACAGTGGGGCGCAACGGCGTGGCCGATGGCCTTCTGATCGACCGCGGCGGCAAGCACATGTACATCACTTCGCCCGAGGATGATTCGGTCAAGGTGCGCAACCTGCAACTGCCGGGGAGCCTGCCGCGCGTGGTGATCCGCGACGAGCGGCTGCGCTGGCCGGATACGTTCAGCCAGGGCCCGGACGGCGTGGTGTACGTGACCACCTCGCGCATCCAGGACTCGGCCTTCTTCAAGCCCGGCGCGCCGATCGCGTTGCCCACCTCGCTGTGGCGGCTGAAGAACGGCAAGTGAGGCCGCCGGCTTACAGGTCGACCTTCAGCCGCGCGACCACGCTGCGTTCGGCGCCCGGCGTGACGTACAGGTTGCCCCACGACGCGGTGTAGAACAGGCGGTTCGCCAGGTTGTGCACGTCGACCGACAGGCGGGTGCGCCGGTTGACCTGCCAATAGCTGACCAGCTTGAACGTCGTGTAGGCGGGCAGGGAATACGTGTCGGCATTGTTGCCGGAGCGTTCGCCCACGTGGTTCACGCCGGCGCCGACACCGTAGCGGCTGCCGCCGGGCAGGCGGTCTTCGCGGATCGCCAGCAGGCCGGCGCTGTACTCGGGCACATTGGCCAGGCGCGTGCCGGCGGCCAGGGTCTTGTCCTTCGTCACGCGGGCATCGTTCCAGGCGAAGTTGCCCATCACGCGCCAGTGGCGGCCCGCCTGGCCGTTGACGTCGGCCTCCACGCCGGTGCTCTTGATTTCGCCGGCGGCCACCGAGTAGCCGGGGATGTCGCTGGCCGTCAGCACGTTGGTCTTGGTGATGTCGTAGATGGCCAGCGTGGCGCCCAGTCGCCGGTCCGGCGTCTGCAGCTTCCAGCCCGCCTCGTAGGCGGTGGAACGCTGCGGATCGAAGGGCAGGCCGGCGATGTCGGTGCCGTTATTGCCGCGGAACGATTTGCCGGCCGAGAGGTACAGCGAACTCCAGGCGTTGGGCAGGAAGGTCACGCCGGCGCGCGGCGTGACGGCGCTCTGCTCGCGCGCCACGAAGGTCTTCGCCACGCGGTTTTCCAGCGACTGGCTGTACTCGTCCCAGCGCACGCCGAGCAGCAGCTTCCACTGCTCGGAAAGGCTCAGCTGGTCTTGCGCGAACACGGCCTTCACGCGCTGGCGTTCGTCGGAACTGCTGGTGCGGTTCGCCAGCGGCGGCACGGGCTGGCCGTACACCGGCGCGTGGATGTCGATCGGGTAGTTGGCCGAACGGAGGATTTCCGTATTCATGAACAGGCGCGAGGCCTCGGCCCCGACCAGCAGCGTGTGGCCCACGGCACCGGTCGCGAATTTTCCTTCCAGTTCGGCCTGCAAGGCGCTGTCGCGCGAGGGCAGCGTGCGCCAGGTAGCCTGGCGGTTCAGCGTGCGGTTGTCGGCCGCCAGCCCGTTCGCTTCCGTGTATTCGCCCTGGAATTTGCTTTCCTTGTAGCTGGCGCCGAGGCGCACGCGCCAGTGGTCCGACAGACGGTGATCCAGCGTGGCCTGGTGCGTGTCGCTGGAGAGGCGCAGGTTTTCGTCGCCGGGCTCGTTCAGTACACGGTCGCGCGGCAGCGTGCCGAGCACGCCGCGCACATTGATCACGCCGCGGTCCAGCGGCGTGTTCGCGCGCAGGAATTCCGATTCCAGGTTCAGCGTGGTACGGCTGTCGATCACCCAGGTCAGCGCGGGTGCCACCAGGTGGCGCTTGTTGTGCAGCAGCGAGGAGCGCGTATTGCCTTCTTCGGCCATCACGTTCAGGCGATAGGCCACCGAATTACCCAGCGCGCCCGTGCTGTCCAGCGTGGCGCGCCGCAGGCCGGCGCTGCCGATGCTGATCTCGGCCACGTGGTCGGCGGCGAACTTCGGCTTCTTGGTCACGATATTGATCGTGCCGCCCGGTTCGCTGCCGCCATAGACTGCGCCGGCCGGGCCTTTCAGGAACTCGAAACGTTCCACGGTGGCGGTATCGCGCGGCGGGTTGTAGCCACGCGAACCGGGGAAACCATTGACGAGATATCCCATGTCCGTGCTGCTGAAGCCGCGGATCGCGAAGTTGTCCCAGGTGCCGCCGAAATCGTTGAGGCGGGAAATGCCGCTGACGAAGTCCACGGTGTCGGCCATGCGCGTGGCGCCCAGGTCGTCGATCTGCTGGCTGCCGATCACCCGCACCGATTGCGGGACTTCTTCCAGGGGCGTCTCGGTGCGCGTGGCGCCGCGCGACGCTTGCGCATTCCACCCGTCGCCAACGCGCTCGGCAACGACGTTCACTTGCGGCATCGGCGTGCCTTCCGATACCTCCGTGCCGGCGGTGGCGGAAAGCGTGGTGGAGAGAATGCACAGCGCAGCAAGACTGGTCGCCGGAGAGGAAGAGTTCATGGAGCCTTCGAAAAAAGGCTCGACTATAAATGAGAATCATTACTGTTTGCAAGCGGTGAGCGCGTCCGCGGCGCGTTGCATGCGGTTTGCGTGCGCAACGACAGTGGCTGCCGGGAATGCACGGCCCCATGAAAAAGCCAACCGCGCGGGTTGGCTTTCCAGTGCTACGGGCGCGCTCGCTGGCGCCTGCTTATGTTGATATTTTCATGCTGATTTTGCTTATTTGCGCTTATTTGCGCGGCGCAGACGCCAGCCGAGGCCGGCGAGACCCAGCGTCAGCAATGCCACTTGCGATGGTTCCGGTACCGGGCTGACGCCGGCATAGGCACTGACCGCATAGCCGAGTTCACCTTCGAGCGCCGCGTTGCCGCTCGAGAAGGTGACCGACAGCAGGCGCTGTTCCGAATTGCCCAGGTAGCTGACCAGGTAGTCTTCGATCTGCGCCGGCTCGCCCGTGACCACATCGTAGGTGCCGCCGAACAGGGTGCTGTAGCTCGATCCGCCATACGTGGCGTCGGCGCCGACGCCACCCGAGACGCCGGCGTCCGCATACAGGATGACCTGGGTATTGGCGGTGAGCGTGAACGAATGGCCAACGGCGACCGTGCTGAACAGTTCACCTTCGGAACCTGTGAAATTCGCCGAAACACTGGCTGCGCCGTTGTCCAGCGTGCCCGTGGAGTTGCCGGCACCGACCGTGGCGGCCACGGTGCCGTCTTCCGTGAGGTATTCGAACGGATCGGGGATGCCGAAGTCGTCGTAGTAGCCGGCGGTCAGCACTTTGCCGACTTCATCCAGCGTCAGTTGCGCGGTAACGCCATCGTTCAGGTCGAGATCGATGACTTCAAAGCGGAAATTGCTGATCTGCGCCGTGGAGGTGACATCGGCGAACGCGGTCAATGGCAGAGACAGCGCGAGTGCAGCGGCAATAGCGGACAATTTCATTCAGGCTCCGGCATGTGTTAGAGGAAAAACATGATTTTAACCGCAGAGTTGGTAGTTTTTTAAGTTATTTATAAGTGAATTTGTCCGTCAGATGCATCGATCCGTCGCTGTCTGGACAGGTTCTGTCGTTGGCCGAGGCAGCTGCCGGGTGTTGGCGGTCCCGGCCGGGCACTTCTCGGCGCCACGGATGGGCTAACTCGGCTATCCTCCCGTCCTTTACAAAATCATCACGCCTTGCCGGGCTGATGAGTGGCACAAGGGAAGTGGATGAAGGTAGCAAACAAGAGCGGCGATACGGCCGCGACGACGGCGTCGAACAAGCTGTCGGTTCCGGAAGCGAACGGGCGGGCCGGGACGGAATTCATGCTGGTGAACTGGCTGAAGGCGGTGGCCGCGCAATTGATCGTGCTGCACCACCTGGCGTTCTATGGCCCGATGGCCGACCATGCGCGCACCCTGTTGCCCGAAGTGATGGACTGGCTCGCCGACCCGGCGCGCTTCGCCGTGCAGGTGTTCCTGGTGATCGGCGGGTTCCTGGCCGCGAAGTCGCTGAGTCCCGAGGGCCGCGCCGGGCTGGTCCGTCCGCGCGCGGCGCTATGGCGGCGCTACGTCAAGCTGGCGCCGCCATTCCTGGCCGCGACGCTGCTGGCCGCGCTGGCATCAGCCTGGGCCGCCGCGTGGATGACACATGATTCGATTTCCGCACCCGCCACGTTCGCGCAGCTGTGCGCCCACGCGGTATTGCTGCACGGCGTGCTGGGGTATGAATCGCTGTCGGCGGGCGCCTGGTATGTCGCCATCGATTTCCAGCTGTATGCGGCGCTGGCCCTGATGCTGTGGCTGGGCGGCCGCGTGGCCGGCACGCGGCCGCTGCCGTGGTTGATGCCGTGCGCTGTCGCGCTGGGCATCGCCGCGTCGCTGTTCTATTTCAACCTCGATGCCGGCTGGGACGACTGGGCTCCCTATTTCTTCGGCAGCTATGGCCTGGGCGTCATGGCGTGGTGGGCAGGCGACCGCAGCCGCAAGGGCGGCGCCGTCGCGTTGCTCGCGGCGCTTGCCGTGTTGCCGGTGCTTGCCGCGCTGGTGCTCGACTTCCGCGACCGGATCGCGCTGGCGCTGGCGGTGGCCGGCCTGCTGTTCCTGTTCGGCCGCCTGCGCGCGCTGCCGAATGGGCCCGCGGCGTCCGCTGCCAGCTGGCTCGGGCGCATTTCCTACGCCATCTTCCTCGTGCACTTTCCCGTCTGCCTGGTGGTCAACGCGGCGTTCACGCGGTTTGTGCCGGCCGAGCCGGCATGGCAGCTGCTCGGCATGCTGGGCGCGTGGGGTGCGAGCCTGGCGGCCGGCGCCGCGTTTTACCGGTGGGTCGAGATGCCGCTCGGCCGCATGGTGCGCTCCGCTGCCACGCGGGTTGCCGCGCCTGCGTGGAAGGGGAGCAGGCAACGCTGCGCTCGTGAGGTGGCCTGCGCCAAAAAAAAAGGCCAACCGCGCAGGTTGGCCGAAATGGGGGAGGGTAATGCTTTGCTGCTCAGTGTTTACTGCCGTGCGCCTACTTGCTTGTGCCTGCTTAGTTGTGCCTGCTTAGTTAAGCCTGCTTAGTTAAGCCTGCTTCGTAGCGCGCTCGCGCGGATGCTCCTTCCTGCTTGCGCCGCAGGCGCCGGGCCAGCTCGCGCGACATGGAGTGCATCCCGCGAAATCGAACGAGCGCTATCGTAGCCGAGCTCGTTGTTTTATTTCTAATGGATTGTTAAGCGAAATTGTCATGAATGTATGACATCGCAAGGGCGGAAATATGACGGCGGGCGGCGAAGTGCCTGTACCTGAACGGGCCGGCGGAAAAGCAAGACAGGATCGCCAACAAGAAGACCAAACAAAAAAGCCAACCGCGGACGGTTGGCTTCTCTGATCTATTCGTGGTAGGCCGTGCGGGATTCGAACCTGCGACCAACGGATTAAAAGTCCGCTGCTCTACCAGCTGAGCTAACGACCCGAAAGAGGCCGTATTATATACGTGTCGTTGCGCTCTGCCAAGCGCATTTCCTGTTGATACGCATGCGGCCTCTGCGAATCTTCAGGAAATACGCTTCGGCGCGACACTGCGCCTGGCCCAACGAGGTCAGGCAAGCGATGCCGTGGCCTTCAGCACTTCCTCGGCGGTGGTCGCGCCTTCGCTGATCTTTCCGGCGCCGGCGATGCGCAGCGGTTTCATGCCGTCGGCGATCGCTTGCCGGCGCAGCGCGGCGATATCGGTGTCTTCCTTGACGAGGGCATTGAATGCGGCGCTGACGGTCAGCAGCTCATAGATGCCGGTGCGGCCGCGAAAGCCCGTTTGCCGGCACTCGGGGCAGCCCACCGGGCGGTAAACCTGCTGCGGTTTCGGCAGGTTCCAGGACCCGCCGATGCCTTGCCAGATGTCGTCCGGCAGCGTGCCGTCCGGCGCCTTGCAGTCGGCGCACAGGGTGCGCACCAGGCGCTGCGCCATGATGCCGATGATGGTTGCCTCCAGCAGGTAATACGGCACGCCGAGTTCCAGCAGCCGCATCACGGCCGATGGCGCGTCGTTGGTGTGCAGCGTCGACAGCACCAGGTGGCCGGTCAGCGCGGCCTGGATCGCCATTTCGGCCGTGGCCAGGTCGCGGATCTCGCCGACCATGATGATGTCCGGGTCTTGCCGCATCAGCGCGCGCACGCCGTCCGCGAAGGACAGGTCGATGCCCGGCTGCACCTGCATCTGGTTGAACGATGCTTCCACCATCTCGATCGGGTCTTCCACGGTACACACGTTCACTTCGGAAGTGGCCAGCGCCTTCAGCGTGGTGTACAGGGTGGTGGTCTTGCCCGAACCGGTGGGGCCGGTCACGAGGATGATGCCGTGCGGCCGCTTCGTCAGCGCATCCCAGCGTGCCGCATCCTCGGGCGGGAAGCCCAGTTCGGGCAGCGTCTTGACGACGACTTCCGGGTCGAAGATCCGCATCACCAGCTTCTCGCCGAACGCGGTCGGCAGCGTGGACAGCCGTAGCTCGATTTCCTGGCCGCCGGCGGTCCGCGTCTTGATCCGGCCATCCTGCGGGCGGCGCTTCTCGATCACGTCCATCCGCCCCAGCAGCTTGATGCGCGCGGTCATCGCGATCATCACCACTGCGGGCACCTGGTATACCTGGTGCAGCATGCCGTCGATGCGGAAGCGGATATTGCCGATGTCGCGCTTCGGTTCCAGGTGGATGTCGGAAGCGCGCTGCTCGAACGCGTATTGCCACAGCCAGTCGACGATGTTAATCACATGCTGGTCGTTGGCGTCGACCTGCCGGTTGCTCTTGCCCATCTCGACCAGCTGCTCGAAGTTGTTGCGCAGGGCGAGGTCCTGGCCGTTGGACTTGTTGGCATCCCTGATCGACTTGGCCAGGGAAAAGAATTGCGAGGTGTACTGGGCGATGTCGAGCGGATTGGCGATCACGCGGCGGATCGAGCGGCGCGAGATCTTGGCGATCTCCGGTTCCCATTCGAGCGCGAACGGGTCGGCGGTGGCGACGGTCAGCGTGTCGGCCGTGATTTCCACCGGCAGGATGTTGAAGCGCGCCGCATAGCTGGCCGACATCACGTCCGCCACGCGGGTGAAGTCGACCTTCAGCGGATCGATGCGGTACAGCGGCAGCCGGGCGCGCCCGGCCAGCCATTCGGTCAGCACATCCAGCGTCAGTTGCCGGTGCGGCGGCTGGGCGGACAGGATCTTGCAATGCGCCACCGCGCACAGCGGATGCATCGAGCCGGCGGTGTTGCGGAGGATGCCCTGGGCCTGCGCGTAATGGGCCTTGACGCCGGCTTTCTCGACCATGCCGTCGGCCAGCAGCCACGTGAAGATCTGTTGCAGGTCGAGTGTCCTGGTCATGGCTATGCCCCGGCCGAAGCGAGGCCCTTCACCCATAATTTCGCCGGCAGCCTGGTCTGCGCGTGGATCGCCTTGGCACGCTCTTCCAGGGCAGGGATGTCGAGCGGGCGGGCGCGCCGGAATGCCAGCGCGACCACGTTGCCCTCGTGGACTTCGGGCAGGCTGACCACTTGCGGGAACGCGTACTTCATCGCCTTCAGGTTCTTCGCATAGCTGGGATGGTCGCCGAACAGGTTCACGGTCATGATGCCATCCTCGCGCAGGCAGGCGGCGCAGGCGGCATAGAATTCCGCCGAGTCCAATACCGGGCCGCGCGCGGTGGCGTCGTACAGGTCCACCTGCAGCGCATCGAGGCTGTTGTGGTTGGCGGGATCGCTGACGAAATCCAGCGCATCCATCTCCAGCACGCGCAGCCGCGCATCGTCCGGCGGCAGCTTGAACATCGACTGGCAGATGGCGATCACGTGCGGGTTCAGTTCCACCGCCGTCACCTGCGCCTCGGGGAAGGTGCGGTAGCAGAACTTCGTCAGCGTGGCGGTACCCAGGCCCAGTTGGGCGACGCTGCGCGGCGTATCGATCCACAGCATCCATGCCATCATCTGCTGGGCGTACTCCAGTTCGGGCCAGTCGGGCTTGCGGATACGCATGGCGCCCTGTACCCATTCGGTGCCGAAGTGCAGGTAGCGCACGCCATCCTGTTCGGACAGCGTGACCGGCGCGAATTTCGGTTTATACGGCGCCAGCTTGCGTGCGGCGGTTTTCGCCGCCGGCTTCGCGGGACGGGACGATTCTTCTTTTTCGATGGATTTACGTTTGATCAGCATGGGAGGGATTCCGGTGGGGCCTTCATTATCCCGCGTCGCTTTGCCCTGGATCAAGCTTTCAATGGCAAGCGTGCCGATGCGAGGGCGCCTCGATGGTGTCATTGATACGCCGATGACTGTGCCGATAAGGGTGCCGATAAGGGTGCCGATGCGTGCGCCAATGCAAACTGCCGGCGCGCGGGCCGGCAGTGTCGTGATGGCATGCCCGCCTGGCCATGCCGTCACGGAGCTGCTTCATGGAGCTACTTCATGGCGGCTACTGGACCGGTTCGACCGAGACCCGCAGGCGCACGCGTTCGCCCGGATCTTGCGACATGTAACTGGTGTAGTTGCGGCCGCGGTAGTCATACACGACTTCGTAGCCGGTGGTACGCGATTCCCAGCTGTCGACGGTACGGCATTGTTTCACCGCCTGTTCCTGCACGCCCGCGGGCGCCGCGTTCTGGTTGTCGACGCGGTCGCCGACCACCGCGCCGGCGATCGCACCGGCCGCCGCCGCTGCCGTGCGGCCGCTGCCGCTGCCGACCTGGCTGCCCAGCAGCGCGCCGGCGATGCCGCCGACGATGGAGCCACCCACGCTGCGCTGCTGCGGCTGCTGGACCTGCACATACTCCGTGCGGCATTCCTGCTGTGGACGGTTGACCCGCTCGACCTGCGGCGTGACCCGCACGACGCGGCCGTAATCCTCGAAATCGGCGGCCTGCACGGCCGGCAGCGAGCCAAGCAGCACGGCCGACAACATCCATTTCAATGGCAACTGAGTTTTCAGTTTCATTTGAAGTACCTCTATTGGTGATTGTCTTATTGTCAGTGACGATTGTGGAAATACAGGGAAGTGTGTATTACGCGGTGCAATGGTAACGCCGGCGTATCGGGCCAATCCGGGGTCATGGCAACAAAATGTAACCCCTGTTCCTCCGGCTTGCAGCGCATTTGCCCGTGGCAAATGAAGCGGGAGGATGATTGTCGGCAGGGCATCTTAAATGGCGCTGAAAATGACCGGTTTTTAACAAATCTTGCGCGTGCTGCCACTTTAAAGTTGATTCATGCTGTACAACACGTTACCCTTACACTCTAGGGATCGAATTGACGGAGAGAAACGCGACTAGCGCTGCCGGTGCAGCGGCATGCCGCGCACCACGGGGAAGCAGTGTCGCGCGATGCTGGGCAATATTGCGCAGTGTGGCGCATTGATGTGCATTGATGTGCGTTGTTGCGCGTTGTTGCGCGTTGTTGCGCATTTGCTGACATGCACCTACCTCGCAGTGTGCCGCAGCGTGCCTTGTATAGGTGCCTTCAATATAAAACACATACCGTACAACAGGTCGATTTTGAGGGAAAAATGAGTTTGTTCTTAACCGTGCCGCCCAACCTCGTTCAGTCCATCAGGGCATTCAGGATCGCTGAACTGCAAGAGGAGGCCGGCCGCCTGGGCCAGCATTTTTTATATGCGTATTGCCATGCCGGCCTGACCAAGCAGCAAGTACTGGGCATCATTGCCGAATCCTTCAGGTTCCCCAAGCCCTGCGGCAAGAATTTCGATGCACTGCGTACCACGTTGACGGAAACGCTGTTCCAGGCCGGAGCCCAGCCCGGCTTCGTGATCGTGCTCGAACAACTGCCCAATACCCAGAAATTCGACCGTGAAGCGCGTGAAACGCTGCTCGACGTGTTCCGCGACGCGGCCGACTGGTGGGCCGAGAAGAAGGTGCCTTTCCGCGTTTTCTACTCCTTCGAATAGCGCCGGGGCGGCCGGCTGAAGCTTCCTCCGCCGTTGTCGTACCTGCGCCAGGCGGCGGTCCGCCGCTGGTCCGCCGTTGGTCTGCCCTTCCGCAGCGGGTACAATGTCGGCCATGAAAAACATCGTCATCCTCATTTCGGGCCGCGGCAGCAATATGGAAGCCGTGGTCCGCGCCGCCGAAGCGGAGCAGTGGCCGGCCCGGATCGCCGCCGTCATCAGCAACCGCGCCGATGCGAAAGGCCTGGAATTCGCCGCGGCGCGCGGCATTCCCACCGCCGTCGTGCCGAACAAGGAATACCCGACCCGCGAAGCATTCGATGCCGCGCTGCAGGCCGTGATCGACGGTTTCGCGCCGGATCTCGTCGTGCTGGCGGGCTTCATGCGGATCCTCACGCCCGGCTTCGTCGAGCATTACGCGGGCCGGATGCTGAACATCCATCCGTCGCTGCTGCCGCTGTTCCCCGGCCTGCATACGCACGAGGCGGCGCTGGCCGCCGGCCATGCCGAGCATGGCGCCACCGTGCATTTCGTGACCGCGGAGCTGGATCATGGCCCGATGGTGGACCAGGCGCGCGTGGCGGTATTGCCCGGCGATACCCCGGAAACACTGGCGCAGCGCCTGCTTGTGCAGGAACACATCCTGTATCCGCGCGCCATCCGCTGGTTCATCGAAGATAAACTGACCGTCGAGAACGGCCAGGTTTACGGACCGCATCGACCGCACGACAGCGCCCTGTCGTCGGCCACCCCGTCGGCCATGTCGTCGCCCCCATCGCCGGCCCCGGCCGCGAATTAATTCATCACCAGGATTCCCATGAGATTGCCTCCAGTCGTGCTCGCCAGCGCTGAAGAAGTGCTGCGCGAGATCTTGCGCTTTACCGCGCCGGCGGACACCACCTTGTCCCGCTACTTCAAGGACCACCCCCGCCTCGGCGGCCGCGAACGCGGCGCGATTGCCGAATGCGTGTATGCGGTGCTGCGCAACAAGAACTTCTTCACCGAGTTTTCCGAGCCCAATGGCGGTGCCACGATGCGCCGGCTGACGTTGCTGGGCATGGCCGACGCCGTCGGCATCGAGGCGCTGCCCGGCCTGACGGACGAGGAAGTGGAGTGGCTGAAGCGGATGCGGGACATCGACCGCTCGCTGCTGCACAAGTCGCTGCGTACCAATATGCCGAAATGGCTGTGGGAAAAGCTGGCCGAGCAATATGGCGAAGACGAAGCGCTGCAGCTGGCCGATGCGCTGAACACGCCGGCGCCGCTGGACTTGCGCGTCAACGCGCTGAAGGCGGACCGCGACAAGGTCATCGAGCAGCTGGCCCAGGCGCCGATCGCCGCGACGGCCACGCCGTTCGCGCCGCTGGGCCTGCGCGTGCTGAAGAAGCCGCAGCTGCAGAACCTGCCACTGTTCAAGGAAGGCGCGATCGAAGTGCAGGACGAGGGCAGCCAGGTGCTGGCGCAGATCCTCGGCGCGCGCCGCGGCGAGATGGTGGTCGACTTTTGCGCCGGTGCCGGCGGCAAGACGCTGGCGCTGGGCGCGCAGATGCGCAATACCGGTCGCCTGTATGCATTCGACGTGTCGGAAAAGCGCCTGGCCAAGCTGAAGCCGCGGCTGGCGCGCTCGGGCCTGTCGAACGTGCATCCGGTGGCCATCGCGCATGAACGCGATGCGAAGATCAAGCGGCTGGCCGGCAAGATCGACCGCGTGCTGGTCGACGCGCCATGCTCCGGTATGGGCACGCTGCGCCGCAACCCGGACGTGAAATGGCGCCAGCCGGTCGAGGCGATCGCCGAGATGCACGCGAAGCAGGTATCGATCCTGGATGGCGCCGCCCGCCTGGTCAAGGCCGGTGGCCGGCTCGTGTATGCGACCTGCAGCCTGCTGAAGGAGGAGAACGACGCGGTGGCCGAACAGTTCATCGCGGCCCACCCGGACTTCCACCTCGTGCCGATGAGCCAGGTGCTGGCGGAACAAAAGATCGACCTGGACATGGGCGATTACCTGAAGCTGCTGCCGCACAAGCACCAGACCGACGGCTTCTTTGCCGCCGTGTTCGAGCGCAAGCCGATGGCCAAGGCGGTGCCGGCCGACGAATCCGGCGACGAGGCCGCACCGGAGACCGCTGACTGATGAAACAGATCCCGCTGTCGGCATTGTGGAACGACCTGCTGGGCGACCTGCGCGATGCGGGCCTGATGTGGCAGCTGGGAGCGCTGGTCCTGTCGGTCGGGCTGGGATGGATGTTGTCGCGGCTGGTGCTGGCCCGCCTCGGCCAGCGCGACGATCGTACCGCCATGGCGCGATTTGGCGTGGAAAGCTTTGCGCGCGTGATCGCGCCGCTGGCGATCGTGCTGTTGCTGTGGCTGTCGCAGATCGTGCTGGGGCGCTGGTATCACGTCAACCTGCTGAAGGTGGCGCTGCCGATCTGGGGCTCGCTGGCGGTGATCCGTCTCACGTTCTACCTGCTGCGGCGGGTGTTCGCGCGCCGTGGCGAAATCGGCGCGGCAATGCTGACATTCGAGAAGATCTTCCAGCTGCTGGTGTGGGTGGCGTTCGCGCTGTACATCACCGGGTACTGGGACGATATCTACCGTTACCTGGATCGCAGCGAGCTGCACCTCGGCAAGAGCAGGGTGACGGTGGCGGAAATCCTGCAAGGCATCGTCTCCGTCGTCGTCACGCTGGTGCTGGCGATGTGGGCCGGCACGGCGCTGGAAGAGCGGCTGATGGGCGTGGATACGCTCAATTCCAATGTCCGGGTGGTGCTGGCACGGGTCGGCCGGGCGCTGCTGATCGTGGTTGCCGTGCTGTTCAGCCTGAACCTGGTGGGCATCGACCTGACCGTGCTGTCCGTGTTCGGCGGCGCGCTGGGCGTCGGCCTCGGCCTGGGCCTGCAAAAGATCGCCAGCAATTACGTGTCCGGCTTCATCATCCTGCTGGACCGCAGCCTGCAGATCGGCGACATGATCACCGTCGACAAGTACAGCGGCCGTGTAGCGCGGATCAATACGCGCTACACGGTATTGCAGGGGCTCGATGGCGTGGAATCGATCGTGCCGAACGAAATGTTCGTGTCCAGCGCGGTGCAGAACACCACGTTGACGAACAAGGAAGTATGGCTGAGCACCAAGGTGTTTGTTTCCTACGATACCGACCTGGATTTTGCGCTGAAGCTGCTGGAAAAGGCGGCGGCGACGGTGCCGCGGGTGCTGCAATCGCGCCCGCCCGGCGCCACGCTGCTGGGTTTCGCCGCCGATGGCCTGGAATTGCAGGTGGGCTTCTGGATCGGCGACCCCGAGAACGGCCGTGGCGGCGTCACTTCCGACGTCAACCGTGCCATCTGGAAAGCGTTGAAGGAGCATGAGGTCATGGTGCCGTATCCGGCGCGCGAGATGCGCATTATCGGAGCGGCAACGGCCGCCGTGCAGGATCCGGAAATACCACAGGAAACGGTGTGACGCGGGCCAATCGTCCTGCCTGTCCCGGACGAATACGCGTACAATGGATGGTAACGTCTGCTGGCGATGCGCAAGATTTCCGCGCGACTGGAAATCATTTGAATGGATGGAACTAGTTTGAACGCTGTCTTGGACTTCCTGACGCATGGCATCACCGGTCTGTCGAACTGGCAAACCGTCATCTATACGCTGATCGTTACGCACATCACGATCGCGGCCGTCACGATCTATCTGCACCGCCACCAGGCACACCGCGCGCTGGAACTGCACGCGATCCCGAGCCACTTCTTCCGCTTCTGGCTGTGGCTGACCACGGGCCAGGTCACGAAGGAATGGGCAGCGGTCCACCGCAAGCACCACGCCAAATGCGATACCGAGGAAGATCCGCACAGCCCCGTGACCCGCGGCATCAAGAAAGTATTTTGGGAAGGCGCCGAGCTGTACCGCGCTGAAACGAAAAACAAGGAAACGCTCGACAAGTACGGCCACGGCACGCCGGACGACTGGATGGAGCGCAACCTGTACACCAAGTACAGCTGGCAGGGCGTGGCGCTGCTGCTGATCCTGAACGTCATGCTGTTCGGTGCCAAGGGCCTGACAGTGTGGGCCGTACAGATGCTGTGGATCCCGATCACGGCCGCCGGCATCATCAACGGCATCGGCCACTACTGGGGTTATCGCAACTTCGATTGCTCGGATGCGGCCACCAACATCATTCCCTGGGGCATCATCATCGGCGGCGAAGAGCTGCACAACAATCACCATACCTATGCCACGTCGGCCAAGCTGTCGTCCAAGTGGTATGAGTTCGACATCGGCTGGGGCTATATCCGCATGATGGAAATGGTCGGCCTGGCCAAGGTGAAAAAGCTGCCGCCCAAGCCGAAGTTCGCTGCTGCCAAACTGCATGCCGACATCGAAACGCTGCAAGCCGTGATCGCCAACCGCTACGACGTGATGGCCAAGTACGCCAAGTCGGTCAAGCATGCGTGGGACGAGGAAGTGGAGCACCTGAAGCACAAGGCGCAGCTGGAATCGGGCGTGCTGAAATCTGCCCGCAAGGCCATGCAGCGCGAACCGGCGAAGCTGGAAGCGGTGCAAAAGGCGCATCTGACGGAGCTGTTCCAGCACAGCAAGGCGCTGGAAACCATGCACACCATGCGCGTCGAACTGGGCGTGATCTGGGAGCGTTCGCACTTCACCCGCGAAGAACTGGTGCACAAGCTTCAGGACTGGTGCCAGCGCGCCGAGGCCTCCGGCATCAAGGCACTGCAAGACTTCTCGCTGCGGCTGCGCAGCTACGCGTAATCCCTGGCAGCACATTAACCAACGGCCCTTCGGGGCCGTTTTTGTTTGCCCTTGTAAAACATTTCCTAAAACTGGGGTCTGACCCCGGTTCCAGGAAATGTTTCCTAAAAATGGGGTCTGACCTTAATGCCGCTTAGATAAGCCCACCCCAAGTGCAAATTCCGGGGTCAGACCCGGCGGGTCTGACCCCAGCCCTTCGCTGTTGGGGTGAATGCATGCGCTTCCGACATATCGGGTAACGCTTAACTTAGCGGCATTTGGGTCTAACCCCGGTTCCAAGAAATGTTTCTGAGAGCGGGGCGGTTCGGCGTTTCGGCTGTCCCCGATTTTTTACAACACTCCAGATGCAAAAAAGCCGCTCGAGAGCGGCTTTTTTCGTGGAACAAGATCGATTACTTGATCTTGGTTTCCTTGTACGTCACGTGCTTGCGGGCTTTGGGATCGAACTTCATGATCTCCATCTTGCCAGGCATCGTGCGCTTGTTCTTGGTCGTGGTGTAGAAGTGACCCGTGCCAGCGGTCGATTCCAGCTTGATTTTGTCGCGGCCAGTTTTTGCCATGATAGCTCCCTATTAGACTTTTTCGCCGCGAGCGCGCATGTCGGCCAGGACGGCGTCGATGCCGACCTTGTCGATCACGCGCAGACCGGCGTTGGACAGACGCAGGGAGACCCAGCGGTTTTCAGATTCAACGAAGATGCGGCGGTTCTGCAGGTTCGGCAGGAAACGACGCTTGGTCTTGTTGTTTGCATGGGAAACGTTGTTGCCGACCATCGGCTTCTTCCCAGTGACTTGGCAAACACGTGCCATGTTGCACTCCTTAGATAACTTCCAAAATTGGAAAAACAGGAGTTTATCCAAAAAGCTGAGGTTTTTCAATCACTTGTGAAAAACAATTGTGTCACGATCGCGAGGAAAAATTTAACATTTAGCGGATCTGTGAACGGCCAAGTCCGCCCGGTTGTCCGAAGTCATTGATATCTAACGGTAAACGCCACGCGGGCAGGGAGAGAATTGTTACATCTGGCCGTTTTCCGCGAAGGAATGCACGCGATGTCCCGCCACAACGAAATGGTCGAGGATGCGGATATCGACCAGCGCCAGTGCCTGTACGAGCGCGCGCGTGAGCAGCATGTCGGCCTCGCTGGGTTCCGGCGTGCCGGAAGGATGGTTATGCGCCAGCATCACGCTGGCGGCGTTGCGTGTCAGTGCCTCGCGCACGACTTCCCTGGGATAGACGCTGGTATGGGTGAGCGTGCCCCGGAACAGTTCGCGCGCCGCGATCAGGCGGTTGCGCACATCCAGGAACAGCACGTGGAACGATTCGTAGGGACGGCCAGCCATTGCCAGGCGCAGGTACTGCTTGGCGGCCTGGGGCGAGCAGATCGATTCGCCGGACAGCATTTCGTCGCTGATGGCCCGGCGCGCCAGCTCGATGACGGCGTTGAGCTGGGCATACTTGGCCGGACCCAGGCCGGGTACCGCGGTAAAATCCTTCAGGCTCGCGCGCAACAGCGCTTGCAGCGAGCCGAAGTGCCGGACCATGTCGCCGGCCAGTTCGACAGCGTTCTTGCCGCGCATGCCCACGCGCAGGAACACGGCCAGCAATTCCGCGTCCGACAGGGCTTGCGCGCCTTCGCGGATCAACCGTTCACGCGGGCGCTGGTGCGCCGGCCAGTTCGAGATGCTCATGTGTGCCTCCTTGATCGGAAGGCCATTATCGGAGGGGGCGAGCCGGGCCATACTGATATGGCGAAGACAGGCGCAAGACTCGTGGCGCCGGCGGCGCCCGGGCAGCGCGATCCGCCGGCTGGCGCCAAGCTGGCTTACAATACCGGTTTGCCCAGCCAATCGCCCTCAACCCGGGTCATATCATGTCGAACGTCGTCACTCCTTCCGCGTATCTCACCCTGCATTACCGTCTGGCCAAGCTGGACGGTACCGATATCGTCTCCACCTTCGACGGCAATCCGGCCACGCTGATGCTGGGTTCCGGCCAGCTGGCACCGGTGCTGGAAGAGTTGCTGCTCGGCTTGCCGGAAGGTACCCATCGAACCTTCGACCTGGAGCCGGGCGTGGCCTTCGGCCCGCGCAATCCGGAGCTGATCCGGCCCGTCACGCGCGCCACGCTGGACGAGAACTCGGTACCCGGCGCGGAATACCGCGTGGGCGACCTGGTCGATTTCGCGGCACCGGGCGGCGGCCGTTTTTCCGGCATCCTGCGCGAGCTGCACGACGATGCCGCCATCTTCGACTTCAACCACCCGCTGGCAGGCCAGCCGGTGCGCTTTGAAGTGAACCTGATTTCCGTGTTGTAAAACAGATGAACACCGCGATGCAAACCAATAAAGAAATCCTCCTGGCCCAGCCGCGCGGCTTTTGCGCGGGTGTCGACCGCGCGATCGAGATCGTCGAGCGCGCGCTGCAGCAGTTCGGCGCGCCGATCTATGTGCGCCACGAAATCGTGCACAACGCCTATGTGGTGGCCGACCTGCGCGCGAAGGGCGCGATCTTCATCGAAAAACTGGACGATGTTCCGGCCGGCAATACCCTGGTATTTTCCGCCCACGGCGTATCGAAGGCGGTGCGCGCCGAAGCGGAAGCGCGCGGCCTGTCGATCTTCGACGCCACCTGCCCGCTGGTGACCAAGGTGCACGTGGAAGTGGCCAAGATGCGCAAGTCCGGCTGCGAAATCATCATGATCGGCCACGATGGCCACCCGGAAGTGGAAGGCACCATGGGCCAGGCCGAAGAGGGCATGCACCTGGTGGAAACCATCGACGACGTGGCAACGCTGCAGGTCGGCAACCCCAACAATCTCGCCTACGTTTCCCAGACCACGCTCTCCGTGGATGACACGGCCGAGATCATCGAAGCGCTGAAGGCGCGTTTCCCGGCCATCCAGGAACCGAAGAAGGGCGACATCTGCTATGCCACCACGAACCGCCAGGAAGCGGTGAAGTTCATGGCGCCGCAGGTGGAAGTGGTCATCGTCGTGGGCAGCCCGAACAGCTCGAACTCGAACCGGCTGCGCGAAGTGGCCCGCAAGATGGGCACGCCGGCCTACATGGTGGACCGCGCCGACCAGATCGACCCCGTCTGGCTCGAAGGCCACCAGCGCATCGGCGTCACGGCCGGCGCCTCGGCGCCCGAGGTGCTGGTACAGGCCGTTATCGACCGGCTCAAGGAACTGGGCGCCAGGAGCGTCCGTCCTCTCGAAGGCGTCGAGGAAAACGTCACGTTCCCGCTGCCGAAAGGCCTTCTCTGATACAAATGTTATAGACTGAATATTGTTCACCATTGCAGCGATTTTTCCACGCGTAGTTTTCAGCCGGAATCGCTATGATGGCGGGCAAATCAGTACTATTGCCGATCAGACTTCTTTTCACCGGCTTCCAGAACCCCTGCGAAAGTAGTAGGATGCGAGCCGGTTGCACGGGATGAAACAGCGGCAATGAACAGCGATGCTGGCAAGCATCATGCGGCGGCACTGCGGGGCTATCCTCCGGGTGCCGTTTTTGTTACGCGTTGGCCGGCGATACACAGCCGGCCGGCGCATGAGATCGAGCCGATAACACGGTCGAACAAGGTCGAACAAGGGGAGCGATGGATACCTTCATCCAACAAATTATCAATGGCCTCGTGCTGGGCAGCATGTATGCGCTGGTGGCGCTCGGCTACACGATGGTGTACGGCGTGTTGAACCTGATCAACTTCGCCCACGGCGACGTGCTGATGATCGGCGCCATGATCGGCCTGACGATCATGAATATCCTCGGCGCCCATTTCCCTGAAATGAATGGCTGGCTGCAACTGGGCATCGCGATCCTGGGCGCCATTCCCGGCTGCATCATCGTCAACGTGCTGATCGAACGCATCGCCTACCGTCGGCTGCGCAACGCGCCGCGCCTGGCGCCGCTGATCACGGCGATCGGCATGTCGATCCTGCTGCAAACCTTCGCCATGATGATCTGGGGCCGCAACCCGCTGCCGTTCCCGCAACTGCTCCCGGCCGATCCGATCGCCATTGGCGGCGCCGTGATCAGCGTGACGCAGGTATTGCTGCTGGCCCTGGCCGCGCTGTCGATGTGCGCGCTGGTGCTGCTCGTCGAGAAAACCAAGATGGGCCGGGCGATGCGCGCCGTGGCGGAAAACCCCCGCGTGGCAGGCCTGATGGGGGTCGATTCGAACCGCGTGATCGTCTACACGTTCGCGATCGGCGCCGCTCTGGCCGCCGTGGCCGGCGTGATGTGGGGCGCGAACTATGCGTCGATCCAGTTCGCCATGGGCACGATCCCCGGCCTGAAGGCGTTCTGCGCCGCGGTGCTGGGCGGTATCGGCAATATCTATGGCGCGATGATCGGCGGGATCGTGCTGGGCATCATCGAAAGCCTGGGCGCCGGCTACATCGGCGACCTGACCGGGGGCTTCCTCGGCAGCCACTACCAGGACATCTTTGCCTTCATCGTGCTGATCCTGGTGCTGACGGTGCGTCCGTCCGGCATTATGGGTGAACGCGTCGCCGACCGCGCCTGAGGAGACCGACATGGCACTGCTCAATTTCGACACTTCGCGCGATCCGAAAAAGGCCTACCTCAGCATGGCGTTGCTGCTGGCGGTGATGGTGGCCTTCCCGTTCTTCGCGCAACACTATGGCAATTCGTGGGTGCGCATCGCCGACCTGGCGCTGCTGTACATCATGCTGGCGCTGGGCCTGAACATCGTGGTCGGCTTTGCCGGCCTGCTGGACCTGGGCTATATCGCGTTCTACGCGGTAGGCGCCTACCTGACGGGCCTGCTCGCTTCGCCCCAGTTCGCCACGCTGCTCGAATCGATCATCATGCTGCACCCGGCGTTCGGTGAAACGCTGGTGGCGATCCTCGGCGAGGATATCCGCACCAACGGCATCCACCTGTCGGTATGGTTCATCGTGCCGTTCGCGGCGGCATTGGCCGGCCTGTTCGGCGCCATCCTCGGTGCGCCCACGCTGAAGCTGCGCGGCGACTACCTGGCCATCGTCACGCTGGGTTTCGGCGAGATCATCCGGATCTTCATGAACAACCTGAACGATCCGATCAACTTCACCAACGGTCCGCAGGGCATCAACCTGATCGATCCGATCCGGGTGTTCGGCGTGGACCTGGCCGGCGAACAGGGTTCCGGCGCGATGGTGTCGATCGGCGCCTGGCAGATCCCTTCCGTCAATGCCTACTATTTCCTGTTCCTGTTCCTGTGCATTGCCACGATCTTCATCACCGCGCGCCTGCAGCATTCGCGCCTGGGCCGCGCCTGGGTGGCGATCCGCGAAGATGAAATCGCCGCGAAGGCCATGGGCATCAACACCCGCAACGTGAAACTGCTGGCGTTCTCGATGGGCGCCTCGTTCGGCGGCGTGGCCGGTGCCATGTTTGCCGCGTTCCAGGGCTTTGTATCGCCGGAATCGTTCTCGCTGACCGAATCGATCGCCGTGCTGGCCATGGTGGTGCTGGGCGGTATCGGGCACATTCCCGGCGTCGTGCTGGGCGGCCTGCTGCTGGCGGCGCTGCCGGAAGTGCTGCGCCACGTGGTCGAACCGGTGCAGATGCAGCTGTTCGGCAAGGTACTGATCGAGGCCGAAGTGCTGCGCCAGCTGCTGTATGGCCTGGCGCTGGTGCTGATCATGCTGGTGCGGCCGGCGGGATTGTGGCCTTCACCGAAGCACGAGGATCGCCCGGACGGCGATTCCGACACCAAGGGCAAGGCGACCGGCGTCGTGGCAGCGTAAGGAAAACAGATGAGCGAAGAAGTCATCCTGAATATCCAGGGCGTCAATAAACGGTTCGGCGGGCTGCAGGCGCTGACCGACGTCCGTATCAACATCAAGCGCGGCCAGATCTATGGCCTGATCGGCCCGAACGGTGCCGGCAAGACCACGTTCTTCAACGTGATCACCGGCCTGTACCAGCCCGATACCGGCACCTTCGAACTGGCCGGCAAGCCGTATTCGCCGTCGGCGCCCCATGCGGTGGCGAAGGCGGGCATCGCGCGCACGTTCCAGAACATCCGCCTGTTCGGGGAAATGACAGCGCTGGAAAACGTGATGGTGGGGCGCCATGTGCGCACGCACCAGGGCGTGCTCGGCGCGATCTTCCGCCACAAGGCCGCGCGCGACGAGGAAAAGGCGATCCGCGCACGGGCCCAGGAATTGCTGGATTTCGTCGGCATCGGGCAGTTCGCCAGCCGCACCTCGAAGTTCCTGTCGTACGGCGACCAGCGCCGGCTGGAAATCGCCCGCGCGCTGGCCACCGATCCGCAACTGCTGGCGCTGGACGAACCGGCCGCCGGCATGAACGCCACAGAAAAACTGGCGTTGCGCGAGCTGCTGGTGAAGATCAAGGCGGAAGGCAAGACCGTGCTCCTGATCGAACACGACGTGAAATTGATGATGGGCCTGTGCGACCGCATCAGCGTGCTCGAATACGGCAAGCTGATCGCCGAAGGCTTGCCGCATGAAATCCAAAGCAACCAGGCTGTCATCGACGCCTATCTGGGAGGGGCGCATTGATGGCGGCAACTGAAAAGAACGTGCTGAAGATCGACGGCCTGCACGTCGCCTACGGCGGCATCAAGGCCGTCAAGGGCATCGACCTGGAAGTAAACGAGGGTGAACTGGTCACGCTGATCGGCGCCAACGGTGCCGGCAAGACCACCACGCTGAAGGCCATCACCGGCACGCTGCCGGCCTGCAAGGTGGAAGGCACGATCTCCTACCTGGGCGCGCCGCTGAAGGGTGTGCAGAGCTTCCACCTGGTGGAAAAAAAGCTGGCGATGGTGCCGGAAGGGCGGGGCGTCTTCACGCGGATGACGATCCTGGAAAACCTGATGATGGGCGCCTATACGCGCAACGACAAGGCAGGCATCGACGCCGATATCGCCAAGTGGTTCGACATCTTCCCGCGCCTGAAGGAACGCGCCGGGCAGCTGGCCGGAACGCTGTCCGGCGGCGAGCAGCAGATGCTGGCGATGGCGCGCGCGCTGATGTGCCACCCGCACCTGCTGCTGCTGGACGAGCCATCGATGGGGCTGTCGCCGATCATGGTCGAGAAGATCTTCGAGGTGATCCGCGACGTGTCGAAGCAGGGCATCACGATCCTGCTGGTCGAGCAGAACGCCAAGCTGGCGCTGCAGGCGGCCGACCGCGGCTACGTGATGGATTCCGGCGCGATCACGATGACCGGCAATGCGGACGCCATGCTGGACGACCCGCGCGTGAAAGCCGCCTACCTGGGCGAATAAGCGCCGGCATATCGATTCCATCCACCGGTGCGGCACGGCGCTCCCGCAGGCTCGACACCCGGATTTCCGGAAAATCGGTGACAGTCACCATTTATAGGAAATCGGTGACAGTCGCCATTTTCCTACCGGTCTCAACACCGGTGCGGCATGGCTCCCGCTGGCTCAGCTCACGGATTCACCAGAAAATCGGTGACAGTGAAGTGACCCCAGGAAGTTGGACGGTTTGTTAGCTATGCTACTTGGAGCTGAGTTCTGTACTGCACAGGACTCAGCCCGTTCAACCTAAGCTTGATGCGCTTGTGATTGTAGTAGCGGATGTACTTCACCAGGCCTTTCTTCAGCTCCTCGATACTGGCAAATTTCTGCAGATGGAAGTACTCAGTCTTGAGTACGGCGAAGAAGCTCTCCATGGCAGCGTTATCGAGGCAATTTCCTTTGCGAGACATGCTCTGCACGACATTTTTATCCTCCAGCGCCTTCCGGTAAGCGGGCTTCCGATAGTGCCATCCCTGGTCTGAGTGAAGGATTGGCTTGTCGTCTTTGCCGAGCTTTCGCAGGGCTTTTTTAACCATGTTGGTAACCAAGCTCAGCACTGGCCGGGTGTTCGTCTCGAAGGCGATGATCTCGCCGTTGCACAGATCCATCACCGGCGAGAGATACAGTTTTTTGCCAGCGACATTGAACTCCGTGACATCAGTTACCCACTTCTCGTGCATGGCCGCAGCTTCAAAATCGCGGTCCAAGAGGTTATCTGCAGCTTCGCCCACTTCGCCTTTGTAAGAACGATACTTCTTCGGCCGCACCAGCGATTTCAAGCCGAGCTCGCTCATCAAACGCTGTACACGTTTGTGGTTAACCTTATGCCCGTCCTTGCGGATCTCAGCGGCCACACGGCGATAGCCATAGCGCCCGTGGTTGCCGTCGAAGACGCCCTGAACACGATTTTTTAAGGCCTCGTCACGATCGCCTAGCTTGGCCACTTGCTGCTGATAGTAGTAAGTGCTGCGCGCCAGGCCTGCTACTTCCAGCAAGCCATCCAAAGGGAAACGCTGCCTCAGTTCAGTGATTACTTTCGCTTTTTGCGCGCTATCGCACGCTGCTGCTTCTCTTCCTGAACCAAGGCATCCAGCTTTTTTAGGTAGGCGTTCTCCATCCGCAAGTAGTTCACTTCTTTGAGAAGCTCTTCAAGGGTCTTGGCCTCTTCATCGAGAGGCGTTTGCGGCGCGGGCGGCTGGGATGTGGGCATTTTCTTCGGTCTCTGGCGCGGTCGGGGACTGAGCGCATCTATACCGCCGCTATGATAGCAGCGCTCCCACTGGCCGATGCTGCCGGTGTGGCGCACGTTGAAAATCACGGCCGTCTCGAAACATGACAACTCATGTTTCCACATGTGCTGCAATATCGACAGCTTGCCCTCAGCGCTGTGCCTATGTTGCTTCTTCTCCAGGCCCCCCACGCCATGAGCGTCGTATAGCCTGACCCACAAATAGACCAGGCTAGGATCCACGCCCATCTCGTTGCCCAGACGAACGCATCCTAACGGGCCGGCCCGATATCGATCGACCACCTCTTGCTTGAACTGCACACTGTATTTCGCCATGAAAAACCCCAAAAGTTGGTGTCCAACTTTTAGGGTTCAGTTCACAGTCACCATTTTTAGGGAAACATTGCCCGGAAAATGGAGCCTGTCACCGTTTTTCGGGAAACATTGCCTGGAAAATGGGGTACGTCCCCATTTTTCGTCTCCCCATCTTTTATCGCCGTTTCCCGGCGACGTTCAGCCGGCCAGTTCGGCGAAGCGGGGCAGGTCGACGTTGCCGCCGCTGACGATGATGCCGACCTTCTTGCCATGCAGGCTGTCGCCCAGCGCGCGGGCGGCGGCGAGGCCAAGGCAGCCGGTGGGTTCGGTGATCATCTTCATGCGGCTGGCGAAGAAACGCATTTCGTCGACCAGCCGGGCATCCGGCACCGTGAGGATGTCGTCCACGTCGCGCTGCAGGATCGGAAAGGTCAGCTTTCCCAGGTGCTGGGTCTGGGCGCCGTCGGCGATCGTCTTCGGCGTATCGATGTGGACGATGGCGCCACTCCGGAACGATTGCTGGCCGTCATTGCCCGCTTCGGGTTCGACGCCATACAGCCTGGTCTTCGGCGACAGCGCCCGGGTCGCCAGCGCCGTGCCGGACAGCAGGCCGCCACCGCCCAGCGGCACGAACAGGTAGTCCAGCTCGCCCACTTCCTCGAACAGTTCCTTGGCCACCGTGCCTTGTCCGGCGATCACGTGCGGATGGTCGTAAGGCGGAATCAGCGTCAGGCCATGCCTGGCCGCCAGGTCGCGGCCGATCTGTTCGCGGTCTTCGGTATAGCGGTCATAGGTGACGACGGTGGCGCCATAGCCGCGCGTTGCAGCGACCTTGGCTGCCGGGGCATCGAGGGGCATCACGATCGTGGCGGGAATGCCCAGCAGCTGGGCGGACAGCGCGACCGCCTGCGCATGATTGCCGGAAGAGAAGGCCACCACGCCCGCCTCGCGCTGCGCGCTGTCGAACTGCGACAGGGCATTGAAGGCGCCGCGGAACTTGAAGGCGCCGGTGCGCTGCAAGTTCTCGGCCTTGAAGTACAGCCGGGCGCCCAGCTGTTCATCGACCGTGCGCGATGTCAGCACGGGCGTGCGGTGCGCCTGCCCCGCGATGCGGCCGGCGGCGGCCACCACGTCGTCATAGGTTGGAAGCTTCGGTTCTGTCATCGTCTGTCCTTTCAAATCAGGGTGTAAACAGATTATCTGATATTGGATAAAGTGTATAGATGAAGGCGAAAAAAAGCCCCGGGAAAATCCAGAAGAAAAATCCCGGAACACGTTCGGCAGAACAAAAAAAGCCCCGAACAAGTCGGGGCGTGCGAAGGACATCCGCTGAGAGGATCCACGGATGCCGAGGAGACCTGGTACAGCGATGCTTTCAGTGCGCCGGCGCGGCCGGCGCGGGTATTACGCGGCAGCGGCGGCCGAGTTGGCGGCGGCTGGTGCGGACTTGACGGCGGCGGTGAACTGGTTCACGGCGGCGTTCACGTTCGCTTCGTAAGCTTCGGCAGCTTGCTTGGCGGTGCGGGTGAACTGTTCATAGCCGGCGTTGGCGCTGCCCAGGGCGGATTTGAACAGGGCCACGGCGTTTTCGCTGCCGGCCGGTGCGTTCTTGCTGACTTCGTCGACCAGCGAGATGATCTTGCGGTTCGTTTCCAGGATTTGCGCTTCCACGGCTTTCGAGAACTCGGAAGCGGTGCTCTGGGCGATCGATGCCAGGTGGCGGCTGTACGCGATGGCTTTCTCGGCGCTCGGCTGAGCCTGGGCAGCGCTCAGCGAGAAGAACTCCTGCGGATCCTTGGCGGCCAGCAGCTGCTTCGCGGCGGCGGAGGTATCTTCCAGCGAAGCCTTGGCGGCGGTCAGGTTCAGGTCGACGAGCTTTTCAACGCCTTCGAACGTCTTGTTCGTCAGGGAGGAGAAAATCGCGAATTGGCTTTCGAAATTCGCCTTGGTCGCATTGGAAAATTGCTCAGGAATCGAAAACATGTAGTTCTCCAGAAATAAATATCGTTGATGAAAGCTTGCTGTGGTCTAGGACAGCTATTGTGCAACGCAACATGCTCAATTCTACGGTTGCGCAAGATTAAGTCAAGCGAAATTTGTGCATTGCACCAAGGCACGATAGATTGCTCCCCAAACCGCTAGAGCGAAGCGAATTTTGTGCATTGCACCAAAGCACGAGAGGTTGCTCCCCAAAACACTAGAGTGAAGCGAATTTTGTGCATGGCACCAAAGCGTGATAGCTTGCTCCCCAAAACACCAGAGTAAAGCGACTTTGTGCATTACACCGAATCCTGACCGATTGCTTCAGTCAACACCAGAGTAAAGCGGATTCATGTATTGCACTGAAGAACGGATTCGTTACAGTTCATAACGCTAGCGTGAAGCATATTTGGTGCCTTGCACAAAAGTACCAATCCATCACTTATAGCAATACGGTCCCGCCAACTCGACCGTGTTAGACTGAAACGATGTCCCCGTTCCTTTCGCCGGTTCCCCTGTTCTTTGTTTTCCTGTGGAGTACAGGGTTCATCGTGGCCAAGTTCGGCCTGCCCTATGCCCCGCCGCTGACCTTTTTGCTGATGCGTTATGCCTGCGCGGTGGCAGTGCTCGCGCCACTGGTCTGGCTGCTGAAGGCGCCGTGGCCGACAGGCAAGGCCAGGCATATTGCCGTCTCCGGCCTCCTGCTGCATGGCGGATACCTGGCGGGCGTATGGTGCGCCATCAAGCTGGGCATGCCGGCCGGGCTGTCCGCGCTGATCGTCGGCATGCAGCCGATCCTGACCGCTTTCGCGGCGCCACTGATCGGTGAGCGCGTCACGCCACGGCAATGGCTGGGCCTGCTTTTCGGACTGGGCGGCGTAGCCCTCGTGGTGTATGCGAAAATCACCCTGACAGGCCTGTCGTGGCAAGCCATCGCACTGTGCCTGGGCGCGCTGGTGTCGATCACGGCGGGCACGCTTTACCAGAAGCACTGGTGCCCCCAATTCGATTTGCGTACGGGAACGGCCATCCAGTTTTCGGCGTGCTTCGTTGCAACGCTGCCATTTGCCCTCATGTTCGAAGGATTGACCCCGGCGTTGCCGGCGGTCGAATGGACGCCGCGTTTCGTCGCCGCACTGCTGTGGTCGGTATTTGGCTTGTCGATCGGCGCGATCTTCCTGCTGTTCGCCCTGATCCGCCGGAGCGATGCGACCCGGGTCACCAGCCTGCTGTACCTGACCCCGCCGACCACCGCGCTGATGGCATGGCTGATGTTCGGCGAGGCGTTCAGCCCCCTCGGCGTGGCCGGTATGGCGCTGGCGGTCACCGGGGTGTTCTTCGTGGTGCGCAAATGACCAACAAGGTGGAGGAGCAGGCATGATTTCCAGTCCCGAACAGCAGGCGGTGGATGCCGCCATCACGTCGCGCCGGTCGATCCGCGCCTTTCTCTCCACGCCGGTCGAGCGTGCGGACATCGCGGCGATCCTCGAAGTGGCCAGCCGGGCGCCATCCGGTACCAATACGCAGCCGTGGAAAGTATATGTACTGACGGGCGCCGCGCGCGATGCGTTGTGCGCCCGCATCACCGAAGCCTATCGGGATCCGGAGCAGAACCGCCGGCACCAGGAGGAATACGCGTACTATCCGAGGGAATGGAAGTCGCCGTATATCGACCGGCGCCGCAAGGTGGGCTGGGACCTGTATGCGCTGCTGGGGCTGACACGCGACAACAAGGAGGGGATGGCCGCCCAGCATGCCCGCAACTTCAACTTCTTCGATGCCCCGGTCGGCATGATCTTCACGATCGACCGCGTCATGGAGCAGGGATCGTGGCTCGACTATGGGATGTTCTTGCAGGGCATCATGATCGCGGCGCGGGCGCGCGGCCTCGATACCTGCCCGCAGGCGGCCTTCACACAATTCCATGCAATCATTGCGGAACAGCTGTCATTGCCCGACAATGAAATGGTGGTGTGCGGCATGGCGCTGGGCGTTGCCGATCCGGCAAGGATCGAGAACGCGCTGGTGACCGAGCGTGAACCGGTGGAACGGTTTGCCACCTTTGTCGACGATGCACCAGGTATCGTGAATGACGCATACTGACGTCAACCGATGCCTCAACCGATGCCTCAACCGATGCATCAACTGATGGTTCAATTGATGTATCCACTAACGCATCAACTGACGCATCTGCTTGATTATTCAAAGAATAATGTTTCACCGGGTTTCGTTGCTTAGCCGCATCAAGTTCGGTGGTTGCGCTATCTAAGCGCCTGTTTTTTGTGCTCGACAATGTGAAATTCTGTTGTGCGAGATCAGTGTTTTGCTACACTGCAACGTATCGTTCATTGACCCGGTCATTGGATCTTCCATGTACCGTTCATTTGCTGGATTCGGGGATATTTCATGTACAAAGTAATCGTTGCCGCCCTGATTTCTGCCCTGTGCATCGCGGTGCCGGTCACCACGGTGCAAGCGGCGAATGGCGTCAAGAAGACAGTGGTGAAGAAAACCTCCGCCAAGAAGAAATTCGTCAAGCGTGCCGGCGTGCGGCGCCAGGCTGCCGCCGAACCGCGCGGCAAGGTGGTGCGCCGCGTGGTGACCGTGCGCGGCAAGAAGCGCGTGGTGTACCAGCGCGCGCTGGTGGCTGCCGCCGCCGTGCCCGCAGCCGTGGCGGCACGTCCGACCATGGGCGACATGGCCGGCCTGAACCTCACACGCGATCCGCTGGACCTGAAATCGAACGTGGCGCTGGTCGTCGACCAGGCCAATGCCGAAGTGCTGTTCGAGAAAAATGCCGGCGTGGCGTTGCCGATCGCATCCATCACCAAGATGATGACGGGCCTGGTGGTCGTCGAAGCGAACCAGGACATGGATGAAATGCTGACCGTGACCGACGACGACGTCGACCGCGCCAAGTTTTCCAGCTCGCGCCTGAGGGTCGGCGACCGGCTGACGCGCCGTAACATGCTGCATATCGCCCTGATGAGCTCGGAAAACCGCGCAGCTTCCGCGCTGGGCCGCAACTACCCGGGCGGCTTGGCGGCCTTCGTGGCGGCGATGAATGCCAAGGCGCAGGCGCTGGGCATGACGGACACGCGCTATGCCGATTCCACCGGCCTGTCCAAGCAGAACGTGGCCAGCGCGCGCGACCTGGCCAAGCTGGCGATGGCCGCCTACGAGCATCCGATCCTGCGCGAGTTTTCCACCGACGCGAAGGCAGTGATCGAGCGTAATGGCCGCCCGGTGCAATTCGGCACCACCAACGGTCTCGTCGTACCGACGTCCGGCTGGCAGATCGGCCTGCAGAAGACCGGCTTCATCAACGAAGCGGGCCGCTGCGTGATGATGCAGGCGGTCATCGAAGGCCGTTCGGTCATCATGGTGTTGCTGGATGCGAAGGGCACCGCGGCACGCGTCGCCGATGCGATGCGCATGAAGAAATGGCTGACGGCGCTGAAACCGGCGCCGTTCGCGGAAACCATCGGCTCCGGCGGCGCCGGCAGCGCACTCAGCGCCGGCGCCGCCGCGATGACTCACTCCGCAGCCGGCATGTAACCCAGCGTGGCGGAAATCTGGTTGGCGGTAGTGACCAGGTCTTCCAGCCAATCGTCCTGCAGGCGGTCGGCCGGCGCCGAGATCGACAGGCCGGCCACCAGCTTGCCGCTGTCGTCGCGAATGCCGGCGGCCATGCAGCGCACCCCCAGCTCCAGTTCCTCGTTGTCGCGCGCATAGCCGCGCGAGCGCACCAGTGACAGCTCGCGCTCCAGCTTCCCCAGGTCCGTGATCGAATTCTTGTTGTGGCCCGCCAGCCCGGTGCGGGTGGCGTAGGCACGGATCGCCTTCGGCTCATCCACCGACAGGAACAGCTTGCCCGTCGATGTCAGGTGCAGCGGCCCGCGCCCGCCGATCGCGCGCACCACCTGCATGCCGGAACGCTCGGAGAAGGCGCGGTCGATGTAAACGATCTCGTCGCCCTGGCGGACCGACAGGTTGATCGTCTGCTGGGTTTTCTTGTGCAGTGCGCGCATGAAATCCAGCGCGGCCTCGCGGACCGACAGCCGGCTCTTCACGACATTGCCCAATTCCAGCAGGCGCATGCCGAGGCGATAGGTGCCCGGTTCGATGCGGTCGACGAAGCGCGTCAGTACCAGGTCGTTCAGGATCCGGTGTGCCGTCGAGGGGTGCAGCCCCGAGACCTTCGACAATTCCTTGAGGCTTACCGGGTCCGGGTACTTGGCCAGTGCGTCGAGCAGGCCCACCATGCGTTCGATGACCTGGATGGTCGTTTTTTGTTCTGGAACGGATTCAATTTTCATGATGTGGTTGGTGCGGTGCAGTATGTATGCGCTTCTTTATACCATGATGTGAAAATAATGGGAATTGCAAGGGTTCATCGGTGCCAGGGGTCGCTATAATGACGCACCTTTTTTGACCCCTATCCCCATGACCCAGCCTGCCAGCGAATTCAAGAGCCGGAGCGGCCTGAAGCGCATCCAGTCGGCGTTCTTTTACTCGCTCGACGGTTTGAAGACGGCGTGGCGCCATGAACACGCCTTCCGGCAAGAGCTGACGATCTTCATCGTCGCCGGCATCGCCGCGCTGTTGCTGCCCATCTCCGCTTTCCAGAAATTGGCCCTGATCGGCGTGATGGTCCTGGTATTGATCGTGGAGCTGATCAACTCGGCGATCGAAGCCGTGGTCGATCGTATCTCGCTGGAACGCCATGCCTTGTCGAAGAACGCCAAGGACCTGGGCAGCGCGGCCGTGCTGCTGGCCTGCCTGTTAGCGGCGGCGACTTGGAGCGTGGTGCTGTTCAACCGTTTCTGGTGAAGGCCCTTAGAAGTTTTTGGAATAAGGAAGGGACGAAAACTTCGTTCTCTTTCATAAGCTCAGCAGCTAATCTGCAACCTCCAACAAAAAGGGGAATCAGATGCTGTCCAAAAAACTTTCCACGCTGGCCGCCGCAGTTGTTACGACCCTCGCCGTATCGCTGACCGCACACGCGGCCGAAGTTACCCTGCTCAATGTTTCGTATGACCCGACGCGGGAGCTGTACCAGGACGTGAACGCCGCCTTCGCCAAGGAGTGGAAGGCCAAGACGGGCGACGACGTGAAGGTCAAGCAATCGCACGGCGGCTCGGGCAAGCAGGGCCGCTCCGTCATCGACGGCCTGCAGGCGGACGTCGTCACGCTGGCACTGGCCTACGATATCGATGCGATCGCCGAGAAAGGCATCGTCGCCCCGAACTGGCAGAAGCGCCTGGCCAAGAATGCCACGCCGTACAGCTCGACCATCGTGTTCCTGGTCCGCAAGGGCAATCCGAAAGGCATCAAGGACTGGGCCGACCTCGTCAAGCCGGGCGTGGCGGTGATCACGCCGAACCCGAAAACTTCCGGTGGCGCGCGCTGGAATCACCTGGCCGCCTACGGCTACGCGCTGCGCCAGCCGGGTGGCACCGACGCCACCGCGCGCGACTACCTGAAAAAACTGTACAAGAACGTGCCGGTGCTGGATTCCGGCGCACGCGGCGCCACCACCACCTTCGTCGAGCGCGGTATCGGCGACGTGCTGCTGGCGTGGGAAAACGAAGCGCTGCTGGCGATCAAGGAACTGGGCCCGGACAAGTTCCAGATCGTCGCGCCTTCCGTCTCGATCCTGGCCGAGCCGCCGGTCGCCGTGGTCGACAAGGTCGTCGACAAGCGCGGTACCCGCAAGGTGGCCGAGGCCTACCTGAACTTCCTGTACACCGATGCGGCGCAGGAGCTGATCGCCAAGAATTACTACCGCCCGACGGTGGAAAAGGAAGCCAAGAAATATGCCGCGCAATTCCCGGCCGTGAAACTGTTCACGATCGGCGACGTGGCCGGCGACTGGGCCAAGGCGCAGAAAACGCACTTCGCCGATGGCGGCGTGTTCGACCAGATCTACCAGAAGTAAGCAGGGGGAGCGCATGCCGGGCAATCTTTCGCGATTCCGCGTGCTGGTGGCGCCGGGCCTGCACGACAGCGGCCCGGAGCACTGGCAAAGCCGCTGGCAGCGCCTGTATCCGGCGTTCGAGCGGGTGTGCCAGGATGACTGGAGCGATCCGGTCCTGCCGGCATGGCGCGCACGGGTGGATGAAGTGCGCCGGCGCGATGACCGGCCCACGCTGATCGTCGCGCACAGCTTCGGCTGCCTGGCGTCGGTGCACAGCGTGGCGGCCGACCCGGCAAACGTGGCCGGACTGCTGCTGGTGGCGCCGGCCGACCCCGACAAGTTCGGCGTGGCGGCACTGCTGCCGCGCGAACCGTTGCCCGTCCCTTCCATCCTGATCGCCAGCACGAACGACCCCTGGATGCCGCTCGAGCGGGCGCGCCAGTGGGCGCAGCATTGGGGCAGCAGTTTCATCGACGCGGGTGCGCTCGGCCATATCAATGCCGAGTCGGGTTTACGCGACTGGCTGTTCGGCCAGCAGCAGTTGCAATTCCTGGTCGATCGGGCGCAGAATATGAAACCATTACAATATTGATCTTTGTCTATCACTGGAGATTTCCATGACGTTACGCCTCGGCGATACCGCACCTGACTTCGAGCAGGATTCTTCCATCGGCCGCATCAAGTTCCATGACTGGGCAGGCGATTCGTGGGTGGTGCTGTTCTCGCACCCGGCTGACTTCACGCCGGTCTGCACCACGGAACTGGGCCTGACCGCCAAGCTGAAGCCCGAGTTCGACCAGCGCAACGTGAAGGCGATCGCCCTGTCCGTCGACCCGGCCGAGTCGCACAAGGAATGGATCAAGGATATCGAGGAAACCCAGAAGACCGTGGTGGGCTTCCCGATCATCGCCGACGCCGACAAGAAAGTGGCCACGCTGTACGACATGATCCACCCGGAGCAATCGGCTACCGCCACCGTGCGTTCGGTGTTCCTGATCGACCCGGCCAAGAAGATCCGCCTGCAGCTGACGTACCCGATGAGCACCGGCCGCAACTTCGACGAGATCCTGCGCGTCATCGACGCACTGCAGCTGACCGACAAGCACACCGTGGCCACGCCGGGCAACTGGAAAGACGGCGACGACGTCATCATCCCGCTGACCGTGCAGGACCCGGAAGTGCTCAAGCAAAAGTACCCGAAAGGCTTCACGGCCCCGAAACCGTACCTGCGCCTGACGCCGCAGCCGAACAAGTAAGCGGCACCTGCACCACGACCAACCCGGGCCCGCCCGGGTTTTTTGTTGCCGAAAATCGGGGGCGTGGTGAGGATTCGCACAGCATGCTCGGCGCTTGCCAAGCCGTTGATGGCATGCAAATCCAGGAAACATTTCCTGAAACCGGGGTCTGTCCCCGGTTTTAGGAAATGTTTCTGATGTGCATGCCGCTGCAGGCCGCATGGTTGCGCCATATCAGTTCCTGCATCTAAGCAAATGACAAAAGGTTAGTTTGGTTTATAACGTCCAGATGCGAGACTTCGCCCTCAATATCCGAAAATGTAATAAGAGGGGCCACCATGTCTGCAGTACTGCCGGTTACGCAACCGGTGCCGTTCGAAGCAAGGAAGCGGGCGCCGTACCGGGTGATGCCGGGCTTTAAGCTTTCGCTGGGCTTCACGATCTTTTACCTGACGCTGATCGTCCTGATTCCCCTGTCGGCGCTGTTCCTGAAGACGTTCACGATGACGTGGGAAGCCTTCTGGAGCGCCGTCACGTCCGAGCGCGTGATGGCGTCGTACCGGCTCACGTTCGGCGCCTCGCTGATCGGCGCCACCATCAATGCCGTATTCGGCGGCATCGTGGCGTGGGTGCTGGTGCGCTACCGCTTCCCCGGCAAGCGCATCGTCGATGCACTGGTCGACCTGCCGTTCGCGCTGCCCACCGCGGTGGCCGGCATCACGCTGACGGCACTGTACTCGTCGAATGGCTGGATCGGCCAGTTCGTCGAGGGCACGCTGGGCATCAAGGTTGCCTTCACGCCGCTGGGCGTGGTGCTGGCGCTGACCTTCATCGGCCTGCCGTTCGTGGTGCGCACGGTGCAGCCGGTGCTGGAAGATGCCGAACGCGAGCTCGAAGAAGCGGCGGCGTCGCTGGGCGCGTCGTCCTGGACCACCTTCCGCCGCGTGATCTTTCCGACCGTCTTCCCCTCGTTGCTGACCGGTTTCGCGCTGGCGTTCGCGCGTGCCACCGGCGAATACGGTTCTGTGATCTTCATTGCCGGGAACATGCCGATGGTGTCGGAGATCACGCCGCTGTTCATCATCACCAAACTGGAGCAGTACGACTACACGGGTGCGACGGCCATTGCCGTGGTGATGCTGCTGGTGTCGTTCGTCATGCTGTTGGGCATTAACCTGCTGCAGGCCTGGGCACGCGGCAAGTCGGGGAAATAACAATGAGTGGAACTTCCCAACGGGGCGAACTGCCCTCCGTATCCGAAGTGCTGGAACCGCGCTGGGTGCGCTATGCGCTGATCACCGTGGCGCTGGCCTTCCTCACGCTGTTCCTGTTCGTGCCGCTGATCGCCGTGTTCGTCGAGGCGCTGAAGAAGGGCACCGAGGTCTACCTCGAATCGATCCGCGAAGACGATGCGATCGCCGCCATCAAGCTCACGCTGATCACGGCCGCCATCGCGGTGCCGCTGAACCTGGTGTTCGGCGTGGCCGCCTCGTGGGCGATCGCCAAGTTCGAGTTCCGCGGCAAGAGCCTGCTGCTGACGCTGATCGACCTGCCGTTCTCCGTGTCGCCCGTGATCTCCGGCCTGATCTACGTGCTGCTGTTCGGCGCCCAGGGCTGGTTCGGTCCATGGCTGGCCGAGCATGACATCAAGATCCTGTTCGCCGTGCCGGGCATCGTCATCGCGACCATCTTCATCACGTTCCCGTTCGTGGCGCGCGAGCTGATCCCGCTGATGCAGGCCCAGGGCAGCGAGGAAGAGGAAGCGGCCGTGGTACTGGGCGCCTCGGGCTGGCAGACCTTCTTCCGCGTGACGCTCCCCAACATCAAGTGGGGCCTGCTGTACGGCGTGATCCTGTGTAATGCCCGCGCCATGGGCGAGTTCGGCGCGGTGTCCGTGGTCTCGGGCCATATCCGCGGCGAGACCAACACGATGCCGCTGCAGGTCGAGATCCTCTACAACGAATACAACTTCGTCGCGGCCTTTGCCGTCGCCTCGCTGCTGGCGCTGCTTGCCCTGGTGACGCTGGCGCTGAAATCCTTCATCGAATGGCGCCTGCACGAATCGCGCCATGCCGACGACAACGACAATTAATGAATGGCCAATGCATGGCCAACCAACGGCCCATTAATGGCTAATACAAGCTGGAGCAAGACATGACCATCGCAGTCAAGAACATCAACAAGCGCTTCGGCGATTTCGTGGCGCTCAACAACGTGTCGCTGGATTTCCCGGCCGGCGAGCTGACGGCGCTGCTGGGCCCTTCGGGCTGCGGCAAGACCACGCTGCTGCGCTGCATCGCCGGCCTGGAACACCCGGACTCGGGCCAGGTGCTGCTCGATGGCGCCGATGCTTCCGACCGCCACGTGCGCGAACGCCAGGTGGGCTTCGTGTTCCAGCACTATGCGCTGTTCAAGCACATGACCGTGTTCGAGAACGTGGCCTTCGGCCTGCGCGTGAAACCGCGTGCCGAGCGTCCATCCGAAGACCAGATCCGCCGCAAGGTGAAGGACCTGCTGGAACTGGTGCAGCTGGACTGGCTGGCCGACCGCTATCCGCCGCAGCTCTCCGGCGGCCAGCGCCAGCGTATCGCCCTGGCGCGTGCCCTGGCGGTCGAACCGCGCGTGCTTCTGCTGGACGAACCGTTCGGCGCGCTGGACGCCAAGGTGCGCAAGGAACTGCGCCGCTGGTTGCGCCGCCTGCACGACGACCTGCACGTGTCGTCGATCTTCGTCACGCACGACCAGGAAGAAGCGCTGGAAGTGGCCGACCAGGTGGTGTTGATGAACAAAGGCACCGTCGAGCAGATCGGCACGCCGGACCAGGTCTATAACCATCCCGCATCGCCGTTCGTGTACGGCTTCCTGGGCAATGTCAACGTGTTCCACGGCCGCGTGCACGAAGGGGTGCTGGCCAGCGAAGGCGCGCAGCTCGACGTGCCGGACCATACCCACGTGCGCGACGCGAAGGGCACCGCCTATGTGCGACCGCACGAGATGGACGTCGACCGCTACTCCGCCGGTGCGGAAGGCATCGTCGTCAAGCTGCGCCGTGCGCACGCGATCGGTCCGCTGGCCCAGCTGGACCTCGAGCGCGCCGACAATGCGCAGCTGATCGAGGCGACGATTTCCAATGAGCGGTTCCAGAACCTGGGACTGAAAGAGGGCGAGACCCTGGTCGTGCGGCCGAAGCGCCTGCGCGTGTTTGTCGATGAAGGAGCGTCCATATGAACTTCCAGCAGCTGCGTTCCATCCGCGAAGCGGCCCGCCGCAACTACAACCTGACCGAAGTGGCGAACGCGCTGTTCACGTCGCAGCCGGGCGTGAGCCGCCAGATCCGCGAACTCGAAGATGAATTGGGCGTCGTCATTTTCGAGCGCAACGGCAAGCGGCTGACGGGCCTGACCGAGCCGGGCAAGGGTATCCTGAAGATCATCGACCGCCTGCTGATCGAAGCGGAGAACCTGCAGCACGCCAGCATGGAATACAAGGGCCAGAGCACCGGCACGCTGACGGTGGCCGCCACGCACACGCAGGCGCGCTATGCGCTGCCGCGCGCCGTGTCGCATTTCCGCAAGACCTTCCCGGACGTGCGGATCGCGCTGCAGCAGAGTTCACCGGAACACATCGCCGAATGGGTATTGTCCGGCAAGGCCGATATCGGTATCGCTACCGAGGGCCTGTCGCAGTTCCCCGACCTGGTGTCGTTCCCCTGCTACCGCTGGAGCCACCTGATCGTGGTGCCGGACGACCACCCGCTGCTGAGCCGCACGCCGGTGCGGCTGGAAGACCTGGCCGAGTTCCAGCTGATCACCTACGACGTGGGTTTCACGGGCCGCGGCCACATCGACGATGCGTTCGACAAGGCCGGCGTGCGGCCCGACATCGTGCTGACCGCGATGGATTCGGACGTCATCAAGCAGTACGTGGCGCTGGGCCTCGGTGTCGGCCTGGTCGCATCGATGGCGTTCGACCATGGCCGCGACAAGGGCCTGCGCGCGATCGAGGCGTCGCACCTGTTCGCGCCCAACACCACGCGGCTCGCCGTACGGCGCGGTGCCTACCTGCGGCAGTATGCGTACGAGTTCATCGCGCAATTCGCGCCGGAGCTGAAGCGGGGAGATATCGAGCAGGCGCTGCTGGGTGGGGAGGCCGCGTGATGACTGGCTTCGTTGAAAATTTCCATAGTTGATCCCGGCGCAGGCCGGGATTTTTTTTGCTCGATGCGACCCGTAGCGCGTGAGCCTGGTATCGGACATGATTTTCCGGGCGATGTTTCCTGGCAAAAGCACCCGGGAAAAATGTCCGACACCGGCGCGCCGCTACCGGCATCGAAACTTACTGCCCCGGATTCGTGATGCTGGCGTGGATCGCATCGATCCCCTCCAGCACGTGCTGCGGCAGTTTCACCGCATACGCGTCGATGTTTTCCTCCAGTTGCGCCAGCGTGGTGGCGCCGATGATGGTGGAGCCGACGAACCAGCGCGAATAGCACCAGGCCAGCGCCATCTGCGTGGGCGTCAGGCCGTTGTCGCGCGCGAGTTTCGTGTACCGCGCCACGGCCTCCAGCACGGCGGGGCGCAGGTAGCGCGGGCTCCAGGTGGGCGGGAAGATCGTCAGGCGGCCATGTGCCTTCGGATCGTCGTGGTACTTCGCCGTCAGCTGGCCGAATGCCAGCGGGCTATAGGCCAGCAGCGTCACGTCTTCGCGGAAGCAGGTCTCGTCCAGGAAGCTCGTTTCGTAATGGCGCGCGGTCAGGTTGTACAGGTTCTGGATCGTTGCGATGCGCGGCAAGCCCTTCATTTCGGCCTGCTTGATGAACTCGGAAATCCCCCAGCTCGATTCGTTCGACACGCCAATGTGGCGGATCTTGCCCTCGTCGACCAGCTTGCCCAGCGCGGCCAGGGTGTCCTCGATCGCCACGCAGGGGCGCTCGTTATCCGGATTGAACGCGTTGGCGCCGAAGATGGGCACGTTGCGGCTTGGCCAGTGCAGCTGGTACAGGTCGATGTAGTCGGTCTGCAGGCGCTGCAGGCTGGTCTCCACGGCGGAACGCAGGTTCGCTTCGTCGAAGTTCTGCTGGCCGCCGCGCACCCAGTGGATGCCCGGGTTCGGACCGGCCGCCTTGGTGGCCAGCACGAGATCCGAGCGCTTGCCGCTTTTCTTCAGCCAGGTGCCGATATAGCGTTCGGTGAGACCCTGCGTTTCCGCGCTCGGCTGCACCGGGTACATCTCGGCCGTGTCGATGAAATTGATGCCCCGTTCGATCGCGTAGTCGAGCTGCGCGTGCGCGTCGGCTTCGGTGTTCTGCCGGCCCCACGTCATCGTGCCGAGGCAGATTTTCGTGACGCCGACGTCGGTACGGCCCAGTGTGATCTTCTCCATTGCTCTCCTTTATTCGACCTTATTTACCCTTGTTCTTACCCTTGTACTTATCCTTGTTTGCGGATGGCGTCCGCGCAATCGCGCACCAGCGCCGGGCCCGCGTATATCAGGCCGCTGTACAACTGCACCAGTTGCGCGCCGGCGTCGATCTTCGCCTTCGCATCCGCGCCGCGCATGATGCCGCCCACGCCGATGATCGGCAGCGCGCCGCCCAGCTCCGCCTTCAGCAGGCGGATCACGCGGTTCGACAGCTCGAACACGGGCGCGCCGGACAGGCCGCCCGCTTCGGCGCCGTGCTGCATGCCTTCCACGGCGCTGCGCGACAGCGTGGTATTGGTGGCGATCACGCCATCGATGTTGTGGCGCACCAGCGCGTCGGCGATGTTCTTCACCTGTTCCTCGTCCATGTCCGGTGCGATCTTCAGGGCCAGCGGCACATAGCGCTTGTGCTGGTCTGCCAGGCGCCCCTGCGCATCCTTCAGCTGCGCCAGCAGGCCGTCGAGTTCGGAACCGCCCTGCAGCTGGCGCAGGTTCTTCGTGTTCGGCGACGAGATGTTGACCGTGACATAGCTGGCATACGGGTAGACCTTCTGCAGGCAGTGCAGGTAATCGTCGGCGGCCCGTTCGATCGGCGTATCGGCGTTCTTGCCGATGTTCAGGCCCAGCACGCCTTCCTTGTTCCGGTAGAAACGCGACGATTGCACGTTCGCCACGAAGGCATCCACGCCGCCGTTATTGAATCCCATGCGGTTGATGATGCCGTGCGCGGCGGGCAGGCGGAACATGCGCGGCTTGGGGTTGCCGGGCTGGGCGCGCGGTGTCACCGTGCCCACCTCGATCGAGCCGAAGCCCAGGTCGGCCAGCGCGTCGATGTAGGCGCCATCCTTGTCCAGGCCGGCGGCCAGGCCCACCGGGTTCTTGAACAGCAGGCCCATCACCGTGCGCGGGTCGGCTTTCGGCTGTTGCACGATGGCGCGCATCAGGCCGAGCCTGGACAGGCGCTTCAGGTTGTCGAGAGTGAAATGGTGCGCGGATTCGGCGTCCATCGAAAACAGCGCCGGACGCGCGAGGGAATACAGGAATTTGTCGGACATGAGGACACTATGGGTGAGCTGCAACCGGGGAGTGGGTTGCACATTGCCCGCCATTTTACATGCGGCCGCGGGCGGGCCGAAGGCGGGCCACCCGGCAGGGGCTTACTCGGCGGTGCGCGGCATCACGGCCCACACGCCCTTGCGGCGCGCTTCCAGCGGCTGGAACTTGATCTTGTAGCTCATCTTCGGGCTTTCCTCGATCCAGTAGCCCAGGTAGACGTAGGGCAGGCCCAGCTCGCGTGCCTGCTGGATCTGCCACAGCACGTTGTAGGTGCCGAACGAGGCGCCCGGCACGTCGGGATCGAAGAAGGTGTACACGGAGGACAGGCCGTCGGACAGCACGTCGATGATCGAGACCATGCGCAGCGTGCCATCGGGTTCGCGGAATTCGACCAGCCGCGTGTTGACGCGGCTTTGCAGCAGGAATTGCGCATACTGGTCGCGGCTGTCCTGGTCCATGCCGCCGCCGGCGTGGCGCGTGCTCTGGTAGCGCAGGTACAGCGCATAGTGCTCGTCCGAGAACGACAGCGTGGCCACGCCGGTGCGCAAGTCGTTGTGCCGGGCCCATGCGCGGCGCTGGCCGCGCGTGGAGGTGAATTCATCGGCCACCACGCGCACGGGGATGCAAGCCTGGCAACCGTCGCAGTACGGCCGGTAGGTGAAGATGCCGCTGCGCCGGAAGCCGTTGCGCACCAGTTCGGAATACACGTCCGCATTGATCAGGTGCGACGGCGTGGCTACCTGGGAGCGGGCCTGGCGCGTTTCCAGGTAGCTGCAGGGGTAGGGCGCGGTGGTGTAGAACTGGAGCGCGGCAAAGGGGAGGTCGTTCAGCTGCGTCATGCAGAACCTGTCGTGGGATTGGCGGTTGTTCGTATCATAGCGCGTTCAGGAAAGACACTGTGTTCGCCGTCACACCAACCCGGCCGCCTTGCCGAACGCCTGCCCGGGTTGCCGCATCAACTGCCGGCAACCAGTGGCGGTATCGGCCGCCAGCCGCGGATCCGGGGCTTCGCGATGGCCCCTTTCAGGTGTTCCAGGAAGGCCGCCCGCGGGATGGGGCGGGCACCCAGCGACGCCAGGTGTCCGGTCTCCTGCTGGCAGTCGATCATCTGCACGCCATGCCGCGCCAGGAAATGCACGAGGTAGGCCAATGCCACCTTCGAGCCATCCGAGACACGCGCGAACATCGATTCGCCGTAGAACATCCGGCCGATCGACACGCCGTACGCGCCGCCCACCAGTTCGCCATCGAGCCACACTTCGGAAGAATGGGCAAAGCCGAGGCCGTGCAAGCCGGTATAGCCGCGGATGATGTCGTCCGAGATCCACGTGCCGGGGCCGTCGCGCCGCGGCGCCGCGCAGGCGCGCATCACCTGCTCGAACGCGCTGTCGAAGCGCACCTGCCAGCGCCCGTCCGTGCGGCCGCTTTTTTCCACCTTCTTCAGCGTCTTCGCCAGGCTGTCCGATATCCTGAATTCGGCCGTATGCAGCACCATGCGCGGGTCGGTGCTCCACCACAGGATCGGCTGGCCCTCGGAAAACCACGGGAAGATGCCGCGCTGGTAAGCCGCCAGCAGGCGCTCGGGCGACAGGTCGCCGCCGGCGGCCAGCAAACCGGGCGCTTCGGTGGTCAGCGCTTCGGAGACATCGGGGAACGGAGTGTGGGCGCCGAGCCAGGGAATCATGAGTCGCCGCGCATCGGACGCGTGATGTCCTGCGTATGGAAACCATAGCTGCCGCCCTCCAGCACTTTGGCGCGGTCGGCAAAGAAATATTCCAGCGTCGTGTGGATCGTGGGGAAGGCCAGGTCGTCCCACGGGATTTCACTTTCCGTGAACATTTGCACATCGAGGCTTTCCTCGCCGGGCGCGAAGTCGAGATCGCGCAGCGTGGCCAGGTAGAACAGGTGCACCTGGTGCACGTGCTTGACATTGAGCAGCGTGAACAGTTTGCCCAGCTCGATGTTGGCGCCCGCTTCCTCTTCCGTTTCGCGCTGGGCGGCATCGGCCGTGGTCTCGTTGTTTTCCATGAAGCCGGCCGGTAGCGTCCAGTAGCCATAGCGGGGCTCGATGGCGCGCCGGCACAGCAGCACCCGCAACTCGCCGTCACGTTCCCACACGGGGATCGTACCGATCACCATCTTTGGATTCTGGTAATGGATCGTCGCGCACTGAGGGCAAACGTAGCGGGGGCGGTTGTCGCCGGCCGGGACCATCAGCTCGACCGGGTGGGCGCATTCGGAACAGAATTTCATACAGTTCGGTGTCGGTTGTCGTTTGCCTACTTTACACTGTTTGCCCGCCCCCTTGTACCCGCGGCGCACCAGGCCGGGCATGGCCGCTGACGTATATAGCCGATCTATCATACGGAAAACGAGCATAAATATTGCCTAAACCCGCGAAAGGGCCTATAATTCATTTCATCAGACGCGGGGTGGAGCAGTCTGGCAGCTCGTCGGGCTCATAACCCGAAGGTCACAGGTTCAAATCCTGTCCCCGCAACCAGAATTCCGGAAAGCCGTCATCGCTATCGAACAGATGCGATGGCGGCTTTTTTCATTGGGCCGTCGTCGGCAGCGTGCTGGTCCCGGGGCTTAAGCTCCAGGCTCCAAAGCGCTTGGCTACGCGGCCTGCTGCCCCTGTTGGCTCGCAATCCTGCCCGGCTCCCACGCTGCCTGGGCCGAACTGCCCGGTCGATCGCTTATTTCCATCGGGGCCTCGACGATTCACGTTCGAACGCCGCATTGTAATTTTCCATTTCCGGTGGATGATTCCCCGCATCCCATCTGTACAATTGCCATTTCATAAATCGAGGTGGCTGGCATGATGCTAGTGACACGCCGCGTTCATTCCCTGGCAGGAGTTGCAGCGGTACTGGGCCTGCATGCGTTTTTCCTGTATTTCCTGTTGATCGAGCGGTCCGATTCCGGGAAAGCCTCGGCAGCACATTATTCACAGCTTCTATTGATCGTCCTGCCGCCGCCGAAGCCGGCGGTGAAAATACCGGAAGCACCGCGAATTCCCGCCGCGAAGCCGGTACGGGAAAAATCCATCGACGCGCCAATCCCCGCCGAAGTCCAATCCCCACTACCGGTCGAAACCCCGGCCGGAATTCCTCCAGCAGATCCATTCAACGAAAATAGCCGTGTCGATATCGACAGCCTCGTAAAACAGGCTGGCAAGGCCGATCGGGAAATCCGCCCGGCCAACGATATGCGGACATACGGGCCAGCACCGGGCTCGATGGAAGCGGTAATGACGCGGGCATTCAACGAAGCCAAATTGGCTGTACCGCTGAAATGGTATGAAGCGGCCCGTATTTCGGAAGTGACCCCGCCGGGTGCGCGCAAGCCGATTTACCAGGTCAAGACGGCATTCGGCACCTATTGCCTGTATTACCCGGACAAGCTGACGGAAGGTACCGGGCAGCCGAAAATGGCCGACTGCCCGCGCAGCCTGGGGCGCTGAGCCCTGCTTTGGACGTTATCGAGCCGTTTTCACGCTCGAATCTGGTTTGCTCATGCTGCTTTCTGGCTTGATTCGACCTTGTAGAGCCATGCAATCATCTCGTCCGTCATGCCACGCCCGACGCGAAGGAGGGGTTCTTTCTCCAAGGCGGTCTTGAACCTGCCGATCGTTTCCGGGTTATCACCAACCATGTCGTGGAATAACGCATACTTTTGCAGCGCCACTGCTCTCGATTCCGGCATGATCCCGGCCGGATCGGCTTCGAATTGAATGCGGATCGCTTCGAACAAGGGATGCCATTCCTTGCCGCGGGAACGCTGGTGGCGGCGCATACGCTCCACTTCCGCCGGCAGCAGGTATTTTGCCCAGGTGTCGAGCTTTATTTCCCCCATTATCTCGGCAATATAATCGCGCATTGCCGCGCTGATCCCCGTGCTTTCCCGGATCGCCGGCTCATTGATATGCATTGAGTCTAGCCGGGCCATCAGCGCCGCATCGCCGCCGGTATCGCGTTCAAGCATGCCGATCCAGCGCAGTCCCAATTGCTTGGCTTCCAGGCTGCCCGGCAATGTTTTCTCGGCCATGATCTTGCCGACCTCCGCCACCAATGCCGCCCATTCGGCCCGGCAATCTTCATCGTGCACCATGCGCAGGTTCGCCAGTTCTTCCTTTGAAAAATATTTCTCGTACATTTTCATCTGCTCCAATGTGGTCAGCCAATCGGCCAATTCCGGTTGTTCGCCCCGCGCCAGCCGTGCATGCAGTGCCGTTAAATGCGCATGCATGCGAGCCGCCTCGTCAATCTGGTTTTGCAGCGCGGCCAATTGGCGCTCGACGATGGCCAGCGGGGAAGTGCCGGAATGGGCCAGGAAATGTCCGATGTCGGCCAGCGGCATGCCGAGCTGGCGCAGCGCCTGGATCTGCTGCAGGCGTGCCACGTCGTCGCGGTGATACAGCCGGTAGCCGGCATCGGTACGGACCGAAGGGCGGAGCAGCCCGATGTCGTCGTAGTGGTGCAGGGCGCGAACCGTCAGGCCCGCGTGTTTCGCCAGTTGTCCAATCTTCAGCATCGTCAGCTCCTCTCTTCGGTAAGGCTATCCTCAAGCCTGACGTGGCGTGAGGGTCAAGCCCTTTTCGGAGCTGCAATGACGTGGTCAGGCGCTGTCGTCGGGCGGGGCCAGGCTGGCCCACAGGTGAGCCGCGGCCATCGTACGGTGCGGTTGATATTGTTGCAAGATCTGCTCGGTGCGGAGGATGTCCGGCTTGCTGTCTTCGCCGAGCAGGCGCTGCAGGGCGGCGCGGATCGCCACGTCGCCATGCAGCGAACAGTCGGCGTACCCATACCCGCGCAGCAAGCCGTAGTTGACGGTCCACGGGCCAATGCCCTTGATGGCCAGCAGGCGCTGGCTGATCCGCTCCAGCGGATTGTCCGGGCCGGGGTCGAGATCGAGTTCGCCGCCTGCGACCAGGCTGGCGAAGCGGTGCAGCGTTTCCGCCTTGGCGCGCGAAAATTTCCTCGCCGTCAGCTCGTCGACGGCGATACGGGCCGCGTCGGGCGCCTCCGGATAGCACCACAGGCCGCTGGAATGCTGCCGCCCGGCCAGCAGGATGAACGTGCGGCGCAGCGCGATGGCGAAGGGCAGGTTGATCTGCTGGCCGATGATGGCCCAGGTGAGGGCTTCGAACACGCTGGCCGATTGCACGATCCGCAAGCCCGGCTGGCGCTGCACGAGCGCGCCGAGCAGAGGATCGCCGGCGGCGAACGCGCAGAACGGCGCCGGATCGATGCGCAGGCCGAGGATGCTGCGGAAGGCTTCGTCGATCCGGCGTTCCAGCGCGGGAGAAATGGCGCCGTCGGCCTGCGCGGTGCAGGTGGCGGCGGATGGGGCGAAACTGGCCGCCAGCACGACCGGCACGCCAGCCAGGATCACGCCCTTGCGCAGCGAGTCCGGCCCGACGGTTTCGGCGGTGCCTTCGGCGTCGCGGCCGTGGAAGGCCAGTACGTCGCGCAGGCGGTAGCCCGGCGGCAGCGGGAGCGTGCGCGCCAGCGTCATGCCAGTTTGGCCTTGCCGCCGAAACCCGGCCGGTAGCCGGTGACCAGCGCGGTGCCGGCGATGACGATGGCGGCGCCGGCCAACGTGTACCAGCCCACGACTTCATGCAGGAACAGCGCGCCCCACAGGATGCCGAACAGGGGACTGATGAAGGTGACCGTCAGCGCGGACGTGGCGCCGACATCCCGGATCAGCCCGTAGTACAGCAGGTAGGCGACACCGCTGCACAGCACGCCCAGCGCCACGGCGGCGGCCATGATGCCCACGGTCGGTTCGCCGGGAGCGGGGAAGAACAGCAGCGCCGGCAAGACCATCAGCGCCGCCGTCCACATGCTGCCGTGCGCGTTGGCGAACGGTTCGACGGCCGGCGCCGCCCTGGCATACGTGCTGGCGATGCCGTAATTGAACGATGCGAACAGGGCCGCGGCGATCGCCAGCCCGGCGCCCTCGCGCGAACTGGCGTGATCGAAGCCGACCAGCAGCGCCACGCCGGCGGTGCCGAGCACGATGCCCAGCAGCACCCGGACACTCACCATCTGCCGCTGCCATACCGCGCCGATCAGCGCGCCCCACATGGGCGCCGTGGCATTCAGCACGGCCAGCACCGCGGCCGGCAAGGTGCGCGCGGACCAGGCGAATAGCAGGAATGGCAACGCGGAGTTGAAGAAGCCCAGGATGACGTAATGCTTCCAGTGCCGTTTCCAGTCCAGGGGCTTCTTCATCAGCAGCGCGATCGCCGCGAGGAACAGCGCGGCGAACACCACCCGGTACTCGATCAGCACCGCCGGGCCCAGCACGGGCGCGGCGATGCGCATGAACAGGAACGAGCCGCCCCAGATGGCGGCAAGCAGGATCAGGCGGAACAGGTTGGCGGTGGACATGGTCGTTATCGTTATTGTTCGGCTGACGGTGCGCCCATGCCAGGCAACGCTCATCCGCCGTGGCCGCCATTGTCGGCGCCGCGGCGGATCTACGCCACCCGGATCTTGCTGTCGAATTCGGCGGCGCAGGCACTGCTGCCCGGCGCTTCGAGGGCCGCCGCGTGGTTGACCTGCAGCGCCGACGGCACGCCGTTCTTCACCGCCGTCATTTCAGCCAGGATCGAAATGGCGATCTCGGAGGGCGTCTTGCTGCCGATGTACAGGCCGATCGGCCCATGCAGCCGCTGCAGCTGCGCTTCGGTCAGGTCGAACTGCAGCAGCCGTTCGCGCCGCCTGGCATTGTTGGCACGCGAACCGATCGCGCCCACATAGAACGCTTCCGACTTCAGCGCTTCCATCAAGGCCAGGTCGTCCAGCTTCGGGTCGTGGGTCAGTGCGATCACGGCGCTGCGCCGGTCCAGCTGCATGTCGATGACCAGGTCGTCGGGCATGGCGTGCACCAGGCGCACTTCGGGCAGTGTCCAGCCGGCGCGGTATTCCTCGCGCGGGTCGCACACGGTGACGTGGTAATCCATCGCGGTGGCGATTTGCGCGACGAAGCGCGACAGTTGCCCGGCGCCGATGATCAGCAGCCGCCAGCGCGGCCCGTGCTGGGTGATCAGCGCATCCTCCGTGCGGGTCAGCACGTTGCCGGCGATGGCGCGGTCGAGCCGCACGGCGCCGGTGCGCAGGTCGAGCCGGCGTTCCACCAGCTGGTGCTGTTCCAGCCGGTCGAGCAGTTCGGCGATGCGGCTGGCCGCGGACAAGGGTTCGAGCGCCAACTCGATGGTGCCGCCGCAGGGCAGCCCGAAGCGATGCGCCTCGTCGGCGGTGATGCCGTAGCTGACGATTTCAGGGAGTTCGCGCGTGATGCCTTCGCGCCGCACGCGTTCGATGAGGTCATCCTCGATGCAGCCGCCGGACACCGAGCCGACCACGCGGCCGTCGTCGCAGATGGCGAGCGTGGCGCCCACCGGGCGAGGGCTCGAGCCCCAGGTGCGGATCACCGTGACCAGTTCGCAGCGGTGTCCGGCCGCGATCCACGCGGCGCTGGTCTTGAGTACTTCGAGATCGATGCTGTCCATGGCCCGGACTATACTACGGCGCCGTGTTCGCCGCCGGCGGCCTGGCGGCGGGCGTCTTCCTTGCCTTGTCCTTGCCGCACACCGCCTTCATCGCCGCGGTATAGCGGCTGCCCTCGCTCACCTGTTCGGCATCGAAGGCTTCGAACTTGTAGGTGCCCACGGCCTCGCCCCTGGCCATCGCTTCGGGGTAGAAGGTCTGCGATTGCAGCGTCACGCTGCGCTCGGCGCAGTCGTACAGGTGCAGCGCCTTGACGGACAGGTACTGCTTGCCGTCCGGCGCGGTCTGCGGCTTGTCAAAGGATTCGAGCGTCCACGCGCGGCGCCCGTCGCCGCTGCCTGCCTCGCTCTTCCTGATCGAGGCCTTGTCGAGGTACACCCGGCTGTCCTTCGTGCTGCCAGCCTTGCTCCACGTGGCGGCGTGCGCCGGCGACGGCGCCGCATGCATCAGGCACAGCAGGCAGAGCATGCCCATCGCGGGCGCGGCGGCACGCGGCATCACGGCACCAGCGGCTTCTTGGCGGCCTGCCTGGCCTTGATGTCGGCCACGGTCTTGTCGATCGCGGCCAGCCGCGGCGCCAGGTTCGGATGCACCGCCATGTAGCCGTTCGGCACGGACGCCGGATATTGCGCCGCCAGCTTCTGCCAGAACGCCTTGTAGCGCTCCACGCCATAGCCGGCGCGGGCCAGCATGTACAGCGCCAGCGTGTCGGCCGCCACTTCCAGGTTGGCCGCCAGCGGCTTCACGTTGCCCGTGCCGCCCAGTTGCGCCTGGTCGGGCTGCACGCGGGTGACGTTGTCGATGATGGCCGCCACGGCGGCGGTATTGCGCGCCACCGCGGCGTGGCCCAGCACGTTGTGGGCGATGTCCTTGGCCAGCACGTAGGCGATCGCTTCATCGCCGCCGGCGAAATTGATCATGCCGCGCGTGACCGCGATGCGGCCGCCATCGGCATAGGAATTGACGTTGTCGGCATTGCCCAGGTCCACGCGCATCGCGCAGGCGCGCGTGACGGGCACCTTCAGCACCTGGGTCTGGCCATCGCGCCCGATCGTCATCGACAGTTGCGTGCGGCCGGAAACCAGCGGCGCGAACACCCCGGCGGCGGCCGTTTCGGCCCCGGGGCCGGTGGGCAGCGCCTTGCCGTCGGCGGCCACCAGCGTGTCGCCCTTGCGCAGGCCGGCGCGCGCGGCACCGCTGCCGGCCAGCACGCCGGACACGCGCAGCGCATCGTCGTAGCCCAGCACGGCCGCGGCGGCATCGGCGTATTCGCCCGGATACGACCACTTGTTCTTCGCCGTGAAGCCGAGCAGGCCGCGCGCCGCGGTGCGGCACAGGTCGACGTTATTGATCAGCAGCGGCGCGGCCACGCGGTACAGGCGATCCTGCTGGGTGACCATGGTGTCCAGCGCGGCCCGTGCCGCCTGCATGCGCGGCGTGATGGGCACGGCCTGTTCGGCAGGCGTGGGCTGGACGGGGGCGGTGGTGCGGGACGAGGGCGCCGGCGGCGTCGCGCAGGCCGACAGCAGCAGGGCTGTGGCAATCGACGCCAGCAGCGTGCCGCGCCGCGCGGATGAGGATGAAGTGGGGTGCGACGTTGCGCTGACGCGGGTTACGACGGTTCCTGCCATGGTTCCTTCCTGGTTGATGCTCAATGCTTGCCGGTGCTGCCGAAGCCTCCTTCGCCCCGTTCGCTGGCACCGAATTCTTCCACCACGTTGAAGCCCACCTGCAGCACGGGCACGATGATCAGCTGGGCCAGGCGCTCCATCGCTTGCAGCGTGAAAGCCTGCTGGCCCCTGTTCCACGTCGATACCATCAGCTGGCCCTGGTAGTCGGAATCGATCAAGCCTACCAGATTCCCCAGAACAATGCCGTTCTTGTGGCCCATGCCGCTGCGCGGCAGGATCATCGCCGCATAGCCCGGATCGCCGATGTGGATCGCCAGGCCGGTGGGGACCAGCACGGTCTGGCCAGGCTCGATGGTCAGGGGCGCGTCGATGCAGGCGCGCAGGTCGAGGCCGGCACTGCCGGGCGTGGCGTAGGCCGGCATCAGGTCCTGCATGCGCGGGTCGAGGATTTTTACGTCGATGGTTTTCATGTCATTGGAACAGCGAGTGCTTGCTGGTGCGTTTCGAGATTTCGGAGATCAGCTGGCGGGCCAGCGTCAGTTTCGGTGCCTGCGGCAGGATCGTGTGGCCATGCTCGTCGAACAGCACGATGGTGTTGTCGTCCTGGCCGAACGTGTGGTGGCCGATGTTGCCGACCAGGAGGGGAATGCCCTTGCGCTCGCGCTTGGCCGAGCCGTATTCGAGCAGGTTTTCCGATTCGGCCGCGAAGCCCACGCAGTACGGGTGGCCGGCCAGCGTGGTGCGTGCCGCGATGGTGGCGAGGATGTCGGGATTCTGTTCGAACTGCAGTTGCGGGCCTTGCGCACCGGCGCCGTCGGCGGTCTTCTTGACCTTCTGGGTGCTGGGGTTGGCCACCCGCCAGTCCGCCACCGCGGCCACCGCGATGAATACGTGCTGGCCATCGATCGTGCGGTTCACCGCATCCATCATCTGCTGGGCGCTCTGCACGTCGATGCGGGTGACGCCATGGGGCGTCGGCAGCGCGGTCGGGCCCGAGACCAGCGTGACGTCGGCGCCCGCTTCGCGCGCGGCGCGTGCCACCGCATAGCCCATCTTCCCGGACGACAGGTTGGTGATGCCGCGCACCGGGTCGATCGCCTCGAAGGTGGGACCGGCCGTGATCAGGATGCGCTTGCCGGCCATGACCTTCGGCTGGAACGCCGCCACGATCTCGTCGAGCAGCTGCTCGGCTTCCAGCATGCGGCCCATGCCCACCTCGCCGCAAGCCTGTTCGCCGGCCGCCGGGCCCAGGATGCGGATGCCATCCTCGCGCAGCTGCGCGGTGTTGCGCACGGTGGCCGGATTGGTCCACATTTCCACGTTCATCGCCGGCGCGACCAGCAACGGCAGGTGGCGCGGGCGGGCCAGGCACATGGTCGACAGCAGGTCGTCGCAGGCACCGTGCGCCAGCTTGCGGATGAAGTCCGCCGAGCAGGGCGCGATGACGATCGCATCGGCATCGCGCGTGACATCGATATGGGCCATGTTGTTGCCGACCCGGGGATCCCACTGGTCGGTGTAGACGGGCTTGCCAGACAGCGCCTGCATCGTCACCGGGGTGATGAAGTGGGTGGCGGCATCGGTCATCACCACCTGCACCGAGGCGCCTTCCTTGGTGAGCGCGCGGCACAGTTCGGCCGCCTTGTAGCACGCCACGCCACCGGACAGGCCGAGGACGATCTTCTTGCCGGTCAGTTCCATGCTGTTTCCTCGCCAGGTTGGATGGGCATAATTTGGATGCGTGTTACTTGTTCACGCGCCGCAGTTCGTCGAGGACGAGCAGCGCTGCACCGATGCAGATGGCCGTGTCGGCCACGTTGAAGGCCGGGAAGTGGCCGATGCCGCGCCAGTGGAAATCGAGGAAGTCGATCACGTGGCCGTGCACCAGGCGGTCGATCACGTTGCCCACCGCGCCGCCCAGGATCAGCGCCATCGACCAGCAGAACAGCTTCTGGGCCGCATGCTTCTTCAGCAGGTAGACGATGAAGAGCGCCGCGCCGATGCCGATCGCGGTGAAGAAGTAGCGCTGCCAGCCGCCCTGGTCGGACAGGAAGCTGAACGCCGCGCCCTTGTTATAGGCCAGCACCAGGTTGAAGAAACTGGTGACGTAGCGTTCTTCGCCATAGGCGAACATCTTCTCGACCGTGATCTTGGTGAGCTGGTCGACCAGGATGATGATGGCGGCGATGCCGAGCCACGGCGCCATGCCGCCGCCGGAAGGCTTGCTGGAAAAGGTTTTTTTGGATTTTGCCATTGTTCTTGTCGGGTCCGTGAGTCCGCCGGAAATATTGCAGAAAAACCGGTGACAGGCACCGGTTCTTAAGAAATGTTTCAAATTAATCAGTGGCGCAGCAGGGTTTCAAGGAGCATGCTCCTTGCTGCGTAGCGGAGATGGCCTGAAGCCATCTCCTCCCTGTCACCAGTCTCGCGTTACGCGAAGCGGCGTGCTTCGCCGGCGCCGAACAGGTTGCTGTAGCAGCGGCCGCACAGCGTGGGGTGCTCGGCATGCGCGCCCACGTCGGCGCGGTAATGCCAGCAGCGTTCGCACTTGGCCGCCGCCGATGCCGCCACGTTGACCGCCTCGTCGGCATCGTTCGCCACCTCGACGGCGCGCGCCAGCGATGTGATGAAGACGAACTTCAGGTCGTCACCGAGGCTGGCCAGTTCGCGGAACTTGTCGCCGGCAGCCTTGATTTCCAGCTCGGCCTGCAGCGAGGAACCGATCGCGCCGGAGGTGCGCAGGTCTTCCAGCTGCTTCGTCACCTCGGCGCGTACCGACAGGATCGTGGCGTACTTGGCCAGCAGGGCTTCCGCATCGGCCACGGCGGGCAGCTGCCAGAACGTTTGCGTGTAGATCGTCTCGTCGGATTCGGCGAAGGCTTCGCCGGCGGCGAACACGGCCCACGCTTCCTCGACGGTGAACGGCAGCACCGGCGCCAGCATGCGCAGCAGGCTTTGCGTGATGTGCCACAGCGCGGTCTGCGCCGAGCGGCGTGCCGCCGAATCGACGGCCGTGGTGTACAGGCGGTCCTTCAGGATGTCGAGGTAGAAGCCGCCCAGGTCTTCCGAGCAGTAATTCTGCAGCTTCGACACGACCGGGTGGAACTCGTACTGCTCGTAGTGCTTCTCCACCGACGCCTGCAGCACGGCCAGGTTGGCCAGCGCGTAGCGGTCCGTTTCCAGCAGGTCGCCGATCGCTACCGCGTTGGCCTTCGGATCGAAGTCCGACGTGTTGGCCAGCAGGAAGCGCAGCGTGTTGCGCAGCCGGCGGTACGATTCGGTCACGCGCTTCAGGATCTCGTCCGAGATCGACAGCTCGCCGGTGTAGTCGGTCGAGGCGACCCACAGGCGCAGGATGTCGGCACCCAGCGTATCGGAGATTTTCTGCGGCGCCAGCGTATTGCCCAGCGACTTCGACATCTTCTTGCCTTCGCCATCCACCGTGAAGCCGTGCGTCAGCAGCGCCTTGTAGGGGGGCGGCCGTTCAGCATCGACGAGGTCAGCAGCGAGGAGTGGAACCAGCCGCGGTGCTGGTCGGACCCTTCCAGGTACAGGTCGGCCGGGAAGTGCGACTGTTCGGCATGCGAACCGCGCAGCACGGTCTGGTGCGTGATGCCGGAATCGAACCACACGTCCAGCGTGTCCTTGTTCTTCACATAGTGGGCCGCTTCATCGCCGAGCAGCTCTTGCGGGTCGAGCGCCAGCCAGGCGTCGATGCCGCCCTTTTCGATGCGCTGCGCCACTTGTTCCAGCAATTCCGGCGTGCGCGGGTGCAGTTCGCCGGTTTCCTTGTGCACGAAGAAGGCCATCGGCACGCCCCACTGGCGCTGGCGCGACAGGGTCCAGTCCGGACGGTTGGCGATCATGCCGTGCAGGCGCGCCTTGCCCCAGTCGGGGAAGAACTGCGTGTCGGCGATGCCTTCCAGCGCCGTTTCGCGCAGGGTCGAGCCGCCGTCGATCGGCTGCACGTCCATGCCGGCGAACCACTGCGAGGTGGCGCGGTAGACGATCGGCGTCTTGTGGCGCCAGCAGTGCATGTAGCTGTGGTCGAACATCTTCAGCTCGAACAGGGCGCCCGCTTCGCGCAGCGCCTCGCAGATCGGCTTGGAGGCTTCCCAGATCGTCAGGCCGCCGAACAGCGGCAGGGTCGACACGTATTTGCCGTCGCCCATCACCGGGGTCAGGATCTCGTCATCCTTCATGCCGTGCTGGCGGCACGACACGAAGTCTTCCAGGCCGTAGGCCGGCGCGGAGTGCACGATGCCGGTGCCGGAATCGGTCGTCACGTAGTCGGCCAGGTAGACCGGCGAATAGCGGTCGTAGAACGCATCGCGCGCATGCAGCGGGTGCTTGAAGCGGATGTTCTCCAGTTTCTCGCCGGTGCTGGTGGCGATCACCTTGCCTTCCAGCTTGTAGCGCTGCAGCGCCGCTTCGACCAGGTCTTGCGCCAGGATCAGCAGCACCGGAGCACCGTCGCGCGTGGTTTCCACCAGCGCGTAGGTCACTTCCGGGTGCACGTTCAGCGCCTGGTTGGACGGGATGGTCCAGGGCGTGGTGGTCCAGATGTTGACGAAGCCGGTCTGGGTGGGCAGCGCCGCCAGGCCGAAGGCGGCGGCGATCTTGTCGTGCTCGGCGAACGGGAAGCCGACGTCGATCGCCGGGTCGCGCTTGTCCTGGTATTCCACTTCCGCCTCGGCCAGTGCCGAACCGCAGTCGAAGCACCAGTTCACCGGCTTCAGGCCGCGGTAGACGTAGCCTTTTTCCAGCAGCTTGCCCAGCGCGCGCAATTCGTCGGCCTCATTACCGTAGGCCATCGTCAGGTACGGGTTGTCCCACTCGCCCAGCACGCCCAGGCGGATGAAGCCGGCGCGCTGGCGGTCGATCTGCTCGAGCGCGTAGGCGCGCGCCTTGGTCAGCACTTCGGCGGTCGGCAGGTTCTTGCCGTACAGTTTTTCGATCTGGATTTCGATCGGCATGCCGTGGCAATCCCAGCCCGGCACATAGGGCGCGTCGAAGCCGGCCATGGTGCGCGACTTCACCACGATATCCTTCAGGATCTTGTTGACGGCGTGGCCCAGGTGGATATCGCCGTTCGCATACGGCGGGCCGTCGTGCAGCACGAATTTCGGGCGGCCCTTGGCAGCCTTGCGAATGCGCTCGTAGACCTTCTTGTCCTGCCATTGCCTGACCCAGTTCGGCTCGCGCTTGGCCAGGTCGCCGCGCATCGGGAACGGGGTTTCGGTCATGTTGACCGCGTATTTGCTGGTACTCTTGCCGGGGGCCTTGTCGGCCTTTTTTGCGTTGTCGGACATGGTAATTCTTTATGAAGTGAATCTTGGTGAACTGCGCGGTGAATGTCGGGGCAGGCCGGCACTCAAATTCGGTCGGTGGCGGTAATGGCGCCGCTGCGTTCGCGGAAGTAGCTGCGCGCCTGCGCCGCGTCGCGCTCGATCGCTTCGGTCAGCGTCGGCAGGTCGATGAACTTTTCCTCGTCGCGGATCTTGTGCAGGAATTCCACCTTGACGCGCTGGCCGTACAGATTGGCGGCGAAATCGAAGATATGCACTTCCAGCAGCACGCGGCCGGCGTCTTCCACGGTGGGGCGCACACCCAGGCTGGCCACGGCCGGCAGCGGTGCGCCGGCGATGCCGTGCACCTGGACGATGAAGATGCCGGACAGGGCCGGCCGGTGCGGCACGCGCAGGTTCAGCGTGGGATAACCCAGTGTACGGCCCAGTTTCTGGCCGTGGATAACGTGCCCGGAAATCGAGTAAGGGTGGCCCAGCAACTGTTCGGCCTGGGCGAAGTCGCCATCGGCCAGCGCCGTGCGCACCGCGGAACTGGAGATGCGCGTGCTGCCGTTCATCACGGTGGGCAGGGTTTCGACATGGAAACCGTAACGCTCGCCCGCTTCCTGCAGCAGCTGCACATTGCCGGCGCGGCGTGCACCATAGCAGAAGTCGTCGCCGACCATCAGCCACTTGACGTGCAGGCCGTCGACCAGCACGCGTTCGGTGAAGTCCTGCGGGGTGAGGGCGGCGAAGCTGTCGGAGAAGTGCTCGACGATGACGCGGTCGATGCCGTTCGCTTCCAGCGAGGCCAGCTTGTCGCGCAGGTTGGCGATGCGGGGCGGCGCTTTCGACAGGTCTTTCAGCTTGTGGGCAAAGAATTCGCGCGGATGCGGCTCGAAGGTCATCACGGCCGCTTCCAGGCCGAGGCGCGAGGCGGCGGTGCGGACGTGGGCCAGCAATGCCTGGTGTCCACGGTGGACGCCGTCGAAATTGCCGATCGTGAGGGCGCAGGGCGCACGGGACGCTGCGTTGGGAAGTCCGCGAAATACCTTCATGGATATGAAATCTTTTGCCTGAACCAGGGATTATACGGCGGTTTTACAAATTCACATGGGAAATGCCGCAGCGCACCAGAGCAGGCCGCTGGTGCCCATGTAAAAAAGCGCCGCCTGCAGAGCAGGGCGGCGCTTTCCGGCGAGCGTGGCGGGGATCAGGCCGCGACGTTCGGGTTGTTGGCGTACAGGGTCCAGTAGCGGGCCAGGTCGGCTTCGCCGGCCGTGCCCTTGACGTTCTTCAGCGCGGAGATGGCCTGCGACTTCTTGCCGGCGCTCAGCAGTGCAACGCCGTAGTGCAGCTTCATTTCTTCCGGACGGCGCGCGGTGCCGAACTTCAGGGCCTGGTCCATCAGGGCGATGCCTTGGTCGGCCTTGCCTGCCGACACCATGGCGTAGCCCATGTTGAACAGGCCGTCGGCATCCTTGTTGGCGATCAGCGTGGTCTGCTGGGTCGCCTGCGCCGCGGTACTGTCGGCCAGGGTCTTGTTCGCCAGGTCTTTCAGGCGCTGGTGACGGGCCGCGTCGGTACCGGTGCCCAGCGCGCCTTTCTTGTAGCCCTGGTCGATGATCTTGATCGCTTCAGGCGCATTGCCGGCTTGCAGTGCCAGCTGGGCCATTTCCATGTATTCCGAAGGCTTGCTCAGCTGGCCCAGCGCCAGGCGCAGGCGCAGCACATCCAGGCCCAGGGTGCGCGAGAAGCCCGGCTTGCCCTGCACGCGGTTCAGCAGGTCGGCCCAGTAGCTGGCTTTCGGGTAGCTGCCGGCCAGTTTCTCGATGGTCTGCACGTAGCCGGTCTTGTCGTTCTGCTTCAGCTGGATATTGGCCAGCATCTGCAGGTTTTCTTCCGACTGCTTGCCCGTCTTCAGCGCGGCGGCGGCTTCGTTGAAGCGGCCGCTGATGAAGTAGGTCTGCGTCAGCAGCTGCTGCATCGTCGAGTTGTTCGGGTTGTCCTTCAGCACGCCCTGGATCGCGGTGATGGCTTTCGGGTAATCCTTGGCGCGGTAATACATGCCGGCCAGGCCTTCCTGGAACTTGCCTTTTTCAGCGGCCGACAGGCGGCCGGAGGCGATCAGCGTCTCGAACGCGCGGATGGCGGTCGGCGTGTCGCCCGCGGTCGAGGCGGCGGCGGCGCGCACGCGCTCGATCTGGTATTTCTCGAATTCAGTCTTGTTGCCGACGGCATCGGCGTCCTTCAGCTTGGCCACCGCTTCGCGGGCCTTGCCGCTGCTCAGCAGGCGCTGCGCTTCCTGCAATGGTTTGCCCACATCGGCACGGACCGTATCGGCAGCATGGGCAGCGGACACCAGGCCAGCCATGGGAGCTGCAGCGGTAAAGCCGATGGCGGCCATTACCAGGCCGAGATGGGCGAGACGGAACTTGGACATAAGCGAGGTATCTTTCATCAAAAAACAAGAATAGGCAGGATAACCCGCCTATCGTGGAAAATAAAGAGCCGTACTCCTGAGTTTCAAAAGTTACTCGCACTTACAAAAATCGCGGTACCGAAGTACCGCGATTTTTGTATGCCAGGAATCGAAACTGTCCAGGAAAATACTTTTACTGGAACTGCTCGTTACCGACGAGGCCGATCTTCGTGACGCCCAGGCGCTGAGCCGCGGCCATCACGCCTGCAACGGCGTTGTACTCGACCAGCTTGTTGGGACGCAGGTGCACTTCCGGCTGGTCAGCCTGTGCCGCCACGTTCATCAGCTTCTGCTCCAGCGAAGCGCGATCCGGAACGGTCTGGCCATCCCACAGGATCGTGCCGTCGAAGTCGACGTCGATCGTCACGACCACCGGTTCCACCGTCGATGGCGGCGGCGTACCGACCGGCATGTTCAGGTTCACCGAGTGGTTCGCCTTTGGAATCGTAATAATCAGCATAATGATCAGCACCAGCATCACGTCGATGAGCGGTGTCATGTTCATTTCCATCATTGGTTCCGGATCCGCGCCTGAAGCGCTGCCCGAACCGACATTCATACTCATGGGTGTGTTCCTTATAGAAGACTGCCCGGCGGCTCGCAAACAATCTCGCCGTCCGGGCAGGGGCCTTACATCTTGTCAGGCGGTTCGGTGATGAAACCAACCTTCTGGATGCCAGCGCGCTGGGTCGTGAAGATCACCCGACCGATGGACTCATACTTGACTTCTTTATCGCCACGTACGTGTACTTCGGGTTGCGGCACCTTCACAGCCTCGACCTTCAGAAAATCGAACAACTCATTAGTGTCCGCCATTTTCTTCTGATTCCAGTAGATGTCACCGTCCTTGTTGACGACGATATTGACATTTTCCGGTTTGGTTTGAATAACCTGGTTGACCTCTTCCGGCAGAGTAATCTTCTGCAGTTTGAGAACGACCGGGCTGGTAATCAGGAAGATGATCAGGAGAACCAACATGATGTCCACGAGGGGCGTCGTGTTGATCTCCGACATTACCTGGTCTTCACCGCCGCTATCGGAGCCTACGGACATCGACATGGTATTAGCCTACTTTTTTCGCACGACCAACGGATTCGGCAGTGGACATCGCGCCAGAGATCAGCACGGAGTGCACGTCTGCAGCGAAGGTACGCACTTCTTCCATTGCGGACTTGTTACGACGCACCAGCCAGTTGTAGCCCAGAACGGCAGGAACTGCCACTGCCAGACCAGCTGCCGTCATGATCAGTGCTTCACCCACGGGACCTGCAACCTTGTCGATCGACGCGTTACCGGTCATACCGATGTTGGTCAGTGCACCGTAAATACCCCACACCGTACCGAACAGACCGATGAACGGTGCGGTCGAACCAACGGTTGCCAGGAACGACAGGCCATCTTGCAGGCGCGACTGGACTTTGTCCACGGCGCGCTGGATCGACATCGTCACCCAGGTCGACAGGTCGATCTGCTCCAGCAGGGCGCCATCGTGGTGGGCGGAAGCCTTGGTGCCGGATTCAGCGATGAAGCGGAACGGCGAACCTTCGGCCAGGGTCGTGGTGCCGGCAGCGATCGACGATGCCTTCCAGAACTTGGCGGAGGTTTCCTTGGCTTGACGCATGATCTTCATCTGATCCAGGAACTTGGTGATGATGATGTACCAGGTACCGATCGACATGATCGACATGATGATGATGGAACCTTTGGCAACCGGCCCCGAATTCCACACGGCTTTAGGGCCGAACGGGTTTTCGACCTCTTCCGCGCCAGCGCCGCCGTGGCCGCCGGCATCGGCTGCCGGGGCTGCTGCATCGGCAGCCGGTGCGGCTGCTGCATCGGCTGCCGGTGCTGCTGCCGCTTCCGCTGCCGGAGCTGCAGGTGCGTCTGCAGCGGCCGCGGCAGGTGCATCGGCCATCGCCGGTGCACTCACCAGGGCGGATGCTGCGGTCACCGAGAACAGCACAGCGGCCAGTACAGCGGACAAACGGGTATTCTTAAACATGCTTCCTCCAAATTGATAAAAGATCAGTTCGCTGAACGTAACGACAACGAATCTTGCTAAATGAGACTTTGTCTCGGGTTATTCCAGCGTCCAGACGTATTGCATTTGCATCCACGCTTGTTCCGGCTTGCCGTCAACCATGGTCGGCTTGAACTTGCACTTGCCGATACCATTCACAGCTGCCTTGTCCAAGTCCCGGAAGCCACTGGATTTCACGATCTTGGAGTCGGCAACGCGGCCGTCGACCCCAATCAGGAACGATAAGGTTACCGTGCCCGTTTCTTCGTTACGCAGCGACGACTTCGGCCATTCCGGCTTCGCGCAGGTGCTGAAGTCAGCCACTGCAGGAATACGCACGGACTGGGCCGGTGGCGCCGGCGGTGCAGGAGGTGCCGGTGGTGCCGGTTTCGCCAGTTCGTTCGTTGCCGGCTTGACGTTGGTCGCGTTGGCGATCACATTCTGCGGCGGTGGCGGCTGCTGCACGTTCACTTCGACTGGCGGAATGAACGGCGGTGGCGGTGCTTTCATCTCCGGCGGCGGTGGCGGCGGTGGCAGCTCCTTCGGTGGTGGAGGAGCAACCTCTTCGATGATCTTGGTTTCGACTGGCTCGATCATTTTGCTGATCATCTTCTTACCCAAGCCTGTCACGATCCCGTAGCCAGCGATGATATGCAAGGCCACCACTACCACGACGCCGGTATAGTTCTTTTTGACCTTCCCGTTATCACTAAAATTCATGCCTGCTTTCTCCAATACCTACTCTACTCGAACCCCAAAATAGCGACACAAAGCTACAGCCGCATCCGGGACGTCGGCGAATTATACATACGAATTCTTCATTGTACATAGAATTTTGGGCTCAAAAAACTGGTTAAATTTCATGCCCTTAGCTGCACACCTGCACCAATCTGGCGTCCGTTCCAGGGCACCGCTGACCAACGCTGTGCAAGCCTGTCAGGCAATGCCATGAAGTTTTCCGAATGCGAAAAAAACAGAATTTTCTGCGCGCTTTCCTCCCTTCGAGCAATGTAAAATTTGGTACCGAATTTTGCTTTTTCTACATAATGGGAGCGGTACCTTGGCCTCTCCAGTATATGCAGTTTACGGGCCGGGTGGAGCACCCGATTACAAAAAAACAAGCTTGAAAGTTCACTACAGAAAATCTGCCGAGATCGCGGCGAAATGTAAGTGCGGTCCAGCCGATCTGTCAAGGCGGTCAGACCAGTCTGCGGCAAACGGGAGAGCGGATGACAGTTTCAGGATGACGCGCGGTTATCCGTCACAAGGAGGCGCCGCCTGGGTATACAGAAGGCCAGCGGAAAGGCGGGCAGGAAGACAAGCAGGAGGTCAGCAGGAAGGTCAGCAGAAAGTCAGCAGGAAGGTCAGCAGAAAGTCAGCAGGAAGGAAAGGCCGGGTAGGAGGGCGTTGAACGGCCTGGTTTGCCCGCCTCGTACACGATGAAAACGCCGGCGCCGGGCAACCATCTGGCTGGCCGGCGCCGGCGGGAGCGGTGGACTGCCCGTGAGTGAGTTCAGATCAGGCGGCCGCGCTTTTCACGCTTGCATTCGAGCGTACTGATCAACTTGCCTTCCGGGGATACGGTATCGAGGTGCACATCGAAGCCCCACAGCCGCGCGACATGCTTGAGCACCTCGTGGGCCTGCTGGTTCAGTGGCCGGCGGTTGAACTGGGTGTGCCGCAAGGTCAGTGCCCGGTCATCCCGCGTATTGACGGACCAGACCTGGATGTTCGGCTCCCGGTTGCCCAGGTTGTACTGGTCGGCCAGCTGCTGGCGCACGTACCGGTAACCCATTTCATCGTGGATGGCCGACACGGACAGCTTTTCGTTGCGGTCGTCGTCCAGGACGGCGAAGAAGTGGAATTCCCGGATCAGCCGTGGCGACAGGTATTGGGCGATGAAGCTTTCATCCTTGAAGTTGCGCATCGCGAAATGCAGCGTTTGCTTCCAGTCGCTGCCCGCGATGTCCGGGAACCATTCGCGGTCCTCGGCCGTCGGGTTTTCACAGATGCGGCGGATGTCCGTCATCATCGCGAAACCCAGCGCATACGGATTGATGCCATTGTAATAGGGGCTGTGCACCGGCGGCTGGTAGACCACGTTGGTATGGCTCTTCAGGAATTCCATCATGAAGCCGTCGCCGATCACGCCTTCGTCATACAGCTGGTTCAGGATGGTGTAGTGCCAGAACGTGGCCCAGCCCTCGTTCATCACCTGGGTTTGCCGCTGCGGGTAGAAGTATTGCGAGATCTTGCGCACGATGCGCACCAGTTCGCGCTGCCACGGTTCCAGCAGGGGCGCGTACTTCTCGATGAAGTACAGCAGGTTTTCCTCGGGCTCGGGCGGGAAGCGCGTGGGCGACTGCGCCACCGTTTCCTCTTCGGCCTTGCGCGGCAGCGTGCGCCACAGTTCGTTGATCTGCGATTGCAGGTAGGCTTCGCGTTCCTTCTGGCGGCGCTGCTCCTGCGCCAGCGACAGCTTGGCCGGCCGCTTGTAGCGGTCCACGCCATAGTTCTGGATGGCGTGGCAGGAATCGAGCAGCAGCTCGACGGCATCGATGCCGTGCCGCTGCTCGCACTCGGCGATGTAGTTCTTGGCGAACACCATGTAGTCGATGATCGCTTCCGCATCGGTCCAGGTGCGGAACAGGTAATTCCCCTTGAAGAAGGAATTGTGGCCGTAGGCCGCGTGCGCGATCACCAGCGCCTGCATCGTCAGGCTGTTTTCCTCCATCAGGTAGGCGATGCAGGGATTGCTGTTGATGACGATCTCGTAGGCCAGGCCCATCTGGCCGCGCTTGTAGCCTTTTTCCGTGGACAGGAAGTGCTTGCCGAACGACCAGTGGCTGTACGAGACGGGCATGCCGACGGACGTGTAGGCATCCATCATCTGCTCGGCCGTGATGATCTCGAGCTGGTTCGGGTAGGTATCGAGGCCGAAACTCTCGGCCACGCGCTTGATTTCCTCGTGGGCCTGCTCGATCAGCTCGAATGTCCATTCCGACTGTTCCGGCAGCGCGCGCGGGTGGGGCGGTCGCTTCATCATCTGGTTCATTATTTTGGCTGTTTCTTGAACAGTTCACGGAACACCGGATAGATGTCGGCCGGTGTGACAATTTTCTGCATCGCGAAGTGGTGGTGGATCTCCGGCACCTGCGCATACTGTTCCCACAGGTTCTGCGGCGGGCCATCGGTGATTTCCACATAAGTGTAGTACTGCACCTTCGGCATGATCGTGTTGGTCAGCAGCTGGCGGCACAGCACCGAGTCGTTATCCCAGTTGTCGCCGTCCGATGCCTGGGCCACGTAGCTGTTCCACTGGCCGGCGCCGTAGCGCTCGTCGATGATCTTGTTGAGCAGGTTCAGCGCCGACGACACCACCGTGCCGCCCGACTCGCGCGAATGGAAGAACTCGTGCTCGTCCACTTCGGCCGCCGCCGTGTGGTGGCGGATGAAAACCACCTCGATCTTGTCGTACACCCGCTTCAGGAACAGGTACAGCAGGATGAAGAAGCGCTTCGCGGTATCCTTGCGCTGCTCGTCCATCGAACCGGAGACGTCCATAATGCAGAACATCACGGCCTGTGTCATCGGCTTGGGAATCTTAATGCGGTTGCTGTAGCGCAGGTCGAACGGATCGATGTAGGGAATCGCCAGCAGCTTGGTGTGCAGGTGATGGATGCGCTTTTTCAGCTCGACGACGCGGAAATCGTCCAGCGGCACGTCGGCCAGCAGCAAGGTTTCCAGTTCCTGTTCGGCTTCGGCGAGCGCCTTGCGCGACGGGCCGCCGACGGCGATGCGCCGCCCCAGTGCACCGCGCAGGGAGCGCAGCACGTGGATGTTGCTGGGCGTGCCGGACACGGTATAGCCGGCGCGCTGGCTCTTGAAATCGGTGGTGGCGGTGAGTTGCGTTTTGACCAGGTTCGGCAGCTCGAGGTCTTCAAAGAAGTAATTCATGAATTCTTCGCGCGACAGTTCGAAGATGAAGTCATCCTCGGAGGTCTGGTCGCTGTTGCCTGCCTTGCCGCGGCCGGAGCCGCCGCCGCCCTTCGGCCGGGCGATCTGGTCGCCCTTCTGGTATTCCTGGTTGCCGGGATTGACGACTTCCCATACGCCGCCATGGGCATGCCCGAAGGAAGGCTCGTTCACGTCCTTGACGGGAATCGAGACCTTCTCGCCATTTTCAATGTCGGTGATCGAACGGCCCTTGATGGCGCGCCCGACCGCGTCCTTGATCTGGGCCTTGTAGCGGCGCAAGAACCGTTCGCGGTTGACCGCGGACTTGTTCTTGCCCTGCAGCCGTCTGTCAATTAGGTAACTCAAATCAATCCCCCTAGTAGGGCCGCGATAAACCTACTGCGCGTTGCATTTCGGGTCCTGCAGTGCTCATCGTACTAAAGTACGATTCCGCGCTTCGACCCGAACTGCCGCCGCTCGCTACGGTTTCTCGCGGCCCCTTTACGCTGTAAGCCGTGAACTCAACTGGGAAGGTGCAATCTACGGCTTATTATGGCACTGACAGCCTTACGACGACTTCCGCACACGCAGATACCATTCGCACAGCAGCCGCACCTGCTTGGCGGTGTAGCCTTTTTCCACCATCCGTGCCACGAAGTCGGCGTGCTTGTTGGCATCTTCGGCGCTCGCCTTGGCGTTGAACGAGATCACCGGCAACAGTTCTTCCGTATTCGAGAACATCTTCTTCTCGATCACGGTGCGGAATTTCTCGTACGACGTCCAGGCCGGGTTCTTGCCGCCATTGTTGGCACGGGCGCGCAGGCCGAAATTAACGATCTCGTTGCGGAAATCCTTCGGATTGCTGATGCCGGCCGGCTTTTCGATCTTTTCCAGCTCGGCGTTCAGCGATTCGCGGTCGAAGCTTTCGCCGGTGTCCGGATCGCGGTATTCCTGGTCCTGGATCCAGAAGTCGGCGAATGTCACGTAACGGTCGAAGATGTTCTGGCCATATTCGGAATAGCTTTCCAGGTAGGCGGTCTGGATTTCCTTGCCGATGAAGTCCACGTAGCGCTGCGCCAGGTGCTCCTTGATATAGGAGAAGTATTTTTGTTCGGTCTCCGGCGGGAACTGCTCGCGCTCGACCTGCTGCTCGAGCACGTACAGCAGGTGCACCGGATTGGCCGCTACCTCGGTCGAGTCGAAGTTGAACACCTTCGACAGGATCTTGAAGGCGAAGCGGGTCGACAGGCCGTTCATGCCTTCGTCCACCCCGGCATAGTCGACATACTCGTGGATCGACTTGGCCTTCGGATCGGTATCCTTCAGGTTCTCGCCATCGTAGACCAGCATCTTGGAGAAGATCGACGAGTTCTCCGGTTCCTTCAGGCGCGACAGGATGGCGAACTGCGACATCATGCGCAGCGTGCCCGGCGCGCACGGCGCCTCGGCCAGCGAGGAATTGCGCAGCAGCTTGTCGTAGATCTTTACCTCGTCCGACACGCGCAGGCAATACGGCACCTTGACGATATAGATCCGGTCCAGGAACGCCTCGTTGTTGCGGTTGTTGCGGAAGCTCTTCCACTCCGATTCATTCGAGTGGGCCAGTACCACGCCATCGAAGGGAATCGCGCCGAAGCCCTCGGTACCCTTGTAGTTGCCTTCCTGCGTGGCCGTCAGCAGCGGGTGCAGCACCTTGATCGGCGCCTTGAACATCTCCACGAATTCCATCAGCCCCTGGTTCGCCAGGCACAGGCCGCCGGAATAGCTGTAGGCATCGGGATCGTCCTGCGCGTAATCCTCCAGCTTGCGGATGTCGACCTTGCCCACCAGCGAAGAGATATCCTGGTTGTTTTCATCGCCCGGCTCGGTCTTCGAGATGGCGACCTGCTTCAGGATCGACGGGTAGCGCTTGACCACGCGGAACTGGTTGATGTCGCCGTTGTACTCGTGCAGCCGCTTGACCGCCCACGGGCTGGGAATACTGCGCAGGTAGCGGCGCGGGATGCCGTAATCCTCTTCCAGGATCACGCCGTCTTCGGCCTCGTTGAACAGGCCGAGCGGCGACTCGTTCACGGGAGAACCCTTCAGGCAGTAGAACGGTACCTGTTCCATCAGCGATTTCAGCTTCTCGGCAATCGACGACTTGCCGCCCCCAACCGGACCGAGCAGGTAAAGGATCTGCTTGCGCTCTTCCAGGCCCTGGGCCGCATGGCGGAAGTAGGACACCACCTGTTCGATCACTTCCTCCATGCCATAGAACTCGCGGAAGGCGGGGTAGATCTTGATGACCTTGTTGGCAAAGATGCGGGACAGCCGGGTGTCGTTGCGCGTGTCGACCAGCGTCGGCTCACCGATCGCGGCCAGCATCCGCTCCGCCGCCGTCGCATAGGTCAGGTGATCCTTCTTGCATAACTGGAGATACTCGGAGAGGGACATTTCCTCTTCCTTGGTGCGCTCGTACCGTGCTGCGTAAGTGTCAAAGATCGTCATGTGCGTGTCCTCTGATGTAAACCTACTCGTCACGGAAAGTCCGCCATCGCTGCCGCGCCGCCATCCTGTGGATGCGCGCGGCGTTCATGCAGGGCTTCCCTTACTGTGGCCGGCAGCTGTCGTGCAAGGCTGTCGGCCTGATCCTGGGTGATGCTCCTTGATTGTCATGAATACCGTCAGCTTCTGGCAGTGGCACGCGTTGCGCGTGCCGTGAGCTGAGTTTTTTATTCGCGGCGCTGTGGAGGAGTGCCGGCTTGCGTGTGTTTGCGCCGAAACGCATCTTACGATTGTGAAATTCGCTTGTGGAATCGATTATTGCGCTATTGGTGCCGGAAGTCAAAATATTATCCAACATCGTCAATCTCATCTGTAAAGCCCTGATTCACAAGGAAAAAACAAGGGAAAACACGCGCACGCTTGGGCCAATCCGGGGCGTTGTTGCCATTTCCTTCACGCTTGACATCACAGTAGCATGGTTGATCAAGCTGTGCTGAACACCACGTAAAACGTGCGGCAGGGCAGCGGCTGAAAAAACATTCGGTCTTGCGCTAAGATGCGCTTTATCAGCGAACAAAGGAACGTAATGAATACCCAAATCCGCCACATCGTGCAGAACATGCCGAAAGCCGAACTGCACATCCACATCGAAGGTTCGCTGGAACCGGAACTGATCTTCGCGCTCGCCCAGCGCAACGGCGTGCAGCTCGCCTATCCCTCCGTCGACGCCCTGCGCGCGGCCTACGCTTTCCAGGACCTGCAATCGTTCCTGGACATTTACTATGCCGGCGCCAGCGTGCTGCTCAAGGAGCAGGATTTCTACGACATGACCGCCGCCTACCTGGAGCGCGCCAAAGCCGACCATGTGCGCCATACGGAGATCTTCTTCGATCCGCAGACGCATACTTCGCGCGGCGTGCCGATCGGCGACGTGATCAACGGCATCCACCGCGCCTGCGCCGACAGCGAGGTGTCCGCCACGCTGATCCTGTGCTTCCTGCGCCACCTGTCCGAAGACGACGCGCTCGCCACGCTGGAGGCCGCGCTGCCGTACCGCGACAAGTTCATCGGCGTGGGCCTCGACTCTTCCGAGGTCGGCCATCCACCGGAAAAATTCACGCGCGTGTTCGCCCGCGCCCGCGAGCTGGGCCTGCACCTGGTGGCGCACGCCGGCGAGGAAGGTCCGCCGGAATACATCTGGTCGGCGCTGGACGTGCTGCACGTCGAACGCATCGACCACGGCGTGCGCTGCCTGGAAGACGCCGCGCTGACGCGCCGCCTGGCCGCCGAGAAGATGGCGCTGACCGTGTGCCCGCTGTCGAACATCAAGCTGCGCGTGTTCGACACGATGCAGGAACACAACCTGCTGACCCTGCTCGACGCCGGTCTGGTGGTCACGATCAATTCGGACGACCCGGCCTACTTCGGCGGCTACCTGAACGAGAACTTCCTGGCCGCGTTCGACTCGCTGCCGCTGGGGCTGCAGCATGCGCACGAACTGGCCAGGAACGGCTTTGCCGCATCGTTCCTGCCGGCCGAGCAGAAGCAGAAGTTCCTCGACGAGGTCGACGCGTATTTCTCGGCCTTCGACGTCGTTTGATGTAAAGATCCGATGTAAGGACTAGCAGCGGCATTCCACCCAGGGTTGCGTTCCTGGGTTAACCACGACCCCGGTTCACCTACCTGACCATGTTCCTCCAAGCCTTCCGCATGACCGCGCGCGACTGGCGCGCCGGCCAGCTGCGCTTCCTGCTGGTCGCACTGATCGTTGCCGTGGCCGCGCTGTCGTCGGCCGGCTTTTTCATCGACCGGCTGCGCGCCGGCCTGAATCGCGATGCCCACCAGCTGCTCGGCGCGGATCTCGTGATCGCCGGCGACCAGCAGCTGTCCACCGCCTGGCGCGAGGAAGCGGCGCGCCGCGGCCTCGTGCTGGCTGACACAGCCGTGTTCCCCAGCATGGCCCAGGCCGGCGAAGGCGAGGCCGTGCAGTCGGTGCTGGCCTCGCTGAAAGCCGTCAGCCCCGGCTATCCGCTGCGCGGCCGCGTCAAGGTGACGACCGATCCGGAGCAGGCCAACGAAAACATCGGCACGCCGGCGCCGGACATTCCCGCGCCCGGCACCGTGTGGGTCGACGTGGCCGTGCTGCGCGCCCTGAACGCGCGCATCGGCGACAGCATCCGGGTGGGCGATGCCACGTTCCGCGTCGCCCAGCTGGTCGCGACCGAGCCCGACCGGGGCACCGGTTTCGCCAATTTCGCCCCGCGCGTGATGCTGCGGCTCGACGAACTGCCCAGGACCAACCTGGTGCAAACCGGTTCGCGCATCACCTACCGCCTGCTGGCGGCGGGGCAGGGGGCGGACGGCCGCGCCGCCGTCAACGCCTACGCCGAATGGCTGCGCGGCGAGATCAATGCGGGGAAGGCACGCAATATCCGCATCGACACGCTGGAAGAGGGCCGTCCGGAAATGCGCGAGACACTGGAACGGGCCGACCGCTTCCTGTCGCTGGTCGGGCTGCTGTCGGCGATGCTGGCAGCCGTGGCGGTGGCCATGGCGGCACGCCGCTTCATGCTGCGCCACCTCGACGCCTGCGCGATGCTGCGCTGCCTGGGCCTGACCCAGAACCAGGTCACGGCGATCTACCTGATCGAATTCCTGCTGGTGGGCCTGGCCGGCAGCGTGATCGGCGTGCTGGTCGGCTTCGGCAGCCACTTCGTGCTGCTCGAACTGCTGGGCCGCCTGGTGCAGGCCGACCTGCCGCCGGTATCGGTCATGCCCGCCCTGCAGGGGCTGGCCACCGGCATGCTGCTGCTGGCCGGTTTCGCGCTGCCGCCGATCCTGCAGCTGCGCAACGTGCCGCACAACCGCGTGATCCGCCGCGAGCAGGCGCCGCCCCAGCCGATGGCGCTGGCCACCTACGGGCTCGGGCTGGCCGCGTTCGTCGTGCTGCTGCTGTGGCAGGCCGGCGACCTGAGGCTGGCGCTGTACACGGCGCTCGGCTTCGTGGGCGCGTTCGGCCTGTTCGCGCTGGCCGGCTACGGCGGCCTGGCGGCATTGAAGTCGCTGCGCACGTCGTTGAAGCACCCGGCATGGCGCTTCGCCGTCACGTCGCTGCAGCGGCGCCCCGGCGCCACGGTGGTGCAGGTGGTGTCGCTGGCACTGGGCCTGATGGCGCTGCTGGTGCTGACGATCGTGCGCGACGACCTGATGACCTCCTGGCGCAACGCCACGCCGCCGGATGCGCCGAACCATTTCGTCATCAACATCCAGCCGGACCAGAAGGATGAAATCGCCGCCCGGCTGCGCGCCGGCGGGGCGCTGGAAGCGCCGCTGTACCCGATGATCCGCGGGCGCCTGACGGCCGTCAACGGCAAGCTGGTCACGCCGGCCACCTATCCGGAAGGCCGGGCGCGCAACCTGGCGGAGCGCGAGTTCAACCTGTCGACGATGAGCGAACTGCCGTCGCAGAACAAGCTCACCGCCGGCACCTGGTTCGACGATGCGCCCGGCAGTGCCGAGGCATCGGTGGAGGAAGGGCTGGCGAAAACGCTGGGCCTGAAACTGGGCGACACGATGCGCTTCGATATCGCCGGTTCGCCCGTGGAAGCACGCATCACCAGCCTGCGCAAGCTGGAATGGGGCTCGATGCGGGTGAACTTCTTCGTCATCATCAACCCGCGCGCGATGGCCGAGACGCCGCAGACATGGATCACGTCGTTCCACCTGCCCAAGAAAGCGGCCGCGCTGGGCACGCAACTGTCGCGCGACTATCCGAACCTGACCGTGGTGGACGTGGGCGGCGTGCTGCGCCAGATCCAGTCCGTGCTGGACCAGGTGATCCAGGCGGTGGAATTCCTGTTCGCCTTCACGCTGGCTTCCGGCTTGCTGGTGCTGTATGCGGCGCTGATGGGGTCGCAGGATGAACGCACCCGCGAATCGGGCCTGCTGCGCGCGCTGGGCGCCACCCGGCGCCAGCTTTCGCGCGCGCAGATGATCGAATTCCTGCTGGTGGGCTCGCTGGCCGGGCTGCTGGCCGCGACCGGCGCCGCGGCGATGGGCTGGGGACTGGCGACCTACCAGTTCAAGTTCGACTGGGTCTTCAGCCCCGCCGCGTGGATGGCCGGGGTGGCCGTGGGGGCCGTGTGCGCCGCGGTGGGCGGCTGGCTGGGGCTGCGCAACGTGCTGCGGCAGCCGCCGTTGCAGACCCTGCGGGAAGCCTGAACGGGCAGGAGGCCGGGTGCCGGATAACCCGGGACTGGTGTCGGACTCTTTTTCCGGATGGGTTTACCGGAAAAGGTGTCGGACACCGGTGTTTGCCTGCCGCTGGCTAGCTCAGGGGAAAACCGGTGTCGCACACCATTTTCCGAAAGGCCGGAAAAATGGTGTGCGACACCAGTCACCGATGCCTTGATCCGTTACGCCGCCAGATACGCATCCGCCTGCCGCGCATTCAGGAACTGCTCGAACGGCGCCGGCGGCGCGGCCAGGTAATGCTCGGGAAAGTCGAACAGCGCCCAGTAGTACTTTTCACGGCCCATGCACACTTGCGGCGTGCGGCAGTGGCGGTGCCATTCGTCGCCCGCCTCGGTGGAATACATGCCGTCGCCCGGCGGAAAGAACGGCAGCACGCGCCGTTCGGACAGCGCCAGCAGCAGCGAATGGGGCGCATCGTTGTCGCGCGCCACTTCGTACTGCGCGCACATGCCCTGTTCCGTTTCGATCACCATCAGCTTGGCGCGGCCGTAGCGGTCGAAGAACAGGATGCCGGCCGGGCCCGGATACAGGTAGTGTTCGACGAAGCCATTGCGGCGGTATTGTTCCTGCACCACCGCGGCCATCGCCTGGCAGCGCAGGAAGCTGTAGTCGTGCAGGGCCAGCATGTCCGCCAGCGTTTGCGCGTAGTCGATGAAGAAGGCGCGCTGCATGGCGCCGATTTCCGCTTCCAGCCGGTCGAGCGCGTCGTCGTCGCTTTTCTTGATGTAGCGGTCGATCAGGCCGCGGTTGAACGCATCCACCGCGATCTTCTCGTCCGCCGCGCCGGTAAACAGGATTTTCTTGGTCGGCAGGTGCCGCAGCGCGTCGCAGAATTCCACGCCGTTCATTTGCGGCATCGAGTAATCGACCACCAGCACGGAAGGAATCGTGAAGCGCAGCGGCTGTTCGCACACGCGGTGGATGCGGCGCATGTCGACCGCCACGTTGGGCTGGTCGGGCGACTGGTTCAGGCTGTCGAAATCCACGTGCAGCGGCAAGTCTTCGCGGCGCGTGCTCCGCGCGAACCAGTCCAGCGCCACCGCCGTATCGTGGAAGGTCTTGCTGGGCAATAGCGGGTCGAGCTGGAACGACAGGCTTTTCAGGAACGAATCGCTGTCGTCCACCAGCACCACCGTGGTCGGATGGGAAAGGATCGGAAGTCTCATGAGTCACCTGATGGCGGGGTGCTGCGCTGAACCGGAAACTCCAGCACAAAGATCGAGTAGGCATGTTCGCGCGATACGCAGCGGATTTCGGCATTCCACGCGCGCATGATCTGCCGGCACAGGGCCAGGCCGATGCCGGTGCCGTTGTGCGCGGGGTAGGCATAGAAACGCTGGAAGATCAGCGGCAGGCGGCGCGCCGCGATGCCGCAGGCGGTATCGATGAACAGCAGCCTGGGCGATCTGCGGTTGCCGTCGACGACGATGCGCACGCGGCCCTTGCCGGCCCGGTGGATTGCCTTGAGGGCGTTGCGCAGCAGGTTGAGAAGGATGACCACCGTCAGCTCGTGCTGGCCGGCAAAGCGGAAATTGCCGCGCACTTCCACCGTGACCGCCTCGCTCTGTTCCGGGCTGGTAAACGGATAGCGGCGCAGCACGGCCTGCACCGCATCGGCCATCGACACCGTTTCGAACGGTTCGTGGCGGCGCCGCACCGCGTTGGCCGACAGCAGGAACAGGTCGATCAGGTGGTTCATGTGGCGCACTTCGTACTGCACGCGGCCCAGCGCATGGCGCAGGTCGTCCGGCTGGCCGGCCGGCAGCGCCTGCAGCATGCGCGTCAGCCCCCGCACATTGGCTTCCATGGCGGCCAGCGGGGTGCGCATCTCGTGCGCCACGGCACCCAGCCCCTCGCCCAGGCCGGCCATTTTTTCCTGCTCCAGCGCCACCCGCGAAAAGCGGGCCAGGCTCAGCAGCAGAACGATCATGGCGTGCACCGGCAACTGTTCCAGCACGCCGTGCGACAGCAGCACCTCGCCCTTGCCCTGCCATGCCACGCCCAGGCATGCCAATGCGATGCCGCCGGCGTAGCAGCGCAGCGCCAGTGCGGTGGGAAAGTGGAACAGTCCGACGATCATCACCGTCAGGCACTGCGTCCAGGCGCTGGAAGCGCTGTTCATCATGAACATGTAGGAACCGAAGAACGGCAGCACGAAGGTGAGCGCTACCGGCACATACAGTTCGCACCAGCGGGTACGGTAGCGCGCGGCCGCGATGCCGGCGGCGCCCACCAGGGTGCCCAGCAGCCGGAGCGCGGGGCTTTCGTACGGCTGCGGGAAAACCCACGTGAACACCACGAAGTAGAGGGGGTGGAGGATGACGCTGAGCCAGCCCAGCACAAACGCCTGGATGGCCGCGCGTTCGCCGCCGCGGTGGCGCCGCGCCAGCCGGCCGATGAAACCGCCGGCCGCGCGTTCGATTGCATCGTGATGCATGGCTGTGTGATGGCTCAGGACAAGCAACCATCTTCCTACCAAACCCAGCCATGTTGAGCGGTATCGCATGCCGAATTGATTTGGATCAATCAGCTCACGCGCAGTGCGCTATCATTACCACCATGACTGAATCACGCAACGAATTTACCGACGCATCTACTGGCTTGCCGACCGACTCGCCTGCCGAGTCGCGTACCTTGTACGAGGTCATCGGCGGCGCCGAAAAGCTCCGCGAGATGGTCGACCGCTTCTACGACCTGATGGAGCTGGAACCGGAATTCGCCGGTATCCGGGCCATGCATCCGCCCGCCACCGATGGCTCGCGGGACAAGCTGTACTGGTTCCTCACCGGGTGGATGGGCGGCCCGGACCTGTACCAGGAACAGTTCGGCCACCCGCGGCTGCGCGCCCGGCACCTGCCGTTCGCGGTCGGCAGCAGCGAGCGCGACCAGTGGCTGCGCGCCATGGCGTGGGCGATGGAAGACGTGGGCATTGCCGAGGACCTGCGCCTGCGGCTGATGCAATCGTTCTACCAGACGGCCGACTGGATGCGCAACAAGGCCGACTGAAGCAGCCAGGCTGGCTTCGGCCACATCACTTCCGCGAACGGAATCCATGGAAATCTACGCATTGCTGGCGCTCGCCATCGCCATCCTCGCGTTGCAGGTCGTGCTCCTGCTGCGAGGCAATCGCCACCAGGGCGGCGACCTCGGCGAACGGCTGGAACGGGTCGAGCGCGAGGTGCGCATGCAGCTGCAGGCCACCGCCCAGGCGCAGCGGCAGGAAATGAGCCACACGCTGGCCCAGGCCCATGCGGCCACCGTCCAGCAGCTGGACGGCATGCGCCGCCAGATCGAGGTATTGACCGAATCGAATGCGCGCCGCATGGCGGAAGTGCGCGCAACGCTGGAAACGCGCATTCGCGACCTGCAGGCCGACAACGGCGCGCGGCTGGAGGAAATGCGCCAGACCGTCGATGAAAAGCTGCACGCCACGCTGGAATCGCGGCTCACCGAATCGTTCAGGCAAGTCTCCGACCGGCTCGAGCGGGTACACCAGGGCCTGGGCGAAATGCAGCAGCTGGCGCTGGGCGTGGGCGACCTGAAACGCGTGCTCACCAATGTGAAGACACGCGGCACGTGGGGCGAGGTGCAGCTGGAAATGCTGCTCGAACAGGTGCTGACGCTGGACCAGTATGCCAAGAATGTCGAAACCGTGGCCGGTACCAATGCGCGCGTGGAATTCGCGCTGAAGCTGCCGGGCCAGAAGGACGGCGGCGCGCCCGTGTGGATGCCGATCGACGCCAAGTTCCCGAAGGAGCAGTACGAACGCCTGCTGGAAGCGGCCGAGCGGGCCGATGCGGATGGCGTGGCGCTGGCCGGCCGCGAACTGGAACGGGCGGTGCGCACCGAAGCGAAAACCATCGCCGACAAGTACGTGTGCCCGCCGCAGACCACCGATTTCGCCATCCTGTTCCTGCCCACCGAGGGCCTGTACGCGGAAGTGATGCGGCGCCCCGGCCTGGCGGACGAGCTGCAGCGCGTGAACCGCGTCAGCATCGCCGGACCGTCCACGCTGACCGCGCTGCTGAACAGCCTGCAGATGGGCTTCCGCACCCTGGCCCTGGAAAAACGCTCCTCCGAAGTGTGGCAGGTGCTGGGCGCGGTGAAGACGGAATTCGGCAAGTTCGGCGACGTGCTGGCCGCGACCAAAACCACGCTGGAACGGGCCGCGAAGAACATCGAATCGGCCGAAGTGCGCAGCCGGCAGATGGCCAGGAAGCTGAAATCCGTCGAAGCCCTGCCGGCCGAGGCGGCGGAACTGCTGCTGGGCGGGCAACAGGACCTGGCCGCGGGCGGCGAACTGCCCGACTGACCACGCGCCGCCAGGCTGCGCGTGTGGATGCCGCCTGATCCCCAGCCAGGCGAGCGACGTTATAACCGATCGCGGCACCGGTCATATTGATGCCGGCTAACAGGCATGCCGGGAAAACCCTGCTGCATCTGTGGCGTTTCATTGCATACTTCGTATAAGTCCGGCGGGCACGGCATGACGGGGATTGCCCGCGCGACTGGTTCGAACGGCTGCATTCAAGGCTTGTAATGACCGGCGCGACCTCGATGCCGCTTGGATAAGCCCAACCCCAAGTGCAAATGCCGGGGTCAGACCCGCCGGGGTGAAGCAGGGGTTTCGCGAAGCATGCTTCGCGCCTGCGGAACGATGCTGGCATGCATGCCAGCATTCCTTCCTGACCCCAGCCCTTCGCCGCTGGGGTGAATGCATGCACTTTCAATGCCTCGGGTAACGCTTAACCAAGCAGCATTACAGGCCGACGTGATTCCGGCAACTGTTTCGCGACACTGTTTCGACAACTCAAGCAGGAGGGAGCAGCGCATGCGCAGCAAGATCGTCAGTGCCCAGGAAGCGGTTGGCAGGATCCGCGATGGCGCCACCGTGGCCACCGGCGGTTTCGTCGGCGTGGGCTTCGCGGAAAATGTCGCCGTCGCCCTGGAACGGCGCTTCACTTCCCAGGGCAGTCCCCGCGACCTGACGCTGCTGTATGCGGCGGGCCAGGGCGATGGCGGCGAGCGCGGCCTGAACCACTTCGGCCACGAAGGCCTGGTCAGGCGCGTGATCGGCGGCCACTGGGCCCTGGTGCCGAAGCTGCAGCACCTCGCCATCGACAACCGCATCGAAGCGTACAACCTGCCGCAGGGCGTGATCAGCCAGCTGTTCCGCGACACGGCGGCCGGCAAGCCGGGGCTGCTGACACACGTGGGGCTGGGTACCTTCGTCGATCCGCGCCACGGTGGCGGCAAGATCAACAGCCGCACGGTCGACGACTTGGTCGAGCTGACCACCATCGGCGGCCGCGAGTGGCTGTTCTACAAGGCGATCCCCGTGGACGTGGCGATCATCCGCGGGACCACGGCCGATGCCGCGGGCAACGTGACGATGGAACGTGAAGCGCTCACGCTGGAAGCGCTGGCGATCGCCATGGCCGCGCACAACAGCGGCGGCATCGTCATCGTGCAGGTGGAGCGGCTGGCCGCCACCGGCACGCTGCCACCGCGGCAGGTGCGCATTCCCGGCATCCTCGTCGATTGCGTGGTCGTTGCCGAAAAACCGGAGTACCACATGCAGACGTTCGGCACGCCGTACGATGCCGCCTTTGCCGGCGAATTGCGGGTGCCGCTCGACAGCTACGCGCCGATGCCGCTGACGGCGCGCAAGGTGATCGCCCGGCGCGCGCTGCTGGAGCTGGCCGACGGCGACATCGTCAACCTGGGCATCGGCATGCCGGAAGGCGTGGCGGCGGTGGCGGCCGAGGAAGGCATGCTGGAGCGCTTTACGCTGACCGCCGAACCGGGCGTGATCGGCGGCATGCCCGCCGGCGGCCTCGACTTCGGCGCCACCGTCAATGCAGACGCCGTCATCGACCAGCCCTACCAGTTCGACTTCTACGATGGCGGCGGCCTCGACGTGGCGGTCCTCGGCCTGGCCCAGGCCGACCGGCAGGGCAACCTGAACGTCAGCAAGTTCGGCCGCAAGCTGGCCGGCGCCGGCGGCTTCATCAACATCAGCCAGAGTGCCCGCAAGGTGGTCTTCGTCGGCACGTTCACCGCCGGTGCGCATGAAGTGGCGATCGGCGACGGCGGCCTGCGCATCGTGCGCGAAGGCGCCTCCCGCAAGTTCGTGCACGAGGTCGAGCACCGCACCTACAGCGGCGCGGTGGCCCTGGAGCGGGGGCAGGAAGCGCTGTTCGTCACCGAGCGGTGCGTGTTCCGGCTCACGCCGCAGGGGCTGGAACTCATCGAGGTCGCGTCCGGCATCGATATCGAGCGCGATATCCTGGCGCGGATGGACTTCGTGCCGCGCATCGCGGCGAACGTGAAGCCGATGGATGCGCGGCTGTTTGGAGAAGGGCCGATGGGGAGCGGGAGCGCTCCCTGAACCGTTCCGTGGCTGGCGCCGCCGTTACACCAGCCCCTCGAACATCAGCACTTCCACCAGGTCACCGGCCGCCACGTTGCCGCATTCATCCGGCAGCACGACAATGCAGTTGGCTACCGTCATCGAGCGCAGGATGCCGGAGCCCTGGGCGCCGGTGATCCGCACTTCGCGGCTACCGTCGGGAGCGATCGACAGCACGCCGCGCTGGAATTCGGTGCGCCCCTGGCGCTTGCGGATCGGTTCGGCGCAGCGCGCCTGCACCAGCAGGTCGGCCGGCGCGTCGGCGCCCATCATCCGCAGCAGGGCGGGGCGGGCGAAGAAGTAGAACGACACCATCACGGCCACCGGATTGCCGGGCAGGCCGAACAGGAACGCTTCGTGGCCCTCGGCGCCGATGCGGCCGAACGCCATCGGCCGGCCGGGGCGCATGCCGATGGTCCAGAACGCCACTTCGCCCAGGCGCGCCATGATGTCGCGCGTGTAGTCGGCGGCACCGGCCGAGACGCCGCCGGAGGTGACGACCGCATCCGCGCTCTGGCAGGCATCGCGCAGCGCCGCCTCCAGCGCGGCCGGATCGTCCTTCACGATGCCCATGTCGACCAGCTCGCAGCCCAGGCGCGTGAGCATGCCGAACAGCGTATAGCGGTTGCTGTCGTACACGCAGCCCTGCGCCAGCGGTTCGCCCACCGAGCGCAGTTCGTCGCCGGTGGAGAAGAATGCCACGCGCAGCCGGCGCCGCACCGGCACCTCGGCAATGCCGAGCGAGGCGATCAGGCCGAGCTCCGCCGGGCGCACGATCTTGCCGGCCGCCAGCGCCGGGCGGCCCGCCATCAGGTCCTCGCCGCGCAGGCGGCGGTTGTCGCCGGGGCGCACGCTGCGCGGCGCGATCGTCAGGCAGTCGTCCTCGACGCCCGCGGCATGCTCCTGCGGCAATACCGTGTCGCATCCGGCCGGCATCACCGCGCCCGTCATGATGCGCAGGCACTGGCCGGGGCCCGGCTGCAGCCCGGAAGGGCGGCCGGCGAAGTCCGTACCGATCACCTTCAGCCGGGTCGGATGGTCCGCCGACAGCTGGGCACCGTCGAAGGCAAAGCCGTCCATCGCGGAATTGTCGTGCGCGGGCACGCTGATCGGCGAAATCACGTCCTCGGCCAGCACACGGCCCAGCGCGGCGCGCAGCGCCACCTTTTCCACCCCGCGCACGGGGCGCACGAACCGTTCGATGACGTGCCGCGCCTGCCGGACCGGCATCGCGCCGGGATCGAGATCGCCGGTGAGGTCGGCCAGCCGATGCACGCGGTCTTCGGCCAGCAGTTCCTCGCGCGTGTTGATGTTGCGGAACGCTGCGGCGTCCGTAAACAGCACTTCGGCCACCTTCAGGCCGTCATGCCAGCCATCCATCTTGCGGCCGCCGCGTGCCAGGTAGGCGTCGAGCCGGGGCAGCACGTCCGTCTTCATCAGGGAAAATACCGGGTGCGGCTGCTTGCGGGCCGCGCCGCTGTCGTCCGCTTCCATGGTCACGGCGAGCGCCAGGTCGGCATCCTGGGCCAGCAAGGCATCCCGCAGCCGTTGCACCAGGTTGTCCGGCAAGAACGGCGAATCGCAGGGCACCGTGGCCAGCAGTGGCGTGGCGCAGCGGCGCAGGCCCGCCTGCAGGCCGGCCAGCGGGCCCGCGAAGCCGCCCAGTTCGTCGGCCAGCACCGGCGCGCCCAGCGATGCATACGCCTCGTGGCTGCGGTTGGCGCTGATCGTCAGCGCCGTCACTTGCGGTGCGAAGCGCTGCAGCACGTGCGCCACCAGCGTGGCTCCCCGGAACGGCTGCAGGCCCTTGTCCACGTTGCCCATGCGGCTGCCGCGGCCACCCGCGAAGATCAGGCCGCTGACGTCGTTGTCGCTCAATTGTTTCCCCTGTGAATAGTCAACGCACACTCATGCACGGCGCGTCCGATCGCCGCGGCGTTCGGCCGCCGTGCATGCCTTCACCCCAAGTTTATCCGCCGATGTAGGACATCTCGACCTTGCGCGCGCCGCTGCCCGACAGCCCGTCCGTATTGATGGTGCGCAGCTCCGAATAGCGGTCGCCGCGCGCCTGCCACAGCGCGCCGACGGCGGCCGCCAGTTCTTCGTCGCTGTGGCCGCCGCGCAGCAGCGCGCGCAAGTCGTGGCCCTGGGTGGCGAACAGGCAGGTGTACAGCTTGCCCTCGGTGGACAGGCGCGCCCGCGTGCAGTCGCGGCAAAATGCCTGCGTGACGCTGGAAATCACGCCGATCTCGCCGCCGCCATCGGCATAGCGCCAGCGCGCCGCCGTTTCGCCGGTGTAGTTCGGGTCGACCTGCACCAGCGGCAATTCGGCGCCGACGCGGCGCACGATCTCGGCGGAGGGAATCACATCGTTCATGTTCCAGCCGTTGGAGGCGCCCACGTCCATGAATTCGATGAACCGCAGGATGTGCGGCGTGCCATGGAAATGCCGCGCCATCGGCAGGATTTCCTGCTCGTTGGTCCCGGCCTTGACCACCATGTTGACCTTGATCGGGCCGAGCCCCGCCTCATGGGCCGCCTCGATGCCTTCCAGCACGTCGGAGACGGCGAAATCCACGTCGTTCATCGCGCGGAACGTGGCATCGTCCATCGCATCCAGCGACACGGTGACACGCTGCAGGCCCGCTTCCTTCAAGGCTTTCGCCTTGCGGGCCAGCAGCGAGCCGTTGGTGGTCAGCGTCAGGTCGAGCGGCTTGCCGTCGACGGTGCGCAGCGCGGCCAGCATCTCGATCAGGCGCTCGATGTTCTTGCGCAGCAGCGGCTCGCCGCCCGTCAGCCGGATCTTTTCCACGCCATGGGCCACGAACTGGCGCGCCACGCGCGTGATTTCCTCGAAGGTCAGCAGCGAGGAATGCGGCAGGTACTGGTAATCCTTGTCGAAGACTTCCTTCGGCATGCAGTACACGCAGCGGAAGTTGCAGCGGTCCGTGATCGAGATGCGCAGGTCGCGCAGCGGCCGCGCCAGGCGGTCGCGCACTTCACCGGTGGGCGCTTCGATGGCGGAGGGAATCGCCGGCGGCCGGCTGCGGCCGTCGGCGAGGATGATGATTTTTTCGGTCATTGACAAACTACAGTGAGCAATCGGGTAACTTTATTGAGCAACCAGGTTGGGCAACATTAACCAGGATTCAATAAACCATTGATTCCATTGGCGTAATGTAGCACGAGGCCAGCCATCGCACAGGCCGCGAGCAGCTTTACGGGGCCGGTTTGCCAGCGCAGCAACGCCCACGCGGCCACCGTGGCGATCGCGATCGCCGCCCAGTCCGGGCGGGCGCCGGCCAGGAAGACTTGTTCGCCGAAGAACACGGCCAGGCTGGCGATCACGCCGACCACGGCCGCCGAGATCGCCGTCAGCGGCGCCGTCATGCGGATATTGCCGCGCGTGGCCTCCACCAGCGGGCCGCCGGCCAGGATGAAGATGAACGACGGCACGAACGTGAACCATGCGGCCACCACCGCCCCGGCCACGCCGGAGGCTGTCGGACCGCCCAGCACCTGGTGGGTCCAGCCGCCCACGAAGCCCACGAAGGCATTCACCATGATCAGCGGGCCGGGCGTGGTTTCGCCCAGCGCCAGGCCGTCGATCATCTGGGCCGGCGTCAGCCAGCCATGTGTTTCCACGCCGCCCTGGTAGACATAGGGCAGCACCGCATAGGCGCCGCCGAAGGTCAGCAGCGCCGCCTTGGTGAAGAACCAGCCCATCTGCGCGAGCGGATTGTACAGGCCGGTGGCGGACGCCACCGCGAGCCAGCTGCCGCCCATGAGGGCGACGCCGGCTGCGGACGTGGCCAGCAACTTGCGCCAGCCGAAGCGGGCATGGGGCGGTGTCGGCGTGTCGTCGTCGATCACGGCGGGGCCATGGCTGGCCGCCGCCTTGCCATGGCCGGGCATGCCGGGGGCGAACGCCGCCGGCCGCAGCCGCCCGCCCAGCCAGCCAAGCATGGCGGCGACCAGCACCACGGCGGGGAAGGGCACGCCCAGCATGATGGCGGCGAAGGCCGCGCAGGCGAGGGCGGCCAGCAGGCCGTTCTTCAGCGTGCGCCGGCCGATGCGCCAGGTGGCGGCCAGCACCAGCGCCACGACGGCCGGCTTGATACCGTACAGCACCGCGGCAATCGCCGGCACGTCGCCGAAGGCCAGGTAGATCCAGGAAAGTCCGATCAGGATCAGCAGCGATGGCAGCACGAACAGCGTGCCGGCCAGGATGCCGCCGCGCGCCCGGTGCAGCAGCCAGCCGATGTAGACGGCCAGCTGGGTTGCTTCCGGCCCCGGCAGCAGCATGCAGTAATTCAGCGCATGCAGGAAGCGCTGCTCGGAAATCCAGCGGCGCCGCTCGACAAGCTCGGCATGCATCAGGGCGATCTGCCCGGCCGGTCCGCCAAAGCTGATGAAGCCCAGCTTCAGCCAGTAGCGCAGCGCGGTGGACAGGGAGGGCGATGGTGGCGTCATGGGCAAAAAAAAGGGAAGCCGGAGCTTCCCTTTTCAGTCGTTGGCGATCAGCGTCGGGTATCCACCTGCACCAGCGGCTCTTCCACCACCACCGGCGCCGGCTTGCGCGTGCGGCCCACCCGCACCGGCGCTGCTTCGTGTGCCGCCGCTTCCTGGGCGGCACGCAGCTTGGCCGGGTCCGTCGCGGCCATTTGCAGGCCGGCGGCTGCCAGGATCGTTTGCAGGTCCGCCGGCGCCGCTGCAACCGCGGCAGGAGCGGGAGCCGGGGCAGGAGCCGGAGCCGGAGCAGGAGCAGGGGCCGGAGCCGGAGCCGGAGCAGGCGCTTGCGCGGCCAGCAGCTCGGCTGCCGTGGTGACCGGCACCGGTTGCGTTGCCACGTCCTCGGCGGCGACCGCCTCGGCAGTGCCGATCTCGGCGGCAGCCGGGATCACCACGGCGGCTTCCACCACCGGCGTCACGTCGACGGCGGCAGGCGCGGTCGTGGCTGGCGGCAGCGGCTCGGCCGCCGGGGCGTCGACAACTTCCGCTTCGGCCGGCTCGGCTGCTACCGGGGCGGCCGCAGGTTCCGCTGCTTCTGCTGGTACTGCGGCGGCTTGCGCTGCCACGGGCAGCGGTTCGGCGGCGGGTGCCTGCACGACTTCCGCTTCGGCCGGCTCGATGGCCACCGGCGCGGCAGGCGCTTGCACAGCAGCCACGGGCAGCGGCTCGGCAACCGGTGCCTGCACGATTTCCGCTTCGGCCGGCTCGATGGCCACCGGCGTGGTGTCGGCCGGCTTCGTTTCCGTCACTTCCGCGCTGACGGGCGCCTCGGCAGCCGGAGCCACCTGCTGCACCGGTTCCACGGCGGCTGGCGTGTGCTCGACCGCCTCGATCGCGGCGACGGCGGCGGCCACCGGCTCGACCTGGGCAACTGCCGCCGGCGTTTCGGCCGGCGCCAAGGCTGCTTCGCGGGTAGCGACCTGCACCTGCTCGGTCACCACGGATTCGGTGGCAGCCTTGATGGTGTCGCCTTCCGCGGCGGCGCCGGCAAACTCGTCGGCGGACTCGATGCCTTCGCCTTCGGCGCCTTCACGTTCGCGGCGGTTACGGTTGCGACCGCCACGGCGGCGGCGGCGGCGCGGCTCGTCGCCGCCTTCGCCGTCCAGTTCCTCGCCTTCCGGTCCCGCGTTGCCGGTGGATTTCACCAGGCTCGGCGCGTCGGCGGACGGCGCAGCGGCAGGCGCGATGGCCGGCACGCCGACACTGGCGCCCGTGCCGGTACCGACCGGACCCACGCCCGTTGCGGCCAGCGCCAGTTCATCGGCCTTGGCTTCGGCTGGCTGGGCTTTCGTTTCGCGCGCTTCACGCAATTCGCGCGGTTCACGCGGCGGACGGGCTTCGCGCGGTTCACGCGGCTCGCGCTGCGGGCGTTCGGCACGGTCCGGGCGTTCGCCACGCTCGGCGCGTGGCGTCACGGCAGCTGCCACGACACCTTCGGCTTCCACCTTGTCGACACCCTTGTCGGCAAACTTGTCCAGCTTTTCACGCGGTTCGCGTGGCGGGCGCGGCGGACGGGCCGGGCGCGCTTCCGTCGCCGGCTTGCCGGCCTCGTCGCGGGCACCCGGTTCGCGGTCTTTCGGACCACGCGGGCCACGGGCACGCTGGCCGCGGCCGTTCTTGTCGGCACGCTCGGCCGGCACGGCGGCGGGCTTCGTCACGATGGCCGGGGCAGCCGGCGGTGCCGGTTCCTCGGTCTTGCCGGTGAAGAAGGAAACCAGCTTGGCAAAGAAGCCTTTTTCGGCCGGGGCCGGTACTGCCACCGGCGGCGGAGCGACCGGCTGCACCGGTACCGGGGCAGGCGTACGGTCGACGATCGGGGCCGGCTGGCTTGGCGTGATGGTCTTCACCACGGCTTCCTGGCGCGGCTTCTGCTCTTCCTTCTGGCGCTTGGCGAAGCCCATGTCGGTCTCCGCCTGCTCGGCCATGGTGTAGCTGGCGGCCGATTCTTCCAGGCGCGGATCGTCGTGCTTGATGCGCTCGAGCTTGTAGTGCGGCGTATCGAGGTGCTTGTTCGGCACCAGGATCACGGTGATGCGGTGGCGGTTCTCGATCTTCAGCACTTCGCCGCGCTTTTCATTGAGCAGGAAGGCGGCCACGTCGACCGGCACCTGCACGTGGATGGCGGCGCTGTTTTCCTTCATCGCCTCTTCCTGGATGATGCGCAGCACCTGCAGGGCGGAGGATTCGGTATCGCGGATGTGACCGGTGCCGGAGCAGCGCGGGCACGTCACGTGCGAGCCTTCGGACAGCGAAGGGCGCAGGCGCTGGCGCGACAGTTCCATCAGGCCAAAGCGGGAAATCTTGCCCATCTGAACGCGCGCACGGTCGTGGTGCAGCGCATCCTTCAGGCGCTGTTCCACTTCACGCTGGTTCTTCGCCACTTCCATGTCGATGAAGTCGATCACGATCAGGCCGCCCAGGTCGCGCAGGCGCAACTGGCGGGCCACTTCCTCGGCCGCTTCGCAGTTGGTATGGAAGGCCGTGGTCTCGATGTCGGAACCGCGCGTGGCGCGGGCCGAGTTGACGTCCACGGACACCAGGGCTTCGGTGTGGTCGATCACGATGGCGCCGCCGGATGGCAGCGGTACTGTGCGGCTGTAGGCCGTTTCGATCTGGTGTTCGATCTGGAAGCGCGAGAACAGCGGCACGTCGTCGCTGTAGCGCTTGACGCGATGCACCATGTCGGGCATCACGTGGCTCATGAACTGGTGGGCCTGTTCGTAGATCTCGTCCGTATCGATCAGGATCTCGCCGATGTCGGGCTGGTAGTAATCGCGGATGGCGCGAATCACGAGCGACGATTCCTGGTAGATCAGGAAGGCGCCGGAAGCCGATTTCGACGCGCCTTCGATCGCGCGCCACAGCTGCATCAGGTAATTCAGGTCCCACTGCAGTTCATCGACGTTTCGGCCGATGCCGGCGGTGCGGGCGATCACGGACATGCCTTGTGGCAAGTCCAGCTTGTCCATCGTTTCGCGCAGTTCCTGGCGCTCCTCGCCCTCGACGCGGCGCGACACGCCGCCGCCGCGCGGGTTGTTCGGCATCAGCACCAGGTAGCGGCCGGCCAGCGAGATGAACGACGTCAGGGCGGCGCCCTTGTTGCCGCGCTCTTCCTTCTCCACCTGGACAACGATTTCCTGGCCTTCGCGCAGCGCATCCTTGATGGTGGCGTTGCGCACGTCGATACCTTCGCGGAAATAGCTGCGTGCCACTTCCTTGAACGGGAGGAAACCGTGGCGGTCTTCACCATAGCTGACGAAGCAGGCTTCCAGCGACGGCTCGATGCGGGTGATCACGCCTTTGTAGATATTGGACTTGCGTTGCTCGCGTCCGGCGGTTTCGATGTCGATGTCGATCAGTTTCTGACCATCGACAATGGCTACGCGCAGCTCTTCCTGCTGCGTAGCGTTGAACAACATGCGTTTCATTTTTTATTTGACTCCGCGACCCTTCGGCCAAATGCGCCGCCCAGGTTCCAGGAACGCGAGCGGCAATCGTACGAGGATATACGCGGAATTAAGGAGGCTGCGGGGAAATGCCTCGTCGTGCGGCAGCGCGCAGGCGCAGCTGCCACAGTGGGCGCATGAAGCTGATCGTCATGCCGAGTTCGCACCACCTGCAACTCATCCTGTCCAGCCCCATGAGGTGGGCCGCGGAGAATGCGGGCGTGCGCAATTGGTCGAGCCTGGCATCTTGTGTGGTGCCGGGCGAAAACGGCAAGCGTTATCAGCTTCATCAACCGGCAAGCAACGACTCTGGGCTTGCTTGCCGGAGTTATCCAAACGATCCAGCCAATCTAATTCCAACATCCGTTCACCCAACCCGATGACAACATTGGTTGCCACCCTGATCCGTGCCCGTATGTGCGTATACGTTTATTTCCGCTGAATGCGCAATTAAGCGAGGCCAGCGGATGCGCCCCTGTGTAAAATCGTGGTTTTCTTCTTACACACAGCAACAGCAGGGCAAACACTTAGTTAAGTGCTGCATTGCCACGGCGAATTGATTATATATTCAAAATGAAGGACTTAGAGAGATTTTCTGGGAAGACAACCCAAAAGCCCCGCCAAAGCGAGGCCCAGTCTTCCCCCCAGACAGTCCTGCCACAAGCACAATTCGTGACGATCGGCGAAGAAGAGGCCGGACAGCGTATCGATAACTACTTGTTGCGTATTTGCAAAGGCGTACCGAAGAGCCACGTCTACCGCATCCTGCGCTCCGGTGAAGTGCGTGTGAACAAGGGCAGGATCGACCAGTTGTACCGCCTGGTGGCGGGCGACGTGGTGCGCATTCCACCCGTGCGTATCGCGGAGAAGCCGGACAATGCCGCGCCCGCCGCGGAATTTCCCGTCATTTACGAAGATGCGCACCTGCTCGTCATCGACAAGCCGGCCGGCGTGGCGGTGCATGGCGGCTCCGGCGTCTCGTTCGGCGTGATCGAGCAGCTGCGCGCCTCCCGGCCGGATGCGAAATTCCTGGAACTGGTGCACCGGCTGGACCGTGAAACGTCCGGCCTGCTGCTGCTGGCGAAAAAGCGTTCGGCGCTGACCAGCCTGCACGAGCAGATGCGCGACGGCGAAACGGACAAGCGTTACCTGGCGCTGGCCACCGGCGACTGGAAAAACAAGCGCCAGCACGTCAAGGCGCCGCTGCACAAATACACCACCGGCGATGGCGAGCGCCGCGTGGCCGTGATGGAAACGGGCATGCCGTCGCACACGGTGTTTTCGCTGCTGAGGAAATACCGCGAATTCGCGCTGCTCGAGGCGGAACTGAAAACCGGGCGCACGCACCAGATCCGCGTGCACCTGCAATCGACGGGTTTCCCGATCGCCGGCGACGACAAATACGGCGACTTCGCCTTGAACAAGGCGCTGCAAAAACGCGCGGTGCCGCTCAAGCGCATGTTCCTGCACGCGCACCAGATCACGTTCCGCCATCCCGAGAGCGGGAAAATCATGACCTTGAACGCGCCGCTCGCCCCCGAATGCGAAAAATTCTTGGTAAGCTTGGGCCAACCTGATAACTCTGCTCTGCAATAAAGCGGGCAACAAGAATGGAGCCGGCCTCGCCGGAGCACATGGCAAGAAAGCAATTTGACCTGATCGTCTTCGACTGGGATGGCACGCTGATGGACAGCACGGCCACCATCGTGAAAAGCATCCAGTCCGCGGCCAGGGACCTGGGCCTGCCGATTCCTTCGCGGGAGGCGGCATCCCACGTGATCGGCCTGGGCCTGTCGGAAGCCATGCAGAAAGTGCTGGGTCCGGAGGTAGACTCGAAGTACTACCCGCGCATGGTCGAACGCTACCGTTACCACTACCTGACCAAGGACCATGAACTGACGCTGTTCGACGGCGTGCCGGAATTGCTCACCGAACTGTCGCAGCAGGGCTATTTCCTGGCCGTGGCCACCGGCAAGAGCCGCGTGGGCCTGAACCGCGCGCTGAACGCGGCAAAGCTGCTGACCACGTTCCACGCCACGCGCTGCGCCGATGAAACGTTTTCCAAGCCGCACCCGGCCATGCTGCAGGAATTGACCCGTGAACTGGGCCAGGACATGCGCCGCACCGTGATGATCGGCGACACCTCGCACGACCTGATGATGGCGCAGAACGCCGGGGCGGCCGGCATCGCCGTCGAGTATGGCGCCCACCCGGTCGATCAGCTGACCGCCTGCCGCCCGGTCTTTTCGGCGAAGAACGTGCCGGAATTGCACCAGTGGCTGAACGCCAACGCCTGATGGGCATCCACCGGAACGCAGCCTGGCCGTGAACACCGACATCCTGATCTGCGCCGCCGACGCCGTGCTCGACAACGGTAAGGGCGTGCGCTTTCCCGTACTGGCCGGCGGCCAGCCGGCCACGGGCTTCGTGATCCGGCATGGCGGCAAGGCTTATGCCTACCTGAACCGGTGCGCCCACGTGCCGATCGAGCTGGACTGGAACGAAGGCGATTTCTTTGAATCCAGCGGCTTGTACCTGATGTGCTCCACGCACGGCGCCGTGTATATTCCCAGCAGCGGCCAGTGCGCCGGAGGTCCGTGCCGCGGCGGCCGCCTGCGGCCGGTGGCGCTGGCCGAGCGCGATGGCAACCTGTATTGGCAACCGGACGATTACATCCGTCCCCCGACGACCCCGACATGAGCAACGACACTCCAGATACGCCTGGCGCCCTGCCGCCAGATCCTGCCCGTTCGGACACACCGCCCATCAAGTGGGAACGCGAGGTGCTGGAAAAGCTCGTGTTCGCCACCATCAAGGAACAGCGCGCCAATCGCCGCTGGAGCATCTTCTACAAGGTGGCGCTGCTGCTGCTCGTCTTCTTTGCGATCGCCAGCTACTTCGAGGTCAATGTATTCGGCGGCGAAGGCGACGTCGGCCGGCACACGGCGCTGATCGAGATCGAGGGCGATATCGAAGCGCAGGGCAGCGGCGCGGCAGCGGTCGTGATCCCCGCGCTCAACAAGGCGTTTTCGGACGACGGCTCGGTTGCCGTGGTCCTGCACATCAACAGCCCCGGCGGCAGCCCCGTGCAGGCCGGCATGATCGTCGACGAAATCCGCCGCCTGCGCGAGGGCTATCCGGAGAAGCCGCTGTACGTGGTGGTCGATGAAATCTGCGCCTCGGGCGGCTACTACATCGCGTCCGCCGCCGACAGGATCTACGTGAACAAGGCCAGCATCATCGGCTCGATCGGCGTGTTGATGGATGGCTTCGGCTTCACCGGTACCATGGAAAAGCTGGGCATCGAGCGGCGCCTGCTCACGGCCGGCGCCAACAAGGGGTTCATGGATCCGTTCAGCCCGCAGTCGGACAAGCAGAAACAGCACGCCCAGGCGATGCTGAACGAAATCCACCAGCAATTCATCGAAACCGTGCGCGCCGGCCGCGGCAAGCGCCTGCAGGAAACGCCCGAGACCTTCTCCGGTTCGTTCTGGACCGGCGCGCGCGCCATCGACATGGGCCTGGTGGACGAGCTGGGCAGCGTGGACAGCGTGGCGCGCGACGTCGTCAAGGCTGAAGACATCATCGACTACACGCAACATGAAGGCTTGCCGGAGCGCGTGCTGAAGAAATTCGGTGCGGCGGTGGGCAGTGGCGCGGTGAAGGCCGCGGTCGCCGCCGGCGTGCCGGTCATCAAGTAAGCTCGTTAATGAAACCAGTTTTCACATGATGGCGATCGCGGGCTTGAAAACGACTGCAGATAGGTTATAGTAGTCCTGTAGTTATTGAACGGAGGGCGCAATCTTAAAAGCACTCAACATTCGATCGCGCGGTTGTCATCCGTATCGCGTCGCGTAGTGAACTATCGATCGCATCAGCGAATTGAGAGAATTAAATTCCTCACTGGTCCCTTTCCGGGGGCTGGAAAACAGCGGCCTTGTGCCGCTGTTTTCGCTTAGATCAGAACATCGTTGCGAACATCGTCGCAGGCCTCATCGCCAGCCTCATCGCCCGTGCCGGGCAATCCCGGCATGAATGCCCGCGCCATCTGTTCATCGCCGGCTGTGATCGTTCCCTTGGCCGCCGGCGGCCGCCGGCCGCCGCACCGCCGCGATCTCGCTCTGGAAGCCGCCTTCGCGCAGCCAGTCGTGCAAGCCTTGCGTGGTGGCCGCGAACCAGCGATGCTGCGGCATCAATGCCTGTTCGGCGCCCGTGCGGCAACGCGTGATCAACAGTTCGGTGGCGAACCGTCCGGCGGCGTCGCGGGCGAGGTCGGAGCGGCATTCAACAGTGATCATTACGGCCTCCTGGAAATCGATCGTATCGGGATCTCGGATACTTTCTTAACAATAGGGTAGGAAGAAAGGCTGCTGTTCAGCAAATTCCTACATGCGTTTCAGTGTATCAACGGCGACGGTGTACAACTTGACATTCCTCAACGGCAAAGCGATTGTCCCTTGCAATCCGGTAGAATGCTTCCCATGAGCAAATTATCGCTGGATCGCATCCTCCAATCCCAGGGTTTCGGCACCCGTAAATACTGCCGCGCGCTGATCGAAGACGGCGAAGTGGCCGTCAACGGCGCCATCGTCGACAACTACAAGACCGCCATTGAAACGGATGGGCTCGTGCTGACCGTCTTCGAGGAAGAATGGCGTTACCGCGAGCATGTGTATATCGCGCTGTACAAGCCGGCCGGCTACGAATGCTCGCGCAAGCCCAGCCACCATCCCGGCGTGCTGACCTTGCTGCCCGAACAATTCACCTGGCGCGAAGTGCAGCCGGTGGGCCGCCTCGACCATGACACCACGGGGCTGCTGCTGATCTCCGACGACGGCCCGTTCATCCACGCCCAATCGTCGCCAAAACGCCATGTGCCGAAGGTGTACCAGGCCACGACCGCCGAGCCGGTGACGGATGCGCTGGTCGCGCAGATGCTGTCCGGCGTGCAGCTGCATGACGAACCGGCGCCGCTGGCCGCCCAGGTGTGCGAACCGAAAGGCGAGAACCAGCTGGAAATCGTGCTGGAGCAGGGTAAGTACCACCAGGTCAAACGCATGCTGGCCGCCGCGGGCAACCATTGCAGCGCGCTGCACCGGTCGGCCATCGGCGGCTTGCAGCTGGCCGACCTGGGCTTGAAAGAGGGGGAGTGGTGTTACCTGGAGGCGGAGCAGCTGGGGTTGCTGGCGGGCTGAGCGGCCAGCTCCCCAATGCCGTCAGAAGTAGATCTCGCGCGGGAAGCGCTCCTTGGGCGGACCTACTTTCTGGGCAATCCCCAGGATATTGTCGCCACGGTTCGCCGTTGAATACCCCCAGCTCTCCAGTTTTTCCAGGATTTCAGGCACCTTGGGCTCGAAATTATCGGCAGTCCAGAACCTGAGCATGCGGAATCCCGCCGCTTCCAGCATGGCCTTGACCTGCCGGGGATCGTATTCGATATTGTGGCGGTACAAGCTCTTGGTCTTGGAATACTGCATGAAGAAATGCGGGGCGAAGCCATTGAGGATTTTCACGACATTTCTTCCCGACGTGCTGTTGGGAGTGGTGATGTAGATGAATCCGTCGTCCTTCAAGACCCGGTTGATTTCGCACATGATATGCATGGGATCGCGTTCCATGTGTTCGATCACTTCCATGAACAGTACCATGTCATATTGCGCGTCCGGGACAGGCAGGGCCTCTTCCTCGAGATTGATATTGTAGGCGGTCAGCAGCCTTCCATCGTTCGGCACGGGGATCTGCAATTCCACCCGTTTATCTCCAGGCAGGAAATGCGTTACGTCGACCTTGCTGTATTTGAACAAGTCCAGCAGAATCGGCGGAAATATGAAAGACGTGCCGATCTCCAGCACGCGTGTCTGCTCATCCTTGAACTGGCTGGGCGTCGGCATATGCCTCAGCGTATGCATATATCGCGGCAAATGCCCGCGCACATAATCGCTGTTACCGCATAATTTCTCAATCGCCTTCAGGAAATCCGGATGCATGTCGTCGGGGTCGATATCGCGCATGACTGGCCCTATACTGGTGAAAAATCTAGATTCTTGCCGATGGCTTTCATTGCCGCCTGAACTTCCTCGCGGTTCCTCGCTGCCGTGTCGAGAATGAGCTCGCGCGTATCGGCGGATTCGGCGACTTTCACCGCCGCGAGAAAGCGGTCCCTGTCAAAATCGCCCATGCTGCTTTCGAGCGCGCCCAGTCCGGAATCCACGAGCAGGTCCTGGTTCTTCCGCGTGTCGCCGACATTGATGAATGGCACTCCCGCGCACATTGCAAAAACAATGCCGTGGTATTTCATCGAAACGACCAGCGACGCCTGGGATTTGATGGCCTGGAATATATAGTCCGGTCCGAGATACCTGTCGATCGCCGCGACCTTCTCGCGCATTCTCATCCTGCTGACGACGTCGGCCGCGAAAACATTATCCCGGCTGTCATGCCACATGCTCATGGGCAGGCAGATGATGTTGTAGAACTCCGAAAGATAATCGAGCGTTTCGGCGATCCTGTACTTGAACGATTCAACGAGAAAATGCCTGCTCAGCTCGCCCGGGCGATAATGGTCGGACAGCAGGAGGAACAGGTTCTTGCGCTGGAAATCGAACTCGATCGGCGGGACTTCGCACTGGCCAACGATCTCTTCGATGGTAATGTGCCGCTCGGCGAAGTCATGGCCAAAGACCAGATCGGGTACATACCGGGTCGATGGAAACAGTTCCCTTGCCGCCTCGGCATCGCGCTTGCTCCGCAAATGAATGTCGCCGATGCGGCCAGCGAATGGTGCGAGCAGCTGGATATCATCCGGGCCATAGGGAAACGAGCAACCGTACAGGCTGAGCCGATCGAAGCTTTCCGGCAGCCGTGAAATGAAATATTCGTTGACGATCGCGCCGCCGCCCAGGACTGGCGACTTGACATTCAGGCCCCGCAAATTCTTCAGCAGCGAGGCATCCGGAACACCCATGGTGCGCGACCAGAAATCGTGGAACGCGTCATCGCCGGCATTCTGGTATCCAAAATATCCCAACACCGCCGTATTGAAATTGGCATTAGTCATTTTTTTGTGGCTGAAAGCAATCGTTGCAGCGACACCCTAGCGACTCGGCCTTCGTTTTTGCCATGTGCTTCGTAATGCTTGACGAGCGTCTCATGGTCCCCATGGATTCCTTCATGCAAATCGAGATAGGAACTGCGGTATTGCCTGGTGTCGATGAAATTGCGCCATTCACCCAGCATGAGACGGCTGAAATCTTCCTCCGGCAATGTCGCTACCAATCGGATGACTTCGATGAATTTTGCAGAAACAGTGGCTTTTATGATATCACAGAAATCCCCGAACTCTGCCTGGGATACGGGGGCATTCTGGTCTTTCCAAAGGGCCAGCAAGAGTGCAAATCTCTCAACGATAGTGGCTGTTGAAAAACGTTGTGCGACAATCGACCACTGCTTGATCTGCACAACTCCTACTCCCGACAGAAGGCTGGCGAAGGTGTGGTAATGCTGCTCCTTCAGGCAGGCCAGCACATAGCAGTCGGCGAAATTCAGGTGGGCCGGCAACAGCCAGTATTTGCATTCCTCGCCCTTTGCCGCATGATCGAAAAATGACAGCAATACCCTGGCAAAGGAGTATCGCTTGTAGGCATTGATTTTGTCCTGCTGCGCGGTCCTGGCCAGATAATCGAGGAATTCCTGCGAAAAATATGGCTGGAAAATGATTTTCGCGAACTCGGCGAATGCCGCATCACCCCACTGGAACAAGGGTTCCGGCCCCCGCGTTTCCGAGTCGTGGAGCAGGATTTCGTTGAAATCGAGCTGGGTAGGCAGCCGGTTTTCCTTCTTCAGGGATTCGCTGAAATCCAGTGCTTCGCGCATGTAATCCCTGGACAGGAATGACATCGCGTATTGTCTCGCCTCGTCGCCCAGTTGCACGCGGTATTCCGCCGACGAAGCCAGCTTGTGGATGGCGCGCTGCATTTCCGCAGGGTCGTGGAGGTTTTCGATCTTGATGACGCCGCCCTTCACCTCGGCGAAAATTCCGCTGTTCAATACAATGACGGCCTTGTTGCACGCCAGCTGCTCGATCAGCGAGCCGGATCCCCCCTCGGTGTTGGGATGGCGCACATTCACGAAGAAGTCCGCTGCCTCCTTGATCTCCTGCAGCCGTTCATGGCTGACATTGAGTTCGAGGCGCACCAGTGCGCCAAGCGGATGGTCGAGTATCATTTTTTTGAGGTGCTCGACATATTCGCTGTCGGCTGGCTTGCCGGCGATGATCACCGTTTGCAGGAGATCGGCGATACCCGGCGCGGAGAATATCGCGTCGAGCAGCCGGTGGATCTGCTTGCCGCGCTGGATGTGGCCGATAACAGCCACGGTGACCCTGCTGCGCTTTCCCGTATCCTCGCGCCAGCGCGCGATCGTCTCCGCCGATGGCGATTCCTTTTCATCGCCCGGCAGGCGCAACTGGAGAATCGGTCCACTGAAGGTTTCCGCCACGGCCCGCCGCACCATGTCCGAATGCACCACGATGCCTTTGTAGCGCGGGTTGGCCACGATTGCTTCGATCAGCGGGTACCTGCTGGTGAGGTCGGTATCCCAGAGTCCGATCCGCGATTCGCGCGGCCTGAGGATCTGCGACGCATGGACGCTGGCCAGGCCGGATGCACCATAATGTCGGCCCATCAGGTAGGCATAGACCTTCGGCGCATTGCTGTCGGTGAAGATGCGCGCAGCAAGATAATGCTGGTAGACATAATCATGCAGGATCGCGATGCCGGGCGCCTTGGCCGCCAGATCGAAGATGTCCTGGTGGTTTTCCTTGTTGTTGCCCAGGTTGTAGAAGATATCGTCGTAATGTTCAGTGAACAGGCTGATGGAGTCCTGCGAACCCAGGATCTGCCGGATGCTCAGGCACTTGCTGGTCGATCGGTAGCGGCGGCCGTTTTCATTGACCAGCACATCGATTTGCGCGCGAGCCTTGAGTTCCGGATCGCTGTTGTAGCTCTCGATGAGCGTGTGGGAAAACTCGCTGATCGACGAGGCCGCGGAGAATGGCGTGCACCAGGCTATTCTTTTCATTTGGTCAGCAATTCGAAAAAGTCGGCGCGGTTGGACTGGAAATTCGGCAGGTAGCGCCGCTGTGCCGTGAGGATGGAATCATGGAACATCCGGTTGCTCAGCAGATGCGCAACGAACGCCATGAGCTCGGACGGGTCCGCTACTTGCCGGTCCAGGCTGAAATAGCCGATACAGTCGGCCGGCATCAGCCTGCCATTCCCTCGCAGGAGTCCGTCGTAGGTGACCTGCACCACGGCCGAGCCCGTGGCCGACGCGTCGATGATGCGCAGTGGCGTGCAATAGGACCTGTCCTTGCCCAGGTAAATCTGGACGGCGGGGCGGGTTGGAATGAAGCCGGAATGCGGCATCCTCATCCCGATGGCGCTGACCGGAGTCTGTTCGGAGCGGCTGTTGAGGTACACGGTCGGCGAAAACTGGTCGAGCTTTTCCAGCACGCCGGTCCACATGGCCAGCTCGTCGTCGTTGACGATGATCGCGACGCCATCCATGTCCAGCGACGACACTACATCGCTGTAGGTGGAGGGCAGGTGGGCCAGGAAGACATGCATCGAATGGAATTGTTGTACATCCATCCGGCAATGTTCGCTCAGCGCCAGTACGCGCCGGCCCTTGCTCAAGCTGTTGTGCACCGCCAGGTAAAGCTGTTGCTTCTCGACCTGGGACATGCCGCCCTGCTCGATGGCGGCGTAGGGCGACTGCGCGAAAACATGCACATTGCCACGGATGTGCGCGAAATCGATCGTCGACCTGACGTCGCTGCAAATGACCCGCTGCTCATGTGCCGGCCGAAAAGCGGCGGCACCGCTCGCGGGCATCAGGCTGATCGCATAGTCATTGCTCGGCAGTGCATGATGCAGCAGTTGGGCAAACGCCAGGCCCTCTTCATCGGCATGCGCTATGAGCAGGCTGGGCCGTGTGTCTTTCTTATACCAGTTCATTGTCGTCGTCTCTTCGGTCTGGTTTCGGCAGGTTTTTTCTGATGTGCTTCAAGCGGTCCATGTACGTGCGCGCGACCTGGAACGTGGAGTGGCGCAGCATCGTCCTGCGGCCGGCGGCTTGCAGGCCGGTCGCAAGTGCGGCGTCGCCAGCCACGCGCCGCATGGCTGCTGCGGCGTCCTGGATATCCGGATCGACCCAGGTTCCGCCCGTGACGTAGGGATAATCTCCTTCCTGAATTTCCCTGGGTGTGCAGGCGACCAATACGCTGTTGGCCGCATCGGTGAAATCCCGATTCCCCGAATAGCCGGTGGTGATGACCGGTTTTCCCAGGCTCATGGCCTCCGCGATATTCCTGCCGAAGCCTTCGGCACGGTGCAGCGAAATGAAGCAGTCGCAGGCCGAATACAAGGCGGCCAGGTCGCCCCGGTCGAGTGTCCTGTCGATCAGGTGGATTCTCCCGTCACGGCGGGCGGTGTCCTGGAGGCGCTGCCAAGCGGCGCCGTCGCTTTCCGGCCGCAAGGCCTTGATCACCAGGCCAACCTCCGTGCCGCCAGGGAAGGCGGCCAGGAAGGCTTCGATACACGCTTCCGGATTCTTGCGCAGCGATGCCGACCTGAGGTCGTACGAAAAGTAGAACAGGAAGGCGTTTTCCGGCAAGGCAAAGTCGCGCCGGCCCAGCCGGCTGGCCGGCGGCGTCTCGACAGCCATCGGCATATGCAGCACCGGAACCGGCGAAGCCGGTTTGATGGCCTCCTGGATGTAACGGCTCGGTGCCCAGATTTCATCGGCCAGCGCGAACAGGTGGTGCCATTGTTCCGGCCAATGGGAGATCTCCCATGGCCAGCAGGCGATGTTGTAGCGGCCCGCGATACCGTTGCCACCGCGCTCGGCAACGTAGCGCGCATGCTCCAGCGCCGGGAAGCAGAAGAGGTTGACGGCGTAACGGTGCTCCGGGCCGCCCGCCGCCGGAGCGCCATCGACATAATCGACAGGCGCGGCGGGAATGGTTGTCCTGGCCAGGGACGCCAGCGCCATGCGCGAATCCTCGGCAATGCCGGAAACCCCCGACAGGTGGCCGATGACATTCACGCCGAACGGTTCACCTGCCTTGGGGTTTTCTTCCGGCGGCGCGGCGCTTGCCGGAGCCAGGCGGCGATACTCCGCCGAGCGGGCATACCATTCCTGGTAGTCGGCCGCCTTCGATGGAAGGGGAAACTCCTGCTGCAGGTCCTGCCGCGCCTGATGCAGGATGGCCTGGTGCGCCGTCATGCCGGAGGGAAGCACGCGCAGCAGGAACTCTGTTTGCCAGGCGGCCACGCGCGGTTCGATCGCCGCGGACGCGAATCCGTGCTCCAGGTACCAGACCAGCAGTCTTGCCCGGTCCGCCGGCCGGGCGATGTCGACCTTGAGGTCGGTACGGCGCAATGCCGTGAGCACCATCAGCCAGGAGAGCGCGTTGCCGGCATCGAGTTCGGGTAATTTCCCGGGAGGGAAGGCCGGCTTGTCGAGCGCATCGCGGAACGGGGTGCATTCCTTCAGCAGCGCGTACTCCTTCAGGCCATGGCAGGCGCACCAGGACAGGAAATCGATCCGGTTCGCCAGTGTATCGAGCGGATACAGTGCCTGCAGGTCGCGATCGCGGATTTGCCAGACCAGCAGCATCGCGCCATAGATCGGCACCGGCAACCCCTGGGACAAGGCATCGATCGGCTGGAAATACGCGGCCAGTGACGACCGCCCCGCGTTTCCCGCAACGCGTTCCAGGACCACCCTGTTCAGGTGCCGGATGATTTCCCGCTCGCGCGCAAGCCTGCTGTTGGCTGTCATGGATGTCGGTCGGTGGAATCCAGGTCAGAGGGATCCGGTCAGAGGGATCCGGTGCGTGGCAGCCGCTGTCTCGGCGGGATTGCCAGTCCCCCGAAAGCATGGCTGTTGGCGTCGAGGTTGAGGGCAGGGTGGTAGGCCGGATCCCGCACGATGACATGGCCCCACCTGCGCCGGAACTCGTTGACTTCGCGCTGCGCGCGCGCCTTCTTCTGCGGCGTGTCCTCATGGCCGCGGCTGGCCGATTCGGCATGCAGCAACCTCGCGAACGGTGTCCAGACGATGGCCTTGCCTTTCGCCCGCAGCTTGAGGCACAGGTCCACATCGTTGAACGCTACCGGGAAAGCCTGCGCATCCATGCCGCCCACGTCGAGGTAGTCCTGCCGGCGCAGGAACAGGCAGGCGGCGGTGCACGCGCTCACCCGCAGCGGCAACTGGTTGCGGCCGTGGTCGCCCCAGTCGCCATCGGCCAGCAGGTTGCCGAAGTGCCCCGCCACGTTGCCGATGCCCAGCAGCACGCCGCCGTGCTGGACCATGCCGTTGGGCCACAGCAGCTTGGCGCCCACCGCGCCGATGCCCGGGCGGCACAATTGCGCAACGATCTCGTCCAGCCATCCATCATGCAGCGCCTCGATATCGTTGTTGATCAGGCCGACGATATCGCCACGCGCCAGCGCGACCGCCCGGTTGTTCAAGTCCGCGTAATTGAACGGTCCCGGCATCGGCAGGATCCGTACCCCTTCCGCTGCCAGCTCGGCAAACAGGGCAAGCGTCGCGGCTTCCGCGGAGCCATTGTCGATGACGACGATGTCCAGTTTCGGCCATGCGGTGAAGCGCCGGATACTGTCGATGCAGCGCTTCAGCAAATCCGCGCGGTCGCGCGTTGGGATCACCAGGCTGACCGTCAGGTCTTGCCATCCGGCCGGCAAGCTTGCCTGTACGCGGCGGGCGGCATGGGCCAGGCCCGCCGGCACGCGCTCGAGCGCCTTCAGCTGCAAGCCGGGTTCGAGCATCCGCGCCGCCCGATCGGCGGCCCGCGCCCGCTGGCCACGCTCCTCGTCCGTCAACGGGCTGTTCATGCGGTACAGCACGCGTGGCACATGCACGATTGCCTGTTCACCCAGGGCCCCGGCGGCGGCCAGCGCCGACCAGGCGAATTCGGCTTGATCATCCGGTGGTTCCAGGTGTGACAGGAGCGCGCCGCGGACCAGCAGCAGCTCCAGCGGGTAATCGGTCGCCAGCGCATAGTCGGCATTCCACGCCGGCTTGAACCATGGGCGGCTGTCCTGTTCGCTGTCCGTGTAGACCAGTTGCGCATCCCCGAGCGCGAAGCCTTCCAGCGCATGGACGAGTGCCTGGGCAGGCAGCGTATCGCCGGCGCGCACGCAGCCGATGACGTCGCAGCCGGCAGCCATGGCGCTGGCCAGCAAGGCGGGAAAAGGCCGGGAGGAGAAGGCCTGGACGATCACGCCCTGGCCTTGCAGGCTGGCCGCGGTGCGGGCGATGACACCTTCATCCGCCGTTCCAGTGATCAGGATGGCGGCCTTGAGCGAGACAGGAGGGCGTGGTTCGAGCCCGGCAGTTGCACCATCGAAGCGGGTCGACCATTCCGGCCACGCCCGCAGCGGCACGCTGCGTGGCACCAGCCGTTCATACATGGTGGCCACTTCCAGCATCAGCTTGTCACTGCCGGCCGGCAGCAGGGCCGCCATGCCGCCGGGCACGCAGCAGACGAATGCCGGGCTGCCGTTCAGCGCTTGCCCGCTGTCATTGACCACACGGATTTCACGCGTCTTGCCGTCGGCCAGCGACAGGGGCAGTGCGAGCTCGAAGCCGTGCGGCCCCTCGACATGTCCACGCATCGATGGGAGCACGATGTCGGCGACGGCTTGCGCGACCACGTTGTGGCCGTCCAGGGCACGCACGGTGACGGCGCGGCGCGGATCGGCGGGATCGATTGCCCAGCCAGACAGGCGCAGTCCGCCATCATAGACAACGGAACTCAGCGCGGTGACCGGCGCCGACCGCGTGTTATCCAGTGCCAGGGCACCGGCCAGCACGGCATCGGTATTCGCGATTCGCGCAGTGAGTACGCCACGCGCGCCGGATGGTAGTTCGCCCAGGTCGGCGACGAAGCCATGGCAGACGTCGGCGCCCCCGTCGGGGACGTGCCCGTCGGGGACGCCCAGCATGTCCGCCAGGTCGGGGCGGGCGGCATCGGCAGCGGCGAACGCGCAAGGCATGCCATCCAGGCATATCTCGACGACCACCCGGGAATCCGGGCGCTCCCGGTCGAACGCCCAGCCGAACAGCAAGCGTTCATGCAGGCCTTCGATCGCGCCATGCCAGCGCTCATTGCAGGAGACGGCGGGAATCTGCTCGGGGGAAAGGAAGTCGGCGTTCATCAATGTTCCGTATCTGCTCAGTCAGGCGGCTTGCGGTGCGGCGTCCAGCGCCGCCAGCCAGGCAATGGGATCGAAATGCTCATCGAGCAGCACGGCACGCATCTTCGGCGGCAACCCGGCCGGGTCGTCGGTCAGCACGGCGCGGCAACCGGCGATCTGGATCACGCGCAGGTCGTCGAGCAGCCGCAGCGCATCGCCTTCGCCCGAGGGCACGTGATCCACTACCCCGGTGCGCCAGAGCGCCTCGCTGCCATCGCCGATGACGAGCAGGCGCAATCCCAGCGCGGGCCGGCTGGCGATGGCGCGGGCCAGCGCCAGCACGCGATGCGCGCCCTTGCCGGTCATGTCGTGCCGCCACACCGCGACCCGGCGGCAGGAGGCGCGCAGCGCCGGCAGCACCGCCGGCAAGGGCCGCCTGGCAACGATGTCCGGCAGGGCGGCACCGGGTTCCGCCCCTTCCGCCTTGCGCAGCCATCCGGCCGCGCGCGATGTGGCCAGTGCAGCGCGCAGCGCCGCGCGTGCCGTGGCCAGCGGATCGTCGCGCCGGAACGCCGTGTGTTCCGCATAGTAGGTGGGGTAGCGCGCTTCCACCACGCTGCGGTTCTGCGCCACCCGCAAGGTTTTCTCGGCACGGAACGATACCGTCCCGGCATGCGCTACGAACACGCGGGGCACGTGAAGGTGGCGCCAGCCGGCCGCACGGGCGCGCATGCACCAGTCCACTTCTTCGCCATAGCCGCGCACCAGCGCCGTGCCATCGAGCATGCCGACGGTGTCCAGCACGGTGCGCCGGATCAGCATCGTGAAGCCGCAGCAGGATGGCAGTTCGACATCGGCCGCGGCGGTGGCGGCGGCGGCATCGTCCAGCGCCGCCAGTTCGCGCTGGTCCGGCGCCGGTGCGGCCTGGCTCATCGCGGGGAAGCTGCTGATCTCGCCATTGTTGGTCCAGGGCGTCACCGCGGCGATGCCGGGCTGCGCGTACAGGGCGCGCGACAGGCGGTCGATCCAGTCGCCATGCACCTGTGTGTCCGCATTCAGCAGCAGCACGTCGTGATCGGGGAATTCGCGCATGCCCCGGTTGGTCGTTTCGATGAATCCCAGGTTGCAGGCATTGCGCAGCAGCGTGATGCGGCCGGCGGCGGCCTGCTTGTCGAGCCACGCCGACACGGCCGGCTCGGGGCTGGCGTCGTCCACCACCACCACGCGGGCAGGCGTGGCGTTTTCCTTCAGGCTGGCCAGCACGCTGTTCAGGCAGGCCTGCACCAGGGCCAGTTCGCGGTACACGGGAATCACGATCGATACGGAGCGGGGCTGTTCGGTAGCGTCGGCCAGCGCGCGAGACTGGATGGCCGGCGCCGCGTAGAACGCCAGCGGCGAGCCCGGCAGCAGTTGCCGTTTGCCGTCGGGCTGCACGAGCGTCACGGACCAGACAGCGCCCGGAGCGGGGCAGGCCAGCCGGAAGCGGCTGCCATCGGCGGGCACGTCGAACTGGAACTGCCGGGTTTCATCCGACAGCAGCAGAGTGGCACGCGGCGTGGGCGCGCCCGCCGGCACGCTGCAGAACACCATGCCTTCGATCGCATCGCCCTCGCGCCAGCAGGCCCCGGTGTGGGCGACGCCGGCCTTGCGCAGCAGCGCCAGCAGGCTGGCATGCCGGCCAGTGCGGCAGCGCGCGGGCAGGAAGGCCGGCCCCAGGCTGGCGATGTCGGCCTGGCCGCCATCCTGCAGCCAGCTCTGCAGCATCGCATCCTGGAGCATGGGATTGCAGGCGTCCGCCTTCCAGGCCGCGTGCCAGGCGCGCGCGGCCATGAAGGGATAGGCGGTCTGCAGGACTTTCGCGCGCAGGATGGCGGGAATGCTCTTGCCCGGCATGCGCCGGCAGACATACTCCGCGGCCACCAGGGCATCGGCATGGTTGCCCTTGGCGAACGCCTCCAGGGCGCGGCCCAGCAGGGCATCGGACCGCAGGCGGGGCAGGCAATGGGCCAGAGCCGAAGGGGTTAATGCTGAATGGGCCAAAGCTGATGGGGCCAAAGCTGATGGGGCCAAAGCTGATGGGGCCAAAGCTGAAGGGGCCAAAGCTGAAGGGGCCAGGGCCGGGTCGTCGACGCCACTCGTCATGGGCGGCATGGCTGAGCAGTATTCAGGCTGGCCAGGGCTGGCGCGCAGCCCTTTGTCGGCCTCGTGGTGCAGGCATTCACGGGAACGATCATCCGAAAATCGTCATTCGAGTATAAATCCGAACACTGCACCATCAAGGCTCATTTCCCTGGCTGACGTCGCGATGACATTATGCGGCTGATGTGGCCACTGATTTCTTGAAAATCAGCGGCAGGAACGACCCGCTCGCGCAGCCGGCACGATGCGGGTCGATTCGGTGTTCGCACACCGGAGTCCAACTGCGCTCGCGCCCGGTCTCGCCACCGGCCGCGAACCTCCAGCGTGCCATAGTTTCAACTGTCGGGTAGGGACGATTGCCTTGCCTGATGAGCAGGATGTTGCAAATTCGCTACTAATTGCCCAGACTCAAGCCGAACCAGCCCCCCGCTGGCCATTGTCGAGCCGTCAACCAGCTGGCCGGCGGCGGCGAATTGCCCTTCAAAACCCCCGCTGTTCGCCCCTTCGACCGGCGGCGCCATGCCCGACAATGCAAGCTCGGAAACCCGGCACGGTCGAGCAGGGGCCGCGGCACACGATCAGGCAGCAGGACCAGGCAAGCTCAGGCAAAGATTAGGCAGAAGACATGGCAGAAGACAGCGACGCCGAAAAGACAGAACCCGCGTCAGAGAGGCGCCTCCAGAAGGCGCGTGAAGAAGGCGATGTTCCCCGCTCGCGCGAAGTGGCGACGTTTACCGTGCTGATGGCGGGCGGTGCCGGCCTGTACATCTTCGGTTCGACGATGGCGCGCCAGCTGTCGGCCACGCTGGCCTCGGGCCTGCGGCTGACGCGCGAACAGGCGTTCGACATGGACGTGCTGGGCCACCGCATCCTGGCCGACGTGGTGCAGGTGCTGATCACGTTCCTGCCGCTGGGCCTGGCAGTGATGCTGGTGGCGATCGCCTCGCCGGTGCTGGTGGGCGGCTGGCTGTTTACCGCCAAGGGCTTCATGCCCAAGTTCAGCAAGCTCAATCCCATCAACGGCATCACCAACATGGTGTCGAAGAACGCGCTGGTGGAACTGGTCAAGGCCATTATCAAGACCATCATCGTCGGCGCCGTGGCCTACATGGTCGTGATGCGCTACAAGGATGCCATCTTCGGCCTGCCGGCCGAGCCGGCCAACGAGGGCTATGCCCACATGCTCGACATGCTGGCGATGAGCTTCCTGATCCTGGTCGGCTCGCTGGGCTTCATCGCCATGATCGACGCGCCGTACCAGATGTGGCATTACTCGAACAAGATGAAGATGACGCGGCAGGAAATGATCCAGGAATCGAAGGAATCGGACGGCAACCCGCAGATCAAGGGCAAGATCCGCCAGATGCAGCGCGAGATGGCGCGGCGCCGCATGATGCAGGATGTGCCGACCGCGGACGTGGTAGTCACCAACCCGACCCACTATGCGGTGGCGCTGAAATACGCCGACGGCTCGAAGGGCGCGCCGAAGGTGGTGGCGAAGGGCGCCGACGCGGTGGCCGCGAAGATCCGCGAACTGGCCAAGGAACACAAGGTGGCGATCCTGGAAGCGCCGGCGCTGGCCCGTGCGCTGCACAAGCACACCGAGATCGGCGACGAGATTCCCCAGCGGCTGTATGCCGCCGTGGCCGAGGTGCTGGCTTACGTGTACCAGCTGCGCGCCTACCGGCCGGGCGGCCGCTATCCGGACCGCCCCACCAGGCTCGACGTGCCGGCGGACATGGATCCGAATACCGCGCCACCGAAACCGTAATTATCCAAACTGCAACAATCGAGGAAGAACCCGATGCAAGCGCTCAAGATGCCCGCCTGGACCAACACCATCACTGGTGGCAAGCCGCAGACGCTGGCCGCGCCGGTCCTGATCATCATGCTGCTGGCCATGATGATCCTGCCGCTGCCGGCGTTCATCCTCGACCTGTTCTTCAGCTTCAACATCGCCATTTCCGTGATCGTGCTGCTGACCGCGCTGTACACGGTCAAGCCGCTCGACTTCATGGCCTTCCCGATCGTGCTGCTGCTGACCACCATGCTGCGCCTGGCGCTGAACGTGGCGTCGACCCGTATCGTGCTGACCGAAGGCCATACCGGGCCGGACGCGGCCGGCAAGGTGGTCGAGGCGTTCGGCCACTTCCTGATCGGCGGGAACTACACGGTCGGTATCGTGGTGTTCATCATCCTGACCATCATCAACTTTGTCGTGGTTACCAAGGGTGCCGGCCGGATCGCCGAGGTGGGTGCCCGCTTCGCTCTCGATGCCATGCCCGGCAAGCAGATGGCGATCGACGCCGACCTGAACGCCGGCCTGATCGGCGAGGCGGATGCCAAGCAGCGCCGCGCCGAAGTGTCGATGGAAGCGGAATTCTATGGCGCGATGGACGGTGCGTCGAAGTATGTGCGGGGCGATGCCGTCGCCGGCATCCTGGTCACCGTCATCAACATCGTCGGCGGGCTGCTGGTGGGCCTGATCATGCACGACATGGCCTTCGGCGACGCGGTGCGCACCTACACGCTGCTGGCCATCGGCGATGGCCTGGTGGCGCAGATCCCGTCGCTGATCATCTCGCTGGCGGCCGGTGCCGTCGTGTCGCGCGTGGCATCGGAAAAGGACATCGGCTCGCAGCTGGTCGGCCAGCTGTTCGCCAAGCCCCAGGTCATGTACATCACCGCCGCCATCATCGGCGGCCTGGGCCTGATTCCCGGCATGCCGAACCTGGTGTTCCTGCTGCTGGGCGCGGCGCTGGCCGGTGGCGGCTACCTGCTGGCCAAGCGGGACAAGGAAGCCGGCGCGGGCGGCGCCGCGGCCGGTCCGGCCGGCGGTGGCGGTGGCGCGGCGGCCGGTACCGGTGCGGCGGCCGGAGGCGCGGCCGCGGGCGGGCAGGGCGGCGCGGCGGCCGAGAACGAGGAGGCCACCTGGAGCGACGTGATGGCTGTCGATACCCTCGGGCTGGAAGTGGGCTACCGCCTGATTCCGCTGGTGGACAAGGCGCAGAGCGGCGAACTGCTCAAGCGCATCAAGGGCATCCGCAAGAAGTTCGCCCAGGAAGTGGGTTTCCTGGCGCCGCCGGTGCACATCCGCGACAACCTGGAACTGAAGCCGTCCGCCTACCGCATCACGCTCAAGGGCGTGGAAGTGGGCACCGGCGAAGCGTTCAACGGCCAGTACCTGGCGATCAACCCGGGCATGGCGAGCGGCGCGCTGCCGGGCCTGGCGACCACCGATCCCGCCTTCGGCCTGCCCGCCGTGTGGATCGACGCCAGCCTGCGCGACCAGGCCCAGGGCATGGGCTACACGGTGGTGGATGCCGGCACCGTGGTCGCCACGCACCTGAACCACCTGATCACGTCGCATGCTTCCGAACTGCTGGGCCGCGGCGAAGTGCAGGCCCTGCTCGACCACCTGGGCAAGGAAGCGCCGAAGCTGACCGAAGACCTGGTGCCGAAGACGATTTCGCTGTCGGCACTGCAAAAGGTGCTGCAGAACCTGCTGTCCGAGGGCGTGCACATCCGCGACATGCGTTCCATCATCGAAGCGCTGGCCGAACACACCGCTCATACGCAGGACCCGAACGAATTGACCGCCCTGGTGCGGATCGCGCTGGGCCGCGCCATCGTGCAGCAACTGTTCCCAGGCAATGGCGAACTGTCCGTGATGACGCTCGATAACCGCCTGGAACGCCTGCTGATGCAGGCGCTGGCCCAGGGCGGCGCCGATGGCGCCGGCATCGAGCCCGGCCTGGCTGACACGATCGCCCACCAGGCCGCGCAGGCCGCCGCGCAGCAGGAAGCCTTGGGCGTCAATCCCGTGCTGCTCGTGCCTGGCCCGCTGCGGCCGCTGCTGTCGCGCTTCCTGCGGCGCGCGCTGCCCCAGCTGAAGGTGCTGTCGCATGCCGAAATCCCGGAATCGAAGACGATCCGGGTGACGGCGCTGGTGGGGAATACCTGAAGCCGCTGATGGCTTAGAAGGACTGGTCTGTTATCGCATGCATACCCCAACGGCAGAGGCTGGGGTCAGACCCGCCGGGTCTGACCCCGGGGTTTGCTCTTGGGGTGGACTTGACGTAACGGCATTAGTGTTCGACACCCACCCGCTACGCCCCCCACCGCCCCGCGCACCGAAATACCCCCCTTTTCCCCACCTGTTCGCCCGATGCTTACTCCACGGCATCGTCAATAATTTCACCATCGAGAAAAACTCTGTGCATGGCGAACAGGAGCAGCAATGAACGTCAAGAAATTTACCGCGCCCACGTCGCGTGAGGCGCTGCGGAAGGTGCGCGAGGCGCTGGGGCCGGATGCGGTGATCCTGTCGAATCGCCCGATGGATGGCGTGGTCGAGATCCTGGCGCTGGCCAACGACGATGCCGCTTCGCTGGCCAGCCCGGTCGACGACGCGCCACCCGGCGCGCCGCACCTGGACCTGGACGACGGCTATGCCGCCGCGCCGGCGCCACGCCCGCAGGCCCAGCGCCCGTCGATGCAGCCAATGCAGCCGATGAGCCGCCCGGCCGCGCCGGAGTCCATGATGGCCGCGCGCCCCGCCATGGCGGCGGCGCCGGCACCGATGCCGCGCGCGCCGTTCGCGCCGTCGATGCCGCCACCGGCGCACCAACCCATGCAGCAGCCGATGCACCAGCCGATGCAGCAAGCGATGCAGCAGCCCGCGCTGGACATGGCCGGCATCACCGCGCTGGTGGCCGAGGCGGTCAACTCGGCCAAGGCCAACGCGGCCGCCGAGATGCACGGCATGATGAGCGAGCTGCGCGCCATGCGCGGCATGATGGAGACGCAACTGGCAGAACTGTCGTGGGGCACCGCGCAGCAGCGCGAGCCGCACAAGGCGGCCGTGCTGCGCGAATTGCTGGCCGCCGGCTTTTCCACCACGCTGGCCCGCCGCCTGCTCGAGAAGCTGCCGGCCGGCCGCGGCGCCGATGAAGCGCTGCGCTGGATCCGCACCGTGCTGGCGCGGAACATCGCCGCGATCGCCAACGAGGATGCGCTGATCGAGCGCGGCGGCGTGTTCGCGCTGGTGGGGCCGACCGGTGTCGGCAAGACCACCAGCACGGCCAAGCTGGCGGCCCGCTGCGTGATGCGCCATGGCCCTGAAAAGCTGGCGCTGATCACCACCGATGCCTATCGTATCGGCGCGCACGAACAACTGCGCATTTACGGCAAGATCCTCGGCGTGATGGTACATTCCGTGAAGGATGAGGCCGACTTGCGGATCGCCCTGAAAGAGCTGCGCAACAAGCACACGGTGCTGATCGATACGGTCGGCGTCAGCCAGCGCGACCAGATGGTCACCGAGCAGGTGGCCATGCTGCAGGGTACCGATGTCGATGTGAAGCGGCTGCTGTGCCTGAACGCCACGTCCACCCAGGAAACGCTGACCGAGGTCGTGCGCGCCTACCAGGGCAGCGGCCTGGCCGGCTGCATCGTCACCAAGCTGGACGAGGCCGCTTCGCTGGGCAATGTGCTCGACGTGGTGATCCGCCAGAAGCTGCAACTGTTCTACGTATCGAATGGCCAGCGCGTGCCGGAAGACCTGCACCTGGCCCAGCCGGCCGAGCTCGTCGAGCGCGCGTTCCGCCTGAAGAAGGATGTTTCCGAATTTACGGATGGCGAACTGCCGATGCTGATGGCGGCCGCCGGCAACGATGGGATGCGCGAGGTGCACCTTGGCTGACTTCAATATCGAATTGTCCAGGAATGACTGCGCCGGACATGCAGCATCGAACCACATCGACATGCGCGAGGTGCACCTTGGCTAACTTCAACTTTGATCAGGCGGAAGGACTGCGGCGCATGCTGGCCGGGCCGCCGCGGCCCCGCATCGTCACGTTCCTGTCGGCCACGCCGCAGGATGACAAGGGTGCCATGCTGGTCAACCTGGGCGCCTCGCTGGCCCGTGCCGGCAACGACGTGGTGCTGGTCGACGCCTGCGCCAGCGCGCATGGGGTTGCCTCTCGGCTGGGCGTCGACAATGGCGCCAGCCTGCTCAGCGTGGCGCGCCAGGAATGCGCGCTGAACCAGGTCATCCATGAAGTGCCGCAAGGCTTCAACGTAGTGTCGATGACGCGCGGCGAAGCGCGCAACGGCCCGCAGGAAGCGCGCCGGCTGGCCAAGGCGTTCGACGTGCTGGCCGCGCAGGCCGGCATCGTGCTCGTCGATGGCGAGTTCGATGGCGAAGCGTTTCCCGTGCCGGTGATGGCCAGCTCGGAAATCGTGGTGCAGGTCTCGAACAGCGCCACCTCGATCACGAATGCCTACATGATGATCAAGCGGCTCAACCACGAGCTGGGCCGGCGGCCGTTCGGCATCGTCGTCACCGGTGCGTCCGAGCGGGAGGCCAGGGTCGTTTACGATAATATGGCACAGGCGGCAAGCCGTTACCTGGCAGTGAATCTGATCTCGATGGGTTCGGTGCCGGCCGATGAATACCTGCACCGCGCGGCGCGCCTGGGCCGTGCCGTGGTGGATGCGTTCCCGCTGGCCGGTGCCTCGGTCGCGTTTCGTCAGCTGGCGGGGCGGTTTGCGCTGGCCGCGCCGTCGCCATCGTCGTCATTGTCGCTGGCAGCGCCATCGGCGTTATCGACGCTGGCGTCGCATCATGCAGGGAGCGGCCACCATATGCAGCACTGAACAAGAATAGAGATTTATGTACACGGTCAAAGGGAAGGTGAACAAGGATTCGCTGCTGACGGAGCACATGCCCCTGGTGAAGCGCCTTGCCCACCATATGAAGGCAAAATTGCCGCCCAGCGTGGAAGTGGATGACCTGGTACAGGCGGGCATGATCGGCCTGCTCGACGCGATCAACCGCTACGAAGAAACGCACGGTGCCCAGTTTGAAACCTATGCGGTGATGCGCATCCGCGGCGCCATGCTCGATGAATTGCGCAGCAGCGACTGGATGCCGCGCACCTTGCGGCAAGACATGCGCAAGATCGAGAACGCCATGTCGGTGCTGCAGCAAAAGCTGGGCCGCCCGCCGGCCGAATCCGAAGTGGCCGCGTCGCTGAAGCTGTCGCTCGAGGCCTACCAGGAAATGCTGGGCGAAGGCGGCGGCCACCAGCTGCTGTATTACGAAGACTTCAAGAACGAGGACGGCAGCGACAGCTTCCTCGACCGCTATGCCCAGGACGACGAAGCCGATCCGCTGCGTTCGCTGATGGACACCGGTTTCCGCCAGGCCGTGATCGATGCGATCGACGCCTTGCCGCCGCGTGAAAAACTGCTGATGGGCCTGTACTACGAAGAAGAGTTGAACCTGAAGGAAATCGGCGCCGTGATGGGCGTCTCCGAATCACGCGTGTCGCAGCTGCATACCCAGGCGGTGTCGCGGCTGCGCGCCACGTTGCGGGAGCAGGCATGGACTGGTCCAGCGTAGCGGGGCTGCTGCTGGCGCTGGCCGGCCTGATCGTGGGCATGGCACTGGAAGGCGGCGATCCGTCGTCGCTGGTGCAGCCCGCCGCGTTCGCCATCGTGGTGGTCGGCACCTTCGGCGCGGTGCTGCTGCAGACCCGGCCCGCCACGCTGCGGCGCGGCATCCTCATGCTGCAGTGGGTGTTCCGGCCGCCGGCCGACAGCCGCATCCTGCTGGCGCGCGATATCCAGGCCTGGAACCAGACCATCCGCCGGGAAGGCCCGCTGGCGCTGGAGCGCCACATGAATGGCGCGCGCAACGTGTTCCTCGCCAAAGGCTTGCGCATGGTGATCGACGGCATCCAGCCCGATAAACTGCGCCAGCTGCTCGATACCGAGATCACCGCGTTCGAGACGGCGGAGCGGCAGGCGGTACGCATCTGGGAATCGGCCGCCGGCTATGCGCCCACCATCGGCATCCTGGGCGCCGTGCTGGGCCTGATCCACGTGATGGAAAACCTCACCGATCCTTCCCGCCTGGGGCCCGGCATCGCGGTGGCGTTCGTGTCCACCATCTACGGCGTGGGGATGGCGAACCTGTTCTTCTACCCGATCGCCAACAAGCTCAAGAACATCGTCATCGCCCAGGTGCACCAGCAGGAAATCGCCGCGGCCGTGTTCCACGACATCGCCAGCGGCGACTTCTCGCGCATCATGGACGAGCGCATCGCCACGCTGATGCAGGACTACTAGCCAGGAAACCACGATGAGCTTCCAGTACCGCCGCGCGCGCCGGCCATTCGACGAGGAACCGGAAAACCACGAGCGCTGGCTGATCTCGTACTCCGACTTCATCACGCTGCTGTTCGCGTTCTTCGTGGTGATGTATGCGATCTCGTCGGTCAACATCGGCAAGTACCGGATGTTTTCCGATGCGCTCGGCGACGCGCTGGGCGGGCAGGGCGCCAACGTCAAGCCCAATACCGAGGTACTGAACCAGCCGATCCCGAATCCGAACCTGAAGAAGCGCCAGGAAATGATGCGGCAGGAGCGCGCATCGATGACCAAGCTGGCGCAGGACCTGCAATCGACGATGGCGCCGCTGGTCAAGGAAGGCAAGGTGCGGGTCACGCAGAACAGCCGCGGCGTATCGGTGGAAATCAACGCCAGCGTGCTGTTCGACCCGGCCGACGTGAACCTCACGGCCGAATCGCGCGAGGCGCTGACCGCCGTGGCCGCGCTGCTGGTCACCGATCGCCACGCGATCCAGGTCGAAGGCCACACCGACGACCAGCCGGTGCGCAACATCTATCCGTCGAACTGGGAATTGTCGTCGATGCGCGCCGCCACCGTGGTGCGGCTGTTCATCGAATCGGGCGTCGCTCCCGAGCGGCTGACGGCGGTCGGGCACGCATCGAACCACCCGGTGGCCGCGAACGACGACCCGGTCGGCCGCGCCCGCAACCGGCGCGTGGCGGTGACGATCCTGTCGGCCGTGCCGGACCCGGAGACGGAGATTCCAACGGAGCCGGCGGCGCAGGACGTGCCGGCAGCGCAATAGCAAACTGGTGTCAGGCCTTATAGTCGTTAAGTTGAGCGTTACCCGACACTTTGAAAGCGCATGCATTCACCCCAACGCGAAGGGCTGGGGTCGGGAGGAGTGCTGGCATGCATGCCAGCACCGTTGCGCAGGCGCGAAGCATGCTTCGCGAAACCCCTGCTTCACCCCGGCGGGTCTGACCCCAGAATTTGCACTTGGGGTGACTTGCAGGAAATAGGGACGGACCCTATTTTTGAAGAAATATTGCCCGGAAAATGGGGTACCTCCCCATTTTTGACGCAACTTCAGCCGGCCAGGAAGCCGCGCGAAGTGGTGGTGGTGGCGGTGAGCCCGGTCGGGCCGTAGACGTTGCCGGCAGGGTTCTGCGGGCGCAGGGCTTGCAGGGCGCCCTGGGTGTGCGACAGTTGCTTGTTGATCAGCATGCCGTTCAGGCGGTTCAATTCCTTGGCTTCGCGGGTATGCGCCAGCACGTCGTTCCACAGCGCCTTGTCGTCCGGCGTACCGTGGGTGCATAGCCACATTTCCATTCCCGCCTCGCGCGCTTCGAAGCCGGCTTCGCCCAGCGCGGCATGGCGCGTGGCGGCGAGGGCACCCATGCGCATCAACACCTCGGACTTGCGGGGCGTCAGCGCGGCAAGCCTGTCGATATCGGCGGCCACCAGCGATTGCTGCTCGTCCTTCAGGATCTGCAGCAGTTCGGTGATCAGCTGCTGCTCTTCGCGCAGCATCGATATCGGGGCGCCGTCATGCATGGGATGACCTCAATAAGTGTCAGCGTTGGCGGGAATGCAGGAGGTCCTTGACCGTGTCCAGCAGCCCGTCCGCCACTTTTTCAGAATTGACCTGGAACTGGCCATCGGCGATGGCCAGCTTGATACGTTCCACTTTCTTCGTGTCGAACACGGCGCTGTTGCTGCTGGTCGCCATGGCCTGGCCCTGGGCCGACAGCTTGACGTTTTCCGAATTCGTTTGCGTGGAAGTGGCGGCTGCCGTTTTCTCGGCGTTGCGGGCATTGCTCGTAGTCGACGCGGTGGTCGCCGGCAAACCCGCATTTTTCACTGAATCGTTGATTTTCACAGCATCTTCCTCGTTGTTGGGAGCTTACTTCGCGATTTTTACTCCATGTACGAGTTCCTTAACGGCCACGCCACTGCAAACTTTAGCGGCATGAACCGAATATCTTTCAGAACGCAACCTCGACCTGGCCGCCCGCCCGGGCGATGCCGCTGACGCTGCGGCCGCCCTGCGTGCGCACCTGTACCACCTGGCCTTCCGCCGCATTGGCGATGGCCTTGCCCTCGGCCGTGATGCGGAAGCCGCTGCCCGCCGTGACCAGCTTGACCATCTGTCCATTCAGTACGACCGGCTGGCTGCGCAGGGTATCCAGGCGCAGCGGCGTGCCTGCCGAAATGGAAACATTACTGCTGCGGCCCACCACCTGCGCCTTGTCGGTCGCGATGCTGGCCGGCAGCGTTGTCAGGTCGCCCTGCATCGTCACCAGCTGCGTTTCCGTGATGGCCTGGCCCTGCGGCAGCGGCGTGGCCGCGGCGATGTAGTTGCCCAGCACCGACACGTTCGCCTGAATATACACCGTCCACCGGGACGGAGCCGCACAGCGGACGCCCACCGTGGTCTTGCCCCATGCCTTACTGCCGGGCATCAGGAAGGCTTCCGGAGCGGGGCAGTCGGCCAGGGTCATGCGCGTATCGATATTGCCGACCGTGACCGTGACCTTGCCCGGCAGGCCGGCGCTCTGCACCTGCAGGAAGGCGTCGACGGTGCGGCGCAGCGCGGCCGGGTCCATCGCCGTGGCCGCCTGCGCGGAGGCGGCGGCCAGGAGAAGTGCAGCAAAAGCGTAGATGGGCGGTTTCATGATGGGCGTGTACTGTGAATGCCGCCATCTTACGCGCGCGCGCCGCAGCGAAAGCGGCGAACAGCGCGGCAAAGTCCGTGCTTCTCGCCCGATCATTTGCCGTGGAGCATCCGTAAGATGGCACCTGTCACCGATGGAAGGATGCCGTCATGCTGGGAAAACTCGACAATCACCTGCGCTTCAACGAACTGGCCCTGGGCCTGCGCTCGACGCGCCAGAGCGTGCTGGCATCGAACATCGCCAATGCCGACACGCCGAACTACAAGGCGCGCGACATCGACTTCACCAGCGCGCTGCAGAACGCGCTGGCCAATACCGCGCAGACGGGCACGCTGAACACCACCAAACCGCGCCATTTCCCCACCCCGGCGCCGGACGGCAGCACGCTGGCCGACGGCACGCCGCTGCTGTACCGGGGCGTGGTGCAGGGCGCCGTCGACGGCAATACGGTCGACATGGACGTGGAACGCAACCAGTTCGCCGACAACGCGCTGCGCTATGAAGCGGGGGTCACCTTCATCAACAGCCAGATCAAGGGCCTGATGACGGCCATCCAGGGCCAGTAAAGCCGGCCAACGAGGAGAAACGCCATGTCACTGTTCAGCATATTCAATGTTTCCGGTTCGGCCATGAGCGCGCAGTCGCAGCGCCTGAACGTGGTCGCCAGCAACCTGGCCAACGCCGACAGCGCCACCAGCGCGACCGGCGAGGCCTACCGCGCCAAGCAGGTGGTGTTCGAAGCCACCCCGTCGGCCAACAACGCTTCCACCGGCGTCAAGGTACAGCAGGTGATCGAAGACCCGTCGCCGATGAAGCAGGTGTACGACCCGAAAAGCCCGCTGGCCGACGAGAACGGCTATGTGACGATGCCGAACGTGAACGTGGTCGACGAGATGGTCAACATGCTGTCGGCATCGCGCTCGTACCAGAACAACGTCGAAACGATGAACGCGGCGAAAAGCATGCTGCTGAAAACCCTGACCATCGGTCAATAACCGGAAAGATCACCATGGCCGTCATTGCCACCCCCACTTCCACCAGTGCCGTGTCGCAGTCCCTGATGGACTCGATGAACACGAAGAACAGCACCGGCAACGAGATCTCGGCCGAGCAGGACAAGTTCATGACGCTGCTGATCACGCAGCTGAAGAACCAGGACCCGCTCAACCCGCTCGACAACGCCCAGGTCACCAGCCAGCTGGCCCAGTTGAACACGGTCACCGGCATCAACAAGCTGAACGACACGCTGGAAACGCTGAAGACCGACCTGGCCGCCTCGCAGTCGGCCCAGGCGGTCAACATGATCAACCACGGCGTGCTTGCCCCCGGCAAGTCCATGCAGGTGGCGGAAGGCAAGGGCATCTTCGGTATCGAGCTGGGCTCGTATGCCGACACCGTGCAGCTCGACATCAAGAACAGCAGCGGCAAGGTGGTGCATTCGCTGACGATGAACAACGTCGAGGCCGGCGTGCTGCCGCTGGCATGGGACGGCAAGCTGGAAGACGGCAAGACGGCACCCGACGGCACCTACACGCTGGCGCTGACCGCGACCACCAGCGGCAAGGCGCTGACCGATGCGCAGGCGCTCGCGTTCGGCACCGTCGCCAGCGTGTCGACGGGACCGGGCGGCGCCAAGCTGAACGTTCCGGGCATGGGGCAGCTGACCATGGACGACATCAAGCAGGTGCTCTAGCAACACCCGAAACTGGCAATACCAGAGCGCAGTACCGATAACACCGATACACAGATTTCCATTCAGAGGACACCATGTTCCAGCAAGGTCTCAGCGGCCTGAACGCCGCCTCCACGCAGCTCGACGTCATCGGCAACAACGTCGCCAATGCCAGCACGGTCGGCTTCAAAAGCACCGAAGCGCAGTTCGCGGACATGTACGCGAATTCGCTGAACGGCATTTCCGGCCGCAATCCCGGCATCGGCGTGACGGTTGCCCGCCTCGCGCAGCAATTCTCGCAAGGTAATATCGAGACCACCAACAACCCGATGGACATGTCGATCAACGGTGCCGGCTTCTTCCGCACCGTGCAGGATGGCGCGATCCAGTACACCCGCAACGGCCAGTTCCTGCTCGATAACACGGGCACCATCGTCAATGCGCAGGGCGCCGCGCTGACCGGCTACCTGGCCAACGTGGATGGCCTCATCCTGCAGGGCGCGCCGGTGCCGCTGCAGATCGACGCGGCCGACCTGGCCCCGGTGCAGACCACCGAGGCGAACTTCCAGATCAACCTGTCGTCGAACTCCACCACGCCGACCGTGCAGCCGTTCGACGCCAGCGATCCGCGCACCTACAACAAGCAGACCGTGATCCCGGTCTACGATTCGCTGGGCAACGAGCACACGATGGGCATGTACTACGTGCGCACCGGCGGCAGCACCTGGGATGTCTACGTTGCCAACGATGGCGTGCAGATCAATTCGCAGGAAGTGATGCGCGCCGCCGTAACCACCCAGGCCGTCGTCGATGCCCGGGCCGCCTATGCTACGGCAGTGACCGCTGGCGACCCCGCGGGGATCACCGCCGCGCGCCAGGCGTACGCCACCGCGGTCGGCACCACCGTCACGGCCCTCGCCACCGCGGCGGGCGCGAACGAGGCCGTGCTGGCCCAGATCGCCGCGTTGTACGCGCCGGCCACCAGTGTCGGCAACGTGGCCAGCAACACGCCGGACACCATCGATGCCGCGTTCGGCGCCGCCGTCAACGTGCCCGCCACGCGGGCGGGCACGCTGATCTTCACGAAGAACGGCCTGATCGACGCGGCCGCGATGCAGGCCGCCGGCACCACGCTGCCGTTCAACATCGTGCTGCCGGTGTTCCCGGACAACGGCTCGTTCCTGGAAATCCCGATCGCCGTCACGTTCGACGGCAGCACGCAGTACGGCACCGCGACCAGCGAGAAGAATTCCACCCAGGATGGCTATTCGTCGGGCAGCCTGCAGCGCTTTGCGGCCGACGAGAACGGCATCATCATGGGCCAGTACAGCAACGGCAAGTCGCGCGCGCTGGGGCAGGTGGTGCTGGCCGATTTCGCCAGCGTCGACAATCTCGTCCCGCTGGGTAACAACGCCTGGTCCGAAAGCGCCGGCTCCGGCGTGCCGCAGCTCGGCGTGCCGAATGCCGGCGGCATGGGGCAGCTGCGCGCCTCGTCGGTGGAATCGTCGAACGTGGACCTGACCGAGCAGCTGGTGGACATGATCACCGCCCAGCGCGTGTACCAGGCCAATGCGCAGACCATCAAGACCGAGGATTCGGTGTTGCAGACGCTGATCAATCTGCGCTGATAGGGAGACAGGGCTGGGCCGTCACTAATGCCGTCTAGATTAGCAAACCCCAAATGCAAATTCCGGGGTCAGACCCGCCGGGTCTGACCCCAGCCCTTCGCTGTTGGGGTGAATGCATGCGCTTTCAATGTGTCGGCTAGTCCTTAACTTCACGGCATCAGCGCCCGTCCCTCATTTTTCGCAGTTCAAGCAAGAGGAACCATCATGGACCGCCTGATCTACACCGCAATGACCGGCGCCAGGCACATCCTGGACCAGCAGGCCACCACGTCGAACAACCTGGCCAACGCCACCACCGTGGGCTTTCGCGCCCAGATCGACGCCTTCCGCGCCGTGCCCGTGGTGTCCGAAGGCATGCCGACCCGGACCTTCGTGGTCGACAACACGGTGGGCGCGGACTTCCGTCCGGGGCCGCTGGAAACCACCGGCCGGCCGATGGACGTGGCGATCCGCGGCGAAGGCTGGTTCGCGGTGCAGTCGCCCGACGGCTCCGAGGCGTACACGCGCAACGGCAGCTTCAAGGTCAGTGAAAACGGCCTGCTGCAAACCTCCGGCGGCCTGACGCTGCAAAGCGAGGGCGGCGGTCCGATCGCGGTGCCTCCGAACACGGAAATCTCGATCTCCGCCGATGGCACTGTCAGCGGCATCGACGCCAGCCAGGTGCAGGCCGGACCGACCAACATCATCGGCCGGCTGAAGCTGGTCAATCCCGACGTGGCCGGCCTGGTGCGCGGCGACGATGGCCTGTTCCGCCAGCAGTCCGGCGAGCCGGCCGCCGCCGACCCGGCGGTGCGCGTGGCCGATGGCTGCCTGGAGCTGAGCAACGTGAACCCGGTCGATGCGATGGTCAACATGATCACGCTGGCCCGGTCGTTCGAGACGCAAATGAGCCTCCTGAAGAACGCCGAGAATAACGCCGCGAAAGCCGCCCAGATCCTGGCTTTGAACTGATCCCCGCCGTCGCATAATGCTTTCGTGGATGAAAGCCCCGCGGGGCAGGGAGAAAGCACATGATACGTTCGCTCTGGATTGCCAAGACCGGCATGGAAGCGCAACAGACGCAGATGGATACGGTGGCGAACAACCTCGCCAACGTCAGCACCAACGGCTTCAAGAAATCGCGCGCGGTCTTTGAAGACTTGCTGTACCAGAACGTGCGCCAGCCCGGCGCCAGTTCGTCGCAGCAAACCCAGCTGCCCTCCGGCCTGCAACAGGGTACCGGTGTGCGCCCCGTCGCGATCGAGCGCATCCACACGCAGGGCAATCCCCAGGCCACCGGCAACGACAAGGACCTGATGATCAACGGCAACGGCTTCTTCACCGTGCTGCTGCCCGACGGGACCACCGGCTACACACGCGACGGCTCGTTCCAGCGCGACTCCAACGGGCAAATGGTCACGTCCAGCGGCTACGCGCTGCAGCCACCGATCACGATCCCCATCGATGCCGATGAAATCAACGTGGCCAAGGATGGCACGGTGACCGTGCAGCTGCCCGGCCAGGCCGCCGCCCAGCAGATCGGCAACCTGCAGCTGGCATCGTTCATCAACCCTACGGGGCTGGAATCGATCGGCGAGAACCTGTACCTGGAAACGGGCGCCTCCGGCGCGCCGCAAGCCAACGCGCCGGGCACCAACGGCATCGGGCAGATCCTGCAGGGCTACGTGGAAGTGTCGAACGTCAACGTGGTCGAGGAAATGGTCAACATGATCCAGACGCAGCGCGCGTACGAGATCAACTCGAAGGCCATCACGACCTCCGACCAGATGCTGCAGCGCCTGTCGCAACTCTAAGCCGGCCCCGGGCCGGCTTCGGTCCAGCTTTAGTTCACCTTTAGTGCAGTGTTAGTTCAGCGCCGTTCAGCGCAAGTTCAGCCCTGGTCCAGTTCCAGTGCAGCTCGAAGGATCCATCATGAAGTGCTTCGCCTCCGCCACCGTCATTGCCGCCGTTGCCACCCTGCTGGCGGGCTGCGCCAGTGAACCGACCTCGATCGTGGCCGGGCCCACGTCCGCGCGGCCGATCCCGACCCCGCCGGTGACCCTGCCGGCCAATGGCGCGATCTACCAGGCACAGACCTTCCGGCCCGTGTTCGAAGACCGCCGCGGCCGCATGGTGGGCGACATCATCAACGTCATCATCACCGAGCGCACCACCGCCAACAAGAACGGCACCAGCTCGGCGACCCGCACCGGCGGCGTCGGCATCGGCATTCCAGGCCCGCTGCAGGGCCGGCTCGGCGCGCGCGTCGCCACCGAGACGGACAACAACTACGCCGACTCGGCCGCGCAATCGGCCAGCAATGCGTTTACCGGCACGCTGGGCGTGACGGTCGTCGAGGTGCTGCCGAACGGGAACCTGGTGGTGGCCGGCGAGAAGCAGGTCGCGATGGACAAGGGTACCGAGTTCATCCGCATTTCCGGCACCGTGAACCCGGACACCATCGGCGCCGGGAATTCGGTGTCGTCCACGGCGATCGCCGATGCGCGTGTCGAGTACCGCACCAATACCCACCTGGACCGCGCCGAGCTGACGTCGATGGCGTCGCGGTTCTTTCTGAGCCTGCTGCCGTTCTGACATGACCGCCTGATATGAAAAACCTGATCACATCGCTGGCGCTCGGCCTGTCCCTGCTGGCGCCGGCCGTCCAGGCCGAGCGCCTGAAAGACCTCGCCAGCGTCGCCGGCGTCCGGGAAAACCAGCTGATGGGCTACGGCCTCGTCGTCGGCCTCGATGGCAGCGGCGACCAGACCACGCAAACCCCGTTTACGGTGCAGAGCGTGGCATCGATGCTGCAGCAACTGGGCGTGACGCTGCCGTCCGGCTCGCAGCTGCAGCTGCGCAACGTGGCCGCCGTGATGGTGACGACCTCGCTGCCGGCCTTCGCGCAGCCGGGCCAGCAGCTCGACGTGACCGTCTCGTCGCTGGGCAATGCGCGCAGCCTGCGCGGCGGCACCTTGCTGATGACGCCGCTGAAAGGCGCCGATGGCCAGGTGTACGGCATGGCGCAGGGCAACCTGGTGGTGGGTGGCGTGGGCGCCCAGGCGCCGGGCGGCGGTGCCGCGACCGTCGTCAACCACCTGTCGGTGGGGCGCATCAGCAATGGCGCCACCGTCGAGCGGGCCGTGCCGACGGCGCTGGGCGAAGGCGGGCAGATCCGCCTGGAACTGAAGAATGCCGATTTCGCCACCACCAGCCGCGTCGTCACCGCCATCAACAACCGCTTCGGCGCCGGCGTCGCGTATGCGCTGGATGGCCGGGTGATCCGCGTGACGTCGCCGGCCGCCTCCGACCAGCGCGTGGCCTTCATCGGCCAGCTGGAAGAGCTGGATGTGCAGCCGGCCACGCTGGCGGCCAAGGTGATCATGAATGCGCGCACCGGTTCGGTGGTGATGAACCAGGCGGTCACGCTGCAGGCTTGCGCCATCTCGCACGGCAACTTGCAGGTGTCGGTATCGCCCGATACGCAGGTGAGCCAGCCGGGGCCGCTGTCCGGCGGACAGACCGCCGTCACGGAGCCGGGCGCCGTCGACATCCAGCAGGCACCGGGCAAGGTGCTGCAGCTGCAGGCCGGCGCCCAGCTGGCCGACGTGGTGAAGGCGTTGAACGCGATCGGCGCTTCGCCCCAGGACCTGCTGGCGATCCTGCAGGCCATGAAGGCATCCGGCGCGTTGCGCGCCGAACTTGAGATCATCTGACCGGAGGCCCCATGATTCGCCAGACCAGCACGCCGGCCGACCTTTCGTCCAATTTGGCGCTCGACTCCAAGGGCCTGTCGGAACTGCGCCAGGGCGCGAAAGCGGGCTCGCCCGAGGCATTGAAAGGGGCGGCCACGCAGTTCGAAGCCATGTTCGTCAACATGATGTTGAAGAGCATGCGCGACGCCACGCCGCAGGAAGGCTTGCTGGACAACTCGCAGTCCAAGATGTTCACCACCATGCTGGACCAGCAGACCAGCCAGAATATCGCCAAGAAAGGTGTCGGGCTGGCCGACGTGCTGATGCGGCAATTGTCGAAGACCGCCGGCTTGAGCGGCATGGAAAATGCTGGCGATTCCGCCATTCCCGAAGGGGGCTTCACGAAATCGATGCTGGACGCGGCGAAACTGCAGCGCTCCATCGATGCGGCCGGCGGGAATAAACTGGACACGGCGAGCACTTCCGTGGCGCCCAGCAAGTCCCGCCATGCGCATGTGCGCGCCTTTGCCGACAAGCTGGCCGGCCATGCCGAGGAAGCCAGCCGCGCCACCGGCATCCCGGCCAAGTTCATGCTGGGCCAGGCCGCGCTGGAGAGCGGCTGGGGCAAGCGGGAGATCAAGGGGGCCAACGGTGCCAGCAGCCACAACCTGTTCGGCATCAAGGCCGGCAGCGACTGGAAGGGCAAGACGGTGGACGTGGCCACCACCGAGTACGTCAACGGCCGGGCGCAGCGCAAGATCGAGCGTTTCCGTGCCTACGACAGCTATGCCGACAGTTTCAAGGATTATGCAAGGCTCATCACGGACAACCCGCGCTATGAAAAAGTGCTGGCCAGCGCCGGCGATGCGGCCGCGTTCGCCCGCAACCTGCAAAAGGCCGGTTATGCGACCGACCCCAATTACGCGACGAAACTGGCCGCCGTCATCAACAAGACCCTGGTGTGAGCGCCCGCGTAATGCATGGGCGTAATGCATGGGCTTAATGCATGTGCTCAATGCATGGGCTTAATGTACGAATCCTGCACGTTAGCTTTGCGGCAACTCAAGTTCCGCCGGCTTTTGTCGTAAACTGGGCATAACTGGAAAGAGTCACAGCATGAGCAATCTACTCAGCATCGGCAGGACCGGCTTGCTGGCGGCGCAGACCGGCATCGCCACCACCGGCCACAACATCACGAACTCGAGCGTCCCGGGCTATACGCGCCAGGGCATCGTGCAGTCGACGCTGCCGCCGCTGAACCAGGGTGTGGGCTATGTGGGCACCGGCACCCAGGTCGCGCAGATCAAGCGCTACTACGACGATTTCCTGAACAAGCAGGTGATGAACGCGCAGTCGACGCAGGGTTCGGTCGATGCGTACCTGACCCAGATGACCCAGATCGACAACATGCTGTCCGACGCGTCGATCGGGCTGTCGCCGGCGTTGCAGGATTTTTTCCGCGGTGTCCAGACGGCCAATTCCAATCCTTCCCTGCAATCGTCGCGCACATCGATGCTGTCTTCGGCTGAAACGCTGGCGGCGCGCTTCCATGAAGTGTCCGGCCGGCTGCAGGAATTGCAGGAGGGCGTCAATACCGACATCACGAACACGGTCAACGGCATCAATTCGTACGCCGCGCAGATCGCCAACCTGAACAACCAGATCGCCACGCTGACGACTGATCCGCTGAACCCGCCGAACGACTTGCTGGACCAGCGCGACCAGCTGGTGCGCGAACTGAACCAGCAGGTCAAGGTCACCGTGCTGCCATCGGACAACAACATGCTGAACATCACGTTCGGCTCCGGCCAGCCGCTGGTGGTGGGTACCAGCCACCTGGAGATGCGTGCCGTGCTGTCGCCGACCGATCCCGGCCGGCTTGTCGTGTCCTATCCGTCGACCGGCCGCAGCACGATCATCGGCGACGATACCTTTGCCGGCGGGGCGCTGGGCGGCTTGATGGACTTCCGCCGCGAGTCGCTGGACCGCGTGCAGAACCAGATCGGCCAGGTGGCCGCCGGCCTGACGCAGGCGTTCAACGAACAGCACCGGCTGGGCCAGGACCTGAACGGCGACCTGGGCGGCGACTTCTTCACGCCCCTGAAGGGCTATGTCGGCTACGATGCGGGCAACTCGCCGCTGAGCACGCTGGAAGTGGATGCGACGATCACCGATGCCAGGGCGCTGACCGGCCTCGACTACGAGCTCAACTTCGACGGCGATCCGCCGGCCTACTCGATCACGCGCTCCGATGGCCAGGTGTTCACCGACCTGTCCGTTCCGATCGATGGCGTGACGTACACGCTGACGGGCGATCCGCAGGCGGGCGACCGGGTGCAGGTGCGCCCCACGTACACGGCCGCCGCCGACTTCGACGTGGCGATCACCGACTACCGCAAGATCGCGCTGGCGGCACCGGTCACCACGTCCGTCCCGACCACCAACTCCGGCAATGGCACCATCAGCCCCGGCGTGGTCAACGAAGACTATATCGGCAACCAGCTGGCGGCACCGGTGACGCTGACGTTCACGGGCGGCGAGATCACCGGCTTCCCGGATGGCAGCACGGTACCCTATGAAGAGGGCACCACCCTCAGCTTCGGCGGCATCTCGTTTTCCATTTCCGGCACGCCGGCCGAGGGGGACACCTTCATCGTCGGGCCGAACACGAGCGGTGTCGGCGATGCCCGCAACGGCGTGCTGCTGGCCGGCCTGCAGACGTCGAACATCCTGAACAATGGCACGTCGACGTTCCAGGGGGCGTATGCCGCCACCGTCAATTTCGTCGGCAACAAGACGCGTGAACTGCAGGTGGGTAGCGCCGCCGCCGACACCACGGTCGACCAGGCGATCGCCGCGCAGCAGAGCGTATCCGGGGTCAACCTGGACGAGGAAGCGGCCAACCTGCTGCGCTACCAGCAGGCTTACCAGGCCGCCGGCAAGGTCATGCAGGTGGCCGGCACGTTGTTCGACACCCTGCTGTCGATCGGACAGTAATTTCGAGGTTGATCATGGCTATCCGTATCAGTACCCAGACGATGTATGACCGCAACGTATCGCAATTGGCGAACTTGCAGGGCAATATGCTGCGCACGCAGATGCAGCTGTCCACCGACCGCCGCGTGCTGACGCCGGCGGACGATCCGGTGGCATCGGCGCGCGCGCTGGAAGTGACCCAGGCGCAGCAGCTCAACGACCAATATGAACTGAACCGGCAGAACGCCAACGCTTCGCTGACGCAGGTCGGCACGGCGATGGAAACGGTGAGCGATATCATGGAAGCGGCGCTTGCGTCGGTTGTCCAGGCCGGTAATCCCGGGCTGAGCCAGTCGGACCGCGACGCCATCGCGGTGGAACTGGAAGGCCAGTTGAACGACCTGCTGGGCCAGGCCAACACGGCGGATGGCACCGGCGGCTACCTGTTTTCCGGCTTCAAGACGAATACGCAGCCCTTCGCATTGACGTCCACCGGCGCCACGTATTTCGGCGACCAGGGCCAGCGCGAACTGCAGGTGGGCTCCGGTCGGCAGATGGCGATCAGCGCATCCGGCAGCCAGATCTTCGAACAGAACATCACCGGGAATGGCACCTTCCAGACCCAGGCCGATCCGGGCAACGCGGCCCGTGGCGGCACCGGCATCATTTCTCCGGGCAGCGTGGTCGATGCCAGCGCTCTGACTGGCGCCAACTACTCGATCAATTTCACCAAGGATGCGACGACCGGGCTGGTGCAGTACTCCGTCACCAACACCACGGACGGCACCGAAGCCGTGCCGGCCACCGACTTCAAGGCGGGCGAGCCGATCACGTTCGACGGCATCACCTTCGATATCGCCGGCGCGCCGGCCGATGGCGACATCTTCACGATCGAGCCCAGCAAGAACCAGTCCGTCTTCACGACGATGCGCGACGTGATCACGGCCCTGCGCAACGCCGGCACGGGCCCGACCGCGGGTGCGCAACTGACGAATGCGCTGAACACGGCCAACCAGAACCTGCAGAACGCGCAGGACAATGCCCTGTCCGTGACTGCATCGGTGGGCGCGCGCCAGAACGAACTGGATTCGCTCGACGACTCCGGCTCGGCCATGGACATCCAGTACATCGACCAGATCACCAACCTGGTCGGCCTGACCGCGCGCGGCCAGATCGAAGCCGTCTCGCTGTTCCAGCAGCAAACCACCAGCCTGACCGCCGCCCAGCAAACCTTCCGCGCCGCCACGCAGCTCTCGTTGTTCAACTACATCTGACCGCCCAAAAACCGGGGACAGGCTCCGATTGTTTTCGAAACCGGGGACAGGCTCCGATTGTTTTCCGAAACCGGTAACGAAACCGGTGACAGGCTCCGATTATGTTTGAAAGGTTTCCTTAATCGGAGCCTGTCACTGGTTTTTTTTCTTCGGGCGGCCCGGCCGTCCGGCCATGTGCTCAAGGGGCAGTTCCTCCTGCAAGCCGCTACGAATTTGCGTGAGTTCTGCTTCCGTGAGCTCTGTTGCGAACAGCTTTCGATAGCTTTCCTTGCGTTGCCCTTCGCTGGTGCCCAGTCGTCCATACAGCTCATGCGGGCTCAGGAGTGAGTGGGTGTCGCCGAGCCCGGCATTTTCCCGATAACTCGACCATCGATACTGGTCCTGCCGGACCACTAGGCCGGCACGGACTGGATTGAGTTCGATGTACCGCTGGCATATGAACAGATACCGTTCCGTCGGCACCAGGCACGACCAATAGCGGCCCTCCCATGTGGAGCCGCTTTTCCCCAGGCGTTTGTTGAGATACGAGCTGTACTGCTGGCTCAGCTTGCACATCAGCCTCGACGGTCCGGACACGTCGTCGAACGACGTCAGGATGTGCACGTGATTGGTCATCAACACATAGGCATGGATCGCACAGCCGGCTGTAGTTGCGTGCACGCGCAATTTGTCCAGGTACACCAGATAGTCGGAGAAGCTGTGGAAGCACGGCTGCCGGTTATGGCCGCGTTGAACGATATGAAGCGGAACTCCGGGCAAAACGAGTCGGGCGCGACGGGGCATGGTCATCTCCAATGGATGGGATCGCCAATGGTGATGGCCTGGAGCGGCGGCGCCCCTGTGCCATCGCAAACGCGGCCGTTTCGAGGGGGGGCAGAGGCAACGAAATTCGCACCCGAAACCGTTCCAGAATCGGATCCAGAGAAATCGGAGCCTGTCACGGGTTTTGGAATAGAAATCGGAGCCTGTCACGGGTTTTGGAATCGAAACCGGATCGAAACCCGAGCCTGTCAGCGGTTTCGATCGAAATCGGAGCCTGTGAAGTGACCCCAGGAAGTTGGACGGTTTGTTAGCTATGCTACTTGGAGCTGAGTTCTGTACTGCACAGGACTCAGCCCGTTCAACCTAAGCTTGATGCGCTTGTGATTGTAGTAGCGGATGTACTTCACCAGGCCTTTCTTCAGCTCCTCGATACTGGCAAATTTCTGCAGATGGAAGTACTCAGTCTTGAGTACGGCGAAGAAGCTCTCCATGGCAGCGTTATCGAGGCAATTTCCTTTGCGAGACATGCTCTGCACGACATTTTTATCCTCCAGCGCCTTCCGGTAAGCGGGCTTCCGATAGTGCCATCCCTGGTCTGAGTGAAGGATTGGCTTGTCGTCTTTGCCGAGCTTTCGCAGGGCTTTTTTAACCATGTTGGTAACCAAGCTCAGCACTGGCCGGGTGTTCGTCTCGAAGGCGATGATCTCGCCGTTGCACAGATCCATCACCGGCGAGAGATACAGTTTTTTGCCAGCGACATTGAACTCCGTGACATCAGTTACCCACTTCTCGTGCATGGCCGCAGCTTCAAAATCGCGGTCCAAGAGGTTATCTGCAGCTTCGCCCACTTCGCCTTTGTAAGAACGATACTTCTTCGGCCGCACCAGCGATTTCAAGCCGAGCTCGCTCATCAAACGCTGTACACGTTTGTGGTTAACCTTATGCCCGTCCTTGCGGATCTCAGCGGCCACACGGCGATAGCCATAGCGCCCGTGGTTGCCGTCGAAGACGCCCTGAACACGATTTTTTAAGGCCTCGTCACGATCGCCTAGCTTGGCCACTTGCTGCTGATAGTAGTAAGTGCTGCGCGCCAGGCCTGCTACTTCCAGCAAGCCATCCAAAGGGAAACGCTGCCTCAGTTCAGTGATTACTTTCGCTTTTTGCGCGCTATCGCACGCTGCTGCTTCTCTTCCTGAACCAAGGCATCCAGCTTTTTTAGGTAGGCGTTCTCCATCCGCAAGTAGTTCACTTCTTTGAGAAGCTCTTCAAGGGTCTTGGCCTCTTCATCGAGAGGCGTTTGCGGCGCGGGCGGCTGGGATGTGGGCATTTTCTTCGGTCTCTGGCGCGGTCGGGGACTGAGCGCATCTATACCGCCGCTATGATAGCAGCGCTCCCACTGGCCGATGCTGCCGGTGTGGCGCACGTTGAAAATCACGGCCGTCTCGAAACATGACAACTCATGTTTCCACATGTGCTGCAATATCGACAGCTTGCCCTCAGCGCTGTGCCTATGTTGCTTCTTCTCCAGGCCCCCCACGCCATGAGCGTCGTATAGCCTGACCCACAAATAGACCAGGCTAGGATCCACGCCCATCTCGTTGCCCAGACGAACGCATCCTAACGGGCCGGCCCGATATCGATCGACCACCTCTTGCTTGAACTGCACACTGTATTTCGCCATGAAAAACCCCAAAAGTTGGTGTCCAACTTTTAGGGTTCAGTTCACTGTCACCGGTTTTGAAATCGAAAGCGATCGAAATCGGAGCCTGTCACCGGTTTTTAAGTCGGAGCCTGTCACCGGTTTTGTGCGGTCACCGGTTTTGCGGCGGCGGTCGGGCGGGGAACTGGCCCTGGCCCTGCAGGGCGCGCGGGATCATCTGGGCTTTTTCGGCGCCCTGGCCCAGCAGGTTGACGAGCGGGGTGGCGAGGTAGGGCAGGGCGATCATCAGCACGATGAAGCCGACGCCCAGGGTGATCGGGAAGCCGATGCCGAACAGGTTCAGCTGGGGGGCTGCGCGGGTCAGCACGCCGAGGGCGACGTTGGCGATCAGCAGCGCGGCCACGATGGGCAGCGACAGCTGTACGCCGGCGGAGAAGATCTTCGCGCCCCACAGCGCCAGGTCCCAGAAGCCGCCGCCGTGGAACATGCGGCCGGAGATGGGCAGGGTGAAGAAGCTTTCGGCCAGCGCTTCGAGCAGCCACAGGTGCACGTTCGCGACCAGCAGCGTCAGCGTGGCGATCCATGTGAGGAACTGGGAAATGGCCGACGAGCGGCCCTGCGACATGGGGTCGAAGAAGCTGGCGAAGCCCAAGCCCATCGTCAGGCTGCTGATCTCGCCGGCCATCTCCACGGCGGCAAACACGAGCCGCATCGCAAAGCCCATCATGACGCCGGTGATCAATTCCTTCGCCAGGATCAGCAAACCCTCCCACGACGCGGGGTCGGTGGCAGGCACGGCCGGCACCAGCGGCGCAATGGCGATCGCCACCACGACACCGAAGCCGAGCCGGGTGCTGCGCGGCACGCGCGCGTTGCCGAACACGGGGGACGCGGCGATCAGGCCGAGCACCCGCGTCAGCGGCCAGATGAAGCCGGCGATCCAGGTGTTGATCTCGGCAAGCGTCAGCGCCAGCATGGGGAGGGATGTTAGAGCGGAAAAGGCGTCAGCTGACCATGCCGGGAATGCCGCCCAGGATCTCGCGCATGTAGTCGGTCATCACGCTGATCATCCACGGCCCGGCCACCACCAGCGCGACGAACACGCCGACCAGTTTCGGGATGAACGACAGCGTGGATTCGTTGATCTGCGTGGCGGCCTGGAAGATCGACACGATCAGGCCGATGCCGAGGGCGACCAGCAGCAGCGGCGCGGCGACCATCAGCGTGATTTCCATCGCGTGGCGGCCCATCGTCATCACGGTTTCCGGGGTCATATTGGCTATCCTGTAAAAGCGCTAATAAAAACTCTGGGACAGTGAACCCAGCAGCAACTGCCAGCCATCGACCAGCACGAACAGCATCAGCTTGAACGGCAGCGAGATCACCGCCGGCGACATCATCATCATCCCCATCGACATCAGCACGGAAGCCACCACCATGTCGATGATGAGGAAGGGAATGAAGATCGCGAAGCCGATCTGGAAGGCCGTCTTCAGCTCGCTGGTGATAAAGGCCGGCACGAGGATGCGCATCGGCACGTCCTCCGGCCCCTGCAGCGCCGGGCTGCGCGAGATCTTCACGAACAGCGCCAGGTCGGCCTGGCGGGTCTGCTTGAGCATGAAGGTTTTCAAGGGCGCCGCGCCCCGCTCGATGGCTTGCTGCATGGTGATCTGGTTGGCCTGCAGGGGCTGGTAAGCCTCGGTATAGATGCGGTCGAACGTGGGACCCATCACGAAGAACGTCAGGAACAGCGCCAGCCCGACCATCACCTGGTTCGGCGGCGCCGTTTGCGTGCCCATGGCCTGGCGCAGCAGCGACAGCACGATCACGATCCGCGTAAAGCCCGTCATCATCAGCAGCACGGCCGGCAGGAACGTCAGCGCCGTCATCAGGATCAGCGTCTGCAGCGTCAGCCCGTACTGGGTGCCGCCGCCGGCCGCCGGCGTGCTGGTGAAGGCGGGGATCGTGGGTTCGGCGACCGCCAGCAAAGGAAGGAAGAGAGGCAGCGCCAGGGCCGCCTGGCGCAGCGCGCGAACGCGCCGGTGGAGCGGCTTACTTGCCATTGCGCTTTTCAATCGTTTGCTTGAACCATTCCGAGAAATTGGTCGCCGGCAGCGCCTGCTGGCGCGCCAGGTCGGCCGGGCCGCCGGCACCGCCTTCCTGCCGCGGCATCGTGGCCAGCGCATTCATGCGCCCGGGCGAAGCACCGACGACGATCCACTGGTCGCCGACCTCGACGACGAGAATCCGCTCGCGTGCGCCGACCGACAGCGCGCCGACCAGCTTCACCGTGCTGCCGCCAGTGACATTGCGCGGCCCGAAGCGCTTCAGCGCCCAGGCCAGCCCGACCAGGATGGCCAGCACGAATGCCAGCGCGACGACCGTCTGCAGCAGGCTGCCCGCCGCGGACGGCGGCGTGGGCAGGGGTTCCGGCGGCGCGGTGCGGGCACCCGCCAGCGCGGCCTGCTGTTCCGGCGTGGCGACGGGAGGCGCCACCGGGCCCGGCGCCGGCGCCTGCTCGGGCGACACGACGGTGGCCGGCTCGCCCGCCTTCACGGGAGCGACGGTGCGGTCGGTGGGATTGGTGATGACAGGCGCAGGCGCAGTGGCGGTGGCCGGCGCCTGGGCGGACGCGATGCCGCCAGCCAGGACACCGCCGGCCAGCAGCGTGGAAAGCAGGGCACGCTTCATTTATTCAGTTTTCGGATGCGTTCGGAAGGTGTAATGATGTCGGTCAGGCGGATGCCGAACTTGTCGTTCACCACCACCACCTCGCCTTGCGCGATCAGGCAGCCGTTCACCAGCACATCCATCGGTTCGCCCGCCAGGCCGTCCAGCTCGACCACCGAACCCTGCGCCAGTTGCAGCAGGTTCTTGATGGCGATCTTCGTGCGGCCCAGTTCCACCGTCAGCTGGACGGGGATGTCGAGGATGAAGTCGATGTCGTTGTGGGTTTCCGTGCGCGTCGCCGTCTTGGAAAAGTCCTTGAACACGGCAGCGGTGGCCGCTTCCTTCTGCAGCGCTTCCGCTTCCGCCTTGGCCTGTTCGGCAATCGCCGCGCCCCAATCGTCGTCGAGGCTTTGATCGTCCTGGTTGTCCGCCATGATGTTCTCCTAAAACTCCGGGCTGGTGGTACCAGCCAACTTCACATCGGCCGTGGATGCCGGAGGCGCCCACTGGCTCGTTTGCCCGCTTGTTTGCGCAAGCCCTTGCACAATCACTTGCTTAAATTGTCGCTGTTGGCCAGCAGCCTCTCCACCTTCAGCGCGTATTGTCCATTCAGTACGCCATAGGTGCAATCGAGCACCGGCACGCCATCCACCGTGGCCTCGATCGTTTCCGGAATGTTCAGCGGAATCACGTCGCCCACGCGCATGTTGAGGATCTCGTCGAAGCTTACCTTGGCGGTGCCGAGCCGCGCCACCAGTTCCACTTCGGCGATCTGGATCTGCTGCGTCATCAGGCGGATCCAGCGCTTGTCCACTTCCAGCGCCTCGCCCTGCAGCGACGAGGTCAGCGCATCGCGGATGGGCTCGATCATCGAATACGGCATGCAGAAGTGGATCTGGCCCGACACCGAACCCAGTTCGACCGTGAAGGTCGAGGCCACCACCACTTCGTTCGGCGTCGCGATGTTGGCGAACTGGGTATTCATCTCCGAGCGGATGTACTCGAACTCGACCGGGAACACCGGTTCCCATGACTTGGTGTAGGCCTCGAACACGATATCGAGGATGCGCAGGATGATGCGCTGCTCGGTGGCGGTGAAATCGCGGCCTTCCACGCGGGTGTGGAAGCGGCCGTCGCCGCCGAACAGGTTATCGACCAGCAGGAAGACCAGGCCCGGGTCGAACACCATCAGCGCCGTGCCGCGCAGCGGCTTCATGTGCACCAGGTTGAGGTTGGTCGGCACCACCAGATTGCGGATGAACTCGCTGTATTTCGACACCCGCACCGAGCCCACCGACACTTCCGCGCTGCGGCGCAGGAAGTTGAACAGGCCGACGCGCAACAGGCGCGCGAAGCGCTCGTTGATGATCTCGAGCGTCGGCATGCGGCCGCGCACGATGCGTTCCTGGGTCGCCAGGTTGTAGGTGCGGACACCCGCGACTTCTTCCGGCGCCGCAACGTCGTCCTGGTCGCCGTTGACGCCCTTCAGCAGGGCATCGACTTCTTCCTGGGAGAGAAAATTATCCGCCATGACTCTTCTGGATGCTGGTTGGACGCTGGTGTTGTCGGATAGCGATGCTGGATAGCTATTGAATAATGAACGAGGTAAACAGTACTTCCGCGACTTCCTGCTCGTCGCCGCGCTCCTGGAACGGCTCGTTGACCTGCTCCAGGATTTCCTTGGCCAGCTGGGTCTTGCCTTCCGGCGTATTGATTTCCGATGCCTTCTTCGACGACAGCAGCAACAGGATGCGGCTGCGCACCTTGGGCATGTTGTTCTTGATGACGTCGGACTGCTCGGCGTCCGGCACCTGCAGCGTGAACGCCAGTTGCAGGTACTGTTCGCCTTCTTCCGGATTCAGGTTGACGGTGAACGGCTCGACCGGCACATACACGGGCGGTCCTTCGTCCTGTTTCTTCTTTTTCTTCTTCGGCTTGGTCGTTTCTTCCTCGTGTTCGGCCTCCGCGGCGTCGCCTCCCTTCATCAGGAAGAATGCCGCCGCACCGCCGCCGCCCAGCACGAGCACCAGCACGGCAATGAGGATGATGACCAGTTTCTTGCTGCCGCCACCGGCGGGCGCGGCGTCTGCCTTTGGGTCAGCTTTCATGTATTTGCTTTACTTTCAACAGTGCTCTTGCTATTGCAATTCGATACGTATCGCCATTATGGCATTATCGGCCGAGGCGGCGCGTCGGGATACGCGGAACAGCGGGTCGAAGACCCGCCAGCTCTGCCGTATGGGAATGGCCGGAAGGATGCGGGCGCCGTGCGCCGCGTTCAGGCGAAGGTGTCGACGGCGCCCAGGATGGTGCGGCGGATGACCGGCTGGGCGTCTTCCTGGGATCCGGCGGCGTCGCCGTTGCCATGGCGGCCGCCACCCGCGCCGCCGGAACCGCCGCGCGCCTGTTCGGCGAATGCCTGCTGCTGTTCCTGCGTGCCGGCGGAGACCGATGCGTCACCCAGCGAGATGCCCGCTTCGCTCATCATTTCGCGCAGTTTCGGCAAGGCGTTTTCAATCGCCTGCCGGGTTTCCGGCTGGTGCGCCGTGAAGGTGGCCGTGGCCGAATCGTTCGACACGCTCAGCACGACCTGCAGCGGACCGAGGTCGGGCGGATTCAGGGTCAGCGATGCGCTCTGGTCGCCGCCCGCCACCATCCACACCACTTTCTGGCCCAGTTGCTGTTCCCAGGCGGAAGAGCCCACGCGTGCCTGCAACTGGTTGGCGGCCACGGCATTGGCGGCCTGCACGGTCGCGGCCATTGCTTGCGCGGCCGGGTTTGCCATCGGCTGCGCCGCGGGCGCGGCGTCGGCCTTGCTTGCCGCCTCGTGCGCGGCCAGTTTCGCGGCGAACTCCTGCACCTTCTGGTCGGCCTTCGCTTCCAGGCCGGCGCCCGCCTTGAGCAGCCGGTCGGCGCCGGCCTGTTCCATCAACGTATCGTGCAGGGTAGGGGCGCCATCCTTGCCCGGCGTATCGGCCGGCTTGTCGGACGGCACGTCCAGTCCCGCCGGCGGTTCCTTGCCGGCCAGCGCACCCTTCTCGAACAGCAGGGATTTGTCGGCCACCATGGACTTGCTGGCCAGGTCCGGCCGGAGCATTTCGATACCGGCCGGGAGCGCCGGGAGCCCGGTGCCGGCGGCGGCATCGGCCTCGCCGCCTTCGGGAACCGGCTCCGGCCTGGCAGTCAGCTGGCTGTAGGCTGCCAGCATGGCCAGCATGCCGGCAGCCGGATCCGCCACGGGAGTCGTGTCGGCTTGCTCGCTTTCACCGGATGGCCGTGCCGCGGCCGTTGCCGGCGTGGCATCGGCGGGAGGTGCTTCACCGGCACTGGCGGCGCTGTCCGCCTCGCCCGACTGGTTTGCATCCTGCGCGTTCTGGGTATTTTGCGCAGCCTGGGCCTGCTGCGCCGGCTTTGCCCCCTGGGCATTTCTCACCGGCGCCTTCTGGGGCTGTGCCGGGGCTGGCTGTTCAGGCGCCGCGCAGACGGGCGTACGATCGGTCTCGATCGCCAGCACGCTCTTGAAGTCGCCATTCGGCAGCGGCGCGCTCTTCGGCGGCCGCAGCGTGCTGGTGGACTGGTTCTGGATGGACTGGGTCTGCATGAAGCGCCTCGGGTGAAAGCTCGGTTTTAAGCCTGGTTTTAAGCCTGGTTTTAAGCTTGGTTGCAAGCTCGGTTGAAAACTATCGGCGGAAGAACGCCTGGCGCGACGCATGCTCGTCCATCGCCTTCTGGTCGCGCTTGGCTTCCAGCTTTTGCTGCTTGGTTTCCTCGCGGTCGCGCAGCGTCGAGTACGACACCCGCTTGCGTTCGGCCGCCTGCCACGTGGCCTTTTCCAGCTCGCCGCGCCGGCGCGTATGCTTCAGCACTTCTTCCTGGCCGTGGATGGCGCTGTCGAGCTTTTCCATGAACGCCTGGAAGTTACGGTAAGCCATCGGCGTGATGCCGGCCTGCTGGGACGCCTGGAACTTGCGGCTGTATTCGTCGCGATAGCCGATCAGCATGTTCAGCTTCTCTTCCGCATCGTTGACGGCCTTCAGCGCCGCGCCGAGGCGCTTGGCCGCCTCGTCCGTCTCGGTGCGGGCCATGTCGATCAGGGTTTCAAGTTGGGATGTCGAGGCCATGATGGGAAATTATACGGAGCGCCGGCGGCATCAATCAGTCGAACAGCGTGGCCAATTGCTCCAAGCTCTCGGCCATGTCCACGCGTTCGGTGATTTTTTGTTGCAGGAAATGCTCGATCCGGTCGTGCAGCTTGATGGCTTCGTCGATCTTCGGGTCGGTGCCGGGCGTGTAGGCGCCCACGGCGATCAGGTCGCGGCTGCGCTCGTAGACCGAGAACAGCTGCTTCAGGCGGCGCGCCTTGTTCTGGTGATCGTGCGACGTGATCGAGTGCATGGCCCGGCTGATCGATTGTTCGATGTCGATGGCGGGGTAGTGGCCCGCCTCGGCCAGGCGGCGGTTCAGCACGATGTGGCCATCGAGGATCGCGCGCGCCGAGTCGGCGATCGGATCCTGCTGGTCGTCGCCCTCGGTCAGCACGGTGTAGAAGGCGGTGATCGAACCGCCGCCCACTTCGCCATTGCCGGCCCGCTCGACGAGCACCGGCAGCTTGGCGAACACCGACGGTGGATAACCCTTGGTGGCCGGCGGTTCGCCGATCGCCAGGGCGATCTCGCGCTGCGCCATCGCATAGCGTGTCAGCGAATCCATGATCAGCAGCACGTCCTGCCCCTTGTCGCGGAAGTGCTCGGCGATGGCGGTCGAATAGGCCGCGCCCTGCATGCGCATCAGTGGTGGCGTGTCGGCCGGCGCCGCCACCACGACAGAGCGCGCCAGGCCTTCCTCGCCCAGGATGTGCTCGATGAATTCCTTGACCTCGCGGCCCCGTTCGCCGATGAGGCCGACGACGATGACGTCCGCCTCCGTGTAGCGCGCCATCATCCCCAGCAGCACCGACTTGCCGACACCGGAGCCGGCAAACAGCCCCATCCGCTGGCCACGGCCGACCGTCAGCATGCCGTTGATGCAGCGTACGCCCACGTTCAGCGTCTCGACGATCGGTGCCCGGCCCAGCGGGTTGGCGGGGCGCACGTTGATGGGCGCCGAATCGCTGGTCTGGATCGGCCCCAGGCCGTCGAGCGGGCGGCCGGCCGCGTCGACCACGCGGCCCAGCAGTTCCGGACCCACCGGCAATTGCCGGGCCCGGTCGCTGGTACGGCGGCGCGGGTGCGTGACGGAACCGGGCTTGGGGATCGACGGCTCGATCGGGAACACGCGCGTGCCGGGCACGATGCCTTCCACGTCGCTTTGCGGCATCAGGAACAGCCGGTCGCCCTCGAAGCCGACCACTTCGGCCTCGACCTTGCCGCCGGCCGGCAGGGGTACCGTGCAGGCGGCCCCGACGGCCAGCCGCAAGCCGACCGCCTCCATGACGAGACCGGCCACCCGCGTGACGCGGCCCGACACTTGCATCGGCTCCACAAAGTCGAGCAGCGTGCTGCAATCGTTCAGGTACGAACGCCAGCGGTTGGCATGCTGCTCGGGGCCTTGGACGGACGTGTCCATTTAATCGCGCTCCAGCCAGTCGAGGTTCTTGCCCACGGCGTGCGCCAGCCGCGCCCAGCGCGCCTGCACCTGGGCATCGATCTGGTTGCTCGGCGTATCGATGCGGCAGCCGCCCCGTTCGATCGTCGGATCGTCGCTGATGATCCAGCCGCCCTTGTCCAGTTCTTCGCCGATGGCGCCGCGGATGATCGCCGCGTCGTCGGGGTGGAGGAACAGCACGGCGGGCTTCTGCATGGTGGGCAGGTAGGCGATCGCATCCTGCACGATGGGGATGATCAGTTCCGGCTTGGCCGGCAGCGCCTGCTTGAGCATATTGCGCGCCAGGTGCAGCGCGAGATCCAGCACATCGTTGGCGATCAGCTGGTCGGCACCGCGCAGCGCCTCAGCGAAATTGCCGGCCAGGTCGGACAATGGCGCCAGCGCCGCCTTCAGCGCCTCTTCGCCTTCGCGGATGGCTTCATCCTCGCCGGCGCGGTGGCCCTGCGCGTAGCCATCCTGGTAACCCTGCTGGCGCGCTTCCTCGCGGATCGCTTCCAGTTCTTCCTCGCTCGGCCCGATCGTGGGCGGCGGCGCGTTCAGCTCGCGCTCGTACTCGGCCTGGCGCGCCGCGGCCTCGGCCGCCTGCTGCACCGCCATCTGCTCGGCGCGCGCGCGCGCCTCGGCTTCTTCGCGCTCGCGCTGCGCGAGCGTGCTGGGCCGCAAGTCGCCGAACGACTTCAGTTCCCAGCGCTGGAATGCGGGTTGCGCATCTTTTGGAAAATTCGCCAAGCGTTACCTCTTCTTTGAAACAAGCCTCACGGCACATACCCGGCCAGACCTCGGTCTGACGCTAATGCCGTCAAGTAAGCGTTACGTGACACATTGAAAGCGCGTGCACTCACCCCAACGGCGAAGGGCTGGGGTCAGACCCGCCGGGTCTGACCCCGGAATTTGCCCTTGGGGTCGGCTTAACTTAACGGCATTACGGTCTGACCCCGGCTTCCGCCGTTGGGATGAAAGCAAGCGTCTCTGGACTGTATGCAACTCAAATAAACGAATCCTCGCCTTTGCCGCCCAGGACGATCTGCCCTTCGTCCGACAGCCGCCGCACGATCTGCAGGATGCCCTTCTGCTGCGTTTCCACTTCCGACAGCCGCACCGGCCCCTTCGATTCCAGGTCTTCGCGCATCATCTCGCTGGCGCGCGCCGACATGTTCTTGAAGATCTTCTCGCGCAATTCCTGCGAGGCGCCCTTCAGCGCGATGATCAGCATTTCCGACTGCACCTCGCGCAGCAGCAGCTGGATGCCGCGGTCGTCGATGTCGATCAGGTTGTCGAACACGAACATCTCGTCCATGATCTTCTGCGCCATGTCGTTGTCGTAGTTCTTGATGTTCTCCATGACGGAGTTTTCCTGCTCGCCGCTCATGAAGTTCAGGATCTCGGCCGCGGTGCGCACGCCGCCCAGCGTGGATTTCTTGATGTTCTCGTTACCCGAGAGCAGCTTGGTCAGCACGTCGTTCAGCTCGCGCAGGGCGGCTGGCTGCACGCCGTCCAGCGTGGCGATCCGCAGTACCGCGTCATTGCGCAGGCGGTCTGTAAAGTGTCCCAGAATTTCGCAAGCCTGGTCGCGCTCCAGGTGCACCAGGATGGTGGCGATGATCTGCGGGTGCTCGTTACGGATCAGTTCGGCCACGGATTGGGAATCCATCCACTTCAGGCTTTCGATGCCGGACGCATCCTTGCCGCCCAGGATGCGCGACAGCAGTACCGAGGCCTTGTCGTCGCCCAGCGCCTTGGTCAGCACCTGGCGGATGTACTCGTCCGAATCGAGGCCGACGGTGGAGGCAGCGGCCACTTCGTCGCGGAAGCCGTCCAGCACGTCGACCACCTGCTCGTGCGGCACGTTCTTCATCGTCGCCATGGCCGCGCCCAGCTTGAGCACTTCGCGCGGGCCGAGGAATTTCATCACTTCCGCGGCTTCGGCTTCACCCATTGCCAGCATCAGGATCGCTGCCTTTTGCAGTCCGGTATTTTCAGTCATTGTTGCCTATCCATGCCTTGATGACGTTGGCGACGATCCGCGGATCCTCGTTGGCCAGTTTCTTCGCCAGCGCCAGGTTGTCGCGGTATGTCCGCGCGGTGTTTTCTTCCAGTGCGGCCAGTTCCTGCGCGCGGATTTCCTCTTCCGTCGGGCCGGCGGGTTCTTCGACGATCTCTTCTTCCGGCTCCGGCTCGGGGGCATTGATTTCGTCGATCTTCTTGAAGACCGGCCGCATCATCGGGCGCACCACGCGCAGCAGGATGTACAGCAGGATCAGCGCGACGATGGCGAACTTGGCGATTTCCGCCGCCAGCGGCAGGTTGGCCGGATCGCGCCACCAGTCGAGCACCGGATCGGCCGGCTTGTCGATGCCGTCGAACGGCACGTTGGCCACGCTGACGGAATCGCCGCGGTCCTGGTTGAAGCCCATCGCTTCGCGCACCAGGCTGTTGATCTTGGCCATTTCCTCGGCGCTCAGCGGACGCACCGTCACCTTGCCGTCCGGGCCGACGATGCGGCGGTAGTTGACCACCACGCCCACCGTCATCCGCTTCAGGCCGGCGATGGCTTTCTGCTCGTAGCGCACGGTCTTGTCGACCTCGTAGTTGGTGGTCGATTCCTTGTGGCCGGGCAGGGTGCCGGGCGCGCCGCCGGGTACCGTGCCGGGTGGCGGCGCCTCGCCGGGCGGCGTGGTCGCCAGCGGCGCGGTCGCCACGCCGGGCGGCTGGTTCGACAGGGCGCCGGGCACGCCGTTCGGATTGGCATTCTGGTTGCCCGTGGTCTCGCTGCTCTGCTGGCTGCGGATCGCCGACGGCGCCGGCGCCGAGTTCGGCTTGTACGACTCGGCCGCCTGCTCGACGGCGGAAAAGTCCACGTCGGCCACCGCTTCGGCGCGCACGTTCTGGTCGCCGACGATCGGTTTCACGATGTTCTCGACCTGCTTGATGATCTGGTTCTGCAGTTCCTGCACGTATTTCAGCTGGGTCGCATCCAGGCTCTTGATGGCCGTGTTGCTGTCCTTGTTCTGGTTCGACAGCAGGTTGCCCTGCTGGTCGACGACCGTCACGTTGGCCGGCGCCAGGTCCGGCACGCTGGAAGCGACCAGGTGCACGATGGCGCTGACCTGGCCCGGATCGATCGAGCGGTTCGGATGCAGCGTCAGCACCACCGAGGCGGTCGGGTGCTGCTGCTCGCGCACGAATACGGAGGGCTTCGGCATCGCCAGGTGCACGCGTGCCGCCTGGACGCTGCCCAGCGATTCCACCGACTTGGCCAGCTCGCCCTCCAGCGCGCGCTGGTAATTGACCTGCTCGAGGAATTGCGAGATGCCCAGCTTCTGGTTTTCCATCAGCTCGAAGCCCACGTTGCCGCCTTTCGGCAAGCCCTGGGAGGCCAGGCGCAGGCGCGTGGCCGCCACTTGCTCTTCCGGGATCAGGATCGCATTGCCGCCTTCGCTGAATTTGTAAGGCACCTGCATCTGGTCCAGCGCGGCCGTGATGGCGCCGCCGTCGCGGTCCGAGTAATTGGCGAACAGCACACGGTATTCCGGCTGGCTTTGCCACATCCACACCATCGCGATCACCGCCAGCACGGCGGCCACGGCGGCGCCGCGGATGATGTTCTTGCCCATCGGCGTCTTGTAGAACGGCGGACGCGCATCGCCGGCGGCGTTGGCGTCGAGATCGAGTTGTTCGGCGGCTGCGGCCATGGATGGATTCCGGGAATGTTGAGGTGGGGGCCTGATCCGCATTATCGTGGCGTCCCGCGCGTTTCCATCCTCGGAACAGAAGCCGGTTTCCCGGCCTGCTTCGGTGCCGCCGCTGGTGTGCCGGCTGATATTCTGCGAGGGTAGAAAAAGGGGCTGGCGCATTGCCGGTGCCCGACGCATATTGTAGCGCGACAATCTCTGCCCCGTCGGGATTTGTTCCGCTACAGCAACAGCCAAAGCAACGAGCGGAGTCCACCATGCGCACAGGCGGTATCGACAGCAGCCAGATCCAGTCCATGATCGCCCAGCTGAAGGCGGCGGCAACGCGCCCGGAGGCGGCGGTGCCGGCCGTCCAGACCGAACAGCCGGCGACCCGGGTCGATTTTTCCAACGCCCTGAAAGGTGCGCTCGATTCCGTGGCCGAAAGCCAGAACAAGGCGCAGGACATGTCGAAGCGGTTCCAGCTGGGGGACGACTCGGTGAACCTGTCCGATGTGATGATCCAGATGCAGAAAGCCAGCATCAACTTCCAGGCCACCGTGCAGGTGCGGAACAAGCTGGTGCAGGCTTATACGGACATCATGAACATGCAGGTGTGATAGCGCCGAGAAGAGGCGAACCGTTACTTGCGATAAATGTTTCCTGAAAAATGGGGACGTACCCCATTTTTCGAGCAACTTTTATCCCACCCCAAGTGCAAATTCCGGGGTCAGACCCGGCGGGTCTGACCCCAGCCGTTCGTCCTTGGGGTTGCTGCAGACGATCAGCCCAGCCCGGCGATCCGCGCGTTGCGTTCCCGTTCCAGCTTGGTGATGTAGCGCTGCACGGCGGCGGCGGCGCCGCGGCCCATGTCGATGAACTGGCAGCCGAGGCGGCGGTTGGGGTTGTTGTTCAGCAGCGTGATGTCGTGGCTGTTGCGGATCTGCAGGCCGGTGGTGATATTGCCCAGGTCCGGCAATTCGATGCGGCATTCCGCGTAATCGCGCCCCATGGTGTCGCCCAGCACGAAGCGGTTGTCGAGAATGGCGATGCCGCCGACACTGATGTCGGCCAGCGGGAAGACCGCCACGCCGCCGCCCAGCTCGGGCGGCATCGGGATCGTCACGCGCACCGGGTTGGTCAGCGGTGTCGCCATCCGGTAGTACTCGCGCCGCTGCAGCCGGATCAGGCTGGCGGGAACGGCCATCTTCAGCGCCGGCTTGCCGTCATGCAGCGATGCCTGCAATTGTTCGGTGCCGAAAAAAATGCGGATCTTGTCGAGCGATGTTTCAAAGGAGACATCGCCGGAGAGCAGGGCGCGCTCGTAATCCGGGTCCAGCGGCCGGTCGATCAGCACCGTGCCGGCATCGCCGTCGACATCGAGGATCGATGTGGTGTACACGGCGCCGCCGTCGCGTGCGGCCACGCGTACTTCCTGTTTCTTGTCGGAGATTGCGCGCAGCAGCGCAATGATTTCACGGCGCGATCCTACCTCGAAATCGTGCCAGTTTTCGGTATCCGTGTCCGGAATGAAGGGTTGCATCAGGGTTCGCCAGAGGTAGATGTGGAAGGGGGGAGGGCAGCTTCGGTATCGGGGGCGGGCGGTGGCGCCGTGCCGGATTTTTTTGCTGCCTCGATATGATAAAGCCAGGCCAATAGTTCCGCAATGACACGGTAGAGCGTGGGCGGAATCTGCCGGTCGAGATCGATGTCCATCAGCAGCGACACCAGTTCCTTCGACTCGTGCACGTAGACCCCCGCTTCGGCCGCCACGGCGATGATCTGCTCGGCCACCAGCCCGCGCCCCTTGGCCACCACTTTCGGCGCCCCCGAACCGTCGCGGTAGGCGAGGGCGACCGCGCTCTGGAATGGGCGCTTGGGGCCGTCGTCACGGCGCATCGGTGTTTCCTTCCGCCGCTGGCGCGGCATCCGCTTCATTTCCCGGGCTGGCGGCCGGGTCGGCGCCCGTGTCCGCGCCGGCAGCGCGTTCCGCCGCGATCGACAGCGACGACAAGGGCGCGCCGGTCGCGGCAAGCGCCTCCTGCAGCATGCCGGACCAGGCGCGCAGGTCGGTGGCCGTGTCGGCGGTGCCGGACTGCAGTGTCACGTGCACCTGGTCGCCGACCAGCGTGACGCTGGCCGCCACCTTGCCCAGCAGCGGCAACGAAAAGCGCACGCCGCTGCGCCATACCGGCTGCCCGTCGGCCGGGTCTTCCTCCTGGCGGCCGCCGCGGGAACGGCCTTCGCCGCTTTCGCGTTCCACTTCCCATTGCATCGGCTGGCCCGGCCATGCCTCGCCATGCCACTGCACCTTGCCCTGTTCCTGCGCGTGCAATTGCAGGTTGATCATCTGCGCGGCGGAGAGGTCGGGCCCGCCCATCGCGCGCGCCACCGCTTCGGAAGTCGCCTGTTGCGCCGTCATGCGCTGCATCTGCGGTTCGCGCGCCAGGTCCTGCAGGCTGCGCTTGCCCTCGGCCCATTCGGCCACGTGCGATTCATAGAACAGGCCGGAGTCGCCCAGCGCGTTCTTCAGGGCCACTTCCACGCGCTCGGGATCGGGCGCGCCGGCCGCGGCGAGCGGGCCCTTGCCATGGATTGTCACCAGCGCGCCGGGCGGGGTGTAGGCCTGCGTCAGCGCGCTGGCGATCGCACGCGCGGCGGGGCTCAGCGTGGCCTGGGCGGTGGTATGGTCGAGGGTCGGCAGCTGGTCGGCGGCGATCAGCGGCGCCTTGTTCAGCAATACCGCGGCCGAGCTCATCGGGCGGGCTTGCGTGCCGCTTGCGGCACCGGAGGCAGGTTGCTGGGCGCCGGACAGGGAAGTCGCGGTGGCGGGAAGGGAAGTAGCGGTGGCGGGCTGGGATGGCGTGGCGGCGGGCGGCGTGTACACCGTGGCGGGCTGGGGCGGCGCGGTGCCGACCTGCAGCAGCGGCCGGGGCTGCGCGGCCACCACGTTCAGCGCGATCTGGGCGCCGACCGGCGTGCCGCCGGGCAGCATCATGCGGGCGTTGGTACCGGCCACGCGCACCAGGTAGCTGCCGTCGGGGATTTTCGCCAGCACTTCGGCGGCCAGGGTCTTGCCCACCATCGGCGCCAGCGTGCGCTGGAACGCGGCCTGCCGGGGATCGGCGACCGTCGGGCCGCCACCGGGTACCAGGGGCCGCAGCCCGGCAGAATCGAGCCGCGTCTGCACTGCTTGTGTTCTCCCGTTACCGGTCAGTCAGGGCGTGCGGCGGCCTAGACGCCGCCGTAGGCGTTGACCAGGCGCCGCTCGGTGCCGGTGCTGTTGATGAGCCGCGACAGCTGCGCCATCCATGGCGTGATCAGGTCGCGCACCTTGCGGTCGTCGTCCAGCATCTGCTTGATCAGCGAAGCCTTGCGGGCGCGCTCTTCGCCTTCCAGCCGCACCATGCCCTCGTTGACCTTGAGCACGGCCACGTGCGCATTCATGCGCTGTTCCAGCTCTTGCAGGTGTTCCCAGTCGGAAGCATTGGCGGCCGCCACCATCTGGCTGGTCAGTTCGCCCATCGCCGCATACACGCACAGCACGTCGTGATTGGTCATCGTCATCGTTCGGTTATCCCGGAAACTGGTCATTGCTTGCGGTTGGCCACGGGGGCGCCGCCGGCTTGCGCGGCGCCGCCATCCTCGCCGATCTGCTTCCACGTCTCGCGCAGGTCGGTCAGCAGGCCGCGCACCTCGTCCAGGATCTCGACCTGGTTCTGCAGGTTGGCGGTGAGCAGGCGCGCGCTCATGTATTCATACAGCGCATCCAGGTTCTTCGCGATCTCGCCGCCCACTTCCTTGTCCAGGCTGGCGCGCAGGCCATTGTCGATGATCTGGATCGCGTGCGAGATGGCCTTGCCTTTCGCTTCGATATTGCCGGACTTCATATGGTTGGTGGCATTGATCAAGGCGACCACGGCGCCGTCGTACAGCATCGTGATCAGCTTGTGCGGCGAGGCTGCCGCGATGCCGGTTTCCAGGCCGACCTTGGCGTAGGCATTGACGCCGCGTTGCGGGCTTCCGAACATGATGTTCTCCTTGTTCCTTGTTGCTCTTAGCTGTTGGCGGCCAGGGCCGACAACTGCTGGGTCAGGTAGTTGGACGTCGTCTGCATATTCGCCAGCATGACGTCCAGCGCGGCATATTGCTTGCGATAGCGGGCTTCGATGCCGGCCAGCTTGTCGGTGAAGGCGTCGCTCTGCTTCTGGACGCTCTTGATCGACTGGTTGATGCCGTCCGTGCGGCTGGTGATCTGGCCGGTCTTGCTCAGCATCGAGGTGGCCAGGTTGTTCATCTGGTAGGCGTAGCCTTGCGAGAAACTCACGGTGCCGCGGGGGCCGATGTTGCCGCCCGTGATCTCGATCTTCAAGCCTTCGACATCCGTGCCGGCCTGGCCCGTCATGGTTTGCCCGGAACCGGTCACGGGGCGGCCGCCCAGCGTGCCGGCGACGTCCAGGCCGGCCACCGCGGTGCTGCCGCCGAACAGGCTGTCGGTGGTGGTGCCGCTGCTGGAGTTCAGGGCGATGTTCGATACCGAGCCGTATTTCGACGAGGACACGACGAGCATGCCGTCCGCGTCGACCGATGCCGTGACCGAGTTGCCCGCGGTGGAAAACGCCGACGTGCCGTTGATCGACGACTGCACCACTTTCGCCAGGTCAGCCGGGGAATACGTGCCGGCCGGAATGGTGACCATGGCCGTGTTCTTGCTGTTGCTGGGCGTGCTGTCGTTCAGGGTGACCGCCCACGTGGTATTGGCCGCGATGGTGGTGGTGGGCGGCAGCGCCGTGCCGCTCGTCAGCGCACCCTGGGTGGCCAGCTGCGTGATTTCCAGGTCGTACGTGCCGGGCTTGGTGGCGGCGCTGGAACTGGTGAACGAAACCTGGTTGTCGGTGGTCTTGCCGACCGCGCCGAACAGCGTGCCGATGTCGGCGAAATTGCTGTCGATCGCCTTCTGGAACTTGGACGAATCCAGTGCCAGCGTGCCATCCTTGGTGAAGCCGATGCCCACGTCGCTCAGGTTGCTGAACGCGCCGGAAATGCCGGTGATGTTGGACGTGAGCATACGGCGCATCTGCGACTGGACCGACTGGGCGGTGGAGTCGCCTTGCAGCACGCCCGCCGACTTGGTGTCGGGGTTGTAGCCCGTGAGCTTCTTCAGCGTGCCCGCCAGGTCGTTGTAGGCCTTCACGAAGGCTTCGACGTTGGTCTTCACCTGCGTGGTGTTGCGGCTCACCGCCAGCGTGCTGGAACCGGTCTGCGCCACCGTCAGGTTGACGCCCTGGATCGCCTCGCCGACGTTGTTGGACTTGCTGGTGACGGCGATGCCGTTCACCGTCAGCTTGGCGTCCTGCGCGGCCGAAGTCTGCGCCATTTTCTGATCGCCCGCCGGATCGTAGCTCAGCAGGTTGGCCAGCGCGGCATCGGGCGGATCGGTATCCGTCCCGGACAGCGTGATCTTCATCGACGAGTTGGCACCGGTGGCGTTCGACGTGAACACCAGGTGGTAAGGCGTGCTGCTGCCATCGGACACGATGGTGGCGGTCACGCCCAGGCCGGCCTTGTTGACGGCGTCGCGGATGCCTTCCAGCGAGTTGTTGGTCGAGTCGATCGTCACCGTGCCGGATGCCACGTTGGCGTCCTGCGAGAAGCCGCCGCCCAGGTAGGTACCGGCGGTGCCGGCCGTCAGCCCGGCGGCGGCGGGGTTGCTGCCGCCGACCGTGATCGGGCTGGCGTCGCTGGAGCTCAGCGAAACGCTGCTGGAAGCGGTCACGCTGGAGCCGGCGTTCACATCCACGTCCGTCTTGCCGATGCCGCCCGTGGCGTCGCCCGTCACCACTTCCTCGATGGCGAGGTTGGCGCCGTCGGCGCGGGTGAAGGTCAGGTCGCCGTTCGCGGCGCTGCCGGTGAAGGTGATGCCGGCGTTCGTCAGCGCCGTCAGCGCGGTGCTCGGCCCGGCCAGCGTCGCGTCGAGCGATGCCGCCGTGAGGCCGCTCTCGTTCTCGCCCAGTGCGGCAAGCTCGATGCCGCCGACCTTCAGCGCATAGGTGCCGGTCGTGGTGGCCACGTCGCCGAAGCCGGCGAACAGCGTGCCGTCCGTCGAGGCCGGCGTCGCCGTGGCGGTCACGCCGGTCGTCGTGCTCTTCGCGTTGATGGCTTCGGCCAGCGCGCGGGCGCTCGTGGTGGTGCTGTCGGTGGCGATCGCGGTGCCGTTGATCGTCAGCGAGCCGTTGCTGATCCCGTTCATGGCGACACTGCCGGCCAGCGCGGTGCCGGCCTGGCCATAGTTGCCGCTGACGGTGCCGAACTGGAACGACAGCGTGGTCTTGGCGCCCAGCCCGATCGCCGACTTGTTGCTGGCGATGCCCGGCGTGGTCAGGGTCTGGGCCTGGGCCAGTTGCGTGACATTGACCTTGTAGTTGCCGGCCACGGCCTTCGACGTTGCCGAGGCGGTCAGCACATCGGCATTGCTCGGCGTGGCGCTCAGCGCGTTGAAGTCGGAAGCCTTGGTCAGGGAACCGAGCGAGGACTGGAACACGCCGATGGCGCCGGACAGCGAACCATAGGCGGACAGCGACGCCTGGTAGGACGCCTGCTTTTGCTGGAACTTGGCCAGCGGCTGCTGTTCGACAGCCATCAGCTGGGAAACGATGCTGCTGACGTCTAGTACGCCGCCGGATGCGGTGATAGTTGCCACGGCTGTGCTCCTGAGAAAGCGATAATGTATTTTATTATCGGCAGAATCAAACGAGACTTGAGAGGGGGAAAGAACGTCCAGTTCAGGCGATGAGCCTGATGGTAGCGCAAAGGGGGCGGGGCCGACGCCCGGAAAGGCTTCGGCCCCGCTAACCGGGCACGGCCGTGGGCCGTGCCGGAGGTCAGGCTTGCTGGCGGATCAGCAGCCCGAATGCCTTGTCGAGCGACTTGGCGATTTCCAAGGCTTCCTTGGTCGGCATCTGGCGCACGACTTCCTTGGTCTCGCTGTCGATGACCTTGACGATGGTGCGCTTGCTGTCCTCGTCGATCGAGAACTCCAGTTTTTGCGCGTGGATCGATGCATTGAGCTTGCTGACCGCATCGTTCAGCGCGTCGTCCGAATCGTCGGTGGCCGGGAGCGCGTCGGCCGGCGGCGTCGCCTCGCCCGTGGCGGTGGCCGCGGTGGTTGCGGCCGTCGCTACGGGCGTGCGGCTGGCTGGCGGCACCGGCGCCTGGGCCGCGAAGGCGCGTTCTGACCGAAGGGCGGCAAGGCCGAGCGGGTCGATTGTCATGGTGAACTCCTGAATGCGAAAAATTCCCCGGCTGGATGGAACCAGACGGGGAACCGTTGAGTGACGGAAAAACCGGCATGGTGCGTGCCGGTTTCAGCCTGCGCGGATTAACGCAGCAGGCTCATCACGCCGTTCGGCAGCGAGTTCGCCTGGGCCAGCATGGCGGTACCAGCCTGCTGCAGGATCTGGCCGCGGGTCATGGCGGCGGTTTCCGAAGCGAAGTCGGTATCGACGATACGGCTGCGCGATGCCGACAGGTTTTCCGACGTGGCCGACAGGTTGGCGATGGTCGACGAGAAGCGCGACTGCAGTGCACCGTATTCGGCGCGCTGGCTGTTGACCGTCGACAGTGCCGCGTCGGCGATCTTGATGGCCAGCTGGGCGCCTTCGAACGAGGTCACGTCCAGGTCGGCAACCGAGTTCAGTGCCGAGGAACCCGTATCTTCGATGCCCAGGCCCGAGCCGGCATCGGTCACCGAGAAGCTGCCCGCCGAGTCCAGCGTGATGCGGCCGTTGGCGGTGCCACCGGTAGCCGGCGCCGCCGAGTTGCCCATGGCGCCAGCGGCGTCATAGGTCGACAGCGTCATGTTGGCCGAACTGTCGCTGATGGCGATGTCCGAGCCGCTGGCGTGGCTCAGCTTGATGCCGCCGTTTTCCTGGTCGTACTGCGCGGTGATGCCGGTGGCGGCCGATTGCGCATTGATGGCGCTGATGCCGGAGGCGAAATCGCTGGCCGAGCTGCCCGAGCCGGTCGTGAACGAGATCGTCTTGGCTTCGCCGTTGTCACCCTTCAGTGCGAACGAGTAAGCCGTGCTGGCGGTCAGGCCCATGTTCATGTCGGTCCGGGCGGTGGCGGTCACGCCGGTGTCGCCGGTTTGCTTGTTGATCTTGTCGGCAATCGATTTCGCCGTGTCGCCGGTTTCGGTCTCGATCGTCTTCGAGCCACGTGCGCCGTTGATCGTGACTTCCATCGCATCGACGACGTTGGTGCCGTCTTCAGCAGCGATGTCGGCCTGGCCGGCAGCGATACGGTTGTTGCCGTAGGTGTTCGTCAGGAAGTTCGAGCCGTTTGCCGAGATCAGCTGGTTGGCATCGGCGCCGACCTGGAAGTTCGCGGTACCCATCGTGCCGTCCAGCAGCTTCTGGCCGTTGAACGTGGTGGTCTGGGCGATACGGTTCAGTTCCGAAGCGAGCTGGCCGACTTCGGTCTGCAGGGCCTCGCGGTCCGACGACGAGTTGGTGCTGTTCGACGATTGCACGGCCAGTTCGCGGATACGCTGCAGGATGTCGCCCGACGAGGACAGGGCACCTTCAGCGGTTTGCGTCATGGACACGCCATCGTTGGCATTGCGGGTTGCTTGCGTCATGCCGCGAATCTGGGAATTCATCCGGTCAGAAATTGCAAGGCCAGCAGCGTCGTCCTTTGCGCTGTTGATGCGCAGGCCGGAAGACAGGCGTTGCAGCGAGGTGGACAGTGCGGATTGCGACTGGCTCAGGTTACGCTGCGAGTTAAGGGATGCGACGTTGGTGTTGATTGGGGAAGCCATTGTATTACTCCAGACAGATACTTCGATTCGGCATTTGCTCGCTTACTTTGGCCCGTCCCCGTGTTCTGGGACGATCAAGCCGCTGTTGTATCTGGTTACGGTTTCCACTCGGTAACCTTTAGGGATTTTCGGAAGTATTTTTTGCCCTGTGGATTTATTTTTGTTTTTGCATGGGAGTGGGCACTGCCGAGCCTGGAGATGGCTCTCCACGGCCGGGGAGGCCGCGCAAAAATCCCCGGAATGGCGAAGCATTCCGGGGATCTTTACTGTTCAGGCAGCAGGGGAGGCGCCTGGGGTGATACTGGCTGTGATGCCAGTGTCGATGCTGCTTTCGATGCTCGTGCCAGTCCTTGCGGTGACGCTCGTTCCGGCATTTATGACAATTAACGCAGCAGGCTCATCACGCCGTTCGGCAGCTGGTTTGCCTGGGCCAGCATGGCGGTACCGGCCTGCTGCAGGATCTGGCCGCGGGTCATGCTCGCGGTTTCCGCTGCGAAGTCGGTGTCGACGATGCGGCTCTTCGATGCCGACAGGTTCTCGGCGGTGGTCGACAGGTTGGCGATCGTCGAGGCGAAGCGCGACTGCAGTGCACCGAAGTCGGCGCGCTGGCTGTTTACCGTCGACAGTGCCGCGTCGGCGATCTTGATGGCCAGCTGGGCGCCTTCGAACGACGTCACGTCCAGGTCGGAAACCGAGTTCAGCGACGAAGAACCGGTGTCCTGGATGTTCAGGCCCGAGCCGCCATCGGTCACCGAGAAGCTCTGCGACGAGTCCAGCGTGATGCGGCCGTTGGCGGTGCCACCGGTCGCCGGCGCCGCCGAGTTGCCCATGGCGCCGGCGGCGTCATAGGTCGACAGCGTCATGTTGGCCGAACTGTCGCTGATGGCGATGTCCGCGCCGCTGGCGTGGGTCAGCTTGATGCCGCCGTTTTCCTGGTCGTACTGCGCGGTGATGCCGGTGGAAGCCGATTGCGCATTGATGGCGCTGATGCCCGAGGCGAAATCGCTGGCCGAGCTGCCCGAGCCGGTGGTGAACGAAATCGTCTTGGCTTCGCCGTTGTCGCCCTTCAGTGCGAACGAGTAGGCCGTGCTGGCGGTCAGGCCCATGTTCATGTCGGTCCGGGCGGTCGCGCTCACGCCGGTGTCGCCGGTCTGCTTGTTGATCTTGTCGGCGATCGATTTCGCCGTGTCACCCGTTTCGGTGGTGATCGTCTTCGAGCCACGTGCGCCGTTGATCGTGACTTCCATCGCATCGACGACGTTGGTGCCGTCTTCAGCAGCGATGTCGGCCTGGCCGGCAGCGATACGGTTGTTGCCGTAGGTGTTCGTCAGGAAGTTCGAGCCGTTTGCCGAGATCAGCTGGTTGGCATCGGCGCCGACCTGGAAGTTCGCGGTACCCATCGTGCCGTCCAGCAGCGACTGGCCGTTGAACGTGGTGGTCTGGGCGATACGGTTCAGTTCCGAGGCCAGCTGGCCGACTTCGGTCTGCAGGGCCTGGCGGTCGGAAGCCGAGTTGGTGCTGTTCGACGATTGCACGGCCAGTTCGCGGATACGCTGCAGGATGTCGCCCGACGAGGACAGGGCACCTTCCGCGGTCTGTGCCATCGACACGCCGTCATTCGCGTTGCGGGTCGCCTGGTTCATGCCGCGGATCTGGGAGTTCATGCGGTCCGAAATCGCCAGGCCGGCAGCGTCGTCTTTTGCGCTGTTGATGCGCAGGCCGGAAGACAGGCGTTGCAGGGAAGTCGACAGGGCGCCTTGCGAGCCCGTCAGGTTACGTTGCGAATTCAGGGAAGCGATGTTGGTGTTGATGACCGATGCCATGGTAGTTCTCCAGACGGTAATGCTGTTGGGCGCTTTGCTCGCTAACTTTGGCCCGCCACGCTGTTCTTGTGACGATCAAGCCGCTGTTGTTCCAGGTAACGGTATCCGTGCGGAAAGCTTTAGGGCGTTTTCATAGGGAAATTCGTGCGGCCAGGGGCTAAAGTCCCGTGCCGCCGGCGCGCTAAATCGACCGTGCCGCGCCAACCTTTAGGGAGAATAAACGGGTTTTTCTCCTTCATTTCTCCGTTTTGACGGGCAAAAAAAATCCCCGGAGAACCGGGGATGAAGAGGTAATCTTGTCAGATAACTTTGTCGTTCGTGCCTGGATGCAGTGCTTGTTCCGATCGATCCTTGTTTCTATTAACGCAGCAGGCTCATCACGCCGTTCGGCAGCTGGTTTGCCTGGGCCAGCATGGCGGTACCGGCCTGCTGCAGGATCTGGCCGCGGGTCATGCTCGCGGTTTCCGCTGCGAAGTCGGTGTCGACGATGCGGCTCTTCGATGCCGACAGGTTTTCCGACGTGGTCGACAGGTTGGCGATCGTCGAGGCGAAGCGCGACTGCAGTGCACCGAATTCGGCACGCTGGCCGTTCACCGTCGACAGTGCCGCGTCGGCGATCTTGATGGCCAGCTGGGCGCCTTCGAACGACGTCACGTCCAGGTCGGAAACCGAGTTCAGCGCCGAGGAACCGGTGTCCTGGATGTTCAGGCCCGAGCCGCCATCGGTCACCGAGAAGCTCTGCGACGAGTCCAGCGTGATGCGGCCGTTGGCGGTGCCACCGGTCGCCGGCGCCGCCGAGTTGCCCATGGCGCCGGCGGCGTCATAGGTCGACAGCGTCATGTTGGCCGAACTGTCGCTGATGGCGATGTCCGCACCGCTGGCGTGGGTCAGCTTGATGCCGCCGTTTTCCTGGTCGTACTGCGCGGTGATGCCGGTGGAAGCCGATTGCGCATTGATGGCGCTGATGCCCGAGGCGAAATCGCTGGCCGAGCTGCCCGAGCCGGTGGTGAACGAAACCGTCTTGGCTTCGCCGTTGTCGCCCTTCAGTGCGAACGAGTAGGCCGTGCTGGCGGTCAGGCCCATGTTCATGTCGGTCCGGGCGGTCGCGCTCACGCCGGTGTCGCCGGTCTGCTTGTTGATCTTGTCGGCGATCGATTTCGCCGTGTCGCCCGTTTCGGTGGTGACCGTCTTCGAGCCACGCGCGCCGTTGATCGTGACTTCCATCGCATCGACGACGCTGGTGCCGTCTTCGGCGGCGATATCGGCCTGGCCGGCAGCGATACGGTTGTTGCCGTAGGTGTTCGTCAGGAAGTTCGAGCCGTTTGCCGAGATCAGCTGGTTGGCATCGGCGCCGACCTGGAAGTTCGCGGTACCCATCGTGCCGTCCAGCAGCGACTGGCCGTTGAACGTGGTGGTCTGGGCGATACGGTTCAGTTCCGAGGCCAGCTGGCCGACTTCGGTCTGCAGGGCCTGGCGGTCGGAAGCCGAGTTGGTGCTGTTCGACGATTGCACGGCCAGTTCGCGGATACGCTGCAGGATGTCGCCCGACGAGGACAGGGCACCTTCCGCGGTCTGCGCCATCGACACGCCGTCATTCGCGTTGCGGGTCGCCTGGTTCATGCCGCGGATCTGGGAGTTCATGCGGTCCGAAATCGCCAGGCCGGCAGCGTCGTCTTTTGCGCTGTTGATGCGCAGGCCGGAAGACAGGCGTTGCAGGGAAGTCGACAGGGCGCCTTGCGAGCCCGTCAGGTTACGTTGCGAATTCAGGGACGAGATGTTGGTGTTGATGACCGATGCCATGGTGACTCTCCAGACGGTGCTGCCGTTGGGCGATTTGCTCGGTAACTTTGGCCCGCCACGCTGTTCCTGTGACGATCAAGCCGCTGTTGTTCCAGGTAACGGTATCCGTGCGGAAAGCTTTAGGGCTTTTTCCTGAGAAAACGGATTTTTCTGAAGAAATAATCGCGGGATGCGTACTGTTGAGCAGGAATTGGCCGATCTTGCTGGCCAAAGAAAAAGCCCGGCAGCGCCGGGCTCATCAGTAAAACTCATCAGTAACTGTGCCGCGGCAGCAGGAAAAACCTCACTCCGCCACGACAACCCGGTTCTTGCCTGTTTTCTTCGCCGTGTACATGGCCGCGTCGGCCCGCTTGACGAGCGCGGCCTGGTCTTCGCCCTGGCGCCGCAGCGCCACGCCGGCGGAAAACGTGATCAGCAGCTTTTCGTTTTCATGCATGAAGAAATGCCGGGTCAGGTCGCGCTGCAGCCGGGTCATCGTGGCAACGGCCGCATCGACCGTGGTTTCCGGCAGCATGATGAGGAATTCCTCGCCGCCGAAGCGGGCGATCACATCCATCGAGCGCAGCGTTTCCTTGACCACCTTGACCAGGTGCTTCAGGGCGCTGTCGCCGGCAATGTGGCCATAGGTATCGTTGAGTTTCTTGAAATCGTCCAGGTCCAGCACGGCGATGCACAGCGGCGTGCCGCGCCGGTCCGCACGCGCCGTTTCGCGCTCGAACACATCGTCCAGGCCGCGGCGGTTCAGGCTGCCCGTCAGGCTGTCTTCACGCACCAGCTCGCTCATATGCTGCAGCTGGGTTTCCAGCGCCTTGATGCGTTCTTCCGCTTCCTGCACTTCCTGCCGCGCGCTGACCATGTTGTCGCGCGCCTGCAGGGCTTCGTTCTGCACCACGCGGGTTTCGTGCAGCACTTCGTCGAGGATCGAGTTCAGCTCGGTAATGTCGTTGGCATGGCTGATCTTTTCCGAATAGGCGCCGATCTTCTGGTGGAAGTCGCCGGTCGACGCGGCGACCTGGCCGAGCCGGTCGATGAACGTCATGACCATGTTTTTCACGGTGGCCTTGACGTCGGCTACGCTGTGCTTGAGCTGGCTTTGCTTGTAGATCACGTCCTTCAGGCTGCGGGTGGCCGCTTCCAGCGCGCGGGCATCGAGCGGGCCGGCGATCAGCGCCTGCACGGTATCGACCTGGCCGCGCAGCCAGGAATCGTCATCGAGCAATTCGCTGACGTTTTCCAGCAGCAGCCGGAACAGCCGCAGCAGCAATTCCTGCTGTTCCGCCGTGTCGCCATGCTTGAGTTCGATCTGGTAGCACAGCTGCTTGAGCCGCACGGCGATCTCGGACAGGTCGGCCTCGGTATGGGCTTCCTTGGTGGCGGTGCCCAGCGCCTCGGCTTCCGCCGCCATGACCGGCGCGCCGGAGAGGAGCGAGGCCACCGCCAGGGTCAGCGTACGGCTGAGCAGGTCGCGCAGCAGCCGCGTTTGCTCGCCTTCGGCCATCGGCGCCAGTTCGATGCCGCCCTTTTTCATCGGCCGCTCGGCCAGTTGCGACAGCGCCGTGGCATACGCATCCCAGTCGCGGGTTTTCACGGCGCGGTTGAAGCGGCGGCCGAAGTCGGCCAGCTCGCCGGAGGCCTGCTCGGACATGCGCGCGGCAAAGCGGTTCAGGACGTTTTCGGGCCCCGGATCGGCAGGGACCGCCACCACGGGTGGCGGCGCGGGAATACCGGCGATTTCGTTGTAGATGTCCCGATACGCGTCCGGCGTGGGCGCGATGCGGCGTACCGCCAGGCGGCGAAATGCCTCTCGCGCGATTTCGGCCGGGTTCTGGTCCGCCTGACCTGGGGGTTTGCTCGACATCTGGCTTGCAGCCTTTACAAAGGATTACCGATAGCCTGTATGTTACGGCAACGAAGGCTAAGCCGAAGCACGGAGTAGCGAGGCATATTTCCTTTATTTTCGGAACCAGAAGTTGCCAAACCTTATCCATCCCGGAGATCGATCGACCAGGCCGGCAGTTGAGCCGCCGATGATCGAGCCGCCGATGATCGAGCCGCCGATGATCGAGCCGCCAATGATCGAGCCGTCAACGATCGACCCGCAGCGATCGAGCCGTCAATCCGATCAGCTCTCGATTCGGCTGCACCGTCAATCGATCAAGCCATTCCTGATCGCATAGTGCGTCAGTTCCGCACTGTTCTTCAATTTCATCTTGACCAGCAGCCGCGCCCGGTATTCGCTGACGGTCTTCACCGACAGCGACAATTCCTTGGCGATGGCTCCCACTGTCAATCCCGAGGCGATCAGCGTCAGGGTCTGGTACTCGCGGTCGGACAGCGTTTCATGTGGTGCCGCTTCGTGATCCTCGCCTACGTGGTTGGCCAGTTCCTGGGCCAGCGCGGGGCTGATGTATTTTAACCCGCCAGCGACTTGCCTGATCGCAGTGACAAGTTCCTTCGGTGCGCTCTGCTTGGTGAGGTAGCCGGCCGCGCCGGCCTTCAGCGAGCGGATCGCGTACTGGTCTTCGCGATGCATCGACAGCATCAGCACCGCCAGCTCGGGCTTTTCCTTCTTGATCTGTTTCAGCACCTCGATACCGCTGCGGTCGGGCATCGAGATATCGAGCAGCACCACGTGGCACCCGGATTTGCGGAACAGGCGCAGTGCATCGCTGCCGTTTTCCGCCTCGCCGGAGACCACGATGTCGCGGGTATCGGCCAGGATCTGCTTCAGCCCCTCGCGCACGATCGCGTGATCGTCGGCGATGAAAACCTTGATGGCTGCCTTGTCGCTCATGGTACGTCCTGTTTGGTGATTGCAGGCCGAATTGTAGCCGCTTCCAGGCCGTCGCCCGGGGAGGCGCGCCGGATGCGGATCGCGACCACGGTGCCGCCGCCCGGCGCATGGGACAGGCTGAGCGTGCCGCCGAGGGCCCGCGCCCGCTCGGCCATGCCGCGCAGGCCGAACGAGCCGGGCTTGGCGCGATCGGTGGCGCGGATGCCGCGGCCGTTGTCGGTGATCTTCACGCCCACATGCTGCCGGGTACTCTGCAGGCGCACCGCCACGCTGGACGCCTGGGCATGCTTGGCGATATTGGTCAGCGCTTCCTGCACGATACGGAACAGCGCGGTGGCCTGGTCCGAATCGAGCTTCACGTCCTTTTCGTTGGACTGGAAGCTGCACGCCAGGCCAGCCTGCGCGGCGAATTCCTTGACCTGCCACTCCAGCGCGGGCACCAGGCCGAAGTCGAGGATGGAAGGGCGCAGGTCGAGCGTGATGCGGTGCACCGCATCGATGGTGCGGTCGGCCAGCTCGTCGACATAGGCCGCTTTCTGCGCCAGCACCGGGTCGCCGTCCGGCAAGCGCGCGGCCAGCATCGCCAGCGCCATCTTGATGGCGGTGAGGTTGCCGCCCAGGTCATCGTGGATCTCGCGCGCGATGCGCGTGCGTTCCTGCTCCTTGACCTTCTCGATGTGCGCGGTCAGCTCGGCGAGCCGGGCCCGGCTGGCACGCACTTCCATCTGCTCCAGCTTGCTTTCGGTGATGTTCGTCATGATGCCTTCCCACTGCACCGCGCCGCCCGGCAGCACGTGCGGCGTGGCGCGCAGGTTGATCCACTTGACGTCCTTCCACGCCTCGATCCAGATACGGCCTTCCCAGTTCCAGCTCCATAGCGTGGCCGCGGACGATGTCATCGAGTCCAGGTACGACTGGCGGTCTTCCGGCAGCACGAGGTGGGCGAAGCGGTCCGGGTCGGCCGCCAGTTCGGCCGCCGGCATGCCGAGCAGCGCCTGGCAGCCTTCGCTCAGGTAGGGGAACGAGACCCGGCCATCCGGCTCGCGGCGGAACTGGTAGACCAGGCCAGGCGAATGCGCCACGATGGCGTCGAAACGCGACTGCACCTGCTGCAGCGCTTCGGCGGCGCTGTCGTCCTCGGCGATTGCCAGCACGCAGTCGCGCTCGCCGTGCCGGACATGGGCCAGGCGCAGCGTCACCCGGCATGGCGTGCCATCGGCGCGCGCCAGCACGGTGTGGAGGAGGCCGCCGCCTTCCAGGGCCGCGTCGAACTGTTCGCGGGGCAGCAATGGGGCGATGGCAGCGAAATCGCCGCCCGCGCCGGCGCCCGACAGCCTGGCGGCCGCAGGATTGGCGTCGAGGAGGTGCAGCGTGTGCGGATCGATCAGGAAGAGCTGGGAACGGGTGGCTTGCCAGACGGCGTCGTGGCAGGAATGGGCAATGCGCATAAATGTGTACAATCGTTCCGTATTAGCAGGATGATACGTGAAACGCCACTCCCCATGAACAAAGCTTTTGTGAAAGAAACCGAGCAGGACGATGACGACGACGTCCAGCTGGCGCCGCCGATTCCTGCCGGTGCCAAGAACTACATCACGCCCGCCGGCTACCGCCGCATCAAGGATGAACTGCTGCAGCTGATCGACGTCGAGCGGCCCGAGGTAGTGAAGGTGGTGCACTGGGCCGCCTCGAACGGCGACCGCTCCGAGAACGGCGACTACATCTACGGCAAGCGGCGCCTGCGCGAGATCGACCGCCGCATCCGCTTCCTGACCAAGCGGCTCGACCTGGCCGAAGTGGTGGACCCCAGCGTGCACCACGGCAGCGACCAGATCTTCTTCGGCGCGACTGTCACCTACAGCAACCAGGACGGTGTCGAGAACACCATCACGATCGTCGGCATCGACGAATTCGACCCGCTGAAGGGCAAGGTCAGCTGGATCTCGCCCATCGCCCGCACGATCACCAAGGCTCGCGAGGGCGACACCGTCACGCTGCATACGCCGACCGGCGTGGAGGAGCTGGAGATACTGGAAGTGAGCTATCCGGCGGCTGCGGAGTAGCCTGAGGCGAGCCTCTTTTCTTGCGCTCGCACAGTTCGACCGCTGCCAACAGAACAGAAAATGCGGCATTTCTTTCATGGGAGAGAACTATGCCGCGGCGCCCCCGTTTGCTGTTGCCGGGTCTGCCTTTGCACGTCATTCAGCGAGGGAATAACAGGCAACCATGCTTTTTCAACGACAACGACCGGTCACATTTCCTCGACCATTTGCGCCGGGCAGTCGAGCTACATGTCTGCGCACTACATGCATATGTACTGATGTCGAACCATGTGCATCTATTGCTGACTCCTCAAGACCCAGGCAACGTTCAACACATGATGAAGAGCGTTGCGCAGGCCCATGCACAGTACATCAGTTGGCGATACCGGCGCTCCGGCGGTCTATGGGAAGGCCGCTACAAGGCAGCGTATGTCGAAAGCGAAACCTACTTGCTAACCTGCCACCGGTATGTCGAGCTCAACCCAGTGCGTGCTGGACTGGCCGACCATCCGGGACAGTACCGGTGGTCGAGTTACCGGTGCAACGGAGAAGGGAAGGAAAATCCTCTGGTCACTCCACATCCCCTGTATGCGGGGCTTGGGCATGAAGGCGAACTTCGGCGCGGAGCTTATCGATCACTGTTCGGGCAACCCCTGTCGATGAAGGATCTGATGCGTATTCGCACCGCGACAGAGGCGGAATTTGCAATTGGCACGCAGGCTTTCATGGAACGCATAGCTGCGATGGGTTCTGATGGTGGCGAGTCGCCGACGTAATATCAACCCCAAGTGCAAGACCTGGGGTCAGACCCGTCGGGTCTGACCCCGGCTTCTGCCGTTGGGTTTTTCAAGCGCCAACAACCTGTTGGCTTGTCTTTCGCGGAGTGCGCAGGCGCAAGGAAAAACCGGTGTCCGACACCAGACGCCGCGCCGGCTTGCCAGCGCTCACCCCCGTTCGCGGGATACCCGGTTCACGCCAGTCACCTTGCGCACGTTGCGCAGCAGGCCGGCCAGGTGCACGCGGTCCTTCACCTGGATGGTGAAGCGCAGCTGGTGCAGCACGTGGTCGTTGTCTTCATCCATGCCGACGAAGGTGATGTTGCCGTCGGATTCGCCGATCTCGGCGGCCACGCGGGCGAGGATGCCCTTTTCGTTGTTGATCAGCAGGCGGATGCGGCTGTCGAAGCGGCGGTTCAGTTCGGTGCCCCACTTGACAGCGATCCAGCGGTCCGGCTCCTTCTGGCGCTGGCGCCGCGCCACGCTGCAGTCCGAGGTGTGCACCTGCAGGCCCTGGTCGCGGCGCAGCTGGCCGATGATCTGGTCGCCCGGGATCGGCAGGCAGCACGGGGCCAGCTGCACCGACACGCCTTCGCTGCCGTAGATCGTGACCGGGTCGAGGTCGGCCGCCGAATTGTGGTCGATCGGCACCGAGGCCGATTCTCCGCCCAGCAGGCCGAAGATGTGCCGCGCCACCAGCGCCGCCATGCGCTTGCCGATGCCGATGTCGGCATACAGTTCGTCCATCGACTTGGCCGACGATTCGTTCAGCAGGCGTTCCACCAGCGGTTCCGGCAAGTCCGGCGAGATGCTGATGCCGGCCAGCGCCTGCTGCAGCAGTTGCCGGCCCAGCCCGATCGATTCGGGCAGGTTGATGGTGCGCAGGTGGTGCCGGATCGCCGAGCGCGCCTTGCCCGTGCGGACGAAGGACAGCCAGCTCGGGCTCGGCCGGGAATTCGGGTCGGTCACCACTTCGACGATATCGCCGTTGCGCAGCTCGGCGCGCAGCGGGGCCGGCTCGCCGTTGATCGTCACGGACACGGTATGGTCGCCGATGCCCGTGTGGATCGCATACGCGAAATCGATCGGCGTGGCGCCACGCGGCATCGCGATGATCTTCGACTTCGGCGTGAACACGTACACGGAGTCGGGGAACAGGTCGACCTTGACGTGTTCGAGGAACTCGGCCGAGTCGCCGGTCTGTTGTTGAATGTCGAGCAGCGATTGCAGCCACGCGTGGGTGCGCTGCTGCATGTCCGTCATGTTCGCGTCGCTGTTCTTGTACAGCCAGTGCGCGGCCACGCCAGATTCGGCGGTGCGGTGCATTTCCTGCGTGCGGATCTGGAACTCCACGGGCGTGCCGTAGGGGCCGATCAGCGTGGTGTGCAGCGACTGGTAGCCGTTCAGCTTGCGGATGGCGATGTAATCCTTGAACTTGCCCGGCATCGGCTTGTACAGCGAATGCAGCGTGCCCAGCGCCACGTAGCAGTTCGAGAAGCTGTCGACAACGACGCGGAAGCCATACACGTCGAGCACCTGCGAGAAAGTGAGGTGCTTCGAGCGCATCTTCTTGTAGATGCCGTACAGCGTCTTTTCGCGGCCGTACACTTCCGCGTGGATGCCGGCCATGCCCAGCGTGTTCTTCACCGAGTCGAGGATCTTGCCGACCACTTCGCGCCGGTTGCCGCGCGCCGCCTTCACCGCCTTCGCCAGCACGTGGTAGCGCAGCGGGTACAGGTGCGAGAACGACAGGTCCTGCAGCTCGCGGTAGATGTTGTTCAGGCCGAGCCGGTGGGCGATCGGCACATACACTTCCATCGTTTCCTTGGCGATGCGCTGCTTCTTGGCGGGCGCCATCACGTCCAGCGTGCGCATGTTGTGCAGGCGGTCGGCCAGCTTGATCAGGATGACGCGTACGTCCGAGGCCATGGCCAGCAGCATCTTGCGGAAGTTTTCCGCCTGCGCCTCGATCTGGCTCTGGAACTCGATCTTTTCCAGTTTTGACAGGCCGTCGACGAGTTGCGCGACCGGCGCGCCGAAGCGTTCGATCAGCTCTTCCTTCTTGACGTCCTGGTCTTCCATTACGTCATGCAGCAGCGCCGCCATCAGTGCCTGGGCGTCGAGCTTCCAGTCCGCGCAGATCTCGGCCACCGCGATCGGGTGCGAAATATAGGGTTCGCCCGACTTGCGCACCTGGCCCAGGTGCATCTCGTCCGAGAAACGGTAGGCTTCCTTGACCTTCTTCAGGTCGGCCTCGCTCATGTACTCGGCAAGCTTTTCGGTGAGGTGGCTGATCGTGGCAACGCCGGCGGGCGTCATCGGCGCGGCAAGGGGCGACGTGGAAATGGCAGGGGGCTGGCCGGCATCGCCGTCCGGCCGGGCGGCCGAGCGGCGGCCCCGCGAAACGGGGCGTTCAGTGATGCCGGATTCAGTGGAGTTCAGGTTCATGGTGTTCGCAGTGTAATTCAACTGGAGAACCTGTGGCGGTGCGGTGAATCCGTGGCACCAAATTTACATCGGAACCTTTTTCAGCATCTCGATGCCGACCTTGCCGGCAGCGATCTCGCGCAGTGCCAGCACGGTCGGCTTGTCCTTGGCTTCCACCTTCGGGGTGTGGCCCTGCAGCAGCTGGCGGGCGCGGTAGGTCGCAGCCAGGGTCAGCTGGAAGCGGTTCGGCACATTCTGCAGGCAATCTTCGATCGTAATACGGGCCATGGTAACTCCTGGGCTAATTCTGGAAAGGATGGATTGGAAACGCTATTGAACGTCGTAAAAAAACGTTGTAAAAAACGTCCTGAAACACGTTGTATTCAAAAACGCCGTCTTGCCGATTCAGTATCGAAAACACTGAATCGCGCATTCTTTTTATTGGATTCTGTCTCGGGAACGCTGTCTCGGACGCTGTCAATCGTGCTGCTCGGCGTGAATGCCCAGCTGGGCAAACAGCGATGCATTGCGGGCCGCCTGTTGCGCAAACCGGCAACGGGCCGATCGGACGATCGCGCTCAGCTCAAGCAAGGCGACCGGAAACTCTTCATTGATAATAACATACTCGAACTCGGGAGCGTGGGCGATTTCGCCGCCGGCCGCCAGCAGGCGCCGCGTGATCACGTTCGGTTCATCCTGCCCGCGCTTGTGCAGCCGCTCTTCCAGCGCCGCGATCGATGGCGGCAGGATGAAGATGCCGGCCGCCTGCGGGAACTGCTTCTTCACCTGGCGCGCACCCTGCCAGTCGATCTCCAGCAGGATGTCGGTGCCGGCCCGCATCTGTTCCTCGACGAACAGGCGCGACGTGCCATAGTAATTGCCATGCACTTCGGCCCATTCGAGGAACTCGCCCGCGTCGGCGCGGGCAATGAAATCCTCGGTGGTCGTGAAGAAGTATTCACGGCCGTGCTCTTCGCCCGGGCGCGGCGGCCGCGTCGTCGTTGAAATCGACAGCCTGATCGCCGGCTCCTGCGCCAGCAGCGCGTTGACCAGGGTGGACTTGCCGGCGCCGGAGGGGGCCGCAACCATGAACAGGCTGCCGGAGAAGTGTTGATTCATGTTCAATTCCGATTCGCGGGCGAGGGCCCAAAAGGCGTATTTTACCAAGAGCAATCGAACTTTTGCACCTGCCCGCGTTGCATCGCCCCGCTGTTACTCCAGGTTCTGCACCTGTTCGCGCATCTGCTCGATCAGCAGTTTCAATTCCATCGATGCGTCTGCCAATTCCTTGACGGAGGCTTTCGCGCCCAGCGTGTTGGCTTCGCGGTTCAGTTCCTGCATCATGAAATCGAGCCGCTTGCCGACCTGGCCGCCTTTTTTCAGGATGTGGCGGGTCTCGCCGAGGTGCGCGGACAGCCGGCCCAGTTCCTCGGCCACGTCGATGCGGATGCCATACAGGATCACTTCCTGGCGGATGCGTTCCATCGCGTCCTGGCGCGACAGCGCCGCGTTCGATCCCTGCGACGCCAGGCCCAGCGCTTCCTGCATGCGCTCGATCGCCTTTTGCTGGAAAGCGGCCACCACCTGCGGGATCAGCGGGGTGATGCGCTTGACGATGGCTTCCATGGCTTCGATGCGCGAGACCAGCATCGCTTCCAGCGCCGCGCCTTCGCGCTGGCGGCTGTTTACGAAGGCTTCGACGGTGGTCGCCATCAGCGCGGCCACGTCGGCCTGCAGCGTTTCCTGGCCGATCTGTGCTTCCTCGACGACGCCCGGCCAGCGCAGCAGTTCGGCGACCGACATCGCATGCGCGCCGGCGAAATGGGTGGTCACCTCGTTCTGCAGGCGGGCCAGTTCATTGAGCAAGGGGATATTCAGCGCCTGGGTGCCGGCGCCGGCGGCCTTGCGGCCGAAACTCAACCGGATTTCCACCTTGCCGCGCGTGATGGCGGCCATGATCGCGGCGCGCAGGTCGGGTTCGAGCGCGCGCAGATCGTCGTTGATGCGGAATTGAAGGTCGAGAAAACGGGAATTGACGCTCTTGATTTCAATGGTCAGAGTTCCCGCCGCGCTTTCGCTGGTGGCAACCGCGTAGCCCGTCATGCTGGAAATGCTCAATGGATATCCCCGATTTTATCTTTACAAATGCCTGGTTTTGTCCACACAATCCGGTCTCAGTGCGTTGGTTGACGCGAGGAAATACATGGCTGCACAAAACAACGTCCCGTTGCCGGATGGGCTGGAGCTGGCTGGATACCGCATTGTAAAGAAAATTGCGTCCGGCGGGTTCAGTATTGTCTATCTTGCCTATGACGCCGAGGGCAATGCGGTGGCCATCAAGGAGTATTTACCAAGCGCGTTGGCATTGCGTCAAGAGGGTGAACTGGCGCCCGCCGTTTCAGCGGCAAACCTGCCGGTATTCCGCCTCGGCCTGAAATGCTTTTTCGAGGAAGGGCGCGCGCTGGCGAAAATCGCCCATCCCAATGTGGTGCGCGTGCTGAATTTCTTTCGCGCGCACGAAACCGTGTACATGGTAATGGCGTATGAATCCGGCCACACATTGCAGGAGCAAATCTCGCGGCAGCGCGCCAAAGGCGGCCAGATCGGCGAGGCATTTATCCGGCAGGTTTTCATGCAGGTATTGAAAGGATTGCGCGAAGTGCATGCCAATGGCTTGCTGCACCTCGATTTAAAGCCGGCCAATATTTACCTGCGCGCCGACGGCACACCGCTGCTGCTCGATTTCGGCGCGGCGCGCCGCACCATCGATTCCGGCGCGCTGACTCTCACGCCGATGTACACGCCCGGCTTTGCCGCACCCGAACTGACCATCAAGACATCGCCGCTGGGGCCCTGGACGGACGCCTACGGCATCGGCGCCGCGATGTTCGCCTGCATGGCCGGCGCGCCACCGCAGCCCGCCGAGGAACGCCGCAAGGGTGATGGCATGGAGCAGCATTTCGCCAAACTGGCCGAACGCTATCCGGCGCCGCTGATCGCCCTGGTGCGCCGCGCGCTGGCGCTCGATCCGCTGGCCCGCCCTCAAAGCCTGTTTGAAATGCAGAAGGCATTGCAGGCGCTGGAAGCGGGCCAGGCCTTGCCGGCACCACCGGCATCGCCGACGTCAACGGCGCCGGCCGGCACCTTCGCCCGGCTGCGGACGCTGGCGCGCCGCCTGCGCCCGCGGCGCGGCGGCGAAGCATCCGATACGGTACAGGGATAGGCCATGCGATTCTCGGTCTACCAGGAAAGCCACATCGGCGGGCGCAGCATGAACCAGGACCGGATGGGCTACTGCTACACCCGCGACGCGCTGCTGCTGGTGCTGGCGGACGGCATGGGCGGCCACCCGCGCGGCGAAGTGGCCGCCGCCATCGCGCTGCGGACGATTTCCGTGCTGTTCCAGCAACAGGCCGATCCCTACGTGAAGGGGCCGGCGCGCTTCCTGGAAGATGCCTGCCATGCCGCGCACCGCGAAATCCACCGCCACGCCAGCGCGCAGGGCTGGCCGGAAACGCCGCGCACCACCATCGTCGCCTGCGTGGTGCAGCACAACACGGCCACCTGGGCGCATTGCGGCGATTCGCGGCTCTACCTGCTGCGCGGCGGGCGTATCCTGGCGCGCACGCGCGACCATTCGCACATCGAAAAACTGATCCACGGCGGCCGCGTGCCGGAGTCGGCGCGCCACACGCACCCGGACCGCAACAAGCTGTACAACTGCCTGGGCGCGCAGGCCGCGCCGAAGGTCGAGCTGTCGGGGCAGGCCGGCCTGGAGACGGGCGACGTGATGCTATTATGCTCGGATGGCCTGTGGGCCGTGCTGCCGGAGGAAGAGCTGGTGGCCGCGCTTTCCACCGGCGCCGTCGAGCGTGCCGTTCCCGACCTGCTGCGCAGCGCGCTGCGGGTAGCCGGTACCGGCAGCGACAACGTCACCGGCCTGGCCATCGCCTGGCAGGAAGCAGCCGAAGGGCGGCCAGCCGATGCGCCGGCCGCCGGGTCGACGATCGTCTCCACCGAATCGCTGGCCAGTGGCCGGCTCGGCACGTCGATCGCGGCCGATCCGTTCGACGAAGCCGAGATCGACCGGGCCATCGCCGAGATCCGCCTGGCGATCGAAAAATCTTCCCAGTTGCTCAAGTAAGCGCTTATCGAAGCGGCCCCTTGCTGAAGTAAGCCATAACGCGGGCAGCTGCTCAATCAACTACTCAATCAACTACTCAAACAGAAAGCGATACCAGCGTCCATGATCCTCCAGACCCGCCCCAGCGGCCGCGCCGTCGACCAGTTGCGCACCGTGCGCCTGACCCGCCAGTACACCAAGCATGCCGAAGGTTCCGTGCTGATCGAATGCGGCGACACCAAGGTGATCTGCACCGCCAGCATCGAAGAGAAAGTGCCGGGCTTCCTGAAGGGCAAAGGGCAGGGCTGGCTGACCGCCGAATACGGCATGCTGCCCCGCTCCACGCACTCGCGCATGGACCGCGAAGCCGCCAAGGGCAAGCAGAGCGGGCGTACCCAGGAAATCCAGCGCCTGATCGGCCGTTCGCTGCGCGCCGCGTTCGACCTGGAGGCTTTCGGCGAACGCACGCTGCACCTGGACTGCGACGTGATCCAGGCCGACGGCGGTACCCGCACCGCGTCGATCACCGGCGCGATGGTTGCCGCGTATGACGCGTTCACGAAACTGGTGGAGAAAGGTGCGATCCCGGCCGTGCCGGTGAAGCACTTCGTCGCCGCGATCTCCGTCGGCGTGTTCCAGGGCACCCCGGTGCTGGACCTGGACTACCCGGAAGATTCCGCCTGCGACACCGACATGAACGTGATCATGACGGACGCCGGCCACTTCGTCGAAGTGCAGGGCACCGCCGAAGGCGCCGCCTTCGACCGCGCCACGATGAACCGGCTGCTCGACCTGGCCGATGCCGGCATCGCCGACCTGATCCGGCTGCAGAAGCGGGAACTGGGGCTGGCGGGGTAAAATAGTTGCCCGAAAACCGGTGACAGGCACCATTTTTTGAGAAACATTTCAAAATAATAAGTGCCTGTCACCGGTTTTTTTGCACTGAACGACATCTTTACCATGACCCAGAAACTCATCCTCGCCTCGAACAACGCGGGCAAACTGAAGGAATTCAACACGCTGCTGTCCACCGTCGGCTTCGAGGTGCATGCGCAGGGCGAATTCAACGTGCCGGAAGCGGACGAGCCGTTCCACACCTTTGTCGAGAACGCGCTGCAGAAGGCGCGCCATGCGTCGCGGCTGACCGGCCTGCCGGCGCTGGCGGACGATTCCGGCGTCTGCGTCAACGCGCTGGGCGGCGCGCCCGGCGTCTACTCGGCGCGCTACGCGGGCGAACCGAAGTCCGATGCCGCCAACAACGCCAAACTGGTCGCCGACCTGGCAGCGCATGGCGACAAGTCGGCCTATTACTACTGCGTGCTGGTGTTCGTGCGCCATGCCGACGACCCGCAGCCGGTGATCGCCGACGGCACATGGCGCGGCGTGATCCAGGCCGAGCCGCGCGGCGCCGGCGGCTTCGGCTACGACCCGCATTTTTACATTCCCGAGCTGGGCAAGACCACGGCGGAGCTGGCGCCGGAAGAGAAGAACCGCCTGTCGCACCGCGGCCAGGCCCTGCGTGCACTGGTAGAAAAGCTGAAATGATTCCCATCAAACCGGTCGGCGCGGGTGCCGGCAAGAGCATCGCGCCGGCGCGCACCATCGATGCCGCGGCCGGCGTGGCCGCGCAATACCTGCAGCCGGGGGCGCTGAACCTGGCCGCGCTGCCGCCGCTGTCGCTGTACGTGCACTGGCCATGGTGCGTGCGCAAGTGCCCGTACTGCGATTTCAATTCGCACGAAGCCAAGGGCGAAGTGCCGGAGAAGGCATACCTCGACGCGCTGCGGCTGGACCTGGAAATGGCGCTGCCGCTGATCTGGGGCCGCAAGATCCACACGGTGTTCATCGGCGGGGGCACGCCGAGCCTGATGTCCGCCGCGGGCCTGGACCGGCTGCTGTCCGACCTGCGCACCCTGCTGCCGCTGGACAGCGATGCCGAGATCACGATGGAAGCCAATCCCGGCACCTTCGAAGTGGAGAAATTCCGCAGCTACCGCGCCAGCGGCATCAACCGCCTGTCGATCGGCATCCAGAGCTTCAACGCGCGGCACCTGCAGGCACTGGGCCGCATCCACGACGATGGCGAAGCGCGCCGCGCGGTCGATATCGCCCACGCCACGTTCGACAATTTCAACCTCGATTTGATGTACGCGCTGCCCGGGCAGACCCTGGACGAGGCGCGCGCCGACCTGGCCACCGCCCTGGCGTTCCAGCCGCCGCACCTGTCGCTGTACCACCTGACGATGGAACCGAACACGGTGTTCGCCAAGTATCCGCCCGAGCTGCCGGACGACGACACCAGCGCCGACATGCAGGACCTGGTCGCCGAGATGACCGGCGCGGCCGGCTATGGCCACTATGAGGTGTCGGCTTACGCGCGGCCCGGGCACCAGGCCAAGCACAACCTGAACTACTGGCAGTTCGGCGACTACCTGGGCATCGGCGCCGGCGCGCATTCGAAACTGTCGTTCCCCCACCGCGTGCTGCGGCAGGCGCGCTACAAGCAGCCGAAGTCGTACATGGAACAGGTGGCGAACGGCACGCCGGTACAGGAAGAGAACGAAATCGCGCGCGACGAGATGGGCTTCGAGTTCATGCTCAATACACTGCGGCTGCAGGATGGCTTCGCCCCCAACCTGTTTACCGAACGCACCGGCCTGGCGCTGAACACCATCGAGAAGCAGCTCAACGCGGCCGAGGCGAAAGGCCTGATCTACCGCGACCACGCCATCATCCGCCCGACCGAGCTGGGGCACCGCTTCCTGAACGACCTGCAGCAGATCTTCCTCGGCTGACCCGTGGCGGCCGCGCCTAGAACGCGGCCGCTACCTTCAGGTCCGGCTTTTCCGCCCACCTGGCCAGCGCCTCGGCCATCCGTTCGCTTTCGCCGATCGCCCGCGTCCAGTCGCGGATGCGGGCGGCGTGGTCTTGCCCGTAGTGCTTGAAGTCGTTCCGGTCCGGCAGCTTGCGGTTCGGCAGCCGGGCCACGAACGATGGCGAAGGACTGACCAGGACCACGTTGTCCAGCGCGAGGTCGCCGGACTGCGCACGCGCGCGGCGCCACGGCAGCGACTTGTCGAGCCAGCCGGGCACGATGTAGTCGGTGAAGTGCGGGTACAGCACCAGGCCGGGATCGCGCTGGTAGGGCAGGTGCAGGTGGTAGTCGACCAGGCCGCCGTCCCAATACGTGCCGGGCGGCGCGCCGGCGATGTCGCGTACCGCTTCCAGCACGAGGGGAATCGAGCCGGAGGCCAGCAGCGCGCCGCGCAGGTTGGCCGCGTCCAGGCCGACGAAATGCGAGGCGAAGGCATCGAAGCGCTCGCGCAGCCAGGCGCTGTCGTCGCGCGCATCGTGGAACAGCACGCGTTCCATGCCGCGCGCCAGCCGGCTGCGCGAGACCGCATTGCCGGCCGCGGCGCGCAGGAAACCCGCCATCTCGCGCCAGCGCACGCCGCCGGTATCGGCCAGCGGCCCGATGCCGCGCGCGGTAATCACGGTTACCCGATGATGCGGATGGGCCAGCACTTCGTCGCCATGCCCGCCCAGCACTTCTTCCAGCAGGCCCCGCACCGTGCGCGTCACGTAGGCCGCGTCGATCCTGGCCGGGTAGGTCTGGTGCGTGTAGTGGTAAGCCAGCCGCTTGTGCGCCGCCACGGGATCGGCGAACGCCATCGCGGCCATCCGCCAGGCGCCGATCGACGCGCCGATCAGCCGCCGTTCACGCGGCGCGCGGAGCAGCCAGTCGCCGGACAGCCAGGTGTCGATGCCGTTCAGGATCAGGCCTTTCGGCCCGCCCGCCGCGGCGGGAATGATGGCGATGTCGGCGGGTTGCAGGCCTTCGGCCGCGATGCGCTGGCGCGCGCGGGCGCCCAGGCGGATGGTGATGGGGGAGTCCATGTGTCGTCGTTATACTGAGGTGCCGACGGAGCTTACCAGACCCTGGTGCGACTGCCGGGGTCAGACCCGTCGGGTCTGACCCCAGTTTCTGCCGGTGGGGAAGTGTAGATCCCAGTCCGCTACCGCAAGCCGCCCCCCAGCGCCCGATACAGGTCGATGGCACTGGTGGTGCGCAGCAGCCGCGCCTGCACCAGTTCCTGCTCGGCCGAGAACAGCTCGCGCTGCGCGTCGAGCACGTCCAGCGAGCTGGCCACGCCGTTCTCGAAGCGCAGCGTGAGCAGCCGCAGGCGTTCGGCCTGGGCATCCTGGATCGCCCGCTGCGCGGCCACCTGGTCGCCCAGGTAGCTGCGGGCGGCCAGCGCGTCGGCCACTTCGCGGAACGCGGCCTGGATGGTGCGTTCGTAGTCGGCCACGGCGATATTCTTGCGCACTTCGGAAAGCGTGAGGTTGGCGCGGTTGCGGCCGGCGTCGAAGATCGGCAGGGTCAGCTGGGGCACGAACGACCAGGTGTCGTTGCCGCCGTCGAACAGTTGCGAGAATTCCGGGCTGGCGCTGCCGATCGCCGCCGTCAGCGAGATGCGCGGGAAGAACGCGGCGCGCGCGGCGCCGATATTGGCATTGGCCGCGATCAGCCGCTGCTCGGCGGCGCGGATGTCCGGCCGGCGCGTGATCAGGTCGGAGGGCAGGCCGGCCGGCACGGCGCTCATCGCGTCGATCCGCGCATCGTCGGCCATCGGGGGCGCGGTGTCGGCCGGCTGCGCGGGCGGCGCGCCCACCAGCAAGGTCAGCGCGTTGGCGGCCTGCGCCCGCTGCCGGGCCAGCGCCAGGGCCGCCGCGCGCGCCGTTTCCATCAGCGTCTCGTTGGAGCGCAGGTCGAGCAGGGACGACGCGCCCGCATCGAGCCGTTGCCGCGTCAGCTCGAACGTGCGGCGGCGCGCCTCATACGTGCGCTGCGCCAGCGCCAGCTGTTCGGCAAAGGCGCGCTCGGTGAAATACGCCTTGGCCACCTCGGCCACGATGCTGATCTGCGCCGCCTGCCGCGCCTCGTCGCTGGCCAGGTAGGTGGCCAGCGCCGCTTCCGACAGGCTGCGCACGCGGCCGAAGAAATCCAGCTCGAACGCGGAAATCGACAGCCCGGCGTCGAAGCGCTCGCCGATCGATGGCTGGCCCGTGGCGGGGGTCAGGAAGCCCGGGGTGCGCGCCCGCGTGCCGGACAGCGCCGCATTCACGTTCGGCAGGCGGTCGGCCCGCGTCACGCGGTAGGCCGCACGCGCCTCCTCGATCCGCAGGGCGGCGGTGCGCAAGTCGCGGTTGTTTTCCAGCGCCGTGGCGATCAGCGCCTGCAGCCGCCCGTCGGGGAAGAATTCGCGCCAGCCGGTATCGACGGCGCTTTTCGCATCGGCCGCGGGCGGCGCGCCCTTGCCGTCCGCGGCGGCCGGCGTGGCGGGGAAGTCGGCGGCCACCGGCGCGGCCGGGCGCTCGTACTTCGGCGCCAGCGAACAGGCCGGCAACAGGGTCGACAACGCGCCGGCGGCCAGCAGGGCCGTGGCGCGGCGCGAAAGTGATGTTGACAGCAAGGGCAATAGTATCGGCTTCATGGCTTGGTCTCCGGCAGGTCCAGTTCATGCGCGGCGACGCGGCGCTGCCGCTCGCTGCCCTTGAAGATGCGGCGGATCACGACAAAGAATACGGGCACCAGGAACACGGCCAGCACGGTGGCCGTGATCATGCCTCCCATCACGCCCGTGCCGATGGCGCGCTGGCTGGCCGAACCGGCGCCGCTGGCCACCACCAGCGGCAGCACGCCGAGGATGAACGCCAGCGATGTCATGATGATCGGGCGGAAGCGCAGGTGCACCGCTTCCAGCGTGGCCTCGGCCAGGCCCATGCCCTGCGCCTGCAGGTCCTTGGCGAATTCGATGATCAGGATCGCGTTCTTGGCCGACAGCCCGATGATGGCGATCAGGCCCACCTTGAAGTACACGTCGTTCGGCAAGTCGCGCAGATGGGCGCCGAGCAGCGCGCCCAGCACGCCCAGCGGCACCACCAGCAGCACGGCGATCGGGATCGATTCGCTTTCGTACAGGGCCGCCAGTACCAGGAACGCGGCCAGCAGCGACAGCGCGAACAGCATCGGCGCCTGGGCCCCGGAGGTACGCTCTTCCAGCGACTGGCCGGTCCAGTCGATGCCGAAGCCGGGCGGCAGCTGGGCGGCCAGCCGTTCCAGCTCGGCCATCGCATCGCCGGTGCTGTAGCCCGGCGCGGCATTGCCGGTCAGCTTGATCGCCGGGTAGCCGTTGTAGCGCACCAGCTGCACCGGGCCGTTGATCCAGCGCGTGGTGGCGAAGGCGGAGAAGGGCACCATGTTGCCGCCGCCGTTCGCCGCGCTGCCGGAACGGACGTTCAGGCGCAGGATGTCTTCCGGCTGCATGCGGCGGCTCTGCTCGGCCTGCACGATCACGCGCTGCTGGCGGTTGTTGCTGTTGAAGTCATTCACGTACGAGGAGCCCAGGCCGGCGGACAGCGTGGTGTTGATGTCGGCGAACGTGACGCCCAGCGCCTGCGCCTTTTCGCGGTCGATGTCCACCTGCAGCTGCGGCGCGTCCTCCAGCCCTTCCGGCCGCACGCCGCTGAGCACCGCGCTCTTGCCGGCCATGTCCAGCAGCTGGTTGCGGGCATTCATCAGCGCGGCGTGGCCCAGCGAGCTGCGGTCCTGCAGCCGGGCGGTGATGCCGGTGGCGTTGCCCAATTCGCGGATCGGCGGCGGCGACAGCGGGAACACGATCGCATCGGCAATGCCGGACAGCGCGCCGAAGGCGCGGGCGGCCAGCGCGTCGGCCGACTGGTCCTTGCCGCGTTCACTCCAGTCCTTCAGCGGCACGAACACCAGGCCGGCGTTCTGGCCGTTGCCCGAGAACGAGAAGCCGGCCACGGCGATGGTGCGCGCCACTTCCGGCTGCTGGCGGAAATACGCATCCACTTTCGCCAGCACCGCGTCCGTGCGGGAGCGCGAGGCACCTGGCGGCAGCTGCACGTTGGTGATGATGTAGCCCTGGTCCTCGTTGGGCAGGAACGACGACGGCAGGCGCACGTACAGCCACGCCACCAGCGCCAGCAGCACGGCGAAGACCAGCATCCAGCGCCCGGTGCGCGCGATGATCCTGGCTACCATGCCCTGGTAGCCCGTGGCGGTTTTCGCGAACGTGCGGTTGAACCAGCCGAAGAAGCCGCGCTTTTCCACGTGGTGGCCTTTTTCCACCGGCTTGAGCATGGTGGCGCACAGCGCCGGCGTCAGGGTCAGCGCCATCAGGGCCGAGAACGCCATCGCCGCCACCATCGACAGCGAGAACTGCCGGTAGATGGCGCCCACCGCGCCGCCGAAGAAGGCCATCGGCACGAACACGGCGATCAGCACCAGCGTGATGCCGATGATCGCGCCGGTGATCTGCGTCATCGCCTTGCGCGTGGCCTCGCGCGGCGACAGGCCTTCCTCGCTCATGATGCGCTCGACGTTCTCGACGACCACGATGGCATCGTCGACCAGGATGCCGATCGCCAGCACCATGCCGAACATGGTCAGCACGTTGATCGAGAAGCCGGCCAGCTGCATCACGGCGAAGGTGCCCATCAGCGCGACCGGCACCACGATGGTGGGGATGATGGTGTAGCGGAAGTTCTGCAGGAACACGTACATCACGATGAACACCAGCAGCACCGCCTCGAGCAGCGTCTTGACCACTTCCTCGATCGAGATGCGCACGAAGGTCGAGGTATCGTACGGCACCGTGTACTTCAGGCCGGGCGGGAAGAACTTCTGCAGCTCCTCCATCTTGGCTTTCACCAGGTCCGCCGTGGCCAGCGCGTTGCCGGTCAGCGACTGCTGCACGGCGATCGCCACGAACGGCTGGCCGTTCAGGCGCGCGCTGATGTTGTAGCTGGAGCCGCCCAACTCCAGGCGCGCCACGTCGCCCAGCCGCACCGTGGAGCCGTCCGGATTGGCGCGCAGCACCACCCTGGAGAACTGCTCGATCGACGTCAGCTGCCCCGTCACCACCACCGGCGCCTGGTACTTCTGCGTGGTGGGGTTGGGCAGGTCGCCGATCGTGCCGGAGGTGACCTGGGCATTCTGCGCGCGGATCGCCGCCGTCACGTCGCTCATGTTCAGCTTGAAACCGGTCAGCTTGTTCGGGTCGACCCACACACGCAGCGCGCGCTCGGAACCGAACAGCTGCGCCTGGCCCACGCCGGGAATGCGCTTGATCTCGTTGACGACGTTGCGCGCCATGTAGTCGCCGATGGCGTTCGGGTCCATCCGCCCGTCGGTCGAATACACGCCGACGAACATCAGGATGTTCGAGCGTGCCTTGTTGACCTGCACGCCCTGCTGGGTGACCGCCTGCGGCAGGCGCGATTCCACCCGCTTGATGCGGTTCTGCACATCCACGGCGGCGATGTCCGGATTGGTGCCGGGCTGGAAGGTGACGGTGATCGTCACGCCGCCGGCCGCGTTGCTTTCCGATTCCACGTACTGCAAGCCTTCGGCGCCGTTCATTTCCTGCTCGATCACGCTGGTCACGGCATCGTCGAGCACCTGGGCGGTCGCGCCCGGGTAGTTGGCCGTCACCACGATCGACGGCGGTGCGATGGTGGGGTACTGGGCAATCGGCAGCACCGTGATGGCCAGCGCGCCGCCGAGCAGGATGAACAGCGCGATCACCCATGCGAACACGGGCCGGTCGATGAAGAAGCGTGGCATCTACGCCCCCTTGGCGGCCGGTGCTGCCTGGGAACCTCCCTGCGCCGGCTGCCATGCCTGCGGCGTGACGGGCGAGCCGGGCTTGGCCTTCTGGAAGCCTTCGACGATGATCCGTTCACCGCCTTTCAGGCCTTCGCTGACGATCCATTTGTTGTCCATCGACGCCTCGGCCTTCACAGGCTGGGCGATCACCTTGTTGTCGGCCCCCACGATCATCACGGAGGCGCCTTCCGCGCCGCGCACGATGGCCTGCTGCGGCACCGTGATCGCGGCTTCGTCGATGCCCTGCTCGAGGCGGGCCCGCACGTACATGCCCGGCAGCAGCGCGCGCTTCGGGTTCGGGAACTGGGCCCGCAGCGACACGGTACCGGTGCTTTCATCGACCGAGGCATCCGAGAACAGCAGCTTGCCGGCGGCCTGGTATGGCTCGCCGGTTTCCAGCATCAGCGTCACGCGCGCCGCCTCGCTGCCCACGCTTTTCAGGCGCCCGCTGGCCAGCGCCTGGCGCAGCTGCTGCAGCTCCGTGGCCGATTGCGTCACCGTCACGTAGATCGGGTCGAGTTGCTGCACCAGGGCCATCGGCGTGGCTTCGCCCTCGCCGACCAGCGCGCCCTCTGTCACCAGCGCGCGGCCCACGCGGCCGGCGATCGGCGCCGTCACTGTCGCGTAGCCCAGCGTGAGGCCGGCGGTCTGGCGCGCCGCCTTGGCGGTGGCCAGGTCGGCGGCGGCCTGCTTTTGCGCGGTGACGGCGTCGTCGTATTCCTGCTGGCTGACGGCCTGCGCGGCCAGCAGCGGCTTGTAGCGTTTCTCGCGCAGGTTGGCCTGCGCCAGGTTGGCTTCGGCCTTCTGCACGGCCGCCTCGGCACTGGCGAAACCGGCCCTGAATTCGGCCGGGTCGATGCGGAACAGTACCTGCCCGGCCTTCACGTCCGACCCTTCCTCGAATTCCCGTTTCAGCACGATGCCCGGCGTGCGCGCCCGCACCTGCGCGACCCGGAACGCTTCCACGCGGCCGGGCAGTTCATCCGTCACCGGCACGGCGGCCTGCGAGACGGTGATCACCGAAACGGTGGGCGGCGGCGGGGCGGGGGGAGCGGTTTCCTTCTTGCCGCAGGCGGCAAGCAGTGACAGGGACAGGACGGCGACAGCGGCAGGCGTGCAACGTGCGACATGACTCATGGATGATGTCTCGCGAAAGAACGGCAGGGCGGCGGAACTGCGGAAGGTGCGATAGTTATTTTATAACAGCCAAGATAACGTTTTCGCATAAGCCCATAAAAAGAAAGGGAGCCGAAGCTCCCTTTCTTTTTGCAAGTTACCGGCAGATACGCGACGTTGCGGCGCGTATTGCCAGGTTCCCGCTATTAGCGCATGCCGGAAATGATCTGTTTCAGCTTGCCCGAGTCGGCGCAGAAGGCGCGGATGCCTTCGGCCAGCTTTTCGGTGGCCATCGCATCTTCGTTCAGCATGAAGCGGAAGGTCTTTTCGTCGACGGACATCTTGGCCATTGCGCCGGCGCTCTCCGCCGTCAGCTTGCGCTCGACCGGTTCGTTCGAGTCGGCCAGCTTTTGCAGCAGGTCCGGGCTGATCGTCAGCAGATCGCAGCCGGCCAGTTCCAGGATCTGGCTGGTGTTGCGGAAGCTGGCGCCCATCACCTCGGTCTCGTAGCCGAACTTGCGGAAGTAGTTGTAGATCTTCTTCACCGATTGCACGCCCGGATCTTCCGCGCCTTCGTACTCGATGCCGGTCTGCTTCTTGTACCAGTCATAGATGCGGCCGACGAACGGCGAGATCAGCTGCACGCCCGCTTCGGCGCAGGCGATGGCCTGCGGCAGCGAGAACAGCAGCGTCAGGTTGGTGTGGATCATTTCCTTTTCGAGGATCTCGGCGGCCTTGATGCCTTCCCAGGTGGAGGCAATCTTGATCAGCACGCGCTCGCGGTCGAAACCGGCGCGCTCGTACAGGTCGATCAGTTCGCGGCCCTTGGCCACGTTGGCTTCCACGTCGAACGACAGGCGCGCATCGATCTCGGTGGACACGCGGCCGGACACGATCTTCAGGATCTCGCCGCCGAAGGCGATCAGCAGCCGGTCGATCACCTCGCCGGTGGAAGCGTGCGGGTTGTCGCGCACGGCTTTTTCCAGCAGCGGCTTGTACTCATCCTTCTGCACCGCCTTCAGGATCAGCGAAGGGTTGGTGGTGGCGTCGCGCGGCGTGTACGCCTTGATCGACTGGAAATCGCCGGTATCGGCAACGACTTTGGTGTACTTCTTGAGCTGTTCGAGTTGATTCATGACTGGGCCAGGCGATTGGGGAGAAACCGCAATTGTACCGAATCGCGCCGCCTGAATAGTTTCCAGAAATCGGGGACTGTCCCCAATCCACGGAAATATTTCCTCAAATCGGGGACTGTCCCCCGTTGCAAAACGACCAGCGTTTGATGGCATTATTCGAAATAGTGCCGCATTGGCCAGTGCCCGGCTTATACGATAAGGCTTCAAAAGGCAGGGGGCCGTCCCCGTTTTTTGGAAACATTCCGACAACTCGGGTATCCTTGCGCCACTCCGCACAGGCTCGTCCACCATGAAACACATCGCAGTCATCGGCGCCGGCGTTACCGGTGTCACCACGGCTTACGCGCTGGCGCGGCGTGGCTTTTCGGTCACAATCGTCGAGCGGCACCGCTATCCGGCGATGGAAACCTCGTATGCGAACGGCGGCCAGTTGTCGGCTTCGCATGCGGAAGTTTGGAATCACCCGGCCACGCTGCGCAAGGGCCTGCGGTGGATGACGCAGCCGGATGCGCCGCTGCTGCTGCACCCGGCGCCCACCTGGCACAAGCTGTCATGGCTGGCGAAGTTCGTGGCGGCGATTCCCCGCTACCGGGACAACACGGTGGCGCTGGCCCGCATGGCCGTCGCGGCGCGCAGGCACCTGTTCGCCTGGGCGGAAGAGGAGGGCATCGATTTCGACCTGCGCCGCGAAGGCATCCTGCACCTGTATCGCGACAAGGCCGGTTTCGACCATGCACAGCAGGTCTCGCGCCTGCTGGCGGAAGCGGGGCTGGTGCGCCAGGCGGTGACACCGTCGGAAATGCGCGCCATCGAACCCGCGCTGAGCGGGGACTACTATGGCGGCTGCTACACGGACAGCGACAGCAGCGGCGACATCCACCGTTTCACCACCGGCCTGGCCGCCGCCTGCGTGCGCCGCGGCGTGCAGCTGCTGTGCGAGCGTGATGTGCTGGCGCTGGCGCCGCATGACGATGGCGTCACGCTCACGCTGCGGCATGGCGGCGAAACCGCCGTGCAACGCTTCGACGCGGCCATCATCTGCGCCGGCACGGCCAGCCGCGCGCTGGGCCGGATGGCCGGCGACCGGATCGACGTCTACCCGGTCAAGGGGTATTCGATCACCGTGCACCTGGAAGACGCGGCCAGCCGCGCCGCCGCGCCCACCGTCAGCCTGGTCGACGATGCGCCCAAGCTGGTGGCCAGCCGTTTCGGCGCCGACCGTTTCCGCGTGGCCGGCACCGCCGAATTCGCCGGCTTCGACCGCGACATCCGCCACGACCGCATCCGGCCGCTGCTCGACTGGGTCCACCGCGAATTCCCCGAAGTCCGCACGGCCCGCGTGCAGCCCTGGGCGGGCCTGCGGCCCATGATGCCGGACCTGCTGCCGCGCGTCGGCAAGGGGAAATCGCCGCGCATGTTCTACAACACGGGCCACGGCCACCTGGGCTGGACGCTGGCAGCCGCCACGGCGGAACAGGTGGCGCGGCAAGTCGAAGAAACCATGCAGCCGGGCGCGGCGCGTTCGCCGCTGGCGGCCTGAAAGGGAGGCTACGCCGGCGGTGCGTGGCACACCACGCAGATCTTGTTCCCGTCCGGATCGCGGAAGTACGCGCCATAGTAATGCGCGTGGTATGCGGGCCGCGGGCCCGGCGCGCCTTCGCATGTCCCGCCGCACGCCAGCGCTTCGGCGTGGGCCTGCCGGACGATTTCCCGGTCCCCGGCCATGAATGCCACCATCTGCCCGTTCCCCGCCTCGTGCACCCGGCCATCCTGCGGTGCGCCGATCAGGAACAGGGGGCGGGCATCGTCGCTGGCGCTCTGCCATCCGGCCCAGGGGCGGCCGCGGTCGCAGAAGCGCTGTTCGATGCCGAGGATGCGCATCAGCGGTTCATAGAACGCCAGCGCGCGGTCGAAGTCGGTGACGCCGATGAAAACGTGGGAAAACATGTAGTGCCGACTGCCTTATCCGATGAACGAATCGAACTGCACCTCGAACTCCTGCAGCGCCTTTTGCGCGTTCTGCATCTTGCGCCGGAATTCCGGGCCGCGCTGCAGGGCCAGCCCCACGGCCAGCACGTCGATGACGACGAGGTAGGCGAGGCGCGCCGAGATCGGCGTGTAGGGATCGGTGTTGAAGATCAGGTCGATCGGGATCAGCACCGTGCCCAGGTCCGCCAGCGGCGTGCCGGACGGCGCCAGCACGATCACGTCCGCGCCGCCGTCGCGCGCCAGCTGGGCCGAGCGCACCAGTGCCGGGCTGTTGCCGCGCTGGGAGATGGCCACCAGCGCATCGCCCTTGCGCAGCAGCGCGGCGGCGATGTTGTGGATGGCCGGATCGCTGTACGCGACCGTGGGCACGCCGGAGCGGAAGAACTTGTGCTGCGCGTCGGCCGCCACGATGCCGGAGGTGCCCTGGCCGTAGAACTCGATCTTGTTGGCCAGCGACAGGATGTCCAGCGCGCGCTGCACCGGCTCGTGGTGCAGGTTGTTGCGCAGGTCGAGCAGCGTGTTGATCGAGCGGCTGCAGATCTTGTTGATCAGGTCCGCGGCGAGATCGTCCTGCGAGGGTGCTTCGTTCAGGCCGGGCAGGGCCACGGCCAGGCCCTGCGCCAGCTTCAGCTTGAACTCGTGCCAGCCATCGTAGCCCAGCGTGCGGCAGAACCGCACGACCGTGGGTTCGGACACCTGGGCGCTCTTGGCCAGCGCCGTGATGTTCGAACTCACCGTGCGCGACGGATTGTCGAGCACGGCCAGTGCCACCTTGCGCTCGGACTTGGACAGCGAATCGAGCTGGGTGCGGATGGAGTCAAGCAGCATGCGTGTCTATTCCTCGCCTCAGTCTTCGGGCAATGCTTCTTCGCGCCACTGCAGCCCGTCCCGCCCGATCAGCGCGGACGAGGCGGCAGGCCCCCACGTGCCCGACGAATACGGCAGCGGCGCCGTGTCGTCCTGTTCCCAGTTGGTCAGGATCGGCTCGACCCATTCCCAGGCCGCTTCCAGTTCGTCGCCGCGCATGAACAGCGTGAGCTGGCCGCGCAGCACGTCGAGCAGCAGGCGTTCGTAGGCATCCATGCGCGGCGCCTTGAACGATTCGCGGAAATCCAGTTCCAGCTCGGCCGGCTTGAGGCGCATGCCTTCGCCCGGCGTCTTCGCCATCAGGTTCATGCGCAGGCCTTCGTCCGGCTGCAGGCGGATCACCAGCGAATTGGGCTGGAAGCTCGACGTCGGCTGCTGGAAGATCGAGTGCGGGATCTGCTTGAAGCGCACCACGATCTCGGCCAGGCCATCGGCCATGCGCTTGCCGGTGCGCAGGTAGAACGGCACGCCGGCCCAGCGCCACGTGTCGATCTCGGCCTTCATCGCCACGAAGGTCTCGGTGCGCGAGCCCTGCGGCGCATCCGGTTCGTCGCGGTAGCTCGGCACGGCCTGGCCATCCACATGGCCGGCGCGGTACTGGCCGCGCACGATGTTCTGCGCCAGCGTGGTGGGGGTGAAGCGTTTCAGCGAGCGCAGTACCTGCAGCTTGGCGTCGCGCACCGCGTCCGGCGAGGTCGATGCCGGCGGTTCCATCGCCACGATGCACAGCAGTTGCAGCAGGTGGTTCTGCAGCATGTCGCGCAGCGCGCCCGAGGTGTCGTAGTAGCCGATGCGGTTGCCCACGCCCAGTTTCTCGGCGATGGTGATCTGCACGTCCGAAATCCATTCGCGGCGCCACAGCGGCTCGAACAGGATGTTACCGAAGCGCAGCGCCAGCAGGTTCTGCACGGTTTCCTTGCCCAGGTAGTGGTCGATCCGGTAGATCTGCGATTCCTCGAAGACCTCGCCCACTTCGCGGTTGATCTGCTTGGCCGAGGCCAGGTCGCGGCCCAGCGGCTTTTCCAGCACCACGCGCGACGCCGGCGTGACCAGGCCGTTTTCCTTCAGGTTGTCGCAGATCTGCGCGAACAGCGCCGGCGGCGTGGCCAGGTAATACACGCGGGTCAGGCCCGCATCCGGGCGCAGCGCATCGGCCAGGCCGCGGTAGCTGGACGGGTCGGCCGCGTCGACGGCCACGTACACGATACGGCGCGTGAATTTTTCCCAGTTCTCGGCGGTGACCTTGGGGGTCTTGATGTGCGGGCGCGACGTGGTGTTGACCATGTCGATGAATTCTTCCGTGGTGTTCTCGTGCCGGCCGACGCAGACGATGCGCGCGGTGGGCGGCAGGTCGCCGCAAACGTCCCGCGAGAACATCGCGGGCAGCAGCTTGCGCATCGCGAGGTCGCCACTGCCGCCGAACAGTACCAGGTCAAAATCGGAAAGTGCCATGATGGGTGTCTTGTAAGATCGTAGAGAAAGCGCGGTGCAAGGCGGCGAAACCGCCTCGCGGAAGCTGCGCGCTGAAAGCTTACTACTTGAATTGCTGGATTTGACGAAAATATACTACAAAATCGTCAAGCCTGCAGCTCAGGGCTGGTAGGCTGGCGGCTCCAGCCCGGCGACCGGCACGCGCACCGACAGCACGCGGCCCGACAGCGGGAATTGTTCGAGTTCCGCGGCCGGGCGCTTGCCCGCGGTGGTGATGTACAGCGTGCGCAGGTCGTCGCCACCGAAGGCCACCATGGTCGGGCAGCGCACCGGCAGCGCGATCGCATCGAGCTCCTCGCCGGACGGCGACAGCTTGACGATCCGCCCGCCCTCGAACATCGCCACCCAGTAATTGCCTTCGCTGTCGACCGCCGCGCCATCGGGCCGGCCGCCATAGCCGTTCTCCTTGTCCATCGAGAACTGGCGCATTTCGCGCGGATTGGCTACCGTGCCGCCCGCGAGATCGAAATCGTAGCGGGTGATGCGGTGCGACGTGGTGTCGGCGTGGTACATCGTGCGGTTGTCCGGGCTGAACCCCAGGCCGTTCGAATTGGTCATGCCGCCGGACCAGGCCAGGCGCACCGCGCCCTTTTCCAGTACATACATCTCGGCGGCGGGCTGGTCGCGCGGTTCGTAGATGGTGCCCACCCAGAAGCGGCCCGTGGCGTCCGGCTTGCCGTCGTTGAAGCGGGCCTTGGTGCGGTCGAAGGGGGAGGGCGCGATCTCGGTCACGGCGCCCGTGCCGGTATCGAGGTGCACGAAACCGTTGCGGGTGGCGACCACCAGGCCGCCGCCGGCATGCCGCGCCAGCGACGACGGTTCGCTGGTCATGATCCACGACGTGTGGGCGCCGCTACCCGCATCCGTTCGCGTGTTCAGCCGGTGCACGGCCAGGCCATCGATATCGACCCAGTACAGCGCCTGTTCCTGCGCCAGCCACAGCGGGCCTTCGCCCACCTGCATCACGCCATCGAAGGCGACGGTGACATCATAGGTGCTCATTCGATCTTCGCTCCCTTGGCCATCACGATCAGGCCATTGGTGGAGCTGTCGTGCGCGGCCGGGTCCACGTCGCCTTCCAGCTCGGCCTGGATCTTCTTCGCCAGCACCTTGCCCAGTTCCACGCCCCACTGGTCGAAGCTGGCGATATCCCACAGCACGCCCTGCACGAAGGTCTTGTGCTCGTACAGCGCGATCAGCGCGCCCAGCGTGGCCGGGGTCAGGTGTTCCATCAGGATCGTGTTCGACGGGCGGTTGCCGGGGAACGTGCGGTGCGGTACCAGTTCGTCGATCTTCGCTTCCGGCACGCCTTGCGCGGCCAGCTCGGCGCGCACCTCGTCGCCCGTCTTGCCCTTCATGAAGGCTTCCGACTGGGCGAAGCAGTTGGCCAGCAGCGCATCGTGGTGGCCGGCCAGGTCGTGCGTGGGCAGCAGCGCGGCGATGAAGTCGATCGGCACGATGTCGGTGCCCTGGTGCAGCAGCTGGAAGTACGCGTGCTGCGCGTTGGTGCCGCACTCGCCCCACACCACCGGGCAGGTGGCGGTGTCGACCGGCTGGCCACCCTTGGTGACGCGCTTGCCGTTGCTTTCCATGTCCAGCTGCTGCAGGTAGGCCGGGAAGCGGTTCAGGTCCTGGTGGTACGGCGCGATCGACAGGGAGGAAGCGCCGATGAATTCACGGTTCCAGAAGCCGAGGAGCGCCAGCAGCACCGGCATGTTCTGCTCCAGCGGCGCGCTGCGGAAATGCTCGTCCATCTCGTGCGCGCCGGCCAGGAAGGTCTCGAAGTAGCCGAAGCCCACGGCCAGCGCCACGGACAGGCCGATCGCCGACCACACCGAATAGCGCCCGCCCACCCAGTCCCAGAACGGGAACATGTTGTCCGGATCGATGCCGAATTTCGTGACCGCTTCGGTGTTCGTCGACACGGCCACGAAGTGGCGCGCCAGGTCTTCTTCCTTGCCCTCGCACAGGAACCAGCGGCGCGCGGTCTGCGCGTTCAGCATCGTCTCGGCGGTGGTGAAGGTTTTCGAGGCCACGATGAACAGCGTGGTCTCCTGGTTCAGGCTGGTCAGCACCGCATCCATGTCGTGGCCATCCACGTTGGACACGAAGTGCATGTTCAGGCGCGGATGGGCATACGAGCGCAGCGCCAGCACGGCCATCTTCGGGCCCAGGTCGGAGCCGCCGATGCCGATGTTGACGATGTCGGTGATCGGCTTGCCGCTGTAGCCCAGCCAGTTGCCGTTGCGCACCCGGTCGGTGAAGGTCTTGATGCGGTCGAGCACCGCGTGCACGTCGGCATTGACATCCTGGCCGTCGACGACGAGCTGCTTTCCGCGCGGCATACGGAGGGCCGTATGCAGCACGCTGCGTTGTTCGGTAAGATTGATTTTCTCACCAGCGAACATGGCGTCGCGCTGGCGTTCCACGCCGCGCTCGCGGGCCAGGTCGACCAGCAATTCCACGGTGCGCCGGGAAATGCGGTTTTTCGAATAGTCGAGGAACAGGCCGGCGGCGTCGACGGTCAGCGCGGGGAAACGCTGCGGTTCCGCAGCGAACAGGTCGCGCAGGTGCCATTGTCGTGCATCGGTGGCGTGGGATTGCAGGGCCTGGTAGGCGGCGGTGGTGGTGAGCATTGGCTGGCGCATGAGACTTCTGTGTCAGTTTTGGATAGATGAACTATACAGGAAATGTCGGTAACTTCACTACGGATAAGCTTCAATTGCGGTAAAAATGTTTGTTTTTATGCTCTGGCCGCCGTGCGATTTCCGGCGGTCGCGGCGCTCGCGAAGCGAGTCAAAACCACGCCAGGCAGCACGCCCTTGCCCTTCTGTAGTAAAATTTCGGGAATTCATCGATAAGGAAGCATAATGGCCTTGCACCCAGTCCTCGAACAAGTCACTGCGCGCATCATCAAGCGCAGCCGTCCGTCGCGCGGCGCCTACCTGGCGCATCTCGAAGCCGCCCGCATCAAGGGCCGCCCGCAACGCAGCACGCTTGCCTGCACCAACCTTGCCCACGGTTTCGCCGCCTTCCCGGCCAACGACAAGCTGGTATTGAAAGAGGTGAAGAAGCCCTCGGTGGCGATCGTGTCCGCGTATAACGACATGCTGTCGGCGCACCAGCCATTCGAGCACTTCCCGCCGATCATCAAGGAAGCGGTGCGCGAGGTAGGCGCGGTGGCGCAGTTCGCCGGCGGCGTGCCAGCCATGTGCGACGGCGTGACCCAGGGCCAGCCGGGCATGGAGCTGTCGCTGTTCTCGCGCGATGCGATCGCCATGAGCACGGCGATCGCCATGTCGCACAATATGTTCGACTCGGCCGTGTACCTGGGCGTGTGCGACAAGATCGTGCCGGGCCTGGTGATCGGCGCGCTGCACTTCGGCCACCTGCCGGCCGTGTTCGTACCGGCCGGCCCGATGACGTCCGGCCTGTCGAACAAGGAAAAGGCGGCGATCCGCCAGCGCTATGCGCAAGGCAAGGCCACCCGCGAGGAATTGCTGGAAGGCGAGTCGCAGTCGTACCACGGCCCCGGCACCTGTACTTTCTACGGTACCGCTAACAGCAACCAGATGCTGATGGAAGTGATGGGCCTGCACCTGCCGGGCGCCGCCTTTATCACGCCGTACACGGAACTGCGCGACCAGCTCACCGCCGCGGCGGCGCAGCGCGCGGCGCAGATCACGGAACTGGGCAACGAGTACATCCCGGTCGGCCACGTGGTCGATGAAAAGTCGATCGTCAACGCGATCGTGGCGCTGCTGGCCACCGGCGGTTCCACCAACCACACGCTGCACCTGCCGGCGATCGCCCGCGCGGCCGGCATCCTGATCGACTGGGACGATTTCAACGACCTGTCCGCCGTGGTGCCGCTGCTGGCGCGCATCTACCCGAACGGCGAAGCCGACGTGAACCACTTCCACGCGGCCGGTGGCACCGGTTTCATCATCCGCGAACTGCTCGACGCCGGCCTGCTGCACGACGACGTCACCACCATCCTCGGCAAGGGCCTGCGCAACCACTGTAAAGAGCCGTTCCTGGCCGAAGGCGGCAAGGGCGTGGTGTTCCGCGATTCGCCGCTGGTCTCGGGCGACGACAAGGTGGTGCGCACCGCCGCCGAGCCATTCTCGAAGGATGGCGGCATGGTCAAGGTGGAGGGCAACCTGGGCCGCGCGATCATGAAGGTGTCGGCCGTGAAGGTCGAGCACCGCACCGTGGAAGCGCCGGCGATCGTGTTCAATTCGCAGGAAGATTTCATGGCCGACTACAAGGCCGGCAAGCTCGATCGCGACTTCGTGGCCGTGATCCGATTCCAGGGCCCGCGCGCCAACGGCATGCCTGAACTGCACTCGCTGACGCCGGCGCTGGCCAACCTGCAGGATGCCGGCCGCAAGGTGGCGCTGGTGACCGATGGCCGCATGTCCGGCGCGTCCGGCAAGGTGCCGGCGGCGATCCACGTGTCGCCCGAAGTGCTGGCCGGCGGCCCGCTGGGCCTGGTGCGCGACGGCGACATCATCACCGTCGACGCGGTCACCGGCACGCTGGAAGCGAACGTGCCCGCCGATGTCTGGCATTCGCGCGCGCTGGCCCAGGCCGACCTGACGCCGAGCCATATCGGCATGGGTCGCGAACTGTTCGCCATGTTCCGCAACAGCGTGTCGGCCGCGGAGGCGGGCGCCGCCACGTTCCCGCTGCCGTCGCCGATCGATACCACCGTCGAGCTGCACGGCGGTGACGACGTGGGCAATACCGTGCCCGGTTCCGATGAAGATTTCCTTGCCAAGAAAGCGTAAATGACCATGAACCTGCTCGACATTATGCGTACCTCGGCCGTGATCCCCGTGATCGCGATCGACGATCCCGACCACGCCGTCCCCCTGGCCAAGGCGCTGGTCGCCGGCGGCATCCGGGTGCTGGAAGTCACGCTGCGCACGCAGCACGGCCTGGCCGCGATCCGCGCCATGAGCGAAGTCGAAGGCGCGATCGTCGGCGTCGGCACGCTGACGCAGCCGGAAGAATTCGCCGCCGCGCGCGATGCCGGCGCCGTGTTCGGCGTGTCGCCGGGCTTGACCGATGCGCTGATCGGCGCCGCGAAATCGTCCGGCCTGCCACTGCTGCCGGGCGTGATGACGCCATCCGAAGTGATGAAGGCGCGCGAACAGGGCTTCAGGCAATTGAAGCTGTTCCCGGCGGTGCCGGCGGGTGGCGTGGGCATGCTGAACGGCATCGGCGGCCCGCTGCCGGACATCACGTTCTGTCCCACCGGCGGCATTTCGCAGGAAAACGCGCCGGCCTTCCTGGCGCTGAAGAACGTGGCGTGCGTGGGCGGTTCCTGGCTGACGCCGAAGGATGCGATGCAGGCGGGCGACTGGGCCCACATCACGGCCCTGGCCAAGGCGGCCAGTGCACTGCGCGGCTGATCGCCACACGATGCGAAAAACAACGGCGCCGGCAGGCGCCGTTTTTACATCTGGCGTATTGGTACGCCGCCGTGGCACGCTTAGAATCTGCTACAGCCGCTTAACCTGGAGACCTCGATGACCGACCACCGCGACCTGCCCAATCCCGCATTCACTCCCGGCGGCATTCCCGCTCCCGGCTGGCGTTCCAGCACCGCGTTGCTGGTGGCGGCCGTGGCGGCCGCGGCATTGGTGGTGCTGGCGCTGTTCTTCTGGCGCCAGCAGTCCGACCCGGCCTTCGCGCCCGGAGCGCTGGGCGTGCGCTACGGCGTGCAGCTGCAGAACGGGCAGATGTTCTATGGCCTGCTGCGCGAAGTGGGGCCGCGCCACCTCCAGCTCGACGACGTGTATTACGTGCAGACCTTCACGGCACCGGACGGCCGCCAGGGCAACCGGGTGGTGAGCCGCCAGAAGAACGACTGGCACGGTCCGCAGTCGATGACGATCCCGCTCGACAAGGTGATGACGATCGAGCAGGTGGGGGGCGCATCGCAGCTGGCGAAACTGATCGAGCAGGACAAGGCGGCGCGCTGATGCCGCAACCGGAGCGCGAAGCGGCTCCTGTTTTGCAAGTCTTATTATTCAATTGACTATATAAAAAGGCAATGTAGACTGGCGTCGGTCGCCGCTGTGTCCGTCGCGGCGAACCCGCGCCATCGCGCGGCCGCCGTGCGGACAAACTTCCCCGAAAGGACAGTCGTGCGCGTTCCTCCCCGTCTCATTCCCCTCATGCTGGCGCTTGCCGTCAGCCAGGCTTATGCCGCTCCCACCGTGACGGGAGCCGCCGGTGCCGACGGCACGCACGCTTCATTGCCGGGAACGGCTGGTAGTGCCGCTGGCCATGGCGAGGACGCCACCGCCACCGCCGGCGCGGGCGATCCCGGTGCCGTCGCCACGGGCGGGCAAGGTGGGCGCGGCGGTGATGGCGCGGCGGGCGCTCCTGGCCAGGCCGGCGGGAAGGGCGGCAACGGCGGCCATGGCGGCCATGCCACGGCAAGTCATGCCGTGCAATCGTCGGCCGCGCAACTGCTTGCGTCGGCGCTCGCGGCAGCGGGACGGGGCGGCGACCCGGGCATTCCCGGCGAAGGCGGTGCCGGCGCCGCCAGGGGACCGCAAGGAACCGGCGGACGCGGCGGCAACGCCACGGCCAGCGTCACCGCGACGGGTTCAGGGACGATCACCGCCACGTCGGCCGCCACTGGCGGAACCAGTGGCTATCTGGCTCCCATCGGCGCCGGCGAGCGCTTTGGCTCGGCCATCGCCAATACGACCGTCGATGGCGGCAGCAGCGCGACCGTGACGGCTGACGCCGACGCGACAGCAGGGGCGCAAGGCGGTGGCAATGCGGCCGCAACGCTGCACGCGACCGGCTATCAGCTCAGTCTCGGCAGCAAGGTGACGGGCGGCAGCGGTGCCTATCACAATGGCCTGACAGGCCTGGGCGGCAACGATGGCGGCAGCGCCACCGGCAAGATCAGCGGAACGGCGGGGCTGGGCGGCGCCTCGGCATTGTTGACACTCGAAGGCGGCGCCGGGGGAAGCGGCGCCAACGGCGCCGATGTCGTGGCTCGTAATCCATTCGACGTGACCACCACCGGCCGCCTGAGCCTGTCTCTTTCCGGGAAAGGCGGCGACGCCGGCTCGGCCAACCCCGGCGCGACGGGCGGGCGAGCCGGCAATGCCGACCTCGAACTGGTGCTCGACGACCCGAGCGCCTCGTCGCTTGCCATGCGGGTGCGCGCGACGGGCGGCGCAGGTTCCCTTGCTTCGACGACGGATAGCGGCCAGGCCACACGCGGCGGCCACGCGTCGGCAAAACTGCAGGGTACGACGAAGGGGGAAATCGAGCTGGTGGCCAACGCCACCGGCGGCGCGGGCGGTGCCTCACGCAGTGGCGCGGCCGGAAACGGTGGCGATGCACTGGCTGCCGCTTCCGGCACCACGCACCTTCCGCCACGTTGGGGCAGCAGATACCCGGGCGATGTGTCGGCCGTTGCGGTGGGAGGCGCCGGCGGAATCTCCTGGAGCGACGGCGTGCGCGCCGGCGACGGCGGCACCGCGCAAGCATCCGCCTCGGTGCATTCCAGGACAGTCTACGAATTCGACCTCACCGAGGCGAGGGCGCTGGCGACCGGTGGCGCGGGAGGCAAGGCCACCACCCTGGGCGGCATCGCCGGCAACGGCGGTGCGGTCAGCCTGGTCGACAGCGTCGGCGGCTCCGCGGCCAGCAGGCTGGAGTTACGGCAGGAAGCGTACGGCGGCGCCGGCGGCCTCCACACGGGCGGGGGTGTCGGCGGCAGCGGCGGCGCCGCGTTGTCGCAACTGACGCTGGCCGATGCCGTGACGCCTGCCCTGACCGTGGACGTGCTGGCCCACGGCGGCCACGGCGCGGGCGGCAACGGCGGCGGCGCCCAGGCCATCCTGGAACTGGCATCGACCAGCATTGGCGCGGCCGTACGGGGAAATACGCACGCAAAGGGCGGCGATGCGGGCATGCGGGCGCTGGCCGGAGACGCGCTGGCACGGTCGACCGTGCGTGCCGCGGGCCAGGCGGAGAGCAGGGCGTACGCGCTGGCGGGGGAGACCTGGAATCCCGGCGCCCAGTCGGCTGCGACGGCATTCTCCCGCGCGGAAGCCGGCGGGGCCGCCACGGCATTGGCCGACGCTGATGCTGAAACGGAACCAAGCAATCCCGGCATCGCGCGGGCGCGCGCCGAGTCCATCTCCACCGGCGGATCGAGCACGGCGTTCGCGAAAGGCCGCGGCCGCATCTTCGATATCTCTGCGCATTCGCAGGCAAGCGGCAGCGCCGCCAGCCGCGCGACAGTGGAAGGGAGCCGGGGTGACGCGACTGCCCTGGCCACCAGTACCTCGACCGGGTCCGGCATGCGGGTGGAGACGACCGCCGGTGCCAAGTTCGCATCGCGCGGATACTTCGGGTTCGAGGCAAGGACCAGCATCGGCAGCACCGTCGCTGGCCAGGCCTATCACACCGGTTCCTTCGCCAACGCGCTGCCGGTCGGCGCCGTGATTCCCGCCGGCGCGCCCACCGTTGCCGCTGCGCTGGAGGGGCAGCCGATCGCCGCGGTCGGACGCATGCTCGGCGTCAGCACTTCTCCCGCCGTGCCGGGCGCGCATCACCTGACGACGGCCAGCTTCCGCTTCGATACCCTCGCACCGGGCGCACTCACGCTGGGCCTGCTCGATTTCCGCAGTGCCGGCATCGGGTTCACCGAGCTCGAGCTGATCGTCAGCAACCATGGCAGCGAGCTGTTCTCGTGGACGTTCGACAGTCTCGCCGCCGCCCAGGCCTTCTTCGATGACAACGTGCTCGACCTGGGCATGCTCGGCGCCGGCAGCCAGGACATCCTGATCGCCGCCGATTTCACCTTCGGCGCCTCTGGCAGGTTCGACTTCGACTACGTGCTCGGCGCCCAAGGCCTGGCACCGGTGCCGGAACCGCAGGTGTGGATGCTGATGCTGCTGGGGTTGACGGTGTTGCTGGTGCGCGCGAGACCCGCGCGGCGTTAAGCCCGCCGAGCGCATTGTGGGCGCCGGATAGGTGCGGTGCGGTGCTCGATCGGCTGGCCAGGCTGATCGAGCAGCAAGGCCGCGCGCTGGCTCCGGACCGTTGCAGTCAGGCCGCAATGCCTGTTCCCGGGATAGGTCTTTTCACCTGCGCCATGACGTCACCGTGCGGCAATGAGCGCGTTCCTTGCGCCCGATCAGAACGCGCTGCGTTTTCACTTCGTACACTCGGGGATCCCAAAATTTCCGTAGGGCATTAGCGCGGCGGCAGCAATGCCGCGCCAGGCCTGCGGCAACCATGAAAGGTCCCGCCATGCGTTCCCCGCACGATCTGGTCTTACCCTGTACTTCCCGGCGCCTGCTGCGCATTGCGCTGCCACTTCTCGCGCTGGCGATCGGCCTTGCCTGGGGTGGCGCGGCCTGGGTGCTGGCCTTGCTGGCCATGTTCATGCTCGGGCGCTCCTGCGGCCAGGCCAACACGCGATGGGGGACGGACAGCACCGCGTATGGCGTCGGTGCGGCGCTGGCCGGATTCAGGCCGGGTGAACGCGGCTGACCTGCGCAGCATTCACCCGGCTTTTTGCATGCTGCCTGCGCCGCCGGTCAGACCCGGCGGCGCTGCCTGATCAGCACCACGGACAAGCCCAGCAGCAACATCGCCCACGTGCCGGGCTCTGGTACAGGCGCGAGGTTGTCCGCTCCCAGCGCATAGTCAAAATTCGTGTGGCCGTATTCGGCACCATAGACGATATCGGCGGAGATGAAGATGTCCTGGCCGCCGGCGCCGAACGTGCCGAGCGATAGCACATTGTCGTGGAAGAACGCACTGGCCGCGGCCAGGCTGTCGAACGTATAGGTGAGGATTTCCACGCCATGGTTCGACACGGTCAGTTCCAGCTCCTCGAACGCCGCGCCATAAGGGTAGAAATTGAACAGGCCGAGAGTCAGGTCGCCTGCGGCCGTGGTATCGAAATTGAAACGGGCCGTTGTCACCTGGTGATACAGGCCTGGGGTCACCGCATTGATGCCAGTCAAGCTCATGGAACCAGCGCCGACCAGGCCCGTTTGCGCGAACGCTGCCCCGACCGTCGGTGCCCTGTCGAACAGGGCGGGATTGAATGGCCGGTAGCTGGCAGTGGAAGCGTTGCCGTTACCGTGCCACTGCATGGTGTCGAGGATGCCGGCGGTGGCCCTCACTTCAATGGAATGCTCGTGGTACACGGGCGTGCTGACGGTGGTTTCGACGCGCACCCCGTCTGCCGACGTGATGCTGGTTGCCTGGATGGTACCAGTCAGGCCGGTACCGCTTGCAACTGCATAGTTACGGATGGCGCCGGTACCTTGGGCAATTGCGGCCACGTCAACATTCCCGCCCCGGCCTTCGGCAATGGCCAGACCGTGGGCTCCCGTGCTGACCGATTCGGCGCGGGCCTGCGCCACGGTGCCGGCCATAATGGTGGTTCGCGCATAGGCTCTCGTCTCGATGTCCATGGTCGATTCCGAGCGCGCAAACGCGGTGGCGTTGCCGTTTCCGTAGGGGGCATGGAGGTCGGCCCGCCGTGCATCCACCACCGCTGTGTTCCGCACCGATCCCAGGGCCGAGACCGTGCTGCGCGCGACCGCGTCGCCGTAGTTGCCGCCGGTCTGGCGGGAAGCGGTGCCGCCGTCCGCGTACACATTGGCGGTAATGGCTGCGCCGGCTTTGCGCGAAGTAAGCTCCAGTACCGCCTCGGCACCGCCGCCATTGCCGGAAACGCCCGCTGCGCTGTAGCCGCCCGCGCCGCCGCGGGCTTCCAGCCTTGCATCGATGCGCGCCGCGGCGCTGTCGATCATTGCCAGCCGCGAGACCGCATTGCCGCCCTGACCACCCGCGCCACCGGCGTAAGAATTCCTGCCGCCTGCGCCGCCTTGTGCGACCTGCTGCAGCACCAGGTTGCCGGCAGTGCTGCCGGCCACGCTATTGATTGCCCTGGCGACGCCGCCGTCGCCACTTCTGGCGCTGGCACCACCGGTACCGCCTTCGCCACCGATCGTGGTCGAGATGGCGCGTGCCGTGCCGGTGCCGCTGTGTGCCGCGGCACGGGCCAGTGCCTCCCCGCCGGTGCCGCCGTGCCTCCCCTCGCTGGATATGCTCCCCCCTGCGCCACCCGTGGCGGTAGCGGTACTGGAGGCCTCTGCGCTGCCGTCCGCGTGGCCGATGACGTTGGCGACCGCCAGTCCGCCAATCCCGGCAACGCCGATACTGCCCCCGCCTCCCTTGCCGCCAACGGCCGCTGCGTTCAATGTCACCGGTGCCTTCGCCCGGACCTGCAGGTCGGCCCTGGCTTGCCCGCCATTGCCTGCGACGCCGTCGACACCGCCGAAGTTGTGGTACAGGTTGCCGCCGTAGCCTCCTGTTGCGCGGACGGTCGACGTCACGCTGGTGGCGGTCTGGTCGTCGAGCAGCAGCGCCAGGTCGGCGTTACCGCCATGGCCTGGATGTTGCACGGCGCCGTAACCACCGGCAGTGCCCTCGAGCGTCAGCGCCAGGGCGCCGGTGGTCTGCGCGGCGAAAGCGTTGCGGCTGACGACGTCGGTGCCATGTTCCGCACCATAGCTGGTGCCTCCGTGCAGTGACAGTTTCGCCTTGATGCCGCCGCTTCCGGCCGTTGCGCGGATCGCGCCAGTGGCCGTACCGCCATTGCCGGCGAAACCTGAACCGCCCGTGGCCGTGGCGGCCAGGTCGAGGGAGTGGCCACTGGCGGTAATGGCGGACGCTGCATCGCCACCAGCGGGGGTACCGGAGCCACCGACAGCATTGGCGCGCGCGAGGACAACTCCCGTGTTGCCACCATCGATGGTCGTTGTCGCGGTGGCTTTGCCAGCCTGGCCGCTGTACCCGGAGTCCGACGAACCGCCTTTCGCGGTCGCGGTGCCGCTGATAGTACCGGTCCCGGCGATATCGACGAGTGCTTGCGCGGAGCCGCCATCGCCAGCGGTCCCGAGCGTACCGTAGGATGCACCGGCACCTCCTTCGCCAGGCTGGCCGAACCGGCCACCTTCGCCGCCCGATGCCGATGCGCTGCCCGTCAAGGTCGCGGCGGTCGAACGGATGATGTGACTTGCGGTGGCCGACCCGCCATTGCCGCCGTTGCCGCTGTTGCCGCCATTCTGGCCAGGTGCGCCCGCGGCGCCATCGCCGCCGCGGCCACCGTAGCCGCCGTAGGCGCTCGCTGCATCGTCGGCCGCACCGGCCACGGCGGTGGCGCTCTTGCCGGCACCACCGTGGCCGCCGGATGCGCCCGGTGTCGTCGCGTGCCTGCCCGGAGTGCCGGATTGACCGCTGACGGTCACGGCATTGGCCTGGCTGACCGCGAGCGCCAGGGCAAGAGGGAGCAGGTGAGGAATCAGGCGTCGGCTGGGGGGCGGGAGCGGAATATCAAGTACTGGCGAGTTGGTTGGCATGCGGTCCTCTTGCGATTATTAGAAGGGGGGATGCCCTGCGACGGCGTTTTTCTCCGGTAGCTGGGCGGTATGCCGATTCTAATATTGCAATAATAAATATTCAATTTAATAACGTCGATTGCTCCCGTGCTGATCCGGCATGCATAAGGCAAGTCACTCCGCTGGCGAAAGCAGGCATTGTAGTAAAAGTCGGGTAATGCTTTTATCTGCACACTGCTTTGGATGTTTATTTCGGCTATATATACTGGCAAGGCCGTTCCGGCAGGAAAAAAAATTCAATCGCGACAACACGTTAGCTTCTCTTCAAGCGGTGTCGGTTTTTTGCGACCACCGTCGCCGATTTATTCGACGTTGCCTTGCGCTACGGCAATAAACCCTGCAATCATATGTCCGTGCCACAGATTTCACATTCCATGGCACCGAATCAAACCAGCGCGGCAATCGTTAATTGCCATTTCAACCCTTGCCGACGAGACGAGCGACGCGTGATGCGCCAACGCCCCCTGCATTCCTGTTATCCCCTGGCCCTGGCCGTCGCGGCCACGTGCGCCATCGTGCCGCTGGCCGGCTGGCAATGGCATGGTTTCGCCATCGCCGCCGTGCTGCTGGCCGCCGGTGCCTGTGCCTTCTTCTTCCACCCGGGCGCGGCAGCGCAGGAATCCGGGCTGGCCCGCGAATACCTGTCCAGCCGGCGCGACTTCGCCGAGCAGGTGTCGGGCGTGTGGACCTCGCACATCGACGCGTCGCGCACGCAGATGGAGCAGGCCGTGGTCGCGCTGGTCGAGCGTTTTTCCGGCATCGTATACAAGCTGGAGCAGGCGCTGGCCACCTCCGGCGCGGCACGCAACCATGAAGGCGGCAGCATCGTCGAGGTATTCGCCGCCAGCGAGAAGGAATTGCGCTCGCTGCTGGACATGCTGGCCAGCGCCGCGTCCAGCAAGGGCCAGATGCTGCAGAAGATCGAAGGCCTGCAGCAGATCACCGCCCAGCTGCAGACGATGGCGGCGGACGTCGCCAGCATCGCCTGGCAGACCAACCTGCTGGCCCTGAACGCCGCCATCGAGGCGGCCCGCGCCGGCGAGGCGGGGCGCGGCTTCGCCGTCGTCGCCAACGAAGTGCGCATGCTGTCGAACCGCTCGGCCGATGCCGGCAAGCATATCGCGCAGCAGGTCGGCCAGATCAGCGCGGCGATCAATGCCACCTGTGGCGCGGCGACCGAGTCGATGCGCGCCGAAGGCCAGGCGGTACAGGCTTCCGAGCAGATGATCGGCAACGTGCTGACCGCGTTCCGCGGCGTTACCGACGCGCTGGTGCAGTCGTCCGACGTGCTGCAGGCGGAGAGCGCCGGCATCAAGTCCGAAGTGGCCGAGGCGCTGGTGCAGCTGCAGTTCCAGGACCGTGTCAGCCAGATCCTGGCGCACGTGCAGCAGAACATCGCGCGCCTGCCGTCGTACCTGGATGAACAGGATGCCACGGGCAGGGCGCTGGAGATCGATCCGCGCCCGCTGCTCGCCGAGCTGGAAAGCACGTACGCGATGGCCGAAGAACACACGCTTCACCTGGGCGGCGCCAAGCCGGCGCCGCAGCAGGACGAAGAAATCACCTTTTTCTAGGAGCTTCACATGGCAAAAACCATCATGGTCGTGGACGACTCGGCATCGATCCGCCAGGTTGTCGGCATCGCACTGCGCCAGGCCGGCTACGACGTCATCGAAGGCAGCGACGGCGTCGATGCGCTGGCCAAGCTGACCGGTCAGAAAGTCAACCTGATCATCAGCGACGTCAACATGCCGAACATGGATGGCATCAGCTTCGTGCGCGAGCTGAAGACCCGTCCCGCGTACAAGTTCACGCCGGTGATGATGCTGACGACCGAATCGCAGCAGGAAAAAAAGGCGCAGGGCCAGGCGGCCGGCGCGCGTGCCTGGATGGTCAAGCCGTTCAAGCCCGAAGCGCTGCTGGCGGCCGTCCAGAAGCTGGTCATGCCTTAAAGCCACTTGCCCGCGGCCGTCCGGCCGCGGCAGATTCCCCACGGAGAACCACATGAGTATTGGCGAGAGCCAAGGGCCCGCTGCGGCCCTGGCAGTCGAAGGCGAGCTGACGATCTATCGCGCGGCGGAGCTGAAGGACGTGCTGCTGGACGCGGTGCGGCAGCATGCCGCGCCGGTGTTCGACCTGTCCGCCGTCACCGAATTCGACAGCGCCGGCCTGCAATTGCTGCTGGTGGCGCGGCAGGAAGCCGCGCGCCTCGGCAAGACGCTGCGCGTGCAGGGCGCCAGCGCCGCCGTGCGCGACGTGTTCGCACTGCTCGGCGTGGCATTCGCCGGTATCCGGGAAACCAGCGAGGCAAGCAACGTGGAAGGACGCGCCGCATGAATATCGACCAGGTGATGCACACCTTCATCGCCGAGAGCCGCGAGCTGCTCGAACAGATGGAAAACGCGCTGCTGGCCGTAGCGCACGATGGCCCGGAAGCGGTCAACGCGATCTTCCGCGCCGCGCACACGATCAAGGGTTCGGCCGGCATGTTCGGCCTGGACGCGGTGGTCGACTTCACCCACGTGGCTGAAAGCGTGCTGGACAAGGTACGCGACGGCGCCGTTGCGGTCGACGACGGGCTGGTGGCGCTGCTGCTGGGCTGCTGCGACCATATCGGCCACCTGGTCGACGCGGTCGAGGCCGGCACGCTGGACAGCGACACGGCACTGGTCGAGGCCGGTGCGCCGCTGCTGGAAGCCTTGCATGGCTATCTCGATGGCGCCGGCGCGCCGGCGCCTGCCCGGACCACGGCCACCGCCGCGGCGGCAGCCGGCATTTCCGGGCAGTGGCACATCTCGCTGCGCTTCGGCCGTGATGTGCTGCGCAACGGCATGGATCCGCTGTCGTTCGTGCGCTACCTGGGCCAGATGGGCACGATCACGGGCATCGCCACGCTGGCCGACGCGCTGCCGCCGGCCGCCGAATTCGATCCCGAAGCGTGCTACCTGGGTTTCGAGATCGGCTTCCTGAGCAGTGCCGACAAGGCCGCCATCGATGGCGTGTTCGACTTCGTGCGCGACGATTGCGAGATCCGCATCCTGCCGCCGGAAAACCGCATCACCGAATACCTGGCCTGGCTCGACGAAGTGCCGGACGAGCGCGAGCGCCTGGGCGAAATGCTGGTGCGCTGCGGCAGCGTCACGGCGCACGAGCTGGAACAGGCGCTGGCCGTGCAGGCCGCCGGCACCGGCAGCGTGCCGCTGGGCGAGATCCTGGTCGGCCAGGGCGCCGTGCTGCCCACCGTCGTCGAAGCCGCGCTGGCGAAACAGCGCCAGGCGCCGGAACCGAAGGCGCAGCCGGAAAACCGCTCGATCCGCGTCGACGCCGACAAGCTGGACCGCCTGATCAACCTGGTCGGCGAACTGATCATCGCCGGCGCGGGCGCCAACCTGATCGCCCGGCGCACGCAGATCCCCGACCTGCTCGAATGTACCTCGACCCTGTCCGGCCTGGTCGAGGAAGTGCGCGACAGCGCGCTGCAGCTGCGCATGGTGAAGATCGGCGCCACCTTCAACCGTTTCCAGCGCGTGGTGCACGACGTGTCGCGCGAGATCGGCAAGGATATCCGCCTGCAGGTCTCCGGCGAGGACGCGGAACTGGACAAGACGGTGGTCGAGAAGATCGGCGACCCGCTGACCCACCTGGTACGCAACGCGATGGACCACGGCATCGAACCGGCCGACGTGCGCGTCGCCCGCGGCAAGCCGGCCCAGGGCACGGTGGCGCTGAACGCCTACCACGACTCGGGCAGCATCGTGATCGAAGTCTCCGACGACGGCGGTGGGCTCAAGCGCGACCGCATCCTGGCCAAGGCCATCGAACGGGGCCTGGTGGAGCCGGGCCGCGTGCTGTCGGACAAGGAAATCTTCGGCCTGATCTTCGAGCCGGGCTTCTCCACCGCCGAGCAGGTGACCAACCTGTCCGGCCGCGGCGTGGGCATGGATGTCGTCAAGCGCAACATCGTGGCGCTGCGCGGCAGCGTGGAAATCGCCAGCACGGAAGGGGCGGGTACCACGGTGACCGTGCGCCTGCCGCTGACGCTGGCGATCATCAACGGCTTCCAGGTCGGCGTCGGCAAGTCCGTGTTCGTGATCCCGATGGACATGGTGGAAGAATGCGTGGAGTTCCGCGACGATGCGGAAGGTGCGCACGCTTCCGACTACATCGACCTGCGCGGCTCGCCGATGCCGTTCGTGCGGCTGCGCGAACGCTTCGCGCTCGCCGGCGCGCCGGCACGGCGCCAGAGCATCGTGGTGGTGCGCTACGGCAGCAGCCGGGCCGGCCTCGTCGTCGATTCGCTGCTGGGCGAGTTCCAGACCGTGATCAAGCCGCTCGGCAAGGTGTTCGCCGGCGCGCGCTTCCTGTCCGGCTCGTCGATCCTCGGCAATGGCGACGTGGCACTGATCCTCGACATGGCGGCGCTGCTGTCCGGCGTCGAGAGCGAACGCCATGCGGTCGCCGAATGACTTCCAACAACCTTATTGTTTTTTACTGATCCTGGAGAGCCATCGTGCTTAAGAACTTGAAAATCGGCGTTCGCCTGGGGCTGGGCTTCGGCGTGCTGTTGCTGCTGTTGCTGGGCGTCGCGTTCCTGGCCATTACCCGCATGGCGGACATGGACAAGGTGACCGACGAGATCACCGGCGAGGCCTATCCCAAGGTGATCGCCGCGCAGGACATGGTGCGCGACGCGATCGATGCCGGGCGCCACATGCGCGGCATGCTGCTGACCAGCAGCGAGAGCGAGATCGAGCGCCACCGCAAGGCCATCGAGGGCATGCGTGCCGATACGGTGCGCCGCATCGCCGAGATGGAAAAAGTGGTGTTCTCCGAGCGCGGCAAGGAACTGCTGCGCGCCGTATCCGAGAAGCGCGTGGCGCTGGACGTCAAGTACGACAAGTTCTATGCCCTGATGCGCGCCGACCGCCAGCAAGGCGCCGATTTCATCAGCAATGACTACGCGCCCGCCAACCGGGAGCTGATCCAGGCTCTGGACGCGCTGATCAAGCACCAGGGCAAGCTGATGCAGGATCTGACCGAGACCGCCAAGCATACCTACGAGGATACCCGCGCCACCGTGATGCTGATGACCGGCGGCGCGCTGCTGGTGGCGATCATCATCGGCGCGTCGATCACGCTGTCCGTTACCGGCGCGCTACGCAAGGCGGTCAATGCCGCGAACAGCCTCGCCGAAGGCGACCTGACCGTGCGCATCGAGAGCGATTCGCGCGACGAGACGGGCCAGCTGCTGCATGCGATGAACCAGATGATCGTGAAGCTGACGCAGGTGGTCAGCGATGTCAACGCCGGCGCGCAGTCGCTGGCCTCGGCCTCCGAGGAAGTGTCGGCCACGGCGCAGTCGCTGTCGCAGGCCGCCTCCGAGCAGGCCGCCAGCGTCGAGGAAACTTCGGCATCGCTGGAGCAGATGACGGCGTCGATCTCGCAGAACACCGAGAATGCCCGCGTCACGGACAGCATGGCCACCCAGGTGGCGCGCGAGGCGGCCGAAGGTGGCGAAGCCGTCAAGGCCACCGCGACGGCGATGAAGCAGATCGCCAAGCAGATCGGCATCATCGACGATATCGCTTACCAGACCAACCTGCTGGCGCTGAACGCGGCCATCGAGGCGGCCCGTGCCGGCGAACATGGCAAGGGCTTCGCCGTGGTGGCGGCCGAAGTGCGCAAGCTGGCCGAACGCAGCCAGGTGGCGGCGCAGGAAATCGGCGAAGTGGCCACGTCCAGCGTGGAACTGGCCGAACGGGCCGGTGCGCTGCTGGACCAGATGGTGCCGAACATCCGCAAGACCTCCGACCTGGTGCAGGAAATCACCGCCGCGTCCGAAGAACAGTCGGCCGGCGTGGGCCAGATCAACGCGGCCGTGGGCCAGATGAGCCAGGGCACGCAGCAGAACGCGTCGAGCTCCGAGGAGCTGGCCGCCACCGCCGAGGAAATGAGCGGCCAGGCCGAGCAGCTGCAGGCCGCGATGGGCTTCTTCAAACTCGAGAGCGGTTCGTCGGTGCGCAAGCCGGCTGGCCGCGTGCCGCGCGCGGCCGCCGTGCCGAAGCGCCAGAACATCGCGCTGCAACCGGCCTTTGCCGAGGCAGGGCTGGACGAAGCCAGCTTTACCCGCTTCTGAGCGCCGTTGCAAGACCGCTTCAATCCGTTAAAAAACCCGCAAACAACCCGCGGCCGGTGGCCGCAAGGAGACAATCTTGTTCCGTAATCTGAAAGTAAGCGCCCGCCTGGCCCTGGGCTTCGGCGTCGTCGGCATCCTGCTGGCGGCCAGCATCCTGCTGGGTATCCGCAGCCTGGCCGGCGTCAGCGACAACGTCAACGAACTGGTCGCCGACAAGTACCCGAAGGTCACCATGGCCCACGACCTGATCGGCAACATCACCACGATCGCCATCGCGATGCGCAATGTCGTGATCTTCGACGATGCGGCGGTGGCACGCCGCGAGCTGGCGACGATCGAGGCGGAACGCGCCAAGCTGCGCGAGACGCTCGAGAAGCTGAAGAAGGTCGTCGCCTCGCCGGAAGGCAAGGAAGTGCTCCAGGCCGTGGTGGAAACGCGCGAGCAATACCGCGTGATCCAGGAAGAGTTCCTGCGCCTGGTCGCCGCCGGCCAGCGCGCCGAGGCGCGCGACCTGCTGGTCAACAAGCTCGAAGGCATCCAGACGACCTATATCGCCACGATCCGCAAGCTGATCGCACACCAGGATGACTCGATGGCGAAATCCGGCCAGGAAGCCACCGAGGCGTATGTCAGCGCCCGCAACCAGCAGGTGATGCTGGGCACGCTGGCCGTGCTGATGGGCATCGGCATGGCGTTCTGGATCACCCTCAGCCTGACGCGCACGCTCGGCGGCGAACCGGCCTACGCGGCCGCACTGCTGACGCGCATTGCCGACGGCGACCTGTCCGGCGAAGTCGCCGTCCGCAAGGGCGACAACCACAGCATGCTGTTCGCCGTGGCGCAGATGGTGGGCAAGCTGCGCCTGGTGATCGCCGGCCAGCGCGCCGTGATCGAGGCCGCCAACCGCGGCAACTTCGAGGCGCGCGTCGACACGGCGGGCATGCAGGGCTTCCAGAAGGAGATGGGCGATGGCCTGAACCAGCTGGTGGCGACGACCGGCGCCAGCATCGACGACGTGGTGCGCGTGATGTCGGCACTGGCCGAAGGCGACCTGACTTCGCGCATCGACAAGGAATACCACGGCGCGTTCGGCAAGCTGAAGGAATACTCGAACGGCACGATGGACAAGCTGGCGCAGGTGGTCGGCGATGTCAACGCCAGTGCGCAGTCGCTGGCCTCGGCCTCCGAGGAAGTGTCGGCCACGGCGCAGTCGCTGTCGCAGGCCGCTTCCGAGCAGGCCGCCAGCGTCGAGGAAACCTCGGCATCGCTGGAGCAGATGACGGCGTCGATCTCGCAGAACACAGAGAATGCCCGCGTCACGGATGGCATGGCCACCCAGGCGGCACGCGAGGCGGCCGAAGGCGGCGAAGCCGTCAAGGCCACCGCGACGGCGATGAAGCAGATCGCGAAACAGATCGGCATCATCGACGATATCGCCTACCAGACCAACCTGCTGGCGCTGAACGCGGCCATCGAGGCGGCCCGCGCCGGCGAACATGGCAAGGGCTTCGCGGTGGTGGCGGCCGAAGTGCGCAAGCTGGCCGAGCGCAGCCAGGTGGCGGCGCAGGAAATCGGCGAAGTGGCCACGTCCAGCGTGGAACTGGCCGAACGGGCCGGTGCGCTGCTGGACCAGATGGTGCCGAACATCCGCAAGACGTCCGACCTGGTGCAGGAAATCACCGCCGCCTCCGAGGAACAGTCGGCCGGCGTGGGCCAGATCAACTCGGCCGTGGGCCAGATGAGCCAGGGCACGCAGCAGAACGCGTCGAGCTCCGAGGAGCTGGCCGCCACCGCCGAGGAAATGAGCGGCCAGGCCGAGCAGCTGCAGCAGGCGATGAGCTTCTTCCACCTGGCCGGCAACCATGGCGCGCGGGTCGTGGCCAAGGTGCGCACCGGCAGCGCCCGGCCGGCACGGCGTGGCGTCAACCTGCGCCCGGCCGACGATTTCACGCACGGCGAGCTGGATGAAAAGAGCTTCACCAACTTCTGATGGACCGATCATGAAACACACCAAGCAAGACAGCGGCGCGGCGGCAAGCGAGTCCGCGCAATACCTGACCTTCATGCTGGGCGGCGAAGCGTTCGGCATCGGCATCATGGCCGTGAAGGAAATCATCGAGTTCTCCGGCATCACCGAAGTGCCGATGATGCCGGAATCGATCCGCGGCGTGATCAACCTGCGCGGCGCCGTGGTGCCCGTGATGGACCTGGCGGCCCGCTTCGGCCGCCCGCTGGCGGTGCCGGGCAAGCGCACCTGCATCGTCATCGTCGAACTGGAAGCCGATGGCGAACGGCAGGTGACGGGCGTGGTGGTCGACGCCGTCAGCGCGGTGCTCGACATCGCGCTGGCCGAGATCGAGCCGGCGCCGTCGTTCGGCACGCGCATCCGCGGCGACTTCATCGGCGGAATGGCCAAGGTGAACGGCAAGTTCGTGATCCTGCTGAACGTTGCGCACGTGCTGGCGCTGGACGGGCTGGCCACGCTGGTCGACAGCGAAGCCCAGGCGGCATGAGCGCGATCGCGATCAACGAGCGCGAATTCGCGCGCTTCCAGCGCTTCATCCTCGACATCGCCGGCATCACGATGTCCGATGCCAAGAAGGCGCTGGTCAGCGGCCGGCTTGCCAAGCGGCTGCACCACTTCGGGCTGGACAGCTATGACGCGTATTTCGAGCTGCTGGCCGACGGGCGGCATCCGGAGGAGGCCCAGGTCGCGGTCGACCTGCTGACCACCAACGAAACCTACTTCTTCCGCGAGGCGCGCCATTTCGACCTGCTGCGCGAAGCGGCCACGGCGCACGGCAGCGCCGGCACCACGCCGTTCCGCGTGTGGAGCGCGGCCTGTTCGTCCGGCGAGGAGCCGTACAGCATCGCGATGGTGCTGGCCGACGTGCTGGGTAACGCGCCGTGGGAAGTGGTGGCGTCCGACATCAGCACGCGCGTGCTGCAGCGCGCCCGCGTCGCGCACTATCCGATGGAGCGGGCCTCGCATGTGCCGCCCGGCTACCTGAAGCGCTTTTGCCTGAAAGGCATCGGCGAGCAGCAGGGCACGCTGCTGGTCGACCGGGCGCTGCGCCAGCGTGTGCAGTTCCGGCAGGTGAACCTGAACACCCAGCTGCCCAATGAACTCGGCATGTTCGACGTGGTCTTCCTGCGCAACGTGATGATCTACTTTAATGCCGAGACCAAGCGGCAGGTGGTGGCGCGTGTGACGTCGCGCCTGAAGCCGGGTGGCCAGTTTTTCATCGGCCATTCGGAAAGCCTGCAGGACATCAGCAACGCGGTGCAGCCCGTGGTACCGTCGGTGTACCGCAAGGCCGCGGCGGGGCAGGCGCGCGATCGCCAGGCCGCATGACGGCCAAGGTGCATGGCCGCAAGGTACCTGAGCGGCAAGGCGCATGATCGGCAAGGTGCGCCTGGACGAACCCCGTGACGGAGCGCGGCGCGTGGCCTGGCCATGCCGCCCCTGCGCCGTGCGGGCGCGTCGTTCGCGGGCGTTGCCGCATCCATGGAAGGGTCGTGGGAATTGATGAAGCCTGTGAATGTGATGGTCGTCGACGATTCGGCCGTGGTACGCAAGATCGTCGGTGAAATGCTGGCGGCGGCGCCCGGCATCCGCCTGCTGCACGCCGTATCGGACCCGCTGCTGGCGATCGAACGGATGAAGCAGGCATGGCCGGACGTGATCGTGCTGGACGTGGAGATGCCGCGCATGGATGGCATCACCTTCCTGAAGAAGATCATGGCCGAGCGCCCGACACCGGTGATCATCTGCTCGACGCTGACGGAGAAGGGTGCCCAGACCACGATGGCGGCGATGGCGGCCGGCGCGGTGGCCGTGATCGCCAAGCCGAAACTGGGCTTGCGGGACTTCCTCAACGACAGTTCCGCCGAGCTGGTGAGCGCGGTCCGCGCCGCCGCGCAGGTCAACGTGCGCCGGCTCGCCGCCCGCGCGGCCGCGCCCGCCCAGGCGCCCGCCAAGCTGACCGCCGATGCGATCCTGCCGCCGGCGGCAGAGGCCCGCACGCCGCTGCAGACCACCGAGCGGGTGGTGGCCATCGGCACGTCGACCGGCGGCACCCTGGCGCTCGAGGAAGTGCTGACGGCGCTGCCGCGCGTGACGCCGGGCATCGTGATCGTGCAGCACATGCCGGAGAAGTTCACGGCTGCTTTTGCCGACCGCCTCGACAAGCTGTGCCAGATCGAAGTACGCGAAGCGCGGCACAATGACCGCGTGCTGCCGGGCCGCGCGCTGATCGCGCCCGGCGGCAAGCACATGCTGCTGCGCCGCGATGGCGCGCGCTATTGCGTCGACGTGATCGACGGCCCGCTGGTGAACCGGCACCGGCCCTCGGTGGACGTGCTGTTCCGCTCCGTGGCCCGGCACGCGGGCGCCAATGCGCTGGGCATCATCATGACGGGCATGGGCGACGACGGCGCCGCCGGCCTGCTGGAAATGCGCAAGGCCGGCGCCCGCACCGTGGCGCAGGACGAGGAAAGCTGCGTGGTCTACGGCATGCCGAAGGAAGCCGTGAAGCGCGGCGGCGTGGAAAAGAGCGTGCCGTTGAAGGCGATCGACCGCGAGATCCTGCAGCAGCGGTAGCCGTGGCGATGGCCGGCTGCGCCGGTCGCGAGCGCGTCACAGCGCGTCACAGCGCGTCACATCACGTGACGCCACATCGCATCACATTACATCACGTTCCTGTACTTTACGGTGCCTGGCCGCCGGGCGCCTGTTCGGGCAGTGCCGAGACGATGCGGTTGCGGCCCTGGCGCTTGGCGGCATACAGCGCGCCGTCGGCGGCGCCGATCAGGGCGGCCGGCGTGGCCGTCTGGCCCGCCTGCAGCGTGGCCACGCCGATGCTGACGGTGACCTGCTGTTCCGGCCCGCCGTACTCGTGCGGGATCGCCAGCTGCAGCACGCGTTCGTGCAGCGTTTCGGCCATGCGCAGCGCCTGGCGCGGATCGTTGTCCGGCAGGATCACGGCGAATTCCTCGCCGCCGTAGCGGGCCAGCATGTCCACCGAGCGCTGCAGCAAAGCCTGCAGGGCGGCCGACACCTGGATCAGGCACCAGTCGCCTTTCTGGTGGCCATAATGGTCGTTGTAGGGCTTGAAATGGTCGATGTCGATCATCAGCAGCGACAGCATGCCGCCGTTGCGCTTGGCGCGCCGCACTTCGCGGTCGATCGCGGCGTCGAAGGCGCGGCGGTTGGCAACGCCGGTCAGGCCGTCCGAGAAGGTCTGCATGCGCAGCAGTTCGGTCTGTTCGCGCAGCAGCTTTTCGCGCGCGGCGGCCATGCTGACGTCGTTCAGCTGGATCAGGCAGTGGGAACCGCCCTGGCCGTCGGGGAACGCCAGCGGCGTGACGGCGATGGCCTGCTGCATGCGGTCGCTGCGCGCGATCGCGGCCGGGTTCGAATACAGCGGAAACGGTGCGCGGTTCAGGGTGGGGGACAGCAGCGAGGAAAAATGGTTCGTCAGGGCCTGCGTGACGGCGGCTTCCACGCGGCCGCCGCGCAGCTCGGGCATCAGCTCGAACAGGTCCATGCCGAGCGCCTTGTGGGCGGCGCAGCCGGTATGGCGGCTCATCCATTTATTCCACAGCACGATGCGGCGGTCCTGGTCGACGACGACGATGCCGGCGCTGACCGCTTCCAGCACGCTTTCCAGCAATGGCAGGCGGGACGGGTGCATCCTTATTGAAGTCCCATCGCGCGTTGCAGGTAGCGGTCGATCTGTTCCTTCAGGTCGGTGAGGGCGGTCACGTCGAGGATGAAGGCGACGTAGCCGTGGATCTGGTGCTTTTCCAGGATGAAGTCGATGTGCAGCATCATCACCACGGTATCGGCGCGGGTGCCGGTGGCGTCGAGGATCTCGTCGCTGGAACCCACGTGGTAGACCGGCAGCGAACCGTGCAGTTCCTGCTGGAAGATGTTGGCCAGCGTGCCGACGCAGGAATTGAGGATGATGTTGCCGATCTCGCTCATCGCTTCCTGTTCCATGCCGGACAGCTCGGCCAGCGGCACCGCCTCGCCCACCATCAGGCGCACGATTTCCAGGCTTTTGTCCTCGGGAAACATCAGCAGCGCTTCGGTCGAGAACGCGCCTTCGTAATGCTGGCTGACGCCGCAGATGCGTTCGTTGCTGCTGTTATCGGGCGAACCCTGGTTGTTCCGGTGCGCCTCCTCGAGCAGCTGGGCCGCTTCGCTGCGGCTGAGGAAGGTGATCGACGGCACGGACATCGTGACTTCCTCGCCGACGATGCCGCTCATCGCCGCGGCGGCCTGGCCCACGCCGATGTTGAAGATCTCGACCAGCGCGTCGTGTTCCAGCTCGGTCAGCGCGACCATGGCGGCGACCATGTCAATGCCCCAGCAGGGCGGTCAGGCGGGCGATGCGTTCCGGCGTGATCGGCTTTTCCATGAAGCCGACGCCGATTTCGCTGGCGCGGTTGCGGGTGGCGTCCTGCACATTGGCCGTCAGCAGCGAGATGTGCGCATCGGGCAGCAGCGCACGCAGCTTCTCGGCGCAGGCGATGCCACCCATGCCGGGCATGTTCACGTCCATCAGCACCAGTTGCGGCTGCACTTCCGGCGCCCTGGCAAGCGCTTCCTCGCCGGTTGCCGCTTCCACCACGGTCCAGTCGGCGTGCAGCGCGAGGATGTATTGCCGCGCCACCAGGCGGGAAACGCGGCTGTCGTCGACGATCAGGACCGTGGGCGCGGTGGTGGGCGCGGCGGGGGACGAGTCGGTGGGGGCGGTGGGCGTGGATGTCATGTTCTGTTGGGCTGACCTATGGAGATTGGCTATTTTCCCACAAAGGCCGCCCGGTGCGCTGTTAAAATGGCGGCCCTCGAATCCGTAATCCCCTATCCTCAATCATGACTCAAGACGAACTGAAACAGGCCGTGGCGCGCGCCGCCATCGGCTACGTGGTCGACGGCGAAATCATCGGCGTCGGCACCGGCTCGACCGCCAATTTCTTCATCGACGAACTGGCCGCCATCAAGCACCGCATCAAGGGCACCGTGGCTTCGTCCGAAGCCACCGCGGCGCGCCTGCAAGGCCACGGCATTCCCGTGTTCGACCTGAACGAGGTGGACTCGATCGCCGTCTACATCGACGGTGCCGACGAGATCGACGCTTCCGGCGCGATGATCAAGGGCGGCGGCGCGGCGCTGACGCGCGAGAAGATCGTGGCATCGGTGTCGAAATCGTTCGTCTGCATCGCCGACGGCTCGAAGCTGGTCGGCACGCTGGGCAAGTTCGCACTGCCGGTCGAAGTGATCCCGATGGCGCGCAATGCCGTGTTCCGCCAGCTGGCGGCGCTGGGCGGCCAGCCGAAGGTGCGCGTCAAGCCGGGTACCGATGAGCCGTTCGTCACCGACAACGGCGGCCACCTGATCGACGTGGCCGGCCTGTCGATCACCGATCCGGTCGGGCTGGAAAACACCATCAACGGGATCACCGGCGTGATCGCCGTGGGCCTGTTCGCCGCGCGCGGCGCCAATGTGTGCCTGCTGGGTACCGCCGAGGGTGTGAAGACGCTGAGCTGGTAAGCGCGGCAACTGCCGGGGTCAGACCCGCAGGGTTTGTTGAGCTGGCAAGCGGCGGCAACTGCCGGGGTCAGACCCCCGATACCGCTGGCGGCAAGCCCGGTCGTTTGCGGTGACGGGGGTCTGACCCCAGGTTTGCGCCTGGGTTCAAACGAGGCCGACAGCGCCTTGAAATGAAAAACGGCACCCGCGGGTGCCGTTTTGCTGAGGGAGCAGTGCTTACGCCGTCGGCGGCACGTAACCCTGGGCTTCGTCGGCGCCTTCGCCGAAGAAATGCTTTTCCATCTGCGCGGCCAGGTACTTGCGGGCGCGCACGTCGGCCAGGTTCAGGCGGTTTTCGTTGACCAGCATGGTCTGGTGCTTCAGCCAGGCCGCCCAGGCCTCTTTCGACACGGATTCATAGATCTTCTTGCCCAGTTCGCCTGGATACGGCGGGAAGTCCAGGCCTTCGGCTTCCTTGTTCAGTTTGATGCATTGGACGGTACGGGCCATCTCGGGTGCTCCTCAGTGTGCAGAAACGTGCATTGTAAAGCTTCTCGGGCAAACGCCGCTCACAGCGTTTTGACCAGCACCTGCGACTTGCGCTGGTAGTTGTACATGCGCTGGCGGTCCTTCGGCAGCGCATCCACGGTGGCCGGCACGAAGCCGCGCTTGATGAACCAGTGCGCCGTGCGGGTGGTGAGCACGAACAGCCTGGTGATGCCGGAGGCGCGCGCGCGGTTTTCCATGTGCTTCAGGATCCGCTCGCCATCGCCTTGCGCCTGCACTTCGGGGTTGACCGTCAGGCATGCCATTTCGGCCATCTTCTCTTCCGGGAACGGGTACAGCGCGGCGCAGCCGAAGATCACGCCATCGTGTTCGATGACGGAAAAATAATTGATTTCCCGTTCGATCAGCTCGCGGCCGCGCTTGACCAGCGTGCCGTCCGCTTCCAGCGGTTCGATCAGCTTGATAATCCCGCCAACGTCCTCAATTGTGGCGGGGCGCAGGCTTTCCAGGTTCTCGTGGCTGATCATGGTGCCCACGCCATCGTGCGTGAACAGTTCCAGCATGGCCGAACCGTCCATCGCGAACGGCACGATGTGCGAACGTTCCACGCCGCTGTTGCAGGCCTTGACGCAGTGGCGCAGGTAGAACGCGCTTTCCGGCGACAGGAAATTCGCCTGCAGCACGGCTTCGGCCATGTGCGACGACAGTTCGCGGATTTCCGTGCCGGCCAGGTCGCGCAGCATCTCGGTCTCGGTGATGAAGATCAGCTTGTCCGCATGCAGCGCCACGGCGGCCGAGACGGCCACGTCTTCCATCGTCAGGTTGAACGCTTCGCCGGTGGGCGAGAAACCCAGCGGCGACAGCAGGATCACGCCGCCGGCGGCCAGGATCGAGTGGATCGTTTCGGCATCGACCTTGCGCGTCACGCCGGTCAGTTCCAGGTCGACGCCGTCGATGACGCCGAGCGGACGGGCCGTGACGAAGTTGCCGGAAATGACACGGATCGCCGCGTTCGACATCGGCGTGTTCGGCAAGCCCTGGCTGAACGCGGCTTCGATATCGAGGCGCAGTTCGCCGGCGGCTTCCTTGGCGCATTCCATCGCCGCGGTATCGGTGACGCGGATGCCGTTGTGGAAACGGCCCTCGACGTTTCGCAGCGCCAGCTGTTCGGCGACCTGGGGCCGCGAGCCGTACACGACAACGACCTTGATGCCGAGCGCGTGCAGCAGCGACAGGTCGTGCGCCAGCACCGGCAGGGCGCCGGCCGCCACCAGTTCACCGGGGAAGGCCACCACGAACGTCTTGCCGCGGAAGGCGTGGATATAAGGCGCGACGGAACGCAGCCACTGGACGAATTCGACGGGATTTTCCATGCGCCGCATTATAATTCGCTGCGCGGCATTCGTCGTAAAACTCGCAGCAAAACCTCGTAAAAACAATGTCTGAAGCCATCAAGCAGTCCCCTTCCTCTTCTTCCCCGAAAACGAACGAAGCGCGTACCCCGCGCCGCGATGACGGCCGCCGCGGCGGCGCGCCACGGGAAAAAGCAACGCCGGAGCAGGGTGCCGCGGGCGAAAAGCGCGCGCCGAGGCAGGGTGGCGCGCGCGAAAAACCAACGCCCGAGCAGCTTGCCGCGCGCGAGGCCGAACGGCTGTTCCGCAATCCGCTGCCGCCCATCACGTTCCCGGAAGACTTGCCGGTGTCGGGCCGGCGGGGCGAGATTGCCGAGGCATTGTCGAAGCACCAGGTCGTGATCGTCTCGGGCGAGACCGGTTCCGGCAAGACCACGCAGCTGCCGAAGATCTGCCTGGAGCTGGGCCGCGGGCAAAAGGGCCTGATCGGCCACACCCAGCCGCGCCGCATCGCCGCTTCCTCGACCGCCAAGCGGATCGCCCAGGAACTGGGCTCGCCGCTGGGCGAGCACGTGGGCTACAAGGTGCGCTTCAACGATACCCTGCACAAGGGCGCGTACGTGAAGCTGATGACGGACGGTATCCTGCTGGCCGAAACCCAGACAGACCCGCTGCTCAAGGGCTACGACACGATCATCATCGACGAGGCGCACGAACGCAGCCTGAACATCGACTTCCTGCTGGGCTACCTGAAGCAGCTGCTGCCGCGCCGGCCGGACCTGAAGGTGATCATCACGTCCGCCACTATCGATGCCGAGCGTTTCGCCCGCCATTTCAGCCAGCACGGCAAGCCGCCGGTGCCGGTGATCGAGGTCTCCGGGCGCCTGTATGCCGTGGAAGTGCGCTACCGGCCGGTGGAGCGCGAGCCGGTCAGGTTGCCGGAAGGGGCAAACGCGGCGAAACCGCAAATGCGCACGGCCGCCGCCGCAAAGGAAAAGCGAGACCTGATGGATGCCATCCTCGACGGCGTCGACGAGGTATGCCGCATCGGCCCCGGCGATGTGCTGGTGTTCCTGCCCGGCGAGCGGGAGATCCGCGATGCGGCCGAGGCGCTGCGCAAGCACCATCCGCCGCACGTGGAAATCCTGCCGCTGTTCGCCCGCCTGTCGGTGGAGGAGCAGGACCGCGTGTTCCGCACCACGAACCAGCGCAGGATCGTCCTCGCCACCAACGTGGCCGAGACGTCGCTGACGGTGCCGGGCATCCGCTACGTGGTCGATGCCGGCCTGGCGCGCGTGAAGCGCTACAGCTACCGCAACAAGGTCGAGCAGCTACAGGTCGAACCGGTGGCGCAGTCCGCGGCCAACCAGCGCGCCGGCCGTTGCGGCCGCGTGGCCGATGGCGTGTGCATCCGGCTGTACGACGAAGAGGATTACAACAAGCGGCCGAAGTTTACCGATCCGGAAATCCTGCGCTCGTCGCTGGCATCGGTCATCCTGCGGATGAAGTCCCTGCACCTGGCGGACGTGGAGACGTTCCCGTTCATCGAACCGCCGCTGGCGCGCGCGATCGCCGACGGCTACCAGCTGCTGCAGGAACTGGGCGCCGTCGATGACGACAACCGGCTGACGAACCTGGGCCGCAAGCTGGCCAAGCTGCCGCTCGATCCGCGCGTGGGGCGCATGATCCTGGCCGCGCAGGACTTCACCTGCCTGACCGAAGTGCTGATCGTGGCGGCCGCGCTGTCGGTGCAGGACCCGCGCGACCGGCCGATCGAGCACCAGCAGGCGGCCGACCAGGCGCACCAGAAGTTCGCCGATGAAAAGTCCGAATTCCTTTCCTACATCAAGATCTGGCGCTGGTTCGAGGAAGCCATCGAGCACAAGAAGACCAATCGCCAGCTGCAGGACAACTGCCGTGCCAACTTCCTGTCGCAGGTGCGGCTGCGCGAGTGGCGCGACGTGCATTCCCAGCTGCTCACGCTGGTCAAGGAGCAGGGCTGGCGCATGAACGAAACGCCGGCCACCTACGAGCAGGTGCACATGGCGCTGCTCACGGGCCTGCTGGGCAACGTCGGCTTCAAGATGGAAGACGATCCCGGCTACCTGGGCGCGCGCGGCATCAAGTTCAATATCTGGCCCGGTTCCTCGCTGGGCAAGAAGGCCGGCAAGTGGGTGATGGCAGCCGAACTGGTGGAGACCACGCGGCTCTACGCGCGCACCATCGCGAAGATCGAGCCGGAGTGGCTGGAAAAGATCGGCGCGCACCTGCTGAGGAAATCGTGGGGCGAACCGCGCTGGGAAAAGCGCCCGGCACAGGTGACGGCGGCCGAGAAGGCCACCCTGTACGGCCTGACGATCTACAGCCAGCGCCGCATCAACTATGCGCTGCACAATCCGGCCGAGGCACGCGAGATCTTCATCCGCGACGCGCTGGTGGCCGGCGACTATGACACGCGCGCGCCGTTCTTCGCCCACAACCACCGGCTGGTGAAGGAAATCGAGAACCTGGAACACAAGTCGCGCCGGCAGGACGTGCTGGTGGACGACCAGCTGATCGAGGCGTTCTACGACAAGCTGATCCCGCACGACGTGGTCAACGGTGCCGGTTTCGAAGCCTGGTACAAGAAGGCCGCGCAGGCCGAGCCGAAGATCCTGTACCTCGTCAAGGAAGACCTGATGCGGCACGAGGCGGCCGGCGTGACGACCGAGCTGTTCCCGAAGAAGCTGTTGGCCGCCGGCGTGGAGATGGCGCTCACGTATCACTTCGAGCCGGGCACGGTGCGCGACGGCGTTACGCTGCACGTGCCGCTGTATGCGCTGAACCAGCTGTCGCGCGAGCGCTGCGAATGGCTGGTGCCGGGCATGCTGAAGGAAAAGGTGCACCTGCTGCTGAAATCGCTGCCGCAAAAACTGCGCCGGCACATGGTGCCGCTGCCCGAGTATGCGCAGAAGTTCTGCGACCGCATCCACGAGAAGCAGGCGTTCGGCCGCGGCGACCTGGTCGACGCGATCATCGCCGACATCCGCGAGCAGATCACGATCACGGTGCTGACCTCCGACTTCAAGCCGGAACAGCTGCCGGCGCACCATTTCATGAACTTCAAGGTGATCGACGAGCATGGCCGCCAGCTGGACATGGGCCGCAACCTGGCCACCCTGCAGGCGGAATACGGCATCCAGGCGCGGCAGAGTTTCCAGAGGATGGCGGAAAACGCGCCGCCCGCATCCGCCGCTTCGCTGGCGCAGCTGGGCGGAGGACGGGCGGAGAAGGGACAGGACAAGGGGCCGGACAGGGGCGCAAAGCACGGCGGTATCGCGGGCGAGGTGAAGGCGGGTGGCATGCCGGGTGCGGCCGTGCCGGCACCGGCAGCCACCGCCCCGGCACCGGCCGCCGCGCATACGAACATCACGTCATGGTCGTTCGGCGAACTGCCCGAACTGCTGGAGATCGTGCAGGGCAAGCTGACCCTGATCGGCTTCCCGGCGCTGGTGGACAAGGGCACGCACTGCGACCTGGAAGTGTTCGACGATCCGAACGTGGCCGCGCGCACGCACCGCATCGGCCTGCGCCGCCTGTTCGCGCTGCAGATGAAGGACCAGATCAAGTTCGTCGAGAAAAGCATCCCGAACCTGCAGCAGATGGGCATGCAGTTCATGAGCATGGGCACGCAGGAGGAACTGCGCGACCAGATCATCGCCAAGGCGATCGACATCGCCTGCCTGCAGGATCCGCTGCCGCTCGATGCGGCCGCGTTCAACAAGCGCAAGGACGAAGGCAAGTCGCGGCTGGTGCTGCTGGTGAACGAGATCGCCCGGCTGGTGTCGCAGGTGCTGACCGAGTTCCACGGCTTGCCGAAGCGGCTGCAGGGCATCAACCCGCAGGCCGCGGCCGACATGCAGGAGCAGCTGAAAGGGCTGGTGCACAAGCGCTTCCTGCTCGATACCGAATTCGCGCAGCTGGCGCATTTCCCGCGCTACCTGAAGGCGATGAACGTGCGGCTGGAAAAGCTGCGCACCGATCCGGCACGCGATGCGAAATCGATGGCCGACTGGCACCAGGCGGCGCAGCCTTACCTGCGCGTGATGCGCGAGAAATCGGCCGGCAAGAATACCGATCCAAAACTGGTGGAGTATCGCTGGATGCTGGAGGAATTGCGCGTTTCGCTGTTCGCGCAGGAGTTGCGCACGCCGATGCCGGTGTCGGTCAAGCGCTTGTTTAAAGTGTGGGAGTCGATGCAGAGGTAGTCAAAAGCCGCGCGGAGCGGTAATGCCGTTCTGTTAAGTCCACCCCAAGTGCAAATTCCGGGATCAGACCCGGCGGGTCTGATCCCAGCCCTTCGCTGTTGGGGTGGATGCATGCGCTTCCAATGTGCCGGATTACGCTTAACTTAACGGCACTACGGCGGCCAGGCCTGTCAGTACTTCTTGTTCGGGTCGATGCTGGTGTTCTGGTTCGACAGCCCGCCGGCCTGGTTGACGTTCTTGTCGGTCAGGTCGGAGTCGCCGCGCCCCAGGTCCAGTGCATCGCTGCCCAGGCCGGTGCCGCTGCCCAGGCTGCCGCTCTGGCTGGACAGGCCGCTGCTGCTGCCCATGCTGCCGCTGCCCATGCTGCTGCCCGAACCGCCGGACAGGTTGCCCGACTGGCTCTGGCCAAAGCTCGAGCCGCTCTGCATGGTGCTGCTGCCGCTGCTCATCACGCTGCCGGTGGAGGTCATCTGGCCAGGCATCGCCTGCGCGGCGCCGCCCCAGAAGCTGCTGATCTGGCTGCCGAATTCGGCGCTCGCCATGTCGGGCCAGCGGTCCTTGTCGAAGCCGGGGGCGTTTTCCAGGCGTTCTTTCGCCACGTCCAGGATGAAGCGCTTGTTGACGGTATCGAGTTGCAGCGCCTGCCATGGCACGGCGAACAGCTTGTCGCCCATACCCAGGATGCCGCCGAACGACAGCACGGCATAGGCGATTTTGCCGGACTGCATGTCGATCATGATTTCTTTAATGTCGCCCAGGTCTTCTTCCTGGCGGTTGTACACGTCTTCGCCCATCAGCGTGTCGGCACCCATCAGGTGCGGGCCGGGGCCATCGTTGTCGCGGTCACGGTAAATGCCAAACGGGTCTCGGTCGAGATAGCTCATGTTGGTCTCCTGTGATGCAGTTTGTGGAAAGGCCGCCGCGCGTGGCCCGGCGGTGCGCATGCCAGAATAGCGCAAGCGGATTTTTCGCGTCCTTACCGGAATTCAATAGTGTGGCCGGGCTCCGTGGCACGGAGGCCCGGCAAAACGGAGGAATCATGGTCAAGCGAAATGCCGGCGCGCGCCTGGTGCGCTCGTTGATGAAGGCGGGAACCGCCCAGCAGAAGGCGGCGGTGAAGATGGTCGGGTCCATGCTGGCGTTGCCGAAGAGCAGCGTGCGCAAGCGGCCCGCGAAGAAGGCCGCGGTGGCGGCGCCCCGCGCGCGCACGCCGCCGGCCACGCCGGTGGCGCCCGGACGCTGGCTGGCCGGCCATCACCTGGCGGGGGCCCAGCAGATGCAGTACTGGCTGTACCTGCCGCAGGGCGAAGTGCCCCGCGATGGCTGGCCGCTGCTGCTGATGCTGCATGGCTGCCAGCAGACCGCCACCCAGTTCGCGCAGGGCACGCGGATGAACACGGTGGCGGAAAAGAAGGGCTATGCGGTGCTCTATCCGCAGCAATCCGTCACCGTGCATGCGCAGCGCTGCTGGCGCTGGTTCGACCGCGCCACGCAGCAGGGCGGCGGCGACGTGCAGCCGGTGGCGGCCATCCTCGGCAAGGTGCTGGCGCAGTACCCGATCGACCGGCGCCGCATCTACGTGTGCGGCATCTCGGCCGGTGCCGGCCTGGCCAATATCCTGGCGCTCAATTTCCCCGACCTGTTCGCGGCGGTCGGCCTGCATTCCGGGCCCGTGTTCGGCGCCGGCCACGGTACCGTCGGCGCGCTGGGCGTGATGCGCCATGGCGGTGGCTTGCGGACCGAGCCGGCCATCCGCGAAGTGCTGGCGCGGCGTGCCAATTTCCCGCTGATGCCCGCCATCCTGTTCCAGGGCGATGCCGATACCGTGGTGCACGCGGTGAACCAGCAGCAGCTCGTGCGACAGAGTTTGCTGTTGAACGGCGTGCCGGCCGATACACCGGTCAAGGTCACGCGGCGCGGCACCCGCAGCGGGCATGAGATCCGCGATTACCAGGTCGGCAGCAAGGTGGTGCTGCGGGTGGTGCGGGTCGATACGCTGGACCATGCGTGGAGCGGCGGCGACACGATGATCGCCTTCCACGGGAAAGGGCCGGATGCCAGCAGGATGATGCTGGAGTTTTTCGGCAAGCACCGGCGGTAGGAGCAGCCATCGCCATGGTGCCTTGGCACGCCCTCGAGCCGGGTTGGCGCCACACGATTGCCAGAATGTCATTGTCAAAACGGCCCATCGATAGTACTGTATATGCATACAGTATTTCTTTGAATCATCACCCATGGCCCAACTTGCTCCGCTCGCGGCGCCGGAAGCCTTGCATCCCTCACTCTGGCTTGCATCGCAACTGGCGCAATCGCACGATCGCTGCGTCGACACCGGACACCCGGTCCTGTCGGCCCAGTTGCCGGGCGGCGGCTGGCCGACGGGAACGCTGGTGGAATTGCTGCTGCAGCAGCCGGGGATCGGCGAAATGCGCCTTCTGCAACCGGCACTGGGGGCCTTGAAACGGCCCATCGTGCTGGTGCAGCCGCCGTATGCCCCGCAGGCGCTGGCGCTCGATGCGCTGGGCATTTCCCCCACCCAGCTGGTATGGATCCGCAACACTGGCAAGAGCGCCGATGCGCTGTGGGCCGCCGAACAGATCCTGCGCAGCGGCTGCTGCGGCGCATTGCTGCTGTGGCAGCAGCACGTGCGCAGCGAAGCGCTGCGCCGCCTGCACCTGGCGGCGCAAAGCGGCGAAACGCTGTTCTGCCTGATGCGGCCGCTGGCGGCCGCGCAGGATGCGTCGCCGGCGCCGTTGCGGCTGGCATTGCGGCCCGCCGCCGGGGGACTGCAGATCGATTTTGTAAAACGCCGGGGGCCGCAACGCGATGCGCCATTGTTCCTGCCCTTGACCCCTTCTTTACTGCAACGACATGCGCCTCTGGATCGGCCTGCACCTGCCCCGGCTCCCGCTCGAAGTATTTTGCCCGAGCTGGTCGGCTGACGCGCTCACCGCGGTGCTGGACCACGACGCGGTGCTGGCCGTGTCGGACGATGCACGCCGCGCCGGGATCGTGCCGGGCATGCGCCGCGGCGGCGCGCTGATGATGGCGCCGGAAGCGCAGTTGCACGAACGCGCGCCGGAACGGGAAAGCGAAGCGCTGCACGCGGTGGCGATGGCGATGCTGCAATTCACGCCGCAGGTGGCCGAAGCCGAGGAAGCCACGCTGCTGATGGACGTGGGCGCCAGCCTGCGCCTGTTCGGTGGCATCCGCCGCCTGTGCGCATTGGTGCGCGCCAGCCTGCGCAAGCTGGGTTTCACCGCCGTGCTGGGCGTGGCGCCCACGGCACGCGGCGCCTGGCTGCTGGCGCGCGGCGGCGGTAGCCGGGCGATCCGGCTGGAGAAAATGACGGCGCGGCTGCACCGGCTGCCGGCCAGCCTGCTGCCGCCGGCGCGGCCCTACATGACATGGCTGGAAGGTATCGGCTGCCTGTCGGTGGGCGACGTGGCGCGCCTGCCGCGGCCGGGCCTGCAGCGGCGCTGTGGGCGCGCGCTGCTCGACGTGCTCGATGCGGCGCTGGGCCACGCGGCCGAGATGTTCCACTGGATCGAGGCGCCCACCACGTTCCATGCCAGGCTGGAGCTGTTCGGCCGGATCGAGAATACGGACCTGCTGCTGGCCGGCGCCTGCCGCCTGCTGCAGCAGATGACGGGCTGGCTGAACGCCCGCCAGCTGGCCGTCGAGCGCATCACGCTGCTGCTGGAGCACGAGCGGGGCAAGGTGGCGCGGCCGCCCACGCCCGTGGAGATCGTGCTGGCCGAAGCGGTCTGGCGCGACGACCACCTGGTGCGCCTGCTGAAGGAACGGCTCGCCAAGCTGGAACTCGAAGCGCCCGTGATCGGGCTGGTGCTGGAAGCGCCGCATGTCAAGCCGATGGCGCCGCTGTCGGATTCGCTGTTCCCCGAACCGGGCGGCAGCAGCGAAGACCGGCAGCGCCTGTTCGAGGTGCTGGTGGCGCGCCTGGGGGCGGACAACGTGCTGCAGGCGGCGCCGAAAGCCGATTACCGGCCCGAGCACGCGAATGCGTGGGTGCCCGTGCAGCAAAAGATCCGCCCGCAGGACGTGGCGGCCTGCCTGCCGCCCGGCGGCCTGCCGCGCCCCACGTGGCTGCTGCCGAAGCCGATCGCGCTGCTGGTGCGCGATCACCGGCCTTTCTACTGCTCGCCGCTGCGCATGGTGTCGGCCGCCGAACGCATCGAGGCGGGCTGGTGGAGCGATACGCAGACGCGCGATTACTTCATTGCCCAGGGCGAGGACAACGCGCATTATTGGGTGTATCGCGAACGGCTGCCGGGGGCGGACGAGGAGGCTGAACCGCGGTGGTATCTGCATGGGCTGTTCGGGTGATGTCGACTTAACGGAAGGCATCGGGAACATGCCTTGGCAGCGGCTCAAATGGCTGAGTACGACAACCAGGCTCCTCTACAGTAATTGTCAAGGAAACTTGCTCGCCAACACAGCCAGGCGAAGACGGTGTTCATTTCATTATTCTGAAAGGGAATGTCATGGAATTCATCGATGCGCAGACTTTTGGCTTGGACTGGAAGGAGAAACACATACGCCTCGGGGTGGGCACTACCGGACGCAACGACAACACCGGCAAACGGATGTCATTGCCCAGGGGCGCCATCGGCTACGTCATCAGCGCTACCCCTCGCACGATCCTTGTGTTGTTTGGAAAGGAGTTACTCAAGCCACCGCCACCAACATCGAATGGCAGTTGGGCGGTCGGCACCAGCCTGGGCCGGCTGTATTCCTATGTAACGACATTTGACTGGAACGACTGGACCAATCTCGATATTCGCCGGGAAAAGTAACGCAGCAAAAACCGTAATTGCCGACGAATGGTTATGAGTTTAGTGTCATGCAATAGCGCCCAGTACAACGGGCGCCATTCACCGGCTACCGAATCGTGGCCGGGTCGTCACCGCTGCCGTCAGTGGCGCCGGCGGCGGGCGAGGGCGGCGATGCCGGCCAGGCCGGTCAGCAGCAGTAGGCCTTGCGCCGGCTCGGGTACCGGGCTGATCGAGATGTTGTCGACGGCGACGTCGAAATAGGTGTAGCCGAACATCATGCCCGGTACATAGGTAGTGAACGCCACTTCATCGACACCGGCCAGCACGCTGGCGAAAGTACGGTTCGACGGCAGGTAGGGCATGCCGGTGCTGTCTTCCGCCCCGTAGCCGCCCCAGCCGGCTGGCAGCGCGGTGGCCGATGTATCGTCGATGGTGACCGACAGGTGCTGCCAGCCGGGCTTGCTGGCATCGAGCGTGCCGACCTTGACCCAGACGCTCGTGTAGGGCAGGCCGTTGGTCATGTTGTCGTAGTCGCGCAGTTCCAGCACCAGGTCGCGCGTGACTTCGCGGTTGAAGAAGAAGACGCTCTGGGCCGATACGTCGATGCCGAAGGTAACACCGCCCATCTGGGTGTAGTCGCGCACGAAGTCCGTGTTGTCGCGCGTGCTCCAGGCCACGCCGAAGTTTTCCATCCGGGTGCGCAGCGACGGGGCATCGTTGCCGAGCGAGTGATCGATCGAGGAACCGCCATTGCCGTCCAGCGGTTGCAGGCCATGCCAGCCTTCCTGGCCGTTCGAAAAAGTCACCGTGCTGCCGGCGGCAGTGGCGGTAGCCTGCAATGTAGCCAACAACAACATCGTCAAAGTCTTCTTCATAGTCGTCCTTGTGTGTTGAATGACCTCGTATCGCCGCGCCGCCGCAGGGTAAGCGGGGCCAGCCAGCGCTCGGGCAAGGCGCTGACACTTAATTTTTACTTAAGGGATACACGGCCATTCTCGACGGCGACTTACGCCATGTCAAAGACGTTTGATGACTGTTTTGTAACAAAGTGCTGTGTGGAACTTGGACATTCCACCAGGGTAGAAGGCCAATTCGCCGCCACACATTTCTCATTGAACGTGGAAGACCTGCTGGGCACTGCCGCCTGCCCGCGCGAGCACCGCCCGGCGCCCGCCTGCTGATCATGCGGGGCCGGCTTGATACTTCAACCGCGCACTTTTTCGGCCACTGGTTCTGCTGCATGCATGCTTATTTGCTGCGGTTGGCAATCTCGTTGCCGGCATAGCCGCCGCCGATGATACCGGCCAGGGTCGCCAGCTTCTTGCCATTGCCGTCGCCGATCTGGTTGCCGATCAGGCCGCCGACCACGGCGCCGGTACCGATGGCCACATAGTTCGGCTTGCTTTCCTGCGCAACCGGGGCAGCGGCGTACACCGGCTGCTGCTGCGGTGCCTCGCTGCGGACCGGCGCCTTGTGCACGACCTTGCGCGGTGCGGGTTCGCGGTACACGATTTCCCGCACGACCACGCGTTCCGGCGCGGCCGGCTGGCGTACAGCAGGCGCCGGCTCCGGTGCGAGTGCCGGCTGCTGCAGCGCTTGCGGCGCGAGCTGCTGCGCGGCCGGCTGTGCCGCTGCCAGCTGCTGCGCTCCGACAGCCTGGGGGGCGCCGATGGCTTGCTGCGCCGCCAGGCCCGCTGGAAGGATTTGCGCGGCCGGTTCGGCTTTGCTCGATGGCAGGACGCCGGTCAGGGCGGCGATACCCGTGGCGCTCAAGGCGATCACCGAGACGGCTGCGGCGGCAAACAGTGGGTGGATACGGCTTGCGGTAGCGATTTTTTCCATGATCTTTTCTCCTCATGGCCATTGATTGGCCGGCAGAGGTAGATTAAGGGCTGAGGCGGGTACAGGCTACATCGTGACCTGTATCACTCGTTACCACTTGTAAGGCAGAGCTGGATCAAGGCACTTCTGCGGCAGTGAAAATGGCAATGCCAAATCATCCCGGCGGCAGTCAAGCCAGCGGGTTGCGCCGCGAGATCATCGCTTGAAAAGGCACATCCCGGCCACGCCTGGCGAAAGGTCTGGCGTGCCAGCGACCTGCTATGCTGGGCCGAACGGGGCAGGCCAGGCCTGCGACAGTCATTGGCGTGGAGTACCGCGCACCCAGAAACGGAGAGAGTGAATGAGTGCTACAGAAAAAAACATGGTTGCCGAGCTGGTGTTCGAGCTTGGCAAGGTCACAAGGCATGCAATCGATCGCCTGGGCGTCAGCCAGCAGCCGATCGAGCTGACAAAGATCGCAAACGACTTGCTGGAAGCAGGGCACGAGAAAGTTGCCAGCGACTTGCTCCTGCTATTTGTAGCGGGGTTCGAGGAGGGCGATCCTCCTGAACGACGGACCGATCCGGAAAATCGCTTGTAGGCGGATCACGGGTTCCCTGCTTCCGCCATCGCTGCGGAAGCAGGCGTCCATGAGGTATCAACCGCATCACCACATCCGCCGCACCAGCTGTGTCCCTCACGGCCGCCGCCATCGCGGCTCTGCCAAAAGTACACTGTCTCCATCCACCTTTTCGATGCACAGTGGCGCATCATCAACCGTCAACGGAGACCCTCATGCGGGCACAACGACTCGACTTCATGGGCGCGCACGGCACCAGCCTGGCCGCGCGCCTCGACGCGCCGGATGGCCCGGCGCGGGCGTATGCCCTGTTCGCCCACTGCTTCACGTGCGGCAAGGATGTGTTTGCCGCCAGCCGCATCGCCCAGGCCCTGACCGACCATGGCATCGCCGTGCTGCGCTTCGACTTCACGGGGCTGGGCGCCAGCGAAGGCGAATTCGCCAACACCAATTTCTCGTCGAACGTGGAAGACCTGCTGGCCGCGGCTGGCTACCTGCGCGAGCACTTCGCGGCGCCGCGCCTGCTGATCGGCCACAGCCTGGGCGGTGCCGCCACGCTGGCGGTGGCCGGGCTCGTGCCGGAAGCGCAGGCCGTGGTGACGATCGCCGCGCCCAGCGATCCCTCGCATGTCACGCACCTGTTCCGCGACCAGATCGACACCATCACCGCGGAAGGGGAGGCCGAGGTGCAGCTGGCGGGGCGGCCGTTCCGCATCCGCAAGCAGTTCCTCGACGACGTGGCCGAGCACAAGCTGAAGGAAAGGATCGGCGCGCTGAGGAAGGCTTTGCTGGTGATGCATGCGCCGAACGACACGACGGTCGGCATCGAGAATGCGATGAACATCTTCGTCGCGGCCAAGCACCCGAAGAGCTACATCTCGCTCGACACGGCCGACCACCTGCTGACGAAGCGCGACGATGCAACCTACGTGGCGAACCTGATCGCCGCGTGGAGCGAACGTTATCTGAAAGAGTGAACCTTCACGAGGTGTGTCGTATCGGAAGGTAAAGCATTTTGCGCGGGCGTCGTCGATCGCTGCGGAAAACCGGTGTCCGACACCAAAGAGCCGGTGTCCGACACCAAAGGCGCAAGCGCTACTGAAGCATCCTCCGCCGGTTACTGATCGAGGATCAGCCGCGCGGCTTCCAGCGCATGCCTTTCTGCACGGCCGGCCGGGCACCGACGAGCGCCAGCCAGCGCTGGATGTTCGGCTTGCCCAGCGCGTCCGCCAGCGGCTCCTGCAGGCGCTCGCTGGCCGCCATGACCCACGTGTAGCAGGCGATATCGGCGATAGTGTAGGCGTCACCGGCCACATAGTCGGCCTTCCCCAGCTGCGTGTCGAGTACCGTCAGCAGGCGCCCGCCTTCCGTGACGAAGCGCTCCAGCGCGAATGCATCGTCCTGCTTCGAGAAAAATCCCAGCTGGCCCAGCATCGGGCCCAGCCCGCCGATCTGCCAGTGCAGCCACTGCATGGCCTGCCAGCGCGCCGCGCCGGAGGGCGCCAGGAACTTGCCGTGCTTGTCCGCCAGGTAGGTGAGGATGGCACCGCTCTCGAACAGCGACAGCGGGCCGCCACCGGCTTCGTCGTCCGCATTGTCGTCCGCATTGTCGTCAACCATTGCCGGGATCTTGTTGTTCGGCGACAGCTTGAGGAATTCGGACTGGAACTGCTCGCCGTTGCCGATGTCGACGGGCACGGTGTCATAAGGCACGCCCAGTTCTTCCAGCAGGATGATGGGCTTGCGGCCGTTCGGGGTGGTCCAGGTATGCAGTGTGATCATCGTGGTCTCCAGGTCGGCACACTCTAGCGTGAACGAAAAAAAGCGGGCGCACATCCCGCGAAGGAGGTGCGCCCGCCGGCCAGCTGGCGACAGGCTTACTTTACGATCACTTGCGCGGCTGCAAAATCGATTGCAGGCGGTCCGGCGTGCCTTCGATGCGCTCCAGGCGCGGGTACTTCAGGCCGCCGTGGTAGTCGAGCGGCACGGTGCGGTAATCGTTGCCGCGCTTGACCAGCAGCTCGATCGGCTTGCTGTCCTTGGTGGCCGCGGTCACGGCGGCGCGCAGCAGTTCGGGCTTGTAGGCGCGCCCGTTGACGGCCACCAGCGTGGTGTTGCCGGACAGGCCGGCCTTGAAGCCCGGGCCATCCCACACGATGGCGGCGATCTTGCCGTCGCTGGCCACCGAGAAGCCCAGCGAGTACTGGAAGTTCGCGGTCTTGCTCATGTCTTCCACGCCCTTCAGGAAGTCGGTCTGCTTGTCGGCGTAGACCAGCTTCCAGCCGGCGCGCGCCAGGCCGTCCAGCGGCGCCGGGCCGGTTTCCTCGACGCGTTTTTTCAGGAACGGCGCCCAGTCGAACGCCTGCACGCCGTTCAGGGCTTTCACCACGTCATCGAAGGTGTAGTGTTTTGCCTGGATCACGCCATTGTCGACGCCGAAGAACACGCGGGCGAAGTCGTCCAGCGAGCGCTTGTCGCCCGACAGTTCGCGGATCTTCGTGTCGACGTCCAGCCAGATCAGCGCGCCCTCGGAGTAGTAATCTTCGCTGCGCTGCCAGTTCGGCCAGACCTGCGGGCGGCGCTGGCTGATGATCGGGTCGTTCGTGGTGTCCACCACCGGACGCCACGTGCGGCCCTGCACGTTGGCATACGTGGCCGCCATGTTGGCGATCATGTCGCGCACGCTGGCCTGCTGCGCCAGGCCGGAACGGGCGGTGAGCACCTGGCCCCAGTACTGGGTCTGGCCTTCGTAGACCCACAGCAGGTTGTTGTCCAGCGGGGTGTTGAAGTTCGGCACGTCCTGGCCTTTCGGGCGGCGGAACTTGCCGTTCCACGAGTGCGTGAATTCATGCGGCAGCAGGGTGCGCACGGCTTCCGTCTTGTTCCATTCGGTGAAGTAGTTGGCCTTCACGCCGTTCTCGCTGGACTGGTGGTGCTCGCGGCCCACGCCGCCGAATTCATCGGACAGCGCGAACAGGAAATCGTAGTGCGCGTAGTGCTGCGAATCGAACAGCTTGTAGGCCTGCTTCACCATCTCGCGGTGCGCCGCGATCTGCTCGGGTTTCGCTTCCAGCGCTTCCGGCGTGTCCGCCACGATGTTCAGGCGCACCGGCAGCTTCGCGCCCGGATCGAGGTCGATCTGCTTGAAGTGGCGCCCGGCGAACAGCGGCGAATCGATGAAGGTTTCCAGGTCGGTGGTCTTGAATTTCACCTCGTCGCCCTGGCGCGACGCGGTTTCCAGCGCGGTGCCGTACTGCCAGCCGGCGGGCAGGGTCAGCGTGGTCTGGATCGGGATGCGGCGCACGTGGTAGCCGGCCGGGTACATCGTCATCGATTGCCACTGGATGCCGAGGATGTCCGGCGTCATCGCGATGCGGCCCTGGCCGGTTTCATTCGGCGACAGGTGCTGGTACTCCACCTCGAGGTTTTTCGCGCCCTGCGGCACGTCCACCTGGAACGCGAACACGTTCAGCGGATCGCGCTTCCATGCCACCGGCTTGCCGTTCGCCGATACCTTCAGGCCGGCCAGCTGGTGCAGCGCGCCCGTCGGGCCGTGCTGGGCCGTGACCCATTGCGGATACAGCAGGGTGAGCTTGCCCGCCTTCACGGGGATCGACTGCTGGATGCGGAAGATGTTGCGGGCCGTATCGGACGCATCGATCTTCATCTGGATCGTGCCGGGATAGGGCTGGTCCACCGAAGGGGGCAGCGGGTCGGCGCTGGCGGACTTGACGAGGACGGCGGAAGCAAAAGTGGTCGCTACGAGCGCTGGCAGGATCGCTGCGCGCAGGGGCAAAGGCAGGGTCATCGGCGATAGGGTCGGGGTTGGGATCATGGTTGATGCGAGCGGGCGAGTGTAGCACGCAGGCAACGCGAAAATGTTTCAGAAAGTAAAACGAAAAATTTTCAAAAAGTGCCCCTTGAAACCTTTTTGACCCGCCGTATATTGGGTACATCGGTTGCCCAGCAGGGGGCCGACAGTGAGCCGAACCAGAACCACGGCTCGATATCGCTTAACTTTGAAAGGATATCCATCATGCGTACTTTTGACCTGACTCCGCTGTACCGTACCGCCATCGGCTTCGACCGCCTGGCCCAGATGCTGAACAGCGCCGAATCCCAGCCCAGCTATCCGCCGTACAACATCGAACTCGTTTCCGAAGACCAGTACCGCATCGTGATGGCGCTGGCCGGTTTCGACCGGTCGGAAATCGACATCACCAGCGAGCGCGATACGCTGCACATCACCGGCCGCAAGCAGAAGGACACGACGGAACGCACCTTCCTGCACCGCGGCATCGCGGCACGTGACTTCGAACAGCGCTTCCAGCTGGCCAACCACGTGAAGGTCACCGGCGCCTCGTTCCAGAACGGCATGCTGACGATCGACCTGGTGCGTGAAGTGCCCGAGGCCCTGAAGCCCCGCAAGATCGAGATCGGCAGCAGCGCGGACAGCGCTCCCGCGATCGAGCAATCGCGCGCCGCGGCCTGAGCCGCAGCCTGAAGCCTGGGCGGCCCGTCACCCGGCGGGCCTGGCGGGCCGCGTGCCCGCCCTGAAAAAATTCGTTGGAAACCACCTTGTACCCGCGGTTGCCCGCATGGGGGCCGCACCCGATATCGCTTAATGAAAGGATATGATCATGCGTACTTTTGACCTGACTCCCCTGTACCGTACCGCCATCGGCATCGACCGCCTGGCCAGCCAGCTGAACGCCGCCGAAGCGCCCACCTATCCGCCGTACAACGTGGAACTGGTGGCAGAAGACAAATACCGCATCGTGATGGCGCTGGCCGGCTTCGACCGTTCCGAGCTGGACATCAACACCGAGCGCGATTCGCTGGTGATCACCGGCCGCAAGCAGAAGGATGCGGTGGAACGCACCTTCCTGCACCGCGGCATCGCCGCCCGCGACTTCGAGCAGCGCTTCCAGCTGGCCGATCACGTGAAGGTCACCGGCGCCGCGTTCGACAACGGCATGCTGACGATCGACCTGGTGCGCGAAGTGCCCGAAGCCTTCCGGCCGCGCAAGATCGCCATCGACGGCGTCACCAATGAAGCCGCCAGCAACGTGACCGCGCTGGAACAGAAGCGCAACGCCGCATAAAATCCGAAGGCTTCGGCCTGCGTCGAGGTAATACGAAAGGCCGGGGCAACCCGGCCTTTTTTGCGTTCCAGGCAGTTTCCACGGCCATGGTCGCCAGGCCACCAGGAGCGCCCAGGGCAAGGCGTGGCGTCGCAGACAGTGCTTCAGCACGGCAAGACGCCGCAACGCAGCCATGAGCGGCTCCTGGTGGCCTGGCCTCCTGGTGGCATGGTTAAGGAGCGTATAAGCTGTTGACCTCATATTGCTACCATCGAATTTGATCCAATGGGGAGTACAGAAATGAGCAAGGACAAGGTCTTGAACATGAAACGCCTGGTCCTGGCCCTGTGCGCGGTGGGCGTACTGGGCGCAGGCGCGGCGATCGCCGTGCAGGGAACCCACGATGCGCCGGCCGCCGGTGCGCAGGTCGCAGCCACGCCGGCACCCGGCGTGCCGGCCAATGCCGCCGCGGGCGCCCCGGCGCCAACGCCGGCGCCGATGATCGCGCTGCCGGACTTTTCCGTGGTCGCCTCCCGCAATGGCCCCGCCGTGGTCAACATCAGCACCACCGGCAGCGTGAAGACCAGCTACGACAACCGCGGCGAGCCGTTCGCGGACGATCCGTTCTTTGAATTCTTCCGCCGCTTCCAGGGCCCGCAAGGCCCGCAACGGGGCGGCCAGGCACCCAGCCACGGCGTCGGTTCCGGCTTCATCGTCAGTGCCGATGGCCTGATCATGACCAATGCCCACGTGGTGCGTGATGCCAGCGAAGTCACCGTGAAGCTGACGGACCGCCGCGAGTTCCGCGCCAAGGTGCTCGGTTCCGACCCGCGGACCGACGTCGCCGTGCTGAAGATCGATGCGAAGAACCTGCCCGTGGTGCCGCTGGGCCGGTCGATGGACGTGAAAGTGGGCGAATGGGTGCTGGCCATCGGTTCGCCGTTCGGCCTGGAAAACACCGTGACGGCCGGCGTGGTCAGCGCCAAGGGCCGCGCGCTGGACGATGGCAGCGTGCCGTTCATCCAGACCGACGTGGCGGTCAACCCCGGCAACTCGGGCGGCCCGCTGTTCAACACGAAGGGCGAAGTGGTCGGCATCAATTCGCAGATCTACAGCCAGACCGGCGGCTACCAGGGCCTGTCGTTCGCGATCCCGATCGACGTGGCGCAGCGCATCCGCGACCAGATCGTGGCCACCGGCAAGGTGGTGCATGCCAAGCTGGGCGTGCTGGCGCAGGAAGTGGACCAGAGCTTTGCCGATTCGTTCGACCTGCCGTCGCCGGAAGGCGCGCTGATCGTCAACGTGGAGAAGGGCAGCGCCGCCGAGCAGAGCGGCCTGAAGCCGGGCGATGTGGTGCGCGCCATCAATGGCCAGAAGATCGTCGCGTCCGGCGACCTGTCGTCCTACGTGGCGCTGGCCAAGCCGGGCGACAAGGTGACGCTGGATGTCTGGCGCCAGGGCAAGGCCGTGTCGCTGGCCGGCAAGCTGGGCAATGCTACCGAGCGCACGCTGGCCAATGCCGGCGGCGACGACGACAGCCCGGTCGCCAAGTCGCGCCTGGGCCTGGCCCTGCGCCCGCTCGACCCGCTGGAAAAACAGGCGGTCGGCCTGGCTTCCGGGCTCGTCATCGAGCGTGCCGGCGGCGCGGCCGCCAGCGCCGGGCTGCAGCCGGGCGACGTGCTGCTGTCGGTGAACGGCCGGCCCGTCAACTCGGTCGAACAGGTGCGCGACGTGGTGTCGAAATCGTCGAAATCGGTGGCGCTGCTGATCCAGCGCGGCGAGGAACGCATTTTTATTCCCGTGCGATTGGGATAAACTGCGCCGCTGGAAGACGGGCCGCCGCGGCGGCCCGCGAACATGAAAGGACAATAAAAAATGCGGCTGCTGCTGGTGGAAGATGATGTGATGATCGGTGAAGTGGTGCTCGACCTGCTGCGCGCCGAGCACTATGCCGTGGACTGGGTAAAGGATGGCGCGATGGCCGACACGGCCTTGCAGACCCAGACCTACGACCTGGTGCTGCTCGACCTGGGCCTGCCGCGCAAGGATGGCCTGGAAGTGCTGCGCTCCATGCGCGCGCGCAAGGAGCTGACGCCGGTGCTGGTCGCCACGGCGCGCGACGCCGTCGAGCAGCGTATCGCCGGCCTCGATGCCGGTGCCGACGACTATGTGCTCAAGCCGTACGACCTGGATGAGATGCTGGCCCGCATCCGCGCGCTGCTGCGCCGCTCGGCGGGGCGCGCCGAACCGGTGTTCGAGCACAAGGGCGTGTCGATCAACCCGCAAACGCGCGAGGTGATCGCCAACGGCGTGCAGGTCAACCTGTCGGCGCGCGAATGGGCCGTGCTGGAAGCGCTGATCGCGCGCCCCGGCATCGTGCTGTCGCGCGCCCAGCTGGAAGAAAAGCTGTACAGCTGGAAGGATGAAGTGAACAGCAATGCCGTCGAGGTGTATATCCATGGCCTGCGCAAGAAGCTGGGCGCGGAACTGATCCAGAACGTGCGCGGCCTCGGCTACATGGTGCCGAAAGCATGAAGGTGCCGGGGGTCTCCCGCATGAAGGTCAACACGCACTCGCTGCGTGGCCGGCTGCTGTGGTTCCTGCTGGCGGCGATCACCATGGCGGCGCTGGCGCAGGCGATGATCGCCTACCGCAGCGCGCTGCACGATGCGGACCAGATCTTCGACTACCACATGCAGCAGATGGCGCTGGCGCTGCGCTCCGGTGCGCCGCTGGCGAACGCCCACCATGGCCCCAGCGCCGATCCGGGCAACGACGACATGGTGGTGCAGGTCTGGACGCCGGACGGTATCCAGGTGTTCCGCTCGATTTCCCGCGCCGAGCTGCCGCAGCGCGCGGTGCTCGGCTTTTCCAACGTGAAGGCCAAGGGCACGGTCTACCGGGTGTACTCGGTGCAGACCAGTAACCAGACGGTGCAGATCGCCCAGGACATGTCGGTGCGCAAGCGCATGGCCGGCGCGCTGGCGCTGCGCACCGTCGGGCCGATCGCGCTGATGGCGCCGATGCTGATGCTGGTGGTGTGGTGGGTCGTCAGCGGCTCGCTGGCACCGGTGGCCCGGGTGCGGCGACAGGTCGCCTCGCGCCAGGCGGAGGACCTGTCGCCCGTGTCCGAAGCCGACCTGCCGGACGAGGTGAAGCCGCTGGTGCACGAACTGAACCTGCTGTTCGGCCGCGTGCGCACGGCGTTCGACGCCCAGCAGCACTTCGTGGCCGATGCCGCCCACGAGCTGCGCTCGCCGCTGGCGGCACTCAAGCTGCAGGTACTGAGCCTGGACCGCGCCGAGGATGCCGATGCCCGCAAGCTGGCCATCGCGCGGCTGACGGCGGGCATCGAACGGGCCACCCGGCTGGTCGAGCAGCTGCTGGTGCTGGCGCGGCAGGAGGCGGCCGAGCCGAAGATGGACCCGGTCAACCTGGCCGAGCTGGCGCGGCGCACGCTGGGCGACATGGTGGGCGCCGCGCAGGCACGCGAGATCGACCTGGGCATCCACGAAGTGGCCGAAGCCACCGTGCAGGGCCAGGCCGACGCGCTGCGCGTGCTGCTGCGTAACCTGGTCGACAACGCCATCAAGTACACGCCTTCCGGCGGCACCGTCGACGTGTCGGTGCGGCATGCGGATGGCAGCGGCGCCGCCGAGCTGGTCGTCGAGGACAGCGGTCCCGGCATCTCGCCGGAAGAGCGCGAGCGCGTCTTCAGCCGCTTCTACCGCGTGCCCGGCACGACCGCGACGGGCAGCGGCCTGGGCCTGGCCATCATCAAGGCGATCGCCGAGCGCCATGGCGCCACGCTGTCGCTGGACGCTTCCGAACGGCTGGGCGGCCTGCTGGTGCGCGTGACGTTCCCCGGCGCGAAGGCCGCCACCAGCAAGGTCCCCCTGGCCAAGAGCGCGACGACATATTGAAAGCGCATGCATTCACCCCAACGGCAAAGGGCTGGGGTCAGGGAGGAATGCTGGCATGCATGCCAGCATCGTTCCGCAGGCGCGAAGCAGGCTTCGCGAAACCCCTGCTTCACCCCGCCGGGGCGTAGCCGGGGTTTCAAGGAGCATCGCTCCTTGCCGGCGTAGCGGTACTGGCCTGCAGGCCAGTACTCCTCCCTGACCCCCGAATTTGCACTTGGGGTGGGCTTATACAGGCGGCATCGACCTGTCACCGGTTTTTTGAAGCGGTTGTCCCTGGTGCTGGGCTAGAATGCCCGTATTGACAGACAGCCAACAGGGCGGCGCATGAAAAGAATCGGTTTCTCGGGCACGCTGGACCCGATCACCAATGGCCACATGTGGGTGATCGGCGAAGCCCGTTCGATCGCGGATGAAGTGATCGTCTTCCTGTCGCAGAATTCCACCAAGCAGCCCCGTTTCTCGGCCGAGGAACGGCGCGCGATCGTGCTGGAAAGCTGCGCCGAACGCCAGTGGGACAACGTGCAGGTGTTGATCGTGAAGAGCGACTATACGGCGCGCGTGGCGCGCAAGCATGGCGTCGACTACCTGATCCGCGGCATCCGCACCACGGCCGATTTCGATTACGAAAACCTGATCCAGCAGACCAACGTGGAAGTGATCGGCGGCGCCAAGACGCTGTTCGTGATGCCGCCGCGCGACCTGGGCTCGGTCAGCTCCAGCTTCGTCAAGGCGCTGGAAGGCCCGGTGGGCTGGAACTGGACGACCAAGAAATTCGTGCCGGCGCCGGCCTACCGCGCCTGGATCCTCAGCTGGCTGCACAAGGAATGGCAGGCGCTGTTCCAGGGCGACGCGGCGCCAGGCTGGTTCGCCCGGCTGACCGGCGCCGACGCCTACGGCGGCGCCACGCGCCATTATCACAACCTCGACCACCTGGTGCACGGCCTGGCCGAGATCCGCGCCTGGGCCGCCAACACGGGCGCGACCGCGGCCGACGCGGACCTGGTGCGCGCCGCGTTCTGGTTCCACGACGCGTACTACGGCCACGGGCCGGGGGCCGTGTCGAACGAGGAAGCCAGCGCGCAGTTGTGGCTCGGCAGCGGCCTGGAACCGGATGCCGGCCGGGCCGGCGAAGTGGCGACGCTGATCCGCGCCACCGACCACCTGCAGGGCGGCCACGTGGCCCATCCGCTCAAGGAAATCCTGCTGGGCGTGGACCTGGCGATCCTGGGGCAGGACGAGGAAGTGTACGCCCACTACGCGCGCGGCATCCGCGCCGAATATGGCCACGTGCCCGAGGAGCGCTACGGCAGCCAGCGCGCCGCCGTGCTCGAACACCTGCGCGGCAAGGCTTATGCCGGCACGCTGTATGCCGACCCATGGTTTGCCGAGCAGTACAACGAACCGGCCATCGTCAACATGACGCGCGAGCTGGCGCAGCTGGCCTGACACCATGTTCAGCGTGCTCCGGGCAGCCTCCGGGCCGCTGGCGGAAGCGGTGCGCGGATTCGTCGCCGTCTCCATGCTGGACCAGCCGTGGCCGCCGCGTGGCGCACCAATCAACCGTTTCCCGGCGATGGTCTACTGCGGTGTCACGATGATCACCGATGGCGAGGTCGCGCTGCTGGACGATGGCGGATGCCCTGGCCGGATCGCTCCGCACTGGACCGTGTCCGGCCCGCGCACCCGCCCGGTGGCATCGCTGACCCTGGCGCCGCTGCGCTGCGTCACCGCCATCCTGTATCCGGATGCCTTCCGGCTGTTGACGGGGTGCGAGCCGGCGCGGCTGAAGGACCGCAACGATGCCGGCCAGGCCTGGCTGCCGGACGAATGGAACGAGTGGCCGGCGGCGCTGCAGGCGCGGGCCAGCCAGCCGGATGCGCAGATCGCGTGGATGGAACAATGGCTGCTGTGCCGCTGGCTGCCGGTGCGGCCGCGCTGGGACAGGAATATCGGTACCCTGGTGCGGGCGCCCGCCGTGCGCAAGCCGGCGGACGCGGCGCGCGCCATCGGTGTCAGCCACCGCCAGTTGCAGCGCCAGGCATTGGCGGCAATCGGCCTGCCGCCCGCCAGGGTGCATCGCCTGCAACGGGCGGAGCAAGCGCTGGGCAGGCTCGCCGGCCCGCGCGGCGAAGGCGCTCCCTTGCCGCTGGCACGGCTGGCGGCCGACCTGGGTTTCGCCGACCAGCCCCACCTGACCCGCGACATCTGCGACCTGACCGGCCTGCCGCCGGCGCGGCTGGCCGCGGCGGTCGCGCACGATCCCGACTACTGGGTGTATCGCCTGGATGGCGGCGCTGTCGCTTTTCTTCAAGACACCGGCTAGCAGGAGCGTGGAGGATGTCGTCCGCCCGCACCGGGCGGATGACAGCAATGAGGACCACGCATGAAATTCACCTTCCTGACTTACGGCACCGAGGGCGACACCCGGCCGCTGGTGGCGCTCGCGCAGGCGCTGGCCGCGCACGGGCACCAGGTGCACCTGCTGGCCGATCGCTCGGCCGGCGCCAGCGCCCAGGCCCGCGGCATCGGCTTCACGCCTCTGGCGGGCGATATCCGGCAAGCCCTGGCGCCGCATGGCTCGCTGGGCCGCGTGGTGCGGCAGGGGGCCAATCTCGACAAGATCACGCGGGCCTTCGCCGCCATCGCCAGCGGCCATACGGTCGAATGGATGCGCGCCGCGCGCGAGGCGGCCGAAGGCAGCGATGCGCTGGTGTTTTCCGGCCTGGCCAGCTATGCCGGCCTGGCCGTGGCCGAGGGACTCGACCTGCCTTGTGTCGGCGCCGGGCTGTGGCCGATGACACCCACCGGCGACTTCCCGTCCGTGTTCCTGCGCCAGCGGCGCTGGCCTCGCTGGGCCAACCGGGCTTCCCACCGCCTGTTCGCGGGACTGGCCTGGTCATCCTTCCGGGACAATATCAACCATGGCAGGCACGCCGTGTTCGGCCAGCCGCCCGTGACGAGGATGTGGAGCGGTTATCCGGTCCTGTACGGCTGCTCGCCGACGCTGCTGCCGGAACCAGCCGACTGGCCGGGCGAAGTGGAAGTGTGCGGCGCCTGGCATGCCGCCGACCGCGCATGGCGCCCGCCGCCAGCGCTGGCCGCGTTCCTGGAGCAGGGCGAGCCGCCGGCCTATATCGGCTTCGGCAGCATGGCGGGGTTCGACACGCGCACGCTCCGCCACGCCATCGTCGAGGCGGTGGGCGGGCGCCGCGCGCTGTTCTATCCTGGCTGGAGCGGCATCGACGCGGCCGGATTGCCAGCCAATTTCCACGTGCTGGACGATACCCCGCACGACTGGCTGTTCCCGCGTACCTCGGTCATCGTGCACCACGGCGGCGCTGGTACAAGCCACGCCGCCGCGCGCTCCGGCGTGCCTTCCGTGGTCGTGCCGTTTGCCGGCGACCAGTTCTTCTGGGCCGACCGGCTGGCCCGCCTCGGCATCGCCGGCGTCTGCCCGGCGCCGCGCAAGCTCGACAGCGCCATGCTGCGCGGCCTGATGGACCGGGCCGCCGGCCTGCGCGACAACGCGCGCGTGGTCGCGGCCCGGATGGCTGTCGAGGACGGCGTGCGCGCGGCCCGGCACCGCCTGCTGGGCGGGGTGGCGAAACACCTCGCGCCGGCGGAAAGATGACCTTGCACAGCCGGGCCGTGCGGCTTGCCCAGCGCACCGGCGCGTGCCGTGGCCGCCGGCGCTGGCGCGATGCCGGGTCTTACCCCTGCGGCACCGGGCGCACGGCCTCTACCCATTTCTCGGGCGTGCAGCTCGACCAGAGCGTGTTGGGAGCATAGAACATCGCCGGCCTGGCGCGCGCGATCTGCAGGAAGGAGGGCTGCTGCAGGGCCTGGATCTTGCCGTCATTGACGAGGAATTCCACCGAATACTTGGGATACGCCATGACGATCCCTTGCTCGAGGAACGTCAGGTCCTGTGGCCGCAACACATCGGCCAGGCGCTGTTCGGAATCGCCCGGCACCAGTTCGCCAAGTTCTTCGAGCATGTCTTCGTCGAACTCGCGCTGCCGGTGATCGCTGCGCGCCTTGGACAATACCTTGACGACCTTGAACGGATTGGTGCCCATTTCAACCAGTGCCTTGACCTGGCCGATGGCCGGGTTCTCCAGCACGGCCTTGATGCTCTTCATCGTGGACTGTCCACTGAATTGCAGTGCGACGTCCGGCGCGGGCTGCGCCGCCCGAACCAGCGACTCGGCCCATCGGCCCGCTTCCTGGGCCCAGTAATGATGCCGCGCCGTGGCGTAACCCCGGCAGGAATAGAACGCTTCCGCCTGCGCACGGGTCAGCGTGCCGTACAGCTTGCCGTCCTTGAAGACCACGCCGCCGGTCGGCCCGTCCGTCAGGCCCACGTAGCTGACCGTGCCGCCGTTCGAAGTCAGCACTTCGAAACGCTCCGTGGCGGCTTCCTCGGGAATACTGCGAATGACCGTGCGCGCGTCGCTCAGGGCGGTGATGTGCAGCGACCCCGGCCGGCTTTCCGGTTCTTCGGCCCGCACAGCGGTGGTGGCAAGCAGGAATAATGTGATGGCGGTGACTGTACGCATGGAATTCTTTTCGGGAAAAGCCGTGATTGTAAAACTATTACATTAAAACTATTGCATTAAAACCATTACTTTCGGAAGAGATCGACGCGGATGACTTCCTGCTCCCGGTTTGCCAAACAGTTTTCATTATGATAATTTCCCGCCCTTGCGCGGGTCCGCAGCGCCGGTGGCGGCGCAGGGCCCGCCGCATGCCGAGGAAAACATGAAACGCTTATTACTTGCTGTCCTGCTGTCCGCATCGGGCGCCGCCCTGGCCAATTCCGCCTGCGACAAGCCGAAAAACGATTTCGATGGCCTGTACTGCCTGAACAAGGTGTACCAGGAAGCCGACCGCGAACTGAACGACAACTACCAGAAGCTCTCCGGCAAGCTTGATGCCGATGGCAAGAAGGCTCTGAAGAAAGGCCAGCTCGCATGGATCCGTTCCCGCAACGAATCCTGCTCCAAGCTGGAACCCGGCCACTTCTTCGTCGACCTGCAATGCGCCACCGATACCACGATTTCGCGCGCCCAGTTCCTGCAGGACCGCGTGCGCGAATGCGTCAGCTCGGGCTGCCAGAACAGCAAGCTGTAAGGCACCGCCTGGGTGGCCCCACCTTTCCCGGGCCGCTCATGCGGGTTCCAGGCACACCAGCTTGCACTCCTGCTGCGCGGCGACCAGCAGCGTGGTTTGCAGGAAGCGCAGCACGCCGCGCTCGGGGTGGTGGAATACCCGCTGCCCGCCTTCGCGATGCAGCACCGCCTGCTCCTTCCAATGGCGCGCGAAGAGCTCGCTTTTCATCGACAGTTCGTCGATCAATTCCAGGAACACCGCATCGTGCGGACAACGGCTGTAGTCGGCACGGAACTCGGCGACCAGTCGCCGGGACCGTTCCGGCCAGTCCGCGATCAGGTCCTGGGCAAGCGGCGAGAGAAACACGAACCGCATCAGGTTGCGGTCAGCCGTCCCGTCATCCAGCCAGCCGCTGAACAGCCCGGCGGCCGGGACATTCCAGGCCCTGGCCGTCCAGGTCCGGTCGAGGAGGTAGGCCGGGACGGTGACCAGCGATGGCAGGGTCAGCAGGCTGCCGGGCAGGTCGGCGTGGGCGGTGGCCGGGGCGGGATCGCGCTTTTGCGCCAGGTCGAACATCGAGGCGCGCTCGGCCGAGGTCAGCCGCAACGCATCGGCCAGGCGGGCCAGTGCGGCGGCGGATGCCGCGACATCGCGCCCCTGTTCCAACCACGTGATCCAGGTAACGCTGACGCCGGCCGCATCGGCCAGTTCCTCGCGCCGCAGGCCGGGCGTGCGGCGCCGGCCGAATGCCTTGGCCGGTGGGGGCAGGCGCTCGCGGTGGGCGCGGATGAAGGTACCGAGCAGGTGGCGGGGATCGGGCTGGGTCATGGGGAAGGGGGCGTGGCGGGCTGGTTCATGGGAGGATGGCGAATGGGGGCATGGTGCACGGGAGGCTGGTCAACGGGACTATTGTTCGTGGGACCATTTATACCAGGATAAATTGCCATCTTGTACCAGTTAAAGGACGTGGACACAATGGTCTTCCCACTGACCCAGGAGTCCATCATGAACGCCCCCAGCCACAACGATATCGTCGACAGCCAGTTCAGCCCGCAGGCGCATGCCTATCTCACCAGCGCGGTCCATGCCAGCGGCGCGGACCTGGAGCGGATGGCCAGCCTGGTGGGCCTGCGTCCGGAAGCGGTCGCGCTGGACATGGGGTGCGGCGGCGGCCATGCCACGTTCCACCTGGCGCCGCTGGTGGGCAAGGTGGTCGCCTGCGATCTCTCCGAGCCGATGCTGCGTGTGGTGGCCGGGGAGGCCGACCGCCGCGGGTTCGGCAATGTCGTCACCAAGCGCAGCGCCGCGGAGTCGCTGCCATGTCCTTCTGCATCCTTCGATGTGGCGGTGACCCGGTACAGCGCACACCACTGGCGCGACGTGCCCGCCGGCCTCGCGCAGATGCGCCGCGCACTGAAGCCGGGCGGCATGGCCATCTTCATGGACGTCGTCACGCCCGGCATGCCGCTGCTCGACACGTGGCTGCAAAGCCTGGAACTGCTGCGCGACCCTTCGCACGTGCGCAACGCCTCGCTGGATGAATGGCGCACGGCCCTGGCCGCCGCCGGCTTCGCTGTCGGCGAGGTGACGACCTTCCGGCTGCGCCTGGAGTTCGCGTCATGGGTGGAGCGGATGAAGACGCCGGAAGCGCACGTCGCTGCCATCCGTTCGCTGCAGCGGCGCGCCGGGACGGAGGTGCGGGAGTATTTCGCCATCGAGGAGGATGGCAGCTTCACGGTGGATACGATGCTGATCGTCGGGCATGCCGAAAACCGGTGACAGGCTCCAATTTCCAAAAAACGGTGACAGGCTCCAATTTCCGGGAAATATTTCCCAATAAATGGTGACTGTCACCGTTTTTCGTTTTTCACTGCTGCCGGTACCCGCGTGGCAAGCTAGAAGCGATTCCAGTTGTTGCGCCGGTGTTCGGTGGCTTCCTTCATCAGGTGGCTGGCGCGCTGCGGGTCGTCGACCGTCAGCGCCAGTTCCTGCAGCGCCGGCGGATACTCCCGCTCGGCGGCTTCTTCCAGCAAGGAGCGGGCTTTCTGCGGGTCGGCGGCCACGCCGTCGCCATTGCGGTAGGCATACGACAGCAGGAACATCGCATGCGCGTTGCCCAGGTCGCTGGCCAGTTGCAGCCAGCGCGCGGCGGTGGCCGCGTCGCGGGGCACGCCGTCGCCGTTGCGCGCCATCATGCCCAGCTTCAGCGCGGCCCTGGCCTGGCCCCCCTCGGCGGCGCGCTGGTACCACGCCCACGCGGCGGGCGGGCCGGCGGGATTTCCCTCGGCAGTGCGATACAGCTCGCCGAGGTGGAACGCGGCCTGGGCATCGTTCGCCAGGGCGGCGCGGCGCAGCAGCGCCATCGCTTCGGCGCGCCGCTCCGGGCGCGAGCGGTACAGGATGCCCAGTTCCCGCTCGGCCACCGCATTGCCGTGTTCGGCCAGGCGGAGCAGCTCGCGCTCGGCCGCGCCATCGTTGCGCTGCGCCGCGGCCATCGACAGCGCCTCGATCCGCGCCGCATCGGGTGGCGGTTCGTGGCTGCAAGCGGCCAGCACGGCCACCAGCACCGCCGCCAGCATCGACCTCGGCACCGTTTTCGGCACCGCTTTTGGCACCGCTTTTGGCACCATTGTTGGCAATCCCTGCCGCATCGACCGGAAGGCGCGGCTCATTTCGACAGGTCGATGGTGTACTTGCCGAAGCCGCTGGCATCGAGGCCGCTTTCGCCAGTCACGACGGCGATGCCGTTGGCGCGCGCGATGGCCAGGTGGCCCGGCGCGGAACGCAGGATCACCGGCCCGGCCGTCTTCACCTTCGCGAACGACCAGCTGCGCGCACTGCCGTTGGCGGCCAGCGTGACCTTGCCGCCGCCCGCCTTGCCGATGCCTTGCAGGTAGCTGGAAACCACCGCCTGGTTCGCATCCGGCGACTTGATGATCGTCTTGCTGCCGTCGATGCCCGGCACGCCGCCACCGCCGCCGGCGCGGTAATCGTTGGTGGCCACGATGAAGTCGTCGCCATCCGCCACCGGCTTGCCCTGGTAGACGAGGTTGACGATGCGGCTGCCTGCCGGCTGCGTCACGTCGATCTGGTAGGTCAGCGCATTGTCCTCGGCATAGAACACGTCGTAGTTGTAGATCGTGCCGTAGCTGGGCACCAGGTCCTGCTCGGCCGTGCTGGCCGGGTCGATGCGGCCGAACTGTTTCGCGGAAGCTTCCAGCCAGGCCTTCAGGTCCGAACCCTTGATCTTCACGGCTTGCAGGTTGTTGTTGCCGTACAGGTAAAGGTCGCCCGGGTTGCGGATCTGCAGGCCGACCGGCGCGGCCGCGGTGGCGCCCGGCGCCACGTCGGTGAAGTCCGAAGGGCCGTTGCGGCCCGCCTTGAACGGCGCGCTGCACGAGATCACGGGGATGTTCTTGTAACTGGCCAGCGTCGCATCGGTCGACGTGGCGATGAAGTTCTTCACGTAGGCGATCTGCGCCTGGTTCACCAGCTGGATCGCGGTCACGTCGCCCACCAGCGAGAAATACGACGACATCTCGAAGTCGGTCGTCACGCCCAGCGGTTCCTTGGCGTAGGCGATGGTGGCGGCATGCTCGTCGGCGATCAGCGCGGCGATCGCGGGATCGGCCTTCACGGTGGTCACCCCGTCGGTGTACTTGAAGCCGCGCGACTCGACGGTGGTTTTGGCCGGCTGCGTGACCCATTTGCCGCCCTGGTACACCATCGTCATCCGGATGATGCCGAGGCGCCGGCCCCAGCTCTGCGCCATCACCGCCGGCACGCCGTTGACGAAGCCGTTGACCGCATCGACGTTGGCGCTGGCCGGCAGCGCCGCCAGCGAAGGATCGAGCGCGGCGGCGCCGCTTTCCTTCCCCTTCGGGAAGATCAGGTGCGAGTGGCCGATCATCAGCGCATCGATGCCGGTGCCGGCCAGGTGGTAGCTCTGGTTTTCCATCTTCGGGCTGTAGGCGCCTACATCGAGGCCGCCGTGCGACAGGGCCACGATCACGTGCGCGCCCTTGCCGCGCAACTCGGGAATATACTGCGCCGCCGCTTCCTTCGAACCCGAAACGGCGACCTTGCCGGCCAGGTTCTTCTGGTCCCACTCCAGGATCTGCGGCGGCACGAAACTCATGATGCCGATGTTGATGACGACGTTGATATCGCTGCCATCCGGCGCCTTGCCGACGAAGGCGCGCGGCAGTACCGCGTAGGGCTGGAACAGCGGCTTGCCGCTGGCCACGCCGGTCACGTTGGTCAGCACCAGCGGGAACGCGGGCGCGCCGCAGTTGCCGGCGGGTTTCGTCACGCCGGGAATGTTCAGGTCCGTGTTCGTTACCTGCGACAGGAACGGCAGGCCGTAGTTGAATTCATGGTTGCCGAAGCCGCCGCCGTCGTACTTCAGCGCGTTCATGGCCTTGTGCACGGCCAGCGTGGCGGTGCAGGGGATCGGTTTCGTGACCGCCTGCAGGTCGGACAGCAGCGTGCCCTGGATCACGTCGCCATCGTCGAGCAGCACGTTGTTCGGGTTTTCCGCGCGCGCGGCGGCGATCAGCGTGGCGGTGCGGTCCATGCCCAGGCTCGCATCGTCGGCCAGCGCATAGTAGTTGTAGCCGAGGACATTCGAGTGCAGGTCGGTGGTTTCCATCAGCGCGAACGTGACGGTGGTGCCTTCCGGGATGCCGCCGGCCGCCGGTGCCGTCACGCCGCCCGGGTCGTCGCTATCGCTGCCGCAACCCACCACGCCAGCCGCGATCAGTGCCGCCAGCATCGCCATATTCGTTTTCATGTTCATTGTCCCCGGCAAAAATAAAACGCGACTGTAGCGGCGCGATGTGACGCGAAGATGACACATAAAAATGGGACAGGCTCCGATTTTCTGGAAATGTTTCTCGAAAATCGGAGCCTGTCCCCATTTTTTAAGAGTTGCCCAAAACCGGGGTCAGACCCCGATTCCTGGAAATATTTCTTCAAACCGGGGTCAGACCCCGGTTTTTGGAAACATTTCCCGGAAAATGGGGTACGTCGGATCGCCGAACCGCCCCATTTTCAAGCAACGTTGACGTCAGAACTTCACATGCAGCCGGGCGAAGTACGACGTGCCGTTCAGGCCGAACTGCACGCTGTCGTACTTGAAGCCGTTGTCGGTTTCGTCCGGATTCTGCGCGGTCGGCTTGGCGCCGAAGATGTTGTTGGCGCCAGCCGTGAACTTGATGTTCTGGTTCACGCTGTAGCTCAGCGACAGGTCGGCCGAGGTCTTGGCCTTGTAGTACAGGTTCGGTACGCCGGCGGCGGTGCCGCTGAAGGTACCCAAGGTCTGCGGGCCGAAGTGGATGATCTTGAAGTCCGTGTCCAGCGGGCCGGTCACGTAGCTGAAGCCCAGCGTGGCCTTGCGGCGCGGGCCGCCCTGCTCGATGAACAGGCGTTCGCGTTCGGACAGCAGCACGTCTTCGAAGCCGGCCAGCGAAGCCGGCGCGTGGATGTCTTCCACCGTCGTCTTCGAGAAGTTCGCCGCCAGGAAGGTCGTCAGCCGGTTGCCGAACAGCGTGCCGCGGTGCGATGCGGTCAGGTCCAGGCCCTGCGTCTTGGTGTCCACCGAGTTGACGAAGAACTGTGCCTGGCCCACGCCCAGCGTCGACAGGCGCGCGGCCAGTTCCGGGTAGTTGTCGGCATCGAAGCGGCCGGACAGCACGATGCGGTCCTTGATCTTGATGTGGTACAGGTCGGCCGTGACGGAGATCGTGTCGGTCGGCGTCCACGTGGTGCCCAGCGTGAAGCTGGTGGACTTTTCTTCCTTCAGGTTCGGGATGCCGGCCAGCCTGGCGACGGCGCCGCCGTTCGGGGCCAGCACCACGTCGGTCGGCACGCCGCCGATGAAGTCGGTGAAGGTCGAGGAGAAGAACGCCTGCTGCAGCGACGGCGCGCGGAAGCCGGTGCTGGCCGAAGCGCGCAGCAGGGCGGCCGGCGCCACGCGGTAGCTGCCGGCCAGCTTGCCGGTCACGGTGGAGCCGAAGTCGCTGTATTTTTCCCAGCGCACCGCGCCTTGCAGCTTGGCCGCGTCGGTGAGGTCCGCTTCCAGGTCGAGGTACAGGGCGGTGCTGTGGCGGCGCGCATTCGTCACGTCGCCGGGCTGGAAGCCGGGGAAGCCCTGGCTGCCGGCATTGCCGCCTTCGCCCACGCCATCGGCATCCACGTAGGAGCCCGGCTCGCCGGCGAAGATCTTGTATTTCTCGACGCGGTATTCGCCACCGAATGCCACGTTCAGGCCCTTGCCCATCACGCCGTCGAAGTAGCGCGCGAAGTCGGCATTGGTGGTCCACTGCTCGAACGAGAAGCCGCCTGCATCGAAGTGGTCGGGGCTGATGCCCTGGCCGCCACCGAGCAGGTCGGCATTGGCGATCGACGCGTTCAGCGTGTTGCTGATGTCGTACATCAGGCGGTTGTAGCCGTAGGTCTGCGAGATGTCGGCATTCCACTCGCCCAGCCGGGCGCGGTGGCCGATGATGGCGGTGCGGTCATCCATGTCGCCATTGATGAAGGGCACGAAGCCTTCCGGATACATGGCCGCCGAGTTGCGGCTCGGGATATCGTCGGTGCCGACGCCGCCGCGGCCGAAGGCGGCGGACGAGGCGTCGCGCTTCTGCACGCCGCCGGTGAAGTAGAACCTGCCCGTGCCGCCGGCCACGCCGGTGGGGATTTCGCCGTTCACGTACAGCGTCTGGTTCTCGGTCTTCGAGTCGCCGATGATGCGCGGGTTGTCCGGCTCGGAGCGGTCGGAGCGGCCGCGGTCCAGGTATTCGCCGGTGATGCCGACCACGCCGCCGCCCAGCGCGATGCCGCAGTAGGCCGATGCCAGCCAGTTCTCGCCGTCGCCGGCCGAGTACTGGCCGTAGCCGGTGACGGCTTCGCAGCCCAGGCTTTTCTTCAGGCCGATATCCATCACGCCGGCGATCGCATCGGAGCCGTATTGCGCCGCGGCGCCGTCGCGCAGCACCTGCACGTCGCGGATCGCCAGCATCGGGATCGCGTTCAGGTCGGTGCCCGTGTTGCCCCGGTTACGCGCGCCGAACAGGTTCACCAGCGACGACGTGTGGCGGCGCTTGCCGTTCACCAGCACCAGGGTCTGGTCCGAGCCCAGGCCGCGCAGCGCGGCCGAGTCGACCAGGTCGGCGCCGTCCGCACCCGACTGGCGGGTGGAGTTGAACGAGGGCGAGATATTGGTCAGCGTCTGCGACAGGTCGAACTGGCCGCCTTTCTCGGCGGCGGCGGTGAGCGGGATCACGTCGATCGGCACCACGGTATCGGTGGCGGAACTGGTGGCGCGGCGTGAACCGACGATGCTCACGGTCTGCATCTGCTGCGGCGTCGCTACCTGCACCGGCTCGGATGCCGGTTGTTGCTGCGCCATTGCGGCAGGCATGAAAACGAGGGCGGATGAACCATACAGGGCGGACAGGACAGCAAGGCGTAGCGTGGACAAGGGGGTCTCCCGGCGGGTAAAGCGGGAATTTTATCGGCCTGTCAACGTTTGACCTAGGGAGCAAATTGCCAAGTGTGACTATTTTACAAATAGCGCAGCTTTCCTCCGCGCGCCCGTGAAATTCTGGTATGGAAACCGCTGCCCGGCACGGATGACGAAAACGCGGATCGAACGGGTTCCGCCACGTATAATACTGTATGTTTATACAGTATCAAGTGCCATCCGATCATGTCCGCCGCCACGCCACCCTTCAGCCTGCCGCCTTATGCGGAGCTGTTCTGCATGACGAATTTTTCCTTCCTGCAGGGCGCTTCGCATGCCGAGGAACTGGTGGCCCGCGCCATGCAGCTCGACTACACGGCGCTGGCCATCACCGACGAGTGCTCGCTGGCCGGCGTGGTGCGGGCACATGGCGAGGCCAAGGCGTCGAAGTGGCATGGCGAGGATCACCAGCGCCTGCTGATCGGCAGCTGGTTCCGGCTGACCAGGCCGGATGGCGGCGAAGCCCTGTCGCTGCTCGCCATCGCGAAGAACCGCAACGGCTACGGCAACCTGTCGGAAATGATCACGCTGGGCCGCACCCGCGCCGCCAAGGGCGAATACCTGCTGCAGCCCGATGATTTCGCGGCACCGCCGCCCGAGCGCGCGCACTTGCGCGGCATGCCCGATTGCCTGCTGGTGCTGCTGCCCACGTATCCCGTGTGGGAAGCGGCGGACGTGGACCGGCTGCATGCGCAGGCGGCGTGGATGGCCGCCACCTTCGGCGGGCGCGCCTGGCTCGGCCTCACGCTGCTGCAGCGCGCCTTCGACGAAGGCCACCGGCAAAGCATCGAGGAAGTGGCGGCCCAGCACAAGCTGCCGGTCGTGGCGGCGGGGCAGGTCTGCATGCACGTGCGCTCGCGCAAGCCGCTGCACGACACGCTGTCGGCGATCCGACTCGGCAAGCCGGTGGCCGAATGCGGCTACGCGCTGGCGCAGAACGCCGAGCAGCACCTGCGCTCGCGCGTGCGGCTCGCCAATGTCTACCCGCGCGAGGCGCTGGCGGAAACCGTGCGCGTCGCCGCGCAGTGCACGTTCTCGCTGGACGAGCTGCGCTACGAATACCCGAGCGAGCTGATACCGGCGGGGCACACGCCGGCCTCCTACCTGCGGCAGGAAACCTATGCGGGCGCGCTGGTGCGCTACCCCGACGGCATTCCCGCCAAGGTGCAGCGGCAGGTCGAGGAAGAACTGGAACTGGTCGCCGAACTGAAGTACGAATACTTCTTCCTCACCGTATACGACATCGTGCGCTTCGCCCGCCAGCAGGAAATCCTGTGCCAGGGCCGCGGTTCGGCGGCCAACTCCGCCGTATGCTACTGCCTCGGCATCACCGAGGTCAATCCGGCCGAGAGCACGCTGCTGATGGGGCGCTTCATTTCGCGCGAGCGCGACGAACCACCCGACATCGACGTCGACTTCGAGCACCAGCGGCGCGAGGAAGTGATCCAGTACATCTACGCGAAATACGGACGCCACCGCGCCGCGCTGGCCGCCACCGTGATCTGCTACCGGCCGAAAAGCGCGCTGCGCGATGCCGGCAAGGCGCTCGGCGTGGACCTGGCCATCGTGGAAAAAGTGGCCAAGTCGCACCACTGGTTCGACAGCAAGCACGAGCTGCTGAACCGCTTCGCCGAATGCGGGCTCGATCCGGAAACCCCGCTGGCCAACCAGTGGGCCAGCCTGGCGCAGAAGATGCTGGGCTTTCCGCGCCACCTGTCGCAGCACGTGGGCGGCTTCGTCATCGCCCAGGACAAGCTGTCGCGCCTGGTGCCGATCGAGAACGCCACGATGAAGGACCGCAGCGTGATCCAGTGGGACAAGGACGACCTGGAAGAACTGGGCCTGCTGAAGGTGGATGTGCTGGCGCTGGGTATGCTGTCGGCCCTGCGGCGCGCGCTGAACCTGGTCAGCGTGCGCCGCGGCGAGGAGTTTCGCATGCAGGACGTGCCGCGCGACGATGCCGCCACCTACGACATGATGTGCGAAGCCGATACGGTGGGCGTGTTCCAGATCGAGTCGCGCGCGCAGATGACGATGCTGCCGCGGCTGCGCCCGCGCCGCTTCTACGACCTGGTGATCGAGGTGGCGCTGGTGCGGCCCGGCCCGATCCAGGGCGGCATGGTGCACCCCTACCTGCAGCGCCGCCTCGACCCCACGCTGATCGATTACCCGGAAGGCCTGAAGCCGGCGCTGGAGCGCACGCTGGGCGTGCCGATCTTCCAGGAGCAGGTGATGCAGGTGGCCATGATCGCCGCCGGCTTCTCGCAGGGCGAGGCGGACCAGCTGCGCCGCGCGATGGCGGCCTGGAAGCGCAAGGGCGGCATGGACAAATATCGGGGCCGCATCATCGAAGGCATGACGGCAAAGGGCTACGATATCGAGTTCGCGCACCGCATCTGCGAACAGATCCAGGGCTTCGGCGAATACGGCTTTCCCGAATCGCACGCGGCCAGCTTTGCCTTGCTGACCTACGTGAGCTCGTGGATCAAGTGCCACGAGCCGGCCGCGTTCCTGTGCGCGCTGCTGAACAGCCAGCCGATGGGGTTCTACGGGCCGTCCCAGCTGGTGCAGGATGCCAGGCGGCATGGCGTGGAAGTGCGCCCCGTCGACATCACGGTGAGCGGCTGGGATTCGGCGCTGGAAGAAAAGGACGATGGTGGCCAGCCGGCGGTCCATGATGGGAGAGCGCACGGCGAGCAGCCTTCCGTGCATGATGGGAGGGCGCACGGCGAGCAGCCTGCCGTGCATGATGGGAGAGCGCACGGCGAGCAGCCTGCCGTGCATGATGGGAAGGTGCACGGCGAACAGCCTGCCGTGCGGTTAGGCATGTCGCTGCTGCGCGGCATGCGGCTCGAGGCGGCGGAGCGGATCGAGCAGACCCGCGCGCTGCGGCCGTTCGCCGACGTGGCCGACCTGGCACGCCGCGCGCAGCTGGACCGCCACGACCTGCAGGTGCTGGCCGGCGCCAATGCGCTGGCCAGCCTGGCCGGCAACCGCCGCCAGGCGTTGTGGGAAGCGGTGGGCGCGGTGCCGGACAAGGACTTGCTGCGCCCCACCCAGCCGGTCGAGGAAACCCCGCTCCTGCGCGCGCCCAGCGAAGGCGACGACATCGTCGGCGACTACCGTTCGCATGGGTTGACGCTGGGCCGGCATCCGCTGGCGCTGCTGCGCCCGCAACTGCTGCAGAAGCGCTTCCTGCCGGCCGACGTGCTGAACACCTTCGCCGACGGCCAGCTGGCGCGCGGCGCCGGCATCGTCACCGTGCGCCAGCGGCCCGGCACCGCGAAGGGCGTGCTGTTCATCACGATCGAAGATGAAACGGGCAATGTCAACGTGATCGTCTGGCCCGACCTGGTCGACCGGTTCCGGCGCGAGGTACTGGGCGCCTCGCTGCTGGGCGTGTATGGTGTATGGCAGCAGGAAGGCATCGTGCGGCACCTGGTCGCCAAGCGGCTGGTCGACCTGTCGCCGATGCTGGGCAGCCTGCCTACCTCGAGCCGGGATTTTTGCTGAGCGCCAATCCGCGGCGCATCCGGGGTAGCATGGCGGGATGACCGATATCACCAGCGTCCCAACCTCACCAACCTCACCAACCTCACCAGTCTCACCAGCCTCACCCATCCCACCAACCCTTACCAACCTCACTCATCATCAAGGAGAATGCCATGAACCAGCCATTGCAGGATGAACGCATCGCCACCTCGCTGCGGATCGAAGTCCAGCTGTCTTCGGCCGATGCCTGGCCGGTGCAGTTCACGATGCTGGACAGTAACGGCGAAGCGCTGCCGGCGGCGGTCACCTTGCGCGACGGCGAACTGGAAAACCTGCACGATGTGCTGGCCAAGATCGCCGCCCATGCCGCACCGGCCGCCGGCGGGCTGCCGTTCGGCGGCCCCGACGAAACGCGCGTCATCCTCGGTTTCGATGACTACGTCACGCCGCATTTCAATTTCTACTGCACGTTCGCGTACCCGTCTGCCGAGGGGGGCTACCATCCCGTGACCGGGCGCGCGCTCGTCACCGATGCCTCGCTGGCGCGGCTGGTCGACGGCCTGCGCGAAGTGAAGGACGCCGGGCAGGGCGTGGTCGACTGGGTGATCGCCGACTGAACCGCGTATTCCCGCCATCGGCCTTTGCTGGCAAAATAGGCCGATGGACAATTTGACAATACGACCCGCCACCGTTGCCGATGCGTCCGCCATCGGCTCCCTGATCCTGGACCTGCTGCCGTACCTGACCGTGCACCCGCAAGGGCTGGGCGCGGAAAAGTTCGTCGCCAATGTCGGCATCGATGCCCAGCGGCGCTACCTGGGCCAGGACATTTTCCGCTACCACGTCGCGCTGCAGGGCGAGCACCTGCTGGGCGTCGTCGCCGTGCGCGACAATACCCATCTGTTCCACCTGTTCATCCGGGAAGCGCATCACGGCAAGGGATTGGGCCGGCGCCTGTGGGAGGTGGCGCGCGACGACGCCATGGCAAGGGGCAACCCGGGCCGCTTCACGGTCAACTCGGCGCGGCGCGCCACCGGGCTGTACCTGCGCTTGGGCTTCGTGCAGGCGGGCGGGCCGGTCGAGCACGATGGCATCGTCGACGTGCCGATGCGGTGGGAAAAACCGGAGGACAGGGAAAACGCCCACTGAGGACATCCGCCGCAGGGCAGAGCGGACTCAGGGCAGGGCAGACTCAGGGCAGGGCAGGGCAGGGCAGGGCAGGCTGCCAGGAAAGCGGAACCGGAGGCTGAAAAAGACGCACCCTCCGTAGAGGGTGCGTTGCGGCCGGGTTATGGCCGAAGCCGGCGGCCCGCGCAGGACGCAACCGGCAAGGGAGATGACGGGTCAGTACAGCCGGCCCGTCATGCCATCACAATACGCGGCCCGAATCGTGCCCGAGCGGCGAACTGGTGGAACCTGCAGAACTCGTGGAACTGGTCGCGGCACGGCTGGTGCCGCCGCTGGTGCCATAATAACTGTGTATTTCATCGGCCCACGCACGGTTGGCCATGTCGGGCCAGCGGTCCTTGTCGAAGCCGGGGGCGTTCTCGATGCGCTCCTTGTCGATGTTCAGGCGCAACTGGTGATTGGCCGTATCCAGCGCCAGCGCTTCCCACGGGATCGCGAACAGCTTTTCGCCGATCGTCAGCACGCCGCCCGATGCCATCACCACGTAGGCCACCTGGCCGCTCTGCATGTCGAGCATGATTTCCTTCACGGTGCCCAGGTGCTCGTCCTGCATGTTGTGCACGTGGTCGCCGATCAGCGTATCGGCGCCCATCAGGCGCGGTCCCGGGCCCTGGTGCCCCTGGTCGACATAGTTGCCGTATCCATCGCGTTCGAAACTCATGGTCGCCTCCTGTTGAAATAAAGATATTTTCCGTCCGGGCAGCCGCGCGGTCTGTTCGTTCGCGCACAATTACGCCGCCTCGACAGGGGTGGGAGACGGGGGCGGCGGATGATCCGGCTGGCGAATTAAGCTATAATTTCAATTTCCCGCATCGCGCCTTTCCGGCGCCCGATCTCGCAATGACCAAATTTGTCTTCGTCACTGGTGGCGTTGTGTCGTCCCTTGGTAAGGGGATTGCCGCCGCCTCCCTCGCCGCGATTCTCGAATCGCGCGGCCTCAAAGTCACCATGCTCAAGCTGGACCCGTACATCAACGTGGACCCCGGCACGATGAGCCCCATGCAGCACGGTGAAGTCTTCGTTACCGACGATGGCGCCGAAACCGACCTGGACCTCGGCCACTACGAGCGTTTCATCAGCACCCGCATGCGCAAGGTGAACAACTTCACCACCGGGCAGATCTACGAATCCGTGATCCGCAAGGAACGCCGTGGTGAATACCTGGGCAAGACGGTCCAGGTGATCCCGCACATCACCAATGAAATCCAGGATTACATCCGCCGCGGCGCGGAAGGCTACGACATCGCGCTGTGCGAGATCGGCGGCACCGTGGGCGATATCGAATCGCTGCCGTTCCTGGAAGCGGCGCGCCAGCTGAGCCTGCGCGCCGGCCGCAAGAACTGCGCGTTCGTGCACCTCACGCTGGTGCCGTTCATCGCCTCCGCCGGCGAACTGAAGACCAAGCCCACCCAGCACTCGGTGCAGAAGCTGCGCGAGATCGGCATTTCGCCGAACGCGCTGCTGTGCCGTGCCGACCGCAAGATCCCGGATGACGAGCGCGCCAAGATCTCGCTGTTCTCGAACATCGAGGAACGCGCCGTGATCTCCGTGTGGGACGTCGACACCATCTATAAAGTGCCGCAGATGCTGCACGACCAGGGCCTCGACGCGATCATCTGCGAAGCGCTGGACATCGAGCCGGCACCGGCCGACCTGTCCGTGTGGAGCAAGCTGATCTACACGCTCGAGCATCCGAAGCAGGAGGTGTCGATCGGCATGGTCGGCAAGTACGTGGAGCTGACCGAGTCGTACAAGTCGCTCACCGAAGCGCTGCGCCACGCCGGCATCCATACCGAGAGCCGTGTCAACATCGAGTACATCGATTCGGAAGAGATCGAATCGAAGGGCACCGAGACGCTGGCCAAGTACGATGCGATCCTGGTACCGGGCGGCTTCGGCAAGCGCGGCGTGGAAGGCAAGATCCGCGCGGCGCAGTTCGCACGCGAAAACAAGGTGCCGTACCTGGGCATCTGCCTGGGCATGCAGGTGGCGCTGATCGAATACGCGCGCCACAAGGCCGGCCTGGTGAACGCCAACTCCACCGAGTTCGAACCGCAGACCGACCAGCCCGTGGTGGCGCTGATCGACGAGTGGCAGAACCAGGACGGCAAGGTGGAAAAGCGCGACATCAATTCCGACCTGGGCGGCACGATGCGCCTGGGCGCGCAAGCCTGCGCGGTCAAGCCGGGCACGCTGGCGCACGACATCTACGGCGGCGTGGTCACCGAGCGCCATCGCCACCGCTACGAAGCGAACAACCATTACCTGTCGCGCGTGGAAGAAGCGGGCCTGGTGGTGGCGGCGCGCACGCCGACCGAAGACCTGTGCGAGATCATGGAACTGCCGCGCACGGGCGACAACGCGCACCCGTGGTACATGGGCGTGCAGTACCACCCTGAATTCAAGTCGACGCCGCGCGACGGCCACCCGCTGTTCACGTCGTTCATCAAGGCTGCGCTGGCTCACAAGGCGGCGGGCCAACCGAAAGGAGACGCAGCATGAAGCTTTGTGGCTTCGAGATCGGCCTCGACCAGCCGTTCTTCCTGATCGCCGGCACCTGCGTGATCGAATCGCGCCAGATGGCGTTCGACGTCGCCGGCGCGATGAAGGAAATGACCGCCGAACTGGGCATCCCCTATATCTATAAATCGTCGTTCGACAAGGCCAACCGTTCCTCGGGCACCTCGTACCGCGGGCCGGGCATGGAAAAGGGCCTGGAGATCCTGGGCGACGTGAAGCGCGAGCTGGGCGTGCCGGTGCTCACCGACGTGCACTCGATCGAGGAAATCGAGATCGTGTCGTCCGTGGTGGACGTGCTGCAGACGCCGGCCTTCCTGTGCCGCCAGACCGATTTCATCAATGCCTGCGCGCAGTCCGGCCTGCCGGTGAACATCAAGAAGGGCCAGTTCCTGGCGCCGCACGACATGAAGAACGTGATCGACAAGGCCCGTGCCGCCGCGAGGGCGAAGGGCCTGAACGAAGACAACTTCATGGCCTGCGAGCGGGGCGCTTCGTTCGGCTACAACAACCTGGTGTCCGACATGCGCTCGCTGGCGATCATGCGCGAAACCGGCGCGCCGGTGGTGTTCGATGCCACGCACTCGGTGCAGCTGCCGGGCGGTAACGGCACCTCGTCGGGCGGCATGCGCGACATGGTGCCCGTGCTGTCGCGCGCGGCCGTCGCCGTGGGCGTGGCCGGCCTGTTCATGGAAACGCACCCCACGCCGGCCACCGCGCTGTCGGACGGTCCGAACGCCGTGCCGCTGGGCCGCATGAAGGAACTGCTGTCCACGCTGATCGAACTCGATCGCATCACCAAGAAGTCGGGCTTCCTCGAAAACAGCTTCGAGTAAGCGCTCGCGAGCCAAGGCTCCATAAAACCCAACGGCATGAAACTGGGGTCCGACCCGCCGGGTCGGACCCCGGCATCTGTCGTTGGGTTTTTGTCGTTTACCGGGCCATGCCAGCACCATTCAGCGCCTTGCAGGAGCATTTTGTAGTAAGCCGCCGCGCTTCCCTACATGGCCATCCTCTGTTACCCTTGCTGCAATTTTGCGCGCGGAACAATGCGACAGCGTGCTGCGGCGATGCATGCAGCCATGTCCGGGAAACGCGCACCGCCTGCTACCCCCAACTTTGGAGACTACACATGAGTGCAATCGTAGATATCATCGGCCGCGAGATCATCGACTCGCGCGGCAATCCAACCGTCGAATGCGACGTGCTGCTGGAGTCGGGCGTGATGGGCCGTGCCGCCGTGCCGTCGGGCGCGTCGACCGGTTCGCGCGAAGCCATCGAGCTGCGTGACGGCGATCCGAAGCGCTACTTCGGCAAGGGCGTGCTGCAGGCCTGCGAGAACATCAACACCGAGATCTCCGAAGCCATCATGGGCCTGGACGCGAACGAGCAGGCCTTCCTGGACCGCACCCTGATCGACCTGGACGGCACCGAGAACAAGTCGCGCCTGGGCGCCAACGCGATGCTGGCCGTGTCGATGGCTGTCGCCAAGGCCGCCGCCGAGGAAGCCGGCCTGCCGCTGTACCGCTACTTCGGCGGTTCGGGCTCGATGCAGATGCCGGTGCCGATGATGAATGTGATCAATGGCGGCGCGCACGCCGACAACAACCTGGACATCCAGGAATTCATGATCATCCCGGTCGGTGCACCGACCTTCAAGGAAGCGATCCGTTACGGCGCCGAAGTGTTCCACACGCTGAAGAAGATCCTGCACAAGAAGGGCCTGAGCACGGCCGTGGGCGACGAAGGCGGCTTCGCACCGTCGCTGGCGAACCATGAAGATGCCATCAAGCTGATCATCCAGGCCATCGAGGAAGCCGGCTACGAGCCGGGCACGCAGATCGCCATCGGCCTGGACTGCGCCGCCTCCGAGTTCTACAAGGACGGCAAGTACCAGCTGGAAGGCGAAGGCCTGTCGCTGACGGCCACCGAGTTCACCAACCTGCTGTCGACCTGGTGCGACAAGTACCCGATCATCTCGATCGAGGACGCCATGCACGAAGGCGACTGGGAAGGCTGGGCGATCCTGACCGAAGCGCTGGGCAAGAAGGTGCAGCTGGTGGGCGACGACCTGTTCGTCACCAACACCAAGATCCTGAAGGAAGGCATCCAGAAAGGCATCGCCAACTCGATCCTCATCAAGATCAACCAGATCGGCACGCTGACCGAAACGTTCGCCGCCATCGAGATGGCCAAGCGCGCCGGCTACACCGCCGTGATCTCGCACCGCTCGGGCGAAACGGAAGATTCGACGATCGCCGACATCGCCGTGGGCCTGAACGCGCTGCAGATCAAGACCGGCTCCATGTCCCGCTCGGACCGCATGGCCAAGTACAACCAGCTGCTGCGCATCGAGGAAGACCTGGGCGACATCGCTTCCTATCCGGGCCGCGACGCGTTCTACAACCTGAAGTAATGCGCTTGAAGTAGCCGCCCTGAGTCGACGCGTTGGAGGTAAACGCGTTCGAAGTGCGGCGACTCAAGTAAAATGCCCGTGAAGTAACAACAGCATCTTTCACCACTATGACACCGGCCGGGCTTCCCGGCCGGTGCTTTTATTTCCATGCGTCTGATTACCCTCGTCCTGGCGGCGCTGCTGCTGCTGATTCAGTATCCGTTGTGGCTGGGAAAGGGCGGTTGGCTCAAGGTGCAGGACCTCGAACAGCAGGTCGACGCGGCCCACGCGAAGAACGAGGAACTGCGGCGCCGCAACGCCAAGCTCGATTCCGAAGTGCGCGACCTGAAGGACGGCACCGGCGCCGTCGAGGAACGCGCGCGCTACGAGCTGTCGATGATCAAGCAAAACGAAATCTACGTGCAAATCCTGCGCAAGGGCCAGATTCCTGGCGACGGCGCCACGCCGGCCCCACCACCTCCCCCCGAGCCAGGCAAGACGGCACGGTAACCGCGAAGAAATTGGGATAGACCCAATCCCGCTAGATAAGCCCACCCCAAGTGCAAATTCCGGGGTCAGGGAAGAGTACTGGCGTGCAGGCCAGTACCGCTACGCCGGCAAGGAGCGATGCTCCTTGAGACCCGGCTACGCCCCGGCGGGGTGAAGCAGGGGTTTCGCGAAGCATGCTTCGCGCCTGCGCAACGGTCCTGGCATGCTTGCCAGGACTCCCTCCTGACCCCAGCCCTTCGCCGTTGGGGTGCACGCATGCGTTTTCAATGCCCCAGAAAAATTGGGTACGTCCCCATTTTCCAGGAAATATTGTTGAGCCCCAACTTGGCGCGTCACGCACCAAGGCGGTGCTGATCAGCTATCGAAAACGGTGCGAAATATCTTTATTTGAGAATCCGCACCAGTCGCGGGCATTTCCTTATTTGACGGCACAGTTCTTGCACTCCCTGCGTGCTTTTGCACTTTACTGGGGAGTGGCGGTCGATGGAGTCGTTCAAGAGCGGTGGCGATGCCTTGTTTGTCCTGCTGGGGGGCATCATGGTGCTGGCGATGCATGCGGGATTCGCCTTCCTGGAACTGGGCACGGTGCGCAAGAAAAACCAGGTCAATGCGCTGGTCAAGATCCTGGTCGATTTCTGCGTGTCGGCGATCGCGTATTTCGCCGTCGGCTACGGCATCGCCTATGGCGTGCACTTCTTCGGGCCGACCGATACGCTGGTGGCCAGCAACGGCTACGCGCTGGTCAAGTTCTTCTTCCTGCTGACGTTTGCCGCCGCCATTCCGGCGATCATCTCCGGCGGCATCGCCGAGCGCGCCAAATTCTACCCGCAGATGGTGGCCACGGCGCTGCTGGTCGGCTTCATCTACCCGTTCTTCGAAGGTATTGCCTGGAACGGCAACCTCGGCATCCAGGCTACGCTGGAGCACACCTTCGGCGCGCCGTTCCATGACTTTGCCGGCTCGGTCGTCGTGCATGCCGTAGGCGGCTGGGCGGCGCTGCCGGCCGTGCTGCTGCTGGGCGCACGCCGCGGGCGCTACGGCAAGGATGGCCGCATCTCGGCGCACCCGCCGTCCAACATCCCGTTCCTGGCGCTGGGCGCGTGGATCCTTGCGGTAGGCTGGTTCGGCTTCAACGTGATGAGCGCGCAGACGCTCGACAAGATCAACGGCCTGGTCGCGGTGAACTCGCTGATGGCACTGGTGGGTGGCACGCTGGCCGCGCTGGTGCTGGGCAAGAACGACCCCGGCTTCGTCCACAACGGCCCGCTGGCCGGCCTGGTGGCCGTGTGCGCCGGCTCCGACCTGATGCACCCGCTGGGTGCGCTGGCGACCGGCGCGGTGGCGGGGGCGATCTTTGTCGTGATGTTCACCCTGGCGCAGAACCGCTGGAAGATCGACGACGTGCTGGGCGTGTGGCCGCTGCACGGGCTGTGCGGCGCCTGGGGCGGTATCGCGGCAGGCATTTTCGGCAGCCATGCACTGGGCGGACTGGGCGGCGTATCGCTGATGTCGCAGGTCGCCGGCACCGTGCTGGGCATCTGCGTCGCCACCGTCGGCGGCGCGCTCGTGTACGGCGTGCTGAAAGTGACCGCCGGCCTGCGGCTCGATCCCGAACAGGAATTCGACGGCGCCGACCTGTCGATCCACAAGATCAGCGCCACGCCGGAGCGGGAAACCATCGCCGGGTGACGGCGTGACGTTGCACATCGGCCACGCTGTCGCGGTACGTTCTGAATGTACCGCACAGTAAATGGCTGATACGAAACTGCAACATTTTAGTTCTTGAAAATAAGAATCATTCGCATTAAGATGGTGGCCTTCGCCAGCCACCTGTTCCATTTCAGGCGCCAGCTTTCGACTGACTCCCTGACTGGAACACCATGGATGCACTTACCGCGCGCCGGCGCCTGCTGCCGGCGCTGTTGATGTCCGCGCTGGCGCCGCTGGCCCACGCGCAATCGGCTTCGCCAACTCCCTCCGCCCTGGGCGAAATCACGGTGACCGCCGATCGCGACGCCGTGGCCGCCAAGGCCGGTACCACCACCACCGTCACGGCGGACGACCTGACCCGCCAGGCCGCGCAGAACATGCAGAACATCGCCCGCTATGCGCCGCTGGTCAGCGTGCCGAATGCGGCAAGCGGCTCGGGCAGCGTGTGGGACAGCAGCGGCAATACGGGCTTCAATATCCGCGGTATCGACGGCAACCGCGTCAGCATGGACCTGGACGGCATCGCGCTGCCGGATGCGGCACCCAAGCCGGACGGCTCCACCCTGAACAGCTTCGGCATCGGCCGCGATTACTTCGACCCGGAGACGTTCCGCGAAGTGAACATCGTTTCCGGCACCACCAGCAATATCGGCGCCGGTCCCGGCACGCCGGGGCTGGGCGGCTCCGTGCAGTTCACCACCAAGGCGCCGGAGGATTACCTGAACGCCGAACGCCCCGTCCACGCCGACTACAAGTTCGGCTACGACGGCTCGAACAACATGCGGATGCACGCGCTGACCGGCGCCGCGCAGGCCGGCAACCTGCAGATCCTCACGCTGTTCGTGCACCGCGACGGCAAGGAATACGAATCCGAAGGCAGCGCCGTCGCCAATCCGGACGACTGGACTTCCGATGCGCTGCTGGCCAAGCTGGCATGGTCGCCGCTGGCGGGGCACAAGCTGACCGCCACGGTCGACGCCTACCAGGCCAGCCACACGCGCGCCTACCTCAACAAGACCAGCGCGCTGTACCCGGCCGGCGTCGACCAGCAATCGGAGACGCGCCGCAGCCGCTTCTCGCTCGACCATGAATTCACCGGCAAGGCCGCGCTGTTCGACAAGCTCGAGTCGCGCATCTATGTGCAGAACGCCGAGGTCGACGACCACACCACCGGCCCTTACGTATCCCAGGGCCAGCGCTATGACCGCTCGATCGAGACGGGCTACTTCAACAAGAGCCGCGGCCTGGCCAGCCATGCCGTGAAGGCGCTCGGTGCGCACCAGCTGGCATATGGCTTCAGCGCGGAAACCGTCGACACGCGCCGTCCGTGGCGCGAGGACCGCACCGTGCTCGCCACCGGCGCACACCAGATCACCAGCAAGAACCGCATGGTCGATACCGACACGACGAAGCTGGCGGCTTTCGCCAGCGCCGATATCGTGCTGGCCGAGGGCCTGACGCTGGCGCCGGGCCTGCGCTACGACTGGCGCGAAATGAAGCCGAAGAATATCGAAGAGTACGTGGTGGCCGTGCCGGCCGCGCAAAAGGAGCTGCGCGAACGGAAGGACGACTACTTCACGCCGAGCCTGAAGCTGAGCTGGAAATTCATCCCCGAGCTGATGGCCTACGCGACCTACACGCGCGGCACGCGCCTGCCCACCGCGGCAGAACTGACCGGCACCTACGACTCGTTCAGCTACACGGGTGCCGGCAACGGCTACGCGGTGCTCGGCAATGCCGACCTGAAAAAGGAAACCAGCAATGCCTTCGAGCTGGGGCTGAGCGGCCACCCGGCGCGCGGCGTGACGTTCGACGCATCGGTGTTCCACACGAAGTACGAGAACTTCATCGAGTACGCGACCCAGCCGCCGGATCCGGTCAACTTCCCGACCATCACGCAGGGCCTGTACCGGCCCGAGAACGTGGGCGAGGCGAAAACCTGGGGCGCCGAAATCTCCACCAGCTTCGCGCTGGGCGAATGGTATCCCGCATTGAACGGCGCGAGCATCAACCTGGGCGCCGGTGTCCAGCACAGCAAGGCGCGCAACCACGACACCGGTGCCGAAGGCGAACTGGCGTCCACCCTGCCGCGCAAGATCAGCGCCACCTTTGCCTGGGACGACCCGGCCAAGCGCGGCGGCGCGGCGCTGTCGGTGTTCAACGTGCGCGGCAAGCAGGCCGGGCCCGACGTGATCTCCAGCGTCACCGGCGCGCGCTTCGACGTGCCCGGCGCCACGGTGGCGGACCTGACGGCGTACTGGAACATCGGCAAGCACGCGGCCATCACGGCCGGCATCTACAACCTGACGGACAAGAAATACTGGGACTACGCATCGTCGCGCAGCCTGGCCGCCGGCACCACCGCCGCGACGCTGGCCGACATCGAGCGCCAGGCGCGCCCGGGCCGCTATGCCGCCGTCACGCTCAAAGTGATTTACTGAGGAGAGAAAGCATGAAAACCCACCGTCGTTATACCGGCCTGCTGGCGCTGTCCGGCGCCTTGATCCTTGGCATGGCCTCGAGCCACGCCAGTACCGCCACGCTCGCCGAGCGCTGGACCACGCTGCGCGCCGAGCAGCCGAAACTGGGCATCCGCGACGCCGCGAAACAGTTGAGCGTATCGGAGGCCGAACTGCTGGCCACCGGCATCGGCAAGACCGTCACGCGCCTGGCCGACACCCCCCACGCGCCGCGCGAGATCATGCGCCGCGCGCTGGACCTGGGCAAGGTGATGGCGCTGACGCGCAACGAGAACGGCGTCATCGAAGTCACGGGCGAGGCAACGCGCATCGCCAAGCAAGGTGACGAAGGGGCCAAGGATGCGGAACGTGAAGCGCGCGAACTGAACATCGCCGGCGGCTACCTGGGCGGCCCGATCGACCTGCGCTTCCACTTCACGAAGTGGAAGCACGCGTTCGCCGTGGTCCAGCCGGGCAAGGACGGCGCGGTGTCGCGCAGCCTGCAGTTTTTCGACGAGAACGGCACCGCCGTGCACAAGGTGTACCTGAAGGATGACGGCAAGGTCGCCGTGTTCGACAAGCTGGTGGCCGACTTCCGCCACCCGCAGCAGGACGGCAGGCTGGCGATCGTGCCGGCCGTGGCGAAGGCGGCCGATACGCCCGATGCTTCGGTGGACGTGAAGGAATTCCAGCAGGCGTGGAAGGACATGTCGGACGTGCACCAGTTCAACCGCATCGTCTCGGAATTCAAGCTGTCGCGCGAGCAGGCGTTGCGCCTGGCGCCGGCCGGCGTGGTCACGAAGGTGGCGCCGCAGGCGGTGCGCCAGCTGCTGGAACAGGCCGCGGCGAAGGGAGTGCCGATCATGGCGTTCGTCGGCAACGGCGCCGTCACGCAGATCTACAGCGGCAAGGTGAACAAGGTGCAGGAGTCGGCCGGCTACTTCAACGTGCTGGACCCGGACTTCAACCTGCACCTGCGCGACAAGGCGCTCAAGGCCGGCTATGTGCTGCAGCGCGCCGGCGTGACGTCGGTGGAGTTCTACGACGACAAGGGCGAACTGGTGGTCACGTTCTTCGGCGTGCGCGAGCGGGGCAAGCCGCAGCCGCAGCCGTGGCTGGACCTGGCGGCCGCGCTGCCGAAGGCCTGACGGTTACCCGCGAATCCGGAAGCAAACCTGGGGTCAGACCCGCAACACCGCTAACGGCCAGAGGAAACGTTAGCGGCCTTGCGGGTCTGACCCCGGCATCCGCCGCGGGGTTTGCCCTGGCATCCCGCTACTGTCACGGAATCAGTTTTTCCCGCTTCAACCTTTCAAACAGGTCGAAGAACGCCTCCGGCGTGCCCTGGTAGTCGAGGAAGCCGGCCTTGCGGCTCTTGGTCATGTCGGTGATGACTTCCATCGGCCGCCCCAGGTCGGCGTCGGTATGCCACCAAGACGCGAGCCGCGTGACGTCCGGTTCGGCCAGCCCGTGCTGCCGGGCGATCTCGCTCCATAGCGCAGGCGCATCCTGCATGCGCGATTCCAGCGGGCTGATCTCCACGGGCAGCGGCGCGGCCGCCACGCCGAAGTAGTCGGCCAGCTTCGGCCACAGCCACTGCCAGCGGAACACGTCGCCGTTCACCACGTTGAAATCCTCGTTCGCGCCCGCCGGGCTGGTCGAGGCCCACTGCAGGTGCCGTGCCAGCAGGCGCGCATCCGTCATATCCACCAGGCCTTCCCATTGCTGGCGGCTGCCGGGGAAGACGAACGGCTGGCCGGTGTGCCGGCACAGCGCGGCATACACCGCCAGCGTCTGGCCCATGTTCATCGCATTGCCGACCGCGAAGCCGATGATCGTGTGCGGCCGGTGCACGCTCCAGGTGAAGCCATACTGCCGCGCCGCGTCGAACAGGCGGTCTTCCTGCTCATAGTAAAAATTGGGCACGTCCTGCCGGCCCTGTTCCTCGCGGAACGGCGTGATCGGTACCGCACCCTTGCCGTAGGCATCGAACGGTCCGAGGTAATGCTTGAGGCCCGTCACCAGCGCGACGTGGCGCACGCTGCCGGCCGGGCCGACCGCGCCGAGCACGTTCTTCACCATGGCGCCGTTGACGCGGATGTTTTCCTCTTCATTGGCCTGCCGCGACCAGGCGGTGATGAAGACGTGGCTGGGGTCGACGCCGGCCAGCGCCTGCGCCACGTCGGGCGAGGTCAGGTCGGCGCTGATCTGGCGCACGCCCGGCACGCCCGGCGTGCGGCCGCGCGATACGCCATGCACTGCCCAGCCTTCGGCCAGCAGCCGTTCGGCCAGCGCGCTGCCGACCACGCCGCTGCTGCCGATGATGAGTGCCTTGTTGGTCATGCTCTGCTCCTGTTGGACAAAGCAGGACTCTAGCCGTTATTGGCGGCGCCTGCAGGAGCGGTGCGCCGCCGGGCGCCACGGCATAACGATCAGCCGGCGACCGCCTTCACGCCCAGGGCCGGATCGTCCGTGAAGAAGCCGTCCAGGCCCAGCTCCAGGTAGCGCCGCATCTCGGCAATGGAGCCCGCTTCGTTGCGCGCGTGCTCGCCGCCGCCATCGCGGAAATCGGCCGCGATGAAGCGGTTCTCGGGGCGGAACGTCCACGTTTCCAGACGAAGGCCGGCGGCGCGGGCATCGCTTGCCAGCGAGGTCGGCGCTGCGAGCCGGCCATCCTTCGCCAGCGGAATCAGGGCACGCGTGGGCGGCGAGAACACGTCGGCGTACCGGGCGATCTCGCGCAGGCCGGCCGGCGTCGCCATCTCCGCGTAGGTGAGCGAACCGCCGGCGGCGGCCACGTCGCTCGGCTTCACGGGACCGATGCCGACCAGCTGCATCAGGCGCAGGTTGGTGCGCTTGTCCAGTTTCTCGCGCAGCAGGCGCAGGTTGGCCACTTCGAACGACTGGATCTCGACCGGCGCGCGGCGCGTGTATTCGTGCGCGGCCAGGGTGGCCATGAAACGCTCTTCCAGCGGCAGGCCGGCGCGGGCAAAGTAGGTGGAATGCTTCAGTTCCGGCACCAGGCCGATCACGCGGCCGATCGTGGCCGACTGCGCGGCCACGAAGTCGATCACTTCCTCGAACGTCACCACCTGGAACATGCCGTCGTAGCTGGCACTTTCCGGGCGCGATACGGGAATGCGCTCGATGGCGCGCAGTGTCTTCAGCTCGGCCAGCGTGAAATCGTCGACGAACCAGCCTTCGTGGGTGTCGCCGTCGATCGTCCTGCGCACGCGGCGGCTGGCGAACTCCGGGCGTTTCGCCACGTCGGTCGTCTCGGCGAGGAACGCTTCGTGGCGCGCCACCAGCACGCCGTCCTTGGTCGACACCAGGTCCGGCTCGATGAAATCGGCGCCGTCCGCGATGGCCTTGGCATAGGCGGCCAGCGTGTGCTCGGGCCGCAGCGCCGAGGCGCCGCGGTGCGCGAACACCAGCGGCCGCGCCGGCCCCGCTGTCGCGGCGGCCGGCAGCAGCGTACCGGCCAGGCCCGCGGCGGTGGCTGCCGCGGTTTTCGTGGCCGCCGCGATGAAGCCGCGGCGGGAGAGATATCGTCCGGTCATCTGAAGTCCGCCATCAAGGTGAGGAACCCCTGCCGCGGGGCGATCGGGAAGGTATTGTACGTCTTGTCGGCCGCGCCCACGACGACGTTCAGGTCGCCGCGGCGATCGGCCAGGTTCGTCACGTTGAGGCGATAGCGCGCGTTCTTCACCCAGGTGCCGTCCAGGAAGGGCAGCTTGCCCGATACGCCGAGGCCCATCAGGAAGTAGCTGCTCACGGACAGGTCGTTGGTGTACGTCGCGTAGCGCTTGCCCACGTAGTCGCCCGTCAGCTGGACTTCGACGCCCGCCAGGTTCAGCGAGGCGACGAACTTGTTCATCCATTGCGGACTGCCGGGGATGTTCTTGCCGGCCGTCGGCACGGTGGCCGCGCCATTCAGGTAGTTGTCCTCGTACTTCGAGCGGTTGTACGAGATCGCGTCGTAGAACGAGAAGGTGCGGCCGAAGTGGAACGTGCCGGAGAGGTCGATGCCGTCGATCTTCACGTTGCCCACGTTGGCCAGCACCGGGTTGCCGCCGATGATCGAGGAAATCACCGGGGTCGGGCTGATCGTCAGCAGGCGGTCCTTGAAGTTCACGTGGTAGACGCTGACCTGGCCATCGAAGCCGGTCAGCGGGCCGGCGCTGAACGAACGGCTGCTGCGCAGGCCACCTTCGAACGTGACCGAGGTTTCCGGTTTCGCGGTGGACTTGAACAGGTCGAACGCCGACTGGCTGGCCAGGCTCCACGGCGATGCGCCGCCGCCGCCATAGGTGACGAACTGGCGCATGTTCTTCTGCACGTTGACGAAGGCCTGGTCGCTCGCCGTGATGTCCCAGCGTGCGCCCAGCTGTGGCAGGAACCACTTCTTCGTGTCGATATCGCCTTCCGGCAGTGCCCTGGAACCGCCGGCGATGGCGCCCACCTTCGGCTGCACCGGCATCATGCCGCGGGCGAACTGCAGGCTGGACTTGAAGCCGCCCTGCAGCACCAGGCCGGGGCGCACGCGCCATTCGTCCTGCAGGTGCAGCTGGACCACCTTGTTGTCGATCTCGCTGCCGTACTGCGTGATCAGCGGATTTTCCGGGCGGTCGTAGGGCGAGCTGGGGTTGTCGACGTCCAGCGCGTACCAGCGGCGATACGCTTGCGAGTCATTTTTCTCGAACCACAGGCCGCCCTGCAGCGTGTGGTCGCCGATCTCGGTGCGCAGCGTCGACAGCCAGCCGGTGCGATTGATGCGGTATTCCGTGGTGCGCGTGGCATAGCCGGAATTGCCGAACACCTGCTTCAGGTTCTGGTTCGGGTAGTAGACGGCGAACAGCGCGGGCAGGCCGGCCACGCCGATCGGGCCGGCAACCACGCCCACGCCGTCGTCGTAATGGTAGTAGACCTGGTTCGACCAGGTGGTGCTGTCGTTGATGTTCCAGTCGTACTTCACATAGCCGAGGTAATCCTCGCGCTGCGCGTCGCTGTAGTAGTTGCGGTAGTTGTTGCCTTCGGCGGGCGGCGTGGCACCGGCCGGCGACAGGTAGTTGAGCGCGGCCTGGAAGTCCGGGTACAGGAAGGGGCGGGTGTACGGCTGGTATTTCTCGGTGGCCGAGTGGACCGTGCTGTCCTCGTTCGGCTCGATCTTGTCGCTGTAGTTGAAGAAGACGGTGAGGCGGCCGGTGGCGTTGTCGTTGACGAACTTGGCGTTGAGCTGGTCGCCGCCCTGGCGGCCGTGGAAATCCCAGGCGCGCGCTTCGTGGTGCATGGCGGAGACATACACGCTGGCGTCGCCGATCTTGCCCGAGTCATAGCGCAGGAACGTGCGCGACGTCTTGTGGCTGCCGAGGGTCTGCTGCACGGCGACGTTGCGCTCGGCCAGCGGGTCCGACGAGAACGTTTCGATGGTGCCGCCCAGGTTGCTGGTGGACGCGGTGGCCAGGTCGCCGGCGCCGGAGGACAGCACCACGCCGCGCACGTTTTCCGAGATCACGGCGCGCTGCGGCGACAGGCCGTTGTAGTTGCCGTATTGCTGGTCGCCCAGCGGCACGCCATCCATCGTGTAGCCCAGCTGCTGGCCCGAGAAGCCGTGCACGAACAGCGACAGGTTCTGCTCATTGTTGCCCCACGGGTCGGCGGTCTGGAAGCTGACGCCGGGCAGCGTCTGCAGCGCCTTCAGCGGATTGGTGCCGGGCAGGATCTTCTGGATCTCGTCGCCCTTCAGCGCCACCGAGGAGCGGGTGCGGCGCGTGGCCACTTCCACCGTCGCCATCGGACCGGCCGCCGCTGCCGCGGCTTCGCTGCCTGCATCCACGGCGCCGCTTTCCATCGCCGCCACCGCCGTCGCCACCTGCTGTGCCATCGCCAGCGGCGCCAGCGCCAGGCTCGCCACCATGGCGGCCTTGATCTGTTTCTTCATCGTTAGCTCGTCGTTAAGTTGGTTGAAAATGCAACGACGCGGAGCGTAGCGAGACGATGTGACGGCGTGATGACTGCCCGAAACAATGTTTTCTGAAACCGGGGTCAGACCCCGGTTTCAGGAAATGTTTCCCAGATTCGGGGTCTGACCCCGGTTACAGGAAACACCTCAGATTCGGGGTCTGACCCCGGTTACAGGAAACACCGAACGAGTGTTGTAAGCAGCTCGGGGACTGTCCCTGCTGTTGAATAACTAACGGTAATTCATAAGGAATATTTCAGGAGGGACTGGAGGGAGTAATGGCATGCATGCCATTACCGCTTGGCAGGCGCGGAGCATGCTCCGCGAAACCCCTGCCGCGCCCCCGGTGTTGTTTTGCGACCAGCTCAACCGTTGAGGCAATAAAAAACCCACCGGGAGGGCGGGCTTGGGCAGGGAAGGGAGGCTGGTCAGTGCTTGGCTTCGCTAGGGTGGATCAGCGCTTCGGCGGGGGCGTCGCTGGCGAACAGCTGGGCGCAGTCGACGGCGTCGTATTCATAGTGCTTGCCGCAGAAGTCGCAGTTGATGCCCAGCTTGCCCTGCTCGGCCAGCGCGTCTTCCACTTCGGCCTGGCCCAGCATCTTGAGCATGTTGCCGACCTTGTCGCGCGTGCAGCTGCAGTGGAACGACGGGTGCACCGGATCGAACACGCGGATGGTTTCTTCCCAGAACAGGCGCTTTTGCAGCACGTCGATCTCGGTGGACAGCAGTTCCTCTTCCTTCAGCGTGCGCCCCAGCATGACGGCGCGGTTCCAGGTTTCCAGCGCCTCTTCCGGCGTGACGGGATTCGCTTCGGCCTTGCCGCCATGCAGCGGCAGCTTTTGCAGCAGCAGGCCGCGCGCCACGTTGTCGTCGGCGGCCAGCCACAGCTGCGTGTCCAGCTGCTCGGAACGGAGCATGTAGTGTTCGATCACGGTGGCGACATCCTCGCCGTCGAGCGGCACCACGCCCTGGTACGGCTGCTGGCCCGGCACTTTCTCGGCCGGGTCGAGCGTGATCACGAAGCGGCCGCGGCCCGTCTGGTTCAGCAGGTCCGTCAGGTTCGCATCGTCGGCGATGGCGGCGTCCTCGTTCAGCTTCGCGGTGGCGCGCATGCGCAGCTGGGAATCGCATTCGACCACCAGCAGGCGCACCGGGCCGTCGCCATGGATCTGCATCACGATGGAGCCGTTGAATTTCAGGTTGGCCGACAGCAGGGCCGCGGCGGACACCATCTGCCCCAGCAGCCGCTTGACGGCCACCGGATACTGGTGGCGCGCCTGGATCTCGCGCCACGTGGCCGAGATGTCGACCAGCTCGCCCCGCACGGCGGCGTTCTCGAAAATGAATTTTTGCAGGGTATCCTGGGTCATGCGTTATCCAATCTTTTTCAAATTTGTCTTGAACAGCTGCGCGCGTTCCACGTAGCTGTCGGCGCTGCCTTGCAGCCGCGCCACGTCGTCCGCCGCCAGCTCGCGCACGGCCTTGGCCGGGGAACCGATGATCAGCACGTTGTCGGGGAATTCCTTGCCCTCGGTGACCAGGGCACCCGCGCCGACCAGGCAACCCTTGCCGATCTTCGCGCCGTTCAGGATCACGGCCTGGATGCCGACCAGCGCGCCGTCGCCGATGGTGCAGCCGTGCAGCATGGCCTGGTGGCCGATCGTGACGTTGCGGCCGATCGTCAGCGGATAGCCCATGTCGGTATGCATCACCGTACCTTCCTGCACATTGCTGTTCGCGCCGATCGTGATGCGCTCGTTGTCGCCGCGCAGCGTGGCACCGAACCACACCGAGCTGTTCGCCTCCAGCGTGACCTTGCCGATCACTGTGGCAGTGTCGGCCACGAAGGCGGTGGCGTCGATGTCGGGCGCATCCGTGCCCAACTGGTAGATCGTCATGGCTTGGCCTTGTCCGGGGAAAATATTGGCGACATTTTACGCCCTTGCGCCCCGGAAGCCGTGCCGTTCACATTTGCAAGGCGAATAAGCACGATCGTGCTAAACTTGCTTCGACAAGGACTTTCTTCAACGAAGGTCCGCATATTGCGACGACACCGACCATTTCAAGACCAGCCCCATGACACCGTCCCGTTCCGATTTCCTCACCGTGCGCGGCCTGCGCACCCATGTCCGCCACTGGGGCCGCGAAGGCGCGCCGAAGATCTTCATGCTGCACGGCTGGATGGACGTCGGCGCGTCGTTCCAGTTCGTGGTCGATCACCTGGGTGGCGACTGGCATGTCATCGCCCCCGACTGGCGCGGTTTCGGCCTGACCGAGCGGTCCGGTACCGACACTTACTGGTTCCCCGACTACCTGGCCGACCTGGAGGCGATCCTGCGCCATTACCAGCCGGAAGGGCAGGTCGACCTGGTCGGCCACAGCATGGGCGGCAACATCGCCGGCATCTATGCGGGCGTGCGGCCGGAACGGATCCGCCGCTTCGTCAACCTGGAAGGCTTCGGCCTGACGGGCGCGAAGCCGGAGGACGCGCCGAAGCGCTATGCGAAATGGCTGGACGAACTGCTCGATCCACCGGCGATGAAGGGTTACCCGACCCGGGAAGCCGTCGCGGCACGCCTGCAGAAGACCAACCCGCGCCTGACCGACGAGCGGGCGGCCTTCCTGGCGAAACACTGGTCAGCCCGCAATGCGGCCGGCGAATGGGAAATCCTCGGCGACCCGGTGCACAAGCAGGCCAGCCCGCTGCCGTACCACGCCGAGGACATCATGGCGTGCTGGCGCCGCATCACCGCCCCGGTGCTGTGGGTGGAAGCGGCGGACACCAATATGTGGCTGTGGCTGGGCGGGCCGGAAGAGGGCCGGCGCGAGGTCGACCGCAGGATGGCGCATATCGCCGACATCACGCCGAAGATGGTGCCCGATGCCGGCCACATGCTGCACCACGACCAGCCGGCGCTGCTGGCGGCGATGATCCGGGACTTCCTGGCCTGAGTTCCCGCCGCGTTCGCGTGTCGTTCATTCGCATGTCGTTCATCCGAGTCTTGTTCATAGGCTCATGCCACGCCTCGTCTCATGCCACGCATAAATGCGCGCTTGCGGCGCCGCGCGGCGGGCGGCGGTACAATGACCGCTCGTTACCGTTTCCCTCCGCCCATGCTGAAAGTCGACCTGCACTGCCATTCCAATGTTTCCGACGGCGTCCTCGCGCCTGCCGCCGTGGCGAAGTACGCGCGCCAGGCCGGCGTGGACGTGTGGGCATTGACCGACCACGATGAAGTGGGCGGCATCGCCGCCGCGCGCGCCGCGGCGCTCGAGCTGGGCATGCGCTTCGTGGCCGGCGTGGAGATCTCGATCACGTGGAGCGGCGAAACGGTGCACATCGTCGGCCTGAACATCGACGAGAACGATCCCGCGCTGCTGCGGGGGCTGGCCGCCACCCGCGAGGGCCGCGATGCGCGCGGCCGCGAGATCGGCGAACAGCTGGCCAAGGCCGGCATCCCCGGCGCCTACGAAGGCGCGCTGGAATTCGTCGACAACCCGGCGCTGATGTCGCGTACCCACTTCGCCCGCTTCCTGGTGCAGCAGGGCTATTGCGCCAACACCCCGGAAGTGTTCCGCAAGTACCTGTCCGAAGGCAAGCCCGGTTTCGTGCCGCACCGCTGGGCCAGCCTGGAACAGGCCGTCGGCTGGATCCGGGGCGCCGGCGGGGTGGCCGTGATCGCCCACCCGGGCCGCTACCGCTTCACCCAGTTGCAGCAGGGCGTGCTGTTCGATGAGTTCAAGGAACTGGGCGGCAGCGCGATCGAAGTGGTGACCGGCAGCCATACGCCGGACCAGTACCCGGTGTATGCGCAGCTGGCCAATGCCTATGGCTTCCTGGCTTCGCGCGGCACCGATTTCCATGCGCCGGGCGAGGCGCGGGTGGATTTCGCCGCGCTGCCGCCGCTGCCGGCCAGCGTCACGCCGGTCTGGCACGACTGGACCTGACGGCCCGCCTGGCCGGAAAAAGTCCCGGCCAGTGCATCTCCGTGGCTGGCGCCAGGCCGGAAATACCCTTGTAATTCTGTGGTTATAGCCTTATATGGCCCCTCGGATCACATCCGGAGACTTCTACATGAAACGCATCGTCCTGTTTATCGCCACCAACCTCGCCGTGATGTTGGTGTTGTCCATCGTACTGTCGCTGCTCGGCATCGGCCGGCCCGGCGCTGGCGGGCAACTGGAGATGGGCGGACTGCTGGCGTTCTCGCTGGTGGTCGGTTTTACCGGCTCGATCATCTCCCTGCTGATTTCCAAGCCGATGGCGAAGTGGACCACCGGCGCCCGCGTGATCGACGCGCCGCAGAATTCCACCGAGCAGTGGCTGCTGTCCACCGTGCAGGGCCTGGCCCAGCGCGCCGGCATCGGCATGCCCGAAGTGGCCGTGTATGACGGCGAACCGAACGCCTTCGCCACCGGCGCCTTCAAGAATTCCGCGCTGGTGGCCGTGTCCACCGGCCTGCTGCAATCGATGAACCGCGAAGAAGTGGAAGCGGTGCTGGGCCACGAGGTGGCGCACATCGCCAACGGCGACATGGTCACGCTGACCCTGATCCAGGGCGTGGTGAATACCTTCGTGGTGTTCTTCGCCCGTATCGTCGGCTTCTTCGTCGACAAGGTACTGCTGCGCAACGAGGGCGGCCGCGGCATCGGCTACATGGCCACCGTGTTTGTCTGCGAAATCGTGTTTGGCCTGCTGGCATCGATCATCGTGGCCTGGTTCTCGCGCAAGCGCGAATTCCGCGCCGATGCCGGCTCGGCCCGCCTGCTGGGCAGCACCGCGCCGATGCAGAACGCGCTGGCCCGCCTGGGCGGCATGGAGCCGGGCGGCCTGCCGCAGAACATGGCCGCTTCCGGTATCTCGGGCGGCGGCGGCTGGTCGGCACTGTTCTCCACCCACCCGCCGTTCGAGGAACGCATCGCGGCATTGCAGGCACTGAGGTAAGGTGCCCGGTCAACCGGAAAAATCGAGGCATGAGCCAATTCTTTGAAATCCACCCTGTCAACCCGCAAGGCCGCCTGATCAAGCAGGCGGCCCAGATCATCCACGGCGGCGGCGTCGTCGCCGTGCCCACCGACTCGTGCTATGCGCTGGTGTGCCACCTGGACGACAAGGCGGCCGTCGAGCGCCTGCGCCGCATCCGCGGCATCGATGAAAAGCACCACCTGGCGCTGCTGTGCCGCGACCTGTCCGAGATCGGCGTGTATGCCCGCGTCGACAACAAGCAGTTCCGGCTGCTGAAGGCGGCCACCCCGGGGCCGTTCACGTTCATCCTGGAAGCCACGCGGGAAGTGCCGCGCCGGCTGTCGCACCCGTCGCGCAAGACCATCGGCCTGCGTGTGCCGGAAACGCCGATCGTCGAGGCGCTGATGGCCGAGCTGGGCCAGCCGCTGATCTCGTCCACGCTGATCTTGCCGGACGAGACCGAACCACTGAACGATCCCGAAGAGATCAATGCCCGCATCGGCAAGCAGCTGGACCTGGTCATCGACGGCGGGGCTTGCAGCATGGAGATGACGACCGTCGTCGACCTGACGGGTTCCGAGCCGGAGCTGGTTCGCCTGGGCCGCGGCGATCCAGCCATGGTGGGCCTGTGAAAGCCGGCCAATGAAAGCTGCGCCGGCCATCCTCCGCCGGCTTCTTTTCCTTTCTTTACCTTCCTCCCTCTTTCGACCCGCCAGGGCTGTCATTGCAGTCTGGTAAAATTTTGCCCATGAATGAATTCAGCCAAGCCATCCAGACCATCGCGGTGTATGCGATCCCCGTGCTGTTCGCGATTTCGCTGCACGAGGCGGCCCATGGCTACGTGGCCCGGTATTTCGGCGACCCGACCGCGCACGAGCAGGGGCGCCTGTCGGTCAATCCCACCCGGCATATCGATCCCTTCGGCACCATCATCCTGCCGCTGATCCTGTACCTGACGATCCACATGCCGTTCGGCTATGCCAAGCCGGTACCGGTCGACTACAGCCGCTTGCGCAATCCGAAGAAGCAGATGGGTTTCGTGGCCGCCGCCGGCCCGATGGCCAATTTCGCGATGGGCCTGGCCTGGATGATCTGGCTGGAGCTGATGACCGGCATGGGCGTGTCCGAACCGTTCCTGGTCAAGATGGCCGTTGCCGGCGTAAATGTGAACGCGATCATGTGCGTGTTCAACCTGCTGCCGGTGCCGCCGCTCGACGGCGGCCGTATCATGACGGCGCTGCTGCCGAACGAACTGGCGCGGCGCTATGCCCGGATCGAGTTGTATACCCCGTGGATCTTCATCGGCTTGCTGGTGGCGATGTATTTCAACCTGCTGACGCCGCTGCTGACGAGCATGGTGGGCATCTTCATCGGTGTGCTGGGCTTGCTGGTGCTGCCGCTGCAGCTGCTGCTCGGCTTATGAAGCATGGATCGGCCGGTGCGCGGCTGCGCGCGGCCATGGGATCGAGTAATACCTGACTGTGAGTGAAGGAACAGATGAGCGACGTGGTTTCTCCCTGGGTGCAACGCTTTGCACCATTGATTCCCGGTGGCGAGGTACTCGACCTCGCGTGCGGCAACGGCCGCCATTCGCGCCACCTTGTCACGCTGGGGCATGCGGTGATTGCCGTCGACCGGCGGCCGGACGCGCTGGCCGCCACGGCCGGGCCCGGCATCGTGACCAGCGACATCGACCTGGAGGTGGACGATGCGCCGTGGCCATTCGGACCGAACCGGTTTGCCGGCATCGTGGTCACCAATTACCTGCACCGGCCGCTGCTGGCCGACATGATCGGCAGCCTGGCGCCGAATGGCGTGCTGATCTATGAAACCTTCGCCGACGGCAATGCGGCATTCGGCAAGCCCAGCAATCCCGACTTCCTGTTGAAGCCGGGCGAATTGCTGGAACTGGCGCGCCAGCAGGGCTTGCGTGTCATCGCTTTCGAGGATGGCATCGTTAATGAGGATGGTCAGCAGGGCAGCGTCCGGGCCATGGTTCAGCGGGTGTGCGCCGTCAAGGCCGAGTTCCCGCGGGAAGCCGCGCTGCTCGGCCGTATCGGGAGTTGATACCGCCGCGAAATACCCCACGGGCGCAGGCGATCGTCTACAATCGACGTTTTCAATCTATTTGCAATTGGTTCAATATATGATTAAGGGCAGCATTGTTGCAATCGTGACGCCGATGCACGCGGATGGCAGTCTGGACTATGACAGCCTGAACCGCCTGATCGATTGGCATATTGCCGAAGGTACGGATGGCATCGTCATCGTCGGCACCACGGGTGAGTCCGCTACCGTGACGGTGGCCGAGCACTGTGCACTGATCAAGGCTTGCGTGGACCGGGTTTCCGGCCGTATTCCCGTGATCGCCGGCAGCGGTGGCAACTCGACCGCCGAAGCCATCGTGCTGACCCGTTATGCCAAGGAAGCCGGCGCCGATGCGACCTTGCAAGTAGTGCCTTACTATAACCGGCCGACCCAGGAAGGCATGTACCAGCACTTCAAGGCGATCGCCGAAGCGGTGGACCTGCCGGTCATCCTGTACAACGTGCCTGGCCGCACCGTGGCGGACATGGCGAACGACACCGTGGTGCGCCTGGCGGCCATCGAGAACATCATCGGCATCAAGGATGCCACCGGCAATATCGGCCGGGGCCTGGACCTGCTGCGCCTGCTGCGCGCGGTGCCGAAGGAATTCGCCGTGTATTCCGGCGACGATCCGACCGCGATGGCGCTGATGCTGGCTGGCGGCAAGGGCAATATTTCCGTGACCGCCAACGTGGCGCCGCGTGCCATGGCCGAGATGTGCGCCGCGGCCATGACGGGCGATATCGCCCGCGCCATCGAGATCAACGACAAGGTTTTCCCCCTGCACCAGAAACTGTTCGTCGAGCCGAACCCGGTGCCCGCCAAGTGGGCATTGGCGGAAATGGGCAAGATGCAAGCCGGCATCCGCCTGCCGCTGGTTCCGCTCGCCTCCGAATTCCACCAGACGGTACGTACCGCCCTGGTCGAAGCCGGCGTGCTGGCGTAATTCCGGAGTGTGGCGGCCCGGTTCCGGCGCCGCCGCGACGATCACCCAGCTGGTTCCTTCAGCTTTTATCTCTGTCACCACATGATCAAGAAAGCTTCCCTTACTCCGCAAAGCGGCCTCGCGCTTGGCGTCCTGATGCTGAGCCTGACTGGCTGCGGCATGGTTGAATCCGTGGTCGGCAAGACCACGGTAGACTACAAGTCGGCCAAGAAAGCCAGCACGCTGGACGTACCGCCGGACCTCACCCAGTTGCAGAGGGATAATCGCTACGCGCTGCCGGACAGCGGCAGCGGTGTCGCCACCGCTTCCGGCTACGCGGCGCAGCGCGCCAGCATGGCGGGCGGCGGCGGAACGCTGGCCGCGCCGGCAGCGGCCGCCGGCGGCAATGAAGTGGCCAGCGCCGGCAACGACAAGGTGCGCGTGGAGCGGGCCGGCAACCAGCGCTGGCTGGTCGTCAAGGCTTCTCCCGACGTACTGTGGCCGCAGCTGAAGTCGTTCTGGGAAGACGCCGGCTTCACGATGTCGCTCGACGACGCCACCGCCGGCGTGATGGAAACCGAGTGGAACGAGAACCGCGCGAAGATCCCGCAGGACATCATCCGCCGCACCATCGGCAAGGTGTTCGATTCGGCCTATTCCACCGGCGAGCGCGACAAGTACCGCACGCGTGTCGAGCGCAATGCCGATGGCACCACCGAGATCTACATCAGCCACCGCGGCGCGGCGGAAATCGCCCAGGGGCCGGAAAAGGAAATCGTGACGTGGACGCCGCGGCCTTCCGATCCGAACCTGGAAGCGGTATTCCTGGCGCGCCTGCTGACCAAGCTGGGCGGCACCGAAGCCACGGCGGCCCGCACCGCCGTCGACAACGCGATCGTGCAACCGCTGCATGCCTTCCTGAAAGGCGAGGGCGCCAACCGCCACGTGGAAACGGACGAAGGCTTCGACCGCTCGTGGCGCCGCGTCGGCCTGGCGCTGGACCGCGCCGGCTTTACCGTGGAAGACCGCGACCGCGTGCAGGGCATCTACTACGTGCGCTACGTGGCCGACCAGGTCGAGAAGCCCGGTTTCCTGAAGCGCCTGTTCACGTGGGGCTCGTCGGACGCCGACAAGGAAGCGCAACGCTACCGCATCATCGTCAAGGCTGCGCCGACCGGCAACACCAGCCAGGTCAGCGTGCAGAACAACAAAGGCGAGGCGGATACGTCGCCGACCGCGGAAAAGATCCTGACGCTGCTGCAGGACGAACTGAAATAACCGGCGTTCACGCCACCGAGAACCGGCCCACGAGGCCGGTTTTTTTATGGGGCGCCGGCCGCCAGCCACGCCTGGAAGTGCTCGGCGAAGGCCCTCACTCTGCGCGAGACATGCCGCCCGGGCGGGAATACGGCGAACGTGCCGCCGGAGGGCAGGGTCCACCCGGGCAGCAGCCGTACCAGGGCGCCGCTGGCCAGATCGCGCCGCACGCTGTACTCGTCCAGGATCGACACGCCGGCCCCATCCAGGACCAGCGCGCGCAGGGCGCCGGCGGAATCGGTGCGGATGCGCGCCCGCATCTGCACCGTCTCGCTCGCGCCGCCAGGGCCGGCGAAGGTCCATTTCAGCGGTGCGGGCAGGCGCGTCAAGGCAATCCAGTCCAGCGCGGCCAGCTCCTGCGGCGTGCGCGGCGTGCCGGCCCGCGCCAGGTAGGAGGGCGCCGCCACCGCATATTGCCCGAAGTCGGCCAGCTTGACGGCCCGCAGCGTCGAGTCGCGCAGCCAGCCCATCCGGATCGCGATGTCGATCCCTTCCCCCACCAGGTCGGCGATCCGGTCGCCCGTCTGCAACTCGATCGCCAGCGCCGGATGCAGGGCGGCGAAGCGCGCCAGCGCCGGGGCGACGAAATGGGCGCCGAAGTCGGTCGGCGCCGTCACGCGCAGGCTGCCCGTCAGCGTGGCGGCGGCGGCGTGGACTTCGTCGACCGCGGAACGCAATTGCCGCAGCAGCGGGGCGCACTCTTCATGCAGGGCCTGGCCGGCGACGGTGGGCACCACGCGGCGGGTGGTGCGTGTCAGCAGCGCGGTGCCGAGCCGCGCTTCCAGCCGGGCCACCTCCAGGCTCACCTTGGCCGGCGCGACGCCGAGCCGCAGCGCGGCCTTTGAAAAGCCGCCCGTTTCCACCACGGCGGCAAACACGACCAGGTCGTTGAGGTCCACATGTCCAGGGATGGCCATTGCATTATTTAGAATTCCTGATGAATGAATTATGACCTTATGGATTTATCAGGGCAATGCCGAAGCGCATGATGGCGCTGTACCCATCAACTGAAAGGAATCCCATGAACATCGCACTGATCGGCGCCACCGGCTATGTCGGCTCGGCATTGCTGGCCGAAGCCGCGAGCCGTGGCCACGACGTGAAAGCCATCGTCTCGCGACCGGCGAACGTACCTGAGCGCCCGGGCGTGCATGCCGTGCGCGTGGATGTGCACGACCGCGACGCATTGGCGGCGCAACTGGCGGGCCTCGATGCCGTGGTCAGCGCCTTCAGCGGCCACGCCCAGCAGGACGTGCAGGGTTATTACGTGCGGGGCATCGAGGCGATCATCGCGGCAACCAGGGCGGCACGGGTGCCGCGCTTGCTGGTGGTCGGCGGCGCTGGCAGCCTGGAAGTGGCGCCCGGCCTGCAACTGGTCGATACCCCGGCATTCCCGGCGCAGTGGAAGGCCACCGCGGAAGGGGCACGCGAGGCGCTGCGCCTGCTGCGCGCGGAGGAAGCGCTGGACTGGACGATGCTGAGCCCGGCGGCACACCTCGAGCCGGGCAGCCGTACCGGTGTCTTCCGCCTGGGAGCGGACCAGCTGTTGACGGATGCTTCCGGAAACAGCCGCATCTCGCTGGAAGACTACGCGGTGGCGATGATCGACGAGCTGGAGCAGCCGGCCCACTCGCGGCGGCGTTTTTCGGTGGCGTATTGACGCGGCTGGCGACGCGGAGACGCTGAAGCGGACGGCTGGGGAGCCGGCCGCCCGGAACGCCGTCTGCCAGGGCCGGACGCGGCTCCGGAACACCTGGCCACGACAGGATGGTTTCAAACGACGTGGCCAGGAAAAACGTGGCCAGGGAGAACGTGCCCAGGAAAAACATGGCCAGGGAAAACGTGCCCGGGAAAAAACATGGCCAGGGAAAACGTGCCCAGGAAAAAACATGGCCCCAAAAACAAAACCGCCCACGAGGGGCGGTTGAGCAGGTTGCCGTCCGGAGACGGCAGCCGTGAAGCGATTACTTGGCAGCAGCAGCGGCCGAAGCGGCTTCCGAAGCGGCCGAAGCGGCAGCCGAAGCGGCAGCAGCAGCGTCCGAAGCGGCAGCAGCAGCGTCAGCAGCCGGAGCAGCAGCTGCGTCAGCAGCAGGAGCAGCGGTTGCGTCAGCAGCAGGAGCGGCAGGAGCGGTTGCGTCAGCAGCTGGTGCGGTGACTTCAGCAGCAGGAGCAGCAGGCGCTTCTTCTTTCTTCGAGCAAGCAGCCAGGGCAACAGCCAGCAGGGAGGCGATCAGCAGGGACTTTTTCATTTGTTTTCCTTTATTAATACACTAATTGATGACAGTTGCGATGAATAATTACCGGTAATTATCGCTCACTAGGGCGTTTCGTGGTCATTCGGACCATATGGTGCCCCAGACAACGGAAACTTCCTAACAGAATATTATAGCGAATTTAAATGAGTCGCAATAGCAACACCAGACAGTTTCGCAAGTTTTTCGTACGTACAATATTGCTACTGAGTCTAGTTTTTGCTGCCTGACCCATACTTACCGGAGGCAAGCAACCAAACAGCCTGCGCAAGAGCGTCGGCAGAGTTGAACCGCAACCCGGACGGCACCACGAAGCGCGCGACCTGAACGAGGTTATAAACCCGTTATGAACCCGTTACAAACCTGTCACGCCAGCTTGCAGGCCGGGCCGGGTTTCGGCCCAGATAGACTGATAACGCTCGAGATACGATTGGGTTGACGAGGGCGATTGAAAAATTGCTTCGCCGCGGAAGTGGTCGCTGTGAAAGCGCCGCACCAGGTGATGCTCGTCGCCGATGCAAAAGGAGTCGGTGAGGTGCCGGATCGAGGCGTTGGTGAGCCGGCATTCCACCAGATGGCTGTAGTCGTGCAGGATGCGCAGGAAGCGCGGTGCATCCCGCTCCAGCCGCGCATTACCGTGGGCAACCAGTTGCAGGCGACCGCCATGGCGCAGGAAGGCACGCAGCAGCGCGTCGTTGCCGGTGCTGCCCAGTTCCCACCAGCCGAAGTCCGGATCGAACATCGCCAGCGAGACACGGGAGCGGGACAGGCAGGCTTCCAGCTGGGCCTGGAACCCGGCGCGGGTATCGAACACTTCCCTGGGGATCTGCCTGTCCATCGCCGGCTCCTATTTATCCAGGTCGAGCCAGCCGTCGGTATACCAGGCGTACAGCGCTTCCATCACGTCTTCCGACGCGGCCGCCACCTGGGCACCCTCGAGCACGCGGTTGTTGGCCAGCGCTTCCAGCGCCGCCTTGTCGGCCCGGCCGATCGCGAACGACTCGCCATTGATGAACACATGCTTGCCGCGATACAGCATCTGTGTCTTGCGCGACAGCTTGACACCCTTCTTCCCCGCCGTTTGCGCGAAGCGGCCGGCCGGCAGCGGCTTTTCAGGGCCCGTGAAGAACACGTTGTGCTTGGGTTCGGACAGGTATTCGCCGAGGAAGATGGCGAAGTCGTCTTCGGTGAACTGCATCTTGTTCAGCTCGTCCGCCAGCCGGCCCAGCATGTCCTTCGGGATTTCCGCCGGCTTGGTGGACGGTTCCAGCTCGGGGTCGGCATAGCGGCCGGGCAGGTCGATCGAGTCGGCCATGAACTGCAGGAACGCTTCGCCGAGTTCCTGGTAGGACGGCGAGCGGAAGCCGATCGAATAGGTCTGGCAATCGCCGATCGCCACGCCGTCGTGGGCATAGTGCGGCGGCAGGTACAGCATGTCGCCCGGCTCGAGCACGAACTCCTCGGTGGGCTTGAACTTGCTGAGGATCTTCAGCGGCAAGCCTTCCACCAGCGACAGGTCCTTTTGCGGGCCGATCTTCCAGCGCCGCTGGCCTTCGGCCTGCAGCAGGAACACGTCGTAGGAATCGAAGTGGGGACCGACACCGCCGCCATCGGTGGCGAAGCTGACCATCAGGTCGTCCAGCCGGGCATCGGGGACGAAGCGGAACTGGCGCAGCAGCGCGTCGGCGGCGTCGTCCTGCAGGTTGACGCCCTGCACCAGCATGGTCCACTCGCGCTGCGTGCGCGGCGGCAGGTCATGCAGCGGGCCGTGCCGCATGTTCCATTCGCCATCGGTCAGGCTGACCAGCCGGGATTCGACGTAATCCTTGGTGGCCAGTTCGGCCAGCTGGTCGAAGGGCAGCAGCGGCTGGAAGCCGGGAATGGCCTGGCGGATCAGCAGCGGTTTCTTGTGCCAGTAATCGCGCATGAACTGCGCGGGCGTGATGTCGCCCAGGAGGCGGAGCGGTGCGGGTTTTTTCATGCCCGGATTATAGGCCATCCGCAGCGGCCGCCGGCGTCAGGCACGAGCGGCATCACGCCCGGCGCGTGCCGCGCTCAGGCGCCGATCGCCTTGCGGCGCCGCATCGCCGACGACGACCCCAGCCTCGCCGCGGCCACGGTGGCCAGGCCGGCGAGCAGCATTGCCGCAGTGGCCGGCTCGGGAACCGCCGATACGCTGAACTGCATCTCGCCGCCGGTCAGGTAGGCGTTATAGCCGAGGCCATGGATCGTCATCCGGAACGGATTCGCAGAGCTGGCACCATAGTGCTGCCAGTCCGCGGCTGACGGCAAGGTTTCCGGCGCGTGCGTGCCGGCTGGCGCCGCGAAGGCGAAATCCACCACGGCCAGCGGGTCGGTTTCCCCGCCGATGTTGCCGCTGCCATTCAGGCCAAGGCCATCGGCGGCGGCGGTGCGCGAAGTGATGAGCAGCGAGTTGTCCAGCGTGATCGTGGCGCCGATCAGGTCGAAGCTGACCGAATGCGAGACGACCTGCGTGAAGTAGCCGCCAAAGCCAGCCGCCAGGGGCGCCGCGTCGTCGTAGGTGAAGCGGCCCGTGAGGACATCGCCGACCGAGGCCTGGATGCCGCCAAGGAATGTGGTGCCGACTTCTTCGTACGAATATGGGTCCAGGTATTCCTCCGCGATCGCGGCAATCGGTACCGCGTAGTCGACGGTGACGAGCGCGGCCCGGGCGGTGCCGGCGGCCAGCAGCGCCGCTGCGAGGACCAGTGCAGTTTTACCCAGTGCTGATTTAACCAGTTCTGTTTCAACCAGTGCTGTTTTCTTCATGTAATTCCTCCGTGCGCGGCGGCGTTGATAACATAATGAAAAGCTTGTTTGATACCGATTGTCAGTTATTCCGTTTTGGCTGTCCACGGTTTCCTGCGCCCGGCACCAGCATGGCGATGGCGCTCGCGGCGTGGAGGTATAATCGGCGCCATCAGACCAGAAAGGAAGTCACATGAAGATCGCCAAGAACACCGTCGTCACCGTGCAATACAAATTGTCCGACGCTCAGAACAACCTGATCGAGGACGGCCGCCAGCCGATGGTGTACCTGCATGGCGGGTATGAAAACACCCTGCCGAAGATCGAGGAAGAACTGGACGGCAAGGAAGTGGGCTATGCGAACACGATCCAGATCGAACCCGATGACGCGTTCGGCGACTACGACCCGAACCTGGTGAAAGTGGAGCCGCGTTCGCGCCTGCCGGAGCCGCTCGAGGTGGGCATGCAGTTCGAAGGCATGCCGGACGGCGACAGCGACGATGAAGCGATGATCTTCACCGTGACCGATATCGCCGAAGACAAGGTCGTGCTGGACGGTAACCACCCGCTGGCCGGCATGGCGCTGCGCTTCGAGCTGAAGGTACTGGAAGTGCGCGAAGCCACCGACGAGGAAATCGCCCACGAACACGTGCATGGCGCGCATGGCCACCACCATGGCGACGAGGACGACGAAGGCGACGCGGGCGACCAGTTCCGCACCCAGCCGATCCACTAACTGGCTTTCCGGCCCGCCACCTGGCGGTGCCGGGATACCAGTGCGTCAACCGGCAGGCCGTTGGCGGGAGCGTCGTTAGCACACGGGCAGCCTCGGCTGCCCGTGTGCTTTTGTGCCTTCTCGATCAGCGCGCGGGCAGCTTCGGCTGCCCGTTTGCTTTGGCGCCTTCTTCATGGCGCAGCGCGAACAGCGCTTCGCTGCCCGGCGCCACGCGCAGCACATTCCACTCGCCCTGCAGGGTCACGTGGCCCAGGTTGCCGCGCCAAGTCACGGTGCCCGGCGCGGGATCGCCCTTGACCGGCGGCTCGCGGTTGGCATCGACCAGCAGCACCTTGCCGGTGTACTTTTCGGCCAGCGTGCGCACCAGCCGGCGTGTTTCGGCGAAGCCATCCTGTTTGGTGGAAAATCCCGCCAGCAGCGAGAAGCCGGGTTCGGCATGGATGCGCACATCGCCGTCCGAGAACAGCACGAGGCCGGCCAGCTGGCGCCGTTTCGCCATGCCGAACAGCCGCTGCAGCCAGGCACGGTTGGCGACCAGCCGGTCTTCGTATTCACTGTTGCGGCCCGCTTCCAGCAGGTAGTGGTTGTTGCGGGCGGGGAGGTTGATCGTGGCGAACAGCACGCCGTGCATTTCCCAGTATGCGTTTTCGGAGTAGCTGCGGAACTTGGTGATGGTCGACTGGCGGTTCAGGTCCAGCTCGCGGCGGCCCAGCGCTTCCTGCCCATCGTAGTAGATCTCGCGGATGCGGTTCAGCCGCTCGATCGCATTGGAGCGGCCCGCCGAATTGCGGCAGCCGGTCCAGTCGTCGCCCGTCAGTACCAGCACCAGCGGCTGGTCGGATTTGTTCAGCAGGGCCTTGCGCTGCAGGTACAGCTTGTCGCTGCACGGTTCGTCCGCCGACTTGATGCCCACGGCGATCACGAAGGCCGGCTTTTCCCGGTCGGCGCGGGCGATCGTGCGCTTCAGGTCGGCGTCGCCCAGCTCGTCGGGAAAGGTGTGGCCGACGACAGCGATGTCGAACGGCTGTTCGTCCGCCGGCGCGGCCCGGGCCGCCGCCAGCAAGGCGGCGCCCAGCACCAGCAAGGCCAGGCGGGCGGGCCGCGTCATGCCGGCACGAGACGCTTGAGCTGGTACAGCCGGTCCAGTGCTTCGCGCGGCGACAGCGCATCCGGATCCAGCTCGTCCAGCGCGGCCAGCAGTGCCGCCAGTTTCGGATCCTGCGCCGCCTCGGCAGCGCCGGCGGCGGCCATGGCGGGCTGGTCGTCGGCATCGGTTGCCGGCGCGGAGAACAGGTCCAGCTGCGGCGTGGCATCGAGCGCCTGCGCTTCCAGGCGTGCCAGGTGCTTGCGCGCCGCCCTGATCACGCCTTGCGGCACGCCGGCCAGCTGGGCCACCTGCAGGCCGTAGCTTTGCGATGCCGGGCCATCCTGCACCGCATGCAGGAACACGATGCTGTCCTTGTGCTCGACGGCCGACAGGTGCACGTTGGCCGCCGTCGGATGGCTTTCCGGCAGCTGCGTCAGCTCGAAATAGTGGGTGGCGAACAGCGTGAAGCTGCGGCTCGTGTCGATCAGGTGGCGCGCGATCGCCCAGGCCAGCGCCAGGCCGTCGAAGGTCGAGGTGCCGCGGCCGATCTCGTCCATCAGCACCAGCGACTGCTCGCTGGCACCGTTCAGGATGGTGGCCGCTTCCGTCATCTCCACCATGAACGTGGAGCGGCCGCCGGCCAGGTCGTCGGTGGCGCCGATGCGCGTGAAGATGCGGTCGATCGGGCCGATCGTGGCGCTGGCCGCCGGCACATAGCTGCCCACGTAGGCCAGCAGCGTGATCAGCGCGACCTGGCGCATGAACGTGGATTTACCGCCCATGTTCGGGCCGGTGATCAGCAGCAGCCGGCGTTCGGCCAGCAGGCGGCAGTCGTTGGCGATGAAGCGCTCGATCTGGTTTTCCACCACCGGGTGCCGGCCTTCGTGGATATCGATGCACGATTCGGCCACCAGCCGGGGCGCGCACCAGTTATTGCGCATGGCGTGTTCCGCCAGTGCGGTGAGCGTGTCCAGCTGTGCGATGCCCTGGGCGATCTTCTGCAGGCAGCCGATGTGCGGCGCCAGGTCGGCCAGCAGCACGTCGTACAGCACTTTTTCACGCGCCAGCGCGCGGTCCTGCGCGGACAGGGCCTTGTCCTCGAAGGCCTTCAGTTCCGGCGTGATGTAGCGTTCGCAGTTCTTCAGCGTCTGGCGGCGGCGGTAGTCTTCCGGCACCTTGTCGGCCTGGCCGTTGGTGACTTCGATGTAGAAGCCATGCACGCGGTTGTACTCGACGCGCAGGTTGGCGATGCCGGTGCGGGCCCGTTCGCGCGCTTCCAGGTCGACCAGGAACTGGCCGGCGTTCTCCGACAGGCCGCGCAGTTCGTCGAGCTCGGCATCGAAGCCGCGCGCGATCACGCCGCCGTCGCGCACCATCGTGGCCGGCTCCGGCATCACCGCCCTGACCAGCAGGTCGACGCAGCTTTCCGGCGTGGCCAGCTGCTCGTGGATGCAGCGCAGCAGCGCCGCTTCGCTCTCGGGGCCGGCCACCCGGGCCAGCGACTTCTGCAGCTTGGGCAGTTGCTGCAGGCCGTCGCGCAGCGCCGCCAGGTCGCGTGGCCGTGCCGTCAGCAGGGCGATACGCGTGGTGATGCGCTCGATGTCCGGCACCTGCTGCAGGTGGAAGCCCAGCGAGCCGGTGGCGTCGTCCTGCATCAGCGCGGCGATCGCGTCATGCCGGCCGCGCGCCACGGCCTGGTCGCGCCGCGGATGGTGCAGCCAGTGGCGCAGCAGCCGCGAGCCCATCGCGGTGCGGCAGCCGTCCAGCAGCGAGAACAGCGTGGGCGCTTCCTGGCCGCGGATGGTTTCCGTCAGTTCCAGGTTGCGCCGGGTGGCCGCGTCCAGCCCGATGAACTCGGACTCGGTCTCGCACGACAGGTTCTTCACGTGCTGCAGGCCGCGGCCCTGGGTTGCCTGGGCATAGCGCAGCAGCGCGCCGGCGGCGCCGAACGCGGGGCCCATGCCATCGGCGCCGAAGCCGGTCAGCGTGGCCACGCCCAGCTGGTCCAGCAGCGCCTTGTGGCCGTGCACCACGTCGAAGTGCCATTCGGGCACGCCGTTCACGTGGCAGATGGTGATCGCGTCGAACAGGTCGCCGCCATCGGCGCGCAGGATCTCGGCCGGCGCGATGCGCTCCAGTTCCTGCTGCAGGCGGCCGTTGACGGCGCGCGCATCGCCGGAAAATTCCATCAGCTTCAGGTTGCCCGAGGCGAGCGACAGCCAGGCCAGGCCGCAGGTGACCTGCTTGCGCACGTTCAGCATCGACAGCGCCAGCAGCGGGCGTTCCGATTTTTCCGGCAGCAGGTCCGAGTCGGTCAGCGTGCCGGGCGTGACGATGCGCACCACCTTGCGCTCGACCGGGCCCTTGCTGGTGGCCGGATCGCCGATCTGCTCGCAGATGGCGCACGACTCGCCCAGCTTGACGAGCTTGGCCAGGTAGCCGTCCAGCGAATGGAACGGCACGCCGGCCATCTTGATCGGCACGCCATTGGCATGGCCGCGCGCCGTCAGCGTGATGCCGAGGATGCGCGACGCCTTTTCGGCATCCTCATGGAACAGTTCATAGAAGTCGCCCATGCGGTAGAACACCAGCATCGTCGGGTGTTCGCCCTTGATGCGCAGGTATTGCTGCATCATCGGCGTGACTTTTTCAGCGGGGCCGTTCTTGACGGCGGCGGCGTTGATTTCTGCGGGGACGTTCATGTGTTCGGTACGGCTGAGAAGCGCTGCGGTCGGGCGTGCATTTTACCCGGTTTGTGCGGCGCCGCACCGTGTTGTTCTACCACTGTACCAGTCGGACCATCGACCGGATAGCCACCCCGCCTGACAGCGTGCGGGGTCGCTGCCCCGGTCACCTGCACGATGCGCCGTTCCCACTTACACTATGCATTTCACCCATCCAGAAAGGACAGCACGTGACCCAAGCCCTGATCGTCGTCGCCACCATCACCGCCCATGCGGGCCACGAAGCCGCCGTGCGCAGCGCGCTCGAGCAGGTCGTGCCGCCCAGCCGTGCGGAAGCGGATTGCCGCCGCTATGAGTTGCACGTCGACAATGCCGCGCCGAACCGGTTCGTGATGCTGGAAGAGTGGACCGGCCAGGCCGCGCTGACGGAGCATGAAGCAACGCCGCATTTCAAGACGCTGGCGGCCGCGATCGGCGGCGTGGCCACTATCGAGATCGCGAAGCTGACGAAGCTGGCTTGAGGAAGCTGGGCTGACAAAGCTGGCCTGAGGAAGTGGGCGAGACCGCGCTGAACTGATCCGTAGAGCACAAAATATTGCCGAGTGGATGGAGTGTGCGCACCGTGCCGGGGCCGGAACAGGTATAGTTCAGTCATGGAAAAGCTCAAAGATTTCGCGCAGATCGTCGCCGAAGCCCAGCGTGGCGAACTGGTGTTCCCCACCAGCGTCAATGCCGCCCTGTCGCTGCAGATGACGCTGGCCGACCCGGACTGCCACGACGAGGACGTGATCCGCAAGCTGCTGGCCGAGCCGATCCTGGCCGCGCGCGCGGTGGCGCTGGCCAACTCGGCCGTGTTCCGCTCCAATGGCGCGGCGTTGGCGACGGGCGTGCGCACGGCCGTGATGCGGCTGGGTTACCGCAACCTGTATTCGCTCACGGCGGCCATGGTGGTGCGCCAGTTCGGTGCCCGCATCCGCGATCCGCAGCTGCGAATGCGGGCCGAGCAATTGTGGAAATATACGGCGCACGTCGCCGCGCTGGCGTATGTGATCGCCGGCCGGATCACCCGCGTGGAGCCGGACACCGCGCTGTTCGCGGGCATCATGCACGAGGTGGGCGGCTTCTACCTGCTCGGCCGGGCCGATGCGATTCCCGGCTTGCTGGACGATCCGGAAGAATGGATGGGCGCGGCGCAGGAAATCATCGCGCGCGAAATCATGAAGAAGCTGCAGGTGCCCGAACCGGTGGCGCTGGCGATCGTGTCGCTGCGCGGCGGCGCGGTGGGCATTCCGCCGGAAGGCTTGCGCGATACGCTGCTGGTGGCGCGCTACCTGTGCCCGGTGCCGTCGCCGCTGCCGCAAGCGCAGGACCACGTGCTGGCGCGCACCGCGGCATTGTCCGGCTACCTGGAACAGCATCCGCAGATCGCCGTGCTGCTGGACGAGGCGGCCGATCAGGCCAAGTCGATGAGCGCGGCTCTGCTCGTATAGTCACCTTGCGGAATCAACCCGCGCAACTAACTCGCGTAGCCAATTCCTTTTGCCGACTCGTGCCGGCAACCCGACCGGCCCGGGCCATGCAGTCAACGTGACTGTCAACGTGACTGTCGACCTGACCGCCCGGGCGTGGCCGCGTCAGGCGCGCGTCTGTTCGAGGATCTTCACCAGCGACTCGATGCCGCGCGCATCGACGTCATCGAAACGGTTCGGCAGCGGGCTGTCCAGGTCGAACACCCCGGCGACCTGGCCGCCGACGAAGACCGGCACCACCAGCTCCGAGCGGGAAGCGGCATCGCAGGCGATGTGGCCCGGGAACGCATGCACGTCCGCCACCACGATCGACTCGCCTTTCTCGACGGTGCTGCCGCACACGCCGCGGCCGCGCTTGATGCGGATGCAGGCCGGCTTGCCCTGGAACGGGCCCAGCACCAGTTCGTCCGGCGTCGGCAGGAAGTAGAAGCCGGCCCAGTTCAGGTCCGGCATGGTATTGAACACGAGCGAGCTGAAGTTGGCGGTATTGGCGATCCAGTCCGTCTCGCCGTGCAGCAGGCCGGTCAGCTGCGAGCGCAGGTCGGCGTACATGGTTTCCTTGGCTTCACGGCTGTCGGTGCGGTAGGCGGTGTCGGAGAGGGAGAAAGTCATCGTGCGATCCTGTCTGGCAAAGAGCGCATTCTACCCGTTCGAACGCGCCGCCGCCGGGGGCGGGCAGCCGGTGCGCCGGTGTTGTCGTTTCAACTATGCGCTGTCATTTTGGCAAACGTTGTAGCATTATGGCTATTGATATGCCGCGTTCCGGCCCGAATAGACCCTACATGACCGTACCGCAGTGACCGCACCGATCAACATCCTCGTCGTCGACGACATTCCGCAAAACCTGATCGCCCTCGAGGCGCTGCTCGCGCGGCCCGGCCTCGCGCTGCTGAAGGCCGCGTCCGGCGCCGAGGCGCTGGAACTGTTGCTGGTGCACGAGGTGGCACTCGCGCTGGTCGACGTGCAGATGCCCGGCATGGATGGCTTCGAGCTGGCCGAGCTGATGCGGGGCAGCGAACGTACCCGTGCCATCCCCCTGATCTTCCTCACAGCCGCCTCGCGCGAGACCAACTACCGTTTCCGCGGCTACGAAGCGGGCGCCGTCGACTTCATGTTCAAGCCGATCGATGCGCAGGCGCTGCTCAGCAAGGTCAACGTGTTCGTCGAGCTGTACCAGCAGCGCAAGCAGCTGTCCCAGCAGCTCGACGAACTGCAGCGCGCGCTGCACATGAACGAGATGTTCATGGCCGTGCTGGGGCACGACCTGCGCACGCCGCTGTCGGTGGTGATGAACGGCGCCATGCTGCTGCCGATGATGACGGACCACCCGAAAGTGGCCGTCACCGCGCAGCGCATCGGCGGCAGCGCGAAGCGGATGGCGCAGATGGTCGACCAGCTGCTCGACCTGGCCCGCATCCGGTCCGGTGACATGCAGCTGAAGAAGGCCAGCCGCGACGTGGCCGAGCTGTGCCGCGCGATCGCCGACGAGTTCGCGGTGCCGGACAAGCCCGCGCGCGTGCAGGTGGAAGCGCGCGGCGATCCCGCGGCGCAGGTCGATGCCGGCATTTTCGCGCAGGTGATCGCCAACCTGGTGGGCAATGCGCTGCAGCACGGCGAACCGGAGCACGCGGTGCTGGTGAACGTGGACGGCACGGCGCCGGAGCGGCTGCGCCTGACGATCGGCAACCGCGGCGTGATCCCGGCCGCCCGGCTGGCCGGGATCTTCGAGCCCTACCAGCACCGCGACGGCGCGCGCAAGGCCGGCCAGGGCCTCGGCCTGGGACTGTACACCGCCAGCACCTTCGTGCACGCGCATGGCGGCGAGATCGACATCGCCTCGGACGAGGCAATGGGCACCACCGTGGTCACTGTGACGCTGCCGCGCGCGGCCGCGCGGGCCGCCGCATGAGCGCGGGCAGCGTGGCGATGGCGCCCGCGCCCGGCTACCAGCCGCGCGGCGGCGGCACCATGGGCGACCTGGTGCGCGCGTTCGACTGGGCCGGCACCGCGCTGGGCCCGCTCGCCGGGTGGACCCCGGCCTTGCGCACGACCGTCGACATCCTGCTCAATTCGCCGATCGCGATGGTGCTGATGTGGGGCCCGCGGCACGTGATGGTCTACAACGACGGCTACATCGAGATCGCCGGCGCGCGCCACCCCGCGGCGCTGGGCGGCACGGTGCCGGAAACGTGGCCGGAGATCTGGGACTGGAACCGGGCGATCCTGGAAGCGGGGCTGCGCGGCGAAACCCAGCAACACAGCGGCAAGCTGCTGACGCTGATGCGCAACGGCGTGCCGGAAGACGTCTGGTTCGACCTGTTCTACACGCCGGTCCACGATACCTGCGGTACGGTGGGCGGCGTGCTGTGCACGGTGGTCGACGTGACGCGGCGGGTGCAGGCGGAACGGGCGCGCGAGCAGGACCGCGCGCAGCTGGACCAGCAGAACCGCCGCCTGCGCGAGGAAACCGGCCTGCTGCGCGAGCTGTTCGAGCAGGCGCCCGGCTTCATGGCCGTGCTGCGCGGGCCGGATCATGTGTTCGAACTGGCGAACAGGCCCTACCAGCGCCTGGTGGGCGGGCGCGACATCATCGGCAAGCCGGTCGGCGAGGCACTGCCGGAAGTGCGCGGCCAGGGCATCGTCGACCTGCTCGACCGGGTCTATGCCAGCGGCGAGCCCTACGTGGGGCGTCAGCTGAAGATCGACCTGCTCGGCGACGACGGCCTGCTCGAGCCGCGCTACCTCGATTTCGTCTACCAGCCGCTGCGCGCGCCCGGCGGCGCGGTAACGGGCGTGTTCGTCGAAGGCGTCGACGTCACCGAACACATCCTCACCGAGGAGCGGCTGCGCATGGCGCAGCAGGCCGGCGGCATCGGCAGTTTCGAATGGTTCCCCGCCAGCGGCAAGCTGGTGGTCTCGCCCGAATACCGGCGCGTGTGGGGCCTGGGGCCGGATGTCGAGGTGACCGAGCAGCTGCTGGTCTCGCTGGTCGATCCGCGCGACCGCGACCGCGTGGGGCCGCACCGGCTGGACCGCGACCCGAATCCGCTGGCCTACACCGAATACCGCATCCGCCGCCCGGATACCGGCGAAGTGCGCTGGCTGGCCCGGCAGGGGGAAGTGGTCGAAGGCGCCACGCCGGCGCAGCGCCGCTACATGGGCGTGGCCTTCGACATCACCGGGCGCAAGCGGATCGAGCAGCAGCTGCGCACCAGCCAGGACCGGCTGGCGGCGATCTTCGGGCAAGCCTCGGTCGGCTTGTCCGAACTGTCGCTGGAAGGGCGCTACACGCGCGTCAACGGCGCGCTGTGCCACATGCTGGGCCGCAGCGAGGAAGGCTTGCTGGGCCTGCACATGGAAGACCTGATCCACCCGGACGACCTGGCGGAAAACCGCGCCCAGGTGGCCCGGCTGAAGGAAACCGGGGTTCCGTTCACGCTCGAGAAGCGCTATGCGCGGCCGGATGGCGAATGGGTGTGGATCGCCAGCAGCATGAGCCGGCTGGACGACGAGGCCGGCCAGCCGGTGGCCCTGATCGCCGTGAAGACCGACATCACCGAGCGCCGCCGCATCGAGGTGGCGCTGCGCGACCTGAACGATACGCTGGAACAGCGCGTGAGCCGTGAAATCGCCGAACGCGACAAGGCCGAGGAAGCGCTGCGCCAGGCGCAGAAGATGGAAGCGGTGGGCCAGCTGACGGGCGGCGTGGCGCACGACTTCAACAACGTGCTGCAGATCATTTCCGGCAACCTGCACCTGCTGGCCCAGCAGGTGGGCGGCGACGAGGCGGTGCGCCGGCGGCTGGACATGGCGATCGCCGCGGTGGAGCGGGGCGCCAAGCTGTCGTCGCAGTTGCTGGCGTTTGCCCGCCGGCAGCCGCTGCAGCCCGTCGTCACCGACCTGGGCCGCCTGGTCTCGAACATGGACGAGCTGCTGCGCCGCGCGCTGGGCGAGGCGGTCGACCTGGTGACGGTGGTCGGCAGCGGCCTGTGGAATACGCTGGTCGATCCCGGCCAGATCGAGAATGTGGTGTTGAACCTGGCGATCAATGCGCGCGATGCGATGCAGGGCGCCGGGCGCCTGACGATCGAACTGGGCAACGCGGTGCTCGACGAGCATTACGTGAGCCAGCTGGCCGACGTGCCGGCCGGCCAGTACGTGATGCTGTCGGTGACCGATACCGGCTGCGGCATGACGCCCGAGGTGCTGCAGCGCGCCTTCGAGCCATTCTTCACCACCAAGCCGGAAGGCGAGGGCACCGGTCTGGGGCTGTCGATGGCGTACGGCTTCGTCAAGCAGAGCCGCGGCCACATCCGCATCTACAGCGAGCCCGGGCAGGGCACCAGCGTGAAGATCTACCTGCCGCGCACGATGCTGGCCGAAGCCGCCGATACCGGCCAGGATGGCCGGCACGATGGCTCGATCATCGGCGGCACGGAAACCATCCTGGCGGTGGAAGACGACGAAGGCGTGCGCACCGTGGTGCTGGACATGCTGTCCGCGCTCGGCTACCGTGTGCTGGCGGCCGAGAACGGCGAACAGGCGCTGCGCATCATCGAATCCGGCGAGCATGTCGACCTGCTGTTCACCGACGTGGTCATGCCTGGTCCGCTGCGCAGCCCGGAACTGGCGCGCATCGCCCAGCAGGTGCTGCCGAACCTGGCGGTGCTGTTCACGTCCGGGTATCCGCAGGATGCCATCGTGCACGGCGGGCGGCTGGACGCCGGGCTGGAACTGCTGAGCAAGCCTTACCGCCGCGAAGACCTGGCGCGCAAGCTGCGCCACGTGCTGAACAACCGCATGCACCAGATCCAGGCGCGCGAGCGGCAGCAGTCGGCCAGCCATCACCTGCTGGAACCGCAGCCGCAGCATGCGCAAGCGCATCTGCACCATTCGTCGCTGCGCGTGCTGGTGGTGGAGGATAACCAGGATTCGCTGCAGATGGTGTGCGAACTGGTGGGGATGCTGGGGCATACAGTGTCCGGCGTGGGCGATGGCGAGTCGGCCTGGCAGCTGATGCAGAGCCAGGAATTCGACGTGCTGTTCACCGACGTGAGCCTGCCCGGCATGTCCGGCATCGACCTGGCGCGCAAGGTGGCGAAGGAAAAGCCGGTGCGTATCATCTTCTCGACCGGCTATGGCAAGGAAGCGCTGGACCACCTGGAATTCGCCGCCGCGTGCCTGCGCAAACCCTACGACTTGATGGACCTGCAGGCGGCGCTGGACAACGTTCCGCGCCCCGGCTGAAAGGAGCGACATGACAACCGAACTGGCATTGCTGGGCTGGACCCTGGTGTTGGCGATCGTGCAGATCCTGCTGCACTCCACGCTGCGTTCTCGAGAAACGGGCCCGGAATTCAATACCGGCGCGCGCGACGGCGAGCCGCCGCCGCCGGGCAAGATCACGGCGCGGCTCGAGCGCGCCAAGCTGAACCTGTTTGAAACCCTGCCGCTGTTCATCGGCGCCGTGCTGGCCGCCCACCTCGCCGGCGTGCAAGGCACGCTCACCTGGTGGGGCTGCTGGCTGTATTTCGGCGGCCGCGTCGTCTACCTGCCGCTGTATGCGTTCGGCGTGCCGATGGTGCGCTCGCTGGTGTGGCTGGTGTCCATGGTGGGGCTCGGCATGGTGCTGTACGCGCTGCTCGGCACTACCTGAAATTGGCCAAGTGGGCACTCCTACATGCAGAGTAGGCGGCGTCCTATGGCGGCTGGACCGTAAGGCTCCTATCGTACTGATTACGATAGTCCACGGGCGCCTCGGGCGCACATCCACATGGTTACCAGAAACCTGAGCGCCGGCGAACTGCGCGGCGCACAACGGGCAGGGGCGGCGCTGACCCGGCGCATCCGCAACCTGCTCCACAACGTGTTCGGCGTCGATCACCTGCGCGCCGGCCAGCAGCGCGTCATCGACAGCGTGCTGGAAGGGCGCGACACGCTTGCCATCATGCCGACCGGCGGCGGCAAGTCCCTGTGCTACCAGATTCCCGCCTCGATCTTCAAGGGCACCACGGTGGTGGTGTCGCCGCTGATCTCGCTGATGAAGGACCAGCTGGAAAAGCTCGAGGAGATCGGCATCGGCGCGGCCCAGCTGAACAGCAGCCTGTCGCGCCAGGAAGAAGTCGAGGCGCTGGACAGCATACGCAACAACCTCAGCCGCATTGTCTTCTGCACCCCCGAGCGGCTGGCCACGCCCGAGTTCCTGGCCGTGCTGCAGGAAACCCATATCTCGCTGCTCGTGGTGGACGAAGCCCACTGCATCTCCCAATGGGGCCACGATTTCCGCCCGGCCTACCTGGAGATCGGCGCCGCGCTGCGCGCGCTGGGCCAGCCGCCCGTGCTGGCGCTGACGGCCACCGCGACCGAGGATGTCATCAAGGACATCTCCCAGCAGCTCGGCGCGCACCGCATGAACGTGATCAACACGGGCGTGTACCGGCCGAACCTGCGCTACCGGGTGATCCAGGTCACCAATCCGGCCGAGAAAACCGCGCAGGCGCTGCGCCTGGTGCGCGAGACGGCCGGCGTGGGCATCGTCTACGCGGCCACCGTGAAGGCCGCCGAGAAAATGCACGCGGCGCTGGAAGAAGCCGGCGAAAGCGTGGCGCTGTACCACGGCCGGCTGCCCGCCAGGGAGCGCAAGGAAAACCAGGACCTGTTCATGGCCGGCGAGCGGCGCGTGATGGTGGCCACCAACGCCTTCGGCATGGGCATCGACAAGAGCGATACGCGCTTCGTGATCCACCTGCAGGTACCGGCCAACCTGGAAGCGTATTACCAGGAATCGGGCCGCGCCGGCCGCGATGGCGAACCGGCCGACTGCACGCTGCTGTACTTCCAGGACGACAAGCGCCTGCAGCAATTCTTCCTCGTCAAGCATTACCCGACGGCGCAGGAATTGCGCGACGTATACGAAGCCGCCGCGGCGCGCGTGCCATGCCAGGCGGCTGTGATCTGCGAGGCGGTGGCGCATATTCCCGACAGCCAGTTGAAGGTCTGCCTGAAATTGCTCAAGGATGGCAAGCTGCTGCGGCAAAACCGCAAGCTCGACTGGCTGCTGACGACCCGCGACGCGAAGGCCGCCGATTTCGCGCAGCTGGCCGCCATCTACGAGGAAAAGCAGGAGCGCGACCAGCAGGCGCTCGAACAGATGGTCGCCTACGCGCAGAGCGGCTATTGCCGCTGGAAGCTGCTGCTCGATTACTTCGGCGACGATTCGGCCAGCGTGGCGGAGGGCGGGGCGGAGGGCGCATCGGCCAAGTCTTCTTCCAGGCCCCTGGCCGCGGCGGCGGCGGGTGCGCGTACGCCCGGCTCCTGGGGCTGCGGCTGCTGCGACAATTGCGTGTCGCCACCGGCCGTGCAGCCGGTCGAGGATGAGGATCCGCTGTTCGAGGACGTTCCCGGGCCGATGGTGCCGCAGCTGCCCGTGTTCGCCGTCGGCAGCCAGGTCAAGGTACCGAAATTCGACATCGGCACCGTACTGTCCGTGGCAGGCGACCAGATCACCATCGAGTTCCCGGAAAACACGACCAAGACCTTCATGGCGGAGTTCGTGCAACCCGTCTGAGGTCCACCCCAACTGCAAATTCCGGGGTCAGGGAGGAATACTGGCTTGCAGGCCAGTATCGCTACGTCGGCAAGGAGCGATGCTCCTTGAAACCCCGACTCCGCCCCGGCGGGGTGACGCAGGGGTTTCGCGAAGCATGCTTCGCGCCTGCGGAACGGTGCTGGCATGCAGGCCAGCACTCCTTCCTGACCCCAGCCTTTCGCTGTTGGGGTGAATGCATCAGCTTTCAATGCGTCGTGTAACTCATAGCTAAATGGCGGGGCTGACCCGCTGTTGACCTGGCCACGTATCCAGTCAAACCCTTGCCCGCCGGACTTTGTGCGCTGGCGGACAGAGCACCCGCCTCCGGCTGGCTAGAATGGCCTGAAGGAGGAATGCATATGGCCGGGGACATGGTCGTGGTGCGCAGGGAAGGCTTGTACTGCGTGCCGGGAGATTTCTACATCGATCCGTGGCGGCCCGTCGATCGCGCCGTCATCACGCATGGCCATGGCGACCATGCGCGCGTGGGGCATGGCCACTACCTGGCGGCGGCGCCCGGTGTCGGCATCCTGAAGTCGCGCCTTGGCGACATCACCGTGCAGGGGCTCGAGTACGGCGACACCGTCGAACACAACGGCGTGCGCATCTCGCTGCATCCGGCCGGGCACGTGCTGGGTTCCGCGCAGGTGCGCATGGAGTGCGGCGGCGAAGTGTGGGTGGCTTCCGGCGACTACAAGGTGGAGGCCGACGCCACCTGCGCGCCGTTCGAACCGGTGCGCTGCCATACCTTCATCACCGAATCCACCTTCGGCTTGCCGATCTACCGCTGGGAACCGCAGCAGCAAACCTTCGACGACATGAATGCCTGGTGGCGCCGCAACGCCGAACAGGGCCGCGCCAGCCTGATGCTGAGCTATGCGTTCGGCAAGGCGCAGCGCATCCTGTCCGGCCTCGATCCGAGCATCGGGCCGATCGTCTGCCATGGCGCCGTCGAGCCTCTCAACCGCGTGTACCGCGAAGCCGGCGTGGCGCTGCCGCCGACCCGGATGGTCAGCGAGGTGGACAAGGCCGACCTGAAAAGCGCCATCATCATCGCCCCGCCCTCGGCGGGCGGTTCGCCGTGGGTGCGCCGCTTCGGCGATTTCTCCGACGCGTTCGCCAGCGGCTGGATGCTGCTGCGCGGCGCGCGGCGGCGGCGCGGCGTCGACCGGGGCTTCGTGCTGTCCGACCATGCCGACTGGCCGGGGCTGATGGCGGCCATCAAGGGCACCGGCGCCGAACGCGTCGTCGTCACGCACGGGTCGATCCCGATCATGGTGCGCTGGCTGTGCCAGAACGGCTACGATGCCAAGGGCTTCGATACGGAATACGGCGACGACGAGGCCGAGGAAGCCGCCGCGACGGAAGGGGACACCCCCAGTGCGCCGGAACCGCACCCGGATGCGAAACGCTGGGTCTCCCCCGAGAAAGCCGAGGCCGCCCGCGCAGCAGGTACCGGCGAGCGCGCGGCAGGCGGCGAGGAGGAAGGCGATGCGTGAATTCGCGCGCCTGTACGCGGAACTCGACGAGACCACCGCCACCAACCGCAAGCTCGATGCCCTGAAGGCGTATTTCAGCAGCGCGGCACCGGAAAACGCCGCGTGGGCCGTGTATTTCCTGGCCGGCGGCAAGCCGCGCCAGGCGATTCCCGTGAAACTGCTGCGCCAATATGCCACCGAATACGCGATGCTCGACGAATGGCTGTTCGACGAGTGCTACCACGCGGTGGGCGACCTGGCCGAAACCATTGCCCACATCCTTCCTGAACCGAAGCACCGCAGTGACGTGGGGCTGGCCGAGTGGATCGAACAGCGCATCGCGCCGCTGCGGGGCGCCGCGCCGGAAACCATCCGCGCCGCGCTGTTCCAGTACTGGGATGAACTGGAGACAGGCGAGCGCTTCCTGCTGGTGAAGCTGATCGGCGGCGGCTTCCGCGTCGGCGTGTCCAGGCTGCTGGTGACGCGGGCGCTGTCCGGCATTGCCGCCGTGGACGCCAAGCTGATCGCGCAGCGGCTGATGGGCTGGACCGATGGCAGCGTCAGCCCCACGGCGAAAGGGTTCCTGCAACTGATCGCGCAGGAATCGCCGGACGAACATGCGCAGCGCGGCGGCCAGCCTTACCCATTCTTCCTGGCGCACCAGCTCAACGCCGACCCCGCCACGCTCGGCGAGCTGGAGCGCTGGCAAGTCGAGTGGAAATACGACGGCATGCGCGCCCAGGTGGTGCGCCGGGATGGCAGCTGGGTATGGTCGCGCGGCGAAGACCTGATCACCGAGCGCTTCCCCGAACTGGCCGCGCTTCCGCTGCCGGATGGCACCGTGGTCGACGGCGAAATCCTCGTCTGGCGCGGCGGCGAAGGCGAAGCGGATGCGCCGGCGCCGTTCGCCGACCTGCAAAAGCGCATCGGCCGCAAGGCGCTGTCGCCCAAGTTCCTGGCCGAGTACCCGGCCGTGCTGGTGGCCTACGACCTGCTGGAACGCGACGGCGTGGACCTGCGCAAGCTGCCGCAATGCGAGCGCCGCACCCTGCTCGAACAGCTCGTGGCGGAGGTGGCTTCGCCGCAGCTGCGCATCTCGCCGCTGGTCAAGGCCGACAGCTGGGAGGCGCTGGCCACCATCCGCGAGGAATCGCGCATGCGCGGCGTGGAGGGCATGATGCTGAAAGCGAAGGATGCGCAATACGGCGTGGGCCGCACCAAGGACGTGGGCACGTGGTGGAAGTGGAAGATCGATCCCTACAGCGTGGATGCGGTGCTGATCTACGCCCAGGCCGGCCACGGCCGCCGCGCCTCGCTGTACACGGACTACACGTTTGCCGTGTGGGACAGCGACGGCAACGGCGGCCGCCACCTGGTGCCGTTCGCCAAGGCCTACTCGGGCCTGACCGATGCCGAGATCGCGCAGGTGGACAACGCGGTGCGCCGCACCACGGTCGAGCGCTTCGGTCCGGTGCGCAGCGTGCGGCCGACCATGGTGTTCGAGATCGGCTTCGAAGGCATCCAGGCCTCGCCCCGGCACAAGTCCGGCATCGCCGTGCGTTTCCCGCGCATCCTGCGCCGGCGCGACGACAAGGCTGTGGAGGAAGCCGATACGCTCGACATGCTGAAAGGCTTGCTGGCGGGGGCATCCGGCGCATGACGGCGGTCGACGACTGGTTTGCCGTGCGCGGCTGGACGGTCTTCCCGTTCCAGCGCGCCGTGTGGGAAGCGGCGCTGGCCGGAGAATCGGGCATGCTGCATGCCACCACCGGCTCGGGCAAGACCTACGCCGTGTGGTTCGCCGCGCTGCTGCGGACCATGGCGGCAACGGCGCGCAAGGACAAGAGAAAGGCGGCCGGCTTGCGCGTGCTGTGGCTGACGCCGATGCGCGCGCTGGCGGCGGACACGCTGCGGGCCTTGTCCGACTCGGCGGCCGACCTGGTGCCGGGCTGGACCATCGATGCCCGCACCGGCGACACGTCGTCGGCGGCCCGGGCGCGGCAGGCGAAACGCCTGCCCGAAGCGCTGGTGACGACGCCGGAAAGCCTGTCGCTGATGTTGTCGAAGGCCGACGCGCAAGAGCAATTCTCCATGCTGGACATGGTGATCGTCGACGAGTGGCACGAACTGATGGGCAGCAAGCGCGGCGTGCAGGCGCAACTGGCGCTGGCGCGGCTGCGCCACTGGAATCCCGGCCTGGTGGTGTGGGGCCTGTCCGCCACGCTGGGCAACCTGCAGCGGGCGCAGGAAGTCCTGCTGGGTCCGGGCCGTAGTGGCGTACCCGCCGGCACGATCGTCGAAGGCAGCCTGCGCAAGGAAATCGTCATCGATACGCTGATCCCGGCCAATCCGTCGCGCTTTCCGTGGGCCGGCCACCTGGGCATCCAGATGCTCGGCCCGGTGATCGGCGAGATCGAGCGGCACGCCACCACGCTGGTGTTCTGCAACACCCGCTCGCAGGCCGAACTGTGGTACCAGAACATGCTGGAAGCGCGGCCGGACTGGGCCGGCCTGATTGCGCTGCACCACGGCTCGCTGGACAAGGAAGTGCGCGACTGGGTGGAACTGGGGCTCAAGAAGGGGTCGCTGAAAGCGGTGGTGTGTACCTCCAGCCTCGACCTGGGCGTCGATTTCCTGCCTGTCGAGCGGGTGCTGCAGATCGGCAGCGCCAAGGGCATCGCCCGGCTGTTGCAGCGTGCCGGGCGGTCCGGCCATGCCCCGGGGCGCGTGTCGCGCGTGACCCTGGTGCCGACGCAGAGCCTGGAATTGCTGGAAGCGGCCGCCGCGATCCAGGCGGTGAAGGACCGCGATATCGAGTCGCGCCCGGTGCCGGACAAGCCGCTCGACGTACTGGTACAGCACCTGGTGACAGTGGCGCTGGGCGGCGGCTTCACGTCAGCGGCGCTGTACGAGGAGGTGCGCACGGCCTGGTCGTATCGCGACCTGACGCCCGAGGAGTGGCAGTGGGCGCTGGATTTCGTCGCCCGTGGCGGCCAGAGCCTGACCGTGTACCCGGAATACCGGCGCGTGCTGCCGGACGAGGCGGGCGTCTACCGCGTGCCGGACGCGGCGATCGGGCGGCGGCACCGGATGGGCATCGGCACCATCGTGTCGGAAGCCATGATCCAGGTGAAATTCCAGAGCGGCGGGCGGATCGGCACGGTGGAAGAAGGCTTCATTGCCCGGCTCAACAAGGGCGACCACTTCCTGTTCGGCGGGCGCGTGCTCGAATTCCTGCGCGTGCATGAAATGACGGCCTATGTGAAGCGGGCCACCGGTGCCAGGGGGGCGGTACCCCGCTGGCAGGGCGGCAAGATGCCGATGTCGTCCGAGCTGGCGCACGCGGCGCTGGAACAGATGCGGCTGGCCACGGAGGGCATCTTCCGCGGGCCAGAGATGGAAGCCGTGCGGCCGCTGCTGGAAATCCAGGCGCGCTGGTCCGCACTGCCGACACCGCAGCGCACCGTCATCGAAAGCGTGCACAGCCGTGAAGGCCACCACCTGTTCATGTATCCGTTCGCTGGCCGTTCCGTGCATATCGGGCTGGCGTCGCTGCTGTCATGGCGCATGGGGCGGCTGCGGCCGGCCACGTTTTCCATCGCCGTCAACGATTACGGGTTTGAGTTGCTGGCGGCGGAGGAGGTGCCGTGGGCGTCCGTGTTCGATGCGGAGGCCGGCAGCGACGTGGCGCTGTTTACCACCGACGGCCTGCTGGAAGACGTGCTGGCCAGCCTGAATGCCACCGAGCTGTCGCAGCGGCGCTTCCGCGAGATCGCCCGGATTGCCGGCCTGATCTTCCAGGGCTATCCGGGGCAGCCGAAAAGCAACCGCCAGTTGCAGGCCTCGTCCTCGCTGTTCTTCGAGGTGTTCCGCAAGCACGATGCCGGCAACCTGCTGCTGACGCAGGCGCAGCGCGAGGTGCTGGAACAGGAACTGGAACTGAAGCGCCTGCGCGCCACGCTGGAAGCGTTGCAGGCCCGCTCGGTCAGCTACCATGAAACCAAGCGCGCCACGCCGTTCGGCTTCGCGCTGATGGTGGAGCGGTTCCGCGAAAAACTCAGTACCGAAAAGCTGTCGGACCGGGTGGCGCGCGTGCTGCGCGAGCTGGAGAAGGCGGCCGGGCCATGAGCGGCAAGGTGGATGACAACGCGGACGCCAAGGTGGACAACAAGGCAGGTGGCACAGGCGGGGCGATGGCCATCGAACTGGCCGGCGAAGCCGTGCTGCTGCTGCCGGAAAAAGCCTTGTACTGGCCGCGCGCGCGCATGCTGGTGGTGGCCGACATCCATTTCGGCAAGGCGGCCTCGTTCCGGGCGCTCGGCGTGCCGGTGCCGCGCGGGACGACAAGCGAGAACCTGGCCGGCCTCGACGCGCTGCTGGCAACCCACGATATCGGCCATATCCTGTTCCTGGGCGATTTTCTGCATGCGAAGGCCGCGCATGCCAGCGCCACGCTGCAGGCCATGCTGGCCTGGCGCGAACGCCACCCCGCGCTGGCGCTGACGCTGGTGCGGGGCAACCACGACAAGCATGCCGGCGATCCGTCGCGCCTGCTGCGGATCGACCTGGTCGACGAACCGCACCGCATCGGGCCGTTCGCGTTCTGCCACCACCCGGACTTGCCGGCGGACGAAGCCTATGTCCTGGCCGGCCATGTGCATCCCGTATACCGGCTGGCGGGGCGCCGCGATGCCTTGCGCCTGCCTTGCTTCGTGGCCGGCGCGCGGCGTGCCATCTTGCCGTCCTTCGGCGCGTTCACCGGCGGCCACCCGGTCGAACCCTCCGCCGGCGAGCGTTTTTTTCTCGTCGCGGAGGACCGGATTTTCGCTATCGGCCCGGGATAAGTCGAAGATAAGTCGAGGCTAAGCTTACAGTAGGCGTTCTCCTACAGTCAGACATGTAGCCGTCCTATATTTGCTGTTCAGTGCTTCCACTACCATGAAGTCTCCTGTTGCCCGAACGTTATTACAAAAGATCGTCGCTGGTCGGTATCCCGCTCGGGCACCGGGATCCCTCCTTACTGTACCCACGTCAGCGTTCCCCCAATGCGTCACTTCAGGAGAGACCACCATGGCTTCAAATCAGGGTAACAATCGCGGCACTCGACAAGGCGAAGGACAAGGAAACAAGCAGAGCACTACCCGCAACCGGGGCTTCGCATCGATGGACCCGCAGCGCCAGCGTGAAATCGCGTCCGAAGGTGGCCGCGCCGCGCATGCCAAGGGTACCGCGCACGAGTTCACCTCGGAAGAGGCACGCCGCGCCGGTGCCATGAGCCATAAAAATGGCAACCGCCAGAGCGCCTCGCGCGCCGCCAGCAACAGTGACAGCGACCAGGGCAACCAGGCCGGCCAGTCAGACAGCCGCAGCGAAAACCGCCAGGGCTGATTCCACCGCAACAGCAGGGTAACCACAGGGCTCAGGAGATATTGCATGACTCCACCTGACAACTCCCGCAAGAACAACAGTGAAGACACCTTCGTTCTGGTAGATACGGAACATCCGGGCATCGGCAATGTCGATGTGCCCGAGACGGAAGTACGCCGCCTGGACAAGCCAATTCCCGGCAACCGCCAGACGGCGGACCAGGGTTCGCGCCAAAGCGGAGACTACTCGTCCCGCCAGGGCGGGGAACCCCCGGGCACCGAAGGCGGTGCCCCTGGGCCGGAAGCCAGTTCCGGTGTATGACGACACCCCCGGCCGCGTGCCGGGGTTTTTGTTTGGGCGCCCGGAAGGCGCCGCGTGATCAATGCCCCAGGTGACGATGCTCGCCGACATTGGTGGGCGGCTTGCCGGTGATCGCGGCCTTCGCCATGGCGAACAGCGTGACCATCTTGCTGTTAGCGGTATCCCAGTATTCTGCGCCATGGATGTCCACGCGCAGCAGTGCCAGGTGCGGATCGTCCAGGCCCTGCGGGAACCAGGCCTTGACCGCGGGGTTCCACAGCTCCTCGGCTTTCACGCGATCGCGCAGCAGCTCGGCCCGGCCCGACACCGACACGTACAGGTGATCATCGACATCGGCAAAGGACACGTTGATCGACGGGTTGTCCAGCAGCTCGTGCGTGAATGCTTCCTTGTCCGACACGAAGAACCACAGGTTGCCGGCGTCATCCAGTTGCTGGACCGTCAGCGGGCGGCTGGTCAATGCGCCGTGCGCATCCTGCGTGGTAAACATGCCGAACTTCACATCCTTGATACGGTCGCGCAAATCGTGCAGTTCGTCGGTGGTGAACGTGTCCATGATGCCTCCTTTCAAGATTGTCCTGAACAAGTCAACAGCATAGCCGTCCGTGGCGGGCCTCTCTGTTCGCTGCCGTACATGAAAGCCGTCGGAGATTTGTTTCGTTTGTAACAGGGGAGGGGGGCGCCGGTTGACGCTTCAAATGATAATCATTATCATCTACTGATTACTACAGGCATGACACCATCAAAACGGCAGCGGGGAAAAGTGAGCACCAAGGAAGAAGCGCGGCAAAGTGACCTGCAAGCCACGGCGAAAAATGCCGGCCGGGCTGTCTGGCTGAAGCAATTGCACCAGTGGCACTGGATTTCTTCCGCGCTGTGCCTGCTCGGGATGTTCCTGTTTACGATTACGGGCATCACGCTCAACCATGCTGCGCAGATCGAGGCCAAGCCGACCGTCGTGCGCAAGCAGGCCGAGGCGCCGGCCGCGCTGGTCACGCAGTTGAAGGCGCTGGGCGAAGAACGCGACGGTGAAAAAGCGCCGCTGCCCGAGGCGGCCGAACGCTGGCTGCGCGATACCTGGTCGGTCAAGGCCGGCGGCCGCGAAGCCGAGTGGTCTGTCGATGAAGTCTACCTGCCGATGCCGAAGGCGGGCGGCGATGCCTGGGTGCGCATCGGCTTCGAGGATGGCGCGGCCGAATTCGAACACACCGACCGCGGCTGGATCTCGTGGCTGAACGACGTGCACAAGGGCCGCAATACCGGCACGGCATGGAACTGGTTCATCGACATCTTCGCCGTGATCTGCCTGGTGTTCTGCATTACCGGTTTCCTGATCCTGAAATTCCACGCGGCCAACCGGCCATCCACCTGGCCGGTGATCGGGCTGGGGATGCTGGTGCCGATCGTGATCGCCCTGTTGTTCATCCATTAATAAAAAAGGCATACCATGAAATTACGCTATTCCATCGCGCTCGGCATCCCGCTGGCCAGTGCGCAGGCGATGGCCGCCGACCTGGCCCTGAAGCTCGACATTCCGCAGCTGAACGTGGCCGAGTACCACAAGCCCTACATCGCCGCGTGGCTGGAAAACGCCGACCAGAAGGTAGTGACGAACCTGGCCGTGCTGTATGACGTGAAGAAGAAGGACAAGGCCGGCGAGAAGTGGCTGAAGGACATGCGCCAGTGGTGGCGCAAGTCCGGCCGCGACCTGGCGATGCCGGTGGATGGCGTGTCGGGTGCGACGCGTGCGCCGGGCGAGCATACGCTGACGTTCCCGGCCGCGAAGGATGCGCTGGGCAAGCTGCCGGCCGGCCAGTACACGGTGGTGGTGGAAGCTTCCCGCGAGGCGGGCGGCCGCGAGCTGGTGAAAGTGCCGGTGGCATGGCCGCCGAAGGGTGCCAAGGAATTCTCCGCGAAGGGCAAGGAAGAGCTGGGCAATGTCGTCGTTCAGGTCAAGCCATAAGGAAAACATGATGCGTATTCAAAAAACCGTGATCGCGCTGGCACTGGCCGGCGCAGCATTCGGCGCCCAGGCGCACAAGCCGTGGGTGCTGCCATCGTCGACGTTCGTCGAGAATGACAGGGAAGCATGGGTGACGGTCGACGCCGCCATCTCGGAAGGCCTGTTCGACATCGACCACGTGCCCCTGAAGCTGGATGGCCTGACGATCATCGGCCCGGATGGCGCCACGCTGGAGCCGCAGAATGTGGCGAACGGCAAGCTGCGCAATTCGTTCGACGTGAAGATGGCCAAGAACGGTACCTACAAGATCGCGCTGGTCAACCAGAACGTGTTCGCCAGCTACAAGGTCAACGGTGAAATGAAGCGCTGGCGCGGCCTCGAAGCCAGCATGGCCAAGGAAGTGCCGGCCAATGCCGAAGACCTGAAGGTGACGCGCACCAGCTCGCGCATCGAGACGTTCGTGACGGCCAACGAGCCCAGCGACGCGGTGCTGAAACCGACCGGCAGCGGCCTGGAACTGGTGCCGGTGACGAACCCGACCGAGCTGCGCGCCGGCGAGAAGGCCACCTGGCGCTTCCTGCTGGATGGCAAGCCCGCCGCCAACCTGCCGTTCAGCCTGATCCCGGGCGGCGTGCGCTACCGCGGCACGCTGAACGAAGTGCGCTTCAGTACCGACGCCAAGGGCGAGATCACGTTCACGATCCCGGCGGCCGGCATGTACGTGGCCACGGCCAGCTGGCCGGCGCCGCAGGCACAGGGCGCTCAGGGTGGACAGGCGCAGCCGCCGGCACGCCGCGTGACGTACTCGGGTACGGTGGAAGTGCTGCCCGAGTAATGGGCCCGGGATTGCGTCGAACGCTGCTGCCGCACGCGATCTCGCCCGAACCGCCGCCCGCCGGGGCGCAGGTGCGCGAGTACCGCGGCCTCAGCATGGGCACGAGCTGGTCGGCGCGGGTGGCCCAGCCGGCCGCCGCGCCGCATCCGCCTGCGCATCTCTCTACGCACTCATCTGCACATTCAGCTGCACATTCATCTGCGCACTCATCTGCACATTCAGCTGTGCATTTGTCCGATGACCTGCATGTGGGGTTGCAGGCGCAGCTGGACGATGTGGTGGCGCAGATGAGCCACTGGGACCCCGCTTCCGACCTGGGCCGTTTCAACCGCGCCCCGGCCGGCACCTGGCAGGTGTTGCCGCCGGCGTTCTTCCAGGTGCTGGCGTTTGCGCTGGACGTCTGCCGCGACAGCGGCGGCGCCTGCGATCCCTGCGCCGGGGCACTGGTCAACCTGTGGGGCTTCGGCCCCGTCAACCGTTACGACGAGCCGGGCTTCACGGCGCCCACGCCCGAACAGGCGCATGGCGCGCTGCCGGCCGCGCGCGTGCGGCTCGATCCCGTCAGCCACAGCGCGCTGCAGCCCGGTGGCGTGCAGCTCGACCTGTCCGCCGTCGCCAAGGGGTATGGAGTCGATCGGCTGGCACGCTGGCTGGAAGGGCAGGGCATCCGCGACTACCTGGTGGAAGTGGGCGGCGAATTGCGCGGTGCCGGCCTGAAGCCCGATGGTCAGCCCTGGTGGGTGGCGCTGGAAGGAGTGGACGATGCACCTTCCGGCGACGATGGCATCGTCGCCGCCTTGCACGGCCTCGCCGTGGCCACCTCCGGCGACTACCGCCGTTTTTTCCTGCACGATGGCCGGCGCCATGCGCACACGATCGACCCGCGCAGCGGCATGCCGATCGAGAATGGCCTCGCTTCCGTGACCGTGGTTGCCGCCAGTTGCATGGCGTGCGACGCCTGGTCGACCGCGCTGACCGTGCTGGGCCCCGTGGATGGCCTGGCGCTGGCAGAACGCCGCGGCATCGCGGCCCGCTTCGTGGTGCGCACGGCCGGCGGCCTCGTCGAACACCTGAGCTCGCACATGCGGGCGATGCTCGAACAAGCATGATCCTGACCAACGATACGACCCGGCTGGCGCTGACCGCCGCCTGTTTCGCCGCCTACGGCGTCACCTGTTTCCTGCCATGGCTGCGCATGCGCCGCAAGCGCGCCGCCGCCGGCACCGCCGACCCGGCAGGCTGGATCGTCGCCTATGCCAGCCAGACCGGCAACGGCGAGGAACTTGCGCAGCAGACCGCGGCCACGCTGCGGCTGGCCGGCATCGGCGTGCGCGTGATGGAACTGGGCGATGTCTCCGCGCAGGCCTTGCAGGGCGCCGAACGGGCCCTGTTCATCGCCAGCACCTACGGCGAAGGCGATGCGCCGGATGGCGGTGCCGCGTTTGCCGGCAAGCTGATGACGCGGTCGCTGCCGTTGCCACGCCTGCACTATGGCGTGCTGGCGCTGGGCGACAGCAGCTATGCGCATTTCTGCGGTTTCGGCCGTGCCCTCGACGGCTGGCTGGCGGCGCAGGGTGCGCAGCCACTGTTCCCTCGGGTGGAAGTGGACCGGGGGGCGACGGCCGACCTGGCGCCGTGGCGCCAGCAGCTTTCCCACCTGGCCGGCACCAGCGATGCGCCGGATTGGGAAGCGCCGGCATTCACGCCGTGGCGGCTGGCCCGCCGGCGGGTGCTGAATCCGGGCAGCGCCGGCGCGCCCGTGTACCACATCGAACTGGAGCCCGCGGCCGGTGCGCTGCCGGCCTGGCAGTCCGGCGACCTGGTGCAGGTGGTGCCGCCGGCACAGGCCGACCGGCCGCGTGAATATTCGATCGCCTCGGTGCCGGCCGATGGCTGCGTGCACCTGCTGGTGCGCCTGCACCGGCACGATGACGGCAGCACCGGCATCGCTTCCGGCTGGCTTTGCCAACACGCGGAAGAGGGCGCGCTGGTGCCGCTGCGCCTGCGGCCTCACCGCCGCTTCCGCCTGGAAGACAACGCCGCCCGTCCCTTGATCCTGATCGGCAATGGCAGCGGCATCGCCGGCCTGCGCGGCCACCTGCGTGCCCGCGTGGCGGCGGGCCAGGGCCGCAACTGGCTGCTGTTCGGCGAACGCCAGCGCGCCCATGACCTGCACTACGGCGACGAGTTGATGGCCTGGCAAGAGCAGGGCATGCTTGCCCGGCTGGACCTCGCGTTCTCCCGTGACGGGGCGGGGCGCGGCTATGTGCAAGACTTGCTGGCGCCCGCCGCCGACCTGCTGCGCACGTGGATCGCCGACGGTGCCGCCGTGTATGTCTGCGGCAGCCTGGAAGGCATGGCCGGCGGCGTCGACCAGGCGCTGCGCGGCATCCTCGGCGATGACGCCGTCGAGGCCCTGGCCGCTGGCGGGCGCTACCGTCGCGACGTCTACTGACCAGCTACCATTCCCCGGCCACCGTTTCCCGGTACCGGGCCGCGCATCACCAGCAAATGTTGCCCAAAACCGGGGTCTGACCCCGATGTATGGCAATGTTTCCCAAAACCGGGGTCTGACCCCGATGTCTGGCAACTCACAAAAAAAGCCCCGCGCGAGGCGGGGCTGGGGAGTTCCGCGAGGTTGCGGATGAGAGGTACTCAGTACTCAGGGTGCCAGTTCCTCGAGCCCGCGCTGCAGGCTGGAGATGCTGGGATTGTCGATGAACACGCAGCGCTTGCCGGTGCGCTTGCAGAAATCCTTCACGCGCCAGTAGGCGCTGTGGCTGATGCAGCCGGTCTGGCAGATCACCAGGTCGGCGGCGGCCAGGCTGGCTTCGAGCTTGCCGGCGTTGTCTTCGAGGCCGCCGTCATGGTGGGCGAACTGGGCGCCGGCGCGTTCGATCAGGGTCCGGTATGAAGCGACGTTGCCACTGCGGCCCCCCACGCACAGGATGCTGCGTTCCGCCAGCCGGATGGGCATGCGGATGATGTGCTCGACCGCTGCCGGTGATGCCGGTTCCTCCTCGCGCGGCGCCGGCTGCGATTGCGCCTGCACGAGTTCGCGGCGCAGCTCGGCCACCTGTTCGCGCAACTGCCGCTCCCGCTCGTCGCTTTGCTCCAGCCGCTGCGCCAGCCGCTCGCGCGAGGCCAGGTCAGGGATGGAGTCGCGCAACTGTTCCAGTTCCAGGCGCAGCGCATCGATCATGCTGTCGCGGCTGACCAGCTGGGCGCGCAACTGCATCAGCGCGCTGGCATCGCGTTCCAGTTCGGCGTTGCGTTCCAGCTGCATGGCGGCGCTGCGCTGCTGCAGCCTGGCCAGCTCGCGCGCCAGCTGCCCGTTTTCCTCGACGACGGCATTGAAGCGGTTGATGTCGGCACGGGCGCAGGCGCCGGCCTGGTGCTGGATCATGTGCAAGTCGCGGCACATCCGTTCTTCCAGTTCCGGTGCGCAGCGGGGATGCGTCAGTCCCGCCCAGAAGGCGCCGGCAACGTCGCCGCCAGCCACCGCGCCCTGCCACAGTTCGGCCACGCCCTCCGTGGTGCGCGCGGTGCGGAAACGCGTGATCACCGCGGCGTAGCGGCGTTCCAGTTCCTTCTGCAACACCTCGGACAGCCGGTTGCGCGTGCCGCATTCGCTAACGGCGCCCACGTGGATTTCATAGTCGTCGGCCAATATCTTGCCACCGGTAACCTTGCCGACCAGCTTGCGCAAGGTGCCGATCGGCAGCGAAACGCCGACCAGCGGGCAGTGGCAAGTGTGGCCCAGTTCCCAGATGCGGCGGCGGCGCGACGTCTGCGCTTCCTGCGGCTCGGTGGCGGCATGCTTGTCGCACATGGTCAGACCACCTGTGGCGCCGCGCGGCCCCTGGTCATCAGCCGGGCCAGGAAGCCATCGTCCTTCTTCGGCGGTGGCAGCGAACGCTCGACAACGACGGCCCATTGTTCGGACAACTGCTGGCAGGTCGCGGCCAGCACGGGCGACAGGCCCGGCAGGCCGGCCAGTGCCTTCAGGTGGCGTTCGATGACGGAAGCGAGCTTCACGCAGCCCTTGCCGTCGGCCGTGTAGTGGGACATCAGGTGCAGCACGGCGGACAACATCAGTTCCGGCTGCTGCCCGCCGGTGGTGGGCGCCAGGTAGATCGGGTCGGTATGGTCGAAAGCCATCGTACTCTCCTCGGAAACGATCAGCTGGCGGCGGCTGGCTGGGATGATGAGTGGGTGCCTGGCGACAGCGTGGCGGATGAGGCGATCGTTCCTCGGGCTGGCCGGGCGAACGCCGCGGAAGAGCCAGCCATGCCGGGTGCCTGCGATGACACTGGCGGGGAGGAACAGGACAGCCGCGCCTTCATGCCACGATCGGTGCCGGGTTTCCCGCTGGTTCAGGTTCAGGCAGTGAGAATCAGCTTGTTCAGCTGGGTGATGCGCAGGCGATAGATCCGGCCCGCATGCTCGATCTCGACTTCACGCTGGTCCTGCATCAGGCCTGCGGTGGTCAGGCGGCGTACTGGCGCGGGCTGCCGGGCAGCAGGCACCGGCTTCGATTGGTTGGCTTGGGTCTGCATGGTCATTTTGCCTTAAATAAGAATGATTCGCATTTGCATTATTGGTCAGGGCTGTAAGAAATGCAAGCGTTTTTTTGGTGCGCGCGTGCAGGAAATCGACAGCCCGCGCGTGCAGGAAATTGACAGCCCGCGCGTGCAGGAAATCGACAGCCCGCGCGTGCCAGGCCGGCGGCATAAAAGGTAAGCCGGAGGCATAAAAAAAGGCCCGCCGAAGCGGGCCCAAGCTGGGTAAGGCAAACAGGTGTGGAACGTCAGACCGTGGCCACGAGCTGCACCGGCGGCGTGGCTGCGGCTTCCGCGGCGGCCTTGGCCCGGTTGGCGGTGGCCTTGCTGCGCGAGCGGGACGGCGGCAGGCGGCGCAGGGTTTTCAATGCATCCGCATCCTTGATGCCGATCGTGCGCTGGTCGACCGTGATCAAGCCGATTTCGTTGAAGGCGGACAGCGTGCGGCTCACCGTTTCCAGCGTCAGGCCCAGGTAGCTGCCGATTTCATGGCGGGTCATGCGCAGGTTGAACAGTTTGCTCGAGTAACCCATCTGGGCGAAGCGGTCGGCCAGCGACACCAGGAAGCGCGCCACGCGGGCTTCGGCGCTCAGCGCACCCAGCATGCCGATCATCGCCTGTTCGCGCACCAGTTCGCGGCTCATCACGCCGTACATCATGTGTTCCAGTTCCACATGGACGCGGCCCAATGCCGTCAGCTTCTTGAACGGCAGCAGGATCAGGTCGCAATCGGACAAGGCCACCGCTTCCGACGCGTAATGGCGGCTGTGGATGCCATCCACGCCCAGCATGTCGCCCTTCATCGGGAAACTCAGCACCTGTTCGTTGCCGAATTCATCGATCAGCACGGTTTTCAGGAAGCCGGAGTTGACGATGTACAGCGTGTCGAACGGCTGGCCGATCGTGTGGATGCGCTGGCCGGTCTTGAACTGCACATGCTGGAACAGCAGTTCTTCGGCGTTGACGGAACAGGCCGCCGGGATGTGCAGGAGGTCGCAGACTTCCTTCAGGTTCGACCAGAGACGGCCCTGGCGCTGGCGACCCGCCTCCATGGCGGGTGTTTGGGCGGCCGGGGCGGCGACTCGGGCTTCGGACATTTGCGTAGGGAGCATGCTGATCTCCTGATTTCAGGTCATGTAGTTCGGATTAAAAAACGTATAATTTTTGGTTCGTTTAAAACTATTCAAAACTTATCTTGCGGCTTGCATTCAGCCTGTTTGCAGCTTGTTTGCAGCTTGTTTGCAGCTTGTTTGCAGCTTGTTTGCAGCTTGTTTTCAGCTATTCAAAACTCGTTTGCGGCCTGTTTTATGGCTTGTTGTCGGGCTTGTTGCCGGGACTTCTCCGAGGTGTGCAGGAAACCGGCCCTGGTTTGAAACTGCCGGTTATATTTTTCCGCCGCCATCGGTCGTGCTATCAATCGGCTTCAAATCGGCTTCAAATCGCCTTCGAATCGCCTTCAAATCGCCTTCAAATCGCCTTCAATCGGAGTAGATGTACGGCAACTCGCCTTGAATGGTTTCAGTATGCCAACGAGGGGTGGGGAAGGATATCGGTATGCGCTGAATATGCTCGTAGGAGCCGGCGCAGATCTGTAGGAATATTCCTACTGATCGATATCATGCGTCAGAGTGGGAAAGAGGCCCCGAGCGGGGCCAGGCAGGGTCAGGACTTGAAGGGAGACAGCAGTTTGTGCGCTACGGCGTATTGAACCATTTCCGACAGTGAACTCATCCCCATTTTCTGCATGATCCGGGTTTTATGGGTACTGACGGTTTTTACCGACAAGTGCAGGCTATTGGCGATTTCGGTGATCGACTTGCCTGAAACGAGCAGCGAAAAAACCTCGAATTCACGGTCCGATAACTGTTTATGCAACAGGCTTTCATTGGGCATCATGATATTCAGGGCCAGCTGCTCGGCGACCTCGGTACTGATATAAGGCCGTCCGGAGGCCACCTTGCGAATGGCGCCCACCAGCTGCGTTCCGGCGCTTTCCTTGGTCAGGTAACCCTGGGCGCCGGCGCGAATGGCCCGCACGGCATACTGTTCTTCTTCGTGCATCGTGAGAATCAGCACGTTCAGCTTGGGGGCTTCGCTGCGAATCTGGCGGATCAGGTCGACACCGCTGCGGCCTGGCATCGACAGGTCGAGCAGCAACAGGTCGAAGCCACCCTGGCGCACATGGCGCAGGACCTCGAAGCCGTCGACGGCTTCGCCAACGATGTCGATGTCGGGGGCGCCATCGAGGATGCGCTTGAGGCCCTCGCGCATGATGGTATGGTCGTCTGCGATGACTATTCTGATCATGGATGGTTCGGTGACACTCCGGTATTGCTTATCGTCATCCCGATGGCACCCTGCGGCGCAACACCACGCGCGAGCATGGGGTGCGGCAGGCAAGACGGCATCGAGGGCAAGGGCATCAGGGGCGAAAGCATTCAGTGCGGCGGTGGCGGGTGTTGCAAGACCTATTCAGGCAGGGGTTCTTTCAGCAGGCGGTGCACGAGCACCGGGATCTTCGAGTGGGACAACACCTTGTTCGTGACACTGCCCAGCAACAGCTGGCCCCAGCCGCTGCGCCCATGGGAGCCGATGAAGATCAGGTCGCAACCCTTCTGTTCGGCGATTTCTACGATCTTCAGCGCCGCGCTTTCGGAAAATGCCGTCATGCTTTCGCACGGCACGCCTTTCTTGTCGCACGATGTCACGATCGACTGCACGTGGTCGCGGCCGGCGCGGCCCATCGCGGCACGGTATTCCTCTTCGCTGGGATAGCTGGGCGGAATGATCTCGACATAGATCGGATACTGGTATTCGGGCGCGACAAACAGGGCCAGCACTTCGGCGCCGAGTTGCTGGGCGAACGATACACCGGCGCAGGCAGTCATCCGGGACACGGCGGAACCATCGGTGGTAATCAGAATTTTCCGGTACATACCCGCTCCTTGAATGCATGCGCACCCGCATTGTAGTCCCGATTCACGCCCTTGTCTGGATGCAAACACTTGATCTTCCTCAATGGAGAGATGAGGGAGAGATGAGCTCGGCACAACATTGCTGTCGATACTATCTTTGTACATGACAAACATCGCGGCAGGCATCGCGACCCAAATACAACAGAAACCCTTTTTTTCCAGTTGCCGCGCAGGATTGAACCAACCGAGATTGAACAAGCGGACGGGCCCCTGCTACACTCGCGGAAGTGCGTTAATATTGCCGTGAGTCATCAAGCAAGACACACAGGTAGTTGATACGAAAGCATTTTTTGAATATGGAGAAGCAGGGATATGACCGACGCCGCTGATGATTTCGACGCATTATTCGAGGAAGTGTCCGCGCAGCGTGCCAACGCCACCCCGGCACCGGCACCGGCTCCGGCCCCCGCGCCGGCCGCGGCCGCCGCCGATGACGACCTGGAAAATCTGTTCGACGAAATCGCCTCGACCCGAACCGCGGCTCCTGTAGCCACCGCAGCGCAGGCCGCTGCCCAGATCGCGGATGCGCCGGTCGCCGAGGAGGGTGCGCAGGATGGCACGATGTTCGAACGCCTGGGCGGCATCGTCCGGCTATTGCACGACTCGTTGCGCGAACTGGGCTACGACAAGGCGCTGACCGAGGCCTCGAGCCAGATCGTGGATGCCCAGGACCGCCTGGAATACGTGGCTTCGCTGACCGAGCAGGCCGCCAACAAGGTATTGAACACCCTCGACGACGGCATGCCGGCACAGGACGTGCTGTCGAAGAAGTCGAAGGAAATGGAAGACCGCTGGGCCGCGCTGTTCGAAGGCAAGCTCAGCATTGAAGAATTCAAGGCGCTGGCCGGCGATTCGCGTGCGTTCGCGCATGCCGTGTCCGAAGCCACCGAAGCGGAAAAGGCGCGCCTGCTGGAAATCATGATGGCGCAGGACTTCCAGGACATCACGGGCCAGCTGATCAAGAAGGTCGTGATCATCACCAAGACGGTCGAGCAGGAGCTGGCACAGTTGCTGAAGGATAATGCACCGCCCGACAAGCGCGAACTGATTGCGCAGAAAGAGGCCCTGGAGGTGTCGCTGATGAGTGGCCCGTCGGCCCCGTCCGTGGCCCTGAACCAGGACAACGTGGACGACCTGCTTGCCGACCTGGGGTTCTGATGGACGATATGCTCAAGGAGTTCGTCGTCGAGGCGATGGACCTGGCGGTCAATGTCGAGGAGCACCTGCTGCGCCTCGAGCGCGACCCCGACAACAAGGAAACGCTGAACGCCGTGTTCCGTTCGTTCCACACCATCAAGGGTGGCGCGGGCTTCATGAACCTCGGCGCGCTGGTGTCCGCCTGCCACCTGACGGAAAACCTGTTCGACGCGCTGCGCACCGGCGCCGCGCCCGTCACGCCGCTGTCGATCGAGGCGGCGCTGCAGGCGTCCGGCTTCGTGGCCGACCAGCTGGCGGAACTGAATAACGGTGCGTCGCCGGACAGCATGGGGCCGATGCCGGCCGACCTGGAAGCGATCCTGAACCAGGCCATCGAAGGCAAGGAAAGCTCGGCCAAGCCGGCGGCGAAGGCTGCGCCGGCTCCCGCGCCTGCGCCCGCCGCACCTGCTCCCGTGGCTGCCCCGGCAGCCGCGGCGGCGCCGCGCGCGCCCTCGGCCGACGGTATCGACTGGGAATCGATGTACGAGGCGGTCGTGCCGCCGGGTACGTACAGCCGTGCGGCCAGCGCGCCGGCCCCGGTCGCTGCCGCGGCCAGCGTGCCCGCCACGCCCGCGGCACCTGTCGCCGCCCCGGCTGCCGAAGCGCCGGCCGCCGCCCCTGCCAGTGATGCCACTCCCGCCAAGAAGTGGGATGGTGTCGAGCGCCGCGATGAAGCCAAGGCCGTCCACGCGGCGCCGGCGAAAGAGGAAAGCATCCGTATCGACGCGGTCAAGCTGGACGCGCTGCTGGAAGTGGCCGGCGAATCCGTGCAGGCCGCCAACCAGGCCGCCGTGCTGCTCGAGCGCCTGCAACAGTTCAAGTTCGAAGGCCAGGCCGCCACGCTGATGTCGGCCCTGACCGAGACGCTGGAGCGTGCCTCGCGCTACTCGACCGAACTGCAGCGCGCCACGCTGGCGACCCGCATGCAGCCGGTCGGCCGCCTGTTCCAGAAGTTCCCGCGCCTGGTGCGCGAACTGGCGAAGGACCTGGGCAAGGAAGTCGAACTGGTCATCGAAGGCGCGGAAACGGAAGTGGACCGCGTGGTTGTCGACAGCCTGTACGATCCGCTGGTGCACATGCTGCGCAACGCGCTCGACCACGGCGTGGAAGGTCCGGATGCCCGCGTGGCCGCCGGCAAGAATCCAAAGGCCACCATCCTGCTGAAAGCGTGGCAGGAAGCCAACAGCGTGATGATCGTGCTGCAGGACGACGGCAAGGGCATGGACCCGGTCGCGCTGCGCCGCAAGGCCGGTGAAAAGGGCCTGATCTCGCCGACCGCGAACATGACGGACGACGAGTCGTACCAGCTGGTCTTCCTGCCGGGCTTCTCGACCAAGGAAGTGGCTTCGTCCGTTTCCGGCCGCGGCGTGGGCATGGATGTGGTGAAGACCGCGGTGGAAAAGAACCGTGGCGCGATCCACATCGAATCCGCGCTGGGCAAGGGCACCAAGTTCGCCATCCGCCTGCCGATCGAGCTGTCGATCGTGCCGACCATGCTGGTGTCGACCTCGGGCGCGCTGCTGGCGCTGCCGATGGCCGTCGTCGAGCGCGTGGTGGAACTGCCGGAAACCTTCAACGAAGTGGGTGGTGCCCCGGTGATGAAGGACCAGGGGCGGCCGCTGCCGGTGCGTTCGCTGGCCAATGCGCTGGGCTACGAACTGTCGACCGAACGGGTGGGCATCGTCATCAACGCGCCGCAGCCGTACATCCTGGCCGTGGGTGCCGTGGATGGCACCGCCGACCTGGTCATCAAGCCGATGACGGCCCTGACCGTGGAAGGCGTGACCGGTACCGCGCGCTCGGCCGAGGGCGAGCTGGTGCTGGTGGTCGGCCTATCGTTCCTGATGGATGGTTGCAGGAGCAGCGTGCGCATGGCAGCATAACAAGTTCGCCAAGCAAGTCACCCAAAAAAGCCTGCGACCGCATCGCAGGCTTTTTTTACGACTAGAATATTGCCTGTATCCGGGGTCAGACCCCGGTTTCAGGAAACATTCCCGAGAAATGGGGTCCGCCGCATCGCCGGACCGCCATTTTCGGAGCAATTTTAGCAACACGGCGCCCTAGGCGCGCAGCAGGGAAATGCAAGGGACAGCGGCCCACGAGGCGGAAAGTCGGCTTGTTTTGCAGCGCACAAACTGTGGCATAATCAAAACGGAACTTTCTACACACAGGCAGCAAGCAGCATTATGAAGACGCTTTACGACAAACTCTGGGAATCGCATGTGGTGCGCACGGAGGAAGACGGCACCGCCATCCTGTACATCGACCGCCACCTCGTGCATGAAGTCACCAGCCCGCAGGCCTTCGACGGCTTGCGCGCCGCCAACCGCGCTCTGTGGCGCCTGTCCGCCAACCTGGCGGTGGCCGACCACAACGTGCCGACCACCGACCGCTCGCACGGTATCGAGGATCCCGTTTCCCGCCTGCAGGTGGAAACGCTGGACAACAATACCAAGGAGTACGGCGTCACGTACTTCAACATGAACGACAAGCGCCAGGGCATCGTCCACGTGATCGGCCCGGAGCAGGGCGCCACGCTGCCCGGCATGACGGTGGTCTGCGGCGATTCGCACACCTCCACCCACGGCGCGTTCGGCGCACTGGCGCACGGCATCGGCACGTCCGAGGTCGAGCACGTGCTGGCCACGCAGACACTGCTGGCGAAAAAGTCCAAATCGATGCTGGTGCAGGTCGACGGCGACCTGCTGCCCGGCGTGACCGCGAAGGATATCGTGCTGGCCATCATCGGCAAGATCGGTACCGCCGGGGGCACCGGCTACGCGATCGAGTTCGGCGGCTCGGCGATCCGCGCACTGTCGATGGAAGGCCGCATGACAGTCTGTAACATGGCGATCGAAGCAGGCGCGCGCGCCGGCATGGTCGGCGTGGACGACACCACGATCAACTACGTGAAGGGCCGTCCGTTCGCGCCCGCGGGTCCGCACTGGGAGCGCGCCGTCGAGTACTGGCGCACGCTGCACACCGAACCGGGCGCGAAGTTCGACATGGTCGTCACCCTCGATGCCGCCGAGATCAAGCCGCAGGTCACCTGGGGCACCTCGCCCGAGATGGTGGTGCCGGTCGATGGCCGCGTGCCCGATCCCGACCAGGAAAAAGACACGGTCAAGCGCGAGGCGATGGAAAAGGCGCTGGTCTACATGGACCTCAAGCCGAACACGGCGATCGAGGATATCCGCATCGACAAGGTATTCATCGGTTCCTGCACCAACTCTCGCATCGAGGATCTGCGCGCCGCCGCCGCCGTGGTGCGCGGCAAGCAGCGCGCCTCGAACGTGAAGCTGGCCATGGTGGTGCCGGGCTCCGGCCTCGTCAAGGAACAGGCCGAGCGCGAAGGGCTGGACACGATCTTCAAGGCCGCCGGTTTCGAATGGCGCGAGCCGGGCTGCTCGATGTGCCTGGCGATGAACGCCGACCGCCTCGATCCGGGCGAGCGCTGCGCGTCCACCTCGAACCGCAATTTCGAGGGCCGGCAAGGCCAGGGCGGGCGCACCCACCTGGTGTCGCCGGCCATGGCGGCCGCCGCCGGTATCGCCGGCCACTTCGTCGACATCCGCGGCCTGCGCTGATCGCGCGCCGTGGACGTGTTTGACCCCAACGGCAAATGCCGGGGGGGCAGGGTCTGAAGCGGGAGATGGCAGGTATGCCGCCTCCCGCTACGCAGCGAGGAGCATGCTCCTCGAAACCCTGCTCCGCCCCCAGGTTTTGCACCTGGGGTTGAAGCATGAGTCCTCAACGCTTTCAAAAGAAGACAGAAACATGAAAACCCTGTTCGCCATCGCCCTCGCCACCATCGTCCTCACCGGCTGCAACACCGTTGCCGGCTTCGGCAAGGACGTACAGAAGGTTGGCCAGGCCGTCGAACGCGGCGGCAAAAAATAACACCGCGGCGCGGCCTGGTGCCGCGTCCCACCAAGAGAGCAGCATGGACAAATTTACGATCTACGAGGGCCTTGTCGCCCCGCTCGACCGCTCGAACGTCGATACCGACGCCATCATCCCGAAGCAGTTCCTGAAATCGATCCGCCGCACGGGCTTCGGCCCCAACCTGTTCGACGAATGGCGCTACCTCGATCACGGCGAGCCCGGCATGGATAATTCCCAGCGTCCGGTCAATCCCGACTTCGTGCTGAACCAGCCGCGCTACCAGGGCGCGTCGATCCTGCTGACGCGCAAGAACTTCGGCTGCGGCTCCTCGCGCGAGCACGCGCCGTGGGCCCTCGAGCAATACGGCTTCCGCGCCATCCTGGCGCCCAGCTTCGCCGATATCTTCTTCAACAACTGCTTCAAGAACGGCATGCTGCCGGTCGTCTTAACCGAAGCGCAGATCGATCATCTGTTCGACGAAGTCAAGGCCTTCCCGGGTTATCGCCTGGTGGTGGACCTTGAGCAGCAAGTCATCCGCTCCCAGGACGGCAAGATCTCCTACCCATTCCAGGTCGACGCCTTCCGTAAATACTGCCTGATGAACGGCCTCGACGACATCGGCCTGACGCTGCGCCATGCCGACAGCATCCGTGCCTTCGAAGAGCGTCATCTGGCAAGCCAGCCCTGGCTGGCCAACTCGATCTGAAAACAACCATGAAAATCGCAATCCTGCCGGGCGACGGTATCGGCCCCGAGATCGTCACCCAGGCCGTCAAGGTGCTGAACGCACTGGACGAACAGTTCGAACTGGAGACCGCCCCGGTCGGCGGTGCCGGCTACGAAGCGTCCGGCCATCCGCTGCCGGAAGCCACGCTGGCACTGGCGAAGGCGGCCGACGCCGTGCTGTTCGGCGCCGTCGGCGACTGGAAGTACGACACGCTGGACCGCCCGCTGCGCCCCGAACAGGCGATCCTCGGCCTGCGCAAGAACCTGGGCCTGTTCGCCAACCTGCGTCCGGCGATCCTGTACCCGGAACTGGCCGGCGCCTCCACGCTCAAGCCCGAAGTGGTGTCGGGCCTGGATATCCTGATCATCCGCGAACTGACCGGCGACATTTACTTCGGCCAGCCGCGCGGCGTGCGCGAATGCCCGGACGGCCCCTTCAAGGGCCAGCGCGAAGGCTTCGACACGATGCGCTATGCGGAAGGCGAAATCCGCCGCATCGCCCACGTGGCGTTCCAGGCCGCGCAAAAGCGCGACAAGCGCCTGACTTCCGTCGACAAGGCCAATGTACTGGAAACCTTCCAGTTCTGGAAAGACATCGTCACCGACGTGCACAAGGAATATCCGGACGTCGCACTGGACCACATGTATGTCGACAACGCCGCCATGCAGCTGGTGCGCGCGCCGAAGAAATTCGACGTGATCGTCACCGGCAACATGTTCGGCGACATCCTGTCCGACGCGGCGGCCATGCTGACCGGTTCGATCGGCATGCTGCCGTCGGCCTCGCTGGACGCGAACAACAAGGGCCTGTACGAACCGTCGCACGGCTCGGCGCCGGATATCGCCGGCAAGGGCATCGCCAACCCGCTGGCCACCATCCTGTCCGCGGCGATGATGCTGCGCTTCTCGCTGGGCAAGACCGAACAGGCCGACCGGATCGAGAACGCCGTCAAGGCCGTGCTGGCGCAGGGCCTGCGCACCGCCGACATCTACGAGGAAGGCACCACCAAGGTGGGCACCGAGCAGATGGGCGACGCCGTGGTCAAGGCGCTGGCGAAGTAAACAACGTGTACACGGAACGCGCCGCTGGCGCGTTCCCATAGAACATCCAAAACATCCGAGGGTATTCACATGAAATTAGTAGGTCTGGTAGGCTGGCGCGGCATGGTCGGTTCCGTGCTGATGCAGCGCATGCAGGAAGAGGGCGATTTCGAGCACATCGAGCCGGTCTTCTTCTCCACGTCCAACACGGGCGGCAAGGCCCCGGCGATGGCAAAGAACGAAACCACGCTGAAGGACGCCACCGATATCGAGGAACTGAAGCGCTGCGAGATCATCATCTCCTGCCAGGGCGGCGACTACACCAGCGAGGTGTTCCCGAAGCTGCGCGCGGCCGGCTGGAACGGCTACTGGATCGACGCGGCCTCCACGCTGCGCATGGACAAGGATGCCGTCATCGTGCTGGATCCGGTCAACCTGAACGTCATCAAGGATGCGATGACCAAGGGCGTCAAGAACTTCATCGGCGGTAACTGCACCGTGTCGTGCATGCTGATGGGCCTGGGCGGCCTGTTCAAGGCCAACCTGGTGGACTGGATGACGTCGATGACGTACCAGGCCGCATCGGGCGGCGGCGCGCAGCACATGCGCGAACTGCTCACGCAATTCGGCACCATCAACGCTTCCGTCAAGCCGCTGCTGGACAACCCGGCATCGGCCATCCTGGAAATCGACCGCCAGGTGCTGGCTACCCAGCATGGCCTGTCGGCTGAAGAAACCAAGCAGTTCGGTGTGCCGCTGGCGGGCAACCTGATCCCGTGGATCGACAAGGACCTGAACAACGGGCAGTCGAAGGAAGAGTGGAAGGGCGGCGCCGAGGCCAACAAGATCCTGGGCCGCGGCGAGGGCTTCGGCTCGAAAGCGATTCCGGTCGACGGCCTGTGCGTGCGTATCGGCGCGATGCGCTGCCACTCGCAGGCGCTGACCATCAAGCTGAACAAGGACGTGCCGCTGGACGAGATCAACGACATCATCGCCAACGACAACCAGTGGGTGAAGTTCGTGCCGAACACGCGCGAAGCGTCGGTGCGCGACCTGACGCCGGCCGCCGTCACCGGCAGCCTGACGATTCCGGTCGGCCGCGTGCGCAAGCTGTCGATGGGCCCGGAATACATTTCGGCCTTCACGGTGGGCGACCAGCTGCTGTGGGGCGCCGCCGAGCCGCTGCGCCGCATGCTGCGCATCGTGCTGGACAAGTAAGCGCTGCGCCTGGGAAAAAAACGGGGCACGTGCCCCGGTCCCGGCGACAGGAAGCCGGCCCTCGACAGGGCCGGCTTTTTTTATGCGCGTGAATTTATGTGCGTGAATTTTTGTGCGTGATGCCTGGATGGCCAGCACGGGTTGTTTGTTGCATTGCGGATACAACTGGCGATCCGCAAGCGGCCGGCGCGGAAAGCGGCCAGGTGCCGGCCGCCGGCTGCCGGGCCATCCTTGCCGGCCCTGTCCCATAGCCGGGCGTCGCTTGCATGCTCCGGGGCATGATGATATGTTGGGATGCCCGGGAAACCCCCGGACGCCCGTTGCCAACTTAACACCATAAAATATGCCCGTACAAAAACGCTCCAGGGTTGCTTCATTCGCGTTGTCTGCACTGGCCAGCGCCATCATCGGCGCGGCCATCCTCCCGCCGGCGCATGCCGCCGGCCTCGGCAAACTCACCGTGCTGTCCGCCCTGGGGCAACCGCTGCGCGCCGAGATCGAGCTGACAGCGGTGACCCCGGAAGAAGCGGCCGACCTGGCAGTCAAGCTGGCACCGCTGGAAGCCTTCCGGGCGGCCAACATCGAATTCAACCCCGCCCTGGTGAACCTGCGCTTCGACATCGAACAGCGCGACGGGCGGCGCTTCATCCGCGTGACGTCGGCGCAGCCGGTCAACGAGCCCTTCGTCGACATGCTGCTGGAGCTGTCATGGGCCAACGGCCGCCTGGTGCGCGAATACACGTTCCTGCTCGACCCGGCCGAGATGCGCAATGCGCAGTCGCCGCAGGTGGCGGCACCGGTGGAAGTGAACCGCGCCGCCGCCCAGGCCGGCGCTCCGGCGCCTTCGGCTACCCCGGCCGCTCCGGCAGCCCCGGCCGCTCCCGCGCCGGCACGCGAGCGTCCCGCCACGGCCGAGCGCGAGCGCCCGGCGGCAACGGAGACCGACAACGTCCGCGTCAAGCGGGGCGATACGCTGTCCGGCATCGCCCGCGACGTGAAGCCGGCCGACGTATCGCTGGACATGATGCTGGTCGCGCTGTACCGGGCCAATCCCGAGGCGTTCAGCGGCAACAACATGAACCGCCTGAAATCGGGCCGCATCCTGTCCGTGCCGAGCGGGGACACGGTGCGCGCCACCGACCGTTCCGAGGCGCGCCGCGTCGTCATCGCGCATGCGGCGGACTTCAATGCCTACCGCAATCGCCTGGCTGGCCAGGTGGAAGCGGCCACGCCGGCCCAGGCGCCGGCGCCGCAGCAAAGCGCCGGCGGCAAGATCACCGCCCAGGTCGAAGAGCGGCCGAACGCCGTCAACGAAGCGCAGGACCGGCTCAAGCTGTCGAAGGCGGGTGAAGCGTCCGGCAAGGCTGGCCAGGGCGGTGCCACCGAGGAAAAGATCGCCAAGGAACAGCAGGTCGCCGATGCCGCCGCGCGCGTCAAGGAACTGGAAAAGAATGTCAGCGACCTGGAAAAGCTGATGGCGGTGAAGAGCCAGGCCGGCGTGGAAGCGCAGCAGGGCGCCGTGCCGGAAATGGACAACCGGGGCGCGCCCGTCGCGGCCGCGCCGCAACCGATGGCACCGGCCGCCGCGCCGGCAGCGCCGCCAGCCAGGCCGGCCGCGAAGCCGGCGGCACCGCCACCGACAGTGGCGCCATCCCCGGCCGAGCCCGGCATCATGGATGCGATCAAGGACAACATGGCCGCCCTCGGCATCGCGCTGGCGGCGATCCTCGGCGGCACCGCTTTGATCCTGGCGCGCCGCCGCAAGGCCGCGGCCACGGTGGTGGAGCGGGAAGTGCCGGTGGCCGCCCCCGTCGAACCGGCCACGCAGTCGCTGATCGCCGAACCGGGCGGCCAGAGCGTGGACACCAGCAACAGCGTGTTCAATTCGAACTTCGCGCCTTCCGCCAGCCAGCTCGACATGAACGAAGTCGACCCGGTGGCCGAGGCCGATGTCTATATCGCCTATGGCCGCGATGCGCAAGCCGAGGAAATCCTGAAGGAAGCGCTGCGCACCCATCCGGAGCGGCACGCGGTGCGGCTGAAGCTGATGGAAATCTACGCCAACCGGAAGGACCTGCGCGCCTTCGAGGGGCAGGCCAATGAACTGTATGCGCTGACGAAAGGGCAGGGCGACGAGTGGGCGCAGGCCGCCGCGCTGGGCCGTTCGTTCGATCCGGGCAATCCGCTGTATGGCGCGCAGGGCGGTGCCGGTCCGCTGGCGGCCACCGCGGCGGCGGCGGGCGCCGCGGCGCTGGCTGCGGACGCTGTCCATTCCCCGGCGCCGCCGGCCGACTTTTCCGCCGTGCTGGACGATGCCGCGCGCGCCCGTGCCGCCGAGCCCGCCCCGCACGAAGGGCTCGATCTCGACCTGAGCCAGGAACCTGCTCCGGAAGCGGCCGTCAGCGCGCTCGACTTCGATTTCGCCGATACCCCGGCGGCGGTGGAGCCGCCGGTGGCGGAAGACCGCCTGGCGGACTTCGATTTCAGCGATGCCACGGCCCAGCCGGACGTGGCGGCCGCCGAACCGCCCGCCACGCCGGCGCAGCCCAAAATGGGCGATACGGCCGATGCGGAACATTATCTCGACTTCGACCTGGGCGGCCTGGACTTCGATCCACCGCCGCCGGCCGCGGGCGGCCTCGACAAGCCTGCCGACAAGGGCGCCGATGCGGCAGCCGACCCGTTCGACCTGGCGTTCGATGCGCCTGCCGCTTCAGCCACGCCAGCCGCGCCAGCGGCGCGGGCCGACGCGGACTTCGACTTCGACCTGGGCCCGGACGACAAGACCCCGCCTGCCGCGGCGGCCCCCGGCGCCGATCCGCTGGCCGAGCTGGACCTGATGGACTTCGACATGCCGCCGCCGGCCGCAACGCCGTCCAGCGCGGCGGCGCCCACGCTGGACGAACCGGACATGGCGCTGCCGGACTTGCCGGAACCACCGGCCGCGGCGCCGCCGCCACCGGAATTCGACCTGTCGGGCATCGACCTGGACCTGGATGAAACGGCCACGCCGCAAGGCGGAGCGGCCGACACCCCGGCACCCCTGACGCCGCTGCAAATGGAGATGGACACCAAGCTGGACCTGGCTGTCGCCTACCAGGAAATCGGCGACAAGGAAGGTGCCCGCGAACTGCTCGACGAAGTGCTGCGCGGCGGCAGCAGCGAACAGGTGGCGCGCGCAAACCAGATGCTGGCGCAGCTGGGCTGACGGCGCCCGGCGGCGGCGTAGCCATCGCGGCCATGCCGCCGGGCCTGTGATGCAGCTGCCGTCCCAGCCGCATCGCCAGCGGCATCGCCAGCCATATTTGCCAGCCGCATTTGAACGCTATAATGCCCGCTCTTTCATCATGATCGGGCAGGCATTGAAACGCATCGCATTGGGCGTCCAGTACAACGGCGCCGACTGGCAGGGTTACCAGGTCCAGCCGCATGGCCAGACCGTGCAGGACAAGCTGGAGCAGGCGATCGAGCGTTTCGCCTGCGTCCGCATCGGCACCACCTGTGCCGGCCGCACCGATGCGGGCGTGCATGCGCTGGGGCAGGTCGTGCATTTCGATACCCCCCTGCAGCGCGAGCCGCATGCCTGGGTGCGCGGCATCAACGCCTTCCTGCCCGATTCGATCGGCGTTCGCTGGGCCAAGGAATTGCACGAGGTAGGGCCGCCGTTCGACCCGTCCAGTGCCGACGAATTCCAGCCCGACAAGGATTTCCATGCGCGCTTTTCGGCACGGTCGCGCACTTACCACTACCTGCTGTACAACAATGCGGTACGGGCGCCGCTGCTGTCCGGCCGTGCCGGCTTCACGCACCGCCCGCTGGACGTGGAGCGGATGCGCGCAGCCGTCCAGCCGCTGCTGGGCAAACATGATTTTTCCGCGTTCCGCGCCGCCGGCTGCCAGGCGAAAACGCCGGTCAAGGACATGTACGAGATCGGCATCGAGCGCCACGGCGACATGATCCTGTTCACGCTGCGGGCCAGCGCCTTCCTGCACCACATGGTGCGCAACCTGGTCGGTTCGCTGGTCTACGTGGGCCAGGGCCGCGAGCATACCGGGTGGCTGGGCGAACTGCTGGCCGCCCGCAACCGCACGCTGGCCGCGCCCACCTTCATGCCGGACGGCCTGTACCTGGCGCAGATCGAATACGACGCCAAGTGGGGCCTGCCGCAGGAAACGCCGCGCATCCTGCCGGCTTTCTGACGCACCACCGAGACCCGATCGAGGACATGACCATGCACCGTACCCGCATCAAGATCTGCGGCCTGACCCGCGAAGAAGACGTGGCCGCCGCCGTGGCCGCCGGGGCCGACGCGATCGGCTTCGTGTTCTACCCGAAGAGTCCGCGCTACGTGGCGCCGGCCCGCGCGGCCGAACTGATCGCCACCTTGCCGCCCTTCGTCACGGCGGTCGGCCTGTTCGTCAACGCCTCGGCGGAGGAAGTGGCGGACATCGTGCGCGTGGCGCCGGTGGGCCTGCTGCAATTCCACGGCGATGAAACGGCCGGGCAGTGCGCCCAGGCCGCCGCCGCGGCCAACCGCACGTACCTGCGCGCCTTCCGGGTAAAACCGTCCACGACCGGCAGCGAGCTGCTAGAATACGAAGCTCAATGCCGCGCCTCTTCGCGGCTGTTCGCCGGGCTTCTGTTCGACACCTATGTCGATGCCTATGGCGGCGCAGGAAAGGTTTTCGATTGGTCTGTCATTCCAAAAGAACTCGCGCATCGGGCCGTTTTGAGTGGTGGCTTGAGCGTGCAAAATGCGACTGGCGCGGTGGCGCAGGTTCGCCCGTTCGCGGTTGACGTCAGTTCCGGCGTCGAAGCCGCGAAAGGCATCAAGGATGCCAGCCTGATCGCGCAATTCATTGCCGCGGTGAAGGCTGGCGATGCGACCCCCGGGAACGACGCATAGTTCGACCATCCGGCTTTATTGCCCGTTCGGCTTTATTGTCCGTTCGGCTTTAGTGCCCGTTCGGCTTTATTGCCCTGCGTGAATGCTCGGCTTGAATGCCCGGCCTGACTCTTCGGCTTGATTTCATCGGCGCGAAGTTCCAGGCTGGATGTTCAACCGGTATTCGGCTGGTACGGCGGCGGCGTTCCCCTTTCGAGAAAACGCCATGAATTCCCCATCCGATCTTGCCGTACCCCTGTTCCACGCCACCGATTACCAGCTGCCCGACGCGACCGGCCACTTCGGCCCGTACGGCGGCTCCTTCGTTGCCGAAACCCTGACCTATGCGCTGGCCGAGCTGAACGAAGCCTATGCCCGCTACAGCCAGGATCCCGAATTCCTCGAAGAATTCCGTTACGAGCTGAAGCACTTCGTCGGCCGGCCATCGCCGATCTACCACGCCAAGCGCTGGTCCGAACTGGCCGGCGGCGCGCAAATCTACTTCAAGCGCGAAGACCTGAACCACACCGGCGCGCACAAGATCAACAACGTGATCGGCCAGGCGCTGCTCGCCAAGCGCATGGGCAAGCCGCGCATCATCGCCGAAACCGGCGCTGGCCAGCATGGCGTGGCCACGGCCACTATCTGCGCCCGCTTCGGCCTCGAGTGCGTGGTGTACATGGGTGCCGAGGATGTCAAGCGGCAGGCCCAGAACGTCTACCGGATGAAACTGCTGGGCGCCACCGTCGTGCCCGTCGAATCCGGTTCGAAAACGCTCAAGGATGCGCTGAACGAAGCGATGCGCGACTGGGTCACCAACATTGAAAACACCTTCTACATCATCGGCACGGTGGCCGGCCCGCACCCTTACCCGATGCTGGTGCGCGACTTCCAGTCCGTGATCGGCGAGGAATGCCTGGTGCAGATGCCCGAGATGACGGGCCGCCAGCCCGACTACGTGCTGGCCTGCATCGGCGGCGGCTCGAACGCGATGGGCATCTTCTACCCGTACATCGACCAGAAGGACACCCGGCTGATCGGCGTGGAAGCGGCCGGCGAGGGCCTCGACACGAACAAGCACGCCGCTTCGCTGACGAAGGGTTACCCGGGTGTGCTGCACGGCAACCGCACCTACCTGCTGCAGAGCGACGATGGCCAGATCATCGAAACGCACTCGGTGTCCGCCGGCCTCGACTACCCGGGCGTGGGCCCCGAGCATGCCTGGCTGAAGGATTCCGGCCGCGCGCAGTACGTGTCGATCACGGACGAGGAAGCGCTAAAGGCATTCCACGACTGTTGCCACATCGAAGGCATCATCCCCGCGCTGGAATCGTCGCACGCGCTGGCCTACGCCGCCAAGCTGGCCGCCACGCTGCCGAAGGACCAGATCGTGCTGGTCAACCTGTCCGGCCGCGGCGACAAGGACATGCATACCGTGGCCGAGCGCATGGGCATGAATTTCGGCTGATCGTTGCCTGAACATGGCGGTCCCCGCCGCGAAATGTTTCCAGAAATCGGGGTCTGACCCCGATTTGAAGAAACATTTCCAAAAATCGGGGACTGTCCCCGAATTTGAGAAACATTTGCCGAGAATAATATGTCCCGTATCGCCCAGACGTTCGACGCGCTGAAAGCGCACAACAAGACCGGTCTCGTGACCTTCATCACCGCTGGCGATCCCGCGCCGGCATCCACGGTGCCACTGCTGCATGCCCTGGTGGCGGGCGGCGCCGACGTGCTGGAACTCGGCGTGCCGTTTTCCGACCCGATGGCCGAAGGCCCCGTCATCCAGCGCGCCTGCGAGCGCGCCCTGGTGCATGGCGTCGGCATCCGCCACGTGTTCGAGTACGTGCGCGAGTTCCGCAAGACCAACCAGCACACCCCGGTGGTACTGATGGGCTACGCCAATCCGATCGAGCGCATCGGCGTCGACGCTTTCGTCGAGCAATCGCGCGAAGTGGGCGCCGATGGCGCGATCGTCGTCGACTACCCGCCCGAGGAATGCGAAGAATTCGCCGCCAAGATGCGCGCCGCCGGCCTCGACCTGATCTTCCTGCTGGCGCCCACCTCGACCGAGGCGCGCATCGCGCAAGTGGCCAAGGTCGGCAGCGGCTTCTCGTATTACGTGTCGCTGAAGGGCGTGACGGGTGCCGGCCATATCGATACCGCCGAGGTGGCCGAGCGGATCGCGGAGATCCGCCGGCATGTCAGCCTGCCGATCGGCGTGGGCTTCGGCATCCGCGACGCGGCCACCGCGAAGGCACTTGCCGGCGTGGCGGACGCCGTCGTCATCGGCAGCCGGATCATCCAGGAAATCGAGGCGGCCGAGCCCGCGCAGGCGCCGGCCGCCGTGCAGGCGTTCGTCGCCGGCATCCGGCAGGCGCTGGACGAATAAGCCGTGCGAATAAGCCGTGCTGCCTAGCCCGTATCAGCGTGCCTGGAGGGAGTGCGGCCCTGCATGGCCGCACCGTTGTGCGGGCGCGAAGCATGCTTCGCGAATTCCCCGCTCCCCCCATGACACGGGCTCATCAATTCTCCGCAGGCGTTCGCGCGCAGGCCGCATGAAAGCTTACGTTCGTTCGGAAAATTGTCAATTTTGAATGTTCGACACGACTGGCATAAACGGCTACACTTCGCCCCTCAGTTAGAGCAACAGGAGAAAATATGAGCTGGTTGGAAAAACTGCTTCCCCCCCGCATCCAGCGCTCGGAAGCCGCCGCCCGCAAGACGATGCCGGAAGGGCTGTGGGTCAAGTGCCCCTCCTGCGAGGCGGTCCTGTACCGTACCGACCTCGAGTCGAACCTGCATGTCTGCCCGAAATGCGATCACCACATGCGCATCCGCGCCCGCGAGCGCCTCGATGCCCTGCTCGATGCCGGTGGCCGCTATGAAATCGGCCAGGAAACGCTGCCGGTCGATACGCTGAAGTTCAAGGACAGCAAGAAATACCCGGATCGCCTGAAGCAGGCCATGGAAGCCACCGGCGAAACCGATGCGATGGTGTGCATGGGCGGTTCGATCATGAGCCTGCCGGTCGTGGTCGCCTGCTTCGAGTTCGAATTCATGGGCGGCTCGATGGGTTCCGTGGTCGGCGAACGCTTCGCCCGCGCGGCCCAGGTGGCGCTCGAGCAGAAGGTACCATTCATTTGCATCACCGCCACCGGCGGCGCGCGCATGCAGGAAGGCTTGCTGTCGCTGATGCAGATGGCCAAGACCACCTCGATGCTGACCAAGCTGTCGGAAAAGAAGCTGCCGTTCATCAGCGTGCTGACCGACCCGACGATGGGCGGCGTGTCCGCTTCGTTCGCCTTCATGGGCGACGTGGTGATGGCCGAGCCGAAAGCGCTGATCGGCTTTGCCGGCCCGCGCGTGATCGAGAACACGGTGCGTGAGAAGCTGCCGGAAGGCTTCCAGCGCAGCGAGTTCCTGCTGACCAAGGGCGCCATCGACATGATCGTCGACCGCCGCAAGATGCGCGAGGAAATCGCCCGCCTGCTGGCACTGCTGCAGAACCAGGCCGCCGAAGTGCTGGCATGACCGCCTGACAGCAGTCCGCCGCTCCGCGGCATCATGTGAACGGGGCCGGGTCCGCAGGGACCCGGCCCCGTTTCGCGTCGTGCGCTAGAATCACGTCTTTGCGCTTACTCCCCGCTTTTCTCCAACTCACATGTCCACCCCGTCCACCTTGCCTGAATGGCTCGCGCTGCTGGAATCGCGCCACGCCGAAACCGTCATCAACATGGGCCTCGACCGCGTGCGCGCCGTCAAGGAACGCCTGCAACTGCAGTTCACCTGCCCGGTGATCATGGTGGCCGGCACCAACGGCAAGGGGTCCACCTGCGCGATGCTGGAATCGATCCTGCTGCGCGCCGGCTACCGGGTCGGGCTGTACATCAAGCCGCACTTCCTCGACTTCAACGAGCGCGCCCGCGTCAATGGCGACCTGGCCTCCGACAGCATGCTGGTCGAGGCCTTCGATGCCGTCGAGGCGGTGCGCGGCGATACGCCGCTGACCTATTTCGAGTTCACCACGCTGGCCATCCTGCACCTGATGAGCAAGTCCTCGCTCGACGTGGCGATCCTCGAAGTGGGGCTGGGCGGCCGGCTCGATGCCGTCAACGTCATCGATGCCGACGTGGCCATCGTCACCAGTGTCGATATCGACCACGTCGATTACCTGGGTGGCACGCGCGAACAGATCGGCTTTGAAAAGGCCGGAATCTTCCGCCCCGGCAAGGCGGCCATTTGCAGCGACCCGGTGCCACCGCAGGCGCTGGTCGAGCACGCCACCGCGATCGGCGCCGACCTGTGGCTGATGGGGCGCGACTTCAACTATTCCGGCGACAAGCAGCAGTGGAACTACGGCGGCCGCGGCCAGCGCCGCAACGCGCTGGCTTACCCCAGCCTGCGCGGCGCCAACCAGTTGCTGAACGCTTCGGCCGCGCTGGCCGCGCTGGAAGTGTTGAAGAACGAATTGCCGGTCGGCGCGCAGGAAGTGCGACACGGCCTGGTCACCGTCGAGCTGCCGGGCCGCTTCCAGGTGCTGCCGGGCCGCCCCACCGTGATCCTCGACGTGGCGCACAACCCCCATGCGGCCTCGGCGCTGAACCAGAACCTGGGCAATATGGGCTTCCACCCGTACACGTTCGCCGTGTTCGGCTCGATGCACGACAAGGATATCGATGGCGTCATCAAGGCCATCGGCGGCTCCATCGATCACTGGTGCGTGACCACGCTGCCATCGCCGCGCGCCGCCAGCGCATCGGAACTTGCCGCGAAAGTGCAGGCATTGGCGCCCGATCTGCATGAAAAAACCGTGCATATATTCGATACCCCGGCACAAGCTTTTGCAAATGCAATGAGCCGCGCGGGCGAGAATGATAGAATTGTGGTCTTTGGCTCGTTCCTGACGGTGGCTGGCGTCATGGCCGCCCGAAAATCTTCCCTTCACTGAAATCACGCATGGGCTTGTTCTCGAAATTCGGTAAAAACAAGCAGCAGTCCCCAGAAGACAGCGGCTACTACCGCGCCGCGGATGACCGCGCCATCACGGAGCGGGCCCGCTCCAAGCGCGCCTCGTCCGCCGACAGCGCCGGCGCCACCCGTGGCCGCGCCCGCAAGGATGCTCCCGATCCCGTATTGCCTGAAAAGAAGCGCGCGCGCCGCCGCCTGGTGGGGGCGATCGCGCTGGCGCTGGCCGTGGCGATCGGCCTGCCGATGGTGCTCGATTCCGAGCCGAAGCCGCTGAACAACGACATCGCCATCCAGATTCCGCCGCGCGACAAACCCGACAACAGTGCCAAGGCCGCCGCGGACGACACTGCAGCCGAGGACGCCGCTGCCGCCGCCGACGCCAAGGAACCGGAAGAATCCCTGGCCGATGCCAAGACCGCCCAGGCCGAGGCGCTCGACCAGAGCGAGGAAATCGTCGAGCCGGAAGACCATACACCGGTCGTTGCCGCACCGCCGCGGCCGCTGCCGAAGCTGGAAGAACGGCCCGTGCCGGTGAAAACCGAGCCGCCGAAAGTGGCCAAGCTGGAAGTCAAGCCCGAACCCAAGCCGGAAGCTAAGCCGAAGCACGAGCCGAAAGCGGCCGGCTGGGACGAGCCCAAGGTGGAGCCGAAAAAGCTGGCCGAGGCCAGGCCGGAACCGAAGAAACCGGAACCGAAGGCGGAAGCCAAGCCTGAAGCGAAGCCGGTGCCGAAGACGGACGACGCGGCACGCGCCCTGGCGCTGCTGGAAGGGAAGGCCGCGCCGGCCGCGGCGCCCGCCGACAGCGGCCGCTACGTGATCCAGGTGGCGGCGCTGGCCGCCAAGGACAAGGTCGAGGAATTGCAGGGCAAGCTGCGCGATGCGGGCATCAAGTCGTTCACGCAGAAATCGCCCTCCGGTGAATTGACCCGCGTAAAAGTGGGGCCGTTCGGCAGCCGCGAGGAAGCCGAGAAGGCCAAGGCGAAGTTGCAGAAGATCGGCCTGTCCGGCAGCCTGAGCCCGGCGTGACGTGATGCCGTGGCATTGACCTTTTCATTGCTCCTGTGACGATTTTTGATTACGTGGTGCTGTTCGTGCTGATCGCTTCCATCATCGTCAGCACGCTGCGCGGCCTGGTCAAGGAAATGCTGTCCTTGCTGGGCTGGATCGTGGCCTTCGTGGTGGCCAATGCGTACAGCGCGGCATTGGCGGTGCTGTTGCCGGCCGTGATTCCCGGCGAGATCGTGCGGCTGATCGTGGCGTTCCTGGCGCTGTTCATCGGCGTGCGCATGCTGATGGGGCTGCTGTCGATGGCCGTGTCGGCACTGATCGAGGCGGGCGGCATGTCGCTGGCGGACCGCGGACTGGGCGGCCTGTTCGGCCTGGGGCGCGGCCTTGTAATCGTGCTGGCGGGCGTCATATTGTGCGGCATGACGTCGATCCCGCAGCAGGACTTCTGGCGGGAGGCCATGTTCTCCCCCATCGCGGAAACGGGCGTGCGCACCGTGAAACCGTTCCTTCCCGCTGCCGTGGCGCAGCATGTGCAATTTTAGAGTTTCTTACATCAAGTAGCACCCTGTTCAGGAGCACAATATGTGTGGCATTGTCGGCGTCGTTTCCCATCAACCTGTCAACCAGCTGCTGTATGACGCGCTGCTGCTGTTGCAGCACCGCGGCCAGGATGCGGCCGGTATCGCAACGAATCACAGCAGCATGTTCTCGATGCACAAGGCCAATGGCCTCGTGCGCGACGTGTTCCGTACACGGAACATGCGTTCGCTGATGGGCAATTCGGGCATCGGCCATTGCCGCTACCCCACGGCCGGCTCGTCGTCGGAAGAGGAAGCGCAGCCGTTCTATGTCAACGCGCCGTTCGGCATCACGCTGGCCCACAACGGCAACCTGACCAACTGGGAACAGCTCAAGACCGAGATGTTCAAGAACGATCGCCGCCACATCAACACCGATTCCGACTCGGAAGTGCTGCTGAACGTGCTGGCCCACGAAATCATGCGCGCCACCACCGGTTATTCGCTGGACGCCGGCACGCTGTTCGACGCGGTCACCGTGCTGAACCGCCGCGTGCGCGGTGGCTACGCGGCCGTGGCGCAGATCGCCGATGTCGGCCTGCTGGGCTTCCGCGATCCGCACGGCATCCGTCCGCTGTGCCTGGGCATCAATGAAACCGAGAACGGCACCGAATACATGCTGGCTTCGGAATCGGTGGCGCTGGAAGGCGCCGGCTTCCACTTCGTGCGCGACGTGGAACCGGGCGAAGCCGTGTTCATCGATGCCGACAACAAGCTGCACGCGCGCATCTGTGCCGACAATCCCACGCTGAACCCGTGCGTGTTCGAGTATGTGTACCTGGCCCGCCCCGATTCCGTGATCGACGGCGCCTCCGTCTACAGCACCCGCCTGAAGATGGGCGAATACCTGGCCGAGAAGATCAAGCGCGAAGGCCTGGCCGACGACATCGACGTCGTCATGCCGATCCCCGATTCGTCGCGCCCGGCTGCGATCCAGCTGGCGCTGCGCCTCGGCAAGGAATACCGCGAAGGCTTCATCAAGAACCGCTACATCGGCCGCACCTTCATCATGCCGGGCCAGGCACTGCGCAAGAAATCGGTGCGCCAGAAGCTGAACGCCATCGGCGACGAGTTCAAGGGCAAGAACGTGCTGCTGGTCGACGATTCCATCGTGCGCGGCACCACCAGCCGCGAGATCGTGCAGATGGCGCGCGATTCCGGCGCCAAGAAAGTGATCTTCGCCTCGGCCGCGCCGCCGGTGCTGTATCCGAACGTGTACGGCATCGACATGCCGACCCGCGACGAGCTGATCGCCCACGGCCGCACCGTCGAGGAGGTGTGCAAGGAAATCACCGCCGACGCGCTGGTGTACCAGGACCTGGACGACCTGAAGCGTGCCATCTCGGACGTCAACCCGGCGCTGACGAGCTTTGAGGCATCGTGCTTCGACGGCAAGTACATCACCGGCGACGTATCGGCCGACTACCTCGACCGCATCGAGCACGCCCGGCACAATCCCAAGGTGAAGGTCGAGGACGCCGCGCGCACCCAGCTGAACCTGAACGCGGCCACCACCGAAGCGTAAGCACCAGGGCTCCTCGCGGAGCCCTTTTTGTTTCCAGAAATCGGGGTCAGACCCCGGTTTTCGGCAACTTTTTTGTTTCCGGAATTTGGGGACAGTCCCCTTTTTCAGGAAATATTTCCAGGAATCGGGGACAGTCCCCTTTTTTCGGAAACCTTTCTCCGATTCGGGGGAGGGCGGGGTCAGACCCCAAGATTTGGCAATATTTCCAGGAATCGGGGTCAGACCCCGGTTTTCGGCAACTATCCCGGTGAGACATGAACGATAAAAAAACCTACGGTTTCACGACCACGATCCTGCACGGCGACCGCCAGAAAACCATCGAGCAGGGTTCGCTGCACAAGCCCGTCCACACGTCCGTGGCGTTCGGCTATACGGATGCGCGCCAGCTGGCGTCGGTGTTCCAGGGCCGCGAGCCGGGCTTCCGCTACGGCCGCCAGGGCAATCCGACCGTCTCCGCGCTGGAGGAAAAGATCACCAAGATGGAAGGCGGCGTGGCCACGCTGTGCTTCGCCACCGGCATGGCGGCGATCGGTGCCGTGTTCCAGGCGCTGCTGCGTGCCGGCGACCACGTGGTGTCGTCGTCCTTCCTGTTCGGGAACACGAATTCGCTGTGGCAGACGGTGGCGGGGCAGGGCGTCGGCGTCGATTTCGTCGATGCGACCGATGTCGCCAATGTCGAAAGCGCGCTGAAGGACAATACGCGCATCGTGTTCGTGGAAACGATCGCCAATCCGCGCACCCAGATTGCCGACCTGGAGCGTATCGGCGCGCTGTGCGCCGCGAAGGGCATCCTGTACATCGTCGACAACACGATGACCACGCCGTACCTGTTCCAGCCGAAAACCGTGGGTGCCGGCCTGGTCGTCAATTCGCTGACGAAGTCGATCGCCGGCCACGGCAATGCGCTGGGCGGCGCGCTGACCGATACCGGCGCCTATGACTGGCAGCGCTTCCCGAACATTTTCGAGAACTACAAGAAGGCGGCGCCGGCGATGTGGGGCATCACCCAAGTGCGCGCCAAGGGCTTGCGGGACTTCGGCGCCTCGCTGGGGCCGGAGGCGGCGCACCACATCGCGGTGGGTGCGGAAACGCTGGCGCTGCGCATGGAGCGCACCTGCGCCAACGCCGTGGCCGTGGCGAACATGCTCGCGGCCGATCCACGCGTGGCGGCTGTGCACTATCCAGGCTTGCCGTCGCATCCCCAGCACGGTATCGCCACCGACCTGTTCAAGGCCTATGGCTCGCTGTTCAGCTTTGAACTGCGCGAGGGCATCGACTGCTTCGATTACCTGAACCGCCTGAGGATCGCCGTGCCGGCGTCCAACCTGGGCGATACGCGCACGCTGGTGATTCCCGTCGCGCACACGATCTTCTACGAGATGGGCGCCGAGCGCCGCGCGTCGATGGGGATTGCGGAATCGCTGATCCGCGTATCGGTCGGCATCGAGGATACCGCCGACCTGGTCGAGGATTTCCGGCAGGCGCTGGACGCATGATGCGCCGGCGCGACGGCCGCGGCTGGATGCCGCAACCGTCGCGCCGGCTGCAGCCCGGTGCCGCCGTGCTTCAGCAGGGTTTTCCGGGCAGTGTATTCACCGTGTCCAAGCCTCAGCCTGTCCCAGCCTCAGCCTGTCCAAGCGTCGGCTTGTCCAACCCTCAGCCTGTCCAAGCCTCAGCCTGTCCAAATCTGAGCCTGTCCAAGTACGAGCCTGTTCAAGCGGATGATGGACGAGAAGGGCAGCCCGGGTAACTGATACCCGGCCACCCAGTGGCCATCAATGCCAGGTGCGCAGCAGCCCGACGGCCAGCCCTTCCAGCGCGAACTCGTCTTCCGGCGTCACAGTGATCACCTTGAAGTCGGGATTTTCCGGCAGCAGTTCGATGGTGGAGCCGGTGCGGCGATAGCGCTTCACGGTGACCTCGCTGCCGATGCGGGCCACGACGATCTGGCCGTTCTTGGCGCTGTCCACCTTCTTCACGGCCAGCAGGTCGCCGTCCATGATGCCGACATCGCGCATCGATTCGCCGCGCACCTTCAGCAGGAAATCCGGTTTCGCCGAGAACAGGGCCGGATCGACGCTGTAGGTTTTTTCCAGGTTTTCCTGCGCCAGGATCGGCGAGCCCGCGGCCACGCGGCCGATCAGCGGCAACTGCATCAGCAATGCCGCCGGCACTTGCGGCAGGGAGTCGAAGCCGGACTGCGATGCCGCGGCTGATGCCGTGGACGATGCCGGGCGCGCCGCCCGATCGCCCAGCAGGCGGATGCCGCGCGAAGTGCCGGCGGTGATTTCGATCGCGCCCTTGCGCGCGAGCGCCTTCAGGTGCTCCTCGGCCGCGTTGGCCGACTTGAACCCCAACTCGGCGGCGATCTCGGCGCGGGTTGGCGGGAAGCCGGTGGACTCGATGGCATCCCTGATCAGGTTGAGAATTTGTTCCTGCCTAGCGGTGAGCTTGATCATGATGCGAATAGCCGTGAAATTAGCTGTGGATATGAACAGTCTGTATTTTTGTACAGTGCTAAAGGGAATGCAAGGGAAAACACCGCTGGAACATGAAATATTTGCGGAATCCGGCCGAAGGGCACGGTGAGCGGCGGAAATAGTCGAAAAAAGGGCGCCTGCCCTGGGGTTTCAGCCCTGCCGCGCAGCGCGGCGGAGCGCGCATTCACGGCCCCGCGGCAGGGGTGCGGGCCTTCCCGGTGGCTAGCAATCGCTGAAAATTCCTGCTATGCTTGCGGGCTTACCTCTTCCCACACCTGTCTTGACGCCAGGGTGGGCTATCAACAGTCCTTAAGGGAGTTTGCATGCGTCACTACGAAATCGTATTTATCGTCCATCCGGACCAGAGCGAGCAAGTGCCCGCGATGATCGAACGTTACAAAGCCAGCGTGACCTCGCGCGGCGGTAACGTGCACCGCGTGGAAGACTGGGGCCGCCGTCAAATGGCGTACTCCATCCAGAAGCTGGCCAAGGCTCACTACATCTGCATGAACATCGAGTGCGACAACGACACTCTGGTCGAACTGGAAACCGCGTTCAAATTCAATGATGCCGTGCTGCGCCACCTGACCGTCAAGATGAAGAAAGCGGAAACCGCTCCTTCGCCGATGATGAAGTCGGTCCAGCGTGAAGACGCCGCCAAGAGCCACCGCGCTGAAGCCGCGGCCGCTCCTGCAGCAGCTGCAGCCTAAATCCGGGGAGTCTTGCTGAACGAGCTGAGGTTCACCGGCCTGATCGCCGAGCGGGAAGTCATTCGCTACACCCCCGCCGGGCTGCCAATCGTGAATGCAGTATTGCAGCACAGTTCGCAGCAGGTCGAGGCAGGCATTGCCCGCCAGACGGAATTTGAAATCGCCGCGGTCGCCGCGGGAGAGATTTCAGGCCGTTTCAGCGCCGCGCCACTGGGAGGTGCCTACGAATTTTCGGGGTTCCTTGCCAGGAAAAGCCGCAACAGCAAGAGCCTGGTTTTTCACATCATTGATTTTCGTGCCGCCTGAGAGCGACACAATATTTAGATACAGGAGCCTAAAATGGCATTCGGTAAAAAGTTCGACAAAAACAAAGCCAAGCTGAAAGAAAAGCGCAAACAGCAGAACCCGCTGTTCAAGCGTAAGAAGTTCTGCCGCTTCACCGCCGCTGGCGTTGAGCAAGTCGATTACAAAGACGTCGACACCCTGAAAGATTTCATCCAGGAAAACGGCAAGATCATGCCGGCACGCCTGACCGGCACGAAGGCGCACTACCAGCGTCAAGTGGATACCGCGATCAAGCGCGCGCGCTACCTGGCCCTGCTGCCGTACACCGATCTGCACCACGCCTAATCGGCAGCAGTACAGATAGAACTGGAGAACATTATGCAAATCATTCTGCTGGAAAAAGTTATCAACGTCGGCAACCTGGGCGACGTGGTGAAGGTCAAGGACGGCTACGCACGTAACTTCCTGATCCCGCAAAAACTGGCACGCCGCGCCACCACGGCCGCAGTGGCCGAGTTCGAAACCAAGCGCGCCGAACTGGAAAAAGCCGCCGCTGAAAAGCTGGCTGCCGCACAAGGCCAGGGCGAAAAGCTGAACGGCATGACCGTGACCGTGGCGCAAAAAGCCGGTGTCGATGGCCGCCTGTTCGGCTCCGTCACCAACTTCGACATCGCCGAAGCGCTGACCAAGGCCGGTTTCCCGGTCGAGAAAGCCGCCGTGCGCCTGCCGAACGGCCCGCTGAAGACCACCGGCGAGCACCCGGTGTCGGTGTCGCTGCACACGGACGTGGTGGTCGACGTGACCGTCGCCGTCGTGGGCGAAGCTGCTTAATTATCGGGATCTTTTCCTCGGTAAGACAGTCGTGCATGTAAAAAAGCCGGGTTCGCCCGGCTTTTTTATTGCCGGCCCGCTTATCGGCCCGCTTATCGGCTCGGTTATCGGCCCGCTTATCGGCTCAGTTATCGGCTCGATTGCATGCACGGAAGCCGTCATGCTGTGACAGGCCGCGCGATGCGCCGCGCTGCACCGGAACACGCAGCGATACCGCGCATGCAGATTCGCCAATCGCGACCGCAAATGGTTTCCACGAACCGTTTCGGAGCGAACCCGGAGCGCCTCGCGCAAGCCTGTGCCGTTTCCACCAGGATTCGCCCTGTTTCCACCACATTCGCGCTGTCTCCACCATCGTCCGTGTCGTTTTCGCCACCGTCCGCGCTGCCGCATGAAGGGCGACAGGCCCGCCATTTGGCTGCTATAACAGACAGGTAGAGCGACGATGCACGGCCGCTGCAAGGCCGTCGCGAAAGCTGCCCGCAGGGCAGCGATCTTGCCAACCATTATGAACTTTGGCCTGCTTATGCAGGTATAATGCGCGCCATGAATGCCCCATCCGACCCGCAAGTCGATTCCCTCCGTATCCCGCCCCATTCCATCGAAGCCGAACAATCGGTGATCGGCGGTTTGCTGCGCGATAACGCCGCATGGGACCGCATCGCCGACTTCATGCACGCGGAGGATTTCTATCGCTACGACCACCGGATCATCTTTGAACAGATGGTCCGCCTGATCAATGCCGGCAAGCCGGCGGACGTGATCACCGTGTTCGAAGCGCTGACGATGCTGGGCAAGGCCGATGAAGTGGGCGGCCTGCAATACCTGAATGCGATGGCGCAAAACACGCCATCGGCGGCGAACATCCGCCGATATGCCGAGATCGTGCGCGACCGCGGCGTGCTGCGCCAGCTGATCACGGTGGCCGATGAAATCTCCGGCAACGCCTTCAGCCCGCAGGGCAAGGAAGTCAAGCAGATGCTCGACGAAGCCGAGTCGAAGATCTTCGCGATCGCCGAGCAGGGCGCGCGCGGCTCGTCCGGCTGGACCGCGGTGCAGCCGCTGCTGACCCAGGTGGTCGAGCGCATCGATGAACTGTACAGCCGCGACAGCGGCAGCGAGATCACCGGCGTGCCGACCGGCTTTGCCGACCTGGACAAGATGACGTCCGGCCTGCAGCCCGGCGACCTGGTCATCGTGGCCGGCCGCCCATCGATGGGCAAGACGGCATTTTCCGTCAACATCGGTGAAAACGTCGCGATCGAAGCGGGCCTGCCCGTCGCCGTCTTCTCGATGGAGATGGGTGGCGCGCAGCTGGCGATGCGTATGCTGGGCTCCGTTGGCCAGCTCGACCAGCATCGCCTGCGTACCGGCAAGCTGAACGACGAAGACTGGCCGCGCCTGACGCACGCGATCCAGAAAATGAATGAAGCCCAGCTGTACATCGACGAGACGCCGGCGCTGAACCCGATCGAGATGCGCGCGCGCGCGCGCCGCCTGGCGCGCCAGTGTGGCAAGCTGGGCCTGATCATCGTCGACTACCTGCAGCTGATGACGGGCTCGCAGGCGGGCGACAACCGCGCCGCCGAGATCTCGGAAATCTCGCGGTCGCTGAAGGGCCTGGCGAAGGAACTGCATTGCCCGGTGATCGCGCTGTCGCAGCTGAACCGCTCGCTGGAACAACGACCCAACAAACGTCCCGTGATGTCCGACCTGCGCGAATCCGGCGCTATCGAACAGGATGCGGACGTGATCATCTTCCTGTACCGCGACGAAGTCTACAACCCCGATTCGCCGGACAAGGGTACCGCCGAGATCATCATCGGCAAGCAGCGTAACGGCCCGATCGGCGCGATCCGACTCACGTGGATGGGCATGTACACCAAGTTCGGCAACTACACCGGTAACCTGTCGATCTACCAGGGCGACTGATACCCGGCAGCACCAAGAGGGGCCGTATAGAGCAACGGCCCTGGCAGCACCCCCGAATCAACCAACGGAGAATAAAATGTTTGGACGCCTGATGCCCACCGAGGGCAAATTCTTTGACCTGTTCAACCAGCATGCTGAACTGTGCGTCAAGGGCGCGAAAGAAATGCTGGGCCTGATGACCAATTTCGATGACCTGGAAAACCGCGTGCATGCGATCGAAAGCATCGAGAAACAGGCCGACAAGATCACCTACACCACGGTGGACCTGCTGCACAAGACGTTCATCACGCCGATCGACCGGGACGATATCCACAAGCTGATCACCAAGATGGACGACATCCTGGACATGATGGAAGACGCCGGCCAGACCGTGTCGCTGTACGACCTGCACGCCGTCACGCCGGAAGCCAAGCGCCTGGCCGAACTGGTGCTGGCCTGCTGCGAGAAGGTCAAGGAAGCGGTGGCCCTGCTGTCGAACATGGACAATGCCCGCGACATCGTCGGCATCTGCGAGGAAATCGACCGCCTGGAATCGGACGCCGACCACGTGATGCGCGCCGCCATGTCCAAGCTGTTCCGCGACGAACCGGACGTGCGCAACCTGATCAAGATGAAGGCGATCTACGAGATCCTGGAAACCGTGACCGACCGCTGCGAAGACGTGGCCAACATCATCGAAGGCATCATCGTCGAGAACGCGTAAGCGTCCGCACGGGTAAAACAATAACATGCAGACCTTAGAAATCAGCATCTACGCGCTGGGGCTCCTGATCGCCCTGGCGCTGGTTTTCGACTTCATGAACGGCTTCCACGATGCCGCGAACGCGATCGCCACGGTGGTCTCGACCGGCGTGCTGAAGCCGCAGACCGCCGTGGCCATGGCCGCCTTCTTCAACTTCGTGGCGATCTTCGTCGTCGGCCTGCATGTGGCGACGACGATCGGCAAGGGCACCATCGACCCGCACGTGGTGGACCACCACGTGATCTTCGGCGCGCTGGTCGGCGCCATCGTGTGGAACGTGATCACCTGGTACTACGGCATTCCCTCGTCGTCGTCGCACGCGCTGATCGGCGGCCTGGTCGGCGCCGCGGTCGCCAAGGCGGGTACCGGCGCGCTGATCGCCAGCGGCCTGATCAAGACGGTGGTGTTCATCGTCGTGGCGCCGCTGCTGGGCTTCTTCCTCGGCACGCTGATCATGCTGATCGTGTCGTGGGTGTTCGTGAAGTCCACGCCGCGCCGCATCGACACGTGGTTCCGCCGCCTGCAGCTGGCATCCGCCGCCGCCTACAGCCTGGGCCACGGCGGCAACGATGCGCAGAAGACCATGGGCATCATCTGGATGCTGCTGATCGCCTCCGGCCACGTGGCCGCCGATGCGACCGAGCCGCCTACCTGGGTCATCGTGTCCTGCTACGGCATGATCAGCTTCGGCACGCTGTTCGGCGGCTGGCGCATCGTCAAGACGATGGGCCAGAAGATCACCAAGCTGAAACCGGTGGGCGGCTTCTGCGCCGAAACCGGCGGCGCGATCACCCTGCTGATGGCGTCCTTCTGGGGCGTGCCTGTCTCGACCACGCACACCATCACCGGCGCCATCGTCGGTGTCGGCTCGGCGCAGCGCCTGTCGGCGGTGCGCTGGGGCGTGGCCGGCAATATCGTCTGGGCCTGGGTCTTCACGATCCCCGCGTCCGCCTTCGTGGCCGCCATCGGCTGGTGGATCGGCACGCAGATCCTGTAAGCAGGGTAGAAGCAGGGTAAAGCAGACTGATGCGGTAAAGAAAGGGAGCCAAGGCTCCCTTTTTTGTATTCGGCTAGAATGCCGCATGTCTTCCGTTCTCGCTACCCTCTCCAGATTCAAGCCCGACAATTTCACGCTGGTCCTGCTGGTTACCGTCGGTGTCGCCACGCTGCTGCCCTGCACCGGCCAGGTAGCCGTGGTGCTCGGCGACTTCACCACCTTCATCATCGGCCTGCTGTTCTTCCTGCACGGCGCCAAGCTGTCGCGCCAGGCCGTCATCGCCGGCATCACGCACTGGCGCCTGCACCTGCTGGTGCTGTGCAGCACCTTCGTGCTGTTCCCCATCCTCGGCCTGGCGTTCAAGCCGATCGCCCTGCGGGTGCTGACACCCGAGCTGTATGTCGGCCTGCTGTTCCTGTGCATGCTGCCATCCACCGTGCAGTCGTCGATCGCGCTGACCGCGATGGGCCGCGGCAACGTGCCGGCCGCGGTCTGCAGCGCCTCGGCGTCGAACTTCCTCGGCATCTTCATCACGCCGCTGCTGGTGTCCGCCTTTGTCGTGCAGGGCCACGCCGAACGCTCCACCGGCGACGCGGTGCTGGCCATCGTGCTGCAGCTGCTCGTGCCGTTCATGGCAGGCCAGCTGCTGCGCCCCGTGATCGGCCACTGGATCGATCGCCACAAGCCGATGCTGCGCTATGTCGACCAGGGTTCGATCCTGCTGGTGATCTATACAGCGTTCTCGGCGGCGGTCAACGAAGGGCTGTGGCACAAGCTGTCGCCCGAGGTGCTGGTCACGCTGGGCGTGGTTTGCTGCGTGCTGCTGGCGATCGTGCTGGCGCTGACGATGTATGCCAGCCGCAAGCTGGGCTTTTCCCGCGAGGATGAAGTCACGATCGTGTTCTGCGGTTCGAAGAAGAGCCTGGCCTCCGGCGTACCGATGGCCAAGGTGCTGTTCGCCACGTCGTCGGTGGGCATGGTCATCCTGCCGATCATGCTGTTCCACCAGATCCAGCTGATGGTGTGCTCCGTGCTGGCGCAACGCTTCGCGGAACGGACGGCCGACTGATCTTCCCATCTTCTCAGATCCGGGATATATTCTCGGATATGGGAAATCACGAACATTTCGAAGCGAGGCTGGTCGCCCGGCTGGCCGCCCTGCGCATGGAGCGCGGCTGGCCGCTGGAAGAGCTGGCGCAACGCGCGGGCATCAGCCGCGCCACGCTGTCGCGCCTGGAGCGGGGCGAAACCAGTCCCACGGCCGCGCTGCTGGGCAAGCTGTGCGCGGCCTACGGCTTGCCGATGTCGCGCCTGATCGCCGCCGTCGAGGAGGGCGGGGCGCAACTGGTCAGGGCGGCCGACCAGGCCACCTGGACCGATCCCGCCAGCGGGTTCACGCGGCGCATGGTGTCGCCGCCCTCGCAAGGCCTGCGCGCCGAACTGATCGAGGGGAGGCTGCCGGCCGGCGCCCTGATCGACTACGAGCAGCCGCCCCAGGCGGGCCTGGAACAGCACATCTGGATGCTCGACGGCCTGCTCGACTACACGCTCGACGGCGTCACGTACCGGCTGCAGCCGGGCGACTGCCTGCGCTTCCGCCTCCATGGCGCCACGCGTTTTTCCTGCCCCGGGCCGGACGGGGCCCACTACCTGATCGCCATCTGCGAACCATGACCACGATTGCTGAACTGTCGGGCGACGGCGTGCGCGCCGTCGCCGATGAACTGGCCGATGTGCTGCATGACTGCGTGGCGCATGGCGCCAGCGTCGGCTTCCTGCCGCCGTTCACGCTGGCCGATGCGCGCCGTTTCTGGCTCGATGTCGCCAGCCAGGTCGATGCCGGCGCGCGCACGCTGTTCGTGGCCCGCGACGGCGAAGGCGTGGTGCGCGGCACCGTGCAACTGGCGCTGGCCACGCCCGCGAACGGCGCCCACCGCGCCGAAGTGAACAAGATGCTGGTGCACACGCGCTGCCGCCGCCTGGGACTGGGCCGGCGCCTGCTGCAGGCGGCCGAGGCGCGCGCACGGGCGCTGGGCCGCACGCTGCTGGTGCTCGACACGTGGGTCGGCAGCGGTGCCCAGCACCTGTATGCCGGCCTGGGTTACCGTACGGCCGGCGACATTCCCCAGTTCGCCATCCTGTCCGGCACCACGCTCGGCGCCACCCGCGTCATGTACAAGCTGCTCGGCCCCGCCGTCGAATTGGCCAGCGCCGATCCCGCCTCGGCCGACGCGCTGGCGCTGATGCGTGAACTGTCCGGCGTCCTGCGCGGCATCACCGGCGACGACGGCACCGCATCGTTCGATCCCGCCGGCTGCACGGTGTTCGCGATCGCCCGCGACGGCGCGGGCACGGCGGTCGGCTGCGGCGCGCTGCGCCCGCTGGATGGCGAGTTCAGCGGGATCGCCGAGATCAAGCGGATGTATGCGCGGCCCGGCAGCGGCGCCGCGGTCGGCTCGGCCGTGCTGGCGTTCCTCGAGGCGCAGGCCGCCGCGCTGGGCTACCACGGCCTGTGGCTGGAAACCCGCAAGGTCAATACGCGCGCGGTGCGCTTCTATGAAGGACTGGGTTACCTGCGCATCCCGAACTTCGGCAGGTATGCCGGCAACGACGCCGCGGCCTGCTTCGGCAAGCGGCTGTAGCACGCCCGGCACGACCGCTTTCACCGGCGGGGCATCAAGTCCCGCCGCAGCGCTCCGCCCCAGGAACGCTTCTCCGACTTGCGGATCCACGCCATGGCACGCGGCGCGACCATCGTTCACGCCTCGCCGGCCCGCCCGTCATATCGATCCATCGGCAGCCGGGAGCCTCTCTCCAGCCCAGGTATCCCATGCGGAATTTCGCGCCACTTTCCTCAAACTACGCGGCACGAAGCCAGGAGCGTTCTAGTCTTCCGGCAACCATCGCCCGACCATCGAAGCGTAGATACGTGTAACCATTAACATAACTTCCCGCGAAAAGGAACAAGCTGTACCAAAACTACATCAGCTCCGCATTATATTTTTCTAAACTTGCAGTATTGACATACCATCGCTCTTCACCGGCACATGGCACGCGTCAGCCTGTCCTGCCCCTTGCCGGCCCGCTGTGCTCGCGTCGTCCGCAGCGCGAGAGTCTTCCCACCCCAAAGCACAACAATACAAGGAGTAGAGGAGCGAGATGAAAAATAGAAACGTTTCCAATGCCGTGTTGGCCTTCACGGCAATGTTGACAACCGCGCAGCACAGCGCGGCGCAGGAGGTGCCGCCCGAACCGGCCGGCGAAGGCGCAAAGATCAATGCCGTGGTGGTGAAGGGGATCCGGCGCAGCCTGATCAATTCGCTCGACACCAAGCGGGAAGGCAACGGCATTGTCGACGCCATTTCGGCGGAAGACATCGGCAAGTTCCCCGACCAGAACCTGGCCGAATCCCTGCAGCGCATCACCGGCGTGTCGATCGACCGTTCGGGCGGCGAGGGCAAGCAGGTCACCGTACGCGGCTTCGGCCCCGACTTCAATACCGTGCTGGTGAACGGTCGCCAGGTCGCCTCCGAGAATGAAAACCGCGCCTTTAATTTCGATACCGTCTCGGCCGACCTGGTCAACAGCATCAATGTCTTCAAGACGGGCACCGCGACCCAGCAGTCGGGCGGCATCGGCTCGACCATCAACATCACCACGGCCCGGCCTTTGAACCTGGGCGGCTTCAAGGTGGCCGGGTCGGTCAAGGCGCTGCACGACGATAACAGCGGCGAGACCACGCCGGAATACTCGCTGCTCGTCAGCGATACCTTCGCCAACGGCAAGTTCGGCGCGCTGCTGGCGGTCTCGCGCAAGAAGGCCAGGACGCGCCTGAACCAGGCGCAAACCGATGGCTGGCTGCAAAACGCCGGCATCCTGACCAGCGAACTCAATGACGGCGCCGGATTCGCGGGCAACGTGTTTTCACCCCGCAACTACGACACCAAGGTGACGTTCGAAGAGCGCACCCGCACCAATGCCAACCTGGTGCTGCAGTACCGGCCGTCGAGCAGCCTGACCCTGACCGCCGACGCGCTGTATTCCGACTTCGACATCAAGACCGATGCCACTTCCTACGGCCACTGGTTTACCGCGCCGAACGTGGAGCGCGCCCGCACCGACGCCAACGGTACCATCACGGACCTGTACCAGGAAACCGGCCTGGCGACGGACTTCCATGCCAAGAAATTCGACCGCCTGACCAACACCAGGTCGTTCGGCCTGCAAGCCGACTGGAAAATCTCGAACAAGCTCAATTTCGTCTTCGACGCCTGGAAATCCGATGCGACCCGCGAGCCCAACAACGGTGGCGGCGACCAGCTTTCGCTGATCGGCTACAAGAACCGCGCGCGCTTCCAGTCCGATTCCGCCACCTTGCCCTGGGTAAGCGAATTCGCCACCCCGGCGACCGGGCTGGTGTACGAAAACGATGCCCAGGGCCGGCCGATCACCCATTCCGTCGGCAATTACCTCGACCCGGCCAACGCCCGCGCGCACGTGATGCTGCGCCGTGGCTGGGCCGTCGACGACGAGGTGCGCCAGTACAAGGTCGATGGCGTCTGGAAGGAGGGCAGCGGCGAAGGGCTGGTCTCGGCCCGCTTCGGCCTCCAGCGCTCGCAGGAAACCAAGGCGCTGACCCGTTGGGACAACGAGGGCGTGGGGATTCACTGCACGTACTGCGGCTATGCCGATACCCCGGTCATTCCGGCCGGCACCCTCAGCGTGTTCAACGCGGGCAGCGACTTCCTGAAGGGCGTCAGCGGCAGCGGCCGCACGCCGACTTCCTGGCTGCGCCACGACGGCGAGAAGCAGTTCGCGTTCGTCGAGCAGCAGAGCGGCAAGAACTTCGACGCCGTGGTGCGCGACAACTCCTATGCGGTCGAGGAGAAAACCACCTCGGGCTACCTGGAACTGGCCTTCGCCGGCACGCTGGCCGACAGGCCCGTGCGGATGACCGCCGGCGCGCGGCTGGAACACACCGATATCAAGGTCTCGGGTACCCAGGGCAATATCGAGCGGCTGAACGTGCTCGATGCCACCGAGCTCAGCGCCGTGTATGGCGCCAAGTCGGCCATCAACGTCAGCAATTCGTACTACTCGGTGTTGCCCAACTTCAGCGCGAATGTCGAGCTGACGGACACGCTGATGGTGCGCGTGGCCGCCTACCGCTCGCTGACGCGGCCGCGCCTCGACGATCTGTCTCCCGCCACCAACATCGTCACGACGCGTCCCGGCACGCTGACCGCCTCCTCGGGCGATCCGGCATTGAAGCCCTTCGAGTCGAATAACCTCGACCTGTCGCTGGAGTGGTACTACAAGCCGGCCAGCTATGTCTCGGGCGGATTCTTCTGGAAAGACGTCAGCAATTTCATCGTTTCCAGCAACACGACGCGGCAATTCAACACCAGTACCGGCGTGCTGACCGACCCCAGCACAGGGACCGACAAGCTCAAGCCCGATCCGGCCGATGGCCCGGCCGTGTTCACCCTGACCCGGCCCAGCAATGGGCCATCCGCGGTGGTACACGGCTTCGAGCTGGCCGTGCAGCACACGTTCGACAACGGCCTGGGCTTCATCGTCAACGGCACCATCGTGCGCAGCGACTCCAACCTGAACCCGGGCGACGTCAACCAGAAGTTCGCGGTGACCGGCATCAGCGATTCGGCCAACGTCGTCGGCTTCTACGAACGGGGCCCGTACCAGCTGCGCCTGGCCTACAACTGGCGCGACAAGTTCCTGCAATCGCTGACCCAGCAAAACGGCGACGGCGTGACCCAGGTGGCGGCCTATGGCCAATGGGACCTGAGCGGCAGCTACGAAGTGTCGAAGAACCTGTCGGTGGTGTTCGAGGCAAGCAACCTGAACGAAGCGGTGGTCAAGAAGTATGGCCGCTACACCAACCAGTTCCTGCTGGCGGAAGATTCCGGCCGCCGTTTCGCGCTCGGCCTGATCGCCAAGTTCTGACGTGACGGGAGGGGCGCCGGAAAGTGGGTCAAATGCGGGCCAAAAACCGCGCCGGCGCCCCGCCGTTTCAACTGTCTCATGCCCAACATCGATAAGGCAGACATGAACCAGCACATCAAACACATCGTCATCGTCGGCGGCGGCGCGGCCGGCTGGATTACCGCGGGCCGCATCGCTGCCCGGCACGCCCGGGACAGCGGCATCACCGTCACCCTGGTCGAGTCGCCCACCATCGGCCCGATCGGCGTGGGCGAGGGCACCTGGCCCACCATGCGCAGCACGCTGATGAAAATGGGCATTTCGGAAACCGACTTCATGCGCGAATGCGAAGCGACCTTCAAGCAGGGGGCCAAGTTCGCACGCTGGGTCGACGGCACCGCCGACGATTTTTATTACCACCCGCTGATGCTGCCGCAAGGCTTCGGCCAGCTGGACCTGGTGCCTTACTGGCAGACCGCCTGCGCCGGCCGCTCGTTTTCCGACACCGTGTGCCTGCAGGAGCAGGTCTGCGAACACGGGCTGGCGCCGAAGATGATCACCACGCCGGAATACGCGTCGGTGGCCAACTACGCCTACCACCTGGACGCCGGCAAATTCGTCGGGTTCCTGACGCGCCATTGCACCACCAAACTGGGTGTGACGCATATCCAGGGCGACGTCACTGCCGTCAACAGCACGCCCAATGGCGATATCGCGGCCATCGTCACCGCGCAGCAGGGCGAAATCGCGGGCGACCTGTTCATCGACTGCACCGGCTTCAACTCGCTCCTGCTGGGCAAGCACCTGGGCGTGCCCTTCGTCGACCGGGGCGACGTCCTGTTCATCGACAAGGCCATCGCCGCCCAGGTGCCGTACGAGCGCGAGGATGCGCCGATCGCCTCGCACACCATCTCGACCGGCCAGGCCGCCGGCTGGATCTGGGATATCGGCCTGGTGACCCGGCGCGGCATCGGCTACGTGTATTCCAGCCGGCACACGAGCGACGAGCAGGCCGAAGCCGCGCTGCGCGCCTATATCGGGCCGGCGGGAAAATCGGTCGGCACGCGCAGTATCCCGATCCGCTCCGGCCATCGCCAGCTGTTCTGGAAAAACAACTGCGTCGCGGTGGGCCTGGCCGCCGGATTCCTGGAGCCGCTGGAAGCCTCGGCGCTGGTGCTGGTGGAACTGTCGGCCGACATGCTCGCCGAGCAGTTGCCCGCGACCCGCGACACCATGGACATCGTCGCCCGGCGCTTCAACGAGACCTTCCTGTACCGCTGGGACCGGATCATCGATTTCCTGAAGCTGCATTACATCCTCAGCAAGCGTACCGACAATGCGTTCTGGACCGATAACCGGGCGCCGGAAACCATTCCCGACAGCCTGAAGGACCTGATGCGGCTGTGGCGCCATCGCCCGCCCGGCAACTGCGACTTCACCAGCAATAACGAGGTGTTCCCGGCCGCCAGCTATCAGTATGTCCTGTACGGCATGGGCTTCAGGACGGACCCGGAATTCCTGCGGCCGTCGCCAGGCGAGCAGCGCGCGGCGCAGGAGCACCTGTCGCAGAACAGCGCGGCCGTCAGGAAGGCGCTGAAAATGCTGCCGGCCCATCGCGAGCTGATCGCCAAGATCCACGCCTACGGCCTTCCGGCGGTATAGGCCATCTTCCCCAGAACACAGGACACAGAACACAGGACACAGGCATGGCACATCTGATTTCACTGGACAACACGGCGCACCGGCAGGTCCGCGTCGACAGCCGCCGGGTGGAAGCGGCCGGCGCGGCGCTGAACATGGTGCCGGTGGTATTGACCGAGTTCCTGAAGCTCGTCGTCCAATACCCGATCGCCTTCACCAAGGACAAGGACACGGGACGCTTCGCCTGCGTCGCCCTGTTCGGCTTCCACGACAACGAGAACCTGTTCGTCGACGATGGACGGTGGGACGCCATCTACGTCCCGCTGCAAGTGTCGCGCCAGCCGTTCTTCCTCGGAAAAGCCGCCGACAAGCCAGGCGAGGGCGACCACTTCGTCGTGTGCATCGACACCGGGCACGCCAGCATCGGCGGCGACGGCGAGCGCATCTTCGACGCCGACGGGCGGGAAACGGCGTACCTGGAGGAAGCCAAGGGGCGGCTGGCCGAACTCCTCAACGGCGAGGCGCCGACACGGCAATTCATCGACACGCTGCTGCACTACAAGCTGCTGGTGCCGATGCAGCTGGAGATCACGTTCGGGAACCAGGAGTCGACCCAGGTGCAGGGCCTGTACACCATCGACGACGCCCGCCTGGAGCAGCTCGACGCGGAAGCGATCGCCAGCCTGCACGCGCATGGCTTCCTCGGCCCGGCCTATACCATGCTGGCGTCGCTCGGCCACGTCTACGCCATGATCGACCGGCGCAACAAGCGTCTCGAGCGCGCGGCGTAGCCATGGATGCGGCCATGAATGACGCGGTGTTCGCGCTGCATCCTTCCCCCGCGCACCAGGTGCTCCATGTCGGGGCCGACCGGGAGCCGGTGCTGATCGTCGACGGCCTGCTGCTCGATCCCGAGGCCATCGTGCGCTGGGCGGAAACGGGAACGGCGTTCCAGCGGCAGGACGGCGATTTCTATCCGGGCGTCCGCAAGCCCCTGGACATGGCGTATGCAAGCGCGGTGCATGCCCGGCTGCGCGAGCTCCTGCTGTCCACCTTCGGCGCCGGCGGCGATGCGGCGATCACGCCGCTGTCCTGCGTGCTGTCGCTGGCCACCACGCCGCCGGAAGCACTGCGGCCGATCCAGAGCGTGCCCCATTTCGACAGCGTCGAGCGCAACCGGATCGCCAGCGTGCATTACCTGTGCGATGAACGGTTCGGCGGCACCTCGTTCTACCGCCATCGCAGCACCGGTTTCGACAGCATCGACGGGCAGCGCCTCGCCGATTATGCGCCGCGCCTGAAACGGGAAGTGATGGAGGAAGCAAGGCGGCAGCCGGGACGCGGCTTGAGCTACATCCGCGGCGACACGGCGCTGTTCGAACGCACCGCAAGCGTCGAGGCGAAGTTCAACCGCGCCATCTTCTACCGCAGTAACCTGCTGCATTCCGGCGACATCGCGGTCGACGCCGGGCTGTCGTCCGACCCGCGCAGCGGGCGCCTGACCGCCAACACGCTGGCGGTGATCGGCGCTCCGCGCTGAGTTACGGGGCGAGGCTGGTCACTATTCCGGCTCGCCCGGCGCCAGGTGTTCAGCGGCGCAGCAGCACCAGCGCCTGCACCACTTCCAGCGAGCGCCACGCCATCGCGAAGCCGAGCGCCACGAACACGATGCCGGACACCACCGCATACTGGCCGCCCATCAGGGAGCCCAGCCACAGCGCGGCGGTGACCACGAAGATCGTCACCAGCAGCCGCGTGGCCCAGCCTTCATGGCCTTCGTGGCCGGTGGTAAGGTTGCGGTGGGCGTAGGCCACGAACACCTTGGCGCGGCGCCGGCCGACCACCACGATGTCCTGTCCCTCGGCGATCACGAGCGGGGTCGACGAGACGATCTTCACCAGCTGGCCATCGAGCCGGAATACCGCCGCGTGGATCACGCTGGTGCCCGTCTTCGGGTTGTACGACACGCTTTTGCCGCGCCGCAGTTCGGTCACGGTACCTTTCAGTTTGTCCATGCGCTTCCTTGCCGCGCGCACGCCGCGCGCACCATGCCGATGTCGGTAATGCCGGCCAACACCTTGTCGATCCCATCCATCTTCAGCGTGCGCATGCCGTCTTCCAGCGCCGCCGCGGCGAGCGGCGCGGGCGCGCCGCGCCGTGCCAGCAGCCGTGCGGTACGCTCGCCCACCGCCATCAGTTCGAACAGCCCGGCGCGGCCCCGGTAGCCGCCGCGGCATTCGGCGCAGCCCACCGCGCGGTACAGCGTGAAGCGCCCGCCGGCATCGGCATGGCGCTCGCGCCAGCGGGCCAGCACTTCCTCGCGCGCGAAGCCGGCATTGTTCGCGGCGACATAGGCGGCGACGCGGGCGTCGTTGTCGGCGGCGGCATCGTCGCCGGGCTGCAATTCGGCACAGTACTCCGTCAGCAGCAGGTCCAGCTCCGCCGCGCCGGGGTGATACGGCTGGCGGCACGCCGTGCACAGTTTCCTGGCCAGCCGCTGCGCCAGCACGCCGGCCAGCGCGGCGGCGGCGCCGAACGGATCGGCGGCCATGTCGAGCAGGCGCCGTGCTCCTTCCACCGCGTTCCGCGCCGGCAGCGCCGCCAGCACCAGCCGGCCCGACAGCGCCGCTTCGACCGCCAGGCCAGCCGCCGGAGCATCGCACGGTGCGTCGACCATGATCACATCGGCGTCGGCCTGCCGGAACGCTTCCAGGGCGGCGGCGACCGCCAGGCCGGACGCACGGCCGGCGTGTACCTGGCGCAGGCCGGGCTGCACCAGCGTCACCGGGTCCTCGGCGGTGCAGATCTTGCGCTCCGGGTGGTTCAGGCCAGCCAGCAGCGCATGCAGCGTCGTGCTCTTGCCAGAATCGGCGGGGGCGCACACCAGCAACAGGCCGCGCGCTTCGTCGAGCATTCCGCGCAGGCGGGACAGATCGTCCGGCGCCATGCCCAGCCGCGCCAGCGGCACCGCCGCGTTGGGCGCGGCGATGCGCAGCACCATGTCCACGCCGGCCGTCGACGGGAGCGTGGCCGCGTGCAGCACCATGTCCGGCAAGCCATGCGCGCCGCCGCGCAGCGTGCCGTAGCGCGGCTGCCCGTGGCGGAGATTGTCATCATGGGGCCGGCCATCATGGCGCTTGCCATCCCGGGGTTTGTTATCGGCCAGAGTGTCCGCCGCTGCGCCGCTCCAGTGGACGACGGCGTCGAGGTGCATTGCCAGCGCCGCGGCCTGGGCGGGCGGCAGGGTGGCATAGGGCGCCAGCGCGCCATCGCGGCGCAGGCGGATCGCGCTGCCGGCGCGGCCGGCAGCCTCCACGTGGATCGCGGCCGCGCCCAGCCGCTGCGCATCGGCCACGATCCGCGCCAGCAGCCGGGCCCCATCGTCGCCGGCGGGCGCGGGCACCACCGCGCGCGTGGCGACCGGCCGATCCGCTGCCGCCGGCGGGGTGGGGCGGGTAGATGGCGCGGCTGGTGGCGGCGGTGTCCTGCGTGACCCTTCCTTCTGCGCGCCTGCCAGCGCTTCCGCCAGCGCTGTGGCCAAATCCGTGGCGCCCGCCAGCGCGTGTTCCGGGAACGGCGCGCCGTCGCGCGTGTTGACCAGCTGGATCACACCCAGCAGCGCGCCCGACCCTGGGGCCAGCACGGGCACGGCCAGCACCTGCCGCGTGCGGTAGCCGGTGCGCTGGTCGACGCCGCGCGGGAAGCGCAATCCCGGCGCGATCCGCGCCAGTTCGGCATCGTCGTACGCATCGGCAATGTTGACGGCCCGGCGCGCCAGTGCCACGTGGCCCGCAATGCCGTGCGGCGCGATCGCCACCTTCACGTCGCGCCACGCGCCCGCCGCGCTCTTCGCCTTCGATACCAGGTAATCGCCTTCGGCATCGACCGCGTACAGCGTGAAGCGGTCGCAGGCGAACAGGCCGGCCACCGTACCGGCCGGATCGGCCATCACTTCATCCAGGCTGCCGGCATCGCGCAGCCGTGCCACCACCGCGGCCAGCGCCTGCAGGAACGGCATGTGCGTGTCGCCATCGGCCAGCGTGTTCATCCCAGATCGACTTCCAGGCCTTCGTATGCAAGGAAAACCTGCAGGCCGCCGGGCAGCGGCGCGTGGCGCGCCATCACCTCGGCGAACACGGCTTCGAGCTCGTCGTCGCTGCGGGTCGGTTCATGGTGCGTGCAATACAGGCGCCGGGCGCCGGTGCGCACGGCCATCGCCAGCGCGCCGTCGAAGGTGCCGTGGCCCCAGCCGACCTTCGACGGATATTCCTCGCGCGTGTACGAGCAGTCGACGATCAGCGCATCCACGCCGCGCGCCAGGTCGTCGATGGCGGCCGTGCGCTGCGCCACATGCTGCGCGAACGCCGCGTGTTCCGGCTGGTCTTCGCGATACAGGTTGAACAGCGGTTCATGGTCGCCGGTGAAGAACACCGACTTGCCGTTGCAGTCGACGCGGTAGCCCAGGTCGGTCACCGGGTGGCTCATCACTACGTTGCGCACCAGCGCGTCGCCGACCGGCAGCGCCTCGCCGACCGCCAGCGTGCGGTATTCGATGGTCGCCGCCATCTGCGCCTCGCCGACCGGGAAATAGCTGTTCTGCAATTGCACGCCCATCACGTGCTCGATGCCGTTGCCGGTATCCGGGTCGGTCGCGCCATGCAGGCGCACGCGGCTGCCCTTGATGAACAGCGGCGTGAAGAAGGGCAGGCCATGGATATGGTCCCAGTGGCTGTGCGTGATGAAGATATTGGCCTCGATGGGGCGGTGCGGCGCGGCCACCAGCGCCTGGGCCAGGCAGAACAGGCCGGTACCGCCATCGAGCACGATCAGGGTATCGTCGTCGCTGCGGATCTCGATGCAGGTGGTATTGCCGCCATAGCGCACCGTGCGCGGCCCCGGCGAGGGGATCGAGCCGCGTACCCCCCAGAATCTGAATTTCATCCGAATCTCATCCTGTGCTCATTCCTGTGCTTGTTCCTGTGCTTGTTCCTGTGTTTATTCCCGTGCCTTGCGGCCCGGCCGTGCCGGCAAGTCTCAACGGATGATAGCGGTTTTTTTGCCGCTTCTGGCGCCTTTCCGTCGCGCTCGATCATTTCCTGTTGGCAAAATCGCACGCGCTGGTGTTTCCTCGCCCGTGTTGGATTTCTACACCCATTTACCCATGTACATCCGCCGCGCCGTGCCGTTACACTGCCCGTCCGATGCCTTCCTTCCGCCTCCCCATGCCGCGTGCGGCACCCCGCGATGACGATGCCGGCCCTTGCTGACAGGCTGGGCCGCGTGCGCCAGCGCGTGCGCCGCCATGCGGCGCGCACGCTGGCCGGCCTGCTGCTGACGCTGGGCGCGGCGCTGCAGGCCGGCGGCTGGCTGCACCTCGACACGGTGGCGCGCATGGACACCTTCATCGCCGGCCTGCGCATGCGCATCGAGCCGGCCGAACTCGATCCGCGCATCGTCATCGTCGACATCGACGACCGCAGCCTGACCGAGGTGGGCCGCTTCCCGTGGAGCCGCGACGTGATGGCGCGGCTCGTCACGCAACTGACCCGGCACCATGGCGCAACGGCGGTCGGCTTCGACATCGCGTTCCCGGAACCGGACAACAGTTCCGGCTACGGAGTGCTGCAGGGGCTGGCGCGGAATGAATTGCGCGACGTCCCCGGCCTGGCCGCGCAGCTGGCGCGGCTGCGGCCGCGGCTCGATTACGACGGCCAGCTGGCGGCGGCGCTGGCCGGCCAGCCGGTGGTGCTGGGCTACGCCACCGGCAGCACCCAGGCAAAGGGCGTGCTGCCGCGGCCGGCGTTTACCGAGGAAGCGCTGAACGGGCGCACCCTGCACGCTTACCGCGCCCCCGGCTACGAGGCGAACATCGCCCGGCTGCAATCGGCCGCGCGCGGTGCCGGCATCTACTCGGTGGTGCCGGATGCCGACGGCGTGGTGCGCCAGGCACCGCTGCTGCAAAGGATCGGCAACGGCTATTACCCGGCGCTGTCGCTGGCCACGGTGGCCGCGGCACTCGACGCGCGCGCCATCGCGCCGCTGTGGGAAGGTACGGTCGACACGCTGTCCGCGGCCGGCCGCGCCGCCGGCGGCCTCGATGCGATCGCGCTGTTCCACCCGCATGGCAGCGTCCGCATCCCGGTCGGCGAAGGCCTGACGACCACCGTGCAGTTTCGCGGCACGGGCGGGCCGCGCGGCGGCGCCTTCCGCTATGTATCCGCCGCCGACGTGCTGCGCGGTGCCGTGCCGGCCGGGGTGCTGGAAGGCGCGATCGTCCTGGTCGGCACCACGGCGGTCGGCCTGAACGACCTGCGTGCCACCCCCGTCTCGGCGGTGTATCCCGGCGTCGAAGTCCATGCGAACCTGATCCGCTCGATCCTGGATGGCAGCTTCAAGGCCCGTCCCGACTATGCGCCGGCCGCCGAACTGCTGCAGGTGCTGGCGCTGGGCGTGCTGCTGTCGTTCGCGCTGGCCGTGCTGGCGCCGGCCCCGTCCATCGTGCTGGCGCTGGGCGCCGCGCTGGCGGCGGGGTGGCTCAATGTCCACCTGTACGCGATACATGACATGGCGCTCGACGTGTCGATGGCGCTGCTGCTGGTCCTCGCGCTGTTCATCCTGAACCTGGCCTGGGGCTACTTCTTCGAAGTGCGGCGCGGCCGCGCGCTGGTGGCGCGCTTCGGTGAATACGTGGCGCCTGAACTGGTGGCAGAAATGGCCGAGGACCCGCGGCGCTACGGCATGGAGGGCGAAAGCCGCGAGCTGACCGTGCTGTTCGCCGACGTGCGCGGCTTCACCACGATCTCGGAAGGCCTGGCGCCGCAGGTGCTGCGCGAGTACATCAACCGCTACCTGACAGCCATGTCGGCCGACATCCGCGACAGCCATCGCGGCACGCTCGACAAGTACATCGGCGACGCGGTCATGGCGTTCTGGGGCGCGCCGGTGCCGTTCGCCGACCATGCGCGCCGTGGCGTGGCGACGGCGCTGGCGATGCAGGCCACGGCGGCGCGGCTGAACGCCGAGTTCATCGAACGCGGCTGGCCGCCACTGGCGATCGGCATCGGTCTCAACAGCGGCACCATGCACGTGGGCGACATGGGTTCGTCGATCCGCCGCGCCTACACGGTGATGGGCGACGCGGTCAACCTGGGCGCGCGGCTGGAAGGCCTGACCAGGATCTACGGCGTGGGCATTTGCGCAGGCGCCGCCACGCGCGCCGCCGCGCCGCAATTCGCCTGGCGCGAGCTGGACCTGGTGCGCGTGAAGGGCAAGCAGGAGCCGGTGGCGATCCACGAACCGGTGGCGCCGCTGGACGGGATCGACGGTTCCGTCCAGGCCGAACTGGCCGACTGGCACGAGGCGCTGGCGCTGGTGCGCGCACAGCGCTGGGACGATGCCGGGGCGCGCCTTGCCGACCTGCACGCGCGCTTCCCGGAACGCGCGCTGTACACGCTGTACGCCAGCCGCGTGGCGCGCTACCGGCAGCACCCGCCGGGCGCTGACTGGGATGGCGTGACGACGTTCGACAGCAAGTAAGGTTACAGCGTGCCCGGCGGGAGCTCGCCATCCCTGCGCGAAATGCCCGCAACGTTGTCCTGGTTCGGCCAAGGCCGGCGCGCGTGCGCGCAGTCCCGGCAACGTTGCCTTGGTTCTCGTTGCCTTGGTTTTATCAACCGCTGGCAATCTGTCGCTTTTTCGTTGCACTTCCGGTCAGTGCTATATCGAAATTGATATTTCTTTGTATAAATACCGGATAATGCGCGCTCAACCGCGGCCGCGCAGCGCTGCGCGGGCCGACAGCCATATCCGGAATCAACGCACACCATGAATCACCGCTCCGCGCGCCTGCTGGCAGGCGCGATCCTTGCCGCCGCAGCCGGCGCGCCCAGTACCGCCAGCGCCATGCAGGACACCGGCCCCGCGCCGCTCCGCTTCGAGATCGACCGCTTCGACGTCACCGGCAACACGCTGCTGCCGGCCGCCGTGGTGGAGCGGGCGGTGGCGCCCCATGCCGGCAAGGAGCGCGATTTCGGCGACGTGCAGCGCGCGCTGGAGGCGCTCGAAGCGGCGTACCAGCAGGCCGGCTACAGCGTGGTCACCGTCGAACTGCCGGAACAGGAACTCGATGGCGGCGTCGTGCGGCTGCGCGTGGTGCAGGCGAAGATCGGCCGCGTCACCGTGAAGAACAACCGTTATTTCGACGAGGCCAACATCCGCCGCAGCGTGCCGGGCCTGCAGGGCGGGCAGACGCCGAACATCGCCGCCATTTCCGCCAGCCTGAAACTGGCCAACGAGAATCCGGCCAGGAAGACCGCGCTGAAGCTGCAGGGCGGCAGCGCCGGCGACGAGGTGGACGCGGTGCTGGACGTGGCCGACGAGCAGCCGTGGAAAGTCATGGCCAACCTCGACAACACCGGCTCCAGCCAGACCGGCAGGACCCATGCCGGCTTCGTGCTGCAGCATGCCAACCTGTTCAACCGCGACCACGTGCTCTCGCTGCAGTACACCACCACGGTCGAGCGGCCGGGGCGCGTCAAGGTGTACGGCGTCGGCTACCACGTGCCGCTGTATGGGCTGGGCGGCTCGCTCGACGTGTTCGGCAGCTATTCGAACATCGATTCGGGCAGCGTCACGGCCGGCGTGTTCGACCTGGCAGTCAGCGGCAAGGGTGCGGTGTACGGCGCCCGCTACACGCACGCCCTGGCCCGGCGCGGCCGCTACGATGCCCGGCTGGTATTCGGCATCGACTACAAGGCGTTCCGCAACAGCATCGTGCTGCTGGGGCAGGAACTGGGCAACGACGTGACGGTGCGCCCGCTCAGCGCCGCGTACCTGGGCACGTGGACGCTGCCGGACGGCGAGCTGGCCGGCTCGGCCACGCTGGTGCGCAACGTGCCGGGCGGCTCGCGCGGCAGCCAGGCCGATTTCACACGCGCGCGCAGCCATGCCAGGGATGACTACACGCTGCTGCGCCTGTCCGGCAGCTACAGCCGGCTGCTGCCGGGCGAATGGCAGGCGCGCGCCATCGTCAACGCGCAGCTGACCGGCGCCGCGCTGGTGCCGGGCGAGCAGTTCGGTGCCGGCGGCGTGGCCTCGGTGCGCGGCTTCGCCGAGCGCGAGATCGCCAGCGACGCGGGCGCCGGCGGCAACCTGGAACTGTACACGCCGAACCTGTGCGGCAAGCTGGCCTGGCAGTGCCGCGCGCTGGCCTTCTACGACACCGCGTACGTGAAGCGCAACCATGCGCTGCCCGGCGAGCTGCAAAGCACCGCGATCGCCAGCGCCGGCCTGGGCTTGCGCGTGATGCTGCCCGGCCACGTCAACCTGCAACTGGATTACGGCCACGTGCTGCGCGGCGGCGCCACCGGCCGCGACGATGCGAACCGCCTGCATGTGCGGCTCGGCCTTTCCTACTGAGGCAACGGAATCACCATGAACCACATCATTTCCCGTGCGCCCTTGCGGCGCAAGCTGCTGGCCGCCACCATCGCCGCCTGCTGCGCCACCTGGCTGTCCGCTGTCCATCACGCGCAGGCCAATCCCACGCTGCCGCAGGTGGTGGCCGGCCAGGCCGCGTTCAGCCAGGACGGCAAGGTGTTCTCGATCACCAACGCGCCGAACACGATCATCCACTGGCAGAGCTTTTCGGTGGGCAGCGACGAAATCACCCGCTTCATCCAGCAAAGCGCCGACAGCCGGGTACTGAACCGTATCACCGGGGGCGACCCCAGCACCATCCTCGGCTCGCTGCAGTCGAATGGCAAGGTCTACCTGGTCAACCCGAACGGCGTGCTGTTCGGCGCCGATGCGCGGGTCGACGTCAACGGCCTGGTGGCATCGGCGCTGAACCTGTCGAACGGGGACTTCCTGGCCGGCAAGCACATCTTCGAGGGCGCCGGGGGCAGTGTCGTCAACCAGGGCACCATCACCACGCCGCAGGGCGGGCAGGTGCTGCTGGTCGCGCCGAACGTGCACAACACCGGCATCATCAGCGCGCCGAACGGCGACGTGCTGCTGGCCGCCGGCCGCAGCGTGCAGCTGGTGGACTCGAACGACCCGGCGGTGCACGTGGTGGTGTCGGCGCCGGAAGACCAGGCGCTGAACCTGGGCGGTATCGTTGCCGCGGGCGGCCGCGTGGGCATCTACGGCGCCTTGCTGAGCCAGCGCGGCACCGTCAACGCGGACAGCGCGGCGGTCGGCGCCAACGGCCGGATCGTGCTGAAGGCCAGCCGCACGGCGCTGCTCGAAGCGGGCAGCGTGACCAGTGCCCGGAGCCCCGGCGGGGGCGACGTCCAGGTGCTGGGCGGGCAGGTGACGCTCACCGGCGAGGCGCGCATCGACGCCGGCGCCGGCGTGCTGCTGAAGGCCGCCGCCGGCGGGCAGGTCGCCATGGATGCGGGCACCCTGGTGCATGCCGGCGGCGATGCAGGCGCCATGCCGCAGGTATCGTTCGTGGCCGATCACGTGCGCCTGGGTGGCAAGGTGGACACGGGCGGCAACGGCTTTGTGTCCTTCACCACGGCCAGCGCCGGCCGGCCCATCGCGCTGGGCCGCGGCGACGCATCGAGCCTGGTGCTGGCGCAGGCCGGCCTGGCCAATGTGGACGCGTGGGAAATCAACGTCGGCAACAGCGCCCACACGGGCGGCATCGCGGTCGCCGATGCCATCGCGCTGGAAAACACCGCGCTGTTCCTCGAATCGCGCGGCGACATCTCGGTGGCCTCGGCCATGCGCACCGGCGGCACCCTGTACCTCGCCAACACCACCTCGGCCGGCCGCATTGTGCTGGGGGCGGGCGCCGCGCTCGCCGGCCAGCGCGTCATCCTGCGCTCGGACGACGTGGCGATCGACCCGGGCGCCGGCATCGGCGCCGGCGACGTGGCCATCGATACCTATTCCGACACGGCCGCGATCACGCTGGGCGCGGGCGCCGCCTACCTGGACAGCGCCGAACTGAACACCGTGCAGGCGGGCAGGCTGGCGGTCGGCACGCGCGACGGCTACCGCGGCAAACTCACGGTCACCGGCGCGCTCGACCTGTCCGGCACGCCGATCGCCGGCGGCATGCTGGCGCTGCAGGGCGCCAGCGTGGCGATCGACGGCGCGCTGCGCGTGAAGGACGGCGTCACGCTGGTGGCCACCGGAGGGGCTGTCGCCCAATCGGCGCCGATCCAGGCCGCCACGCTGGCGGTTTCGGGCACCGCCGTGGCGCTGGACCATGCCGCCAACCACGTCGGCCAGCTGGCCGTGGCATCGGCGGGCAGTGTCGGCTTCCGCAACGACGGCGACCTGGCCATCGCGCGGCTGGCCGGCATCGACGGCATCCATGGCACCGATATCGCCCTCGCGGTGACCGGCTCGCTGGCGTCGGCCGGCGGCACGATCGCCGGCGAAACGCTCGCGGTCACGGCCGGCGGCAGCGTCGGCGCGGCCGGGGCACCGCTGCTGACGGCGGTCGGCCTGCTGGACATCGCCGGCACCGCCACCGAGGGCAGCATGCCGATCGTCATCACCAACAACCGCCCCGGCTACGCGAATGCGCTGACCGTGCACCGCCTGAAACTCGACCTGGGCAACGGCGGCGCGATCACGCTGCGCAACTATGGCGCAACGACGATCGGCGCGGCAGGGCTGGTGCAGTCCGGCAGCGGCGCCATCGCGATCACCGCGCACAGCCCGCTCACGGTGGATGGTACCGTGGTGTCGCGCAGCGGCGACATCGCGCTGGAAGCTGCCCGCAGCGGTTCCCCGGACGACCGGCTGACCGTGGGCGACACCGCCAGCGTGACTTCCGACACGGGCGGGATCCGGCTGACGGCCGGCGACCGGATCACGGTGTCGCCTGGCGCCACCCTGGCCACGCGCGGGACGCTCACGCTGCAGGAAAACACGAATATCCCGTCGCCACCACCACCACCGCCACCGCCGGAACCACCGCTACCACCGCCGCCTCCACCGGTGCCGACACCGGAGCCGCCGCCCCCGCCGGTGCCGGCACCGGAGCCTCCTCCTCCTCCTCCGCCGCCAGCGCCGACGCCGGAGCCGCCCCCGCCGCCACCAGCGCCGGCACCGGAGCCTCCGCCACCACCGCCGGTCCCGGCACCGGAACCTCCGCCGCCCCCGGCACCGGTACCGGAACCCCCGCCAACGCCAGCACCGGTGCCGGTACCGGAACCTCCGCCGCCGCCAGCACCGGCACCGTCGCCGGAGCCGCCACCGCCACCGTCGCCGGTGTCGGTGGATCAATGCCGGCTGGCGCCGCAGCTGCCGGCTTGCCAGGCCATCGCGCCGCCGACGGCGGCCGAACCGGTCAAGCCCGTGCAGGTGGCGTTGAACGAGTTCATCGCGACCGTCCCCCGCGACGTGAAGAAAAGCGACGCGCGTTCCGTTCCTGCCGCGCCAGGCAGCGGCGACGCGGCGCCGGCCGAGGATGTAGAAGACACCGGCGGAGGCAATGCCACCGCGCAACAAGGATCCAGAAATGACAAACCCGTGGTCAAGAACTATTGCAACTGACACGGCCATCGGCCGCCGGCCCGCGCCGGCGCCGTGGTGCCTGTCGCCCTGGCATGTCCTGTGGCTGTGCCTGCTGCTGGGCTGCGCGCAGCTGGCGTGGGCGGCGCCGGTGGCCGGCATCGTGGTGCGCCTGTCCGGCCCGCTGCTGGCGAAAAAGGCCAACGGCGCCGTGAAGATCCTCGCGCTGAAATCCGAGGTCGAGAACGGCGACACGCTGGTGACGGAAAAGAACACCTACGCGATGGTGAAATTCATCGACAACAGTGAAATCACGCTGCGCCCCGGCTCCACGATGACGATCGAGAACTTCAGCTTCGCCGCCGACCGCCCGGAAGGCGACGCGGCGACGTTCAACCTCGTCAAGGGCGGGCTGCGCTCGGTCACCGGCCTGCTGGGCAAGCGCAGCAAGGAAAAGTTCGAGATGAAGACGCCGGCTGCCACGATCGGCATCCGCGGCACCACGTTCATCGCCGAGTTCGTTGCACCACCGGATGGCGCCGCGCCCGCGTTACCGTCCGGCGCCCAACCCGCGCGTCCACCGGGCCTGTACGTGCAGGTACTGGACGGCATGATCTTCGTCGCCAACGGTGCCGGCGGCGCCGCTTTCAACGCCGGCCAGTTCGGCTACGTGCCGGGCATTACCCGGCCGCCGCAGCTGCTGCCGGCCAATCCCGGCATCCAGTTCACGCCGCCGGTCAAGTTCAACAGTCCGATCGGTCCAGGCGACAGCGGACCCGGCAGCGCGGCGCCGAACAGTGTCGACTGCGAGGTGCGCTGAGCCGGCCGTTGCGCTGAGCCTGTCCTTGCGCTGAGCCTGTCGAACGGCTGCAGCAGAAATGCCTTGACCTTCCCATCATGGGATACTTGATGATGGCGACATCATGGCAGCAGGAGTATCCCGATGAGCAATCAGCTTTCCCACGACGTCCGCATTGGCGGCATGAGTTGCGCGGCCTGCGTGGGCCGCGTCGAAAAGGCCCTGGCCGCCGTGCCGGGCGTACGCAGCGCCAGCGTCAACCTGGCCACCGAAACCGCCCGTGTCGAGACCGACGCGCCGCTGCCGTTCGACACGCTGCGCGCGGCCGTCGAGCACGCGGGCTATGAAGCGGGGCCGGTCGCCGCGGCGGCCGCTCCCGCCGAGCAGGCGCCGGATCGCGGCAATTTCGCGCTGCGCTGGCTGCGCGGCGCCAACGAGGGCTTGCCGGTGCTGCTGGCGGCCCTGTTATCGCTGCCGCTGGCCGCGCCGATGCTGCTTGCCCCGCTGGGCGTCGACGCGATGGCGCCGCCCTGGCTGCAATGGCTGCTGGCCACGCCGGTGCAATTCCTGTTCGGCGCGCGCTTCTACCGGGCCGGGTGGAAGGCGGTGCGGGCAGGGGCCGGCAACATGGACCTGCTGGTGGCGCTGGGCACCAGCGCGGCCTATGGGCTGTCGGTCTACCTGATGCTGGCCGGCCATGCCGCCCACCTGTACTTCGAAGCGTCTTCCGTCGTCATCACGCTGGTCTTGCTGGGCAAGTGGCTGGAAGCGCGCGCCAAGCGCCAGGCCACGTCGGCGATCCGCGCCCTGCGCACGCTGCGGCCCGAATCGGCCCGCGTGCGCCGCGACGGCATCGACAGCGACGTGCCGGTCGATACCGTGCGCCCCGGCGACCTCGTGGTGGTGCGGCCCGGCGAGCGGATCGCCATCGATGGCGAGGTGGTGGAAGGCACCAGCGACGTCGACGAAGCGCTGGTCACCGGCGAAAGCCTGCCGGTAGCGCGCCGGCCGGGCGACCGCGTGACGGGCGGCGCGATCAATGGCGCCGGCCTGCTGCTGGTGCGCACTACGGCCACCGGTGCCGAGACCACGCTCGAGCGCATCATCCGCCTGGTCGAGGATGCCCAGGCGGCCAAGGCGCCGGTACAGCACCTGGTGGACCGCGTCAGCGCCGTGTTCGTGCCGGTCGTGCTGGCGATCGCCGCGCTGACGCTGGCCGGCTGGTGGCTGGCGTCCGGCGACCTGGAAACGGCGACGATCAACGCGGTGGCGGTGCTGGTGATCGCCTGCCCGTGCGCGCTGGGGCTGGCGACGCCTGCGGCGATCATGGCCGGCACCGGCGTGGCGGCCCGCCACGGCATCCTGATCAAGGATGCCCAGGCGCTGGAAACCGCGCACGGCATCACCACCGTGGTCTTAGACAAGACCGGCACGCTGACGCAAGGCCGTCCCGTGCTTGCCGCGTTGCGCGCGCACGGCATCGCGGAACCGGAATTGCTGGCGCTGGCCGCCGCGCTGCAGCGTGGCAGCGAGCATTCGCTGGCCCGCGCCGTGATCGATGTGGCCCTGGAGCGCGCGCCGGATCTGCCGGCGGTCCCGGCGGCGCAGGCGGTGACGGCGTTGCCCGGCCGCGGCCTGGCGGCGGCGGTGGGCGGGCGCGACCTCGTGCTGGGCAGTACCCGGCTGATGGAGGAACGCCATGTCGACCTGGCGCCGCTGCTGGCCGACGCGCATGCGCTGGAACGCTCCGGCCATACCGTGTCCTGGCTGGCCGACGCGGGCGGGCGGCAGTTGCTGGGCCTCCTCGCGTTCAACGATCCGCCGAAGGCCACGGCGCAGGCGGCGGTGGCGCGGCTGCATGCGCAGGGCATCGCCACCTCGATGCTGACCGGAGATAACGCCGGCAGCGCGCAAGCCGTGGCCGCGGCGGTGGGGATCGGCGGCGTGGCGGCAAACCTGCTGCCGGCCGACAAGACCGCGCACATCGCGGAACTGAAAGCGCAAGGTGCGCGGGTGGCGATGGTCGGCGACGGCATCAACGATGCCCCCGCGCTGGCGGCGGCGGACGTGGGCATCGCCATGTCCACCGGCACCGACGTGGCGATGGAGGCGGCCGGCATCACGCTGATGCGGGGCGATCCGGCGCTGGTGGCCGATGCGCTCGACATCTCGCGGCGCACCTTCGCCAAGATCCGCCAGAACCTGTTCTGGGCCTTCGTCTACAACCTGGCCGGGATTCCCCTGGCGGCGCTGGGCATGCTGAGCCCCGTGATGGCGGGTGCGGCGATGGCGCTGTCGTCGGTCAGCGTGGTCACCAATGCGCTGCTGCTCAAGCGCTGGAAACCCGGCCGCTGGCAACCCGGCACCCGGCATGGGGCATCGCGGGAGGAAAAGGCATGAATATCGGGCAGGCAGCCGCCGCCTCGGGCGTCACGGCGAAGATGATCCGCTACTACGAAAGCATCGGCCTGGTGCCGGCGGCGCAGCGCACGGAGAGCGGCTACCGCGTCTACGGCGACAGGGAAATCCACACGCTGCGTTTCATCCGCCGCGCGCGCAAGCTGGGTTTTTCCCTGGAACGCATCGCCGGCCTGCTGTCGCTGTGGCAGGATGGCAGCCGCGCCAGCGGCGACGTGAAACGCATCGCCCTGGACCACGTGGCCGAACTGGAAGAGCGCATCCGCGAACTGACGGAAATGCGCGACACGATCGCCACGCTGGCCGCCTGCTGTCATGGCGACGAGCGGCCCGATTGCCCGATCCTGCGCGGCATCGCGGCCGGGACCGAAGCGACGTAGCGTCACGATGGCGCCGTACTCTGCCGCGCCGGGCTAGAATCGCCGCCAACCGACCAAGGAGGCGCTGTGGAACCTTATACCCTGTATTACTGGCCCACCATCCAGGGCCGCGGCGAGTTCGTGCGGCTGGCGCTGGAAGAAGCCGGCATCGACTACCGCGACGTGGCGCGCGGCGCGAAAGGCATGCCGCAGGTGAGCGCGTCGCTGGACTTCCGCTGCGAGCCGCTGGCCGCGTTCGCGCCGCCCGTGCTGCGCGCCGGCGAACTGCTGATCGGGCAGACCACCAACATCCTGCTGTTCCTCGGCGCCCGCCATGGCCTGGCGCCGCGCACCGAGAAGGGCCGGCTGTGGTGCAACCAGCTGCAGCTGACGATCGCCGACATCGTGGCCGAGGCGCACGACTCGCACCACCCGATCTCGGTGAACAGCTATTACGAGGACCAGAAGAAGGAAGCGCGCGCCCGTTCCAAGGACTTTCGCGCGGAACGGATCCCGAAATTCCTGGGCTATTTCGAGAACGTGCTGGCGGCCAATCCGGCGCGCGGCAATTTCGCCGTCGGCGCGCGGCTGACCTACGTGGACCTGTCGCTGTTCCAGCTGCTCGAAGGCTTGCGCTACGCATTCCCCAAGACGATGGCGCAGCTCGAACCGCAGTGGCCGCGGCTGGTGGCGCTGCGCGACGAGGTGGCGGCGCGGCCGAACATCGCCGCGTACCTGAAGTCGAAGCGGCGGATTCCCTTCAACGAGGACGGGATCTTCCGCCGCTATCCGGAGCTGGAGAAGTAGCGGTCAGCGCGCGCTCGTGACCGGGTAGCCCGCGTCCACGATGGCCGCCTTCACCGCGTCGAGCGGCGCGCCCGATTGCACCTTCACCCCCTTGGCTGCCAGGTCGACATCGACCTGGGCATTGCCGTCGACGGCCTTGACGGCTTTCGTGACCGCGGCGACGCAGTGGCCGCAGCTCATATTTTCAACTTGCAGTTCGTACATGATGACTCCTCGATTGACGATGGCGCCACTGTAACCCTTCCCACGGGGGGAAGGTCAAGCCTGCAGCGCCGCCTTCAGCGCCGCCACGTAGCTGGCGCTGACGGGCACCACGCCGCCACAGCGGAGCATCAGCTTGTGGCTGCCTTCGCCGCCGCTGACCAGGCTGGCGATCTGGTCGCGCCGCACGATCGCGCCGCGGTGCACGCGCAGGAAGCACGCCGGGTCGAGCAGGGCTTCGAGGCGGTTGAGCGTGATCCTGTGCAGCACCGTGCGGGCCGGCAGATGCAGCTCGACATAATTGCCCGCCGCTTCCATCCACAGTATCTCGTCGACGATGACTTGCTCGATGCGGCCCACCGAGCGTACGCCGATGCGCTCCGGGTACGGCGATGCACCGGCCTCGGCATGGTCGCGCAGTGCGGCGCCATAGGCTTCGCGCTGGCGCTGGCGCAGCATCGCCGCGGCGCGTTCCACGGCCTGGGCCAGCCGCGCATCGTCCAGCGGTTTCAGCAGGTAGTCCAGCGCATGCACTTCGAACGCGTCGACGGCATGCGCGCCATAGGCGGTGACGAACACGATCAGCGGCGGCTCGCGCAGCCGCGACAGCTCGCGCGCCAGCACCAGCCCCGTCTCGCCGGGCATCTGCACGTCGAGGAAGATCACGTCGACCTCGTGCTGCGCCAGGCTGGCGCGGGCCGCCCCGTTGCCGTCGCATTCGGCCACCAGTTCCCAGCCGGGATGGTCGGCCAGCGCCAGGCGCAGGTTGGCGCGGCCCGGTTCCTCGTCGTCGACGATCAGGTAGCGGATCGGCATGTCATTCCTTCGCCAGCGGCAGCCGCAGCTCGGCCACGAAGCGTTCGCCGCGCACGCCGGCATGCAGCGCGGCGCCGGGCGTGATGCGCTGCAGCCGGTCGCGCGTGTTGGCCAGTCCCAGGCCGGCGCCGGGGTTCGGCGACGCTTGCGCGGGCACGCGGTTGGTGACGGTGACGACCATGGCGTCGCCGTCGCGGGCGAAGGACAGCGTGATGTCGCCCGGGCCATCGTGGCAATCGATGTCGTGGCGCAGCGCGTTTTCCACCAGTGGCTGCAATGACAGGGGCGGGCAGTCGACTTCGTCCAGCAGCGCGTCGCCGGCTCCCTCGATGGCCACGCGCAGCCGGTCGCCGTAGCGCAGGCGCTGCAGGTCGAGGTAGTCGCGCACGAACTGGAGTTCGGCCGCCAGGGTCGCCGTGTTGTCCGTGCTGGCCGCCAGCGCATAGCGCAGCAGGGTGCTGAGGCGGCCGATGCCGGCCAGCGCCACGGGCTTGTCGCCGGCGCGGACCAGGGCGCTGATGGCATTGAGGGCGTTGAACAGGAAGTGCGGTTCCAGCTGCGCGCGCAGCGCCAGCATGCGCTGTTCCTCCAGCTGCAGGCGCAGGTTCAGCATGTCGTTCTGGGCGCGCTGCCAGGCCAGTTCGCGGTCCTTGGCCTGGCGCCAGTAGTGGATCGCCAGGATGGCGGCGAAGGTGGCGGTGGTGGTGAACCAGCCGACCAGCAGCATCTTCATCAGCAGGCGGCGCACGTCGGCGAAGCTGGCGATGTCGAGGTAGTCGCGCAGCCAGGCGATGTACAGCCATTGCGCTGGCTGGAACAGCAGCACCAGGCCGATGAACAGCAGCACCACGTTGCGCGGCCGGGCCACCAGCACGGGCCAGCGGCCCAGCGCGGTGACCAGCACCGCGGACAGCACCATCAGCGGAACCGCGTATTCGATGAACCAGGTGGCCAGCAGCACCGGGTAGCGGCTGGCCACGCCGGTGCGCAGGTTGTCGCTGTAGGTCTGCAGCGCGCCGAGGGCGCTGATGGCTGTCCAGACCAGCGCGCTGAGGATTACGGTCCGCGCGGCGGGCCTGGGAAGGTGGAAAGGGGAAGCGCTCTGCATGGTCATTGGCGAAAAGTATACCAGCGGCCCCGCGGCGCGCCGGGGCCGGCCGTCCCGCGCATGCCGCAATCCGTCCCACGCGGCTCGGCGGCGCGGGCAGGGCGCGGCACAATCGGCGACCCGATCATGAAGGAGACTTTGCATTGAAAACGCTGCTTGCTTTGCTCACCCTGTGCTGGAGCTGCGCCGCCGCGTCGGCCACCCCATCCGCCCCATCCGCCCCATCCATCCCCTACACGCTCGATAACACCGAGGTGCGCGACGTGCATGCCACCGCGCTCAAGCGCGACTACCAGGTGTTCGTGGCGCTGCCGGACTCGTATCGCACCTCGACCCGGCGCTATCCGGTCGTCTTCGTCGTCGATGCCAACTACGCCTTCCCGGTCGCGCGCAATATCGCCTCGCGATTGCACAGGCATGCGGGCATGGAGGAGGCGATCGTGGTCGGGCTGTCGTATGCGCAGGGCGACTCGGGCTCGTACAGCCGCGGCCGCGATTACACGCCGAGCGTGCCGCGCGCCAGCGCCACCCGCTACCACTCCGACATGCCGGGCCGGGCCCCCGCATTCGGCGAGGCGGCCGCCTACGCCCGCTTCATCGCCAGCGACGTCTTCCCGCTGATCGCGGCGGGCTACCGGGCCGACATGGGCCGCAAGATCTTCGTCGGCCACTCCTACGGCGGCCTGCTGGGATTGCAGGTGCTGCTGACGAATCCGCGCACCTTCGAGCACTACATCCTCGGCAGCCCGTCGCTGTGGTTCGACCGCGGCGTGATGTTCGACCGCGAGCAGGCCTACGCCGCCGCGCACAAGGAGATGCCGGCCTCGGTCTTCTTCGGCATCGGCGCCCGAGAAACGCTGGCGCCCGGCAAGACGCGCTCGCGCAGCAAGGAGCAGGCCGACATGGTCGCCGACCTGCGCGAGTTCCAGGCCTCGCTCGCCGCGCACCGCTACCGCGGCCTGTCCACCACCGTGAAAGTGTTCGCCGACGAAGACCACGCCAGCGTCTTCCCGCTGGTCTTCACCCATGGGCTGCGTGCCTACCTGAAATCGACGAAATAGTTGCCAAAAACCGGGGGCGTAGCCGGGGTTTCTAGGAGCATCGCTCCTTGCCGGCGTAGCGGTAATGCCATGCATGGCATTACTCCTTCCTGTCCCCGATTCTTGGAAAAATTTCCTTCCGTCACTAAAATGGCCGGAGTTGCCAAAAACCGGGGTCTGACCCCGGTTTCAAGAAACATTGCGGGCAGTAAAAAGCCCCGCCGGCTTGCGCGGGCGGGGCTGGATGGAGCGGGAGTGCTTACAGCACGTCGCTCGCGTGGTCGGCCAGGCGCGAGCGTTCACCGCGCGCCAGCGTGACGTGGCCACTGTGGGCCCAGCCCTTGAAGCGGTCGACTACGTAGGTCAGGCCGCTCGAGCCTTCCGTCAGGTACGGCGTATCGATCTGCGCGATATTGCCGAGGCAGAGGATCTTCGTGCCCGGGCCGGCGCGCGTCACCAGCGTCTTGATCTGCTTCGGCGTCAGGTTCTGCGCCTCGTCGATGATCAGGAACTTGTTGACGAACGTGCGGCCGCGCATGAAGTTCAGCGACTTGATCTTGATGCGCGAACGGATCAGGTCCTGGGTGGCCGCGCGGCCCCATTCGCCGGCGTCGTTGTCGGACTTGTTCAGCACTTCGAGGTTGTCGTCGAACGCACCCATCCACGGCCCCATCTTTTCTTCCTCGGTACCCGGCAGGAAGCCGATGTCCTCGCCCACCGGCACGGTGACACGGGTGACGATGATCTCGTTGTACAGCTTCGTCTCCAGCACCTGGGCCAGGCCGGAAGCCAGCGCCAGCAGGGTTTTACCGGTACCGGCCTGGCCCAGCAGCGTGACGAAGTCGCATTCCGGATCCATCAGCAGGTTCAGCGCGAAGTTCTGCTCGCGGTTGCGCGCGGTGACGCCCCACACGTTATTCTTGTTGTGCGAGTAGTCGCGCAGCACGCGGATCACGGCCGTCTTGCCGTTCAGCTGCTTGACCTGGCCGTAGAACGACGCTTCGCCATTGTTCGGCTCCAGGTACACGAACTGGTTCACCAGCAGCGATGGCACGAACGGCCCGGTCACGCGGTAGAACGTGGTGCTGTAGCCATTCTTGTTTTCCTGCCACGACTCCATGTCCTTGCCGTGCTTGTTCCAGAAGTCGTCCGGCAGCTGCACGATGCCGGAGTACAGCAGGTCGGTATCTTCCAGCACGTGGTCGTTGAAGTAATCCTCGGCAGGCAGGCCCAGCGCGCGCGCCTTGATGCGCATGTTGATGTCCTTCGACACCAGCACCACGGCGCGGCCTTCCTGGTCCGCTTCCAGCGAGCGGACGACGGCCAGGATCTGGTTGTCCGCCTTCCCTTGCGGCAGGCCTTCCGGCAGGTCGGCGATCTGCAGGCGGGTCTGGAAGAACAGGCGGCCCTTGGCATCCTTGTTGCCCAGCTTGGACAGGGGGATGCCCTGTTCGATCGCATCGTCATCCGTGTTGGCGACGAGCGCATCGAGCGTGCGCGAGACCTGGCGCGCGTTGCGGGCGACCTCGGACATGCCCTTCTTGTGGTTGTCCAGTTCTTCCAGCGTCATCATCGGCAGGTACACATCGTGTTCCTCGAAGCGGAACAGCGATGTCGGGTCATGCATCAGCACGTTGGTGTCGAGCACGAACAGCTTGGTGCCGCCGATCTGGTCGGCATGGCGGCTGGTCGACGACTTGATCGTCACCTCGACCGGCTTGTGCTTGGCCGGATGCGGTGCCTCGGCCTTGATCGGCGTGACCTTCGCGCGCGGTGCCTTGGCCGTTGCCGGCGCGGCTTCGGCGGCTACCGGCGCAGCAGCGGGGGCAGGGGCGGCGGCGACCGGCGCCGGGTAGTTCACCTTGGCCGGGGCGGGCGGCGCCACGGCGGGTGTTTCGGCCGCGGTCTTCGCGGCACCCTTGCGGGCGGTCTTCTTCGCCACCGGCGGCAGCGGCTCGGCCAGCACGGTCGGCGTCACGACATCGAGCACAGGAATCGATTGCTCGCTGCGCTCGGAAGCGGACTTGCCGCGCGCGGATTTCTTCTTCGGCACTTCGTCATGTTCGGGGAACGGTACCGGGTTGGCGCCGCTCGCCTTCGGGTAATCTTTTGCCAGCAGCAGGGTGGCCGGCTTGGTGGGCAATTTTGGCAGTGGCATCAGGATCTCGTCTTAAAAAATGTCCCGCGCGGCCGGATGGGCCACGCAGACAGGTCGATGGGGAATACAGGGGATGCCAAGAGGGCAGCAGGGTGCCCGGATAGCGGAACCACCGGAGTGGTTACAACAAGGAGAGGAGAACGCTGTCGACTCAAAATCTGGCTGCACGTACTACGGTTAGGGTTAACCGGAATGTGCGCGCCGCACTCGATGCCTGGTTCAGGACCTGGTCCGAAACCTGGTTCAAGAACTGGTCCAAGAACTGGTTCGAAACCTGGTTCGGGACCTGCTTCGATCCCGGGTTTGCTACCGAGCTTGGTGCCGGGCTTGATGCCGGGCTTGTAACCGAGTCCGATACTTAGCCCCGGCGCGCTACAAATTCCAGCACTTCATCGACGTGACCGGGTACCTTCACGCCACGCCATTCTTTCACCAACCTGCCTTGGGCGTCAATGACAAACGTACTGCGCTCGACCCCCCGGACTTCCTTGCCGTACATCTTCTTCTGCTTCATCACGCCGAAGGCCTGGCAGACCGCTTCCTCGGGATCGGAAATCAGTTCGAACGGCAGTCCCAGCTTGGCCTTGAAGCTTTCGTGCGAGCGCAGCGAATCGCGGCTGATGCCATAGATTTCCACCCCGGCCGCCGTGAACTGTTCATGCAGGTCGCGGAACGCCATGTTCTCCGTGGTGCAGCCGGGCGTATTGTCCTTCGGGTAGAAGAACAGCACGGTGGCGCGAGCGGGACGCCCGGACAGCGTGAACGTCTGGCCGCTCGTCATCGCGGCGCTGAAATTGGGCAAGGATGCGTCGGGAAGTGACGCGGCGAGCGCTACGGCCACCACGGGGGCATCGGTTTGTTCGGGGCTATCGGCCACGCTGGTTCTCCTGGAAGCATTGGTATGCACCGGCGACGCGGGCGTCGGGCGATGCAGCTTTGATATGGCGGCGCCATACGGTAAATCAAGGGATGGCCCGATGCCGGGCCGGGTCCTTACCGGGGCGCGTCTTTCTCGATGATGAGGGCCAGCAGCGCCTTGCGCCCTTCGCCCATCAGGATGTTGTAGGTGCGGCAGGCCGCGTTGGTGTCCATGCACTCGACGCCGATCTGCTTCGAGGTCAGCGGCGCCGACAGGCGCGGGTGCACGAAACGCTGCCGTTCGCCGGTGCCGAGGATCACCACGTCCGGCCCTTCGGCCAGCAATTGCTCGAAATGCGCCACGGTCAGGTCCTCGAAGCGCGCCACCGGCCATGGCTGGGGCGCCTTTTCAGGCAGCACGAGCAGGCTGTAGTCGAACGGCTGGGCATTGATTTCCACGCCGCCGGCGAAATAACCGGTGACGGTCTGGTATTGCTGGGTGTTGCTGGAATGGAGCTTCATGGGACTCGCCGCTTCATGTTCATCTGGATTCGCGAAAGAGACGCTATTGTAACGTTTTGCCATCGCCATCGGCCCGGCGCGGTTGCCTAATCGAACTTTATTCGGCAGAATGGGTCATTTTCGCAATGCAGCATTGGTATTTCGCGCTGCGTGCAACACTCGCGTTTCCGGGGATGATTTTGCGACCGATTCAGAAATCGAACAAGCTGGCAGAAGTCTGCTATGAGATCCGTGGTCCCGTGCCGGAGAAGGCCCGGCAGATGGAGGAAGAAGGCCACAAGATCACCAAGCTCAACATTGGCAACCTGGCCGTGTTCGGCTTCGATCCGCCCGACGAGATCGTGCAGGACATGAAGATCCAGCTGCCGAACGCGGCCGGCTACACGGACTCGAAAGGCATGTTCGCCCCGCGCAAGGCGGTGGTCCACTACACGCAGGGCAAGAACATCGCCGGCGTGACGATCGACGACGTCTACCTGGGCAATGGCGCCTCCGAGCTGATCGTGATGTCGATGAACGCACTGCTCAACAACGGCGACGAAGTGCTGGTGCCGGCGCCCGATTATCCGCTGTGGACCGCCGCCGTGAGCCTGTCCGGCGGCCGCCCGGTGCACTATATCTGCGACGAGCAGCAGGACTGGTTCCCGGACATCGACGATATCCGCAAGAAGATCACGCCGAACACGCGCGCGATCGTCGTCATCAACCCGAACAACCCCACCGGCGCGCTGTACCCGGACGAGGTACTGCTGCAGATCATCGAGCTGGCGCGCCAGCACCAGCTGATCATCTACGCCGATGAAATCTACGACAAGGTCCTGTACGACGGCGCCCGCCACACGTCGATCGCCTCGCTGTGCGAAGACGTGCTGTGCGTGACCTTCAACGGTTTGTCGAAAAACTACCGCGCCTGCGGCTACCGGGCCGGCTGGATGGTCGTCTCGGGCGAAAAGCGGCATGCCAGGGATTACATCGAGGGGCTGAACATGCTGGCCTCGATGCGCCTGTGCGCGAACGCACCGGGCCAGTTTGCGATCCAGACTGCGCTCGGCGGCTACCAGAGCATCCAGGACCTGGTCGGCCCCGGCGGGCGCCTGCTCAAGCAGCGCGACCTGGCCTACCAGCTGCTGACCGATATCCCCGGCGTCAGCGTGGTGAAACCCAAGGCGGCGCTGTACATGTTCCCACGCCTCGATCCGAAGATCTACCCGATCGCGGACGACCAGCAGTTCGCCTACGACCTGCTGGCCGAGACCAAGGTGCTGATCGTGCAGGGCACCGGCTTCAACTGGATCGCGCCGGACCACTTCCGCGTCGTGTTCCTGCCGAATACTGACGACATGACGGAAGCGTTCGGGCGCATCGCGCGCTTCCTCGAAGGCTACCGCCGCAAGCACGGGCATGGCTGAGCGAGACGACTGACGACATCGGCTGACCGATCAACCCGGCGCGCGGCGAACCGCGCGCCAGCAATGAAACTGGAAACATGAACTCGATCAAAGTAGGTTTGCTGGGCGTGGGCAATGTCGGAGGCGGTACCTTCGACGTCCTGAAGCGCAACCAGGAAGAGATCCGCCGCCGCGCCGGCCGCGGCATCGAAGTGGTGGCCGTGTCGGCCCGTAACCTGGAACGCGCCAGGACCCGTACCCACGGCGAAGTGCGGGTGGTGGCCGATCCCTTCGAGATCGTCGACGATCCGTCGATCGACATCGTCGTCGAACTGATCGGCGGCTACGACACCGCCCGCGAGCTGGTCATGCGCGCCATCGCCAACGGCAAGCACGTGGTCACCGCCAACAAGGCGCTGCTGGCCGTGCACGGCAACGAAATCTTCAAGGCGGCCCAGGAAAAGGGCGTGATGGTGGCGTTCGAGGCGGCCGTCGCCGGCGGCATCCCCATCATCAAGGCGCTGCGCGAAGGCTTGACGGCCAACCGCGTGCAATGGCTGGCCGGCATCATCAACGGCACCACGAACTTCATCCTGTCCGAGATGCGCGACAAGGGCCTGGACTTCGACACGGTGTTGAAGGAAGCGCAGGCGCTGGGCTACGCCGAAGCGGATCCCACCTTCGACATCGAAGGCGTGGACGCGGCGCACAAGGCTACCATCCTGTCGGCGATCGCGTTCGGCATCCCGGTGCAGTTCGCCAAGGCGCACGTGGAAGGCATCACCAAGCTGGAAGCCATCGACATCCGCTACGCCGAGGAGCTGGGCTACCGCATCAAGCTGCTGGGCATCGCCAAGCGCACCCGCGTCGACGGGGCGGACGGCATCGAACTGCGCGTGCACCCCACGCTGATCCCGGCCAAGCGCCTGATCGCCAACGTGGAAGGCGCGATGAACGCCGTGCTGGTGCAGGGCGACGCGATCGGCGCCACGCTGTACTACGGCAAGGGCGCCGGCGCCGAGCCGACCGCGTCGGCCGTGATCGCCGACCTGGTCGACATCACCCGCCTGGCCACCGCCGACCCGGAACACCGCGTGCCGCACCTGGCCTTCCAGCCGGACGAACTGGCCGATATCGCCATCCTGCCGATGGCCGAGATCACCACCAGCTACTACCTGCGCATGCGCGTGGCCGACCAGCCGGGCGTGCTGGCCGACCTGACCCGCATCCTGGCCGACAGCGGCATCTCGATCGACGCGATGATGCAGAAGGAGCCGGGTGAAGGCGAAGTCCAGGCCGACATCATCATGCTGACGCACCAGACGCAGGAAAAGAAAGTCCTGGCCGCCATCGCCCGCATGGAAGGCTTGCCGACCGTGCTGGGCAGCGTGACCAAGATCCGCCTCGAGAACCTGGCCTGATCCGGCTTCTCTTCCAGTAAAAAACGGCCTGCGGGCCGTTTTTTTTTACTCTTGCCTTGGCGGAACATTTCCAAAAATCGGGGTCTGACCCCGGTTTTTGGAAATGTTTGGTAGAGGCAAAAAAAAGCGGGCGACACTTGCGTGCGCCCGCTGGAAGGGGAGGTACTTCTGCTACTCTCAGATGCTACTTACTACCGGTACTACTACTCCATACAAGCCCCTGCTCCGGGGCCGAAAAATCGGTGATGCTCTCCTGGTGATTACTTGGATGCGACGGTCAGTTCGCTCTTCACTTCCTTGACGCCTTCGACGGCCGAAGCAGCCTGGATGGCCTTGGTGCCTTCGTCGGTGCTCGGCACGGAGCCGGTCAGCGTCACTACGCCCTGGTTGGCGGAAACACCGATCTGTTTCTGGTCAGCCAGCGCAGCCTTGACTTTCGAGGTCAGCGCAGAGTCGCCGGCAGCAGCGGCGGCTCCTGCCATGGCGGCATCCTGTTGCGGCTCGGCGGCAAAGGCGGCGGAACCGAAAGACAGGGAAGCGGCAGCCAGCAGGGAGGCGATCAGTTTGGTGTTCGTCATGGTATGAATCTCCATCGTAGTTTAAGGAACGCCGTGTGACGTTGCGCTACTACTTGCAAGCGCCGTGCCAGCTCAAAAAAATCGAGCAGAATCAAGGGCTTGGAGATTCAGGCAAGGTTATCTTGCCGACAAGAATTACAATTCGAGACAATTCGGGGCCGTTTTGTCGTGAAACGGCGACAGGGCCCCGGTACAGCTAAGCCAACTATTTGATTCTTATGGGATTAGTCCTGTCGCTCTTCAGCGACAGTGCCGCCTTCGCGGAACTGGGCCGCGTTCAGGTCGTACTTCGACAGCAGGCGGTAGAACTCGGTCCGGTTGCGTTCGGCCAGCCGTGCGGCATCGGAGACATTGCCATCCGTGAGCTTCAGCAACTGCACCAGGTAGTTGCGTTCGAAGCGCTGCTTGGCTTCCGTATAGCTGAGTACTTCCAGCGTCGGCACGCGCAGCGCCCGGTGCACCAGCGTCAACGGTACCAGCGGCGCGGTCGCAAGGGCGCACACGTGTTCGACCACGTTATACAGTTGCCGCACATTGCCCGGCCAGGCGGCCCGCGTCAGCGCCTCCAGCGCATCCGGCGCGAAGCCGTTGACGGTCTTGCCGTACTTCGACGCCAGCATCTGCAGGAAGCGGGTGGCGAGCAGGCCGATATCCTCGCGCCGCTGGGCCAGTGCCGGCAGGGTCAGCGTGATCACGTTCAGCCGGTAATACAGGTCTTCGCGGAACTGGCCCTCGACCATCGCCGCGTCCAGGTCGCGGTGGGTGGCCGACAGCACGCGCACGTCGACCGGCCGGCCCACGTCGGAGCCCAGCTGGCGCACCACGCGTTCCTGTAGCACGCGCAGCAGCTTCACCTGCAGCAGCAATGGCATGTCGCCGATCTCGTCGAGGAACAGCGTGCCGCCGTCGGCGGCCTGCACCAGGCCTTCGCGGCTGCTGACGGCGCCCGTGTACGCGCCCTTCACGTGGCCGAACAGTTCCGACTCCAGCAACTGCTCGGGAATCGCGCCGCAATTGACGGCGATGAACGGTGCGTTCGCGCGCCGGCTGGCCCGGTGGATCGCCCGCGCCAGCAGTTCCTTGCCGGTGCCGCTCTCGCCGCGGATCAGCACACTGGCATCGGAGGCGGCCACCAGCCGCGCCTCGGCCAGCAGTTCGGCCATCGCCTGGCTGCGGCTGATGATCTCGGCACGCCAGCTGTCGTCGCCATCCGGCCCGGCCGTGGCGGGCGCCGTCAGCGCCAGCGCCTGGCTGATCCGGTCCAGCAGGATCTTGGCGTCGAACGGTTTCGTCAGGTAGGCGTAGGCGCCCAGCGTAGTGGCCTCGACCGCGTCCGGAATCGTGCCGTGCGCGGTCAGCAGGATCACCGGCAGTGCCGGGTGCTGGTTGCGGATCTGCTGGAACAGCGCCATGCCGTCGCGGTCCGGCAGCCGGATGTCGCTGATCACCAGCGACGGCAGTTCGATCGACAGCCGGGCCAGCGCCGCCTCGGCGCTGCCCACGGCGGTCACGCGGTAGCCGTTCGCCATCAGGCGCATCGACAGCAGGCGCAGCAGGTCATCGTCGTCGTCGACGAGCAGCAGGTGGGCTCCCGTGGCGGCCATCAGCGTGCTCCCGGTGTCGAGGCGCCGTTCGCGCCGTTGGCCGGGCGTACCGGCAAGCCCCGCTCGATTGCCTTCAACGCCTCGACCGTGTCGCTCAGCTGCTCGGTCTTGCGGGTGGTTTCCTTCAGCTGGGTGGACAGGCGGTCGGCCTGGTCGTACAGCCGGCGCGCTTCCGCGCAGTGGCTCGACAGCAGTTGCGCGAACGCGCGCACCCCCTGCGTGCCGGATTCGTTCGACGCCGCCACGCCATCGAACAATCCCTGGGCGCGCGCCAGGTCGCCGCCGCCCCGCGTCAGCATCAGGATCATGCCGGTCTGCAGCGTCACCTTCGGCGTGCGCTGCTGCTGCAGCAGCCCGGACAGCTCCTTCAGCAACTCGCCCTGGGTCATCTTGCGCAGCGACTGGTGGTACACCAGCAGCGGCATCACCTCGTCGGGCAGCGCCACCGGTTCCACCTTGATCGGCAGCGGCGCCACGGCCAGCGGGGCGCCGTAGTGCGTCTGCGTCAGCACGCCGTGCTGCGTGCCGCAGGCCGACAGCAGCAGTACCAGGGACAACAGGGACAGCAGCGGCAGCAGCCGCGATGGCGGCAACGGCGCCGCCGCGCGAAATGGACTTGGATCAGTTTTCATAAGGCAGTTCGAGACGGAAGTGGGCCCCGGGCGAGGAGGGCAGGAGTTGCAGGGTGCCGCCGTGCGCGATCACGTATTCGCGCACGATCGACAGGCCGATGCCATTGCCGCGCCGTGCGCCCGGCGGCTGGCGTTCGCCCTGGTAGAAGGGTTCGAACACGCGCTGCCGGTCGGCCGGCGCCACGCCCGGGCCCTGGTCGATGCAGTCCAGCCGCAGCATGCCGTTTTCCCGGGCCACGATGAAGCGCACCGTGCCGCCTTCCGGCGAGAACCGCACGGCGTTCGACAGCAGGTTGCTGGCCACGATCACCAGCTTGGCGGCATCCACCGCGATATCCGGTGCGCCGCCCTCGACCATCACGAGCAGGCTGCGCGCCTGCCATTGCAGGCACTGGCTGTCGACCACCCGGCGCACCAGCGCCGCCATGTCGACCGGCTCGCGCAGCAGGTGCTGGGCGTCGAAACTGGCGGCATTGTAACGCAGCAAGTCCTCGATCTGGTTTTGCAGCGATGCCGTATTCTGCCGCAGGATGTGGGTGATTTCACGCTGTTTCGGCGCCAGCGGACCGGCCACTTCATCTTCCAGCAGGGCCACGCCCTCGACCATCGCCGCCAGCGGCGTCTTCAGTTCGTGCGAGATATGGCGCAGGAAGCGTGCCTTGTCCGCTTCCAGGTCGGCCAGCCGCTGGCGCAGCCAGTCGAGGTGGCGGCCCATGCGGCGCAGGTCGTCCGGGCCGGCCACGTCGATCGGCGTGTCATAGCGGTTGCCGCCCAGCTGCCCGATCGCGCTTTCGATCTGCCGCAGCGGGCGCGCCAGCCACAGGCCGAACGCGATGGACAGCACGGCGGCCAGCGCGATCGACAGTGCCAGCTGGCCGCGCAGCACGTTGCGGCGGGTCTCCAGTTCTTCGGTGATCGCGGCATTGCGGCGGTCCACCTCGGCCTGGGCCAGGTGCGCCAGTTCGCTGTTGATCGCCGGCAGTTGCGCCAGCGCGGCATCGAGCCGCAATTGCGCCGCGCCGCGGTGGGTGGTCGGCATGCCCAGCGCGGCGCGCGCCGCCTCGCCATTGCGGCGCCAGTCGGCGAACGCGGACGGCGCTTCACCGGGCAGCTCGGCGGCGATCGCATCGAGCGCCGCCAGCGCATCGCGCCAGGCTTCGCGGAACCGGTCGAGGAAGGCCACATCGTCCAGCACCAGGTACTGGCGCGCGCTGCGTTCCATCGCCACGCTGCGTTCGGCCACGCGCTGCGCATTGGCTGTCAGGGCGATGGCGTCGTTGCCTGTTTCGCGGCTATGCTCGGCAAGCTGGTTCAGGGTCAGCAGCGCGAGCACCGACGTGGCGCTCAGCAGCGCCGCAATCAGCAGGAAGGCGATCAGCGACAGCAGTCGGAACGATAGCTTTGGCAAGGGCGGCACTCGCGGAGAATGTTAACCAAGTAATAATAGTTGAATTCACTGCCGAGCTGTTGCTTTATTGCTCAGGTGACAGTGTTTGCAATTCCGCCGAGCAATTATAACCAGCTCTTCCGATATTAATAATCTGGCATGGTTGCAAGGCGCGGGGGCGAATCATAGCGTGACAATTGGTGAGAATCCACGCGAATCCACGCATTTACGGCCCGTTGTTACAAAAAAAGGCAGGGTTGGTGACAATTCGCTGACTTTTAAGTGCCCGGGCATTGTTAAACTCCCGCTTCTCTGGTTCATCCAAGCAACAGTCCGGTGCGGATGACCCAAACGCAACGCTCAACGGCCGATAGTTTTGTTATTTGCTGCAGGGCTCGCTTATAATTTCCGCTTAACTCCTGCCACAGAATAACTCGCAGTGGCGCACGAAAGAGTTTCACCACCGCGACGGGGATAGTCAATGTACAGGGCAGGGGTCAGTTTTTCCATTCTCGGGCATGCCGCCTGGGCGCCTGGCCTGGCCGCAGCGGAAGAATGGGTAGCCTGGGCCGCGGCGCCTGCGCCGGCACCGATCGCCCATGCGGGCGAGCCGGGCGTGCGCGCCATGCCGCCGATGTTGCGGCGCCGCCTTGGCCAGCTGGGCAAGATGGCGCTCGATGTCGCCTACACGGCGCTGGGCGAGCGTACCGGCGTTCCCACCGTGTTCTGTTCGCGCCACGGCGAAACGGCGCGGGCGATCGCATTGCTGGATGACCTGGCGCGCGGCGTGCCGCTGTCGCCGACGGCGTTCGGCATGTCGGTCCACAATGCCAATGCCGGCCTGTTTTCGATCGCGCGGAGCGACCAGGCCAACCACATCGCGCTCGCGGCCGGCAGCGGCACGCTGGAGCACGCGGTGATCGAGGCTTGCGGCCTGCTGGCCGATGGCGAACCGGCGGTGCTGCTGGTGGCCGCCGATTGCCCGCTGCCCGAGGCGTTCGCGCCGTTCGCCGACCGCGCCGAACAGCCGCATGCCTTCGCATGGCTGATGGCGGCCGATGGCGGCACGGAGCGCCTGTCGCTGCAATGGGCCGCCAGCGATGCCGCGGAAGACCATGGCGGCCTGCCCGGCACGCTCGACGTGCTGCGCTTCTACGCCGCCGGGGCGCCGCAGCTGGAGCGGGTCGCCGGCCGGCGGCGCTGGCGCTGGAGCCGCGGTGATTGAAGGCCTGGGGCGGGCCTGGCGCGTAGGCGCCACCGGCCTGTCCTTCGCATTGTTCGGCGTGGGCGGCCTGCTGCTGCGGCTGGTGGTATTCCCGCTGCTGTACCTGCTGGTCTGGCGGCGCGAGCGGCGCGTCACGGCGGCGCGCGCCATCATCCGCCTGGCATTCCGGGCCTACGTGGACGTGATGCGCGCGCTGGGCGTGCTGCGCTATGAAGTGCGCGGGCTGGAAAAGCTGGAGCGGCGCGGTCTGCTGATCCTGGCGAACCACCCGACACTGATCGACACGGTGTTCCTGATGGCGTTCGTGCGCAATGCGGATTGCATCGTCAAGGGCGCATTGTGGAACAACCCGTTTACACGGGGGCCGGTACGCGCCGCGGGCTACATCAGCAATGATGGTGGCCAGAGCGGCGGCACCAGCGGCGGCGACGGCGATGGCCTGGTGAAGGCCTGCATCGCTTCGCTGGAGCGCGGCAACAACCTGATCGTGTTCCCGGAAGGGACGCGCACCCCTGCGAATGGCGTCATCAGCATGAAGCGGGGCGCCGCCAACGTGGCGGTGCGCGGCGCGCGCGCCATCACGCCGGTGGTGATCCGCTGCGATCCGCCCACGCTGGGCAAGGGCGAAAAATGGTGGCGGGTACCGCCGCGCCGCGTGCGCTTCTCGCTGGAAGTGCAGGACGACGTGGCGGTGGAACCCTTCATCCACGACAGCAGCGACGTAATGGCGGCGCGCCGGCTGACGGAATTTTTACAGAACTATTTTACGGGGAAGTACCAAGGCCATGCTTGAACAAGAAGTGAAAGAACTGATCATCGACGTACTCCAGCTGGAGGATATCAGCCCGAAGGACATCGACACGGACGCGCCGCTGTTCGTCGACGGCCTGGGCCTCGATTCGATCGATGCGCTCGAACTGGGCGTGGCCCTGCAGAAGAAATACGGCATTTCGCTCTCGGCAGACTCGGAAGATACACGCCGCCATTTCGCCTCCGTGCGGGCCCTGGCGGCGATGATCGAAACCAATCGCAAGCAATGAGGAGTGCACATGATTGACCTGACCACCATGAGCGGCGAACAGCTGCAGAGCTGGGTGATCGACCTGCTGGCCGAGATGTTCGAGCTGGACAAGGCATCGCTGACCGCCGACTCGAACCTGTACGAAGACCTGGACATCGACAGCATCGACGCCGTCGACCTGGCCGTGAAGCTGAAGCAGCTGACGGGCAAGCGCCTGCAGCCGGAAGTGTTCAAGACGATCCGCACGATCGGCGACGTGGTCGACGCGCTGGCCGGCATGACGGAGCCGGTGGCCTGAGCGGATGCTGAGCAATGTCGTGGCCGTGGCCCTCACGGTGCTGTATCCGCTGGCCATCTGGCTGGGCCATGGCCGGTTCGAGCCGCGCTGGCTCGCGCTGCTGCTGTTGCTGGCGGCCGCCGCGCGCCTGCCGGCATTGAAGATCTCGGCACCGGCGCGCTGGTCGGTGGCCGGCGCCCTGGTGCTGGTCGGCTGCGCGGTATGGAGCAACCTGCTGCTGCCGCTGAAACTGTACCCGGTGCTGGTCAACCTGGCGCTGCTGGGCGCGTTCGGCGCCAGCCTCGCCACGCCCGTCTCCGCGATCGAGCGGATGGCCCGGCTGTCGGGGGGAGACTTTCCGCCTGTCGCCAGCGCCTACATGCGCACCGTCACGCAAGTGTGGTGCGGCTTCTTTGTTTTCAATGGTGCCATGGCGCTGGGCACGGCACTGTGGGCCAGCGACGCGGTCTGGTCGCTGTATACGGGCCTGGTTTCCTACATCCTGATGGGGGTGCTGTTCGGCGGGGAATTCCTCGTGCGGATGCGCTTCAAGCGGCTGCATCATGTCTGACTCACTGACCACGCTGGCCGTGCGGCTCGCCGCACGGCCGCCTTCCATTCCCGTTGGCGTGCGCGCCGGCGCCGCTGTCGGCACGGCCGCCTTCCTGGCGCGCGCGCAGGCGTGGCGCGCCCTGCTGGGCGGGCATCCCGGCAGCCGCTTCGCGCTGTATCTCGACGACAGCATCGAATTCGCCGCAGCGCTGCTGGGCGCCTGGCACGCCGGCAAGACCGTCTGGCTGGCCGCCGATACCCTGGACGCCACCTGCGCCAACCTGCGCGAACACGTGCACGGCTTCCTCGGCGAATTCCCGGCCGCGTGCGCGCCGCTGGTGCCCGCCGTGGATTCCACTGTGGATGCCACGCTGGAAGGCAACGCCGCGCCATGGCTGGAACTCGATCCCGAAGCCGACGCGCTCGTCGTGTTCACCTCGGGCAGTACCGGCGCGGCGCAGGCCATTCCCAAGAAGCTGCGCCAGATGGCCAGCGAAGTCGCCACCCTGGAGACGCTGTTCGGCGCCCCTGCCGGCGACGCCGCGGTGATCGCCACCGTGTCGCACCAGCACATCTACGGCCTGCTGTTCAAGGTGCTCTGGGCATTGAACACCGGCCGGGCGATCCACGCCGCCAGCATCGCCTTCCCGGAGGCGCTGGCGCCGGCATTGGCCGCGCAACGCTGCGTGCTGGTCGCCAGCCCGGCGCACCTGAAACGCCTGCCGGCGCACCTGGACTGGCAGGGCGCGCGGCGCCACGTGGCCGCGGTGTTCTCGTCCGGCGGCCCGCTGCCGGCCGACACGGCGCACGCCTGCGGCAGCCTGCTGGGCTGCGTGCCGGTCGAAGTCTTCGGCAGTTCGGAAACGGGCGGCATCGCATGGCGCCAGCGCGCCGCCATGCCGGCCATCGGCGACGATGGCTGGACGCCGTTCCCCACCGTGGCCTGGCGCCTGCGCGAGAACTTCCTGGAAGTGCGCTCGCCGCACCTGCCCGACGACGCCTGGCTGCCGCTGGCGGACCATGCCCAGGAACTGGGCAACGACGGCAACCGGCGCTTCCAGCTGCTGGGCCGCGGCGACCGCATCGCCAAGATCGAGGAAAAGCGCATCTCGCTCGACGCCATCGAGGCGGCGCTGCTGGCCTGCGGCCTGGCGGCGGAAGCACGCGTGGCGCTGTGCGAACCGGATGCCGGCCATCGGCAGGTGCTGGCTGCCTTCGTGGTGCCGACACCGGCCGGGCGCAGCCTGCTCGAGCAGGAAGGCAAGCTGGCGCTGAACGCCCGCCTGCGCGCCGTGCTGGCGGGCGTGGTGGACGCGGTCGCGCTGCCGCGCCGCTGGCGCTATCTCGACGCCTTGCCCGTCAACGCCCAGGGCAAGACCACCGTGGCCGCGCTGCTCGCGCTGCTGAATGTGGGGCCTGCCGATCCGCTGCCGGCACCGGCCGCCGCGCCACGGCTGCCGCAGGTCCGCGAGCTGGCGCGCGATGGCGATGGCCGCCGCGTGCTGCTGGAAATCGTCGCGCCCGCCAACCTGGTGTACTTCGACGGCCACTTCACGCAGGCGCCGATCCTGCCCGGCGTGGCGCAGGTGGAATGGGCGATCCGCTATGGCCGCGAGCATTTTTCGCTGCCGCCCGTGTTTCGCGCCATGCACGCGCTGAAGTTCCAGCATGTGATCCAGCCCGGCCAGCCGGTGGAGCTGGAACTGCTGCACGACCCGGCCAAGGGCCAGCTGGCGTTCGCCTTCCGCTCGCCGTCCGGCCAGCATGCCAGCGGCCGTATCCTGTTCCGCCCGGAGGCCGCGCATGGCTGACGCCCTGTTCAATCCTTGCGTGGTGGTGCCGGTCTATAACCATGAAGGCGCCATCGGCGCCGTCACGGCGCGGCTGCTGGCGCATGGGCTGCACTGCGTGCTGGTCGACGATGGCAGCACGGCCGCCTGCGCGCGCGTGCTGGACGGGATCGCCGCCGCCGAACCGCGCCGCGTCACGCTGGTGCGCCTGGCCGAGAATGGCGGCAAGGGCGCCGCCGTGATGGCCGGTATCGCCCGCGCCACGCAGCTGGGCTACAGCCACGTGCTGCAGATCGATGCCGACGGCCAGCACGATACCAACGACGTGCCGCGCTTCCTGGAGCTGGGCCGGGCGCGGCCCGGCGCGGTGATCTGCGGCTGCCCGGTCTACGACGCGTCGGTGCCCAAGGCGCGGCTGTACGGCCGCTACGCCACCCATGTCTGGGTGTGGATCAACACGCTCTCGTTCGACATCCGCGATTCGATGTGCGGCTTCCGCGTCTACCCGGTGGCGGCGATCAATGCGCTGGCGGCGCGCAGGCAGCTGGGGCGCCGCATGAATTTCGATACCGACGTGCTGGTGCGGCTGTACTGGCGCGGCGTGGACATCGTCAACCTGCCCACGCGCGTGCGCTACCCGGAAGATGGCGTATCGCATTTCCTGGTCTGGCGCGACAACGTGCTGATCTCGGCCATGCACACGGCGCTGTTCTTCGGCATGCTGCCGCGCATTCCGCTGCTGCTGGCCCGCAAGTGGAGGCGCCGGTGAGCAGCGCAAGGACCACCGCGAAGGCAGCCGCGAAGACGACGGCCGCGGACGACAGCCGCCGCCACTGGGCCTCGATCGACGAGGTCAGCTTCGTCGCCGGCATGCGCTTCCTGTTCTGGATCTGCCGAATGTTCGGCCGCTGGCCGTTCCGCGTGGCGCTGTACCCGGTGCTGGCATGGTACCTGCTCACGCAGGGCCGCGCACGGCGCGCCTCGCGCGACTACCTGCGCCGCGTGCGCGCCCACACGGGCAAGCCGGTCGCCGGCGTGCTGGCGCACTTCGCCTGCTTCGGCGAAAACCTGCTCGACAAGCTGCTGCTGTGGGGCGGCCTGTACCGGCTCGACGGCGTGCAGTTCCATGGCGCCGACGTGATCGAGGAGGCTATCGCCCGGCGCACCGGCGGCGTGCTGGTCTGCTCGCACCTGGGCAATGTGGAGCTTACGCGCCTGCTGTCGCGCCAGCGCGACGACATCAAGTCCACCGTGCTGGTGCACACCAAGCACGCCCAGGCCTTCAACCGGCTGATGGGCAAGCTCAATCCGGAAAGCCAGACCAACCTGCTGCAGGTGACGGAAATGACGCCCGCCACGGCCATGATGCTGTCGGAACGCATCGGCCGCGGCGAGTTCGTCGTCATCGCCGGCGACCGCGTTCCCGTCACCGGAAACGAACACGTCGCCACCGCCGACTTCATGGGCGAACCGGCGCCGTTCCCGGTCGGGCCCTACCTGCTGGCCGGCATCCTGCAATGCCCGGTGTACCTGCTGTTCACCGTGCGCGTCAACGGCGTGACCGAAGTGCATATCGAGCGCTTCCGGGATGGCGTGCGGCTGCCGCGCAAGGGGCGCACCGAGGCGCTGGCCGCGATGGCGCAGGGCTACGCAGCCCGGCTGGAACACCATGCCGCGCGCGCGCCGCTGCAGTGGTTCAATTTTTACGACTTCTGGCACCTGCCGGATGCTGGTCCCGGCCAGCACGATACCCAGAAGCGCACCCAGGAAGAACTTCAGGAAAACCACGATGCAACTCGCTGAACACTTTGCCGTGCTGCACGCCGCGCCACGCACCGTCCGCTTCGACCGCGACCGGCTGACCATCGAAGACATCGTCGATATCGCCCAGGGCCGCGCCAACGCCGAGCTGTCGCCCGACCCGGCATTCCGTGCCGCCATCGCGCGCGGCGCCGACTTCCTCGACCGCCTGCTGCGCGAGGACGGCAACGTGTATGGCGTGACGACCGGCTACGGCGATTCGTGCACGGTGGCCGTGCCGCCCGAACTGGTGGCCGAACTGCCGCATCACCTGTACACCTACCACGGCTGCGGCCTGGGCGAGTTCTTCGACCCGGCGCAGACGCGGGCGATCCTGGCCGCGCGCCTGGCATCGCTGGCCAAGGGCTACAGCGGCGTCTCGGTCGAGCTGCTGCTGCAGATCACCCGGCTGCTCGATGCCGGGCTGCTGCCGCAGATTCCGTCCGAAGGGTCGGTGGGCGCCTCCGGCGACCTCACGCCGCTGTCGTACCTGGCCGCCGTGATGTGCGGCGAGCGCGAAGTGTGGCGCAACGGGCAGGTGGTCTGCGCGGCGGTGGCGCTGCGCGAAGCCGGCATCACGCCGCTGCGCCTGCGCCCGAAGGAAGGCCTGGCCATCATGAACGGCACCGCCGTGATGACGGCGCTGGCCTGCCTGGCCTACGACCGCGCTGACTACCTGGTCAAGCTGGCCACGCGCATCACGGCGCTGGCTTCGTACACGCTCGATGGCAACGCCCACCACTTCGACGAAGTGCTGTTCGCCGTCAAGCCGCATCCCGGCATGGGCCGCGTGGCCGCCATGCTGCGCGAAGACTTGCCCACCACCGTGTGGGAACGCAACGGCAAGCGCCTGCAGGACCGCTATTCGATCCGCTGCGCGCCGCACGTGATCGGCGTGCTGGCCGATGCGATGCCGCTATTCCGCAGCAATATCGAAAATGAACTGAACAGCGCCAACGACAACCCGCTGATCGATGGCGACAACGAGCGCGTGCTGCACGGCGGCCATTTCTATGGCGGTCACATCGCCTTCGCGATGGATGGCATGAAGAACGCGGTGGCCAACGTGGCCGATCTGCTGGACCGCCAGATGGCGCTGCTGGTCGATGCGCGCTACAACAACGGCCTGCCGGCCAACCTGTCCGGCAGCACGGGGCCGCGCGCCGCCATCAACCATGGCCTGAAGGCGCTGCAGATCAGCGCCTCGGCCTGGACGGCCGAGGCCTTGAAGCTGACCATGCCGGCCTCGGTGTTCTCGCGTTCGACCGAATGCCACAACCAGGACAAGGTCAGCATGGGTACCATCGCCGCGCGCGACTGCCTGCGCGTGCTGGAACTGACCGAGCAAGTCGTGGCGGCCCTGCTGATCACGGTGCGGCAGGGCGCCTGGCTGCGTGGCCGCGCCAGTCCGGAACTGGCGCTGCAGCCGCACCTCGCCGCGATGGTCGAGGCGCTGGACATCGCGCCGATCGACGAAGACCGCCGCCTGGACAGCGACCTGCATTCGCTGCTGGCCAGCATCCGCGCCAAGGCATGGGAGCTGTATGCGTAACGGTGCACGAAAACTCGCGGAAAGCCGCTGGTTCGCCGAGGTCGACATGGAAGTCCAGTTCTTCGACCTGGACCCGATGGAGATCGTCTGGCACGGCAACTACGTGAAGTATCTCGAAGTGGTGCGCTGCGCGCTGCTCGACAAGATCGGCTACAACTACCCGCAGATGAAGCAGTCCGGCTATGCGTGGCCGGTGGTCGACATGCACCTGCGCTATGTGGCGCCGGCCACCTTCGGCCAGAAGATCCGGCTGCGTGCCGACATCGTCGAGTGGGAAAACTGCCTGAAGATCGATTACCTGATCACGGATGCGCAATCGGGCAAGCGCCTGAACCGCGCCACCACCACGATGGTGGCGGTGAACATGGCCACGCAGGAAATGTGCTACGTGTCGCCGCCCGTGCTGATGGAGAAACTGGGGATCGCATGAAAAAACCGATGTTGACTTACTTGCTGCCGCTGGCGCTGGCCTTGCCCGTCCTGGTCGCCGCCGCCGCGAATCCAGCCACGAATTCGGCCGTGCCGGTGGCGAAGATCCAGGCCATGCTGGCCAAGCCGAAGGTGATGTGCGGCCGCTTCGACCAGAGCAAGACGCTGGCCGGCATGAAGAAGCCGCTGGCCGCCAATGGCCGCTTCTGCGTGGTGCAGGAAAAGGGCGTGCTGTGGCGCACGCTGCAGCCGTTCCCGAACACGCTGCGCCTGACCAAGGGCGAGATCGTCCACTACCAGGGCGAACGCGTGGCGATGCGGCTCGACGCGAAGACCGAACCGACGGTGCGCATGATCAACCAGGTGCTGTTCTCGCTGCTGGCCGGCGACCTGGCGCAGCTCGAACAACTGTTCAAGGTAGACGGCACGGTGGGCGCGGACAGCTGGAAGGTCACGCTGGAAGCGCGTGAACCGGCCCTGGCCAAGGCGATCGGCACCATCCGGCTCGATGGCGGCGCCTACGTGAACAACATCGTCATCAGCGAAGCGTCGGGCGACCGTACCAGCATCGTGTTCTCGAAGATCGAATCCGGCGACAAGGCAATGACCGCCGACGAGGCGGCGCTGTTCTGATGATGGCCAGGGGACGCACGCTCGCGCTGGTGTGGCTGGTGGCCGTGGCCCTGCTGCTGGGCCATAACGGCTACCTGTGGCTGGTCAAGCGCATCGTGCCGGACACCGACATCATGGCGCTGCTGCCCGTGCAGGAACGCGACCCGATCCTGCAGCGCTCGTTCGCGCACATGGTCGACGCGGCCCAGCAGCGGGTGATCGTGCTGGTCGGCGCCGCCGAATGGGACGATGCGAAGCGCGCCGCCGACGCGTATGCCGCCGTGCTGGCGAAGCATCCCGACCTGTTCGAAGCGGCCAATGCCGGCGCGAACGTGCAGGCCGAATGGCTGTCGCTGTTCCAGCGGCACCGGCTGGTGCTGATGTCGCCGGCGCAGCAGGAACAGCTGCAAAAGGAAGGCGCCGCGTTCTGGACCCAGCAGGCGCTGGCGAAGCTGTACGCGCCGTTCGGCGGCCCCAAGCTGGGCGCCTGGCAGGACGATCCCTTCGGCCTGTTCTCCGGCTGGGTGCAGGAACGGGCGCAGGAAACGCCGGTGCGTCCGCGCGACGGCCACCTGTTCGTCAGCGGCGGGGGCGCCGATTACGTGCTGCTGCCGCTGACCTTGAAAGTGCCGGCCCTGTCGATGACCGCGCAGGACCGTGTGCTGCCGCTGCTGGAGCAGGCCGTCGCCGCGGCGCGCCAGGCCACGCCGCGGGCGCAGGTGATCCAGGCCGGCGTGATCCTGCATGCCGCCAATGCCAGTGCCCAGGCCAGCCGCGAGATGCACACCATCGGCGCCGGTTCGGTGGCCGGCATCGTGCTGCTGATGTGGCTGAGCTTCCGCACCCTGAAGCCGATCGTGCTGATCCTGCTGTCGATCGGCGTCGGCGTGCTGGGCGCGCTATCAGTGTGCTGGCTGCTGTTCGGCCAGATCCACCTGATGACGCTCGTGTTCGGGGCCAGCCTGGTCGGCGTGGCGCAGGACTACGGCATCTACTTCCTGTGCAACCGGCTCTCGGCCGGTGAATCGCTGGATTCGCGCGCGCTGCTGAAGAAATTGCTGCCGGGCCTGGCGCTGACGCTGCTGGCCGCCGTCATCGGCTACATGGGCCTGGCGCTGACGCCGTTCCCGGGCCTGCGGCAGATGGCCGTGTTTTCCGCACTGGGCCTGGTATTCGCGTGGCTGACGGTGGTGTTCTGGTTCCCCCAGCTGATCGGGCCGCGCAGCCTGAAGAGCGGCGCCCTGGTGCATGCCTATGGCGCGGCACTGGCGCGCTGGCCGCTGCTGCGCGCCAATGCCGGCACGTGGATCGCCGCGGCGGTGTTCGGTGTGGCGGCCGCCTTCGGCATCGCGAAGCTGGGCGCCAACGACGATATCCGCCTGCTGCAGAATCCGCCGAAGCACCTGGTCGATGACCAGATCAAGCTGGGCAAGCTGCTCGACGCGGCCACGCCCGTGCAGTTCTTCCTGGTGCGCGGCGCGTCGGCTGAAACGGTCTTGCAGCGCGAAGAAGCGCTGAAGCTGCGGCTCGACCGGCTGATCGCCGCCGGCCACCTGTCGGGCTACCAGGCCATCTCGAACTGGGTGCCGTCGGCACGCACGCAGGCCGAGCGCCGCGCGCTGGTGGACCTGAAGCTGCTGGGACCGGAGGGGCCGCTGGCCGCCGTCGCGCGGCAGGCCGGCGAGGATGCCGGATGGGTGAAAGCTACCGCCGACGCCTTGCGCGCGGCCGGCACGCCGCTCGATGTCGATGCCTTCATGAATGCGCCGGCCAGCGAGCCGTGGCGCCACCTGTGGCTCGGCAAGGAAGAGGGAGAATACGCCAGCATCGTCGCGCTACGCGGCCTGTCGATGGCCAGCGTGCCGCGCGTGCGCCCGCTGGCCGACGGCCTGGCCGGCGTGCAGTGGGTCGACAAGGTGGAAGAGATCTCGTCCGTGCTGGGGCGCTATCGCGTCAACATGGGCTTCGTCGTGCTGGGCGCGTACTGCGTGGTGTTCGTGCTGCTGCTGCCGCGCTACCGGGGCCGGGCATGGCGCGTGATCGCGCCGACCGCGCTGGCCAGCGTGGCCACGCTGGCCATCCTCGGCTATGCCGGCCAGAACCTGCAGCTGTTCCACGTGCTGGCGCTGATGCTGCTGCTGGGCGTGGGCGTCGACTACGGCATCTTCATGCAAGAACACCCGGACAGGAAAGACACCACGCCATGGCTGGCCGTGGGTCTCGCCGCCGCCAACACGCTGCTGGCGTTCGGCCTGCTCGGCCTGTCGAACACCCCGGCGCTGCAGGCGTTCGGACTGACGATGCTGCTGGGTACCCTGCTGGTATGGCTGGCGGTTCCCTGTTTCGGTGTAGTGACCTTCAACAAAGAGAAAGCAAATGCAGAAGCAATTGGAATCAGCTGACATCCTGATCGTCGGAGCCGGCCCCGCCGGATCAGTGGCCGCGGCGCTGCTGCGCAAGCAGGGCCGCCAGGTGCTCGTCATCGAGCGCGAACAGTTTCCCCGTTTTTCGATCGGCGAGAGCCTGCTGCCGCAGAGCATGCAGTACCTGGAAGAAGCGGGCATGCTGCGCGCCGTCGTCGAGGCGGGCTTCCAGTACAAGAACGGTGCCGCCTTCATGAAGAACGGCGTGTACACGGACTTCGATTTCCGCGACAAGCATTCGGAAGGCTGGGGCACCACGTACCAGGTGCAGCGCGCCGACTTCGACCACCTGCTGGCAAAGGAAGCCGCGAAGCAGGGCGCCGAGATCCGCTTCCGCCATGAAGTGCTGAATATCGAGCTGGGCCAGCCGGGCGGCCGCTCGCTCGTCACGGTGAAGGACCTCGACGGCGCGCAGTACCAGGTCGATGCCGGCTTCATCCTCGATGCCAGCGGTTTCGGCCGCATCCTGCCGCGGCTCCTGAAGCTGGAAACGCCATCGAACTTCCCGGTGCGCGGCGCGATCTTCACGCACGTCAAGGATGGCATCGGCCCGGACGCCGGGTTCGACCGCAACAAGATCCGCGTCACGGTGCACCCGAAGCACACCAATGTGTGGTTCTGGACCATCCCGTTCGCCGGCGGCCGCTGCTCGCTGGGCGTGGTGGCGGAAACCTCGTACCTGGAGCAGTACCAGGGCTCGCCGACCGAGCGGCTGCAGATGATCGTGGCCGAGGAACCGTCGCTGGCGGGCCTGCTGAAGGATGCCGCGTGGGATACCCCGGCGCGCCAGATCACCGGCTATTCCGCGAACGTCGACAGGCTGTGGGGCGAGGGCTATGCGCTGCTGGGCAATGCCGGCGAATTCCTCGACCCGGTGTTCTCGTCCGGCGTGACGATCGCGGTGCGCTCGGCCAGCCTGGCCGCCGCCGCGCTGAAGCGGCAGTTCGCCGGCGAAACGGTGGACTGGCAGGCCGACTACGGCGCGCCGCTGCGCAAGGGTGTCGACACCTTCCGCGCGTTCGTCGAATCGTGGTACGAGGGCGGCTTCCAGACCATCATCTTCCATGAACGCCAGCAGCCGGAGATCCGCCGCATGATCTCGGCCATCCTGGCCGGCTACGCGTGGGACCAGTCGAACCCGTACGTGAAGGAAACCGCGCGCCGCCTGGCGGCGCTGGAGGCCGCGTGCAAACTGGGCTGAAAGCGCGCCTGAGGGTGTGGTCGAATCAGCGGCCGAACCGGCGGCTGATTCCAGCGCTCCTGCTGGCCGCCGCGCTGGCCGGCTGCGCGTCGTCCCCGCCGGTGCCGGCCCGGCTCGGGCTGAAGCTGCACCCGGCCGCGCTGGGCCAGTCGATCAGCGTGCAGCAGCACCTGAAGGTGGAACGCGCCGGCCGCATCGACGACATGGACGTGGCGCTGCAGGTCGAGCCGGACGCGATCGACATGGTCGGCCTGGCGTTCGGCCAGCGCGTGCTGACCGTGCACTACGACGGCAAGGAAGTGAAGGAATGGCGGCACGTTATGCTGCCGCGCCAGGTGCGCGCGGACGACGTGCTGGAAGACATGCAGTTGACCCTGTGGCCGGTGGAAGCGGTGGCGCGGGCGCTGCCGCCCGGCTGGCGCATCGCCGAGGATGGATTGCGCCGGACGCTGTACCTGAACGACGAGCCCATCATGCGTATCGCCTACAGCGGCAGCCCGCGCTGGAGCGGCACGGTGGTGCTGGACAACCTGCGGTATAAATACCGGCTGACGATCCAGTTCGCCGCCGAGTAAAGAGTTTTGATATCGAGTTGTCAATGAGTGCAATGAACGTCTACCTGAACGAGTGCGGCATCGTGTGCGCGCTGGGCACCGGCCTCGCAGAGGTGCGGGCGAACCTGTTCGCCGGCACGCCCGGCACGCTGCCCGCCACCGAATGCTCGCCGGGCCGCGAGCTGCCGCTGGGCCAGGTGCGCGCGGCGCTGCCGTCGGTCGCGCACCTGCCGCCGGCGCAGCGCAGCCGCAACAACGCGCTGGCGCTGGCCGCGCTGGCGCAGATCCGGCCGGCCGTGGACGCGGCCGTGGCGCGCTTCGGCGCCGATCGCGTGGGCGTCATCATCGGCACCAGCACGTCCGGCATCGCCGAAACGGAAAAGGCGCTGATGCACCGTGCCGCGCATGGCGAGCTGGCGCCCGGTTTCCATTACGGGCAGCAGGAAATGGGCTCGCCGGCGGCACTGCTGGCCGACGAGCTGGGCATCGCCGGGCCGGCATACGTGCATTCGAGCGCCTGCTCGTCCAGCGCCAAGGCGATGGCCAGCGCCGCGCGGCTGATCCGCATGGGCCTGTGCGACGCGGTGCTGACGGGCGGCGTCGATTCGCTGTGCACCTTCACGGTGGCCGGCTTTTCCGCGCTGGAATCGGTCAGCGCGGCGCGCTGCAACCCGATGAGCGCCAACCGCGACGGCATCAATATCGGCGAAGGCGCCGCGCTGTTCCTGCTGACTCGCGAGCCGGCGGCGGTGACGCTGGCCGGGTGGGGCGAATCGTCCGACGGGCATCACATGTCGGCGCCCGATCCGGCCGGCGGCGGCGCGCGGATCGCCATGCTCGACGCGCTGCGGCGCGCCGGCCTGCAACCGGCCGACATCGACTACATCAACATGCACGGCACCGCCACGCAGCAGAACGATGCGATGGAATCGAAGGTGATCGCCGGGCTGTTCGGCTGCGAAGTACCGGCCAGTTCGACCAAGCCGTTCACCGGCCACACGCTGGGCGCGGCGGCGGCGATCGAGGCGGCGCTGTGCTGGCTGGCGCTGCAGCCGGACAACGACCGCGGCGCGCTGCCGCCCCACCTGTGGGATGGCGTACCGGATGCGGCGCTGCCGGCCCTGAACCTGGTGCCGGTGGGCGCCACGCTGGGCCGGCCAGTGCGCCATGTGATGAGCAATTCCTTCGCGTTCGGCGGTTCGAACGCGGTACTGGTGCTGGGGCGCGCGGCGCCGCTTGCGCAGGATGCGGCGACCCTTCCACCGGTCGCTGACATCCTTCCGCATTCCGGCCAGATGGTGCTGCTCGACCGTGTCGTCAGCGTCGGTGACGACGACCTGTGCGCCGAGGTGGTGATCCGGCCGGACAGCATGTTCTGCGACGGCACGGCCGTCGGCGCCTGGGTCGGCATCGAGTACATGGCGCAGGCCATCGCGGCGCATGCCGGCTGGCTGGCGCGGCGCCGCGGCGACGCCGTCAAGGTGGGCTTCCTGCTGGGGTCGCGCAAGTATGAGGCGGGCGTTCCCGCGTTCGACGTGGGCAGCGTGCTGCATGTGCACGCGCACCGCGCGCTGCAGGGCGACAACGGCCTGGGCGCGTTCGAATGCAGGATCGACGCAGGGGGGAATACCGTGGCCACGGCTACCGTGACGGTGTTCCAGCCCGACAATGTCAATGAGTTTCTTTCAGGTGGAACAGCGGTATGAGTACGGATCAACTTAACAATGCGCCCATGGGCAAGCCCGCGGCCACGCCGCCCAGTGTGCTGGTGACGGGTTCGTCGCGCGGCATCGGCAAGGCGATTGCGCTGCGCCTGGCGCGCGACGGCTACGACGTGGTGCTGCATTGCCGCAGCGGGCGCGACGAAGCCGAGGCGGTGGCCGCGCAGATCGCCGCCATGAACCCGGGGTCGCGCAACCCGGCGCGAGTGCTGCAGTTCGACGTGAGCGACCGCGCCGCTACCGCCGCGGCGCTGGAGGCGGACATCGCCGAACACGGCTGCTACTACGGCGTGGTCGCCAACGCCGGCATCGCGCGCGACAACGCCTTCCCGGCGATGTCCGGCGAAGACTGGGATCTCGTGCTGCGCACGAACCTGGACGGCTTCTACAACGTGCTGAACCCGCTGGTGATGCCGCTGGTGCAGCGCCGCAAGCCGGGCCGCATCGTCACCCTGGCTTCCGTGTCCGGCCTGGTCGGCAACCGCGGGCAAGTCAACTACAGCGCCGCCAAGGCCGGCATCATCGGCGCCACCAAGGCGCTGGCGCTGGAACTGGCCAAGCGCGCGATCACGGTGAACTGCGTGGCGCCCGGCCTGATCGATACCGACATGACGAGCGAGGTGCCGATGGAGGAAGCCTTGAAGATGATCCCGGCGCGCCGTGTCGGCAGGCCGGAAGAGGTGGCCGCCGCCGTCAGCTTCCTGATGAGCGAGGATGCCGGCTACATCACCCGGCAAGTCATTTCCGTCAACGGTGGCCTGGCATGAGCCGCCGCGTCGTCGTCACCGGCATGGCCGGCATCAGCCCGATCGGCAACGACTGGGCCAGCGTGCGCCAGCGGCTGGGCGAGTACCGCAACGCCATCGTGCGGATGGAACAGTGGGCCAGCTATGAAGGCCTGAACACGAACCTGGGCGCGCCGGCCGCGCCGTTCGAGCTCACCGCGCGCTACAACCGCAAGACCACGCGCAGCATGGGCCGCGTGGCGCTGATGGCCACACGCGCCAGCGAACTGGCGCTGCTCGACGCCGGCCTGCTCGACCATCCGCTGCTGACCTCGGGCCGGATGGGCGTGTCCTTCGGTTCCTCGGCCGGCACGCCCAGTGCCATCGGCGACTTCGGCCGCATGATGGAAGACCGCACCACGAAAGGCATCAACGCCACCACCTACATCAAGATGATGGCGCACACCGCGCCGGTCAACATCGGCGTGTTCTTCGGCATGACCGGGCGGGTGTACACCACGTCGTCGGCCTGCACCTCCGGCAGCCAGGGCATCGGCTACGCGTATGAAGCGATCCGGAGCGGCGCGCAGACGGCCATGCTGGCCGGCGGCGCCGAGGAACTCGACGCCACCGAGGCGGCCGTGTTCGACACGCTGTTCGCCACCAGCACGCGCAACGATGCGCCGCACACCTCGCCCCGGCCGTTCGATGCGCAGCGCGACGGCCTGGTGATCGGCGAAGGCGCCGGCGCGCTGGTGCTGGAGGAACGCGAGCATGCGCTGGCGCGCGGCGCCACGATCCACGCCGAGCTGGTGGGCTTCGGCACCAACAGCGACGGCGTGCACGTGACGCAGCCCAACGCGGCGACGATGAAGACGGCGATGCTGCTGGCGCTCGAGGATGCCGGCCTGGAGCCGTCCGCGATCGGCTATATCAACGCGCACGGCACCGGCACCGCCCAGGGCGACGTGGCCGAATCGCAGGCCACGCAACAGGTGTTCGGCGGCGGCGTGCCGATCAGTTCCCTGAAGAGCTACATGGGCCACACGCTGGGCGCCTGCGGTGCGCTGGAAGCCTGGATCAGCATCGAGATGATGCGCGAGGGCTGGTTCGCGCCGACCATCAACCTCGACGGCGTCGATCCGCAATGCGCGGCACTCGACTACATCGTCGGCGAGGGCCGCGCGCTGCGGTGCGATTACGTAATGTCGAACAATTTCGCGTTCGGCGGCATCAATACGTCGCTGATCTTCAAGCGCCCCTGAAAACAATTCAAAGTTCACTCACCACAACAAAGGAAGAAAAATGAAAAAAGCAATGTTGACGATGGTCCTGGCGGCAAGCGCCGTCGCCGCCTCCCTGCCGGCCACCGCGGCCGATCGCGCGATGATGGTGCCGATCGAGAACGCGTTGAACAGCAACGATGCGAAGGGCCGCCTGGGCGACACGGTGAAGTTCTACTTCGGCGACCAGAAGACCCCGAAAGTGGCCTCGAAGATCACTTCCGACAGCACCAGCCAGAAGACCAACAGCGTGGGCAAGTCGCCCGAGGAAGCCTGCCACTGGGCCTTCCTGTCGGCGATGCTGGCACTGAAGAAGAAGGCCGACTCGGTGGGCGCCGATGCGGTGGTCAACATCGTCAGCAACTACAAGCACAAGGAAATGTCGAGCCAGACGGAGTTCGAATGCCATGACGGCAATATCGTCAGCGGCGTGGCGCTGAAGGGCGATTTCGTCAAGCTGGCCAAGTAAGTGACGGCGGCCGCGCACGTGTGGCTGGCCCGTTGCGACGGGCTGGACGAAGCGCGGCTGCACGAATACGGGCGCTGGCTGGGCGCTGGCGAGCGGGAACGCGGCTTCGTGCGCGAAGCGCGCCGCCGCCAGTTCATCGCCGCGCGGGCGCTGCTGCGGATCGCCATCGGCACGCTGCTCGGTGTGCCACCCGAATCGGTGGAACTGGGCGGCGCGCCGGGGCGGGCACCGTGGCTGGTCGCGCCGGCGGTGCCGCTGCCGGGTTTGTCGGTGTCGCACAGCGGGCCCTGGGTCGGCTGTGCGGTCAGCTTCGCTACGGCGCTCGGGCTGGATATTGAAATGAAGGATGCCGCGCGCGATATCGGCGCGCTGGCCGAACAGGCGTTCGACGCGGCCACCTGCGCGCGGCTTGCCGCGCTGCCCGAGGGGGCGCGGGTCGATGCGTTTTATGCCGCGTGGAGTACGCAGGAAGCGCGGATCAAGCTAAGCGTGGAAGCGGGCGGCACATATGCGTTGCCGCACGATGCATTGTCGGTGGTGGTGTGCAGCGCCGTGCCGCTGGCGGATGTGCCCCGGTTGCAAATCGTGGACTTGTGAGGTCGCTGGTGTCGGACACTTATGCCGCTTAGTTAAGCAAACCCCAAGTGCAAAGTCCGGGGTCAGACCCGGCGGGTCTGACCCCCGCCCTTCGCTGTTGGGGTGAATGCATGCGCTCTCAATGTGTCGGGTAACACTTAACTTAACGGCAGCAGTGTCTGACACCGTTCTCTGGAAACCGCCCAGAAAATAGTGTCAGACACCAGCGGTAGGAGGCTACTGCCACAGCCAGTTCCACAACCCCGGCAGCCGCGGATGTTCGGCGGCGCTGTTCACGGTACTGGCCAGCGCGGCCCGCTCCAGCGCGTCGTGGTCGTCGTAGAACGGCTTGCCGGCGACGGGCATGTCGAGTTCGCGCGCCACGTCGACGAGGATGCGCAGGTAGACCTCGAGGTTGCGCGCCGTGTAGGTATTCACGTCGTGGAAGGTGACGATGACCGGCGTGTGGCCATCGACCACCTGCATGGTGCCGGCGGCCCAGCGCGCGCGGGTGTCGGCCAGCATCCTGAGCATGTTGGAGCGCTTGTGCCAGCTGAAGTTGACGCCCCAGATCTTGCCGTCGTTGGCGTTCAGGTCCGTCAGCAGCATGCGCAGGCCATGGCGGTGGTAGCCCTCCAGCGTGGCGGCGTCGTAGGCCCAGAACGGCGGGCGTACCAGGCGCGGCGCGTTGCCGGTGAGCTCGCGCAAGTCGTCCACGCCGCGGCGCAGCGACTCGTCGAGTTCCGCCGCGGCCATGAAGCGGTGGTTCGAGTGCAGGGCGGTGGCCGAATGCAGTGCCACGACATGGCCGGCGGCGTGCTCGCGCCGGATCAGTGCGCGGCCGGTCTCGGTGCCGCCGCCGTGCCAGTGGCGGGTTTGCGTGAAGAAGACGGCCTTGATGCCGTCCTGCACGGCGTTATGGTCCAGGGTGTCGAGCACCCGTGCGGTGGAATTGTCGCCGCGCGAACCGCTCGGACCGTCGTCGAAGCTGAGCAGGAAACGGATAGGTGCCGGCGCGGCCAGCGCCGACGGTATGGGGGCCGGCGCAGAAGGTGTAGAAACCCGCGCCGACGGGATAGGTGCCGGCGCAGGCTCCTCGCCCGCATGTGCCAGGTGCGCGGCGGCGGCAAGGATGAAACAGAAGAGTGGTCGGATCGGCACGTTGGTGGCTTCACATAAAAACGGGCTGCATTATAGATTGGTCAGCGCGGGCCCGCCCGCATCAAATTTGAGGAAAATTGTATGGATGTTCAGCCACCGAAAATGCAGCCGGCCCCGTTGCCCACCGACCCGCACGTGCCGGAAACGGAGTTCGGCAAGTGGTTCCTGCGCACCGAGACGTGGACCGTGCACGTACTGGAGCGCGCGCTGGAGGACCTCGGCCGCCTGATGCCGGCCGGCCGCACGCGCTTCGATGTGGTTGCCGACGTCGGCTGCGGCTATGGCCGCTCGCTGCCGAAGCTGCACGCGCGCTTCGCGCCGAAGCGGCTGATCGGCATGGACATCGACCCCGAGATGATCGAGGCATCCGGCATGGAAGTGGCGGTGCATGGCATCCCGGCCGAATTCATCTGCTGTTCCAGTTCGAACATCGCCATGCCCGATGCGTCGGTGGACCTGCTGTTCTGCCACCAGACCTTCCACCACCTGATCGACCAGGAACGGGCGATCGCCGAGTTCTTCCGCGTGCTCAAGCCGGGCGGCGTGCTGCTGTTCGCGGAATCGACGCGCCGCTATATCCATTCATGGATCATCCGGCTGCTGTTCCGCCATCCGATGGACGTGCAGAAGACCGCGCCGGAATACCTGGCGATGGTGCGCGGCGCCGGCTTCGATGTGCCGGACAGCGCCGTGTCGTATCCGTTCCTGTGGTGGAGCCGCGAGGACCTGGGCTTGCTGGAGCGCGTGTTCCGCATCAAGCCGCGCGCCGTGCGGGAGGAAACGCTGATCAACCTGGTGGCGCGCAAGCCGTGATCGTGCAAGCCGTGATTCATGCCGGCCGCGCCACCGCGCGGCCGGCATCCCCTTCAGTCTTCCAGGCTCCACACGTAGTCCATCCGCGTCCACGACTGCTGGGGGACGCCATCCACCGTGCCGGGCTGGAAGCGGCACAGCGACAGCCCCGCCTGGGCGGCGCGATCCAGGTCGCGCACGCCGCTTGATTTCTCCACCCTCGATTCGGCCACCCGGCCATCCGTACCGACCAGCAGTGCCAGCGTGACGGTGCCGGTGTCGCCGTTGCGCAGCGCGCTGCGCGGATACTCGGGCCGCGTGCAGGCTTTCGCATCGACCACCGCCGCCACCCGAACGGGCGCCCTGGGTGCGGGCTCCGCCGGCTGCTGCGCCACCGTGCCTGTCGACGCGGTGGCCGGCGGCGCCGGATCGCTGGCCGGGCGCGTCGCCATCGGCACCTGGTCCGCGGGCTGGAATACATCGTTCGGCAGGTCCGGCACGGCGATCGTGGTGGTCGGCGGCTGCACCGGATCGGGCATGGGTACTGGCGGCGGGGGTGGCGGCGGCGGCGTCTGGTCCACCGGGATCAGGTCGACGACGCCGGGCGGCGTACGGCCCACCAGCACGGTGGAATTCTGCAGGGCGACAAACCCGGCAAGCACGTGCAGCAGCACGACGACGGCGATACCGGTGGGGTTCCTGCGTTGACTGACGAAGTTCATGCCATTCTCCTTGCCATGGTTGGTAGAGGTTTTTTGCTACGTGTTGGAAGTATACTATTCCATGTCATAGCAAAAATGGAAGGGGTTAGCGAGTAATCGTGTGGAATGATATGCTTCTGTCCGTGAGAAGTTCATATTGCGTGGAGGTGGAAAGTGAAGCAGGCAAAGGAAGCGCGCATCCGCGTGATGCTGGCGGATGACCATCCGATCGTGATGACCGGATTCGCGATGTCGCTGGCGGGGCCGGACATCGACGTGGTGGGCCAGGCGAGGAGCCCGGACGAGGTGCTCGAGCAGCATGCAAGCCTGCAGCCGGATGTGCTGGTGCTGGACATCCGCTTCGGCGAGGCATTGACGGGACTGGATGTGGCGCGCGCCATCCTCGGGCGCCAGCCGGAGGCGCGCATCGTGTTCCTGACGCAGTTCGACCAGGACAGCCTGATCAAGGAGTGCTACCGGATCGGCGCGCGCGCCTTCATCACCAAGGATTGCGACCCCGGGGAACTGGCCACGGCGGTGCGCCGCGCGCATGCGGGCGCGCTGTACTTCATGCCCCGCATCGCCGAGCGGCTCGCCAGCCTGTCGGTACAGGGCGACATGTCGCCGCAATCGGTGCTCGACGAGCGCGCGCTGGAAATCTTCACGCTGATGGCGGAAGGCCTGACCAATGCGGAAATCGCCGACCGGCTGTCGGTATCGTCGAAGACGATCAGCAACGCCAGCCAGGCGATCAAGGACAAGCTGGGTGTGAACCGCGCCGCCGACATCACGCGCCTGGCCGTGCGCTACGGCCTGCTGCAAGCCTGATGCTGGCCTTCCTGCGCCGGCACTGGCGCCTCGGCTGGAACCTGCGCACGCGGCTGCTGGCGATCACGCTGGCGCCGCTGGTGGCGCTGTGCCTGTCGCTGCTGTGGTTCAGCTACCAGTCGCGCCAGGACGAAGTGCGCGCCGAGCTGGCCGAGCGGGGCACGCTGCTGGCGCGGGTGCTGGCCGACAGCAGCGAGTACGCCGTGATCTCGGGCCAGTACGATGAACTGCGGCGCAGCGTGCGCGGCGTGCTGCAAACGGACACCGCCATCCGCGAAGTCGCCCTGTTCGATGCGCGGCGGCGTGAACTGGTGCGGCTGCGCGGCCGCGCCACGGGGGCGCCGGAAGGCCGCTACTACGAGGCGGCCGTCCTGAAGCGGCTGGTGTGGCTGAACATGCGGGCACCGGATGGCCGCGTGGTGTTCGGCGCCGCCAACGGTGCGCCGCGTCCCGCGTTTGAAACGGTCGGCTACGTGCAGGTGCGGATGACGCCGGACGCGATGCTGGCCCGCCAGGCGGCGCGCTTCCGCCTCGAACTGCTGGCCGCCGCGCTCGGCCTGGTGCTGTGCGGCGCGCTGGCCTGGCGCCTGTCGGAAGGTTTCGATACGTCGCTGCAGGCTTCCATGCAGGCGCTGCGCGACGCGGATGCCGAGAAGCGCCGGCTGCTGCGGCGGCTGAACACGGCGGTGGAACATGAGCGCCAGAGCATCGCGCTGGAAATCCATGACGAACTGAATGCCTCGCTGATCGCCGTGCGCCTGGAATCGCAGCGCATTGCGTCGCTCGCGGGGCAGGCCGCACCGGCGGAGGTGGCGCAGGAGATCGCGCGCCGCGCCACCTCCGTGACGCAGCTGGCGCTGGGGCTGTACAACAATGGCAGGGCGCTGGTGCGGCGGCTGCGGCCCGAAGTGCTCGACATGCTGGGCCTGCGCGGAGCCGTCGAGGAAATGGTGCGCCAGGTCGGCGACAGCCAGCCGGACTGCCGCTTCGATTGCCGCATCGAAGGCGACATGGCGGGCGTGGAGCCGGAGCTGGCAATTTCCGCCTACCGCATCATCCAGGAAGCGCTGTCGAACATCGTCAAGCATGCGGGGGCGCGCCATGCAAGTGTCGCGCTGGCGCGGCATGGCGACGCGCTGGACATCGAGGTGCGCGACGATGGCGTGGGCCTGCCGGGGGTGCGCACCGACGGCATCGGCATCGCCGGCATGCGCGAGCGCGTGCACGCGGTGAGCGGCAGCTTCGCGATCGGCAGCGGCGGCGAAGACGGCGGCGGCGGCACCCGCATTGCGATCCGCCTGCCACTCGGCTAGCCAGGCCCGGGCGCCGGCGTGTTCGCTGGCGTGTTGTTGTACAGGGCGATGTGCGGTATGTTGTCGGTTCGATCGATTCCCCTGCCTGCCCATGAGCCAGACCACCCCCGCTGCCACGCAGCATGCCAGTCAGTTCGCGCTGCTCGGCCAACGCCGCTTCGCGCCATTCTTCTGGACCCAGTTCCTCGGCGCCTTCAACGACAACCTGTTCAAGACGGCGCTGATCGTCGTGCTCACGTTCGACGCCGCCAGTTGGACGACCCTGTCGCCATCGATGGTGACGAACCTGATCCCCGGCCTGTTCATCCTGCCCTACGTGCTGTTCTCGGCCACTTCCGGCCAGATCGCCGAGAAGTTCGAGAAGTCGCGGCTGGTGCGCTTCGTCAAGTGGGCCGAGATCGTCATCATGGGCGTCGCCGCGCTGGGATGGATGACGCACAGCCTGTGGCTGCTGGTGCTGGCGGTGTTCGCGATGGGCACGCACTCCACGCTGTTCGGCCCCGTCAAGTATTCGTACATGCCGCAACAGCTGAAACCCGAGGAACTCACCGGCGGCAACGGCATGGTGGAAATGGGTACCTTCGTCGGCATCCTGCTCGGGCAGGTGTTCGGCGATGTGCTGGTGATGCATGCCGGCCTGGGCATCCCCGTGGTGGCCGCCGGCACAGTCGGCTTCGCGGTCCTGGGCCTGCTGGCCAGCTACCGGATTCCCGTCACGCCGGCACCGGCGCCGGACCTGCACATTAACTGGAACCCGTTCGCGGAAACCGTGCGCAACCTGAAGTACTCGGCCGGCAACCGCACCGTGTTCCTGTCGATGCTGGGCAACTCGTGGTTCTGGTTCTACGGCGCGATGGTGCTGGCGCAGTTCCCGGTGTACGCGATGACGTACCTGAAGGGCGATCACAGCGTGTTCGTGCTGCTGCTCACGGTCTTCTCGCTGGGGATCGGCGCCGGCTCGCTGCTGTGCGAGAAGCTGTCCGGGCGCAAGGTGGAAATCGGCCTGGTGCCGTTCGGCTCGATCGGGCTGTCGCTGTTCGGCATCGACCTGTATTTCGCCAGCCAGGGCTATGCCGCGCCCGCGGCGCCGGTCGACGCGATCGCCATGCTGGCGCAGCCGGGCAGCTGGCGCATCGTGTTCGACGTGGTGATGATCGGCGTGTTCGGCGGCTTCTTCATCGTGCCGCTGTTCGCGCTGATCCAGCTGCGCTGCGATCCGAAGCACCTGTCGCGCACGATCGCCGGCATGAACATCCTGAACGCGCTGTTCATGGTGGCCGCGGCCGGCGTGGCGATCCTGCTGCTGGGGCAGGGCCTGACGATCCCGGAACTGTTCCTGGCCACCGCCATCATGAACGGCATCGTGGCCGTCTACATCTTCTCGCTGGTGCCGGAGTTCCTGATGCGCTTCCTGGCCTGGCTGCTGATCCACACGGTGCACAAGGTGAAGGTGATCGAGCCTGGCCGCATTCCCGAGGAGGGCGCCGCGGTACTGGTCTGCAACCATGTCAGCTATGTGGATGCGGTCGTGATCATGGCGGCCAGCCCGCGGCCGATCCGCTTCGTGATGGACCACCGTATCTTCAAGACCCCGATCCTGGGCTGGATCTTCCGCACCGGGAAGGCGATCCCCATCGCGCCCGCCAAGGAAGACCCGTGGCTGCTGGAGAAATCCTACGTGGACATCGCCCGCGCGCTGCACGAGGGGGAACTGGTGTGCATCTTCCCCGAAGGGCGCCTGACGACGACCGGCGAGATCAACGAATTCAAGGGTGGCATCGCCAAGATCATCGAGCGTTCGCAGGTGCCGGTGATCCCGATGGCGCTGCGCGGGCTGTGGGGCCACCTGCTGTCGCGCAGCCAGGACAATGTGTTCGAGCGCGCCTTCCGCAAGGGCCTGCGTTCGCGCCTGGCGCTGGCGGTGGGCGTGCCGGTGGAGCCACATGCGGCCACGCCGGAGCGGCTGCAGGAGGAAGTGCTGGCGCTGCGCGGCGACTGGAAGTAGGGAGTCAGCAAGGGATCAGGCAGGGGCGCCGGGGGCGCCCGTACAACTCGTTACAAATAGATCACACGAGTTGCTTATTCCTTTCTAAAATGTTGCCTCCGTTCCCCTGCACAGAAAAGAGATCACGCAATGACCCGTACCTGGAAAGCCGCTTTGTCGGTAGCGACCCTGGCCCTGCTGGCCGCCTGCGGCGGTGACGACGACGATCCCGCGGGCACGTCCACCGGCGGCACCACGCCCACCGCCCGCGCGGTGCTGGTGACGCAGGACTTCAAGGTGGAAACCGGCGGCTGGACCGGCGAATCGAGCGACTACACCACCGAGACCGCGCCGGCCAATGTCGTCTTCGAACTGCGCGACATCAGCCAGTACGGCGCCGCCTACAAGGACACCAAGGCTTACTTCATCAGCGGCACCAACCGCAGCGACGACCTGCTGCTGTACGTGAAGAAGCAGATCACCGGCCTGGCGGTGAATACCGAGTACACGTTCACGGTCCCGTCGATGAACCTGCTCAGTAACGCGCACTCCGGCTGCATGGGTGTCGGCGGCGCGCCGGGCGAATCGGTTTGGGTGATCGCGGCGGCTTCGCCGACCGAACCGAAACCGGTGACCACCAACGGCGACACCCGCCTGAACATCGACCACGGCAACCAGGCCGCGCCGGGCGCCGCCTCGATGATGCTGGGGAACATCGCCAACGGCCTGCCTTGTGACGGCAAGCAGACCTACGCATCGAAACTGGTCACCAACAACACCGGCATCCGGGTGAAGACCGATGGCGAAGGCAAGGTCTGGGTGCTGCTCGGCATCGACTCCGGCTTCGAAGCGACCACCGGCATCTACCTGCAGAACGTCACGATGACGTTCGTGCCCTACGTGCCGCCGACCACGACGACCTGATCCGGCCGTCTCTCCGAAAAGCCTCCCCGCCACCGGCCGGGAGGCTTTTTTTCGCCGTTACTGCTGAGCTGGTCTCAAAACAACACCGGGCAACACCGGGGACAGTCCCCGATTTTTGGCAAAATTCTCAGCCGCGGCGTTCGGCGGTATTAGCGCATCTTCGGCCGCATTCGCCGAAGATGCCGGAAAGCATCAACTGTTGAGTTGGTTGCAAAACAACACCAGTCACTGTCCCGATTTCTGGCAACGCTTGTTAGCGCTCCCTTTGACTCATGACTCTAAAGTCAGTTAATGCGTAGGATCCTAATTTGTATTAGAATGATCGTTCATTCTACCGAGCACCCCCTCAAAATCAGAAGGTTCAGTCTTTATGAACAACTCGCTCTCCCGCCCGCCGCTGCGTTCGGCCGGCATCCTTTTCCTCGCATGCGCGGCGGCGCTGACCGCCGGCTGCGACTCCGACAAGCAGCAACAGGCCGGCGCGCCGGGCGGCAAGATGCCGCCGCCGCAGGTGTCCGTCTACACCGTCAAGGCCGAAGCGCTGCCGGTCATTACCGAACTGCCGGGCCGCACGTCCGCCTACCAGATCGCCGAAGTCCGCCCGCAGGTGGCCGGCATCGTGCAGAAGCGCCTGTTTACCGAAGGCGCCGACGTGAAGGCCGGCACCCAGCTGTACCAGATCGATCCGGCCACCTACCAGGCCACGTTCAGCGCCGCCAAGGCCGCGCTGGCACGCGCCGAGGCGAACCTGCTGACGGCCGGCCCGAAAGTGAAGCGCTACAAGGAGCTGGTGGAGATCGAAGGCGTGAGCCGCCAGGACTACGATGACGCGGTGGCCGCCGAGGCGCAGGCACGCGCCGACGTGGAATCGGCGAAGGCGCAACTGCAAACGGCCCGCATCAATGTCGAATACACCAGGGTGCATGCGCCGATCTCGGGCCGCATCGGCCGTTCGAACGTGACTCCGGGCGCGCTGGTGACGGCCGGCCAGGAAACCGCGCTGACCACCGTGCAGCAGCTGGACCCGATCTATGTCGACGTCACGCAATCGTCCGAAGACCTGCTGCGCCTGAAGAAATCGCTGGAAGGCGGCGGCGTGAAGAAGGCCGAGGGCAAGGTCACGCTGAAGCTGGCCGACGGTTCCACCTATGCGCAGGCGGGCAAGCTGCAGTTCGCCGACGTGGCGGTCGATCCGGGTACCGGCAACGTCACGCTGCGCGCGCTGTTCCCGAATCCGAAGCATGACCTGCTGCCCGGCATGTTCGTGCGCGCCATCGTCGAGAACGGCGTGAACGAGCAGGCCATCGCGGTGCCGCAGCAGGGCGTGACGCGCAACCAGAAAGGCGAAGCCACCACGCTGGTGCTGAACCAGCAGGGCATCGTGGAGCAGCGCGTGATCGCCACCACCGGCACGCTGGGCGACAAGTGGCTGGTGAAATCCGGCCTGGCCGCCGGCGATCGCGTGATCGTCGAAGGCATCCAGAAGGTGAAGCCGGGCGCGCCCGCCGTCGTGGCACCGGCCGCGGCAAACACCGCCGCCGCCAAGCCGGCCGCCGCGGCCCACTAAGCAGGAGTCCATTTCATGGCAAGATTTTTCATCGATCGTCCCATCTTCGCGTGGGTGATCGCCATCGTCATCATGCTCGCGGGCGGCCTCGCGATCTGGAGCCTGCCGATCGCGCAGTATCCGAGCATCGCGCCGCCTTCGATTTCCATCTCCGGCTCGTACCCGGGCGCCTCCGCGAAGACCGTGGAAGACGCGGTCACCCAGGTCATCGAGCAGAAGATGAAGGGTATCGACGGCCTGCGCTACATGAGCTCTTCGTCGGACTCCACCGGCGGCATCAGCATCACGCTGACGTTCAAGAGCGGCACCAATCCGGACATCGCGCAGGTGCAGGTGCAGAACAAGCTGCAGCTGGCCACGCCGCTGCTGCCCACCGCCGTCACGCAGCAAGGCCTGGTGGTGTCGAAAGCCACCAAGAACTTCCTGCTGGTGCTGGGCTTCGTGTCCGAGGACAACAGCATGAATCAGGCCGACCTGGGCGACTACGTGGCGGCCAATGTGCTCGACCCGCTGTCGCGCGTGGAGGGCGTGGGCGACGTCACGCTGTTTGGTTCCCAGTATGCGATGCGCATCTGGCTCGATCCGACCAAGCTGACCAGCTATCAACTGACGCCGGCCGACGTGATCACCGCCGTGCAGGCGCAGAATGCCGAGGTTTCCGCCGGTGAGCTGGGCGGCGCGCCCGCCGTGCCGGGCCAGCAGCTGAACGCCACCGTGACGGCGCAAAGCCGCCTGCAGACGGCCGAGCAGTTCGGCGCGATCCTGCTGAAGACGCAGGAAAACGGCGCCACCGTGCACCTGCGCGACGTGGCGAAAATGGAACTGGGCCGCGAAAACTACGCCACCGTGGCGCGCTTCAACGGCAAGCCGGCCACCGGTATCGCCCTGAAGCTGGCCACCGGCGCCAACGCGCTGGACACCGCCGAAGCCGTGAAGGCCAAGGTCGAGGAAATGAGCAAGCTGTTCCCGAAAGGCATGAAGGCCGTCGTGGCGTTCGATACCACGCCGTTCGTCGAGCTGTCGATCGAGGAAGTGGTCAAGACGCTGATCGAGGCGATCGTGCTGGTGTTCCTCGTGATGTACCTGTTCCTGCAGAACTTCCGCGCCACGCTGATCCCGACGATGGCGGTGCCGGTGGTGCTGCTGGGTACCTTCGCCGTGCTGTCCGCGCTGGGCTATTCGATCAACACGCTGACCATGTTCGCGATGGTGCTCGCCATCGGCCTGCTGGTCGACGATGCGATCGTGGTGGTGGAAAACGTCGAACGCGTGATGACGGAAGAAGGCCTGTCGCCGAAGGAAGCGACCAAGAAGTCGATGGGCCAGATCTCCGGCGCGCTGGTCGGTATCGCGATGGTGCTGTCCGCCGTGTTCGTGCCGATGGCGTTCTTCGGCGGCTCCACCGGCGTGATCTACCGCCAGTTCTCGATCACGATCGTGTCGGCCATGGTGCTGTCCGTGCTGGTGGCGATGGTCTTCACGCCGGCGCTGTGCGCCACGTTCCTCAAGCCGGTCGAGAAGGGCCATCACCTGACCAACCGCGGTTTCTTCGGCTGGTTCAACCGCACGTTCGAGAAGAGCACCGATAAATACCAGGGCGTGGTGGCCGGCATGATCCGCCGCCGCGCGCCGTCGATGATCATCTACGCCGTGCTGCTGGCCGTGCTGGCCGTGGTGTTCATGCGCCTGCCGACCTCGTTCCTGCCGGAAGAGGACCAGGGCGTGCTGTTCACGCAGATCCAGCTGCCGACCGGCGCCACGCAGGAACGCACGCTGAAGACGATCGAGAAGGTCGAGGACTACTTCATGAACCAGGAAAAGGCCAACGTCGCTTCCGTGTTCGCGGTGGCCGGCTTCTCGTTCGGCGGCAATGGCCAGAACACCGGTATCGCGTTCGTGCGGATGAAGGACTGGTCCGAGCGTTCGGGCGATGAAAACAAGGTCAGCGCGATTGCCGGCCGCGCCATGGGCGCGCTGATGCAGCTGCGCGATTCGATGGTGTTCTCGTTCGCGCCGCCCGCGGTGATCGAACTGGGTAACGCCTCCGGCTTCGACCTGCAGCTGCAGGACGTGGGTGGCGTGGGCCACACCGCGCTGATGGCGGCGCGTAACCAGCTGCTCGGCATGGCCGCGCAGAACAAGGCTCTGGTGGGCGTGCGCCCGAACGGCCAGGAAGATACGCCGCAGTACAAGGTGACGATCGACCAGCAGAAGGCGACGGCGCTGGGCCTGGCCGTGGCGGACGTGAACCGCGTGCTGTCGGTGGGCTGGGGTTCGTCGTACGTGAACGACTTCGTCGACCGCGGCCGCGTGAAGAAGGTGTTCATGCAGGGCCAGCCGGATTCGCGCATGGTGCCGGAAGACCTGGGCAAGTGGTTCGTGCGGAACAACGCCGGCGAGATGGTGCCGTTCTCGGCCTTCGCCACCGGCGAGTGGATCTACGCATCGCCGCGCCTGGAACGCTACAACGGCCTGTCGTCCGTGAACATCCAGGGCAGCCCGGCGCCGGGCGTGAGCTCCGGCGCGGCCATGGCCGAAGTGGAAAAGATGATCGCGCAACTGCCGCCGGGCATCGGCTACGAGTGGACCGGCCTGTCGGTGGAAGAACGCGAATCCGGTTCGCAGACGCCGCTGCTGTACACGATCTCGATCCTCATCGTGTTCCTGTGCCTGGCCGCGCTGTATGAAAGCTGGTCGGTGCCGTTCTCGGTGCTGCTGGTGATCCCGCTGGGCATCATCGGTACCGTGATCGCCACGTGGGGCTTCCACCTGGCGAACGACGTGTACTTCCAGGTGGGCCTGCTGACCGTGGTCGGCCTGGCGGCGAAAAACGCGATCCTGATCGTGGAATTCGCCAAGGAACTGCAGGAAGGCGGCATGGACGTGCGCCAGGCCACGCTGGAAGCGGTGAAGCTGCGCCTGCGCCCGATCCTGATGACGTCGATCGCCTTCGGCCTGGGCGTGCTGCCGCTGGCCCTGGCGAGCGGTGCCGGCTCCGGCAGCCAGAACGCGATCGGCGTGGGCGTGCTGGGCGGGATGCTGTCGGCCACGTTCCTCGGCATCTTCTTCGTGCCGGTGTTCTTCGTGATGGTGCGCAGCATGTTCGCGTCGAAAGCAGCGAAGAACGCGCAACCCGCCGCCGGCACTACTGTTTAAGGAAGTAGAGAAATGACCAAGACTCTGATTACCCTGGCCGTGACGGCGCTGCTGGCCGGTTGCAGCCTGGCGCCGACGTACGAGCGCCCCGCGGCACCGGTGACGCCGGCGTGGCCGCAGGGCGATGCATACCAGCCGACGGCAGCCGCCGCGGATGCCAAGGGCGCGTACGAAGTGCAATGGCGGGAGTTCATCGCCGACGAACAGCTGGAAAAGCTGGTCGAACTGGCGCTGGCCAATAACCGCGACCTGCGCGTGTCGATCCTCAATATCGAAGCCGCGCGCGCGCAGTACGGCGTGCAGCGCGCCGACCGCGTGCCGAACGTGAACGCCAGCGTGGGCCAGACGGCCCAGCGCGTGCCGGCCAACTCGTCGGCGACCGGTGAAGCCTATATCTCGCGCCAGTATTCGGCGGGGCTGGGCATCCCGTCCTTCGAGCTGGATTTCTTCGGCCGGGTGAAGAACCTGTCCGAAGCGGCGCTGCAGCAATACCTGGGCACCGAAGAGGCGCGCCGTTCGCAGCAGATCAGCCTGGTGGCCGAAGTGGCCAATGCCTGGCTGACCCTGGCGGCGGACCTGGAGCGCCTGCGCCTGGCGCAGGACACGCTGAAGAGCCAGCAGATCAGCTATGAGCTCAGCAAGCGCCGCTTCGAAGCGGGCGCCACCTCGGGCCTGGACATGTATGAAGCGCAGACCAGCGTGGAAACGGCGCGCAGCGACGTGGCCGTCTACACCGCCCAGGTGGCGGCGGACCAGAACGCGCTGGCACTGCTGGCCGGCGCCCCGGTGCCTGCCGAGCTGCTGCCGCAAGGCGCGCTGCAATCGGTGACGCAGCTGGCGGAACTGCCGGAAGGCGTGCCTTCCGAAGTGCTGCAGCGCCGCCCGGACGTGCTGGCCGCCGAACGCACGCTGCAGGCCAACAACGCCAATATCGGCGTGGCCCGCGCCGCGTTCTTCCCCAGCATTTCGCTGACGGCATCGGCCGGTGCGGCCAGTGGCGACCTGTCGAACCTGTTCAAGGCGGGCGCCGGCACGTGGTCGTTCATCCCGCAACTGACCCTGCCGATCTTCGCCGGCGGCCGCAACCAGGCCAACCTGGACCTGGCCAGGGCCAACCGGGATATCGCGCTGGCGCAGTACGAAAAGGCGATCCAGTCGGCCTTCCGCGAAGTGTCCGATGCGCTGGCCCAGCGCGGCACGATCGATGAGCGCGTGGCGTCGCAAGCCGCGCTGGTGGAAGCTTCCGGCAAGAGCTACCGGATCCACGAGCAGCGTTACCAGAAGGGGGCGGAATCGTACCTGAACGCCCTGGTCTCGCAGCGCAACCTGTACGCGGCCCAGCAGACGTATATCAGCGCGCGGCTGGCGAAGGCGTCGAACCAAGTTACTCTTTACAAAGTACTTGGTGGTGGCTGGCAATAACGCCAGCGAGCCGTTGACGGCAACTGACCCAACGGCATGAACCAGGGGTCCGACCCGGCGGGTCGGACCCCGGACCAGGATCCGGGTTGTAATGATGAGCAGCCGCTACGCGCCGCAAAGGCTGGGCCGCGGCTGAACAGCCGTCAGGTCAGCAACGCCGGCATCCACTCCATGCAGAGATACAGGCCGTTGGCCCCGTTGAGCGTGAAGCCGCAGCGCTGGAACAGGCGCTGGGCACGGGTGCCGGGCAGGACGTCCAGCCGCACGGGCACGCGCATGCGCACGCCTTGCGCCTGCAGGCTGCGCAGCAATCCCAGGCCGATGCCGCGGCTGCGGCACTCCGGCAGCAGGCTGAGGTCGAGGATGCGGATCTCGTCGGAGCCGTAGTTGACGTGCAGCGCGCCGATCGGCCGCTCGCGCTCGACGATGATGGCCACGTCGGCATACGGATAGTACGCATGCAGCTGCGTTTGCCGGGCGCGGAATTGCAGGGCCATCAGCAGGGCCTCCGTGGGGGCGTCGCAAGCCCCCATCCGCTGGTCGGCGGTGCGGGTGCTGGCGAACAGCACTTCCATGAAAACCTGGTCGGCGGCTTCCGCCGGCCGCATTTCGATCGTGCGTGAGGTCCTGGTTGACATGGTCATCCTTGCGCAAGTGGCGGTCGTAGAAAATGATAGCATCCGTGCCGGTGCACGGGCGATCCGTTTGACAAACCTGGGCTGCCAGCCATAGGCCGGTCGCTCGACAACTGATCATGGCATAAAAGCGCGGCTTTCCGCGCCAGGCGTTGTTGCAAATACCCCGGGATAAGTAACTATCCCGGGGCATTTGCGCCTAGCCTGGCACGAAAATCCATCACTTTTATTTGCCACGCCGTTGTCGAGCGACCCGCCTTATCGCCAGCGCCCATGAAAGGCAGTATGAGCACTACCGAAAAACGTCATCACGATCCCGAGAAGGCGCGCCACCGGCGCCGCCAGGTCCTGGACGCGGCCGCCGCATGCTTCGGCCGCAGCGGCTTCCATGGCGCCAGCATGGCCGAGATCTCGAAGGCCGCCGGCATGAGCGCCGGCCACATCTATAACTACTTTGACAGCAAGGACGCGATCATTGCCGCGTTCGTCGAGGAAAACGTCGAACGCGTGTCGGCATTGATGCGCGGTTTCGAGCTGAAGGAAGACCCGCTGCAGGCGCTGCTCGATGAAGTGCCGCGCAGCGTGCGCGACGACCTCGACCCGCAGACGTGGATCTTGCCGCTGGAAATCACGGCCGAAGCATCGCGCAATCCGAAGATCGCCGCCGTGGCGCGCGACGCGGACCGCCGCACGCGCGAACTGTTCCGCGTGATCCTGAAGGTGGGGCGCCAGCGCCATGGCCTGTCCGTGGAAGACGCCGTGCTCGACGGGCGGATGAACGCTATCATTGCCATGTTCCAGGGCTTGCCCGTGCGTGCCGTGCACAACCCGGACATGGACCCGGACGTGCTGACCGAATCGTTCCGGCTGGCGCTGCGGGCCCTGCTGTTTACCTGACATCCCATCACGAAAGCACCATGACCGACTACGTTTTCCCCCCGCACCCGGCGGCAGCGCTGGCCATCGACGGCAGCGATGCCCGTTTCCCCGTTCGCCGTGTCTACTGCGTGGGCCGCAACTACGCCGGCCACGCCCGCGAAATGGGTTCGGACCCGAGCCGCGAACCGCCATTCTTCTTCAGCAAGCCGGGCGACGCGCACGCCGTGGTGGCGGTGGCGCCGGGCACCACGGCCGAGCTGCCGTTCCCGCCGCGGACGGACAATTTCCACTATGAGTGCGAACTGGTGGTGGCGATCGGCAAGGGCGGCGCCGATATCGCCGTGGAAGACGCGGCGGCGCACATCTTCGGCTACGCGGTCGGCTTCGACATGACGCGCCGCGACCTGCAAGGCAAGATGAAGGATGCCGGCCGGCCCTGGGAAATCGGCAAGGCCTTCGACTTCTCCGCACCGGTCGGCACGCTGCACCCGGCTGCCACGGTGACGGGCATCGAAGCCGCCGCGATCAGCCTGCAGGTCGATGGCGTCACCAGGCAATCCGGCCATGTCGACGAGATGATCTGGTCGATCCCCGAGACGATCGCCAACCTCTCCACCTATTTCACCCTGCAGCCGGGCGACCTGATTTTCACGGGCACGCCGGAAGGCGTGGGCGCCGTGCAGCGTGGCCAGACCCTGGTCGGCCACGTGGATGGCCTGAGCGACATCGCCGTCCGCTTCGTTTAAGGCTCATTCGTCGCTGACAGGTTAGGTCACAGGCGCACCGCGATGGCCAGCAGGCCCTCGAGCGCGCCGGATGCCAGCCCGACATCCAGCGGCGTCGGCACCTCCGGCTCGCGCGGATTGATCCGCACGAGCCGCCCGCCGCGTCGTATCACCTCCTGGCTGAAGTGCCGCACCGAGGGAATCGCCGTGCCGGCGCCCAATTCGATGACGACCGGCCGCTCGACCTTCTCCAGCCAGCGCGCCAGCCGCGCCGCCTGCCGCTCGCTGCGCTGCTCGATCCAGCCCCAATCGCCGAACATCAGGATATTCGGGCGCGCCATGCCGCCACAATGCGGGCAGCGGGGCGCCTCGCTCGTCAGTTCGCAGGCTCTTTCGTTGACATCGGGCGCGAAATCGCGCGCTTCCCAGATCGCGTCGCCGCACGGTTCCAGGCACTGCAGGTGGTGGATCGAGCCGTGGCATTCGTAGATCCTGTCCGCGTCGAAGCCGGCTTTCTGGAACTGGCCGTCGACATTGCTGGTGAAGACCTGATAACCGTGCGGCATGCGCCCGGCCCAGCTTTTCAGCAGCTGGAACCCCTCGTGCGGGGCCGTGTCGCGGTAGAGGTTCAAACGGTGGCCATAGAAGCCCCAGGCCAGTGAGAGATTTTCCTTGAACGTGGCGGGCGAGGCGGCTGTCGTGAAAGCAATGCCGGCCGCGCCGAGGGCAGGGTAGGCGCGCCAGAAGCCTTCGTTGCCGCGGAAGTCGGGCAAGCCGGAATCGACGCCCATGCCGGCGCCGGCGGCCACGACGAGTGCGTCCGCCTGGCGGATCAAGCCGGCGGCGCGGTCGAGCTGAGTGGAAGAGAGTGAAGTCGTCATTGCCGGATTCTAGCGCTGTCCCGGCCTTTCGCGCACGGCGCATCGGTGCCGTTCGGCAAGACTTCTTGGATGCAAATTGGCATGGCAAAAACTCAAACCCCTCTGCTATAATCCGGGCTCTCGTCGGGGCGTAGCGCAGCCTGGTAGCGTACTTGCATGGGGTGCAAGGGGTCGGAGGTTCGAATCCTCTCGCCCCGACCAGAAGAATTAACGATAAGGGCCACTCTTTGAGTGGCCCTTGTTGTTTCTGGCTGTCTTCCGCTACTTCCCATGTGTGGCGACGCGTCCCCTCGTGCCTGATTTGTCCTCACCTCACACCATCAGCTTTCGCCCTGTGCCGTAGCCGCAGAAACAGCGCATTCCCACCAGTCCAGTCGATCTTCAGCTGTTGTGCTCATGATATTATTTTCGTTCTGATAAATCCCATGCCTCAGCATTGACCGGCCGCGGCCGCTCACTCACCAGGCGTGACGACCGAGGAGTCAGGCTTGTTACTGGATAATAAAGAGCAAGTGCACTTCTGGCGGGAGCTGGAGCGGGCCGAGCAATGGCTGAGTACGAACGCCGGCGCTGCCGCCGGCCGCGTCTACGACACCATGGGGCGGCCCGGCGAACGCACCTTCGTCAGCTACGGCAACCAGGTGCTTGCGGGTGTAGCCCGGGTCGAAAGGGTGCGACAAGCCCTCGAGCAATCCGGGCCCATGGCAAAACGGCTCGTGGTGGAACAGCTGTCCGGTATAGATCTTTCCGATGTGTGGGAAATCCTGATCGCCGCCTGCAAGGAAATCGCCCTCTACTACGGCGGCTCCGTGGTCGCCGGTGCCGTCGTCGGCGGCGCTGTCGGCAGTCTTGCGTTAGGCGTTGGCGCCGTGCCGGGTGCCATCGCCGGTACCGCGGCTGGTTCGCAGGTCGGTATCTGGGTGCTGACTTTGCTGGGCCTGAAAGAGCTGGCCGTAGGGCTCTGTTCAATGTTCCCAGCCGCAATGGAGCATTACCAGCGAGGCTTCCGTGAAGCCTGGGGCGCCGTGCCCGACAAGCGGCGCGACATCGGGAACAGTGCCGCTCTGCCGACTGGCAATGTTTCTGCCGGCGCGTGGCACATGGCCCAAGGCCATGTCCTTATGGTGACGGCCATCCTGACGGCACTGGTGGCTTATCTCACGGTGGGCCGAGGGAATATTGCCGTGCTGGTGCAGAAGCTCCGGCAGAGCCGGGCGCTGGGGGAGCGGTTTGCACGGTGGGTAAGCGCGAACGAGAGGAAGCTGCTTGCTCATCCGCAGTTGCAGGCGCGGCCGAATAATTCGGTTCCCATGGCGATGGGGGAACCCGTGCCAGGCGGTGGGCGAGGGGCATCTTCCAATACGAAAAGCAGCAATGTTGAGGTTGTTGAGGTTATCAACGGTCCACAAATGATTGCGGCTCGAGATGCGGTGAATCTTGGCGAGTTCAAACGCCTGAATATGATTGATCCTGCTGTTGGGCGGATACGGCCGGGGGAGGCTGGCGCGGCAGCTGAACTCCAGAATTACATGAAAGGGAATTTGGAAAGAGCATTGCCAGGTACTCCAGGTGATTTTATCTTTACGTCTGGCCCAAATGCCGGGAAAACTGTCGACTTCATGCTTACTCCGGATAGCATGGCTCAAGCAGGAAAGATAAATAATTTTTTCGCGAAAAATACTGCTAGATTCTCTGAGCAACTCAGCTTGCACCTGAACAAAGCGGATATTGTACCATTAGATATGAGGTTCTTGACGCCTCATAACCAGAGTTTATTAATGGATATTATAAGTAAACAACCACCCGAGTTGCAGTCGAAAATAATTATTTTGAGGTGAAAAAATGGCTGGTGCAATTTTGGTGACGGAGAAAAATGGTGTGTCGTTGAGTTCGATAGATTTCGATTACATCATTGAAAAAATTCGACCGAATTTTAACGACTCGGAAAAAGACGTTCGAGAAGAGATCTATAGCCCTGTCGATGATGGAGGAATGTCATTCATTTCTCTCGTAGAGCAATGTGCTGAGAGATTCAATGCATTCGTTCGTGCAGCATCAATAGCCTACGAAAATGAAATAAAGGAACAGCCATTTTCGGCCCGCAGAAATTCTTGGGATGAGTTACTAACAGCGCTCCGCTCTGATCCGCGATATGGAAAGTCGTAGCGAGAATGAGTGTTGAATGAACGAACCATTAGGCTCCTGAAGGATGGATATGTCTAACAGAATATCTATCCCATTGTTAAAGATGTCGTTTTCATATATCCAAGCGCCGGCAGAGCCGGGCGCTGGGGGAGAAGTTTGCACGGTGGGTAAGCGCGAGCGAAGGGCGGCTGCTTGCACATCCGCAGTTGCAGGCGCGGTCGAATAATTCGGTTCCCATGGCGATGGAGTCGTTGCTGCCTGATAGCGGACGCAGTGCATCGCCCGCACGGACAGGTGCGAAAGTTGATGCCATTGGAGCAAATAGTCAGACTGTCGATCTTCTTCGAAGAACAGGTAATGTCGGCGAGTTTTCTGAACTGAAGGCGCCGATGAAAATGCGCTACGTCACACAAGCAGCCGAAGAAGGCGGGGTAGGCCTGAACAATAGATCTGGCCGACTGGATGGTTTCAAATGAAAATCAATAATTCTACATATATGGATTGGTTAAAAGCTTTGCCTGCTGATGATGAAACTTTTCGTGAGTGTGCATGCCCGGCATGTGGCTCGCTTGGGCTTGCGTACCAATACTTTGGTTTTCGTGATAGCAATTTTGGGTGGAAATTAATCTGGTGTGAAGTTTGCAAACATGGGATCAACATTTCTCGAACAAGAATCCCTGAGAGCGCACATACCCTCGTTGAGGAAAGTGAACAGGCGGAGTTCAATAGACAGCACTCTGAAATTCGACTGATTTCCTAACCGAACCTCATAAGGCTATTGGGGCAAATAACGCAGGCCGGACTGCGACCCATACTGGCAATGTTTATGCGGCCGATTTTGTTGGGGCCGTCGCCTTTGCGGCGTTTGCACTGCCGGCACCTGGGATTTGGCTGGATAACAAGGATACGTTCTCCAATGCGTTAGCCGACGGCTTCATCTTGATCGAGGGTCAAGAGGAGCATGATCGATGCTGGGTATCGATCAGTCGTGGCGCTGCGGACGTGACCGGCGATGAGGAGTGCTCGCTTCTTGCTGATGTGAAAAATCGGGGGAGCTGGCTCTTTGCGGGGGGGCGTACGCGTTTTGCAAGGCATGGGGCCGCGTTGTGTTCAACGATGCCGGTGAACTGGATGGGCAAGAGCGCTATTCTGCCGAGTCGCTCAAGGAAGCAATACATAGGCTAGCCTGAACCCATCGCTTCACCAGCTTGGATATACCTACGAGACAAGCGCCAAGTGCGGCTCGTCACTTATGCACGACCAGGTGCCTTCCATGCAAGGCGTCCATCAGGGAGGATTCCCTGGATTCCGCTGTCAAACATCAGCCGAACCATGCGCGTCAATGGACGATGCCGTCTCGCCAAATCTCCTGTCACGCAGCCCCGGCTCCCAAGGGCGCAAGCCCTGATCCTTGCTCAGCTTGATCCGATGAATCTTCATCGCGTCGATGACATCCGCCGTCCCGGGTGAAGCAACCAGCAGCGGCAGCGTCTGCGCCGCTTCGATGAAGAATCGCTGGCGCGGCTCCTCGCCCCGGTCGATGAACGCAGACGCCCACCACTCGGTGATCCAGTCGCTGGCGCGCTCCAGTGCTGCCTGTGTCACCAGCCGGTTGGACTTCTGGATATTGATGTGGCGTGCGGACGGCATCAGGTTCCACGCATCCCCGCAAGGCCAGGCCGCGAATGGGAAGCAATGGTCGATATCGTACTCGTCGCGCAGCCTGGCGCCGGTCCACACGCAATACACCGGCTTGCCATCCGCGCGGATACGGTCGACCGCCGCCCTGGCGAGGCCGGTATCGCGAATAGGGTCGGCCCATGTGAGCAGCCGGTGCGCGAGCATGCGCACGTCCGGCACCTGGCCAGCGGAATAGGCTTCGATCAGCCTGACCCATTCCGATATCAGCACCGGCTCGATCCACACGTTGTAATGCGTCAGCGCCTGCCAGATGTCGAGCGGCACACGGAAGTCGCCGAAGCTCCACAGGAAAGCGTCGTCGATGCGCTGTTGCGGCGGCGTGGAGGCCTGCCGGCGCCGGACGATCTCGAAGATCGGCTTGTCGCTGGATGGCCAGCGCAGGTACCTGCCCGGCATGTCCCGTATCACCTGCGAGATCTCCGACAGGCTGCGCTGCAGGTGCCTCGCGGTATCGCCCGTGAACATGGAACCGACGGCCAGTTCGACGGGAGCGATCTGCCTGAGCGCATGGAAGTTATCGGTGACGAAACCAGGCCCGGTTCCCAGGCGTGACGCCGGCATCTGCGGCAACTGGTGTTCGATCAGCGGCTTGTACATGCGCAGCCAGAACAGGGAGACGAGTCCCAGCGGTACGACCACCGATTCGGTTTCGTGGCGCGCCAGGCCCGCCGCCGTGTCGGCAATGCGGGCGATGACGCGCAGCAGCGCGATCTTGTAGGTGGACGACTTCTCGTCGACCAGGATCAGATGCCGCAGCAGGGGCAAGGCGCCAAGGCCATCGTCGGGTAGTCCCAGCACGACGCTGGTCCACGAGACATCGGCGCGTCCCAGTTTGTCGGGGCTATCGCTGGTGCGTACGATACGCAGCCCGAATTGCCGGGCGAGCAAGGACAGCTCCTGCAGTGACACCTCATGCATTGCCCGTTCGGCGTCCGGGGTGCCGAGGCGAAGGCTGACGGCGATGCGGCCGTTGGGGGCCAGCAGCGTTGCCAGCTTGCGCAGAGAGCGCTGGCGGTCCGCCGGGTGGATGTGCATCCAGACAGCCGACAGCAGGATGAGATCGAACCTCAGGCCGAGACGGGGAACTTTGGCGAGGTCCGGCAGGCTGTCGGACAGCCAGCGGATCCGGTCGGACGGGTGAAGCCGGCGCGCCTGGGCAAGCATCGCCTCGGACGGATCGACGGCAACGACTTCGTAGCCGTTTGCCGCGAACCAGGCGGCATCGCGGCCGGAGCCGGCGCCGACATCGAGCACCATCCCGCCGGGCGGCGGAAGCAGGTCCAGCAAGCCGGCATGCACCTCGTTGAAATCCAGGGATTCGTACTGGCCGGCCAGCCGGGCCGCGTGTTGTTCGTAGAAGGGGATCGACGTCATCGACTGCTGGTCATGTTCGGTAGCGACAAACGATTGTAGTCCGTGCGGCGCTACCGTGGGGGCCATCCTGCCGATCACGCCAGCTCCAGCACCTCCTCCAGCGGCCGCCGTGGCTTCTGCGGCCAGTTCTCCGGCAGCGCATACCCCACCGCGACCAGCACCACGGGGATCTCGCCGGCCGCCAGCCCGAACTCGCGGGCGACGGCATCCGCATCGAAGCCGATCATCGGCGCCGAACCAAGCCCCATTGCCTGGGCCGCATGGATCAGCGTCGCGGCACCGAGCGTCGCGGAGCGGATCGCCTCGTCGCGCTGGCGTTGCGGCTGGTCGTTGTAGAGGCTCCGCGCGGCGCCTTCCCAGCCGGGCACCATCGCGGCGGGCATGATGCCGGCATCGACGACTGGCTTCAGGCGGCCTGCCAGCACGCGCTCGTCGGCCAGCTGGCCGCACACGATGAACGTCACGGCGGCATCGGTGATCTTGCCCTGGTCCCAGGCGACCTTGCGCAGCCGCGCCTTGGAGGCGGGTTCGTGGACGGCGATGAATCGCCAGTTCTGCAGGTTGAACGAGGTCGGCGCCCGGGTGGCGAAGTGCACCAGTTCGCCGATCTGCGTAACGGCGATATCGCGCGCCGGATCGAACAGGTTGGTGGTGCGGCGCTCCGCGATCGCCTGGAGGGTAGGGTGGGTCATGGTGGTCCTTGGTGGAGTAAATGGGAGAGATCAGACGAGGTAGTCGACGACGCCGCCGTCGACCCGCAGCGCGGCGCCCGTGGTGGCGGATGCCTGCTCCGAGCTGACGTAGACGATCATGTTGGCCACTTCAACGACCGTGGCGGCCCGGCGCAGGATCGACGAGCCGCGGTGCTGCGCCACGAAGTCGGCCGCCACCTTTTCCAGGCTGTCGCCGGTGCGCTGCACGTCGGCCTGCAGCATGTCCGCCACGCCGTCCGAGAGAGTAGGGCCGGGCAGCACGGCATTGACGGTGACGCCGGTGCCGGCCAGCCGCTTGGCCAGGCCGCGCGACACGGCCAGCTGGGCCGTCTTGGTGAAGCCGTAGTGGATCATGTCCGCCGGGATGTTCAGCGCCGATTCGGAGGAGATGAACACGATGCGCCCCCAGCCGCGTGTGCTCATGCCCGGCGCGTAAGCCTTCGCCAGGCGCACGCCGGACATCACGTTGGTCTGGAAGAAGCGCTCCCATTCGCTGTCGGGCAAGTCGAAAAAGTCCTGCAGGCCGAAGATGCCGACGTTGTTGACGAGGACGTCGACGTCCGGATACGCCGCGATCAATTGCGCGCAGCCCGCCGCCGTGGCGAGGTCGCCCGCGAAGCCCGAAACCGTTCCTTGCGGCCCACCCAGCCGTTCCAGCGCGCCGTCGACGCTCTTCTGGCTGCGGCCATTGACGATCACGTGCGCGCCCGCCGCAACGAAGGCCCTGGCGGTGGCGAAGCCGATGCCGGCGGTGGAACCGGTCACCAGCACGGTGCGCCCTGCGAAATCGATATGCATGTCGAATCCTCCTGGATTGAATGAACTGATTGAATGAACTGAGTTGAATGAACAGAAACTGAATCAACAGAACGGAAAAGCTGCGACCACTATATCGATGCACCGATGGCGCGATAATGGGGGCTGTTTCCAAATGACTTTTCGAGGAATTCGAAAGATGGACCGTATCGATGCACTGCGCCTGTTCGTCGACGTCGTGGAGGCCGGCAGCTTTTCGGCCGTGGCGCGGCAGCGCACGATCGCGACATCCACCGTGACGCTGGCGGTCCGCCAGCTCGAACAGGAGACGGCTGCCCGGCTGATGGTCCGTTCGACGCGGCGCCTGGTGCTCACCAGGGAGGGCGAGATGTTGCTGGCCGATGCCCGCCGTATCGTGGCGGAGTGGGATGGGGCGCTGAGCGGATTGCGCCAGGATGGCCCGCTGGCGGGGCCGATCCGCGTGGCGGCGACGAACGATTTCGGCCGTATCCAGCTGCGCCCCCTGCTGGATGGCTTCCAGCAGCGCCACCCCGGCATCCACATCACGCTGCTGCTGAGCGACAGCACCATCGACGTGGTCGACGAGCGGATCGATCTCGCACTGCGTTCCGGGCCGCTGCCCGATTCCAGCCTGCGCGCGCGGCGGCTGTTGCGCGGCAAGCGGCTGGTCTGTGCGGCACCCGGCTATTGGACGAAGGCGGGCAGGCCTGCCCGTCCGGAACAACTGGCGGGCCACAATTGCCTGGTCCTGGCGCGGCCCGGCGCACCGCTCGCGGCCTGGGCATTCCAGGACGGCGCGCGGCAGTTCAGCGTCAAGGTGGCCGGCGACCGGCAAGCCAGCAATGGCGACGTGATACGGGAATGGGCCCTGGCCGGGCTGGGTGTCGCGTTCAAGAACGCGTGGGATGTGCGCCACGACCTGGTGGCGGGAAGGCTGGAAACGGCGCTCGACGACTTCGCCGCGGACCGGATCGACCTGTATGCGGTGCAGCCCGGCGGGCTGCCGTCACGGCGCGTGGCGGCGCTCGTGGAGTTCCTGGATGAAGCGTTGAACGATCCGGGGTGAGCGGATCGCCCGTCATCAGGTCTTGCTGGCGCCCGGATCGGCGGCCAGGCCCCTGGCCAGCACTTCCGCCACGGTCACATTCAAATCCTGACCCGTCTCGGCGGCCAGCGCCTGCAACTGCTTCACCAATTCGCTGTTGAGCTTCACGGCGAACGGCACCAGCCCCAGTGCCTGGTCGCGCTTGCGCTGTTCGCGTTTGTCGACGGCGGGTGGTACGGCATTGCCGAATGCGGCGCCTGGTGCCGCAACCTTGCCCATCAGTTTCTTGGCGTCGAATTTCGCCAGATCGGTTTTCTTCACGTTGCCATCCTCGTTGTCATCCCTTAAAGGGCTGCATTCTACGCGCTGGCAGCCGCCGCCGGCGGGCAATGAATGCGCGGCAGGGCCGACCAGCGATTCCGCCGGTCAGCCCATCAGCCAGTCAGGCCGTCAGCGCATCAGCCGCCCAGCCGGTCAGTGCGGCAGCGGCAGGCCGATCTCGTCCTTGCGTGCCCGGATCGCCTCGCCCAGTTCAGCCATGTCGAGCTTGGCCTTTTTCGCTTTCGGGAACATTTCCTTTTCCTCTTCCTCGACGTGGTGCTCGATCTGCTCGGACAGCACTTTCACCTTGGCGTCGTAGAGGTCGTCACCCGGCTCCATCGACAGCAGCTGTTCGATCAGGTCTTTCGCGCACGCGTGTTCGACGGTGGCTTCGTCCACCATGTCCTCGTCGCCGAGGGCCTTGCGGACGGCCGAGTAGAATATCTCTTCTTCCGCCAGCGTGTGCTTGGTCAGCTCCAGGCAGATCTCGCGCACGAGTTTTTTCTTCGATGCGACGGCGCGGTCGCTCAAGCCTTCGTACTGCTCGAACATGGCCTTGACCTTGTCGTGATCGGCTTTCAGCAGTTCGATCGCATTGGGGGCGGCGCTGGCCAGCAGGGTGTTTTTCTTGCTGGCGGCTGGCGTGGTCTTGATGGTATTCGGCATGTTGATCTCCTCGTTGGATACCGTGGACATCACGGCGTCATCGTTGAGGAAATCATAGGCCACGGGCTGGCCGGCGCGGGTAGGCCGCACAGCTCAACCGTTGTAGGAGGCACGCCTCCGCCATGGACGGGTATTGTCGGACACCGCCGGCGGATCGCCTCGCGCCGCCCGGCCACGCCCGGGAACGCGAGCCGAAGACTTCACGCTGCTTGCCGGTCCTCTTTCATGACCAGCGCGATCACGGCGCCCAGTGCGCACAGCCCCATCACGTAGTAGGCCGGCGCCAGCGGATGGTTCTTCAGCAGCAGCGTCACCATGACGGGCGTGAGCCCGCCAAAGACGGCGTAGGACAGGTTATAGGAAAACGAGATGCCGGAAAACCGCACCGCCGGGGGGAATGCCCGCACCATCACGCCGGGCACCACGCCGACCACGCCGACCGAGAAGCCCAGCACGGCATACAGGGGCAGCAGCAGGTCGGGGCGGGCCGTCAGCGTGGTGTAGAACAGCCACGTGCAGGCGCCGAACAGCAGGGCACCGCCCAGCAGCACGGGCCGCGCGCCGAACCGGTCGGCCAGCAGGCCGGCGGCGATGCAGCCGAACGCCAGGCACAGCGTGGCAGCGGTGTTGGCCTGCAGTGCGGTGGGCGCGTCGAAGCCGTGGATTTTCTGCAGCAGCGCGGGCGTCATCAGGATCACCACGACGATGCCGGCCGACAGCACCCACGTCAGCAGCATCGACAGCACGACAGCGCGCCGGTGCCCGCGCAGCACCGCCTTCAGCGGCAGTTCGGCGGCCAGCGCCTTGCGCTGCTGCAGTTCGGTGAAGACCGGCGTTTCATGCAGCCAGCGGCGCAGAACCATCGCACCCAGGCCGAAGATGCCACCCAGCAGGAACGGGATGCGCCACGCGAAGGCTTCCACTTCGCCCGGCGTGAAGAAGTGGTGGATGCCGCGTGCCATCAGGGAGCCGAGCAGGATGCCGAACGTGAGGCCGGCGGTCAGCGTGCCGCACGCGTAGCCGATGCGCCGCGCCGGCACATGCTCGGACACGAACACCCAGGCGCCAGGGACTTCGCCACCCACCGCCGCGCCCTGCAGCACACGGAACAGCAACAGCAGCAGCGGGGCGGCCAGGCCCACGCTGGCATAGGTTGGCAGCAGGCCGATCATCAGCGTGGGCACGGCCATCAGCACGATCGACAGGTTGAACATCTTCTTGCGGCCCAGCAGGTCGCCGAAGTGGGCCATCACCATGCCGCCCAGCGGGCGCACCACGTAGCCCGCGGCGAAGATGCCGAAGGTCTGGAACAGGCGCAGCCAGTCCGGCATCGAGGGCGGGAAGAACAGCGCGCCGATGGTGGTGGCGAAGAACACGAAGATGATGAAATCGTAGAACTCCAGCGCGCCGCCGAGGGCCGCCAGCGACAGCGTCTTGTAGTCCTGGCCGGTCAGCGGGCGGGCAGCGGAGGGGTGGTGGAAGTCGGTGGTCGCCATGGTCTTTTCAATATCGATGGAAGCGGCAGCTTAGCGGCAGGCCGATGGCCAGGCAATAAGAATTACGGAAATGAATAATCGGCGGGCTCACTGGAATCCGGGACCGGCCAGGTGCGCACGGCACGGCCCGGCGCTTGCACTTTCGACCCGTTCAGCTAAAGTGCCGGGGTACCGACACCGCAGGAGAGACCATGAAGCGATCCCTCGTCGTTGCCCACGTGCTGGCGCTGGCCATGGGCGCTGCCGCGTCCGCGTTCGCCCACCACGGCTGGAGCGAATACAACGCCGACAAGCCCCTCACGCTGACCGGCACCATCGCCGAGAGCGGCTATTCCCAGCCGCATGGCTACGTGGCGCTGAAGGCCGCAGACAAGACCTGGCATGTGGTGCTGGCGCCGCCATCGCGGATGGAAAGCCGCGGCTTGCCGAAGCAGTCGCTGGCCAGCGGCGCGCAAGCCACCGTCTATGGCTACCCGCACCGCAGCAAGGATGGCGAGCTGCGCGCCGAACGCATCACGCTGGCTGTCGACAGCAAGGAAAAGACGGTCGAGCTGCGCTGATGGCCGGCGCGCTGGCGCAAGCGGCGGAGTGGCTGGCCGCCACGCCCTTGGCGGTGGCGATGCGCGATGGCGTGTGGCTGTATCCGGCCGTCGAGACGGTGCACATCGTCGGCTTCGCGATCCTGGTGGGCGCGGTGGCCATGTTCGACTTGCGCGTGCTCGGCTGTGCACGCCGCCTGCCGGTGGATGCGCTGGGCGCGCACCTGCTGCCATGGGCGGCGGGCAGCCTGCTGCTGATCGTGCCGGCCGGGCTGCTGCTGTTCGCCAGCGGGCCGGCCGAGTTCCTCGGCAACCCTACCTTCGGCGTGAAGCTGGCGCTGATTGCGCTGGCCGGGGTGAACGCGCTGGCATTCCACGCCGGCGTGTACCGTGGCGTGGGCGCGTGGAACGTGGGCACGCCAGCGCCGCTCGGCGCGCGGGCGCATGCGCTGCTGTCGCTGCTGCTGTGGATCGGCGTGATCGCCTGCGGCCGCCTGCTGGCCTATACCTGAGGGTTACCCTGCCCGGAACCGGCCAGCTTCTTGTCGAGGTATTCGCGGGCGATGCGGGCCGCGCCCGCCTCGGCATCGGCCCGGCTGGCAAAGCGCTGCTCGGCGGTGAAGCGGTCGCTCCACGTATCCACGTGGCCCTTGATGATGATCGTGCAGTGCCATTGGTGATCGTGCACGGCGGCCGTATCTTCGTACTCTTCGGTGCGGATCGTGTATCCCTGGTAGTCGAATTCCATCGCCTTTTCCTCAGCCGGTTGCCTGTGAAGTGGCCAATGTAGCATCGCGCGCCGCCTTGCGCCGCCCGCTTATACTGCTGGATTCAACGCGGAAAAGAAACGGGGAGAACACATGAAGATCGCGGCAATCTCGGATATCCACGGCAATCTCGGCGCGCTGGAGGCGGTACTGGCCGATATCGAACGGCGCGGCGCGACCGTGACGGTGAACCTGGGCGACATCCTGTCCGGCCCGCTGCAACCGCGCGAGACGGCCGAGCGCCTGATGGCGCTGGACATGCCGACCATCGCCGGCAACCACGAACGCCAGGTGCTGATGCATGTACCGGAAAAGATGGGCGCGTCGGACCGCTATGCCCACGAGCAGATCACCGAAGTGCAGCGTGCCTGGATCCATTCGCTGCCGGCCACGCTCAGGCTGACGGACGATGTGCTGCTGGTGCATGGCACGCCGTCGTCCGACCTGGTGTACTGGACAGAGACCGTCACCGAATCGGGCCAGCGGCCCGCCACGCACGACGAAGTGCTGGAGCGGGCCGGCGATGCGCGCGCCTCGCTGATCCTGTGCGGCCACACGCACGTGCCGCGCGGCGTGCGGCTCGACGACGGACGCCTGGTCGTCAACCCCGGCAGCGTGGGCCTGCAGGCCTACGACCATGACCAGCCATTCCCGCACCAATCCGAAAACCTGACACCGCACGCGCGCTACGCACTCATCGAGCGCACCGCGGCCGGCTGGATGGTCGAGCACATCGCCGTGCCGTACGACAGCGAATTCGCGGCGCTGCTGGCCGAGGGCAATGGCCGGCCCGACTGGGCGCATGCGTTGCGGACCGGGCGGATGCCGTAGGTCGCCAGTCCGGCGCCATGGTTGGCAACATGACGCTGGAATGGGAAGAAGACCATCAGCGCATCAGGATCAGGGAAGTTCCCGGGCAATGAATGAAGGCCCTTGTTGTAATTTGTTCATTCGCAAATGAAAGTTGCATTTTTCTCTACACTTTCCATGCGCCTTGGCTAGAATCGCTGCGACTTCGTCGCTCATCTTCCGGATGATTCGCGAGCTCTTCCCTCAACGCACATGGAGATATGAATGCGATTCCTTCTGCAATACGCCGCATGCGCGGCCGTGGCGCTGGCCGCCGCCGTGCCCGCGCAAGCCGCCTCGGTCCTTCAATCGAGCACTGCTTTCAGCAACGTCCAGCTCGATGTCCGCGACCTGACGCCGGATGATGGCGTGCAGGCGAATTACGCCATCTTGCCCACGTCCTACACTTCCCTCACTTCCCTTGCCACGGATGGCCAGATGCCGCACCAGGACGGAACTGCCGTCGGGCTGGGCCAGGCGGGCAGCGCATCGCTGACCGTGGGGCAGGCCTCGACCTGGGTCCGTACCGATGGCACGCTGGGCAGCCTGGAAACGTTCGCTTCCTTCCCCGGGCCAACGGAAGGCGGTCATCTCTACAGCACTGGCAACCAGTACTTCCGCGTGATGCTGGATGCCCATAGCGAGCTGTGGCTGACGGGGGACTATGCAATCTCCGTCGAGCGCCAGGGCGACGAGCTCGGCACGCAAAGCGGCGGTGCTTCGATATGGGCCCAGCTGTTCGCCGATGGCAAGTTCGTCGACGAGCAAGCGTCCTTGACGGTACTGCAAGGGGAAGCTGGCGGCCAGCGCTCCGGGCACTTCAACCTTGGTTTCGCCAATGACAGCGATGTGGCGACCACGGTGTATCTGTCCATGAATTCGAGCACTTCCATTTTCGGCAATCCGCCGCTGCCGCCGGTTCCCGAGCCGCAGACCTATGCGATGTTCGGCGCCGGCCTGCTGTTGCTGGCTGCACGGCGCAAATTCGCGCGCAAGTAAGGCACTACACAGAGGCAATGCCGGGCTAGCGCCGGCCGATGGCCGGCGCCAGCCCAGCACTTCTGCGGAAACCTCCAGCCACGCCCGCGCAGGAGTTGAAAATGCGGCGCTAGCCCAGCACTTCTGCGGAAACCTCCAGCCACGCCCGCGCCGCGTGCGACAGATATCTGCCGCTGCGCACGTGCGCAACCTGCCACGGCAGTTCCGGTTCGACGATGCGCACGGCCTGCAGCGATGCGTCGGCCAGCCGCTCGATGAACGGTTCCGGCAGCAGCGCCACGCCGATGCCGGCCGATGCCATTTCCACCAGCCAGTCCCACTGGCCGCTTTGCGCCGCGACCACCGGCTCGAACCCGGCTTGCGCGAAGGCGCGGCGCAGCGCGCGGGTCAGCGCGAAGTCGTCGGTCAGCAGCACCAGCGGCAAGTCCTTCAGGGCGGACAGCTTCAGCGTGCGCCGCTGGCGCTGGAAGGTGCCGCCGGCCGCCAGCGCCCACATCGGGTAGCTGGCCACCGGCAGCGTCTCCACCGCCAGGCCCGGATCGGCAGGCAGCACGGTCATGCCGAGTTCCAGCTCGCCGCCCGCCACCAGCCGCTCGACGTTCTGGCCGGTCTCTTCGCGCAGCACGAGCGCGATGTCCGGATGGCGTTCGCGGAACGCCTTCAGCACTGGCGTGAACAGCACGTTGATCATCGGCGGAATGCCGACCGTGAGGGTGCCCCGGCGCACGGCCTGCACGTCGCGCACCTCGGCGGCCAGCGTGCGCATCGTCGCCAGCATTTCCTCGCCACGCTGGAACACCACGCGGCCGGTATCGGTCAGGCCGAGGCGGCGGCCATCGCGGACGAACAGCGGGGTGCCCAGTTCTTCCTCCAGCTGGTGCACCATCTTGCTGATGGTCGACTGCGTCACGTGCAGCAGCTCGGCCGCCTGGGTAAAGCTGGACAGGCGGGCGGTTTCAACGAAGTAGCGCAGCGATCGGATGTCCATGGGTGGCGGGGCGCCGCGGGCGGCATGAATTTTTCGAATGGAATCGGTGAATATAAGTCATATTATCCATGAATGGCACTCCTATACTCCACTGACCGAACCAAGAATAGTGGAGGACACCATGGTGGAACATAATGTGGCGGAACGCATCCGGCATCCAGGGCTGCTGGCCCGCATCCAGAGCGCGGAACAGGCCGCGCGCCTGTTCGAGCCGGGCATGACGGTAGGCATGAGCGGCTTCACGAAAGCCGGCGATGCGAAGGCGCTGCCACGCGCGCTCGTCGAACGGGCCCGCGAGCAGCCGCTGGGCCTCACGCTGATCACCGGCGCCTCGCTGGGCAACGACAGCGACGGCATGATGGCCAACGCCGGCGTGATCCGCCGCCGCCTGCCGTTCCAGGCCGATGCGTCGATGCGCCGCAAGATCAACACGGGCGAAGTCATGTTCATCGACCAGCACCTGTCGGAGACCGCCGAACAGCTGCGCAGCGGCGCGCTGCCGCGCATCGACATCGCCGTCATCGAAGCCTGCGCGATCCGCGAGGATGGCGCGATCGTGCCGACCATGGCGGTGGGGAACAGTGCCAGCTTCGTGCAGGCCGCCAGGCACGTGATCGTCGAGCTGAACCTGGCGGCGCCCGCGGCGCTGGAGGGCCTGCACGATATCTACGTGCCGCGCCCGCGCCCCGCGCGCGAGCCGATTCCGCTGACGCATCCGGGCCAGCGCATCGGTAGCGGCGCCATCATGCTGGACCCGGAGCGCATCGCCGCGATCGTCGTCACGGACCACGTGGACAGCCCGTCGTCCGTGCTGCCGCCGGATGAAGGCACCGATGCGATTGCACGCCACGTGATCGCCTTCCTGGAGGGCGAGGTTGCGGCCGGCCGCATGGGCCCGGAACTGCTGCCGCTCCAGGCGGGCATCGGCACCATCGCCAATGCGGTGCTGCATGGCCTGGCGCAATCGTCGTTCCGCAACCTGGCGATGTATTCCGAAGTGCTGCAGGACAGCGCCATCGCGCTGCTCGAATCGGGCCAGCTGGCGCTCGCGTCGGCCTCGTCGATCACGCTGTCGGCACCGATGCACGAGCGCTTCCTGGCCAACCTGGAGCGCTACCGCGACCGCATCGTGCTGCGCCCGCAGGAAATCAGCAACCATCCGGAAATCGTGCGGCGGCTCGGCATCATCGGCCTGAACACGGCGCTGGAATTCGACATCTACGGCAATGTGAACTCCACCCACGTGGGCGGCACCAGCATGATGAACGGCATCGGCGGTTCCGGCGATTTCGCCCGCAACGGCGAGCTGGCGATCTTCGTCAGCAAGTCCGAGGCGAAGGATGGCGCCATTTCCAGCGTGGTGCCGATGGTGGCGCACGTGGACCATACGGAACACGACGTGGACGTGCTGGTGACGGAGTGGGGCCTCGCCGACCTGCGCGGGCTGGCGCCCCGCGAACGCGCGCCACTGATCATCGAGCGCTGCGCCCATCCGGATTACCGCGACCAGCTGCGCGACTATTACGAGCGCGCGCTGCTGCGGGGCGGACACACCCCGCATGTGCTGGAGGAGGCGCTGTCGTGGCACGAGCGGTACCGGACGGCCAGGCATATGCGCGCGGCCTGACGCGGGGCGGGGCAATCATCGGATACCGGCTGGTAAGCGGCAGTTCGCGACTGGCGGTTTTCAAGTGACTGTGGGCATTTGCCACACCGCTTGCCCGCCAATCGTGCACTGCTCCCGACCGGGTTACCCTGTGGCATGATGCGATTCACTCTCGCGACCGTACCAGGACGGCCGCCCCGCACCCGCCGCGTGTCGCGGTATTTCGACAGGATTGAACATGCCCAGCACCTTCGACTTCACTGCCAACGTCATTGCCGATACCGATCCCAATGCCGGGCCCGGGATAACGACTGCAACCCAGACCGTCGACGGCCACACATTGCGGCTGGTCGGGGATTCCGGTGGCTGGGTGGTGATGAGCGAGAACGATTTCCTGGGCGGCGATCTGCAGCGCCTGCACGGCCAGGCGCTGTTCAAGGAATTCAACGATATCGCAACCAAACTCAGGCTATCGCTGGACGGTAACAAGCTGTTCGATCTCACGTCGCTGAACCTGGTGGATATCGTCGCGAATTCGGGCGGGCAATTCCGGTTCACGACAGCCAAGGGCGTGGTCGACAGCGGACCGCTGGACAGCGAATGGTCGGTGTCGTTTTTCTCCAATTCTCCGATCCTTGCCGGAATCGCGTGGGTCGACATCACCATGGTCGACCCGGCACATCAGTTCATTCCCGCCATCGATGACATCGTCCTCAGCAATATTACCTCGCCGAACGTGGCGCCGGCCTTCGTGGGCGCGGGCACCACGATGTCGGCCGTGCAGAATGGCGGCGCTGTCAACCTGGCCGGGCTGCTGCACGCCAGCGACACGGACAGTGGCCAGACGCTGACATGGTCACAGAGCGCCGGCCCGGCCCACGGCACCCTGTCGATCAGCGGTGCCACCGCCGCGTCGGGCAGTACCGACATCACCCCCGGCGGTACGCTTGGCTACACCCCTGCGGCCGGCTACGCGGGCACCGACAGCTTTACCGTCCAGGTCTCGGACGGTATCGCGACGTCGAGCCGCACCATCACCGTCAGCGTGGCGCCGCTGCCGCCCGGCGCGCCGGACCTGGCGTCCGCCAGCGATACCGGCGCCAGTGCCAGCGACAACGTGACCGCGGCGAACTCGATGACGTTCTCCGGTACCAGCGCGCCGGGCGATATCGCCAGCACGGTGCGCGTGTTCATCGACGTCAACGACAATGGCGCCTATAACGCGGGCGAAGCCACTGGTACCGCCACCGTCAGCAACGGTGCGTGGACGGTGGCGGGCGTCGATACGAGCGGCCTCGGGACCGGCAGCTACAACGTGCGCGCCGTGGTGACGTCGGCCACGGGCGGCTTGAGCAGCGGCGCCGGCAGTGCGCTGGCGATCACGGTGGATCGCACGCCGCCCGCCATGACGTTCAGTGGCGTGACGCTGTCCGCCGACACCGGCGTGCCGGGCGACGCGGTCACGAACACGGCGGCGCAGACGATTACGGCCACGCTCACCTCGGCACTGGCGGCCACCGACACCGTGCGCGGCTCACTCGACAATGGCGCCACGTGGACGACGCTGACGGGCATGGTCAGCGGCACCACGCTGGCGTGGACCGGCGCCACGCTGGTGGCCAGCGGCGGGATCCGGCTGCAGGTGCTCGACGAGCATGGCAACGCCGGCACCACCACGTCGCAGGCCTATGCGCTCGACGTGACGCCACCGGCGCAGACGGTGGCGCTGGCCGCGCTGTCGGCCGACAGCGGCGCCGGCGGCGACTTCGTCACGAATACGGCGGCGCAGACGCTGTCCGGCACTCTGTCGGGCAACACGGCCGCCGGCGACGTCGTCGAGGTATCGCTGAACAACGGCGCCAGCTGGACGATGGCCAGCCACGCCGCCGGCACCAGCACCTGGTCCCTTCCCGCGCAAATCCTGGCCGCCAGCGGCATCCTGCAGGTGCGCGTAACCGACGCGGCGGGCAATCCCGGCACGGCGTACACCCATGCCTACCTGGTCGACAGCGCGGCGCCGACGGCGACAACGCCGGCCAGCAGCAGCCTCGTGGCGCCCACCGGCAGTGCTTGGACCGTCACGGTCACGTATGCCGACACGGGCGGCGCGGGCATCGATACCGCGACGATCGGCACCGGCAACATTGGCGTCACCGGTCCGCAGGGCGGCGCGCTGGCGGTCACGGGGTTCGCCGTGAACGGCAACCAGGTGACCTACACGGTGGCGGCGCCCGGCGGAGGCTGGGGCCCGGAAGATGCCGGCGCCTACACGGTCGCCATCCATGGCGGTGTCGCCGATGTGGCGGGCAACGCCGTTGCCGCGAACGCGTCGGCGGAGACTGTCGACGTTGTCTTCAGCACCGCGCCGGCGGTCAGCCAGCTGGCACTGTCGGCCGATACGGGCACCAGCAACAGCGACTTCATCACGCACATCGCCAGCCAGACCGTCACCGCCACGCTCGGCATTGGGCTGGCGGCCGGCGACAGGCTCTGGGGATCACTGGACAACGGCCAGACCTGGGCCGATATCACGCACACCGTCAGCGGTACCGGCGTGCAGTGGAGCGGCGTGACGCTGGCAGGCAGCAATACGCTGGTCGTCCGGGCTACCGACAGTAACGGCCAGCCCGGCACCGCCGCCAGCCATGCCTATACGCTGGACACGGCCGCGCCGGCGCAAGGGTTCGACGATGTCGCGCTTTCGGCGGACACGGGGGCCAGCGGGACGGATTTCGTCACCGCCACGGCGCTGCAGAATATCGGCGGGGTATTGAACGGCGCGGCGGGGCAGGGCGAGTTCGTCGAAGTCTCCCTGGACAACGGCGCCAGCTGGGCACCCGCCACCACGAGCGGCAGCACCTGGTCGCTGCATGGCATTACGCTGCCGGCCAGCGGCACGCTGCAGGTGCGCGTGGCGGACGTCGCCGGCAACCACGGCAGCCCGGCGGTGCGCGCCTACCTGGTCGATACCCTGGCGCCGACCGCCGCCATGCCGGCCACCACCGACCTGGCCGGGCCGACGGGCGGCACGTTCGAGTTTACCGTCACGTATGCCGACACCGGCGGTGCGGGGCTGGACACGGCAACCCTTGGCACCGGTAACGTGGCCGTGGCGGGGCCCCACGGCAATCCGGTGACCGTGACCGCGTTCAGCGTCGACGGCAATGCCGTCACGTACACGGCGCAGGCCCCGGGCGGCAGCTGGGATGCGGGCGACGCGGGCGCGTACACGGTTGCCGTCAATGGCGCGTCGGTGCGCGACATGGCCGGCAACACGGTGGCGGCCGATCCCGCCGCGGGCACGATCACCGTGGGATACCGTACCCCGCCCGCGGCAAGCGTGCTGCGGCTGGGCAGCGACACGGGTATCAGCGATACCGATTTCATCACCAGCGTGGCGGCGCAGACGATCCACGCCACACTGGACAAGGCATTGGCGGCCAGCGATACGGCATGGGGTTCACTGGACAATGGCCAGTCATGGACGAATATCACGGCCAAGGTCAGCGGCACGGCCGTGGCATGGGATGGCGTGTCGCTGGCCGGCGCCGGGACCGTGGTGGTGAAGGTGACCGACGGCGTCGGTCAGGACGGTGCGGCCGCCAGCCATGCCTACGTACTCGATACCGCCGCGCCGGCACGCACGGTGGCCACCGTGGCGCTGTCCGCCGACACGGGCGCCAGCAGCACCGATTTCATCACGCAAACGGCCGGGCAGGACTTGTCGGGAACGCTCGACGGCGCGCTGGCCGATGGCGAGTTCGTCGAGGTGTCGCTCGACGACGGCGCGACCTGGGCGGTGGCGTCCGCCAGCGGAACCGGCTGGACCCTGCAGGGCGCCACGCTGGCGGCCATGGGGGTGCTGCAGGTGCGCGTCAGCGACACGGCGGGCAACCACGCGGCGCCTTGGACGCAGGCGTACGTCGTCGATACGGCCGCGCCGGTGGCGGCGCCGCCCGTGCGCGCCGACCTGGATGCGAGCGGTGCCAGCTTCACGTTTACCGTCGCCTATGCCGATGCGGGCGGTGCGGGCCTGGATCCGGCGACCTTCGGGACCGGCAATGTCGCCGTCACGGGAGCGGCCGGAGCGCTCGCCGTGTCCGGTTACAGCGTGGCCGGCGGCACGGTCACGTACACGGTCGATGCACCCGGCGGCAGCTGGGACACCAATGAACTGGGCGACTATACGATCGGCATCGCCGCCAACAGCGTGCGCGATCTCGCCGGGAACGCCGTCGCTGCCAACCCGGCCGCGCACATGTTCCACGTCGGCACGACGCTGCGGGCCACGCTCGCCATTGCCGATACCGCGTTGACGGCGGGCGAGACGACCACGATGACCGTCACGTTCACCCGCGCGGTTCAGGACCTGGACGTGGCCGATTTCACCGTGCCGAACGGTTCGCTGGCGGCACTGGCCACGGCGGATGGCGGATTGACCTGGACCGCCACGCTGACGCCCGACGGCGATGCCTGGGCGAATGCGAACGTGGTGACATTGAACCTGGCGCTGGTGCACGGCCCCGATGGCATTGCCGGTACCGGCACCGCCGAGTCGAACGCCTATGCGGTGCGGACGGGCTCCGAACCCGGCGGCGAAGTGCCACCTCCTCCTCCTCCGCCCGGCGCAGTGGACGGAGTCCCCGTCACCGTCACGCAGCAGGAAGACCCGGCGACGGGCCTGGTCAACAACGTCGTTACCGTACCGACCGTGACGGCGACACGCAATGAGGATCCGGGCACGCCGAACGCCGCGCTGGCCGACATACCGCTCACCGCGTCGCGCGGCGGCAGCGGCTCGGCGCTGACGGTCAGCCTGCCGGTCGGCGCGGGCCTGGACGTGAGCGGCGCCGCCAGCCTGCTGACCGGGGACGATGCGCTGCGCGACCTGATTCACCGCATCGAGCAAAAGACTGCCGCCGGGAGCGGCGTGCGCGAGGAGATGACCGCGGAAGGCACGGCGTTCCTCGAAGGACTGCTCGGCGATGTGCTGCTGCAGACCGCCACGGTGACGCCGACGGCGCTGGACGACGGCACGGCGCGGACGATCCTGATCGGCGGCTCGACCGTGCCGGGCACGCCGGCCGACGCCGCCGCGCGGGGAATCGTCATCGATGCCCGCCAGCTGCCGGACAGTGTCACGCTGCAGCTCGACGACGTGCACTTCGCCGCCGTCGTCGGCGCCGCCACGCTGCGCGGCGGCGCGGGCCAGAACATCGTCATCGGCGACAGTGCCGGCCAGGACATCTTCCTCGGCGAGGAGGACGACCAGTTGCTGGGCGGTGGCGGCGACGACGTGCTGGGCAGCGCGGGCGGCAACGACCTGCTGTCCGGCGGCGATGGTAACGACGCGGCGGCGGGCGGGACCGGCAACGACAGTGTTGCCGGTGGCAGCGGCGACGACGTGCTGCAGGGCGGCCGCAGCGACCGGGGCGCCTGGACCTTCACGCTTGCGGCGAACGGCACCGTCACGGCGATACACCAGACGCGGATGTTCGCGGCCACGGCCAGCGAAACACTGGCAGCGGCGGAGCTGGACGCCGATGCCGGCGCGCTGGCGTTCCTTGCCACGCCAGCCGAGCGGCTGCTCGACATTGCGCTGCTGTACCAGGGCGCGTTCGGCCGCGCCGCGGATCTCGAGGGCCTGAATTTCCATGCTGTCCACGCGGGCAGCGCGATCCAGGTGGCGCAGTCGTTCACCGTATCGGAAGAATGGGCTGGTTCGGTGCTGAACGTCGCCGGTGACACCGACTATGTCGAAGCGCTGTACCGCCAGGTACTGGGGCGGGCCGCCGATGCGGAAGGCATGGCGTTCTGGACCGGGGCCATGGCGGGCACGCATGGCGCGGCCGCTTCGCGCGCCGAGGTGCTGCTGGGCTTCACGGGTAGCGCGGAGCACCGCGGGCAGCATGCAGGGAGCATCGTCCTCGGTACCGCCGACGTGGCAGCCGAACAAGGGTGGATCGGCGGCAGCGGTGACGACCGGCTCGAGGCGGGCGCGGGCAATGACTGGCTGGCTGGTGGCGACGGCAGCGATACCGCGGTGTTCGCTGGCGCGCTCGCCGATTACGGCATGCTCGTCACCGGGGGCGGCAAGGCGGTGCTGACGTCCACGGCGCACGGCGCCGACACCATCTCCGGCATCGAGTGGGGAGAGTTCGCGGATGGCGGGCTGGATCTGTCGTTCGCGCAGGATCCGCATGCCGTGACGGCGGGACTGCTGTACCAGGCCGTGCTGGACCGGGCCGCCGACCTGCCCGGCATCGCCTGGTGGTCCGCGCACGGCGGAACGGCCAGCCAGATGGCAGCCGGGTTCGTGGACTCGGCCGAGTTCCAGGCCAGCTACGGCGCGCTGGACGACAGGGCATTCGTGGATGCGCTGTATGCCAATTCGGCACTGGGCGATGGAATGGCCGGCGGGGCCGCGGCATGGGTGGATTACTTGCGCGAACACACACGCGCCGAGCTGGTCGGCGCGTGGATCGGCCATGAAGCCGTGGTCGCTGCGCATTTGACAACAGCCGGCCTGTAAATGGGATAGGCGGCAGCTCTGCCATTGGTAATAGCTATTGTGTCGATTTAATCAATTAGCTTTGCCAATGTCTGGTGTGGACGTAAAATTTCCTCACGTTCACACCACTGAGGAGCCAAGCATGAGCCAGCCGCCAATCACCACCGCATCCGGCATTCCCGTTGCCGACAACCAGAATTCGGCCAGCGCCGGCGCCCGTGGTCCGTTGCTGCTGCAGGACTTCCACCTGATCGAGAAGCTGCAGCACTTCAACCGTGAGCGCATTCCGGAGCGCGTGGTGCACGCCAAGGGTTCCGGCGCCTACGGCAAATTCACTGTCACGCACGACATCTCGCAGTTCTCGAAAGCGAAGCTGTTCTCGGCGATCGGCAAGGAAACCGAAACGTTCCTGCGCTTTTCCACCGTGGGCGGTGAAAAGGGCAGTGCCGATACCGAGCGCGATCCGCGCGGTTTCGCGGTGCGCTTCTACACCGAGGAAGGCAACTGGGACCTGGTGGGCAACAACACGCCCGTGTTCTTCCTGAAGGACGGCATCAAGTTCCCGGACTTCATCCACACGCAGAAGCGCGATCCGCAAACCAACCTGAAGTCGGCCACGATGATGTTCGACTTCTGGAGCAAGGCGCCGGAAAGCCTGCACCAGGTGACCACGCTGTTCTCCAGCCGCGGCACGCCGGACGGCTACCGCCACATGCATGGCTTCGGCAGCCACACGTACAGCCTGATCAACGATGCCGGCGAGCGTGTCTACGTGAAGTGGCACTTCCTGACGCAGCAGGGCATCAAGAACCTGAGCGCCGCCGATGCCACGCGCCTGGCCGGCGAAGACCCGGACTACGCGCAGCGCGACCTGTTCAACGCGATCGCCCGCGGCGACTTCCCGCGCTGGACCGTGTCGATCCAGGTGGCCACCGAAGCCGAGCTGGCGGCATGGGAACAGCGCACCGGCTGGAATCCGTTCGACCTGACGAAAGTATGGCCGCATGGCGACTTCCCGCTGCAGCAAGTGGGCGTGCTGGAACTGAACCGCAACCCGGTCAACTACCACGCCGAAGTGGAGCAGGCCGCGCTGTCGCCGTCGAACGTGGTGCCGGGCATGGGCTACTCGCCGGACAAGATGCTGCAGGCACGCCTGTTCGCCTATCACGACGCCCAGCTGTACCGCGTGGGCACCAACCACCAGTACCTGCCCGTGAATGCGCCGCGCTGCCCGGTGCACAACCAGCAGCGTGACGGCGCGATGGCCTTCGCCAACGGCGGCGCCGAGCAGAACTACCACACGATCCAGGCGGGCGGTTCGGGCGTGCGGGGCCTGGGCAATGGCGAACCGGCGCTGGCGCTGGACGGTGCGGCCGGCCTGTACGACCCGCGCGGCACGGACGACGACTTCACGCAGGCCGGCAACCTGTTCCGCGTGCTGGACGCGGCCGAGCAGCAAGCCCTGTTCGACAACCTGGCCGGACCGCTGTCGCAGGTGTCCGACGAGATCATCCAGCGGCAGCTGGGCCATTTCGACAAGGCCGACGCGGCGTATGGCGCGGGCGTGCGGGCGGCGCTGAAGAAGAAGGGGCGCAACGTCGACTGATGTGAGTGCAATGACCCGGCTGCGTTGTTAACCCCAACGGCGTAACCCTGGGGTCGGACCCGCCGGGTCCGACCCCGGCATCTGCCTCTGGGGTAAGCCGGCAGTATGACTGCTTCAAGGGCAAGTTCCGTGGACTTGCCCTTTTGCCGTAAACCCGACGACAATAACGCCATCCAAACCCGACGGATCCCACAATGACCATCAAAATCAGTCAGAACTTCGACTCCGGCGCGATCGACGTCGTGAGCGCGGAGAATCCCGCCAATATCGAACTGAAGCTGCGCAGCGATTCGCATGCCGACATCCACCAGTGGTTCCACTTTCGCGTGCAGGGCGTGCGCGGCACGGGGTTGAACCTGCGCTTCCTGAATGCCGGCCAGGCCACCTACGCCAAGGGTTTCGAGGACTACAGCGCGGTGGCCAGCTACGATGGCGAGAACTGGTTCCGCGTGCCGACCTCGTTCGATGGCGAAGTGATGACGATCCGGCACACGCCGGACCTGGACAGCGTGTACTACGCCTACTTCGAGCCGTATTCGTGGGAACGGCACCTGCGCCTGCTGGGCGAGGTGGCGGAGAATCCGGTCGCGCGCGTGCTCGATCTGGGCTCGTCGGTGGATGGCCGCGACATGAACCTGGTGGTGATCGGGGACCCGCAGGCGGAAAAGAAGATCTGGTTCATCGCTCGCCAGCACCCGGGCGAATCGATGGCCGAGTGGTTCATCGAGGGCCTGATCGATGCGCTGCTGGACGATGCCAATCCGATTGCCCGCAAGCTGCTGCAGCGCTGCGTGTTCTACATCGTGCCGAACATGAACCCGGACGGCTCGGTGCGCGGCAACCTGCGTACCAACGCGGCCGGCGCCAACCTGAACCGCGAATGGATGGCGCCGACGGCGGAGCGTTCGCCTGAAGTGCTGTGCGTGAAGCAGAAGCTGCACGAGACGGGCGTCGACATGTTCTTCGACATCCATGGCGACGAGGCGCTGCCGTACAACTTCGTGGCCGGCAACGAGATGCTGGAGACGTTCACGCCGCAGCAGGCCGCCGCGCAAAAGGCCTTCATCGAGCGCTACAAGAACGCCAGCCCGGACTTCCAGGACAAGGTGGGCTACCCCGTCAGCAAGTACAAGGCGGACGTGCTGACGCTGGCCTCGAAGTATGTCGGCCATCATTTCCAGTGCCTGTCGCTGACGCTGGAAATGCCGTTCAAGGACAACGCCGACCTGCCGGTGCCGCACGTGGGCTGGAACGGCGCCCGCAGCGCCGCGCTGGGCGCCGCGATCCTGCAACCTGTACTCCTGTCACTGGACGACTGATGGGCATTGAAATCGAACGCAAGTTCCTGGTACGGGACGATGGCTGGCGCACCGAGGGCGCGCCCCATGTGCAGCCGGTGCTGCTGCGCCAGGGTTACCTGTCCTCGCATCCCGAGCGCGTGGTGCGCGTGCGGATCGAGGGTGACCACGCCGTCATGACGATCAAGAGCAAGGCGGTCGGCGTGTCGCGCGGCGAGTGGGAATACCCGCTGCCGGTGGCGGACGCCGCCGAGTTCCTGGACCGGCTGTGCGAGCAGCCCGTCATCGAGAAATACCGGCGCCGGATTCCGTACGCGGGCTTCGTGTGGGAAGTGGACGAGTTCCTCGGCGTGAACGCCGGGCTGGTGGTGGCGGAAATCGAACTGCCCGCCGAAGACACGGCGTTCGACAAGCCGGACTGGGTGGGCGAGGAAGTCACCCATGACAAGCGCTACCTGAATTCGAACCTGATCAGCCATCCCTACTCGGCCTGGTAGGGCCGCCGGTTCCAGACCGCGACCAGGGTTGCGCTGCATCGCGGATCGCGTGTTACCCGATTACTGTCGAGACAGGTAGGAACCTTCCGACCGCATGACGGTATGCACGCCGATGCAGCACGCATGGCGAAGTGGGTACTCTGGCTGTCCGCGGTCCCCGTGACCGCGCCCACAGTCCGAATCTCAACAGGAGCTCTACCATGCGCAAAACCCTGATCGCAGCAGTCCTCGCAACGATGGCAACCGTCGCTTACGCCCAGAGCGGCGCGAGCGGCAGCACTTCCACCGATCCGCAGCGCACGTCCGGCGCGTCGTCGAACAACGCGACGTCCGGCAGCGGCTCGTCGGATCAGCAGTCGACCAAGAAATCCAAGCGCAGCAAGTCCGGTTCCAACTCCGGTTCGCAGCAAAGCGGTTCTTCGGGCAGCTCGTCCGGCGGTACCTCGGGCAGCACTTCCGGTAGCGGCGCTTCCGGTACGGCGGGTTCCGGCACTTCGTCCGGCGCGGGCGGCACCTCGGGCACCGGCGGTTCCTCCGGCACCGGCGGCATGTCGGGCGGCAGCGGCTCGTCGGGCACGGGCGGTTCGTCGGGTACCGGCGGCTCCACCGGCACGGGCGGCACGTCCGGCACGTCCGGCACCGGCGGTTCGTCGGGCACGAGCGGCGGCACCACCGGCGGCACCACCCGCTGACACCGTGCGGTGCCGGCGAACAGACCAGGAGGCGATATGCGACAGAACTTCATCATCATGGGACTCTGCGTTGCCGCACTGGCCGGCACCGCGCACGGGCAATCGACGGTTGGCGACGCGCTGAAGAACAAGCCGGGCAGCGTGGGCTTGCAGGATGCCGATGCCAGCAGCGATGCGGCCAGCCGCAAGGCCGCGCCCACCGCGCCGAAGACCAGCGACAAGGTGCGCCCGGTGCCTGGCCGGGAGCCAGCGCCGCTGGGCAGCACGGCGAACCGGGCAGGGCGCGACAAGGCCGCGCCGGACGACACGTCCGGCCACGGCACGCAGCGCACCGACAGCCGCAAGTCCAGCAATGGCAAGGCGACGACGGGCAATAGCAACCTCTGAAAAAAACGGTGACAGGCTCCGATGCCGTCCAGTTAAGCCTACCCCAAGTGCAAATGCCGGGGTCAGACCCGGCGGGTCTGACCCCAGCCTTCGCTGTTGGGGTGAGTGCATGCGAAAACCAGTGACAGGCTCCGATTATGCGAAGCGGCGGGGCGCGTCGCGAACTCGAGCTTATTGTCGAGTGAGGTAGGAGCCCTCCGACCGGACGAAGGTACGGGCGCCGATGCTGCGCGCGTGGCGAAAACGCTAATCTTGTCGTCCACGGTCATTGGGACCGAACGACCATGACAGGAGCCCCACCATGCGCAAGACGTTGATCGCAGCAGTCCTCGCCTCGATGGCGACCCTTGCTTACGCCCAGAGCGGCCAGAGCAATTCCACCGACCCGCAACGCACGCAGGGCGCTTCCAGCAACCAGGCGACCTCCGGCGACACGAAGCAGTCGAAGACGAAAAAGCACGGCGGCAAGCATGCCGGCAAGGACGCGGGTGCCAGCTCCGGCACGTCGTCCGGTTCGTCCAGCGGCGGCACGACCACCGGCGGCCAGGCAGCCGGCACGCCGGGCCAGGGCATGGATGCCACCCGCACCGAGAGCGGCACCAGCGGCGGCTCGAACACGGGCACCACGGGCGGTGCGACCGGTACCGGCATCAGTGGTGGAACGAGCGGGGGAACCAGCAACGGCTCGAATAGCGGCAGCAATCCCGGCACCGAAAGCAACTCGGCAGGCTCGCTGAAGCGCTGACGCCACGTTCGCCTGGGCTGGCGTCCAGCATCGGCAAGGATAAGGCGGGCAACCGCAACCAAGAAAAAACCGGTGACAGGCTCCAATTGTTTGAAAACTTTCAAACGAAATCGGAGCCTGTCACCGGTTTTCGGGTGAAAAAAACCTCGCGGTCTGCGAGGTTTTTACGTTTGGGGAAGCGATCAGTGGAAGTGCTCGGTGCCGGCCGGGGCGTCTTCCGGCATCTCGGCATGGACCAGTTCGCCGGCCGGGTCGGCGAACAGCGGGGCGCCGCAATCGTCGCAGTATTCGGCGACGTAGCGCTCCGACAGCTTCTTGACGACGGTGACGCCGGCCGCGCTCAGGTGTTCGACGATTTCCTCGACCGGCGTGCGCGGCTGCAGCAGCGTGGCCAGGCCGCCGGCCATCGGGCCTTCGGGCGGCGTGCCTTCTTCGTCTTCCTGGCCATACAGCGGCCAGACGACGCCGTAGATCACATCGGTATCCGAGCGGCGCGTGAAGGCCACGCGGTACTCGTCCACCTGGCCGTCGGCCGCTTCCTCGCCGAAGCCGGCGATCACGGCGCGCAGGTCGGCCGGCTCGCAGGCCAGCGTGTGCGTCAGGTAATGCACGGCGGCGCGGATCGACACCGGGCGAATCAGTTTATCGGCTTCGCGGCACGCCATGTAATACGCTTCGGGCAGCAGCAGTTCGATGCCGCAGCCGGGCAGCAGGCGCGCCACGGTGGGCGTGGCCTGGGTGCGCCAGGCTTCCAGCGCGTTGCGCCGCTCGTCGGACTGGTGCAGGTGGGCGCCCGGCATCTGCCAGCGGAACAGTGGCCCGCCGGCCGGCGCGACGATGGCCGCGATCAGGTAGCGCGTGTCGGCCAGGAAGGGCGCCGTCTCGGGCGATTTCACATCCGTCTTCACGGCCACGCCCTTCACGGCGGCTTGCGCCAGCTTGTGCATCTTGGCGTACGTTTCCGCGTGCGTGCGCGGCAGCTGGTCGATCGAGAACAGGTTCGAGGCCATGGCCATCTTCGTGCCATCGGCCAGCAGATGGGCCGAGAAGTGGGCGGACAGCGTGTTCAGGATATCGGCCGGGATGGCGCCGGAGGCGATCGAATACCTGGTCCAGGCCAGGATGGGCGCCGCGACGAGCAGCACGTCGTACTGCACCGGTGCGCCGTCGGTTTCGACGGTGATGGTGGCCGATTCGCTGACGGCTTCCACGCTGTCCATCAGCACGTCATAGGCGGTCAGGTCGGCGGCGAACAGGCTGTTCAGGGCGGCATCGACGGTGTCCTGGTGGCTCGTCTTGAGCAGTTTCGTCAATTGCACGTCCAGCGCGCGCTCCCAGCTGCGCTCTTCGAGACGGCTGCCTGCCTGGCCGACGGCCTGGGCAAGGGTGGAAAGGCGCTGGCTGTCGGCAGACAATTTAGTAGATGAATCTTTGGATGGGCGACGCATGGCGCTAACGATCTCGGTAGTGGTGAATAACTTATCAGACGTATTGTAGTTGATTCGGCAAGGATGGGCGGCAAACGAAAAAAGCGCCGGAACGAATCCGGCGCTTCAGGGGCAACCCCAGGAGCTGAACCTGGGGTCAGACCCGGCGGGTCTGACCCCGGCCTCTGCAGTTGGGGTCCAGCAAGGCCAATTGGCAGCTGAATTTACGCAGCCAGCAGCTGACGCAGCACGAACGGCAGGATGCCGCCATGCTTGTAGTAATCGACTTCGATCGGCGTGTCGATGCGCAGCAGCACGGTGGCTTCCTGCTTCGTGCCGTCTTCGCGGTTGATCACCAGGGTGGCCAGTTGCTGCGGCTTGATCTCGCCTTCCAGGCCGAGCAGGTCGTAGGTTTCCTTGCCGGTGATGCCCAGCGATTCCACGCTGTCGTTGCCGATGAACTGCAGCGGCAGCACGCCCATGCCCACCAGGTTCGAGCGGTGGATACGCTCGAAGGAACGGGTGATCACGGCCTTCACGCCCAGCAGCTGGGTGCCTTTCGCGGCCCAGTCGCGCGACGAGCCGGTGCCGTACTCTTCGCCGCCGAAGATCATGGTCGGGGTGCCTTCGGCCACGTACTTCATGGCCGCGTCGTAGATCGACAGCTGTTCGCCGCTCGGCTGGTGGATCGTGATGCCGCCTTCGACCGCGGAACCGTCGGCCTTCGGCGGGATCATCTTGTTCTTGATCCGCACGTTGGCAAAGGTGCCGCGCATCATGATTTCATGGTTGCCGCGGCGCGAGCCGTAGGAGTTGAAGTCGGCCTTCATCACGCCGTTTTCCTTCAGCCACTTGCCGGCCGGGCCGTCTTCCTTGATCGAACCGGCCGGGGAGATGTGGTCGGTGGTGATCGAGTCGCCGAACACGCCCAGTGCGCGCGCGCCGGTGATGTTGGCGTTCTCGGAAACCGGCGGCGTCATCTCGAAGTTCTCGAAGAATGGCGGCTCGGCGATGTAGGTGGACTCCGGCCAGTTGTAGACCTGGCCTTCGACGGACGACACGGCTTCCCACAGCTTGCCCGGGTTGCTCTTCACCTGGGCGTAGTTGGCCTTGAACACTTCCGAGTTCATCGCGAACTTCATCAGTTCCTCGATCTCGGCCGAGGTCGGCCAGATGTCGCCCAGGTACACGTCGCGGCCGCCGGTGCCCTTGCCGACCGGTTCGGTCATCAGGTCGCGCGTCACGTTGCCGGCGATCGCGTAGGCGACGACCAGCGGTGGCGAGGCCAGGAAGTTGGCGCGGATGTTCGGGTGGATACGCGCTTCGAAGTTGCGGTTACCGGACAGCACGGCCGCGGCCACGATGTCGTTGCTGGTGATCGCCGCGTTCAGTTCCGGGGTCAGGTCGCCCGCGTTGCCGATGCAGGTGGTGCAGCCGTAGGCGGTCACGCCGAAGCCCAGCTTGTCCAGGTACGGCAGCAGGCCAGCCGCTTCCAGGTACTCGGTGACGACGCGCGAGCCAGGAGCCAGCGACGACTTGATGTGCGGTGCCACGGTCAGGCCGGCTTCCACGGCCTTCTTCGCCAGCAGGCCGGCGGCCAGCAGCACGCTCGGGTTGCTGGTGTTGGTGCACGAGGTGATCGCGGCGATCAGGATGTCGCCGTTCTTCACCTGCACGCCGTTGGTGGTCTGGTAGGTATTGGTCAGGTCGGCCGGGTTCTTGTTGAAGCCGTTCTGCGTGGTCGGCTTGGAGAACAGGTCGGTGAAGGTCGACTTCACGTTGCCGATCTCGATACGGTCCTGCGGGCGCTTCGGGCCGGCCAGCGACGGGGTCACCGTCGACAGGTCCAGGTTCACTTCGCGGGTGAAGTCGAGCTCGCCGGCCTTGGCCACGCCGTACATGCCCTGCGCCTTGAAGTAGGCCTGGAACGCGGCGATTTCTTCCGGCGTGCGGCCGGTGCCTTCGAAGTACTCGATGGTCTTGTCGTCGACCGGGAAGAAGCCCATCGTGGCGCCGTATTCCGGGGCCATGTTGCCGATGGTGGCGCGGTCCGTCACGGACAGCGATTCGGTGCCTTCGCCGAAGAACTCGACGAACTTGCCGACGACCTTTTCTTTACGCAGCAGTTCGGTGATGGTCAGCACCAGGTCGGTCGCGGTGCAGCCTTCGCGCAGGCGGCCGGTCAGGTTCACGCCGATCACGTCCGGCGTCAGGAAGTACACCGGCTGGCCCAGCATGCCGGCTTCCGCCTCGATGCCGCCCACGCCCCAGCCCACCACGCCGATACCGTTGATCATCGTGGTGTGCGAGTCGGTACCCACCAGCGAATCCGGGTAGTACACGCCGTTGTTGTTGTGCACGCCGCGCGCCAGGTATTCCAGGTTGACCTGGTGGACGATGCCGAAGCCCGGCGGCACCACGCCGAAGGTGTCGAAGGCCTGCATGCCCCACTTCATGAACTGGTAGCGCTCGTTGTTGCGCGAGAATTCCAGCTTCATGTTCAGGTCCAGCGCCTTCGGCTCGCGGAAGTGGTCGATCGTGACCGAGTGGTCGACCACCAGGTCGACCGGCACCAGCGGCTCGATCTTCTTCGGGTTGGCGCCCTGCTTGTAGGCGACGTTGCGCATCGCGGCCAGGTCGGCCAGCAGCGGCACGCCGGTGAAGTCCTGCAGCACCACGCGGGCCACGACGAACGGGATCTCGTCCGTGCGCTCGGCGGTGGCGCCCCAGTTGGCCAGCTGCTTCACGTGTTCCTCGGTGACCTTCTTGCCGTCGCAGTTACGCAGCACGGATTCGAGCACCACGCGGATCGACACCGGCAGGCGGGAGATCTTGGCGCCCAGGGCCTGTTCCAGCGCGGGCAGGGAATACAGTTTGCCCTTGGTTTTGCCGGAAATCGGGAATTCCTTGAGCGTGTTGAAAGTGTTGCTTGACATGACCTCTCCTTCAGGTGGGCGTCAGTTATTGATCGGGGTGTTGCGAATGATTGCGACGATATCTACATCTTGTTTGCTACGCCGTGATGACGCGCGCTTGCGGATTACATATGCGCGCCCGGTGCTGACGGTGCCGGTTGCGCCTGCGCCGCCGAGGTGGCCGGCACTGCCGGGGCTGGCGAGGCTGCCGGCGCCACCGGCGCTGCAGCTTCGATGGGGGCCGGCGCCGGATTCAACTGTTCGGCGTTGCGGCATTCGTTGGCCAGCTGGCGGTTCTTCTTCGAATCGAGCAGCATGCCCTTGGCGGGAATGCCGATCCAGATCAGGCCGTGGAACTTGTTCTCGAAGCGCTGCGCGCCGGTGGTCGTGGCCACGCGCGTCAGGCGGTGCAGGCGCTGTTTCCAGCGCAGCGCGACATGGCTTTCGTCGCCGGCGTTCTGGTAGATGGTGATCTTGTTGCCCAGTTCGCAGTCGTAGTCGACCACGGTGGAGCCCAGTTCGGTCGGCTCGTCGGCTTCCGGATCGGGTACCGCCGGTGCCACTGGCGCAGGCTTGCTTTTCGACTTGGCGGCCGGTTTCGCCCTGGACTGTTTCGCGGCCGGCTTTTTCTTCGCCTCCGCCTTCGGTTTCGCGGTCTCGACGGCGGCATGGGCCGCCGGGGCGCAGACCAGTGCGCACGCGGCAGCGCAGGCCGCGATGAATTTGAGGATGGACATTAGGTGTTTTCCGTTGCGTTGGATTGCGGTGCCTGCGGCGTTTCGGACGCAGGCGCCGGCAGCGGCTGCAACAGTTGCGCGGCCGCTTCCGGCAGGTTCAGCCCGGCCAGCCTGGCCCGCTGCAGGATCGTCCAATAGTAGCGATAGCTCGCGCGGTCGTGCAAGCGGCCATGCTGGCTGATCGGGCCCCAGTGCGCCTTGGCCGCTTCCTGCAGGATCGCCGCCGCTTCGTTCACTTCCGACAGCCGCGGCGCGAAGGCCTTGACGACCGGCTTGATCTGGCTGGGGTGGATGCTCCACATGCGCGTGTAGCCGAATTCGGCCAGCGCGCGCTGGGCATCGTTGGCCACCACGGCCGAATCCTTGATGTCGGTGGTGACGTTGTGCGACGGGACCTTGCCGTGCGCATGGCAGGCCGCGGCGATTTCCAGCTTGGCGCGCACCACCAGCGGGTGCACGAACTGGTTCGGCGTGCGCATGGCGTTGGCGGGGATCGCGCCATAGTGGCTGGAGACGAAATCCATGATGCCGAACGACAGGCATTCGACCTGGGGCAGGGCGGCGATGGCGAACACGCCGCGCAGCGCGCCGTGCGTTTCGATCAGCACATGCACCGGAAGCTCATTGGCCCCATTCCCGCGGCCCGCCTTGACGGCGTGGCTGTTGATGACGTCGATGGCCTTCATGACATCCTGCACGCTGTCCGGCTTGGGCAGCACCAGGTAGGCCAGGCGGCTGGCGGCGGCGCCGGCGATGATCTCGACATCGCGGGCGAAGTGCGGGCTCGATACGTCGTGCACGCGCACGCCGATGCGGTTGAATTTGTTGTCGGCGGAATTGACCAGTTCGGCCACGAGGTGCGCATGCGCTTCCTCGTTGCCGGCGGCCGCGCCGTCCTCGCAGTCGAACGTGATGTCGAACACGGGGCCAAGCTCTTGTTGCAGGGCCATCGATTTACGCATCAGCTTCTCGGAGCCGGCGTAATGATCGCAAGCTGGCAGGAGCAGCGGCTGGCGTTCGCCCTGGAATAAGACCTCGGATGGATGCATCGTGGATGTTCCGGTTGAAGAGACCGCCGCGCGGCCGGATTCGGCGGCGCGGCGACCTGTGTGGAGCGGTGTCTTGACGACCGGTTCCACGGGGGATGATTACAGCAGGTGCTTCACGCCTTCACGCTCTTCGGTCAGTTCCTTCAGCGTGAGGTTGATGCGTTCCTGGGAGAACTCGTCGATCTCCAGGCCCTGCACGATCTTGTATTCGCCGTTCTCGGTGGTCACCGGGAAGCCGAACACGATGCCTTCGGGGATGCCGTAGGAACCGTCGGACGGCACGCCCATCGTGGTCCACTTGCCATTGCTGCCCAGTACCCAGTCACGCACGTGGTCGATGGCCGCGTTGGCCGCCGAAGCCGCCGACGACAGGCCGCGCGCTTCGATGATGGCCGCGCCGCGCTTGCCCACGGTCGGCAGGAAGGTGTTGGCGTTCCATTCCTGGTCGTTGATCAGGTCCTTGACGGACTGGCCGTCGACGGTGGCGAAGCGGTAGTCGGCGTACATCGTCGGCGAGTGGTTGCCCCACACGGTCAGCTTCTCGATGTCCTTGACCTGCTTGCCGGTCTTCTGTGCCACTTGCGACAGCGCGCGGTTGTGGTCCAGGCGCAGCATGGCGGTGAAGTTCTTGGCCGGCAGGTTCGGTGCCGATTTCATCGCGATGTAGGCATTGGTGTTGGCCGGGTTGCCGACCACCAGCACTTTCACGTCGCGCGAAGCCACGGCGTCCAGCGCCTTGCCCTGCACCGTGAAGATCTGCGCGTTGGCTTCCAGCAGGTCCTTGCGTTCCATGCCCGGGCCGCGCGGACGCGCGCCGACCAGCAGGGCCACGTCGGCATCCTTGAAGGCGGTCATCGGATCGGAGTGGGCGGTCATGCCGGCCAGCAGCGGGAATGCGCAGTCGTCGATTTCCATCATGACGCCCTTCAGCGCCTTCTGTGCCTTTTCGTTGTCGATCTCGAGCAGTTGCAGGATGACCGGCTGGTCCTTGCCCAGCATGTCGCCGTTAGCGATGCGGAACAGCAGGGAATAGCCGATCTGGCCGGCGGCGCCGGTAACGGCAACACGCAGTGGGGTTTTAGCCATGATGAATCTCCATTGTGGAATAAAGAAGCTTGACGGACCTGGAGTGCAGGACCTGTACCAGTGCCGCGTGCCAGAGCGGCGGCCACTGGTAAAACTGCAATGATACCAAATTCGCCCCGCGCGAAGGCTCAGCCTTGCGGGGGTATTTCCAGTCCTCCGGTGCCATCCTGTGCTGTGCGCCATCGGCGCCTTGCCAGGACTAACATCGACGGCGAGTGTAGGCTGCATGCTGATATCTGTCAATGATATCTTATGTCTTATATAAGACATATAACTTAGTCGGTTATTACTGGACGGACAGTGCCTTTTGTGGTGAAATCGCGGTCTATGAATCCTGTCACGCCCAACCAGCCCAGCCCAGGCAGCAGTGCGAACGCGCCGGCTGCGCCAGGCGCGGGCGCGACCGCCGCTACTTCCGCTACGTCCGCGCATTCCGGCCCCGCCGCACCCGCGCCAGCCGGGGCGGCACCGGCTCCCACCTTCTCGCCGCTGTACCAGCAGATCAAGGCGCTGATCACGCAAAGCCTGCAGTCCGGCGAATGGAAACCGGGCGAAATGATCCCCAGCGAAGTGGAACTGGCGAACCGCTACAAGGTCAGCCAGGGCACCGTGCGCAAGGCGATCGACGAGCTGGCGGCCGACAACCTGGTGATGCGCCGGCAGGGCAAGGGCACGTTCGTGTCCACCCACCACGAAGCGCGCGCCCACATCCGTTTCCTGCGCCTGCGTCCGGACGAAGGGCAGCCCCATTATCCCGAGAGCCGCTTCCTGGAAGTGAAGCGCCTGCGCGCGCCGGCGGACGTGGCGCGCCTGCTGGACATGAAGTCCGGCGACGCCACCGTGTACATCAAGCGGCTGCAGTCGTTCGATGGCGTGCCCACCATCGTCGAGGAACTGTGGCTGCCCGGCTTGCTGTTCAAGGGCCTGACGGCCGAGCGCCTGTCCGAATACAAGGGGCCGATGTACGGCCTGTTCGAATCCGAGTTCGGCACGCGGATGATCCGTGCCGAGGAAAAGGTGCGCGCCGTGCTGGCCAGCGCGGAAGATGCCGCGCTGCTCCATGTGGCGGACGGCACGCCGCTGCTGTCGGCGGAGCGCGTCTCGTTCACGTATGGCGACAAGCCGGTCGAGCTGCGCCGCGGCCTGTACCTGACCAGCCGCCACCACTACCAGAACGACTTGAACTGAACGGCCGGACCGGGCGAAGTGAACCGGGTTTGTACCGGGAATCAGCGCCCGAGGACTGGCAAGCGGATTGGCTAGCGGAAACGAATGGAGCGGTGCAACATAAATTTGGTTATATGTAAGAATAGATATTGGTCGTTGTGGGGAAATGGGCGAGAATCGCGGCGCAGCATGATGGTTTCATCACGTTGCAGCATAAAGTGCGCAATAAGTGGGCAAAAGCAGCAAATAAGCCACAGATGAGCCACTGTCGAACGTCCATTCGACGGCCTTGAATCGCTTTCATACGCAGTCACTAAACCAAAAAGCAATACACAAGGGAGGTAAGCCATGTCTGAAGCCATCAAGGACCCCCGGCGCAAGCCACGCCGGGAGTACCGCAACATCCACGTCGGTGAACTGGGCAACTACCGCATGCCGTTGTCGGCAATCGTGTCGATCCTGCACCGTATCAGCGGCATGCTGCTGTTCGTGCTGCTGCCGTTCATCCTGTACCTGCTGCAGGAATCCATCCGCTCCGAGATTTCGTTCGCGCACTTCCAGGGCATCGCCCAGCACCCGTTCAGCAAGCTCGTGATCCTGGGCCTGGTATGGGGCTACATGCACCACTTCTGCGCCGGCATCCGCCACCTGGTGATGGATACCCACGTCGGCCTGGACAAGGATTCGGCCCGCAAGACGTCGGTGGCCGTGCTGGTCATCAGCCTGGCGGTGACCTTCCTGGTCGCCCTGAAACTGTTCGGAGTGTTCTGAGATGAAAAACAATATCGGACCGAAGCGCCTCGTCGTCGGCGCCCATTACGGCCTGGGTGAATTCCTCGCGCAGCGCGCCACCGCCATCGTGATGGTGGTGTACACCGTCGTGCTGCTGGCCGCTTTCCTCACCGGGAACAACTTCTCGTATGAAGGCTGGGCCGGCCTGTTCGCGCAGACCTGGTTCAAGCTGTTCACGCTGGCCACCCTGATCGGCCTGTTCTATCACGCCTGGGTCGGCGTCGTCAGCGTCTACCAGGACTACATCAAGAACGTCGGTGTCCGCTTCCTCATTCAAACCGCGTCGGCCATGTGGCTGATCGCGTGCGCCGTGTGGTCGGTGCAGATACTCTGGAGTGTGTAAATCGTGGCAGCAATCAAATCCTCCATCCCCGTACGCCGCTTCGACGCGGTGATCGTTGGCGCCGGCGGTTCCGGCATGCGCGCCTCCCTGCAACTGGCTGAAGCGGGCCTGAACGTGGCCGTGCTGTCGAAAGTGTTCCCGACCCGTTCGCACACCGTCGCGGCACAGGGCGGCATCGGCGCTTCGCTGGGCAACATGGCCGAAGACAACTGGTTCTGGCACATGTTCGATACCGTCAAGGGCGGCGACTACCTGGGCGACCAGGATGCGATCGAATTCATGTGCCGCGAGGCGCCGAAGGTCGTGTACGAGCTGGAACACTTCGGCATGCCGTTCGACCGCAATCCCGACGGCACGATCTACCAGCGCCCGTTCGGCGGCCATACCGCCAACTTCGGCGAGAAGGCCGTGCAGCGCGCCTGCGCCGCGGCCGACCGTACCGGCCACGCGCTGCTCCACACGCTGTACCAGCGTAACGTCCGTGCCCGCACCCACTTCTTCGTCGAATGGATGGCGCTGGACCTGATCCGCGACAGCGAAGGCGACGTGATCGGCGTGGTCGCGCTGGAAATGGAAACCGGCGACGTGATGATCCTGCAGGCGAAGACGACGATCTTCGCCACCGGCGGTGCCGGCCGGATCTTCGCCGCATCGACCAACGCGTTCATCAACACCGGCGACGGCATGGGCATGGCGGCACGCGCCGGCCTGCCGCTGCAGGACATGGAATTCTGGCAGTTCCACCCGACCGGCGTGGCCGGCGCGGGCGTCCTGATCACCGAAGGCGTGCGCGGCGAAGGCGGCATCCTGATCAACTCGCAGGGCGAGCGTTTCATGGAGCGCTATGCGCCGACCCTGAAGGACCTGGCGCCGCGCGACTTCGTGTCGCGCTCGATGGACCAGGAAATCAAGGAAGGCCGCGGCGTGGGCCCGAACAAGGACCACGTGCTGCTCGACCTGCGCCACATCGGCAAGGAAACCATCGAGAAGCGCTTGCCGTCGATCCTGGAAATCGGCCACAAGTTCGCCAACGTGGACGCGACCAAGGAACCGATCCCGGTCGTGCCGACGATCCACTACCAGATGGGCGGCATTCCGACCAACATCCACGGCCAGGTAGTGGCACCGTCGGCCGATGGCGGCCAGAAGATCGTCAACGGCCTGTACGCGATCGGCGAATGCGCCTGCGTGTCCGTGCACGGCGCGAACCGCCTGGGCACCAACTCGCTGCTCGACCTGGTGGTGTTCGGCCGCGCGGCCGGCAACCATGTGGTGGCGTCGAACCTGAAGCAGAAGGAACACAAGGACCTGCCGAAGGATGCATCGGACTTCGCGATGGACCGCCTGAACCGCCTGGAAACCTCCACCGGTTCCGAGAAGGTGCAGGGCGTGGCCAACGATATCCGCGCCACGATGCAGAAGTACTGCGGCGTGTTCCGTACCGACGACCTGCTCAAGGCCGGCTTCGACGAGATCATGAAGCTCGACGAGCGCCGCAAGCACGTGTCGTTCAAGGACAAGTCGAAGGTGTTCAACACCGCCCGCGTGGAAGCGCTGGAACTGGACAACCTGATCGAAACGGCCAAGGCGACCATCACCTCGGCGGTGGCCCGCAAGGAATCGCGCGGCGCGCACGCGCACAGCGACTTCCCGAACCGCGACGACGACAACTGGATGAAGCACACGCTGTGGTTCTCCGAAGGCAACCGCCTGGAGTACAAGCCGGTCGTCACCAAGCCGCTGACGGTGGAAACCTTCAAGCCCAAAGCACGCACTTTCTAAGGTAGCAAGAACATGGCACGCACCCTCAAATTCAAGATCTACCGCTACGATCCGGACAAGGACGAGAAGCCTTACATGCAGGACCTGACGGTCGAGCTGAAGGACACCGACAAGATGCTGCTGGACGCGCTGCAGCGCATCAAGTCCGACGTGGACGATTCGCTGGCCCTGCGCCGCTCGTGCCGCGAAGGCGTGTGCGGTTCGGACGCGATGAACGTCAACGGCAAGAACCGCCTGGCCTGCACGACCAACCTGAACGAACTGTCCGAACCGATCATCCTGCGCCCGCTGCCGGGCCTGCCGGTGATCCGCGACCTGATCGTGGACATGACGCAGTTCTTCAAGCAGTACGACTCGATCAAGCCATTCCTGATCAACGACTCGATCCCGCCGGAGAAGGAACGCCTTCAGACCCCGGCCGAGCGCGAAGAGCTCGACGGCCTGTACGAATGCATCCTGTGCGCGTGCTGCTCGACGTCGTGCCCGTCGTTCTGGTGGAACCCGGACAAGTTCGTCGGCCCGGCCGGCCTGCTGCAGGCTTACCGCTTCATCGCCGACTCGCGCGACGAAGCCACCGCCCAGCGCCTGGACAACCTGGAAGACCCGTACCGCCTGTTCCGCTGCCACTCGATCATGAATTGCGTGGACGTCTGTCCGAAGGGCCTGAACCCGAACCGGGCGATCGGCAAGATCAAGGAACTGATGGTCCGCCGGGCCATTTGAACCATGGGATCGAAGCCATGAGTATCGATAACAACAGTGCGCATCAGGCAGATCCCGCCAACCGTGCCCGCCTGCGTTGGCGTGCCCGGCGGGGCCTGCTGGAAAACGACATCATCCTGACGCGTTTTCTCGATGCGCACGAAACGGAATTGACCGACGAGGAAGTGGACGCGCTGACGCGGCTTCTCGATTTGTCGGACAATGCGCTGATGGATCTGGTGCTGGCGCGCAGCGAGCCGGAAGGTGAGCTCGATCTGCCGCACGTGCATGCACTGCTTGGTCGTCTGCGCCGCGCCTGATTTTTTTACAATAGCCGCACCTCATCCAGGAAGGAAGAGCCATGAACACTTCTGATAACAAAGCCACCCTGTCGTTCTCGGACGGCAGCGCCCCGGTCGAATTCCCGATCTACAAGGGCACCGTCGGCCCGGACGTCATCGATATCCGCAAGCTGTACGGCGCCACCGGCAAGTTCACCTACGATCCGGGCTTCATGTCCACCGCAGCGTGCAATTCGTCGATCACCTACATCGACGGCGACAAGGGCGAACTGCAGTACCGCGGCTACCCGATCGAACAGCTGGCCGTGAACGCCGACTTCATGGAAAGCTGCTACCTGCTGCTGAACGGCGAACTGCCGAACGAACAGCAGAAGACCGACTTCGTGAAGCTGGTGTCGAAGCACACGATGGTGCACGAGCAGATGCAGTTCTTCTTCCGCGGCTTCCGCCGCGACGCGCACCCGATGTCGGTGCTGGTCGGTACGGTCGGCGCGCTGGCGTCGTTCTACCACGACTCGCTGGACATCAACGATGCCAAGCAGCGCGAAATCTCCGCGATCCGCCTGATCGCCAAGATGCCGACGCTGGTCGCCATGGCGTACAAATACTCGATCGGCCAGCCGTTCATGTACCCGCGCAACGACCTGTCGTACAGCGCCAACTTCATGCGCATGATGTTCGGCAACCCGTGCGAAGAGTACGAAGTGAACGACGTGCTGGTGCGCGCGCTGGACCGCATCCTGATCCTGCACGCCGACCACGAGCAGAACGCGTCGACGTCGACCGTGCGCCTGGCCGGTTCCTCGGGCGCCAACCCGTTCGCCTGTATCGCAGCGGGCATCGCCTGCCTGTGGGGCCCGGCACACGGCGGCGCCAACGAAGCGGCACTGAACATGCTGAAGGAAATCGGCTCGGTCGAGAACATCCCTGCCTTCATCGAGAAGGTCAAGGACAAGAACTCGGGCGTGAAGCTGATGGGCTTCGGTCACCGCGTGTACAAGAACTTCGACCCGCGTGCCAAGCTGATGCGCGAAACCTGCCACGAAGTGCTGGAAGAGCTGGGCCTGCAGGACGACCCGCTGTTCAAGCTGGCGATGGAACTGGAAAAGATCGCCCTGGAAGACGAATACTTCGTGTCGCGCAAGCTGTACCCGAACGTCGACTTCTACTCGGGCATCGTGCAGTCGGCACTGGGTATCCCGGTCTCGATGTTCACCGGTATCTTCGCGATGGCCCGTACCATCGGCTGGATCGCCCAGTGGAACGAAATGATCGCCGATCCGGAACAGAAGATCGGCCGCCCACGCCAGCTGTTCGTCGGCTCCGCGCTGCGCGACGTGCCGCCGCTGAAGGAACGCAAGTAATCCATTGACGTTTTGGCGTCGACCGAAAGCGGACCCGCGGGTCCGCTTTTTTTTCGTGGGGCGCATCGATCCTGATCTATTGTGCGCTGGCTGGGTCAAGCAACTCGGGCCAGCGCTCCAGCCAGCAGCACACGTGATCGAACGCGGCGATCTCGATCACGCTGGCACGGGGATGGCGGCGCGCGAACGAACGCACCACGGAAGGCGGGACGTTGGCGTCGCGCCCGCCAACGTAATGGCGTTCGGTGATCGCGGGCCGCAGCGGGGGCAGGGCGGCCGGGTCGAGTGAGCCAGCCAGCGGACTGTAGCCATGCAGACGCGCCCAGCCGGCCACGTCGAGGTTGGCGGCGATCGTGACGAGCGCGGTGGCCTCGGGCAGGTGCGCCGCCATCAGCCAGGCCAGCGTGCCGCCGCCGCTGTAGCCGACCAGCACGACATGCCGGAACGGATGGGCAGCCAGGTAGCCGCGCAATGCCGCCACCATGCTGGCGACCACCTGCGGCGAATAGCGGCCGTGGGTCCACACCAGCGGACCGCATGGCGGCGAGGCCTGCGCCTGGAAGTAGCATGGCCGGCCGAGCAGGAGGCGCGGGCCGGCATCCCTGGCCATCAGTTCGAGCGCGTAGGGCGTGCGCGGCGTGGGGTCGTCCGCCACGCGGTCGAAGCCGGCCCATGGTGTGCCGTCGTGTTCGATATACACGTGCAGAGAAGCATGCAGCGAGGCAGGTAGTGAGGCATGCAGCGAGGCAGATAGTGAGGCAGATAGTGGGGCAGGTAGCGAGACACGCGGCGTGCCGGCTGCCTGGCCCGCTGGCGAGGCGAAGGCGCGGTGCTCGAAGCCATCGCCTTGCAGGACGAGCGGCGTGAAGCCCAGCTGCGAGGCGCGCCGTGCGAAGCGCTCGGCCGGCGTCGCGCAAGCCGCCAGCATGGCGATCGCGGCGACGGCGGCCACGGCGGCGAAGTGCCTGCCAGTCCGTTGCAGCTTGTTCGTGCCGGAGCCCGACTGCGGTTGTCCGCGCACGGCGATGGATCAGAACTGCACGCGCACGCCTGCCGAGACGGCGTAGCTTTTCTCGTCCTTCAGGCCCACCGCGCTGCTGAACTGCGCGAATGCCGACAGGTTGTTCGGCAGCGTGAGGCTGGTGCCGAAGGACACGATGCCGAAATTGCTGTCCGGCGTGGCCGTGGGGATCGAGAAGGCAATGCCGTTCGGATCGTTGACATACCTGGAGACCAGCGACGGAGCGTCCTTCTTGAATTCATGCATCCACTGCACGCTGGCATAGGGAAGCAGCACACCCCACGAGGTGTTGACGTTGGTGCCGAGCCGTGCCCCGAGCGCCGACTGCAGCGACTCGATCGTGCGGCGATCGACCGCGAGGCCGAGGCCGGCCACCGGCTCGCTTTCCGTGAAGGCGTCGTTGTCGACATGGAGGTAGCTCAGGCGCACGCTCGGCGTGACGTTCCACGTGCCGAACCGGAAGTCCGTGCCGGTGCCGATGGAGGCCGACCACTGGTTGCCTTCCGGCCTGGACGTGGCCGATGCGGCGATGGCCGGCAACGCCGGGTTGTGCGAGGCGATATTGATGTTGCGCCTGGAATCGAAGTCCGTGGTGCCGTAGGCAACCAGTCCATCGACGTACCAGCTGCCGGCATAGTAGGTGGCATAGGCGGCCGTGCCGCTCGTACGGGCTTCGACACGGCCGAGCCCCTGCTCGTACCTGGCCGTGGTGTCGCTGTAGCTGAGCGCGATGCCGGCCACGAACGCTTCGCTGATCCGGTAATCCGCGCCGGCCAGCACGTTGTAGCTGCGCTGTTCGTAGGCGTCCTGCAGCGTGGTCTTGTCGATGTCGCCCCAGTTGGAGGCGACGTTGACGAAGCTGCCCCAGCGGCCGCCCAGCACATCGTCCGCGGCGGCGCCGCCACCGGTCTGGATGTCCTGGCCATTCATGCCGAGCACCATGCCCCGTGCCCCGCCGCGCAGGTTGAGCAGCCGCGCGCCGATCGCATTCATCTTCAGCGTCTCGGTACCGATCTGCTTTTGCGCATTGGCCTGGACAGGAGCGATGGCCTGGATCGCGGTCTGCAGTTCGCTGTTGCTCAGCTTGAGGTCGAACGACGCGTTGCCCTGCACGCCGTTGGCGAACCTGGCCGTGTTGACCATCAGGCTGCACGCATTGGCCAGGCGCTCGGTGGGGGTGCCGGTGGCGACGGGCCTGACGCCGAGGCCGCCGACCAGATTGGCGCACGTTCGGAACACGCCGTCGGCAACCGGGCGCTGCAGAGCGTTGTAGGAACCGGGCAGCGGGCCGGGCTCCCGCAACTGCGCGGAGGCGATGGCGGCATGGCTCATCAACAGTGTGCCGGCGGCCCAGCAGGCAAGCGTCCGGTGGGGCCGCTGGAGCGTGAGTGCAGTGCTGTGGCTAGCGTTCATCAAGGTGCCCTCCCTGTGATCTCCACATCATCGTTTCGCTTTTTCGTTGCGAAGTCAATGCGCCATGTACGGTTGACGCATCCAGGCATCACAAGCAGAAAGCCGGGAGGAATCAAGGTGGAATAACGTGGAAAATTCGCCCGGCCCACGAAATATCGGACTAAAGTGTGAAGAGGTGCGCGGGGCCGTCGCGGAAAGGCCGCGGGAGGGAAGGCAGATGAGCACGATCGATTCGCTGGCCGGGGCGCGCGCCATCCACGCAGGGTGGCCGGGTGCGCGTGCGGCGCTGGCGGTCCTGCGAAGGGCGGCTGAGCGGGTTGCCCGATCCATCGCGGCCGCGATTCTTGTTCCTCAGATTCTTGTTTCTCTGATTCTTGTTCGTCTTCTTGTCCCGCTGATTGCCGTCTCCAGCGCGCCCGCCCTTGCCGCGCAATCCATCGCGTCCGCGGCGCCGCCCGGCCGCGACAGCGATGCATTCCTGATCGTCGATTGCGCGTTGCCGGCGCAGGTGCGCCAGCTCGGTACCGCCATGACCTACCTGGCTCCGCGGCGCGCGGTGAAGACGTCGGCGTCGGATTGCGCGATCCGCGGCGGCGAGTACGTCGCCCACGATCGCGCCAGTCTCGACACCGCGCTCAAGGTATGGTTGCCGCTGGCGCAGGGCGGCGACCAGGCGGCGCAGGCCAATGTCGGCGAAATTTACGAGAAGGGCATTGGCGGCAAGCCGGACTACGCGAACGCCGCGAAGTGGTACCGGCTGGCGGCGGACCGGGGCTACCCGCGCGCGCTGACCAACCTGGGCTTCCTCTACGAGCGCGGGCTCGGCGTGGCCAGGGATCCCGTTGCGGCGCTGCAGCTCTACCGCAAGGCGGCGGGCATCGCCGGCACGATCAGCCTGGAAGGCGGCGACACGTCCGCGGCATCGCGGCAGGAGATCGACGCCTTGCGCAAGGAGCTGGAACGCACCCGCGACGAACTGGAGAAGTCGCGCCGCCTGCTCGATGAAAACCGGCTCAAGTCGAGCCGGCAGATCGAAAGCCTGCTGATGCAGAAGCAGCAGGCCGCCGCTGCCGGCAACACGGAAGAAACACTGCGGCTTGAAACGCTGCTCGCCGCACGCGAAACCGAACTGGCGAAGCAGAAGGAACAGGTCGAGCGCCTGGAGGCCGAAGCCGCCGGCTTCAAGTCCAGGCTGGCCGCGTTCGACGGGACCCGGCAGGAACTGGACCAGACACGCCGCCTGCTGGATGAACAGCGCAGGAAGTCGGCGCAGGACATCGAGCGCCTGCGGGCCGAGCAGCGGCAAGCCGTCGCCGCGGGAAACCAGGAAGACACGCGGCGCCTCGCTGCGCAGCTGGCGGCACGCGAGGCGGAACTGGCGAAGCAGAAGGGCGAGATCGAGCGCCTGGCGGGCGAGGTCGGCAGCTACAAGGCGCAGGCCGCCACGCTGGACGAGACGCGGCGGGCGCTGGACGAGGCGCGCCGCCTGCTGGAAGAGAACCGGCGTAGCTCGCGCGAGGAAATCGAACGCCTGCAGGTACAGAAACAGCAGGCCGCCGCTGCCGGCAACAAGGCGGAAACGGGCCGGCTCGAAGCGCTGCTCAAGGGGCGGGAAGGCGAGCTGGCGCAACAGAAGGCGAACGTGGAGCGCCTGGAACGCGAAGTCGGCGAGTACAAGGCCAGGGTGGCCAGGCTGGAAACGGCCCAGCCGGCGAAGCTGGAAGCGGCGCAGTCCCGGCTGGCGGCCGCGGTGGCACCGCCGTCGATCCAGATCCTCGATCCGCAAGTCGTCATCACACGCGACGTCATCACGGTCAAGGTGCGTTCCGGTGTGCAGACGCGCGAGATCGTCGGCCGCGTGACCGCCCCGGCCGGCCTGATGTCGCTGACCGCGAACGACCTCGCGCAGAAGGTCGATGGCAACGGCATGTTCAAGACCACGGTCGAACTGGGGGCGGGCAAGACCAAGGTGGCCTTGCTGGCAGTGGACCGGCAGGGCAAGGTGTCGCAGCTGCAGTTCTACCTTGAACCGGATGCCCGCAGTGCCGCGCCCACGGCGATCGCACCGCCAAGGCTGCCGGGCATCGCTACCGGCAATTATCATGCACTCATCATCGGCAACCAGAAATACACGAAGCTGCAACCGCTGGAAACCCCGGAAGCGGACGTGACACAGCTGGCGCCCATCCTGCGCGACAAGTATGGCTTCAAGGTCACGCTCCTGCTGAACGCCACGCGCTACCAGATCCTCACCGCGATGAACGACTTGCGCGCCAGGCTGACGGAGAAGGACAACCTGCTGATCTACTATGCCGGCCACGGCGAGCTCGATCGCGTGAATGGCCTGGCCAACTGGCTGCCGGTGGACGCGGAGCCGTCCAGCAACGCCAACTGGATTTCCAGCTCCAGCATCACCGAGATGCTCAACGCCATGGCGGCCAGGCACATCCTGGTGGTTGCCGATTCCTGCTATTCGGGCGCGCTGACGCGTTCCTCGGTCGGCCAGCTGGAAACGGGGCTGACCGAGGAAGCCCGGTTCGAGTGGCTGAAGCAGATCGCCGCGACGCGCTCGCGCACGGCGCTGACCAGCGGCGGATTGAAGCCCGTGCTCGATGGCGGCGGCGGGAAGTTCTCGGTGTTCGCCTCGATCTTCATCGATATCCTGTCGCAGAACCAGGATGTGCTGGAAGGCATGCGCATCTACCGGGAAATCTCCGCACGGGTCGTCAACATCGCGTTGCGGCAGAAGTTCGAACAGCGGCCGGAGTATGGCGCGATCAGGTTCGCCGGTGGTGAATCCGGGGATTTCCTGTTCGTGCCGAGGAATTGACGACGCCGTGCCGTGGGCATACTGACTACCGTGCTGGCGTGTCCGCTGGCTGCCTCGCGCGCTGGAGCGGATCGCACGTCAGATGACGGGCATGGCCTTGAACCGGTAATCGGCCGGGAGCACGGCAAGCACCTCATCGGTCCAGAATTTCTCCAGGGGATTGAGCAGGAGCGCGTCCTGTCGGCGCAGCAGGATGACGGTCTCGCCGTTGAACAACAGTACCGCGTCGCCAGCAGTGATCTCCAACAGTGCCATGCATCCTCGCAGCAAGGCCGTGCGCATCGCGACGCGCTCGGCTTCCTTGTCCACCCAGAACGAAATCGATGCCGTTGGCGTGAAGCCGAACGCCTCTTCGATGATGCCGGCTTCGACCTCGTCCGGCGGCGACATGTCGATCTGCAGATCTGGGGCAGCGATACCGCCGGCAGCCGGTCTGTAGCCAGGCAGTTCCTGGAGCCGTTTCGCCAGGGTGTCGAACAGGCCGGGTGCGGCAATCGAGAGTGTGTAATGGAGTGACATGGCTGTTCCTCAGGGCCAGAAGGGGATGACCTGGCCACCCTTGATGACGATGACTTCCTTGAGTCCTTCGACAGGATAGCTGCTTAACTGCTGTTTCATCGTCTCCAATGGAATGGGGCTGTCTTCCAGGTTCAGCACGATACGATCAGCTTGACCTCTTTTAACAGATTTCTGCTTCTCGCTCCAGACGTTGCGCGCGCGAGGACTTTCCGGAGCCTTGCAATCGAAACGCTTTCCCTCGATCAGGTAATCAGGCTTCATGGTGCCTGGCACTACCGGATTTTGTTGTACCTTGTAGCCGGCCTTGGCCAGGATGTCCGCAGACCGGTTTTCCGCTTCAAGGGAACGTACGGTGGCGGCGTCATCGTCTGCTGAAATCCGGGTGCGCTTGCCCGAGGGTTGATCGCCCAGGGGACCGGTTGGCTCCGTATGGCCGCGTGGAACCTTCCTTGCCGCCTGCGGACGGGTTTTCGCTTCCTCCGGAAGCCGGGTCTCGCCCGCGCCGGCCTTGGGCTGCGGTGCCGGTGGCGGGGCCGGCCGGGCTGGCTTTTGCGCGGGAGCCGACGGCGGTGGTTTGACCGGCGTGCCAGCCGTGCCACCCGTGCGACCTTTCGCTCTCGCAACCTTGCCGAGCAATGCGATAAAAGCGGCGACCCCCATGATGGCAATGGCTGCTGCCAGGTGAGCGGCAGCCTCGTCGAGCTCCCTCTCATCTGCGGCGGTACAGGTCTTGACAAGAAAATCGCCCAGCTCGCTAGCGACATCGAACACGGCCATCCCCAGGAATATGGCGCCACTGACCAGCAGCACGATATCGACGGCCTGCCCGACGCCAAAGGCGTGCGACCCGGCCCACACCACCAGGATACCGGCCATGAGCGCAAGATTGGCGGCACTCAACAGCGCGTCGAATTCCTGCCGCATGTTGCCGGGGAGTTTTGTCGCGGTCCGGCGCAATGCTTGAATGAACTTGTCATGCAATGGCCACTCCCACACATCGCTTGCACCAATGTGCAGGAGCGTCACGTTGCTCGCACCCGCCGCTGCCGGGTTGTCCGGGCGGATTGGCGATCCACCGGTGGCAACCTGCCCAGCGGTGCCGGCTTCCTGCTGAAGGGTGGCTTTGTCACCCTTCAGCAGGTGGTACCAGGTCTGCTTCCCGGCGACGCCGTCCGCCGAAATGGAAATGCCGCGCTGGTACTGGAGCACCGCCTGATGTGTGCGGGGGCCGAACTGACCGTCCACCGCGAGTCGCGGCGATGGCGTCAAGCGGGCATTGAGTTGCCGCTGCAGCTTTTGCACCGCCGTTCCCTGGCTGCCTTCGCGCAGCACATGAATCCTGGAGTCGGCGGAATTCGCGCGGGGAATCGGCGTGTTGCGTGATGTGCCGGATGGACCGATGCCATGGATGCTGCGAATGGTGACCATGGACGAGCCGACAGCACACGGGGCGACGTTCCGTCATCGATGTCGTGCACCTCCGGATCCCGGCCCAGGGGGCCGGGCATGCGCGAACCAGCCATCTCGCTCTCCCCGCGTGAAGATGCCTGTTGGTCCTGTAGCCCAATTCATTATAGGCGCTGCATTCGGGGGCGACGCTGTAAGTGTCGCAGCCGGCGCCCGGTCCCATGCTCGCCTTTCCGCTCCTGCCGCGATGTCGAACTGCTGCGGTTCATCCAGCGGCAAGCGGAATACTTGTCGAGTCCCGGTGTCGACTGGAATTGGAGCGCCTGGCGGGGAAGGCGGCCGGCGGCTGCCGGCAGCTGTCGATCGAGCTGGACCGCCTGGCGCAGTAGCGCGCCAGGGCAGCCGGTGATCTATCCGTGGCGCGACAGCCTCACGACACGCTGGCCAGTATCCTTGCCTGTTCTTCTTCCGGCCCCGGCCGCTGCTGCGCCCAGTAGTCGATGACGAGCGAGCGCTCCAGGCAGGTGCCGAGCGTTTTCACGAAGCGCACGTGATCGGGGTGGTTCAGGTAGTCGTCGCGCGCTTCGGCGCTGGTGAAGGTCAGTGCGAAGCAATGCGTGTAGCCATCGTTCAAGCCTTCCGGGCTGACGTTGGTGCCCGTTTCGTAGCCGACGATGCCGGGAATCGTGTCGGGCAGCTTGCCGAAGCCGCTCACCACGGCGTCGACGGCGTCGGCCGGGGCATCGTTCTTGAAGGCGAACAGCACGACATGGCGCAGCAGCGGGCGCGCGACAACGGTGGTTTCGGCAAGCATGGCGGTCGGGAAAAGTGGCAGACGGGTCCATCGTACACCGGCCACCCGCCGTGCCGCGCGCGACTTTGCGTTGTTGCGCATTTGCGCGAAAGTTTTCTCAACGGTATCCAATGGCTTGGCATTCTGGTATCGTCTCCCCCGCAATTTTTTTCGACCGGGCATTGCAATCCGCGTGCAACCCGCAGTCGATACGAGGCAAGGAGAGCACGATGCACATGGGTACCACCGAACTGTTTTTGATCGCGATGACGGCCATCGTCGGTATTCCATACCTGGTCTGGCGCCTGGGCGACACCGATTACTGGGCGCCGCTGGTCGTGGTGCAGACGGTGACGGGCATCGTGCTGGGCCCAGGCATCCTCGGCAAGGCCTTCCCCGAGTACTACAGCTTCGTGTTCACGCCAGCCGTCATCCATTGCCTGAATGGCCTGGCCTGGTGGGCCGTGATGCTGTTCGTGATGCTGGCCGGAATCGAGCTGGACCTGAAAAAGGCGTGGGCGCACCGCCGCGAAAGCTCGATCACGGCCGGCCTGGCGCTGGGCACGCCGCTGGTGCTGGGCTGCGTGGCGGCCGGCTGCCTGCTGGCGTTCGACGGCTGGGCCGGCACGCAGGCCGCCGGCTGGCAATTCGTCACCGGCGTGGGCATGGCCTGCGCCGTGACGGCGCTGCCGGTGCTGATCATGCTGATGGAAAAGCTGGAGATCCTGCGCCAGCCGCTGGGCCAGCGCGTGCTGCGCTATGCCAGCCTGGACGACCTGCTGGTCTGGGGCGTGCTGGCGCTGATCCTGCTGGAGTGGGAAAGGGTAGGGCGGCAGGCCGGCTTCATCGTGCTGTTCGTGCCGGTGACGATGCTGTTCCGCCGCCTGATGGAAAGGCTGGCCGAGCGCGACCGCTGGTTCGTGGCGCTGATCTGGCTGTGTCTCTGTTCGTTCGCGGCCGACTGGGCGGGCCTGCACTTCATGGTCGGTGCGTACCTGGCCGGCGCCGTGATGGATGCCGAGTGGTTCGGCGAGGAAAAGCTGGACAAGATGCGCCAGGTGCTGCTGCTGACGCTGATGCCGGTGTACTTCCTCAGCACGGGCTTGCGCACCAACTGGGCGGTGGGCGGCTATGCCGTGTTCGTTGCCGCCGGCGTGCTGTTGCTGGCATCCACCGCCGGCAAGCTGGCCGGCGCCCACGCGGCCGGCAAACTGCTGGGCTGGAGCCGCACCGAATCCTCGGTGATCGGCTGGCTGCTGCAGACCAAGGGGCTGGTGATGATCATCTTCGCCAATATCCTGCTCGACAAGGGCATCATTTCCAGCGAGACCTTCACGGCGCTGTTGCTGATGGCCGTGGGGAGCACGATGCTGACGGTGCCGGCGGTGTATCCGAAGCTGCGGGCGGCGGTGCAGCTGATCTTGAAGCCGGCTTGAGGCTTGCCGTGTCCGCCCCAGTGGCGGGAACCGGGTTCAGCCCCAGCGGCAGAGGCCGGTGTCACACCCAGCGGCAGAGGCCGGGGTCAGACCCCCAACGCCGCTGGCAGTGACCTCGTCGTTTGCGGGATCGGGGGTCTGACCCCAGGGGACGCCGTCGGCTGAGCCAAGGGGATGCCGTCGGCTTTTCCTGCGGCCCCTCCCGCTCAATGCGCCGCCAGCCATTCCTCCAGCGCGGGCCGCGTCATCGGCTGGCTGATGTAGTTGCCCTGCACGCTGGTGCAGCCGTTGGCGGCCAGGAAGTCGTGCTGGTCGCGCGTTTCGACACCGGTGGCCACCACGCGGATGTTGAGGTTGTTGCCGATGTCGAGCATGGTCTTGGCCAGCGCGCCGCTGCCGGGGATGCCGTCGATTTCCTGCACGCGCTGGCGCGTCATCTTCAACTGGCTGACGGGAAGCTGGCGCAGGCAGAACAGGTTGTTCATGCCGGCGCCGAATTCATCCACAGACAGGCGGATGCCCAGTTCCTGCAGGCCATTGGCCAGCCGCGTGGCCTGTTCCGGGTTGTTCATCAATTGTTCCTCGCGCATTTCCAACGTGAGGCTGGCCGGGTTCACGCCGTGGTGCGCCACGCGCCTGGCGATGTGGGGCAGGTAGTCGCGCTGGGAAAACTCGCGCGACGATGTGTTGATGGAAATCGGCAGGTCCGGAAAGCCCAGTTCGGCCAGCCGGCGCAGCGTGGAGCACACGTCTTCCAGCACGCGCCGCCCGAGCAGCACGATCAGGCCGCTTTCCTCCGCGTCGGGCAGGAAGTCGGCCGGCAGCAGCTCGCCCCGTTCCGGGTGGCGCCAGCGCAGCAGCGCCTCCACGCCCAGGATCTTGCCGCTGTCGACGGCCACGTGCGGCTGGAACAGCAGGTAGAGATCATCCCGTTCCAGCGCTTCGCGCAGTGCCACTTCCATGCGCTGGCGGGCGGCCGAGTTGTCCGCCATGCCGCGCGAATAGAAGTGCACGGCATCCGGTCCGCCGTGCTTGCCCTCGTACATCGCCGTATCGGCCGCCTGCAGCAGCTCGCCCGGCGTTCGGCCGTCGTCCGGCCAGACCGCCACGCCCATGCTGGCGCCCACCGACAGCATGCGGCCGTCGATGTCCATTTCCGGCGCCATCGCGCGCCGGATCCGCTCGATCATCTTCAGCGTGTAGCGCATGTTGGGCTGCGCCGCCAGCACCATCACGAATTCATCGCCGCCCAGGCGCGCCACCGTGTCCGATTCGCGCAGCGCCGATTGCAGGCGCTGGGCGACGCATTTGAGTACCTGGTCGCCGGCCGAATGGCCCATCGTGTCGTTGATTTCCTTGAACTTGTTCAAGTCCATCAGGATCACGGCCACCTTTTCCTGGTTGCGCTGGGCCGCCTGCACCGCGTGCTCGAGCCGGTCGCGCAGCAGCAGGCGGTTCGCCAGCCCGGTCAGCGGATCGTGCGTGACCAGGTGTTCGAGCTGGGCCGTGCGCTGCTTCAGGGAGGTGATGTCCTCGATGATGCCGATGAAATGCGTGACATGGCCGCCCGCGTCGCGCACCGGCGTGACCGACAGGTGGTTCCAGAACAGCTCGCCGCTCTTGCGCTTGTTGCGGAAGACCACGGTGGCGGTGCGGTGTTCCGCGATCGCATTCGCGAGGTAGGTGCGCTGGTCGTCGTCCATGCCGTGCGCGGCCATGAAGCGCGAATCGTGGTTGATGGCTTCCACGGCGGCATAGCCGCTGATGCGCTCGAACGCCGGGTTGACGTACTCGATCGGATTGTCGCGCCCTTCATGGCGCGTGATGACGATGCCGTTGTTGGCGGCCATCAGCGCACGCTCGAACAGTTCGAGCTTGTCGCGCTGGCGATAATGCCGCGTCAGGTCGACACCCATGCCGCACAGGTAGCGGCCGTCGCCGACGATCGACAGCCGCGAACCGACGAACAGGAAAGGCGTGGTGCCGCCATTGGCGTTACGCACCCGCGCTTCCACCTGCACCCGCTCGTCGCTCTGGAACACGGCGCAGAATGCGCGCGCGACCCGGGCGCGCATGTCCGGCTCGAACAGCTCGAGCATGTGGATCGAGCGCAGGCGCTCGGCCGACAGCCCGGTCACCTGCTCGAGTTGACGGTTCCATAAGACAAAGTAGCCGGACTCGTCCATTACATAGAAAGTCCCGGCCAGCAGGTCGATGACGTCCCGTAATGGCAGATTACCGACGAGCGCTGCCGCGCTTTCCATGCGATCTCCCCGAAGTACTTGTTGTTATTACCGCGTTATTGCCGAGCCTGCGTGCTGTCGGATGCCGGCAATCACACTGGAAAACATGGCCGCGCGCCGGCACGCTGCCATTTAAACAACGTGACTAAAGTATGGATGAAATTACAAAAATGTGACGCGCGGTTGCCGCGCATGGATGAGCAAGAGTTTCAGTCTGGAAGCCGCTCTTCGTCCAGCAGCGCGGAAATCTCGGCGCGCTCGCGGGCCGAGACGTGGCCGCCGCGCAGCGCCGCCAGTACCAGCGCCTTGCCGGAGCCGGCAAACGCCTTCTGGATCAGGTCCTTCAGCAGGTGGGTCTGCAGGCGATCCTGTTCCTCGGCGGGCGCGTACACATGGGCACGCGCACTCTCGTCGCGTGTGACGAGGCCCTTGCCGTGCATGACCTGGAGCAGCCGCAGCACGTTGGCATAGGTCAGCTCGGGACGGCCATCGAGGGCCGCCGCGTGCACCTGCTTCGCCGTGGCCGGGCCCAGCGCATACAGCAGGCGCAGCATCTCCAGTTCGGCGGGGGTGGGGCGGGGCTGCTTGGTGTGGGGCGTGCTCATGGCGGTCTTCCTGGGGGATCCGGAAGTAGAATAAATGATCTAGAAAGGGATGTCTACCGGAGCCGGCCCGAAGCCGCGGGTTTCCCCCGGAAAGAAGTGTCCAATTAACTCAATGGTGGTTGTTGCATCTCAAGGCAGCGTGCTATCCTAAGTGGCTATTTCTGGAAGCTTGGAAGTAAATTGTCTTTCGGGCAACCAAAGAGGTCCTTCCCCCACAACTTGATGTGCGATCCGCTAACCGGTCAGGCCGTGTCGCGGAAGGTTTGTATAACCCGCCCCATACTCGCGAAGCGCGAAGAAAGGTGAGCAAGAATGATGCAGCAACAGACGTCCAACTCCTACCTGTTTGGTGGGAATGCGCCGTACGTAGAGGAACTCTACGAAGCGTACCTGGAAAACCCGGGCTCCGTGCCCGACAATTGGCGCGCTTATTTCGACGCGATGCAGCACGTGCCTGCCGTCGACGGCTCGAACAAACCCGACGTCAACCACTCCTCCGTGATCGCTTCGTTCGCCGAGCGTGCGAAAGCCGGCCCGATCCGCACCGTGACCGCGACGGCGGACGCCGAGATGGGCCGCAAGCGCGTGGCCGCCACCCAGCTGATCGCAGCCTACCGCTACCTGGGCTCTCGCTGGGCCAACCTCGATCCGCTGCAGCGCCAGGAGCGCCCGGCGATCCCGGAACTGGATCCGACCTCGTACGGTTTCACCGACGCGGACATGGACACCGTGTTCAACATCAGCAACACCTATTTCGGTCCGGAAACCGCATCGCTGCGCGACCTGCTGAACTACCTGCGCGAAACGTACACCCGTTCGATCGGCGCGGAGTTCATGTACATTTCCGACCCGGCCGAGAAGCGCTGGCTGCAGGAGCGCCTGGAGTCGATCCGCTCGACGCCGAACTTCACGGCCGAAAAGAAAAAGCACATCCTGGAACGCCTGACGGCCGCCGAAGGCCTCGAGCGCTACCTGCACACCAAGTACGTGGGCCAGAAACGCTTCTCGCTGGAAGGCGGCGAAACGTTCATCGCCTCGATGGATGAGATCATCCAGCGCGCCGGCGAAAAGGGCGTGCAGGAAATCGTCATCGGCATGGCCCACCGCGGCCGCCTGAACGTGCTGGTCAACACCCTGGGCAAGGCACCGAAGGACCTGTTCGAAGAATTCGAAGGCAAGCATGGCGACGACCTGCCGGCCGGCGACGTGAAATACCACCAGGGCTTCTCGTCGGACATCTCCACCGCCGGTGGCCCGGTCCACCTGTCGCTGGCGTTCAACCCGTCGCACCTGGAAATCGTCAACCCGGTGGTCGAAGGTTCCGTCAAGGCGCGCATGGACCGCCGCGGCGATACGCAAGGCGCGCAAGTGCTGCCGATCCTGGTGCACGGCGACGCGGCATTCGCCGGCCAGGGCGTGGTGATGGAAACGCTGAACCTGGCGCAGACCCGCGGCTACGGCACGGGCGGCACGGTGCACATCGTGATCAACAACCAGATCGGCTTCACCACGTCCGACCCGCGCGACGCGCGTTCGACGATCTATTGCTCCGACGTCGTGAAGATGATCGAGGCACCGGTGCTGCACGTGAACGCGGACGATCCTGAAGCGGTCGTGCTGGCTTCGCAGATCGCGCTGGACTACCGCGCGCAGTTCCAGAAAGACATCGTCGTCGACATTATCTGCTACCGCAAGCTGGGTCACAACGAGCAGGATACCCCGGCGCTGACGCAGCCGCTGATGTACAAGAAGATCGCGCAACACCCTGGCACCCGCCGCCTGTACGCCGACAAGCTGGCGGCCCAGGGCGTGATCCCGGCCGACGGCGGCGACCAGATGGTGGCCGCGTACCGCAATGCGATGGACGCCGGCAAGCACACCGTCGATCCGGTCATCTCGAACTTCAAGAACAAGTTCGCCGTCGACTGGCTGCCGTTCCTGAACCGCAAGTGGACCGACGCGGCCGACACCGCCGTGCCGCTGACGGAACTGAAGCGCCTGGCCGGCCGCATCACCACGGTGCCGGAAGGCTTCAAGGTGCACTCGCTGGTGGAAAAAGTGCTGGCCGACCGCGCCAACATGGGTAAAGGTGAACTGAACCTGGACTGGGGCATGGGCGAACACCTGGCCTACGCGTCGCTGGTATCGTCCGGCTACGCCGTGCGCCTGACCGGCCAGGATGCCGGCCGCGGCACGTTCACGCACCGCCACGCCGTGCTGCACGACCAGAACCGCGAGCGCTGGGATGCCGGCACCTACGTGCCGCTGCAGAACATCTCCGAAAACCAGGCACCGTTCACCGTCATCGACTCCGTGCTGTCGGAAGAAGCGGTGCTGGGCTTCGAATACGGCTACTCGACCGCCGAGCCGAACACGCTGACGATCTGGGAAGCCCAGTTCGGCGACTTCGTCAACGGTGCCCAGGTGGTGATCGACCAGTTCATCAGCTCCGGCGAAGTGAAGTGGGGCCGCGCCTCCGGCCTGGTGATGCTGCTGCCGCACGGCTACGAAGGCCAGGGTCCGGAACACTCGTCCGCCCGCCCTGAGCGCTTCCTGCAGCTGTGCGCAGAGAACAACATGCAGGTGGTGCAGCCGACCACGGCCGCGCAGATCTTCCACCTGCTGCGCCGCCAGATGGTGCGCCAGTTCCGCAAGCCGCTGGTCGTGATGACCCCGAAATCGCTGCTGCGCAACAAGGATGCCGGTTCGCCGCTGTCCGACCTGGCCAAGGGTGCGTTCCAGACCGTGATCGGCGAGACCGACGACAAGATCGATGCGAAGAAGGTCAAGCGCGTGATCGCCTGCTCCGGCAAGGTGTATTACGACCTGGCCAATGCCCGCAAGACCCGCGGCCAGACCGATACGGCCATCATCCGTGTCGAACAGCTGTACCCGTTCCCGCACAAGGCGTTCGCCGCCGAACTGAAGAAGTTCCCGGCACTGACCGAAGTGGTGTGGGCGCAGGACGAGCCGCAGAACCAGGGTCCATGGTTCCAGATCCAGCACAACATCTTCGAGTCCATGGAAGCGGGCCAGCGCCTGGCGTACGCCGGCCGCCCAGCCTCCGCGTCGCCGGCTGTCGGCTACTACGACAAGCACTACGCCCAGCAGAAAGAACTGCTGGAAACGGCGTTCTCGAAGCTGAAGGGCTTCATCCTGACCAAGTAAGCACAGTACGCCGCGCGGCCCTTCGAGGGCCGCGCGGCAGCAACGCATCTATCGAATTCACGGAGTAACAACAACATGGCACAAATCGAAGTCAAAGTTCCTCAGCTGTCGGAATCCGTCGCCGAAGCGACCCTGCTGGCCTGGCACAAGCGCGTCGGCGACACCGTTGCACGCGATGAAAACCTGATCGACATCGAAACCGACAAAGTGGTCCTGGAACTGCCGGCACCAAGCGCCGGCGTGATCGTGCAGATCATTCAGAACGACGGCGCCACCGTGGTGGCCGACCAAGTGATCGCCATCATCGACACCGAAGCCACTGCCAAGGTATCGCCGATCCCTGTTTCCGCCGCACCGGTCGCCGCCGAAGCCGCACCGACCCCGGCGCCCGCCGCAGCCGCTGCGCCCGCCACCGGTGGCGCGAAAGGCGACGTGGCCATGCCGGCCGCCGCCAAGATCCTGTCCGAAAAAGGCCTGTCCGCGACCGACGTGTCCGGCTCCGGCAAGGATGGCCGCGTGACCAAGGGCGATGCCCTGGCCGCTTCCGCCAAGCCTGCCGCCGCGCCGGCACCGGCCGCCGCGCCAGCCGCCGCCAAGCCCGCGCTGCAGAAGATCGCCGCACCGGTCAGCCTGAACCTGGGCGACCGTCCGGAAGAGCGCGTGCCGATGAGCCGCCTGCGCGCCCGTATCGCCGAGCGCCTGGTCGAATCGCAATCCACCAACGCCATCCTGACCACCTTCAACGAGGTGAACATGAAGCCGGTGATGGACCTGCGCAACAAGTACAAGGACAAGTTCGAGAAAGAGCACGGCGTCAAGCTGGGCTTCATGTCGTTCTTCGTCAAGGCCGCCGTGGCCGCCCTGAAGAAGTACCCGATCCTGAACGCTTCGGTCGACGGTAACGACATCGTCTACCACGGCTACTTCGACATCGGTATCGCCGTCGGCTCGCCGCGCGGCCTGGTGGTGCCGATCCTGCGCAACGCCGACCAGATGACGATCGCCGAGATCGAGAAGAAGATCGGCGAATTCGGCCAGAAAGCCAAGGAAGGCAAGCTGACGCTGGACGACCTGACCGGCGGCACGTTCTCGATCTCGAACGGCGGTACCTTCGGCTCCATGCTGTCGACCCCGATCATCAACCCGCCGCAGTCGGCGATCCTGGGCGTGCACGCGACCAAGGACCGCGCCGTGGTGGAGGATGGCCAGATCGTGATCCGCCCGATGAACTACCTGGCGATGTCGTACGACCACCGTATCATCGACGGCCGCGAAGCCGTGCTGGGCCTGGTGGCGATGAAGGAAGCGCTGGAAGATCCGGCGCGCCTGCTGCTGGACCTGTAATCGGTATCGAAGAGTAGGTAAATCACCGGCGTCCGTTCGGCCTCGCGGCTGGACGGAGCCGGTGTCGGACACCTTCAGGTGTCGGACACCGGTTTTCATGCCGACGCTAACGAGGCATTGGCAAAACCGGAGGCAGTCCCCAGGTACCCGGGGGCAGGCCCCGAGACCTCGGCAGCCAACGTCGCACCTTGGGAGCCGACAATGACCATCTCCGACGAAATCCGCCGCCTGCACGAACTCCACCAGGCCGGTGCGCTGACCGACGCGGAATTCGCGCGTGCCAAGGAACGGCTGCTGGACGGCGCGCCCGGCCAGCCGGCCGGCGACGGCGACCTGGCCAGCGAGTTTTCCAGGCTGCGGCGCTCGCGCGTCAACCGCTGGCTGGGCGGCGTGTGCGGCGGGCTGGGACGCGCTTCCGGTGTCGATGCATGGATCTGGCGCCTCGTGTTCGTGCTGTTCACGATCTCGTTCGGCTTCGGGCTGGTGATTTACATTCTGTTGTGGATATTCGTCCCGGAGGAAGAACCTCTTCCCGGCGGCGACATAATTGGAAAATGACATGAGTACTAAACAATTCGACGTAGTGGTGATCGGTGCCGGCCCCGGCGGCTATATCGCGGCAATCCGCGCGGCGCAGCTGGGCTTTTCGGTGGCATGTATCGATGAATGGGCCAATGAAAAAGGCGGCCCGGCACCGGGCGGCACCTGCACCAACGTCGGCTGCATTCCGTCCAAGGCACTGCTGCAATCGTCCGAGCACTTCGAGCATGCCGGCCACGCGTTCAAGGAGCACGGCATCGAAGTGTCCGGCCTGGCGCTGAACCTGGGCCAGATGCTCAAGCGCAAGAACGGCGTCGTGAAGCAGAACAACGACGGCATCCTGTACCTGTTCAAGAAAAACAAGGTGACCTTCTTCCACGGCCGCGGCGCATTCGGCGGCGCAGCCGGTGCCGAGGGCTATCCGATCGAGATCTCCGGCCCGACTACCGAGACCATCACCGGCAAGCAGGTGATCGTGGCGACCGGTTCCAACGCGCGCGCACTGCCGGGCGCACCGTTCGATGAAAAGCTGATCCTGTCGAACACGGGCGCGCTGGCCATCGAGGAAGTGCCGGCCAAGCTGGGCGTGATCGGCGCCGGCGTGATCGGCCTGGAAATGGGTTCCGTGTGGCGCCGCCTGGGTTCCGACGTGACCGTGCTGGAAGGCCTGCCGACCTTCCTGGGCGCCGTGGACGAGCAGATCGCCAAGGAAGCGCACAAGATGTTCACCAAGCAGGGCCTGAAGATCAGCCTGGGCGTGAAGGTGGACTCCGTGACCGCGGGCGAGAACAACGTGACCGTGAAGTACGCGGACGCGTCGGGCGCCGCCCAGGAAGCCATGTTCGACAAGCTGATCGTCTCGATCGGCCGTACCCCGAACACGAATGGCCTGGCTGCCGACAAGGCCGGCCTGGCGCTGGACGAACGCGGCTTCATCGCCGTGGACGACGAGTGCAAGACCAACCTGCCGAACGTATGGGCGATCGGCGACGTGGTGCGTGGCCCGATGCTGGCGCACAAGGCGGAAGAAGAGGGCGTTGCCGTGGCCGAGCGTATCGCCGGCCAGCATGGCCACACCAACTTCGACACGATTCCATGGGTGATCTACACGTCGCCTGAAATCGCGTGGGTCGGCAAGACCGAGCAGCAGCTGAAGGCGGCCGGCACCGCGTACAAGGCCGGTACCTTCCCGTTCCTGGCCAACGGCCGCGCGCGCGCACTGGGCGATACCTCGGGCATGGTGAAGTTCCTGGCCGATGCAACCACCGACGAGATCCTGGGCGTGCACATCGTGGGCCCGATGGCGTCCGAGCTGATTTCCGAAGCCGTGGTGGCGATGGAGTTCAAGGCTTCGGCCGAGGACATCGCCCGTATCTGCCACGCGCACCCGTCGCTGTCGGAAGCCACCAAGGAAGCGGCACTGGCCGTCGACAAGCGCACGCTGAACTTCTAAGCCTGTCTTAGATATCCTCCGGGCCGGCCGTGCTGGGTCGTTGATCGACCCACCACTGTCGGCCCGGTGTTTTTGTACGAACCGAATCTGTCATGAACGTCCTCGAGTTTTACCAGCACGCGCTGGAACAGCGCAACTTCAAGCCCGATGAAGCCCAGCGCCGCGCCGTGGAACGGCTGCAGCAATGCTACGACGAATGGGTGGAATACAAGGCGCAGCGCTCGAACAGCTTCAAGCGCCTGATCAACCGTCCCGACGTGCCGCGCGGCGTGTACATGTGGGGCGGCGTGGGCCGCGGCAAATCGTTCCTGATGGATTCGTTCTATTCGGTGGTGCCGGTGGTGCGCAAGACGCGCCTGCACTTCCATGAATTCATGCGCGCCGTGCACATCCAGCTCGACGAGCTGATGGGTATCGCCGACCCGCTCGACGAGGTGGCGAAACGGATCGCGAAAAAGTACCGGCTGATCTGCTTCGACGAATTCCACGTCTCCGACGTGGCCGATGCGATGATCCTGTACAACCTGATGAAGGCGCTGTACGACAATGGCGTGTCGTTCATCATGACCTCGAACTACGAGCCGTCGACCCTGTACCCGGACGGCCTGCACCGCGACCGCATCCTGCCCACCATCGCGCTGCTGAAGGATCGCATGGACGTGATGAACGTCGATGCCGGCGTGGACTACCGCGGGCGCGCGCTGGAACAGGTGCAGGCGTACTACATGCCGCTGAACGCGGCCACCGATGCCAAGCTGCGCGAGGCGTTCACCAGGCTGGCCGATACGCAGGAAGAAGATTCGCACGTGTCGGTCGAGGGGCGCGAACTGCATGCGCTGCGCCGCGCCGGTACCGTGATCTGGTTCGATTTCCAGACGCTGTGCGGCGGCCCCCGCTCGCAGAACGACTACCTGGAGATCGCCAGCCGGTTCCATACCGTGATATTGTCCGGTGTGCCGATGATGTCGGCCGGCCAGTCGTCCGAAGCGCGCCGCTTCACCTGGCTGATCGACGTGTTCTATGACCAGGGCGTGAAGCTGATCATGTCCGCCGAGGTGGAGCCGGAAGAGCTGTACACCTCGGGCATGCTGGCCAACGAATTCCACCGCACCGTGTCGCGCATCGTCGAGATGCAGTCGCGCGAGTACATGGAAAAGGCGCAGCGTGGCGGTGCCGCGGCACTGACCTGACCTGCAGCGGGAATCTACGGATCGAAATGATGGCAATGCACTTGAAAGCTTGGATGTGGATGGGCGGCCTGTTGCTGGCCGGTGGCGCGCTGGCGCAGGCGGATGCGCCGACACAGGTACGGTCGGTCGAGCAGGCCGATGCGATCCTGGCGGAGGTGGCCAGGGAGCGCGCCGCGGCGGAGGCAAGCTACGCCGAGAGCGAGCAGGTGTGCTACACCAAATTCTTCGTCAATAACTGCCTGGACAAGGCCAAGGAACAGCGCCGCGAGCGGCTGGCCGACCTGCGCACGCGCGAGATCGACGCGAACTATTTCAAGCGCAAGAGCGCCGTCGAGTTGCGCGACCGTGAACTGCACGACCGCAACGAGCGCGACGCCGCCGAGGAAGCTTCACGCGCCGCCAACCCGCCGGCCCCGCATGCCGACCCTGCCGACAAGCCCCGTCCGCAACCGGCCGGCAAGCTTCCCGCCCAGCGGCAGGCCGAGCACGCCGCCCGCGAAAAGCAGCGTGCCACGGAAGCGGCGGCCGAAGCGGGCGAGCGCGCCCGCAAGGTCGAGGCATACGAGCAAAAGCAGGTCGACGCCGCCGAGCGCCAGAAGCGCGTCGCCGAAAAGCAGGCCGAACGCGCCGCCAAGCGCGCCAAGCGCGAAGCCGACGAAGCCGCGAAGAAGGCGGCCGAAGCGGAGCGGGCAAAGCAGAACGCGCAGGGCAGGTAAGCCCCTGTCGTACACCAGGGAGCCGGCAGCGATGCCGGCTTTTTTTTTGCCGGCATGTTTCCATCAACCGGGGTCAGACCCCGATTTTTGGAAATTTTGTGTCACGCATCCTTAAAGAAGGTTAATTCCTGGGGCGTCGCTGTCTTCGAGCTGCACGGGGCAGTGTGCGCCGATCGCTGCTGGCAAGGCCCGGATGTTTCCTGAAACCGGGGTCTGACCCCGGTTGCAGGAAACTTTTGCTCACAGCAAAGCCAGCGTGACGCCGATGTTGCCGCGCGTGGCTTTCGAGTACGGGCAATTCGCGTGGGCATTGTCGACGATGGCCTGGGCGGTGTCGCGTGGCAGGCCGGGCAGGCTGATGGACAGCCGCGCCTGCAGGAAGTAGCCGCCGGTGCCCGTGCCGAGGTCCACCTCGGCGTGTACGCCTGTGTCCTTCGGCAGCGCCACTTTCAGCTGGGCCGCGGCAAGTCCCATGGCGCCGATGAAGCAGGCGGACCAGCCGGCGGCGAACAGCTGCTCGGGGTTGGTGCCGTTGCCGGCGGCGCCGGGCGGCGCGAGGAGGATGTCGAGGCGGCCGTCGTCGCTGCGGGCGGTGCCGTTGCGCCCCCCGGTAGTGGTGGTTCGGCCGGTGTACAGGACTTTGTCGATCTGGCTCATGGTGTCTTTCTTTCCTTGTCCGGCGTGAGAGGATGGGCAGCGCGGCCGGTATCGCGGCTACCCGCGAACGGTCAGGGCTTCTCGGCCAGCAACGCGCGGATGGTGGCTTCGGTCCTGGCGTAGGCGCCTTCGCCGAAGTGCGTGTAGACCACTTGCCCTTTCTTGTCGATCAGGTAGACGGCCGGCCAGTACTGGTTGCTGTAGGCATTCCAGGTGGCGTAGCGGTTGTCCTGCGCGACCGGGTAGGTGATGTCGAAGCGGCCGATGGCTTTCTTCACGTTGCTGGCGCTGCGCTCGAACGGGAACTCGGGCGTGTGCACGCCGACCACGACGAGCCCCTGGTCCTTGTACTTGCGGTGCCATTCCGTGACGTGCGGCAGCGTGCGGATGCAGTTGATGCAGGTGTAGGTCCAGAAATCGACCAGCACCACCTTGCCGCGCAACTGCTGCATCGTCAGCGGCGCGCTGTTGTGCCATTGCTCGATGCCGGCGAAGTCGGGCGCCTTCGCGGGTGCGGAGGCGGGAAGGGGCGCGGCGGCCGCGCTGGTGCCGGGCAGGGCGATGGCGAGGGTGGCCGCGAGGGCCGCGGCGACGCCGGCGTTGACGAAGTTGACGATGGTACGCATGTTCAGGGTCCTTTCAGCTCAGAAGAAATCGGGGAAGTAGTCGGCGGCCTTGGCATAGATCAGCACGTCGTATTGCAGGTACATGGCCAGCGCGGTGGCGACGATCAGCACGCCGAACACCTGCTGCAGCCGGGCGCTGTGGCGGGCCAGCAGGCGCACCCGCCCGGTGACGGCCTGGCCGCCCAGCAGGATCGCCAGCATCGGCACGGCGGCGCCGACCGCGTACAGGAACAGCAGCCAGGCCGAGCGCGCGATATCCTGCGCGCCAGCCACCAGCACCAGGATCGAGGCCAGCACGGGGCCGGCGCACGGTGTCCACACCGCGCCCAGCGAGGCGCCCAGCAGGAAGCCACCGCTGGCCGAGTCCCGGAATGACGGCAGGGGGAACGCGGGCAGCTTCGCCATCAGCCAGTCGTACGGCCTGCTCCAGATGCGCAGCAGGCCGAAGCCGCCGAGCAGCAGCAGGGAGGCGTTGCGCAGCGTTTCCTGGGCCACGTGCACAGCGCTCGACGCCGCGCCCAGCAGCAGGCCGAACGCGGTGAAGGTGACGATGAAGCCGGCCATCGTCATGAAGGGCCGGTTGCGGCCCGATGCCCCGGCGGCGCTGCCGAACAGGATCGGCAGCACGGGCAGGATGCAGGGCGAGGCGACGGTGAATACGCCGGCGGCCAGGGCCAGCGGTGCTTCGAGGTGGTTCATGGCGGATTTCCAGTGAGTGGCGATGGGTCCATTGGACCGCCGCCACGTATCCGCGATGTGTCGCGCGACGGGGAGAAGTGAAACGCCACATGTCCGCAAGCGGGCCGGATACATTGGCATACAAAGGCCGCTTCCCGGTCGGCTATAAAGCAGCCATGGAGGCTGCACATGACGAAACGAATGAAGCCGGCCGCGGGGCCGGTCGCGCGGTTCAGGCGCCTGTTGGCGGCCCTGCTGTTTGCCGGCGCGGGCATCGCCGGCGAGCTGCATTACCCGGGACCCTGTCCTTTGGTGACAGTACAAGTGAAACGCCGTTTGCTAAGATGATGCGATGAACGATTCCGACCATGTATTGATCGTCGATGACGACCGCGGTATCCGCGAACTGCTTGCCACCTACCTGGAAAAGGAAGGCATGCGAACGACGGCGGCGGCGAACGGCCGCCAGATGCGCGCCGCGCTGGAAGCCGCCACGCCGGACCTGATCGTGCTGGACCTGATGCTGCCGGGCGAGGATGGCCTGGCGCTGTGCCGCGAGCTGCGCGCCGGCAAGCACCGCAACGTGCCCGTGCTGATGCTGACCGCGCGCGGCGACGAGGTGGACCGCATCATCGGCCTGGAGATGGGCGCCGACGACTACCTTGCCAAGCCGTTCGGCGTGCGCGAGCTGCTGGCCCGCATCCGCGCGGTGCTGCGCCGCACGCGCATGCTGCCGCCGAACATCCAGGTGACGGAAAGCGCGCAGATGCTGGGCTTCGGCGAATGGCGGCTCGACACCACGCACCGGCACCTGCTCGACGAGCAGGGCACGATGGTGGCGCTGTCCGGCGCCGAGTACCGGCTGCTGCGGGTGTTCCTCGACCATCCGCAGCGCGTGCTGACGCGCGACCAGCTGATGAACCTCACGCAGGGCAAGAACGCGGACATCTACGACCGCTCGATCGACCTGCTGGTGAGCCGCCTGCGCCAGCGCCTGGGCGACGGCGCGCGCGAACCGCGCTACATCAAGACGCTGCGCAACGAGGGCTATGTGTTCTCGTCCGCCGTGACGCTGCTGGCGGACCCGCCGTGACCTTCCCGGTCCCGCGCAGCCTGTTCGCGCGCATCACGCTGATCCTGTGCCTGGGCCTGGCCGCGGCGCAGGGGCTGTCGAGCTGGCTGACGATGATGGAGCGTGACCGCGCCACCCTGGACATCATGACCGGCTATGTGGAGCGGGAAGTGGTGACGTCGGTGGCGCTGCTCGACCACCTGCCGGGGGCCGAGCGGGAACGCTGGCTGCCGCAGCTCGCGCGGCGCAGCTACCGCTTCATCCTCGGGCCCGGCATTACCGGCGTGACGCCGGATGCGGAACTGTCGCAACGCTTCGCAACCGCGATCACGGACGGCATCGGCAAGCGCTATGCGCTCACCGTGAATGCGGTGCCGGGCGATGCCGAACGTTTCCAGGTGCACCTGGCACTGTCGGACGGCATGCCGCTGACGATCGACATGCGGCCGATGGCCGGCGCGCCGCTGTCCGGCTGGCTGCCCGCGCTGCTGGCGATGCAGCTGATCCTGCTGGGCTTGTGCTGCTGGTTCGCGGTGCGCCTGGCGACGCGCCCCTTGCACCAGCTGGCGCAGGCCGCCGACGGGCTGGGGCCCGAGCTGCAGGCCACCCGGCTGCCGGAAGACGGGCCGTCCGAGGTGGCGCGCGCGGCACGCGCGTTCAATGCGATGCAGGAGCGCATCGCGCTGTACGTGGCCGAACGGATCCGCATCCTCGCGGCGATCTCGCATGACCTGCAGACGCCGATCACGCGGATGCGGATGCGCGTGGACATGATGGACGACAGCGCGGACCAGGACCGCTTGCGGCAGGACTTGCGCGAGCTGGAAACGCTGGTGAAGGAAGGCATCGCCTACGCGAAGACACTGCACGGCGCGCAGGAAGAAGCATGCCGGATCGACCCGGATGCGCTGATCGACAGCCTGGTGTGCGACTACATCGATGCCGGGCAGGCGGTGACCCTGCGCGGCACGATCGGCATGCCGCTCGTCACGAAGCCGCAGGCGTTGAAGCGCATCCTGGGCAACCTCGTCGACAACGCGTTGAAATTCGGCGGCGCGGCCGAGGTGGAAGTGGCCCGCGCCGACGGCGGCCGGGTGGCGATCGGCGTGCTGGACCGCGGGCCCGGCATTCCGGAGGAAGAACTGGCGGCGGTGTTCGAGCCCTTCGTGCGTCTGGAAACGTCGCGCAACCGCGATACCGGCGGCACCGGGCTCGGCTTGTCGATCGTGCGGCAGCTGGCCACCACGCTGGGCGCCGAGATCGTGTTGCGGAACCGCGAAGGAGGCGGGCTGCTAGCGCTGGTCTTGTTGAGCGATCTCGGCCCGGCCTGAAGGTGTCCGCGGCTGGCAACCGGCGTGGATGCCCTTACAGCATGAGCCCGCAGGCGACGTGGCAAGTGCGCCGGCAGGGTCCGTCAGCCTCGTCGATCGTGTCGTCACAACACTCGTGGCAGGATTCCTCGTCGTCGGATTCCGCCATGCACGGGTCGGCACAGCGCCGCTGCCGGTCGTCAGGCGCGGGTTCGGGCGGACGGGGCTCCGGCTCCGGGCTGTCCGGCCAGCTGACCTGGAAGTGCAGCACGCCGCGCGTTGGGTGCACCCACCTTTCCCAGTGGCGCGCACCCATGAAGTGATCGGGACCGCAAAACACGAATCCGGCGGCACGCAGCTGCTCGCGGGACCGGTTGCGGATATTGTCCCAGCCATACAGGGGCTCGCGCATCCTGCACACCTCGGCCGGGGACATTTCCTGCCGGTCGATGCGGCGCGCCTGCGTGGATGCGGCACCCGCGTGGCCGTGGCCCTGCTGCACCACGTGGGCCAGTTCGTGCGCCAGCAGGTGCGCGCCGCGGCTGCTGGCGGGGCCGTATTCGCCGGGCGCGAACACGATATGGCTGCCGAAGGTGTAGGCGCGGGCCTGCACCGCGTGCGCGGCGACCGAGCCGGTATGCAGGCGGACACCGCTGAAGTCCTGCCCGAAGCGGGGCTCGTAGAAAGCGCGCAGTTCGCGCGGCAGCGGTGCGCCGCCGCTGCTTGCTTCCGCTTCCGCGACGGTGGCGGCTTCCCGTTCGATCCCGGCACTGCCGGCCGTGCCCGTCGCGCCGATCGCGCCGGGGCTGGCGCCGCCGGGCGAGCGCATCACGTGGTCCGCCATGCGGTCCGCTTCGTGTTCGCTGGCATCGCCAGCCGAGCTGACGCTGGCCTTGCGCTGCAGCGGGATCCCGGCACAGCGGGGACAGCTGCCGCCGCAAGCGCAGGCATCGGCCGAGCGGGACGGGGCATGCGTGCCGTGTGAAGCGGCGGCCGGCATGGCGTGCATGCCAGCCGGTGCATGGCGTCTGGTCGACTCGGCGGTGCGGAGGAACATGATGTGTCTCCCGCGCAACGGCGAGGCGCTGTCGCGGCCCGCTTCGTTGCGCTTCCCTCATTCTAGACGCTGGGGAGCGCAGGGGAAGGTCACGCCACCAGTTTCAGGATCGCCATCGTGCAGTTGTCGCCGTTGCCGCCGGCGCGCTCGCTCACCTTGCCGACCAGCAGCTCGGCGGCCTGGCGCGGCGTGCGGCGCGACACGGCGGCGGCCAGTTCGCCATCGGCGAACCAGGGCCACAGGCCGTCCGTGCACAGCAGGAAGCCGTCGCCGGCTTGCAGGTCCCGGCGCGCACCCAGCGACACGAACGGTGCCTTGAATCGGTTGCCCAGCACATTGTTCAGCAGGCGCGAGCCGCGATGCCGGCGCGCGGCGGCTTCGGACAGGCCATCCGTGGCGACCAGGTGGTCGATGTAGGCGGCGTCGCCCGTTTTTTCGGCGGGCGCGCCGTTGGCGAAACGATACAGCCGGGTGTCTCCTACCGTGGCCCAGACCGCCTGGCGATCCGGTGTCAGGACCAGCAGCGCCATCGTCGACTGGGCATCGGCGGCCTCCGGCAGCGGATTCATCAGCAATACCTCGTGCGTTTCCTGGGCGATGGCGCGCAACAGCTGGCCGATCCGGTCGATGCCGGACGTGTCGCCGCGGAACTCGTCGAACAGCTGTTTGCTCGTATGCAGCAGTTGCTCGGCGCCGGCGCCATTCGCGGCACCGCCGTCGCCGACCACGGCCATGACATAGCCGGGTGCCTGGGCGGCGGTGAACAGGGCGGCGCGGTCATGCTGGTAAGGGCGGTGGCCCAGGTGCTGGGCGGTGCCGGCTTCGAGTTTGTAAGTGCTCATGATGGCGGGAATCATGCTCCCTGCTTCTTTCCAATGCTTATGTGGGTTAAACTATGCACCGGTAAGCAATTTGATGGCAAGCAATTGTTGCCACACGGATTGTTGCAATATTGGCAGGTGACGTCGTAAGCCCCGGCCCCACACTGGTAGCGAATTCCCCATGAAGAACGAAGAAGAGATTCAGCGCCGCATCGTCGAGCTGGACGTCGAACATCGCGACCTGGATGCGGTGATCGAAATGCTGACGCGCGACGGCCATCACGACCAGCTGCAGCTGCGTCGTTTGAAGAAGCGCAAGCTGCAACTGAAAGATTACATCACGCTGTTGAAGATGCAGCTGGTGCCCGACGTACCCGCCTGATTTCCCAGATTCCACGCAATAGCCGGACAACAAGCACAGTGACTGACCACGACCAGACGCCAGCCGTCCCCGACGGCAATGGCGACGCATCCACTTCCGCCGCCGTTTCCGCGGACGCTCCCGGCAAATACGATGCCGAGGTGGAGCGGCTGTTCGGCGTCGGCGGCCCGCTGGGCCCGGCGGTCGGCGGTTTTCGTCCCCGCAAATCGCAAACCGAAATGGCCAAGGCCATCGCGCAAGCCATTTCCGAACAGCAGACCCTGATCGCCGAGGCGGGTACCGGCACGGGCAAGACGTTCGCCTACCTGGTGCCGGCGCTGATGTGGGGCGGCAAGACGATCGTCTCGACCGGGACCAAGAACCTGCAGGACCAGCTGTTCCAGCGCGATATTCCCACCGTGCGCGCGGCGCTGAAGGCGCCCGTGTCGGTGGCGCTGCTGAAGGGGCGCGGCAACTACCTGTGCCACTACCACCTGGAGCGCACGCTGGCCAATGGCCGGATGACGTCGCGCGAGGATGTCGGCTACCTGCGCGAAATCTCGCGCTTCCTGAAGATGACGCAGACCGGCGACAAGGCCGAACTGGCGCGGGTGCCGGAAAACGCGCCGGTGTGGAACCTGGTCACGTCGACGCGCGAGAACTGCCTCGGCCAGGAGTGCCAGTACAACCAGGATTGCTTCGTGCTGAAGGCGCGGCGCGAGGCGCAGCAGGCCGACGTGGTGGTCGTCAACCACCACCTGTTCTTTGCCGACGTGGCGCTGAAGGATACCGGCGTGGCCGAACTGCTGCCGTCGGCGAACACCATCATCTTCGACGAGGCGCACCAGTTGCCCGATACCGCCACGCTGTTCTTCGGCGAGACGGTGTCGACCAGCCAGGTGCTGGAACTGTGCCGCGACGTGCTGGCCGAAGGCCTGGCCCACGCCCGTGACGGTGCCAACTGGGCCGGCGTGGTCTCCGTGGTGGAAAAGGCGGCGCGTGACTTGCGGCTGACCTTCCCGCAGGACGTGGTGCGGCTGTCGCTGCCGCAGATCGCGCCATCGTCGGACTTCTTCCCGGCGCTGGAAAAGCTCAAGGAAGAACTGGACGGAATGCTCGAAGTGCTGGAAGGGCAGGCGCAACGCGCCGAAACCATCGAGCATTGCCGCACGCGCGGCCTGGAACTGGCGCAGAAGTACAAGGACTGGACCTACGACCCGAAGGTGAAGGTGCCGCCGGGGCAGGAAGCGGTGTACTGGGTGGAGGCGTTCGCCAGCTCGCTGCAGCTGCACAAGACGCCGCTGTCGATCGCGCAGATCTTCAGCAACCAGCGCGAAGGCACGCCGCGCAGCTGGATCTTCACCTCGGCCACGCTGGCCGTGAAAAACGACTTCAAGCATTTTTCCCACCAGCTGGGGCTGTACGACGAACCGGCCATGTCGTGGCCGAGCCCGTTCAACTACGCGGAGCAGGGCATCCTGTATGTGCCGCAGGGCTTGCCCGATCCGAATTCGCTGGGCTACACGGACGCGGTGCTCGATTGCGCGCTGCCCGTCATCGAGGCGGCCGGCGGGCGCACCTTCCTGCTGTGCACCACGCTGCGCGCGGTGAAGCGGGCGGCGGAACGCCTGCGCGACGAATTCGAGCGGCGCGGCCTGAAGTTTCCGCTGTTCGTGCAGGGCGACCGGGGCCGCACCGAGTTGCTCGACCAGTTCCGCAAGGCCGGCAACGGCGTGCTGATCGGCAGCCAGAGCTTCTGGGAAGGCGTCGACGTGCGCGGCGAGGCGCTGTCGCTGGTGATCATCGACAAGCTGCCGTTCGCCCCGCCGGACGATCCGGTGCTGGCCGCGCGCATCGAGGTGATGGAAAAGAAGGGCATGAATGGTTTCGTCCACCACACGCTGCCCGAGGCGATCATTAACCTGAAGCAGGGCGCCGGCCGCCTGATCCGCGACGAAGGCGATCGCGGCGTGCTGATGCTGTGCGACCCGCGCGTGATCACCAAGCCCTATGGCCGCCGCATCTGGCAAAGCCTGCCGCCGTTCAAGCGCACGCGCGAGCAGGCCGAGGTGATCGCCTTCTTCCAGCCGCCTGAAGCCCCCTGATTTTCCCGCTCGCGCAGCCGTTTGACTGCGCATTCAAATTGCAAATAAGGTTTGCGCGAGCGCAAAGTAACCGTTGACCAGCTTGTTACAGTGGGCCGCAGCAGTTACATAAAAAAACTCCATGATCAGGGGAGAAACAGGAGAGGACGACATGACGATCCGCTATGGCTGTTTCTTCAGCTATGCCCACGGCCAGCACGCCTATATGAGGGAGTTCCGCAACGCCCTCGTGGACGCGCTGCGCTGCTATCTCGAACCACACCTCGATACGGAAGCCGAACTGTTCGTCGACAGCGAGCAGCTCGGTGGCGGCGACGATCCCGATGCGCGCATCGCGCGCGCCATGTGTGAAAGCGTCTGCATGATCATGATCTACACGCCCAAGTACGAGGCCCATGCCTATACCCGGCGTGAATTCGCCGCCATGCAGATGATCGAGGCCGAGCGCCGCACCTGGTATCCGCTGCCCAGCCACCTGATCATCCCCGTGGTGATGACCCGGCATCCGATCGGCCTGCCGCCGCAGATCAGCGAACCGGGTTTTTACGTGGACTTTTCGCGCTACACGCTGGCCACCGGCGACCTGAAGACCAATCCCGATTTCTTGCCGGACATCGACAGGATCGTGCAGCGCATCGTCGCCCATTATCACTACCTGAAGTACAGCATTCCGCCCGGGCACGACTGCGACCGGTTCACCTTGCCGCCGGCGCCGCCCGAGTGGCGCCCGGTGCCGCCGCCGCACTTTCCCCGCTGAAGCCTGGCAGCCGGCTGCGAGCGCTGTCGCCCGGCGTCGCCACGCGTGCATCTCCACGTCTCCAGTGTCTGTTTTTTCCCTCTCTTGCAGGGTCAACCATATAAGGGCTCGCCATGGAAACGCACCGACTGTCTCTACCGCCGCTGGACGAACCCGGCGAAGTCGCCACCTTCTATTCGCACAAGGGTGGCGCGGGCCGGACCATGGCGCTGGCCAACCTTGCCGTGATGCTGGCACGCCGCGACAACGCGACCGTGCCCACCCTGGTGATCGACTGGGACCTGGAGGCGCCGGGCCTGCACCACTACTTCAGGCCGGTCGGGGACGGGCCGGGCGTGCTGGAACTGTTCGAGGCCTGCCGCGACCAGCTGCTGCGCCGCACGCGCCTGGCCGCCGGGCACGATGACGCGGCGCTGGCCCAGGCCGTGCTGGACGCGGTCGGCTGGGAGCAGTACGTGACCCGGGCGGACAATGGCCGCCCGCTGTACATGATGCGCGCCGGCCGGCAGGATGCGAGTTACGCGGAACGGCTCGCGCGGCTGGACTGGGAAGCGCTGTTCGACGCTTGCCCGGCGCTGTTCCGCGTATTCGCCGACAACCTGGCGCGCCGTTTCCGCCACGTGCTGGTCGACTCGGGCTCGGAGCGCAGCGGCACGGCGGGCATCTGCACGACCCTGCTACCGACCAAGCTGGTGCTGGTGTTCGCGCCGAACCGCCAGCACCTGGAAGGCATCGAAGCGCTGGTGCAGCGCGCCACCACCTGGCGCCGCAGCCACGAGGAGGAGCAGCGCCAGATGCTGATCTACCCGCTGCCTTCGCGCATCGCGATGGACGATGCGGCCCACCGCGCGCTGTGGCGGCGCGGCGATCCCGAACGGGGGATCGCCGGCTACCAGCCGCTGTTCGAACGCGCGTTCGCCGAGGCATACGGCATGTCGCGCATGTCGCTGGAAAGCTATTTCGACGAGGTGCAACTGCAGCAGGCGCGCAGCCTGGCGTGCGGCGAGCCGTTGCCGGTATATGCCGACGAGGAAGACGACCGTTTCTCCGTCACGCGCACATTCCAGGCATTCCTCGGCTGGTTCCTCGGCGGCTATCGGCCATGGCAATCGCGCGACGAGATTCCGCTGCTGGCCGCGGTGGCGCAGGGCCGGGCGGCGATGGAGCGCGGCGGCGGGCGCGGTGTTTCACTGCCGCTGGCGCGCGACCTGGCCCGCCTGGGCGAGCTGTACCGCCGTGAAGGCCGGCTGGAACCGGCTGGCGCCTGCCTGGAAGAGAGCCTGTCGCTGCACGTGCTGATCCTCGGCGACGACCATGTCGACGCGCTGGCCAGCAAGGCGGCACTGGCCGACCTGCTGTTCGAACAGGGGAAATACGGCGAAGCGCAATTCCTGCAGGAAGCCGTGCTAGAGGTGCGTGAAAAACTGTTCGGTGCCGGCGCGCCGGTGACGCTGGAGGCGGCGTCCGCGCTGGCGGCAACGCTGGCGCAGCTGAACCAGATTCCCGATGCGCTGGCGTTGCAGGATGCGGTGATCGACGCCCATCAGCGCCAGCTGGGCCACGAGCACCTGGCCACCGTCGAAAGCCTGGCGGTCCGTGCCGATATCCTGTGCCATGGCGAACAACTCGCCGGCGCCGTGGAATTGCTCGAACAGGTGCTGGCGCTGCGCAGCCGGCTGCTGGGACCCGAGCATGCGGACACGGTGCGCACCCGCAAGGTGCTGGCCCACACGCGCACCCGGTCAAAACACCCCGAAACGCCGGCCGGGCGGGACATCCATGCCCACGATGGCGGGCAGGAGCGGAGAACCGGATGGGGCACGGAGACAGCGCACGAGCGGGCGCGCGACGGCAACGGTGCCGCCGCCGAGCAGCCGCATGCCGCGTACCCGGCAAGCCTGGGGCGCCGGGGCAGCCCGGACGAGCTGGCGGTGGATGGCGACGTGTCGCCGTCGCGCCTGCGCTGAAAGCGCCACAATTTTCAGCATGGTCGCGCATCCGCATGCGCTGGCGGCGCGTTGCTTCAGGTAAAATTCTCGCATGAGGATCCTTATCAGTAACGACGACGGCTACCTGGCACCCGGCATCAACGCGCTGGCCGATGCGCTGGCCGCGATCGCCGATATCGTGGTGGTCGCACCGGACAGCAACCGCTCCGGGGCATCGAATTCATTGTCGCTGGACCGGCCGCTGTCGGTGCAGCAGGCGGCCAATGGTTTCTATTTTGTCAATGGCACGCCGACCGATTGCGTGCACGTGGCCTTGACGGGCATGCTGGTCGAGCGCCCGGACCTGGTGGTTTCCGGTATCAACAACGGGCCCAACATGGGTGACGACACGCTGTATTCCGGCACGGTGGCGGCAGCCACCGAAGGTTACCTGTTCGGCATTCCGGCCATCGCGTTCTCGCAGGGCGAATGGGGCTGGGCCCATATCGACGATGCGGCCAGGGCCGCGCGCGACATCGTGCTGCGCTATGCCGAAGCGCTGGAAAAGCCCTACCTGCTGAATGTGAACATCCCGAACCGCCCCTACGACACGCTGGGCCGGCCGGTGGCCACGCGGCTGGGGCGGCGTCACCAGGCCGAACCGGTCATCAAGTCGCACGACCCGCGCGGCCGGGAAATTTTCTGGATCGGCCCGCCGGGCGCCTGCAAGGATGCCGGCGAAGGCACCGACTTCCATGCCGTGCAGCAAGGCCACATTTCCATGACGCCGCTGCAGATCGACCTGACCCACAGAACGCAACTCGACCTCCTGGCAAAGGCCCTCGGATGACCGACAAGCCCCGAAACTTTCCGCTGCCCCTGTCGTCGGTGACGGACAAGGGGCAAAAGAAGCAAACCGTGTTCGGCCCGGTGGCAACGCCGCAGACGGCGACCCGCAATGCCGCCTACAACGCCCTGCATGGCGCGGCCCAGGTGCCGTCGAACAAGCCGGCGCACGCCGCGCCCGTGCCACTTGGCGCCAATGCACGGCCGGCGCGGCCGGGCGTGCCGGCCGAGCGCGCACTGCCGGCCGCTCCCAGGCAGGATGCGCTCGTTTCCGGCGCGGTGCGGCGGGCCATGGTGGCGCGGGTGGCGCAACAGGGCGTGCGCGACCGCGCCGTGTTGAGCGCGCTTGAAACCGTGCCGCGGCACCTGTTCGTCGAGGAAGGGCTGGCGCCGCAGGCATACATCGATGCGTCGCTGCCGATCGGCCACCACCAGACGATTTCGCAGCCCTATATCGTGGCGCGCATGATCGAGGTGATGCGGCAGGGGACGCAATTGCAGCGGGTACTGGAAATCGGCACCGGTTGCGGCTACCAGGCAGCTGTTCTTGCATGTATTGCACAAGACGTGTATTCCATTGAGCGCATCAAACCGTTACATGAGCTGGCGAAAGCCAACCTGCGGCCGCTGCGGGTACCGAACCTGCGGTTGCACTACGGAGATGGTATGCTTGGGCTGCCACAGGCAGCGCCATTCGACGGCATCATCCTCGCCGCCGCGGGTCTGGAAGTACCGCGGGCGCTGTTGGAGCAGTTGGCCATCGGCGGGAGACTGGTTGCGCCGGTGGGTGAGCGCAGCCAGCACCTGGAGCTGGTGACGCGTGTGGCAAAGAGCGAATGGCAACGCCAGATGCTCGAAGATTGCCATTTCGTACCGCTGCGGCCCGGTACGGTGTGAAGAATGCCGTTTCCTGCGCATTGCGTGCAACGCACGGTGCAGGGAACTGCGAAGAACAAGTAATAACCCGCCTGGCCGCACCTGATGCCCGGTCCTGAGGACTCTGACGATGCCTGCGGCGTTCACGCTTCTCGTGACGCCCGTGATCCTGACGATTCCGATGGCCGGGACGCCGCGTGCCGCCTGCAGGGTGTAGCCGAGAGATATCAATTCAGATGAGCATGACGAAAAAAAGTTCCCTGTACCTGTTGTTGCCGCTGGCGGTGTTGACCGCCTGTACTTCCACCCCGCAGCAGGCGCCCGTGGTGGAGCGCGCCATCAGCCGCCGCCCGCCGCCGCCGGCGCCCGCACCGGCGCCCGTCCAGGAAAACCGGGAAGGCTATTACACGGTAAGGAAAGGCGATACGCTGATCCGCATCGCCCTCGATCACGGCCAGAATTACCGCGACCTCGTGACGTGGAATAACCTCGCCAATCCGAACGACATCAAGGTGGACCAGGTGTTGCGCGTGGCGCCGCCCGAAGATGCGCCCGGCGTGCGCACGGCCGCGGTGGTGATGCCGCCCGATACGACGAAGGTCGTGCCGCCGGTACCGAAGAAAACAGAACCGAAGGGCGACAAGAAGCCGTACGCCGAGGCGGACCTGAAGAACGACAAGGATGGCGACGGCAAGCCGGACCCGGCCCCGAAACCGGCCGACAAGCCGGTGCAGCTGGCCAGCGTGAAACCGTCGGTGCCGGCCGCGGCGCCGGCGCCCGCGCTGTCTGCCGAGGACCGCGAAGTCAGCTGGATGTGGCCGGCCGAGGGCAGGGTGGTCGGCCAGTTCGACGAGGGCAAGAACAAGGGCATCGACATCGCCGGGCGGCCTGGGCAGCAAGTGCTTGCCGCAGGTGCAGGAAAGGTGATGTATGCCGGTAGCGGCATCCGCGGTTATGGTAATCTTGTCATCGTAAAACACAGTAACGGCTTGCTATCCGCATATGCCCACAACCGGTCGATTCTCGTCAAGGAAGGCCAGACGGTGGGCAAGGGCCAGGCGATCGCGGAGATGGGGGATTCCGATTCCGACAGCGTCAAGCTGCACTTCGAGATCAGGCAGCAGGGCAAACCGGTGGATCCTTCCAAGTTCCTGCCGAACCGGTAAGGCATGGCGCCCGGCTCCGCGCCGGGCACTGTGGAGTTGTCCTCGGTTTCTGCACCGCGCATGGTATCAGGCATTTGCATCAGGCATTTGCATCAGGCATTTGCATCAGGCATTTTGCATCAGGCATCTTGCATCAGGCATCTTGCATCAGGCATTTGCATCAGGTAACTCGTCACTTTTGTACCATTCCGCGCAGGATCAGCGCCAGGTTCCGCCCATGAGGTAACGCCCATGTCAAGCTCGCCGAACGATCCTCTGGATGACGACTCCCTCCCGGACGACTTGGCGGACGAGAATTTCGTGGGCGACAGCCTGGCCGACGAGCGCCTTGCCGAAGATGGCGACGATGACAGCGGCGGCGGCGACAGTGGCAGCGTCCCGGTCGCCGGCCGCGGTGCCGCGCTGGCCAGCGTGGACGAGCTGAAGAAGGTGCTGGCCGCCGAACTCTCCACCGACACCACCCAGCATTACCTGAACCAGATCGGCACCCGGCCCCTGCTGACGGCGCCCCAGGAAGTCCATTTCGCCACACTGGCCAAGGCGGGCGATTTCGCCGCCCGGCAAACCATGATCGAGCACAACCTGCGGCTCGTCGTCTCGATCGCCAAGCACTACATCAACCGCGGCGTCGTGCTGCTCGACCTGATCGAGGAAGGCAATATCGGCCTGATGCGGGCGATCGACAAGTTCGAACCCGAGCGGGGCTTCCGCTTTTCCACCTATGCGACCTGGTGGATCCGCCAGAGCATCGAACGCGCCATCATGAACCAGGCGCGCACGGTGCGGCTGCCAGTGCACATGGTGCGCGAGCTGAACCAGATCCTGCGCGGCAAATACCACCTCGAGGCGCAACACCACAACGGCAAGGATGCCAGCGCCGAGGATATCGCCCACCTGGTCGGCCGGCCGGTGGAAGAGGTGCAGGACATTCTCGCGTTGTCCGAGCATGCCACGTCGCTCGATGCGCCGCTCGACAACGATCCGCAGTCCTCGTTGATGGACATGCTGCCCGGCGATGCGGACGACAGCCCGGATGCGCGCGCCGAACACCAGGAAATGACGCACCTGGTGCGCGACTGGCTGTCGCGGCTGCCGGACAAGCAGCGCATCGTCGTCATGCGCCGTTTCGGCCTGGACAACGACGATCCGGCCACGCTGGAAACGCTTGCCGAGGAAATGGGCGTGACCCGCGAGCGCGTGCGGCAGATCCAGCAGGAAGCGCTCGTCAAGCTGAAGCGGGCCATGGCCGCGCGCGGCGTGGTGCGCGATTCGCTGCTGTGAAGAGCCGGGGCCCGCTCCAGGAAACCGGTGCCTGACACTGTTTTCCTGTATTAGATTGTGTCAAATCCTGTTTCCTCGCGCCCTTCCGCGGTGCTTCAAACCATTCTTGCGCCATCGGCTTCTGCTATCATACCGGCCTCCCAAATCGCCGCCTCGCCGGCCTACCGATAGACACTCATGCAAGACAACAGCATCGAAATCAAATCGCTCGACATGGACGCGCGTGGCGTCGGCCACATGCAGGATAACGAAGACGGCACGCCGGGCAAGGTGGTGTTCGTGGAAGGCGCGCTGCCTGGCGAGCGCGTCAGCTTCGAGATGCTGCGCAAGAAAAAGAACTGGGAGTCGGGGCGCGTTACGCAGATCCACCGCGAATCGGCGATGCGCGTGCAGCCGAAATGCGTGCACTTCGACTATTGCGGCGGTTGTTCGATGCAGCACCTGGAAGCGTCGGCGCAGGTGGCGATCAAGCAGCGCGTCCTGGAAGACAACCTGTGGCACCTGTCGAAGGTGAAGGCGGACGTGATGATGCGGCCCCTGCATGGCCCGACCTGGGGCTACCGCTACCGTGCGCGCCTGTCGTCGCGCTACGTGGCGAAGAAGGGCACCGTGCTGGTCGGCTTCCATGAAAAGAAGTCCGTGTTCGTGGCCGATATCCAGAGCTGCCAGATCCTGCCGAAGCACGTGTCGGACATGATGATGCCGCTGCGCGCGCTGATCGGATCGCTGTCGATCTTCGACAAGGTGCCGCAGATCGAACTGGCGATCGGCGAAGACCTGACGGTGCTCGTGATGCGCAACATGGTGCCGCTGACCGCCGACGATGAAGCCAAGCTGAAAGCCTTCGCCGACGAGTACGACATCCAGTGGTGGCTGCAGCCGAAAGGCCCGGATACCGCGTATCCGTTCTACCCGCTGGACAAGGAACTGCATTACCTGCTGCCGGAGTTCGGCATCCGCATGCCGTTCAAGCCGGTCGACTTCACGCAGGTGAACCACCAGATCAACCGCGTGCTGGTGCACAAGGCACTGCGCCACCTCGACGTGCAGCCGGGCGAGCGCGTGGCCGACCTGTTCTGCGGCATCGGCAACTTCACGCTGCCGCTGGCGACGCAGGCGCGCGAAGTGGTCGGCATCGAAGGCAGTACCGCGCTGACGGAACGGGCGCAGCAGAACGCCGTCGTCAACGGTGTCGGCGACAAGACCACGTTCTACTGCCGCAACCTGTTCGAAGTAACGAAGGACGACCTGATCGCGCTGGGCAAGTTCGACCGCATCCTCGTCGACCCGCCGCGCGACGGCGCCATGGCCCTGTCGCTGGCGCTGGCCGAGCTGAAGGAAAGCCATCCGGAACTGCTGCCGAAGCGGATCGTCTACGTGTCGTGCAGCCCGTCGACGCTGGCGCGGGATGCCGGCGTGCTGGTGCACCGTGCCGGGTACGTGCTGTCGCAGGCGGGGGTCATGAATATGTTTCCCCACACGTCGCATGTGGAATCGATGGCGGTATTCGACCTCGCCTGAGCGGATGCCAATCAGTTCTTGCGCCCGGCACTGCCGGACGCAAGTCCCGCGTACTTCGCACGTGGAGTCGATGGAGGTGTCCGCTCTCACACCGGTTATGACGTCGCGGCGCAACTGCCCGGCAGTCGAAGGTGTCGGCATATTGACACCGATTGCACTTCTTGCAAGACTGGGTTCCCATCTCCGGAGAACCCATGCGCGCCTTCCGCTTCCTCCTGTCCCTGTCCTTCCTGTGCTGCATGGCCGGCGTGGCGCGGGCGCAAACCACCATTGAATCGTTCACGCCGCAAGGTACCGTGAAAGGCGTGCGCCAGGTGCAGGCGCGCTTTTCCGGCCAGATGGTGGCGTTCGGCGACTTGCGCCTGGCCGATCCCTTCGACATCGATTGCCCGCAGCCCGGCAAGGGCCGCTGGATCGATGGCAGCAACTGGAGCTACGATTTCGAGCGCGACCTGCCGGCCGGCGTGGCCTGCCGTTTCACGCTGAAAGCCGGCTTGAACGACCTGGCGGGGCAGCCGCTGCAAGGCGAACGCACGTACGCCTTCGATACCGGCGGCCCGGCCGTGATCGCCGCCTTGCCGGAAGAAGGCGACCGCATCGACGAACGGCAGGTCTTCGTGCTGGGGCTCGATGCGCTGCCGCGCGAGGAAACCGTGATCGCCAATGCCTGGTGCCGCGCCGAAGGGATCAGCGAAAGGATTCCCGTGCGCGCCGTGACCGGCAGCGAGCGCGAACAGATCCTGGCCGCGCGCAAGCATTTCGTGCAGGGCCACCTGGCCGTCTTCTACGAAGCACGCGGGGTCACGTGGAAGGCAAACGTGCGGGTCACCGGCGACCGCAACGCCGCGCTGCCGGTGCAGGTGCTGCGGTGCGCCCGCACCTTGCCGGCCGATGCCCAGGTAACGCTGGTGTGGGGTGCCGGGATCGCCAGCGCGAGCGGTATCGCCACCACCGAGGACCAGCCGCTTGCCTACCGCAGCCAGCCCGATTTCAGCGCGAAATTCAGCTGCGACCGCGCCCGCCGCAACGGTCCGTGCATTCCCGTGCTGCCGGCGCGCCTGGCATTCACGGCGCCGCTGCCGGTCGCCCAGTTGCAGCAGATCTACCTGGTCGGGCCGGACGGCAAGCGCACGGCCCCGTCGTTCGACGGCGAACTGAAAAGCGGCATGACGCTCGACAGCGTGACCTTCGCCGCACCGCTGGCGGCGAATACCACATACCGCCTGCATCTGCCGGCCGGCCTGAAGGACGATGCCGGCCGGCCGCTCGTCAACGCGGCGCGCTTCCCACTGGTGGTGCGTACCGGCGCCGCGCCGCCGCTCGTCAAGTTCCCGGCCCGCTTCGGCATCATCGAGTCGAAAGGCGACCGGCTGCTGCCGGTCACCGTGCGCAATGTCGAGGCACGGCTGGCGGGCAAGTCCGCGGCCTTGCAGGGCAATGCGCTGCGGGTGGCGGACAACGCCGACGAGCAGGTCATCGCCTGGCTGAGCAAGCTGGCCAACCCGCACGGCTGGAAACCGGACGAACAATATGCCGACACCATGGCCGCTTCCCTGCTGCGCGGCGCGGGCAAGCGTTTCGCGCTGCCCAAGCCCGGCGGCCGCAAGGCATTCGAGGTGATCGGCATCCCGCTGGCCCCGGGCTTCCACATCGTCGAACTCGCCAGCCCCAAACTGGGTGCCGCGCTGCTGAAGAAGCCCGGCACGGCGTACGTCAGCACGGCCGCGCTGGTGACGAACATGGCGGCCCATTTCAAGCACGGCAAGACCTCGTCGCTGGTCTGGGTCACGTCGCTGGACAAAGGCAGCCCCGTGGCCGGGGCGAAGGTGGCCGTGCGCGCCTGCTCGGGTGCGCTGCTGTGGCAGGGCGCCACCGATGCCCAGGGCCTGGCCCGCATCGGCATCGAACTGCCGCCGGCACGCTGTGGCGGGTACCAGGACCGCTATTTCGTCAGCGCGCGCAGCGGCGGCGATTTCACGTTCACGCTGTCGGACTGGAACGAGGGCATCGAGCCGTGGCGCTTCAACGTGAACACCGAGGACCACGCGGCGCATAACCTGATCGCTGCCACCGTGTTCGACCGCACGCTGCTGCGCTCGGGCGAAACGGTGCACATGAAGCACTTCATGCGCCGGCATACCACGGCCGGCATCGAATTCGCCGGCGCCGGCGAGCGCGTGTCGCGCGATGTCTACGACCCGGAAAGCGGCACGACGAAAAAGGTCGAGGATGCCGCGATGCCGGGCAAGGTATTCCTGCTGCATGAAGGCAGCGACCAGCGCTACGAGCTGCCGCTGGCATGGCGCAACGGCAGCGCGGCGGTGGACTGGAAGATTCCGGCCGATGCGAAGCAGGGCTGGTACCAGGTGATGCTGAACGGCCAGGAATCGGGACGTTTCCGCGTCGAGCAGTTCCGTGTTCCGACGATGAAGGCGGTCCTGCAGGGGCCGAAGGACCCGGCGGTGCGCGTCACCCAGGTGCCGCTCGACGTGCAGCTGTCCTACCTGTCCGGCGGCGGCGCCGGCGGCGCGCAGGTCAAGGTCGCCACGCTGGTGGAGCCGAAGCCGGTACAGTTTCCCGACTACCAGGAATATGCGTTCGCCGGGCCGGACATCCGCGAAGGCGTGGAGCGCGAAAGCGCCGCGTTCGACGATGACGAGGGCGTGTTCGAGGAGGAAGAGGACGGCAGCGGCGCCGCGGTCCGCACGCGCAACGTGACGCTGGACCGCGCCGGCGGCGCGCGCATCACGCTCGATGGCTTGCCGCCGTCGGCCCAGCCGGCCGAGCTGCTGGCCGAGATGACGTGGCAGGACCCGAATGGCGAAACGCTGACCGGTTCCGCGCGCATTCCGCTGTGGCCATCGGCGTACGTGATCGGCATCGCGCCGGACGGCTGGGTGATGAGCAGGAAAGCGTTGAAATTCACCGTGGCGGTGCTCGATACGCAAGGCCGGCCGGTCGCCGATGCGCCGGTGCGGGTCGATTACTTCAAGCGCGACACCTACACGCACCGGCGCCGGCTGATCGGCGGCTTCTACTCGTACGAGAACAGCAGCGAGATCAAGGCGCTCGGACAGGCGTGCGCCGGCCGCACCGATGCGAAGGGCTTGCTGGTCTGCGAAGGCGCGGCCCCGCAGGGCGGCAACCTGCTGCTGCGCGCCACCACCACCGACGGCCGGGGCAACCCCGCCGTGACCAGCCGCGAAACCTGGGTAGCCGATGGCGAAGACTGGTGGTACAAGGTCACCGACAACGACCGCATCGACATGCTGCCCGAGCGCAAGCGCTACGAGCCGGGCGAGCAGGCCACGCTGCAGGTGCGCATGCCGTTCCGGCAGGCCACCGCGCTGGTGACGGTCGAGCGCGAGGGCATCCTCGATACCTATGTGCGCGAGCTGTCCGGCGATGCCCCCGTGATCACGATCCCGATGAAGCCGGCGTATGCGCCGAACGTGTTCGTGTCGGCCATGGTGGTGCGCGGCCGGGTTGGCGGCATCGCGCCGACCGCCCTGGTCGACCTGGGCAAGCCGGCCTACAAGCTGGGCATCGCCGCGCTGAATGTCGGCTGGGCGGCCAACGAACTGAAGGTGCGCGTGGCGGCGGACAAGCCGGTCTACAAGGTGCGCGAGAAAGCCGCGGTAACGGTGCGCGTGGCGCGATCCGATGGCACGCGGCCGCCGGCCGGCACCGAAGTGGCGCTGGCCGCGGTCGATGTCGGCCTGCTCGAGCTGATGCCGAACGACAGCTGGCAGCTGCTGGAAGCGATGATGCGGCAGCGCGGGCTGCAGGTGGCGACGTCCACCGCGCAGATGCAGGTGGTCGGCAAGCGGCACTTCGGCCGCAAGGCGGTGCCCACTGGCGGCGGCGGTGGCAAGGGCGCGGGCCGCGAGCTGTTCGACACGCTGCTGTTCTGGCAGGCCAGCGTGAAGGTCGATGGGAATGGCGAGGCGCGGGTGCAGGTGCCGCTGAACGATTCGCTGACTTCCTTCCGCATCGTTGCCATTGCGCACGGCAATGCCGACCTGTTCGGCACGGGCCAGGCCGACGTGCGCACGTCGCAAGACCTGATGCTGCTGTCCGGCCTGCCACCGCTGGTCCGCGAGGGGGACCGGGTACGGGCAGCGTTCACGGTGCGCAATGCCACCGGCGCGGCGCTGCAGGCCGACCTGGCCGCCACGCTGGCCGGCAAGGCGCTGCCGGGTAAAAAGGTGAGCCTCGTGGCGGGGCAGGCGCAGGAGGTGGCGTGGGACGTCACGGTGCCGGCCGGCGTGACGGAGCTGGCCTGGCAAGTCGCCGCCAGCGCGGGCGGCACCACGGACCGGCTGCGCGTCCGCCAGCAGGTGCAGCCCGTTGTGCCGGTGCGCACCATGCAGGCCACGCTGCTGCAGCTGGACAAGCCGCAGGCCATGACGGTACAGCTGCCCGCCGGCGCGGTACCCGGCCGCGGCGGCGTGCGCACATCGTTCACGGCGCGCCTGGGCGGCGACCTGCCCGGCGTGCGCGACTGGATGGCGGCTTACCCGTACACCTGCCTGGAACAGCAGGCCTCGCGCGCGGTGGCGCTGGGCGACGCGGCCATGTGGAGCCGCGTGGCGGATGGGCTGCCCGCCTACCTCGATGGCGACGGGCTGGCGAAGTACTTCGCGCCGATGGAGCAGGGCAGCGATACGCTGACGGCCTACCTGCTCTCGGTAAGCCATGAAGCGGGCTACGAACTGCCCGCCATGCACAGGTCGCGCATGCTGGACGGGCTGGAAGCCTTCGTGGAAGGCCGCATCGTGCGTGGCTCGCCGCTGCCGACGGCCGACCTGGCGGTGCGCAAGCTCGCCGCGCTGGAAGCGCTGTCGCGCGAAGGGCGCGTCAATCCGGGCATGACGGAATCGTTCACGCTGCAGCCGAACCTGTGGCCCACCTCGGCCGTCATCGACTGGTACCTGGTGCTGGCGCGCACGCCCGAGCTGCCGCAGCGGGATGCGCGCCTGCGCGAGGCCGGGCAGATCATCAAGTCCCGCCTGAACCTGCAAGGCACGACCATGACCTTCTCGACCGAGCGCACCGACGCCTGGTGGTGGCTGATGGTGTCCGCCGACGTCAACGCGAACCGCCTGCTGCTGGCGGTGCTGGACGACCCGGCCTGGAAAGCCGACATGGGCAGATTGGCGCGCGGTGCGCTGGGCAGGCAGAAGCACGGGCGCTGGAGCACCACCGTTGCCAATGCCTGGGGCGCCCTCGCGCTGCGCAAGTTCTCGCGGGCCTTCGAGGCGGAAGCCGTGACGGGCAGCGCCGTCGTGGCGCTTGGCGGCGAGCGGCGCAGCGTCGCGTTGCAGGACGGTGCGGCGGCGACCGCGCAGGGCGGCGGCGAAGCCGCGGCCGTCACGCTGCCATGGCCGCGCGGCGCCGCGTCGCTGGACATGCGCCATGAGGGCGGCGGCAAGCCGTGGGTGACCGTGCAAAGCCTGGCGGCGCTCCCGCTGGCGGCGCCGCTGTCCTCCGGCTACGTGATCAGGAAGACGGTCACGCCGCTCGAACAGGCGGCGGCCGGCACGTGGGCGCGCGGCGATACCTATCGCGTCAGGCTGGAGCTGGAAGCGCAGAGCGACATGACGTGGGTGGTGGTCGACGACCCGATCCCTGCCGGCTCCACCGTGCTCGGCTCCGGTCTCGGCAACGATTCACGCATCGGCGCGCGCGGCGAGAAGGCTTCCGGCTGGGCGTGGCCGGCGTTCCAGGAGCGCACGTTCGCCGCGTTCCGTTCCTATTACGCCTTCGTGCCGAAGGGGAAGTGGACGGTCGAGTACACGGTGCGGCTGAACAATGCCGGCCGCTTCGGCCTGCCGCCCACGCGGGTGGAGGCCATGTACAGCCCGGAGATGTTCGGCGAGTCGCCGAATGCGGCGGTCGAGGTGAAGTGATGCGCTGTTTTCCAATGCGCTGGCTGCCAATGTGCTCCCTGGCGCTACGTATTCTGCCGATGCGTGTCCTGCCGATGCGTATTCTGCCGATGCGTATCCTGCCGGTACGTTCTCTTGCCATCGCCGTGCTGCTGGCAGCATCCGCGGCGCCCGCGGCATCGGCGCCCGCCGTGCCGGCGCATGAGCAGGTCAGGGCGCAGTGGCGCGCATCGGACGCGGTCATGCTGGACCGCCATGGCGCGCCCGTGCAGGCGCTGCGCGTCGACCGGCAGGCACGCCGCGCCCCATGGGTGGCGCTGGCGGACATCTCGCCGGCACTGCCGCTGGCCGTGCTGCAGGCGGAGGACACGCGTTTCATGGAACATGGCGGCGTCGACCTGCGGGCCATGGGGCAGGCGGCGTGGGACAACCTGTTCCGCGAGCGGCCGCGCGGCGCGTCGACCATCACCATGCAGCTCGCCGGGTTGCTGGATCCGGCATTGAAGGCAGGGCCGGGCGGCCGCACGCTGGGCCAGAAATGGGACCAGGCCGTAGCGGCCCGCGCGCTCGATGCCGCATGGAGCAAGGCGCAGATCCTCGAAGCGTACCTGAACCTGGTGGCGTTCCGCGGCGAACTGCAAGGCGTGGGCGCGGCGGCGCAGGGCCTGTTCGGCAAGGCGCCCTCCGGCCTGGACGTGGCCGAGTCGGTGATCCTCGCCAGCCTGTTGCGGGCACCCTCCGCCTCCCGGGCCATCGTGGCGCGGCGGGCCTGCGCACTGGCCAGGGACCTGAAGGCGGCCACGCCGTGTGCCGCGATCGATGCCGTTGCCCAGCGGGCGTTCTCGCGGCAGGCATCGATGGCGCCATTGCCGCCGGCACGCGAGGCGGCTGCGCAATTGCTGAAGGGGGCCGGGGAGAACGTGCGCAGCACGCTCGATGGCACGCTGCAGCGCCACGTGCAGGCGGTGCTGCGGCAGCAGCTGATGGCGCTGCGCGAGCGGCACGTGGCCGATGGCGCCGTGCTGGTCCTGGATAACGCCACCGGCGAGATCCTGGCCTGGGTGGGCAATGCCGGCGGCAGCGAGGTCGATGGCGTGACCGCGGCGCGGCAGGCCGGATCGACGCTGAAACCATTCCTGTACGCGCTGGCGCTGGAGCGGCGGCTGCTGACGGCGGCGTCGCCGCTGGACGATACGCCGCTGGAAGTGACCACGCCGTCCGGCCTGTATGCGCCGCAGAACTACGAGCACGACTTCAAGGGCATCGTCACGGCGCGCGCCAGCCTGGCCGGTTCGCTGAACGTTCCAGCCGTGCGCACGCTGATGCTGGTCGGGCTGGAACGCTTCGCCGCGCAGTTGCGCGCACTGGGGTTTTCCAGCCTCGGCGAAGAAGCCGATTTCTATGGTCCGTCGCTGGCCCTGGGCTCGGCCGACGTCACCCTGCTCGAGTTGACCAATGCCTACCGGGCGCTGGCCAACGGCGGCGTGGCCGGCGGCGCCACCTTGCAGGCCCGCGCGCGGCCGGTGGCAAGGCGTCGCGTCGTCGATGCGGGCGCTGCGTTCATCGTGGGCGACATCCTGGCCGACCGCGCGGCGAGGGCGGCCACGTTCGGCCTGAAGAACGAGCTGGCCGCGCCGTACTGGGCGGCCGTCAAGACCGGGACCAGCAAGGACATGCGGGATAACTGGTGCATCGGCTATACCGCGCGCCATACCGTCGGCGTGTGGGTCGGCAATTTCGACGGCAGCGCGATGTGGGACGTGTCCGGCGTCAGCGGGGCCGCGCCGGTCTGGCGCGACGTGATGGATTACCTGAACCGCGATCTTCCCGGCCGTGCGCCGCAAGCGCCGGCCGGTGTGGTGCGCCGCACCGTCACGTGGCAGCCTGCGCTGGAAGCGGCGCGGCCCGAATGGTTCCTGAAAGGCACCGAGACATCGCGGGTGGCGCTGCTGCCGGCCGAGCAGCGGCTCCCCGAGATCGTCTATCCCGCCGACGGGGCGATCCTGGCGGTCGACCCCGATATCCCGGCAGGCCGGCAGCGCGTGTTCTTCCTGGCGCACGGCCCGCGCGACCTGCGCTGGCGGCTCGACGGCACGGAAGCAGGCTCCACCGGCCAGCAGGCAGGCTGGGCTCCCGCGCCCGGCAAGCATGAATTGGTGCTGCTGGACGGAACGGGCAGGGAAGTCGATCGCACCACGTTCACCGTGCGCGGCGCCGAATAGCGTCGGGGCAGCGCATCAGCAACAACCTGCGCCGTCGCGCCACTTCAACGATTGTGTTGCAAAAAAATCGGGGACTGTCCCCATGCGTCAGTTAAGTCCACCCCAAGTGCAAATTCTGGGGTCAGACCCGGCGGGTCTGACCCCTGCCCTTCGCTGCTGGGGTGAATGCATGCGCGTCCAATGAGCCGTATGACGCTCAACTTGACGGCATTAGGGACTGTCCTCGGTGTTGTCTTGATACCAGCTCGGCAGTATCGGGGCAATAAAAAAGCCGGCACTAGGCCGGCTTCGGGATGCTGCATGCAGTGTTTATTCGCGGTCGCCGCTGGTGAAGCCCAGGATCGACAGCAGGCTGGTGAAGATGTTGTACACGTCCAGGTACAACGCCAGCGTGGCGCTGATGTAGTTGGTTTCGCCGCCGTTGACGATGCGTTGCACGTCATACAGGATGAAGGCGGAGAAGATGCCGATGGCCAGCACCGAGATCGTCAGCGACAGGGCCGGGATCTGGAAGAAGATGTTCGCCAGCGATGCCAGGATGATCAGCACCAGGCCGATGAACGCGAACTTCGCGACACCCGAGAAATCGCGCTTCGACACGGTGGCGATACTTGCCAGCACGGCAAAGATCGCGCCGGTACCGCCGGCGGCCAGCATGACGAGCGTGCCGCCATTCGCGAATGACAGCGTGCGCATCAGCAATGGCGTCAGCATCAGGCCCATGAAGAACGTGAAGCCCAGCAGCAGGGCCACGCCCGCGCCGCTGTGCTTGTTCTTCTCGATCGCCCACATGAAGCCGAACGCGATGCCCAGGAACAGCAGCGCGCCGAGGAAGCCGCCCGGCATCGGGATGCCGAATGTCATGCCGGCGGCCGCGCCCAGCACGGTCGGGACCATCGACAGCGACAGCAGCCAGTAGGTGTTGCGAAGCACGCGGTTCTGGGTGACTGCCTGCCCGCCCGCATATTGATAAGTTTTTTCCAAGTTCGCCATAGTTTGCACTCCTTTTGTCGGTACGGTGTACCCTTGCCAAAGCTTAGCACGCGTGGTGCCGAAAAGGGCTGAAGCCCGCCGGGATGGTCTGTGATGCCGGATCGATCCATTGATCCGGCTCTTGAAATCCTCCGGAATCCGCCCAACTGCCTGCGAACGGCTGGGCTTCCCAGCCAATACCGTCCGCTTCGGTGCGCATTCCAGGGTTTCGATACGGCTTTCCGCCGCTTGTTACGCCATCTTCCGCCCCAACACGCATAGTATATGGGGTGTTGTATGCTAAAATCAAAGGTTGATCGAGAAATCAATTACGTTTTAACCCTTTCTTTTTACTGGAGTTTTTAATAATGGCAATCGAACGCACCCTGTCCATCATCAAACCGGACGCAGTGGCCAAGAACGTGATCGGCCAGATCTACAGCCGTTTCGAAGGTGCTGGCCTGAAAGTCGTGGCTGCCCGCATGACCCAACTGTCGCGCGCCGAAGCCGAAGGCTTCTACGCCGTGCACGCTGCCCGTCCTTTCTTCAAGGACCTGGTGGACTTCATGGTTTCCGGCCCGGTGATGATCACGGTTCTGGAAGGCGAAGGCGCCATTGCCAAGAATCGCGACCTGATGGGCGCAACCGATCCGAAGAAAGCTGAAAAAGGCACGATCCGCGCCGATTTCGCCGACTCCATCGATGCCAACGCCGTTCACGGTTCGGACGCCGCCGAAACCGCCGCCACGGAAATCGCTTACTTCTTCCCAGCACTGAACGTGTACTCCCGTTAATCGCCAAGATTAACGGTGCGATAGCACTACATCGGTAGTATCGCCTGACGCCCCGGCATGTCCGGGGCGGAGGTGTTTTGAAAAAAGATTGAAACTAGTTATGGAAACGACCCTCACCAACCTGCTGGACCTCGATCCCGCGCAACTGATCGACTACTGTGCGCAGTTGGGTGAGAAGCCGTTCCGCGCCAAGCAGCTGCAACGCTGGATCCACCAGTTCGGCGCGTCGGACTTCGACAGCATGACCGACCTCGCCAAGTCCCTGCGCGAGAAGCTGAAGACGCGCGCCCATATCACGGCGCCGGCCGTCATCAGCGACCATACCTCGACCGACGGCACGCGCAAGTGGCTGGTGGATGTCGGCAATGGCAATGCCGTGGAAACCGTGTTCATTCCGGAAGAAAACCGCGGCACGCTGTGCATTTCCACCCAGGCCGGCTGCGCGGTCAACTGCCGCTTCTGCTCGACCGGCAAGCAGGGCTTCAACCGCAACCTGACGGTGGCCGAGATCATCGGCCAGCTGTGGATGGCCGAGTTCGAACTGCGCAAGACCAAGGGCATCGAGCCGGGGCCGAAAGGCGAGCGCCAGATCACCAACGTGGTGATGATGGGCATGGGCGAGCCGCTGCTGAACTACGAGCCGACCGCCACCGCGCTGAAGCTGATGCTGGACGATAACGCCTATGGCCTGTCGCGCCGCCGCGTCACGCTGTCGACTTCCGGCGTGGTGCCGATGATCGACAAGCTGTCGCAGGACGTGCCGGTAGCGCTCGCCGTGTCGCTGCACGCTTCCAACGACGAGCTGCGCAATGGTCTCGTGCCGCTGAACAAGAAGTACCCGCTGGCCGACTTGCTGGCGGCCTGCAAGCGTTACCTGGAATTCGCCCCGCGCGACTTCATCACGTTCGAGTACTGCATGCTGGACGGTTTCAATGATTCCGACGAGCATGCGCGCGAACTGATCGCGCTGGTGAACCATCCGCAATATGGCATCAATTGCAAGTTCAACCTGATTCCGTTCAACCCCTTCCCGGAATCGGGCCTGACGCGCTCGAAGAATCCCCGCATCAAGGCCTTCTCGGAAATCCTGATGAACGCCGGCATCGTGACGACGATCCGCAAGACCCGTGGCGACGACATCGACGCCGCCTGCGGCCAGCTTGCCGGCGAGGTCAAGGACCGTACCCGCGTGGCCGAGCGCATGGAAAAGATGGCCGAATATAAAACCAAGTTCGGTGCCGATTTCGGCAAGATCGTGGAGATCCGGTCCTGATGACCGCAGCCGCCCAGTGCCGCGCGCGCAGCGCCAGGCTCGGTTCCGCCGGGCTGCTGGGCGCGTTGTTGCCCATGCTGCTGCTGGCCGCCTGTACGGGCGGCCCCGCGGGCACCGGTGCCGGCGCTACCAGCGGCAGGGCCGAGCTGCCCACGCTGTCGGATGCCACGGCTGCGCAAAAGCGCGCCCAGATCCGCATGCAGCTGGCGGTCGGCTACTATGAGCAGGGCCAGTTGCCCGTCGCGCTCGATGAGATCAAGAAGGCGATCGCCGCCGATCCCGGCTATGCGGACGCCTACGGCGTGCGCGCGCTGATCTACATGGGCATGGGCGAGGCGACGCTGGCGGACGATAATTTCAAGCGCGCGCTGCAACTGGCGCCGAACAACCCGGATATCGCGAACAACTATGGCTCGTTCCTGTGCCAGAACGGTCGCGTGGCCGAGTCGTTCCGCTGGTTCGACGCGGCACTGGCCAGCCGGCAGTATTCTTCGCCCGTGAAGGCGATGAACAATGCGGGCAGTTGCGCGCTGAAGAGCAAGGATTACGAGCGGGCCGAGCAATACTTGCTGCAAGCATTGCAGCTGGCCCCGGATCAGCCGTCGACCAGCGCCAACCTGGCGCGGGTCTATTACGAGCGTCGCGACTACGCGCGCGCCAACTTCTTCCTTACCCGGCTTGGCAAGGTTGCCCGGCCCGACAGCTTGCCGGCCGATGTGCTGTGGCTCGCGGTCCGGGTCCAGCACCGGCTCGGCGACAAGGGGGCGGAAGAAGCTTGGGCGACACAGCTGCGGCGCCACCATGCCGCCTCGCCCGAGTATGCTGCGTATCAGCGCGGGGCGTTTGATGAGTGAGACAGGGGTAATAATGGATTCAGAAGGGCAAAAGCAGCCGCAGGGTCAGCCTCACGGGCAGGGGCACGCACAGGAGCGGCAGCATGCCGCCGCGCCGGGCGCAACGCTGGCCGCGCAGCGCGAAGCGATGGGCCTGACCGTGGAACAGATCGCCGATCAGCTGAAGCTGGCGCCGCGCCAGGTCGTCGCGCTCGAGCAGGGCGACTTCGCTTCGCTGCCGAACATGGCCGTCACGCGGGGGTTCATTCGCGCCTATGCGAAGGTGGTGCGGCTCGATCCGGCACCGCTGGTGGCGCAGATCGAAGTCACGCCATCGGTCACCACGTCGAGCGAACATGCGCCGATCAGGCGCGAAAAGATTCCCACCACGTTTTCCCAGTCGCGCTTTCCCACGCTGGCTTCGCGCCAGTCGAAGCCGAAGGTCTGGATCATCGGTGGCGTGGTGGCGCTGGCCGTCATCGCCGGTGCCGGCGCATGGCAGGCCGGCCTGATCTCGCCGGCCGCACTCAGCAAACCGGCCACCGTGGCCGCGCCAGCGGCTACCGCGCCGGCCGCGCCAGGTACCGCCGGCACCACCGCCACCACGCCGCCGCTGCTGTCGCCGAACGTACCGCTGGTATCGACGCCTTCGCAGGGGCCGGCAACGCCGGAAAATACCGCGCCGCTGGTGACGACCCCGCCGAACACCGCGATCGCGGGCGCTCCGGCGACGAATTCGGCTGCAACGACACCGGCTGCGACGACGCCGGCTGCCACGACACCCGCCGCCACTGCGCCAGCCGCCACCACGCCGGCTCCGGCCGCGGCCACGCCGGCACCGCAGGGCGCCAATACGCTGACGCTGGTCTTCACGGCCGATTCGTGGGTCGAGATCAAGCGGCCCGGCGCATCGCCGCTGATTTCCCGCCTCGTCAAGGCCGGCAGTACCGAGAGTTTCGAGATCGATCGCCAGTCGCAGCTGACCGTCGGCGCGCCGGAAGGCGTGCGCGCCACGTTGCGCGGCCAGCCGCTGCCGCTGCCGAAAGTAGCGAACGGCACCATTTCACGTGTCCAGATCAAGTAATGAGCATGTCCGAACTTACTACCGCCATACCTTCTAACGCGATCCCTTCCGGCCCCCTGGCGCGCCGCTCCAGCAAGGGCGTGCTGGTGGCGCATGGCGACCGCAAGGTGTGGGTCGGCGGCGACCATCCCGTCGTCGTGCAATCGATGACCAATACCGATACCGCGGATGCGGTCGGCACCGCGATCCAGATCAAGGAGCTGGCCCGGGCCGGTTCCGAGCTGGTGCGCCTCACGGTGGACCGGCCCGAGGCCGCGCAAGCCGTGCCCTACATCCGCGAGCAGCTCGACAAGATGGGCGTCGACGTGCCGCTGGTCGGCGACTTCCACTACAACGGCCACACGCTGCTGACCGAGTATCCGGATTGCGCCGCCGCGCTGTCGAAGTACCGCATCAACCCCGGCAACGTGGGCAAGGGCGCCAAGCGCGACACGCAATTCGCCCAGATGATCGAAGTGGCGATCCGCCACCAGAAGCCGGTGCGCATCGGCGTCAACTGGGGTTCGCTGGACCAGGCGCTGCTGGCGCGCATCATGGATGAGAACGCGGCCCGCGCCAATCCGTGGAGCGCGCAGGCGGTGATGTACGAAGCACTGATCACGTCCGCCATCGAGAATGCCCAGCGCGCCGAGGAAATCGGCCTGGGCCGCGACAAGATCGTGCTGTCGTGCAAGGTCTCCGGCGTGCAGGACCTGATCGCCGTGTACCGCGAGCTGGCCAGGCGCTGCGATTACGCGCTGCACCTGGGGCTGACGGAAGCGGGCATGGGCAGCAAGGGCATCGTCGCCTCGACGGCGGCACTGTCCGTGCTGCTGCAGGAAGGCATCGGCGACACGATCCGCATCTCGCTGACGCCGGAGCCGGGCGGCGACCGCACGAAGGAAGTCATCGTCGGCCAGGAAATCCTGCAGACGATGGGTCTGCGCAAGTTCATGCCGATGGTGATCGCCTGCCCGGGCTGTGGGCGCACCACGTCGACCACGTTCCAGGAACTGGCGGACGATATCCAGACCTTCCTGCGCGAGCAGATGCCGGAATGGAAGAAGAGCCACCCGGGCGTGGAAGCGATGAACGTGGCCGTGATGGGTTGCATCGTCAACGGCCCCGGCGAATCGAAGCACGCCAACATCGGCATCAGCCTGCCGGGCACCGGCGAATCGCCGGCCGCGCCGGTCTTCGTCGATGGCCAGAAGGTGGCCACGCTGCGCGGCGACACGATCGTGCAGGAGTTCCAGCAGATCGTGCTGGATTACGTACAGAAAAACTACACATCAGTATCGGTATAAAAAACCATGTCCGAAAACAAAAAAGCAGAGAAGATCACCTCGGTCAAAGGGATGCCCGACATCCTGCCGGCCGATGCCCACCTGTGGGAAATCTTCGAGAACACCGCGCAGTCCATCCTGCAAAGCTACGGCTACCAGAACATCCGCACGCCGATCGTCGAGGAAACCCGCCTGTTCGCGCGCGCGATCGGCGCCGTGACCGACATCGTCGAAAAGGAAATGTATTCGTTCGAGGATTCGATGAACGGCGACCAGCTGACGCTGCGTCCGGAAGGCACGGCCGGCGTGGTGCGCGCCGTGCTGGAACATAACCTGGTGTACGACGGCCCGAAGCGCCTGTGGTACAAGGGCCAGATGTTCCGCCACGAGCGCCCGCAGCGCGGCCGCTACCGCCAGTTCCACCAGTTCGGCGCGGAAGCCGTGGGCTTCACGGGCCCGGACATCGACGCCGAGCTGATCATGCTGTGCCGCCGCCTGTGGGATGACCTGGGCCTGCCGGAGATCCGCCTGGAACTGAACTCGATCGGCGACGCCGCCGAACGGGCCGCCCACCGCGTGGACCTGATCAAGTACCTGGAACAGCACGAGGAACTGCTGGATGCGGAGGCCAAGCGCCGCCTGCACACCAATCCGCTGCGCATCCTCGATACCAAGAATCCGGCCCTGCAGGACATCGTCAACAATGCGCCGAAGCTGCTCGATTACCTGGGCGAGGAATCGCTGAAGCACTTTGAAGGCGTGAAGAACATCCTCGACCGTAACGCGGTGCAGTACACCGTCAACACGCGCCTGGTGCGCGGCATCGACTACTACAACCGCACCGTGTTCGAATGGGTCACCGACCAGCTGGGCGCGCAGGGTACCGTGTGCGCCGGCGGCCGCTACGATCCGCTGATCGAGCAGTTCGGCGGCAAGCCGACGCCGGCGGTGGGCTTCGCGATGGGCATCGAGCGCCTGATCGAGCTGATGAAGTCGGCCGGCGAAACGGCCGCGCCGAACCAGTGCGACGTGTACCTGGTGCACCAGGGCGAGGAAGCGCAGATGCAGGCCTTCATCCTGGGCGAACGCATCCGCGACGCCGGGCTGGACGTGATCCTGCACTGCGCCACCGCGGCCGGCGCCGGCTCGTTCAAGAGCCAGATGAAGAAGGCCGACGGCAGCGGCGCGTCGTTCGCCATCATCATCGGCGAAGACGAAGTGGCCAACAATACTGCCAGCGTGAAGGCGCTGCGCGGTGCCGAAGGCGAGCAGCAGCAGGCCACGGTGGCGTTCGAGGAAGTGGTCGGCTACGTGGTCGACCAGATCATCGGCGGCCACGATTGCGGCGACGACTGCGAAGACCACCACCACCATCACTGATCCCGAAGGATAGATTCCATGGCATTCGATCACCAAGAAGAAGAACAGCTCGCATCCCTGAAGGCATGGTGGGCCAAGTACGGCAACGCCGCCACCTGGGTGCTGGTGGCCGGCCTGGCCGCCTATTCCGGCTGGGCGGGCTGGCAGTATTACCAGCGCACCCAGGCTGTCGAGGCGTCCGCGCTGTACGACGAGCTGCAAACCTCGGTCGGCAAGGATAACGCCAAGGTGCAGCGTGCCGCCGGCGATATCGAGAGCCGCTATGGCCGCACGCTGTATGCGCAGATGGCCGCGCTGACGGCGGCGAAAAGCGCGTTCGACGCGAACGACCTGAAGACCGCCAAGGCCAAGCTGCAGTGGGTCGTGGAACACGGCAACGACGAATACAAGGCGGTGGCGAAGATCCGCCTGGCCGGGCTGCTGCTGGACGAGAAGGCCTATGCCGACGCCCTGAAAACGCTCGACGGCGATGTGCCGGCGCAGTTCAAGGCCGCCGTGAGCGACCGCAAGGGCGACGTGCTGGCGGCGCAGAACAAGCTGGCCGAGGCCCGTGCCGCCTACCAGGCCGCGCTCTCGGGCACCGACGAGAAAAATCCGGCGCGCCAGCTGATCGAGCTGAAACTCGAAGCCGTCGGCGGCACGGTGCCGGAACCGAAACCCGCCGCTGCCTGATTCCCGGCAGCTTGAGCGGCAGTCGCATCCCGCCCGCGGCCGGCTTGACCGCGCGGGCACGCGTCACCCGCACCGCCTTCCACTTGTAAGGAGCAAGGTTTAATTTATGCGTATCACCGGTAAACTCATCGGCGTGAGCCTGCTGTCCATGACGGCCGCGTGCAGTTCCCTCAGCTCGCTGAATCCGTTCAAGGAAAAGGACAAGAACCCACCAGCCGCGCTGGTGGATATCAAGTCGCCGATTCCCGCCAAGGTCGTGTGGAAGCATTCCGTCGGCAAGGCCGGCCTGTATGTGTTCTCGCCGGCGCTGGCCGACAATGCGTTGTTCGTGGCCGATGCCGACGGCAATATCGAACGCCTCGATGCGGCCACCGGCCGCTCGCAGTGGAAAGTGAAGGCCGGCACCGACCTGACCGCGGGCGTGGGCGCCAACGGCAAGCTGGTGGCGGTGGGCGGCGCGAAGGGCACCGTGATGGCCTTCGACGCGGCCACCGGCAAGGTGCAGTGGAAAGTGCAGGCATCGTCCGAAGTGCTGTCGGCACCGGCCGTGACCGACGAGCTGGTCATCGTGCGCAGCATGGACAACAAGATCACCGCCTACGATACGAAGACGGGCGATCGCAAGTGGTTCCTGCAGCGCACCACGCCGCCGCTGACCCTGCGCAACGCGCCGGGAATGGTGGTGGCGCAGCCGAACGTGTATGTCGCGCAGCCGGCTGGCAAGCTGCTGTCGCTGGCCCTGTCGAACGGCGTGCCGCGCTTCGAGGTCTCCGTGGCCGAGCCGCGCGGCGCCACCGAACTGGAACGCGTGTCCGACATCGGCGGCACGCCGGTCGTCATCGGCAGCGATATCTGCGCCGTCACGTACCAGGGCAAGGTCGGCTGCTTCGACCTGTCGACCGGCGCGGCCAAGTGGAGCAAGCCGGCATCGTCCGACGTGGGCGTGGGCGCCGACCAGCGCTTCGTCTTCGTGGCGGACGACAAGGGCCATGTGTCCGCGTTCAGCCGCGAAGGCGGTGCCAGCGCGTGGAAGAACGATTCCCTGGGCAACCGCGCCCTGTCCACGCCGCTGTCGTACGGTCGCGTGGTGGCCGTCGGCGATTTCCAGGGTTATGTGCACCTGCTGTCGCGCGAAGACGGGGCGATGCTGGGCCGCGTGGCCACCGATGGCAGCCCGATCAAGTCGGTGCCCGTGGTGGCCGGCTCGAACATGATTTTCCAGACCCAGTCGGGAACGGTGACCGCGATCGCGGTCGAGTAATACAGCAATTCGTAACTGAACAAGCAGCTGCGCAGTGAGAATGACCGCGAGCGCGGTCATTCAGTATTTTCAAAAACCAAGCAGTACTAATGACCGCCAACGCGGTCGAGCAGAAAACAAATGAAGCCGGTAATCGCACTCGTGGGCCGCCCGAACGTCGGGAAATCGACCCTTTTCAATCGTCTGACCCGCTCGCGCGACGCGCTGGTGGCGGACTTGCCTGGTCTGACGCGCGACCGTCACTATGGCGAGGGCCGCGTCGGCGAACGTCCTTTCCTGGTCATCGATACGGGCGGTTTCGAACCGGTCGCCAAGGAAGGCATCATGTTCCAGATGGCCCTGCAGACCAAGCAGGCCGTGGCCGAAGCGGACGTGGTGATCTTCCTCGTCGACGGCCGCCAAGGTATGACGCCGCACGACAAGACCATCACCGATTTCCTGCGCCGCAGCGGCCGCCCCGTACTGCTGGTGGTAAACAAGGCCGAAGGCATGAAGTACACCTCGGCCGTGTCGGACTTCTACGAGCTGGGCCTGGGCGATCCGTATGCGATCTCCGGCGCGCACGGCGACGGCGTGACGGACCTGGTGTATGAAGCGCTGGACAAGGCCTTCGCCTCGCGCCCGGAAGATGCCGAAGAGCTGCTGCCGTCCGAGCGCGGCATCAAGCTGGCGCTGGTCGGCCGCCCGAACGTGGGCAAGTCCACGCTGATCAACACGCTGCTGGGCGAAGAGCGCGTGATCGCCTTCGACATGCCGGGCACCACGCGCGATTCGATCGAGATTCCGTTCGAACGCGACGGCAAGCACTACACGCTGATCGACACGGCGGGTATCCGCCGGCGCGGCAAGGTGTTCGAGGCGATCGAGAAATTCTCGGTCGTCAAGACGCTGCAGTCGATTTCGGAAGCGAACGTGGTGATCCTGATGCTCGACGCCCAGCAGGACATCTCGGAACAGGATGCCCACATCGCCGGCTTCATCCTGGAATCGGGCCGCGCCCTGGTGCTGGCCGTGAACAAGTGGGATGGCTTGCAGACGCACCAGCGCGACCAGGTCAAGAACGACATGGACCGCAAGCTGGACTTCCTCGGTTTCGCCAAGACGCACTTCATCTCGGCGCTGAAGGGTACCGGCATCGGCCCGCTGATGAAGTCCGTCGACGCCGCCTACGCGGCCGCCACGGCCGACCTGTCGACGCCGAAGCTCACGCGCGCCCTGCAGGAAGCGATCGAAAAGCAGGAGCCGAAGCGCAAGGGCGGCCTGCGGCCGAAGCTGCGCTACGCCCACCAGGGCGGCATGAACCCGCCGGTGATCGTCATCCACGGCAACTCGCTGGATGCCATCAGCGAGCCCTACAAGCGCTACCTGGAAAAGCACTTCCGGGACACCTTCCAGCTGGTCGGTACGCCGCTGCGCATCGAATTGCGGACGGGTAAGAACCCGTTCGACAAGCGCGAGAAGAGCTGATCCCCGTGGCGTAAAGGAACTGGTGTAGGACACCGATGCCGCTTGGATAAGCCCACCCCAAGTGCAAACTCCGGGGTCAGACCCGGCGGGGTGTAGCAGGGGTTTCGCGAAGCCTGCTTCGCGCCTGCAGAACGATGCAGGCATGCATGCCAGCATTCCTCCCTGACCCCAGCCCTTCGCTGTTGGGGTGAATTCATGCGCTTTCAATATGTTTTGTCACGCTTGACTTCACGGCATTGGCGCCAAACCCCGGTGTTCGCACGCCTGCAATGACCGGCCGAGTGGTCGGTTGCAGGCACACCGACTTCACATTCCGAATGCAATTTTTTCCTTGTTTTCATTCGGACACCCCTGCATAAATCGCAAAAACCGGTTACAGTAGCTTCGAAGCATTTCCGTCTGGCGGAGGGTATTTTTACCTCTGCAATAAGGAGTAGCCGGCACTTGAATTCAAGCGTTTCGCCTCCAATTCCAACACAACAACATAAACTGGAGCTGTTATGAGCAATAAAGGGCAATTGTTACAAGACCCATTCCTGAACGCGCTGCGCAAGGAGCACGTTCCCGTCTCGATCTACCTGGTCAACGGCATCAAGCTGCAGGGCCATATCGAGTCGTTCGACCAGTACGTCGTCCTGCTGCGCAATACCGTCACGCAGATGGTGTACAAGCACGCCATCTCGACCGTGGTGCCGGCCCGCGCCGTCAACCTCAATATCGATTCCGAGGCGGAGTAACGCGTTGATCGTTGAGACAACGCCGCAGCTTTGCCATCCGCTTCATCTTCCTCTGACCGTCCCATGCGCGCAGCTTTAGTCGGTGTGGATTTCGGTCAGGGCGACTTCGCCGCCAGTATCGACGAATTGATGCTGCTCGCGCGTTCCGCGGGAGCGGAGCCCATCACGACCGTCACCGGCAAGCGATCCAGCCCCGATGCCGCCTATTTCGTCGGTAGCGGCAAGGCCGACGAGATCGGCCATGCGGTGCAGGATCACGGGCTGGAGATCGTCATCTTCAACCATGCGCTGTCGCCTGCGCAGCAGCGCAACCTGGAAAAGCGCCTGAACGTCCGCGTGCTGGACCGCACCAGCCTGATCCTCGATATCTTCGCCCAGCGTGCCCAGAGCCACGAGGGCAAGCTGCAGGTCGAGCTGGCGCAGTTGCAGCACCTGTCCACGCGGCTGATCCGCGGCTGGACTCACCTGGAGCGCCAGAAGGGCGGTATCGGCCTGCGCGGCCCCGGTGAAACCCAGCTGGAAACCGACCGCCGGCTGATCGGCGAACGGGTGCGGATGCTGCGCGCGCGGCTGGCGAAACTGCGCAAGCAGCATGAAACGCAGCGCCGTTCGCGCGGCCGCAACAATGCCTTCTCGGTGTCGCTGGTCGGCTATACCAATGCCGGCAAGTCGACGCTGTTCAATGCGCTGACCAAGGCCGGCGTGTACGTGGCCGACCAGCTGTTCGCCACGCTCGACACCACCTCGCGGCGCGTGTACATGGGCGAGGATGCCGGCAATGTCGTGATTTCCGATACGGTCGGCTTCGTGCGCGAACTGCCCCACCAGCTGGTGGCCGCCTTCCGCGCCACGCTGGAGGAAACCATCCATGCCGACGTGCTGCTGCATGTCGTCGATGGCGCCAGCCCGGTGCGGATGGAGCAGATCGAGGAAGTCAATGCCGTGCTGCGCGAAATCGGCGCCGACCATATTCCCCAGATCCTGGTCTGGAACAAGATCGACGCGGCCGGCCTGGAGCCGGCGGTGGAACGTGATGAACATGATAAGATTTCACGCGTATTCATCAGTGCCCGCACGGGCGAAGGTCTCGATCTTCTGCGCGCGGCCATTACCGAGACAGCCCAGGTACAACGGGAAGCGAACCTGCGTCCGAAGGACGACACGCCACCCGATGCCATTTCCACATTCACCGATGTCTAAAACATGCCTCTTTCCTCACTAGCGAAAAGATTAGGCCTGAAGCTGTCCCTGAACGACCCCCGCTGGGGCCAGGACAAGGATAACAACAGGCAGGCCCAGGAAGGCAAGAAGCCCGGCGACGGACCGCCGGACCTCGACCAGCTGTGGCGCGACTTCAACCAGCGCCTGAATGGCCTGTTCGGCAACAAGAACCGCAACAACAACGGCGGAGGCGGCGGCGGTGGCAATGGCGGCGGCGAACTGAAAGGTGCCGGCGTGACCATCGGTGCCGTCGCGGTGATCGCCCTGCTGGTCTGGCTGGCCAGCGGCGCCTTCATCGTGCAGGAAGGCCAGAAGGGTATCGTCACCACCTTCGGCCGCTTCAGCCATGAAACCCCGGCCGGCTTCAACTGGCGCTGGCCGTATCCGTTCCAGGCCAACGAAACCGTCAACGTGTCGCAGGTGCGCACGGTGGAAGTGGGCTATCGCGGCAACACCCGCAACAAGCAGGCGCGCGAATCGCTGATGCTGACCGATGATGAAAACATCATCGACATCCAGTTCGCCGTGCAATACCAGCTGAGCGATCCGGTGGCCTGGCTGTACAACAACCGCGACGCGGAAGATACCGTGCGCCAGGTGGCTGAAACGGCGATCCGCGAGATCGTCGGCCGCAGCAAGATGGACTACGTGCTGTACGAAGGCCGCGAGAAGGTGGCCTACGACACGCAGCGGCTGATGCAGGATATCCTCGACCGCTACGCGTCCGGTGCGCTGGTCACCAACGTGACGATGCAGGGCGTGCAGCCGCCGGAGCAGGTGCAGACCGCGTTCGACGACGCCGTCAAGGCCGGCCAGGACCGCGAACGCCTGAAGAACGAAGGTGCGGCCTACGCGAACCAGGTCGTGCCGACGGCGCGCGGCGCCGCGTTCCGCCTGCTGCAGGAGGCGGAAGCCTACCGCTCGATGGTGGTGGAAAACGCTTCTGGTAACGCCGACCGCTTCAAGTCCGTACTGGTCGAGTACCAGAAGGCGCCGGGCGTGACGCGCGACCGCATGTACCTCGATACGATGCAGCAGATCTTCGCCAATACCAGCAAGGTCATGGTCGATGCGAAGGCCGGCAGCAACCTGCTGTACCTGCCGCTGGACAAGCTGATCGCGCAAGTGGCGGCCACCGAGGCGCAGCGCGCCAACGTGACGGCGCCGCCGCCGACCGCCGTGCTGCTGCCGCAGCCCGATCAACCCTATAGCGGCGACCAGAACCGCGCGCGTGAATCGTCCCGTAGCCGGGAGGGCCGTTAATGAACCGTATCGTTACTCTCGTCGTCACCGCGTTCATCGCGCTGATGCTGCTGTCGTCCACCGTGTTCGTGGTGGACCAGCGCAAGTTCGCCATCGTGTTCGCGCTGGGTGAAGTCAAGCAGGTGATCCGCGAGCCGGGCCTGCACTTCAAGCTGCCGCCGCCGTTCCAGAACGTGATCTACCTGGACAAGCGTATCCAGACGCTCGATTCGCCGGAAGCGGACCGCTTCATCACGGCCGAGAAGATGAACATCCTGGTCGATTCGTTCGTCAAGTGGCGCATCGTCGACCCGCGCCTGTACTTCGTCCGCTTCGGCGGCGACGAAGGGCGGGCGGGCAACCGCATGGCGCAGATCGTCAAGGCGGCGCTGAACGAGGAAATCACCAAGCGCACCGTGCGCGAAGTGATCTCGGGCCAGCGCGGCAAGGTGATGGAAGGCTTGCGCGCCAAGGTGGAGAATGAAGCGAAGCAGATCGGCGTGCAGATCCTGGACGTGCGGCTGAAGCGCGTCGACTATGTCGAGCAGATCAACAACTCGGTGTACGAACGGATGAAGGCCGAGCGCCTGCGCGTGGCCAACGAGCTGCGCTCGACCGGTGCGGCCGATTCGGAAAAGATCCGTGCCGATGCCGACAAGCAGCGCGCCGTGATCCTGGCCGAAGCGTATCGCGAGGCCGAGAAGGTGCGCGGCGAAGGCGATGCGAAAGCCAGCGCGATCTATGCCGAGGCATTCGGCCGCAATCCCGAGTTCTACAAGTTCTACCGCAGCCTGGAAGCCTACCGTTCGTCGTTCAGGACCAAGGCCGACGTGATGCTGGTGGACCCGAACTCCGAGTTCTTCAAGTACTTCAAGGGGAGCGGTTCGGCTGGTAAATAAGCCCGGCACTGCGCTGTCGAGGCAAAACCCCAAGTGCACAAGCAGGGGTCAGACCCACCGGGTCTGACCCCAGTTTTTTGCCTTTAGGGTTCGTTGTTTTGCAAATGCGCTGCCCCTGGAATGGCTCGGTCGCCAGAGTTTTACCTGTTTAGCCACGTTTTCGCGTAAAATATGCGGTTCGGCCTGCGCCATCCGCTTGCGCGTCGTGCCGATTGAACGTTTTTCAACAAACCGGTTTTCCCATGCCGAATTGGCTTTTGCCCGAACATATCGCGGACGTGCTGCCGTCCGAGGCGCGCAAGATCGAGGAGCTGCGCCGCCTGATGCTGGATAACTTCCGCCGCTACGGCTACGAACTCGTGATGCCGCCGCTGCTGGAATACGTCGAGTCGCTGATGACCGGCGCCGGCCAGGATACCGACCTGCGTACCTTCAAGCTGGTCGACCAGATCAGCGGCCGCATGCTGGGCCTGCGCGCGGACATGACCACCCAGGTCGCCCGCATCGACGCCCACCTGCTGAACCGCGCTTCCGTCACCCGCCTGTGCTACGCCGGCCCGGTGCTGCATACCCGTCCTTCGGGCCTGCATGCCACCCGCGAGCCACTGCAGATCGGCGCCGAGATCTATGGCCATGCCGGCCTGGAAGCGGATGCCGAAATCCAGGAGCTGGCCCTGGCCTCGCTGGAGATGGCCGGCTTCACCGGGGTGCGCCTGGACCTGGCCCACGTTGGCGTGCTGCGCGCGATCCTCGAGCAGGATGCCGCCGCGCAGCGCGACCACGATGCCATCGTGCAGCTGCTGCGCGCCAAGGATGTGCCAGGACTGCGCGAGCTGACAGAAGGCTACGCGCCTGCCACGCGCGATGCCCTGCTGGCCCTGCCGAACCTGTATGGCGACGTGGATGTGCTGGCCACCGCGAAGCACGCGCTGCCCGACCTGCCGGGCATCGCCAAGGCACTGGCCGAACTGGCGGCGCTGGCGGCATCGGCCATCGGCCGCGCCGAAGTGGCGATCGACCTGGCCGACCTGCGCGGCTACCAGTATGAGAGCGGTGCCACGTTCGCGCTCTACGTGCCGGGCCTGCCGAACGCCGTGGCGCGCGGCGGCCGCTACGATCACGTGGGCGAGGCATTCGGGCGCGCCCGTCCCGCCACCGGATATTCGATGGACTTGCGCGAACTGGCCCGGCTGCTGCCCACGGCCGACCGCAAGCATGCGATCCGGGCACCGTGGGGCAACTCGCCCGAACTGAAGGAACGTATCGCCGAGCTGCGCAAGTCCGGCGAGGTTGTGATCCAGTCCCTGCCGGGTCACAGCGATGAACAGGACGAGTTCGAGTGCGACCGCGCGCTGGTGCTCGACGAGAGTGGTAGTAACTGGATTCTTAAAAACTTAGGTTAGTGTGATGTCAAAAAAAATCACTGCAACAAACGTGGTCGTCATCGGTACCCAGTGGGGCGATGAAGGCAAGGGCAAAATCGTCGACTGGCTGACGGAACACGCGCAAGGCGTGGTGCGTTTCCAGGGTGGCCACAACGCCGGCCACACGCTGGTGATCGGCGGCGTGAAGACCGCGCTGCAGCTGATCCCTTCGGGCATCATGCGCCCGGGCGTGGCCTGCTACATCGGCAACGGCGTGGTGGTGTCCGTGCCGGACGTGCTGCGCGAGATCGACAAGCTGGAAGCCGTGGGCGTGGAAGTGGCGTCGCGCCTGAAGGTCTCCGAGGCTTGCCCGGTGATCCTGCCTTACCACACCGCGCTCGATGCAGCCCGTGAAGCCGCCCGCGGCGCCGCCAAGATCGGCACCACTGGCAAGGGTATCGGCCCGGCCTACGAAGACAAGGTTGCCCGCCGCGCGATCCGCGTTGCCGACCTGCTCAACGAAAAGCGTTTCGCCGAAAAGCTGGCCGAGAACCTGGACTACCACAACTTCGTGCTGGAAAACTACCTGAAGGCACCGAAGGTCGAGTACCAGAAGACCCTCGACGATGCGCTGGCCTACGTGCCGCGCCTGCGCCCGATGGTGGCCGACGTGTCGAGCGCGCTGTATGCCGCGCACAAGGCCGGCGCCAACCTGCTGTTCGAGGGCGCCCAGGGTTCGCTGCTGGACGTCGACCACGGCACCTATCCGTTCGTGACCTCGTCGAACTGCGTGGCCGGCAATGCCGCCGCCGGCGCCGGCGTGGGCCCGAACATGCTGCACTACATCCTCGGCATCACCAAGGCCTACACCACCCGCGTGGGCTCGGGCCCGTTCCCGTCCGAGCTGCCGACCGATGCCGGCGTGGGCCACCACCTGGCGCAAGTCGGCCATGAATTCGGCACCGTGACGGGCCGCGCCCGCCGCTGCGGCTGGTTCGACGCCGCGCTGCTGCGCCGCTCGGTGCAGATCAACGGCGTGTCCGGCATGTGCCTGACGAAGCTGGACGTGCTGGATGGCCTGGAAACGCTGAAGCTGTGCACCGGCTACATGCTGGACGGCCGCCACGTCGACATCTTCCCGGTCGGTGCCGAAGACGCCGCGCGTTGCGAGCCGATCTACGAAGAAATGCCAGGCTGGAAAGAAAGCACCGTCGGCGCGAAATCGCTGGCGGCGCTGCCGGCCACCGCCCGCGCCTACATCAAGCGCATCGAGGAACTGGTCGGCGTACCCGTCGACATGGTATCCACTGGTCCGGACCGCGAAGAAACCATCGTGCTCCGTCACCCGTTCGAATAAAAACAGGCAAACCACGCCACAAGCAGGAAGGAATTACATGAGCTCCCCTCAATCCGACGACAAGCACCTGTGGGTGACCTGGGATGAGTACAACCGCCTGGTCGAAGGCCTGGCGCTGAAGGTCTACGAATCGAACTTCAAGTTCGACATGGTGCTGTGCCTGGCGCGCGGCGGCGTGCGCCCCGGCGACGTGTTCTCGCGGATCTTCGACGTGCCGCTGGCGATCCTGTCGACCAGCTCCTACCGTGCCGACAAGGGCACGGTGCAGGGCGACCTCGATATCGCCAAGTACATCACGGTGACGCGCGGCTCGCTGGCCGGCAAGATCCTGCTGGTGGACGACCTGGCCGATTCCGGCGTCACGCTGATGAAGGTCATCGACCATCTGAAAGCGAACTACAAGGATGTCGAGGAAGTGCGTTCGGCCGTGATCTGGACCAAGGGCAGCTCGGCCTTCAAGCCGGACTACCAGATGCAGGAACTGCCGCACAACCCGTGGATCCACCAGCCGTTCGAGGACTACGACGGCCTGCGCCCGCACCAGCTGGCATCGTGGCTAAAAAAAGGCGAAAAGAACTGAAGGAACCTCGATAAACCTATTGCGCGGCGCCAGATGCTGGTCTCCGGTGCTCCGCTGCGGCGGACCGATCGTACATAAAGTACGATGAGCACCGGAGACCAGACCAGACGCCGCTCATTACGGTTTCTCGAGGTCCCGAGACGTTGGTGGGACACTGGGAAATGGCGGAAAGCTGAAAGGCTTTCCGCCATTTGCTTTGTTGCTCCAGCTTTTCCTTGCCTCATGTAGGATCCGATAATAATAGAAGGGTAAACCCTGCATATGACAGAAAACTTCTTCCAGACCTTCATCCTGCTGCTGCTGGTGACCGACCCGTTCGGCAACGTGCCGCTGTTCGCCGCCGCGCTGCAACCGGTGGCGCCGGCCCGGCGGCCGAAAATCGTGGTGCGTGAATGCCTGATCGCCTTCGCGGTGCTGCTGGTGTTCATGTTCTTCGGCCGGCCGTTCCTGCACGCGCTGAGCCTTTCCGAAGTCTCGCTGCGCATCGCCGGCAGCGTGATCCTGCTGATGATCGCCATCCGCATGGTGTTCCCGCACCCGGACGGTGTGCTCGGCCGGAACGAGGGCGGCGAGCCATTCATCGTGCCGCTGGCGATTCCCGCGCTGGCCGGCCCGTCCGCGCTGGCCACGGTGCTGCTGTTCTCCAGCGAAACCCGCGGCGATGTGATGATCCACGTGGCCGCGCTGGCCGCCGTGGTGGTGGTGTGGCTGGCCGTGTTCCTGGGCGCCGAGCGCCTGCAGAAGGTGCTGGGCACGCAGGTGATGACGGCGTTCGAGCGCCTGATGGGGCTTATCCTGGCGGCGATGTCGGTCGAGATGATGCTGGGCGGGATCCGCGAATTCGTGAAGACGCTGTAGCCATGAGCGAGTTGCTGGCCCTCCCTTTCCTGGCGCTCGCCTTCGTTGCCTTGTTCACCCGCGAGGTCATTGCGCCGGCCTCGCGCAATCATTGCGACCGGCGCTGGCTGATCCTGGCCAGTGGTACCGGTGCGGCCACCGTGGCTGTCACGCTGGCCGCCGGCTGGTTCTTCAGTACCGCAATCAGCGAAACGGCGCTGATCGACAGCAGCGGATGGCCGGTCATCGTTACCGGCTTCGCCAGCTTCCTGGTCACCAGTTTCCTGTTTTACTGGTGGCACCGCGCCACGCATCGCTTCGACCTGTTGTGGCGCGTCTTCCACCAGCTGCATCACAGCGCGCGGCGGGTGGAAGCACTGACGGCTTTCTATGCCCATCCGCTCGATTCGGCCGCGGCCATCTGCATCAGTGGCTGCGCCAGCTACCTGCTGCTGGGGGCAAGTCCTGCTGCGGCCGCGGTGGCGTTGCTCCTGACAGGTACCTTCGACCTGTTCCTGCATGGCGACATCGCGACACCGCGCTGGCTCGGCTACCTGGTGCAGCGGCCGGAGATGCACACGGTCCACCATCAGTTGCACCACCACGCCCAGAATTACGGCCTCCCCATCTGGGACCTGGCGTTCGGCACGTGGACGAATCCCGAGCATCGGGTCACGGAGCTGGGATTCGACGGCGACAAGCCGGAGCGCATCGCCGACATGCTGCTGTTCCGGGATGTTCATCGCCCCAGCTGAGCAGCAAGACCGGGCGGCAGTCCGGCAAGCAGCTCCGGGTGGCAACAGCGAGACGACCGCATGACGTCCTCATGCGCAGCTTGCGCACGGAATCGTTTTATCCTATATTTAGATATCCATCTAATTAGCGATTGATCGAAATACGATGCCAGCCCCCACCGATGCCTTCAAGGCCATGGCCGATCCGGCGCGCCGCGAGATCCTGCGCCTGCTGCGCGACGGCGAAATGACGGCAGGGCAGCTTGCCGAGCATTTCGATATGACGCGGCCGACCATGTCGCACCATTTTGCCGTGCTGGCCGACGCAGACCTGATCACCCGTCGCCGCGAGGGCCAGACGATCTGGTACGGACTGAACACGACGGTGCTGCAGGATGTCGTGGCATGGATGATGGACCTGACCGAACCACAGACCAAAAGGAGGAAGGCATGAACCGTCAGCACCTGATTGCAAGCGTTTCCCTGATCCTGGCCGCCACGGTGCTGACCGCGCTGTGCTGGCCCAGCCTCGCCGAGACCATCCCCATCCACTGGAATGCGCAGGGCGAAGCCGATGGTTTCGGTCCGCGCTGGATCGTCTGGCTGACCGGGCCGGGAACGATGGCGTTCGCCCTGGCGATCGGCGCCGCGCTGCCTTACCTGTCGCCGAAAGGGTACGACGTGGGCGCGTCTGGCTCGACAGCCGGCTATATCATGACCCTGGTGGTTGGCTTGATGGGCTTGATGCAGGTGCTGCTCCTGACCTCGATCTTCAACGCAACGTTCGACGTGGGCCGCGCCGTGCCAGCCGGGATCTGCCTGGTGCTGGCCCTGATCGGGAACTCGCTGAGCAAGGTGCGCCGCAACTTCTATATCGGTATCCGCACCCCATGGACGCTGGCGAGCGAGCGAGTGTGGTATTCAACCCACCGCGTGGGTGCGAAGCTGATGGTGGGGGCGGGCGTGGTGGGGCTGCTGGCGGTGCTGCTCGGCGCATCGGGCGAGCTGGCGATTGGACTCGTCGTCATCGGCGCCTTGCTGCCGGTACTGTATTCGCTGGTGCTGTACAAGCGGCTGGAGCGGGCAGGGCAGCTATAAAAAACGCCGCGTAACGCGGTAATGCCGTTCAGTTAAACGTCGCCGGCTCATCGATAGTGCATGCATTCACCCCAACAGCGAAGGGCTGGGGTCAGACCCGCCGGGTCTGACCCCGGAATTTGCACTTGGGGTGGCCTTATCTGAACAGCATTGCCGCGTGAACGCGGCGTTTTTCATGCAGGGCTGGCTTGTTCGGCAGCATATTTTCCGGCCTACTTGCCCGTGATCGAAATCACGTCGGCCCCCGGCGCGCCGAACATCTGCTCCTTCAGCAGGTGCAGCTGGTCGCGCACCTGCGCGGCCTTCTCGAACTCCAGGTTCTTGGCATGCTCGATCATGAGCTTTTCGAGGCGCTTGATCTCTTTCGAGACCTGCTTCTCGCTCATCGTTTCGTACTTCGCTGTCTCCTGGGCCGCCTTCAGGTTGGTGGATGCCTTGTTCGGGTCGTACACGCCGTCGATCATGTCCTTGATGACCTTGTTCACGCCGCGCGCGATGATGCCGTGCTTCTCGTTGTGGGCCAGCTGCTTGGCGCGGCGGCGCTCGGTTTCGTCGATCGCGCGCTTCATCGAATCGGTCATCTGGTCCGCGTACAGCAGCGCCACGCCGTTCAGGTTGCGGGCGGCGCGGCCGATGGTCTGGATCAGCGAACGTTCGGAGCGCAGGAAGCCTTCCTTGTCGGCATCCAGGATCGCCACCAGCGACACTTCCGGCAAGTCCAGGCCTTCGCGCAGCAAGTTGATGCCGACCACCACGTCGAACGTGCCGATGCGCAGGTCGCGCAGGATTTCCACCCGCTCGACCGTTTCGATATCGCTGTGCAGGTAGCGCACCTTGATGCCGTGGTCCGACAGGTATTCGGTCAGCTGCTCGGACATCCGCTTGGTCAGCGTGGTCACCAGCACCCGCTCGTTCTTGGCGATGCGGTCGTTGATCTCGGAGAGCAGGTCGTCCACCTGCGTGCGCGCCGGCCGCACGATCACCTGCGGGTCGACCAGGCCGGTGGGGCGCACCACCTGTTCCACGACCTGGTCGGCATGCTTCTGCTCGTACTCGGCCGGCGTGGCGGAAACGAAGATCGTCTGCCGCATCTTGCCCTCGAATTCCTCGAACTTCAGCGGCCGGTTGTCCAGCGCGGACGGCAGGCGGAAGCCATAGTCGACCAGGTTCGTCTTGCGCGAACGGTCGCCGTTGTACATCGCCGAGAGCTGGCCGACCAGCACGTGCGATTCGTCCATGAACATCAGCGCATCCTGCGGCAGGTAATCGATCAGGGTTGGCGGCGGCTGGCCCGGCAGCGCGCCACTCAGGTGCCGCGAATAGTTCTCGATGCCTTTCGTGAAGCCGATCTCGGCCATCATTTCCAGGTCGAACCTGGTACGCTGCTCGAGGCGCTGTTCCTCGATCAGCTTGCCTTCCTTGCGGAAGAACTCGAGCCGGTCGCGCAATTCGGCCTTGATGCTTTCGATGGCCCGCAGCACCGTCGAACGGGGCGTCACGTAGTGCGAGCCGGGGTAGACGGTGAAGCGGGGGATCTTCTGGCGCACGCGGCCCGTGAGCGGATCGAACAGCTGGATGGACTCCAGTTCGTCGTCCCACATTTCCAGGCGCACCGCCAGTTCGGCGTGTTCGGCGGGGAAGATGTCGATCGTATCGCCGCGCACGCGGAACGTGCCGCGGCCGAAGTCCACTTCATTGCGCGTGTACTGCATCTGGATCAGGCGGGCAATGATGTCGCGCTGGCTGACCTTGTCCTTGGCGCGCAGGGTCAGGATCATCTGGTGGTATTCGTTCGGATTACCGATACCGTAGATGGCCGACACGGTGGCCACGATGACCACGTCGCGCCGCTCCATCAGCGACTTGGTGCACGACAGCCGCATCTGCTCGATGTGCTCGTTGATCGACGAATCCTTCTCGATGAACAGGTCGCGCTGCGGCACGTAGGCTTCCGGCTGGTAATAATCGTAGTACGACACGAAATACTCGACAGCGTTCTGCGGGAAGAACTCGCGGAATTCGCTGTAGAGCTGGGCCGCCAGTGTCTTGTTCGGCGCAAACACGATCGCCGGACGGCCCATGCGGGCGATCACATTGGCCATCGTGTAAGTCTTGCCGGAACCCGTCACGCCCAGCAGCGTCTGGAACGACAGGCCGTCGCCAATGCCTTCGCACAGGGCCTCGATCGCGGTCGGCTGGTCGCCGGCGGGCGGGAAGGGCTGGTGCAGCTTGAACGGTGAATCCGGGAACGTCAGCACGGTGGGCTCGGGAGCGCCGGCCAGTGATAAATCAGCCATGAAGTCAGACCTTTGCTAGAATAGGGAGTTGCACACCACATTGTGCAGTCATTGCGCGGTGGCCGGCACACCTGGCCAACGCCGCGCATCGGAATTGCTGTGCACCGTCATCACTGTCCAGAGTAATTGCCGCTGAATTTGCTCAGTAATGTTGTAGTGCTCATCCGCTGCGAATCGCATCCAATCGAATCCAATCCTATCATGACGAATCCTTCCGTTTTCAGTGCCATCGAGATGGCTCCGCGCGACCCGATCCTGGGTATCACCGAAGCTTTTAACGCCGACACCAACCCCAATAAGATCAACCTGGGCGTGGGTGTTTATTATGACGACAATGGCAAAGTGCCGCTGCTGTCGTGCGTGCAGAAAGCTGAAAACATCCTGATTGAACAGCCAGCCCCGCGCACGTACTTGCCGATCGAAGGCCTGGCCGCGTATGACAAGGCGGTGCAGGAACTGGTATTTGGGGCCGACAGTGCCGTAGTTCAAGAGCGCCGCGCGATCACCGTGCAGGCCCTGGGCGGCACCGGCGCTCTGAAGCTGGGCGCCGATTTCCTGAAGCGTTTCTCGCCATCGTCGGAAGTCTTCATCAGCGATCCAAGCTGGGAAAACCACCGCGCGCTGTTTGAAAGCGCCGGCTTCAAGGTCAACAATTACGCGTACTACGATGCCGCCACCCATGGCGTGAACTTCGAAGGCATGCTGGCCGCGCTGAAGGCGATGCCGCAAGGCGCCGTCGTGGTGCTGCACGCCTGCTGCCACAATCCGACCGGTGCCGACCTGACCCAGCCGCAGTGGGACCAGGTGATCGATGCCGTCGTGACCGGCGGCCTGATTCCGTTCCTGGACATGGCTTACCAGGGCTTCGGTGCCGGCATCGCCGAAGACGGCGCCGTGGTGCGCCGCTTCGCCGCCACCGGCGTGCCGCTGCTGGTGTCGAACTCGTTCTCGAAGTCGTTCTCGCTGTATGGCGAGCGCGTGGGTGCGCTGTCCGTCGTGGCCGCCACCGCCGAAGAAGCGTCCCGCCTGCTGTCGCAGCTGAAGCGCGTGGTGCGCACCAACTACTCGAACCCGCCGGTACACGGCGGCAAAGTGGTCGCCACCGTCCTGGCTACGCCGGAACTGCGCCAGCTGTGGGAAGACGAGCTGGGCGCCATGCGCGTGCGCATCAAGGCCACCCGCGACGAGTTCGTGCAAAAGCTGAAAGAGAAAGCTCCCGGCCACGATTTCGCCTTCGTGCGCGAACAGGTCGGCATGTTCTCGTACTCGGGCCTGACGAAAGAGCAGGTCGCCAAGCTGCGCGAACAGTCGATCTACGCGGTGGACACCGGCCGTATCTGCGTGGCCGCGCTGAACTCCAAGAATATCGACATCGTTGTTGACGCGATCGCCAAAGTTCTCTAAAATCTTGCTTCTTCGTTGATGCACGTCAGCGAAGAAAGCTAGAAACAAAGTAGTTGGCAGTAGACAGTACCAAAAAGCAAGCTTGCAAATGTTGCTCTGAACGTATAAAATACTGCTTCTAATCCCTGATAGCTCAGTCGGTAGAGCGACGGACTGTTAATCCGCAGGTCCCTGGTTCGAGTCCAGGTCGGGGAGCCAGAATTCATGTGAGAAGCCCAGCCTTAACCGGTTGGGCTTTTTGCATTTCACGGCCCGGCTGTGATCCTTTCATCCATTTTTCGATTCGAGCCATCATGGACAACACCGATCAGCGCTACCTGGTCCAGCAAAACAAAATCAGCGACGGCGACAAAAAGCCGCCCGTGTTCGCCAAGGTCATGCGCAGCAAGGAAGGCGTGTTCGAAGGCGTTTCCTTCATCAAGAACAAGGAAAAGGCGACCGTGATGACGATCGCGCAGGCGCAGGAAGCGGTCGACTGGGCGAAGAAGAAGAAAGCCGGCGCCCATGAATACGACACGAAGATCATCTGCCTGGGGCAATAATTATGCTTTGAGGTCTTGAGGCTTACGACGGGCCAGTAGGACGTCGTTCGAACAGGGCTTCAGACTAAATGGCCGCGCGCGAGCGCGGCCATTCTATTTTTGCTCTCACCACCGTCGTCATCTTGCTCCATTACGCCACCTTGCTGCCCGCAGCTTGGATTCCTGCATCCTCAACTGAGCTGGATTCGCAGTCAACAATATTCTTTGTGTAAAGAAAAGCAATATTGACGCGTTTCAATGTCAAGCGCATCTCAGCCATTGAAAATGCCGAAGGAGGAGTCATCCTCCACTGCACTGGCCAGCGCATCGCAGTCGCTAACGTGCCAGGCAGTTCCATTCCTCAAAGAGATCGACACTATCAGGGGGTTAATCGTGCGTCTCGTAACTTGGTTAGCGTCCGTAGCGGCGGCAGGGTTTTCCATCTCGCAAGCTGCTAATCTGTCGGGCGACCCATCCGGGCTATGGAAGATCTTCCCGGGTATCTACAAAGTCCACTCTGGAAGTGTTGCTGATCGTACGCCGCCAGCAGGGCGCGATCGCAAGCTGACGGTCCATGTGGATGGCAATGCTGCACGGGAAATCTTTGATTCGATCGGGCCTGACGTGCAGCCGACTTGTGATGGAGGGGCGGGGAACCGAGACCGACGCAAGAAGGGTATTTATTGTGTATATGACCCGGCCGATGTGAAAGCAAAAGGCGGTCCCTACCGGTGCTGGATCGGAATCAATCTTGTAACTGGTGACACCGAGACCAATGTAGATTGCTAATACCTTGCGCCACGAAAGAGCAGCGTCAATGAAAATCTTGAAGCCCGCAATTGACCGCGGGCTTTTCTTCAGGTTCGGTGGCATAGTTGCCGCGTTCAGTTGGTTCGACTCGAAAGCAATGTGTCATGGTGCGATGATCTGATCAACTGCAATCGTCTGACAGTAGCGACCCGTGATCTTCAAGTATATGGCTTGCGCTAAGCCATAGGTTTCATGCTGTCGTCTATTTGTTTCACTCCCCGCTGCAGCGTTTCGTCGCCCCTTCGTTGCCAAGCGGGCCAGCGCCGGGCCAGAGTGCGGAACACCCACCGCGAGCCGCCGTGACCGATACTGCCCCCCAGTACCTGCGCGCCACGCTGTCATCAGTCGGTTTTCCCCAGCCTGCGGACTCCTGTCCGCACGAGAGCCGCTGCAATCGCCAGGGCGATGACGTCGGCAATGACGATTTCGGGCAGCGGATCGCTCCACTTGTCCATATTGGTGGTGCGCGAGTAGTACGGCGGGCCTGGGCCATATGCCTCCACCAGCGCCTGGTAGCTCACGAAAGCCGCTCCGGCGACCAGCAAGCCTGCAATGATGAACGTGAGGATCGCGAAGCCTGGTGTTTTCACGGCGTGGCCGGTGCGTATTGGACGGACAAATGGATCTGGCACTTGCGCATCGCGCCTTCCACCTGAAGATCGGCGACAAAAGCATCGATATGCGAGGTCAGATCGATACAGCCAATACTGCCGAGAACTTTGCCTCCATGAATGAAAAATCCTCCACGCTGGTAGGTTTCGGTAGTGGTGAACGGATGGATTGTGATGCGGTATTTCCCCCACGAGGCCTCACTTCCGCGCTTATACCAGCGATTGACCCATAGCTCATCGGGGTTGATCCAGTAAATGCCCTCCGGTATGGGCCCGCTGAACCCGGCAATTTGCGCTTCCTTTGTGTAGCTGAACGCCCCACTCTTGTCCGGCTTCCCAGAGGCGGCTGGATAAGAATATGTCTTGCTTCCGCCAGTCATTGCAAGCGTCTTCCCATTGAATGTGAGTGCGAGCTTGCTGCACATCGCCAGTGAGGGGTCATATCGCTCTTCTGCGTACCTGTCTCCCATGAGGAGCCTCGCATTCAAGAATTCAATACTTTCCCTGGGAACTGGCCCTGCGGCCGCCAGGCGCCAATCGCTAAAACTCCTGACACACTCGCGTGCCCTGGTTTGTAATATAGGCAGGGGCGCGTACCACCGCCAGCATTTTTTTGTCACCGCTGCGCGAGTGCCGGTCGAATCCAGTCATGGGATTGAATAGTGGCGCCGCCTCACACCCGATTCACTCCCCGCCCCAGCGGTTTCGTCGCCCCGCCGTTGCCAACCTGGCCAGTGCCGGTCCAGAATGGCGGATCACCCACCGCGAGCCGCCATGACCGATACCGCCACCCTCGATCGACCCCGCCCCGGACGGCGCTTCCCGTGGCGGCGTTTCGCCACCGATGCATGCTGGATGCTGGTGCTGGTCGTGATCTGCGCCGTGGTCATCACCTGGTCGTTCGGCGACGGCACAGGTTTCGGCATCAACCTGCTGGTCTCGGCCTGCATCGGCACGATCGCCTTTGCCATCATCGACGGCGTGCGCCTGGCGTTCTGGGGCGAGAAGGTGCGGCCGCACTGGCTGGCGTTCGCCGCACTGATCGCCGTGGGCGTGCCGGTCGGGCAGATCGCCGGCGCGCGCCTGGCGGGGTGGCTGCTCGGGCGCGAACTGACGGGGTTGCACACGCTGGGATCCAGCCGCACCACCGGCATGCTCGTGTTCACGCTGCTCGCCACGGGCGCGGTGACCTTGTTCTTCGCCAGCCGCGACAGGCTTGCACGGGCCGAGGCGGCTGCCGCGCAAGAGCGGGCGCGCGCGGAAGCCGTGGAGCGCCAGGCGCTGCAGGCGCAACTGCAACTGCTGCAGGCGCAGATCGAGCCGCACATGCTGTTCAACACGCTGGCCAACCTGCAGGGACTGATCGCGCTCGATCCGCAACGCGCCCAGCAGATGCTGGACCAGCTGATCCAGTACCTGCGCGCCACGCTGTCGTCCTCGCGCGCACAGCGGACCACGCTGGCGCAGGAGTTCGCGCTGCTGGAAGCCTATCTCGGCCTGATGTCGGTGCGCATGGGCGCCCGGCTTTCGTATGGTTTCGACTTGCCGGACGCGCTGCGCGCCGTCGAGATTCCGCCGATGCTGCTCCAGCCGCTGGTGGAAAACGCCATCGCGCATGGGCTGGAGCCCACCATCGACGGCGGCCATATCCACGTTACCGCGCGATGCGAAGACAAGCTGCTGACCCTCAGCGTCGCCGACAACGGCCGTGGCCTGGCGGCGGGGCCGGGCAAGGCCGGCACGAGCCTGGGCCTGTCCAACACCCGTGCGCGCCTGGACGTCCTGTTCGGCGCACGCGCCTCCGTCACGCTGCAGCCGGCCGATACCGGCGGTGCGGTGGCCCGCATCACCATTCCCCTCGAACAAGACAAGACATGACGACTGCCCTGATTGCCGAAGACGAACCGATCCTCGCCGCCACGCTGGCGGCCAGCCTGAAGCGGCTGTGGCCCGGCCTGGAGATCGTGGCCACGTGCCCGCACGGTGTGGCGGCGCTGGCCGAAGCGCTGGCGCGCCAGCCGGACGTGCTGTTCCTCGACATCAAAATGCCCGGCAAGACCGGGCTCGACGTGGCGGAGGAACTGGCCGATGCATGGCCGGCCGGCAAGGCGTTCCCGCAGATCGTGTTCGTCACCGCCTACGACGAATACGCCGTGCAGGCGTTCGACAACGCCGCCGCCGACTACGTGCTCAAGCCGGTCAGCGACGAACGCCTCGGCCGCACCGTGCAGCGGCTGCGCCAGCGCCTGGAAGCGCAGCCGGCCGGCGGCATGGAGTCCTTGCTGGCGCAACTGCGCGCGGTCGCCCAGCTCCAGCCGCAGCCCGCGCAGGCGCCCGTGGAGCGGCTGGCCGTGATCCGCGCGGCCGTCGGCAACCAGGTGAGGATGATCCCGGTGGCCGAGGTGGTGTATTTCGAAGCCACCGACAAATACGTCAACGTGGTCACGGCAGAAGGGGAAGCCCTGATCCGCACCAGCCTCAGGGACCTGCTGCCGCAGCTGGACGACCGGCAGTTCTGGCAGGTGCACCGGGGCACGATCGTGAACGCCACGTGCGTGCTGAGCGCGGTGAAGGACGAAGCCGGCAAGCTCGCGCTGAACATGAAACACCGGCCCGAGAAAGTGCGTGTCAGTCCACTGTACGCGCACCTGTTCCGCCAGATGTGACAAGCGCGCCATGGCATGTGATCAGAATCCCCGCTCGACCGTCAGCAAGGCCACGCTGCCGATGCCGTCGTAGCGGCGCCAGGTGGCCGACAGCAGCCAGGCATCGGGTTTCCAGCTGGCGCCCAGCGTCGCCACGCGGCCGGCGCGGCGCCACAGCACATCGGCCACCAGTTCCACGTCACCGAGCTTTTGCGCGGCGCGCAGCAGCAGGTTGCGGCGCTGCGCCGCGAGCACCGTGCGGTCGACCCAGGCCTCGCCCAGTACCGACAACCGCCCCTCGGTGGTCCACGTGAAGCCGGCCAGCGCCTTGCCGCCACCGGTGCGGGGCTGCCAGCGCATGCCGTCCCATTCGTCGTGGCGCTGCTGGGCCAGCAGCGCGCCGTGGAGCTCGAGGCCTTCGTCGACGACCTGGGAAAACGAGGCGCCGGCCTCGATGCCGTTGCGTGCCGAGGCGCGCAGCACCGCGTATTCATCGCGCGCGCCGCGCTGGCGGTACAGGCGCACGGCCAGCGCGCCATCGTCGCGGGGCTGGCCGGCCTTGCCGTGGCCGGGATTGGACCACACCACGGTCACGGCGCGCTCGGCGTCGAACGCTTCCCAGGCCAGCAGCGGCACGCCTTCCAGCGTGCCGGGGTACAGCGCGCGGCGGTCTTCCTGCTGCACCACGTCGAGCGGGCGAAACGCATAGCCGACATCCCAGCTCATCACCTTCTTGCCGGCCGTCGCGTAACCGCCGGCAAGCGGCCGCTCCAGTGCCAGTTCGAACAGGCGCACGCCGGTTCCCGCTGCATCGTGGCGGAGACCTGCGCTGCCATGCAGCTGCGCGCCCACCGGTGCGGCCACCTGCCAGCGCAGGTCGATGGCCTGGCGCGGCTGCGTGCCATCTCGTGCGGGGGAGGGGCTGTGCCAGGTCTCGGCCTGCGCGCGTGCCTGGCCGGACACGATGTTCTCGGCGGCGCAGGGCAGGGCCAGCGCCGCCGCCAGCACCGCCGCAGGCACGCGCATTGGGCCCGTCCGCCTCATGGCGCCACGTCGCCGCGGCTCAGCGTCATCGGATTGAACAGCGCGTCGGCGAACTTGCGCGGCGTGGACGACAACGTCGTCACCACCGTGGCGCGGCCGGTCTGCACTTCATCCTGCAGCGTCATCCGGGTGACGACGGTACGGCCATTGCGCGTGCCGAATTCGAAGCGGGCCTGCTTCAGCTTGCGGTTCGATGCCGCGTACAGGTCCGCATACACAGGGCGGGAATCGTGCTTCGCCACGCGCAGCACCACGCGCTGGTAGCTCAGCGCGGGGCGCCGCGCCGCCAGGTCCAGTTCCAGGCAGGGCACGCCATCGACATCGACCTCGCGCGCCACGCTGCCGCTGTAGTCGCCGGACCAGGTCAGCGTCGCGATATCGCCGGTGGCCGCGTCGCCCAGCAGTTTCTGCAGCGGCGTGATGCGGATCGGCCGGGCACTGCCGGGCAGCAGCATCCAGAAATCGTCGCCCGACACCAGCACCTTGTGGCCCGTCTCGCCCGGTGAGCGGAACAGGATCAGTGCCTTGCCATCGCCGCGCACCAGCACCTGGTAGCGCTTCTCGCGGTCGGGCTGGCCATCCTTCGTGGTCTGCACCAGGGTGTCCAGCTGGGCCGAGCCTTCCGGCAGGCGGAAGGCATCGGCCTGTTTCAGGATGGCTGCCACGTCGGCGGCCTGGGTGGAAGCGCCGAGGGACAGCGACAGCATGAGGAGTATTGTCTTAAACATGGGCGAGCGCCTCCACGACGGAACGATGGGCAGCCTTGCGGCTGACGGCCAGCGCGGCGATGCCGGCCAGCACGGTAACGGCGATGCCGGCGGCGGCGTACATCGCCGGCGTGATGACGATGTCCAGCGGATAGCCGCCGGTGCGGCCGGGCGGCGGCGGCATCTGTATGCCCGCGGCCAGCAGGACCACGCCGATGCCGGCCGCGCCCAGCATGCCCAGCGCGGCGCCCGTGGCACCCAGTGCCATGCCTTCCACCGTGAACAGGCGCATCACTTCGCGCGGCGTGGTGCCCATGGCGCGCAGCGCGCCAATCTCCCGGGTGCGCTCGACCACCGCCATCGCCAGCGTGTTGGCCACCGCGCCCAGCACGATCACGAGCACGATCACGCCGAGGAAGCCGAAGATGCGGTCGTACAGTCCGCGCACGCTGGCGTACACCTGCGCCAGGTCGCGCCAGTCGCGCACTTCGTACCGCTTGCCGAACGTGCCGCGCAGGGCCGCCGCCGTGGCGGCGCTGTCGTCCAGCGCTTCGAGGTAGACGCCCAGGGTGCTCACGCGATCCGTGGCCAGCAGGCCTTGCGCGGTGGCCAGGTCGACCAGCGCCATCCGCTTGTCCAGCTCCGCGAAGCCGCTGCTGACGACACCCGTCACCGTCACGTCGACCGCGTTCAGGCTGCCGCCCGTAGTGGTCGACAGCAGGGTCAGCACGTTACCGGGCGCGGCGCCCAGGCTGCGCGCCAGCGTCTTGCCCAGCACGATGCCGGGCCGCGCGGCATCCGGTTCCAGCAGGTCGCCGGCGATCACCTTGATGAACGGTCCGCGCACGGCGAATTCCTGCGCCGGATCGACGCCGGTGCCAACGAACACTTCGCTTTTCTCGCCATTGCTCAGCAGTCCGGAAAACTGCAGCCGTGGCAGCACGCGCCGCACGCCGCTGCGCGCCAGCAGTTGCCGCGCCAGCGCCGGGCCGCCCTGCAGGCCATGCTGCAGCGGCGTGTCGTCGATGCCGTCGAAGCCGCCCGGCGCGGCCACGATCACGTGACCCGTGTCGCGCGCGGCCGATTCGGCCAGCGACTGGTAGGTGTATTGCGCGAAGCCGGCGCCCAGCAGCGCCGCCGCCGTGCCGGTGGCGGCGATCGCCACCGTGACCAGCGAGCGGCGCCGGTTGCGCAGCGTGTTCTTCAACGCCATGGCCAGCCAGGTGACATCAATGCGCATGGCGTTCTCCCGCCAGCACGCCATCGTCCAGTGCCAGCGCACGGTCGCAATGGGGCAGCACGCGGTCGTCGTGCGTGGCCACCAGGAAGGCGGTGCCCTGTTCGTGCGCAAGCTGGCGCAGCAGCGCGGTGACCTGGCCGGCGGTGGCCGCGTCCAGGCTGGCGGTCGGTTCGTCGGCGATCACCAGGCGCGGGCGCTTGACGATCGCCCGCGCAATCGCCACGCGCTGGCGCTGCCCACCCGACAGCTGGTCCGGCAAGTGCCGGCCGAAGCCGGCCAGGCCCACCCGTTCCAGTGCATCGCCAGCACGCAAGCGCCGTTCGGCAGCGGGCACGCCCAGCAGCGCCAGCGGATAGTCGACGTTGTCGTACGCATTCATCACCGGCACCAGGTGAAAGCTCTGGAACACGAAGCCGATCGCCTGGCGGCGCAGCCGCGTGCGGCCGGCGTCGTCGCCGCCATGCAGCGCGGTGCCATCGAACAGCACCTGGCCCTGGTCGGCCCGGTCCAGCAAGCCGCATACGTTCAGCAGCGTGCTCTTGCCGCTGCCGGACGGGCCGGTGACGGCGACGATTTCGCCGGGCTGCAAGTGCAGGTCGACGCCGCGCAGCGCATGTACGGCACTGGACCCGAGCCGGTAGGTGCGGCGCACATCCGCCAGCGACAGCAGCGCCGGCCTCATTGCCCGAGCTCCTTCAGGCGGGCCGCCGCGCGCTCGCGCATGGCCGCGATGCCTGCCGCGTTGGCGGGCAGGGCGACGATCCTGCGCTGCCATTGCGCCTCGTCGGCGGCACGGCCTTCCTTCGCGGCCAGCCGCGCGGCCGCGCCGAACACGCTGGCCCGCGTGGCAGCGTGCGCGCCATCGAGCAGCGGCGAGTCGAGCGCCGCCTGCAGCGCACGCTTGCCGGGGCCGCCGCGGTGCATGATGGCGGGCAGCGCCAGCAGGCTGTTGGCGGCGACGGCGCGTGTTTCGATGCTTTCCGGGCTGCCGTCGGCGATCGCAGCATCGTGCTGCGGGCCAAGGCGGGCGAGGGCTTTCTCGATGCGGTCGGCGCCCTGTTCGGCGAACCGCATCTTTTCCCACGGCTTGCTGGCATCGCGGCCCTTCAGCGTGAGCGCGGCGCCGTGGTAGGCGAGATAGACGGGATGTTCGGGCTGGCTCTCGGCCAGCTTCGCGAACGCTTCGATGGCGGCGTCGCGCGCGGCCGTGTCGCCACGGGTGGCAGCAAGGAACTGGTCGCGTGCCTGCGCGAACGGGGAGGAAGCATGGGCAGGGGCGCCTGCTGCGGCAAAGCTGGCCGCCAGCAGCAGCGCGAACAAAGGCAATTTCATGGGGTTCTCCGGTGGTGTAATGGCCGCATGCTGCCGGCCATCCGGAGAGCCTTCCACCGGGATGCGACGAAACCGGTTTTGCCGGCGGTGAAACCGCGATCTGGCAGCGTGTGGCAGCCCGCCCGGCTTGCCTTTGCTTCGCGTCACGACGGGGCGCTAAAAAATGGTGTTGTCGACTTTGCCGGGCGCCGCTATAATGCGGCCTCCTTTCCCTGATAGCTCAGTCGGTAGAGCGACGGACTGTTAATCCGCAGGTCCCTGGTTCGAGTCCAGGTCGGGGAGCCAGAATTGCAAAAGCCGCGTTTCGACGCGGCTTTTTGTTATCCGCGGCGATGACGAAAGAACAGGTAGTTGGCAGTGCAACCACAGAGACGGAGCCGCGCCGTTGGGCATCCGCACGAGGACGTTAAAAATCCGGAGACAGCGTTGACCACCCTTGCAGCATTATTCTTAACCCAGGAAGGCACATCATGAAACTGTCCAAGATGCACAAGCGTCTCCTCGCGCTGACGGCCGCGCTGCCCATGGCCGCCATGGCCCAGGACGCCACCCAGGCAAATACCGAACCAAGCACCCAGCAGGCCGCGCAGCAGCCGGTCGCCAGCGGCCAGCTGGAAACCGTGACGGTGACGGCCCAGCGCCGCGCCGAGAACATCAAGGAAGTGCCGGTGTCGGTGTCGATGCTGCAGCACGAGAAGCTGGACGTGATCCTGTCCGGCGGCCAGGACGTGCGCGTGCTGGCCGGCAAGACGCCCAGCCTGAACGTGGAATCGTCGACCGGCCGCGTGTTCCCGCGCTTCTACATCCGCGGCTACGGCAATGCCGACTTCTCGATCTTCGCCTCGCAGCCCGTGTCGCTGATCTATGACGACGTGGTGCAGGAAAACCCGATCCTGAAGGGTTATCCGATGTTCGACCTGGCCAACATCGAAGTGCTGCGCGGCCCGCAGGGCACGCTGTTCGGCCGCAATACCCCGGCCGGCGTGGTGAAGTTCGAATCGGCCAAGCCGAGCCTGAAAGGCGTGGAAGGCTACTACAACTTCTCCGTGGCGTCGCATGGCACCACCAACGTCGAAGGCGCGGCCAACATTCCGCTGTCGAACGAGTGGGCACTGCGCGTATCGACGCTGCGCCAGCACCGCGACGACTACATCCGCAACGAATTCACCGACGGCCGCGAGTCGCTGGACGGCTACAACGAGCACGCCGAACGCGTGCAGGTGCTGTACCAGCCGAACGGCACGTTCAACGCGCTGTTCAACGTGCACCAGCGTACCACCAGCGGCAATTCGCGCCTGTTCCAGGCCAACATCATCAAAAAGGGCAGCAACCAGCTGGTCGACAACTACGATGAAGGCGCGGTCTTCACCAACGGCCAGAACTACCAGAACCTGACGACGCGCGGCGGCAACGTGCGCCTGTCGTGGGACCTGGGTGCGGTGAAGCTGTACTCCGTGACGGGCTACGAGTCGATCACCGAGTACAACAGCCGCGGCGACATCGACGGCGGCAATCCGGTCTACGGCCCGGGCGTGGTGCCGTTCCAGGTGGAGACGGCTTCCGTGCTGCCCGACCTGAAGCAGTACACGCAGGAATTCCGTATCGAATCGAAGAAGGCTGGCCCGATGAGCTGGCAGGCCGGCGTGTACTACTTCGATGAAGATGCCACTGGCGGCAGCGACAACTTCAACACCGCCGGCGCGCGCACCAGCCGCGTCGTGAGCAACCAGCGCAACAAGGCCTGGGCGGCATTCGGTTCCGTCAACTACGCGGTGACCGATGCGCTGACCGTGCGCGGCGGCCTGCGCTACACCAACGACAAGAAGGACTTCCGCACTATCGAGGCGAGCGGCACCACGCTGCAGGGCCCGTCGACGATCAACGCGGAACGCCACAAGACCAACTGGGACCTGTCGGCAACGTATGCGATCAACCCGGACGTGTCGGCCTACGCCCGCGTGGCGACGGGCTTCCGCGCACCGTCGATCGGCGCGCCGTCGGCTTCCGGTCCGGCCACGATCGCCGATGCGGAAACCATCACCTCGTATGAAGCCGGCATCAAGGCCGACCTGCTGAACCGCCGCGCCCGCGCCTCGCTGTCGATCTTCGACTATGACGTGAAGGACCAGCAGCTGACGGTGGTGGGCGGCAATTCCAACGTGACCGCGCTGATCAACGCCGAGAAGACCAAGGGCCGCGGTATCGAAGCGGAGATCGAAGGCTTCGTCACGCCGGACTTCAAGGTGTCGGCATCGACCAGCTACAACTACACGAAGATCCAGGATCCTTCGCTGTCGGTCAACAAGTGCGCCCAGTGCACGGTGCTGGACCCGCTCAACGCCGCCGGCCGCGTCGTCATCGACGGCAACGCGCTGCCGCAGGCGCCGAAGTGGATCGTCAACCTGTCGGCGCGCTACAACTGGCCGCTGGCCGAAGGCAACCTGTTCGTGCTGACCGACTGGTCGTACCGCAGCAAGGTCAACTTCTTCCTGTACGAGGCGAAGGAGTTCACCGGCGCGCCGTTGACGGAAGGCGGCCTGCGCGTCGGCTACAACTGGCAGGGCGGCAAGTATGAAGTGGCCGCGTTCGGCCGCAACATCACCGACCAGCGCCGCATCACGGGCGCGATCGACTTCAACAACCTGACCGGCTTCGTCAACGAGCCGCGCCAGTGGGGTGTGCAGCTCAAAGGTCTCTTCTAAGAGTCCATTGTTTGATGCCGCTGGCGAAAGAAATATTCCTTCTTGCCAGCGGTCAAAGCGGCCGCTATAATACGGCCTCTTTTCCCTGATAGCTCAGTCGGTAGAGCGACGGACTGTTAATCCGCAGGTCCCTGGTTCGAGTCCAGGTCGGGGAGCCAGAATACAGAAAAGCCCAGCAGCGATGCTGGGCTTTTTGCATTTACGGCTGGATCGCTTCGTGCGGATTCGACTCGCGAAGCAGGCAAGGCAGGTGCTCGTCGTCGGCAATTCGCCGTGCCTTCACGCTTGCGTCACGAACATTTGCGTTCATGGCTCCTGTAACGCAAGCGGTGTCATGGAAGATCCTGGCAATGACCAGCATCGGTACGCGTTTCGGCTGCTCCGGATTGCCTTGCTCAAAGGTGTCAACGCGGACAATGATCGCTATGGGCGTGATCCGTCCCCTAGTCTTGGCGATGCGCCACTCGGCCTTTTCGCCCAGTGTTGAAAACCCGCGCGTGACCACTTCCCAGTAATCGAGTGGAAGTACTCGCTTGCCCGGCGTCACGACATTGAGGGAATTGCGCTCATCGTCCAGCAGGACCTGCAGACGATAGCCTGCAATTCCAGGGCAGTCCAATGTATGGGCGCCGGTTGCCACATCGTCGATGGCCTTGCTACAAGCGTTACCGGAGAGATTTGTGTAAATCGCGGCAGCATTTTTCTGTGCCGCGGCATTCATGCTCGACGTTAGAAGGACCGAGAATGACAGGGAAATCATATAAGCGCGCATTGTGTCTCCTCCTGGATGTCGCCGATCATATCGAGCTGAATGGGAGGATTGTTTGACACGCGGCACGTGTAGAGATGCGGCCGAGTCCCTTTGAATCGATACCCGGGAGCCATCACTCCGGGCAACGGATTGAAAAAGCCCAGCAGCGATGCTGGGCTTTTTCCGTTTACGGCGGTGCGGCGTCAGGCGGCTAGCTGCTTCAGGATTGCCTCGTTGAACGCGGGGATATCATCCGGCTTGCGGCTGGTGACCAGCTTGCCGTCCACGACCACCTGTTCATCGGTCCACTGGGCGCCGGCGTTTTGCAGGTCGCGCTGCAAGGTCGGCCAGCTGGTCACGCGCTTGCCCTTGACAAGGTCGGCGTCGATCAGCGTCCACGGGCCGTGGCAGATCGCGGCGATCGGCTTGTTCTCGCGGCCGAATTCGCGGATGAAGGTGATGGCTTCCGTCGACAGGCGCAGCTGGTCCGGGTTGGCCACGCCGCCCGGCAGCACCAGCGCATCGAAATCGGCGGGGCGGACATCGCGCACATCGCGTTCCACTTCGAATTTCTCCGCGGGGTCGAGGTGGTCGAAGCCCTGGATCTGTTCGCCCTGTCCCTTCGGCGACACCAGCGTGACTTGCGCGCCATGCTGCTCGAGGAATTTGCGAGGTTCGGTATATTCGACCTGTTCCACGCCATCCGTCATCAGTACCGCCACTTTCTTGCCATTGAGTTGTTGCGTCATCGTGTTCTCCTGTGTGAATACGAGGGCGAAAGCATGCCACGGCGCCTCGCGGCGGGATGTGCGTGCGCGTACGCTCCAGGCCAGGTTCTATTCGACGTGGCAGGCCGTATCGCCGGCGCGGGTGGCGCAGATGCGCATGCCGCACAGGCGGCCTTCTTCGCCACCGACACGCCGGCAACGCTGCAGCAGGTCTTCCGTAGGGTCGTCAAGGCGCGCTTCGACGATGTCGACCTCGTTGGCATGGGCGACCAGGGCCGACAGCAACTCCACGTCGGTATCGGCGACCGCATGCGGCGTGCGGCGCGCCTTCTCGCGTGCCGCCACGGCCTGTTTCGTCATCGGTTTCAGCGCTGTCTGCGACGGACCCATTACCGCCTGGTCGTAGCCCATCGCGACTGCCGGAATGCGTGCAGGCGCCAGCACGGCGGCCGGTGGGAATAACGCCGACGCCGGTACTTCGTCGACGATGGCGGCGGCCTCGATCGGCCCCGGCGGGGCGGGCCGAGGCAGGACCGGGGCAACCTGCACGAAGGGCGGCAGCGTTTCGTGCACGATCAGCGGCGAGGGGCCGCTGGACAGCCACCACATCAGCAGCGCACCGGTCACCACACCGCTACCGACGATCAGGGCAACGCCATGTACTGCCGAAGGCGTGGCAATGGCGGGGCGCCGCACCGGTGCCGCGGCCTTGCGTTCGAGGCTGGCCAGTATGCCCCTGCCGGATTTTGATGAATCCAAGTTGCTTCTCCAAAGCTTGATGTGGACGGTCTTGCGCCGGCCGGTCCGTGTCATACGATGGGCGTCCGGTCGACAGACAGTTTCGCGCCGGCACTTTTTATGGTGTTGACGGAGCGCACGATGTTTCCCATCTACATGTTGATGCTGTTCGTGGGCGCCTGCCTGGCCGGCTGGCTGATGCTGTTCCCGGCAGGCCGGGACGGGGCTGGTGCCGTGGCGGGGCGGCTCGGCCGCGATGCCGACCGCGCATGGCGGCAGATGGCTGCCCAGGGAGCGCGAGGCGTGTGCTCGGCCGGAGAAGGCGCGCGGGCCGCATTTGCCCGCGGGGCGCGGCTGCTGCGTCGCTATCCGCTGCTGGCCTCCGGTTGCGCAGCCCTGGTGCTGCTGCCTCCGCTGGCCGCGCTGCTGCTGGCCGGGCGCGCGGAACTGCCCGGTGTCGCGGCACAGGACCATGCCATCAACAGGCAGGTGGCCGAGCTGCTGCGCGGTGAACGGCTGATCGCTCCGGCGCCATTGCCGCCGGCCGCTTTCACCACCGCCGAAGTGACGCTGGTGCGCCCGCAACTGGCCAGCGCGAACCGCAATTGGGATTTGCTGGACCCGGACTTCACGCAGCGGCTGCTGCTGGTGTTCAAGGTGATGCGCGACCAGTACGGCTATGACATGGTGCTGCTGGAGGGTTATCGCAGTCCCGAGCGGCAGAACCGGCTGGCCGACGCCGGCGGGCACGTCACCAACGCGCGCGCGTTCCAGAGCTGGCACCAGTTCGGCCTGGCCGGCGACTGTGCCTTCCTGCGCAACGGCAAGGTGGTGATCACGGAAAAGGATCCGTGGGCGATGCGCGGTTACGCGCTGTACGGGCAGGTGGCGGAAGCGGCCGGGCTGACATGGGGCGGGCGCTGGAAGATGATGGATTTCGGCCATGTGGAATTGCGCACACGCCGCCGTTGAAATTGCGCATAGTCAACAAATTGCCCCGTGGATAGTGGCACCATCATCCGACGAAACAAACGGGTGCCCCATGATGCGACGAATCTGGCTGTTCCTGACGGACTCCCGTCACTTTGCAATCCTTGGACTGGCCGCGACGGCGGGCCTGTATTATCTCGGCGCCGAACTGCTGGAGCTGGCGCTGATCTGGGTGATCGCGGCCACGTGCGCCACGGTGCTCTGCTGGCTGCTGGTACGCTGGCTGCGGCGTGTGCTGGCCGCGCGCAGCGCAGCGCGGCTGGAGCGGGCGATCGAGGAAAGCTCCGCACCGCCCGCGGCCACTGTCGAGGGTGATGTCGAGGTGCTCCGCAGCGGGTTGCTGAAAGCGATCGACACGATCCGCGGATCCAAGCTGGGCATCAAGACCGGCAGCCGCGCGCTGTACGAATTGCCGTGGTACATGATCATCGGCAATCCGGCGGCCGGCAAGAGCAGTGCCATCGTCAACTCCGGCCTGCAGTTTCCGATCGCCGAGAACAAGGTGGTGCAGGGCGTGGGCGGTACCCGCAACTGCGACTGGTTCTTCACTACCGAAGGCATCGTGCTCGATACCGCGGGCCGCTATTCGGTCGACGACGAGCACCGCGGCGAGTGGCACGGCTTTCTCGACCTGTTGAAGAAGTACCGTGCGCGGGCGCCCGTCAACGGCATCCTGGTCGCCGTCAGCATCGCCGAGCTGCGCGGGGCCGACGCCGATGCCGGCATCCGGCTGGCCCGCAACCTGCGCAAGCGCGTGCAGGACCTGATCGAGCGGCTCGAAGTGTTCGCGCCCGTCTACGTGGTATTCACCAAGGCCGACCTGATCGCCGGATTCGCCGACTTCTTCGCGCCGTTCGAGCGGGCCGAGCGCGAACGGCCGTGGGGCGCCACCATGCCTTACCAGCGCCGCGCCGGCACGCAGGAAATCCTGGCCTTCTTCGACGGCGCGTTCGACGAGCTGCATGAAGGCTTGAAGGAGACCTGCATCGCCAACATGTCGCTGCAGCGGCGCGACAGCCTGCCATCCGGCATCTTCACATTCCCGTTCGAGTTCGCGTCGCTGCGGGTGCCGCTGCGCGCCTTCCTCGCCACGCTGTTCGAGGAAAACGCATTCCAGTTCAAGCCGGTGTTCCGCGGCTTCTATTTCACCAGCGCCCAGCAGGAAGGCCTGCCCGAATGCGCGCAGTCGCGCCACGTGATGCAGCGCTTCGCCCTGTCGCGCCGGGCGGCAACGGCGCAGCCAGGCCCGGTGCACGACATGCGCCAGATCGGCTACTTCCTGCTCGACCTGTTCCGCAAGGTGATCTTCGAAGACCGCAACCTGGTGTCCCAGTACGCCAGCCGCAGCAAGATCCAGTTCAAGTACGGTGCCTTCATCGCGGTGGCGGTGGCGCTCGGCCTGTCGCTGGCGGGATGGAGCTGGTCCTACCTCGGCAACCGGCAGTTGCTGGCCACCGTGCAGGGCGATCTCGACAAGGTGGTGCGCCTGCAGGATGGCCGCCTCGACCTGCAGGCGCGGCTCGAAGCGCTGGACGTGCTGCAGCGGCGCATCGAGCAGCTCGAACAGTATCGCCGGGAGCGCCCGTGGGCGCTGTCGCTGGGTCTCTACCAGGGCGAGCTGCTCGAGTTCAAGTTGCGCGAGCAGTTCTTCGGCGGCGTGCGCGAGGTGATGGTGAAACCGGTGGCCGGCAACCTCGAGGCGCTGCTGTACGAGATGAACGCCAATGCCGGCCAGCTGGCCGCGCCGGCGGCAACGCTGCAACAGCCCGCGCAGCCACCGGTGCAGGCGCCCGCGCGCGCGTATGCCGATGCCTCGCCAACCAGCGTGGAAGATGGCTATAACGCGCTGAAGACCTACCTGATGCTGGCCGACCCGGCGCTCGCCGAGCCGGGCCACCTGAACGACCAGCTGACGCGGTTCTGGCGCGGCTGGCTGGAAGCCAACCGTGGCACCATGTCGCGCGAGCAGATGATCCGCAGTGCCGAGCGGTTGCTGACGTTCCACCTGGCGCAGCTGGGCGACCCGGCGTGGCCCCGGATCGAGCAGAAGCTGGCATTGGTGGACAGCGCGCGCGAGAACCTGCGGCGCGTGGTGCGCGGCATGCCGGCGCGCGACCGCGTGTATGCCGAGATCCGTGCCCGCGCCGCGACACGTTTTCCAGCCATGACGGTGGGCCGCATCGTCGGCGAGCACGATGCGGCGCTGGTGCAGGGCAGCCATGCGATTGCCGGAACGTTTACCCGCGAGGCCTGGGAAAAATACGTCGCCGGCGCGATCCGCGATGTGTCGGCGAAGGAGCTGCAAAGCACCGACTGGGTGCTGAAGACCGCCAGCCGCGACGACCTGACCCTGGAAGGCAGCCCGGAACAGATCGAGAAGAACCTGGTCGCCATGTACAAGGCCGATTACACGCGCGAATGGCAGAAGTTCGTGCAGGGTATCGCCATCGCCGACATGCACGGCTTCAACGGCGCGGTGGCGGCGATGAACCGGCTGGGCGATCCGCAGGCCTCGCCGATCGCGAAGATCCTGGACACGATCCACGAGCAGACCGCCTGGGACAACCCGGTGGCGCTGAACGCGCAAATGAAGGAGGCGCAGACCGGCTTCGTCAACTGGATCAAGACGCGCGTGATGCAGCGCGCGCCATCGCAGGTGAACGCGAATGTCAACCTCAATGTCCAGCTGGCCGGCAGCGGCTTCGACCGGGCACCGGGCCCCGTCGGCCGCGAATTCGCCCCGGTGGCGCGGATCGTCGGCCGGCACGACAAGGATGCCTCGCTGCTGCGCTCCTACCTGGATACGCTGTCGCGCCTGCGCACCCGCCTGAACGCGTTGAAGAACCAGGGCGACCCGGGGCCGGGGGCCAAGGCGTTCATGCAGCAGACGCTGGAAGGCGGCGGGTCCGAGCTGGCCGACGCCCTGCGCTTCGTCGACGAGCAGATGCTGAACGGGATCAGCGATACCCAAAGGGCCGCGATCCGGCCGCTGCTGGTGCGCCCGCTGATGCAGACGTTCGCCGTGATCGTCGGCCCGGCCGAGGCGGAAATCAACAAGACCTGGCTGGCGCAGGTGTACGAGCCGTTCAACCGCACGCTGGCCGCCAAGTATCCGTTCGCGGAATCGGCGCGCATCGAAGCTAGCCAGGCGGAGATCGCCCAGTTCTTCGGGCCGGAGGGGCTGGTCGCGAAGTTCGTCAACACGTCGATGGGGCCGCTGGTGGTGCGCCGCGGCGACGTGCTGGCGCCGCGCACCTGGGCCGACATGGGGATCACGCTGCAGCCGCAGGCAGTGCAGCGTTTCCCGGGCTGGGTGGCGGCCGCTGGCGCCGGACCATCGGCCGCACCGGCGCAGACGGTGTTCCAGCTCCTGCCGATCCCGTCGCCCGGCACCATCGAATACACGGTGGAGATCGATGGCCAGCAGCTGCGCTACCGGAACACGCCGCCGCAGTGGGCCAGCATGGTCCATCCGGGCACGCAGGGCGTGCCCGGAGCGCGCGTCACGGCTGTCGCGTTCGATGGCCGCACCGTCGAACTGTTCAGCGAGGCCGGGCAGTTCGGGCTGAAACGGCTGATCGAGGCGGCCGAGAAGAAGCGCAAGGAGGGCGGCGTGCACGAGCTGCGCTGGCGTGCCGAGGGCTTGAGCATCGCCGTCGACTTGCGCATCACGAGCAGTCCGGCCGTGGCCAGCGATGCGGCGTCGCCGCAGCAGGGCTTCACCGGCATGCGCTTGCCGGAAACCATCGTCGGCGGCGCGCCCGTGGCGGTGACACAAGGTGCGCCGGCGGCAATCACCCGCGCGGCGGCCGCGACCATGGGAGGGGTACAGTGATGAGCACGTTCCATATCGGTTATTTCGGCAAACTGCCGGCCCGCGCCGACTTCGTCAAGGGCGGCGCCCAGCATGAACTCACCGGCCTGATCGACGAGTGGCTGGCGGGCATGATGAACCAGCTGACGACCAACCCGCGCTGGAAACAGCATTACGACGCCGTGCAGCCGCTGCATTTCGCGTTCGTGGGGCCGCGCAACCATGTCGCGGTGGCCGGCCACCTGGCGGCCAGCAACGACCAGGCGGGCCGCCGCTATCCGTTCATCGTGGCCGGCACGCTGGAAGTGCCGCAGCCGGAGTCCTTCCTTGCCATGAGCGCATTTGCGCTGGCGCCGCTGTGGCAGCAACTCGGCACCCTGGCGGACGAGGTGCTGGTGGCCGCCGATCCCGCCGTCCCGCTGCAGGCATTGAGCAGGGCGGTGCTGGGCGCCGATGCCGGCGGCGACAGCCATGCCGCCGCGCTGGAACGCTTCGCGGCCGGCACCGACATGGCCACGCTGGAAGCCCTGCTGGCATACGGCAGTCACGGTGAACCGGCAAGCTCGGTGCGCGGCATCGTGCTGGGTATCGGCCTGCTGCTGCAACCGTTCGGCTGGACCGGCCGCACTGAACTGGACCGCGCGCTGGCGTTGCCGCTGCCCGGGGCGCCGGAGCATCGCCCCGCCGTGGCGGCGTTCTGGCTGGCGCTGATCGCGCCTTTCCTGCGCGGCGCGGCGATCGAACTGGCCCTGTTCCACGCCGAGGTCGGCGGGCGGCCGATGCTGGTCGTCGGCTTCTCCGGTGCCTCCGCGGGGGCCCTCCAGGCGGTCATCGATCCCGAAGCGGCGGCCGCCCGGCTGATCGGCTTCGACGATACGGCGTGGGTCGACGGCATGATCGCCGGCGATCCCGCCGTGCAGCGCCTGTCCGCCTGCCTGGCGCAAGGCAGCCTGTCGCTGGGCGCCGCGCTCGGGCTGTTCCACGAGACCTTTGCCTGACGGGAGAACCACATGAAGAGCATGACTCGAACGCCGCGGCTGCCGGCGCTGGCCATCCTGGCCATCCTGGCAATAGTGGCCGGCGCCGCCGGGGCGCAGGCGCCCGCGCCGGAAAGTCCGGTCCTGGTCAGCGGCACGGTGCCGGACGAAGCCAGCAAGGCCGCCGTGCTGGCGCGCGTGCGCGAGTTGTACGGTGCCGGGCGCGTGGTGGACCAGGTCGCGATCGGCAACGTGGTGCAGCCGCCGAACTGGAACGGCTACGTGCAAAAGCTCATCAGCCCGAACCTGAAGCTGATCAGCAAGGGCCAGCTGAAGGTGGATGGCAACAACGTCACCGTGCAGGGCGAAGTGGCCAACGAAGCGCAGCGGCAGCAGATCGCCGGCGACATCGCCGCCAGCCTGAACCCCACCTATCTCGTCAAGAACGGCTTGCGGGTCGGCGCCAGCGAGCAGAACCTGCTGGACGCCACGCTGGCGCGGCGCATCATCGAGTTCGAAAGCGGCCAGGCGGTGATCCGCCCGTCCGGCCTGCAGATCCTCGACGAGATGGCCGCCGCGCTGCTCAAGCTGCAGGGCAGGCGGGTGGAAGTGATCGGCCACACGGACAATACCGGCCTGCGCGAAAGCAACCTCGCGCTGTCGCTTGCGCGTGCCGAAGCGGTGCGTGCCTACCTGGCCGGCAAGGCCGTCGCGCCGGCGATGATCAGCGTGTCGGGCCAGGGGCCGGACCGCCCGGTGGCCGACAATGCGACGGCGCCAGGGCGGGCCCGCAATCGCCGGATCGAATTCCGCGTCGTGGAGTGACGCGGCATGCGGCGGCCTGCCGTGTGATCACGGCAGCGTGATCGTCAGGCTGGCCGCGCGGGGCGCCAGCCTGACCAGGTCGGAATAGCCGGCCATCGCCTGTTGTGCATCCGTGCGCAGCGACGTGCGCAGCCCCGTGAACACACCCAGGCCCACCAGAGCGAACACGGCGGAGACGGCCCACAGCGGCACGTCGCTGCGCAGCTTGTGGAACACCTGGTCGGGCCGCCCGGCGCGCGGTGCGAAGCCATTGCTCCTGCCCTTGATGTGGGCGATCTCGTCGCCCAGCCGGGCCGTCATGTAGGCCAGCCTGTCGCCGCTGTCCATCGCGTGCTTGCCCTTGAAGCCCAGCAGCAGGCACATGTGGAATACCTGCAGCGATTGCAACCGCGCGCCGCCCTTGCCGCGCAACTCCTCGAGCCGGTCGAAGAAGTGCTCGCCCGCCAGCTGGTCGCCGAACACCGTCAACTGCAACGGATGCCGTTCCCACGTGTCGCGCAGCGGCGACGCGGAGGTCAGCAGGGTTTCATCCAGCGCGGCGCACCAGGCGTACTTGGCGGCTTCGATGTCGTCGCCCTCGGCGCGCAGCTTCCTTGCCTCGCGGTCGAAGTCGTTCAGGAAGGCGCTGATCCGCGGCATGAACTCCACTTCGGACGGCGGCGCGCAGCTCGTCTTCAGCAGGAACAGCAGGTGGAAGCCCTCGTGCATCAGGTCCAGCAGCGAGTGGATGCGCATGCCGTCGGGCGCGACGGGGCGGCCGGCGAACAGGGATGGCGCGGCGCGCCGTTCGATCTGCGTCGTCATGGTGTTCTCCTGGAAAGTGATGGAAGCTGGCGGATGGCGCCTGAAAGGTGATCGAATCAGGCGCATCGCGCCTGAAAGGTGTGGAATCCGGCGCATCGCGCCTGAAAGGTGTGGAATCAGGCGCATCGCGCCTGGACAGTGGTCTCGTCACGTGCAGGGCGACTGGAGCAGCGGCCGGGCCACCTGCGGCTGGCGCGCCGCCGCGCCCTGGCCGACCGTCATCGCGCAGGCATGCAGGCCGAGCGTGATGCCGGACTTCTCGGCGTCGATGGCGGGAAACGCGGCGCGCCAGCGCTTGCCGTCCGGCGCGCGGAACAGGGCCACCACGCCGACATAGCCCGCTTCCCGGCTGACCTTCTCTGTCACTTCGTAGCGCTGCCCCGGGATCAGCAGCACTTCCTTGACCTCGAGCAGGTCGGCCCCCAGCAGCTCGCGTTCCGCCTGCATGCTGGCCGAGCCCGCGTATGCCGCATACGACAGGCGCTCGAACGCCTCGGCCTGGCGCAGCGTGTAGACGCGCGCCACCAGGGCCAGCGGCGGACCGCCGTTGCCGCTGTTGAGAGTGGGCGCCGCGTGCAGCCTGATGTTCACGTTGCGCGGCGGCTTCTGCGCCTCGGGCTGTTCCGGCGGGCGGTTGACGCCGGCGATCTGCAGCACGGCGCCGGCGATCGATGCGCCGGTGCAGCCGCCGAGCGTCGCTACCGCGACGGCCGCTGCGATGCATGCGGTTGCCTTCATGTTTGCTCCTCGTGGTGATCATCGTGAATCGTGGTGGATCGTTGCAGGACGGTCTTCCATTTAACCGGCCGGGCTCCCGGCTGAACTTGCGTTCACGCAAGTACTGTTGCATGAGCTTGCGCCAACGCAATTTCTCCTGACAGCAACTCTTCAATAATTGCTTTCACCGATTGCACGGAGGAAACCATGAAACGACGCCCGATCTCCCGTCCCGCCCCCAGTTCCACCCCAGGCTCCGCCCCCGGCCACGCTGCTTGCCTCGTCCCCGGTTTCATCTCGAGCCTCATCCCTTGCTTCGCCGGCGTCCTGTTGCTGTCTGCCTGCGCCGTCTCCACCACCCCTGCCATCACCACGGCGGCACCGGCCGCCGCGACGCTCGAGGCGGCGATGGCCGACGCCGAGCGCAGCGTCGCGGCCGGCGACGCCGAGAAGGCCTACACGATCCTGCGCGGCGCCGGCAGCCGCTTCCCGGCCGAGAAAGCCCCCTGGGTGCAGATCGCCCAACTGAAGTTCGATCGCGGCAGCTACGGCGAAGCGATCACGCATGCACTGGAAGCGCTGCAGCGCGATCCCGGCGACCGGCAGGGCAACAGCATCGTGGCCGTCGCCGGCCTGCGCCTGTCGACCAAGGCCGTGGCGGACCTGAGCCAGCACAACCACCTGGGCGGCCCGCTGCGCACCGAGGCCCAGCAGCTGGCCAGCCTGCTGCGCACCACGCTGGGCGAAGAGGTGCTGGTACCGAACCGGAACGGCAAGCCGGCAGCGGCGAAGAAGCCGGCCGGCACCATCAAGCGCACCGCATCGAATCAAACGACCAGCGCCGATCCGTTCGGCGCACTGAAATAGGAGCAGGCAATGGCAAAAGGCGACAGTGTGCAAAAGCGTCTCACCAAGGTCAGGCCGCCTCGGGTGCAGATGACCTATGACGTGGAAATCGGCGACGCCATCGAAAACAAGGAGCTGCCGTTCGTGCTGGGCGTGATCGGCGACTACGGCGGCAATCCGGAGCGGGAACAGAAGCGCCTGAAGGAACGCAGCTTCGTCAACGTCGACCGGGACAATTTCGACGAGGTGCTGGCCGGCGTGGCCCCGGCCGCGCAATTCCAGGCGCCGAACCGCCTGTCCGGTGAAGGCAACCTGTCGGTCGAACTGCACTTCCGCGCGATGGCCGACTTCCGTCCCGAGTCGATCGTGCGCCAGGTCGAACCGCTGTCGAAGCTGCTCGATGCGCGCACCAAGCTGGCCGACCTGCGCAACAAGCTGGCCGGCAACGACAAGCTGGAAGACATCCTCACCGATGTGCTGAGGAACACCGACCAGCTGTCGCAACTGAAACCGCCGGCCGGGGAGGCATGACATGTCAGCTCAACCGCAGGCAACGGCGTTGCCCCAGGCCGCCGACGCGAACCGTCCCGATCGTGATGGCATGGCGCTGCTGGACCAGATCGTCGAACGCAGCAAGGTCGCCAAGTCCAGCGCGGAGCACGAGCGCGCCAAGGACATCATCGGCGAACTGGTGAGCCAGGTGCTGGAAGGCACGGTGATCGTCTCCCACAACCTGACCGCCACCATCGATGCGCGCGTGGCGGAGCTGGACCGGCTGATTTCCGAGCAGCTGTCCGCCATCATGCATGCGCCGGCCTTCCAGAAGCTGGAGCGGAGCTGGACCGGGCTGCACTACCTGGTGCGCAACACCACCACGGGCACGGGGCTGAAGGTGCGCATGATGAACGCCACCAAGCGCGAGCTGGTGCGCGATTTCCAGAGCGCGCTGGAATTCGACCAGAGCGCCATGTTCCGCAAGATCTACGAAGAGGAATTCGGCACGTTCGGCGGCGCGCCGTATGCGGCGCTGCTGGGTGACTTCGAGATCTCGCGCCAGCCGGAAGACATGTATTTCGTCGAGCAGATGTCGCACGTGGCCGCGGCCGCGCATGCGCCCTTCATCACCGCCGCGTCGCCCGAGCTGTTCGGCCTGGAAGGCTTCGGCGACCTGGGCAAGCCGCGCGACCTGGCCAAGGTGTTCGACACGCTGGAGTACACCAAGTGGAAGACGTTCCGGGAATCCGAGGATTCGCGCTACGTGGGCCTGACGCTGCCGCGCTTCCTCGGGCGCCTGCCATTCAATCCGCTCGACGGCATGACGGTCGACGGCTTCAACTTCGTCGAGGACGTGGATGGCACCGACCACCAGAAGTACCTGTGGTGCAACGCCACCTACGCATTCGGCGCCAAGCTGACCAAGGCCTTCGAGGAATTCGGCTGGTGCGCGGCGATCCGCGGCGTGGAAGGCGGCGGCCTGGTGGACGACCTGCCGACCCACACGTTCAAGACCGACGAAGGCGAAATCGCGTTGAAATGCCCGACCGAAGTGGCCATCACCGACCGGCGCGAGAAGGAACTGTCGGACCTCGGCTTCATCTCGCTGGTCCACTGCAAGAACACCTCGTATGCCGCGTTCTTCGGCGCGCAGTCGGCACAGAAGGCGCGCCGCTACAGCACCGAGGCGGCCAATGCGAACGCCGTGCTGTCGTCCCAGCTGCAGTACATCTTCGCCGTGTCCCGCATCGCGCACTACATGAAAGCCATGATGCGCGACAAGATCGGCAGCTTCGCCTCGGCGGCCAATGTCGAGGACTTCCTGAACCGCTGGCTGATGCGCTACGTGCTGCTGGACGATAACGCCAGCCAGGAACAGAAGGCGCAATTCCCGTTGCGGGAAGCGTCGGTGCAAGTGCATGAAGTACCGGGCCGGCCCGGTGTCTACCGTGCCGTCAGCTTCCTGCGGCCGCATTTCCAGCTCGACGAGCTGACCGTTTCGCTGCGCCTGGTGGCGGAGCTGCCGAAAGCAACCAGTTGATCAACCACGAAGGAGAATGCAATGGCAATTGACGTCTATCTGCAAATTGACGGTATCAAGGGCGAGTCGGCCGACGACCGCCACAAGGACTGGATCGAGTGCAAGTCGGTCAGCTGGGGCGTGGCGCAACCGAAATCGGCCACGTCGTCCACCGGCGGCGGCCACACCGCCGAACGTTGCGAGCACCAGGACATCATGATCCAGAAACTGGCCGACCTGGCTTCGCCCGTGCTGCTGCAAACCTGCTCGGCGGGCCGCACGATCCCGAAGGCCAAGCTCGAGTTCATGCGCGCCGATGCGCAGGGTGAACGCATCAAGTACTACGAGATCGAGATCGAGAATGTGCTGATCGGCGCCGTCTCGCCATCGGTCGAGGAAGGCGACATCCTCACTGAATCGGTGTCGCTGAAATTCTCCAAGATCCGCTGGCGCTATACCCAGCAGAAGATTACCGGCGGCGCGGGCGGCAATACATCCGGCGGCTGGGATCTGGCAGCGAACCGGATCGTCTGATTTGCGGGGACTTTGCCGCGGCTCACGCCGCGGTTTTTTTTTATGCGAGGATCTATGACTGCCTGCATGCCCGGCCTGTTCGACCGCCTGCTCGGCGACCGTGGCCATGGCCCGCGCCTGTCGCTGGAACAACTGAAGGACGCCGTGGCGCGCGACCTGGAAGACTTGCTGAACACCCGCATGGCGCTGCCGGACGAGATGCTGGAACGCTGGCCGGAATGCGCCGCATCGATCCTCACCTACGGCCTGATCGACATCGCCGGCATGTGCCTGGCCAGTACCGCGGACCGCGCCCGCATCTGCGACGGGTTGCGCACCACGATCGAGCGGCACGAGCCGCGCTTGCGCAGCGTGGTGGCAAGGGTCGAACAGCGGGCCGGCACCGTCAACCGGATCAACTTCGTCATCACCGGCGTGCTGCACGTCACCGGGGTATCGGAGCCCATCAATTTCGACGCCGTGCTGCAGCCGTCCACGCTGCATTACTCGATTCGCCGCAACGCCAGGGGAAGCCCATGAAGCAGCTGGACACGCTGATCGGGAAACCGCACGGCACCACGCGCCAGGCCGCCACGCGGACCACCAGGCCATGCCCGGTAACGGACCACGGGAAGGCCGGCCTGGAACACCCGCGCTACACCATTCGATAGGAGAACATCATCATGCTCGACATCCCCCAACTGCTCGTGCCGATCAGCATTGCCCAGGTGTGCGGCGAAGACCTGAGCTTTTCGCCGGAGGTGGACACGATTGCCCACGCCCGCCGCCACGACGACCCCGCGCTCGACCAGGGCGAATGGGTCGAAGCGCTGAAGGAAGCGGACTGGCCGTACGTGGCCAGCCATTGCGAGACGCTGATCCGCTCGCGCAGCAAGGACTTGCGCCTCGCCGTCTGGCTCGCCGAAGCCCACGCGAAGACGCGCCATTTCCGTGGCCTCGGCGACGGCTACGCGCTGCTGGCCGGGCTGTGCGAACGATTCTGGGATGGCCTGTATCCAGCCGCCGAGGAGGGCGACCATGAGCAGCGCATCGGCAACCTGTTCTGGCTGCTCACAAGGTCGCCGCAACTGGTCAGGGAAATTCCGCTGGCCGAGGATGGCGGTGTGTCGCTGGGCGACTTCGACGCCGCGCGCCAGCGTGCCGCCAGTGCGCAGGAGGCGGATGAGTGGGGCCATCGCCCGGTGGTGGCCGGGCCCACGGTGGAAGAACTCGACGCCCGCCGGCGCCGCAATCGCGCCGCATTCAATACCGCGCTGCTGGCCGATGCGCAGTATTGCCTGCAAACGCTGCAGGCATTCGAAGAGGTGGTCGACCAGCGGCTCGGCGGCGCCGGCCCCAGCTTCACGGCCGCCCGCGAGGCGCTGCAGCACGCCGTCGATTTCATCGGCCTGCTGGCGGCGCCCGCCGCGCCGGCGGCCACCGGCGAAGCCGCCACGCAGCCGCCGCGCAGCCCGCACGCCGACGGCACGGTGTCCTCCCGGCAGCAGGCCATCGACCAACTGCAGGAAGTGGCCGAGTACTTCCGTCGCATGGAGCCGCACAGCCCGGTGGCTTATCTGGCCGACAAGGCCGCGGCCTGGGCGGCGATGCCATTACATCAATGGCTGCGCACCGTGGTCAAGGATCCCGGCCAGATGGCGCAGCTGGACGAGTTGCTGGGCACGGCTTCGGCGGCGGGGAACTGATCGCCGCCGCCGCGTTCCGCTTGCATTCTCCCTGCGTTATCGGCAGACTGGCTTGCAAAGATCATGCAGGGAGGCAATATGGGGAATTTTCGTATCGGCACGCGCCTGGCGCTCGGCTTCGCGCTCGTGCTGGCACTGCTGGCCGCGATGACGGTCACCGGCGTGCTGCGCATGCAGGGCGCCAGCCGGCTGACCGAGGAACTGGTCTCCCAGCGGGTTCAAAATGAACGGCTGATGACCGAGTGGAACACCGTCATCGAGGTCAACGCGGCGCGCACCATCGCCGCCTTCTTCGCGCCGGACGTGACCACGCAGAAGGCCATCGAGGCCACGATGGCGGCGTCGTCGAAACGGGCCACCGAAATCCAGGACCTGCTGGGGCGCACGCTGGCCGATGAAGACTCGCGCCGCGGCCACGCGGCCGTGATGGCCGCGCGCAAGCAATACACGGATACGCGCAAGACCATGCTGGCAGCCAAGGCCGCCGGCGACATGGCCACCGCCCAGCGCCTGTATGCCACTGACCTGAATACGACACGCGGGGCCTACCTGGGCGCCCTGGCCAGCCTGCTGAAAACCCAGCAGGCCGCGCTCGACGTCACCGCCGCCGCCATCCAGGCCAACTACGCCGCCGGACGCAACCTGCTGCTGGCGCTGGGCCTCGGCGCCACCGTGGCGGGCGTGGTGGTGGCCTGGCGCCTCACGCGCGCCATCACCGCGCCGCTGCGGCAAGCCGTGCAAGTGGCGGAAAATGTCTCTTCCGGCGATCTCACCAGCGCCATCGACGACTCCCGGGCCGACGAGACGGGCCAGCTGATGCGCGCGCTGAAAAAAATGAATGGCAGCCTGCTGGCCATCGTCAGCCAGGTGCGCAACGGCACCGAGACCATCGCCACCGCCGCCGCCGAGATCGCGGCCGGCAACCTCGACCTGTCGTCGCGCACCGAGCAGCAGGCCAGCGCGCTGCAGCAGACCGCGGCCACGATGGAACAGCTCACGTCGGCCGTGCGCTCGAACGCCGACAATGCGCGCGAAGCCCGCACGCTGGCCGATGGCGCCGCCGCCATCGCCGGGCAGGGCGGCAGCGTGGTGGCCGATGTCGTGCGCACGATGGACGACATCAACGCCTCGTCGGGCCGCATCGTCGACATCATCGCCGTGATCGACGGCATCGCGTTCCAGACCAACATCCTGGCGCTGAACGCGGCCGTCGAAGCGGCGCGGGCGGGGGAGCAGGGCAGGGGCTTCGCCGTCGTGGCATCCGAAGTCCGCGCGCTGGCGGGACGTTCCGCCGCGGCGGCCAGGGAAATCAAGGAACTGATCGGCGACTCGGTGCAGAAGGTGCAGGCCGGCAGCGCGCTGGTCGATCGCGCCGGCCACACCATGAGCGACATCGAGGCCGCGATCGCCAAGGTCACGCAGATCATGACCCAGATCGCCGATGCCAGCGCGCAGCAGCAGGACGGCATCGAGCAGGTCAACACGGCCATCACGCAGATGGACCAGGTGACGCAGCAGAACGCCGCGCTGGTCGAACAGGCGGCGGCTGCGGCGGCGACCATGCAGGCGCAGGCGAACCGGTTGGCCGATGCGGTGGCCGTGTTCCGGCTCGATTCGGCCGAGCCGCTGCGCCGCCGCGAGGATCATCGCGGCCACGAGCAGCGCATCGCCCTGTCCGCCTGAAGCAAGGGGGCGCCCCGGCTACAATGCGCGCATGACGACAAGACGGGCGCAATGCCCCACCTGCCTGCGCGCCGCCAGCGCCTGCATCTGCCACTGGATCCGCCCGATCGAGAGCCGCGCGGCGCTGCTGATCCTGCAGCATCCGATGGAAACGGCGAATGCCAAGAACAGCGCGCGCCTGCTGCACCTGTGCCTGCCCGGCAGCACGCTCGCCATCGGCGAAACCTTTGAAGACATGGAGGACTTGCTGGCGGGGCCGCGCCAGCCGGTGCTGCTGTACCCGGAGACGCCCGGCGACCGCTCGCTCGGCATTGCGCCACCGCCGCCGTTCGGCGGCGCGGCGCCTGAACAGGTGCTGCTGGTCGTGCTCGACGCCACGTGGCGCAAGAGCCGCAAGATGCTGTACCTGAATCCGGCACTGCAGGCGCTGCCACGGCTGGCGCTGCGCGACGTACCGGCCTCGCACTACCTGATCCGCAAGGCACATGCGCCCGGCCAGCTGTCGACACTGGAGGCCGCGGCGTACGCGCTGGCCCGGCTCGAAGGGGATGACAGCCGCTTTGCGCCCTTGCTCGACGCGTTCGACGGCTTCGTCGGCCAGCAGCAGGCCCTGGCCGCCGCGCACCGGCCTGGCTGATCAACCGATCATCTGATCAACGATCAACCGCTCAATCGATCAGCTGATCAGCTTCAATCCCGGCGGCAGGGCGTCGCCGAGCATGCGCTGCTCGGTGGCCTGGTCCAGTTCCACCACCTCGCGCACCATCGTGCTCCACGTCGGCGGCGCGCCCACGGCCGTCAGCCGGCGCAGCACTTCGTCGCGCAGGGCCGGGGCGATGTCGCGCGACCGGTCGCCGGTCATGCGCGCCAGGTGCGCGGCGGCGAAGCCGGCCGGTTCGATCTTCTTCCAGTCCAGCTTCAGGATCTCGCCCAGCCATGCTTCCACCGATGCCACCGGCGCCACTTCGTGCGCGCTGCCATGGAATGGCTTGCGCGCGCCGACCCGGCCCAGCGCCCACAGGTAGCGGGTAAAGCTGGCGGCCGCCTTGGCATCGAACTTCGGGCCGGCGACCGGCAGCTTGCCGATCGTGCCCACCATCCAGTCGCCGATCTCGGCCTTGTAGGCGGCGGGAATGCGCTCCAGCGAGGCGCCCAGCCGCAGCATGTCTTCCTCGCCACCGTCGACCAGCGTGGCGGGGCGGCGCCCCCGTTCCGCCGCGCTGGCCTGCAGGTTGAACGCGAAGTCGTCCAGCAGCCGCAGCTGCATCTCGGTCGACAGGCCGCCGGCCACGCGGCGCCACAGCGTCCACCATTCGGCGCGCACCTGGCCATCCTTGAAGTACTGGGCGCCGCTGTCGAACAGGGCCCACAGCTGGGCGATGCGCCAGTCGTCGAGCGGCGCGCCGAAGCCGGGGCGCAGGCACCAGCCGGCCAGGTTGAGCCACACGCGCTCATGTTCGGGCGAGCGGCGGCGGCCTTTGGCGCGCGCCATCAGCGCATCGAACAGGTGCCGCAGCAGCGCTGTCGGCCAGCGTTCGCGGCTGCCCAGCAACTGTTCCAGCTGGCCGCGCAACTGGCGCACTTCCTTGCTTTCGACGTGCAGCACGCGCGAACCGAAGATGCGGTCGATCTTCTCCACCGCGTCGGCAAAGCGGGGCGGTGGCGCCTCCGCTTGCGGCTCGGCTGCCTCTTCCTCGCCGCGCAGCTGGAACTCCAGCAGCCAGCGGCGGCCGCTGGCCGCTTCCACGCAATGCACTTCCAGCGTGCCGACCTCGGACAATGCGGCCGCCAGGCGCACCGGGACTTCCCGCGGCACTTTCGTGTCGTCGGTCTTCAGCACGGTGGAAATGGCCGGCAGCGCCACGTAGTCGGCCGGATCCAGGTCGGCCAGGTCGCCGGCGCCGTGGCGCAGGTCGGCCACGGTGGAGACCAGGTGGAAGCGCACCGGCCGCCCCACACGCAGGCCGAACGTGCGGTCGGCCAGCGTCACTTCGCTGCCCGGCTGGGCGCCGCGCGGCAGGATGCAGACGGCGCGGCGCTTCACGCCCGGCGCCTTGTCGGTATCGAGCAGCAGGTAGTAGGCCCGCGCGGAGCCGCCGGCGATCGACGGCGCCATGCCTTGCCGCGACAGCGAATAGGCGACACCGCCGCGGGCCACGGCCACGTCCGGATTATCGTTGTGCAGCACCTTGACCGGTCCCAGCTGCTGCTGGCCGCGCCAGCCGGTCAGCGTGTCGGCCAGCCGCTGCGCCAGCACGTCGGCACGGAACACGCCGCCATTCAGCAGCAGCGTGTCCGGCACCGGGAACGTGGTGTCGTCGGCGATGCCCAGCGCGGCCCGCGCCGCCTGGGCATGCTGGCGCAGGAAGCTGGCGAGATGGCGCGTGACGGCCGCATCGCTGGCGTAGGGCAGGCCGAATTCGACGATGCCGCCGCGCGAACGGCGCGCATCGGCCTGATCCTGGTTCAGCGGGAAAAAGCCTTCGACGACGATCTGCGCCACGTCGGCGCGGGTCAGCGCCACCGACCGGCTGCCGCCGATCAGCCGGGAACCGCTGCCGAGCAGCGTGACGTTGGCCTGTTCGGGCCCGCCCGCCGACAGCAGCTGCTCCTTGGCGGCGCGGCAGCGCTCCGTCAACTGCGCCAGCCGCCCCGCGGACAGCTTTTGCTGGCTGTCCGGCGCGGCCAGGCGCGATTCCGCCAGGTGCGCCAGGGCCAGGTCCATGTTGTCGCCACCCAGGATCAGGTGGTTGCCGACGCCGATCCGCTCCAGCACGGGTTCGTTGTTCGCCATCCGTACCTGGACCAGCGAAAAGTCGGTGGTGCCGCCGCCCACGTCGGCCACCAGCGCCAGCCGCGTGTCCGCCAGTTCCGCGGCCAGCGTGGCGCGGTGACGATACAGCCAGTCATACAGCGCCGCCTGCGGTTCCTCCAGCAGCCGCACGCCCTGCAGGCCTGCCAGCCTGGCCGCTTCCAGCGTCAGCGCGCGGGCACCCTCGTCGAACGACGCGGGTACTGTCAGCACGATGCGCTGGTCTTCCAGGGGGTGGTCGGGGAAACGGGCATTCCAGGCACCGCGCAGGTGCGCCAGGTAGCTGGCGCTGGCGGTCACCGGCGAGACCTTGGGCACGCCCTCGGGCGCACCCCATGGCAGGATCGGCGCCGTGCGGTCGACGCCCGGATGCGACAGCCAGCTTTTCGCGCTGGCCACGTAGCGCCCCGTGACCTGGGCACCCAGCGTGCGGGCCAAGCGTCCGACGACGAAGCGCTCGACACCGGCCACGTCCGGCTGCAGCCATGGCAGTTGCAGTTCCTTCGGCCCCAGTTCGCCTTCGGCCGGGTGGTAACGGCTGGACGGCAGCAGCAGCGCGCGGTGTACTTCGCCCGGCGCCGTCAGCTGGTCGATGTCCAGCAGTTGTACCTCGGCGGCGCCGGGCGCCGCGTAGGCCAGCACCGTGTTGGTGGTGCCGAGGTCGATGCTGACCAGGTAGGGCGTCATTGCCCGTCGGCGGTGCCGCGCACGTCGAATTCGACCTTCCAGCGCTGGCCGTCATTGGCCACCGCCAGGAGTTCCAGCGTGCCCGCCTCCGTGGCGTGCGCATGCAGGCGCACCTGCACCACGTCGCCCGGCTGGCGGCCTTCCGGCGACAGTTCGGCCTGGATCTCGTTCAGCTCGACCAGCTCGTCCGGACCCCAGAAGTCCAGCACCGTACCGATCTGGTCCTGCCGGCGGGTGGACGAACCGAAGAAGCGGAACTGCACCGGCTCGCCCACCACGAGGCCGAATTCCTGCCCCGGCAATTCCAGCTCGCTGCCTTCTTCCATGCCGAACGGTGCCACGCACAGGGCCTGGATCGGCGGCTCCATGCCGGGAATGGCCGGCATCGACGATTCCACCGCCACGTAGTACGAACGCGCCGTGCCGCCGCGGATACGCACGCCGGCGCCGCGCCGCACATAGCTGTAGTACGCCGCGCCGCGCGCCACGGCCAGGTCCAGGTCCGCGCCGCCCAGCATGCGTGCCGGTTCGGCGCCTTCCATGTACAGCCAGTCGTTGATGGTCTCCATCACGCGCCGGGCCAGCAGTTCGGATTTGAAGACGCCGCCGTTGAACAGCACGGCGCTCGGGTGCAGGAACGAGTGGTCCGGGTTCTGGCGCTCGGCAAAGCCCGGCACGTCGGCCGTGGCACCCTTCTGGCGGCCCAGGAAGGCGGCCAGGTGGCGCGTGACCGCGGCATCCTGCGCATACGGCAGGCCCAGTTGCGTCAGGCCGGCGCGGGTGCGCACGGCGGGGCGGGCGGCCGCTTCCACTTTCGGGAAGAAGCCGTCGGTGATGAAGGTGGTGACTTCGTCGCGCGTCAGTTCGGTGCGGATCGAACCGCCGATCAGCTTCGAGCCGCGGCTCGGTACCACGATCGGCCAGCTCTCCGCGCTGGCGTCGGCCAGCAGGTTTTCCTTGGCGGCGCGGCAGCCGTAGGTCAGCGCGCGCAATTGCCACGGATCGAGCTGCGTGCCGTTGGCGGCCAGCTTGCGCGCCACCAGGTGCGCCAGCGCCAGGTCCATGTTGTCGCCGCCCAGCAGGATATGGTCGCCCACGGCCACGCGGTGCGGTTCCAGCACGCCGTCGCGCTCGGTGATGGCGATCAGCGAGAAGTCGCTGGTGCCGCCACCCACGTCGACGACGAGGATGATGTCGCCGGGTTTTACTTCCTTGCGCCAGCGGCCTTCGCTGCCCTGGATCCAGCTGTACAGCGCGGCCTGCGGTTCTTCCAGCAAGGTCATGGCCTGGTAGCCGGCGGCCCGGGCCGCCTCGGCGGTCAGTTCGCGGGCGGCCGGGTCGAACGAGGCGGGAATCGTCACCGTCACGGCCTGTTCGCCGAACGGTGCTTCGGGATGCGCGGCATTCCACGCCTGGCGCAGGTGGGCCAGGTAGCGCGTGGAAGCCGTCAGCGGCGAGACGCGCGTCACTTCTTCCGGCGCGTCGTTCGGCAGGATGGCAGCGCGGCGGTCCACGCCCGGGTGGCACAGCCAGCTCTTCGCGCTGGACACCAGGCGGATCGGCGTGGTGGCGCCGCGGCTGCGCGCCATTTCGCCGGCCACCGAGGTTTCCCCTTCGGCGCTCCACGGCAGCGCGAGCTCGCCGGGCGGCAGTTCATCGGGGTGCGGCAAGTACAGGAACGAGGGCAGCAGCGGCAGGTCCTCGACCGTGCCGGGTGCCGTCAACTGGGGCACGCCCAGCACCGACTGCCGGGTCTTCTCGCCATCGCTGCCGGCCAGGTCGACATACGACAGCGCGCTGTGCGTGGTGCCCAGGTCGATACCGATCGCATAACGGGGGGTGTTGCCTGGAGGCGTAATGTTTTCGTCGCTCACAGTTCCACCTCCGCCGGTGCCAGGATTTTCGCGTCGTGCGCTTCGGCCAGCTTCGGCAGGCGCACGGCCGTGGCGCGCCAGCCGCGGTGGCTCAGCGTGCCCTTGAACGGCGGCTTGCCGACCACGTTGCCGGTCAGGCGCACGGCGGCGGCATCGAAGCCTTCTTCCAGCGTCACGCGGCTGCCTTCGGCTTCGGCGCGCGCCGGTTCGATCGTGAAGTGTTCCTTGAGTACCTTGCTGCAGCCTTCGTGGACCACGCGGGCCGCCGCGCCGATGTCGGCATCCGAATAGCCGGCCAGGTTTTCCTGCGTGAAGTCGATCAGGCGTGCCTCGCGCTGCAGCAGCGACAGCAGTTGCAGCGCGGCATCCGGAGTCGCTTCGCGCAGCGGGGGCGCTACCGGCGCGGGGGCTGGCGCGGGTGCCGGGGCTGGCGCAGGCGCGGGCGCCGGTGCAGGAGGGGCAGCCACCGGGCCGATCTGGTCATTCTGGTAACGGCCGGCGAATTCGGCGTCGCCCAGCGTCTTGAAGAAAGCGCTGAAGGCAAGCGGGATCCTGGCCAGGAAGGACGGATTTTTGGTAGTCATATTGCTCGTGTGTGGTGGGTCCGGGTTGGCTCCGGACGGGCAATTGCGAATCATACCAGTTGGCGAACTGCCAAGTGCGTGCGGCGGTTGCACACCCTTGAAGAACGGCCTAGAATACTGTATATACATACAGTCATAGTGAAACGCTGGAGCGATCATGCACCGAGACAACTTCACCACGAACCACCTCGACAACGCTGGCAATGATCTAGCAGGCACCGACTTTGCCCACAACTTTGATCCACAAGCCGAGCAGGTCATGCTGATGCCCCGTTCGCTGCGCGCGCTGAAGGGCCGCGGCGCCGTGGCCAACGTGCAGGGGCGCTACGAAGTGGATGTGCGCGAAACCTTCGACGACGGCTGGCTGCGCGAGGAGGAAGAGCCCCGCGTCTGGCGCACCCAGGTCACCGACGAAACGGCGAAGTCGATCCTGTCGCGCAACCAGTCGCCGGACATCCCGTTCGGTGTCTCGCTGAACCCGTACCGCGGTTGCGAGCACGGCTGTATCTATTGCTTTGCGCGGCCATCGCACAGCTACCTGGGCCTGTCTCCCGGGCTCGATTTCGAAAGCAAGCTGTATGCAAAGGTCAACGCGGCCGATCTGCTGCGCAGCGAGCTGTCGAAGCCCGGCTATGCCGTGGAGCCGATCGCGCTGGGCGTGAATACCGATGCTTACCAGCCCATCGAGCGCGAGCTGAAACTCACGCGGCGCGTGCTCGAGGTGTTGCAGGAATGCCGCCATCCCGTCGGGCTGATCACGAAGTCGGCCCTGATCGAGCGCGATATCGATATCCTCGCGCCGATGGCGGAAAAGCGCCTGGCCGCCGCGTCGATCACGCTGACCACGCTGGACCCGAAGATCGCGCGCACGCTGGAACCGCGCGCCGCGGCCCCGGAGCGCCGGCTGCGGGCAATCCGCACGCTGACCGAAGCGGGCATCCCGGTCGGCGTGTCGGTGGCGCCGATCATCCCGTTCGTGACGGAACCGGAAATCGAAAAAGTGATCGAGGCCGCCTTCGATGCCGGCGCCATCCAGGCCAGCTACGTGGTGCTGCGGCTGCCATGGGAAGTCAACCCGCTGTTCCAGCAATGGCTGGAAGCGCATTTCCCGGATCGTGCCCAGCGCGTGATGAACCGCGTGCGTGAAATCCACGGCGGCAAGGACTACGATGCCTCGTTCGCCACGCGGATGGGCGGCCAGGGCCTGTGGGCGGACCTGATCCGGCAACGGGTGGAAAAAGCCATCCAGCGCTGCGGCATGGCCGGGCGGGGCACCCGGTTCAGGCAGCTCGATTGCACGCAATTCCGGCGCCCGCTGGTGGTGCCGCCGGTGGGAGCGAAGGCGAAGCGGGCGGAGGCGGTGGGGCAGATGAGCCTGTTCTGAGCCGGTTGCCGCGGTCGCGGCGCCGTATCGGTCCGTTATCGGTCCGTTATTTGGTCTGTTGTTTGGCGAGTCCGGCCAGGTGCCGCTCGATCGCGAACACATGCTCGTCCTCGTGCCCCATCTCCCTGAGCGCATGCGCCAGGTGCACCAGGTATTCCACGTTCGGCCCGCTGGGGCCGCGCGCGCCGGCGATCTGCCGCGCGATCACCAGTTCCGGCGCCTCGCCCAGGTAGGCGGCATTGTCGTGCCGGGCGATGTAGACCAGGCCTTCCTCGCTGCCGCCGCCGTCGAAGCGGATGTCGATCGGCAGCCGCAGGTAGCCGTTCTTTTCCCGGTGGTCGAGGTGCGTGAATTCTTCCGGCGTCACCAGGTAAGCCATGCCGTAGCAGAGCGCGCCTTCCTGGGGCACCAGCGTGACGACACGGCCCGGCGCTTCCAGCGTGCCGCGGTGGTCGTGCGAGCCTTGCCAGAAACGGCGCACCCAGCCGGCAATGCAGGCCGGGCGGCGTTCGAGGTAGGGGAAATCGGCTTTCCAGATCAGCGAACCGTAGCCGAACAGCCACACGCTGTGGTGGCCGTCGAACCGGTCCATCGCGCGGTTGATCTCGATGGTGTTGTGCGACATGGAGGCAATGTGAAAACGTGGACGGGGCAATTATAGGCGGCCGGTCCGCCCGGCGTGCCGGCCATGGCCAGTTGCCCGCGGGAGCGGCTAATATGTCGGCTGAATAATACGGAGACCCCACCATGAAGCTGTACACCTACTTCCGCAGCTCCGCCGCCTACCGCGTGCGCATCGCGCTGAACCTGAAGGGCGTCGCCTACGATGCGGTGCCGGTCCACCTGCTGAAGGACGGCGGCGAGCAGCATGGCGCCGCCTACCGGGCCGTCAATCCCAGCGAGCTGATCCCTGCGCTGGAAACGGACGGCGCCACGCTGGCGCAATCCTTGGCGATCATCGAATACCTGGAAGAAGTGCATCCGGTCATGCCGCTGCTGCCGCAAGATGCGCTGGGGCGTGCCCGCGTGCGCGCGCTGGCGCAGACGATTGCCAGCGATACGCACCCGCTGACCAACCTGCGCGTGCTGCGCCACCTGAAAGGCACGCTGGGCCTGTCGGAAGACGACAAGAACGCCTGGTACCGCCACTGGCTGGGCGAGGGCATGCGCGTGCTGGAAGCGCAACTGGCGAGCAGCCCCGCCACGGGCCGCTTCTGCCACGGCGACATGCCGACGATCGCCGACTGCTGCCTGGTGCCGCAGGTCTTCAACGCCAGGCGTGTCGGCATCGACCTGGCGCCGTTCCCCACGATCACCGCGATCGACGCGGCGTGCGCCGGCATCCCGGCCTTCCAGGCGGCCCACCCGTCGCAGCAGCCCGACGCGGAATAGTCGTAGAAGCCGGCGCGGCAGAAGGGATCAGTGGGGCGAACCTCCTCCTGCCGCGCCCATGCTAGAACCGCACCACGCGGTTTCGGCCGTCCTGCTTGGCGCGGTACAGCGCCTGGTCGGCGCGCATCAGCAGCGTCGACGGCGTGTCGCCGGTGACCGCGGAGGCGACGCCGATGCTGATCGTCAGCGTCACTTCGCCGCCATCGTCGGCGTCGATGCGCAGCGCGGCCACGGCGGCCCGCAGGCGTTCCGCGGCCACGGCGGCCACCGCTTCCTCCGTCTCCGGCATCAGCACCACGAATTCCTCGCCGCCGAAGCGGGCCGCGGTATCGATCGTCCGCAGCGCCGCGGCCAGCAGTGTCGCCACCGCCACGATGGCCCGGTCGCCCGTGTCGTGGCCGAAGCTATCGTTGATGCGCTTGAAGAAGTCGATGTCCACCATCAGCACCGACACCGGGTGGCCGAAGCGCCGGCCCCGTTCCAGTTCGGCTTCGATCTGCTCCGTCATCTTGCGGCGATTGGCGATGCCGGTCAGCGGATCGGTGGTGGCCAGTTGCTCCAGCATGCTGTTCGCCGTGCGCAGTTCCAGCGTGCGCCGCTGCACGCGCTCTTCCAGGTGGTCGCGCTCGTCGTTCAGCGCGGCCAGCGTGCGGCGGCGCTCGCGCAGCGCCACCACCAGCGCGGAAATGAGCACGCCCTGCAAGACGATCAGCGTGAGCCCGGAAACGATCTGCCAGCGATACCGTTCCCACACGCTGTCCGGCCGGTTCAGCAGCTTGGCGCCCGGTGGCAGGTCGCGCAGGCCGTAGCGCTCGACCGTGGGCGCATCGAACACGTAGCGCTGCAGGGGAATGTCGTCGGTGCGCCCGCCCAGCAGGATGCGGGCGATCACCCGCCCGATGCCTTCGCCGCTGACGACATAGCCGCCCACCATGCCGGGCAGTACCAGCGAATCCAGGTGCGTATAGACCGGTACCGGGCTGGCGGCGGCAATGCGGTGCGCCAGCTCGTGCGGATCGAGTTTTCCGCCCTTGTCGTTCAGCCCCGCGGCCAGCAGCAGCAGGGCGCTGTCCCGGTCCAGCGTGGCAAGCTTGCGCGCCACCTGGTCGAAATCCTGGTCGGTCCAGTACTCGAACGCCAGCCGGCCCGCATGGCGCGCCGCCGCGCCCCGGATCGCGGCGATCCAGCGCTGCACGCGCGCGCTGCTGTCGCCGACCACGACCAGGCGGCGCACCTGCGGCGCCGTGCGCGTGACGATGCCGACCGCGCGGTCGAAGTCGGGGTGCACCGCGACCGGCGTGCCGTCCGCCGGCTGCCAGCCGGTATGGCCATAGTTGACATAGAAGCGCGCCGCACCCGGGAACAGCTCCGGATGCGCGCCCAGGAACAGGGCGGCGACCTGCCCCTCGGCCACCACCACGTCGAAGCGCACCCTGGCGTACTTGCTGCGCAAGTGCGGCGCCATGCCGGCCGTGGCGGCCACGGCACCGACGCGGTTCGCATCCAGGCGTTCTTCATGGATCACGGGCATCGCGGCCGTGCCGCGCCTGGCCAGTTCGTCGACCATCCCGTCGTGCAGCAGCCGTTGCCAGTTCGACATGGCATCCGGGCCCAGCGAGTACAGCACCAGCACCCGGCGTTCGGCGCCGGCCGCCTGCGCGGGGAACAGCGCCAGCGCCAACGCCAGCGCCAGCCAGCAGCCGGCCACCAGCCGGGAGAGCGGGGAAGGCAACTGGAAAGGGGGCGCGCGGCGCGGCGCGAAGGACAGCTTGCAATGCATCGGATGGCAGTCAGCGGCTACGAACGGGGGGCGGGCAGGCCGCGGTCTTGCATCGGCACCGGCGCAAGCCGCTACCTCAAGAAAAGTGTAACACGCCGGCTTCCGATTTAAGTTCCATGTGGAAACTATGCCTATACCGTTGCAGACACGCGACGGCCGGTCTACGACACCCGGACCTCTTGCTCCACCAGCGCCTGCAGCTCGCGCGGGCTGACCGGCTTGGCCAGGTGCGCGGTAAATCCGGCCGCGACGGCGCGCCGGTGATCGGCCTGCTGGCCATACGCCGTGAGCGCGATCAGCCGCGTGTCGCGCAGGTGCGGCCGGCTCCGCAACTCGGCCGCCAGTTCGTAGCCATCCATGCCGGGCAAGCCGATATCGAGGATGGCCAGGTCGGGCGCCAGGCTGTCGGCCAGCCGCAAGGCGGTGGCGGGATCGGATACCGCGTGCACTGCGTGCCCGCGCAGCTCGAGCACGGCGCGCAGTCCGTCCAGCACGTTGGGGTTGTCGTCCACCAGCATGATCCGGCTGCGTCCGGCCGCCAGGTGCTCCGCCGCCGGCGCCGCGATGGCGGCCATGCCCGGCACCGGCAGCGGCGCTGGCAGGTCGATGACGGCATCGGCCAGCGGCATGCGCACCTCGAACACGCTGCCCCGGCCGGCACCGGCACTGCTGGCGGTGACCGTGCCGCCATGCAGCATGACGATGCTCTTCACGATCGCCAGGCCCAGCCCCAGGCCGCCGCGCGAGCGGTCCAGCGCCTGGCGCTCCTGCACGAACTTGTCGAACAGCTGCGGCAGCATCTCGCGCGAGATGCCGATGCCGTTGTCGGTCACGCGGATCACCGCCTCGTTGCCCGCGCGGCGCGCCTCCAGGGCGATGTCGCCGCCATCGCTGGTGTACTTGGCGGCATTCGTCAGCAGGTTCGACAACACTTGCACGAAGCGCATCGCGTCGGCGTCCACCACCATGCCGGCGGGCGGCACGTCGAGGCGCAGCCGGTGCCGCCGTTCTTCCAGCAATGGACTCGCCGTTTCCACCGCCTGCGTCACCAGCGCCGCCAGCTCGACCTGCTCGCGCCGCAGTTCGAACTTGCCCTGGGCAATGCGGGCCACGTCGAGCAGGTCGTCCACCAGGCGCACGAGGTGGCGCGCCTGCCGCTCGATCACCGCGTGTTCCCTGTCGAGCGAGCCGATGCCTTTCAGCCGCATCAGTTCCAGCGCCACCAGGATCGGCGACAGCGGGTTGCGCAACTCATGGCCCAGCATCGCCAGGAACTCGTCCTTGGCGCGGTTCGCCACCTCGGCATCGCTGCGCGCGCGCACCAGCGCCGTCACGTCGAACGCCACGATGGCCACGCGGTCCACCTGTCCGGCCGTGTTGCGGATCGGCTGGTGCACGTAGTCGAAAAAGCATTCTTCCGGTTCGGCGCCGGACTGGCGCTGCAGCCACACACGGCGGGCCTGGCCCACCGCCGGCTCGCCGCTGGCCAGCACGTGCTCCAGTTCATCGAACAGCGCCTGGTCCGGCACTTCCGCCAGCGCCTGCCGGAACGGCGTGCCCTGCACGTCGCGCCGGCCGATCAGGTCCGCGTAGCGCTCGTTCACCAGTTCGTACACCAGGGTGGTGCCGCGCAGGATCGCGATCGCCGCCGGCGCCTGCATGAACACCTCGGCCATCCGCTCGGCATGCGCGCGCTCGACCTGGCGGATGCGGTAGCGGATCAGCTGGGATTCGATACGCGTGAGCAGTTCGCGCGCCGAGAATGGCTTGACGAGGTAGTCGTCGGCGCCGGCATTCAAGCCTTCGATGCGCGCTTCCTCGCCGGCGCGCGCCGACAGCAGCAATACCGGCACGTCATGCAGCGCGTCGTCCCCGTGCAGCGCGGCGATCAGGCCGAAGCCATCGAGTTCCGGCATCATTACGTCGGAAACGACCAGGTCGGGCCGTTCGCGCCGGGCCGCCTCCAGCGCGGCGCGGCCGTTCTCCACCGCCGTCACGCGCCAGCGCTGGCGCAGCAGGCGTTCCAGGTAGCCGCGCATGTCGGCGTTGTCGTCCGCCACCAGCACGTGGGCGCCATGCGCCAGCAGCGTGCGATCTTCCTCCGCCTCCTGCTCGTCGTCCTCGTCGTCCTCGTCCTGGCGCGGCAGCCAGCGCCGCGCTTCCGTCGTATAGGCTGCCAGCGTGGCGGAAGACGCGGTGCCGTCGGCGCGCCCCGCCAGGCGCTCGTCCGGCAGGTGCGCGCGGCCCAGCGGCAGCGTCACCGTGAAGCAGGTGCCGCTGCCGGGCTCGCTGGTAACGGTGATCGCGCCGTGATGCAGGTCCACCAGGTCGCGCACCAGCGCCAGGCCGATGCCGGAGCCCTCGTGCGAACGCGAGCGCGCCCCTTCGACACGCTGGAAGCGCTCGAAGATCTTGTCCAGGTGGTGCGCCGCGATGCCCACGCCGGTGTCCCGCACGGTCAGCACGGCGCGGCCGTTTTCCTGCCGCAGCGCGACCGCGATGCGGCCCTCGAAGGTGAACTTGAAGGCGTTCGACAGCAGGTTCAGCACGATCTTTTCGTACATCTGCGTATCCACCCAGGCCGGCGCCGGCAGCCGCTCGCAGTGCACGTCCAGTGCCAGGCCGGCGCTTTCGACGATCGAGCGGAAGCCGCTGGCCAGGTCGCACGTCAGCGCCGCCAGATCCACCTCGGCATACGCCGCCTGCATGCGGCCGGCCTGCACGCGCGAAAAATCGAGCAGCGTGTTGACCAGCTTCTGCAGGCGCAGCGCATTGTCGCGCGCCAGTTCCAGCCGGTGGCGCTGCGCCGCCGGCAAGGGCGCCGTCTCGTCGCCCAGCGCATCTTCCACGGGCCCCAGCATCAGCGTCAGCGGCGTGCGGAATTCGTGGCTCACATTGGAGAAAAACGCGGTCTTGGCGCGGTCCAGTTCGGCCAGCGCATCGGCACGCCGGCGCTGTTCCTCGGCCGCGGTGGCATTCTGCAGCGCCGCGGCGACCTGGCCGGCCACCAGGCCGTAGAACGTGCGGTACTCGGCATCGAGCGGCCGTGCCGGGTTCACGCCGGCAATCAGCACGCCGGCGGCCGCCGTGCGCCCCGGAATGGCCAGCGGCAGCACGATCGCTTGCGTGACGGGCTGCCCGGCGACGCCGGCCGGCAGTCCCGCCACGGCACCGGCCGGCACCACCACGGGGCTGCCGGTGGCGCATGCCTCGGCAATGGGCCAGGGCGTGCCGGCATCGCCGGGACCGATGGCGGTGGGCGCCGCGTGGCCGGACGGTGGCAGGTGGGCGGCCTGCTGGAGCTGCGCGGCACCGGTTACCTCATCCACGAGGTAGAGCAGGGCGAACGGCATGTCGAGCGGATTGCGGCCGATGGTCGCCATCGCCGTCGCACAGGCCCGCGCCACGTTGTCCTCGCCGGCAGCGGCGGCCAGCGCCGACAGCGTGGCCAGCCGGCGCGTGTTCAGGTTGCTGGCGGTGACATCCGTGGAAGGGCAGAACAGGCCGCCCACGCCGCCCGACTCATCGACGATCGGGCTGTACGAAAACGAATACCACGTCTCTTCCAGGTAATCGCCGCGGTTCATGTACAGCTGCACATTGGCGACGAAGGTGGCCTCGGCCTGGCGGAACACCTTGTCGGCCAGCGGTCCGCAGAAATCCCAGATCTCCGCCCACACCTGTGCCGCCGGCAGGCCCAGCGCCCACGGATGCTTGGCACGGCTGAGCACGTCCACGTAGGCGTCGTTGTACAGGAAAGTCGCTTCGGGACCCCAGCCGATCCAGATCGGATGGCTCGAGTTCAGCATCAGGCTCACGGTGGTGCGCAGGCTCTGCGGCCATGCCTCCAGGCTGCCCAGCGGGGTGGCCGACCAGTCATGGGCGGCGATCAGGCCCGCCATCGCGCCGGGGGCGGCAAGGAAGCCCAGGTGGGCAGGCACAACGGGTTGCGCCGACTGCTCGTGGTCCCTCAAGCCGCTCTCCGCGTGAAGTTTGCAAAAGAATCTGCAATATTGATAATTGTTCACTGTACGGCATCCCGCCATGCCAGTCGCGCACGATAGGGCGTTTGGGGCAGTTCAGTGTTTGTGCATGACAACATGAGGCAAGCGCGTAACCTGGCGTTCTTTACCTCGCCCCTGTATTGGACAGTGGCGCATTGACAGTCCCTCATTGGACAGTCCCTTATTGGACAGTCCTTCATTTGACAGTCCCAATAGTGCGCCCCATACTTTTATGGTCATTACCTTCCCGCCATGACGTTCCCATTTCCGATCCGCAAGGAGTGCCCGCCCGGCGCCTGTGACTGCAGGCGCGAGCTGCTGGAAGCCGATCCGCAGGCGGATGCGCGCGTGCTGCGCCTGACCCGCGAGGAGGAAAAGCGGCTGGTCGAGCGGATCGAGGCGATCGGCAGCTACGCCGAGCTGGTCCGGGTTGGCCAGCGCCTGCAGGAACAGCTGGGCGTAACGTTGACGATCGCGCCCGGGCCGAACGAAGTGCGCACCGTGCGCGGCTTCGCCATCGAACTGGCGCCGCGGCCAGGGCTGTGCCGCAAGACCCGGCAAGCGGTACCCGCCGCGATCCGGCGCTGCCTCGAAGCCCGCCCGGAAATCGCCTTCGCCATCCTGGATGCGCACGACCTGCTGGGGGGCTAGCGGCCACGGTGGAAATGTTGCCTGGAAATATTGCCCGGAAAATGGGGACGTACCCCATTTTCCGGGCAACAGTTTCCCGGAAATACTTCCCACGATCCGTGGCTGGCGGTACGGTAGAATCCCGCCTTTTGCCACCTTCCGCGCATGACCATCCCCCCGCATTTCCTCGCCGCCCTCGACAGGGCCGACTCCTCCTGGCATCCGGTATTGATCAAGGGACTGGAAGCCATCGCCGCCGCCGATCCCGCCTACCTGCCGGCCCTCGCCGGGGACAGCTACCTGCCCACCGAACTGCGCCTGTTCGCCGCCTTTGCGCTGCCGCTGGAGCAGGTGCGCTACGTGCTCGTGGGGGAGGGGCCGTATCCCCGTGCGGAAAGCGCGACCGGCATCGGCTTCATGGATGGCGCCGTGGGCAGCCTGTGGTCGGACGAAGCCGATGGCGGCCTGTCGAAGCGGGTCAACCGGGCCACGTCGCTGCGCAATTTCATGAAGATGCTGCTGGTGGCGGATGGGCAGCTGCACGAGGCGGAGACGGCTGGTGCGGCACTGGCCGCGTGCGCCACGCGCGCCCGGAGTGGCGCGGCGATCGGCACGCTGGCCGAACTGCAGCAGCGGCTGATGGGCCATGGCTTCCTGCTGCTGAACGCGTCGCTGGTATTTCGCCCGCACGTGGCGCCGGTCAAGGATGCCAGGGCCTGGCTGCCGTTCTTTGCGACCGTGATCGATGCGCTCGCGGCGCGGGCGGAGCAACCCAGGCTGGTGTTATGGGGAAAGATCGCTGAACAGTTGAACAAGCTGCCGGCCGTGCGCGCGATGCCGCAGGCGGTGGCCGAGCATCCGTACAACCTGTCGTTCATCGCCAACCAGGACATGCATGCGCTGTTCGGGCCGATGCGTTTGTTGCACCGCAGCTAACTTCCCGGGCGGGCAGGGCGGCCAGGGCCGGCGGCGCCTGGCGGCTTGCATCGAAAACGGTGCCGCCCCGGGCAAGGATTCAGCGAAGCTGTTATACTTGACTAAATCGTTCAACTAATCAGGTTTTGTTTGCGGCGCCGCAGGGTGTTCGCGGATGACTCTGTTAGAAGAAGCACGAGATTTTACCTTAGTTCAATACTCAGAATTCAATGCTCAGAAGGCTCCGCGTTTTGCGCCGGGTTTTTTTGCCACCTTGATTAACGCTGAGTCATTGAACACCGAGTTGGCAACGTGCCGGGTTGCGCTGTTCCCGGCGGCATTTATTCGAGGTCGTATGCGTCTGACTACCAAAGGCCGCTTTGCCGTGACGGCAATGATCGACCTGGCAATGCGCCAGGGCAAGGGTCCCGTCACGCTTTCTGGCATCAGCCAGCGGCAAGCCATATCGCTGTCCTACCTGGAACAGTTGTTCGGCAAGCTGCGCCGGCACGAGATCGTGGAATCCATCCGCGGTCCGGGCGGCGGCTACAGCCTGGCCCGCCGTGCCGACAAGGTGACGGTGGCCGACATCATCATCGCCGTCGATGAACCGCTGGATGCGACCCAGTGCGGCGGCAAGGAAAATTGCCATGGCGCGGACCACGCCAGCGGCGCCCGCTGCATGACCCACGAACTGTGGACCACGCTGAACGAAAAAATGGTCGATTACCTCGACTCGGTCTCGCTGCAAGACCTGGTCGACCAGCAAAAGCAGAAGAACGCCGAACAGAACGTGGTGGTCGTGCACCGCAATGAACACGCCGCCCTGGCAAAGTAAGCATCCGGTTGTCCCAGAATACCCACATACGCCGCACAGCACTGGAGTGAAAAGATGAACGCCCCTGAAAAAAACGTCCCCAAGGTTGCCCCGGTCGACTTCAAGACCGCGCCGCACTTCCCGATCTACATGGACTATTCGGCCACCACGCCGATCGACCCCCGGGTGGCGGACAAGATGATTCCCTACCTGCGCGAGCAGTTCGGCAATCCGGCCTCGCGCAGCCACATGTATGGCTGGACGGCCGAAGCGGCCGTGGAAGAGGCACGCGGCCACGTGGCGGCGCTGATCAATGCCGATCCGCGCGAAATCATCTGGACTTCCGGCGCAACTGAGAGCAACAACCTGGCGATCAAGGGCGCGGCGCAGTTCTACAAGACCAAGGGCAAGCACATCATCACGGTGAAGACCGAGCACAAGGCCGTGCTGGATACCGTGCGCGAGCTGGAACGCCAGGGCTTCGAAGCCACTTACCTGGACCCGCAGGACAACGGCCTGATCACCGTCGAGCAGCTGGCCGCGGCCGTGCGCCCGGATACGATCCTGGTCTCCGTCATGCTGGTCAACAACGAGATCGGCGTGATCCAGCCGGTCGGCGAGATCGCCGCCTTCTGCCGCGGCAAGGGCATCATCTTCCACTGCGACGCCGCGCAGGCGACCGGCAAGCTGGCCATCGACGTGCAGGCGCTGAAAGTCGACCTGATGACGTTCACCGCGCACAAGACCTACGGCCCGAAAGGCATCGGCGCGCTGTACGTGTGCCGCAAGCCGCGCGTGCGCCTCGAAGCGCAGATGCACGGTGGCGGCCACGAGCGCGGCCTGCGTTCGGGCACGCTGCCGGTGCACCAGATCGTCGGCATGGGCGAAGCGTTCCGCCTGGCCAAGGTCGAGATGGACGACGAGATCGCCCGCATCAAGGCGCTGCGCGACCGCCTGGCCACCGGCCTGCAGGAGATCGAAGAGGTCTACATCAACGGCGACATGGATCACCGCGTGCCGCACAACCTGAACGTATCGTTCAACTACGTGGAAGGCGAGTCGCTGATCATGGCCGTGAAGGACCTGGCAGTGTCGTCCGGTTCGGCCTGCACGTCGGCCAGCCTGGAACCGTCCTACGTGCTGCGCGCCCTGGGCCGCAGCGACGAACTGGCGCACAGCTCGATCCGCTTCACGATCGGCCGATTCACGACCGAGCAGGATATCGACTTCGCCATCGAACTGATGAAGTCGAAAGTGGGCAAGCTGCGCGAACTGTCGCCGCTGTGGGACATGTTCAAGGAAGGGATCGACATCAGCTCCATCCAGTGGGCTGCGCACTGATGGGACCTCGATAAACCTATTGCGCAACGCCCTATGCTGGTCTGCGGTGCTCACCGTACATAAAGTACGGTTCCGCGCCTCAACCAGATAGGACGTCGCTCATTACGGTTTCTCGAGGCCCCGATACGCTGGCGACTAAACAGATTTTAAGGAGCAATATCATGGCTTACTCGGAACAAGTACTCGATCACTACGAAAACCCGCGCAACGTGGGCGCCTTTGAAAAGGGCGATGACACCGTCGGCACCGGCATGGTCGGCGCGCCGGCCTGCGGCGACGTGATGAAGCTGCAGATCAAGGTCGGCGCCAATGGCCTGATCGAAGACGCGAAGTTCAAGACCTATGGCTGCGGCTCGGCGATCGCTTCGAGCTCGCTGGTGACCGAATGGGTCAAGGGCAAGACGCTGGACGAAGCGCTGGCCATCAAGAACACGCAGATCGCCGAAGAGCTGGCGCTGCCGCCGGTGAAGATCCACTGCTCGATCCTGGCGGAGGATGCCATCAAGGCAGCCGTCAGCGATTACAAGGCAAAGCATTCCGCTTAATCAGCAATACGGTACGACGGGGCCCGCGTGGCGGGCCCCGATGAAGGAGGAATTCGCATGGCAGTCACCCTGACCGAAAAAGCAGCAAAGCACATTTCCCGCTACATCGAACGGCGCGGCAAGGGCGTCGGCCTGCGCTTCGGCGTGCGTACCACGGGCTGCTCGGGGCTGGCGTACAAGCTGGAATACGTCGACGAAGTGGCGCCGGAAGACTCGGTGTTCGAATCGCACGGCGTGAAGGTCTTCGTCGATCCGAAAAGCATGCCGTACATCGATGGCACGGAACTCGACTTCGCGCGCGAAGGCCTCAACGAGGGCTTCAAGTTCAACAACCCGAACGAAAAAGACGCCTGCGGTTGCGGCGAGAGCTTCCGCGTCTGACCGTATTGCGGAACCCATCACCGTGCAGAATCACTTCGAGTTATTCCAGCTGCCGCGGCAGTTCGCCATCGACGCCGGCGCGCTGGACGCCGCCTACCGCGAAGTCCAGGGCCGTGTCCATCCCGACAAGTTCGTGAACGCCACGGACGCTGAAAAGCGTGTCGCGATGCAGTGGGCCACGCGCGCCAACGAGGCTTACCAGACGCTGAAGAACCCGCAGCGACGCGCGCAGTACCTGTGCGAGCTGCACGGCGTGGACCTGCAGACCGAATCGAACACGGCGATGCCGATGGCGTTCCTGATGCAGCAGATGGAATGGCGCGAGGAACTGGCCGAGGCGCGCGCCACGCGCAACGCGGAGCTGCTGGACCAGCTCGACGGCCAGCTGCGCACCGCCCGCAAGGGCCAGTTGAAGGACATCGAGGCGCAGCTGGACGCGGGCGACTACCACGCCGCCGCGCAAGGCGTGCGCGCGCTGATGTTCCTGGAAAAATTCGGCGAAGAAGTCCGCTTTGCCTTCGACGCGCTGGACGCCTAGCGGACATTCCTCAAGCGCCGCGGCGTAGTCCCCGGCGGCACGCAGCATACAACCAGCGCACAACAACAACAGGTTTCACATGGCTCTTCTGCAAATTTCCGAACCCGGCATGTCCACCGCCCCGCACCAGCACCGCCTGGCGGTCGGCATCGACCTGGGCACGACGAACTCGCTGGTCGCCACCGTGCGCTCGTCCATTCCCGAGGTGCTGAACGACGAGGATGGCCGCCCGCTGCTGCCGTCCGCGGTGCGCTACCTGCCGAATGGCCATGCCACCATCGGCTACAAGGCGCTGGCCGCGCAGACCACCGACCCGAAGAACACGGTCGTTTCCGTCAAGCGCTTCATGGGCCGCGGCCTGAAGGACATCGCCTACGCCGAGAACCTGCCCTACGACTTCGTCGATGCCCCCGGCATGGTGCAGCTGAAAACCGTGGCCGGCGTGAAAAGCCCGGTCGAGACCTCGGCACAGATCCTGGCCACGCTGCGCCAGCGCGCCGAGGATGCGCTGGGCGACGACCTGGTCGGCGCCGTGATCACGGTGCCGGCATACTTCGACGACGCGCAGCGCCAGGCCACCAAGGATGCGGCCCAGCTGGCCGGCCTGAACGTGCTGCGCCTGCTGTCGGAGCCGACTGCCGCGGCGATCGCGTATGGCCTCGACAATGGTTCCGAAGGCCTGTTCGCCGTGTATGACCTGGGCGGCGGCACCTTCGACATCTCGATCCTGAAACTGTCGAAAGGCGTGTTCGAAGTGCTGGCCACCGGCGGCGACTCCGCGCTGGGCGGCGACGATTTCGACCACCGCCTGTTCTGCTGGATCCATGCGCAGGAGAAGCTGGCGCCGCTGAACGAGCAGGATACCGCCGTGCTGATGGTGAAGGCACGCGAGGCCAAGGAACTGCTGTCGACCAAGAGCGAAGTGCTGGTCGACGCCAGCCTGTCGTCCGGCGAGAACGTGCACCTGGTGATCACCGCCGAGACCTTTGTCGAGATCACGAAGCACCTGGTCGCCAAGACGATCAACGCGGTCAAGAAGGCGCTGCGCGATGCGAACGTGGATGCCGACGATATCGACGGCGTCGTCATGGTCGGCGGCGCCACGCGCATGCCGCACGTGCAGCGCGCCGTGGGCGAGTTCTTCCACACGATCCCGCACGCGAACATCGATCCCGACAAGGTGGTGGCGCTGGGCGCTGCGATCCAGGCCAACCTGCTGGCCGGCAACCGTGCCGCCGGCGACGACTGGCTGCTGCTGGACGTGATCCCGCTGTCGCTGGGCATCGAGACGATGGGCGGCCTGGTGGAGAAGATCATCCCGCGCAACTCGACGATTCCATGCGCCCGCGCCCAGGAATTCACCACGTTCAAGGATGGCCAGACCGCGCTGGCGGTGCACGTGCTGCAGGGCGAGCGCGAACTGGTGTCCGATTGCCGTTCGCTGGCGCGCTTCGAATTGCGCGGCATTCCGCCGATGGCGGCCGGCGCGGCGCGCATCCGCATCACCTACCAGGTCGATGCCGATGGCCTGCTGTCGGTCTCGGCACGCGAGCTGCGTTCCAACGTCGAGGCATCGATCACCGTGAAACCGTCGTACGGCCTGGGCGACGACGATGTCGCGCGCATGCTGCAGGAGTCCTACACGTCCGCCGAAAGCGACATGAAGGCGCGCGCGCTGCGCGAGGAACAGGTCGAAGCCGAGCGCATCCTGCTGGCCACCCAGTCGGCGCTGGATGAAGACGCCGCATTGCTGTCGGACGAGGAGCGTACCGTGGTCGACGCGCTGATGCGGAAGACCCGGGATACCCTGGCCCAATCGGTGGCCGGCACCATTGACCACCTGGCGGTCAAGGCGGCCGTCGAGGAACTGGCGCACGGCACCGAGGAATTCGCCTCGCGCCGCATGGACCGCAGCGTGCGCAGCGCGCTGGCAGGCAAGTCGCTCGACCAGGTCGCGTAACACGACCGCGTACACCACAATCATTACAGAGGTAGCAAGTGCCACAAATCGTCATCCTGCCCCACGCCAAGCTGTGCCCCGAAGGTGCCGTCATCGAGACGGAAGCCGGCAAATCCGTCTGCGATGTCCTGCTGGACAACGACATCCACATCGAGCACGCCTGCGAGAAATCGTGCGCCTGCACCACCTGCCACGTGATCGTGCGCGAAGGTTTCGATTCGCTCAACGAAGCCACCGAGACGGAAGAAGACCTGCTCGACAAGGCCTGGGGCCTGGAGGCGCAGTCGCGCCTGTCGTGCCAGTCCATCGTGGCCGACGAGGACCTGGTCATCGAAATCCCGAAATACACCATCAACCACGCCAGCGAAGGCTCGCACTGAGATGAAATGGACGGACATCACGGCGATCGCGGAAGCGCTGTATGACAAGTATCCGCACCTGGACCCGACGCAGATCCGCTTCACGGACCTGCACAACTGGGTGGTGACGCTGGAAGGTTTCGACGACGACCACAAGCGCGGCGGCGAAAAGATCCTGGAAGCGATCCAGCAGGCATGGATCGATGAAGCGCAATAAGGCCGCAAAGGGCGCCGCAGCCGCGCCTTTGCCGAGCGTCGTGACGGACATCCCCGAGGTCAAGCCGGGCCAGTCCGTCGCGCTGCTGCAGGAACTGCATATCCTCACGCGCGACGGCAAGCTGAACCAGGACAGCCGGCGCAAGCTGAAACAGGTGTACCACCTGTACCAGTTCATCGAGCCGCTGCTGAACGACGTGGTGAAGGACAAGGGCGCCGTGTCGCTGGTCGACCACGGCGCCGGCAAGTCCTACCTCGGCTTCATCCTCTACGACCTGTTCTTCAAGGGCCTGCAGGAAGAAGCGCATCGCCATTCCCGTATCTACGGCATCGAGACGCGCGACGAGCTGGTGCAGCGCTCGCGCGAACTGGCCGCGAAGTTCGATTTCCCGGGCATGTCGTTCCTGCCGCTGTCGGTGGCCGAATCGACGACTTCGTCCGAGCTGCCGCCGACGGTCGACATCGTCACCGCGCTGCATGCCTGCAATACGGCAACGGATGACGCGATCGACTTCGCGCTGAAGAAACGCGCCCGGCACATCGTGCTCGTGCCGTGCTGCCAGGCGGAAGTCGCTTCGGTGCTGAAGAAGAACAAGGGCCAGTCGCTCGGCAAGAGCGCGCTGACGGAAATCTGGCGCCACCCGATCCACACCCGCGAGTTCGGCAGCCAGATCACCAACGTGCTGCGCTGCCTGCAGCTGGAAGCGCACGGCTACCAGGTCAACGTGACGGAACTGGTGGGCTGGGAGCACTCGATGAAGAACGAGCTGATCATCGCCACCTACAAGAACCTGCCGCGCAAGCGTCCCGCCGACCGCCTGAAGGAAGTGCTCGATACCGTCGGGCTGCAGGAGATGGGCCACCGCTTCTATACCGGCGCGGAGGCCGCCCATGAGGTTGCCAACGAGGTTGCCAATGAGGTTCCCGATGAGTGACGAAACGATCCGCCTGTCCAAGCGGGTGATGGACGAGAAGGGCTGCTCGCGGCGCGAGGCCGAGCTGTACATCGAAGGCGGCTTCGTGCTGGTCGACGGCGTGGTGGTGGAAGAGCCGGGCGCCCGCGTCGCTCCCGCGCAGTCGGTGGCGCTGGCGGCGGATGCGACCCTGCTCGACATCGTGCCGGTGACGATCCTGCTGAACAAGCCGGCCGGCGCCGATGCGCTGCGCTGCCTGGTGCCGGAAGCCCGTAGCGAGCACGCGGCAAAGGAGCGTTTCCTGAAGCGGCACCTGCACAACCTGACGCCGGTGCTGCCGCTGGACCCGTCGGCCAGCGGCCTGTTCGTGTTCACGCAGGATTACCGCGTCATCCGCAAGCTGGTGGATGAGCCGGGTTCGGTGGAACAGGAACTGATCGTCGATGTCGACGGCACCATCGTGGAAAACGGCCTTGCGCAACTGAACCAGGGCGCCACCAAGGTCAGCTGGCAGAACGAGCGGCGGCTGCGCTTCGCCGTCAAAGGCCCGAAGCCCAGCCAGGTCGAGCGGATGTGCGGCGCCGTCGGGCTCACCCCCACCGCCATCCGGCGCCTGCGCATCGGCCGCCTCCCGATGGGCAGCCTGCCCGTCGGGCAATGGCGCTACCTGCTGGGCTACGAGCGGTTCTGACCGCCGCGGCCTCGCCCCCCAACTTCGCATGATTCGCCGAAAACCGGTGACAGGCTCCGTTTGTCTTCATAATCGGAGCCTGTCACGAATGCCGCTAAGTCAAGCATTTCCCGACACGTTGAAAGTGCATGAATTCACCCCAACAGCGAAGGGCTGGGGTCAGACCCGCCGGGTCTGACCCCAGAATTTGCACTTGGGGTGGCCGTATCTCGGCGGCATTAGAGCCTGTCACCGTTTTCAGGCATGCGACGGTACCGGTCCTGTCATTTCCGTTTCTTGCTGTTCGCCGTCGCCGTGGTCGTATAGAACTCGGGCGGCTTGCGCGCGACCCAGTCGATGAAGGTGCGGATGTCCTCGTTCTCGCGCAGCTTGTCCCACGTGTGATACGTGCGGAACAATTCCTTCTCCGTAAATACCGAATGGATTTTCCGGTGGCAGATCTTGTGGATGGGGAATTGCGCGCGGCCCTTGAACGTCTTCGGCACGAGGTGGTGCCGGTCGATGTTGACCGTGCCGAGCGGGCGGCCGCATAGCGGACACAAGGGGCTCAGCGGTTCGGTGGGGGAATCGTCCGGGATCATCCGGCGCAGGTGAGGGCGGCAGTGGCCGCCTGCAAGGTCAAGCCGCCTGCAAGGTCAGGCGGCCTGCGCGGGAGCCTTCTTCTTCGCCGGCTTGGGCAGTTGCACCAGCCGCGTGCCGGCGATGCGGTCGTGCAGGAACTGGCGGTCGCGGTCGAGGAAAGCGGTCAGCGACCACAGGGCGATGCCGATGGCGATGGCGCCCAGCGCATGCCAGTGTTCGAGACCGAATGCCCAGCTGGCAACGAGCGCCGGCAGCACCCACATCCAGGCCAGCAGGTAGCGCAGCGCGGCGCGCCTTGGCGGCAGCGCCGTGCCGTCGGCCTGCGTGACGCGCAGGCGCCACGTCTGCATCGCCAGCGTCTGGCCGTTGCGGCTCCATTGATGGATGAAATACGCGCCGAGCACGAAGAACGCGAGGGCCTGGCGGCCATGCTCGACCGCGGCGGCATGGCTGGCGTCCACGGCGAACTCGAACACGAGAAATGGCAGGAACAGTGCGGCAAACGCGAGCAGCAGCTCGTAGACCATCGAGACCAGGCGGCGCCGGATCGACGGCATCGAAACTGCCGCGTTATCTGGTGGCATTCTGGGCCGCCGGGGAAGCGGTGTGCGCAGGTGCAGGCGCGGTTGCCGGCGCCGGTGAGGTGGCGGCCGGTGGCGCCGGCATTGCCGGTGCGGGCGCCGGCGCGGGCGGATTTTGCTGCAGCATCACGGCTGGCGTGGCCGCGCCTTCCAGCGGATACACGAGTTCCTGCGCCGGCTGGGGCAGTGGCGGCGGCAGTGGCACGGGAGCGGGCGGCGGCATCGTGGCCACCGCTGGCGGCGGAACCGCCGGTACATGCGGCTTGACCGGTTGCGGCGTCTTGGCCAGGCTTTGCGCCGGCGTGGGCGGCTTGGCCACCTGCTGCTTTTTCGCGGTGCCAGCCTTGGCCAGCTTGCGCTTTTCCTCGTCCGACAGCTGCAGGTACTCTTCCCACTGGGCCGCTTTCTTGCCGCCGACGGCGCGCTGGGCGCGCGCATAGTTCTCGCGCACGGCCTTGCGTTCCTCGGGGGACATTTCGGTCCAGGCACGCATGCGTTCGAGCATGCGTTTCTTCTCGGTGGGTTTCATCGACGCGTAGCGGCCGGCGATCTCGAGCCACTTCTGCTTGCGCACGGGGCCGAGGTCGTCCCAGCCGGACTTCAGCGGGGCAAGCGCCTCCTGCTGTGCGGGCGTGAGATCCTGCCAGCGCAATTCGTTGACGGAGGGGGACAGCAGCGTCGAGGCGGACGCGGTGGGCGACGGTGCCGACGCCGGACCGCCATGGCGCAGGACGGCAAAGCCTGCGGCGATCGCGACGACCAGCGCCGCGACACCGCCCAACAGCCATGCACGCCCGTTTTTCTGCGCCATCCTACGCGCCATCCCTAGCGCCCGCGGGTTTCAAGATAGGCGTTGAAACCGTTATCCAGGTAAGCCGACAGCGGCAATTCGTCCGACAGCAGGGCCGCGTCGAGTTCCGCCAGCTCGGCGATCGATTGCTGCTGCTCGTACTGGTAGACACCGACCATGCCGCCCATCACGAGCAGCAACGGCAATACCACGGAAAAGCGGCTGATCCAGCCGAACGGCGCCGAGAAGAAGCCATTGCCGCCGGCGGTGGCGGCCACCGTCGCGGTACGGGTCACGCGCACTTCCACGTGCGGCTTCTTGCGGGCCAGGGCGGCCTGGCGGGCGGCGGCAAGGCGGTCGGTAGTCGAGGCCGGCAAATCGTCCAGCTTCTCGTTGAGCGCATGGCGCACGCGGTAAGCGAAATTGATTTCTTCGGTATTCATAGTGTGATTCCCTTGGCTTTGAGTGCTTCGGCGAGAGTGTGATTTGCTCTTGAGCAATGTGTTTTCACGCTCCCTTCGGAACATCCCATCGCTGCGGCCGTCTCTGCTACATCCATATCCTGCCAGTAACGCATGAGGAATGCTTCCCGTTGACGCGTCGGGAGCTTTTGCACTTCATCTTCAATGAGTTGCAGGACCTGCATGCGTTCGACCTGGTCGGCGCTCGACTCGGCGGCCTGGGTGCCCTGTTCGGCCTCGTAGGATTCCAGTATATCAAAATCCTCATGTTCCTCCTGGGAATTCCCCAGTCCGGAAAACAAGCTGACCCAGGTATTTCGCACCTTTTCGCGGCGGAAGTAATCGAGGATGGTGGTTTGCAGGATCCGCTGGAACAGCAGCGGCAGTTCGGCGGCCGGCTTGTCGCCGTATTTTTCCGCCAGTTTGATCATCGCGTCCTGGACGATGTCCAGTGCCGCCTCATCCTTGCGTACCGCATAGACCGCCTGCTTGAAGGCACGTCGTTCGACGTTTTCCAGAAAGTCTGAAAGTTCTTTATCTGTTGCCATCAGGAGGGGATTGCGTGCCGTTGAGGTCTTCTAGGGAAGCGCTGATTTATTGCTGGTGGATGAGATTAGTCTTGAAAAACGTGTCCAGCAAGACGCAAATGTCCCGTCATACCGGGGTATGGCGGGGCATTTGTGGCGCCGCTGGGCGCGTTTTCTCAGGGCTAAGATCGCCGCCATGAATAAATCAGCGGTTCCCGAGACTGTGCATCCTAGCAAAATTCACGTATTTCCGCATTTTTTTGGCGCTTTTCGCCACGCTTGTCCATTTTCCATGCACCGAACCGGCGCACAAGGTCGAAAAAATCATAATATTCCTTGACCATTGATGGTGCAACGCAGTAACGTATGGAATGCTTCGCACACCACGAGGCTCCCAGATCGCGCGCCGCTGCACAAAAGGCCGCCGTGCCCGGTCCGCTTTCATATGTCAGCAGTTTGCTCCAGCCCGTGCCAAAAGCGCGAGAGGTCGGCCGAACAGCTGCAGAAACTCCAGCGGAAATAATTGCGTTACAGCGTCCGTCTCGCACCCCACTACGGTTGGGGGAACAGCCGGCGTGACCGCAAATGCAAGTACGCTCGAGGGAGCTGTGGCGATAGGCTAACTTCGACAGGCAAGAGCATCCGTTCAATCTCCTATGGACCTTGAAAGGAATGTTTCATGAACACCGAAGCAGCCATCACTGGCGCCGAGATACTCGTGCGCTGCCTGGCCGAAGAGGGCGTCGAACACGTCTTCGGCTATCCCGGAGGAGCAGTCCTCTATATCTACGACGCCATCTTCAAGCAGGACAAATTCCAGCATATCCTGGTTCGCCATGAGCAGGCCGCCATCCATGCGGCGGACGCGTATTCGCGCAGCTCGCAGAAAGTCGGCGTCGCCCTCGTCACGTCCGGCCCCGGCGTCACCAATGCGGTGACCGGCCTGTCGACCGCGTACATGGATTCCGTGCCGATGGTCGTCATTTCCGGCCAGGTGCCGAGCCATGCGATCGGCCAGGATGCATTCCAGGAATGCGACACGGTCGGCATCACGCGCCCCGTCGTCAAGCACAATTTCCTCGTCAAGGATGTGAAGGACCTGGCCGAAACGGTCAAGAAAGCCTTCTATATCGCCCGCACCGGCCGTCCCGGCCCCGTGCTGGTCGACATCCCGAAGGATATCTCGATGCACAAGCATGTGTTCTCCTATCCGAAGGAGATCGAGATGCGCTCGTACCGGCCGGTCGACAAGGGCCACTCGGGCCAGATCCGCAAGGCGGTGCAGCTGCTGCTGGCGGCCGAGCGTCCGATGATCTACACCGGCGGCGGCGTGATCCTGGCCAATGCGCACAATGAATTGAACAAGCTCGTCGAGCGCCTCGGCTTCCCCGTCACGAACACGCTGATGGGCCTGGGCGGCTCGCGCTCGTCGAGCGACCAGTGGGTCGGCATGCCCGGCATGCACGGCACGTATGAAGCCAACATGGCGATGCAGAACTGCGACGTGCTGATCGCCATCGGCGCCCGCTTCGACGACCGCGTGATCGGCAACCCGAAGCACTTCGCCTCGAACCCGCGCAAGATCATCCACGTGGACATCGATCCGTCGTCGATTTCCAAGCGCGTGAAGGTGGACATTCCCATCGTCGGCAACGTCAAGGACGTGCTGATCGAATTCCTGGCCCAGCTCGACGCCGCCGACCACAAGCCGAATCCGGCCCAGCTGTCGAAATGGTGGGGCCAGATCACCGAATGGCGCAACCGCCAGTGCCTGAAGTATCCGACATCGGACACCATCATCAAGCCGCAATCGGTCGTCGAGAAACTCTACGAGATCACCCGTGGCGACGCGTTCATCACGTCGGACGTCGGCCAGCACCAGATGTGGGCCGCGCAATACTACAAGTTCGACAAGCCGCGCCGCTGGATCAATTCCGGTGGCCTGGGCACGATGGGCGTCGGCCTGCCGTACGCGATGGGCGTGCAGATGGCGAATCCGGATGCCACGGTGGCCTGCATCACCGGCGAAGGCTCGATCCAGATGAACATCCAGGAGCTCGCCACGTGCAAGCAGTATCACCTGACGCCGAAGATCATCATGCTGAACAACCGCTTCCTGGGCATGGTGCGCCAGTGGCAGCAGCTCGACTACGGTTCGCGCTATTCCGAGTCGTACATGGATTCGCTGCCGGACTTTGAAAAGCTGGCCGAGGCGTATGGCCACGTGGGCATGCGCATCGAGAAGGCGGGCGACGTCGAGGGCGCGCTGCGCGAAGCGTTCGGCATGAAGGACCGCCTGGTGTTCATGAACTTCATCACCGACCAGAGCGAAAACGTGTGGCCGATGGTCCAGACGGGCAAGGGCCTGTCCGAAATGCTGCTCGGTTCGGAGGACCTCTGATATGCGACACATCATTTCTGTTTTGCTGGAAAACGAGGCGGGCGCGCTGTCCCGCGTCGTCGGCCTGTTCTCGGCGCGCGGCTACAACATCGAGACGCTGACCGTGGCGCCGACCGAGGATTCCACGCTGTCGCGGATGACCATCGTCACCAGCGGCTCGGATGACATCATCGAGCAGATCACCAAGCACCTGAACCGCCTGATCGAAGTGGTGAAGGTGGTCGACCTGACCGAAGGCCAGCACATCGAGCGCGAGCTCATGCTGATCAAGGTGCGGGCGGTGGGCAAGGAGCGCGAGGAAATGAAGCGCACCGCCGACATCTTCCGCGGCCGCATCATCGACGTGACCGAGAAGACCTACACGATCGAACTGACCGGCGCCAAGAGCAAGCTCGACGCGTTCATCGACGCGATCGACCGCACCTCGATCCTGGAAACCGTCCGCACGGGCGGCTCCGGCATCGGCCGCGGCGAACGCATCCTGAAGCTCTGAACACGCTGCAAGCGGTACTGATACCGGGTTAAAGCGACCGGGTCAAAGCGACCGGGTTAAAACTGATTAATACGATTTACACAAAATACTTAGGAATGACCATGAAAGTTTTCTACGACAAAGACGCCGACCTCTCCCTGATCAAGGGTAAAAACGTTGCCATCATTGGCTACGGCTCGCAGGGTCACGCGCACGCACAGAACCTGACCGAATCCGGCGTGAACGTCACCGTCGGCCTGCGCAAGGGTGGCGCGTCGTGGCAGAAGGTCGAAGCGGCCGGCATCAAGGTTGCCGAAGTCAACGATGCGGTGAAGGCGGCCGACGTCGTCATGATCCTGCTGCCGGACGAGAACATCGCCCAGGTCTACAACGAAAACGTGGCACCGAACATCAAGCAGGGCGCGGTGCTGGCCTTCGCACACGGCTTCAACGTGCATTACGGCCAGGTCGTGCCGCGTGAAGACCTGGACGTGATCATGGTCGCACCGAAGGCCCCGGGCCACACCGTGCGCAACACGTACAAGCAGGGTGGCGGCGTGCCGCACCTGATCGCCGTGTACCAGGACAAGTCCGGCACCGCCCGCGACATCGCCCTGTCGTACGCATCCGCCAACGGCGGCGGCAAGGCCGGCATCATCGAAACCAACTTCCGCGAAGAGACCGAGACCGACCTGTTCGGCGAACAGGCCGTGCTGTGCGGCGGTACCGTCGAGCTGATCAAGGCCGGCTTCGAGACGCTGGTGGAAGCCGGCTACGCGCCGGAAATGGCGTACTTCGAGTGCCTGCACGAATTGAAGCTGATCGTCGACCTGATCTACGAAGGCGGCATCGCCAACATGAACTACTCGATCTCGAACAACGCCGAATACGGCGAATACGTGACCGGCCCGCGCGTCGTCACCGCCGAGACCAAGGAAGCCATGCGCCAGTGCCTGAAGGACATCCAGACCGGCGAATACGCCAAGTCTTTCATCCTGGAAAACAAGGCCGGCGCCCCGACGCTGATCTCGCGCCGCCGCCTGACGGCCGAGCACCAGATCGAAGAAGTGGGTGCGAAACTGCGCGCGATGATGCCTTGGATCGCCGCCAACAAGATGGTCGACAAGTCGAAGAACTAAGCGGCTTTCGCCTCACGAAAAACGGCCCTTGCGGGCCGTTTTTTTTCGCCAAAGCATTCTCGAGGGAAGGGCGGTCCGGTGCTCCGCATGGACCGATGCAGCGGAAATGTTTCCCAAAAAAGGGGACTGTCCCCGATCCCAGGAAATATTTCCAAAAAAAGGGGACTGTCCCCGATCTCAGGAAATATTTTCGAAAAACGGGGCTGACCAGTCAGCCGGCAGTCCGCTGCCGCTCCAGCGCCGCCAGCAGCGCGTCGATATAGGTGCGGCTGGCGCGCAGCGGCGTGCCGTCGCGCAGCCGCAGCATGGCGTCGCGGTTGCCCAGCGTGCGCAGTTCGGCCACGCGGTCCAGCCGCACGATGGCGGAGCGGTGCACGCGGGCGAACGCGGCCGGGTCGAGCGACTCCACCAGCCGGTGCAGCGCCATGCGCACCAGGTACTCGCGTCCGCCCGCGTGCAGCGTGGCGTAATCGCCCGCCGCGTCGATCCATTCCACCTCTTCCACGTCGACGAACACCAGGCGGCTGCCGTAGCGCACCGTGAAGCGCGACAGGTAGCCGGCTTGCGGTCCCGGCGCCTCGGGTGCGCCGCAGCGGAAGCGCCAGGCCTGCCGCGCCCGCGCCACCGCGTCGGCAAAGCGCTCGTCTTCCACGGGTTTCAGCAGGTAGTCGACGACGTCCAGCGCGAAGGCCTGCACGGCGAACTGCTCGTGCGCCGTCAGCAGCACGGCCAGCGGGCGCTCGGCCGCCGGCAGCGCGGCCAGCACGCCGAGGCCGTTCAAGCCGGGCATCTCGACATCGAGGAACACCAGGTCGGGCCGGGCATCGCGGATGCCGGCCAGCGCGGCGGGACCGTCGCCATATTCGGCGACGACGTCGATATCCGGGCATTGCCGCAGCCGGGCCAGCACGCCGGCGCGCGCCAGCGGTTCGTCATCGACGACGAGCGCGCGCATCATGCCGCACGCTCCCCTGTCGTACGCTCCCCAGTCGTACGCTCCCCTGTCGTACGCTCCCCTGATGTACGCTCCCCCGTCGTACGCACCCATGATCCACGCTCCCATGATGCGCCCGCGACGGATTCGCGCCGCAGCGGCAGTTCGATCGACACCTCGAAGCGGCCGCCGGCCACGTGGCGGGCCGTGAAGCGGTACGCGCCGCCATACAGCTTGCGCAGCCGTTCAGCCACGTTGCGCATGCCCACGCCCAGGGACGCGCCATTGTCGCCGCCCATGCGCGCGTCGTTGACCACGCGGATGTGCAGCGTGCCGCCGGTGGCCGCGATCGTCAGCCCCAGCGCGCCACCGGCGGGATCGGGGGCGATGCCATGCCGCACGGCGTTCTCGGCCAGCGGCTGCAGCAGCAGGCAGGGCACCTGCGCATCGAGCAGGCCGGGGCCGACCTCGATGGCGATGCGCAGCCGCTCGCCCAGCCGCGCCTTCTCGATCTCCAGGTAGTTCTCGGTCAGCGCCAGTTCGTCGGCCAGCGCGTGCTCGTGCGCGTGCTCGGTGGCCAGGGTGGCGCGCAGCAGGTCCGCCAGCTGCGCGATCATCCGGTTGGCATCCCGGTCGCGGCCCGTGGCCACCAGCGCGGACACGCCGTTGAGCGTATTGAACAGGAAGTGCGGCTGCAGCTGGTAGCGCAGGGCGCGCAGTTCGGCATCGCGCGCCAGCAGCAGGGCCTCGGCCGAACGCGTGCGCTCCTCACCCAGCGCGCTGTTATAGGCCACCACCGCATGGCTGGCGCAGAACGCGATCAGCGGCAGCCAGCAGCCATCCAGCCCGGCGAACAGCATGGCCCAGTCATGCGTGGCGCGCAGCCCGAGGCGGATGGCGACCGTCTGCCCCAGCAGGCTGTTCGCCACCGACATCGCGTAGCTCGCCGCCAGCAGCGCCAGCGCGGTACCCCACCAGGGCAGGCCGCGCCGCCACAGCTCGCGCTGCAGCCAGGCGGTGGGCGCGATCCACGCCAGGTAGGTGCACAGGTACAGCGTGCGGAAGATCAGCGGCCGTTCATGGCCAACGTCCGGCACCCCCATGATCGCGATGCACACGGTGATCGGCAGCGCCGCCAGCAGCGCGTGGTGGAAGGGTGGATCGGCCAAACTGGCCGTGTCGAACGAGCGGGGAGACATCGGGCGATTGTAGCCGCAGTGGCCGGACTTCAGCCGAGCGAAAACACCATCGAGCTGATTTTCCAGCCGCTTTCCGTCTTCACCATGTGCCAGGATTCGGCGCCCCTGTTGGTGACCTTGCCATCCTCGACGAATTCGAAATCGAAGTACACGGTGCCGATGCTGCCGTTGCTGTGGATGCGCACGTTGTGGAAGCGCTCCTCGATGGGCAGCTTGCTGGCGCCGACGAATTCGGCGAACTGGCGGTAGGTGGACGGCCTGACGCGCGGCTGGCCCGGCTTCAGCTTGATGCGCTCGCTGGCCACGGTCAGCCAGCTGTTGTCGGCGGGGAGGAACATCGCTTCCAGCGCGGCGCGGTCCCTGGCGATGATCGCGGCCTGGAAAGCCTTGACGATGGTGTCGATCTCCATCACGGCCGCGGGATCGTCTCCGCCCGTTTCGGCGCGGGCCATCGGGGCGAACGCGGACAGCAGCAGGCCTGACAGCAGCAGGGTGGTCGCCAGCAGTTTTTTCATCGGGTTCCTCCAGGACAGGGACGGTGCTGGCAATGTAGCGCCGCGGCCGGCCCGGCGGGAGCCCTTTGCGGTGAACCGGTGGCGGTACGCGCCGAAGCGTTTCCAACGCGCGAAGCCTTGCTCGGATAGAATCGGTATTGTCGTTTCGTTATCATCGCTTCCTGACCCTCATCCCGACGTCCATGCGTATCCGAACCCGCCTGCTGCTGCTGATCCTGTCGATCCTGTTCCCCGCCGTGTTGGTGGCATCGGTCGCGCTGTGGTACGTGTACCAGGAACAGCGCAAGGCCGAAGTGGCCGGCACCAGGGAAGCCGTGCGCGCGCTGTCGCTGCTGGCCGACCGCGAACTGCTGGCGATGGACGGCATCCTGCGCACCCTGGCGGCGGCACCGGCGTTGCATCGGGGCGACCTCCGCGCGTTCTACGACCAGGCCCGGCGCGTGGCGCCGCCCGGCCATTCGGTGATCGTCGTGACCGACCTGGAAGGCCGCCAGCTGCTCAACAGCCGGCAGCCGTTCGGCGGACCGCTGCCGAAGGGGCGGTCGAACCTGATGGCGCTGCGCCGCGTCAAGGGCCCGCAAGGCACTGTGGTGTCCGACCTGTTCGTCGCGCCGGTCGGCAAGCGCCCGGATATCGCGGTCCAGATCCCCGTGCAGGTCGACGGCCAGCTGCGCTATTACCTGGCGATGGGCCTGGCGGCGGAGCGGCTGGTGCCACTGCTGGTGCAGCAAGGGCTGCCGCAACAGTGGACCGCCTCGCTGACGGACCGCCAGGGCCGCGTGATCGCGCGCAGCCGCGATGCGCAGAAGTACATCGGCATGAGCGTGCGGCCGGCGCTGCGCGCGCGGATACAGGCCGGCGAACAATCCGGCGTACACCAGGGCGTCACGCTGTCGGGTATCCAGACCATGGCGTTCTTCAGCCGCGCGCCGCTGTCCGGCTGGACCGTGATCCTCAGCGTGCCGCTCGAAGAGATACGCCGGCCGGCGATCTACGCGGCCACCGGTTTTGCCGCGATGATCGTGCTGATGCTGGCGCTGTCGATGGCCGGCGCGCACTGGTATGCGCGGCGCACCGCCGCGCCCATCGAACGCCTGCGCCGCAGTGCCGAGGCGCTGGGTGCCGGCGAGCCCGTGGCGGCGCTCCGTTCCGGCATGGCCGAGGCGGACGCGGTCAGCCGGGCCCTGGCCGATGCCGCCGCCAGGATCCGCGACAACGAGGCGGAACTGGAACGCAAGGTGGCCGAGGCGGTGGCCGCGGCCGAGCGTGCCCAGCGCGCGCTGCTGCAGGGCCAGAAGCTGGAGGCGCTGGGCCGGCTCACGGCCGGCATCGCCCACGATTTCAACAATGTGCTGCAAACCCTGTCCGGCGCCTTGCAACTGATTCCGCTGACGCAGGACCGCGCGCGGGTGCAGGCGCTGGCCGAGACATGCCAGCGCGCCATCGCGCGCGCCACCACGCTGACCGGGCAGATGCGCTCGTTCGGGACGGTGCAGGACGCGCGGCTGGCCACCGTCGACCCGGCAATTGCCGTGCACAACGTGCTGCCGATGCTGAAGAACGCGCTGCCGAACAATGTGGAACTGGCGCTCGACCTGCAGCCGGCGCCGGACGGCCTGTGGCCCGTCACCATCGATCCGCTGCAGATGGAACTGGCCCTGCTCAACCTCGTCATCAACGCGCGCGATGCGATGCCGGCCGGCGGCAGGGTGAGCGTCGCATTGCGCAACGAAACGCTGCCGGCCGCGGTGCAGGGACAGGTACAAGGAAAAGGACTGGCAGGGGAGCTGGCGCCGGGCGACTACCTGCGCGTGTCGGTGGCCGATACCGGCACCGGCATGAGCCAGGATACGCTGGCGCGCGCGCTGGAACCGTTCTACACCACCAAGGGCGTCGACAAGGGCACCGGCCTGGGCCTGCCGCAGGCCTATGGTTTCGCGGTCCAGTCGAACGGCAGGCTGGTGCTGGACAGCGCACCGGGATCCGGCACGACGGTGACGATCTGGCTGCCGCGCGCGGCCGGCGCGGCGACGGCCGTGGAAGAGGGCACCCGGGCCGCGTCCCCCGACCTGCAAGCGGCCGAGGGGCTGGTGCTGTTCGTCGAGGACGATCCCCTGGTGCGGGAAACCATGCTGGCCGCGCTTGTCACCGCCGGCTTCGAGGTGCGCGCGGCGGCCAGTGGCGACGAGGCGCTTGCCGTGCTGGAGTCGGGCGCGCCGGTGCGCCAAGTGTTTTCCGATATCGTGATGCCCGGCGCGATCGGCGGCGTGGAACTGGCGCGCATCGTGCTGACCCGCTTCCCGCAGGTGCGGATCGTGCTCGCCACCGGCTACACGGACAGCCGGGTCAACCTGCCCGGCGTGCGGCTGCTGGCCAAGCCCTACGATATCGCCGAGTTGTACCAGGCGCTCAGGTGAGGCTGGCGGAGAGCGGGGCCGTACACTCTTGCGGTTAAGCCCACCCCAAGTGCAAACTCCGGGGTCAGACCCGCCGGGGTGTAGCAGGGGTTTCGCGAAGCCTGCTTCGCGCCTGCAGAACGATGCAGGCATGCATGCCAGCATTCCTCCCTGACCCCAGCCCTTCGCTGTTGGGGTGAATGCATGCGCTTTCGATGTGTCCGGTAACGCTTAAGCTAACGCCATTCGTGCCGGACACTGACTCCGCTGGAAGCAATGTCCGGCACCAGCCCTATCGGCGGCGCAGCGCTTCCGTCAGCACGCGCCCCTCGGCGCCGGCCGGGGCCCGCACCTGCAGCAGCGCGGCCAGCGTCGGCGCGATGTCGACCACCTCGGCATACTGCGTGTAGTTGCCCGGCGCGACCCAGCGCTTGCCCATCATGATCAGCGGCACGCTGGTGTCGTAGCGGTACGGCGTGCCGTGCGTGGCGCCGCTGGTGCCCGAGCCGAATGCCCAGTACGCGCGCGGCACCACGACCAGGTCGCCGGATTCATGGCGGTGCCAGCCGCGGCGCATCAGCAAGTCCTGCCGGGTGCCGGTGGCGCCGCTTTCCTCGAAGCGCGTGCGGGTGTACACGTCGGCGACACCGGCCTGCGCCAGCAGCCATGTGCTGGCGGCCGCCTCGATGTCGGCGCGTTTCAGCCCGGCCTTGCGGATCGCCGCGTCATCGAAATAAATATTCGGCGGCACGGCGTTGGCGATCGGCTTCACCCCGTTGAACGTGGCGGCCAGGTGCTGTTCCAGCCCGGCCAGCATCTTCTTGCCGTCGATGCGGCCTGCATCGATGCGCTGCCGCTGCGAGAATTCGGCGCTGTTGGCGAAGCCGTGGTCGGCCGTCAGCACGATCATCCATTCATCCGCCCCCACGCGCTGGTCCAGGTAGCTGAAGAAGCTGGCCAGCATGCGGTCCAGCCGCTGCAGGTGGTCGTGCGACATCTTGCTCTCCGGGCCGTGGCGGTGGTTCACGTAGTCATGGCCGGAAAGGCTCACGCCCAGCAGGTCCGGCACGCCGGCCGGGTTGGCGCCGAGTGCCTCCCCGTCGATGGCGGCGCGGGCGAAGTCCAGCGTCAGCTCGTCTACGGCCGGCCCTTCCTTGAGGCGCTTGTAGTAGCCGGCATCGGGCTTGCCGCTCTCGCTGTAGTACGAAAAATCGAACAGCGGTCCTTCCGCATCGCCGGCGTAGGCGCTGTCGGCCAGCAGCGGGCGCCACTTCTGCCCGTAGTAGCGGTCTTGCGGCTTGCCGGCCAGGTAGCGCTGCACCCATTGCGGGTGCTGCTGCATGTACCAGGTGCTGCTGGCGAAATTGCCGCTGTCTTCCATGTACATATAGGCGGTGCCGCCTTTGCCGGCCAGCAGGATCGCGCCGCGGTCCTTGCCGGAAACGGCCACCACCTTGGCGCGGTTGCCGGTGGCATAGCGCAGCTGGTCGCCCAGCGTGTCGACGCGCAGCCTGGCCGGCGAGGTGCCGTCGTCGGGCGCGGTCTCTTCGCCGATGTAGTGGTGGTTGCGGTCTTCGGTGCAGTAGATCTGCTGGCCGGTGGCGCGGTCGATCCAGTAGTTGGACACGATGCCGTGCTGGTTCGGGTAGGCGCCGGTGAGGATGGCGGCATGGCCCACCGCGGTGACGGTGGTGCCGTGCGCCTGGTGCGCATCGCTGAACCAGGCGCCGCCATCGAGCAGGCGCCGGAAGCCGCCCTTGCCGAACTGCTCGCGGTAGCGCACCAGCTGCTCCTGCGGCAAGCCGTCGACGGCCATCACGACGACCAGTTTCGGCGCGGGGTTGGGTTTGGCGGGGGCGGCCGAGGCAAGGGTGGGCAAGGACACCGATATCGACAGGGCCAGCGGCAGGAAGATGGTTGCTTTCATTGTTTGGTCGCGTAAAACGGTCAGTCCGCCATCATGCCAGATCCGTGTGCCGGCGCGATGACGCGCTGTTACAAACGTTCACCAACTGTTCCCTGCGGCGCGTGGCGGATCGGTTAAAGTGCGCTCACCATTTCAACCGAGGAGAGGCTCATGACCCTGCTGAAAACCGTGGCCCCCGCCGCACTCGCAATGACGTTCCTGCTCGGCGCCGCCCACGCGGGCGCGCAGGTGCCGACCACCGGCACCACCGTCATCATTCCCGCCTACGGCGAGGTGACGGCGCCGAACGACCAGGCCACCGCCGTGCTGGCGATCGAGGAACAGGACAAGGACAAGGCCGCCGCCGCCTCGCGCGTCAACCAGAAGATGAAGCAGGGCCTGGACATCCTGAAGCGCGAAGATCCCAAGGCCAGCCTGACGACGATGAACTACTACACCTACCCGGTGTATCCGGAAGACCGGCCGGTGCAGCCGATGGCGGGGAACAAGCCGCGCGTGCCCACCGCCTGGCGCGTGGGACATTACGTGGAGGTGAAGACGACCAACCTGGCCGGCCTGCCGAAGACCGTGGCCGCGGCGCAGAAGGTACTGACGCTGAACGCGATCAACTTCGGCCTGACGCCGGCGGCGACGAAGAAGCTGGATGACCAGCGCATCGCCGCCACCTACAGGAACCTGAACGAGCGCATCGCCTCGGTGGCCACGGCGATGGGCCGGCCGGTGACCGATGCCGTGCTGGATACCGTGGACTTCGAAGGTTCCGGCAACTACGCTCATCCGGAAGGCGGCGCCCCGGCGCCGATGATGGCGATGAGCAAGCGCGCGATGGATACGGCCGAAGTGGCCGAGCCATCGTTCGAGCCGGGCGAGACCACGCTGCAGATGCGCCTGGTGGGCAAGGTGCGCTTCCGCTGAGCAGGAGGGGCGGGACGATCGTCCCGCACGCCAGCCACCCGACCTGAGTGCTCCCCGATCCGCGTGCTCCTCTATAATAGGGTTCAGCCGGCCGGGCAGGAATGCCCTGGCGGAACACAACAATAGCGCAGCGCTCTGCAGCAGGCTTATGTCGCATGCTCATGTAGTACGCTCATGCAGCACGCTCCTGTAGCTCGCTCATGTAGCACGCTGATGTAGCACGCTGATGTAGCGGATGATGCAGCACGCTCATGCAATAATTTTGCACCAGGTACTCAATGGCTAAATTCCCTCGCCGCCGGCCCAAGCCCGGCGCCGTCCCCAATGGCAAGGCGCCGCGCCGCAGCGCCTTCAGCAGGTTCGCCCGCAAGTACAACGAGCGGGGCGAGCTCCGGCCGCGCCGCGGCATCTACCTGCTGCCGAACGCCTTCACGACCGGAGCGCTGTTCTGCGGCTTCTACGCGATCGTGATGGCGATGAACCAGCGCTTCGAGCACGCCGCCTGGGCCATCTTCGTGGCCATGCTGCTCGACGGTCTCGATGGCCGGGTGGCCCGCCTCACCAACACGCAAAGCGAATTCGGCGCGCAGTACGACAGCCTGTCCGACATGGTGTCGTTCGGCGCCGCGCCGGCGCTCGTCATCTATGAATGGTCGCTGCGCGGCCTGGGCAAGCTGGGCTGGATCGCCGCCTTCGTCTACTGTGCCGGCGCCGCGCTGCGGCTGGCCCGCTTCAACACCAACATCACCGTGGTCGACAAGCGCTACTTCCAGGGCATGCCGAGTCCGTCGGCGGCGGCGCTGATCGCCGGCTTCGTGCTGGTGATGGTCGACATGGGCGAGCACGGCGTGTACTACCCGTGGGCCTCGTGGGCGCTGGCACTGTTCGCCGGCCTGACAATGGTCACCAACGTGCCGTACTACAGCTTCAAGGACGTCAACTTCAAGAAGTCGGTACCGTTCATCACCGTGTTCCTCATCGCGCTGGCCTTCACGCTGGTGTCGCTGGATCCGCCGAAGGTGATGTTCCTGCTGTTCGTGCTGTACGGGCTGTCAGGCTACGTGGTGTTCGCCGTGCGGCTGGCGAAAGGCAAGCCGGTGTCGATCGTGCAGGTCGACGAGGAACCCGAGGACAACGAACGCCGTTGAGCTTTGGATCAGCGGCCATATCAAGGAGCGAGACCCCATGAGCAACCGCCTGATCATTTTCGATACCACGCTGCGCGACGGCGAGCAGTCGCCGGGCGCGTCGATGACCAAGGAAGAAAAGATCCGCATCGCGCGCCAGCTGGAAAAGCTGCGCGTGGACGTGATCGAAGCCGGCTTTGCCGCCGCCTCGCCGGGCGACTTCGAGGCCATCCGCGCCATTTCCGCCGCCATCAAGGATTCCACCGTCTGCTCGCTGTCGCGCGCCAATGACCGCGACATCTCCCGCGCCGCCGAGGCCCTCGAGCCGGCCGCCCGCAAGCGCATCCACACCTTCATCGCCACCTCGCCGCTGCACATGAAGATGAAGCTGCGCATGGAACCCGAGCAGGTGCTCGAGCAGGCCACCCAGGCCATCCGCTTTGCCCGCCGCTTCACCGACGATGTCGAGTTTTCTCCGGAAGACGGCAGCCGGTCGGAGGAGGATTTCCTGTGCCGCGTGCTGGAAACGGTGATCGCCGAGGGTGCCACCACGATCAATTTCCCCGACACGGTGGGCTATGCCGTGCCCGAACTGTTCGGCGAATCGATCCGCCGGCTGCGCGAACGCATCCCCAACTCCGACAAGGCCGTCTGGTCGGTGCACTGCCACAACGACCTGGGCCTGGCCGTGGCCAATTCGCTGGCCGGCGTGATGATCGGCGGCGCGCGGCAGATCGAATGCACGATCAATGGCCTGGGCGAACGCGCCGGCAATACCGCGCTGGAAGAAGTGGTGATGGCGCTGCGCACGCGCGGCGGCTACTACAACCTCGAATGCGGCATCGACACCACGCAGATCGTGGCCGCGTCGAAGATGGTGTCGCAGATTACCGGCTTCGCCGTGCAGCCGAACAAGGCGGTGGTCGGCGCCAACGCGTTCGCGCACGCCTCCGGCATCCACCAGGACGGCATCCTGAAGGCACGCGAAACCTATGAAATCATGCGCGCCGAAGACGTCGGCTGGACCGCCAACAAGATCGTGCTCGGCAAGCTGTCCGGCCGCAATGCGTTCAAGCAGCGGCTGCAGGAGCTGGGCATCGAGCTCGATTCGGAAGGCGATGTCAATGCCGCCTTCGCCCGCTTCAAGGACCTGGCCGACCGGAAGGCTGAGATCTTCGACGAGGACATCATGGCCCTCGTCTCCACCGAGGAGCGCGAGGAGGGCGAGCATTACCGGCTGGTGTCGCTGTCCCAGCGCAGCGAAACGGGCGAGCTGCCGCACGCGCGCGTCGTGTTCGCGATGGGCGAGCGGGAAGTCGCGTGCGAAGGCAGCGGCGACGGGCCGGTGGACGCGATCGTCAACGCGATCGAAGGCGAGGCCAGGAGCGGCGCCGAGCTGGTGCTGTTCTCCATCGCCGCGATCAGCCCCAGCTCGCAATCGCAGGGCGAAGTCACCATGCGCCTGTCGCAGGCCGGGCGCATCGTCAACGGCGTGGGCGCCGATCCGGATATCGTGGTCGCTTCCGCCAAGGCTTACCTGGCCGCCCTGAACAAGCTGCATGCGAAGGCGCGGGTCAATCCGCAGACGGAGTAGGGCCAGCCCCGATACCGTTCGGTTAGCGGAACCCGATCCTGCCAGCGGCCTGGTGTCCGACACCAGAGGTGTCCGACACCAGCACCAGCAGCGCACGTGCTGCGAATGAATTGGTGCCTATCCCAGTTTCACCCGCCGCACCCTCAGAAAAACCCTTCCCGGTGGTCGCGCATCGGATCCGGCCCGGCCATCATCTCGCGCACCTTGCCATCCCGGCTGAAGTGGACGTGCATCATCGCATCCCACACGCCCGACTGTTTATATCGGTAGCTCCACACTTCCAGGTCGCGGCGCGACAGGTACATCGTCTCGGCCGGCTGCCCGAGCGTGTGCAGGATGGTCCGCTTGTCGTCGACACCGAGCTTGATGGTGGCGAATTTCTCGTCGGTCAGCACCTGTTCGTACGACAGCAGCCGGCCATCGGCGCCGTAGCGCGCCATGTAGGTGAACTGGCCGAACGCCCCGGCACCGTATTCGTGGATGGTTTCGCCACCGGCCGCATAGCGGGCGCTGGGGTGGCCCAGGCGCGCTTCGACGGCGGCCATCGGCTCGCCGGGCTGTGGCGGCGGCCCCAGCGCGCAGCCGGCCAATGCCGCCCCCACTATTGCCGCAACGATCAGATTTTTCATGTTTTTCCCCTGGGTCATCCAATAATTGTAGTGAGAAGTCGATACGGGACGCGCGAATTCCGTTATACTTGCGGGCCTGTCCTTTCGGGCAGGCTTATTCATTTATCGTAATTCACGATGTGCAGGGTTTCTTACTCCGCTCATCGCATGTGAAAGGTTTATCATGTCCGTAGAAAACATCAACAAATCCGCGATCATCGCGGACAACGCACGTGGCCAGAACGACACCGGTTCGCCGGAAGTCCAGGTTGCACTGCTGACCGCACGCATCAACGAACTGAACGGCCACTTCAAGGCCCACAGCAAGGATCACCACTCCCGCCGCGGCCTGATCATGATGGTCAACCGTCGCAAGAGCCTGCTGTCCTACCTGAAGAACAAGGACGCAACCCGCTACCGCGACCTGATCGCCAAGCTCGGCCTGCGTAAGTAATACTTGCATCACCGGCTTCAGTAAATGCCTGCGCCAGTTCGCTGACGCGGGCATTTTGCATTCTGGATCATGATTTATTGCCAAGCGGAACGCACTTGCGTTTTGCCAGGCAAAGTAGGGCAAGAAGGCGCCAGGCATCAGCCAGCCGCCCGTGGTGAGGTGAACGACAGCGCCTGAAAATCTGTCGGCAAATAGAAAGGGATTACCCATGTTTAACAAAGTTACGAAAACCTTCCAGTACGGCCAACATACCGTGACCCTGGAAACCGGCGAGATCGCTCGCCAGGCCTCCGGTGCGGTCTTGGTGTCGATGGACGACACCGTCGTGCTGGCGACCGTGGTGGCGCGCAAGGATGCCAAGCCCGGCCAGGATTTCTTCCCGCTGACGGTCGACTACATCGAGAAGACCTATGCAGCCGGCAAGATCCCCGGCGGCTTCTTCAAGCGCGAAGGCCGTCCGTCGGAGAAGGAGACGCTGACGTCCCGCCTGATCGACCGCCCGATCCGCCCGCTGTTCCCGGAAGGTTACATGAACGAGGTGCAGGTCATCATCCACGTTCTGTCGGTCAATCCCGAAATCGACCCTGATATCCCCTCGATGATCGGTGCCTCCGCCGCCCTGTGCGTGGCCGGCGTGCCGTTCAACGGCCCGATCGGCGCAGCCCGCGTGGGTTACGCCAACGGCCAGTACATCCTGAACCCGACCACCAGCCAGCTGAAGACGTCCGAGATGGACCTGGTCGTGGCCGGTACCGAAACCGCCGTGCTGATGGTGGAATCGGAAGCCAAGCAGCTGTCCGAAGAAGTGATGCTGGGCGGCGTGGTCTATGGCCACGACCAGATGAAGGCCGTGATCGACGCGATCCACGCGCTGGTGGAAGAAGGCGGCAAGCCGGAGCAGGAATGGACCCCGCCGGCCAAGAACGAAGCGCTGATCGCCAAGGTCGCCCAGTTCGCCGAAGCCAAGATCAACGAAGCGTACCAGACCAAGAACAAGCAGGCCCGCCAGCAAGCCCTGCGTTCCATGCAGAGCGAAGTGATCGCCGACCTGGCCGCGCAAGCCGCCGCCGAAGGCGTCGACGCACCGGACTCCGTCGAAGTGGGCAACATCCTGTTCGACATGGAAGCCAAGGTCGTGCGTTCGCAGATCCTGAACGGCGAACCGCGCATCGACGGCCGCGACACCCGCACCGTGCGTCCGATCGCGATCCGCACCTCGGTCCTGCCGCGTACCCACGGTTCCGCGCTGTTCACCCGTGGCGAAACCCAGGCACTGGTCGTCGCCACGCTGGGCACCGCCCGTGATTCGCAGAAGATCGATGCGCTGATGGGCGAGTACACTGACGACTTCATGCTGCACTACAACATGCCTCCGTTCGCCACCGGCGAAACGGGCCGCGTCGGTACGCCGAAGCGCCGCGAAGTGGGCCATGGCCGCCTGGCCAAGCGCGCCCTGGTCGCCGCGCTGCCGTCGCCGGAAGAGTTCAGCTACTCCGTGCGCCTGGTGTCCGAGATCACCGAATCGAACGGTTCCTCGTCGATGGCTTCGGTCTGCGGCGGCTGCCTGGCGCTGATGGATGCCGGCGTGCCGATGAAGGCGCACGTGGCCGGTATCGCCATGGGCCTGATCAAGGAAGGCGGCAAGTTCGCCGTGCTGTCCGACATCCTGGGTGACGAAGACCACCTGGGCGACATGGACTTCAAGGTCGCCGGCACCGCCAACGGCATCACGGCGCTGCAGATGGACATCAAGATCCAGGGCATCACGAAAGAGATCATGCAGGTCGCGCTGGCGCAGGCAAAAGAAGGCCGCCAGCACATCCTGGGCGAGATGCAGAAGGCGATGCCGCACGTGAAGACGGAACTGTCCGACTTCGCGCCGCGCCTCATCACCATCAAGATCAACCCCGAGAAGATCCGCGACGTGATCGGCAAGGGCGGCGCCGTGATCCGCGCGCTGACCGAGGAAACCGGCACGCAGATCGACATCAGCGACGAAGGCGTGGTCACCATCGCTTCCGTCGACGCTGCCGCCGGCCAGGAAGCCAAGCGCCGCATCGAAGAGCTGACCGCGTCGGTCGAAGTGGGCAAGACCTACGACGGCACCGTGCTCAAGCTGCTGGACTTCGGCGCGATCGTGCAAGTCATGCCGGGCAAGGATGGCCTGCTGCACATCTCGCAGATCGCCAACGAGCGTGTCAACGCCGTGGCCGACTACCTGAAGGAAGGCCAGCAAGTGCGCGTGAAAGTCCTGGAAACGGACGATCGCGGCCGCCTGAAGCTGTCGATGAAGGCTGCCGCCGAAGAAGGCGCCGCCGCCAAGTAATCGTCCTTTGCGGATGACAGGAACCGCCGGTGCGCAAGCCCGGCGGTTTTTTTATGGGCGTCGATTTCCCGGTCTTCCGCGAACCGCCAGCCCATAATTAGAGTCCCGCCACAGCATCGCGCCGGCGAAAGCCGCTATGCTCCGTTCCGGTCCAACTAACCGGGAGCATCACGATGAGCAAGGCCCTGCGTCTCTCCGAAAAATGGTTCCAGCGCGGTTTATGGCTGGTGGCTTTCCTGTTTGCCGGCTTCCTGATCGGCCTGGGCGGCAAGGTCGTCGACAACCTGAATCTTGTCGAGGAACCGATCGAACTGGAGCAGTTCATCGATCCCGCCAGGCTGGCGGCCGTGCGCGACACGATCGCGGTCGCCGAGCGCAATGAACGGGCCGCCGACAACGCCCTCGAGCAGGCCGAGCAGCAGCACCGGGTGGCCAAGGCCAACACGGCATCGGCCCGCGAAACATTCGACAACTGGCTCTCCACCCGCCACGCCACGGCCCGGCCCGACCAGGATCCGGACCTGATCGCCCGCACGCGCCAGCTCGATGGCCTGGCCGCGGCGGAGCGGAAGGCATTGACCGGCGTGCAGGAACAGGAGCAGATCCAGCTGAATGCGCGGCAGGCGCGGGCGGCGGCCCACACCCAGCTGCAATCCCTCCAGGAGGCAGCGCATCCCGCCTTCGACCGGGCCTTGCACATGCGCGAGCTGCGCGTGTTCGGCTACCGCCTCGCGCTGACCCTGCCGTTGCTGCTGATTGCCGGCTGGCTGTGGAAGAACAAGCGCAAGAGCACATGGTGGCCGTTCGTGTGGGGCTTCATCTTCTTCGCGCTGTTCGCGTTCTTTGTCGAACTGGTGCCTTACCTGCCCAGCTACGGCGGCTACGTGCGCTACGTGGTCGGCATCCTGCTGACGGTGGTCGTCGGCCGGCAAGCCATCCTCGGCCTGCAGCGCTACCTGGAACGCCAGCGTACCGCCGAAGCGCAGCCGGATGCGCAGCGGCGCGAAAGCCTCGGCTATGACATCGCGCTGGCGCGGATGGGGAAGAGCGTCTGCCCCGGCTGCGAACGCGGGGTCGACCTGAAGGATCCGAAACTGGACTTCTGCCCGCACTGCGGCATCGGCCTGTTCAACCGCTGCACTTGCTGCGAAGCCCGCAAGAACGCCTTCACGCGCTTCTGCTACAGCTGCGGCACCCAGGCCGCCGCGAACAAGGCGTAAATTCTGCCAAGAAACTAAAAAGTTGCCAAAAACCGGGGTCAGACCCCGGTTTTTGGCAATATTTCCTGAAACCGGGGTCTGACCCCGGTTCGATTTTTACTTGTTACTGCCAGGCGAGTTGGGTAGTGGGACGGGCAGCAGAGCGCGAGACCGTGGCGGTGACGCGTGCCGGCGCCTGTTGATCGAGCCGGAACACGGCAACCGTCTGCTCCAGCGTGGCGGCCTGCTCCTGCAGGGAGCCGGCGGCGGCCGCGGCTTCCTCGACCAGGGCGGCGTTCTGCTGCGTCACCTGGTCCATCTGCGTGACGGCGTCGTTGATCAGGTCGATGCCGGTGCTTTGTTCGGACGTGGCCGACATGATCTCCGCCATGATGTCCGCCACGCGCGCGATCCCCGTGACGATCTCGTCCATCGTGGTACCGGCCTGGCCCACCAGGGTCGAGCCGGCTTCCACGCTGGCCACCGAGGCGTCGATCAATTCCTTGATTTCCTTGGCGGCGGCGGCCGAACGCTGGGCCAGCGTGCGCACTTCGCTGGCGACCACGGCAAAGCCGCGGCCCTGTTCGCCGGCGCGGGCCGCTTCCACGGCCGCGTTCAGCGCCAGGATATTGGTCTGGAACGCGATGCTGTCGATGACGGCGATGATGTCCTCGATCTTTTTCGACGACGTGGTGATCGCGCCCATCGTGTCGATCACCTTGGCCACGATCTGGCCGCCCTGTTGCGCCACCTGCGAGGCGGAGACCGCCATGCCGTTGGCCTGGCGCGCATTGTCGGCGTTCTGACGCACGGTCGACGTCAGCTCTTCCAGCGACGAGGCGGTTTCTTCCAGGCTCGCCGCCTGCTGTTCGGTGCGGCGCGACAGGTCCAGGTTGCCGTCGGCGATCTCGTTGCTGGCCACGGCGATCGAGCCGCTGCCTTCGCGCACGATGCGCACCGTGTCGGCGAGCTTTTCCTGCATGCTGGCCAGGCCTTTCATCAGCGTGCCCATTTCGTCTTGCCGGCTCGTATCGATACGGCGCGACAGGTCGCCGGCCGCCATCGCATCGAAATGCTCCAGCGCTTCGCGCAGCGGGCCCATGATGGCGCGCATCAGCGTGGCGCAGGCCATGAAGATCAGGACGATGCCCGCGACGACCGCGCCGATCGACAGCGCCATCACGGTGCCATACAGGCGCTGGCTTTCCTTGAAATTGCTTTGCGCGAGGTGCGTGAGGTGCTCGTCGAGCTGGTCCGATGCGTCGCTGTAGGCGGAAAACAGCTTTTGCATGTCCTTCATGGCGAGATGGTCGACACGCGCGGCGTCGCCGGCGCGCAGCGCCTGCGCAAGCGCGTGCAGGCCGTTGTCGATCAGGTCCTTGCGCGTTGCCGCCACCTTGTCCGACAGGACCTGTTCCGCCGCTTCCAGCGGAATGGCGAGGTACTCCTTCCAGGCGGTGTCCGACTTGGCGACGAAATCCTCGGCGCGCTTGAGCAGGGCCGGCACTTCGGCAGATTCCGGATGGAAGACCGCGCGATCCTGTACCAGCCGCGCGCGCATCAGCTGCACCTTTGCACTGGCGACGGCCTGCGCCGACGCCATCTGGTTGCCGTAGGTTTCTTCGAGAGCCACGTTGACGGAATGGACGCCATAGATGCCCACGGTGCCGGTGACGGCGATCAGCAGGCCCAGCACGGCCATGGTGGCAATGAGGCGGGTTCGGATGGTAAGACGCTTGAACATGGATGGTTCCGTTGAGAGCAGGGCGAGCGTGCCCTGGCGATGTCGGATCGCCAAGTAGCTTGGCGGACGAATGCGCAGGGACGTGGCGCGATGCTGCCGGAATTCCGTGTTGCGGGCTGGGAGGCGGGCGGAAGGTTGGGGCCGTCTCTTTCCAGGAGCGAAGACCCCAACCTTAGCATGCGTATTGACGCAACGCAACATATGAAGTGGTACGACGTCGCACCACTGTTGCGTTTACGCCTGTGAGTTGCTGATCGATGCAGTACGACGGTTACTTGCCCGTATAGGTCACGCGATAGATCTTCCCGGCATGGTCGTCGGAGATCAGCATCGCGCCATCGGCGGCAACGGCGATATCCACCGGCCGCCCGCTCACGTCGTCGCCCTGCAGGAAGCCGTCGATGAAGGTGGTCGTCGTCACTTCCTGGTTACCCTGCAAGGTGACCAGGCTGACCTTGTAGCCGATCTTCTGCGTACGGTTCCACGAGCCGTGTTCGGCCACGAACACCTGGTTGCGGTACTGGGACGGGAATTGCGTGCCCGTGTAGAACGCCAGGCCGAGCGGGGCCACGTGCGGGCCCAGCTTGGCCACCGGCGCCGTGAATTGCGCGCAACTGCGGCCGGCGCCGAATTTCGGGTCCGGCACCACGCCGCCATGGCAGTACGGGAAGCCGAAGTGCAGGCCCGTCTTCGGCGCCACGTTCAATTCGCAGGAAGGGTTGTTGTCGCCCATTTCATCGGGGCCGTTATCGGTAAACCACAGGTCCTTCGTGACCGGATGCCACGCGAAGCCGACCGTGTTGCGGATGCCGTTGGCCACCATTTCCCAGCCCGAACCGTCCGGGTTCATGCGCCAGATCTTCGAGTACACCTCGTCGTCCCTGTCGCAGGTATTGCAGGGCGAGCCGACCGGGATGTACAGCTTGCCGTCCGGGCCGGCCTTGATGATCTTCTCGCCGTGCCACTTGTCGTTTGGCAGGTCGTCCTTGACCACCTTGTAGGCCGGCTTGTTCGCGTAGGTCTTGTCGATCGCGTCGAAGCGGATCACGCGCCCGATCTCGGCCACGTACAGCGCGCCGTCCAGCAGCGTCACGCCGATCGGGTTGTCCAGGCCCTGGGCGATGGTGACGACCTTGTCGGCCTTCTTGTCGCCGTTCTCGTCGACCACCGCGTACACCTTGCCGGCCTTGCGCGAACCCACGTAGACGATGCCGCCGGGCGACACGGCCATCGAGCGGGCCGTGTCCACGTTCTCGGCATACACGGAAATCGAGAAGCCTTTTGGCAGTATCAGCCGCGCCAGGCCGTCGTCGGCCTTGGTCGGCGCGGAAGGTGCCGTGGCCTTGGCCGCAGCGGCGTTCTTGCGACCGCCCGGCGCTACGTAATCGGCCAGCGCGGCGATCTGCGCCTTGTCCAGCGTGCCTTCCCAGCCCGGCATGCCCTTGTCCGGCAAGCCCCTGGCGATGATCTTCGACAGGTTGGCGCGGGTGGGCGTGCCATGGATCCACTGGTTGTCGGCCAGGCTGGGCGCCGTCGCGCCTTCCAGCTTCACGCCGTGGCACGACGCGCAATTGTTCTGGTACAGGCGCGCGGCCTCGGCTACCTGGTTCGCGGCCGGCGCGGCATGGGCGGCGGCGGCGAGTCCAACGCCCAGCAGGGCGAAGGGGAGGACAAACTTCATCGATTACTCCGGTCGGGTTGGCAATCCGCCATCATAATCTCAACTGAGGTTGGCCTCCAGCACCAGTTTTTCCACGTCCGACAGCGCTGGCGGGGTGGCGCCGGCGCCGATGCAGGCCGCGGCGCCGGCCGCGACGGCGAAACGCAGGTGCTCGCCCGGGGCCCGTGCCGGCGCGGCCAGTTGGCTGAAGGCGAAACCGGCGATGCTGGCGTCACCAGCCCCCACGGTGTCCGCCACCGGCACGGCCACCGCCGGCGCATGCCATGCCGCGTCGCCCACGTGCAGCGAAGCGCCATGTTCGCCCCGCGTGTACAGGTATTGCGCCGCCGGATTGAAACTGCGCAGCGTGGCGAACGCCGCTTCGATGTCATCGGTACGGAACAGGCCTGCCAGGTCTTCGTCCGAGACCTTCACCACGTCGGCCAGTTCCGTCATCGCGCGCAGCGTGGCGTCGTAGCGTTCGTCCATCAGCAGGCGCCAGTTCGGGTCGTAGCTGATGCGGATGCCGGCGCGCTTCGCCTCGCGCGCCAGTGCCACCAGGGCGTCCGCCAGCGGCCGCCGCGCCAGGCTGATGCCGCCGAAATGCATCCAGCGGCAGTGCGTGCGCCAGTTTTCCGGCAGTGCGCGCGGGTCGAAGTGCAAGTCCGCGCTGTCGTCGCCCACGAAGAAATAACTGGGCGGCGAGAGCTGGTGCACGATGGCCAGCAACGGCGATTTGTCGAGGCGCTGCAGGAAGCGGGCGTCCAGTCCGGAAGCCATCGAGGCTTCCCACAAGGCGTCGCCGAACACGTCGCGGCTGATCGCGCCGGCGAACGCGCTGGGCACGCCCAGCTTGGCCATGGCCCGCGCCACGTTCCAGGTCGAGCCGCCGGTGCGCGCGGTCCATTGCGTGCGCGCAGGATCGGCCACGATCAGGTCGGTCAACGCTTCGCCGGCGGAGATGAAGACCGGCTCCGTCATGGTAGCACCGCCAGCACTTCGTAGCAGGCGCCCATCGTGTGGTAATCGGTCTTGCCCGCCGGGCTCTTCTCATCGGTCAGCTTGGCATTGTCCGGCCCCAGGATGCGGTACCAGGCGCCGTGCGCGTGGTCGACGAAATGCTCCCAGCTGTATTGCCAGATGCGGTCGTACCAGTCCCAGTAGCGCCGTTCCCCGGTGCGCGCGCCCAGCAGCGCGGCGGCGGCGAAGCTTTCCGCCTGCACCCAGAAGTATTTATGGCCATCGCAGATCGAACCGTCCGGCGCGAAGCCGTAGTGGATGCCGCCATGCCGATCGTCCCACGCCTTCGCCAGCGCGGTGTCGAAGAAGTGGATGGCACGCGGCAGCAGCCAGTCGGCCGGCCCGGCCAGCTGGCCGGCGTGGCGCTCGAGGATCAGCAGCAGCTTGGCCCATTCCGTCAGGTGGCCGGGCTGGTAGCCCCACGGGCGGAAGATGTTGGTGCTGTCGTGGCGGTTGTAGTCGGCGTCCACCGACCAGTCCTGCCGGTAGTGTTCCCACACCAGGTCGTCCGCGCGCTGCGCCTGCCGGACGGTGATGTTGCGCGCCAGCGTTTCGGCGCGGTGCAGGTAGCGCACTTCGCCGGTGGCGTCGTACGCGGCCAGCATCGCTTCGCAGGAGTGCATGTTGGCGTTCTGGCCGCGGTACGGCGCCACTTCCCAGGCGGCCGACGCTTCATCGGCATACAGGCCGTGTTCCGCTTCCCAGAAACGCGCTTCCATCAGGTCGTACGTTTCCGCCAGCCAGCCGCGCGCTTCCTCCACGCCGGCCAGCAGCGCATGCGCATAGGCCAGCACCACGAACGCCAGGCCGTAGCAATGGTTGGTGGCGTCGCGGACGGTCTTCGCGCCGTCGCGCCAGTCCAGCTCCCACGCGTAGCCGCCGGTGGCGGGGTCGCGGTGCACGTCGCGCAGGAAGGCCAGGCCATGGCGCGCGCGCTGCAGGTCCGCCGCGTCGTGGAAGTGGCGGTAGGCCATCGCGTAGTTGAACACGAAGCGCGTGCTGCTGACCAGGTGGCGCGTGTGCGCATCGTAGACCGTGCCGTCGTCCTTGTAGAAATGGAAGAAGCCGCCGCTGGGGTCGACCGAGCGGGGATCGTAGAAATTGCGGGTGTCGCGGATATGCCGCAGCAGCGTTTCGCGGGAGTGGAAATCTGGTAACATCGATCGTCCGTTTCTAAAAGGTTCTTGCGCTGTGCCGATGCTCATTTGAAGGATGAGTGCCGGGCTTGGAGCGGGTAGTGAAAATCGTCTGGCAATACAAATCGATCGGCAGTAAAAAACGATCGGCAATACGCATCGAAAGACAGTGCACATCGCTGTGCTGTCATTCCGTTTCGCGGGCAAAGCGGTGCCCGGCGCGGCCAGGGCCGCGGCAGACGCACCAGGCGATGCCCGGGCTAATACGGGATAGGTTTGGAAGCGTGGCGGTCCGTGTGTCCTCCGGGCAGGGTTTGTCTTCCTGGCAGAGTTTGTCCTCCTAGCAAACCGTGCTGGCGCGTACCACCAGCTCGACCGGCGCGACCCGTTCCACCACATCGTCGGCGCGGCCGTTCAGCAACAGCTCCACGCCCAGCGCACCCAGTTCCTTCTTGTTGATGCGCAGCGTCGTCAGCGGGCGGTGGCCTAGCACGGCCGTCGAGATATCGTCGAAGCCCACGATCGCCACGTCATGCGGCACCTTCAAGCCCTTGGCCAGGCAGCAGCGCATCGCCACCAGCGCGGCGCTGTCGTTGTAGCAGAACACCGCGTCCGGCGGTTTCGGCAGCGCGAGCAGCGCTTCCATTGCTTCCCACGCGCCCTGCTCCAGTTCCACGCCATCGGGCAGCGGCGCTTCCAGGCGCGGATCGGCCAGGATGCCGGCATCGAACAGGGCCTGCCGGTAGCCGCGCGCCCGCTCGCGGATGCTGTAGTGCGACAGCGAACCGCAGATGAAGCCCACGCGCTCGCGGCCACGCTCGATCAAATGCCGGGTGGCCAGGTAGCCGCCCATCATGTTGTCCGGGTTCACGGAACTGTAGCCGCGCAGCTTCATGTCGATCAGCACGATCGGCTTGCCGGTGGCGCGCAGCGCCGTCAGCAGCTCGGGTTCGAAAAATCCGGCACAGACGATGGCATCCGGCGCATGCATGCGCAGCTGGTCCACCAGCCCGTCCGCCGGGCCGACCGCCATGAACGACAGCACGATGCCCTGCTTGCGGCAGGCTTCCTCGGCGCCGTGCAGCACCGGCGAGTAGAACGGGCTGCTGGAAGCCGTGTTGTGCTGGCGATGCAGCAGGAAGGTGAGGCGCCGCAGCCGCTTCGGCCGCAGCTTGCAGAAGTCGTAGCCCAGGTCGCGGGCCGTTTCCAGCACCATCTGGCGCGTGACTTCGGTCAGCCCCGGTTCGTTCTTCAATGCCCGCGAGATGGTTCCCGCCGATACGCCGGCGGCACGTGCGATGTCGCGGATCGTGACGCCGCCCTGGGTTGCGCCGGCGGCCCTCATGGACGGCCGCCCGCTGGAATTCTGCTCATGGATTGCCTCCGTTATGGTCGAGCGGCGCCTGGGTGACGGAATCACTGGCCGCTCTTTATGGGCACAGTCTTGCACAGCGGCGCGCGCATGGTCAAACAGCCGATGGGCGGGGCGCGGCAGTTTAGTCGCATTTACTAAACAAGGTGGGCGCGCGCCGCCCATGTTGCAGCGCGCCATGGGGAACCGGTGGCGCTGGCTGTTTAGTGAACGCCGCTAAACTGGCCCCGTTTCGTCGATCATGTTTGACCCGTGCTGAACGCTTATGGAGAATCATTGCCATAACAACACCCGGCGTGGCCGGATACCAGGAGACGATCGATGGCTCAGATGTCACCCGCGGCGCTGGCGCCGCAGGGCAGCGCGCCCGCGCAGCCGCAGCAAACCTTCCCCCTCGTCGTGATCACGGTGCTGTTCTTCATGTGGGGCCTGCTCACATCGCTGAACGACGTGCTGATTCCCCACCTGAAATCGGTCTATACACTGAACTACGTGCAGGCGATGCTCGTGCAGTTCTGCTTCTTCGGCGCCTATTTCATCGTCTCGCTGCCGGCCGGCGCGCTGATCCGCCGCATCGGCTACAAGGGTGGCGCGGTGGCCGGCCTCACGGTCGCGGCACTCGGCTGCGCACTGTTCTATCCGGCGGCAACGAGCGGCTATGCGCTGTTCCTGTTCGCTTTCTTCGTGCTGGCCGCCGGCATCACGGTGCTGCAGGTGGCGGCCAATCCGTTCGTCACGGTGCTCGGCCCGCCGGCGACGGCGTCGAGCCGGCTGACCCTGACGCAGGCGTTCAACTCGCTGGGCACGGCCATCGCCCCCACGCTGGGCGGCCTGCTGATCCTGGAAGGCTTCCCGGCCGCGGCCGACGTGGCGCAACTGACCGGCGAGGCGCTGGCCCGCTACCGCCTGCAGGAGGCGGCGGCGGTGCAGGGGCCATACCTGGCGCTGGCCGCCGCGCTGCTGGTGCTGGCCGTGCTGTTCGCACTGGTCCGGCTGCCGGTGATCCGCCATGCCGACGATACGCCGCAGGCCGTGGACGCATCCGTACTGGCGCACCGCCACCTCGTGCTGGGCGCGATCGGCATCTTCCTGTACGTGGGCGGCGAAGTCGCCATCGGCAGCTTCCTGATCAACTTCATCGGCGAGCCGCAGATCGCCGGCCTGGATCACGGCGCGGCGGCGAAGTATGTCAGCTATTACTGGACCGCGGCGATGATCGGCCGCTTCGCCGGCTTCTTCGTGATGCGGCGCGTGAGCCCCGGCAAGGCGCTGGCCTTCAATGCGGCGGCCAGCATCGGGCTGCTGCTGCTGGCCATCTTCAGTACCGGCGCGGTGGCGATGTGGGCGGTGATCGCCGTGGGCCTGTTCAATTCGATCATGTTCCCGACCATCTTCAGCATGGCGCTGCACCGGCTGGGCGCGCAGACGGGGCAGGGCTCGGGCATCCTGTGCATGGCCATCGTCGGCGGCGCCATCGTGCCGTTCGTGCAGGGCGCGCTGGCCGATGCGATCGGCCTGCAATGGTCGTTCTTCGTGCCGGCCGCCTGCTATGTCTTCATCCTGTACTTCGGCATCCGCTATGCCCGCATGTACGTGCAACAGTAACCGGTCGCCGATCGCCGATTGCCGATCGCCGATCGCGTTTTGAACAAGGAAAACCATGAAGCACAACGCAGCACTCCTGATGGCGCTGGCCGCATTGCCATGCCTGGCCGCGGCCGCCGATCCCGCCAGGCCGTGGCTGGACAGCAGCCTGGACCCCGACCGGCGCGCCGCGCTGGTCCTGAAGGAAATGACGCAGAAGGAAAAGCTGAACTGGGTGTCAAGCCACTTCGGCGCGGACCACGCCGGCAACAAGACCAAGAAGGTGCCGGAAGCGATCCCGTTCTCGGCCGGCTACGTGCCGCCGATTCCGCGCCTGGGCTTGCCGGCGCTGTTCCTGACCGATGCCGGCATCGGCGTGGCCACGCAGAACACCCCCACGCCGCGCGAGCGCACCGCGCTGCCATCGGGCATCGCCACCGCGGCCACGTGGAACCGCAAGCTGGCCTACGAAGGCGGACGGATGATCGGCGCCGAGGCGCGTGCCTCCGGCTTCAACGTGATGCTCGCCGGCGGCGTGAACCTGCTGCGCGAACCGCGCAATGGCCGCAACTTCGAATACGGCGGGGAAGATCCGCTGCTGGCCGGGGTGATGGTGGGCGAGCAGGTGCGCGGCATCGAATCGAACCACCTGATTTCCACCATCAAGCACTACGCGCTGAACGCCCAGGAAACCGGCCGCTTCGAGCTCGATGCCCGGATCGATCCGGCCGCGCTGCGCATGTCCGACCTGTTCGCATTCCAGGTGGCGCTGGAACTCACGGATGCCGGGTCGTTCATGTGCGCCTACAACCGGCTCAACGGCCCGTATGGCTGCGAGCATCCGTGGCTGCTGAACGGCGTGCTGAAGGGCGACTGGGGTTACAAGGGCTTCGTGATGTCCGACTGGGGCGCCACGCACAGCACGGTGGAGGCGGCCAACGCGGGCCTGGACCAGCAGTCCGGCTTTGAATTCGACCGCTCGCATTATTTCGGCGGCGCGCTGGAAGAGGCGGTGGAAAGCGGCTTCGTGCCGCAAAAGCGGCTCGACGACATGGCCTTGCGCGTGCTGCGCACGATGTTCGCGAAGGGCGTGGTCGACCATCCCGTGAAGCAGGATGGCGCGATCGACTACCAGGCCCATGGCCTCGTCAGCCAGGCCGACGCCGAGGAAGGCATCGTGCTGCTGAAGAACGCCGGCAATCTGCTGCCGCTGTCGAAGCAGGCGAAGAAGATCGTCGTCATCGGCGGGCATGCGGACAAGGGCGTGCTGGCCGGCGGCGGCTCGTCGCTGGTGTATCCGCGCGGCGGCAATGCCGTGCCCGGCCTGCTGCCGGCCACCTGGCCCGGCCCGATCATGTACTACCCGTCGTCGCCGCTGAAGGCGATCCAGGTCCGCGTGCCCGGTGCGCAGGTGGTGTTCGACAGCGGCAGCGATCCGGCCAAGGCGGCTGCCGCCGCGGCCGGCGCCGACGTGGTGCTCGTCTTCGCCACCCAGTGGGTCGGCGAAGCGCTGGATGCCACGTCGCTGTCGCTGCCCGACAACCAGGACGCGCTGATCGCCGCCGTGGCGGCAGCCAACCCGAAGACGGCCGTGGTGCTGGAGAACAGCGGCCCCGTGCTGATGCCGTGGGTGGACCGGGTGGCCGGAATCGTCGAGGCATGGTACCCGGGCACCAATGGCGGCGAAGCCATCGCCCGCGTGCTGTTCGGCGAGGTGAACCCGTCGGGCCGCCTGCCGGCCACGTTTCCCGCCTCCGAGCAGCAGTTGCCGCGACCGAAGCTGGACGGCGACCCGGCCAAGCCCGAGCAGCGCTTCACCGTCGATTACCACGAGGGCGCCGCCATCGGCTACAAGTGGTTCGACCTGAAGGGCCACACGCCGCTGTTCCCGTTCGGCCACGGCCTGTCGTACACGCAGTTCGGCTACCGGGACCTGAAGGCGCAGCTGGTGGACGGCAAGGTGCAGGTGCGCTTCACCGTCACGAACACCGGCGGCGTGCAGGGCAAGGACGTGCCGCAGGTGTACGTGTCGCCCCTGTCCGCGAAATGGGATTCGTATAGATGGGAAAGTACCCAGCGCCTGGCCGGCTGGGAGAAGGTGGACCTGGCGCCCGGCGCCAGCACGAACGTGACGCTGGCCATCGACCCGCGCCTGTTCGGCATGGTGAAGGGCAGCGCCAATACCTGGCACGTGGCCGGCGGCCGCTACCAGGTGAAACTGGCGCGCCACGCGCGCGACGACGCAGCACAGACTGTGACGATTCAACTGCCTGCCCAGGTGCTGGACGTGGCGGGCCGACCGATAACGATGAAGAAGAAAGGATGACGATGAAAAAGATGATCGCACTGGCAGCCTCGCTGCTGATGATGGGGGCTGTGGCGACCGCGCCGGCGGCTTCGGCGGCGGCTCCGGAATTCGTGGCCGTGAAGAAGACGCAGTTCACCCGCAACGGCCACCCGTACTACATTGCCGGCGCCAATTTCTGGTACGGCGCATACCTGGGCGCGAACGACCGCCCGCGGCTGCTCAAGGAACTCGATACCATGAAGGCGATGGGCATCAACAACCTGCGCGTGCTGGCCGTTTCCGAGAAGACCGACATGAAGAGCGCCGTGCGTCCCGCCACCACCAGCGCGCCGGGCAAGTACGACGAGCGCCTGCTGGCCGGCATGGACTACCTGCTGGCCGAGATGGCCAAGCGCGACATGACGGCGGTGATCTACCTGAACAATTTCTGGCAATGGTCGGGCGGCATGACCCAGTACCTGAACTGGTTTGCCGGCACGCCGGCGCTCGACCCGAACGTGACGAAGGACTACGAGACCTACATGCGCGAGACGGCGCGCTTCTACACGAACGAGAAGGCGCAGGCCGAGTACCGCAACGTGATCCGCACCTTCATCAACCGGAAGAACACGGTGACCGGCAAGCCGTATGCGGGCGATCCTGTGATCATGTCGTGGCAGCTGGCCAACGAGCCGCGCCCGGGCAACGCTTCGTCCACGCCGGAGGAAAAGGCGGTCTACGTGAAATGGATCGCCGACACGGCGGCCTACATCCGTGGCCTCGACAGGAACCACCTGGTCAGCACCGGCAGCGAAGGGCTGGCCGGCTCGGCGCACGATGCCGAACTGTTCGAGAAAGCCCACGCATCGAAGGATGTCGACTACCTGACCTATCACCTGTGGCCGAAGAACTGGGGCTGGATCGATTCGAAGCGGGTCGACGCCACCTGGAACGGCGCGCTGGAGAAAAGCAGCCATTACCTGAACGTGCATATCGACTACGCGAAAAAGATGGGCAAGCCGATCGTGCTGGAGGAATTCGGCATGGACCGCGACGGTGCCTCGTTCGACATCAAGGCGCCGACCACGGTGCGCGACCGTTTCTACAAGGTGGTGTTCGACGTGGTGGTCGGCCGTGCCGAGCAGGGCGACCCGATCGCCGGCTTCAACTTCTGGGCCTGGGGTGGCGCCGGCCGCGCCGCCAACGCCGACTACTGGTGGAAAGAGGGCAATGACCTGATGGGCGACCCGCCACAGGAAGAGCAGGGCCTGTATTCCGTGTTCGACACCGACAAGTCGACCATCGCGCTGATCCGCGGCTATGCCGACCGGCTGCATGCGCTGGAGCGCAAGTAAGCAGGCCAACGGCCGGGCCGATCGATAGTGCGGCGCTTGAAGGTGCCCTGAGCGGTTCGGGCGGCCCCTGGGGACCGGTGGCGGGTTATCATTCCGCCACCGGTTCACGACCACACAGGAGATGAAGTTGAAGAAGAAGGTGATGTTGCTGGCGGCGCTGGCCGCGCTGGGGTTCTCGGGGGCCGCCTCGGCCGCGGACGAGAAGCGTTCGTGCGCGCTGAACGTCGAGCCGCGCACAGTGGAATATCCATGGATGTCGATCGCGCGCTGGCATGCAATGAACGATGGCCTGAAGGCGCGCGCCGCGCAGGGCGATGTCGACGTGCTGTTCCTCGGCGATTCGATCACCGAGATGTGGGACAAGACCGCGTGGGACAGCCGTTTCGGCAAGTACCGCGCGGCGAACTTCGGCATCGGCGGCGACCACACCGGCAACGTGCTGTGGCGCCTGAAGAACGACGGCATGGACAAGCTGCGGCCGAAGGTCGTGGTGCTGCTGATCGGCGTGAACAACTTCGGCCTGTGCAACGAGGAGCCGGAGCAGGTGAGCGGCGGCGTGAAGGCGGTCGTCGCAGAGCTGCGCACGCTGTATCCGGACGCCAGGATCCTCCTCAACGGCATCCTGCCGAACGGGCAACTGGCGCAGGACGAACGGCGCGCCAAGGCCAGGGCCGTGAACGGCGCGATCGCCGCCCTGGACGATGGCCGGCACGTGTTCTTCCGCGATTACGGTCCGCGCTTCCTGGAGGCGAACGGCGATATCGCGGCGGAGACGATGCCGGACTTCCTGCACCTGACGCCGAAGGCCTATGCGACGTGGGCCGAGGCGATGGGACCGGACATTGAGTTGTTGATGCGCGAGCAGCCGATGCCCGGGCAGCCGACGCCCGAGCAGCCGATGCAGAACAAGCCTGCACAGTGATGCGCTGGCCGGGCAAGCTTGCCTGCCTCGCGGCGCTGCTTTGCGGCGCCGGCGTGGCACATGGCGCCGAGGTGGTGCTGGCCGGTGGCGACAGCGTCGCGCGGATGGGGCGGATGGCCGATGCGCCCGGTGGGGCGGTGCGGTTCGCCTATCCGGGCGTGTCGTCGTTCATCCACTTCGCAGGGCGCGAACTGGTGCTCGAGGCTTCCACCACGGGAGACAAGAGCTACCTGGACGTGATCGTCGACGGCGTCTACGCGCGCTCCATCCACCTGTCGCCGCGCCGCTCGGCCTATCGTCTGGCGGGAGGCCTGGCGCCCGGCCCGCACACGGTGCAGGTGCTGCATCGTTCCGAAACGTGGCATGGCGTCGTCACGCTGCACGGCTTCGCGACGGACGGGCAAGTGCTCGCGCCGCCTTCGCTGCCGGCGCGCCGGGTGCTGTTCCTGGGCGACTCCGTCACGTGCGGGGAAGCGCTCGAGCGTATGCCGCCGGGAGCGAAGCAGCCCGTATGGTGGAACCCGCGGCTGTCGTACGGCATGCTGGCCGCCAACGCGCTCGGCGCGCAGGTGCAACTGGTCTGCCATGGCGGCCGGGGCCTGGTGCGCAGCTGGAACGGCCGCACCGATGAATTCAACCTGGACCGCTTCTACGGGCTGGCCATCGCCGCGCCCGACGCACCCGAGCCGTGGGACCAGCGGCGCTACGCGCCCGACCTGATCGTCAGCGCGATCGGCACCAACGACTTCAACCAGGGCATCCCCGATCGCGCTCAGTACGTCGACACCTATGCCGCGTTCGTCCTCACGCTGCTGCGCGACCACCCGCAGGCGCACATCGTGCTGACCGAAGGCGCCATCCTCGACGGCGACAAGAAAGCCGCACTCACGGCCTATATCACCGAAACCATCAGCCGCACGGCCAGCCCCCGCGTGCACCACATCCCCTCCCGCCACTACCCCGGCGACACCGAGGACGCCCACCCCACCCGCGACCAGCACCAGCAAATGGCCAACGATTTCGTTCCAGCCCTGCGACAACTGATGAGCTGGTAGCAAAACAACACCGGTGCGGTACGGCGCTCCGGCAGTCCCCGTTTTATTTCCAAACACCGGGGTCAGACCCCGATTCCAGGAAATATTTCCAAAAACTGGGGTCAGACCCCGTTTTCAGGCAATGTTATTCAGTGCCGGTTGCGTATCCCGTTTTGGCAATTTCTACGTTTCCTGTACCAGCACTCTCCGACTTACGCGGGGGGCTGGAGGTCTGCCAACTGGGTGATTGCCAGCGATTGCTTTCCTTATGGCATCCAACTGATACGGCAAAATCGAATTGGAGAAGAGATCGCGGTATGCGGCATGACGCCGATCGGCCTGGGTGCCAAGTGCCATGTAAAGCGGATGCGGCGTTAGCAGAACGTCGTTTCGCATTCCTGAGTTACCGGCGTAGCTCGACCATTGGTAACGTCCTGCCGAGTCGACTATACAAGCCCGGACAGGGTTCAATTCGACATAACGCTGGCAAGTAAAAAAGTACTCTTCGACGGGAACAGGGCTGGATCGAAATCTGCCTTCCCACCATGTACCTTTTCGTTCGAATCGGCGGTTGAGATATTGCGTGTATCTTTGCGATACCCCCTTCATCAGGGCCGAAATTTGCTCGATCTCGTCCGCTGTGGCGAGAATATGCACGTGGTTCGTCATCAACACGTATGCGTGAATCGCCACGCCGTTAAAGCGCGAGTAATCACGTAGCCACTCGAGATAGACCGTGTAATCCGACCATCCAAAGAAGCATGGCTGTCGAAGGTGCCCACGCTGGATGATGTGAAGGGGACAGCCAGGTAACAGCAATCGAGCGCGGCGGGCCATGAGTAGCTCCTTGGTCGGGGGGCCAACTGTGGCATGAGGAGCTATGGACTCGACTGACTCAGCTCAACGTAAATGCGGCATCGAAAAGTTTCCTAAAACCGGGGTCTGACCCCGGTTTTAGGAAATGTTTCCCGGTCTTGGGGTCAGACCCCGCTTTTTGGCAACAAAAAAGCCGCGCGGAGCGCGGCTGTGAAGTCACCTCGGAGCAGGGGTCAATACTCGGCGCCCAGCCGCACGCCGAACATGCGGGGTTCGACGAAGTTGGCTTTCATGAATCCGCCGTTGACGGAGTCACGGTTCTTGGCGGCGTGGCTGTTCGAAACGTTGCGCACGTACAGTTCGGCGTACCACTTGTCGTTCGGGGCGTCCAGGCGGGCGGACATGTCGCCCATCGCGTAAGCCTTCTGGTAGCGGCCGATGTGGGCGAACTCGGAGTTGCGCATGTCGAAGTAGGCCTTGTCGCGCCAGTTCACCTTGACGTACGGCGTGATGCGGTAGCCGTTTTCAAGCGCGAACTCCTGCGAGAAGTTCAGGTTGACCTGGTACTTCGGCGTGTTCGGCAGGTGGTTGCCGTCGACGTTGTACAGCCGCCGGCCGATCAGTGCCTTGTCCGGGCCGGCGTAAGCGGTCGGGCAGGGCTCGATGCCCAGTTCGACGCGCACATCGCACTGGTAGTCGTCGGAGAACTCCTTGAAGTCGTGCACGTCGGTGTTGATGAACGCGAAGCCGCCGCCGAAGCGCGCGCCGCGCCATGGCCGGTAGTCCCACTCGATCTCCAGGCCGGGGATGTCCACCTTGCCGACGTTGATCGTGCGCCAGCCTTCATACACGTCGCACTTCGGCTGGTCGGACGGGCAGGGCAGGCCGGCGGCCGGGATGATCTGGTTGATGAAGTAGGTGCCGGTCAGCTGCATGTCCTTGTACTTCATGAAGAAGGCGGTGGCCGACAGCGACAGCCGGTTGTCCAGGAACTTGCCCTTGTAGCCCAGCTCGAAGTTGGTCACGGTTTCCGGGCCGTACGGCAGGAAGGTCACCACGCCCGGCTTGCCGTCCGCGCACATCTGGTAGTTGCAGCTGTCGGTCTTGTCGGCGAAGCCGCCGGCCTTGTAGCCGGTCGAGACGGACGCGTAGCCCATCTGGTTCGGCGTGAACTGCTTCTGCAGGCCGACGCGCCAGGTGACCTTCTTCCAGGTTTCCTTGTGGTCGTTCGAGGTCGGCGAACCATACAGGTGATACGCGCCCACGCTGCCACCCATGGCCGGCGTGAGGTCGGTGCCGTCGTGCACATGGAAGCCCGGCGTGCCCGGCGTGCCCTGGCTGTACAGGCCATTGTAGTAATTGGGGCTGCCGATCCAGTTGGCGCCATACACCTCGCCGCCCTGGTCTTCCTTGCTGTCGCGGCTGTAGCGGGCGCCCAGCGTGCCGGTCCAGCCGGGCGCGAACTTCCAGTCGGCCTGCGCGAACGCGGCCTTGGCGTCGACCTGGCGGTTCGGCTGGTGGTACAGCACCGAGCCGACATCGCCGAACGGCTTCTGGATGGTCTCCGTCATTTCATAGTCGATGCTGTTCCGCTCGTGCATCCAGAACAGGCCGGCCACGTACTGCAAGGGACCGAACGTCTGCTTCAGCTGTGCTTCATGCACGGTGGAGAGGTAGCGCGAGTCGAGTGTGCGGTGGAATACATCCTTCATCGGCCAGGTGCCCCAGTTGCCGGTCGGCGTGTTCGGATACATGCCGTTCACCTGGAACGGCGCGGCGTGCTGCATGCCGCGGTCGTCGTCGGTGATTTCCGAGCGCTTCTGGTCGGCCACCTGGAACGTGTAGTCGAAGGTGGTGTCGGGATTGATCGTCCACGACAGGCCGGTGCGCAGCGTGCGGATCTGCATGTCGACCGAGCCGGGCACGTTGATCAGCAGGTCCCATTTGCCGGTGCCCGGCGCGCAGGCGTAGCGGGTGCCCACGGTGGCGGCGCAATCGCGGAAGTCGGCACCGCCCGCGCCGTTGTCCTGGAAGTGCTCGTAGGCCGCCCTCAGCGTGAGGTCCTGGTTCACCTTGTACAGCGCCGAGAGGCGCGCCGCCCACTGGTCCTGGTTGGTGTAGAACTTGTCCTTGCCGATCACCGCGTTGAAGCGCTGGTCGACATCCGGCTTGCCGTTCGGGACCCAGCCATACTCCGGCGCATTGGCTTCGGACAGGTCGCGCATCTGGTTCGCATAGCCGTCGCGCCGCACCACCATGAAGGTGCCGCGCAGCGCCAGCTTGTCGTTGACGGCGACGTTCTGCACCACCGAGACCTGCTTCTTGCGGTAGTTGCCGATGTCGATATTGGCCTTGCCATAGGTGCCCGAGAAGTCCGGCTTGGCCGAGATGACGTTGATGCTGCCGCCGGTCGAATTGCGGCCGAACAGCGTGCCCTGCGGCCCGCGCAGCACCTCCACCTGGTCGATGTCGAACATCAGCGCCTGCGCACCCTGCGGCCGCGGCGAATACATGCCGTCGACGTGGAAGCCGACGGCCGGGTCGCCGGTCTCGGTGAAGTTGGACGACGTGATGCCGCGGATCGTCACCTGCACGGCCGAATCCAGGCTGCCGCTCTCGATCACCACGTTGGGGATTTCATTGGCCAGGTCGCGCAGGCTGGTGGCGCCCTTGCGCGTCAGCTGCTCCTGGCTGAAGGCCGACACGGCCAGCGGCGTGCGCAGCAGCGAGGTCGAGTAGCGCGTCGCCGTGACTTTCACTTCGGGGATCTGGTCGCCCGCATTGGTCGGGCCCAGCGTCGGCGCTTCGGCCGGCGGGGTAGCGTTGGCGGCGGCCGCGGGATCGGTTTCGGCATTCGCGCCGGCCTGGGCATGCGCGGACAGCGGTGTCACTGCCGCGGCCAGGCTGCAGGCGCTGGCCACGGCAAGGCTGATCATGGTTCTTCTGAATCGCATTTCGTCTCCTTGGAATATCGGCCGGGGGCGGCCTTTTTGTCGAGACGAGTATTCATTTTTAAAAAAGCAAGATCAAGCAATTCCCAAAATGCCGTTGCTGTTTAATCGCCTTTACTAAACAGCGGTGGAATGGCGCCCGCTGGCGGCGGAAGGCCCCGTGGTGCCCGCTTCCGTTGTTGCGTGAAGATGGCGGTGCGCCGGGTGGCATGCGGCGTGGAAGGCGCGGCCAGGGCCCCGATTTCGTCGTCCGCACCGCGATTCCTGCATTTCGTCGCAACCGGCGAGCCACCGGGCGCCGTCCGGGCTACCATGGCAGCATCGACCCAACATACCCGGAAGGAGCACGCCATGATCACCGCACACATTACCTGTCGCCCCTTCCGGGTCCAGCCGGCGCACGCCGCCCGCTGAGCAATCAACCCGAGAACAGGAAGCACCATGCACAAACCACTCAGCCTTGCCCTCCTGATGACGACCCTGTGGCTGATGCTCGGCGCGGCCAGCGCCGAGGAAGCCACCGCAACCAGGACCATCGACGCCAGGGTGGTGCGCGTCAAGCTCGACGGGGTGATCGACCTGAGGCTGATGCAGGGTGCCGAACCGTCGCTGCGGATTATCGGCGACCGGCGCTTCGTCGACAAGGCGATCGCGGTGCAGACGGGCGATACGCTGCAGCTGGACAGCGATACCAATGACGGCAAGCTTCGCCGCGCGGGATTGCGCGCCGAACTGGTGCTGCCGCAGTTGCGCGAAGTGGTGTCCGATGGCGTGGGCAGCACGGAAGTCTCCGGTTTTTCAGGCGACGAGATCGACATCACGCTCGACGGCGCCGGCAGCATGAAGATCGTCAGCGCGTACCGGCGCCTGAGGGCGACCTTGTGCGGCATGGGCAGCATGCACGTGTGGGTCGCCGATGGCGAAGACGTGGAACTCGACCTGCGCGGCGCCGGCTACGTGACGCTGGGCGGCACCAGCAAGCAGCTGCGCGCGTCGCTGGGCGGGCTGGGTGGGTTGAATGCGCAGCAGTTCCAGGCCGATTCGGTGGACATCGACCTGTCCGGCCTGGGCAATGCGACGGTGAATGCGCGGACCAACGCCAACCTGCACCTGTCCGGCCTCGGCTCGGTCACCGTGTATGGCAAGCCGCTGAACCGCAACGTCAGCGTCGATGGCCTCGGCAAGGTCAGCTGGAAGTAGCGACAAAAAACAACGTGACCGGACATTGGCTCCGGACGAGACGGAACAAGTAAAAGAACGAATCCCATTCTCGCGATGAAAAAACTAGGACGTTTCATGATGGCGCTCGCCGCCTCCACCGTGATCGCGCTGGCCTTGCATGGCAGCGCGATCGCCGGTTTTGCCGAGGGCGCGACCGCGTACAACAACCGCAACTACGGGCTCGCCTACAAGGAAATCCTGCCGCTGGCGCGGGCCGGCAACGCCGACGCGGAGCACCTGCTGGGCCTGATGTACTACATGGGCCGCGGCGTGCAGCAGGACTACCGGCAGGCGCTGATGTGGCACCGCCGCGCCGCGCTGCAGGGCAAGGCCGACGCGCAGTATGTGGTCGGCGCCATGTACTACACCGGCAACGCCGTGATCCAGGATCACCGGCAGGCCGTCACGTGGTTCCGCAAGGCGGCCGAGCAGGGCCACCCGGATGCGCAGCAGGTGCTGGGACTGATGTACCGGTACCACATCGGCGGCATGCCGCAGGATAACGTGATCGCCTACATGCTGTGGAACCTGGCCGCTGCTGGCGGCAACCCCAACGCCGCCGAACAGCGCACCGCCGTCGCCAAGAAGATGACGCCCGAACAGATCGAGGAAGGCCAGGCCCTCTCCGCCGCCTGGCGCCCCGGCAAGCCACTCCCCCGCACCTCGCGCACTGGTGGGTGAAGCAGGGAATTCGCGAAGCACTGCTTCGCGCCTGCGGAACGACGCAGCCTTGCAAGGCTGCGGCTGGATGCATGAGCATTCGAGTAGGGTTTCGCGAAGCACTGCTTCGCGCTCGCCGAACGACGCAGCCTTGCAAGGCTGCGGCTGGATGCATGAGCATTCGAGTCGGGTTTCGCGAAGCAACGCTTCGTGCTGGCCGAGCGGTGCGGCCCTACATGGCCGCACCTTCGCGAAGCACTGCTTGCGGGTAATCCCCAACCAGGGGACAGCGACTCAATGATCTACCGGGTATCACGCCCTCTGGACAATTCGACGCTGGAACACCCATCCCAGGCAATCTTCTCCCAAAATCGGAGCCTGTCCCCGGTTTCCAGGAAAAACAGGGACGGACCCAGTTTTCCAGGCAATCTTTCCCAAAAATCGGAGCCTGTCCCCGGTTTTTCGGCCGGCGCGCTAAAATCGCCCTTTCCCTGAAAGGATGACCATGCGCGCAATCGAGATCACCAAGGCCGGTCCGCCGGACGTACTCCGGCTGTGCTACCGCGACAAGCCCCAGCCCGGTCCGGGCGAAGTGCTGATCCGCGTGCACGCGGCCGGCATCAACCGCCCGGACGTGTTCCAGCGCCTCGGCAGCTACGCGCCGCCGCCGGGTGCGTCCGACCTGCCGGGCCTGGAAGTGGCGGGCGAGGTGGTCGAGGGTGATTTCGCCAACAGCGAATGGCGCGCGGGCGACCTGGTCTGCGCGCTGGTGCAGGGCGGCGGCTATGCCGAATATGTGGTCGCGCCGGTCGAGCAGTGCCTGCCGGTGCCGCATGGGCTGTCCCTGATCGAAGCCGCTTCGCTGCCGGAAACCTATTTCACCGTGTGGAGCAACGTCTTCGACCGCGCCCGGCTCGGCCCCGGCGAATCGCTGCTGGTGCAGGGCGGCACCTCCGGCATCGGCGTGACGGCGATCCAGCTGGCCAGCGCGCTGGGCCACCGCGTGTTCGCCACGGCGGGCACCGACGACAAGGCGCGCGCCTGCGAGCAGCTGGGCGCCGAGCGGGGCATCAATTACCGGCGCGAGGATTTCGCCGCGTGCGTCAAGCAGCTCACCGGCGACAACGGCGTCGACGTCATCCTCGACATGGTCGGCGGCGATTACCTGCCGCGCGAGATCAACTGCCTGGCCGACGATGGCCGCATCGCCATCATCGCGCTGCTGGGCGGCGCCAAGGGCACGCTGGACATGGGCCAGGTGCTGCGCCGCCGCCTCACCGTCACCGGTTCCACGCTGCGGCCCCGCTCGGTGGCATTCAAGGCCGCGATCGCCCACCAGCTGCGCGACAAGGTGTGGCCGCTGCTGGAGGCGAAGAAGATCCGCCCGGTGATCTATGAGAGCTTCCCGCTCGAGCAGGCGGTCGAGGCGCACAAGCTGATGGAGAGCAGCACCCACGTCGGCAAGATCATGCTGCAGGTGACCTGAGCGCCGCAAGGCGGCGTCACCGGGCTGTCACGGCAGGGCGCTATAGTGACCCGCAGGCTTGCTCATCGAATTGACGATTGCGGGTTTGACCCTGTATTGCCGAGCACGTTACAATCCCGGGTTACCTTACAACTCAAACAACTCGGACAGCCATGCGTCGCAAACTCGTCATCGGAAACTGGAAGATGAACGGCAGCCTTGCCGGCAATTCTGTATTATTACGCGGGATCGTCGCAGGCCATGCCGCCGGCAATGCCGATATGGCAGTGTGTGTACCGGCGCCGTACCTGGCGCAGTGCCAGGCGGAGCTGTCCGGAACGCCGGTCGCGTGGGGCGCGCAGGACGTGTCGGCCTATGCCGCCGGTGCCTACACGGGCGAGATGGCGGCCTCGATGCTGCAGGAATTCGGTTGCCGCTACGTGCTCGTCGGTCACTCCGAGCGCCGCGCGTACCACCACGAAAGCAATGAGCTGGTGGCGCAAAAGGCGCTTGCCGCGCTCAACGCCGGGCTGACCCCGGTGGTGTGCGTGGGTGAAACGCTGGAGCAGCGCGAGGCGGGCAGGACCAACGTCGTGGTATGCGCGCAACTGCAAGCGGTGCTCGACGTGCTGGAAAACCCGGCGCTGGAAAAGATCGTGCTGGCCTACGAGCCCGTGTGGGCGATCGGCACCGGCAAGACGGCCACGCCGGCGCTGGCGCAGGAAGTGCACGCCGCGCTGCGCAAGCAGGTGGCGGTGCGCAGCGCGGAGGCGGCGGCGAAGTTGCAGATCCTGTACGGCGGCAGCATGAAGCCCGAGAATGCGGGAGATCTGATGGCCCAGGCCGATATCGACGGTGGCCTGATCGGTGGCGCATCGCTGAAGGCGCAGGATTTCCTGGGCATCGCAAAAGCAGGAAACTGAGCAGCAAATCAAGCAGCAAATTCGGCGGCAAATGATTTTCGAACGCCAGCGGTAATGCCGGATTAGTAACGGCTGGTAATTGCCTGCCGGTGATGTGGTAACCGGGCGGTAAGCGCGGCTTGAATCGGTTATTGCCCAGCTATCGACCAGCTATTGCCCGGTAATCGCTGGTAATCGGCTGGCAATGGCCGGGTAGCGAATCTGGTAATTGCCGGGTTGGCGTGCCGATAATGGATATTAACTGAACGGCCAATCGGCCGGCAGTGCAGGAACATCCCGGTAACGGGTGGGGTAGGCGGGCCGCAAGCCCGCGCATTTAAAATTGAGAATGGAATAGCATGAACACCTTGTTCAATCTGGTCGTGGTAGTACAGGTTTTATCGGCGCTGGCCATCATCGGCCTCGTGCTGATGCAGCACGGCAAAGGCGCCGACATGGGCGCCGCGTTTGGTTCCGGTTCGTCCGGCAGCCTGTTCGGTGCCAGCGGTTCGTCGAACTTCCTGTCGAAGTCGACGGCGCTGGCGGCGGCGATCTTCTTCGGTGCGACGCTCGGGCTGGCGGTGATGTCCAATGGCCGTACCGCGAACAGCGGTGGCGGCATCCTGCAGAACGTGACCGTGCCGGTCAAGGGTTCGGCGGCCATTCCGGCGGCGGCGCCTGCTGCGCCGGCAGCACCGGCAGCGAATGCCGGCGTGCCACCTGCCTCGAACGCCGGCGTGCCGGCTGCCACGACCGAAGGCGCTGCAACGGGTGCCACTGAAGGTGTCACTGAAGGCGCTGCGCCGGCAACGGCTCCCGCGCCCGCAGTACCGAAGTAAAACGAATAATTTTGAAGTTTTTGCCGTTTTTCTCCTTGATATCGCGCAATTGACATTAACAAACGGCGCAAAGACGAGTAGAATAGCGGCCTTAATGCCGACGTGGTGAAATTGGTAGACACGCTATCTTGAGGGGGTAGTGGCGCAAGCTGTACGAGTTCGAGTCTCGTCGTCGGCACCAGAAATTTGAGAAGCCAGCAAAAGGCCCAGGAGTTTGTCCTCACAGCCTCTAGCTGGTTTTTTTACGAGGATGTGTCGTTCGGTCCCCGTCTCAGCATTCGATAGGGGTCGAGCTTCCAGACCGCACCGCAACGGTGTGGTACCTCGCCAACCGGTCGTTCAACAACAGCTGTGACCCTATCGTGAACCTCGAAACTTATTTCCCCGTACTTCTATTTATCCTGGTCGGCATCGGTGTCGGTGTAGCCCCCCAGGTACTGGGCCGTCTGCTGGGTCCATATCGCCCCGACGCGGCGAAGCTCTCCCCCTACGAGTGCGGCTTCGAAGCCTTCGAAGACGCGCGCATGAAATTCGACGTGCGTTACTACCTCGTCGCAATCCTCTTCATTCTGTTCGACCTTGAAACGGCTTTCTTCTTCCCATGGGGCGTCTCCATGCGCGAACTGGGCTGGCAGGGCTACGTGACGATGATGGTGTTCATCGCTGAATTCGTCGTCGGTTTTTGGTATATCTGGAAGAAAGGTGCCCTTGATTGGGAATAAGCCATGGCTATTGAAGGCGTATTAAACGAAGGTTTCATCACCACCTCGGCCGACAAGCTGATCAACTGGGCACGCACCGGGTCGATGTTCCCGATGACGTTCGGCCTGGCGTGCTGCGCGGTTGAAATGATGCACGTGGGCGCTGCCCGTTACGACATGGACCGCTTCGGCGTCGTGTTCCGTCCGTCGCCGCGTCACTCCGACGTGATGATCGTGGCCGGCACGCTGTGCAACAAGATGGCGCCGGCACTGCGCAAGGTGTACGACCAGATGCCGGAACCGCGCTGGGTCATCTCGATGGGCTCGTGCGCCAACGGCGGCGGCTACTACCACTACTCCTACTCCGTCGTGCGCGGCTGCGATCGCATCGTGCCCGTCGACGTCTACGTGCCGGGTTGCCCGCCGACCGCCGAGGCACTGTTGTACGGCATCATGCAGCTGCAAAACAAGATCAAGCGCACCAATACGATTGCACGGTAACGGGGCGCTCAAGATATATGACAACACAACTGGAAGCTTTGCAAGGCGCCATTACCGGCGCCCTGGGCGAGCGCGTCACGCTCAGCGTGGCCCTCGGTGAAATCACCCTGGTCGTCAAGGCCGACGACTACCACGCAGTGATGCAGACGCTGCGCGACAATGCCGCACTCGGATTCGATACCTTCATCGACCTGTGCGGCATCGACTATTCCGCCTATGGCGAAGGCACGTGGGAAGGCCCGCGCTTCGCGGCCGTCACGCACCTGCTGTCCGTCAAGCACAACTGGCGCGTACGCGTGCGCGTGTTCTGCCCGGACGACGAGATGCCCCTGGTGCAGTCGATCACCGACATCTGGCGTGCCGCCAACTGGTACGAGCGCGAAGCGTTCGACCTGTACGGCATCCTGTTCGAAGGCCACAACGACCTGCGCCGCATCCTGACCGACTACGGTTTCATCGGCCACCCGTTCCGCAAGGACTTCCCGGTCGCCGGCTACGTGGAAATGCGCTACGACGCCGAACAGGGCCGCGTGATCTACCAGCCCGTGACGATCGAGCCGCGCGAAAACGTGCCGCGCGTGATCCGGGAAGAAAAATACGGGATGAAATAATGGCTGAGATTAAGAATTACACCCTGAACTTTGGTCCGCAGCACCCGGCAGCGCACGGCGTGCTGCGCCTCGTGCTGGAGCTGGACGGCGAAGTGATCCAGCGCGCCGACCCGCACATCGGCCTGCTGCACCGCGCCACCGAGAAGCTGGCCGAGCAGAAGACCTACCTGCAGTCGGTGCCGTACATGGACCGCCTCGACTACGTGTCGATGATGTGCAACGAGCACGGCTACGTGCTGGCCATCGAGAAGCTGCTGGGCATCGAGGTTCCTCTTCGTGCCCAGTACATCCGCGTGATGTTCGACGAGATCACCCGCATCCTGAACCACCTGATGTGGCTGGGCGCGCACGCGCTGGACGTCGGCGCCATGGGCCCGTTCCTGTACTGCTTCCGCGACCGCGAAGACCTGTTCGACTGCTACGAGGCGGTATCCGGCGCGCGCATGCACGCGGCCTACTACCGCCCGGGCGGCGTGTACCGCGACCTGCCGGACGCGATGCCGAAGCACCGTCCGTCGTCGATCCGCAGCCAGAAGGAAATCGACCGCCTGAACGAACACCGCCAGGGTTCGCTGCTGGACTTCCTGGAAGCGTTCACGACCCGCTTCCCCGGCTATGTCGACGAATATGAAACGCTTCTGACCGATAACCGTATCTGGAAGCAGCGTACCGTCGGCATCGGCGTGGTGACTCCGGAAGACGCGCTGGCGATGGGCTTCACCGGCGCCATGCTGCGCGGCTCCGGCGTGCAGTGGGACCTGCGCAAGAAGCAGCCGTACGAAGTGTACGACCTGATGGACTTCGACATCCCCATCGGCACCAACGGCGACTGCTACGACCGCTACCTGGTGCGCGTGGAAGAGCTGCGCCAGTCGAACCGCATCATCAAGCAGTGCATCGAATGGCTGCGCAACAACCCGGGCCCGGTCATGACGGACAACCGCAAGGTCGCTCCGCCGTCGCGCGTGGACATGAAGTCCAACATGGAATCGCTGATCCACCACTTCAAGCTGTTCCAGGAAGGCTTCCACGTACCGCCGGGCGAGGTCTACACGGCCATCGAACACCCGAAGGGCGAATTCGGCATCTACATCGTTTCCGACGGTGCCAACAAGCCGTACCGCCTGAAGATCCGTACGCCGGACTACACGCACCTGCAAAGCCTGGATGAAATGGCGCGCGGTCACATGATCGCCGACGCCGTCACCATCATCGGCACGCAGGACATCGTGTTCGGCAGTATCGACCGCTAACGAGGCAGGAAAAGATTATGTTATCCGAGCAGTGCTATAAAAAAATCGACCGCGAGCTGGCCAAGTACCCGGCCGACCAGCGCCAGTCGGCCGTGATGGCCTCGCTGGCTCATGCCCAGGTCGAACTGGGCTGGCTGTCGCCTGAAACGATGAAGGAAATCGCCGACTACATCGGCATGCCGGCCATCGCCGTGCAGGAAGTCGCGACCTTCTACAACATGTACAACCTGAAGCCGGTCGGCAAGCACAAGATCACCGTGTGCACCAACCTGCCGTGCGCATTGAGCGGCGGCGTGAAGGCCGGCGAGCACCTGAAGCAGAAGCTGGGCATCGACTACCGCGACACCACCGACGACGGCGAGTTCACCTTGCTGGAAGGCGAGTGCATGGGTGCCTGCGGCGACGCGCCGGTGCTGCTGGTGAACAACCACCGCATGTGCAGTTTCATGAACAACGACAAACTCGACGCGCTGGTGGAGGAACTGAAGAAATGACTTCCCTCCACGACCGCCACATCAATCCGCTGATCCTGAAGGACCTGAACGGCGACAACTGGCACCTGGCCGACTACGTGAAGCGTGGCGGCTATTCGGCGCTGCGCCGCATCCTGGAAGAAAAGATCCCGCCCGAGCAGATCATCGCCGAGCTGAAGACGTCCGGCCTGCGCGGCCGCGGCGGCGCGGGTTTCCCGACCGGCCTGAAGTGGAGCTTCATGCCGCGCCAGTTCCCGGGCCAGAAATACCTCGTCTGCAATACCGACGAAGGCGAGCCGGGCACGTTCAAGGACCGCGACATCATCCGCTACAACCCGCATTCGCTGATCGAAGGCATGGCCATCGGCGCGTATGCGATGGGCATCACCGTGGGCTACAACTACATCCACGGCGAGATCTTCCAGGACTACCTGCGCTTTGAAGAAGCGCTGGAAGAAGCCCGCGCCGAAGGCTTCCTGGGCGACCGGATCATGGGCAGCGAGTTCAGCTTCCAGCTGCACGCGCACCACGGCTACGGCGCCTACATCTGCGGCGAGGAAACCGCGCTGCTGGAATCGCTGGAAGGCAAGAAAGGCCAGCCGCGCTTCAAGCCGCCATTCCCGGCCTCGTTCGGCCTGTATGGCAAGCCGACCACGATCAACAACACGGAAACCTTCGCGGCCGTACCGTTCATCCTGAACATCGGCGCCGAGAACTACCTGGGCCTGGGCAAGCCGAACAACGGCGGCACGAAGATCTTCTCGATCTCCGGCGACGTGGAGCGTCCGGGCAACTACGAAGTTCCGCTCGGCACGCCGTTCGCGAAGCTGATGGAGCTGGCCGGCGGCATGCGCGGCGGCAAGAAGATCAAGGCCGTCATCCCGGGTGGTTCGTCCGCCCCGGTGATCCGCGGCGAGATCATGATGCAGACCGACCTGGACTACGACTCGATCGCCAAGGCGGGTTCGATGCTGGGTTCCGGCGCCGTGATCGTGATGGACGAGACGCGCTGCATGGTCAAGGCGCTGGAACGCCTGTCGTACTTCTACTACGAGGAATCGTGCGGCCAGTGCACGCCGTGCCGTGAAGGCACGGGCTGGATGTACCGGATGATCCACCGCATCGAGCACGGCCAGGGCCGCCAGACCGACCTGGACATGCTGAACTCGATCGCCGACAACATCCAGGGCCGCACCATCTGCGCGCTGGGCGATGCCGCGGCGATGCCGGTGCGCGCGTTCATCAAGCAATTCCGCGAAGAATTCGAATATCACGTCGAGCACAAGCACTGCCTGGTGCCTGTGTCGGCCTTCTAAAGCGTTGATCATGGTTGAAATCGAAATTGACGGCAAAAAGGTAGAAGTCCCACCGGGTTCAATGGTGATGGACGCTGCCAACAAACTGGGAACCTACATCCCGCACTTCTGCTATCACAAGAAACTGTCGATCGCAGCGAACTGCCGCATGTGCCTCGTCGAGGTGGAGAAGGCGCCGAAGCCGCTGCCGGCCTGCGCCACTCCCGTCTCCGCGGGCATGATCGTGCGCTCGCACAGCGAGAAGGCCGTTCAGGCGCAGAAGTCGGTGATGGAATTCCTGCTGATTAACCACCCGCTGGATTGCCCGATCTGCGACCAGGGCGGCGAGTGCCAGCTGCAGGATCTGGCCGTGGGCTACGGCAAGAACAACTCCCGCTACGAGGAAGAAAAGCGCGTCGTCGTGCCGAAAGAGGCCGGCCCGCTGGTCTCGATGAAGGAGATGAGCCGCTGCATCCACTGCACCCGCTGCGTGCGTTTCGGCCAGGAAGTGGCCGGCGTGATGGAACTGGGCATGCTGGGCCGCGGCGAACACGCCGAGATCACCACCTTCGTCGGCGAAGCCGTCAGCTCCGAGCTGTCCGGCAACATGATCGACCTGTGCCCGGTGGGCGCGCTGACGTCGAAGCCGTTCCGCTACAGCGCCCGCACCTGGGAACTGTCGCGCCGCAAATCCGTCTCGCCGCACGATGGCCTGGGTGCCAACCTGATCGTTCAGGTCAAGCAGGGCAAGGTCAAGCGCGTGCTGCCGCTGGAAAACGAAGCGATCAACGAGTGCTGGATTTCCGACAAGGACCGCTTCTCGTACGAAGCGCTGGATTCCGCCGAACGCCTGACCCAGCCGATGCTGAAGCAGGGCGGCGAATGGAAGGAAGTCGACTGGCAGACCGCGCTGGAATATGTCGCGCACGGCTTGAAGAATATCCGTCACGAACATGGCCCCGAAGCGATCGCCGCCTACGCCACCGCGCACTCCACGCTGGAAGAGCTGGCACTGCTGAAGAAGCTGGCCTCCGGCATCGGTTCGGACAACATCGATTTCCGCCTGCGCCAGACCGACTTCGCGCTGGACGGCCAGGTCACGCCGTGGCTGGGCATGCCGATCGCCGACGTGTCGAACCTGCAACGGGCGCTGGTCATCGGTTCGTTCCTGCGCAAGGATCACCCGCTGCTGGCATCGCGCCTGCGCGCCGCCGTGAAGAACGGCGGCCAGCTGACGCTGATCCACGCCACCCGCGACGACAGCCTGATCACGGTGGCCAACAATATCGTGGCCGCGCCGTCCGACTGGCTGGCCGCGCTGTCGGGCATCGTCTCCGCCATCGCATCGGCCAAGGGCGAAGCGGCGCCAAGCGGCTTCTCCGGCGAGTTCAATGACGCCGCCAAGGCGGCCGCCGCGAGCCTGCTGTCCGGCGAACAGAAAGCTGTCTTCCTGGGCAACGCCGCCGTGCACCACCCGCAAGCGTCGGCCATCGCCGCCGCCGCGCAGTGGATCGCCAACGCGACCGGCGCCAAGCTCGGTTACCTGACCGAAGCGGCCAACACCGTCGGCGGCTACATCGCCGGCGCGTTCTCGCAGAAAGCCGAAGCCGCCTTCGCCACGCCGAAGAAGGCCTACGTGCTGCTGAACGCCGAGCCCGAGTTCGACGCCGCCAACCCGGCGCAGGCCGTGGCCGCGCTGAAGGGCGCCGAGATGGTCGTGGTGATGTCCGCCTTCAAGCATGGCGCGGACTATGCCGACGTGCTGCTGCCGGTCGCGCCGTTCGCCGAAACCTCCGGTACCTTCGTGAACTGCGAAGGCCGCGCGCAAAGCTTCAACGGCACCGTGAAACCGCTGGGCGAAGCCCGCCCGGCCTGGAAAGTGCTGCGCGTGCTGGGCAACATCCTCGGCCTGCCGGGCTTCGACTACGAAACCTCGGAATCGGTCCGCGACGAAGTGCTGGGCGCCGGCGTGACCGACGTCTCCGCTAAATTGTCGAACGTGTCGACTATTGCTTTGAAGTCTTCCCTGTTCGGCGCCGGCGACAAGCTCGAACGCATCGCCGACGTGCCGATCTACTTCGCCGACGCACTGGTGCGCCGTTCGCCGCCGCTGCAGGCCACCGTCGACGCGCAGGCGCCGAAGGCGGTCATCTCGGCCGCGCTGGCCGGACAGATCGGCGTGAAGACCGGTGACATGGTGCAGGTGCTGCAAGGCGCCGGCTCCGCGATCCTGGAAGCGCGCGTCGATGCCGGCCTGCCGGCCAACGTGGTGCGCGTCTCCGCGGCCCACGCTTCGACCGCGACGCTGGGTGACATGTTTGGCCCGATCTCCGTGGCCAAAGCTGGAACTGCAGCAGGGGAGGGCAAATAATGGCACTGGAATTCGTCAATACCATCAACACCGCCGGCGCCGATGCGCTGGGTTCGGCCTGGCCGTTCGTGTGGACGATGATCAAGCTGCTGTGCGTGCTGATGCCGCTGCTCGGCATGGTGGCCTACGCCACGCTGTGGGAGCGCAAGCTGATCGGCTTCATCCAGATCCGTATCGGCCCGAACCGCGTGGGCCCGATGGGCCTGCTGCAACCGATGGCCGACGGCATCAAGATGCTGCTGAAGGAAATCGTCGTGCCGACCAAGGCGGCCAAGAGCCTGTTCGTGATCGGCCCCGTGATGACCATCATGCCGGCGCTGGCCGCCTGGTCGGTGGTGCCGTTCGGCCCGGAAGCCGTGCTGGCCAACGTCAACGCCGGCCTGCTGGTGCTGCTGGCGATCACCTCGATGGAGGTGTACGGCATCATCATCGCCGGCTGGTCGTCGAACTCGAAGTACTCGTTCATGGGCGCCATGCGCGCCTCGGCGCAGATGATCTCGTACGAGATCCCGATGGGCTTCGCGCTGGTCGTGATCCTGATGGTGTCCGGCTCGCTGAACTTCATCGACATCGTGGTCAGCCAGCAGACCGGCCGCTTCGCCGACATGGGCGTCAATTTCATGTCGTGGAACTGGCTGCCGCTGCTGCCGCTGTTCGTGGTCTACCTGACCTCCGGCCTGGCCGAGGCGAACCGCGCACCGTTCGACGTCGTCGAGGGTGAATCGGAAATCGTCGCCGGCCACATGGTGGAGTACTCCGGCATGTCGTACGCGATGTTCATGCTGGCCGAATACGCCAACATCATCCTCGTCGGCGCGCTGGCATCGATCATGTTCCTGGGCGGCTGGTCCGCACCGTTCGCCTTCCTGGAATTCGGCGGCGGCTTCGGCGGCTTCTTCTGGCTGTTCGTGAAGACGTTCCTGATCGTGTCGCTGTTCATCTGGGTGCGTGGTACCTTCCCGCGTTACCGCTACGACCAGATCATGCGTCTGGGCTGGAAGGTCTTCATTCCCCTCACGCTGTTCTGGCTCGTGCTCGTCGCGACCTGGATGCAGACGCCGTGGAACATCTGGAAGTAAGGAAGCGCAAAAATGACTCGAGTAAAAGATTTTATCGGCAGCATGATGCTGACCGAACTGATCAAGGGCCTCGCGCTGACGGGCAAGTACATGTTCTCGCGCAAGATCACGGTGCAGTACCCGGAAGAGAAGACGCCGATGTCGCCGCGCTTCCGCGGCCTGCACGCGCTGCGCCGCTATCCGAACGGCGAAGAACGCTGCATCGCCTGCAAGCTGTGCGAAGCGGTGTGCCCGGCCATGGCGATCACGATCGAATCCGACGAACGCGACGACGGCACGCGCCGCACCACGCGCTACGACATCGACCTGACCAAGTGCATCTTCTGCGGCTTCTGCGAAGAATCGTGCCCGGTCGACTCGATCGTCGAAACGCACGTGCTGGAATACCACGGTGAAAAGCGGGGCGACCTGTACTACACCAAGGAGATGCTGCTGGCTGTCGGCGACCGCTACGAGGCGGACATCGCCGCCAACCGCGCCGCGGATGCCGCGTACCGCTGATCTGGATCGGACTTACACATGACTTTTACAACCGTTTTGTTCTACGTGTTCGCGGCCATCATGGTGGTTTCCGCGGCACGCGTGATCACGGCGCGCAACCCCGTGACGGCGGCACTGTTCCTGGTGCTGGCCTTCTTCCAGGCAGCCGGCATCTGGATGCTGCTGAAAGCCGAGTTCCTCGCCGTCGTGCTGGTGCTCGTCTACGTGGGCGCCGTGATGGTGCTGTTCCTGTTCGTCGTGATGATGGTCGACATCGACCAGACCGAGTTGCGCAAGAACTTCTGGAGCTACCTGCCGGTGGCCTCGATCGTCGGCGGCATCATCGTGCTGGAGATGGCTTCCGTGCTGTGGCGCAGCTTCGGCGTGGAAACGCCGGTGCCTGAAGCGGCCAACACGATCGGCACCACGAAGGCGCTGGGCCTGCTGATCTACACGCAATACATCTACGCGTTCGAAGTGGCCGCCGTGATCCTGCTGCTGGCGATCGTCGCCGCTGTCGCGCTGACGCTGCGCCGCCGCAAGGACATCAAGTACTTCGATCCGGGCGAAGCCGTGCGCGTCAAGCGCAACGACCGCCTGAAGATCGTCAAGATGGACGCCGTCAAGAAGGAAGTCGCGTCCACCGTAGCAACCAAGGAGGCACCATGACCCTGTCACTGGCACATTACCTGGTCCTGGGCGCGATCCTGTTCGCGATCGCGATCGTCGGTATTTTCCTGAACCGCAAGAACGTCATCGTGCTGCTGATGGCGATCGAACTGATGCTGCTGGCGGTGAACACCAACTTCATCGCGTTCTCCCACTTCCTGGGCGACGCGGCGGGGCAGATCTTCGTGTTCTTCATCCTCACGGTGGCGGCGGCGGAAGCGGCAATCGGCCTCGCGATCCTCGTGCTGATGTTCCGTAACCTGGACACCATCAACGTCGAAGACCTGGACAGCCTCAAAGGCTAGTTTTTAACCCTCGAATAATAAACAGATAGGTTCATCATGACGGGGCTTAACCCTAACCTTCTCCTCGCTGTTCCCCTCGCGCCGTTGGCGGGGTCCGCGATCGCGGGCCTGCTGGGCACGAAGTTCTTCGGCAACGTGGTCAACCGCAAGGTCGCCACGGCGGCAACGATCCTGGGCGTGCTGGTCGCGTTCCTGATCTCCTTCCAGGTCTTCATGCAAGTGATGGACGTGAAAGGCATCGCCTACAACGAAACGGTCTACCGCTGGATGACCGTGGCCGGCGTCAACCTGGAAGTGGGCTTCCAGATCGACTCGCTGACCGCGATGATGATGTGCGTCGTGACCTTCGTGTCGCTGATGGTGCACATCTACACCATTGGATATATGGCCGAGGACGAAGGCTACAACCGCTTCTTCTCGTATATTTCGCTGTTCACCTTCTCGATGCTGATGCTGGTGATGTCCAACAACTTCCTGCAGCTGTTCTTCGGCTGGGAAGCGGTGGGCCTGGTGTCGTACCTGCTGATCGGCTTCTGGTACAAGCGTCCGACCGCGATCTTCGCCAACATGAAGGCGTTCCTCGTGAACCGCGTGGGCGACTTCGGCTTCATCCTCGGCATCGGCCTGATCCTGGCCTATACGGGCACGATGGATTACCAGGAAGCGTTCGCCAAGAAAGACCTGCTGGTCAACGCGACGCTGCCGGGCACCGACTGGATGGTCATCACGGTGGCCTGCATCTGCCTGTTCATCGGCGCGATGGGCAAATCGGCCCAGTTCCCGCTGCACGTGTGGCTGCCGGACTCGATGGAAGGCCCGACCCCGATCTCGGCACTGATCCACGCCGCGACGATGGTTACCGCCGGCATCTTCATGGTGTCGCGCATGTCGCCGCTGTTCGAACTGTCGGACGTGGCACTGTCGTTCATCCTGATCATCGGCTCGATCACCGCGCTGTTCATGGGCTTCCTGGGCATCATCCAGAACGACATCAAGCGCGTGGTGGCTTACTCGACGCTGTCGCAGCTGGGCTACATGACCGTCGCGCTGGGCGCGTCGGCCTACTCGGTGGCCGTGTTCCACCTGATGACGCACGCGTTCTTCAAGGCGCTGCTGTTCCTCGGCGCCGGTTCCGTGATCATCGGCATGCACCACGACCAGGACCTGCGCAACATGGGCGGCCTGCGCAAGTACATGCCGATCACGTGGATCACGTCGCTGCTGGGTTCCCTGGCACTGATCGGCACGCCGTTCTTCTCGGGCTTCTACTCGAAGGATTCGATCATCGAGGCGGTGCACGCCACGAACCTGCCGGGCGCCGGCTTCGCGAACTTCGCGGTGCTGGCCGGCGTGTTCATCACGGCGTTCTACTCGTTCCGCATGTACTTCCGCGTGTTCCACGGTCCGGAAAACTTCGGTAAAGCCCATGCGCACGGCCACGACGACCATCATGCCAAGCATCACGACCACGCGACGGCCAAGGCCGCCCATGGCGACCCGCACGCGCTGCACGATTCGGACGCGCACCATGAAGAGGAAGACGACGACCATGGCCACCATGGCCTGGCACCGGGCGAGAAACCGCACGAGTCGCCGTTCGTCGTCTGGTTCCCGCTGGCCGCGCTGGCGATTCCTTCGGTGATCATCGGCTTCCTGGCCGCCGGCCCGATGCTGCATGGCGACTTCTTCAACGGTGTCATCACCGTCGACGCCGCCAAGCATCCTGCAATGGCCGAGCTGAACAAGATGTGGCACGGCCCCGTCGCGATGGCCCTCCACGGCCTGCAGACGGCACCGTTCTGGCTGGCCCTGGCCGGCGTCGTGGCGTCGTACTACTGCTACATGGTGAACCCGCGCGTACCGGCATGGTTCTATGACAAGTTCAAGTTCCTGCACACGCTGCTGGACAACAAGTACTACATGGATGCGTTCAACCAGGCCGTGTTCGCCAAGGGCGCGCGCGTGCTGGGCAACGGCCTGTGGCAGGTGGGCGACCGCGCCATCATCGACGGCTTCGTCGTCAACGGTTCGGCCAAGCTGGTGGGCTGGTTCTCGTCGCTGACGCGCCTGGCGCAGACGGGTTACATCTACCACTACGCGTTCGTGATGATCATCGGCATCCTGGGCTTCCTGGTGTACTTCCTGCCGTTCTGGCACGCCTAACGCCACACGCAAAAGAGATAAAAGATGCAGTCAACGATTAATAATCTTCCTCCTTACCTCAGCCTGTCGATCTGGCTGCCGATCCTGTTCGGCGTCATCATCCTGGCGATCGGCCGCGATTCGCGCGCCGGACTGGTACGCGTGCTGGCACTGATCGGCTCGATCGTCTCGCTGCTGCCGACGATCCCGCTGTTCACGCAGTTCGACAATGCCGCGCACGGCATCCAGTTCGCCGAAAGCAGCCCGTGGATCGAGCGCTTCAACATCCACTACTTCCTCGGAATCGACGGCCTGTCGCTGTGGTTCGTGCCGCTGACCGCGTTCATCACGATCATCGTCGTGATCTCCGCCTGGGAAGTGATCCAGGAGCGCGTGGCCCACTACATGGGTGCGTTCCTGATCCTGTCCGGCCTGATGATCGGCGTGTTCACCGCGCTCGACGGCCTGCTGTTCTACTTCTTCTTCGAAGCCACGCTGATCCCGATGTACATCATCATCGGCGTGTGGGGCGGTGCCAACCGCGTGTACGCGGCGTTCAAGTTCTTCCTGTACACGTTCCTCGGCTCGCTGCTGACGCTGGTCGCGATCATCTACCTGTACAACAAGTCCGGTTCGTGGAACATCCTCGAATGGCACCAGCTGCCGCTCACGATGACCGAGCAGGTGGCGATCTTCCTGGCGTTCTTCATGGCCTTCGCCGTGAAGGTGCCGATGTTCCCGGTGCACACCTGGCTGCCGGACGTGCACGTGGAAGCGCCGACCGGCGGTTCCGCCGTGCTGGCCGCGATCATGCTGAAGCTGGGCGCCTACGGCTTCCTGCGGTTCTCCCTGCCGATCACGCCTGATGCCTCGCAGTACCTGGCGCCGATGGTCATCGTGCTGTCGCTGATCGCCGTGATCTACGTGGGCCTGGTGGCCCTGGTGCAGAAGGACATGAAAAAGCTGGTCGCCTATTCGTCGATCGCGCACATGGGCTTCGTCACGCTGGGCTTCTTCATGTTCAACGCGATGGGCACGCAGGGCGCCATCATGCAGATGATCTCGCACGGCTTCGTGTCCGGCGCGATGTTCCTGTGCATCGGCGTGCTGTACGACCAGGCGCACTCGCGCCAGATCGCCGACTACGGCGGTGTCGTCAACAAGATGCCGAAGTTCGCCGCGTTCTTCATCCTGTTCTCCATGGCCAACTGCGGCCTGCCGGCCACCTCCGGCTTCGTGGGTGAATTCATGGTGATCCTGGGTGCCGTGCAGTTCAACTTCGTGACCGGCATCCTGGCCGCGACCGCGCTGATCCTGGGCGCCGCCTACTCGCTGTGGATGGCCAAGCGCGTCATCTTCGGCAAGGTGGCGAACCACCACGTGGCCGAGCTGGTCGACCTGAACAACCGCGAATTCCTGATGCTGGGTCTCCTGGCGATCGCGACCCTGTACATGGGCCTGTATCCAGCGCCGTTCACCGACACGATGCAAACCTCGGTGGCCGACCTGCTGCAGCACGTGTCGCAGACCAAGCTGGCCCAATGATTGCAGATAGGACCTTAGTTTTATGAATCCGACCGATACCAATCTCGCACCGATCTACGCCGAGATCTTCCTGCTGATCGCCACCTCGGCGATCCTGCTGATCGACGTGTACCTGCCTGCCGCGAAACGGAACATCACGTACATGCTGTCGCTGCTGGCCCTGGCCGGCACGGCGTTCATCACGTACGGCGATTTCGCCGCCGGCACCACGACCTATGCGTTCAACAACATGGTCGTGTCCGACCCGATGGGCAACCTGCTGAAACTGTTCACCTACCTGTCGGTGGGTGTCACGCTGGTGTATGCGCGCCAGTACACGACGGACCGCGGCATGTTGAGCGGTAACCTGGGCGGCGAGTTCTACGGCCTCGCGCTGTTCGCCACGCTGGGCCAGATGGTGATGATCTCGGCAAGCAGCTTCCTGTCCATCTACCTGGGCCTGGAACTGATGTCGCTGTCGCTGTATGCGCTGGTCGCCCTGCGCCGCGACAACACCAACGCCACCGAGGCTTCGATGAAGTACTTCGTGCTGGGCGCGCTGGCTTCCGGCTTCCTGCTGTATGGCATGTCGATGCTGTACGGCGCGACGGGCACGCTGGACCTGGGCACGATGTCGGCCAAGATCGCCGCCGGCACCATCAACAACACGATCCTCGTGTTCGGCCTGGTGTTCGTGGTGGCCGGCCTGGCATTCAAGCTGGGCGCCGTGCCGTTCCACATGTGGGTACCGGACGTCTACCAGGGTTCGCCGACCGCCGTCACGCTGCTGCTGGGCGGCGCGCCGAAGCTGGCCACGTTCGCCATCGTGGTGCGCCTGCTGGTGGAAGGCCTGATCCCGCTGGCCTTCGACTGGCAGCAGATGCTGCTGATCCTGGCCGTCATGTCGCTGGTGATCGGCAACCTGACCGCCATCGCGCAGACCAACCTGAAGCGCATGCTGGCGTACTCCACGATCGCACAGATGGGCTTCGTGTTGCTGGGCATGATGGCTGGCGTGGTCGGCACCGACCAGTCCAATGCGTCGGCCGCCTACAGCTCGGCGATGTACTACTCGATCACCTACGTGCTGACCACGCTGGCCACTTTCGGCCTGATCATGGTGCTGGCCCGCGCCGGGCATGAAGCCGAGGAACTGGCCGACTTCAAGGGCCTGGGCAAGCGTTCCGGCTGGTATGCGCTGCTGATGACCGTGCTGCTGTTCTCGCTGGCCGGCGTGCCGCCGATGATGGGCTTCATGGCCAAGCTGACCGTGCTGCAATCGGTGCTGAAGACCGGCCACCTGTGGCTGACGGTGTTCGCCGTGATGGCGTCGCTGGTGGGTGCGTTCTACTACCTGCGCGTCGTGAAGGTGATGTGGTTCGACGAGCCGAGCGACACGGCACCGATCCGCGTTGCCGGCGACAAGAACATCGTGCTGGGCCTGAACGGCCTGATGGTGGTGGTGCTGGGCGTGGTGCCCGGCCCGCTGCTGAACGCGTGCATGCACGCGATGAGCAAGACGCTGGCGTCGTAATCGATGGACGTCGGCGCCTCGGCCTGGTTGGTCATCCTGCTGGCACTGGTGCTGGCCAACCTGCCGTTCTTCAACGAACGCCTGTTTTCCGTGGTCGCGCTGAAAGGCGCGGCAGGGCAGGCGCCCGTCAAACCCTTCTTCGTGCGGCTGCTCGAACTGACGGTGCTGTTCTTCATCGTCGGCGGCATCGGCCGCGCGCTGGAAGGGCGCATCGGTACCGTGTTCCCGCAGACGTGGGAGTTCTACGCGATCAGCGCCTGCATGTTCATCGTCCTCGCCTTCCCCGGCTTCGTCGTCCGCTACCTGAAGAAGAAGCACTGAGCGGCGGCGGCCCGCCACCGCGGCTTCACTTGCCTTCCCGCGCTGCTACACTGTGGCTTTTACGATCACAGGAGCGTTCATGAGCGACGATGCTCACCTGAAGGAAGTGAAGATCGACGGCGGCATCGCCTACGACGGCGGTTTCCTCAAGATTCACAAAGACCGTGTGCGGCTGCCCAACGGCGCCATCACCCACCGCGAATACATCCGCCACCCGGGCGCGGTGGCCATCCTGCCGGTGCTGGACGATGGCCGTATCCTGGTCGAGCGCCAGTTCCGTTACCCGAACGAGCAGGTCTTCATCGAATTCCCGGCCGGGAAGATCGACGAGGGCGAAGACCATCTGGAATGCGCGAAGCGCGAGCTGGAAGAAGAAACCGGCTACACCGCCACCGAATGGCATTTCGTCACCACCATCCACAACGCCATCGCCTATTCCGACGAGCACCTGGACCTGTACCTGGCACGCGGCCTGAAGCCCGGCCCGGCCAAGCTGGACGAAGGCGAATTCGTCGAATGCATTACCGCAACGCTCGACGAGCTGCTGGACTGGGTTCGCAGCGGCCGCATCACGGATGTAAAGACGATCATCGGCACCCTCTGGCTCGACAAGCTGCACCGCGGAGACTGGAAGCTGGACTGACCATGCCGCGTGTTTCGCCGCTGCCGCTTCATCCGGGGAGCTTTCCGCCGCGTCCTTTGCCGCGCTTGTTGCCACGCTTGTTGCCACGTCCGCTGCCTCGTTTGCTGGTGCTTGTTCCGCTGGCGTTGCCGTGGCTGCCCGCGCAGGCGCAGGCCGCCCCGGCGCGCACCGCCTTCCAGGTACGCTGCGAGGATACGATCACGAAGACCGTCTCGGTGTTCTCGGCAAGACAGAACGGCTACACCATCAACACGCAGCTGTCCTACAAGATGCTGACCACGATGAAGGGCGTCGCGCGCCGCAACGAATTCGTGCTGGGCCTGACGCGCACCGAATCGATGGTGCAGATCGGGGCGGAAGGGGCGATGCTGCAAGACCCGGCCACCGGCTACGAATGCATCGCGCCGCGGCTGAAGGTGCAGCTGACCTATGCGCCGGTGAAGATCTACGTGGGCAGCGAGTTCCCGGCCGGTACCTGCGGCTACCGGGAAATCCTGGCGCACGAGATGCGGCACATGCAGGCCTACATGGATCATTTGCCGAAGGTGGAAAAAACCGTCGCCGCCGCGCTGGCCAAGCGCTTCGGCGGCAAGCCGTTCTACGCGCCGAGCGGCACCGCGCGCACGGCCCTGTCCTTCGAGATCGACTCCGGCTGGCTGCCCTACATCAAGGCCGAGATGGCCAAGGTGGAAGCGGTGCAGGCGGCGATCGACGCGCCGGCCGAATATGCCCGGCTGTCGAAGGCCTGCAATGGCGAGATCCAGAAGATCCTGGTCAAGACGCGGGCTGGCCGCTGACCTTTGCCGACACCATGAGGCGGCCGATCACCCCGCATCCAGGAAATATTTTGAAAACCGGGGACTGTCCCCGATTCCTGGAAATTTTGTGTCGGCGATATAAGTCATCGCCTGGCGTTGAACGTATTTGCCTGAATCTCGGCGTGGATGCGGTATTTGAAGTAAAAAGGTTGCCGAAAAATGGGGACAGTCCCCGATTTTTGGCAACATATTGTGTAGCTGGTACGCGACAGGTCGGTGATTCCGCCATGCGTCAAGCCGGCTTCCCTGAAAATGTGTCGTCGGAAGGCCCGGTTCTGCCGGCTTTTACGATGTTGAAGGTGAAATGAATTATTTTGCACTGATCCCCGCCGCCGGCGTGGGTGCCCGGATGGCGGTGGGCTATCCGAAACAATACCTGCCGCTGCTGGGCAGGCCGATGCTGCGCCATACGGTCGAGGCATTCCTGCGTTCCCCACTGATCGCGCATACCTATGTCGTCGTCAGCCCGGAGGATGGCTACGTGGCCGACGTCCTGCCGCCCGACCTGGCGGGGGTGACGGTACTGCGCTGTGGCGGAGCGACCCGCATGGAGTCCATCCGCAACGGCCTGCGCCTGCTGGCGCCCATGGTCGGCGCCGATGACCGCGTGCTCGTGCACGACGCGGCGCGCCCCGGGCTCACGCCGGCACTGGTCGGCAAGCTGGTGGCCGAGGCGGGCACGGAGCCGGCCGGCGGGCTGCTCGCGCTGCCGGTCGTCGACACCGTGAAGAGCACGCGCGGCGGCGGCGTCACCACGACGCCGCGCGACGGCCTGTGGCTGGCGCAGACCCCGCAGATGTTCCCCTACGCGCTGCTGCGCCGGGCGCTCGAGGAAGCGCCCGATCCCGATGCGATCACCGACGACGCCAGCGCCGTCGAACTGCTCGGCCTGTCGCCACGGCTGGTCGAGGGCCATCCGCGCAACCTGAAGGTGACGCTGCCGGCCGACATCCGCATCGCTGAAATGTATCTATCGATGGAATCCACCCAATGAAAAAACTCCCGTTCCGCATCGGCCAGGGCTACGACAGCCACCGCCTGGTCGAGGGCCGCAAGCTGATCCTCGGCGGCGTCGACATCCCCCATGTCAAGGGCCTGGATGGCCATTCCGATGCCGACGCGCTGCTGCATGCCGTCACCGACGCGATCCTGGGCGCCGCGGCGCTGGGCGACATCGGCCGGCATTTCCCCGACACCGCCGTTGAATTCAAGGGCGCCGATTCGCGCGTGCTGCTGCGCGTCGCCGCAGAGCGGGTCAAGGCAACCGGCTACGACATCGGCAATGTCGACGCGACGATCATCGCCCAGAAGCCGAAGATGGCGCCGCACATCGCCACCATGGTCGCCAACATCGCCGCCGACCTGGGCGTCGAGCCGGGCCAGGTGAACGTGAAGGCCAAGACCAACGAGAAGATGGGCTACCTGGGGCGCGAAGAGGGCATCAATGCCGAAGCCGTCGCGCTGCTGGTGCTGCGCGCGGACTGACTGGGCGCACCATGGCACGCGACCTGTCCGCCTACCGCGAGGTGGCCGTGGAATCGTTCGACGACCGGGGCACCGTGCGCGTGCGCCCGGTTGTCGGCCAGGCCTACCACCCGCTGCTGCGCGTGCAGTGCTCGCGCGCGCTGGTCGCCGGCCATCCGGTGGGCACGCGCTTTCTCGTGCATGCCAAGCTGACCGACCGCCTCGGCGGCCCGCCGTTCCTGTACGTCTACCACGGCGATCCGGTGGTGGTCCTCAGCCCCGCGCAGGCACGAAAATTCCTCGCCGAATTCCGGCGGGGCCGCATCTGACACTCCCCGAAAAACGGTGACAGGCACCATCTAATAGGCATCAGATGTTCCAGAAAAACCGGTGACAGGCTCCAATTAATTCGCAACAGGTGTTCCAGAAAAAATGGAGCCTGTCACCGTTTTTGAGGCAACAGATGTTTCAGAAAAAATGGAGCCTGTCACCGGTTTTCAGGAAACATTTGCCGGCGCACAGATGGCGGCATCGGCGGCAGGAGCAACTCACGGGACCGCATGCAGCGCGCTGCGGTGCCGGTCGCGGCCGAAGTGCCAGCCGACGGCGGCGGTGGCCAGCGCGAACACGCCGCCCACGACCATCGCGCTCGGCACCCCCAGGTGGTCGACGGCAAGGCCGCCCACGCCGGCGCCCGAGGCCAGCGCCACTTGCGCGGTGGCGACGAACAGCGCGCCGCCCGTCTCCATGCCATCCGGCGCGGCGCGGAACATCCAGTTCTGCAGCGAGATCGGCATCGCGCCGAAGCCCAGCCCCCAGATCATGACCAGGGTCGTGGCGGCGATCGCGCCCTGGCCGAACAGCGGCAGCGCCACGGTAGCGAGGCCGACGACGAGCCCGGTGCCGATCAGCGCGGCACGGGCGCTCCGTTCCGCGGCCCATCCGCCGATGATGTTGCCGACAAAGCCGGCAGCGCCATAGGCCAGCAGCAGGACGCTGACCGTGCGCACGCTCATCGCCGATACCTGCACCAGGAAAGGCGTGATGTAGGTGTAGGCGGCGAACTGGCCGATGAACATCAGCACCGTGGCCGCCAGGCCGACCCTGGCCTTGGCATTCTTCAGCAGCAGCGGCAGGTCGCGCGCCCGGGTGGCCCTGGTCGGCGGCAGCGGCGGCAGCAGGAACACCTGGATCGCCAGCACCAGCACGCCGATGCCGGCGGCGATGCCGAACGCGGTGCGCCAGCCGAACAGTTCGCCGATCAGGGCGCCGGCCGGCACGCCGGCCACGGTACCGATCGAGACCCCGCCGAAGATCAGCGCCGTGGCGCGGGTGGCGTACCGCAGCGGCACCAGCCGCGGGCCGATGGCGACACCGATCGACCAGAAGCCGCCCACGCCGATCCCCAGCAGCGAGCGGCCCATGAGGATCGGCCAGAACGACGTGGCGAACGTCACCAGCAGGTTCGAGACCACCATCACGCCCATCAGCGCCCACAGCACGTGGCGCCGGTCGGCCCGCCCCACGCCGACCGTTACCGCCAGGGCGGCAATGGCCGCGACGATGCCGGGAACCGTGACGAGCAGTCCGGCCAGCCCTTCGGTGACATGCAGTTCGGCGGCCATCTGCGGCAGCAGGCCGACCGGCAGGAACTCGGTGGTCACCAGCGCGAACGCGCCGATGCCCACCGACAGGACGGCCAGCCAGGCGGCAAGGCCGGGCGGCCCGTCGTCGGGCGCGGGGACGAGGGGATCGGAGGAGGCCGTGGCAGGTGCGTGCATGATGTTTTCCTTGAGTTTTTAACCGGCCGGTTATAATCTACCGGTGTCGCGGCATACGTCAAGGATTTTTTTAACCGATCGGTATGAAAGAACTGGATAAGCATCAGGCAAGCGAGCCGCAGGCCCGGCCAGCCCGCCCGCGCACGGGGCGCCCGCGCACGTTCGACGAGGACGACGCGCTCGATCGCGCCATGGAAGTGTTCTGGGAAAAAGGCTACGAGGGCAGCTCGCTGCCGGAGCTGACCGCCGCGATGGGCATGAACCGGCCCAGCCTCTACGCCGTGTTCGGCAACAAGGAGGGGCTGTTCCGCCGCGCCGTGGCGCGCTACCAGAGCACGCGGCTGGACTTCTGCGACGCGGCGCTGGAGGCGGCCACTTCGCGCGAGGTCGTGGAACGGCTGCTGCGCGGCTCTGCCGATGTGCAGACGTGCCCCGACAGCCCGCATGGCTGCCTCGGCACCAGCGGCGCATTGGCCTGCGGCGACGAGGCGCGCCCGCTGCGCGATGAACTGGTGGCACTGCGCAGCGCGCGCGAACAGCGCCTGCGCCTGCGCCTGGAACGCGCGGTCGCGGAGGGCGACCTGCCGGCCCACGCCGACGCGGCGCAACTGGCCAGCTTCGTTGCCACCATCGTGCAGGGCATGGCCGTGCAGGCCGCGGGCGGCGCCACTCGTATTGAGCTCTACCGCACCATCGATTTCGTCATGGCCACATGGCCGGGAAAACAGGAGGCCCGATGATCGCCATTCGTGAACTCGACCACATCGTGCTGCGCGTTGTCGACCTGGAGCGCATGATGCGTTTCTATACCGAGGTGCTGGGTTGTCCGGTCCAGCGGCGGCAGGACGAGATCGGCCTGGTGCAGCTGCGCGCCGGCAGCGCGCTGGTCGACCTGGTACCCGTCGACGGCAAGCTGGGGCGGATGGGCGGCGCGCCGCCGGGGAAGGAGGGGCGCAATGTCGACCACTTCTGTTTCCGCGTCGAGCCGTTCGACGAGGCCGCGATCCGCGCCCACCTGGAGCGGTTCGACGTTGCCAGCGGGCCGGCCGAAGCGCGCTACGGCGCCGAAGGCGAGGGGCCGTCGATCTACCTCACGGACCCGGAGGGCAATACGGTGGAGCTGAAGGGCGCGCCGTACCCGGCCAGCCGATAGCCGCGCTGCCCGCTAAGCCGGCCGAAGCGGGAACGCCACCCGGAACACCACGTGCGGCGCTTCGTAGCGGTAGGTGACGCTGCCGCCGTGCCCCTTGACGACGTTCTCGGCGATGTACAGGCCCAGTCCCATGCCGCTGCGGTTGGCACGGTTCTGCAGCGCCATCCGCTTGAAGGGATTGAACAGTTGCGCGGCCAGTTCGGGTGCGATCGGCGCGCCGTCGTTGCGCACTTCGAGCACCGCCTGTCCTTCCTCGGCGCGCAGCGAAACGAGGATGGGCTGGCCGTTGGCGCCGTGGTGGCGCGCGTTGCTGAGCAGGTTGCTGATGACCTGCGCCATCCGGTCCGGATCGGCGCAGCCATGCACCTCGGGCTCGATCGCGGCATGGTAGACGGTGCCGGGGTGGGCCATGCGCGCTTCGTCGAGCAGGTCCTCCAGCGCCTTCGACAGGTCGACGTCGGTCTTGCGCATGGCCAGCCCCAGGCCGCTGTCGAGGCGGCTCATGTCGAGCACCTGGCTGATCAGGCGCTGCATCCGGCCTGACGATCGCTCGATGCGCTGCCCCAGCTGCTGCGGCTGGGCGCCGTGCTGCAGCACCGAGGCGGCCATCGAGATCGACTGCAGCGGATCGCGCAGGTCGTGGCCCAGCATCGCCAGCAACTGCATGCGCGCCTTTTCCGTCTCGGCATGGCGCGCCATGCTGGCCCGGTGCATCTCGCCCAGCAGCTGGTCGGCCACCATCAGGCGCGCCGATTCCCAGGGCACCGCCTTGTCGTGCACGGACTCCACCCATTCGTCGAACGAGCCGCGCGGCGTCAGGCGGTGGCCCAGCGGGCCGGTCTTCTCCAGTTTGTCGGGCTTGCCCGCCCAGCGCACTGTCTCGATCTGCTCCTTGCGCAGCGCCAGCAGCCAGCCGCTGGCGGCCGGGTCGAAGTGCAGCGCCAGCAGCCCGACCCAGGGGCCAAGGCGCTCGCGCAGCGCTTCCGGCCACTGCTCGCGGCTGAAGCGGTGCACCATCTCGTCGCCATCTGGCGGCAGCGAGGCCACGATCGCCGCGGCCAGGTCGTCGTCGACGCCGTGCGCCGTCAGCTTGCCCTGTTGCGCGAACACCAGTGCGTCGGCGGCCAGGTTGCCGGCCAGTTCGTCGGCGTGGCGCTCCAGCGCGGCCAGCACGTCGTCCTCCTGCAGCAGCGTTTCGATCAGCCGCGTGCGCGCCACCGCGGCCTGTTCGGCCAGCGCGGCCCGCTCGCGCGAGTCGAGGCTTTGCACGGCGGCGGCCAGCACCTGCGCCATCACGTCGCACGCCATCCGCACCGAGTAAGGCACGCGCAGCGGCGCCATGTGGTGGCAGGCGATCAGCCCCCACAGCCGGCCGTTGATCACGATCGATACGCTCATCGACGCGCCCACGCCCATGTTCTGCAGGTATTCGATGTGGATCGGCGATACGCTGCGCAGCACGCAGTGGCTCATGTCCAGCGGCGCATCGCTGGCCGCGCCCAGCACGGGCACCGGCGTGTAGCCGACATCGGCGATCAGGCGCAGCGTGTTGATCGTGTACAGCCGGCGGGCCTGCGCGGGAATGTCGCCGGCCGGGTAGCGCATGCCGAGGAACGGCTTCAGGTCGTCGCGGAGCGCTTCGGCGACGACGTCGCCGCTGTCGTCGTGGCGGAAGCGGTAGGCCATCACGCGGTCGAAACCGGTGATCTCGCGCACCTGTTCCACGGCGTGGCGCAGCAGCGCCTCGATCGAGCGCTGGCGGCGCAGCCGTTCGATCGCCGCGTGGGCTTTCAGGGCGAAAGCGGCCAGCGCGTCGGCCGCCACCTGGCGCAGTTCGAATTCGGCGATCGCCTGGGTGCCGTTGCCGTGCACGACGCAATCGAAGGTGTGGCCGTTGCCGCGGCTTTCGATGCCGGTCGGCGAATCAGCACCTTCTTCCAGGCAGGCGCGCAACTGCTCCACCACGCCCGCCTCGAGCGCCAGCCCGGTGTAGGGAATACCCATCGCAGGCGTGATGCCCAGCAGGCCGGCCACGTTGGCGCTCCATGCGCGCAGGGTGCCGTCGGCGGCGAACGCCAGCAGCGCGCCGTGCGGCTGGATCAGGCCGGGGATGTGGATCGGTTCGTCGGCGCAGTTGTCCAGGCCGACCGGCTGGGGCGGTTGCGCCTGGGGAGCCGGCGCATCGCTCATGCGGCGGCCCGCGCCGGCGCGGCGGTGGCGGCCCGGCGCAGCGCGATCAGGCTGTCGAAGGCATCGCAGGCGCCGCGGCACGCTTCGGCCACCGCGGCTTCGCCGTGCACATGCTCGCGCAGCGCGCGGAGGAACTGCTGCCAGCGCGGGCCGGGCGGCACGCCGGGATGCAGGTAGCGCAGTGGATGCGGTGCCAGCCGCTCCGCAAGCCGGCGGTACAGCACCGCGCCGCCCAGGCGCGAGCCTTCGATCACGTACGACACGCCCCAGCGATAAGCGGCATTGTCGCCGCCATGCCAGGGCGCTGCGGCAAGCCGCGGGCCGGCGCCAGCCAGCGACGGGTGGGCCAGGTCGGCCTCGATCTGCGGCAGGTGGGGCTGTGGCGGCAGCAGTGCGGCATCCTGCGGACCGTCGCTGAAACGGGCCTGCCAGGCCTCGATCGGCACGAGCCAGCAGCGCAGCAGCGCCAGGTGGTCACGGTAGTCCTGCAGGGTGGGCGCCGGCCGGGCGAGCGGCATGCCGCCATCCAGCTCGGCGTGGCGGGTGGCGGTTGCGTCGCGCAAGGCGGCGAGGATCTCGATGCGTTCGGCGGTCATCCCGTGATTGTATCGTTCACTCGGTACTGTCGCCGTCCGATTCGTCCGGTTCGTCCGTCTCGTCGCCCGGCACATCGCGCTTGCGCTCGGCATCGGCTTCCAGCCGCAGGCGCGCGGCGGATCCCATGAAATCGTCCACGCTGTGGTCGGGGCTCTGGCGCACGGCGGGCGGCAGCAGCACCGACATGTACAGTTCATCCGACAGGCGTCCGGTCCCCTGCAGGTTGCTCATCATTTCCAGTCCCGAGCCAAGCGCCAGCAGCACGCCGCAGGCGACCTGCAACCGCCTCGTCGAGATGTGCGGGCGCACGGTGCGCACGTGGAAGTACACCATGCCGCAGACGATCAGGATCGTCATGTGGTTGCCGTAGCGCGTGAAGATCTCGGCGGACCAGGCGAATGCCAGGACCGCCGACAGCACCTTCCAGGCGCCGATGGCCACCAGGCCGGCGCCGAGGATGAACAGGTGCCGCCCGAGCCGCGCATGGCCGCCGAACAGCCGGTTGACCAGCGCCCAGACGCCGCTCCACACCAGGCCGGCGCCCAGGCCGGTGGCGATCGTCAGCAGGTAGCGGATCGCCTGGAAGCCTTCGGTATCGGTCAGTGCCTCGTCCACGCCGAGGAACAGGGCGATCAGCGCCAGCCCGGCCATCGCCGGCGCGCCGCCTTCCCACGCATGCATCGTGGTATCCGTCAGTTCCGGCTCGACCGGGAAGGCGGCGTCGCGCACGCGCAGGCGCGTGTGCCCGAGCCGCACGGCGGTGGTGCCGTCCAGCGCCACCGCGTCCTGGCGCCGGCCGTGCAGCACGATGCCGTTCTGGCTGCCCAGGTCGCGCAGCACGAGGGCGCCGTCGCCGTCCCGTTCCAGTACCGCGTGGCGCGGCGCCGTATGCGCGTCGTCGAGCACGAAGTCATTGTCGTAGCCGCGGCCCAGCGTGACGGGCAGCGATTCGAAGCGCTGCCGGGACAGCACGTCGCCATTGCGGGCCAGGATCTCGATGAAGTAGGGTGCCGTCATTTGACACCCGTGCGCGCCAGCGCTTCGAGGAAGGCGCGCGCGGTACGCATGCCGTTCTCGTAGGACACGCCGCGCGCATCCAGCCGGCTTTGCAGGTTCATCATGCCGTCGTCGGTGCTGGCCGTCAGCAGCGAGAAATCGTACAGGCCGGCAAACTTGCGGTAGGCGCGCACGCACAGCACGGCGCGCATCGGCAGCGAACCGTTCGTCACGAACTGCTCGGTGCATTGCGGGCCGGTCAGCCGGCTGTCCTTGTAGCTGCCGAACGATTCGTTCTTGAACGAGCTCGATGACAGCTGCGCGAAGCGGATCGCATCGAGCCCGGTGCTGCGCAGGTACTGGTGGCGGATGCCGACCGCGCCCGTCTGCAGCGAACCGGAGACGAACACCGACGACTCCATCGTGCAGCTGGTGGTATCGACCGCGAACGGCTTCTCGGTGCGCGAGGTGACCTGGGCGCTGGAATTGCCCCAGCAGCGCATCTGTTCGGTTTCCCGCACCGGCACTTCGTAGGGACCCATGGTCTTCTTCGTCAGCGGGCCGGCCAGCAACTGGTCGACCATCGCTTTCTGGTGCGCCAGCAGCTGCTGCGTGACGACGGCGGTGAAATCCTTGGGCGCCACGGCTTTTTCGCCGACCTGCTTCAGCAGCCGCTGTGCGTAGCGGATCGGCACGAGGAAGCTGACCAGCTCGCCGTCCAGCCGCTTCGCCACGTTGACGCCGGCGACCTGGCCGTCGGCCGTCACGCTGGGGCCGCCGCTCATGCCGGAGTTGATCGGGCCGGTGAACATCAGCTGGTCGTAGAAGCTGCGCGAGATCACGCCGTTATAGGCGCCTTCCGAGATGGCGAAGCCCAGGTCCAGCGGGTTGCCGAGCGAGTACAGGTACTGGCCCTGGGTGAGGCCCACCGCATTTTCCGGCACCTTGAAGAAGCCGGTGCCGTAGCGGTTCACGCGCACCACCGCCAGGTCGTGCAGCACGTCGACGGCCAGCAGCTCGATGTTGCCGCGCTGGCCCGACGTATCGACCCATTCGCCCGTATAGGTTTCCGGGTCGAGCGCGAATTGCGACACCACGTGGTAGTTCGTCAGCACCAGGTTCGATGTGCCGACCAGGAAGCCGGAGCCCACCGAGGATTGCGTGCGGCCGCTTTTCAGCAGCGAACGCACCTGCAGCAGGTCGGCCTTGGCCGCCGCATACAGTTTTTGCGCGGCGGAAGAGGGCGTGGGCAGCGGGGCGGAGTCGCCCTGCGCGCCCGGCGCCGGCACGCGGCGCGGCGCGGGCGCGGGCGCGGCGCCGGGCGGGGCTTGCATGCCCGGCAGCGCTGGTGCCGATGGCGGAACGGGCGCGGCCACTGCGGCGGCACCCCAGGTCACGGTGATCGCGAATTGAACGGTTGCGGCAAGCCGGGTGGGTTTCATGCAGTTCCTGAACTACTTTTCGACAACGAAGAGTGTACCTCAGGAAATCCGGCCGGGGGCGTCGCGGGCCCGCTCGTTACGCTTGGTTACTTTTTCCTTGCTGATCTTAATAGAAAGATCACTGCTCCCCATCGCTCGTGGCGGTGGCCACGACGGGCGACATCATGTGCCCCAGTTTCTGCGCCTTGGTATTCAGGTAATGCTGGTTGAACACGTTGCGGTTGACCAGCAGCGGCACGCGGTCGGCCACGGGCACGCCCAGCTTTTCCATCGCGGCGATCTTGCGGGGGTTGTTCGTCATCAGGCGCAGGCTGCGCACGCCGAACTGGTGCAGCATGGGCGCCACCAGCTCGTAGCTGCGCTGGTCCGGCTTGAAGCCGAGCTGTTCGTTGGCCTGCACCGTGTCGGCGCCCGCTTCCTGCAGCCGGTAGGCGCGCATCTTGTTCAGCAGGCCGATGCCGCGGCCTTCCTGGCGCAGGTACAGCAGCACGCCGCGGCCCTCGGCGGCGATGCGCTGCAGCGCGCCTTCGAGCTGGGCGCCGCAGTCGCAGCGCTGGGAAAACAGCACGTCGCCCGTCAGGCACTCGCTGTGCACGCGCGCCAGCACGGGTGCGCCATCGCCGATATCGCCCAGCACCATCGCCAGGTGTTCCTTGCCGGTCGAATGTTCGATGAACGCATGCAGCGTGAACTCCGCCCACGGCGTGGGCAGCGCGCACGAGGTGACGTATTCGAGATCGGCGGCGGGATCAACGGGGATTTCAGCAACGGGCTGCATGGCTAAGCTCTTTTGATAGGGACGGTATAGCCCCTCATCATAACAAAAATTGTGCTTTCGGCCCGGCGGCGGCCGGCCGGGGGGGCGGCGATCCCGGGGCCGGGCACGAAAGTGGACACGCGTCCTGTTGTTGCAAGCCATCACAACTGGGTTCATGCCCACCGAAGGAGTCAAGCCAGCGTGCCCGGCCCCGCGGTGGGGACGGGCTCGCCGTTACATCAAGCCTGGCCTGGCATCAATACGGCAGGTCGAACACCAGCACCTCGGCCGCCTCGGCCTGGTCCAGCTTCACCTGCGTTTCGCGGGTGATCTTCAGTGCGTCGCCGCTTTTCAGCGCGGTGCCGTTGACGCTGACCGTGCCGCGGATCACGTGCACATAACTGGTACGCTCATCGTCCAGGAGGTGCGTCACGCTGTCCGCCTCGTTCAGGATGGTGGCGTAGATCCGCGCATCCTGGTGGATCACCACCGAACCGTCCCGGCCGTCGGGCGAGGCGATCAGGCGCAGCTTGCCCTGCTTGCTGTCCGGCGAAAAGTGCTTTTCCTCGTAGCCCGGAGCGATGCCGGTTTCCGACGGCTGGATCCAGATCTGCAGGAAGTGCACGCGCTCGGTGGACGAGTGGTTGAACTCGCTGTGCCGCACGCCGGTGCCGGCCGTCATGCGCTGCACGTCGCCGTAGCGCAGCACGCTGCCGTTGCCCATGCTGTCCTTGTGTTCCAGCGCGCCTTCCAGGACGTAGGAAATGATTTCCATGTCGCGGTGGCCGTGCGTGCCGAAGCCCTGGCCCGGCATCACCTTGTCCTCGTTGACCACCAGCAGCGGGCCAAAGCCCATGTGGCGCGGATCGTGGTAATGGCCGAACGAGAAAGTATGGCGCGAATCGAGCCAGCCGTGGTTGGCGGCACCGCGTTCTTCACTGCGACGGACTTCTTGCATGATATGCTCCTTGGTTGTTGTTTGCGATCGTTTCGAACACACCGTTCAGTGTGTTGTCAGCTCGGATGAAGAGAGTATAGGCGGGTGCAAACGATTAAAAAAACGGAAAATTTACCCCTGTATTATCGAAAAAATCGAATATGCTCAGACTCAGCCTTGAAGCCCTGCAGATCGTCGATGCGATCGACCGCCGTGGCTCGTTTTCCGCGGCCGGCAAGGAATTGCACCGCGTCCCTTCGACCATTTCGTACACTGTGGGCAAACTCGAGGACGATCTCGGGGTGCAGGTGTTCGAGCGCAACGGCCCGAAAGTGGAGTTGACGAAAGCCGGCCGCGAACTGCTGAAGGAAGGGCGCTACCTGCTGCGCGCCGCGCAAGACCTGGAACACCGCGTGCGGCGCGTGGCGTCCGGCTGGGAAACCGAGCTGGCGATCGGCCACGATTCGATGTTTTCCAGCCTGGCGTTCGGCGACGATATCCGCGCCTTCTACGAAGTCGCCCAGCAGACCCGCCTGCGCATCGTGCGCGAAGCGCTGTCCGGCACGTGGGAAGCCCTGCTGGACCGGCGCGTCGACCTGGTGGTCGGCGCGCCTGGCGACGGCCCCGCCGGCGGCGGCTATGTATCCGAGCCCATCGGCACGCTGGCCTGGGTCTTCGCCGTGGCGCCGTCCCACCCGCTGGCCGCGGTGGAAGGCCGGCTGGGCCGCACGCACCTGCAGCAGTATCGCGCCGTGGCGATGGCGGATTCGGCGCGGCAGATGGCGCCCCGCACCGTCGGCCTGCTGCTGGGGCAGGATACGCTGACGGTTCCCGACATGGCGTCCAAGGTGCAGTACCAGGTGGCCGGCCTGGGCTTCGGCTTCCTGCCCGAGCCCTGCGCGCGCGCGGCGATCGCCGCCGGCCTGCTGGTGGAAAAGGAGGTCGAGGAACCGAAACCGGACGAGACGTTCTACCTGGCCTGGCGCACCGGCGAAACCGGCGCCGCGCTGCAATGGTGGCTGGCGCGGATGCGTGCCGGCGCGCTGTTCGACCGCATGTGCCGGCACCTTCCCGCAGCATGATTGCGATGCGTCAATAAGGCGCGTGAAGCCAAGAACTTTCGTGATATTGAGTTGCGGTAACTGTTGACTGTCGCCAATTGTTCGAGGGTAAGATCCTGTTCGTCGCTCAGCGCCTTCCAGGGATTTGCCCATGACTATGTTCTTTTTGCAGTTGCTTGCCGATCGCCATGGCAAACCCGCCGGCCTGCTGCTGCTCGCGCACCACCAGCCAGGTGAGCAGCCCGGTGGCCAGCCCGGTGGCCAGCCGCATGGCCCCGCGCAAGCGCTGCTTCGCCTGGCGACGAAAACCGCCTGCTTCTACCGTACCGAGCTGGCCGAGTCCTTTGCCGCGCCGTTGCGGCAGGCGGGCTGGCACGAATTGCCGTCCGGCCGCACCGCGCGCGCCGACACGGCCCTCGTCGGCACCTTGCCCGGCCATGTGCAATGGATCGAGGGCGACTGGGCGCTGGCGCCGCCGAAGCGGCCCGCCGGCAATGGCGCGGCGTCGCGCGCGCTGGCGCTGCGCCTGGTGCAGCGCGTGAACGCGGATGCGGATACCTGCGAGATCGAGGAACTGCTGCGCCACGATGCCACGCTGTCGTATCACCTGCTGCGGCTGGTGAATTCGCTCGGCCTGGTCAATGGCCGCAAGGTACTGAGCTTTTCCCAGGCCATCCTGCTGCTGGGCCGCCAGCAGTTGCGCCGCTGGCTGAACCTGATGCTGTTCGCCGCCCGCGGCGATGAACGGTCGGCCGTGCTGCTGGCACGGGTATCGGTGCGGGCACGGCTGATGGAACTGCTGGCCCGCGCCACCGGCCTGGACCGGCCGCACCAGGAGCTGGCATTCATGGCCGGCATGTTTTCGCTGCTGGGCGTGCTGTTCGGCGCGCCGCTGGCCGACGTGCTGGCGCCGCTGGCCATCGACGATGGCGTGCAGCGCGCGCTGCTGCATCGCCAAGGCGAGCTGGGCGCGTTGCTGGCGCTGGTGGAAGCGGCGGAACGGGCCGAGTTCGATACGGTGTGCGCCGCGCTCGACCGGGCCCGGCTGCCTGCCACCGAGTTCAACGACATGGTGGTCGAGGCCAGCGACTGGATGCTGGCCGTGACCTGCGGCGTGACGGGCGGTTCCCATGGATGACACGGTGATCGCGCGCTGCCTGGCGCTGTGCCGCACGGCCCGCTCGCTGCGGGGCGCCGCCCTGGCGAGCACGCTGGGCGAGCTGGAGGGGGAGCTTGGCGAACTGGCCGGTGCGGCGGCGGGCCAGCCAGCGCCCGGCGAAGTGGCCGAAGCGGCCGAACCCGCCGAGGCAGCGCTGGAACTCGACCTGGCCGGCTACATCACCGCCTGGAACGCCGGCGCCGCCGGCATGTTCGGCTACACGGCCGGGGAAGCGCTCGGCCGGCATGTCCTGTGCCTGTACACGGACGACGACGAGGAAGGCAGCATCACCGAACTGGTCGGGGAAACCGGCCGGGCCAGCGCCGAAGTGCTCCGCCGCAGGAAATCCGGCGAGACGATCCGGGTGCGTCTCGCCATCACGCTGGTAAAGGATGGCATGGGCGATCCGGCCGGCATGCACGTGGCGCTGGCGCGGATCGAGGACCGCCTCTCGGCTGCCGACAAGGCCAGCCTGCATGCCCGCATCATCGAAGACACCGACCAGGGCGTTCTGGTCACCGATGCGGACGAACGCATCGTCTCCGTCAACGGTGCGTTCACCCGCATCACCGGCTACACGATGGCCGAGGCGATCGGCAACACGCCCGACCTGCTGCGCTCCGGCGTGCATGACAAAGGCTTTGCCGCGCAGGTCCGCGCCGTGCTGCGCGGCGCGGCGCCATGGCGCGGCGAAATCGTCGGCCGCCGCAAGAACGGCGAGCTGTTCCCCCAGGCCGTGGCGATCGGCGCCGTGCGCAACGAGGCGGGCACGATCAGCCACAGCTATTCGCTGTTCACCGACATCAGCGTGCGCAAGGATGCCGAGGCGCGCGTGCAGCGCATGGTCAGCCACGACGCGCTGACCGGCCTGCCGAACCAGGGCTTGCTGATGCAGTTGCTGGGGCAGGCGATGACCGAGGCGCGGCGCAACCACGAACCCGGCGCGCTGCTGGTGGTGGAAGTCACGCGGCTGGGCGGCATCGCCGACACGCTGGGCCACGACGTGGGCAACGCATTGCTGGTCGAGGCGGCCCGTTTGCTGCGCTCCCGGCTGCGCGAGGGCGACATCCTGGCGCGGCTGGGCGGCGGCAAGTTCGCCATCGCGCTGCCGCGCATCGACCGGCGCGAACATGCCGCGCTGGTGGCGCGCAAGCTGGTCGACGCGCTGGCCGCGCCGGTCGCCGTCGGCAAGCACGCGCTGCAGGTAGGCACCCAGGTGGGCATCGCCGTCTGGCCCGAGGATGCGCAGGAACCCGGCGCGCTGCTGCGCGGCGCCGACGTGGCCGCGGCGCGCGCCGGCACCGGCATGGAACCGGCGCTGCTGTTCTTTTCCGAAGAGATGAACCAGCGCGTCAAGGAGCACCTGCGCATCGAAAGCGAATTGCGCGAAGCGCTGGCGAACGGCGAGCTGCTGCTGTACTACCAGCCCAAGGTCAGCCTCCGCACCGGCCGGATCGTCGGCGCCGAGGCGCTGCTGCGCTGGCGCCATCCGGTGCGCGGGCTGATTTCGCCGGGCGTGTTCATCCCGGTGGCGGAAGAAACCGGCTTGATCATGGAACTCGGCAACTGGGTCATCGAGGAAGCCTGCCGGCAGATCCGGCGATGGCGCGAGGCGGGCCTGGCCATGCCGCCGGTCGCCATCAACCTGTCGGCGCGCCAGTTCGACCGGGGCCTGCCGCAGCGCATGGCTGACGCGCTGGAACGCCACGGCGTGCACCCGGGGCAGGTGATGCTGGAGATCACCGAAAGCCTGCTGGTGCGCGGCGCCGACAGCGTGATCGCGATCATGAACGAGCTGGTGGCGATGGGCCTGGCGCTGGCGCTGGACGACTTCGGCACCGGTTACTCGAGCCTGGCGTACCTGAAGAAATTCCCGATCAGCACGCTCAAGATCGACCGCGCCTTCGTCACCGGCTTGCCGCACGAGGAAGATGACTGCGCGATCGCGCGGGCCATCGTCACGATGGCCCAGCAGATGCGGCAGGAGATCGTCGCCGAAGGGGTGGAGACGCGGGAACAGATGGCCTTCCTGCGCGAGCTGGGCTGCGACCAGCTGCAGGGCTACCTGTTCAGCCAGCCGATCCCCGCCGCCGATTTCGAACGCATGATGGGCGATGGCCATCGCCTGGCGCTGGCTCCACCGGATCGCTGAACGCTGGCTCTTGGAAGGCGCCTCCGGCACGGCGAGAATGGTCCTTCGATAACAGACGAGGGAATCATGGAAACCATGGATGCACCGGGCGCGGCCATCAGGCGCGCCGACGCGGGCCAGCTGGTGCTGGTGGCGGCAATCTGGGGCGCATCGTACCTGTTCATCCGCATCGCGGCACCGGCCTTCGGCCCGGTCGCGATGGCCGGCGCACGGGCACTGCTGGCGGCGCTGATGATGCTGCCGCTGCTGCTGTGGCAGGGCCTGGGCGGCACGGCGCTGCGCCACTGGAAGGGCATCGCGCTGGTCGGCGTGACCAATGTGGCGCTGCCTTTCCTCCTGTTCAATTTCGCCGCGCTGGCGATTCCGGCCGGGCTGTCGTCCATCCTGTCGTCGACCACGCCGCTGTTCGCCGCGCTGATCGGTGCCATCTGGCTCGGCGAAGCCCTGACGTTGCAGCGGATGGCGGGCCTGGCCATCGGTTTCGCCGGCGTGCTGCTGCTGGTGGCGGACAAGGTGCACCTGGGCCAGGGGCCTCTGTGGCAAACGCTGGCGGCCAGCGTTGCCTGCCTGGCCGCGACGATGCTGTACGGCTTCACGGGCAACTTTACCCGGCGCTACCTGGCGCACGTGCCGCCGGTGGCCGTGGCGGCCGGCAGCCAGGTCGCGGCCGCCGCGCTGCTGGCCATGCCGATGGCGGTGACCTGGCCGGACACGATGCCGTCCACGCATGCCTGGACAGCGCTGCTGGCACTGTGCGCGCTGTGCACTACCTTTGCCTACGTGCTGTTCTACGGCATGGTCGCGCGCCTCGGCGCCAGCCGGGCCATGAGCGCGCTGTTCCTGATCCCCGCGTTCGGGGTACTGTGGGGCGGCGTGTTCCTGGACGAACCCTTCACGGCGCGGATGGCGGCCTGCTGCGGCGTGATCCTGTCCGGCTGCGCGCTGACGATGGGCTTCGTGAAACTGCCGGGGTGGCGGCGTGCGCGGGTGGCAGGGCGCGCACCGCGGTGAAGGGATAACGGGAAAGCCGCTCCGTGGAGCGGCTTTCGATGTTTCCGAATGGCCGGAAATTGCGCCTTGGCGCGGCGGGAAAGCGCTCAGCGCTTAGCCCTTGTCATTCTTGTGGCTTTGACGGCCGGCCTGGGCATGCTGCTCGGGCGTACCGCCCCGGGTGCCGCCACCGCTCGACCCCTGGTTGCCCTGGCTACCCTGATTGCCGCCGCTGGAACCCTGGTTGCCGCTCTGGCGATTACCGTCGTTCTTGTGGCTCATGCTGCCGGCCTTGCGTGCCTCTTCCGAGGTAAACTCGTGGGCATTGCCGGAAGCGTGCGCTGCGCGGCCGCCTTCGGAGGCGATTTCGCGCTGGCGTTGTGGGTCCATGGAGGCAAAGCCGCGATTGCTGGTATCGCCGCTCTGGTTGTTGCCCTTGTTGCCGCCCTGGTTATTGCCTTCTTTAGATGCCATGGTTATCTCCTTGAATGTGATGAACATTGCACATCCTTTACCTGACCTGTCGTCACGCCTGGAACCGCGTGCAAAGTCGTGTAAGGGAGCGCTCATCTTAGGCCCATCGGATGGACGTTTTTATAAGAGGTCAGGACAGTGCCTTGTAGGACAATGCCGCATATAAAAGTAACACAGCAATTAGAAAATGTAACACTCATAGCCCTGCCGGAACCCCCATGACTTCCTCCGCAACGCCAGCGTTTTCCCTTCCTTCCCAGGCCGGCCCGGCCCCTGTCGCGATGCAGACGCAGCCCTTGCGCCTGGGCCCCGGGAATGACTTGCGCGGCGCCATCGAAACGCTGCTGCGGCCGCATGGCGCCGCCTTCGTATTGCAGGGCATCGGCTCGCTGTCGGTCGCGCGGCTGCGCCTGGCCGGCCGGGCGCAAGCCGATGAGCTGGTGGGCGATATCGAAATCCTCACGCTGGCCGGTTCCGTCTCGCCGGACGGCGCGCACCTGCACATGACCATCGCCGACGCGGATGGGCGCGTGCTCGGCGGCCACGTCGCTCCCGGCTGCACGGTGCGCACCACGGTGGAGTTGCTGGCGGCCGTGCTGCCGGCGCACGTTTTTGGCAGGAAGGTCGATCCCGCGACCGGCTATCCCGAGCTCGTCGTCCGCAGTGAAGGCGACGAACCGTCGATCCCCGGCTGACGAAGCCTGCCGCCGTTACCGGCCAGCCGGAAGGCTGGCCCTCAACGGATCGAGCAAGCCGCGCAGGTTGTTATGGTCGAGCTCATACATCAGCGCCAGCAGCGCCCCCAGCTGGCCTCCGGGAAAACCCTCGCGGGCCAGCCAGCCCAGGTAGTGGCCGGGCAGGTCGGCCAGCTTGCGCCCCTGGTATTTTCCATAGGGCATTTCGCAGACAAGGAGCAGGGCAAGGGCTTCACTATTCATGGAGATTGTTGCGTACGAGTCAAAGAACTTCTGCTTGAAAGGGTATTTTTCGAAAGAATGACTTCCGTGATACTGCACGGCATCCGTCACTTTACAGGAGTCATCCATGCCCATCGCCTTGCTGGCGCTGACGATCAGCGCCTTCGCCATCGGCACCACCGAATTCGTCATCGTCGGGCTGCTGCCCACCATCGCCGCCGACCTGGGTGTCACGCTGCCGTCGGCGGGCCTGCTCGTCAGCCTGTATGCGCTGGGCGTGGCCGTCGGCGCCCCGGTGCTGACGGCGCTCACGGGCAAGCTGCCGCGCAAGATCCTGCTGCTGGCGCTGATGGTGCTGTTCACCGCCGGCAACCTGCTGGCGTGGCAGGCGCCCGGCTACGAGTCGCTGGTGGCCGCGCGCATCCTCACCGGCCTGGCGCACGGCGTCTTCTTCTCGATCGGTTCCACCATCGCCACCTCGCTGGTGCCGAAGGACAGGGCGGCCAGCGCGATCGCCATCATGTTCACCGGCCTGACGGTGGCGCTGGTCACCGGCGTGCCGCTGGGTACCTTCATCGGCCAGCACTTCGGCTGGCGCGAAACCTTCCTGGCCGTGTCGGCGCTCGGTGTCGTCGCCTTCCTCGGCAGCCTGCTGTTCGTGCCGAAGGACATCCAGCACAGCAAGCCGGCGTCGCTGCTGGCGCAGGCGCGGGTGCTGGGGCAGCCCCGCCTGCTGCTGGTCTATGCCATGACGGCGGTCGGCTACGGCGGCTCGTTCATCGCGTTCACCTTCCTCGCGCCGATCCTGCAGCAGGTGGCCGGCTTTGGCGAGAGCGCCGTCGGCGCTGTGATGCTGGTATATGGCGTGTCGGTGGCGGCCGGCAATATCTGGGGCGGCAGGCTGGCCGACCGGCGTGGCCCGATCGGCGCATTGAAGATCATCTTCCTGGGCCTGGCCGCCGTGCTGCTGGCGCTGACCTTCACCGCGCCGCACCCGTGGCTGGTGGTGCTGACGGTCCTGCTGTGGGGCGCGGTGGCATTCGGCAACGTGGCCGGTCTGCAGGTCTACGTGGTGCGGCAGGCGGAACACTACACGCCGCGCGCCGTCGACGTGGCATCGGGCCTGAACATCGCCGCCTTCAACCTCGGCATTGCCGGCGGTGCCTGGGGCGGCGGCCACATCGTCGACCGGCTCGGCCTCGTGCATACCGGCTGGATCGGCGCGCTGGTGGTGCTGGTGGCTTACGGCCTGACGGTACTGTCCGGCCGGCTGGACCGGCAGGACCCGCGGCCGGCCGTGTCAGGCAAACCGGTGCACGCGGCAGCCCATTAAGGCGTTTCGGGGTCCGGAGAGGACTCGTCCGGTGTCGCGGGGCCTTTTTTCAGGTGCTTCATGAACTGCTTGAAATGCGGCTGCAATTCGGTGAACAAGGGGTGGTCCCGGTTCTCCAGCATCACTTCGGAAAACAGCTTCAGCCCGACGGCCAGCGACGTGGCGGTCGCCGCGTCGAAATCGCCGCGCCCGCGCATCCGTTCGACGATGGCGAAAAGGTCGTCATGGTTGCCGGTCTCGAACGTCAGCGGATCGCGCGTGACCGGGTTGCCGCCCGGGTCTTGCAGGTGTTCGACGGTGATGCGGTAGCGGTGCTGTTTCATCGGCTTCTCCGGGTGAACGCATGACAAGACTGGAGCTTATCAGCGGTCCTCGCGGAGCGGCGGCCGCCTGCCGCACGGGCATGCGCGCTGGCGCGAAGCGGCCAGGTGGTGTCCGGACAACACTTGCAGGCAGCAACCTAGGTTTATGGCATACATTGCATGTATTTCAATCAATAGAGTCGAAACTCATGCGCAAACTGGCAGTTTCATTGTGTTTCTCGCTGGCGACACTGCCGGCAGTGGCCGCACCGGACTATACGATGACGGTGGTCGCCGATCTCGGTTCCTACAACGTGCAGGGCATGAACAATAGCGGGATCGGCATCGGCTATGACTACGGCATCAACGCTCCGCTGATGTTCAGCCGGGATGGCATTACCGCCATGCCGATCGCGTTGCCGGGGCAACACACACCGCGGGCCATCAATGACGCGAACACTTTTGTCGGAACGACAACCCTTGACTCCTGGCACTACCGAGCCTTCGTGATGCGGGACGGCGTATACCGCGATATCGGCGGATCGCAGGATCTCCTCAGCACAGCCCGGGACATCAACAATGCCGAAACGGTGCTGGTCAACTATGTTCGTACCGACAGGAAAGGGGACGTAAACGGCAGCTACATCGTGAATGCGGACGGCAGCACGGTGGACCTGGGTATGCTGGGTTCGAATGGCGACACGTATGGGATCGCAATCAATGACCAGGGACAAGTGGCAGGAGTGACGCGAGATACCGACGAACGCTTCGTGCCGTTCCTCTGGGAAAACGGCACGATGACCACCCTTGGTGGACTCGTCCGCGGAGAATTCAGCAATAATATCAGCGGCATTTCCGAGCTCGGCCATGTACTCGGGACTGAAACTGACTGGTTCGGCAGCCGGGCCTGGGTCATCAAGGATGGCGGCATCGAGCACTACGACTACCTGTCGCGCATCTTCCATATCGATTCGGCCGGCCGGATCTATGGCCGTGACCACGATTTCAATGCCGTGATCGTCGAGGGCGACACCATCACCCGCATCGCCGACCTGGTCGATGGGGCGCCCGGCCTGACCTTCGGCGTGGATGCCATCAACGAGCACGGCGAAATCCTGACGGCCAGGTGCATCAACGGCGATTGCGACAGCCTGGTGATGCTCACGCCGGTACCGGAGCCTTCCACGTACGCGATGCTGCTGCTGGGTGGCCTCGCCTTGTACGGCCACGCGCGCAGGCGCCGCGACTGACCACCTCAGTCGGGCAGCAATAGCGCATGCTGTGTGGCGGTATGAAAATCGCGCCACACGCGGTTGATCTCCGCATCTTCGCGCGCCGCCTGCAGGCCGCAGTAAGGGTACAGGCTGTCGACGGTACGGCGGCAGGTATCCACCAGCTGCAACGATACCCGCTGCAGGCCCGCTTCGTCCGCAAGCGTGTGGCGCACCACGGCGTCCCACGCGCGGTCGAGCACTTCGTACAAGGCGGTGCAGTGTTCGGCCAGTTCCTCCCGCGCCAGGGCCAGGCGCGCCGCCACCGCGGGCACTTCGCCGAGCGGCACGCCGCTGCCATGCTGGCGCCGCGCGGCGACCAGCGGCCCGGCCAGCGCCAGGAAATGCCTGGCCATGCCCAGCAGGTTGGCGGCCAGCGTCACGTAGGCCAGCGCCATGAACGGGAAGCGGTACAGCGGCCCATCGGCCGTCGCATGGGCCGCGTCGATCGTGAAGCCGTGGCTGGCCGGTATCCGCGCGCCATCCAGGCGGTAGGCGTGCGAGGCCGAGGCGCGCAGGCCGATCGCCTGCCACGAAGCCTCCAGCGCCACGTGCCGCGCCGGCACGATGAAGGCGCGGATGCGTGGCTTGCCCTGTTCGTCGCGCAGCACTTCGCCGCGCTCGCGCAGCACGGCGTTCAGCGTGAAGTGCGTGGCCATCGGCGCGCCGCTCGCGTAGTCCCACCGGCCGGTGATCACGACATCGTCGCCATCGATATCGGCGAAGCCGGTCGGCGCGCCGCTGCCGGCCAGGCACACGCCCGGCGTGGCCATGATCCCGCGTGCCAGGGCAGGGGGCAGGAAGCCGGCAAACCAGCCGGCGCCGGCGCACAGCGTGACCACCCATCCCAGGCTGCCATCGGTGGCGGCAATTTCCTCTTCCAGCCGGACCACCTCGGGCAGCGGCAGCTCGGCGCCGCCGGCGGCGCGCGGCGCCAGCATCGTCAGCCAGCCGTGCGCATGGAGGCGCGCCTGCTGTTCCGGCAAGAGGAAGCCTGCCAGCTCGGCCTCGCGCCAGGGATCGCCGGCGCCGCCGATCGTGCCGTCATCCATAGATGCGCTCCAGGCTGCCCTTGCCGAAGTACTTTTCATATTCCACGGCGGCGTTCACATCCATCATGCCGGCCAGGTAGTCGAGCACCAGCCGTTCGCGGGAATCCTTCAGGCAGCGCAGTTCCGCCGGCAGCAGCACGTTGTCGCGGTTGTAGCGCCGGTCGGTCAGCACCTCGAACAGGCCGCGGATGATCTTCTCGCCCCGTTTCTCGTACAGCTGCACATCCTTCTTGCGCAGGATCGCCTTCCACAGCAGCGTCTTCAGGCCGCGCGCCAGCGGCCCCATGCTGCGGTAGCCGAGTTCCTGGCCGTGCGCGCCATCGATGACGGCGATGTCGCGGCACAGTTCGTGCACGATCTGCGACGTCATTTCCTTGCGCAGCACGATCGAGTATTCCTCCGAACTGGCCTGCGCCTCGCTTTTCAGCGCTTCCTCGTGCGCGCCGTGGGCGATGCGCGAGAACGGCTCGAAGGCATCGGCGAAGTCGCGGCTGATGCGGAACTCGTGCAGGATCTCGCCCCACGTGATGATGCCGAAGCTCATCGCGTCTTCCAGGTCGTGGGCGGCATACGCGATCTCGTCGGACAGGTCCATGATCTGCGCGTCGATCGTCTTGCGGATCGCCAGGCCATGGCGTGCCAGCTCGCCGGACAGGAAATGGAAATCCTCGTCGTACAGGAACTTCCGGGGATTGTCGGCGCGGCGGTAGAAATACTTGGTGATGCCGGCCAGCGTGCGCACCGTCAGGTTCAGGCCCGGGTAGGCATGGTGCTTCTTCTCCAGCGTGCGCAGGATGCGGAACGCCTGCGCATTGCCTTCGAAGCCGCCATGCTCCTTGCCCAGTTCATCGAGGATGCGTTCGCCATAGTGGCCGAACGGCGGATTGCCCAGGTCGTGCGCCAGCGCGCAGGTTTCCGCCACCACGCTGCGTTCCAGTCCCAGGTCGGCGGCGATCGAACGGGCGATCTGGGCCACTTCCAGGCTGTGCGTGAGCCGGTTGCGGTTGAAGTTGCTGGCATCCACGCCTAGCAGTTGCATCTTGCCCTGCAGCCGGCGGAACGACGATGAATACAGCACGCGCGCGTAGTCGCGCATGCATTCCTCGCGGCCCTCGGCGCGGCCATCGGCCTGCGCATGGACGCGCACTTCCAGCGGCAGGATCAGCGCTTCCTGCTCGCGCGCGAATTGTCGTGTTGCGGCACTGTACATGGTGGTTCCTCTTTCAGCTGCGCCGATTGTAGCCGGCCGCCGGTGTATATTGCTGCCGATTCACACTCTGGATGTTCCAAGCATGTCCCCGGCTTTCCTGTTTTTCGTCATCTTCGCGTATTTCGGCCTGCTGCTGGCGGTGGCCTGGGCCACGTCCCGCAACGCCGACAATGCCAGCTTTTTCATCGGCAACAAGAACTCCCGCTGGGCGCTGGTCGCGTTCGGCATGGTCGGCACCACGCTGTCCGGCGTCACCTTCGTCAGCGTGCCGGGTGCCGTCGGGCGAGACGGCTTCGGCTACCTGCAGATCACCGCCGGCTACGTGATCGGCTACCTGGTGGTGGCCTTCGTGCTGCTGCCGCTGTATTACCGGCTGAAACTGACGTCGATCTACCACTACCTCGAGGTGCGGCTGGGCCGGCGCGCAGGCCAGAGCGGCGCGGCGTTCTTCATCGTCTCGCGCACCCTGGGCGCCACCGCGCGGCTGTACCTGGTCGTCAACATCCTCCAGGCGGCGATCCTCGACCGCCTCGGCGTGCCGTTCTGGGCCACCAACCTGGTGATCCTGCTGATGATCCTGCTGTACACCTACGAGGGCGGCGTGAAGACCATCGTCTGGACCGACATGCTGCAGACCACCGGCATGCTGGCTGGCCTGGCGGCCTGCGTGTGGTTCCTGCTGCATGCGATGGACCTGTCGGTGGCGGACAGCCTGGAACAGATGCGGGCGGCCGGGCTGGCGCGGGTGTTCGACTTCGACGTCGACAGCCCCGGCTACCTGTGGAAGCAGGTCGTCGCCGGCGCCTTCATCACCATCGCCATGACCGGCATGGACCAGGAGATGATGCAGAAGAATATCTCGGTGCGCACGCTGGCCGGTGCGCAGAAGAACATGCTGCTGCTCACGCTGATCCTGGTGATCGTGCTGGGCCTGTTCCTGTTCCTGGGCGGCCTGCTGCACCTGTATGCGCCGCAGGCCGGCGTGACGGCCACCGGCGACAGGCTGTTTCCCGCCATCGTGACGGAGCACCTGCCGCCCGCGATGCAGCTGATCTTCTTCGTGGCCCTGGTGTCGGCGCTGTTCCCCAGCGCCGATGGCGCGATCACGGCACTGACGTCGTCGTTCTGCATCGACCTGCTGGGCATGCAGCGCAGGCAGGCAGCCCAGGCGCTGGATGAACGGACGGCCATGCGCTGGCGGCACCGCGTGCATCTCGGCTTTTGCGCGCTGTTCCTGCTGCTCGTCATGGTGTTCAAGTGGATCGACAGCGCCAGCATGATCGGCGTGATCCTCAAGCTGGCCGGCTACACCTACGGCCCGCTGCTGGGCCTGTTCGGCTTCGGCCTTCTGACGCGCCGCGTGGTGCGCGACCGCCTGGTGCCCGCCGTCGTGATCGCCGGGCCCCTGCTGTGCGCGCTGCTGGAACACTGGCAGCACCTGTTCTTCGGCACGTACAGGCTGGGTCTGGAACTGCTGGTCGTGAACGGGCTGTTCGTGTTTGCCGGGCTGTGGCTGGTTTCCTCACCCGGAAGGCGTGGCAAGGGCAAAGAAGGCACCGGAGCCGCCGGTGCACAGGAAGGCACCGGAGCCGCCGGTGCACGGGAAGGCACCGGAGCCGCCGGTGCCACGGCAACAGACGCAAACTGATACAGTTCAAGTATAGCGTTACCTTTTCAACATTCTCCGGAGTTGCCCGTGTCCCGATCCGTGTTTTCCTACGTCCGTGGCGGCCTTGGCCGCGTGTGGCGCTTCATCGATGCCAGCCGCCGCGCCGTGATGAACCTGATTTTCCTGGTGATCGTCATTGCCTTGCTGTATGCGATCTTCGGCGGCGGCGCCAAGCCGCTGGGCGACAAGACCATGCTGGTGCTGAACCTGAACGGCCAGCTGGTCGAGCAGGCGCCGGGCGGCGCCAAGCTGGCCGCGCTGGCCAATCTCGGCGAGGACAACGTGCGCCGCTACATCCAGCTGCGCGACGTGCTGCGGGTGCTGGACAATGCGGCCCGCGATCCGGACATCGCCGGCGCGCTGCTGCTGGTCGACGAAATGGAAGGCGGCGGCCCGGCCATGCAGCGCGAGATCGCGGCGGCCATCGACCGCTTCCGCGCCGGCGGCAAGCGGGTGGTGGCCTGGGGCTCGAACTACAACCAGGGCCAGTACCAGATCGCCGCCCACGCCAGTGAAGTCTACCTGCACCCGATGGGCACCGTGATCCTGGACGGCTACGGCAAGTACCGCACCTATTACCGGGAAGCCCTCGACAAGCTGGGCGTGACGGTGAACCTGCTGAAAGTGGGCAATTTCAAGAGCGCCGCCGAGCCGCTGGTGGCCAACGGGCCGTCGCCCGCCGCGATGGAAGCGGAAGCCTACCTGAACAACGACTTGTGGAACCGCTACCTGCAGGATGTGGAACAGGCCCGCAAGCTGCCCTCCGGCACGATCGCGCGCGGCATCGACAACCTGCCGGCGCTGATGGAACAGCACGGCGGCAACCTGGCCCGGCTGGCGCAGGGGATCAAGCTGGTCGATGGCCTGAAGACCCGCGACGAGATCCGCGTGCTGGTGCTCAAGCATGGCGTGCCCGACCCGGAGAACAAGTCGTTCCGCCAGGTCGGCTTCGACGAATACCTGGCGCGCCTGGCGCCCCGGCTGTCCGGCGACGCGATCGGCGTGGTGATGGCGGTCGGCGAGATCGGCGACGGCATCGCCGCGCCGGGCTCGATCGGCGGCCTGTCGACCTCGAACCTGATCCGCATGGCGCGCGAGGACGACAATATCAAGGCCATCGTGCTGCGCGTCGATTCGCCCGGCGGCAGCGCTTTCGGCTCGGAACTGATCCGGCGCGAACTGGAACTGACGCGCGCGGCCGGCAAGCCGGTGGTCGTTTCGATGGGCAACCTGGCGGCGTCGGGCGGTTACTGGATCTCGATGGCTTCCGATGAAGTGATCGCCGACGCTTCCACGATCACCGGGTCGATCGGCGTGTTCGCCCTGTTCCCCACGTTCGACAAGGTGATGGACAAGCTGGGTATCCACAGCGGCGGCCAGCCCACCACCTGGCTGGGCGATGCCGGCAACCCGACGCGCCCGATGGACCCGCGCTTCGGCCAGCTGCTGCAATCGTCGATCAACCACGTGTATGCGGAATTCACGACGAAGGCCGCGCAAGCCCGCAAGAGCACGCCGGAAAAGATCGACGCCGTGGCGCAGGGCAGGGTATGGACCGGTGCCCAGGCGCAGGACCGCGGCCTGGTCGACACGCTGGGCAGCTTCAACGATGCGGTGCGTTCGGCCGCGCGCCGCGCCAAGCTGGGCGCCGACCCGCGCATCGTCTACATCGAGCGCGAAACCACCCGCTTCGACAAGCTGCTCGATTTCTTCGGCGCACCGCAGGCCGTCGCCGACCTGGTCGACGCCGCCGTGGCGCGGCAGGTGGGGAGCGTGCTGGCACCGGCCGGCATCCCGGCCGGCATGGCCGGCCATGTCGTGAAGGAACTGAACTGGCTGAACGAGATGACGGCGCAGAAGAAGCCGTTCATGGCGCTGACGCACTGCCTGTGCGGCGTGCCGGAATGACGCCGCCGCCGACCGGCCTTCGCGTGCGCGACGTGCGGCCCTTTATCGGCGCCGCCGACTTGGCCGTGTCGAAGGCGTTCTACGTGGCGCTCGGCTGGCAGGTCGAGTACGAGGACACGCACCTGGCCCTGCTGGCCAATGGCGGCCACCGCTTCTACCTGCAGAACGCCTACGCGAAGGAGTGGGTCGAGAACACCATGCTGCACGTCACCGTGGACGATGCCGCGGCGGCGCATGCGCACATCGCGTCGCTGCTCGACACCGGCGGCTTCGGCGGCGCGCGCGTGGCGCCGCCGAAGCGCGAGCCTTACGGCGCGCTGGTCACCTACGTATGGGATCCGGCCGGCGTGCTGCTGCACCTGGCGCAGTGGCTCGATGAGTAGCACGCAGCAGGCTCGGCGCACGCCTGACGCTGGCCGGTAGCGGCCCGGCGGGGTATCGAACGCGCTGCCGGTTCGGCGGGCACGTGAGGGCGTCGCGCGTTGCCGCCTCCTGAAGCCCGGCCGTGCCTGCGCCCGGCAATACCGTTGGCCAACGGCGCCAGGGAGCGCGGCCGTGGTGGCCGGCGATGGCCGGTTCATGGGCGAAGCATGCGCGATGCCACACTACCACGAAAAGTTCCTGATCGTAACTTCAAGTAATTTGGGGAATTCTTTTCGCCACGACGGCGAAGCGAATGGCCGGCCTGTATGGAAGAGCACGCCGCCTTATATCGCCGATACACGAATGACAACTGTGGCGGCGCTGCTTTGCGCCAGCAACAGGAAACGCACCGTTTCTGTCGTTCAAGTGCGACTGCCGGCGCATCTTATCGGCCATGTTTGATGCAGTGCAAAGGCGCGATATATCCCACCGGCATCATCTGATTTCCAAAATTACTGTTGGGAAATCGCGATGAGTTCCGAAACGACCCAGTTCTCAGCCGTGCTGGACGGCGAGCATCAGTACTACCGCCCGCGCCTGCCGTACCTGTTCGGCCAGGACAACGACAACGGCTATTCCGCGATCTGGTACGGACCAGACATCGTCGCGGTCGACCAGACGGATCTGGACGTACTCTACAACTACGCGACGGAGGTGCTGACGCCGACCGTCTCGGGCAACTACACGCTCACGGTCGACTCCGCGGTGGGCCTGGTGGCCGATGGCCGCTCCGACACCCAGATCTGGCTGTACGACACCACTTTCGATCCGGACCGCCCTCTCGACAATATCATCGCCGCGAACGAGGACATCGACTTCAGGGATGAGAACGACCAGCCGGTCAACTGGCTGTCGCACCTGCCGAACATGCCGCTGATCGCCGGCCATACCTACGTGATGGTGGTCACCACGTATGCCGCCGACGCCACCGGCTCCGCGAACTTCAGCGCCATCGGGCCGGGCGAACTGCTGTTGGGTGAACTTCCTCCGGATCCCACGGCGCCCGTGGTGGAATCGGTCGGCGTGCCGGCGCCGGGGGCTTACAGTTCCGGCGAACACCTCGACTTCACGGTCACGTTCAGTGAAACCGTGCTGGTCGACACGAACAGTGGAACGCCGGCGCTGGGTCTCGTCATCGGCGGCCAGACGGTGCAGGCGCTCTACGCCGAGGGGAGCGGCACCGCGACGCTGACGTTCCGCTACACACTGGTGGGTGGCCTGGAAGATGCCGACGGTATCGACGTTACGGACCTGGCGCTGCACGGCGGGACGATCCGCGACATTGCCGACAACGAGGCCGACATCACGCTGCAGGCCGTGGGTGACACCACCGGCGTGCTGGTCGACACTGCCGCACCCTCTGTCGTCGCGGTCGCCGTACCGGCGGCGGCCACCTATGCGCAAGGCGGACAGCTGAACTTCACGGTCACGCTCGACGAAGCCGTCATCGTCGACACCAGCGGCGGCACCCCGCGCCTCGCGCTGGTCATCGGCAGCACGACCGTCTACGCGAACTATGTGAGCGGCAGCGGTACCACGGCGCTGCTTTTCCGGCACACCCTGGCCACCAACCGGTCCGACAACGACGGCATCACGATCGGCGCGCTGTCGGGCAACGGCGGCACGCTGAAGGATGCCGCCGGCAACGATGCGGCGCTGGCACTGCAAGGGGTAGCCAGCACCTCCGGCGTACTGGTTGACACGTTCGTGCCGTCCATTACCGGCGACATCAGCGTGCCCGCGGCCGGCTCCTACCGTGCCGGGCAAACGCTGACCTTTACCGTCACCTTCGACGAGAACGTGATCGTCACGGGCACCGACAGCACGCTGGGCCTGACGATCGGCAGCACGGCGCGCTCGGCCACCTTCGCTTCGAAAAACCAGAATTCGATCACCTACACCTACACCGTGCAGGCGGGCGAGAACGATACCAACGGCATCGCGGTCACCACGCTGAGCGCCGGCACGGGAACCATCCGCGACGCGGCCGGCAATGATGCCGCGCTGACGCTGTTCAGGCACGTGCCGTCGACGGCCAGCATCCTGGTGGACACGCGCGCACCGGCGGTGACCAGCGTGGCGGTGCCGCCAAACGGCGCCCACGGCACCGGCACGGCGCTCGACTTCACCGTGACCTTCGACGAGAACATGACCGTCACCGGCACCGATGGCACGCTGGAGCTGACGATCGGCGGCGCCGCGCGCAGCGCGGCGTTCGTGTCCAGCACGGCCAGGACGGTGACTTACCGCTATGTCGTGCAGGCTGGCGACAACGATGCCGACGGTATCGTGGTCAGCGCGATCGGCACCGGCACCGGCACGATCCGCGATGCGGCAGGCAACCATGCCGCCCTGTCGCTGACCGGGAAAGTGCCGCCGACCGCGGGCATCGTGGTGGACACGCAGGCACCCGTCGTGGCCGTCGTCACGGTACCGCAGGACGGCGCCCATGGCGTCGGCGCGCAACTCGACTTCACGGTGACCTTCAATGAGAACGTGACCGTGGCCGGCACGGACGGCACGCTGGCGCTGACGATCGGCGGCGCCGCGCGTAGCGCGGCGTTCCTGTCCAGCACCGGCAATACGGTGACCTACCGCTACACCTTGCAGGCCGGCGACCATGACGCCGACGGTATCGCCGTCGGCGCGCTCGGCACCGGCACCGGCACGATCCGCGACGCCGCGGGCAACCATGCCACGCTGTCGCTGGCCGGGCAGGTGCCGCCGACCGCCGGCATCACGGTGGACACGCGGGCGCCTGCCGTAAGCGGCATGACGGTTCCTGCCGATGGCACCCGCGCCGCCGGCACGGCGCTCGGTTTCACGGTCGCCTTCGACGAGAACGTGGTCGTCACCGGCACCGATGGCACGCTGGGCCTGAACGTCGGCGGCACCGCGCGCAACGCAACGTACCTGTCCAGCACCGGCAACACGATCACGTACCGCTACCTGGTGCAGCCCGGCGACGACGATGCCGATGGCATCGAACTCGGCGCGATCGGCACCGGCAGCGGCGCGATCCGCGATGCGGCGGGCAACCATGCCGCGTTGTCGCTGGCCGGGCACATGCCGCCGACCGGCGGCATCACGGTGGATGGGCGCGCGCCTGTCGTGACGAGCTTGACGGTACCGGCCGATGGCGTCTACCCGGACAACACGGCCTTCATGTTCACGGTGACCTTCGACGAGCCGGTCTTCGTTGGCGATGCCGGTGCCGGTGCCGGCAGCTTCCTGCAGCTGACGATCGGGGAGGGCAGGCGCCACGCAGCATTCGTCTCCAGCAGCGGCAACTCGATCACTTACCGCTACTACGTGTCCGCCGACTTCGATAGCGATGGCATCACGGTCGACCTGCTCAGTGCCGGCAGCGCCACGATCCGCGATGCGGCGGGCAACGATGCGATCCTGTCGCTGGCCGGGCACATACCCCCGACCAGCGGCATCCACGTCGATACGGCCATGGCGCAGATCACCAGCGTGACGGTACCGCAGGACGGTACCTATGTTACCGGGGACGCGCTCGATTTCGCGATCACGTTCGACGAGGTGCTGACCGTGACGGACTCCGCCAGCAGGCTGATCCTGACGATCGGCGGCGTCGTACGCTACGCGGCATTCCTGTCCCATGACGTCGACACGGTCAGCTACCGCTACATCGTGCAGGCCGGGGACAAGGATGCGGACGGCATCGAAGTCGGCGAGCTCGACTTCGATGCCACGACGATCCTGGATCCGGCAGGGAACCAGGTCGGGATGTACCTGGCGCCCGAGGTGCCATCGACCGCGGGGATCGTGGTGGAAACGCAGGCACCGGTGGTCAGCAGCGTGACGCTGCCGCAGAACGGCACGCATGGCGCCGGCGCGCACCTCGATATCACCATCGCCTTCGACGAGAACGTGACGGTCACCGGTACCGATGGCACGCTGGCGCTGACGATCGGCGGCACCGCCCGCAGCGCGACGTTCGTGTCCAGCACCGGCAACACGATCACTTACCGCTATATCGTGCAGGCCGGCGACAGCGACGCCGACGGCATCGCCATCGGCGCGATCGATACCGGTACCGGCACGATCCGCGACACGGCGGGCAACGATGCCGCGCTGTCGCTGGACGGGCACGTGCCGTCGACCGCGGGAGTGCTGGTCGATGCGCGGGCGCCGGTGGTATCGGGCTTGACGGTGCCGCAGAGCGGCAGCCATGGCGTCGGCGCGCAGCTCGATTTCACGGTGGCCTTCGACGAGAACGTCACCGTCACCGGCACGGACGGCACGCTGGCCCTGACGATCGGCGGCGCCGCGCGCAACGCGGCGTTCCTGTCCAGCACCGGCAACACGATCACCTACCGCTACACGGTGCAGGCCGGGGACGGGGCCAACGGCATCACGATCGACGCGATCGGCGCCGGCACCGGCACCATCCGCGACGGGGCGGGCAATGATGCCACGCTGTCGCTGGCCGGGCACGTGCCGCCGACCGGCGGCATCGTGGTGGACACGCAGGCGCCGGCGGTGGCCGGCATGTCGGTGCCGCAGGGTGGCAGCCATGGCGTCGGCGCGCAACTCGACTTCACGGTGACCTTCGACGAGAACGTCACCGTTACCGGCACGGACGGCTCGCTGGCGCTGACGATCGGCGGCGCCGCGCGCAACGCGGCGTTCCTGTCCAGCACCGGCAACACGGTCACCTACCGGTACACCGTGCAGGCCGGCGACAATGACGCCGACGGAATCGCCGTCGGCGCGCTCGGCACCGGCACCGGCGCGATCCGCGATGCGGCGGGCAACCATGCCGCGCTGTCGCTGACCGGGCATGTGCCGCCGACCGGCGGCATCTTCGTGGACACGCAGGCGCCGGTGGTGAGCGGCATGGTGGTACCGTCGGATGGCACCCATGCCGCTGGCGCGGTGCTCGATTTCACGGTGTCCTTCGACAGCACGGTGGTCGTTACCGGCACCGATGGCACGCTGGAGCTGACGATCGGCGGCGCGGCGCGCAGCGCGGCGTTCGTGTCCAGCACCGGCAACTCGGTCACCTACCGTTATACGGTGCAGCCCGGCGACCATGATGCCGACGGCATCGCCATCGGCGCGATCGATACCGGCACTGGTACGATCCGCGATGCGGCGGGCAACCATGCCGTGCTGTCGCTGACCGGGCAAGTGCCATCGACCGCCGGCATCACGGTGGACACACAGGCACCCGCCGTGACCGGCGTGGTGCTGCCGCAGGACGGCGCCCATACGGCTGGCGCGGTACTCGACTTCACGGTCGTCTTCGACGCCAGCGTGACCGTTACCGGCACCGACGGCTCGCTGGCCCTGGACATCGGCGGCACCGCGCGCAACGCGGCGTTCCTGTCCAGCACCGGCAGCACCGTAACCTACCGCTATACCGTGCAGGCCGGCGACAACGATGCCGACGGCATCGGGGTCGGCGCGATCGGCCTGGGCAGCGGCACGATCCGCGATGCGGCCGGCAATGACGCCGTCCTGTCGCTGGCCGGCCAGGTACCGTCGACCGCCGGCATCGTGGTGGATGCGCGCGCGCCGGTGGTGACCGGCGTGACGGTACCGCAGGGCGGCAGCCATGGCGCCGGCGAACACCTCGACTTCACGGTGGCCTTCGACGAGGACGTGTCCATCGCCGGCACCGACGGCTCGCTGGCCCTGGACATCGGCGGCACCGCGCGCAATGCGGTGTTCCTGTCCAGCACCGGCAACACGGTGACCTACCGCTACACGGTGCAGGCCGGCGACGGCGATGCCGATGGCATCGGGATCGGCACGATCGGCCTGGGCAACGGCACGATCCGCGACGCGGCGGGCAACGATGCCGTGCTGTCGCTGGCCGGGCACGAGCCGCCGACCGGCGGCATCGTGGTGGACACGCGGGCACCGGTGGTGACCGGCTTGACGGTACCGCAGGGCGGCATCCGTGGCGCGGGCGAGCATCTCGATTTCACCGTCGCCTTCGACGAAGACGTGACCGTCGCCGGCACCGATGGCTCGCTGGCGCTGACGATCGGCGGCGGCCTGCGCAACGCGGCGTTCCTGTCCAGCACCGGCAATACGGTGACGTACCGCTACACCGTGCAGGCCGGCGACAGCGATGCCGACGGCATCGACATCGGCGCGCTCGGCACCGGTACCGGCACCATCCGCGACGCGGCCGGCAACGACGCCGCACTGTCGCTGACCGGGCATGTGCCGTCGACCGGCGGCATCGTGGTGGATGCGCAGGCAGCGGCGGTGACCGGCGTGACGGTACCGCAGGGTGGCGTCCACGGCATCGGCGCACAGCTCGATTTCACGGTTGCCTTCGGCGACGCGGTGATCGTTACCGGCACCGATGGCACGCTGGGCCTGACGGTCGGTGGTGCCGCGCGCAGCGCCGTGTTCCTGTCCAGCACCGGCAACACGATCACCTACCGCTACACCGTGCAGGCCGGCGACAACGATGCCGACGGCATCGCGGTCGGCGCGATCGACACCGGCACGGGCACGATCCGCGATGCGGCGGGCAACGACGCCGCGCTGTCGCTGGCCGGTCACCTGCCGCCGACCGATGGCGTGACGGTGGACACCCGGGCGCCGGCGGTCAGCGGCATCACGGTACCGCAAAGCGGCATCCATGGAAGCGGCACGCAGTGCGATTTCACCATCGCGTTCGACGAGGCGGTGATCGTCACCGGCACCGACAGCACGCTGGCCGTGACGGTGGGCGGCACCGCGCGCGCCGCCACCTTCGTGGCCAGCACCGGCAACACGGTCACCTACCGCTACACCGTGCAGGCCGGCGACAACGATGCCGATGGCATCGCGATCGGCGCGCTGGCACTGGGCACCAGCACCATCCGCGACGCGGCCGGCAACGATGCGTCGCTGGCGCTGCCCGGCCAGCTGCCCTCGACCGGCGGCATCCTGGTCGACACGCAGGCGCCGGCGGTGATCGGCGTGGCGGTGCCCGGCAACGGCGTCTATGGCACCGGCACGCAACTGGTCTTCACCGTGGCGTTCGGCGAGAACGTGACCGTCGGCGGCACCGGCAGCACGCTGGACCTGGCGATCGGCGGAACCGCTCGCAGCGCGCAATTACTGTCCAGCAGCGGCAACACGCTGACCTACCGCTACACGGTACAGGCCGGCGACGGCGATGCGGACGGCATCGCGGTGCTCGGCATCGCGCTCCATGGCGGCACGCTCAGGGATGCCGCCGGCAACGACGCGGCGCTGGACCTGGCCGGCCACCTGCCGCCGCTGGGCGGCGTGCTGGTCGATACCACGGTCCCGCCACCGCTGGATACGCAGGCGCCGTCGGTCGCCATCGTCGGCATACCGGCCAACGGCACGTATGCCGTCGGCGGGCAGCTGGAGTTCGCGGTGAGTTTCGACGAGAACGTGATCGTCACCGGCACCGGCAGCACGCTGGGCCTGATGGTGGGTGGCACCGCGCGCGCCGCCACCTTCGTCTCCGCCAGCGGTAACACCGTCACGTACCGCTATACGGTGCAGGCCGGCGATACCGATGCCGACGGCATCGCGATCGGCGCGCTGGCACTGGGCGCGAGCACGATCAGGGACGCCGCCGGCAACGATGCCGTGCTGGCCCTGGCCGGGCACGTACCGCCGCTCGATGGCGTGCTGGTCGAGGGCAGCGTGCCGGATACCGTCGCGCCGGCGTTCGCCGGCGCCACCGTCAACCGCCGCACGCTGGTGCTCACGTACGACGAGGCCGGCCCGCTCGACGCCGCGCATGGCCCGGCCACCGGTGCGTTCACGGTGATGGCGGGCGGCACGGCCATCGCGGTATCGGCGGTCGCCGTCGACGCCGCCGCCCGCACGGTCACGCTGACGCTCGCCACGGCGGTGCGCCATGACCAGCCGGTGACGGTGGCCTACGCCGACCCGACGGGCGGAAACGATGCCGCCGCGATCCAGGATGCGGCCGGCAACGACGCGGCGCCGCTGGCGGCAACGCCGGTCGTGAATACGACACTGCCGCCCGTCGACCCACCGCCCGTGGATCCGCCGCCGGTCGATCCGCCGCCCGTCGACCCACCGCCGGTCGATCCGCCGCCCGTCGACCCACCGCCGGTCGATCCGCCGCCGGTCGATCCGCCGCCGGTCGATCCGCCGCCCGTCGATCCGCCACCCGCGGATCCGCTGATCGACGGGCTCGTCGTCCGGACCGTCGTCACCACCCGCGGCGACGGTTCCGTGTCGCAGGTCGTGACGGTTCCTGTCGTGACATCGACCCGGGTGGAGCAGGTCGGCGACAGGGAGCGCGCCGACATTCCGCTGGTCAAGAGCGCGGCCGGTACCAGCCTGCTGACCGCGCAGGTGCCGCTGGGCTTCGGCCTGGAAGCCAGCGGCGTGGCGCGGCCGGCACCGGTGGCCGCCGCGTTGACGGACCTGGTCCGGGAAATCCGTGCGCATACCGCGGACGGCTCGGCCGACCAGGCGCAGCTGACCCGGGCCGGCAGCGGCTACATCGACAGCCTCGATGACGCTGCGGCGTTGCTGGTCCACACCCTGGTGCCGACCGCGGCGCGCAATGCCGCACCCGGCACGCTGGTGATCTCCGGAGCACCGGAAGCCGCCGGGCAGGCACCCACGGCGCTCGTCATCGACGCCCGTGCGCTGCCGCCCGGCTCCAGCATCGCCTTGCACGATGTGGAATTCGCGGTGGTGGTGGGACCGGTGCGGGTGATCAGCGGGACCGGCGCGCAGGTCGTGTGGAGCGACAGCGCGGCGCAGGACATCATGCTGGGCGAGGGCGACGACGTGCTGCACGGCGGCGGCGGCAACGATATCGTCGGCAGCGGCTCCGGCAACGACATGGTGTTCGGCGACGCCGGCAATGACGTGGTGTTCGGCGGCCAGGGCAACGACACGGTCGACGGCGGCAGCGGCAACGATACCGTGCAACTGGCCGGCGCCGGGCGCGGCGAGTACGGTTTCCGCGTGGTGGATGGCGGCCTCGTGGCCACCCATCGCGATGGCGGCGCGGATGGCACGGACATGATCCGCGGCGTGGAAACGCTGCGCTTCACCGGCGCCGACATGTCGGTGGCCGGCACGGCGACGCGCCTGGTGGAAGCGCTGGCCGGCAAGCAGGCCAGCGTGGCCACGCTGGACGCGATGGTGCGGATGGCGGAGGAGGGCGCCGGCCTGTCCCGCGTTGCGGACGCGCTGTATGGGCAGTTCGGCGCCGCGGAACTGGACGATGCCGCGTTCGTCGGCCAGCTGTACCGGAATGCCTTCGACCGCGTGCCCGACAGTCAAGGGCTGGCATTCTGGGTCGGCTACCTGGCGTCCGGCACGGCGCGCTCCGACGTGGCGCTGGGCATCGCCAATTCCGCCGAGAAGCTGGCGATGCCCGCCGAGGTGGCGTTCCATGCCACCGACGTGGCGGTCATCGTGAGGCTGTATGACGTGCTGTTCGACCGGGCGCCGGATGCGGCGGGCCTGAACCACTGGATCGGCGCCCACGAAGGCGGCATGTCGATGATGGACATCGCCGATGCCTTCATGGCCAGCAGCGAGAGCATGGCCCTGCATGGGGCGATGAGCGATGCGCAATTCACCGGAGCGCTGTACCGGAACGGCCTGCACCGCGAAGCGGCGGACGGCGAAGCCAGCTACTGGCTCGACGCGCTGGCCAGCGGCGGGGCCGACCGCGGCGACGTACTGCTTGGCTTCGCCGACGCGGCGGAAGTGATCGCGCTGGCGGGCACGATGTCGACCACCATCGCGATGCTGTAGCCGGTTCGGGCAGCGGCAGGGGCATGCCGGGGATATGATCCCGGCATGCCCCTTTTCTTCTGCAAGGGGGAAGCGGCGCCGCGCGGGGTGAATTCGCTTGACCGCCGCGCAAGCGCGGGCCTATGCTGGTCGCGCCGCATGCCCTTCGCACCGCCTTCGCGCCCTTCGTTCGCCGCAACCCTTTTTCGCCGCAACCCTTTTTCGCCGCAACTTCTTTTCGCCGCAACTCTTGATAGGAACCGCCATGACTACGTATCCTGCATTTGCGCCTGCCGGCCAGGGCGCGGACTTCCTGAACATCTTTGCCCAGCTCGGGAATGCCTATTCGCACTCGCTGCAGTCGACCACCCAGGAAATATGGATGAGCTCCATGCGCATCGTCCAGGAACACGCCGCGCGCGCCATCGCCAACGCGTCGCAGGATTGCATGGCCGCACTGGCCAGGAATGCCGTCGATATCCAGCAGCGCTCACTTGCCGACATCGTCGGCGCCAACCAGGAGGCCATGACACTGATGGGTTCCGCCTTCACGAATGCGGTGATGGCCGGTGTCGCCGCCCCGCAGAACTATGCCCGGCTGCTGTCGCGCGCATGAGCGTGGCGCGGAGATTTGTAGCCAGTTTGTAACGACCGCCGGCATTCCCCACGGCGCGGCCGGCACCGCGCAAACCCCGTCAGTTCAGCATTTCCACCGGCATGCGTGCCGGTGCGATCCCCAGCCTCCCGCCGTTTCAGCGTGTTTCAGCGTGTAAATGTAAGCAAAGCGAAACAAGGCGCCGAAGTCGCTGTGATAGAGTCGATTTGATAAGCATAGTTACTCTACTGAACAGCCACAAGGATCAGCGATGACCTCGCCAGCAGCGCTCACGAACCCCCACAAACCCCGCCGCCGTACCCGCATCCTTGGAACCCTGATTGCCCTGCTCGCCATTGTCGCCATCGGCTGGCTGGCGTGGTACCTCACGCACCGGCCGGCCGAAGGCGGCCCTGGCGGCCCCGGCGGGCCGGGCATGGGTGGTCCTGGCGGCCCCGGCGGTCCGGGCGGACCGGGCGGGCGCCGCGGCGGCATGGCGACCACGGTCGGCGTCGCCACGGCCGAGCAGGCCAACCTGCCGGTCACGCTCGATGCGCTCGGCACGGTGACGGCGGCCGCCACCACCACGGTGCGGCCGCAGGTATCGGGCATCCTGCAAAAGGTGCTGTTCAAGGAAGGCCAGCTCGTGAAAGCGGGCCAGGTGCTGGCGCAGATCGACCCGCGCCAGTTCGAGATGGCGCTGCTGCAAGCCACCGGCCAGCGCCAGCGCGACGAGGCGCAGCTGGAAAACGCCCGCCTGACGCTGGAGCGCTACCGCACGCTGCTGGCGCAGGATTCGATCGCCCGGCAGGACGTCGACACCCAGGCCGCCCTGGTGAAACAGCTGGAAGGCACGGTGATGACGGACCGCGCCGCCGAAGGCACGGCAAGACTCAATCTGGGCTACACGAAGGTGGTGGCCCCGATCACCGGCCGCGTGGGCCTGCGCGTGGTCGACGTGGGCAACCTCGTGTCGAGCAGCGATGCCAGCGGCATCGCCGTGATCACGCAGCAATCGCCGATCGACGTGGAATTCGCCGTGCCGCAGGACCGCGTGCCGGACATCATGAGCCGTGCCTCCACCGGCGCCACGCTGGTCGCGCAGGCCTTCGACCGCACCCGCACCGAGGTGCTGGCCAGCGGCCGCTTTGCCGCGCTGGACAACCAGGTCGACACGTCGACCGGTACCGTGATGGCCAAGGCCCGCTTCGACAACGACAGGATGACGCTGTTCCCCAGCCAGTTCGTCAACGTGCGCCTGGAAATGCGCACCATCGCCAATGCCGTGCTGGTGCCGGTGACGGCGCTGCGCCACGGCACCGATGGCGACTACGTATGGGTGCTGAAGGATGACCGCACGGTGACGATGCGGCCGGTCAAGCGCGGCCAGGCGACGGTGGACAAGGTGCAGGTCGTTACCGGCCTGAAGGTCGGCGAGAAAGTCATCACCGAGGGGGCCGACCGCCTGAAGGAAGGCGCCAACGTGACGCTGCCGGGCGACAAGCCGGGCCAGCGCGGTGCGGGACAGGGGCGCAACGCCGGCCAGCGGCAGGGCGCCCAGGGCGGCGAGGCGGGGGCACAGGCAGGGGCGCAGGCCGATAACCGGCCGGCCGGCGCACCCGATGTGGCGCCAGGCGCGGTGGGCAGCGATGCGGCAAAGATGCAGGACCGCCGCGCCACGCAGGGAGAAGCGCCCGAACGTTCGATGCCGGAAGCGGGCGGGCGCAGCGCGCCGAGCGCCGCGGACGGCACCAGTACCGCCGCCGGCATGAGCGGTGGCCAGCGCGCCAGCGAACGCCGCGAACAGCCGGCACCGGCACGATGAGCCCATCGGCACCCTTCATCCGCCGGCCGGTGGCGACCTCGCTGCTGATGCTGGCGATCATGCTGGCCGGCCTGGTGGGCTTCAAGTTCCTGCCGCTGTCGGCGCTGCCGCAGGTCGATTTCCCCACCATCCAGGTGCAGACGCTGTACCCGGGCGCCAGCCCGGAAGTGATGGCGCAGACCGTGACGGCGCCGCTGGAACGCCAGTTCGGCCAGATGTCCGGCCTGCAGCGCATGAGTTCCAACAGCGCGGCCGGCGTCTCGATCATCACCCTGCAGTTCGGCCTGGGCCAGACGCTCGACGTGGCCGAGCAGGAAGTGCAGGCCGCCATCAACGCCGGCAGCTCGCTGCTGCCCACCGACCTGCCGGCGCCGCCCGTGTACGCCAAGGTCAACCCGGCCGACGCGCCGGTGCTCACGCTGGCCATCACGTCGGACACGATGCCGCTGACGGAAGTGCAGAACATCGTCAACACGCGCCTGGCCCTGAAGATCAGCCAGGTCTCGGGCGTGGGCCTGGTCAGCCTGTCCGGCGGCCAGCGCCCCGCGGTGCGCATCCAGGCCGATACGCTGGCGCTGGCCAGCTACGGCCTCGGCCTCGACACGCTGCGCACCGCGATCGGCAATGCCAATTCGAACAGCGCCAAAGGGTCGTTCGACGGTCCCACGCGCGCGTTCACGATCAACGCCAATGACCAGCTGCTGACCGCCAGCGACTATAAAAGCCTGATCGTCGCCTACAAGAACGGCGCGCCGGTGCGGCTGACCGACGTGGCGCGGGTCGTCGATTCGGCCGAGAACATCAAGCTGGGTGCCTGGGCCAACATGAAACCGGCCATCATCCTGAACGTGCAGCGCCAGCCCGGCGCCAACGTGATCGCCACCGTGGATGCGATCAAGCAGCGCCTGCCCGAGCTGCAGGCCGGCCTGCCGAGCGCGCTGCGGGTGGACGTGCTGTCCGACCGCACCACCGGCATCCGCGGTTCCGTGCACCACGTGCAGCTGGAACTGCTGCTGGCCGTGGTGCTGGTGGTGCTGGTGATCTTCCTTTTCCTGCACAGCGTGCGCGCCACGGTGATCGCCAGCCTGGCGGTGCCCATCTCGCTGATCGGCACCTGCGGCGTGATGTACCTGATGGGCTACAGCCTGAACAACCTGTCGCTGATGGCGCTGACGATCGCCACCGGCTTCGTGGTGGACGACGCGATCGTGATGATCGAGAACATCGCCCGCTACATCGAGGAAGGCGAAACGCCGATGGCCGCCGCGTTGAAGGGGGCGAAGCAGATCGGCTTCACCATCATCTCGCTGACGGTATCGCTGATCGCCGTGCTGATTCCGCTGCTGTTCATGGGCGACGTGGTGGGCCGGCTGTTCCGCGAATTCGCCGTCACGCTGTCGATCACGATCCTGATCTCGGCCGTGGTGTCGCTGACGCTGGTGCCGATGATGTCGGCGCGCTGGCTGACCTCGCACAAGGACGACGACCCGAACAGCTTCGGCGCGCGCGTGCAGCGCTTCTTCGACCGGGTGATCCACCACTACGACCGCTCGCTGCAGTGGGTGCTGCTGCGCCAGGGCCTGACGCTGCTGGTCGCCCTCGGCACGCTGGTGCTGACGGCGGTGCTGTACATGCTGATCCCGAAGGGCCTGTTCCCCACCCAGGACACCGGCCAGCTGCAGGCGCGCATCGAAACGGCGCAGGCCGTGTCGTACGCCCGCATGGCCGAGCTGCAGCAGCAGGCCGCCAGGGCGATCCTGGAGGATCCGGAAGTGCAGTCGCTCAGCTCCATCGTCGGTGTCGATGCCGCCAACAACACGATGCTGCATACCGGCCGCATGCTGATCAACCTGAAGGAAGACCGGGGCGAGCAGGGCGAGCTGATGGAGCGGCTGCGCCAGCGCGTGTCCAACGTGGCCGGCGTGCGCATCTACCTGCAGCCGACGCAGGACCTGACCATCGACGCCGAGAGCGGCCCCACGCAGTTCCGCGTGTCGATCGAGGGTGCCGACACCGCCACCGTCAACGAATGGGCCAACAGGCTCGCCGTGCAGATGGCGAAAAAGGCGCAGCTGCGCAACGTGGTGTCCGATGCCGGCGCCACCGGGGCCGCCGCCTACATCGACATCGACCGCGATACCGCTTCGCGCCTGTCCATCACGGCATCGGCCATCGACGATGCGCTCTACAGCGCGTTCGGCCAGCGCATCGTGTCCACCATCTTCACCGAGACGAACCAGTACCGGGTGATCCTGGAAGCGGCGCCCGGCATGCTGTCGACACCGCAGTCGCTGGGCGACCTGCAGATCCGCACCGGCGGCGGCAAGCCCACGCCGCTGTCGGCCGTGGCGACCATCACCGAACGGCCGGCACCGCTGCAGATCACGCACGTGGCCCAGTACCCGGCCACCACGCTGGGCTTCGACACGGCCGATGGCGTATCGCTGGGCCGCGCGGTGGAGGCGATCCGCGAAGCGGCCAGCGAGATCGGCCTGCCCGGTTCCGTCACGATGACGTTCCTGGGCGCCGCCGGCGCCTACCAGGCCTCGCTGACCAACCAGCTGTGGCTGATCCTGGCCGCCGTGGTCTGCGTGTACATCGTGCTGGGCGTGCTGTACGAAAGCTATATCCACCCGCTGACCATCCTGTCGACGCTGCCGTCGGCCGGGGTGGGGGCCCTGCTGGCGCTGATGGTCTCCGGCCAGGACCTGGGCGTGATCGGCATCATCGGCATCATCCTGCTGATCGGCATCGTCAAGAAGAACGCCATCATGATGATCGACTTCGCCATCGAGGCCGAGCGCGAGGACGGGAAATCACCACGGGAAGCGATCCACCAGGCGGCGCTGCTGCGCTTCCGCCCGATCCTGATGACGACGCTGGCCGCGCTGTTCGCCGCCGTGCCGCTGATGTTCGGCTGGGGCGAGGGCGCCGAGCTGCGCCGGCCGCTGGGCCTGGCCATCTTCGGCGGGTTGCTGCTGAGCCAGTTGCTGACGCTGTACACCACGCCCGTGATCTATCTGGGCTTCGACCGGCTGGCGCAGCGTTTCGGCCGGAAGCCCGAGCTCTCCGCGGGTGACCGGAATCCTGGCGGAGCGGCATCGTGAACCTGTCCGAACCGTTCGTCCGGCGCCCGATCGCCACCGTCCTGCTGACGATCGGCCTGGCGCTGGCCGGCATTGCCGCGTTCTTCGTGCTGCCGGTGTCGCCGCTGCCGCAGGTCGATTTCCCGGCCATCTCCGTGTCGGCCAACCTGCCGGGCGCCAGCCCGGACACGATGGCCAGCAGCGTGGCCACGCCGCTCGAGCGCCGGCTGGGGGTGATCGCCGGCGTCAACGAAATGACGTCGAACTCGTCGTCCGGCTCGACGCGCATCAACCTGCAGTTCGACCTGAACCGCAAGATCGACTCCGCCGCCCGCGAGGTGCAGGCGGCGATCAATGCTTCGCGCGCCGACCTGCCAGCCACGCTGAAGAGCAACCCGACATACCGCAAGATGAATCCATCGGATTCGCCGGTGATCATCCTGGCGCTGACATCGCCGACGCGGCGGCCGGGCCAGATCTATGAAGCCGTGTCGAACATCGTGCAGCAGAAGCTGGCGCAGGTGAAGGGCGTGGGCGACGTGGAGATCGGCGGCGGCTCGCTGCCGGCGGTGCGCATCGAACTGCTGCCGTTCGCGCTGAACCAGTATGGCGTGTCCACCGAGGACGTGCGCGCCGCGATCCAGGCCACCAACGCCAACCGGCCGCGCGGCGCCATCGAAAGCGAAGGCCGGCGCCTGCAGATCTATGCCGCGCCCGGCATGGCGACCGGCGGGCGGACCGCGGCCGACTACCGCGACCTCGTGGTCGCCTGGCGCAACAACGCGGCGATCCGCCTGCGCGACGTGGCCACCGTGGAAGATGGCCCGGAGAACAAGAATACCCTGGGGCTGTTCAACGGCCAGCCGGCGGTGATCGTGCTGATCACCCGCCAGCCGGGCGCCAACATCATCGAGACCGTGGACAGCGTGCGCGCGCTGCTGCCGCAGCTGCGCGCCCAGCTGCCGCAGGACATCACAGTCTCCGTCGCGTCGGACAGCACGACTTCGATCCGTTCGTCGCTGCACGAAGTCGAGTTCACGCTGGTGCTGTCGGTGGTGCTGGTGGTGCTGGTGGTCAGCGCCTTCCTGCGCAGCGTGCGGGCCACCATCATTCCCGCCATCGCCACGGTGGTGTCGCTGCTGGGCACCTTCGGCGTGATGTACATGCTGGGTTTTTCGCTGAACAACCTGTCGCTGATGGCGCTGACGGTGGCCACCGGCTTCGTGGTCGACGATGCCATCGTGGTGCTGGAAAATACCGCGCGCCACGTCGAGAGCGGCATGGACCGTTTCAAGGCGGCGCTGCTGGGCGCGCGCGAGGTGGGCTTCACCGTGCTGTCGATCAGCCTGTCGCTGGTGGCCGTGTTCATCCCGCTGCTGTTCATGGGCGGGCAGGTGGGCCGGCTGTTCCGCGAGTTCGCGGTGACGCTGTCGGCCGCGGTGATGATTTCGCTGGTGATCTCGCTGACGACGACGCCGATGATGTGCGCCTGGCTGCTGCGCGCCGAGAAGGACCGCAAGCCGCCGGGCCGCATCTCGCGTGCGTTCGAAGCCGGTTTCGACTGGATGCAGCGGGTGTATGCGCATGCGCTGGACTGGGCGCTGCACAGCGTCTGGCTGGTGATGCTGATCCTGGGCTTCGTGGTGGCGCTCAACGTGTACCTGTTCGCGGCCGCGCCGAAGGGCTTCTTCCCGCGCCAGGATACCGGGCAGATCAACGGCGGCATCCGCGCCGACCAGAGCATCTCGTTCCAGGCCATGCAACAGAAACTGCGGCAGCTGGTGGACATCATCCGCAAGGATCCGGCTGTCGACACGGTGGTCGGCTTCACGGGCGGATCGCGCGCCGGCGGCGGTTTCATGTTCGTCAACCTGAAGCCGGCGGACCAGCGCGACGTGGCCGGCCAGGCCGTGATCGACCGGCTGCGCCCGCAGCTGGCGAAGGTGACCGGCGTGCAGCTGTTCCTGAATCCCGTGCAGGATTTGCGCATGGGCGGGCGTTCCAGCAATTCCACCTACCAGTACACGCTGAAGAGCGATAACCGCGAAGACCTGAAGAACTGGGCGGTCAAGCTGGCCGACGCGATGAAGAACGCGCCGGAAATGACGGACGTGGATACCGACCAGCAGGACAACGGCGTGGAAACCTTCGTCACCATCGACAAGGAAACCACGGCGCGCTTCGGCATGACGATGCGCGACGTGACCAACTCGCTGTACAACGCCTTCGGCCAGCGGCAGGTGGCGACCATCTACGATGAGCTGAACCAGTACAAGGTGGTGATGGAAGTGGCGCCGGAATATGCGCAGAGTCCCGAGGCACTGCGCGATGTGTATGTGCCGGGCAAGGCCGCGGAGACGGTGGAGACGGGCACTGGCACCGACACTTCCGCGACTTCCGGCGGCAGCAACGCATCGGCCAACAATGCGCAGGGCCAGCGCGACTCGTCGACCGGCGCGGCACTGTCGACCGCGCGCTCGGCGATGGTGCCGCTGTCCGGCATCGCCTCGTTCGCCGAAAGCGCCACGCCCACCTCGGTCAACCACCAGGATGGCGAGCTGGCGACGACGATCTCGTTCAACCTGGGCGAAGGATTCACGCTGAGCCAGGCGCAGGAAGCGGTGAAGCAGGCCGAGGCCGATATCGCCATGCCGAACAATGTGCGCGGCAGCTTCGAGGGCCAGGCCAGGCAGGCGGAGGAATCGAACAAGCAGCAACCCTTGCTGATCCTGGCCGCGATCGTCGTCATCTACATCGTGCTGGGCATCCTGTACGAAAGCCTGGTGCATCCGGTTACGGTGCTGTCCACGCTGCCATCGGCCGGGGTCGGCGCCGTGCTGGCGCTGCTGCTGTTCCGCATGGAATTCTCGATCATCGCGCTGATCGGCGTGTTCCTGTTGATCGGCATCGTCAAGAAGAACGCCATCCTGATCATCGACTTCGCGCTGGAGGCGGAGCGGGCGCGCGGGCTGAGCGCCCTCGACGCGGTGCGCGAGGCTTGCCTGCTGCGCTTCCGCCCGATCCTGATGACCACCCTGGCCGCCGCGCTGGGCGCCTTGCCGCTGGCGATCGGCTTCGGCGAAGGCTCCGAGCTGCGCCAGCCGCTGGGCATCGCCATCATCGGCGGCCTGATCGCCAGCCAGCTGCTGACGCTGCTGACGACGCCGGTCGTCTACATCGTGCTCGACAAGCTGCGCACCCGCCACCCCGAAGAACGCAACCTGAGCCGCGCCGGCGCCGGCGACGCGCCCCTGACCACATGAAGACCACCATGATGCATCGCCTGTCCACCCTCGCTCTCGCCGCCGCGCTGTGCGGCTGCGCCGTCGGCCCGAAATACGAGGTGCCGGCGGCGGCCGCGCCGGCCACCTACAAGGAAGCCGAGGGCTGGACACCGGCGGCGCCCGCCGATGCGCTGGAGCGCGGCCCGTGGTGGATGCTGTTCGGCGATCCGGTCCTGAACGAGCTGGCCGCCTCGCTGGAGGTGAACAACCAGAACGTGGCGCTGGCGGCCGCGCAGTATGCCCAGGCGCGCGCCGTGGTGGCCGAGCAGCGCGCTGCCCTGTTCCCCACGGTGGCGCTGAACGGCTCGGGCAGCCGGTCGGGCGGTGGCGACACCCGGCCGTCGAACAACTACCGGGTCGATATCGGCGGCAGCTGGGAGCCGGACCTGTGGGGCAGCCTGCGGGCCGGCGTGACGGGCGCGCAGGCCAGTGCCCAGGCCAGCGCGGCGGACCTGGCCGCGGCGCGCTTGTCCGCCCAGGGCGAGCTGGTGGCCAACTATATCGGCCTGCGCCAGGCCGACGTGGAAAAGCAGATCCTCGACACCACGGTGCAAGGCTACGAACGCGTGCTGCAGATTACCCAGAACCGCGTGAGCGCCGGCGTCACCGCCAAGTCCGACCTGCTGCAGGCGCAGACGCAGCTGTTCAACGCGCGCGCCGACCAGCTGACCGTGATCCGCCAGCGCGCCGTGTACGAGCATGCCATCGCCGTCCTGCTGGGCAAGGCTCCGGCCGAGTTCTCGCTGGCGCCGGCCTCGTGGAGCGTGGTGGTGCCGGAGGTGCCGCTCGGCGTGCCGTCCACCTTGCTGCAGCGCCGGCCGGACATCGCCGCCGCCGAGCGGGACGTGGCCGCCGCCAACGAAAACATCGGCATCGCCCGCTCGGCCTACTTCCCGTCGCTGAACCTGTCGGCCTCTTACGGTTACGGCAACAGCCAGGTGGGCGGCCTGTTCAGCGCGTCGAACAGCCTGTGGTCGCTGGGCCTGTCGGCCGCGCAAACCCTGTTCGATGCCGGCGCCATCGCCGCCCGCGTCGAGCAGACCAGGGCCGCGCGCGACGCCGCCATCGCCCGCTACCGGCAGACCGTGCTGGCCGCCTTCGCCGACGTGGAAGACCAGCTGGCCGCCACCCGCGCGCTGGCCCAGCAGCAGGAACTGCGCCGGCAAGCCTCCGAAGCGGCCGACCAGGTCGAGCAGCAGATGGAAAACCGCTACCGGGCCGGGCAGGTGAACTACACGGAAGTGGTCAGCGCGCAGGTCACCGCGCTGTCCGCCCGGCGGGCGCTGATCCAGGTGCAGGCGGACCGGCAGACCACGGCTGTGGCGCTGATCCAGTCTCTAGGCGGCGGATGGGACGTTGGAGGGCTACAGCAGTAAAACCCGCCCCAAAAACGATCCCAGGGGTCAGACCCGGCGGGTCTGACCCCCGCTTCTGCCGTTGGGTGAAAAAATAGTGCCTGTCACCGTTTTTTTACCTATACTTCCCCGGCTTTTCATCAACCCCAGGGGAACATATCTTGTTCAAAAAACTAGTCCTGCCGGCCGCTCTGCTGGCCGCCTTCGGTGTCGCACACGGCGACGAAGGCCAGTGGCAACCCCACCAGCTGCCGCAACTGAAATCGGAACTGAAGCGCATCGGCATCCAGATCCCCGCCGAAAGGATCGCCGACCTGACGAAGCACCCGATGAGCGCCATCGTGTCGCTGGGCGGCTGCTCGGCATCGTTCGTGTCGCCGGATGGCCTGGTGGTCACCAACCACCATTGCGCCTATGGCTCGATCCAGCGCAATTCCACGGCGGAGAAGAACTACATCGTGAATGGCTTCCTGGCGAAGACGCGCGCCGAGGAACTGCCGGGTGGTCCGAATGCGCTCGTGTACGTGACCGAGAAGGTCGAGAACGTGACCGACCGCGTGCTGAAAGGGCTGGAAAACACGGGCGGCAAGGCGCGCCACGAAGCGATCGAGAGCCGCATCAAGGCGCTGACCGCCGAATGCGAGACCGACAAGTCCTACCGCTGCTCGGTACCGGCGTTCCACCGCGGCCTGGAGTACTACCGCATCCGCCAGATGATGATCCGCGACGTGCGCCTGGTCTACGCGCCGGCGGACATGGTCGGCAACTACGGCGGCGACATCGACAACTACGAGTGGCCGCGCCACACGGGCGACTATTCGTTCCTGCGCGCCTACGTGGGCAAGGACGGCCGCCCGGCCGATCCTTCGCCGGACAACGTGCCGTACAAGTCGAAGGACTTCCTGGTGGTGTCGGCCGAAGGCCTGAAGGCGGGCGACCCGATCCTGCTGGCCGGCTACCCTGGCCGCACCAGCCGCTACAAGCTGCCGGCCGAGATCCGCTTCGCGCGCGACACCTCGTATCCGGCCATGGTGGCCGAATACCAGGCCGACCTGGACACGATCGCGGCGGCCACGAAGCAGAACAAGAACGACGAAGTGCGCTACGCCTCGGTGGCGAAATCGATCAACAACCGGATGAAGAAGACGCAGGGGCTGCTCGATGGCTTCGCGCGCAAGGACATCGCCGCCATCAAGGACGTGCAGGATGCCGAATTCCGCGCCTGGTATGGAAGGCAGGCGAACGTGTCGGCGTCGATGCTGCCGGAGCTGGATGCGGCGATCGCCGCCGACATGGCGCTGGAACAGCAGACCTTCGGCTGGAACGTGGCCACCAACTCCGACCTGTTCAAGTCGGCCCGCACCCTGTACCGCCTGGCGCTGGAGCGCAGGAAGCCCGATGCGCAGCGCGAATCCGGCTACCAGGACCGCGACCTGGCGATGATCAAGGCCCGGCTGGCCCGCCTGGAGCAGTCGTACGTGGACAGTGTCGACCAGGCCCGCTTCACCGCCGGCCTGCAGCGCTACGCGAAACTGCCGGCCCCGTTCCACCCGCAAGGCCTGGATGCGCTGCTGCCCGCCGTGGGCGATGTGCCGGCGCTGTACCGGAAGAGCAAGCTGGGCGACACGAAGACCCGCCTGGCATTGCTCGATGCCGATGCCGCCACGCTGGAACGGTCGGATGACCCGTTCATGCAGCTGGCCGTGAAGATGCACGCGTCCGCGCTGGCGCTGGAAGAGCGCTCGAAGGAATCGGAAGGCAACCTGGAGAAGGTGATTCCGCAATACATGAGCGCCGTGATCGCGTGGAAGAAGTCGCAGGGCAAGCCGGTGTACCCGGATGCCAACTCGACCTTGCGCGTCACCTACGGTACCGTGGATTCGTACTCGCCGAAGGATGGCATTACGAAAGGCCCGTTCACCACGGTGGAAGGCATCGTCGAGAAACACACCGGCAAGGACCCGTTCAACGCGCCGCAGCCGCTGCTGGACGCGGTGAAGGCGAAGCGCTACGGCCAGTTCAAGGACCCGGTGCTGGGCACCGTGCCGGTGAACTTCCTGTCCAGCGCCGACACCACCGGCGGCAACTCCGGTTCGGCGATCGTCAACAAGCGCGGCGAACTGATCGGGCTGAACTTCGATTCCACGTATGAATCGATCACCAAGGACTGGTACTTCGACACCGCCATCACGCGCGCGATCCACCTCGACGTGCGCTACATGCTGTGGGTGATGAAGGAGGTCGACGGTGCCGACAACCTGCTGAAGGAAATGACGATCAGGTATCCGAAGAACAATCCGCGCAAGTAAGCGCCGCGGCGCTCAGGGCAGGCCGCCATCCGCGAGGATGGCGGCTTTTTTCATGTGTCCAGCAGGCCCAGCGTGGCCTGGTCCGGCTTGCCGTCGTAGAACGCCGCCAGCGCGGTGGCGAAGCAGGCTTCGCCGGGAGCCGCGCTGGAAAACAGCGTCATCGACGAACGGAATTTCAGCGCATCGACGTGCCCCAGGATGACATCGGCCGGCGTGCCCGCATGGGCGTTGACGAGCAGGGTGCATTCGCGCAGCCTGGCGCCCAGTACCGGATGACCGAGATAGGCGCGCGCCTCGTCCAGCGAGGCGATGCCGTAGAACTGCGCGGTGTCCGAGCGGCCCAGTTCCTTCAGCTGCGGGAAGATGAACCACATCCAGTGGCTTGTCTTGCGGCCGGCACGCAGTTCGCGCACCACGTCGTGGTAGACGCGGTCCTGGGCGGTGGTGAAGCGGGCGAGGTCGAATGGCATGCGGTCCTCCGAAGGCGAGGATGCAGTCTACTCTTACTTACCGATGTGTTTCGCCAGGAAGGCTTCGAGACGGCGGTAGACCTCGACCTGGTTTTCGGTGTCGTAGAAGCCATGCCATTCGTAATCCACGTAGTACCAGTCGGGTGGGCTTCCTGCCCTGGCCAGTGCATCGCGCATGCGGAATGCGTGTTCCTTCGGTGCGATCGCGTCCTTGCCGCCGTGGATCAGCAGCACCGGTGCCTTGATGGTATCGGCGTGCAGTGCCGGCGAGATGCGGTCCAGTTCCTTGACGTCGTCGCCGACATAGCGGCGATAGATGCTGGCGCGGCTTTTCGAGCGCTTGGTCTGGTCATCCTCGAAGAACAGCTTGATGTCGTAGACGCCGGCGTAGCCGATCGCGCACTTGAACAGCCCTGGGTCCCGCGAAGCCAGCGTGAGGGCGGCATAGGCGCCGAAGCTGGCGCCGAAGACGCACATGCGCTTGTCATCGATACCGGCGTTGGCCACTGCCCACTGCACGCCGTCGACCAGGTCATCCATGATCCGGCCGCGCCACTGCCGGTAGCCCGCCGCCTTGAAGTTTTCACCACGGCCGCCGGACCCGCGGAAATTCACCTGCAGTACCGCATAGCCGCGGTTCGCGAGGAATTGCGCATCGGTGTCGAAATACCAGCTGTCGTAAGGGCCGTGCGGCCCGCCGTGCGGGATCAGCACCAGCGGCAACTTGCCGGCCGCCGGCTGGCGCGGCATGGTCAGGTAGCCGTGCAGTTGCAAGCCGTCGCGCGCCTTGAACGACACGGGCTTGCGTTCCGCCATCTGGTCCGGTTCCAGCGCTTCCATCGCCGCGAACAGCATGTCCGCGCTGCCGCGCTGGCGGTCGAACAGGTAATAGGTGCCGGGATCGCGGTCGCTCTGCACCACGAACAGGATCTTGCCACCATCTTCCGTGGCATCGATGAAACGCACCACGTCGCCGGGGAACTGGGCGGCAAGCTGTTTGTGCAGCGCGACGTCGGCATTGCTGTCCGGTTCGAGATAGCGCACCTGCGGCTTGCCGACGGCGCTGAAGGCGGCGATGGGCAGGTAGCGGCTGGTACCGAACATGGCGTTGTCGACCGATCCTTCCGCGTGCGATGCGACGACACGGCGCGTTCCGGTCGCAAGTTCCTCGCGCACCACGACTTGCGGGCCACCGCGCTCGGCATGCCATGCCATGAATTCGCGGTCGTCCCGGGAGAACGCGAATGGATCGAGCAGCGTGCCGGTTTTTTCCCGCGGCACCCGCGACCACGATTCACTGTCGCCGTCGCGCCGCAGCAGCGTGAAATGCGCTTCGTCGTCGTAGCCCTTGGCGAAGCGTGGCTGGCCATCGGTCTGCACGTTGAAATCGAAATTCTTGAAGGGCACGCGCGCGATCGAGCGGCGCTTGCCCTTCAGGGTGTCGACGTCGAGCAGTTCGCTGAAGTCGGTCTGCCACAGGTGGGATGAGAGGAAAACGCGGCCGTTCAGGCTGGCGGGGATATCGGCGATGGATGCCGAGCCATAGTCGTCGGTATAGGCACTGGAGCGGGCGGAATTTTCGAAACGCTCGTAGCCGTACAGGTATTCCTGCTTCTTGCCGTCGAAATCCATCGCCATCACTTCGCCGTACGACGTGGGGATTTCGCGCGACCCTTCCTCGCGGCCCTTGCGCACCACCAGCCTGGTATTGCTGACCCAGTGGTAGGCAAGGGGCACCTGGAACGCCGGCAGCCGCACCACGCTTTCGATCTTCAGGTCCGGCAGGCTGTAGAACGTCATGGTCGGTACTTCGCGCTTGCCGATCGGCATGCGCACCGTGACGGCCAGGTGCTTGCCGTCGGGGGACAGGCGGGGCTGGGAGAACTGTTCCTGCTTGACGAAGGACAAGATGGGGATCGGCGCGATGGTCTGGGCGATGGCGGGCAGGGCGAGCAGGGCAAACAGGGCGGGCAAGCCGGGCAAGAGGCGAAGGTGGCGGTGCATGAGGAGCGATCTGGAAATGGCTATTGTCCCGCAAGTTACACATGTTGACAATATGCAATAATTGGTGAGAATTCAGTCCGATCCGCGCGGGCAGCCATCCGCCGGCCTCGACCGGTCTGGCCCCGCGACCACCCCCATGGCATAATCCGCCGTCCTCCAGAGCGCTGCCTCATGAACGAAACCCTCAACCTCCTTGGCCTGTCCACCACGCCGCTCGAACTGCTGTCCTTTGTGCTGTCGATCGCCACCGTCTGGCTGAACATCCGCCAGAACCACTGGGCATGGCTGTTCGCGATCCTGTCTTCCGCGCTGTACGGCGTGGTGTTCTTCCAGGCGAAGCTGTATGGCGACATGGGCTTGCAGCTGGTGTTCATCACCGTCTCGGTGTGGGGCTGGTACCAGTGGCTGCACGGCGACGACACGCATGCGCGGCTGCCGGTCACGCAGCTGGCGTGGCGGGGCAGGGCGGTCGCGGCGCTGGGCTGGCTCGCGGGATTCGCCGCGCTGGCGTGGTTCCTGATGACGTTCACCGATACCGACGTGCCGTTCGCGGACGGCTTCCTCACGGCCGGCAGCCTGGTGGGCCAGTTGCTGCTGTCGCGGAAAAAACTGGAGAACTGGCACGTGTGGATCATCGTCGACGTGCTGTACGTGGCGCTTTACGTGCACAAGGGCCTGATGCTGACCGCGCTGCTGTACGGGCTCTTCGTGGCGATGGCGGCGATCGGCCTGCTGGCGTGGCGCAAGTCGATGCTGGCCGAACAGCGCGCCAGCGAAGCGATGGTGCTGCGATGAGGACGATGCGCATCGCGATCGTCGGCAGCGCTTCATCCGGCAAGACCACGCTGGCCCAGGCGCTGGCCGGGCACTATCGCGATGTGTGGGTGCCCGAATACCTGCGCGAGTTCGTCGAACAGCGCCAGCGCGTGCCGGTCGAAGCCGACCAGCTGCATATCGCCGAAACCCAGTCAGCGCGCGAAGACCTCGCCATGGTACGGGCCAGCCGCTTCCTGTTCTGCGACACCACGCCGCTGATGACGGCCGTGTACAGCCGCCACTACTTCGGCCGCATCGACCCGCGCCTGGCGGCGCTGGTGGCTGCGCGCGGCTACGACGTCACGTTCGTCTGCGCGCCGGACATGCCGTGGAAGCCGGACGGCCTGCAGCGCGAACCGGAAGACCAGAGCGCCGCCGTGAACGCGATCCTGTCGGAGGAACTGGCCGCCCGCGCGATCGCCCACGTGCGCATCAGCGGACCGCTGGCGCAGCGGCTGCGGCAGGTGGAAGAGGTGCTTGGCAGCGCCTGAGCCCTGGCGCGGGCTCAGGCGAGGGAGCCGTCAGAAGTCCAGCTGCGCCGATACCCGGAACGTGCGGCCCAGGCCGGGTATCAGGTAGCCGCCCAGGTCCGGCGTCACGTCGCGCCAGTAGAACTTGTCGAGCGCGTTGCGCACCTGCGCGCGCAGCATCAGCGGCATGCCGTTCACGCGCGTCACGTAGGAAATGCCCAGGTTCAGCAGGTGGTACTTCGGCACGAATACCCGGTTCTCTTCGTCGAACGCCTTCTTGCCGGCGAACTGCCAGTCGCCGTTCACCTTGAATGCCGGCGACAGGGCGTACTCGGCGAAGACGGTGGAGCGGATGGCCGGCACGTTGGTCACGCGCTTGCCGTCGTAGATGGCCTGGCCGGTGCCGCCCTGTTTTGTGCTCAAGGCGGCCAGCGAGACGCCGACCGTCAGCTCGCGCGTGGCCTTGCCCTGTGCCGAGAACTCGACGCCGCGGTGCTGCGCCTCGCCATTGCGCACGAAGGTATTGGTGGCATCGATGTATTCCAGGCCTTTCTCGATCTGGAACAGCGCGGCGGCATAGCTGATGCCGCCGACCAGCGCCTTGGCGCCGATCTCCACCTGCTTCGACGTCGACGGCGCCAGCGCGCGGTTTTCGTTGACCGTCTGCAGCGGCGCGATGCCGCCGTGCTGCAGGCCGCGCGCGTAGCTGGCATACAGCGCCACGTCGCTGCGCGGGCTGTAGACCAGCGACACGTTCGGCAGCCAGAAGTTGGCGCTGCTCGGCGCCACGCCGGCTTCGTCGCGCTTCAGTTTCACGTAGCGCGCGCCGGCATGCAGCGCCAGTTCGCCGGTGAGGTTCACGATGTCCTGCACGAACAGGGCGCGTTCGTTGTCCTTGCGCTGCACGGATGCGGGGCCGGTCGACAGGTCGCTGCGCGGCGGCACCACTACCGGATGGTAGATGTTGCTGGTGCCGGCGTATTCATAGACATCCTCGCCCCAGCTTTCCTTGTTGCCGTAGTAGGCGAAGCCGGTGGACAGCTCGTGCGACAGCGTGCCGGTGGCGAAGCGGCCCTGCAGCATGGCCTGCGCGGCCAGCGGCTTCTTCTGTTCGCCCAGGCTGCGGTAGTCGTACACGTCGTAGTCGCCATTGCCGCAGAAGCCCGGGTACAGTTCCTGGGCCGAGCAGCCGTACGGGAAGGCGGTGTAGTCGTCGCGCTTGAACACGTGGCGGTTCGCCTTCACTTCCAGTTTCCAGTCCGGCGCCAGCTGGTACTGGAAGCGCGCGCCGAAGTTCATGCTTTCGGTGGCCACCGGGTAGCTCCATGGCTGGTCGTTCAGCAGCGTGGCGGGATCCACCACCGGCAGCGAGACGTTATTGATCAGCTGGAAGCCGGGCGCCGACACCTGCGATTTCTTCTGGTAGTCGGCATCGACCTGCAGCAGGGCCTGCGGGGAAATCTGCCAGTCGAACGCGCCGGAAACGAAGCTGCGCCGGCCATCCGCGCCCTCCACGTAGGAGCGCAGCCGTTCGCCGGCCAGGTTGATGCGGTAGCCGAAGCGGCGGTCCTCGAAGCGGCCGCCCAGGTCGACGGTGCCCAGCAGGCTGCCCCGTTCGCTCACTTCGAACAGCACCGAGCGCAGCGTGGTGTTGGTGGGACGTTTCGTCACATAGTTCACCACGCCGCCCGGTGCCGCGATGCCTGCCGTGATACCGGCCAGGCCCTTCTGCACTTCGAAGCGCTCCTTGTTTTCCAACGGGATCTGGGTATCCGCCGAAATCGCCAGGCCATCCTTGCGGTAGCTGTTCGCATTGTCCAGCTTGAAGCCGCGGATCGAGAACTGTTCGGCGTAGCCGACCGCGTTGTAGGCGTCGCTGATGCTGGCATCGTAGCGCGCCGCGTCCGTGGTGGAGCGGATGTTCAGCGCCTGCATCTGCTCGCGCGTGATCACGCTGACGGAGGCGGGCGTCAGCAGCAGGGGCCGTTCCGAGAAGCCGGCGACGGAAGCGCTTTCCGCGGTCCCGCGCACCGCGGTGATGACGATTTCCGTCATCGCGGGTTCACTGGTGCCGGTCGTGCCCTGCTGGGCAAGTGCGGGGAAAGCCTGCGCGATGGCCAGCGCGGCGGCGGATACGGCGAAAGTGGTCTTGTTCATCGAGGTGCTGTTGTCGTTCTCGTTCGTTATCGAACCAGCGAGGAGCACACCCGGGAAGTGCTGCGACCGGCTCCGAGGGGGAGAGTGACGAGCACCGTACTGCGCTTTCCTTCGCTGGCATTATCCAGATCAGGTACGAAGGGTATCTCTCACCCGGATCATGCAAGCATGCCCAGGACCCCTAGCGAAGGCGGAAGCTTATCACATTTGAATGCAATGTCGTGCGCCATCCGTCCGGCGCCATTGTTATACTTGTGGAAACATGGACTCCGACCGACAATACCGGTTTTCCATGCCACGCCGACAGGAGGGCGCCATGACGCAGGAACATGTCGTTGAAAACCGCGAGAGCCTGGATGCCCAGGTCCTCGACATGCATCGCGCGCTGACGTCGCTGATCGACCGGCTGGGCGCGCTGGACATGGCGAACCAGCGTTGCGCGGCCTGCACCGACCCGGAACTGAAGCTCGTGCTGGCCAGCCAGCGCGACAGTGCCCGCAAGCACGTGGCCATGCTGATCGAGTGGGCGCGCCGGCGCGACCCGAAGCTGGACAAGGAATTGCGCGATGCGCTGTTCAAGGCCGGCCCGATCGCGGCCCAATACCGCTACGACGAGAACATGTAAGGCAGTCCACATAATGAGAATCGAATGAAGCAGCCGTACCACGAAGGAAGCTGGTTTGCCGTTCCGCTGATCAACGGCGGCTACGCGGCCGGGCTCGTTGCCCGCATGTCGCCCCAGGGGAAGATCATGCTGGCCTATCTGTTCGGACCGAAACGGGCCACCATGCCCACGCTGGCCGATGTGCAGGGCCTGAAGGCGGGCGACGCCGTCAAGGCGATCCGCACCGGCGACATGGCGCTGGCCAACGGCCGCTGGCCGGTGCTGGGCGAAGCCGGGCATTTCGAACGCAACGACTGGCCGGTGCCGGTGTTCATCCGCCGTTCGGACGCGCTGAAGCGCGCCTGGCAGGCCACCTATGCGGACGATCCCGCCAAGCCGGAACGCGAAGTATCGGTGCCGTATGAAACGGCGGGCCTGGAAAGCGATTCGCTGTACGGCTACGGCTCCACCGAGCTGCTGTTGACCAAGCTGCTCGAACAGGACCAGGACAGCGCCGGAACAGGGCCGGGACAGGGCTAGGACAGCTTCAAGACAGGGCTGGAACAGGGCTGGAACAAGAGGCTGGAACAAGAGGCTGGAACACGGCCTGGAAGGAGAGGGCGATGCACCAGGGAGGCTGCTTCTGCGGTGCCGTGCGCTACCTGGTCACGGCCGAACCGTTCAACAGCACGCTGTGCCACTGCACCATGTGCCGCCGCGCCAGCGGCGCGCCGTGCGTGGCATGGTTTTCAGTGCCCCGCGCCGGCCTGCAGTTCACGGCCGGCAGCCTGGCTTATTATGCGTCGAGCGCCGGCGTGCAGCGGGGCTTCTGTGCCGGTTGCGGCACCCAGGTCACGTTCGAGGATGCGCGCTGCCGGGGCGAACTCGATGTCACCACGGCCAGCCTGGACGACCCGGAGCTGGTGCCGCCCGGCGACCATACCTATATGCAGAGCCACCTGCGCTGGCTGCAGCTGGCCGATACCCTGCCACGCTACCTGCGCACGCGCGGCGAAAGCGTGCGCGACATCCCATAGTAAGGGCGCTCATCCGGGGTCCCGACCGGCGTTCGCCGCCAGCACCGGACAGGCCGCCGCGCGCGATACCAGCAGCGTGCGTTCGCGTTCGTTCTGCGTCAGTTCCGCGGCGCGCAGGAATTCGGCGCGCGCCTCGTCCAGCCGGCCCAGCTTGAACAGGAAGTCGCCGCGCACGCTGGGCAGCAGGTGGTAGTTGCGCAGCGCCGGTTCGTCGACCAGCGTGTCGGCTACTTCGAGGCCGGCGGCGGGGCCGAAGGCCATCGCCACCGCTACCGCCCGGTTCAGCTCCACCACCGGCGACGGCGCCAGCTGGGCCAGGCCGTCATACAGCGCGGCGATGCGTTCCCAGTCCGTGTCGGCCGCCTTGCGGGCACGCGCATGGCAGGCGGCGATCGCGGCCTGCAGCCCGTACGGTCCCAGGCTTTTACCGGGCTGGCTCGCACGCTCCAGGGCGGCGAGGCCGCGGCGGATCAGCATCTGGTCCCAGCGCGCGCGGTCCTGGTCGAGCAACAGCACCGGCGAGCCATCCGGCGCCAGGCGGGCGCGGGCGCGCGACGACTGGATTTCCATCAGCGCCACCAGGCCATGCACTTCCGGTTCGTGGGGCGCCAGGCCAGCCAGGATGCGGCCCAGGCGCAGCGCCTCGTCGCACAGCGCGGGCCGCATCCAGTCGGTGCCGGCGCTGGCCGAATAGCCTTCGTTGTAGATCAGGTAGATCACTTGCAGGACGGAAGACAGCCGCTGGACCAGTTCCTGCCCCACGGGCACCTCGAAGCGCACGCGTGCTTCCGCCAGCGTGCGCTTGGCACGCACGATGCGCTGCGCCACCGTGGGCTCGGGCACCAGGAAGGCGCGCGCGATTTCATCCGTCGTCAGGCCGCCCAGCAGCCGCAAGGTGAGCGCCACCCGCCCTTCGGTCGGCAGCACCGGGTGGCAGGCGATGAAGACGAGGCGCAGCAGGTCGTCGCCGATGCGGTCGTCCAGCGCCCGGTCCAGCGCCTGCTCCTGGTTGTGCGCGGCATCCTCGAGCAGGTTTTCGATTTCATAGGTGAGCTGCGGTTCGCGGTCCTGCGCCAGCTTGCGGTGGCGCAGGTGGTCGAGCGCGCGGTTTTTCGCGGTGGCCATCAGCCATGCCGCCGGATTGTCCGGCGTGCCCGTGTCCGGAAAGCTGGCCGGCCAGGTTTCCAGGGCGGCGACCAGCGCCTCCTGCGCCATTTCCTCGGCCAGGCCGACGTCGCGCAGCAGGCGCGCCAGCGCGGCGATGATCTTCGCCGATTCGATGCGCCACACCGCCTCGACGGTGCGATGGACCCGCTCGTTCAATGCGCGGCCGGGCCGGGAGGCGGAGCGGCCACCGCGCGCAATTCCAGGCTCACTTCGGGCCAGGGGAACGGATAGCTTTCCACCCATGCGATGGCGTCGGCGCGGCTGGCGGCCTGGATCAGCCAGAAGCCGGCGATGAGTTCCTTGATCTCGGTGAACGGGCCGTCGACGACCGTCGGCCGGCCGCCCTTGAACTTGACGCGCGCGCCTTTCGCCGTGGGTTTCAGGCCATCGCCCGCCAGCAGCACGCCGGCCTGGGCATCGTGCGCGTTGCGCGCATTCATGCGGGCGATGACTTCAGGCGGCGGCATGTCGTCCGCTTCCAGGCCGGGGCTGGAGCGCAACAGCACGGCATAGGGCGTCAGCTGGGGCGGCGATTGCGTGTCGATGCCGGCGCAGCCGCCGGAACAGCCGGTTTCACGTACTTCCAGCACCGCGCCGCCCTCGGCATCGGCGGTGGGCCATTGCAGGGCCCAGGCGATCGCCGCTTCCTTCGATGGCACGTCGATGATGGCGAAGCCGGCCGCCAGTTCGCCGGCGGGGAACGGACCGTGTTCGATCGTCCAGGCGCCGGCGCGGCGGTGCAGGCGCGCTGCCTCGCTACCGGGATGCAGCCAGCGGGCGCCGGGCACCGCGCTAGCCAGGTTGGCGGCCAGCGGCGCGGCTGGAAAATCAGCGCTCTCCGAAGCGGCGTCGGCGCGCCGTATCACCATGAAATGCATCCCGTTCTCCTCTACGTCGGTCCAGGAAAAATCAGGCCGGATCTGCCGCCAGGCGCTCGCGCAGCAGGTCCTCCTGTTCGCGCAGTTCCGGCGTGAATTCGGCGCCGAAATCCTCCGCCTCGAAGACCTGGCGGATCTCGACTTCATCGCCGTCTTCCATCGGCGCGCGCTTGAGCCACTCGATCGCCTCTTCGCGCGACTTTACCTGAATCAGCCAGAATCCCGCAACCAGCTCCTTGGTTTCGGCGAAGGGGCCGTCGATCACGGTGCGCTCCTTGCCGTGGTAGCGGATGCGCACGCCCTTCGAGCTGGGATGCAGGCCCTCGCCGGCCAGCATCACACCGGCATTGACGAGCTCCTCGTTGTATTTGCCCATCGCTTCGAGCAGTTCGGTGGAGGGCATCTTGCCCGCTTCGCTGGCGGCGGACGCTTTCACGATGATCATGAATCGCATGGCGCTCTCCTTACTGGGCGACTTCGGGGCAGGGCATGGCCGTCTTCGACGCTTCCAGCGCCTCTTCGGGACTGACGTCGCGGATATGCGTGGCCAGCGACCAGTTGTGGCCGAACGGGTCGCGCAGCACGCCGTAGCGGTCGCCCCAGAACATGTCCTGCGGTTCCATCACGGCCTTGCCGCCCGCTTCGACCGCGCGCCGGAACGCGGCATCGACATCGGCGACGTTGTAATGCAGCGTGACGGGGGAGTTGGGCAAGTCCTGCGGGCCAATGCTGTTCCAGTCGGGAAACTCGTCGACCAGCATTACCGGCGAATCGCCGATCCGGATCATTGCATGCATCAGCTTGCCGCCGCCATCGGGCACCGGCATGCGCACCAGTTCGATGGCGCCGAAGGCTTTCTTGTAGAACTCGATCGCGTCGGCGGCGCCGCGGCAGACCAGGTGCGGCGTCACGCTGGGCATGTCGGCAGGGATTTTTTGAGCTTCGTTCATGGCTATCTCCTCGATGGTGGTTAAGGAACACGAACCGCGTTCCCATACTCCCACGACGGACGGCGAAACGCCAGATCGACAAGCTGCTGAATTTTTTTTCGTGGCGCCGGCCGGCCGCGCGTGGGCACGTGCGGCCGCCATGATGGCGCAGGCCACTGACAGGTGCTGTCAGTAGCCTGCGCGCAGGCGCCTAGGCCGCTTCCATGCTGATCTGGATCGACAGCCCGCCGCCGTCCCGATTGCTCAGCTGTAGTTCCGCGCCATGCCGTTGCAGCACGCGCTCGACGATGGCCAGGCCGAGGCCGGCGCCGTTGGCCTGGCTGCGCGCTTCGTCGAGCCGGGTGAACGGTTTCAGCAACTCGGCCATCCGCTCTTCCGGCACGCCCACGCCATGGTCCTGCACGTCGATCACCACCCGCCGGGCCGTGTGCATGCCCTTGATGGTGCAGCGGATATCGATCTCGGCAAGGTCGGTGCCGGGCGTCTTGCCGTAGCGACGGGCATTCTCGATCAGGTTATGGAACACCCGCTTCAGGTCGGTGATGTTGCCCCTGATCTGGGCGGCGCACGAGATGTCGGTGGTGACCTTCACGTCCGGCAGGCGGGAGACTTCATGCGCCACTTCCTCCAGCATGGCCGTCACGTCGATCGGCACGAAGGTGGACGATTCGGTCGGTTTCGCGTAATCGAGGAACTGGGCGATGATCGCGTCCATCTGCGCCAGGTCGGACTTCATGCCATCGCGGGCATCCGGCGCCAGGTCCGCCATCTCCACTTCCAGCTGCATGCGCGTGAGCGGCGTGCGCAGGTCGTGCGAGATGCCGGCCAGGATCACGGCGCGGTCCGATTCCACCTGCTGCAGGTCGTCCACCATCTGGTTGAAGCTGCGGTTGGCCTGCCGGATTTCCTGCGGCCCTTTTTCCGGCAGCGGCTCCGGATGGCGGCCCTGCGCGATGGCGCGGAACGCCGCCGTGAGCCGGCGCAGCGGCGCATTGACGAGGCTGGAAATGGCCGCCGCGCCCAGCAGCGACACGAGGGAGACGACAGCCGCCCAGCCGAGCCACTGGATCCCCGTCAGCCAGGGAATGCGTTCGCGCTCGAGCATCAGCCAGTAGGCGTCTTCGCCGATATTGAAACTGACCCAGAAGCCGCGCATGCCGTTCACGCGCGCCGAGAAGCGGGTGCTCTTGCCCAGCTTGGCCTTGACGAGCCGTTCGATGTCCGGCATCAGCGCGATGTCCGGCGGTGGGTCGACTTCGTCGTTTTCTTCCAGCAGGAAGACGCGGATGCCTTCGTTCGACACGAGTTCGAACAGCAGTTCGGTGCGCAATTCGGGGGCGGAGTGGGTCAGCGCGGCACGCGTGATGGTGACCACCGAGATCACCTGGGCGGCCAGCTGCTGCGCCTGCGGCCCGCGCTGGACCCAGCTGATCATGCCGGTCCACGACGCCATCGACAGCGTCGTCAGCACGCCGAGCAGCAGGAAGGTACGCCAGAACAGCCCGCTCTTCAGGCGGGCCAGACTTAAAGGTCGGAACTTCATCGAACGGCACGCATCAGCGCGGCTGTCCCTCCGGGATGAACACGTAGCCCAGGCCCCACACGGTCTGGATGTACAGCGGGCTGGAAGGGTCCGGCTCGATCAGCTTGCGCAGGCGCGAGATCTGCACGTCCAGCGAACGGTCGAAGACTTCGTATTCGCGGCCGCGCGCCAGTTCCATCAGCTTCTCGCGCGACAGCGGCTGGCGCGCATGGCGGGCAAATACTTTCAGGACCGAGAATTCGCCGGTGGTCAGCGGCACCGTTTCGCCATTCTTCTTCAGGGTGCGGGTGCCCAGGTCCAGCACGAACTGGCCGAACTCGAAAGTCTGCGGGGTTTCCGATGGCGCGCCGGGGATTTCGTCGGGGGCCTTGCGGCGCAGCACCGCGCCGATGCGGGCCACCAGTTCGCGCGGGTTGAACGGCTTCGGCAGGTAGTCGTCGGCGCCCATTTCCAGGCCGACGATACGGTCCACGTCCTCGCCCTTGGCGGTCAGCATGATGATCGGCGTCTGGTCGCCGGCGCCGCGCAGGCGGCGGCAGATCGACAGGCCATCCTCTCCCGGCAGCATCAGGTCCAGTACCAGCAGGTCGTAGCGCTCGCGCAGCCACAGCTTGTTCATCGCGGTGGCGTTTTCCGCGGTAAACACATTGAAACCCTGTTCGGTCAGGTAGCGGCGCAGCAGGTCGCGCAGGCGGACGTCGTCGTCCACGACCATGATCTTGGCCTGGTGGCCGCCATGGGAAGTGCTGGTGGAGGAGGGGGTGCCGTTGTTGCCGGTGTCGGTCGATGTGGTCATATTGCTGTCGGAATTGTCAGAAGCATGTCGCTATGGTAACGTCTTAACGCGCTGGGCGGCGCGCACGGCAGTACCCATTACAAAGTGTTACAAACTTTACCCAATCACCCTTATGCCTGGGGGTAAAGGGGCATACACTTCGTCCATCGGGTACAGGTTACCAGACACGAACGAGGATATTCGCATGAGCAAGCAGGCACACGATCGGAGCAGGGCAAGCGCGCAGTGCGCGCGCGCCGCGATCGCGTCCCTCGTGTTCGCGGTCTGTGGCGTGTTGCCATCCATTGTCCATGCCGGTCCGAACGATGGACCGCCACGGCGCGACGACCAGGCCCAGCAACAGCAGCGCCGCGAACCCCGCTGGGGCAACGCCGAATCGCGCTCCCTTGAATCGCGCTCGTTCGAGGCGCGCGCCGAAGAGCAGCGCCGTCTGATGCAGGAAAGCGCCAACAACGCGGAAATGTCGCGCCGCATGAGCCGCATGACAGCCGACGAACGCCGCGACCTGCGTCGCCAGATCAATGAAGCCGGCATGGAAGTGTATTCCAACACGCCGAAGCGCTGACCCGCCGGTACGCCGGATCCCCTCCCAACGGGCCGCTCATGCAGATGAGCGGCCCGTTTTGCATGGCGCTGTGCGCGGTAATTAGGGGAACTTCCCGCCGGAATCACGGTCTGACTTCCTGTTGAGATACTTCATGTATATCAGGAGGCGACATGGGCACGGCGGATGTGCGAGTACTGATCGAAGCGTTGATGCAGCAACAGCTTTCAGAAGATCAGATCACGTTGTTGCAGCGCTTCCTGGCCAGCGTCTCGCAGCCAGGCCAATGCCATCGCCTGATCGAGGAAGCCGCCGGGAGGCCGCCATGTCCCCATTGCGGATGCCAGCGGTCCCACCGCTGCGGACAGGTCAGTGGCTTGCAGCGCTATCGGTGCGTGGCGTGCCGGCGCAGCTTCAATGCGTTGACCGGTACACCGCTGGCCCGTCTGCGCCTGCGCGACAAGTGGCTGCAATACCTGCAATGCCTGATCGAGTCGACACCCGTGCGTTCAGCGGCCAGCCGCGTGGCGGTAGCCAAGTCGACCAGCTTTCGATGGCGCCACCGTTTCATCGCCGCCTTGCTCCGGGCGCCCCGTCCGCAGCTGTCTGGCATCGTCGAGGCCGATGAAACCTACCATCTGGAATCACAGAAGGGTTCACGACACCTGGATCGGCCGCCCCGTAAACGGGGCGGCAAGGCCAGCCGGCGCGGCATCAGCAACGAGCTGGACTGCATCCTCGTGGCTCGTGACCGCAACCGGCAAACGTGTGACTTCGTGACCGGCCGCGGCCCGGTCAGCGCCGGCCAGTTGATGCAACACCTGAAGCCCGTGCTGGCGCCCGATGTCCTGCTCGTCACCGATGCCGCCAAGGCGTACCAGGCTTTCGCGAAGCAGGCCGGCATCACGCACGAAGCAATCAATGTGCGTGCCGGAATCCGAGCGCGCGGTGCAGTCCATATCCAGGGCGTCAACGGATGGCATAGCCGCTTCAAGACCTGGCTGCGCCGGTTCAATGGCGTGGCGAGCCGCTACCTGGCCAGTTACACCGGCTGGCTACGTGTGCTCGATGCCGCCGAGCTGACGGCACCGCGGCAATGGTTGCGCGTTGCCGTGGTGCCAGCCTAGGGTCGTCGGCTCCTGTCGCGCTCGGCATGCAAAAAAGTTTCGTGACCGCCGGCAAGGCTATTCAACGCGAACAGCGCCTTTTGCATTTGGTGTTTCTTTCCGTGCCTGTTGCCTGTCCTTTACCCCGCGGCGCAGCCATCAAGACAGTTCCCGGTAAGGCTTTTCCGACACACCCGGCGCCCGGCCTTGCGCCCGATCAAATCGGTCCTCGGCAGACCTTATAAATTACCCATTTGCATTTATTGACGTTGCGCAATATGGGGATGCCAGTGGAAAACAGCACGGAACTGACCGGCTTGCCAGCCGGCGAAGAGGAAGCGCCCATCGTCCAGCGCGACGATGGCGTGTGGATGCGCACCGATGTGCCGCCACCGGTCCTGCAGGCGGCGGCCGGCGACGTGTTCCTGTCCGGCGCCTGCCTGGTGGGGCTGGACTACGGCACGTTCCTGCGCATGCTGTACGGGGCCGGGCCCCAGCTGCCGGCCGCGCTGCAGGGCCAGCCGCTGGTGCGGGTCGCCGACGCCATCGTGCCGTTTCCGCCGGCCCGCCGGGCGCTCTACAAGGCCGTCAAGTATGCCGCCGGTGCCGCCGACTACCTCTTCGAACCCGTGTTCATCGATACCGGCGAAGGCGAACCGCGGCCGGCCACCCTGGTCTTCGACGAATTCGTGGCCGACATGTGGGTCAAGGGTATCCGTTTCGGCATCGATGCCGGCGCCGTGCGGGAAGGGATCTCCGCCGCAAGGCCCGGGCGCCGCGTGGTGGCGCGGCCCCTCGACCCGGTGCCGGGGCGCGATGCGGCCTTCGTCGAGGTATCGGAACACCTGCACCGCTCCAACGCACCGCGCGACCTGGGCAACGGCCGCCTCGACCTGCACACCTTCCAGAACCGCTTTCCGCAGGTGAAGGCGCAGGTGCGGCTGCTGCGCAAGGAACCGCGCACCATGGGAACGCGCGGCTTCAAGCTGACCGGCGTGCCGGTGGAAGCGGCCCCCGGCAAGGATCTCGAACTGACCCGCGTGGCTGGCGACGGCACCGTGATCGAGCACGCCGACGGCCACGACTACCTGGTGTCCGCCGTCGAAGGTTTCATCAATGTCGACACGAAGAGCGGTCGCCTGTCGATCGGGCAGAAGATCATCAGCCGCGACGGCGTCAGCGTGCGCACCACCGGCAACCTGCAACTGAGCGGCGACTACGAGGAATTCGGCGAGGTGCAGGAAAACCGCGTCGTCGAAGGCGGCAGCATCACGATCCACGGCGACGTGTTCGGCCGCATCGCATCGCGTGGCGGCACCGTGCACCTCAAGCGCAACCTGATGGGTGGCACCATCGTCAATGCCGCCGGCGCGATCCGTGTCGGCGGCACGGCGTCGAACGCGGTCCTGCAGGCGAAGGGCGGCGAGATCACGGTGCGCAAGGCGCAGAACTGCGTGATCACCGCGGCCAGGGTCACCATCGGCGAGGCGGCCAATTGCGAGATCCTTGCCGACGAAGTGGCGATCGGCAGCGCCAGCGGTTGCGCGGTGGCCGGCCGCAACATGACGCTTTCCGGCGCCGGACCCCGCAAGGGCAGCGAGATGCTGCTGTTCGCGCTGGTGCCCGATACGCGGCGCTACGACGAGGCCATCGCCGATCTGGCGGCCCGCGCCAGCGACTGCGCGGCGCAGGCCAGCGCGCACCGCGCCGCGTCCGACGCCATCGCCGTCCGGCAGGAAGTGCGCAGCTACCTGGCGCTGTCCGCCCACGTGCGCGCGAAGCAGGTCACGCTCACCGCCGCCCAGCAGGCGCTGTACAAGAAGATGGCCGGACAGGTCGAGCCGGCGCTGACCGAGCTTGCCCAGCTGTTGCGAGCCAGCAACGCCGCACGCGCCCGGCACGACGCATTCCAGGAGCAGCTGGAAACGGCACGCCGGCGCCGCAGCGAGATCGCCATCCCGGCCTCGTGCAAGGTCAAGCGCGTCGATGGCGACACGGTCCTGCGCACCATGCTGTACCACCCGGACGCCGGGCCGCCCTATGAGCTGGCGCCGAAGGACATCAAGGAACGACTGAGGGCGGCGCCCTGGAACCATGCGCCGGTGCTGCACGCGGCCGAGGGGCCGATCGAGTGGTCGTCGGTGCAGTCATCATCGGCGCAGTAATGATCGACGCAATAATCATCGACGCCATGAGACAAGCAGGAGCCCCGTTGCGAATAATCCTAACAGGAAACATTGAGCGTTCTCAACGCGGTCACTCGAGGCGACCTTAGCATGGAACTTGCCTGAATTTACCGCAAGACGGATGAAAGGATTACCATGCAACCCCAACACATAACGGCGGCGGACAAGGCGCCGCAAGCGCTGAAGGGCCGCGAAGCGCCGAAGCAGGATGGCGGCGCGCAAGGCGATGCCGAGGCGCGGCAGTACCTGACTTTCCGCCTCGGTGGACTGGAATACGCACTGGACTACCGCAACGTGCAGGAGCTGCGGCCGTTGCGGGCACTGGAGCGCTTCGCGGCGGACGGTGAAATCATCAGCGGCGTGGCTGTCTCGCGCGGCGTCATCATGCCGATCGTCGACATGCGCATCGCCTTCGCCCCGCGGCCGCCGGTGCACGATCCGCGCACCGACGTGATCATCCTGAAGCTGTCCACCTGCGTGATGGGCATGGTGACCGACGGCGTGACCGACCTCGTCACCCTGGCCAGCGGCGATATCCGGCCGATTCCGAACCTGGATGCGCAAGCCAGCCTGAATGTCGATTACCTGCTGGGAATCGCCCACGCCGGCCAGCGCCGGCTGATCGTCGTCGACATCGACAAGCTGATGGCCATCCGCCGCGCCAGCGACGACAGGCTGGACGCCGCCGCGTGACGGGGGCGGTGAAAATAAGCGCCGCCCGAGGGCGGCGCTTTTCTCATGCCACGCGGGCCGCGCGGTGCGGTCAGGCGGCCAGCGCTTCGAGCTGTTCCTGCAAGCCCAGCCACTCTTCTTCCAGCTGCGCCAGGTCTTTCGCATAGAACGCCTGGTCCGCCAGCAGCGTCTTCAGCTTCGGCTTGTTGGCCGCCTCGTAGATCGCCGGATCCTGCAACTGCGCATCGACTTCCGCCTTCTGCCCATTGCGCTTGGCGATCTGTTCTTCCAGCCGCTTGATCTTGTTCTCGATCGGCTTGCGTTGCGCGGCCAGGCGCTGGCGCTGTTCCGCTTCCAGGCGCTTCTGCTCGCGCTTGTCGACGGCCGGCGCGGCCGGTGGCGGCGCCACCGGCGACGTGGAGGGATAAGCCGTCTTGTGTTCCTTGCCGGCGGCCGGCAGCACGTCGGTGCCCTTGCCCAGCTTGGTCTTGAACAGCCAGTCCTTGTAGTCGTCCAGGTCGCCGTCGAACGGCTGCAGCATGCCGTCGGCCACGATGATGAACTGGTCGGTCGTCGCCCGCAGCAAGTGGCGGTCGTGCGATACCACCACCAGCGTGCCTTCGAACTGGGCCAGCGCTTCCGTCAGCGCTTCGCGCGTTTCCAGGTCCAGGTGGTTGGTTGGTTCATCGAGCAGCAGCAGGTTCGGGCGCTGCCACACGATCAGCGCCAGCGCCAGGCGCGCCTTCTCGCCACCGGAGAACGGCGCGATCGGGCTGGTCACCATGGTGCCCGGGAAATTGAAGCCGCCCAGGAAGTTGCGCAGCTCCTGTTCGCGCACCGTCGGCGCGATCTTTGCCAGGTGCCACAGCGGCGACTCATCGTGCCGCAGCATCTCCACCTGGTGCTGGGCGAAGTAGCCGATGATCAGCCCCTTGCCCGTGGTCGCGGTGCCGGCCAGCGGCGCCAGCTCGCCCGCAACGGTCTTGATCAGCGTCGACTTGCCGGCGCCGTTCACGCCGAGCAGGCCGATGCGCTGGCCCGTCTGCAGGCTGAAGTTGATGCCGTGGACGATGGTCTTTTCCTTGACCTCGTAGGTGGCCGGATCCTCGCTGCGGTAGCCGGCATCCACGTCTTCCAGCACCAGCAGCGGATTCGGCGCGGACAGCGGCTCGCGGAATTCAAACGAGAACTCGGCGGCGGCGCGCAGCGGCGCCAGCTCTTCCATCTTGGCCAGCGCCTTCATGCGGCTCTGTGCCTGCCTTGCCTTCGATGCCTTGGCCTTGAAGCGCTCGATGAACGATTCCAGGTGGGCCTTCTTGCGCGCCTGCTTCTCGGCGGTGCCCGCCATCAGCACCATCTGCGCGGCGCGCTGGCGCTCGAAACTGGAGTAATTGCCGGAGTAGCGCTTCAGCTTGCGGTCGTCGATATGCACGATCACGTTGACGATCTCGTCGAGGAAATCGCGGTCGTGCGAAATGATGATCAGCGTGCCGGCATAGCGCTTCAGCCAGTCCTCGAGCCAGATGATGGCATCCAGGTCCAGGTGGTTGGTCGGTTCATCGAGCAGCAGCAGGTCGGAAGGGCACATCAGCGCCTGGGCCAGGTTCAGGCGCATGCGCCAGCCGCCGGAGAAGCTGGCCACCGGCTGCTGCATCTGGTCCAGCGTGAAGCCCAGGCCCAGCAGCAGCTGTTCGCCGCGCGACTGCACCGTGTAGGCATCCGCATCGGCCAGCGCCACGTGCACATTGCCCAGCTCCAGGCCCTGCTCGGCGGAGTCGGGCAGCGCTTCCAGCCGCTCCAGCTCGGCCTGCAGCTTGCGCAGGTTGACGTCGCCATCGATCGCGTAGTCGAGCGCGTTGCGCTGCAGCGGCGGCGTTTCCTGCGCCACGTAGGCCATGCGCCACCTGGCGGGGAAATCGATGTTGCCCTGGTCCGGATGCAGCTCGTTGCGCAGCATCGCGAACAGGCTGGACTTGCCGGCGCCGTTGGCGCCGATCAGGCCGATCTTGTCGCCGGGGTTCAGCGTCAGGTCGACGTTTTCCAGCAGCGGCTTCACGCCGCGCATCAGGCTTACTTGTTCGAGACGAATCATTCTAGATTTTCAAAGCTTCAATTGGTCGGTGGTCGGGAAGACCCCGGTGTCCGGCCTGCGCCCATGGGGCAGGCAGGATCGTTCGCATGTACGGAAGTCGATTAAAGCTTCAACTGGTCGGCGGTCAGCAGGAAAACCATGTCATCGCCCTGGCTGGTGGTCAGCCATGTCAGGCCCATGTCGCCGAAGGCCGCTTCCGCGAACGCCTTCTCGTTGCCGATCTCGACGATCAGCAAGCCGTCGTCCGTGAGCCGTTCGGCGGCGCCGGCCACGATGCGGCGCACCAGGTCCATGCCGTCGACGCCGCCGTCCAGCGCGATCTGCGGCTCGTGGCGGTATTCCTGCGGCAGCCGCGCCATCGAACCGGAGTTCACGTAGGGCGGGTTGGTGACGATCAGGTCGTATTTTTTCAGCGGCACGCTGGCATACAGGTCCGACTGGATCAGGTTCACGCGGTCCGCCAGCTGGTACGTCTCGACATTGCGGCGCGCCACTTCCAGCGCATCCGGCGAAATGTCGACGGCATCGACCTGGGCGTCCGGGAACGCGTCGGCCATCATGATCGCCAGGCAGCCGGAGCCGGTGCACAATTCCAGCACGTTGGCCACGCCTTCCGGGTTGTTGACCCAAGGCGCGAAGTAATCGGGGATCAGTTCGGCGATGTAGGAGCGCGGCACGATGGTGCGCTCGTCCACGTAGAACTGGTAAGTGCCCAGCCACGCCTCGTTGGTGATGTAGGCGGCCGGCACGCGCTCGGTGGCGCGGCGTTCGATCACGTCCAGCACGCGCTGGATTTCCTCCGGCAGCAGGCGCGCGTCCAGGAAGGGATCGAGCTTGTCCAGCGGCAGCTTGAGCGTGTGCAGGAGCAGGTAGGCCGCCTCGTCGAAGGCCTCGGCGCTGCCGTGGCCGAAGAACAGCTTTTCCGTGTTGAAGCGGGTGGTCGCGTAGCGCAGCAGGTCGCGCGGCGTGGCAAAGATGGTCGTCATGGTAGGTTCTTCCTTTATGCCGGAGCTCGGGCGAGCAGGTCAGGTGAGCAGGTTTTCAAGCGTGCGGCGATAGATGTTCTTCAGCGGATCGATGAAGCGCACTTCGACATGCTCGTCGATCTTGTGGATGCTGCCGTTCGGCGGGCCGAATTCGATCACCTGGGGGCAGATCTGCGCGATGAAGCGGCCGTCGGACGTGCCGCCCGTGGTCGACAGTTCCGTCTCGATGCCGGTCTCGCTCCTGATCGCCTCGCAGAGCGCCGTCGACAGCGTGCCGCGCGGCGTCAGGAACGGGTAGCCGGAAATGGTCCATTTCAGGTCGTACTCGAGGCCGTGCCGGTCGAGGATCGCATGGACCCGCTGCTGCAGGCCTTCGGCCGTGCTGGCGGTCGAGAAGCGGAAGTTGAAGTCGATCACCATCTGGCCGGGGATCACGTTGTTCGCGCCGGTGCCGGCCTTCACGTTCGACATCTGCCACGACGTAGGCAGATAGTACTCGTTGCCTTCGTCCCACACCTCGGCCACCAGGTCGGCCAGCGCCGGCGCGGCCTGGTGGATCGGGTTCCTGGCCAGTTGCGGATAGGCGATGTGGCCCTGGATGCCCTTGATCGTCAGGCAGCCGGACATCGAACCACGGCGGCCGTTCTTGATCATGTCGCCCAGCTGCGCGCTGGAGGTGGGTTCGCCGACCACGCAGTAGTCGATCGCTTCGCCGCGCTCCTTGAGCTTGTTGCAGACGATGACGGTGCCGTCGGTGGCCGGACCTTCCTCGTCGCTGGTCAGCAGGAAGGCGATCGAACCCTTGTGGTCCGGATGGGCGGCGATGAATTCCTCGCAGGCCACCACCATCGCGGCGATCGACGTCTTCATGTCCGCCGCGCCGCGGCCATACAGCTTGCCGTCGCGGATGGTGGGGAAGAACGGTTCCGACGTCCATTGCTCGACCGGGCCGGTCGGCACCACGTCGGTGTGGCCGGCGAACACGAACACCGGCTGTTCGGTGCCGCGGCGCGCCCACAGGTTCGTCACGTCGCCGGAAACGATCGTCTCGCAACGGAAACCGAGCGGCTCGAGCAGGGCGATCAGCTGCTCCTGGCAGCCTTTGTCCTCGGGGGTGACGGATGAGCGGCCGATCAGTTTTTCAGTCAGCGCGAGGGTACGGGATTCGGTCATGGCGTTTTAATGGTTGAAGATCTCGGCATACTGCTCCGGCTTGAATCCCACGTGGCACGTGGTGGCGGTTTGCAGCACGGGGCGCTTGATCACGGACGGGTTTTCCAGCATCAGCGCGGTGGCGCTGGCCGCATCCAGCACGGCGGCCTTGCGCTCGTCCGGCAGGCCGCGCCACGTCGTGCCTTTTTTGTTGACGAGGATTTCCCAGTCCACGTGCTTCAGCCAGTGCTGCACGGTGGCGGCATCGAGGCCCTGCTTCTTGAAATCGTGGAAGGTGAAATCCTGTTGCTGGTCGGCCAGCCAGACGCGGGCTTTCTTCACCGTGTCGCAGTTGGGGATGCCGTAGAGAGTGATCATGAACCGGGGAGCGCGAAGGCTAGGACAAAACGAAGTCCGCCATTATAGCCGGTCGTCTTCCGGCGGGCGCCGCCGGCGAGCCCCGGGCAGGAGAGTGTTGCTTGTTGTTTGATAGTTATTATCAAAATTGCATGGATACTGGGTTTGTATTAGTCTCCTGGCTGCGGTATCGCAACCGCATCCAGTAATCAAAAACTACCCAGACAGAGGACAAGAACATGACCAGGAAGCTGCTCGCCATGCTGTTTGCCATGCTGCCCATCGCGGCGCAGGCGGAAGTACCGAAATACCGGCTCGATGTACTCGTCGACGGCCCGGCGGGAAGGGGAGCCGATATCAATAACAGTGGCGTCGCTCTCCTGGGGCTGGAGACGGGCGGCGCCTCCCAGGCATGGCTGATGACCACGACCGGTTCCGTCCACCTGGGCTCGCTCGGAGGCACCAAGGTGGAAGGTTTCGAGCTGAACGACGCCGGCACCGTCGTGGGAAGTTCATCCCTGGCGGGCAACACTGCCACCCATGCCTTCGTCTATGCAAACGGCACCATGCGCGACATCGGCACGCTCGGCGGGCTGAACAGCTCAGCGGTGGCGGTCAACAATGCCGGGCTGGTGGTCGGCACCTCGGACGTTGCCGGCGGCGGCACCCGCGGCTTCATCTACACCGCTGATGGCGGCATGCGCGATATCGGCACGCTGGGCGGTGCACAGAGCAGGATCCTCGACGTGGCCGACACCGGCGAAATCCTGGGCAGCGCGCAGACCGAGAGCGGCGAATGGCACAAGTTCCTGTACAAGGACGGCGTCATGACCGATATCCATGACTGGGGCGGCAACCTGTCCGGCCTGGGAGCGAACGGCGAACTGTACGGCACCTCGTACGACTCGACGCGCAACCAGTGGAGCCTGGAACTGTACAACTCCGCCTGGTCCCCGGCTGGCGAATGGAACTACAACCTGGCGATACCGAGCGACATGTCGAACGGCTATATGGTCGGTACCAACAACTATGGCACCGGCACGATGCTGGCCACGGCGGACGGCTACTGGAGTCTCGATAGCTTCACGGAAGGCCAATGGACGTTCCTCGACGCCCATGGTGTCAACGACAGCGGGCAGATCCTCGCGTACGGCTGCAGCTGGGATAGCGGCAGCTGTGCCACCGTCCTGCTGAGCCCCGTGCCCGAACCGGCCACGTATGGCATGCTGGCCGCCGGCCTGGGCGTCGTCGCCCTGGCGCGCCGCCGGAAAGGCGCCGCCGCCAGCCGGTCGGCATAGTTCCGGAAAAGAAGCCGCGGGCGGAGCGCCGTTGGCTCCGTCCGGCTGGCCGGCAAGGATGGCAGTGCGGTAACGGTGAATTTCTTCATTTACGAACTGCGAGGACGACGATGAACAAACTGTGTCTGGCATTGTTGCTCGCCGCGCATGCGTGGGCTGGCGCGGCAACGCCGATCTACAAGGCCGAATTTCTCGGGGCGGCACACGCCCCGACTGACCTCAACAACAACGGCGCGGTACTGAACAATCTCTACGTGGATGGCCATTACACCAGTTCGCTTTCCACCCGGTCCGGCGTCGTGGCGATCGATGGCTTCGGCGGCCCGGATGTCTACGGCGCCGCCGTGAACGATGCCGGCGTAGTCACGGGTTATGCCACCCACCTTGACGGAAGGTCGCATGCGTTCGTGCATGCGGACGGGAAAACCCGCGACCTCGGCACGCTGGGCGGCCTGAGCAGCGGTGCCAGTGCCATCAACAATGCGGGCGCCGTGGTCGGTACATCCTGGAATGCCGCGGGTGAGGCGCGCGCCTTCCTGTACACGCCCGACGGCGGCATGCAGGATCTGGGCACGCTGGGCGGCGCGAGAAGCGAGGCCCATGGCATCAGCGAGGCAGGCGAAGTGCTGGGTACTTCCTTTACCGCCGCGGGCGAATGGCACACCTTCCTTTACAGCGGCGGTACGATGATCGATCTCGATACGCTGTATGGTCCTGGCATCCACGGCATCGGGCCGAACGGCGAATTGCTCGGCACCCGCTGGGAAACGGACGCGGCCGGCAATCTGGTACCGCGCATGATCATCGAGCGCTCTGCCTGGCGACCCACGGGCGACTTCGCCATTGTCTCCAGCATGGCGGAAGGATACATGCTCGGCAGGAACCGGGACGGCACGGTAGCGATGCTGGCAACGCCGGAAGCCTCCTATGCCTTGGCTGAACTGGCGGGCCCCGGCTGGCGGATCGAGTTTGCCGTCGACGTCAACGACGCGGGCCAGGTTCTCGCATGGGGATGCAACTGGCAGCTGGGCCATGGCTGCGGCAATGTGTTGCTGAGTCCCGTGCCCGAACCGGCCACCTGCGGCATGCTCGCCGCAGGTCTTGGCATCGTCGCGCTGGCACGCCGCCGCAAGGGCAGCGCCGTCAGCCGTTCAGCGTAAATTCGGTAAACGACGCCTCGGGCGGAGCCGCCTTGCGCTCCGCCTCGGCATCGGCCTGCCGGCTGTCGGGTCCATTGTTCAGGAGCCACAGCAGGTTGGTGGCCGAATCGGCGTTGGCCAGCGCTTCTTCCTGCGTGATGCGGCCATCCTTCACCAGCTTGTACAGCGCCTGCTCGAACGATTGCGAGCCGGGCGACAGGCTGCGGTCCAGCGCTTCCTTGAGCTGGCCGATTTCCCCTTTCTCGATCAGGTCCGACACGTAGCGCGTGTTGACCATCACTTCGACGGCAGGCGTGCGGGTGCCGCCGCCGCTGGAGCGGACCAGCCGCTGCGACACGATGGCGCGGATGGTCGACGCCAGGTCCTGCAGCAGGGCAGGGCGGTTCTCGATCGGATAGAAGCTGATGATGCGGTTCAGCGCGTTGTAGCTGTTGTTGGCGTGCAGCGTTGCCAGCACCAGGTGGCCCGATTGCGCATAGGCCAGCGCCGCGGCCATCGTTTCGCGGTCGCGGATCTCGCCGATCAGGATGCAGTCCGGCGCCTGGCGCATCGAGTTGCGCAGCGCGGTGCCGAAATCGCTGGCATCGCTGCCGATCTCGCGCTGGTTGACGATCGCCTTCTTGTTCTTGAAAAGGTACTCGATCGGGTCTTCCAGCGTGAGGATATGGCCGGAACGCAGTTCGTTGCGGTGGTCCAGCATCGCCGCGATCGTGGTCGACTTGCCCGAACCGGTCGAGCCCACCACCAGCATCAGCCCGCGCTTTTCCATGATCAGTTCGGCCAGGATGGGCGGCAGGCTCAGCTCTTCCAGTGCCGGGATGGTGGCCGGCACGTAGCGGAACACGGCGGAGATGGTGCCCCGCTGCCGGAAGGCCGACAGGCGGAAGCGCCCCAGGCTGGCGACCGGGATACCCATGTTCAGTTCATTGGTCTGCGCCAGTTCCTTCAGTTGCGCCGGCGTGCAGACCTCCGCCAGCAGGGCATCGATGTTTTCCGGTTCCAGCTTCTGCTGGTTGACCGGAATGAGGTTGCCGTTGATCTTCAGGTGCACCGGCGAATTCACCGCGAAGAACATGTCCGACGCGTTCTTCTCTTTCATCAGCTGGAACAGGCGGTCCATCATGGCGGGAACCTTCAAGGTCAATGGGCAGATCAGCCAGAAGTAACCCCAGAAGCAAGATCCGGGGTCAGACCCGGCGGGTCTGACCCCAGTATTTGCCGTTGGGTGAAAAGACTTAAACCCCGCGCAGCAGCTCGTTGATGCCGGTCTTGGCGCGGGTCTGCGCATCCACGCGCTTGACGATCACCGCGCAGTACAGGCTGTACTTGCCGTCGGCCGACGGCAGCGAGCCGGAGACCACCACGGAGCCGGAAGGGATGCGGCCGTAGCTCACTTCGCCGGTGGCGCGGTCGTAGATCTTGGTCGACTGGCCGATGTACACGCCCATCGAGATCACCGAGTTTTCTTCGACGATCACGCCTTCGACGATCTCGGAACGGGCGCCGATGAAGCAGTTGTCCTCGATGATCGTCGGGTTGGCCTGCATCGGTTCCAGCACGCCGCCGATGCCCACGCCGCCGGACAGGTGCACGTTCTTGCCGATCTGCGCGCACGAACCGACCGTGGCCCAGGTATCGACCATCGCGCCTTCGTCGACGTAGGCGCCGATATTCACGTAGGAAGGCATCAGCACCACGTTCTTGCCGATGAACGAACCGCGGCGGGCCACGGCCGGCGGCACCACGCGGAAGCCGCCCTTGGCGAAATCTTCCGGCGTGTAATTGGCGAACTTGGTCGGTACCTTGTCGTAGAACTGCATGGTGCCGTCCGATGGCAGCACCACGTTGTTCTCGAGGCGGAACGACAGCAGCACGGCCTTCTTGATCCACTGGTTCACCACCCAGGTGCCGGTATCCTTCTGCGCCACGCGCAGGCTGCCGTCGTCCAGGCCGGCCAGCACGTGGTTGACCGCGTCGCGCACTTCGGCGCTGGCGTTCGACGGATTGATTTCGGCGCGGTTATCCCATGCCTGTTCGATGATTTGCTGGAGTTGTTGAGTCATGATGCGTCTTCAGTAGAGAGGGATTTGCAGAAGCGGACGATGCGCTGCGCGGCTTCCAGCCCTTCGGCCGTTTCCGCCACGAGCGCCATCCGGATGCGGTTGCGGCCGGGATTGCTGCCGTGGGCTTCGCGCGCCAGGTAGCTGCCCGGCAGGACCGTGACATTATATTCGGCGTACAGGCGACGCGCGAACTCGGTGTCCGACAGGCCGGTGCGGCTGACGTCGGCCCACAGGTAGAAGCCGGCGTCCGGCAGTGCCACGTCGAGCACTTCGGCCAGCAGCGGCGTGATGGCATCGAACTTCGCGCGGTATTGGGCGCGGTTTTCCGCGACGTGGGACTCGTCGTTCCACGCCGCGATCGATGCGGCCTGCACCGGCGGGCTCATGGCGCCGCCGTGGTAGGTACGGTACAGCAGGAATTTCTTCAGTACGTCGGCGTCGCCGGCCACGAAGCCCGAGCGCAGGCCCGGCACGTTGGAACGTTTCGACAGGCTGGAGAACACCACCAGCCGCGCATACGGCTTGTCGACCGTGGACAGGCCCAGCATGTGGGCGGCCTGCAACGCGCCCAGCGGCGGCTCGTCGCCATGGTAGATCTCGGAATAGCACTCGTCGGCGGCGATGATGAAATCATGGCGTTCGGACAGCGCGAACAGGTTTTCCCAGTCCGTCAGCGACAGCACGGCGCCGGTCGGGTTGCCGGGCGAGCACAGGTACAGCAACTGCACGCGCTGCCACACTTCCGCCGGCACGCTGTCGTAGTCGCAGCCGAAATTGCGCGCCGGGTCCGAATTCACGAAGTACGGCTCGGCGCCAGCCAGGAACGCCGCGCCTTCGTAGATCTGGTAGAACGGGTTCGGGCACACCACCAGCGCCTTGTGGCCGGCGTCCGCGGCGGGATCGATCACCGCCTGCGCGAATGCGAACAGGGCTTCGCGCGAACCGTTCACCGGCAGCACCTGCGTTGCCGGGTTCAGCGGCGGCAGGCCATAGCGGTGCTCCAGCCACGCGGCGATCGTGCCGCGCAGGGCATCCGAGCCGGCGGTGGCGGGATACACGGCCAGGCCGGACAGGTTGTCGGCCAGCGCCTGGCAGATGAACTGCGGTGTCGGGTGCTTCGGCTCGCCGATGCCCAGGCTGATGGCGCGCCAGGCAGGATCGGGCGTCACGCCGCTGAACAGCTGGCGCAGTTTTTCAAACGGATACGGGTGCAGCTTGTCGAGTAATGGATTCACGTCGGGATTCACGTCGGGTCTCAGGAAGGCGCACGGCTGCGCGTGTTTTCTGGTGATGCATGAACGGTCAGCCGGCCATTATAGCCCGCGTGTGGCCGGCGCGCCCGCTGCCGGCGCGGCGGGGCCCGGCCCCTGTCCGTCACCGCACGCCGTCCAGCAGCGCGCGCATGCGCCGCCAGTGCGAGCCTTGCCAGAACACGCCGCCGCAGCGCGGGCAGCCGAGGAATGTGTCCTGGCTGTCCCGCACCGAGGGCGGCAGCCGGTCCAGCACGTCGCTCTTCGCGCGCGGCCGCAGCGGCACGTTGCAGGCCAGGCACAGCGAAAACGGGCGCATCGCCTCGCGCAAGCCGAAGCGCGCCATTACTTCGCGCAACTGCTGTTCCGGCTTCAGCGCCCGCACGTAGGCGCCGCGCAGTACGCCGCGGCGCTTCAGCAGTTCCCGGTCGCGGGTCAGCGCGATGCGCCCGCCGTGTTCCGCGAAGGCTTCCACCTCGGCGTCGTCGATATCGTTGTCGTACAGCGTGTCGAAGCCGGCCATGCGCAGCAGCCGGGCCAGCCCGCCCAGGTGAGCGTCGGCCACGAAGCGTGCCTCGGCCGGCGCCAGGTCCATCGGCGGTGCCGGCGGCACCACGACGTCGTCGCCATCCTCCAGCAGCAGGTCGAGCGGGGCAGGGTGGCCGTTGACGCGCACCTCGCCCACCTCCGTGTGCGGCACGCCCAGTGCTTCGACCATGTGCTTGACCGTGGCGGCGCGCGCGCATGGCGTGACGACCGCTTGCCCGTGCTGGCCGCGCGGCAGGAAAAAGTCCAGGGCGGCGTCGAAGCGGAAGGTAGCGGTGACCATGGCCGCCGTCAGGAACCGGTGCCCGGCCGGGGGACCACTGCGTCGTTCATCGTCGCCGCGCCGGCCGCGGGCCGCAGGGGGCAGTCGCCCGCGTCATCGAGCCGCGCGGCCAGGTCCGCGCGCAAGGCTGCCAGGCCCTCGATGCGCCGGTCGATTTCCCCCAGCTTGGTACGCATTGCGGCGCGGATCGCTTCCGGCGAGCCGCCCGGGTCGGCCAGCAGCGGCAGGTCGGCTTCGATCTCGGCCAGCGTGAAGCCGAGCGACTGCGCGGTGCGGATATAGGTCAGCCATTGCACCGCCTCGGGCGGGTAGTCGCGGTAGCCGTTGCCGCTGCGGCGCGCCGTCAGGAGACCGCGTTTTTCATAGAAGCGCAGCGTATCCCGGCTGATGCCGGTCGCCTGCGCGATGTCGCCTATCTTCACCAGCCCTCCATGCGGAAAATGCTTGACCCTGGAGTGTACTCCAGCCTTTAGCATCGGGTGACCATCTTCGAGGAGCCCTCATGCACACCGCGACATATTCACGCATCGTCCGCGCCAGCGGCATCTACGACCTGCTCGTCACCGCACCGTTCGCCACGCCATGGACATTCGCCGTGGTGCACGGGCACCTTTCCGCCATCAACACGGCACTGGGCGGCGCGCCATTGCCCGCCTTCGCCCCCGTGCACGTGCTGTTCGGCTGCCTGATGGGCACCGTGGTGCTGTTGTGGTCCATCCTGCGCATCGGCGACCCGCAGCCACGTTTCGGCCGCTACGACGGCATCGGCCGTTTCGGCTTCAGCCTGTGGATGGCCTGGACGCTGGCGCAGACCGGCATGCCCATGCTGTGGCTGTTCATCGTGCCCGAGCTGGCGTGGGGCATCGTGCAGTGGCTGCCGGTGCGCGATGTGGCGAAGGTGCGGCACGTACCAGCGGCGCGGCACGCGTAGGGGCAGGACTGATGCACAGGTCCGCGGCCCGCGAAACGGGCCGCGCGGCCGGGCTGCCCGGTGCTATGCTGTGGCCTCAACTTCACGGGAGGTGTCCATGCAAGCGCAACCCCTGATCGCCGTCGCCGACGTGGCGGCGTCCAGCCGCTGGTACCAGGCCGTACTGGGCTGCAAGAGTGCCCACGGCGGCGGCGAGTATGAACAACTGACGTTCGACGGCCGCATGATCCTGCAGCTGCACCGCTGGGATGCGCATCACCACGCGCACATCGGCGACCCCGAATGCCGGCCGTACGGCAACGGCGTGCTGCTGTGGTTCTGGACCGACGATTTCGACGATGCCGTCGACCGCGCCGCCGACGCCAGGGCCGCGGTGCTGGAAGGCCCGAAGGAAAACCGCAACGCGCAGCACCGCGAGATCTGGCTGCGCGACCTGGATGGCTACGTGGTCGTCATCGCCGGCCCGTACGGCGACGTGGGCATGTAAGCGAAAAAGCGAATAAGCGAAAAAGCGAAAACGAAAAACCGGCCACCGGATCGCCGCGCGGCGGGCCGGCCGGCCGCGTGCTTTATACTGCGCGCTCATCCACCTGCCTGTCTCTCCATGTCCTTCGCTTCCCTGGGCCTCGCGCCCGCCCTGCTCGATGCCGTGGCCGCCATCGGCTACGACACCCCGACCGCCATCCAGTCGGCCGCCATTCCCGCCGCGCTGAAAGGGAGGGATGTGCTGGGCGCGGCGCAGACCGGTTCCGGCAAGACTGCGGCGTTCGCGTTGCCGATGCTGCATGCGCTGCTGGCGCGGCATGGCACGCGCCGCGGCGTGCATGGCCTGGTGCTGGTGCCCACGCGCGAACTGGCCGCCCAGGTGGGCGACGCGATCCGCGCGCTGGTGCAGCACCTGCCATCGACCATCAAGGTATCGATCGCGTTCGGCGGCGTGTCGATCAATCCGCAGATGATGGCGCTGCGCGGCGGTACCGACATCATCGTCGCCACGCCGGGCCGCCTGCTCGACCTGGCACGCCATAACGCGGTCAAGCTCGACGGCGTCGCCACGCTGGTGCTGGACGAGGCGGACAAGCTGCTCGACATGGGCTTTGCCGACGAGATCGCGGAAATCCTCGCGCTGCTGCCGGCGAAGCGCCAGAACCTGTTCTTCTCCGCCACCTTCCCGTCCGCCGTGCAGTCGCTCGCCACGTCGCTGCTGCACGATCCCGAACGCGCCCAGGTGGACAACGAGGCGGCGCACGAGCCGGACATCGCCCAGCGCGCCATCGAAGTGGATGGGCCGCGCCGCCTGCAGCTGCTCAGGCACCTGCTCAAGGAACACGGCTGGCGGCAGGTGCTGGTATTCGTCGCCACCAAGTACGCCTCCGAGCACGTGGCCGACAAGCTGCGCCGCAACGGCATCGCGGCGGAAACCTTCCACGGCGACTTCAGCCAGGGCGCGCGCAGCGAAGTGCTGGCCGACTTCAAGGCCGGCCGCATGACGGTGCTGGTCGCCACCGACGTGGCGGCGCGCGGCATCGACATCGCGCAGCTGCCGGTGGTGGTCAACTACGACCTGCCGCGCGCCGCGGCCGACTACACGCACCGCATCGGCCGCACCGGCCGCGCCGGCGCCAGCGGCACGGCCGTCAGCTTCATCACGCCGGACGCCGAGGCGCACTTCCGGCTGATCGAGAAGCGCCAGGGCAAGCGCGTGCCGCGCGAGCGCATCGCCGGCTTCGAACCCTCGGAGGAGGCCGTCGCGGCAGCCGCCACGTCGCTGGCCGGCGACCCGAACGGCGGCGTCAAGGGCAAGCGCAAGAGCAAGAAGGACAAGCTGCGCGAAGCCACCGCCAAGCAGTCGTAGGCTGGGAAAGAGGCTGCACGGCAAGCTGCACAACAAGTTGCACAATAAGGACGCGCTTCATCCGCGCTGGTGCTCCACTGGCGCCCTCGTGCTCCACGATGGTGCGCCGCTGGCGCCCGGATCGCCCGGCCGGCAGCCAGCCAGCCCTGAAACACTGGCACGGCGCGCTGGCACGGCGTTTGCATTACCTGCTGTATGAGTAGAAGCGGCTAGTGTTTTCCAGCGACGCAATGTCGCCGGCGGAAAACATGGGGCATTGCTCTTGTGGACACGTCCCCGACGGGACGTGCATCTGGTTTTTTACAGACCTCAAGAGAGAACGCCATGCCGCACCGTTTTGTCAGCCCGATTTTCGCCAGCCCGTTTTTCGCCAGTCCCATTTTCGCCAGCCCCCTTGGCATGATCCGCCGCGGCCACGCGGCATTCCTCCCGGTTTCATCTCCCCGCAATGCATTGCCGCGCATGCCCTTCTTCCGGCAGGCGACCGGCTGCGTTCCGCATTGCGTCCTTCCGCCTTTCCAACCCCAGAGAGTGCCCATGAAATCCATCCCAGTCCGGCAACCGGCGCGCCGCGCAGCGCTGGCGTTCTGCCTCGTCACCGCATTCGGCGCCATGGCCGGCAATGCCGCCGCAGCCGACAAGGTCACCTTCCTCACCTCCTGGTATGCCCAGGCCGAACATGGCGGCTTCTATCAGGCCGTAGCCGAGGGCATCTACCGCAAGCGCGGCCTCGATGTGACCATCCGGATGGGTGGCCCGCAGGTGAACGGCATGCAGCTGCTGGCCAGCGGCCAGGCCGACTTCTTCATGGGCTACGACCTGCAGGTACTGAAAAGCGTGGAGCAGGGCATTCCCGCCACCACTGTCGCGGCCAGCTTCCAGACCGATGCGCAAGGCATGATGACGCACACCGACGTGAAGGGACTGGCCGGCCTGAAGAACGGCAAGACGGTGCTGGTGTCGACGTCCGGCCGCACCACCTGGTGGCCGTGGCTGAAGGCGAAATACGGCCTGACCGAGGCGCAGGGGCGGCCGTACACGTTCAACCTGCAGCCGTTCCTGGCCGATCCCGATTTCGCCCAGCAGGCCTACCCGTCGTCCGAGCTGTTCCAGGCCGCCAAGGCCGGCGCGAAGACCAATTTCTACCTGTTCGCCAACGACGGCTACCCGCCCTACGGCACCACCGTGGTCGCCATGCAGAAGCTGGTCAGGGAAAAGCCGGAGCTGGTCGCCCGCTTCGTGCGCGCCTCGATGGAAGGCTGGAAGAGCTACCTGGCCAACCCGGCGCCGGCCAATGCGCTGATCAAGCAGGAAAACCCGAACATGAAGGACGACCAGCTGGCCTATGCGGTGGGCAAGCTGAAGGAGTACGCCTTCGTGACCGGCGGCGACGCCGCCACGCAGGGCATCGGCACGATGACCGATGCGCGCTGGCGGCGCACCTACGACTTCATGGTGTCGGCCGGCCTGCTGAAGAAGGAAACCGACTGGAAACAGGCCTACACCACGCAGTTCGTCAGGGATTTGAAAGTGCTGCCCTGAATCGCGCCAGCCACCGCAATAACGCAATAACGCAATACCGCAATACCGCAATACCGCAATACCGCAATACCGCATGTCATTCGACCATGCCCGGGCGAAGGCGACCATTCCGGCACGCCGGCCCACCCTTGTAACAGGAGTCAACCATGCTCGTCACCCAACAAAAAGTCTTGCGTAAATTCTGGTACGCGCTGATGCCGATGTCCGCGCTGGACGCCGGCCCGCAGCCATTTACGCTGCTGGGCGAGAACATCGTCGTATGGAAGGGTAAGGACGGCAAGCCGGCCGCGCTGCGCGACCGCTGCTGCCACCGCACCGCGAAGCTGTCGAAAGGCTTCGTCGAGAACGGCAACATCGTCTGCGGCTACCACGGCTGGACCTATGACTGCTCGGGTACCTGCGTGCGCATCCCGCAAAGCCCCGACACCGGCATTCCGGCCGGCGCGCGCGTCACGGCCTACCACTGCGACGAGCGCTATGGCTATGTATGGGTGGCGCTGGAAGACCCGCTGCAGCCGATCCCGTACTTTCCGGAAGAGGGCGCGCCGGGCTACCGGCGCATCCTGCAGTTCTACGAAGAATGGAAGACGTCGCCGCTGCGCGTGATGGAAAACTCCTTCGACAATTCGCACTTCAGCTTCGTGCACAAGGCGAACTTCGGCATGATCGACAATCCGGTGCCGGCGAAATACGAGTTCCGGCCGAACGACTGGGGTTTCGAAGCGGAGACCCACGTGCCGGTGCGCAATCCGGAGGCGAGCTTCCGCATCACCGGCACCACCGAGCCGGTCACCGAGCGGCACCTGACCAACCGCTGGTACATGCCGTTCTCGCGGCGCTTCGGCTGCGTGTACCCGGCGTCAAGCATCCATCACATCATCTACAACTGCGCCACGCCGATCGACGACGGCAGGCTGATGCTGGTGCAATGGCTGTACCGCAACGACAGCGAGGAAGCCTGCTCGACGCAGGAACTGATCGACTGGGACCGTCCGATCACGTCGGAAGACCGCGACATCCTGGAAGCCACCGATCCCGATGCCTGCGTCGACACGCGCCGCCGCGTCGAATTCCACATGGAGTCCGACAAGCCGGGCCTGATGATGCGCCGCATGCTGATGGACCTCTTGAGCCGGCATGGCGAAAGCGAAGTGCACAACCCGCCGGAGGCATGATGAAACGCGACGACGATCCTTTGCTGGCGCCGGCCGCGCCCGCGGTCTCCCCCGAGCCGGCGGTGCTGTACGCGAATGGCGTGGAAAAAACCTACCCGAACGGCACCCGCGCGCTGGACCCGGTGAAGCTGCGCATCGGGCGCGGCGAGTTCGTGTCGCTGCTGGGGCCATCCGGCTGTGGCAAGAGCACGCTGCTGAAGATGTTCGCCGGGCTGGAAAGCCCGTCGGCCGGCCATGTGCGCTGGTGGGGCGAGGGCATGGCCACCGTCGACACGCCGGACCGAACGCTGGCGATGGTGTTCCAGGAAGCCACGCTGATGCCATGGGCGAAGGTGGCCGACAATGTGCGGCTGCCGCTCGACCTGAAGGGCGTGCCGCGCGACCAGGCGGCGCCGCGCGTGGAACAGGCGCTGGACCTGGTGGGACTGGCGAAGTTCGGCCACGTCTACCCGCGCGAACTGTCGGGCGGCATGCAGATGCGCGCGTCGATCGCGCGGGCGCTGGCCACCGAGCCGAACCTGCTGCTGATGGACGAGCCGTTCGGCGCCCTGGACGAATTCACCCGCAACCGGCTCGATGCCGACCTGCGTGAACTGTGGGCGCGGCGCGACCTGACGGTGGTGTTCGTCACACACAGCATCTACGAGGCGGTCTACCTGTCGTCGCGCGTGGTGGTGATGGCGGCGCGGCCCGGCCGGGTGATCGCCGACGTGCCGATCGACGGGCCACGCGTGCGCGATGACGAGTTTCGCATCTCGCCGCAATTCATGGCGTACTGCAAGCAGCTGTCCGACCTGCTGGTCGAGGCGAATGGCCACCACTGAGGGAGAACCGCGATGCTGAAAAAACCCCTGATCGACGATGCGCGCGTGCGCCGCGCCCTCGCGCCGCTGGCGCTCGGCCTGGTCTTGCTGGCGCTGTGGCAGGCCGTCTGCGTGACGCTGCAGGTGCCGGTCTACCTGGTGCCGTCGCCGGCCGCGATCGCCGGCACGCTGCTGGACGACTGGTCGCTGCTGTTCGACGCGCTGCTGGTCACGCTGCGCATCACGTTCTTCGCCTTCGCGCTGGCCACGGTGGTGGGCGTGCTGGTGGCGTTCCTGTTCGTGCAGAGCAAGCTGCTGGAAGCCTGCCTGTTCCCGTATGCGATCCTGCTGCAGGTCACGCCGGTCGTGGCGATCGCGCCGCTGATCATCATCTGGGTCAAGACGCCGGCCGCCGCGCTGACCATCTGCGCCACGATGATGGCCGTGTTCCCGATCATCTCGAACACGGTGCTGGGCCTGCGCAGCGTGAATCCCGGCTTGCTGAACCTGTTCCGGCTGAACCGCGCCACGCGCTGGCAGGTGCTGGTGCGGCTGCGCGTGCCGAGCGCCTTGCCCAGCTTCTTCGGCGGACTGCGCATCGCCAGCGGGCTGGCGCTGATCGGCGCCGTGGTGGCCGAATTCGTCGCCGGCACGGGCGGCAGCAGCACCGGGCTGGCCTACCAGATCCTGCAGGCCGGCTTCGAGCTGAATATTCCGCGGCTGTTCGCGGCGCTGTTCATGATCACCGTGACCGGCGTGCTGCTGTTCGCTTTGATGTCGGCGCTGGCGCGCTTCTCGCTGAAGCACTGGCATGAAAGCGAGGCCGAGGCATGAACGCGACCTTCACGGTGCGGGTGGCCCGTACATGGCGCGAGGCGGAGGGCGTCCAGGCCTTCGAGCTGCGCGATCCGGACGGCGCGGCACTGCCGCCGTTCACGGCCGGGGCCCACGTCGACGTGCACCTGCCGGGTGGCGTCGTGCGCCAATACTCGCTGTGCAACGACCCGCGCGACACATCGCGGTACGTGATCGCGGTGCTGCTGCAGGAAGGCGCCGGCTCGCGGGCCATGCATGCGCTGGAAGAGGGTGCGCTCGTCACGCTCGGCATGCCGCGCAACGCCTTCGAGCTCGATACCGGCGCACGGCGCTCGCTGCTGGTTGCCGGCGGCATCGGCATCACGCCATTACTGTCGATGGCGGAACGACTGAACATACTCGACCGGCAGTTCGCCCTGCATTATTGTGTGCGTTCGATGGACGCCGCCGCCTTCGCCGGGCGCTTGCGCGAGGCACCGTTCGCGCACTGTGTACACGTGCATGCGGATGACGGACCCGCTTCGCAGCGCTTCGATCTGCCGGCGCTGCTGGCCGGTGCGGGTGCCTGTACGGACCTGCACCTGTACGTGTGCGGGCCGGCCGGCTTCATTGCGATGGTGAAGCAGGCGGCGCTGGCGCATGGCATGGCGGCGGAGCGCATCCACGTGGAGCACTTCGCCAACGCCGGCGCAGCGATGGACGTGTCGTCGTCGCCGTCCTCGTTCCATGTGCGCGTGGCCAGTACCGGCAAGACGATCGCCGTGCCGGCCGGGCAGAGTGTCGTCGACTGCCTGGCGGAGCATGGTGTGGCGATTCCGGTCTCGTGCCGGCAGGGCGTGTGCGGCAGCTGCCTCACCACCGTGCTGGAAGGCGAGCCGGATCACCAGGATTGCTATCTCACCGATACCGAGCGGGCGCAGGGCGACCGCTTCCTGCCATGCTGCTCGCGTTCCCGGACGCCGCTGCTGGTGCTGGACCTTTGAACAGGAGAACCGATGAACGATTTACTGATCAGGGACGCCGGTGCGATCGTCACCGGATTGCAAGGCGAGGCGGCGCGCCATGCCGGCCCGGACATCCGCGTCGCCAACGGCCGCATCGCGGCGCTGGGCCGGCTCGCGCCGCTGCCCGGCGAGCGCGTGGTCGACGCCACCGGCTGCGTCGTCTATCCGGCGTGGGTGAATACGCACCACCATTTGTTTCAATCGCTGCTGAAGGGCGACGCGGCCGGCATCGACCTGCCGCTGACGGCCTGGCTGGCCGCCACGCCCTACCGCTTCCGCGCGGCATTCGACGAAGATCTGTTCCGCCTCGCCGCACGCATCGGGCTCGTCGAGCTGCTGCGCTCCGGCTGCGCCACGGTGGCCGACCATAATTACCTGTACTGGCCCGGCATGCCGTTCGACGGCTCGGCGATCCTGTTCGAGGAGGCGGAGCGGCTGGGCATGCGCTTCGTGCTGTGCCGCGGCGGCGCCACGCAGACGCGCCAGCTGGAAGCGGACCTGCCGGCCTGCCTGCGGCCGGAAACGCTGGATGGCTACCTGGCCGACATGGAGCGCATCACGCAACGCTGGCACGATCCCGCGCCGGATGCGATGCGCCGCGTGGTGATGGCGCCGACCACGCCGCTGTATTCGATGACGCCGCCCGAGCTGCGCACCGTGGCGGCCGAGGCGCGGCGGCTGGGCATCCGGCTGCACAGCCATCTGTCCGAGACCGTCGAGTACCAGAACGCGGCCCACGGCAAGCACGGCACCACGCCGGTACGCTTCGCCGCCGAACAGGACTGGCTGGGCAGCGATGTCTGGTTCGCCCACCTGGTCAAGCTGGATGAGGAGGAAATCGCGCTGCTGGGCGCCACCGGCACCGGCGTCGCGCACTGCCCGCAGAGCAACGGGCGCCTCGGCAGCGGCATCGCGCCGATCCGCCAGCTGGAAGCGGCCGGCGCCGCGATCTCGATCGGCGTCGACGGCGCCGCATCCAACGAGGCAGCCGACATGATCTCCGAGACCCACGCCGCCTGGCTGATGCAGCGCGCACGCGGCGGACAGGATGCGCGGCCCGTGCACCGCGGCGGCACCTTCGAAGGCGGTGCCGACGCCGCTTCCATCGAAGACGTGGTGCGCTGGGGCACCCGCGGCGGCGCGCAGGTGCTCGGCCTCGATGGCCTGGGCACGCTGGAGGTGGGCATGGCCGCCGACATCGCCGTCTACTCGCTCGACGACCCGCGCTACTTCGGGCTGCACGACATCGCCATCGGTCCCGTCGCCTCCGGCGGCCGCCCGGCGCTGCGCCTGCTTACCGTGGCCGGCAAACCGGTCGTCGAACACGACGCCATCCCCGGCCTCGACCTGCGCGCACTCGCCGCCGACGCCCGCGCCGCCGTCGCCCGGTTGCTCCGCTGAAACCTCGGGGCCCTGCCGAGAAATGTTGCCTGAAACCGGGGTCTGACCCCGGTTTTGGGAAATGTTGCCTGAAACCGGGGTCTGACCCCGGTTTTGGGAAATTGTAAAACAACCAGCGGGCTGGGCTGTTGGGGGAGGTTAGCGGGGCTGGCCTTCGACCAGCGCGATGCGCCGGCGGATGCGTTCGGCTTCGGTGGGGTCGCCGGCCTTGTCGGCGCGCAGGGCCTGCACGTTCAGCCAGGCCAGCAGCGGGCGGCGCCAGCCCTGGTCGGAAGACGTGGCGATGGCCTGGGCCACCAGCTCCGGCGTGGCGCGGTTGGCCTTGAACAGGGCGCCGGCGGCGACCAGTTGCGACAGCGGGTCGGCGATGCCTTTCACGGCCGCGGCGGCGGCGGTGTCGGACGGGGCGGCCAGCACGGCGCGCTGCGGTTCGGGCAGCAGCGCGGCATCGGACGGCTGCGCGCGGCCGGCGAGGTAATCGGCATAGGCGATGTCGGCCGGCGTGGCATCGGCACGCAGTGCCGCGAAGCCGGTGCAGTCGTCGAACACCAGGGCGGCGGTGCGCGCGGCGCAGCGGATCAGCTCCGCGCGGATCACCAGGTCGACCTTGCCGGTGGCGGCGATGTCGTCGCGGGCATGGGCGAACTCGTTTTGTTCAACCAGGTCCCGTCCGGCCATGTAAGCACCGGTGGACCGTTCCAGCGCGCTCTGCGCGTTCATCTTCCAGTCGGGCACCTGCGGCCCGCTGCTGCAGGCGGCCAGCAGGAGAGGAAAGGCAGCCAAAAAAGGTAGGGCCGGCAAGGCCGGCATGGTCGGCAATTTCATGGCAGCTTGATCTCCGCTTCCCGCTTGAACGGCCACTTGCGGTTGATTTCGTTGACGAGCTGCTCGATCTTGCGCAGGTTGGCGTCGACGTCGGCGCGCAGCGCGCCCAGGTCCTCGGTGGCCACGCGGGCATTCTTGCCGACCGCCTGCGCCTCTTCCAGCACCGCGTCGAGCTTCTTCATGCTGGCGCGCGCATCGGCCAGCAAGCCGTTCAACTGCACGATCGCGGCCTGCGCATCGGTGGCCACGCCCTTGTCGCCGAATACCTTGCTGTCCGCGTTGCCCACCAGCCGGTCGGCGCGCACGATCAGGGAATTGGCGTTGGCGAGCAGTTCGCGCGCCTTGCGGTCTTCGCCGGCGATGAGACCCATCGCGCCACCCGGTCCGTTCAGCTTCTCGGTCACGCCCTGCACGTTGGCCAGGCTTTGCCCGAGCGAGGAATCGGCCGCGGTCAGCGCCGTGACGTTGGCGAGGATGTCGCGCGCGGCGGACAGCAGCCGGGGAATCTCGGCCGCCACGTCGCCGACCAGCAGGGGGCGCTCGGCCTTGTCCGGCAGCGGCGGATCGGTCGGGATGCCGGTGAACGCGCGCAGCTTGGCGCCGCCGACGATGCCTTTCTCCAGCGTGAAGATGCTGCTCGAGCGCAGCCAGTGGGCATCCTTCTCGGGCACGTCGACCAGCACGCGCGCCTTGCCTTCGCGCGACAGTTCGATGCTGCGCACGCGGCCGATGGGGAAGCCGGCGAACGTCACGTCCATGCCGACCGCCACGCCCTCGGAATCGTCGGCCGTGAGCACCAGGCGCTGGGTGGCCTCGAACGCGCCGCGCGCATACAGCAGGTACAGGGCGGCGCCGGCGATCAGCGCCATCATCAGCACCAGCAGCAGCGCGGCCTTGACCTCGGCGTTGCGTACCGGCGCGGGTTCGGCCGGGGCGGCCGGGGCGGGGGAAGAATTGTCGGTCATGTCGTTAATAATAATTGCCCATCAGGGAAGCGGCTTCGATCAGCAGGACCACGGAAAACATCCGTACCATGTCCGCCAGCCCGTGCGTGGAACGCAGCCGCGCCGCGAACGGATTGGCGGCCGCGTCGTAGTAAGAGGAAGCCAGCGGGATGATGCCGACCGCCAGCGAGAAGAAGAAGATCTTCAGCACCAGGATCAGCGCCACCGCCGGGTTGAAGATCTGCCCGACCACGCGCGTGTAGCCCGGCAGCGCATACGGCGTGAAGCCATAGATGATCAGGTAGGCCAGCACCAGCGTGAGGATGCAGCTCATGGCGGCCAGCAGCCACACGGCGAAGATGCCGGCGGAGGCGCGCGGGTAGAACTCGCGGCGCAGCACCTCGCCCGGATCGGCGGCCGGGCCGGCCGATCCCGCCGGCGCCGCCGCGGCAGCCGCCAGCCGCCGCTGGGCGAATTCGACGCCGGCCGGCAGGGTGCTGCGCAGCGCCACGAACAACGCCGCTGTCAGGGGGATCAGCTCCAGCACCAGCACGCGCACCACCATCTCCAGCGCATAGCCGGACAGGCCGTACGACGTGGCGGTGACGACGACGATGCGGATGATGACGAGGCTGATCAGCGCCGACAGCACGCAGAACCACAGCAGGTTCGGCGCGGTGCCCAGCACCAGGTGGCTGGCCAGTGCGCGATGGTTGTCGCGACGGTAGGTGGATGGCGCGGCGCCGCGCGCCAGGATCAGCGCGGCGAACTGCAGCAGGCGCCACCAGCTGGTGAGCCAGATCATCGTGGCGCGGTGCAGCCGCGCCAGCGACGGGAACAGTGATGCATGGGTGGACATATTGCGATCTTATCATCCAATACTGTGAATCATGACGCAACTTAGGGCACGGCAGCGATGATGGCGTCGGCCACGGCGCGCACCCGCGCGCTGCGGTGCAGGTCGCCGTGCATCACCAGGTACATGTCGTACTGGTGCACGCGGTCCGGGAAGATGCGCACCAGCCGCGCATCCTGGTCGGCCATGTGCACCGGCAGTTCGGCGATGCCGATGCCGGCGCGCGCCGCGTCCATCAGCATCAGCCCCGTGTTGACCTCGAGCGCGACACGGGCCCCGGCCACCGGCACGCCGGCCACGTGGTTGGCCTGGCGCGGGGCGACCGAGGCGTGGTAGATGACGAGGTCATGGCCGGCCAGGCCGGTGTCGGCCGCCGGCATGCCGCGCCTGCGCAGGTAGGCCTTGCTGGCGTACAGGCCGGAAGTCCGCCGTGCCAGGTGGCGCGACACGAGGTCGGGATCGGTGGGTTTCAGCGTGCGCACGGCGAGATCGGCTTCGCGGCGCGTCAGGCTGGTGACCGCCGTGTTCACGTGCAGCACCACGCGGATGTCCGGATGCTCCGCATGCAGCGCGCGGATCGCATCCATCACGAAGTACTGCGCCATGGTATCCGTGGTGGCCACCCGCACCGTGCCGGACAGCCGGTTGTCGATGCCCTGCATTTCCCGCTCCAGCCGGTGGGCCGCCTGTTCCATCGCCTCGGCCGGCCGCGCCGCCATTTCGCCGGCCGGCGTGGGCACGTAGCCCGAAGGCGTGCGCAGGAACAGTTTCGCATTCAGCGCGGCTTCCAGCGCGGCCAGCCGGCGGCCCGCCGTGGCCTGGTCGATGCCCAGGTGGGCGGCCGCGCCGCGCAGCGTGCCGGCCCGGTAGATACCGAGGAATATGCGGGCGTCGTCCCAGTCCATGCGTGCTCCGTCATGCAATTTTGCATCAGAGTGCCGATGGTATGCATGTTTACTGCATCAGGCAAGGGCCTTAACCTTTCGGCATCCCGAAGAATCGCCCGCCAAGGAGGCACCATGCTGTTGTTTACCCTCGCCATCGGTTTCGTGATGGCGATGATCGACGTGACGGCCGTGAACACGGCCCTGTCCGACATTGCCACCGACCTGGGCGTGCCGCTGGAAGGGCTGGTCTGGGTGGTCGACGCGTACACGCTGACGTTTGCCGCGCTGCTGCTGGCCGGCGGCGCCCTGGCCGACCGCTACGGCGCCAAGCGTGCCTACCAGGGCGGCCTGGCGGTATTCGTGCTGGGCTCCGTGCTGTGCGCGCTGGCGCCCTCCGGCGCCGCACTGGTGGCGGCGCGGCTGTTGCAGGGCACCGGCGCGGCACTGTTCATGCCCAGTTCCCTGGCGCTGCTGACGCATGCCGAGGACGACCCCGCGCGGCGCGCGAAGATGTTCGCCGGCTGGGCGGCGATCGTCAGCGCCGCCGCCACCGTGGGGCCGGTGGCCGGTGGCGTGCTGGTGGAAGCATTCGGCTGGCGCAGCATCTTCTGGCTGAACCTGCCCCTCGGCCTGCTGGGCATCGCGCTGGCGCAGGCGAAAGCGCCGGCACCCGCGCCGCACGCGCGGACACTGGGCATGCTGAGCCACGGGCTGGGCGCGGGCGCGCTGGCGGCGCTGGCCTTCGTGCTGATCGAAGGCCCGGTGCTGGGCTGGGTCTCGGTGCCGGTGCTGGGCGCGCTGGCCTCGGCCGTGCTGCTGGCGGTGCTGCTGGTCCAGCGCGAGCGCGGTGCCGCGCAGCCCATCCTGCCGCGCGCGCTGTACGGCATCGCGCCATTTCGCGCCGCCGTGCTGACGGGCATGCTGATCAATGTGGGCACGTTCGGCCACATGTTCGTCGTCAGCCTGTGGATGCAGGATGCGCACGGCAGCGGGGCGCTGGGCACCGGACTGGCGATCCTGCCGATGACGGCCGGGGCGGGCATCGGCAATGTGCTGTCCGGGCGCGCGGTGGCCCGGCACGGCACGCGCCTGCCGCTGTTGACAGGCATGGCGGGAGGCGCCGTGGGCGCGCTGCTGCTGGCGCAGGCCACGGCGGGCACGCCGCCCTGGCTGGTGATCGCCGGCGGCACGATGATGTTCCTGGCCGTCGGCTACGCGATCCCGGCCATGACGTCGACCGTGATGGGGGCCGGCGGCAAGGAGCACGCCAGCGCCGCCGGCGCGGCGCTCAACGCCTGCCGCCAGATCGGCGCGCTGCTCGGCGTGGCGGTGGCCGGTACCATCCTGCACGCGGTACCGGATTGGGGCACCCGGCTGGCCATCGTGTACGGCGCCATCGCGGCGGCCTACGCGCTGGCCTGCCTCGCCATCCACCGCAATGTGCAGGCAAGCGCCACTGCCAGGCTGGCGGCCGGCGCGGCGGAGTGACGGTCAGCCGTGCAGCCGGCGCCAGGCGATCATCTCGGCGATCGTCAGGATCGGCATGCCGTGCAGCGCGGCGAAGCGATCGATGGCGTCGCCGCGCATCATCGTGCCGTCCGGGTTCATCAGCTCGCACAGCACGGCGGCCGGCGCCAGGCCCGCCATGATCGCCAGGTCCACCGACCCCTCGGTGTGGCCGGCGCGGGACAGCACGCCGCCCGGCGTGGCGCGCAGCGGGAAGACGTGGCCGGGACGCACCAGATCGTGCGGCCGCGCGTCCGGCGCGGTGGCGGCGCGGATCGTGGCCACGCGATCGGCCGCGGAAACTCCCGTGGTCACGCCATGCCGCGCCTCGATCGACACGGTGAACGGCGTGCCGTAGCGGCTGCCGTTCTCGCTGGCCATCGGCGGCAGCTCCAGTTCGCGCACGCGGTCGGCGGTCAGGCACAGGCAGACGATGCCGCTGCATTCGCGGATCATCAGCGCCATGGTGGCCACCGTGAGCCGGTCGCAGGCGACGATCAGGTCGGCCTCGTTCTCGCGATCGAAGTCGTCGAGCAGGATGACGGGCACGCCGCTGCGCATGGCTTCCAGTGCGGCGCCGATGCGCGCCTCGAGGGTGGCGCCTTGCAGGGCAGGCGGAGTGACAGGGGAAACGGCAGGGGAAACGGCTGGGGAAACAACAGGGTTCAGTTCTTGGACAGACATTGAAACGCTCCTCGCGATGGCGAAAAACGCTCCAGGGCAAAGCGAACACGCGCGCACCCGCCACGCGCGGTGATGCACCGGGCGGGCGCAGGCCTGCACGTACAACGCACATCTTCTTTCATCCGGACTATACCGTCGGCTCCGGCATCGCACCGGATCTGCTGACCCTGTGGTGATGGAATCACCGCAGGCGCTCGCGGGCTCGGTCCAGGGACCATACCGCCGGTGGGGAATCGCACCCCGCCCCGAAGACGTAGATTAACAATAGGCCCGGCCGCGGCTTGCGGCGGGCGCGGCGATTGTAGCAGAGCCCTCCGGTTCTGGTGTATCGTGGCGCTTCGCCCATCCGACCGTACCCATCCCCATGAAGTTGAGTTCATACAAGCTTGCCACCGCCGCCGCGCTGCTCGGTGCTTCCCTGCTGGCCCACGCCGCGCCGCTGCCGGCGCCGGGCGATACGCTGCCGGTGGCGCCGCACGTCAAGGTCGGCAAGCTGCCCAACGGGCTGACCTACTACATCCAGAAGAATGCCCGTCCGGAAAAGCGGCTGGAACTGCGCCTCGTCGTCAAGGCCGGCTCGATCCTGGAAGACGAGGACCAGCTGGGCCTGGCGCACTTCACCGAGCACATGGCCTTCAACGGCTCCACTCACTTCAAGCGCCATGAGCTGGTGTCGTACCTGCAGTCGATCGGCGTCAAGTTCGGGCGCGACCTGAATGCCTACACCAGCTTCGACCAGACCGTCTACATGCTGCCGATCCCGACCGATTCGAAGGAAGCGGTGGAAAAAGGCTTCCTCGTGCTGGAGGACTGGGCCAGCGGCATCACCTTCAACGACGAGGACATCGAGAGCGAACGCGGCATCGTGCTCGAGGAACTGCGCATGGGCAAGGGCGCCAACGACCGCATGAACCAGGTGCTGTACCCCAAGCTGTTCAACGGCTCGCGCTATGCCGAGCGCCTGCCGATCGGCAAGGCCGACGTACTGCGCACCTTCAAGCCCGATGCGATCCGGCGCTTCTACCGCGACTGGTACCGGCCCGACCTGATGGCCGTGATGGTGGTCGGCGACATCGACCCGGCCGAGGCGGAAAAGCTGGTCAAGGCGCACTTCGGCAAGCTGAAGAACCCGGACAACGCGCGGCCCCGCGAATATGCCGTGATCCCCGAGCGCAAGGCCGACGAAGGGCTGGTGATCACCGACCGCGAAGCGCCGGCCGACGTGCTGTACATCCGCTACCCGATCGTGCCGCATCCGGAAGACCCCACGTACGGCGGCTACCGGCGCGACCTGGTCGAGAAGCTGTACGGGGCGATGCTGGGCCAGCGCATCATGGAGCTGACGCAGCAGGCCGATCCGCCCTTCATCCAGGGCGGCAGCGGTATGGGCAAGGTGGTACGCGGATACCGCTCGTTCACCGTATCGGCGCTGCTGGGCAAGGGCGGGCATGTCCCGGCGATCAATGCGCTGATCCAGGAAGACGAGCGCGCGCGGCAGTTCGGCTTCACCGCCTCGGAACTGGACCGCGCCAAGAAAACCATGCTGCGCAACTACGAGCGCATGTACGCCGAGCGCGACAAGTCCGACTCGGCCGGCTTCGTGGCCGAATACATCCGCAATTTCCTCGAGGGCGAGCCGATCCCCGGCATCCAGAACGAGTACGCCTATGCGCAGGCGCTGGTGCCCGGGATCACGCTGGAGGAAGTCAACGCGGCGGTGCGCGCGGCCATCCCGTCCGATGACAAGAAGCTGGTGATCCTGATGGGCAGCCTGAAGGACCGCGTGGCGCCCACCGGCACCGAACTGCTGGCCGCCGTCGACCAGGCGCAAAAGCAGACCGTGGCGGCGCGCGAGGACAAAGCCTATGCCAGCAACCTGCTGGACCAGCCGCCGGCACCCGGCCGCATCGTGGCCGAGCAGGAAAACAAGGCGCTCGGCACGGTCGATCTGACCCTGTCGAACGGCGTGAAAGTGGTGCTGAAGCCCACCGATTTCCGCAACGACCAGGTGCTGATGAGCGCCGTGCGCTTCGGCGGCCAGTCGCTGTTCGGCGAGGAGGATATATTCAATGCTCGCTACGCCAGCGCGCTGGCCGCCCAGATGGGCGCGCTGAACTATTCCCCGGCGGACCTGCAGAAGGTCCTGGCCGGCAAGAGCGTGGGCGTCAGCGTGGCGATGGCCGACCTGTCCGACAACCTGACCGGCAGCGCCGGCAGCGCGGACATCGAAACGCTGCTGCAGCTGACGCACGTGAAGCTCACGCAGCCGCGCCGCGACGAGGTGCTGTTCAATTCCTTCATCGCCCGCCAGCGCGACCTGGCGCGCAACGCGATGGCACGCCCGGAGGCGGAATTCGGCGACACGGTGCGCGGCACGCTGTTCGGCGGCCATCCGCGCGTGCCGCGCACGCCCCGGCCCGAGGACTTCGACAAGGTGCAGCTCGAGCGCGTGCAGCAGATCTACCGCGAGCGCTTTTCCAGCGCCAAGGGCCTGACGTTCTACTTCGTCGGCAGTTTCGATGTCGCGAAACTCAAGCCCCTGCTGGCCACCTGGCTGGCATCGCTGCCGGCGGCGGATATTCCGGTGGCCTATCGGGATACCGGCGTGCGCCCGGTGCGCGGGGTGGTGAAGAAGGAGGTCCGGCGCGGCAAGGAAGCCAAGAGCAATATCTCGATCACGTTCACGGGCGATGCCGCGTTTTCCCAGGCCGAGCAGCTGCGCATGCAGGCGCTCGTCGAAGTCCTGAACCTCAGGCTGACCGACGTGCTGCGCGAGCAGCTGGGCCTGATCTACGGCGGCGGCGCCAGCGGCGGCGTCACCAAGCTGCCGTATCCGAATTATTCGGTGGCGCTGGCGCTGCCCTGCGGGCCGGAAAACGTCGACAAGGTCATCGCGGCGGCGTTCGCGGAAATCCGCAAGCTGCAGGAAAACGGTCCGGCGGCGGCCGATCTGGCGAAGGTGAAGCAGAACTGGCTGACGAGCCACCGGCTGGCGCTGCGCGAGAATGGTTTCTGGATGGCGCAATTGCAGGCGGCGCAATTGAACGGCTTCCCGCCGGAATCGATCCTGGGCTTCACGGAGCGCGTGGCCGCCGTGACGCCGGGCGATGTGCAGGGTGCCGCGCAGCGCTACTTCGACTTCGACAACTACGTGCAGGTCGTGCTGTACCCCGAGGCAAAATAAGCGGCACCGCCGCGGCGGCTTCCGCCGCGGCGCCATGTCCCACGTTTCCACCTCCCACGTTTCCACCTCCCACGTTTCCACTTCCCTTCCCAGGTTTTCACTTACCGCGTTCTCACTTCCCGCTTTGTAGCTTCCCGCGGTTTCTCCCGCCGCGTCGCTTCTTCATCCTCGCTTCCCGCGCCTGATTCCCCTGTCCATCCCTGCGCACATTCGCTGCGAGTATTTGCTCATGCATTTTATCGCCTGCGCCAGGAGATAATGTGTGAGTTTTGCGCTGATCGTTTGCTGTATTATCTTCCTTGTGGCGGCATGATTTTATTCCGTGAATAGTCGAATTGGCTAATTAATGCCAAGCGACTGTTTTCATGAGGTTTTCAGCTATTCAGGCATCATTTCTGGCGGATGGTCATGTTTGAATGAAATGGTATAGAACATGTTTTCGCGGTCTTTCTGGATTATTTGCATTGTTATTCGGATTGACTATCTGCTGAGCTCTGGAATCATGGCAAGGAGAGGAATAATGATCGGCATTCCTTATGTGACGCTCGCCCTGGCGATGCTTGCCGGCGCGCTGGCGGTGCTGCTCTCCGCGATCAGCTCGCCCCGCTACCTGGCCGTGTTCGTGCTGACGATCGCTTCCGGGCTGCTGGCCGCGGCCAGCACGGTGCATTTCTGCCGAACCAGGTCGCCGCTGATGTTCGCGGCATTGCTGCCGGGACTATTCGGCGCGTATGCGGTCCTCGACGTGTTTGCCCGACTGCTCGCCGGCACGCGCCTGCTGGACTTGCTGGACTAGGTCATCGTGCAGGCGGCCGGCCGGGCGGCCAGGCACGCGGAAATGCATGTCGGCACGCCCATGCGAACGCGGCGCGGAACGCCGTGCGCTCTGTGCTAGCCTCTACCCATCGCGCCAGGCGCATTGCTTCGAGGCCGCCATGTGGAAGAGGTTACTGCTTGCCGTCATCGTCATCGCCGCTGTCATCGGCGGTCTTGCGCTCATGCAGCCCGATACGTTCCGGATCGAACGCAACGCCGTGATCAAGGCGCCGCCCGAGCGGGTGTTCGCCTACCTGAACGATTTCCACCAATGGCCCGCCTGGTCGCCATGGGAGCGCTTCGACCCGGCGATGCAGCGCACCTACAGTGGCGCGCCGCGCGGCCAGGGCGCGATCTATACGTGGAGCGGCAACGAGGATGTGGGGCAGGGCAGGATGGAGATCGTCGAGAGCACGCCACCGCACGCGCTCCAGATCCGCCTCGATTTCGTGCAGCCGTTCGAATCGCACAACCAGGTGCGCTTCGTGCTCACGCCGCGGCCGGACGGCACCGCGGTCAGCTGGGCAATGTCCGGCAACCGGCCGTTCGTGATGAAGCTGGTCGAGGTGTTCACCAGCGTGGAAGACATGGCCGGCCCCGACTTCGAGCAGGGGCTGGCGCAACTGAAGGAAGCCGCCGAGGCATCGCGCTGATGGGCGGCCCGGCCGGCATGGCATGGCGGCCCGGCGCCTTGCCGCCACGCCCATGACCGGGCCCTGCATTCTCGCCATCGACAATGGCACGCAAAGCGTGCGCGCGCTGCTGTTCGACCTGCGCGGCGACCTGGTGGCGAAGGCGCAGGTGGCGCTGCAGCCCTGTAACGCCGGGCGGCCGGGATGGGCCGAGCACAAGGCCGAAGGTTACTGGGAGGCTGTCTGCGAAGCCTGCCGCCGCCTGTGGCTGGTGGCACCGGCCGCACGCGGGGGCATCGCGGGAGTGGCCGTGACCACGCAGCGCGGCACTGTCGTCAATGTCGACGAGCAGGGCAGGCCGCTGCGCCCGGCGATCACATGGCTGGACCAGCGCCGCACCGACCTGTCGCAAGTACCGCGGGTGGGCCCGCTGTGGCGCGCGGCGTTCCGGCTGGCCCGGGTCGACGGCACGCTGCGCTACTTCCAGCGCGAAGCGGAAATCAACTGGATCGCCGCCCACCAGCCCGACATCTGGCGGCGCACCCACAAGTTCCTGCTGCTGTCGGGCTACCTGAACTTCCAGCTGTGCGGCCGGTTCGTCGATTCGGCCGGCGCGCAGGTCGGCTATGTGCCGTTCGATTTCCGCCGCCACCGCTGGGCCGGGGCGCGCGACTGGAAATGGCAGGCGCTGGCGATCCGGCCCGGCATGCTCCCCGAACTGGCGCCGCCCGGCACGGTGATCGGCGCGATCACGCCCGCGGCCGCCGCCGCCACGGGCATCCCGGCCGGCCTGCCGCTGCTTGCCGCGGCGGCCGACAAGGCTTGCGAAGTGATCGGCGCCGGTGCCCTGGCGCCGCATGTCGGCTGCCTGTCCTACGGCACCACGGCGACCATCAATACCACCAGCACGAAATATGTCGAGGTCACGCGGTTCGTACCGCCGTATCCGGCCGCGCTGCCCGGCGCCTACAGCACCGAAGTGCAGATCTTTCGCGGCTACTGGATGGTGAACTGGTTCAAGGAGCAGTTCGGCGACCGTGAGCTGGCGGCCGCCACGGAACATGGCATGGCGCCCGAAGCGTTGCTGGACCGGCTGGTGGAGGCGGTGCCGCCGGGCTCGATGGGCCTGATGCTGCAGCCGTACTGGAGCCCCGGCATCCGGGTGCCCGGGCCGGAAGCAAAGGGGGCGATGCTGGGTTTCGGCGACGTGCACACGCGTGCCCACATGTACCGCGCCATCCTGGAAGGGCTGGCCTATGCGCTGCGTGAAGGGAAGGAGCGCATCGAACGGCGCAGCGGCACCCGCATCACCGAACTGCGCGTGGCGGGCGGCGGCTCGCAGAGCGATGCGGCCATGCAGCTGACGGCCGACATCTTCGGCCTGCCCGCCGTGCGCGCCCACGTGTACGAAGCTTCCGGCCTGGGGGCGGCGATCGCCGGCGCCGTCGGCCTGGGACTGCACCGCGACTTCGCCAGCGCCGTGGCCGCGATGACGCGGCCCGGCCGGGCCTTCGAGCCGGATGCCGCCAACCGGTGCCTCTATGACCAGCTGTACCGGCGTGTCTACCTGCGCATGTACCGGCGGCTGCGGCCGCTGTACGGGGAGATCGCGGCAATCACCGGCTATCCGCCGCCCCGCTGAGGCATTGCCACCGTACGGTGCTTACATCCGCGCCGCAATCAGCTTGCCCAGGATCGCGATGCCCTGGCGAATCCGCTCCGGCGGCACCGTCACGAACGACAGCCGCAGCGTGTGCGCTTCCGGTTCGTTGGCGTAGAACGGCGCGCCCGGCACGAAGGCGACCTTGTGCTTGATGGCTTCATCGAGCAGTTCCATCGCATTGATGTGCTTCGGCAGCGTGACCCAGATGAACATGCCGCCCTGAGGCTTGGTCCACGTGGCGCCGGCCGGGAAGTGCTCGGCCATCGCGTCGAGCATGGCCTGGCACTGGTTGCCGTACAGTTCGCGGATGGTCGGGATGTGGCGGTCCAGGAAGCCATCCTTGATCACTTCGTGCACCACCATCTGCGTCAGCTGCGCGGTGTGCAGGTCGGCGGCCTGCTTGGCCAGTTCGAGGCGGCGCACCAGCGGCAGCGGCGCCACCACGTAGCCCAGGCGGATGCCGGGCGTCAGCACCTTCGAGAAGGAACCCATGTAGATCACGCCGTCCGGGTTCATCGCCACCATCTTCGGCAGCGGTTCGCCCTTGTACGACAGCGCGCCGTAGGGATCGTCCTCGATCAGCGGCAGGCCGAGGCGGGCGCATGTTTCCACCAGTTCCTGGCGGCGCGCGATCGACAGCGTGCGGCCCGTCGGGTTCTGGAAATTCGGCAGCGAGTACAGCAGGCGGGCGCCTTGCGCCACCGGCTCGATCGACGCCGGCACCAGCCCGTCGTCATCGGTGGCCACCGAGGTGAATTCGGGGCGGTACACGGAAAACGCCTGCAGCGCGCCCAGGTAGCTCGGCGTTTCGACCAGCACGCGGCTGCCTTCGTCGATCAGCACCTTGCCCAGCAGGTCGAGCGCCTGCTGCGAGCCCGACACCATCAATACCTGTTCCGGCACGATCTTCGCGCCATCCTTCGAGAGCGAATCGGCGATCCACTGGCGCAGCGGCATGTAGCCATCCGTCGGGCCGTACTGCAGGGCGGTCTTGCCCGTGGTGGACAGCACCTTGTCGAACGCCGCCTTCATTTCTTCCACAGGGAACGTGGCCGGCGACGGCAGGCCGCCGGCGAACGAAATGATTTCCGGCTGCTGCGTGATCTTCAGGATTTCGCGGATGAAGGAACTCTGCAGCTGCTGAGCGCGCTCGGAAAAGCGCCACTGGATCGGGTTGGGATTTTCGATTTTCATACGACTCTCTCGGGGAAAGGGCGGCGGGCGGCGCCCACCATTGGAACGGCACGCTTGTGGCGGCCCATGGAGGCGCGGCCGGGTAGGCCACGCCCTTGATTCGATTCGGCTACTTGTTTATGCGAGCTCGGCGATCAGCTCGATTTCCACGCAGGCACCCAGCGGGATCTGCGCCACGCCGAACGCGGAGCGGGCATGCTTGCCGGCGTCGCCGAACACTTCGCCCAGCAGTTCGGAAGCGCCGTTGGTGACCAGGTGCTGCTCGGTGAAGTCCGGCGTGGAGTTCACCAGGCTCATCACCTTGACGATGCGCTTCACGCGGTTCAGGTCGCCGCCGCAGGCTTCCTGCAGCGTGCCCAGCAGGTCGATCGCCACCGCGCGGGCAGCCTGCTTGCCTTCCGCCGTGTCGATATTCTTGCCCAGCTGGCCCACCCATACGGCGCCATCCGGCTTCTTGGCGATGTGGCCGGACAGGAACACGGTGTTCCCGGTCTGCACGTGCATGACGTAGGCGGCGGCCGGCGTGGCCGGTGCTTTCAGGGCGATATCGAGCGACTTCAGTTTTTCGTAGACGGACATCATGTCTCCAGATGGGTTGTAATGAATGAGTTGTAATAACGCATTGTAATGAGCTTATTCCCGGTATTGTACGACTTGCCGCCGGGCGCCGGCCAGGCGTTCATCGCCCGGTTCCCGGCACGGTGCTTCACCTGCGATGATCAGTGCTCACCGTCTCACGGCCATCCTGCGGCCCAGCGCCACGGTGCCGATCACGGCCAGCGCGAACAGCAGGTGCGCCGCCTGCAGCGGCTCGCCCAGCACGATGGCGGCGCCCAGCAGCGTGAGGAACGGCTGCAGCAGCTGCACCTGGCCGACGCGGGCCACGCCGCCCCGGGCCATGCCGCGGTACCAGAAGATGAAACCGACGAACATCGAGAACACGCAGGTATAGGCAAAGCCGCCCCAAGCCGCGGCGCCGACGCCGGCCATCGCGCCGCCGTGCTGCCACAGGTCCCAGCCGGCGAGGGGCAGGGCGATCGGCAGCGACAGCAGCAGTGCCCAGCTGATCACCTGCTGCCCGCCCAGCGCCTGCGACAGCCGCCCGCCTTCCGCGTAGCCCATGCCGGCCGCCAGCACGGCACCCAGCATCAGCACATCGGCCACGTGCAGGGCGCCGCCGCTCTGGCTCAGCGCGAAGCCGACGACGAGGCCGGACCCGGCCAGCGCCGCGCACCAGAACCCGGCCGACGGCCGCTCGTGGCCGCGCAGGGCGGAAAACAGGGCGGTGGCCAGGGGCAGGATGCCGACCAGCACGGCGCCGTGCGACGCCGGCAGCGAACGCATCGCGAACGATGTCAGCAGCGGAAAACCGATCACGCAGCCGGCCGCCACCACGAGCAGTCCCGGCAGCGCGCCACGGCCGGGCAGCGGCGCGCGCTGCCACCACAGCCACAGGCCCGCCAGCAGCGCGGCCACCACGGCGCGGCCCATCGTCACGAGCATCGGGCTCAGCTCGGCCACGGCCAGGCGGGTGAACGGCAGCGTGAGGCTGAAGATCGCCACGCCGGCCAGCCCGAGCAGCATGCCGGCCGTTTCGTCGGACCGGCGCGTGACCGTGGCTGCCTGTGCGACAGCGGACGAGGCGCTCATGGCCGCGCTCCAGCCACCAATGGCATGACAGCGCGGACTGCTGGGAGGGGCGGGACGGGCAGCAGGTTCATGGTCTTGGCTTTCTCGTGGATTCAGGTGTATCGTAGAAGAATTGGCCAGTACAGTGCCAATACACCGATCCGCATGATTTGAATTACTGTAGTGGCTGGATCACCAATACACGCGTGATCGATATGCCCGTGACCAATGCACCCGATATGCCTGTGACCGATACGCCATGACCGAACCATCGCATCCGCCGTCCACTCCGCTTTCCACCCCGCTAGCGCCCGCCGTTGGCACCCTCAGCCGCGCGGCGGGCGAATCGCTGACCGACCAGATCGTGCGGACCGTGGCGGCGCGCATCGACGAGCGCATGCTGCGCAGCGGCAGCCGCATGCCGTCGATCCGGCGCTTCGCGGAAAGCCATGGCGTGTCGCCGTTCACCGTGGTGGCGGCCTACGACAAGCTGGTCGCCCGCGGCTACCTGGAGTCGCGCCGCGGCGCCGGCTTCTTCATCCGCGAACGCACGCCGCTGCGCAGCGTGGCCTCGGCGGCCAGCACGGCGGCGGCCGATGCCGAGGCGGCCGGCCAGTCGCTAGACGTGGTCTGGCTGGTGCGCAACATGTTCCGCCAGATGCCGCACCAGCAGATGCCGGGAACCGGGGTGCTGCCCAGCGAATGGCTCGATGCGGAAAGCGTGGCCAACGCGCTGCGCGCGATCGGGCGCCAGAACGCCAGCCAGCTGCTGAACTATGGCGTGCCGCAGGGCTTCCTGCCGTTGCGCCAGCAGCTGCAGCGCAAGCTGGCCGAGCTGGAGATCGGCGCGGCGCCCGAACAGATCGTCACCACGGCCGGGGTGACCCAGGCGCTGGACATGGTGGCGCGCGAGTTCACCCGGCCGGGCGACACCATCCTGGTCGACGACCCGGCCTGGTTCCTGATGTTCGGCTCCTTCGCGGCGCTGGGCGCGCGCGTGGTCGGCGTGCCGCGGCTGGCCGACGGGCCGGACATCGCCCGGCTGGCCGAGCTGGCGGCGCTGCACAAGCCGAAGCTGTATGTGATCAACTCGGTGCTGCACAACCCCAGTTCGACGTCGCTGTCCGGCGCCAAGGCGTACCAGATCCTGCGGATCGCCGCCGAGCACGACATCACGATCGTCGAGGACGACATCTATTGCGACCTGCACCCCGGCAGCGCGGTGCAGCCGGCGACCCGGCTGGCCGCGCTGGACCAGTTGCAGCGGGTGATCTACCTGTCCGGCTTTTCCAAGACGATGGCGGCGAACCTGCGCGTGGGCTTCATCGCCACGTCGCCCGAGCTGGCGCGGCGGCTTGCCGACCGCAAGATGCTGCAGACGCTGACCACCAGCGACATCGGCGAGCGCATCGTGTACAAGATCCTGTCCGAGGGCGTGTACCGCAAGCACGCCGAACGCATGCGCACCCGGCTCGACGGCCTGCGGGCGCGCACCGTGCGCCAGATGGAGCGCGTGGGCCTGCGCATCGACATGGCGCCGCCGGCCGGCATGTTCGTGTGGGCCGATGCCGGCTGCGACACCAATGTGCTGGCCGAGCGGGCGATGGCGCAAGGCATCCTGCTGGCGCCCGGCAGCATGTTCTCGCCCAGCCAGTTGCCGTCCCGGTTCATGCGGCTGAACGTGGCCGCCATGCAGGACCCGGCCGTGTGGCGCTTTCTGGAGAAGGAACTGCGGGGAAAAGGAACTGCGGGAACTGCGGGAGAAGGACTCCAGGGAGCCGCGTGAGGGAAGCGGGGGCTTTGTCAAAAAGCTCTTGAAAGATAGAATCATCAATCCCATATCGCTGAAACCGAAAAATTTCCGGCTAACAAGACTAAAGAGGTAACGATGTCTGATAATAAAGAAACCTTGGGCTTCCAGGCGGAAGTGAAGCAGCTGCTGCAGCTGATGATCCATTCGCTGTACTCGAACAAGGAAATCTTCCTGCGCGAGCTGATTTCCAACGCGTCCGACGCGGCCGACAAGCTGCGCTTCGAAGCCATCAACAACGATGCCCTGTACGGCAACGACCACGAGCTGAAGATCAGGGTGGCGTTCGACAAGGCGGCCCGCACGGTCACGATCTCCGACAACGGCATCGGCATGAGCCGCGACGAAGTGATCAGCCACCTGGGCACGATCGCCAAGTCGGGGACCAAGGAATTCTTCGGCAAGCTGTCCGGCGACCAGCAAAAGGATGCGGCGCTGATCGGCCAGTTCGGCGTGGGCTTCTACTCCGGCTTCATCGTGGCCGACAGGATCACCGTGGAAACCCGCCGTGCAGGGCTGGAAGCAAGTGAAGCGGTGCGCTGGGAATCGACCGGCGAGGGCGACTACAGCGTGGAAGCCATCGAGAAGACCAGCCGCGGCACCGACATCATCCTGCACCTGCGCGAAGGCGAGGATGAACTGCTGTCGGCCTGGAAGCTGAAGTCGATCATCACCAAGTATTCGGACCACATCTCCCTGCCGATCCAGATGGCCAAGGAAGAGTGGGACGAAGAGAAGAAGGAAATGGTCACGAAGGAGGAACTCGAGACCATCAACCAGGCCAGCGCGCTGTGGGCCCGCTCGAAGAGCGACATCACGCCCGAGCAGTACGAGGAATTCTACAAGCACGTGTCGCACGACTTCGGCGCGCCGCTCACCTACACGCACAACCGCGTGGAAGGCCGCAGCGAATACACGCAGCTGCTGTACATTCCGGCCAAGGCGCCGTTCGACCTGTGGGACCGCAACAAGCGCGGCGGCATCAAGCTGTACGTCAAGCGCGTGTTCATCATGGACGACGCGGAACAACTGATGCCGACCTACCTGCGCTTCGTGAAGGGCGTGATCGACTCGGCCGACCTGCCGCTGAACGTATCGCGTGAAATCCTGCAGGAGTCGCGCGACGTGAAGGCGATCCGCGAGGGTTCCACCAAGCGGGTGATCGGCATGCTGGAAGAACTGGCCAACGCCGACGAGCAGGAAAAGAAGGACAAGTACACCGCCTTCTGGACCGAGTTCGGCCAGGTGCTGAAGGAAGGCGTGGGCGAAGACCACGCCAACAAGGACCGTCTCGCCAAGCTGCTGCGCTTCGCCTCCACGCACAACGATTCCGCCGAACAGACCGTGGCGCTGGCCGACTACGTGGGCCGCATGAAGGAAGGCCAGGAAAAGATCTATTACGTCACCGGCGAAAGCTTCACGGCCGCGAAGAACAGCCCGCACCTGGAAATCTTCCGCAAGAAGGGCGTGGAAGTGCTGCTGATGACCGACCGCGTCGATGAATGGATGCTGTCGTTCCTGACCGAATTCGACGGCAAGGAACTGGTCTCGGTGGCCAAGGGCGGCCTGGACCTGGGCAAGCTGGAAGACGAGGCCGAGAAGAAGGAACACGAGGAAACCGAGGCGCAGTACAAGGACCTGGTCGAGAAGATGAAGGGTGCGCTGGGCGACAAGGCCAAGGACGTGCGCGTGACGTTCCGCCTGACCGATTCGCCGGCGTGCCTGGTGGCCGACGAGCACGAACTGTCCGGCAACCTGCTGCGCATGCTGAAGGCAGCCGGCCAGAACGCGCCGGAAAGCAAGCCGATCCTCGAGATCAACCCGAACCACCCGCTGGTCACGCGCCTGAAATACGAAAAAGTGGACGGCGGCGAGGAAAGCGGCAAATTCGCCGACTGGTCGCACCTGCTGTTCGACCAGGCCCTGCTGGCCGAAGGCGGCACGCTGGAAGATCCGGCGGCGTTCGTGCGCCGGATGAACGAGATGCTGCTGAAGTAATTCCGCCGATGTAGCCGTTCCGGCCGGTTCGCCGGTTGTCCGGTCGTTGCAGGGGCCGTGTCCGCGCCAGCGGGCACGGCCCCTGCCATATCGGCGTCCGCTTCAGGCTTGCGCGAAAGCGTCGCGCAATGCCTGTTCGCGCGGCTCGGCGGCGATGTGCACGATCAGGATACTTCCGACAGTTCCTCGTCGTCGTGCGAGGTAATGACGACGAATGCCGCGTCGGGAATCTCGTCGCAGGCATGCGCTGCCTGGTTCGCCTTGTCGACCGGCTGATGTGCGCTAACGGCATAGCCTACGCCGCGCTGGCCGGGCTTGCAGTGCGCCAAGGCTTTCAGGATGGACGGCGCTTGCGGCGAGCGGCGAGCAGCACCATGCCACCCACGGCCAGCATCATGTAGGTGCCTGGCTCCGGCACTGGAACGACGCGGAAGGATGTCATGTTCCCAACAACTTCGAGCTCTCCCTGATGATAATAGTTGAAGGACGACAGGCTGGGCGAAAAGTTCGACCACTGGTTCTCCGCCGGCAGGTAGAAGTTGAGTGGCCTGTATGGCCCTTCGTCGACGAAACTGGTCGCCAGGGTAGCCTGGCCATCCGGGCCGCTGGAGCCATGTGTGTTGATGTCGAGTACGTCGAGTTCCCACGCCCTGAGCCCGGCGTGGTAGCTGAGATCAATCGGTCCCGGCGCATTCTCGAACACCACCGATTGCTGGAAATTTTCATACAGCATCCACATATCGTGCCCGTCCCTGATGAGCGGCGTTGTCGTGTCGTAAATAAAGTATCCCGTGACGACATCGCCGACAGAGAGATCGAAGCCGAGCAAATCGCTGTGTTGAACGTAGCCAGTACCGTACACGAGCAGTTTGTTGACCTTGACCTTGTACTCTACGGTAACCTCGTATGCGCTTGCCGGCGTCGCGGCGATGGCAATTAGTAGTGAACAGACGGCAGGAAGCGATCGCATTGTGGTCCTTTCGAAGGTTGGAATGGCAAGCTCATGGAAGATCGTGGGGCGGATCGATTGTATCGCTACGCAAGCCGCCGAATCTCTCCAATAGTAACGAGACAACGCTGCCACCTGGGCTGCCCTGGAAGGCATGGACCATCCGCAATGCCATCGGATGCGAGACCGTGGTTCGGCGGGAAGTTCCCCCAATCACCGCGCACAGCGCCTTTTGACGTCCGTTCGATCGTGCGGACCATGGAACGCGCAGTCGATGCGCTTCACTTCAGGCATGCGGCCTGCACGGCCTCGGCGATGGCGACATAGCCGGCGTCGTTCGGGTGCAGGTGGTCGCCGCTGTCGAAGCGGGCCTGCAGGCGGCCGGGATGGGAGGGATCGCGCATGACGCGGTCCAGGTCGACGGTGGCGTCGAACGGGGCGGTCTCCCGGATCCAGGCATTCACCTGCTGGCGCACGGCTTCCCCGGCGAGCGAATGCACGAACGGACGCCGCACGCCTTCCAGCGGCATCAGCGTGGCCCCGCAGACCCTCACGTTGCGCGCATGGGCGCGCCGCACGAGCGATTGCATCGCATCGATGATCTGCTGCGCCGCGACTTTTTCGGCGGGGTCCGCCAGCATGTCGCCGGCAGTGATGTCGTTGATGCCCTGTGCCAGCACGATCCACTTCACGCCCGGCTTGTCCAGCGCGTCGCGCTCCAGCCGCGCCATGGTCGCGGGGCCGGCGAAGGGCCTGGCGGCATGGCGGACGATGCGGTTGCCCGCAATGCCGGCATTCACGACGGCCACCGGCGCGGCGGCGCCACTCAGGCGCTGCGCCAGGATGTCCGGCCAGCGGGCATTGCCATCTTCCGTGGAGCCGATGCCGTCGGCGATCGAGTCGCCGACGATGACGACGGTGCCGGCCCCGCCTGGCGCCGCGACATCGACACCGGTAATGAAATGGCGGCTGTCGTCGGTCGGCCCGGCGGGGAACGTTTCCGCCGCGGCGGCATCGATGCCCGGTGCGATGTAGGCGGTCTGCAGTGCCGCGCCGTGGATCGTCGAGGCGGCGCTGCCGGCGGGCAGGTACAGGCTGATCGCCAGCTCCTGCAGCGGCGCGACCCTCAGGTCGACCGCATCGCTGACGATGCTGCCGCCTTTTTCCAGCGTCACCGTGGGCGAGCCGTCGAACGTCACCGCGCGGCCACTTCCCGGCACGAGGCCGGCGCCTTTGCCGCGCACGGCGACGTGCGCCGAACCGATCGCCAGCGGCCCGGTCCCATACTCGTTTGAAAGCGCAATCCGTACGGCCGTTCCGCCAAGGCTCGTGCGCACGACCTGGCGCAGCGTCTGCGGCGCCAGCGCGGGGCCGGCCGCATCGGGCGCGGCACCCCAGGTGGCGACCCAGCGGGTGGGCGGCTCCGCCCCGGCCGCCGCGGTGGCGAGCATCGCGGCAAGCGACAGTGCGGCGGCACTATGTAGAAATTGGCGTGTCATCGGCGGCAACCTTTGTGGAGATGGCGCCAGTCTACGGGGCGGCCTCCGGCCCATCAATGGCGCGTTGCGCATGGTTGCCATGCGCATCCTGCATGCCGTAATGCGTGACGCCGTGGTCGAAACCGTGCAGCACGCCGAACACGTGGCGGCGGAACCATTGGTGCACCGGATCGTGGTGGCTGCGGGAGTGCCACAGGAGCCAGTACTGGTAGTCCGGCACGTCGAAAGGCAGCGGCTTCCAGGCCAGCGGCGTCTGCCGGGACAGCGTGATCGCCATGTGTTCGGGCAGGGTCCACAGCAGGTCGTCGTTGCCGGCGATCCGCAGTGCGGACGAGAAGAACGGCACCGCGACCCGCACGTGCCGCCGCAGCCCGCGTGCCGCCAGGTACTGGTCCACGAAACTGTCCTTGTCGCTGCCACCGGTGACACGCAGGTGAGGCCACTGCAGGTAGTCGGTCAGGCCAAGCTCTTGCCGGGCCAATGGATGTGCCGCACGCATGGCGCACACGGGACGGTCCTTGCCCATTGCCCGGCCATGCAGGTTGTCCGGCAGGGTGTCGGCGATGGTGGCGACCAGGTCGATGTCCTCGTCGCTGAGCAGCCGGTAGTAGCCCGGTTCCCACATGCGAAACACGACTTCCGCACGCGGCGCTTCGCGGCCGATCGCCTCGACCAGCGTGGGCAGCACGTGGTCGGCCAGGTAATCCGAGCCGGCGATCGCAAAGCGGCGCGTGCACGCGGCCGGGTCGAATACCGGTTCGCTCAGTACCGCCTCGAGCGATTCCAGCAAGGCTTTCAGCGGCGCACGCAGCATACGGGCGCGTTCCGTGAGCAGGAAGCGCTGGCCTTCGCGCACCAGCAGCGGATCGCCGAACTGGCTGCGCAACTGGGCCAGCTGGCGGCTCAGCGTGGATTGCGTCAGTCCGAGGATGCCGGCCGCCGCCGTCAGGTTGCGGGTATCGAGCAGGACGTCCAGGGAGCGCAGCAGGTTGAGATTCGGCGACGGCCTGGGGATCGCTTGCCTGTCCACGCTTAGCGCACCGTTTCCGGCACATCGTAGCCGATGCGCTGCCGCGCTTCCCGCTGCAGCGCCTGCGGCGATTTGCCATAGGTGCGCACGAACGCGCGCCGCATCCGCTCCTCGTCGCCGAAGCCGGTCTGCCAGGCGATCCTGCCGATGGCCGCACCGCCGTCCTCCAGCAGCGAGCGCGCTGCTTCCAGGCGCAGCTTCTCGATGGCCTTGGCGGGCGAGTGGCCGGTCTGTTCGCGGAACGCGCGCGAGAAATGGCGCGGGCTCCAGTGCACGTGTTCGGCCAGCCGCTCGACCGACAGCGCCTCCTGCAGGTTTTCCCTGGCAAACAGCAGCGCACTGCGGATACGGTCCGAGCCGCCATCCATCTGCGCCATCGACGAGAACTGCGACTGGCCGCCCGTGCGGCGGTGATACACCACCATCATGCGCGCCACCGCTTTCGAGACGTCGCTGCCCAGGTCCGCCTCGACCAGCTCGAGCGCCAGGTCGATGCAGGCGCTCATGCCGGCCGACGTCCAGATCGGGCCATCGTTCACGAAGATCTTGTCGTCATCGAGTTCGATATCGGGATACAGCTTTTTCAGCTGGCGGCCCAGTGCCCAGTGCGTGGTGACGCGGCGGCCGGCCAGCAGTCCCGCCTCGGCAGCGACGAAAGCGCCCGTGCACAGGCAGGCGGTGCGGCGGGCGCGCGGGCTGGCGCGGCGCAGTGCGTCGAGCAGTTCCGGCTCCGCCGGTGCCACCACCGTGTGGCCGGCGATCAGCAGCGTGTCGCAGGCGCGCCGCCCGAGCGGCTTCGTATCGACCGGCACGCCGGCCGAACTGGCGACGATGCCGCCGCCGTGCGAGACCGTCTCGACCGCATAGCGCGCAGCGCCGCTGATCTTGTTGGCGATCTCGAACACGGTGAGGGCGGCGAAGTCGAGGATCTGGAAACCGGGGAACACGACGAGGGCGATGCGGGCGGCCATGATGTCCTGAAAGGAGGGAAGGTGACATGGCGATTGTAGCCGTGCCCGCGGCCTCGTGCAGCAGTTGGAGAAGATCGGCCGGAATGTCCGGAAACGAGGGTTTTCCGTCGTATCGGCCATGGAGTTGCGGGGACATAATGGATTCACTGCAGGCGCATGACGCACCAACCCACCGACACCGATATCCATGGAGAACAGCATGACGAACAATACCCACACCGCGAACATCACGAATGCCACGAATGCCACGAATGCCACGAATGCCAAGAATGTCCCGGACGCGCAAGCCGGCCGGGGCACCGCCGTGGTCACGGGCGCATCGTCCGGCATCGGCGCCATCTATGCCGACCGGCTGGCCGCCCGCGGCCACGACCTGATCCTGGTGGCCCGGAACGGGGAACGCCTGCGCGAGGTGGCGGACCGCGTGCGGCGGGCCCATGGCCGCGGCGTGACGGTCGTGCAGGCCGACCTGGGCAAGCGCGACGACCTGGCCCGCGTCGAGGCCATCCTGCGCACCGATCCATCGATCACGGTGCTGGTCAACAATGCCGGTTTCGGCGGCGTGACACCCCTGCTCGAATCGGACGCGAACCGGATGGAACAGATGATCGACATTAACGTCACCGCGCCGACCCGCCTGACTTACGCCGCGGCGCCGGCCTTCGTGGGACGGGGCGGCGGCACGATCATCAACATCGCCTCGATCGTGGCCATCGGCGTGGAGATCCTGAATGGCGTGTACGGCGCCAGCAAGGCCTACGTGCTGGCCCTGACGCAATCGCTGCACCACGAACTGGCGGCGAAGGGCATTCGGGTCCAGGCCGTGCTGCCCGGCGCCACGGCCACCGATTTCTGGGATACCGCGGGCCTGGCGCATGCCAGCCTGCCGAGCGGGATGGTGATGCGCGCCGAAGACATGGTCGATGCCGCGCTGGCCGGACTCGACGCGGGCGAGATCGTCACGATCCCGCCGCTGCAGGATGCCGGGGACTGGACCGGCTACGAAGCGGCCCGCCAGGCGCTGTCGCAACGCTTCGGCCACGCCACGCCGGCGCCGCGCTACCTGGCCCCGGCTGCCGCCTGAAAAGCCCATCCCATCGCGGCCATCGGGCACCGAATATCGGATACCGAACATCCACGAACGGGCATCGTCTATCGACTGGCGGCCAATGATCTTCGGTGAGCACGCCACGCAGCACGGCTTCCGCGAGCCGGTTGCGCGGCACAAACGGGGCCAGTGCTCGTGTCACCGGCACCGTTTGCTATTCGCCGAGCGGTAATGGCCAACTGGTTGCTGGCTAACTGGTGCTGTCCGACTGGTGCTGGCCGACTGGTGCTGGCCGACTGGTGTCGGCCGCTGCCTTGCCGTGTTTCTGGCCGTCGTCCTCGCCCTGTTACTTGCCGCGGCGGCGCCGCGCAGCCAGCAACACCACCGGCGCGCCCAGCGCCAGCAGGGCAAAGGTGGCGGGTTCCGGCACCGGCTGCAGGAAGCCGCGGATTTCACCGCCCGGCGCGAATTCCGTATGCAGGTTCAGGTAGGCGGTGCCGGATTCGAGCCCGGCCATGAAGGCCGCTTCGGCACCGGCGATGGTGCCGCCACCGAAATTGGTGACGAAGTTCGGGTTCCACGTGGCCGCCAGCGACGTATCGAATACGTGCGAGTAGGTGCCGGAGGTGACGCCGGTGGGGAAGCCGGTGAAGGTCGGCAGTTCCGTGGCAACGCCGGCGGTTCCCGTTTCGGGCGCCGCCGTGCAGCAATGGATGTGCGCGGCGGTCGTCGGGGCCAGCAGGCCGGAGAACGTGACGTCGATGGTCATCGTGTGCGTGGCGATATCGAAATCCACCGTCACGGAGCCGGTGCCGGGGGACTCGTTGGGCGGCGCTTCGATCGCGCCGGAAAGCGTGGCGGTGTAGACGGTGGCATTCGCGGCGGTCGTCGCCAGGCCCAGTGCGATGGTGGCGCAAGCCGCCATCGTTACCCGTTGCAACATTGCAGGCTTCATGTGCGTCTCCTTTTGTGTGGAGAAGAGGGCCAAGCAAGTCGCGCGCCTGCATGCGCAGTCATTGCAAAATCAGCGACTTGGCGCAGCCCCATGCCCGTCGTTGCGGATGAGCTGTCAAATACCTCGACAGCCTTCGCCCCGCCGATACCGCGCACGGTTGAAACCGCATGCACAGCAAGGCACAACGTTATAGTAGAATGCAATCTTGCTTTTTGTTCACATTTTTCAGGGCCGCCCGACGCGCTATGCAACCCAGTTCCTGTTCCGTCCTGCTCATCGACGATGAACCATTGGCGCAGGATTACCTTCTGCATTGCCTGGAAGCGCATGCCGACGTCGCGCTGTGCTACGAGCACTGCGCCGAGCGTGCCGTGGCGCTGGCGCTTGAAATCGATGCCACCGTGGTGCTGGTGGACTTGCGCATGCCCGGAACCGATGGTTTCGGGGTGGTGCGCAATCTGCGCGCCGATTCCCGTACCGAACACATCCCGATCGTCATGCTGTCGTCCGAGCATGATGCCGAGGTGAAGGTGCAGGCGTTTGCCGCCGGCGCCAACGATTACCTCGTGAAATGGCCGGATGCGCGCGAGCTGGTGGCGCGGTTGCGCTACCACAGCGCGGCCTGCGTGGCGCGCCGCCAGCGCGACGCCGCCTTCGCGTCGCTGGCGCGCAGCCAGGAAGAATTGCGCGCCAGCCAGGCCGCGCTGCACCAGGCGCAGAAGATGGAAGCGATCGGCCAGCTGACGGGCGGCGTGGCGCACGACTTCAACAACGTGCTGCAGATTATCGGCGGCAACCTGCAGCTGGTGAAGCTGATGGGCGGCCTGAACGACAACGCGCGCGGCCGTGTCGATGCGGCGCTGGCCGGCGTGGAGCGGGGCGGGCGCCTGGCCTCGCACCTGCTGGCGTTCGCGCGGCGGCAGCCGCTGCAGGCGGTCGTCATCGATCCCTCCGTGGTGCTGGCCGACATGGAGGAAATGCTGCGCCGCGTGCTCGGCCCGCAGGCGCGCATCGAGAGCGATATCGCGCCCGGCGTCTGGAGCACGGCCGTCGATCCGAGCCAGCTGCACAATGTGATCCTGAACCTGGCGATCAACGCGCGCGACGCCATGCCGCATGGCGGCACGCTGACGCTGCGCGCCCGCAACGTGCCGGCCGGTTCGCCCGAACTCGCCGAGGTCGGCCAGGGCGAGTACGTGATGATCGAGGTGGCCGATACCGGCAACGGCATGCCGCCCGACGTGCTGCAGCGTGCCTTCGAACCGTTCTTCACCACCAAGCCGACCGGGCAGGGCACCGGGCTGGGGCTGTCGATGGCGTATGGCTTCGTCAAGCAGTCCGGCGGCGAGATCCTGCTGAAAAGCACGCCTGGCAGCGGCACCAGCGTGCGCATTTTCCTGCGCCGCAGTGCGACCCAGGCCATTCCCGAAGAATTCGATGGCGCGGCCACGCCGCTGTTCGGCGGCATCGAGACGGTGCTGGTGGTCGAGGATGAGGAAGCGGTGCGCGATGCCACCGCCCAGTTGCTGCTGGCGCTGGGCTACCACGTGCTGCAGGCGCCGGACGCGGACCAGGCCGCGCGCATCGTCGAGCATGGCGCGCGCGTCGACCTGCTGTTTACCGATGTGATCATGCCCGGCAGGATGAGCAGCCTGGAACTGGCCGACCTGGTGCGCCGGCGCTGCCCGGACGCGCAGATCCTGTTTACTTCCGGCTATGCCGAAGGGGTGCTGACGCACGAGGGCAAGATGGACCCGAGCATCAGCCTGTTGCCGAAACCGTATAACCCGGACGTGCTGAGCGCCCGCATCCGGCATCTGCTACGGCGGCGCAAGGCCGCCTGACCTGCATCGAAGCGGGTCAGCCGATCGGCCGCACGTAGCGCTGCGAGCCCAGTGGCGGCTCGTTCAGCACGGCCCAGAAGATGCCCAGGTCGGAGATCGCGCGCACGAATTCCTTGAATTCCACCGGCTTCACCACATACGCGTTCACGCCCAGCGAATAGCTGCGCACCAGGTCCTGTTCCTCGCGCGACGAGGTCAGCATGACCACCGGCAGGGGCCCCAGCGCGGCCGTCTCGCGGATTTCGCGCAGCACTTCCAGGCCATCCACTTTCGGCAGCTTCAGGTCCAGCAGCACGACCGCCGGGTTGCCTTTCTGCCGCTGCGCGTACTCGCCCCGGCAATGCAGGTAATCGAGCGCCTCGGCGCCGTCGCGCACGACGACCACCTCGTTGGCCAGCTGGCTCTTCTCCAGCGCGATCAGGGTGAGTTCGAGGTCGTGGGGATTGTCTTCCACGAGCAGGATGGGCTTTAACATACGGTCGGTAGCGAGTTGGGGATGGAAAAAGTAAAGGTGGCGCCCTGGCCCTGGACCGCGGCGGCGGTCACTGTGCCGCCATGGCGTTCCACGATGCGGCGCACGTTCGCCAGGCCGATGCCCGTGCCCTGGAAATCTTCCATCCGGTGCAGGCGCTGGAAGACGCCGAACAGCTTGTGGACATAGTCCATGTTGAAGCCGATACCGTTGTCGGCCACGGTAAACACCGTCATGGCGGCTTCGCGCCGCCCGTCGATGCGGATCACGGCCGGATCCTTGCGGCTGGTGAATTTCACCGCGTTGGACAGCAGGTTGTACAGGGCCAGCTGGATGAAGGTGGGGTCGGCCACGATCGGCGGCAGGTCGGCCACGTGCCACTCGACGCGGCGGCCGCCGATATCGAGGGCCAGCCTGTCGATGCAGGACTGCACCAGTTCATTCATGTCGACCTGCACCGGCCGCAGCGACGCGCGGCCCATCTGCGAGAAGCTCAGCAGGTCGTCGACCAGCTTGCCGGCCAGGCGCGCCGATTCCTTGATGTTGGTGAGGAAGCGCTGCTGCTTCTCCGGCGAGCCGGAGCCGCCCGATTCCAGCAGCAGGTCGGAGAAGCCGACGATATGCCGCAGCGGCGCGCGCAGGTCGTGCGACACGGAATAGGAAAACGCTTCCAGTTCCTTGTTGGCGCGGCCCAGCTCCTCGGCCAGCTCGGCCATCTGCTCGGCGCGCTCGAGCGCGATACCCAGCAGCGCCGTGCGGAATTCCACCGCCAGTTCGATCTCGCCCGGATGCCATGGCGCCGAGGTGCCGTGCACCGTCTCGCGCCACGAATCGAAACTGCTGCGGGGGCTGAGCTGGGTGGGCGCACCGGCGGGGGCTTCCTTCAGGTGCGGATTGCCGGCCCAGTCGATCGTGTAGACGAACTCGGGCCGGAACCACAGCAGGTAATGCTTGTGGATGCGCGAGATCGGCATGGCCAGCAAGCCGCTGGCGCTTTGCCGGTAGGCGGCGGCGGGCGGGAATTCGGCCCCCAGCCGGTCGGTGTGGTACAGGTCCTCATGGCTGTTCGACTGCAGCCATGCGATCAGCTCGCGCAGTTGCGCCTCATCCGGCGTGTCGCCGTAGCTGACGATGCGGTCATCGACGATGATGGCCGCGCCGCCGGCCCGCGCGAAATGCAGCAGTTCGGGGAACACGTTGCCCATGTTCTCGATGAAGTTGGCGCCCTGCGTGAGGCCGCCCAGCGCCGACACCATGATGCGCCGCACGTCCAGGCGGAACTGCAGTTCGTCGCGCACTTCCCGGCTTTCCACGCGCAGCGCCAGGATCTGGCCCAGCTGTTCGCAGGCCGTGCGCTTGTCGAACGTGATATGGCACGGCGCCGCGTTGTGGCAGGAAATCAGCCCCCACAGCTGGCCCTTGACCATCAGTGATACCGACATCGATGCCAGCGTGCCCATGTTGCGCATGTACTGCAGGTGCACCGGCGACACGCTGCGCAGCGCCGCGAACGACAGGTCGTTCGGCGCACCCGTCAGCGGATTGTCCGGTGGCAGCAGCCGGGAAGGCGTGTAGTTGGCATCCTGGATCAGCCGGATGCGGTTCGCCGCATACAGTTCCCTGGCCTGCGGGGGAATGTCGGACGCGGGAAAGCGCTGGCCGAGGTAGGAGGGCAGGTGTCCGTCGTTGCTTTCGGCTAGCACGTGGCCGTGGCCTTCGGCGTCGAACCGGTAGACGAGCACCCGGTTGAAACCGGTGATGGCGCGAATTTCGTCGGCCGCCCTGGCGCTCATCGTTTCGACCGTATCGGTATCGTTCAATTGCAGCAGGAAATTGCCGACCAGCGGGTACAGGTGGCGAAAATCCGCTGCGCCGGCGCGTTGCACGGCCTCGAACTCGAGCATCAGCAATTCGTCGTAGCGGTGCACCAGTACGTCGAAAACGCGGTCGGCGAGCCGCACGGTGCTGGCGAACGACGGCCGTTCGCTGGCCGCCGGCAACTCCGGTGCCAGCCGGGCCGCCGCCCCGGCATCGATCACTTCATGCAGTGGGCGCCCCAGCGCGGCAGCCGGGGACAATCCGAGCCAGTGCTCGATGTTGTCACTCACTTGCACGACGATACCCTGCGGCGACAGCGCCAGCACGCAGCCGTGCGGCTGGATGCTGCCCGGCGTGCGGATCGCTTCGCGCTCGCAACTGCTGAGGTCTATCGGTGGGCTCGCCTGTGTCATGGACAGAATTTTACCGGCAAACGGCTACTGTTGCGCAAGGTCACGCTACGGTTTCTCGTCAGCGGACGCTCTGCAACAGGAACGACTCCTGTCCGCAGCTTTTCTGCGAAAGTTTGATTTCAGCCTGTCCGCAGCTGCGCGAGGCGCCATCCTTGCGGTAGCAGACCCGGATCTCGCGCAGAAAGCGCCCGGCGCCGCCGCAGAAGGGCACGATCGCATTCTCGGCCAGGCGCGGGTTGGCGGCCCGGAAGGCGTCCTTGAACTGGGCGGTCGTCACGCGCACCGGCTGGTCCGGCGCCCGGAATGCCGGGGGCACCACCACGCCATCCTTCAGCCTGGCCGACAGCGCCAGGTACTGTTCAGGACCCAGGCCGGAGCAGGTGCCGTGCTTCTTCCATTCGTGGCCGATCAGCTTCGGCGATGGATAGATGCCTTCGTACTTGCGGCGCAGGTGGTCGGGCAGCGGGTCCCGCGAGCAGTTCTGCGGATACCCGTTCTCGTATTGCGGCCACAGGCCGTGCAGCACGAAGCCGAGCCGGCGGCCGCTGCCGCACTGGTTCGGGTCGCGCCCGCCGTTGGTGGCGCAATAGGACGGTGACCAGGATAGCGCCAGCGCGTAGTAATCGAATTCGCCCGGTTCGCCCACGCTCTTGTTCTTTGCCGCCTGCGCGCCGCCGCACAGCAGGGCAGCGGCCAGCAGCAGGGCGCGGGGGATTGCGTGTTTCATTGTTGGTTGACTCCAGCTCATGACAGGTTCTGGTGCGGGCAGATGCCCGGCACAGCTTATTGTTAAAGTTCCGTGCGCAGCGCGAACAGTTCCGGGAACAGCACCACGTCGAGCATCTTGCGCAGGTAGCTGACGCCGGCCGTGCCGCCGGTGCCCGTCTTGAAGCCGATGATGCGCTCGACGGTCGTCACATGCCGGAAGCGCCAGAAGCGGAATGCCGTTTCCAGGTCGACCAGTTTCTCGGCCAGCTCATACAGGGCCCAATGGCGCGCCGGATCGCGGTACACCTCCAGCCAGGCCGCCTTGACGGAATCGTCCGCCACGGTGGGCAGCGTGGGGTCGGCGGCCAGGCGGGCGCCCGATACCGGCAGGCCATGCCGCGCCAGCAGGCGGATCGCCTCGTCGTACACCGACGGTTCGTGCAGTGCGCGGTGCAGGATCGCGTGGGTGGCCGGTACCGGTTCGTGCACGGCCAGCAATTGCGCGTTCTTGTTCCCCAGGATGAACTCGATCTCGCGGTACTGGTAGGACTGGAAGCCGGACGAGGCGCCCAGGTAGGGGCGGATCGCCGTGTACTCGGGCGGCGTCATGGTGGCCAGCACGTCCCAGGCGTGCACCAGCTGGTCCATGATGCGCGCCACGCGCGCCAGCATCTTGAAGGCGGGCGGCAGGTCGTCGCGGCGGATGTGCTCGCGCACCGCATGCATCTCGTGCAGCATCAGCTTCATCCACAGCTCGCTGGTCTGGTGCTGCACGATGAACAGCAGTTCATTGTGGTTAGGCGACAGCGGGTGCTGCGCGCTGAGGATCTGTTCGAGGCCGAGATAGTCGCCGTAGCTCATCGACTTCGAGAAATCCATCTGCGCGCCGTGCCACTGCGCGTCCTTGTTGTCTTGGTCCATGCCGGGGTCCTTCAGGTTACCGCGCCGCGAGCGGCGTTGACGTCGTAGGCGGCGTCGTCGAGGATGCGTTTCAGGATGGCCACCGCATCCCACACTTCCGTGAAGCTCGTATACAGCGGCGTGAAGCCGAAGCGCATGATGTGCGGTTCCCGGTAGTCGCCGATCACGCCGCGCGCGATCAGCGCCTGCATCACCGCATAGCCGTGCGGATGGGTGAAGCTGACATGGCTGCCGCGCCGCGCATGCTCGCGCGGGGTCACCAGTTCGAGCGGGTGGCCGGCGCAGTGTTCCTCGACCAGGGCGATGAACAGGTCCGTCAGCGCCAGCGACTTGGCGCGCAACGCCGCCATGTCGGTTTGGGCGAACACGTCCAGCCCGCACTCGACCAGCGCCAGCGACACCACCGGCTGGGTGCCGCACAGGGCGCGGCCGATGCCCGCGCAGGGCGCGAACGAGGGCGCCATCGCGAACGGCGTGGCATGGCCCCACCAGCCGGACAGCGGCTGCGTGAATGCCCCCTGGTGGCGTGCGGGCACCCAGATGAACGCCGGTGCGCCGGGGCCTCCGTTCAGGTATTTATAGGTGCAGCCGACCGCGAAGTCGGCCTGCGCGCCATGCAGGTCGACCGGCACCGCGCCGGCCGAGTGGGCCAGGTCCCATACCGCCAGCGCGCCATGCTGGTGGGCCAGGGCGGTCAGCGCGGCCATGTCGTGCATGTGGCCGGTGCGGTAGTTCACGTGCGTCAGCAGCAGCACGGCCGTGTCGTCGCCCAGCGCGGCCGGGATTTCGCCCGGACTGTCGACCAGGCGCACGGTGTGCCCCCGTGCCAGCCAGGCGGACAAGCCCTCGGCCATGTAGATATCGGTGGGGAAGTTGCTGCGTTCGGTCACGATCGCCACCCGGCGCGGATCCGCCGCCTGGATCGCCAGCGCGCCGGCCAGTGCCTTGAACAGGTTGATCGACGTGGTGTCCGTGACGACGACCTCGCCCGCTTGCGCGCCGACCAGCGGCGCCAGCCTGTCGCCCAGCCGCTTCGGCATGTCGAACCACCCGGCCGTGTTCCAGCTCGTGATCAGGTCGTTGCCCCATTCCCGCTCGATGACCTCGGCGGCGCGCGCGGCCGCGGCTTTCGGGCGCGCGCCCAGCGAATTGCCGTCCAGGTAGATCACGCCGGCCGGCAGCGCGAAAGCATCGCGCAATGGGGCCAGCGGGTCGGCGGCATCGCGGGCGAGGCAATCGGTACGGGAGGAATGCATGAGGGCTCCGGGGCGCTTGTCGGAAGAAGGCGGGAGTGTAGCATGGCGGGGATGTCATCCAGGCATCATCGGCTGCGACGGATATCGTCTTGCGCCGTTGATAACCAGACAGTTAACCGGGAGCGCGTTGGTAAATAATCAATTGGCAAAGCGGCATTGTTATCACGGCAGGCGACGAAATCTCGGTCGCATCAGCGCTAGTTGAATAAATGTCAGTTGAATGAATGACAGTTGAATGAATGACAGTTGAATGAATGACAGTTGAATGAATGACAGTTGAATAAATGTCACTTAAATGAATGACATCAAAAAGACGGCGTAAAAAAACCAGATTTTTTTCAAATCAACCCTAAAGTTTCCGCCACCCCCGCCGTTACCCCATCCAGATGCCCGGGAAAGTACCTCTGTTCGTTGCATTGGATGACAGGAAAAAATCTTAAAATTTTTTGCTGATCACCCTAAAGTTTTCAGAACGGCAGACGTTACCGGTTTAGATGTCGCTAAAAAGCGTCAGTCGCGCATCTGCATTACGGCGAGATAAAGACGATTTCCTGTCCGCCACCATCACCCGCAAAGCCGCGCCAGCTCTGGCGCGCCGCTCTGATCGCCCTGCGTTTGTCAGACAAACGCTGACAGGGTGCGATCGCCATTTCCCTACCTCAAATACAGACAGCTGCCTCTTCTCGTGCACGGGGCCCTACCGCAGAATGTGTCTCAACGGAAACGCTTTGAGGAGCACACAATGACTGCGAACGACATGATGGCCGAGATCCGCGATGCGAACCTCTCTTATCTGATGCTGGCCCAGCAGATGATCCGCGCGGACAAGGTCACCGCCATCTTCCGCCTCGGCATCTCGGCTGACATCGCCGACCTGATCGAAGGCATGAGCAACGCCCAGATCCTGAAGCTGGCAGGCGGCAACATGATGCTGGCCCGCTTCCGCTTCGACGACAGCGCGATCCTCGGCATGCTCACCAACTACAACAAGGACCGTTCGCTGGCCCAGTCGCACGCGGCGATCCTGATGGCGGGACAGGGCGTCGAAGAAATCGCCTGAGCGGTACACTAAGATCAATACGGGGAGCGGAACATGAGCAATGCGGGCAAAAAGAGCGTCGTCAGCGAAGCACAGGAAATCGGGCTCGCAATCGAGCTGATCAACCTGGGCGCACGGTTGCAGCTGCTGGAATCCGAGGTGTCGCTGTCGCGCGAACGCCTGCTGAAGCTGTACAAGGAGCTGAAGGGCGTGTCGCCGCCGAAAGGCATGCTGCCATTCTCGACCGACTGGTTCCTGACCTGGCAGCCGAACATCCACGCATCCCTGTTCATCAACATCCACGATTTCCTGGTCCGGCACGCCGGTGCCAGCGGCATCCACGCCGTGATGAAAGCCTACCAGCTGTACCTGGAGCAAATGCCGCCGGCGCCCGGCGAAGAGCCGCTGCTGTCGCTGACGCGGGCCTGGACCCTGGTCCGCTTCTTCGGCAGCCGCATGCTGGAGTTAAAAGCTTGCAAGAAATGCCAGGGCAGGTTCATCGTCAACGGCATGGACTTGAACGGCGACTACCATTGCGGCCTGTGCCACATGCCGTCGCGGGCCGGCAAGACCCGCAAATCCCGAGAAGAGGCTGTCGCCGCGTGACCGGCCCACAGCGTTCCCGCTGCAAGATTTCCGTTACCGAAAGCCGGGGTGGTGCATGACGCCACCCCGGCTTTTTCAATGGCCCGCCGTGCGCGCCTTGCTCGTGCAACTGGTCGCACTGCTGCCCACCGCCGCGCTGGGCGTGACGCTCGACGCGTTCGGCCACGGCCTGAGCCTGCTGGAAGCCGCCGTGCTGCAGGGCGCCATCGCCATGCTGATCACCTGGAAGATCGGTCTGGCGCCGTGGTGGCGCATCATCGAGCTGCTGTTCCCGGTCGCGCTGCTGGCGGCATTGGCACTGCGCCTGCCGCCGATCCTGTTCCTCGCCGTGTTCATCGTACTGCTGGGCTGGTACTGGTCCACGTTCCGTACCCAGGTGCCCTATTTTCCTTCCAGGCCGGCGGCCTGGCATGCTGTCGAAGCCTTGCTGCCCGCGCGCCCCGGGGTGCGCGTGATCGATGTCGGGAGCGGGCTGGGCGGATTCACGCTGCACCTGGCGCGGGTCCGCCCGGATGCCGAATGCGCCGGCATCGAACTGGCGCCGGTGCCGTATTTATATTCGAGGTGGCGCGCCAGGATAAGCGGCAGCCGCGCGCGGTTCATCCGCGGCGATTATGAAAAGATTCATTTCGGCGACTATGACCTGGTGTTTGCTTATTTATCACCGGCGGTAATGTCGGGCTTATTTGACAAGGCTCGCCGGGAAATGAAAGTTGGCAGTCTGTTAGTGAGTTACGAATTTAATATCCCGGGTTTCAAGCCGGACAAGACCATCTTTACCACAGAGGGGGCGCCACCACTATTTGTTTGGGCGTTTTGATTGGCTTTCCCTTGCGAGGCCGGCTTTCTCACGCTATTGTAGTTCCCTGTGGAATTATTTTGCGGCGCCCCTGTTTTGCCGTGGTATCCGGTTGCCCCACTACTTCATAGGAGTTTGCAGGCTTGCTATTAATTATTGGTTATCTCGTGGTCTGTGCCAGCGTGTTCGGCGGCTACGCAATGTCTGGCGGGCACCTTGCAATCCTGTTCCAGCCATTGGAACTGGTGATGATCGGCGGCGCTGCCCTGGGTGCCCTTTTCGTCGGCAACAACAACAAGTCCCTCAAGGCCACGCTGGCCGCGTTGCCCACGCTGCTCAAGGGCTCGCGGTACACGAAGGAACTGTACATGGACCTGATGTCGCTGCTGTTCGACATCCTGTCGAAGGTGCGCAAGGAAGGCCTGATGTCGATCGAAGGCGACATCGAGACGCCGGAACAGAGCCCGCTGTTCTCCAAGTACCCGTCGGTGCTGGAGGACCACCATATCGTGGAATTCATGACCGATTACCTGCGCCTGATGGTGTCCGGCAACATGGATGCGTTTCAGATCGAAAACCTGATGGACAACGAACTGGAAACCCACCATCACGAAGGTGCCGTGCCGGCGCACGTGATCGCCAAGCTGGGCGATGGCCTGCCGGCCTTCGGTATCGTGGCGGCGGTGATGGGCGTGGTGCACACGATGGAATCGGTGGGCATGCCGCCTTCCGAGCTGGGCCTGCTGATCGCCAAGGCGCTGGTCGGTACCTTCCTCGGTATCCTGCTGGCCTACGGTTTCGTCGGCCCGCTGGCCAGCCTGCTGGAGCAGAAGCTGGAAGAGTCGTCCAAGATGTTCCAGTGCGTGAAAGTCACGCTGCTTGCCAGCCTGAACGGCTACGCGCCGGCGCTGGCGGTCGAATTCGGCCGCAAGGTCCTCTACTCGACCGAGCGCCCCACGTTCGCCGAGCTGGAAGATCACATCAAGAAGTCCAAGTCGAAATAAGTGATGGGCGTGAATATCCTGACGGGGAGCACATACCATGGCTGATGAAGGCCTGCGGCCCATTATCGTCAAGCGCATCAAGAAGGGCGGCGGCGGTCACCACGGCGGCGCGTGGAAGATCGCGTATGCCGACTTCGTGACGGCGATGATGGCGTTTTTCCTGCTGATGTGGCTGCTGGGTTCGACCACCAAGGGCGACTTGAACGGGATTTCGGAATTCTTCAAGACGCCGCTGAAGGTGGCCATGCAGGGCGGTTCGGGCAGCGGCGACAGCTCGTCCGTGATCCCTGGCGGCGGCAAGGACCTGACGCGCAAGGATGGCCAGGTGAAGGGCGGCGACGATCCGGCGACGACCAAGAAGACCTTCAACCTGACGGCCGCGAAACAGGCCATGGAACGGGAAGAAACGCAGCGCCTGCAGGGGCTGAAGGAGCGCCTGCAGCAGAAGATCGAGAATTCGCCGGCGCTGCAGAAGTTCAAGAACCAGCTCTTGCTCGACTTCACCAGCGAAGGCTTGCGGATCCAGATCGTGGATGAGCAGAACCGGCCCATGTTCCCCAGCGCGAAGGCCGAGCTGGCCGGCTATACCCGCGAGATCCTGCAGGAGATCGGTCCGATCCTGAACGACGTGCCGAACAAGATCGGCCTGTCCGGCCATACCGATGCCACGCCGTATTTCTCGGAAAACGGCTACAGCAACTGGGAACTGTCGGCCGACCGCGCCAATGCGTCGCGGCGCGCGCTCGTTCAGGGCGGGATGCAGGACAATAAGGTGATGCGCGTGGTTGGCCTGGGATCGGCCGTGAACCTGGACCGCAAGGATCCGTTCAATCCGATCAACCGGCGCATCAGCATCATCGTGATGAACAAGAAAACCGAAGAGGGCCTGATGCGCGATGCCGGCAAGCTGGAGATCGGTACCGGCGACGGGGCGGCGCAGGAAGCGACGCAGGAAGCGGCACCGCCAGTGCCGCTGGCACGGCAATAAGAAGCAAACCACGCAAGAAGCGTCAACGCGAGATTTACATGAACAGAAAAAAAATCCTCGGCTCCCACGTGAAGCGCCTGCTGTCCGGTGTGTCGGACCACGGCAAGCGGCACCTGACGGAGGTGGAGACCGACCTGCTGCAGACCAACCTGCTGCTGGAAGAAGCCATCGAGAAGCTGTCGCAGAACTTCATGGCGATCCACTCGGCCGTGAATGACCAGCAAGGCACGATCCGCCTGCTGCTCGACGGCGGCACGCCGTCGCTCGACGCCAAGGAAAAGCTCGAGGCCATGAACGACCAGGTCGGCACGTATGTCAACGCGGCGATCACCAGCATGCAGTTCCAGGACATGACGAGCCAGCTGATCGACCGCACCCTGAAGCGCGTGACGGGCCTGCGCGAGTTCCTGGCCACGCTGGGCGCCCATGGCGCCGAGATGAATCCGGACAGCGACAACGACGAGATGGTCGAGCTGCTGGGCAAGGTCAGCATGGCGCTGGCGATCCAGAGCCTCGAATTGCGCAATGTACTGCGCAAGGCCGTCAGCCAGAAGCACCTCGAGAGCGGCGACATCGAGCTGTTCTGAGCACGACGCCGGCACAACCAGATAAACCACAGCGGGCCACCAAGCGCCGCCATTCAGCAATAGTAGATAAGTGAGATAACAACATGGCTAAAACGATTCTTGCGGTTGACGATTCCAGCTCCCTGCGCCAGATGGTGGCGTTCAGCCTGAAGGCCGCCGGCTACCAGGTGGTGGAAGCCGTCGACGGCGTGGACGGCCTGGAAAAAGCCAAGCAGGGCGCCGTGGACCTGGTGCTGACCGACCAGAACATGCCGAAGATGGATGGCTTGCAGCTCATCAAGAGCCTGCGCGAACTGCCCGCCTACGCCAAGACGCCGATCCTGATGCTGACGACCGAGTCGTCCGACGAGATGAAGGCCAAGGGCCGCGCGGCCGGCGCCAACGGCTGGCTGGTCAAGCCGTTCGATCCGCAGCGCCTGATCGAGGTGGTCAAGAAGGTCATCGGCTGATCATGCGTGCCGCAAGCCTGGCAAACAGCATTCGCGGAGTAGCGCCATGACCATCGATATAAGCCAGTTCTTCCAGGTCTTCTTCGACGAGGCCGAGGAACTGCTGGCTGAAATGGAGCGGCTGCTGCTGGCGGTCGACGTCGACGCGCCGACCGAGGAAGACCTGAACGCGATCTTCCGCACCGCCCACTCGGTGAAGGGCGGCGCCGGCACGTTCGGCCTGACCGACATGACCGAAGTGACGCACATTCTCGAGACCCTGCTGGACCGGATCCGCAAGGGCGAGATGGCGCTCACGCTCGACCATGTCGACGCCTTCCTGGCCGCCAAGGATGCGCTGAAGATGCAGCTCGACGGCCACCGGCTGGGGACCCCGGTCGACCAGGATGCCGTGGGCGACGTGCGGATGATGCTGCAGCACCTGGCGCAGGACGTCCAGGTGGAAGCGATCGCCCACGTGGCGCCGGCCTTCCAGGGAGCCGCCACGGAAGGCGAGACGGTCGACCACAGCGGCGGACGCCGCTGGCGCCTCGAGCTGCCGAAGATGGCGCACCGCGAAGTGACCGCGCTGGCGGCCGAGCTGGGCCTGCTGGCCCACGTGGTCGTCACGCCGATCGACAATGACCGCAACGCGATGGTCGTCACCACGCATGAAAGCCTGGACGACATCGTGGCGATCTGCTCGTTCGTGCTGAACACGGAAGACATGCACATCGTCGAGCTGCCGCCCCTGACGGACGAGCAGGCGGCGCTGGAGCAGGCCGCCCGCAAGGAAGTCGAGGACGATCTCGGCTACGGCTTCTTCGAGCCCCTCACGTCCGCGGAAAAGACGGCGACGCAATCCGGCGAGGGCTACGGTTTCTTCCAGCCCCTGGAAGAGATCCGTGCCAGCGCCGCGAGCGGCAGCGAAGACGCGCGCGGCTACGGCTTCTTCCAGCCGGTCGAGCAGATCCGCGCCGCCGCGGGCATCAAGGACACCCCGCCGGCCGAGCAGGCCGCCGAGGACCGCAAGGCACTGAAGAAGGAAGTGGAGAAGGCCGCTGCCGCCGTCTCGCAGGGCCCGGGCGCCGAATCGTCGTCGATCCGCGTGTCCATCGAAAAGGTGGACCAGCTGATCAACCTGGTGGGCGAACTGGTGATCACGCAGGCCATGATCGAGCAGCGCGTCGATGCGCTGGACCCGATGGTGCACGAGAAGCTGCTGGCCTCGGTGGGCCAGCTGACACGCAACACCCGCGACCTGCAGGAAGCGGTGATGTCGATCCGCATGATGCCGATGGACTTCGTGTTCTCGCGCTTCCCGCGCATGGTGCGCGACCTGGCCCACAAGCTGGGCAAGAAGGTCGATTTCATCACCAACGGCGCGGCCACGGAACTGGACAAGGGCCTGATCGAGCGCATCGTCGATCCGCTGACGCACCTGGTGCGCAACAGCATCGACCATGGCATCGAGATGCCCGACGTGCGGCGCGCCGCCGGCAAGGCCGACGCGGGCCGGCTGTTCCTGTCGGCTTCGCACCAGGGCGGCAACATCATCATCGAGGTATCGGACGATGGCGGTGGCCTGAACCGGGAACGCATCCTGGCCAAGGCGAAGCAGAACGGCCTGCCGGTGTCGGACGCGATGCCCGATGCCGAGGTGTGGCAGCTGATCTTCGCGCCGGGCTTCTCGACCGCCGAGCAGGTGACCGACGTGTCCGGCCGCGGCGTGGGCATGGATGTCGTCAAGCGCAACATCACGGCGATGGGCGGCACGGTCGACATCCGCTCGGCGAAGGGTTTCGGCACCACGATCTCGATCTCGCTGCCGCTGACGCTGGCGATCCTCGACGGCATGTCGATCCGGGTGGGCGAGGAGGTGTACATCCTGCCGCTGGGCTTCGTGGTCGAGTCGCTGCAGCCCGAGCGGAAGGATGTGCGCGAGATCACCGGCAAGGGCCGCGTCGTCAAGGTGCGCGGCGAATACCTGCCGCTGATCCCGCTCTACCAGATGTTCGGCATCGCGCCGCGCTTCTCCGAGCCGTGGGAAGGGATCCTGGTGATCCTGGAAACCGAAGGCAGGAAGGCGTGCCTGTTCGTCGACGAACTGGTCGGCCAGCAGCAGGTGGTGGTGAAGAACCTGGAATCGAATTACCGCAAGGTGGCCGGCATCTCCGGTGCCACCATCCTCGGCGACGGCGGGGTGGCACTGATCCTGGACGTGGCGGCGCTGATCCGTTCGTCGCGCCAGCTGGTCGGCGAAGCCACGCTGAGCGAGTTGGGCTGATGGACCGGATGCGGGTTGAACGACCCGTATCGAACGAGCGGAATCGGACTGCGCGATTTGAACCACGCGAATGAACCACGCGAATGAACTACGCGAATTGAACTACCCGAATTGAACTACCGAATTGAACACCATGAATAGCAAAGGATACAACATGGCAGACGCAAACCAGCATGCCGACATCGCGGGCCACGAGTTCCTGGCCTTCACGTTGGGCAAGGAAGAATACGGCATCGACATCCTGAAGGTGCAGGAAATCCGCGGCTACGAAGCGGTGACCCGCATCGCCAACGCGCCGGAATTCATCAAGGGCGTGATCAACCTGCGCGGCATCATCATCCCGGTGGTGGACATGCGCATCAAGTTCCGCCTGGGCGAGCCGGTGTACGACCAGTTCACCGTGGTGATCATCCTGAACATCAATGGCCGCGTGGTGGGCATGGTGGTGGACAGCGTGTCCGACGTAACCACGCTGGAACCGGACCAGATCAAGCCGTCGCCCGAAATGGGCACCGTGTTCTCGTCCGAGTACATGATCGGCCTGGGTACCGTCGGCGAACGGATGCTGATCCTGATGGACATCGACAAGCTGATGTCGAGCCCCGAGATGGGCCTGATGGACAAGACCGCCGCATAAACGGCATCGAATGACACACGGCGGCCAGCTCCGGCAGAGGGCGTACCGCACCTATCGGAAAACGGGTATTGACATGAACGTACGGAACTTCAAGATCGGCACGCGCCTCGGCATCGGATTCGGCATCATCCTGCTGATCCTGGTGGCGCTGGTGCTGACCGCCAACGGACTGAATCACCGCAACAAGTCGCAGCTGAACGAGGGGCTGGAACTGACCAGCGCCAAGAACCGCGCGGCCATCGCGATGAAGGCGGCGATGCTGGAATCGGGCATCGCCATGCGCAACATCGGCCTGCAGTCCGACGTCGAGCTGATGCAGAAGGAAGAAGCCAAGGTCAAGGCGCAGCAGGCGCGCTATGCGGAAGCGCTGGGCAAGCTGGAAAAGCTGGGCCTGGACGACGCCGAAAAGAAGGTGCTGGTCGACCTGGCGGCGCTGGACAAGGATGTCGACGCGGCGTTCAAGGATGCGATGGCGCAGGTGATGGCCTTCAATGCCGAAGGCGCGACGAAGATCATCTCGGGCCGCATCGACCCGCTGAACACGCGCGCGCTGGAAGCGCTGAACCGCCTGGTGGACCTCCAGCATGCGGCCATGAAGACGCTGCAGGAACGCTCGGTGGAAGCGGATAACCGCGTGCTGATGCTGACGCTGCTGCTGGGCGCGCTGGGCGTGGCGGTCGGCGTCGTGTGCGCGGTCTTCACGACCCGCTCGATCACCGTTCCGCTGGCCGGCGCCGTCGAGGTGGCGCAGCGCGTCGCCGCCGGCGAGCTGACCTCGCGCGTGGTGGTCGAGGGCAAGGATGAAACCAGCGAACTGCTGCAGGCGCTGAAGGACATGAACGACAGCCTGGTGAAGACCGTGGGCCAGGTGCGCAGCGGTACCGAGACCATCGCGCTGGCCTCGCAGGAAATCGCCTCGGGCAACGCCGACCTGTCGGCGCGCACCGAAACCCAGGCCAATTCGCTGGGCGAGACGGCTTCGTCGATGGGCACGCTGACGTCGACCGTGAAGCAGAACGCCGACAACGCGCGGCAGGCCAACCAGCTGGCCGTCACCGCGTCGTCGGTGGCGGAAAAGGGCGGCCAGGTGGTATCGCAGGTGGTCGACACGATGGGCTCGATCAAGGCCAGTTCGTCGAAGATCGTCGACATCATCGGCGTCATCGATGGCATCGCCTTCCAGACCAACATCCTGGCGCTGAACGCCGCGGTGGAAGCGGCACGCGCCGGCGAGCAGGGCCGCGGTTTCGCGGTGGTCGCTTCCGAAGTGCGCAACCTGGCGCAGCGTTCGGCCAGCGCGGCCAAGGAAATCAAGGCGCTGATCGACGATTCCGTGACCAAGGTCGATGCCGGCGGCAAGCTGGTCGACGAAGCGGGGCAGACCATGGGGCTGATCGTCACGTCGATCCGCCAGGTGGCCGACATCATGGGCGAGATCACCGCCGCCACGCAGGAACAGAGCCAGGGCATCGAGGAAGTCAACATGTCGATCGCGCAGATGGACGACATGACGCAGCAGAACGCGGCACTGGTGGAACAGGCGGCTGCCGCGGCCGAGAGCATGCAGGACCAGGCGCAGCGCCTGGCCGAGGCGGTGGCGATCTTCAAGCTGGGCGGTGAAGCAACCGCGGCGCTCCCGGCGGTGGCCAGCACCAAGCCAGCCTTCAGGCCGGCCGCGAAGCCGGCCGTGCTCCCTGCCGCCAAGGCGGCGCCGAAACCGGCAAGCAAGGTGGCCGTGGCCTCGCCGGCGGTGAAGAAGACCGCCGCCACGCCGGCGGGCGATGACTGGGAAGAGTTCTGAGCCCCCGGGAGCGATGATGTCCAGAGATACCGTCAAGGAATTCGACTTCAACGGCCGCGACTTCGAGCGCGTGCGTGGACTGATCTACAAGCGGGCCGGCATTTCGCTGGCCGACAGCAAGCAGGAGATGGTCTACTCGCGCCTGGCGCGCCGGCTGCGGGCGACCGGCATCACGTCGTTCGCCAAGTACCTGGACGACCTGGAAGCGGGGCGCATGCCCACCGAATGGGAATCGTTCACCAACGCGCTGACGACGAACCTGACGTCGTTCTTCCGCGAGGCGCACCATTTTCCATTGCTGGCCGAGCACGTGAAGAAGCACAAGGGTGAAACGCTCAATATCTGGTGCTCGGCCAGTTCCACGGGCGAGGAACCGTACTCGATCGCGATCACCGTGTGCGAGGCGCTGAATACGCTGACGCCGCCGGTGCACATCATCGCCACCGATATCGACACCAACGTGCTGGCCACGGCCGCCAACGGCATCTATCCGATCGAACGGATCGAGAAGCTGACGGCCGAGCAGCAACGCCGGTTCTTCCTGAAAGGGAAGGGCGACAAGGCAGGCATGGTGCGGGCCCGCCCGGAACTGCGCCAGCTGATCACGTATCGTCCGCTGAACCTGCTGGAAGAGCGGTGGGACATCCGCGGGCCGTTCGACGTGATCTTCTGCCGCAATGTGATGATTTACTTCGACAAGGCCACGCAGCGCAAGATCCTGTCGCGCTTCGTGCCCCTGATGAAACCCGACGGCCTGCTGTTCGCCGGGCACTCCGAGAATTTCCTGTATGTGTCGGACTCCCTGAAGCTGCGCGGCAAGACCGTGTATGAGCTGGACAATGCCGCGCGGGTCGCCGTGCAGCAGCGGGCTTGAGGGCGCGAGCGCAATTGAAAGACACATGATGGACAATGAACACATCGCCACCAACGTCTACTACGACCGAACGTTCGACTGCGAGGCGGCGAAGATCCTGCCGGGCGAATACTACTTCACGCAGAAGGACATGCTGATCGTGACCGTGCTGGGATCGTGCGTCTCGGCCTGCATCCGCGACCGCGTGTCCGGCCTGGGCGGCATGAACCACTTCATGCTGCCCGATGGCGGCGCGGATGCGAACAGCCCGGTGTCCGCGTCGGCCCGCTATGGCACCTATGCGATGGAAATCCTGATCAACAGCCTGCTGAAATCGGGCGCCCGGCGCGACAACCTGGAAGCCAAGGTATTCGGCGGCGGCGCGGTGCTGAAGGGTTTCACCGCCATGAACGTGGGCGAGCGCAACGCGGCATTCGTGCAGACCTTCCTGCGCAACGAGCGCATTCGCGTGGTGGCCGAGGATTTGAACGACATCTACCCGCGCAAGGTGTATTTCTTCCCCCGCAGCGGCAAGGTGCTGGTGAAGAAGCTGATGCAATCGCATAACGATACGCTGGCCAAGCGCGAAATCGAGTACGCCAGCCGCCTGAAGAAGCAGCCGGTCGCCGGCGAAATCGAGTTGTTCTGACTGGCCCCTTTCTGACTGCTACGTCACACGACGCTGTGATACGTGACGCTGTGATACGTGACGCTGTGATACGCGACGCTGTGATACGTGACGCTGTGATACAAGGTACTTCGAGGTATTTATGAAAATCAAGGTCGTCGTCGTCGACGATTCCGCGCTGATCCGCAGCGTGATGACGGAAATTATCAACAGCCAGCCGGACATGGAAGTGGTCGGCACGGCGCCCGATCCGCTGGTCGCGCGCGAGCTGATCAAGCAAACCAATCCGCACGTGCTCACGCTCGACGTGGAAATGCCGAAGATGGATGGCCTGGATTTCCTTGAAAAGCTGATGCGCCTGCGGCCCATGCCGGTGGTGATGGTGTCGTCGCTGACCGAGCGCGGCTCGGAGATCACGATGCGCGCGCTGGAACTGGGCGCCGTGGACTTCGTGCAGAAGCCGAAGATCTCGATCCAGACCGGCATGCGCGAGTATGCCGACCTGATCGCCGACAAGATCCGTGGCGCCGCCAAGGCCCGCATCCGGGCGCGCACGCTGCCCCAAGCGGGCGCCGAAGGGCACGCACCCCTGCCACAATTACGCAATCCGCTGATGTCGTCCGAAAAACTGATCATCGTCGGTGCGTCGACCGGCGGCACCGAAGCGATCCGCGAATTCCTGATGCAGATGCCGTCCGACTGCCCGGGGATCCTGATCACGCAGCACATGCCGGAAGGGTTTACGCGCTCGTTCGCGAAGCGCCTGGATTCGCTGTGCAAGATCTCGGTGCAGGAAGCGCAAGGCAACGAGCGCGTGCTGCCGGGCCATGCCTATATCGCGCCCGGCCACTCGCACCTGCTGCTGGCGCGTTCCGGTGCGAACTACATGACCAAGCTCGACAACGGCGAGCCGGTGAACCGGCACCGGCCCTCGGTGGATGTGCTGTTCCGCTCGGCCGCGCAGCACGCCGGCAAGAACGCGGTGGGCGTGATCCTGACCGGCATGGGCAAGGATGGCGCGGCGGGCATGCTGGAGATGAAGGGAGCCGGGGCGTATAATTTTGCGCAGGACGAAGCCAGTTGCGTGGTGTTCGGCATGCCGCGCGAGGCGATCGCGGTCGGCGCCACCCATGAGGTCGGCGCATTGCAGGCGCTGCCGGGCATGGTGCTGGGCTACCTGGCGCAGCACGGCATGCGTGCCTTGCGAGTGTAATAGAACATAAAGAACATAAAGAACAGGGCTCATCGGCCCGCCCGGTGGATACTGGCCGGGCATGATGGGCGTGAGTAGGTGGGGCCGGGCCGGATTCGGCGCGGGGGCTGGGCAAATCCGGCGCGAGTTTCATGCGGATTTGCGCGATCCCGGCGCGAACCTTGCGCAATATGGATGCGATATTGGCGTGATAGATACGGATGTGGTTTTTTCAGGGGCAATTAGGGTGTGCTTCATTCCCTAGAGGCAACTTAAATGCTATCCTTCAAAGATGCTGGTGGCGCGACCCAAACCGACACTCATTATTTATAACCGCGTAGAGAAACAACGGAGCAATTCATGGCTGATCCAAAGATGAAATTTCTGGTAGTAGACGACTTCTCGACGATGCGCCGCATTGTCCGGAATCTGTTGAAAGAACTGGGTTATGCCAATGTGGACGAAGCCGAGGATGGCGTGATGGCCCTGGCCAAGCTGCGCTCGGAACAGTTCGACTTCGTCGTGTCCGACTGGAACATGCCGAACATGGATGGCCTGACCATGCTGCAGAACATCCGTGCCGATCCCGCGCTGGCCAAGCTGCCGGTGCTGATGGTGACCGCCGAGGCCAAGAAGGAAAACATCATCGCGGCGGCCCAGGCCGGCGCCAATGGCTACGTCGTCAAGCCTTTCACGGCGGCCACGCTGGATGAAAAGCTGAACAAGATCTTCGAAAAACTCGGAGCCTGATCCATGGTTGAGCAAGCCGGCGGTGCCGTCGTCAACGGCGCGGATCCGCATGAAGAGTTCCTGGCGCGCATCGGTCACATGACCCGTGCGCTGCACGAGAACCTGCGCGGGCTGGGCCTGGACAAGCTGATCGAGAAGGCGGCCGAGGATATCCCCGACGCCCGCGATCGTCTCGACTACGTGGCGCGCCTTTCCGAGGACGCAGCCCAGAAAGTCCTCAACGCCACCGACGAAGCCGGCCCGTTGCAGGACCGCATCTGCAGCGATGCCAAGGAATTGTCCGGTGCCTGGCAGGCCCTGCTGGATGGCCAGGGCAATGACGGGAATGACAGCGCCGAGTGGCGCGCCCTGGCGCAGCGTACCATCGCGAGCCTGGCCGCCACCACCGAAGCCACCGGGGCCACCAAGGGCCACCTGATGGACATCATGATGGCGCAGGACTTCCAGGACTTGACCGGCCAGGTGATCAAGCGCGTGACCGCCATCGCGCAAAACCTCGAAAAGCAGCTGGTCCAGACGCTGATCGACTTCGCGCCCGAGCAATTGAAGAAGGAGCTCGACACCGGCCTCCTCAACGGTCCGCAGATCGACAAGGCGAAAGACGGCGTGGTGGCCGACCAGAGCCAGGTCGACGACCTGCTCGACAGCCTCGGCTTCTGATCCCGGGCGGGCCACGCGGCTCGCTTTCCCTCATTCCCATGCACCAGACGCATTTCCTCGTTCGCGAGCCCTTGCTCGACCCGCAGCAGCGCGTGGTCGGCTATGAACTTGCCTGGCAGCTCGATGCCAGCGCGGCGCCCACGCTGGCCGAGCTGGAAGACCTGGTCGGCTTCGTCGCCGCCCATGTCAACGATGCCGAGCGGGGCTGGCTGCTGCGCGACAAGACGCTGTTCCTGCAGGCGGTGCCCGGCATGCTGTCCACGGATGCGCTGCACGACCTGCCGCCGCAGCACACGGTCCTGTCGATCCGCACCGCCGAACTGGCCAATCCCGATACGCTGGCCGCCGTGCGCGCGCTACGCGCCGGCAATGTCGGCATCCTCCTGCGCAACTGCGACCTGGCGCGTGCCGGCAACCGGCTGCCGATGATCGCGTCGTACGTCGAAGTGCGCTTCACGGGAGCCGACGTGGCCGCCCAGGCGCGCGCCTATGCGGCGCTGAAGCAGTCGTCGGTGCGGATGGTGGGCCGGCCCGTGGCCACCTGGGCGGACTTCGATGCCTGCGCCGCGCTGGGCATCGATGCCTTTGTCGGCAAGCTGCACCTGACACCGCGGCCGGGAACCGACGTCAAGGGCATGAACCCGGCACAGACCACCATCCTGCAGCTGATGCAGATGGTGCAGGCCAATGCCGACGTGCCGAAGATCGAGAGCGTGCTGAAACGCGATGCCGCGCTGTCGTACAAGTTGCTGCGCTACATCAACTCGGCCGGCTTCGGTGCCGGCCGGGAAATCCAGTCGCTCCGGCAAGCCATCGCGCTGCTGGGCTACCAGCCCCTGTACCGCTGGCTGACGCTGCTGCTCGCTACCGCCAGCACGAGCGGCTATTCGCCGGTGCTGCTGGAAACGGCCGTGGTGCGCGGCCGCCTGGCGGAACTGCTGGGCCTGGCCGCACTGGGCCGAGCCGATGCCGAGAACATCTTCGTCGCCGGCATGTTCTCGCTGCTGGACCGGCTGCTGGGGATCCCCATGAAGGAAGTGCTGGAAGCGGTGCCGCTGTCCGCGGAAATCGTCACCGCGCTGCTGGAGCGGGGCGGCCGGTTCGGCCCGTACCTGGCGCTGGCCGAGGCGTGCGAGCTCAACTCCAGTCTCGTCGCTTCGCTGGCCGCCTCGCTGCAGCTGACGCCCGAAGAAGTCAACAAGGCGCACCTGTCGGCGCTGGCGTGGACGCAGAACGTCACCGGCTGAACATCCGAAGGCGAAAACCGCGCCACCAAAAACGGTGACAGTCACCATTTTCCCTGCAATGTTTCACGAGAACCGGTGACAGGCTCCGAGTTCCCTGCAATGTTTCCGTAAAAACGGTGACAGGCTCCATTTCCCAGGAAATATTTCCCGGAAAATGGAGCCTGTCACCGATTTTTTTGAAACAGTCGCGTCGCGGAAGAGGGACCCTGCGTCAGATTTCCAGGTTGTCGATCAGGCGCGTGGTGCCCAGCTTCGCGGCAGCCAGCACGACCAGCGGTTCGCCCTGCGCCAGGTCGCCGGCGTTCGGCGGTTGCAGGTCGGCGCGCTTGCGGATGCTGATGTAGTCCGGCTTCCAGCCGCGCGCGGCCAGCTCGTCCATTGCCTTGTGCTCGAGCTGGAACACGTCCAGGTGGCCCGCGCGCATTTCATTGGCGACGAAATTGAGCGCGTTGTACAGCGCGGGCGCTTCGGCGCGCTCGGCGGCGGACAGGTACATGTTGCGCGACGACAGCGCCAGGCCATCTTCCGCGCGGAACGTTTCGGCGCCGATGATCTGCGTCGGCAGCGCGAACTGGCGCGACATGTTCCGCACGATCATCAACTGCTGGTAATCCTTCTTGCCGAACACGGCCACTTTCGGCTGTACGCACGAGAACAGCTTCGTCACCACCGTGCAGACACCGTTGAAGAAGCCCGGGCGGAATTCGCCTTCCAGGATATTGCCCAGGCCATCCGGCGGCTGCACGCGGTATTCCTGCGGTTCCGGGTACAGATCCTTTTCGGTCGGCGCGAACAGCACGTACACGCCTTCCTTTTCGAGCTTTTCCACGTCGGCCTGGAAAGTGCGGGGGTATTTGTCGAAATCCTCGTTCGGACCGAATTGCAGGCGGTTCACGAAGATCGATGCCACGACGGGGTCGCCATGCTTGCGCGCCAGCCGCATCAGCGACAGGTGGCCTTCATGCAGGTTGCCCATCGTGGGCACGAACGCGGTGCGCAACTGGCCCGAGAGCTGGTCACGCAGTTCTTCGATGGAGGAAATGATTTTCATAATGTTCTTCTTGGTTCAGACGAAAATTCGGGACACGCAGCCGCGCCGCGGGCTTCATGCCGGAGAATACGCGAGACGCACGTAGATCGGGGCAAACGGTTCGGCCTGGGTAATCTCGATCAGGGTTTCCTTCGCCAGTTCCAGCATCGCCACGAAATTGACGACCAGGACCGGCACGCCGCTGCCGGGGTCGAACAGGTCGGCAAATTCGACGAAGCGCTGCGATTGCAGGCGGCGCAGGATGTTCGTCATGTGCTCGCGCACCGACAGTTCTTCGCGCGAAATCCGGTGATGCTGCTTCAGCGTGGCCCGTTTCATCAGGCCGCGCCAGGCCGCCTGCAAGTCCGCCGGGCTGACGTCGGGCCAAGCTGGCGCCAGGCTCTGCTCGATGAAGATCTGCGTGCGGACGAAGTCGCGGTCGACCTGCGGCAGCGTGTTCAAATCGTAGGCGGCTAGCTTGATCTGCTCGTATTCCAGCAGGCGGCGCACCAGTTCCGCGCGGGGATCCTCGGCTTCGAGCTCGATGTCGTGCGGGCGCTGCGGCAGCAGCATGCGCGACTTGATCTCGATGAGCATGGCCGCCATCAGCAGGTACTCGGCCGCCAGCTCCAGGTTCGACAGCCGGATCTGCTCGACATATTTCAGGTATTGCAGCGTGACCTGGGCCATCGGGATATCCAGGATATTGAAATTCTGGCGGCGGATCAGGTACAGCAACAGGTCGAGCGGACCTTCGAAAGCGTCGAGGAAGATTTCCAGCGCGTCGGGCGGGATGTACAGGTCGTTGGGCAGCTTCAGCAGCGGCTCGCCGTACAGACGCGCGAAACCAGCGCCTTCGGCATGAGCCGTGGCGCTGTCTTCGACCGGCTGCGCCGCGGCGGGCGCAGCCGGCACTGCGGCGGTCACGCTGTCTTGCGTGCCGTCCGCCGCATCCTGTGGCAGCATGCGTGCCGTCCCGAAGGATCAGAGTTTGTTCTGGTAGACGTAAGGCTGTTGTGCGATGCGAGAAGCGCGCTGGCGGGATTGCTCATCCAGCGAAGTGGGTTCCTTGTCCCACAGCAGGGAACGGCCCTGCTGCTGGCCCGCTTCGATGCTCGGGTTCTTTTCCTTGAGAGCCTTGATGAACTGGGTGTGATCGGACTCGTAACCGCGGTGTTGTTTGAACAGGAGTTTCATATCGTGAAAGAAGGGTGAAAACCAGCGGCTATTCTACCGCGCTGCGGCATGCTCAAGGGAATTTCCGGAATGTCTTGTCCGCATTTCTGGCTTCGCTGCAACGGCTTGCCGGATCGGTTATTCTTTCCTGCAATGAATTCACGCCTGACACTCCGCACCGCCGGCCTCCTGACAATCGCGCCCCTGCTGTGGGCCGGCAACGCCATCGTGGGACGGCTCGTGCACGACCTCGTGCCGCCGATGACGCTGAACTTCCTGCGCTGGCTGCTCGCGCTGGGGATCCTGCTGCCGCTGGCGGGGCCGGTGTTCGGCCGCGATAGCGGACTGTGGCGGCACTGGCGCCGCTACGCCTTGCTGGGCCTGCTTGGCGTCGGTATGTATAACGCGCTCCAGTACCTGGCGCTGCAAACCAGCACGCCGATCAACGTCACACTGGTCGCGGCCGGCATGCCCGTGTGGATGATGGCAACCGGCTGGCTGTTCTTTGGCGCCAGCGTATCGCGCAAGCAGATGATCGGCGCCGTGCTGTCGATCGGCGGCGTATTGGTCGTATTGGCGCGCGGTGAATGGCACCATTTGATGGAATTGCGCCTGGTGGCCGGCGACCTGTTCATGATCCTGGCGACGATCGCCTGGTCCCTGTATAGCTGGCTGCTGATACGGACGTCGGAACCGGCCGAATTGAAGAGTAACTGGGCGTCGTTCCTGGTGGCCCAGGTGGGATTCGGTGTCGCATGGTCCGGTTTATTCGCGGCCGGTGAATGGGCATTCACGGATGCGGTCATCCACTGGAATGGCACATTGCTCGCCGCACTGGTGTATGTGGCCATCGGCCCGGCAATCATTGCATTCCGCTGCTGGGGTGCAGGTGTACAACAAGCGGGCCCGGCAATTGGCGCATTCTTCAGTAACCTGACCCCGCTGTTCGCCGCGCTGATGTCGTCCGCATTTCTCGGCGAGGCGCCGCACATCTACCACGGCATTGCATTCGCATTGATCGTCGGCGGTATTGTCGTGTCATCACGCCGCGCATCATGAGTGCGCCCGGCTCGATATAGACCTGTTATCTTGGCGTCCTCCCCACGCATGCGGAGGCACCATGTTCAAAAAGCTCGCCGCCATCGCCGCGGTGCAATCGATATTGCTCGCCTGCCTTGCCGCATGCGACCAGTCGACACCGCCGAAACCGCCCAAACCCATTGCGGAGCAAACCCAGCAAGATAGCCGGCCCTGAGCGCCGGCTTTTTTCATTTCGCGGCAAAAACATTTTCCAAGTTTGACCGGCATTCCTTCCGAAAACATTTCCAAACACCGGGGTCAGACCCCGATCTGAGGAAACATTTCCAAATACCGGGGTCAGACCCCGATCTGAGGAAACATTTCCAAATACCGGGGTCAGACCCCGATCTGGGGAAATGTTTCCAAAAATAGGGGACAGTCCCCATTTTCTGGAAATCTTTCCGCCACAGCAACGGAAACAAGGCCTAACCGCCCGGTCTATGCTACTTTATCGTCCGATCATGCCGAAAGCTGGCATGAGGTGGCCGAAACAGCCGGGCGGTGTCACCGCACCACAACAATCAACGGAGGGTACGGCGCATGACCAGCGGGGCGGCTTCCAGCGGGTTGGCGTGGGAATATTCCAGCTCTTCGGCAAGCTCGAAGGAAAAGGCGGAATAGAAGTCGACCAGCTTGCGCTGATCGCTGCGCACGGCGAGGCGCAATTCGCCGATGCCGCTGTCGATGCCGTGGTGAATCACGGCTTCCAGTAAATGCTGGGACAGGTTATTGCCGCGGTAATCCGGCAGGATCCCCATCCTTAATATTTCCCAGCAATCCGTTTCGGTCTCGTGGGGCAACCAGCGCACGGAACCGATCGGTTCTTTTTCGTTCAATAAAAGAAAACCGCCGCCCTGGCGCAGGTGTTCTGCGACGAGGACGGCGGTTTCCCGGTGGCCACTGGAAGTGACGCTGACTTTACCGGCCCACGCATTGCGCGTGAGGCCGGCAATTATCGGTGCGTCGTCATCAAAGGCAGTCCGGACGACAAATTTCATCGTTGACGAGAATCCCTGTTATCGGATGCGCATGCCCGGCTCGGCGCCCGGCCATGGGTTGAGGATATAAATGCCGGGATTGGCTTTTTCATCCGCGGCGGATGCGGCCAATACCATGCCTTCGGAAACGCCGAATTTCCCCATCTTGCGCGGCGCCAGGTTGGCCACCAATACCGTCAATTTGCCGACGAGATCGGCCGGCTGGTACATCGACTTGATGCCGGAGAAAATATTGCGGTGGCGGCCTTCGCCCACGTCCAAGGTGAGGCGCAGCAGTTTCTCGGAACCTTCCACGTGTTCGCAATTAACGATCTTCGCGATCCGCAAGTCGATCTTCATGAAATCGTCGATCTTGATTTCCGGTGCCAATTCCTCGATACCGGTGGCGGAGCCCGCATCGGCAGCCGGTGCCGAAGCCGCGGCCGGCGCGGCGGCGGAGGCAACCGGAGCGGCCACGGCGGCCGGCTTCGGCGCATCGAACAGCTCGTCGATCATCTTGGCATCCACCCGGGTCATCAGGTGGCTGTAGGCGCCGATGGTGCGGCCCAGCATGGCCGACGATGCCGCTTCCACGCCCGTATCGGCCCATGTCAGGCTGGCATCGTTCAGGAATGCCTGCACTTTCGCCGCCACGCCCGGCAGCACCGGCGACAGCAGGATGGTCAGCTGGCGGAACAGGATCAGCGCCGTCGTGCAGACGTCGTGCAGCTCGGCCAGCTTCGTTTCATCCTTGGCCAATACCCAGGGCTTGTTTTCATCGACGTACTGGTTCGTCACGTCGGCGATTTCCATGATCTCGCGCAGCGCCTTGCCGAATTCGCGGCTCTCGTAGCTCAGCGCGATCGAATCGGCGCGGACGTGGCCTTCGGCATCCGTCAGTGCGCGCTTGATCCAGCCCAGCGAGGTATCGGACAACTGCGCCGACAGCTTGCCATCGAATTTCTTGGCAATGAAACCGGCGCAGCGGCTGGCGATATTGACATACTTGCCGATCAGGTCCGAATTGACGCGGGCAACGAAATCCTCGCCCGTGAAGTCCAGGTCTTCCACCTTGGAATTGAGCTTGAAGGCGATGTAATAACGCAGCCATTCCGGATTCATGCCCAGGTTCAGGTAGCGCAGCGGCGAAATGCCGGTGCCGCGCGACTTGGACATTTTTTCATTGTTCACGGTCAGGTGGCCGTGCACATTGACTTTCAGGTTGTCGATCACCGGGTGGTCGGCGAATTTCAGCATCGCCGGCCAGAACAGCAGGTGGAACGAGACGATATCCTTGCCGATGAAGTGGATCTGCTCGGCGGCCGGGTCGCGCAGGAAGGCGTCGTAATCGATGCCTATCTTGCTGAAGTAATTCTTCAGCGACGCCAGGTAGCCGACCGGCGCATCCAGCCACACATAGAAGAACTTGCCCGGCGCGTCGGGAATCGGGATGCCGAAATAGGGCGCGTCGCGGGAAATATCCCAGTCGGCCAGCTTTTCGCCGGCTTCGCCCAGCCATTCCGATACCTTGTTGACCATCTCCGGCTGCAGCCGGCCCGGGGTATTGAGCCAGTCGCGCAGGAATTCAAAGCAGCGCGGGTCCGACAGCTTGAAGAAATATTGTTCGGAAGGCTTCAATACGGGCGTGGCATTGGTGAACACGGAATACGGATTCACCAGGTCGGTCGGCTGGTAGGCGGCGCCGCACACTTCGCAATTGTCGCCATACTGGTCCTTCGCGCCGCATTTCGGGCATTCACCCTTGATGTTGCGGTCCGCCAGGAACATGCCCTTCACCGGGTCGAAGAAGCGGTCGACGGTTTTCGTCTGGATCAGGCCATTGTCGCGCAGCTTGCGGTAGATCCCCTGCGACAGCTCGACGTTTTCCGGCGAATCGGTGGAATACCAGTTATCGAAGGCGATATGGAAACCGTCCAGGTACTGGGCGCGGCCGGCGGCGATCTTGGCCACGAATTCCTGCGGCGTGATGCCTTCCTTTTCGGCGGCGATCATGATCGGCGTGCCGTGGGTATCGTCGGCGCCGACGAAATGTACTTCGCGCGGCCGGAATTCACCTTCCACCACATCGCGCTGCATTCGCTGGAAACGGACCCAGATGTCGGCCTGGATATATTCCATCATGTGGCCGATATGGAAGGCGGCGTTTGCGTAGGGCAGGGCGGTGGTGACGAACAGCTTGCGAGTCATGGTCAGCGCGAAGAAATGATATAAAAGGACCATTTTACCAGCCCATGCGGCGGCGTGCGGGCTTGCTTGACCTCATGTCCCCAGCCGATTTGCGCTAGACTTCCGCTTCAATCACGGAGATTTACATGAGCATCACAGTCGAAGACGTCAAGGCAGCCCTGTCCCGGGTGGTCGATCCCAACACCACCAGGGATTTCATCGCCACCAAGTCGGTCCGCAACCTGAAAGTGGACAATGGCCAGATCAGCCTGGACATCGAGCTGGGTTATCCGGCGAAAACCCAGATCGAGCCGATCCGCGCCAGTGTGCTGGAAGCACTGCAAGCCTTCGGCCTGCCGGTCAACCTGAATGTCTACAGCAAGATCATCGCCCACACGGTGCAGCGCGGCCTGAAGCCGCTGCCCAATGTCAAGAACATCATCGCCGTCGCTTCCGGCAAGGGCGGCGTCGGCAAGTCGACCACCGCCGTCAACCTGGCGCTGGCCCTGGCCGCCGAGGGCGCCACGGTCGGCGTGCTCGATGCCGATATCTATGGTCCTTCGCAGCCGATGATGCTGGGCGTGTCCGGCCGCCCGATCACCAAGGATGGCAAGTCGATGGAGCCGATGGAAAACCACGGCGTGCAGGTGTCGTCGATCGGCTTCCTGATCGACCCGGACGAGCCGATGGTGTGGCGCGGCCCGATGGTCACGCAGGCGCTGCAGCAGCTGCTCGACCAGACCAACTGGCGCGACCTCGACTACCTCGTCATCGACATGCCGCCGGGCACCGGCGACATCCAGCTGACGCTGTCCCAGAAGGTACCGGTGACGGGCGCGGTGATCGTCACCACGCCGCAGGACATCGCGCTGCTGGATGCTCGCAAGGGCCTGAAGATGTTCGAGAAGGTCGGCATCCCGATCCTGGGCGTGGTGGAAAACATGAGCACGCACATCTGCTCGAACTGCGGCCATGTCGAGGAAATCTTCGGCGCCGGCGGCGGCGAGAAGATGACCCAGGATTTCAAGGTGGACTTCCTGGGCAAGCTGCCGCTGAAGATGTCGATCCGCGAGCAGACCGATTCGGGCAAGCCCACGGTGGTGGCCGACCCGGATGGCGCGGTGGCCGGCATCTACCGGGAAATCGCCCGCAAGGTGGCGATCCGCGTGGCGGAAAAGGCCAAGGACATGAGCAGCAAGTTCCCCACCATCGTCGTGAAGAACGACTAAGCGGATGAGGCACGCCACCGTTCTCGCCGCCCTGCTTGCCGCCGTGCCTGTGGCCGCGCCGGCGTTCGCGCAACCGGCCGCCTGGCAGCCACAGGCCAGCGGCACGCAGGCGGAGCTGCGCGGCCTGTCGGTCGTCAGCCCCACGGTGGCCTGGGCCAGCGGCGCGAAGGGCACCGTGCTGCGCACCGTCGATGGCGGTACGTGGCGCGTGCTGGCGGTGCCGGGGGCGGAGAAGCTGGACTTCCGCGACATCCATGCGATCGATGCCGATACGGCGATCGTGATGAGCGCCGGCCCCGGCGACGCGTCGCGCATCTACCGCACGGCCGATGGCGGCGCGACGTGGCAGCTGGCCATCACCAATCCCGAGCCGCGCGGCTTCTGGGACGCGATCGCGTTCTGGGATGCGCGGCGCGGCATCCTGTTCGGCGATCCGGTCGATGGCCGCTTCCAGGTGCGCGTCACGCACGACGGCGGCGCCACGTGGCAGCCGGTGACCGACGAGACAGGCTTGCGCGCGCTGCCCGACGAGGGAGCGTTCGCGGCCAGCGGCACGTGCCTGACCGTGGCCGGCAGCGGCGATGCATGGTTCGCCACCGGCGGCGCGCAAAACCCGCGCGTGTTCCACTCGAAGGATGGCGGTCGCACCTGGCAGGCCGCCGCGGTGCCGGTGGCTGCCGGCGCGCCGGCCCGCGGCCTGTTCTCCGTGGGGTTCCGCGATGCGCAGGTGGGCATCGCGGCGGGTGGCGACTACAAGGAAGTCGCCATGGCGGGCGTGAACGGTGCCCGCAGCGAGGATGGCGGTGCCAGCTGGACGCCCGTGCAGGTACTGCCGGCCGGCTACATGTCGGTGGTGGTGCCGGTGCGCGGCGCCGCCGACACGTTCGTGGCCGCGGGCCTGGCCGGTTCCGGTTATTCCGGCGATGCCAACAAGAGCTGGACGGTGCTGGACCGCACGCCGGTCAACACCGTCGGCTTCGCTTCGCCGTCGGCCGGCTGGGCCGTCGGGCCGAAAGGTATCGTCCTGAAGTACACGGGCGCGCCGCTGGGCAAGTGACAACGCCTGCTGCTTTACCCTTGTAGATCACTTTGCTTTTGCAAACGCCGTATCGAGTCCCGGCGCGGTAACGCGCCCGCGGTCATTGGTGGCGGCGAAACGCAGTTCGGCATCCATCGACGTGACGAACCAGGCACCGTCCGGCGCCGCGTAGAGCGGTTCCGCGGCGCCTTCGCGCAGCGCGACGGTCAGCCCGTCGCCGCTGCGGGCGATCGTGAAGTCGCCCAGGCCTTCGATCACGTACTTGCCGGGCAGCGCCGCCAGGGCCGCTGCGGGCGTGGCGATCGCCGTGCGCACCTTGGCCCGCTGGGTCGGCCAGTTGTAGGCGCTGGCAACCGCGCGCACGAGGGCGCCCGCCAGTTCGCCGCCCCGGTCGCCGTTGGTCATCACGGCCACCCCGTCGCCCCGTTCCGTGTACGCGATCAAGGTGTTCTGGTACCCCGCGTTGGCGCCGCCGTGGCTGAACGATTGCGCCTGGCCGGTGCCGTCGATGCGCCAGCCCAGGCCGAAGTCGTCCAGCACCGGCGCCAGCATCAGCTGCGTCATCGATTGCGACAGCACCTTGTTCGATTGCCCCGCCGCCGACAGCCTGACCTCGATCGCCAGTTTCGCCAAGTCGGACGGCGTGGACCACAGGCCGGCCGCCGCCAGTTCCGGATAGGTGTGCGGGCCGCCGGCGATCGGCTTGCCACTGCCGTCGTGGGGCAGGGCAGCGCGTGCCAGCAGCGCGGGTGGCAGCGGTTGCGCGAACGTGCTGTCGTTCATCGCCAGCGGTTTCAGCACGGTATCCTGCGCCACCTGCGCGAATCCGGATTTGGTGCGTTCGCCGATCACATACTGGATGACCTCGTATCCGCCGCCGGAATAGCGCCACTTCGTGCCCGGTTTCGTGGCCACGTGCACGCCGCGCGTATTGGCCGGCGCGGCGCCGTTCAGCAGCTGCACCAGCGTCGGCACCTTGGCCCCCGCCGCGTAGCCGGGGAAGCCATGCACGGTGGTGCCGGCCGTGTGCGACAGCAGCTGGCGCAGCGTGACAGGAGAATTGTCGACCTTGTTCGGCAGCTTCCACCACTGGGTGTAGCCATTGATGTTGGCGTCCAGCGCCAGCGTGCCCCCTTCCACCAGCTTCAGCGCGGCCAGCGCGGCGACCGGCTTGCTGATCGAGCCGGCCTGGAACAGCGTGCCCGGCGTGACGGGGGCGCCGCCCGGCGTCACCACGCCATATCCCTTGGCCCATTCGATTTCGCCGGCATGGATCACGGCGATGCTGGCACCCGGCACGCCGAGGCGGGCCATTTCATCGGCCAGCCGGCGCTGCACCGGCGCGGCGCCCTCGATCACGACGGCCGGCTGCAAACCGCTTTCCACGGCGGCGATGCGCGCCGCCAGGCCGGGGTCGGTGGCGGCAGGCGCGGGCAGCGCGCAGAACAGGAGAGGGAGAAGGGGCAGGAGTGGCAGGCGCGATGGGTGGTTCAAGGGCGGCTCCGGAAGTCGGGGGACGTCCGAGTATAAGTCAGATGCGAGTTAAAATAGCTCCTTTATATCCATCGCCTCAGACTGAAATGACCACTGCTCCAGCAAAGACTCCAGCCAACCCGCCCGCCACCCCGGTCCGTACCCGCTTTGCACCCAGCCCGACCGGCTTCCTCCACCTGGGTGGCGCCCGCACGGCGCTGTACTCGTGGGCCTATGCGCGTCACTTCGGCGGCACCTTCGTGCTGCGCATCGAGGATACCGACCTGGAACGCTCCACGCCGGAAGCCGTGCAGGCGATCATCGACGGCATGCAGTGGCTGGGCCTGGACCATGACGAAGGCCCGTTCTACCAGATGCAGCGGATGGATCGCTACCGCGAAGTGATCGGCCAGATGCTGGAGGCGGGCACCGCCTACCACTGCTATTGCACGCCGGAAGAAGTGGAGGCGATGCGCGAACGCTTCCGCGCCGCGGGCGAAAAGCCCCGCTACGACGGCACCTGGCGCCCGGAAGAAGGCAAGGCGCTGCCCGCCATCCCGGAAGGCCGCAAGCCGGTGGTGCGCTTCAAGAATCCGCTCGACGGCGACGTCACGTGGCACGACGTGGTGAAGGGCCCGATCACGATCTCCAACAAGGAGCTCGACGACCTGGTCATCGCCCGCACCGACGGCACGCCCACGTACAACTTCTGCGTGGCGGTGGATGACTGGGACATGCGCATCACCCACGTGCTGCGCGGCGACGACCACGTCAACAACACGCCGCGCCAGATCAACATCCTGCGCGCGATCGGTGCCCAGTTGCCGGAATACGGCCACCTGCCGATGATCCTCGGCTCGGACGGCCAGAAGCTGTCGAAGCGCCACGGCGCCGTCAGTGTGATGGAATACCCGGCCCAGGGCTTCCTGCCGGAAGCGATGCTCAATTACCTGGCGCGCCTGGGCTGGAGCCATGGCGACGACGAAGTGTTCTCGATGGCGCAGTTCTGCGAATGGTTCAACCTGGAGCACCTGACCGCGTCGCCGGCGCAGTTCAACAATGAAAAGCTGGCGTGGCTGAATAATCACTGGATCAAGCAGGCCGACAATGCGCGCCTGGCCGCACTGGCCGGGCCGCGCATGCGGGAAGCGGGTGCCGTGTTCGACGGTGCTCCCGAGCTGGCCACCGTGCTGGCGCTGTTCAAGGAGCGCGCCAACACCGTCAACGAACTGGCCGATGCGGCGATGCTGTTCTACCGCGACCCGCAGCCGGATGCGGCGCTGATGGCGCAGCACTTCACCGGTGCCGTGAAGCCGGCGCTGGCGCTGTTCGCCGAGCGCATCGCCACGGTCGAGTGGACCAAGGAGGCGATCGCCGCGATGATCAAGGAAGTCCTGGCCGCCAACGGCCTGAAGATGCCGCAGCTGGCCATGCCGCTGCGCCTGATCGTCACCGGCCAGCTGCAGACGCCGGCGATCGATGCCGTGCTGCAGTTGTTCGGCCGCGACGTCGTGCTGGCACGCGTCGGCAAATATTTGTAAGCGAAAGCATTGAAATCTTTCATTCGGGTATTTGCGTTTTCTTAAACCGCTGCTATACTTCTGTCTCTTCGCAAACGGGGGTATAGCTCAGCTGGGAGAGCGCTTGCATGGCATGCAAGAGGTCAGCGGTTCGATCCCGCTTACCTCCACCAGTTTGGCGAAGGGCAGTAGCAGTAAAGAGTAGTAAAGTAGCAGCGCGGAAGTTCCGGGTCCCCATCGTCTAGAGGCCTAGGACATCACCCTTTCACGGTGAGTACCGGGGTTCGAATCCCCGTGGGGACGCCAAGGTTTTGAAGTTGAAGTTGAGGTTGAAGTTGGTAGTCGAAGTTTGTTGTCGAAGTTTGTTGTAACTGTCGCGGCAAGTAGTTATGCCAGTCGCGGCGGTGGTAACAAAAGTCGCGTGAGCGGCTTTTATTTTGTCTGTGCCAGCGGGGGTATAGCTCAGCTGGGAGAGCGCTTGCATGGCATGCAAGAGGTCAGCGGTTCGATCCCGCTTACCTCCACCAGAGGCGCAGATGAAGCAGGTTGAAGTAGCTTAGGGCAGTCCAGGGTCCCCATCGTCTAGAGGCCTAGGACATCACCCTTTCACGGTGAGTACCGGGGTTCGAATCCCCGTGGGGACGCCAGCAGCGATGCTGGCAGCAGTAGAAAGAAATAGCAGTAGCAGTACATTGTCTGTGCCAGGGGGGTATAGCTCAGCTGGGAGAGCGCTTGCATGGCATGCAAGAGGTCAGCGGTTCGATCCCGCTTACCTCCACCACCGCGCGGACAAGCAGTCACGGAAGTTCCAAGGTCCCCATCGTCTAGAGGCCTAGGACATCACCCTTTCACGGTGAGTACCGGGGTTCGAATCCCCGTGGGGACGCCAAAGCAGTTGCGATGATCAAGCCGCCCCGAGCGGCTTTTTTGTTTTTCGCGCCACGCGTCGCGAAGTTCCTCCGGCCTTCCGCCAGCCTTCCGCCGAAGTTCCTCTTCCAGCTCGAAATTCTCTCCTTGTTCCTGCGCGGTTCCGACCTACACTCAAAGCATTCCCCGTCGTGAATGCCTGGAGGGAGGCGCATATGGAAATGCATGGCTTCGGTTCGTTCCTGAACACCTATCTCCACCGCATGCGCGCCCAATCGCATCGCTGGACGGCGCGCGAACCCGACTGGGCGATCGGCGCACTGGCCGGCTTCGGGGCCGGCGGCATCGTGATGCTGGTGGAGCTGGCGTTCGCGGCGGCCATCGGCACGGATCCGTGGCGCACGCCGCGGCTGGTCGCCGCCCTGGCGCTGGGCTCGTCGGTGCTGCAAGTAGGCGGCTACAGCCTCGAAGTGCTGGTGGCCGCGCTCGCCGTGCATTACCTGCTCGGCACCTTCTTCGGGCTCGTGCTGGCCGCGCTCATGGCGCCGTTCCGCCTCGACTCCAGCGTCGTCATGGCCGTCACCACCGGCATCGTGTTCGGGCTGCTGCTATACCTGTTCAATTTTTATGTGATCACGAGCGTATTGCCGTGGTTCGCCGAGATGCGTGGATGGGTCACCGTGCTGGGGCACATCGAGTTCGGCGTGATGGCGGGGCTGATCTACCGGATGCTGGAACGGCGGCGCTGAGGCGGACATGGCCATCGCGCTGGCAGTCACGCTGGTGTTGATCGCCGTCGGCGCGGTGGTGTTCCACTTCGTCAGCCCGTGGCAACTCACGCCGATCGCGTCGAACTGGCATGCGATGGACGATGCGCTGTGGCTGACCTTCGTGATCACCGGTGTCGCCTTCGTCGTGCTGCACCTGTTCGTCGCGTATGCGCTGGTGCGCTTCCGCCACCGCGCGGGCCACCGCGCCTCGGCCGCCCATGGCAACCGGCGGCTCGAGTGGTGGCTGATCGCCGTCACCACGGCCGGCATCATCGGCTTGCTGGCGCCGGGCCTGGTCGTATACGCCAAGCTGATCGACCCGCCCGCGAGTGCGCAGGTGTTCGAGGTGATGGGCCGGCAATGGCAATGGCATTACCGCCTGCCCGGGCAGGATGGCAAGCTGGGCGGGGCCAGCACACGGTTCATCACCGGCGCGAACCCGTTCGGCATCGATCCGAAGGATGCGCACGGCCAGGACGACGTGCTGGTACAGGGGCAGGAGCTGCATCTCCCGCTGAACCGTCCGGCGCTGGCGCTGTTGCGCGCGCAGGACACGCTGCACGACTTCTACGTGCCGCAGTTCCGCACGCGGATGAACATGGTGCCCGGCATGACCACGCAGTTCTGGTTCACGCCCGAGCGCACCGGGCGCTACGAGGTGCTGTGCGCGCAACTGTGCGGCGTGGGCCATTCGAACATGCGCGGCTGGGTCGTCATCGACGAGCCCGCCGCATATGCCGAGTGGTTGGCGCAGCAGCCCACCTTCGCCGGCGCATCGTCCGGCGGAGCGGGAGGATCGGGCGCTCCGGGCTCTTCCGGCCTGCCAGGCGCCCCCGGCGGTCCTGCCGAGCCTGGCAAGGTAGGGCAGCTGCTGGCGCAGCAGAAGGGCTGCATGGCTTGCCACAGCGTCGATGGCAGCCGCGGCGTCGGCCCGTCGTGGAAAGGCCTGTACGGCAGCACCGAGGCGCTCGAAGGCGGCGCCACGGCGAAGGTGGACGACGCCTACCTGCGGCAGGCGATCAATGCGCCGCAGGCCAGCGTGGTGCGCGGCTATCCGCCGGTGATGCCGCCGGCAGGGCTGACGGACGCGGAGTTGGCGGCTGTCGTCGACTATATCAAGACGGTGCGCTGAGCAATGCACCGGGCATAGCACCGAACAATGCACCGAGCGATGTACCAGGCAATGCACTGAGCAATGCATCGAGCAATGCACCGGGCAATGCCCCGGGCAATGCACTGAGCAGCGCACCGGGCCACGCACCGGGCTTTTCAACCAGGCGCACGGGAGGACGGATGTCCGACGAGACCGAAGAACTCCATGGCGCCGCTGGCGACGTGCTCCCCGGCGGCGCCCATGGCGAAGCGGAAGAGGACCATGCGCCCACGGGCTTCCTGCGCCGCTACGTGTGGAGCCAGGACCACAAGGTGATCGCCATCCAGTACACGATCACGGCGCTGGTGGTGGGCGTGATCGGCATCGTGCTGTCCGACCTGATGCGCCTGCAGCTGGGCTTCCCCGGCAAGTTCGAGTTCATCGACCCGGCCACCTATTACCAGTACATCACCATGCACGGCATGATCATGGTGATCTACCTGCTGACGGCGATTTTCCTGGGCGGCTTCGGCAATTACCTGATCCCGCTGATGGTGGGCGCGCGCGACATGGTGTTCCCGTACCTGAACATGCTGAGCTTCTGGTTCTACCTGCTCGCGGTGCTGATCCTGGTCGCCAGCTTCTTCGTGCCGGGCGGGCCCACCGGTGCGGGGTGGACGCTGTATCCGCCGCAAGCCATCCTGCCCGGCACGCCGGGTGTCGAAGCCGGCATCGTCGTCATGCTCGCGTCGCTGCTGGTCTTCATCGTGGCGGCCACCATGGGCGGGCTGAACTATGTGACGACGATCCTGCAGGCGCGCACGCGCGGCATGACCCTGATGCGCATGCCGCTCACCGTCTGGGGCATCTTCATCGCCACGATCCTGGCGCTGCTGGCTTTCCCGGCGCTGTTCGTGTCCGGAGTGATGATGCTGCTCGACCGCGTGCTGGGCACCAGCTTCTTCATGCCGGCGATCGTGTCGATGGGCCAGCAGCTGGACTACAGCGGCGGCAGCCCGCTGCTGTTCCAGCACCTGTTCTGGTTCTTCGGCCACCCCGAGGTGTACATCGTGGCGCTGCCCGCCTTCGGCATCATTTCCGACCTGATCAGCGTGCACGCGCGCAAGTGCATCTTCGGCTACCGCATGATGGTGTGGGCGATCGTGATCATCGGCGCCCTGTCGTTCGTCGTCTGGGCACACCACATGTACGTGTCCGGCATGCATCCATGGTTCGGCTTCTTCTTCGCGGTCAGCACGCTCGTGATCGCCGTGCCCACCGCGCTGAAGGTGTACAACTGGACGCTGACGCTGTGGCGCGGCGACATCCACCTGACCGCGCCGATGCTGTTCGCGCTCGGCTTCATCAGCACCTTCCTGATCGGCGGACTGACCGGCCTGTTCCTCGGCAATGTCAGCGTCGACATCCCGCTGTCGAACACCTATTTCGTCGTCGCCCACTTCCACATGGTGATGGGCGTTTCGCCCGTGCTGGCCGTGTTCGGCGGCATCTATCACTGGTACCCGAAGGTGACTGGCCGGATGTACCACGAAGGCATGGCGCAGCTGCATTTCTGGATCACCTTCCTGGGCGCGTACGCGATCTTTTTCCCGATGCATTACCTGGGCCTGCTCGGCATGCCGCGCCGCTACTACGCCTACGACAACTACAACTTCATCCCGCCCTCGGCGCAATCGCTGAATGCCTTCATCACCGTGGCGGCGCTCGTGGTGGGCATCGCGCAATTGCTGTTCCTGGCGAACCTGGCGTGGAGCGCGCGGCGCGGCCGCCCGGCCGGTGGCAACCCGTGGCGTGCCGGCAGCCTGGAATGGCACACGCCCCAGACGCCGCCCGCCCACGGCAACTGGGGCGCGCGCCTGCCCGTCGTGTATCGCGGGCCTTACGGCTATGGCCGCAGCGGCCCCGAGGGTGATTACCTGCCGCAGAACGTGGGGCCCGATGAACCCGATGAGCCCGATGAGCCCGATGAGCCCGACCGCAAGGCCGGGCGCGCCGGAGCGCCGATGCCAGGGCCGGCCGGCCCGACCGAAGGAGGGCAACGAACATGACGATGCGCATGCTGTGGTTCTGTGATCTCCGTTGCTCATTCCAGCCGGACGGCTACTGGCCCGGTTCCGGGCCGGCGCCGTACGGCACTCGCGAGGTGGGCTTGTGGACGTTCATCGGCGTTGTCTGCACCCTGTTCGCGCTGTTCGGCGCGGCCTACCTGATGCGCATCGGCTACGAGGACTGGCGCCTGCTGCCGCCGGTGCCATGGCAGCTGTGGCTGTCCACGGCGTTGCTGGCGGCCGGCGACGTGGCCTGGCCGCTGGCGGCACGCGCGGCGTCGCGGCGGCGCCTGCGGCTGGCGCACCGGTTCGGCTTGCTCGGCTGGGCCTTGTCCGCGGCCTTCGTGGCCAGCCAGCTGTGGGCCTGGGATGCCATGGCCGCGCAGCGGGTCGTCATCTCGGCGGGGCCCGCCGCCGGCTTCTTCTACATGCTGACGGGCTTGCACATCGTCCACGTGGCAGGCGGCATGCTCGCCGCCGCCTGGGTGCTGGCGCGGCGCCGGCCGGACGACGGCCTGTGGCTGCGCGAGAGCCTGGCCCTGTGCGCGCGCTACTGGCATGCACTGCTGCTGCTGTGGTGCGCCGTGTTCGGCCTGCTGTTCGGGCTGACGCCGGAGCTGGTGCGCGACGTGTGCGCGGCCGTCGGCATCACGATCCGTTGAAGGGAGAGGCCATGTCCGCGCAGCCTGGAGCCGTCCCGTCCGATCCGGAGCCGCCGCGCGCCGGCTGGCCTGGCAGGGCGGCCGAACTCGTGTCCGACCTGTCGGGCGACCGGCAGATGTTCTACGTCCCCTGGGGCAAGGCGATGATGTGGATCTTCCTGCTCAGCGACACCTTCATCTTCGGCACCTTCCTCACCGGCTACATGTCGGTGCGCATGGCCACCACCACCGGCTGGCCGAACCCCAGCGAAGTGTTCGCGCTGACGATCGGCGGCGTACACCTGCCGCTGATCCTGATCGCCATCATGACCTTCGTGCTGATCTCGAGCAGCGGCACGATGGCGATGGCCGTGAACTACGCCTACCGCCGCGACCGCAGGCGCTGCGCGGCGCTGATGGCGGGGACGGCCGTCTGTGGCGCGCTGTTCGTCGGCATGCAGGCGTTCGAATGGAGCAAGCTGATCGCCGAGGGCGTGCGGCCGTGGGGCAATCCGATGGGCTCGGCCCAGTTCGGCGCCAGCTTCTTCATGATCACCGGCTTCCACGGCATGCACGTGACGGCCGGCGTCATCTACCTGGCCATCGTCGCGTGGCGCGTCGCGCACGGCGCATACGAACGCAAGGGCTACGAGATCGTCGAGATCGCCGGACTCTACTGGCACTTCGTCGACCTGGTCTGGGTCTTCATCTTTGCCTTGTTCTACCTGTGGTAAGGAGGCGCCATGGAAGGCCAGCAACATCCGGTTGGGCTGTACCTGAAGGTGTGGGGATTGCTGTTCGTGCTCAGCGCGCTGTCGTACCTGGTCGACCTGCTGCACGTGGAAGGTTTGCTGCGGTGGACGCTGATCCTGGCACTGATGATGGCAAAGGCCGCGCTGATCGTCGCCGTGTTCATGCACCTGCGCTGGGAACGGCTGGCGCTGGTCTGCGTGGTCGTGATTCCCCCCGCGGCCCTGCTGGTACTGGCGGGAATGATGGCAACCGAGTCCGATTACATCTTCTCGCTGCGCAGCCTGTATCCACGCTAGGGCACGTAGGCCGCAATTGGCGTTGCCGGATAGTACGAGTTTCACCCTTGTAACGGCATGTGGCCCGGTGCTATAATGCGCGCACGCTTTTACGACGTCCCCATCGTCTAGAGGCCTAGGACATCACCCTTTCACGGTGAGTACCGGGGTTCGAATCCCCGTGGGGACGCCAGGTTTTGCCGGGATCGCTTCATGCCTTCCGTGCACTATCAAAAATTTGAGCACGTAAAAAGTCGTCCAGGGTCCCCATCGTCTAGAGGCCTAGGACATCACCCTTTCACGGTGAGTACCGGGGTTCGAATCCCCGTGGGGACGCCAAGAATATTCATGGCATGCAGTGCCGTCCGTAAAAGCCGCCCGTCGCGGCTTTTCTGCTTTTTACCGTTCCCCCATGAGCCAACCCATCACGCTTGCGCTGTTCTGCAAGGTCGTCGACAACTACGGCGACATCGGTATCTGCTGGCGCCTGGCCCGGCAGCTGGTGCGCGAGCATGGCATCGCCGTCACGCTGTGGGTCGATGACCTCGACAGTTTCGCCCGCATCTGCCCGCAGGTCGATCCGCTGCTTGCCGTCCAGCAGGTAGCGGGCGTCTCCGTCTATCACTGGCGCGACCAGGAAGGCACGTATTACCCGGAAGACGTGGCCGACATCGTCATCGAATTCTTCGCGGTCGATATCCCGCCCGGCTACGTGACGGCGATGGCGCAGCGGCAGGCCAAGCCCGTGTGGCTGAACCTGGAAGGCTTGACGGCCGAGGAGTGGGTCGAAGGCTGCCACATGCTGCCGTCGATGCATCCGCGCCTGCCGCTCACCAAGCATTTCTTCTTTCCCGGCTTTACAGGAAAGACGGGCGGCCTGCTGCGCGAGGCGGACCTGCTGGACGAGCGCGACCAGTTCCAGCGCGATCCCGCGGCGCTGTCCGCCTTCCTCGGCGGTCTCGGCCTCTCTGCTGCCGAGCAGGCGGCCTGCAAGGTGTCACTGTTCTGCTATCCGCATGCGCCGGTGGCCAGCCTGTTCGACGCGTGGCGGCAGGGCGGGGCGCCGGTGGCGTGCCTGGTGCCGGACGGCGTGGCGAAGGATGAGGTGCGGGCCTTCCTCGGCACCGAACCGGTGCGCGGTGCGGTGTGCACGCGGGGCATGCTGACGGTGCGGGTGCTGCCGTTCGTGCCGCAGGCCGAGTACGACCGCCTGCTGTGGGCTTGCGATGTCAATATCGTGCGCGGCGAGGATTCTTTCGTGCGGGCACAGTGGGCAAATCGTCCATTTGCCTGGCACATTTATCCGCAGGATGAAAACCTGCATCATAAAAAACTGCGGGCTTTCCTCCTGCGTTATGGCGCCGCGCAGTTAGGCGCGCAGGCCGGCACGCAGTCCGGTGCGCAGTCTGATAATCATGCCGAAGCGCTCGAGCGATTCACGCTGGCATTCAACGGCGTCGAACAAAATGCGGATTGGCCAGCCCTTTGGCAAAACTTGTCCGGTAGTCTCGACCAATTGGCATGCCGCTCTGCCAATTGGCAAAATGCGCTGTTGGCAAATGGCGACCTGGCGGCCAATGTCCTCGCATTCGCCCGATCCATGCGGTAGGCGCCGTATCGAGAACATGATATGATGAGCGGTTAGTGAAACCCATTTTTAGTAGGTACTCTCTCTTATGAAACCCGCAAAAGAAATTCGTGTTGGCAACATCATCATGGTTGACGCCAAGCCCTTCATCGTGCTGCGCTCCGACGTCAACGGTTCGAGCCGCACGGGCTTCACCTACAAGTGGAAGATGAAGAATCTTCTGACGAACGCCCCGCTGGAAAACGTCTTCCGCGGCGACGACAAGTTCGACGTGGTCGTCCTCGACAAGAAGCCGGTGACCTACTCGTACTTCGCCGATCCGCTGTACGTGTTCATGGATGAAGAGTACAACCAGTACGAAATCGAAGAAGAAAACCTGGGCGACGCGCTGAACTACCTGAAAGATGGCATGGCATGCGAAGCCGTGTTCTATGACGGCAAGGCGATTTCCGTCGAACTGCCGACCACCATCGTGCGCCAGATCGTTTACTCGGAACCGGCCGTCAAGGGCAATACCTCGGGTAACGTGCTGAAAGAAGCCAAGATCGAAAACGCGATCGAATCGAAGCAGCACACCGTGCAGGTTCCGCTGTTCGTGAGCCAGGACGATTCCATCGAAATCGACACCCGCACCAACGAATACAAGCGCGTGATCCGCAACTAAGCCATTGCGCCGCTTCCGAAAAACGCTGCCTCGTGCAGCGTTTTTTTTCGCCCTGCCAAAAGTTTCCTGAAATCGGGGACTGTCCCCATTCTGCGGAAATGTTTCCTGAAATCGGGGACTGTCCCCGCCAGGTTTGCAATATTTCCAAAAAGCCGGGGTCTGACCCCGAAGCTGGGCAATATTTCCAGAAAACGGGGTCTGACCCCGGAGTTGAGCAATTTTCTTGCGACGAATGTCAGCCCGGTCCGCGCCATTCGGTCAGGTAGTGCTGCGGGGTCTTGCCGAGCAGGCGCCGGAACATGCTGGTGAAGGCGCTGGGGCTGGCGTAGCCGAGGCTGGCCGCGATGGTGCCTACGCTTTCGCCGCGCGCGAGCATGGGGAAGGCATGGGCAAGGTGTACCTGCTGTACCCATTGGCGGTAGTGCAGGCCGGTCTCCTTGGGGAACAGCCGGATCAGCGTGCGGGCGCTGGCGCCGGCGTCCAGGGCGCGGTCTTCGAGCGCGCGGCGGCTGCCGGGGTCGTCCATGATGTCGGTGCACAGCGCGCGCAGCCGGCGGTCGCGCGGCCAGGGCACGGCGATCGGCACGGTCTCCATCGACGCCAGCTCGGACAGGATCAGCTGCGCCAGCTGTTCGCCGCGTCCCGGCACGGCATAGTCCACCGGCTCGGCCGACAGCGCCAGGATCAGCTCGCGCAGCAGCGCGCTCACTTCCAGCACGCGGCAACCGTCGACCAGCCCGGCGCCCGCCGCCGCGTCGATGTACAGCGTGCGCATGTTGACGCGCGACAGCATCGTCAGCTCGTGCACGATGCCGGGCGCGATCAGCAGCGCGCGCCGGGGCGGGATGATCCAGACGCCGAGCTCGGTACGCACCCGCACCACGCCTTCGCTGGCATACAGCAGCTGCACCCAGGGGTGGCTGTGCGGCACCACGTGTTCGCCGTGCTGCGCCTCGGACGGCACGGCCGTCACCGCGCGCGGCAGGGCCAGGAACCTCGGGCAGTAGACGGTGGAAGCGGTGAGTGTCACTTTGGCGACGAAAATTGGAAGATGACTTCGAGCCGAACATCATACACTGGCGATCCATCATCGATTTCCCAGCCATGATTACCGCATCCAACGCATCCAACGCTTCGGGCGCCACCAGTGCTGTTGCCGACACCTCGACTGCCACCGCCTCGGCCACCACCCCGGCGGCCACTACCCCGGCGGCCACCCCGGTGCACCAGGGCGCCGTCATGCAGATCCTGTTTTCGGTTGCCTTCGTCCACCTGCTCAACGATTGCGTGCAGGCCGTGCTGCCATCCATCTATCCGCTGCTGAAGGACCAGTTCGCGCTGACTTTCACGCAGGTCGGCCTGATCACGCTGACATTCCAGTGCACCGCTTCGCTGCTGCAGCCATGGATCGGCCTGTACACGGACAAGCGGCCCTTGCCCTTCCTGCTGCCGATCGGCATGTGCGTGACGCTGGTGGGCGTTGCCCTGCTGGCCACGGCGGACACCTTCGCCATGCTGCTGCTTGCCGCGGGCATGATCGGCGTCGGCTCATCGACCTTCCATCCCGAGGCGTCACGCGTGGCGCGCCTGGCTTCCGGTGGGCGCTTCGGCTTCGCGCAATCGCTGTTCCAGGTGGGCGGCAACGCCGGCTCGGCGCTGGGCCCGCTGCTGGCCGCCGCCATCATCGTCGGCCATGGACAGAGCAAGATCGCCTGGTTCACGCTGCTCGTGCTGGTCGCCGTGGTGGTGCTGGTCGGCGTCAGCCGCTGGTATGGCGGCCACCTGAAGAGTGCCGTGCGCAAGGCCGGCGTGCAGCACGTGGCACCGTTGCCGCGCGGGCGCGTGATCGCCGCGCTGGCGGTGCTGGCCATGCTGGTGTTCTCGAAGTACATCTACATGGCCAGCCTGTCGAGCTACTACACGTTCTACCTGATCGAGAAGTTCCACGTATCGGTCGACACGGCGCAGATGTACCTGTTCCTGTTCCTTGCCGCGGTCGCCGCGGGCACGTTCGCCGGTGGCCCGATCGGCGACCGCATCGGCCGCAAGCGCGTGATCTGGGCGTCGATCCTGGGTGCCGCGCCGTTCACGCTGGCGCTGCCGTACGCGGACCTGGCCTGGACCGCCGTGCTGTCGGTGGTGATCGGGCTGGTGATGTCGTCGGCGTTCTCGGCGATCGTCGTGTTCGCGCAGGAACTGGTGCCGGGCAAGGTCGGCATGATCGCCGGGATCTTCTTCGGGCTGATGTTCGGCGTCAGCGGCATCGGCGCCGCGGCGATGGGCCACATGGCCGACGTGTCCGGCATCGAGTACGTGTACCGGATCGCGTCGTTTCTGCCACTGCTGGGTTTGATGGCCGCGCTGCTGCCGAAGATGGAACGCTAGAACTTGAAACTCAGATTTCAATAAAGCGCATCTTGAAGTTGCGCCCCTTGAAACTGCCGAAGTCGCCGGCCAGCTTGCTGGCCGCGCTCAGCCGATCGAACGCTTCATACGCCACGCGCCGGTCGATCGCCACGTAGGTCTGGAATTCGGTCACGTTGATCTTGCCCACGTGTTCCTTGGCCAGTTTCGCATCGCCCGTCAGCGCGCCCAGTACGTCGCCGGCGCGCAGCTTGTCCTTCTTGCCGCCGCTGATGCACAGCGTCATCATCGGCGCCGGATCGCCGTGGCCGGGGTCGTCCTCGTCCAGTTCCGACAATTCATGCCATTCGGCCGGCGTGTTCTGGTATTCCTCGATCAGCTTGACCCATTTCTTTTCGTTCGGCGCGCACAGCGTCAGCGACAGGCCGCTGCCGCCGGCACGGCCGGTGCGGCCGATGCGGTGCACGTGCACTTCGGCATCCTTCGACACGTCGGCGTTGATCACCGCTTCCAGGTCGGAGATGTCCAGGCCGCGCGCGGCAACGTCGGTGGCCACCAGGATCTGGCAGCTGCGGTTGGCGAACAGCACCAGGATCTCGTCGCGCTCGCGCTGTTCCAGTTCGCCGTACAGCGCCAGCGCCGAGAAGCCCTGCGCGCGCAGCGTGTCGACCAGTTCGCGGCAATGCACCTTGGTGTTGCAGAAGATGATCGCCGAAGCGGGCTTGAAATGCCGCAGCAGCCGCGCCACCGTTTCGTCGCGCGAGTCGAAGCCGATTTCATAGAAGCGCTGCTCGATCGTCAGCGACGTATGCTGCGCCTCGATCACCACCTCCACCGGGTCGGCCAGGAAGGCTTCGGTGGCGTGGCGGATATCGTCCGGGTAGGTGGCCGAGAACAGCAGCGTCTGGCGCCGTTTCGGGCATTCCTTCACGATCGCCGCGATGTCGTCGTAGAAGCCCATGTCCGTCATGCGGTCGGCCTCGTCCAGCACCAGCGTGCGGATGGACGACAGGTCCAGCGTCTTCCGCGACAGGTGATCGCGGATGCGGCCCGGCGTGCCGACGACGACGTGCGCGCCATGCTCCAGCGAAGCGATCTGCGGCCGCATCGGCGAGCCGCCCGTCAGCACCAGCACCTTCAGGTTGGCGATGCTGCGGCCGAGGCGGCGCAGTTCGTTCGCCACCTGGTCCGCCAGCTCGCGGGTCGGGCACATCACCAGCGCCTGCGTGGCGAACCATGCCGGATTGATGGTGTACAGCAGGCCAATGCCGAAGGCGGCGGTCTTGCCGCTGCCGGTCTGGGCCTGGGCGATCAGGTCGCGGCCTTCCAGCACGGGCGGCAGGCTCTCGGCCTGGATCGGCGTCATCGTGCTGTAGCCCAGCGTTTCAAGGTTGGCGAGGAAGGCGTCGGACAGGGGCAGGGAAGCAAAGGAAGTCATGGCGGGCCCGTGGGCAAAAGGGTAAATCAGTCTAACAGAGCGGTGCGGCGGCATGCCGCACGGCGGCGGGGAACTCAGTCCTTGCGCCAGACGGGCAAGCCGGTCACGTCCAGTTGCGCATCGCGCTGCCAGACTGGCAGGCCGCTGGCATCGGTTGCCTCGAGCAGTTCGAGCTGTTCCTGCCTGAGCGGGATGCGGCGCGCGCGTGGAGCAGGCGGCGCCTTCGGCTCCGGCTCCATCGGTTCGGCCGGGCCGAAGCCGGGCAGGTCGAGCGTCGCGTTGTCTTTCTTGTCTCTCATCGTGTGGCGTGCAAAAACAAAAGCCCGGCTATGGCAGTCGGGCTTTTCATCTGAAGCGGCGCGCAGTGTAACACAGCGGCAACCAGTTGTGCGGCGGGCCACGGCCGGCATTCACAACTGGCGCATCGCTGGGACGTCGTTGCCAGGCCCGTCGGGACATCGCACAGGAGATGGCAAGGAGGTGGTGGATGAAGTAACCGGGCAGTATCGGAGAGCGGAACAGCCCGCCTGCATTATACTAATGCGTTTTGAACAACTCTGGCGGCCTACCGATGTCCGGACACTCCGTTGAATCGCTGCTCTCGGCAGTGCGTGCCCTGGCCGCTGAGTACACCCAGCACCAGCGCATCCTGCGCCTGACCCTGCCGGGCTTCAGCGACGTGCTGCTGGCCGAAAGCCTGCATGGCGAAGAAGAACTCAGCCGGGGCTACCGCCTGGAGGTGGCGGCGCTCTCCCTCGACGCCGGCATCCCGCTCAAGTCCCTGCTGGGCCTGCCAGCCCTGCTGGAGCTGCGCACCGACAGCGGTCCCGGCATGCGCCCCTTCCATGGCCACGTCAGCGCGGCCGAACTGGTGGGATCCAACGGCGGCTTCGCCCGCTACAAGCTGACCATCGAACCCTGGACCGCGTTCCTGCGGCTGGGCCGTGACAGCCGTATCTTCCAGGACCAGAGCGTGCTCGACATTTTCGAGACCGTGTTCGCTGCTTACGATGGCAAGGGGACGCTGGCCCCGGCCTGGCGCCTGGACATCGCCGATCCCGAGGTGTACGCCAGGCGCAGCATCACCACCCAATATCAGGAGAGCGACCTGGCCTTCGTGGAACGGCTGATGAGCGAGGAAGGGCTGTTCTACTTCTTCGAGCACGAAGGCGACGCGGCCAGCCCGGGCCTGGGCCGGCATGCCCTCGTGATCGCCGACCACAACGGGGCCTTCCAGCCCAATGCCCAGGCCGCGGTGCGCTTCACCCAGCCCGGCACGGTGATGCGCGAGGACAGCATGGACCGCTGGCGCACGGAAATGCGGCTGCAGGCCAGCGCGGTCGAGGTGGCCAGCTGGGACTACCGCACGCTGGGCACGCGGCCGGTCTCGGCCACGGCCGCGTCGCCGGTGCAGCTGGCCAGCCGCGACATGCCGGGCGCTTACGCCTATCCCTCCAGCACCCACGGCGACCGCATCGCCGCGCGCCAGCTCGAAGCGCTGCAGGCAAGCCGGGAAACCTATGTCGGCGCGGGCACCGTGCGCGGCATGGCGCCCGGCACCACGTTCACCTTGCACGAGCACAGCAAGTTCGATGGCGGCGACGATGCCCGCTTCGCCGTGGTGCGGGTGCGCCACCTGGCCCATAACAACCTGAATGCCGACACCAGCAACGCGCTCGAGCGCCTGCTCGGCGCCTGCCCGGTCAGGCAAGCCAGCCTGGCCGATCTGGCGACCAGCCTGCATGCCACGGGGCGCGCCGAGGGCGAGCGGCCGGTGTACCGCAACCGGATCGACGCGATCCGGGCCAGCACGCCCTACCGCAGCCCATGGGTCGACGGGCGCGGCGCGCTGCTGCACTCGCGTCCGAAGGTGGCCGGCCAGCAGACGGCCATCGTGGTCGGCCCGTCCGGCGCACCGGTTTATACCGACCGCGACCATCGCATCAAGGTGCAGTTCCACTGGCAGCGCGGCAACCAGAGCCACAGCCGCCTGGCGCACCCGGCACCGGACGGCCACACCGGCGCACCGGCCGACGACCTGGCGGGCACCTGGGTGCGGGTGGTCACGCCGCTGGCACCGGTGGCCGGCGCCAACTGGGGCGGGCACGGCTTGCCCCGCGTCGGCCAGGAAGTACTGGTCGACTTCATCGACGGCAATATCGACCGCCCCGTGGTGATCGGCAGCCTGTACAACGGTGGCGGCGAAACGGATGCCCAGAACAACCGGGTGGGCGCCGGCGCGGGCGCCGCGACCGGCAATGCCCCTACCTGGTTCCCCGGCCAGGCGGGCCCGCACGCGCATGCGGCGGTGCTGTCGGGCCTGAAGACCCAGGCGATGGCCGCCAGCCAGAGCGGCGGCGGGGCCTACAACCAGCTGGTGTTCGACGATACCCGGGGTGAACCGCGCGTCGCGCTGCAACGCCACGCGGCCGCGCACGAAGGCACCGATGAACTGAACCTCGGGCACCTGCGCCACCAGGCGGACAACCAGCGGCTCGATCCCGCCGGGTTCGGCGCGGAGCTCAAGACCGAACACAGTGCCGCGCTCAGGGCCGGGCAGGGGCTGCTGCTGTCGACCGATGCCCGGCACGGCGGGGCCAGCCATATCGACGCGAGCGAAGCGGTAACGCAGCTCGATGCCAGCCTGTCGCTGCAGACGGCCCTGGCGGAAACGGCACAAAAGCACAATGCCAAACTGAAGGACGAGCCCGAGCCGGCCAAGCTGCCCGCCATCGAACAGCTCGACCATGCGGGCAAGATGCTGGCGGAGCGGGCCAGCGGCAACGGCGGCGGCGACCACGGCGGTGGCGGCGAAGCGAGCGCCTACGGCCAGCCGCAGCTGCAACTGTCCAGCCCGGCCGGCATCGCGGCGCTGACGCCGGCCAGCGCCATCGTCGCCGCCGGCGCCACCACGGGCCTGGCCGCGGGGCAGGACATCAACTTCGCATCGCAGGCCAACAGCTTCCACCAGGTCGCCCGTGGCATCAGCCTGTTTACCTATGGCAAAGCCAGCGCCGCGGACAAGCCTAACCAGGAGACCGGCATCCGGCTGCACGCGGCCAGCGGCAAGGTCAGCACGCAAAGCCAGTCGGACGCCACGCGCATCACGGCCGACAAGCTGATCACGGTTGCCAGCATCGCCAAGAGCGTGGCGATCAGCGCGCCCAGGCACGTGATGCTGACGGCGCAGGGCGCCTACCTGAAGATCGAGGGCGGCAACATCATGATCCATGGGCCGGGAACGATGTCCTTCAAGGCCAGCAAGAAGGAGCTGGCCGGGCCGCAAAGCGCTTCGGCTGCGCCGCCGCAATTCAAGGTCGGCGAACTGAAGGGATGCGCGCTGAAACTGGCCGATGCCACCCAGTCCGGCGCGGCGGGAGTGGCACGCTGATGGCGCCTGTCACTGGCGCCATGCGCGAGCCATGTTCGCCGCACGAACTGCTGTACCGGACACTGCGCGACCAGCAGTATTGCGACGTGCTGGTCGACCGGATGGCCGGCTTTCCGTTCCGGGACGAGATCGTGGCGCTGGCCGACAGCGTGGCGCCGCGCCGTGCGCTGGCCGATCCCATCTTCGAGGAGTCGCCCGACCAGGCGCCGTTGCTGGTGCGCCTGCCCGTTGGCGAGATCGCGTTGATCGAACAAATCCTGGCCCAGGCCCTTGCCGATGCGGATAGTCCCGCCGTCCAGACCCGGCCCATCTGCGCCTTCGTGTTCAGCCAGCTCGGCCTGGACAGGCTGGCGGCGCACCTGACCCGGTCGATGAACCTGCGCGTGGAAGGGCAGGGAAACATCTACTTCCGCTTCTTCGATCCGCGCGTCGCCCATCACCTGGCGCGCATCCTCACGCCCGAACAGCTGGCCGGCATTTTTCCAGGCGTACGGCACTGGGCATACGTCGATCCCGCGGGCCGCTTGCGGATCGCCGATCACGCGGCCGCCCCTCCCGGCCTGTTTGCGCCAACGCTGACGGCCGCGCAATGGCAGGAACTGGCACGCATCGAAGCCTTCAACCTTGCGGTGCGCCTGCTGCGGCAAGCCGGCCATTTACTGGACGACGGCACAGAGCAGGACATCCACCATGCATTGCGGGCTGCGCAGGCGGCCGGCCTGGCGTCCAGCGCCGACCAGGCGACCTATGCCGCCTGGAGCGTCGCGCATGGCGATGCCTTCCGGTCGCGGCCTGACCTGGCGGCAAGCATCGGCACCGCGGTCGACAACGGCATTCCGCTCGCCGACGTGCTGGAGCAGCACATCGGGCGTTCCCTGTGACTATTCCCTCGATTCACTCTTCGTTCAACGATGGACAGCGGGTACCTGAATGATTAACAAGAAAGACTGCAAGTTCTGCGACAAAAAAGGGCTGCTGTGGCTCCCGCTGCGCTACAGCGCCGTCGTGGCGGACAAACCGGCCGATCTCGCTTCGCTGCCGGCCCTGGGCGGAACGCTCGGCAAGGGTGTGACGGACCTGGCGCTGACGGAAGCCAAGTATGGCGTGCGCCTGTTGCGGCCCGGTTACCTGTATGTGCTGATCGAACGGCAGGGCATCAAGTACTGGACCGCCTACCAAGTGCTCCAGGATGCGTTCCTGTACCAGTTCGAGCCCGAGCAGCCGCCCCAGGTCACGCCCGAATTCAGTTGCGACCGCTCCGTATGCGGCGTCAACGCAAGCATGGTGGCGATCCCCAATGCCCGGGAAGTCACCAGGATCTGGTCGCTGTTCACGCCATCGGCCATGACCAAGGCGAAGCTGGCCGAGTACAAGCAGAACGCCGACGCCTATGCCGCCGACGGCAAGATGCAGACCTTCAATCCGGCCGGCTGGCTCGATGGCACGACCGACCAGCCGCACAGCCTGCTGGCGCCGGAGCTGTTCAAGAAAGTGGTCGAGTATCTGCTGTTCGCCAAGGGCGGCGCTGCGCTCACCGATCCGCTCGGTGTCGCCATGGAGAAGCAATTGTTCCCGGCCAGCCGGGACGCTTATGCCGGCGCCCCTCCGAATGCCAAGGGCGAATACTATGGTCGCCTCGGTTCGCTGTTCAACTACATCAAGAAGAGCGGCTTTGCGACGCTGGTTTTATGGGATCACATCGGCGTTACGCAGGAATTGAATGATTTCCGTAATGCTCCGCTGGAGGGGGTGCAGAACTACTTGGTGGCGACCGATGAATATGGCGCCACCAACCAGCAGCGCCTGCAGGTCAGCGAGGCGATCGAGGAAATCAGGAACGGCTTTGAGAACGGCATCGTGCAAAGCACGCAGGATTTCATCGACCAGCACCAGCAGGGCAGCGATCAATGGTTCCAGCGGCAGCGCACTGTCGCCCGCACCTTGCGTGCGCAAGGGCGTATCCAGGACGCCGAGGCGATTGAAAAAGACGTCGATGAAAGCCTTAAGAGGCGCGCCGAAAACTATCGGAAAGCCATCGAAGAAAGCAAGGCGCGAGGCGCCGAGAAATGGCAGCGCAAGTACGCCGCGCGCCTGGATGTCAACGAAATCAAGGATTTCAGGACCATGCTGGACCGCCACACCACGGCGGCCTTCGAGAAGGCCAACAAGCGGGCGGCCGATCATATGCAGTGGTTCCTCGCGGAGCGCCTGCTCGATGCGTTCGATGCGTATGACCAGCAATCCCATGGGGCCGGATTCGACTTCGCGATCGAGTCCGCGATCTGCAGTTTCGGCCTGTCCGGATGCAAGGTTGGCGAAGCAAAAATCGACGAGTGGGTACAGGCGACCGTCATCGATCGCAAGAACCTGTACATGCGCGGTTATTACCAGAACCAGCGCGAGATCATCGATGCGGCCAGGCAGGCGTATGCCGATATCAAGGCCGAAGCCTCGAAGGTGACGGAAGCTTCCGAAATCACCGCTGCCACGATGATCAAGGCCACCAAGGGCCTGGTGAGCGCCTTCAAGAGCACCGATTCGGCATTCGACGAATGGGTGCGCAATCAGGGCAAGGAAAAGTTTTCCGACAAGTGGGTAACGCCCTCCATGGCAAGCAAGGGGGCGGGGCAGAAGTTTGGCGTGGAAATCGTCCTGTTCCACAAGGTCTCGGAAATCACCCGCACCGTGTTCCGCAAAGGCCTGGGAACGTCGGTCGATAAAATCCTGGTCGCGCGGTTGAGCGGCATCCTGTATGCCCGCCTGGGCGACGTTGCGGGAAGGCTGCGCTACGACGAACTCATGCTGAAGATCGACAAGAGCAAGCTGGCCGAGGGCTACAAGGGTCGAAGCGCGGAACGGAACGCGGAGCTGGCCGGGCGCAAGGTCGAAGGCAAGGCCGCCGCTTCGATCCAGAAAGAGCTGGCGCCGTCGCTGGACGACCTCGTGGCCGATGCGCAGCAAAAGAACAAGGTGAAGGTCAAGCTCGATGAGCTGGTCGGCAACAGCAACCCGCCGACCAATAACTATCATCACGTGCGCATCGGCGCGGTGCTGGCATGTATCGAATTGATCGGCCTTGGCGAAAAGATCGCCAATAACAAGTGGGGATGGAAAGACGGTATCGGTATCTTCGGGTCGGTCATGGCCATCGGCAGCGTCGTGATGGATATGTACTATTCGGGCGCCAAGTCGATCCGAGAGATCGCCCCCTACAAGAGCATCAAGGCGATCAAGGATGGCGCCGACATCGTCCGCGGCGGACTCAAGCTCGGTGCCGGGGTGATGTCGATGGCATCCTCCGCATGTGGTGCCATTCTCGACCTGGGGAAACTGGGTAGCGAAAAAGACCCGATCTTGCGCTCGATCTTTTTCATCAGGGCCGTTACCGGCTTCATCAGTGCTGGCCTGACGATACTCGCGGCATTTTCGTACACGGAGTCATTTTTCCTGCACAGGGCCAAGGGATATGCACAGCATCAGTTGCGCTACAAACTGTTGACCAGCGCCGCGGCAAGAGCCGCGACGTATGCCGCGCGGGTCCGTTTGCTGGTGTGGGTCGCCCGCTTCAACTGGATCGGCCTGGCACTCACCGCAGCGGAAATCGGCTATCTGCTGTTGAAGGACGACGACCTGCAGAACTGGTGCGAAAAATCGGTCTTCCGGCTGCAGAAAAAAACCACGAACTGGCTGGGCCGGGTGGCCGTGAACGACAGTTTCACGGACGCGACGGTCGAACTGCAGGAACTCGAGAAATCATCGCGCGTTGTTGGCGTTGGAAGGTAAGAGATGACGAAACCGATCCCGAAATACAATGCCGGCGAAACCTTCGTGGTCGAAGGCATCATTACGGAACTCCAGGTGGCCCTCGGCAGGGAAAATCTGCTCGCCAGGATCTCCCCGCACTACGAGGCTGGCAGTGTTGCGACAGGGCTCGGTACGGCGCTGGGTGGCTTCCACGGCCAGGTCGCAGCGGCAGCGTCGGTTGCCATGTACGACGGCGAAGACACCGAACACTTCGCCTGCCTGATCGACCAGCAAGTCATGTGCGGTACGTTCGGAGGGGCCAGCAAGCTGCCTGTCGGGAAGAAGGTTAGGGCGGTGGTCTCCAAACATGACGACGTGCTGGTCGCGCGCGGCATCCTCAGCGAGGACACTGGCCTGGTGTGGGTGTCTCATGCATGGGGCAGCAAAGCCGAGCAAAAGGCCAACTGGAAGATCGCCTTATGGTGCTTCTGCTTCGCCATGCTGTGCCTGGGCGTCTGCACGTTCGTGCTTGGCATCGACACCGGGATGAGCCCGTCGGAGACCCTGGGATGGGGAGCAGTGGTAGCGGGCGTTCTTTGTGTTGGCGTTGCGTTGTCGATGGGGGGCACCATGAATGCGCTGGCCGACCCGGCCACGGATATCTTCCGCAAACTGGGCTTTGCCGATCCGGAGCACGTGAACCTGAACCGCTACCAATATGGCATCGTCCATATCCACGAACTGGTGCAAAATCCGCAATCGCGCGCCAACCATGGGAATGTCCATTGCTACAAGAAGGCGATCGAGGATGGCAAGCTCAAGCTGACTCACTAGCCTGATTTCTTCACCCGTCGGTTCGCGAGACGATGCGTTGGATTCGTCCCGTGAAAAACGAGACACGGACCTTGGCTCAAGCTGATCCGCAGATTTTGGTGGAAAGCTACGAATGATGAGAGATCCTCTTGCCACGCCTGCCAGCGAAACCTTCGTCATCGAAGGCGTTCTCGCCGATCTGCGCGTCGCCCTCGGCAGAGAGAATCTGCTCGCGCAGATCAGCCCGCATTACCGGGCTGGCAGCGCGGCAGCCGGACTTGGTACCGCGCTGGCGGGATTCCATGGACAAGTCGCGGCAGCCGCGTCTGTCGCCATGTACGACGGCGAAGATACGGAGAACTTCGCATGCCTGATCGGCGAGGAAGTCATGTGTGGCACGTTCGGCGGCGCCAGCAAGCTGCCGGTCGGTAAGCAGGTGAAGGCCGTGGTATCGAAGCGTGGAGATGTACTCGTTGCGCACGGGATTCTCAGTGAGGACACAGGTCTGGTCTGGGTCGGCCACGCCTGGGGCAGCAAAGCCGAGCGCATGGCCAACCTCAAGCTTGCTTTTTGGTGCTTCTGCTTTGTCGTGCTTTGTATCACCGGCTTTACGTTCTTTCTTAATGTCTATCCCGGACTGAGCGAGCTTGAAACCATCGCTCTGGGAGCGGTTGCGGCAGCTGTGCTGTGCTTTGGCAACGCGTTATGGTCCAGTAGCACCATGAATGCGCTGGCTGATCCCGCGACTGATGTCTTCCGGAAACTAGGTTTCGCCGATCCTGAGCGTGTGAACTTGAACAGCTACCAATACGGCATCGTGCATCGCTTTAAAGTAATACATAGCCCGGATATGCGCGCCAACTATGCCAATATCCATTGTTATAAAAAGGCAATTGAAGATGGGAAGCTGAAGCTTGCGTAGCAGGTCTGATTCGTGTGCCCGTTGGTTCGATTAATCATCCGCGAATTTTTCAGCGGGTCTGCTCAGTTGGCGGATTTTCGAAGTGCCAGCCGCACCAACGAAACAGGTATAGAACCCAAGGAATGTGTAGGGCGACGAGGGTGGAACGAAACGTGTTTCAAATTGAGGCGCATAAGGAAGATAGCAAATTATTTATCGTGGAAGGTGTAATTTCAGACCTTCACTTTTCGATTGGAAAAGAAAATCTGTTACAAAAGGTCTCCAGCAACTACAAAGCGCAAAGTGTGGTAACAGGGCTCGGCGCTTCTCTGGGTGATCTGTACGGTCAAGTTGCCGGCGCTGCATCGCTGGTCATGTACGACGGCGACGATACCGAAAACTTCCTTTGCCTCTTCAATGATCACGTGATGTGTGGGACATTTGGTGGCGCTAGTAAATTGCCGGTTGGTAAGGTGGTCAAGGCAGTTGTGGAGAAGCGGGATGACTTGTGGGTGGCGCGAGCAATCATGTACGAAAGCGATGGCCTGCTATGGATTACTTACCCATTGGGCTGTAAAGCTGAGCGGAATGCCAACCTTAAAATTACATGGTGGGGGTTCTGGTTCCAGTTCCTGTGCATGTTTATCGTCGGATGGGCAGTTGCTGGCTTTGGGACAGAGAAATTTTGGGAACTGATGACGATCAGCTTTTTCGGCATGGGTCTGATCTTGCTTGTCATGGTACTTTGGAATAGCTCGACAATGAATGCGCTTGCCCATCCAGCAACGCAGATTTTTAGCGAGCTGGGTTTTGCTAATCCAGAAAGTGTGAATCTGAACCGCTACCGATATTCTACTGCGCACGATGAGCTTTTGCTTCCTGGTGATGCGGAAGCTAATCACTCCAATATTTACAGTTTTGGGGCGGCAATGAAGGATGGCAAATTGAAGTTTCGGACCTAACCTTTATTCTCTGAGCCTGAAACCGGGACACGAGAATTGTATGGCTAGAGTTCTCTAATGCCGTTGCGCTCTCATCTGTTACAACGTCCGGCGAGTCATGGAAAATCCTGTATCTGCACCTGCCAGTGACACGTATGTCATCGAAGGAGTTCTCACCGATCTGCACGTCGCCCTCGGCAGGGAGAATCTGCTTGCGCAGATCAACCCGCATTACCGGGCTGGCAGCGCGGCGGCGGGACTGGGTACCGCGGTGGGGGAATTCCATGGACAAGTCGCGGCAGCCGCGTCTGTCGCCATGTACGACGGCGAAGACACGGAGAATTTCGCATGCCTGATTGGCCAGCAGGTCATGTGCGGCACATTCGGTGGCGCCAGCAAACTTCCAGTAGACAAGAAGGTCAAGGCGGTTGTTTCCAGGGACGGCGACGTGCTGATTGCGCACGGCATTCTCAGCGAGGATATGGGCTTGGTCTGGGTGCGTCATGCATGGGGCAGCAAAGCCGAACGCAAGGCCAATTTGAAGATGGCTTGGGGGGCCTTTGGCTTCGCCATGATCTGCGAGGCAGCCTGTATATATTTCTTCGGTGTGAATCCTTGGATGAGCGAACTTGAAACCTTGGCATTGGGTGCGGTTATAGCAGGCGTGCTTTGTTTCGGCAACGCGTTATGGTCCAGTGGGACCATGAACGCTCTGGCAAACCCTGCGACTGACGTTTTCCGAAAGCTGGGGTTTGCTGATCCAGAATGTATCAACCTGAGCAGCTACCAATACGGCATTGTAAACTTCAACGAAGTAGCGAACAGTTCTGAATCAAGTGCAAACTATTCCAATATCCACTGCTATAAGAAGGCCATCGAGGATGGCAAGCTTGAGCTTGCCCGCTGATCGTGGCCGCAACGATCCAATGAACATGAACTGCCAGCGTCATCACTTCCATAAATAGTGAAAACCGAACTGCCCGATAACGAAACCCGTGTGATCGAAGGTATCGTCACGGACCTGCTTGTAGCAAGCGAATGGGACGATTTGCTCGACAAGATCGAGAAGCATTGCAAGGCCAGCTCGGCGGCGGTCGGGGCAGAGGCATCCCCTGCCAGATCACATGGCCAGGTTCATGCATCGCCGCACATGATCTCTTTCGGCGAGTACGACGAATATTTCGTTTGCCTGGTTGGCCAGCAGCCCATGTGGGGTGGAATCAGTGGTGCCAGAAGACTGCCGGTTGGCAAAAGAGTCAAGGCAGTGGTCGAGATACATGGGGGTGTCTTCATCGCGCGGGGCATGATCAGCGAAGAGGCAGGTCTGGCGTGGTTGCGCTGCGCCCAGGGGAGTGAAGCCAATCGCAGAGTATCCTACAAGATGTCGTGGTGGTTTTTCTGCCTCATGATGTTGTTCGCGCTTCCCTTCACACTCCTGCCGCCTCAGCCGGGATTAAGCCGGCTCGAACTTATGAGCTGGATCGCGGGCGCGATTGGCGCCACGTGTTTTTGGCTGGCGAGGATGTGCATTCAAAACTGGCGTGGGCTGGCCGACGAGGTCACCGAGATTCTCCGCATATTCGGCTTTGCTGATCCGGAACGGGTAGACCTTGGCCACTACAGTTACACTTCGGTGCATGGGTATCTCGGGAGCCCTGTCACGGACATTTACGGGAATTTGAACGATGTCTACTGCTACAAGCAGGCTATCGAAGATGGAAAACTGAAGTTTGCGCGCTGATCGTGGCCGCAACGATCCAATGAACATGAACTGCCAGCGTCATCACATCCATAAACAGTGAAAACCGAACTGCCCGATAACGAAACCCGTGTGATCGAAGGTATCGTCACGGACCTGCTTGTAGCAAGCGAATGGGACGATTTGCTCGACAAGATCAGCAAGCATTGCCGGGTCGGTACGGCGGTAGCCGGCGGCGATGCGATGCAGGCCGGATCGTATGGCCGGATTCCCCCTTCGCCGGGCATCATGGGATGCGGCGAATACGACGATTACTTTGTCTGCCTGGTGGGCCAGCAAGTGCTGTGGGGGGGAATCAGCGGTGCCAATAAACTGCCGGTCGGTAAAAAGATCAAGGCCGTGGTCGAGCAGCACGGCGATGTACTGGTCGCGCGCGGCATGATCAGCGAAGACACGGGCCTGGCATGGCTGCGCCACGTACGTGGCGGCACAGCCGAACGAAGGAACAATTTCAAGGTTGCCTGGTGGTGGTTCTGCTGCGCCATGGTCTTCGAGATTCCGTTCGTGCTCCTGCAGGACGTGGATTTCGGAATCGGAAAGCTCCGCGTGCTGGGCTGGGGGACGCTAGCGACGGGAGCGCCGTGTTTATGGTTCGCGATATGGGACAGTATCAACTTGAATGGCGTCGCCGATGAGACCACTGAAATCCTGCGCCAGTTGGGTTTTGCCGATCCGGAGCACGTGAACCTCGGTGGCTACCTCTACAAATACCGGAATTTTCATGAAGTAATGCACGGCGTCGAACAGTTCTGCAACCTGAACGATGTCCACTGCTACCAGCAAGCCGTGAAGGATGGCAAGCTGAAGCTGGCGGATCCGGCGGAGCGTTGATCGACCATCGACTCAGCCAATCTCCCCGATGACACCGCACCGGCGCCCGGGCAGGCCGCGCGGACGACCTGGCCGAGGTGGCTCGACAATAACGCAGCGGACACCATGGCCACATAAAACAAAAAGCCTTCGATTCGCGAACGAATCAAAGGCTTTTCTGAATTCTGGTTGCGGGGACAGGATTTGAACCTGTGACCTTCGGGTTATGAGCCCGACGAGCTGCCAGACTGCTCCACCCCGCGTCTGAGGCAAGAATTATATACCTTCACTTCCCATTGTGCAAGGCACCTTTTACGATGCCGGAACAGCCAGGCCAGGAATGCGATTATTGCAAGGAAACGGGGCAGTACCGCGCTCCGGCAGTCGCCAATAGTTCGGAACGCAACTGTTGCTAAAATTCGGGGACTGTCCCCGAATTTTAGCAACATCAGTAAAATCAAGCACTTGGCAGCTGGAGAGTGCTGCTGGGCTGGTTGTAAAACAACAGGATCAGGCAGCCGCCAGCCGCCACAGCGACGTTACCTCGGCCGAGCGGGCGGCATGCAGCGGATCTTCGGCATCGCCGGCCTTCGGGTGCACGGGTTTTACATCTTGCCGGCCCAGCACGACGAGGCCGGCTGCCGAGATCCACTCGAGCAGCTGCTCACGGGGCCGCAGGCCCAGGTGTTCGGCCAGGTCTGACAGGATCAGCCAGCCTTCGCCGCCTTCGGTCAGGTGATCCTTCAAGCCGGCCAGGAAACCCTTCAGCATGCGGCTGTCGAGGTCATACAGCGCGTGTTCGATCGACGAGCTGGGACGTGCCGGCAGCCATGGCGGGTTACAGACGACCAGCGGCGCGCGGCCCGGCGGGAACAGGTCCGCTTCCAGCAGTTCGACCTGCTCGTCCAGTTCGAGCCTGTGGAGGTTGTCGCGCGCGCAGGAGAGGGCGCGGCGGTCCATGTCGGTGGCGACCACGCGCGGCACGCCGCGCCGCGCCAGCACGGCGCTCAGCACGCCGGTACCGGCGCCGATGTCGAAGGCCACCGTGGTCTTCTTCGGCAGCGGGGTTTCCGCCACCAGCTGCACGTATTCGCCGCGCACCGGCGAGAACACGCCGTAGTGCGGGTGGATGCGCGCATCGATCGCGGGGATCTCCACGCCCGTCTTGCGCCATTCATGCGCCCCGATCACGCCGAGCAGCTCGCGCAGCGAGATCACGAACGCATCCTCGCTACGGCCGTAGGCTTCGTTGCAGGCCAGTTTCACGTCCGGCGCGCGGCGCAGCGGAATCGTGTAGCCGGGTTCGAACGGGATCAGCAGCATGGCCAGCGTGCGGGCCCGCTGCGACTGCGCCTGGCGGTGCAGGTGGAAAGCTTCGGTCGGCGTGGCCGGGACCTTGGCGGCCTTGCGTTTCGGCTTGCCCTGCTTGCCGTCGGCGCGGCGCGCCAGCGCCTGCAGCAGTTGCCGGGCATTCTGGAAGTCGCCGCGCCACAGCAGCGCCGTGCCTTCGCAGGCCAGGCGGAAGGCGGTATCGGCGTTCAGCGTGTCGTCGGCAACCACCACGCGCTTCGGCGGCGGCATGCCCGCCTCCGAATGCCAGCGGGCGGAACGGTCGGTTCCTTGTTCGGTCCAGTGGAGGAGGGAGTTGTCCATGTGCGTCCGGTTCTGCAAAGGTGCTGCTGGGTGGTAAACGGCGAAACCGCCTGCACGGCGGTTTCGGACTGTGGCACCTATTATAGCGGGTCAGGCCGCGTCGTCCTTCGGTGGCGTGGTCGAGATGGTCAGCGGGATGTCGCCGGCCGTCTTGACGAGCGGCACGTCGACAGGGCCGGAGGACGGCGGCGCAGCCGGCAATTCCGTCATGGGCACCTTGATCGGCGCCCGGGTCTTTTGCGTCGCCTGGTCGGCCGCCGGGCCCTGGGCTGGCAACTCCGTCATGGGTACCTTGATCGGTGCCTGGGTCTTATCCGTGGCCTGGTCGGCCGCCGGGGCTTGAGCCGGCAATTCCGTCATGGGTACCTTGATGGGCGACTTGATCTTGTCAGTCGCCTCCGCCGCCGGATCGGGCAGGTAGGCCTTCACGGGCGAGGGCGGGGCATAGGTATCGAGCGACTGGGTATTCTTGACGAGCTGCATCAGCCGCATCGACAGGTTGCCCAGCACGTCGCCGTTTTCGCCGTTCTTCACGTCGCCGGAGATGCGCTTGTCCATCAGCTTGAACAGGTCGCCCAGGCCGCCCGGCCAGTCGATGTCCGGGAAGTCGAACGACGGGAGTGACTTCGCCGGATCCTGTCCGGCCACTTTCTCGTCGGACGCGAAACCGGCCGTCATCGACGCCTCGTATTGCACTTCCACTTCGAAATCGTACTTGCTGCCATCGGCCAGCGTGATGGTGCCCTTGCCCATGAAATGGGAGCTTTCATTCAGGCTGAAGGCGGAAGCCTTGCCGATGCCATTGGCACCCTCGCTGCGCAGCGTGCCGGCCGCCAGCGTCGACGACGTGTCGAGCGCCACCGAATCGAAGTCGATCGTCGCGCCTTTCGCGCTGTCGCCCAGCAGTTGCTGGGCAAACTTGCCGAGCAGGTTCTGCGCCAGGTCGATCGTGTTGTTGCCGAGCGCATCGATGCGCTGCTGCAGGTCGACCGCGCCGGACGACAAGGCGACATTGCTGCTGGCCTTGGTGGCCGCCGGCTGCTGCACGGTGCTGTTGCCGCGCGCCGGCTGCTGGGTCGAGCCGGACAGGGCGGTGTTCTGGTACTGGCGGGTGCCGAGTGGAGAGAGCGAAGACATGGCTGGCCTCTTTTTACAATGTCCCTCTACATCGGCATGCGCGCCGATTACTTGAGGAAATCAGTGGTGGTGGGTCCACAGGCCGTTCGAGGCCAGGTATGCCTGCACGGCATCCGGCTGCCCGATGGCATGCAGCTTCACTTCGCCGCAGGCGCACACGCCGGAATACGGCGTGATATGCGAGCAGGCGGATACTTTCTGGACGGTGACTTTGACCGCCTTCGCGCATTTCGCGCACTTGAACGTCAGGGTACGTGGTGCTTTCAACATGTTTTCAACAACGCCAACAACGGTTTAGGGTAAGGAGCCATTTTATCAGGCTACGCTCACGTGGCTGCGGCCGCCTGCACCGGGTTGCACGATGATCCGCGTGGCGATCCGCTCCGTCATCTCCTGCACGTGCGAAATCACGCCTACTTTCCTGCCCATCGCCTGCAGGTTGTCGAGCGCGTCCATCGCCACCCGCAGCGTTTCCGCATCGAGGCTGCCGAAGCCTTCGTCGATGAACAGCGATTCCACGCGCACCCGGTTCGACGACAGCGAGGCCAGCCCCAGCGCCAGCGCCAGCGACACGAGGAACGATTCGCCGCCCGACAGCGAGTGCACGGAACGCAGGTCGTCGCCCATGTGCAGGTCGCGCACCAGCAAACCCAGCGATGGCTGCGACGGATTGTCGATGCGCAGCAGTTGGTAGCGGGGCGCCAGCTGGCGCAGGTGGGCATTGGCATAGCCGAGCAGCACGTCGAGCGTGAATTGCTGGGCGTAGTTGCGGAACTTCTTGCCATCGGCCGAACCGATCAGCTCAGCCAGCCGGGCCCAACGCCGCTCGCTGGCTTCCTGCCGCTCCAGGCCGGCCAGCATCGCGCTGGCGCGGCGGCGCCGCTCGTCGTCCTGCGCCAGCGCCACCTTCAGGGCGGACACGCCTTCCTGGGCGGCGCGGCGTTCGGTGGCCAGCGCGTCGAGTGCTTCGCGCAAGGGCTGCGGGCCGCCTTCGGCGCCGGCCGGCGCCGTGGCGCGATGCTGTTCCAGCTGGGCTTCGCGCTCGCGCAGCACCGCCACTGCCTGCGCCACTGCGCCATCGAGCGCCTGCAAGGCGTGGCGTTCGGCGCGGATCGCTTCCTGTGGATGCGCCAGCAATGCCAGCAGCTCGTCCATCGAGGCGACGCCGTCCACCGGCGGGGCGAACAGGTCCGGCTCGGCATGGGCGTGCCGGAACGTTTCCAGCCACGCGGCCAGGTCGCGGTGCGCGATGCCGGCCGCTTCGTCCAGTTCGGCGAGGCGGCGCTGCGCGTGCACCAGCGCCTCGTCGCAGCGGACCCGCGCCTGGGCGGCCTGCTGGCCCGCTTCCTGCTGCGCGCGCAGGGCGGCATGAGCCGCTTCGCAGGCGGTGCGCAGCCGCGCTTCCACTTCGCCCACGGGCGCGCCATTCCACAATGCCACGCGCTGGGCACGCGCCGCCTGCAGCGCCTCGTCCGCCGCCAGGAAGGCGGCGCGCGCGGCATGCTCGTCGGCCGCCACTTTCGCGTGCGCTTCCTGCAGGGCCGCCAGTTCGATGTCCAGGGCGGCGATCTTCGCGGCCCGTTCATCCAGGTCGGCGTGCTGCTTTTGCCATTGGCGGCTTTCGGCCTGGCGCAGCGCGTGGAAGTGCTCGGGGTTCTGTTTCCAGTGATCCTTCCAGCCATCGGCTCCCGCTTCCGGCGCATCGGCAAAGGCGGCATCGAGATCGTCGAGCAGCGCATCGAGATGGTGGACCGCGTCGATGTGCTGCGAGCGCAGCGCTTCGGCCTGGGCCTGTGCCTGGGCCAGCGCGGTCGCGGCGGCCGACAGGGCGGCCTGGCTGCGCGCCTGTTCCGCGGCCGCCCGTTCGCAGGCGCCTTGCGCGCGGTCGCGCACGGCGGCGGCCTGGCGCATCGCCTGCTCTTGCCGCGCCACGTCCTGCAGCGCCGCGCTGGCAGCGGCGAGCCGGCCGGACAGCCAGGCGGCACGCTCGCCGTCGCCAACCGCGATGCCGTCGTCTAGCGTTGCCAGCGCGGCGTTCCAGCGTTGCGCCAGCGCCGCGAGCGCCGGCGCCAGCGACGCCAGCTCCTCGCGCACCTGCGCCAGCCGCGCCGCGTTCGATGCCGCCAGCGCCCGCTGCGTCGCCTCCTGTTCGATGGTGCGTTCCTGCGCCGTGCGCCACTGCGCCACGTCGGCCCGCAACGCGGCGAGCATGCCGCGCAGCTGGTCGTTGCCGTGGTATGGATGGTCGGCCGAGCCGCACACGGGGCAGGGCGCACCGTCTTCCAGCGTGGCGCGCAGCTGCTCGACGCTTTCGCCGCATGCCGCCTCGGCCAGCGCCAGCGACCGTTCGGCCTGGGCCAGCGCGGCCTTGCCGGCGGCGAGGTCGGTGCGGGCCGCTTCGGCCAGCGCCTGCGCCGCGGCGCGCGCGCCCTCCAGCTGTCCGGCCTGCGCCACCAGCGCGGCATGGCGGTCGTTGCGCGCGGCCAGGTCGAGCCACAGCCGTTCGCCATCCTGCAGCGCGGTGCGGCGCGCTTCCAGCACCGTGCGCCGCGTGCCCAGCGCCTCGGCATCGAAGGCGGCCAGCGCCGCCACGGCCGCGGCGCGTTCCGCTTCGGCCGCGCGCAGCTTTTCCGCCGCGCCGGCCAGGCCGGCCTGGGCCGCCATCTCCTCGTTGCGGTGATGCGCGGCGCGGCGCTGCGCGTCGGCCAGTTTCGTGGCGATCGCCGCGCCGTGGTGGGCGGCGCGGCCTGCCTGCGTGAACAGTTCTTCCCAGCGTGGCCACTGCTGCGCCAGCACGGCCCAGTGCCGGTGCGATTCCAGCCAGGCGTGGCCGTATTCCTGCGCGGCGACGAGGCCGCGACGTTCATTGCGCTTGTCCGACAGCGCGGCCGCCGCCGCCGTCACGGCCGCCACGGCGGCGTCGCGCGCGGCACGGGCTTGCGCGTGCTGCGGCTGCATGGCCTCGATGCGGGCGTCGAGCGCCTTGGCCCGGTCCAGCTGCGGGCCGGCGTCGCGCCGGGCGGCTTCGGCGGCATCCACCCCCTGCGCCGCCTGCTGCTGCGCGGCCGCGGCGGCAGCCTGGGCCAGTTCGGCCTGTCCCGCCTCCTGGCGGCAGCGCTCGATGGCGGCACGTGCGCCGGCCGTGTCGAGCGCCACGCGCTGGACCGCGTCGTGCAGTGGCCGCGCTTCCTGTACCGCATCGAGCTTGTCGAGTGCCGCGCGGCGCGGCGCGGCCGCCGCCACGTCGGCAATGCGCGCCTGCCGCGTGGCCTCGGCCTGCGCGATGCCCTCGGCCAGCCGCGCCGCGCCCTCGTGCCAGCGCAAGTCCGTTTCCAGCGCGGCCTTGCGGGTGTCGAGCACGGCCAGAGCCGCTTCGGCCTGCCGCGCCTGCGCTTCCGTTTCCGCGCGCTCGTCGCCGGACAGCGGCTTCTGGTCCGCCAGGCGTGCCAGCATCTGCTGCAGCGCCTGCGCCTCGCTCTTGTGGCGCTCGTGCGCGCGGCGCGACAGGTCGCTGTAGATCGTGCTGCCGGTCAGCGTTTCCAGCAGCAGGCCGCGCTCGTCGTCCTGCGCCTTCAGGAAGGTGGCGAACTCGTTTTGCGCCAGCAGCACGGCGCGCGTAAACTGGTCGAAATTCAGGCCGATGCGTGTTTCGATCTCGGCCTTCACCTCGGTCTTGGTGCCGCCGATCGGCTGCAGTTCGGGCAGCCGGTGCAGCGTCATCGCGGTCGGCTGCAGCGCGCCGGTGGCCTTGGTGCGCGAGCGCCGCACGCTCCAGCGCGCCCGATAGGCAATGCCGTCGCTGCCCACGAAATCGACTTCCGCATGGCCTTCCGGGGTGCCGCGGCGCAGCAGCGTGCGCGAGTCGTCCGAGCCGATCGGGTCGCCCACGTCGGGCGTCTTGCCGCGCGCATGCACCAGGCGCGGCGTGCGGTCGTACAGGGCCAGGCACAGCGCGTCGAGCAGCGTGCTCTTGCCGGCGCCGGTGGGGCCGCTGATCGCGAACAGGCCGGCCGAAGCCAGCGGGTCGCTGCCGAAATCGACCGAGAATTCATCGGCCAGCGAGGCCAGGTTGCGGCCGCCGATACGCAGGATCCTCATCGCGCCGGCTCCGCCAGCAGCAGTTCGGCGAACGCGGCCATCTGCTCGTCCGGCGCATCGCTGCCGAACTTTTGCCGGTACAGCCGCGAGAACACGTCGGCCGGCTGCAGTTGCGCGAGCTGGTCCAGCGAGACTGCCGCCTCGTCGAGGGAACCGCCGCGGCGCGCGCTGCTGGTCTCGATCTTCGCCAGCCGCACGTGCTTGCCTTCCAGGGCCGCCTCGATGCGGGCACGCAGGCCGGGCTCGGGGGCGTCCAGTAGCACGCGCACTTCCAGGTAAGGCTGCGCATACGCTGGCGCCAGCGGAAAGTCGAGCGCTTCCAGTTCGTCGAGCACCTGGTCGAGCGGCGCGGGCCGCGTCGGCACGCGCAGCAGGTGGACCGCGCGCGGCACCGGAACGGCCACCGTTTCGCGCAGGGCACCGCCGTCGAGGTCGACGCGCAGCACCTGGTGCTGGTAATGCACTTCGGAGAACGACAGCGGCAGCGGGCTGCCGCAATAGCGGATGTGGGCATGGCGGCCGATCTGCTGGGCCAGGTGCAGGTGGCCCAGCGCCGCATAGGCGATCGACGGGCCGAAGATCCCGGCCGGCAGCATCTCGGTGCCGCCGATGACGATGCGGCGTTCCGAATCGGCCGACATCTGCCCATCGACCATGTGGCAGTGGCCCATCGCCACGATGGCCTGGCCGGGCTGGCGCAGCGCCTCGGCATGGGCCAGCGCCCGCTGGTACAGTTCGGCGATGCCGGCCAGGTACGGGTCGCCGCCGCCTTCCACGCGCGGCACGTCGGATGGCCGCAGGAACGGCACTGCCAGGCACCAGGCGGCCACCGCGCCGTCGCGGTTGGTCAGCGGGTGCACCAGGCGGGCCACGTCGATCGCGCCATCGGCCGTGCGCTCGACATTGCCGACCACGCGCGTGCCCAGTTCCTCGAGCAGCGGGCCGGGCGCGTCGATGCGGCCGGGCGAGTCGTGGTTGCCGGCCACCAGCATGATGTCCAGCCCGGGCGCGGCGGCCCTGGCCTGGCGCAGGAAGTGGTACAGCTGGCGCTGCGACGCGGCGGACGGATTGGCATTGTCGAACACGTCGCCGGCGATCAGCAGCGCGTCAGCCTGTTCGGCAACGATCGTATCGAGGAGCCAGTCGAGGAAGCACTGGTGTTCGTAGTGGCGGTCGAAACTGTGGAGCGACTGGCCGAGGTGCCAGTCGGAAGTGTGCAGCAGGCGCATGAAGGTACCAGACGAAGCGAAGGCTCGATGGAGGGGTGGGCCGGAAGCGCGACAGTGTAGCGCATCCCGGCCGTGGCGGATAGCGCCGCCTCCGCCGTGGCTGGCAGCCGGGCGCCGGATCAGCCGGGTGTCGCGGCTGCCTTGCTGCGCCGGCGCGCCGCGGCCGCCAGCAGTACCATGCCGGCGCCCAGCATCGCGTACGTGGACGGTTCCGGCACGGTCACGACCAGGTTATAGTCGAATCGCTGGGCCAGCCCGGTGCCATCGCCCAGCAGGGTCGGATCCACGTCCGGCGCCACTTTCCAGTCAAAGATCGAAAAGCCTTTTGTCAGCGGGTCCGCGTAATAGGCGGTGGCCGGCTCCAGGACGGACTTGATGCCGAACTGGTCGGCCGCCGTGAACACGTATTGCTGGATGGTGGCCAGGTCGCCGTACGTGTCGGGATCGAAACTGATGCTCTGGTAGAAGCGCTTCGTGGTGCGGCCGGCACCATCCGTATCCGACAGGATCTGCGAGCTGACCTGGCCGATCGCGTCCAGGCTGTACACCTGCCCGTCCAGCCGCAGCGAGATCTGCAGGTCCGCATCGGTGGCTTGCATCCAGGTGTTGTCCACGCTGGTCATCACATTGGCGCTGTCGAAGACGCTCGTCACCGTCAGGTCGAACGCACGGCTGCCGACGATATCGCCTTCCGGGAACAGGCCCGGCAAGTTGAATGCCGCGGTCGACCCGGCGGTGTGGGTGGTGATCGTGTAGATATCGGCCATTGCCGAGGAGCAGGCCAGCGCGGCCAGCAGGGCCGCGGTGCCGCGCAGTGCCGCCGGCATACGGCGCCGCGGCAGCGAAGGGTGATCGAGGAAAGCATTCATCGTTAGGGCTCCTGAAAGTCAGGCCGCGGACGGCAACTGCGAAAAATATACATGGATGAGCATTTCCGGGGCGCACTGTTAAGGCCGTTCGTCACGCCACGGCGCCCGGCTGCAGCCCGGCCAGCGTGCCGCCGGTACGGAAGGTATTGCGGCCGGCCTGCTTGGCTTCGTACAGCAGCGCGTCGGCGCGCGCCAGCAGCCCGGCCGCGTCGAGGTCGCCGCCAGCATAGAAGGCGACGCCGATGCTGGTCGAGATATCGGCCCGCACGCCATCCAGGTCGAACGGCGCGGCCACCGCGGCCACCAGCTTGGCCGCGGTGCGCTCGGCATCCTCGCAGCGGTGCAGGCGTTCCAGGATGACGGTGAATTCGTCGCCGCCCAGCCGTGCCACCGTGTCGGTATCGCGCAGCGCATGGGTCAGGCGGCCGGCGAATGCCTTCAGCAGCGCATCGCCCACCGCGTGGCCGTGGGTATCGTTGACGGGCTTGAAGCGGTCGATATCCATGTACATCACCGCCATCAGGGAACCGTTCGCGCGGCTGTGTTCCATCGCGGCACCCAGCCGGTCCATGAAGCCCGCACGGTTCGTCAGGCCCGTCAGCGCATCGATGGTGGACAGGCGCAGCAGGTGCTGCTTCTCGCGCCGCAGCGCGGTAACGTCGGTGCGCACCACATGGAAGCCGACCACGGCGCCGTGCTCGTCGTCCCACTGCGGTATGTAGCGTACCTCGAAGCTGCGCGCGCTGCCGTCCGGCTGCGCATCCTCGACTTCCTCGAACGCGACAGTCTCGCCGGCCAGCACCCGCCGCACCCATGGTTGCAAGCTCGCATAGCGCCGCTCGCCGATGATGTCGCGCGCGCGCCGGCCGATCGCCTGCACGCCCATGCGCGTGAATTCCTGTTCGTAGACCAGGTTCTGGAAGCGGTACACCTCGTCGGTGTCGACGTAGGCGATCATGGCCGGCATCATGTCGGCCAGCATGCGCAGGCGCGCCTGCTGCTGCCGGCTTGCCAGCTCGGCCTGCTTGCGGGCCGTGATGTCGCGCGTGGTGACGGCCACGCCGTCGTCGATCGCCACGATCTGGTGCTGCAGCCAGCGTGGCGTGCCGGTGCGGGTTTCGAATTCCTCTTCCAGCGGCTGGCCCGTGTCGAGCACGCGGCGGTACTTGTCGAGGAAGCCTTCGGCGCGCCACGCCGGCACCAGCGCGCCGATGCGGTGGCCCAGCAGCGCGGCGCGCGGGTGGCCGAGGATGGCGGCGCCCCGCTCGTTGACATCGACCAGGATGAAGTCGCCGCCGCAGGCTTCGCGGCAAGCCTTGAGCAGGAATACCGCATCGAGGCTGGCATCGGCCGCGGCGCGCAGCTGGCGCTGCGCTTCGTGCGCCGCCTGCGTGCTGTCGCGCAGGCGCCGCGCCTGCTGCATCAGGGCCGCCACGAAGGCCAGCACGACGGCCGAAGCGATGGCGGCGGCGGCCACGTAGATCGCGCGGCGCCGCTCGAAGCGGGCCAGCGCATGCGCCTTCGCGTGGCCGACGACGGCCGTCAGCGCGAAGCGGGGCATGTCGCGGAAGGCGTAGATGCGTTCGGTGCCGTCGACCGGGCGCCGCGCCACGGCTTCCTCCGCACCGCCTGCCGCATCGCCGCGCGCCGCGCTGAACGCCAGCGTGCCGTCATTGAACACGCGCTCGTCGATGCGATTGGTCGACAGGCCGGTATCCCTGCTCAGCAGGCCGACATAGCCGCCCGGCCCGGGCTCCAGGCGATCGTAGTCGTCGACGAAAAGCGCCGGGTCGACCAGTATCACGACGGCGCCGGCGAAGCGCCCGCCCGCGCCATCGAGGCGGCGGGCGATGCGGATGTGCCATGCATGCGAAGCGCCGGCGGCCGGATTGGAAAACTGCGCCGTGTCGCTGTGCGATCCGGCCAGGGCGCGGAACCAGCCTTCGGCCCCGGCCTGCGCGGCGAACCTGCCATGCAGGCTGGCGGCGAGCCGGCCATCCGCTCCGTACAATGCGACCGGCAGCGCCAGCCTGCGCGGCAGCAGCGACGCCAGCAGGCCATCGCGGCGCCCGAAATCCTGCACGCGCAACGCGCCTTCGGTTTCCTCGAACTTCAGCTTGAACAAATGCGTCGCGTGCTCGACCTGGCGCAGCAGGAAGCCGGTGTTCTCGGCGAGGGTGCGGGCCTGCGCGTGGCTCTGCAACACCGCCTCGTGGCGTGCCGCGGCCCGTTCCTGGCGCACCTGCCAGTACACCGCGGCCCACATCGCCGCCAGTACCACGGCCGCGAATGCCGGCAGCAGCGCCGCCCGGTACAGCTCGCGCCATGCGCTCATTCCATCCTTCCCCACCGGTTCTCCGCTGATTGTTTGGCTTGTCGGGCTGCCTGTCGGGCTGCTTGTCGGGCTGAACGTTCGGCTGACTGCTGCGCTGCTGGCTGATGATTGCTTACCCGCCAGTATTTTGCCCGGAATCGCCGCGTTCAGCAGGAACGGTGCGGCGCACCGCCAACATCCCTTAGAATGGGCTGCTCACCAGAGGAACCATCGCCTTGACAGAATTGAACCCCATGTTGCCGCGCTGGCCATGTGCGCGCTGGCCATGTGATTTGCCGGCCGCGGAGCGCGGCGCATGAATGCCGTGCCCGCCATGCTGCCGCCCGCGCCGGAACGCATCGTCGGTGCCGACGGCCAGCCCGTGCTGGGCCGCCATGCCGGCATCCTGCGCGGCTGCGACTGGGAGCGCCTGGCGCCGCCGTACGCGCGCGGCGCGCTGTGGCGCCGGTTGCACCACAAGCGCTGGCACTACGTGGCGCTGGCGGCCGAGCAGATGTTCTGCGCCGTCGCCATCGCCGACCTGGGCTGGATGACCAGCTGTTTCGCCTACGCCTTCGAGCGCGGCGACGGCGACATGCTGGCCAACTTCGCGCAGGATGGCTGGCCCGGGCGCTTCTCGGCCTCGCTGGCCGCCGACGCGGGCGGCACCAGCACCTTCTCGCGCCGCGGCGTGTTCATCGAACTGGGGCCGGCCGGGCTGTCGCTGCGCAGTCCCTGGCTGGAAATCGATGCCTGCTTCGGCACCGCGCCGGCGCCGGCGCTGGTCGCTTCGGGCCTCGTCAAGGGCGGTGCCGTGCATGCCACGCAGAAGACCGGTGGCCTGCCGCTGGAAGGCGAGGCGCGCACGTGGCGCGGCGAGTACCCGCTGCACGGCGGCACCGCCAGCATCGACTATTCGAATGGACTGCTGGCGCGGCGCACGGCCTGGCGCTGGGCTTCCGGCCACGGCGCCGGCGTGGGCTTCAACCTGCAGGCCGGCTTCTTCGGCGCCCACGAAAATGCGCTGTGGCTGGACGGCGGCCTGTTTCCGCTGGGGCCGGCCCGCTTCATCCATGCGGCCGACGATCCGCTGGAACCGTGGCGCGTGTTTACCGAGGACGATTGCCTCGACCTCGTGTTCACGCCCGTCGCCGCGCGGCGCGACCAGCGCAACCTGCGCATCGCCGCGAACCGCTATGTGCAGCCGCTCGGCACGTTCTCCGGCTGGGTGCGCAGCGCGCCCGACGCGCCGAAGCGCATGGTGAGCAACCTGGCCGGCGTCACCGAACAGCACTTCGCGCGCTGGTGACGCCATGAGCATCCGCCACCTCGACCGCCTGTTCGAACCGCGCTCCGTGGCCATCATCGGCGCATCGCGGCGGCCAGGGCGGCTCGGCACCACGGTGCTGGACAACATGGCCGGCAGCGGCTTCGCCGGCGCGCTGTGGCCCGTCAATCCCAAGTACGACACGCTGCTCGGCATCCCCTGCCATGCCAGGGTGGCGGCGCTGCCGGCCGCGCCGGATCTCGCCGTGATCTGCACGCCGCCCGAGACGGTGCCGGGCCTGGTGGCGGAACTGGGCGCGCGCGGCACCCGCGCGGCGATCGTGCTGACGGCGCTGCCGCCGCAGCTGCGCACGGCCATGCTGAAGGCCGCGCGGCCGCACCTGCTGCGCATCCTCGGCCCGGGCGGCATCGGGCTGATCGGCCCGGCGGCGGGCGTCAACGCCAGCGTCGCGCACACCGGCGCGCGGACGGGCCGCACCGCCTTCGTGTCGCAATCGGGCATGCTGATGACGGCCGTGCTGGACTGGGCGCGGCAGCACCAGATCGGTTTTTCACGCGTGGTCTCGGTGGGCGAGGGCGGCGATGTCGACGTGGCCGACCTGCTCGACTGGCTGGCCGGCGATGCCGACACGCAGGCCATCGTGCTGCACATCGAGAGTATCGGCGGGACACGCAATGGTGCACGCAAGTTCATGTCGGCCGCCCGCATCGCCGCGCGCGGCAAGCCGGTCGTGGTGCTCAAGTCGGGCCGCGGGGACGGGCGCGAAGACCTGGTGGTGGATGCGGCGATCCGCCGCGCCGGCATGCTGCGCGTGTATTCGTCGGCCGACCTGTTCGACGCGGTGCAGACAGTGGCGCGCGCCCGCCCGCTGGGCGGCGAACGGCTGGCCGTCGTCAGCAACGCGGCCAGCCTGGGCCTGCTGGCCACCGACGCGCTGGCGTGGACCGGCGGCCAGCTGGCGCCGTTGTCGCCGGCCACGCTGCGCGCGCTGAAACCGGTGGCGGCGGAAGGCGTGGCGGCCGCCAACCCGCTCGATATCGGCGCCCGCGCGGACACCGCCGGGCACGTGGCGGCGGTGCGTGCGCTGCTCGACGAACCGCAGGCCGACGCGCTGCTGCTGGTGCACGTGCCCACGCCGGCCGCCGGCAGCAGCGACGTGGCGCGCGCGCTGGCGCCGCTGGTGCGCGCGGCGCGGCAGACCGTGCTGTCATGCTGGCTGGGCGGCGACGAGGCGGCCGATGCGCGGGCCGTATTCGCCGATGCCGGGCTGGCCACCTACGACACGCCGGAAAAAGCGGTGCGGGCATTCCGGCAGATCGTGCAGTACCGGCGCAACCAGGCCTTGCTGATCGAGGTGCCGGCCGGAGTGCCGGCCGCCGGCGAAGCGGAACGGGCGGCGGCGCGCGCCATCGTGGCCGCTGCCCGCCATGCCGGCCGCGCCACGCTGGACGATGGCGAATGCGCCAGCGTGCTGTCTGCCTACGGCGTGCAGGGCGGGGTGCAATGCGGCGGGCAATGTGACGGACAATCGGGCCTGCCGTCCGGCGAACCTGCGGCCGGCGAGGCACCGCTGCTGCGCATCGCAGTGCACACGGACCCCGTATTCGGCCCGGCCCTCGAATTCGGGCTGGGCGGCGCCGCCGGCCGCGTGGCGCGCGACCGGGCCGCCGGCCTGCCGCCGTTGAACATGGTACTGGCGCGCGATATCGTGGCGCGCACCCGCGCCGGTGCCGCGCTCGGCGGCACGGAAGCCGTGTGCCGCGCGCTGGTACAGGTGGCCGACCTGGTGACGGACCTGGCCGACGTGGTCGAACTGGAACTGGATCCGGTGCAGGTGGTGGCGGCGGGCGATCCGCGCGGCGCCACGCTGGCCGCGCTGGGTGCCCGCATCGTGCTCGGCCCGCCGCGCCCCGAATCCGCGCTGGCGATCCGGCCCTACCCGCAGGCACTGGCCGAAACGGTGGACTGGCAAGGCGCCCCGCTGGTGCTGCGGCCGATCCGGCCCGAGGATGCGCCGGCCCACGTGCGCTTCTTCGCCGCGCTCGATCCGGAAGACGTGCGGCTGCGCTTTTTTTCCGCGTTGCGCGAACTGCCGCCGGCGCAGCTGGCGCGGCTTACGCAGATCGACTATGACCGCGCGATGGCGTTCATCGCCACGCGGCCTGGCGCCGATGGCACCGCCGAAACGCTCGGCGTGGTGCGCGCGGTGGCCGATCCGGACGAGCGCCGCGCCGAGTTCGCGATCGTGGTGCGCTCGGATTTGAAGGGCAAGGGACTGGGGGTGATCCTGTTCCGCAAGCTGGTCGACTATTTCCGCGCGCGCGGCACCGGCAGCCTGACAGGCGACGCGCTGGCTGAAAATGTTGGAGTGCAGAAACTGGTGCGCCGGTTCGGCGGCACGGTGCAGCCGGGGAACGAGCCGGGCACCGTGGCGCTGGTCGTCCCATTGCATGGGAATTCATCTTAGTCCGGTCGGAAACTCCGCAGCCAACCTTGCGCTGTGTCAAAGTGTCCATGTCGCTGTTCTTTACACTTTGGTTCTGCGAGTTGTCGAGCGACGGCATCGCATGGAGACAACCGGCGATCGCTTATTGTCAAATGAAGGTCACATGAAGGTCACATGAAGGCCACATGAAGGTCACGTGGAGGTCACATAGAGGTGACATAAAGGTGACATAACGATCGCATAAACCTATAAAACCGGGAGCGACAATGTTAACCGCCACTTATACGCTGGTCGCGCTTTCTGTCGAACAAGCCAATGTTCGGCTCAGTGTGCTTTCTTTCCAGAAATACGTGCAATCGACGCTGACCCGCCAGCAGAGCCTCACGCTGGCCCAGCTTGAATACGCATGCGAAACGCTGGAGCGCCTGTACCAGGCCTGCAGCTGGCGCAAGGTGGAGCTGTACCTGATCCCCGCGCTGCGCCAGGCCACCCAGCGCGCCGACCAGTTGCTGGACGAACTGTCGCGCCTGAACGGCCTCGCGCTCGACGTGGTGCGCCGCCTGAAAGACCGGGCGGCGCCGCGCCACGAGGAGGGCGGGGACCCGGGCCAGGACCCGCAGATCGCCCATGTCGCCACGTTTTGCGAGGCGATCGACAGCTTTTGCACGACCCTGCTGCAAAGGCTGGAAAAGGAAGAGAAGGAATTGTTCGCCATCGCCCGCAGTGCGATCTGCGGCGATGCGTGGTTTGCCATCGCCAACAAGCTGCTGGCGCACGATGCCCAGGTTGCCGAGGCCCGCCGCAGCGGGACGGACGACGCCACCGTGATCTCCCTCGTGCCGCGGCTGGCGCCGCCGGCCGAGCCGGTGGATGCGATCGACGTGCGCATGCCCGCGGTGAGGGCGCGCGCCCGGGCCTTGCCGCGCGTCGCCGGCGCCGACTGAGCCGTTGCCGGCCGTGCCTGTGGTTCTGCCGGTCGCGGCCGCAGGATGCGACGCCGCGAAAACCGGTGCTGCGCTATGATGGCGGTTTTGATCCATCCATAGCACATCATGTTTGAATTCCTCTTCAAGCGGCCCGGCGACAAGGGCACCGAATCGCAGGCCGCGCAGGGGCAACACGCGGAGGCCGGGCGGGGCGACAAGGGCGGTGGCCAGGGCAACGGCCCCGCCGCCAAGGGCGGCCCGCAAGGTGGAGCCGACGGCAAGGAAGCGCGCCGTGCCGAACAGGCCGCGCTGGCCAGGTCGCTGGCCGGCGACGAAGCCGCCGCCGTTGCGCTGATCCTGCAGAGCGAGTTCGCCGATGTGCGGCTGGCCGCGGCCGAGCATGTCGTGTCGCAAGCGGCGCTCGAGCAGGTGCAGGCCGCGGTGCGCAACACGGACCGCCGCGTGGCCAAGCTGATGCAGGGCCGGCTCGATGCGATCCGTCACCGGCAAATGGAGCAGCGCCAGGCCGAGGCCACCATTGCGCAGGCACAGCGCCTGCTGCAGGAAGAAAAGCTGGCGCCGAACCAGGTGGCCGACCTGGACCGCCTGTGGAAAGTGATCGATGCGCCGCCGCAACTGGCTGCCGAGTTCGACCGCCTGCGCGCGGCCTTGCGCGCGCGCCTGGAAGCGCAGGTGGATCTGCAGCGCGCCACGATCGATGCGCTGGCGGCGCTGCGCAAACTGGCCGCCGCTCCCGCCGGAGAGGACTCGATGCAGGAACTGGAACGGCTCGCTGCCGAGCACGCCGCACGGCTGGCCGGGCCCGAGCATGGCACGCTGCCGCGGCACCTGTTGACGGACGTGGAAGCGGCGCTGGAGGCGGCACGCGCCGCGCTGGCCCGTGTGGCTGCCGCTGCCGAACCGCCCGCCCCCGCAACCCCGGCACCCGCCGGACCAGCGGCGCAACAGGAAGAGGGGCAAGCCATGGCGCCGGACAGCGGAAATCAGCAGAAGAGCGGAACGGCGCCGGCCGGCGCAACGGCGCAGGGCGGCACAGAGGATCAGCCTGATGCCACGGCGCAAGGTGGCGGAAACGAGCAGGACAGCAAGGCGGCCAGCGAGGCGAACAGCCAGGCGCAGGGCGGGCCTGGGGCTGCCGTGGATGGCCAGCCAGCTCAGCCGGGTGCCGCGCCGGCCCGGCCGCCGAAGGAAAAGAAGGTCACGCCGGCCGACCGCGAGGCGAACGAGCGCTTCATGGCGCTGGTCGAGGCCATGGACGCGGCACTGGCCCAGGGCCAGTTGCACACCGCCGCCGAACACGACAAGACCCTGAAGGACAGCAAGACGGGCCGCCTGACGGCCCAGCAATCGGAGCGCCTGGCGCACGTGCGCGCCGAGTACAAGCGGCTGTCCGCCTGGGCTCGCTGGGGCGGCAATGTATCCCGTGAAGAACTGGTGCATGCCGTCGAGGAATTGCCCGCACAAAACCTGCCGATGAGTGAGCTGGCCAGGAAGGTCAGCGCCATGCGCGAGCGCTGGAAAGCGCTGGACAGCGTTTCCGGCGCCGCGCCGAAGAGCTTGTGGGAAAAGTTCGATGCCGCCTGCACCGCCGCCTACGCGCCGGCCGCCGCGCACTTCCGCCACCTGGCGGACGAGCGCCACGCCAACGCCGCCAAGGCGCAGGCCATGGTCGACGAAGTCAACGCGCTGGTGGCCGATTCGCCGGCCACGCGCGAGGACTGGCGCGGCCTGGCTTCCGCGTCGCAGCGGCTGCGCCAGGCCTGGAGCCGGCTGGGCACGATCGACCGCAAGGACAAGAAACGCCTCGATACCGCGTTCGGCAAGGCCATGGAAACGCTGATGGCGCCGCTCGAAGAGCAGCGCGCGATCGAGGTGGCGCGCCGCGAGCAGCTGATCGAGGAAGTCTACAAGCTCGACCCGGCCGACCGGCACACGGTGGACACGCTGCGCGGCCTGCAGGAAGCCTGGCAGGGCCATGCCAAGGCGCTGCCGCTGGAGCGCCGGCAGGAACAGGCCCTGTGGCAGAAATTCCGTAGCGCCTGCGACACGATTTTTGCCAAGCGCAAGGAATCGGCCCACGCGGCCGACCATGAGCGCAAGGCGCACCTGCATGCCCGCGAGGCGATCTGCGCGCAGCTCGAAGCGTTCGCGCCGGAGGGCGACGACAAGGCCCGCCAGGGCGCGATCGGCAAGGCGCTGCGCGATGCCGCCGCCGCGTGGCATGCGAGCGGCCCCGTGCCGCGCGCAGCCGAGGCGCGCATCGAAGGCCGCTACCGCGCCGCCGTGGCGAAGCTGCAGGGCGAAGCCGATGCCGTGCGCAAGCGTGCCGGTACGGCGCAGGCCAACGCGCTGCGCGACAAGCTGCGCTTGGTGCAGGCGCTGGAACATGCCGTGGCAGCGCCTGGTCCGGTCGATAGCGAGGAGTGGAAGGGCCGCTGGGCCGCGCTGCCAGCGCTGCCGGCCGAGCACGAGCGCACCTTGCATGGCCGCTTCCATGCCGCGTTGCAGGCCGCCGCGGCGGATGCCGGCGCGCGCGGCGCGTATGCCGGCACGCTGGAAGCGAACCGTTCGCGGCTGCTGGCCGAGGTCTTGCGCCAGGAAATCGTGGCCGGCATCGACAGCGGCCCGGAATTCGCGCGCGACCGCCTGAAGATGCAGGTCGAAGTGCTGCAGGATTCCCTGAAGTCCGGCCAGAAATCCGGCGCGGCGGGTTCGCAGGCGGCCCAGTTCGTGCAGCTGTGCGCGCTGCCGGCGCTGCTGGACGACCGCACGGCCAGCCGCATCGAGGCGCTGTTCCGCCGCATCGGCGCGGAGGGGCGATGAGCCGGCAGGAGAACCATGGCGGGATGGCGCGGGTGCGCGTCCAGCCCGAGGATTTCGACCTTTCCACCGAAGTGGCGCGGCTGCGCGCGGACAATCCGAAGACCGGCGCCATCGTCACCTTCGTGGGCACGGTGCGCGACCTGAACGAAGGTTCGCAGGTGGCGTCGATGGAACTGGAGCATTATCCGGGCATGACGGAAGAGTCGATCGAGCGCATCATCGACCAGGCCTGCACGCGCTGGCCGGTCCACGATGCGCTGGTGATCCACCGCGTCGGCCCGCTGCTGCCGCGCGACCAGATCGTGCTGGTGGCGGTCACGTCCGCGCATCGCGGCGACGCATTCGCAGCCTGCGAGTTCATCATCGACTACCTGAAGACCGAGGCGCCGTTCTGGAAAAAGGAACAGACGCCGGAAGGGGCGCGCTGGGTCGATGCGCGTGTCAGCGACGACCACGCGCTGGACAAGTGGGAGAAATGATCCCGGCTGCAGCCGGAACCCAGCCATTTCGCAGGGCGTCTTGAAATAGCGATTGCGCAGCCGCACCTTATCGGAAGATAAAATTTGGAGCGAAGCGCCATGCGTCAAGACAAACTTACTACAAAACTTCAGGAAGCACTTGCCGACGCCCAGAGCCTGGCCGTCGGCAGCGACAACCCCTATATCGAACCCGTGCACCTGCTGACGGCCCTGCTCAACCAGGACGACAGCAGCACGCGCTCGCTGCTGCAGCGCGCCGGCGTCAACGTCGGCGGCCTGGCCGCGGCGCTGAAAGGCGCCATCGAGCGCTTGCCGAAGGTGTCCGGCACCGGCGGCAACGTGCAGGTCAGCCGCGAATTCGTCAACATGCTGAACCTGGCCGACCGCGAGGCGCAGAAGCGCGGCGACCAGTTCGTGTCCAGCGAAATGGTGCTGCTGGCGCTGGCGGACGACAAGTCCGACGCCGGCCGGCTGGCCCGCGAGAACGGCCTGTCGCGCAAATCCCTCGAAACGGCGATCGAGGCCGTGCGCGGCGGCGGCAAGGTCGATTCTCAGGAAGCGGAAGGCCAGCGCGAGGCGCTGAAGAAATACACGATGGACCTTACCGAGCGGGCGCGCCAGGGCAAGCTCGACCCGGTGATCGGCCGCGACGACGAGATCCGCCGCGCGATCCAGGTGCTGCAGCGGCGCACCAAGAACAATCCGGTGCTGATCGGCGAACCCGGCGTCGGCAAGACCGCGATCGTCGAGGGCCTGGCCCAGCGCATCGTCAACAACGAGGTGCCCGATTCGCTGCGCGGCAAGCGCGTGCTGTCGCTCGACATGGCGGCGCTGCTGGCCGGTGCCAAGTACCGCGGCGAGTTCGAGGAGCGGCTGAAATCGGTGCTGAATGAACTGGCCAAGGACGAGGGCCAGACCATCGTCTTCATCGACGAGCTGCACACCATGGTCGGTGCCGGCAAGGCCGAGGGCGCGATGGATGCGGGCAACATGCTCAAGCCCGCGCTGGCGCGCGGCGAGCTGCACTGCGTGGGCGCCACCACGCTGGACGAGTACCGCAAGTACATCGAGAAGGATGCCGCGCTGGAGCGCCGTTTCCAGAAGATCCTGGTCGACGAGCCCACCGTGGAAGCCACCATCGCCATCCTGCGCGGCCTGCAGGACAAGTACGAGCTGCACCACAAAGTGGAGATCACCGACCCGGCCATCATCGCGGCGGCCGAGCTGTCGCACCGCTACATCACCGACCGCTTCCTGCCCGACAAGGCGATCGACCTGATCGACGAAGCCGCGTCGAAGATCAAGATCGAGATCGATTCCAAGCCCGAGGTGATGGACAAGCTGGAACGCCGCCTGATCCAGCTGAAGATCGAGAAGGAAGCGGTCAAGCGCGAGAAGGACGAAGGTTCGCGCAAGCGGCTCGACCTGATCGACGAGGAAATCGCCAAGCTGCAGCGCGAGTACAACGACTTCGAGGAAGTGCTGAAGGCCGAGAAGGCCAATGTGCAGGGCACCACGCACATCAAGGAAGAGATCGAGCGCATCCGCCAGGAGATGGAGGAAGCCACGCGCGCATCGAACTGGCAGCGCGTCTCCGAGCTGCAGTACGGCCGGCTGCCCGAGCTGGAAGCGCAGCTGAAGCAGGCGGAATCCTCGAACGGCGATGAAGCGAAGGACAAGCCGAAGCTGCTGCGCACGCAGGTGGGCGCCGAGGAGATCGCCGAGGTGGTGTCGCGCGCCACCGGCATCCCCGTGTCGCGCATGATGCAGGGCGAGCGCGACAAGCTGTTGCACATCGAGGAAAAGCTGCACGAGCGCGTGGTGGGGCAGGACGAGGCGATCAACGCCGTGGCCGACGCGATCCGCCGTTCGCGCGCCGGCCTGGCGGACCCGAACCGGCCATACGGCTCGTTCATGTTCCTGGGCCCGACCGGCGTGGGCAAGACCGAACTGTCGAAGGCGCTGGCCGCGTTCCTGTTCGATACCGAGGAATCGATGATCCGCATCGACATGAGCGAATTCATGGAGAAGCATTCGGTGGCCCGCCTGATCGGCGCGCCGCCGGGCTACGTGGGCTACGACGAAGGCGGCTACCTGACCGAGGCGGTGCGCCGCAAGCCGTACAGCGTGATCCTGCTCGACGAGGTGGAAAAGGCGCACCACGACGTCTTCAACGTGCTGCTGCAGGTGCTCGACGATGGCCGCATGACCGATGGCCAGGGCCGCACCGTGGACTTCAAGAACACGGTGATCATCATGACGTCGAACCTCGGTTCGCAGAAGATCCAGTCGATGGAGGATTCCGATCCGGCGGTGACGAAGCTGGCCGTGATGGCCGAAGTGCGCGGCCACTTCCGCCCCGAGTTCATCAACCGGATCGACGAGATCGTGGTGTTCCACGGCCTGGACGAGAAGAACATCGGCGCGATCGCGAAGATCCAGCTGCAGATCCTGGAAAACCGGCTGCGCAGGATGGAGATGGACTTGCAGGTCAGCGACGCGGCGCTGCAGAAGATCGCCGAGGCGGGCTACGACCCGGTGTACGGCGCGCGGCCGCTGAAGCGGGCGATCCAGCAGCAGATCGAGAATCCGCTGTCGAAGCTGATCCTGGAGGGCCGCTTCGGGCCGAAGGACACGATCCGCATCGATGCACGCGACGGCGCCCTGGTGTTCGGCGCCGAGGGCAAGGTCGACATCGTCAAGCAGTAAGCACCGGCATTCCCGGCTCCAGCACCGGCGCTGCGTCCACGGACGCGGCGCCGGTTTTTTTTCGCAGCCGCCATTGGCCCAGCAGGCGGGTGGCGGCCAGCAGGTCGGCCGTGCCGTGTCCCCCCGTGAAGCGCGCCAGCACCAGCTCCAGCAGCGCCTCGGCGCCGGATGTCGCGCCGTGGCCGTGCCACAGGCGTGCCAGGCTGGTGGCGGCACGCAGTTCCCAGGACAGCGCACCCTGGTTGCGGGCCAGCAGCAGCGCGGCGCGGAACTGCCGTTCGGCGCCATCGCGGGCGGCCGGGCCGCCGGTGGCCAGCAGGCGTTCGCCCTGCAGGCGGCGCAGCTCGGGGGCGCACCAGCGCGCGCCGCCCTGGTCGGCGCGCAGCAGCAGGGTCTCGTCCAGGTAGCGCGGATTCAGCGTGGCCAGCGTTTCGCGGTGCGGCCCAGCGGTGGGTGCCTGAGCCAGCCAGCCGCCGGGCGCATCCTCGACGATGCCATGCCGGTACTGGCGTGCCAGCGTTTCCCAGTGCGGAAAGCGGCGCGCGGCGTCTTCCAGTTCCGCCAGCGCGGCCAGCGCGGCCGGCCGGTCGCCGCACCACCACGCCACGGGGAACATGGCGAACGCGAGCACCTGGCACAGCGGCGCGTCGGCCCCCACCGCACGCGCGCGCAGCACGCCGTTGCGGGCCAGGCGCAGGGCTTCGTCCGGGTAGCCGAGCAGCCAGCGCGCGCGGGCCAGCACGGCGCTCGCGGCAACGTTTTCATCCGTGTGCAGGGCAGTGCGGCGCCGGGTGCACACGGCCGGCACCGTGCCGTTCTGCACGGCGTGCGCCAGCGGCGCGGCCAGTGCCTGCTCGCCCGACAGGTGCAGGGCGAGGGCGGCGAAGCGGTCATGCACCAGTTGCGCGGGGCGCGAACCGGCGTGGCGGATGTCATGCTGGAAGCGCTGCGCCAGCGCCACCGCGGCAGGGTAATCGCCGGTCAGCACGTGTTCCAGCACCAGGCCGGAAAAGGCGTCGGCCAGCCGCTCGGTGTCGGCGCAGGCTTCGGCCAGTGCGAAGCCGCGGGCATAGGCGGCTTGGCCGGCGCCGGCGCCTTCCAGGTAGACGCTGACCGTGCCCAGGGCCGTGTGCAGCACCGCTTGCGTCGACGGCGGCAAGGAGGGAAGCGGCGCCTGCCCCGGCATGTGCCGCATCGCGGGTTCGGCTGGTCCGGTGCCGCGCGTCGTCGCCATGGCGAGCCAGTCGCGCAGTTCGGCCAGTTCGGCGGCTTCCCACCACATCGGGATGGACGCGGCCAGCAGCGCGGCGGCGGCTTGCGGGTCGCCGTGCGCGCCGAAGCCCCATGCCAGCGCGGCGCGGACATCGGGCAAGTGACGCGGATCGCTGTCCACGCCGGCCAGCGCCGCGCAATCGGCGGTGAAGCGGGCGAACGCCGCATCGTCCGGCGCCAGCAGCGACAGCGCGCAGGTGCGCACGCTGTCGTACAGCAGGCATTGCGGCGCGCTGTCCGCGCGGTGCGGCGCGAGCAGGGACCGGGCGGCCAGCGTGGCGAGGGCGTCTTCCACGTCCTGGCCGGTCACCGCTTCGCCTGCCGCCACGCGGACCGCGCGCGCCAGCGTGAACGGGCCAGTGAACATGGCCACGCGGCACAGCACCGTGCGCTCCACCGGCGACAGCGTGTCGATGCTCCATTCCAGCGATGCGCGCAGCGAGCGGTGGCGCGGCGGCGCGGTGCGGCGGCCGCCTTTCAGGATTTCCAGGCGTTCGTCGATGCGGGCCAGCAGTTCGCGCGGGTGGAACAGGTCCAGCCGGCCGGCCGCCAGCTCGATCGCCAGCGGCACGCCGTCGAGGCGGCGGCACAGTTCCGCCACGGCCGGCGCATCGGCATCGGCCAATGTGAAACCGCCGTGCAGGGCGGCGGCACGCGCGGCGAACAGCGCTACGGCCGGGTAGGCCAGCGCCGCCGCTGCCGATGCCGGCTCGGTGCCGGGTGGCGGGCAGTCGAGCGGTGCGACGCGCTGCACGCGCTCGCCGGCGGCGCGCAGCGCTTCGCGGCAGGTCGCCACGATGCACAGGCCCGGCACGTCGCGCAGCAGCTGTTCGGCCAGCGCGGCGGCGGCCGTGACGATGCGGTCGCAATTGTCGAGCACCAGCAGCACCGGGCATTCGCGCACGTGCGCCAGCAAGGCGGAAACCGGATCGGTGCCGCGGGACAGGCCCATGGTCCCGGCCAGCGCGGCCCAGGGATCGGCCGCCTCGGCCAGGTCGATGCTCCAGGTGCGGAACTGCGTCGCCAGCTGGCGTGCCAGCGCGTGCGCCAAGGTGCTCTTGCCGACGCCGGCGGTGCCCGTCAGGGTGACCAGCAGGTGTTGCTGCGCCAGCGCCGCCAGCGAATCGGCCAGCGCGCCGCCATCGGCCGGGTTGTCATGCGGGGGATCGCTGGCGGGGGCGTGCCACTGGACGGCGGCGAGCAGCGTATAGCCGTGGCCGGCCAGGTTGCCGATATAGCGGCGCTCGGGCGTTTCACGCAGCGCCTTGCGCAGCGCCGCGACGTGCACGCGCAGGTTCGCTTCCTCGACGATGGTATCGGGCCAGGCGCGCGCGATCAGGTCGCTCTTCGACACCGGCGCGCCGGCGCGCTCGGCAAGCACGGCAAGGATGTCGAACGCACGCGAGCCCAGCTTCAGCGGCCGGCCATCCTCGAGCAGCACGCGCTGCGCCGGATAGAGGCGGAAGGGCCCGAACGACGCATGCGCAACCGACCACTCGGGGGCTGGGAGTGTCATGGCATTCTCGTTGGCACGGCGGATCGCCGTCATCGCCGCATGGTAAGTGACTATCTTTACAACAGCCTGACACGACCCGGCAATATTTCCCCAAACCGGGGTCAGACCCCGATTTTTGGAAACATTTCCCAAAACCGGCGGGTGTGGTGAAATTGCTACGGTTTTTCAGGGTTCGGCGAAGTCTTCGACCTCGTACTGGTCGAGGAACTGGTCGGGGCCGCTGCCGGGGGGGAAGTGCAGTGTGGAGGGCAGGCGGGGGCCGACGAGCAGGCGCCGCACGTGGGCGCCCAGCGACTGGCGGCTAGTGCTTTTCTGCCACATGGGATAGAGGCCGGACAGGCGGTAGCCGTCCAGGTAGCGGATTTCAAACTCGCATTCGCTGCAGTCGTGCGCCGCGGCCCAGGCCTTGAGCAGCTTGTCGGCGGCGATGAAGGAACCCAGCACGGCGGTGCTGTGCTCGGCCTTGCGGATGCGGATTTGCGCGACGCCGACCTTTTCGGCCCGCGCGAACGGGTGAGTTTCCATCGTGGGCTTTGTCATGGCGGGCGGCTCAGGAGGCATGCGGCGCGTCGGCATGGTGGAAGACTGGACGGCGGAACCTGCCGATCGCATCCAGCGCCGCGGCGCGCGTGGGCCGCAGCGCGCTGCCGAAGCGGTTCACGTGGATGTGCCGCGCGGCCAGCTCCAGCACCGGCAGCAACTGGGCCGACAACGCCGCGTCGCCGGATGCCACGTGCAGGCTGGCGCAGGCCAGCGGACCGAGCGCCCACGCCAGCGCCAGCAGTTCCCCCGCATCGGCGCAGCGCACCAGCAACCCGGCGTGGCGCGCGCCGCACAGGGCCGGATTGGCGATCAGCGCCGCAGCCGGCACTTCGGCGAAAGCGGCTGCGCGGCCGTCGCGCGCATCGCCCAGCATGCGGACCTCGCCGGCGGCGGGCAAGGCGGCACCGCCGGCGTGGCTGGTACAGGTCGCGCCGGCATCGGCCAGCTGGTCGATGATGGTTTCGCGCAGGTCGATGAAGCCGTCGCCGTCGATCGCCACGACCACCGGGCATGCCCCGGGCTGCGCCAGCAACTGCCGGCCCAGGTATTCGGCGCGGCCGTTCAGCGCGGACGGCAGCACGAAGGCGGCTTCGCTGCCGTCCAGTTCCGCCAGGGCCGGCAGCAGCCGGGGCACCGGGCGCGCGCCGGCGCGGCAGATCACGCCGCGCACGGTGCGCCGGGCCAGCAGCGCATCGTCGTCGACGGCCAGTTCGAACAGCGTGTCCGGCAGCCGGGCCGCCGCCGCGGCGACCGCGATCAATCCAGCCAGCTCGGTGCAACTGGGCGCCGGCGCCGCGCGCGCCAGCACCGGGCAGCCCGCCGCCAGTGCTGCCATCGCATAGCTGCCGGCGAGCCCGTACGCGCTGCCATGCGCGCCCACCGCCGCGACGGGCCCCAGCGGGACGGTGCGCGGGCCGCCCGTGTCGGCGCGCAGGGCCAGGGCCAGCGTGCGCAGCCACTCGCGCAGCATGTCGTGCTGGCGCAGCGCAATGGCGGGTTCGACGCCCGCATCGAACGCGGCCTGGCGCGGCAAACGGTGCCGCACGCCGTCCAGCCCGGCGCCAAGGCCGTCGAGCAGGCGGGCGCGCTGCTCGGCGCCCGCCTGCGCCAGCGGCAATGTGGCGGACGTGTACATCATGGGATCCCTCTTTCAGGTGGTGGATGGCTAACGATGACGACTGATTCACGATGGCGGATGATGAACGCCGGGTAAGCGTTACGTTAAAATCAGCCGGGCCGGAAATCAATCCGGCTTTCGAGGTAAGGGAACATGGACCGACAGCAGTGGCGGCCTCCGATCGGCGAGGTGGCCTTCGGCGCATTCCGCCTGGTGCCGCATGAACGCGCGCTGTACCGGCACGGCATGCCGGTGCGCCTGACCGGGCGCGCCTTCGACCTGCTGGTCGCGCTCGTCGAGCGGGCCGGCACGGTGGTCGGCAAGGATGAACTGATCGCCTGCGTGTGGCCGCACACGGTGGTCGAGGAAGGCAACCTGCGCGTGCACATCGGCGCGCTGCGCAAGGCGCTGGGCAACGACCAGCCCTATGTGGAGAACGTGGTGGGCCGGGGCTACAGCTTCGTCGCGCCCCTGCACCCGCCACGCGAGCCGGCGATCGTGGCGCCACATTGCGCGCTCCTGCCGGCGCAGCCCCGGCTGGTGGGCCGCGCCCAGGTGCTCGACCATCTGGTGCGCGAGCTGGCCGGCACGCGCCTGCTGACGATCGCCGGCCCGGGCGGCATGGGCAAGACATCGGTGGCGCAGGCGCTTGCCGGGCGCGCCGCGGCACGCTTCGGCCGGCACGTGTATGTGGCGGACCTGGCGCCGCTGGCCGACCCGGCGCTGCTGCCGGGGGCGGTGGCGCGGGCATTCGGGCTGGCCGCGCCGCTGTCCGCCGAGGCGCTGGCCGGCTCCCTGCCGCAGGCCTTGCGCACCGGCCGCGGGCTGCTCGTGCTGGATGGCTGCGAACACCTGATCGATGCGGCGCGCGCGCTGGCCACCGCCCTGCTGGGGCAGACGCGCGAGCTGCACCTCCTCGCCACCAGCCGGGAACCGTTGCGCGCCGACGGCGAACGGGTGTTCCGGCTGCCACCGCTGGCGGTACCGGCCGCGCCGGTTTCCGCGCAGCCGCCCTCGCAGTGTTCCTCGCAGTTCGCCGACCCTGCGGCACTGGGCACCTATCCATCGGTGCAGCTGTTCGTCGAACGCGCCAGCGCGGATGGCGGCTTCGTGCTCGATGCGCACAACGCGGCTGCCGTGGCCGAGATCTGCCGCCGGCTCGACGGCATTCCGCTGGCGCTCGAACTGGCGGCCGGCCGCGCGGCCTTCTTCGGCGTGCAGGAACTGGCGCGCCGGCTGTCCGACCGCTTCGCCGTGCTGACGCGCGGCCGCCGCACGGCACTGCCGCGCCACCAGACCTTGCGCGCCACCCTCGACTGGAGCCATGCGCTGCTGGCGCCCGCCGAGCAGGCAGTATTGCGGCGCCTGGCCGTGTTCCGCGGCAGCTTCACGGCCGAAGGTGCCGCGGCGGTCGCCGGCTGCGGCGACTTCGGCACACCCGCGCTGGCCGGCCACATGGGGCAGCTGGCGGCGAAATCGATGCTCGCCGCCGACACGGACGGGCGCTACCGCCTGCTCGATACCACCCGCGCCTATGCGCTCGAGCAGTTGCGCGCGGCCGGCGAGGAGGGCGCCGTGGCCGAGCGCCACCTGCGTTACTGCTGCATGCTGCTGGCCCGCGCCGACCATGATGCGAGCGCGCTGGACGCGGTGGTGCAGGAGCTGCGCCTGGATGACGTGCGGGCCGCCCTCGACTGGGCCTTCGGACCGGGCGGCGCGCCGCTGTTGGGGGCGCGGCTGGCCGCCGCCTCGGCGCCGCTGTGGTACCGCCATTCGATGATGGAGGATTACCGCGCCCGCCTCGGCCCGGCGCTGGCCTGCGCCACCGCGGCCGGGTCGGCCGGCCTGCCGCTGGCGGCCGCGCTGAACCTGGCGCTCGGCCACACACTGCTGCACGCCGGCGACGTGGCCGCACCGCGCGCCGAGGCCTTTGGCCGGGCGCTGGCGCTGGCCGAGCGGCTGGGCGACCACGGCGCCGCGGTGCGCGCGCTGTGGGGCTGCTATGCCGATGCGCTGCTGCAGGGCGACTACGCCCGGGCGTTCGAGCTGGCCCGCCGCTTCGGCCCGCTGGCCCGCGCCGCCGGCATGGACGACGGCGGCCAGGCGCAGCAGCGGCTGCTGGCCCGCGCCCGGCACTACCTGGGCGACCAGCACGCGGCGCGCGCGCATGCGGACGCGGTGGTGCATCCGGCGCGGCGCGCCCCTGGTGCCGCCGGGTTCCAGTTCGACCAGCGCGTGTCGTCGCTGGCGATCCATGGCCGCGTGCTGTGGCTGCAAGGCATGCCGGAGCAGGCCCTGCTGGCCGCGCGCGAGGGCGTCGACGAGGCGCTGCGGCTGGATCATTCGGTGTCGCTGTGCTTCGCGCTGGTGCTGGCGATACCGGTGGCCCTGTGGAGCGGCGACCTGCCGATGGCGCGGCGCTGCATCGCCATGATGGCCGAGCGCGCGGCGCGCGACCGCCTGGCCCACTGGGCATTCTGGGCCCGCGCGTTCCGCGCCGCGCTGCAGCGCCACGATGGCGGGACGGATGGCATGGGGGCGGAAGTGGCCCTCTCGGTCAACACGGCCGAACCGGCCGATGCGCTGCTGCGCCATCCATCGTGCACCGGCCTGCACCTGGACATGCTGCCCACGCTGCACGCCGGGTTGATGACGCCGGCATCGCTGGCGCGTGCCCGCGATGGCCGGGCCGGCTGGGCCGCGCCGGAGCTGTTGCGCTGCTGGGGCGAACAGCTGGCGCGGGTGGGCGCCGGTGCGCAGGCTGGACGGGTATTCCGCCAGGCGCTGGCGCTGGCACATCGCCAGGGCGCGCTGGCCTGGGAACTGCGTGCCGGCACCAGCCTGGCGGGACTGCTGTCGCGCCAGCATGCCTGCGACGACACGGGCAGGCATGGCGGCGATGCGGCCGCCGTGCTGGCGCCGGTGCTGGCGCGCTACCGCGAAGGCGGTGCCTCGCGCGACGTGATCACCGCGCAGGCTTGCCTGGAGCGCTGCTCAGCTTGAGCAGGACCACATCGTTTTCGCGCAGCGGCAGCGCCACGCTGAACTTGCCGTCGCCGCCGACCCGCACCGTCCGCTGCTCGGACGGCGCGCCGGTGGCCTGCGCCTTCAGTTCCGCGACCTGCTGGCGCGTCAGCTGCGCCGGCGACCCCATGCCGATGTAGGCCGTGAAGGCGTCGTTCCGGCGATAGCCGGCCTGCGAGATGGCCAGCGTGTAGGCGCCCGGCTTCACGCCGCGCAGCGTGACCCGCACCTCGCCCTTGGCCCTGGGCGGCAGGTCCTTGATGAAGTACTGCTGGTTGTTGATGTTCGCGGGCAGCGTGTGCGTGTAGTCCCACAGCAGCACGCCGACGTCGCCATTGCCGTCGACGGTGGCGATCGACTTCGCGTCGCCGTTGCGCAATTCCTGGCTGCCGAGCTGGTTCAGGAACTGGTAGGCGAAGTAGGCGGGCTTCTTGATGCCCTGGGTGTTCATCAGCCCGAAGCCGCCGTGGAAGGCCTCGAAACGGGGGCCGGCTTCCTCGAAGATATCGGTGAATACCCAGTACGACATCGACTGCGCGGCATTGCCCGTCTGCTTCAGCTTCTGCAGGATGTAGGCAGCCTGGTGGTAGCTGTCGTGCGTGGGGTCGGACGGCGTGTACGACGAACTCCATTCCGTGTAGTGCAGCGGCAGCTTGGGCAGGGCGGACGCGGCGATCTCGCGGCGGTTCTTCAGCACGTCGTTGACGATGGCGCCGTCGTCCTTGCTCAGCACGGTGCCGGTGGTACCGAATTCGTCGAGGAAACCCTGGTTCACGCCATACGTGTGCGTGCTGACGAAATCGAGCGGCACCTTGTTCGTGGTGGCATGCGCGATCATCTCCGGGATCCAGGCCGCGCCGGCGGTGGCCGGCCCGCCGACCCGGTAGGCCGGGCTGACACTCTTGATCGCCCGCGCCGCGTGGTCATACAGCCGGAAATATTCGGCCTGCGTGCCGGTCCAGAAACCATCGAGATTCGGTTCATTCCACACTTCGAAATACCAGGTGGCCACTTCGGCCTGGCCATAGCGCTCGGTCCAGTGCTCCGTCAGCTTTTTGACGAGTTCCCCCCATTTCGCATAATCGCGTGGCGGCGTGACATTGCCGCGCCACCAGAAAATGGTTTTATCGCCACTGGCCATTGCGGAGGGCATGAAACCCAGTTCGACGAAAGGTTTTACGCCGATACTCAGCAGATAATCGTACAGCGCATCGATATACTGGAAATTGTAGTGTTCCTTTCCTTGCGCATCGATTTTATAGACGCCCATGTCATCCGACAGCAGGCCATGCATGCGGATATAGCGGAAGCCCGCGTCGCGCTTTATTTCGGCCAATTGCCGCTGCCAGTCGGCGCGTAGTCCCTCATTGGCGCGGCCGGCGCCGATGACTTCGTTGAATGTCTTGTCGAGCTTGCCGGCCACCTGGCCGACATGCACGTCGATATCGCGTTGCTGCGCGGTTGCGGCCTGCGACCAGGACAGCACGGCGCCCAGCAAGGCCGCGATGAGGAGTGTTGCTTTGTCAGGTTGATGCATGAATCTGTCTCGCTCCGGATGGTTGAACGGCGCCGGCCGGCAGCCGGCGCGCTGCCGCACAGTGTGCGGGCGAGGGGCGGAAAGCCGCTAGCACGCGGCGCGCAAACCCTGGCGGAATGCGGATAGTTGAAGAAATTCGTGCGCGAATGTCAGTTTGCGCACGCGGTGCGGAACGCCTTCGGCGTGCAACCGTATTCTTCCTTGAAGAGCTTGTTGAAGTACGAGACGTTGGCATAGCCGACCGAATAGGCGATTTCCGCCACCGCCAGCGCATCGTTTTCCGACAGCAGCCGGGCCGCTTCCGTGAGCCGCAGCTTGTTCAGGTAGGCGGTGAAGGTGAAACCCAGTTCGGCCTTCAAAATGTCGTTCAGCTTGTTGCGATTCACGCCCGTTGCCGCCACCACCTTGTCGAGTTCCATTCCCGCATCGGCATAATGGCTGGCGATATAACGTAATACCGCCGCCTTTTCCCGGTCGCGGTGCGGTTCCAGCGAAAGCTGCTGGTAAGCGACGAAGGGCAAATCCTTTTGCAGTTTTTCCCGCACGTCGGCCACCAGCGCGGCGGCATGCTGGCGGAAAAACCATACGGCGAACCCGCCCCAGGCCAGGATCAATATCGCGGCAAGCGCGTACAGGTAACGGAAATCGCGGCCATTCAAGACCAGCGCTTCGATGACCACCGTCGAGGCGATATTCACCGGACTTTGAAAGGTGCTGCCGATGGCGATTTTCGGTACGCGGTCGAGTTTATAGGCCTGGTGGGACAGGTCGAGCTTGAACATGTCGAACCACCATTGCGGCGTTTCCAGCCGCGACAGGTCGATTTCCACCCGCGTGCCCGCCACGGTGCAGGCGAAGAAGGCGGTCGGCGTGCGATAGCTCAGCAGGTCGTTGCGCCGCGAAACGCGGTCGTCGAAGGTCGGCACGCTCAGCATCAGCGTGTTGGCGGGGGCGCAGCGGGCGCCGAAGGTGAGGGAATCGTAGCGGGACAGGTCGATGTGCGCCGGCTTGCCGTCGCGGTCCTCGAACAGCAGGTCCGCCGCCGCGAACGGGTAGGCCGAGGAGGGCACCAGGCGGAAGCCGAAGCGCAACCGCTGCCGGTCTTCGTGGATCGCGATGGTCGTGGCGGCCCCTTTGTGGTCCAGGCTGGTACCAGCATGCCATGGCAGCGTGCCGTCGCGGGCCGGCAGCAGCGGCGTGTGCAGGTAGCTGCGCTCGACGCAGGCATAGCCCAGCAACAGGCTGCCGGCCAGCAGGCAGAGTAGCGCGGCCAGTGTTTTTCGGTAGAAGGCGCCCATGATGTGAGCGCAATCATAGAGGCGGGCCGGGCTTGGTGCAAGGAGCCGTTCGTCATCCGCCCCCCAAGCTTCCGCCGGCTTTCCGAGCCGCCTTCCAGCTTTCGACCCGGATCGCCATCCGCGCAGGCCACCTGCCTTCTCTCCATCTTTTCGTTTCGTCGGGGCCGACTGCCAGGTCATTGTTTCAGGAGAGTCAATAGGTTGTTGCGTATATGAATCAGCAGGTAAACTAGATGTTTCCTTGTGGAATATTTCTGTAGCGTGCAGCTTGCAAATGCATACACTCAAAAGAAGCAATTTACTCTTGGAAATTAATGATGAAGCTCATTAAAAAACTGTCAATCCAGAAGAAGCTCATGCTGAGCATGGGCATGTGCCTGCTGGTCTTCATGGTCATCTCTTCCGTGATGAGCGTGGCCATGAATGGCGAACGCGCACGCTCGCGTGCATTGACGCAAGAGTTGCCGGCGCAGGTAGGCGAAATCCGCAATGACGTGCTGCGCCAGATCGGCCGCACGCTGGCCGTGGCGGAAACGCTGGCCAACGACACCTATGTCCATGCCTGGGAAGATGCCGGCCTGCCGGACGAAGGAGCCGCCGCGTGGCAGACCTATGCGCGCCACCTGAAGGAGAAGAACCAGGCCGCCGCGGTATTCTGGGTATCGAAGGACACCGGCAAGTACTTTACCGAAGAGGGCTACGACCGCACGCTGGCGCCCGGAAAGGCAAGCGACGAATGGTTCTATGGTTTCTTGTCCAGCAACGTGCCGTATCGCCTGGACATCGACAGGGACGCCCGCGCGAACAGCTACATGCTGTTCATTAACAATCGCGTGCAGACGGCGGGCGGCAAGCTGGCCGTCGCCGGCATCGGCCTGGCCGTGAACGACCTGGCCAACACGGTGCGCAACTTCCGGCTGGGCGAAACGGGCTCGGTATCGCTGGTGCGCCCGAACGGCGTGCTGCTGATCGACCGCGATCCGCAACTGGCCGACGGCAAGCACCTGCTGCAGGACCAGCCGGGCTTCGATGCCGCGGTGGTGAAGGCGCTGTTCGGCGGCCAGCCTTTCGCGCACGCGGCCATCGACGGCCCGCAGGGCAAGGTGCTGGTGGCCTCGTCGTATATCCGCGAACTGAACCTGTACGTGCTGGCGCGCGTGCCGGAAAGCGAAGTGCTGGGCGATATCGCGCGCTCGGCCACGATCGCCGCGCTGATCGCCGGCCTGGTGGGCGGCGGCGTGGGCCTGGCCGGTATCTGGCTGATCAGCCGTGCGATCGCCGCGCCGGTGATGCGGGCGGCGACGATGCTGGGCCAGATCGCCGACGGTAACGGCGACCTGAGCCGCCGGATGCGCGTGGAGTCGGAGGACGAGATCGGCGCGCTGGCAGGTGCCTTCAACCGGTTCATCTCTTCGCTGAACGGCACGATCCTGCAGGTACGGGAAAGCGCGCACCAGATCGCCACCGCCACCGGCGAGATCGCCACGGGCAACCTCGACCTGTCGAACCGCACGGAAGCGCAGGCCTCGAGCCTGGAGGAAACCGCCGCAGCGATGGAAGAATTGACCAGTACCGTGCGCAGCAATGCCGATAACGCGGCGCAGGCGAATGCGCTGATGGCCAGTACCGCGGAGGCCGCGCGCAAGGGCGGTACCGTGGTGGCGCAGGTGGTCGACATGATGGGCGCGATCACCGGCAGTTCGCGGCGCATCGCCGATATCATCGGCGTCATCGACGGCATCGCGTTCCAGACCAATATCCTGGCATTGAATGCCGCCGTGGAAGCGGCGCGCGCGGGCGAACAGGGCCGCGGCTTCGCTGTCGTCGCCTCCGAGGTGCGCAACCTGGCGCAGCGTTCGGCCACCGCCGCCAAGGAAATCAAGGACCTGATCCTGGCCTCGGTCGACCAGGTCGACGCCGGCAGCAGGCTGGCCGATGGCGCCGGTGGGGCCATGGCGGACATCGTGCGGTCGGTGCAGCAGGTGGCCGACCTGGTGGCGCAGATCTCCACCGCGAGCCACGAGCAAAGCCAGGGCATCGGCCAGGTGAACGGGGCGATCGGCGATATGGACAATGCCACGCAGCAGAATGCGGCGCTGGTCGAAGAGGCGGCCGCGGCGGCCGAATCGCTGCGCATCCAGGCGGCCGCACTGGAGCAGGTGGTCGGCACCTTCCGGCTCGCGGCACAGGACCCGGCGCCGGCCAGCCGGCCGGCGGCGCCGATGGCACGCCTTGCCAGGTCTCCCTGAGGCGTTCAGCGGCAGGTGGCAAGTGACAAGCGGCCAGCGTCAGGTAGTCAACCTCATGCAGTCAACCTCACGTGTTCAGCGTTCGCTGAAGAACGCGCTGGGCGTGGTGCCGAAGGTCTTGCGGAACATCTGCGAAAACGCCGACTGGCTGGCATAGCCCAGTTCTTCGGCGACCCGCGCCAGCGGCATGCCGCCGGCGATCATCGGCGCGGCATGGGCCAGGCGCACCTGCTGGCGCCATTGGCCGAAGCTCATGCCGAGCTCCCGCTCGAACAGGCGCGCCAGCGTGCGTTCCGACGCGCCGGCCTGGCGTGCCCAGTCGGCCAGCGTCAACGGGGCGCCGGGCGCTTCGATCAGGCGCGCGCACAGGCTTTGCAGCCGCTTGTCGCGCGGCAGCGGCACGCGGATCGGACGCGTTTCACAGCGTGCCATCTCATCGAGCATCAATTCCGACAGCAGCGCGGCGCGCGGTGACGGCGCCAGCGGCGGCAGCTGCTCCAGCCCCAGAATCAGTTCGCGCAGCAGCGTGGACACCTCCAGCACCCGGCATGCCTCGTCCGGGAACGGCGCCCGTTCGGCCAGGATGCGCACCGGCCGCAGCCGGATCGCCTGCATCACCGTCACCGCATGTTCCACGCCGGGCGCGATCCACACCGCGCGCGACGGCGGCACGATCCACGTGCTGCCGGCCGCCGTCACGCGCAGCACGCCATCCAGCGCGTGCGTCAGCTGGCCCCAGGCATGGCGGTGCGGCAGCATCGAATCGCGGCGGTCGAGGTCGCGGGCGATCAGCGTGATCGGACGCTCCACGGTGGGCTCGAAGCCATCCGGATAAGGCAGGGTGTGACGGACGACAGGCACCGACATGGCAGGATTTCGATAAAAGTTGACATCCTATTTTAAAACAGGCGCCACCGTTTTTCTTACACTGGCCTTTTGACCATGGGCTGACATGAAAAACGAACCAACCTTCCGCCAGGACGCCCGCGTGATCGGCCTGGTCGGGCTCGCGCACGGCACGTCGCATTTCTACCATTTGATCCTGGCCGCGCTGTTTCCGTGGCTGAAGCCCGCCTTCAACCTCAGCTATTCGCAGCTGGGGCTGCTGATGACGGTCTTCTTCGTCGTCTCCGGCGTGGGGCAGGCATGCGCCGGCTTCGTGGTCGACCGGGTCGGTGCGCGGCGCGTGCTGTTCTTCGGCGTCGGCATGCTGGGCGTGTCGGCACTGGTGCTGTCGGTGGCCGGCAGCTATGCCGCGCTGATGGCGGGCGCGCTGCTGGCCGGCATCGGCAACAGCATCTTCCATCCGGCCGACTACACGCTGCTCAACCAGCGCGTCTCGCGCGAGCGGCTGGCGCACGGCTTCTCGGTGCACGGTATCAGCGGGAACCTGGGCTGGGCGGCATCGCCGCTGTTCATGACGACCGTGGCGGCGCTGGCCAGCTGGCGTACCGCGCTGGCGCTGGCCGCGCTGCTGCCGTTCGCCGTGCTGGTGGTGCTGGTGCTGAACCGCCATGCGCTGCGGCCGAACCCGCCGCAACACACCGGCACGCAGCAGGCGGGCGAGGGCACGCTGGCCTTCCTGCGGCTGCCTTCCGTATGGATGTGCTTTGCGTTCTTTTTCCTGACCGCCGTGTCGCTGGGCGGCATCCAGGCATTTTCCTCGATCGGGCTGGAGCAGCTGTACGGCATCTCGCGCGAGCTGGCGACCAGTTCCTATACCGCCTACATGCTGGCCTCGGCGGCGGGCATGGTGGTGGGCGGTTTCGTCGGCGCCGGTTCCGGCAGCCATGATCGCAATATCGCAATTGCGTTCGCGATCGCCGCCGCGCTGGCGCTGGTACTGGGCATGGCCGTGGTGCCGGGCTGGCTGGCGCTGCCGCTGATGGCGCTGATCGGCTTCTGCTCCGGCGTGGCCGGGCCATCGCGCGACCTGATGATCCGCGCCGCCGCGCCGAAGAACGCCACCGGGCGCGTGTACGGTGTCGTGTATTCGGGCCTCGATACCGGCCTCTCGGTGGGCCCGCTGATGTTCGGCGCGGTGATGGACGCCGGCCATCCGGGCTGGCTGTTTGCCGGCATCGCGCTGTTCCAGGCGCTGGCGATCGGCACGGCGGTCGGCGTGGGCGGCAGCACCCGTGCCGTGGCGCTGAAAAACGCCTAGAATCGGGTCAATCCAACTAGCCCGGGAATTTCCATGAGCCACGCCACGCCCAGCATTGCTCCGTTCGTGACCGATTTCGCCACCGCCGACCTGTGCGACGACAATGCCATGCTGCTCGAGGATGGCCGGCTGGCGGTGCTGCCGCCCGTGCTGCGCCATTTCGGCAAGCGCACCCGTTTCGCCGGACGCGTGGTCACGCTGAAAGTGTTCGAGGATAACGCGCTGGTGCGCGCCATGCTGGAAACGCCGGGCGACGGGCAGGTGCTGGTGGTCGATGGCGGCGGCAGCCTGCGGCGTGCGCTGGTCGGTGGCCAGCTGGCGCTGCTGGCGCAGGACAATGGCTGGGCCGGCGTGGTCGTCGATGGCTGCGTGCGCGACAGCATGGAAATCGACAGTTGCGATATCGGCATCCGCGCACTGGCCACCCACCCGCAGCGCGGCGCCAAGAAAGGCGCCGGCGAGCGCAATGTGCGCGTGCAGATCGCCGGCGTGCCCGTCAATCCGGGCGACTGGCTGTATGCGGATGCCGACGGCATCCTGGTGGCCCAGCAGCGGCTGGCCTGAGGCGCCGGTAGCTGCGACGGCGCCGAAAACGTGGCGCCGCCTGCCAGTTCGAAGCGAGCTTTTGGGGTTCCGCGCGGTTCTCTGGGATAATGGCGGCTCGAATCATCCCCTAGAAGACCATGTTCAGTTACCGCCACGCCTTCCATGCCGGCAATCATGCCGATGTTCTGAAGCATTTCGTTCAGATCCAGCTGCTGCAATACCTGAACCAGAAGGACGTGGCGTACACCTACATCGATACCCATGCCGGGGCCGGCGTGTACGCGCTGGACAGCATGCAGGCCACCAAGACCGCCGAGTTCGAAACGGGCATCGCGCCTCTGTGGGAGCGCACCGACTTGCCGGCACCGCTGGCCGAGTACGTGAACCTGGTGCGCGGCATGAATCCGAGCGGCAAGATGCGCCACTACCCGGGTTCGCCCTATGTGGCCGAGCAGGTGGCGCGCGAGATGGACCGCCTGCGCCTGTTCGAACTGCATCCGGCCGATGTGCGGCTGCTGTCCGACAACTTCATCAAGCTGGAGCAGCACAAGGCGGCGCAGGGCGTGCGCAGCACCGTGCGCGGCAAGCGCGTGATCGTCAACAAGGCCGATGGCTTCCTCGGCGTGCGCGCATTGCTGCCGCCGCCGTCGCGCCGGGCGCTGGTGCTGTGCGACCCGCCGTACGAGGACAAACAGGATTACCGCAAGGTGGTCGACATGCTGGGCGATGCGCTGAAGCGCTTCCCGAGCGGTACGTATGCGATCTGGTATCCGGTGCTGCAGCGCATCGAGGCGCGCAATTTCGCCGAAAAGCTCAAGCACCTGCCGGCGCAGAGCTGGCTGAACGTGACGCTGTCGGTCTCCGGGCCGACGCCGGACGGCATCGCCCTGCACACCAGCGGCATGTTCGTGCTGAACCCGCCCTACACGCTGGCGGGAACGCTGAAAACCGTCATGCCGTACCTCGTGCAGGTGCTCGGGCGCGACAAGGGCGCGGGTTTCACGCTCGACAGTGGCGAGCAGTCGGCGGGGCGCGTCCAGGACAACCGGAATGTCACGCGGCGGTCATAAACTGGTTGCCATATCGTTATTGACGGGTTAAGGTAGCGCCATCGTTTTCTAGCAGGTCCCTCCATGACGCTGGCAGTAAGCCCGGATATTCCGATGCCATACGCCAATCATTTTTTCCTGGCGCGGCAACCCATCCTCAATCGTTCCCAGCGGCTCGTTGCCTATGAGCTGCTGTACCGCAACGCCAACAGCCATGACGTCGAAGTCACGGACGGCGCGGCGGCCACCGCTTCCGTGATCGCCCATGCTTCCGAACTGGGCATGCAGAAGGTGGTCGGCGAACAATTGGCCTATGTGAACGTGGACACGGCCGGCCTGATGAGCGACTTCATCCACTTCCTGCCCAACGACAAAGTCATCCTGGAAGTGCTCGAATCGGTCGATGCGACGCCCGACGTGGTAGCGCGCGTCACGGAATTGAAGCGCGCCGGCTACAAGTTTGCCCTGGACGACGTGGTGGGCGCTTCGGACAGCCTGTCCAAGCTGCAATCGCTGATGGACGTGATCAAGATCGACATCAAGGGCATGGCCCGCGATTCGCTGGCTGAACTGACCCGATCGCTGAAGAACCCGCGCCAGAAATTACTGGCGGAGAAGGTCGAAACGCAGGAAGAATTCCGCCACTGCATGGACCTGGGTTTTGAATATTTCCAGGGATATTACTTCGCCCGCCCGGTGATCCTCTCCGGCAAGAAAATTGCGCCATCCCAGATGGCCGTGATGCAGTTGCTGGAGTTGCTGGCGGCCGATGCGGACCAGCGCGACATCGAGCGGGCCATCAAGCTGGACCCGCTGATCACGCTGAACCTGCTGCGCCTGGTGAATACGCCGGCGGTCGGTGCCCGGTTCCGCATCAACTCGGTCGGCCATGCGCTGGTGGTGCTGGGGCGGCAGCAGTTGCAGCGCTGGCTGCAGATCCTGCTGTACGTGAAAGGCCATCAATACGATTCGCCACTGCTGCAGCTGGCGACGACACGCGGCAAGACGATGGAAAACCTGATGGAACACCTGCGCCCGGGCGAGCGTATCGGCGCCGACATCGGCTTCACGGTGGGCATCATGTCGCTGATGGATACGCTGTTCTCGGTGGCGATGCCGGAAATCCTCGACAGCGTGAACGTGCTGCACGACGTGCGCACGGCCCTGCTGCACCGCACGGGCGACTACGGCGACGTGCTGAAGCTGATCGAACTGGTCGAAGAGGCGCGCGAAGGTCCTGAATTGACGGGCTTGCTGCACCGGCTGGACCTGGCGCCTTCCACGCTGTATGCGAGCCAGGTGGCGGCGTACGAATGGATCAATCAATACACCAGCGGCGTGAGTGCCGCGCCGGTGCGCTGACACCGGAGCCCCGCGGCGCCCACCGCCGCGTCCTCCGGTTTTCTTTTCGCCTCCTAACCCGCTGCCAGCAGCAGGAAGACCGTCGGCTTCTTGTGGAAATCCGGCCCCTGGTTCGCCGCCAGTGCGCTCTTCCATTGCGCCGCCGTCTGCGTGCGGATGCTTTCCGTCGGCAAGCTGATGTCGGTAGCCACGCAGACCAGCGTGGCGGGCTGGCAGCTGGTCGCCAGCGCTTCCAGCAGGGCGCCGTTGCGGTACGGCGTTTCAATGAACAGCTGTGTCTGCTTTTCGGTCCGCGAACGCTGTTCCAGGTCTTTCAGCCGCTTGGCGCGCGCGGCGGCATCGGTGGGCAGGTAGCCATTGAAGGCGAAGCTCTGGCCATTCAGCCCGCTGGCCATCACGGCCAGCAGCAGCGACGACGGGCCGACCAGCGGCCGCACGGGGATGCCTTCCTTGTGGGCCAGGCGGACCAGGTCGGCACCCGGGTCGGCCACGGCGGGCACGCCGGCTTCCGACAGCAGGCCGGCATCATGGCCGTCGCGCAGCGGCGCCAGCAGGCCGGCCAGCGCATCCGCCCTGGTATTCACGTTCAGCTCGGTGATGGCGATTTCCTGCAAGGGCCGCGCCAGCGGGTGCACGGCGTGCACGCGTTTCAGGAACGCACGCGCGGTCTTGGCGTTTTCCGCCACGAAATGCGCCAGTTGCGCCGTGGTCGCCTGCACATGGTCGGGAATGACGTGGTCCAGCGCCGCGGTCGCGCCCAGCGTATTGGGAATCAGGTAAAGGGTGCCGGGCATGTTCAGTCCTGGAAGAAGGTGACGCCGGCTGCGCGCAGCATGCCGGTCAGGGCGATCAGCGGCAGGCCGGTCAGCGCGGTGGGGTCGGACGAATCGATGCGTTCCAGGATGGCGATGCCGAGGCCTTCGTTCTTGGCGCTGCCGGCACAATCGTAGGGCTGCTCGATGCGCAGGTAGGCATCGAGTTCGGCGTCGGGCAGGTCGCGGAACGTGACGGCGGTGCGGATATCTTCCAGCATGCAGTTGCCGGTACGGCCATCCCACAGGCACAGCGCGGTATGGAAGATCACTTCGCGCCCGCGCATCTTGCGCAACTGGTCGAGGGCTGCCGCGTGCGTGCCGGGCTTGCCGATCTGTCCGTCGTCCAGCGTGGCGACCTGGTCGGAACCGATCACGAGGCTGCCGGGGTGGCGCGCCGCGACGGCCCGCGCTTTCTCGCGCGCCAGGCGCAACGCGGTGGCCGATGGTGACTCGCCCGCCAGCGGCGCTTCGTCGATCGCCGGCACGTCGACGGTGAATGGCAGCCGCAGCCGTTCGAGCAGTTCGCGGCGGTAGGTGGAGCTCGATGCGAGGATCAGCGGAGGGGGAGGGGAATGTCTTTGGTTCATGGAAACATTTTCTTGTGGCGACGCGCTTTGAATTGTTATATGCTCTGGGCGCCGTTGGAGCGGCGTCGTACCGGTGTTGTAGCGATGTGGCGAATCCGCTGCATTATCCACGGCATCATCCGCTGGATTGGGCCCCGAAAGTGCGGAATGACGCGCAAGTCTTTGACCGGCCGTTGAAAACCCTGTTATTATCTCAGGTTTTCGAGGGAAGTTTTAGCCGATGAGCGCTGCAATGACCACCCAGCTGATCGACGCTTTTGAATTCTGTCGTACGGGCGCCAGCCGTGAAGGCGTGACGCCGGTGGCTGCCATGGAACGCCTGGTGCGCGATTGCGCGTCGACCGATGGCGAGATTGCCTGGCGCGCCGAGGGCGGCACGAGCCGGCAAGGCTTCCCGCAAATGCACCTGGCCGTCAGCGGCACCGTGCAGCTGGCTTGCCAGCGCTGCCTCGCGCCGTTCGCCTACGAGATCGATTCCTCGACCGTGCTGATGCTGGGCGAGGACGACGCCAAGGCCGATGAAATCGAAGAGGTGGTCGATGACGAGACGATCGACGTGATCGTCGGTACGCGGTCGATGAACCTGATGGACCTGATTGAAGACGAGGCCCTGCTGGCCTTGCCGCAAGCACCGAAGCACGATGTCTGCCCCGATACGGCGCTGCTCGATTCGGTGCGCAGCGAAAAGAAATCGCCATTCGATGCGCTGAAGGCGCTGAAAAAATAAGGAATTCCGATCCGTTACCGCGTGGCGCCAGCCGGCGGTTTGCAGCGGCCGGCGCAGCGACATGCGCCCGGTTGACAGGCTTTCGCGGCCGTTATCGCACGCCGCCTGCCGCGTTATCGGGATTCACCGAGTAGTTGAAAGAACATGCCAATCGGGCTGCGAGTATTGGCATTGAGTAGTAATGCAGCATGGTGCCTCGCGCAAGTGTGGTGCCGCTGGGATACTCGATTTGCATGTATTTGCCAGTCGATTGTGTTAAAATTTTAGAACTTAGTATTAGGAGTCATCATGGCTGTTCAACAGAACAAGAAGTCCCCGTCGAAGCGCGGCATGCACCGTTCGCACGATTTCCTGACCGCCCCTAACCTGGCAGTCGAGCCGACCACCGGCGAAACCCACCTGCGTCACCATATCAGCCCGAACGGCTTTTATCGTGGTCGCAAGGTGCTGAAGACCAAAAACGACGAGTAATCGGCGTTTTGGTTTCGGCCAAAGACCAAAAGCGGTGCACGCGAAAGTTTTGTCGTGGCGCCGCTTTTTCTTTTCGTCGACCCCGAGCACTTTCCAGCATCCAGCGCGCCACTCATTGTTGTGCCATATGTTCTGCGATATGTTGTGCCATATGCTGTGCCGCCATGCTGCTCCCCGGCCTGCCGGGAACTGATGTGTCTTGAAACCGCAGGCTCCGGCGCTCGCGCCGGGATTGCATCTTGCCCGCAATGACAATTAAAATTTCTATCGACTGCATGGGCGGCGACCACGGCCCGTCGGTCACCGTTCCTGCCGCAATTTCCTTCCTGAACCGCGAATCCGATGCCGAACTGATCCTGGTTGGCCTCGAAGACGTGCTCCGCGCCGAACTGAAGAAGCATCGCGCCGGAGACCATCCCCGCATTACCGTGCTGCATGCCTCCGAGCAGGTCATGATGGACGATCCGCTCGAAGTGGCGCTGCGCCGCAAGAAGGATTCGTCGATGCGCGTGGCCATCGAACAGGTCAAGGATGGCAAGGCCCAGGCCTGCGTTTCCGCCGGCAATACCGGCGCGCTGATGGCCGTTTCCCGCTATGTGCTGAAGACCATGGCCGGCGTCGACCGCCCGGCCATCTGCGGCATCATGCCGAACCAGAAGGATGGCCCCACGTATGTGATGGACCTGGGCGCCAACGTGGATTGCGAACCGCACCACCTGCACCAGTTCGCCATCATGGGCTCCGTGCTCGTGCATGCGATGGAAGGCATCGCGCGCCCCACGATCGGCCTGCTCAACGTGGGCACCGAGGATATCAAGGGCAACGAGGTGGTCAAGGCCACGTCCGCGCTGCTGCAGGCCGACCATGAGCGCGGCAAGCTGAACTTCTACGGCAACGTGGAAGGCAACGATATCTTCAAGGGCACGACCGATGTGGTCGTGTGCGACGGCTTTGTCGGCAATGTCGCCCTCAAGGCCGTTGAAGGCGTGGCGGGCTTCTTCAAGATGGTGCTGACGACCGAACTCAAGCGCAATCCCATCACCATGCTGGGTGCCGCGATCGCCAACAGTGCGTTGAAGCGGATCCGCCAGCGGCTCAATCCCGCGCGCTATAACGGTGCCAGCCTGCTGGGCCTGCGCGGTCTCGTGTTCAAGAGCCACGGCAGTGCCGAAGCGGAAGCCTATGAATGGGCCATCCGCCGGGCCTACGATGCTGCGAAGAACGATGTGCAGCAGCAGCTGGCGGATCTCATCGCCGAACTGATGCCGCGCGAAAATACAACCATTGGATGAGACGGCATGACCCTGTACAGCAAAATCATCGGCACCGGCAGCTACCTGCCGGAACAACGCGTGACGAACCAGGCACTGACCGAGCAGCTTGCGGCCAAGGGCATCGAAACGTCCGACGAGTGGATTTCCTCCCGTAGCGGTATCTCGGCGCGCCATTACGCTGCGCCGGAACAGAATTCCTCCGACCTGGCCGTGATCGCGGCCCAGCGCGCGCTGGAGATGGCGCAGCTGCAGCCGAACGACATCGACCTGATCATCGTTGCCAGTTCCACGCCGGACTTCTTCGGCAGCTTCCCCAGCACCGCCTGCATCGTGCAGCGCAAGCTGGGCATGACCAACACCAGCGCGGCCGTCGATGTGCAGGCTGTTTGCAGCGGCTTCGTGTATGCGATGGCGTCGGCGGACAGTTTCATCAAGTCGGGCATGTACAAGAACGTCCTGGTGATCGGCTCCGAAGTGTTTTCGCGCATCCTGAACTTCGAAGACCGCACCACCTGCGTGCTGTTCGGCGACGGCGCCGGCGCCGTGGTGATGAGTGCTTCCGAAGAGCCGGGCGTGCTGGCCTGCAAGCTGCACGCGGACGGCCGCCATTCCGACATCCTGTCGGTGCCCGGCAACGTGGCCGGCGGCGCCGTGGCGGGCAGCGCCTTCCTGTACATGGATGGCCAGGCCGTCTTCAAGCTGGCCGTCACCGTGCTGGAAAAGGTGGCGCACGAAGCGCTGGACGCGGCCGGCATGACGAGCAGCCAGATCGACTGGCTGATCCCGCACCAGGCCAATATCCGCATCATGAACGGCACCGCCAAGAAGCTCGGCCTGGCGCTGGACAAGATGGTCGTCACGGTCGACCAGCACGGCAACACGTCGGCCGCGTCGATCCCGCTGGCACTGGACACCGCCGTGCGCGATGGCCGCGTGAAGAAGGGCGACGTCGTCATGATGGAAGGCGTCGGCGGCGGGTTTACGTGGGGGGCCGTCCTGGCGAGGATGTAGGAGATAAAAGCTTTACCTGCTCGCCAGGACTTGGCGAGGATGTGACCCGAAAAGCTTTACCTGCTCGCCAGGACTTGGCGAGGATGTAGGAAGTAAAAGCTTTACCTGCTCGCCAGGACCTGGCGAGGATGTAGGAGATAAAGCTTTACCTGCTCGCCAAATGTGGCGGGAATGCAAGTTTTAGGTGGAATGCGAACGGCGGTGTACAATGCGCGCCGTTTTAGAAGCAGTGCTCTAAATGCGGATGCGCCTCGCGCGTCCGCTTTTCATAACGAGAACACATATGACCCAATTCGCTTTTGTATTCCCCGGCCAGGGTTCCCAGGCCGTGGCCATGATGGCCGGCTTCAACGGCAACCCGGTCGTCGAGCAAACGATCGCCGAAGCGTCGGACGCGCTGCAGTTCGACCTCGGCAAGCTGATCGCCGAAGGCCCGAAGGAAGACCTCGACCTGACCACCAATACGCAGCCGGTGATGCTGACCGCCGCGGTCGCCGTGTATCGCGCATGGATCGCCGCCGGCGGCCCGCTGCCGGCCATCGTCGCGGGCCACAGCCTCGGTGAATACTCGGCGCTGGTCGCCGCCGGCGTGATCCCGTTCAAGGATGCCGTGCCGCTGGTGCGCTTCCGCGCCCACGCGATGCAGGAAGCCGTGCCGGTCGGGCAGGGCACGATGGCCGTGGTGCTGGGCCTGTCGGACGAAGACGTGCGGGCCGCCTGCGCCGAAGCCGTGGCCGCCGCGCCGGGCCAGGTGGTGGAAGCCGTCAACTACAACGCGCCGGCCCAGGTCGTGATCGCCGGCCACGCCGCCGGTGTCGACAAGGCCTGCGAGATCGCCAAGGCCAAGGGCGCCAAGCGCGCGATGCGCCTGCCGGTATCGGCGCCGTTCCACTCGTCGCTGCTGAAGCCCGCCTCGGACCGCTTGCGCGACTACATGGAAAACCTCCATTTCAACGCACCGCAGATCGATTTGATCAACAACGTCGATGTTGCTGTACTGCATGATCCTGCAAGCATCAAGGATGCGCTGGTACGCCAGGCCGCCACCCCGGTGCGCTGGGTGGAAACGATGCAGAAGGTGGCCGCGGGCGGCATCACCCAGGTCATCGAATGCGGCCCCGGCAAGGTGCTGATGGGCTTGACCAAGCGCATCGATGCGAACCTGGCCGGGGACGCCATCACCGACCAGGCGTCGCTGGAACGCCTGCTGGCCGCGCTGAAGCCGGCCGGCTGAACCTGACTGAAGAATTCGAAGGAAACACCATGAACCTGTCCAACCAAGTCGCGCTCGTCACGGGCGCTTCGCGCGGCATCGGCAAGGCCATTGCCACCGAACTGGCGCGCCAGGGCGCGAAAGTGATCGGCACGGCCACCACCGAAGCCGGTGCCGAAGCGATTTCCGCTTACCTGGCCGAGATCGGCGCCGATGCCGGCAAGGGCCTGGCGCTGGACGTGACGGATGCGGCGCGCTGCGCCGCCGTGATCGATGAAATCGGCAAGAGCTTCGGCGCGATCGGCATCCTCGTCAACAATGCCGGCATCACCGCCGACCAGCTGGCGATGCGCATGAAGGACGATGAATGGGACAAGGTCATCGCCACCAACCTGAGCGCGGTGGGCCGCCTGTCCCGCGCGGTCCTGCGTGGCATGATGAAAGCCAAAGCAGGGCGTATCATTAACATCACGTCGGTGGTGGCGTCGTCCGGCAATCCTGGCCAGATGAATTATGCGGCGGCCAAGGCCGGCGTGGAGGGCATGTCCCGCGCGCTGGCCCGTGAAATCGGCAGCCGCAACATCACCGTCAACTGTGTCGCACCGGGCTTCATCGACACGGACATGACCAAGGTGCTGGGCGAGGACCAGCATGCGGCCCTGCTCACGCAGATCCCGCTGGGCCGTCTCGGCAAGCCGGAAGACATCGCCGCGGCGGTGGCTTTCCTGGCATCGCCGAGCGGCGCGTACATCACCGGTACCACGCTGCACGTGAACGGTGGCATGTACATGGGGTGATGGCGAATAAGCCGGGAATGAATGAGGAATTAAGCGGCTTTGCGCACGATTTATGTGGGTAAAGCCGTTTTTTAGCAGTGATTTCGGTAAAGCTGAGCACAGAAGCCGAAATTAGTTTTTCAGTGCGCAAACCTGATAAAATGCGCGCTTTCCGTAACATACACACAATGGAGCCATAACATGTCCGATATCGAACAACGCGTTAAGAAGATCGTCGCCGAACAACTGGGCGTCGCCGAAGCCGACATCAAGAACGAATCGTCCTTCGTCGATGACCTGGGCGCCGACTCCCTCGACACCGTTGAACTGGTAATGGCACTGGAAGACGAGTTCGAAATGGAAATCCCTGACGAACAGGCTGAAAAGATCACCACCGTGCAGCAGGCTATCGACTACGCGACGAACCACGTCAAGGCCTAAGTTCGCAGCAGCAGCAAAGATCGACTCCAGGAGAATCGCTTGAGTTCCAAAAACCGTCGTGTGGTGGTTACCGGCCTCGGCGTCGTGTCCCCGATCGGCAATACGATTGCCGAAGCGTGGAACGCGATTACCGAAAGCAAATCCGGTATCGCCAACATCACCAAGTTTGATGCCAGCGCGTTCTCGACCCGCTTCGCCGGCGAGGTCAAGAACTTCAACGTCGAAAGCTATCTCGACGTCAAGGAAGCCCGCCATATGGATGCCTTCATCCATTACGGCATGGCTGCGGGTATCCAGGCGATCCAGGATTCCGGTCTGGTCGTCACCGAAGAGAACGCCGATCGCATCGGCGTGATCATCGGCTCCGGCATCGGCGGCCTGCCGATGATCGAAGAACAGAAGGCCGATTACGACAAGCGCGGTCCGCGCCGTATCTCGCCGTTCTTCGTGCCGGCCTCGATCATCAACATGATCTCCGGTAACCTCTCGATCAAATACGGCATGCGCGGTCCCAACCTGGCGATCGTGACTGCCTGCACCACCGGCCTGCACAGCATCGGCGCGGCGGCCCGCCTGATCGAATACGGCGATGCCGACATCATGGTGGCCGGCGGTGCCGAATCCACCGTGTCGCCGCTGGGCCTGGGCGGCTTTGCCTCCGCCCGTGCGCTGTCCTCGCGCAACGACGATCCCGCGACCGCGTCCCGCCCATGGGACAAGGACCGCGACGGTTTCGTGCTGGGCGAGGGCGCCGGCGTGATGGTGCTCGAAGAATACGAGCACGCGAAAGCACGCGGCGCCAAGATTTACGCGGAACTGCTCGGCTTCGGCATGAGCGCCGACGCGTATCACATGACCTCGCCGCTGGAAGATGGCAGCGGCGGCGCCAAGTCGGCGATCTCGGCAATGAAGAATGCCGGCATCAATCCCGACCAGGTGCAGTACCTGAACGCGCACGGCACCTCGACGCCGCTGGGCGACGTGGCCGAAGTCACCGGCATCAAGTATGCGTTCGGTGACCACGCCAAGAGCCTGGTCGTGAGCTCGACGAAGTCGATGACCGGCCACCTGCTCGGTGGCGCCGGCGGCCTCGAAGCCGTGTTCACCGTGCTGGCGATCCACCACCAGGTGGCCCCGCCCACGATCAACCTGTTCGAACAGGACCCGGCGTGCGACCTGGACTTCTGCGCCAACGTCGCCCGCCCGATGGCGATCCAGTATGCCGTGAAGAACTCGTTCGGCTTCGGCGGAACGAACGGCAGCCTCGTGTTCGGAAAAATGTGAACTTTCCCGGCTCACTCCGGTCTTAACGGAGTGAGCGCCAAAGGCCCGGCGGTTGACTTGAACGTTGACCGCCGCGGTCCACTGTGCCGGCATTCTTCGGCACATCATCGCCCGGCAAGAGGCCGGCGCTTCCAGCATTTCCCCTAATCGGGAACATCATCGGCATCATCATCGCTCATTGCGGCAGCGTTTTGCAGCGGCGTTTCCCGGCAGCTTATGCAGGTGATTTTCCGCGACAGCATTTCAATGCGGAGTTTTGCAGCCGACTTTGCGGTTGATTTCGCAGCACGGTTCTACCGCCCGGTTTCAGCGCCCGGATTCAGCACCCGGTATGAACCGCATCGCAGCCCTGCCGCAGGGCGCGTTCCACCCCTTTTCGCCGGGTTCCACGATGTCCATCGCCGTGTCCGCCGTCATCCATCCATCGCCCACACTGCGCGCGGCGCATGCGGCCCTGTGCGTGGCGGTGCTGGCTTGTGGCGCCTGGTGCGGGGCCAGCCTGGCCGGCGCGCTGCTGGTCGCGGCAGGCGTGGCGGGGGCCGTCCGCCAGCGCGGGCTTGTCAAGCTTGCGCGGATTGATATTTCGGCTGTCGGCCAGGTGCGCCTGGCGGTATACCACCAGAAGGACGCACGGCACGCGGGCTTGGGGCAAAGCGTGCGGCTGCTGCCGGGCTCCACGCTGTGGCCCGGTTTGCTGCTGTTGCGATTGCGGTTGGATGCCGCTGAAACCGTTCCGGAAGATGCTGCCGAACCCGCCGCTGAAGACACTGCGGGGAGCATCGCGGACGGCACCGGAGAGGACTCCGGTGCACGGCGTGGCGGGCGCGAGGCCGGCCGGGTGCACTGGCTGGCCGTGCTGCCGGATAGTGCCGCGCCGGACGTACGGCGCAGGCTGGCACTGGCGGCGCGCGCGATCGCCGCCCGCGGCACCGGCGGCGCGAAAAAAAATCCGCAAAACCCCTGAACCAATTACCCCGCGTGGCCTCTATAGGCATATGGAGAGCCGGTGCTGGGACCACCGAGGGCCAAGGTGTGACAACAGACCGTGGTGTGACAACGGACCGTGAGAGCGATCAGCTGCTGGTCGAGCGAGTCCAGGCAGGTGAACGGCAAGCATTCGACTTGCTCGTGTCGAAGTATCAGCGCAGGCTGATGCGGCTGGTATCGCGCATCGTGCACGATCCCGCCGAAGCGGAAGACGTCGTCCAGGAAAGCTTCATCAAGGCTTTTCGCGGCCTGCGCCATTTCCGTGGCGATTCCGCCTTCTACACGTGGCTGTATCGGATCGGCATCAACACCGCCAAGAACTTCCTCGTGACCCAGAGCCGGCGCACCCCTGCGTCCACCGACGTCGATGCGGCAAGCGCGGAAGGGTCCGATGAAGGAAACGGCCTGCGCGACATCAACACGCCCGAGTCCATGCTGGCCACCAAGCAGATCGCGGAAACGGTCAACGCCGCGATGGAGTCGCTGCCTGTCGACTTGCGCACGGCGATCCTGCTGCGCGAGATCGAAGGCTTGAGCTATGACGAGATTTCGGAAATCATGTCGTGCCCCATCGGAACCGTGCGCAGCCGTATTTTCCGCGCCCGCGAAGTGATCGCCGACAAACTGCGGCCACTATTGGACCTGCCGGTTGACAAGCGCTGGTGAGGCTCCGACACTGGCAACTCAGGTTATGGCTCAGGTTATAGCTCAGGTTATAGCTCAGGTTATGGCTCAGGTTATGGCTCAGGTTATGGCTCAGGTTATGGCTCAGGTTATGGCTCAGGTTATAACGCAGGTTATAACTCAGGTTATAACCCAGGTCGCAGCTCAGCTCGCAACACGGTTGCAAGTGAGCTTGTGGTGCAACTTGGAGTTCAGCTTGAAGTTCAGCTTGTAGTTCAGCGTGAAGTTCGCTTGTAGTTCAGCTTGTAGTTCAGCTTGTAAACCCGTTGCTTACTTTTGCTGCGCAGGGATATGTCATGGAAACTCCGAACCGCCTCCAGGAAAACATCTCGGCGATGGTGGACAAGGAATTGCCGGCATGCGAAGTGGAACTGACCTTGGCCGCGCTGTCCGAACCCGAAGGGCTCGCCGCCTGGCGCCTCTACCACCTGGCTGGCGACGTCCTGCGCGCGCACCAGCCGGAGGCCGGGCTGTCCGCCGGTTTCGCGGCGCGGCTCGCCGAGCGCCTGGCCACTGAAGAAATGCCGGGGCGGCCCGCCGACACGGCCCCGCGCGAAGGTTCAGCCACCGCGACCGCCACCACCACCACGACCACCACGACCATCACAGCCACCACCATCGCTACCGCCACGCTTCCGTGACCCGCGATCCCGCCTCCTGCCCGATCACACCCGCCGGGCCGCTCATGCCCGCCAGGCCATTCATGCGTGGTTACATCCGCTAGCGCGGCGATACAGCACGCTACAAATCTCCCCTTGAAATTTGTTATCTGTTGCAACATCTTGTGCGTGCTGCAACTCCAGCTTTTCGCTTACCATACGGCGAAGCCTCTGGCTTGCGTTGCGTCCTGACCCATACCGAAAACAGACAACCTATGAAAACCAAAATCTCTGCTGGTAATAAAACCCTGTCGGCGCTGCTGGTCAGCGCGGGTATCCTGTTCGCGCCCGCCGCGCTGGGGTTGGCTTCCGTCCATGCCGCGCCGGCCACCGGCGCCGTGGCCGGTTTGCCCGATTTCGCCGACATGGTGGACAAAGTCGGTCCGGCCGTCGTCAACATCCGCACCACCGAGCGCCTGCGCATGCGCACGCCGGGAATGACGGACGAGGATGAAATGCAGGAGTTCTTCCGCCGCTTCTTCGGCGGCCAGGTGCCGACCCCGCGCCGCGAAGGCCAGCAGCCGCGCGGCCGGCAGCAGCAGGCACCGGCGGAGCGCGAAGTGCAGCGGGGCGTGGGTTCGGGCTTCATCATTTCCGCCGACGGCTACGTGCTGACCAATGCCCACGTGGTCGCCGGCGCCGACGAGGTGTACGTCACCCTGACCGACAAGCGCGAGTTCAAGGCCAAGGTGCTGGGGGCCGACGCCGGTACCGACGTGGCCGTGCTGAAGATCGACGGCTCGCGCCTGCCGGTGCTGACGATGGGCGATTCGAACAAGATCCGCGTCGGCGAATGGGTGGTGGCGATCGGTTCGCCATTCAACCTGGAGAACACCGTCACGGCCGGCATCATCTCGGCCAAGGCGCGCGATACGGGCGAATACCTGCCGCTGATCCAGAGCGACGTGGCGGTCAATCCCGGCAACTCGGGCGGCCCGCTGATCAACATGCGCGGCGAAGTGATCGGCATCAATTCGCAGATCGCCACGCTGTCCGGCGCCTACAACGGCATTTCCTTCGCCATCCCGATCGACGAGGCGATGCGCGTCGCCGACCAGCTGAAGAAGAGCGGCAAGGTGACCCGCGGGCGCATCGGTGTGCAGATCGGCGAAGTCACGCGCGACGTGGCCGAATCGCTGGGCCTGAAGGATGCGCGCGGCGCCGAGGTGTCGATGGTGGAGGAGGGCGGCCCGGCAGCCAAGGCGGGCCTGAAGCCGGGCGATATCGTCACCAAGTTCAACGGCAAGGACATCGAGCGCTCGTCCGACCTGCGCCGCCTGGTCGGCAACACCGCGCCGAATACGCGCGCCACCATCACCGTCTGGCGCCAGGGCAAGGCGGTCGACCTGCCGGTTACCGTGGCCGAGCTGGAATCCGAACAATCGAAAGGCGCACGGGGCGAGCGCAGCAAGCCGAGCGGCGAAGGCGCCTCGAATGCGCTGGGCCTGAAGGTGTCGGACCTGTCGGCGGCCGAGCGCAAGGAGCTGGGCGTGCCGGGCGGCGTGAAGGTGGATGCGTCCGAAGGCGTGGCCGCTGGCGCCGGCATCCAGCCGGACGACGTGCTGCTGCAGCTGAACAACTCGCCGATCACGGATGCGAAACAGTTCGCCGCGCTGGTATCGAAGCTCGATCCGAAGCGCAACGCCGTCGTACTGGTGCGCCGCGGCGACGTGGCACGCTTCCTGACGCTGCGTCCGGCCCCGGCCCCGGCACCGAAGTAAGCGGGCAGGGCGGCGGCCAGCGGTTTGCCTGCAACGATCCGTTGCCGGGCAAGCCACCGCGCCGCCGCCCGCCGTCCGGATGCCGGATCAGCGATGACCTTTACGCCGCGACGACCTCTACGCCGCGATGACCTTTACCCTGCAATGACCTTTACCTTGTATTCGCGCAGCTATTGCCACCTGTGCCAGGACATGCTCGACGCCTTGCTGGCCCTGCGCACGCCCGCGCAACCGTTCTCCGTCGACGTGATCGACGTGGACGCCGATCCGGCGCTGGTGGCCCGTTTCGACGAGCTCGTGCCGGTGCTGTATGCCGGCGACGAACAGCTGTGCCATTACTTCCTCGATGCCCCGAAGGTGCTTGCCGTGCTCGGCGGTCATCGCCGCTGACGGCTGTCACGGCCACCTCCTTTGACCGGTACGCCGGATTTTGGGCTTTCCCCTCTGAAATCCGGTAAAATGCGGGGGGTTTTTCCTTGCACGTTTTCTCGAAAGGCGCTCGGCAGGGCTTTCCGCCCAGGGCGCTTTTTTGTATTGGCCGGGTCATTCGGGCTCACGCCATGCTGTTGCTGTGCTTTTCGCTGTGCTTTTCGCTGCGCTTTTCGCTGTGCTTTTCGCTGTATTCATCGCCGTTTTTATCGCCGCTTTATAAATGAACAACATTCGCAATTTTTCCATCATCGCCCACATCGACCATGGCAAATCCACGCTGGCGGATCGCATCATCCAGCTGTGCGGCGGCCTGTCGGACCGCGAGATGGAAGCCCAGGTGCTCGATTCGATGGACCTCGAGCGCGAACGTGGCATCACCATCAAGGCCCAGACGGCGGCGCTGAAGTACAAGGCCCGCGATGGCGAAATCTACAACCTGAACCTGATCGACACGCCGGGCCACGTCGACTTCTCGTATGAAGTCTCGCGCTCGCTGTCGGCCTGCGAAGGCGCGCTGCTGGTCGTCGACGCCTCGCAGGGTGTCGAGGCGCAGACGGTGGCGAACTGCTACACCGCGCTCGATCTCGGCGTGGAAGTCGTGCCGGTACTGAACAAGATCGACTTGCCGAATGCCGATCCGCCATCGGCGATCGCCGAGATCGAAGACGTGATCGGCATCGAGGCGGGCGACGCGGTGCACTGCTCGGCCAAGACCGGCCTGGGCGTCGAAGACGTGCTGGAATCGATCATCGCCAAGGTGCCGCCGCCGAAGGGCGATCCCGCCGCGCCGCTGCAGGCGCTGATCATCGACTCGTGGTACGACCCGTATGTCGGCGTCGTGATGCTGGTGCGGGTGGTCAACGGCACGCTCAAGCCGAAGGAAAAGATCCTGCTGATGGCCACCGACTCCGTGCAGCTGGTGGAAGACATCGGTATCTTCTCGCCCCGCTCCGTGTCGCTGCCGCAGCTGTCGGCCGGCCAGGTGGGCTTCGTCATCGCCGGCATCAAGGAATTGAAGGTGGCCCGCGTGGGCGACACCATCACGACCGCCGTCAAGCCGGCCGAAGCGCCGCTGCCGGGCTTCAAGGAAGTGCAGCCGCAGGTGTTCGCCGGCCTCTTCCCGGTGGAAGCGAACCAGTATGACGCGCTGCGCGACTCGCTGGAAAAACTGAAACTGAACGATGCCGCGCTGATGTACGAGCCGGAAGTGTCGCAGGCGCTGGGCTTCGGCTTCCGCTGCGGCTTCCTGGGCCTGCTGCACATGGAAATCGTGCAGGAACGCCTGGAGCGCGAATTCGACATGGACCTGATCACCACGGCGCCGACCGTGGTGTATGAAGTCGAGCAGCGCGACGGCTCCATCCTGAAGGTCGACAATCCTTCGCGCATGCCCGATCCGTCGCACATCAACGATGTGCGCGAGCCGATCGTCACGGTCAACCTGTACATGCCGCAGGAGTATGTCGGTTCCGTCATCACGCTGTGCATCGCCAAGCGCGGCATCCAGCTGGACATGGCCTACCACGGCCGCCAGGTCAAGCTGGTGTACGAGATGCCGATGGCCGAGATCGTGCTGGACTTCTTCGACAAGCTCAAGTCCACCTCGCGCGGCTATGCGTCGATGGACTACGAGTTCAAGGAATACCGTTCGGCCGACGTGGTCAAGGTCGACATGCTGATCAACAGCGAAAAGGTCGACGCGCTGGCCATCATCGTGCACCGCGCCAACGCGCCATACCGCGGCCGCCAGGTGGCAGCCAAGATGCGCGAACTGATCCCGCGGCAGATGTTCGACGTGGCGATCCAGGCCGCGATCGGCTCCAACATCATCTCGCGCGAAAACGTCAAGGCATTGCGCAAGAACGTGCTGGCCAAGTGCTACGGCGGCGACATTTCGCGGAAAAAGAAACTGCTGGAAAAGCAGAAGGCCGGCAAGAAGCGCATGAAGCAGGTCGGCTCGGTTGAGATCCCGCAAGAAGCGTTCCTGGCAATCCTCCAAGTGGAAGAGAAATGACACTGCAAAGCATCCTCGGCAATTTCGCGCTGATCCTGTTCGTGTTGATGGTGGTAACCGGGATCATCTGGGTCCTGGACGTGTTCTATCTTGCCAAGCAGCGCCGCGCCGCCGCCGACCGGGCGCTGGCCGAGTACGACGCCCGCACCGCGAAGCTGACCGCCGACGGCATCCGCCTGGACAGCCACCAGAACGCGCGCGAGAAGATCGAGGCCGAGCACCTGCGCCAGCCCACCTGGATCGAATACTCGGGCAGCTTCTTCCCCGTGATCGCGCTGGTGTTCGTGCTGCGCTCGTTCCTGTTCGAGCCGTTCAAGATCCCTTCGTCGTCGATGGTGCCGACCCTGCTCGTGGGCGACCTGATCCTGGTGAACAAGTTCACGTACGGCATCCGCCTGCCGATCGTCAACAAGAAGATCATCCAGCTCAACGATCCGCAGCGGGGCGACGTGATGGTGTTCAAGTACCCGAAGGACATGAGCCAGGATTACATCAAGCGCGTGGTCGGGGTGCCGGGTGATAAGATCACTTATGAAAACAAGCGCCTGACAGTGAACGGCAAGCCGATCAGCTACGCGCCGCTGGAAGACTATCTCGAAGAAGAGTCGCTGAACTACAAGAAGCAGTTCAAGGAAAACCTGTCCGGCACCGAGCACCGCATCCTGAACGACGATCGCGCCGGCACCCTGAACCTGTCGGACGTGGGCGATTTCCCCGGCAAGGAAGCGTGCACGTACACGTATGACGGATTCACCTGCACGGTACCGGCCGGCAACTACTTCATGATGGGCGACAACCGCGACAATAGCGCGGACAGCCGCTACTGGGGCTTCGTGCCTGACCGCAACATCGTCGGCAAGGCCGTGGCGGTCTGGATGAACCTGTCGAACCTGCGCCGCATCGGCGGCATCCAGTAAGCAGCCGGGGCAACCGCACGTTTGAGCCATACGCAGTAAGCCAACTACAGTGACCAGCAGCAAGGGAGTGTCGATGCGGGGAATGCAATTTCCGGCCAACAGGCAGCGGGGCATCTCGCTGACCGGCCTGATCGTGGTGCTGGCGCTGATCGGCGTGATCGGCGTGCTGGCGATGAAGATCCTGCCCACCTACAGCGAATACCGCTCGGTCAGCGCGGCGATCGCCAAGGCCAAGACGGCCGGCGGCACGCCGCAGGAAATCCGTGCCTCGTTCGACCGGAGCGCCGAGGTAAACTACATCAGCTCGATCAGCGGCCGCGACCTGACGATCGAGCGTGTCGATGGCGAACTGGAAGTCTCGTTCGCCTACGACAAGAAAATCCACCTGGCCGGGCCGGCCAGCGTGCTGCTCGAATACAGCGGCTCGACCGCGAAGGCCGGCCCAGCCGCCAAACCCGAGTAACACGACAGACAGGACAAGACAGGACGATGAATCTACAGTTATTGCAAGCCAAGCTGGGCCACAGTTTCGGGGATGCTGGATTGCTGCAGCAGGCCCTGACGCACCGCAGCCACAGCAGTTTGCATAACGAACGCCTGGAATTCCTCGGCGATTCGATCCTGAACTGCGTCGTGGCCTCGATCCTCTACGATCGATACCTGCAGATCGACGAAGGCGACCTGTCGCGGCTGCGCGCCAACCTGGTGAAGCAGCAATCGCTGTATGAAATCGCCCAGAAGCTGGAGCTGTCGCAGTTCCTGCGGCTGGGCGAGGGCGAACTGAAATCGGGCGGCTTCCGCCGGCCGTCGATCCTGGCCGACACCCTCGAGGCGCTGCTGGGCGCGATCTTCCTCGATGCCGGATTCGATGCCGCGGCACGCGTGATCCGGGCGTTCTATATCCCGATCCTGGATACCGTCGATCCCCGCACGCTGGGCAAGGATGCCAAGACGCTGCTGCAGGAATTCCTGCAGAGTAAAAAGATTTCACTGCCGCTGTACAACGTGGTCGCCACGCATGGCGCCGCGCACAGCCAGGAATTCGAAATCGAGTGCCTGGTGCCCAAGCTGGGCATCCAGGTGTATGGCCGTGGCGGCAGCCGCCGTGCCGGCGAACAGGCAGCCGCCAAGCTGGCGCTGGAAGTGGCCGAGCAGGCCCTGCAGAAAGCACCGGCCGCCGCGCGCCGGGCCAAGCCGCGCGCCGCGCAGCTGAAACTGGCGGGCATCGCCACCGTGCAGGGCGATGACCCGGCGGAAACAAAGCTCGCCAACAAATAACCGAGAAACATCATGACCGACCCCACCACGCCCGCGGATTTTCGCTGCGGCTACATTGCCATCGTCGGCCGCCCCAACGTGGGCAAGTCGACGCTGATGAACACCCTGATCGGCGCCAAGGTCAGCATCACCTCGCGCAAGGCGCAAACCACGCGCCACCGCATCACCGGTATCCAGACGCTGTCCGATGCGCAATTCATCTATGTCGATACGCCGGGCTTCCAGACCCGCCACTCGAACGCGCTGAACAAGACGCTGAACAAGACCGTCACCGGCACGCTCGATTCGTCGGACGTGATCCTGTTCCTGGTGGAAGCCGGCACCTTCGGCGAGGCCGACCAGCAAGTCATCGACCTGCTGCCGAAAGACGTGCCCGTGGTGCTGGTGATTAACAAGTCCGACCGCGTCAAGGACAAGGCCGTGCTGCTGCCGTTCGCGCAGCAGGTCGCGTCGAAATTCGACTTCGCCGCCGTGGTGCCGGTCTCGGCCAAGCTGCGCTTCCAGCTCGATGGCCTGCAAAACGAGATCAAGCGCCTGCTGCCGGAAAACCCGCCGATCTTCGGCGAAGACGACATCACCGACCGCAGCGAGAAATTCCTCGCCTCCGAGATCGTCCGCGAAAAGCTGTTCCGCTTCGTCGGCGACGAGCTGCCGTACACCAGCACCGTGCTGATCGAGAAGTTCGAACAGGAAGGCAACCTGCGGCGCATCTTCGCCGCCATCCTCGTCGAACGCGATGGCCACAAGTCGATGATCATCGGTAACAAGGGTGCCCGCCTGAAGGAAGTCTCGACCCAGGCTCGCCTGGACATGGAAAAGCTGTTCGGCGGCCCGGTGTACCTGGAGATCTGGGTCAAGGTGAAGTCCGGCTGGGCCGACAACGAGGCCGGCCTGCGCGCCTACGGCTACGAGTAATCCGGCCATGGCTAAGCGCCAGCCCACGGCCGGGCTCGTGTCCACACCGGGGTCGATCCCGGAAGCGGACACCAGCCCGTCACTTCCGGTCCCGGACACGGATGCCGCGCTGGCCGAAAACGCCGTCGATATCGCTACCAGCGAGCAAGACCCCGCCACCGTGCCGGGCAATGAAACGACCGCCAGCGCAAGCCCGAGCCCGGCCATGGAAGTGCGCGACAACGCCGTCGCCTATTTGCTTAAATCGGTCCCGGCGCCGGCCCCGGCCGCGGCGCCACCCCAGCAGGCCCGCAAGCGTACCGCGCCGCGCACCGTGGGCACCCGCGTCAGCGGACAGCCCGCCTTCGTCCTCCACAGCTATCCGTACAAGGAAACCAGCCTGATCGTCGAGCTGCTGACGCGCGATTTCGGCCGCGTGGCGCTGATCGCAAAAGGCGCCAAGCGGCCGCACTCGCAGCTGCGCGGCGTGCTGCAGACGTTCCAGCCGCTGTCCACCGGCTGGACCGGCAAGAACGAGCTGCGCACGCTGACCGATGCCGACTGGGTCGGCGGCCTGCTGCCGCTGGAAAAGACCGCGCTGCTGTGCGGCTTCTACCTCAACGAGCTGCTGGTCAAGCTGCTGGCGCGCGACGACGCGCACCCGGCGCTGTTCGACCACTACGTGTCGACGCTGAACCAGCTGGCCCACAACGAGCCGCCGCCGATCGTCTTGCGAAAGTTCGAAACGGCCTTACTTAAAGAGACCGGGGTGGCCGCGGACCTCACGCGCTGCGCGGACACGCGCGGCAAGGTGAAGGCGGCCGTGCAGTACGTGGTCGATCCCGAGCGCGGCCCGCGGCCCGCCCGCGACGACGACACGGCGCCCCGCGTGGCCGGCAAGACGCTGCTCGACATGCAGCGCGAGGAATACACCGATCCGGCCACGCAGGCGCAGAGCAAGCAGCTGATGCGCTTCCTGCTGGCGCACCAGCTGAACGGCGCGCCGCTGAACACGCGCCAGATCCTGATCGACCTGATGCAACTGTAGTGCCAAGCGCAACAGCAACCGCAATAGCGACCGCAATAGCAAACGTCATAGCAAACCTCATAGCAACCGTAAAAAGAAGAGACCATGAGCTTCCTGCACCCCTCCGGCACGATGATCGACCTGGGCGTCAATATCGACCACGTGGCCACGCTGCGCAACGCGCGCGGCACCCAATACCCCGACCCGGTGCGCGCCGCTCTGCTGGCCGAACAGGCCGGCGCCGACTGCATCACGCTGCACCTGCGCGAAGACCGCCGCCACATCAAGGATGAAGACGTGATCCGCATGGCGCCGCAACTGGTCACGCGGATGAACCTGGAAGCGGCGGTCACGCAGGAGATGATCGATTTCGCCTGCCGCATCAAGCCGGCGGACGTGTGCCTGGTGCCGGAAAAGCGCACCGAGATCACCACCGAGGGCGGGCTGGACGTGGTGCGCTTCCACAAGGAAGTGGCCGCCGCGGTGAAGCAGCTGCAGGGCGAGAACATCCGCGTCAGCCTGTTCATCGATGCCGACGAAGCGCAGATCCAGGCCGCGGCCGATGTCGGCGCGCCCGTCATCGAACTGCATACCGGCGCCTACGCCGATGCGCAGGGCGAGGAACAGCAGCGTGAACTGGAACGCGTGCGCAACGGCGTGCAATGGGGCGTGCGCCACGGCCTGAAGGTCAACGCCGGCCACGGCCTGCACTACACCAACGTGCAGGCCATCGCCGCCATCCCGCAGATCGAGGAACTGAACATCGGCCACGCGATCGTCGCCCATTCGGTGTTCGTCGGCTGGGAAAACGCCGTGCGCGAGATGAAGGCCATCATGGTCTCCACGCGCCTGGGAGCGCGATGATCCACGGGATCGGCACCGACATCTGCAAGGTTCCCCGCATCGGCGAAGCGCTGGCGCGCCAGGGTGAACGCTTCGCGCGCCGCGTGCTCGGTCCCGACGAACTGGCGGTGTTCCGCGCCCGCAGCGAACGCAACGCGGTGCGCGGCGTGCGCTACCTGGCCACCCGCTTCGCCGCCAAGGAAGCGTTCTCGAAAGCGCTCGGCCTGGGCCTGCGCCCGCCCATGACATGGCCCGCCGCGCAGCTGCTCAACGATGCGCTGGGCAAGCCGTGCATCGTCTGCAGCGGCGATCTGAAACAATACATGGAGCACAACCAGCTGGCGGCGCAGGTCACCGTCAGCGATGAAGAGGAATACGCGGTCGCGTTCGTGATCGTGGAGAAGCTTGATGAGTGAGATGAAAGTGGAGAACACGGCGGCAGCGGTAGCGGCAGCGGCACCGGAGACGATGGCGGCGCCGTCGGCGCGCGAGCAGGTCCTGGCCACCGTGGCCAAGCTGCCGAACCTGCCCGGCGTGTACCGCTACTTCGATGCGGAAGACAAGGTGCTCTACGTGGGCAAGGCGCGCGACCTGAAGAAGCGCGTGTCGAACTACTTCCAGAAGAACCTGTCCAGCCCGCGCATCGCCATGATGGTCGAGCGCATCGCCAGGCTGGAGACGACGGTCACGCGCAGCGAAGCCGAAGCGCTGATCCTCGAGAACAACCTGATCAAGACGCTGCAGCCGCGCTTCAACATCCTGTTTCGCGACGATAAGTCGTACCCCTACCTGAAGCTGACGGGCGACGCGGTGCCGCGCATGGTGTACTACCGCGGCGCGGTCGACAAGAAGAACCAGTACTTCGGCCCGTTCCCGTCCGCGTGGGCGGTCAAGGAATCGATGCAGATCCTGCAGCGCGTGTTCATGCTGCGCACCTGCGAGGACAGCGTCTACCAGAACCGCACGCGGCCCTGCCTGCTGAACCAGATCGGCCGCTGCAGCGCGCCATGCGTGGGCGCGATCAGTGCCGAGGATTACCGGGTCGACGTGAACAATGCCGCGCGCTTCCTGCGCGGCCGCACCACCGAGGTGATGGAGGAGCTGGAGCAGAAGATGCACGGCTTCGCCGCCGACCTGAAGTTCGAGCAGGCTGCCGCGGTGCGCAACCAGATCCAGTCGCTGTCGAAGGTGCTGCACCAGCAAAGCATGGAAACCTCGGACTCCGACGTCGACATCATCGCCGTGGTGGTGCAGGGCGGCCGCGCCTGCGTCAACCTCGCCATGGTGCGCGGCGGCCGCCACCTGGGCGACCGCGCCTACTTCCCCACGCATGTGATGGATGCCGAGGCCGTGGCCGAACTGCCGATGGATGTCGAGGTGCTGTCGGCCTTCCTGGTCCAGCACTACACGGAAAAGACCATCCCCGGCGTGCTGATCCTGAATATCGAATTCGACCAGCCGGAGCTGATCCTGGCCTTGCAGGAGCAGTGCGGCCACCGCATCAACCTGCTGTTCCAACCGCAGGGCCAGCGCCGCCAGTGGCTCGAGCTGGCGCAGAAGGGCGCCGAGATCGCGCTGGCGCGGCTGCTGTCCGAACAGGGTTCGCAGCAATCGCGCACGCGCGCCCTGGCCGACGTGCTGGGCCTGGAAAACGAGGACCTGGAAACGCTGCGCGTGGAATGCTTCGACATCAGCCACACGATGGGCGAAGCCACGCAAGCCTCCTGCGTGGTGTTCCACCACCACCAGATGCAGAACAGCGAATACCGCCGCTACAACATCAACGACATCACGCCCGGCGACGATTACGCGGCGATGCGCCAGGTGCTGATGCGCCGCTACGAGAAGGTGGCGAACGGCGATGGCGTGATGCCGGACGTGGTGCTGATCGACGGCGGCAAGGGCCAGGTGGAGATGGCGCGCCAGGTGTTCGTCGAACTGGGGCTCGACATCAGCCTGATCGTCGGCGTGGCGAAAGGCGAGGGCAGGAGAGTGGGCCTGGAAACGCTGATGTTCGTCGACGGCCGCGCGCCGCAGGAACTGGGCAAGGAATCGGCCGCCCTGATGCTGGTGGCGATGATCCGCGACGAGGCGCACCGCTTCGCCATTACCGGCATGCGCGCCAAGCGCGCCAAGACGCGCCAGACGTCCACGCTGGAAGAGATCGAAGGGATTGGCGCAAAGCGCCGCCAGCGCCTGCTGGCGCGCTTCGGCGGCCTGCGTGGCGTATCGAATGCCAGCGTCGAGGACCTGATGTCCGTCGAGGGCATATCCGCGAAGCTCGCCGAAGAAATCTACCGCCGCCTGCATTGAGCGGCCGCGCGATAGCAGGACGGACCGTGGCCGGCGTTCTGCTGAACCGTGCTTGCTGGCATTACCCCGGTCGGCAAGGTAGACTAGCGGCGCGTTATCACTATTCCTACAGTCGCCGCCTTTACCCGCCGCTTTTGCCTCACTTATGCCATTCAACATACCGATCCTGCTGACCTGGCTGCGCGTTGCGCTGATCCCCCTGGTCGTGGGCGTGTTCTACCTCCCTCCCGCCTGGCTGCCGCTGGAGGACCGCAACCTGGCCGCCACCGTCGTCTTCATCGTGGCCGCCATCACCGACTGGTTCGACGGCTTCCTGGCGCGCCGCTGGAACCAGACCTCGGCCTTCGGCGCCTTCCTCGATCCGGTGGCGGACAAGCTGATGGTGGCCGGCGCGCTGCTGGTGCTGGTGCAGCTGGACCGCTGCAACGCGATCCTCGCCTTCATCATCATCGGCCGCGAGATCACCATCTCCGCGCTGCGCGAATGGATGGCCCAGATCGGCGCATCGAAATCGGTGGCGGTCAATTCCATCGGCAAGATCAAGACGGCCGCGCAGATGACGGCGCTGCCGGCGCTGCTGTACTACGACGTGCTCTTCGGCGCCATCGATACGCGCTTCTGGGGTGAAAAGCTGCTGTGGCTGGCCAGCGTGCTGACGGTCTGGTCGATGTTCTACTACCTGAAAAAGGCCTGGCCGCTGATCAAGGAACGCTCGGGCAATTTGAGCTAAACAGTATTTTTAGTTTCTCCCTTGACAGCCCGTTCCGATCCTCTATAATGCTGGCCTGTTGTTGATGACGACGCAGCAGCAAGCACGAAGCGGGAGTAGCTCAGTTGGTAGAGCGCAACCTTGCCAAGGTTGAGGTCGAGAGTTCGAGACTCTTCTCCCGCTCCAAATGTGCTTGAGGCGTTTAGTGTTGAGTCAACAATTCGCTGTGCATCGTTTGATGTTTCTGCGATAATGTAGCGCTTAGTGCATGAAGCTTAGTGCAGGCGGTTCCTGAAATGCGGGAGTAGCTCAGTTGGTAGAGCGCAACCTTGCCAAGGTTGAGGTCGAGAGTTCGAGACTCTTCTCCCGCTCCAGTCGAAAGACGCGGAGCCAGCAGTAAAGATTCACTCCATGCGGGAGTAGCTCAGTTGGTAGAGCGCAACCTTGCCAAGGTTGAGGTCGAGAGTTCGAGACTCTTCTCCCGCTCCAGGTTTCCAGGATTTCAGCTCATAACCGGCTGGGGTCTTCAGTAAAAGTTCCCTCTGGCGAGGTAGCAAAGCGGTTATGCAGCGGCCTGCAAAGCCGTCTAGACGGGTTCGACTCCCGTCCTCGCCTCCATATATTTCCGAACCGGCCCCTTCTGGGGCCGGTGTCGTTTTCACCGCTTCCCCTCAGTCGAATACGCGTCACGTGCAGCAGCATGGCGGGCCGCTGACGTCGATCGAGCCTTTCTTCCCGCCGGTGCAATGCTTGCAGCGCCAAGCAGCCCGGACCCCACAGAACTTATTGACCAGGTCTTCATAAAGTTCTACCATTCACAAAATGACAACGATAGACATGGCGCGGCAAGAAGGGCTCATGCCGCCGGGATGGGAGACAAGTGTCAACAATTCATGACGTGGCCGAAAAGGCCGGGGTGTCGATCAAGACGGTGTCGCGGGTGCTCAACGATGCCTCGTCGGTGTCCGACAAGACTCGCGCGAAGATCGAGCAGGCCATGCAGGCGCTCGACTTCGCACCGTCGGCGGCGGCGCGCATGCTGCGCGGCCGGCCGACCGATCTGGTGTCGGTGATCGCTGAACAGCTGACCACCACGCCCGACTCTTCCGAGATCATCAAGGGCATCCAGTCCGTCTGCGAAGAGTTCGGCAAGATGCTGCTGATCGGCGAAACCGGCGGCCACCCCGGCACGGCCGGCCGGCTGGTGGCCGACATGCGCGAGCGCCGCGTCGAAGCGATCATGTTCGCCACGCCGCACCACGCGCACGTGACGATCGGGCCTGCCCTGGGCGCGACACCGACCGTGCTGGTCAACTGCTTCGAGAGCCCGGCGCGCTTTCCGCAGATCGTGCCCGACGACGAGGGCGGCGGGTACGCGGCCGCCCAGCTGGTGCTCAAGGCGGGCCACAAGAAAATCGCCCTGCTGCAGCTGATCGATAACATGGTGGCGACCAGGCTGCGCCTCCAGGGTTTTCTGCGCGCCATGCGCGAGCACGGGGTCAGGCCACGCGAGGAGTGGATGCTGCACGGCGCGCTGCCGATTCCCGACGCCGAGTTCAGCCACCTGGAAGACGCCATCGACCGGCTGTTCGCCAGCGCGGACCGGCCCACCGCCATCTTGTGCGGCAATGACAAGATGGCCATGCGCGCCATCTTCATCCTGCAACGGCGCGGATTGCGCGTGCCGGACGATGTATCGGTCGTCGGCTTCGACGACTTCCGTCTCATCTCGGAGGCGCTCGATCCAGGCTTGACCACGGTGTCCCTTCCGTACCGCGAGATGGGTGCGCTGGCCGCGCGCTACGCGTTTTCCGGCGACGCCGTCGCGGACACGGTGCGGGTGCCGTGCCTTGGCGTGGAACGCGGTACCGTCACCAGGCCAGCCAAGACGAAGCGCAAATGAGAGCGCACATGGGAGCGCACATGAGCCGGCTGGCTCCGGGTGCTCTGCTGGCTGCCTTGGCGGCATGGACGGCGATGTACAGCACGCCGGGCGCCGCCGCGCCGCTCGAGATCCGCATGTGGCGCCACGATACTGGCGACGCCGAAATGGCCGCCGGGCGCGCCGCCGTGGCGCGCTTCAACGCCAGCCAGGAAAAATGGAAGGTGGTGGTCGAGGCCATGCCGCAATCGACCTATACCAGCGCCATCACTGCGGCGTCGATGGTCAGGCAATTGCCCTGCGTGCTCGCGATCGACCAGCCCACCGTGCCCAATTTCGCCTGGGCCGGTCACGTGCGCGCGCTCGACTCGCTGCTGCCGCGCGACGCGGTGGCACGCCTGTTGCCCGGCGGGCGCGGCACCTACCGCGGAAAGCTGTACAGCGTGGGCCAGTTCGACGTGACGCTGGCGCTGTTTTCGCGCCGCGCGCAACTGGCGGCGCTGGGCGTGCGCATCGCCACCATCGACCGGCCCTATAGTGCCCGCGAGTTCCACGCTATCCTGGTGAAGGCCAAGCAGAGCAAGATTGCCCGCTTTCCCTTCGACGTGAACGGCCGCTCGCGCGCCGAGTGGCCGAGCTATGCGTTCCTGCCCTGGCTGCAAAGCGCCGGGGCCGACCTGATCGACCGTTCCAGCTATCTGCGGGCGGATGGGGTGCTCAATGGTACGTCCGCGCTTGGCGTGGCGCGCTATTATGCGTCGCTCTACGCGGAAGGCCTGGTCGAGCGAAATCCGGCCGACGAGCGCGCCTTCGAACAGGGCCGGGCGCTGTTCCACTACACGGGTTCCTGGAAGTCCGACGACTACGACCGCCTGTTCGGATCCGACCTGGTGGTGATGCCGCCTCCCGACTTCGGCCACGGTCCGCGCATCGGCGCGGCATCGTGGCAATGGGCCATCTCCCGCGATTGCCGGCATCCCGAGGGGGCCGCCGCCTTGCTGGCGCACCTGATCGGCACCGGAGAGATGGCAGCCATGTCGCGCGCCACCGGCCACGTGCCGGTCAGCCGCGAGGCGGCCGCGTTGACCGAGCATTACCGTGAAGGCGGCGCGCGCCGCATCTATTTCGAGTTTGCCCAACGCTACGCGCTGCCGCGGCCCGCCACGCCGGCCTATCCCGCGATGTCGGCCGTGTTCGAGAAGACCCTGTCGGACCTGCGCGCCGGGAAGGATCCGGCCGAGGCGCTGGACGAAGCCGTCGAAGCGATCGAGCACGATATCGCGCGCAACAATGGTTATGGTTTCTCTTCAGCCAATCAGGTGGGAGCGGCGCAATGACGGCCAGGCTTGGCCAGGACAGCATCTGGGCGATCGGCTCCTTCGCCGCGCCAGCCATGCTGCTGTTCTTCGCCTTCATCCTGCTGCCGCTGCTGCTGGCGGCGGGGGCCACCTTCACGAACCACCGGCTGGTCTCGCCGGAGCCGACACGCTTCGTCGGCCTGGACAACTACGCGCGCCTCCTGTCGGTGACGATCCTGACGGTGCAGGCCGACCAGCGCCAGGCTGGAGAGGAGGACGTGCGGTTTCCGACCTGGCGCCAGAGCCGGCAGGCGCGTCCTGGACTGGCCGGCTACCGTCCCGCCTTCCATGTCGACCTGGGCGCCACCCGCTACGTGCTGGCCGCGCGAGATCCGCTGTTTGTCCGTTCGCTGGTCAATACGTTCCTGTTCGCCTTGCTGGTGCTGCCGCTGCAGTGCGGTGCCGCGCTCGGGCTGGCGATCCTGGTCAACCAGCGCCTGCGCGGCCGGATTTTCTTTCGCACCGTCTACTTCGCGCCGGTGGTGACCTCGATGGTGGTGGCGTCGATCGTCTGGTCGTTCCTCCTCAACACCGACCGTGGCCTGATCAACGAACTGCTGCGCGCGTTGATGGACGATCCCGGCGCCGGACCCGACTGGCTGGGCGATCCGCGCCTGGCGCTGGCCTCGATCGCGCTGATGTCGGCCTGGCAGGGCGCCGGCTTCCAGATGCTGGTGTTCCTGGCCGGCCTGCAGTCGATTCCGCCCGAGCAGTACGAAGCCGCCACGCTGATGGGCGCGAACGCCTGGCAGCGCTTCGTGCATGTCACGCTGCCGGGCCTGCGCAACACCATCGTCTTCGTGCTGGTGTCGACCACGCTGCTGGCCTTCGGCCTGTTTACCCAGGTGGATGTGATGACGCTGGGCGGTCCGCTGGATTCCACCTCGACCGTGGTGTACCACGCGGTGCGCAAGGGCTTCCACGAGCAGGATATCGGCTACGGTTCGACCATCGCGCTGGTGTTCTTCATGATCGTGCTGGGCGTATCGGCGCTCCAGCGCATGCTGGCCGTGAAGGGAGCGGCCCGATGAAGCAACCCCTGCGGACCCTGTTGCGCAAGGCGCTGCTGCTGGCGATCATGGCCGGCCTTGGCCTGGTTTTCGCGATGCCGCTGGCCTTCATGTTCGCCGCTTCCTTCAAGGGCGACACGGCGGTATTCGAGAACCTGGCCCACTGGTCGACCTATGTTCCCGGCCCCGGCTGGTCGATGGACAACTACCGCGCCATTTTCCAGAAGAGCGACCTGCCGCGCTTCCTGCTCAATTCGACCATCGTTGCGGTGTGCACCGTGGTCGCCGGTGTGTTCCTCAACAGCATGCTCGCCTTCGCCCTTGCGCGCATGCGCTGGGGCGGCCGCCATGTCGTGCTGGGCGTGGTGGTGGCGCTGGTGATCGTGCCGTTCGAAGTGATCGCCATACCGCTGCTGTCGCTGGTGGCGCACCTGCCCTGGCCGGTCATCGGGCCGGGCGGGCCGGGCCTCCAGATCGGCTGGTTCAACAGCCTGCACGTGCAGATCATTCCGTTCGTCGCCAATGCCTTCTGCACCTTCCTGTTCTACCAGTTCTTCCGCGACATCCCGGCCGAGCTGGACGAAGCCGCCAAGATGGACGGCGCCGGCCCCTGGACGGTCTACCTGCGCATCATCATGCCCAACAGCGGACCGGTGATCGCCACCGCCGCCATCATTCTCTTCGTCGGCGCCTGGAACCAGTACCTGTGGCCCATCATGGTGATCCAGTCGGAAGCGTTCCGGCCGGTCCAGCCAGGCATCCAGCAATTTTTCGGCCGCACCAATTCGTGGGGGCAGATCATGGCCTACGCATCGGTGATCACGCTGCCGGTACTCGCGGTGTTCCTGGCATTCCAGCGGCAGTTCGTGGCCTCGGTGGCAGGTTCCGGCATCAAAGGCTAACCCTCACTCCTACCTCGACATGGCACTCAAACTCGACGACAAATACGTCTGGGACTTCTGGCATTACGCCGAAGACGGCATGCAGCACCTGTTTTTCCTGCAGGCCGACCGGAGCATCGGCAATTCCGACCTGCGCCACTGGCATGTGTCGATCGGCCACGCCGTCTCGACCGACCTGCGCAACTGGAGCGTGAAGGGCCGGGTGTTCGGCCCGGCGGCGACGCCCGCATGGGACGACTACACCACCTGGACCGGTTCGGTGATCAAGGCCGAAGGCTGCTACCACCTGTTCTATACCGGCACCTGCCGTGCCGAGAACGGCCTGCGCCAGCGCATCGGGCACGCCACCGCGGCCTCGATCGATGGCCCCTGGACGCGCGTGGGCAACGGCCTGGCGCTGGACCTGGACGAGCGCTTCTACGAAGAACACGAGGACGGCGGCTGGCACGACCGCGCCCTGCGCGACCCGTACGTGCTGGCCGAAAAGATCGACGGCAAATACCACATGTTCTTCACCGCGCGCCGCAATCAGGGCGGGAAGTTCGAACGCGGCGTGATCGGGCATGCGGTATCGGACGACCTGGTCACATGGGAAGCCACCGCGCCGGTGTATGACGGCGGGCATTACGGCCAGCTGGAAGTGCCGCAGGTATTCGAGCGCGACGGCCAGTGGTTCTGCACTTTCTGCAATGCCCGCGAGCACTGGGCGCCAGCACTGCGCGCACAGCACGGCGGCGGGGTGTCCGGCACCTCGTACCTGGTGGCAGGCGATCCGCTCGGGCCATGGCGTCCCGCCGAGCGCTTCCTGGACGGCGACGTGCCATGCCGCCGCTATGCCGGCAAGATCCTGGCCGACCCCGTCACCGGCGGCGACTGCCTGCTGGCCTTCGAGGACACGGGCCCGGACGGCGGCTTCCTGGGCGGGATCGGCGATCCGATCGCGCTCGCGCTGGAAGATGGCCGCTACGCGCTGGTGACTTGACCGAAAATGACAACGATAGACAGGGCGCGGCGGCGGAGACCGGTCATGCATCACTGGAACGAGCGGATGGCAGCATCCGGCTTGACCAGGGCCTGACCGTTCCGGCGTTCGCGGTTCACTGCAAATAAGGAGAAAGGCATGGCATCGATCGTCCTCCAGGATGTTGCCAAGGCATACCCGGGACAGGAACATACCCCGATCCTCCAGGGCATCAGCTTTACCATCGAGGACGGCGAGTTCGTCGTGCTGGTCGGTCCGTCCGGCTGCGGCAAGTCCACCTTGCTGCGCATGATCGCCGGACTGGAGGAGATCAGCGGCGGCGAGATCCGCATCGATGGGGAGCGCATCAACGAAACGCCGCCCGCCAGGCGCGGCCTGTCGATGGTATTCCAGAACTACGCCTTGTATGCGCACATGAGCGTGTTCGAGAACATCGCGTTCGGCCTGCGCCTTGCCAGGACGCCGAAGGCGGAGATCCAGGCAGCGGTGCGCGCGGTGGCGAAGCTGTTGCAGCTCGAGCACTTGCTGGAACGCCGCCCGCCGCAGCTCTCTGGAGGGCAGCGCCAGCGCGTGGCGATCGGCCGCGCCATCGTGCGAAAGCCGCGCGCCTTCCTGTTCGACGAACCGCTGTCGAACCTGGATGCGGCCCTGCGCGCCGACATGCGCGTCGAGATCGCCCGCCTGCACCAGCAACTGAAGGCGACCATGGTCTACGTGACGCACGACCAGGTCGAGGCAATGACGCTGGCCGACCGCATCGTGGTCCTGGGTCCCGGCGGCGTGCAGCAGGTCGGCAGCCCGATGCATCTGTACCAGCGGCCTGCCAACGTGTTCGTTGCCGGCTTCATCGGCAGCCCCAGGATGAACCTGGTCGATGGCGTGGCCGGCGCCGGTGGCGTGACAGTCGGCACGGCAAGCCGGCTGGCATGGCCCTATGCGGGCGCGGTCGGGCGCAAGGTCACGGTGGGCCTGCGTCCGGAGCACCTGGCGCCCGATCCGGACGGTCCGCTGCGCGGCACGGTATTGCTGGTCGAGCGCCTGGGCGCCGAATCCCATGTGCACATCGGCGTGCCCGGCATCGCCCGGCCGCTGGTGGTGGCGATGCGCGGCGAGCCGCCGCGCGCGGACAGCACCTGGGCGGTCGGCCCGGTCGCGGGACAACTCCACGTCTTCGATGAACAGGGCCGGCGCATCGACGCTACGCGGCCCGCCGATGGCCCGGAATAGCCTGATTGGTGCCTGTGGCGAACGGCCGGCCCGCGTCGGCGGCTCGCCGTTCAAGCTGGCCGTCGGCATGGCGCGGCTGGGCGTGGCGCACTCCACTCGAACAGGGTAGCGTTGCGAAAATGTCGCACGTTGGACATCGTCACTGTCCAGACAAATGACAACGATAGACAAATAGAGAATCCGTGGCTACGATGACAACGGTGGACATTTTATTCGTTTCGACAAGGAGAACGACCCACGACGGAAAACAACAACACGGAAGGTTCGGACGGATGGCGAAACGCTGGCGCTGAAACCACCACCAAGGGCGACATCAAAAACAATGAAGGAGACAACATCTATGCGTTATTCGATTGCACGTTATCTGGGACGTTCCGCCGCACTGGCCATCTGCCTGTTCCCGGCCGCCGTGTTCGCACAAGAGCAGGCCGCCGCGCAGGAAACCGCGTCCGGGCCGAATACCGAACAGCTTGCCGCAGCCCCGGCGGAGCAGGGCACGGATCAAGCGGGGAGCCAGGGCGCCGAGCCGAAGAACGTGGTGATCGTCACGGGCGTCACCCGTGTCACCACCAAGAAAAATGCCACGTTCTCGATCAATACCCTCAGCTCGGAAGAGATCCTCAAGCTCGCGCCGATGAGCACCGCCGACCTGCTCAATAACATTCCCGGCATCTACGCCGAGGGCAGCACCGCCGGCGAGGCCAGCAACAACATCACCGTGCGCGGCCTGCCGGTGATCGGCGGCTACCGCTTCTCGCCGCAGCTGATCGACGGCTTGCCGGCGTACGAAGACCCGGAAGTGCCGTTCATGAACAACGACGTGTTCATCCGTACCGACCTGATGACCGAGAACGTCGAAGTCGTCAAGGGCGGCACCGGCGGCATCCTGTATTCGAACGGCCTGGGCGCGGCCGTCAACTACGTCACCCGCACCGGCGGCGACAAGCTCGAAGGCGGCTACAAGTTCGAGTACGCCGACTACGGCTTCTTCCGCCACGATGCCTACCTGTCCGGTCCAATCAACAACAACCTGACCTATGCCGTGGGCGGCTTCGTTCGCAAGAGCGATGGCATCCGCGATACCGGCTACACCGCCGACAAGGGCGGCCAGATTCGCGGCAACCTGGTCTGGACTAGCAATGACCGCAAGACCCAGGCGCGCGTCGACGCCCTGCTGCTGAACGACCGCACCGCCTTCTACCAGAACCTGCCGATCTCGGTGCCGCGCTTTACGGAGAGCGGCACGCCGGCCAGGCCGACCGTGCTCGAGCAGGACACCATCGAGCCGCTCGGCATTCCGTTCGCGCACGGCACCACCGCATCGCCCTACAACCGCAAGTTCCAGATGCTGGGCGAGTACGGACAGCGCACCATCGACCAGGCCGACGGCATTCATCCCAATTTCAGGATGCTGACCTTGAAGCTGTCGCATGAACTGCAGAACGGCTGGCGCCTGTCGTCGGGGCTGCGCCATACCTGGGGCACCAGCGGATTCAATGCGACCTTCACGGGCAATGACACCAGCTCGGCCACCAACTTCCTGGCGGCGCGCTACCAGAACGACGTGGTCTCGCCGGCGCATAACGCGGCCCTGGCCTGCGACCTGAAAAACGCCAAGCTGATCGGCTACTTCAACGTCCCGGCGGTCAATCCGTGTGCGCAGTTCGCCGGCATCAGCCGCGACGCCTTCCTCCAGAACTACGCCAGGGCCACCGGCGTGGTCGGCACGTACCTCAACGACGGCAGCCGCGTGCAGCCGAACGCGCTGCTGAACTTCCTGCTCCCGTTCGTGACCCAGTCCAAGGCGCACAGCACCTCGCTCGACCTGAAGGCGCAGAAGACCTTTGTACTGGCCGGTACCCACGACATGACCTTCGGCCTGTACAAGAGCCGCTATGCGTTCTCGCCGCAGTTCCAGTCTTCGCTGCTGGTCGTCGAAAGCGCCGAAAATGCGCGCATGGTCGACCTGGCGGTGGTCGACGCCAGCGGTAACCGGGTAGGCCCGAGCCTGACCACCGGCGCGGCACTGCTGCCGGGCTCGTTCGGCTGGAACAGCGACGTCAGGGCCGCGGGCAGCGCCGCCTATCTGCTCGATCACTGGGAGACCATGGGCAGCCGGCTGAAGGTGGACGCCGGCGTGCGCTGGCAGAACGTCCACGGGAGGGCGAACCGGCGCGAGCGCGAGGTCATCACCAACCTGACCCCGGCCAATGTGGTCCCCGGCTCCCTGGAGGACACCGTTGCCGACGATGCGGTCCAGTTCCCGGGCAAGCCCAATTTGCTGGACAAGAAGTATCACGCGTTCGGCTGGTCGATCGGCGCCAACTACAGCCTCGGCAAGCCCCTGGCCGTGTATGCGCTGGCATCGCATTCGTTCCGGCTGCCGAGCGTGGAAGACCTGAACAACCTGGCCATGGCCCGGCCGGTCGTGGTGGAGGGGCGCACCATCGAAGTCGACGCGGTGGAAACGATCAAGCAGTACGAGGCGGGCCTGCGCTACCTGACGCGCGGCGTCGGCGCGGCGGTGGCGGTGTTCTACAACGACTTCTCGCCGCGCAGCCAGATCAACCAGTACGACGACTTCCAGTCGCCGCAGTGCGTGTCGCTGGGCGGGGTGCCGCAGATATCGACCTGCCCGCGGGTCGCGCAGCTGTACAAGCGCGGCGTGGAAAACGTCGGCGCCGAGGTCGAACTGAGCTGGCGTCCAGCCGCCGTCGAAGGGCTGGAACTCAAGGGAAGCGTGGTGCTGCAGAACCCCAAGATCAACGGCGCCCGCTTCACGGTGGTGGACAGTGTGCGCGATGCGCAGGGCGTTATCAGCGGCTACGAGTTCAAGCAGGTCAGCGAAGATGGCCGGCGCTCGCGCCGCCTGGCCAGGCACATGCTCAATTTCATGCCGTCGTACGACCTGTCGCATGCCACCGGCATTCCGCTCACCGTGTATGGCCAGTACCAGGTCACCGGCTCGCGTTTCTCCGATTCCACCGACCGCAACGTGACGCTGCTGCCGGCGTATTACATGCTGAACCTGGGAGCGCAGTACCAGGTGAACGAGCGCCTGTCGACCCAGCTGTTCGTGGCCAACGTCACGAACCAGCTGTCGTTCACCGAAGGCGATGCGCTGGTCGCGGACCTGCTGACGCCGGACGGCACGCGTAACCGTGGTGCGGCCCGGCCGCTGTTCGGCCGCACCATTCGCTTCAGCGTCAACTACCGCTTCTGAGACGCTCCCGCATTGCCTTTCCTGCGGGTGGCGCCCGGCCGGTCCGGCGCGCCGCCCATGTTTCGCCACTGTGATTTATCAAGGGATCCTTGTCATGACTTTCAAAACCGCTTTGCCAGCGCTGGGCCTGGGCGCCTTGCTGCTGTCCGGCTGCGCCACGCCGCCCCCGGATGCCGTCTACCGCGAGCATCACCGTCCCCAACTTTCCTTCAGCCCCGAGCGCAACTGGATGAACGACCCCAACGGGCTGGTGTACCACGACGGCGAATATCACCTGTTCTATCAATTCAACCCCAGCGGCAACGCCTGGGGCGACATGTCCTGGGGCCATGCGGTCAGCCCGGACCTGCTGAACTGGTCCGAGCTGCCGCCAGCACTGCCGGTCGAGAAGGACGCGAAAGGTGCGATCACGCAGATGTTCTTCTCCGGGAGCGCGGTGGTCGACCATGCCAATGCCAGCGGCCTGGGACAGCCCGGCAAGCCGGCCATGGTGGCGCTGTACACGGCGATGTTCCCGCAGGCGCGCACCTTGGCCGGCAAGACCATCCAGGCCGGTACCCAGGCGCAGTCGCTGGCGTACAGCCTGGACCGCGGGCGCAGCTGGACCCAGTACCCGGGTAACCCGGTGATCGAGCTGCCGCCCGCACCCTACGCCGCCGAATACCGGGACTTCCGCGATCCAAAGCTGTTCTGGCACGAGCCGCAGAAGAAGTGGGTGATGGTGGCGGTGCTGCCCAACCTGCACAAGGCCTTGTTCTACAGCTCGCGCGACCTGCTCAAGTGGGAGTTGATGAGCGAGTTCGGCCCGGCCGGTTCGGTCAGCGGTATCTGGGAGTGCCCGGACCTGTTCGAGCTGCCGGTCGACGGCGACCCGGCGCGCCGCAAGTGGGTGCTCGTCATGAGCCAGAACCCCGGCCATCCGGCTGGCGGCTCCGGCACCCAGTATTTCGTGGGCGACTTCGATGGCACCCGCTTCACCTGGGACCGCGCCGCCTCGGACGGGCAGGTCCAGTGGCTCGACTACGGCGCCGACTTCTACGCCGGCGTGACCTACAACGGCGTGCCGGACGGGCGTCGGCTTCTGGTCGGCTGGATGAACAACTGGCTCTACGGCCAGCAAGTGCCGACCACGCCCTGGCGCGGCGCCCAGTCGGTGCCGCGTGAGCTGAGCCTGGCCACGGTGGATGGCAAGATCAGGCTGGTGCAGCAGCCGCTGGCGGAACTGAAGCGCCAGCGCGCGCAGCGCGTGGCCGAATTGGCCTCGGCGCAGGTGGCGCCCGGCGTGCTGCCGGTGCAATCCTCGTCCGCGGCGGGTGATGCGCTGGAAATCGAGCTGCGCCTGCAGCCCGGCAGCGCCCGCTATTCCGGCATTCGCGTGCAGGCGCACGGAGGCCAATACACCGAGGTCGGCTACGACCGCGAGAAGGGCACCGTCTATCTCGACCGCAGTCGCGCCGGGCAGGCCGGCTTCCACGCGGACTTCGCAGCGCGCCACCATGCCCCCGTGGCGCTGCGCAGCGGCCAGCTGCCGATGCGCATCCTGGTCGATGGCGGATCGGTGACGGTGTTCGCCGGCCAGGGCGAGGCCGTGCTGACCGACCAGGTATTCCCCGGCCGTACGTCGAAAGACATGGCCCTGTTCAGCGAAGGCGGCACGGCCGGCGTGACCGGTCTGTCGGCCTGGTCGATGAAGCCGGTCCAGCTCAAGCCCGCGAACGCAACGGAGGGCGCGGGCCGATGAACACACTGCTGAAGGGAATCCTGGTCGGCGGCCTGGCGGGCCTGCTGTTCGGCTTCGACACGGCCGTCATCGCCGGCACCACGCAAGGCTTGTCCGCCGCATTCGATCTCGCTCCGGCGGCCCTCGGCATGACCGTGTCCAGCGCGCTGTGGGGCACCCTGCTGGGGGCGCTGTTCGCCGGCCGTCCGGGCGACCGCTTCGGCGCGCGCGATTGCCTGCGCGCCATCGCGCTGCTGTATGTCGTGTCGGCGCTGGGCTGCTGGCTGGCGCCGAACCTGGCGGTGCTGGTCGGCGCGCGCGTGCTGGGCGGGATCGCCATCGGCGCCTCCTCGGTGCTGGCGCCGATCTACCTGGCCGAGATCGCACCGGCGAACCGGCGCGGCATGATGGTCGGTGCCTTCCAGTTCAATATCGTCCTTGGCATCCTGCTGGCGTACCTGAGCAACTACCTGGTCGGCATGCTGGCGCTGGGGGCGGACGAATGGCGCTGGAAGTTCGGGGTCGCCGCGCTGCCGTCGCTGCTGCTGTTCGCACTGGTGTTCATCATTCCGAACAGCCCGCGCTGGCTGGCGCTGAAAGGGCGGCGTGCGGAAGCGGCGGCCGTGCTGCGCCAGATCGGAGTGGCGGACGTGGAAGAAGAACTGAGGCAGTATGCGCAAGGCCAGCGCGGGGGCGGTGCGCGCCTGTCATGGGCGCGGCATCGCAAGCCGATGCTCCTGGCCGTGACGATCGCCGCTTTCAATCAGCTGTCGGGCATCAACGCGATTCTCTACTACTCGAACGATATCTTCGCCGCGGCCGGCTTCGGCAAGATGTCCGCGGACCTGCAATCGGTGATGATCGGGGCCACCAACCTGGTCTTTACCCTGCTGGCGCTGACGGTCATCGACCGGGTGGGGCGCAGGACGCTGCTGCTGATCGGCTCGATCGGGATGGTGGCGGCGCTCTCCGCCACCGCGGCCATCCAGCTATCCGGCAGCGGCCGCGATCTGCTGCTGTGGGCGCTCATCCTGTTCATCGCTTCGTTCGCCTTCTCCCAGGGGGCGGTCGTATGGGTATATATCTCCGAGATCTTTCCGACCGAGGTGCGGGCGCGCGGCCAGAGCCTCGGCGCCTCGACCCACTGGCTGATGGACGCCATCATCGCCGGCGTGTTCCCCCTGATGGCGGCGGGATCGAGCGGGTTGCCGTTCGTGTTCTTCGCCGTCGCGATGGTGCTGCAGTTCGTGGTGGTGGCGCGGTACTTCACCGAAACGCGCGGCGTCAAGCTGGAAGACATGGCGGGCGTGATGGCGAACGCCCCGGCAAAAGTCGCCTAGCCTGGCAGCTGGCTGGATGTCACCGCAGGCGCTTGCTCGCCTGCGGTTTCAAGCATCCCCTTCGGCCGGCCCTTGCTCACCCTGGCCGACCACCGCCGGCAAATAGGCGGCGCAGAACTCCGGCGGCATGCGCCTTGGTTTTCCGCTGTCGATCTCGATGCACACCAGCTGCCAGCGCCCGCGCATCACCGTGGCGCCGTCCGCCGCGCGCACCAGCTGGAAGCGGCGCTCCATCGTCAGCCGGCCATCCGTGGCGACCAGCCAGGTGCCCAGCAGCAGCCCGTCCCCCAGGCCGGTCGGCAGCAGGTAGTCGTAGGCCGCGCTGCCGATCGCCATCGCCCGGTTCAGCCGGCGGTAGTCGCCCAGGTCGAGGCCCAGCGCGACCGAATGCGACCAGCCGGCCTGCTCGCACCAGCGCACGTACACGGCATTGTTGGTATGGTCCAGCCCGTCGATATCGCCGGCGGCGGGGCTGACGGGGAAGACATGCGGTTCGGGGTAATCCCAGTTCACGGCGGCTCCACGGCAAAGGCAGCATTGTAGCGCCCGGTGGCGGGACCAGCCCGGCCAACGCTGCCTGGCTTCTCAGCGGCCCGCCGCACGCACCAGCTGCACATCCCCCCAGGTCGCCACGACAGGCGCCGCACCGTCCGATGCCGCTCCCCGTACCACCAGCTCGATGACTTTCACGCCCCGGATGTCCGCCCTCAACCGATGCGCCTTGGCGCCGAAGGCCACCGGCGGGCTTTCGGCCAGCAGTTTTCCATCGCCATACACGTGGAAGCGCACCGGCTGCTTGGTGTTCTCGGTCGAGTCATCCACGCCGACGGAGGCCGTCAACACCGCATGGCCGGCATCGTTCTTCACCTGGAGCCGCGAGTCGGCCAGGATGCCGATGCCCGAGTCGAACGCCTGTCCCGCCACCTGCAAGGTCTGGCCGAATGGCGTCGTGTCGGCCTGCGCGCCGCCCCAGCCGGCATATTGCGGCCGCGAGCCGCCGGAGCGGGTGTTCGACCACGGGTCGATCATGCGGTGGATGGTCGGATCGGGCTGCGGCTGCCGCGTGCCGTCGACGGCCACGTTGATCGACCCGGGAATCTCGGAAAGGTACACGCCGTTCTCCAGCTGCCGCGTGCCGGTCGCCTCGAACACCAGCGTCTCGCGCGGCGCGAGCGTGAAGGCCTTCTCGCCGGTGAAGGTCACGCTTTGCTTCGACCATAGGTCGCGCAGCGTGACCGGCGCGCTGTCCGACAGTTTCAGGTGCCTGGCCAGCAGCGTTACCGGGGCGGGGGATGCGCCGCGGTTGAACAGCGCCACCGCCTTGCGTTGCCCGTCGCCCAGCGTCTTGACGATGATCTGCGCATCGTCGGAATCGTAGGTCACCACGCCCTGGTGTCCCGCCTTGTCCTGGTTCAGGCGCACCACGTCGGCGTTGCCCAGCACCGCGAGGAACGATGCCGGGCCGTTGCGCAGGTCGTAGCTGACCAGCATCGGCGCATTGATCATCGCCCACAAGGAGAAATGCGAACGCACTTCGACCGGGTGGGCGGCGTCGAAGTCGCCATGGCCGATGTGCAGGATGTCCGGATCGTTCCAGTGGCCGGGGCCCGCGTACAGCGGGCGTTTCGCCGCGCTGTCGAAGTTGTGCAGCATGCTGGTCCAGCTGGGCGTGATGTCGCTGCTGGTGCGCCACAGGTTGCCGACCTCCTTGCCCCAGGTGCGCACATTGGCCATGCCCCAGGCGCAGATCGACAGCACGTAGTCGTTGGCCGGCCGGGCCGCCTTCAGCGCCGCAGCCACGGCTTCGTAGCGGGCGCGCACCGCGGCGATATCGGTGCGGTTGATCGAATTACGTTCGATCAGCGGTGCCATCGCGCGATAGTCCTGTTTCTTCACCAGCTCCGAACCCGGCACGAAGTCGGCCAGCCCGCAGGCGTCGATCTTGATGTAGTCGAAGCCCCATTCCCGGAAATACAGGTTGATGTCCTGCGTGACGTGGCCGTCCAGGCCCACCTCGCGCTCGGCGGTCGTGCCTTGCGGCAGGTTGGGCGAATGCAGGTCGTAGGCTTGCGAACAGGCGTTGCGCCCGATGTCCGTATAGATACCGGCTTTCAGTCCCATGGCGTGCAGCCTGTCCGTAAAGGGCTTGAAACTGGTGCCGTCCTTCCCGCCGGTGGCTGCCGAGGGGAAGATGCCGGTACGGATCTGCAGGCGGCCGTCGCCGGTGCGGCGCTTCAGCCACCAGCCGTCGTCGAGGTTGACCTGCGTGTAGCCGAGTTTCGCGAGCCCGCTGTCGACCAGCACCCGCGCGGCGCCCATCACCTTGTCTTCGTCGACTTCCGTCCGGAACGCATTCCAGCTGTTCCAGCCCATCGGCGGCGTGCTGGCGCTGCCGCCCATATTGCCTTCCCAGCGGCCTGCCGGGGCCAGCGGATCGGTCGCCGGACTGCCATGCGCCTGCGTGGCCAGCAAGGCGACCGCTGCAACGACTACGCTGCGAAGGAAGGTACCTTGTCGTTGTTTACTCATCCTGGACCAGCGGTCTTGCATGCGTATCTCCTGTTTGTCGTGAAAGGTCGCTTCGATCGCCGGTGCCGCATCCGCCGGCGCTTTCGATGCTTGCGATCTTGTCGCTGGCAAGCCGGGACAATTCGAAAGTGCGGGTACGTGGGCGGATGACAGGCAAGGAAGGCGGGACTTCGCAAGGGGCCGAAGTCCTGGTTCTGGATGATAAGCGAAAGAATTCGAAAAGAGAAGATGCGTCGTGTGGCAGAAAAAAGCCAGCAAACGAAAATAAAATGAAAGTTCTTTGCATTTCGTTCGATAATTAATTACGATCGAAACTGTTCGTAACGCAAACCGCAACGCAACATCCACAACGACCGCGCCATGATCGAGGGGAAAACCGGCATGACAAGCAACAGCAGCAGTGCACTTCAGGACGCCACGGGCCCGGTCGGCGTTGCGCCAGCGAGCATGACGTTCTGATGGGCCGCATGGAGAGGACGACCGCCGTGGAGACGACGACCGCGACGCCGGATGAACCGGGCGCCACGGCTGCGCGCCGGCCGCGCTGGCTCGGCTACGCGCTGGCCACCGCGCTGCTGTGGGGCGTATGGGGCGCGTTTGCCGGCCTGCCCACCCAGCACGGCTTTCCGGAGACGCTGGTGTACGTGGTGTGGGCGCTGACCATGGTGCCGCCGGCACTCTTCGTGCTGGCGCGCTCGGGCTGGAAAGTGCGCCGCGACCGCACTGCGCTGGCGTACGGCCTGGCCATCGGCCTGCTCGGCGCCGGCGGGCAGATGGTGCTGTTCTACGCGGTGAAGGCCGGGCCGGCCTACCTGATCTTCCCGCTGATTTCCCTTTCGCCGGTCATCACGATCGTGCTGTCGTTCCTGTTCCTGCATGAACGCACCGGCCGCATGGGCCTGGCCGGCATCGTGCTGGCCGTGTGTGCGCTGCCGCTGTTCGACTTCAATCCGGCCGGCGCGCCGCAGCAGTATGGATTGTGGTTCGTGCTGGCGCTGGCGGTGCTGGTGGCATGGGGCCTGCAGGCCTACTTCATCAAGCTGGCCAACACGCGCATGGATGCCGAGAGCATCTTCTTCTACATGACCGCGAGTGCGCTGCTGTGCATTCCGGTGGCGCTGGCGATGACCGATTTTTCGCAGCCGATCAACTATGGCCTGTCCGGTCCGTGGCTGGCCGCCGCCACGCAGGTCCTGAACGCGGTCGGTGCGCTGACGCTGGTGTATGCCTTCCGGCACGGCAAGGCGCTGACGGTGTCGCCGCTGGTGAACGCCGGCGCGCCGCTGCTGACCACCGTCATCGCGATGGCGCTGGCCGGCACGGTACCGGGCGGCTACCGGCTGGCCGGTATCGGCCTGTCGCTGGCGGCCGCGCTGTTCCTCGCGCTGCAGGCGGACGACGGCGCCGCGCCCCCCGAATCAACCGAAGGAGTCTGACAATGGAATACATGTTGAATCTGGTGCGCCGCCACAAGGCCGGCGAGCCGGTCGGCATCCACGCGGTGTGCTCGGCGCACCCGCTGGTGATCGAGGCGGCGATGGAAGTGGCGGCAGCGGCGGGTCCTGGCCAGCCGGTGCTGATCGAGGCCACGTCGAACCAGGTGAACCAGGATGGCGGCTATACCGGCATGACGCCGGCCGCCTTCCGCGATTTCGTGCACGGCATCGCCGACCGCGTGGGGCTGGCGCGCGAGCGCGTGCTGCTCGGCGGCGATCACCTGGGTCCCAATGCCTGGCAAGGCGAGAGCGCCGATGCCGCCATGGCGAAGGCCGAGGTGCTGATCGAACAGTACGTCGCGGCGGGATTCCGCAAGATCCACCTGGATTGCTCGATGTCGTGTGCCGGCGACCCGGTGCCACTGCGGGATGACGAGGTGGCCGCGCGTGCCGCGCGGCTGTGCGCCATCGCCGAACGGGCCTGGCAGGCGGGCGGCGGCGAGGCACCCGTCTACGTGGTCGGCACGGAGGTGCCGGTGCCCGGCGGCGCGCACGAGGACCTGGCGGAACTGAGCGTGACGACGCCCGACGCGGCGGCGCAGACGATCGCCGCGCACCGCAGCGCATTTTCCGCCGCCGGGCTCGATGCCGCCTGGCCGCGCGTGATCGGCCTGGTGGTGCAGCCCGGCGTCGAGTTCGACCACCACAAGGTGATCGACTTCCGCCCGGAGCGCGCGGTGGACCTCAGCCGCATGATCGAGGACGTGCCCACGCTGGTCTATGAAGCCCATTCGACCGATTACCAGACGCCGGCCAACCTGGCCGCGCTGGTGGCCGGCCACTTCGCGATCCTGAAGGTGGGGCCCGGCGCCACCTTTGCACTGCGCGAAACGCTGTGGGCGCTGGCCGATATCGAAGCGGCGATGGCCGGCGACGGCAAGGGTTCCGGCTTCAAGGACACGGTGCTGGAAGTGATGCGCGCCGAGCCGGAATACTGGCGCAAGTACTACAGCGACGACCCGCGCGATCCGCGCCGCGCGCGTTTCGACCAGCAGTACAGCCTGAGCGACCGGATCCGCTACTACTGGCCGCATCCGGCCATCCAGGCGGCGCAGGCGCGCCTGCTGGAAAGCCTGGAACGGGAGGCGCCGCCGCTCACGCTGCTGAGCCAGTACCTGCCGGCCCAGTACGAGTCGGTGCGCGAGGGGAGGGTGCGCAATCACCCGGTGGAATTGCTGAAAGAGGGCGTGGCCAGGGTGCTGCGCCAATACATGTACGCTTGTGACAGGGAAGCTTGTAGCAAGGACGCCGGTAACAAGGACGCCTGCCCGCCAGGCGCCGCAACAAGGGAGTTGGAAGCATGCTAGTCGCAGACAGCAACAAGAACAGGCAGATCCTCGGCATGAGCATCGAGCGGCTCGATGCCGCCGGCGCCGGCCTCACCGCGCGCGAAATCGCGCAGCAACCCGCCATCTGGCCCGAGATCGAAGCCCTGGTCGCGGGCCAGCGCGAGGCGCTGGACGCCTTCCTCGGCCCGCTGCTGGCGCGTGGCGACCTGCGCATCGTGCTCACGGGCGCCGGCACCTCGGCCTTCATCGGCGAATGCCTGGCGCCGGCCATGCTGGGCGGCGGCTGGCGCGCCGAAGCCGTGCCGACCACCGACCTGGTCTCCGGCCCGCAGCAGTTCCTGCAGCCGAAGGTGCCGACGCTGCTGGTGTCGTTCGGCCGCTCGGGCAGCAGTCCGGAAAGCGTGGCCGCCGTCGCGCTGGCCGACCAGCTGGTCGACGAGGTCTATCACCTGGTGATCACCTGCAATGCCGACGGCGCCTTGTGCCAGATGGCGCAAGGGCGCGCCAACGTCTACTCGATCCTGCTGCCGGACGCCACGCACGACCGCGGCTTCGCGATGACCACCAGTTTCACGTCGATGCTGCTGGCCGCCGCCAGCGCGTTCGGCGTGCTGCCGCCGGGTGCCACCGCTGAGCCATCGGCCGCGGCCGCGCGCGTGCTGGACACGATGGTGCCGCTGCTGGAAGGATTGGTGGCGCGCCGCTTCCGCCGCGTGGTCTACCTCGGCAGCAACGCCTTGCGCGGGCTGGCCCGCGAAGCCTCGCTCAAGCTGCTGGAACTGACCGATGGCCAGGTGGTGGCGCTGTTCGATTCTCCGCTGGGCTTCCGCCACGGTCCCAAGACCATCGTCGATGCCGACACCCTCGTGGTAGTGCTGCTGTCGAACGATGCCCAGGCGCGCCGCTACGACCTGGACCTGCTGCGCGAGCTGCGCAACGACGGCCGCGCCGGCCGCGTGCTGGCGCTGAGCGGGCGCGACGAACCGGAAATGGGCGGCGATTGCGTCACGCTGCACGGCGCCGGGCTGGCCGCCGACCTGGCGCTGGCGCTGCCGTACATCCTGTTCTGCCAGGCCTTCGCGCTGCTGCAGTCGCTGGCCCTGGGCCTGCGCCCGGATACGCCGAGCGTGTCGGGCACGGTCAACCGCGTGGTGCGCGGCGTCACCATCTATCCGCTGACGGGAGACGGCCATGTTCCTCGGGGTTGACGGCGGCGGTACCAAGACGGCGTTCGCGCTGGTCGACCGGCAAGGGCACGTTCTCGCGCGCCACGAGGAGAGCAGCGCGTACTACCTCGAAGTGGGCATGGACGGTGCCGCCGCCGTGCTGGCGCGCGGCTGCGCGGCGCTGTTCGCCGGCGCCGGCGTCACCGCGGGCGATGTCGCATTCGCTTTCTTCGGCTTGCCGGCGTACGGCGAGGACCGTGCCGTGCAGCCGCAGCTCGATGCACTGCCGCGCGCCGTGCTGGGCCACGGGCGCTACCTGTGCGGCAACGACATGGTGTGCAGCTGGGCCGGATCGCTGGCCTGCGCCGATGGCATCAGCGTCATCGCCGGCACCGGTTCGATGGCGTATGGCGAGTTCAAAGGTCAGCGCGCGCGGGCCGGCGGCTGGGGCGAACTGTTCAGCGACGAAGGCTCGGCCTACTGGATCGCCCGCGCCGGGCTGGCGCTGTTCTCGCGCATGAGCGATGGCCGCGCGCCGCGCGGGCCGCTGCATGCGCTGATGCGCACGCGCCTGGCGCTGCGCGACGATCTCGACCTGTGCCAGGTCGTCTACGGCGAACTGAAAGGGGAACGCAGCAAGGTGGCCGCGCTGTCGCGGCTCGTCTCCGAAGCGGCCGCGCAGGGCGACTTCCAGGCGGCGGCGATCCTCGAGTCGGCTGCCGTGGAGGTGGCCGCGCTGGTCGATGCGGTACGGCGCCAGCTCGGCGCCGGCCCCGGTACGGAAGTGGCGGTGTCCTATTCCGGCGGCCTGTTCGGCGCGGAAGGGCCGTTGCGCGCGCCGTTCGCGCGGGCGCTGGCCGGCAGCGGCGCGGGCCCGTATCGCCTGGTGGCGCCGCGCCTGCCGCCGGTGCTCGGTGCCGCGCTGTATGCGGCGCTGAACGCCGGCACGCCGCTCGATTCCGCCGCGCTGGAACGCCTGGCAGGCGCAAAGTGACAAGCCGCCGGTCACCACGGCCGGCTGCACGGGCGACGCCACGGCGGCGTCCGGCGCCTGGTGCCGGCCCTGCAATCCGATAGACAGCCCCGATCTGCTAAACAGCCTCAATCTAGTAAACAGCCTCAATCTGGTAAGCTGCTCTTCTACTGACACTCTTCGTCCGACCATGGGGCAAACCGGCCAGCGCCGCGACATCATCCTGCAAGCACTTGCCGAACACGGGGCGGTACAAGTCAATGAACTCGTGAAGCAGCTGAACGTCTCTGCGGTGACGATCCGCAGCGATCTCACCGCACTCGAGGCGCAGGGTCTTGCCGTCCGCAGCCACGGCGGCGCCACGCTGGCCCGCATGCCGCCGACCGAACACACGGTCTCGCAGAAAGACGCGCTCAATCACGAACAGAAGGAGCGCATCGGCGCCCTGGCCGCGAGCCTGGTGAAGCCGGGCGAGAACATCATCATCGATTCGGGCACCACCACGCTGTCGCTGGCGCGCCACCTGCGCGACGCCCAGAACGTGACGGTGATGACCAATGGCCTGAACATCGCGTGGGAACTGGTCAACGCACCCGGCGTCGACCTGATCCTCACGGGAGGCCTGCTGCGCAAGCAGTCGCTGTCGATCCAGGGATTGCAAGCCGAGGCTTGCCTGCAGGCCTACAGCTTCGACAAGCTGTTCCTCGGCGTCGACGGCCTCGACCTGCAGTTCGGTGTGACCACCCACCATGAGGCCGAAGCAAGCCTGAACCACAAGATGGTGGAACGCGCCAGGACAGTCATCGTCCTCGCCGACGCCTCGAAGTTCGGCTTCATCAGCCTGCACCGCATCGTCCAGCTGGATCGCGTCAGCACCATCATCACGGACGCGGACATCGGCCCCCAATACCGCGATGGCCTGCGGGAAGCCGGCATCGAGCTGCTGATCGCCGGCTAGGCCGGCAGGGCCGTGGATCGGCAGGTCACGGAGCCAGAATATCCAGCGTCGTTCCAGCGCGGAACGCTCCCAGTTTTTCGTCCCATCCCTGCGACCTGGCCGCATCCGCGGCATTGGCGGGGCGCACGCTGTAGCGGACATCGCCCGCAAGGGAAGGGGCGCCATCCGGTAACGCCAGCAGCACGTCGTAGGTACCGGCCGGGGTGCCGGGCGGTACGGCGAGACTGGCGGCCATCTTGCTGGTCCTGCCGGGCAGCCAGGTGCGCGGATCGATCGACGCCAGGGTGATCCGCACGACGTCGCCGGTGGCGCGATGCTTGAGCAGCACTTGCACGCCGCGCGGGTTGAAGGCGCGTGCCCAGCCGCTGTTGCGCACCGCCAGCGCGAGCCCGCCCGACCGGCCGGCCACGATGGCGGCACTGTGCCGCAGCGACACCAGCTCGAAACGGTAGCCCATGCGGCGCCTCACCTCGGCCATGCAGCCCTGCGCTTCCCAGCGCGTGTGGAAGAGACCCCGGTAGTAGCTGTCGTTCAGGTAAGTCAGGCCGAACCGCCGGCCTTCGCGCAGGATGTCGCCGCAGTCCGTGCGCGGCGTCGGATCGACCGCGTCCGCGGGGTTGCAGGTTTCGCCGCCGAATGGTGCCACGGTTGACAGCGCGGCGACGTAGCCGCGCTCGCGCCGGCGCGCCGCCGCATCCTCGCTGTAGGTGCCCACATCCGTGACCGATGCCAGGAAACAGTCGTTATGGACACCGATGCGCGAGGCGGCCGAACCGTCGCGCCAGCGCGGTGCCTTTGGCGCCCACGCCATCAGGTAGGGTGGATAGCGCACCTGCAGGAACCGGCCGGGGGGTAGGGCGCCCAGCAGCGCATCGCGGATCCGGGTCCGCGATGCCGGTTCGGTGAGGTTGTTGGATGATGTATGCCATTCGCCCCAGGCGCCGACGAATCCGGCCTGCAGAAACGCGATCACATCCGCATTGGCCGCCAGCGCCGGTTCGAGCTGCGCGATGTGGCCGAGAACGCGGCCGAGCGGAGCATCCTGCGCCGCCTGGTATCCAGTCTCGCCCGCAGGGTAGTTGTAGAGAAAACGGGGAATGACTTTCAGGCCCGCGCGCCGCGCCGTCGCAAAGTTTTCCGATAAGCCGGCGAGCACCCTCGCGGGCAGTGGGCCACCGGCATACTCGTCCAGCCGTACCGGTGCATACACGAGCCGGTAGCCGGCCGCGAACTGCGCATCGGCTTGCGCTTGCGTCCACGCGGCCAGGTTGTCCGCCGCCCACACGTACATGCCGCGCTCGGGATTGGCGATCTCCTCGTCCGTTGCGCGGAACGTGGTGTCGACCACCGCGGCCGACGCGGGAAGCGGCGTATCGGCACGCTGCGGCGATGGCCCGGCACTGGCCTGCGCCGAGAACGCCAGGAGCAGGGCGAGCGGGCGCAGGCTTCCCATCGTCATGCCGCGGTGAGCAAGCGACCGAAGGCGGCCGGCACATGGAAGTCCGGCGTGCCGCCGTCCGTACCGGTCGGGCTCCACGCGGAATGGACGCGCGGCTTGCCGGTGCTTTCCTGGCCCTCCACGCGGAACAGGTTCAGGCGCCAGCCATCCTCCGCACCACCCGCACCGCGCATCGGCACGGCCAGTTCGGCCGTCCAGACCTTTTGCTCCGCATCGACATGGGTCCGGGCGCGGCTGTCGCCGACGATGCGCTTCTTGCCCGACACCTCGACGGCGATTTCCTGCAGCAGCCCGTTGGGCGCCACCTGCACCTCGCGGTAGCTCTTCAGCCCCGCACGCTCCGGCGCCTGCAGGAAGACCTCGACGACGTCGCGCTCCCACAGCGGCCAGATATCGCTTGCCGACCTGGCGCGGTCGAAGGTGTTCAGCGTCTCGAACTTGCAGAGGAAGCGCAGGTAGAGGTGGCCGGCGCCCCGCAGCAGTTGCACCCGGGTCGATTGCGGGCCGGCCAGCGGCTTGCCTTGCCAGTCGTGCCGGAAGAAGGTCGCGGGCGCATCGGCCCATTGCGATGCGCGCGGGAAGCCGTCCGCCCCCACCGCCGCGATCTTGCCGGCGAAGGCCACCGGCAGCGCGTCGGGGGCGTCGGGGCGCGCTTCGATCAGCAGGCTGTGCGTGAAGCGCACGGGCAGCGTGGGTTTGTCGGCCGTGACCCTGCCCAGGGCCTTGCCGGTGAGTGCATCGCTCAGCGTCCAGGTGCCCGGGCCGAGGCCGCGCAATGCCACCACGCCGTCCCATTGCGCCGCGTAGAACGCGTAGTGCAGGGCGCCTCCCTGTTCGACGACGTGGGTCTCGGGCTTGTCGAAGCCCAGGTCGTACAGGTCGCCGCGGTAGCGGCCTTCGGCAAGGCGCTGCTTGTTGTACAGGTCGACCCACTGGCGCCAGTGCGCCTCGCGCTCGGGCGTCAGCAGGAAGGAGTCCTTCGGCTTGGGATCCACCGGCCAGGTGAACTTGGTGGCGACGACGGCGCCGATGCCCACGCTGGACGCGAAGTCCTGCCCACCGGTGCTCAGCTCCACGTGGTCGCCGGCGTAGGCCGACCAGGGGCCCATCAGCGCCTTCAGCGTCTTGCCCTTGTGGCGCACCTGCCAGCTCGACAGCGGGTCCGACGCCGGTGCCTGGTCCATGAACGGCATGTTATGGAAGGCGTAGCTGGTGCCGCACGGGCACACTTCCACCACCGCTTCCGGGTTGGCGTCATGCGCCACGTCGTGCATGACCTTGTAGAAGGCCGCCACCGCCTCGACCGATTCCTCCGGCCGCTCGTGCCGGTGCTTCGGATTGAAGCACGGCGCCACGCCGTTGAGGTGCTGGCCGTCGACCTTCAGGCCGTCGAAGCCCCAGTCGGCGATGATCATCCGGATCGTCTCGGCCAGGCGCGCCTGCGTTTTCTCATAAGCGGGGCAGAGGTAGAAGCAGTTCCACCATGTCACGTCCTGCGGCGCGCCGTCCTTGTCGAGAAGCAGCAGGTCGGTGTGGTCGTGCAGTTCGTCGCTGCCGGGGGCCACGGCCAGCGGCGCGATCCACAGCCGCGCCTTCATGCCGCGCGCGTGGATGTCGGCCACCAGCGCCTTCATGTCGGCGGCGCCGCGCGGGAACTTGGCGAGGTCGGGCGTCCAGTCGCCGGTCTTGACCTGCCAGCCGTCGTCCAGCACGGCCCACTTGAAGCCCAGCTCCTGCACCTTGGGCAGGGTGGCGCGCACGTAGTCGAGCGAGAAGTCGCGCTCGTAGCCCCAGGCGCACCACTGCGCCTCGTAGGCGCTTTGCGGTGGCTCGGGGGCGGCCAGGCCCTGCGCGGCCATCAGCCGGCGGTAGCGGTCCAGCGGCACGTAGAAGTCGCCCCGGTGCACGGCGATGAAGGTGGGCGGCGTGGCGAACGTGGCGCCCGGCGCCAGCGTCTGCGGGATGTCGCAGCGCAGCGAAATGTCGACCTGGTCGCCGACCGCCTTCACGGGCAGCGCGACGAGCAGCGGTTGCAGGGCCAGGTGGCCCACGGCCAGGCCGACGTCGCGGCGCCACACATCGGCGACCGGCGTGCCGCCGCCGTAGTCCGACGCGTTCATGCCCAGGAAATTGCGCTGCTCGAAGCCGCGCTTGACGGGCTGCACCCAGTCGCGCCGGTCGGCGTGGCTGGCGCCGGAATACGTCCAGTAGCCGCCGGCGTGGCGCGGCGTGGCAGCCAGGCGGTGCGCGGCGTTCACCCACGCGTCGATGGCGAGCGGCTTGTCGCCCGTGTTTACATAGCTCACGTCCAGCAGGGCAACGCCGGGATATTCATCGAGCAGCGTGACAGTGACGCGTTTCTCGATGCCCTCCAGCGACCGGCCTGCCAGGCGCAGCGCCTGCCCGGCACCGAACGGCGTCGCGGCCCGGGCCGGCTCCGCCTTTTGCAGGGTGAAGCGGCCGAGCGGCTTGCCGCCGGCGACCAGGTGCTCGCTCGTGTCGAAGCCGGTCAGCGCGAGGGGCTGCCGGCCCGCCAGGCTGACGATGCGGCAACGCATCCGTTCGTCGAACTGCAGCGACACGGCGGCATCCTGCACGCGCACATGGCCCTTGCCTTCGGCGGCGCGGGCGAACGGGATCTGCGTGGCCAGCGGCGCGGCGCCCAGCCACTGCAGGAAGGCACGGCGCGCGGTCATCGCTGGCCTCCGAAGGCACCGGGGAAGGCGCGCTGGGCGTTCGTGCGATAGAGCTTGTCCACCACCTGCCGCGGCAGCGCGAGGCCTTGCACGGGCTGGTCGAGATCGGCCACCTGGAAGGATTCCGCCGTGTTGAAGTAGCGCCAGTGCATGCGCCAGACGTCTTCGGCTTCGCGGCCCAGTGCGGCGCCGTCCTGGCCGGGGGCCTGCGCCATGTCGCTGCCGTAGAGGATGCGGTCCTGGTACTGGATGAAGAAGCGGCGCACGCGCTCGCGGCCCTTCTGGCTCTGGAACTGCACCTGGCCGATGCGCGCGGCGATGTCCACCACGGCGCCCGGGAAGCGGTCGAGGAACGCGGCCAGTTCATCCACGTCGCGCTCCAGCGACGCGAGGTGCACGCCGATGAAGCGCAGCTTCGGATGCGCCGCCACCATGCGGTCGCGCGCGGCCATCTGCGCTTCCCAGCTCGGCATCTCCGGGTGCAGGTGCATGTGGTACTGCGGGTGGGCCTTGAAATATTCGCGGTCGTTGTTGACCGTCATTTTTTCGAGCGGCAGCCAGCAGTTGTGCGGCTCGCCCTGGTGGCCCAGCAGCGGGATGCCCTGCCGGGCGAAGTCCTCGAACAGCGGCGCGAAGCGGGCGTCGTCGATCATGACCAGGTGCTGGTTCCTGTCACGCAGGCTCATGCCGATGTTCTTCCACACCTTCACGCCCACGGCGCCGGCCCGCATCGACGCGGCGATGCGCTGGCGCGTGGCGGGCAGCCAGGAGGGCTTGTCCGAGCCGTCGACGGAGAAGCTGGCCACCCACGCCACGTCCTGCGGGAACCGCTTCTTCAGCGCGATGGCCACGCGCTGCTGGTCATCGAGCGGCGGGAAGTCGGGGTAGTCGACATTGATCGTCAGCGCCTTGAAGTTCTGGCGCCGGGCGGCTTCCATGAAGGCCGGCGCCGCGTCGTGCAGGTGCAGGTGCGCATCGATCTTCACGACGCGGGCGTAGTCGGCCATCGTGTAGCTGGCTTCGTCCGCGGCGTGGGCGGAGAAAAGAACCGCCCCGGAGAGGAGGGCGGCGAAGGAGGAGAGTGATGTGGAAAGCAAGGTTCGCATTGAATAGAGTCGCATCGGTATTCCGGTTATCGGTCGTGCGGGGCGGGCGGCACCCGCCGCCCGCTTCCCCCTCCTGCATCAGAACTTCAGGCTCGCCCCCAGGGTGATGGAGCGGCCGTAGCGATAGTAGCCGTTGGGCAGGCTGACGGTGCCGTTGCCCAGCCGGGGCGCCTGCTCCGCATCGGTCAGGTTGTTGCCTTCGATGCTGATGCGCAGCGACTTGTTCACCTCGTAGGCCAGCTGGGCCGTCAGCCACGTCATGGACTTGGCCGTCTCGTTCCAGCCGGCGCCGAGTACATTGGTGGCGGTGACGAAGGAGTCGGTGTAGTCGGCCGTGGTGCTCATGCTCCACGGGCCGCGCTCGTACAGCACGCCGAACGACGCGGTGGCCGGCGCGATGCCCTCGAGCGGCCGCTCGACGCCGTTGACCCAGCTGCTCGACAGGTTGCGCGTGTACTGCGCGCGCACGCCGAAGCCGTTGTCGAACAGGTGCTGCAGGCCGATCTCCATGCCGCGCGCCTTGGCGCTGTCGCCGTTGATGGGCCGCTGCACGTTGAACAGGCGGCCGCCGGGGGCGCCGATATCCTGGCCCGTCAGCCATTCGTTGGTGATCTGGTTCCGGATGTTCTTCTGGTAGACGGCGAAGGTCAGCGCCGAGTCCTTGGCGTAGTACCACTCCAGCGAGATGTCGGCCTGGCGCGCGCTGTACGGCTTGAGCTCCGCATTGCCGCCGAAGATCTGCGTGAAGTCGCCCCACGAGATGCTGGCGGTGGTGCTGGACGGCGCCAGCTTGTCCACCGACGGGCGCGCCATCGTCTTGGCGGCGCCGAGCCGCAGTTGCAGGTTGTCCGTGATCGAGTAGGTGAAGTTGAAGGACGGCAGCCCGAACGTGTAGCTGGCCTCCTGCCGCACGGCGGACGGGTCGGCGTACACGGCCGTGTAGTTGAACGAGCCGTTCTCCACGATGTCGATGATCTTCGCGTCCCAGGCCTGCGCGGTGGTCTTGGTGCGCACCAGGCGCACGCCGACGTCCGCGCTCCAGTTCTCGCCGGCCAGGTCGGCCTGCACGAAGGCCGCCGTGGTCTTCTCGCTCACGCGGTAGCTTTCCAGCGGGTTCCAGGCCGGTGCCGACACGGTCGAACTGTACACGCCGCCACCCGGGCGGGCCTTGCCGTCGTAGGCCTTCAGGGCCTGCGCGTAGTTGTCGACGTCGAAGCCCAGGAAGCTGCGCGGGAAGTTGCCGCTCACGCCCGACAGGAAGCCGCTGGGGCTCAGGGTCTGGTTGATGACATTGCCACCCAGGGTGCCCACGTTGATCGCGTTCGCGCCGGAGTAGTGATCCTGGCCGGCGTTGAACGCGTTGTTGATCATGTCGCGCGACTTCTTGCGGTTGGTCTGGCCCAGGCCGAACTTCAGCCGCTCGACGTGGAAGCGGTCGACCTTCCATTCGGCGTTCGCGTTCGCGCCGCGGATGTTGTCGTCGATGTTGTCGCCGGTCCGGCTGTAGAAGTGCGTATTGAAGTCGCTGGCGTTGATCTGGCCCTGCGCCAGTGCACTCTGCAGGTCGCGGCCATCGGCGAAGGTGGTCGTCACGTCGGGCACGGCGGCGCCGGTGAGCCGGATGCGCGTCACGTTCGGCTGGTTCATGCGCAGCACCACGTAGGTGTCCTTGCCGCCGGAATCGCGCTTCGACGTGGACTCGTAGAGATCGCCGGTCACCTTGAAGGTCGGCGAAATCTTCCAGTCCGCATTGGCGCCCACCATCGTGGTATCCACCACGCGGAACTCGGTCTTGTTCAGTACCTCGGGATTGAGCCGCAGTTCGGGATCGTCGCTGGACAAGGTCAGGTCGTTCACCACGCCATTCGCGACCTGCATGCTGGACCAGCGGCCCGGCGCGTACAGCGGGTAGAACGACAGCTGGTAGCCCACCTGCGGCGAATCCAGCCGGGTCTTGAAACCGTCGACGACGACTTTCAGGTCCCGCGTGGGCCGCCATTCCACCTTGCCCGACAGCGCCAGGCGTTCCTTCTTTTCCATGATCGACCCGAAGCGGAACTGGCCCGGCCCGACCAGGCCTTCCTCGTCCGCGTCGAGCACGCCGTTGCCGTTCGGGTCGATGGCGCCGCCCCAGGTATTGCCGAACTCCCAGAACTGGCTCGGATCGCTCGGCACCGCGTTGCGCGACCAGCCGCCATCGTTGCCGGCCGTGTCGGTGCGCACGTCGCGCTTGGCGTAGACCACGCCGAGCAGCACGCCGACCTTGTCGCCGAAGGTATTGCTGTACGTGCCCGACAGCTTCCTGCCATTCAGGTCGCTCATCTGGTTGCGGTCGGCCTCCACGCGCAGCAGGCCGCGCTGGCCTTTCTGCTCGAACGGGCTGGCGGAGCGCAGGTTCACCAGGCCGCCGATGGCGCCTTCGATCAGTTGCGCCTGGGTCGACTTGACGACGTCGGCGCCGCTGATGACGTCCGCCGGCAGCACGTCGTAGGCGAAGTAGCGGCCCGCGCTGTCGGTGCCCAGCAGGCGGCCGTTGAAGGTGGTGATCGTGTAGTCGGGGCCGAGGCCGCGGATGCTGACGCGCTGGCCTTCGCCGCCGGCCGTGCGGGAAATCGAGACACCGGTGATGTGGCTGAGGGAGTCGGCCACGTTGTTGTCCGGGAAGCGGCCGAGTTCAGTCGCGCTGATGCTGTCCTGCACGACAGCGGAGTTGCGCTTGAGCGTCAGCGACTGCTGCAGGCTGGCGCGGGTGCCGGTCACGACGACCTGCACCAGTCCGTCGGCATCGGCGGTGGCGGTGCTTTCCTGGGCGCCGGCGGGCGCCGCGAGGGTTGCCAGTGCGAGCAGGCAGGCGGAAGTGATCGGCTTCAGCACGGGATTCAGGGCGGGAGTCAGCGCGGGATTCGGCACAGAATCCGGCACAAGGCGCGAATAACGGTCGGCGTGCGAGCGGCGGTGCAGGTGAGAACTCATGAAACGCTTCCTTTTATAAGTTGTTGAAGCAGCGCAGGCGCATGCTGGTAAAACGGGAAGGCTGTCCGATGGCGATCAGCAGCTCCGCCAGCCAGGGCCCGCACGGGCTGGTCAGAGGTCACGAGCGCTTTCGTTTGATTTCGTATGGTGCTCATCCGTACTGGACGAGCTTTCGGTTCCGAATTTACGAAAGCGCCTGGCAGCGCGCTTATGGATACAGTGATATCGAGTCTATAGCGAAACTCAACGCAATACAAAACTTCTTACGTTTTTTCGATTTGGCTGTTGTATTTGTGTTTTTCACACATTTGCTTTCGTTCGAAAGATCGAGGTACTTGTCATTTCTGTTTTGAAAGCCACTCTCCGCGGCACCCGCTGCAGTCTTGTCGCCCACCCGCACAGCGCTTTTTTCATACTGGGGAGTACGATATTCTGGGATTTTTCTTCTGGAGGTATGACTGATGGACATGATTCTTCGCGCGGTGTTGACGGTGCTGTTCTGGAGCGCCGGGCTGTTTGGATTGTTCAACTACAGCGCGGTGGTCGAGGAAGTGCGGGCGGTCGGGCTGCCGTTCGCGGGCGTGGTCGCCGCCGGCACGATCTTGCTGCAACTGGGTGGTTCATTGCTGGTCATCGCCAATGTTGGAAAGCTGGGCTGGGTCGGCGCCGTGGCACTGGCGATCTTCACCTTGCTGACGATTCCTTTCGGCCACGCGTTCTGGAACTTTCCCGAGCCGCGCCGGACGGCCGAACTGCACATCGCGCTGGAGCACCTGACCGTCGTCGGCGGGCTGCTGCTGGCCGCCTGGTACCTGAAGCGCGCATGAATGAGCTGAAAAACGGGCCGAAATACGAGCCGAAACACGGGCCGGAACACGGGCCGGAACGCGGGCCGAAACGCGGCCGGGGCCGGCCCCGCAAGCTGGAGTGCCGGGAAACCCTGCTGGAAGCCGGCAGGGACCTGCTATTGAGCCATGGCCTGCGCATGACGGTCGATGCCGTCGCGCTGCGTGCCAAGGTGGCCAAGACCACCTTCTATACCTGGTTCCAGGACAAGGAGGCGTTCATCGAGGCCGTGATGCTGCGGGAGTCCGCCCGGACCATGAGCGACGAGGAGTATCGCGCGGCCATCGGCGGCGATCTCCGGGAGGTGCTGGTCGGCTTCGGCGTGCGCTACCTGTCGTTCGCGAACGAGAACCGCCTGGCCGCGTGGGACCGGGTCATCACCTCCGCGAACGACATTTATCCGGAACTGGCGGCGCGGCTGTATGAAGCGGGGCCAGGGCGTGTCTACACGATGCTGGCCGAGATCCTCCGGCAAGCCGCGCAAGGCGGCACGCTCGATATTCCGGATCCGATGGCGGCCGCGGAAGAACTGGCGGGCATCTGGTACGGGCACACGATCCTGCGGGTCAACCTGAAGATCCGCTGCCCGCTGAGCGCCGGCGAAATCCGGCAGCGTGCCGAGCGGGGTGTCGACCTGCTGTACCGCCTGTATGGCTGAACCATGTGCATGGCCCGGCCAGCGGGCCATGCCGCCGTGCTACCAGCGGTGCCGGTAGCTGACATTGACATTGGCGCCGGGTGCCGGCAGGCGGCTGGTGTTGTTGCTGTTCCGCATGAGCTGGCTGTAGGCGGGCAGGTAATAGCGGTTCAGCAGGTTTTCCACGCCGATCGTCACGGTGCCCTGCGCCGTCACCTGGTAGCGGCCGACCAGGTCGAGCGTGGTGTAGCTGGACACCTCGCGGCGCCCGAAGCTGGCCACCCCGTTCAACCGGGAATCGCGCGCGCCAAAATAGGTCGCCTGCAGGCGGCTGCTCCAGCGGCTGCCCGGCTTGTATTGCGCATACGCGGTCACCTTGGCCGGCGGGATGCGGTAGCCCGTCATGGTTTGATCGTGGACGCTGCCCTGCGGTGTTTCGCGGCCCGACATCAACGTCAGCGTGGCGCCGTAGCCCCACGGCGCAGCCTGCGGCAGGTAGTCGGCACGCGCTTCCAGGCCGCGGATCTTTTCAGCGGTGCGCGTCAGCACCAGCCCGTTGTTGAAGCTTTGCACGTCGCCCAGTTTCGAGGTGGTGTAGAACAGCGCCAGCGTTCCCTGCAGTTCGCCGGCGCCGCCGCGCCAGCCGAGTTCATAGTTGTTGGTCTTGACCGGCTCCAGCGCCGACGAGGCGAGGTTGAAAGCGGGCGTGGCATTGCGCACCTGCAGTCCCATGTCGGGCAGCTGGAAGCCCTGGCTGAACGAGGCGTACAGTTCCTGTCCCCGGACCGGCTTGAAGGTCGCGCCGACGTTGCTCACCCATGCGTCGTACGACAGCGTGCCTCCCTTGACCTGCGCGGGGTTGGCGGCGCGGATCTGCGAGAGCGGCACGAAACCGTCGAAGCTCGCCCGCGCATGTTCGTAGCGCAGGCCGCCCTCGAGCGCCCAGGCCTGGTTCACCTTGTACTGCGCCTGCCCGAACGCGCCGATGCTGCGGGTCGTCAGCGGCGGCATGTACATCACCGAACGAACCGGCTCGAACACGACACCGCCGCTGGCGTCGTACACGGCGGCGTTGAAGAAATCGTCCGGCATGTCGCTGCGCTCCTGGTTGAAGTCCAGGCCCCACAGCAGTTTCAGGTTGCTGGCCAGCGGTGTGTCGAACGTGGCGCGCCCACCCCACACCGTCGAGTTCTGCATCACCTGGTCGACGTTGTTGCCGCGGGTCGATACCGCGCGGGCATCGAACGGGGTGAAGCGGGTGAAATAGTCCCGGTAGTACAGCTGGGCCGACAGGGTGCTGCCGGCGAAGTTCCTGTGCTGGTAGCTCGCATTCACCAGCGTGTTCCTGAGCTGGTTCTGGTGGTCCAGGCGCAGCCCGCCGATCGGCCGGGCGACCGTGGTGCCGGCGGGCAGGCGCGCCACCGAGGGATCGGATGCGTACTCGCTGTCCTGCCCGGCGACATAGCGGCTGGCGGCGAGCTGCACGCGCCGGTCGCGGTCGATGCGAAAGCCGATCTTGCCGCCCACGGTGTAGTTCTCGCTGTCGAACAGGTCGCCCTGGCTGGGCTCGGGAGCGATGCGCCGGCTCTTGCCATCGTAGGAAGCGCCGATATGCTGCAAGGCGGCGTTGAACGCATAGTCGACCGCGCCGCTGGAACCGGCCAGGTAGTGGCTGATCTCGCCGCCCAGGCCATCGGCCCGGGGCCGCGACAGCGATGAGCGCACCACTACGGCGGACTCCGCGTGCGGGGCGCCACCTGCCGGCCGCGTGGTGATGGCGATGATGCCGCCGCTGGCACCCGCGCCGTAGATGGCGGTGCTGCCGTTCAGCACTTCGACACTGTCGATGCTGGCCAGGTTCAGCGCCGCCATGTTGCGCGCCGAGTCGCGGTTGGTGTTGAGGGGAATGCCGTCGACCAGCACCAGCGTGTTCCGGCCGCGCAGCGTCTGCCCGTAGTCGGTGATGGTACGGCTGGAATCGGCCATGCCGGGCACCGCCTTGCCGAGCACGGTCGCCAGGCTGTCGGACGCATGGCGCAGCTCATCGACTTCTTCCCGTTCGAGCCGCGTGCTTTGCCGGGTCGGCCGCATCAGCGTGCTGCTGGTGCGCTGCGCGGTGATCTCGATGGCGGGCAATTCCGTCACGGCGACGCCGATGGGGGCATCGCTGGCGCTGGCCGGCGCCACGGCCCTGAGGGTGTAGCCGCCGCTGGCCAGCCGCTGTGCTTCCAGGCCGCTGCCGCGCAGCAGGCGAGCGAAGCCGTCGCTGACGGAAAAGCTGCCGCGCAGGCCGTCGCTGGTCCTCCCTTCGAGCAGCCTGGCGTCGAACGACAGGGCCACGCCCGCGCTGGCGGCGAACCTGGACAGGACCTGGCCCAGGGGACCGGCCGGGATATCGTGGTGTACGACGGCGCCGGCGGCCGCCTGCGCCTGGGCGGCCGGCGCCAGCGCCGCGGCCGGCAGCAGCGCGGCGGCGTACCTGATCGCCACCGACAATGTGGTGCGTTGCAACGCGCTTGACCTGGCGGAGAGGGGAATGCCGGTCCGCGCTGCTGCGTACTTTGTGTTCTTCCGAGAATTCATTACTGCCCTTTCGATCATTCAATGTGCTGTCTCATCCGGTATGTCGAACGAGCATCGAAAAAGGCTCATTTATTTTGGAATGCCATTGCGTTAATCCCACCCCAAGTGCAAATACCGGGGTCAGACCCGCTGGGTCTGACCCCAGCCCTTCGCTGTTGGGGTGAATTCATGCGCTTTCAATGTGTCGGATAACGCTTAACGTAAGGGCATTTCTCTTTTATAGGGCGGTGGCTTCAAGCGGGTCCGACCCTGGCCCAGAAACGGGTGATGTACCGCATCCTGACCGGGTGAGTTTGTTCCAGCAGCGACAGGGTCGAGTCGATGTCGGCCAGCGGGAAGGCACCCGAGACGGACAGCCCGGCGACGGCCGGATCGCACAGCAGGGTGCCGGGCCGGTAGCGGTCCAGTTCCGCCACGAAGCGCGACATCGGCATGCGGTCGACGATCAGCATGCCTTGCCGCCAGGCGGTGGCCGCCTCGTCGGCGGCAATGGGCGTGTCGACCCGCGAACGGGAGAACGCCGCCTGCCGGCCAGCCGGGATGATCGCCTCGGCCGATCCTGTATCGGACGGGTTCACGGCCACCGCGCCGGCGAACACCGCGACATGGCTGCGGCCGTCGAACTGGCGCACCGTGAAGCGTGTGCCGAGCGCGCGGATCGCGCCTTCGCGCACCTCGACGACGAACGGGCGGGGCGGCCGTGCAATGTCCCGGGCAGTGTCGATCAGGATTTCGCCCCGGCGCAGATGGATGACGCGCCGCGCGCGGTCGAAGCCGATGTCGACGGCGCTGTCCGTATTCAGGGTCAGCCGGGAGCCGTCGTCCAGCGCCAGCGTGCGGCGTTCGCCGGTACCGGTGCTGGCGGTCCTGGCGTTGCCGGCCAGCGGCCAGGGCGCATGGCGGTAAGCCAGCCAGCCGGCCGGGCCGGCCACCAGCAGCGCCACCAGCGTCGTGATGGCGGTCCGTCGCTGCGGCCTTGCCACTGTCTTGAGCGTGGTCGCCGCGGCAGGGGGCAACTCATTGAATTTTCCCAGCAGGGCGGTGGCTTTTTGCCAGGCCCGTTCATGCTCGTCGCTGCGCCGGCGCCACTGCGCCAGCTGCTCGCGCTGGCGGGAATCCAGCGGGCCTTCGTGCAATTCCATCAGCCAGGTGGCCGCTTCGGTCAGGATCTGTTTCGACAGGGCCGCGCCGTCGCCGGCGGCGCGTGGCATCGCGCCGGTCACTACAGCGACACCAGGAGGCGCCGGAATGCCAGCACCATGTGGCGCTTGACGGTACTCAGCGAAAGATCCAGCAACGTGCAGATCTCGGCATAGCGCAAGCCATCGAGCTGGGCCAGCAAAAACACTTGCTTTGCCTTGCCCGGCAACCTGTCGAGGATGGTGTCGATCTCGGTCAGCGTTTGCAGGACGGCCAGCCGCTCTTCCGGCGATGGCTGGGCAGGCTCGGGCAGTGCGGCCAGTGCCGCCAGGTAGGCCTGCTCGAGCTTCTTGCGGCGCAGATGGGTAACCAGCAAGCCCTTGGCGATCGCCGTCAGGTAGGCGCGGGGTTCGCGCAGGTCCTCGGGAAGGCGGGCCGTCAGGAGCCGCACGAAGGTGTCGTGGGCCAGGTCGGCGCCCAGGTTCCTGCAATCGAGCTTGTGACTGAGCCACGCCGCCAGCCAGCCATGGTGCTCGCTGTAGAGCGAGCCGATGTGTCGATGCGCTTCAGCGCTGGGTATGGTGTGGGTCACTTCGGCGACGGAAAATGGGATCGGTAATGAGAAGCATTCTCATGCTAGCCTAGATTGCATGGTTTTAGCAATCCGGCTCAGCCGTGAAAATCCCGTTGCCCGGCCAAAAACATCGCACTTCCCGCGCCGCGTGGCCCTTACCGCCCCGCCTTACCCGCGGAAGCCTCCTCTTCGAGGATCGCATCCCCGGTGATCGCATCTTCTTCGATAATCGCCACGTCCCAAGGCGCCAGCGTCAGTGTTTCCGCGGGCATGACTTTCCGGCCCGCCAGCAGTTCGGTACCGGCCTTGCGCGGATAGGCGAAGCTCACCGGTGCGGCGGAATAGTTGAAGTAATAGTGCACCGCCCGGTTCGAGCCGTTGATGCCGGTGCGCGTGCGGACGTTCGCCGGCAGCTGCCGGTCTTGCCCTGCCAGGCCGATCTCCTGCAGCGAGGACTGCAGCACCGCCTTCTGCAGCTGGTCCGTCAGGTAGGTGCCCTGGTAGATGACCTTGCCCGCGCCGTACTGGTTCGACGTGATGGCCGGCCAGCGGCCGAAGAACGGGTGGTCGTACCAGGCCAGCGCCGTGGCCGTGTCGAGCTGCAGGAACTCGGCCCAGTGCTGCACCTTGTTGGCCGTGCCCACCTTGTACGGGTCGTCCTTCAGCGCGAGCGGCTGGGCCAGGTTGGAAAATTCCTGGTAGTGGAAGCCGAGCGCCTCGCGCAGGGGGCCCGGCGCCATCGACCAGCGCACCGCCGTGTGCTCGTTGGTGAAGCCGCTCTTGAAGGTCATCACCACGCGGCCACCCTTGCGGATGTACTCGGTGATGCGGCGCAGCAGCGCGTCATCGGCCACGTACAGGGATGGCACAACCAGCAGCTTGTAGGAGGAAAAATCCGCGGTGTCGGGGAAGACGAAATCCGCGCCCACGTTCAGGTCGTACAGCGCGCGGTGGACCTGGCGGACCAGCGAACCGTAGTCGGCCCGGGTGGCGGTGCCGCCCCATTGCGACTCCCTGGCGAACGGCATGTCGTTGAGGGCGTTCAGCGAATCGCGGCTCCACAGGATCGCCACGTCGTTCCTGATGCGCAGGTTCACCAGGCGCGGGCCGATCTTTTTCAATTCGGCGCCCGTCCGGCTCATCTCGGCGTAGGCACGGTTCGGTTCCAGGTCGTGCGACAGCACGCCTTTCCAGTAGGTTTCCTGGTTCGCATGGATCGACGACCAGTGCCAGTATTCGACCATGTTGGCGCCGTTGGCCAGGTGCGTGTAGACGTCCTGGCGGAATTGCCCGTCGTACGGCGGATACTGGAACGACGAGCTCCAGTCGGTGGATTGCGCATTGGTTTCCGTGACGAGGAAATTGCCGCGCTTGAGCGAGCGCGTGAAGTCCGCCTGCAGCGTCTGGTCGGCGCCGTTGTAGTACTCGCGCTGGCCCCAGTAGTAAATGTTCACGGCCGGCATGTCGAGCGCGCGCGACACGGCTTCCTCGTTGACGTCGCTGTGCAGGGCGCCGGCGAAATCGTGCGTGACGAACTGGCGCGCCGACGCGCATTCGCGCACCAGGCCGGCCTGCCAGGTGAGGAAGTCCGTGACACGCATCTGTCCCCAGCGCGACCATTCGAGCTTGTAGCCGGTGCTCTGCGCGCCGTCCGGGCGGGGCAGGTCGACCCAGCTGTGCAGGTTCTGGCCCCAGTAGTTGAGGAACCATGCCTTGCTGAGGTTTTCCGGCGTGCCGAACTTCTTTTCGAGGTAATGCTGGAAGCGCACGAACACGTCGTCGTTCGCCGCGCCATAGGTGCCCGTTTCATTGTCGACCTGCCAGCCGATGACGTGAGGGTTGTCCCGGTAGCGCGTGACGATCTTGCGGATCAGGCGCTCGGCGTAGAAGCGATAGGCGGCCGAGTCGGTGTTCATGTTCTGGCGCATGCCGTAGGTGTTCTGTACACCGTTGAACTTGCGGGCGAGGATTTCCGGGTTCTGCTTTGCCATCCAGGCCGGGATCGAATACGTCGGCGTGCCCATGATCACCTTGATGCCGGCCTTGCCCATCGCGTCGATGACCCGGTCCATCCAGGCATAGTCGAAGCGGCCATCCTCGGGTTCCCACAGGCTCCAGGTCGATTCGCCCAGCCGCACCACGTTGAAGCCGGCGGCCTTCATCATCGCCACGTCTTTTTCCAGGCGCTCGTAGGGCATGTACTCGTGGTAGTAGGCTGCTCCGTACAGCACGGTCGGCAGTGCCGGCGGGGTGCCGGCGGGTGGCTGGGCGAGTGCCGGCGCGCACACGCAGGCGATCAGGGACGACAACGCGTACGCGAGGATTTTCCGCTTCTGCATGCGATATTTTCCTGGTGATGGAAACCGGTTCCGGTAGCAGCCGATTGTCGGGTCTGGCCGGGTGGCCGCACAATGACGAAAATGATCGGCGCGGCGAATGATTTGTGAAGGCCCGCCACGGTAGCCGGAGCCGGATCGAGCTGTTATGATCCCGGCAACACACCCCGCAGAGGGTGCAGCGCCGGGACAGCCCATTACATCGGAGACAATGCAACAGTTCTACAAGAAGGCGCTGCTTGCGCTGATCTTCCTCGTGGTGGCGGATGCCCTGTGCGCGGCGTTCCTCGTCCACCGCAGCCACCTGACCCTGTCGCTGCTGCCGGCCGACAGGGATGGCGTGCGGTGGCACTATGTCGATTACTCGGATGTGGCGGAAGGCGGCACCTCCACCGTCCGCATCCACGATCCCGGGCGCGAACGCCTGCGTTTCGATTTCAGGCTGACGGACAAGGCGCGCTATCCCTTTGCTTCCGCGGAGCTGTCGCTGGATGACGGCAAGGGGCGGCCCGCCTTTGCCGACTGGTCGAAGTACGGCACGGTGACCTTCGTGGCCAGGTGCGCGCCGGCCAATTCGATGATGCTGGCGGTTGCCACGTTCGATGAAACGATCTCCCGGCGGGGCGAGCCGCAAACGTACCGCTCGCCCGGCACCTTCTTTTCCTGCAACGAGCAGGGCATGCCGGTGGCGATCGACCTGACCCGGCTCGTCATCCCCGAATGGTGGCTGTTCTCGATGAACCTCGATCCCTCCAACCTGGGCTATACCCTGGACAAGGTATCGAAGATCGTCTTCGGCACCAGCCCCAGGAGTCCCCGCGGCGTCGATTCGCAGGCGGAAATCAGCGAGGTCACGCTGCACGGCCGGGATTACCGCTACATCGCCGTGCTGGCGGTGTTGCTGGTGGCGGGATGGGCCGCCTTCGGCGTCTGGTTTTTCCGTGCCCACACGCGTGCCCTGACCGCGAGCCTCGATTCGCGCATGAAGAAGGACTTGCCGCTGGTCGCCTACCGCCAGCTGACGCTGGAACCCTACAAGGACAAGGAAAAGGCGTCGGTCTTGCGTTTTATTTCCACTAATTACACCGACACCGCACTGGACCTGGAACGCGTGGTGGCGGGAACCGGTGCCAACCGGAACAAAGTCAATGAAGTGCTGAAAGCGGAACTCGGCATGACATTTACCGCTTACCTGAATAAATTGCGGCTGACCGAAGCCGCGCGATTACTGGCCGATAAAAGCGCGGCAACCATTGCCGAAATAGCCTATTCGGTCGGCTATGGCAATGTCTCGTATTTCAACAAGCTGTTCAAGGAAGAATACGGCTGCACGCCGAAAGCCTTCCGCTCCCACGCTTCGCAACACCCGATCGACGCCGGCCATCCCCCGGCCAGGCAGCCCGCACCCCCGGCAGACGCGCCGCAGTAGCGCCTTTGCACTCCTCGCACTTCTTGCAATCTCCGCACCAGTAATCGCAATTTCGGCACCGTGCTAGAAATCCCGGTACCGGCGTTAAAGCCGTGCCGGCCGAAGCCCTATGCTCCGGGCATGGCCATGTCGCCGCCGCCGATGCCGTGCGCATGCATCGGCGTGCCGCCAGCGGCGCATGCGGCGACGCGGCCCTGACACCCGTCGATATTCAAGAAATTAATAGAAGGAGGAGACCTTGATTTCACGCCAGGTTTGCGCGCTGTTGTCCGCCGCATTATTACTGACCGGTTTCGCCCAGGCGGAAACTTATCGATGGGATTCGGTCGCCACGGGTGGCGGCGCCGCAAAGCCGGCGCAAGCGCGAGGTTTTCTGTAAAAGAATGACGATGGAGACGACGATGCCGCATACCGGCAAACCACACAGGGTTGCCCTGTTATTCAACGGGAACAAGATATTCGACCGCGAAGTGATGGCCGGGATCGCGGCCCACCTGCGCAGTACCCGCGCCGAGTGGGACCTGTTCCTGGAAGAGGATTTCCGCCTTCGCCTGCACAATATCGAGCACTGGCAGGGCGATGGCATCATCGCCGATTTCGACGACCCGTGCGTGGCCGAGGCCCTGTCGGGCTGCCGCTTCCCCGTGGTGGCGGTGGGCGGCTCGTATGCCGACGATAGCGGCTATCCCGCCAACGTGCCGTACGTGGCCACCGACAATGCCAAGCTCGTCAAACTGGCCTTCGACCACCTGATCGATGCCGGCCTGCACCGCTTCGCCATGTTCAGCCTTCCCGAAGCACCCGGCAACCGCTGGGCGCAGGAGCGCGAGCATGCGTTCCGCGAGCTGGCCGGAAAGAGCGGGGCGCACGTCGAGGTTTTCCAGGGCTGCGCCACCGCCGGTTCCTCGTGGGACGAAGCCGTGCAGGGCCAGATCGCCTGGCTGCGCAGCCTGCCGAAACCGTGCGGCATCATCGCCGTCACCGATGCCCGTGCACGCCAGCTGTCGCAGGCCTGCACCATCGGCGGCATCGCGGTACCGGAACAGGTGGCGCTGATCGGCATCGACAACGACCCGCTGGTGCGCCAGCTCACGCGCATACCCCTCAGTTCAGTGATCCAGGGTGCCCAGGAAATCGGGCGCACCGCCGCCCACCTGCTGGACCGCATGCTGCACGGGGTGCGGCTGCCCGATACGCGCATCCTGGTGCCCCCGGCCGGCATCAACGTGTGCGCGTCCAGCCTGCACCAGCCGGTGCGCAACCCCTACGTGATGCAGGCCAGCCATTTCATCCGGCAGTACGCATGCCAGGGCATCAAGACTTACCAGGTCGCCGATTACGTGGGCCTGTCGCGCTCCTCGCTGGAACTCTATTTCCGCCAGGAGTTCGGCTGCAGCGTGCACGACGCGATCCTGCGCTTCAAGCTCGAGGCCGCGAAAGCGGGACTGCGCAGCCGCGATCGCAGCGTCGCCGACGTGGCGCAGCAGTGCGGATTCCTCACCACCCAGTACATGTACCAGGTATTCAAGCGGGAGCTGGGATGCACGCCCCGCATCTACCGCGACCGCGTGCTCGGCGAGAGCGCACTGCCGGCCGGCGCAGGGTAGGGCGCGTTACGCGATGTCGACACACATCGATGTCAACAGCATCGATGTCACCTCGCATCGATGTCAATTCGCTATCGCAGGCGATAAATTCCTCATTGGTCGCGTCAAGCCGTTTCGCCTAGACTCGGGCGCATAACAATATTCGGAGACCAGACCATGAAAACCCTGTTTGCCGGCGCCGTCCTGGCCGCCGGCCTGCTGCCGTTCGCCACCATGGCAGAACCGGCCAAGCCATCGCCCGCGGCGAGCACCGTGAAGCTGACCGTCGACACGCGTACCGAGACCGGCCCCATGACACCCCTGTGGGCCTGGTTCGGCTACGACGAGCCGAACTACACCACCACGCCCAACGGCAAGAAGCTGCTGTCCGAACTGGCGGCCATGAGCCCGGTCCCCGTGTACGTGCGTGCGCATAACCTGATGACCTCGGGCGACGGCAGCCATGCGCTCAAATGGGGTTCCACCGGCATGTACAGCGAGGATGCCGACGGCAAGCCGGTCTACAACTGGAAGATCGCCGACGCCATCTTCGACGCGTACATCGAGCGCGGCATGAAGCCGCTGGCGCAGATCGGCTTCATGCCGGAGGCGCTGTCGCCGCAACCCCAGCCCTACCAGCACCGGTGGAAGCCGGGCGTGCGCTACGAGGACATCATGACGGGGTGGGCCTATCCGCCCAAGGATTACGCCAAGTGGTCCGAGCTGATCTACCAGTGGGTGCGCCACTGCGTGGAGCGCTATGGCCAGCAGGAAGTCGAGAGCTGGTACTGGGAAGTGTGGAACGAACCCGATGGGCATTACCTGATCGCGCCGGACCGCCGCCAGGCCTACTTCAAGATGTACGACCACGCTGCCGACGCCGTCAAGCGCGCCTTGCCGACCGCCCGCTTCGGCGGCCCGCACACGGCCGTGGCGGGGGACTTCATGGAAGCATTCCTGCAGCACGCGCTGCACGGCACCAACCACGCGACCGGCAAGAAAGGCTCGCCGCTCGACTTCGTGGCCTGGCATGCCAAGGGCGCGCCGAAGGTGGTCGACGGCGTGGTCCGGATGGGCATGGACACCCACTTCCGCAACCTCGACCGGGGCTTTGCCATGGTGGCGAAATACCCCGAGCTGAAGGGCATCCCCGTCATCATCGGCGAGTCCGATCCGGAAGGCTGCGCGGCCTGCGGCATGCAGACCAACCCGGAAAACGCCTACCGCAACGGCACGCTGTACGCCAGCTACACGGTGGCATCGGTGGCCCGCCTGTACGACCTGGCCGACCGCCGCGGCACCAACCTGATCGGCGCGGTCAACTGGTCCTTCCTGTTCGAGGACCAGCCCTGGTTCGCGGGTTACCGCGACCTGGCCACCAACGGCGTCGACAAGCCGGTATTGAATGTGTTCCGCATGCTGGGCATGATGCGCGGCGCGCGGCTGAAGGTCGGCGGCGACCTGGCGTACGATGCCGAACGTATCCAGCGCGAAGGCGTGCGCGGTGCCCGCACCGACGTCGGTGCGCTGGCCAGCCGCTCCGGGCGCGAGGTCGCCGTGCTGGTCTGGAACTATCACGACGACGACATCATCGATGCCGGCGCGCCGGTCGACGTGGCGCTGAGCGGCATTCCCGCGCAGAGCGCCACCGTGCGGCACTACCGCATCGACCAGGAGCACAGCAACTCGTATGCCGCCTGGAAGCGCATGGGGTCGCCGGCCAGCCCCACTGCCGCGCAAGTGACCGCGCTGCAGAAGGCCAGCGCCCTGGCGCAGCTGGGCGAGCCGTCCACCGTGACCGTGCGCGACGGCGTCGCCACCTTGCGGATGCAGCTGCCGCGCCAGGCGGTGTCGCTGCTGGTCGTGTCGTATTGAGCGCAGCGGATCTGCGCCGGCATGGCGCGGGTCCGCCATGCCGGCACGCCCTTATTGCGCGGCTTTGCGGTCGCTGACCGCCTGCACCAGGTCGATCTGGGCTTTCAGCGGATCGGCCTCGAACGCCGCGGCCGTGCCGGCGGCGGTGAAGTCGAGCAGGCCGTTCTTGTCGCCGGCATAGGCCGGCCACGGCGTGCGTCCACCGCCGTTCGGATTGCCCGACTTAGCGAACTGCGCCCAATAGCCGGTGGCCAGCCGCGACACCGCGGTGTCCTGGCTCGTCACGGCGCTGCCATAGGTGTCCGCCAGGGTGCCGAACACGTAAGGCATCTCGGCGGCATGCACGGCGCCGGGCACCTTGTCGCGGACCGACTCGGCGACATACGAGAAGCGGTACACATAGGCGGGCTGTCCGTGGGCGGCGAAGATCCGCGCCGCGAACCGCGCCGGCTCGTCCATCAGCTGCACGCGGGCGATCTGGTTGCGCACCTCGTCGACGGTGGCGGTGCCCTTGGGATCGAAGGCGGCGCGCGCCGCCGCCAGGTTTTGCGCGCCGAAGATGGCGAACGCCTCGTCCTTGGTGCGTGCCGGCGCAGGGAAGCCGAGATCGAGATCGGTACTGCCGATCAGGAGCGGGACGGGGGTGAACTGGCCGCTGACATACTGCGCGCCTGGTTCATCGACCACCATCTTCCCTTCGATCATCGGGCCGCCCGCGTAGGTGTAGCCCAGGTAGAGGTTGGCCTGCACCTGGTCGGCGGACAGCGCGCGCAACGCGGCCAGGCCGCCGGCGCCGGTATCGTCGATCCCCACGCTCTTGGCGAACGCCACGCCGATTTCCTCGCCGGAGGCGCCGATGCCCTTGGCGTTGCGGCGCAGGTAAAGCCGGTACACCTGGTTCTCGCGGCCGTTCCCGGACTGGACGATGGCTTTCTGGAACAGGCCCTTGGCCAGCGGTGTCGTCAGCAGCGAGTGCACCGACTCGCCGCCGGCCGACTCGCCGGAGACGGTCACGTTGCCGGGGTCGCCGCCGAAGGCGGCGATATTGCGCTGGATCCATTTCAGCGCCGCGACCTGGTCCATGTACGCGTAGTTGCCCACCAACTCGTTCGGCTGCTCGGCCGTCAGCGCGGGATGGGCGAAGAAGCCGAAGCGCCCGAGGCGGTAATTGAACGTCACCAGCATCACGCCTTCCCTGGCGAACGCCTTGCCGTCCGACGCGCCGCTGCCGTAGGTATAGGCGCCGCCGTGGATATACACCAGCACGGGCAATTTATCGCGGGCCGGCACCTCGCTGGCCGGCCGCCAGACATTGAGGAACAGGCAATCCTCGGAGGGCGCGGCGGCAGTCGTCGGCGCAGCGTTGGGGAATATCTGCTGCATGCAGTCGTGGCCGAACGCGGTGGCCGGGCGCGTCCCGCTCCACGGCGCGGCCGGCTGCGTGGGGCGCCAGCGCAGGTTGCCGACCGGTGGCGCCGCATACGGGATGCCCTTGAACGACAGCACGCCATCGGCTTCCGCCCCCTGGAGGATGCCGCTCTCCACGGTGACCACGGTCCGGTCGCCGGACAGGCCGCCACAGCCGGCCAGCAGGGCGATCGACCCGGCCAGCCCCAGCGACAGGGGGAAACGCTTCCAAGTGACTCCGATACCAGTGCAGTGCGGCGCGATGCTCATGCTCATTTCTAACCCTTCGATTGTTTTAGTGGTGGGAGGTTCAGGTTGAAACCAGTGCGGAAAGCCGATACAGCGGGACAACGATGGTGGCGCGTGCAGTCGTCGCACGCGCCACTCATGCAGGTACAGCGGGTGGTGCAGCAGTGGGTACAGCAGTGGGTACTACAGCAGGAAGCCCAGCGCGTTCAGCGCCTCCTGCGAATTGATCAGCCGGACCACCTTCCGGTCCAGCAGCGCGCCGCCGGGCAGCAGCCGCACCCGGTGCGTCAGGTTGGCGGCGAACAGCGTGGTCGTGCCGCGCTTGTGCGCCGCCAGCAGCTGCGCCGAGCGCACTTCGACGAGATCGTTGTCGATGCCCACCAGGGAAAAGCGCGACACCGTCCGGATCGTCCGGGCCGAATCCGCGGCGGACATCGAATGGCCGGACGTGAAGCGCTCGATGCGCAGGCGCCGCATGCGGGCGTCGTCGTAGGCGTAATTCAGCTGGCTCTCGAAATCGTCCGTGTCGGGATCGATCGGCACCACGTAGTGGCCGTCCTCGGCCCACAGGGCGCCCCAGGCGTCGTAGTCCTTGTTGTCCAGCAGTTCCGCTTCGCGCCAGATGAACGCGATGGCGCGGCCCAGCGGGGTCGTCATGTCGGCGACGGGGATATCCATATCAGTCATTGCTCATCATCCTCTTCCACATGGCATAGGCTTCGCGCATGCCGGTTTCATCTGTCGAATGCGACACCTTGTCGCCGTTGCTGTCCACCCATTCGCGGTTCAGGCCGCGGTTGACGAGGATCGGCACGTCTTTCCCGGCGCGGGCGCCGCTCTGCACGCGCTCCCACGCTTCCGCATCGTCGGGACTGCCGAAGCCGAACGGGCCCTGGAAGTGTTCATGGATGCGCAGGCGCTCGCGGTTGGCGATCTCCGGCCCGCCATCCATGCCCAGCGCAATGTGGCGGATCTCGGTCTCGTCCACCGAAACAGGGCGCAACACGCGGAAGAACGACATCGACATGGCCACGTTGGGGAACAGGTTCAGGTTGAAGCCCGCGCCGTGCAGCGAGCGGACGATGCGGCGCACCTGCTCGGCCGGATAGTCCTTCGACAGCGCGTCGATCACGTGCTGGAAGCGCTCCTGCAGCTGCTCGGTACCGTCGTCGACATCGAGATCCACGTGCTCCGGCACCATCACCATCACGCTGTGGCCATTGCCCAGCGAACGGGTGATCGCTTCATCGTCCGTCATGAAGGACAGCATCTCCGACGTTTCGGCATCCACCGATTGCAGGAAGGTCTTGTGCACCACCGGGAAGTGGTAGCCGTCGGTGGTGTTCTCCAGCTGGATCTTCCAGTTGCCCTTGAAGGTGAACTTGTGTTCGCCCTGCGTCTTGACGGGGAAGCCGGCGCCCTGTTTCATGAACAGGTCGATCCAGTGGCGCGCATTGCCGAGGAAGTCCTCGAGCGGTTCGATGTCCTGGTTGTAGCTGGCGAAGATCATGCCGGCATACACGCCGACGCGAAGGCTCTTCAGCGGCAGGTCGGCCTTCTCGACCACGTCCTCGTAGCCATCCGAGTAGGGCAGGCCGCGCAGCTTGCCGTCCAGTCCATAGGACCAGCTGTGGTAAGGGCAGGTAAAGCCGGTCGCATTGCCCTTGGTCTTCTCGCAGACGGTGGCGCCGCGGTGGCGGCAGCGGTTTTCCAGCACGTGGATGTTGTCCTGGCGGTCGCGTACCACGATCACGGGATTGCGGCCCACGAACGTGGAACGGAAGTCGCCCGGTTTCGGCAGTTCGCTGACGTGGGCGACCCACACCCAGGTACGGGCGAAGATGCGGTCCATCTCGGCATCGAAGATCGCCGGGTCGGTGTAGAGGGCAGGGTCGACGGCGCCGTCCTGCACCAGGCTGCCGTAAGTGGAATCCGCCGTGCGCGGATGGAAGCGTAAAGGGGCGTTCATGTGATGCTCCAGTAAAGGGAGAGGTTATTGGTCCGGGCCGCGCAGCGCCTGTTCCAGGTGCAGCGCCAGTGCGCACAGGCGCTCGTCGTCGCCGCGGCGGCCGACCAGTTGCAGTCCCGCCTTGACGCGGCTGCCGGCGCGGCCGGGCGCGGCGGGAACGGGAATCGGATAGCTCAGCGCCGGATGGCCGCTGAGGTTGAATGGGCGGACCAGCGCGCTCAGCGCAACCACCGGGTGGCCCGCCGCCACGTCGGCCAGCGTCGGCGGCAGCGACGGCAGCGTGGGCAGCAGCAGCGCATCGACACCGTCCAGCGCCTGGTCGACCTCGGCGATGAAGCGCGCGCGCACCGCCTCGGCATGCGCCAGGGCGCCGTGGGTCGTCGCGCTGGCCGCGACCAGGCGCCGGGCGACGTCCTGCCCGAGCCGGCTGTCGCTGGCCAGGTCGCCGAAGGCGTTCCAGGTTTCCTTGTTGATCACGGCGATCGCGGCGTCGAAAGCCTCTTGCATGCCCGGCAGTTCGCGCGGCAGGGCGGACCAGCCGCTGGCCTGCAGTGCCGCCGTGAGGGCGGCCTGCACGGCGTCGTCGCTCGCGGTGGCGACAAGGCCGATCCGGGCGCCATGCATCGGTGCCACCGCGGCGCCGCCATCGAAATCGCGTGCGATCGCGGCCATGACGTGAACGAGGACGGGCATCATGCGGGCAAACGGGCCGACGCAATCGAGACTGCTCTCGCGCGGCCAGGCACCGCGCCGGCTGACCCGGCCGAACGTCGGCTTCATCCCGATCACGCCGCAGCAGGCGGCCGGCAGCCGGATCGAGCCCCCGGTATCGCTGCCCAGCGCGGCATCGACCTCGCCGCTGCCGACGGCGGCGGCCGACCCGCTCGACGATCCGCCCGGGATCAGCAGCGGATCCTGCGGATTGAGCGGCGTGCCGGCCCACGCGTTCACGCCGCTCATGCCGTATGCCAGTTCATGCATCGTGGTCTTGCCGGCGATGTGCCAGCCAGCCTGCCGCAGCGCGGCCACCGTGTCCGCATCGCGCTCGGCCGGCGGCGCGTCGGCCAGCGCACCGCAGCCGCCACAGGTGGGCAGGCCGGCGATGTCGATGCAATCCTTGATGGCGATCGCCGGACCATCGGCGCCATGGGCGAATCGTTGGACCCAGGCGCTCATGCCGCGGACTCCGCACGGACGCCCCACGGCATGCATTCCAGCCGTTCGGTGCGGAAGTGGGCGATGCGCCAGCAGCCGTCGTCGCCGCGGGCGAAGTCCACGTCGAGGCGCGCCGTGATCGCCTCCGAACCGCCGCTGCCGTAGGTGGACAGTTGCAGCATCAGCCACTGGCCGCGCGCGGTGGCGCCGTCGTCCGCCACGCTGACCTGGTCGGACGTCAGGAAATGCAGGTTGCGTTCGAAGTGCGGCGACGGCGCCAGGTAGCTGCCGACGAACGCCACGATCGCCGCCCGGCCCTGGTGGCGGCCGAAGGTGCCGGTGTAGTGCCGGCCCACGCCTTCCCACACGGCATCCGCGGTAAACAGGTCCGGCAGTTGCGGATAGCGCCGGTCGTCGCAGGGCTGGTCGCACAGCAGCATGTAGCGGGCAAGGGTGGCGCGGATGGCCTGGGCACTTTCCAGCCGGTCGAGGCGGCTGGCCAGGTGCCGGAGGATATCGGTAGCGGTGTCAGCGGAGGACATGCGGGTCTTTCACGGTGATTGCAGGGTATGGACGATTCTAGAAGCTGGACTTGCATTCATCAAATTGATGATTTCGATGCTATGCATGAATCTGATGGATTTAACTCGGCGCCGATCCGGCAAGGAAATCGCCCAGCTGGCGGGTGAAGGCCGCCGCCGCTTCGACGTTCGACAAATGCGAGGCATCGAGGATCGTGGTGCGCGCGCCACCGATCCGCTCGCGCATGAAATCGGCATCCGCGACGGTCGTGACGGGATCGTCCCGCCCGGCCACCAGCAGGGTCGGAACGCCGATCGCCCCGATCTCCTCGCGCAGGTCGGCGGCCGCCAGCGCGAGGCAGCAGGCGGCATAGCCGGCCGGCGGGGTGCGCCGCAAGCCGTCGATCAGGCCGTCGACCACGTCCGGCGCGCGGTGCGCGAAGCCGGGCGTGAACCAGCGCGCCGCGGCGCCGTCGGCCACCGCGTCCATGCCGTGCGATCTCACCTGCGCGGCGCGTTCCCGCCAGCCGGCCATGGTGCCGATGCGCGCCGCGCTGTTGGCAACCACCAGCCGGTCGAGGCGGTGTCCCGCATGGATGCCCAGCCACAGCCCCGTCAGGCCGCCCATCGAGATGCCGCAGAACGCGGCTTTCGCGATGCCCAGTCCATCCATCAGGCGCAGCACGTCGTGGCCGAGCTGGTTGAGGGTGTAGCCCGATGCGGCGTCACTGCCCGCGTCACTGCGCGCGTCACTGCCCGCGCCGGAACCGCCGTGGCCGCGCGTGTCGTAGCGCAGCACGCGGAACCGGCGGGCCAGCGCATCGGCCTGGGCATCCCACATCGCCATCGTGGTGCCCAGCGAGTTGGACAGCACCAGCACCGGCGCATCGGGCGGCCCCTGCAGGCAATAGGCGATCTGGCCGGGGCCCGGTTCGTGGATCCGCATGGCCGCCAGCGCGTCAGGCGACAAAATGCGCCCGCTCGACCTGGTCGGCCGGCAGGCCGTCGCGCTGGGCGTGCAGGTCGAAATCGAAGTCGATCGAATAGAACGGCGCGTCCACTTCGCTGGCGCGCAGCGCGGCCGGATCGGTGATTTTCGTCATCGGCGGCACCAGGCCCTCGCGCGTGGCGAACGCGAAGTCGTCCCACAGGTAAGGATCGCCGTCGATGTTGATCTGCGTGGTCAGCTTGCGGTGGCCCGGTGCCGTTACGAAGAAGTGGATGTGGGCCGGGCGGGTGCCGTGGCGGCCAAGCTGCTTGAGCAGCTTGTCGGTGGCGCCGCCCGGCGGCACGCTGTAGCCGACCGGTACCCTGCTGCGGAAGCGGTAGCGGCCATCCGCGTCGGTGCGGATCGTGCGCCGCAGGTTGTACGGGCTCTGGCCCGGATCGAAGAACGAATAGCCGCCCAGGTGGTTGGCGTGCCATACCTCCACCAGCGCGCCCGGCAGCGGCTGGCCGTCGGCGCCGCGCACGGTGCCCTGCATGAACAGCACCTCGCCCGGCTGCGGGTCCTGGTCCAGGCGTGCGCTGCCCAGCGATTCCGGTGCGCCGGCCACGTACAGGGGCCCTTCGATGGTGCGCGGCGTGCCGCCGGCGATGCCCTGGCGGGCTTCTTCCTCGTCCATGCGCAGGTCGAGGAAATGCTCGAAGCCCAGGCCGGCGGCGATCAGGCCGTATTCGCCCGAGCGGCCCGCTTCGGTCAGGTAGCTGATCGCGCTCCAGAATTCATGCGGCTGGATATCCAGCTCCTCGATCGTGGCGAACAGGTCGCGCACGATGCGGTTGACGGCGGCCTGCACGCGCGGATTGCCTTTGCCCGTTTCGGTGCTCTCGATCTTGCGCAGCAGCGCGTCGATGGCGTTCTGGTCCATGGGTTGTCTCCTTTGGTTGGTCGGGGATGGTCTGCTTGCTGGTACTTTGTGAAACTGGCGCCGGCGTCAGCGGTCGTCGTCATGGATCGACGAAGGGTGGCGGCACAGCGCTTCCACTTCGATGTCCATGTACGGGAACAGCGGCAGCGTCAGCAGCAGGTCGTGCAGCTCGGCATTGCCGGCAACGTCGAAGATGCTGACGTTGGCGTAGCGCCCGGCCACGCGCCACAGGTGGCGCCACTTGCCGCTGCGCTGCAGTTCCTGGGCAATCGCCCGTTCGGTGGCTTTCAGCCGGTCGGCTTCCGCGGCCGGCATCGTGTGCGGCAGGCGGACGGTCATGCTCACTTTGAATAGCATCGGTTTTTCCTGGTTGTCGGGTTTTTCTGGTTGCGTGGTGATCGCGGAATCAGCGGCCGTTGCCGGACTGGCGCTGCAGGCAGGCCAGCTTTTCTTCGTCGATCTCGATGCCCAGGCCCGGGCCGGTGGGCAGGTGCAGCGCGAAATCGCGGTAGTCCAGCGGCGTGCGCAGGATTTCCTCGGTCAGCAGCAAGGGGCCGAACAGTTCGGTACCCCAGGCCAGTCCCGGGAACGTGGCGAACAGGTGGGCCGAGGCGATCGTGCCGACCGCGCCTTCCAGCATGGTGCCGCCGTACAGGCCGACATGGGCCGCTTCGCCGATCGCCGCCACCTGCTGGGCGCCGCGCAGGCCACCCGACTGGGTGATCTTGATCGCGAACACGTCGGTGGCGCGGTGCTCGGCCAGGCGGAACGCGTCGGCCGGGCCGTGCAGCGCTTCGTCCGCCATCAGCGGAATGCGGTTCATGGCGCGCAGGCGGCGCATGCCTTCGTCGTTGCCGGCGGCGATCGGCTGCTCGACCAGGTCCACGCCGGCCTGTTCGAGCATGCCCATGCCGAGCATCGCATCGGTCTCGCTCCAGGCCTGGTTGACGTCGACGCGCACGCTGGCCTGGTCGCCCAGCGCGCGCTTGATGGCCGCCACGTGGGCCACGTCGGCACGCACGTCGCGCGCGCCGATCTTCAGCTTGAAGATGCGGTGGCGCTTCTGTTCCAGCATGCGCTCGGCCTCGGCGATGTCGCGCGCGGTGTCGCCGCTGGCCAGCGTCCAGGCGACCGGCAGGCTGTCGCGCACCCGGCCGCCGAACAGGTCGCTCAAGGGCACGCCGAGCCGGCGCGCCTGGGCATCGAACAGCGCGGTTTCAATGGCGCACAGCGCGAAGCGGTTGCCCTGCAGGTGCGAGCGCAGTTCCCACATGCGCGCGTTCGGGGAGGTGGCATCGGCGCCAAGCAGCAGCGGTGCCATGTAAGTCTCGATGTTGACGCGCATGCTTTCCGGGCTTTCCTCGCCATAGGCAAGACCGCCGATGGTGGTGGCTTCGCCCCAGCCGGTCATGCCGTCGCTGGCGCGGATGCGCACCAGCACGAGCTTTTGCCGGCGCATCGTGGTCACCGACAGCTGGTGCGGCCGGATGGTGGGCAGGTCGAGCAGGATGACGTCGACGCTGTCGATCTGGATGAGTGGTTGGCTCATGAAATCTCTCTTGTTGGAAGGGGGAGGCATGCGCCGGCCGGTGCCGGCGCGTGCGCCTGGCTAGAGGTCGAGTACCAGCCGTGCCGAGCAGGCACGGGAAACGCACAGGCAGATCTGGTCGTTGGCGGCCTTTTCCTTCTTCGACAGGCAGTTGTCGCGGTGGTCCGGCGTGCCGTCCAGCAGCGGTACCACGCAGGTGCCGCAGATGCCTTCGCGGCAGGAGGTGTCGATCACGATGCCTGCACTGGCCAGCACATCGACGATCGTGCTGCCGGCCGGCACCGGCAGCACCTGCCCGGAACTGGCGATGGCCACTTCGAAGGCGCCGTCGCCCGCATCGCCGGCGGCCGGCGCGGCGGCCTGGAAGTGTTCGAGGTGGATCGCTTCCTCGCGGCGCGACCGGCCCGCGCAGGCCACCACCGCTTCCATGAATGGCGCCGGGCCGCAGGTGTACACATGGGCATCGTGGCTGGCGGCGTTCATGCATGCCTCGAGGTAGCGGGGCATGCTGTCGCGCTCCACGCCATAGTGGAACCGCACGTGGTGGGCGAATGGCGGCGCGGCCAGGAGGTCGGCGAAGGCCGCGTATTCCGGGCCGCGCACGAAGTAGTGCAGCGTGAACGCGTGGCCGCGCGCCACCAGCCGGTAAGCCATCGCCAGCAGCGGCGTGATGCCGATCCCCGCCGCGAACAGCACGTGCTCGGTGGCGGCGGGATCGAGCGCGAACAGGTTGCGCGGCTGGCCCACCTCCAGTTCGCTGCCGACCGCGACCGCCTCGTGCAAGGCACGCGAGCCGCCGCGCGACTGCGGTTCCTTCTTGACGGCGATCGTGTAGGCGCGGTCGTCGTCGGGCGCGCCGCACAGCGAGTATTGCCGGGTGATGCCGCCGGGCGCCGTCACATCGACATGCGCCCCCGGCTCATAGGCTTCCAGCGGCGCGCCATCGGCCCGCACCAGGCGAAACGAGCGCACGTCCGCCGTTTCATCCACGATTTTTTCCACGATCATCTTCATGCCATCACCCACGATAAGGAAACCGGTTCGCCGGCCGCCGCGCCGGGTGTGCATCCGGCTGGGTGGCTGGCACTACGCCGCTGCAAACAGGCATCGCATCCTGTTGCAACGATGAATTCATTCTATTGGCGGGCCCTTGATTTATCAAATTGATGTAACATATCCATCGCATAAACAGCATGGATTTTGGTATGACGACCCTCAACAACATGGACCTGAACCTGCTGCGCGTCTTCCAGGCAATCTCGGACGAGCGCAGCCTGACGCTGGCGGGCGACCGCCTGCACCTGTCGCAGCCGGCGGTCAGCTATGCGCTGCGGCGCCTGCGCACGATCTTCAACGACCCGCTGTTCATCCGCACCAAGACCGGCATGCAGCCGACACCCGCGGCGCAGGAGCTGGCCAAGCCGATCACGCGCGCCCTGCAGGCGGTGCAGGATGCGCTCAGCTACGCCGAGCAGTTCGTGCCCGCGCTGAGCACGCGCACCTTCACGCTGTCGATGACGGATGCCGCCGAAATGTTCTTCCTGCCGCCGCTGTGCGAATACATGCGGGCCCACGCGCCGCTGGCGCGCATCCATGTCGAGCAGGTGCCGAAGAGCGCCATCGAGGAATCGCTGCGCACGGGCCAGCTCGACTTCGCCATCGGCAACCTGCCGCTGCTGAAATCCATGACACGCCATACGCTGCTGTTCAGGGAAACCTACATGTGCCTGACGCGCAGGCGGGAAGGCCTGCCGGCCGGGCGTTCGCTGAATGTCGAGGAATTCCTCGGCCTGTCCCACGTGCAGGTGCAGTCCGCCGAGAGCAGCCACCACCAGCTGGAAGATGTCTTCCGCGCCCACGGCATCGACCGCCCGATCGCGCTCGACATCCCCCATTTCTCGGTGCTGCCCAGCATCCTGGCCCGCTCGGACCTGGCGGTGACCGTGCCTTACCGGATCGCCCGCCTGTTCAATGCGCAGGAACAGTTCTCGCTGTACGAACTGCCGGTGACGATCCCCGAAGTCGAGGTGACGCTGCACTGGCACCAGGACTTCGAGGGCGACGCCGGCAACCGCTGGATGCGGCAGGCCATCGTCGACCTGCTGCAGGAATATGGGCGGCAGGGCTGAGCGGCTGGCAGGGCCGAACGGACGGCAGGGCTGAGCGGCCGGCCGGCGTGAACGGCGCAGGGCCGCGGGGTCAGAACAGGTGGCGGATGCCGATGCGCAGCGCGTTCTGCGTGCCGTCGGCATCCGGCACGCCGACGGCCGCGGTGGTCTGGGCGGGGAAGCCGCGGTCGCGCAGGAAGGCGCCCACCGCATACACATTCGTGCGTGCCGAAAACTTGTAGTTGGCCACCAGTGTCAGCTGGTGCGCGCTGCCGATGGCGTTGTTGCGCGATTGCCGCTGCACCCCGGCCGACAGGTCGACCAGCGGCGCGGCGGCCCAGGTGGCGCCCACTTCCGCATTGGTGGCTTCCAGCTGCCGGCCGCTGTTGTTGCGGACATGGGTCAACAGGCTGAACGCGCGCACGCTGCCCACCTGGTAGCTGCCGCCCAGGCCGTAGATGCGGGTCGTGTACACGCCCGCCGCATCGCGCAGGTCGGTCATGGCCAGCGCGGCGCTGGCGGGGCCGGCATCGTAGGCCACGCGCACGCTGTAGGTCCGCCCCGCGTCGCTGTTGCCGGCTACTTCGCCGATACCATACAGCGCGCCGACACTCCATCCGCCGAAAGCGCGGCTCTGGAACTTGACGGAGTTGTTGACCCGGTCGCCCGCGTAGATGCGGTCGTTCAGCACGCCGGCCGTGCGCGGACTGGCATGCAGGCCGAAGGCCAGCAGCCCGGCCACGGTGGCCGCCCCGGTCGAGTAGGCATTCTGGTTGATCATGAAGTCGTAGTGCCGGCCCACGCTGACGCTGCCGTACTGGTTGGCCAGGCCGACGAAGGCCTGGCGGCCGAAGATCAGCCCGCCCTGGCCCAGCGCGCCATCGTCGAGCGTGTAGCCGGTTTCCAGCGTGAAGAAGGCGCTCAGCCCGTCGCCCAGCTGTTCCACGCCCTTGAAGCCGATGCGGTTCGCGTTGGCGACACCGGTGTCCATCTTGGTCAGCTGCCGCGGCCCGCCCGCGGCGGTGGCGCTGTCCGAATAGCGGGTCAGGCCGGCATCGATCAAGCCGTAGATCGTGACCGGGTCGGCGTGGGCCAGCGTGGTGGTGCAGAGCGAGGCGGCGCAGAGTGTGCGCAGGGTGCGTTTCATGTTCGGCTTCTCCTGATGCAACAAACAGTGAGCGCCCGCGGCGGTGCGCGGGCGAAGGAATGGCAGGCGTGCGAGAGCCTTTGGACGGCTGTCGCCGGCTGCATCGTGTGTTGAGGCAGGGGAATGGTAGAAGTGAACAATGGATTAATCCAATCGATGGGGGAGATGATTCCCATCGATGGCGTTTATCCACTTATTTTGCACCGCAGCAGTGCGCGGCCGGCGTTTTTCGCCATGTTCCGTTGGCCGTGGCGGTGCATCGGCCGCGCTTTTCGCACCAATCAGGCGAATAAGCTTAATTCATCAATATCATCAATAGTATAAATTTGATTTATCCGATAGCGCCGCATAGTATCCCTGATGATGCCGCGGGATTGACGCTCCGTTCGTCCCGGCGGGCATGTCTTATCCGCTGTTTTTAACTCCAGGAATACATGATGCCGACCATAGAAGCATTCATCGCCGAGGGATACAGCCATCGGCAAAAACAGGAAATCATCGAGTCCATGACGCATGCCGTCGTGGCATCGATCGATGCCCCCATCGATTCCGTCCGGGTGATCCTGAACGAAGTGGCCGCCCACGATACCGGTATCGGCGGCGCGCCCGCTGCGGCCCTGACGTCACCGGGAACCGGGCAGGGCCTGGCGATCAGCGTCGTGCAGGCATTCCTGATCGCGGGACGCAGCGACGCGCAGAAGCGCCGCCTGATCGCCGCACTGACCGACGTGATGGCGGAACTCCCCGGCGCCGCCCGAAGCGCTGTCAGGATCATCATCAAGGATATCCCCAATACCGATTTCGGCCTCGCCGGAAAGACCGCGCAGTCGCTCGGCAGGGGTGTCGGCCGCGGCGCCATGGAGGCGGCGCGAATGCGGTGAAAGGCGCGCCGGCCGGCAAGCCGGCAGGCCTGTTGGCGCGCATGTTGGCAGGAGCGCCGGGCGGAGCCCGGACCCCACCTTAACAACCAGAAATAGCAGCGAGCAGATGTGGAGACATGATGGATAGCGATGTGATATTGATACTTTTGACGGACGGGATCGCGAACGGCGCGATCTACCTGCTGGCCGGGATCGGCATGGTGCTGGTGTTTTCCGTGACACGGGTCGTGTTCGTGCCGTTCGGCGACGTGGCCGTGTTCGCCGCGCTGAGCCTGGCGGCATTCGAGGCCGGCCACCTGCCGCCCACGGTATGGATGGTGGCCCTGCTGGCGGCGATCGCGGTGGGACTGGAAGTGCTGCGGCTGGGGCGTGCCGGCGACTACCGGCGCATACCGGCCGCGGTGCTTGGCTGGGGCCTCCTGCCGGCCTTGCCCTGTCTGGCGGCCTGGTCGCTCGCAGGGTCGCAGGCGCCCGCGCTGCTCAAGGTGCTGTGCGCCATCCTGCTGGTCGTGCCGGTGGCACCGCTGGCGGCGCGCATCCTGCTGCAGCCGATCGCCGATGCCTCCTCGCTGGTGCTGCTGATGGCGGCGCTCGTCATGCATTTCCTGTTCGCCGGGCTGGGCCTGATGTTCTTCGGTCCCGAAGGCCACCGCACGCAGGCGCTGCTCGACGGCACCTGGGACCTGGGCGCCACCTTCGCCGTCTCGATGCAGACGATCCTGATGGTCGGCGCGGCCGCCGTGCTGGGGCTGATGTTCTTCCTGTTCTTCGAATACACGCTGGTCGGCAAGGCGCTGCGCGCCACCGCCGTCAACCGTGTCGGCGCCCGGCTGGTCGGCGTGCGCCCGGCCCGCACCGCGCTGATGGCCTACCTGTGCGCTTCCCTGCTGGCGGGCCTGATCGGCGTGCTGATCGCGCCCATCACCACCCTGTACTACGACTCCGGTTTCACCATCGGCCTGAAAGCGTTCGTGGCGGCCATCATCGGCGGCCTGACGAGCTACCCGCTGACCGCGCTGGGCGCGATCGCGGTAGGCATCCTGGAAAGCTTCGGCGCATTCTGGAGCGGTGCCCTGAAAGACGTGATCGTGTTCAGCGTGCTGATTCCCGTGCTGCTGGTGCGTTCGTACTACGCCGTCCATTCCGAAGATGAAGTCGAGGAGATCAACCAATGAGCCGCATCCTCTTCCACCGCCACGCGCCGCTGGCCGTCGTGGCCGCGCTGTTCCTGCTGCCGCTGGCGCTCGGCAATTTCGGCATCGGCCTGATGAACGACATCGGCATCGGCGCCATGGTCGCCCTGGGCCTGGTGATGCTGACCGGCGTCGGTGGCGTGACGTCGTTCGGGCAGGCCGCCTTCGTCGGCATCGCCGCCTACTCGACCGCGTGGCTGACCGCCGCGCAGGGGCTGTCGCCCTGGCTGGGCCTGCTGTTCGCGCTGGCGACGACCGGCGGCGCCGCCCTGGTGATCGGCATGCTGACCTTGCGCCTGGGCAGCCACTACCTGCCGATCAGCACCATCGCCTGGGGCCTGTCGGTGCCGCTCGTGCTGAGCAATATCGAAGCGCTGGGCAGCCACACGGGCATGAGCAATATCGTGCCGATCCATATCGGCGGCTACTCGCTGGCTTCGTCGGGCGCCATGTACTACCTGATCTGGGGCACGCTGGGCCTGGTCTACCTGTTCAGCAGCAACCTGCTGCGCTCGCGCCAGGGCCGGGCCATGCGCAGCCTGCGCGGCGGCAACAGCCTGCTGGCCAGCGTGGGCGCCGACGGCTACCACCTGCGCCTGAAACTGTTCGTGTACTCGGCCCTGGTGGCCGGCCTGGCCGGCTGGCTGTACGCGCACAACAGCCGCTATGTCAGCCCGTCGACGTTCGACGTCCACGGCAGCATCAACTACCTGCTGATGGCGGTGGTCGGCGGCCTGCTGCAGCTGCCCGGCGCGCTGATCGGCTCGGCCATCGTGATCCTGCTGCGCAATACGCTGCAGGATGTGCTGCCCCTGCTGTCGAGCCGCGGCACGCAGCTGGAAGTCATCGTGTTCAGCCTGCTTTTCCTGCTGCTTTTGCACCGTGCACGGGCCGGTGTGTGCGGCTTCGCGCTGAAGCTGGCGGCGAAGTACCGCCGTGCCCCGGCGCCGGTGGCCCCGCCGCCGCGCGGCGACACGCAGCCGCTGGCCCGGCGCAGCCAGCCGGCGGCCGGCAAGACCATCCTCAGTGCCCGGAACGTGACGCGGCGCTTCGGCGGCCTGGTGGCTGTCAACGATGTCAGCTTCGACATCGCGGCCGGCGAGATCGTCGGCCTGATCGGACCGAACGGCGCGGGCAAGTCGACCATGTTCAACCTGCTCACCGGCGCCATCGGGCTCAGTTCGGGCACGGTGTCGTTCATGGACCGCGACGTGACGAAGCTGTCCCAGCGCGACATCGCCCAGCTCGGCATGGCGCGCACTTTCCAGCACGTCAAGCTGCGGCCCCAGATGAGCCTGCTCGACAACGTGGCGCTGGGCGCCCACGGGCGTACCCGCAGCGGCCTGCTGGCCGCCGGCCTGGGCCTGGACAAGCACGAGGAACGCCAGATCTTCCTGGAGGCGCGCACGCAGCTGGCGCGCATCGGCCTGGCGGGCCGCGAGCATGAACTGGCGGGCGCGCTGCCCCTGGGCACGCAGCGCCTGCTGGAGATCGCCCGCGCGCTGATGGGCGACCCGGTGATGCTGGTGCTGGACGAACCGGCGGCCGGCCTGCGCCATGGCGAGAAACAGGAACTGGCCGAGCTGCTGAAGCAGCTGCGCCGCGACGGCGTGACCATCATGATCGTCGAACACGACATGGACTTCGTCATGAAGCTGGTCGACCGCCTGGTGGTGATGAACTTCGGCAGCAAGCTGATGGAGGGCGATCCCGCCGCGGTGCGGCGCGATGCGGGCGTGCAGGCCGCCTACCTGGGCGGCGACCTCGCCGAAGAGCAATCCGACAACACGAAACAAGCAGTCTGCTTGGGAGACGCGGCATGAGTCCTATCCTGGAAATCGACAACCTGCAGGTCAACTATGGACAGGTCGAGGCGGTGCGCGGCATCTCGCTGAAGCTGATGCCGAAGGAAATCGTCTCCGTCATCGGGCCGAACGGTGCCGGCAAGACGTCGCTGCTGGCGGCGGCCGTGGGGCTGCTGCCGGCGCGCGGCGCGGTGCGGATGGATGGCGAATCGCTGGACGGCGTCGACGTCGAGGAACGCGTCCGGCGCGGCCTGTGCCTGGTGCCGGAACAGCGCGAACTGTTCGGCGACATGTCGGTGCTGGACAACCTGCTGCTGGGCAGCTACAGCAAGCGCGATTCGTCGGCGGCGCGCAACCGCAAGCTCGACGGCGTGTATCACCGCTTCCCCCGGCTGGCCGAGCGGCGCACCCAGCGTTCCAACACGCTGTCCGGCGGCGAGCGGCAAATGCTGGCGCTGGGCCGCGCGCTGATGGCCGAGCCGCGCGTGCTGATGCTGGATGAGCCGAGCCTGGGCCTGGCGCCGAAGATCGTCACGGAAATCCTCGCCATCGTGCGCGCGCTGCGCGACGACGGCATCTCGATCATCCTCGTCGAGCAGAACGCGCTGGCCGCGCTGCGCAGTTCCGACCGTGGCGTGGTGCTGGAACTCGGCCAGGTGTCGCTGGCCGGCGCTTCCGACGAGCTGGCCCGCGATGCGCGCGTGCACGCCACCTACCTCGGTGGCGGTACCGACTAGCGGCGGGGCGGACCGGCTGCAACGGCCGGTCCGCCGCGATGAACACGGGAGTACCTCATGCTTGATCACTTTCGCCATGATCCGGCGGGCTGTCCCGCCGAACCGCTGGACGGGCTGCGGGCGCCGGCCTTTGCGGCAGCCAACCTTCGTGCCACCCAACCCACCGCGCCTGCCGCGCCGCCGTCCGGCAAACCCATGAAGCGGGACTGGCTTGCCGAAGCGCTGTCTTGCGACCGCGAGCGAAAAAAGATGTCGCAAAAGGCGGTCGAGCAGCAGGGGTCTGTCCCCGGTAAGTGTTAGCTGTAGCGCTTGCCGTTTTCTCCGTCAGGGGACTGACCCCGGTGTTTGCCGGCGTACCAATTACGCCAGCAAAAACCGGGGTCGGTCCCCTTGGTCATAGTTGGCAACTTGGATAGTACCGACGACTGGCGGGGACAGACCCCTGCTGCTCTGGCGCTCTTTCGACATCAAACATCGCTATCCAAGCGGAACCGGGGTCAGACCCCGGTTTCAGGAAATATTTCTTCTATCCCAGCCCCCTCAGAACTTGTACCGCGCCCCCACCATATAGCGCGGGCCGCCGGTCGACACGCTCAGCACCTGCATGACGGTCCGGCCATGGGCGCGCTGGGTGGCGTCGGCAAGGTTGATCGCCTCCAGGGCCAGGCTGAGCCTGTCGGTGACGTTGTAGCCGACGGAGAGGTCGAACTGGCCGTAGGGTTCCACGTAGACCGGATTCGCGCGGCCACTTTCCGCCACCGACGCCAGGAAGCGGTCGCGCCAGTTGTAGGCCAGCCGCACCGACAGCTTGCGGTCTTCGTAGATGCCGACCAGGTTGGCGGAATCGGACAGTCCCAGCAGGGCGAACTGCGCGCCGACGCCGGTGTCGTTGTAGCGCAGGTCCGACTTCACGTACGTGTAGTTGGCCTGGACGCCGAAGCCGTTGCCGAACATGTGCTGCCAGTTGACCTCGGCGCCTTTCAGCGACGACTTGTTCTGGCTGATGTAGGTCGTCACGTTGTAGGGCAGGGCGGGGTCGCCCGGGATGCCGGTGATCACGCCCGCGGCATTGCCGGTGCCGGTGCTGCCGGTCATCGTCACGCCCGGCTGGCCATCGAAATTGCGCAGGATGTAGTTGCGCAGGCAGTCGGTGTCGGCCGGCTTGCAGCCCGCCGCCACCGCGGCGTTCCAGTACTTGCCGCCCACCGGCGTGGTCGCCGTGCCCGACGCCTCGACGAAGCTGGCCTGGCCGGCGTAGCCGCTCAGGTCCTTGTGGAACAGGCCCAGCGAGACCATGCTCTGCCGCGTGTAGTACCACTCGGCCGACAGGTCCAGGTTGCGCGACTTGACCGGCGACAGCCGCGGGTTGCCGCGCGTGACATTCAGGCCCGTGACGCCGGCCACCGCGCCATACGTGGCGCCGCCCTGGATCTGGTCCCAGCGCGGCCGTCCGATCGTCACGCCGTAACTGGCGCGCACCTTCAGGGTGGGCAGCACGTCCATGTCCCAGTCCACCGTCGGCAGCCAGTTGTGGTAGTCGCCATGCTCGGTGCGCAGCGTGCCGGGGGTGCTGGTGACCGGATATTCGTTCTGCGCGACCCAGCGCACCAGGCTCGGATCGGCGACCGTGGCATCGGTATCGACCTTCGTCCTTTCATAGCGCAGCCCGATGCCGGTATGCATGGGCATCGCCGTATCCCACTCGGTATTGAACTGAACGTACAGCGCGCTCGACTTCTCGCGCAGCGCACGCACTTCCGTCGGCGCGGCCAGGCTCGGCGTGAACATGGCCGCGTTGCCGGTGACGTCGATCGCGTTCTGGCGCACCTTCACGAAGTCGACCACGGGGATCGTCGTCCACATCTTCGGGTCGTCCGAGCCGTCCAGCTGGCCGAAGTAGTCGCGCAGGTTGGCCGGCGTCCAGTAGCTCTGGTCGTACACCGTGGCGGCGTTCTGGTGGCCGCCCGGCGCGGTGCCCTGCCAGGCATCCTGCTGCACCTGCTGCCAGGCCGAGTTGTAGCGGGTGCGCGTGACGGACAGGCCGAAATTGAGTCCGGACGATTCGCCGATGTCCAGCTTCGCGCCGGCCTGGGCCTGGTCGATCACCTGCCTGCTGCGGGCATCCTGGAACCATGACCCGGTGACCTCGTTGCCGATCGGGGTGTAGTCCATGTACAGCACCGGCAGTTCATGCGTGAAGTCGGCGCCATTGGTGTTGCGGCCGAAGCTGGCGGTGGTGATGTCGTTCAGGCTGCCGAACGGGCTGTCGGAGCCGGAACTGGCCACCGAGTGGTGCAGGTCCAGCGACAGGCGCAACCGCGCGTTGGCGCGGAAAAACGTGTTGAAGCCGGTGGACTTCAGCGTCGACACGGTCGCGTAGTCCTGGGCGACCGAAGCGAGATCCTGCATGACCGACTGCTCTTCGTAGTACGACGGCGACGAGACCGGGCCGGTGACCCAGTCGCTGCGCTGGTTCTGCGCATGGCTCCACCACACGCCGACCGAGGTGCCCAGGGTCTGGATCTTGTTGCGGGCATAGGTGTAGTCCAGCGTGCTGGTCCAGTCGCGCGTGGGGCGGAACTGGAACGTCAGCTGGCCGTTGGTGCGCTGGCGCTGCGAGCCGGTCAGCGAGTACGACAGGCTCTGCGGCGTCAGGTAGATGCCCGAGGTGGGCGCGTTCGTCGCCGTGCCCGGCGCGATCGCGCCGTAGCCATCGGTGGTGCCGGCCTGGAACGGGCCGATCCAGCCGCCCACCTGCGCCTGGTTGAAACCCGAGTTGCGCGACTGGTAGCTGGCCGTGAGCGACAGCCCGAACATGTCGCCGGTGCCGAACCTGCGGCTGATCAGCGCCGATACTTCGGGCGTCACCTTCTTGCCGTTCAGCTGGTCCGGCAGGTTGGTGTTCGACTTGTCGTATACCAGCTTGCCGCCGATGCTGGCCTGGTTGCCCAGTTCGAGCGGGCGGCCCGTCATGATGTTCAGCGTGGCGCCGATGCCGCCCGGCGGGCTGTCCGCGCGGGCGCTCTTGTACACCTGGATGCGCGACACGGCTTCCGAGGCGAGGTTGCCGAAATCGAAGGAGCGGCTGCCGCGGTCTTCCAGGTTCGCTGCCGGCATCTGCCGGCCATTCAGCAGGACCAGGTTGAAGTCCGGCCCCACGCCGCGCACGGTCACGCGCGAGCCTTCGCCGCGCGAGCGGTCGATCGACACGCCGGAGATGCGCTGCACCGCCTCGGCCAGGTTGGTGTCCGGGAACTTGCCGATATCGTCGGCGACGATGCCGTCGACGATGCCGTCGGCATTGCGCTTCATGTCGATGGTCGACTGCATGGCCGCGCGGATGCCCGTCACGATCACCGTGTTGGCGGGCGCTGCGGCCGCGGGCTGGCTGGCGCCGGCCGTCGTCGGCGGCGGTACCTCCTGGGCCAGCGCGGGCACGAACAGCGTCGCGCAGGCGCCGGCCACGGCCAGTGCCATGCTGCGCGGGGTGATACGGGGTACAGCGTCATTGCGGGCTCTTGTCACTTGTTCTCCTCTTTGCTCTGGAAATGCCGCGCGGTGGCGGCGTGGTGTGGTGATTGCGATGGGCCAGCCGCGGTCTCGCGGTGAAAACAGCGTCAGCTGCTTCAAGATAGAAAGGCGGCATGCCAGCGTCTATACGCATGCCTACCTAGTGGCACGCGGCGTGCGCCATCGAACGGCGCCAGCAGCCACAAGGGCGCCTTGTTTTTCCGCCGCCGCTGAAATCGTTTTCGTAATGAAATCAAGCGCTTCGCGCGTGGCCCGGATACGCGGTGCCGAAAGCGTGACAAAGCCGCGCCGCCGGCCGGCTCGTGCATCGTCACGGGGCCTGTTGCGTATCGGGCACACAGGCGAAGCAGGGCATGAAGCAGGGCATGAAGCAGGGCATGAAGCAGGGTGAAAAGCAGGGCAGGAAGCGGACGAGGGGAATGCCGTGGCCGGAGGCGTGGCGGCAGGTGGTGAACCGGGTGGACAGCCGGAGCGTGTGCCCCGGCGGGAGTCAGGTCTTCGGAAAATCGTGGGGGTGCAGGATGTCGAGCCCGAACGCCAGCACGGCATCCCTGACCAGCGCCGCCGAGTTCGGGCAGCGCAGCTTGTCCTTGATCCTGGCCCGGTGCACGTCGACCGTACGCACGCTGATGTTCAGGTCGCGCGCGATGATCTTGCTGACGTCGCCGCGCAGGACATGATCGAGCACTTCGCGTTCGCGCGGGCTCAGTTGCGCGAACTTTTCGCGCAGGCGCGCCTGTCTCTCGCGCTCGGGATAGCGGCTTTGCACGCCATCCAGGACCATCCTGATGCTGTCCATGATGCGGCGCGGGTCATACGGCTTCTGGAGGAAGTCCACCGCGCCATTGCGCAGGGCCCGCACCGAGACCGGCACGTCGCCGCTGCGCGAGACGAAGATGACGGGCAGTTCGCTGCCGGCGGACAGCAGGTGCTCCTGCAGCCGCAGCCCGCATGTGCCGGGCAGGTCCGCCTCGACCACGAGGCAGCCGGGCAGCAGCGGGTCGTACGCCTGCAGGAATGCTTCGGCGCCGGCATGGCACGCGGTGCGGATCTGCGCCGCATCCAGCAGCCGCGCGAGCGCTGCGCGTGCCAGGGCGTCGTCGTCGACGATGTGTACGACAGGGGTCTCCATGGAGCGGTTCTCTTGATCGATCGGCGCGGGCGCGGCGGGCGCCGGCTGGAGCCCCGGCATGGCGCCGTCCGTCCCGCAGCGCGTGTTCGAGGTGGGGTTTGCCGGACCGCCCTGTGCGGAGCAGGGCGGTCCGGAGCGTTGCGCGGCCTGCCTGGTTGGCCTAGTTGGCCTGCCTGGCGGGCATGGCGCGTTGCGCCGCGTCGATTTCCGGCCCCAGCGGATCCTTCTGCGGTACCGGCACGCCGGATGCGGCGAAATCGATCAGCTCGTCCTTGTCACGCTGGTAGCGCGGCCACTGCGGCAACTGCGCCCCGTTCGGATCGCCGTTCTTCGCGAAGTTCACCAGGTAGGTGGCAATCGCGCTGCTCATGGCGATGTCGCGCGCGGTCGTCTTGTCGCCATGCGCACTGGCGACGGTATCGAAGAAGTACGTCACGTCGGTCGCGTGCTTGGCGCCGCCCGGCCATTCGATCGCTTTCGGCACATACGAAAAGCGGTATGCGTACACGGGCACGCCCTGGTCGGCCAGCACGCCGGCGATCTTGCGGGCACCGGCAACCATGAACCCTGTCCGGCCGCCCATGTCGTCATCGGTGGCGCCGATCATCACGGGTACCTTGACGAAGCGGCCGGCCGCATAGGCCGGCAATGGTTCCACGGCCACCTGCCCGTCGGCGAACGGCCCGACGTGCACCCGTGGCCCCGGCGTGAACATGGACATCAGGTTGAAGCCGTCGACCACCTGTTCCGGCGTGAGTGCGCGCAGCTTCGACAGTGCGGCGGGATCGTCCGCGGCGATGCCATGCTTGCCGGCGAACTCGATGCTCCACTGCTCGGCTCCCGACCGGGTCGACGGGAGACCGGGGATGATGCCTTCGCCACCCGACAGGATGGCCGCCCTGGCGAACAATCCCTTGCCCTGGGTGAGCGGGGAGGTGAGCATCGTGTTGACCGCGATGGCCCCCGCCGATTCGCCCATGATGGTCACGTTGGCCGGGTCGCCGCCGAACGCGGCGATATTGCGCTGTACCCAATCGAGCGCCGCGAGCTGGTCCAGGTAGCCGTAGTTGCCGGACTGTCCCTTGTTGGCGGCGTCGCTTGCCAGCGCCGGGTGGGCAAAGGAACCGAAGCGTCCCAGGCGGTAGTTGAAGCTGACCACCATGACGCCGCGTTTCGCCAGCGGCGCGCCGGAGGTGATGGCCGGCGACGTGCCGCCGTTGACGAAGCCGCCGCCATGGATCCACACGATCACCGGCAGCTTGCCTTTTGCCGCGGCGGGTTTCCACACGTTGAGGTACAGGCAATCCTCGGCGGGTTTGGTGGCGAGGGGGGCCAGGTCCTGCGGGAAGGGCACCTGCATGCAGTCGTTGCCGAAGCTGGTGGCCGCGCGGATGCCGGTCCAGCCGGCAGGCGGCTGCGGCGCGCGCCAGCGCAATGCCCCGACCGGCGGCGCGGCATACGGAATCCCATTCCAGCTGGCGATGCCGTTCTCGATGGCGCCTTCGAGCTTGCCGCTGTCGATGGCGGCCACGGGGCCGGTGGCGGCGGCGGCGGGCAGGGCGAAGGCCAGGGCCAGCAGGGCGGCGGGGATTGCGGGGGCAGCGAGCGTGGGGCGGATGCTGTCGAACATCGTGGTGGTCTCCTTGTTGTTGTTGAACGTGTGGATTGGTATGTCGGGACTGCGATGATGTCACCCTGGCCGCCTGCGCGGCCGGGCGTGGAGCGCGGGAGCCGGTCAGGGCATGTACTTCCACTTGCCTTTCTCGAGCCTCACCATGACGACCGAGCGCGGGTCGGTATTGAAGATGTTCTCCGGGCGGAAGTTGTACACGCCCTGCGTGCCGACCAGCTCCTTGGTGGACAGCAGGGAATTGAGCAGGGCCGCGCGGAATTCCGGCGTGCCGGGCTGCTTCTGCGCCATGGTGCGCTGCGCCGCATCCAGGAAGATCAGCCAGGCATCGAACGCGTAGGGCGCGAAGGCATCCGTCGCGTCGGCCTGGAAGGTCTTCTTGTAGGCGCTGCGGAAATCGAGCGAGATCTTGCGCGACAGGTGGTTGGCCGGCAACTGGTCGGCCACGACGACGGGGCCGGTGGGGGCGTACAGGTTTTCCAGCGCACCACCGCCGACACGGATGAAGTCGGGATTGATGATGCCATGGGTGCCATAGATCTTGCCGCGATAGCCGCGCGCCTTCAAGCCGAGATAGGCCAGCGCGCCCGGCGTGCCCGAGGTGCCGCTCAACACGGCATCCGGCCGGGCCGCGACGATCTTCAGCGCCTGGCCGGTGACGGAACTGTCGTTGCGGGCATAGCGCTCGTTGGTCACCACCTTGATGCCGTTCTTCTTCGCGGCGACCAGCAGCGCGTCGTAGACGATATCGCCCCAAGCGTCCGAGAAGCCGATGTAGGCGACCGTCTTGACGCCGGAGCGCTGCATGTGGGCCACCAGCGTATCGACCATCAGCGGCGTGGCCTGCGGCACGTTGACCATCCAGCCGCCATTGCCGGCGTCGGGCTTGACCTGGGCGACCGAGATGAACGGCACCTTCAGTTCGCGGGCCACGCCGGCGATGGCGATGCCCGACGGCGTGCCGGCGGTGCCGATCAGCGCATCGACATTGTCTTCCACGACCAGCTTGCGGGCGTTGCGGGCGGCCGTGGTGGGGTCGGAGGCATCGTCGAGCTGCACCACCTGCACCTTCTTGCCGGCGATGTCGGGCCGGTAGGTCACGCCGGCCTGCAGGCCCTTCGAATAGGGAATGCCCAGCGAGGACGAAGGGCCCGACAGCGAGGTGATGAAACCCAGCTTGAGGTCCGCGGCCCAACCCAGCAAAGGCACGGACAATACCGCGGCCAGCGCGGCGGTTCGGATGAGAGAGCGATGCTTCATGGTGCGACTCCTGGAGAGAGGGTGGGTTTTATCATTGTGATGCCGGCCGATGGCCCCGGGGCTGCCGGGACGATCACGCCGGCTGTGCTTCGACCTGCCGCGTCACCCGGCGGAAGGTGCGATCGAAATACACCAGCGCGTCGGCCTGCTGGCGGATCGAGATGTCGTCGACCTGGGCGAAGATGACCGCATGGGTGCCGACCTGCGCCACGTCGACCACGCGGCAGGCAAGGCTGACCAGGGCGGGCTCCAGGCGCGGTACGGCACCGCCTTCGTCGATCCAGTTCGCGGCCTGGAAGCGTTCCTCCATCGACAGGCCGCTCATGCCGGCGAAGTGCCGGGCCAGGTCGTCGCATTCGGCCGGCAGCACGTTGATGCAGAGCTGCCGGTTCTGCTCGAAGGCCGACAGGGTGGTGCTGTTGCGGTTGATGCAGAACAGCAGCGTCGGCGGCGTATCGCTGACCGAGCAGACCGCCGTGGCGGTGATGCCGCAGCGGCCCGCCGGGCCGGCCGTGGTGACGATGTTGACGGCTGCCGGCAGGTTGGCCATCGCTTCGCGGAAGCGCAGGCGCAGGGCGTCGCTGTCGGGAGCGCGGGTTTGAGCGGGAACGGAATTCATGGCTGCCTCGCGTTGTTACAGGAAACCGGGGAAGGGCGGTACGCCGACGAGCACGGCGCCGGCGCCGTCGAAGTTGCCGCTGCTGAGGAAGGCGTGCTGGGTGACGACCATCGAATCGCGCACGATCCGCTGCAGCGGGTGCTTGCTGTAGATCGATGCCATGCCGCCCAGGCGGTAGGCGTCCCGCACCACGTCGGCGGCCGTTTGCGCGGCATGCGTGGCGCTCAGCTTCAGCATGCCGATCTGTTCCGGCGTCACGTCCTGGCCGGCCACGATGGCCTCATAGACCGCCTCGGCCGCTTCGTAGAAGTACGCCCTGGCACCCTCGAACTGCGCCTGCGCCTTGGCCAGCTCGATACGGAAGTAGGCGCGGTCGGCCATGCGCGGCGCGCCGGTGGTGGTGACCTTGCCGGCCGACATGTCGTTGACGATCTCCAGCGCCGCCCGCGCCAGGCCGATATTGACGGCCGCGTGCACCTGCGCCTGGTAGCAGGTGGCGGGGTAGCGGTACAGCGGTTCGTCGATCACGGCGCCGCTGCCGCGCTGGAAGGTCCAGTCATCGGCCACGAACTGGTCGGTCACGCGCAGGTCATGGCTGCCGGTGCCCTCCAGGCCCACCACGTCCCAGTTCTCGACGATCTCGACCCGCGCGGCCGGCAGGATGGCGGCCAGCGGCTTGACGCCCGGCCCGCCGCCGATGCCCACGCCCAGCCAGCTGGCGCCCATGCAGCCGCTGGCGAATTTCCACTGGCCGGTGACTTGCCAGCCATCGGCCGTGCGGACCGCCGGCTGCGGCGGATACAGTGCGCCGGCGAACACCTGGTCCGGTCCTTCCGCATAAATAAAGGCCTGCGTCGCCCTGGGCAGCGCGGCCAGGTAGGTGTTGGCCGAACCGAAGCTGGCGACCCACGCGGCGGAACCGTCGACGGCCGCGATGCGCTCGACGATGCGCAGGAAGTCGGCGGGCGGCATGGCGTCGCCGCCAAAGCAGCGCGGCGTGCCGGCGCGGTAGATGCCGGCTTCCCTGAAGCGTTCGACCATGTCGCGCGGCACGTGGCCGAGCGAGGTGAATTCTTCCCTGCGCCGGGCGACGTCGGCCAGCACCTGGTCGAGCGTTGCCGGCGCTGCCGGCGACAGGGGCGGCGGGACCAGGCCGGGGTGGATCGGTGCGGCGGGATGCAGCAGGGTGGCTGTGGACATGATGTCTCCTTCGTGTTTCAACGGTGTTCGTGGGTTGGATGCCTGCGCGGGGTCGCGGGAATCAAGAAAGGGGCGTGCCGGAAAGGGGCGTCTGGGACAGGGACGTGGCGGATGGCTCGGCGCGCCGGGCAACGAAGCGGCACCGGCCGCCGTGCTGCGCCGCGCACTGCGTTTCGGTCACCCTGACGTCGCTGCCCAGCACGCTCTGCGCCAGGCTGTGGAAAATGCCGCGGATGGGCGCGCACACGGGAACATCGGATGGGCCATGGCCGGCGGCGAACGGACTGTTCTCGACTTCCAGCCCGGCTTCGTGCGCGCCGGCGCTGAAGTGCCAGACGCCCCAGCCGAAGGCGGCGGCGCCTTCGACCACCGTACGGGCCAGGCCGTCGCTGCTGCCGGCTTCGAGGTAGGCGCGCACGCTCTTGCCGCCGTGCTGGCGCGTCGATTCGGCCAGCGCCGCCAGCACCTGGCCGCGCAGCGCGGCCGGCAGTTCGTGCAGCATGCCCATCAGCACATCGGTGCGCATCATCAGGTAGCGGCGGTCGCCATCGAAGATGGTGCCGGCCGTTTCGTCGATCCCGATGCGATCCCAAAAAGCGCTCATGGTGTGTCTCCGGTCGATTAAAATTGTGTGCTTCGTCTGCGTGCAAGGCAGTCCGATATTCGACCTGTTTGCTGTATGACAGGACGGCAATCCGATAGGGAAACGATAGGCGTTTCCCCAAAACACCGTCAACTGAAGATCGGGAATCGGCACTATGCAGAAAATGAATACAGGGACCGTCGACCTGAACCTGATGCGGGTATTCCTGGCGATATGGGAAACGCGCAGCCTGACCATCGCTGCGGACCGCCTCGCGCTGTCGCAGCCGGCGGTGAGCCATGGCCTGCGGCGCCTGCGCGATGTGTTCCAGGATCCGCTGTTCGTGCGCACGGCCGATGGCATGCAGCCCACGGCGGCCGCCATACGGCTGCACGGCCCGATCGACCGTGCGCTCGACATGATCTATGGCGCGATGCAGCGCCATGCCGGTTTCGATGCCGCGACATCGGTGCGGCGCTTTCGCATTTCGATGTCGGACATGTCGGCGTTCTTCTTCCTGCCGCCGCTGCTGTCGGCGCTCCAGGAAAACGCGCCCGGCGTCGCGATCGAGGTCGTGCCGATCCCGCTGGCCAATGTCGAAGCGGGCATGCGCTCGGGCGAGATCGATCTCGCGCTGGGCTACGTTCCCGGCCTGTCCGGCGACTGCCAGTCGCAGACGCTGTTCCACGACGAGTACGTGTGCATGGTGCGTTCCGGCCATCCGGACGGCAGGCGGGCGCTGACCCGCGAAGCGCTGGGGCGGTTGCGGTACGTGGTCACCGACAGCGGCGCCACGGGGCACGGCCTGACGGAAAAGTGGCTGGGCCAGCTGGACATCCAGCGCAACGTCGTGCTCAAGCTGCCGCACTTCATCGCCGCGCCGGAGATCGTGCGCAGCACCGACCTGGCGCTGATGTTCCCGCGCAGCATAGCGGAGCGGTTCAACCGGGGGCGTGCCTACCGGCTGCTGGCGCTGCCCTTCGACCTGCCGCCGATCGAAGTCAAGCTGCATGTGCACCAGCGCTTCGCGGCGGATGCCGGCATAGCGTGGCTGCGCACGACGATTGCGGAGATGTTCGGTGCGACGGGCACCGCGAATGCCACGTAGGGCGGCCGTGCGAAGCGATGCGTTCGCCATCGGCGGTGGCAACGGCCCGCTGCAGTTCACGGCGTCCTTGACGGGCGCCATCCATTTCAATGACAACCAGTACGCGGCGGACGCCGAGGTTCGCCGCGGTTCGACCAGGAGCTCGCGTGAGCCACGAGTATTATTTTTATGAACCGGCACGAGGCCATGGCCTGCCGCACGATCCATTCAACGCCATCATCGGCCCGCGTCCCATCGGCTGGATATCGAGCCGCAGCGCGGACGGCGTGCTGAACCTGGCGCCCTACAGTTTCTTCAATGCGTTCAACTACGTGCCGCCCATCCTGGGCTTTTCCAGCCAGGGGCGGAAGGACACGCTGCGCAATATCGAGGCAACCGGCGAATTCGTGTGGAACCTGGCCACGCGGCCGCTGGCCGAGGCGATGAACATCACGTGCACGGCGGCGCCGCCCGAGGTGGATGAATTCGCGCTGGCCGGCCTGACGCCCGCATCGTCGAGCGTGATCGGCACACCGCGCGTGGCGGAGTCGCCTGTCGCCTTCGAATGCCGCGCCACGCAGATCATCGCGCTGCAGACGGCCAGCGGCGCGGCAACAGGCAACTGGCTGGTCCTGGGGGAAGTGGTCGGCGTGCACATCGCACGGCACCTGCTGAAGGACGGCATCTACGATACCGCCGGTGCGCGTCCCATCCTGCGCGGAGGCGGGCCGGCGGATTACTTCGAGATCACGCCGGAACAGATGTTCCGCATGCGGCGCCCGGACAGCCCGTAGTTGTCGCGGGCGCCCCGCCGCGAACCGCAGGGCGTTGAAGCGTGGATTGAAAACATTGAAGGCCGGCGCCAACCTGGCCGCCGGCCTGCTGCTCACGCCACGGATCGCCGCCCGCTACCGCCAGCGCCCGATAGCCGGGTCAGCGGCCGCCAGCCGCGAACTCGCGGGCCGGCAGGCGCACCTTGACGGTCGCCACCGGTGCATCGGCCGCCTCGGCGAGGATCACGGTGTATTCGCCGGCGGCGATCTTCCACTTGCCGCTGGCGCTGTCGAACACGGCGAGCGTGCGCGGGTCGATGGCGACGCGGGTGGCGCGGCTTTCGCCGGCCTGCAATGCCAGCTTGTCCCAGCCGCCCAGGCGCTTCGGCGCCTCCCAGCCGCTGCCGGCCTTGCTCACGTACACCTGCGGCACCGCCTTGCCGGCGCGCTTGCCGTCGTTGGTCACGCTGAACGACACGTCGATCGCGCCATCCTTCGCCGCCGCGGCCAGGCCGGTGTACTTGAACGAGGTGTACGACAGGCCGTGGCCGAAGGCGAACAGCGGCTTGTGCCCCTTCTTGTCGAACCACTTGTAGCCGACCGCAGCGCCTTCGATGTCGTAGTCGGTCGTGAAGCGGCTGCCTTCCGGCAGGCCGGTACCGTCCACCACCGGGCGCGGCAGCTGGTCCGCCGACATCGGGAAGGTCGCCGGCAGGCGGCCGGAGGCATCCACTTCGCCGGTCAGCACGCGGGCGATCGCTTCGCCGCCGCGGCTGCCCGGGTACCAGGCCTGCACCACCGCGTCGACATTGGCCAGCCAGGGCATGGTGACCGGCGAACCGGTTTCCAGCACCACCACGGTGGGCTTGCCGGCGGCCGCCACGGCGGCGATTACCGCGTCCTGGCCATTGGGCAGCGACAGGTCGGGCTGGTCGATGCTCTCGGCGGTCCACTGCGTGGCGAAGACCAGGGCCAGGTCGCTGGACGCGGCCAGCCGGGCTGCGGCCGCCGCATCCTTGCCATCGTGATAGACGAGTTTCGCCTGCAGGCGCTTGGCCAGCGCCTGCATCGGCGAGGAGGGCAGGTAGACGATCGGGCCCGGGAATGTCTTCGGACCTTCGTTCGGCACCGGCGAGCCGCCGATCGGATAGACCTGCGAGGAACCGCCGCCCGACAGCACGCCCACGTCGGCATGGCCGCCGATGATGGCGATGGTGCGCTGCGTGCCGGCCAGCGGCAGCACGCCGTTGCGGTTCTTCAGCAGCACGATGCCTTCCTCGGCGGCCTGCTGGGAGACCTGCGCGCTGGCGGCGAAATCGATCTTCTCCGGTTCGACCTGCACCGGGTGTTCCATCACGCCGTTGGCGTACATGGCGCGCAGGATGCGCTGCACCATGTCGTCGAGCCTGGCCTGCGGCACGTGGCCGTTCTCCACCGCTTCCTTCAGTGCGCCGTTGAAGTACGGCGACTGGTCGAACGGCCAGCCGGACTGCTGGTCCAGGCCGGACAGCGCGGCCGGGATGGTCGAGTGCACGGCGCCCCAGTCGGACATCACATAGCCCTTGTAGCCCCAGTCGCGCTTGAGCACCTTGTTGAGCAGGTAGTCGTTCTCGCAGGCGTAGGCGCCGTTGACCAGGTTGTAGGCGCACATGACGGAACCCGGATTGCCCCGCTCGATGGCGATCTGGAAGGCCAGCAGGTCGGACATGCGGCCCGCCGCATCGCCGATCTTGACGTTCACCTTGAAGCGGCCCGTTTCCTGGTCGTTGTAGGCGAAGTGCTTGACGGTGGCGACCAGGTGGTTCGACTGGATGCCGCGGATCTGCTCGCCGGCGATGACGCCGCTCAGCAAGGGATCTTCGCCGGCGTACTCGAAGTTGCGGCCGTTGCGGGGTTCGCGCTGCAGGTTGACGCCGCCGGCCAGCATCACATTGTGGCCGGACAGGCGCGCTTCCTTGCCGATCATGGCGCCGCCCGCGTAGCTGAGCGCAGGATTCCAGCTCGCCGCCGTGGCGATGCCGGCCGGCAGGGCGGTGCGCTGGCGCGGCGACGGGTTCGGCTGCGAGGCGACGCCGGTGCCGGCGTCCGTCAACTGCTGGTGCGGGATGCCCAGGCGTTGCACGCCGGGGATGAAGCCGGCGGTGAACGGCACGCCTTCCTTCGGCTTCGCCGTGCCCTTGAAGTCGGTGGAGAAATAGCCGAACACGGTCTGGATCTTTTCATCCAGCGTCATCGCGGCGACCGCGGCGCGTGCGCGCTGGTCGGGGTCCGCCTTGGGATTGTCGGCAAAGGCGTCGGCAGCCATCGCGTGGATGGCGGACGCGATGAGCGTCAGGGCCAGGGCGCCGTGTTTCACGGAGTGCTTCGCGCGGTGCTTCATGATCATGCTGAGTTGTCTCATCCGTTAATTTCCTTGATTTATTGGAGGATCGTGTCAGGTGCGCTGGCCCGCCCGGGACTGGGCCGGACGCGCCTGTGCCGGACGCGGCCACGCCAGAACGCGCAGGAAACACCGGAAAAGCGCATCTGAAATCGATTTCAGAGCAGTTTCGTGATCGGAATCTTGAAAGTCAAGTGCCATGTCACAGGTAGCCTGATATTTTCAGGAAATTCGTATTTTTACTACGTTTAGTAATTTCCACTAAACAAAGCTGTTGACGGAACTTCACTGTTGCCGGTAAGTTTTGCCTCCTGAAAGCGTTTCCACCGGCGCGCCGGTCAACATCCCCACGCGCCGTCGATCGCATGCGGAAGCCCGAAGTCCCCTTCGGGTTTTCTTCCTCGATCACTGAAAACGATTTCAACGACCTGCGGCGTGCGATGCAAGCGCGGCGCCGACAAGAGCAGGCGTCGACCGACCAATCCGACCTGCATGGGAGACAGGGTGAATCACATCAAGAAGCTCGCAACGGCGACGGCAGCGCCGTTCTCCACTCCCGACCAGCCCGCCGATTTCCCCGATGGCCCCCGCCTGCTGGCACACGTGGGCAGCACGCATGCGCGCCTGGCGCTGGAAGCCGCGCCGGGCCGGGTAAGCCATGTGCAGGTCCTGCCATGCCTGGCCTATCCGACGCTGGCGGCGGCACTGCGCGCCTACCTGTCGCAAGCCGAAGTCGCTGCTGCCGCGCCGGTGGTGCGGCACGGCGCGATCGCGATCGCCCGCCCGGTCATCGGCGATGTCGTGCGCATGACGGACCTTCACTGGGAATTCTCGATTGCCGGGCTGCGCGACGAGTGCGGCTTCGACGTGCTGGCCGTGGTCGACGATTTCGCGGCGCTGGCCTTGGCGCTGCCCCACCTGGAAGACCGGAAGCGGCAGGTGGGAGGGGGCTGCGCCGTGCCCGATACGCCGCAGGGTTTGATCCGCGCCGATACGGGGCTGCGCGTCTCGGGCCTGATCCCCACGGCCGCGGGCTGGACGGCCCTGCCATCGGAAGGCGGCCATGCCAGCTTTTCGCCGGTCAATCACACAGAGATCGCCATCCTGCGCTTTGCCCGGCGCGAATTCGGCGACGTGTCGGCCGAGCGGCTGATGTCCGGCCCCGGCATCGAACTGGTCTACCGCGCCCTGGCGGACCTGCGGGGCGTGCCCGCCGAACCGCTGTCCGTCGCCGACATCATGCAACGCGCGCTGCGCGGCAGCTGCCTGCTGTGCGACGAGACGATGGAGGCCTTCTGCGGCATGCTGGGCACCGTGGCCGGCAACCTGGCGGTGACGCTGGGGGCGCGCGGCGGCGTGTACCTCGGGGGCGGCATCGTGAGCAAACTCGGCGAGCGCTTCGACCGCTCCTCGTTCCGCGCGCGCTTCGAGAAGAAGGGGCGTTTCGAGCGCTATCTCGGTGCGATTCCGACGTACGTCATCACGGCCGATCATCCCGCCTTCGCCGGGCTCTCGGCCATCCTCGCGGAAAGGCTGAACGCCCGGGTTGGCAAACCGCCGGCTCCTCTGGTATAGTTCTGCTCCGCGCGGGAGTAGCTCAGTTGGTAGAGCGCAACCTTGCCAAGGTTGAGGTCGAGAGTTCGAGACTCTTCTCCCGCTCCAGTTTCCCTGGAACCGCGCACGGTATCATTGCTTCATGTATCACAGCTTCAAGTATCACAGCTTCATGCATCACAGCTTCATGCATCACAGCTTCATGTTTCACCACTCCATGCGGGAGTAGCTCAGTTGGTAGAGCGCAACCTTGCCAAGGTTGAGGTCGAGAGTTCGAGACTCTTCTCCCGCTCCAGAATTCAAGAGAAGGCAGCCCATGTGGCTGCCTTTTTGCATTTCCCCATTCAATGCGACGAATCGCCTACGCTGGCGCCAACTGGCGGATGGCCGCCGCCAGCTTCGCCAGGTCGGCGCCGCGGGTGAAGTACGACGGCGTCACGCGGATGCAGCTGCCGCCCGCCGGCCCGGAACGCGCCACGGTGAAGATGCCGAATTCGTCGGCGAGGCGCCGTGACAGCGCCACGTTGTCCTCGAACCCGGTGCGCCCGCGCAGCCGGAACGACGTGACCGCGCCGCTCATCCCCGGCTCCTCGGGCGTCAGGATCTGCACGCCCGGCACGTCGATCACCTGGCGCACCCAGTCGTCGCGCAGTCCGCGCAGCCGCGCCGCCCGTTCCGCCAGCGGAACCTGTCCATGGAACTTCAGCGCCGCCGGGATCGTCATGATCGCTGCCATGTTGACCGTGCCGGCATGGACGCGGGAACGGATGTCCGTCGCGGGGAAGTTCGTGGCGCCGGCCTGCACGCCGATATCCGCCAGGCGCGCTTCGCGGATGTACAGGAAGCCCAGGCCGAGCGGCGCACCGATCCACTTGTGCAGGTTGGCGCCGACGAAATCGGCGCCCAGGTCGGGGATCCTGTAATCCAGCTGGCCCCAGGACTGCGCCACGTCGACGATCACGTCCACGCCGCGCGCCTTGGCCATGCGCACGATGTCGGCCACCGGCAGGACCAGCCCTGTGCGGTGGCTGACGTGCGTGAGCAGCAGCAGGCGGGTGCGCGGATGCCTGCGCAAGGCCTGTTCATACGCATCGATGACGTTCTGGCGGCTGGCCGGCTCGGGGATCTGCACCGCCACCGCGCCGGCGCCGCTGCGGCGGGCCAGGTCGTTCATCGCATCGATCATCGTGTCGTAGTCGAGATTGCCGTACATGACCGTCTCGCCCGGCTTCACGAGCCGGTAGTTGCAGATCAGGTTTTGCAGCGACTCGGTGGCGCCGCGCGTGATGGCAAGTTCTCCGGTCGCCACGCCCGCATGCGCCGCCAGCTGGGCGCGGATGGCTTCGATGCCGTCGCGGTCGAAATCGCGGCGCAGGAAATGCGAGTTGTAGCGGTTCAGGTAATCGATATTGCGCTTGAAGTCCTCGGCCACCGGCCGCGCCATGATGCCGAAGTAGGCGTTCTCCAGGTTGACGAACTCGCTGGCCACGTCATAGCTGGCGGCCAGCTGCTGCCAGTCGCGTACCGGGGCCGTGGTGGCCGCCGGAACAGCGCTCCTGGCGCTTCCGGATGCCGCTAGCCCCGCAGCCAGGCTGGCGGCGCTGCGCAGCAAGGCGCGGCGCCGTTGGACGAAAGAATTCATGGATGCTCCTCTTGGTGGTGGTGGCGGCAAGGCAGGGCGCCGGGCCGGATCGATGATACGTACCCCGGTCGGGCCGGGGAATCCCGCTGATGGGGCAGCGACAATGGCGGCGCGATCCGGTATCGGTGCTCGCGCCGGTGTCCGTCGCCCCGGCGGTTGAAGGCGTTCAGGATCTACAAGCTGAAGTCGGCCGTCAGCTCGACGGTGCGCGGATCGCCCAGCACGATCTGGTTGGCGGCGCAGGAGCCGGTCCACTTGGCATGCAGGCGGTCGGTCAGGTTGCGCACCCGCAGCGTCACCCTGGCCGGCCCGGTACGCCACCTGGCATACGCATCGGCCAGCGCATAGCCGTTCATTCGCACGGTATTGGCGTTGTCCGCATAGCGCTCGCCTGTGTAGCTGAGGCCAGCGCCGACCGCCAGGTCGAGGCTGGCGATGCGGTAATCGCTCCACAGCCGCGCGGTGCGCTCCGGCACATTCACCGGCAGCTTGCCCACGCGCGACACACCGCCGGCCTCGACCAGCGTGTCGTACTGCGCGTCCAGTACGGACAGGTTGCCGGCCAGGCTCAGTGCCGGGCTGGCGTGCCAGCTTGCCGACAGTTCGACGCCGCGCGACGAGATCCTGCCGTTGTTGACGGTGAGATTCGGCTGGTCCGGATCGCGCGACAGCACATCGGTCTGCCGCAGCCGGTACAGCGCGGCGCTCCAGTCGAAGCGGCCCGCCAGGCGCTGCTTGATGCCCACTTCGAACTGGCGGCCCCGGGTGAGCGGATAGGCCGCGCTGGCGGCGTTCATCAGCAGCAGGTTCGAGCTGCCCACCGGTGCCGCCGCGGTGCCCGCCTGGCCGTACAGCGACATATCGGGCCAGGCTTCCCAGACCACCCCCGCGCGTGCCGACGTTGGCCGGTAGCGCCTGGCGAACGCGCTCCTCGTCGCGAGGTTGAGGTCGTCGACCTCGTTTTCCAGGCGGATGGTTTCGCGGCGCAAGCCGGTGACGACCGTCAGCCCCGGGACGAGCGTCAACGCATCCTCGGCAAACGCGGCGGCGGTGCGCACCCGCGTGCGCAGCAGGGCGCGGTTGCCGGGGCCGGTGGTCAGGGCCCGGCTGTCGTCGTAGTAGCCCTGGTCCGGATCGAACAGGTCGACCTGCAGTGCCGCCCGGGTGGTGGCCGAACCGTCCGAGAAGCGGCGGTCGCTGGCGAACGCGGTATGGGTCAGTTCCACGCCGGCGACGAAGCGGTGCCGCAGGCCGGCCAGCGTGCCTTGGTAGCCCAGGTCGAAACGGTCGCTCCACACCCGGTGCGCATGGCTCACGTGGCTCTGGGTGCGCACGACGTTCGCCGGCGGGCCGAAGACATTGCCTTCCGCATTGCGCCACAGCCGGTCGGCATCGTAGCGCGACAGCTCGTTGCGCAGGGTCCAGCCGGGTGCCGGTTCCCAGCTCAGCCTGGCGCGCAGCCACAGGCTGTCGGCGTCCATCACGGCATCCAGCAGGTTGTAGTTGATCCGGGCGACGCGGCGGTCGATGACGCGCCCGGCCGGATCGCTGACGGCGCCGGTCGGCGCACCCGCCAGCGCCGCCTGGACCAGCGGCGTGCCGTAATAGGCACCGAGGTCGTCGCGCAGGCGGTCGAGCGACAGGTCGAGCCGCAAGCCGGGGCGGAACGTGGTCTGCCAGGCCGCGGTCAGGTGAGTCAGTTTCTGGCCGGTGCGGTCGATCCAGCCATCGTGGCGGTTGTGACTGACGTCGATGCGCCAGGCGCTGGCGCTGCCGGCCGCCCCGCCCAGGCCGAATGCCGCCCGCCGCGCGCCGTAGCTGCCTACGGAGAGCAGGGCTTCGGCGCTGGCTTCGCGGCGGGCCTGGCGCGGCACGAAGTTGACGGCGCCGCCGATGCCCCCTTCGCCATGCAGCACCGAGGAAGGGCCCTTCAGCACTTCGATGCGTTCGTAGTTCCAGCTGTCCTGCGGCCGGGTCGACATGGTGGCGGTCGAGATGCGCGCGCCGTCGTACAGGTAGGTGATGAAGCCGCCCGTGAAGCCGCGGGTGGAGGCGACACCGGGTGAGCCGGGGTTGCCGCCCACCGTCATGCCCACGGCGCCGCCCAGTGCATCCTCCAGCGTGCGCGCGCCGCGCTGTTCCATCAGCGCGCGGTCGATCACCTCGACCGATGCCGGGGTCTCGGCCAGGGTCAGTCCGAGCCGCGACCCGGCATCGGCCACGGTATCGAAGGCCGGCCTGGTCGCGGCGGTGATGGTGACGGTGGCGATCGGCTGTTCGTCGGCGCTGGCCGGCGGCATCGGGCTGGCGGCGATGGCGCCGGCGAGCAGGGGAACAATGTTTTTCTTCATGATGTCGTAATGGATTGAGGGGCGCCCATGCCAGGCGGGCGGCACCGGATGGCGCGCGGCGGTGGCATCCCGGCAAAGCCAGCGCGAGCGCATGGCTCGACCGGGGAGTTCGCCCGAGCAGCGCTACTATATGAGATTGATAATGCAATATCAATAATGAATTGCGTTCCGGCCAGTCAGGATCCGCGAATCAGCTGGTGCATTATCACCATTCTGGGAACAGTGAAGCCTTCATTGCCGCGTTTATCCTCCTGCGAGTGCGCTCTATGATGAACCCATCAACCACTCACCAGGAGCACATCATGATCCACCAAATCATCGCCCGCGAAACCGGCAACCCTTCCGTGATGCAGTACGAAGCCGCCGCCGATATCGGCAATCCCGGCCCGGGGCAGGTCCGCCTGCGGCACGAGGCGATCGGCGTCAACTTCGTCGATACGCTGTTCCGTTCCGGCGCGTTCAAGATGCCGCTGCCGCTCGCGATGGGCGTCGAAGGCGCGGGTGTCGTGGTGCAGGTGGGCGAGGGCGTCACGAACGTGCAGCCGGGCGACCGCGTGGCGTACTTCTTTGCCTTCGGCGCCTACTCGACCGAACGGCTGATCGATGCGCAGCAGCTGGTGCGCCTGCCGAAGGAAGTCAGTGCCGAAAGCGCCGCCGCCACGTTCACGAAAGGCCTGACGGCCTGGATGATGCTGTTCGGCGCCCACCAGCTGCGGGCCGGCGAAACGGTGCTCGTGCATGGCGCGGCCGGCGGCGTGGGCTCGAGGGTGGCGCGCTGGGCCAGGGCGCTGGGCGCCACCGTGATCGCCACTGCCGGTTCGGCCGCCAAGGCCGCGACCGTGCAGGCCCACGGCGCGCATCACGTGCTGCTGTCGGACGATCCGGCGCTGGCGTCGAAGGTGCGCGAACTGACCGGCGGCCGGGGCGTGGATGTCGTCTATGAACTGGTGGGCAAGGATACGTTCGCCCAGTCGGTGGAAGCGCTGCGCGATGGCGGCCACCTCGTCCACGTCGGCAACGCGTCGGGCAGCCCGGTGGTCGACAAGGCCACGCTGGCGGCACGCGGCATCCGCTACATCCAGCCCAGCACCGGGCAGTACGTCGGCGAGCGCGCCAGCCTGGAACGGGCCAGCGCCACGCTGTTCGCCGCGATGCGCGATGGCGTGTTCGGCGAAGTAACGGCGACGCGCTACCCGCTGGCCGACGCGGTGCGCGCCCACGAGGACATCGCCGCGCGCCGCCTGTCGGGCGCCGCGATCCTGGTGCCGGCAGAGGTAGCGTAAGAAGTCGCGTCAAGGCGCTGCGTCAAAAGCAGCGTCAGCGCACCGTCAGCGCGGTGTACGGCACCGGCAGCCAGTCGAATGCCCTGCCTGCGGTGCGCACGTAGCCGATCCCTGGAAACGGCGTATGCGCGGCGGCCACCAGGTAGCCGCGCCGTGCCGCGTCCGCGAACGCGGCCTTGCGCTGGCGGGCCGCCGCCGGAGAATCCACGTCGAAGCGGATCGTGATGTCCGGCGCGGCGAACTGCACATCCTTCGCGTGCAGCAAGTCGCCCCAGAACTGCAATTCCTTGCCCCCGCTCTTCAGCACATACACGGTATGGCCCGGCGTGTGGCCCACGGCCGGCCGCGTGGACAGGCCCGGCAGCAATTCCTCCGCGCCGTCGAATGTCTTCACTTTCCCCGCTGCCCGGTAGGGGGCGAACTGCTCCGCGGCCTGGTCGAAGCCGGCCCGCTGGTTTTCCGCGGCGCGCGGCTTGTTGGCCAGGTCGAACCAGAACTCGGCATCGTGCCGGTTCACGTACACCGTGGCGTTCGGGAACAGCGCCGCGCCGTTGGCCGTGAGCCCGCCCGAATGGTCGCCGTGCACGTGCGTGACCAGCACCGCATCCACCTGTTCCGGCGCGTAGCCGGCGGCGCGCAGGCTTTCCTGCAGGCGCCCGCCGGCACCGGGGCCGAACAGCTTGCCTGCGCCCGTGTCGACCAGGACCAGGTGCGTCCCCGTGTTGACCAGGTAGGCATTGATCGAGGTCTCCACCTGCGGCCCCAGGTGGCTGCGCGCGAGCAGGGCGTTCACTTGCGCCGGCGTCGTATTCGTCAGCAGCTGGTCCAGCGGGATCGTCACCGTGCCGTCGGAAATGGCCGTCACCTCGGCGCTGCCCACCATTATGCGGTAGTAGCCGGGCGCCTGCGCCGGCACCATCGGTGCGGCGGCCTGCGCCACCGGCATGCCGGGCGCGCCGGCGAACGCGGCGCCGGCCAGCAGGATCGTCATCAGTTTCTTCGTCTTGTTCATGGCAGTCTCTCCATCATTCGTGCCGCGCGTCCGCGCAGCGATGCCGCCATGATGTAAGCTGGAGGCATATCAATCAAATCGATTGTCATGATTTCCACTATCAACGAACGCAATTTCCGTGGCGTGGACCTGAACCTGCTCGTCACGTTCCTCGTGCTGATGCGGGAGCGCAGCGTCTCCGGCGCGGCGCGCAAGCTGTTCATCGGCCAGCCCGCCGCCAGCAGCGCGCTGGCCCGGCTGCGCGAACTGTTCGGCGACGAATTGCTGGTGCGCGGTGCCCACGGCATGGAACCGACGGCGCGGGCCCTGGCGCTGGAAGCGGCGCTGGCGCCGGCGCTGGGCGAGGTGCAGGCGGCGCTGTTCGAGTCCCTGGCTTTCGATCCCGCCACGGCGGAGCACACGTTCACGCTGGGCATGCCGGACTGGGTCGAGCTGTGGCTGATGCCACGCCTGTTCGAGCGGGTGCGGTTGGAGGCGCCCGGCGTGCGCATCGCCGTGAAGGTCTGCGATCCCTTCACGGGCACGGCAATGCTGGAAGCGGGCGAGATCGACCTGGGCGTCGGCGCGTTTCGCGAAGGCCCGCGCTGGCAGAAGTACACGCCGCTGCGCACGATGGGTTTTCGCTGCCTGTTCAATCCGGCGCTGGTGAAGACCCGCCGGCGCGGCAGGCTGGCGCTGGCGGACTACACCGCCCATCCGCACGTGCTGGTCAGCTACCGCGCCGCCTTCGAGAGCGCGGCGGACGAGCAGCTTGCCGCGCAGGGCCTGCGCCGCGACGTGCGCTACGTGACGCCGCGCTTTGCCTTGGTACCCGGGATCCTGCGCCACAGCCCGGCGATCGGCACGGCGCCGGAAGTGCTGGCGCCGCTGTGGCCCGACCTGGTGTCCTGCGCCGTGCCGGTCGCGCTGCCGGCGTTCGACGTCAGCGCCATCGGCCATGCCCGCCGGGAGCGCGACCCGGCGCTGGCGTGGCTCCTGGGTGTGATCGCCGAGGTGGCGCGCGAGTAGGTATAGATGGAAAAGGCGCTGTCCGGTCGGCAGCGCCAATGAAAAATCCCGCGCGGTGGGCCGCGCGGGATGCTGGATGAAGCGGGTGCCGGGACTGGATCAGGCGAACTGGCGGGCGGCCGGGCGGGCCAGGCGCTGGTCGACGCTGAAGGCGCCGGCACCGAAGGCCACCACCTGCAGCAGGCCGCCGGCCATCGCGAAGTTCTTCAGCAGGTGGATCAGCTGGTTCTGGTCGCCGATGGCGCTGTGGAAGGCCAGGCCGGTGACGATCGAGAACACCGCCAGCAGGGCCGCCACGGCGCGGGCCTTGATGCCCAGGACGAGCAGCAGGCCGCCACCGAGTTCGACGGCGATCGCGATCGCCAGGCCCAGCGTGGCGAACGGCAGGCCGACGGACTGGATGTAGGCGATCGTCGCTTCCGGCGCGGCGATCTTGCCGATCGCGCTGAAGATGAAGATGGTCGCCAGCAGGACGCGGCCGATGGCGGGAACGAAGGAGTTGGCGGAGAAGGCGTTCATGATGTTTCCTTTCAGATTGGTTGGGATTTTCTGCACACATCGTGTTGTCTGCAGCGTTGAAGCCATCTTAGGCTTCGCCAATCCATCTGAACAGCCTATATAAATCGATGGTATGTATCGATGATTAGCATGGATTCAGTGGTGTGGAGAATCAGGCAATCGATCTGTAATCCCGGCCATTTCCGCAGGGGGAAGCAGGCTGGATACTGGCGCCATCGCAACGCACCCTGGAACCCGCATGACCGGCGCGAACGTGAACGAGAACGAAAACGAAAACGAAAACAGGAATATGAACGGAGTCGTCTCGAGCGCTCCGTGGCCGCGCCGCGCCGGCCGGTCAGTCGTCCATCAGGTAACGCCAGCGCGTCATGTGCTGGCGCATGTCGACCGTCTCGCCATCGGCGATGAATGTGCCATCGCCGGCGTGGTGGATCAGGCGGCGTTCGGCCCTGGCGGTGTCGATGCGGATACGCGTCACCTCGAGGATGAACAGGTTGTAGCGCTCCACCATCGCCGTGTCGGCGACGCGGCATTCCAGGTTCGCGATACACTCGCGGATCAGCGGCGCCGCCACCGTCTTCGCGCGCTGCGCGGTGAGGCCGAACCCGGTGAACTTGTCCACGTTCACCCCGGAGCAGTTGCCGATCTTCGTGACCGCTTCGGCCAGGTCCACGGTGGGCACGGCAAGCACGCATTCGCCGGTGGCCTGCAAGGTGTCGTAACTGTGGTCCCACGGCCCGATCACGCAGGCCACCAGCGGCGGCTCGTGCTGCACCATCATGTGAAAGCCCATCGTCATCACGTTGCGCCGCGTGCCGCCGCCGGTCGTGACCAGCAGCACGGGGCCGGATTCGAGCAGGCGGTAGGCTTTCGAGGGGTCGAGTTCCTGGTACATGGTTGTCCTCCCTGGTTGATCATGGCGCCATGGTGCCCCGGGGGCGCGGGAACGGTCGCCGGCGGCTTGCTCGCAATGTCGATATTTTGCTATGAGGAGAATGCCATGCCCCGTACGGCATCGGTCGAATCGATGAAGGACCATATTCCCGGCAAGCTGCTGCGCGAGCGCAAGGCCCGCACGCCGGACGATATCCATGTCGAGATCCACGCGCACGCGGCGGTGCAGGAACCCGTGGTGGTGCCCGCGGTGCCGGAGCCGATGCTGGTGTGGATCGTCTCCGGCGAGCCGGTCGTCGAGGAGCGGCCGCTGGGCGGCGAGTGGCTGGCCGTGCCGGTACGGCGCGGGGACTTCTACCTGACCACGTCACCGGCACCGGTGGAGATGCGCTGGCGGAACACAGGCGCCGACCCGTTCCGCGTCATGCACGTCTACCTGGGCCTGCCGCTGCTGGCGCGCGTGGTCAAGGAGTCGGCCGGCAAGGAGCTGGCGCGGTTCGCGCTGCGCGAGGTGTCCGGCGAGCGCGACGAGGTATTGTGCGGCCTGTTCCAGGCCCTGCATGGCGCGCTATCGGGCCCGGTGCCCGCGGCCGCTGGCTTCGTGCAGGGCGTGGCGCAGGCCATCACCGCGCACGTGGTGGCCCACTATGAATGCGCCACCGAGGGCCGGGTGGTGCTGCGTGGCGGGCTGCCGGCGCACAAGCTGCGCCGCGTGCTCGACGCGATGCACGCCGGCCTGGCCGAGCCGTTCGACCTGGGCCGGCTGGCCGCGCTGGCCGACCTGAGCGTGTTCCACTTTTCCCGCGTGTTCAAACAGGCCACCGGCATGTCGCCATCGCGCTACTTCGTGCGGCTGCGCCTGGACGAGGCGCGCCGGCTGCTCGCCGATACCGGCCAATCCGTGCTCGATATCGGCCTTGCCGTCGGCTACGCGAGCCCCAGCCACTTTGCCCAGGTGTTCAGGGAAGGTACCGGTTCGTCGCCCAGCGCCTGGCGGGCCGCGCGGTAAGGGGCCGCGTAGCAGGGGAAGTAGTCGACAAGCCGGCCAGCCAGACCTGGTGACGGAACGATCCGGCAAGCCGCGCCGCCCGCCGGGCCGCGCGGCTTTTTTGCGCCCGCCGTATGCCGGGGTACCGCCGGCGGCCCCGGGCGCCTGGAAAGCAAAATCGCGACAGCGGCAGCAAATCATGGAGGGACGCGCAATCGCCGCGACGCCACAATGACCTCACTGGATCGGCGTTTCGAGCGAATCGGAAGGAAGCGATCCGACGCAACGACCAGCATTTTTCCAACTCAAAGGAGCTAGAAATGAGCAAATTCAACGTCAATGAAGTCGAAGGTAAAACCGTGATCGTCACCGGCGCGGCCAGCGGCATCGGCCGTGCCATCGCGGAAGTGCTGCATGCGCGGGGCGCACGCGTCATCGCCGAGGATATCGACCCGGCGGTCAACGAATTGAAGCGTGAAGGGCTGGTTCCTTTCGTTGCCGACGTCACGAAGGATGGCACCGCCGAGCAGGCCGTCGCGCTGGCAATCGAACATTTCGGCAAGCTCGACGTGCTGGTCAATAACGCCGGCCGCATCGTGTACAAGAACCTGGTCGACATGAGCCGCGAAGACTGGAACTGGCAGATGGAAACCAACGTGACGGGGGCCTTCTTGCACTCGCGGGAAGCCATGAAGGCGATGATGAAGCAGAAGTCCGGCGCCATCGTCAATATCGCTTCCTATGCTTCCTATTTCGCCTTCCCCGGCATTGCGGCCTATACCGCGTCGAAAGGTGCACTGGCGCAGCTGACGCGGACTCAGGCACTGGAAGCCATCGAGCACGGTATCCGCGTCAACGCGATCGGCGTCGGCGACGTGGTGACCAACCTGCTGAATCACTTCCGTGAGGACGGCCGTGAATTCCTGGCCGAGCACGGCAAGGCTGCGCCGATAGGCCGCGCCGCGCAACCGGAGGAGATCGCCGAGATCGTGGCCTTCCTGGCGTCGGATCGCGCCAGCTTCATCGTCGGCTCGGTTGTGATGGCGGATGGCGGCATGAGCGTGCAGATCGGCTAAGCAGCAAAAAGAAATCCCGCATCAGCGCATCAAACATGCGGGAAAAACGCCGATGAAATAACTTTAATTAATTCTTCAGCGATGGATGCAGGGCAGCGCCACACGCTGCCGCATCCATGCCCGCCAAGCTGGGCGACAGCATCAGCCCAGCCGATGGCTACAGGCTAACACCGATGCTGATCTCCCCTTTACGACCCGGTGTGAATTGAATGCCTCCGGGTTCCCGCCCTCATCACCTGACATCACTTGAACATTGGTTGGCCAGTTTGAATATCGGCGATCGGCGTAGCGGCGCCATGACCATGTGCGGGCTGAATCATCCGATTTTCCTGCGGGTTTTCGCGGGGCAGTGCTGCTTTCAGGAAGCAAATCGCCGCTATACTTGAAGTGTGTCATCCATGTACATAGCCAGTCGCTGACATCGCGTCGCGCCAAGCCAGATCCTCGCTTCAGCCGAGTGCATTCCAGGTACCGGATTATCGTATCCGCTTGAACGTTCCGTCATCGGAAGCTCTCGTGCTGAAGCAGGCAAACCGGGAGGATTCGCATGTCCGCCGCAAAATGACGATAATGTTATGAGTTTTATAAATTCTCTTCGCACTTTTCTAAATGGCTCGTCGAGTCATATTTGCTGCGTGGCGGCAGTCTTTTGCGTAAGCTTCGTCATGGCGCCAAATGTATATGCACTCGATCCCCATGCCACGCTATCCGATTATTATCTTGATGTCTGGACGGCGAAGGAAGGTGCGCCATCCGACGTTTTGGCCTTCACCCAGACACCTGACGGATGGTTATGGTTAGGGGGACACAATGGATTGTTCCGCTTCGATGGCGTACGCTTCGAACGTTTTGTGCCTGTGTCAGGTGATCCTCTCCCCAAAGCGCCGATCACGACACTTCGCGCTGAGCCTAATGGCGACCTCTGGATTGGCTATACTTCGGCCGGCCTCAGCGTATTAAGGCAGGGTAAGCTGACTCACGTAGCCTCGAGTCGCCCCGACAGCCCAATCAGTTCGGCCACTTACAGTATTGTCGTAGATACCGATAATTCGGTCTGGGCCGCAACCTCGTTGGGGTTAAGGCACTACAGCGGGGGCAAGTGGAACATCATTGGAGAAGAAGCGAATATTCCACCCCCACCCGGTACCACGGACAACGTCGGCATCGACAGGACAGGACAGCTTTGGGTGACGAATTCGCATACGGTATATCGCCTGGCGCGCCAGAGCGGAAAATTCGAGCCGGTCGGTCATCATGGAACTGCATCTTCGCTGATCCACTCGCCGGATGGCCGTTATTGGCATAGCGCAGGCACGAAGCTCACCCTACTAGCCAATAGTGCGAACTCCAGTCAACGGCGGAGAGACGCAGTCACTTCAGATGTCGGCAAATTCGATCGCGACGGCAATTTTTGGACAATCGATTGCGAAGGCGCGGCCGTCTGTCTCTGGCGTGGTGTGGGTGCCAGGCCGGGCACGAAACTGGGGACGACGTTTGTACTCGACAAAAACGCCCTGGATCGTCCGAGTCCGCGCAGTCCTTTGTATGGCGCGGTCGGGTTGAAGCTTTTCGAGGATCGGGACGCGAATATTTGGATCACTACAAATATCGGAATTGTACGACTAAGAGACAAACGAATCAAAAAAGCGCCAATTCCCGCCAGTAAATCAATGAAGATTGCGATGGATGGCGAAGGACGGGCATACGTGCATGCTGCCTCACAAAACGTTTGGGCGCTACATAATCGGCATGACTCTGCTGTCGTGGCAAAAGGCGTTGACACATTCACAGCTTCGCTGTCGGGTGACACACTGCTCGCAATTCCCGGATACATCCAGTTCGGCTTTGAAGCCGATGCGCGCAAGATACCCTTGCCCCAAGCCGAAGGAGAGACCATTCCTAACGTAGGGTCCGTGACATACGATGGCGTGTCAATGTGGGTATACATTCGTAGGCGAGTGTTTTGGCGCTATCGTGCTGGACGTTGGGAGAGTACGTGGAGCTGGCTGGCCCCGATTTGCAAACCGCGCTCCACGGCGCCGGCTGGGGTGGGGGAGGTATGGTTTGGTTGTCGTGATGGATCTGCAGTTCGGATAACAGGTGACAACGTGACGAAATTCGGTCCGGCGCAAGGGCTTGATTTCGAAAACGCATCGTTTGTCGACGCCCGCGACGGTATCCTTGTTGGCGGCTCGGACGGCACAGCGATCCTGAGTGGCACCCGTTTTTTCCGTATTCAGGCAGAAGACCCGAGAGTTCTTTACAATGTCGTCGGGATTGCAAAAGCACCAAATGGCGATCGCTACCTGAACGGCGCCCGAGGACTTGTCTACGTCAAAGCCGCGGATTGGCGCGCAATGACCGCACAGCCGACGCAACCACTGCGCTATACATTGATCGACACACTTGATGGCTATCCCGGCGCGGCTACGTCCTTAATTGAGGGAATGGCCATCGATTCTGCTGGAATCCTCTGGTTCGGCGGGAGTGAAGGTATAGCCAGCCTGGACACGAAAGCGCCTCTACGGAAGGCGAGCCCGCTTCCGGTCTTCGTCACCGCATTGGAAACACCCACTCAACGCTATCGCACCAGTGACGGCATGGTTCTTCCGCCTGGGTCATCGGGGTTACGCATCGACTACACGGCGCTCGGCTATACGATGCCAGAACGGATACGTTTCCGTTACCGCCTGGACGACGTCGACCGCGATTGGGTTGAAGCCGGAACCCGCCGTGCCGCCTACTACACGAACCTGGGCCCCGGGGAGCATCGTTTCAGCGTGATCGCGACCAACGAAGACGGTGTCTGGAATCCCGCACCCGTCACGTTTTCCTTCAAGATCGAACCGACGATCACGCAGTCGCGGCCGTTCATCGTGTTATGTGTGGTGCTGTCGCTGGCATTGGTTTACGCCTTGCACCGCATGCGGCTGCGCCGCTCGGAGCGGCGCATCGTCGAGCACATGCGCACCCGCCAGCTGGAACGCGAACGCATTGCAAGGCTGCTGCACGACACCTTCCTGCAAAGCGTGCAGGGCCTGACGTATGCGTTCCAAGGGCTGGCGAATTCGCTGCCGGCGCAGAGCACGATGCGCGGCCAGATGGAAAAACTGCTGGACATGGCCGAGGATGTCATCGTGGAAGGGCGCAACAACGTCAGCGCGCTGCGCGCGCCGCCGGCACGGGATGTCGAGCATGACCTGACTGCGCTGGCGCAATCGCTGGCCGAAGCGTTCCCCGTGCAGTTTTCCTTCACGTCGACCGGCACGCGGCGCGATGTCGATCCGATCGTCGCCGACGAGCTGCACCTGTTCGCCCGCGAAGCAATCTTCAACGCCTGCCGGCACGCGCAGGCCGGACGGGTCACCGTATCCCTCGAATACGATGCCCGGTTCGTGCGGCTATGCGTGCGCGACGATGGCCGTGGCATCGATCCGCAGGTGCTGGCCGATGGCGCGCCCGCCGGCCACTGGGGCTTGCGTGGACTGCGCGAACGGGCCGAAGGCATGGGGGCGACGCTCGATATCGAGTCGTCACCCGGCAAGGGAACTTTGCTGTGCCTGCGGATCGGCGCCGATATGGCTTATCGGGTGCGGGAAGCAATCAAAGATCAATGATCCCGCGGCGAATGGCAATGGCTACCGCGTGCGTGCGGTCATTCGCCCCCAGCTTGGAAAGAATCGTCTTCATGTGGCATTTTACGGTTTCTTCCGTAATGCCCATTTCCCTGGCGACCTGCTTGTTGGAGTTCCCTTGCCCGACCAGGCGGAGAACTTCCCGTTCGCGCGGTGCGACGTCCCGTTCGTCGAAGCGGTGCGCCAGCGCCATCGCTGCCTCCGCGGCGAGGTAGCGCTGGCCATGGTGCGTGGCGCGGATCGCCGCGTGCAGCTCGGTGCGAAGCGATGCTTTCAGCAGGTATCCGGTCGCCCCTGCCTTCAGCGCACGGGCGATATGGCCATCGCCGTCGAACGTGGTCACCACCAGGATGTGCGTCTCGGGGGATATGCGTTTGATCGCCTCGATGGCATCGAATCCCGACAGTACGGGCATTTGCAGATCCATCAGCACCACGTCCGGCTGCAGCGCCGTGCACAGGTCCAGCGCTTCCCTGCCGTTGGCAGCCTCACCGACGACTGCAACGTCGGCGTGGCCGGCGAGCAGCGACACCAGCCCGTAACGCAGCAGCGGGTGGTCGTCCGCGATCACGATCGTGATGGGAGCGAACGCTCTCTGCTCTCTCTCCTGGTGCTTTATCTCGCCATTCTCACTGGATGTCTGCATGGTTTGACCTTGCGGAGTCTGATCGGCTGCCATATTACCTCGTGTCCGATTTCCCGACGGCCCCTCGAAAGAGGGATTCGCGCTGTACCGCGACACAGGGATGGTCGTCGGCCGGGCCTGGTCCTAGAATCGAATCATCCGTCGAAGCGTTGCATTGCGCCCTGCGATCATGATCGAGACCACCGCCATCGAAGCCGATATCGAAGCCGTCCAGCAGCATCTTCCCGGCCCTTTGCCGCTGGAGCGCAAGGCCGTTGACGTGCGCGATATCGGCGTGCGGGTCGTCCAGCACGACGCCGGAGCGCAATGCATCGATGTGCCGGCGGCGCCCGAGCTGGAGATCATATGGATCGTCTCCGGAGCGGCACGGCTGGCGCATCGGGCGGAGGGAGGGGAATGGAGCGAAGCGCCGGTCGTCAAAGGCTCCTTCTGCCTGCGCCCGTCCCGGAGCCCGGCCGAGTTGCGCTGGACCGGCGTGACCGATGCGCCATTCAGGACGATGCACGTGCAGATCCCGCTGCCGCTGCTGGCGGCGGTACTGCGCGACGTTCGCGGCAAAAGGCTCGACGACATCGCGCTGCCTGATGCCCCGATCGTGCGGGACGATATTCTCGCCGCCCTGTTCGAACTGCTGCGCACGGTCCTGGCCGACCATCCGCGTCCCTGCAGGAATTTCATGCAGGGCATGGCGCAGGCAATCGCTGCGCACGTGATCCGATGCCACGTTCCCTCGGGCGTTACGCCACCCGCGCATGCGGACGGCCTGCCGGGCTGGAAGCTGCAGCGTGTCGTACGATCGATGCGCGACAGCTTGTCCGAACCCTTCGACCTGGGCAAGCTTGCCGGCGAGGCAAGCCTCAGCCCATTCCACTTCAGCCGGATGTTCAAGAAGTCGACCGGCATGTCGCCGTCGCGCTATTTCGCACGCCTGCGCATGGAGGAAGCCCGGCGCCTGCTGTGCGAAACCAGCCAACCCGTCATCGACGTGGCGTTGTCGCTCGGGTACCGCAGTCCAAGCCACTTCGCGCAGGTGTTTCGCGAGGCGACCGGCGTCTCGCCCACCGTGTACCGGCAGGGCGGGGCGGGGCATCCCGCGTCGGACCTACAGTTCGAAACCGCCGATCGTCATGCCGCCGTCGACGACGAGCAGCTGGCCATGCACGTAACTGGAAGCTGGTGACGACAGCCACAGCGCCGCTTCGGCGATCTCGCCCGGATGCGCGCCCCGTTTCGCCGGGATCGCACGGCTGGCCAGCGCGGCGAATGCCGGATTCTGCGCGCTGTTCGCGACCACCATCGGCGTCTCGGTCCAGCCCGGCGCGATCGCATTGACCCGTACGCCACGCGCGGCATTCTCCATCGCGGCCACGCGGGTCAGTCCCTGCACGCCGTGCTTCGAGGCAGCGTAGGCGCTCATGCCGGCCGGGCCGGTGATCGCCGCCACGGATGCCGTGTTGACGATGGTGCCGCCCTGGCGCAGCAGAAGCGGAATCTCGTATTTCATGCCGAGGAAGACGCTGCGCAGGTTGACACCGACCACGCGGTCGAAATCGTCCACCGGGTAGTCCTCGATGCGATGCGTGCCGCCCGTGATGCCGGCGTTGTTGAACGCCGCGTCCAGGCGTCCCTGCTCGCGGTCGATGCGTGCCAGCAGCGTCGCCACATCGTCCTCCTGCGCCACGTTGACGACCGCCGTGCGCAGTTCGCCGCCGGCTGCGCGGGCCAGGGCGTGCGTTTCTTCCAGCCCGCTCGCGTTCAGGTCGGCGGCATACACCAGCGCGCCGGCTTGCGCGAAGCGCAGCGCCGCCTCCCTGCCGATGCCGGATCCGGCGCCCGTGACCAGCACTACTTTTCCGTGAAAATCGTGTTCCATGATGTGCTCCGTTGGTGTTCGATGAATCCATCATAGGCACCCATGGAGCGCCGATAAATGGCCCGTCGCGGGAGGCACAATTCCGGCGACGGGGATAATCGCGTCAGCGCGGCGGGAACAGCTTCGCCGCGGTCTTCGCTACCAGGCCGCCCTGGTGGCGGGCGCCGGCCAGGTCGATTTCGCTGGGCTGCCGCTGGCCCTGGCCGCCGGCGATCGTCGTGGCGCCGTACGGGCTGCCGCCCACCACCTCGTCGATCGACATCTGGCCCTGGTGGCTGTAGGGCAGGCCGACGATCGTCATGCCGAAATGCAGCAGGTTGGTGATGATCGAGAACAGCGTCTGTTCCTGCCCGCCGTGCTGGGTGGCGGTGGAGGTGAACGCCGCGCCCACCTTGCCGTTCAGCGCGCCGCGCGCCCACAGGCCGCCGGTCTGGTCGAGGAAGGCCGCCATCTGGGACGGCATGCGGCCGTAGCGCGTCGGCGCGCCGATAACGATCGCATCATAGTGTTCCAGCTCCGCCACCGTGGCCACCTGGGCCTGCTGGTCGACCTTGAAGTGGGCCGATGCGGCGATCTCGTTCGGTACCGTTTCGGGCACGCGCCGGATATCGACTTCCGCTCCTTCCGCGCGGGCGCCTTCCGCGACGGCTTGCGCCATCGTTTCGATGTGGCCATACGACGAGTAATACAGGACGAGGACTTTGGGCATTGCGATCTCCGGGTGATGGGTGTCAGAAGTAACCGGCAGCGCCTTCGGGCGCCGCCGCGTCAACGGCAGTATCAGCCCTGCGTATCCCTCTGGAAATGCCCGATTGCATGGCCGGTTTGCCCGATCGTGCAATCGACCGGCCCCGGACGCGCTTCCTTGCAACGAAGCAGCAAGCGGCCGATACCGGCAGCAATATCGCGACGGGTCCCAATACTTTCCCCAGCGACACTAGGAGCACATTTGGCGTCACTCCGCTGGCGCAACTTCGCCGGCGGCACATCACTGGAGGACCACACATGCATGCGAACCTGGAACGACGCCTCGTCGACCTGCTCGACGCGGGCACCGTTGCCAACGACGTCGGCTCCTGCGGCCTGGACGGTGTCCACTTGCTGCGCAACGCCGACCTGACGACGCCGGCCGGCCGTTTCCCGGCCATCGTGATCGGCCGGTTCCACGCGGACTGCCCGGATGGCAAGCCACGGCCGCTGCAATGCCTGGTGCTGCCATCGGCACTGTCCATGGTGCCGCCCGGCTGCGCGATGGCATCGCTGGGCGTGCGCTTCGACATCGACCTGAAGGCCGCGGCGGAGATCATGCTGCTGCTGCCGGCCACTGCATCCCATGCCGGGCCGGGCGAGGGCGGCGCCGTCCCGATGGTGCTTGACGATGCGGTGGCTGACCCGCTGCTGCGCTTGCTGCAGGCGCTGCGTTCGCCCACCGACACACGCGTGCTGGGTCCGGCCATCGTGCGCGAGGTGCTGTACCGCGTGATGGTGGGCCCGCAGGGTGGGGCGGTGCATGCGGCGTTGGCCCAGCACCGCCACGCAGGGCGCGTGGGCAAGGCGCTGCGGCGCATCCATGCCGACTACCACCAGGCGGTCGACGTTCCTTCGCTGGCAGCCGAAGCCGGCATGAGCGTCACGGCATTCCACGCCCACTTCAAGGCCCTGACACTGACGACGCCGATGCAATACCTGAAGTCGACCCGGTTGCGCCATGCCCGGCTGCTGATGGCCCGCGATGGCGTCAGCGCCGCCTGCGCGTCGCGCCTGGTCGGCTACGAGAGCTGCTCCCAGTTCAGCCGCGAATTCAAGCGCCTGTTCGGCCGCAGCCCCGCCCGTGAAGCTTCCGCGCTGCGCACCACGCTGGCATGCAGCGTCCCTCCGAGTCGTTCGATTGTCATCAATATGGGAATAGTGAAGCAGTATTAATCGCATTTATCACTGCATCCTGGCCCACTACACTGATCCCATCAGCGCAGGAAACGCGCTCTCAACGACCTCAAGGAGAACACCATGAACACCACGACCAATACTGCGACCAGCACCGTCAAGTCCGTCGGCATCATCGGCGCCGGCGCCATCGGCCAGGCCATCGCCAAACAGCTCGTGCGGGCCGGCATCGACGTCATTCTCAGCAACAGCCGCGGCCCGGCGTCGCTGGCCGGTGCTGTCGACGCGCTCGGCCCACATGCCACCGCCGGCACGCCGCAACAGGCGGCGCAGGCCGACATCGTGTTCGTCAGCGTGAACTGGTCGCGCCTGGAAGAGGCGCTGGCCGGCATCGACTGGACCGGCCGCATCGTCATCGATGCCAACAACCCGGTGCTGCTGCCGGGCTACCGCCTGGCCGAACTGGGCGGACGCAATTCCAGCCAAGTGTTCGCCAGCCTGGTGCCGGGTGCCCGGGTGGTCAAGGCCTTCAACACGCTGCTGGCCGCCGTGCTGGCCAGCGACCCCCACGAAGGTGGCGGGCGCCGCGTGGTGTTCCAGTCGGGCGACGACCGCGAAGCGAAAGCCGTGGTGGCCGGCCTGATCGAACGCCTGGGTTTCGCCGGCATCGACCTGGGCAGCCTGGAAGTGGGCGGCGCGCTGCAGCAATTCCCCGGCGGCGTGCTGCCGGCGGTCAATCTCGTGAAACTGGGCTGAGCCCTTCAACGCTAGGAGCATGACATGAATACCCTTACCGACATCGGCGCCATCGCCAAGGCCGTGGTCCGCCGCAATACCGAGGAAGTGCAGGGCGGTGGCGACTTCGCGCTGTTCGACGAGCTGTTCGCCGACGATTTCGTCGACCACACGCCGCAACCGGGCGGTACGCCGGACAAGGCCGGCGCCCGCACGCTGTACGCGGCGCTGCGCCAGGCCTTCCCGGACTTCCACGCGGACATCCACTGGCAGTCCGTCGAAGGCGACCGGGTCACCACGTTCAAGACCTACCACGGCACCCACGAGGGCGTGCTGTTCGGGCTGGCGCCCACGGGCCGCAAGGTGCAGTTCGATACGGTGGACGTGATGCGCGTGCAGGATGGCCGCATCACCGAGCATTGGGGCGTGGCGCATCTCTATTCGCTGCTGCAGCAACTGAATGCACTGCCGGCCATGTTCCCGGCCGCCTGAACGACCCTCACACGACCCTCACCAGGAGAAAGCAATGAGCAACCTTTTACAGGACAAAGTCGTCATCGTCACCGGCGCCGCCAGCGGCATCGGCCGCGCCATCGCCATCTCGGCGGCCCGGCATGGCGCAAAGGCGGTGCTGGTATCGGATATCGCCGAACTGCCGCGCGAGGGGGGAACTCCCACCACCCGGGAGATCGAGGCGCTGGGCGTGGCCACGCGTTTCGTGCAGGCCGACGTGAGCCGCAAGGCCGATGTCGACCGGCTCGTCGAGGCCGCGGCGGCATTCGGCGGCGTGGACGTGATGGTGGCCAATGCCGGCATCACGGCGCGCGATGACGGCGCCGACGTGAGCGAGGAAAGCTACCGCCGCCTGATGGCCGTGAACCTGGACGGCACGCTGTTCTCGGCGCAGGCCGCGGCGCGGCAGATGAAGGCGAACGGCAAGGCCGGCAGCATCGTGCTGATGGCCAGCATGGGCGGCATCGTCGGCGCCGGCATGACGGTGGCCTATTCCACCAGCAAGGGCGGCGTGGTGCTGATGGCCAAATCGCTGGCCGATGCGCTGGGGCCGGACGCCATCCGCGTCAACGCGGTGGCGCCGGGCACGATCGACACGCACCTGCTGCGCACCGCGGCCGGCATCGCCGAGGCGGCCGAAGGCTTCCGCCAGCGCACGCCGCTGCGCCGTCTCGGCAAGCCCGAGGAGATCGGCGACGCGGTGGTCTGGCTGGGCTCCGACATGTCCAGCTACGTGACCGGTATCGCGCTGCAGGTCGATGGCGGACTGCTCGCCGTGATCTGACGTTTTACCGGCCGGCTCCCGGCAGCAAAATGCCGACAGCCGGCGCAACGGCACGGCGGACAAGCAGGCGGCGTTATCCGATGATGTCTCCATCGACATTACGGAGGACATCATGAAACACGCCGCCATGGCTTTCACCGCCGCCCTGCTGTTCGCCCCGGCCTGGGCCGCCGACCTGCGCACCGATTGCCCGCTGTCGGGCAAGGACGGCGCGGCCGCGCTGCACCGGGACTGGGTGATGACCGGATGGGAGCGTGCAGCAGGCGATCCCGAGTTCAACTTCCGGAAGGATCTCGCCCGCTGGTACGACTTCACCAGCACGGACCTGAGCCTGTTCGACGACTTCGATCCCGAACTGCGCGTGCGCACCACGGCCGACGACTACGGCAAGGTCTGGTACGGCCTGGTGCCGAAGTTCAAGAGCGTGCACCACAAGATCACCGAGGAGCCGCACGCGGTCGCCGTCGGCCCCGGCTACAGCCATTCTGTGCTGGAGTTCGTGTTCGAGGTGACGCCGAAACAGGGCGACGTCATGCACCTGGTCTCCCGCACCTCGATCCTGTGGCGCTGCACTCCCGCCGGATGGAAGATCTACAAGGAGCACAACTCGGCACGGCCAACGACGGCTGCCGCCTGGCGGAACGCCAAATGATCCGGGATGGCCGGCACCTGCGGCCGGCCTTTTTTTCAAAATAGAAAACATTCTACATTTGCGAAAGATTTGCCTACGCCAGACCCCAGGATCTCGCGATCCCGCTGCGCTCGACGACACACATGTCCCGATCCCGGTCTTTCAACCTCATGCAAGTGCTTCGTTTAACCAAACCCATCGATGAACGATCTCTCGCTTGCCACCATGCCGAGGCGGCATGATCGCCATTGCGCTCCGGCAGAACGGGTCGTTCGCGCGCCGAGAGTGCGCGTCGATATCGCTCCGGGGAGGCAGGAGCTCCCCGGCCACTGACCTGCCTATGCTTCCTGCTATGGACGCAGGTCTCACTTGCCCCATTCGGGCCCGCCATCGGTGGCGGTCTGTCCGCCATCGACCGGCAATGCCGCGCCGGTGATGAATTTCGCCTCGTCGCTGGCCAGGAAGGCGATGGCGGCGGCGACCTCCGAAGGTTCGCCCGCACGCCGCAGCGGAATGCGCTCCCAGGCCTTCTCCAGCAGGGCGTCGTCCTTCATGATTTCGCTGACCATGTCGGTGACCGTCAGTCCCGGGCAAACCGTGTTGGCACGCACGCCGGCCTTGCCGGCGTCGCACGCCACCGAGCGTGTCAGGTTCGCCACCGCCGCCTTCGCCGCGCAGTAGGCCGCATGGCTCCAGCCACCGCCGAGCGACGAGACGGAGCCCACATTGACGACCGAGCCCCGGGTCTTTTCAAGGTGCGGCAGGGCGGCGCGGATCATGTAGAACACGCTGTCCAGGTCGGCGCCGATGCACGCACGCCAGGTCTCGTCATCCGTTTCGGCGACGCTGCCGACGATGTTCGCACCGGCGTTGTTGACCAGGGTATCGAGCCGGCCGAAGCGCTCCACCGTGGCCGCCACGAGCCGTGCGCATTCGCCGCTGTCGGAGACATCGGCCGTCACGGCCAGCGTCCGGTCGGCCGGCAGTTCGGCCACGAGCTTGTGCAGCTTGTCGGCGTTGCGGCCGGCAATGACGACCCTGGCGCCTTCGGCACTGAAGCGTTTTGCCGCCGCGGCGCCGATGCCGGAACCACCGCCGGTTACCAGTACAACCTTGTTGTCGAATCGTTGCATGATGTCCTCCTTGTGAAGTTGTCGCCAAGTCATGTGGAAAGTCGGTCCCGCGGGAAGTCGGCGCCGCGCGCGGCAGGTTCCCAGTCGATGAAGTCGCGCCTCAGCGTCTCCAGCCGTTTCAGCGCCTCGTCCACCGCTTCGTTGCCGAGCAACAGGCGGCCGGGAGGCCGTTCGGCGTTGACCGCGGCGGCGATGGCCCGTGCCGCGCGGGCAGGATCGCCAGCCTGGTGGCCGACGGATTCCCGGTAGGCGCGCCGTGCCGCGCCCGCGGTCGCGTCATAGTCGGCGATGGTCGATTCCGGCTCGGCCGAAGCACCCGCCCATTCGGTGCGGAAGGCGCTCGGTTCGACCGTCATCACGTGGATGCCGAGGGGCTGGAGTTCCGTGCGCAAGGCATCCGACAGGCCTTCGACGGCGAACTTGCTGGCGCAGTAGTAGCCGACCGCCGGATAGCCGATGAAGCCGCCGATCGAGGTGAGGTTGACGATCGTTCCTGTGCGGCGCTGGCGCAGGTGGGGCAGCAGCGCGTGGATGGTGCGTGCGGTGCCGAAGAAGTTCACCTCGAACAGCGCGCGCACGTCTTCCTCGTCGCTCTCCTCGACCGCCGCGAAGTAGCCGCTGCCGGCGTTGTTGACCAGGACGTCGACATGGCCGAAGCGTTCGAGCGCCGCCGCCACGCAACGCTCGACGCTGGCCGCGTCGGTGACGTCCATCGGCAGCAGGAGCGCGTTCGGACGGTCCCTGAATTCATCGAGCTGTTCGGGCTTGCGCGCGGTCGCGACGACGCGGCGGCCACTGTCGAGCAGGTGGCGGGCCAGGCTGCGGCCGAAACCGGTCGAACAGCCGGTGATCAGCCACACTTGGGAAGGCTGCTTGTCCATGGCGGCCTCCTCAAATCGGTCGGGATTGCTCGGCGCTGCCCGGCGAACGCAGCGCGTAGCCGCGCAGGTCCGGGTCGCCGGCGCACAGGTCCGGCACGGCGGCAAGGAAGCGCGTGACGTACGGCGTGGCCATGTGGAAGTCGAAATCGCCGCGCGAGCGCCATTGCTCGAACACCAGCCAGGTGTCGGGTGCATCGATGGCCTGGCAGATCTCGTATTGCAGGTTGCCGGGTTCGGCGCGGCTGAGGGAAACCAGGGACAGCAGCGCGCTGCCCAATGCGGCCGATTGGCCCGGCCGCGCCTGGAAGCTGGCGACGTTGATCAGGATGCTCATTGGATTCTCCTTGGTGGTTGACCGTGGAGAGATCTTGCCGCCGCGTGCTGCCGCTGTCCGTCGCATGCTTGCGCGTGCTGTCGCGAATTTGCGGCGCTGCCGCGCCGCGAATCCGCTGCCGGCCGGATGAAACCGACCGGGGATAACGCTCAGGCGAAGCGGCGAGCCGCGGGGCGGGCCAGCCATTGATCGACGCTCCAGGCACCGGCACCGAATGCCACCACCTGCAGCAGGCCGCCGGCCATCGCGAAGTTCTTCAACAGATGGATCAGCTGGTTCTGGTCGCCGATGGCGCCATGGAACGCCAGGCCGGTCACGATCGAGAATCCGGCCAGCAGCGCCGCCACGGCGCGGGCCTTGATGCCGAGGGCAAGCAGCGCGCCGCCACCGAGTTCGAGGGCGATGGCGACGACCAGGCCCAGGGTGGCGAACGGCAGGCCGGCCGACTGGATGTAGCCGATCGTCGCTTCCGGCGCGGCCATCTTGCCGATGGCGCTGAAAATGAAGATGGTTGCCAGGAGCACGCGGCCGACCGCGGGGGCAACGCTGGTGGCGGCATTGGCGGCATTGGCGGCATTGGTCGACGTGGCGGCGGTGGTGGAGAAGGCCTTCATGGCGGTTCCTTTCAGTGGTGGGGGAGGGCTGCGCCGGCAGCATTGCCTGCAGCGTTGAAGCCATCTTATGCCTCCCCAATGCATCTGGATAGACTATATAAATCGATGGGATGTATCTGTTTCTTGTATTGAATACAGTATGGAGGATCAGGCAATCCGGCGCCACGAAACAGCATCGCCCGCGCCAGGCCGATCGCCTAGACTGGCCTCATTCGACATTCATGGGAGAAAATCATGGAGGACACGGCATTGCATCTGGACGGCTCCGCGGGCCCGGGCGGCAAGGCGCAGTCCACGTCACCGGTGGAGCATCCATATGCCGGCATGTGGGTGACGGCGGATGGCTACATCCGGCATGCACTGCTGGCGAACGGGCGCTACGATGAAGCGCGTGGCCGTCGCCGCAGCGCGTACCGGGGCCGCTACTGGATCGTGGGAGACCACATCGAATATCTCGATGACACGGGCTTCACGGCCGACGGCGATTTTCGCGACGGCGTGCTGTATCACGCGGGAATGGTGCTGTATCGGGAGGCATCGTAATCCCTGCTTAATTCCTGCTGAATCCCTGCTGAATCCCTGCTTGATCCGCGCTCGATCCCTGCTTCACGGCTCGTACGGATGCCGGCCACGCAGGCGCCAGGATGCGGCGATCGACGGGGAAGCGACCGGCGCACCCGAAGCGGGTAAAGCCGCGTCGCCCGGCGAGGGCGCGCGGCTTTTGACTTGCACCGGGGAGGGTGCAAGCGGCAAGCGCTGCTACAGCTGGCCGGCGGCGCGCAGCCCGGCACCGATGCGGGCAATCTCCGCTTCGCCCCGGTCCAGCGCCGCACGGCTGGTATGCACGGAGTAGTAGCCCGTCACCAGCTCGTGCGGGTGTTTCGGCGCCGAGCCCAGCACGAAGTCCGTCGCGCCCCGCGCGGTGAATGCCAGCTCGCCATTGCCTTCCTCGAACACGGCCACTTCCCGTTCCAGCGTGGTGCCCGCCGTATCGACGGCGCCGCGGCCGACCGCGATCCAGGCCACGTCATGGCCCGCCGGCGGCTGGTAGCGCCATGTTTCGCCGTCGCGCAGCGTCACGTGCAGGTAGTTGATCGGGGCGCGCGGGCGGATCGCGCTGGCCGCCTTGCCGTACTGCCCGATCACCACGCGCGCCGGGCCCTCCGACTGCACGTGTTCCGGCGCCAGGTAGATGCTCTGGGCCGGGCCGTTCTCGTCTTCCGGCGGCAGGGCAAGCCACAGCTGGAAGCCTTTCACGCCGCCGCCGTCGGCCGGCCCGCCCTCATGCCACACGCCGCCGCCGGCGCGCATCCATTCGATGCCGCCCACGGGCAGCACGCCGCGGCTGCCGGTGGTCTCGCGGTACTCCAGCGCGCCGTCCAGGATCACGGTCACGGTGGCGATGCCGGAATGCGGATGCATGCCCATCTTGTGGCGCGACGATTCGAGTTCGAACAGGTCGACGAAGACGAAGGGCTTGATCAGTTCGCCCAGGTCGCCGGGGCTGACGAAACGGGTCACGCCGCCGCGGCCGCGGCCGCTGGTGCGGTGGACGATGCCGCGTTCGGCAAGGGCTGGATGGGAAAGGTCGACACGTGCATTCATGGTGGATCTCCTGGTAGGTGTGAAGAAGTGAAGCCATCGTAGGCCCCGTCAATCGATCTGGATAGCCGATATAATTCGATACATTCAATCCAAGGAGTAGATGGGATGCTCGACGCACTGTCGCTGGACCAGTTACGTACCTTCATCGCCGCGGCGGAAGAGGGCAGCTTCTCGGCCGCCGGCCGGCGCCTGCGCCGCGCGCAGTCGGTGGTCAGCCACACGCTGGCCAACCTGGAGCTGCAGGTGGGCTTCGCACTGTTCGAGCGCACCGGGCGCTATCCGGTGCTGACGGAGCAGGGCCGGGCGCTGCTGGAAGGCGCGCGGGCCGCGGTGGGCAGCATGGATGCGTTCAAGGCGCGTGCGCGCACGCTGGCCGAGGGGCTGGAGCCGGAGCTGGCCGTGGCGGTGGATGTGATGTTCCCGATCGCTACGCTCACGGCGGCGGTGCAGGCGTTCCAGCGGCAGTTCCCGTCCACGCCGCTGCGCCTGCACGTGGAAGCGCTGGGCGCCGTGGTGCAGCCGCTGCTGGCGGGCCAGTGCCGCATCGCCATCATCGGCTCGCTGCCGGACGTGCCGGCCGACTGCGTGTCGCAATACCTGCTCGACGTGGGAGCCGTCACCGTGGTCGCGCCACAGCATCCGCTGGCACTGGTCAAGGGAGTCGTGCTGCGCGAGGTCGCCGGGCAGCACGTGCAGCTGGTGCTGACCGACCGTTCGGTGCTGACGCAGGGCCGCAACTTCGGCGTGCTGTCGGACAAGACGTGGCGGCTGGCCGACCTGGGGGCCAAGCACGCGTTCCTGCGCGCGGGGCTCGGCTGGGGCCACATGCCGCTGCACATGGTGGAAGGCGACCTGCGCGACGGCACGCTGGTGCGCATCGCGCTGGAGACCAGTCCCACCGTGGGCCCGGGCTTCTCGATGCACGCGATCCACCGCAAGGACCAGCCACCGGGGCCGGCGGGGCGCTGGTTCGTCGAACGCCTGAAGGACAGCCGGCCGGCATAGGGCCAGCCGCGGCGTTCAGCCGCGCGGTGGCCCGGGCGGCAGCGTGTACGGGCTGTCGCGGAACAGGTCGATCATCCAGTCGACGAACACGCGCACCCGCGCGCTCAGGTGCCGGTTGGCCGGGTAGACGATGCAGATCGGCACGTCCGGCCCGCGCCAGCCTTCCAGCACGGGCACCAGCGCGCCGCTGTCGACGTGGCGGCCGGAGATGAAGGCGGGCGCGTACATGATGCCCAGGCCGGCCAGCGCGGCCGACAGCAGCGCGCCGCTCTCGTTGACCGACACGAAGTGGCGCCCCTTCACCTCCACCGTTTCATCGCCGCGCGCCAGCACGACCTGCTGCGCGCGATTCGAGCCGGCGTACACGTAGCGGATCATCGTATGGTCCTGTTCCAGGTCGGCGGGGTGGGCGGGCATGCCGTGCGCTTCCAGGTAGGCCGGGCTGGCGCAGGCCACCTGCGGCAGGCTGCCCAGCTGGCGCGCGATCAGCGAAGGATCGGTGACGGTGCCGGCGCGGATCACGCAATCGACCCGTTCGCCCACCAGGTCCACCGGCCGGTCGCTGGCGCCGATGTCGACCTGCACGTCCGGGTAGCGGGCATGGAACGCGGCCAGCGAGGGAATCAGCAGCAGCGAGGCGATGGTGGTGCCCATGTCCACCCGCAGGCGTCCGCGCGGATGGCTGCGGGCGCGCGCCAGCTCGTCTTCCACCTCGTCCCATTCCTCCACCAGGCGCACCATGCGCTCGTAGTACGCCGTGCCGTCGCTGGTGGGCGAGACACGCCGCGTGGTGCGGTTCAGCAGCTTGATGCGCAGGTGCGCCTCGAGCTGCTGAACCAGCTTGGTGACGGTGTTGCGCGGCAGTTGCAGCGTATCGGCGGCGCGGGCGAAGCTGCCCGTTTCCACCACGCGCAGGAAGGTGCGGACGGCAGTGAGGTTATCCATCGGGGTGGGCGGTTCCTGGCGATCGGGTTGGCGTGAGCGCGATTATGGTCGGGATCGGCCACGCCGGCAACGGCCATCGGTGGCCGGTGGCCCGCCGGCCGATGGCTCAGGCGTTCAGGCCCTTCATGCCTTCCTCGCTGTAGCGCTGGCCCGCCGCGATCCCCCGCGGCAGCGCGGCGCCGATCGCCGCCACCTCCGCCGGCGTCAACGCCACGTCGACGGCGCCCAGGTTCTCGCGCAGGTAAGCCTCGCGCTTGGTGCCGGGAATCGGGATCACGTGTTCGCCCTGCGCCAGCAGCCAGGCCAGTGCCAGCTGGGCCGGCGTGCAGCCCTTGTCCGCCGCGAGCCGGCGCACCGTGTCGGCGATCTTCAGGTTGGCCCGCAGGTTGTCGCCCGTGAAGCGCGGATTGAAGCTGCGGAAGTCGTCCGGCGCCAGCGGCGTGGCCGTGTCGAACTTCCCGGTCAGGAAGCCGCGGCCCAGCGGGCTGTAGGCGCAGAACGCCGCGCCCAGCTCCGCGCACGCGGCCAGCAGGCCATCCTCGGGATCGCGCGTCCACAGCGAATACTCGCTCTGCACGGCGGCGATCGGGTGCACGGCGGCCGCGCGGCGCAGCGTGGCCGGTGTCACTTCGCACAGGCCGATGGCGCGCACCTTGCCCGCGTCCACCAGGCCGGCCAGTGTACCGATGGTCTCCTCCAGCGCGGCGCCCGGATCGATGCGGTGCACGTAATACAGGTCGATCGTGTCGGTGCCCAGCCGCGCCAGCGAGCCCTCCACAGCCTGGCGGATATAGGCCGGCGAGTTGTCGATGCGCCGTTCGTACTTGCCCGCCTCGCGCACGATGCCGAACTTGGTGGCCACCCGCACGCCGGCGCGCCGGCCGGCCAGGAAGCGGCCCAGCAGGCGCTCGTTGTCGCCGTTGCCGTACGATTCGGCCGTGTCGAACAGCGTGACGCCGGCGTCATGCGCCGCTTCCAGCGTGCGCAGCGATTGCGCCTCGTCGGTGGCGCCATAGAACTCGGACATGCCCATGCAGCCCAGGCCCAGCGCGGACACGCGCAGGTTTGCGATGGTGCGGTATTTCATGTGGTCCTCCCGTTGGTGTGGATGGCCACATCATGGGCCGGCATGCCGGCGGTGTCCGGCGGGCGGTTGCGGCGGCTGTCGGGATCTTGCTATCCGGGCAGCCAGGATCTCCGTCACGGATTTCCACGTTTGAAAAACCGGTTTTCCGATCCCGCAAATACGGCCGGCGTGTATGGTATCGTTGGACTTTCCATTCCAGAACAACACTCGGATGAGCAAGAGTACGAAACCGGACGCCGCCAGCCCCGCCAACCCGGCCGGCGAGCTCGGCAAATCGCTGCGCGAACTGCGCAAGCAGCGCGGCATGACGCTGAGCGAGGCCAGCGAACGCGCCGGCCTGCCGGTATCCACGCTGTCCAAGATCGAGAACAACCGCATGTCCGTCAGCTACGACAAGATGCTGCGCATCTCGCGCGCGCTCGGCGTGGACATCGGCCAGCTGTTCTCCCCCGAGCCGTCGGTCGCGCCGCCGGCCGGACCCGCGCCCAGCGGGCGGCGCAGCATCACCCGCGCCGGCAGCGGCTATGCCATCGAAACCCCGAACTATGCCCACCTGTATCCCGCGGCGGACCTGCTGAACAAGCGCATCGTGCCCATCATCGCCGAGATCCGCGCCCGCACGCTGAAGGAGTTCGGCGAACTGATCCGCCATCCCGGCGAGGAATACGCCTATGTCCTCGAAGGCACCGTGGAGCTGCACACGGAACTGTACGCGCCCGTGCGGCTGGCGCAGGGCGACTCGATCTACTTCGACAGCGGCATGGGTCACGCCTACCTGGCCGTGGGAGAAGGCGCCTGCAAGGTGCTGTCGATCTGCTCGGGCGATGCCGAGCACCTCATCGAATCCCGCCCCGACATCCTCTAGCCGCGTGCGGTAAAAGTCGCGCCGTCAATACGCGCTGAAAGCGCCGGGCAGGCACGCCGTGCTTGCCACGGGATGCCCGCGTGCCCTATATTTCAAATATAGAAAAACTTTCTTAATTTGAAAATGGAGGTGCAATGCAGGCTCGCAGCGATTTCCTCGTCATCGGCGGCGGCATCGCCGGCGCCTCGGCCGCCTGGTGGCTGTCCCGCACGGCGCGCGTCACGGTGCTGGAGCTGGAAAGCCAGCCGGGCTATCACAGCACCGGGCGCTCCGCCGCGCTGTACATGGCCAGCTACGGGCCGCCACAGGTGCGCGCGCTGACGCTGGCCAGCCGGCCGTTCTTCGACACGCCGCCGCCCGGCTTCACGGACCACCCGCTGCTGACGCCGCGCGGCGCGCTGCTGTTCGCGCACGAGGGCGGCGAGGCGGCGCTGGCCGCGCACGAGGCGCTGGTGCGCTCCGTCTCGGCCGGGGCACGCAGGCTCACCCCCGCCGAGACGCTGGCGCAGGTACCCGTGCTGCGGCCGGAAGGCCTGCTCGGCGCCATCCTCGAAGACGACGCGGCGGACATCGACGTCGATGCGCTGCTGCAGGGCTTCCTGCGCGGCGTGCGCGCCCGCGGCGGCCAGGTCGTGTGCGGCGCCGGCGTGCAGGCGCTGCGCCGCGTCGAAGGCGAATGGCGCGTGCAGAGCGCTGCCGGCGAGTTCCGCGCGCCGGTCGTCGTCAACGCCGCCGGCGCCTGGGCGGACGCGGTCGGCGCGCTGGCCGGCGCCACCGCCATCGGCCTGGTGCCAAAGCGCCGCTCGGCCCTGCTGTTCACCGCGCCGGAAGGCGTGGCGACGGGCCACTGGCCGATGTTCATGGACGCCGCGCACGAGTTCTACGTGAAGCCGGATGCGGGGCTGCTGCTCGGCTCCCCGTTCAATGCCGACCCGGTCGCCGCGCACGATGTGCAGGCGGAGGAACTCGACATCGCCATCGCGATCGATGCCATCGAGCGGATGACGACACTGACCGTGCGGCGTCCGCGCCACGTGTGGGCCGGGCTGCGCTCCTTCGTCGCCGACGGTGAACCGGTGATCGGCCACGATCCGCGGGTCCCCGGCTTCGTATGGGCCGCGGGGCAGGGTGGCTACGGCATCCAGACGGCACCGGCGGCGGGCGAACTGTGCGCCGCGCTGGCGCTGGGCCAGGCGCTGCCGGCATCGCTGGCCGGCGTCGATCCGGCCGCGGTCAGCCCGGCGCGCGCGGGATTGGCGGAAATATCGGACTCAAAGCAGGGCTGAAAAGCGGGCGCCGGTCAGTCCGGCCGGCGCCCCGCGACGCGCATCGCCAGCAGGAACGCCAGCGTGCCGCACACGCTGGTGACCACGCCGACCACGGCCAGCGGCACGGCGATATCGTCCGGCGCGCCGAGCAGGCCAGCGCTGACGCTGACGATGGATGGCGCCACGCCATAGCTCATCAGCAAGGCCACCGCATTGATCAGGCTGATCGACATGCCGCGCAGTTCGTTCGGCACCAGCACGGCCACCGCCGCCGTCGAAGCGATGCCGGTGATCGCGCCGGCTGTCAGCAGCAGCGCGAACAGCGCGGCAAACGCGGTGGCGCTGGGCATCACGGGGAAGAAGGCGGCGGGGATCGACAGCGCCGCGCCGGCGACCGTGCCGAGGAGGATGCCGCTGCGCCCCCGCGCGCGCTGGCCGATGTCGGCCAGGTAGCCGCCGATCGCGGTGCCGACGATGCCGGAACCGAGCAGTACCGCGCTCATCCATCCGCCGAAGTCGGCCGGCGCCTGGTGGAACACGCGGGTCAGTACCGGCACGGCCCAGATGCTGGCCGCCGCGTCGGCCATGCCGATCGTCGTCATGCCCACCACCATCGGGATCATCAGCCGGCGATACGTCCACAGTTCGCGCAGCGCGGCACGCACGTCGCCGGCGCCGGCCGTGCCGGCCTCGCGCCGCGGCGGTTCGCGCAGGGCCAGCAGGGCCAGGCCGGCCAGCGCCATCACGGCCGCGAAGCTGAGCTGGACCAGGCGCCACGGCGTCAGGCCGGCGTCCTGCGCGGCGCCGGGCAGCACGCCGGGCAGCCAGCCCAGCAGCACGCCCACCAGCGCGAACGTGGCGGCGGCGCCGCAGGCCTGGCCGAGGCCGAGCAGCATCAGCGTGCGGCCGCGCGTGCCGGCGTCGGACAGGTCGGCGGCCAGCGACACGGCCGCCGTCACGGCTGCGGCGACCGAGGCGCCGACCAGCATGCGGGCGGCGAACATCATCGCGAAGCCGTGCGCAAAGGCGGTCAGGGCGCTGCCGGCGGCGCAGGCCAGGGCGGCCACCACCAGCAGGCGCGAGCGGTTGGTCGAATCGACCAGCCGGCCCAGCGGCACCGACAGCAGGGCAAGCGGGATGGCCAGCGCCAGGCCCTGGATCAGGCCGATCTCGTTGTCGGTGATGCGCAGGTCGGCGCGCACCAGTTCCTGCAGGGGGCTGAGCACGACCTTGGCGGCGGTGCCCATGAACAGCGTGAGGGCGAGCAGGCCGATCGAGACGTGCGTCAGGTTGACGGCGGGCCGGCGGGGCAGGGCGGTGGCTTGCATGGAGGTCCTATCGGATGAGCGGGTCGGGCACATTGTGCGGCTCGGGCTGGCCGGGCAGGTCGACCTTGGCGGTCGGGTCCTGGTCCAGCGGCCAGATCGGCCGCGCGATCGCGCGGTAGGGAATGCCGGCGATGTCGGCGCTGAGCGTCCCCGGCGTGTCGCAGTACACGGTGGCGGCCGCGATCGGGTCGAAGCCGGCGCGGAAATGCTGGGTCGACTTGACCACCACCAGGCGCCGTGCGCGCACGTCGATGCCCAGTTCGGTGAAACACTCGGGCGAGAAGACCTGCTGGCGCACGGTGTTCAGCACGATGTCGATGCCGGCCGCGCGGATCGCCACGGCCAGGCCGAGGGCGTCGCTGCCCTTGCCGCCCAGGCCCGGCTGGCGCGCGTCGCCGCGCACGCACAGCACCTCGGCCTCCACGTCCACCGGCGTGCCCGAGCGGGGCCCCACCTTGCCGCCGATCCGCAGCGGCAACCGGGCGCCCGTGCCGGCGTCGGCCGCGATGGCGGCGGCCTGCGGATCCCAGAGCATGCCCAGCGCGGCGTTGCCGATGCCACGCTCGAGCAGCGCGCGCAGCACGAAGGTGCTGTCGCCGGCCGCGCCGCCGCCCGGGTTGTCGGCGCCGTCGGCCAGCACCACGGGCCTGCCCGCGCCGTCGATGGCCAGCGCCGCATCGAGCGCCTGCTCCAGCGGCAGGCGTGCCGCGGCGGCGCCGCGCAGCGCGAACATGTCGCGTGCCAGTCGCGCCGCCAGCGCTTGCGCGACCGGCGCGGCGGGCGCATCGTACGCCACCAGCACCGCCGCTCCCGTGTCCGCGGCATCGGACCACGGAAAGCCGTGCATCGCCGACACCGAGCGGATGCCGGGCTGCCGCTCGGCGTCGTGCAGGCCTTGCACGAAGGCGCGCACCGGTCCTTCCGTGGTGCCGAACAGGCCGAGCATGGGCACACGGCGCATCAGCATGCGCGGCGCCGGCGCGCCGGCGGCCATCGCCGCCAGCAGCGCATACAGTTCGGCGCTGCGCTCGGCATAGTCGATGTGCGGATATTCCTTGCAGGCGACCAGCATGGCACCGCTGCCGAGCATGGCCGGCGTGACATTGCCGTGCAGGTCGAGCAGGGCGCCCACCGGCATCGCCGGGCCAGCCTGGGCCCGCACGCGGCCCAGCAGGTCGCCTTCGCAATCGGGATAGCCGTCCGCCATCATCGCGCCGTGCAGCACCAGCAGCACCGCATCGACGGGCCCGGCGGCGCGCAGTTCGGCCAGCAGCTCGTCGCGCAGGCCCTCGTAGACGCCGCGCGCCACGGGGCCGGCGGGCTGGGCCCAGGCGCACATGCCGGCCACCACCTCGTCGCCGCGCGCGGCGGCCACGGCCAGCAGGTCGGCATAGCCGGCGAAACCGCGCGCCTTGTCGCGGCTGGCCGTGTCGCCCGGCAGGTGGAGGATATCGTCGCGGAACGAGCGCAGCGTGGTGGGCAGCGGCGAGAAGCTGTTGGTCTCGTGGGCGAAGGCGGCAAGGAAGACGCGCATTCAGAACTCCCGCGTCAGCATCACGCCGGCCGTGCGCGGGCGCTGCACCGTCATGTTCACGGGCGCGCCGTAGGGCACGAAGCCGGTGCCGCCGGCCAGCTGGGCGCGGCGGTCGAGCAGGTTGTTCAGGTACAAACTGGCCGTGGTCGCGCCGAACGTCATGCCGGCCTGCAGGTTGACCATCGCATATGACGGCAGCACATAGTTGGGCAGCGTGGCATTGTCGTCGAAGCCGGCATTGCGCTTGCCGACGTAGCGGGCGTTGATGCCGGCGTACGCGGGCCGTCCCGCCAGCTCGCCGTTGTAGCGGGCGCCGGCGCTGGCCGACACGCGCGCCGTGTTGGGCAGGCGGGCGCCGTCGCGCGCCAGCCCGGGCGCGTCCTCGGACAGGCGGGCGTCGATCCACGTCAGCGCGCCATCGAACTGCCACTGCGCCGTGGGCCGGTAGCGCAGGTTCAGTTCCGCGCCCTGGATGTGCGCCTTGCCCGCGTTGACGATCACGTTGATGCCGTTGACGGCGTAGAACTGCTGGATATCGTCCCAGCGGATGTCGTACACGGCCGCTTCCACGCCCAGCTTGCGGCCCAGCAGGTCGGCCTTGTAGCCCAGTTCATAGCTCCACAGCTCGTCGTGGTCGAAGGTGGGCGGCGCGGCGCTGGCGCCGGTCTGGAAATCCCTCAGCACCGCGTTCGGGCCGCCCGGCCGGTAGCCGCTGGCGGCCCGCGCGTACACATTGCTGGTGGCATCGAGCGCATAGCGCGCCGTGGCCATGTACGTGGTGCTGGTGTCCTTCGATGCCGACACGATGTCGGTGGCCTCGCCCATCAGCATGCCGGAGGCGCGCTGGTGGTAGTCCTGCTCGTTGCGGGCCACGCGCAGGCCGGCCGTCAGCGCCAGGCGCGGCGTGGGGTTCCACGTCACGTCGCCATAGGCGGCCAGTTCGCGGTACTCGCTGGGCACGCTGGCGCGCAGCAGGTCCGGCCCCGGCGCGGCGGCGGCGCCGGCCAGCGTTGAGCCGACCAGCTGTTCGTTGCCGCCCCGCTGGTCGTCGTAGAACAGGCCGGCCAGCCATTCGACCGTGCGGCGGGCGGGCGACGTGAGCCGGAACTCTTGCGTCCACTTGCGCACCCGCGTGGACTGCTGCACGCCCACGCCGGCCAGGTCCAGTCCCAGCGGCGCCAGCAGCGGCGCATACACGCCCGTATAGTCCAGGCGCAGGTCGATGTCGTTGGTCTGCCGTGCCGTGATCGCGTTCAGCCGCGCCCAGCCGAAGTCGTACTCGATGTCGGCGGCGGCGATGCGTACCTTGATGTCGTACGGTTCGCGCAGCGCGGCGTGGCGGCCCAGTTCGCGCCCGGCGGGCCGGCCCGTGGCGGCGTCGTAGTCCACGTAGTCGGTGCTGTCGCGCCGCGTGTTCTGCGCCGTGGCGGTCAGCCTGATCTTGAGCTTGTCGCCGGGCTCGACCAGCACCGACACGCGGGCGCCGCTGTTACGCCCACCGTTGATGTCGGCCCCGGCCGCCGGCCCGGTGGCATCGATGTAGCCGCCGGACTTGTCGTTGAACGCCGCCACGCGCAGCGCCGCCACGTTCTCGCGCAGCGGCACGTTCAGCACGATGTTTTCCGTGTGGCCGGGCCGGCCGCCCCGGGTGGCGCTGAAGCCGACCGCGGCCTTGCCGGAAAACTCGCGGGGGTTCGGCTCGTTCGTCACGTACTTCAGCAGGCCGCCCATCGCGCCGGCGCCGTACAGCGTGCCCTGCGGGCCGCGCAGCAGCTCGATGTGGTGCAGGTCCAGCAGGGCCATGTCGAGCGAAGTGACGGAACCGAGCGCGAAGGGCGTGCTGGAGCCGTAGGCCACGTCGTCGATATAGGTGCCCACCGTGGCGATGGTCTGGTCGCCGGTCGACACGCCGCGGATGCTGATGCTGCCGAAACCGGCACCGCCGCCGTTCTTCACGTCCACGCCCGGCTGGTCGGCCAGGTAGTCGCTCAGCATCTTCGCGCCCGCCTGCTCGAGCTGCTCGGCCGGCAGCATGTCGACCTGCATCGGCACCTCGCGCGCCGGTTCGCGGCGGCGGTTGGCGGAAACGGTGACGACCTGCGGCTCCGCGGCCGGCGCCGCTGGCGGTGCCGCCTCCGTTTGCGCCGAGGCGGCGCCGGCAAAAGCGAGCGGCAGGAGGGCAAGCGGGAGCAACGCATGAGGATGCAAGACAGGGCGAGGCAAGGCATGGCCGGCGCGGCGCGCGGCGCGGGGAGGGAGACAGGCGGCTGCGTTCATGGAGGTCCTTGAAAACGGAGTTGGTTGCAATGGAGCGTATTCCCGGTTTTCTGACATGTCAATTTTTATTTCTAATATCGAAAAATGTGCTTGCCCGCATTCTCGCAGAGGGCACAGCGGCGAAACGCCAAGTGGGAAAGCACTCATTTTTTCGCGTTTGTAAAAATTTTCTATTTCAGATAAAGTGCTTCGAACCGGACTTGCCGCGCGCCGCCGATCGCCGCCTTCCCGATCGCAGCCCCCAATCGCCGCCATCCAACCGCAGCCAGGAGAATCATGCATACCGTTTCCGCCGACATGGACCACCCGAGCGCGGTGGCCGCCGCGCTCGACCCGCTGTTCGCCCCGTTCAACCGCGCCGATGCCCCCGGCCTCGTGGTCGCCGTGGCCCGCGCGGGCAAGCCCGTCTACCGGCGCGGCTTCGGCCTGGCCAGCGTCGCACTGGGCGTGGCCAACACGCCGTGGACGCGGATGCGCATCGGCTCGACCAGCAAGCACTTCGCCTGCCTGGCCGCGCTGCTGCTGGAGCAGGATGGCCTGCTTGACCTGGATGCGCCGGCCAGCCGCCACGTGCCCGAACTCGCGACGGACGGCGCGATGCCCACGCTGCGCCAGTTCATGAACCACACGAGCGGCCTGCGCTGCGGCCTCGACGCCGGTTTCCTGGCCGAGGGCATGGCGATCCGGCCCGCCGGCAGCATGCTTGCCGGCCAGGTGCGCATGCGCGGCGTGAATTTCGCGCCGGGCGACAAGTTCATGTACAACAACGGCGGCTATCACCTGCTGTCGCTGGCGATCGCGCGTGCCGCCGGCATGCCGTTCGAACGGTTCCTCACGGAGCGGATCCTCGCGCCCCTCGGCATGCACGACACGCTGTCGGTGCCGGACGATTTCGCGGTCCACCGCGGGCTGGCCACGCTGCACGTGGCGCGGCCGGATGGCGGGTACAAGCGCGGCGTGTTCCCCAGCATGGAGCTGCTGGGCGAAGGCGCCATCGTCTCGACACTGGACGACATGCTGCGCTGGCTGGCGCACCTGCGCGGCCCGAAACGCGTCGGCAGCGAGGCAACCTGGGAAAGCATGACGGCGCCCACGCGGCTGGGGAACGGCGTCGCCGTGCCGTACGGGTATGGCCTGATGCGCCACCGGTACCGTGGCGTGGAAGTGATCCACCATGCCGGCGCCGTGATCGGCGGGGCGTGCCAGATGATGACGGTGCCGGCGCACGCGCTCGACATCGTCATCATGAGCAACGGCGCGCCGGTCAATCCCCACGAGCTGGCCAAGCAGGTGGTCGACAAGATGCTGGGGGAAGTGCTGCCGGGTGATGCGCTGCTCGAGCCGGTCCCGGCCAAGGCCGGCAGCGCGTCTTACCGTCGCCTGCTCGGCGCGCGCTACGTGGGCCGGACGTCAGGCCTGGTGATCGGTTTCGCCGATGTCGAGGGTGCGCTGGGATTGTCGCTGCTGAACCTGCCGCCGATGCCGCTGTACGGCGGCGACGGCGGCGACGGCGGCGAACTGCGCCTGCCGTTCGAGGATATCGCGGCCGGTCCGTTCGTGCTCGACGCCCGGGCGCTGGAAGGAGAGGGCGCACCGCCGGCAACGCTGCCGTTCGGCGAGGCCGGCGTGCCCGAACCCTATGACCTGCTGGTGGCACCCGAGGGCGGCCTGCCGCCTTTCGCGGCGGAGCTGGCCGGCGAATACACGGTGCCCGACCTGGACGCGCGCGCCACGGTCGCGCTGGAAGGAGAGGAATTGACGATGCGCGTGCAGGGCCGCTACGGCGCCACGGTGCTGCGCTTCGAGCCGTTCGGGCCGGACCTGCTGGGCTGGCGGATGGAAGGCGCCGACATCCCGCTGCGCGGCATCGCCCACCTGCGCCGCGATGGCGGCGGGGCGGTGACCGCGCTGGTGATCGACACCACGCGCACGCGGGGCATGCGCTTCGTGCGGCAGGCGCGCTGAGACCACGCGCCCTCCTGGCCGCCGAGGCGGCCGGGAGGCCGCATGTTGTGCTTTCTAATGAGAATGCGATATCATTATTGACTGACCGGCCTCCGTGCGCCGGGCCGGCGCCGATCCAGGGCCGTGAATGCTCAATCTTGATAAGGTAGTCGACTGTGAAGAAAAAACGCCTGTGCCTGCTTCTTGGAGCCGCTTGGGCGCTGTCCTGCCAGAGCGCGCGTGCCGAGGATCCCGCGATCGTCATGGGCGAAGTGCGCATCAGTGCCCAGCGCGCCGGCGGCCCGCTGTTGAGTAACCGTGTGCTGACGTCGGTCGACGTGCTGGGGGCCGACAAGGTCGAGGACAAGAACGTGATGAACAGCTGGGAGCTGGTAGGCCAGCTGCCGGGCGTGCAGCTCACCGAAACGCGGATGGGGGCGGAGTCGGGCAAGGCCACGTTCCGCGCCTTCAACGGCGAGGGCTACATCAATGGCATCAAGGTGCTGATCGACGGCATACCGAGCAATGTCAACAGCGGAAACCAGCGCTTCATCGACATGATCTTCCCGCTGGAGATCGACTACATCGAGGTGGTGCGGGGCACCAACGATCCCCGCTATGGCCTGCACAATATCGGCGGCAACATCAATTTCGGCACGCGCCAGGGCGGCAACTACACCGACGGCCGCCTGACCTTCGGCAGCTACGGCACGCGCGAGGCGCAGCTGGCGATCGGCCGCGAAAGCGGTGGCTTTGCGCAGAACTATTTCATCGCCGTGCAGGAGTCGGACGAGTATCGTGGCACCGGTTCGGAAAAATATTCGATCGGCGGCAAATGGTTCGTCACGTCGGCCAGCAAGGCCGTCAAGGCCGGCCTGGTGGTGCGCGCCTACAAGCATGATGCGGGCGAGCCGGGCTTTCTCACCGCGGCCGAACTGGCCGCCGACCGCCGGCAGTCGCCTGCGAAGAACGCCAACGACCGGAGCGAGCGCGAGATGCGTCACGCCAGCGTGCACCTGGACTGGCAAATCTCGCCGGATGCATTCTTCAGCAACCGGGTCTACTACAACAGCTACGATGACGACCGCCGCGTCACCTTCACCAGTAACCCGGCCGGTTCCGCGCCGCGGCAGCGCCGGATCTGGGACGAGCGGCAGGTGGGCTACCTGGGCAACCTGACGTGGCGCGCCAGCGACGCCGTGACGCTCGATGGCGGCGTCAACGCCGAGCAGCAGGACAACCGGTATGGACGGATGCGCTTCGGCTACGCCAGTCCGACCGATTTCGGCACGCCCGTGCTGGTGCAGAACGACGACGCGTACACACTCGACAACGTGGGCGCCTACGTGCAGGCCATCATCCGGCCGACCGGGACGCTGAAGATCGTGCCCGGCTGGCGGGCCGACAAATTCTCCGGCCACAGCACGCTGATGGCGGGCGGAACGGCGCGGTTGCAGGACTATGGCTGGATCAGGCAGCCCAAGCTGAGCATGGTGTACACCCCGGCCGCCGACGTGAGCCTGTACGCCAACTGGGGACGCACGTTCCAGGTCCTCACCGGTTCGGGCGCGCCGGCCTACCTGGCGCCCAGCCAGGCCACGTTCGACGCGTCGATCAACACGGGCAAGGAGATCGGCGTCAAGTTCAAGCCGGCACCGCATACCGAGATGCGCCTGGCCGTGTGGCGGCAGGACGCCACCGGTGAAGTGGCCAACATGCCGGCCACCGGCACCACTGTCGGCCTGGGCGAAACGCGCAGGGAAGGCGTGGACCTGCAACTCTCCGGCCAGGTCGCCGGGCAACTCGACCTGTGGGTTTCGCATTCGCTGCAGAAGGCCGAAGTGGTGAAGGCCTTCACGGCGGCCGGCGCTTCGCTGGCGGGAAAGGAAGTGTTCTCCACGCCGCGCCACATCTCCACGGCCGGTGCCGAGTACCGCGCGTCGGACAGACTGCGCTTCGGCCTGCAGGGCCGTGCCCAGGGCGATTACTTCATCGACAGTCCGAACGAGCAGGGCAAGTTCGGCGGCTTCGTGCTGTTCGACGCCAGCCTGCGCTACCGGCTGTCCGAACGGGCCAGCATCGACGTGCAGGTGAAGAACCTGGCCGACCGGCGCTACGAATACGCGTGGTACGACAATTTCTTCTGGCCAGCCGGCCAGGCCCAGCCGATGTTCTCGTCCGGGCCGGGCCGTTCAGCGTACGTCTCCCTGAACTTCAGGATGTGAGAGGCCTCCAGCAGGCTTACACGCCGACCATCGACACCGCCTTGGTGTTCAGGTACGACTCCAGCGCTTCCGGACCGCCTTCGGAACCGTAGCCGGAATCCTTGATGCCGCCGAACGGCAGTTCGGCGCTCGGCGTGGCCGGCTGGTTAATCCACAGCATGCCCACTTCCATCCGGTTCATCAGCAGCTGGGCGTTCTTGATCGAACGGGTGAATGCGTAGCCGGCCAGTCCGTACGGCAGCCGGTTGGCTTCGGTGATCGCGTCTTCCAGGCTGTCGAAGCCGCGGATGCCGGCCACCGGGCCGAATGGCTCGTCGTTGAAGATGCTCGCGTCCAGCGGCACGTCGGCCAGGATCGTCGGCGCGAAGAAGTTGCCGGTATCGCCGACCCGAAGGCCGCCGGTGGCGACGACTGCGCCCTTGGCCCTGGCATCCTCGACCACCTGCGACATGGCGCTGACGCGGCGCGCGTTGGCCAGCGGGCCCAGCGTGGTGCCTTCGTGCAGGCCGTCGCCCAGTTTCAGGCTCTCGGCATGCTGCACCAGGGCGCGCGTGAACTCGGCCTTGACCGCGTTGTGCACCAGGAAGCGGGTGGGCGAAATGCACACCTGGCCGGCGTTGCGGAACTTCGCCGCGCCGGCGGCCCTGACGGCCAGCGCCACGTCGGCATCCTCGGCAACGATGACCGGGGCATGGCCGCCCAGTTCCATCGTCGCGCGCTTCATGTGCTTGCCGGCCAGGGCGGCCAGCTGCTTGCCGACCGGCGTGGAACCGGTGAAGGTCACCTTGCGGATGATGGGATGCGGGATCAGGTAGCCGGAAATCTCGGCCGGGTCGCCGAACACCAGGCCGACGACACCGGGCGGCAGGCCCGCGTCGACGAAGCATTGCAGCAGCGCGGCCGGCGATGCCGGCGTTTCTTCCGGTGCCTTGCACAGGAAGGAACAGCCGGTGGTCAGGGCGGCGGACAGCTTGCGCACGATCTGGTTGATCGGGAAGTTCCACGGCGTGAACGCGGCCACCGGGCCGACCGGTTCCTTCAGCACCAGCTGCTGCGCGGCCGGGTTGCGCGACGGGACGATCCGTCCGTACACGCGCATGCCTTCGGCGGCGAACCAGTCGATGATTTCCGCGCCGGCCAGCGCTTCGCCCTTGGCTTCGGCCAGCGGCTTGCCCTGTTCCTGGGTCAGCAGGCGGGCGATGTCCCCGGCGCGCTCGCGCAGCAGGTTGGCGGCGCGGCGCATGATGGCGGCGCGCTCTGCCGCCGGCACCACGCGCCAGGCCTCGAAGCCTTGCTGGGCGGCCGCCAGCGCGCGGTCGAGATCGGCCACGCTGGCGTGGGCCACGGTACCGATCGGCTGCCCGGTGGCGGGATTGATCACGGGAATGGTCTTGCCGCCGGTGGCGTCGATCCATTCGTTGGCGATGAGGAGACGGGTATCTGGATAGCTGGGCGTAGTCATGGAAAAAACCTCGTTGTGGGGATGACGATGTTACCTCGTACGCCGATCTCCTGCAGGCAAGTGTGCCAGGGGCGCCCTCCACCCTCGTTTATACTCGCAATGGAACGGCTGCTGCGCGGATGGCCGGTTTGCCGACGAGGAGACGCATGATGACCATCACCATTACCGCCTTCGAACATTCGCCCGACGGCGGCAAGGGACTCGCGCGGGACGTGCGCGTGCGCTGGGCGCTGGAGGAAACCGGGCAACCGTACAAGGTCCGCCTGGTGGCCAACCAGGCGATGAAGCAGCCGGCCCACCTGGCGCTGCATCCGTTCGGCCAGATTCCCACCTACGAGGAAGGCAATCTCGCCCTGTTCGAGTCCGGCGCGATCGTCTTGCACATCGTCGAACGCCACGCGGGGCTGCTGCCGCACCACGCCAATGCGAAGGCCCGCGCGATCGCGTGGCTGTTCGCCGCGCTCAATACCGTGGAACCGCCGATCGTCGAACTGTCCACCGTCATGCTGGAGGAACGCGACAAGCCCTGGTATGCCGAACGCCTGCCGCTGGTGCAGGCGCGGGTGCGCGATCGCCTGGACCTGCTCGCCACCCGCCTGGGCGACGCCGAATGGCTGGACGGCCCGTTCAGCGCGGGCGACCTGATGATGGTGTCGGTGCTGCTCAGGGCGAGATCGTCGGGCATGCTGGACGAGTATCCGAACCTGGCCGCCTATGTCGCCCGGGGCGAGGCGCGGCAGGCCTACCGGCGCGCGTTCGCCGCCCAGCTGGCGGTCAACGCGCGTACAGCGTCCGGCTGAGCCAACGGCACGCTGGCTGGGCGCGGCAATCACGGACTTGATTGCAAGGGCCCGGATGCTTGAGTTCCCGGCATGGCTCTGCTACGGTGGCCAGGGCATCAGACAAGCTGCTGCTGAACAATAAGACGGAGACCTCCACGGCATGGCACGACCTTTCACGCGGCGCGCGGCGATGCACCCGCACGCCCGCTTCTCCGGCGGCCTGTTCCCCTGCCTGCCGGCTTTTCTCCTGGCCCTGCTGCTGTGCGCATGGGCCGTGTGCATCCCGGCCGCTGCCCAGCAGCGCGTGGAAAGATACGGCATGTACGAAGTCGTCCTGAAAGGCAAGGACGCCGGCAATCCGTTCATCGACCTGGAGCTGAGCGCCACCTTCACACGCGGCGGCGAGCGCTTCACGCCGGAAGGTTTCTACGACGGCGACGGCACCTACCGCGTGCGCTTCATGCCGCCCGCGGCGGGGCAGTGGACGTATGTCACGCACAGCAACCATCCCGACCTGGACGGCAAGACCGGTTCGTTCACCGCCGTCGAAGGTGCGAACAAGGGGCCGGTCCGCGTCGCCGACACGCATCACTTCGCGCATGCGGACGGCACGCCGTTCCGGCCGTTCGGCACCACGATCTACGAATGGGCGTTCCAGCCGGAGCCGAAGAAGCTGGAAACGCTCGCCACGCTGAAGAAGGCGCCGTTCAACAAGGCGCGCATGCTGGCGGTGCCGCCGTACAAGCCGGGCTATGTCGAAGGCCCGGAAAAGCTGAGCGAGTTCCCGTTCGTCGGCACATCTCGCGACAACTTCGATTTCTCGCGCTTCAACCCGGCGTACTTCCGCAGCCTGGAGCGCGACGTGAAGCGCCTGTCGGACCTGGGCATCCAGGTCGACCTGATCCTGTTCCGGCCCTACGACAAGGGCCAGTGGGGCTTCGACACGACCAGCGACGCCGTCAACCAGCGCTTCGTGCGCTACATGGTGGCGCGCTTCGCCGCGTTCCAGAACATCTGGTGGAGCCTGGCCAACGAGAACAGCTACATCCGGCACCTGACGGACGAGGATTTCGACCGCTACTTCCAGATCGTGCAGAAGTACGACCCGTACCAGCACCTGCGCTCGATCCACAACGCCGACCGCATCTACGACTACAACAAGCCGTGGGTGACCCACGTGAGCCTGCAGTACTACAATGCCGTGAAGGTGTTCGGCGTGTCGCCGATGCTGCGCGACATGTACCGCAAGCCCATCGTGCACGACGAGATCAACTACGAGGGTAACTCGCCCAGCCGCTGGGGCCAGCTGTCCGGCGAGGAACTGACGCGCCGCTTCTGGGTCGCGCTGGTCGGCGGCGCGTATGCCACGCATGGCGAGGTGCTGGAATCGGCCAAGGTGCGCGGCTGGATCGCCGGCGGCGGCCAGCTGGCCGGCACCAGCCCGGAACGCATCGGCTTCCTGCGCAAGATCGTCGAGGCCGGGCCGCGGCGGGGGCTCGCGCCGATCGACCAGCTGTTCGTGATGAATGCCGCCGGCGAGCCGGGCGAATACTATCTTTACTATTTCGGCGACGAGAAGCCCGCCGAATTCCCGTTCGTACTGCCGGTCAAGGGCCTGCGCAAGGGGATGAAGTTCAGGGCCGACATCATCGATACCTGGAACATGACGGTCACGCCCGTGCCGGATACGTTCGAGATCGGCGAACCGCCGCGCTACCGGGTGGCCGACGTCGACAACCGGGTGATCAAGCTGCCGGGCAGGCCGTACATGGCGCTGCGCATCCAGCGCGTCGGCGACATGCCGAAGGCCGCGCCCGAGCCTGCCCGCAAGCCCGCCGCCGGCGCGATCGTCGAAGAAGAACTGTAGGCCATGAGTGGGGCCACCGCTTTTGCTGGACAGAGGCGACAGGGCAGCCGTAAGCTGTGGCACCTGGCAGGAATGCAAGCCGATCCCTGCCAGGCATGTCGCACGTGAAAATCCACGCGAACGGACCCCATGGACATCCAGACCGACGAACGGCGCTTCCACCACCTCGATGCGCTACGCGCCAGCGCACTGCTGATCGGCATCCTGCTGCACGCGATCATGTCCTTCCTCCCGGGCTACCGGGAAGCGCGCTGGCCGATCTCCGATGCCTCGACCAGTACCGGCCTGGGCATCGTCTACTATGTCATCCATCTTTTCAGGATGCCGCTGTTCTTCCTGCTCGCCGGCTTCTTCGCGCGCCTGCTGCACCAGAAGCTCGGCACGCGCGGCCTGCTCCGTAACCGCCTGCGCCGCATCGCCTTGCCGCTGGTCGCGTTCTATTTCGTGGTCATGCCGTCGATCGTCGTCGCCATGGTGTGGGGGGCGCGCCAGCTGGACATCAAGGCGGCGGGGAAGGTCGAGTATCCGATGCCGATCATCGGGCCGCCGGTACCGTGGGGGCACCTGTGGTTCCTGTACATGCTGCTGGTGATCTACCTGGTCGTGGTGCTGCTGCGCGCCGCGGTCGCCAGGTTCGACACCGGCGGAACGCTGCGCTCCGCTGCCGGGCGCCTGGTCGACCTGTCGTTCCGCACCCGCCTGGCGCCGCTGATCCTGGCCCTGCCCATCGGCGCCTCGCTGCATGGCGCCGCGTGGTGGGTGCAATGGCAGGGCATCCCGTCGCCGATCGCGGGGCTTGTGCCCAATGTGCCGAGCATGCTCGCCTACGGCGGGGCGTTCCTGGCCGGCTGGTTCCTGCACCGGCGGCAGGACACGCTGGAGCTGCTGGCGCGGGACTGGCCGTTGTATGGCGTTGGCGCGCTGCTGGGCATCGCCGGCGCGCTATACATTGCCGGCGCCACGCCGAAGCTGGCGGTCCTTCCCCTTGGCGCCACCGGGCAGGCCCTGTACCTTGCCGCCTACCTGGGCGGCATGTGGTGCGCCACCTTCTGCGCCATCGGCGTGGCGCAGCGCTGTTTCGCCGCGCCGTCGGCGCGCTGGCGCTACCTGGCGGATGCCTCGTACTGGATGTACCTGATGCACTTGCCCGTGGTGTTCCTGCTCCAGGCGTGGATGCTGACATGGCCGCTGCACTGGTCCGCCAAGCTGGCGCTGATCCTGGCCATCACGGCGGCGCTCCTGCTGGGCTCCTATCACTTCCTGGTGCGCCGCACGTTCATGGGCGTGTTCCTGAACGGCCGGAAGTATCCCGCCACGGCGCGCGTGGCGCCGGTCAACCCGGCAGGGCAGGTGCCGGGCGCGTGAATCCGGGACGGCCGCCGGCGCCTGGCGCGCCGGCGGCGCGGCTTGCCCATGTTGCACAATTGCCGGTCCGGCACGCGCCGGCAGCCCATCCGTTGCCATCCGGCGTCAAAAAGGGGTTTCGGGGAAGGATGTCATTGCGATGCTGCATGGAAACAGTTTAAAGTTCCGGCAGCGCCTTCCCGACGTATCGGGGGCGCCCGCCATCCACAGTCACCGTGTAATTCACACATGCCGAACCTGCCAGATGCCCGCACGCGCCAGGGAACGATCCAGGGCGGCTTCACGCTGATCGAACTGATCGCCGTCATCGTCATCCTGGGCATCCTGGCCGCCGTCGCGCTGCCGCGCTTCGCGGACCTGCGCAGGGATGCGCGCATCGCCTCGCTGCAGGCCGTCAAGGGCGCGCTGGTCACCATTGCCACGCTGATCCATGGCAAGGCGCTGATCGATCCGGGTGCCACGACCGTCACCGTGGACGATGTGGAAGTGACGCTCGTCGCCGGTTATCCATCGCCGGCCGGCGGCGGCAATACGGCGGCGGCGGCCGGCCTGAGCCTCGACGACTACATCATCCGCTTCGGTTCGGCCACGGCAACCGCCACCCAGCCCGCGCTGCCCTACAACTCCTTCGCTGCGATCCCCGTCAAGGTGGCGAACACGCCGGCCGCGCTGGCCTGCTTCACCCAGTACGTGGGCGCCAGCGGCTCCGGCAATGCCGTCAGGCCGCCGGTGGTCACGGTCGTGTCGGACAGCTGCTGATCCCGGCCGCCAGCACCTGATCCTTATTCCCAGGCGCGCGCCGCGGACCGGTGGATGGTCCACGTGAAGCCGGCGCCCACCGAGACGCCGCTGGTCTTGCGGAACAGCGGGCTGTCGCGGTTGGCCGCATGGCTGTGGTTGTCGTAGCGGGTGAAGCCGAACACGCGCCAGTCCGGCGACAGCCGGCGCGACAGGCTCAGGCCCAGCCGCGTCATCAGCAGGCCGCCCGAAGCGTGGTACTCCGGCCGTTCGGCGGTCGCGTATTGCGGCGCCACGTCGTAGAAGTACGCATGCAGCCGCGCATTGCCGTACACCGCGCCCACGGTGGCATCGGCCTGCCACTTGCCGGTGCCGTCGCCGGTCTCGAACACCACGCGCGGTTCGAACACGAGGCCGCGGCGTTCGAAGCCATTCCTCAACTCCAGCGGCACGCGCAGCGGCAGTTCCAGCCGGAGGCGGCTGTTCGGCGAAGGCTCGGCCAGCAGCACCTTCAGGCGCGGCCCGAATTCCAGCAGCGAGTTCAGGTCCGGCATGCCCTTGCGCGCCTCGACGTCGTCGGAACGGGCCGGCAGCGACAGCGCGAAGCCCAGGTCGAGCTCCACCCGGTCGCTGTTGATCAGGCGCGCGCTGACGCCGGAGCGGTCGGCGCGGATGATCTTGCCGCGGTAGATCACGAGCGGCAGCACGAGCCCGCGTGCGGAGCGGTCGTCCGCGCCGGGATAGGCGGGCGTGGAAGCGGCGCCGCCGAACACGCCGACTTCCCACAGCGGCAGGTCCGGGGCGGGCACCGGTGCCTGCTGCGCGGCGGCGGGCGCCATCATCGCCAGCATGGCGAGGCAGGCCGGCAAGGAAGTCGATAGCAAGGTCGAAGACGAAAGGCGGGGCGTGGGCATGGTAAGGGCGGGCAGGATGACGATGCCGGCACATTACCATGCGTGAACCGTCCGCGGTAAGGGGAGCGTACCGGCTTTATACTCGGGTTTTGCCTCCCGCAGCCGACCGCGCATGACGACCAAGCCCACGACTCCCGCCACGCCCGCGAAACCTTGTTGCGCCGCATCGCGCGCCGGGTCCGGTATTGCAGCCGTATCGGAGCAGCCGTCATCACCCTCGCTCCTGGAATCGGCATCCGCTGCCGTGCCACCGCGCCGCGCCACGGTCCTGCTGCCGGCCGCCACTTTCCTGATGGGCACCGACTACGCCCGCGCCAATCCCGGCGATGGCGAAGGCCCGGTGCGGCCCGTTTCGCTGTCGCCGTTCTCGATCGACGTGTACCCGGTGACGAACGCGGATTTCGCGGCGTTCGTGGAAGCCACCGGCTACGTCACCGAGGCGGAACGCTTCGGCACGTCGTTCGTGTTCCAGGGCCAGATACCGGATGAACGCTATGAGGAAGTGGTGGAAGACACGCTGGCGGTGGCGCCCTGGTGGTGCCTGGTGCGCGGCGCCTGCTGGCGGGCGCCCGAGGGCCCCGATTCATCCATCGACACGCGCATGACGCATCCGGTGGTGCACGTCTCCTGGAACGACGCCATGGCCTATGCGGCGTGGAGCGGGGCGGCCCTGCCGACCGAGGCGCAGTGGGAATACGCCGCGCGCGGCGGCCTCGAACAGAAACTGTACCCGTGGGGCGACGAGCTGGCGCCGCGGGGCCGGCACCTGTGCAATGTGTGGCAGGGCGAATTCCCCGCGCTGGACACGGGCGAGGACGGCTTCGCAGGCACCAGCCCGGTCGACGCCTTTCCACCGAACGGCCATGGCCTGTATTCGGTGACCGGCAATACCTGGGAGTGGTGCGCGGATTTCTGGGACACCGGTTTCAGCGCCGCGCCGAGCCAGGATCCGCAGGGGCCTGCGCAAGGCACCGCGCGCGTGATGAAAGGCGGGTCCTTCCTGTGCCATGCCTCGTACTGCAACCGCTACCGGCCCGCCGCGCGCACCATGAACACGCCGGACAGCGCCGCCTCGAACATCGGCTTCCGCTGCGCCAGGCCGGCGCCCTGAACTATCCTTCCTGGCCCCTGCCGGGCGGCGGGTCCGGATACTCGGTGGAAGCGACGTGTTCGCGCGCCATGCCGTCGGCCATCCGCTTCACGATGTCCGGGTGCTGGCCGGCGATGTTCGTGCTTTCCTTCGGATCGCGCGACAGGTCGTACAGTTCCAGCGAGCCGCCGCGCTTCATGCGCAGCGCCTTCCACTTGCCCCAGCGCGCCACCTGGCGGAATTCCGGCTCGTAGAACTCCCAGTACAGGAAGCGGTCTTCCCCCTGGCGCTGCGCATCGGCGAGGAACGGCCGCAAGCTCACGCCATCGCTTTTTTCGCGCGGCGCGCCGGCCAGGTCCAGCGCGGTCGGCAGGAAGTCCGGGAAGTACACCGGCACGTCGCTGACGGCGCCGGCGGCGACCTTGCCCGGCCAGCGCACGATCCATGGCGTGCGGATGCCGCCTTCGTACATGTCGCGCTTGTAGCCGGTCAGGCCGCCGTTCGAATCGAAAAAGTCGGCGATCCGGGTCTGCTGCGTCGTCGGTTCCGAGCGCGGGCCGTTGTCCGAGGCGAAGAAGACCACCGTGTCCTTGTCCAGGCTTGACGCGGCCAGCTTGTCGAGCAGCTGGCCGATGCCGAGATCGAGGTAGTGGATCATTGCCGCATAGGTTTTTTCATCGTCCGACCAGTCCGCGCGGTCCGCATACGGCCCGAAGTCGGGCGCCGTGAACGGCGAGTGCGGGCTGTTGTAGGCCGCGTACAGGAAGAAGGGCGCGGCCTTGTGGCGTTCGATGAAGTCGATCGCATCGTCCGTGATCATGGCGGTGTCGTAGCGCCCACGCTTGCCGTTGGCGTTCTCGGGAATATCGACCAGCTTGTCGCCGTACACGCGCTGCACCGGCCAGTAGCCCTGGGTGCTTTCCAGCGGCGTGAGCCAGCCCTTGAACTCGTCGAAGCCGAACTGGATCGGCGTGGCCTGCGTGTCGAAGCCGTCCAGGTGCCACTTGCCCATCAGGCCCGTGCGGTAGCCGGCATCGCGCAGGTACTGCGCCACGGTCTTGTCTTCCGGCAGCAGGTTCGGGCGGCGCCACAGCTGCTTGCCCTTGCCCTTGGTGCCCAGCTTGCCGCCGGCCAGCGCCGTGTTGTCGCGGATGCGCGCGTGGCCCGTGTGCAGGCCCGTCATCAGCGCGCAGCGCGACGGTCCGCACACGGGCGCGCCCGCGTAAGCCTGGCTGAAGCGCATGCCTTCCCTGGCCAGGCGGTCGATGTTCGGCGTGGCGATGCGGCGCTGGCCATACACGGCCGTGTCGCCATAGCCCATGTCGTCGGCCAGGATGAAAATGATGTTGGGGCGCCGGGTGCCGGGCGGCGGCGCATTCAGGGTAAAGGCGGAGGCGGAGGTGGAGGCCGAGGCGGCGGCGATGGCGGCCAGCGCGCTGGCGATGAATTCTCTGCGGATCATGTGGTTTTCCTCGTAGCGCAGGAGCTTAGCATGTGGAAAATCGCCGTTTGCTCAAGTTGTTGAGCATTGGCAAAGTCTTTCATACTAGCAACTGTGCGGACGCTTGCCCGCCAGCATGTTAAACTTTACATCTTGACAAGTAGTAGCCGAAGGAGGCGTCCCACGCATGCGTCATATGCTCCGTAGCCTGATTTTCCTGCTGTTCTCGCTGGCCAGCCTTCCGGGCCATGCCCTGTTCGCCAAGCCACCCGCACCCACCGCCGTCGTCATCCAGCCCGACCCGCTGGGCCGCGAAACGCCGCGCGCGATGGTGTCCGGCATGATCGAGGCGCTGGCCGAACTCGATTACGACCGCGCCGCGCTGTATTTCGACCAGCCCGCCGTGAGCAGCAACCGCCAGCGCATGCAGGCCATCGGCCAGGCGCGCGGTTTCCATGCACTGCTGGACAATGGCGGCTCGATCCGGCCCTTCGCCGCGCTGTCGAACGAACCCGGCGGCACGCTCGACGACGAGCTGCCGATCGACCAGGAAGCCGTCGGCGAAATCACCGTGAAGGGCAAGCCGGTGCCGGTGCTGCTGACACGTGGCCAGGATGGCGACCGGCAGGTGTGGCGGGTATCGAAGGAAACGCTGTCCCAGATCGCCGCCGCCACGGGTCGCGTGACCGCCGCGCAGCAGGCCGAGCAGGCGGCCGAGGACAAGGAATTCATCGTGGCCGGCGCGCCGCTGAAGGACTGGGCGATCCTGCTGGGCCTCGGCATCCTCGTCTTCGGCGGCCTGTGGATGCTGGCGGCGCTGCTGGTGGCGGCCACGCGCCGGATGGTGGCCGATCCGGCGGCCAACGGCATGTACCGCTTCGTCGAGGCGGCGCTGCCGCCACTGAGCCTGCTGATCGCGGTCGGCATCTTCTATAACTGGGCGGATCGCCTGCCCGTCGCCATCGTCGCGCGCCAGACGCTGCTGCGCTATGCCGGCATCGTCGCCGTCATCGCCGTGGTCTGGTTCGGCCTGCGGCTGGTCGACGCGGTCGCCGAACTGGCCATCACGCGCATGCAGCGGCGCGGCCGGCGGCAGATCGTGTCCGTCATCACGCTGGCGCGGCGCACCGTCAAGGTCCTGCTGCTGCTGTTCTCCGGCATCGGCATCCTCGACACATTCGGCATCGACGTCACCACCGGCATCGCGGCGCTGGGCATCGGCGGTATCGCGCTGGCGCTGGGTGCCCAGAAGACGGTGGAAAACCTGGTCGGCAGCGTGACCGTGATCGCCGACCGGCCGCTGCAGGTGGGCGACTTCATCAAGGTCGGCGACGTGGTCGGCACGGTGGAAGACGTGGGCATCCGATCGACGCGCATCCGCACCGGCGAACGCACCGTGGTCACGATTCCCAACGGCGACCTGTCGGCGCGCCAGATCGAGAACTTCGCCGAGCGCGACCGCTTCCTGTTCAATCCCGTGATCGCCGTCGACCATGCCACGCCGTCGGCCAAGCTGAAGGAGGCCATCGCCATCGTGCAGGGCGTGCTCGCCGAGCACGAGCACATCGCCGAGGGCGCGCGGGCCCGGCTGGGCAGCATCGGCGAGCGCTCCTTCAACATCGACGTGTTCGCCTATATCGACGTGCGCGAATTCGACGTGCAGGTCGTCATCCGCGAGGCGCTGCTGCTGGCGATCTACGAGCGGCTGGAGGCGGCCGGCATCGACCTGGCGTTCCCGAACCAGACCATCCTGCTGTCGGCGGGCGGCGAGCGGGCGCCCGTCGAACTGGCGGAAGAACTGCCCCGGTGACGGGCGCGCAGGTCGGGCACCAACGGCCACGATCGCGCAACAACGCGTACCATCGTGGCCGCATCGGCCATGCAAAAGTAGTCAACATAGTTTATTGCGCGTAAGATGCCGGGTTCCGTCAAAAACATATACACCCGCACCATGAACAGCCAAGCCACCACCGTCAGGGAAGCCATCGCCGTCGTCCTGCGCGCCTGCCGCGCCGCGCTGCCGTTTTTCCTCAGTATCGAAACGTGGCTGATGGTGGCCGTGGCCGCCACCACCGTGGGCGGCTTCTGGCTGGCGTTCATGGGCGACCTGCGCAGCCTGGTGCTGTTCGGCGGCGCGGTCGGCTACCTGGTGCTGCGCTCTGTGCTGCACGCGAAGCGCATCCTTGGCTGGCCGTTCGTATGAACCGGCAGCGCTGAAGCGCGCGCCGCCGCGCGCCGGTACAATGGCCTTTCCAACAACGAAAGGACCGCCATGGGCGCACTGCACGACATCCCCCTGAAACGCATCGACGGCACCGACGACACGCTGGCCGCGCACCGCGGCAAGGTGCTCCTGGTCGTCAACGTCGCCTCCAAGTGCGGCCTCACGCCGCAATACGCCGGCCTCGAGGCGCTGTACCAGGACAAGCGCGCGCAGGGCCTGGAAGTGCTGGGCTTTCCCGCCAACGACTTCATGGGCCAGGAACCGGGCAGCGACGAGGAGATCAGTTCCTTCTGTTCGCTGAACTACGACGTCAAGTTCCCGCTGTATTCCAAGATCTCCGTGCTGGGCGAAACGCAGCATCCGCTGTATGCCGCACTGGTCGCGGCGAAGCCCGAAGCCACCGGCGACGGCCCGTTCCGCGAAAAGCTCACGCAGTACGGCGTGCACCCGGCACGCAAGGAAGACGTGCTGTGGAACTTCGAGAAATTCCTCATCGGCCGCAACGGCGACGTGGCCGGCCGCTTCGCGCCGGACGTGACGGCCGACGATCCGCGCCTGGTAGCCGCGATCGACGCCGAACTCGCCAAGGCCTGAGCGCACTGCGCCGCGTGATCAACCATCCGCGCGGCCCTCGCGCACCCACTGACCTTCCCGGCATGCCATGGAACTGATCGACATCGTGCTGAAGGCGGGCCGCTCGGCCGTCGAACTGTCGCTGTTCATCCTGCTGCCCATCATGGTCGTCATGCTGTGCCTGATGCGCTTGCTGGAAGCGCGCGGCGTGACGGACTGGGTGGTGGCCAAACTGGCGCCCGTGCTGAAGCCGGTCGGCCTCACCGGCCTGAGCGTGTTCGCCGCGCTGCAGATCAGCTTTGTCAGCTTCGCCGCGCCGATCGCCACGCTGGCGATGATGGAACAGCGCGGCGCGTCCGACCGCCACCTGGCCGCCACGCTGGCGATGGTGTTCGCCATGGGCCAGGCCAACGTGATGTTCCCGATGGCCGCGCTGGACCTGCGGCTCGGCTTCGCGCTCGCGGTGTCGCTGGCCGGCGGCCTGCTCGCGGCGGCGGTCACGTATTACGGCTTTGGCCGCCGCCTGTCCGCCGCCGAAAAACCGATGGACGAGACGCTGAAGCACCCGGTGGCCGAAGATGGCAAGGGTGTCCTCGACGTGATCAACCGCGCGGGGGCGGAAGCGTTCAGGATCGCCGTGGGCGTGATCCCGATGCTGGTGCTGTCGATGGTCGCCATCACCATCCTGCGCGGGCTCGGGCTGTTCGCCTGGCTCACCGGCCTGCTTGCGCCGCTGCTGCAGGCCGCCGCCATCGATCCGAGCCTGGTGCTGCTGACGCTGACGAAGGCGCTGGCCGGCGGCACGGCGGTATTCGGCCTGCTGGACGACATGCACCGTGAAGGCACCGCCCAGATCCCCCATGCCGTCCTGGTCAACCAGAGCGCGGGCTGGCTGATCCACACGATGGACGTTCCCGGCGTGGCCATCCTGATCTCCGCCGGCAAGCGCGTGGCCAGTGTCTGCGCGCCGGCGGTCCTGGGTGGCTGCGTCGGCATCGCGGCGCGCACGGCCGCCCATGTCCTCTTCGGCTGAATACTGCCGGGCTAGCCGTTGGGTGCATACCACGGCGTTTCACGCGGCATGGTTCAGCTCCGTCTTTGTGGAATAATCGACAAGCGGCATCCGACCGGCGACAGACCGGAAACAGGATGCCGCGGCGCTTGCATACCCTGCACCACGCGCAAGCGTTCCCACACTCCAACCGAGAACCGAGGACGACATGAATCTTGCCGACATCAGCAAACTGGGCGTTGCCAACCCCTTCCGCGAACGCTACGACAACTACATCGGCGGCCGCTTCACCGCGCCGGTGAAAGGCGAATACTTCGCCAACGTCACGCCGATCACGGGCCAGCCATTCTGCGAGGTGGCCCGCTCGTCGGCCGAAGATATCGAACTCGCACTCGATGCCGCCCACGCGGCCCGCGAAGCGTGGGGCAAGACATCCCCCGCTGAACGCGCCAACATCCTGAACCGCATCGCCGACCGCATGGAGCAGAACCTGGAACTGCTGGCCACCGCCGAGACCATCGACAACGGCAAGCCGATCCGCGAAACCAAGGCGGCCGACATTCCCCTCGCCATCGACCACTTCCGCTATTTCGCCAGCTGCATCCGCACGCAGGAGGGCGCGATTTCCACCATCGACGATGAAACCTACGCCTATCACTTCCACGAGCCGCTGGGCGTGGTGGGGCAGATCATCCCTTGGAACTTCCCGATCCTGATGGCGGTATGGAAGCTGGCGCCCGCGCTGGCGGCCGGCAATTGCGTGGTGCTGAAACCGGCCGAGCAGACCCCGGCCTCGATCATGGTGCTGGTGGAGCTGGTGGGCGACCTGCTGCCGGCCGGCGTGCTCAATATCGTCAACGGCTACGGGCTGGAGGCGGGCAAGCCGCTGGCATCCTCGAAGCGCATCGCCAAGATCGCGTTTACCGGCGAAACCGCCACCGGCCGGCTGATCATGCAGTACGCCGCGCAGAACCTGATTCCCGTCACGCTGGAACTGGGCGGCAAGTCGCCGAACATCTTCTTCGCCGACGTGATGGACGCGGACGACGACTACTTCGACAAGTGCCTGGAAGGCTTCGCGATGTTCGCGCTGAACCAGGGCGAGGTGTGCACCTGCCCGTCGCGCGTGCTGGTGCAGGAATCGATCTACGAGAAATTCATCGAACGGGCGCTGGCGCGCGTGGCCAAGATCCGGGCCGGCAACCCGCTGGACGCGAACACGATGATCGGCGCCCAGGCATCGCAGGAGCAGCTGGAAAAGATCCTGTCGTACCTCGACATCGGCCGCCAGGAAGGTGCCGAGGTGCTGGCCGGCGGCGAACGGGCCAGCCACGAAGGCGACCTGTCCGGCGGCTTCTACGTGCGGCCCACCGTGTTCAGGGGCGACAACAAGATGCGCATCTTCCAGGAAGAGATCTTCGGCCCGGTGGTCTCGGTGACCACCTTCAAGGATGAAGCCGACGCGCTGCGCATCGCCAACGACACGCTGTACGGCCTGGGCGCCGGCCTGTGGACGCGCGACGGCGCGCGCGCCTTCCGCGTCGGCCGGGCCATCCAGGCCGGGCGCGTGTGGACCAACTGCTACCACCTGTATCCGGCCCATGCCGCGTTCGGCGGCTACAAGCAGTCCGGCATCGGCCGCGAAAACCACAAGATGATGCTCGACCATTACCAGCAGACCAAGAACCTGCTGGTGAGCTACAGCCCGAAAGCGCTGGGGTTCTTCTGATGGCACCGGCCGACGCGGTGGCGCATCCCGTCGCCCGCGTGACCGCGACCCCCGCCGCGCTGGCCTTCATCGGCGAGCTGCGGGGGCGGCACGGTCCGCTGATGTTCTTCCAGTCCGGCGGCTGCTGCGACGGCAGCGCGCCGATGTGCTATCCGGACGGCGAGTTCAATGTGAGCGACACGGATGTCCGCCTGGGCGAACTGGATGGCGCGCCGTTCTACATGGGCGCCGAGCAGTTCGCCTACTGGGAGCACACGCAGCTGATCATCGACGTGGTCGAGGGCAATGGCGGCATGTTCTCGCTCGATAACGGCACCGGGCGGCGCTTCCTGGTGCGCTCCCGGCTGTTCACGGACGAGGAGTGCGGGCAGTTGCAGCGTCAGCCGGCCGGCAAGCCCGGCAGCCGGTAGCAGCTTGTCGATCGGCAGAGGCAAGCGACGAGCTTGCTTCTGCTGATGATGCTGCTGCTGATGATGCTGCTGTTGATGATCAAGCAGCCGGAAGGGATGCCATGACCGAGCATCGAATCTATACGACACCGTTTGCCAGGCTGTACCCGATGTACGTGCAAAAGGCCGAACGCAAGGGGCGAACGAAAGACGAAGTCGACCGGATCACCTGCTGGCTCACGGGCTACAGCCCGGCGCAGCTGGCGGCGGCCGCCGAAGGGCAGGGCGATGTCCGGGCCTTCTTCGATGGGGCGCCGGCGTTCCATCCGCATGCCGCGCTGATCACGGGCCTGGTGTGCGGCGTGCGCGTCGAGAACGTCGAGGATCCGCTGATGCGCAGGATTCGCTACCTGGACAAGCTTGTCGATGAGCTGGCGAAGGGCAAGTCGATGGAGAAGATCCTGCGCTGAGCGGTCCACGCGCGGCGGCGCCAGTGAGCATGGCACCGCCGCGCGGGCCAGGCACGATCAGTGCGCCGCTTCCGGCGCCATGACCGGGCCGGCCGGCAGCGCGGCCAGGCCCTTCGGCTGGCTGACCGTCAGCGACGTCACGTAGCTGGCGCTGGCATAGGCCTTGCCCGCGCGTTCGCCGCCGGCCTTGTCCGTGTGCTTGGTCTCCAGCACGTACACGCCGCGCCACGGCAGGTCGAACTGCACCGCGCCCTGCTCGTCGGTGGTGGCTTCCTTCGCCCAGCCGCTCGGCACGGTGGCATTCACCGCCACCTTCGGCAGCGGCTGGCCTTTGTAGAACACCTTGAATTGCCCGGCCTTGCCGGTGGGGACGATGTCCAGCGCCAGCTTCGGCGCCTGGGCGGCGAAGTTCGTCACCAGGCGCGCGGCGGGAATCCACACATGCGTGCTGACCTGGCCATCCTTGGTGGTTTCCCACGACGGGTAGTTGGCTTCCTCGGCCACGATCGATTCGCCGGCGGCCGGCGCGGCGGACAGCACGAAGCCTTTCGCGGTCTTGTCCGCCGTCAGCGCGCGCTCGCCGGCCGCACCGATCAGCGTGGCGCTCGGGGCGACGAACTTGTCCAGCAGGCCGGGCGTGGTCTCGCGCTGGTTCAGGGCGAACTCGCCGAACTGCAGCTTGACGGTCTTGCCGTCCTGTTCCAGCCAGACATGGTGGGCGTGGGCGGCCGGGGCGGCCAGGATGGCGAGGGAGAGCAGCAGTTTGTTCATGGGTGAGGATCGAAGGTTGATGGCAGGCATGCATTGTAATGCGAATCATTCGCAATTGACAAACAGTACCGTCATCGCCGCCGCAATCCCCGCTTGCCGCGACCATGGCTGCGGTCGCGGCTGCCGGCTCAGCAGGCCGTCGGCTTCACCCGTTCGACTTCCAGGCCGAACAGGGGGCGCAGGCGCGTGCCCACCACGTTGCCGAGGAATGCCATGACCAGCCACAGCCAGCCGTGCAGGCTGCCGGACACGATGCCGCTGAAGTAGGCGCCGATATTGCAGCCATACGCCAGCCGTGCGCCATAGCCCAGCAGCAGGCCTCCGGCGACGGCCGCCACCAGCGAGCGCAGCGGAATGCGCCACACGGGGGCATAGCGGCCGGCCAGCGCCGCGGCCAGCATGGCACCGAGCACGATGCCGATATCCATCACGGACGTCACGTCCTGCCATACCGGCGCGGCCAGTGCTGCGGCGTTCTTGGCGGTGGACCAGTAAGTCCAGCTGCCGACGTCGATGCCCAGCAGCGCCGCGCCCTTGGCGCCCCACAGCGCGAACGCCGACGTCACGCCCCACGGCCGGCCGGACAAGGCCAGCGTGGCGAAATTGAGCAGCACCAGGGCGATCGCGCCCGCCACCAGCGGCCACGGGCCGTGCAGCCACGGCGACGTGTGCGCCGGCTGCGTGTGCGCCGCAACGAGCTTGCCGTGGCGGCGCTTTTCAACGACGACGGTGATGGCGGCGATCAGCGCGAAAACGAGCCAGTTCAATGCCAGCGCGGGCGCCAGGCCCAGCGCCTTGACGGCGGACACCGGTTCGAGCTGCGGCATCGATGTCCAGAACGGCATGTGCGCCGTGCCGATCACCGAGCCGGCGATGAACGCGATGAGCGTGACGACCATCCGCGTGCTGCCGCCGCCCACCGTGTACAGCGTGCCCGAAGCGCAGCCGCCGCCCAGCTGCATGCCGATGCCGAAGATGAAAGCGCCCACGATCACCGAGGTGCCCGCCGGCGACACGAGGCCGGTCACGGGATTTCCGAACAAATTGCCCGCCGCGAGGGCAGGGAAGAACAGCGCCACGCCGATGGCGAGCATCAGCATCTGCGCGCGCAGGCCCGCACCACGGCCATCGGCGATGAACACGCGCCAGGCGGAGGTGAAACCGAACGCCGCGTGGTACAGCGACACGCCGAGCAGCGCGCCGACGACGTACAGCGCGGCCTGCTTCGGCCCCACTACCTGGGCGAGATACCACGCGCCGAGCACGATCAGGAACAGTGCCGCGCCGAGCGGTTTGGGATTGATGGCCGTACGGGCGGGGAGGGTTGCGGAGGTTGAAAGAGACATGGCGAAAACACCGGCAAAATTTCGTAAGCCGTTATTTTCGCGCGTTTTTTTGTTTCGTGCAGGGCGTGGCGAGAAGGTGGAAATGCTGACAATGCCTTATGTGCTCATGCATTCGGCCGGGAACGGACGATCAAGCGCCTGGTGCGCTGCCACTTTGCCCGCGCCATGGCGGCGCACATCGAAGTGATCTGCCACGAAGCTACGACATCGGAACCGCTGTCACCTCTGACCCGTTACAGCGTTATCTCCGCCAGTGTCGATGCCGCCACCCACCATCACCGCGAGCGGAAGATCCGCCCACCCGCGCAGCGCCGGCAGCAGATCCGGTTGCGCACGTGGGCGCCGAACAGCAGCAGGGCGCCGGCCACGCTGGCCACGGCTTCCGCGTCGTGCCCGAAGCGCGGTTCGACGACGAACATGGCGAGCGCCAGGCAGGCCAGGCCCGCGCCGCCGAGCAGCGGCACGGCGCGGCGGCGGTGCGCCAGGTAGCCCGGCCCGAGCGACAGCAGCGCGGCCACCACCGCAACGCCGAGCAGCACTTCGTGCACGTGCCCGTCCTCGGCCCAGCTCATGGCCGGCAGCATGGCCAGCAGCACCGGCATGGCCAGGCAGTGGACCATGCACAGGGTGGAAGCGAACAGGCCCGCGGCATCGGCCGCGCCGGTCAGTTTGTTCATGGCGATCTTTCGTCGATGGGGTCAGAAGAAATAGCGCAGCGAACCTTCGAGCTGCGTGCGGGGCACGGTCGACACCAGCAGGCCGGCGGCGGTGCCGTAGGCGATGTCGCTGGCGAATTCGTGCGGCTGGACCACCAGCGCCAGCGATGCCTGCACCCGGCCGGTCTCGTAGCCCGACTTCAGGCTGTAGCGCACGTAGGTCGGCATGTCGCGCTGCACGGACGGCGTGCCGCTGTAGTAGGGATTGCGGGCCGTGACATACACGTCGCCGTTCACCGTCAGCTTGCCGGGGCCCAGCGCGCCACGGTACTGCGCGCCGGCCTTCCACGTGTGCGCCGGCACGGACAGCAGCGCGCCGGCACCCGGCGCCGGGTTGTCGAGCCGCGCGCGCAGGATGCGGCCGTAACTGAGGTAGGCGCTGGCCGCGCGCCCCGGCTGCCAGTTCACGTCGACTTCATAGCCGCGGCGCGTGGTCTGGCCGGCGGGCAGGAACACGTCCGGCGCGGTGTTGACGATCTCGTCGTCGTTCTCGATCGAATAGACCGATGCCGCCACGTTCCAGCCGGCGGCCGGGCGGGCCGCGATGCCCAGGTCGTGCGAGCGCACCTTGCTCGGATCGATGCCCGCGTTGACGCGGCCGCCCGGCGCGCCCAGCGGCCCGAGGCTGCCGCTGGCGCTGACCTGCTCGGCCGCCGGAGAGCGGAAACCCTGTGCCACGTTGGCGAACACGTCCAGGCCGGGATGCGCGCTCCACAACACGCCGTACTTCGGCGTGAACGCCGTGCCGCGGTAGGCGGTCGAGGCGGCCGGCAGCTTGCGGTTGACGATGTCGTAGTCGAAGCGGTCGTAGCGGGCGCCGGCATGCAGCTTCAGTGCCGGCAGCACGCGGTACTGGCCCTGCACGAACGCGCCGTAGGTCAGCAGGTCGAGCTCCTGGTTGTTGACATAGTTCGCGGTGGGCTGGCGGTCGCGGTACTGGCGGCGCAGCGCGTCGCCCTTGTCCGCGCGGGCATCGACACCGGCCGTCAGCACGGCCTTGTCGCCGAAGCTCCACGTGTTGCCCGCGCGGCCGCCATGGATCGTACGGTCGTCGTAGCCGAAGGTGTGCAGGGCGGCGCTGTTGGCGATCGCCCGGCTGCGTTCGAAGTCCTCGGCGTATGCCGTGGCGAACCAGCCGTCCGCGCCGGTGGGCTGGCGGTTGAACACCAGGGTCTTGCGGTGCGCGCCGCCGAAGCCGGGCAGGCCGAACTGCGTGGCATGCGGGTCGAGCCCCGCTTCCAGCGCCGGAAGCGGCAGGTAGCCGGCGCCCGCGTAGTCGGAGCGGTAGTAGCTGGCCCGCACGCTGTAGATGCCGTCGCCGAGCGTCGTCGACAGTTTCCAGAACAGGTTGCTGCGGTCGTTGCTGGCGCCGTGGCGGAAGCCGTCGCCGCGGTAGCGGTCCGCCACCAGCAGCGAACGCACCGCGCCGTATTCGCCCGAGAGCGTGAGGGAGCCGCGCCGCCCGCCATGGCTGGCCAGCGTGACCGCCGCGCTGGACGGCGTGGCGGCGCCGCCTTCGCGGGTGGCGATGGCGACCGATCCGGCGCGGTTCTGGTCGCCGTACAGGGCCGAGACGGGGCCCTTGATCACGTCGATCGAGCCGATCATGTCGGCCGTCATCCATTCGAGGAAGGCCGGGCCGTGGCCGGCGCCGCCCTGGCTGGACGGGATGTTCTGCGGCACGCCGTCGATCACGATCGCCGTGTCGGCGCCGTGCGTGCCCTGGGTGGCGAAACCGCGCATGCGAAAGCCGTTGCCCGTGTCGCCCTGGTCGATATTGTTGGCCACCACGCCGGGGATGCGCTGGAACACGTTCGAGATGTCGCGGCCGATGGGCAGCGTGGCGATATCGTCGGCCGTGATGGTGGTGACGCTGGCGGGCAGCGCGCCGGCTGCGGTGGACGGGGCCATGCGGTCGTCGCTTCGGCTGGCCCGGATCTCGACCACCTGCGCCGGCGCCATGTCGGCCGGTTCATCGGCGGCACATGCCGCACCGTGGACCGCGCAGGCGATGAAGACGGCCTGCGGCAAGGCGTGCACCGGAAACGGGGCGGGGAGGGAACGACGGGGCAGCGAAAGCACGGCGGGGCTCCAGGATCATTGGCAGGCCTGAACTATACGATAATGAGAATGCATTATCAAGTAGCTGCCAATCTTGAGCTTCAGTGCGATTGCACAGGGAAACGGCCCGGATGGCTAGTAAGCGCTTTCCAGTACCGTTTGAGCGGCCTGGCGGGAAGCGAGATGATGCAACTGCACGCCGAGAAGCGCAGTTCAGGCGGTTATATACCAGCCGGTTCGATTCGATTGGGAGCCGCCGAGAAAAGCCGGCAGCTTGTGCAGGGAGAAACGACATCGTACACTGGAGCACTATGACCGGCCGCTTGCGGGCCAGAGGCGGACACACAAAGCGTTTTTATTTCATACATGGCTTACGAATTTTTAGTCGGAACAAGCAGAAAGAACTTAGATGCCTTCCGCTGCGTTGGCACCTTGGACTTTGATGAATTAAAAGAAATTTCCCGCCTGCTGAAAAAAGCTGACTCGACCTTCTTGCATCGTGTCTCAAACATTTTCGACGACCAGACCTTCTCGATTGCAGAGGTAAAAGTGGGACTTGAGGAGCTTTTGCCACTCCTCGAGTACGACTTACTGGTCGAGGAACGACGTCTGCTTCACAAGCTCCTGGCTGTGCTGGCATATGCCGATTGGAAGCAGTTGATCTTGTTTGGTGCTGCTGACTAAGGTCCGCTCCGTGGAAGCTGCCATGCACTCCACGACAGCAGCCGGCCAACAGCAGCGTTGGTTGTGAGTTCTTCTTGCTGCGGCAAGCGCCCGTTAAACCGTGGGGATTCCACTGCCCAGCGCTCCAGCGATCTCTCTGATCGCGAGCGTGCACCCCATATGCACCGGTCCATGGTGCGCCAGCGTGCAGAGTGATAGCCGCCAGGAGCCGCGTGCTAGACTCGGTCCAACGACCGGGCACGCCATGCAAAGAATCCATCCATTCGGTACGCTCAAGGCGCGGATGACGATCATCGTCTGCGCGCTGGTATTCTTGTCCGGCATCCTGCTGTCCATCTACGCGGTCAACATCGTCGAGCGGGACATGACCCGGCTGGTCGGCGACCGCGAATACGCGCTGTTGTCCAGCGCGGCGGCGCAGATGGAACAGGACCTGCAATCGAAGCGGGCGGTGCTGCGCGTCACGGCGGAAGGCATGCGCGCCGCACAGGTGGCCCGTCCCGCGGCGGTACGCCGCCATCTGGAACAGATCCCTTCGCTGGACCAGCAGTTCTTCAATACCGTGGCGATCGATGCCAAGGGCACGCTCATGAGCAGCCTGTCCGGCGGTGCCGCCGCCGGACAGACCACCGTGGCGGCCCGCGAGTACTTCCAGCAAACGGTGGCCACGCGCAGGGGCCTGTTGTCGCGGCCACTGCGCAGTGCGCTGTCGGGAAAGCCCGTGGTGCTGCTGACCGAGCCCGTCTTCAATGCGGCCGGGACCCTGCAGTTCGTGCTGGCCGCCTCCATCGACCTGTCGCAGGCGGATTTCTTCCGCCACCTGGACCGCCTTACGCCAGGCCGGCACGGCTACATGTTCGTGGTGACGACCGAGGGTGTCATCCTGCACCATCCGGACGCGCGCCGCCTGCTGCGCAATGTGGCCGACGAGGAGGGCGGCATCGTGCCATCGACGCGGCAGGCGCTGGCGGGGATGAATGGCTGGGTGCTGGCGAAGAACAAGGCCGGCGTGGATTCGCTGATCGGCTACCGCCGGCTGGCCACCGCCGACTGGATCGTCGGCATCGTCTACCCCACGGCGGAAGCGTTCGCGCCGCTGGTGGCAATGCGCCAGCGTGCGCTGCTGCGCACGGGCATCGCGGCAGCCGTCGCCGGCCTGCTCGGACTGTTTGCAATCGTGGTCTTGCTGCGTCCGCTGGAAACTTTGCGCCGCCAGGTGGCGAGCATCCGCCGCGGCGATGCCGGCATCGACATCATCGACCTGGCCCGCCGGGACGAGGTGGGCGCCCTGAGCCGGGCCATCCATGCGCTGACCGAAGAGCGGGCCAGGGCGGAAGCCGAATCGGCACGGCTGGCCAGCACCGACTCGCTGACCGGCCTGTGCAACCGCCGCATGATGGAATGCGAGTTGGACAAGGCGTTGATGCGCCTGAACCGGACCCGTACCGGGATCGGCGTGGCGTTTCTCGACATCGACCATTTCAAGCAGATCAACGACAGCCATGGCCATGCTGCCGGCGATGCCGTACTGGTCGAATTCGCCAGGCGGCTCAAGCTGGCCGTGCGGGGCACCGACCTCGTGGCGCGTTATGCGGGCGATGAATTCGTCGTCGTCTTCGAGGGCCTGTATGCCGTCGATGAATTGCCGGCCCTCGGTGGAAAAATCGTCGAGGCCATGCATGTGCCGTTCGACGTCATTGCTGGCGGATTACCAGTCACCACCAGCGTCGGCCTGGCCTTCGGTGGCGCCGACAGCACCCGCGAAAGCTTGCTCAAGTGCGCGGACGAAGCGCTGTATGTCGCCAAGGCCGCCGGCAGGAATGGCTTTTTCGTCGATGGCGTCGTGGCCAAGGCGTGCGGCGTCGAGCACTAGCGGACGGCTTGACGAGGTGCCTTGCGTGAACGCGTGCGGGCTTGAGGAGTTCCTATACGCCGCGGCACTATTACTCCGGGACGACGCAAACGCAGCACATCGCGCGATACGCCGCCGACGCCTTAGAGCGCCTGACAAAACCGGCCGCTTGTCCCGAGAGCAACGACTTCATATACTGAGCCATTGCGACAGGCTGCTCACGGCGGAAGCGGCCGTTACGTACCAGCAGGTATCAGGTCCTTCACAATCCAATCCAGATCTTCATGTCACAGAACTTCGGTTTACTGCTCAGGCGCGCTACCCATGCTGACATCCCAGCCATGTCACAGATACGGCTGTCCGTCGTAGAAAATATCCTTTCGGAGCCGACGCGTGTCACAAACCAGATGTACGAGGATTTCTTGGGTAAGATGGGCTGTGGCTGGGTTGTAGAAAGCGACGGCAAGATCGTCGCTTTTTGCTATGCGGACAAAGTAAACGCTTCTATCTGGGCGCTTTTTGTGCGCCCGGGCCATGAAGGGCGAGGCTTTGGACAATCACTGCTCAAGCAAGCAGTCGACTGGCTGTTCGGGATAGGTCATCAGTGTGTGTACCTCACTACCGGCAGCAACACCAGAGCGGATCGCTTTTATGCCGAACAAGGATGGATGCGTGCGCCAGTCAGCTCTACGGAAGTCGCATACTCGCTGACGAAGCCGCGAACAGTTGAGTAAGCGTTTAGCAAGGTCCGCTTCGGGACGGAAGCGGCCGAGGAGCACGCGCATTCAGCTCGAGCTGCTGTGAAAAATCTCCCGGAAACCCGGCCGGGACCGGCGGCCCGAAGGCCGCCGTCCCAGGCGTGCCGACAGCCGATCGTCAGATCGGCGCCAGCCGTCCCGCCCCCAGCATGGCCAGCAGCACGGCGCCCAGCACGATCCGGTAGATCACGAACGGCATGAAGCCGCGGCTGCTGACGATCTTCAGGAAGCCCACGATGACCCCGTAGCCGACGAAGAAGGCGACCACGGTGGCGAGCGCCGTGGGGCCGGGGGCGACGGGTCCGGCCACGCCCCAGCTTTTCACCAACTGGTAGCCGCCCGATGCCATCACGGCGGGGATCGCCAGCAGGAACGAGTAGCGCGCCGCGGCCTCGCGCTTGTAGCCCATCAGGAGGCCGGCCGTGATGGTGCCGCCGGAGCGGGAGACGCCCGGGATCAGCGCCATCGCCTGGGCGAAGCCGAACACGATGCCGTCGCGCCACGTCATCTGGCCCAGCGACAGCCGCTGCTTGCCGAAGCGGTCGGCAAAGCCCAGCAGCACGCCGAACACGATCAGCATGGTGGCCGTCAGGTACAGGTTGCGCAGGTAGGTCTCGATGGCGTCCTGCAGCAGCAGGCCCAGGATGCCGATGGGCAGCGAGCCGATGATGATCAGCCATCCCAGCCGCACGTCTGGATCCTTGCGCAGGGCCGGATCGGCCAGCCCGCGCAGCCAGGCGGTGGCGATGCGCGCGATATCGCGGCGGAAGTAGATCAGCACGGCAAGTTCGGTGCCGATCTGCGTGATGGCGGTAAAGGCGGCGCCCGGGTCCATGCCCGAAGGCAGGAACGGACCGATGATGCGCAGGTGCGCGCTGGAGGAAATGGGAAGGAATTCGGTCAATCCCTGCACCAGTCCCAGCAAGGCGGCTTCCAGCCATCCGATCGATGATACGGTCATGCGTTTCTATCCTGTCATGTCAAAAAGCCATCATCATATACAAAATTGCCTTCATTGCAGCAAATACAACCCCTGAAACGAGCACGGCGGACGCGGCGGCGGTCGCCAGGCCGGCCACGATCCACAGTCCGTCGCGTTCCAGCACGCCCAGCGCCAGCATGCTGATGGCCAGCGCGGGCAGCATGTTCCCCAGCGGGATCGGCAGCAAGACCACGATGGCCAGCAGCAGGCACACCAGGCCCACCACGTATTCCATCGGCGGCAGCGCCCAGGCCGTGCCGCGCGGGCGCAGCATGCGTTCGGCGCGCAGCAGCCAGGGCCGGATGCGGCCGATCAGCGCCTGGAAATCGCTGCGCGCGATCGACCGCGTGGCGATGAAGGCGGGCAGCCACGGCTTCCTGGCGAACGCCAGCTGGGCGGCCAGGATCACCAGCGGGGCGCCCAGGATGGCCGACGTGCCGGGCAGCGTGGGCAATACGTTGGGGCAGGCGAACACGAACAGCAGGGCGCCCAGCGCCCGGTCGGCCAGTGCGGTCAGCAGGTCGCCGATGGAAATGCGTTCGCGCGTGGCGTCTTCGGCCAGCTGCTGGAGGACGTCGGAGAGGGCGGGGCCGGCGGCATGGTGCTTCATCACGCGGCTTCCTCCAATTCGGCGGCGGCGATCCGGCGCACCGCGACCTTGGCGATGCGCCGCTCCTCGACGGCGAGGATCTCGTAGCGCAGGCCATCGAGCTCGAGCGACTGGCCGACGTCCGGGAAGCCTTCGAAATGCGCCAGCAGGAAGCCGGCCAGCGAGGTGCAGTCGGCATCGTCGCGCACCAGCGCATCCGTTTCCAGCACCTGTTCGAGCAGGTGCAGGTCGGCCGCCCCGTCCACTTCCCACAACCCGGGAGCCTTCAGCTGGATGGCCAGCTCTTCGTCCTCGTCGGGGAATTCGCCGGCGATGGCTTCCAGGATGTCCACCGGTGTCAGCAGGCCCTGCACGACGCCGTATTCATCGGTCACCAGCACCAGCTGCCCGTGCGCGCGCTTCAGCGTGTCCATCGCTTTGAGCACGCCGGCCGTATCGGGCAGCACGATGGGCGTGCGCAGGCGCGCCCCGGTTTCGCCGATCGGCCGGCCCAGCAGCAAGTCGGCGATCATGTCCTTGGTGCGCGCGATGCCGAGCACATTGTCCAGCTGGCCCCGGCACACCGGCATCAGGCTGTGCGGTGTTTCCTGCAACTGGCGCAGGATCGTCTCGGCGGCATCGTCCAGGTTCACCCACGACATTGCCGAGCGCGGCGTCATCACCGAGCGCACCGAGCGGTCGCCCAGCGTCAGCACGCCGCTGACCATGTTGCGTTCCTCGACGGCGAACGCGTCCAGTTCTGCCGGCTGTTCGTCCTGCGGGTCGGCCGCGGCTTCGGTGCGCTTGCGGCCGCCCATCAGGCGCAGCACGGTGTCGGCCGTGCGGTCGCGGAACGGCATGCGCGCCTGGCTCTTCAGGAAATTGCGGCGTGCGAACTGGTTCAGTGTCTCGATCACGATCGAGAAGCCGATGGCCGCGTACAGGTAGCCCTTGGGGATATGGAAGCCCAGGCCTTCGGCCACCAGCGACAGGCCGATCATCAGCAGGAACGACAGGCACAGCACCACCACGGTGGGATGCGCGTTGACGAAGCGCGTCAGCGGCTTCGAGGCGAGGATCATCACGCCGATCGAGATCACCACGGCCGCCATCATCACGCCCAGTTCGTCGACCATGCCGACGGCCGTGATCACCGCATCGAGCGAGAACACGGCATCGAGCACGACGATCTGCGCCACCACGGCGCCGAAGCCGGCGTACACCTTCGAGCCGGTCTGCACGTGGGTCACCCCCTCGAGCCGTTCATGCAGCTCGATGGTGGCCTTGAACAGCAGGAACACGCCGCCGGCCAGCAGGATCAGGTCGCGGCCGGAAAAACCCTGGCCGGCCATGAAGAACAGCGGGGTGGTCAGCGTGACCAGCCAGGAGACGATCGTCAGCAAGCCAAGGCGCATCAGCATGGCCAGCGACAGGCCGATCAGCCGCGCCTTGTCGCGCTGGTGGGGCGGCAGCTTGTCCGCCAGGATGGCGATGAAGATCAGGTTGTCGATGCCCAGGACGATTTCCAGGACGACGAGCGTGAGCAATCCCGCCCAGATTGCCGGGTCGAAAAGCCATTCCATTGATAAAACCTCGTAAAGACTGCGGTGCTGCTTGTTGGGGAAAGTCGGGAAAAACGTCGGGAAAAATAGCGGCAGGGCCGTATCAGGCCGAGGGCGGGGGCTTTATCGGGGGCAGGGGATCGCGACCGCGCCAGGGCGGCACGAAGCAGGGGACCGAGGCATCGGGCGGCGCGGCCAGCGGCGGTTGCGCGGCGGCGTGCACGGTGTCGTGGAAATCCATGCCGGCGGGCGGTTCACCCGGATCGATGTCGCAAAGCGCTTCGCCCGGCAGGCCCGTGCCGGCCCGGCTGTCGAAGGACACGATGTCAGCGGTGCGGTGATCAGCTGCCTTGCTGTCGTTGGCCTTGCTCTCGATGGCATGGCCGGGGGCCTGGAGGGGCGCCGGCGCGTGCGCGGCGACCGACAACGACAGCGCGAAGACATTCAGGGGGAACAGCAGGGCAAGGAAGATGACGAATAATCGTCTCATAGACATAACGTTGCACGGAACCGGGCCAGTGTACCATGAGTTATCATGCGCCACGCGGCCGGTTGGCCGGTCAGGTTCATCGAGGCGGCAGCATGGCGGTCATCAATCCCAATGAAGTGGAGTTCAGCGCGATCCGGGCCCAGGGGCCGGGCGGGCAGAACGTCAACAAGGTATCGTGCGCGGTGCATGCGCGCTTCGACATCGCGGCGTCGTCGCTGCCGGCACGCGTCAAGGAACGCCTGCTGGCCCTGCGCGACGGGCGCATCACGCAGGAGGGCGTGCTGGTCATCAAGGCGCAGGCCTCGCGCAGCCTGGAACAGAACAAGGAAGATGCGCTGCGCCGCCTGCAGGCGCTGGTCGACGAGGCGGCGCACGTGCCGGTGGTCCGGCGCGCCACGCGGCCCACCCGCGGCTCGCAGGTGCGGCGCGTCGATGCCAAGGTGCGCAGCGGGAAGATCAAGGCCTTGCGCGGCAAGGTTACGGACTGAGGCCAGCGAACCATGCCAGCGCCCCATGTCGCTGGCTGGGCCCCCGGCCGAGATCCGCAGCCAGGATCACCTGTCGATGTCAGCGCGCGGCCGCCTTCGCCGCCTTGGCTTCCTTCACCGGCGCCACGAAGGCCAGCGCTTCCTCGAACGATTGCAGCACCATGTCCACGCGCCCGGCCACCAGCGCGGCATCGGCCGCCCCGTCCTCGCGCGGCCGGATCGTCACCAGCGGCACGTCGGGCAGGTTTTCGCGCAATGCGTCGATCGCCTCGTTCCATGCCTCGAACGGGGTGTCGATCGGGTAGACCACGAACACCGTCGACACCAGGTGCTCGGCATCCGGCCGCGCTTCGTCGTCCCCGTCGTCCAGCATGATGCTGCGCGCATCGATGCCCGCTTCGCGCAGCGCCAGCACCAGCAGCTCGCTGCGGAATTCCTCGCGGATGTTGGAGAACCCCACGCTCAGCACGATCGACCGTGCCGGCACGTCGAGCGAGCCTTGCCAGCGGCCCAGCTGTTCCTCGCGCCGGCGCCGCAGGTGCGCGCCGATGCTCTCGTTGAGCATCGACACGGTCAGGCGGCGTGCCCGCCCGGTGTGCTTGCCGGCGGCCAGCGTGTCGGCCACCAGCGCGATGGTCGAGCGCAGGCGTTCTTCCTGCACCTTGTCGGTCCGCCCGCCGCGCAGGTCGCCGATGGCCAGGGCCAGGCCGGGCAGCACGACCTGGTCGCAGTAGCGCGCCAGCGTCGACTTGCGCAGGAACACGCGGGCATCGGCGATGATCGCGGCCGCGTCGCCGGACAGCGCCCGGTGGAAGAAGCGCTGCGCGGCGCTGGCGTCCGGTATCTCGGCCAGCAGGATGGTCACCGGTTCCAGGCCCTTGATGTAGCGGCCCGCCACGACCAGGCACAGCGTCAGCGGCGTGGACAGCAGCAAGCCCACCGGCCCCCACACGGCGCTCCAGAACAGCGCCGACACGATCACCGCCAGCGCCGACATGCCCGAGCTGTGCCCGTACACGCGAGGCTCGATCACGTACGCCAGCACCACTTCCAGCGCCACGAACAGCGCCAGCGCCACCAGCGCGAGCGTCCAGCCCGGATCGACCGCGGCGGCGAACAGCGCGATCGCGCCGCCGGCGATCAGCGCGCCGATATAGGGCACGAAGCGCAGCACGGCGCACAGTGCCGCCCACAGCACCGCGTGCGGAATCCCCAGCAGCCACAAGACCACGCCGATGACGGCGCCGAACACGATGTTGACGATGAACTGGGAAAAGAAGAAGCGCGACACGCCGTGCGCCGCGTCTTCCAGCCCCTTCAGCGTGCGGCTCACTTCGCGCTGCCCGGCCAGGCGCACCAGCCGGTCGCGCAGGTTTTCCTGGTCGAGCAGGACGAACACCAGCAGCACCAGCACGAGGCCGACGGTGCCCAGCGGCCCGGACACCACGCCGATGGCCCGGGTCAGCGAATCCTGCGTGGACGTCGGCTCGCGGATCACCACCGGCACCGGCTGCGTGGTGCCGCGGCGCGAGCGCAGCGAGGTGCCGCTTGCCGTCGCGCCGGGCACGCCTTCCAGCAGCTCGGTCGGCAGGCGGGCCAGCGGCTGCTCGGTGAGCACCTGCACTTCCTTCAGCTTGGCGCGGATCTCGGCGCGGTATTGCGGCAGGTCGGCCGTCAAGCCGTACAGCTGGGCGACCAGCACCACGCCGGCGCCGGCCAGGGCCGAGATCGACAGGCCCAGCGCGATGAAGGTGGCGACGGTGCGCGAGATACCGAGCCCGACAATGGCGCGGATCAGCGGCGCCAGCGCCAGGCTGAGCACCAGCGCCAGCGTGATCGGTTGCAGCACTTCGCGGCCGAAATGCAGCAGCGCGATCGCGCAGGTGACCGTAAGGAGGATGTTGGTGGGGCGTTTCAAGAACATGGAAAACCGGCGTGGTTGACGATCCGGCCGCTGCCGGACAGCCGAATGGACGAGTTGAACATTGCCGGATGATAGTGCACTTCGGCCCGTCGGAGCAGGGGTGTCCGCATCGCGGCCGCATTATATAATTGTTATTTATATAACGTTTACTTGCAAGAGGGGAGTCATGGTGAAATTCTTGGTAAAAACGGTCGCCCGGGTGGCACCGTTCGGGGCGGTATTGTTGTCCACCGCCGCGGGCGCGGCACAGGTCACGGAACTGAAGCCGTCGGAAGTGGCGGACTTCGTTGCGCGCCACGAATATGCCATCGTCCAGGTGACGTCGCCGGACCGCAAGTGCGGCTACTGCATCGACGCGGACAAGAAGTTCGACAAGATGGCGGCCGCCCCGGCCGGCAGCAAGTTCGCGTTTGCCCGGGTGCAGTACGCGCCGTGGCGCGAGATCCCGGATTTCGGCAAGGTAATGCAGGTCTACGGCGTGCCCGAGCAGGCTGTCTTCCACCATGGCAAACGCGTCGGCCGGGCCAACATCTACTACGACACGCCGAAATCGTTCTATGCCCAGGTGGAGGCCGCGCTGGCTTCGCCGGTCGTGCCGGGAGACGGCGTTGTCCAGACGGCGCCGCAGCCCGCGCCCAAGCCGATGACCGCGGCGGAAAGCGCCGACCTGCGCCTGATGGTGCGGCGCGACCTGCTGCAGGCCACGATGGACGAGTGCGTCAAGCGTTTCCCCGCCGGGGCCAACCGGTACCGCGCGGCCGTGAAAGCCTGGGAAGCCCCGCGCAAGGATGCGCTGGATCGGGGCGCGCTGGTGTTCGTCCGCGGCGGGCACGACCCGAAGCAGTTCGCCGGCGAGGAAATCGCGGCGCTCACGCAGTGGATGGCCGGCCTGGGCATCGGCGCGCAAAAGAAACAGGAAGCGGCCGACTGCGACCGCATGGTGGCGGCAATGCCTGACCGGAAGTAGTGCGTGGCACGGGACAGTCGCAGCGGCGCCAGCGTTGCGACTGCGAACCCCCGTTGCATGAATGTTCTGGACAAATGGTTACAACGCCGGATTTGCTGATATAATTTCCTTATGCAATTGTTGTTAACCAAATACAACAATCAGCATTCCCCCAGTTCGGCAGAAAGTGTCCGTCGAGCTGTCGTCGGCCCAGACATCGCCGGCAGTTTCCTTCCACTATCCGCCATTACTGGAGTTCGCCTCATGCGCATCAAATCCGCCCTGCTGTCCGTCGTTGCCATCGCCACGCTGGGTACCGGCTTCGCCCACGCGGCCACCAATCTGGTTGCCAACGGCAACTTCGAGCAAACCACCAACGGTAGCAACAAGCAGCTTTCCGCCAAGCCGACCACGGCAGCCGACCGTACCACGCTGGCCGGCTGGACCAGCAGCAATGGCCGCGATGGCGGCTACAACTTCGTGCTGGACAGCAAAACCGCCCCCACCTGGGATTCGGCGATCTGGCTGAAGGGCAGCGGCAACGGCTACGACCCGCTCGACGGACACGGCAACTTCTTCGCCTCCGATTCGCAGTACCACCCCGGCGTGCTGTCGCAGACCGTGAGCGGCCTGGCCATTGGCAGCGCGTACACGCTGACCTTCGACTACGCGCTGGCACAGCAGGTTGGTTTCGATGGCGCCAACGCCGACAACTACTGGCAGGTCGGCTTCGGCGGCACCAGCCAGGACAGCACGGCGCTGTCGATCGCCAACGGCGGCTTCAGCGGCTGGAAAACCGCGACGATGACGTTCACGGCGGACGGCGCCAGCCAGGTGCTGTCGTTCCTGGCCAAGGGCACCGCCCCGGGCGCGCCGCCATTCCTGCTGCTCGATGGCGTATCGCTGGTATCGGCCGTGCCGGAACCGGCCACGTGGGGCATGCTGCTGGGCGGCCTCGGCCTGGTCGGATTCGCGGCGCGCCGCCGCGGCAAGAAAACCGCGTAAGCTTTTTCCATGCCGGCACTGCTGAACGAGATCGCCGTCACGGCGCTGCGCCTGTTCGTCTGGCTGGCGCTGCTGACGGCGCTGTTCGTCCCGCTGGAACGGTGGTTCGGCGCGCGCCATCCCGCGCGCACCCGGCGCCAGCGGCTGCACGACCTCGCGTACTTCGTGATCAGCAGCCTGGTGCCCGTCGTCGTGCTGGCCGCGCCGATGGCGCTGCTGGCCGCCGCCGCCCAGCACGTCGTGCCTGCCGCGCTGATCGAGGCGATCGGGCGCTTGCCGGCAGCCGCGCGCATCGCGCTGGCGTTCGTCATCGCCGAAACCGGGTTTTACTGGGGCCACCGGCTCAGCCACGAGCTGCCCTGGCTGTGGCGCTTCCATGCGCTGCACCACAGTACCGAACACATGCACTTCCTCGCCAATACGCGCTCGCATCCGGTCGACATGGTCGTCACGCGCCTGTTCGGCCTGGTGCCGCTGTACCTGCTGGGCCTGGCCAGCCCCGGCATGGCGGGCAGCGGCACGCCGGCGCTGCTGCTGGTGGCGGGCACGCTGTGGGGCTTCTTCATCCACGCCAACGTGCGCTGGCGGCTCGGCCCGCTCGAATGGCTCGTCACGACGCCGGCGTTCCACCACTGGCACCACAGCCGCCGCGACCACATCAACCGCAACTACGCTTCCACGCTGCCGGTGCTGGACCGGCTGTTCGGCAGCCACTACCTGCCGCGCCACTGGCCGGCCGAGGTAGGCACCGATACGCCGCAGGCGCCATCACTGGGCGGGCAGTTGCTGGAGCCGCTGCTGCCGGGCGACAGGGCCGCGCGGGCTGGCGGCTGACCGCTCGCTGTCACGCCGGCCCCGGGAAAGTGGTGCCCCAAGGCGCTTCACGGCGCTCGCTGCGGATGCGCAGCAGGATGTCCACGGCGGCCGCGGCGCCCTCGGCACCGCCCAGCGCCTGAAGTTCGCTGTCGCTCAGGCGGAGATCGGCAATGCCCGGCATGGCCGCGTCACCATCCGGCTCGGGCGCGGGGGCGACCTGTCTCGCACGCAGTTCCTCGTAGAGGTGTGCGGCGGTGCCACCGGTATAGCCCAAGGGCAGGACGAATGCCCCGCGGCTGGCTGCGACGCGCACCGCCGTCGCGGTGCCACCCCGTCCGCCGATCGCCACCACCGCCTTCGCGTTTGCGGCAAGGTGCTCCAGCACCTGCCCGGCAGGCACCCTGGCAATGGTCCCGGCCTCGAACTGGGCAACCGTTCCTTCTTCCGCGACCTGCCGCAGGCGCTGCGCGAGCGGCACGCCCATCTCGCCGAGGCGGGCGGCGAAATGGCGCGCCGTCATCCGGTTGACCCCCTGCCAGATGCCGGTGACGAGGCCGAAGCCATGAGTCGCCAGCGACTCGCCCAGAAGCCGGCACGCGCGCCGGATATTGCCGGGGAGTTCCGGCTCCGGGCGGACGGTGCCGCACACCAGGACGGTCATCACCGCGGGCGGAGCGTTCCGTTCGGCCCTGGCATCGCGTATCGCCTGGAGCACGATACCCTCCAGTGCATCGGCATCCTGGAAGAAATGCACCGCTTCGTGATGGAACGATTTGTCGCGAAATTGCTTGCGGGCGGTAGTGTCGAGCAAATGAAACCATTCCCGCTGGATGAAGACCAGCACCGGTTTGCCCAGCCGGGTTGCCTGGTCATATTGCAGTTCCTGCAGCGGCAGGTTCTCCGGATTCTGCCTTAGATCGAAGATCGTGAGCCCGAATTCCCGGTCGACGACCAGCACGACCAGGTCGCTGCTTTCCATCCGGCCGGACGATTCCCGGATGAAGGGCGTATCGCGCCGTACCGGCTCTTCCAGCACTTCGTGCCCGTGCAGCTTCAGCACCTCCGCGATGCGCGCCCGGTTGCTGTCGTGGCTGCCCTGCACGCCGCACAGGAAGATCCGGCAGCTTTCCACCGCCGCTGCCTCGGCCGGCACCGCGTCGACGGGTTGGCACAGCGCCGCGATATCGTCGAGCACGCGGTGGATACCCTCGTCGTCCAGCCGCGCGTCCAGCAGGTGTTGCCTGGTTTCCTCCACCTTGCGGTGCAGGCGCGACGGCTCGTCGATGCGACCCGCGGCGACGGCGTTGTACAGCGCCCGCGCCGCCTGGTACCCCAGGAAGGCATGGGCGCGCCTTACTTGCCCGAACAGCCAGTCGATGTGCGCCGTGTCGAACCGGCGTTGCAGGTTGACGATGGCGAGCAGCTGGATGCCCGGCGAATCCTTCTGCACCGCCCGGTCGACCAGGGCTTTCGACAGCGGCGCGATGCTGGCCATGTCGATGACGACTCCCTGCAACGCCCGGGTCCGCGTCCCGCCGGGACTGAGGTCGGCGCGGATCCTTTCATACTTGTGTGCCAGTTCCATTAGCTGGATCAGCGGCCCGTGCCTCCCGCCGGGCAGGAGGTCGAGGATGCGCGTCCGCAGCTCGCTTTCCGGGCCGAACAGGGAAGGGCTGTAGTACCAGCCGCGGCTTTCGCCATGGCCGAACCGTACGACGCCATGGTCCGCCGCCACGGCTTCCACCGCCACCGGCAGTGCGTCCAGCCAGCTCACCGTGCGCTGCAGCAGGCGTCCCTTGCGCCGGGTATTCTCGTCGTCGAGGATGAAGTGCAGCAGATCGTCCGACGCCACCAGCCAGGTGTGCTGCTTTCGCGTGGAAAAGAACAGCAGGCAGCGAAGCCCGGCGTCACCGGTGGGCGGGTGCAGCGCCAGCACATGTTGCCACACCTGGACTTCGGAGAGGAACGTGCCGGCGGCCGGCCACGCCGGGTCCTCCACCGGCTGTACCGGATAGGCGACCGGCTGTTCCAGCGCCGCTGGCCGTGCGACAGGCGCGGCTGACAGGTCCTCGTCGCTTTCTTCGTTGCCATGGGCGGCCCTGTCCCGCAGCGGCCGGAAGTCGCGCCCGACCCGCAGGAATGCCCTGGCGTGCTGGAGCAGGCGTTCCTGCCCGGCGGTATCCGGCGCCAGAGCGGCGAAAGCGCGGTCGGCACCGCCGGCATGCGTTTCCACGTACCGGCGCGCCTGGTCGGCGATCAGCTGCAGCGAGGTGTCGATGCGGTTTTCCTCGCCGATGCTCAGGCTGTCGAGCAGCTCGGCCCGCACGCCGGGGGCGAAATCATATTCGACCTGCTCCGCCGGGATCGCCGCATCGGCCGGGGAAACCCGCTCGATCAACCCGCTCAGCAGGATCTCGGCCAGGTGGACCTGGGCGCGGTCGGCCATGCCCATCTGCATCAGGCGCATGATCGGCAGGCTCAGCGGCATGCCGGACAGCAGCCGCAGCAGCTGGAAGGCCTGCGGCGAGGCATTCGCGCGGAACGCGGCGATGCGCTGGCCCGGCGGCGGAGGCATTGCTGTGGCCTGTGGAGCCGGCACCATGCCTGTCGCCGGCGCGGGCAGCCGCAGCGCCGGATGCGACACCTGCCGCGTCGCCATCGCGAAGCGCGCCCAGGCCGCCATGCCGGCCGGTTCAAGCGTGGTGACGGGAACCGTCCAGGCATCCGGTGCGCGCTCGAGCTCGCCCGTGAAGGGATGGCGCAGGTGCAGGCGCGAGGTGGGCAGGCCCGGGGCCCGCGCCACGGCATCCTCGCTCGCATCGCCCAGCAGCGTATGGGGCCAGGCATGCGGCGGCATCAGCTGGACGATCGCGGTGGGCCCGTGGCGGCCGAGGATGTCGACCAGTTCGGCCAGCGCGGCATGCCGCCACATGGGCGAGGTGCCCGTGGTGACGAACCAGCACAGGCGGCGGCCCTGCGGATCGACCAGCAGCCGCGGCGAGGCGAGCGCGTTACCGTGCGTGGCCAGCACCACCGCACCGTTGCGGATGGTGTAATGCCACAGCCGGGCGCCACGGAAGGCGCCGTGGCGGGCCAGCGTGCGCCGCAGTTCGACCAGCGTGGTGTCCCAGGCCTGCATGGCGTCGGTGGCTTCGGCCAGCAGGGCGACATCGAACCAGCGTTCCGGCGTGGCCCGGTAGACGGGCGTGATGGCATCCCAGTCGGCGCTGGCCTCCGCTGTCGCGACCGGGTCGAGCTCGCGCTGCTGGCGTGACGGCAGGCGGCGCTTGAATGGCCGGAGCGCCCGTTCCAGTGCGAGGCGCTGCGGCAGCGCTTCGCCGGCCGGCACGCTGACGAACGACGCGGCGACCGTGCCGGCGCCGTGCCCCAGGTGCGCCGCATACAGCGGCACGGACTGGTCGCCGGCATCGCGCCCCGCGGCACCGCCCGGGGCCGGTCTTTGTGGGTCATCCTTCCCGGCCGGCGCGGGCGGCGGCGCATGTGCCGGGCTGCCCGCCTCGCCGGCAATGGCGGCGGCTGGCGTTTCACCGGTGGCCGCTCCCCGTGCCGCAAGCTGCAGCGCCAGCCAGACGACATCGGCCAGCGCCGTCGCATCGGCCAGTGGCGTGGCATCGGCCGCGCCCAGCGCCTGCAGGTGCGCCCGGCACAGCCTGGCGGCGTCCGACGTGTTCATCCGCCCAGGCCCTGGAACAGCGTCTTGCGAATGCGCTTGTGCTCCTCGACGGGCAGCGCCGCGCCGGGCGTGACCAGCAGGTAGATGGCGTTGAGCAGCTGGTCGGTTGCCAGCGGCACGGAGGCACGCGTCTTGACGAAATCGGCGATGACTTCGAGGAGCTCGGCGTTCAGGGGCATTTCGGCGAAATGCGCGGCCACGATGTCCTGCAATTCCCGTTCGCCCGGTTCGGGAATCTGGCACTGCACGCAGCGCCGCAGGAACGGCGCGGGAAAATCGCGTTCGCCATTGCTGGTCATTACTACGAACGGATATTCCGTGAACGTGATTTCGCCGCCGCGCACTTCCACCAGTTCGCCATCGCGCGCGGCGATGCTCACCACCGGGTGGCGGCCCGCCGCGCGCTTCAGCTCCGGAATCACGAAGTGGCCCGTGTCGAGCACGTTCAGCAGGTCGTTCGGCAAGTCGACATCGCTCTTGTCGATTTCGTCGACCAGCAAGGCGCGCGGCGCGTGCCGCGAGGCCAGTGCGGTGCCCAGCGGCCCCAGGGCCAGGAACATGCCCAGTTCGGCGGCTTCGTCTTCCTGTTCCGCTGTGCGGATGCGCGCATTCACTTGCTGGATGTACTGCAGCCGCGCCAGCGCATCGTATTGATACAGCCCCTCCTGGAGCGTGGAGCGCGAGTTGACGGCCCATTCGATGACGGGGCCGAGTGCCAGCTGGCGCGCCACCGAGTGGACCAGCGCGCTCTTGCCGGTGCCCGGCTTGCCCGTCAGCAGGAGCGGGCGGCGCAGGTAAAGCGCCGAGTTCACCGCGTCGACCAGCAGCGGATCGGGAATGAAGGTTCGGGCCAGCACGCTGTCGCGGCCCTTGCCCGGCTGGCGCCACGGCGGCGCCGGCGGCAACGTGACCTGCTGCGGTGCCGGCTGGCCGGACGGATCGTAGATTTTCCAGATTGCCATGGTGCCTCCCGAAGGTAATGCCGCTTGGATTAGCCCACCCCAAGTGCAGATTCCGGGGTCAGGGTGGAGTACTGGCTGGTAGGCCAGTACCGCTACGCCGGCAAGGAGCGATGCTCCTTGAAACCCCGGCTACGCCCCGCCGGGGTGAAGCAGGGGTTTCGCGAAGCATGCTTCGCGCCTGCGGAACGGTGCTGGCATGCAGGCCAGCATTCCTTTCTGACCCCAGCCCTTCGCTGTTGGGGTGAACGCATGCGCTTTCAATGTGTCGGGTAACGCTACCGCTGTGCCGTCTCCAGATACGTCCAGGTATACGGATTGCGCCTCGGATCGTCGATGAACAGCCAGAGGCTGCACAGCAGGGGATCCGTGCCGCTGCTGCGCGCCTGCTGCAAGGCTTCGGCGATGCGGTGCGGCTGGCCGGGCCACAGGGCGCCGTGGTCGCGCACGAAGGCGCGGATCCGCTGCTTGAATGCCGCTTCGTCGTCGTGCACCTCGCGGGGCCAGCACATCCATGGCGCGCCCCGCAGCAGGGCCGAGAAGAAGGCCGCGCGGTTGCGCCCGAGATCGTCCGGTGCCGGACCGGGGAAGGGAATCCCCACGATGTGGCCTTGCGGCGGATCGCCCAGCCAGCCGATGTCCAGCTGGGGCGTGTTCGCGGTGCACCGCTCGATATGGTCCGCCTGCTGCATCCAGGTGCCGGGCTGGAAGCGGGCAGCACCTTTCATGCGGTCGTGCCAGCGCAGGATGAAGATGCTCTGCGCCTCCAGCCAGGTGCACGTGCCCAGTTCGCTGTCCGTCATTTCGAACAGTGCGCGCGGGCTGCACAGCAGGTCGTTCGGCGCCAGCAATTCCACCACCAGCTTGCTTTCGGGATGGCGCACCTTGGCGACCTGGATGAGTTCGTTGACCTGCTCGACCAGCGTGCCGGCGGACGGCGCGACGTGCCAGCCGGTATCCATGTCGTGGTCGAGGTAAAGCCACGAACCCACGATGGACAGGGCGCGCGATGCGCCGTCGTGATGCAGGCCGATCAGCAGGAACACCCGGCTGTCGGCGCGCGGCAGGTGCGCCACGGCGCGCGTCCAGCGGCCGGCAAGCGGGGGCAGCGCACGCGCCGCCTGTTCGAAGCCGGCGGCGATGCCCTTGCCGGAGCGCCTGGCACGCCGTGCCGCCAGGGCCAGCAGGCGGATGCACGAATCGAGGCCCCGCTGCGGTTTTGCCTGGTCGAGCAGGGTGCACAAGAGCGCGGGAAAACTGTCTGGCGGCGGGGTGGCCGGCAGGTTGTCCAGCGCCACGACCTGGTCGCGCAAGTCTTGCCACTCGCGCCACGACAGGCCGATGCCCTGGCAGACCTCCTCGATCTCGCGTGCCAGCTTCAGCCGGCCCCATGCGTCGGACAGCAGTTGCCCGCGCAGCTGTACTTCGTCGTCGGCAGCGCCGGCCAGGAGCTCCAGCATCGGTTCCATGCCGCCGTCCCGCAAGGCGCCGCACAGTACATGGTCGGGAAGGTAGCCTGCCGCTGCCACGCGCAGCTGCTCGAATTCGCCCGCGCTGCAGCGCGCCGCGGCGGCATGGCGCGCCGTCGCCGCGTCATCCGCCCCGCCCTTGCTCGACCAGTCGGTGCCGGAGCCGGTGGTCCAGTGCAGCGGGAACGCGCGCGTCGACAGCTGCAGTGCGTCGAAGCGGCGCCCCAGTTCGGCGAACAGTTCGGCGGGCGGTGGCGGAAACGCCCGTTCGCCATCGCTCAGCGCGGCAACGACCGTGCGTGAGAAGCCGGTGGTTTGCGTGTCGGCACTCGCCACCTGCGCCGCGGCGGCGGAAAAATAGAAATACTGCTCCGTATCGCAATCGCCCGAGCCGCCCAGCGACAGCACGGCGGGATCCGGCACCACCTGGGCGCAGGCATCGAAAAACCCCATCTGGGTGCGCGGATAGGCGTCGCCGCGTAAATGCGTGAGGAGCGAATCGACATCGATGGCGCGCAGGTCGGCGATCCGCGAATCGGCGCACAGCAGCAGGCGCCGGCCGCGCGCCATCACGCCATGGCTGATCCAGTACACCAGCAGGGTACCTTCGCCCCGCAGGGCGGACAGGGCATCCTGCAGCGCCTGCTGGCTGGCGCCGGTGCGCAGGACCCGCTCCGGTACTTGCGCGAGCAGTTGGCGGTATTGCGCGGTGTCCGGCAGGGAACTGCTCAGGACCACGCAGGCGTCCGGGTCGCGTTGTGCGATGGTGGTGGCCAGCTCCACGGCCAGCTTCCCGATCGGTTCGCCGATGTCGATCGACGCGCCGTCGCCCGCGGCAGGCGCGTAGCTTTCGATGGCAACGATCCAGGCGAACGTGGTCATGCGGTGGTCTCCCTTGCCCGGCGGTGATTGATGCCGCGTGGATTCAGCCTACCCCAAGTGCAAGCTCTGGGGGGCAGTCCACCCCAAGTGCAAACCCAGGGGTCAGACCCGGTGGGTCTGACCCCAGCCTTTCGCTGTTGTGGTGAATGCATGCGCTCCCAACGCTCATGTATTCAGCGCTGCACCGGCAAAGCGTCGGCAATCCATCGATGCTTCATGGCAGGAACCGGTCGATCTCCGGCCACACTTCCGCATCGTTCCGCCAGTATGCGCCGTGCGACTCCGGAAAGGGCTGCCCGTTATCGACCACCACGTCGCGCGCGATGCCGGGGAACAGTTCGCGGCCCGCATAGGACAGGAAATCGCGCGGGTCGTAGAAGTTCAGCCAGCGGCGCGGGAAGAACTCGGGCAGGCCGGCGCCGAACGGGCGCGAGGCCAGCGCGTCGATTTCATAGAAGTAGGGCGCCTGCGAGCCGACCGTCACGAGCGCCTCGATCTGGCGCGCGCCGCTGGCGAGCCAGTCGACGGCGGCAATGCCGCCGAGGCTGTGGGCCAGGATCACGTTGGCGCCGCTCCTGGCGGCCTGGTCGCCGATGAAGTTGCGCAGCACTTCGCCGCGCGCCTGGTAGCGCAGGATGTCGCCCAGCGCGGCGCCGGTCCGGTCGTTCAGCGCGGTACGGCGCGGCAGGGCAAAATCGGTGAGCTTGCCGAGGAACCAGTCGCGCACGCCGAGCGCGGCGCCGCCCAGCGCCGCCTGCAACGCGAGCACCAGTTCGTCGCGCTGGGCGCCCGTGATGCCGGGCTCGCCGGCTCGCCGGAGCCAGCCGAGGAACGCGGCCACGACCGCCCGCGACACCGGTGCCGACAGTTGCGCGCGCGTGCCGCCGAGAAGCCGGATCGTGCCGGCCCACGTGGGATCGGCGACCAGCGCGCCGATGAATGCCGGCCATGGCGCCGCCAGCCCCCAGGTGGACAGCAATGCCAGCGCGGCCGGTGCTTCGGCGGCATCCGCGAGCAGTTGCCAGACCACGGGGCCCTGGGGCGGCCCGAGCGGCGCGGCCAGGTCGGTGACGCGCAATTCGAGCAGCGGATCTTCGCTGAGCAGTGTCCAGCGTGCCATCGCGGCGGCCTCGACCGCCCCTGCGGCGGCGCCGCTGCTGTAGCCGGGAATCGAGCACCCGTGTGCGTTCAGGCGCGCGCCGAACGCATCGCCCCAGTTGCAGCCGACCACTTCGTAGCGGGGCAGGTGTTGCCGGACCTTCGCGGCAATCAGCGACAGCGTCCGGTCGAAACTGGCGCCGCGCACGCCGGTTCCATGGACGAAAAGAATCTTCCTGGTCATCGCATTGTTCCTGGTCGTATGCTGCGATCGCGAAAACCCCGTGGCGACGTCACGGCACGCATTTCGCCGAGAACCCGTGGCGACGTCACGGCACGCATTTCGCCGAAACCCCGTGGCGACGTCACGGCACGCATTTCGCCGAGAACCCGTGGCGACGTCACGGCACGCATTTCGCCGAAACCCCGTGGCGACGGGCACGGCAACGCTTCAGGAGCGGGCTTCCTGTCTTTGCACTATGACAGTCCAGATGCCAGGTTGGCAACCTCGACGGCACGCCGGACGGAGATCGTTGCCGATCCGCGACTCAGCAGTAACCTCAGCAGTAACCTCAGCAGTAACACATGCGGGCACGCCCCATGCGCTCCGGTCGACTCAGTCCAGGTAATCGGCGTACTCGCGCTGCGCATAGCCCTTCAGCTTCTGCCATGGCAGTTCGCGCGTGACGCCCGCAGCCACTTTCAGCTCGGTGCGGGTGTAGAAGGTGCCGGCCTTGTCGCCGCTCTCGATCACCAGCGGGACCTGCCGCCTGTCGTCCCACAGCACGCGCTCGTACAGGCCGCCCCGCTCGCGCTCGCGCCAGCGCGCGCCGGGCACGGGGGAAGGGCGCTGGGATGGCGCCATCGCCCGCAGGCCCTGCGTATCGAGCAGGTGATAGGCGTGATCCCATGAGCCGTCGAAGCCCACGTTGTCGAATTCGCCCGGCGGAATGGCGATCACTTCCTTCGCGTGCGCATCCACGTAGGCCATGCGCAGCTTGCCGTCTTCCATGGCCACGTGGCGCGGCAGCGTTACGGGATTGAAATGCTTGTGGCCGACACTCTGGCGCGCCGCCACCTTGCTTGCCGCCACCTTCTGCGCCTTGCCCTGTGCGGGCGGATGGCCGCCCTCGTGGGCGTGTTCCTGTTCATGGCCGTGCCCGTGGCCGTGCGAGGTACCGGGCAGCACGCGCGCGGTCCACACGTGGCCGGCGCGGCGCAGCATGGTTTCCTCGTATCGCGCTTCGCGCGTCACTCCTTCCGCGGTGACGACCTTGCTGTAGCGGGTGATGTGCAGGTCGAGGTCCGCGCCGGCATGGGCGCCGCCGGCCATGGCGAGGGCGCCGGCCAGCAAAAGAATCGATTTCATCGGATGGTTCTCCGGGATACACCGCCATGCAAGGCGGGGTGATTGACGCGGTCTTGTGAATGACTCTTGTGAACGGCGGGAAGCGGGCCAGGCCCGCCTCCCAGCCGTGGCGATCCTACAGGCCGGAAGCGCTCCGGAGCAGGCTGAACACCCTGGTATTGTCCAGCGTGCCCTTGAACGCCTTCGCGCCGGCGCCGGTGGCGAACAGCTTGACGTCGCCGCCGCCGTGCGTTTCGCTGGACAGCCGCACGCCCGTCTCCTGCAGGTAGTTGTCGGCCAGCACGGTGGCGCTGTCCAGGCTGGTGCGCAGGTTGGGGCGGTTCGGGCCATTGCCGAATACCAGCGTGGTGTAGGTGTTGCCGTCGGCATCGCGGCCCGGCTGGTTGTCGCGGTAGCCGCGGTTGATGTCCAGGATCGGATTGCCCCGTTTGGCATAACCGTTGATCGCCAGCGTGTGATCGTGGTCGGCGGTGACGACGATCAGCGTATTGGCCAGCGTGGGGTCGTTCTGCTTCGCCTTGGCCAGGGCGGCCTTGATGGCATCGTCGAAGGCGATCGTGTCAGTCAGCGCGCGCTTCGCGTTGGTGCCGTGCAGCGCGTGGTCGATGCGGCCGCCTTCCACCATCAGGAAGTAGCCGTTGGTGTTCGACGCCAGCAGGTCCATCGCCTTGACGGTCATCTCGGCCAGGCTGGGCTGGCTGGCGCCTTCGCCCAGCGGCGGCGTGGCCGTGCGGTCCAGTTCATATTCGAGGTGGCTGCGGCTGCTGTACAGGCCGATGAACTTCTTGCCCGGGGCGGCAGCGTTCATCTCGGCCTTGCTGCCCGCCACCGTGTAGCCCTTGGCCGCCAGTTCGGCCAGCAGGTTGCGGCCATCGGCGCGTCCCGCGGCGTTGCTGCCGGCCGCGAACGGCGTGAAGTGGTTGCGGCCGCCGCCCATCAGCACGTCCACGCCATCGCCCAGCGCCGGGTTGAAACCGGCGCCGCCCGGCACCAGCTGGGCCGCGATCGCATACTGGGCGTTGCGGTTGCAGATGTGCGACCAGGCGGTGGCCGGGGTGGCGTGCGTCAGTTCCGTGGTGGTCACCGTGCCCACAGCCTTGCCCTTGGCCTTGGCCAGTTCCAGGATCGTCACGGCCGGCGTGCCGTTGCCCGCGGCGCAGTTGTTGACGCCCAGGTTGCCGTTGGCATCGCGGCCCGGATTGGTGGCCACCGTGTCCGGCGACATCGAAATGACCTCGTTGTTCATCTTCACGCCGGTCATGTAGGCGGCCATCGAGGGCGCGCTGTCGGTAGTCTGCGCGTCGTTGGAGAACGTCTTGATGCGCGCGGTGCGCTCCAGCGTATCCATCGTCAGGCTGCCGTCCTCGCCGTATTTGAAGATGCGCGCGGCGGTGATGGTGGACGGGCCCATGCCGTCGCCCAGGAAGAAGATGATGTTTTTCGCTTCGCCGGCGGCGTGGGCGGCGGTGAACGAAAGTGCCAGCGCAGTGCTCAGCAAGGTACGGGCCAGCAATGCAGGTGTTAGCAAACTATGGTTCAGCAGGGTGCGTTTCATGTGTTCGATTCCGTATCGGATTGTTCGTGGTTACAGGCCGGCCGCGTTCTTCACCAGGCTGAACACTTTGGTGTTGTCGATGGTGCCCGAGAATGTGTCCGCGCCCTTGCCGATGGCGCCCAGGAACACGTCGGTGCCGCCATGCGTTTCGCTGCCCACGCCCATGCGCACGGCCGCTTCCTGGTGGTACGTGTTGGCGCTGGTGGCGTTGTCGTCCAGTCCGGCCTGGCCGGCGCGGCTGGCCTGCACGCGGTGCTCGCCGTTGCCGAAGCCGATGATCGAATACGGCGCGCCATCCAGGTCCCGGTCCACTTCGCCCGTGACGTAGTTCTTCACCACGCCCAGCACGCCGGCATTGCCGGCCGCGCTCTTGCCGGTGCGTTTCGCATAGCCGTTCAGCACCAGCGTGTGGTCATGGTCGGCCGTGACGACGATCAGCGTGTTCTTCAGTTCCGGGTCGCTGGCCTTTGCTTTCGCAATGGCCGCCTTGATGGCGTTGTCGAAGGCCACCGTGTCCTGCAGCGCCTTCTTGGCCGTGGTTTCATGCAGCGCGTGGTCGATGCGGCCGGCTTCCACCATCAGGAAGTAACCCTTGCCGTTGCGGGCCAGCACATCCATCGCCTTGGTCGTCATGTCGGCCAGGCTCGGTTCCTTCGCCGGGTCGCGGTCCAGGTCGTAGCTCATGTGGCTGGACGTGAACAGTGCCAGCAGCTTGTCGGTCTTCGTGCCGTCGATCGCGCTGAACTCGGCGGCATTGCCGGCCACCGCGTAGTTCTTCGCCTTCAGCTCGGCGACCAGGTCGCGGCCGTCGGCGCGCCGGCCGCCATCCTTGACGGGCTTGAAGAATTGGCTGCCGCCGCCCATGATCACATCCAGGCCAGTGCTGCCCAGCGCGCTGTTGTAGCCCGTGGCGCCCGGCACGAGAGCCGCGGCGATGTCGTTTTCCAGGTCGCGGTGGCAGATGTGGCTGTAGGTCGCCGCCGGCGTGGCATGCGTGACGCGGGCGGTGGACACCACGCCGGTGCCCAGGCCCTGCGCCTTGGCCAGTTCCAGCAGCGTGGTGGCCGGCGTACCGTTGCCGGTGCCGCAGTTGTTGCCCAGCCTGTTGCCGGCCGCATCGATGACGGGATCGACGGCCTTCGTGTTCTGCGACATGGAGATGACTTCATTGTTCATCTTCACGCCGGTCATGTAGGCCGCCATCGACGGCGCGCTGTCGGTCACCTGCGCATCGTTCGAGAAGGTCTTCACGAAGGCCGTTTCCGGCAGCGTGTCCATGGTCAGCTCGCCGTCCTCGCCGACCGCGTAGATGCGCGCTGCGGTCATCGTTGTCATGCCCATGCCGTCGCCGAGGAAGAAGATCACGTTCTTCGGCTGCGGCACGTCGATGCCCGGCGTGGGTGTCGGTGTCGGGGTGGCGGCGGCGTTGTCGCTGTCGCTGCCGCAGGCGGCCAGCAGTGCGGTGGTCAATCCGGCGATCAAGAGGGACTTGCGGTTCATGGGATGGGTGGGCGGTTGTAAAAAACGCCACTTTAACCATGCAAGATGACCGCGTGATGACGGTACTGCCCGCGCTGGCGGGCCCACCGGCGCGCCTTACCGATGGAGGGAAGGCTGGGCCGCGCCGGGCGGCGCATCCTTCAGGAACGTCTGCCCGTTGACCAGCCAGGCCACGCCGAACGCGGCCACCGCACACGTTTCCGGCCAGAACACGGACTGGCCTTCCAGCGCCAGGCCCATGAAGGCGATCGCCCCGAACGACAGCAGCATGACGGCGCCGCACACCTTGTACACCGCCTTGCGTCGCAGCGCCTGGAGATTGTCCGGCGGTGTCGCGGCGCCGAAGCGGAAGAACACCAGGTAGAACGACAGGGCCGCGAAGGTGATCGCGAACAGCAGGTGGTAGCCGAGGATGCCGTGGTTCGAGTAATGCGCCTGGGTGCCCAGGTCGGGATAGCGGGCCAGCAATTCCGCGGCATACGTGGGATCCATCGGGAACAGCGCCGCGCCGATCGCCGCCAGGCCGGCCACCGTGGCGACGATATTGTCGAGCAGCCGCGGTGTGCGGTAGCACGCCAGCAGGGCGCCGGTCAGCACGGTCGCGCCGACGAAGATGTCGCGCATGCTGGTGTAGTAGTAGGCGCTGATCGAATCGGTGGTGCGGATGCCCTCCAGCAGCAGGCCGCCGCCACGCACCGCCAGCGGCATCAGCAGGCCCACCCAGCCGATCGTGTTGCGCAATGCCAGGTAGGAAACGATATAGTGTCTTTCGACCGAATGGTCTTTCTCAACCGAATGCATGGTGTTCTCCGCGATGCTGTCGCCGCCGGTACCTGGATCGTAGGTAACGTGCATTGTAGGCAGCGTACATTCCAGGCAGTGTGACAGAGTGTGCATTTTTTTTGATTCCTGCGGTGCTACGCTTGCGCCGGTGCCGGGCATCCGCCGGGCAATACGGGAAAGGACCGCCATGGGTGCGCCAAGCGTGTTTCAGCAACTCTTCTATCTGATCTTCTTCATATTCTGGTTCGGCGTGGTCGCCGTGCCGGTGTGGCGCATCGTGGCCAAGGCGGGCTACCCGGGCGTGCTATCGCTGCTGATATGGATTCCCGTGGTGAACATCGTGCTCCTGTGGGTGTTCGCCTTCATGAAGTGGCCGAACGAGCGCAAGGTGCCGCTGGAATATGGCGGGGTCCCGGCCGGAAAATCGTCCGATTGATCGGTTGGCGGGCCGCGTTCACTTGCTTTCACCTTACTATGCAGGTTTGTCATCGAGGAAGGCACAGGCCATGCTGAAATCCATCGCGGGCGCGCTTGCCCTAGCCATCGTCGCCATCGCACCGGCGCGCGCCGAACCGGCCCGGCCGGTGAAGATCCTGATCGTCAGCGGCGGCTGCTGCCATGACTATCCGCAGCAGCGCAAGCTGCTGGAAGAGGGCTTGAAGAAGCGCATGGCGGCGGAGGTCAGCCACCTGTATCACGATCCGAAGCCGGGCGAGCAGGCGACCCGCCCCGCGCTGCCGGTTTACGGCAACCCGCGCTACGCGGACGGTTTCGACGTGGTGATCCACAACGAATGCGCCGCCGACGAAGACAGCGCCGCCGCGCTGGACGCCGTGCTGGCGCCGCACCGCGCGGGCAAGCCGGCCGTGAACCTGCACTGCGCGATGCACTCGTTCCGCTCCGGCGAGTGGCGCAATCCGGTAACGGCGGGCGCCGCCAACGCGCGCTGGTTCGAGTTCACCGGCATCCAGTCCAGCGGCCATGGTCCGCAATCTCCGATCCGGCTGACGGTGGCGGAAACCGGCCACCCGGTCGCCACCGGCTTCCAGCCCTACACCACCGCCAGCGATGAGCTGTACAACAACCTGGCCACGTTCGGCGTGACACCGGTGTTGTATGGCGTGCAGCCCGACTCGCCGGTCGCGGCGGACCGGGACAAACGGTTTACGGTGGCCTGGACCCATCATTACGGCCCTCGCCGCGCCCGCGTGTTCAGCACCACGCTGGCCCACAACGAAGCCGTGATGGCCGATTCCCGCTACCTCGACCTGGTCGCCCGGGGCGTGCTGTGGGCGGTGGGGCGGCTGTAGGCGTGGAGCAGTTGGTTTCGGATGCGTGCGCCCCAACGCCGAACAGTGGGCTCAGGCCCCCATGCCGTTGAGTTAGCGATACCCGGCACATCGAGAGCGCATGCATTTACCCCAGCAGCGAAGGGCCGGGGTCTGACCCGTCGGGTCAGACCCCTGACTCTGCACTTGGGGTTGATTTACTTTGACGGCGTGCTATCACCTACTTAGTTCCTGCCAGCAACTCCCCAGCCATCGCCGCAATGCCTGCAGCCGCAGGCAATCCTCCCCACGAAGTTCGCACAATCTCCCGCCCGATCCCCGCTGGCCGTTGTGGAAACGCTACCACTATCCCATGAAATCGCTTTCAAAAAAATTGACTCTCCGCTACCATTCCCGACAGTACGTAATTACATAACAAATAACGACTGGAGACCCATGAACACCACCGAAGTGTTTTTGCTGGCGATGCTGATGATTTTCGTCGTGCCATTCCTGATCTGGCGCGTCGGCCGTACCGATTATTTTGCCCCGCTGGCGATCGTGCAGATCATCATGGGCGTCGTGCTGGGCCCCGGCGTACTGGGCGCCGTGCTGCCCGAATACCACGCCTTCGTCTTCAATCCCGACGTCGTCAAGACGCTGAACGGCATCGCCCTGTGGGGCGTGATGCTGTTCGTGATGCTGGCCGGCATCGAGCTGGACCTGAAGAAGGTGTGGCAATACCGCCGCGAAAGCGCCACCGCGGCCGGCCTGTCGCTGGGCGTGCCCCTGCTGTGCGGCTGTGGCGCCGCGCTGCTGCTGCTTGCCTATCCCGGCTGGATCGGCCCGAAGGCCGCGACCTGGCAATTCCTGCTCGGTACCGGCATGGCCTGCGCCGTAACCGCGCTGCCGGTGCTGGTGCTGCTGATGGAAAAGCTCGATATCCTGCGCCAGCCAATGGGCCAGCGCATCCTGCGCTATGCCAGCCTGGACGACGTGGCCATCTGGGGCGTGCTGGCGGTGATCATGCTCGACTGGGAACGCATGGGCCGCCAGGTCGGCTTCCTGCTGGCCTTCACGGTGCTGACGATGCTGTACCGCCGCCTGATGGTGCGCCTGCGGCGGAGCGACCGCTGGTACGTGGCGCTGATCTGGCTGGTGGCCTGCGGCTTCGGCGCCGACTGGGCCGGCCTGCACTTCATGGTCGGCGCCTTCCTGGCCGGCGTGGTCATGGATGCCGACTGGTTCGGCCAGGAAGAACTCGACAACCTGTTCAAGAACGTGCTGCTGGTGATGATGCCGGTGTTCTTCCTCAGCACGGGCCTGAAGACCAAATGGGACCTGGGCGGCTACGCGGTGTTCTTCGGCGCCGGCCTGCTGCTGTTCGCATCGGTCGGCGGCAAGCTGGCTGGCGCGCACCTGGCAGGCAGGGCGCTGAAGTGGAAGAGCGGCGAAGCGTCGATCATCGGCTGGCTGCTGCAGACCAAGGGCCTGATCGAGATCATCTTCGCCAACATCCTGCTCGACAAGGGCATCATCACCAGCGAAACGTTCACCGCGCTGCTGCTGATGGCGGTGGGCAGCACGATGCTGACGATCCCCGTGGTGCACCCGAAACTGAACCGGGCGGCCAACCGCAGCCTGGCCGGCCAGGCCAGCTCATAGGAGAACGCCATGGCACGCAACGGACTCACGAAACACCAGGTCAAGGCGATCCGGGACCAGCTGCTGGCGGCGGGCCGCTATCCGTCGGCCGACGCGGTGCGGCAGGCGCTGGGCGATACCGGCTCGAAGTCGACCATCCACAAGTACCTGAAGGAGCTGGCCGCCGAAGACCCGGACAGCGCCGCGCGGCGCGACGAGACCGAACACGCCTTGCTGGCGCTGGTGGCGCAGCTGGCGGACCGGCTGCATGCCGATGCCGAGGGCAGCGTGCAGGCGCTGCTGGCCGAGCGCGAGCGGGCCTTGCGCCGGAAGGACGAGGAACTGGCCGAATTGCGCCGCACGGTGGCCGCGCTGTCGGCCCGCGTGGCGACACTGGAAGGGCAGGGCACTGCGGGCGCGGATGGAGCTGTGCCCCGCGAACGGCCCGCGCCGCGCAGCGGGCGGATCGAAGGCTTCGGCGATTTCGGTACCCTGCTGTCGAACTCGCGCTGCGGCCACCGCGACAGTTCGCCGTTCAGCATCCTGCTGGCCGGCGGCCGTTCCGAGGTCATCGCCGACGGCACCTGGCCGCAAGGGCCGCAGCCGGAGTAGGCCGGCGGCCGGCGGCCGGCGGACTGGTGGCGTGACAGTGTGCGTATTTTGCAGCCCCGCCGGGCTGTTATGCTGGCCGCTCGCCAGGCGGGAACGCCACCGATCCACTGTTTCGTCCCGGGAGTAGCGTGAACATTTCCTCAGTGACCGCCAGCATCGCCGCCTTGTTCCGCCAGCGTGAAGACACCGCGGAAGCCGGCTTCCCCGAGTACCCGGGCACGATGCGCGACCCGCAGGGCAATGCGCAGCGCTACGGCGAATACCTTCATCTCCTGCTGGAGCGCCGGCGCACGCTGGCGGCCGACCTGAGGCCGCACAAGGTCGGGCACAAGCCCGAATCCCGGCTGCGCACGCTGAACATGCGCCTCTACGACGATCCGCACTACCTGGTCTACCTGCATGCCGCCGGCGCCGGTATCGCCGAGCTGGAGGCGGAAGCCGCGCGGTGCATGGCCAGCCTGGACGAGGATTCGCGCTATGTCCGCGAGCACGGCGGCGAGGAATGGCGCGGCGTCCATGCGCTGGCCGGCCACGACCGGGTCGCCTTCGGCTTCGCGGCGATCGCGCTGCTGCTGGTCGCCGATGGCGGGCTCGTGAAGACGTTCCACCGGCTGGTCTCGCCGCAGTACGACAGCCGGAACCAGTTGCTCGACGTGCTGGTCAAGGCATTCGACCCGGCCCAGCCGGTCGGCGCGACTTATGCATGGCATGGCGCTTCCAGGCCGTGGACCGAGCCGCTGCTGCGCGCGCTGGCGCTGCCTGCGCAGGAGCGCCCTGCCGCGCTGGCGGCATACATGGAAAAATGGACGCGCCTGATGCGTCCGCACGGCTGGAAGCCGGACCTGGACACGGCCGCCGGCAAGGATCCGCTGTTCAGCGATTTCGCCTTCGAGGTGGCCCTCGCGGTATGCGGCTGGGACATCGACGACAGCGCCTTCGCCGGCCACCCCTACTATCCGCGCGAGCTGGTGCGGCACTACCGGTCCACCCTCCGGCATGGCCGCGATGCGTGGCGGGCCGCCGGCGCTGGCGCGGGCGTGGCGATCCATGCGCCGCCGTTGCCGGTGCGCTCCAGCCTGGCCGCCAGCGGGCGCACCGGGCTGGCCCGCTGGATCGAACTGGCCAGCGACGGCGACCAGCAGGCGACCGACGCCGCGCTGGCGATGATCGAGGGGGCCGATCCGGTCGACCTCCACGAATTGGTGGAAGCACTGGAGGAGGCCCGCCTCGGCATCGCAGCGGACCTGAAGGACGATGACAGCGTGGCGGCGCAAATCCACATGCTGGGCGAGGCCCGCGCGCTGGACGACTTCACCGAACCGGACGGGCCGCCCGCCGGCATCGACCGCTGCATGGCCCTGCTGTGCACCTGGAACGACTGGCTGGCGGAACGCGCGTACCGGCTGGTGCCGATCGACCTGGGCGACGATGCCTGGCATGCCGTGGTGGTGCGGCGGGAATGCCTGGAAGAGCTGCGGAACCTGAGCGGGAGCCTCGGCATTCCGCTGGCGCGGCCGGCCGAGCTGTACCACCTGGAATAAGGGATCGCGCGGCATGAGGGATCGCTCGGCATGAGGGATCGTGCGGCATGAGGGATCGTGCGGCGCATCGCCGCGCGTGTCAACGCCGGTCGTTCTCCCCCTTCGGCGGCTGCGCCAGCACCCACATGAAATACAGCGCCTTGGCCGCCTTCGCCCGCGTGACCACGATGCGCGGTTCCAGCAGCCGTCCGTTGACCATGCGCCCGCGCGCGATGCCCGCCTCGGAGCGGATCAGGCCCAGTTCGTACGCATCGCGCACCTTGTCGGCGAGCGCCGGCGCGACGGCCGCCGTGTCCTGCAGCTGCGCCCAGCGCACCAGCGGGTAGTACATGGCGCCCTGCGCGCCGCTGTCCAGGTTCGGATCGTAGCCGGGGCTGCCGGGCAGGATGGTCTTGCCGTTGTAGTCGGTCATGTACGCCGGCTTCGCGGTGAACTTCGCGTGATAGGCGTCGTGCAGGAGGGCGCCCATCGTTTCGCGCGTCAGCGGGCCGTCCGCATGGCCAGCCAGCGACGTGGCCGGCAAGCCCATCGCCTTCTTCAGGGCGTCGATGAATTCGCCGGTGCGCATCGGCGCCTGCGGGCGGAAATTGCCCTGCGCATCCTTGTGCAGCACGCCCAGTTGCAGCAGCTTCTCGATCTGGTTGCGGTAATACGCGCCTTCGCCACGGACGATGTCGCCGGCGATCTCGGGGTAGATGGCGGACCAGTCGCCGGCGGCCACCGCGCGGCGCACGCCGCCTTCCAGGCTGGCGACGATGCCGGCCGCCACCGGGTCGCCCGCCGCGGCCAGGCGCGCCAGTTCCGTCACCACCAGCCGGGCGTACTGTTTCGACAGCGCTTCCTTGTAGTGCGTGCCGTCGATCTTGTTGGCCGGGTGGCCGTTGGCGTAGCTGCCGTCGTTGGTCTTGCCGGGCGTCTCGCCGGCTTCGATCGACATCACCATCGCCGTGATGGCGTCGGCGCCGGCGGCGTTGTAGTACTCCACGCTGCGCGCATTCAGGTCGACGGTCGTTACGCCCAGTTCGGCGCCGAGCGCTTTCATCACCTCGGGGAAGCGGCGCTTGCCGAACGAATTCACGTACGGCTCGCCGGGGGCCTGGGCGCCGTTCACCCGCGACATCGGCGTCACGAAGACCGGCACCATGCCGCGCGCGCGGATCGCCGGCACATACACTTCGCGGATCATCTCCGCATACATCGCTTCGCTGGCGCCGCGGCCGAAGCGCTTCGTCTCGTCGGCACTCTCGTCGTTGTGGCCGAACTGGATCATCACCACGTCGCCCACGCGGCCGGCCATCAGCAGGTCGTTCAGCCGGCCTTCCGCATAGGCGTTGCGGAACGAGCGGCCGCCCATCGAGTAGTTGAGCACCTTCACTTTCGCCGGGTCGAACAGGCTGTCGAACACCTGGCCCCAGCCGCTCATCGGCGCTTCGTCGAAGGTATAGGTCTTCACGGTGGAGTCGCCCAGCGTGAACAGCACCGGCGGCGCCCCGGCGGGGCGCGGCTGCGGCGGGATCGGCGCCAGCACGATTTCGGCAACGCCGACCGGCACGCCGGCCTTCTTCGGCTCGATCTCGATGTCGATGAACCCGCGGCCGTTGACGTAGCGGTAAGACCAGTCGCGTCCCTGGGCCGTCACGCGGGTCTGGTTGGGCATCAGGCCGGCGGCATCCCAGAAGCCGGGATTGACGAGCCGGCTGGTCTGCAGGCCGGTGATCGACACGGTCGTATCGGCCGCGTCGGACGTGGTGCGCACCCGCACCGCATAAGCACCCGGCACCGCCTTGATGCGGAAGGCCATGCCGAAGTGGTTGTAGTGATCGGTGCCGGCATTGGCATCGATGGCCGGCTCGGTAATCGCGCAGCCGTCGCTGCCGCAGCGGATGCCCGCCGTGTGCACCGGGCGGGCGGGCAGGGCGCCGGTCCGGTCGACGAAGCCATGGCCGGTGGCGGCGTCGTACAGCGGCGCCTGGCCGTTCCCCTTGGCCGCCACCGCCACCGCTCCCGGGGCGGGGCGGCCGGTGAAGTCGAAGCGCAGCTCGGCCGGCTGCGGTGCAGGCAGCTCCACAGCCTGCACTGCCGGCATCGCCGCACATGCGGCGAGCGCGAAGGCGGCGGCGCGCCGGCGATGGTTGGTGGGCTTCGGCATCGTGCGGATCCTCTTCAGGGCTGCGGCTTCTTCGGCCCGTAATGATAGGTCTTCACCTTGTCGGTGATGGCCACGTCCGGGTTGTTGAGCAGCTTGATCATCTCGAAGCCGGCCAGCAGCACCGGCCCGTAGCCGGCCATCGCATTGATGCTGGTCGGCCGGTTGTAGTAATACACGTGGTCGCTGGCGAAGGTGGTGGCGGTGACGCCATCGACGACGCTGCCGTCTTCCTTGATGCGGGCGGAGATGCCGGCCCATCCCGCCTGGGCGATCGAGCCGTAGGTGGTGGGGCTGATCCAGCCCTGGTTGATCGCGTGCGCCAGCGCGTAGACGAACATCGCCGTGCCGGAGGTTTCCAGGTACGAGTCGTGCCGGTCCAGCATCTGGTGCCACATGCCCTCGCCGGACTGCTGCCTGGCGATGCCGCGCAGCGCGCGCCGGTGCTGCGCCAGCACCTTCTGGTAGCCGGGGTGGCTCTTCGGCAGCACGTCGAGCAGGTCGGACATCGCCAGCACCGCCCAGCCGTTGGCGCGGCCCCAGTAGAACTCGGGCGCATCGGGGTTGTTCTGGTTCCAGCCGTGCGTGTACAGGCCGACCTGCCGGTCGAACAGGTACTTCGAGATGCCCAGCACGTTCTTCACGGCGTCGTCGTAGTAGCGCCGCTCGCCCGTCATGCGGCCCATCTCGGCCAGCGCGGGAATGCTCATGTACATGTCGTCGGCCCACACGGACCACGCCTGCGGGCGGTTGCGCGCCAGCGTGCCATCCTTCAGCCGCACCTGCTTGCTGTGCACCCAGTCGGCCAGCGTGGCGATCACGGGTGACATGTCCGGCCCGATCTTCTCCAGCCGGGCACGCACCAGCGCCGCGCACATCGAGCCGGCATCGTCCAGCGCATGGGGTTTCACCCAGCGTGCAAAGCTGTTCGCGCGGCCCAGCTTGAACTGCTTTTCCTGTTCCGTGAAATAGCCGAGGCGCTGGTGGAAGAAGGCCAGGTGGCGCTCGGTCATCGCCGTCCATGCCGGATCGCCGGTGACGCGGCGGCCCAGCATCAGGCCAGCGTGCATCACGCCCATCTCGTAGTTCATGATGCCGAAATCGTTCGGCGACGGTTCCACGATGGCGGTGGCGACCGGCGTGCCGAAGTCGCTCACCGGCTGGCCGGTGGCCTTGTCGACGATGCGGCTCGGCGTGGCGCGGTCGATGAAGCCGCGCACGGCGCTCAGCTGGGCCGTGATCTCGGCCACCACCGGCAGCTTGTACGGCACCGGATAGGTGCCCTCCAGGGGATCGTTCAGGTTCTTGTTGTCCGGGTTGCGGTACGGGCCGGCCGCGTGAACCGAGGTGGCGGCCAGGGCGGCCAGCAGGACGGCGAGCGTCAGTTTCTTCATGGGGTCACCCGGAAGTAGTCGGCGTCGAGCCAGGCGCCGGACGGCGCCACGGCATCGCTGGCGCTGTACAGGCCCATCTGCGCGCCTACCCAGTGGCCCTTGGTGGCGGCGAACGGGGCGCCGGCGTCGGCGAAGGTCTTGCCATCCACGCTGTACTGGAACCGGGCGCTGGCGCCGTCGGCCATCGCCAGCCGCAGCGTCAGCGCCGCCGGCGCCTTCGGCAGCAGCACGGTGGCGCTTTCCGTACAGCGCGGCTTGAATGGCGTGCAGGTGGTGTACACCAGTTGCAGGTCCTTGCCGCGCTGGTGCAGGCCCAGCGCCGCATAGCTCTGGCCATGCAGGATCAGGCCCGCGCGGTCGCCATCCTTCGCGCCACGCAGTTCGATGCGCGTCTCGGCGGTGAAGGTGGTGGCGGGCAGTTTCTGCGCAAGGATGTTCGGCGCGGCGCGCATGAAATCCTTCGACGCCGGCACCGCCTGCACCGGCAGGCGCAGGTGGCCGGGGCGGGCGGCCAGCGAATACCAGCCCTCGCGTGGATTGGCGTTCCACTGCCATTGCAGGCCCAGCGCCGCACCGTCGAATTCATCGGTGGTGGCCGGCACCGCCACCGGCTGGCCGGCCACGGGCTTGTCGTACGTGGCGACCGGATTGCCGACGCCGGGCTTCGGCCCCTGCCGGCCGATGACGGGCCAGCCATCCCGCCAGGCCATCGGCTGCAGGTGCACCACGCGGCCATATGCCTTGCGGTCCTGGAAGTGCAGGAACCAGTCCTTGCCATCCTGCGCCCGCACCCAGGCACCCTGGTGCGGGCCGTTGACAGGCGTATCGCCCTGTTCCATCACGATGCGGTCTTCGTAGGGGCCGTCGATGGTGCGCGAACGGAACACCGACTGCCAGCCGTGTTCCACGCCGCCGGCCGGCGCGAACACGTAGTAGTAGCCCTCGTGCTTGTAGAACTTCGGCCCTTCCAGCGTGCGGTAGCCCGGCAGCCGGTCGCCATCGACGATCACCTTGCCTTCGCTGTCCAGCAGGCGGCTGCCGTCCGGCGCCATGCTGCGCAAGGTCAGCCGGTTGTTGATGCCGGCGCGGCTCTTGGCCCACGCGTGCACCAGGTAGGCCTTGCCGTCGTCGTCCCACAGCGGCGACGGGTCGATGATGCCCTTGCCCGGCAACAGCAGGCGCGGTTCGCTCCACGGGCCGGCGAAGTCGGTTGCCGTCGTCACGTACACGCCGTGGTCCGGGTCCGGATAGAAGATCCAGAACTTGCCGTCGTGGTGGCGCAGGCACGGTGCCCACACGCCGCCGCCGTGGCGCGGCACGGAGAAATGCGCCACCGGCACCTGCTTCGGCAGCGCATGGCCCACCAGCCGCCAGTTCACCATGTCCTTCGATTGCAGCAGCGGCAGGCCGGGCGCGCTGTTGAAGCTCGACGACGTCATGTAGTACGTGTCGCCGACGCGCACGGCGTCCGGGTCCGAATAGTCCGCGTTCAGCACCGGGTTCTGGTACTTGCCGTTGCCGAGGTCCGGCACCCACGCTTCGGCCGCATGGCCGGACAGCGCAAGGAGCAGCATGGGCAGCAGGGACAAGGCTGGCAGCGTGGTGGTCATCCGCATGGTGGCCTCAGAAGGTGTAGTTGACGCGCACGTTCCAGGCGCGGCCGATCGGCTTGGAGACGTTCTGCGCGAACACCACGCGCGAACCGATGCGCTGGTTCGACAGCGGCGGATCTTCGTCGAGCAGGTTGTTGACGCCCAGCGTGAGCTTCAGCTTGTCCGACACATTCCAGTTCGTGGCCAGGTTGTACAGCGTGTAATGGTCGATCTGGTTGAAGAACGGCTGGCCCGGCTTCTGGTTCGGCTGCGCGTTGGTGTCGTCGTAGTGCGAGGTGTAGGCCTGGGTCAGCTGCACGCCGAACTTCTGGTAGTTCCACGACAGGCGCAGGTTGTGCTTCCAGCGGTACACGTAGGTGTTGGCCGAGGTGGACCCGGTGGCCAGCGCGCCCGGCCTGCCAACGCTGTCTTCCCACACGCCGCCCGGCTCGTTCTGGCCTTCGTAGCGGTCGACATAGGTGCCGTCCATGCCGATGCCGAACTTGCCCCATTGCGTGGTCGGCCAGGTGTAGCTGACGCTGGTGTCGATGCCGCGCGTGCGCAGCCCGCCCATGTTCATGCGCGTCTTGACGATGTAGTCCAGCGTGCCGTCGGCGTTGCGCACGAACAGGTCCTGGTAGCGTTCCAGGTTGTCGAAGATGGTTTCCTCGGTGATCTGCGCGATGGTGCCCTTCATCTTGATCGACCACCAGTCGAACGACACATTCAGGTTCTTCATCGGCGACAGCACGATGCCGGCGGTGACGGTGCGCGCCTTTTCCGGATCGAGGTCGGGATTGGCGCCCTGCAACGTGGTGAGGTTGGTGTCGCACACCCTGGCCGGATCGAGATTCAGGCCGGCGTAGCGCGGGTCGGTCGTCACGCTGCCGGTGGCGCGCACGGATGGCGTGGCGCTCGGGCACAGCAGCGGATCGTCCCACTTGTTGGTCGATGGCATGCGCGTCAGCGGCGTGCCGTACAGCTCCGGCAGCGTGGGGGCGCGGAAGCCCGTGCTGGCGGTACCGCGCAGCAGCACGGTCTGCGTGGGCTGCCAGCGCACGCTCAGTTTCGGGTTGACGGTGTTGCCGAAGTCGCTGAAGTGGTCGGCGCGCACGGCACCCGTCAGCGTCAGTTCCTTCGTGATCGGCGCATCCGCTTCCAGGTACAGCGCGGTCACCTTGCGCTCGCCGCGCGGGTAGGTGTTCGGCGTGCCGGACACCTTGTACGTGACTTCGTTGGCCACCGGGTCCGTCGCGTCGCGGTACGTTTCGCGATGCCAGTCGCCGCCGATCGCCAGCGTCAGCGGGCCGCCTGGCAGGTCCAGCAGCGGGCGGGCGATGTTGAAGTCGGTGCCCACGTAGCCGACCCGGGCGACACGGTAGGTGAGGCCGTCGCGGCGGATGCTGTCCAGGTATTCCGCGCCCGCGGCATCCTGCGCACCGAACGGGTTCAGCGTGCCGTTCGCCACGCCCTGGTAGATGCCGTCGGTGGCGAAGAAGCCGCTGATCCAGCCGACCGCCCGCTTGCTCTCGGCCGCGGTCACGCCCACGCGGTAGTCCCAGCCCATGAATTCGCCCTGGTCGGCGATTACCAGGCGGCGCGTGTTCTGGCGGTCATCCGTCCGCGCGGGCCCCGCTTCGTCCATGCTCCAGGTCAGCGCCAGGTCCTGGTTGGTGACGCCGGCAACGCCCGGCACGCCGCCGCTGCCGCCCGGGTACCACTTCGACGATGGCGTGATGAACAGCGGCTTGCGCACGCCCGGGTTGTATTTGTCGTAATCGGTTTGCGCGCCGAACACCTGCGGCGGATTCTGCGCCTTGATGAACGATTCGGTGGCCAGCAGTTCCACCGTCAGCAGGCTGTCGCCATGGTGGCGCAGCGATGCCTTCGTGAACAGCGAAGCCTGCATGTTATCGGGCAGCAGCTGCGGGTACAGGTCGGGGTCCAGGATGCAGGTGCCGACCCCGGCGCCGCTGGCCTTGGTGGACGGGATCGTGTACTGCGCGCCGCCGTAGGGCGCGGCGCAACCGCTGGCGAAATAGGGGTTGCCGGTGAGGGTGGTGGGCTTGCCGTTCTGGTAGACAGTGAAGTTGGCCGGCGCCGAGGAAGACCCCGCCACGGCCGAGGAGAACGGATTGCCGCCCAGTTGCGCGATCAGGTTCGGATCGCTGATGTTCGGGCGATCGCTTTGGGCCAGCCGCGCGCGCTGCTGGAAGTCCAGCGCGGCATAGACGTTCCAGCCTTGTTCAGCGAGGTCGCCCATGCCGCTGACGATGCTGACGCGCTGCTGGTCGCCGCCGCCGTGGCGTTCCGGCTGCACCCAGCCGCCGGTGACGGTCGTGCCGGTGTGCGTGCGCTTGGTGATGAAGTTGACCACGCCGGCAATGGCGTCGGTACCGTAGATCGACGAGGCGCCGTCGCGCAGCACCTCGACCCGTTCCACCGCGCTCATCGGCACAACGTCGACATTGACCGAACTGGCGCCGACCGCCTCGTTCGGCAGGCGCCGGCCGTTCAGCAGCACCAGCGTGCGGTTGGTGTTCAGGCCGCGCATGTTGATCATGGTGCCGCCACCGCCGCCGCCGACCGGTTCGTTGGTGGAGCCGACCGTCAGCGACGTGGCCACTTCGGACATCGTGGTCAATCCACGCGCCACCAGCTCTTCGGACTTGATGGTGGTGAGGGGCAGGGCATTCTCGGTCGCCAGCTGGCGGATCGAGGAACCGGTGACTTCCACGCGCGCCATCGGCGCTTCGGATGGCGCGGCTTGCTGGGCGGATGCGGACTGGGCGAGCGTGAGGACGGCGAGGGCGATCGCGGACAACGCGATCCGCTGGGGAATACGGTGCATCTGGTCTCCTGGAGTCTTGTTCGGTGCTATCTTGCACATTGGTCAGGCCGCTGATCATGTGGCCTGACCAACCTTTTTTTAGGATGGCTTAAAAAGCATGATTACGCAAACAGTTTTCTGCTGACGGGCGTTAGGAAATTCACTTTTCAGCCTCCCGAGCCCCGGTAGCGCAATCATCGACGCGCTGGCGTTGATGGCCTGACCTGTTGTAAAGTGGTCAGGCCAGAAGGAGCGGTGCCGGGCTGTTTCGTACGGAAATGGCGCTGGATACCGCTTTCTTCCAACGAAAACAGAGGGAGACACGGGTGATGGGTCCAAGGATTGCCGCATGCGCGGCCATGATGGCGGTATCGATATCGGCCGCGGCGGCCGGCCAGGTCGTGCGGATCGACGCCGGCGCGCCGGTACGCACCGCCGGGGCGACTGCGGCTGATGCCTGGGTCGAGGCGCGCTTCCGGCCCCTGGCCGCGCAGGGCGGCGACGGCAAGCTGTACGTCGTCGGCCGCTACCAGGACGAAGGCAACTGGTATGGCGCTGGGCTGAGCTTCCAGTCCGCGGCGAAGCGCATGCAGGTGGAAATCGTGCGCATGCAGGGCGGGCAGCTGACGCGGCTGAAAGGTTTCGGTCGCGCCGCCGCCGCCGATGGCCGTTTCCATACCGTGCGGCTCGAGATGGCCGGCAGCACGCTGGTCGTCTACCTGGACGGCGAACGTGTCACCAACGTTACCGATACGGCGTTGCCGCGGGGCGGCCGCACCGGCATGGTCGCGAGCGGCACCGCGTTCGAGGCAAGCATCCCGGTGACCGGCGACCCGGCGCAGAAGCCGGCCCGGCTGGCACTGGCCCGCGCGCCGCAACTGGCGCAGCTAACGCTCGGCGACGGCCCGGTGCGGCTCGATGTCAGCGCGCTGGGCACCTACCGGCAAGCCGGCGATCCGGCCGCCGCCATCCCCACCGGCAAGCCCGGCACCTTCCTCACCACGGCCAGCCCGCCGACTGCCACCGCCTTCGGCGCGATGCCCTTCCGCTTTACCGCCACGGCCGCGAACCCGGCGCTGGTGCGCGCGGAGGCGAATGCCGGCTTCGTCACGTTGACACCGCTGGCGGCAGGCGCCACGACCGTGACGCTGGCCAGCGTGGACGATCCAAACGTGCTGTCGGTGTTCGATGTGCGGGTCGCCGAACGCAAGGAGGCTTCCGGCGGCGCCTACCGGCTTGGCGGCGCGGTCGCTCCGGCCGTCGGCGAGCGCAATGTGCCGTATGACACGCCGCTGCGCCTGCGCTTCGACGCCATGCCCACGCTGGGCGCTGCGGGCGCGGTCCGCGTCTACCGCAAGCGCGACGGCGCGTTGGTGGACACCGTCCACGCCGGCGGCGAATACGACCGGCTGGGCTACGAAGGCCAATCCTACCGCCGCGCCGTGCGGCTGCAGCCGATCGCCATCGAGGGACGCAACGCCATCGTCCACCTGCACAGTGCGAAGCTGGCGCCGGGCGAGGAATACCTGGTCACGGTCGACGACGGCGTCTTCAACGGCCGCTTCAATGGCCAGCCGTTCGCCGGCGTCGGCAGGGAGCATGGCTGGACCTTCCGCACCCGCGCCGCCATCCCGCGCAGCGACAGGCTCGTGGTGGACGACGACGGCGCGGCCGACTTCCGCACGGTGCAGGGCGCGCTCAATCACGTGATGCGGCACGGCGCCCGCACCGCGCCCGCGACGGTGGACATCCGCGACGGCCGTTACCAGGAGCTGCTGTACTTGCGCGGCAAGGACAACGTGACCCTGCGCGGCCAGAGCCGCGACGGCGTGGTGATCGATGCGCTGAACGGCGACGGCCTGAATCCCGGCTCGGGTACCGCCCAGGATGCGCAATCGCCCGGCATCAGCGGCGGCCGCGCCATCTTCCTCGTCGAGGATGCCGACCTGCTCACGCTCGACACGCTGACGATCCGCAACAGCACGCTGCGCGCCTCGCCCAACGGTGGCCAGGTGGAGGCACTGTTCTTCAACAGCGAAGGCCGGCTGGTTGCGAAGAACGCCAGCTTCTTCAGCGAGCAGGACACGATCCAGGTGCGCGGCTACGCGTGGTTTTACCGGACCCTGATCGCCGGGAACGTCGACTTCATCTGGGGGAACAACCGCGCCGCGCTGTTCGAGGACAGCGAGATCCGCACCGTGGGCGACAGCGCGAACTCGAACAACGGCGGCTATTTGCTGCAGGCACGGACCATGTCGGCCGGCGACAGGGGCTTCCTGTTCGTGAACAGCCGCCTGACGCACGGCCCCGGCCCGACCGGCAACGACGTGCCGGCCGGCGCCACCTGGCTGGCGCGCAGCCCAGGCTATGCGACCGCCTGGGACCACATCGCCTTCATCGATTGCCGGATGGGACCGCACATCGCGCCGGCCGGCTGGGCCGGTCCGAATGCGAAACAGCCGGTGCCGAATCCGGCCGTGGCCACGGCTACCGCCGGGTGGCGCGAGTTCGGCTCGATGGACCTGGATGGCAAGCCGCTGGATACGAGCCAGCGGGTGCATGGGCGTGTGCTCGGTGCTGCCGAAGCGAAGGAAGCGTACGGTTCCCGGGCCGCGTTCTTCTCGGGTTTCGGCGGTGGCAAGGGCTGGAACCCGGTGCCGTGACGGTTTCGCTCAGAACCTGAACGCCGCGCCATCCTCCGGCACCAGCACGCGGGCGGCGATGCCCTTGCTGGCGGCGTAGTCGCGCAATTCGGCGCGGGTCTGCGAGGCGTGGTTGACCGCCTCCATATGGATGCCGACCACGCGCGCCTGCGGTGCCGCCTGCGCGGCGCGGACCAGGTCTTCCTTGCCCATGATGATGGAGCCGTCGAGGCCAGGGATGCGCGCGTAGCCGGTGTTCAGGATGATGACGTCCGGCCGGTATGTGGCGATCGCCCGCTCCACGTCGGCGGTCCAGGTGGTGTCGCCGGCGATGTACGTGGTCTGGAAGCCAGCGCGGCGGAACACGACCCCGGAGACGGCGCCGAGGCGCTTGTCCAGGCCTGCCGCCATCATCGCGTCGGTGCCGTGCTGGCCGCCCGTCTTCGCCAGCCGCGTGCCCCGGAACTCCGTGTCGGCGCCCAGCACGCGCACGTCGGTGAAGCCATCCTTGCGGATGCTGGCGGCGTCGGCCTCGTCCTGCGCGAAGACCGGCATGGATTTCGGTATCGCCGCTTTCGCCGCATCGTCCCAGTGGTCCATGTGCGTGTGCGTGACGATGACGGCATCGGCCTTCAGCACGTCGGCCAGGGGGACTGGCAGCTCGACCAGCGGATTGCGCAGCTGGCTGTTGACGGTGCCCTCGAAGCCGGGCCAGGCGCCTTTCGGCGCCAGCATCGGGTCGACCAGGAACGTGGTGCCCGCATACTCGACCTTGATGGTGGCATTGCGGATCAGCTGGTAATTGACGGCCTGTGCGGCGGCGGTGCCGGCAGTGGCGGCCAGCACGGTGGCGATGGCGGCGTCGCGGATGTTCATTTTTTTCTCCTGTTGGGTGAGGGCATGCGCCCGGTGAGAAGCATTGTCGGTTGCGGCGCGTGCGGCGAACAGTGGCCCGAAGGCACTGTTTCGATAGAAATGGGCCTACAATACGGTCATGCCCGAATCTACCCATCCCCTGAAAGTGGCCGTCATTGCGTTCGACGGCATCACGCCCTTCCACCTGTCCGTGCCATGCCTGGTGTTTGGCGCAAACCTGGGCGCCGGCGCCGCACGGTTCGACGTCGAAGTCTGCTCGGCGGAGAAGGGGAAAGGCCCGCTGCAGACATCCGCCGGCTTCGCCATCGCCACACGCCGGGGCCTGGCCGCGCTCGACGATGCCGACATCGTCGTGATGCCGGCCTGGCACGACGACTGCCGGCCGGCGCCGGCGGCGCTGCTCGGCGCGCTGCGGCGTGCGCACGGCCGTGGCGCCCGCGTGGTGGGCTTGTGCCTGGGCGCCTTCCCGCTGGCCGAGGCGGGCCTGCTCGATGGCCGCACGGTCGCCACGCACTGGGCCGCGGCGGACGAGCTGGCGCGGCGCCACCCGCGCGTCCACGTCAACGAGGAAGTGCTGTATGTCGACGAGGGCGACGTGCTCACCTCCGCCGGCGTGGCCGCGGGGCTCGACTGCTGCCTGCACCTGCTGCGGCAGCTGTGCGGGGCGGATGCCGCCAACCGCGTGGCGCGCCGGCTGCTGGTGGCGCCGCACCGCGACGGCGGCCAGGCCCAGTTCATCGAGCGGCCCTTGCCGGTGTCCGGCAGCGATGGCCGCTTCGCCCAGGTGCTGGACTGGGTGGCCCGGCACCCGCAGCACCAGCACAGCATCGACACGCTGGCCGCGCGCGCCGCGATGAGCCGCCGCACGTTTACACGCCACTTCCGGCAGGCCACCGGCACCTCGTTCAAGCAGTGGCTGCTGAACCAGCGCATGGCGCATGCCCAGCGGCTGCTGGAAACCACCAGCGCATCGATCGAGGTGGTCGCGCAGGAAGCGGGATTCGGCGCGGCGCTGTCGCTGCGCCAGCATTTCAGGGCGGCGCTGCAAACCTCGCCGTCGGCTTACCGGAAGCGTTTCCAGCCCGGCGCGGGCGCCATCGCGTAGCTGGCTGAACGCCCGGCATTCCAGCGAAACGCTCAATGGATTGACCAGTGAGGGGGCATGTTGCACAGGCAAAAGGCTTTATGATCTGCCACTGTTCGAACCCTTAGCCAACCTGTCCCGATGCCCAAGATTCCCGCCTCGTTCCGTCGCCGCAGCCTGCCCCGCCTTGTCCAATTGAGCCTCGCCGTGCTGGCATTGCACGCGGGCGCCCAGGAACTGGGCATTCCGCAGGCGTCCGACATGCAGCAGCGCCAGGCGCAGGCCAATGCCGGCGCCAACGCGCCGGTGTTCCTGATGACGGCGGTGCCGCTGTCGGCGGACGGGAAATTCAGCGTGTACTCGTCCAGCGATGGCGTGACGTTCACCACGCTCGCTTCGGAGGCGCATGCGCCGGGCGGCGCCGCGCTGGCCGATCCATCGATCGTGCGGCACGAAGGTCAATACTATGCCGTCTACGCGCACGGCGGTGGCCTGGGCATCGCCCGTTCGCCCGACCTGAAGAAGTGGGAAACCTTGCGCACGGCCCCGCTGGCACTGGCCGGCGGGGCGAAGCCGTCGGCGCCACGCTGGGTGCGCGATGCGGACGGCGCGCTCAAAGTGGTGGTGGCGGCGGGCACGGCAACCTTCATCGTCGCGCCGGATGCCGGCTTCACCACCTGGTCGGCGCCACAGGCCGTGCAAGGCCTCGCGGGCGGCGCGTCGATCGTCGCCACCGAAGGCGGCTACACGGCGCTGCTGCGCAATGCTTCGAGCGGCGCGCTGGAAGTGGCCACCGCGAAGACGCTGGCGGGGCCGTGGGCCGTGCAGCAGGGTGGCGGCCCGGGCGCATCGTCCGGTGGCCAGTCGCTGGTGAAACTGGCCGACGGCACCTGGCGCGCCTATTTCGCCGATGCCGGCGGCCTGCAGTACTGGTATGCGGACAGCCGCGACCTGCGCACCTGGTCGCCGAAGGCGCAGGTGGGCGGCGTGTCCGGCATGGTCGGCAACGCATCGGTCATCCCGGAAGAACGCAAGGCGTTCGCGGCGGCCACGAAGCCGAAAGGCCAGCCGAAAAAAGTGTCGTGGGACGAGCATTCGCTGATGGTCGACGGCAAGCGCATCGTCGTCTGGTCCGGCGAAGTGCACCCGTTCCGGCTGCCCAGCCCCTCGCTGTGGCGCGACGTGATCCAGAAGATGAAGGCGGTCGGCTTCAACGGCATCGCCTTCTACTTCGACTGGGGCTACCACTCGCCGGCGCCGGGCGTGTACGACTTCAACGGCATCCGCAACGTGGAGCGGGCGATCGAGATCGCCGAGGAAGAGGGCATGTACATCATCGCCCGCACCGGCCCGTACGTGAACGCGGAGCTGACCGGCGGCGGCTATCCGGGCTGGATGTTCCGCAACCGCGGCGAGGCGCGCACCGACGATCCAGCCTACCTGGCCGCGGCGGATGAATGGATGACGCAGATTAACGCGATCATCGCGCGCCACCAGATCACCACCGGCGGCGGCAACATCATCGCCTACCAGCTGGAAAACGAACTGGGCAAGGTGGAACCGAAGCACGTGCGGCAGATGGAACACCTGGCGAAGAAGGCCCGCGCCGACGGCATCACGGTGCCGTTCTTCCACAACGCGGCCGGCCGCCTGCCCGACTGGGCGCCGAAGGATTCCGCGGCGCCGTGGGCCAACAAGGGCCCCACCGACATCTACGCGTTCGACGGCTACCCGGGCGGCAGCTGCAACGTGTTCGCCGATCCGTCCGGTCCGAACAAGGCGCCGGACTGGGGTATCTATGCGCAGCCGGGGCCGAAGGCGGGCGCCCTGACATCGCCGAAGACGCCCGGCTTCGCGGCCGAACTGGGCGCCGGCTGGTTCGACTACTGGGGTTCGAACGGCACCTACGAGTGCACCGCCGAGCGCCAGGGCAAGGGCTTCCAGCGGGTGTTCTACGGCACCAACCTGATCAACCGGATCACCATCCACAATGTCTACATGACGTTCGGCGGCACCTCGTGGGGCTGGCTGGCGGGCCCGGTGGTGTACACGTCCTACGATTACGGCGCGCCGATCTCGGAAGACCGCGGCCTGCGGCCGAAGGCGCTGGCGCTGAAGCAGCAGGGCATGATGGTGCAGGCGGCGGAACAGGCCCTGGCGCAGATGGACAAGGGCCCGGCCATCGCCACGTCGTCGGACCGGGTGAAGGTGTACCACAACGTCAATCCGAAGCTGGGCGCGCACGTGCTGCTGGCGGTGCACAGCCCGTCCGACCTGCTGAGCGACGACAGCTTCACCTTCGACCTGGCCACGCGGGACGGCAGCTACCGCGTGCCGCTGCGCCTGAACGGCCAGGATGCCAAGATGCTGCTGGCCGCCTATCCGCTGGAGCGGCAGCACCTGGTGTATTCGAGCTCCGAACTGCAGACGCACTTCAACAACGGCGAACGCGATATCGCGCTGCTGCACGGCCGTGGCGGCGAAGCCGGCGAAACCGTGCTGCGCTTCGCCAGCGCGCCGAAGGTGGAAGTCCTGGCCGGCAAGGTGGCGTCGAGCTTCGATGCGGCAAAGGGCGACCTGAAGCTGAGCTACACGCACGACGGCCTGGCGCGCGTGCGCATCAGCGGCGGTGGCCGCGCGCCGCTGCTGTTGCTGCTGGCCGATGAAAAGACCAGCCAGCAGTTCTGGACGCAGAAAACCCCGGCCGGCCAGGTGCTGCAACTCACGCCGGCGATGGTGCGCAGCGCCACGCTGGCCGGCGGCAAGCTGGCGCTGACGGGCGACACCACCGCCGCCAGCGTGATCGAGATCTGGGGGCCGAAGTTCGATGCCGCATCGTTCAACGGCGAGGCCTTGTCGCTGAGCGCGCAGCCGGATGGCAGCTTCAAATCGCATGCCGTGGCCGGCCCGGCCGCCGTCAGGCTGCCCGACCTGGCGGCGCTGCCGTGGATGCGCCGCGCCGACAGCCCCGAAGCGCAGCCCGGCTTCGACGACACGGCGTGGGTCAAGGCGGACAGCCGCCCCTCGGCGGCGCAGACGTGGACCATGCCCGAGCGCGGCCAGCCCACGCTGGCGATGAGCGACTACGGCTTCCATCATGGCGACGTGTGGTACCGCGGCCATGTGGACGTTACCGATCCACGGACAAATCAGCTGGAACTGTTCTACGGTGCCGGCGGCGCCGGCATGGTGCAGGTATGGATCGACGGCCGCTTCGTCGGCCAGCACGAGATGGACACGGGCCGCTCGTTCCCGGAAACCACCGACAGCGTGAAACTGGCCCTGGAGGGGGCAAATGAGCTGAAGCCGGGCAAGCACGTGATCGCCGTCATGGTGCGCAACAATTCGCACAACTGGAACCTGATGGCCGACGATTACCACCGCGAGGCGCGCGGCCTGATTTCGGCATCGCTGACCGCGAAGGGCGGCAAGCGCTTCGGCGTGCCGATCGCGTGGCGCATCCAGGGCCGCCGCGGCGGCGAAACGCTGGCCGACGTGGCGCGCGGCCCGCTGAACAATGGCGGCCTGCATGGCGAGCGCGAGGGCTGGCACCTGCCCTCGGCCGGAAGCACCGCCGCCGGCTGGACGGCCGCGAAACCGACCGATGCGCCGCCGGCGGCCGGTACGTACTGGCTGAAGACCAGCTTCGACCTCGATTTGCCGAAGGCGCACGACGTGCAGCTGGGCCTGGCGTTCGGCGATACGTCGGCACCCCGCTCGGAGCGCGAGAACCGCGCGCTGATCTTCGTGAACGGCTGGAACATGGGCCAGTTCATCGCCCACATCGGCCCGCAGCGCACCTTCGTCATCCCGCCGGGCATCCTGAATCCGAACGGGCGCAACACGATCGCGCTGGCGGTCACCGCCGACGGCAAGAAGGGCAACGCACTGGAACCCGTGCGCCTGGTCAACCTGCGCACCGCGCGCGGCGGCGTGCCGCTGGACATGGTGGCGACGCCGCAGGACGCGCGCCGCTGAAGCGATCCGCCGCCGGAACCGGGCCTGGTCCTCATGCCGCTTGAATAAGCCCACCCCAGGTGCAAATTCCGGGGTCAGACCCGCCGGGTCTGACCCCAGCCCTTCGCTGTTGGGGTGAATGCATGCGCTTTCAATGTCTTGGCGAATACTTCACTAAGCGGCATCGAGGCCTGGTCCGGTTCCGTTGAATCCCGTCACCGTGTGCGCCAGCTAACGGACGGCGAGCCGCGAACGGTCCACCCTGTGCCTGAACACGGGAGGACGCATGGACGCAGGGTATGTAAAGTTGAGCAGCGATACCGCGGTAGCGCAACTGGTCACGCGCACGGACCCGGCGCTGGCCTGCTGGGCCGCGCTGGTGCAGGTCTGGGATGGCATCGAAGGCACCCTCGATGAAACCGATCCGCCCGGCAGCGCGGAGAACGCCACGCCGCTCACGGCCGTGCGGCCGTTTGCCTGAGCCCGGGCATGCGGCAGTCCGGGCGGGGTTCCCCTGCGATCAGCGCGGCGCGGCAGCAGCGCCGCTGAACAATTCCAGCGGCACCGCGGCGGCCATCGCGGCCATGCCGGCATCGTTCGGATGCAGGTGGTCGCCGCTGTCGTACTTCGCCAGCAGCCGGGATGGCTGTGCAGGGTCGCGCAGGGCCCGGTCGAAATCGATCACGGAATCGAACTCGCCGCTTTCCCGGATCCACCGGTTGACGGCCTGGCGCACCGCGTCCTTTTGCGCGGTGTAGTAGCCGGCGAAGGTGGTGCCTTCGAACGGCGTCAGCGTGGCACCGTGAACCGCGATGCCGTGCGCGCGCGCCCGTGCGATCACTTGCCGGTAGCCGGCGATCAGGTCGTCCGCCGTGGGGCCGTCGCTGGCCGGCATGCCGCCGGTGCCGGGGTGGCCGATATCGTTGATGCCGACCAGGAGCACCACGTGGCGCACGCCCGCGGTGGCCAGCACGTCGCGGTCGAAGCGCGCCAGCACGGCACGGCCGAACGGCGGCCACTCGCCCGGATCGCGCAGCAGCCGGTTGCCGCCGATGCCCCGGTTGACGATACCGAAGCGCACATCGGGCCGTTCCGCCAGCAGCCGCCGCGCCAGCACGTCCGGCCAGCGGCGGTTGCTGTCCGCCGTGGTGTTGGAACCATCGGTGATCGAATCGCCCAGCGCGACGATCGTCCCGGCCCCGGCCGCCGTCACGTCCACCGCCGTCAGGAAGGGCCATGAGGTGATCGTGCCGCGCGTCGGGAACGCCGCCGCGCCGGCGAAGTTGCCCGGCCCGGACACATAGCTGGTCTGGAACGCGTTGCCGTGCACCGTCGTGGCCTGCGCCTGGCCCGGAAGGTACAGGCTCACGGCCAGGTCGGCCTGGGCCGGCACCGCCAGGTCGACCGGGTCGGACAGCACCGGCGCACCCGGTGGTATCACCACGGACGGGCGGCCGCCGAACGTCAGCGCGCGGTTCGATGCGGCGGCGATATCCGCGTCCTGTGCGCGCAAGGCCACGTGGGCCGCGCCGATGCGCAGCGGCGCGGCTCCCAGTTCGTTCGACAGGCGCACGCGCACCTGGCTGCCGCCGATGCTGGTCCGCACGATCATCCGGACCGTCTGGTCGGCGAACGCCTGCGGCGTCTTCGGTGGCGCGTCGGCCGGCGCCGTGCCCCAGGTGGCGACCCAGTCCTGGCCTGCCGCCGGCGCGCCGTGCGCCAGCGGCATTCCGGCCAGCGCGGCCATGGCGACAGCGGCGGCCAGCGTCGCGGAAATGAGGCGGCGCCGGGCGGGCAGGTGCGGTGTCTTCAAAGTGCTCTCCTCGATTCGTTGGTGTCCGGCGGTGCCGGCGGCAGGCGACACTGTAAGCAGCGATGCCGCGCTGCGCAAGAGGAAACCGGCGTTGTTCAAAGCACACAGCATCGTCAGCTTTTGCACCGAATCCCGCCCTAACGGCTCAACTGTGTGAGTGATTGCTGCACGCATCCCCTCGGCAAATGATCTCGTCCTAAGATCGCATGGACTCCGGCAAACGGAGCGTGGTTAAAAAAAATCAGCAAAAAAGCGAGGAGACGGTATGAAGTCCACGAAGCACATGGGGAACCGCGCGTTGCCGGCCGCGCGGTTGACGAGCCTGGCGTTGGCGATCGCCACGCTGGCGGCGCAGGCGGCGGCGCAGGAACAGCCGGTACCGCCAGCACAGGCCGCACAACAGGGCGCACAACAGGGCGCACAAGATCCGAACGTCGTCGTCGTGACGGGGTTCCGCGCAAGCCTGAACAGCGCATTGAACACCAAGAAGAATTCCGACGGCATCGTCGACGTGATCAAGGCCGAGGATATCGCCAAGTTCCCCGACGCGAACCTGGCCGAGTCGCTGCAGCGCGTGCCCGGCGTGGCACTGGCGCGCGGCGATGGCGGCGAGGGCAAGCAGATCACGGTGCGCGGCCTGAACGCCGGCTTCACCAGGGTGCGCATCAACGGTATCGAAGGCGTGGCGGCCACCGGTTCGTCGGACATCAACGGCAGCACCAACCGCGGCCGCGGCTTCGACTTTTCCGTGTTCGCCTCGGAACTGTTCAACAGCCTGGAAGTCCGGAAGACTTCCGAGGCGGCCGTCGAGGAAGGTTCGCTGGGCGCCACCGTCGACCTGCGCACCGGGCGCCCGTTCGATTTCAAGGGCCGCACCGCCAGCGTGGGCGTGCAGGAGTACTACAACGACCTGTCGAAGAAAACCCAGCCGCGCGTGACGGCCCTGCTGTCGGACCGCTGGGAAACGCCGTACGGCAAGGTGGGCGCGCTGGTCTCCGGCGCATGGTCGAAGCGCCGCGCGCTGGAAGAGGGCTATGAAGCGGTGGACCTGCTGTCGGCCAATGCCGACGGCGGCTTCTGCTCGCCGGCCGGCGTGGCGCCGCAAAACCCCGCCAGCAACGCGGTGAAGGGCATCGATGCCGCCAACTGCGGCTTCGGCGAACCGCGCACCTCGAACCTGGCGGCATGGAACGACGTGATGGGCCGCACCGACAACAATGGCGGCACGATCGCCAGCCCGGCGGCCGGCTCGGGCGCGTTCCATCCGCGCATTCCACGCTACCGCCGCTCGATGACGGACTACGAGCGCACCGGCCTCACCGGCGCGCTGCAATGGCGTCCGTCGGCGGACACCGATGTCAACCTCGACCTCATGTACGGCAAGTTCGAGAACCGCCGCTACGACAACTACATCTCGGCGATCTCGTTCGGCCGCACGCTGCAGACCGCCAACGGCAAGCCGCAGACCTCGATCGTGGAATCGCACTTCGACGAGAACGGCAGCTGGGACTACGGCAAGTTCAACGGCGTGGATATCCGCAGCGAAGGCCTGCTCGACGTGTACACCACGACCTTCAAGCAGTACGTGTTCTCGGGCGGCCACCGCTTCAGCGACCGCTTCAAGGTCAATTTCCTGCATGGCACCTCGAACTCCGAGCTCGATGAGCCGATGCGCGCCACCGTGCAGTTCGACTCGCCGAACGTGGACGGCTTCTCGTACGACTTCCGCGGCAACCGCAACGTGCCGGCACTGAACTTCGGCATCGATGTATCGAACCCGAACAGCTTCACGTTCGGCCCGCAGGAAGTGGACGGCACGCTGCATGGCCAGTTCGTGGGCCGCTACCTGAACACCCGCAACAAGCTGAAGACCACGGAACTCAATGGCACGTTCGAGCTGAACGACAACCTGACGCTGCGCAGCGGCTATTCGAACCGCAAGAACACGTGGAGCAACGTGGAGATCGGCTCGGGCGGCAACGGCCTGGCCCTGCCGGCCGGCGTGACGCTGGCCGACATCTCGCAACAGGTGTCCGGCTTCGGCAAGGGACTGGGCGCCGCCGTGCCGTCGTCGTGGGCGGCGGTGGACCTGGACAAGCTGCGCGCCATCTACGACATCGAGTGCCACTGCGACGCGGTGCCGGGTTCGCAGTACGCCTACCTGACGCAGGCCAACCGCGCCGTCGAGGAAAAGATCGATGCGCTGTACGGCATGGTCGACTTCAACTACGACCTGTTCGGCATCGGCTGGCGCGGCAACGTGGGCGTGCGCGGCGCGGAAACCAAGGCCACGTCGATGGCGCTGATCAACGTGAACGGCCAGCTGCAGCCGAACATCGTCACGAAAAAATACCGCGACTGGCTGCCGGCCTTCAACCTGACGGCGCAGCTGCCGAAGGACGTGTTCCTGCGCTTTTCGGCCGGCAAGACGCTGTCGCGCCCGGAGTACGTGGACCTGGCGCCATCGGCCACCGTGTCCGGCCAGTCCGGCACCGTCGGCATCGGCAACGGCAACCTCGATCCGATCCGCGCCAAGACCTACGATTTGCAGGCCGAGTGGTACTACGCCAAGAACGCGATGGTGTCGCTGGGCGTGTTCCGCAAGGAGATCGACAGCTTCATCCAGACCGTCTCCGAGCGCGCCGTCTACAACACGCTGGGCCTGCCGAACGACCTGCTGGTCTTCAACGGCTGCTCGATCACCGGCGGCACGCCGGGCTGCCCGACCTCGCCGACCGATTCGGTGGTGGTGAGCCGCAAGGTCAACACGCCGGGCGGACCGCTCAACGGCCTGGAGTTCAACCTGCAGGCGCCGTTCACCTTCCTGCCCGGCGTGTGGAAGAACTTCGGCTTGCTGGCCAACTACACGCACGTGAAGTCGAAGATCACCTACATCACGCGGGTCGACAATCCGCGCACCGAGGCGAACGAGCTGCTCAGCGTGCGCGCCAACTTCACGGGCCTGTCGCCGCGCGCGCACAACCTGACGTTCTTCTACGAGGACGAGAAGTTCTCGGCACGGGTATCGAAGGCGCACCGTTCCTCGTACCTGCTGGCCGTGCTGGGCGACGTGCAGGGCCACGACTTCACGGTGGTCGACGGCTCGACCAATATCGACGCCAGCGTTTCCTACCAGCTGACGCCGAACCTGCGCATCTCCCTCGAAGGCCAGAACCTGACCGACGAGCCGCTGCGCTACGGCCGCGACACGCAGCGCAACGACACGCTGCTGTACGTGCATTCGGGCCGCTCGGCCGTGCTGGGCCTCAGCTACAAGTTCTGATTCCGCAGTAACACCAGGCCCGCAACTGCGGGCTTGGTGCATTCGCAAGTGTCTTGAATCGGTAATGAACATTCAGGGCGCGAGACATCAACGCAAGAGAGGATGAGACATGCAAAGACCCCAACCGAAGTTGATAGCGCTTGCAGCACTGGCTGTGTGTGCGATGGCCGCCCACGCCAATGCCCGGCAAGCGACGGGTGACGCGGGGCAGCTGGATGGACAACAGGTCGCGCAGGCAAGCGCGCCGGCGGGCCAGCAGCCAGCTGCGCAGGCCGGGGTGCCAGCCGATACACAAGCCGGCGCTCCAGCCGATACACGAGCCAGTGCGCAGCCGGGCGCGCAGTCGAGCGGCCAGTCCGGCGCGCCGGCGGCCACCGGTTCCTCGGCCCCGCCGGCCAGCCAGGGCAGCGGCGCCGAAACCAATACCGTCGTCGTGACGGGCTTCCGCGCCAGCTTGAACAGCGCGCTGAACACGAAGAAGAACACTGACGGCATCGTCGACGTGATCAAGGCCGAGGACATTTCGAAATTCCCCGATGCCAACCTGGCCGAGTCGCTGCAGCGCGTACCGGGCGTGGCGCTGGAACGGGGGGACGGCGGCGAGGGCAAGCAGATCACCGTGCGCGGCCTGAATTCCGGCTTCACCAGGGTGCGCATCAACGGCATCGAAGGCGTGGCCGCCACCGGTGCCTCGGACATCAACGGCAGCACGAACCGGGGCCGCGGCTTCGACTTTTCCGTGTTCGCCTCGGAACTGTTCAACAGCCTGTCGGTGCGCAAGACCGCCGAGGCGGCCGTGGAAGAGGGCTCGCTGGGCGCCACCGTCGACCTGCGCACGGGGCGTCCGTTCGACTTCAAGGGCCGCACCATCAGCCTGGGCTTGCAGGAATCCTACCGGGAGATGGGCAAGAAGACGCAGCCGCGCGTCACGGGCCTGATCTCCGACCGCTGGGAAACCCCGTACGGCCGCTTCGGCGCGCTGATCTCCGGCGCGTGGTCCAAGCGGCGCGCGCAGGAAGAGGGCTACGAGGCCGTCAGCATCGTGGCGGCCAACACCGATGGCGGCTTCTGCTCGCCGGTCGGCGTGAGCCCGCAGACGCCGCCCAACGACCCTGTCAAGGGCGTGACCGCCACCTCGTGCGGCCCCGGCGCCGACCGGTTGACCGATGCCACCGCCTACAACGAAGTGTTCGGCCGCCGCGACGACTACGGCGGCCTGGTGGCCAATCCGGCCGCCGGCAACGGCGCGTTCCACCCGCGCATTCCCCGCTTCCGCCGCTCGATGACCGACTACGAGCGCCTGGGCATGACGGGAGCGCTGCAGTGGAAGCCGAACGCCGATACGGATGTCAACCTGGACCTCATGTACGGCAAGTTCGACAACGTCCGCTACGATAACTACATCTCGGCGATCTCGTTCGGGCGCACCATGGCGCAGGCCAACGGCAAGCCGCAGACCTCGATCGTGGATGCGGAATTCAACGGCGATGGCCGCTGGATGTACGGCAAGTTCAACGACGTCGACATCCGCACCGAGGGCCTGGTGGACGTCTACCAGACCATCTTCAAGCAGCACGTGTTCACGGTCGGCCACCGCTTCACCGACACGCTGCGCGCCAACTTCATGCACGGCGTGTCCGACTCCAAGCTGGACGAGCCGATGCGCGCCACCGTGCAGTTCGACGCGCCGAACGTGGATGGCTTCTCGTTCGATTTCCGCCAGAACCGCGACGTGCCGGTCATCAATTTCGGCATCGACGTGGCCAATCCCGACAACTTCACGTTCGGGCCGCAAGAGACCAACGGCACGCTGCACGGCCAGTTCGTGGGCCGCTACCTGAAGACCACCAACCGGCTGCAGACCACGCAGGCCGACGTGGAGTGGGAAGTGAACGACCACATCACGCTGAAGACGGGCCTGTCGGCGCGCAAGAACCGCTGGGGCAACCTCGAACTGGGCTCGGGCGGCAATGGCCTGACGCTGCCGGCCGGCACCACGGTGGGCGACTATACCCAGCAGATCACCGGCTTCGGCAAGAACCTGGGCGGCACCGGCGTGCCGACCTCGTGGGCCACGGTGGACCTGGACAAGTTCCGCGCCGCCTGGGACATCGAGTGCCACTGCGCCGCCGTGCCGGGCTCCGAGTATAACTACCTGACGCAATCGAACCGCTGGGTGGAGGAAAAGATCAACGCGGTGTTCGCCAGCGTGGACTTCAACTATGACGTGGGCCCGGTAACCTTCCGCGGCAACCTGGGCATACGCGGCGCCGAGACGAAGCTGAACTCGATGGCGCTGATCAACGTCAACGGCAAGCTGCAGCCGAACTACGGCTACAAGAAATACCGCGACTGGCTGCCGGCGCTGAACCTGACGGCGATCCTGCCGAACGACGTGTTCCTGCGCTTCTCGGCCGGCAAGGTGATGTCACGCCCGGACTACGTGGGGCTGACGCCATCGGTGTCGGTCAACACCACCGGCCAGTCGGTCTCGATCGGCAATCCGAACCTGGATCCGATCCGCGCCAACACCTTCGACCTGCAGGGCGAGTGGTATTACGCGAAGGACGCGATGATCGGCCTGGGCGTGTTCCGCAAGGACATGAAGTCCTTCATCCAGGGCGTGTCGGAACTGGCGACCTACTCGTCCCTGGGCATCCCGAACGACCTGCTGCAGACGCCGACCGGCTGCTCGATCACCGGCGGCACGCCGGCCTGCCCGACGCTGCCCGATACGATGGTGTCGGTCAGCCGCCAGGTCAACACCAGCGGCGGCCCGCTGAACGGCGCGGAATTCTCGTGGCAGACGCCGTTCTCGTTCCTGCCGGGCGCCTGGTCGAACTTCGGCATGATGGCCAACGTGACGCGCGTGAAGTCGAAGATCAAGTACCTGACGCGCCTCGACAACCCGCGCACGCCGGGCAACGAGGAACTGTTCATGATCACGAACTTCACCGGCCTGTCGCCACGCGCGAACAACCTGACGGTCTACTACGACGACGAGAAGTTCAGCGCCCGCGTCTCGCGCGCCAACCGGTCCAGCTATTACCGGGGCATCCGCGGCAACGTGGACGGCCACGACTACCTGGTCGCGGACGGCACCACCACGTACGACATGAGCACGTCGTACCAGGTCACGCCGCACCTGCGCATTTCGTTCGAGGCGCAGAACCTGTCGAACGAACCGACGCGCTACTACAACGATACGCAGCGGCAGGATACGCTGCTGTTCGTGAAGTCGGGGCGGACCTTCGTGCTGGGGGCGAGCTACAAGTTCTGATGGGCAGGCGGGCCGGCGGCTTCGAGCAACGCCGCCGGCCTAAAAGAACCGGTGTCAGACACCATTTCCGGGTGATTCGTCCGGAAATGGTGTCTGACACCGGTGTTTCCCCGCAAGCAGTTACTGGTTGAAGCAATCGATGCGCGGGCTGACGATCATTGAATCGGGACGGACCTCGTGCTGGGGTCGAGCTACAGGTTCTGATGGACAGGCGGGCCAGTCGTGCATGAAGCAACCCCGGTGCAAAGTCCGGGGTCAGGGAGGAGTACTGGCCTGCAGGCCAGTACCGCTACGCCGGCAAGGAGCCATGCTCCTTGAAACCCCGGCTACGCCCCGGCGGGGTGATGCAGGGGTTTCGCGAAGCATGCTTCGCGCCTGCGGAACGGTGCTGGCATGCATGCCAGCATTCCTTCCTGACCCCAGCCCTTCGCCGTTGGGGTGAAACCATGCACGATCATCACTTGCACACTTAATACGCGACCATCAGGCCGGCCGCCGGGCGATGCCGTCGAGCTTTGCCGCCAGGCCGGGAACGTCGCTGGCGGCGAGGCCGAAGGTGTCTTCCAGGACTTGTGCGATCTGCTCGCCCGACACCAGTTCGCGGCGTTCGGCCGGCAGCTCCGAGGGCTGGAACGAGTAGCGCGTGTTGTGCAGCACGTGGCGGCCCTCGTCGACCGTGCGCACGGCGATCAGGTCGCGCGTGAAATGGGAGACGGGATGGGTCGACACATACCAGTTCGACATCTCGAAATCCACCGGGTAGGCCGGGCGCAGGTCGAACACATACAGGTGCAGCCAGTCGCCATCCACCTCCGCTTCCAGCCGCCATTCGTCGCCCAGGCTGGCGAGGCGGTAGCGGCCGTGCGGCGTGTGCTGCACGGTGTCCGCGACCAGGCGCAGCGGCGCGGTCGGCGTCATCTTGCCGAAGCCCGTGTCGGAAATGAAGCGTTCGCCGTCGATCTCCACCAGCAGCAGCATGTGCGTGCGGGGCGTGACCACGTCCGGCGGGGCGGTCATGCGCACGCGCGCCAGCAGCGGCGTCGCCTGGAATCCCAGCGTTGCAAGGGCGTGGCGGTACAGCGTGTTGTGCTCGAAACAGTACCCGCCCCGGCGCTCGGTGACTTTTTTCACCAGCGCGGGGATCTCCAGCGACACCGGCAGACCGGCCAGCGGGTTCAGGTTTTCAAACGGGATGGCCTGGATATGGCCGCGCTGGAGGCGGGCCAGCGTGTCGAGGGATGGCGCAATGCCGGGCACGCCGGCGCCTGTCAGGTTCAGGTATGCAGCGATGGAGTCGGACACTGGATGCTCCCGGAAACGATAACGGGAGCAGTGTAATTCAGGCGCGGACGGAAGCCTCGACATTCTCCTAGGTCACCGGCGTGCCGCATTGACCCCGGGCACCTGGCAGGAAAATTTTGTCTTTGTGACAATTCAATACATTTCCTTCCGCAGCTACCTTGCATAATGCGGGCACCCGAATCTTGCGAAAGGAAATGACGTGCAAAAGATCATCCTGCTGGCCCTTTTCGCCACCCTGGCCGCCTGTGCGGCACGTTCCAATGTCAAACTGGCCGATCCGCAAGCCACGAAGCTGGCTCCGCACGTCGGCCAGGTGTGCATGCTGCGCTCGCCGTTGCCGGAAGGGGTGAAGCACAAGGTCCTCGGCAACATCAACAGTTCCAAGCAGACCTACGGCAGCGTGAACGAACTGCTGCCATTAATGGCGGCGGATGCGCGGGCCATCGGGGCGGATACCGTGATCAACCTGAACACCAGCCAGAAGATGGGTGCCTGGGCGTGGGCGCGGCCGGTGGGCACCGGCGTGGCCGTCAAGCTGGAAGACAAGGGAAGCTTCAACTGCGCTTCGTCCGGCGGCGAACTGCGTTGAGCGCAGCGCGGGATCCGCTGTGAAGATCCCGCGGGCCATGTTGTAGCGCGGCGGGAAACCTGCTGTGCAGGCCCGGCTTTTGGCGTCGAGATATTGCTTTATGGCATTTTCAGCGCTAGCATGGGGCCATGGCCATCTCCGCAACCAGCGCGCCGGCTTCCGGCGTCTACACCCCCACCACGACCACGGTCGCCCGCACCAGCAATGCCTCGCTGGCCGCGAAGGCGACCAGCCTGTCGTCGACGGGCGGTATCGTGGCCATGCTGGGCGGCTCGCCGGCCGCGCAGCTGTATTCTCCGGCCGGACTGCTCAATACCCTGGCGCAGGCCGGCACCGCATCGGCAACGCCCGGCGGCAGCGGTACGGGCACCGATAACAACGCGGGGGCCTCGCCAGCAGCGGCGAATGGGCGGCGATCCTGAAGGCCAATCCATCCGCCGCCGCGTTCGTCATCGGCGCTTCCTATACCAGCGGCATCATCGATACGCTCGCCTGAGCCGCTTTCCGGAATGACGCCTGCCGCCGCCGGCGGGAATCAGGCCTGCATCGCGTAGCGTTCCAGCCAGTGCGCATACGGCGCCGGCAGCACCCACGACGGGCGCGCCAGTCCCAGGTCCTTCGCCGCGCGGTACGGATAGTGCGGATCGGCCAGCAGCGCGCGGCCCACCATCACCAGGTCCATCTGGCCATCCGCGATGACGCGGTCGGCATTGGCCGGCGCGTCGATGCCCCAGGAGGCGGCGACCGGCAGGCCGGCTTCGCGGCGCACGCGTTCGGCGACCGGTGCCAGGAAGGCCGGGCCCCACGGAATCGCCGTCTTCGGGATCGTGAAGCCGACCGACACGTTCAGCAGGTCCAGCCCGCCGGCACGCATCTTCCGCGTCAAGTCGATCGATTCGAGCAGGGTTTCCTCGTCGCGGCCGTCGTACTCGATGACGCCGAAGCGGGCCGTCAGCGGCAGGTTCTCCGGCCATACCTCGCGCACGGCGGCCAGCGTTTCAAGCAGGAAGCGGCCGCGGTTTTCCGCGCTGCCGCCATAGATGTCGTCACGCTGGTTGGAGTGCGCCGAGAAAAAGCTTTGCGCCAGGTAGCCGTGGGCAAAGTGAAGCTCGAGCCACTGGAAACCGGCATCGCGGGCGCGCCGCGCGGCCTGCACGAAGTCGGCTTTCACGCGCTCGATGTCGGCGATCGTCATCGCCTGCGGCACTTTCGGCAGGTTGGCGCCGAAGGCGATCGCCGAGGGCGCGATGGTCTGCCAGCCGTGCGGGTCGCCTTCGGCAAGATGGTCGTCGCCTTCCCACGGACGGTTGGCGCTGGCCTTGCGGCCGGCATGGGCGATCTGGATGCCCGGCACCGCGCCGCCGGCCTTGATGGCGGCGGCGATGCGCGCCATGCCCTCGGCCTGGCCGTCTTCCCACAGGCCCGTGCAGCCCGGCGTGATGCGGCCTTCCGGCGAGACAGCGGTGGCTTCGACGATCACCAGGCCGGCACCGCCGCGCGCGATGCTCGTGTAGTGGGCCAGGTGCCAGTCATTGGTATAGCCGTCGACGGCGCTGTACTGGCACATCGGCGGTACCGCGATGCGGTTGCGCAGCGTGACATCCTTGAGGGTGAATTCAGTGAAGAGTGCGGACATGTGTGTTCGAAAAAATGAGGAGGAAGCACTGTAAGCGCGGCCCGGCATCATGTAAACTGATGGCACCTTATCTCTCCCATTAGAGTTTGTTATGCATCCGCCGCAATGGCTGCAGTCGTTTACCGCGCTGGCCCATACCGGCAGCTTCACCCGCGCCGCGGAACGGCTGGGGCTAACGCAGGCCGCCGTGAGCCAGCATGTGCGCCAGCTGGAAGACCGGCTCGGGCCCCTGCTGATCCGGCGGCCACGCGCGATCGAGCTGACGCCCGCCGGCAGCGCGCTGTTGCAGTACTGCGCCGAGATCGAGGAAGCCGACCGGCGGCTGGCCGTGCGCATCGCCGACGAGGAAGCCTGCTGCGGCGACGTCGGGCTGGTCACGCCCGGCAGCCTGGGCCTGTTCCTTTATCCGCTGCTGCTGGACTTCCAGCTTGCCCATCCCGGCCTGGCGATCCGCCACCGCTTCGCGCCCGACCGCGAAACGCTGGCCCAGGTGCTCGACAAGCGCTATGACCTGGGCATCGTCGCCCTGAAACCGGACGATGCGCGCCTGGCCGCCGCGCCGTTCGCCGAGGAAGCGCTGGAGCTGGTGGTGCCGGCGGCTTCCGACGTGCGCGGCTGGAGCGACCTGCAGGCGCTGGGCTTCATCGACCACCCGGAAGGCCACGCGATGGCGACGCGCCTGCTGAGCCGCGCCTTCCCCGGCAATCCGGGCATCGCCACCGTGCCGGCGCGCGGCTTTTCCAACCAGGTCGGCCTGCTGCTCGAACCCGTCGCGCGGGGCCTGGGCTTCACCGTCATTCCCACCCATGCACGCCGGGCATTCGCGCGGCAGGAAGCGATCCGCGTCATCGACATGGCCGCGCCCGTGGTCGATACGCTGTGGCTGATCCACCGTGCCGAATGGCCGCTGCCGGCACGCGCCCGCCGCGTGGCCGATTACCTGTACCAGCAACTTTCAGAGAGGACCATCCGATGACCGAGTACCTGGAGTTCGCCCGCCAGCTGGCCGATGCCGCCGCCGCCGCGGCCATGCCGCATTTCCGCACCCGCCTGGACGTGGAAAACAAGGAGCAGGGCGCCTACGATCCCGTCACCATCGCCGACCGGGCGGCCGAGCGGGCCATGCGCGAGCTGATTCGCGCGCGCTATCCGGAGCACGGCATCGTCGGCGAAGAAGAAGGCGTGCACCGGGGCAGCAGCCCGTACCACTGGGTGCTCGACCCGGTCGACGGCACGCGTTCGTTCATCTGCGGCCTGCCGCTGTGGGGCACGCTGATCGCGCTGAACGACGGCACCCGGCCCGTGGTGGGCGCGATGTACCAGCCGTTTACGCGCGAGTTCTTTGCCGGCGCGCCGGATGGCGCCTGGCTGAACGGCGAGCCACTGCGCACGCGGCCCTGCGCCAGCCTGGCGTCCGCCCGCGTGATGACGACGGCGCCGGAAATCCTGCGCGTGCCCGCCCAGCGCGCCGCCTGGGATGCGCTGGCCGCCGACGCCCAGCTGGTGCGCTTCGGCGCCGACTGCTATGCCTACTGCATGCTGGCCGCCGGGCACATCGACGCCGTTGTCGAGGCGGGGCTGAAACCGTTCGATATCCAGGCGCTGATGCCCATCATCGAGGGCGCCGGCGGCATCGTCACTTCCTGGGACGGCGGCGATGCCCAGCAGGGCGGCACCGTGCTGGCCTGCGGCGACCGGGCGCTGCACGCGCAACTGGTGGAGCGGCTGCGGCATGCGGCGTGACCGGCCTGTCTCCATGCCAATGCTCCGATGGCTTGCCATATGAAATGAACAACGTACAACAGTATTGAATTTAACTTAACAGATTTTTTGAGCCGTGCCAGACTTTGGGCTTTTACTCGACGCGAGAAAGGGGTAATGGCCGTGAAGAATAAATTGCTATTGGCACAAACGGGGCCAAAAATGAAGAAAGTCATCCTTGCTGGCATTCTCGGTGCGCTGGTATCCGCAAGTGCGTCAGCCGACACCTTGTACTTCGCCTACAAGGGATTTTATGACGCCTACCATGGCGTCCTGAAGCCCAATGAGAGCCTGACAGGGCATTTCGTTGCCAACGATCTGAACAATGATGGCGCCTACTCGAAGAACGAGCTGGTGTCATTGAAAATCGGCAGGCTCAACCTCGAGAACGTTTGCGAAAGTTATTCGGACGGTTATTTCATCTCCTACTGCGTCAAAGCCTTTTCGTATTCCGCCAGCGAAGGCTTGACGATCGATGCATACCGTAACGTCAGTGTCGAATACAACGCTCATTATAACTCGGTAAAAACCGGCGAATTCTACAAGTACACATGGCATGGATACGATTCAGGCCATATTACAAGTTGGACCTGGACGCCGGAGACCAAGTTCGTCACCAGCACGAGCCCTGTTCCCGAGCCGGCATCCATCGCCATGCTGGGCCTTGGCCTGGGCACGCTGATGCTGGCCCGCCGTCGCCGCCGCTGATCGTTTTCCTGCACGCTGCTCGCGCGCGCAGCGTGCAACCGGTCCAATTCCGCGCGAGCTTGAAATCGTTGTCAAGAATCGCAACGCCCGCCGGTGAATTTCATAATTGCCCGCCGCTTCCCCCGTGAGCAGAATTGCCACACGATCGCCCGTTGCGCCCTCTCGACTATTACAATGGCGCCCACCGAACGGAGCATGGGGAGACAAACCAGATGCTGAGAACGCACCGCATCGCGCTGCTTTTCAACGCCAACAAGATTTTCGACCGTGAAGTCATCACCGGCATCGCCGGTTACCTGGCCAGTACCCGCACCGCGTGGGACCTGTTCCTGGAAGAGGACTTCCGGCTGCGCCTGGCCGGCATCGACGGCTGGCAGGGCGACGGCATCATCGCCGACTTCGACGATCCGCTGGTGGCCAGCGCGCTGGCCTCCACGCGTGTGCCGCTGGTTGCCGTCGGCGGGTCGTACGAGAATGCCGCCGACTATCCGGCCGGCGTGCCCTACGTGGCCACCGACAACTTCAAGCTGGTCAAGCTGGCCTACGATCACCTGATCGAGGCGGGCCTGCGCAACATCGCCTGTTTCAGCCTGCCGGCGGCGCAGGAAAACCGCTGGGCCCAGGAGCGCGAGAAAGCCTATTGCAAGCTGCTGTTGCGCGACAAGCTGCAGCCCGAGGTGTACCGCGGCCACGCCACCAGCGCGCAGCACTGGAGCGAGGCCGTCGAGCAGCAGATCGCCTGGCTGCACAGCCTGCCCAAGCCGGTCGGCATCATCGCGGTGACGGATGCGCGCGCACGCCAGCTGATGCAGGCTTGCGCGCTGGCCGGCATCGAGGTGCCCGAGCAGGTGGCCGTGATCGGCATCGACAACGATCCGCTGGCGCGCATGCTGACGCGCATTCCCATGAGTTCGGTGATCCAGGGCGCCCAGGAAATGGGCCGCACCGCCGCCCACCTGCTGGACCAGATGCTGCACGGCGTGCGCCTGCCCGACACGCGCATCCTGGTGCCGCCGGCCGGCATCAACGTGCTGGCCTCCAGCAAGCACGAGGCGGGCAAGCACCCACACGTGATGCGCGCGCGCCACTTCATCCGGCAGTATGCCTGCCAGGGCATCAAGACCGACCAGGTGGCCGAGTATGTCGGCATCTCGCGCTCGTCGCTGGAAGCGCATTTCCGCGCGGAGCTGGGCCGCAGCGTGCACGACGAGATCCTGCGCCTGCGCCTGGAGGCGGCCACCGGCTTCCTGGCCCGCGGCGGCTGCAACCTGGCCGACGTGGCGGTGCGCTGCGGCTTCACCTCCAGCCAGTACATGCACTCGGTGTTCAAGCGCGAACTGGGCTGCACGCCGCGCGCCTGGCAGGAACGCCAGCGCGGCGCCGAAACCACCGGCGACGTCCCCGGATGAACATCATGCCGCCCATCGCCGCCTCCGCCGCCACGGCCCAGCAATTCACGCTGACGAACGCCTGGGGCATGCGCGTGACGATCAGCGAGCGCGGCGCGGCACTGGTCTCGTGGCTGGCGCCGGACCGCTACGGCCGCATGGCCGACATCCTGCTCAGCTATCCCGAGAACGAATACCTGCGCCACCATCGCCATGCGTGGTTCGGCGCGATCATCGGCCGCTGGGCCAACCGCATCGCGCGCGGCCGCTTCAAGCTCGATGGCCGCGTGGTGCAAGCCGACGTCAACGACCGCGGCAACCACCTGCATGGCGGCGACGCGGGCTTCCATTCGGCGCACTGGGATGGCGAACTGGCGCACGGCGGGCTGGCGCTGTCGTACGTGTCGCCGGACGGGCAGGGCGGTTTTCCCGGCACGCTGGCCGTGCAGGTGTTCTACCAGCTCGACGACGACGGCAGCCTGTCGATCGAATACCAGGCCACCTGCGATGCGCCGACACCGGTCAACCTCAGCTCGCACCCGTGCTTCAACCTGAATGGCGGCAGCGCCGACGTGGGCGACCACATGCTGCGCATCGATGCCGACCATTACCTGGCCATCGATGAACTGGGCATTCCGCTGGGCCGCGCCGAGGTGGCCGGCACGCCGTTCGATTTCCGGCAGCCGGCCGCGATCGGGCCGCGCATGCGCTGGCCCGACCCGCAGATCCGCGTGGCCGGCGGCTTCGATCACTGCTATTGCCTGCCGTCCGACCCGCGCGAGCCGGGCCGGCTGCGCAACGTGGCGCGCGTCATCGATCCCGGCTCGGGGCGCCAGCTGGACGTGGCCACCACCGAGGCGGGGCTGCAGTTCTACAGTGGGAATGGCCTGACGGGCGTGCGCGGGCGCCACGGTGTCACATATTCGCGACACGACGGATTTTGCCTGGAAGCGGGCGCCTATCCCGACCAGCTCAACGGCAAGGGCGCCGCGGCCGTGATTCTGCGGCCTGGCCAGGTGTACCGGCAGACCACCGTCTACCGTGTCTCGCTCCAATCCTCACTGCAAAGCTGAAATATCGTTCGGGCAACTGGTCAATTTCGTAATTGATGCGTGCAACCGTCCACCGCCAGAATGCTGTCAGCACCACGTAAGGTGCCAAAACCATAACGACGAGACGCCATGCGCCATTCCCTTGCGCTGCTGCTGGCGGTTGCTGCCGCACATGCGGCGGCCGCCGGAGCGGATACGCCTGATCCACTGACGCTGTTCAAGAACCGCCCTGCCGCCGGCTGGAAAGTGACGGTCGCGGACCCGGAAAACAGCGTGCCGCTGGCCGGGGCAGGTGCCGTCGTCTCCAAGTCCGCCGTCGTTCCCAAGTCGATCAAACAACCGGAAGCTGTCGTGCGCGCCACCGCCGGCAAGGTGGCCGGCCGCGATGCCCTCACGCTGGCATGGCAAAAGACCTGGTATGCCAGCCTGCGCTTCGAACACGCCCCCCTGGACCTGCGCCCCTACCTCGCCAAGGGCATCGTCGCCTTCGACCTGGACGTGCGCGAGATGAAGAACGGCGGCATCGACTTCAAGCTCGACTGCGGCAAGGATTGCGAACGCAAGGTGCCGTACGTGCTGCCGGGCCGCGCCGCGTCCGGCCAGGGCTGGAAGAGCGTGTCGTTCGCGCTGAGCTGCTTCCAGCGCGACGGCGATACTTTTGAAACGGTCATGAAACCGTTTTCAGTGGAAGCGACGGGGCAGGGCGAAGTGGCCATCGCCAACCTGCGCATCCTGAAGACGGGCACGCCGAATACCGCCTGCCCCGACTACCGCACGCGCTCCGTGACCGCCGAACCGCTGAACGAATCGTGGGCCATCGACTGGTGGATGCCGCGCCACGAGCAGCGGGTGAAGGAAAATGCGCAGCTGCGCGCCGCCGGCACGCCGCCGCAGCTGGTGTTCATCGGCGATTCGATCACCGAAGGCTGGGCCAAGGAAGGCAAGGAAGAATTCGCGCGGCGCTACGCCCGCTACCACCCCGTCAACCTGGGCTTCGGCGGCGACCGCACGGAAAACATCCTGTGGCGCCTGCAGCATGGCGAAGTCGATGGCATCGACCCGAAGGTGGTGGTGCTGATGGCCGGCACCAACAACACCGGTAGCCGGCAGGAAGATCCGGCAACGACGGCGGCCGGCCTGCGCCGCGTCATCGACGAGCTCCAGCAACGCCTGCCGAACGCGAAGATCCTGCTGCTGGGCGTGTTCCCGCGCGACGCGGTGGACAGCCAGTCGCGCCGCATCAACAACGCCATCAACCAGCGCATCGCGGCATTCGCCGACAACCGCCGCGTGTTCTTCGCCGACATCGGCAGCGCCTTCCTCGACGAGGCGGGCACGCTGTCGAAGGACATCATGCCGGACCTGCTGCACCCGAACGCGCGCGGCTATGCAATCTGGGGCAAGGCGATGGACCCGATCCTGCAGCCGCTGCTGACCGGCTACCGGTGGGACAGCGTGCCGATCGGCGGCGGCGGTTTCGTGCCGGCGGTGATTCCGACCACGGAGCGGGGCGTCGTGTATGCGCGCACCGACGTCGGCGGCGCCTATCGCTGGACCAGCGACCGGTGGGTGCCGCTGCTGGACTGGCTGTCGGAAGAGCAGACCGGCCTGCTCGGCGTGGATTCGCTGGCCGCCGACCCGCGCGATGCCTCGAAAGTCTACCTGCTGGCCGGCATCGCGTACCACAACGGCGGCCGCACGGCGATCCTGCGTTCGCGCGATTACGGCAAGACCTTCGCCGTCACCGACGTGACCGCGCAGTTCAAGACCCACGGTAATGGCGCGGGCCGCAACAACGGCGAACGCCTGGCCGTCGACCCCGGCGCGGGCAATGTGCTGTACGTGGGCACGCGCGCCAACGGCCTGTTCCGCAGCGACGATTTCGGCGCGACCTGGCAACGCCTGCCGGGCCTGGACGTGACCACCACGCCTAACGGCGCCGGCATCGCCTTCGTCATCCCCGATCCGGCCAGCGTGAAGGCCGGCGGCACGGCGCAGCGCCTGTTCGTCGGCGTATCGCGTGGCGGCACGAATTTGTTCCGCAGCGACGATGGCGGCGCCACCTTCGTGCCGATGGATGCCACGCCGGACGGCCTGATGCCGCAGCGCGCCGCGCTCGACGGTGCCGGCCACCTGTACGTGACGTTCGCCAACGGCGCCGGCCCGCACCCGCGCGGCGACGAGAAGATGGACCGCGGCGCGATCCGCAAGTACGGCATCGCCGCCCGCTCCGGCCAGGACGTGACACCGAAGGGACAACCAGCCTCCTACTCCGGCATCAGCGTGGACCGCAGCGATCCGCGCCGCCTGCTGGCCTCGACCATCTCGCTGTATGCGCCGCAAGGCCGGGAAAAGGGCGATGCCAAGGGCGACCGCCTGTACCTGTCGACGGACGGCGGCACCACGTGGACCGACCTGGTCGCACGCGGCTTCGCAATGGACCGCGCCGGCGTGCCATGGGTGAAGGGCCACGCGATCCACTGGGCCAGTTCGATCGTCTTCGATCCATTCGATCCGAAGGCCGCCTGGGTCACCTCGGGCAATGGCGTATTCAAGACATCGGACCTGGACGCCGCGACCGTCACCTGGCGCTTCGACGTGAAGGGACTGGAAGAAACGGTGCCGCTGGGCCTCGTCAGCCGCCCGGGCGCGCCGCTGGTGTCGACCATCGGCGACTACGACGGCTTCATCCACCCGGACCTGAAACAGTACGGCCGCATCCACGAACCACAGATGGGCACCACCTTCGGCCTGGCCTACGCGGCGCTGCAGCCGCAGGTGCTGGCGCGCGTGGGCAAGTCGGTCTACGTGACGCGCGATGGCGGCGCCACGTGGCGGCTGGGGCGCGGCGCCAATGGCATCAACGGCATCAAGGGCCAGCTGGCGCTGTCGGCCGACGGCAAGGTACTGCTGCATTCTCCTGAAAGGTCGCGCGTGACTTTCCGATCGCTAGACGATGGCGACAGCTGGGCACCCGCGCAAGGCATCGCCGGCGCCCGCCCGGTGGCCGATCCGGTCGACGCGCAGCGTTTCTACGCCTACCAGGACGGTGCGTTCCTCGTCAGTACCGATGCCGGTCGCACCTTCGCCGCCAGGGCGCAGCTGCCGAAGGGCGGCTCGGACCTGGTGCGCGCCGCGCCGGGCCGCGCCGGCGACGTCTGGGTGCCACTGAAGAATGGCGGCCTGGCCCGCTCGGTCGATGGCGGCGGCGCGTTCGCGCTGCTCGACGGCGTGACGTATGCCGGCGCGATCGGTTTCGGCAAGGCCGGACGCGATGGCGCTTACCCGGCCATCTACCTGTGGGGCACGGTGGACGGCCAGCGCGGCCTCTGGCGTTCCACGAACGAGGGCGCCGACTGGGTGCGCATCAACGACGACGCGCACCAGTACGGCGGTCCGGGCGATGGCGGTTTCATCGTCGGGGACATGAATACATTCGGGCGCGTGTACATGAGCAGCGCCGGCCGGGGCATCGTGATGGGGGAGATTGCAAAATGAGGCGGATGTTGTTGACCGCGATGTTGTTCGTGGCGGCCGCCGTGCAGGCGGCGCCCGACCTGGTGCTGCGCTACGACCGCCCGGCCACCGACAGTGCCGAGGGCTGGGAGCGCGAGGCGCTGCCGGTCGGCAATGGCCGCATCGGCGCGATGGTGTTCGGCCAGCCGGCCCGCGAACACCTGCAGTTCAATGACATCACGCTGTGGACGGGCGACGCGAAATCGATGGGCGCGTTCCAGCCGTTCGGCGATGTCTTCGTCGACCTGCCGGCCCACGCCGCCGCCACCGCTTACTCGCGCACGCTGGACCTGGCCCGCGGCCTGCACACGGTGCGCTACACCGTGAACGGCGTGCGCTACCAGCGCGAAACCATCGCCAGCCATCCGGCGGACGTGATCGTGCTGCGCCTGACCGCCGACAAGCCGGGCGCCCATACCGGCGTGGTGCGCCTGACCGACCAGCATGGCGCGCACGTCAACGCCTTCGGCAACCGCATCCGCGCCACCGGTTCGCTGGCCGGCTTCGTGGTGCCGCGCGAACGGGGCAACCAGTGGACGCCGGCGCAGCAGCCGCTGACCGGCAACCAGATGGACTACGCCGCGCAGGTGCAGGTGGTGCACGAAGGCGGCAAGGTGACCATGGAAGGCGACACGGTACGTTTTGAAAACGTCGACGCGCTGACGCTGGTGCTGGGCGCCGGCACCAGCTATGTCCGCGATGGCAGCGTGAATTTCCAGGGCGCGCATCCGCTGGCGCGCGTCACCACGCAAGTGGACCGCGCCGCGGCACGCCCATGGTCCGTTTTGCAGGCTGAACAGGAAAACGATTTCAAGAACCTGTTCGGCCGTTTGAGCCTCGACGTGGACGCGGCCTGGGAGCCGAAAGTCGCCGAAGAGCGCCGTGCGCTGACGACCGACCGCCGCCTGGCTGCCTACACGAAGAACGGCAACGATCCCGAACTGGAAACCCAGGTGTTCCAGTATGGCCGCTACCTGCTGATCGGCAGCTCGCGCGGCCCGCTGCCGGCCAACCTGCAGGGCCTGTGGAACAACAGCCTCACGCCGCCGTGGAATGCCGATTACCACACCAACATCAACATCCAGATGAACTACTGGCCGGCGGAAACGGCCAACCTGTCCGAACTGGCGCAGCCGCTGTTCGGCTTCGTTGAATCGATGGTGCCGTCGTACCGCCGGCTGGTAGCGGAAAGCGCGGCCAATCCGTCGCGCGATGCCGAGGATGGGCAAGTGGTCGAGACCTTCCTGCGCAAGGATGGCAAGCCGGTGCGCGGCTGGACCGTGCGTACGGAAACCAACCCGTTCGGCTACATGCAGTGGAAGTGGAACAAGACGGCCAACGCCTGGTATGCGCAGCACTTCTGGGAACACTACGCGTTCACCCGCAATAGAACGTTCCTGCAAGAGGTGGCGTATCCGCTGCTGAAGGAAGTCAGCCAGTTCTGGCTGGACTATCTGAAGCGGCTGCCGGATGGCACGCTGGTCGCCCCCAACGGCTGGTCGCCCGAACACGGCCCCGTGGAAGACGGCGTGGCCTATGACCAGCAGATCGTCTGGGACCTGTTCCAGAACACGGTGGAAGCGGCCGGCGAACTGAAGACCGACGCCGCGTTCGCCCGCCAGGTGGCCGCCGCTCGCGACCGGCTGGCCGCGCCGAAGATCGGCAGCTGGGGCCAGCTGCTGGAATGGATGGAAGAGAAAAAAGACCCGGTGCTCGATACGCCGAACGACAACCACCGCCACGTGTCGCACCTGTTCGGCGTGTTCCCCGGCAGGCAGATCACCCCGGCCCGCACGCCGAAGCTGGCCGAGGCGGCCCGCGTGTCGCTGGCGGCGCGGGGCGATGCAGGCACCGGCTGGTCGATGGCCTGGAAGACCGCATTCTGGGCCCGCCTGGGCGATGGCGACAAGGCCCACGCCATGCTGCGCGGCGTGATCGCCACGCCGGGTGCGCGCGCCCAGGAACACAAACCGGGCACCGAGGAAAACACGGCGGGCGGCATGTATCCGAACCTGCTGGACGCGCACCCGCCGTTCCAGATCGACGGCAACTTCGGCGTCACCGCGGCCATCTGCGAAATGCTGCTGCAATCGCACGACGGCGAACTGCACCTGCTGCCGGCATTGCCCGCGGCGTGGCGCAGCGGCTCGGTGACCGGCCTGCGCGGGCGGGGCGGCTATGAAGTGGACATGACGTGGCGCGACGGGCGGTTGACGTCGGCGACCGTCAAGGCGAAACCGGGCAACGGGACCGGCACCGTGCGCGTGCGCACGGGTGCGAAGACCGTGATTCTGAAAGTGAAGCAGGGTGAAGCAAGGGAGCTCGGCACGCTGTAGCGCCGAGTCCGCCGCCAGGCGTGCGGTGGAAGCCCTGGACACCAGGGCCCGGAAAATTATTTTTGAGGAGATGCAGGTGAAACAATTCAAGCTCAATGCGATGGCTCTTGCCGCCGCGCAGATCGCGTTCATGGCCGGTGCGGCCCACGCGCAAACCGCCGATGCGGGCAATGCCACCACCGCGACCGTCGTCGTGACGGGCCAGCGCGCGTCGCTGGAAAACGCCCAGAAGATCAAGCAGAACTCGGACGAGATCGTCGATTCGATCGTCGCCGCCGATATCGGCAAGCTGCCCGACAAGTCGGTGACCGAGGTGCTGCAGCGCGTGGTCGGCGTGACGATCGACCGCACCATGTCGCGTTCCGATCCCGAGCACTATTCGGTCGAAGGTTCCGGCGTGTCGATCCGCGGCCTGTCGTGGGTGCGTTCGGAACTGAACGGCCGCGACTCGTTCTCGGCCAATGGCGGCCGCTCGCTGAACTTCGAGGACGTGCCGCCCGAGCTGATGGCCGGCGTGGATATCTACAAGAACCCGTCCGCCGAGCAGATCGAAGGCGGCATCGGCGGCCTGGTCAACCTGCGCACCGCGCTGCCGTTCGACTTCAAGGGCCGCAAGGTCGCGCTGTCGGCGTCCACCACGTATTCGGAACTGAAGGGCGGCAAATGGTCGCCGTCCGCGTCGATCCTGCTGTCGGACCGCTGGAAAACCGGCATCGGCGAAGTGGGCGTGCTGGTCGACTTCGCGCACTCCGAGAGCGGCACCCGTACCGACGGCTTCCAGGTCGAGCCGTACTACCCGCGCAGCAATATCGTCGACGGCCGCACTGTCTGGATCCCGAAGGGCGCGCAGTGGCGCACGCTGAACTTCAACCGCGAACGCCAGGGCCTGTACGGCGCGCTGCAGTGGAAGAAGGATGCCAACCTGCGTTCGCACGTCACCTTCTTCAAGTCGAAGTACGACATGCAGTGGGACGAGAACGCGATCTTCGCCGCGTCGAACCCGTATAACTTCCAGGTCGCGCCCGGTGCGACGTGGGGTGCCAACGGCCAGTTCCTGACCGGCACCTTCTCATCGCCGCAGGACGGCGGCATCGACTACGGCGCCGATACGCGCGTGGCCAGCCGCAAATCCGACACCACCGACATTTCCTGGAACGTCGAATGGCGCGTGGGCGACAGCTGGACCTTCACCTCCGACCTGCAGCGCATCAAGGCCAAGAGCAACGGCTTCGATTCCACCGTGGCCACCGCGGTCAAGATGCCGACGCAGACGCTGGACCTGACCGGCGACCGCCCGAACCTGATCTTCAACGACGCCCAGCGCGCCCACCTGGCCAATCCGGGCAATTACTACTGGAACTTCACGCAGGAACACCTGGACCAGAGCGAGTCCGAGTCGAAGGCGCTGAAGCTGGACGCCAAGTACACCTTTGAAAACCCGGTGCTGCGCGACGTGCGCTTCGGCGTGCGCTTCACCAAGCGCGACGCGACCACCGAACTGTCGAACCCGGACTACCACTGGGCAGCCGTCACGGCGCCATGGATGGGTTCCTCGATCAGCAAGCTGGCCTACCTGTCGGATCCGCGCTTCGCCGGCAATACCTACCTGGGCACCTTCGACAACTTCTTCAACGGCAAGGCGAACGTGCCGTCCGTGGTGTTCCCGAACGTGTCGGTGGCCACCGGCTTCCCGCAGAGCTACGCCGCGCTGCACGAGTACTACCAGATCCTGTGCCGCGAAGCGGCCGCCAACGCGGGTACCACGCCGAACTGCGCGCCATGGACGCCGGCGGCCTTCGGCGGCAACCCGTCCGGCATCAACGAGCAGGAAGAAAAGACCAAGGCGTTCTACACGCAGCTGCGCTTCGGCTGGGATGACCTGAAGATGCCGATCGACGGCAATATCGGCGTGCGCTACGTGAAGACCGACATGAATGCCAACGGCTACACGGTGTTCAACAACACCAGCGCCGTGGTCAATCCGCCGCAGACGCTCAGCGGCGTGCCGATCCCGAATATCCCCGCTTACTCGGCCGGGCAGAACTACGAGAATTCATACAGCAATGTGCTGCCGAGCCTGAACCTGCGCCTGAAGGCGCGCGACGACCTGCAATTCCGCTTCGCGCTGGCCCGTGCCATCTCGCGGCCGGACTTCTCGCAGCTGCAGGGCTACACCACGCTGTCGCAGTCGACGGACACCACGACGACCGTCTTCCCGGACCGTCCGTCCAACACGAACGTGAACAGCGTGTCGCAGACGGGGGAAGGCAAGGGCAACCCGATGCTCAAGCCGATCAAGTCCGACCAGCTGGACCTGACGGGCGAATGGTACTTCGGCAAATCCAGCTCGATCACGCTGGCCATGTTCCACAAGCGCCTGAAGGACATCATCGTCAACCAGACGTACCAGTATGCGATCCCGGACGTGAACGGCCGCATGTACAACTTCAACGTGACCGCTCCCGTGAACGGCGCGAGCGGCCGCGCCACCGGCTTCGAGGTGGCCTACCAGCAGTACTTCGACAAGCTGCCGGGCGCCTGGGCCGGCCTCGGCGTGCAGGCCAACTACACCTACGTGGACAGCAACACGAAACTGTCGACCAGCACGTTCACCGCCTACTGCACCGGCGGCAACAACGTGGCGAACGTGAACCTGAACCAGAACGGCTGCGACACCAACGGCCAGTCCTTCGGCGACCTGCCGCTGCAATACCTGTCGAAGAACGCCTACAACCTGGCGCTGCTGTACGACTACGGCAAGTGGTCGGCCCGCGCGGCGTGGAGCTGGCGCTCGAAGAACCTGCAGGGCGTGAACGTGAACGGCACGCGCGGCGGCGACGGCACGGATACCAATCCGAACAGCGCCACCCCGGGCGCCACCAACATCGGCTGGGCACTGCCGACGTGGGCGGACGACTACGGCCAGCTGGACGCTTCCGTGTCGTACCAGTTCAACGAGCGCATGCAGATCGTCGTCGACGGCTCGAACCTGACGGACTCGAAGTACAAGCAGCTGATGCAGCAGGGGATCGGCATGATGGGCCGCGCATGGTTCGTCTCGGGCCCGCGCTATTCCGCGAAACTGAACTACTCGTTCTAATAGGGAGCCGATGAAAACCGCCAAGCAGATTTTCACGAAGAGCTTGCTGGCCGGTGCGTGCGCGATGGTGGTTTCGGCGGCCATGGCCGCCGAGCTGCCGCGCGTCGTATCGAAGGACGGGCGCCACGCCCTGATGGTCGATGGCGCGCCGTACCTGATCCTGGGCGCGCAGGCGCACAATTCCAGCAATTACCCGAAGGCGCTGCCGCAGGTATGGGCCGCCGTCGCCGACGCGCAGGCCAACACGCTGGAGATTCCGATCGCCTGGGAACAGGTCGAGCCGGTCGAAGGCAAGTTCGACTTCAGCTTCGTCGACACGCTCGTCAAGGAAGCCCGCGAGAAGGATGTGCGCCTGGTGCTGCTGTGGTTCGGCACCTGGAAGAACACCGCGCCGGCCTACCTGCCGGAGTGGGTCAAGTTCGACAACAAGCGCTTCCCGCGCATGGTCGACGAGAAGGGCAAGAGCAGCTACAGCCATTCGCCGTTCGGCACAGAGACGCTGAAGCTCGACAAGCGCGCCTTCGTCGAATTCATGAAGCACCTGAAGGCGATCGACGGCGACAGGCAAACCGTGATCATGGTGCAGGTGCAGAACGAAGTCGGCACCTACGGCCTGGTGAGGGATCACAGCCCGGCCGCGCAGAAGGCGTTCAACGGTCCCGTGCCGGCCGCCGTGCTGGCGAAGCAGAAATCTCCCGTCAAAGGGAAAGCCAGCGGGACGTGGAAGGAAGTCTACGGCGCCTACGCCGACCAGTACTTCCACACGTGGGCGGTGGCCAACTACATCGAGGAGATCGCGAAAGCCGGCCGTGCCGTCTACGACCTGCCGATGTTCGTGAACAACGCGCTGCGCGATCCCGTGGAACCCATGGCGCCGTGGAAGGGCAACTTCGCCAGTGGCGGCCCGACCTACGACGTGCTGGGCATCTACGAGGCGGCCGCGCCGCACATCGACGTGGCCGGTCCGGACATCTACCTGCACGAGTCCGACAAGGTGGCGAAGACGCTCGAGCAGTTCCACACGAAGGACAATCCGCTGTTCGTGCCGGAGATCGGCAACTCGGAAGATTTTGCGCGCGTGGCGTATGCCGTGTTCGGCCAGGGCGGCATCGGCTTCGCGCCGTTCGGCATCGATTACTTTGCGTTCTCCAACTACCCGCTGGGTTCCAAGGCCACCGACAAGACGATGACCGAGCCGTTCGGCAAGGTGTACGGGGCGTTCCGGCCGATGATGCGCGAATGGGCGAAGTGGGGCTTCGAAGGGCGCACCCGCGGCGTGTTCGAACATGACGACCGCAAGCCGCAAAGCATCGCCCTCGACGGCTGGAAAGCCACTGTCAGCTTCCGCCAGCGCCAGTTCGGCGATTCGATGGAAAAGAACGATCCGCTCGAAGGCACGGAAAAGCCGAACGGCGGCCTGGCCATCGCGCAGGTTGCGGACAACGAATTCATCGTCGTGGCGCAGAACGCGCGCATCAAGTTCGATCCGGCCGGCCGCAATGCCGGGAAACCTTCGATGTACGCGCGCGTGGAAGAAGGGCAGTACGCCGACGGCAAGTGGGTGATGGAACGCGTGTGGAACGGCGACCAGACCGACTACGGTCTCAACTTCGGCGCCAGGCCTTTCGTACTCAAAATCAAACTGGGGACTTATCAATGATCAAATCGAATATCAAGGCAGTCAGCCTGGCATGCCTGATGGTGGCAACGGGCGCCCCGGCATGGGCCGGCACGTTCCAGCAAACTTCCAGCGGCGTGACGATCGCGCCGGACGCCGGCGCAGCAAAAGAAATCCGCCTGCAGGTGATGGCCGATAACATCGTCCATGTCGTCAAGGTCGACCAGGCCGGCAAGGAGCTGACGCCGTCGCTGATGACGATCGCCAAGCCCTGCGCCTGCACCTTCGACGTGAAGAAGAGCGGCGATGCCGTGACGCTGACGACGAAGAAGCTGGTGGCCACCGTGTCGCTGAAGGATGGCCGCGTGCAGTTCGCCGACAAGGGCGGCGCCGTGTTCCTGAAGCAGGATGCCGAGGACATGCAGCCGGTCTCCGTGGGTGGAAAACCCTACCTGGCCGTGAAGCAGGGCTTCAACTACGGCACCAAGGACGCGTTCTACGGCACCGGGCAGCACCAGAACAACCAGATGAACCTGAACGGTGAAGACGTCGATCTCCTGCAGCACAACATGGACATCGCCATCCCGCTGGTCGTCTCGGACAAGAACTACGGCATCCTGTGGGACAACAATGGCATCACCCGCTTCGGCGATGCCCGTCCCTACGGCCCGATCGGCCGCGACCTGAAGCTGACGGATGCCGCCGGCAAGGAAGGCGCGCTGACCGCCCGTTACTACATCGGCGGCAAGCTGGCGCTGGAGCGCCGCGAAGACAACATCAACTACCAGTACCTGAAGGATGTCGCCGAGTTCTGGCCGAAGGAACTCAAGCCGCTGAAGGAACTGAAGGACGTCAAGGTCGTCTGGGAAGGCAAGCTCGCGAGCGACAAGCCGGGCGTGCACAAGATGAAGCTGTACTCGTCCGACTATGCCACGCTGACCGTGGATGGCAAGCAGGTGATGGACGTGTGGCGCCAGGGCTGGAACCCGTGGTACCACAACTTCGAAGTCAACTTCGGCGCCAACAAGCCGGTGGACTTCAAGCTGGAATGGAAGCCGGAAGGCGGCATGATCTACGTGGCGCACAACAACCCGCTGCCGAAGGCGGAGCGCCACTCGCTGCAGTTCTCGTCCGAGATCGCCGAGGGCCTGAACTACTACGTGATCCGCGGCACCAGCATCGACAACGTGATCGGCGGCTACCGCGTGCTGACCGGCACCCAGCCGCTGATGCCGAAGTGGGCCTACGGCTTCTGGCAGTCGCGCCAGCGCTACGAGACCCAGGAGCAGCTGCTCGACACCGTGAAGACCTACCGCCAGAACGGCTGGCCGCTCGACAACATCGTGCAGGACTGGTTCTACTGGCCGGAAAACGGCTGGGGTTCGCACGACTGGGATCCGAAGCGCTTCCCGAACCCGAAGGGCATGGTCGATGAAGTGCACAAGATGAATGCGCGCATCATGCTGTCCGTGTGGGGCAAGTTCTACGAGAACACCGACAACTACCAGGAACTGAAGGCCAAGGGCCACATGTGGACCAAGAACGTCGAGGATGGCGCGCTGGACTGGGTCGGCCCGGGCTACAAGAACAGCCATTACTCGCCGTACACGCAGGAAGCCCGCGACATCTATTATCGCCAGATGAAGACCAAGCTGGTCGACCTGGGCTTCGACGCCTGGTGGCTCGACAACACCGAGCCGGACGTGCTGTCGAACACGCGCCTGGAAGACTTCAAGAAGCTGATCGGCCCGACGGTCTACGGCCCCGGCGAGATCACCTTCAACTCGTACAGCCTGGTGCAGACGCAGGCGCTGTATGACGGCCTGAAACGCGACCAGCCGAACAAGCGCCAGTTCATCCTGTCGCGTTCCGGCTTTGCCGGCGTGCAGCGCAACTACGTGGCCACGTGGAGCGGCGACACGGTGGGCCGCTGGAATAACCTGTACGACCAGATCTCGGCCGGCGTGAGCTCGTCGATGTCCGGCGTGCCGAACTGGACGCACGATATCGGCGGCTATGCGCAGGAAACCCGTTTCCAGAGCGGCGAGCTGGGTTCGGCGCAGGAAAACCGTGGTATCGGCGGCGTGGAAGTCAAGCCGGAAGACCTGAAGGAATGGCGCGAGCTGAACCTGCGCTGGTGGCAGTTCGGCGCGTTCACGCCGCTGTTCCGCTCGCACGGCGAAGTGGTCAAGCGCGAGATCCACAATATCGCGCCGGAAGGTTCGCCGATGCGCGACTCGATGGTGTGGTACCTGAAGCTGCGCTACCGCCTGATGCCGTACATCTACGCGACGGCATCGAGCACGTACTTCAACGAAGGCTCGATCATGCGCGGCCTGGTGATGGACTTCCCGACCGACCCGGGCTCGAAGGACGTCAAGGACGAATTCCTGTTCGGCCATGCCTTCCTGGTCGCGCCGGTATCCGAGTACGGTGCCCGCGAGCGCAAGGTGTACCTGCCGAAGGGCGCGCAGTGGTACGACTATTACACCGGCGAACGCCAGCAGGGTGGCCGCACGGTGACCGCCGCCGCGCCGGAAACGCGCATGCCGCTGTTCGTCAAGGCCGGCTCGATCGTGCCGATGGGCCCAGTCACGCAGTACGTGGACGAAAAGCCGGATGCGCCCATCACGCTGAAGGTGTACACGGGCGCCAACGGCCAGTTCAGCTTCTACGAGGACGATGGCGTGAGCGAGGACTACCAGCGCGGCAAGTACTCGCGTATCCCGCTGTCGTGGGACGAGAAGAGCGGCACGCTGACGATCGGCCAGCGCGCCGGCGACGGCTACCAGGGCATGGTGGCGAAGCGCACGTTCCGCGTGCATTTCGTGAAGCCGGGCGTATCGAGCTCGGACACGTTCGACACGGCGGACAAGGAAGTGACGTATGAAGGCAAACCAGTGACGGTGAAACTGTAATGGTGGTGATGAAGAAAGCAATCGTACTGGCCGTGGCCGCGGTGTTCTCGGCCTCCGCTTACTCTGCGCCCGATCCCGACAAGCGTGCCCGGGACACCGTGGCGCAGATGACGCAGGCGGAAAAGCTGCTGCTGGTGTTCGGCTACTTCGGTGCCGAATTCGCCGGCGTGAAGCCGCCCAAGGATGCGATTCCATACACGGCGGGCTATGTGCCGGGCATTCCGCGGCTGAACATCCCGCCGCAGTGGCAGACCGACGCCGGCCTGGGCGTGGCCACGCAGCCGTCGCCGGCGCCGCGCGAACGGACCGCGCTGCCGTCCGGCATGGCGACGGCGTCGAGCTGGAACACCAAGCTGGCGTACGAAGCGGGGGCCATGATCGGCCGCGAGGCGCGCCTGTCCGGCCACAACGTGATCCTGGGCGGCGCCGTGAACCTGCAGCGCGATCCCCGCAACGGCCGCAACTTCGAGTATGCCGGCGAGGACCCGCTGCTGGCCGGCGTCATCACCGGCGAGCAGATCCGCGGTAACCAGTCGAACAACCTCGTCGGCACGATCAAGCACTTCGCGTTCAACGACCAGGAAACCAACCGTAACACGATCGACGTGAAGATCGACGAGCCGGCCGGGCAGATGTCCGACCTGCTGGCGATGCGCATCGCGATCGAGCGCGGCGATCCCGGTTCGGTGATGTGCGCGTACAACCTGGTCAACGGGGTGTACGCGTGCGAAAGCGACTGGCTGCTCAACCAGGTGCTGAAGAAGGACTGGGGCTACAAGGGCTTCGTGATGTCCGACTGGGGCGCCACGCACTCGACCACGCAGGCCGCCAATGGCGGGCTCGATCAGCAGTCCGGCTGGCCGTTCGACAAGTCGATGTACTTCGGCCCCGCGCTGAAGGAAGCGGTCGACAACGGCCACGTGCCGGCGGCGCGGCTGGACGACATGGCGAAACGCATCCTGCGCGCCATGTATGCGAATGGGCTGATGGATGCGCCGCAGCCGAAGGTGGAACCGGAGAAGATCGACTTCGCGGCGCATGCCAAGGTGACGCGGCAGGTGGCGGAAGAGGGCAGCGTGCTGCTCAAGAACGCCGGCAACCTGTTGCCGCTGGCGGTCGATGGTGCCAATGCGGTCAAGTCGATCGTCATCATCGGCGGGCATGCCGACAAGGCGGTGATCTCCGGCGGCGGCGCGGCGCAGGTGCATCCGCACGGTGGCAGCGCGGTGAAAGGCGAGGGGCCGAAGGGCTTCCCGGGGCCGATCATCTGGCTGCCGTCGTCGCCGATGAAGGCGCTCCAGGCGCGCACCAAGGCGCGTGTCACGTATGTCGACGGCAAGGATACCGCCGCCGCCGCGAAAGCCGCCGCTTCGGCCGATATCGCCATCGTGTTCGCCACGCAGTGGGCCGCCGAGAGCCTGGATGCGCCGTCGATGGCGCTGCCGGACAACCAGGATGCGCTGATCTCGGCCGTCGCTGGCGCGAACCAGCGCACCGTCGTCGTGCTGGAAACGGGCAATCCCGTCACCATGCCGTGGCTAAACAAGGTGGGCGCCGTGCTGGCCGCGTGGTTCCCCGGCTCGGCGGGTGGCGAGGCGATCGCGCGGCTGCTGACGGGCGAAGTCAATCCCTCCGGCCGCCTGGCCGCCACGTTCCCCGCCGCGGAAGCCCAGCTGCCGCGGCCGAAGATCGACGGCGACCCGGCCAGCCGCGATGGCCGCTTCACCACCGACTACAACATCGAAGGCGCGGCCGTCGGCTACAAGTGGTTCGAGAAGACCGGCAAGAAGCCGCTGTTCGCGTTCGGGCACGGCCTGTCGTACACCACGTACGAATACCGCGACCTGAAGGCCCGCAACGATGGCGGCAAGGTGGTGGTGTCGTTCACCGTCGCCAACACCGGCCAGCGCGCCGGGCAGGCCGTGCCGCAGGTGTACGTGGGCCCCGCCGCAGGCACCGTCAAGGCCGCCGGCTGGGAAGCCCCGCGCCGTCTGGCCGGCTGGGACAAGGTGGCACTGCAGCCGGGCGAGAGCAAGTCCGTCAGCGTGACCGTCGACCCGCGCATCCTCGCCGTCTGGGAAGCGAAGACCCGCGACTGGCAGCGCCGCCCTGGCACCTACGAGTTCCACCTCGGCGGCGCCTCCGACGCCATCACCGCCCGCACCACGCTGGCCTTGCCGAAGTAGCGTTCTAACAACAGGGACAGTCCCTCCCAGGGGGACAGTCCCCAGCGTTTTGACAACACATGCTTGGCTTAGACTCTCCTGAAACCGGGGTCCGACCCCAGTTTTCGGAAATTAGTTGCCCAGAACCGGGGTCTGACCCTGGTTTTGGGCAATTTTGTTAACAGCACGGGATTTCGGCCGTAGGAATCTGACAAACTTTCCTAAAACCGGGGTCTGACCCCGGTTTTGGGAAATAATAAAAGTTTCCTGGAATTGGGGTCTGACCCCGGTTTGCGGGAATATTTTGGAGGGGACATGAAACTTGCGGTAACGGCATTACTTGCCTTGTCATCGGCACCACTGTTCGCGGCGCAGTTCGATGTGCTGGTGTTTTCGCGCACGGCGGGGTGGCATCACGAGTCGATCCACGAGGGCGTGACGGCGCTGCGCGAGCTGGGGCGGCTGCATGACTTCAACGTGTTCTGGACCGAGGATGCGAAGCGCGTCTTCAACGACAAGGAACTGGCGAAGTACCAGGCGGTGGTCTTCCTGTCGACCACGGGCGACGTGCTCGACGACGAGCAGCAGCGCGCGTTCCAGCGCTATGTCCGCGCCGGCGGCGGCTATGTCGGGGTGCACGCGGCGGCCGATACGGAGCATGGCTGGCCGTGGTACCGCCAGCTGGTCGGCCACATGTTCGTGACCCATCCGGCGGTGCAGTCCGCCGTGCTGAAGGTGGAGGATGCGAACTTCCCCGGCATGGAGCGCTTCGCGCCGCGCACGCTGGTGACCGAGGAATGGTACGAGTACGGCGCAGCACAATCGACGGGATTGCGCTACCTGCTGTCGGTCGACGAGGCCACGTACCGCCCGGAGACCGCCAAGGGCAAGGGGATGGGCGCGTTCCACCCCATCAGCTGGTATCAGCAGTACGATGGCGGCCGCGCGTTCTACACTGCGCTGGGCCACCTGCCGGCGACCTACGGCGACCCGGTATTCCGCCACCACCTGTACGGCGGCATCTACTGGGCCGCGACGGGCCGCGGGTTCCAAACCGCGCCAGCGGCCGCCAAGCCGCCGAACTGACGGCGAACGTTCCCGCAGGAGCCAAGCACCTTGGCTTCGTGCGGTGGCCGGGCAGGAGGCTGGAAATCGGAATGCATCGATAGGAGGACGGCGCACCGCCCCCTCGCGTGACCGGCATCAGCCCCAGGCCTGGTACGCCATCCCTTCCTGCATCACCCCGACCAGCTGGCTGTAGTTTTCCGCGCTTTCGCTGAAGCCCATCAGCACGCCCGCGGCGGTGTCATGGCCCTTGTCCAGCACGTCGAGCCAGAAAGCGAAGCCTTCGGCATCCGGTGCGCGGTTCAGCACATTGGCGTAGAAGCCCGTCAGTATCGCAGCGTTGCCTGGATTGTCGCCGTAGAGCCGGTGAAACTCGTCCGACGCGACGAATGCGTCGGCCACGCTGCGCAGGCTGGCGCCGCCATCGAGGGCGGCGATCCAGAACCCCAGCCCGGTCTGGTCCGGCGTGCGGTCGAACGCGGTCTGGTACAGCCGGTAGGCTTCGCCGGCGGGGCCATCGACGTCGAAGGCCAGCGCCACGTCGAAGAAGTCCAGCCGTTCGACGTTGACCAGCGTGTCGCTGCCGTCCAGCCCCACGGTATCGTTGACGAACAGCCGGTGCCCGGACACGGCCACGTCGTATTCGTCCAGGTCGCCCTCGTACCACACGGTATCGATGCCGCTGCCGCCGTCGAGCAGGTCGCTGCCGCCCTTGCCCTCCAGCAGATCCCAGCCGGCGTGGCCGTACAGCGCATCGTTGGCATCCGTGCCGGTGATGTCGTCGTCATTGGCGGTGCCGTGGCCGATCGCCAGCGGCACGGTGTCGAGGTCTTCGAGGATTTCCAGGTCGACGGTGCTGCGCGGCGGGTCGGCCTGGTCCCATGACGCATCCACGTAGTACGTGCCGGAGTAGGGCGCGATGAAGCTCAGGCCATCCTGGCCGATGGGGCCCCAGCCGTCATCTTCGGCCAGCGCGAAACCGTCATCGTCGTACAGCACCAGGTTGTACGGGTCGAACCAGCTTTCCGACGTGACCGTATACAGCGCACCCGCCACGGCCGTGAAACTGAAAATGGGAAAATCGGCCGCGTCCGGCGCGGTATCGACGAAATACGCGCTGTTGTCGTAGCCATCATCGGCCGTGCGCGGGCTGAAGGTCAGGTGGTCGGCTGTCGCCATGTCGGCATTGGACAGCTGCAGGTAGGGGAACGATGCCATCGGTTGCCTCGCAAGTGGGTTTGCGACAGCATAATCCCGCCGCGCGCGGGGCGGGCGGCGGGATTACACTTTGTTGCAATGGCAAGGAGAACCGTTATGAAGCCAGCGATTCAAGGAGAGGATCCAGGCGATGGATTGAAGCGGCGGCGCTGCATGCCGGCCCGCCCCGCAGTCCATCACGACAGGTCGTAATACCCCAGGAACTGCTCCTGCTGGCCGACCAGCGGCACCTCGGCGGCGGCGGCTTCCGGCGCCGGTGCCTCGCGGAACAGCGCAACATCTTTCGAGGTCTCGAACTGCAGCGCCAGCACATCGGTATCCAGCACCGGTGCCTCCGGCATGACCTTCGACGACACCGGTGCGGCCAGCGCGAGGGCGCCGGTGGACAGCGTGAGCGTCGTGTCCGCGAAGCGCAGCAGTTCGATGTTCGACAGTGTGTCGCTGCCTTCCGCGCCGGCCACGGTCCACGCGCCGGTGCCGGTGCGCACGACCGTGTAGGCGTTGCGCAAGCCGTTGTAGAACGCGGTATCGGTGCCGGCGCCGCCATTGAGCGCGTCGTTGCCGCCGGCGCCTTCCAGGATATCGTTGGCGGCGCCGCCGGTCAGCGAGTTGGCCGTGCCCGTGCCCGCGAGCCAGCGCGCACCGGTGGCCGAATTGACACCGATGCTGCCGGCCAGGCCGTCGCCGCCGTACAGCCACTTCAGCGCGGCGATGTCGTACTCGCTGAACGTCGAGTGAATGCCGCCGGTGTGCGTGTACGACATCAGCGTGTGCGACGTGTCGTCCGACGCGGACGGCAGCCTGGTCGTGCCCTCGAACGGATGCTTCAGGCCGAGCATGTGCCCCAGTTCGTGGAGCAGCGTTTCATAACCCTGCGTGCCCCGCGCCAGGTTGGCGTTCATGCCGCCCCATTCGGCGTTGTCGAGATAGACATACGAAGCGGCGCTGAACTTCGTGACGACGCCGCTGCTGTTGTAGGAGTAGCCGATGCGGTTGCTGTCCAGGCCCGTGGTACCGGAGCCGGCCAGGTTGGCGTTCGCGAAGTGCACCTGCGCCAGGTTGGCGTCGGCCGTTTCCACGAAGTTGATGCCGGTGAGCTTGGTCACGTAAGACATGGCGCCCCGCGTGGCCGCCGCCTGGGCCGTCGTGAACGCCTTCGGGGCGCTCAGCAGCATGGTATTGCCCGCCTCCAGGTTGCTGGCCACGGAGAACGAATAGTAGAGGGTATTGGTGCCGGGAGTGACGTAGTTCCAGTTCGGCAGGTTGCCGAGCAGTGCGTCGATATGGTTGTAGCCGGAGAGGGTGGTGCTGGTAGCTTGTGCAACGGTTGCCATGGATGCCGGGAGCCCTTGAAACAATGGAAGAGCCCCAGTATTCGCGGCGCGCACGGCCCGGTCAACCGTGCGCGCGGTGAGTGTGCACTCCTGGTCAGAGTGTCAGTGGCCGCTCTGTCATGCCTGTTCGGTCACCAGCTTGTCGCCCACGTACACGCGGTAGCGGCGGATGCGGCCGGTCACCCCGTCCGGTCCCTGCCGCGGCGTGTAGCGCAGGCCGGCCACCTCGAACGTGGCACCCAGGTCGAGCACCAGCCGGTGCGGCGGCTGCGCCACCGACTTGCTGTAGCCCGAATGCCAGAAGTCGGTGTTCTGGCCATTGATCGCGTTCAGCGCGGTGCCGTCTTCCTTCGACGCTTCCTCGCTGCTGGCGAAGGCGATCGTCCACAGCGTCTGGTTCAGCGTCTTGCCATCCTTGCCCAGCAGCGCCAGTTCGGCGATCGCCGCGAACGGCTTGCCGTCGAACGCATCGAGCGCCTCGATGCACAGCTGGCGGCCGCTGGCGGCTTGCGCGAACGGCACGTCCTGCGTCGCGCCGCCCGGCTGGAAGCGCCCCTCGTGCACCGGTTGCACGCCCTGCAGCGCCAGGCGTGCGGTGCTGGGCGGGCGTGCCAGGTCGCGCTCCGGGCGCAACCGGTCGAGCACGGGTTTCGCCACGCCGGCGATGCGGTTGTCCTGCGGGCCGGTCAGGTCCAGTACCACGACCTCGTTGCGGCCCGCCTTGATCCACGGGCCGGGCAGGTACATCGTCTGGGTCGGGCCGATGCTCCAGTAGCGGCCCAGGCAGCGGCCGTTGATCCACACGATGCCCTGGCCCCACGTCGTCATGTCGAGGAAGGTGTCGGCGGCGCTGGCGGCGTCGAAGCTGCCGCGCCAGAAGGCCGGCCCTTTCGTTTTCCCGGCCTTCCATTGCAGCGGCGGCAGCACGCCGTCCGCATCGAAGTCGATCGCGCGGATCTCCCAGTTTTCCAGCGCGACCGCTTCTTTTCCTTTCTCCCGCAGCGTGACGGGGCCGTGCAAGCCCTTGCGGTCGTGGATTTCCACGCCGAAGTTCACGCGCGCGATCGTGTACAGCAGGATTTCCAGCGTGGTGGTCTTGCTGCGCGCCGGCAGGTTGACGCGGAAGCGGCGGTAGCGCGTGTCCAGCGTGCCTACTTCCTTGCCGTCGATGTACACCCACGCCAGGTCGCGCACCTTGGCCGCCTCCAGCGTGGCGGCCGGCCCGGCCGGCAGGGTGACGCGGTAGGCGATCACGCCGCGGCTGATGTCGTATTGCTCGATCGGCTTCGGCGTGGCATCGCGGATGACGCGCGCCGGCAGGTTGGCGAACACCGGCGCCGTTTCGGCCAGCGTGAATGCCGGGATGGTCATGACCGGCATGTGCGCCGGCGGCCGCGGCAGCGTTTCGCCCGGCGCCAGGTGCTTGCCGATGCCGGCGCGGTAGGCGTCGAACTTCTCGCCCACCCAGCCGGCCTCGCTGATCGGCGCATCGTAGTCGTAGCTGGTGGTATCGGGCCGGAACGGCCGGTCGCAGCCGCCCCACAGCCCGAACGATGTGCCGCCGTGCGCCATGTAGAGGCTGAACGAGCCGTTCGCCGCCAGCATCGCCTCGATGTCGGCCACCGCCTTGGCGGCGCTGCCGGTGCGGTGCGGCGCGCCCCAGGTATCGAACCAGCCGGAGTAATACTCGCCGCACATCAGCGGGCCTTTCTGCACCTTGGCCAGTTCGGCGAAGCCGCGCTGGGGATCGCTGCCGAAGTTCGCCACCGAGAACAGTTCCGGGATATGCGTCTTGGCCACCGCGTTGGTCGGGTTGCACTGGAACAGCGGCACGTCGAAGCCGCCGTCGAGCAGCGCCTTGCGCATCACGCGCATGTATTCCAGGTCTTCGCCGAAGAAGCCGTATTCGTTTTCCACCTGCACCATCAGGATCGGGCCGCCCTGCGTGACCTGCTGCGGGCCCAGCACGCGGCCCACTTCGCGCATCCAGCGGCGCACCGGTTGCACGAAGTTGTCGTCGCGGGTGCGGAGGAATGCGTCCCCCGGGCTCTTCAGCAGCCACCATGGCAGGCCGCCCATTTCCCATTCCGCGCACGCATAGGGGCCGGGGCGCAGGATCACCCACAGGCCCTCGGCCTGGGCCAGCCGGCAGAATTCGGCGGCGTCGCGCTGGCCGCTCCAGTCATAGCGGCCCTCGCGCCACTCGTGGTAGTTCCAGAACAGGTAGGCGCAGACGGCATTCAGGCCCATCGCCTTGATCGCCTTCAGCCGGTGTCCCCAGTATTCCCGCGGCACGCGGGCGAAGTGCACCTCGCCGCAGCGGATCTGCACGGGCTTGCCGTCCAACAGGAAGTCGTTGTCGCCGACGGCGAAACGGTGCGCGGGAGCGGCGGCGCCGACCGAGGGAAGCAGGGTGCTGCCGACGGCAGCGGCGGTGCCGAGCAATACGCGCCGGCGGGAAGGCTGGTTGGTCATGTGTTTCTGGTTCCAGGTGGATGAAGGGCGCGCAGGCGCGCCAGGCAAACCAGGCACAGCGCCGAGAAAACGGCGCCGCAACCCAGGGTAAGACGGTAATCGTGGCCGGACAGGTCCAGCAGCGGACCCTGCACGATGCCCAGCAGGATGCTGGCCGAGACCACCACGAAATCCTTGCTGGCGTTGAACTGCACGAAGCGCTCGCGCGGGAACAGCGCCATCGGCATCGACGCGGCGGCGGTCCACCAGGCGCCCGAAACGATCACGTGGCACAGGTAGATGGCCTGGAAGCTGGCGGCATCGTCGACCACCAGCGCGCCCAGTGAAGCGAGCGCGCAGTACAGGGTCATCACGAGCGCCGAGATGCGCATGGCGCCGCAGCGGTCGACCAGCCAGCCGATGGCGAATGCGGAGCCGATCGACACCGCGTAGCCGACCGCGGTCAGCATGCCCAGCGTGGCCTTCGGTACCGCGCTGGCATGGGCGAAGAACTGGTAGAACGTGTTGAACGGATTGAACGTGATGGCGGCGCAGACGAACATCGCGACCGCCCACAGGATCGGCGGGGTCATGAACCCCCTGGGCAAGCCGGGGCCACGCGCGGCCGGTTCGGGGGAGCCGGCGCTGCCGGCGCCATCGGCGGCATCGGCGACATCGGCGACATCGACCGCGACGGCGGGCGCCGGCGGTTCGCGCACGGCCACGCACATCGCCACCAGGCAGCCGCCGAAGACCAGGCCGGTGCAGGCGAGGATGGCGGACAGGTGATGGTCGGTCAGCGCGAACACCCATGTGTGGAAGGCGATGCCGGCCCCCAGGCCGACGATCCGGAACAGCGCGTAGAAGCGCCCCAGCCAGCCGAACGGCACCACGTCGTTGACCAGTCCCGTGAACAGGGACAGCGCGCACAGCGCGGCGCAGTCGAACAGGGTCCAGAACAGGCCGAACGCCGCCAGCCGGCAGAACCGCGCGCCGGGAGACCAGTCGCCCAGTGCCGCGTCGAACGCCGCGCCCAGCGCCGGGGAAAAGGCCAGCCCGAGCAGGGCCAGGCAGCCGGCCGGTGCCGCCACCAGCAGGAAGGGCCGGCGGCGCCCCAGGCGGCCACGGTGCCGGTCCGAACGCCAGCCAACGATCGGCACGATGAACATCGACAGCAGCGCCGGCACGGTCGACAGCAGCAGCGACGTGGCGGTATCGGAAGCACCGGCCACGCGCAGCAGTTCCAGGGCCGACGGCAGCGCTGCGCGGTCGCGCATGGCGATGCCCAGGTCGCCGAGCAACAGCCAGCCCAGCATCCCGGCCAGTGCGGCAGCGCCGACCGCGCTGCTTTTTACTCCTGCGCCGACCGCGCTGCTTCTAACTCCTTCGCCGGCCGCGCTGCTTTTTATGCTAGCGCCGGCTGCGCTGTTTTTGCTGCCTGCGCCGGCCTTGCTGCTTTTAGTGCCTGCGCCAGCCGGCATCGGCACGCCCGCAACCGCGACCGTCCCCTCGACGGGGTGGCGGGGCAGGGCGGTGCCGGCGGCCTGGCGCATCATCCGTTATGCGGCGGAATCCGCAGCCGAATCGTTGGAGGAATCGGCCACCGAAGCGGCGTTGCCCGCCGCGACGGGGCCGGTGGACTGGCGGATCACCAGCTCCATCGGGAACGCGGTCCTGTCCGGCGGCACCGTGCCACCCTGGGCCAGCGTGACCACGTCACCCACGGCGCGCGCCGCCAGCTCGGCCAGCGGCTGGCGCATCGTCGTCAGCGGCGGGAACACGTGGCTGGACAGGGGGATGTCGTCGAAGCCGATCACGGAAATATCCGCCGGCACCTTCAGGCCGCGGCTGTGGATCGCGTCGATCGCGCCATAGGCCATCTCGTCGTTGGCGGCGAAGATCGCCGTCGGCGGGCGCTTCAGCGCCAGCAGCTGCTGTGCGGCGGCGTTCCCGGCAGCCTGGTTGAAGGCGCCGCCAACGACCAGCGCCGGATCGACGCGGATGCCGGCCGCGCGCAGCGCGTCCTTGTAGCCTTTTTCGCGTTCGGCGCTCTGGCCGGTGCCCGCCGTGCCGGCGATGAAGGCGATGCGGCGGTGGCCCAGCGCGAGCAGGTGTTCCACCGCCATCCGCGCGCCGTTGCGGTTCTCCAGCGCCACGACGGGCAGGCGCACGGCGCGCGCGTCGTAGTGCACCAGCACGCACGGCATACGGTGCTGCTCCAGCACGTCCAGGTAGCCGTCCGCGCCGTTCGGCATCACCAGCAGCAGGCCGTCGCACAGCTTGCTCAACATGTCGACCGTGCCGGCGCGGGCCGGGCTGTCGAAGCGCTCGGCGTTGAACAGCAGGATGTCGTAGCCGCGTGCCCGCGCTTCGGCGCTGATCTCGCGCGTGACTTCGTGCAGCACCAGCGAGCCGTAGTTGTTGACGAACACGCCGATCAGGTTGCTCTTGTCGCCGCGCATGCGGCGCGCCAGCATGTCCGGCGTGTAGTTCAGCTGGGCGGCCGCTTCCATGATGCGGGCGCGTGCCGATTCCGACACGTAGCCGACGCCGCGGATGGCCCGCGATGCGGTGATCGGCGAGACGCCGGCGATTTTTGCCACTTCACTGAGCTTGCTGGTCTTGCGCATGGGGGCTGTACGGTGGCGAATGTGCTGTTCGGGAGGCCCGACTGTACCAGAGCACGCATGATTCTGGCGGGAATGTGGTCACGTTACCACATCGAGCAAAATTTCCCTCCGAACTTTATTCAATGGAGTCAATGGTTTACGTTCGCTGCGTGAAACCGCTCAATTTTGTGAGCAGTTCGATGAAAAGACTGTGTGGTAACGTGACCATAACTCGTGGCATCGAGATAACCATATAGATCGGAGACGGAGATGAACAAGAAGCTTCTCGCCACCCTGCTGCCGCTGGCGCTGGCCGCGGCCTACGGCACCCATGCCAGTGCCCAGGAAGCCGGCGCGCAGGCAGCGAGCACACAGGGAGCCAGCACGGCGGATGCCGGCGCGCGGCTGCCGACCGCACAACCAGGGGCGGACGCCTCGGGACAATCGACCCCGGCCGGCACGACCGGCGCTGGCCCTGCCGCCAGCCAGGAACCGGTGAGCACTGTCGTCGTCACGGGCTTCCGTTCCAGCCTGCAGAAGGCACTGAACCTGAAACAGCAGGCCATCGGCGTGCGCGACTCGATCGTGGCCGAGGACATCGGCAAGTTCCCCGAGGCGAACGTGGCCGAGTCGCTGCAGCGCGTGCCGGGCGTGATCCTGAACCGCGACGAAAGCTCCGGCGAAGGCCAGCGCATCTCGATCCGCGGCCTGCCCACCGAATACTCCGTCACCACGCTCAATGGCGCGCCCGTGAACACCACGTCGACCAGCACCATCGGCAGCGCCGCGCGCGGCTTCAACTACGACGTGTTCGCGTCCGAACTGTTCGGCCGCATCGACTTCTACAAGTCGCCGCTGGCCGAACTGACCGAGGGAGGCCTGGGCGGCATCGTCGACCTGCAGACGCCGCGCCCGTTCGACAATCCGAAGCGCCAGGTACGCTACGGCATCACGGCCGGCTACAACACGATGTCCGAGCGCTTCAACCCGGCCGGCTTCGCGCTGTACTCGAACACCTGGGGCAACTGGGGCTTCCTGGTCGGCGGTTCGCACTCCGGCAGCATGAACAACCGCTCCGGCTTCGAGGCCACCGGCGGCTACAACAGCTCGTTCAACGGCAGCCAGAGCCCCGTGAAGGGCAATTTCGCCGTGGCGCTGGACTACGATTCGCCGCTGGCCAACCTGGGCGGCTACACCCGCGACCAGGTCGACCGCGCGCTGCTGCCGCGCATCTACCGCTTCTACGGGTCGCAGAACGACCGGACCCGCGATGGCCTGGTCTCGTCGCTGCAGTACAAGAACGGTGGCCTGAACATCAGCTTCGACACGCTGTACTCGAAGCTGAAGAACGAGCGCGATGAAATGTACTTCGGCATCCTGGTGCGCAACAGCCGCACCACCAACCGCAACGCGCCGGCTGGCCAGAACGGCAACAACGGCTTCATCCCGCTCGACGTCTCCATCGACCCGTCGTCGAACCTGCTGGAAGGAACCTTCGGCAACACCTCGTACAGCAGCGGCGTCACCTACGCCAACGACGAGACCGAATTCGGCTACGGGGCGCTCAACCTGACCTACAAGGCCAGCGACAAGCTGACCTTCACGGCCCAGGCCAGCGCCAACAACAGCAGCGCGCTGTCGTACCAGAGCACGCTGTCCGGCCAGATCTTCGGCATCACGTCGACCATCGACTACGGCGACGACCACGTGTACCCGTCGCTGTCGTCGCCGACCAGCTACACGGACCCGAACAACTTCCAGGGCTTCCAGATCGGCACCGGCTGGACCAAGGAAACCGACAAGGGCCGCCAGGCGCGGGCCGCGGCCGAGTACTCGTACGAGCTGCCAGGCGGCTGGACCGGCAAGATGAAGAGCGGCTTCTCCTTCGTGGAAACCACCAAGGGCATCGACAAGCGCAACGGCACCGCGCTGGCCACGGCCCGGCTGAACCAGCTGGGCACCGCCGGCCTGCGTTCCGGCATGACGTCGAACCTGCCGATCTCGAACCTCGACATGGGCGGCGGCTGGCCAGGCGCGTGGGGCACCTTCGACCGCGGCTACACGTATTCCACCTTCAACCCGCTGGAATACAACCCGAACTCCACGTTCACCCCGGCGCAAAGCTTCACCGCGCAGGAAAAGGTCAGCACGGCGTTCGTGCAGTCCGACTTCCGCGGCGAGGTGTTCGGCCGCGAACTGCGCTTCAACGCCGGCGTGCGCTACTCGGAAACCAAGACCTACATCGACAACTTCCAGCAGGCCGGCGCCAACAACGCCTATGTGCCGAACGAGGAAGAGGGCAAGTACAGCAACGTGCTGCCGGCCGTCAGCGCCGCCTTCGACGTGACCGACACGCTGATGTGGCGCGCCTCGTGGGGCAAGACGATCTCGCGCGCATCGCTGGGCATCATCGCCGCGCAGACCGTGATCCCGAACCAGTTCGACAACACGGCCACCGCCGGCAATCCGAACCTGAAGCCGCAGCAGTCGAAGAACTTCGACACCAGCCTGGAGTGGTACTTCAAGCCGGGCAGCCTGCTGTCCGCCGGCTATTTCCGCAAGGTGCTGACGGATGCCACGGTGTCGACCACGCAGATCGTGAACTTCGGTTCGCTGGGCCTGCCCGACACGTCGCTGGGCCCGATCTTCCAGGATGCCAACGGCCGCGTCGACCCGAACCTGCCGATGACCCTGCGCACCTACTCGAACGCCGGCAAGCAGGTACTGAAGGGCTACGAGCTGGCTTACCAGCAGGCCTTCGACTTCCTGCCCGATCCGTTCAAGGGCTTCGGCGCGCTGGCCAGCTTCACGCACATCGATCCCTTCAACAGCCAGCGCTGGATCACCAATTCGGGCCGCGAGATCGAGGTGAACTCGGTGCCGAAGTTCGCCTACAGCACCACCGGGTACTACGAGCGGGGCCCGCTGGCGGTGCGCCTGTCGTGGAACTACAAGGGCCGCTCGCTGCATGGCGACAATCCGCGCAACAATGGCGATGACCTGATCCGCTGGCGTGCCGCGCGTGGCTACCTGGACGGCAATATCAGCTACAAGATCAGCGACAAGCTGGAATTGCGGATCGATGCGCTGAACCTGTCCAACACGCTGGCCTACGATTACTTCGAGGATGCCAACGGCGTGTACGGCAGCGGCAAGAAGACCCGGATGGACTACGCCAAGTACGACGGCCGCACGATCAAGATCGGCATCCGCGGTTCGCTGTAATGCGGCGCCCGATCCAGGGTACCGCGCTGGCCGCCGCGCTGCTGGTTCCACTGCTGGTTCCACTGCTGGCCGGCTGCGCCGGCGGCGGCCAGCCGGGTGGCCACGCCGATGTGCGGCTCATCGACGTGGCGCCCGGCTGGGCGGACAACTCCGTCAACGCCGTCATCTTCCGGCGCCACGCGCTGGTCAGCGACCGCGAGTGGCAGTTCATCGCCTTCTACGACGCCGAAGGGCGCGTGGTACTGGGCCGGCGCAAGCTTGCCGGGACCAGCTGGGAGCTGTCACCCACGCAGTACCAGGGCAATGTGCGCGATGCCCACAACAGCATCAGCATCGGCCTGGATGCCGCCGGCGTGCTGCACGTGGCGTTCGACCACCACAACGGGCCGCTGCGCTATGCCCGCGGCACGGCGCCGCACGCGCTGACGCTGGGTGCCGAGGAACCGATGACGGGCCGCGACGAGCGCTCCGTCACCTACCCGGAGTTCCATTCGCTGGCGGGCGGGGCGATGCTGTTCCTGTACCGCGACGGCGGTTCCGGCCGGGGCAACCTGGTGGTGAACCGCTACGATCCGGCCGCGAGGCGATGGTCGCGGCTGCACGACAACCTGATTTCCGGCGAAGGCAGGCGCAATGCCTACTGGCAGGCCGCCGTCGACGGGCAGGGTACGGTGCACGTGTCGTGGACGTGGCGCGAATCGCCGGACGTGGCCAGCAACCACGATATCGCCTATGCGCGCTCGCGCGACGGCGGTGTCACGTGGGAAGACAGCGGCGGGCGCAGGATGGCGCTGCCGATCACGGAGGCCGGGGCCGAAGTGGCGGCCCGCGTGCCGCAGAAAAGTGAGCTGATCAACCAGACCTCGATGTATGCCGACGGCGCCGGCCGGCCCTACATCGCCACCTACTGGCGCAAGGCCGGCGAGACGGTGCCGCAGTACCGCATCGTGCACCTGGGCGAGGGGGGCTGGCACACGCTGGACCTGCCGTTCCGGCGCACACCGTTCTCGCTGTCCGGCATGGGCACCAAGGCGATTCCCGTCTCGCGGCCGCAGCTGGTGGTCGATGAACGGGGCGCCAATGCGCTGCTGCTGTTCCGGGACGAGGAACGCGGCAACCGCGTGTCGGCCGCGCTGGTCGATATCGCGCGCGGCAGCTGGACGGTGCGCGACCTGGCCGAGGCGCCGGTGGGCGCCTGGGAACCGAACCTGGACCCGGAGCGCTGGCGCCGCAGCGGGGAACTGAACCTGTTCGTGCAGGACGTGCGGCAGGCGGATGGCGAAGGACTGGCACGCGGGGCACCGACGATGGTGCGCGTGCTGGCGTTCAAACCGAAGGAGTGGAATCGATGAAGCATCAGCTTGGGTATCAATGCAGGAACGGGTACGCGATGAAGGGCGCGCTGCTGGCCGCGGCATTCGTGCTGGCCGGCTGCGCGGCGCAGCAATCCGCGCAACAATCCTCGCAGCAGCCTGCCGGAGCGCACGACAGGGCGGCGGTGGTCGCCGCGATGGACAAGGTCAATGGCTACTGGCAGAAGACCACGCCGGCGACCGAATGGCCGTTCTGGAACGTGGCCGCCTACCACACCGGCAACCTGGAAGCCTACAAGATCACGAAGAACGCCGCTTACCTGCGCTATACCCAGGACTGGGCGGAGCACAACAAGTGGATGGGCGCTAAGTCCACCGACAGGTCGAAATGGAAGTACACCTACGGCGAAACGGACGACCACGTGCTGTTCGGCGACTGGCAGACCTGCTTCCAGGTCTACGCGGACCTGTACAGGATGCAGCCCGACCCGGTGAAGATCGCCCGTGCCCGCGAAGTGATGGAATACCAGATGAGCACCCCGAACGACGATTACTGGTGGTGGTCGGACGGCCTGTACATGGCCATGCCCGTGATGACGCGCATGTACAGCATCACCGGCAACAAGCAGTACCTGGCCAAGATGCACGAGTACTTTACCCACTCGCGCAAGATCATGTACGACGAGGACGCGAAGCTGTTCTACCGCGACGCGCGCTACGTCTACCCGAAGCACAAGAGCGTCAATGGCAGCAAGGATTTCTGGTCGCGCGGCGTGGGCTGGGTATTCGCGGCGCTGCCGCGCGTGCTGGACGACCTGCCGAAGGACGATCCGCACCGCGCCGAATATGAACAGGTGTTCCGCGACATGGCGGCTTCGCTGAAGAAGGCGCAGCAGGCCGACGGTTACTGGACGCGCAGCCTGCTCGACCCGGCCCACGCGCCGGGCCCGGAGACCAGCGGCACGGCGTTCTTCACGTATGGCTACCTGTGGGGCATCAACAATGGCCTGCTCGACAAGGCCGACTACCTGCCGACCGCGCAGAAGGGCTGGGCATACCTCACCACGACCGCGGTGCAGGAAGACGGCCGCCTGGGTTACGTGCAGCCCATCGGCGACCGGGCGATTCCCGGGCAGGTGGTGGACCGGAACTCGACCGCGCACTTCGGGGTGGGCGCGTTCCTGCTGGCCGGCGCGGAAATGGTGCGCCTGATCGATGGCGCAACGGCGAAAGGAGCCAATTGATGGAACGTCGTAACTTCATGCGCGGCCTGGCCGCGGCACCGGCGCTTGGTACCACCGCCTTGTTGGCCGGTGGCGGCGATGCACTGGCCGCCGGCCAGCCCGGATCGGCGCCGTCCTCGCCCGCCGATGCGCGCGCCTTCCAGCTCGGCCTGATGCAGCGGATGGCCGAGCCGGTGCTGGCGAACATGGCCAAGGGCCAGCTGAAGAAGACCTTCCAGCTGGAAGTCAGCCCCACCTGGGATGGCCGCGACAAGGGCGTCACGTACCTGGAATGCTTCGGCCGGCTGATCGCCGGCGTGGCGCCGTGGCTGGAGCTGCCCGACGATGGCACGGCCGAGGGGAAATCCCGCAAGCGGCTGCGCGAGCTGGCGGTGCAGAGCTACATCCACTCGGTCGACCCGAAGAGCCCCGACTACCTGCTGTGGAAAGGGCCGGGGCAGACGCTGGTCGATTCCGCGTACTTCACCAACGCGCTGATGCGCGCGCCGAAGGCCCTGTGGGAGCCGCTGGATGCGACGACGAAGCGCCGCATCGTCGCCGAGATCAAGAGCCTGCGCCGCATCGAGCCGCCGTACATCAACTGGCTGCTGTTCGCCGCGATGAACGAGGCGTTCCTGCTGTCGATCGGCGAAGAGCACGATCCGATGCGGATGAACGTGGCGATCCGCAAGATCAACGAGTGGTATATCGGCGATGGCTGGATCAAGGATGGCGAAGCGTTCCACTTCGATTACTACAGCTCCTACGTGATGTATCCGATGCTGGTGGAAATCCTCGAAGTGCTGGCCAGGCACAAGGGGCCGTTCTGGAACGGCAAGCCGGATGAGCTGCTGGCCCAGGCCTACCAGCGCATGCAGCGCTATGGCGAGCACCTGGAGCGCTTCATCTCGCCGCAGGGCACCTGGCCGCCGGTGGGCCGCTCGCTGACCTACCGCACCGCCGTGTTCCAGCCGCTGGCGCTGCTGGCATGGCGCAAGAAGCTGCCGAAGTCGCTGCCGGAAGGCCAGGTGCGCGCCGCGCTGGACGCCGCCCACCGGGCGATCTGGACCACGCCATCGAACTTCACGCCGGATGGCTACCTCACCATCGGCTTCATGGGCCACCAGCCGGAACTGGGCGACTGGTACTCCAACAACGGCAGCATGTACATCGCCTCCGCCGGCTTCCTGTCGCTCGGGCTGCCGGCCACGGACAGCTACTGGACCTCCCCGGCGCAGGACTGGACGCAGAAGAAGGCGTATTCGGGGGCCAAGTTCCCGAAGGATTATCCGGTCAACTACTGATCGTGTTCCACCGCAGGTGCAACATCAGGGGTCAGATACCGCCGGGGCGTAGCCGGGGTTTCGAGGAGCATCGCTCCTTGCCGGCGAGCACTCCTCCCTGACCCCAGCCCTTCGCTGTTGGGGTGAAATCGGACGCGGTTGGTCCGCATGCGGCACCTGCGCCGGCATGATGCCGCATGTTAAACTCCCCCGACGATCAACTCCGTTTCCCGCAGTTCCTCATGACCACGTTCAAGATCACCCCCTCGACCACCCCGGCGTCCACCGCCGACCGCGAACAGAAGCTGCAGGCCATCCAGTTCGGCCGCGTGTTCACCGACCACATGGCTGTCGTCAAGTACAGCAACGGTACCTGGCACGATCCGGAAGTAAAGCCCTACGGCCCGCTGTCGCTCGATCCTTCGGCTTCCGTGCTGCACTACGGCCAGGCGATCTTCGAGGGCTTCAAGGCTTACCGCCAGCCGGACAATTCCATCAGCCTGTTCCGCCCCGAGCAGAACGCCGAGCGCTTCAACCGCAGCGCGCACCGCCTGGCGATGCCGGCGATCCCGAAGGAGCTGTTCATCGGCGCGGCCGATGCGCTGGTCAAACTCGACCAGGCATGGGTGCCGGGCGGTTCGGGCGAGAGCCTGTACCTGCGGCCATTCATGATCGCCACCGACCCGTTCCTGGGCGTGCGGCCATCGAATGAATACCTGTTCCTGCTGATCGCCTCGCCGGCCGGCGAGTACTTCCCGCAGGGCCTGAAGCCGGTCAGTGTGTGGGCCAGCAAGGAATACGTGCGCGCCGCGCCGGGCGGCACCGGTGAAGCCAAGTGCGCCGGCAACTATGCGGCCAGCCTGCTGGCGCAGGCCGAGGCGACGCAGCACGGTTGCGACCAGGTGATCTGGCTGGACGCCATCGAGCGCGAGTACATCGAGGAAATGGGCGGCATGAACCTGTTCTTCGTGTACCGGAAAGAGGGCAAGCCGGTCATCGTCACGCCGCAGTTGACCGGCACGCTGCTGCCGGGCATCACGCGCTCGACCCTGCTGCAACTGGCCGCCGACGAAGGCTACGAAGCCGAGGAACGCCGCCTGTCGCTGACGCAAGTGCGCGAGGCGATCGCTTCCGGCGAGATCTCCGAAGTGTTCGCCTGCGGCACCGCCGCCGTCATCACGCCGGTCGGCCTGATCAAGGGCCGCGGCTTCGAGGTCACCGTCAACAACAATGAAAACGGCCCGGTCGCGCTGGCCCTGCGCGATGCGCTGCTGGGTATCCAGCGCGGCACCGCGGCCGATACGCACGGCTGGCTGCACCAGGTCGCGCTGGGCTGACCCGCGAGGCGATGTCCGGGCAGCGGCGGCGGCGCCGCTGCCGACGCATTCCTTGCCGATATGGTACAAAGCAGGACCAGTAACCCAGAAGGAGCAATCATGCCCGGCTTTAGCATCAACCTCGAAGAAAAAACCCTGTCCAACGAAAACTTCCGCGAAGTGCTGTTCACCACGCCGCAAAGCCAGCTGGTCGTGATGACCCTGCAGGCCGGCGAGGAAATCGGCGCCGAACAGCATGACGACACCGACCAGTTCATCCGTGTCGAAGCAGGGCAGGGCAAGGCGATCCTCGACGGCGAGGAACATGCGCTGGAAGACGGCGTGGGCGTCGTGATCCCGGCCGGCACGCATCACAACGTGATCAACACGGGCAGCGAGCCGCTGAAGCTGTACACGCTGTACACGCCGCCCGAGCACCCTGACGGCACGATCCACAAGGACAAGGCCGAGGCGGACGCCTACGAGGCCGAGCACGGCCACCATTGATGGCGGCGCCGCGAGGCGCCCTGCATGGAAAAAAGCGATACCGTCGAGGTGTCGCTTTTTTTTTTGTGCGATTAGCCCACCCCAAGTGCAAATTCCGGGGTCAGGGAGGAATACTGGCTTGCAGGCCAGTATCGCTTCGTCGGCAAGGAGCGATGCTCCTTGAAACCCCGACTACGCCCCGGCGGGGTGAAGCAGGGGTTTCGCGAAGCATGCTTCGCGCCTGCGCAACGGTGCTGGCATGCATGACAGCACTCCTCCCTGACCCCAGCCTTTCGCTGTTGGGGTGAATACATGCGATCGATGTGTCGGGTAACGCTTAACTAAGCGGCGTCCGTCCACTATCTCTTAAGCCAACGCCTCTCTAGCGGGAGCTCGGTAATATCAGGTAACAAGACATATCGTTCTTGCAATTGATATGCGCTACCAAATGGTTGCGCATATCATCATGGCCTGACCACTTGAAACCCGCCCCGCCATAGGGGAAATTGAGCATGCGACCCTCGTTGTTGCGCAAATGGTAGCGCTTAACAAACGATGTTAAAAAATGTTGACATTGTTTCGTGCGGCTCCTAAACTCGACTTCGCTGTGCTACCAAAAGGCAACAGATAGCACGGCAGTGCTGATAAAAACAGGAGACAGACCATGAATCATCGAACGACCGCCGGCCGGCGCGTCGCGCTCGGCTTGACCGCGATGGCAAGCCTGATCGCCCAGGCATACGCCCAGGACGCCACCACCGCTACCGCCACCAATACTCCCGCCGCGGCCGAAGCGCCGATGCAGACCGTGCAGGTCACGGGCTACCGTAACAGCCTGCTTTCCTCCGCGCGCGACAAGAAGGAATCCGTGGGCTTCCAGGATTCCATCAACGCCGAAGACCTGGGTAAATTCCCGGACAAGAACATCGCCGAATCGCTGAGCCGCGTACCGGGCGTGCAGGTGGCGCGCGACGTGACGGGCGAGGGCATGACGATCCAGATCCGTGGCCTGGGTTCCTCGTTCACCAAGATCCTGCTGAACAACTCGCCGATCGCGGTGGCGTCGTCCGGCCCCATCGACGGTGCCAACACGAACCGCGAAGTCGACCTGGACCTGCTGCCGACCGACCTGTTCACCAAGCTCACCGTCAGCAAGAGCCCGACCGCCGGCCAGATCGAGGGTGGCGCCGCCGGCGTGGTGAACCTGCGCAGCGCGCGCCCGTTCGACAAGGAAGGCCGCCAGCTGTCGATGGGCCTGACGGGCACCAAGCAGCAGATCGCCGACAAGGCCGGCTTCCGCGGCAACGTGATCGCTTCCAATACGTGGGACGGCAAGTTCGGCCTGCTGGGCGGCATCTCGTTCTCGCGCCAGCAAAACCGCACCAGCGGCTTCGAGACCGTGGGCTGGACCAACCCGAACCTGACCGCCGCGCAGAGCAATTCGCCGACCCGCAACGCCACCGGCGGCGGCAACTGGACGATTCCCGCCACCGTGCCCGCCAACGCCGGCAACGGCCTGGTGGCCGGCACCGCCATCGACCAGGCGTTCCTGCTGTCGCGCAATCCCGGCCTGACGATCGACCAGATCGACAACGCGATCGTGCCGCGCCTGGGCCGCACGATGGAGTACTACGGCACCCGCGACAAGATCTCGGCCGTGCTGGCCGGCGAATACCGCCCGACCGAAAACCTGCACTTCTACCTGGACACCATGTACAGCAAGAAGGACGACGACATGCAGCGCAACGCCTACACGTGGGCGGTGCGTAACAATGCGTCGATCCCGCTGGACATGGCCGTGGACCGCAGCGATTGCGCGGCCGGCTGCGTGGTCACCAAGGGCACCTTCGCCAACGCGCTGAACTTCATCGAGTTCGGCCCGCGCCGCGACAAGGTCGACCTGCTGGGCATCAATCCTGGCGTGGAATGGAAGATCACGCCGAAGCTGACGTTCGACGCCGCCGGCAACTGGAACCGCAGCCGCTTCACGCACGAAGCGCCGACCATCATGCCGATCACGGCGCCGAACAGCGGCAACACGATCACGTACGAGAACAATGGCGGCGTGCCGTCGATCGTCTCCAACCTGGACTTGAACAACCCGGCCAGCTACCAGTGGGTCGGCGGCCGCGTCAACATCCAGAACGAGCTGCGCGAAACGAAAACCAAGGGCTTCCACACCAACCTGGCGTGGGGCGACAAGAAGCTGACGATCCGTGGCGGCTTCGCCTGGGACGACATCAACCGCCGCATCCGCGCGCAGGACAACTCCGCCGCGTGGCAGGCCGCCGTGTGCGGCAACAACCCGAGCGTATTCCTGCAGGGCCCGAACGGCGCGCCGCCATGCGACGGCGCCAGCACGCCGGGCGCTTCGGCCGCCGCGCTGTATCCGGGCTATGGCACGGGCTTTACCGCGGGCCAGAGCGCGCCGCTGACCTACGGTGGCTCGCTGATCCCGAACGCCGCGCTGCAGAACTACCTGGTGCCCGGCCCGTACGGCCGCCTGGCGCTGGACTGGGACCGCTTCCGCCAGGATTCCAATTTCGATTTCTTCAACGACAACGCGCCGGATTCGGGCGCCTCGTCGACCGGCGCCAGCGCCGGCTTCATCCGCGAGAAGTCGAAGGCGATCTACGTGGAAGCGAACGGCGAACTGAAGCCGGCCGGCTACAACCTGCGCTGGAATGCCGGCGTGCGCTACGTGCGCACCGAGCAGCAGGTTGGCTCGCTGAACTCGGTCTCCGATCCGCGCAACGCCAGCCTCACGCTGAACGGCAGCAAGTACCCGAACATCAGCCAGTGGGTGTACCAGGATACCGAGTACAGCAACACGCTGCCATCCGGTACCGTGGCGCTGGACCTGACCAAGGACGTGGTGCTGCGCGCCGCCGCCTCGCGCAGCATGACGCGCGTGAATCCGAACGACCTGCGCCCGGGCATCAACTTCTCCGGCGTCTCGGCGGACGTGGGCACGATCGGCAACCCGGGCCTGAACCCGTACCTGTCGGATAACATCGACCTGGGCATCGACTGGTTCACGGGCCGCGAAGGCTACCTGTCGGTGACCGCGTTCCAGAAGCGCCTGAACGGCTTCACCGTGAACGAGAACATCTCGATGCCGTTCTCCGCGCTGGCCCAGTACGGGATCAACTACAACACGCTGATCCCGGCGCAGCAGGTGGCGATCGATTCGCGCGGCGGCCCGAACAACGCCACCGTGGTGATGACGCGGCCGAGCAACGCCGACGGCATCCTGCGCATCCGCGGCCTGGAAATCGGCTGGGTGCAGCCGCTCGACAAGATCCTGCCGTGGCGCGGTTTCGGCATCAACGAAACGCTCACGCTGATCAACCAGAAGGCCAGCGGCGAGGGTTCGCAGGGCTTCATCGCGCTGGGCGTGCCGAAGAAGACCAACAACTTCAGCATCTACTACGAGAACTACGGCTACATGCTGCGCCTGTCGCACACGTACTCGCAGGGCAGCCAGGTGGCCAACGCGAACCAGAGCGGCATCACGCAGGCCGCCCTGTTCGGCCGCGACTACAAGCAGGCGGACTTCTCGTCGAGCTTCGAGCTGGACCAGATCTTCGACCGCGAAGGCCTGCCGATGCTGACGTTCGACGTCGTCAACATCAACAAGGCCAAGCGCAGCGGCTACTTCCAGTTCGCCAACGCCACGATGTCGCAGTACGATCCGGGCCGCACCTTCGCCCTGGGCCTGCGCATGAAGTTCTGATGCACGCGTGACGGTTCCTCATCCGGGGACCGTCGTGCCTGCCGCGGCGGCCATTCCTTGCGGGATGGGCGCCGCGTTGCCATTGATCTCCCGCTTTCATGATCGCGCCCATGCGGCACAACAGGCACTGCCTGCGCATTGCCTCTGGAAAATGCAACTAACCGAATGCGATCATGTGGCGCTACCGGGCACGCGGCGGGCATGGCCCGCCGCCAGCCATGCCTACAGGCCCACCGCCACGGGCGCGCTGACGGCCCGTCCGCTGCCGTTCGACACCTCGACGGAATAGCGGCCCGGTGCGCGCACCGATAGCGTCGCGGCCGAGGCGCCCGCTACCGCCTTGCCATCCCGGTACCACCGGTAAGAAGGCTCGGGAACCCCGGCTGCCCGCACGGTCAGAGTCCCGTCCTGCCCGACGACTGGCTGCGCCAGGATGACCGGCGCGAGCGCCGGCTGCCAGCCGCCCAGCACCCACGCCGGGTCGCGGTACTGCGCGATCACGGCGGCGTCCCGCGTGGCGTCGAGCTGGCGCGAACGGGGATGGCGCGCGCTGGTGTCGACCGGCTTGCCATCGGGGCCGCGCGAGTTGAATTCCCAGAACTTCGCATGCGTGGCGCCGGCGCCCACGTCCGCCCAGCCGGCCGGGCTGATGCCGTCCAGCGTGGCATCGATCAGCACCGCTTCCGCATGCGGATAATTCCTGCCCTTGTTGTCCGGCAGGCGCGCGATCTCCCCCGGTCCGCCGAGTGCGGTGAAGCGGCAGCCGACGAACACGTTGCCGTGGTTCGCCCCGGTATTGCGGATCCACATGAAGGCACCCTTCGAGGCGATGTCGCAATCGCGGAACCAGGCGGGCCCGCGGCCGAGGATCGTGTCGCCGTCGCCCACCAGCGAGAAGTGGCTGTAGTAGGCGCTGCCATTGGTCTGCAGCGCATCGCCCGAGCCGCGCACCGTCACATGCGTGACGATGTTGCGTTCGCCGTTCAGCAGCAGGCCCTCGGCCTGGCCCTTCGCGGTGGTCTCGATCGTCAGGTTGACGAGGGCGATGTCCTGCACGTTGTCCGCCATGAAGGCGGCGCGGCGCGACGGGAACGTGCCGGGCCGCTCGTTGGTGGCCACGTTCAGCGGATGCGGGTTGAACACCTCGTTGTTCGCGTAGTGGATGCGCACCTTGCCGCGGTCCTCGCCGACGATCGTCAGGTTGCGCTTGTTGCGGAAATAGACGATTTCCTCGTAGTCGCCGTTCTTCACGAAGATCGTCGTGCGCTTTCCCGGCTGCGCCGGCTGGTCCGGCACGTGATCGAGCGCACCCTGCACGGTGGAGAAGTCGCCGTCGCCCGCGGCGCTCACGGTGACCAGCGCCGCATCCCTGGCCGGGCCCTCGCGCTTCGTCGTGAAGCGCCAGTCCTTGCCCGCGATGCCCTGGAAGCCGTCGCCCGCCAGCACGCCCGGATCGACCTGCACGTAGTATGTTTTGCCGTAGGCGAGCAGGTTGTGGTGCGGCGTGACCAGCGCCGTGGTGCCGCGCACGATCACCGGATGGAAGTGGAAGCCCTCGGTGAAGCCGCCGATGATCGTCAGCTGGTACTCGCCCGGCGCGGCCACCGGGGCCGGATCGACGCCGGGCGTCGGCGTGCCGGGCTTCGTGTCGGCGTTGGTGCGGCGCGGGCCGCCATAGGGGTACGGGTGCGGCAGGTAAGGCGCGCGCGGGGCGGTGCGCCCCGTCGCCGGGCCGGCCGGGATCGACAGGTCCAGCGTGTCCACCAGCCGGTCGTCGGCGGCATCGTAGATGCGGACCTGGCCGCGCGTGCCCGGCACCGGCGGGCTGTCGAACACGAGCCGCAGCGGCGTGTCCGGATTGACGCCGGTGGCGCCGGCGCGCGGCAGCAGTTCGACGGCAAGGGCGCCGGCCGCCGGCATGGCGCAGGCGAGGGCAATGGCAAGCGAAAGGGCGGTGGTGGCGGGTTTCATGGGTCTCCCTGGAGTGTTTTTCCATTGTAGAGCGGGATCCCGGCCGGTTGCGCTCAAGCTTCCGCTCATCTTCATTCTTCCGTCGTATACTGGGCTCCCGACACTTCAAGCCAGCGCATCCATGATCATCAGCCCGGAAATCGACTTCTGGAACGACGCCATCCAGCCACCGACGGAACGGCGCCACGGCCCCGCGCCGGAGCACCTGCTCGCGGCACTGCGTACTTCCCATGCGGGGCTTGCGGCCGCCAGCGTGCCCGGTTTCGAGGCCGACCTGGCCCAGGCGCTGGGCAGCCTGCCGCCGGCCGTGCTGGCGCGGCTGCATCCCAACTGGCTGGGCGCCTGGGCCGTCGACGGGCTGGAGCGCGAGGCGCTGACGGACCTGGTGGTCACGCCGGATGGCGACTTCCTCGGCATCGTAACGCTGCTCGATGCCGGCAAGCTTGCCGATGCGAGCGCGAACGGCTGGGCCACGACGCGTGCCAGCGCGGTGTTCCCGTCGTCTCCGTCGCTGGTCGAGGTGCGCGTCGAGGAGGATGCCGCCGATACCCGCGCCAATGCGCTGCGCCTGCTGTTGCTGCGCGAGGCGGGCAAGGCGCTGGCGGCCGGCCGGCGCTTCATTCCCGACTGGTGGGCCGAGGGCGTGGCGGGCGAGTACTCGTTCCTGCCGCTGTCGTGGCAGGTGGACGACGCAGGCCATGTGGTGCCGGCCGATGACGCGCTGCGGCACGCCGGCCCCGATGCCGCCGCCGCATACCGCGCGCTGGACAGCACCGCGTGGCTGACGCCGGCCAGCGCGCAAAGCCCGCTCGACGACTTCGCCGAAGCGTTCGCGCTGTACGCGCACATCGTGCTGTCCGGCCGTCCCTACAGCGTGCGGGTGTTCGACGGCGCCACGCCGTACGACTACGTGCCGCGCTGGGATGCGCCGCGCCTGGCCGGCAAGCTGGCCCTGCTCAAGCGATTCGTGCCGGACGTGGCGCATGAACCCGATCCGCAGGTGGCCGCCGCCGCGCTGCCGTTCGCGCCGCTGGTGGGCACGGCGCCGCTGATGCGCCGCGCCTTCAACAAGATCGACATGGCACCGGTGGCGCAGGCCCTGCTGGCGCGCGCCGAAGCCGACCAGCTGGACGCCAACGCGTACCTGGATTTCGCCATCACGCTGCAACTGACGGGCGACCGCGACGTGGCGCTGGACGTGCAGGCCGAGGCGGTGCGCATCCGCCCGCACTACACGCTGCCGGCGCGGCAGGGCGAGATGCTGCGCCTGCTGGTGATCATGGGGCTGGGTGACCTGATGGCGAACACGCCGATCGAATTCCTGCTGGAAGACGCCGACGTCACGCTGGAAATGCTGTACGTGACCGCCGATGCGCCCTGGCCGGAGGTGGTGCCCGAGCACGACGTGATGATGGTGTGCATGGGCGAGAACGATACCAACCAGCCGCTGCTGGCCAGGCTGTCCGAGTGGATCGCGGGCTGGCCGCGCCCCGTACTCAACGGCCCGGAGCGGATCGCCGTGCTGTCGCGCGACGGTGTCTGCAACGCGCTGGCCGGCATCGATGGCGTGGAGATGCCGCAAACCGTGCGGCTGCCGCGCGCGCAGCTGGCCGCCCTCGCGGCCGCGCCGGACACCTTGCGCGAGATACTTCCGGACGGCGTGTTCCCCCTCATCGTGCGCCCGCTGGGATCGCACGCGGGCCATGACCTCGACAAGATCGATACGCCGGCCGACCTGGCGGCTTACCTGGAACGCGTGCCGGCCGAAGCGTTCTACCTGTCGCGCTTCGTCGATTATCGCGGCGCGAACGGCCTGTTCGGCAAGTACCGCGTGGTGCTGGTCGAGGGCGTGCCGTACCTGGCGCACTTCGCCAGTTCCGAGCACTGGATGGTGCACTATCTGAACGCCGGCATGGGGGAAAGCGCGGCCAAGCGCGCGCTGGAGGCGGAAGCGATGGAACACTTCGATGCCACCTTCGCGGCGCGCCACCGCGCCGCGCTGGCCGAGATCGACCGCCGCATCGGCCTGCCCTACGTGGGCATGGATTGCGCCGAGACGCCGGACGGCAAGCTGCTCGTGTTCGAAGTCGACAACGCCATGATCGTGCACGCGATGGATGACGAAGCCATGTACCCGTACAAGAAGCCCGCCATGCGCAAGATCTTTATCGCGTTCCGGCGGATGCTGGAGAATGCCCGTACCCGCCGCTGACGCATGTACCACCGGTGTCCGACACATTTTCCGGATGAAGCGCCCGGAAAAAATGTCCGACACCAGGCCGCCGATCCCGGCACGCCACGTTCTACCGCGCCGCCTCAAGCCGCTGCACCGCCAGCTCCTCGAGCCCCTTCAGCATCGCATCGATATCGCGCCGCTCGCTGCGATGGTTGACGATCGCCACGCGGATCGCCACCTTGCCCCGCAGCGTCGTCAGCGACGGCGCGGCGATGCCCGCTTCCTGCAAGTCGGCCACCAGCGCGGCATTGAAATCGTCGGCATCCAGGCCGTCCGCCATGCCGGTCACCATGCCGGTCACCTTATAGCGGAAGCACACGATGTTCAGCGACACCGGCGCCAGCAGCTCGAAGGCGGGGCGCTGGCGCACCTCGCCGGCCAGGTAACGGGCCAGCGCGCAGGTGCCGGCGATCGCCGCGCCCATCCGGTCGGCGCCATGGGCCTGCAGCGTGAACCAGGTCTTCAGCGCGCGGAAGGAGCGGGACAGGTCCGGCCCGAAATCGCACGGCCACGGCGACCCGCCGGCCATGCCGCGCGGTTCGCGTTTCAGGTAGCGGGGCGCCGCGGAGAAGGTGTCGCGGTGCAGCTCGCCGTCGCGCACCAGCACGAAGCCCGCGTCGTACGGCACCTGCGCCCACTTGTGGAAATCGAAGGCGATCGAGTCGGCCTGCTCGATGCCGTCGAGCAGTGGGGCCAGTTCCGCCGACAGCATCGCCATCGCGCCGAAGGCGCCGTCGACATGGAACCACAGGCCGTTGGCGCGGGCGATCGCCGCCACGCGCGCCAGCGGGTCGATCGCGGCGGTGTCCACGGTGCCGGCGGTGGCCGCCACGAAGAAGGGCCGCAGGCCGGCCCGCACGTCGGCGGCGATGGCCTGTTCCAGCGCCGCGGTGTCCATGCGGTAGGCGTCGTCGAGCGGCACCAGGCGCAGCGCGGCGCGGCCGATGCCGGTCAGGTCCATCGCCTGGGCGATGCAGTCGTGCGCCGCCGCCGACGTGTAGGCGACCAGGCCCTGTCCCATGCTGGCAAGGCCGGCGTCGCGGACTTCTAGCCCCAGCATGCGGCGGCGCGCCACCAGGACGGCGATCATGTTGGCCATCGATGTGCCGGTGACGAAAATGCCGCTGGCACCGGCCGGGAAGCGGAACAGCTCCGCCATCCAGCGCGCCACCTGGCGCTCGACTTCGACGGGAACCTGGTCGCGACCGCCGACGTTCGCGTTCAGCCCCGCCGCCAGCATCTCGGCCAGCATGCCGACCGGCGTGCCGCCGCCGTGCACCCAGCCGAAGAAGCCGGGGTGCGCATTGCCGACCGCGTAGGGCAGCACGTCGTCCATGAAGGTGCGATGGAGGCCGGCGAGGTCGCTGCCGGCGCGCGGCAGCGGCGCCTGGAATGTCGCGCGCACCTCGGCGGGCGCCGGCTGCCACACGGGCCGCTCGCGCAGGTGTTCCAGGTAGTCGAACATATCGTCGAGCATGCGGTGGCCCTGCTCGCGCAGCGCCGACCAGTCGTCGGGATCGAGGGAAGTCTTGTGCTCGGCCATGGCAGCTCCTTGTTGCGGATGGCGGCACTATACTTCACGGACGCGTCCGGCAGGCGCAGGGGACGCCGGGCTTATCCGCTCACGCTTACTTGCAAACGCTTACTTGCATACGCTTACTTGCAGGCGCTTGCTTGCAGGTGATTTGCTGATGCTTGTTTGCCGACGCTTGTTTGCCGACGCCCGCTTGCCAGCGCTTAGCGGCTCACGATCAGCTTCAGCCCCAGCGCGATGAACACGGCGCCGGCCATGCGGTCGAGCACCACGCCGGCCCGCGGCTTGCGGCTCAGCCATCCGCCGATGGCGCCGGCGAACCAGCCCAGGAGGCCGAACAGCACGGCCGCCTGCAGCGTGAACGTGACCCCCAGCGCGGCCAGCTGCCAGGGCGCGTCGCCGCGCGACGCCACCACGAACTGGGGCAGGAACGACAGGAAGAACAGGACCACCTTGGGATTGATGGCATTGGCCAGGCAGCCTTTCCAGAACAGCCGGGCAGGGGACTCGGCCGGCACTCCCGCCGCCGCGAGGTTGACGGCGCCGGCATGGCGCCAGGCACCCCAGCCCAGCTTGATCAGGTACAGGCCGCCCGCCACCTTCAGCACCGTGAACGCCGTCGGCGATGCCGCGATCAGCGCGCTGACGCCCACCACCGCCAGCACCGTATGGCTGAGGCACCCGAACGCGCAGCCCAGCCCGAACGCGATCCCCTGCCTGCGCCCCTTCGCCATCCCCATGCCGAGCACCATCAGGTTGTCGGGGCCGGGCGAGACCGTCAGCACCATCGCGGCCAGCAGGAAGGGGAAGAATTGGTCGGGTGTCAGCATCGGGGACTCGCGGGGGAAAAGCGCGAGTATACGGTACCGGCGGAGGTTGCTGGTGGCGTGGGAGAACCGGTGTGAGACGCTTATTTCGCATACATAAGCCACCCCAAGTGCAAATTCCGGGATCAGACCCGGCGGGTCTGACCCCAGCCCTTCGCTGTTGGGGTGAATTCATGCGTTTTCAATGTGTCGACTAACGCTTAACGTATTGGCATCAGTGTGTGACACCGGTGCTCGCCTGCCGCCGGCTACCGATGGACGCGCCGACTACCTCAAGGCGCAGCCGAAAACGACTCGTGCGACGGGAACCTGGCCATCATCCACTCGCGCCGCAGCTGCAGCGCGTCGACCACGTCGGCCGGCAGGGTGCCGATGGTTTCCGGGTCGTCGCTGGGCGTGTCTGCCAGCAGGCTGGCCAGGTGGATCACGCCGGCCAGCTGGCAGAACGGGCGGGCGGCCATCGGGTCGGACGAGCTTTCCAGCGCATGCACGATCCGGGCGGGGAAGTTCCAGCGGCGGCCCAGCTCGGCCGTGATCTGGCCTTCGGAAAAGCCCAGCAGGCGCTGTTCGCGTTCCCAGCGGCCGCCGGGCAGGTGCGGCTGCTGCTCGATTTCCGCGAACTGGGCGGGGGAGACCTGGTAGATCAGCAGTTCGCCCAGCCGCAGCATCATGCCGGCCAGCCAGGCTTCGCCGCCGTCGCAGCCCAGGCCCGTGGCCAGCCATTTCGAATAGCCGGCGCAGGCCATGCTGCTCTTCCAGAATTCGTCCGAGTCGAGGCCCGGCAGTTGCGGGAACGATTCGGCGAAGCAGGCGGCCAGCGCCAGCGTGCGGATGTGCGACAGGCCGGCCAGCGCCACCGCGTCGTCCAGCGAGCTCACGCCGCGCGAGAAGCCGAAGCGGGCGCTGTTCGCCAGGCGCATCAGCTTGGCCGTCAGGGCGGGGTCGCGGGCGATGATCGCGGCCACGCTCTTCGACGAGGCATCCTCGTCGTCGAGCGTGGCGATCAGGGCATGCGCCACCTCGGGGATGACGGGCAGTTTAACGTCGGCAAAGAACTGGGTAAGCGTGGGCATCGGTGTCTCTCGGTTGATCGGTGCGGCGCCGCTGTCCGGATGCCGCTGGGGCCAGTGTAAGCCGGGAAAGTGCCGGAATCGCTAAAAGATTGCTTATGATCAATGCCGACTGTTGCGGATACGCAAGTGTCCGCCAGGCAGGACCCGTCAGTCGTACTGCGCGCCCAGCGGCTGCCGGGGCGATTCCACGCCCGGCAACACCGGCGGCCCGGCCAGCACGACGCAATCGCGGCCTCCGGCTTTCGCCGCATACAGGGCGGCGTCGGCGCGCTTGATCACGGCGCCGATGTCCTCGTCCTGCGCGCGCGAGGCGATGCCGAACGACGCCGTGACCCGCAGGCCGGCCGGCCAGGCCGCCGCATGCAGCGCGGCGCGCAGCTTCTCGGCCAGCTGGCGCGCCTGTTCGGCACCGGTGGCGGGGCAGACGATCAGGAATTCCTCGCCGCCCCAGCGCACCAGCTTGTCGTTGGCGCGGATTTCCGAATGGATCGTCGCGGCGAAGTCGCGCAGCACGGCATCGCCGGTATCGTGGCCGTGCCGGTCGTTGACGCGCTTGAAGTGGTCGATGTCGGCGAACACCACCGCCATCGGCGGCGCCAGCAGCGATGAGGTGCTCATCAGCGCCGCCCGCAGCCCCTGCCGGTTCAGCGCCCCCGTCAGCGGATCGGTGTTGGCCTGCTCGACCAGTTCGCGCGCCTCCAGCTGCAGGGCGGCGTTGATTTCGCCCAGCAGGGCGAGGCGCCGGCCGCTGTCGCCCAGTTCGCGGCGCAGCTGCAGCGCGGCCAGGGCGGGCCAGCTGACCGCGCACAGGATCCACGCCGCCATCAGGCCCATGTACAGCTCGTCCGCGGTGAGCCACTTGCCATGCAGGCGCAGCGAGCGCAGTTCGATCACGTGCTCGCCGGCGGTGCTGGTGGCACCGGTCAGCAGTTCGATCCGCGTCACGTTATCGATGCGCATGTCGGTGTCGTCGAGCGGCACCTTCATGTAGTCGATCCACCACGTCGCGGTATGGAGCACGTTCAGCGGCACGCGGATGACGCCGGGCGCGCCCACCTCGAATTCGACTTCGTTGACCTTCTGCGACATCGGGTTGTCCAGCTTCGAGATGCCCGCTTCGAAGTTCAGCACCATCAGGCGCAGCGAGCGGCGCCCGGGGCCACGGTAGGTCACATCGAAGGACACGCTGTCGAACTCCGACAGGTCGATGCCGGACTCCGTATCGGAAATGGCGAACTGGTACTTGCAGGCCGGCCAGTCGATCGTGCGCGCCAGCTGGCAGCGCATCGTCAGCGCATTGCCGTGGCGTTCGAGCGATACGCGGCTGGTGCCGCCCATCCACCGGTCGTCCATGACGTCGCGCCGCACGTCGGGCCGCGTGGTCAGGTCGATCACCCGTTCCATGCCGTAGTGGTGCCACACCAGCAAGCCGGCCGTGATCATCGCCAGGGCGGCGATGACGCGGTGCATCAGGCGGTGCATGCGGCGGTTGGCTGGGGAAGAAGTCACTTTGAAATCGATTTCGGGACGAACCCCGCGACGATACTCTTGATATTGCCTATCATCAACTTATATTGCTATAAGTGTTGTGCGTGGCGCACGGCGGGATGGCACATTCTGCCGTAATCCCGCGCTCGGCCGCGCAGCATTGACTGACCGGCAACTCCCATGCAATATTGAATGTTCTTCCTGTTAAGAAAGCGATTGCATGCGTCATCTCCTCACCGCACTTTCCCTCGCGCTCGCCGCCGCCGGCGCCAGCGCGCAGGCGCCTTCCGGCACCGTGGCCGACCGCATCTCGGCCGATTCGCTGCGCGGCCACCTGTCGTTCCTCTCCTCGGACCTGCTGGAAGGGCGGGGCACGCCGTCGCGCGGACTGGACCTGGCGGCCGAGTACATCGCCGCGCAATTCCGCCGCGCCGGCCTGGAAGCGGTGGGCGACGACGGCTATTTCCAGACGGCCCACTGGCAGCAGGCGCAGCGCGATGCGCGGGACTTCACGTTCACCGTGCAGGCGGGCGGCAAGACTTTCGCCGTGCCGCACTCGGCGGCCACCGCCAATTTCGTGCAGCCGGTGGCGCTGGCGGCCACGGGCGTGGTGCGCATGACATGGCAGGAAGCGCTGGCGGCGGGATCGGAAGTCGACGGCAAGGTGCTCGTGGTGCCCGCCGCGGCGGTGCCCGACGCCGCCGGGGTGCTGCGCGCCGGCCTGAAGTCGCGCCCGGCCCTGGTGGTGCTGGCCGATACCAAGGGCTACCAGCGCAACCGGGGCGACGGCTGGCTGATCGATCCGGAGCAGGTGGCGCCCGCCGGCGCTGCTCCGGTCGTCGTGCTGCACGACGCGGCGGCCGCCACGGCGCTGCAGGAGGCCGGCGCCACCGTGGCCGCCACGATCGCCGTGCCCCAGTTGCGCGCGGTGAAGCTGCGCAACGTCATCGGCGTGTTGCGCGGCACCGATCCGGCGCTGAAGAATACCTATGCGATGCTGACGGCGCACTACGACCACCTGGGCATCCGCGACGGCGTGATCCATAACGGCGCCAACGACGACGGCAGCGGCACGGTAGCGGTGATCGACATCGCCGCCGCGCTGGCCGCCGAGAAGACCCGCCCGCGCCGCAGCATCGTGTTCATGGCGCTGTTCGGCGAGGAACTCGGCCTGCTCGGCTCGCGCTACTACGGCCGCCATCCGGTCTTCCCGCTGAAGGACACGGTGGCGCACCTGAACCTGGAACAGATCGGCCGCACCGACGACAGCGAAGGCGCCCAGGTGGGCACCGCCACGCTGACCGGCTTCGATTATTCCACCGTGACCGAGTACCTGAAGAAGGCCGGCGAGCGCTCCGGCGTGCGCCTGTGGAAGCACGAGGCCAACAGCGACCGCTACTTCGCCCGCAGCGACAACCAGGCGCTGGCCGACGTGGGCGTACCCGCGCACACGCTGGCCGTGGCCTTCGGCTTCCCCGACTACCACGGCAAGGACGACGACTGGTCAAAGCTGGACTACGACAACATGGCGCGCGTCACGCGCATGGTCGCGCTGGGGCTGCAGGACATCGCCAACGATGCGAAGCGGCCGGCGTGGACCAATGCGCCGAAAGCCGCGCCGTACCTGGAGGCGGGAAGGAAGCTGATGGGGCAGTAGGGGGTGATCAGGTCGCAGGAGCTTGGCGCCTGGTGTCAGACATTATTTTCGCAGGAAAATAGTGTCTGACATCGGTTTTAACGTGCGGTGGCAGGGGCCGGCGTCAAGCGGGCAGGCGATCCGACGGAGCCTGGCTGCGGCTCAGTGCCAGGTCGCGCAGTACCAGGTCGCGCAGTACAAGATCGTTGTAAAGCACGACCATGTTCGCTGATACGAACATCGGCACCAGGGCCGTGACGGCGGCCGAAAGCAGCAATGCGACGATCGCCCCGGCCAGGTTATCGGGCAGCGATACCGTGCTGATGTCGAAGCGATCGACCAATACCGCCACTCCAAGGACAAGGCAGTAGCCGATCGCCACGCGCCACCAGTGTCCCCGCACCAGGCGCCGGCTGGCCTTGAGCGCTTCGACCGGTCGCACACCGTCGATGACCAGCGCAGGCCACCAGAACGACAGCGCGACAAACAGGTAAAGGCCGGGCAGCAGCAGCAAAACCGCGCCGCTGCCCACCGCCAGCATGAACAGCGCGGATGCCGCCAGGCACGGCAGCAGGCAACGCAGGCCGCGCGCCAGCGACTCGCGCGCGGTCGCAGGGCGCGCGTGGGCGCAGGCATGGACCTGGTGGAGCAGCGGCGACATCAGCGCCGGGCACAGCAGCAGTAGCAGGGCGCACAGGTAAAGGATCCACTCCCGGTCGCCATGCTCGCCGGCGACCCAGACCCCCAGGCCGAGCAGACCAAGCAGGAGCGCCACCGGCGCCAGCGCATACGGCAGGACCCGCAGGAAACTCTTGAAGAACAGGCGTTGCGTGGCACGCCCGACGTCGATCCAGCCCAGCGGAGTCGAGGATATGGTGAACATGTCGTGATCTTTCGATAACATTTGACATCGAGAACATATCCTCCTGCCGGGCGCGCGTCAACCGCAAGACGGTGCATGATAGTCACGCAAGCGGCATGCCACTAGCGCCAGTATTTAACCCAAGGGCGAAGGGCTGGGGTCAGACCCGCCGGGTCTGACCCCGGATTTTGCATGGGGTTGGCTAGAACAGCACCCGCTGCCGGCTCGTCAACCCTGTAAAACTATCCCCCAAAAACGGCAGGATCGCATCGGCGATGGGCTTCAGCTGCCGGTCCAGGTAGTGCGCATAGTCGATCGGCGAGCGGCGCCGTTCCAGCGGTTCGGGGCCGGCGGTGGTCATCAGGTAGCGGATCCAGCCGCGGTTCTGGTATTGCAGCGGGCGGCCCTGCGCGGCGTTGACTTCGTCGGCGATGCGGGCGGCGCGCACGTGCGGCGGCACATTGCGGTCGTAGTCGCCCAGCGCGCGGCGCAGCCGCTTGCGGTAGACCAGCAGTTCATCGAGTTCGCCGCGCAGCATCCGTTCGGCATAGTCGCGCACATAGTCCCGGTAGGGTTCGTTGCGGAAGACCAGGCCGTACAGCGTCTGCTGGAATTGCTGGGCCAGCGGCGTCCAGTCGGTGCGCACCGTTTCCAGGCCCTTGAAGACGATGTCGTCGCTGCCGTCGGGGCGCAGCACCAGGCCGGCGTAGCGCTTCTTGCTGCCTTCGTCGGAATCGCGTACGGTCGGCATCAGGAAGCGGCGGTAGTGCGTTTCGTATTGCAGTTCCAGCGCGCTTGCCAGCTTGAACTCGTCCCGCAGGTGCGCCTGCCACCACGCGTTGACGTGGGCGACCAGCGCGCGGCCGATGTCGTCCGCTTCCCGCGTGCCGTGGCCGCGGCCCAGCCACACGAAGGTGGAATCGGTATCGCCGTAGATCACCTGGTAGCCCCGTTCCTCGATCAGTTCGCGCGTGCGGTGCATGATCTCGTGGCCGCGCATGGTGATCGACGATGCCAGCCGCGGGTCGAAGAACCGGCAGCCGGACGAGCCCAGCACGCCGTAGAAGGCATTCATGATGATCTTCAGGGCCTGCGACAGCGGCTTGTTGCCATCGCGCTTGGCCGCCTCGCGGCCCTGCCAGACCCGCGTGACGATCTCCGGCAGGCAGTGCGCCTTGCGCGAGAAGCGCGCGCCCCGGAACCCGGGCACGGTATCGCTTTCCGGCTCGCGCAGGCCTTCGATCAGGCCGACCGGATCGATCAGGAAGGTGCGGATGATGGACGGGTACAGGCTCTTGTAGTCGAGCACCAGCACCGAATCGTACAGCCCGGAGCGCGAATCCATCACGAAGCCGCCCGGGCTGTCCGCATTGGCCACGTCGCCCAGCCGCGGCGCCACGAAGCCGGCGCGGTGCATCAGCGGCATGTAGGAATGCTCGAAGGCGGCCACCGAGCCGCCACTGCGGTCGGCCGGCAGGCCCGTCACGCTGGCGCGCTCCAGCAGGAAGTCGAGGATGCCCGTGTGCGCGAAGATGCGCGTGACCAGTTCGCAGTCCTTCAGGTTGTAGCGGGCCAGCGCCGGCTTGTCCTCGGCGAACAGGCGGTTGATCTCGTCCATGCGGTCGTACGGATTGTCGATCGCCTTGCCTTCGCCCAGCAGGGTCTGCGCCACGTTCTCCAGGCTGAACGAGGCGAAGCTCCAGGTGGCCGAGCGCAGCGCCTCGATGCCGTCGATCAGCAGTCGGCCCGGCGCGGCCGCGAAGAAGTGCTGGCCATTGGTGTGCTCGCGCCATTCCATCGGCGTGCCGCCGCGGCCCAGCAGCAGCGGCACGCCGAAGCGTTCCGCATGCTTCTGCAGCACGCGCAGGTCGAACTGGATGACGTTCCAGCCGATCACCGCATCCGGATCGTGGCGCGCCATCCAGCCGTTCAGCCGCGCCAGCAGTTCCGGGCGGTCGGCGCAATACGTGAGGTCGAAGTCGATGCCGGCCGGGTCGCCGTTCGGCGGTCCCAGCATGTACACGTCGCGCGCGCCGCAGCCTTCCACCGCGATCGAGTACAGGTCCCCGTGCGCGGTGGTCTCGATATCGAGCGACGCCAGGCGCAGCGCCGGGCGGTAGCCGTAGTGCGGCTTGAGCCGCGCGTCGACGACGATGCCTCGAGCTTGTTGGTCTTCCTTGCCCTCCCAGCACACGGATGCCGTGATGAAGCGTTCCATCAGGTAGCGTTCGGGAGGCCGCACGTCGGCTTCGTAGACGTCGATGCCGTGCTCGCGCAGGCGCTTTTCCAGCTTCAGGAGTTGCCGGTAATGGCGGCAATACAGGCCGGCGACGGGGCGGTGGCGGAAGTCGCGCAAGGCCAGCGGCCGCAGTTCGCAGCCGCGCTCCGCGCGGAGCACCGCCTGCGCCGCCTCCAGCCACTCGGCCGGGATGAACGCGACCGACGGCTGCGGCGGCAGCCGCACGCAGCGCGGACCGTCTTCGGTGGCGATCCAGAATTCGACTTCGGTGCCGGCGTCGGTATCGCGCCAGTGGCGGGTCAGCAGGAAGCCGCAGCGCGGCCCGGCGGCCGGCGTGCCGTTTGCCTGCATGTCATTGGCGTACGTCGGATCTGGCGACGATGCATCGGTATGCCCGTCATCCGCCTGCGGTTCGTCCATCTGTGTTTCGCCCGGTGGTTCGTGGCCCGCCTGCGCGCCGGTCACGGCGCGGCGCGCCAGACTACGCGGTCGCGGCCGGCCTGCTTGGCATGGTACAGGTGCGCATCGGCGGCCGCGAACAGCGCCGCCGCGTCCTCGCCGGGCAGCAGCGTGGCGCCGCCGACACTGGCTGTCAGCAGCGGCCCCACCGGCGACGCCACGTGGTCGATCGCCAGCCGGCCCAGCGCATCGCGCAGCTGGTCCACCACCGCGCCGGCCGTGGCGGCATCCGCGCCCGGCATCAGCAGCACGAGTTCCTCGCCGCCGTAGCGCGCCGCCAGGTCGCCGGGGCCGCGCACGCTGGCGGCGGCCGTGCGCGCCACGGCGCGCAGCGCGCGGTCGCCGGCCGGGTGGCCGTAGTGGTCGTTGTACTGCTTGAACGCGTCGATGTCGAGCAGCGCCAGCGACAGCGGCGTGCCGCGCCGGCGCGCCAGCGCATGTTCCGCTTCGAATGTCTCGTCGAAGCGGCGCCGGTTGGCCAGTTCCGTCAGCCCGTCCACGTGCGCCAGGCGCTCCAGCATGCGGCGCTGGCGCACCATCTGCAGGTGCAGGGCCACGCGCGCCATCACCACGGTGGCGTTGAACGGCTTGGCGATGTAGTCGGAGGCACCCAGTTTCAGGCCCTGCGCTTCGTCCTCGGGCCGGCCCAGGCCGGAAACGAAGATCACCGCGATGTCCGCCGTGCGCGGATCGTCGCGCAGCCGGCGCAGCACTTCGAAGCCATCCATGTCCGGCATCAGCACATCCAGCAGGATCAGGTCGGGCAGGTGGCGCGTGGCACGTTCCAGCGCCTGCGTGCCATCCTTGGCAAGCAGCACGGTGTACTCGGGTTTCAGCAGCTCGGCGAGCACGCCGCGGTTGATCGCGTCGTCATCGGCCACCAGCACTTTTTGCAAGGCGTTCATGCAGGGTCTTCGAGGGTCGTATCCAGCGCATGCGCCAGGCGGCCCAGCGGTTGGATTGCCGCATGATACTCGATATCGGCGACGGCCCGCCCGATCCCGGCCAGCAGGGCGCCATGGCCGGCCACGGCGGGCAGCGCCTGCAGTTCGCGCAGAAGGTCTTCGGCGCGGGCATCGTCGGCGTGCAGGCAGGCGGCCAGCTCGCGCAGCAGGGCCCGCACGTCGGTGCCGCCGGCGCGCGCCACTGCCGGCGCGGCGGCCAGCGGTGCCAGGCCAACCAGCAGCGCCTGCAGCACGCCGGCCAGTTCGGCCACCAGCACGGCGAGGCCGCCGGAATCATTCGCATGGATACCGGCGTCGGGTCCGGCGCGCAGCCCATGCTCGACGCTGCCGGCCACCCGCGACAGGTCGGTGGCGCCGATGTAGGCTGCGCTCGACTTCAGGTTGTGCGCCAGCGTCGCCACCGTGTCGCGATCGCCGGCCGCCAGCGCGGCGCGCAGCGCCGCCGGCGCGGCCCCATACTCGCGCACGAAGCCATCGAGCCGCTTCTGCAGCCGGGCACGCTGGCCATCGACGCCGGCCAGCGCGGCATGCCAGTCGACGCCCGGCAGCACCGGCAGCTGCGCGGCTTCCTGCGTCGGCTGCTGCATGGCTTCGCGGGTTCCCGCTTGCGACGCTTCCCACGGCGCCGGTACCACCGCCGGCAGCGGCGGGGCGGCGCGGCCGGCCAGGCGGGCCGGGTCGATCCAGCGCAGCAGCGCGGCAAACAGCAGTTCCGGGTCGATCGGCTTGACCAAGTGGCCGTTCATGCCCGCCGCCAGGCTCTTTTCCAGGTCGCCCGCCAGCGCGTGCGCCGTCATCGCCACGATGGGCAGGCCGACGCGGCCGGGCAGGGTGCGGATGCGCCGCGCGGCCGTCAGGCCATCCATGCCGTGCATCTGGATATCCATCAGTACCAGGTCGTAGTCGTGCGCCTGCACCATGCGCAGCGCGTCCAGGCCGCTGGTGGCCGCGTCCACGCGCAGCGGCGCGGCCGCCATGAAGTCCAGCGCTACTTCGCGGTTGTTGGCGTTGTCGTCCACCAGCAGCACACGGGCGCCCGCCAGGCGCGCCAGGCCGGCCTGCGACGGTACGGCCGCGGGGCCGCCGCGGGCCGCCGCATCGGGGCGCAACAGCGCGGCGCCAGCGTCGGCGACGCCGGCATGGATGGTGAACATGAAGGTGCTGCCCACGCCGGGGCGGCTGTGCACCGTGATCCGGCCGCCCATCAGCTGCACCAGCTGCTGCGAGATCGTCAGGCCCAGCCCCGTGCCGCCATAGCGGCGGGTCATCGAGGCGTCGCCCTGGCTGAAGGCGTGGAACAGGCTGGCCAGCTCGTCCTCGCCCATGCCGATGCCGGTATCGCTGATGGAAAAGCGCAGCGCCACGCCGGCCGAACCGTCGCCCGCGGCCGGGCCGTCCACTTCCACCGCCACCACCACCTCGCCCCGCTCGGTGAACTTGAGGGCGTTGCCGGTGAGGTTCAGCAGCACCTGGCCCAGCCGCAGCGGGTCGCCGACCAGCGCCGGGGGCACGCCGGGGCCGACGCGGAACAGCAGCGCCACCGCGCGCCCCTTGTTCGTGCCCTCATGTGTCGCCTCGTATGCTCCCTCCTGCGCCGGCGCCGCCAGGCTGGCCAGGTTGTCGAGCAGTGCCTGCACGCTGAACGGCACCCGTTCCAGCGTCATCTTGCCGGCCTCGATCTTGGAAAAGTCGAGGATGTCGTTGATGATGCCCAGCAGGTGCTCGCCGGCGCCGAGGATCTTGACCAGGTAGTTGCGCAGCCGCGCGTCCGGGCCGGCCATCAGTGCCAGCCGGCTCATGCCGAGGATCGCATTCATCGGCGTGCGGATCTCGTGGCTCATGTTGGCCATGAACTGGGCCTTCAGCCGCGCCGCCGCCTCGGCGCGCAGCATGGCCGTCTGCATGCCCTGCGTGCGCAGGCCGAGGATGCGCATGTACACCAGCATGTCGACCGCGCTGGCCAGCTGCAGCGCATGCATGGTCCAGAAGGCGGCCTCCAGCTGGCCGGCGAAGACCTGCCCGAGAACCACCGCGCCCGTGAAGGAAATGATCCAGCTGAAGGTGAAGTACCAGCCCACCGGATCGCCGCGCCGCATCAGCCGCCACGCCCCGGGCAAGCCGAACAGCTTGGGCGCGGCACCCAGCGTGGAGACCACCAGCAGCAGGCCGTTCATCGGCAGGATGTCGAGCGCATAGGTGACGGCGGTGAGCGCCATCAGCATCGCGCAGCCTTTCATCAGCAGGCTGAAGCGCCGGTCCATGCCGCGCCGCGCCAGTACCTGCTCGACGAACAGGTAGGAGCCACAGGAGGCGATCATCGCCGTGATGCCGCCGGCATGCTCGATCATCCAGCGGTTGCCCGGCCACAGGTATTGCTGGCCGATGCCGAAGAAGTCGACGCCGTACAGCGCCAGGCCGAAGGTGGCCAGCGCGAACTTGCCGAAGGTGTTGTCGCGCAGCGTGACCCAGTGCGACAGGCTGTAGACCAGCAGGCAGAAGGCCAGGCCGGCCAGCAGGCCCTGGATCATCTGCTCGAGCAGTTCCGTGCGGTGGAAATGCGCGGCCTTCTCCAGCCGCACCGGCAGGATGATCGGGCCGCGCGCCTCGACCCGCAGCAGCAGCGTGTGTTCGCCCTGCGGCAGCGTGAGCACGAAGGCGGGTACGCGCGCACCCATGTGCGGCTCGGGCGGCGGCAGGCGGTTGCCGGCGGCCTGGTGGCCGCCGGGACGGCCATCCGTGACGATCCACGTATCGACCCGGCCCAGCAGCGCATAGTTCAGGGCCAGCACCCACTGGCCGTTCGCGCCGGCGGGCACTTGCACCGGGATGCGCAGCCACAGCACCCGCTCGTACTTGCCGGTGGTGCCGCGTGCCAGCGCCGGGGGGGCGAACCGGTCGCGTGCCGCGAGGGCGGCAGCCGCGTCGAGCCGGTGGTCCGGGTCGGACAGCACCGTCATCGCCGACCACGCGTCGGCCTCGTCCCGCGCGTCGTCCAGCACGACCGGCGCGGCCGCGGCCAGCGTGCTCCAGCCGAAGGCCATGGCGGCGAGTACCAGGCGCAGGATGGCAAGGACCGCCGCGGGCAGCGCCGCGCCGCTGCGGACGGGCTGGCTGGATGGGTGCATGGCGCTCTCCGCTTACTGGTAGCGGTAGTCGAAGCGCACGCCGACCACGCGCGGCGCACCTGGTACCGCCATGCCGAAACTGTCGATGGTGGCCGGCGCGATGCGGTTACCCAGGTTGTGCGCGTAGGCGGCCAGGGTCCACGGCGCATCGTCCGGGCGCCAGGCCAGCGTGGCGTCCACGGTGGCCATGGCCGGCACGCGGTACTGCACCAGCTTCGACGGCACGCCGATCATGTAGGCCGCGCTGCGGCGCGCGTCGACGCCGGCGCGCACTTCATGGCCGGCCAGCCGCACGCGGCGCTGGTAGCCGGCCGTCAGCACGTGCGACGGCGAGCGGTCCAGCTTGCGCCCGTTCCATGAATGGACGCCGTCCGGCGTGTACGACACGTAGTGCGCATCGAGCAGGGTCAGGCCATAGCTGAAGCGGTCGTCCGCGCTGGCCTGCACCTTGCCGTCCAGTTCCAGGCCGCGCACGCTGGCGATGCCGGCATTGGTGGTGATGAAGCGGGGTGCGCCGGCGATGATGGCATTGCCGGACAGTTGCAGGTTGGTGTAGTCGTACATGAACGCGGCCGCGTCCAGGCTGGCGCGCCGGTGCCAGAAGCGCGTCTTGGCGCCCAGTTCCAGGGCCTTCAGCGTCTCCGGCCGGTAGAACAGGTAGCCGGGCGCCACTGCCGCCGCCGCCGGGCAGGCCGGGCCGGCCAGGCAGCCGTCGTTGAAGCCGCCGGCCTTGTAGCCGGTGGACAGCGTGCCGTAGACGAACGTGGCCGGCAGGAAGGCCGACGGCGCGAGGTCGTAGTCGAGGCCCAGGCGCCAGGTGCGCTTGTCGGTCTCGATCCGCGCCGCGTTCGGCAGCTGGAAGTCGGTGGCGGGGTTGAAGGCCGGACCCTGCTGGAAGCTGGTGGCGCCCACCCGCGACTTTTCATCCTCCGTATGGCGCAGGCCGGCGGTGGCGCGCAGCCGGCCGGTGACGCGGTATGCCAGCTGGCCGAAGGCGGCCCGGCTCTTCGCCACGGTGGGGTCGGTGGGGAAGGCATAGTACGGCGTCAGGCCGATCGGGGCCAGGTCGCGGAACACGTAGTTCGAATGCGAGCGTTCGTCGAACCAGTACAGGCCCGCCTGCGCCGACAGCGCGCCATCGCCGCTGGTGGCCACGCGCAGCTCGTGCGAATCCTGGCGCTGCCCGCCGGTGAAATTCTGGCGCACGCCCAGCGTGGCCTGCGGCGCCACCCGGTAGATGTAGTTGGTGAGGAAATCCAGGTCGAACTTGCGGTGGGCGCCCAGGTAATGCAGCGTGGCCGGGCCCAGGTTCCACGTGAACTCGGCGCCGGCGCCGGCGCTGCGGTTGCGCCCCCAGCCCTGTTCCGGCACCACGTTGCGCGGCACGAAGCGGTTGGTCAGCCGGTCCCGCGCGGCGGCGCCGTACCACTCCGGCTTGCCGCTGTCGGCGTGGCGGAAGAAGTTGTTGTCGGACACGAAGCTGTCCGGGTTGTAGTCGTTGCGGGCGTGATCGGCGCGCAGCAGCAGCGAAGCGGCGGGGCCCAGCGCCACCCTGGCCGACAGCCGGGCGGCGCGGCGGCCGGCGTCCTGGCCCGGCGTGTGCGGCGTGCCCTGGCCATTGCGCAGGTAAGCGTTGTGGCGGTCGACGGCGACGGCGGCGCGCAGCGCCAGCCAGCCGGTGATGGGCACGTTCAGCATGCCGTTCGCCTTGCGGCTGCGGAAGTTGCCCGCCTCCACGCCGAACGCCCCTTCCAGCGCGCGCGTCGGCGCCCGCGAGATCACATGGACGACGCCGGCCGTCGTGTTGCGGCCGTACAGCGTGCCCTGCGGGCCGCGCAGCACTTCGATCCGGTCCACGTCCAGCAGCAGGCCGTTCTGGTTCTGCGGACGGGCGATGTAGATCCCGTCCAGCATGAAGGCGGCGGAAGGATCGCCCTTGTCGGTGGCATCCGAATTCGACATGCCGCGGATCGTGATGCGCAGGCCGTCGGCGGCACCGTCGAGGTGCACGTTCGGCAGGCGCTTGGCCAGTTCCGCCGGCGTGCCGAAGCCGGCCTCGCGCAGCGCCTCGCCGGACAGCACGCTCATGGCGACCGGCGTCTTCGATTCGAGCGAGGTGGTGCGCTGCGCGGTGACGACGACTTCCTGGAGCTGTCCATCGGCCACCTGCGCGTGCGCGGCATTGGCGCATGCGGCGGCCGCCAGGACGGCCAGCAGGGTGGGGTTACCGCGGTGATGTTGCATTGCTTCTCTTTCAGGTCGGGACCCCGCGCGCGACGTGATGAAATTGTTAATTACTGTCGGCGGCGAGGTGAAATCAACCTGCAAGTCTATCAGCTCGGCTTGCAGAGTTATAGTCAATTACTGTCGAGCAAGTGCTCCTGTCCACCCGCTGTCGCGGCCAAGCCACTGGCCGGCGGGGAAGGCCGGACTGTCATGGCGTCGTCACATCCACTCTTTAACATTCGGCACAGTTTTCATTCAGCTAACTTTGACCGAAAGATGCCGATGCGCCAGCCTCAGCTTTGCCCGCTTCTGTTCCGCCCACGCCTGAAACCCCTCTGCCTGTCACTGCTGGCCGCGCTGCCGTCGCTCGCGTTCGCAGCCGACCCGGCGCCGGACCCGGCCGGGGCACCGCCGATGGCGATCGTGGAAGTGACGGGCACCGGCCAGTCGCGCCAGGTGCAGAACATCACCCGTGCCGACCTGCAGCAGGCGGCACCCGGCACCAGCCCCCTGAAGACGCTGGAAAAACTGCCCGGGGTGAGCTTCCAGTCGGCCGACCCGTTCGGCAGCTACGAATGGTCGACGCGCTTCTCGATCCGTGGTTTCAACCAAAACCAGCTGGGCTTCACGCTCGACGACATCCCGCTGGGCGACATGAGCTACGGGAACAACAACGGCCTGCACATTTCCCGCGCCATCTCCGCCGAGAACATCGGCCGCGTCGCCGTGTCGCAGGGCGCCGGCGCGCTGGGCACCGCGTCGACCAACAACCTGGGCGGCACCGTGCAGTTCGTCACGCTGGGCCCGGCCAGCGAACAGGCCATCACGGCCGCGCAAACGCTGGGCAGCGACGACACGGCGCGCACCTTCGTGCGCTTCGACAGCGGCGATTTCGCCGGCGGCACCCGGTTCTATATCAGCGGCACGCGCATGCGCTCGGAAAAATGGAAAGGCGCCGGCCCGCAGGACCAGGACCAGTTCAACAGCAAGGTCGAACGCCGCATCGGCGAGCACACGCTGTCGGCCTTCTTCAACTACTCGGACCGCCGCGAGGTGGACTACCAGGACCTGTCGCACGAGATGGCGCGCCGCCTGGGCATGGACTGGGACAATTACTACCCGGACTGGCAGCGTGCCGTGAACGCGTCGAAGGGCATCTACAGCGGCGCGGTCAACAGCCTGGACGACGCCTACTACCTGGGCCAGGGCCTGCGCAAGGACAAGCTGGGCGGCGCCACGCTCGACCTGCAGCTGGCGCCGGCGCTGGCCGGCAAGCTCACCGCCTACCACCACGGCAACGAAGGCCAGGGCCACTGGTACACGCCGTACACCCCCACGTCGGCCGAGGTGCCGATCTCGATCCGCACCACCGAGTACACGATCAGCCGCAACGGCGTGCTGGGCGACGTGACGTGGGAACTGGGCATGCATACGCTGAACGCCGGCTTCTGGGCCGAGCGCAACAAGCACGAGCTGACGCGCAATTTCTATGCCGTGACCGACGGCCGCTACATCGACGACTTCCTGCGCGACCCGATGAGCACCGGCTTCCGCCAGTCGTTCGTCACCGATACCCGCCAGTTCTACGTGCAGGACACCATCGCGCTGCTGGATGGCCGCCTGAAGATCAACGCCGGTTTCAAGAGCCCGAAGGTGGAGATCGACGCGCACACCTTCACCGGCGACCGTGCCGATGGTTCGATCACGGCGAAGAAGACCTTCCTGCCGCAGGCGGGCGTGACTTACCAGCTGTCGCGCAGCGACGAGCTGTTCGCCTCGGGCGCGAAGAACATGCGTTCGTACCAGCCGGGCGTGAACGGCCCGTTCTCGCAGACCCGGGCCGGCTACGCGCTGTCGATCGCCGGCCTGAAACCGGAGACCTCGACCACGTTCGACGCCGGCATGCGCTTCAAGCGCGATGCTGTGCAGGGTTCGGTCGCCGTCTACTACGCCAAGTTCGACGACCGCCAGATGGGGATCGCCACCTGCGCCGGCATCGTCGGCTGCGCCGGCACGATCGTCAACGTGGGCAAGGTGGAGACGCGCGGCCTGGAAGCGCTGGCCGTGTGGAAGATCGCTCCGTCGGTCAGCTGGTTCAACACCTTCACGTACAACGATTCCACCTACGAATCGAACTACACGGACAACGGCAAGCTGGTCGCGGTGAAAGGCAAGCAGGTGGTCGACGCGCCGAAGAAGATGTTCAACACCGAGCTGGCGTACGACGCCAACGGCTTCTACGCCCGCCTGGGCGCGAAATACACGGACAAGCGCTACTACACCTACCTGAACGACAATTCGGTGCCGTCCTTCGTGGTGGCCAACCTGTCCGGCGGCTACCGCCTCGGCTCGGCCGGCATGGTCAAGGACCTGACCCTGCAGGTGAACGTGACGAACCTGTTCGACCGGAGCTACTTCGGCACCATCGGCTCGAACGGCTTCTCGGCCTCCGACCCCCAGGGCACCTCGATGACGCTGCTGTCCGGCGCGCCGCGCCAGGTGTTCTTCACGCTGTCCGGCAAGCTGTAAGCCGTATCTGCCTTCGTGGCAGCGCAGGCGGTGGCGCTGCCGGGGGAGTTGCATTCATGGCAAGGCGAAGCTAAGCTGGCGGCCGAGAGACCGATTGACCAACCCAGCCGAACCCTGACCGTGACGACCCTGATATCCACCTGGCGGAACGCGCTGCTTGCAGCGGCCGCATTCGCCATCCTGGGCGCGCCGGCCCACGCCGCGCGCGTGATCGAAGAACATCCGATCGCGATCGACGGCCAGCCGGGCCGCTACTTCCGCCTGCACGATACCGAAGCGCAGGAGGGCGCGCAGGTCATCGTTGTCGTCAGCGGTTCCGGTTGCGCGGAATTCGGTTCGCGCCTGCCGTATTTCTTTGAAAAGTATCCGGCGCCGGTGGATGTCTACCATCTCGAGAAGCCCCATGTCGGCAAGGGGGCGACCGGCGAGCCCGGCACCTGTTCGCCGGCATTCGAGCAGGCCGACAACCTGCAGCGCCGGGTGCGGGACACGCTGGCGTTCCTGGAGCAGCAACCGGTGCTGGCACGCTCGGCACCGCGCGGCATTGCGCTGGTGGGATTCTCCGAAGGCGGCCGCGTGGCGCCGATCGTGGCCGGCCGCAGCGGCAAGGTCGGCTGGCTGGCGGTGGCGGGCAAGGGCGGCATGCGGCAGTCCGACGGTTTCCTCGTGTTCGCGGACCGCGGCGTCGCGCCGTACGCCAATCCTTCTTCCAGGGCGCTGCTGGAAAAGCAGTTCGCCGCCATCGCCGCCGACCCGTCCGCGCTGGACAAATCGTTCTTCGGGCATCCGTATGCCTACTGGAGCTCGCACCTGTTCCATGACTCGCTGCCCGACTTCGCCCGGCTGGACATCCCGGTGGTGGTGGCGATGGGCGAGAAGGATGAAAGCGAACCGATCGAGTCCGGCAGGGCGCTGAAGGATTTCTACAAGCGCCATCCGGACAAGCCGTTCCGGTTCATCGAATACGAAGGCGCCAGCCACGGGCTGCAGCGCGGCGACAGGCGCCATGTGCAGGACTTCGTGGCCAGCCTCGCCGGGTGGATCAGGAACGATCCGCGTGCCTTCGACGAGCGGTGAACCTGACGGGCACGCCGGAAGCGTGGCAGGACATCACGGTGCGCCACCTCCCGAGCCATGCATCCGGCCTTGGCGATATGGCCTGCGCGATTCAATTTTCGGCTGTATTTGGCAATTCCACGCTACCCGCCGAAGCGGCTGTCGAGTTCGAGTGCCGTGCGGCACAGGTGCACCAGCATCAATGCATTGGCGGCGCACGGGGCGGCGAGCCAGGTATCCGTGGCATGCACCAGCACGTCCAGCCCCGTTGCCAGCCAGAAGCGCCGCGCGGCGTCGACCTGATGACGTTCGCGCGCCGTCGGCGCATGCCGGCCCGTCATGCAATGGTGTTCGAGCACCGCGAGCACGGCGCCGAGCCGTTGCCCGTGGGCCGATGCGGCGATAGCGGGGAAGGGCGCCATGGCGGCCGCCGGCGCGGGATTCGCCGCCGGGCGCATCAGGCGGGCCAGCCTTGCCAGCAGGCCCGGGTTGGCGGCGCCGGCGCGCGGTGCCTGGAAGTCAAGCGCGATGGCGCGCAGGCGTCCGGCGCCGGCGATGAGCAGGGAGACGGGTTCCAGCCACGCGGCACCGGCATCCCGCTCGACCGCCGCGAGTATGCCGGCGATCCGGTCCACCGCCGGGCCAACCGTCGGGCCCACCGCGAGGCCGGCCGCGGCAACCCACGCATCGAGGTTTTCGATGCGCTCGCGGCGTAACACATCGCACGGTACCTGCAGGGGGAGCGAGCGGCCGTGCCGGTCGAGCACTGTCCAGGTGAGCCGCTGCCGCGCCTCGTGCAACTGCGGCGTTTCATGGCCGGCCGGCCGCAGGAATACATAGGAAGGGCCGCTTTCCAGCCCGGCGCCGCCACGCAGCGTGGTCCCCAGTTCCACCCAGTCGTCGAACCCGGCATCTTGCCAGAGCGGGTCGTCCGCGGCGCAGGGCGGCAGGGGTTCGGCGCGGGTGGCGCCGCCGACGCCGAGCCGGCCATCCGCCGACAGGCGCGCGCCCCGCAGCGACCAGTGCCCGGCGGCGACGGCGCGCTCGCACGTCACGCCCTGCCACAGCGGATCGACGGTCCAGGCGGCCCCGCGATGGAATGCGCGGTCGGCGCCATCGCGGCGCGCCAGCACGGCTTGCACGATGGTGCGGCTGGCCGGGTCCCAGAACGGTACCGCCAGGCCGCGCGCGCCACCGCGCCGTTGCCACCAGTGCGCGCCCAGGGACAGCAGTTGCAGTGCGGCCCCATCGGCGAAGGTGCGGCGCTCGCTGCCGCGCAAGCTTGCGGGCACTTCGCCTTCGGCGCTGGCAAGCGCGGTGCACAGCGCGTGGATGCGCGCCGCCAGCCCGATCGCTTCGCGCTCGTCCGCATGCGCGTCGCGCCGCTGCAGCAGTGCCGCCGTGCCGGCCAGCTCGCGCAGCATGCCGGCCAGCCTGGGAAAGGCTTCGATGCGGGCCGACGTGCCGAGCGCGCGCAGTTGTGCAGTGGCGTAATCGTGAGAATGAGCCGGCAGGTGTGACCAGCCGATGCCGCACAGTTCCAGCACCAGCCGGCCGGCATGGGCCAGGAAGTCCCGCTCGGCCGGTGCCAGGCCCGCTGGCGGCGCGGGCGTATCGTCCGCCGGCCAGGGCACCGCATGGCCGTGCTGCTGCCAGACCGCCGCCAGCGCCAGCAGGTGCAGCGCCTTGCGCGACGCCGCCGGCGCCTCGGAAACCATGCCGGCCAGCCCGCCGCCGCCGATGTAGCGGCACGTGAAATCCAGCTCGGGCAGCGCGACGCGCAGCACGCCGCCGCTGGCTTCGCAGTCGGGCGGGCCGGCGCGGGGGAGCAGCGCGGCCGCCTTGTGCACGGCGGCCCGCCCGGCTTCCTTCAGCACGGCCGGACGGTCCAGCGCGAGCACCTCGGCCAGCACGTCCGGCGCCGCCACGGCCGCGCGAGCGCCGCCGGCTACCTCATTGGCTACCTCATTGGCGACCATATTGGCCGCGCTGTCGACGCCGCCGCCGCCGGCACCGGTCTCTTCCGTACGCAGCCACAGCACGGCGGCCAGCACATGCTTGCAGATGCCGGGCGCCGGGCAGTCGCACGTGGCGCCGGCCGGTCCGTTCGCGCCGATGGCGACCCGCTGGCCATCGACGCGGAACGTGCCGCCGGCCGGGCCGGCCGGCCCCTCCCAGGCCACCTTGCCGGCTTCCACGTCCTTGGCGGCGCGGCGCAGCAGGCCGGTGCTGGCGAGGGCGGCCAGCGCGTCGTCGTCGAAATTGCGGCACAGCGCCGCCCAGGGCGCGGTCATCCGATCACCTCGGCCAGCCAGCCGGCAAAGCGGGCGGGCGTCAGGGCGGCGATTTCCATGCCCCGCGCGGCCAGCCGCTGCGCCATGTCGCGGTCGTACACGGGCTGTGCGCGCGCGTCGAGCGCGGCGAGGCCGAGCAGGCGCACGCGCGCCTGCGCCAGCCGCTGCACGCAGGCCAGCAGCGCTCCGGGCGGCGCGCCTTCGGCGAAGTCGCTGACCAGCGCGACGATGGTGCGCTGCGGCGCCGTCACCAGCTGCTCGCAGTAGCGCATGGCGCGGCCCACATCGGTGCCGCCGCCCAGCTGCACGGTCAGCAATACCTCGACCGGATCGGCCGCCATGCGCGTGAGGTCCACCACATTCGTGTCGAACACCACCAGCCGGATGTTCACGGACGGCAGCGACACGAGGATGCCGGCCACGATCGCGCTGTACAGCACGGAGTCCAGCATCGAGGCGCTCTGGTCGACGCACAGGATGACGTCCCACGGCAGCTGGCGCTTGACGCGGCTGTTGAAGCGGGGCCGCTCGATCACCAGCCGGCGGCTGGCCACGTCGTAGTGGCGCAGGTTGGCGGCGATGGTGGCGCGCCAGTCGAAATTCTGCGCGCTGGGCACCATCGAGCGGCGGAAGCGGTTGCGGCGGCCGGACAGGGCGTTGACGAAGTCGTGGCGCAGGCGCCGCGTGATGTCCTGCACCACCTTGCCGATCACGTCGCGCACGGCGTCCTGCATGTCCGCGCCCAGCCGGCCGCGCATCGCCAGCAGGGCGCGCGCCAGGTTCTCGTCCGGTTCCAGCGCGCGCAGCGTGGCCGGGTCGCGCAGGATCTCGTTCAGGCCGAACTTGTCCAGCGCATGGCGCTGCACGCGTTCGTACACGTCCTGCGGGAACAGCTCGCGCGTGCGCTGCAGCCAGTCGAGCGCCGTGACCTGGCTGGCATCGAGGCCGCCCTGGCCGCCCCTGCGCAGCAGGCCTTGCCGGTCGTAGGCGCGGCCGTAAAGGTAATCGAGCGCATCGTCGACCCGGCGGTCGGCGGCGGACAGCGCGTCGCCGGTGTCGGGCTCGGCATAGCGGCCCAGCACCAGGCGCCAGCGGCGCAGCGTGTCGGCGCCGCTCATGGCTCGCCTCCCGTCACCGCCTCGCCCGTCCGTGGCTTTTCCGTCCCTGGCGTTGTCGTTGCTGACGTTATCGTCCCTGACGTTATCGTCCCTGGCGTTGTCGTTGCGGATGTTCTCGTCCATGATTGCAAGCCATCGCGCGCCAGCACCGCCAGCAGGTCCGCGTGCAGCGCCGCGCCGGCCAGCATGTCCGCTTCCGATGCCTCCAGCTCGCCTTGCCAACCGAGGCCGGCATCGTCCGCCACGGCCAGCGCCGCCGCCAGCTGCGCCGTTTCGGCCGGCTTCAGTCGCGTGAAGGCATGGCGCAGGTCCGGCAGGTGGCGCAGGAACGTCCGTTCGTCCCAGCTGGCCATGACGGTATCGACGGCCTGGCGCAGCGCCGGCTGCGTCAGCAGCAGCTCCGGCCCCGCCGCCAGCAGGCCCTGCAGGGCGCGCGCCGCGTCGTCGCGTTCGGCGCCGGGGCCCAGGGTGGCTGCCAGCACGGCGCACAGGCGCTCCTCGCTCCACGCGCCGTCCAGGAACAGCAGCACGGCGGCGGCGCTGGCGATGCCGGGCGCCGCACGGGGCGCCGTCACCAGCGCCGCCAGCACGCGCGCCCAGCGGCCGGCGCCGTCGTCGTCCTTGTTGTCGTCGTCCTTGTTGTCGTCGTCCTTGCTGTCGCCGTCATTGGCGTCGCCGCCCGCCGCGGCGTGCGCCAGCGCGTGGCGGAAGGCGCGCAGCGACAGCAAGCTGCCGATCGCCGCTTCCTCGCCTTCGCGCGCCGTGTCGGCCAGTTGCGGCAGCAGATACAGCGCAGCGTCCCATGCACGCAGCAGCAGCGCGTGCAGCGCCGGATCGTCCTTCACGCCCAGCGGCTCGCGGGCCCGCCACAGTGCCAGCAGCTGGTGGCAGCCGGCGATCACGGACGCCGGGGCGCCATCCTCGTCCAGGCGCGCCGCGACCATCGCCAGCAGGTCGGGCAGCCGCTCGTGCAGGCCGACCAGGCAGCCGCGCGTGAGCAGGCCGGCGGCCGCGCCGGCCGAACGGGCCAGGCCGCGCTCCGCCAGCGCCGCCTCGTCGCGCCGCAGCCGGGCCAGCGCCACGTCCTGCAGCGTGGCGCCCTCGGCGGACAGGGCCACCAGCCGGGCCTCGACCAGCGGCGTCCACGCCACCTGCCATTCCTCGATCAGCAACTCCAGCCGGGTGCCGGCCAGGAAGTCCGGACCGCCGCGCCACTGCGCCAGCTCCAGCCCCAGCCAGTCGGCCAGGTGCAGGAAGCGGCTGCGCTCGCGGTGGCCTTCGTCGCGGTAGATGTCCAGCCGCACGGTGCGGGGAGCGCTGTCGTCGAGGCGCACGCCCAGCCGCGCCGCCAGGCGCCGCGCATCGTCCACCAGTGGCGGCACGGCCGCCGTGGCCGGTATGTCGCCCAGCGCGTGGCCGCACAGCAGGCGGCGCACGTCGGCATCGAAGCCGGCCATGCCGTCGCCCAGCGCGCCCTTGACGAAGCACGACCGGATCGCGTCCAGCACGTCTTCCCGGCCCGGCCCGGCATGGCCGCGCAGCGCGGCCAGCCGCCCGGCCTGCAGCACGGCGGCGCCCACGTCCGCCGTGGACACCTGCTCGGCCAGCCCCAGGGTACGCGTTTCGCGCGCCAGTTCCGCCAGGCAGGCGGCGGCCACCTCGTGCAGCGCGGGGCCGGCGGGATCGTCGACGGCACTGTTCCAGACGCGCTGGTACCAGCCCGGCGCGGGCATCCCGGCGGCATAGCCGTTCAGCGCATCGAGGTGGTCGAAGCTGTAGCGGATCAGCCAGTTGCCGCTGCCGGCGGCGCCGCGCGGCCGCGGCGGCGATGCCGCGGGAGCCGCCTTCGGCGCGGCCAAGGGTTCGGCCAGCATGGCCTGCAGGCCGGGGGTATGGAAGCCGCCCGTCACCACCACGATCGCACCGTTCGTTTCCTGCAGGTGCCGGCGGATGTGCGCCGCCATGTGCCGCTCGCGCGGCAGGCTGCCTTCCGCTTCCAGCACCTGGGGCTCGTAGTCGTGGCGCGCCATCGCGCAATACGCATACACGTCGGCCAGCAGCGTGCGCCAGTCGCGCAGGGCGACCGGGCCGCGCAGCTCGAACAGGTGGTCCCACAGGTCGTCCTGGGCGCGGCAGCCGCTGCGCGCCGCCAGTGCCTTCAGGTAGGTGCTGTGGGCCAGGTGGCGCTCGGCCATCAGCGTGTGCGCGGCGGTATCGGTGTCGTCCGCCGCGCGCGCCGTCCATGGCTGGTCGATGAAGGCGAGGCGGGCGCCGGCATCGGCACCGGCGCGCAGGGCTACCCATTCGGGGCTGTAGTCGCAGAACGGGAAGAAGGCCGGGCGGCTGCCGCCGCCGGGCCGCGGCGCCAGGCTCAGTATCGCCACCGGCGGGCGCGTGGCGCCGTCCAGCAGTGCCGGCAGCAGGGCATCGAAGTCGTCCGGCCCCTCGACCAGCACGGCGGCCGGCCGTACTTCGCGGATCAACTCGCGCACCGCCAGCGCGCACGCAGGGCTGTGGTGGCGCACCGGCGCGAAGAACAGCCGTCCGCCGTGCCCGCCGTGCAGGCTGGCCAAGCCATCGCGTACATCGGGCGGCACGCCGTCGGCCGGTACCCCTTCTGCCGCAACCGCGCCGTTCAGGGCCACAGCGCGCGCCCGGCGTCGCGGAAGAGTTTCCATTGGCGATCGCGGCGGGCCCGCTCCTGCACCACGGTGTCGAAATAGTGCTGCACGCGGCGCAGGTCGTCCGCGCTATCCTTCAGCACCACGCCCTGCAGCTGGTTGGCCAGTTCGCGCGGCGTGAGGCGCCCGTCGCCGAAATGGCGCGCCTCCAGCGCGGCGGCATAGGCCACGTTGACCGCCTCGGCCGTCGACATGACCGCATCGGGTGTCTTCAGGGCCGTGCCTTCGCTGGTACGGCCGGCGCGCAGTTCCTGGAAGGTGGTGACCAGCAGCGCGACCACGTCGCGTTCCACCTCGACCTGCACGCCGGCGCTTTCCAGGTCGCGCCGCACCTGGCCCATCACCAGTTCCAGCTCGAACGCGTGGTCGGCGATCGGGCGCACGGTCTCGAAGTTGAAGCGCCGCTTCAGTGCCGACGACATGTCGTGCACGCCGCGGTCGCGCAGGTTCGCCGTGGCGATCACGTTGAAGCCGCGCCGCGCGTGCAGGCGCGCCGCGTCGCCCAGCTCCGGCACCATGAGCTGCTTTTCCGACATCAGCGAGATCATCACGTCCTGGATCTCGGGCGGGCAGCGGGTGATTTCCTCGAACCGCACCAGCTTGCCGGCGGCCATGGCCCGGTACAGCGGCGATGGCACCAGCGCGCGCCGGCTCGGCCCCTCGGCCAGCAGCAGCGCATAGTTCCAGGAATACTTGATGTGGTCTTCCGTGGTGCCGGCGGTGCCCTGGATGGTCAGCGCGGAATCGCCGGTGATGGCCGCGCTCAGCAGCTCGGACAGCAGCGATTTCGCGGTGCCCGGCTCGCCCACCAGCATCAGGCCCTGGTGGCCCATCAGCGTGACGATGGCGCGCTCCACCAGCGGATCGTCGCCGTAGAACTTGCGCCCGATGCCGAGCGCCTCGTCGCCCAGGATGAAGGCGCGTACGGCGCGCGGCGACAGCTGCCAGCCCTCGGGCCGCGTGCCGGCGTCGCTGTCGCGCAGGCGCGCCAGTTCGTCCGCGTAACGGTGCTCGGCGCTGCTGCGCAGGATGCCTGCCGGATCGCCGTCGTGGAGTGTGTCTTCTTGCATGATCACCATTGCGCCTTCTTTTCCCATTGTTCGTCGAACGCGCCCACGCCGGCCACGGCGTGGTAGTCGCCATAGGCCTCGGCCAGCAGCACGGGCGGAATGCCGCCCAGGGGCAGCGGCTGGTGCGCGCGGCGCGGCGCCAGCGAATAGAAGCCCAGCTTCGTGACGGCGGCCGGGATATTCTCTTCCGGCAGCATGCTGCCCGTGAAGTCGATCGCCACGCGGATGCCCGTTGCCGGAAAATCCTTGTGGTACGAGGTAAACACCCCGCCATCCTCGGCGGGCGCGCGCTGGTAGCCCAGTTTCGTGAAGGCGCCGCGCAGCGTAAACGCGTCGCTCAGCCAGCCCTGGCGGTCGGCGATCTCGCGCTGCGCCGGGTTTTGCTGCAGGTCCAACGCCGGTTGCGCGCGCGTCATCTGGGCGAACAGGGGGACCACCTTGTAGTCCTTGAAGTGGACTTGCCACGCTTTGGCCGATGCCTCCCTGCTCGATACCATGCCGTCCGGCGCGGCGTCGAGCAGGCATGCATGGGCCAGCCGCACGGTGGCGCCATCGCGCAAGGTCACCTCGTCGTCGTTCGTGTCGACCAGGCTGCCATCCTCGGTGGGGCGGAAGGCGATGCCATCGTCCGTCAGCCAGACCAGCCGCTGCACCAGGCGGCCCGCCAGCGGGTGGGCTTGCAGGTACTCGCGCCATTCCGCCGCCGGCCAGATGCGGCCTGCGCACATGGCTTCATACAGGCGCGCCGCCTGGATCGCCACCACCTGCTTGACTTCCTTCCTGCACAGCGCCAGCTGCTGCTTTGCTTCGCGCGCCGCATCGGCATCGTCGTCCTGGCGCGGCGCGGGCAGGGCGGCGACCCCCTTGCCTTCGGGATTGCGCAGCACGATCTTCATGGCCGCGTCCAGCGTGACCGTGAAGTCGCGGGCGCCGTAGCAGAGCCGCAGCGTGCCGGTTTCATCCAGCCCGCCGGTGGGGATCGTGCGGTCGGCCAGTTCATCCTGTGTCCAGCCGTTGCGGGCGGCGATGCGTTCGACCAGCACGCGGGCCCGTTCCTGCACGGACGCGGTGCGGTAGCGGCGCGCGATGGCCAGCACGAACTGGATGGCGGCCGGATCGTCGGACGCCGCGGCGGCTTCCACCAGCGCCTCGACCTGGGCCCGGCGCGGATAATGGTCGCGCATGTACTGCGTGATGATCGCCGCCATCGCATGGCCCGGCATGCCGGACGCCAGCGCGAGGATGCCTTTCTCGCCGATCGCCGTGCCGAGGTATTCGGCCATCTTCTGGCGCGCGATGCGCTCGGCCACCTGGTCCAGCGTCAGGCGGCCCTCTTCGGCGTAGTAGTCCGGATAGCGTTGCGCCAGCGCCTGGTATTGCGCGAGCTGCTGGGGCGCCTGCTGGCTGGCCAGCGCCGCCGCTTCTTCATGGGACGGATGGCGCGTGTCATGGGCGATGAACTGCAGCAGCAGGTGGCTGCCGAGCCGGGCGCGGCTCGCGCCGTCCAGCAGGGCCAGGTAGCGGTCGAACAGGGGATTGCCACCCGGTTCCTTCAGCTTGCAGGCCACCACGACCCACCACTGGATGACCTCCGGCGGTACCGGCGTGCCATCCTGCCAGCTGCAGGCGGGCAGCAGTGACAGGTCGAGCCAGGCCAGGCCGGCCGGCGCCTTGCCCTTCAACGCCTTCGTGGCCTGCGCCAGCAGCCGCTCCGGTGCCAGCAGCGGGGCGATATCTTCGCCCAGCGTTTCCAGCGCGGACAGCATGGCGGCGCTGGCCGATTCGCGGCTTTCCTTCGCCAGCGCCGCGCGCAGGGCGGGAACCGCTTCGCGCCAGCCCATGCGCGCCAGCCACTGGGCCGCTTCGATCCGCACTTCCTGCTTGCTGGAGCCCAGTGCCTCGCACACCTGGCGGCCGATGTCCGGCACCGCGCCCAGCACATCCTGGGCCGCCAGGCGGTGCGTCTTGCCTTCGCCCAGCGCCAGTTCCATCAGGCGGGGCAGCCAGCGCGGCGCGATGGCGGGGAAGGTGCGCAGCACTTCCAGCGTTCGGCCCAGCTCAGGCTCGAAGCGCGTGCCGGCGGGCGGCGCGGCCATGCCCAGGCCCGCGTCGATGTATTCCGGGTGATCCGCGAAGTATGGCCAGATCCGATGGGGCGGCAGCACCGCTTGCGGCGGTTCGATGATCCATCGGGTGTTCAGGCAGGCAAAGGCAGTGTCGTCCTCCGCCAGGCCGGCCGCACGGCTCAGCTGCGCCAACTGGCGCAAGTCCACCTGTTCCGGGTCGCCGATGGATTCCCGCGCAAGGGAGTCGTACCAGAACGGCGTGTTCCGGCTGGCGGCGACGAACCAGCGCAACGCCTGGTGGATGCCGAAATCGGCGCGTGCGGCCAGGCGTCCGCCGTGCTGCAGCGTCGAGCGGACCATGCCGTTGGCGAGGCATTTCATGGCCCGTTCGCCCGTGTCGCCGTTCAAGGCCGCCAGCGCCAGCCGGAAATCGTCCGGCTTCAGCGCCCGTTGCGCGTCGTAGTTGCGCTGCGCGTAGTCCCAGCGATGCTTGGCGGTGGCATTGCGTTCCGCTTCCTCCCGCGCCTGGCGTTGCAGAGCCTGCAACCGCTCCGCGTGATTGGCCAGCAGCAGGTCGAGCGCATCGGCGCCCAGCGTGCGTTCTTCCAGTTCGGGCAGCGGTGGCGGCGGTGGCAAGCCGGTGCCGGCCGCATCGCGGGCCGCCGCGACTCGGCCGATGGCATCGCGCAGCGCCTGCTGCACCGCCTTGCCCCGTTCGAGGGCCAGCGCGGCTTCCAGCGCCGGCAGCGCATCGGCGCCGCGGACCCGTGCCAGCAGTTCGGCGGCGTTGGCGCGCTGGCCGGCCGGGCCTTCCGCCAGGACACGCTCGAGCACTTCCGTGAAGGCGGCGTCCGCCGTCACGAAGCGCGCGGCGGCGGCGCGCACCGTCTTGCCGTCGCCGACCGCCAGCTCCACCAGCAGCGGTGCGAACGCCGCCGCCAGCGCCGGGTTGCCGCCAAGGCGCTGGCACAGCATTGTCTTGCCGGCGACGGAGAGCATCCCGGCGCACGCGATAACGTCTTCCCGATGGCTGTCCAGGTAGCGGTCCAGCGTGGCCGGATCGAGCAGCGGGCGGTAGACCCTGTCCCGGTAGTAGTCGTAGACGTCTTCGCGTTCGAACACGATGACGAGGGCCAGCGGCGCTGGCAGTTCCTCATGCGCCACGATGGCCGACAGCAGTTGCACGGTCCACGCGGCACGGGTTTCCGTGTCGGCGACGCTGCCCCGGCACTCGCAGGTCGCCCACAGCGCGTCGTTCAGCAGGTAATGCAGCCAGTCGGGCATCGCGGCGCCGGTGCGCTGCAGCGATGCGCCACCGTCGGCGGCCGCCAGCACCTTGCCCAGGCGGACCAGCACCGGGATGTCGGGGGCATCCGCATCGACTTTCGTGTACAGCGCCGCGCGTGCCTTCAGGGCCGCGTTGCCTTGTTCGGAAGTGCCATAGGTGGCGTGCAGCCGGCCCGGCGAGCCGAGGAACGTGCCGGCGCGGGGCGCCGCCGCCTGCAGGTCGGCCAGCACCTCGACGCCATCGCCACGGGCGATGAAGGCGGCCGCGCGGGCGCCGAGCGGCGTGTCGAGCGCATCGAGGCTGGCGACGCCGCCCTTGATCAGCGATTCATCGGAGCGCAGGACGCGCACGGTTGCGCCGATGGCGCCGAGCAGTGCTTTGAACATAAGCAATCAACAGGACAGGAGTGCCCGTATGCTGCCATGGGGAAGGACCATTTACAAGGCTGCAAGAAACATTCATCCAGCAAGCCAGTCCTGCCGCGACGGCACATCCCTTTTTATGACTGCCACGGCACCTTCTTTTGCCAATGTTCGTCGAACCGGGACGATGCCGCCACGGCGTGATAGTCGCCATACGCTTCGGCCAGCAGCACCGGCGGTACCTGGGCCAGCGGCAACTGGCTGTCGGCCTGGCCGCGCGGGGTGATCGCCTGGAAGGCCAGCGTCTTCACGGCGGCAGGCACGTTTTCCTCGGGCAGTGCATTGCCGGTGAATTCGATCGCCACGCGGATACCGGCGGCCGGGAATTCCTTGTGGTAGGTGGTGAAGAAATGGCCTTCGAAGTCGGCGGTGCGCTGGTAGCCCAGCTTCGTGAACGCGCCGCGCAGCGTGAACGCGTCGCTCAGCCAGCCCTGGCGGTCGGCGATCTCCAGCGGCGCCGAATTTCCCTCCCCCTTGCGCTGCAGGTCCAGCGCCGGCAGCGTGCGCGTCATCTGGGCGAACAGCGGCGCCAGCTTGTAGTCCTTGAAATGCTTCAGCCAGGCCGCGGCCTGCTCGGCCGGCAGCAGGGCGGCGTGGGCCAGCCGCACGGTGGCGCCTTCGTCCAGGGCGACGTCGTCGTCGTTCGTGTCGACCAGCGTGCCGTCGCCGGCCGGCCGGAAACACAGGCCGCCATCGGTCATCCACGCCAGCCGCTGCGCCAGCCGGCCGACCAGCGGATGCCGTTCCACGTACTCCCGCCAGTCCGCCAGCGGCCAGGCCCGGCCGGCGCACATCGCTTCGTACAGCCGGGCGGTCTGCTGTTCGATGACCTGCCTGACTTCTTTCTTGCACTGCGTGAGCTGCTGTTTGGCTTCGGCGATGGCTTCGGCGTCGTCGTCCTTGCGGGGCTCGGGCAGGGCGGCGACGGTCTTGCCTTCGGCATTGCGCAGCACGATCTTCATCGCCGCATCCAGCGTGACGGTGAACTCGCGGCTGCCGTAGTGGAGCTGCAGCGTGCCGCTTTCATCCAGCCCGCCGGTGGGCACGGTGCGGTCGGCCAGTTCATCTGCCGACCAGCCGTTGCGCGCGGCGATTCGGTCAACCAGCATGCGCGCCTTTTCCTTCACGGAGCGGGTGCGGTAGCGCCGCGCGGTGGCCAGCACGAACTGGATCGCCGCCGGATCGTCGGACGCGGCGGCCGCTTCCAGCAGCGCCTCGACCTGCGCGCGCCGCGGGTAATGGTCGCGCATGTATTGCCGGATGGCGGTGACCATTTCATGGCCGGCCATGCCGGAGGCCAGCGCCAGGATGCCTTTCTCGTTGATCGCGGTGCCCAGGTAGATGTCCAGCTTCTCGCGCTTGCACTGCTCGAACACTTCCTCGTAGGTGAGCTTGCCCTTTTCGGCGAACCATACGGGTTCGCGCTGCGCCAGTTCCTGGTAGTCCGCATACAGTTGCGGCGCCTTGCCGTTCGCATACGCCACCGCTTCGTCGTGCGACGCGCCGCGCGTATCCTGCGCGATGAACTGCCGCAGCACGTGGCTGCCCAGCGCCGCGCGGCTGGCCCGGTCCAGCAGGCCCAGGTAGCGGTCGAACAGCGGATTGCCGCCCGGTTCCTTCAACTTGTACGCCAGGGCGACCCACCACTGGATGATCTCGGGCGGCACCGGGCTGCCATCTTCCCAGCGGCAGGCAGGCAACTGCGCCATGTCGAACCAGGCCAGGCCGGCCGGCGGCTTGCCCTTCAACGCCTTCTTCGCCTGGGCCAGCAGCCGTTCCGGCGCCAGCAGCGGCGCGATATCCTCGCCCAGCCTTTCCAGTGCCGTCAGCATGGCCGCGCTGGCCGTCTCGCGGGTTTCCTTCGCCAGCGCGGCGTGCAGGGCAGGAATCGCCGTCCGCCCGCGTTCGGCACCCAGCCAGGCCAGCCAGTTTGCCGCCTCGATACGCACTTCCAGCTTGTTCGATGCCAGCAGGCCGGCCAGCGTCGGGGCAAATGCCGCACTGGCGGTGACCAGGGCGGCGGCGGCCGTGCGTACGCTAATGGTGTCGCTGCATGCCAGCTCGGCCAGCAGTGGTGCGAACGCCTCCGCCAGCGCGCTGTCGGCGCCGAGGCGCGTTGCCAGCATCACCTTGCCGCTGTTCGACATTTCCCGCGCGCACGCTGCCACGCGATCCGGGGCCGCCAGCAGCCAGGCGTCCAGCGCGCCGGGCGCCAGCAGCGGGCGGTACGTCTGGCCATGGTAGAACTCGCGCAGCGCACCTCGCTCGAACACGATGGGCAGCGCCATCGTGTCGGGCAGGCCTTCGTGGCGCAGGATGGCAGCCAGCAGGTCGACCGTCCACGCGGTGCGGGGCGGCGGCTCGGCCCGATAGTGGCTCGGGATGCAGGTGACACACAGCGCGTCGTTCAGCAGGTAATGCAGCCAGTCGGGCATCGGTGCGCCGGTCTTTTCCAGCGACATGCCGCCATCGGCGGCCGCGAGCACCTTGCCGAGGCGGACCAGCATGGCAATGTTCGTGGCGGAAGGGGCGACATCGCGGTATAGCGTGTTTCGCAGGCCATCCGTCAGGCCCTCGCCCGGCCAGACCCGCACGCGGCCCGGCGCACCGAGCGCGTCGCGACCGCCCACACCCAGCTTCGACAGCTCTTCCAGGACCCCGGCACCGGCACCGTCGATGACGAAGGCGGCGGCGCGGGCGCCGAGGGACGGGACGAGGGCGTCGAGGCCGCGCAGGCTGGCGTGGATCAGCGTTGCGGTGTCGATGGCGGCAGTCGCGCCAGGCAGGGTAATCGTCATGGTCTGGGCAGGGTCGAATAAAGTGCTGCGTATGCTGCCATGAAGGCTATCGGTTAGCAATAAGGCAATGTCACTTGCGGCTTGAAAGCCTTGGGGCGCCCGCCGCGGCGCCATCTCCGGTATCAATCTCCGGTATCATTCGGGGATGAACGATATTTCCTACCTACCGTTCGTCATTGGTGTTGCAGGCGGAAGCGGCAGTGGCAAGTCGACGGTATCCCAGCAGGTGCTGGCTTCCTTTGGTGCCGAGACGGTGTCGGTGGTGATGCAGGACGATTACTACCGCGACCAGTCCGACCTCACGCCCGACGTGCGCCGCAAGCAGAATTACGACCATCCCGACGCCTTCGACTGGCCGCTGCTGGTCGAGCACGTGGCGGCCCTGCGCAGTGGCGCGGCGATCGAGATGCCCGTGTACGATTTCACGATCGACAACCGCTCCAGCCAGACCATCACGGTGAAGCCGGCCCCGGTCATCGTGATCGAGGGCCTGTTCGCGCTGTACGACGCCGACCTGCGCGACATGATGTCGCTGAAGATCTTCGTCGACACCGCCGCCGATGTCCGCTTCATCCGCCGGATGCAGCGCGATATCGCCGAGCGTGGCCGCTCGGTCGACAGCATCGTCGGCCAGTACCTGGAAACCGTGCGCCCCATGCACAAGCAGTTCATCGAGCCGACCAAGCGCCACGCCGATGTCATCCTGCCGCATGGCGCCAATGTGCCCGCGGTCGATGTCATCACGACCAAGGTGGCCAGTGTCATCGGGCGGTTGAAGCAGCCCTGATCTCGGCACGTGATCACGCTGCTGCTGAAACAGGGATGGTTAAGTTCGATTGCGTGCATTCCGGTCTCTTCAGCCAAAAGCCGGGTCGGTCGAAATGCCGCTTGAATAAATCAACCCCAAGTGCAGAATCCGGGGTCAGACCCGCCGGGTCTGACCCCAGCAGTTCGCGGTTGGGGTAACTACACGCGCCAGCGGCATGCCAGTACGCCCAAGGTAAGCGGCATCAGGGTCAGCCCCCTTGGTCATGGCCGGCGATCAGAATAGCGCCACCAACTGTCGGGGAGAGACCTTTGCGGCTCTACAGAGGCAAGCGACGCAGCTCAGCGGGCGATACCGTAGCGCCGCAGGGCGGGCAGCCAGGCCGTTTCGAACAGGCGTTCGAAGCCCCGGTTGGTCGGATGCATTTCGTTGGACCAGTCATCCGTATAGCTGCCGCTGTTCCGCAGGATCCCCCGGCTGTCGATGTGGATCACGTGCCCGTCGGGATCGTGCAGGGGGGCGAAGACGTCGTCGTTCAGCCGGTCGATCAGTTCCCGGGCGATGTCGCGCCGCAGCGCCATGTCGGCCGGCACGCGGCACAGGTCCATCGCCGGCGCCAGCCAGGGGCCGGAGCGGATCAGGCCGAAGCCGAAGCCGCGCCCGTCCGGCACCGGGTAATCGTAGCCGTGGATGAAGATGGGGCGGGGCAGCACGGTGGCACGCGTGCCGGCGCGGATCGCGGCGACCAGCAGGTCCAGCGCGGCGGCCAGGTCGCCCAGCAGCTCGTCCATCCGCACGTCGTCGATGCAGTCGGCGGCGCTGCGGGCGCCGCTGCAATCGGGGTGCAGCGCCAGGCGCACGTCCACCGCGTCGTTGCCGGCGCCGCTGATATAGAACTCGCTGAACGTTTCCGCATAGGGCGGCTGGAGGAAATGGGCGACGGTGTCGGCGAAGCGGCCGTCGCCGACGTAGTCCTGCAGGCGGGCGCCGTTGTAGCCGACCAGCTGCACGTTGCTGTGGTCGGCCGACATGTCCGGGTGCCGCACCAGCGTGCCCAGCATGCTGTCGTTCAGGTACCAGAACCAGGAGTCGCCGATCGCCAGGGCGGCCGGGAAGCCGGTCTCCGTGTTCCAGTGCTCTTCCGGCTTGTAGATATGCTGCATGGCGTTCTCCGGTTCCCGTCCCTTGAGATATCGTACCGCCGTTGACGCGGGTGTGAAGCCGGGTTGGCGGCAGGCGTGCCAGTGCCGCTTCGGCACCTCGATGTCCGGACGATCGCTGCCGATCGGTATCGGTGAAAAGTTGCCGACCAGTTGCACGCGCCATTCCCGGGTTATAGTCGGCTGCCCAACGCTACGAGGAGAAACGCATGCCCCTGGTCCGCATCGATATCCGCAGGAATCCCGACCCTTCCCATGTCCGCAAGCTCGGCGCCGTGGTCTACGAGGCGCTGAAAGCCACGATCGGCGTGCCCGACCGCGACAACTTCCAGATCCTCAACGAGCACGACGAGCAGCACTTCGTCTACGATCCCGCCTACCTCGGCATCGAGCGTACCGACGGGATGGTGTTCATTCAGATCACCATCAGCGAAGGCCGCACCGTGGAGCAGAAGAAGCTGCTCTACCAGCGTATCGCCGAAGGCCTCCATGCCGAAGCGGGCGTGCGGCCGGAAGATGTGTTCATCAACCTGCTCGAAGTGAAGAAGGAGAACTGGTCGTTCGGCAACGGGCAGGCGCAGTATGTGACGTAAGTGGGCGTCACTGCGACGTGAGGCGCACCGCCGCGCGATCCGCTGCCGCTGCGGCGCCGGCGGCAGCGGATCAGGCGGAAGGCCCGGCTACCTCGACCTTGCCGAAGAAGCCATATTGCAGGCTGGCGGCGATGCGTTTCGCCACCACCAGCAACTCGTCGGCCACCGGCGTCTCGAACAGGCGGCGCGCGGTGGCGTCGAACAGGTCCAGCCAGCGCTGGAAATGCGCCGGCGTGACGCCTTCGAGCGTCATGTGCTTGCCGTAGACATTGCCCTGGAAGGGCGGCACGCCGGGCCTGCGGCCCAGCATCACATCGCTCCAGAATGCCACCATGCGCGCCAGGTGCGCATCCCAGTCGTCGCCGATGCGGGGGCCGAACACGGCGGCCAGCAGGGCATCGCGCCGTACGTCGGCGTAGAATTCGTGGACCAGGCGGGTGAGGGATGCGGGATCGGCGGCGGCGTACATGGCGGCGTTGCAAAATGGGGGAATGCGCCATTGTAGCCGTCCGGAGCACGTACAATGGCGGATTACCCAGCCGCCGCCATGTCCTTTTCCACCACTACCCCCCGTCCCCACATCTTCACGCTCGCGTGGCCCCTGCTCGTCGAACTCGTCCTGGCCGTCGCCATCGGCGTCGCCGGCACCTGGCTGGCGTCGCACCTGTCCGACACGGCCGGCGCGGCGTTCGCGTTCGCCCATAACATTTCCGTCACCCTGTTCCTGCTGTTCCGCATCGTCGGTTCCGGCGTCGGCGTGGTCATCACGCAAAGCCTTGGGGCGGGGCACCGCGAGGGCGCCAACCGGGTGGCGCTGGCGTCGGTCGGCGCGAGCACCTGGATCGGTGTCGTCACGGCGCTGGTAGCGCTATTCGGCGCCGGGCCGCTGCTGGAACTGCTGCAGACGCCGGACGACGTCTTCCCGCTAGCGGCGCCGTTCCTGATGGCGCTGGCGCCGGCGCTGCTGTTCGATGCCTGGAATGCCTCGATGGCGGCCGTGATGCGCGCCCACCTGCGCACCCGCGACACGCTGCTGGTGCTGCTGGCCATGCACACCACGCACGTGCTGCTGGCGGTGCCGCTGATGCAGGGCTGGGGCCCGGTGCCGGCCATGGGCCTGCCGGGCTTCGCCGTCGCGCTCACGCTCAGCCGCGCGCTCGGCCTGGTGCTGCACCTCGTGCTGTGGCGCCAGCATCTCGGCCTGGTCACCCGCGCGCCGGACTGGTGGCACCTGCCGCGCCGGGAACTGGCCGAGGTGCTGCACATCGGCATTCCGGCGGCGGCCGAGAACATCGCCTGGCGGCTGGCCTTCATGGCCGCGATGGCCGCCGCCGGCACGCTGGGTGCCGCGGCGCTGGCCACGCACGCCTACGTGCAGCAGATCGGCAGCATGGTGATCGTGTTCAGCCTGGCCACCGCGTTCGCCGTGGAAATCATGGTCGGCCACATGGTCGGCGCGGGCGAACTGGGCGAGGCGCACCGGCTGGTGCGCACGTCGCTGGGGCGCGGGCTCGTCATCAGCGGCGTGGTGGCGGGCGCCGTGGCGCTGGCCGGCCCGTGGCTGCTGGGCGCCTTTACCAGCGACCCGGCGATCATCGCCGAAGGCTGCATTTTGCTGTGGATTGGCGTGCTGGTGGAACTGGGCCGCACCTTCAACCTGGTGGTCATCAACGCGCTGCGCGCCACCGGCGACGTGCGCTTCCCCGTGATGGCCGGCGCGGCTTCGATGGCGCTGGTACTGGCCGGCGGCAGCTGGGTGCTGGGCATCCACTTCGGCTTCGGCCTGGCCGGCCTGTATATCGCCTTCGCCGCGGACGAATGGATTCGCGGCCTGATCATGTGGCGGCGCTGGGCCGTGCAGGCCTGGGTGCCGCATGCGCGGGCGGCGCGCCGCAAGCTGCGCCCGAGGATGTAGCCGGCCCGGCTGCAATCCATGCCGCGCAACCGGCAGTCTGTCGCATGGCCCGGGTCCCCATGGCCGGTCCCGTCGTACAGTAGCGCCTCCATGAACCCCACAGGAGACCAACCGGATGCCGCGACATAGAACCCGCCTGCTGATCGCTACCCTGCTGTACGCCGCGGCCACGGCCGCGGGCGCCCGGCAGCCATTCGACCCGGCTGCCCTCAAGGGACCGGCGAAGGGAACGCCGAATGAAGTGATGGTGCTCGGCACGCCCCATTTGCGCTCGCTTCCGGACACGTTCCGGCCGGCCAGCCTCGGGCTCCTGCAGGAACGCCTGGCTGCCTGGAAACCCCGCATCGTCGCCATCGAGGCGCGCTCCGGTCCGCAGTGCGATTTCATGCGGCGGTATCCGAGCCGCTTCAAGGAGACGGTGCAGGCATTCTGCAAGTGGGATCCGGAGCCGGCGCGCGCCGCGACCGGCCTCGATGTACCGGCCGCCACCGCCGAGATCGACCGGTTGCTGGCGGGCTGGCCCACGGCCCCCACGCCGGCCCAGCGCCGCCGCCTTGCCGCCGTGTTCCTGGCCGGCGGAGAACCCGTGTCGGCGCTGGTGCAGTGGCTGCGCTTGCCGGACGCGGAGCGGCGCGCCGATGGCGGCCTCGATGCCACGCTGGTCGCGGCGCTCGACAACTTGCGCGAACGGCGCAGCGAAGATACGCTGATCGCCGCGCCGCTGGCGGCGGTGCTGGGTCTCGAACGCGTGATCGCGATGGATGACCAGACAGCGGCCGCGCCGGATGCCGATCCGGTAGCGTACGGCGCGGCCATTTCCAAAGCCTGGGACAATCCCGCGACCGCCCGGCGCAAGCAGCTGGACGAGCAGTTCGCGGCGGGACTGGGCAAGCCGGAGGGGATACTGGCGATGTACCGGGCCATGAACGATCCAGCGCAGGCAAGGCTCATCTACGACAGCGATTTCGGCGCGGCCCTCGAGGAACCTTCGCCGCAACAGTTCGGCCGCGGCTACCTGGGCTACTGGGAAACGCGCAACCTGCGCATGGCCTCGAATATCCGCGAGGCCATCGCCACCGTGCCGGGAAGCCGCACCCTGGTCATCGTGGGCGCCAGTCACAAGTGGTACCTGGAAGCCTACCTGGACCGGATGCACGACGTGCGCATCGTGCCATCCGGCCAGGTATTGGGGGAGGTATCGGGGCAGGGGAGTGACGGGCCTCCCCAGGTTCCCTAGAAGTTGACGCGCAGCTTGGCCGAATAGCGCGGCCCCGAGGCGAACCACGCGCGGCCCTTCATGCCGATGTGCTGCTGCATCACCTGGCGGAAGATCGCATCGGTCAGGTTGGTGCCTTCCAGCCCGAAGGTCATGTGCTCGTTGATCTTGTAGAACAGCGAGGCGTCGACCTGGCCATACTGGTCGGTCCATACCGGCAGGCTCCAGTTCAGGTTGCGCTGGCCGAAGGTGGGGCTGGCCGGGTTGGTGTCGAGCGCTTCGCCGCCGCGCGTGCCGCTGGCCGTCAGCAGGCTTTTCGAACGCCATGCATAGGCCACCCGCGCCGACCACGGTCCCTTGTCGTACATGAACGCCAGGTTGGCGGCGCGCTTGGACAGGCCTTCGAGCGGCAGGTTGCCGAAGGTGCGGCCATCCGTGTCGCAGCCGTTCAGCGCCATGTTCAGGTTGGACTGGGTGGAGCCGCCCGAGCAGTATTCCTGGAAGACCGGGTTGTACAGGTCCTTCTCGCTGTCGACATAGGTGAAGTTGGCCTGCACGCCGAAGCCGGACAGCCAGCCGGGCAGCATGTCGCTCAGTTGATCAAAATATTGTTGATAGGCCAGCTCGATGCCGCGGGCGCGGCCCTTGGCACCGTTGACGGGCGAATCGACGACGAACTCCTGCGGATTGCCGGACGTGTCGTCGACCGTGAACGTCGACAGCTGCTTGATGATGATGTCCTTCAGGTCCTTGTTGAACAGGGCCACCGTGAACGAGCCGACCTGCGACCAGTAGTACTCGGCGGTGAGGTCGAGCTGTTTCGACGACACCGGTTTCAGGTACGGATTGCCGGACGCCGTGCCGGTGAGGTTGTTGCTCGACACGACCAGCTGCTGGGAGGCCGCGTCGGGCGATGCGGTGATCGACTGGCTCAGGCTCGTGTAGCCCTGCAGCTGTGAAAAGTCGGGCCGCGAAATCCCCTTGGAAAACGCCAGGCGCAGTTGCAGCCTGTCGTTCACCTTCATGCGCAGGTTCAGGCTGGGCAGCACGTTGCCGTAGCTGCGTTCATAGTCGCGCGCTTCGGCATAGGCGGGAATCTGCGGCACGGCCGGGCCGATCACCGTGTAACCCGGCGGCACGAGGTTGGCGGGCGGCGTGAAGGTGACGTAGCCGGCCGCCTTCATGTTGGTCCGCACATAGCGCACGCCCACGTTGCCGTCGACCGGGTAGGGCAGGTCGTCCCAGCCGAAGCGCAGCTGGGTGTAGAGCGCCTTGGTCTTTTCCTCCTGCCGGTTGATGCCGGCCGGGTTGGTGCCCCACTCGGCCGGCTTCCACGGCTGGCAGGTGGAACCGAATTCCGCGCACAGGATCTCGTGGTAGCTGTGCAGCTTGGCGTAGCTGCCCGGATAGCCGGTGGTCAGGGCCACGTCCGGGAACAGCATCGGCGGCGGCGCCGGGGCGTCGCCATTGAAGTAGTTGGGGAAGGTGCGCAGCGAGGCGCCGCCGGCGAAGCGCGGGTCGCCCAGCGAGGCCAGCTGGCCGATCTGCGAGCCCAGCATCCACGGTTCGGACACGGCCGCCCAGTTGTAGCTGGGGTTCGAGTTCGTGTTCAGCGAATCGCGGTCCGTCATGCGCACGCCGAAGCGCAGGTCGCGCAGCACCGGGTGGTCGAACGTGTATTTCGCATCCGTGCGCCAGGCCGTCTCGTTGGCCACGCTGGCGTCGCGGTGCTCCATCGTGAAGTCCCAGAAGTAATTCTTGGGGTCGACCAGGAAGGCGCGGTCGGCATCGTCGAAGGTGATGTGCGGCACGCCGCGGGTCAGGTCGAGCCGTTCCTTCGGTACCAGTATGCCGGTGGCGATCAGCGAATCGAAGGCGGCGGTACGGGCACGGATGCGCTGCACGTCGGCCGACAGCGTCCAGGCCTGGCTGGGGCGCCATTCGGCGTTCCAGGCCAGATCGGTGGTCGACGATTCGCGGTCCGCCGAGCGCGTGTCGTTGCCGAAGTTGATGCCGGTCGAGTTGGGCGTTTCCAGCGTGCCGACCAGCATCACGCCGTTGGCGTCGTACACCGTGTCGGCGCTGGGCTTCACGCGGTACGGTTCGGCCGAGGCGAACACCGCGTTTTCATCCCAGTGGATCTTGTACTTCGACTTGAAGTAGGTGAGCGAGCTTTTCAGCTCGTTGTTCAGCTTCCACTGCAGCGCGCCGTAGATGCCGTCGCGTTCGCGGTCGTACGTCATGGTGCGCCACTGGGCCGCCTTCGGTACCCAGACGCGGCTGCCCGGCTTCACGTCGTCGCGCGGGAAGTAGGCGTCGACCTGGAAGCCGTCGGTGCGCACCTTGCTGTTGGACGAGGCCACGTCGATCAGCGCGCCGAATTCGCCCAGGCCGGTCTTCCACCGGTGGGACACCAGCACCGAGCCGCTCGGGGTATCGCGGTCCTTGCGCAGTTCGGAATACGTGGTGTCGAGCGACGCGCCGAACTTGAAGCCCTTGAAGTCGAACGGCATCGCCGTGCGCAGGTTGACCAGGCCGCCCACCGCGCCTTCGATCTGCTCGGCCGACGGGCTTTTGTAGACATCCACGCCGGCCATCAGCTCGGGCGGCACGTCCTCGAAGTTGAGCGCCCGGCCGCCGTTGGCCGAGAACGAATCGCGCCCGTTCAGTTCCGAGCGCACGTAGTTCAGCCCGCGGATCGACACGCCCGAGCCTTCCACCGAAAAGTGCTCGTCGTCGCCCTTGGCCAGCATGCGGTCGATGGTCACGCCCACCACGCGCTGCAGCACTTCGGTGACCGACTTGTCCGGCAGCTTGCCGATATCCTCGGCGACGATCGAATCGACGATCTCGTCCGATTGCTGCTTGATCTTCTGTGCGGAGTTCAGTGCCGCGCGCTGCCCGGTGACCGTGACCACGGCGGCGGCCGGGGCTTCCTGTTCCGCGCTTGCCTGCTGCGCCCAGGCCGAGCTGGCGGCCAGCATGGCGACCTGCGCCACGCCGGCGGCGATGGCTGTTTTCCTCAGCTGTACCTTGATGCCCATGTTGCGTCTCCCATCGATGGTTGTTGTTCGCTGTTGTCTTCTATTTATAAAAACCCAAAGGCATGGGAATCATCCGAGGGTTTGCAATCGTTTTCAACTAAGAGAACGACGAAACGACATTATGAAATTCACAAGTTCGCTCATGGGGATGAGCGGGAGGCGGTGGTGGATGTCAAAGTCAGAACCAGGGTCTGGCCCCAGGCCGTTAAGGCAAGCGGCCCGGCACATTGAAAGCGCATGCATTCACCCCAACAGCGAAGGGCTGGGGTCAGACCCGATGGGTCTGACCCCGGAATTTGCACTTGGGGTGGGCTAGACGGTGGCGAGCGGGAGGGTGACGGTGAACAGGGCGCCCTTGCCGGGGCCGGCGCTGGCGGCGTCGATGGTGCCGCCGTGGGCGCTGACGAGGCTGCGGGCCAGCGCCAGGCCCAGCCCCAGGCCGCCCTGCGAGCGGGCGATGCTCTGGTCGGCCTGGGCGAACACGTCGAAGGCCCGTTCGAGGAAATCGGCGCTCATGCCCACGCCGTTGTCGCGCACCGTGACCACGGCGGTGCTGGCGGCGAGGGCCAGCCCGATGTCGATCCGGCCGCCGTCGGGCGTGTACTTGACGGCGTTGTTGAGCAGGTTGGCGACGACCTGCACGAGGCGCTTCTCGTCGCCGTCGACGCAGGCCTGCAGATCGGGCAGCCCGACGGTGAGCCGGTGGCCGCGCCGCTCGGCCAGCGGACGCACTTGCTCGAGCGCGGCACCGATCACGGCGGCCATGTCGCAGCGGCGCTTTTCCAGCCGCACGAAACCGCGCTTGACGCGCGAAACGTCGAGCAGGTCGTCGACCAGGCTGGCCATGTGCCGCACCTGGCGGCCGATGACGGCGCTGGCCATCGAGACCTTGGCCGTATCCGCGCCGGCCACCGCCAGCACCTGGGCGGCGGCGCCGATCGGCGCGAGCGGATTGCGCAGTTCGTGGGCCAGCATGGCGAGGAATTCATCCTTGCGGGCATCGGCTTCGCGCAGCGCCTGCTCGGAACGTTTATGGGCCGTGATGTCGTAGACGATGCCCAGCAGGCGCCAGCCGGTGGAGGGATCGTCGCTGTAGCGGCTGCCGTGGGCTGCCACCCACCGTTCCCTGCCGTCCGCGCCGACCAGCCGGCACTCGTCGCGCCACGGCCGGTCCGCCGCGACAGCCGCGCGGAAACTGGCCTCCAGCCGGGGCAGGTCGTCCGGGTGCACCCGGGCCGTCACCGTGCCCAGTTCCCACTCCGCGGCACTGGCATCGCAACCGAGCAACCGCGCCAGCCGCGCCGAGCCGCCGACGCTGCGGCGCACCGGATCGTAGACCCAGTCGGCGATCTGCGCGGAATCGAGCGTGAACTGCAGCCGCGTGTTGGCTACCCGCAGCGCTTCCTGGGCATGGCGGATATCGGTCACGTCGAGGCAGTTGCCGACCCACTCGACGGCCGTTTCGCCGGCGCGCACGGCGGCACCGCGCGACAGCATGTAGCGGTATTCGCCATCGTGCCGGCGCAACCGGTAGCTGGCCACGTACGGATGCCCATGCGTGAAGGCCGAGTGCCATGCGGCCGCGGCGGCGGGCCGGTCGTGCGGGTGCAGCGCGTCCATCCACCCGGCCCCCGCGTATTCCTCCGGCAACTGGCCGGTAAACGCCGACCAGCTGGGGTTCTCGCCGGCGCGCATGCAGTCGCCTTCCATGTGCCAGATCACGGCGGACATCGTCTCGACGAGGGTACGGTAGCGGGCCTCCTTCGACTGCAGCGTGCGCGCGATGCGGCCCCGTTCGATCGATTCGCGGCAGCGCTCGGCCACCGCCACCAGCAGCGAGACTTCGTCCGTGCGCCAGCGGCGCGGCGTGACCGTGTGCACCGCCATCGCGGCCACGAAGCGGCCTTCCTTGCGCACCGGCACGCAGATTACCGAGTAGATGCCGCTCTGCCGGTAGCGGTCCAGCGTGGCGGCCGTGCGCGGGTCGGTCTCGGCATCCTCGACGACGTAGGGCACGCCTTCGCGCATGGCGGCCAGGCAGGCGGCGCCGAACTCGGCGAAGCGGTAGCGGCCGACGATGCTGGCTACGCCGGCGTTGTAGTCGCCGGTAAGGTTGAAGGTGTCCTCGTCCGCTTCCACGTCGGCGAAGGCGCAGCGGTTGACGCGCAGGTGCCGGCCCAGCAGGCTGGCGGCGGCCAGCGCGATGTCGCCCGGGTCGTCCAGGTGGCGGAAGGCATCGTCGACCTGTTGCAGCAGGCGGTACCGGGCATTGCGCCGGGCCCGCACGCGGGCGCCGTTCAGCGTGGCCAGGATGCGCGCGGCGAACGCTTCGGCCGTGCTGGCGGCCAGGTCGACCACGTCGTCGAACTCGACACGGCCGTCATCGCACGCCGGCGACAGGGCCACCATGGCGCAATCCTGCAGTGCCGGCAGCACGCGCAGCCGGGCCAGCAGGCCGGCGTCGACGGTGGGCGCGCACAGCACCAGCCGCACGCCATGCCACGGCTGGGCGGCCGCCAGCCAGGTATCGGTGACCGCACGCACGCGGAACGGCAGCGCGCGCAGCCATTCGCGTGCCCGCGGCGCATGGCCGAGGATGAAGATGTCGGTATCGCTTGGTTCGGCTGTCATGTCGCCCGGTGTCTGCCACTTCGCGGGGCTGGTGCACCGCTGGAGTTTGCATGGTAGCAGCTCGGTCCTGGCTCTTTTGTACGCCCGCGTACGCTGGAGATGTGCTGCTTGCGCCTACAATAAAGGACATCTGCCAGACCCTGGCCCCGACCCTGATCCCTGACCCTGATCCCTGACCCTAGTCCCTGACCCTAATCCCTTGACCCTTTGAATACTTTGCACGAGACGATGAACGCACCCCTGCACCTGTTCGCGCTGGCTGGCAGCGCACCGCTCGGCCAGCGCGTGGCCATGCACCTGGGCATGCCGCTGGCGGCCCACGAGGAAAAGGAATTCGATGACGGCGAGTACGTGGTGCGCGCCCCGGCCACCGTGCGCGGCGGCCATGCCTGCGTGATCCATTCGCTGGCCGGCGGGCCGGGGCAGGGCAGCGGCGACCGCCTGTGCCGGCTGCTGTTCTTCATCGGCGCGCTGCGCGATGCCGGCGCCGCGCGCGTCACGGCCGTGCTGCCCTACGTGGCGTTCGCGCGGCAGGACACGCGGCACCAGGTCGGCGATCCGCTGACCCTGCGCTACGTGGCCACGCTGCTGGAGGCGGCCGGCGCCGACACGGTGCTGGCGCTGGACGTGCACAACCTGTCGGCCTTCCAGAACGCCTTCCGCTGCCGCACCGAGCACCTGGACGGCGCCGCGCTGTTCGCCGCGCATTTCGCCGGCGTGGCGGGAAGCGACGAGGTGTGCGTGGTGGCGCCGGATGGCGGCGGCATTCGCCGGGCCGAAGGCTTGCGGGCGGCGCTGGCACGCGAGCTGGGCCGGCCGGTCTCGCTGGCCTTCGTCGAGAAGCACCGCCGCGGCCGCGAACTGACGGGCGACCTGATGGCCGGCGATGTGTCCGGCAAGCTGGCCATCGTGTTCGACGACATCATCGGCACCGGCAGCACGATGGCGCGCGCCGTCGAAGCCAGTCGGGAACACGGCGCGGCTCGGGTGATGGCGGCGGCCACGCATGCCGTGTTCGCCGGCGACGCGGCCGGTACGCTGGCCCGCGCCGGGCTCGACGCGGGCGCCGTGGCCGACACCGTGCACGACGGCACCCGCGCCGGCCCCCTGTTCACGGTGCTGGACAGCGGCGCACTGTTCGCCCGTGCGATCCGGGCGCTGCATGACGAGGTACCGCTGCAATGATCGTCTTCCGCTGCGATGAACGTCGCAGCCCTCGCCACACCCGGTACGGCCTGCCATGCCGCCGCCGCTCATGCTAGGATCACATCAAGAACAACAACAGAAGAACAGGAGTGCACCGTGTCCACCCGCCCCTTCATCCCCCCGGAACGATTCGACGATCCCGCCGCCGCGCTGGCGCGCGTGCAGGAAATCTATGACGGCAGCATCCGCCACCTGCGCGAGAGCCTGCAGCGCTTCGTGGAGGGCGAAACGCCGAGCCACGTGCGCGCGTGCTACCCGTTCGTGCGCGTGCAGACGGAAACGTTCGCGCGCGCCGACACCCGGCTTTCGTATGGTTTCGTCGAAGGTCCCGGCACCTATGAAACCACGCTGACGCGTCCCGACCTGTTCGCGCGCTACTACCATGAACAATTCCGGCTGCTGCTGAAGAACCACGGCCAGCAGCACGTGCAGCTGGAGGTGGGCCTGTCGGCGCAGCCGATCCCGATCCATTTCTCGTTCGCCGAGCACGACCACATCGAAGGCAGCATGAGCCCGGAGCGCCGCGCGATGATGCGCGACGTGTTCGACCTGCCGAACCTGGCCGCGATGGATGACGGCATCGCCAACGGCACCTGCGATCCGGCACCGGGCGAGGCGCTGCCGCTGTCGCTGTTCACCGGGCCGCGCGTCGACTATTCGCTGCAGCGGCTGCGCCATTACACGGGAACGTCGCCGGAACACTTCCAGAAGTTCGTGCTGTTCACGAACTACCAGTTCTACATCGACGAATTCGTGCGCCTCGGCCATGCCATCATGAGCCGCGAACCGGCCAGCGAGGAAGACAAGTACGTGGCTTTCGTCGAACCGGGCAACCTCGTCACGCGCCGCGCGGGCCAGGATGCCCGGCCGGGGGACACGCTGGGCGCGCCGCCGCTGCGCCTGCCGCAGATGCCGGGCTACCACCTGGTGCGCGAGGATGGCAGCGGCATCAGCATGGTCAACATCGGCGTCGGCCCCGCCAACGCCAAGACGATCACCGACCACGTGGCCGTGCTGCGCCCGCATGCCTGGCTGATGCTGGGCCACTGCGCCGGCCTGCGCAACACGCAGCAGCTGGGCGACTACGTGCTAGCCCACGGCTACGTGCGCGAAGACCACGTGCTGGACGAAGACCTGCCGCTATGGGTGCCGATCCCCGCACTGGCCGAGGTGCAGGTGGCTATCGAAGGCGCGGTGGCGGAGGTCACGCAACTGACGGGCCACGACCTGAAGCGCGTGCTGCGCACCGGCACGGTGGCCAGCACCGACAACCGCAACTGGGAACTGCTGCCGCAGCGCACGCCGGAGCGGCGCTTCTCGCAAAGCCGCGCGGTGGCGCTGGACATGGAAAGCGCCACCATCGCCGCCAACGGCTTCCGCTTCCGGGTGCCGTACGGCACGCTGCTGTGCGTGTCCGACAAGCCGCTGCACGGCGAGATCAAGCTGCCGGGCATGGCCAACCAGTTCTACCGGGACCGCGTGGACCAGCACCTGCGCATCGGCATCCGGGCGCTGGAACTGCTGCGCGCCCTGGGCGTGGACCGGCTGCACAGCCGCAAGCTGCGCAGCTTTGCCGAGGTGGCGTTCCAGTAAGCAGGGCCGCGGGCTACTCCGCGGCCGGGCGGGCTGCTCCCGCCAGCAGGCAGTCGAGGGCCCGGCCATATTGTTCCCGCATCGCCGCGGCGGCCTGCGCATCGCCGCGCGCGGCCATCAGCGCCAGCCCGCTGCCATGCGCATGGTCGACCAGCACGTCGCGCCACAGCAGGTGCGCTGGCGTGAGCATTGCCAGAAGGGTCTCCAGCCGTTCGGTGATGCGCCGCGTGACCCCGGCAAAGGCGGCCGGCTCGGCGAAGATCGCCAGCGTCAGCTGGGGATGCCGGCCCACGGCATCGTGGTAGCGCACCAGCAGCGCGCGCAGTTCCGCGCGGCATTCTTCAGGAGGACCTGCCGCCGAACCGGTGGCGTCCGGGGGCACCATCACTTCGCCGTACACCATGTCCGACAAGGCCACCAGCAGGGCGGTCCGGTCGGCCACGTGGTGGTACAGGCTCATCGGCGTGACGCCCAGCCGCGCCGCCAGGCCCCTCATCGTCAGGCCGGCGCCATTGCCTTCTTCCAGCAGGGCCAGCGCGGCGGCGAGGATGGCGTCGCGCGCCACGCCGCTGCCCTGGGCGGGACGGCCACGGGGCCGCGTCACGGCAGCAGCCGGTAGGTCGATTGCACCAGGCCCGACGGGAAGCTGCGGCTGGCCACCAGTTGCAGGTCCCGGTCGCGCGGCAGGGCGCCGAACAGCGGCCGGCCGGCGCCGATCAGCACGGGCACCGTGGTGATCACCATGTCCTCGATGAGCCCCTCGCGCAGGAACGATTGCACCAGCTGCCCGCCGTCGACATACACGCGGCGCACGCCATCCTTGTCCAGTTGCGCCAGCGCCTGCGCCGGGTCGAGGCTGGAAAAGCTTACGTTGCCGCGCAGCGCGGCCGGCACCGGCGTGTCCGCCAGCTGCTTCGACAGCACCAGCACCGGCAGGCCGTACGGCCACGGATCGAACGTGACCGCCTTTTCATAGCTGCCGCGGCCCATCACGATGGCATCCTTGCCGGCGATGAAGGCGTCGTAGCCGTGGTCTTCGGCCGGATCGTCCCGGGCGAGCAGCCAGTCGATGTCGCCATCGGGGCGGGCGATGAAGCCATCCAGGCTGGTGGCGATGAAGACGTGTCCCGTGGTCATGCGATTCTCCTATTAAATATACGCAGTATATTTTAGGGCGCTTCGACCGCCGTGCCAAGCTTTTCCGCCGGACCAAGCTGCTTTACCGTTCCTCTTCGTGGTCGAGCGTTTCGTACCAGTCCGCATACGGCGTGTTCTTTGCCATATGCCGGTTGACGTCGGGAGCGCCGTCGGTCCACCAGACCGGGCCCCGTTCGCCGAGGGCGCGCTTGGCCTCGTCGACGGCGGCGCGGGCGCTGCGTTCGGCCTGGGCGTCGCCGGCCTTTTTCGCGACACCGACCTGGCGGCGCGCATCCATGAGCCGCTCCACCAGGCGCTGCCTCACGTCGGGCGCCAGGTGCGGATTGCTGGTGCGCCACAAGCGGCCCTTGACGACGAAATAGCGCCCATCCGGCGTGACGGGGTAGGGGGCAGGACTGGAGGCTGGTCTGGGTGGCTTGGCCGCCTTGACCGCTTTGGCCGATTTGGCCGATTTGACCTGGGTAGTCGATTTGCCGGGCAAGGCAGGCTTTTTCGCGGATGCCGGCATGCGGTCAATCCATTCCCTGCTCGCCGGTCTCCTGCCGCTGCAGGCGCAATTGCGCGAGGATCTCTTCCACGGCATCGATGCGGTAAGGCTTGAAGAGGAAGCGCACGCCGGGCGGCACGTCGTCGCCGAGGGCGCGGCCGCTGACGATCACCACCGGCAGCTCGGGATTGTCGGCCAGGCGCTGCGCCAGCGCCAGCCCGCTCATGCCGGGCAGTTCCACGTCGGTGAAGACGGCGCCGATGCCGCCCGCTTCCAGCGATTCGAGCGCGGCCTCGGCGCTGCCCACTCCGGTGGCCTGCCAGCCCAGCGCCATGATCATCTCGCACGTGAGGTCGCGCAGGTCGTCGTTGTCTTCCACCACCAGCACGCGCTGCGGGGCCAGCGGCGAGTCCTGAGGCGGCGGGTCGGACCGCTCATCGAGCACGGCGCGCACCTTGCTGGCCAGTTCGTCGCGGCGGTAGGGCTTGGACAGCAGGTGCGTGCCCGGTTCCAGCTGGCCGCCATGCTGGGCCGCATCCTGCGTGTAGCCGGAGGTGAACAGCACGGCCAGGCCGGGCCGCAGGTGCCGCGCCACCCGCGCCAGCTCGGACACGGGCAGGGTGCCGGGCATGACGACGTCGGTGAACAGCAGGTCCACCGGCGCCCCGGTGCGCAGCACGCGGATCGCCTCGTCCGCGTCGGCCGCTTCCAGCACCGTGTAGCGCAGCCCGCGCAGCATCGCCGTCACGGTCTCGCGCACGTCCGCGTCGTCGTCCACCAGCAGGATGGTTTCCGTGCCGCCGGTGGCCGGCGGCGGCACGTCCGGCGGCGCGGCTTCCGGCGCACCGGAGCGGGGGAAGTACAGGCGCATCGTAGTGCCCACGCCCACTTCGCTGTAGAGGCGGATGTGGCCGCCGGTCTGGCGCACGAAACCATAGGCCATCGAGAGGCCGAGGCCGGTGCCTTCGCCTTCCGGCTTGGTGGTGAAGAAGGGCTCGAACACGCGCTCCTGCACTTCCGGCGGCATGCCGCTGCCGGTATCGGAAACCGCCAGCAGCACATAGTCGCCGGGCACCGCGTCCGGCACCACGGCGGCGTAGTGCTCGTCCAGCACGGCGTTCGACAGTTCGATCGTCAGCCGGCCCTGGCCCGCCATCGCATCGCGGGCGTTGATCGCCAGGTTCAGCACCACGTTTTCCAGCTGGTTCGGATCGGCCAGCGTGTTCCACAGCCCCGCTTCCACGCGCGTCGCCAGTTCGATGCCTTCGCCGAGCGCGCGGTGCAGCAGGTCGTCGATATTGCGCAGCAGGCGTGCCAGGTTGATCACCACGGGGGCCAACGGCTGGCGCCGGGCAAACGCCAGCAGCTGGCGCGACAGGTTGGCGCCCCGCTCGACGGCGGCCAGCGCACCGGCCAGCCGGCGCGGCGTATCCGGGGCACGCGGCGCCATCGCCACCGCCTGCACATTGCCGTAGATGACTTGCAGGACATTGTTGAAGTCGTGGGCCACGCCACCCGTCAGCTTGCCGACCGCTTCCAGTTTCTGCGCCCGGCTCAGCGCCTGCCGGGCCTGCTGAAGGTCTTGCTGGCGCTGTGCTTCGCGCGTGGCCGCGGCCTTGCTTGCCGACAGGTCGCGGATGAAACCGTGCAGGGCCGGCGCACCGTCGCTGTCCACGCGCGAACACGACAGCTCGACCGGTACCGGCAAGCCTTCCCGGGTGGCCGCCACCAGTTCCAGGCGCCGGCCACGGCCGTTCTCGAACGCGCTGGCGTCGAACGCCAGCAGGCGGTCCAGTTCCGGCTGTTCGCCGGGGAACAGGTGGCGCAGCGGTCGGCCCAGCGCCTCGGTGACGTTCCAGCCGAAGATGCGCTCGGCCTGCGCGTTCCAGTACGTGATCGCCCCGGCCGCATCCACGGCCACGAACGCATCGTTGGCGTTATCGAGGATGCTGATCAGCCGGCTGCGTTCATGGCGCAGCTTGCCGTACGAGCGCTGCAGGTCTTCGGTGATGCGGCGGGCCAGCTGGCGGGCCCGGTCGCGGCCTTGCGCGAGCAGCCACACCAGCAGGGCCGACAGGATGCTGACGATGATGCCCGCCACGCCGGCCCAGGCCGCCTGCTGCGATGCCATGCGCTCCTCGAACACGGGATTGCTGCGCACCCGCAGGATCCACGGACGGCCGGCGACGGCGATGGTGCGCAGCTCGTCCAGGCGCGCCGTGCCGTCCGGGTAGGCGCAGCCATACATGCAGTTCGGCGGCTCGGGCGTGGCGTCGTACACGGCCACGTGCAGGTCGGCTTCGCGCTCGCCGTTCAGTCCCGTCATGAAGTCGTGCATGCGGAAGGCGCCGTAGACCCAGCCCTGGAAGGCCCGCCCGCGCTTTGCCGCGTTGTTCGTCACGTTGTTCGTCACGTTGTTCGCCGCACCCATCGGCATGTCCTGCGCGGCTTGCGCGTACAGCGGCAGGTACATCAGGAAGCCCGGCTGCCCCGTGCCGCTGCCTTCCTGCACCAGGCGCACCTGGCCCGACAGCGCCGCATCGCCGGTGTCGCGGGCGCGTTCCATCGCCGCGCGGCGTACCGGTTCGGCGAACATGTCGTAGCCCAGCGCGCGGCGGTTCATCACGTCCAGCGGCTCGATCATCACCACGCTGCTGCGCTGCGTGCCCGCCGGCATGGTCGCGCCGCGCTCGACCAGGGCGATACCGATGCCCTGGATGCCGGGATAGTCCTGGCGCAGCTGCAAGGTGCCGACATAGGTGCGGAACGCGGCGGCGCCGGGCAGCGGCGGGGTGGCCAGCGCATAGGCCTGGGCGCCGCGCAGCACCTGCTGGTAGGTGGCCATGCGCCGGGCGATGCGCGCTTGCAGTTCGCGCACCCGGTAGTCGAACTCGGCGCGTACCTCGCGGTCGTGCCCTTCGCGCAGGCCGTTCCACACCAGCGCCGTGGCGGCCAGCCCCGCGCACAGCGTGCCCAGCGCCAGCGCGCGTCGCAGCAGGCGCGCGGCACGGTCGGGCTCCGGTGGAAGGTGGGCGGACATCGGCATGCCGCCATCGTACTCCCTGGACCGGCTCGTCAGCGCGCGCTTATTGACTGAACGGCCATGAACCGCACGACGCTCGGCCGAACCATCACGAAATCATGCGGGCATATCGGATTGCAACTGAAAAACTGGAACTCAGGGTTCGAGGATGCCGCGGCGGATCGCGATCGTGACGGCATGCGTGCGGTCGCGTGCGCCCAGCTTGCCGAGCACGGTGCTCATGTGGGCCTTGACGGTTTCCTCGGCAATGCCGAGCGCCTGGGCCACGCGCTTGTTGGAATTGCCGTCGGCGACCAGGCCGAGTACCTCGGTCTCGCGGGCGGACAGGGCATCCGCATCGATATGCGCCGCCAGTTCGATGGCGATCTCGGGCGGGATGTGGCGCTGCCCGGCGACCACGCGGTTGATGGCATCGGCCAGCTCGGTGCGCAGCATGCTTTTCAACAGGTAGCCCATCGCGCCCGCCTTCAGCGCGCGCAGCACCTGCACGTCGCCCTTGTAGGTGGTCAGCACGATGATGCGCGCCTGCGGCGCGATCTCGCGGATCGCCACGATGGCATCGAGCCCATTCATCACCGGCATCTGCAAGTCCATCAGCACCACGTCCGGCTGGTGGCGCACGAACTGTTCCAGCGCTTCGCGGCCATCGCCCGCCTCGGCCACCAGTTCGAAGCGGCCGCTGACCGGCAGCACGGCGGCGATCCCTTCGCGCATCAACGGATGATCGTCCACCACCATCACGCGCACCGGCGCGCCGCCCAAGGTTTCCCGCATGCTGCCGCTCCCGCCAAAAAAGCGCATCTTACACCCGGCAAACGGGGCTGGCAGCCCCGCGTCGCCGGGCCTCCCCTAACGGGGGATCGCGGCACCCGCATATCGGGGCACTGGATGCCGCCCCGTTATGGGATGGGCCGCGGCGCCCTGGCCACGTACCCTTCGGCCATGGAAACAGACACTATGGGCGCACTGGCGTTCGGCCGGCACACCTTCGATCCGGCGCGCTGCGAACTGCGCACGGCAGGGGGCGCGCCGGTGCCGCTGGGGCAGCGCGCCGCCCGCCTGCTGCAGGCACTGATCGAGGCGGGCGGGCGCGTGCTGAGCCGCGACGACCTGCTGCGGCGCGCCTGGCCGGGCCAGGACATCGACGACGGCAACCTGCGCGTGCAGATCGCCGCGCTGCGCCGCGCGCTGGCCGACGACCGCGCGCTGATCGGCACCGTGGCCGGGCGCGGCTACCTGTTCGCCGGCCGGGCCGAGCGCCGCGCCGCTGCCCGGCCACGGCTGCCAGGGCCGGCCCCGCACCTGGTCGGCCGTGTGTCGGCCGGTCCTGGCTTGGTCGACGATGTGCTGGCGCGCGTCGCCGCGAGCCGTTTCGTCACCCTGGCGGGGGCACCGGGCATCGGCAAGACGGCGCTGGCACTGGCGGCCGCGCACCGCGATGGCGGCACCGTGGCCTGGGCCGGGCTCGACGCGGCCGGCACGGAAGAGGGCATGCTGGCCATCGTCGCCGCGGCGCTGGGGTGCATGCCGGGCCAGCGCTGGAGCTCGGCCGCTGGACTGGCGGCCCGGCTGCCGGCCGCGCCGCGTTTCGCCCCCGCGCTGCTGGTACTCGACAATTGCGAACACCTGGCCGACGCCTGCAGCCGGCTGGTGGAAACGCTGCTGGCGCAGTGCCCGGAACTGCGCGTGCTGGCGACCAGCCGGCAGCCGCTGCTGGCCAGCGGCGAAACGGTGCTGCGCGTGCCCGCGCTGGACCTGCCTCCGCCCGGGGAAACGGATCCGGCCCGGCTGGCCGGTAGCGGCGCCGTCGCGCTGTTCGTGGCGCGCGCCGCCGTGGCCAGCACCGCCTCGCCTCGTGCCTCCACGCCTGCCGGGTCGATGCATGACGCCTCCACGCATGTCTGCTCACCCGATGTCGCCTCGACCGCCTTCCTGCCCGATGCGGCCGACCTGATGTCGATCGCGGCGATCTGCCGCCGGCTCGACGGCCTGCCGCTGGCGATCGAGCTGGCCGCCGCGCAGGTGCCGGCACTGGGCCTGCGCCGGATCGCGGCGGGGCTGGACGACATGCTGCGCCTGCTGCAAGGCCCGCCAGGCGCCACCACCCGCCACCGCACGCTGCGTGCCGCGCTGGACTGGAGCCATGTGCTGCTGCCGCCGGCGGCGCAGGAGGCGCTGCGCCGCCTGGCGCGATTGCCGGCCTGGTTCACGCTCGATGAAGCAGCCGCGGTGCTGCGCCCGTCGCAATCGGCCTACGAAGCGATCGACAGCCTCGCCGTGCTGGCGGCCCATTCGCTGCTCGTGGTCGAGCACGGCCATGGCGCCCGCTTCCGTCTCCTCTCTACAACACGGGCCTACGCATTGTCTCTCGGCAATAGCTGACCGTTTCGCGCCAGAACGCATCGTCACGCCGTAAAATGATCAGGCAACTGATCATTTTGCTCATCCAGTGAGCATCCGATACCAAAAATGATATTGCAAATTGGTAAAATTTGATTGGATCGTTTTCGGCGGCCCGCCTAAGATCGGTCCAGGCCAGCAGTTCACGCTGCCTGGTCGCTTGCCGCACACAAAACAAGCAAAAACAAAGCAAAAACAAAGCAAAGCAAAACAAAAGATTAAGCAATACACAAGAAAGAAACGTCGGAGACCATGAAGCCCATCTCCCCAGGCATCGCCATGCCCGGCTCCACTTCTTCCATCCCGAACGTTTCGTGCGAACTGTCGACGGCGCTTGCCGGCCCGGTCCGCCCATTGGTTCGCGCCTGCGCCCCGTGCGCGGCGCGGTAGTAGTACCGCTGTTCCAGCCCGGACTTTCGGGCTATTGAAGAGGAAGACATGGAGACTAAGAAACTCACCACGCTGGAGAAGGTCGGCTTCGGCGCCGGCGACATGGCGTTGAACGTCGTGATCTCGTCGATGATGCTGATCATTACCTTCTTCTATACCGACATCTACGGCCTGCGCGTCGAAGACCTGGCGATGCTGCTGCTGGTCGTGAAGGTGGTCGGCGCGATCTCCGACCTGGCCATGGGCCAGATCACCGACCGGTATACCAACAAGTGGGGCCGCTACCGCCCATGGTTCCTGTTCCTGGCGGTGCCGTACGGGATCTCGGTGTTCTTCGTGTTCATGACGCCGGACTTCCAGTACGACGCCAAGCTGCTGTGGGCCTACTCGACCTACATCCTGATGACGCTGATGACGTCCGGCGTGGGCGTTTCCTACATTTCCCTGCCCAGCGCGCTGACGGCCGATCCGCAGGAACGCCTGTCCGCCAACGGCTACCGGCTGTTCTTCGCCAAGATCGGCGCGTTCATGGTGACCATCATCGTGCCGATCCTGGCCGAGCGCTGGGGCAACGGCAGCCCGGCCGCCGGCTACCAGGCGGCGATGGCCGTGATGGCGGCGATGGGCGTGGCGCTGTTCCTGTTCTGCTTCTTCACGACCACCGAGCGCGTGCGCCACGTGGTGGAACGCCAGTCGCTGTGGGCGCAGCTGAAGGTGCTGCTGAAGAACGACCAGTGGCTGCTGCTGTGCGGCGCCTGCGTGACAGGCACCATCGGCTACGTGATCCGCGGCTCGGTGGCGATCTACTATGCCAAGTACTACCTGGGCGGCGACGCCACCGTGGTGTCGGCCTTCCTGTCCACCGGCGTGGCGGCAGCGATCATCTCCATGATCGCGTCGACCTGGATCACCAAGTCCTACTGCAAGGTAAAGCTGTTCCGCAACTCGCAGGTGCTGGTGGCGCTGATCAGCGTGGCGATCTACGTGTTCGTCAAGCCGGGCGACATGATGCTGGCGTTCGTCCTGTACTTCCTGCTGTCGTTCATCGTCGACCTGCATGCTCCGGTGTTCTGGTCGGCCATCGCCGAGACCATCGACTACGGCCACGTGAAGACGGGCAAGCGCGTTTCCGGTTTCGCCTTTGGCGGCATCTCGGTGTGCCAGAAGGCCGGCATGGGCGTCGCCGGCGCCATCGTCGGCGGCCTGTTCACCTATTTCCACTATGTGCCGAACGCCACGCAATCGGCCCATGCGCTGAACGGCATCGCGCTGATGCTGACCGTGATCCCGGGCTTTTTCCACCTGCTGATGGGCCTGTTCATGTTCAAGTACCGCATCAGCGATTCCTACTATGTCGAATTGAAGGCCGACATGAACAGGCGCGGCTACGCAGCCGGCTGACCATTGAAATCCAAGGTAACAGATATGACCACTGAAAAAACCGCCGTTGAAAAACTGTCCCCGCTGATCCTGCAGCGCGCCGACCCGCACATCTACCGCCACAGCGACGGCTACTATTACTTCACGGCCTCGGTGCCGCAATACGACCGCATCGAGATCCGCCGCGCCACCACGATCGCCGGCCTGGCCGAGGCGGCGCCGAAGGATGTCTGGACCAAGCCTGACAGCGGAGCGTACAGCGAATTGCTGTGGGCTCCGGAACTGCATTTCAACGAAGGCGCGTGGTACGTGTACTTCGCCGCCGCGCCCAGCCGCGACATCAAGGATGACCTGTTCCAGCACCGCATGTACTGCGTGCGCAACCAGAATGCCAATCCGCTGGAAGGCGAGTGGGAATTCATGGGGCAGATCGACACCGGCATCGATACGTTCTGCCTGGATGCCACCACCTTCACCCACAAGGGCCAGCTGTACTACCTGTGGGCGCAGAAGGACAAGGAGATCCGCGGCAACTCGAACCTGTACATCGCGCCGATGAGCAACCCATGGACCATCGCGGGCAAGCCGGTCATGCTGAGCAAGCCCGAGTACGACTGGGAAATCGAGCGTTTCTGGGTCAACGAAGGCCCGTCGGTGGTCAAGCGCAACGGCAGGATCTTCATCACGTATTCGGCCAGCGGCACCGGCATCGAATACGCCATGGGCCTGCTGTGGGCCGATGAAAACGCCGACCTGCTCGATCCGGCGTCGTGGACGAAGTCGAAGGAGCCGGTGCTGCAAAGCTGCCTGGAACACGGCATCTACGGCCCTGGCCACAATTCGTTCACGGTGTCCGAGGATGGCGAAGGCGTGATGCTGGTCTACCACGCGCGCACCTACACCGAGATCATCGGCGACCCGCTGTGGAATCCGGACCGCCACACGTTCGTGAAGCCGCTGCGCTGGGACGAGCAGGGCATGCCGGTGTTCGGCCGGCCGTCGATCGCCTGATGCGCCACGCCGCCGGCGCATGACTGGCGGCAATCGGTGACGGCAACCTCGGGCGGCAATCAGTGGCAGCAACCCGAGGCAGCAACCCGCGGCGGCATCCCGTGGCAGCATCCCGAGGCAGCATCCCGAGGCAGCGATTCCTCGACTGTAATCCCGAACTTCTTCCACTGGCTGATGGGCTTCCCGTTCCGGCACGCATCGGCGTTTTCCACTGTAACGAACGGCATGCGGAGGCACGACCATGTGGCAGGCTGGATTTCTGGAAATGGAGAATGACGTGGGCGACATCCCCGAACCGCTGATCGAGCAGCGCGCCGATCCCTGCATCTACCGCCATACGGACGGCTATTACTACTTCACCGCCTCGGTGCCGCAGTACGACCGCGTCGAGCTGCGCCGCGCCAAGACCATCGAAGGCCTGGCCTCGGCGCAGACGCGCAGCGTGTGGCGCAAGGGCGCCGGCGGGCCATGCCCCGAACTGATCAGGGCGCCGGAAATCCACTTCAGCGGCGGGGCCTGGTACGTGTACTTCGCCGCGGCGCCGTCGCGCGAGCCGCGTGGCAGGCTGTCCCGGCACCGCATCTACGCGATCCGCAATGCCAGCGCCAATCCGCTTGCCGGCGAGTGGGAATTCATGGGGCAGGTGGACACGGGCAACGACACGTCCTGCCTGGACGCCGCCACGTTCACGCACAAGGGCCAGCTGTACGGCCTGTGGGCGCAGCAGCACGGCGGCGCCGACGGCAGCGCGAACCTGTACATCGCGCCGATGGCGACGCCATGGCAGGTCGGCGGCGCGCCGGTCATGCTGAGCAGGCCGGAATTCGACTGGGAATGCCGTGGCTTGCCCGTCAACGAAGCCCCGTCGGTGCTGAAGAAGCACGGCAGGGTCTTCATCGGCTACTCGGCCGGCGCCACCGGCCACGACCAGGCGATGGGCCTGCTGTGGGCCGGCGAGGATGCCGACCTGCTGGACCCCGCGTCCTGGACCAAGTCGCGCGAGCCGGTGCTGCAGGCCGGTGACGGGCACGCCACCCATGGTCCGGGCCACACCGGCTTCACGGTGGCCGAGGATGGGTCAACCGTGCTCCTGGTGTACCATGCGCGGACTTATACTGAAATCGACGGCGATCCCCTGTGGAATCCGGATCGCCATACCTTCGTCAAACCCTTGCGTTGGTGCGATGACGGCATGCCGGACTTTGGCCGGCCCGCGGTGGCTTGATGCCGCCGATGAGCGATTGCCCGATCCCGCCGGCGCCTCCAGGAAAACCTACGGATGGAATTGAGCATTGAGCAGGAACCGTTCGGCACCGCGCCGGATGGCCAGTCGCTGAGCCTCTACACGCTGCGCAACCGCAGCGGCATGGTCGTCAAGATCACCAACTTCGGCGGCATCATCACCGAGCTGCACGTGCCGGACAAGCAGGGCAACCTGGCGGACGTGACCTTCGGCTTCGACGAGGCGGCGCCGTACTTCACCGACGCGGTGCCGTATTTCGGCGCGCTGATCGGCCGCTACGGCAACCGCATCGCCGGCGGCCGCTTCGTGCTGGATGGCCAGCCGGTGCAGCTGGAAGTGAACAATGGCAAGAATCACCTGCATGGCGGCACGCTGGGCTTCCACCGGCAGGTATGGCACGCCGTGCCGCTGGTGACGGACCTGACGATCGGCCTGAAGCTCACCTACACCAGTCCGGACGGCGACCATGGCTACCCGGGCAAGCTGGAAGTCACGGTCACCTACGAGCTGAACGACGCGAACGAGCTGCTGGTGAAGTACCACGCCACCACCGACAAGGCCACGCCCGTCAACCTCACGCAGCACGCCTATTTCAACCTGGCCGGCCGCGGGTCGATCCTCGACCACGAGCTGACCATCCATGCCGACCGCTATACGCCGATCGATGCCGATTCGATCCCGCTGGGGCCGCTGGCGCCCGTGGAAGGCACACCGTTCGACTTCCGCACGCCGCGTACCGTCGGCTCGCGGATCGATGTCGCCGACGAACAGTTGAAAAATGGCCTCGGCTACGACCACAACTTCGTGCTGAACAAGCCCGACTCCAACGTGCTGGGCCTGGCCGCCACGCTGCGCGACCCGGTCTCCGGCCGCGTGCTGGAGCTGTACACGCAGGAACCGGGCGTCCAGTTCTACAGCGGCAACTTCCTGGACGGCTCGCTGACCGGCAAGGGCTGGCAATTCGGCCACCGCGAAGCGCTGTGCCTGGAACCGCAGCACTTCCCGGACTCGCCGAACCGCCCGGACTACCCGAGCACCATCCTGCGCCCCGGTCAGACGTATTCGACGCGGTCGCTGTACCGGTTTACAGTTCAGTCCTAAACTAGTTACTTCAAAAAAGGGGACGTACCCTATTTTTCGGGAAATATTTCCTGAAAAATGGGGTACGTCCCCATTTTTTTGGCAATTTTTTCCGAGCCGATATCTTTTTTCATATCGCTGACCATTTTTTATTCATTGGAATAGAATCGTTCCGTTCTTTAACATTCTGGACATCACCAGCTCGACGAGGATTGCCATTCGCCGGGCGCAGAACAACCCGGAGAATCGAATGTCTGAGACGAAAAAGAACGTAAAACTGCGGTCCGCCGAATGGTTCGGCACCCAGGACAAGAATGGCTTCATGTACCGCAGCTGGATGAAGAACCAGGGCATTCCCGATCATGAATTCCAGGGCAAGCCCATCATCGGCATCTGCAACACCTGGTCTGAACTGACCCCCTGCAACGCCCACTTCCGCAAGATCGCCGAGCACGTCAAGAAAGGCATCATCGAGGCCGGTGGCTGGCCGGTGGAATTCCCCGTGTTCTCCAGCGGCGAATCGAACCTGCGCCCGACCGCCATGCTGACCCGTAACCTGGCATCGATGGATGTCGAGGAATCGATCCGCGGCAATCCGATGGATGCCGTCGTGCTGCTGGTCGGCTGCGACAAGACCACCCCGGCCCTGCTGATGGGCGCCGCATCGTGCGACATCCCGGCGATCGTCGTCACCGGCGGCCCGATGCTGAACGGCAAACTGAACGGCAAGAGCATCGGCTCCGGCACCGCCGTGTGGCAGCTGCACGAGCAGGTCAAGGCGGGCGAGATCTCGATGCACGACTTCCTGGCCGCCGAAGCGGGCCACTCCCGCTCGGCCGGTACCTGCAACACGATGGGCACCGCTTCCACCATGGCCTGCATGGCCGAGGCGCTGGGCACGTCGCTGCCGCACAACGCCGCGATTCCCGCCGTCGACGCGCGCCGCTACGTGCTGGCGCACATGTCCGGCATGCGCATCGTCGACATGGTGTGGGAAGACCTGCGCCTGTCCAAGATCCTGACCAAGGAAGCCTTTGAAAACGCGATCCGCGTGAACGCCGCGATCGGCGGTTCCACCAACGCCGTGATCCACCTGAAGGCCATCGCCGGCCGCATGGGCGTGGAGCTGGAGCTGGAAGACTGGACCCGCGTCGGCCGCGGCACGCCGACGGTCGTCGACCTGCTGCCGTCGGGCCGCTTCCTGATGGAAGAGTTCTACTACGCCGGCGGCCTGCCGGGCGTGCTGCGCCGCCTGGGCGAGAACGGCCTGCTGCCGAACCCGGAAGCGCTGACCGCCAACGGCAAGACGATCTGGGAAAACAACAAGGATGCGCCGATCTACGACGAGGAAGTCATCCGCCCGCTGGACAACCCGCTGATCAAGGATGGCGGCATCTGCATCCTGCGCGGCAACCTGGCGCCGCGCGGCGCCGTGCTGAAACCGTCCGCCGCCTCGCCGCACCTGATGCAGCACCGCGGCCGCGCCATCGTGTTCGAGGACTTCGACCACTACAAGACGCGCATCATGGATCCGGACCTGGATGTCGATGAAAACTGCGTGCTGGTGATGAAGAACTGCGGCCCGAAAGGCTACCCGGGCATGGCCGAAGTGGGCAACATGGGCCTGCCGCCGAAGATCCTGGCCAAGGGCATCAAGGACATGGTGCGCATTTCCGATGCGCGCATGAGCGGCACCGCCTACGGTACCGTGGTGCTGCACGTGGCGCCGGAAGCAATGGCCGGCGGCCCGCTGGGCATCGTCAAGGATGGCGACATCGTGTCGCTGGACTGCGCCGGCGGCCGCCTCGACCTGGAGATCTCGGACGAAGAGATGGCTGCCCGCCTGGCCGCCCGCGCCGAGCTGAAGAACGACCTGCCGAAGACCGGTTATGCCGGCCTGTACGTGGACCACGTGCTGCAGGCCGACGAAGGCTGCGACTTCGACTTCCTGGTCGGCATGCGCGGTTCCAAGGTGCCCAAGCACTCGCACTGATTCTGGCGAACTGACACTTTTCGCCGGCGCCGCTGCCCACTCCCACCCCCTCGTGGCGGCGCCGGCACCCAATTCAATCGAGACGTCCGCGCCGGCAGGCCATGCGGGTTGCGGACGGCTCCAGGAGACTCCGACATGCTGCTCGTACAATTCAAGAACAAAGAAGGCGCCCGCCACGTGGGCATCCTGGAAAACGACACGCTGCGCGTGATCGACGGCTTCACCACCACCTACGCGCTGGCGCAAGCCGCCATCCGCAGCAAGCAGGGCCTGGCCGCGCTGGCCGAAGCCTCGGCCGGTTCGACCACCGTGGCCTATGCCGACGTGACCCCCCTGGCCCCGCTGGACCATGAAGACGCGGCCCACACCTACGTGACCGGCACCGGCCTGACGCACCTGGGTTCGGCCGATGCGCGCGACGCGATGCACAAGAAGATCGGCGGCGACGTCGAAACGCTGTCGGACTCGATGAAGATGTTCCGCATGGGCGTCGAAGGCGGCAAGCCCGCGGCGGGCGAAGCGGGCGTGCAGCCGGAATGGTTCTACAAGGGCGACGGTTCGATCGTGGCCGCCACCAACGAAGCGCTGGCGATGCCCGATTTCGCGCTGGACGGCGGCGAAGAACCGGAAATCGCCGGCCTGTACGTGATCGGCGACGATGGCCAGCCTTACCGCCTGGGCTACGCGATCGGCAACGAATTCTCCGACCACGTGACGGAACGCCAGAACTACCTGTACCTGGCCCACTCGAAGCTGCGCGTATGCGGCGTGGGCCCGGCGCTGCTGGTGGGCGAGCTGCCGGCGCACATCGACGGCGTGTCGCGCGTGCTCGATACCGACGGCAAGGTGCGCTGGGAAAAGGCCTTCGTGTCCGGCGAAAACAATATGTCGCACACCATCGCCAACCTGGAACACCACCACTTCAAGTACCAGCTGTTCAAGCGCCCGGGCGACGTGCACGTGCACTTCTTCGGCACCGCCACGCTGAGCTTCGCGGACAACATCTCCGTGCAGCCGGGCGAGACGTTCGAAGTGGAAGCACCGGCCTTCGGCCCGGCGCTGCGCAACAAGCTGACCGTCGTCGAAACCCAGGTGGCACAGGTCAAGGCCTTATGATCGGAAGCCCGATGATTACCGGCGAATCGCTCATCGGTGGCGTTGCCGTGCAAGGCAACGGCAGCGACTTCAAGGCCTGGAACCCGGGCCTGAACAGCCACATCGAGCCGTCGTTCCGCACGGCCGATGCGGACCAGATCGACCAGGCGTGCCGCCTGGCCGGCGCGGCGTTCGACACGTTCCGCGCCACGTCCGACGCGCAGCGCGCCAGCTTCCTCGAGACCGTGGCGGAGCAGATCGTGGCCATCGGCGACGAACTGATCGTGCGCGCGATGGCGGAAACGGGCCTGCCGCGCGCGCGCCTGGAAGGCGAGCGTGGCCGCACGGTCAACCAGCTGAAGCTGTTCGCCGACCTGCTGCGCGAAGGCTCGTACCGCGACGTGCGCATCGATACGCCGCTGCCGGAACGCACGCCGCCGCGGCCGGACCTGCGCTATCGCCTGATCGGCGTGGGCCCGGTGGCCGTGTTCGGCGCCTCCAATTTCCCGCTGGCGTTTTCGGTGGCCGGCGGCGATACCGCCTCCGCATTCGCCGCCGGCTGCCCGGTGGTGCTGAAGGCGCACCCGGCGCACCCTGGCACTTCCGAGCTGGTCGGCCGCGCGGTGGTGAAAGCCGTCGAACTGGCGGGCCTGCCGGCCGGCACGTTCGCGCTGCTGACGGGCGTGGGCAATGACATCGGCCAGCAGCTGGTGGCGCATCCGGAAATCCAGGCCGTGGGCTTCACCGGTTCGCGCTTCGGTGGCCTGGCCCTGATGGCGGTGGCGGCGGCGCGTCCGCAGCCGATCCCCGTCTATGCCGAGATGAGCAGCATCAATCCGCTGTTCCTGCTGCCGGGCGCCCTGAAGGCGCGCGGCGCCGAGATCGCGCAGCAGTTCGCCGGCTCCCTGACGCTGGGCGTGGGCCAGTTCTGCACCAACCCCGGCCTGGTGCTCGGCATCGCCGGCCCGGACTTCGATGCCTTCGCCCATGCCGCGGCTGCCGCGCTGGGTGGCATCGCGGCGAGCCCGATGCTGACGGCCGGTATCGCCAGTGCCTACCAGCAGGGCGTGGCCGCGCTGGCCGGCCAGCAAAGCGTGAAGACGCTGGCCCTGGCCGCGCCGGAAGTGGGCAAGGGCGGCGCGGCGCTGTTCGTCACGTCGGCCGACGCGTTCCTGGCCGAGAAGGTGCTGCACGGCGAAGTGTTCGGCCCGGCGTCGCTGCTGGTGGCTTGCCGCGACGTGGCGGAAATGCGCCGCGTGACGGATCACCTGGAAGGCCAGCTGACCGCCACGCTGCAGCTGGAGGAAAGCGACCTCGATGCCGCGGAAACGCTGTTGCCGGCACTGGAGCGCAAGGTCGGCCGCATCCTCGCGAACGGTTTCCCGACCGGCGTGGAAGTATCGACGGCGATGGTGCACGGTGGCCCGTTCCCGGCCACCTCCGATGGCCGCAGCACCTCGGTGGGTACCGGTGCCATCCTGCGCTTCCTGCGCCCGGTGTGCTACCAGAACCTGCCGCAGCGCCTGCTGCCGGCGGCGCTGCGCGACGGTAACCCGCTGGACATCTGGCGACGCCGCGATGGTGTGCTGGGCAAGGAATGAGCGCCGGTCGACGCGACGGCAGGAACAATGTGGTTGAACAAGCGGCCGTCGGCATGACGGTCGTTGTTGCATAAAAAACGGGAGACAGAGCATGACTGATTTTGCCAAGTTCGGCAGCCTGCGCGGCAAGCGCGTTTTCGTCACCGGTGGCGGCACCGGCATCGGTGAAGCGATCGTTGCATCGTATGCGGAGCAGGGCGCGATCGTGGCGTTCGTAGACATCGCCAGGGAAGCCAGCCTGGCGCTGGTGGAACGCATCAAGGCCGCCGGCCACCCGGCGCCGCTGTACCGCTATTGCGACATCACGGATATCCCCGCGCTGCAGAACACGATCGCCGAACTGGCGGCCGAGATCGGCGACTTCGACGTACTCGTCAACAACGCCGCCAACGACCAGCGCCACAAGCCGGAAGAAGTGACGCTGGAATACTGGAACGAGCGCATCGCCATCAACCAGCGGCCGATGTTCTTCACCTGCCAGTCGGTCCTGGCGGGCATGAAGAAGAAAGGCGGCGGCTCGATCATCAACATCAGCTCGATGTCGTGGCATGCCAAGAACGCCGGCTATCCGGTCTACGGCACCACCAAGGCCGCCGTGATCGGCCTGACGCGCTGCCTGGCGCGCGACTTCGGCCCGTACAACATCCGCGTCAATACCGTGACGCCGGGCTGGGTGATGACCCAGCGCCAGATCGACCTGTGGGTCGACGAGGCCGGCGAAGCGGAGATCAAGCGCGCCCAGTGCCTGCCGGGCAAGCTGATGCCGGAACACGTGGCGTCGATGATCCTGTACCTCGGCGCCGACGACAGCGCCATGTGCACGGGCCAGGAATTCATCGTCGACGCCGGCTGGGTTTGAGTCTCTGCGGCCGAGCCTGTGTCAGGGGGTCAGGCACCATGACACGTGCTCAAGCGCGATGACATGGCTGAGTCCGTGTCAGGGGGGTGAAGCCGGGAATTCGTGGAGCATCGCTCCGCGCCGGCGGAACGGTACTGCCTTGCAAGGCAGTACTCCTTCCAGGCACCATGACACGGACTCAGCCACGCTTGCTCGCCTTGTAGTTCCGATCGCAGCACGCCGCGCGTAGCGGCGCTTTTCATTGTTCATGACCATGAAACCTGCCCTGTACCGGATACTGGCGGCGTCGGCACTTGTTGCCGCGCCGTCCTTTGCATTTGCATTTGCGCAGCCTTCCCAGCAAACCGTCACGAGCCCGGACGGCAAGCTGGCCGTCACCGTCGCGCAGGCGAAGGATGGCGGCGTCACCTACCGCATCGCCCGCGCCGGCAAGCCGGTGTTGCGGGATTCGGCGCTGGGCCTGTCGTTCGACGGCGCCGATTTCACGAAGCGGCTCAGTGCCCAGGAGGTGTCGGCCGAGCGCTCCATCAGCGAGCAGTACGAGCTGGTGTCCGGCAAGCGCCGCCACGTCACGTATGCCGCCAACGAGCGCACCTGGCGCTACCTGAACAATGAAAAGCAGCCGCTGGAGATCACGTTCCGCGTGTCGAACGACGGCGTGGCCTTCCGCTACACGGCACGCGCGCCTGAGCTGAAGTTCGCCGGCGAAGCGACCTCGTTCGCGTTCCCGGCCGGCGCGCGCGCCTGGCTGCAGCCGATGTCCGTCGCCAAGACTGGCTTCGCGCGCACCAATCCTTCGTACGAAGAGCACTACCGGGTGGATATCCCGGTGGGCACCGCGGCGCCGATGGGGGCCGGCTGGGTCTTCCCGGCGCTTTTCCGTACCGGCGACACCTACGTTGCGCTGACCGAGGCGAACCTGGATGGCACGTTCCACGCGTCGCGCCTGGCCGCGCAATCGCCGGGCGGCGTGTACCGCATCGCCGGCCCGGCGGCACAGGAGACCTTCACCGACGGCGCGCTGCTGCCCACCGCGCAGGGCCAGCTGACCACGCCGTGGCGCGTACTGGCGATCGGCAGCCTGGCCACCGTGGTCGATTCCACGCTGGGCACCGACCTGGCCATGCCCTCCCGGGAGGGCATTCCCGACTGGGTGAAGCCGGGCCAGTCGTCGTGGAGCTGGGCCATCCTGAAGGATGACTTCACCACCTTCGGCACGCAAAAGCAGTTCATCGACTATGCCGCCGACATGGGCTGGGAATACACGCTGATCGATGCCTACTGGGACCAGAAGATCGGTTACGACAAAGTGAGAGAGCTGGTGGAGTACGCCAGGCCGAAAAATGTCGGCATCCTGGTCTGGTACAACTCGGCCGGCGCCTGGAACGATACCGACATGACGCCGCGCGGCAAGCTGCTGACCTCCGCCGACCGCCGCGCCGAGTTCGCGAAACTGCGCACGATGGGCGTGAAGGGCATCAAGGTCGACTTCTTCGGCGGCGATGGCCAGTCGATGATCGACTACTACGTGGGGATCCTGCGCGACGCCTACGACGCACAGCTGCTGGTGAACTTCCATGGCGCCACCTTGCCGCGCGGCTGGTCGCGCACCTGGCCGAACCTGGTCACGGCGGAAGCGGTACGCGGCTTCGAGTTCGGCACCTTCGACCAGAAGGACCAGGACCCGGTCGCCGGCCACGCGGCCATGCTCCCGTTCACGCGCAACCTGTTCGACCCGATGGACTTCACGCCGATGGTGTTCGGCGACATCCCGAAGATCCGCCGCGCCACCCGCAACGGCTTCGAGCTGGCCGAATCGGTGCTGTTCGTGTCCGGCATCCAGCATTTCGCCGAGGTCCCGCAAGGCATGGCCGGCGTGCCCGATTACGTGAAGGACTTCCTGCGCGCGTTGCCGGCGCGGTGGGACGACAGCCGCTTCATCGCCGGCGAACCGGGCAAGTTCGCCGTGATCGCCCGGCAGGCCGGCGGCAAGTGGTACGTGGCCGGTTTCAACGGCGCCGCGCAGGAGCGCAACGTCACGCTGGACCTGTCCTTCATCGGCAATGCCGGGAAGCCCAATGCCGGCAGGCCCGTCATCGGTAAGTCCATCCTCGGCAAGCTCATTACCGACGGCGCCACGGAACGCGCCTTCGCGCAGTCGGACCTCAAGGCATCGAGAAAAACCAGCATCAGGCTGAAAGCACGGGGCGGCTTCGTTGCCGTCTTCGAATAAAAACCATATCAGGAGATCGTTCATGATCAAACGCACCATCCTCGCCATCAGCGTGACAACCGCGCTGGCCGTTTGCGGCAGCGCCTTCGCGCAAGTTGCCGTCACCATCGACACGGCCAAGCCGGGCCCCGTCATCGACAAGAACGTGTATGGCCAGTTCGCCGAACACCTGGGCACCGGCATCTACGAAGGCATGTGGGTGGGCCCGAATTCGAAGATCCCCAACACCAAGGGCTGGCGCAACGACGTGGTCGGCGCGCTGAAGGAACTGCGCGTGCCGCTGGTGCGCTGGCCGGGCGGCTGCTTCGCCGACGAGTACCACTGGAAGGACGGCATCGGCCCGCGCAACAAGCGTCCGGTGAAGGTCAACACCAACTGGGGCAACGTCACCGAGGACAACGCGGTCGGCACCCACGAATTCTTCGACCTGGCCGAGCTGCTGGGTTCCCAGGTGTACATCAACGGCAACCTGGGCACCGGCTCCGTGCAGGAAATGAGCGAGTGGATCGAATACATGACGTCGCCGAGCAAGTCGACCCTGGCCGAGATGCGCCGCAAGAACGGCCGCGACAAGCCGTGGAAGGTGGACTTCTTCGCCGTCGGTAACGAGATGTGGGGCTGCGGCGGCAACATGAACCCCGAGCACTACGCCAATCTGTACAAGAACACCACGACCTTCATCCGCGCGCCGCAGGAATACAAGCCGAAGATCATCGCCAGCGGTGGCCATACGGACGACGTGAAGTGGGCCGACGTGCTGACGCGCGAAGTCAAGAACGACATGGCCGGCGTGAGCTTCCATTACTACACGATCCCGACCGGCAAGTGGGAAGTGAAGGGCGCCGCCACCGGTTTCCCGGAATCCCAGTGGTTCAGCACGATGCAGAACACGCTGCGGATGGACAAATTCATCCGCGACAACAAGGCCGTGATGGACAAGAACGATCCGGAGAAGAAGGTCGGCCTGTTCGTCGACGAGTGGGGCACCTGGTATGACGTGGAACCGGGCACCAACGCCGGCTTCCTGTACCAGCAGAACAGCCTGCGCGACGCCGTCGTGGCCGCGCTGAACTTCAACATCTTCCACGAGCATGCCGACCGCGTGCGCATGACCAACATCGCGCAGATGGTCAACGTGCTGCAGGCGATGATCCTGACCGACAAGACGCGCATGGTGCTGACGCCGACCTACCACGCCTACAAGATGTACGTGCCGTTCCAGGACGCGACGTCGCTGCCGGTCGCGCTGGAGAACAACACCACGTACAGCGCCGGCAGCCAGTCGGTGCCGCAGGTGAGCGCCTCGGCCGCGCGCGCCAAGGATGGCAAGGTGTACCTGGCGCTGGTAAACACGGATCCGAACAAGGCTACCGAAGTCACGGTCAACGTGGGTGCCGCCGCAGCAGCAAAATTCACCGGCCAGGTGCTGACCGCCGCGAAGATGGACGCGCACAACACCTTCGATGCGCCGAACGCCGTGAAGCCCGCCAGCTACAGCGCGCAGGCCGCCGGCGGCAAGCTGACCGTCCAGCTGCCGGCCAAGTCGGTGATCGTCGGCGCCGTCGAGTAAGCGCATGAAGACAGGAACGCTCGCGGCCTCGCTGGCCGCGGCGGGCCTGCTGTCCCTCGCCGCCTGTGGCGGCGGGGGCGGCAGTGGCTCGCCCTCTGTGACGGCTGCTCCGGCGCCGTCCCCGACCACCCCGACAGTCCCGACCACGACCTTGCCCCCGGAGCAGGCCGCGATCACGTTCGCCAACGCGAGCGTGCACGATCCTTCCGTGGTGCGCGTGGACGGCACGTTCTATATCTTCGGCTCGCACCTGGCGGCAGCCAAGTCCACCGACCTGATGAACTGGACGAAGATCGCCGACGGCGCCAGCGCCGCCAATCCGCTGTTCGCGGACGTGACGAAGCAGCTGGCGGAAACCTTCGCCTGGGCGCAGTCCGATACGCTGTGGGCGCCGGACGTGATCCGGCTCGACGACGGCAAGTACTACTTCTACTACAACGCCTGCAAGGGCGACTCGCCCCGTTCCGCGCTGGGCGTGGCCGTGGCCGACAAGATCGAAGGCCCGTATGTGGACAAGGGCATCATCCTCAAGTCCGGCATGTGGGGCGAGGCGGGCGCCGACGGCACGCTCTACGATCCGGTAAAGCACCCGAACGTGGTCGATCCGCAGGTCTTCCGCGACAAGGACAACAAGCTGTGGATGATCTACGGCTCGTACTCGGGCGGCATCTTCATCCTGGCGATGGACCCGGCCACCGGCAAGCCGCTGCCGGGCCAGGGCTACGGCAAGCACCTGCTGGGCGGGAACCATGCGCGCATCGAAGGCGCCTACGTGCAGTACAGCCCGGAGACCGGCTACTACTACATGTTTACTTCCTTCGGCGGACTGGATGCGAACGGTGCCTACAACGTGCGGGTGGCGCGCTCGCGCCATGCCGACGGCCCGTATGTGGATGCGAAGGGCACCGACATGGCCACCGTGAAGGCGGATCCGGCCAAGCCGCTGTTCGACGATGCCAGCATCGCGCCACACGGCCAGAAGCTGATGGGTAACCACCAGTTCGCGCTGGCCGCCGGCGAGACCGGCGCGGCGCCCGGCTACGTCTCGCCAGGCCACAACAGCACCTACTACGACCCGGCCACGAAGCAGTACTTCATCATCTTCCATACCCGCTTCCCGGGTGGCGGCGGAATGCATGAAGTGCGCACGCACGAGATGTTCGTCAACGAGGATGGCTGGCCGGTGATCGCGCCGTTCCGCTACGTTCCGCTGGCCAAGGCGGCAGGCGCGCCATCGGCCACGGTGGCGGCGGCCGATGTCGCCGGGTCGTACAAGCTGGTCAACCATGGCAAGGATATTTCGGCAGCCATCAAGCCGTCGCAGTCCGTTACCTTGTCGGCCGACGGCAAGCTGGGTGGCGCGCTGGCGGGAACCTGGACGCACAAGGGCAACAACCGCATCGCGCTGGCCGTCGACGGCACGGCGGCCGTGTACAACGGCGTGCTGTCCCGGCAGTACAACGGCAATGCCAATGCGTTCACGGTCACGTTCACGGCGCAGAATGCCGATGGCGTGTCGCTGTGGGGCGCCCGGGTGGGCAACTGAACAAGCAAGGATGGAGATTTCAATGACGTTTGTTAAATTGGTACTAGCGGCCGCGCTGCTGGCGGGCACCGCCGGTGCCCAGGCCGCGCAGATAGGCGTGCACGATCCGGTGATGGCCAAGGACGGCAACACTTACTACGTGTTCTCCACCGGCCCGGGCATCACGTTCTACAGCTCGAAGGACATGAAGAACTGGCGTCCGGAAGGCCGCGTGTTCGCCAAGGACCCGGTGTGGGCGAAGAAGGCCGCACCATCGTTCGACGGGCATATCTGGGCGCCGGACATCGTGCAGCGCAACGGCAAGTTCTACCTGTACTACTCGGTGTCGGGCTTCGGCAAGAACACCTCGGGCATGGGTGTGACCGTCAACAAGACGCTGGACCCGCGCTCGCCCGACTACAAGTGGGAAGACCAGGGCATGGTGATCCAGTCCGTGCCGGGCCGCGACCTGTGGAATGCGATCGACCCGGCCGTCATCGCCGACGAGCAGGGCAACGGCTGGATGTCGTTCGGCTCGTTCTGGACGGGCCTGAAGCTGTTCAAGCTGAACGCCGACTGGACCAAACCGGCCGAGCCGCAGGAATGGCATACCATCGCGCGGCGCGAGCGCCCCGCGTTCGAGCCCGACGAATCGGCCGCGCCGGCGGAAATCGAGGCGCCGTTCATCTTCCGCAAGAACGGCTATTACTACCTGTTCGCGTCGTGGGGCCTGTGCTGCCAGAAGGCCAAGAGCACGTACCACGTCGTGGTCGGCCGCTCGAAGACCGTGACCGGGCCCTACCTGGACAAGGATGGCAAGGACATGGCCAAGGGCGGCGGCTCGATCGTCATCCAGGGCAACCGCGAGTGGGTGGGCCTGGGCCACAACAGCGCCTACACCTTCGACGGCCGCGACGTGCTCGTGCTGCACGCCTATGAAACGGGCGACGACTACCGGCAGAAGCTGAAGGTGCTGGACATGAAGTGGGACGCCGCCGGCTGGCCGGTCGTCGACCCGGCACAGTTGAACAGCTACCAGAGCGTGCTGCTGCCGGCCGCGAAGTAACCACCGCTGAGCCCGTGTCATGGTGCCTGGAGGAGTACCGCCTTGCAAGGTGGTACCGTTTCGCCGGCGTGGAGCAGTGCTCCACGAAACCCCGGCTCCACCCCCCTGACACGAGCACGGCGGTAATCGATTGCTGAGGCCGTGTCATGGTGCCTGACCCCCTGACACGAGCTGAACCGTAAGGAAAATCATGCTCACTCTCCGCCACCTCGCCCTCGCCGCCGCCCTCTGCGCTTCGAGCGCCACCCAGGCCGCCGATCTCTTCCCATTGCGCGACGTCCGCCTGGCGCCGGGCCTGTTCCTGGAAGCCCAGCAGACCGACCTGCGCTACCTGATGGCGCTCGATCCGGATCGCCTGCTGGCGCCGTTCCGCCGCGAGGCGGGCTTGCCGGCGGTGAAGCAGTCGTACGGCAACTGGGAATCCAGCGGCCTGGATGGGCACATGGGCGGGCATTACCTGACGGCGCTGGCGCTGATGCATGCGTCGACCGGCGACCCGCAGGTGAAGGAGCGCCTGGACTACTTCGTGCGCGAGCTGAAACGCTGCCAGGATGCCGGCGGCGACGGCTACCTGGGCGGCGTGCCGGGCGGGAAGGAAGCGCTGGACAGGATCGCCAGGGGCGAGCTGCACGCGGATAATTTCTCCGTCAACGGCAAGTGGGTGCCCTGGTACAACCTGCACAAGACCTTTGCCGGCCTGCGCGATGCGTACCGGATCGGCGGCAACCAGCAGGCGAAAACGATGCTGGTCGCCTACGCGGACTGGGCGCTGGCCCTGACGGCGAAGCTGTCCGACACGCAGATGCAGGCCATGCTGCGCGCGGAGCACGGCGGCATGAACGAAGTGCTGGCCGACGTGGCCGAGATCACCGGCGACAGCAAGTACCTGGAGCTGGCGAAACGCTTCTCGCACCGCGCCGTGTTCGATCCCCTGGCGCAGGGGAAGGACCAGCTGACCGGCCTGCACGCCAATACGCAGATCCCGAAAGTGATCGGCTTCGAGCGCGTCGGCACGCTGGCCAACGACCGGAGCATGCGCGACGCGGCACGCTTCTTCTGGCAGACCGTGGTCGACAACCGCAGCGTGGCGATCGGCGGCAACAGCGTGCGCGAGCACTTCCACGACCACAAGGACTTCGGTCCGATGATCGACGACGTGGAAGGTCCGGAAACCTGCAACACGTACAACATGCTCAAGCTCACCGAGCTGCTGTTCGCCGACAAGCCGCAATCGCGCTACGGCGACTACTACGAGCGGGCGCTGTACAACCACATCCTGTCGTCGCAGCATCCGCAGACGGGCGGCTTCGTGTACTTCACGCCGATGCGCCCGAACCACTACCGCGTGTATTCGCAGGTGGACAAGGGCATGTGGTGCTGCGTCGGCTCCGGCATCGAAAGCCATGCCAAGTACGGGCAGTTCATCTACGCGAAAGAGGCGGATGCGCTGTTCGTCAACCTGTTCATTCCGTCCGAGCTGGCGTGGGCCGAGAAGAACGTGCGCATCACGCAGGCCACCAGCTTCCCGGATGAGGAAAGCACCCGCATCACCGTGCACGGCACCGGCAAGTTTGCGATGAAACTGCGCCATCCCGCCTGGGTGGCAAGCGGTGCACTGAAGGTGAAGGTGAACGGCAGGCCCGTGAAGGCCGTGGCCGGCACGGACGGCTACGTGAGCATCGACCGCGAATGGCGCGACGGCGACACGGTCGAGCTGAAGCTGCCGATGACGACCCGCCTTGAGCAGATGCCGGACAAGTCGAACTGGTACGCGGTGCTGCACGGGCCGATCGTGCTGGCCGCGAAGACCGCGCCGATCCTGGACGAAAAATTCAGGGACGAGAAGCTGAACGTGCAGGCCGACGATTCGCGCATGGGCCACATCGCCAAGGGCGAGATCTGCCCGCTGGGCGCCGCGCCGATGCTCGTCTCCGATGCGAAGGATTTCACCAGCAAGATCAAGCCGGTGAAAGGCCAGCCGCTGACATTCACGGCGCCGGACCTGATCCGCGGGCAAGGTAACGCGGCCCAGCTCAAGCTGGTGCCGTTCTTCCGCCTGCACGACGCGCGCTACACGATGTACTGGCAGCGCTCCACGCCGTCCGGCTATGCGGCGCTGCAGGAACAGACCGCGCAGGAGGAAAAGGAACGCCTGGCGCTGAATGCCCGCACCATCGACCAGGTGGCGCCGGGCGAGCAGCAGCCCGAGTCGGACCATGGCTTCAAGGGGGAGGGCGCGGATGCCGGCATCCACGCCGGCCGCCACTGGCGCCACGCCACCGGCTGGTTCAGCTACGTGTTGAACAACCCGAAAGGAGAGGCGAAAATCCTGCGCCTGACGTTCGCCTCCGCCGATGCCGGCCGCAGGTTCGACATCGTCGTCGGCGGCAAGCCGCTGGCGGCGCTGGAACTGAAAAGAGAGGACAGCGAGTTCTATACCCGCGATTTCGCGCTGCCGGAAGGCCTGGGCAAGAAGGTCGAACTGAAATTCGTCGCGCAACCCGGTTCGATCGCCGGTGGCCTGTACGGATTACGGCTGCTGCGATAACAAAAAAGATATGGCAGTCTGTTAAAAATATATTGGTTCGGCATGGCAAATTCTTCTACCATAGCCGCAAAAGAATAATTGCAACCAATTCATTTGTTGCACCCGCAAATTGAATCAGCAACATCACAGCACGGAGACACGCATGACTGTACAGCGCAGGACTTTCATCGCCGCAGCGGCATTCGCCCTGGCCGGCGCCGCCTTCCCCGCCATGGCGGCCAAACCCCTCGTGATGGGCTTCTCGCAGGTCGGCGCCGAATCCGAGTGGCGCACCGCGAATACCGTTTCCGTCAAGGATGCGGCCAAGAAGGCCGGCATCAACCTGAAGTTCGCCGATGCGCAGCAGCGCCAGGAAAACCAGGTCAAGGCGATCCGCTCCTTCATCGCCCAGAAAGTGGACGTGATCGCGTTCTCGCCGGTGGTGGAATCGGGCTGGGACACCGTGCTGCGCGAAGCCAAGGCCGCCAACATCCCCGTGATCCTGACCGACCGCGACGTGAACGTGGCCGACAAGTCGCTGTACGTGACGCTGATCGGTTCCGACTTCGTCGAGGAAGGCCGCCGCGCCGGCCGCTGGCTGAACGAATACGCCAAGAAGCAGCCGGGCAAGACCTTCAATGTGGTGGAGCTGCAGGGCACCGTGGGTTCGGCGCCGGCGATCGACCGCAAGACCGGTTTCGAGGAAGTCACCAAGGGCAATGCGCAATTGAAGATGCTGCGCACGCAGACCGCCGAATTCACCCGCGCCAAGGGCAAGGAAGTGATGGAAGCGTTCCTGAAGGCGCACGGCAAGAACATCAACGTGCTGTACGCGCACAACGACGACATGGCGATCGGCGCGATCCAGGCCATCGAGGAAGCGGGCCTGAAACCGGGCAAGGATATCGTCATCGTCTCCGTCGACGGCGTGCGCGGCGCGTTCGAAGCCATGATCCAGGGCAAGCTGAACGTGACGGTGGAATGCAATCCGCTGCTTGGTCCGCTGCTGATGCAGACCGCCAAGGATGTCAAGGCCGGCAAGCAGGTGCCCAAGCGCCTGGTCGTCGAGGAGCGCGTGTTCCCCGCCGAAGTCGCGCTGAAAGAATTCCCGAACCGTAAATACTGATGTCGGCGGCAGGCATGGCGGCTGACCGCGCGCCGGTACTGGAACTGACCGGCATCCACAAATCGTTCCCCGGCGTGAAGGCGCTGTCCAACGCCGGCCTGCGCCTGTATCCGGGCGAGGTGCACACGCTGATGGGCCAGAACGGCGCTGGCAAGTCCACGCTGATCAAGGTGCTGACGGGGGTGTACACGCCGGACGAGGGCACGATGGTGCTCGACGGCCAGCCGATCCGGCCAGACTCCACGCTGGAGGCCCAGGAACTGGGCATCTCCACCGTGTACCAGGAAGTCAACCTGTGCCCTAACCTGTCGGTCGCGGAAAACATCTTCATCGGCCGCTATCCGCGCAGCTGGTTCGGCGTCGACTGGAAAGCCATGCGCGACCAGGCGGCCACCATGCTGCGCCAGCTGGAAGTGGACATCGACGTGACGCAGCCGCTGGCGCGCTATTCGCTGGCGATCCAGCAGATGGTGGCGATCTCGCGCGCACTGAACACGTCCGCGAAAGTGCTGATCCTCGACGAGCCGACCTCCAGTCTCGACGAGGCGGAAGTGCAGCTGCTGTTCCGCGTGCTGCGCCGCCTGCGCGGGGAGGGCATGGCGATCCTGTTCGTCACGCACTTCCTGGACCAGACCTACGCGATTTCCGACCGCATCACCGTGATGCGCAACGGCGAACGGGAAGGCGAGTATCCGGCCAGCGAGCTGTCCCGCCTGGCGCTGGTGAACAAGATGATCGGCGCGCCGGCCCAGCAGGCCGAGGAAGCGGCGCCGAGCGCGCAGCAGGCTCAAGGCGGCGCGCCGATGACGACGCTGTTGACCATGAATGGCCTGGGCCGCCGCGGCGCCCTGAAGCCGGTCGACGCGGAAGTGAAGCAGGGCGAGGTGCTCGGCCTGGTCGGCCTGCTCGGCTCCGGCCGCACGGAACTGGCGCGCCTGCTGTTCGGCGCCGACAAGGCCGATACGGGCAGCATCACGATCGGCGGCAAGAGCGGCCGCTTCGACACGCCGCGCGACGCCATCGCCGCCGGCATCGGCTTCTGCTCGGAAGACCGCAAGCACGAAGGCGCGATCCTGTCGCTGTCGGTGCGGGAAAACCTGATCCTGGCGATGCAGGCGCGGGCCGGCGTGATGCGCGCGATCCCGATGAAGCTGCAGCAGGAGATCGCCGAGAACTACGTGAAATGGCTGGGCATCAAGACGGCCAGCATCGAGACCCCGATCGGCACGCTGTCCGGCGGCAACCAGCAGAAAGTCTTGCTGGCGCGCTGGCTGGCCACCGATCCGAAGCTGATGATCCTCGACGAACCCACGCGCGGCATCGACGTGCGCGCCAAGGGCGAGATCATGGATTACGTGACCACGCTGTGCAAGACAGGCATGTCGGTGCTGTTCATCTCGTCCGAACTGCCGGAGGTGCTGCGCTGCAGCGACCGCATGGTGGTGCTGCGCGACCGCGAGAAGTGCGGCGAGTACGTGCGCGGCGACCTGGACGACCAGACCGTGCTGCAGGTGATCGCGGGAGAGGAAGTGGAAGGAATTCGCGCATGACGCAAGCAAACATGGCGCCGCCGGCGCCCGCGCCGGGACCGTCCGGCGCATCCGGCCCATCGACCCCTCCTGCAGCCACGAAAGCCGCACCAGCCAGGGCTTCGCTGCTGTCGCATTCGCTGGCCAAGCCGATCCTGGCGCTGGCGGCCCTGCTGGTGCTGGACATCATCTTCATTCCCGGCTTCCTGAGCCTGGAGATCAAGGATGGCCACCTGTATGGTCCGCTGATCGACATCCTGAACCGCGCCGCGCCGCTGATGCTGGCGGCGCTGGGCATGACGCTGGTGATCGCCACGCGCGGCATCGATATCTCGGTAGGGGCGGTGGTAGCGCTCTCCGGCACCGTGGCCGCGATGCTGATCGGCGGCACGATGGTCATCAACAACGGCCAGCCCGAGTACGTGGCGAACACGCCGATGCCGTTGGCGCTGGCCGCCGCGCTCGGCATCGCGATCCTGTGCGGCGCCTGGAACGGCGTGCTGGTGGCCGGCCTGAAGCTGCAGCCGATCGTGGCCACGCTGATCCTGATGGTGGCCGGCCGCGGCCTGGCCCAGCTGTTCACGGATGGCCAGATCGTTACCGTGTACTACGAGCCGTTCTTCTTCCTCGGCAGCGGCTACCTGCTTGGCCTGCCGTTCTCGCTGTGGGTGGTGGCGGCCGTGCTGCTGGTGGTGGGGCTGCTGCTGAAGAAGACGGCACTGGGCCTGTTCATCCAGTCGGTGGGCATCAACCCGGTGGCCGCGCGGCTGGCCGGCATCCGCACCGCCACGCTGATCTTCTTCACCTACGTGTTCTGCTCCACCTGCGCCGGCATGGCCGGCCTGATGATCAGCTCGAACATCAAGAGCGCCGATGCGAACAACGCCGGCCTGCTGCTGGAACTGGACGCCATCCTGGCCGTCACGCTGGGCGGCACGTCGCTGGCCGGCGGCAAGTTCAGCCTGGTGGGCAGCATGATCGGCGCGCTGATCATCCAGACGCTGACGTGGACCATCTACTCGCTGGGCGTGCCGCCGGAAGTGAACATGGTCGTCAAGGCGATCGTCGTATTCATCGTGTGCCTGTCGCAGTCGACGGGTTTCCAGAAGCTGTGGAAGGGCCGCAAATGAACACCGCAACCATGGGCAGCGGCGCCGCCGGCGCGGCGCGCCCCAACATCATGAGCGCACCGTGGTTCACGTCGCTCGTCACCGTGATCCTGCTGGTGGTGCTGCTGGCCGCTGGCGGCGGCGCCTACGAAGGCTTCCTGTCCGGGCAGGTGATGCTGAACCTGCTGATCGACAATGCGCACCTGCTGGTGATCGCGGTGGGCATGGGCTATGTGATCCTGGCCGGCGGCATCGACCTGTCGGTGGGTTCCGTGCTGGCGCTGACGACGATGATCGCGGCCTGGCTGTTGAACGCCGGCTGGAACCCGCTGGCGGTGATCGCCATCGTGCTGGCCTTCGGCGCCGTGTTCGGCGCCTTCCAGGGCGCGCTGATCCACTATTTCCAGCTGCAGCCGTTCATCGTCACGCTGGCCGGCATGTTCCTGGCGCGCGGCCTGTGCTACCTGATCAGCATCGAATCGATCACCATCGAGGATCCGCTGTTCGTGGCCGCGTCGCAGACGCAGATACCCTTCATTGGCGGCTTCATCTCGCCATCGGCCGCCATCGCGCTGGCCGTGCTGGCCGTCGCCATCTGGGCCTCGCGCCGCACCGCCTTCGGCCGTGGCGTTTACGCCATCGGCGGCAACGAGCAGTCGGCATTGATGATGGGCCTGGACGTGGCGCGCACCAAGATCGGCGTGTACGCGTTTTCCGGCTTCTGCGCCGCGCTGGGCGGCGTGCTGTTCGCGTTCTACATGCTGTCCGGCTATGGCCAGCATGCGCAGGGCACCGAGCTCGATGCGATCGCCGCGGTCGTCATCGGCGGCACCCTGCTGACCGGTGGCTACGGCTATGTGGCCGGCGCCCTGTCCGGCGTGCTGGTGCTCGGCACGATCCAGACCCTGATCGCCTTCGACGGTACCCTGAGTTCCTGGTGGACCAAGATCGTCATCGGCGGCCTGCTGTTCCTGTTCTGCGTGGTGCAACGACTGCTGTCCGCCCGCTCGCAACAATCCTGAGGAGTTTTAGATGAAGAAGCAAAGCCTCGGCGCCCTGGCGCTCGCGGTGGCGGGCGCCTGCGCGTCCGTTTGGGCCAGTTCGGCCAACGCCGGCAATCCCCTGTTCTCCGACAAGTTCACGGCCGATCCGGCGGTTCTGGTGGACCAGGGCCGCGTCTACCTGTACGCCGGCCACGACGAAGCGCCGCCCAAGCCGGAAGGCAAGGATTTCGTGATGAACGAGTGGCTCGTGTACTCGACCTGCGACATGAAGAACTGGACCGCGCACGGTACCGCGCTGCGCTACGACGTGTTCAAGTGGGCCGGCGGCTCGGCCTGGGCCAGCGACATCACGAAGGTGGGCGGCAAGTACTACTTCTATGCGACCGTGCACGACAAAGGCACCAATGCCAAGGGCATCGGCGTGGCCGTGGCGGACAGCCCTACGGGGCCGTTCCGCGACGCCATCGGCAAGGCCCTGGTCACCAACGACATGACGAAGGAAACCGACATCGCCTGGGATGACATCGATCCGGGCATCTTCGTCGACGACGACGGCACGCCATGGCTGTTCTGGGGCAACCAGACGCTGAAGTTCGTGAAGCTGAAGAAGAACATGATCGAGATGGCCGGCCCGATCCAGACCACCAGCCTGCCGCACTACACGGAAGCGCCGTACGTCCACAAGCGCAACGGTACCTACTACCTGTCGTACTCGCGCGAATTCCCCGAGCACACGGTGTATGCGACGGCGAAGAAGGTCACGGGCCCGTGGCACTACCGCGGCAAGATCATGGACCAGAACAAGAACACGCCGACGATCCACCAGGCGTTCGCCGAGTTCAACGGCAAGTCGTACATCATCTACCACAACGCCGAATTGCCGAATGGCGGCGAGTTCCGCCGCTCGGTGGCCGTGGAAGAGTTCAAGTACAACGCGGATGGCACGATTCCGTTCATCCCGCAGACCACCGAAGGCCCGGCGCCCAACCCGACGGCGGCCTGCAAGAAGTAACCGCGCGATCTCGCTCGCAGCGAAAGTCTGGATACACCCCAACGGCAGATGCCGGGGTCAGACCCGACGGGTCTGACCCCAGTCTCCGCATCCGGGGTTGATCTGAATGGCATCGTGGCCGGCGGGTATTTACCTCAGAAAACGACGTTCTGGATTGGAGACACCATGTTCAAGCGTGCCATCTTTACCGCGGCGGCCGTGCTGTGCGCCGCGTCGGCGCTGGCCGGCAACCCCCTCGTCAAGGATAAATTCACCGCCGACCCGGCCGTGCTGGTCGACGGCGGGCGGGCCTACGTGTACGCCGGCCGCGACGAATCGCCGGACGACAAGGGCTACGTGATGAACGAATGGCTGGTGCTGTCGAGCTGCGACATGAAGACCTGGAAGGAGCACGGCACCGCGCTGCGCTACGACACCTTCGCCTGGGCCAAGGATTCCGCCTGGGCCAGCGACATCGTCAAGCACGGCGGCAAGTACTGGTTCTTCGCCACGGTTACCGAGCGCGCCGCGAATGCCAAGGCGATCGGTGTGGCGGTGTCCGACAGCCCGACCGGCCCGTTCCGCGATGCCATCGGCAAGCCGCTGGTCACCAACGCGATGACGCTACAGACCGATATCGGCTGGGACGACATCGATCCGACCGTCTTCGTCGACGACGACGGCACGCCGTATCTCTACTGGGGCAACCAGGTGCTGAAGTACGCGAAGCTGAAGAAGAACATGACCGAGCTCGATGGCCCGATCGTCACCGAGGGACTGCCGCAGTTCACCGAGGCACCGTACCTGCACAAGCGCCAGGGCATCTATTACCTGTCGTACTCGCGCGACTGGCCGGAGTACACCGTGTACGCGACCAGCGACAAGGCCACCGGCCCATGGCGCTACCGCGGCAAGATCATGGACGCCAACAAGAAGACGAAGACGGTGCACCACGCCTTCGCGGAATTCAACGGCAAGTCGTACGTGGTGTACCACAACGCCGACCTGCCGAACGGCGGCGAGCACCGGCGCTCGGTGGCCGTGGAAGAGTTCCGCTACAACGCCGACGGCACCATCCCGTTCATCCCGCAGACCGCCGAGGGACCGGCCGCCAACCCTACCGCCAGCTGCAAGTAAACGCCCGGCCCGGTACCGACAGCCGTGCGTTGCAAAATGGCGGCTGGGCGGGTGCCCGGCGGTTTCCCGATGCCGGATTGAAACTCGGCAATGATATGATGCGCCGATGGATACACTCAATCCCAACTGGTTTTTGCGCGCGCGCCTGAAAACGCGCCAATTGCTGCTGCTGATCGCGCTCGACGAACAACGCAACATCCACCGTGCCGCGGAAACGCTGCACATGACGCAGCCGGCGGCCTCGAAGCAGATCAAGGATCTGGAAGAGATGCTCGACGTGAAGCTGTTCGAGCGCCTGCCGCGCGGCATGGAGCCCACGCTGTTCGGCGAAACCATGATCCGCCATGCGCGCATGGCCCTGACCAGCCTGTCGCTGGCGCATGACGACGTGCTGGCGCTGAAATCGGGCCTGGTCGGCCAGGTGGAGATCGGCGTCATCATGACGCCGGCCATGTCGCTGCTGCCGCAGGCGATCGCCAAGGTCAAGCAGCAGGCGCCGCTGCTGCGCATCGGTGTGCACATGGAACCGTCCAACACGCTGGTCGCCATGCTGGAGCGTGGCACCCTGGACTTCATGATCGGCCGCATCCTGGAGCACGATACCAACTCGCGGCTGTCGTACGAGGAGCTGACCGAGGAGCCGGCATGCGCCGTGGCGCGCAACGGACATCCGCTGGCCAGCGCGACCAACTTGACCCTGAAGGACATGGCAGGGCACCCGTGGGTGCTGCCGCCGCAGGGCAGCATCCTGCGCCACCGCGTGGACATGATGTTCCGCCGCGCCGGCCTGGAGCCGCCCGCCAATACCGTGGACACCACCGCGCTGCTGCTGATCACCGCGCTGCTCCAGCAAACCGACTCCCTGCACGTGATGCCGGTCGACGTGGCGCGCTACTACCAGTCGCTGAACGTGCTGACGATCCTGCCGATCGAATTGCCGTTCAAGATGGATGCGTTCGGCATCATCCGGCAGCAGGACCACCTGCTGTCGCCGGGCGCCAACCTGCTGCTCACCGCCGTGCGCAGCGCCGCGAAAGAGGTGTACTGATGTCGTTCGTGTTCTCCAGCCTGAACCATCCGCAACGGGTGCCGCTTGCCGCGGAACTGCACTCGCGGCCGTTCCTGAAGCTGCGCGCGCCGGAGCGGGTGTCGCACATCGCCGTGTTCGGCCATGGCCGCAACAACAATGCGCAGGCCCAGCACGAGCTGCTGGCCGCGCTGTGCGCGCACTTCGGCGTGACTGCGCCGGCGCGCGACGGCGGCTTCTTCTACCACGACTTCGGCCGCTTCCGGCTCAAGTGGGAACTGCATTCCGAGTTCGCCACTTATACCTTCGCCGAGCGCACCGACGAGGCCGAGGATTTCGAGCGCATGCCGATCGGGCACGTGCCGCAGGAATGGCTGCTGTCGCTGAAGGGGCGCATCCTGGTCGCGGCCCACGTCATCCTGCGCAAGGGCGGCGCGTCGGAGCACGCTCCGGTGCAGGAACTGTTCGAGCACGTGACGCTGGCCGCCAGCAACGTGATGCAGGGAGGGGAAGTATGCTCGGACTTCGCCATCCAGGCCGACGGCTTCTCGCGCTTCGTCGTCAACGACGTGCGCATGCGCGAGCAGCAGGCCGGGCGCCTGGTGCAGCGCGTGCTGGAAATCGAGACCTACCGGATGATGGCGCTGTATGGACTGCCGGCGGCGCAGCGCGCGGTGCCGGAACTGAATACCGTCGAAAAGGAGCTGGCCGAGGCGACCGAGTCGCTGCTGGCTTCCGACGGCACGACCGAACAGGCGCTGCTGCAGAAGATCACGCACCTGGCCGCGCGCCTCGAAAAGCTGTCGCTCGATAACAGCTACCGCTTCGCGGCCTCGAAGGCTTACTTCAAGCTGGTGAACACGCGCATCGACGAGCTGCGCGAGACACGCATCGAAGGCGTGCCGACCGTCGCCGAATTCATGGAACGGCGGCTGGCGCCCGCGATGAGCACCTGCGAAGCCGTCGCCGCGCGGCAGGAAGCGCTGGCACGCCGTATCGCCAACAGCAACGACCTGCTGCGCACCCGCGTGGGCATCGTGCAGGAAACGCAGAACCGGGCGATCCTGCAATCGCTGAACGCCCGCGCCGCCCAGCAGCTGCGGCTGCAGCAGGCGGTGGAGGGGCTGTCGGTGGCGGCGATCTCGTACTACGTGGTCGGCCTGCTGGGCTATTCGATCAAGGGCGCCAAGGTGTTCGGCCTGGTGCCAAATGCCGACGCGCTGATCGGCATCGCCGTGCCGCTGGTCGCCGGCGGCGTCTGGCTCACGCTGCGCAACATGCACAAGCGGCTGCATCGCGGGCAGCATCACGCCTGATTAAGCTCAACGTCTCCCGTATCCCTGCTGTCCAGGGCATTGGCAACCCTGGCTCCCTTAAAAAAGGCACTGTCCCCGGTGGAGGGTGTTGTTGGAAACCCACGCGGCTCTGCCATAATGTTGCGTCGATTGAACATTCGGGGTGCCATGGAGCGTTGGACGATGCGGGTGGCGGTGCTGGGCCTGGCCGGGGTGCTGGCGGGGTGCGCGGCGGTGGCGGGGCCGCCTGCCGGAGAAGTGGCGGGGCTGCGCTTCATCGGCGAGCAGCGCATGCCGTGGAAGATGGCGTTCCAGGGGACAACCGTGGGTGGCCTGTCCGGCGTGGACTACGATGCCGCGGCCGGCGAGTGGATCCTGGCCAGCGATGACCGCTCGGGTGCCGATCCGGCCCGTTACTACCGTGCCGCCGCACGCTTCACGGCCACCGCGTTCGATGCCGTCGCGCTGACGGGGGTGCGCCTGTTCCGCCAGGGCGATGGCACCACCTATCCGGGCGCGCGGCAGGGCGCGCAGGTGGGCGGCGTGGTACCCGATATCGAATCGGCCCGCGTCGACCCGCGCGACGGCACCATCTGGTACACCAGCGAGGGCGATGGCCGCATCGGCCTCGATCCGTTCGTGCGCCAGGCCGGCGCCGACGGCGCGCTGCGCGGTGAAATGCCGCTGCCGGCGATGCTGCGCGAGTGGCCCGGCAAGGAGCGCGGTGTGCGCAACAACGCCAACCTGGAGGGGCTGTCGTTCGCGCCGGATGGCGCCAGCCTGTGGCTGGCGCTGGAAGCGCCGCTGGAGGAGGATGGCGAGCTGCCGACGCCGGAACGCGGCGCGCTGGCGCGCATCACGCACCTCGACCGCGGCGGGCGCGTGCTGGGCCAGTATGCCTATCCGCTCGACGCGATTCCCGCCCGGCCGGGCGAAGGCAAGTTCGCCGACAACGGCATCTCCGAGATCGTCGCCACCGGTCCGCACACGCTGCTGGTCCTGGAGCGCTCGGCCGTGCAGGGCGCGGACGGCCGCTATCGCAACCATATCCGCCTGTACGAGGCCGACCTGCGCGGCGCCAGCGACATCGCCGCCGTTCCCGCGCTGGCCGGTGCCGCCCTGGCAGCCAGAAACGCCAACGCCGATGGAGCCAAGGAGGCACCCGGCGGCGCGGCAACGGGCGCGGCGGCCATCGCGCCGGCGGCCAAGCGCCTGGTACTGGACTTCAACACGCTGGGCCTGCCCGTGCTCGACAACCTGGAAGGGTTCGCATTCGGCCCGCGCCTGCCGAACGGCCACGCCACGCTGCTCTTCGTCAGCGACGACAATTTCAGCAAGAGCCAGGTGACCCAGCTGCTGCTGTTCGAAGTCCTGCCCGTGCGGCCGGGGCAATGATCCGCAAACCACTGACCGCGAGCCGTGCTCGGTACTTTCGTGAAGTTGGGTAAGCTTCGTGACGAGCCTCAGCCGCGGGCGGCGCCTGCAAGCACCAACATGAACGACATCGATTTCGGCAAGCTGATTCTGGAGGAAACGCCCGACGCGGTCATCGTCACGACGATGGAAGGCGTGGTGCTGTACTGGACCAGGGGTGCCCAGTCCGTATTCGGCTACCCGGCCGACGAGGCGCGCGGCCGCACGCTTGCCGAGTTGATCGTGCCGCCCGAGCTGCGCGACACCGAGCGCGCCATCCTGTTCGATACGCTGGCCAACGGCTCGGCCAACTACGAATCGCTGCGCCGCGCCAAGAATGGCTCGCTGGTCTATATCGACAGCTCGAGCAAGATGGTGCGCGGCGCCGACGGCCGGCCCGACTGCATCCTGTGGACCAAGAAGGATGTCACGCCGCTGCGCGTGATGCGCGACGCGGCGCTGCTCGACGCCCGTTTCGGCACGCTGCTGGCGTCGATGCCCGATGCGATCATCATGGCCAACGCCGCCGGCCGCATCGTGCTGGCGAACCGCCAGGCCGACGAATTGTTCGGCTACCCGGAAGGCGAATTGCGCGGCCAGTCGCTGGAAGTGCTGATCCCGCAACGCTACCGTGGCGCGCACGTGTGGCAGCGCGTCGCCTACACGCTGGCGCCGTCGCAGCGGCCGATGGGCATCGGCCGCGAACTGTACGGGCTGCGCCGCAACGGCGAGGAATTCCCCGTGGAGATCAGCCTGTCGCCGCTGCCCACCGAGGAAGGCACGCTGGTGATGAGCGCGATCCGCGATATCAGCGAACGCAAGCGCATCGAGCGCGCGCTGCAGGAAAAGAATGCCGAACTGGCCGATGCCAGCCTGGCCAAGGACCGCTTCCTGTCGTCGATGTCGCACGAGCTGCGCACGCCGCTCAACGCGATCATCGGCTTCACGGGAACGCTGCTGATGCAGTTGCCCGGCCCCGTCAACGTGGAGCAGGACCGCCAGCTGCGCACGATCCAGTCCAGCGCGCGTCACCTGCTCTCGCTGATCAACGACATCCTGGACATTACCAAGATCGCCTCGGGCAAGGTGGAACTGAACCGCGAGCCGTTCGACTGCAGCGCACTGGTGCGCGATGTGTCGGCAATGTTCGCCCCGCTGGCCCATGCCAAGGGCCTGGCGCTGCACGTGCGCCAGGCTGGCCGCGACGCCACGGTGTGCACCGACCGGCGCGCCGTGCAGCAGATCGTCATCAACCTGATGAACAATGCGATCAAGTTCACGGAGCACGGCGAGGTGCGCGTCGAGGTGCGGGTCGAGCCGGATATAGAGAGGAATACCGGACCGGCCAGCGAGAACGGCGCGGCCGGGCCGATGGTGCGCATCGACGTCATCGACACGGGCATCGGCATCGCGCCGGACAAGCTTGGCCTGCTGTTCAAGCCGTTTACACAGATCGACCAAGGCAACACGCGGCAGTTCGAAGGCACCGGCCTGGGCCTGCATCTTTCCGAACGGCTGGCGGCGCTGATCGGCGCGCGCATCACCGTGCGCAGCGAATTCGGGCAGGGCAGCGTGTTCTCGCTGCGGCTGCCGTACGCGGTGGAGCAGTGCCTGCCGGTGGCGGGCTGACCGCCGGTACCGTCAGGACGCCGGCCCGGCCGCGTCGCCGGCACCCATCGCCACGAAGGTTTCCAGCAGCACCTTGGCACGGAATGGCTTGAGGATCACGCGGCGCACATCCCGGCCGCGCAGGGCTTCGACGAACCGTGCGTCCGCCTCCACGGCCAGGACGGCGATCGGCATCGCCGCGTCGCTGGCGGTGCGCCCCTCGCGCACGTCGTCGAGCAGCGTGAGGTCGAGCGTGCCGCCGCTGTCGATGGCGATCACCGCGCCGGAATAGCGCCGTTCACGCAGCAGGCGCTGCGCCTGCGGCAGGCTGGCCGCCTCGTCGATCGACTCCATGCCCAGCGAGCGCGCGGTCAGCGAAACGGTGCGGCGCAGCATGTCCGCCGGTTCCACCAGCAGCATGCGGCGTTCAGGCATCGGTGGCCTCGCGCCCCTTGTCATCGTCATTGCCCTCGTCCTCGCCGCCATCCTCGCCGATCAGCTGCTGCACCACCAGGTGGCGCAGCGTGGACAGGATGGCCAGCTCCATGCCGTCGAGCCGGCGCGGCCGGGTATCGATCACGCACAGGCTGCCCATCGCATAGCCGGACGGCAGCACCAGCGGCGCGCCGGCATAGAAGCGGATGTGCGGCGGGCCGGTTACCAGCGGATTGTCGGCGAAGCGCGGGTCTTCCAGCGCGTCCTCGATCACCATGATCTCGCTCTTCAGGATGGTATGCCCGCAAAACGAGATGTCGCGGCTGGTCTGGCAGGTGGTGCCCATGCCGATCGCCGCCTTGAACCACTGGCGGTCGTCGTCGAGCAGCGTGATCAGGGCGATCGGCGCGTCGAATTCCTGGGCGGCGAATTCGACGATGCGGTCGAAGCGCTGCTCGGGCGGCGTGTCGAGCATCAGCAGGGCATACAGGGCGGCGATACGGGCCGCTTCGTTGGCGGGTTTGGGTGGCGCGAGCATGATGGGCAAAAAAAATTCGCTGTGAAACGGGCGTTTCCACTCTACCATGCCGCCATCGGCGCTTACACTTTTTTGCTCCCGTTCGCATTGGATTTCTGGCAAGATGCGCCGCAGAGAAACTTTGCGGAGGCGATGCATGGCTGGAGGACGCAGGGGCCGCTGGGTCCGGCGCATCGGGTGGGGTGTCCTCGCCCTGGTGTTCGTCGTGGTGATGACAGCATGGTTCTTCCTGCGCGGCAGCCTCGCCCAGCTCGACGGCAAGCGCACCGCGCCCGGGCTGCATGGCAACGTGACCGTGCACCGCGACAGGCTGGGCATCCCGTCGATCGCCGGCGCCGACCGGCTCGACGTTTCCTATGCCACCGGCTTCGTGCATGCGCAGGACCGCTTCTTCCAGATGGACCTGCTGCGCCGCGTGGCGGCCGGCGAGCTGGCCGAACTGTTCGGCCCCAAGGCGCTGCCCACCGACCGCGAGCACCGGCTGCACCGGTTCCGTGCCCGCGCCGCGCAGGCCTATGCCCACCTCACGCCAGCCGACCGGCAACTGATCGAACGCTACGCGGCAGGCGTCAACGACGGCCTGCAGGCGCTGGGCACGCGGCCGTTCGAATACGGCCTGCTGGGGCAGGCGCCGCGCGCCTGGTCCGCCCACGACACGCTGCTGGTGATCTGGGCCATGTACCTCGACCTGCAGGGCGCCACGGCGCGGCGCGAAGTGTCGCGCGGCTGGATGCGCGAGCACGGCACGCCCGAACAGCTGGCATTCCTGCTGCCGCCGGCCTCGCGCTGGGATGCGCCGCTCGACGCCGGCGACATCGCGTTCGCGCCGGCGCCGGTACCGGCCACGCCGCCTTCGTGGTGGGGCCAGACCGGGCCGCGCGATGCGCTGCTGCTCACGTCCGCCGAAACGCTCGATGCGCCGGACAGCAATGTCGGTAGTAACAACTGGGCCGTGGCCGGCAGCCGCAGCGTGACCGGCGGCGCCATCGTCGCCGACGACATGCACCTGGGGATCAAGCTGCCCAACACCTGGTACCGCGCGCTCTTGCAAGTCCCCGACAGCAACGGCACCACGCGCCGCATCGTCGGCGTCACGCTGCCTGGCACGCCGTTCGTGGTGGCCGGCAGCAACGGCCACGTGGCCTGGGGCTTCACCAACGCTTATGGCGACTTCCTGGACCTGGTGCCGGCCACCGCCGATCCGGCGCGGCCCGGGCAGGTGCGGCTGGGCGGCAAGTGGGAAGCGCCCGTGGTGCACCGCGAAACGATCCTCGTGAAAGGCGCGCCGTCCGAGACGCTGGCGGTGCGTGACACCTCGCGCGGGCCGCTGTTCGACGCCGCCGGCCGCACTTACGCGCTGCACTGGATCGCCCACGAGAGCACGCTGCTCAATGTCGGCCTGCGGCGCATGGAAACCGCGACCACGCTCGACGAGGCGCTGGCGGTGGCCAACGCATCGGGCATGCCGGCGCAGAATTTCGTGGCCGGCGATGCGGCCGGCAATATCGGCTGGACCATCGCCGGCCCGCTGCCGCGCCGCGCGCAACCCGCGGCCGATGCCACCTTCCCGCTGGCCGACGGCGGCGCGGGCTGGCAGGGCTGGCTGCAGCCCGGCGAGTACCCGCGCATCGTCAATCCCGCGTCGGCGCAACTGGTGACCGCGAACAGCCGCCAGCTGGCCGGTCCCGGCGCCGGGCTGCTGGGCGACGGCGGCTTCGACCTGGGCGCCCGCACGCGCCAGGCGCGCGACGCGCTGGCGGCACTGGGCCCGAAGGTAGACGAGAAGGCCGTGTACGGCGTGATGCTGGACGACCGGGCGCTGTTCCAGGCGCCCTGGCGCGAGCGCGCGCTGGCGCTGCTGGACGATGCCGCCATCAAGGCCGACCCGAAACGGGCCGAGGCGGCGCGCCTGCTGCGCTCGGGCTGGACGGGGCGCGCCAGCGTGGATGCCAGCGGCTACCGGATCGCGCGCGGCTTCATGTGGAACCTGTATGAATTGCTGTACGGCGGCGCCAACAGGCAGATGGCCGGTTGGGGCGGCAATGCCGCGCTGGCCGGCAAGCGCTGGCCCGACGTCATCGCACGCCTGCTCGACGAGCAGCCGGCCGCATGGCTGCCGCGGCAGTACGCCAGCTGGCGCGACCTGCAGCTGGCGGCGCTGGACCGCACCATCGGCGACCTGGCGGCGGACGGCAAGCCGCTGGCCGCCGCCACGTGGGGCGCCTTCAACACGGCCGCGATCGCGCACCCGATCGCCGGCGCCGTGCCGGCGCTGCGCAAATGGCTGAGCGTGCCGGCCGACCAGCAGGCGGGCGATGCCAACATGCCGCGCGTGGCCGGGCCCACGTTCGGCCAGTCGGAGCGGTTCACCGTTTCGCCGGGCAAGGAGGAGGGCGGCATCTTCAACATGCCGGGCGGGCAGAGCGGCCATCCGCTGTCGCCGTATTTCCTGGCCGGCCACGCCGACTGGGTGCAGGGCCGCGCCACGCCGCTGCTGCCGGGGCCGGTGGAGCACACGTTAGCTTTCTCGCCGTGATACGGCGGTTTATTCGGTGCATAATGTGGCAGCGCAATTAACACCGAAGAGGGCGTGCATGATCAACGATTTCGCTGCGGCGGCGCAGGCCACGATGGCCTACCTGCGCCGCCGGCTGGGCTTGCAGTTGTGGATGGTGACACGGACCGAGGGAGACGACTGGATCGTTCTATATACCGACGAGGCTGCGGAGGAGGCCGGCACTGCCGGTGCCCGGTACGGCATCGAGCCGGGCCGCACGTTCCCCTGGACCGATACTTTCTGTTCGCGCATGGTGCTGGGCCACGGCCCGGGCATCGCGCCATCGACGCGCGAGGTGCCGGCCTATGCGCACGCGCCGCTGGCGGCGCAGATGCCGGCCGGCGCGTACGTCGGCGTGCCGCTCCGGCGGGCCGACGGCTCGCTGTTCGGCACCCTGTGCGGATTCGATCCGCAGCCGCAGCCGGACACGATCGGCAAGGAAATCGACACGGTGACCTTGATGGGCGAGTTGCTGAGCAAGATCCTCGCCAGCGAGCTCGAGGCCGGCACCGCCGAGCGCCACGCCGACCGCGCCGATGCGGATACCACGCGCGATCCGCTGACGGGCCTGATCAACCGCCGCGGCTGGGACTTGCTGGTGCAGCGCGAGGAAGAACGCTGCAGCCGCTATGGCCACTCGGCCTGCGTGGTCTCGCTCGACCTCGACGACGTACGGTTCATCAACGATACGCAGGGCAGGGCCGCCGGCGATGCCTTGCTGGTCCGCACCGCGCAGGCGCTGGAAAGCGTGACGCGCGGCACCGACACGGTGGCCCGGCTGGGCGGCGATGAATTCGCCATGCTGATGGTCGAATGCGATTACTTCGATGCGCAGGCGCTGCTGCTGCGGGTGCAGGAAGCGCTGGCCGCGGCCGACGTGCGGGCCGCGCTGGGCATGGCCTTGCGCAAGCCGGGCTACGACCTGGAAGAAACGTTCGCGATGGCCGATGCGGAAATGAGCCGTGCCAAGCGCAGCCGGAAGGTGCTGAACTGAGCATTGGGGCTCCAGGCGTTCTCGCAGGCCCTTGGCCGTTTTATCTACCCCAAGTGCGAACTGCTGGGGTCAGGAGGGAATGCTGGCCTGCATGCCAGCACCGTTGCGCAGGCGCGAAGCATGCTTCGCGAAACCCCTGCTTCACCCCGGCGGGGCGTAGTCGGGGTTTCAAAGAGCATCGCTCCTTGCCGACGTAGCGATACTGGCTTGCAAGCCAGTATTCCTCCCTGACCCCGGATTCTGCAGTTGGGGTGGCTCAACTTTAAAGCGTTGGCGTCGGAGACCGGGTCGCAAGAAGCCTCCGGGTCGCGCCCATCCTCAACCCGCATGCCGCGCGACAGCGCCAGTGGCTTGCCGTTCGCTCCCCTTCAAGCCGAACAGGGGCCGCAGCAGCGGCACGCGGCGCACGATCTCGAAGATTCCGAAACTGGCCGTGACGGTCAGCACCACCAGCACCAGGCTTTCGGTGGCGGGCGGCAGCGCCGCGCCGCGCAGCAGCCGGGCGAAACACACGATGAGCGTCTGGTGCATGATATAGACCGGGAACACGGCCTGCGCCAGGTATTGCAGCGCCGGGCCGTCGCCCGACAGGTGACGGCGCGCGAAGCCGCAAGCCGCCACGATCGCACACCACTGGCACGCCGCCCACACCGTGCGCGCGGCGGCCGGCCATGCCTGCACCGTTTCGGGCTGCCAGAGATAGGCCACCAGGGCCGCCCAGCAAGCCAGCGCGATGCCGAGCGCCGCGAAGCGCAGCCGTTCCAGCTCGCGCCAGAACGCCGCCTGCCCCGAGAGTACCGCCCCGGCCAGGAACAGCGGCAGGTAGGTTGCGTGGTTGAACCAGTCGTCGACCAGCGCATGGGTCTCCTCGAAATGGGGCTTGAGCAGGATGCGCACCAGCGCCAGCAGTGCCACCGGCAAGGCTAGCGCCTTCCAGCCGGACAGCATCGCGCCCAGCCGCCTGCCCGCGCGGTCGAGCGCGCCGTGGCCGGCCATGGAGGCCAGCGCCGCCAGTACCAGCGTGTAGACCCACACGTAGGGCAGGTACCACAGGTGGTTCCAGGTCGGCAGCGTGAGGCAGTCGCCATCCTTGCAGAAGCCGCCGTAGGCTTGCAGGTACAGCGCCATGAAGTCGCCGTAGCTGCCGGCATACCGCACCTTTTCGACCACCTCGAAATACGGCTGCGGCGGCACGATCACCAGCATGCCGAACAGCAGCGGCACCAGCAGCCGCGCGCTGCGCTCGCGCACGAAGGTGGCCAGCGCGCCGCTTGCCGCCTCGGCCGCCGGCCCTTGCCGGGCCACGCGCTTCTTCAGCAGGAAGCCGGAGGCCACGCCGGAGACCAGGAACAGCAGCGACATCCGCCACGGCGACGACAGCAGCATCAGCGGCTCGATCGCGCCACCCGCGTGGGGACTCTTCACGTGCCAGTCCCAGCTCACGTAGTACATGCCGGTGTGGTACAGGATCAGCAGGAAGAAGGCGAGGATGCGCAGCCAGTCGAGGAAGTGCAGGCGGGTGTCGTCGTGCGCGGTGCTGTTGTGCATGGTGCGGTCCAGTGGCGATGGGATGACGACAGCTTAGGCCGCCGGCTCCGCGCGGGCCAGCGAAATGGGGCGACATGGAGGCGGTCGTGGTGAGGCGGGGGCTCGGCAGCCTAGGGCAGTGCAGCAAGCGCGGCGAGCAGGGTGGGGCGGTATTGCCGGCTCAGCGGCACGGTGCCGCCGTCCTTGAGCATGACCTGGCCGTCGCCCTTGTCGTTGGCGACGAGGCGGTCGATCCAGGGCAGGTGGACGGCGGCGCGGCGGTGGCAGCGGATGAAGGCGGGGCCCAGCGTATCGAGCAGGCCGGCCAGCGTCTGCCGCAGCAGCGGCGCGGCGGCGCCGTCGTGCAGCGCCACGTAGTTGTCGGCCGTCTCCAGCCAGCGGATGTCGGCAACGCGCACGATCCGCGTGACGCCCCGCTCGGTGACCAGCAGCTGGCGTGGCGGCAGGCCGGCCAGCGGTACGTGGCGGCTGCCGGCCGGGCGTGCATCGAGCCGCTCCCTCAGCCTCTCCCCAAGCCGCTCCCTCAGCCGCGCCAGCGCGCGTGCCAGCCGGGCCGGGTCGCAGGGCTTGAGCAGGTAGTCGACCGCGCTCGCGTCGAAGGCGCGCAGCGCGTAGTCGTCGTAGGCCGTCACGAACACCACCAGCGGCGCCGGGGCGGGCAGCGAGGCGGCGACGTCCAGGCCGCCGATGCCGGGCATCTGGATGTCGAGCAGCAGCGCATCGGGCTGGAATGTCGCCACCTTCGCCAGCGCTTCCAGGCCGTCGCGGGCCTCGTCGACCGCTTCGATGCCGTCCTGACCGGCCAGCAGGCGGCGCAGCCGGTCGCGGGCGGGGCGTTCGTCGTCGACGATCAGGATGCGCATGGCGCCTCCACGCAAGGCAGCACGAGTTCGGCGCGCACGCCGGCCGGCGCCAGCGGCACCAGGATGAGCGTGGCGGCGTCGCCATGCAGGGCGGCCAGCCGGGCGCGCAGGTTGGCCAGCGCGCTGCCGGTGCCACCGGCGGCGGGTGTGGCGTCCAGCGTGCCGGCGTCGTCCTCGATGGCCAGCAGCAGGCGGTCGCCGTCGCGCCGGCCGCTGATGGTAACGTGCACAGGGAGTGCACGGCGCTCGACGGTATGGCAGAACACGTTCTCCAGCAGCGGCTGCAGGCTCATGGAGGGGACCGCCAGGTGGCCGATGCCGTCGCCGACCTGCCAGGCGATCGTCACCCGGTCGGCGAAGCGTTCGGCCATCAGCTCGGCGTAGCCGCGCAGCAGGCGCAGCTCGGCGTCCAGCGGCACCTGCCGCGCCTCGGTCGACAGCGCGGCGCGCAGCAGTTCCGACAGCCGCACCAGCAGCGCATCGGCGCGCTCGACATCCTCGTGCATTACGGCGGCGATGGTGTTCAGCGCGTTGAACAGGAAGTGCGGCTGCATCTGCTGCGTCAGCTGGTGCAGCCGGGCTTCGCGCAGCTGCGCGGCGATGCGTTCCGCGCGCAACCGCTCGCCCTGCATCACCTGCCACGACAGCACGCCGAACGTGACGACCACGAAGATGGCGAAGAAGATCGTGATCTTCACGTTCTCATACAGGAACACGCGCGGCCACGAGGCATGCGGGTAGATGTCGCCCATCATCCCGTAGACGGCATGGCGGATACCGAACGCGATAGGGACGAACGCCGTCCAGTAGAGCAGGAGCCAGGGCGCCTGGCGGGGAAACCAGGCGCGCGGGCGCACCACCAGGCCGTCGTCCCGGCGCGTGAAATGGCGCTGTACCAGCAGCAGCACGGTGGCGGTGGCGGCCGACGAGCCTTCCCACAGCAGCGGGCGCCAGAGCGGGCCATCGTCGCTGCGCAGGAAATCCTGCACCGCCGTGACCATCATCAGGATCCAGAACAGGAGCCAGGCCGCGCCGATGACGAGGCGCAGGCGGCGGCGCAGGCGGGCGTCGTCCATCAGTGCCCTGTCGTCCATCATGCGTTGTCCATCATTGCTTGTGCCGCGCTTCGACGAGGTCGATCTCGCGCACCAGCTTGCGCGAGATCTCGTCGGAAATGTGCTCGTGGCGCGCCAGGCTGAAGATGGTGCGGCGCTCGGCCTGCAGCGCGGCCAGGCGCAGCACGCGTTCGGCGCCGGCGAGCTTGCGGTAGCGCGCCACGTCCTCGTCGTCGATCGCGGCAGTGCTGTCGAGGCGGTGCTGGTACAGCGCGATCACGCGCGCCGCCGCTTCCGGATACATGTCGGCGTCGAGGCCACCCTGCAGCTGTTCCATCTGGGCCCGCTCGACGGCGGCGATGGCGGCGCTGGCGGCTTCGCGCCGCGCCAGGTCTTCTTCCTGCCGCTCGGCCGGCTCCTCGGGGAATTCCATGCCGGCCAGCAGCCGGGGCAGCGCCACGCTGGCCAGCACCAGCGAGATGAGGATCACGGTGGAGGCCAGGAAGATCGTCAGGTCGCGGGCGGGGAAGGGCGCGCCGGAGGGCAGGGCCAGCGGCAGCGTCATCACGCCGGCCAGCGTGATCGCGCCCCTTACGCCGGCCAGCGAGGTGGCCAGCAGCAACCGCAGCGGCGGCCGCGCCGGTTCCTCGCCGCGCAGGCTCTTGCGGTACAGCGTGACGCGCAGCGTGGTCCAGACCCAGATGAAGCGCAGCGCGAGCAGGCCGAACGAGATCGCGAACGCATACAGCACCAGCCACCACGGGTTCAGGTGGCCGCTCTGGTCCAGCGACACGCGGGCGCCGTGCAGGATGTCCGGCAGCTGTTCGCCCAGCAGCACGAACATCACGCCGTTCAGCGCGAACTGCACGGTGTCCCAGACGGCCGAGCGCTGGATGCGGGTGGCCGCCATCACCTGGCCGGACAGTTCCACGTAGCTCATCGTGACGCCGGCCGAGACGGCGGCCAGGATGCCGGAGGCATGGGCATGTTCGGCGGCCAGGTAGGCACCGAACGGGATCAGCAGGTTGACCAGGATGGGCGATCCCGCCGGCTCGCCGAATTGCCGGAACAGCCAGCGCTGCGCCCACGTGACGAGCAGCGTGACGCCGACACCGGCCGCGATGCCGCCCGCCACCAGCCAGACGAAGGTCATCGATGCCTGCGTCAGCGAGAACGTGCCCGTCATCGCGGCGGCCACGGCGAAGCGGAAGCATACCAGGCCGCTCGCATCGTTGAGCAGCGATTCGCCTTCGAGGATGTGCATCAGCCGCTTCGGGATCGGCGCGCGCGAGGCGATCGAGCCGACGGCCACCGGATCGGTGGGCGACACGATGGCGGCCAGCGCGAAGGCGACCGGCAGCGGCATCGCCGGGATCAGCCAGTGGATCAGGAACCCGGCGCCCAGCACGGTGAAGATGACGAGGCCGAAGGCCAGTTCGAGGATGATGCCCTTGTCGCGGAACAGGCCGCTCTTGGGAATGCGCCAGCCATCCAGGAACAGCAGCGGCGGCAGGAACAGCAGGAAGAACAGGCCGGGATCGAGTTGCACGCCATGGCCCGTATAGCCGGCGATGGCGGCGCCCAGGCCGATCTGCACGAGCGGCAGGGGCAGGGCCACCGGCAATACCCGGACCAGGTAGGCGCTGGCCACCACGGCCAGCAGCATGGCCAGTACGATTTCGATCGAATCCATTGTTGCGACTTGCTCCCCGTTGCCCTTGACCGCAAGGTTGTTAATTAGTGAACCAGTGCAATTATAGGAGGATGAGGCGCGGCGGGCGGGGCAAAGGAGGATCCCCGCGGTGGGGGCGCCGGATCGCGGCCCAAAAAAAACCCGCGGCAGGGTCCGCGGGCCAACAGGAGGGAAGGGTGCTCAGGCGCGTGGCATGGTGGCTCAGGTGCGTGGCCGGGGACGGCGGGGCAGGCGGCGGCCGATCGCCATCGCGACCATGCCGGTGCCGAGCAGGGCCAGCGAGGCCGGTTCCGGCACTTCCTGCTGCAGCGCGCTGACCAGCGTGTTGTGCTGCACCGTGATCTGGTAGTCGCGGTCCGCCAGCAGTTTCTGCGAGGTCTCTTGCAGGTGCTTCGTGCCTTCGGGGAGCGTGTACAGTGACGTGCCGTTGTTGCCATGGGTGCGGCTGACCGTCGCCATGCCGTTGATCTCCTGGGGCGCGTAGTGGAACACCAGCGCATTGGTCTTCAGGTCGACGATGTTCACGCTCCAGGAAATGCGGGCGTTGGCGGTTGTGACGGGCCGTCCTTCGGGCGACGCATACGCCATCGCGAACGCGGTGGCGTCGAACGAGAAGGTCATCGTATCGTTGCTGTTGAGCCGGAACAGCATCGTGTTCGAACTGCCGACCGACGAGTTGCTGTTGGCGAACTGCATGTTCTGGGAAGTGGCCACGTCGGCCCGCGTCTGCGATCGGGCGCCGGTGGCCGCGCCATTCACCAGGATGGCGGAGCCGATGAAATTCTGGTCCGCGTAGCCGAAGTTGCCCAGCATCGGCTTGACCGCATGAAATGGCGTGAAATTGTTCTCGCCGAAGGCCGGGCAGGGGGTGCCCACGCACTGGTGCGCCACGTCGGGCCGGGGGCCGATGGCCGACTTGCTGACCAGTGTATTGTTCAGCGAAGCCGTGGCGTGCGCATCGTTGACGCCGACCAGTTTGATGAAGTCCGCGTTCTGGTACTGGGCGCCGCCGCTCTTCAGGATCCTGAAGTTGTTGATGTCCAGGATGGCCGAGGCGAATGTGCCGGCGCTGGCCGGTGCCATGCCGAACGTGGCGGCCGCGGCTGCCACGAGAAGCGTCATGTTGCGTCGGATCGTGTTGGGTCGAGTCATTTTTTGCCCCTAGGGTTGGTTGCGTGACCCGGTGCAGACCGGGTTGGCTATCCACGGAGCATTATTGGTGCCAGAGAAATTTGTGTTGCAACTTCAATGGGTTGGCGATGTCGCGGCCGCTTCCCTGGCGAAAGTGCAAAGAATGCCGACGGTGGCTGGCCTGGTTCGCGGGCGATCGGTCCGGGAGTGACGAGCCGGCGATGGCTGCGGGACACGGCTGCGCCTTTGCAATTGACTCTGGTAATGATCAAAACGTTCTGGCATAATCATGCCTCTTCTGCGGGAGTAGCTCAGTTGGTAGAGCGCAACCTTGCCAAGGTTGAGGTCGAGAGTTCGAGACTCTTCTCCCGCTCCAGGATTCAGACGGCAGCCTTCGGGCTGCCGTTTTCGTTGTTTTTTCTGTTTTCCTTTCCCCGCCGTTTTCCAATCCCCGCCGTGGTTCAGCGGGCGGAATGCCTCATCGCGCGGCCGGTTGCAATACTGTTGTTTCTCGGCACTATTCTGCATTGTCTTAATGTACAGGAACGGTGGTGCGCGCAATTTTCTCGCCTATACTGCCTCCCATCGACGCCGCATCGCGGCCAGCCTTGACACCGGGGATTTACAGATGAAAAGCGTACAGCAGGAAATCGACGAACGCACCAACCTCACCAACACGAACAAATTCGAACTGCTGCTGTTCCGCCTCGGTGGCGACGAAAATGGCGACCGTTCGGAGCTGTATGGCATCAACGTGTTCAAGATCCGCGAAATCGTCGCGATGCCGCCCGTGACGGCGGTGGCCGGCGCGCAGCCGCACATGCTGGGCGTGGTGAACCTGCGCGGCCAGATCATTCCCGTGATGGACTTGCCGGCGATCGTCGGCGTCAAGCCGAAGACGGGCCTGAACATCATGCTGGTGACGGAATTCGCCCGCACCACGCAGGCCTTCGCCGTCGAATCGGTGGATGAAATCGTGCGCCTGGACTGGAGCCAGGTGCTGACCGCGGAAGGCAGCAACGCGACCGGCATGGTGACGTCGATCGCCCGCCTCGATGGCGATACCAGCGGCACGCGCCTGGCCCAGGTGCTGGACGTGGAAACCATCCTGCGCCGCATGGTGCCCGCCGAAGGCAAGGAAGTGGATCCGGAATCGATTCCCACCATCGCGCTGAAGCAGGGCGCCTTCATCCTGGCCGCCGACGATTCCGTCGTGGCCCGCAACCTGATCGAGCAGGGCTTGCAGGCCATGCACGCGCCGTTCGTGATGACGAAGTCCGGCAAGGAAGCCTGGGACAAGCTGAACAGCATCGCCGTGGGCTGCAAGGCCGAAGGCATCGACGTTGCCGATCGCGTGGCCCTGGTGCTGACCGACCTGGAAATGCCGGAAATGGATGGCTTCACGCTGACCCGCAAGATCAAGCAGGACCCGCGCTTCTCGAAGATCCCGGTAGTGATCCACTCTTCGCTGTCCGGCAAGACCAACGAAGACCACGTCAAGGGCGTGGGCGCCGATGCCTACGTGGCCAAGTTCGTGGCCGAGGACCTGGCGACCACCATCAAGAGCGTACTGCACAAGAAGGACGCGTAAGACGGCATGCCGCGCGCCGATCCGGCGCAGCGCACGAAACCGGGCCGAGGCCCGGTTTTTTTATTGCCTGCCGCATCCCGAGCCCTCGCGCTACTGGAATGCAGCCACGCATTTTGTGCTGGGAATTACTTCCTGGACCGCTGCAAGCATGCCAGCCAGGCCGACGGCAAACAGGGCGCTGTGCCGCCAGATGCGCCAGCGCCCGAGCAAGGGCCTGAAACACCCCACGCGGCGCCCGGCGGCGTACGCTCGACGCCCCAGAGCACCCTGCTGCCGGCCGCGGTAGCAGCTGCTGGCAAATTTGCCGCGAATTCGTCGCCATGGATGTATTCAAACTACATCACAATAGACGAATTCGATTGACTCTCCCCCACGTTTACACAAGAATCCGTTTACCCCAGATACAAGATCCACAACACGGACTACACGGGGTATGTAGTCAGACTACTTATCTGCAACGTGCCCCGGCACGACGGGTGCGGGCAGGTCTGATCAAACCTTGGAGGAGATACCAATGAAGAAACGCATCGTCACGGCCGCGCTCGCGGCCGGCATGTTCGCGGCCCTGCCGCACGCCCAGGCTGCCACGCCAGCCCAGCAGGCCGGTGGCAGCAAGGCCATCATGCTGCAGGGCTTCCACTGGAATTCGTCCGGCCATACCCGGCCGGACTGGTACAACACGCTGTTCGACCGCGTCGACGACGTGGCCGCGCTGGGCATCACCCATGTGTGGTTCCCGCCGTCTTCCGATTCGGCCGCCCGCGAGGGTTATTTGCCGCGCCAGCTCAACTCGCTCACGTCCGCCTACGGCAGCCAGGCCGAATTGACGAACGTCGTGGCGGCCTTCAAGGCCCGCGGCGTCCAGTCGATCGCCGACATCGTCGTCAACCACCGGGTGGGCACCACGAGCTGGGCCGACTTCACCAATCCGACATGGAGCAAGGCCGCCGTGGTCAATGGCGACGAATGCAATTGCGGCCAGGGTAGCGGCGATACGGGCGACGGATTTTCGGCCGGGCGCGATCTCGACCACACGAACACGGGAGAAGTCCAGAACGGCATCGTCACCTGGCTGAACGGCACGATCAAGCCGGCCGGCTTCACCGGCCTGCGGTTCGACTACGTCAAGGGTTTCAGCGCCGCGTACGCCGGCAAGTATTCGAACGCGTTCGCGCCGGACTTCTGCGTGGGCGAGCTGTGGGGCGATTTCAATCCGAACGACATGAACGCGCACCGGCAAGCCATCATGAACTGGATCGACGGCACCGGCCAGTCGTGCGGCGCATTCGACTTCACCACCAAGGCGATCCTGAACGACGCCCTGGCCAACGGCAATTACTGGCGCCTGAAGGACAGCAGCGGCAAGCCGCAGGGCGCGCTGGGCTGGTGGCCGGCCATGTCGGTCACCTTCGTCGACAACCACGACACCGGTCCGTCCGAAAGCTGCGGCACGGGCCAGAACCATTGGCCGGTCCCCTGCGGCAGCGTGATGGAAGGCTATGCCTACATCCTGTCCCATCCGGGCATTCCGACCGTGTATTACCCGCACGTCTACGACTGGAATTTGCGGACGCCGATTGCCGCGCTGATCAACGCGCGCAAGGCGGCCGGTGTGCACTCCACCTCCGCCGTGGCGATCCAGCAGGCCACACAGGGGCTGTATGCGGCGATCGTTACCGGGAGTTCACGCCAGCTGGCCATGAAGATCGGGCCGAACAGCTGGAGCCCGGGCAGCGGTTGGACCTTGCAGGCATCGGGGAATAATTACGCCGTCTGGATGAAATAAGGTTTTTCGTCTCGCGCCGTCCGCGCCTGTTTGCTTGAGGATCCGGCGAACGACGCGGGCGCAGCACCCCGCGACACGCTGGCCGCGTGCGCAGCCGCTGGCGAATCCGGCTTGAACTGGTCGAATGAATTGGTGACCGTCACCGTTCCCTGGCCACTGTTTTTTCGGTGCTATGATTGACTTTCCATTAACTGGTGTCCAGTAGGAGGCAAGCATGGCAGCAAAATCCATTCTGTTCCTGACCGGCGATTTCGCCGAAGACTACGAAACCATGGTGCCGTTCCAGGCGCTGCAGGCGGTGGGGCATACGGTGCACGCGGTGTGTCCCGGCAAGAAGGCCGGCGACAAGATCAAGACGGCGATCCATGATTTCGAGGGCGACCAGACCTACACGGAAAAGCCGGGCCACCAGTTCGCGCTGAACGCGGCGTTCGACGAGGTGGACGTGGCGAACTACGATGCGCTGGCGATCGCCGGCGGCCGCGCGCCGGAATACCTGCGCCTGAATCCCCGCGTGATCGAGATCGTCAGGCAGTTCGCGGAAAGCGGCAAGCCCATCGCCGCGGTGTGCCATGGCGCGCAGTTGCTGGCGGCGGCGGATGTCATCCGCGGCCACAAGATCAGCTGCTATCCCGCCTGCGCGCCCGAAGTGAAGCTGGCCGGCGCCGAATTCGCCGACATCGCCGTCGACGCCGCCGTCACCGACGGGCAGTTCATCACCGCGCCGGCATGGCCCGCGCATCCGCAATGGATCGCGCAATTCCTGCGCAAGCTGGGCACGGAAATCAAGCTCTGAGCCGCCCGCGCCCTGACCCGCCCGCGGCGCACGGCAGCGGGCGTCAAAACCGCCGCTACAGCTGCGGCGCGTGCCAGCGCAGGTGGTCTTCGATGAACGTGGCGATGAAGTAGTACCCGTGGTCGTAGCCGGCATGCCGGCGCAGCGTCAGCGGCTGGCTGGCCGCCGCGCAGGCCGTTTCAAACAGTTCGGGTTTCAGCTGCTCGTGCAGGAACTTGTCGCCCAGCCCCTGGTCGATGAGGATCCCGTTCGGAAACGGTGTGCAGCGGTGCGCCATCAGCACCGTGGCATCGTGTTCGGCCCACGTGAATTCGTCGGTGCCCAGGTAGCCCGTGAACGCCTTGCGGCCCCACGGGCACTGGCTCGGCGCGGCGATCGGCGCGAATGCCGACACCGACTTGAACAGCTCCGGCCGGCGCAGCGCCAGCGTCAGCGCGCCGTGGCCGCCCATCGAATGGCCGAAGATGCCGATCCGGCCGCCGTCGACCGGCAACTCGCGTACCACCAGTTCGCGCAGCTCGTGGATATAGCTCTCCATCCGGTAGTGCGTGGCCCAGGGCTGCTGCGTGGCGTCGAGATAGAAGCCGGCGCCCGCGCCGAAATCCCATGCATCCGTTTCACCGGGCACATTGGCGCCGCGCGGGCTGGTATCCGGCGCCACCAGCACCAGGCCCAGTTCGGCCGCCACGCGCTGGGCGCCGGCCTTGATGGCGAACGTCTCCTCGGTGCACGTCAGCCCCGCCAGGTAGAACAGCGCCGGCAGTTTCGCGTCGCCGGCGTGCGGCGGGATGAAGACGGAAAAGCGCATCGGCAGCCCGGTCGCCTGCGCGTCGTGCTTGTAGAAACGCTGCACGCCGCCGTGGCAGGCGTGTTCGCTGACCAGTTCGAGCATGGTGATCCCCTTGGCATATCGATAAGTGTCCGCATTGTACTGCACACCGCGCAGCTCGCCCCGAGGGGTGCGACGTCACGGCCGATCTTGCTATATAGTCATCTAACGGATGAGTTTTTCTTGCATCACCGGTCATCATGAACTACATTTGCGCAAATGTAGTTTCTGCCGATCCTGCCCGGCCCAAGTATTCAACAACAGGAGGAACCCTATGCCAGATTTCCTGGTAATCTCGGCCGATCTCGCGTGGCCGCTCGCTGTACTGCTCGCCTGGCTTGCCGGCGAATTCATTCACCGCTGGACCCGCCTTCCCCGTATCAGTGTGTATGGCCTGGTCGGCTTCTTGTGTGCCCAGGCATTCCCGGAGCTGTTCGCCACGGAATCGGGCAATCCCGTCATCGTCATGGCCAACGTCGCGTTCGGCCTCATCCTGTTCGAGCTGGGTTACCGGGTCAACCTGAACTGGCTGCGGGTCAACCCCTGGGTGGCGATCAGCGGCCTGGCCGAGACCTTCGCCACCTTCGCCGTGGTCTACCTGATCGCCAGCGCGTGGGGCGTGCCGTCGATGACGGCGCTGCTGCTCGCTTCGCTGGCGATGTCGACATCGCCGGCCGGCGTGCTGCGCGTCGTCAACGAGGCACGCAGCTCCGGGCAGGTCACCGAGCGCGTGCTGCACCTGGTGGCGCTGAACTGCGTGCTGGCCGTGCTCACGTTCAAGGTCATCGTCGGCTTCTGGGTGTTCGAGACCTCCGGCAGCCTGACCCAGGCGATTTCGCTGAGCGCGATCGAACTGGTCTCGTCGGCGCTGCTGGGCGCGGTGTGCGGCATGCTGGTACCGGCCGTGCTGCGTCACCTGGGTAACCTCGCGCGCGAAGGCACGCTGGCATTCGCGCTGGTAGTCGTGATCCTCGTCGCGATCACGCATGCCACCGACCTGTCGCCCGTGCTGGCCACGCTGGCCTTCGGCCTGACGGCGCGCCACCGCCGCGTGGCCTTCACGCGCACGCAGCGCAATTTCGGCGCCATCGGCGAACTGCTGGCGATCCTGCTGTTCGTGTTCGCCGTGTCCACGCTGTCGTGGGATAACGTGGTCAATGGCGGCATGCTTGCCTTCGTGCTGCTGCTGGCCCGCTTCGTCGTGAAGACGGCCGGCGTGGCCGCGTTCTCGCAGCTGTCCGGCATCCCGTGGCGCAAGGGGCTGGCCACCGGCATGGCGCTGGCGCCGATGTCCGTGTTCGTGGTGCTGCTGCTCGAACAGACAAAGAATTCCGGGGTCGTGCTGGTCGACGAGCTGGCGGCCGTGGCGGCGATGACCGTGTTCATGGAAGTGCTCGGTCCCATCATCACCCAGCGTGCCCTGATCTGGGCCCGCGAAACGTCGAAGGAGGTATAAGCGATGGCACTGGAACCGTTCAAGGAATCGACGCCGTTGACGATGGGCGTGGAACTGGAGCTGCAGCTGGTCAGTTTTTCGGATTACGACCTCACCGCGTCGAGCCCGGACCTGCTGCACCTGCTGGCGCAAAAGCCGTTCCCCGGCCACGTGACGCCGGAGATCACGGAAAGCATGATCGAGATTAACAGCGACGTGCACACCCGCCACAGCGAGCTGCTGGCCCAGCTGCACGAGGTGCGCGATACGCTGGTGGACGCGGCCGAGCGGCTCAACATCGGCATCTGCGGCGGCGGCACGCACCCGTTCCAGAAGTGGGTGGACCGCCGCATCTTCGAGAAACCCCGCTTCAAGGAAGTGTCGTCGCTGTACGGCTACCTGGCCAAGCAGTTCACCGTGTTCGGCCAGCACGTGCACATCGGCACCGGCAATGGCGACAACGCGCTGTTCCTGCTGCACTCGCTGTCGCGCTACCTGCCGCACTTCATCGCGCTGTCGGCCTCGTCGCCGTTCGTGCAGGGTGGCGACACGCTGTTCAACTCGGCGCGGCTGAATTCCGTGTTCGCCTTCCCGATGAGCGGCCGCGCGCCGTTCACGCTGTCCTGGGACGATTTCGCCAACGGCTACTTCGCCAAGATGGAGCACACGGGCGTCATCAAGAGCATGAAGGACTTCTACTGGGACCTGCGGCCCAAGCCCGAATACGGCACGATCGAGCTGCGCGTGTGCGACACGCCGCTGACGGTGGAACGGGCCGCGGCGCTGGCCTCGTACCTGCAGGCGCTGTGCGCCTACCTGCTGGACCGCAAGGAAGAAGCGCCGGCCGAAGACGATTACCTGGTCTACAACTACAACCGCTTCCAGGCCTGCCGCTTCGGGCTCGACGGCACCATCGTGCACCCGAAGACCTACGAGAGCCTGTCGCTGCGCGAGGATATCCTCACCACGTTGCGGCGCATGGACCCGTATGCCGAGAAGCTGGGCGGCGGCGCCGCGCTGAACCACCTGATGCAGGTGACGCACATGGGCAGCGATGCGCAATACCTGCGCGACCAGTTCGCCGCCAGCGGCAGCGTGGAAGGCATCGTGGATGCCGCCGTGCAGCGTTTCCGCGGCCGGCGCTGACGGTGGCCGGGCTTGGTGTCGGACACTGGTGTTGAAACAGGAGCCGGACCCTTCTGCCGCTTGGATAAGCCCACCCAAGTGCAAACTCCGGGGTCAGACCCGGCGGGTCTGACCCCAGCCCTTCGCCGTTGGGGTGAATGCATGCGCTTTCAATGCGTTGGGTGACACTTGACTTAACGTCCCCATCTGTTTGGCTTCCGTCCCTAACTGTTTGAAAAAGTGTCCGAGACCAGACCCTCGAGGGCACAGGTCAAAACCGCGTCTCCCGCGCCACGCGCAGGAAACTGTCGAGAATGCCCGTGCAGTCCAGCAGCTCCTGCCCGCCGGCGCGGTGGAATTCGGGGTGCCACTGCAGGCCCATCACGAACGGCGCCTTGCGGTAGCGGATCGCCTCGATCATCCCGTCCGGCACCGACACCGCTTCCACGTCCATGTCGCGCCCCAGCGTCTTGACGGCCTGGTGGTGGATCGAGTTCACCACGCCGCCCGCGGTTTCCCGGAACAGCTTGGCCAGCGAGGAGCCGGGCGGGAAGCTGATCTCGTGCCGGTGCCGGTCGTAGTCGTCGTGCACGTGGGGCATGGCGGTCGGCACGTCGGTGGCGATGTCCTGGTACAGCGTGCCGCCGAAGGCCACGTTGATCAGCTGGCAGCCGCGGCAGATGCCCAGCACGGGCTTGCCGGCTTCCACGAATTCATGCAGCAGTTCGAGCTCGTACATGTCGCGGGCGCGGTCGCCGCTCCATTCCGGGCGCGTCGGCGCTTCGGAATAGGTGTGCGGCGACACGTCGGCGCCGCCCTGCAGCACCAGGCCGTCGAGGTGCCGCGCGTAGTCGCGCAGCCGGATATTGGAGGGGTGCAGCAGGCCGCTGGTGTTCACGGTGGGGATCATGAACACCAGCACGTCGCGCGACATCACCCAGTGCGCGATCGACTCTTCCAGGTATTGCAGGTTCTTGCTGCGCAGCCCCGTGGCGCCCGCCTCGGGGTGGAAAATGCGCGCCGAGATGCCGATGCGCAGCGGCCGCTGCATCACGCGCCGCGTCAGCGCCGCGGCCAGCCGCTGGTAGCGGGCGCGGATCACACGGCCCCACAGGGTGAACACCGAATCGCCGGGGTCCAGGTAACGTGGCGAATCTTCCTTGCGGCGGCTGAACTCCCGGTCTGCCCCGCGCCGATCCTGCCGGCGCTCGTCTTCCATACGGTTCCTTTACATCGTGAAGGGCAGCGGCTGCAGGCCGAACTCTTCGTCGAGGTCTTCGATCGATTCCAGCAGGCCCTGCAGGCCCGCGTTCAGGTTGGCCAGTCCGGCCACGTCCAGCTTGGCCAGCGCTTCCGGCAACAGGCCGCGCGCCGGCTTCGGGGCGGCATCCAGCAGGGCCAGTCCCGGTGCGGACAGTGCCAGTTTTACCACACGCGCATCATCGGAGTCGCGCGTCTTGACGACGTAGCCCTTCCGTACCAGCCCTTCGAGCAGGTTGCTGGTGGTGGTTTGCGCGATCGCCAGCCGCGCCGTGACCTGGCCCACGCGCAGGCCCGGCGTCTCGGCCAGCTCCTGCATGATCCACAGCTGCGCGCCATTCACGCCGCACTGCTTTTCGACCCACAGCGAGTGGCGCTGCGCCGCGCGGATCACGATGCGCAGCTTCTGCAGCGCCTCCAGGTGCGGCGACGGTCCGGCTGGCTGGCGGTCGGCTTTCTCGGTACTCCTCATGGCTTGCGCTTCTCCCTTGCTGCGTGGCATGAATATATTTTTAGGAATATAATTTCGGTTTCGTCCATCGGACTTCCGCCCCGCGGTCGGCATTCCAGGCATGTGACGGCTGGTATGCGGCCGCGCACGACAGCTCGTCAGCGGCCGTACAGGACGTTGGCAAGCAACGCGCGGGAGGCCCGAATGGTTTACTCGACCACACAGCGTCAACCGCACATTGCCGCCCGGATCGCCGGCGGCAGCGTACTGGCCGGCCGATGTGCGCAAGCCGGCAGGGCGTGCCCGGCGCGCCGCCGTTACAACGTAGTCCGTTACAAAGCAAAGAGCCGATGAAGGAGATCAGTCCCGCACTGCGCAGCTTCGTGTTGACGCTGCCATCCGTCCCGTTCCTGGAAGCGCTGTTGCTGCTGCACGGCGCGCCCGGCCAGATCTGGACCGCCGAAGCCATCGCGCAACGGCTGTACCTGCCCTCCGTCGCCCGGGCCGACGCCATCGTGACGGAACTGGCGGCGCGCGGCTTCTGTGCCTGCACGCCGGACGGGCAGCTGATCTACCAGCCCGCCGACGAGGCGCTGCACGCACTGATCGCCGAACTGTGCCGCGAGTACCAGCAGCGCCTGATCGAAATCACCAGGCTCGTGCACGGGTAGCCAGGCGCCGGTCCGCCACGATTACGTCAAGATATCGCCAGGGAAGCCCGGCGCGCACGCTATGTCGCGCAGTGCCGCCTTCAGCACCTTGCCGGTGGCGCCGGCGGGCAAGGCGGCCAGCACCACGACGTGCGCCGGCACCTTGTACGGTGCCAGCTGCCCGGCCAGCCAGCCGCGCAGCGTGCCGGCCAACGCGCCATCGGCCGCGCCGCGCGCTTCCACGAACGCGATCACCTGTTCGTCGCCGGCGGCGGCGGGGCGGCCCACCACCGCCGCCTGCGCCACGCGCGGGTGTTCGTTCAGCAGCGTTTCCACTTCCAGCGGGTACACGTTGAAGCCCGAGCGCACGATGACCTCTTTCGTGCGGCCGACGATGAACAGCGCGCCGCCGGCACCGTGGCGGACCACGTCGCCCGTGTTCAGCCAGCCATCGGGCCGCAGCACGGCGGCCGTCTGCGCGGCGTCGCGGTAGTAGCCCAGCATCACATTCGGCCCGCGTACCCACAGTTCGCCTTCGTCCTCCCCGTCGCCGCCGCCGATGCGCGTCTCCACGCCGGGGATCGGCTGCCCCACCGAGGTATCGCCGCGCGGCGCGTCCGGGCTGGTCTGGCAGATCGTCGGCGCGGTTTCCGTCATGCCGTAGCCGTTGTGCAGCGGCAGGCCGAACGCCGCTTCCACACGCGCCTTCAATGCCGGGGTGAGCGGGGAGCCGCCGGCGTAGAGGAAGCGCAGCGCCGGGGCCACCGGCGTGCCGGCCGCGTCGAGCAGGCGCGCGTACAGCGCCGGCACGCCCTGCAGGATGGTGATGCCGCCGCTGCGCAGCGCGCCCAGCAGGCCGTCCGGCGTGAAGCGGGGCAGCAGGTGCAGGCAGGCGCCCGCGTGCAGGGTGCCCAGCAGCACCGAGGCCAGGCCGTACACATGCGACAGCGGCAGCACGCCGCAGGCGCGGTCGCCCGGCACCAGGCGGCGCAGCGTGGCCGACATCTCCGCCACGTACAGCAGGCTGCGGTGCGACAGCATCACGCCCTTCGGCCGGCCGGTGGTACCGCTCGTGTACAGCAGCGCTGCGCACTGGCGGCCGCCATCGGCATGCACGGGTTCCGGGCGCGCCGCCTGGTTCAGCGGCCCGGCCAGCCAGTGGCCCACCGGCGCCGGTGCCGGCACCCGGAGCGCGCCATGCCGTGCGCCATGCGCCGCAGCGTCGGGCGAAACGCCGTCCGTGTAGAACGCCCGGCGCGCGCCGCAATGGCCCAGGACCTGGTCGACCTCGCGCGCCGCCAGCCGCGCGTTGAGGCAGACGATCCACGCATCGCACAACCCCGCGGCGAACACCAGGCAGATTTGCGCCAGTGAGTTCTCGCCGACCACCGCCACGCGGTCGCCGGGCCGTATGCCGAGCGCCCCCAGCTGCGCGGCCGTGTCCCGCACCGCCTGCCACAGCTCGCCGTAGCCGATGTCGCGGCCGCCCTCGTGCAGCGCCGGGGCGTGCGGTTGCCTCAGTGCTTGCGCGGCCAGCATGCCGGCCAGCCGCTCCGGCCGGGCAGCGGACGGTGTGGCCGGCGGGGTGGCTGGCAATATGGAAGTCGGTGGCGCGAACGTCATTGTCCTGAACAGGCGGGCAGGGGCGGGTGGCAGGGGCGGCAGTGTGCCGTCCGGGCACGCCGGTGTCAACCATGGCGCTGTCCGCGACAAAACCTTTTGGCACGGTTGTGGTCAAAAGCTTGCTTGCGCCCTTGTCTAAGACGGTTATGCTTAACCTTGTAACATGAATGAAGTAGACTTCAGTGCCTTCCATACAACGACAATTCCCCATGCCGCACACCCCCACGCCGCTGGGCAGTGACACCGAACCCGCCGTCAACCCCAGCCACCTGCGCTTCCCCGTCGTGGGGCTGGGTGCCTCGGCCGGCGGGCTGCAGGCCCTGTTGCGGTTTTTCGCGAGCGTGCAGCCAGGAAACGGCATGGCCTTCGTCGTGATCCTGCACCTGTCGCCCAGGCATGAAAGCTCGGCGGACAACGTGCTGCAACGGGCCACGTACATGCCCGTGATCCAGGTCACCGAGCGGGTGCGCATCGAGCCGGAGCACGTCTACGTGATCGCGCCGAACCAGCAACTGTCGATGGACGACGGCCACCTCGGTGTCTCCGAACTGGCGCGCACGCCCGGCCACCACGTGGCGATCGACGTGTTCTTCCGCACGCTGGCCATGGCCCACCGCGAGCTCGCCTTCGCCGTCGTATTGTCCGGCACGGGTTCCGATGGCGCGGTGGGCATCGAGCGGATCAAGGAGGAGGGCGGCGTGACGCTGGCGCAGGAGCCCACCGATGCGGAACACGACGGCATGCCGAGTGCGGCGATCGGCACCGGCATGATCGACTTCGTGCTGCCGGCCGGCGAGCTGGCCGCCAAGCTGGTGGAACTGTGGGAGAACGCCCGCCATATCCAGCTGCCGCCCCTCGGCGACGGCGAAGAGCCGATCGGCACCGTGGCGGAAGAAGACAAGGTCGACGACGAAGCCGCGCTGCAGAACGTGATCGCCATGCTGTGCGCACACACCGGCCACGATTTTCGCAACTACAAGCGCGCCACCGTGCTGCGCCGCATCGAGCGGCGCCTGCAGGTGAAAGGCGTGGCCACATTGCCCGAGTATGCCCAGCTGCTCGACCGCGAGCCGGGCGAGTTCAAGGCGCTGCTCAACGACATGCTGATCGGCGTGACCAATTTCTTCCGCGACCGGGAAAGCTTCGAGGTGCTCGAGCGCGAAGTGATTCCGGAACTGTTCCTCGGCAAGGTGCGCGGCGAACAGGTGCGCGTCTGGGTGGCCGCGTGCGCCACCGGCCAGGAAGCCTACTCGGTGGCCATGCTGCTGGCCGACCACGCGCTCCAGAAGGAGCGCCCGCCGGAAGTCCAGGTGTTCGCCTCCGACATCGACGAACATGCGATCTCGACCGCGCGCGCCGGTGTCTATCCGGCCTCGATCGTGATGGACGTGCCGCCGGCGCGCATGCGCCAGTTCTTCACGAAGGAAGACGACCGCTACCGCATCCGCAAGACGCTGCGCGACCGTATCCTGTTCGCCTCGCACAACCTGCTGCGCGACCCGCCGTTCTCCAAGCTGGACATGATTTCCTGCCGCAACCTGCTGATCTACCTGAACCGGGACGTGCAGCTGCGCGTGATGCAGATGTTCCATTCGGCGCTGCGGCCGGATGGCTTCCTGTTCCTCGGCTCATCCGAATCGGCCGACGCGGCGGCGGAATTTTTCGTTCCGTTTGATAAGAAGAACCGCATCTACCGGGCCCGTCCGCTTTCCCGCGCGGCGCGTTACGTGCCGGTGCTGTCGCACGCGCCGATCAGCCGGATGCCGGAACTGGCGCATGTCGCGAGCGGCGTACGGCGCCAGTTTTCCTATGCCGACGTGCACCAGCGCGCGCTGGCAAGGTTCGCGCCGCCCAGCCTGGTTGTAGACCGCGAAACCAATATCGTGCACATGTCCGATACCGCCGGGCGCTTCCTGCGCCATGTCGGCGGCGAACCATCGCGCAATGCGCTGGCGCTGGTCTTGCCGGAATTGCGGCTGGAGTTGCGCACGGCGCTATTCCAGGCCCAGCAGAGTAGCCAGAGCGTCGAGGGCCAGCGCGTGCCGGTCAGGCGCGACGACCAGGACTTCTATGTGAGCATCGCGGTGCGGCCGTTCAACGACGAGCTGGCCAACATGGATTTCATGCTGGTAGTGTTCGACGAGACGCGCATGGCCGGCGCCAGCGGCGCCGCCGCGCCCCTGGCACGGCACAAGGACCTGGTGCTGGAACAGCTGGAAGCGGAACTGCAGCGCAGCAAGGAAAAGCTCCAGGAAACCATCGAGCATGCCGAAGTCTCCAACGAGGAACTGCGCGCGTCGAACGAGGAGCTGCAGGCGATCAACGAGGAGCTGCGCTCGGCCACCGAGGAGCTGGAAACCTCGAAGGAAGAGCTGCAGTCCGTCAACGAGGAACTGATCACCGTCAACTACGAGCTGAAGGTGAAGGTCGAGGAAACCGGCAAGGCCAACGACGACCTGAACAACCTGATCGCCTCGACCGACATCGCCACCGTCTTCGTCGACCGGGCCATGCGCATCAAGCGCTTCACGCCGCGCACGGCGGACATCTTCTCGATCATCCCCACCGACATCGGCCGCTCGCTGCTCGACATCACCCACCGGCTCGACTACGACCAGCTGGCCGGCGACGTGCTGTCCACGTTCGAGACGCTGCGCCCGGTCGAGCGCGAAGTGCGCAGCAGCGATGGCCGCTACTACATCGTGCGCCTGCTGCCCTACCGCACCACCGAGGACAAGATCGAAGGCGCCGTGATGACGTTCTTCGACATCACCCGCCGCCGCGAGGCGGAGGAGCAGGTGCGTACCGGCGAGATGTGGATGCGGCTGGTGGCCGAAAGCACCGACGACTATGCCATCGTCACCACCGATGCCGAAGGCCGCGTCACCAGCTGGAACAAGGGCGCCGAGCGCACCTTCGGCTGGAGCGAGGAAGAAGCGGTGGGCGCCAGCCTGGACATGATCTTCACGCCGGAAGACGTGGCCGGCGGCGCGCCGGAAGACGAGCGCCGCCGCGCCACCGAGGAAGGCCGTGCCGAGGACGAGCGCTGGCACCTGCGCAAGGATGGCTCGCGTTTCTATTGTGCCGGCGTGACGACCCCGCTGCACAATGCCCAGTTCCGCGGCTTTGCCAAGATCGCCCGCGACCAGACGTCGCGCGCCCAGCAGGAGCGGCGCCGCGAAGCCGCGCTGTGGTCCGAGCAGGCCAGCCGCACCCAGGCCGAGACCGACAGCGCGCTGAAGGACGAGTTCCTGGCCGTGATGTCGCACGAGCTGCGCCATCCGCTGAACCTCATCTACATCAACGTGGAACTGCTGGCGCGCCTGCCGGCCGTGCGGCAATCGCCGCCGGCGCTGCGGGCCGCCTCGATCATCCGCAATTCCGTGGCCAGCCAGGCCAAGATCATCGAAGACCTGATGGACATGTCGCGTGTCAATACAGGCAAGCTGGCGCTGGCCTGCCGCGAGATCGACCTGGCCGATACCGCCACGCGGCTGGTCGAGGTGATGCGCGCCGATCCGGTGGTGGAGGGACTGACCCTGCGCGTGCTGCTGCCGGAAGATCCGCTGGTGGTGTCGGCCGACCCGGTGCGCATCGAGCAGGTCATGCTGAACTTGCTCAGCAACGCGGTGAAGTTCACGCCGGCCGGCGGCACCGTCACGCTGCGGCTGGTGCGCGAGGATGGCATGGCGCGGCTGGACGTGACCGATACCGGCGCCGGCATCCAGGCCGAACAACTGCCGGACGTATTCCGCATGTACCGCCAGGGCAGTTTGCAGGCGGTGCGCAGCAAGGCCGGACTGGGCATTGGCCTGGCCCTGGTGCGCCAGCTCGTCGAGCTGCATGGCGGGCAGGTGGCGGCCGCATCGGAAGGGCCCGGCAAGGGCAGCCGTTTCACTGTCTGGCTGCCGCTGGCCGGCCGGCAGGTCGCCGGCGACAACGACAGTACGCCGGGCCAGGCCAGTGCGCTGGCGGGGCGGCGCGTGCTGGTCCTCGACGATACCGACGACACGGCGGAAACCTTCCAGGCGCTGCTCGAACTGGAGGGCGCCGAGGTGTTCGTGACCACCAGCGGCCAGCGCGCGCTGGAACTGCTGCGCGAGCAGCGCGTGGACGTGGTGATTTCCGACCTGTCCATGCCCGACATGGATGGCTTCCAGTTCATCCAGGCGGTGCGCGCCCAGCCGGCGCTGCAAGGCCTGCCGGCGATCGCGCTGAGCGGCCTGGCCCGCGAGCAGGACATCCAGCGCGCCCGCGCCGCCGGCTTCTCCGATTTCATGACCAAGCCCGTCACGCTGGAATTGTTGAACGAACGGCTGCTTCGGCTGCTGCCGCGCGGGTAGCCGGGGCCATCACCTGGCGGTCAATGTGGGCCACCGCACTGACCGCACGGCACTCCTGCGGCACCCTTGACCGATGAACCAGCGCCCCATCTTCGCCGCGGACGACGCGGTCGTCGTCGGCGCCTCCACCGGGGGTGTCGCCGCATTACAGACCTTCGTGGCCGGCCTGCCGCCGAATTTTCCGGCGGCCGTGCTGATCGTCATGCATGTTGGAAACCACGACAGCATCCTGCCGTCCCTGCTGGCGCGCTCCGCGCGGCTGCCGATACGCCACGCGCGCGACGGCGACGTGCTCGAGCCCGGCCGTATCCTGGTCGCGCCGCCGGACTTCCACCTGGTCGTCACCCGCGATCGGGACAACGGCCGCACCGGGCATGTGCTGCTGTCGCGTGGCGCCCGCGAGAACCATGCGCGACCGGCCATCGACCCGCTGTTCCGCTCCGCCGCCGCGGCGTACGGGCCACGGGCCATCGGCGTGATCCTCACCGGCATGCTGGATGACGGCACCGCCGGCCTGCAGGCCATCAAGGCGTGCGGCGGCAAGGCCATCGTGCAGGTGCCCGAGGAAGCCCAGGCGCCGGACATGCCGGAAAGCGCGATCCGCAACGTGGCGGTGGACCGCGTGCTGCCGGTGGCCGACATCGGCGCCGCGCTGGAGCGCATGCTCGATGAAAACCTGGCCGCGGCCCGCGGCCAGCCACGCGAAGTACCCGAATGGGTCAACCTGGAAAACCGCTTGATGACGGAGACTGCCGACGTGGAAACCCTGTCACAGATTGGCGCGCCGTCGACATTCACCTGCCCGGAATGTCATGGTACGCTGTGGGAAATTCGCGGTACCACGCCAACGCGGTTCCGCTGCCATACAGGCCACGCGTTCACCGAACGCCACCTGTGCGCGGAGCAGGGCGAAGCCGTGGAGGCATCGCTGTGGTCGGCCGTGCGCGCGCTGTCCGAAAAGGAAAAGCTGCTGCGCCAGATGGCCGACAGTGCGATCAGCGCGGGCTATGCGGAAACGGCGGGGGATTACCTGGCACAAGCCGCTGCGGTGCAGCGGGACGGAGAAGTGCTGCGCCGGCTGCTGGTGTCCACCGAAGCGACTGAGCAGCCAGCATAGGGCAGCGAGGCCGGGCGCGGTGCCGTGCGCCGGCCCTGGGTGCGCTTGTGCGCGATGTTTCAAATTGCTCGGTAATTGTCCTACAAGGGCAGCCGTTGCGTTCCTATAGTTGCTGATTTTCTAAACGTTCATGATGTGCATGCCGGTGTCACGCGGTCTCGGCCGTCAGGGCACTGCACCCATAACCAATAGGAGCGAGTAATGTTTGCACATAACAAGCGTTTGCAATACACCGTACGGGTTAGCGAACCGAATCCTGGTTTGGCGAACCTGATGCTCGAACAATTCGGCGGCCCGCAGGGCGAGCTGGCCGCGGCCATGCGCTACTTCACGCAAGCCGTCGCCGAGGACGATCCAGGCCGCAAGGACATGCTGTTCGACATCGCCACCGAAGAGCTCAGCCACCTCGAAGTGATCGGCAACATCGTCTGCATGCTGAACAAGGGCGCCAAGGGCCGCCTGTCCGAGGCGGTCGACGAGGAAGGCGAGATGTATCGCCGCATCACCGGTGCCGGCAACGACAGCCACATCACCCAGGTCCTGTATGGCGCGGGCGCCCCGCTGACCAACTCGGCCGGCGTGCCATGGACGGCGGCGTATATCGACTCGATCAGCGAACCGACCGCCGACCTGCGCTCGAACATCGCCGCCGAGGCGCGCGCCAAGATCGTCTACGAACGCCTGATCGCGCTGACGCCCGACCCGGGCGTGCGTGAAGCGCTGGGCTTCCTGATGACGCGCGAGATCGCCCACCAGAAGTCGTTCGAGAAGGCCCTGTACGCCATCCAGCCGAATTTCCCGCCGGGGAAAACCGCTGGCCGGCCAGAATTCGCCTCGGTCTACTACAACATGTCGCAAGGCGGCCCGGAACTCAACGGCCCATGGAACAGCGGCGAAAAATGGCAGGTGGTGTCCGACCGCGACCAGCAGATGGGCGTGGACGGTGGCGGCGGCGAAGCCAGCGTCACGCTGGACTCCGACGATGCCGCGCTGCTGAACCAGATGGCGATGCGCACGATGTCCGACCCGAGCGCCGATCCGCTGACCGGCGCCGAGCTGGGCATGACGGCCGACCCGGGCTCGATCGACTCGGCTTCCGCCGCCGGCGGCAAGATTCCGCCGACGCCGGACGGTTCCGTGCCGCACGCCAAGCCCGACGGCCTGACGAGGCACTGACATGCCGCTGGCGCGCGTCTTCCCCGTCTGGCGCTATGCGCTCGGTGCCGCAATCTGCCTCGGCGGAGCGCTGGCACTGCTGCATGAAATCGTCAGCGGCGTGCAGGCGTTCGACGCCAGCGTGCACGGTGCACTCATGGGCGGCGCCACCGCCGCCCTGGCGACGGCACTGGGCACCTTGCCCGTGCTGCTGTCGCAGAATTTCTCGCAACGCACCTACGACGGCTTCCTGGGCTTCGGCGCCGGCGTGATGCTGGCCGCCACGGCGTTTTCGCTGGTGATCCCGGCGATCGCGGCAGCCAAGGGGCAGGGCGCCGGTGCGTTCGAAGCAAGCGCGATCGCCGGCGGCGGCATCCTGCTGGGCATGGGCCTGGTGTTGCTGCTCGATAGCCTGGTGCGCGAACAAACCATCCTCGAAGGCGTGGACACGGCGCGCAGCGATTCGCTCAAGCGCGCCTGGCTGTTCGTGGCCGCGGTGGCGATCCACAATTTGCCGGAAGGGCTCGCCATCGGCGTGGCCTACGCCGGGGCCGACGTGGCGAAGGCGCACAGCCTGGCCACCGGCATCTCGATCCAGGATGTCCCGGAAGGCCTGGTGGTGGCCCTGGCGCTGCGCACGGTCGGCTATGGCCGGCTGTTCTCGTGCGCGCTGGGCATCGCTTCCGGGCTCATCGAACCGGTGGCCGCCGTGGGCGGCGCCGTGCTGATCGAATATGCGCAATGGATGTTGCCGTGGGGCCTGGCGCTGGCCGCCGGCGCGATGCTGTTCGTCATCTGCCACGACGTGATTCCCGAGGCGCACCGCCATGGCCATGCGAAGAGTGCATCGTGCTCGGTGGTGGCCGGGTTCATCCTGATGATGGTGCTGGATACGGCGCTGGCCTAGGCGCGTTGGCATAGACGCATCGCCGGGGCGAAGAAAACGCCGCGTCCGGTGCGCAACATCGTCACGTTTATTTACCCCAAGTGCAAATGCCGGGGTCAGAGAGGAGTACTGGCCTGCAGGCCAGTACCGCTACGCCGGCAAGGAGCGATGCTCCTTGAAACCCCGGCTACGCCCCGCCGGGTCTGACCCCAGCCCTTCGCCGTTGGGGTGAGTGCATGCGCTTTCAATGTGCCGGATAAAGCTTGCCTGCATTACCGTCCAGCACAGCGAGCTAAATCAGAGCGCGCCGATCACACCTTGGCTTCCATCCCCGGCATCGCCGAACGGGTGAGGAACGCGTTGGTCGTGCCCGGCAGGTGGTCGAGCACCCACTTGGCCATCGCCACTTCCTGGGCCAGGATCTGCTGGCACACGTCGCGTGTTTCGAAGTCGCCGGCCTGCTCGGCGGCCGTGATCAGCACCGTGTAGCTGGCGATCTCCATGTTCTCGAAGACATAGCTCTGCAGGGAGTTCTTCACCACTTCATCCGCGACCGCCATGCCCATCGCGGCCTGGCCGAATGCCATCATCTTCATCGACAGGTCCTTCAGGGCGGACGGGCTGCCGCCCAGCCGCGCGATGCAGCCTTCCAGCTGCGCCTTCTGCCATTCCGTTTCCTCCAGGTGCTGCAGCACGCGCGCCTTCAGCGTGCCATAGTGCACCAGCCTGTCGGCCTGCGCCTTCAACATCGTTTCGGCCTGCTGTTCCATCGCATGCGCATCGCGCAGCCAGTCGAGCAGGTGCTCGCGGGGTTCCTTGGTTGCCATGTCGTTCTCCCGGTGGTGGGTTGATCGGTGGTTCGGTTGATCGGTGGTCTGAAGCGGCGCACGTGCGCCGGCCAGCGCATGATGGCGGCAGGCGCGCCCGATCGGTATAGGAACGGAACGCCGGCGCGTGTAGGAAAAGACAGAGGGGCAGACCACGACGGCAGGTGAGGGCGGTTGTTCAGTGCGACAGGCCAGGGCGCCAGGAAAGGAGCCAAGCCGGGGCGGCAGGCCAGGGCGGCCTGTCAGGACAGCAAGCCTGGGCGGTAGTTCAGGCCACGCGGTCGAGCAGCCGGATCACTTCGGCTTCCTCGATCTGGGGGAACACTTCGTAGTGCCGGCTCACCGACACGAAATTGAAGGGCGTAGCCAGCACGGTGACGTCGTCGCACAGCGGCGCGATCAGTGCCACCGCTTCGGCGGACGCCACCGGTACGCAGGCATGCAGCCGGCGCGGCCCGCGCTCGCGCAGCACGCGCAGTGCGGCCGCCATGGTCGACCCGGTGGCCAGGCCATCGTCGATGACGAGCACGACGCGGTCGCGCACGTCCGCCGACGGGCCATAGGCGGCGCGCCGGCGCTGCATCAGCGCTACCTGGATGCGCACCTGCGCATCGACCCAGTCCATGCCGGTGCGGGTGCGATGGAAATAGGGCGCCAGCTCCACGGTGCCGTGTTCGTCCACGGCACCGACGGCCAGTTCGGAATCGAATGCGGAGGCGATCTTGCGCACCATCATCACGTCGAGTTCGCCTTCGATGCGGTCCGCGACGATGCGGCCCATCGGCACGGCGCCACGGGGAATGGCCAGGACCAGCGGCTTGCAGCCGCGCCAGCGCAGCACGCGCTCGGCCAGCAACTGGGCGGCCTGGGCGCGATCGCGGAAAGGGAGTCTTACCGGGTCATCCGTATCGTCCATGGCGCGGCCTCGCGGAGGTCAGGGCTGGTTGCGGCGTGCATTGCAGCATAGCGCGATCCGGCGCGGGCGCGCGCCACGCAGGCGCTTCGGCCTGATCCCACGCCGCGACGAGTCAAATACCTACAACGCGTCGGCCGGCCCGTGCCAGAATCTGCCTTCATGAGGGGGAGGAAAGCATGACGACTGCATCACTGATCACACCGTTCAAGCCGGGCGACCGGGTGCTGGTGGCCAGCGCCGACCATGCGATGGCCGAGGCGCTGGCGCGCACGTTCGGCACCGCCGGGTTCTCCGTGCGCATCGCTTTCGATGGCGTGGCCGCGCTCGACAAGGCGCGCGCCTTCTTTCCCACCGCGGCGGTGCTGGGCCTGGACTTGCGCTACCTGGACGGCTTCCAGCTGGCGCGGGCATTGCGCACGATCCCCGGCTGCGCGCGGATGCGCGTGCTGGCATTGCTGCCCCCCACGATCGCGCTGCTGGACCGGCACCGCTGTTTCGATTACGTACTGCGCACCCCGCGCACGGCGCACGGCGGGCGGCCCATGTGGGTGGTCGATACCGACAGCCTCGGCATCCGGCCCACGCTGTTCACGTGACCCGGGCAACGTTACACGCCGCATTGAAAGCGCACGCATTCACCCCAACAGCGAAGGGCTGGGGTCAGACTGAGATGTCCCGGGTTACGTAGACGCTTCAATTAAGCATCTGATGCTGTTTTTCGATTTCGATCGGGCTGCGGTACCCCAGCGTTTGATGGGGCCGCCGCAGATTGTAGTACAGCTCGATGTAGTCGGATATTTGAGTGATCGCTTCGGCCCGTGTCGTAAAGATGATGTGGCGGGTTTTTTCGTTCTTCACTGTGGAGAAAAAGCTCTCCGCCACAGCGTTGTCATGACAGTTTCCACGTCGGCTCATACTTGGGATTAAGTCGTTCGTCTCGAGCACGTTCCGATACTCCTTTGAGCCATAAACTGAGCCTTGATCGGTATGGCATATTAGTCCTGGTGCCGGCCGGCGCTGCACGATCGCCATCTGGAGCGCGGCAATCGGCAGCGTTGCATCTTGACGAGGGCTCATGGCCCAGCCAACGATCCGGCGAGCAAACAGGTCAAGAACAATGGCCAAATGTAGCCAGCCTTCGCGGGTGTGGATGGTAGTGATGTCACTGACCCATGCCTTGTTCGGTAAGGGCACGGTGAAAACTCGGTCGAGCAAGTTCGGTGCCGGTGGCTCTGTGTGCTGATGGGCACGCATGACGCGAAACTTTGCCTTGCGCAGTGCCTCAATGCCCTCAAGTTTGCGTAATCGCGCAACGCGATGCTTGCCACACTCTACGCCATCGCTGTTCAGTTGGTGCCACGTCTTCACCGCTCCCAAAGCCTGGTGACTCGATTCGTGCAGGCACCGAATTTTCTCACGTAGTGAGAGATCCTCCTGGCTACGTCGGCTAGGTGGCCGGCAGCGCCAGGCATAAAAGCCGCTGCGACTAATCTCCAGCACGCGGCACAGCGCTTTCACAGGGAAGTGATTGCGGAGTTCTTCAATGGCGGCGTACTTCACTGCTTCTGTCGCTTCAAGTACGCGTCGAACTTTTTTAGGATGGCCAGCTCCTCCTGGGCGCGAGCCAACTGACGCTTTAATTGCACGATCTCACTTTCTTCGCTCGCCGGCTTACGCCCTCGCGAACTGAAGCTGGCCTCCGGCCCCTTTTGCTCTAGGGCCTTGGCCCATTTATAGAGCTGATTGCGCCTGACGCCCAGCTCCAGTGCCAGCGCTTCCGCCGTCTGTTTGCCATCGTTAAGACGAGCAACAGCGGCAAGCTTGAATTGTTTGGTGTAAACAGAACGATGCTGCCGTTCGGCGGCAGCATCTTCAGATGGGGATTTTTCTGGCTTGGTTGTCATGGATTCCTCTGAGACGTATTGTCTCTTGTTTAGGATGTCCACGAAACCCGGTACACCTCAGACCCGATGGGGCGTAGCCGGGGTCTCAAGGGGCATCGCTCCTTGCCGGCGTAGCGGTGCTGGCCTACCAGCCAGTACTCCACCCTGACCCCGGAATTTGCACTTGGGGTTGGCTTAACTCAACGACATCCAGCCCAGCCCGGCGAACGCCCCCGTGACACACGGGCATTTGGTGGTGCCGCGCCGGATCACACGCTGGCGGGATGCGGCCGCGCGCCGTGGCCGGCCAGCGCATCGGCGATCCGGCTCAGCAATTCGCTTTCCTTGTAGGGTTTCGGCAGCACCGGGAAGGCCGGGCTGCGCGCATCCGGCAACTGTTCCATGTAGCCGGTGGCCAGCAGGATCGGCAGGCCGGGCCGGCGCCGGCGCACTTCCTCGGCCAGCTGCAGCCCCGTCATCCCGCCAGGCATGATCACGTCGGAGAACAGCAGGCCGAAGTCGCCGTGCTCGCCGTGTTCGTTTCCATCCTGCCCGGCCAGCAGCCGGAGCGCCTCTTCGCCGCTGGCGGCGGTCAGCACCGCATAGCCGTGTGCTTCCAGCATGGTCCGGCCCAGCTCGCGCACGTCGTCGTTGTCTTCCACCAGCAGGATCCTGGCCTTGCCGCCGGCATTGCCGGTATGGCGGTCCGGGGCGGCGGCCGGGGCCACCTGGGGCTGGTCGGCCACGGGGAAGATCATGCGCACCGTGGTGCCCACGCCGGGCTTGCTCTCGATATCCAGGCGGCCGTGCGACTGCTGCACGAAGCCGTGCACCATTGCCAGGCCGAGCCCGGTGCCCGGACCCTTGGTCGTGAAGAAGGGTTCGGTGGCGCGGCGCAGCACGTCCGGCGTCATGCCGCTGCCCTGGTCGACCACGCAGATCACCACGTACTGGCCCGGTGCCAGGTGGTGCACGGCCAGCCGCCGGGCGTCGGCCAGCACGGAGGTGCCCACCGTGACGATCCCGCCGCCGCGCATCGCGTCGCGCGCGTTGATCAGCACGTTCAGCAGCGCCATCTCGAGGTGGGTGGGATCGAGCACGCACGGCGGCAGGCCGGGGCGCAGGTCCAGCTGGAGCTGCACTTCCTGGCCCAGCGTGCGCACCAGCATCTCGGAAAACTCCAGCACCAGCGCATTCAGGTTGATGCGGCGCGGCTCGAGCCGCTGCTTGCGGGCGAAGGTCAGCAACTGCTGCGTCAGCGCGCCGCCCTTCATCGCGGCGCGCTGCGCGCGGCCGATCGCCTGCAGCGCCTGCGGCTTGGCGTCGATCATGCGCTGCGCCAGTTCGAGATTGCCGTTGACGACCTGCAGCAGGTTGTTGAAGTCGTGCGCCAGGCCGGCCGTCAACTGGCCGATCGCTTCCATCTTCTGCGCCTGCAGGTAGGACTGTTCATGGATGCGCCGCTGCGTGATATCCATCTGCGACGCGAAGAAGTACAGCAGCTTGCCGGCCTTGTCGAAGATCGGGCCGATGAACAGCGCGTTCCAGAACGGCGTGCCGTCGGCCTTGTAGTTCAGGATGTCGACGGCCACGGCGCGCTGCTCGGCCAGCGCCTCGCGCACCTCGGCCACCGTGCGGGGATCCGTGTCGGGACCCTGCAGCAGGCGGCAATTGCGGCCCAGTACCTGGTTTTCCTGGTACTGGGTCAGGTCGAGGAAGGCGCCGTTGACGAACACGATGGGATCATCCGGCTGGTTGGGATCGGTGATCAGCATCGGCATCCGCGTCATCTCGACCGCGGCGAAGAAGATGTTGCCGCGGTTGTCCAGGTCCGCGTTTTCCAGGTAGGTGGCCTGCCAGTGCCGCACGCCCGGGTTGCCGAGCGTCGATACCGCGTTGCCTTCCAGTTCGCCGCAGGCGAGTTTGCCGATGACCTGTCCATCGGCCTGCTGTTCGGTCGGTACGCTGGCGTCATCCTTTTGCCGTCCGATCGTCATGGTTGCTCCTCCCCGAGCCGTGGTTGCCGGCGCTGTTCCCGGCGTTGTTGCCAAATTGATCCAGTGTGCGGCCCATGCTAAGGGGCGCGCGGCCCGTTTGCTGTTCGTGCGCGCACATAGCGCGCACCGCCAGCCGTGCCGCGCCCGCCAGCGCTTTTGCCTACAATGTCGGCAACGGAGGACACGATGAACGAAACCCGCAACGACATCGGCAACACGGCCGGAAACAAGGCTGCTGACCCGGCTGCCGGCCCGGCTGCCAACGGCACGGGCGAGCATGGCGGCTACGAGGTGGCCACGATCATGGGCGCGCTGTACGGCGACGGCTTCACGGCGCTGAAGGGAGCGTTTTCACGCGAGTGGGTGCAGCGCCTGCGCGAAGACATCGACATGCTGTTCGCCGAGGCGCAGCGGCAGCCCGGCGGCGCGCTGCCGCGCGGGCCGAACCGCTTCTACGTCGAGATCCACCCCGAGCGGCTGCGCGGCTTTGTCGACATCGTCACGCATCCGTGGGTGGCGGCGGTCTGCGAGGCGATCCTGGGGCCGGACTACAAGGTGGTGGAGGCCGGCTTCGACGTGCCCGGGCCGGGCGCGCTGCACCAGCCGTGGCACCGCGATTTCCCCACGCCCGAGGCAACGCTGGTGGGGCGCCGGCTGAACTCGCTGGCCTTCAACATCACCACGGTCGATGTGACGGAAGACATGGGCCCGTTCGAGATCGCCCCCGGCACGCAGTGGGACGACCTGGCCGGCGGCCACCCGATGTTCCCGGCGCAGGAGCTGTGGCCCCGCTACCAGGCGCGCGCCCAGCGCAAGCTGGCACAGATGGGCGACATCTCGGCCCGTTCGGCGCTGACGATACACCGCGGTACCGCCAACCATTCCGACAAGTCGCGCCCCGTGTTCGTGCTCGGCGTGGATGCGCCGGACGGCACCAACGCCGACAAGCACGACCTGCAAGTCACGCGCGGCTACTGGGACGGCCTGCCGGAACAGGTGCGGCGCCACCTGTCGTGCCGCGTCGTCGACCGGCTCGAGCCGATCGTGCAGGAACATGCGATCGAGGGCTTGCTGAAGGGTGTCGACGAGCCGTCGATGGGCGGCTCGATGGGCGGCTAGGCGGGCGCCTGAAGGGCAGCGCCGGCGCGCAGTTGCGCCACCAGCTCGGGCAGTTGCGCCATCGACGCGAACACGTGCGCGGCACCGGCTTCGCGCAGCAGCCGTGCCTGGTCCGGCGGGCTGTGCTCGCCGCCGCCAAAGCCCAGCACGGTCGCGCCGGCGGCCACCGCCGCGTGCACGCCGGTCACGCTGTCCTCGATGACGATGCAGCGCCCGGGCGATACGCCCATGCCGCCTGCCGCGGCCAGGTACACGGCCGGGTCCGGCTTCGGGCGCCCGGCGATATCGGCCGTATAAATTCCCCCCGTGAACAGCTCCGCCAGGCCGGTCCGCGCCAGCAAGCCCTGCACGCGCACGTGGCGGCTGTTGCTGGCCACCGCCTTCGCCAGCGGGATCGCCGCATAGGCTTCGCGCACGCCGGGGATGGGCTGCGCCTTGCGGTCGCATTCGCCCTCCACCGTCGAGCGCATCACGGCCAGGTCCGGCACGGTGGGTTCCGGCAGGTGCAGTTCGGCGCACACGCCGAGCACCAGCGCTTCCAGCTTCAGGCCGAGGCGGGGGCGGATCAGCGCCGCCAGCGCGGCGCGGTCGGCATGCAGCGGTGCCAGGTAGTCGACCAGCGCTTGCAGGGCCACGGCTTCGCTGTCGATCAGCACGCCGTCGCAATCGGAAATCAGGTGGGTGAGGGATTCGGTAGACGTCATGCCCGGTTCGCGTCGAAAGAGATCGGGCGATCATGCCACAACGGCACGAATTGAACAGGCGTAACGGACTCTCCCGGATGGGAGGGGCAGGGGAGGCCAGACGGCAATGCTGCTTAGTTAAGCCCACCCCAAGTGCAAATTCCGGGGTCAGGAAGGAATGCCGGCATGCATGCCGGCATCGTTCCGCAGGCGCGAAGCATGCTTCGCGAAACCCCTGCTGCACCCCGGCGGTATCTGACCCCAGCCCTTCGCTGTTGGGGTGAATGCATGCGCTTTCAATGTTTTGAGTAATGCATAACTTACCGGCATTCTGGTCAGGCGCGGATGTCGATCAGCGTGCCGAGGCGCTCGTCGGCTGCCTGGATCAGCTTGGCGGACAGCTCGAAGCCGGCTTTGTAGACCAGCGAATTGACGATCGACGCCGCCGGGTCCGTGCCGGACGGCGCGCCGCCGACGTTTTCGACGGCCGACAGGTCGCGCGCCGCGATCGACAGCGTGACGCCGGTACCGGCCGGGCGCGCCTCGTTGAAGGTGGCTCCCTGCGGGACGAAGTGGTCGGTGTTCATGTTGGCGGTGTTATGCGCCGCCACACCCAGTGCCTTGCCATTGGCTTGCAGTCCCGTCAAGCCGATGCCCAGTGCCGAAATAGTCACGCGGTATTCCTTCTGAAGAACTGCCAGTTTACTGAAATCGTTCCCGGTTCGCCCGCACAATGCGGCGCGGCGGCCTGCCGGTGTCGTAAAAGCGGAACGGCTGTGAACAGCGCGGCAACGAGTTGGCGAATCGGCCATGGCGGTCCATCGCAATGGTACTGGCCGTCGTCCGTGGGCGTTCTGGAAAGCAACACTTGAAGCCTGCTGGATGCTTAAAAATTGCTGAGATTAATCTTTTTGGATTGCAATACATGACGATTGACACCAGAATCGGGTTATTGCCTAACGCCAATTTCCCCGAGAGTTCGCCGTGTCCGCCCTGTCCCGCCTTCGCCAGTTTGCCGCCGTCCTGTCGACCGCCATGCTGTCCTGTGCCGCCATCGCGCCCGCCGCCGGCGCGCAGGCGCTGCCGCTCGATGCCCGGCTGAACGAGCAGATCGTGATGGTGCCCGCCGGTCCGCGGATGAACGTCAAGCTCGAGACCACGCTGTACAAGCCATCCGGCCCCGGTCCGTTTCCCCTGCTGATCATCAATCATGGCAAGTCGCCGGGCGACCCGCGCGCCCAGCCGCGCGACCGCTTCGTCTACATGGCCACCCAATTCGTGCGCCGCGGCTATGCGGTGATGGTGCCGATGCGCACCGGCTTCGCGCACTCCGGCGGCACCTATTCGGACTTCGGCTGCAACATGAAGGCGAACGGCTACCAGCAGGCCGGCGATATCGCCGATGTGGTCGCCTATGCACGCGAGCAGGGCTATGTCGACCCGGAGCGCATCGTGATCGCCGGCCAGTCGTACGGCGGGCTGGCCAGCATCGCGCTGTCCACGCAGAACCTGCCGGGCGTGCGCGGCATCATGAACTTCGCCGGCGGCCTGAAGGTGCACGGCGGCAGCTGCGACTGGCAGCAGTCGCTGGTGGGCGCCTTCGCCGAGTTCGGCCGAAAGAACCGCATCGAAACGCTGTGGATGTATGGCGCCAACGACAGCTACTTCAATCCGGCGCTGGTGAACCGGATGTACGACGCGTTTTCGGCCAACGGCGGCAAGGTGCAGCTGGTGTCGTACGGCCCGTTCAAGCACGATGCCCACACGATGCTGGGCAGCCGCGATGGCCAGCAGGTGTGGCTGCCGGAGGTGGAGCGCTTCCTGCGCCAGGTGGGCATGCCGACCGACCAGGTGTATGCGGTGGCCGAACCGGCGCCGCAGCCGCGCACCAATTTCGCCGCGCTCGAGGACGTCGCCGCCGTGCCGTTCCTCCCCGAGAACGGCCGCCGCCAGTACAAGGCCTTCCTGACCAAGCAGACGCCGCGCGCCTTCGCCGTCTCGCCATCCGGCGCCTGGGGCTGGGCCGAGGAAGGCGAAATGCCCAACGAACGCGCCCTGGCCGCCTGCCAGGCCGCCAGCCGCGAACCGTGCAAGCTGTACTCGGTGGACGACTATGTGGTCTGGGGCGATGTCACCGAGCAGCCGAAGGATACGATGACGGGCCAGACGGATTGATGTAGCGGCTGAGCCCGTGTCATGGTGGTGACGCAGGGGTTTCGCGGAGCGTGCTCCGTGCCTGCGGAACGGTGCTGCCTTGCAAGGCAGAACTCCTTCCTGACACGCTGACACGGACTCAGGCATGGACTACGGCAGAGCCCGTGTCAGGGTGCCTGACACGCTGACACGAACTCAAGCATGGACTGCGGCAGAGGCTGTGTCATGGTGTCAGGCACGCTGACACGAGCTGTACCGTCGCGCCAGCGGTGCGCGGAGGCTTGGTACGCTGCTGCTACCATGGCAACATGTGTGGACGTTTCGATCAAAACGATATCGCGCGGCGCTACGTGGCCGCCTTTGGCTGGGCCGACGCGGTCTATGACAGCGCGGCCCGGCCGACCTTCAACGCGGCGCCCGGCACCTATCGCCCGGTGCTGCACCTGGTGGACGGCAAGCTGCATGTCGACGATCTCCACTGGGGCTACCGCGCCTCGTGGGCGGCGGACAAGCTGCCCGTCAGCGTCAACGCGCGCCTCGAGAAACTCACCAACAACTACTGGGGCCGGCTCCTGAAGAACGGCCGCGCCGTGGTGCCCGCGAGTGGCTGGTATGAGTGGACCGGCGCGAAGGGCAAGCGCCAGCCCTGGCACATCCACCGCAAGGACCGCGAACCGCTGTTCATGCTGGCGCTGGCCGACTTTCGCCCGCTTCGCGACGACAACCCGGAAAACAAGGCCGAATCCGGCTTCGTGCTGGTGACGGCCGATGCCGAAGGCGGCATGGTCGACGTGCACGACCGCCGTCCGGTGGTGCTGAACGCGGCGGACGCGGCCACCTGGCTCGATCCGGACCTGCCGCGCGAGCAGGCCGAAATGCTGGCGCGGCAGATGGCGCTGGGGCCGGAAGCGTTCGAGTGGCACCGGGTCAGCACCGAGGTCAATTACGCGGGGCGCGACGGCGAACACCTGGTGGTGCCGCTGCCGGACGACGACGCAACCGACGAGGACAAGGCATGAGCGGCAAGGCCCGGCCGGGGTATGTCACGGTGCGCGGCGCGCGCGAACACAATCTCAAGAACGTGGACCTGGACGTCCCGCGCGACGCCCTCGTCGTGTTCACGGGCGTCTCCGGGTCCGGCAAATCGTCGCTGGCCTTCGGCACGCTGTATGCCGAGGCGCAGCGCCGCTACCTGGAATCGGTATCGCCGTATGCGCGCCGGCTGTTCCACCAGATGCCGGTGCCGCAGGTGGACGAGATCGACGGCCTGCCGCCCGCGGTGGCCCTGCAGCAGCAGCGCGGCACGCCGACCACCCGCTCGTCGGTCGGCAGCGTGACCACGCTGTCCAATTCCCTGCGCATGCTGTACTCGCGCGCCGGCGACTATCCGCCCGGCCAGGAATTGCTGTACGCCGAATCGTTCTCGCCCAATACCCCGGAAGGCGCCTGCCCGCAATGCCACGGCCTGGGCCGCGTGTACGAAGCCACCGAAGCGTCGATGGTGCCGGACGATACGCTGACGATCCGCGAGCGCGCCGTGGCCGCGTGGCCCACCGCGTGGCATGGCCAGAACCTGCGCGACATCCTCGTCACGCTGGGCTACGACGTCGACACGCCGTGGCGCGAGCTGCCGAAGAAAACCCGCGACTGGATCCTCTTCACGGACGAGCAGCCCACCGTGCCCGTGTATGCTGGCCTGACGCCGGAAGAGACGAAGCGCGCACTGAAGCGCAAGGAAACGCCGAGCTACCAGGGCACGTTTACCGGCGCGCGCAAGTACGTGCTGCAAACCTTCGCCACCACGGAAAGCGCGTCGATGAAGAAGCGCGTGGCGCGCTACATGGTCAGCACCGAGTGCCCCGCATGCCGCGGGCGGCGGCTGCGGCCGGAGGCGCTGTCCGTCACGTTCGCCGGCCACGACATCATGGAACTGGCGCGGCTGCCGCTGCAGCGGCTGGCCCGCACCATGGCGCCCTATGCCGCGGGCACCGCGAAGGTCAGCGCGAAGCAGCGCGCCGAGCATCCGGAGAAATTGATCGTCACGCAGCGCATCGCCCAGGACGTGATGGCGCGCCTGGACGTGCTGCTGGACCTGGGGCTGGGCTACCTGGCGCTGGACCGCGGCACGCCCACGCTGTCGCCCGGCGAGCTGCAGCGGCTGCGGCTGGCCACGCAGGTGCGCTCGAACCTGTTCGGCGTGGTCTACGTGCTGGACGAGCCGTCCGCCGGCCTGCACCCGGCCGATACGGTGGCCCTGCTGCGCGCGCTCGACCGGCTGAAGGCGGGCGGCAATTCGCTGTTCGTCGTCGAGCATGCGCTGGACGTGATCCGGCATGCCGACTGGCTGGTCGACGTCGGCCCCGCGGCGGGCGAAGGCGGCGGGGAAGTACTGTACAGCGGCGCGCCGGAGGGATTGAAGGCCGTGACGGCATCGCAGACCCGGCGCTACCTGTTCCCGGAAGAAGCACCGCCCGCCCGCGCGCCGCGCCCGCCGCAGGGCTGGCTGAAACTGGCCGGGGTCACGCGCAACAACCTGCACCGGCTGTCGTGCGAATTCCCGCTCGGCGTGCTGACGACCGTGACGGGGGTGTCCGGCTCCGGCAAGTCGAGCCTTGTCAGCCAGGTGCTGGTCGAACTGGTGGCGCGCGCGCTGGGCCACGAGCCGGAGGCCGCGCCGGAGGAGGGCGACGAGCTGGAACAGCAGGCCCCGGAAACGCTGGAAGGGCACATCACCGCCGGCCTGGAAGGCATACGCCGGCTGGTGCGGGTCGACCAGAAGCCGATCGGGCGCACGCCCCGCTCGAACCTGGCCACCTACACCGGCCTGTTCGACCACGTGCGCAAGCTGTTCGCCGCGACGAAGACGGCGAAATCGCGCCGCTACGATGCCGGCCGCTTCTCGTTCAACGTGGCCAAGGGGCGCTGCGCCAATTGCGAGGGCGAGGGCTTCGTGATGGTCGAGCTGCTGTTCCTGCCCAGCGTGTACGCGCCTTGCCCGGTCTGCGGCGGCGCGCGCTACAACGCGAAAACGCTGGAAGTGACGTACCGCGAGCGCAACGTGGCCGAGGTGCTGGCGATGACGGTCGACGCGGCGTGGGACTTCTTTGCCGACGAACCGCCGCTGCGCCGTGCACTGGAAGTGCTGCGCGATGTCGGCCTTGGCTACCTGCGGCTGGGCCAGCCCGCCACCGAACTGTCCGGCGGCGAGGCGCAGCGCATCAAGCTGGCCACCGAGCTGCAGCGCGCGGCGCGCGGCAGCATGCTGTACATCCTCGACGAACCGACGACGGGCCTGCACCCGGCGGACGTGGAACGGCTGGTGGCGCAGTTGCAGAAGCTGGTCGATGCCGGCAACACCGTCATCGCCGTGGAACACGACATGCGCGTGGTGGCGGCCAGCGACTGGGTGATCGACATCGGCCCCGGGGCCGGCGAGGAAGGCGGCCGCATCGTCGCCGCGGGGCCGCCGTCAACAGTGGCGACGATTGCCGACAGCCGCACGGCACCCTACCTGAAACGTTTCCTGGCGAGGCGTCACAGCCAGCCGTGAACCATGGCGTAGGCGGCCACCGCCAGTGCCGCGCTGCTCCACACCATCGGCTGCACGGCGCCGCGCAGGCTGTGCGCCACCACGGCGCTGGGCCGGTGGAGCCACAGCAGCGCCACCACCGCCAGCAGGTTCTGCGCCGCCACGACCAGATTCAGCAGCACGGCCGCCGCCAGGCACCAGGCCACCGTGTCGGCGCGGCGATGACCGTCGTCCAGCGCCAGTTCGCCGCCGGCCAGCGCCAGCACGGCGCCATGGGCCACGCCCAGCACGAGGCCATACAGGCTGACGTTCACGAAACGCGGCAGGAAATAATGGGCGCGGCATTGCGGCACCAGTGCCAGCGCATGCAGCGCGATCGCCAGGACCACGCCGAAGCGCAGCGCTCCCGCGAGCTGGGTAAGCAGCGTGACATTCATCGTGGTACTCCCGTTACCCCGGAGTGTGCCGGCTGGCTGCGCTGGCGGACTGTGCTGGCGGACTGACCTTGCTGCTCCTGCTTGCTGAACATGCTCGTTGCTTTGTGCTCGTTGCTTTGTGCTCGTTGCTGTGCTTGTTGCTGTACTTGTGGCTGTGCTTGTTGCTGTGCTTGTTGTATCTACTCGTTGCCCCGCTTGTTACTCGCTTGTTGCCCGTGCTTTTATTCCGCTCCCCTCGCTGGTTCAGTCGACGCTTCCCGCTCGCTCGTCGCCGGGCGCCGGCGCGGCACGCGCTTCTCGAACATAGCGGCGTTCGGAGAGGATCGGCGCACGATAGCGGCCGATCGCGTTGCAAGGGTGAGCACGTTTGATCGAGATCATGCCGCGAGCGCGAGGCACACGTAGCCTTGTCATTCGCGCCGCCACTGGTGGTGTGAAACGTCCGTTGTATCGTCAATAGTATCGTCAATAGTATCGGCAATTGTATCGTCAACAGCATCGTCAATAGTATCGGCAACACGCTGGCCAGGCACGTCGGTAATCACATCGGTAGTCACATCGGTAATCACATCGGTAATCACATCGACAGTCGCATCGGCAACCGCCTGGCCAATCGCATCGTGAATGACACCGCGAGTCACATCGCGAGTTGCGTCGTCGATCGCATCGTGAATCGTATCGTGAGGCGCAGCGGCATTCACGTCATCCATTTCATGCAGTGGTTTGACACTGCATTCATCCGACAAGAGGCAACCATGTTCCCTTTTTCTCAAAGCATCACACCCGCGGCGAAGAGCCACGTGCAGGCCCAGGTCGCGTTCTTCAACGACATGTCCCGTTCGCTGTTCCAGATGGCCCAGCAGGTCAATGAAGTGCACCTCCGGCTGGCCCAGACCTGGCTGGAAGACCTGGCCACCACCAGCCAGGCGGTGATCACGGCAGGCAAGCCCACCGAAGTGTTCACCGTCACGGCTTCGCGCGCCCAGCCGGTCGCCGACCGGTTCCGGGCTTACCAGCAGCAACTGTCGAAGATCGCGGCGGATGGCCAGACCACGCTGATCCGCGTCGCCGGCGACCATGCCGACGAAACGGCGCGCGCGGCCCGCGAGTTTACCGATGAAGTCACGCGCGTGACGTCCGAGGAAACCGAACGCACGCTGCGCCAGCAGCACGACACGATGCGCCAGCTGGCCAACCCGCTGGACAGCATGGTCGACAGCGCCACCCGCCAGGCCCGTGCCGCGATGGGGAACGGCCTGGACATGGCCAGCCAGGCTGCCCAGGCGGCCCAGGCCGCCGCGCGCGCAGCATCAGGGCAGTCGCGCAAGGAAGGGCAGCCGTCGTAGTGGCTTGGCGCAATCGCTGAGCACTCGTGTGCCCGGCGGTGCGGCATGCCGCACCGCCGTTTCAGTCCGCCTGCTTCAGTTTGCCGGCTTCAGTTTGCCGGCTTCCATCCGAGAGCGCGAATCTGCCGGCTTCAATCCGCCAGCTTCAACCGCCGGCTTCAATCCGCCAGCTTCAATCCGCCAACTCCAATCCGCCAGCCTCAAACTGCGCACTTCAGGCTGCCCACGTCAAGCCGCCGCATCGAGCTGTTCCCACGTCGGGCGCCTCGGCCCGGGGTCGTCCCCGCAAGTTTCTCGCGCCGGGCTTCCCGCTGGATGCTTTCCCGGCATCCGCCCGGGACCGGACCGTGCCATGGCCCGCGCCATCGCTTTCCCGCATCGCTTTCCCCTGTGCCGCTGCCATGCGCCACGCAAGGCGGCCGGGCGCTACACTCGCCATTCGATGGATGAGCATGGAGTGCTTGCATGGGAGACTGGATCGATTTGCTGCAATGGCCGGCCATGGCCGCCTCGCTGCTGGCGGCGTGGCTGGTGGCTTCGCAACGGGCTGGCCGGCGCCTGTCCGGTTTCATCGTGTTCCTGGTCAGCAATGCGATGTGGATCGCCTGGGGCGTGCACGACGACGCCTGGGCATTGATCGCGTTAAACTGCTGCCTTGCCGTCACCAATATCCGCGGCATCGCCAAGAACCGCAAAGCCCAGGAAGATTCATGACCACACCCTTGCACATCGTTTGCCCCCATTGCGACGCCGTCAACCGCGTGCCGCAGGAGCGGCTCGGCGAGGCGCCCACCTGCGGCAAATGCCAGGCTTCGCTGTTTACCGGCCAGCCGGTCGACTTGTCCGGCGCGCGTTTCCTGAAACACGTCGAGCGCAGCGATATTCCGGTGCTGGTCGACTTCTGGGCACCGTGGTGCGGGCCGTGCCGCACGATGGCGCCGTTCTATGCGCAGGCTGCCCGGCAGCTGGAGCCACGCCTGCGCGTGGTGAAGGTCGATACCGAAGCCAACCAGGAACTGGGCGCGCGCCATGGTATCCGCAGCATTCCCACCCTGGCGCTGTTCAGCAACGGCCGGGAAGTGGCGCGCCAGCCCGGGGCGATGGACACGGGCAATATCCTGGCCTGGGTGCAGCGCAACCTGCAGGGCCCGCGGTGAAGGCGCCGAAGTCAAGGTAAGACAGTGAACGCCTTATAAGTAAATATAGTCGTTTACTTATTGTCGGGTTCGCCGTATAGTCGGCGCATGCACAAATCACTCCTGCTCACGGCGGCTTGCCTGCTGGCGCTGCTGTCCACCGTCGGCGCGTCGCTGCCGTATCCGATCCTGCCGCCGCTGTTCGCTTCCGGTACCGCCAACGGCCTGAACGCCTTCCTCGGCTTGCCGCCCAAGCTGCTGTTCGGCATCGCGCTGGCCATCAATCCGCTGGGCTTGCTGATCGGCGCTACGCTGCTGGGGCCGCTGTCCGACCGCTATGGCCGCCGGCCCCTGTTGCTGGGCACCGCCTACGGCGCCGCGGCCGGCCATGCGCTGACCGCCGTCGCGCTGGTGATGGAATCCTATCCGCTGTTCGTGCTGGCGCGCTTCGCCACCGGCCTGCTGGAGGGCAACGGGTCGATCTGCCGCGCGCTCATCGCGGAAAAATTCACGGGCGCCGAGCGGGCGCGCGGCCTGTCGCTGGTGAACGGGGCATTCCACCTGGGCTGGCTGGTGGGGCCGATGCTGGCTGGATTGACGCTCGGCTTCGGCATCGTGGTGCCATTCGCCGCCGCGATCGCCGCGCTGGTGCTGGCCGGCGTGCTGGCGGCGATCGCGCTGCCCCGCGAGCCGGCGTCCAGCGAAACCACGTCGGTGTGGCAGGTGGCAAGGCACCGCCATGCGTTGAACCTGCTGCGCCATGCCGAGCCGCGCACGCTGTTCTTCATCCAGCTGGCCGGTTTCTGCGGCGTGACGGCGTTCTACGAGTTCTACCCGTTGTGGCTGGTGGAAGAAGGGCAGTATGATGCCGCCCGGATCGCGCTGATCAACATGGCGATGTGCGGCATCATGACGGCCGCGTCCGTGGTGGCCGGGCACTACGCTGGCGGCGATTCGCTCCGCCGGGCCGGCTGGTTCGCCTGGGGCATCGCGCTGGCGGTCGCTTGCGTGGCGGTCGGCAACCTGTGGATGGGGCTCGTCGCTATCACGCTGTTCGGCATCCCCAACGCGTTCTTCAACGCGACCGTGCAGCCATGGGCGGCCGAGCGTTTCGCCGAGCACGGGCAGGGTGCCGTGATGGGCCTGATGTCGACCACGTTCTGCCTGGCCACCATCCTGATGGCGCTGGTCGGTTCGGTGCTGGTCCTGATCGATACGCGGCTCGTGCTGGCGGTGGGCGCCGCGGCGAGCCTGTGGGCCGGCTGGCGGCTGCATGGCTGGCGCCGCGAACTGGCGCCGGCATTGAAAGGAATCCATTGATGAACACCTCCGACCGTATCCTGTTCCTGCTGAAGACGCGCGGCCCGAAAACGGCGCAGCAGCTGGCCGACATGCTGGAGCTCACGTCGATGGGCGCGCGGCGCCACCTCGAAGCCGCCGAGGAAAAAGGCCTGGTGGCGTTCCAGGACGTGGCCGAGAAAGTAGGGCGGCCGTCGCGCCGCTGGCTGTTGACCGACGCCGGCCACGCGCGCTTCCCCGACCGCCATGCCGATCTCACCGTGGCCCTGATCGACCAGGTGAAGACCCTGTTCGGCGACGGCGCCATCGACAAGCTGATCGTTTCCCGCGAAGCCGCCAGCGAGGCGTTCTACCGCAACACCATCGGCGATGCCGCCGCGTTGCCGGAACGGGTGGCGGCGCTGGCCCACGCGCGCGATGTGGAAGGCTACATGGCCGAAGTGGAAACGCAGCCGGACGGCAGCCTGCTGCTGGTGGAAAACCACTGCCCGATCTGCGCCGCCGCCCGCGCCTGCCAGCAATTCTGCCGCTCCGAACTCGACGTCTTCCAGCGCGTGCTGGGCCCCGGCTGCGCCGTCGAGCGCACCGAGCACCAGCTGTCCGGCGCCCGGCGCTGCGCCTACCGCATCGTTCCCGTGGCGTGAGGCGCTGCTCAGCCCGGTAGCACCCAAAACCGGGGACAGGCTCCGATTATTATCGAAACCGGGTACAGGCTACGGTTACATTCGAAAGCTGTAAACGAAACCGGTGACAGGCTCCGATTCTTTTCGAAACCTGGAAGGCTCTGGAAATAAGCAAGAACTCCCTCCGGTATTGTCGAAAACCTGCGGCAGGCTTCGGAAGCGGCCCATTCGAAGGTCAAGAATAATCGGAGCCTGTCACCGGTTTCGCCGCCGGTTTTCGGTTCAGGCGCCGGGTTTCGCGGCCGTCGTGTAAAGTGGTAAAAACACAACGGAGGATCACCATGCCACTGGAAGAAGAGGAACGCCGCAAGTTCGTGGCGGAAGTCTGGAAACGCTACGAGGAAGTGCAGAACTGGGCGATCGCCAACTGGCCCGATGCCGAGCACCGGCTGTCGACCAGCGATTTCGTCGAAGGCCGCAAGGAGATCCTGGGCCTGGGCTTGCCGCCCGATCAAAAGCTCAAGCAGGAACCGCAGGCGGCCCCGGAGCCCGAGCAGGGCGGCCCGCAGTACCTGGATGTGACGCCCGCGCCCTGGCCTTGAACGTCACCCGCGCCGTGCGGGGATCCAGCACAGCAGGCTCACCACTAAACAGCCCCGCACTTCTCCCTCGTTCCGCCCGCGGGGCGCTGGGCCCGATCAGCCGCGCCGTGCGGGGATCCAGCACAGCAGGCTCACCACTAAACAGCCCCGCACTTCTCCCTCGTTCCGCCCGCGGGGCGCTGGGCCCGATCAGCCGCGCCGCGCGGGGATCCAGCACAGCAGGCTCACCACTAAACAGCCCAGCACTCCGCAAGCAAGCTTGAGCGCGCTGTCGAACAGCAGCGGCGCGACCAGCCCCGACACCAGCGCGAACAGCGTCATCTGGATGAACGATTGCAGGGAAGCCGCCAGGCCGCTGTTGTCCGGGAACAGGTTCATCGCCAGCAGCGACAGTGGCGGCATCGCCAGCGCCAGCGCCAGCGAATAGAAGAACAGCGGCAGCACGGCCCACGGCACTTCGGCGACGAAGAAATACGTGTACGCCACGTTGGCCAGTGCCGCCGCGGCCATGCCGGCATAGCTCATCCAGATCAGCTGCGCCTGCGTGCGCGAACGGGCCAGCTTGCCGGACAATCCCGACCCCACTACCATGCCCGCGACCAGCGGGATGAACAGCCAGCCGAACGCCGTTTCCGGCAGGTGCAGGATGTTCATGATGAAGTAGGCAGCCGAGCCGATGTACAGCGCGAAGCCGCCGAACGCCACGCCGAGCGCGGCCGACAGGAGCAGGAAGCGGCGATGGCGCAGCACCTTCAGGTAATTTGCCGCGATGAGCTTCACCTCGAATGGATGGCGCTTCGCCTGCGGCAGGCTTTCCGGCAGCCAGCGCCAGACGGCGAACAGCATCACCACGCCGAACAGGGCCAGGAACCAGAAGATCGAGCGCCAGCCCAGCGACACCTGCAGCCAGCCGCCGAGGATCGGCGCCAGCGCGGGTGCGAGGCCGAACACCATCATGATGTGGCCGAGGATCTTTTGCGCATCGGCGCCCTCGAAGCGGTCCTGCACGATGGCCCTGCCGACCACCGAACCGGCGCCGGACGACAGCCCCTGCAGCACGCGGCAGGCCAGCAGGAAGCCCAGCGAACCGGCCACCGCGCCGCCGACCGAGGCGATGATGTACAGCACCAGCGACCACAGGATCACGGGGCGGCGGCCCAGCGTGTCGGACAGGGTGCCGTAGAACAGCATCATGAAGGCAAAGCAGAACAGGAACAGCGACAGCGTCTGCTGGATCGCGATCGGCGTGGCGCCGAACTCGCCGGCGATCGCGGGGAACGAAGGCAGGTACGTATCGATGGCCAGCGGCCCCACCATCGTCAGGCCGGCCAGCAGCACCGTCAGCAGGATATTCATGGAGAGAGTATCGTTATTGTTTTTCGGGCGCGTATTGTACGCCAGCCGCGCCGTGCCTGCCGGCCGTACAGTTACCGGTTCGTCGCGGATTTGTCGTCGATTTGTCGCGGATTCGTCGCCGATGCACGGGCGATGCGATCCGATGCGAGCCGATAAATGCCGAGAAGAGCCGAGAAGAGCGAAGACAAGCCGATATGTCGGCGATTTGTGGTCATCCGTCTCCAGCCGTTTCCCGCGTCTGGCCGGCTCGCCGCAGAACGGCCATATCGATATGAGGTTATCGCATAACCGGGGTGGCGCGGATTTTCGTAGAATGCGCCTGCGCGCAGCCTGCGTGACATTTGAGTAAGTGAAGAACATGACTATCGATACCTTCGACGGCACCGGCGTCAAGCCTGCCCATTGGGACCTGGATGCCGTGGTCGCGGCATTGCGCGTATCGCGCGAGGCCACGCACAACATCCGCCACCAGCGCCGCGTCCGCGAGCTGCCGTCGCGCGAGGCGCTGACCACCATCGTCAACGGCCTGTCCGCCGTGCTGTTCCCCACGCACTACGGCCGGCCGAACCTGACCGACGAAAGCATCGACTATTTTGTCGGCGACACCCTGAACACCACGCTGAACCGCCTGACCGAACAGGTGCGGCGCGGCCTGCAGTTCGCCGACGATGCCGACATGGGCGAGGAAGCGCTGACCCAGAAGGCCCACGACATCACCCGAGCCTTCGCCGCCAGCCTGCCGCAGATCCGCGCGCTGCTGGTGTCGGACGTTCAGGCAGCCTATGCGGGCGACCCGGCGGCCACCTCGATCGCCGAGATCATGCTGTGCTATCCGGGCACCATCGCGATCCTGTACTACCGGCTGGCGCACCAGTTGCACCGGCTCGGTTCGCCCTTCCTGGCACGCATGATCTGCGATATCAGCCATTCGCTCACCGGCGTGGACATCCACCCCGGCGCGCAGATCGGCGCCAGCTTCTTCATCGACCACGGCACCGGTGTCGTGATCGGCGAAACGGCGATCCTGGGCGAGCGCGTGCGGCTGTACCAGCACGTCACGCTGGGCGCCAAGCGCTTCCCGACGGATGCTTCGGGCATGCTGATCAAGGGCACGCCGCGCCACCCGATCGTCGAGGACGACGTGGTGATCTACGCCGGCGCCACCGTGCTCGGCCGGATCACCATCGGCGCCGGCTCCACCATCGGCGGCAACGTGTGGCTGACGCAGAGCGTGCCGCCGCACAGCAACGTCTCCCAGGCGCAGATGCGCAGCGATTGAACAGCCGGCCGCCGGAACCGTTGCCGGAAAACCGGTGACAGGCTCCAATGCCGTCAAGTTCAGCCACCCCAAAGGCAGATTCCGGGGTCAGACCCGACGGGTCTGACCCCAGTAGTTCGCTGTTGGGGTGAATACATGCGCTTCCAATATGCCGCATGAAACTTGGCTTGACGGTCTTGGCGACAGGCTTTTGTTTCGGTAAATCTCCGTTGTACCGGGTGGACTGCTGCATCGGCAGGCTAGTGAGCGCCCGGAAAAATTCCTGTTAATCGGAGCCTGTCCCCGTTTTTGAAGAAACATTTTGCGTGACGCGCCGCTGCCGTTGCTGCGGGAATGTCCGGCCAAGGTCCGCCCGGCTACTCCGGCACTTCCCAGTCCTTCAACGCCAGGTCGCCCCGCTCGTACGCGGCCAGCACTTCCTTGGCGGCGGCCAGGTCGCGCTCGTGCACCAGCACGCGGGCGCCGCCCAGCGCGGGCGAGATCAGCTGGTCGACCTGGGAGTGGTGGTCGTCCGCCACGGCGGCGGCGATGCCGGCCGCGTTCAGGCAGCCGCGCAGCACGTGCGCCTGGGTGGGGTCGAGGCAGCGCGCCGCGATCCCGTAGTCATCCTTGATCTGGTCCTTGATCCCGGTATCGCCGACCCGGTCGTTCCCGCCGAACGCATCGCTGAAGAGGTTGGCCATCGTCGTCTCCTGTTTCCACCAATTATGGACGACGCCGGCGGAACAGGGCGCTACAGAGCGTGGCTGGCGTACAGCGCGTCGAGGATCTTGCCCTTCAGCGCCGCCTGGGCCGGGTCGCCGCGGCGGCGCGGGCCGGGCGGCGGCAGGTATTCGTCGCAGCGGCCGCCCGCGGTGCCGTCGAGCAGCACGATGCGGTCGCTGAGGAACAGCGCCTCATCCAGGTCATGGGTCACCATCAGCACCGTCAGCGCATGTTCGCGCGCCAGCCGCTTCAGCAAGTCCTGCAGGCGGATGCGCGTAAAGGCGTCGACGGCGGAAAACGGTTCGTCCAGCAGCAGCACGCGCGGCCGGTTGTACAGGCCGCGGGCGATGGCGGCGCGCTGCGCCTGGCCGCCGGAGAGCTGGCGCGGCAGGTAGTCGTCCAGGCCCGCCAGGCCCACGTCGGCCAGCAGGGGAGCCGGATCGGCCGTGCCGCCGAATGCCACGTTCTGCGCCACCGTCAGCCACGGGAACAGGCGCGGCTCCTGGAAGATCAGGCCGATGTCGGCCGATACGCCGTCCAGTGGCGCGCCGGCCAGCGCGACGCTGCCGTGCCAGTCGCGATCGAGCCCGGCGACGATGGACAGCAGGCTGCTCTTGCCGCTGCCGCTGGCGCCGATCAGCGACACGAACTCTCCTTCGGCGAGCCGCAGCCGCAAGTCGCGCAACACCGTGCGCGTGCCGAACGCCTTGCGGATCACGTGGATGTCGAGCAGTGCGTAAGCGGGATGGCTCATGCGGCCCTCGCCAGGTCGTCGCGCCATGCCAGCAGCCGGGATTCCAGGCGCCGCATCAGCGTGTCGCTGGCCTTGCCCAGCAGTGCCAGCAACAGGATCGCCGCAAGCACGATGTCGGCGCGGCCCGTTTCGCGGCCGTCGCTGAGCAGGTAGCCCAGGCCCCGGCTGGCCGCGATCAGTTCCGCCGCGACCATGAACATCCAGGCCAGCGACAGGCCGTTGCGCAAGCCCGTCATCAGCGACGGCAGGGCGGCCGGCAGCAGCACGCGCCGCGCCAGCGCCACGCTGCCCAGGCGGTACATGCGGCCCACTTCGACCAGCTTGCGGTCGACGCCGGCGATCCCGGATGCGGCGCCCAAATAGACCGGGAAGAAGGCGCCGATCGCGATCAGCACCAGCTTCGGCGCTTCGTCGATGCCCAGCCACAGCAGCAGCAGGGGCACCCAGGCCAGCGACGGTACCGCGCGCAAGGCCTGGAAAGTGGGGTCGAGCAGGGTGGCGATGCGCGCATTCAGCCCGACCGCGGCGCCGATGGCGATGCCCAGCAGCGCGCCGGCGGCATACCCGGCGGCCACGCGCAACGAACTGGCCAGCACGTGCCACAGCAGGTCGGCGTGCGCCAGTTGCGCGAGCGTGGCCGCGATCTCCGATGGCGGCGGCAGCAGGTGGGCCGGCACCGCGCCACCACGCACCAGGAGCTCCACACCCAGCAGCGCGATTGCAGGCAGCAGCAGGCCCCATGCCGGGTGCGGCCGGCCACGCCGCACCGCCGGCGCCGGCACCGGCGCGGAAGGGGCGTGGTCGGCGGCAGGCTGCCTGCCCACCAGGTCGATGCTCGAATGCAGTGCGGGTGGCGTCATCGTTACGCTTTCCCGGTCAGGGCGCGGGCAAAGCGCGTGTCGACCAGTTCGGCGATGGTGCGCTCCAGGTCGACGCCCGGCTTCACCAGTGCTTCCTGCCGCAGGATCGGCGCGGCCTGCCGCAGCGCGGCCACGTGTTCGCCGCCCGGCTGCGGCTGCGAGAAATCGGTGCGCAGCTTCACCTGCAGCAGCGCGACCGGCAGCGACACCTTGGCTTCCTCGGCCAGGATGCGCGCGGCTTCCGACGGATGGGCGACGATCCACTTGCGCGCCCGCTCGTACGCGGCCAGCACGCGCGTGACTTCTTCCGGCCGCTGCGCCAGGAATTGCTCGCGCACGTTCAGGAAGCCGTAGGTGTTGAAGGCCACGTTGCGGTAGATGAGCCGCGCGCCGCCTTCCAGCTCGCTGGCGGCCATGTGCGGATCGAGGCCCGCCCAGGCATCCACGCGGCCCTGTTCCAGCGCCGTGCGGCCATCCGCATGCTGCAGCGCCACGTGTTCGATGTCGCCGCGCTTCAGCCCCGCCTGTTTCAATGAACGCAGCAGGAACAGGTAGGGGTCGGTACCCTTGGTGGCCGCGACCTTCTTGCCCTTCAGGTCCGCCACCGAACGGATCGGCGAATCCTTGCGCACCACCAGCGCCGTCCATTCCGGGCGCGAATAGATGTAGGGCGTGCGGATCGGGTTGCCGTTGGCGCGCGCCAGCAGGGCGGCCAGGCCGGCCGAGGAGCCGATGTCGATGCTGTTGCCGTTCAGGTATTCGAGAGCCCGGTTGCTGCCGGCCGAGAGCACCCACTTGATGTCGGTGCCGGCCGGCCTGAAGGCTTCCTCGAGCCAGCCGAAGCGTTTCAGCACGAGGCTGGTCGGCGAGTAGTAAGCATAATCGAGGCGCAATTCCTTCAGCGGTTCGGCGGCGCGCGCAAGCGATGGCACGGCAAGCACCGCGGCGGCACCGGTGACGGATTTCAACAGGGTACGGCGTTTCATGGTTGGTTTTCCTGGAAGTTCATGTAGTGCGAAGTTACTTGCCCGCTTCGAGGGCGAGCTGGTAATCGGTCTTGGCGTAATCGGCGAAATGCTTGTTGGTGACCGCGAGGAATTCGCGTGAGCGGTAGGCAGCGGCGATGTCCTTCGCGAACTGCTTGTCCTTGTCCGCTGTCTTCACGGCCACCAGGTTCACGTAGTTCGGCGAGATCTTCTCGGTCTTCAGCGCATCGCGCAGCTTCAAACCGGAAGCCAGCGCGTAATTGCCATTGACGAAGGAGTAATCGGTATCCTGCAGGGAGCGGGGCAGTTGCGCGGCCTCCAGGGGTACCAGCCGGATCTTCTTCAGGTTCTGCGCCACGTCCCGCTCCGAGGCGCGCACCGGATCGACGCCCGGGCGCAGCTTGATCCAGCCGAGCTGCTCGAGCAGCACCAGCGCGCGCGCCTGGTTGGTCGGATCGTTCGGCAGCGCCACGGTACTGCCTTCCTTCACTTCGTCGAGGCGCTTGTGCTTCTTGCTGTAAATGGCGATCGGCGCCGTGGGCACCGTCACCAGCGGCACGATCGGCAGCTTGTGCTCGCCGGCGAACCGGTTCAGGTAGATCACATGCTGGAACACGTTGGCATCGAGCGAGCCCTCGGCCAGCGCGAAGTTCGGCTGGATATAGTCGTTGAACTCCACCAGCTTCACCTTGTAGCCCTGGCGTTCCAGGATCGGCTTGATGCCGAGCCTTACCTGGTCGGCATAGGGGCCGGCACTGGTGCCGATTACTACTTCCTTGGGATCTTTCGCGTGCACGGCAAGCTGGGTCGTCAAAGAGCACAGCAGCAAGGCAAACAGTACGGCGCGGCGTTGGTCGGTCATCATCACTCCTGGCGTTTGTCGAGCCGGCGCGCGAGGCGGGCGCCGGTGAACTGGATCACTTGCACGATCAGCACCAGCAGCAGCACGGTGGCGATCATCATTTCGGTTTCAAAGCGGTAGTAGCCGTAGCGGATGGCCAGGTCGCCGATGCCGCCGCCGCCCACCACGCCGGCCACCGCCGAATAGGACAGGAAGCTGATCGCCAGCACCGTCAGGGCCAGCACCAGGCCGGAGCGGGCTTCCACCAGCAGCACGCGCCAGACGATCTGCAGTTCGCTGGCGCCCATCGCATTGGACGCCTCGATCACGCCGCGCGGCACTTCGCGCAGGCTCTGTTCGACCAGGCGGGCGAAGTAGGGGATCGCCGCACAGGACAACGGCACGCTGGCCGCCAGCGGCCCGATCGAGGTGCCGGCAATGATGCGTGTAAAGGGCACCAGCGCCACCAGCAGGATGATGAACGGGAACGAGCGCACCGTATTCACGCACCAGCCCAGCACGGCCGCCGCGTAGCGGTTCTGCAGCGGCTGGCCGCGCGAGACGAGGAACAGCAGCACGCCCAGCGGGCCACCCAGCAGCACCGCCGCGGACAGGCCGATCGACAGCATCGCCAGCGTCTGTCCCAGTGCCGTCCACAGCTCGGGCAGGAGCTCCTGCAACTTGATCAGCGAAGCGGGCCAGTCACGCATGCAGCGCCTCCCGCGTGGCGCTGGCGAACAGCGGCAGCAGCTCGCGCCCCAGCGCGGTGACCGCGTGCGGCGTGCCGGGCCGCACGATCTCGGCCACTTCGCCCGCCTCGATCACGGCCACGCGGTGGCACAGGGCGGCCAGCACGTCGAGCTCGTGGCTGACGATCACGATGGTCACGCCGAGGCGCCTGTTCACGTCGGCCAGCGTGGCCAGGATGCTGCGCGTGGTCTCGGCATCGAGCGCGGAGGTGGGTTCGTCGCACAGCAGCACGGCCGGCCCGCTGGCCAGCGCCCGGGCGATCGCCACGCGCTGGCGCTGGCCGCCGGAGAGCTGGGCGGGCCAGGCCTGCGCCTTGTCTTCCAGGTGCACCAGCGCCAGGCAATCGGCCACGCGCCGTGCCATCGCCGCGCGGTCATGGCCGCCATGGATCTTCAGGGGGAAGGCCACGTTGTCGGCCACGGTGGCGTTCTGCAGCAGGTTGAAGCCCTGGAAGATCATGCCGATGTTCTGGCGCGCCGCACGCAGCGCGTGCTTGCCCAGGCGCGTCAGCTCCTCGCCATCGACCGTCACGGTGCCGGCATCGGGCCGCTCCAGCAGGTTGAACAGGCGCAGCAGCGTGGACTTGCCGGCGCCGCTGCGGCCGGCGATGCCGAAGATCTCGCCAGCACCGATGTCGAGCGATACGTCGCGCACGGCGGCCACGCCGGTGCCCCGGTCCGTGCCGAACGAGCGTGACACGCCGCGCAGGCGGATCAGCGGCGCCGCGGGCGGCAGATGATGAAGCGCGTTCAAGGTCTTGTCCCCGCTCACGAATAGGGGCCCGGCTCGGGCAGCGTGCCGGACAGCGCGTAACGTCCCAGGTCGCGGTACTTGTAGTCGACCGGGTCGTGCAGCGTGTGCACGCGGGCGTTGCGCCAGTAGCGGTCGAAGCCGAAGCGGGCCGACGTGGAGCGGGCGCCCGTCAACTCGAACAGCTGGCTGCCGATCTCGATGGCGGCGCGGTGCGCCAGCACTTTCGCCTCGGCGCCGGCGATGGCCAGTTCGCCCCGTTCGCGCGCCGTCACGTCGTGCCCGCGGCGGAACACGCGTTCCAGTTCGCGGCCGGCGTGATCGGCCAGCACCACGGCCGGCCGCAGCAGCGTCCACAGCTCGCCGTAGCGGTGCTGGATGAACGGATCGTCCGCCGCGGTCGCGACGCCGGCGGCGAACCAGGGCCGCGCCTCGCCGACCGTATAGTCGCGCGCGGCGGCGAACGCGCCTTCGGCGATGCCCAAGTACAGGTTCGTCATGATCAGTTGCGCCACTTGCGAGCGCACGGTGGACAGCGGCGTGGCCGGCTGGCCCGGCTGCTGCAGCACGAGGCCGATCGGCAGCAGCGTATTGTGGAATTGCACGGTGCCGCTGTCGGTCTGCTTCTGGCCGAACGCATCCCAGTCGGCGCGCACGTCGACGCCGTCGGCGCCGGTCGGCAGCACGCCGATCAGGGGCGCCTGCGTGGGCTCGTACCAGGCGGAGATCGTCAGCCAGTCCGAGCCCACCGAGCCGGACGCGAAGCTCTTGATGCCATCGAGCAGGAAGCCGCCTTTCGCATCGGTCGCGACGAGGCGCCGGTCCAGCGGATTGAGCGCATTCCCCCAGAACAGGCCATCGTCGACGCTGGCATGCAGCAGGTGGCGCTGCTGCTGCTGGGTGCCATATAGCTGGATGCCGGCCAGCTGCAGGTGGTGGAAACCGAACACGTGGGCCAGCGCGCTGTCGGCGCGCGCCAGGATGCGCACCGCCTGCAGCGTGGTATCCCAGCCCGCGCCGTGGCCACCGAAGTCGGTGGGGATCGACATTGCCAGCAGGCCGGATGCGCGGATCAGCTGGCGCTCGTGGCGCGCGTGGCCGCCGGCCGCATCGCGTTCGATGGCCGTGGTGGCCAGTTCGGCGGCCAGCGCGGCGGCGACGGCAAGCGGATCGGCACGCGGTGTCGCTTGCGGGCCCGCAGGCGGAGCCGCAAGCGGAAGAATATTTGGCAGGACGGATTCGGGTGCGTTCATGGATGCCTGGATGGATGACTGCGCGGACAGGGCACGAGTATCGCGTCACCGTCAAACACCCGTCCACGAAGAAAAGCACGCTTTGATATGCGGAGAAATCATGGTGAAAAAAACACATATCGAAGTGCGAAAGCATTCGTTCTGCAACCCGTGGCGCTGCCTTAGTCTTGCAACCATTGAATTGTCATAACAAGGCGAACAGACATGAGCATCCTCCTGATTTCCGGCAGCCCCGCGGTACCATCCTCCTCCAGCCGGCTCCTTCACCACATCGGCGACAAGCTGGCGGCGCACGGCCACCGCACCACCCGCCTGGACGTGCGCGACCTGCCCGCACAGGCGCTGCTGGCGGCCGATCCCACGGACGCCGTGGTGCGCGCCGCACTGGCCGAAGTGGCCGACGCCGATGCCGTGATCGTCGCCACTCCTGTCTACAAGGCGGCCTACGCCGGCGTGCTGAAAGCCTTCCTGGACCTGCTGCCGCAGAACGGCCTGGCCGGCAAGATCGTACTGCCGGTGGCGACGGGCGGCAGCCAGTCCCACCTGCTGGCGCTCGATTACGCGCTGCGCCCCGTTCTGCATGCGCTGGAAGCGGACCAGGTACTGACCAGCATCTACGCCACCTCGCAGCAGGTGCAGTGGAGCGAGCAGGAAGGCGTGCTGCTGGCGCCGGAGATCGCCGTGCGCGTGGCCGCCGGCGTGGCCACGCTGGACCGTGCGCTCGGCTACCGCAGCGCCGCCGAGCAACTGGCGAACGCCGCGGCGCGTTCGCTGCAGGATCACCCTTACGTTTCGCAGGCGGCATGATGACGACCCATTCCAAACGCACACTGCGGCGCCGCACGCTGGGATTGCTGGTCGCCAGCGCCATTGCCGGCGCTTCCGTGATCGCGCCGCTGGCCCAGGCGCAGGACAAAAAGGTGGTGCGCATCGGCTACCAGAAATACGGCACGCTGACCCTGCTGAAAGGGCGCGGCACGCTGGAGAAGCGGCTGGCGCCGCAGGGCGTGACGGTGCAGTGGACCGAATTCCCGGCCGGCCCGCAACTGCTCGAAGGCCTGAACGTCGGCAGCATCGACTTCGGCACAGTCGGCGAGGCGCCGCCGATTTTTGCCCAGGCGGCCGGCGCGGCCCTGGTCTACGTGGGCAACGAGCCGCCGTCGCCGCACAGCGAGGCGATCGTCGTGCCGAAGGATTCGCAGATCAGGAGCGTGGTCCAGCTGAAGGGCAAGCGCGTGGCGCTGAACAAGGGCTCCAACGTGCATTACCTGCTGCTGCGGGCACTGGAGCAGGCCGGCGTGGCGTACAAGGATATCCAGCCGGTCTACCTGCCGCCGGCCGACGCCCGGGCGGCGTTCGAGCGCGGTGCCGTCGATGCGTGGGTGATCTGGGATCCGTTCTTCGCCGCCGCGCAAAAGCAGCTCGGTGCCCGCGTGCTGGCCGATGGCAAGGGCCTGGTCGCCAATCACCAGTTCTACCTGGCGTCGCGCGACTGGGCGCGCGCCAATCCCGCCCTGCAGCAGGTGCTGCTCGAGGAAATCGGCAAGGTCGACGACTGGGGGCGCGATAACGCGAAAGAAGTCACTGCCATCCTGGCCGCCCAGACGGGACTCGAACCTGCCGTGGTGGCGCTGGCCGCGTCGCGCTACAGCTACGGTGTCAAGCCCGTGTCGGACCAGGTGCTGCGCGAACAGCAGAAGATCGCCGATGCCTTCGCCAGCCTGAAGCTGATCCCGAAACCGATCGCCATCAAGGATGCCGTGCTGGCATCGGCGAAGTAAGCGCCATCTCAGTCATTTCATAGTGGAGTTTTCATGTCGTTGAATTTGTTCTGGTTCATTCCCACCCACGGCGACAGCCGTTACCTGGGCACGTCGAAAGGCGCGCGCGCCGTCGATGCCGACTACCTCCGGCAGGTGGCCGTGGCGGCCGACACGCTGGGCTACGACGGCGTGCTGCTGCCCACCGGGCGCTCGTGCGAGGATGCCTGGGTAGTCGCATCCTCGCTCATCCATGCGACGAAGAAGCTGAAGTTCCTCGTCGCGGTCCGGCCGGGCCTGTCCACGCCCGGCCTGGCGGTGCGCATGGCTGCCACGTTCGACCGGCTGTCGAACGGACGGCTGCTGATCAACGTGGTCACCGGCGGCGATCCCACCGAGCTGGCGGCGGACGGCCTGACGGCCAACCATGCCGAGCGCTACGAGATCTCGGATGAATTCATCCGCATCTGGCGCGGCGCGCTGTCCGGCGAGGGCGGCGATGCCGGCTTCGATTTCGAGGGCAAGCACCTGCGCGTGAAAGGCGCGAAAACGCTGTACCCGCCCGTGCAGAAACCGTATCCGCCGCTGTACTTCGGCGGTTCGTCGGAAGCGGCGCATGAACTGGCGGCGGAACAGATGGATGTGTACCTGACCTGGGGCGAACCGCCGGCCGCCGTGGCCGAGAAGATCGCCGATATCCGCCGGCGCGCCGCCGAGCATGGCCGCACGGTGAAGTTCGGCATCCGCCTGCACGTGATCGTGCGCGAGACGAACGAGGAAGCGTGGCAGGCGGCCGAGAGGCTGATCTCGCACCTGGACGACGACGTGATCGCCAAGGCGCAGGCATCGTTCGCCCGCATGGATTCGGAAGGGCAGCGCCGCATGGCCGCGCTGCACGGCGGCCGGCGCGACAAGCTGGAAGTGTCGCCGAACCTGTGGGCCGGCGTGGGCCTGGTGCGCGGCGGTGCCGGCACGGCGCTGGTGGGCGATGCCGAAACGGTGGCCGCGCGCATCCGCGAGTATGCCGACCTGGGCATCGAGACCTTCATCTTCTCCGGTTATCCGCACCTGGAAGAATCGTACCGCTTCGCCGAACTGGTGTTCCCACTGCTGGGCAAGGGAAAAGAGCAGGGCGAGGTGTCGATCACCGGGCCGTTCGGCGAAGTGATGGCCACCGACATCGTGCCGAAGAAGGCGGCGTGAGATGAGCAGCGCCCAAGCACACGCACCGCAGGCGGTGCCGCGGCCCGGTCCCTGGGCGCGCCTGAACGTGGCGCTGGCCCCGTGGCTGCTGCCGATCTTCCTGCTGCTGGCGTGGGAAGTCTCGGCCCGCACCGGCTGGCTGTCGAGCCGCATCCTGCCCGAGCCGCTGGCCGTGGCCGCCGCGTTCTGGACGCTGGCCGCCTCCGGCGAGCTGTGGGAGCACCTCAGCACGAGCCTGTGGCGGGCGGCTTCCGGCTTCGCGGTCGGCGCCGGCCTCGGACTGGCCCTGGGCCTGCTGACGGGCAGCTTCCGCCGCGCCGAAACGCTGCTGGACACCACGCTGCAGATGGTGCGGAACATTCCCGCGCTGGCCCTGATTCCGCTGGTGATCCTGTGGTTCGGCATCGATGAAACGGCCAAGCTGTTTTTGCTGGCGGTGGGCGTGTTCTTCCCGGTCTACCTGAACACGTTCCACGGCATCCGCGCCACCGACGCGGGGCTGGTCGAGATGGCCAAGAGCTATGGCCTGAAGGGCTGGCCGCTGTACCGCGACGTGATCCTGCCCGGGGCGCTGCCGTCGATCCTGGTGGGCGTGCGGTTCTCGCTCGGCCTCGTGTGGGTGCTGCTGATCGTGGCCGAGACCATTTCCGCCCAGGCCGGCATCGGCTACATGACGATGAACGCCCGCGAGTTCCTGCAGACCGACGTGGTGCTGGTGGGGATCCTGCTGTACGCGATCCTCGGCAAGCTGGCCGACCTGGTGGCCCGCGCGCTGGAGCGCCGGCTGCTCCGCTGGAATCCCGCTTACCTTTGAAAGACTACTGAAAGAGCACGATGCTGCATGCGACCTTACCCCTCGATACTGAACCGTTCGCCTTTACTCCCGAGCCCGTGGAAGCGGCACCGGCGCGCCGGCCGCTGCGGCGGCAGGGTGTCGGTGTCCACCTGGAAGGGCTGACGAAATCGTTCGGCGCGCGCCGCGTGCTCGATGGCATCGGCCTGGAACTGAAGGCGGGCGAGTTCGTTGCCATCGTCGGCCGCAGCGGTTGCGGCAAGAGCACGCTGCTGCGCACGATCGCGGGGCTCGATGCGGTCGACAGCGGGCGCGTGGCGGTCGGCCAGGATGTCCGGCAGGGCGCGACAGGCGAGGATTCCCCGCTGCGCATGATGTTCCAGGAAGCCCGGCTGCTGCCGTGGAAGACCGTGCTGGAAAACGTCGCGCTGGGCTTGCGCAGCGGCCAGCAACCCGGCTTGCACGCGGCGGCTGGCGCGCTGGCCGCCGTCGGCCTCGCGGACCGGGCCGATGCCTGGCCGGCCCAGTTGTCCGGCGGGCAGCGGCAGCGCGTGGCGCTGGCCCGGGCGCTGGTACATGAACCGTCGCTGCTGCTGCTCGACGAACCGCTCGGCGCCCTCGACGCGCTGACGCGCATCGAGATGCAGCAGCTGATCGAATCGCTGTGGCGCCAGCGCGGCTTCACCGCCGTGCTCGTCACCCACGACGTGCAGGAAGCGGTGGCGCTGGCCGACCGCGTGCTGCTGATCGAAGAAGGCCGCATCACCCTCGACCTCGCCGTCGACCTGCCACGCCCCCGCACCCGCGGCAATCCCGCCTTCGCCGCCCTGGAAGAAAAGCTGCTGGGCCGGCTGCTGGCGCGCTGATGCACGCTATTACAGTCGAGCTCGTGTCATGGTGCCTGACCCCGTGACACGAGCTGAACTACTCCATTACAGTCGAGTCCGTGTCAGGGTGCCTGACCCCCTGACACGGACTCGACTGTAATTCTTTCAGCGCCGTCGGCATGGGGGCGGGCACCTTAGACGCAAGCAACCAGCCGCACCGGGCGTGCCGTGATGTTCAGTACAGGATGACTCGCCGCTTACCGTCGAGTTCGTGTCATGGTGCCTGACCCCCTGCCATGGTCGATGTGCGTGCCACGGTTGAGTTCGTGTCACCGTGCCTGGCACCATGACACGAGCTCGACCATTTCCCAACACGCCAGACTTGTCCCCCCAGGCAGGTAACGACAGGCTTTCCCTTTTGGCAGATGTGCAGCCGGGCGCGCGCCACCTATGATGCTGCTTATTCCGGCGGGCGCCGCACTATCGATAATTTCGATAGCACAACGGTAAATTTTCCGTTTTACACTACTCCCCGGGCGCGGACATAATGCCGCATCGACAACCTGTATGACTCATCACCGGAGAGTACCACCATGAAAAAACTGATCGCCCTCGCACTTGCCGCCGGTTTTTCGACCGCCGCCCTGGCCGCGCCCGAAACCTATGTGATCGACGATTCCCACACCTTTGCGCGCTTCTCGTATTCGCACCTGGGTTTCTCGACGCAGGAAAGCCGCTTCGACAAGACCAAGGGCAAGATCACCATCGACCGCGCCGCCAAGACCGGTTCGACGGAAATCACCATCGACACGAAGTCGGTGAACACGGGTAACGAGACCTTCAACGGCCATATCAAGGGCGCCGATTTCTTCGACGTGGAGAAATTCCCCACCATCACCTTCAAGTCGACCAGGTTCAACTTCAGCGGCGATGCGCTGGCCTCGGTGGATGGCAACCTGACGATCAAGGGCATCACCAAGCCGGTGAACCTGAAGGTCACGTCGTTCAAGTGCCAGCCGCACCCGATGGCGAAGAAGGATGCGTGCGGCGCGAATGCCACCGCCACCATCAAGCGTTCCGAATTCAACGCCGGCAAGTACGCACCGAACGTCAGCGATGAAGTCACGCTGACCCTGGCCGTGGAAGCCATCAAGGAATAACCGCCAGGCAGGGCCAGCGGGCAGCGGTCGCCCGGCAGATTTTTGCAGTCTCAACGAGGAAAAAAGCATGAAGCGACTGATGCTCGCTGCCGCCATCGCGGCGGCAGGGACCAACACATCCATGGCAACCGACCTGATCGTCACCAACGCCAAGGTGGCGACGATGGTCAAGGAAGGCCAGTTCGTCCAGGCCGTGGCGATCGACAATGGCAAGATCTCGGCGGTGGGCAGCAATGCCCAGGTGCTGAAGAAGAAGACCGCCGCCACCCGCGTGATCGACGCAGGCGGCCGGACCGTGATTCCCGGCCTGAACGACTCCCACCTGCACATCATCCGCGAAGGCCTGAACTACAACGCCGAGCTGCGCTGGGATGGCGTCACGTCGCTCAAGCGCGCGCTGGAGATGCTCAAGGAGCAGGCCGCGCGCACGCCCGATGGCCAGTGGATCAAGGTGGTCGGCGGCTGGAACGAATACCAGTTCGAGGAAAAGCGCCTGCCCACGCTGGCCGAAATCAACGAGGCGGTGCCGGACAAGCCGGTCTTCCTGCTGTACCTGTACGGCCTGGGCTTCCTGAACCAGAAGGGCATCCAGGTCCTCGGCTACGACGAGAAAACGCAGTACAAGGAAGGCGTGGTCGAACTGGGGGCGGACGGCAAGCCGACCGGCCTGCTGGTCGCCAAGCCGAATGCGCTGATCCTGTATTCCACGCTGGCGAAGACGGGCATGCTGCCGCGCGACCAGCAGGTCAATTCCACGCTGCAGTACTACCGCGAACTGAACCGCCTCGGCGTCACCAGCGCGATCGACGCGGGCGGCGGCGGCCAGGCCTACCCGGACGACTATGCCGTCAGCCTGGAGCTGGCCAAGGATGGCAAGCTGACGGTGCGCACCTCTTACTACCTGTTCGCCCAGAAGCCCGGCAAGGAGCTGGAAGACTACCAGCGCTGGCTCACGCAGACGAAGCCGAACAAGAACGACCACCTGTTCTACGCCAACGGCTACAACACCGAGGGCGGCGGCGAGAACCTGGTGTGGAGCGCGGCCGATTTCGAGAACTTCCTGGAGCCGCGGCCGGACATGCCGGAGCACATGGAAGGCGAGCTGGAAGCGGTGCTGAAACTGCTGGTGAAGAACCGCTGGCCGTTCCGCATCCATGCCACCTACGGCGAATCGATCGAGCGCGACCTGGCCGTCATCGAGAAGGTCGACAAGGAACTGGGGCTGAAAGGCCTGCGCTGGTTCTTCGACCATGCCGAGACGATCTCGGACGCCCAGCTGGCGCGCGTGAAGAAGCTCGGTGGCGGGATCGCCGTGCAGAACCGCATGTACTTCCAGGGCGAGGCGTACTGGAAGCGCTACGGCGCGCAAACCCGCCAGATGCCGCCGATCCGCACCATGCTGAAGATGGGCATCCCGGTGGGCCTGGGCACCGACGGCACGCGGGTATCGAGCTATGGCCCGTGGCCGTCGATCTACTGGGCCGTGTCCGGCAAGACCGCCGGCGGCCTGCAGGTCTGGCAGGACAAGGACCGCCTGTCGCGCCATGAGGCGCTGCGGCTGATGACGCGCGGCAGCGCGTGGATGAGCGGCGAGGAAAAGGTCAAGGGCACGCTCGCGGTCGGGCAGTATGCCGACCTGGTGATCCTGCCGCAGGATTACTTCACCATGCCCGTCGACGGCATCCGCAACCTGGAAGCGGCGCTGACGATCGTCAACGGCAAGGTGGTCTATGCCGGCGATGCCTTCGGCCAGTACGCGCCGGCCGCGCCGGCCGTCTCGCCGGAGTGGAGCCCCGTGAAGTTCTACGGCGGCTACCAGAACCGGTAACGGAACAGGGAGCGGAAGATGCTGAAACGCTTCATCGGTTCCTCCACGCCGGATGCGGGCCTGCTGTTCGCCCGCCTGGCCGGTGCCGCTCTGCTGCTGTGGGTGCATGGCTTGCCGAAGCTTCTGCACTGGCAGCAGGAACTGGCGCATATCGACGACCCCCTGCACCTGGGGCGCGGGGTCACGCTGGCGTGCGCGCTGTTTGCCGAGGTGCTGTGCCCGTTCCTGATCGCCGCCGGGCTGTTTACGCGGCTGGCCTGCCTGCCGGTGCTGTTCCTGCTCGGCGTGTCGATGGTGCTGGTGCACCCCGACTGGAGCATCGAGCAGGGCCAGTTCGGCTGGCTGCTGCTGATCGTGTTCGGCACCATCGCGCTGGCCGGCGCGGGGCGCTGGTCGCTCGACCGCCGGCTGGCCGCCGCCTGACGCTGCCCTACAGGAAGCCGAGGGCGCCGAGCAGGGCGCCCGCCGCCAGCAGCCACAGCAAATGGATGCGGGTGCGCCAGATCAGCAGCGTGGCCACCGCCGACACCGTGTACAGCGGCCAGTCGGTGGCGACGTTGCCGTTGGCGCTACCCAGGATGAGGCCGGTCGATACCAGCATCGCGATCACCAGCGGCGCCATGCCCTGCTTGAAGGCGCGCACCAGGCGCAGTTCGCGGTTGCGGTGGCCCCAGTTCGCCGCCAGCAGCATCAGCACGCTGGAGGGCAGCAGGGCGCCCACCATGGTGACGATCACGCCGAATGCCGCGGCGGCGTAACTGCCCGCGTTCATGCCCACGTTCCACCCCATCAGCGCCACGAACAGCACGTTCGGCCCGGGCGCCGCCTGGGCGATCGCGATCGAATCGTTGAATTGCGTCTGCGTCAGCCAGCCATGCTGCTCGACGAGGTAGCGGTGCATTTCCGCCGTGGTGGCGATCGTGCCGCCCACCGACATCAGCGAAATCACCAGGTAGTGGGCGAACAGGTCGAGCCAGTCGTGCCAGGCCAGCACGATCTGGAGCGGTGCGGCCGGGAGGTCGGCCGTCATGGCTTGAGCCTGTACCAGGTCAGCACGCAGCCGGCGCCGCCCAGTACCAGCAGGGCGGCCAGCATCGGCAGGCGCAGGACCGCGAGGCCGATGATGCCCAGTGCCGCCAGCGGCAGCGTGACGGCCAGCGGCAGCGGATGCTTGCGCAGCGTGGCGCCCAGTTTGATGCCCATGGCAACCACCATGCCGGCCGCCACCGCGGCCATCCCGCGCAGCGCACCGGCCACGCGCGGCTGGTCGGCATAGTGCGAATAGACCGAGCCCAGCGTCAATACCACGAGGGCGGGCACCAGCAGCAGGCCCAGCAGTGCAACGGCGGCGCCACGCAGGCCGAAGAACCGGCTGCCGATGACGAGCGCCAGGTTGCACACGTTCGGCCCGGGCATCGTTTGCGCGACCGCCCATTCCTCGATGAATTCTTCCTGCGTCATCCAGCGCCGCCGCTCGACGATCTCGCGCTGCACCACGGGCAGCACGCCGCCAAAGCCCTGCAGGGCCAGCAGGGTGAAGGCAATGAACAGGTCGGCCAGGGAGCGGGGGCGGGGCGGGGCATCGGTCATGGGGCGCTATTATCCGCGCCCCGTTGCCGTGTGTCCACGCGGTGTGGTGCGCCCGGGCCTATTACATCCGGGCGTGTTACATCCGGGCGTGTTACATCCGGGCCGGTGCCGTGCCGGTCGGCCGGGGGCGAGCTTCAGCCGCCGCCGATGCCTTCCTGGATCACGCCGCTGCCGCCGCAGTTCTGGCATGACTTGCCGTCTTCCAGCTTGCCGGTGCCGTGGCAGGCGGGGCATACATCCTCGCCGCTGCCAGGAGTGCCAGGTGCTGCTTCGTCGCCAGGATTCAGGGGTTCGCTCATGATGGTCTCCTTGAAAGAAGCCGCAGCATAGCGCGGCCCGGCCGTGCGGACTGCGAGGCACCTAACACTGGCGCTTCGCGAGGACCGGGTGCCTGCCACGGCATCGCGCCAGGCCGGCCGCCAACAGCGCCGCCGCTCGCCGGGTTATGCACAAAGATTGGTCGAAAGAATAAGTAGAGACTTTTTTGCACCGGCTGAAGCGGTTTCACCGATGGGCTCGTAAGTGCTTGATTTCATTGAGCGCCGGGTTTGCCTTTTGAACGGGCAGTTTAAGGAAAATGGCGTCATTACGGGCTGTTTGCGTTGTCAAGGGCGGCTTATCAACAAAGTTATCCCCAACCTGTGTGGATAGTTGAAAAATCGCTGCATAATCCGTGACTTAGCGCAAAGCACGGGAGCGGAATCCATGACTTGCAGGCGTGTTGCCCGATGAAGCCGGCAAGATGAGGACTGTATGCCCATACAGTCCGCCCCGTTTGGGTGTGACTTTTCCGCCGCTCGTCTACTGGTGCGTTGAGATGCTTACTCGTCGACCGGGATGCGGCCGGTTACCGTGAACTGGCCCGGTTCCGGACCGGACGCCAACTGGACGCGCACCGGCAGAGCGGATTCGCCTACGCGCAGTTCGCCGCTCCAGCCTTGCCCGGCCTGCACGGCGGCCAGCGCCGCCAGCGCGGGTTCCTGCACGGCGCGCAGGGCGGCCTCGGCGCGGGCGATGCGCAGCTGGGCTTCATGCAGGCTGTGGTAGCCGCGCAGGGAGGCGATCACGGTGGTGAACAGCTTGCGCGTGGTGAGGTCGGTCTTGCACCAGAAATCGTTGATGTCGTAGTCGAGGATGATGCTGTGCTCCAGCGCCTGGCCCGGCTGCCCGGTGCGCAGCACCACGCGCACCAGCGAATTGCCCAGTTCGTCGCGAATGCGCCGCGCCACTTTCAGGCCCGCGTCGGCCGTTTCCATGATCACGTCGAGCAGCACCAGCGCCACGTCCTCGTGGTTGCGCAGCACCGCCAGGGCCTCTTCGCCGCTGTACGCATGCAGGAACGACAGCCGGCGGCCCATGAAGTGCGCATTGCTGAGGGAGAACTTGGTGACCACGTGCACGTCGACATCGTCGTCGACGATCAACACTTTCCACGGCGGCGGCCCGGCGGTAACCTGCGGTTGCGGCTCGGGCATGTCGTCTTCTATCATCCAGCCTTCGCTGGCTTCGTCCACGTTGACTTGCATGATGTTCTCGCTGCGGCATTCATTAAGATACTGTCGGTGACACTATTCCTCGACGGCACTTTTGTCAAAGGTTCTGCCCGCGCCTGCACGTTCCAGGCCGAATGCGGTGCCGGCGGTTTTTTTTTCGTGTCGCGCCGGGCGTGCCGCCCAGCTGCCGAGCCCATCTGTAAGTGCTTGATTTCACAAGAAGAAAAAATTGCCTGAAGAACGGGCATTTTGTTGAAACCCGCGCCAATACTGGCTCTCCGGCTTGTCAAGCCCCTGTTTTCCACATCGTTATCCACAACTGAAGTGGATAAGTAAAAAATTGGCTTTAAAAACTGCCTGTTAGCAGACTTTTCTCAACTGGTGCAATCTTTCAACCTCTGCAATTCCTGCAGGAAGCGATCGGCTGACAGTCCCGGCGGCCAGGGTTCCCAAGGGGTACCACCGTACAACGGTTGCAGCGGATCGTCGGCCAGCGGCCGCACGCGGATCTTCAATGTGCGGCGCACTTCGTCCGGCGACCAGCCAACGGCGTGCACGGCCTCGCTCGCCGCGGCCAGGCGGTCCGCGCGCTTGTGCGCCAGGTAGCGCGCCGGCGTCCAGGCGGGCAGGCCGTAGCGCAGGAAGACGGCTCGTTCCAGCCGCCGTGTCAATTCGCGGAATGCTTCGCCAAGGAAGGGTTTCAGGACGGAGATGCAGTCGAAGCCCAGCAAGCCTTCCTCCGCATCGTGCAGCAGTTCGCGCAGTTCGGTCAGCGGGTCGAGCGGGGCGCCGGCGCCGTTACGCCGCAACTGCAGCACCGTCAGCGAATGCTGGGCCACCGACAGGGGCAGCGGCCAGGCCGAATGGCCACCCCAGCGGTAGGTGCGTGCCAGGCCCAGCGCCAGGTCGGCGTCGTCCCAGTCGAACGGGGTCGGGTCGAGCAGGTCGAGGCGCTTGCCCGACGGCATGCGAACCCAGGCGCGTGTGCCCGGTTTGGCACCGGGCAGGAAGTTCGCGGTGGCGGCATGACCATTGTTGCCGAAGTGGCCTTGCCCCGGGGCGCCGGGGCTGCCGGGGCGCGCCGTCTCGTGCTCTTCGGCACTGCTTCGGTTGCCGCCGTTCTGGTTGAATTTCATGACGCTATCGTACCGCGTCCGGCGCCGCGGAGCGAGCGGGCAGTACGAAACGGATTTCCAGCGCATCCTGCACGGCCAGCGCGCCGCCCATCACGGAAAACGGCGTGATGCCGAAATCGGTCTGCCTGAGCACCAGCGTGCCGCGTGCCGTCAAGCCTCGAGGCGTGGCCTCGATCGACGCCGCCACGGGGTAGCGGCGGGTCACCCCGTGCAGCGTGACGTCGGCCTGCAGGGGAGCGGCCTCGCCGGACCGTTGCGCACGCACTTCCACGTAGGGATGGCGTTCGGCATCGAGCACCCTGGTCAGCATGTTGACGCGGGTGCCGGCGATCGCATCGGCCGAAGGCTGCGTGGTCAGCCCCGCTTCCTGGCGCAGCGCCGCTTCGTCCACCGTCATCTCGTCGAGCCGGAAGCGCAGCACCGCCAGGCCGGCCGCCGGAGCGACGCGGCCATCGATGCGCCGCGCCGCCACCACGTGGTCGTGGCCCAGCCGGGCCAGCGCACCGCCGCGGCGCACGGTGACCGCGATCAGCGCGTCGTCGGCGATGCGCAGCACCGGACCGGCGGCGTGGCCGGCCAGCAGTGCGGCGAACGGATCGGCCGGTTGCGAGGCCGTTGGCGCGGCAGGCGAGTTTGCTGGGAAAATCGCAGGGGAAGGGGAGGAAGCAGGAGGGACAGGCGGCGCCTCGGGAGCGGCGCAGGCGGCCAGCAGCAGGCACGCCGACAGCGCGGCGGCGCCGGCATGCCGGCGCCGGGCACGGGCACCGAAGGTGCCGATGTCTATCGCAGGCCTGCCGGGCATCGCCATGTCATTGCCTTGTCATTTCGACGTGAGAAGATAGCCGCGCTCTTTCAAATCTCTCCCGATTTGAATTCCTTCACCCGCGCTACCGGCGCGGGTTTTTTTTGCCTGCCCGCGGGCCTGCGATTCATCGAGCTTGAACTGGCGCACCACTTGCGCCAGGCCGGCGGCTTCTTCCTGCATCGCCGCTGCGGCCGCGGCGGCTTCCTCGACCAGCGCCGCATTCTGCTGCGTCACCTGGTCCATGTGCGTGATCGCGGTATTGACCTGCTCGATGCCGGCCGACTGTTCATCGCTGGCGATGCGGATCTCGGCCATGATGTCGGTGACGCGGCGTACGCTGTCGACCACTTCCTGCATGGTGGCGCCGGCCTGTTCGACCAGCTTGCTGCCGGCTTCCACCTGGCCCACCGAATTGCCGATCAGGCCCTTGATTTCATGCGCCGCCGCCGCGCTGCGCTGGGCCAGCGTACGCACTTCGCCCGCCACGACGGCGAAGCCGCGGCCCTGTTCGCCGGCCCGCGCCGCTTCCACCGCGGCGTTCAGCGCCAGGATATTGGTCTGGAAGGCGATGCCATCGATCACGCCGATGATGTCGACGATCTTGCGCGCCGAAGCGTCGATCGAGCCCATGGTGGTGACCACCTGCGACACCACCGCACCGCCGCGCGCGGCCACGTCCGACGCGCTTTGCGCCAGCTGGTTGGCCTGGCGCGCGTTTTCCGCGTTCTGCTTCACGGTCGCCGTCAGTTCTTCCATCGAGCTGGCGGTTTCCTCCAGGTTGCCGGCCTGCTGCTCGGTGCGCGACGACAGGTCCTGGTTGCCGCTGGAAATCTCGCCGGATGCCAGCGCGATCTGGTCGGCGCCGCTGCGCACCTGGCCCACCACCGCCGACAGGTTGGCGCTGATGCTGTTCATCGCCCGCGTCAGGCCGGCGATTTCATCCTTGCCATCGACGGTCAGCTGCACGGTCAGGTCGCCGGCCGCGATCTGCGCGGCGGCTTGTTCGACTTCGCGCAGCGGGCGCGTGATGTAGCCGCGCACGCCAAAAAACATGATCAGGGAGAAGCCGGTCAGTGCCACCAGGCCGGCGCCGATATACCAGTTGCGCAGGCGCGTCGCCTCGGCGGTGATTTCCTCGCGATAGGCGCCGCCGGCGATGACCCAGTTCCACTCCTTGAACGGCGCATACGCGACGATCTTGTCACGCGGCGACGTTTCGTCCGGGTTCAGCCACGGATAGGTGATCACGCCCTCCTTCTTTTCCATGATTTCGCGGATGAACGCGCGGCCATCGGAATCCTTCGAATCGAGGATCACGTCGCCTTCCCGTTTCGGATGGACGATCAGCTTGCCGAGGTTGGGGCCCGGCGTGGAATCGAGCACGTAGAAATAACCCGTGGTGCCCACCTTGATCGATTTGATGCGCTCCTTCAGCGTGGTCATCTCCTTCGAGACGTCGACGCCCACGTACAGCACGCCCACCACCTTGCCGCCGGCGTCGCGCACCGGATCGTAGCGGGTGATGAACTGCTTGCCGAACAGCGTAGCCTGGCCGACGTAGCTCTGGCCGCTGCGCAGCACAGCGTAGCCGGGATGCTTGTGGTCGAGGATCGTGCCGACCGCGCGGCTGCCGTCTTCCTTTTTCGTGGTGGTCGAGACCCGCACGAAATCGTCGCCGCTCGCCACGAAGATCGTCGCGCCGCCACCGGTGGAGGCGGTGAAGCGGTCCGGAATCGTGAAGTCGTTGTTCAGTACGGTGTCGCCGATCTTCAGCGCCGGCGTGGCGCGGCCGCCGACGTCGATCGTGGTGGCCGGATCGAGCGAGAACTCGCCATCGAACTCCGTGGCCAGCACCCTGGCGAACGCGTTGACTTCACTGGTGACCGCGGTATTGAACAGTTCCACCATATTCTTCACCCCGGCCAGTTCCTGCTGCACGCTGGCGATGGAGCGCGCCTCGAGCATCCGGCTGTTGCTGACGCTGATGAGGAGGATCAGGGTCGCCAGCGTGAATGCCAGCAGGCCGAACGTCATCGCCGTGATTCGCGAGCCGACGCTCCAGTTGCGAATATTGAAAGTGGTGTTTTTCATTTAAGAATATGGAAGTAAAGATAACCCGACAACTGGGGTGAATATCGGTGACTTCCCATTATCGGCATGCTGCAAGGAAACTTAAATAAACATTCTTCACTTCCGGTTTTCACTGTTGCATTACGCCGACATTTACGTAGAAACACGTAAGAAATACCCAACTTTACATTGTGCCAGGGTTGACAGAATAACCTTAATGAACTTCTAAGCCTGATATCGGGGTTCGATGGCAAAGTGTACCCATACCGCGCAATTGCTGTTGCGCGGCAGGTTGCCGGATTCCTCAATCCGGCACGATTTTCGCGGCCGCGGATATTTATCCAGGATTGTTTTTTTAACACTGGATATTCAAGCGGCAAGCACCAGTCAATCCCCGCGCTCTCGATAGAAAGCGTTTTAACCGGTCCCCTCCTCAGATTGCGGCCGGTTTTTTTTTGCCCGTGCGGACCGTTGCAATGCCTCGGGTGCCAATGCCGCGAAGATAAGCCACCCCAAGTGCAAGTACCGGGGTCAGACCCGGCGGGTCTGACCCCAGCCCTTCGCCGTTGGGGTGAATGCATGCGCTTCCAACGTGTAGGGTTACGCTTAACTTGGCGGCTTTACCTTCAACGCCGCATATTCACGCTGGATGTATTCCGCGCGCGATGGGCACTGCATCGGGCACTGCCGCCTCAGGCAAGCCGCTTGTACCAGGATTGCCCGGCAATCAACTGGCAATAATTGCCGGCCGCCCGGTCCCCGTCATCGAGTTCGCGGTCGATACCCAGCACGCCCAGCACGGCCAGGCTGTCGTGGAACAGGTGCAGTACGCGCCGCCGTAGCAGCGGACCGAAGTCGGGCAGGGCACGGCGGCACACGATGAGCTGGAATTCGTTGAACGAGGCATCGGTGACGAGGTTGTATTGCGCCCACGTGATGCGGCTTTTCAGCTGCGGTACCGGGACCATCCGCCCCGCCTCGAGGTGAAAATACTCCGACAGCCGGCCGCTGCCGCCGGCCCGTTCGTAGCAGCGCTGGTAGTCGCCCATCCTGTCCAGCGGGATCGATGCGCCCAGCGCCTCTTCCAGCAAGTCGTCGCTGGGCACCGTCGCGTAGATCTCGGTACGCCACAACAGCTGGCGATCGGCCAGCAGCACGGCCGCCGTCCAGGCCTGCTCGGCGCCGGCGCAATCGGCCAGCCACACCTTGGGCAGCGGCGCGCCGGGCAGGCATTGTTCGGCCACGGCAAGCAGCTGGGCCGCCTCGTCCGGATCGTCGAACATCGATGCGGGCGCCACGCCGAGCGCGCGCAGCAGCGCGCTCGACGCCGCCGCATCGTGCAGCACGCGGTCCTGCAACTGCGAGATCGTGCGCAGGCCGCGGCGCGCCATCAGGCCATGCAGCTTGCGCTTGACCGCGCTCCGGTCGTGGCTGCGAAAGTCGAAGCCGTAGCGCTGCGCCACCGCTTCCAGCAGCAGCGACAGTTCGAGTGTTTCCACTTCCGGGTCCGGCACGTGGCGGCGTTTCTCGAACCGCGCATCTGGCGTACTCATCGGCGCTCTCGCTGGCGCATCCGCCGACACATCCGCCGACACATCCGCCGACACATCGGCCGGCCGGGCCATCGACGTCACCATCAATGCAGCCAGACGCGCATCAGCGACAGCAGCTGGGCCACGTCCACCGGCTTGGTGATGTAGTCGGAAGCGCCGGCGGCGATGCACTTGTCGCGGTCGCCCTTCATGGCCTTCGCGGTCAGCGTGATGATCGGCAGCGACTTGAATTTCGGGATGCGGCGGATGGCCCGCATCGTGTCGTAGCCATCCATCTCCGGCATCATGATATCCATCAGCACGATCTCGATGGTGGGGTCGCGTTCCAGCACCTCGATGCCGTCGCGGCCGTTCTCGGCGAACGACACCTGCATCTGCTCGCGTTCCAGCAGCGAGGACAGCGCGAAGATATTGCGCAGGTCATCGTCGACGATCAGCACCTTGCGCCCGGCCAGTCCGGAGTCGAGCGCGTGCACCTGTTCCAGCATGCGGCGCTGCGGTTCCGGCAGGCTGGCCTGTGACCGGTGCAGGAACAGGGCCGTCTCGTCCAGCAGCCGTTCGGGCGAGCGGGCGTCCTTGATCACGATGGTCTTGGCATAGCGCTTCAGCTTGGCCACCTCGCGGCGATTCAGGTCTTTCGCCGTATTGATCACCACCGGCAGGTCGCGCAAGGTGAGGTCCTTGCCGATGATGTCGAGCAGGTCGAAGCCGGAAATGTCGGGCAGGGTCAGGTCCAGCACCATGCAGTCGAAGTGGCTGGTGCGCAGCGCCGCCAGCGCTTCCTCGCCGGTGCCGACGGCGGCGATATCGACATCGGTGGCGCCGATCAGGGTGACGATGGCATCGCGCTGGCCTGCCTCGTCATCGACGACCAGCAGGCTGCGCTTGCCGCCCAGCAGGAATTTCTGGATGCGCGCGAACTGCTCGGTCAGCGCTTCCTTGCTGACCGGCTTGTTCATGAACGAGATCGCGCCGGAGCGCAGCGCCCGTTCCCGCTCGCGCGAGGCCGACATCACGTGCACGGGGATGTGCCGGGTGCCCGGATCGCGTTTCAGCCGGTCCAGCACGGTGAAGCCATCGATGTCCGGCAAGTCCAGGTCGAGCAGGATCGCCGATGGCGCGTAATCGCGCGCCAGCGACAGGGCCGAGTCGCCGCGCGCGGTGACGATGCCCTTGAAATTCTTTTCGCGGGCGAAATCCAGCACGATCTTGGCGAAGCGCTCATCGTCCTCGATGATCAGCACCGACGGATCGCCCGGCGCCGTCAGGCCGCGGTCATCCAGCGTGGTGCCATAGACCTCGCTGTCCGCATCGCTGTCCGCCAATGCCGCCGGGTTGGCCGCTTCCTCGGCCGATTCGGCGGCCGGCAGCGTGTAGATCACTTTCGGCGGCAGCGGCAGGGTGCGCTGGGTGGCGGGGCGGGGCTGGTCGATGGTGACGAAGCCGGCGCGGTTGTACGGCAGGTACAGCGTGAAGGTGGAGCCGCTGCCCACCGTCGATTCGACGCGGATCTCGCCGCCCAGCAGGCGCGCCAGCTCGCGCGAGATCGACAGACCCAGGCCCGTGCCGCCATACTTTCGGGCGGTGGAACCGTCGGCCTGCTGGAACGCCTCGAAGATCAGCTGCAGCTTGTCCGAGGCGATGCCCACGCCCGTGTCGCGCACCGAGAAGGCCAGCACCGCGTCGGCGCTGGCCAGGTTCGGGTTGTCCGGGCTCCAGCCATGGTCGACCAGGCCGATGTCGAGCGAGACCTGGCCGTGCGAGGTGAACTTGAAGGCGTTCGACAGCAGGTTCTTCAGCACCTGCTGCAGGCGCGTGGTGTCCGTCATCAGCGAGGCGGGCAGGTTGTCGCGCAGCGCCACCGTGAAGCCCAGGTGCTTGGCTTCGGCCATGTGCCGGAAGGTGCGGTCCACGTAGTTGCGCAGGTTGCCGAAGCGGTATTCGGAGACGTCCAGCGTGACGGTGCCCGATTCGATCTTCGACAGGTCGAGGATGTCGTTGATCAGCGTGAGCAGGTCGGAGCCCGAGCCGTGGATGGTCTTGGCGAATTCCACCTGCTTCGACGACAGGTTGCCTTCCGAATTGTCGCCCAGCTGCTGGGCCAGGATCAGCAGCGAGTTGAGCGGCGTGCGCAGCTCGTGCGACATATTGGCCAGGAACTCGGACTTGTACTTCGACGACAGCGCCAGCTGCGTGGCCTTTTCCTCCAGCGCCAGCTTGGCCTGTTCCACTTCGCGGTTCTTGCGCTCCACCTCGATGTTCTGTTCCGACAGCAGGCGGGCCTTCTCGGCCAGTTCCTGGTTGGTCTGCTGCAGTTCCTGCGCCAGCGACTGCGATTGCGTCAGCAGCGATTCGGTACGGCTGTTCGCCTCGATGGTGTTCAGCACCACGCCGATCGATTCCATCAGCTGGTCGAGGAAGGACAGGTGGGTTTCCGTGAAGCGGTCCAGCGAGGCGATCTCGATGACGGCCTTGACCTGCTGCTCGAACAGGATCGGCAGCACCACGATATTGGTCGGCGGCGCCGAACCCAGGCCCGAGGACACCACGATGTAGTCGCGCGGCACGTCGGTCAGCCAGATGCGCACCTTCTCCAGCGCGCACTGGCCCACCAGGCCTTCGCCCGGCAGGAACGAGGTGGGCAGCTTGCGGCTGGAACGGTAGCCGTAGCTGGCGATCATGCGCAGGCGCGCGTCGTCCATCTGCGAATCCATCATGTAGAACACGCCGTGGTGGGCCGATACCAGCGGCGCCAGCTCGGACAGGATCAGCTTGGTCACCGCCTGCAGGTCGCGCTGGCCCTGCAGCAGCCGGGTGAAGCGTGCCAGGTTGGTCTTCAGCCAGTCCTGCTGGGCATTCTTCTGCGTGGTTTCCTTCAGGTTGCGGATCATCTCGTTGATGTTGTCCTTCAGGTACGAGACTTCGCCGCGCGCTTCCACCTGGATCGAGCGCGACAGGTCGCCGCGCGTCACCGCCGTCGCCACTTCGCCGATCGCGCGCATCTGGTTGGTCAGGTTGGCCGCCAGCTGGTTGACGTTTTCCGTCAAGTCCTTCCACGTGCCCGCCACGCCGGGCACGTTGGCCTGGCCACCCAGCTTGCCTTCGGTACCGACCTCGCGGGCAACCCGCGTCACTTCCGAGGCGAACGAGGACAGCTGGTCGACCATCACGTTGATGGTGTCCTTCAGTTCCAGGATCTCGCCCTTCACGTCCACCGTGATCTTCTTCGACAGGTCGCCGCGCGCCACGGCCGTGGTCACCGCCGCGATGTTGCGCACCTGGCCGGTCAGGTTCGACGCCATGAAGTTCACGTTGTCGGTCAGGTCCTTCCACGTGCCGCCCACGCCGGGCACGTAGGCCTGGCCACCCAGCTTGCCTTCCGTGCCCACCTCGCGGGCCACGCGCGTCACTTCGGAAGCGAACGAGGACAGCTGGTCCACCATCACGTTGATGGTGTTCTTCAGTTCCAGGATCTCGCCCTTCACGTCCACCGTGATCTTCTTCGACAGGTCGCCGTTCGCCACGGCGGTGGTCACCTCGGCGATGTTCCGCACCTGGCCCGTCAGGTTGCCGGCCAGCTGGTTGACGTTCTCCGTCAGGTCTTTCCACGTGCCGGCCACGCCGGGCACGTTGGCCTGGCCACCCAGCTTGCCTTCGGTGCCCACCTCGCGGGCCACCCGCGTCACTTCCGATGCGAAGGAGTTCAGCTGGTCGACCATCACGTTGATGGTGTTCTTCAGTTCCAGGATCTCGCCCTTCACGTCCACCGTGATCTTCTTCGACAGGTCACCGTTCGCCACGGCGGTGGTCACGTCGGCGATGTTCCTCACCTGGCCGGTCAGGTTGCCCGCCATCGAGTTCACCGAGTCGGTCAAGTCCTTCCACGTGCCGGCCACGCCTTTCACCTGCGCCTGGCCACCCAGCTTGCCTTCCGTGCCCACCTCGCGCGCCACGCGCGTCACTTCGGAAGCGAACGAGGACAGCTGGTCCACCATCACGTTGATGGTGTTCTTCAGTTCCAGGATCTCGCCCTTCACGTCCACCGTGATCTTCTTGGACAGGTCGCCGTTCGCCACGGCGGTGGTCACCGCCGCGATGTTGCGCACCTGGCCCGTCAGGTTCGAGGCCATGAAGTTCACGTTGTCGGTCAAGTCCTTCCACGTGCCGCCCACGCCGGGCACGTAGGCCTGTCCGCCCAGTTTTCCTTCCGTCCCCACCTCGCGCGCCACCCGGGTCACCTCGGAGGCGAAGGAACGCAGCTGGTCCACCATCACGTTGATGGTGTCCTTCAGCTGCAGGATCTCGCCGCGCACGTCCACCGTGATCTTCTTGGACAGGTCGCCGTTCGCCACCGCGGTGGTCACTTCGGCAATGTTGCGCACCTGGGAAGTCAGGTTGCCCGCCATCGAGTTCACCGAATCGGTCAAGTCCTTCCAGGTACCGGCCACGCCTTTCACCTGCGCCTGGCCACCCAGCTTGCCTTCCGTGCCGACTTCGCGCGCCACGCGCGTCACCTCGGAGGAGAACGACAGCAGCTGTTCCACCATCGTGTTGGCGGTGGTGGCGGCGCGCAGGTACTGGCCCTTCAGCGGGTGCCCGTCCACTTCCAGCGCCATGGTCTGCGACAGGTCGCCCTTGGCCACGGCGCCGATCACGCGCGCCATCTCGGTGGTGGGGCGCACCAGGTCGTCGATCAGCGTGTTGACCGCGCTGATGATGGTGGCCCAGCCGCCGGACACGTTGGTGACCGGCGCGCGCTGCGTCAGCCGGCCTTCACGGCCCACCACGCGCGACACTTCGGTGACCGACTTGACGATCCGCTCGTTGGTTTCGATGATGTCGTTCAGCGTATCGGCGATCTTGCCGGATACGCCGGTCCAGTCGGATGGCATGCGCGCCGAGAAATCGCCTTTTTTCAATGCCATCAGGGTTTGCAGGATCAGCTTCAGATCCAGTTCTTCCGGCAATTCGGTCATGTCGTTCATGGACCAGTCCTCAGTATTCAGGAATGTTGTTCAAGTAAGATGTTGTTCAGGCAGGTCTGTCAATATCAGGCCGGGCAGGGCCTGCGCCAGTTCGGCGGCGCTGCGCGGGGCGCAGAATAGCGCGCCCTGCCAGCTGTCGCAACCCAGTGTCTTCAGCACGGCCAGCTGGTGGGCATGGTCGACGCCGCCCGCGGCCACTTCCATCGCCAGCGCCCGCGCAAGGTGCACGATGGCGGCCACCAGGTCGGTGCCGCCGGAAGCGTCGCCGATATTGCGCACGAAGGCGGGATCGATCTTCAGGATGTCCAGCCCCAGTTTCTTGCACGCTGCCAGGCTGGTGCCGGCGTGGCCGAAGTCGTCCAGCGCCAGCAGCACGCCGCCGGCCTGGAGCTGGCGCAACAGCGGCTCGATCGCGGCATGGTGCGCGGCCAGCAGCGCTTCGGAGATTTCCAGCACGATGGCGCCGGCCGGCAGCAGGTGGCGCCGGAATTCGGCCAGCAGGCGCGCCGGCAGGTCCGGGCCCAGCGCCGGCGCGACGAGGTTCAGCGCAACCCGGGCGGTGGAGAGTGGTTCCGCGCCGCCGCGCCAGGCGGCCGCCTGCGCGCAGACCGCGCCCATCACCCACGAATCCACGCGCTCCAGCAGGCCGCGGTCCTGCACGGCGGGCACGAAGGCGGCCGCGTCGATCTGGCCCAGGCGCGGATGATGCCACACCAGTTGCGCTTCCACCCCACGCACGCGGCCGCTGGCGAGGTCCACCTGCGGCTGGTACACCAGCGCGAGCTGGTCGTGCGACAGCGCATGGCGCAGCTCGCCCGTCCATTGTTCGCGCTCGTCCTCGCGCCGGTTCATCTCCTCATGGAAGAAGCGGATGTTGCCACCCTGGCTATCACCTTTGCCGCCCTGGCTGTCACCTTTGCGGCCCTGGCCGCCAGGGTGCTCGCGTTCTTCCTTGGCGCGGTACATGGCCAGGTCGGCGTTCTTCATCAGTGCCCGCGCGCTGGCGCCATCCTGCGGGTAGACGGCGATGCCGATGCTGGTGGAGGTGTGCACGCGGTGCCCGCCGATCGAGAACGGCCGCGCATGCGCGTTGGCGATCTTGCGCGCCACCCGCGCCGCGTTCTCGCCGGGCGCCCTGCCTTCGATGAGCACGACGAACTCGTCGCCGCCCAGCCGCGCCACCACGTCCGACGCGCGCACCGCGGCGGACAGCCGCGCCGCCACCTGCCGCAGCAGCTCATCGCCCACGTCATGGCCGAAACCGTCATTGACCTGCTTGAACTGGTCGAGATCGAGGAACAGCAGCGCGAACTGGCTGCGCCGGCGGTCGCACGATGCCACCGCGTGTTCCAGGTGCTGGATCAGCGAGCGGCGGTTGACCAGGCCGGTCAGCGGATCCCGGGTGGACAGTTCGTGCGCCCGCTGCTCGGCCTGCTTGCGTTCCGCCACTTCCAGTTCCAGCTCCCGGTTGGCCAGTTCCAGGTCCTGCAGCCGCTGCGAGCGCAGCTCGGCGGTGATGCGGCGCGATTCCTCGGCCTGCGCCTGCAATTGCAGGTGCTTGCGGGTCAGTTCGACGAAGGTGCGCACCTTTGCCTGCACCACCTGCGGCTCCAGCGGCGCGCACAGGTAATCGGCGGCGCCCCGTTCATAGGCGTCCAGCCGGTGTGCCTCGCCGGCATCGGCGCTGACGAAAATGACCGGCACCGCCGCCGAGCGGGGATGCGAGCGGATCGCGGCGGCGGTATCGAAGCTGTCCATGTCCGGGATGCCGATATCGAGCAGGATCACGGCGAAATCGTGGCGCAGCACTTCGCGCAGCGCCGCGTTGCCGGAGCGCGCGGTGACGAGTTCATAGCCGCACGCATCGGCGTCCGGTGCCAGGAGCCCCTCCAGCGCAAGCGGGCTGGAGGGCTCGTCGTTTACGAGGAGGACTTTGGGAATATGCACAAGCACGCCGCCCGATCTAGGTCTTGGTTGTAATTTTGTTGCCGTAAAAGATACGCTTGTGCGGGCGCGAGTCAAGCAGAATCACCGACTGCCCGTGTCGGAATATAGCAAAAAAGCAATAACAACAGGAAACAATCTAGCAGATTACTGTAGAGGGTGTGGCCGTGGCACACGATTCGGACCGGCTGGCCGGCGCGGCCTGGAACCACGGCGCGGCGCCATCGCCTGCCCGGGCCGGAAACGCCGTTCAGCCGGGCGCCTGCCGGTCGACCAGCGCCTCGATGTCGTCGACCGAATCGACCAGGCTGACATCGAACTCGACATCGGAAAAATCGAGGCCGAAGGTCTCTTCCAGGTGCATGGCCAGCGTCACCATCGAAAACGAGTCCAGCCGGCCGCTGGCGAACAGCGATTCGCCATCGCCGAACGCGCCGGCATCGCCGTGCCCCTGGAGCATCTTGCCCAACATGTCACGCAGGTCCTGCTTGGCGCTTGCATCCATCAGTGGACTCCCGAAAGGCTGGCGAGGAACGCCATGCGTTCCCCCAGGGTGTGCTGGCGCGATCCGTCGCTGAACAGGTGCATGCACACCACGAAGGACCAGACGAACAGGAACGAGTATAGCCGCCCGAAGGCCGTCGGTGACGGCCGGATGCCCAGGCTGACGCGCACCTGCGACAGGCCGACGGCGACCGCCAGCACCAGGCAGTAGAACGCATAGCTGGCGTAGGACCGCAGCGCGGCCGGCGCACCGTCGGTGGCGACCAGCACGATGTCGCGGGTAAAGTGCCAGATCGCATTGCCGACACCGGCCGCCATGAAAGTGGCGAAGAACATGCGCAGGCGCGGATGGGCGCGGAATACCTTGAAGAAGGTGGGGAAAAAGAAGAAGTCGACCAGCAGCTCCTTGAAGTAGTAATGAAAGCGGTTGAAATAATCCATCAGCGTGCGCGATTCCAGCGGCCGCCAGCAGCCCCGCGGCAGCCGGTAGCCGGCCAGCCGCGCGATGCCGATGAACAGGTGGGCCCAGATGGCGATCTGCAGCGAGAACCTGGCGGTCGACAGTACCAGCGCGGCCCAGCCGGCCAGCACGGGAAACGGCTGGCCGGCAAGGTGGGCGTCGACTGCTTCGGCCACGCGGGGAATGCCCAGCTGCCCTTCGAAGATCCACGCCAGCGCCGCGCGCAGGAACACCAGCAGGTTGGCCCACAGCAGCAGCTTGACCGCCTTCAGCCGGGTGATCGCCAGGTCGCGCGGCGTCTGGGCCAGGTGCTTGCGCAGGAAGGCGGCGCCCTTGCCGAAGGGCAGGTAGGAGGGACTCCAGAACGGGCGCAGGAACGCCATCTGCTGCCAGGTGTCCTGGGCGCGCGTGCGCTGGTCCACGATGGCATACGGCAGGAACCACAGGTAGGGCGTCAGCACCACGATCGCGGACCACAGCAGTACCCGCGGCGTGCCGCGCACGGCATCGAGGCTGGCCAGGCCGCACAGCAGCGCCTCCAGCGCCAGCAGCGTCGCCAGCGGACGCCGCGCCAGCAGCGAGCGCGGGGCACGGGCCACATGGCGCAGGATGCCGTTCGCGCCAAGGAAGAGCAGCGCCAGGAAACCCATGGCCAGCGCCAGCGGCGACAATCCGGTCCCGCCTTCCGTTTCCAGCACGGCCACGATGCTGTCCAGCGTATCGTTCTCGCCCAGCGCCGTGCCCAGGAAGGCCGTGGTCCAGGTGGCGCCGAACAGGATCGGCGTGCGCCAGCCGGGCCGCGCGGTAGCGGCCATCGCCGCGCCGACAGCCAGGGCGGCGGGCCAGGCGCCGAGATGCGGCGCGACCGCCAGCAGGGCCACCACCAGGATCAGCAGCTGCCCGGCAGGGGCCTGGGCGCGCGCGACCAGCGGCTCGCGCGCATCGATGGCCAGGAAACTGCGCAAGCGGGATGGGGCGGCTGCCCCGCCGCCGGCGACCGCAGGGGCGTTCCCGGTGGGTGTGGCCGGCGTAGTCATGGGCCCGCGCTGTCCAGCAATTGGCGCAGCGCGCGCCGGTCCACCTTGCCGCTGGAACCGAGCGGCATGTGTGCCAGCGCGATGACCCGGCCGGGCAGCATGTACGCCGGCAGGCGCGTACGCAGCGCATCGATGATCGCCCCGGCATCGACGTCCGCCGCGCCGACAAACCCGACGATGCCGCGCGCCATCCCATCGGCCAGCGGCCAGGCCACCGCCGCCACGACATCGGCACCGGCAACGGTGCGCAGGTGGGCTTCGATCTCTTCCAGTTCGACACGGTAGCCCAGCACCTTGACCTGGTTGTCGATGCGGCCCAGGCAGTGGAAGCGGCCCATGCCGTCGCGCAGCGCCAGGTCGCCGGTGCGGTACCAGCGCTGGCCGTCCAGCAAGGGGAAGCGGGCGGCGGTCAGCTCCTGCGCGCCGAGATAGCCGTCGGCCAGCTGCCGGCCGGCGATCAGCAGCTCACCGGGAACGTCGTCCGGCAGCGGCTGGCCTTCTTCGTCGACGACGGCGGCCGCGTTGCCGGGCAGCGGCATGCCGATGGCGATCACGTCGCGCCCCGGGGTCACCGGCAACGGCGCGCCGAGCCGTTGTGCCAGGCAGAACACCGTTGCCTCGGTGGGACCGTACAGGTTGACGATGGCGCTGTGCGGCGCGGCTTCGCGCCAGGCGGTCACTGTAGCGGCGGGCAGTTGTTCGCCGCCGAACACCGTGATGCGCAGCGTGGCCAGGCTGCCCGGTGCCAGCGCCTTCACCTGGCGCAGCATGCCGGCCAGCGAGGGCACGGAATTCCACACGGTCAGCTTGCCGTCGCGGATGAACTTCACGGCGTTCATCACCGTGCTGGCCGGCAGGATATGCAGCGCGGCACCGGCTTCCCACGTCGAGAACATGTTGTGCACCGAGAAATCGAAACTCGGCTCGCAGGTTTCCAGCGCGCGGTCGCCGGCCAGCAGGCCCAGTTCCGCCGTGATCATGGCGAGGTAATGGCGCGCGGCGCCGGCGCTGATCATGACGCCTTTCGGCACCCCGGTCGTTCCCGAGGTGTAGATGATATAGGCCGTGTCGGCCGCTGATATCGGCGCCGGTTCCCCCGCAAACTCCGGCGGCAGGGCGCCCAGTGCCACCACCTCGACGCCCTCCGCGCGGACGGCAAGCGGGGCCTGGCCGGCGTGGACCACCAGCGCCGGGCTGGCCGCCAGCACGCGCTCGCCGAGCAGTTTCGCGCCATCGTCATCGGTGACGAGGGCGGCGAGCGCGCTGTCGCGCAGCAGCGCCGCGATCCGCTCTGCCGGCTGTTTCAGGCCGATCGGCACATAGGTGGCGCCCGCCCAGCACGCGCCGAGGATGGCGACGCAGGCATCGACGCCGCGCGACGCGAGAATCCCCACCCGGGGCAGGCGCCCTTCGCACCGCCGCCACGTGCGGCTGCCGGCGAGGCTGGCCGCCAGGCGCGCCGCACACGCCGCCAGTTCACCGTAGCTCAGCGCACGACTGCCCGATACCACGGCCGGGCTGCCGGGACTGGCGACGGCATGGCGGTACACGGCGGACGCCAGGTTGAAGCGGGTGTGCGATGGCTCGTTCATCGGGGTCTCGCCTGCGTGGGGCCGGTCAACGGTGGGGCGGCTGCATTCGTCAGCCCGCAATGGCAGGTGGTACGCGCCCTTGCGCATCGAACCGTCGCCAGGATCGGCATGCAGCGAGGCGGCTCGGGTGTAACGGTGTGGTTTTCGAGGCCAGGTCAGGTGTGCCGGGCCGGCACGAAACCGGTCCAGGCAGCGCCCGACCTGTACCACTATCGCATTATCGGCGTGCGCAGGCTAGAAGGCGTGTGCAACTTTATGCAGCCGCGCTGCGGGGCCGGATGGGGCCCGCGGCATCAAAGCCGGTCCGGCAGCGTGCTGTCCGGGGTCAGCTTCGGTTCGTCCAGCAGCTTTGCCTTGTAGGTCATCAGCTCGCTGCTGTCGATATCGAAGCGTTTCAGCCATTGTTCGGCCGCCCGGCCGACCAGGCGAGATTTTCGTATATTCGTTCATCTGGTCCCGGTGCCCATCTTCGACCAGTTCCAGCGCCAGCTCTTCGGCGGCATGGTGCTCGATCCACGGGGTGCAGCCGTCGGCATCCGTGGTCGCGGTGACGTGCCGGCCATCGGCGGTGCGCACGCAGGTGAGGGGCCGCGCCGACGATGCGAGATCCGGAGGAAAAGCGCGACGGTTGCCGGGAGAGGGGGGCAGTGGTCCGGCAGGCAGGAGAGGGGCGCCGGACCGCTGCGAACAGCGCCTACTTCAACTGCGCCAGCAGGAACGCATACGTCAGCGCCCACATCTTCGCCTGCTGGTCGTTGTTGGCGGCGCCGGCATGGCCGCCCTCGGTGTTCTCCCAGTACAGCACGTCGTGCCCTTGTTCGCGCATCTTGGCGACCATCTTGCGGGCATGGCCGGGATGGACGCGATCGTCGCGGGTGGAAGTGGTGAACAGTACGCGCGGGTAGTGCTTGTCGGGGAACACGTTGTGGTACGGCGAGTAATCGGCGATGAACTTCCACTGTTCGGGATCGTCGGGGTCGCCGTATTCGCCCATCCACGAGGCGCCCGCCAGCAGCTTGCTGTAGCGGCGCATGTCGAGCAGCGGCACCTGGCAGACCACGGCGTTGAACAGGTCCGGCCGCTGCGTCAGCGCGGCGCCCACCAGCAGGCCGCCATTGCTGCCGCCCATGATGCCCAGGTGGCGCGGGCTGGTGATGTTGCGCTTGATGAGGTCCTGGGCGACGGCGATGAAATCGTCGAAGGCGCGCTGCCGGTGTTCCTTCAGCGCCGCCTGGTGCCAGCGGGGGCCGAACTCGCCGCCGCCGCGGATGTTGGCCAGCACGTACACGCCGCCATGCTGGAGCCACGCTTCGCCGGTGACGCCGCTGTAGAACGGCTTCAGCGACACTTCGAAGCCGCCGTAGCCGTACAGTACCGTGGGATTGCTGCCATCCGCCTTCACATCCTTGCGCTGCACCACGAAGTAGGGCACCAGCGTGCCATCCTTCGACGGCGCCTGGAATTGACGCACTTCGTAAGGCGAAGCGTCGAAGAAGCCGGGCAGCGATTTCAGCGGGGTGCGTTCGTCGCTGCCGGCGTGGGCCAGGTACATGGTGGTCGGCGTCAGGAAATCGGTGACGGTCAGGAAATAATCGTCGGAGGCGATCGCGTCCAGCGGCGCCACTTCCAGCGTTCCGTAGGCGGGCGCATCGACATCGCGCCGCTGCCACTGGCCATCCACGTGGCGCAGCTCGACGAGGCGGTTCTTCACGTTGTCGAGCACGTTGAGCAGCAGGGCCGAACGGGTCGACGCCACGCCGTCGAGCGACGTGCTCGGCGTTGGCGTGAACAGCACGTCGAACTGGCGCTCGCCCGCCATGAAGCGCCGGAAGTCGGTCGCCAGCAGCGCGCCCTGCGGATACTCCTGGCCGGCCACGTTCCATGCCGAGCGCAGTTCGATGACCAGCTGGTCGCGCACCGTGTAGGCACTGGCATCGTCCGGCTTGGCGACCTTGGTCAGCCGGTCGCCCTCGCGCAGGAACAGTTCGCTGCTGTAGAAGCCGATCTGCCGCATCACGAACTGGAACTCGTGGCCGGGCGTGAAGTCGCGCCAGGCGCCCACGCCCAGGTCGTCCGGCAGCGCTTCGTACACGGTGCGCGCGGCGGACAAGGGCGTGCCGCGCCGCCATTCCTTGACGATGCGGGCGTAGCCGGACGTCGTCATCGAGCCCGGCCCGAAATCGGTAGCCACGAACAGCGTATCGGCGTCGATCCACGCGATATCGGTCTTCGCTTCCGGCAGGTGGAAGCCATCGGCCACGAAGCTGCGCGATGGCATGTCCCACTCGCGCACCACGACGGCGTCGCCGCCGCCGCGCGACAGCGACAGCAGGAAGCGTTCGCCGCGCGGATACAGCGACGACACGCCGCTCCATACCCAGTTCTCGTTTTCCTCGGCGGCCAGCCGGTCCAGGTCCAGCACGGTGTCCCATTGCGGGTCCGCCTGGCGGTACCGGTCCAGCGTGGTGCGGCGCCAGATGCCGCGCACATGGTCGGCATCGCGCCAGAAGTTGTACAGATACTCGCCATGCTGGCGCACGAAGGGGATGCGCTCGTGCGAGTTGAAGATGGTTTTCAGCCGGTCGTGCAGGGCCGGGTAGTGGGGGCGCGCTTCCAGTTCGCCCAGCGCCACGTCGTTCTGCTGCCGGACCCAGTCCAGCGGCGCCTCGCCGCCGACCTCTTCCAGCCACTGGTGCGGATCTTCGGGAATCTCGGGGTGGGACGAACTCATGCTTGCTCCTGATATGGCGGGAAGGCGTACTCTACACGAACGCCCAGCGGGCGGCAGGGGTGTGGCAAATGTCGCGCCATGCTGTCACAATCGCAACTCCTCATTGTTGCCTTACGGAGTTCCCATGCGCATCGCCACCTTCAACATCAACGGCATCGGCGCCCGCCTGCCGGCCCTGCTGCAATGGCTGGAAGAAGCGCAGCCGGACGTGGCCTGCCTGCAGGAGTTGAAGGCGCCGCAGGAAAAATTTCCCGCCGCGGCCATCGAGGCGGCCGGCTACGGCGTGATCTGGCACGGGCAGAAAAGCTGGAACGGCGTGGCGATCCTGGCGCGCGGCACCCAGCCCGTGGAGGTGGGGCGCGGCCTGGCGGGCGATCCGACGGACGAGCAGAGCCGCTACATCGAGGCGGTGGTCAACGATGTCGTCATCGCCGGCCTGTACCTGCCGAACGGCAACCCGGCACCGGGGCCGAAGTTCGACTACAAGCTGAGCTGGATGGAGCGGCTGATCCTGCGCGGCGAACAGTTGCTGGCGACCGGCGCGCCGGTGGTGATGGCCGGCGACTTCAACGTCATTCCCACGGACCTGGACGTGTACAAGCCGGAGCGCTGGCTCGACGATGCGCTGTTCCGCCCCGAAACGCGCGAAGCGTTCGAGCGCCTGCTGGCGCAGGGCTGGACCGACTCGCTGCGCACCCTGTACCCGGGCGAGAAAATCTACACGTTCTGGGATTACTTCCGCAACGCGTTCGGACGCGATGCCGGCATCCGCATCGACCACCTGCTGCTGAGCCCATCGCTGGCGCCGGCCCTGAAGGCGGCCGGGGTCGACCGCGACGTGCGCGGGCGGGAAAAGCCCAGCGACCATGCGCCCACGTGGATCGAGCTGGATCCGAAGAAGATTCCGAAGGCAACGGTGAAGGCCGGGCAGGTGCCCTGAGGGCGATGGAGCTGCCGGCTGCATTCCAGGCTGGATCCCAGACTGGCGTTCAGGCTGGATCATGGGCTGGATTCCGGACCGGGATTCCCCCATGCTCCGGCAACCGGCGGCTCAGGCCAGCGCCTCCTTGGCCGCCTCCTCGGGCGTCAGCCCGTCATAGAACTGGTCGGTGAACCACTCCACCTGTTCCTCGATATGATCCTGCGCCTGCTCGACGGTGGCGCCACCGGCCACCAGGAAACCCTCTACTTCGATGCACCACTGGATGAACGCCAGCGTTTCTTCATCCAGTTCTTCTTTCTTGGCCATACCATTACCTCTTCCATTGCGTGATCGGTGACATGGCGCGATCGGCACCATGCCCGATTTTACCGTAGCAGCCGGAACTCGCCGGACTTCAGAAAAAACGCGACTGCCGAGCCGGTTCAGGATCCTGCCAGGATGGGTCCCGGAGATGCTGCGAGGGAAGTGCCCGCTCGAGCTGGCCGCCCGCCGCGGCCGCCGATTTTGGCGTTGCCCCATATTTGCCTGGCGTGGCGGCATATTCGCCAGCCGTAAATCCGCGGGTTTCAGGATGTCGATTTTCGCAGGCGGAAAATTATCCGCTGTCGGGAAAAGCCGGCATTATCGTTCCGCATCGGTTTTCAGGCGACCCGATGGCGGCAATATGGGTGAAAATGCCGCTGTATTGGCTCGACCGCGCCGATCGGGTGTTATTCTGCTCATCGATATTATTTCCGTGAATAAATGGGCACGGGTGTTAATATGAATTAACCGTTCAATGCGAATGACGCTGCGTCGGGAAATACCAAGGTTTCAAACATGACACAGCAAAATCGGTTGAGCACGTTTATTTACGAGCACATCGAGCCGATCCTGCAGGCCTGGGAAGATTTCGCGCGAACGATCGAACCGCCCGCGCTGACGATGGACGACGCCGAGCTGCGCGACCATGCCCGGCAGATGCTGCATGCGTTCGCGGCCGACATGGCCACCGCGCAGACCGAGCACGAGCGCGCCGCCAAGTCGAAAGGCCTCGGCACCCGGTCCCACGCGGATACCGCTGCCGAGACCCATGCGGAAGCGCGACTGCTGTCCGGCTATACCGTCGTCCAGCTCGTGTCGGAATACCGGGCGCTGCGCGCCAGCGTGCTGATGCTCTGGGCCGCCGAGACCAGCGCGGCCCACCCGACGCAGATGACCGATATCATGCGCTTCAACGAAGCCGTCGACCAGGCGGTCGCGGAATCGGTCGCGCGGTACGAATACATGGTCAAGCAGTCTCAAAACATGTTCCTGGCGATTCTCGGCCATGATTTGCGCAATCCGCTGGGCACGGTCGTTACCGGAACGAGTTTCCTGATGCAGGCGACCGATATCCCGGCGAAATATGTGCTGGTCGCCACCAGGATGTTCAACAGCGCGAAAAGGATGAGCAAGCTGATCAACGATCTCATCGATTTCACGCGCACCCACCTCGGTCCGGGAATTCCGATCCGCGTCAAGCAGGGCAGCCTGGTGGCCATTTGCGAGGAAGTCGTCAATGAATTGCGCACGTTTCACCCCGAGCGGCTTGTCGAACTTCACGCTCCATCGAAACTCGACGCGATTTTCGATGAAGGCCGTATTGCCCAGGTATTGTCGAACCTGATCGGCAATGCGATCCAGTACGGCGATCCGGAGATTCCCGTGTCGGTCCGCGTCGAGGCGAATGCCGACGACGTGCAGATTTTCGTGAACAACCAGGGCAAGACCATTCCGGCGGAAACGCTGCCGACCATTTTCGACCCGATGGTCCGCATTGCCGCGAATGCGGACTGGAAAGAGGGCGCCTACATGGAACGTACCAGCCTGGGTATCGGCCTGTATATTTCACGCGAGATCGTTCATGCGCACGGTGGCACGATCACCCTGACGTCCGACCCGTCCAGTGGAACGACCTTCATCGTGACCATACCGCGCCTGCCGGCCGGATTCGGGGGCGCCGGCGCCGGGGCGGGCGGCAAGAGCAACTCCACGCCCCAGGCCGCGTGATGCCGCTGGACGACGACGATCGGGGGGCGTTGCCGCGCGGGGCCGGCACCCGCCCGCTCAAGGTGCTGGTCATCGATGACGAACGGGACCTTGCCGAGCTTGCCGGAGCGCTGCTGGCGTTCCATGCCGTAGACAATACGGTGGTCTACTCGGCCGCCGCCGCGCTGGCGGTGCTGGCCGCCGATCCGGCCATCACCGCCGTGTTTTCCGACATCACCATGCCGGACATGAGCGGCATCGAACTGGCCTGCGAAATCCGCAGGCGGTTCCCGGATCTGCACGTGGTGCTGACGTCGGGCCACGCGCCGCCAGGCATGCTGGCTGGCCGGGACCGGCTCTACCGCTTCGCCCCCAAGCCCTACAGGATCGAAACGATCATCGGCCTGCTCGCCCGCGGCATCGCCGGACACCAGGCGTAACGGGGCAGCGGGCCGTCACGGCGCGGGCGCGTCGAACAACCCGTTCCCGTGCCAGCGCGGCTTCTCCGGCTGGCCGGCCATCGGCACCGCCACATGGCCGAGGCCCAGCTTGCGCACCAGCCGGGGGAAGGCGCGGCAATACACCGGCTGCACGCCGGCCAGCCGCGCCAGCTGCCGGTATTCGATCACCATGCCTTGCGGCACCCGGGCAAGTACCGCCGCGACGCGGGCGCGCCAGTCGTCGTCCCAGGCGGGAAGCCGCGCCGGCAGCAGGACCACGGGATCGCCCGCGCCGATCGTGCCGCCGCACGCCACCCGGGCCAGCATGCCGCGGGCGCGGCCGATCGCCGCCGCCACGCCGGGCTGGCGTTTGTCCAGGTAACCGCATGCTTCGCAGGCAAACGTCAGCCGCAGCACCGCCTGCGGGCCCACGCGCAGCAGCGAGCCGGAAAGCAGCGCCGCGGTATCGATATCGAGCAGCAGGTTTTCGCGCAGCGCATGCGCCGGCAGGCCATGCCGCGCATACGCCGGAGCGCCGGCCAGCAGCACCTGGCGCGGCGACAGCGGGTCGGCGTGCGCGTCGCCCCCCAGGCCAAGGCCAGCGATGGCGTCCACCGAGGGCACGGCGCGTGGCGCGTCGCGCAGCGACGGCCGCACCATCAGGGCTTGTACGCGGCCGAGGGCAACGCCGCCATCGGCCAGGTCGGGCGGGCAAACCAGCTGAGGCGAAGGAGGAGGGGCGGGCAAGAGGATGAACGGGAGAGATGGCGAATCGGCAAGTGTAGCAGCGCTGCGTGCCGGCACGTGACTGCCGGCCACTACCGGCAGGTGCGGGGCCCGATGTGGCGCGTCCGCCACGCCTTCCCCCGCCTTGCGATTTTGTCCGGCAACGTTCGGGAACCACGCCGCCACTGCCGTTTGCCGCATGTTGCGCCAGCCTCCGCGGGCAGCGGGACGGCCCCCGGCCCGCCCGTGCCGTTACCATGGCCGCTACCGTGGGCGATGCGGGATCCAGCCCGGCCAGTGCCGCGATGACCGCAACGGCCTTTCAATGTATGCTGCTGTATTGCAAGAAGTACTCGACGATATTCAATGCGCAAAACCGGTGAATTCAGGAAGGCAACCGTGGCGCCCCGCCTGCTGCAGTGGGGCGTCGGGTGGTTGCTGGCCACCGTGGTGGGGCTCACGCTGTATGCGGCCACGGTCAAGTCGGTGGAAGACGATGCGCGCGTGCGCTTCGATAACGCGGCGCGCGCCACCCAGTACAGCATCGGTGCCAGCGTCAAGGCGTATTCGGACGTGCTGCGCGGGCTGGTGGCGCTGTTCCAGACGTCCGACAGCCTGTCGCGCCTGCAATTCCGGCAATACGTGGCCAGCCTCGACGTGTCGCGCCATTTCCCGGCCATCGAAACGATCAACTTCGCGCCCGACGTGCGGGCCGAGGAGCGCGCCGCGTTCGTGGCCGCCGTGCGCGCCGACCGCAGCGTGGATCCGGCCGGCTACCCGGGGTTCGAGATCCGCCCGCCGGGGCAGCGCGACCGCTATGCGCCGCTGGCCTGGCTGGAACCGCCGCTGCGGGAAAAGATGGGCGTCGACATCACCGCCAATCCGGCCATCGCGCGGGCCATGGACCTGTCGCGCGATACCGGCCAGATCAGCGCCTCCGGCCAGCCCGTGAAGGTGCAGGGCCCGGTACCGCACATCGGCCTGGGCATGCGCCTGCCGGTGTACCGGCGCGGCATGCCGATCGGCGACGTGCCTGGCCGCCGCGCCGCCTACCTGGGCTCGGTGGGCATCGGCTTTTCCGTGTCGGCGCTGGTGCAGGGCGCGATCGACGAGACGGCCGACCGCAAGGTGCGCCTGATCCTGTATTCCGACGGCACCACCCCCGTGGAACAGCGCCGCCTGCAGATCGAAAGCGACGACCGCCTGCTCTACAACGATACCGGCGCGCTGGATGCACCGGCCACGCTGCCGGACATCGTCGACGATTACTTCGTGGCCGTGCTGCCGATCGACTTCAACGGCGCGCTGTGGAAGGCGCGCTTCTACACGCCCAAGGCGGACATGATCAGCCGCTTCGACCGCCAGCTGCCGTGGATCGCGCTGGCGACCGGCTTTGCCGGCACGATGCTGCTGTACAGCTATGTGTTCATGCTGACATCGCAGCGCCGCAACGCGCAGGAACAGCGCCGCCTGCTCGACAGCGTGCTGGACAACGTCGACGCGCACGTGTACATGAAGGATGGCGAGCGCCGCTTCATCTATGTCAACGCGCGCATGGCGCAGGTGATGGGCCGCCCGGCCGAGCAGATCGTCGGCCGGATGGACAGCGAACTGCTGCCCAAGCGCATCGCCACCCGCGACTGGCTGGAAGACCGGGAGGTGCTGGCCGACGGCATCAAGCGCACCAGCGAGGGAACCTTCGTCGATGCGCAGGGCAATACGCGCCACCTGTGGACGGTGAAGGCGGCCGTGGCGCTGGAGCGCGGGCCGGCCGTGATCGCGCTGTCCACCGACGTGACCGAGCTGCACGAACTGAAGGAAGCGGCGCAGGCCGCCAGCCGGGCCAAGAGCGATTTCCTGTCCAACATGAGCCATGAAATCCGCACGCCGATGAACAGCGTGATCGGCATGGCGCACCTGGCGCTGAAATCGGTGGCCGATCCGCGGCAGCGCGACTACCTGCAGAAGATCTACCACTCGGGCCAGCACCTGCTGGGCATCATCAACAACATCCTCGACTTTTCCAAGATCGAAGCGGGCAAGCTCGACCTGGAGATGCTGGATTTCCCGCTCGATGCGCTGTTCGGCAACGTTGCCACCCAGCTGGCCGACGGGGCGTCGCGGCGCGGCCTGGAGCTGGTGTTCGAGGCCTGGCCCAACGTGCCGGCGCAACTGCGCGGCGACCCCCTGCGGCTGGAACAGGTGCTGCTCAATTTCACCAGCAATGCGATCAAGTTTTCCGAGCGCGGCACGGTGTTCCTGCGCGCCCGCGTGATCGAGGAACGCGACAACCGGCTGACCGTGCGCTTCGAGGTGCAGGACCAGGGCATCGGCATGACGCCGGCCCAGGTGGCCGGCCTGTTCCAGTCGTTCCACCAGGCCGACACGTCCACCACGCGCAAGTATGGCGGCACCGGCCTGGGGCTGGTGATCAGCAAGCAGCTGGCCGAGCTGATGGGCGGTACCGTGGGCGTGGAAAGCACGCCGGGGCGGGGCAGCACGTTCTGGTTCACGGCGCAGCTGGAAAAGGGCGTGGCGCTGCCGCCGGCGGCCAGCGACACGGTATTGGAGGAAGAGCTGCTGGCGCCGCTGCGCGGGGCCGCCATCCTGCTGGTCGAAGACAATGTGTTCAGCCAGCAGGTCGGGCAGGAACTGATCGAGGAAGCCGGCGCCACGGTGGTGATCGCCAATAACGGGCAGGAAGCCATCGACCTGCTGCAGAAGGGCCAGTTCGATTGCGTGCTGATGGACGTGCAGATGCCGGTGATGGATGGCTTCGAAGCCACGCGCCGGATCCGCGGCCACGCGGCGCTGTCCGGCCTGACGGTGATCGCCATGACGGCCAATGCCGGGCGCGAAGACCAGCTGCGCTGCCAGGAAGCGGGAATGGACGATTTCCTGACCAAGCCGGTGGTGCCGAACCAGCTGCTGGCCACGTTGTCGAAGTGGCTGAGCCAGCGCGTGGTGGACGGCCGTCCGGCGCAGCCAGGCACGGCCACGGCAAGCCAGGCGGTGAAGGAAGGAACGGCAAGCCAGGGTGGCGCCGGCCCGGGGGCAGCCGGCGAGGCGACGGATGGGGCGGCAAAGCACGAAGGTGCAGGACAGGGGGCAGGGCAGGCCGCTGCGGCCGGCATCCCGGCGCGGCGCGCCACGGATGTGATGGCCCCGTTCGCGCCGGCCGAGCCGCCGCTGTTCGACCCGGACGTGCTGGGCCAGACCTTCGGCAACCGGCCCGACAAGATGCGCCGCTATGCGCTGATGTTCCTGGCATCCGGGCGCGACGGGATGGTCGAGATCGAAGCGGCGCTGGCCGCGCGGGACATGAAGCGGCTGCGCGAGCTGGGGCACCGGATCAAGTCGTCGGCGCGCGCGGTCGGCGCGCTGGCCTTCGCCGAACTGTGCGTGGCGCTGGAACGGCTCAAGCCGCAGGACGACGTAGCCGCCGCCGAGCGTATCGTCGCCCACATGGGGCCCATGCTGGACCGGCTGGAGCGCTATATCGACGTGGACCTGGAACCGCTGCTGCGCGAACTGGGCAGCCAGCCCGGCTGAGCCCGTCCCCGAGCTCGTCCCTGAACCCGTCGTCGGCAATCTCCATTGCTGCAAGGCACCGGCTGGTAGGGATCGGCGATAATAGCCACCTGTCCCGCGTTTCGACCACCAAGTACACCCCATGGCAACAGGCATCGCACCCGGCTTACTGATTCTGCACGGCAACCAGCTCGAACAGCTGCGTGCCGCCGTGTTCCAATGGCTGCAGGCCAACCCCCTGGCACCGCTGGAATCGGACGTGCTGCTGGTGCAGTCGAACGGCGTGGCCGAATGGCTCAAGATCGCCCTGGCGGAACAGGCGGGCGTGTGCGCCGCCACCCGCGTGGCGCTGCCGGCCCGGTTCCTGTGGGAAGCCTACCGCGCCATGCTGGGCCGCGACCGCGTGCCGCGCACGTCCGCCTTCGACAAGGGCCCGCTCACCTGGCGGCTGATGCGCCTGCTGCCGGCGCTGTTGCGCGAGGATGCCTTCGAGCCGCTGCGCCATTTCCTCAAGGGGGGCTGCCAGGAACGCCGGCTGCAGCTGGCCGAGCGGCTGTCCGACCTGTTCGACCAGTACCAGGTGTACCGCGCCGACTGGCTGGAAGACTGGGCGGCCGGGCGCGACCAGATGTGCTGCCCGCGCGGCCTGCATTACCCGCTGCCGGAAGGCCAGCGCTGGCAGGCCGCGCTGTGGCGCGCCATCATCGCCAGCGTGCCGGAGGAAGAGCGCACGCTGGGCCGCGCCGGCGTGCACACGGAATTCCTCCGCGCCGTGGCGTCGGGCGCTATGCCGGCGGCCGCGCTGCCGCGCCGCGTCGTGCTGTTCGGCGTTTCCGCGCTGCCGTACCAGACCCTGCAGGCGCTGGCGGCGCTGGCCCGGTTCACCCAGGTGATCGTGGCCGTGCCTAACCCGTGCCGCTTCTACTGGGGCGACATCATCGATGGCCGCGACCTGCTGCGCGCCGCGCGGCGCCGCCAGCCGCAGCGCAACGGCATCGACCTGGCCAGCGTGCCGATCGAGGCGCTGCACGCCCACAGCCACCCGCTGCTGGCGAGCTGGGGCCGGCAGGGGCGCGACTATATCCGCATGCTGGATGAATTCGACGAAGCTTCCGGCGACGAGGCCGGGCACCTGCGCGTGGACCTGTTCAGCGATGGCGACGGCGACACGCTGCTGCAGCAGTTGCAGGGCGCGGTGCGCGACATGCTGCCGCTGTCCGAACACCATTTCCCCGTGCCGGACGGGGAGGACCGCTCGATCGTGTTCCACATCGCCCACAGCGTGCAGCGCGAGGTGGAAGTGCTGCACGACCAGTTGCTGGCCCGTTTCGCCGCCGATCCCACGCTGCGCCCGCGCGATATCGTCGTCATGGTCCCGGACATCGGCGTGTTCACGGCGGCCATCCACGCCGTCTTCGGCCAGTACAAGGGGGGTGGCAAGGGCGGCAATACGGGTGGTGGCAAGCGCGGAGATGCGCGCCACATCCCGTTCGAGATCGGCGACGTCAACGACCGCAGCGTAAACCCGCTGCTGGTGGCGCTGGAATGGCTGCTGCGCCTGCCGCAGCAGCGCTGCCGGCAAAGCGAGGTGCGCGACCTGCTGGACGTGCCGGCGCTGGCGGCCCGCTTCGGCCTGGCCGACGACGACCTGCCGATCCTCGGCCGCTGGATCGAAGGGGCGGGCGTGCGCTGGGGCCTGGACCGCGCCCACCGCGCCGGCCTGGGCCTGGAGCCCACCGGCGAACAGAACGCATGGATCTTCGGCATCCGCCGCATGCTGCTCGGCTATGCCAGCGGCACGGGCGGCGCCTTCGGCGACATCGAACCATACGGTGAGGTGGGCGGCCTGGATGCCGCGCTGGCCGGCTCGCTGGCCCAGCTGGTCGAAGCCCTGCTGGACTGGCGCAACCGGCTGGCCCGGCCCCGCACGCCGGCCGAGTGGGGCGAACAGGCGCGCGCGCTGCTGGTCACCTTCTTCGATGCCCGCGACGAAGCCGACAAGCTGACCATGAACGAGTTGGGCGCGACGCTCAACGCGTGGCTGGAGACGTGCGACGGCGCCGGCTTCGACGAGCCGGTGCCGCTGTCGGTGCTGCGCGAAGCGTGGCTGGGCGCGTTGGACGAACCGTCGCTGGAACACCAGTTCGTCTCCGGCGGGGTGACGTTCTGCACGCTGATGCCGATGCGCGCCGTGCCGTTCCGGATGGTCTGCCTGCTGGGCATGAACGATGGCGATTTCCCGCGCCGCGCCAGCCGCGCCGACTTCGACCTGCTGGCGCTGCCCGGCATGGCGCGCCCCGGCGACCGCTCGCGCCGCGACGACGACCGCTACCTGATGCTGGAAGCGGTGCTGGCCGCGCGCGACGTGCTGTACGTGAGCTGGTGCGGCCGCAACGCCCGCGACAACAGCGAGCAGCCGCCGTCGGTACTGGTGGCGCAACTGCTCGACTACCTGAAGGCCGGCTGGCATCTCGACCTGCACGAACGCACCACCGAGCACGCGCTGCAGCCATTCTCGCGCCGCTACTTCGAGCGGGGCGGCCTGCTCACCTACGCGGCCGAATGGCGCTCGGCCCACGCGCCGGGCGAGGCGCCGGCACTGCCGCCGCATGCCGAACCACAGGATGGCCAAGCCCCCGCGCTGCCGCCGTATGAACTCGACGAGCGCTTCCGCCTGAAGCTGGCCGGCCTGGTGGCCTTCCTGCGCCAGCCCGTGAAATACTTCTTCGCCCAGCGCTTCGGCGTGCGGTTCGCCGACTCGGCGCTGGTCGGCGAAGACGAGGAACCGTTCGTGCTCGATGCGCTGGACCGCTACTTCCTGGAAGACGAGATGCTGGAGGACGACGGCGCCGTGGACGAGGAGGACGTGCGCGCCAGCCTGGTGGAACGGGCGGCCCGGCTGCAGCGCGAAGGCGTGCTGCCGATCGGCGTGATCGGCGACCGCGTGCGCGACAACCTGATCGAAGCGCTGCTGCCGGTGCGCCGCGCCTGGCTGCAGTTGCGCGGCGCGTTCCCGGAGGCGGCGCCCAAGCTGCCGGTCGGCCTGGAACTGGACGGCGTGGTGCTGGAAGACTGGATCGACGGCCTGCGCGCCGACGGCAACGCCAAGGTATGGCTGGCGCAGATGTCGTCCAAGGCGCTGGACAAGTCCGGCCAGCCGCGGGGCGACAAGCTGGCGGCCGCCTGGCTGCGCCAGCTGGCCGCCGCGGCGCAGGGCGTGCCCGTGACGGGCCTGCTGGTGGCGCGCGATGCGGTGCTGTCGATGCCGCCGCTCGACGGCGAAGCGGCGCGCGCCGCGCTGGCCGGCCTGGTCGCCCTGTGGCGGCGCGGCATGGACGGGCCGCTGCCGGTGGCCAGCAAGACAGCGCTGGCGCTGCTGTCCGGCGGCGACCCGCGCGAGACCTACGAGCATGGCTTCGACCGCCGCGGCGAGAAGGACGACATGTGCCTGTACCGGCTGTGGCCGGAGTACGGCGACCTGCAGGCCGAACCGGGATTCGCCGCGACCGCGCGCGCCCTGTATGGACCGCTGGTCGACTGGCTGGCCACCGTCGAGGTGCAGCCGATCGAGGGAGGCCAGCCATGAGCCGCCTGCTCGATCCGATGACCTTCCCGCTGCACGGCACCCGGCTGATCGAGGCCAGTGCCGGTACCGGCAAGACATGGACCATCGCCGCGCTGTACCTGCGCCTGGTGCTGGGCCACGGCGGCGGCGACGCGTTCGGGCGCCCGCTGCTGCCGGCCGACATCCTCGTGATGACGTTTACCCGCGCGGCCACGCGCGAACTGTCGAACCGCATCCGCGAACGGCTGGTCGAGGCGGCCGGCTGTTTCCGTGGCCAGGTCGAGGATTGCGATCCGTTCCTGGCCGGCCTGCTGGAAGCCTACCCCGACGAGACCGGGCGCCAGCAGGCCGCGCACCGGCTGATGCTGGCCGCCGAAACGATGGACGAGGCGGCGATCTTCACGATCGACGCGTGGTGCCAGCGCATGCTGCGCGAGCACGCGTTCGACAGCGGCAGCCTGTTCGACGAGGAACTGATCAGCGACGAAGCGGCGCTGTTCGAGGATGCCGCCCACGATTACTGGCGCCAGCAGGTGTATCCGCTGCGCGAGCCGGCCCTGGGCGCGCTGCTGGAATGCTGGCCGGACGTGGAACGGCTCAAGCGCGGCCTGCGCGAACTGGTCAAGCGCGCCGATGACGGCTGGCGCATGGACGAGCCGCTGGGCGCGCTGATCGGCCGCACGCTGCGCGAGCGCGCGCAGCACCTCGCCGTGCTGAAGGAAGGCTGGCTGGAACGGGTCGAGCGCATGGCGCTGTGGCTGGAGCGGGCCAAGGCGGCCAAGCAGCTGAATGGCAAGCTGATCCAGGCGCGCTGGCTGGACGGCTGGTTCGCGACGCTGCGCGCGTGGGCCGCCGATCCGGCCATGGTCGGCCTGGACCTGAAGGGCGGCTGGAACCGGCTGGTGCCGGCCGGGATCGCCGAGGCCTACAGCGGCAGCGATATCCCGGACGACTTCGCTGCACTGGAGGCGCTGCGGGAAGCGCTGTCCGCCCTCGAACCGCTGGCGCACCGCCTGTACCGCCATGCCGCCGGCATCATCGCCGCGCGAATGGCCGAGCTGAAAGCGCGCGACCGGCAGTTCGGCTTCGCCGACATGCTGGTGCGGCTGCAAAAGGCGCTGGAGGGCGACAACGGCGCGGCGCTGCGCCAGCGCATCACCGAGCAATACCCGGTGGCGCTGGTCGATGAATTCCAGGATACCGCCCCCTTGCAATACCGTATCTTCGACCTGCTGTACCGGGTGGCCGACAACGATCCGGCATCGGGCCTGTTCCTGATCGGCGATCCGAAGCAGTCGATCTACGGCTTCCGCGGCGCCGACATCCACAGCTACCTGGCGGCGCGGCGCGCCACCGAAGGGCGGCACTACCAGCTCGGCACGAACTACCGGTCCACGCGCGAAGTGGTGGAAGCGGTGAACCGCATCTTCCTGCACGCCGAAGGCGCGGCCGGCGGCGGCGGCTTCGCGCAGGGCGCCTTCCGCTTCCGGCGCGGCACCGTCAATCCGCTGCCGTTCGATGCGGTCGATGCCAAGGGGCGCGGCGAGCGCCTGGTGGGCGTGGACGGGCAGTTGCAGGCCCTCACCGTGTCGTGCAGCGACGTATCGGACCTGAAGGCGGACGGCTACCGTGAATTCTTCGCGCACCATTGCGCCGAGCATATCGTGCGCCTGCTGAACGATCCGCGCACTGGCTTCGAGGGGCCGCGCGGCTTCGAGCGGCTGCAGCCGGCCGATATCGCGATCCTCGTGCGCGACCGGAAGGAAGCCAGCGCCATCCGGCGCGCGCTGCAGCAGCGGCGCGTGCCCAGCGTCTACCTGTCCGACAAGGATTCCGTGCTGGAGAGCGACGAGGCGAAGGACGTGCTGCGCTGGCTCGCCGCGCTGGCCAACCCGCTCGATGGCGCGCTGGCCAGGGCCGCCTTCGCCACCCGCACCGCCAATATCCCGCTGGCCGAGCTGGCGCGCATGTCGTCGGACGAACTGGCGTGGGAAGCCCGCGTCGAGCAGCTGAAGAACCTGCACACGGTGTGGCAGCGCCAGGGTGTGCTGGCGATGCTGCGGCGCTTCATCCACGAGCTGGGCTTGCCGGCCGCGCTGCTGGCGCCCGGCAACGTGGGCGGCGAACGCAGCCTGACCAATCTGCTGCACCTGGCCGAACTGCTGCAGGGGGCCAGCCGCCAGCTCGATGGCGAGCAGGCGCTGATCCGCTGGATGGCCGAACAGGTCGAAGGCGAGGGCGCCACGGGCGACGAACAGGTGCTGCGGCTGGAATCGGATGCCGAGCTGGTGAAGGTCGTCACGGTGCACAAGTCCAAGGGCCTGGAATACCCGATGGTGTACCTGCCGTTCGCCGTCACGGCGCGCAAGGTGGACAAGCGCAACCGCAGCTTCTTCGAGTACACCGATGCGCAGGGCACGCGCCGCATCGACATGTCCTTGTCCGAGGAGGCGCAGGCAGCCGTGGAGGCGGCCCGCATCGAGGAAGACTTGCGGCTGCTGTACGTGGCGCTGACCCGCGCCCGGCATTTCCTGTGGCTGGGCGTGGCCGCGCTGCCGGCCCGCAAGGAAGGCAGCAACGTGCTGCACGAGTCGGCGCTGGGCTACCTGCTGACCGGTGGCGCACCGCTGCCGGCGGAAAGCCTGCAGGAACGCTGGCGTGAGCTGGCCGGCGACTGCGGCGCGATCGGCATCGCCTCGCTGTGCCACCCCGAGCGGCCCACGCTGCTCGACCGGGAAGAACGGCGCGAGCCGCTGCTCGAGCCGCGGCCCTACGATGCCCGCTTCGAGCGCGACTGGTCGGTCGGCAGCTTCACCTCGCTGGCGCGGGGCACCCAGGCCGCGCCGCGCCGCGCGCTGGAGGAAACGCTGCTGGAAGGCGAGGGCGCCGATGTCGCGGCCGGCCGGATCGACGACGCCCCGTGGCACCGTTTCCCGCGCGGCTCCGTGCCCGGCAACTTCCTGCACGAACAGCTGGAATGGCTGGCGCAGGAAGGCTTCGATTGCGTGACCGATGCCGCCTGCGAAGTGCGCATGGCGCGCCGTATCGAGCGGGCCGGCTGGGGCCACCGGCTGGACGATGCGCTGGCCTGGCTGCGCGCGGCCGTGACGACCGAATTGCCGCCGCTGGGTGCCGCGCTGCGCGACATCGGCACGCTGATGCCGGAGATGGAATTCTGGTTCCCCAGCGAGCACCTGGCCACCGGCGCGCTCGATGCGCTGTGCCGGCGCCATCTCCTCGACGGCATCGCCCGCCCGGCACTGCCGCAGCGCGCGCTGCACGGCATGCTGAAAGGCTTCTCGGACCTGGTGTTCGAGCATGCGGGGCGCTACTGGGTGCTGGACTACAAGTCGAATGCGCTGGGCGGCAACGACGCGGCGTACCACGCCAGGGCGCTGGCGCAGGGCATGGCCGAACACCGCTACGACGTGCAGGGCGCGATCTACCTGCTGGCGCTGCACCGCCTGCTGGCGAGCCGGCTGGGCGATGCCTACGATCCGGCCGAACAGCTGGGTGGCGCCGTGTTCTTCTTCCTGCGCGGCATCGGCAACGCCGCCACGCGCGGCTGCCATGTGCTGGAACCCGATCCGGCACTGCTGGCCGAACTGGACGAGCTGCTGCGGCGCGAAGGAAACACCGATGACTGACCCGATGACTGCTCACCTGAATGCCCATGCGACGCTGTTCGAGACCATCGACACGCTGACCGAAAACGGCAAGCTGCGCCGGCTGGCCGGGGCGTTTGCCCGCTTCGTGGCCACGCTGGGCCACACCCCGCCGCCGCTGCTGCTGGCCTGCCTGCTGCTGTCCGAGCTGGAGGGCCGCGGCCACAGCTGCCTGGTGCTGGCCGACCTGGCCGGCGACCCGTCGCCGCAGGTGGGCTGGCTGGACGGCGAGTGGGCGGCATTGCGCGCGGCGGCCGCCCAGGGCGGCGGCTCGCTGCCCAGGAACGTCAACGGCTGGCGCAACGCGCTGCAGGGCTGCGAACAGGTCTGGCCGGTGGGCGACCTGGACTTCAACCAGCCGCTGGTGCTCGACGGCGAACGGCTGTACCTGCGCCGCTACTGGCGCGACGAGTCGACGGTGGCGGCCTCGGTGCGTTCTCGGGCGCTGGCCCTCGCCGGCCCCGATGGCGAGGTGGATACCGGGGGCATACGCGCATGGCTCGACAGGCTGTTCCCCCACGCGGCACGCGAGGGTGGCCCGGACTGGCAGAAGATCGCCTGCGCCGCCGCGCTGCGCGGTCAACTGGCCGTCATCACCGGCGGCCCCGGCACCGGCAAGACGTACACGGTGGCGCGGCTGCTGGCGCTGCTGTTCGCCACCGCCGGCGAGGCCGCGCCGGCATTGCGGATCGCCCTGGCCGCGCCGACCGGCAAGGCGGCGGCCCGCCTGAAACAGTCGATCGACATGGCGCTCGATGAACTGGCCGGCAAGCTGGGCAGCGACCTGGCCCTGCGCGACCTGGCGGCGCGCATGGGCGGCGCGCGCACCCTGCACAGCCTGCTGGGGGCTCGGCCGGACACCCGCAGCTTCGCGCACCACGCCGGCAATCCGCTGGAGGTGGACGTGCTGATCGTCGACGAAGCGTCGATGGTGCACCTGGAGATGATGGCGGCCCTGCTGGCGGCACTGCCGTCGCATGCGCGCCTGGTCCTGCTGGGCGACAAGGACCAGCTGGCGTCGGTCGAAGCGGGCGCCGTGCTGGGCGACCTGTGCGCGCAGGCCGAAAGCGGCAACTACGATGCCGCCACCTGCGACTATGTGCTGGCCGCCACTGGCGAGACGATCCCGCCGGCGTTCCGCGAGCGCGATGGCGGGCCGCTGGCCCAGCGCATCGTGATGCTGCGCCAGAGCCGGCGCTTCGGCGGCCCGATCGGCAAGCTGGCGAACGCCGTCAACCAGGGCGACGCCGATGCCGCCCGCGAGGTGCTCAGGGCGGAAAGCGATGGGCGGCTGCGCTGGATCGAGGGGGCGCGGCCCGGCGACGTGCTGGCGCTCGCGGTGGCCGGGCGGCCCGGCGCCGGTGCCGGCTACCGCGATTACCTGGAGCGTGTGAGGGAAGGGCCGGGCGGCGACTACGAAGGCTGGGTGAACGACGTGCTCAAGCGCTTCGAGCAATTCCGCCTGCTGTGCGCCGTGCGCGAGGGCGAATGGGGCGTCGCGGGGCTGAACGAGGCGATCGAGGCCAAGCTGGAAACGGCAAAGCTGATCCGCCGGCGCGGCGAATGGTACGTGGGCCGCCCCGTGATGGTGACGCGCAACGACTACGCCACGGGTGTCTATAACGGCGACATCGGCCTGACCCTGCCCGATCCGCTGCGCCCCGATTCGCTGCGGGTCTGGTTCTCGGACGGCGAAGCGGTGCGCAGCGTGCTGGCCACGCGCCTGCGCAACGTGGAAACGGCCTTCGCGATGACGGTCCACAAGTCGCAGGGCTCGGAATTCCTCCACACGGCGATGGTGCTGCCGCCGCAGGCGAACGCCGTGCTGGCGCGCGAACTGGTCTATACGGGGATCACGCGCGCCCGTGAATTCTTCACGCTGGTCTCGCCGAACGCCGCCGTGTTCGACCAGGCCATCGCCGGGCGCACGCAGCGGGCCAGCGGATTGCGGCAGGCACTCGGGACTTGAAGCCCGGACGCGAGCGGTTCGCCGCGATGCTGCAGGGCGGCGGCACGGCTGGATAGGCGCTTCGGGCCGGGCGCGGGAGGCGGCCGGCGAATCCCGATCGGCAAAGTCCGGCCGCATCGGATACCATTGCAAGGTTTTCAATGCTGTCTCGATATCATCTCCCTCTCCAACCACATCGATCGATATGACCTCGTCCGCACAACCAGATAACAGCCTGCCACTCGACATGATCATCTTCGGGGGCATGGGCGACCTCGCCATGCGCAAACTGCTGCCGGCGCTGTACATGGCCCACCTGCACGGCAACCTGCCGTCCGGCACCCGCATCATTTCCACGGGACGCCAGGATTTCAACCGCGAGGCGTACCTGGCATTCGTCGAGGAGCATTCGCGCTCGTTTATCTCGGGCGGCAACTTTACCGACGAGGCGTGGCGCAGCTTCCTGCAGCGCCTGGAGTTCGTGCGCGTGGACGTGCAGCAGGACGACCTGGCCGCGCTGGCGAAGATGTCGCGCGAAGGCGCGGTGCGGGTGTTCTACCTGTCCACCGCGCCATCGCTGTTCACCACCATCTGCGAGAAGCTGTCCGCGGCTGGCCTGGTCGACGCCAATGCGCGGGTGGTGCTGGAAAAACCGCTGGGCAGCGACCTGGCCTCGGCGGTGGAAATCAACGAGGCGGTCGGCAAGCATTTCGCCGAATCGCAGATCTACCGGATCGACCATTACCTGGGCAAGGAAACGGTGCAGAACCTGATGGTGCTGCGCTTCGGGAACTCGATCCTGGAACCGCTGTGGCGCGCGCCGAACATCTCCAGCGTGCAGATCACGGTGGCCGAGGAAGTCGGCGTGGGCAGCCGCGCGGGCTTCTACGACGGCACCGGCGCCATGCGCGACATGGTGCAGAACCACCTGCTGCAGCTGCTGTGCATCGTCGCCATGGAACCGCCGGCATCGCTGGCGCCCGACGCGGTGCGCGATGAAAAGCTCAAGGTGCTGCGCTCGCTGCGCCGCTTCAACCTGGCCACCATCGCGCGCGACACGGTGCGCGGCCAGTATGTGCGGGGCGCCAGCGGCAACCAGGCCGTGCCGGGTTACCTGGAAGAGAAGAACGTGCCGCCGGACAGCGGCACGGAAACCTTCGTGGCGCTGCGCACGTATGTCGACACGTGGCGCTGGTCCAAGGTGCCGTTCTACCTGCGCACTGGCAAGCGCATGGAGCGCCGTTCGTCGAAGATCGTGGTGGAATTCGCCAACCCGCCGTTCCCGCTGTTCCCGGAAAGTTCCGCGGGTGTCGCCAACCGGCTGGTGATCGAGCTGCAGCCTGAAGAAGCGATCAAGCTGCAGGTGATGGCCAAGCAGCCCGGCAGCGGCATGCACATGCAGCAGGTGGAACTGAACCTCGACCTGCATTCGGCGTTCACGCAGCGCCGCGCCGAAGCGTACGAGCGCCTGCTGATCGACGTGGTGCGCGGCCGCCTCACGCACTTCATGCGGCGCGACGAACTGGAAGCGGCGTGGGAATGGGCCGACCCGATCATCGAGGGCTGGGGTACGCTGAATGAAAAGCCGCGCGGCTACGCGGCCGGCACCTGGGGCCCGTCCGAATCGTTCGCCCTGCTGGCGCGCGACGGCTTCAGCTGGTTCGAGTAAGCGGCAGGCGCCGGGATACCGGTTTCGGTATCCCGGCTGCCTAAAAAGTGATTGGGCCGCGCCGCCGCGCGGTGGCAGACTTGGCAGCATAACAACGCTGCCACGCAGCCCTGAAACCATGCCAAGAGACACTTCGCCGCCGGCTCCCGCCGCCGCTCCGTTTTCCCTGCCTGCCCCGTTTTTCCTGCCTGTTCTTTTCCTCTCCCTGACAGCCACCCCGGCCCGTGCGGCCACCGGACTCGACCTGATGGCCCAGCTGGAGGAGGGCGGCATTCCGCTGCTGGCCATCGCCGGGCTGTCGATCCTGTTCCTTGCCGTGGCGATCGAACGGCTGGTGCATTTCCGCGCCAGCCGCGTGGTGCCCGCCGGCCTGGCGGACGAAGTGCTGCCGCTGTGGGCCAGGCACGATTTCGCCGCCATCGAAGCGGTGGCGGCGCGCAGCGACAGCACGCTGGGCCGCGTGATCGGCTTCCTCGTCGCGCACCGGCGGCACGACCCTGCGCGGCTTGGCTCCGCCGCCGGCGACATCGCGTCGATGGAGCTGCGCCAGCACCAGCAGAAGTCCTATGCGCTGTCGATCGTCGCCACGGTGGCGCCGATCGTCGGCCTGCTCGGCACCGTGATCGGCATGATCGAGGCGTTCCACGTGATCGCGTTCTCGGAAGGCATGGGCAACCCGGCGCTGCTGGCCGGCGGCATTTCGATGGCGCTGGTGAACACGGCGGCCGGCCTGTGCGTGGCGCTGCCCGCGCTGGCCATGCACCATTACCTGAAGCACCGCACCGCCTTGCTCGGCCTGGCGCTGGAGAAGGATGTGAACCGGCTGCTGCATGCCTGGTTCCTGCCGCGCGAGGATGGCACGCCGGCCCTGCAGGTGGTGGGCCATGCGCATTGACCTCGGCCACGACGAGCCGCCCGAGATCGGCCTGATCGCGCTGATCGACTGCATCTTCTTCCTGCTGATGTTCTTCATGGTGGCCACCTCGTTCAAGCAGCCCGAACAACAGGCGAAGCCCGACAAGGAACTGCCCGTGATCCTGCCGGCCGCGCAGGCCAGCCTGGAACGCGCCGCTGCCGCCCCGTCGCCGCTGGTGGTGGGCGTGGACCGCGACGGCAAGCTGTATATCGATGGCGCCAGGGTGACGGTGCAGGCCTTTCATGACGCGCTGAAGAAGGAGGCGGCACGCCAGCCCCGGCGCCCCATCCGCATCGACGGCGACGAGCAGACACCCTACCAGCACATCGTCCACGTGCTGGACCTGTGCCAGTTCGAGGGCTTCACGCAGATCGCCCTCCATACCAGGAAATGAGGGCGCACCCGAGCGCACAATGGAGCGCACACCTGGGCCCGCACCTGCGCCGGTACCGGTACTGGTATGTGTCGGCCGCCGCGCACGCGGTGCTGCTGGCCTTCGCGGTCCACCTCGGCGCCTGGCAGCCGGCGGCCCGGGCGCAGGCCCGCGAGATCGCGGCGGGTGCCGCCATGTCCAGCCATGCGCAGATGCGGCAGCGCGTGGCCGACATGGAGCGCATCAAGGAGCTGATGGAACAAAGCATGGGCCGGGACGAGGCTGCGCGCGGGGATGGCACGGGAAAGGACCCCGGCAACCTGGCCAGCGACGTGGCGGACAGGCAGGCCGGCAATGAGCCGAGCAACGAGGCCAACAGCGAGGCCAACAGCGAGGACGAGCGCGCGCCGCGCTTCGATGCGACGACCGCACCGGAGCGGCCGGAGGAATTGCTGGCCCGGGCCGAGGCGCTGGCGGACGACATCGATGCGCTGGCGGCACAGGCCCGCGAGGCTGCGGCGGAAAAGCTGCTGGCGCGCCTGCCCCAGGAGCACGACGCGGACGGGGCCGCGCAGCCGCAGACTACGCCACCGGATGGGCCGGCGCCCCCGGCCGGGGCAGCTCCGCAGGGCATGCAGCCGGCCCCCGGACTCGCCGCGCTCCAGCCGGGCATGAAGCCGCCGGCGGACGCGGCGCAGGGCGCGGCCGGCGGCCAGGCAGCCGGGCCGATGGACGAGGCGGCGGCCACGGCGCGCGTTGCCCGGCTGGCAGCCCAGGCGCGGGACCGGCTGGCGCAGCGCCAGCGCCAGCTACAGCAAGAGGTGCAAAGGGACCAGCATGGCGTCGCGGTGGAGGCGAGCAGGCAGATCTCCCGCTTCCTCAACCGCGACGTGGCGCAGGTCGCCGACAAATCGGGGCGCTACGGCGGCACCGGCATCGAGCTGTTCGGCACCGGGTCCGGCCGCATTCCCGCCCTGGACGGCGGCCCGCTGGCCAGGGCCAGTGGCCGCGGCATCGGCACGGGCGGTATCTACACGAACCGGCTCTACGTCAACAGCTGGTACCTGATCGGGCCTTTCGAAGGCCGGCATGGCCTGCAACTGTTCGACAACTTCAGCCACCCGCCGGAACAGGCGGTGGTGCTCGACGCGGCCTATCGGGGCAAGGAAGGCCGCGTCCTGAAATGGCGCTACGTGAACAGTCCGGGCTACCCGCTGGTGCCGCCCGATCCGGTGGAGAACGGCGTCTACTACGGCTACACGGAGCTGATGTTCGACGAGGATCGCGAGATGGTGGTGTGGATCGGCGGCGACGACGATGCCCGGCTGTGGATCAACGACCGGCTGGTCTGGAAGGGCGGCAACCGGAACAAGGCATGGTTCTGGAACGAGATATACGGCACCCGCAACAGCTACGCCGAGCAGTACAACCTCACCGAAGGCAAGGTGCGGGTGCGCTTCCGCAAGGGCCGCAACAAGGCTTTCTTCAAGGTGGCGAATGGCCCCAGCCGCATGTATTTCTCGATGGTGCTGACGCCGCCCTGAATGGGCGGCGCCCCGGGATTACCGGACCGGCGCGGGGCCGCTTACCACGTGATATGCACGGATGGCGCGCTGCGCTTCGATTCGCCGTGGAACACGGCTTCGATATTGTTGCCGTCCGGGTCGATGACGAACGCCGCATAGTAGCCGGGGTGGTAGGGCCGCTCGCCCGGCGCGCCGTTGTCCCGGCCGCCGCCATCGAGCGCGGCCCGGTGGAAGGCATCGACCATGGCGCGGTCGCGGGCCTGGAACGCCAGGTGATGGCGGCCCGTCAGGTGGCCCTGCGCGGTCTCGCTGTCCTGCGCGGAGACGAACAGCTCGTCGACCCAGAAATAATCCTCGGCCGTGCCGCCGATCGGAATGTCCAGCGCGCCGAAGACGGCGGTATAGAACTTCTGCGACGCGGGCAGGTCTTTCACGACCAGCTGGATGTGGTCGATCAGGCGGCCACGGTGAACCTCTTGTGCTTCCATGCTGTGCTCCCCGACAGAGTTGGTGGGCCGTACAGTATCGCAGGTTTTGCCACCGGAAGTCGCACAAGACTGGCGGCCGGGGCCACGCCGGCCGGGCATTGCCGGGATGCCCGGGCTTCGCTAAGATGGGGGAACATCATGACTTTTTGCCAACGCCAGCCCGCAGCGCCAGCCCGGCGATGCGGCACCATGACCAGGGATGCCCGATGACCCAGCTTCGCACCGCCGATTTCCTGTTGCGCCCCCTGGTGCCGGCCGACGCGCCGGCGCTCGCCGCCGCCGTGCGCGAGTCCGCGGACACCGTCGGCAAATGGATGGGCTGGGCGCACCCGGCGTATGGCTTGAGCGATGCGGAGGAGTGGATTGCCCACTGCGCGGCCGCGCGGCGCGATGGCGTGTCGCACGAGTTCGGCATCTTCCGCGCCGAAGGCGAAGTCCTCCTCGGCGCGGCCGGCCTGAACCAATTCAACAGGATCAATGCCTTCTGCAACCTGGGTTACTGGCTCCGGCAGTCGGCCCAGCGGCAGGGCGCCGGCCTGGCCGCCGTGCACCTGCTGGCGCGCCATGCCTTCGAACAGCTGGGCCAGCATCGCGTGGAGATCATCGTCGCCGAGGGCAACGCGGCGAGCCTGGGCCTGGCGCGCAAGGCGGGCGCCCTGCACGAATGCCTGGCGCGCAACCGCGTGCAGTTGCACGGCCGGCCCCACCCCGCGCACGTGCTGTCGCTGGTGCCGGAGACGCCTGCCGAACGATCAATGTCCTGACTATTTCCGCCGCGGGCCCGCGCGGCCATAGGAAAAACCGCGTCGCCTCATCAATACTACGGGCGGCAGCGCAGGCCGGCCCGGCAACGGGCGCCGCGCCGCTGCCGTGTCCACCCAAGCATTGAAGAGGAGACCGCGCATGTCCCAGCGCCCCCCACGCCCGTTCCGCGCCGCACCGGCAAGCGCCCCGACCACTCCGGCCGCCGCGGCCGTCCTGTTGCGGCGGGGCGTGCTGGCGGCGGCCGCTGTAGCCTGCCTGGCGCACGCTTCGCCGCACGATCCAGCGCCACGCGATCCTGCGCCGCAAGATCCATCGCCGCACAAGCGCTCCGCGCACGACCCGACCGTCTACCAGCGCATCGGCGACGTCGCCCGGCACCTGGCCACGCCGCCTGCCGATGCGCGGCCGATGATGCGCTGGTGGTGGTTCGGCCCCGCCGTCGAGAAAAGCCAGCTGGCCCTCGAGATCGACCGGATGAAGGAAGGCGGGATCGGCGGGGTGGAAATCCAGGCCGTGTATCCGATGGCGCTGGACGATCCGTCGCGCGGCGTGAAGAACCTGCCCTTCCTGTCGCCGGAACACCTGGACGCGGTGCGCTTCGCCAACGAGAAGGGCCGCGCGGCCGGCCTGCGCGTCGATCTCACGCTGGGCAGCGGCTGGCCGTTCGGCGGCCCGCACATCGGCATCGGAGACGCGATCGGCAAGATGCGCGTGGCGGCGGTGGAAGTGCCGGCCGGCGCGGCCAGCTACCCGCTGCCGGTGGTGACGGAAGGCGAGAAGATCGAAGCCGCGTTCATCGGCGCCGGCACGGCGAAGGAATACGATGCCACGCGCCTGAAGGCGTTGCCGGCCGTGGCGGCGCCCGATGGCCGCGGCACCGTGGCGCCGGCGGCCGGGCCGCGCGTGGCCGTGTACTACATCGCCAGCCGCTCCGGCATGCAGGTGAAGCGCCCGGCGGTGGGCGGCGAAGGCTTCGTGCTCGACCACATGAGCCGCCGCGCCATCGACAACCACCTGAAGAACGTGGGCGAGCCGCTGCTGAAGGCCTTCGGCGACCAGCCGCCGTACGCGATCTTCTCGGACAGCCTGGAAAGCTACGGCACCGACTGGACCGGCGATTTCCTGGAGCAGTTCCAGCGCCGGCGCGGCTATGACCTGCGGCCCTACCTGCCGCTGGTGTTTTCCGGGCAGGGCGCCGACGCGCCCGCACTGCGGCACGACTGGGCCCTCACGCAGACGGAGCTGGTGGAAGACAATTACCTGAAACCGGTCACCGACTGGGCGCACCGCCACGGCACCCGGTTCCGCTCGCAGACCTATGGCGAGCCGCCGGCGTCGCTGTCGAGCTTCCGCCACCAGGACCTGTTCGAGGGCGAGGGCGCGCAGTACCGGCAATTCTCGTTCACGCGCCTGGCCTCGTCGGCGGCGCACCTGTACGGCAAGCCGGTGGTATCGGCCGAAACGTGGACGTGGCTGCGTTCGCCCGCGCACACCGCCGGCCCGCTGGACATGAAGGCCGAGGCGGACCGCATGTTCGTGCAGGGGGTCACGCAGATCATCGGCCACGGCTGGCCGTACACGCCGCCAGACGCGCCGGAACCGGGCTACCAGCTGTACGCCGCCGCCGTGTTCAACCATCACCAGCCGTGGTACATGGTGATGCCGGAGGTGTCCGGCTACCTCGCCCGCGTCAGCTACCTGCTGCGCCAGGGCGCGCCGGCCAACCAGGTGGCCGTGCTGCTGCCGAACGACGATGTGTACGCGATCAACCGGCCCGGCAAGACGTCGCTGTCGGGCGAGCTGCCGAAGTTCATCAAGCCCGAGCTGGTCCAGCAGATCATGGACAGCGGCCACAATCTCGACTACGTCGATCCGGAAGCCGTGCTGCGCGTGGGCCTGGACCGCTACCCGGTGCTGGTGATGCCGAACGTGACGCGCCTTGCGCCCGAGGTCCTGGCCAGGCTGGATGCGTATGTGAAGAAGGGCGGCAAGATCATCGCGATCGGCGCCACGCCATCGCTGGCGCCGGGCTTCCTGGATGCGCAGCGCATCACCGCCGAGGTGAAACGCGCCTCGGCCGCGCTGTTCGGGCGCGGCCAGGACGTCACGAAGAACGTGACGAAGATCGCCACCGACCTCGAACTGGGCCGCGCGCTTCAGTCCGTGCTGCCCGGCGACGTCCGCGTAGCGGACATTCGTGCAGGCGACGTGCGCGTGGGCGACGTGCAAAAACGCATCAGCTTCGTGCGCCGCAAGCTGGCCGATGCCGACATCTACTTCATCGCCAACACCAGCAACGAACCGGTAGCGGCCAGCCTGGTCTTCCGCGAGCCGCGCCGCCACGCCACCCGGCTCGACCCGGACAGCGGCAAGCTGGCGCAATCGGCGCTGGCGCCGGCGCTGACGCTGGCGCCATACGAGTCGGTGGTGTACGTGATGAGCGATGCGCCGCTGCCGGGCGCCGCGCCGGAAACGAAGGCCAGGGAGGCCGCCGTGGTCGCCGACCTGTCGACCGGCTGGCAGGTGCGCTTCCCCGGGCGGGCGCCCGTGGCGATGGACAAGCTGGTGTCCTGGACCGACAGCGAGGCGACCCGGTATTTCTCCGGCCAGGCGGTATATGGCAAGACGCTCACGGTGACGCCGGAGCAGCTGGCCGGCATGCGCCTGTCGCTCGATTTCGGTACCGGCACGCCGTTGCCGGACAGCGGCGTGCATGCGCACCATTCGGGCATGCGGGCGATGTACGAACCGGCGCTGCGCGACGCCGCGATCGTGACCGTCAACGGCCAGCGCGCCGGCACGCTGTGGCATCCGCCGTACCGGCTCGACGTGACGCCGTTCCTGAAGGCGGGCGCCAACCAGGTCGAGGTGAAGGTGGCCAACCTGGGCGTGAACACGCTGGCCGGGCGCGAGCTGCCGGACTTCAGGCTGCTGCGCCTGCGCTACGGCAACCGCTTCGAATTGCAGGACACGGCGAAGATCGCGCCGCAGCCGGCCGGGTTGCTGGGGCCGGTGACGCTGGTGGGGGAGGCGATGAGGTAATGAGGTGGGCGGACGACAACCGGTGTCCGACATCTGGGGCCTTGTTCTAATGCCGGCAAGTTTAGAGTTACCCGATACATTGAAAGCGCATGCATTCACCCCAACGGCGAAGGGCTGGGGTCAGGAAGGAATGCTGGCATGCATGCCAGCATCGTTCCGCAGGCGCGAAGCATGCTTCGCGAAACCCCTGCTCCACCCCGGCGGGGCGTAGCCGGGGTTTCAAGGAGCATCGCTCCTTGCCGGCGTAGCGGTACTGGCCTACCAGCCAGTACTCCCTCCTGACCCCGGCATTTGCACTTGGGGTGGGCTTGTCAAAGCGGCATTAGCGCCTGCCCGGGTGTCCGACACCAGTGTACGGAACCTCAGATGCCGATCACGCCGCCATCGATGCGCGTGATGGCGACCGTGGCGGAGCGCACGATGCCGCCCTGGCTCACCGGCACCTTGTCGGGCCACGTCATCGCGTCGATCGGGATGTCGCGCGGCTGCTCGGTGCCCGGGTGCTGGATGTTGACAAACAGCGTGCGGCCATCGGCCGTCATCTGCGTGCCGCACACCTCGGCGCCGTCCGGCGCGATCAGGAAGCGTTTCACCTGGCCGCTGCGGGTGTCCATCGCCAGCAGCATGTCGTTGCCCAGGCCCGACCAGTCGGTGCCGGCACCGCTCCAGTCGGATGCTTTCAGCGCGTCGCCGGCATCGGTGCCGATCCACAGGCGCTGCCAGCCATCGAACATCACGCTGTCCGGCGAGCTGAAGGCGTCGCCCTTGATGGTGCCGCGGTTGGCGGGATCGGGCGTGTCGGCCGTGCCGGTACCGGCCAGCACCACCATCTCCCAGTTGAAGCGCGTGCCGGCCACGTTGCCGCCGGCATCGCGCATGCGGATGATGTGGCCATGCAGGTTCTTGTCGCGCGGGTTCATGGCGTTCTTCGCCTGCGCGGCGCGCGGCGTGGCCGTGCTGTTGCCGGGCGCGGTGGCGTTGCCGCGGCTGGTGTTGTTCGACAGCGTGGCGTAGACCCAGCCGCTGGCCGCGTCCGAGGCCAGCCATTCCGGCCGGTCCATTTGCGTGGCGCCCACCTTGTCGGCCGCCAGGCGTGCCCAGATCAGCACCGACGCCTGGTCGGGGAAGCCGTTTTCCGCCGTCAGGCCATTCTGGCCGTGCACCAGCGGCAGCCATTCGCCGCTGCCATCCTCGGCGAACTTCGCCACGTACAGCGTGCCCTCGTCGAGCAGGCCGCGGTTGGCGGTGCGGTTGTCCGGGTCCATTGCCTTCGCGGTCACGAACTTGTAGATGTAGTCGAAGCCCTGGTCGTCGCCCATGTAGAAGGCCACGCGCTTGTCGGCATTCACCAGGTGCGCCACGTTCTCGTGCGCGAAGCGGCCCAGCGCCGTGCGCTTCACCGGCTGCCAGGAAGGGTCGTACGGATCGATCTCGACGACCCAGCCGAAGCGGTTGGTTTCATTGGGTTCTACCGCCAGGTCGAAGCGCTTGTCGACGAAGTGCCAGGTGTAGTCGCGCACGTAGCCGCCGACGATGTTGTAGCGCGCCCATTTCGGGTCCTGGAAGCGCGCATCGCTGGCCGGCAGTTCGCGCGTGGCGAAGTAGTTCTTGTGGCAGTCTTCTTCGCAGGTGAGGTAGGTTCCCCATGGCGTGGCGCCGCTGCCGCAATTGCCCAGCGTGCCGCGCACCTGTTCGCCGGCCGGATCGCCGCCGGTGCGCATCGCCGCGTGGCCCCGCGCCGGGCCGCCGATGGCGATCCACGTATCGGCATGCACCTTGCGGGCGTAGGCCGAATCGCGCTGCACCTGCCACTGGCCGGCGGCATCGCGGTACACCTCGGCCACCGACACGCCGTGGTAAGCCTTCTGCTTGCGCACCACGTCCGGGTTCATCGCCGTTTCGCCGGCCGGGTCCAGCGTGGCCGGATCGGTCGTGGCGGTCACGCCGGTGAAGCGGAAACCGCTGATCACGCCGGCTCGCGCCGCCTCGTGGTTGATGGCCAGCAGGCCGCGGTCGCTGCTCTTCGAGCCGTAGGGCAGCGGGAAGTACGCCATGCCGTCGTGGTTGTCGCCGAACTGGAGTTCCGCTTCGGCGCCCGTGGTGTCGAAACGGCGCGCGGCGCTGGTGCGGAAGGCGGGGGCGCCCAGCTTGCTGCCGATCGGGTCGCCCTGTTTCGTCACGGCGGTCCAGCGGTAGCCGGGCGGCACGACCAGGTCGTCGCCGGCCAGCATCGGCGTGCGCTTCACGCTCTCGAAGTTCAGCGTGTTGGCGGGCAGTGCCGGCTCGGCCGGTGCGGGCGTGGCCGGCGCGGTTGTGGCGGGGGCGGCATCGTCGCTGCCGCCGCAGCCGAACAATGCCAGCGCTACCGTGCTGAGGCCGCCGGTCAGGATGGCGCGGCGCGACAGCCTGGCGTGGACGATGTCGCCGAAATACGGGTTGCCGGACTGGTTGGTGCCGAAGTCTTCGGGTTCGGGAGGACGGGAGATTTTGCTCATGCGCTCTGATGTAAGTAATGCAAGGGTTGATGAGAGCGGGGAATTCTAGGGGGCTCCCGTGACCGCTTGATGACGCTGGCGCATGTGACCGGCCATGAAAAAGGCGCTGTTCGCGTTGATTGGCCTTGCCGTTGATCACGGAACTTTTTTGGATGCCGAGCCCGACAGAGAGCCGACGCCCTATGCTGGCGCTACGGCATTACGCAACCATTGCCGCGGTGCCGTCAGCTCGGCGGCATCGAGTACACGTTGCCAGCCGGTGTAATTGGCCAGGTAGCGGCTCGCGACACCATTGAATCTCCGCAGCCACGTCTTGAAGCGGCTGTGCCATCCGTTGACACCCTGGATATGGAGTGCGCCGCGCGCGCGGATGCCGGCGCGCACATTGATCGCTTCGTGCGTGATGCCGGCCTGCTTCGCAAATGCCTGGTACGCCTTGGCGGCATCGGTGACGAGCAGCACATCGGGCGCCAGCACAGGCTTCAGGTGCTTCATCAGTTGGCCGGCGCTGACCGGGCCGCGGCCCGTGACGAAGTCACAGGTCTGTCGGTTTCTGTCCCGGGCAACGAGGATGCAGTCCAGCTCGCTGCTGATGCCGTGCCGGGTGGCCTTGCCGCCACGCTTTCGGGGCGGGCGGTTCAACTGCCGCGAGCCTTTTTGTGATTCCAAATGATAGGTTTCGTCAGCCTCGACGATGCCGGAAAGCTGCGGACGGGGCGTCCGGAGAATAGCGGCGATAAAACGGTGGCGCCATCGAAAGCTGGTCGACTTGGCCACCGCCACACGCTTGGCCGCCGAGCGCACAGAGAGCGACTCGATCACGCACTGAAGATAATGCAGCCACTTGTCGCGCAGGCGCAGACGCGCCAGCGGAGTGCCGGTCAAGGCGTTGAAGCTGCGCCGGCATATTACGCAGCGATAGCGCTGCAAGCCGCTGGCCTGCCCACAACGGTGGGGCCGCGGGCACCCGCAATGCGGACATGGCGGTCTTCCGGCTGCTTCCCCGATCTGGCGAAGGCACTGGCCTGGCTGCTCGAGGTTGGCCAAGAAGCCCTGCAGCAATGCGACCTGATCTTCTGAAAGCTGTTCCTGCATCAACGCGTTAATCAGTACTCGAACATCCGCCGTGTCCATGTCGCCTCCTGATATACATGAAGTATCTCAATAGGAAGTCAGACCGTGATGCCGACGGGAAGTTCCCACAATTGGCGCGAACAGCGCCATGAAAAAAGCCGGCGCGAGGCCGGCTTTGTCGGGCGGAACGTCGTGCGTGCCTACGAGGCGCGGCGGCGCACCGGCTTTTTCTTGTCGTTCCGGGGGATCGCCTTCTTGCGCGCGCTGCTCTTGGCGGCGGTCTTGCGGACGCTGCTCTTCGCGGTGGCCTTGCGCACCTTCGTCGAGGCAGGGAGCACGCGCATCTTCGCGGAGACCGGATTGCCGCGCACCTTCGTCGAAGCCGTGATCGCGCGGGGTTCGTCATTGCCGGTGATCAGGCGGCGGATGTTGAGCGCGTCGGCGATGCGCGCGGAGGAGCCGCTGGCGTTCAGCAGCACCATCGTGGCGTTCTTGCCGGCGGCCTTGATGCGCATGATCAGGCAGCGGCCCGCTTCTTCGGTGTAGCCGGTCTTCGACAGGCCGATGTCCCAGCCCTTGGCGCCGACCAGGCGGTTGGTGTTGTGGTATTCGACCTGGCGGCCCTTGATCTGCATGATGTCGCTCTTGTCGGTCGTCATGCTGGCGATGGTGGGATAGCGCGCCGCGGCGGCGGCCATTTTGACCAGGTCCTCGGCGGTCGATGTGTTGTGCGGCGACAGGCCGGTGGGTTCGTCGATGCGCGTGCGCGTCATGCCCAGCGCGCGGATCTTGGCGTTGACGGCGGCCTTGAACGCAGCGGGACCGCCAGGGAAGGTGCGGGCCAGCGACGCGGCGGCGCGGTTATCCGACGACATCAGGGCCAGGTGCAGGACATCGGCGCGGGATAGCGTGGCGCCGACCGGCACGCGCGACGTGCTGTGCTTCAGCGTGTCGACGTCTTCGCGGTCGATGCTGATCTGTTCCTGCATGTCCAGCCTGGAATCGAGCACGACCATCGCCGTCATCAGCTTGGTCAGCGAGGCGATCGGCACGATGGCGCCGGCATTCTTTTCAACGATGACTTTGCCGGCGTCGTCAACGACCAGCACGGATTGCGAACCGAGCGGCACGGCGAGCGCGGCTGCGGAGGCGGATAGCAGCAGGGCGGCTGCGAGTTTCTTGATCATTATTGTTCGTGGGATGGGCGAGCGGATGGAGCAATGCTGTAGAGCAATGTCCAGGAGGCCGAAAGATAGCATGCGCGCGGCGGCCCAGTCCAGACTATCCCAGCCGTGCGGGACGAAACATTACAAATATGTGATCAAGTAATGTTTATGTGCTATCAAAATGACGGCGCGCCCGTCCCCGGTAAGGGACGGGCGCGCCTGGAGATGCAAATGCCGTGAGATGCCGCCTCGCTCCGCTGGCGGTCTTCCTTCGCGTTTGGCCGGCCCTTGCTTACTTGCCGCCGTAGATCTTGTCGAACTCGCCGCCATCGTCGAAGTGGCGCTTCTGGGCCGCGCGCCAGCCACCGAACACGTCATCGACCGTGAACAGCTTGATGGGCTTGAACTGCGCCGCGTACTTCTTGGCGACCGCCGCCGAACGGGGGCGCAGGTAATGCTTGGCGATGATTTCCTGGCCCGCTTCCGAGTACAGGAAGTTCAGGTAGGCGGTGGCTTCCTTGCGGATGCCGCGCTTGTCGACCACCTTGTCCACCACGGCGACAGGCGATTCGGCCAGGATCGACACGGAGGGATAGACGATGTCGAAGTTGCTGCCCATTTCGGCGCGCACCAGGCTGACTTCGTTCTCGAACGTCACCAGCACGTCGCCGATCTGGCGCTGCGTGAACGTTGTGGTGGCCGCGCGGCCGCCGCCGTCCAGCACCGGCACGTTGCGGAAGATCTTCGTCACCAGTTCGCGGGCCTGCGCGTCGTTGCCGCCGTTCTGCAGCACCGAGCCCCAGGCGGCCAGGTACGTATAGCGGCCGTTGCCGGCGGTCTTCGGGTTCGGGATCACCACCTGCACGCCCGGCTTGGCCAGGTCGGCCCAGTCCTTGATGCCTTTTGGATTGCCCTTGCGCACCAGGTACACCATCGTCGAATACATCGGCGCGGCATTGTTCGGGAACCGTTTTGCCCAGTCCTTCGCCACCAGGCCGCGGTCGGACAGCATGTCGATGTCGTTGGCCTGGTTCATCGTGACGACCGACGCTTCCAGGCCGTCGGCCACCGAGCGCGCCTGCTTCGAGGAGCCGCCATGCGACTGCTTGACTTCGATGCTCTTGCCCGACTGTTTCTGGTACTGGGCTTCGAAGACGGGGTTGATTTCCTTGTACAGCTCGCGCGCCACGTCGTACGACACGTTCAGCAGCGTGACGTCGGCCGCATGGGCTGGGGCGATGGCCATGGCGGAGGCCGCGACGCCGGCCAGCAGGAGCCTGCGGGCCGGGCTGCATACTGCGCTAAATGCGATTTTTTTATTTGGCATGGTGTGCTCGTGTAGAAAACAGATAAGCAATGGTCGTCAAATCCCGTTCGGAAAGATACTATATTTTTGTAATTTGCTTAGATGGGATGGCTGCGTGGGATGGCTGCGCACGGTGCCGGCGGCTTCCGGCTGACTGGTGTATAGTCCGCCTAATCAGCTGACCAACAAGTGACCCGCATTGCGCTGTCTGCACAAGTTTCCATGAGTTTCGAGATCCGTCCCGCCACACCTCCCGATGCCGTTGCCGCCTGCCAGGTCCTGCGCCGCTCGATCGCCGAGTGCTGCGTGCTCGACCATCGCGACGACCCGGACATCCTCGCGGCGTGGCTGGGCAACAAGCATCCGGGCACGGTCGCTTCCTGGTTCGAGTCGCCGACCAATTATTCGCTGGTGGCGGTACAGGATGGCGGCATCGTCGGCGTCTCGCTGCTGACCGGTGCCGGCAAGCTGGCGCTGTGCTACCTGCTGCCGGAAGCGCAGCGCCAGGGCGCCGGCAGCGCGCTGCTGCGGCGGATGGAAGAGCGCGCGCTGGCCCTGGGCATGAAGGCCCTGTACCTGCATAGCACCGCCACCGCCGAAGGCTTTTTTGCGGCGGCTGGCTACCGGCGCGATGGAAACGTGCGTTCGCCCTACGGCGTGGAAACGATCCTGTTCTGGAAACCGCTGGTGCAGGGCGCCCAGCCCGATGCGCGCAAGCGTTTTTGCAACTGCAACTCGGCCTGACGGATTCTAGGGCCGGGCCGGCCGCCACAGCACCGCCGACGCATCGTCGGCGCGCTTGACCGCCATGACAGCCTTCATTTCTTCCTCGTGGCTGCGCAGCACCCGCAGCCCCGCCTCCACGCCTTGTTCCATGCACAGATCCAGCAGCGACGCCGGGGTATGGACCCCGTACGGGTCGACCAGCCGGTAGTAACCATCCGTCATGCCGAGCAGCGTGGCGCCTGCCGGCATCGGCAGCACGCGGCGCCGCGCGGCGAACGCGCCATCCGGCCGCAGACACAGGATGGCTGGATTCGCGCAACTGTTCTGGTATTCGCGCCGCGCGCGCAGCATCGGCAGCAGGCGGGCGTGGCGGACCGCCGGGTCGTCGATGCCGGCCGCGCGCAGCCGGGCGATTTCCGCCTGCAGCACGGCTTCCTGGGGATTGGTGTACGGGTCGAGATCGGCGACGCCGCCGTCCGGCAGGCGCATCAGCGTTATGCAGTCGCCCAGGCAGTAGAGGTGGAGCATGCCATCGGACGTCGCGCGGATCCACGTCAGCGCGGCGATCGGCCAGGCATGGACCGGAATGGCCGCGCCACCGGCCCGGGCCAGGAATTCGGCATGTACCGTGTCGATGGCCCGGTGCACGGCGGCGTGCTGGTCGAGGCCGTCGCGGATCGCCGGTTCGAGGGCGGCGGTGAAACGGTGCACGAACCACGCGACGTCGCCGCCGTCATCGAGATAATTTCGCTCTGCAACGGAGGTCGCGCCGTCCAGCACGACAAGGTCGGTGAGCCCGGGGGCCTGGAAGACGGCGACGTGGTCTTCGTTGTGCCCGGCGGTGGCGCCGCTGGAGATCCAGTCGATGCGGGCCTGGGCGGTGTGGTAGTTGGCGTTCATGGCGCCCGATTATAGCGGGCGCCGGACTCGGCAGTTAAGTGTGCCGCCGTAAATCAGGGATGCAGCGCGCCGCTCCCGAACGCTTTCAGTTCTCCCGCGGCGAACGCGACCCAGCCGTCGCGCGTGTCGACCGGCTGGGTGGCGATCATCGCGCGGCCATCGTCCAGGCGGTAGTGCAGGTGCGTGGAGCAGTGCGCGAACAGCGTTTCGCCATTCGACAGGATGAAATTGAAGGTGCCGTGCGCGGCGATCTCGGCGGCCACCTCGGCCAGCGCGTCGCGCAGCACGGAGGTGGCTGGTTCGCCGTGCGGGAAGCGGGCAGCCAGGCGCGACAGCAGCAGGCAGAATGCCGCCTCGCTGTCGGTGTCGCCCTGCGGCACGAAGCGCCCCGGCGCCGGCGCGAATTCCTTCAGGTCGCCATTGTGCGCGAAGCACCAGGTGCGGCCCCACAGCTGGCGGGCGAACGGGTGCACGTTTTCGATGGCGATGCGGCCCTGCGTGGCCTTGCGGATATGCGCGAGGATGTTGCGGGCGCGCAGCGCGCCGCGGCGGACACGCACCGCCAGCGGCGAATCGATCGCGGCACGGTGGTCCGTGTACAGCCGGCAACGCTTGCCGCTATGGAAGGCGATGCCCCAGCCATCCTTGTGCTCGTCGGTGCGGCCACCCCGTTCGGCGAACACGTCGAAGAATGGCCCGAGTCCGGCGGGTACGCTGCTGTTCAATCCGAGGAGCTGGCACATGGTGGCGTCGAAAATCGTTGAAGTTGAGTCCAAGATACCCGTGCACGCCCTGGCCAGGAACGAATCTTTTTCAATATGCTTATGTGCCGGCGCGATGCTTTCGAGCAAAACGATGCCGTCCGCTGCCCTGCAGGGCCGTGAATCGCCCCGGTGCCGGAGCATCGAACCCGCCGGTTCCATATGTATTGATCCATATGTATTGATCTCTTCTGTCGTGCCGATGCGGCGGCGATATGCATGGGACGAATATCCATCGGCAAAACGATTCGTTCTGAAATTGCCCGCCGCGCCTTAGCCTTGTCGCACCGCATCTGCTTCAGAAAGGCTGCAATGAGTTTCCCCATCCTGCAACAGTACCTGGCCCGGCTGGCCGATCCCGCCGAAGCCAGGTCGCCGTCATCGCTGTGGCTCGACGCCGCCGGCCGCGCCCATGGCCGCTTCTTCAATTGCACGATGACGAGCGTGTTCCACCCGATCCGCGAACTCGACAGCGGCAGCGCCGTTGCCTGCGAGGGGCTGGCGCGCGGGCTGTCGGCCGAGGATGAGGGATTGTCGCTGTGGCGCCTGCTGGAAAACGCGGCCAGCGACGACGAGTCGGTGGAACTCGACCGCCTGTGCCGCATGCTCCACGCGATCAATTTCTTCCGCCAGCCCGATTGCGAACGGCTGGACCTGCACCTGAACGTCCATGGCCGGCTGCTGTCCGCCGTCAGCAGCAACCATGGCCATGCGTTCCGGCGCATCCTCGACGCGCTCGAACTGCCGGTGGCGCGCATCGTGCTGCAACTGCCGCCGACCACGCCGCAGCAGAACTGGCTGCTGGGTTACGTGGCCGACAATTACCGGCGCAACGGTTTCCGGTTCGCCGTGCATGCCGGCAGCGTGCAGGAAGGGCTGGCGCTGCTCGAGCGCGTGCGGCCGGACGTGATCCGCTGCGATGCGCGTACCGCGCGCGACTGGGAAGGCCTGGCGCGCCTGCTGTCGGCCGCGGCCGGGCGGGGTACCAGGATCGTGTTCCACCATGCCGAGGGTGCCGCGGCGCTGGGGGCCCTGCACGCCATCGCGGAACTGGCCGGCGTGCAGCCGCTGGCGCAGGGCCATGCGCTGGACCTGCCGCGCGCCGCGCTGCCGGCCCGGCTGGAGCAGGTGGCCGCCTGAAAGCGGGCGGACCACACAGGGCATCGACAAGCCGGCATTGCTTAGGCCGGCCTTAAATGTTGAGCCATGAATGATACATTTTACGCCACACAGTTAAAGAGCTTTCTCAAGTTCCCGCGCCATCGGCTATAGTGACGCTCGCATCCGTTTCACCGCACCAATGGGATAGCTATGGCAACGCGCAGAGATTTTCTACACAAGACACTGGGGGCAGCCGCCGCCAGCTTCATCGGGGCACCGCTGGTCGGCCTGGCGCCGGCGCGCGCGCAGGCGCTGGAGCCGCCGCCCGATATTTTCGACGCCCAGGCGCTGGACCTGGAATTCTGGCTCAAGCCCCGTACGCTGACCGTGACCCGGCCGCAGAGCGGCGAAAAGGCCTCGGTCCTGTACTGGAAGGACGGCGAACTGATCGACTCCGGCTACCAGCAGCTATGCCACCTGCTGCGCGACGTCAACGGCAAGTCGACCGCGCCGATGGATCCGAAGCTGCTGGAAACGCTGTGGGGCGCACAGGCCTTCGTGGCGCGCTACGGCATCAACAGCCCGATCGAGATCCTGTCCGGCTACCGCACGCCCGCGTCGAACCAGCGGCTGCGCGAGCAGGGCATCCCGGCCGCGCGCCAGTCGCTGCACCTGGAGGGGAAGGCCGCCGACATCCGCATCGCCAACCTGAACGAGGAAGTCGTCGGTGGACTCATCAAGAGCTTCCGGCAGGGCGGCGTCGGGTTCTACTTCCGTGGTGGGCCGCGCGGCGGGTGGATCCATGCCGACACCGGCCTGAAACGCACATGGAAGGGGTGACCCAGGGAATTCGCGGAGCCCTGCTCCGCGCCTGGGTCACGGCCTGGCCTTGCAGGGCCAGGCCTGGGGCAGCGTACCGTTGAACGAACCGAAGTCAGTCGAACGGCCTTGCCTTGCAAGGCTCGGCCTGGGCCAGCGTAGTCATTCCCTGATGCCGCTTGGACAAGCCCAACCCAAGTGCAAATTCCGGGGTCAGACCCGGCGGGTCTGACCCCAGCCCTTCGCCGTTGGGGGGAGAGCATGCGCTTTCAATGTGTCGATACGCCGCTCCGGCAGACCCTGGACGCAGGCGCCCCCCTGAACATCAAACGTCGAGCAGCCCAACCCCGGGGCGAGGCCGGCCACAACAACCCTGCATCACCCGTAATAATACGGCTTGGTCTCCACCGAATCCCGCCGCTGCCGGTCCAGCGCATCGAGGTCCTGCCGGTGGTCCCACCAGATCTTCCAGCCGCGGCGCTGGTCCGCTTCCACATTGGGGTGCTCTTCCTTGTACCGATTCAGGAACTGCTCGAATTCCGATACATAGCGCGTATATTTCATGATTTCTCCTTTCTTCGGTTACACTGCCGGGCCGCATCGAGGACCGGTCGCGGTACGTTGAACACGCAGCGCGAACACGAACACGAAAGACCCATGCAGCACGAAAAAGACGATGGGGCGCAACCACGGTTCCGCCCCGTGCCGTGGACGGCACTGGAAACCCCCGCCGATGCCGAACTGTGGATCGCCGAGCATGACCTGGCGTTGCAGGAGCATGTCGGCAAGAACGAGACCGGCTATGGGGTGTGCTTCACGCTGGCCGCCGGAGGCGACATCTTCATGCAGACCTCGGATGACGCCGTCGTTCTCGATATTACGCCGGACGCCGAGTGGGTGGCGCCACTGATCGCCGCGGTCGCCCAGGCGGAGCCGCCGAAAGGGTCGATGTGGATCCTGCCCGCGGACAAGCTGGTGCAGCTGATCCTCGGCCTGTCTACGCTGGTGGCCAGCACCACGCTGGTGGTCGGCCACAACTTCGGGCGCCGCCGCCACTACTGAAGGGACGGGTACCGCCGCCTCGTCCGGCAGCGCCATCCCGCACCGCAATCCGGCACCGCAATGCCGTCGCGTGGCACCCGCGCCGCGCGGTCGATGCACCGTCGCTGCACTGTCACAGCACCATCGTCGCACGGTCGCCGCGCATCGCCGCACCGTCACTGAACCATCGCCGCACCATCAGCGCGCTCCAGCCGGCGCAGGTGCGCCCGCGTGCGGCGTGCGCTCGACTTGGCGAAGCGTGCATGCTAGGCTGATCCGGCATTCTCGACAGCCGTCAGTCAGTTTACGAGGGTTTCATCACGATATGGATAACCTCATGGACCATCCCAGCGACAATCCGTCCAACAGCCCGCCGTACAGCCCGCCCGACAGGCCGCTCGAGAGCCCGCTCGACAGCGCTGTCACCGAGCCGGTGCCAGCACTGCTGCCGGGCTTGCCCGCCGGGTTGTCGCAGGAAGGATTGCTGGCGGCCCTTGGCGGCAGCGACCTGGCGCCGCGCGGCGCCGGGCCGGAGCACGAGCGGTTCGACGACCTGTACCTGCTGGCACCGGTCGGCGTATTCCTGCTGGCGCAGGATGCGACGATCCTGCAGGCCAACCTGGCCGGCGCCGCCCTGCTGGGCATCGACCGCGCCGGCGCGGGGCGGAAAAGTTTTCGCGCCTACGTGGCACAACGCTTCCTGCCGGATTTCGATGCTTTCGCCGCGCGTGCGCTGGCCAGCCACGAGCCGGTTCGCTGCGGCGTCCAGCTGGAGCGCGACCGGGGCGACCGGGGCGTGCCCGTCACGCTGCTCGGTTGCGGCACGGCCGGCGCGCTGCGCCTCACCGTGGAACCGGCGGAAGGGCGCCTTGCCGCCCTGGAGAAAAGCGAGGAGCGCTTCCGCCGCATCGTGCAGACCGCGCGCGAAGGCATCTGGGAATTCGACGCTGCCGCGCGCACCAGTTTCGCCAACCCGCGCATGGCCGAGATGCTGGGCTACCCGGTCGAAGCGATGGTCGGCCGGCCGCTGGTCTCCTTCCTCGACGCGGAAGGGCGCTCGCTGCTGGAGCGCAATGTCGCGCGGCAGCAGGAAGGCATGCCCGGGCGGCACGAGCTGAAGTTCATGCGCAGCGACGGCACGCCGCTGTGGGTGCACCTGACCGCCAATCCGCTGTTCGATGCCGACGGCGGCTTCCTCGGCGCGCTGGCGCTGGCTGCCGACATCACCGAACACCGCGAGTCGGCCGAGCTGGCTTACCAGCAAGCCAATTTCGATGCGCTGACCGGCCTGCCGAACCGCAACATGTTCCAGGAACGGCTGCGCCACGAGATGAAGAAGGCGCGCCGCGAGCGCAGTTTCCTGGCGCTGCTGTTCATCGACCTCGACCAGTTCAAGCAGATCAACGACCGCTTCGGCCACCAGCAGGGCGATGCGCTGCTGGTGCAGGCGGCGGCCCGGCTGGGGGCGTGCATGCGCGCGACGGATACGCTGGCCCGGATCGGCGGCGACGAGTTCGTCGCCATCCTGCCAGGTCTCGGCCACGTGCAGGATGCCGAGCGGGTGGCGGAGGATATCGTGTCGGTATTGCAAAGGCCATTCGAACTGGCCGGCGGCGCGCAGGGCACGATTTCGGGCAGCGTTGGCATCGCGCTGTACCCTTCCGACGCGGCCGACGCCGAAGAGTTGCTGCGGCACGCCGACCAGGCCATGTACGCGGCCAAGAACAGTGGCCGCAACCGCTATACCTATTTCACCGACGACATGCAGTCGGCCGCCCAGCAGCGCGCCCGGCTGGCAGTGGACCTGCGCCGCGCCGCCGTGCAGCAGGAATTCGAATTGCACTACCAGCCCATCGTCAACCTGAAGACAGGCGTGGTGGAACGCGCCGAAGCGCTGCTGCGCTGGCGCCACCCGGAGCGCGGCCTGCTGAACCCTGCCGATTTCATCGCCGGCGCGGAATCGTCCGGCGTGCTGCTCGATATCGGCGACCGGGCCTTCCGCCAGGCGGCCGACCAGGTGCTGGCGTGGCAGCGCGAGCTGGGACGGCCGTTCCAGGTCACCATCAACGTGACGTCGGCCCAGTTGCGCGACGAGGCGCACGGCTGGCTGGGGTATGTGGAAAGCCTGCGGCTGCCGCCGCGCAGCCTGGTCGCCGATGTGTCGGAAGATATCCTGAACGAACCGGCCGGACATGTGTTCGAGCGGCTCGGGCGCCTGCACGCGCTGGGCATGCAGGTGGCGCTGGACGACTTCGGCACCGGCCATTCCGCGCTGGCCCAGTTGACGAAGTTCGACATCGACTACCTGAAGATCGACCGCAGCTTCGTGGCCGGGCTGACCGGCGATTCCGGCGACCTGGCGCTGTGCGAAGCCATCATCCTGCTGGCCCACAAGCTGGGCCTGGAAGTCGTGGCGGAAGGAGTGGAAACGGAAGCGCAGCTGGCGCTGCTGACCGCCGCCGGCTGCGACCTGGCGCAGGGATATGTGTTTGCGCGGCCGGCGCCAGCGGACGAGTTGCTGGCGCTGGCGCGGCAGGTGCGGCTGGACTGGTCCGGCGGCGTTGCTGATTCCGGTGCTGGTGCTGGTACAGCTATCGCAAGCTCAGCAGCGAAACCACCCGGTCCCGGTTGATGCCCACCAGGGCCGAGGTCAGGGCCAGCAGCGACTGGTAGCCCGGTTCGTTGGCGATGGTGGAAAAGCGCGTTGCCAGGTCATCCACGCCGGCCACTTCGATGTCGGGCATGGCGCTCTGGGCACGCTGGGTCGCCATGTTCAATTCGCCATGGACCTTGGCCAGCGCCGCTTCCACGTGCGACAGCGCCTGCATCACCTGCTGCAGCGTGTCGCGCATCGATTCGATGTCGTCGGTGCCCCAGCCTTCGGGTGCCACCACGGGCGCTTCCGGCTCCGCCTTCAGGCGGCTCAGCTGGCCAGTGGGGAAGCGGATGCCGCTGCCCTGCACGGCGATCGAATCGCGCACGCCGGGCCAGCTGTTCTCGCTGGTGGAAAACACCAGTTCGCCATCGTCGTTCGACGAAACCCGCACGCCCACCGGGCCCAGGGCCTGGTCGAAGCGCGCGACGATTTCCTCGTCCGACAGGCCGGGCGACAGGTGCACCGAACGCAGCCCCTGCGCGCCACCGCCGACGGCGACGGCCAGCGTCTCGCGGGCGCCATTGCGCAGGTTCGCCAGCGACATGCCGCGCACCGTAAAGCGCTGGCTGGACGGTTCCGCGCCGCTGAACTTGAGGCGCGCATCGAGCGAGCCGCCGGTTGCCTCGCGGCGGTTGCGCCAGGTATCGGCGAATTGCCGCACCTGCTGTTCGAGCTGCCCGTCGCGCATCTGGCGCGCCGCCAGCTTGGTGGCGAGGTCGGTCTTCAGCGCGCGCAGTTGCGCGGCGCTTTGTTCGAGGAAATCCACCGCTTGCTGGGCGCTGGAAATATCGTTCTGCAGGGGCTGGTCCCAGTTGCTCAGCCCGCGCCGGAGCGGCGCGGCCTGGGTGGGGGGCGCGGCCGAGGCCCCCGGCGCCGGCCCGTGGGCCGACGTTTTTCCCTGGGCAGCGCCTGCCAGGCCGGCCTGGTCGAGCCCGGTCGTCGTCGACGCCGACGAGTCCTTGCTGACGCCGGCAGTGCTGGAGCGCTGTACGATTTGCATGGCGAGTGTTAAATCAAAGTGGTTACATCAATCGGATGGATCGACCGGACTGCATCGATCGGGTTCGATCAACCGGTACTGACTGAAAAACGTGAAGCTTGAAGAACATGACTGCTTAAAAACTATTTGCTGAGCATCATCTGCCAAACATCATTTACCAGACGTCACTTACTCAAAGAACATTGAACAGCGACAGATTGCTGATCTTCGAATAGGACTGGTAAGTGGCTTGCAGAGCCATATTGTAGCCTGACAGTTCGCTGGCGGCGACACCGTAATCGAGCTGTCCCAGTTCCGTCATCGCCGACTTGTTCGACAGGCTCACGTTGGCGTGGTTGCTGTCGAGCGTGGCCAGCACGTTCTGCGCGCCGCCCAGTTTGGCGACCTTGCCGGCCAGGTCGTCCTGGGTCGACTGCACCATCGTCATCGTCTCGGAGATCAAGCCCTTCAGCGGTTCGGCCGACGAGTCGGTGGTGGTGTTGCGCAACGCGTCGATCGCTTCGGTCAGCTTGTTCAGCAGCGCATCCACGCCGCCGGCATTGACGTTGACGGTCTGCGTGATGCCATTGCCGACCACGACTTTCTGTTCGCCGGCATTGCCGGCATAGCTGTAGCTGGCGCCGTCGAACGCGATGGGCGGGGTGTCGGTCATGGTACCGGAAAACAGGTACTTGCCTTCCTGGTCGCGGGTATTGGCCGTGTACAGCACACTGTCGCGTATCGCCACGAGGCTGTCCACCATCGACTTCAAATCGTCCGGCGTGTTGCCGCCATCGGCCGCCCACACCAGCAGGTCGTTCGCCTTGGTCAGGTCGCCGACCATGCCGGACAGGTAGCTTTCGTTCTTCGACAGGCGGATCTTGACCGCGCCGATATTCTCGCGGTACTGGTCGATGATGGCCTCTTCGCGCGTCAGGCGCGAGATCCGCACATGGCTGATCGGGTCGTCCGACGGCAGCATGACGGCTTTGCCGGACGCCATCTGCTGGGTCAGGCGCGACGCCATCGTCTGGTTCAGCTCGAGCGAGCGGGCGAGGGTGGCCTGGTACTGGGTGGTTGCGATACGCATGGTGGAATCCTTTAGCCGAACATCGCCAGCGTGGCGTCGAACAGCGAGTTCGCCACGGCGATGACCTTCATGTTGGCCTGGTACATGTTCTGGAACTCGACGAGGTTCATGGCTTCCTCGTCGCGGTTGACGCCGGACGTCGCCGCCCAGTCATCCTCCGACTGCTGGCGGATCGTCGTCGCGGTGTTGAGCAGCGACTTGTTCTGCTGGCTGTCGATGGCCAGCTTGCCCACCAGCTGGGTATCGGCGTCGCCCAGGATCACGGTGCCGACGGAGCCCAGCGTGATGGTCTGGTTCTTGATGTCCACCAGCATCTGCAGGTTGGCCGAATCGCCCGGCGTGCCGTCCGCGGACAGGGCCAGGTCGTCGGCGCTGTAGCCGGCCGAGACGGACAGGATGCCGCCCCCGCCGCCGCCATTGATGGCGAACATCGGCTTGCCCGGATTGCCGGCGCTGTCCGTGCCGGCGCCCAGCTGGTCGTTGATCCTGGTGGCCAGTTGCGAGGCCATCGACACGATCGAATCCTGCAGCGGCTGCAGCACATTCTTCTCGAAGGTGCCCAGGCCGCCGATCTGGCCGCCCACCGCGGTGTCGTCCACTCCGTACACGGAGCGTGCGAAGGTCACCTGCATCTGCGGCGTGCCGCCGCTGGTGTCGATACCCAGCGAAGCGGCCTGGTTGCCCACTACCAGCGGCTGGCCCGATTTCAGCGAGACCGCGCGGCTGCCGTCCGGCTGTTCCAGCACTTCGAGGGCGGCCAGTTGCGACAGGCTGTCGATGGCCATGTCGCGCTCGTCGATCAGCGAGGAAACATTGGTGCCGGTGGCGCTCGCGGCGACGATGCGCGTATTGAGCGCGGCGATGTTCTGCGTCAGCGTATTGAACTTCGGCACGATCGCGTCGCGCTGCTGCTGCACCGACAATTGCTGGTTGCGGGTGACCTGGTAGATGCTGTTGAAGCTTTCCGCCAGCGCGCCGGCCTGCGCCACCACCTGGCCGCGCAGCGGTGCCGACGTGGGTTCCTCGCCGACCGCGTTGAGCGCCTTGAAGAAGTTGTCGACGCCATACGACAGGCTCGACTTGTCGTCGCCCATCACCTGTTCCAGCTGGGTCAGGTAAGGCTGCGTGGTCGCATAGCGGCCCTGCTCGGCGTTGGCGCGCCACATCTGCTGCGTCTTGTAGGCATCCGAGATGCGCAGCAGCGAGCTGACTTCCACGCCATTGCCGGCCTGCTTGGTGCCGCTGCCCGGGGCGATGGCGGCCAGCAGCACGCCCTGGCGCGTGTAGCCCGGGGTCTGCAGGTTGGCCACGTTCTGGCTGGCCGCGTTCAGCGCGGCTTGCGCGGCGATGGCGCCCGACAATGCGTTATTGATGATGGTCATGACTGATCCGTTGAAGTGGGCCCGCCAGGTCAGGGCCTGGCGGACTGCGACTTTCTCTTAACTAGTCAAGGCGACTGCGCGCCCCGGGAGATTAAGTCTTTGTGGAAATTTTTTGTGCGGCCGGCTGCGCCGCCGGTTCGCTCGCCGTGGCCGGCATCGGTGCCGCGGGCGCGGCCGGCGCCTTGGGGAGCAGCTGGCGCAGGATCGCGTCGGCGATGCCGAAGGCCCGCTGGTTCGCCATCTGGTCGGCCACCATGTTGTCGGCCATGTCCAGCATGTCGCTGTTGATCGAATCCTTGTAGATGCTGTCGTCGCCGGCCAGCTCCTTGGTGGAGCTGCGCATCTGTTTCAGCATGTGGCCAATGAAGAAGCTTTCGAACTTCACCGCCGCTTCGCTGGCCTTCTTCTTGTACGCGGCCGCCGCCGGATCGGTCTCGGCGGGCGCCACGGCCTGCGGCAGCACCGAACTGGCTTCGTTCAGGCCGAGCGCGCCGCCGGCCGGGCCGGCGGCGGCGTTCGTGGATACCAAACGCGAATCCATCAGATCACCACCAGTTCGCCTTCGATGGCGCCGGCCTGGTCGAGTGCCTGCAGGATCGCCATGATGTCGTCCGGCGTGGCGCCCAGGCTGTTCACCGTGTCGACGATGGTCTGCAGCTTGGCGCCCGGCGGCCACTGGAACATCGGGCGGCCGCCCTGGTCCACCGACACGTTCGATTGCGGCGTGACGGCGGTCTGTCCGCCGGACAGCGGGCCCGGCTGGCTGACCTTCGAGCTTTCCGAGATCACCACCTTCAGCGAGCCGTGCGTGACGGCGGCCGCCTTCACGCGCAAGCCCTCGGCGATGACGACGGTGCCGGTGCGCGAGTTGAACACCACGCGCGGATTTTCCTGGCCCGCCTCGATCGCCAGCGCTTCCAGCTTGGCCATGAAGGCGACGCGCTGGGTCGGGTTTTCCGGTGCCACCACGGACACGCTGGTGGCATCCTCGGTGGTGGCGATGCCGCCGAATTTCCGGTTGATCGACTCGACTATGTTGGTGGCCGTCTCGAAGCTGGGGCGCTTGAGCGACAGGCGCACCGCGCCGGCGGTCGAGAAATCGGTGGGGATTTCCCGTTCGATCATCGCGCCGTTGGGAACGCGGCCCGCGGTCGGGGTGTTGACCGTCACGGACGAGCCGCTCTTGCCGGCCGCCGACAGGCCGCCGACCACCACGTTGCCCTGCGCCAGCGCATAGACTTCGTTGTCGGCCGCGCGGAGCGGCGTCAGCAGCAGGGCGCCGCCGCGCAGCGATTTCGCATCGCCCAGCGACGAGACGGTGATGTCGATCGCCTGGCCGCGGCGGTAGCCGGGCGGGAACACCGCCGACACCATCACGGCGGCCACGTTCTTGCTCTTGGCATCGGCGCCGTCGGGCATTTTCACGCCGAACTGCTTGAGCATGTTGACCACCGACTGGCTGGCGAACTTCACCTGGGTGGAGTCGCCGCTGCCGTTCAGGCCCACCACGAGGCCGTAGCCGACCAGCGGGTTTTCACGCACGCCCTCGATCGAGACCAGGTTGCGCAGCGCCTGGGCCGCCTGCGCGGGTACGGCGGCCAGCGCGAGCGCGCCCACGGCCATCAGTGAAGCAAGGAATTTTTTCATCGGTGTCCTCAGAACGGCATCAGGGGGCCGAGGAAGAAGCGCTGCAGCCAGCCCGGCTGGTTGGTGTCGGCCAGCGTGCCCTGCGCCGAGTAGGCGATGCGCGCGTTGGCGATGCGCTGCGACGACACCTGGTTGTTGGCATCGATGTCGGCGGCGCGCAGGTAGCCGCGCAGGCGCAGGAATTCCTCGCCCTGGTTCAGCGTGACACCCTTTTCACCGGCCACTTTCAGCAAGCCGTTCGGCATCACTTCCTGCACGATCACGGTGATCGCGCCGGTCAGCGCATTTTGCTGGGTGGCGGTGGCGTCGCCCTGGAACGAGTGGCCCGCCGACAGGTCGATGCCCGCCTTCGGGAACGTCTTGCCGAGCAGTGCGGGCGGCGTGACGGAAATGCCGGAATCCTTGCCCAGCTTGGTGCCGGCGCTCTTCGAGGCTTGCGTGGTTTCCTGCAGGATCACGGTGACCACGTCGCCGACGCGGAAGGCGCGGCTGTCCGAGGTCAGCGACAGGCCGGCATCGGCGGAGAACACGCCGCCCGACGTACCGCGCGGCGCGGCAGAACGTACCACCTGCGGCGGTTCGTCGAACGGGCCGGGACGCACGGCGGGAGGGGCGAGAGTGGAAGCGCAACCGGCCAGCAGCATCGCGGCCATTGCGCACAGTGGCGCTTTGATCATCAAACGGTACTTTCGTGTCGGTGAAAGAAATCAGCGGGCGGCTTGCGCCAGGTACTGCAGCATGTTGTCGGCGGCCGACAGCACCTTCGTGTTCATTTCATAGGTACGTTGCGCGGCGATCATGTCGACCATTTCCTCGACCACCTGCACGTTCGACGCTTCCAGCGCGCCCTGCTTGATCTTGCCGAACTGGGCATCGCCCGGGCGGCCTTCCGTCGCCGCGCCGGACGAGGCGGTTTCCGAGAACAGGTTTTCGCCCAGCGCCTGCAGGCCGGCCGGATTGATGAAGGTGGTCAGCGTCAGCTGGCCCAGTTCGGTCGGCTGGGTATTTCCGGGGATCGTTGCGGTGACGGTGCCGTTCTCGCCGATCGTGATCGACGTGGCGTTGTTCGGCACGGTGATCTGCGGCACCAGGGGCAGGCCCTGTGCGTTGATCAGCACGCCGTTGGCGTCCAGGCCCAGCTGGCCGGCGCGGGTGAACGCCGCTTCGCCGTTCGGGCGGCGCACCTGCAGGAAACCGTTGCCCATCACGGCCACGTCGTACTGGTTGCTGGTGATCTGGGTGCTGCCGGTGGTGAACACCTTCTGGGTGCCGACGATGTTGGTACCGTTACCCAGCTGCACGCCGGTCGGCGCCAGCGTGTTGTTGTCGGCACGCTGCGCGCCCGGCTGGCCTTCGACCGAGTAGAACAGGTCTTCGAAGACCACGCGGTCCTTCTTGAAGCCGACGGTGTTGGCGTTGGCCAGGTTGTTGGCGATGGCTTGCAGCTTGGCGTCCTGCGCTTGCACGCCGGTCTTGCTGATCCACATTGCTGGATTCATACGATGCTCCTGAGTGTGTTCTGTGTGCCGGGAAACTTTACCCGGTTACGACAATCCGTACGGCAACTTTAGTGCCGCGTGGAAAAACCTGTCGCACGGCAGGCGACGGTGTTGTATGGGGACGTCAAAGCGGTGACAGCCAACAATGCCGTTTGGTTAGCACACATCGAAGTGCATGCATTCACCCCAACGGCGAAGGGCTGGGGTCAGGGAGGAATACTGGCTTGCAGGCCAGTATCGCTACGTCGGCAAGGAGCGATGCTCCTTGAAACCCCGACTACGCCCCGGCGGGGTGAAGCAGGGGTTTCGCGAAGCATGCTTCGCGCCTGCGTAACGGTCCTGGCATGCATGCCAGGACTCCATCCTGACCCCGGCATTTGCACTAGGGGTGGGTTCATCCAAGTCGCATCACTGTCAACGTTTTTCTTGCAGTATCTACGGCCGAGATGCAACGCCGGCAGCGGGCAAAAAATCAGTTGCCGCTGACCAGGCGGTTGCCGGCCTGGGTCATGTCGTCCGCGGCCTTGAACAGTTTCATCTGCACTTCGAACGTCCGGTTCAGGCTCATCGTCGCCACCATCTCTTCGACAGCGGAGACGTTCGAGCCTTCCAGGTGGCCCGGGCGCACGGTGACGGTGTTGTCCGTCATCAGCGGCTGGCCGTCGCGGGACACGATCAGGCCCGCCTCGTTCTTGGTCAGCTCGCTGCCTTCGGCGCGCACCAGTTTCAGCTTGTCGATGACCTGCATCTCGCCGCGGCCGCCCGGGCTCTGGATCGACACGGTACCGTCCTGGCCGATCTCGACCTTGCTGTGGATCGGCAGCGTGATCGGGCCGCCTTCGCCCAGGATCGGCATGCCGTTCACGGTCATGGTGCCATCCTGGTCCAGCGTGATCGCGCCGGCGCGGGTGTAGGCTTCGCCGGTCGGACCTTCGACGGCGAAGTAGCCGGGGCCGGAAATGGCCACGTCCATGTCGCGGCCGGTCGGGCGCAGCGTGCCCTGCTTGGTCGAGATCGCATTGGCCTGCATGGTGGCCATGTGGCGGTCGTCGTAGCCATAGCCGGCCGCCTTTTGCGCGGTGGCCAGTTCCAGGTTGGCCCGGAAGCCACCCGTGTCCATGTTCGCGAGATTGTTGGCGTGTACCTGCTGGCCCCGCAGGGCCCGCTCGGCACCGCTCATCGCGGTATAGATCAGCGCATCCATGTCAGCTCAGCCTTACATTGCCTGCATCAGGGATTGCAGCATCTGGTTCTCGGTGGTGATTACCTTCGAGTTGGCCTGGTAATTACGCTGCGAACCCATCAGGCCCACCAGTTCGGACGTGATGTCCACGTTCGAGCCTTCCAGCGTGGCGGTCGACAGGCTGCCGGCCACGCTCTTGCCCGGGTTGTCCAGGCTGACCGTGCCGACGTCGGCGCCGTTCGCGGTCCAGCTGGTGTCGCTCACCGGGATCAGCGCATCTTCGTTCGAGAAGGTGGCCAGCTTGATCTGGCCGACGGCCTGCTGTTCGCCGTTCGAGTACTTGGCGACTACCTTGCCGTCCGACGCCAGTTCCACGCCGACATACTGGCCGGTCGTGTAGCCATCGGCGATGTTGACCGAGGTGGTCGCTTCGCCCGCCTGGAACGTGGTGCCCACGTAGTCCAGCGTGATGTTCATCTCGGCGGCCGGCGCCGGGTCGTAGGTCATCGCCAGCGTGGTCGGGTCGTTGGTCAGCTTGCCGTCCTGGTCGAAGGTGAGGGTGATGCCGGTGCCGGCCGAAGGCGCCTGGCCGTCGATCAGCGTGTACACGGCAACGCTGTTGGTGGCGTCGTCGGTACGGGCGAAGTACTGGCTCACCGTGTGGCTCTTGCCCTGGCTGTCATACGCCAGCGTGACCTTGGTCATGTTGTAGCTGGCGGGGTCCGGGGCGGCCGGGTCGAAGGCGATGGCCGGCTTCTTCCAGTCGGCCGACAGGTTGGCGGCGAAGTCGATCTCGGTGGTCGGCTTGGCCTTCAGCGTCTGCGTCGGCACCTTGATATCGCCCGGCACGCCGTCCGATTCCACGCCCGGCGTCAGCTGGTTGCCCTGCACGCGGCGGCCGGCGCTGTCGACCAGGAAGTCGGAGCCGTCCTTGGTGAAGATGCCGACGCGGCTGTACACGGTCTCGCCGGAGCCGGTCTTGCTGACGAAGAAGCCGCGGCCATTGATCGAGGCATCCAGCGAGCGGCCGGTGGACAGCACGCCGCCGGACAGGCCGATGTTCTGCGTGGTCGAACCCACCTGCACGCCGGTCGGCTGGCTGCCCGCGTACATCGAGGAGAAGTTGGCGCGCTGCGCCTTGTAGCCGTAGGTGCTGGCGTTGGCGATGTTGTTCGAAATGCTGTTCAGCTGCTCGTTGACGGCCTGGATGCCGGACAGTGCGATATTGAAGCTCATGACGGGTCCTTGTTACAGAGAGGTGGTGGCGGCGCCGGCAGCGGCGACAGCGGTGGAGTTGGATTTACCGTTGAAGGCGGTAATTGCGCTCGGTGCGACTTCGCCCACATTGGCGACGTTCAGCACAATGCTGCCGTTCGAGCCCAGGCGCACACTGTTCAGGCGGCCGGCGATATCGAGCGCCGGCGTTTCGCCCGAGGAAGTGACGACCTGCATCTTGTAATTCCCCGGCGGCAAGCCCATCGCCGTCGGGTCGATCGACACCGGCGACGTGCCCGCGGTCAGCGGGCCCAGTGCCAGTTCGTGGGGGACGCCGTCGGCGCCGGTCAGCACCAGGGTCGTCTTGCTGCTGTTCGAGCCCAGCGTGACCGCGCCGCCGACCTTTGCGCCGTCCAGCTGCACGCTGGTGGCGCTGGCCATCACTTCGGAGCCCACCTGGGCGCCCAGGCCCAGCACCTGCATGCTTTGCAGCACGCTGGCGTTGTTGCTGGTCAGCGAAGCCAGGCTTTGCAGCGCTTCGGTCTGCGACAGCTGGGTCAGCTGTTGGACGAACTGCGCCGGGTCCGACGGGGCCAGCGGATCCTGGTTCTGGATCTGCGCCACCAGCAGCTTGGTGAACATTTCCTGGGTTTCGCTGGTCTTGCCAGCGGCGCTGGTGCCATTGGCGAGCGGGGTAGTGCTCGCGTTCGCCGCGGCTGCGCCGGCGGAATTGGTAAAGAGATTGGTTTCCATGATCAGCTTTCGCCCAGTTTCAGGAGGGATTGCTGCATGCCGCGCAGGCGGCCCAGCACTTCGACATTCGTTTCAAAGGCACGCGAGGCGGACATCATGTCCGTCATTTCGGCGACCTGGTTGACGTTCGGGTAGAACACGATGCCGTCGGCATTGGCCATCGGATTGTCGGGTTCGTACACCTTGCGCAGCGGCTCGGCGCTCTCGACCACGTCGAGCACCTGCACGCGCCCGCCGCTGTCGGCGTTCGGGCCTTCGTTCATGACAGCGGCAAACACGGGCTTGCGGGCCCGGTACGTGTCGTTTTCATTGCCGGACACCGAATCGGCATTGGCCAGGTTCGATGCCACCGTATTCAGGCGCACCGTCTGCGCCGCCATGGCGGAACCGGCGATCTGGGAAATATCCTTGAAACTCATTAGTTCTCCTGCTGGGCTGACAGGGCGGTTATCGACGCGCCCCGAGCTTTCTGAATGACAAACTCGCCATGATGTGCGGAAATATTTTCCCGCCCGGCTTACTGTCCGTTGATCGCCTTGGCCAGGCCGCGCAGCTTCATGTTGACGAAGGTGAGGCTGGTCTGGAAGTCGGTGGCATTCTGCGAGAACGCTGCCTGTTCGACGCCGATCTCGACGGTGTTGCCGTCGGTGCTCGGGTGGAACGGCACGCGGTACAGCGGATCGCTGTCACCCATCAGCGCCAGACCGCCCGCGTCCTGCGAGCGCAGCTGCGCCATCGATGCGGCGAAGTCGATATCCTGGGCCTGGAAGCCCGGCGTGTTTTCGTTGGCGATGTTCGAGGCCAGGACGCGGGTCCGTTCCGCCCGCAGGTGAAGCGCATCGGCGTGGACCCCGGTGGCTTCCTTGAAGTTGATTCCCATTATTTCTCCCTGTGAGACGAGCCGCCCTACATGGCGTGACAGCCCATGTAAAATGGCCGCCGGCTGGCATGAAACATTGCCGGCCGTTTTGATCCAGATCAGGCCCTGCAGAAGGTGTTGCCCATGTTCAACAAACGAATTGTACTCCGGTTTTTCCCTCTGTTGCTCATCGGCACCATCAAGTTTTCGGTGGCAGCACCGGTCACGAGCGAACAACTTGTCGCCCAGGTGCAACAGGCCGCGCAGGAACAGCTGAAAAGACATGCCAGCCTGGCAAATTGGGTGGACGCCCAGTTCACTGTCGAGGTAGTGCGCAATAACCGGCCGATCGGTGCCTGCGCCCAGCCGCCCAGAGTGGAGCCGGCCGATGTGCGGACCCCGGCGCGCATGCGCTTCGTGGCAATCTGTCCAGACCAGGGTGGCTGGCGTTATGAATTCGTCACCCGCGCGAAGATTTCAGCGAAGGTGGCCGTTGCGGCAACGGACTTGCCAACAGGGAAAACCCTGTCGCCAGAAGATGTGTTGCTCGAGCGCCACGATATCAGCGGCATGCCCGACAGTTTCTCCGATCTGACGATGGTGCAGGACCTGGCCACGCGCCGCACCATCCGCGCCGGCGACGTGCTGCGGCAAAACATGCTGGTCGCCCCCACGCTGGTCAAGCGCGGCGACGCGGTCCGCATCGTGGCGAAACGCGAAGGCATCGAGGTCAGCATGGCCGGCGAGGCGCTGGACGGCGGCGGGCGCGGCACCTCGATTCGGGTGAAGAACGCCAGCGGTGTCACGATCCGGGCCCGGGTGACGGACATCGGCCAGGTCGAGCCCGCTGAGTGACTGCGGAGTACAGCTTAAGTTCCCCTTGAAATCCGGTCACTTGGGCCGGCATCAAGGGCCGCGCCGGTTGCGGTCGACCCTGCCGCATGGCCTGCTAAGTTGAATGCGTATGCCGTAGCGATCGCAGCCGCGGTTCCGGCATGCACACCAACGGGGACCATGCCATGAACGACCTGATGAAAACGCTGCGACAGCGATGCTTCGCCGCCGCAGCCATCGCTGCCTTTGCACTGAATGCCCACGCCGCCATCGGCAGCGCGAGTGCCGCCGACGTGACGCTCGACGGCGCACCTGCCGATGCGTTCGCCTACCAGGATGGCTGGAACCCCCATGCCGGTCCGATGGGCGACACCAGCGGCTTCGGCACCGCCTTCGACGCCTTCGGCACGGGCGATTTCACGCTGCTGGCCAAGTACGAGGACTCCGGTTTTCCGGATACGAGTCCGCTGACGTTCACTTTCGCCCAGGCACCTGGCGGGACCAGCGGCACCTGGTCCGTCACCAATACCGGCAGCGACATCATCACGCTCGACCTGGTATTCGCGATCCACGCCGGCAACCAGGGCGGTGCCTGGCTGTTCGACGACCAGGTCATCAATCCCGGCGCCACCGAAACGCTGCCCGGCACGTGGCAGATCCTGTGGACCGTGGGAAATAACGGCTCGAATCCCGCATTCTCGAACCTGACGCTGTTCGAACGCGACAGGGTGACGACGCCGGTGCCGGAACCGGGCACGTACACGATGCTGCTGGCTGGCCTGGTGGTGACGGGCGTGGCGATGCGCCGGAGGAACAGGGCGCACTGAGCGGCGCGGACGGCGGCCCGGGCGGTCCGCCAGGCGGAGACGGGCGGCTGCCCTGAGCTGCAACGGCGGGGTGGCCGGGAAAACCAGAAGTCAACGTCTGAAAGGGTTTCGATATGGCACTCTCTGTGCCCGGGCTACCAATGGATATTGAGCAGGTAGAACTTTTTATCCAATAAAACAAGGACTTGGACGACAACAAACGTCAAATAATGTACTTTATTTCAATGTTTCCCTGTTAGACTTCAACTGTCTGCCTCGCCTGGCATTCCGTCGTCGGCGCTTCCGGCAATAACAAGTGGGGAAAAAATGAAACTTCTAGTTCAAAAACTGGCTGCCGCATCGGCCATCCTGGCCTTTGCATTCAATGCGCACGCCGCGATCGGCAGCGCCAGCGCGGCGGATGTCACGCTCGACGGCCAGGCCGCCGACGCGTTCGCCTACGAGGCCGGCTGGAATCCGCATGCAGGGCCGAACGGCGATACCAGCGGCTTCGGCACGGCGTTCGACGGCACCGGCACGGAAAGCTTTTCGCTGCTGGACAAATACGACCATGACGAAGGCTTTGCCAATCTCGGTCCGCTGACGTTCACGTTCTCCGAAACCACCGGCAACAATGGCCTGTGGACGGTCACCAACACGAGCGCCACGTCGAACATCACGCTCGACCTCGTGTTCGCCATCCACGCCGGCAACCAGGGCGGCGCCTGGCTGTTCGATAACCAGACCGTGCTGGCCGGCCAGACCTTGCAGGGCGACTGGGAAATCCTCTGGACCGTTGGCCAGGGCCAGGGCAACTCGCCCGACTTCTCCAACCTGACCCTGTTCTCGCGCGACGTGGTCACGACGCCGGTACCGGAGCCGGGCACCTATGCGATGCTGCTGGCCGGCCTGGCTGTCACGGCCGTGGTGCGCCGCCGCCGCAAGAGCTGATTGGTCGACGGGCGTGAAAAAGGGGGCGGGCCCATCATGGGACCGCCCCCTTTTTTCATCGCCGCGCGCTGCAATGGCGCGTCACGCCAACAATATCGTCAACAACCAGGCCAACAATCAGGCCATCAATAGTCCGTGCGCGCGATGCGCGAGGCCAGTTTCGACAGTTTCTGCACATAGGCCGGGTCGGTGGCATAACCGCCGCGCGCCAGTCCGCTGGCGAACGCATGCGCGTCATCGCCGGCGTTGAGGGCTTTCTGGTAGCGCGGGTTGGACGCCAGCAGGTCGGCATAGTCGCGGAACGCGCTGGCCTGGTCCGGGTAGCTGCGGAATTTCTCCACTTTCTTCACGGGCGTGCCGTGCTCGTACTCGGTGGTGACGTTGGCCGCCACGTCGCCCTGCCATCCGCTGCCGGCCTTGATGCCGAACAGGTTGTTGCTGTCGGCGGTACCGTTGCGCAGCGGGCGCTGGCCCCAGCCGGACTCGAGCGCGGCGTGGGCCGCCACGATATCCGGCGACACACCGAGCCTGGCCGCGGCGACTTCCGCATGCGGCCGGATGGTTGCCAGGAATTGCTGCTGGGCGTCGCCATCGATGCCGTTGCCATCGACCGCGCCGCTGACCGCGCCGTTACCCAATTCGGTGCCGCCGAGCGCCTGGGCCGCCAGCCTGGCGCGCAGCGCGGCGCCGTCGGCCGACAGCGGGGTGTCCGGGCTGTCGAAGGACATCCCGCCGCCCTGCGCGATGAAGGTCGCCACGTCGGCCTGCACGGCCTGGAACGCCGGCGAAAAGCCGGTACTGCCGCCGCCGCCGGCAAACGCGGACGGCAGGGCAGGGCGTGCCGAGGTCATGTTCGACACGGTGGCCGCGGTGGCCTGGGTGGGCATGGTCGGGAACGTCATCAGGCGGGTTCGTACGTCTGGTTATCGCCATGCAGCACGCGCTGCATGATCGTGAACTGTTCGGCGAGCAGGTCGCCATTGCGCTTGCTGGCCGCCTTGGCCGCCAGCACCATCTGTTCCAGCGCGCTCCAGTCGGCTTCCAGCCGGGCGCGCGGTTCCGGGCGCAGCAGGGTGAACACCTGCGCCATCGACGCGCTTGCCCCTGTCAGCCGCGTGGCGAACTCAACGCGTTCCGCGCGCCGGCTTTCCAGCGTGTCGACCAGCGTGCCGATCTCGGCCGCGAGCTGGCCCAGCCGTTCCTGCTGGTGGCGGATGGCCGCATCGAACTGCTGCTCCAGCAGGTCGAGCAGGGTGCGGTACGCCGCCATGTCGTCGGCCACGCCCTGCAGCAATTGCGTCATCGCCGCCTGGCGGGTCGTGCCGGTCGTGCCCACCGTGGCATTCACTGCTGCCGTCACGTCACTGGCCCCCGTGGAAACGCTGGATCATGCCGGCCAGCTTGCCGGCGTTGAATGGCAGCTCGCCCTTGGCGAGCGCGTCGCGCAACATCGCCACCTTGGCATGGTCGAAGTCGGGCATCTCCTTCATCGCCTGCATGGCGGGCTGGAGCACGGAAGACTGCAGCGGCGCGCTGGCCGCCGGGGCGGCTGCCTTGGGCGCCTCCGCCGGGGCCGTGTCGGTAACGGTCTGTACCGGCATCACGCCCGGGGTTCCACTGGAAATTCGCATACGTTGACCTCTTGACTTGGTTTCGATCGCCATGTCCGTTAACCTCCCGCCGGCTGCATCTTGCTGCGCAGCTGCTTCAACTCGGCGGCATCGGGCAGTTCCGTCTCGACGCCCGGAGCGACCGCTTCGGTGTTGCCCGGCATGCCGAACATGCCGGCAATCGCATTGGCCTGGCTGCTCGTCAGGATCAGCAGCTCGATGCGGCGGTTGACCCCGGCCCTGGCATGTTTCGTATTGAGGGGAGCACGGTCGGCCATGCCGACCACCTGCAGCACGCTGTCGGCCGGCATGCTGCCGGCAAGCAGTTGAGCGCGCGCGGACATGGCGCGGTTCGACGACAGGTTCCAGTTGGAGAACGCGGCGTGGCTGGTATCTTCGTATTGTAACGAATCCGTGTGGCCGACGATCAGCATCTGGTTCTTCATGCGTGCAAACAAGGGTCCCATTTTACGCAAAAGCGACTGGAACTTGCCGGTGGGCACTGCACTACCGCGCACAAACATGCCTTGCTTGTCGGTATCGTGCAACATGACACGAAGACCATACGGCGTAATCACCGATTCCAGGTTGCTTTTCAGGCCAGCATCCTGGCTCATCTGCTGCAGCGCCTTGGCCAGCAGGGCCAGGTCGTCGCGCGTCTCGTAAGCCACCTTTTCCGGCGCCTGTTGCGGATTCTGCTGGGTACTCTGTTCTTCGCGGCCTTCCACGTCGGAGTTGCCGGTACGCGGCATCGGGAAACGCTCGATCAGGCTGCCGCGCGGGCCGCCCACGGCTTCCGGCATCACGCCCTTGCCCTGGTCGGTCCGGTTGCCATCGGACTGCGTAAGGATCTGCTCCAGGCTCTCGGTATTGCGCGCCGCCATCAGCCACAGCACCAGGAACAGGCACATCAGGGCCAGGCAGAAGTCCGCGAACGCCACCTTCCATGCGCCGCCGTGATCGTCGTGCGCATGCTTGCCGCCGCTGCGCTTGACGATCGTGGTTTCATGGTGTTTCTCATGCGGCTTTTGCACGGCCGCCTCCACTTTCGCCACTTTCCATCGCGTTGATCCAGCTTTCCAGCTGGGCAAAGCTCGGCTTGGTATTCAGCTGCACCAGGCGCCGGCCGGCGTCGATCGCCAGGAGCGGTGGTTTGCCGGATACGTGCGTGACCAGCACCACCTTCACCGATTCCAGCGCGCCGGCTTCCTCGCTGACCAGCTGCTTGAGCATGTTGCAGATCGGGTCGATCAAGCCATAGCACAGGAAAATGCCGATAAAGGTACCGACCATCGCCGCGCCGACCTTTTCGGCGATCTCGCCGGACGAGGCGCCGCCGCCCACGGTACCCATGGTGATCACGATGCCCAGCACGGCGGCCAGAATGCCGAAGCCCGGCATGGCTTCGCCGATCTTGCCCAGCGACTTGGCCGGCTGCGTCAGCTCTTCGTGGATCAGTTCCAGTTCCTGCTCCAGCACGCCTTCCAGCTCGTGCGCGTTGATCTTGCCCATGGCCATCAGGCGGAAGTTGTCGACGATGAACGCCAGCAGCTTCTGCTCTTCCAGCACGGAAGGGTAGCGCTGGAAGATCGCGCTGTCCTTCGGTGCCTCGACGTGCGCATCCAGCGCCTTCAGGCCGCCAGCGGCCAGTTGCAGCAGTTCGTACATCAGCAGCAGCAACTGGCGCTGGAATTCGGAGTCGTATTTCTTGCGCACGATGATCTTCTTCAGCTGGTGCGCCAGCTCGTGCAGGATGTGGCCGGGATTGCCCAGCACCAGCGCGCCAGCGCCGGCACCGGCGATCACCAGGATCTCGATCGGGTGCCAGATGGCGGCGAAGGTGCCGCCCATCAGGATGTAGCCGCCGAAGACGCTGCCGAAAATAATGATAAGGCCGACAATTTGCTGCATGGTGAATTCCTTTATCTGTGCCGGCGGGTCAACCCTGCAGCACGGCTTTCATCTTGTTCAGGGCCGCCTTGTTCAGCTGGCACACGCGCGCATCCGTCAATTCCAGCACGGCGGCGATTTCCTTGTAGCTGAGCTCGAACTCGTAGTACATCTGCACCACGCGCTGCTCGCGTTCATTCAAGCCGTTCAGGGCCTGTTCCAGGCTGCGCCGGACCATCAGCTGCTCTTCCGGGCTGGGCGCGCTGCCGGCACTGCCTTCGGCGGCGCCTTCCTGCAGCAGGTCGTCGAAGCTGGCCATCACCTCGGCATTTTCATCGAGCTGGTACGCCATGTACTCGTCGGCCGTGATGCCCAGGCCGGCAATGGCTTCCTGCTCGCTGGGCTCGCGGCCCAGCTTGCGGGTGAGAGCGCGCACGCCGTCGCGCAATTTGTGGCTTTGCTGGCGCACCGCGCGGGGACGCCAGTCCTGCCGGCGCAGCTCGTCCAGGATCGCGCCGCGGATGCGCAGGCTGGCGAAGCTGCCGAACGCGGCATCCGGTTCGCCGTAGCGGCGCAGTGCCTCGAGCAGGCCCATCAGGCCGATCTGCTCCATGTCTTCGCGGTCGATCGCGCCGCCCACCTGCGAGTTCAGCTGGCGCACGATCTTCTTCACCAGCGGCGCATACGACATCAGGTGTTTCTGCTCGGCCGCCGGCGACAGCGCCTGCGCGGCCGCGCGGACTTCGTAGGTTTCGCCATAGCTTTCGCCATAGCCATCGGCATAGCCGCCGCCGTAATTCCCGGCGGAGGATTCGGTTGCTGCATATACCATATCGGCCCCTTACTCCAGGATCAGCTTGCCGATCATGACTTCCTTGAACGGCTGCTCGCGCTCGTCTTTCTCGTATTCGGCCTCGAACGCCTTGTTCAGCGCTTCGGCGAACTCGTCGATTGTCATCGCCTGCGCCTTGTCCATCGGCAGTCCCGACAGCGTGCGCACCGCCACGCTGCGCAGCAGCGGCAGGTGTTCCTTGGCTTCCTTTTCCAGCTTGACCGGGGTGGCCACCACGAGGTCGGCCGACAGGTAATGCGGCACGGCTTCGTTCGGCGAGCGGCGCAGCATGACGATGACCTTGTCGACGGTCAGGTACTTGAGCGGACCGACTTCTTCCTCGTCTTCCTTCTTTTTCTTCTTCTTGGCGGTCTTGTCCTCGGCGTGGGCAGCCTCGGCGGCATCGGCCTTGGGCGCCAGGAACCACACGGCCGCGCCGGCACCGCCGCCGCAGACCAGTGCGACGCCAAGGATGATCATGATGAGTTTCTTGTTCATTTAACGCTTACTCCCGCAGCATCGCGAAGGTGGTGTTGGTATCGTTGCCCTCGTTCAGCGCGCGGCCTGGACCGCGCTGTTCACGCTGCTGTTCTGCTTCCCGCTCGGGCTGGCGGCCGCGGCCTTCGCTGTCTGCCAGCGAGCGCGATGAAGCTTGCGAGACCGTCACGGCCACATCGCCTTGCTGGCGTTGCGACAAATCCTGGCGCATCGAATCGCCCACCGCGTTCAGCTGGCGCACGACTTCGCTGTTGGTGGCCGACATGCTGACATGCAGCGCACCGGCGGTCTGGCGGATCGAGATCTCGATGCTGCCCAGATTGGGCGGCTCAAGGCGTATAACGGCTTGATCGTTCCCTTTCTGAAGGGTAACTTGCAAACGATCGCCGAGCGCGGCGCGCAGCGGTTGCTGCCACTGCTCCGGCGTGCCCGCCAGCCGGACCGTATCGGCGGGCGCGGCGGTGCCGGTCGCAGGGGCCGTCGCGGCCATTACGCCGCGGAACGTTGCCTGGCTGTCACCCTGGGGCTGGCCGGAGTGACCTTCAGCGCCGGGCTGGGCCGAACTGTCCTGCGCGGCCAGCACGGTGGCCGGCGCAACGCCGGCGGCCGGCGTGGCGTTGCCATGTGCAGTCGCCACGGCGGGCATCGCCACGGCATTGCGCGCGGCAGCACTGTCGCGATCGGCTGCGGCGGCGAAGCGGAACGGCATGGCATTGATGCGCAACGACATCGCGTCGCCGGTCGCCAGCCGCGCCTGCGCAGCCTGGGGCGCCGCGACGGCGGCAGCGGCGGCGGTGATCGCGTCAGCGGTAGCCTGGCGCGCACTGTCCGCGCCGGCTGCCGGCAGCGTGACGCCGGCGGCCTGGCCAGGGATCGCGCCGCTCAGGGCGATACCGCGGGCCTGCACCAGTGCGCTGTCGGGCAAGGTCGCGCCCGCGACCGGCGCGGTGGCCGACCCGGCCGGCGCGATGGCGCGCTCCTGGCCGGCCAGCGCATCGGTGCCATTGGCCACCAGGGCCAGGTTGACCGCCATGGCCGCAGCCTGTGCGGGCAGGGCGAATGGCAGTGCCGGCATCATCGCCGCCAGCGGCGCTTCCGCGGAGGCCTGCTCGGCCGGCACGTCGGTGGCGCTGGCCTCCGAGGCAGGCTCGCCGGCGCCGTCAGCGGTCGCGGCCGTGCCGGCGGGAATCGCCAGTGCGGCCACGTCGAACAGCTGGGCGAACATCATCGGCAGGCCGGCCTCTTCGGGCGTGCCGGTCGGCACGCCTTCCAGCGTGGCAGGCGTTGCAGCAGAAGCGGCGTCGCCCGAAATAATGGCAGACTGCGCGCCATGCGCCGCGGCCGCGCCACCCGGCGCGGAAGGGATAGTCATCATCATGCTTGGTTTCCGGCAAAGTCATTGTCGAGGGCATAGGCCAGCCAGCCCTCTTTATGGGTATTCATCTGTTGCAGTTGCTTGCCCAGGTCCGCGCTGGCCGCGCCGACCTTTTGTACCGCCTGCCGATGCTGCTCGCGCAGCGCGGCCAGCGCGGCACGCTCGGCGGGCGACCACGGGCCCTGGGCCGCCATCGCCGGCAGGGCCGCCGACAGCTGGGTGTTCAGTGCAGCCAGCGCCTTCCATTCGGCGGCGGCGGCCGCCGCGGCGACATCCTGCGCCAGGCGCTGCAGTTGCTGTAGCCTAGCCATGCTTGGCCTGCACGCCGAGCCAGCCCTGCTTGATGGTCGACAGCAGGCCGACCACTTCATCGATGATGGCGGGATCGAGATCGATGCCGGCACGGTACAGCCGCGCCGCGCAATAGTCATAAAGACGGCCCAGGTTGGCGACGACTTCGCCGCCATTGTCGAAGTCCAGCGAGCTGGACAGGCCGTTGATGATTTGCGTGCACTTGTCGAGACTGACTGCCTTCTGTTCGTAGCGCCGGCCGGCGATATGGCCGCGCGCGCGCGCCAGCTCTTCCAGCAGGCCGTCGGTCAGCACGAGCACCAGTTCGACCGGTGAAGCGCGCGCGGTCTGCGCGTCGAGGTTGGTCGCGTGGTATTCGCCGTAGGCATCGAGATTCATCATGTAGTCACCATTGAGATTTGACGCGGCGTCAATCGTCGTTCGAGAACATCGCGTCGAACATAGAGGTATTGCTATCCATCTGCGCCTGCAGTGTCTGCAGCGTCGTGAACTGGTTCAGGTAGCGGATGTAAGCGGATTCGTATTGCGTGTCGAGCCGGGACTGGCGTTCGAGCAGCGATTCCTGCAGCTGCGAATTGACGTCGCTGCGTTTCGAGATCTGGCCTGAGGTGATATCGGTCCAGCCGCCCAGCAGCTTGTCCAGTTCGCCCATCACGCCGCTCTGCGTACCGATGCCGTTGTTGCCCATGATCTGGTCGAGCGCGCCCGGATTGGCGGCCAGCGCCTTGGTCAGGCGACCGGAGTCCAGCGACAGCGTGCCATCGCGGTTGCCGGTGATGCCGAAATTGACCATCGACAGGCCGCCCGACTGCTGGCGCAGCACCGACTGCATGCGTGTCTGCAATGCCTGCAAGCCGGCATCGGCGTGGAACACGCCAGCCGACGTGCCATCCTTCACGCTGCCGGCGTCGGTCAGCGATTTCAGCGTGGTGACGAGCTTGTTCCAGCCATCCACGAAGCCTTGCAGGTTGGCCGTCGTGGCGGCCGTGTCGGTGGCCACCGTGAGGCTGACCGGACTTTCACCCGGCGCCTGCGCCTTGGTGAACGTCATCGACACGCCGTCGACCACGGTGAAGGTATTCGAGGGCTGCTCGATGCGCGTGCCGGTACCCTGTTCACCCAGGTAGATCACGGCATCGCGGGCCACCGTCAGGTCGGTGCGGTTGGCGGGATCGGCCAGCGCGTCCTGCAGCGCGCCGGCGGGCAGGCCGCTGCCGTCGATCGATACCGTGTTGGCGGCGCCCGTCTCGGTCGAGGCCAGCACCAGCTGCTGCACGCCGCCGATCGTCATCGTCGAGGCGGTCACCTTCGAGGTATTGCCGGCGGCGCCATTGATGGCCGTCGCCAATTCCTTGATCGACAGGACGCCGTCACCGCTCGTGTCCGCCTGGGTCAGGTCGACCGGGAAGGTCGTGCCGCCCACGCTGATGTTGATGGTGCCGGTCTCGCTCATCGGCGTGGTATCGGAGAGGTTGCTGTACTGCGCCTGGTTGGCCGTGGCCAGCTGCTCGACATAGAACGAGTAGGTGCCGGCGGTGGCCGAGATGCCGGCCGTGGCCGTACCGACGGGCGAGCTGAACGTGGCGGACGTGGCCAGCACCGTCTTCTTCATCGACAGGGTCGACATCGCGCCTTCGAACGTCGACATCGCCGACTTCAGCGACGTCAGCGCCTTGTCGGTGGCCGTGGCCACGTCGTTCTGGGTCGTCAGGATGGACTGGCGGGCCTGGATGGACAGCGTCGCCAGCTGGGTGGCGGTGCTCTTCGGATCGTAGGTAGGTGCGGTCGTTGCCATTTTAGTGCTCCGAGGAAATTATTGAGAGTGTACCTTGGGGAAAGGCGACAGAAAGCCTTCCCTCATGAAATTTATTTCCGTACGGATCTATTTGCCTTATTTTTGGGAACGAAGCCACACTTGCGTTGCCAGGTCGTCATGCACTTTACGTTCCTGCACGGCGCCCTTGCTGGCCAGCGCCTTTTCATTCTTTTCCAGCACCTGGCCCAGCACTTCGCATTTCACATAGGCCTGGTTCAGCGCGCGCTGCGACACCGCCATGTCGGCCTCGTGCATCGTGAGGTCGAGCCGGTGGCTGTCGGCCATCGCCAGCACGGCCTGCTTGTAGTTGCCGCAGTTGGCGGCCAGCGCCAGCGGCAGGCTGCCGGAGGCGCCGCTGTTGGTGGCCAGGCTGTGCAGGCGCTCCAGGTTTTTCTTGTAGCGCTCGGCGGTGGCGACCTTCTCGGCTTGCGCCGCCTGCAGCTTTTCCAGCTGGGTATTGCGCAGGGCAACCAGCGAGGTCAGGTTCTGGATCAGCAGGCGGTCGCTCATTTCATCAGTCTTTCAAGTCCTTCGACGCAGCCGGTGTACGGCGCGTCTTCCTTGGTGCCCTGGCACAGGAAGTTTTCGATGTGGGGATTCAGCTGCACTGCGCGGTCCGTCACCGGATCGGCGCCGGGTACATAGGCGCCCAGCGGGATCAGGTCGCGCACGCGGTCGTGCTTGGCCATGGCCGCCTTCAGCGACCGCGCGGCCAGCATGTGTTCCTTGCTGATGATGCCGTTCATGCAGCGGCTGATCGACTGGCCCACGTCGATCGCCGGGTAGTGGCCGCGCTCGGCCAGCGAGCGCGTCAGCACGATGTGGCCGTCCAGGATGGCCCGCGCCGTGTCGACGATCGGGTCCTGCTGGTCGTCGCCTTCCGCCAGCACCGTGTAGATGGCGCTCATCGAGCCGTGCTCGTGTTCGCCGTTGCCGGCCGATTCCACCAGCTGCGGCAGGTTCGAGAACACCGAGGGCGGATAACCCTTGGTGGCCGGCGGTTCGCCCAGCGCCAGCGCGACTTCGCGCAGCGCCATCGCGTAGCGGGTCAGCGAATCGACCAGCAGCAGCACGTTCTTGCCCTGGTCGCGGTAGTGCGCCGCGATCGTATGGCACAGCTCGGTCGCCATCACGCGCATCATCGGCGATTCATCGGCCGGCGCGATCACCAGCACGGCTTTCTTGAGGCCTTCCGCGCCCAGCGACAAGTCGATGAACTCGCGCACTTCGCGCGAGCGCTCGCCGATCAGGCCCACCACCACCACGTCGGCCACGGTCTGGCGCGTCATGATCCCCAGCAGCACCGACTTGCCCACGCCGGAGCCGGCCATCAGGCCCACGCGCTGGCCCTTGCCCAGCGTGAGCATGGAATTGATGGCCCGCACGCCCACGTCGAGCGGTTCGTGCACGGGCTTCTTGCGCAGCGGGTTGACGCGCGGCGGATGCATGTCCAGCTCGTGCTCGCCGGTCAGCTTGCCCATGCCGTCGATCGGCTCGCCCAGGCCGTTGACCATGCGGCCCAGCCAGGCCTGGCCGATCTTCAGCGTGGCCTTCTCCTGCTGGGGCAGCACGCGGGCGCCCGTCTGCAGGCCGGTGGCCTTCTTGAACGGCATCAGGTACGACACCTTGTCGCGGAAGCCCACCACCTGGGCATCCAGCCACTGGCCGTCCACCGTTTCGATGCGGGCGCGCTGCCCCGTGTGCAGGGGGCAGCCGACCGCCTCCAGCAACAGGCCGGAGGCACCGACCAGCCGCCCGGTGGGCGTGGCCATCGGTACGGCATCCAGTTCCAGCTTGCGCAGCGCGTCTGCAATCATTCGTCGTTCTCTTCTTCATCGCCGCCATCGGCGGCCTGCAACTGTTTGTCCACCTGGTCCATCACGGCGGCCAGGCGCTGGGTGCAGCCGGCATCGACTTCGTTGTCGCCGGCGCGGATGCGGCATTCGCCCGGGTCCAGGCTGGCATCGGCGATCAGGTTCCACTTCTTGGCGCGCTTCGGGTCCAGTTCCGATACCCGCTTCAGTTCTTCCGGGTTCAGGTAGACGTCGATGTCTTCGCGGGTCGGCGGCATCGATGCCAGCGTCTCGTCGACCAGCGCCATGATCTGCACCGGCTGCAGCGCCAGCTCGGCGCGGATCACCGAACGGGCCACCTTGGCCACCAGGTCCACCACTTCCTTGCGCTGCGCGGCGCGATAGTCGCTGCGCAGTTTCTTCAGGCTTTTCAGCATCGCATCGATGGGGCGGGCCAGGTCGTCCATCGCCACCGCGGTCTCGGCGCGGCCTTCCTCGCGGCCCTGGGCGATGCCCTGCACGCGGCCGGCTTCGAAACCTTCTTCCTGGCCGCGCTGCAGCCCGATCTCGTAGCCGTCGCGCTGGCCCTGTTCGAATCCCTCGCTGATCGATGCCTGCCATGCGGCCGGATCGGGCGTTGCCGTGCCGTCACCACGCGCCGCGGGCGGCGTGTGGTGCGACAGCGGCGGGAAGCGATAAGGGCGGAACTGCTTCATTCGACCACCGTCTCGGCGAACAGCTGTACCTCGACTTCGCCGGCATCGGCCAGGGCCTTGACGGTGGCCATGATTTCCGAGCGGGCCGCCTCGATGCGCGACATCGGCACCGGGCCGGCGCGGCGCATCATGTCCTCGAATGCCTGCGCCTGGCGCTTCGGCATGGTCTTCAGCACGGCGTCGCGGATCGACGGCTCGGCGCCCTTCAGGGCGATCGACCATTGCTCCAGCGGCACTTCCTCGATGAGGCGGGTCAGCACCGCTTCGGTCTGCGTCGCCAGGATCAGGAAGTCGTACATCGACAGTTCGATCTGCTCGACGATCGACGGATCGTGCGCACGCAGCAGTTCCACGACCTGCGCGCGGTTGCCCGGCAGGCGGTTCAGGATCTCGGCCACCTGCTTGACGCCTTCGATGCTGGTGCTCTGCATGTCGAACGAGGCCAGGCAGCGGTCCACCAGTTCATCCAGCTCGGCCAGCAGGTCGCGGTCGATCTCGTCCAGGCGTGCCAGGCTCAGCAGCACCAGGTCGCGGCCTTCGACAGGCAGGCCGTCGATGATCTGGCCGGCCAGCGCGGGCGGCAGGAAGGCCAGGAACACGGCCTGGATGCGCACGTGCTCGTTGGCGATGTAGTCGGCCAGCCACTTCGGCGATGCCCACTGCAGGCGCGCCATCTTCGGGCGCAGTTCGTCGCCGTAGATATTGTTCAGCACGGTGTTGGCGATGTCGCCGCCCAGCGCCAGGTCCAGCGAGCGCTTCAGGTACTGGCGCGAGGCGCCGTGCACGCCGGACTGCTGGCGGTAGTCGTCGAAGAAGGTCTGGATCGCGCCCTTGACGGATTCGACCTTGATGCCGCTCATGCGCGACATGACTTGCGTGACTTCCAGCAGTTCCTCGCGGGACAGGCAGCGCAGCACGGCCGCCGCCTGTTCCTCGCCGATCGACAGCAGCACGATGGCAGCCTGCTCGACGGGGGAAAGGGTCGCACCTTCGGCAGGTGCCAGATCGTTCAGATTCGCGTTCATGTTATTGAGCTCGGCCATTTTTCTGCATCCACTGTTTGACGACTTCCGCAACACGCTCCGGCTCTTTCTCGGCCAGAACCTTCAGGTGATCGACCATCACGTCGACCGGCGAACCGGCGGGCGGCAGGTCGTAGTTCTCCAGCAGCGGCTGGACGGCGATCGCGCCGGCTTCGCCTGCCGGGATCACGGCGCCGCCAGCCAGGTCCGCGGCCAGCGCGGCCGGGGTGGCGCTGCTTGCCGGAAGTGCTTCCACCGTGCCCGGCAGGGCATTCGCTTCGCCGGCCCGGCGTTCGCCGCCGGTGCGGGTGCCGATCGCGGTCGGTACCGGGGTGGCCGGTGCCAGGCTGTTCGTCAGCAGCTTCAGCAGCGGACGCAGGATCAGGAAGTAACCCAGCAGCGCGGCCAGCGCGTAGCTGATCCAGCCACCGATGTCGACGATGTTGTCGCGTTCTTCCCACCACTGCACCGGAGCCGCCTTGGCCGGGAAGCGCATCGCCGACACCACCAGCGTATCGCCACGTTCTTCATTGATGCCCAGGCCGTTGCGCAGCACCTTGTCGATATTGCTCAGCTCGGCGGCGCTCCAGCCCGTTTTCGGGTCGGCGGCGGCGGACTGGGCCAGCACGATCGCCACGTTCTGGCGTTCCAGGCGGCCACGGGCACGTTTCGTCTGCACGATACTGCGATCGTAGGCGTACTGGCGCGTGGTTGCATTCTTGCGGGCCGAGCCATCCGGCTGCTGGGCCGGGGCGCCGGCGGCGGCGGGATCGGCGCCTGGCGCTGCCGGGGCGGCTTCGGCCGGCGGGCGGTTCGACAGCGTGCCCGGTACACCCATCACCATGCGGTTGCGGTCCTGCTCTTCGCGCATCGCTTCGCTGGTGACCTTCGGCGCTTCGCCGAACTTCTCGACCGTTTCCTCGACCTTGTCGTTGTCCACCGTGGCGGTGACGCTGACCTTGAAGTTGTCGTCGCCGACGATCGGGCCCAGCAGGCCGCGGATGTTGTTCTTGATGCCGTCCTGGATGTTCTTCTGGCCTTCGTTGCCGGCGGCGTTCGCGTCGAAACCGTCGGACAGGTCGACATGCGAGCTCAGCAGGTTACCGGCCTGGTCGACCAGGCTGACGCGGGTCGGGTCCAGGCTGGCGACCGAACCGGCCACCATGTTGACCACGGCGGCGATGTGTTCCGGCGACAGCGTGCGGCCCGGCTTCAGGCCGATCACGACGGCGGCGGACGACTTTTCACCGTCCGACGACACGAACGAGGTCGACTTGGCGATCGACAGGTGGACCCGGGCCGAGGCGATCGCATCGAGCGTCATGATGCTCTGCGACAGTTCGCCTTCCAGGCCGCGGCGGAAGCGCACGTCCTGCACGAACTGCGACACGCCCAGCGGATCGTTCTTGTCCATCAGCTCCAGGCCGGCCGGCAGCTGCGCGGTGACGCCTTTCGACGCCAGCAGCATGCGCACCTTGCCCAGTTCCGATTCCGGCACCAGCACCTGGCCGCTGTCCGGGTGGATGCGGTAGGCGATCTGCTCGGCATCGAGCACGGTCATCATGTCGGCCGCGACGACTTTTTCGCGGGCGCCGAAGACGGCCTTGTAGCCGGACTGGTCCTTCCAGAGGAACATCAGCACGATGGCGGTCACGCCGACAGCCAGCATCAGCATCGGGTACAGGTTCTTGACGAGGGCAGGGGGCATGGCGGTGGCGCCATTGCCGCGCCAGCGCCCATAAGCGGACTTAAGGGTGTTGATCACGTCGGGTCTTTCGCGGTGAAGGGTGCTGCGGAGAAAGGAATGGCTGGCGGTCGCTTACAGCGGCAGCTTGATGAGCTCGTCGACGGCGCCCATCACTTTGTTGCGAACTTGCATCAGCATCGAGAACGAGAGGCTGGCTTCCTGGCTGGCCATCATGGCGCCTACCAGGTCGTCGCTGCGGCCGGCGTCGACATCGGCCATTTTTTCACCCGCAGCCTTGTCGGCCGCGTTCACGCTGGAGACAGCGCTCATCATTGCGTCGGCGAAGCCGCCGGATTGCCCGGCATGGGCGCCGGACTGTGCGTCGAACTGCATGGCCGGCGCAATCGCGCCCGCCTGGCTGGCGAGGTCGGATGCGGCATTGGTGAGTGCCGCCAGGTCCGCCTTGATCATGCCGCCGATATCATTTGCCATCTGCCATCTCCACTTGAATACAACGTTGAACTTCGTCCTACCGCCGGCGGGGCCGGGGGGGGACAGCAGGAATTGCTACACATCATCAATTCTTGCTGCCGACTTGCTTGTGGGTATCGGTCGCCAGCGCTGCAACTTGATACTCACAAAGAAAAACTTCCGATTTTCTCGCTCCGCGTTGGCGGAATTAAAAAGCATGGCCGTTTTAAATGGGTCACTCGGTCGTTATTGGCCAGGAACGTTTAGTTGCGCTGCGTTGTTTCTCATGTAAGAAACTTGAAATCGTGGCAAAACTCGTTAAAAATCATGCACTAAGCATCAACCTGATTAACTGCCGCTAATTGCTGAGTAGCAGCATTAATTGACGCCCGACAGAAAGAAGCTTACCGCGTGGCAACAACACTGTAAAGGCCCATTTCAATCGTGCGCGGTATTGATGCGTGGCAATACGCAACGAATTCGGTTATGCTACGTGCCCTGCACGGACCCTTCGTGGTGTTCGCGCGCATTTGCGCTACGATGTGGCGTGCAGAGGGAAAACAAGACCATGACCACGCTGACCACCACCGCACCGCACCAGGTACTGGATCCGAGCCTGCTGGGCCGCCCGGTTCACCGCCTGCCGCACTTCGCTGCCCAGTTGCGCGACGACCTTGCCGCCGCGCTGCGCCACCCCGCGAGCCGCCGCTACTGGGGCGGCACCGAGGTCGAGCAGGTTGGCTTCTCGCAGTTGACCGGCAGCGAGCCGCGCACGCGCTGGCAGTACTTCGCCGCGGGCAGTGGCGTGATCGCCTTCGCGATCGAACGGCCGCTCCTGCTGGCTGCGCTGGACCAGCGCTACGGTGCGGCCAAGGCCGGCGCGCCCGCACCATCCGCCGACCCCGCACAGGTGCGCGTGACCGCCACGGAAGAACGGCTGAGCGTTGCGTTGGGGCAACAGCTGGCGCATGTGGTGGGTTCGCGCATCGCCGCCAGCCTGCCCGGCGGCCAGCCGCTGGCCGCGCCGCTGCCGCCCGCCGCGCCCGCCGCCGGCGGCCAGCCGGGCAAGGGCACGTGGCTCATCACGATGAATGTGCGCGCCGGGGAACTGGCAGGCAGGGTATGGTTTGCACTGGATAAGCATTTGATATCGGACGTGCTGCATGGCCTGGCGCCGCAGCGTGAAACAGGCCGGGGCGCCGGCGGGCAAGCGCCGAAGCCGGCGGCGCCGCTGGCGCAGCGGCTGCAGGTGACGCTGGCCGGGCAGCTGGTCAGCAAGGAAGTCACGCTGGGCGCGCTGTTCGACCTGCGGATCGGCGACGTGATTCCGGTCAGCCTGGACAGGGCAGACGTGATGCTCGAGGATTCGCGGCTGTACACGGCCGCGGTGACCGAGCACAAGGGAAAACTGTGCCTGACCTCTTTTGAAGACATCGAATGACCATGATGAACGAAAACGGAAACAACGACGCGCTGCTTGACGACACCGAAGAGATGATCATCGAACCGGTGCCCAGCCCGATGGCTGGTGACTTCACCCAGGCGCCGCTCGCACCGCGCCGCGACCTGCCACAAATGATGCGCAAGATCCCCGTGACGCTGACCCTGGAAGTGGGATCGGCGCGCATTTCCCTGCAGGACCTGATGAACATCGGGCCGGACAGCGTGGTGGAACTGGACGCGCTGGCCGGCGAGCCGCTGGTCATCAAGGTGAACGGCACCGCGATCGGGCGCGCCGAAGTGGTGGTGGCGGGCGAGAACTACGGGCTGAAGGTGATCGACCTGGATGGGCTCAATCTCGACATGATGACCTCATGATGCGCGCCGGCGCGCTGGAAACCCGCGCTGCCGGCGCCACACCGGTAACGCCGCGCCGGGCGTTCGCGCCGCGGGCCGCGCTGGTGGCCGGGCTTGCGCTGGTGCTTGCGCTCATCCTGGCGTTCCTGCTGCCCGCGCTGGCCTTCGCCCAGGAGGCGAACACGCCCGACCTGCTGGCCGGCGTGGTGCCCGGCGCGCGCACCGACCTGTCGGTGAAGATGCAGATCCTGGTCGTCATGACCCTGCTGGGCTTGCTGCCCGTGCTGGTCATGATGATGACGAGCTTCACCCGCTTCGTCATCGTGCTGTCGCTGCTGCGTTCGGCGCTGGGCTTGCAGCAGGGCTTGCCGAACCGGATCATCACCGGCATCGCGCTGATCCTGACCCTGCTGGTGATGAAGCCGATCGGCGACCAGGTGTGGCGCGATGCGTTCGTGCCCTACGACCAGGACCGCATCGGCCTGCAGGATGCGCTGCGCATCGCCGAGCAGCCGGTGTCCCGCTTCATGCTGGCCCAGACCAGCAAGGCCGCGCTGCGGCAGATCGCCACGCTGGCCGGCGAACAGAACGTGGCGAACCCCATGCAGCACGGTTTCCCCGTGAAGCTGGCCGCCTTCGTGCTGTCCGAGCTGAAGACGGCGTTCCAGATCGGCTGCATGCTGTTCATTCCGTTCCTGATCATCGACCTGGTGGTGTCGTCGGTGCTGATGGCGATGGGCATGATGATGCTGTCGCCGCTGGTGATCTCGCTGCCGTTCAAGCTGCTGCTGTTCGTGCTGGTGGATGGCTGGACGCTGACGGTGAACACGCTCGTCACCAGCATCCAGGCGTATTAGCTAACCGAAAAGTAAAACTATGCTGACTCCCGACGTGGCCGTCGACCTGGTGGCCGAGGCCCTGCATATCACGATGGTGCTGGTGCTGGTGCTGGTGGTGCCGGGCCTGGCCGCGGGTCTCGTCGTGGCGCTGTTCCAGGCCGCCACGCAGATCAACGAACAGACGCTGTCGTTCCTGCCGAAGCTGCTGATCACGCTGCTGGCCATCATCATCACCGGGCGCTGGATGGCCGGCTACCTGATGGACTACTGCGTGTCGATCTTCACCCGCGCGGCCACGCTGGTCGGCTGACCCGCCAGGATGGAACAGGTCCTCGCCAACCTGCTGCCCCTGCTGAACGCGCTGTGGTGGCCGTTCGTGCGTTCGATGGCGCTGCTGTCGGCCGCCCCGGTGCTGGGCGAGGCGATGGTGCCGGTGATGATCCGGGTGCTCGTCTCGGTGGCGCTTGCCGTGATGATGCTGCCGGTGACGGGCAAGGCGCAGGTCATCGAGGATCCGTTTACGCTGGCGATGGTGGTGGCCACCATCGAACAGGCCATCATCGGCTTCGTGCTGGGACTGGCGTTCTATTTCGCCATGGCCGCGATCGGCGTGCTGGGCTTCGTGGTGTCGTCGCAGGTGGGTTTCTCGATGGCGGTGATGAACGATCCGCTGAACGGCTCGTCGTCGGACGTGATCTCGACGCTGCTGTCGATGCTGTCGATCATCGTGTTCTTCGCCATCGATGGCCACCTTGTCATCATCGGCGTGATCGGGGCCAGCTTCAAGGCCTGGCCGCCGGGCGGCGCTCATTGGCCAGATGCTGGCCCGCTGCTGTTGCAGACCGTGGCCTGGAACGTGGCCTGGGTGTTCTCGGCGGCGATGCTGCTGGCCATCCCGGTGGTGTTCTCGACGGTGGTGGTGCAGATCGGCTTCGGCTTCCTGAACCGCGTGGCGCCGTCGCTGAACCTGTTCTCGCTGGGTTTTTCCGTAATCACGCTGTTCGGCCTGCTGATGCTGGGCCAGCTGGTGCGCTTCATTCCCGACCATTACACGCGCATGACGAGCCAGGTGCTGGCCATGATCCAGCAGCAGATGACGGCGGAGGAGGCCAGGCGCGATGGCCGATAGCGGCGACAAGACCGAGAAGGCGTCACAGCAGAAGCTGAAGAAGGCGCGCGAGGAAGGGCAGGTCACCCGCTCGAAGGACCTGGCGACGGCGATCGGTATCCTGGTCAGCCTGCGCCTGTTCGTATACCTGCTGCCCGATTACCTGGACCACTTCCGCACCATCTTCGCGGCCAGCTTCATCCGCATGGACGACGGCGGCGACGTGCTGATGAACGCGATGTCGGACGTCTTCTACGAATCGAGCATCCTGCTGGTCAAGATGGTGGCGCCGCTGTTCGTGGTGCCCCTGTTCATCGTGCTGTCGTCGATGCTGCCGGGCGGCTGGATGTTCAGCACGAAGAACCTGATGCCGAAGTTCTCCAAGATGAATCCCGTGTCGAACCTGGGCCGGCTGTTCGGCGGCAAGGCCATGTTCGAGCTGGGCGTGTCGATCGTCAAGGTCGGCATCCTGATCGCCGTGCTGGTGCACATGGCGCGCTCCACGCTGAACCAGTACACGCAGCTGCAGGCGCTGCCGATGCAGCGGGCGATGACCGAAGGCGCCGCGCTGATGCTCGATGGCGTGATGTCGATGGTGGTGATCTTCATCCTGTTCGCCGTGATCGACGTGCCGGCGCAGGCGTTCTTCTTCGCCAAGAACCAGCGCATGAGCAAGCAGGACCTGAAGGAAGAGCACAAGAGCAGCGAAGGGCGCCCCGAAGTGAAGGGGCGCATCCGCCAGCTGCAGCGGGCCATGTCGCAGCGCGCCGCGCGCAAGACGGTACCGACCGCCGACGTGGTGATCGTCAACCCGGAACACTATGCGGTCGCCCTGAAGTACGACGACAAGCGCGCCGAGGCGCCGTTCGTGGTCGCCAAGGGCGTCGACGAACTGGCGCAGTACATCCGCCTGATCGCCGAGGAGCACGATATCGAGGTGCTGCGCCTGGCCCCGCTGGCGCGCGCCATCTACAATACGGCCCAGGTCAACCAGCAGATTCCCGTGCCGCTGTACCAGGCGGTATCGCAGGTGCTGCACTACGTGTTCCAGATGAAGGCTTTCCGTACCGGCGGCCGCCAGGCCCGCCCCGACTTCCCCGACCAGATCGTGGTACCAACATCGATGAGTGAGGCTTCGCAGACATGAATTTCCTGAACTCCCTGGTGGCCGAACTGCGCCGCCACAAGTTCGCCACGCCGCTGTTCGTGATGTCCATCCTCGCGATGATCATCCTGCCGCTGCCGCCGATCCTGCTCGACGTGCTGTTCACCTTCAACATCGTGCTGTCGCTGATCGTGATCCTGGTCTCGGTGCAGGCCAAGCGGCCGCTGGACTTCTCGGTGTTCCCCACCGTGATCCTGCTGACCACGATGCTGCGGCTGACGCTGAACGTGGCGTCCACCCGCGTGGTGCTGCTGCATGGCCACGAGGGCACGCATGCCGCCGGCGCGGTGGTCGAAGCATTCGGCAACGTCGTCATCGGCGGCAATTTCGTGGTCGGCCTGGTGGTGTTCGTGATCCTGATGATCATCAACTTCGCCGTCGTCACGAAAGGCGCCGAGCGGATCTCGGAAGTGTCGGCGCGCTTTACCCTCGATGCGCTGCCCGGTAAGCAGATGGCCATCGACGCCGACCTGAACGCGGGCCTGATCAACCAGGAAAAGGCCCAGCTGCGCCGCAAGGAAGTGGCGATGGAAGCCGATTTCTACGGCGCCATGGACGGCGCCTCCAAATTCGTGCGCGGCGATGCGATCGCCTCGATCCTGATCCTCATCATCAACCTCGTCGGCGGCGTGGCGATCGGTTCGATCATGCAGGGCATGGGCTTCGGCGACGCGTTCCGCCAGTATGCGCTGCTGACGATCGGCGACGGCCTGGTGGCGCAGATCCCGGCCCTGCTGCTGTCGGCCGCGGCGGCGATCATCGTTACCCGCGTGTCGGACGCGGGCGACTTCGAGGAGGAAGTCAGCATCCAGCTGCTGGCCAATCCGAGCGTGCTGTACTCTGCCGCCGGCCTGATGGTCATCATGGGCGTCGTGCCCGGCATGCCATGGCTGCCGTTCCTGTCGTTCGCCGGTGCGCTGGCCTATGTGGGCTGGCGCATGCAGCAGCGCGCCGTGGCGCCGCCCGACACCCGGCAGCTGGAAGCCATCGAGGCCGTGCTGCGCGAGGAAAAGACCCCGGAACTGGAGTGGCAAAGCCTGCCGGTGGTGCATCCGCTGCAGGTCATGCTGGGTTATAAACTCGTCGGCCTGGTCGACAAGGCGCATGGCGAGGTACTGACCAAGCGCGTGCGGGGCGTGCGGCAAAGCCTGTCGGAGGCGATGGGCCTGGTGCTGCCGCCGATCGGCGTGCGCGACGACCTGGGCCTGAAGCCGTCGCAGTACTCGGTGGTGCTGGGCGGCGCCGTGATCGCCCAGGCCGAAGTGTTCCCCGACCGGCTGATGGCGATCCCGTCGCCGAACCTGTATGGCCAGATCGATGGCATTCCCGGCGTGGAACCGGCCTACGGCATGCCCGTCGTCTGGATCGAGCCGGGCGACAAGGCGCAGGCGCTGGGGCTGGGCTACCAGGTGGTGGAAGCACCCAGCGCGATCGCCACGCACCTGTCGAAACTGGTCCGCGAATACCTGCCCGAGCTGTTCCGGCACGACGACGTGGCCGCCGTGCTCGAACGCCTCACCGCGCTGGCGCCGAAGCTGGGCTCCGCACTGGACAAGGCGATGACCCACACGCAGCTGCTGCGCGTGTTCCGCGTGCTGCTGGCCGAGAACGTGTCGCTGAAGGATATCGTGCCGATCGCCACCACCCTGCTGGACAGTGCGGAAACCACCAAGGATCCGATCCTGCTGGCGGCCGAGGTGCGCTGCGCGCTGCGGCGCCAGATCGTCGCCGCGCTGTTCGGCCAGCGCAAGGAATTGCTGGCCTTTAACCTGGGCGGGGAACTGGAGAACATGCTGCTGGGTTCGCTGAACCAGGCGCGCCAGTCCGGCAAGGTGGTGCTCGACAATTATCCGATCGATCCGCACCTGCTGGGCCAGCTCCAGGTGAACATGCCGGTCGCGCGCGAGCAGATGAAGCAGCAGGGCACGCCGCCGCTGCTGCTGGTGCTGCCGCAGATCCGGCCGCTGCTGGCCCGCTACGCCCGGCTGTTCGCCCCCGGCCTGCATGTGCTGTCGTATAACGAAATCCCGGAGAACCGCGAAGTGTCGATCATCGGCACGGTCGGGTGATGTTCCTGAAAACGGTGGCGGAGCGGAATGTCTTCGGAAAGCGGTGACAGCGCAGATGCCGTCAAATTAGGTCACCCAAGGGCAGATTCCGGGGTCAGGAAGGAATGCCGGCATGCATGCCGGCATCGTTCCGCAGGCGCGAAGCATGCTTCGCGAAACCCCTTCTACACCCCGCCGGGTCTGACCCCAGCCCTTCGCCGTTGGGGTGAATGCATGCGTTTCCAATATGCCGGATGGCGCATTTGCCCGCACAGGCCTGCGCATCAACGCCCGGCGCCTGATGCGGCGATGAACTGATCGTCCGAACGCTGCGGTTGCGACAGCAGCACCGCCACTTCGGCCATGGCCCGGAACACTGGCGCCGTCAGCGCGGCGAGCTGGTGGCGCTCCGGCTGCGCCAGGCCGGGCGGGGGCAGCGCCCGCATCAGCCGCACGCGCAGGATGCGCACGCCGCACCGGCTGGCGATGTTGCCGATCTCCGGCAGCTGGGCGCGCATGTGCTGCATCGCGCCCGCCTGGGCCGCGCCGATCTCCAGCACCACGCCACCGCCTTCCGCCGGCTCCATCTGCAACACGACCTTGCCCAGCTCGGGCAGGTGCACTTCCAGCCGCAGCGCAATGCGGGGATGCCGTTGCGCCGGGCCGTCTTCTTCATCCGGATCGCGCGTGACGACGCGCAGGACAAGTTTTTCGGCGCCCCAGGCATACACGGCGAAGCGCCAGGCATCGAGTTCCGAGACCAGCTGCTGCGGCAGGCTGCCATCGCGCAGTACCTGCGGCACCCCGTCCGACTGGAACAGGCTGGCCGGTACGTTGCGGCCCCGCGATTGTGCGGCCAGTGCGGCGCGCTGCTGGCCGTAGGTCTGGATCATTGCCATCCACGAGGCGGCCAGGGCCGACGGGTCCGGCGCATGCCAGACCATCTGGCGCGACATGAACAGCTGGTTGGGCTGCATCGACGCGGCTTCGGCAAGCACCGCCTGGGCCACCAGCGTGCGCGCCAGCGCCGCCGGAACCGTAGACCCTTTGCCTTCCATCGCTTCGAGCAGCGCGCCGACGGCACCCGGCAAGTCCACGTCGAACCCGCCCGGCGCGGACCCGCCTGGCGCATGGGCTGGCTCGTCGTGGACCGCATGGGGATTGACGAACAGCGGGGCGGTTGGCGTCTGCGTGGAAGGGGACGCGGATGAGGGCGAAGACGAGGGCGGCGGCGGCATCGGCCGCGCCTGGCCCGGCCGTTCGCGGGCATTCCGGTCTGGAATCGTCAACGCCGCGCCGGCGGGGATTACTCGGTCGATGGCCATTGCAGCAGCTTATCATGGGTGGATAAAAAAAAAGCCAACCGAGTCCGGTTGGCCCTGTGCGGCGCCGCCCCCGTTACCGGGGCCGGCGCAGTCCTGACGATTACTGCAGCAGGGACATGACCAGCGACGACTGGCTGTTCGACTGCTTCAGCATGGCGGTGCCGGCTTGCAGCAGCATCTGGTTCGACGTCATCGAAGCCGATTCGGTGGCGAAGTCGACGTCCATGATGCGGCCGGCGGCGGCCTTGGTGTTGGTCGAGATGTTCGACAGGTTGCTGTTCACGTGGTCCAGGCGGTTCGACACGGCACCGATCTTCGAGCGCAGGGCCGAGACGGAATCGATCGCGGTGGCCAGCTTCGAGATGGTAGCGTTGGCTGCGCCGGTCAGTTCGGTGCCCACGCCGCCAGGTACGGCGTTGTCGGCGCTGAAGCGGGCGGAGACGCTGCCGATACCCGAGTTGGCATCGGTGGCGGTACCCAGTTCGGTGGTGAAGTCGGCATCCAGCTTTTCAGCGGAATCGGCACCGATCTGGAACGAGATCGCTGCATTGAGCTTGCCGCCGGTGGTCTTGAACAGTTCCGTGCCGCCGAACTTGGTGTTGCCGAAGATGTTGGTCAGTTCATCGGCCAGCGAGTCGTACTCGCCCTGCATCGCGGTCTTGTCGGCGGCGGTCGAGGAACCGTCGGCGGCCTGGGTTGCCAGGTCCTTCATGCGGTTCAGGATGTTGGTCGTCTGGTCCAGCGCGCCGTCGGCGGTCTGCAGCATGGAGATCGAGTTCTGCGTGTTGCGCATGGCCACTTGCATGCCGCTGGTTTGCGTCTTCAGGCGGGTAGCGATCTGCAGGCCAGCAGCGTCGTCCATGGCAGAGTTGATGCGGTAGCCGGTCGACAGGCGCGTCATCGACGTCGACAGGGTCGACTGGGTACGGGACAGCGAGTTCTGTGCGGACAGGGCGGCGTTGTTGGTGTGAAGGCTCAGCATGATGATTACTCCGTGCGGTTTGTTGTCTGGGGCAGTTTCCTGCGTACTCATGAATACAAGACGACCGTTTTGCCAGTCACATTAAATTCCACGTGGAAATTTTTTAGATTTTTTTTTTCCGCTCGCCATGACTGTGCGCGATCGCTCCTGAGGCTGCGCCGACGATGCCGGAAATGCAAAAAGCCAACCGGACCGGTTGGCTTTCTTGCATGCGCTGGCCGACCTTGGTGGCCGGCCAGCGTGTCTCGGGCGATTACTGCAGCAGGGACATGACCAGCGACGACTGGCTGTTCGACTGCTTCAGCATGGCGGTGCCGGCTTGCAGCAGCATCTGGTTCGACGTCATCGAAGCCGATTCGGTAGCGAAGTCGACGTCCATGATGCGGCCGGCGGCGGCCTTGGTGTTGGTCGAGATGTTCGACAGGTTGCTGTTCACGTGGTCCAGGCGGTTCGACACGGCACCGATCTTGGAGCGCAGGGCCGAGACGGAATCGATCGCGGTGGCCAGCTTCGAGATGGTAGCGTTGGCTGCGCCGGTCAGTTCGGTGCCCACGCCGCCAGGTACGGCGTTGTCGGCGCTGAAGCGGGCGGAGACGCTGCCGATACCCGAGTTGGCATCGGTGGCGGTACCCAGTTCGGTGGTGAAGTCGGCATCCAGCTTTTCAGCGGAATCGGCACCGATCTGGAACGAGATCGCTGCATTGAGCTTGCCGCCGGTGGTCTTGAACAGTTCCGTGCCGCCGAACTTGGTGTTGCTGAAGATGTTGGTCAGTTCATCGGCCAGCGAGTCGTATTCGCCCTGCATCGCGGTCTTGTCGGCGGCGGTCGAGGAACCGTCGGCGGCCTGGGTTGCCAGGTCCTTCATGCGGTTCAGGATGTTGGTCGTCTGGTCCAGTGCGCCGTCGGCGGTCTGCAGCATGGAGATCGAGTTCTGCGTGTTGCGCATGGCCACTTGCATGCCGCTGGTTTGCGTCTTCAGGCGGGTAGCGATCTGCAGGCCAGCAGCGTCGTCCATGGCAGAGTTGATGCGGTAGCCGGTCGACAGGCGCGTCATCGACGTCGACAGGGTCGACTGGGTACGGGACAGCGAGTTCTGTGCGGACAGGGCGGCGTTGTTGGTGTGAAGGCTCAGCATGATGATTACTCCGTGCGGTTTGTTGTCTGGGGCAGTTTCCTGCGTACTCATGAATACAAGACGACCGTTTTGCCAGTCACATTAAATTCCACGTGGAAATTTTTGAGATTTTTTTTCGGGCCGCTCGCCATGACTGTGCGCGATCGCTCCCGAGGCTGCGCCGGCGATGCCGGAAATGCAAAAAGCCAACCGTTTCCAGTTGGCTTTTCGTGTTGGACCGCCATGCGAATGGCGGTCCGGGGAAGTGCGAAACTACTGTACAGAATTACTGCAGCAGGGACATGACCAGCGAGGACTGGCTGTTCGACTGCTTCAGCATGGCGGTGCCGGCTTGCAGCAGCATCTGGTTCGACGTCATCGAAGCCGATTCGGTGGCGAAGTCGACGTCCATGATGCGGCCGGCGGCGGCCTTGGTGTTGGTCGAGATGTTCGACAGGTTGCTGTTCACGTGGTCCAGGCGGTTCGACACGGCACCGATCTTCGAGCGCAGGGCGGAAACCGAGTCGATCGCGGTGGCCAGCTTGGCGATCGTGGCGTTGGCTGCGCCGGTCAGTTCCGCGCCAACGGCACCAGGTGCGACGTTGTCGGCGCTGAAACGGGCGGAAACGCTGGTGATACCCGTGGTGCCGTCCGTCGCGGTACCCAGTTCGGTGGTGAAGTCGGCGTCCAGCTTTTCAGCGGAATCGGCACCGATCTGGAACGAGATCGCTGCATTGAGCTTGCCGCCGGTGGTCTTGAACAGTTCCGTGCCGCCGAACTTGGTGTTGCTGAAGATGTTGGTCAGTTCATCGGCCAGCGAGTCATATTCGCCCTGCATCGCGGTCTTGTCGGCGGTGGTCGACGAAGCATCGGCGGCCTGGGTTGCCAGGTCCTTCATGCGGTTCAGGATGTTGGTCGTCTGGTCCAGCGCGCCGTCGGCGGTCTGCAGCATGGAGATCGAGTTCTGCGTGTTGCGCATGGCGACTTGCATGCCGCTGGTCTGCGTCTTCAGGCGGGTGGCGATCTGCAGGCCGGCAGCGTCGTCCATTGCCGAGTTGATACGGTAGCCGGTCGACAGGCGGGTCATCGACGTCGACAGGGTCGACTGGGTACGGGACAGCGAGTTTTGTGCGGACAGGGCAGCGTTGTTGGTGTGAAGGCTCAGCATTTCAGTAACTCCGGTTGGGTTGGTTTGTCAGAGCACTTCTCTGCGCTCTCATGAGTACAAGACGACCGTTCCCGCCCCGGCATTAAGTGCCGCATGGAAATTCTTTGAAATTTTTTTCGCGATGTGAAAACGCCAACGCCGGGGATCGCCCGGCGTCGTGATGACAATAAGGATGAAAACCAGGATGAAGATGAGGATAAAGATGAGGATAAAGATGAGGATGAATAGGCGATGGGCGCCACTGGCGCCCGTGCATTACATGTTCGGGTAGTTCGGCCCGCCGCCGCCTTCCGGCGTGACCCACACGATGTTCTGCGTGGGATCCTTGATGTCGCACGTCTTGCAGTGCACGCAGTTCTGGGCGTTGATCTGCAGGCGGTCGGTACCCTCGTCGGTCTTCACGTACTCGTACACGCCGGCAGGGCAGTAGCGCTGTTCCGGGCCGGCATACTTGGCCAGGTTCACGTCGACCGGCACCGACGGGTTCTTCAGCGTCAGGTGGATCGGCTGGTCTTCGGCGTGGTTCGTGTTCGAGATGAACACGGACGACAGCTTGTCGAACGTCAGCTTGCCGTCCGGCTTCGGATACACGATCGGCCGGTAGTTTGCCGCCGGCTTCAGGCAGGCGTGGTCCGGTTCGCTGTGGCGCAGCGTCCAGGGCGCCTTGCCGCGGAAGACGATCTGGTCGATGCCGGTCATGATGGTACCGAACACCAGCCCCTTGTTCAGGTATTGCTTGACGTTGCGCGCCACATGCAATTCCTCGTGCAGCCATGACTGCTCGAACGCTGCCGGGTAGGCCGACAGCTCGTCGTGCTGGCGGTTCGCCGCCAGCGCATCGACCAGCGCCTCGGCGGCCAGCATGCCGGACTTGATCGCCGCATGGCTGCCCTTGATGCGGCTCATGTTCAGGAAGCCGGCATCGCAACCGAGCAGGCAGCCTCCCGGGAATACCAGCTTCGGCAGCGACTGCAGGCCGCCGGACGTGATGGCGCGCGCACCATACGATATGCGCTTGCCGCCTTCGAAGTAGCCGCGGATCGCCGGGTGCGTTTTATAACGCTGGAATTCCTCGTACGGCGAGATGTACGGATTGGTATAGTTCAGGCCGACCACGTAGCCGACCACGACCTGGTTGTTCTCCGCGTGGTACAGGAACGAGCCGCCATACACGTCGTGCGCCAGCGGCCAGCCGGAGGTGTGGATGACGAGGCCCGGCTGGTGTTTCGCGGGATCGATTTCCCACAGCTCCTTGATGCCGATGCCGTAGGCCTGGGGATCCTTGCCCTTGTTCAGGTCGTACTTGGCCATCAGCGTCTTGCCCAGGTGGCCGCGCGAGCCTTCGGCGAACAGCGTGTACTTGCCATGCAGTTCCATGCCGAGCTGGAAATCGGGGCCGGGTTCGCCATCGCGCTTGACGCCCATGTTCCCGGTGGCGACACCCTTGACGGAACCGTCTTCGTTGTACAGCACTTCGGCGGCAGGGAAGCCGGGGAAGATTTCCACGCCCAGGCTTTCGGCCTGCTGGCCCAGCCAGCGCACCACGTTGCCGAGCGAGATCACGTAGTTGCCATGGTTTTCCAGGCATTTCGGGATCATGAAATTCGGCGTCTTGTAGGCCTTAGTTTCGGTCAGGAACAGCACCCGGTCCTCGGTCACGGGGGTGTTCAGCGGTGCGCCCTTGTCCTTCCAGTCGGGAATCAGCTCGGTCAGCGCGCGCGGATCCATCACGGCGCCGGACAGGATATGCGCGCCCAGTTCGCCGCCTTTTTCCAGCACGACCACCGAGATTTCCTGGCCCTTTTCCTGGGCCAGCTGCTTGATGCGGATCGCCGCGGACAGGCCGGCCGGGCCGCCGCCAACGATCACCACGTCGTATTCCATTGCTTCGCGCGGGCCGTACTGTTCAACGAGATTCGTCATAAGTTTTATAAGGTATGTGAAAAACGGGAAAAATTAGCACGAGTGTGCTCTTTTTCCGCCGTAAATGCAACGGCATTGTAGTAGATGTTCCCGTCTAATTTGGCTAATTGTGTAAGATACGAAACACAAGCGGAGCACTGGCAGGAGCGCAAGCGGGAGCACTGGCAGGAGCGCAAGCGGGAACACAAGCGGGAGCACAAACGGAGCACCAGCCGGAACGAAGCCGCGACCCATGCGGCAACCGGGTGTGGGACAGGGCTGCGATGACCAAGCCGCATCGCGGGCGTATCAAAACAAGGAGCAAGCCGTGGGTATCGAAGTCAATTTTGAAGGCAAGATCGCGCTCGTGACGGGAGCGTCCAGCGGCCTGGGGGCACGCTTCGCGAAGGTGCTGGCCAATGCCGGCGCGCAGGTGGTGCTGGCCTCGCGGCGGGTCGAGCGCCTGAAGGAATTGCGTGCCGAGATCGAGGCCGATGGCGGCGCGGCCCACGTGGTGGCGCTGGACGTGACGGACTACGCCAGCATCAAGTCGGCCATCGCCCATGCGGAAACGGAGGCGGGGCCGATCGATATCCTCGTCAACAATTCCGGTGTGTCGACCACCCAGCGGCTGGTCGACGTCACGCCGGAAGACTACAACTTCGTGATGGACACCAACCTGCGCGGCGCCTTCTTCGTGGCGCAGGAAGCGGCCAAGCGGATGATCGCGCGCGCCAAGGGCGACCCGAAGAAACAGCACCGCATCATCAACATCGCCTCGGTGGCCGGCCAGCGCGTGCTGCCGCAGATCGGCGTGTATTGCATGAGCAAGGCCGGCGTGATCCACATGACCAAGGCGATGGCAGTGGAGTGGGGCCGCCACGGCATCAACACCAATGCCATCTGCCCGGGCTACATCTCCACCGAGATCAACGAGGATTATTTCGCCAGCGAGCAGGGGCGGCGCCTGATCGAAATGCTGCCCCGCAAGCGGCCGGGCAAGCCGGAAGACCTCGATGGCCTGCTGTTGCTGCTGGCCGGCGAGGACGCCCACTTCATCAACGGCGCGGTGATTTCGGCCGACGACGGGATGACCGCGCAGTAAAGGGCGCCATACCCTGATGCCGCCTGGACAAACCCACCCCAGGTGCAAATTCCGGGGTCAGACCCGACGGGGTGAAGCAGGGGTTTCGCGAAGCATGCTTCGCGCCTGCGGAACGGTGCTGGCATGCAGGCCAGCATTCCTTCCTGACCCCAGCCCTTCGCTGTTGGGGTGAATGCATGCGCTTCCAACGTATCGGGTAACGCTTAACTTAGCGGCATTAGGATCAGACCCCGGCCATCAATTCCACGACCCAGTCGATGAAGACGCGCACCTTCCTGCTCAGGTGCCGGTTCGGCGGCCAGGCGATCCACAGCGGCATCGGATCGATGTGCCACTCCGGGAACAGCGGCTGCAGGGTGCCGGCCGCCACGTGCGGCCGCGCCATGTAATCCGGTAGCCACAGGATGCCCAGGCCGGCCAGCCCAGCGGCGAGATAGGCATTGCCGTCATCGGTGCGCAGCACGTAGCGGCCGTGCACGCTGGCGCTTTCGCCGCCGCGCCGCATCGCATACGGCAGCCCGTTGCCGGACCAGCGGAACGCCACGATACGGTGCGGGTCCTCGCCCAGCTCCGCGGGATGCGCCGGCGTGCCGGCACGCGCCAGATACGCGGGCGCCGCATACACACCCAGCCTCAGGTCGGCCACGCGCCGCGCCGCCAGCGAGCCATCGGCCAGTTCGCCGCCACGGATCACGCAATCGACGTTCTCGCCGATGATGTCCACCTTGCGGTCGCTGGCGCCCAGGTCGAGCACGATGTCCGGGTAGCGTGCATGAAAGCCGGGCAGGGCGGGCACCACCACCAGCGCCGCCAGTGGGCTGGGCATGTCGACCCGCAGCTCGCCGCGAGGTGCGGTGGCGGCGCCGGGCAGGCCGGTTTCCAGATCGTCGAGATCGGCAAGGATGCCGACTGCCCGCTCATAGAATGCCGCGCCGTCCGGCGTGGTGTTGACGCGCCGGGTGGTGCGGTTCAGCAGGCGCACGCGCAGCCGCGCTTCCAGTTGCTGCACCAGTTGCGTGACCGTCGCGCGGCTCATGTTCAGGGTTTCCGCGGCGCGCGTGAAGCTGCCCGCCTCGACGACGCGTACGAAGGCCTTCATTGCATCGAAACGGTCCATGGTCCTCCCTGTATTGTTTGGATTATACAAACAGTGATGGACGCACTGCGCTGTTTATCGGCACCGCGCGCGCCGCTACAGTGGCGGCTTGTCCCGATCCGGGATGCTCAAAGGAGATGACGATGACGAGTACGATGAACAAGCGCGACGTGGTATTCCCGGCCGGCCGCCAGGCCCTGTATGAAAAGAACCGCTATTCGCCGGCCGTGCGGTCGGGTGGTTTCCTGTTCGTGTCCGGCCAGGTCGGCAGCCGGGAAGACGGCTCGCCGGAACCGGAACTCGATGCGCAGGTGCGGCGCGCCTTCGCCAACCTGAACGCGGTGCTGGCCGCCGCCGGCTGCTCGTTCGACGACGTGGCCGACGTGACCCTGTTCATCGTCGAACCGCAAGCGCGTTTCGAGCGGATCTGGGACGTGGCGCGCGAGTTCTGGGGGCAGGCGCCGTACCCGACGGTGACGGCGGTCGGCGTCACGTGGCTGTACGGATTCGACTTCGAGATCAAGGTGATTGCACGCTTGCCGGACTGACGCGCAGGAAGGGAAACGCGTTTCCGCGGCAAGGGGCGCGACGCGTCAACGCAGGAAGGGAGCGACGCGTCAGCGCAGGAATGTGGAGACGCGTCAGCGCAGGAATGTTGAGACGCGTTACCGCGTCATGCCCACTAGCTTATGCACCAGCTCCGACGAGGTGGCGGCGCCGAACTTGCGCATCAGCTTCGCGCGGTGCATTTCCACGGTGCGCGGCGACAGGTCGGTTTCGCGCGCGATCATCTTGCTGGTCTTGCCTTCGACGAGGAAGGCGGCGATCTCCCGTTCGCGCGGCGTCAGCTCGGCCGATACCGGGCGCTTCTCGGAAACGTCTTCGAAGGTCCACACGCCGGCGCCGAGCGGGTCGGCGCAGTTCAGCGCGCGGCCCGTCACGTGGCACCAGAACAGCTCGCCGTTGGCGCGCCGCATGATGCGTTCATCCGAATAGCGCCCGCGCGCATTCATGATCGGGATGATGCGGTGCCCGGTGCGCAGGAATTCATCCATCGTGGGATACAGCACGCAGAACGACTGGCCGTCCAGCGTGCCGTGCGGGTAGCCGAACATCTGGGTCAGCGCGTCGTTGCTGGACTGGATCACGCGGTTGACGGAGATGCACATGCCCACCGGCGCGAACCGGAAGATGGTTTCATAATCGATCTCGTAGGGTGCATTCATCGCGCTGTCTCGACTGGCTTTCTCGGCTTGCTATCCGGATGATTTTCTTGTGTGAAGCCGCTAACGATACGGCCGTATTTCTACTGTATTGTACTTTCCATACGGGTAACCTATTCTGTAACGCCACGTAGGCGGAGCCATTCCGCCTAGCTTAACAAAAATGGAAGGGGGCACAATGAATAAAGTATATCCGGACGCGCCGTCCGCCCTGGCCGGCGTCGTGCAGGATGGGCAGACCATCGCCGTCGGCGGCTTTGGCCTGTGCGGCATTCCCGAAGCGCTGATCCTCGCCTTGCGCGATTCCGGCGTCAAGGGGCTGACGGCCATCTCGAACAATGCCGGCGTCGATGGCTTCGGTCTTGGCCAGCTGCTCGAAACGCGCCAGATCAAGAAGATGATCGCTTCCTATGTGGGTGAAAACAAGGAGTTCGCGCGCCAGTACCTGGCCGGCGAACTGGAACTGGAATTCACGCCGCAGGGCACGCTGGCCGAGAAGCTGCGCGCCGGCGGCGCCGGCATTCCGGCCTTCTTCACCAAGACCGGTGTCGGCACGATCGTCGCCGAAGGCAAGGAAATCCGCGAATTCGACGGCGAACAGTACGTGATGGAACGCAGCCTGGTGGCGGACGTGGCGCTGGTCAAGGCATGGAAGGCCGACAAGGCGGGCAACCTCGTGTTCCGCAAGACGGCCCGCAACTTCAACCCGAACGTGGCGGCTTCCGGCAAGGTCACCATCGTCGAAGTGGAAGAGCTGGTGGAAGTGGGCGAGATCGATCCGGACGCCGTGCATACGCCCGGCATCTTCGTGCACCGCATCGTGCACAACCCGAATCCGGAAAAACGCATCGAACAGCGCACCGTGCGCGCCGCCTGAGGAGAAGAACATGGCATGGACTCGTGATCAAATGGCCGCGCGCGCGGCGAAGGAGCTGCAGGACGGCTTCTATGTCAACCTGGGCATCGGCCTGCCCACCCTGGTGGCGAACTACGTACCTTCCGATATCGAGGTGTTCCTGCAATCGGAGAACGGCCTGCTCGGCATCGGCCCGTTCCCCACGGACGATGAAGTGGATGCGGACCTGATCAACGCCGGCAAGCAGACCGTGACGGCCTTGCCCGGCTCGGCCTATTTCAGCTCGGCCGATTCGTTCGGCATGATCCGCGGCGGCAAGATCAATCTCGCCATCCTGGGCGCCATGCAGGTGTCGGAGAAGGGCGACCTGGCGAACTGGATGATCCCCGGGAAGATGGTGAAGGGCATGGGCGGCGCGATGGACCTGGTGGCCGGCGTGAAGAAGGTGGTGGTGCTGATGGAGCACGTGGCCACCGCGAAGGATGGCACCACGTCGCACAAGCTGCTGAAGCAGTGCGACCTGCCGCTGACCGGCGTGGGCGTGGTCGACGTCGTCATCACCGACCTCGGCGTGATGGAAGTCACGGATACCGGCCTGAAGGTGATCGAACTGGCGCCGGAGGTGACGAAGGAGCAGATCGCCGCCGCCACCGGCGTGGAGCTGGACTTCTCGGCCTTGTAAGCGCCGCGCCGCAAACGAAAAAGGCACGCCGCGGCGTGCCTTTTTCATCTTACTGCTTCATGTTGCTGGTTCACACCGCGTTCATCAGGCCGACTTTGCTACCGGCATGTCCTCACCGTGCTTGGTCTCTTCCAGCGGCTCGTGCGGGGTGGACGGGTTGGCCAGTTCGCGCTTCATGGTATCCATGTTCAGCTCGCCTTCCCACTTGGCCACCACAAGGGCAGCGACACCGTTGCCGACGAAGTTCGTCAGGGCGCGGGCTTCGCTCATGAAGCGGTCGATGCCCAGGATCAGCGCCATGCCGGCCACCGGGATGGTCGGTACCACCGCCAGGGTCGCGGCCAGCGTGATGAAGCCGGCGCCGGTGATGCCCGATGCGCCTTTCGAGGTCAGCATCGCCACACCGAGGATGGTCAGTTCCTGCATCAGCGTCAGCTCGGTGTTGGTGGCCTGGGCCACGAACAGGGCCGCCATCGTCATGTAGATGTTGGTGCCGTCCAGGTTGAACGAGTAGCCGGTCGGAACCACCAGGCCGACGACAGGCTTCGAGGCGCCCAGCTTTTCCAGCTTCTTCATCAGCGACGGCAGCGCGCTTTCCGACGAGCTGGTGCCCAGCACGATCAGCAGTTCTTCCTTGATGTAGGCGATGAAGCGGCCGATCGAGAAGCCGGTGAACTTGGCGATGGCGCCCAGCACGATGAACACGAACAGGAAGCAGGTCAGGTAGAACGAGCCCATCAGCTTGGCCAGCGGCAGCAGCGAATCGATGCCGTATTTGCCGATGGTGAACGCCATGGCGCCGAACGCGCCGATCGGGGCGACCTTCATGATGATGTTGACCATGCCGAAGACCACGGCGCCCGCCTCGTCGATGATGTTGAGCAGCGGCTTGCCGCGTTCGCCCAGCAGCGACAGGGCGAAGCCGAACAGCACCGAGATCAGCAGCACCTGCAGGATGTCACCCTTGGCGAACGCGTCGACCACGGTGTTCGGGATGATGTGCAGCAGGAAGTCCGTGGTGGTCTGGTGCGAAGCCTTCTCGGTGTACTGCGCGATGGCCTTGGTGTCCAGCGTGGCCGGATCGGCATTGAAGCCGTCGCCGGGGCGGACGATGTTGGCGACGAACAGGCCGATCACGAGGGCAAAGGTCGAGACGACCTCGAAGTAGAGCAGGGCCTTGCCGCCGACGCGGCCGATCTTCTTGACGTCCTGCATGCCGGCGATGCCGGACACGATGGTGCAGAAGATCACCGGCGCGATGATCATCTTGATCAGCTTGATGAAGCCATCGCCCAGCGGTTTCATCGCCACGGCGTCGGTCGGCAGGTAGATGCCGAGCAGCACGCCGACGAAGATGGCGAACAGCACCTGGACGTACAGGATTTTATAGAACGGTTTTTTCATGATTGGAGTCTCCATTGGCTTCCCAGTGCTCCCATCATGGCAAACCATCTCAGATATCACCATTGTGATTATCCGCATTGTGGTTTCCCCTATCAGGGGTAACCACAATGCGGTTACTACGTACTTGCAGATTGCAACTTACTACTTGCCGCTTGCTGCTTGCCAACCGCTGCTTGCTGCTCAGCCCCGGCAGTTGCGCACCCTGTTCAGTGCACCGTCGAGATCGCCTCGCGCAAGGCCGCGCCGCCCATCAATGGCGCGGCCGGCGCGGATTTCCGCATCGGCACCGCCCGCTGTGGCAAGCCTTCCGGCAGGATCGGGTCCATCGCCAGCTGCGTCAGCAACTCGGTCTGGCCGTTGAGCTGGTACGCGAGCACGCCGTAGTAATACTTGCCTTCGTCGAGTCCGCTCCACGCCAGGCCCACGGTACCGGTGCTGCCCTTGCCGAGCATGGCCGGCGCCGAGACGCGCAGGTTGCCGGCATCCTGCCCCGGCGCGATGACCCAGGTGGACAGCGCGAAGGTGGCGCTCACACCGTTGTGCGGTCCTTCGCTGGCGACGCAGATGGTGTAGTCGCCCGGTTCCGGATTGGTGGTGGCCGCCGAGCCGTTCCCGCCGTAGGGCACGAAGCCGACCAGCTGGCCGTGCGGGTCGATGACGAACAGGTTCAGGGAATCGCTCCAGCCCTGGCTGCCGGCCAGCGAGTCCGAATCGAACACCGCGAACCGCGCGGCCAGCGTGCCACCCGGGATCGACACCGTTTTCGTCGCCACCTGCGCGCTGCCGCCCGCCAGGCACGCCGCCAGCGCGGCGTCCACGCCGATCCCGCCCTGGACCGTCATCACGTCCTTGTGCGGCGGCACCAGCCCGCTGACGCCGACCTTCAGCCTGGCGGACGAACCGGCGATGATCGGGATCAGCTTGCGGCCGATGCGCTGGTCGCCGATCAGGTACTCCGGCGCGTCGATGACCATGGCACGCGCCTGCAGCGGGCTGCGCACGCGGTGCGCGCCGTCGCTCCACTCCAGGTAACCATAGGACCAGGCCAGGTTCTCCGCCGTGGTACGCGTCAGCGTGACCGTGAAACTGCCCGTTTCACCCGGCGCCAGGGTCAGCTCGGCGGGACTGACGGCGACGTCGAAGCCATCCAGCTGCGCTTGGGCCCGGTAGGTCGCGGCGGTGGCGCCCACGTTCTTCACGGTGCGCGACAGGACTTCGCTCACCGCGACCGAAGGCGCCGTCAGCGCTGCCTGGTTCAGGTTGGTATCCGTCGTCGTGCCGACGGTCCGGCAGGTTTCGGGCGCCACGCCGATGGACTCGGCACCGCACAGGAAGCGCTGCCAGTCGAGCGTGCCGGCGTCGTACACGAGGCCCGGATCGCCGGCGGCGTTGGGCTGCACGAAGCCGGCGCCCTGGCCCCACGGCAGCGTGCCGGACAGTTCACCGGTGAAGTCGCCTTCGCGCGTCTGCGCCGCGGTCGTCATCAGCGCCGACTTGATCGCGGCGGGCGACCAGCCGGGATGCTGCTGGCGCAGCAGCGCCGCCAGGCCCGCCACGTGCGGGCTGGCCATCGACGTACCGGTATGGAAGCCGAACCGCGCCGAGCCGGGCGCCGTGCCGGCCTGGACGATGCTGTTGCGATACTCCTGGTCCCCGGCCGGCGTGATGCCGGCCAGGATCTCGAGGCCGGGCGCCGCCAGGTCGGGCTTCATGACGCCGGGCACCACGATGTTCGGGCCGCGCGACGAGAACGACGTGACCGAAGGCGATGGATGCAGGTTGTCATGGATGCCGAAGGCCGACATTTCCAGCTTCGCATCGGGATGCCCGGCCAGGTGGCGCACCAGCGCTTCGCCATCGACCGGCAGCAGGTCGACCGTGGACACCGCGTAGTCGACGTGGTGCGGCGCTTCGTTGAACTCCAGCAGGACCATGCCGGCCGCGCCGGCCGCCTGCGCCACCACGCTCTTGGCCTTGGGCGCGATGCCGCCGGCTTCGCAGATCAGCACCTTGCCGGCCACCAGCTCCGGGTCGACCAGGCCGTCGGGCCCGGCACCGGCGGCGTTCGCGTCGGCCGCGCTGAAGCACAGCGCGCGGGCATAGCGGTCCGCGTCGGACAACTGGTCGAACGGCTTGCGGCCCGCGTTGTGCGCGAAGATGAACGGGGTCGGCGGCAATGGGGCGCGATTGAGAGAACCCCCGATCAGCGTCGGGCCGCCGGGGACGGCCAGCACCGCGCCGGTCACCTTGTCGTGGTTCGTGGCCGCAACGGTGGCCAGCCATGGCACGGCGTGCGCGACCGGGTACATCGGCCCGTCGTTGCCCGCCGAGGTGGCCACGAATACGCCGGCGGCGGCGGCCCCCAGGAACGCCTGGTCGACCGGGTCGTCGATCGACCAGGTGCCGCCGATCGAGAAGTTCAGCACGTCGACGCCATCGGCCACGGCCTGTTCGATCGCCGCCACCGAATCGCTCTGCATGCAATTGGTCTTCACGTCGTCCGGAGCAGCCGGCAGCGTGTGGGTCCAGCACACCTTGTACGCGGCTATCCGGGCGCGCGGCGCCATGCCCGACGCGGCGCCTGCCGGTACGCCGTCGAGCGCCACCGCCACGCCATGGTTGCCCCCGGCGGTGGATGCCGTGTGCGTGCCATGCCCCCGGCCCGAACCGGCCGTATGGATGCCGTCGCGGGGCGAGCGGAACTCGTTCCAGTGCAGGCGCGCGCCTTCCGCCATCCGCGCCGCGCTGAACGAGCGGGCGCCGACCAGCTTGTTGTTGCAGGCCGCCACCGTGAATCCTTCGCCGGTTTCGCAGGTGCCTTGCCATGTCGCCGGCGGCGCGCCATAGACGAGGGTGCCGCTGGCGGCATGGGTCGGCTTGCCTTCGGCATCGATGCGGTCGGCGAAGGCCGTATGTTCGGGCCAGATGCCGGTGTCGATCACGCCGATGACGACATCCTCGCCCGCCTTCGTGCTACCGCCCAGCTGGCTCCACAGGCCACCCGGCTGGTCGAGGCCGAGGTAGGTGGGGGTGTGGTTGGTGTCGAGCTGGAGCGGCTTCTCGGCGATCACGGCACGCACGCCCGGCTGCCGCTGCAGCGCGCGTGCTTCGGCCGGCGTCAGCAGGACCGACAAGCCGTTATAGACCAGCTGGTAGCTGTGCAGCACGCGGGCACCCCGGTAACGGGCCAGCAGCGCCTGCTGCTTCTGGCGCAGGAAGCCGGTATAGCTGGCCACGGCCGCGGAGTTTGCGTTCAGTTGCATGCCGCGCGCGGGGCGGGTGGCGCCCAGGCCGGCAATGCCGCCCTCGTAGCTGGCGGCCGGCTTGTCGGCGAGCTGCACGATATAGGTCCGGCGCGCCGTGTCGGCGGCCAGCGCGGACCCGGTCGCGCACAGCAGCAGGGCAGGGATCAGGAAAAGGAGCTTCTGGTAAGGGGGCTTCATGCGCGGCCTCCGTTGCGAAGGCGGCGCGTGCGGCTTGCCGCGCCCAGCAGCGCGAGGCCGCCGGCCAGCATGGCCAGTGCCGACGGTTCCGGCACGGCGCTCACGCTCAGGGTGCCCACCGCGAACTGCGAGGCGTTCAGCAGGGTGCCGTCGTTCAGGCAGGCACCGGCCGCGGTGTACGCGCACGCGTCGATCCGCAGGCTGGTCAGGCTTGTGCCGGCAAAGGCATTGTCCAGTGTCCAGTCGGCCCAGGCATGCAATTCGGGCAGGTCGGCCGTTGCGGTGATCACCGATCCCGCCGCCGTGGTGCCCCACAGGCGCAGCTGTCCCATGCTGTGCGCCGCGCCTTCCTCGCTTTCCGGGCCGATGCCGGCATAGGTCAGCGCCGACAGCCGGAAGGCACTGCCATCCTCGCGGGAGAGCGTCAGCGAGCCGTCGTTCACGCCCGCATAGTACGAAGTTTCGCCGAACGGGCAGGCCAGGAAGGTGCATGCCGACCACTGCTGGGCACCGACGACGGCGCCGGCCAGGCCGGGCTCGTAGTCGGGAAACGACTGTGCGAACGCGCTGTCCGCCACCACCGCCAGGAAGCGGTCGGTCGTGAAGCGGTCGCCGCCGTTGTACAGGGGGCTGTCCGCCGGCAGTGCCGGGGTGACGATATTGCTGACATTGTCGAAACCGATCGTGGCCGCCTGGGCGGGCGGCGTGGCGGCGCTGGCCAGCACGGCGGCGCAGGCCAGCAGGCCGATACCGGAACGGATGCGCCTGCCGGGTGGCGCGGCAGTGCGGGAACTCGATAGCTTGGTCATGGGTTATCCCTGTAAGTGGAGGAGGAGCGACCGCCGCGCCACCGGAAAACGTAACAAAGATCGGACTGATAGCGCTATCAGCGGTGAGTCGATGCTATCGCAACTTCGTCATCGCGCCATGCAATTTTTTTAACGAAAAATTCGGCCGGGTCCAGCCATGCAGAGTGAAAGTAGCGCGTTCGCTGCTGAAACACGAGCCGCGAATACGAGGCTTGTGTTGTAAAATATCTACGATAGCGCTAGCAAATGGCTTGCGCGAAAGGGAGATTGCGGGCCGTCGAGCGTGGCCCGCGAGCGGTGCTTGAATCAGCTTGAATCAGCTTGAATCAGCTTGAATCAGCTTGAATCAGCTTGAATCAGCTTGAATCAGCTTGAATCAGCTTGAATCAGCCGGAGTTGCCTTGCGTAGATTAAGTGTCTGGCAGCAAAAAAGGCGCCGGTCGCGTGCCGACCGGGCGCTCATTGAGGCCTTACTGGGCCACCCAGCCACCGTCGACGTTCCAGGCCGCGCCACGTACCTGGCTGGCCACGTCGCTGCACAGGAACACGGCCAGGCCGCCCAGCTGCTCGGGTGTCACGAAGTCGCCGGACGGCTGCTTGTCGGCCAGCAGCGCGCGCTTGGCCTGGTCGTTCGTCAGGCCATCGCGGGCGGCACGGTCGTCGACCTGTTTCTGCACCAGCGGGGTGAGCACGAAGCCGGGGCAGATCGCATTGACCGTCACGCCGGTCTGCGCCGTTTCCAGCGCTGTCACCTTGGTCAGGCCCACCAGGCCGTGCTTGGCGGCCACGTAGGCGGACTTGCCCGCGGAGCCGACCAGGCCGTGTGCCGAAGCGAGGTTGATGATGCGGCCCCAGTTCTGCTGCCTCATCCGCGGCAGGGCCAGGCGGCTGGTGTGGAAGGCGGAAGTCAGGTTGATGGCGATGATGGCATCCCATTTCTCGACCGGGAAGTCTTCGACATTGGCGACGAACTGGATGCCGGCATTGTTGACGAGCACGTCGACGCCGCCGAATTTTTCGGTGGCGAACGCGAACAGCGCCTCGATTTCCGCCGGCTTACTCATGTCGGCATTGTGGTGTACGGTCTGCACGCCGAATTCCTGCGCGGTCGATGCCAGCAGGGTGGCGATGTCGTCGGCATTGCCGAAGCCGTTGAAGACGATGTTGGCGCCTTGCGCGGCCAGTGCGCGGGCGATACCCAGGCCGATGCCGGAGGTGGATCCCGTCACGAGGGCCGTTTTACCGGAAAGGATAGTGCCGTTCGAAGGTGTGCTGCTCATGGTCTGCTCCATAGTTGGTGGCGGCCGTGCCGCCGATTCCGGGTTGCTGTTACCTGTCGTCCACTACGCTGCGCTAAACTTGCCAGGGATTTTAGCGGCAACGCACGGTAGAATGTAGCCCAAAAACCAAGACCCGGCAGGAGGCCAGGATGATCGAACCAGCGTTGAAGTCGGTGCAGTGCCTTTCCCCGGCGGGCTTGCACCGGATGGCCTACCAGGAATGGGGAGATCCATCCAACCCGAGAGTGCTGGTCTGCGTGCACGGCGTGACGCGCGTGTCGGACGACTTCGACGACCTGGCGCGCGCGCTGGCCGGCGAGTACCGCGTGGTGTGCCCGGATGTGGTGGGCCGCGGCCGTTCCGGCCGGCTGCGCAACCCGGACCTGTACCGCGTGCCGCAATACGTGAGCGACATGGTCACGCTGCTGGCGCGCGTGCTGGCCAATGTCGACTCGCAGCGGGAGCCAGCCAAGGTCGCGTGGTTCGGCACGTCGATGGGCGGGCTGATCGGCATGGGCCTGGCGGCATTGCCGGACAGCCCGATCGGGCGCCTGGTCCTGAACGACATCGGCCCGGTGCTGGATCCGGCGGCGCTGCGCCGCATCGGCGACTACATCGGCCAGGACGTGCGCTTCGCCACGTTCGAGGAAGGCGCGCGCTTCGTGCGCGACGTGTCGGCATCGTTCGGCCCGCACACTGAAGCGCAGTGGGAGAAGATGGCGCGCGACGTGCTGCGCCAGGATGCCGACGGCAGCTGGGTGCGGCATTACGACCTCGCGCTGGCGCAGCCGTTCCGCGCGGCGACGCCGGAATCGGTGGCCGCCGACGAGCACGTGCTGTGGGCCGCCTACGATGCGATCCGTTGCCCCACGCTGGTGGTGCGCGGCGCCGCATCGGACCTGCTGTCGCATGCGACGGCGCAGATGATGACGCAGCGCGGGCCGCGCGCCGGGCTGGTGGAGTTCGCCGGGGTGGGCCATGCGCCCACCTTCGTGCAGGCCGACCAGATCGCGGTGGCGCGCGAGTTCCTGCTGGAGCAATAGGGCTTATACCTTGGGGCTCGTACCCTGGTTCTGGAACCTGTACCGGGTCTTTAATCGGTCCCCTTTTTTTTGTTGAACCTGTAGAAAAGAGAAGAAATGGAAATCAAACGACTGTACGTGGGCAAGCGCATGTCCGAAGTGGCGATCCACAACAACACCGTGTACCTGGCAGGCCAGGTTGCCGCCACCGAGCCGGACGCCGACATCAAGGGCCAGACCCGCGAAGTGCTGGCCGCCATCGACAAGCTGCTGGCCGAAGCCGGCAGCGACAAGAGCTGCATCCTGTCCACCCAGATCTTCATCAAGGACCTCGCCGATTTCGCGGCCATGAATGAAGTGTGGGAAGAGTGGGTCGCGCAAGGCCATACGCCGCCGCGCGCCACCGTCCAGGCCAACCTGGCCAACCCGGCCTGGCTGATCGAGATCGTCGTCGTCGCCGCCCAGCGCTGATCGCGCGCGGCACAGGTAGCAAGCGGGAAGCCGGTGTGCCGGGTTCCCGTTTTTCAGGCAGCAATTCCCGCAGCAAGCAGCAAAGGTTTTTGTCATGGTCTCCATTGCGGCGCTGAACAGCGCAACGTCCGAACAGCTGGTGCTTGGCTTGTCCAGCGACGATGGCGCGCGGGTGCTCGCCGCCCTCGATTTCGCCAGCGCGGCCTATGCCGGCAAGCAGTGCACCAGCGGCCAGCCGGCACTCGATTTCGCCGTCGGCGCGGCCTCCACGCTGGCGCTGCTCAATACCGATGCGGCCACGCGCATCGCCGCGCTGCTGTTCGAACTGTGCCTGCTCGATCCGGCGCAGGGCATCGCGATCGAACCGAAGTTCGGCAAGGAAGTGGCCGACCTCGTCATCGGCGTGCACCAGCTGATCCGGCTGCGCGAGCTGACCCAGGGTTCGCCCGCCGCCACGCGCGGCAAGAACGCCGCCCAGCAGGCGGTGGCGCAGATGGAAACGCTGCGCAAGATGCTGCTGGCGATGGCCAGCGACATGCGCGTGGTGCTGGTGCGGCTGGCCTCGTGCTGCAGCACGCTGCGCTGGTTCGCCGACCAGAAGATCTTCAACGAGATGACGCGCGCCTACGGCCGCGAGACGCTCGACCTGTATGCGCCGCTGGCGAACCGCCTCGGCATCTGGCAGATCAAGTGGGAACTGGAAGACCTGTCGTTCCGCTTCATCGAGCCGGAGAACTACAAGCGCATCGCCAAGATGCTCGAGGAAAAGCGCATGATGCGCGAAAGCTTCGTGACCCAGTCGATCGCGCGGCTGCAATCGGAGCTGGCCGCCGCCGGCATCCAGGCCGAGGTGTTCGGCCGGCCGAAGCATATCTACAGCATCTGGAACAAGATGCGCGGCAAGGAGCTCGATTTCACGGAGCTGTACGACGTGCGGGCGTTCCGCGTGATCGTCCCCGACGTGAAGACGTGCTACACGGTGCTCGGCCTGGTCCATAACATCTGGACGCCGATCCCGAAGGAATTCGACGACTACATCTCGCGGCCCAAGCCGAACGGTTACCAGTCGCTGCACACGGTGGTGACGGCGGACGATGGCCGGCCGCTCGAGGTGCAGATCCGCACCCAGGAAATGCACAGCTTCGCGGAATATGGCGTGGCCGCGCACTGGCGCTACAAGGAAGAGGGCAATTCCAGCTTCCAGGGCCAGAAGTACGATGAAAAGATCGCCTGGCTGCGCCAGCTGCTCGCGTGGAAAACCGACGTGGCGGACGCCGTGGTGGGCCAGGAGGAATTGCAGCGCGAATGGGTGGAAAAGCTGAAGGAAGCGGCGCTGGACGACCGCATCTTCGTGCTGACCCCGCAGGCGCGCGTGCTGGAGTTGCCGGTGGGCGCCACGCCGATCGATTTCGCCTACCACCTGCACAGCGACGTGGGGCACCGCTGCCGCGGTGCGCGCGTGGATGGCGTGATGGTGCCGCTCAACACGCCGCTGAAGAGCGGCCAGACCTGCGAGATCATCACCGCCAAGGGCGCTCCCGGCACGGCCGGCCCGTCGCGCGACTGGCTCAGCCCCGGCTATGCCGTCAGCAACCGCACGCGCGCCAAGGTGCGCGCCTGGTTCCATGCGATCGACGTGCAGGAAACGCTTTCGCACGGCCGCTCGCTGGTGGAAAAATCCCTGCAGCGCGAGGGCAAGACGGCGGTCAACCTGGAGACGCTGGCGCAAAAGCTCGGTTTCGCCAAGGTCGATGAGCTCTTCCTTGCCGTGGGCAAGGAGGAATTCAGCCTGCGCCACGTCGAGCATGCGCTGCACGACAACGCCGAGCCGGCGCCGCCCGAAGACGCGGTGGTACTGAACAAGAGCCGTGCCTCGTCGACGGAGCAGGGCGCCAAGTCGGGCGTGCTGGTGGTGGGCACCGAGGGCCTGATGACGCAACTGGCCAGGTGCTGCAAGCCGGCACCGCCCGATCCGATCGTGGGCTTCGTCACGCGTGGCAAAGGGGTGTCGATCCACCGTTTGTCGTGCAAGAACTTCGCCGAGATGCGCATCAAGGCGCCCGAGCGCGTGATCGTCACCGAATGGGGTGACGGCCAGCGCGAAACGGTCTACCCGGTTGACCTGTTTGTGCTGGCGGGCGACCGCCAGGGCCTGCTGCGCGATATCTCCGAAGTTTTTTCGCGCGAAAAGATCAACGTGATCGGCGTGAATACGCAAAGCGCGAAAGGGCAGGCACGCATGACCTTCACCGCCGAAATCGGTTCGACGGCGCAAGTGCACAAGGCCCTGGCGGCGATCTCGGAAGTGACCGGCGTGCTCGAGGCGCGGCGCGCCTAGGCCGCGCGGTGGCGGGTAGCCGCTACTGCGGCCGGCCCTGCTTGCCGGCCAGTTCGGCCTGCAGCGTGACGTGGTCGATGCCGTGCTTCTCCAGCAGCATGGCGCGGATCGCCTTCAGCGTGGCCGGCCAGTGCTGCAGGTCGGGTACTTCGACATGGCCGATCAATGCCGGCTGGCCTGGCGCCATGTCCCAGACGTGCAGGTCGTGCACCGAGCTGACGCCTTCGACGCCTTCCAGGTCGTCGCCCACCTTTTCATAATCGATATCGTCCGGCACGCCCTCCATCAGGTGGTGGCCCGATTCGCGCAGGATGCCTACCGTGGATTTCAGCAGCAGCAGCGACACCAGCAGCGACAGCAGCGGGTCGATCCGCATCCAGCCCGTGTAATAGATCACGATGCCGGCCAGCAGCGCGGCCACGGAACCCAGCATGTCGCCCAGCACGTGCACCAGCGCCGCCCGCGTGTTCATGCTTTCGCGGTCCTTCGACAGCACCAGTGCCACCAGCACGTTCACCACCAGGCCGATCGCCGCCACGCCCGCCACCGTGCCACCCTGCACGGCTTGCGGCTGCGCGAAGCGGTGCGCCGCCTCGAACACGATCCAGCCGATCACCAGCAGCATGACCAGGCCGTTGATGAAGGCGGCCAGCGCCTCGGCGCGGCCGAAGCCGAAGGAGTAGCGCGACGAAGGCGGACGCTTGGCGATCAGCTGCGCGAACAGTGCCAGGCCAAGCGATGCGGCATCGGTGACCATGTGGCCCGCATCGGAGATCAGCGCGAGCGAGTTGGCCATGAAGCCGGCCACCACTTCGACGCCGGCGAAGGTCAGCGTCAGGCCCACGGCCCAGGCCAGGATCGCCAGGCTGCGGTCGGCGCGCTGGTGCTTGTATTTGGCGTCGCCCTTCAGGTGGGCGTGGAGGTGGCTGGTGGCGTTCATTGTTTGCGGTTGGTGGAGTCGGTAAAAATATAGCATGCATGCTGTTCGCGCATGATTGCACCCCAACGACGAACCCTAGGGTCAGGAAGGAGTACAGCCTTGTAAGGCCGTACCGTTCCGCAGGCGATGAGCATGCTCCTCGAAACCCCTGCTGCACCCCAGCGGGTCTGACCCTAGCCTTTGCCGTTGGGTTGCCTCCAAGGGCAATTTCACTCTGGCCCTTGTCTTATCGGCGCTGCCTCTCTATAATGCTCGGCATTGGGCGGTTAGTTCAGCTGGTTAGAATACTTGGTCGACATCCAAGGGGTCGGGGATTCGAATTCCTCACCGCCCACCAGAATGCGAAGGGGTTGCGTCACGGCGTGATGCAACTTCATCAAGTTCAACGAAGTAGTGGCAACAAGAAGCAAGCAAGCAGTAAATCAGTAGTAAATAAGCAGTGCAAGAGGGCGGTTAGTTCAGCTGGTTAGAATACTTGGTCGACATCCAAGGGGTCGGGGATTCGAATTCCTCACCGCCCACCAGAATACTTCAGCAACAGTCAATGTAAGAGCGAGAAAGGCAATCCGGTTATGACACCGCGAACTACAACCGCTAAGGTTTGGTGAGTGACGCTAGTCGATCGGCTTTCTTTGGCTTTTTCAAATTGAAAGATAACGCGGCTAGTCCGCGTTTTTTTTCGTCCCGGTTTTTCCTCTATTGTCAGTCGAGTTTCAGCTAATTTAATACGCGGCCCCGTGCCGATTGGAGAGCAATGATGGTATCAGTCCGACTTCCCGATGGCTCCGTGCGCCAGTTCGACGCGCCGGTGACCGTGGCCCAGGTGGCCTCCAACATCAGCAACAGCCTGGCCAAGGCCGCGCTGGCAGGCAAGGTCGACGGCAAGGTCGTCGATACCTCGTTCCTGATCGAGCAAGATGCCGACGTGGCCATCGTCACCGACAAGGATCCCGAGGGCCTGGACGTGATCCGCCACTCGACGGCCCACTTGCTGGCCTATGCCGTCAAGGAACTATTCCCGGATGCGCAGGTGACCATCGGCCCGACCATCGAGAACGGCTTCTACTACGACTTCTCGTACAAGCGCCCGTTCACGCCGGACGACCTGGTAGCGATCGAGAAGAAGATGGCCGAGCTGGCCAAGAAGGATGAGCCGGTCACCCGCAAGGTGCTGCCGCGCGACGAGGCCGTGGCGTACTTCAAGTCGATCGGCGAAGAGTACAAGGCCGAGATCATCGCCTCGATCCCGGCCAACGAAGATGTGTCGCTGTACAGCGAAGGCAAGTTCACCGACCTGTGCCGCGGCCCGCACGTGCCTTCCACCGGCAAGCTGAAAGTGTTCAAGCTGATGAAGCTGGCCGGCGCCTACTGGCGCGGCGATTCGAAGAACGAGATGCTGCAGCGCGTGTACGGCACCGCCTGGGCCAGGAAGGAAGAGCAGGAGCAGTACCTGCACATGCTGGAAGAAGCGGAAAAGCGCGACCACAGGAAACTCGGAAAGCAACTGGACTTCTTCCACTTCCAGGACGAAGCGCCGGGCCTGGTGTTCTGGCACCCGAAGGGCTGGACGATCTGGCAGCAGGTCGAGCAATACATGCGCAAGAAGTACCAGGACAACGGCTACCAGGAAGTGAAGGCGCCGCAGATCCTCGACGCGAGCCTGTGGGGCAAGACCGGTCACTGGGATAACTACCGTGAAAACATGTTCGTCACGGAATCGGAAAACCGCCAGTACGCGCTGAAGCCGATGAACTGCCCGGGCCACGTGCAGATCTTCAACAGCGACCTGCGCTCCTACCGCGACCTGCCGCTGCGCTACGGCGAATTCGGCCAATGCCACCGCAACGAACCGTCCGGCGCGCTGCACGGCATCATGCGCGTGCGCGGTTTCACGCAGGACGATGGTCACATCTTCTGCACGCACGAGCAGATCGAGCCGGAAGTGGTGGCCTTCCACCAGCAGGCGATGGAAGTGTATGCGGACTTCGATTTCACCAATATCGAGGTGAAGCTGGCGCTGCGCCCGGACAACCGCATCGGCACCGATGAAGTCTGGAACGACGCGGAAGAGGCGCTGCGCCACGGCTTGCGCGCCTGCGGCGTGACGTGGACGGAATTGCCGGGCGAGGGCGCGTTCTATGGCCCGAAGATCGAATACCACCTGAAGGATTCGTTGGGCCGCCCATGGCAGGTCGGCACGATGCAGGTCGACTTCTTCATGCCGGAGCGTCTCGGCGCGCAATATGTCGCGGAAGACAACACGAAGAAGACGCCGGTCATGCTGCACCGTGCGATCGTCGGCTCGATGGAACGCTTCATCGGCATCCTGATCGAGAACTACGCGGGCGCGCTGCCGATGTGGCTGGCGCCGGTGCAGGTATCGATCCTGAATATCTCGGAAGGGCAGGCGGCATACGCCACCGAACTGGCCGCCAGGCTGCGCAAGCTGGGCTTCCGCGTCACGGCTGATTTGCGCAACGAGAAGATCACGTATAAAATACGCGAACATTCCGTCCAAAAAATGCCTTACATCCTCGTCATCGGGGATAAAGAGCGGGATGCCAATACCGTGGCCGTGCGTGCGCGGGGCAATGTCGATCTGGGTGTAATGTCCATCGATGCCCTGGTTGAGCGACTCCAGCAGGATGTCGCCAGCAAAGCCTGACGGGGATTGATCGCCGAGGCTTGATCGTTAAAGTATTAACATCGAGCCTCGATCGTAAAGTCCTCGTAACCGGCCAACTTACAAAATTTTTAAAGGAAACTGCAATAGCTACTGACAAGTCGCAGCATCGCATCAATGGCGAAATCACGGCACCGGAAATGCGTCTTTCCGGCGTCAATAATGAGCCGCTGGGCATCGTGAGCCTGGCCGAAGCCTTCCGCCTGGCGGAAGAAGCGAACGTGGACCTCGTGGAAATTGCGCCCACCGCGCAGCCACCGGTTTGCCGTCTGATGGATTACGGTAAGTTCAAGTACTCCGAGCAGAAAAAAGCGCACGAAGCCAAATTGAAGCAGAAAGTCATCTCCGTGAAGGAAGTCAAATTCCGTCCCGGTACTGACGATGGCGACTACAACATCAAGCTGCGCAACCTGATCAAGTTCCTGGAAGAGGGTGACAAGACGAAGATCACCCTTCGTTTCCGCGGCCGCGAAATGGCCCACCAGGACATCGGCATGCGCATGCTGGAGCGGTTGAAGTCCGATCTGGAAGAGTTCGGCCAGGTCGAGCAGTTCCCCAAGATGGAAGGGCGCCAGATGATCATGGTCATTGCCCCCAAGAAAAAAAATCCGCCGCGGTAAGCCTGCAAAGCGGGCGCATTTCGGGCCTGACGTGCTCATCGTACTCAAGTACGATTCCGCGCGACAGGCCCGAACTGCATCCCGCTGTGCAGGTTACCGGGGCGGATTCAAACCATGCCTCGGATATCAAGGCGAAGGGCGGAAGCCTTTTTTCCAGCTACGCAGCGGCAGGGCTGGTGCGTAGCTGGAAAAACCGGGTATAATTGCCGGCTCGCTAGGTTTGAGCGAACAAGAATTTGCGGGATCAAATCCGCAACATGTAGTGGCCCCGCCGCCGCTGCATCAACAAGTGAAAGCAGGCACCCAAGCGCAACGTGTTGTTGCCACCTGCGATCCTGTTATTTGGAGCTGTCCGCGAGGACAGATGTGTTATGCCAAAAATGAAGACCAAAAGCTCCGCGAAGAAGCGTTTTCGCGTGCGTCCGGGTGGTACCGTCAAATCGGGTATGGCGTTCAAGCGTCACATCCTGACCAAGAAGACCACCAAAAACAAGCGTCAGCTGCGTGGCACCCGTAACATCAATGCGTCCGACGTCACCAGCGTCCTGCGCATGATGCCGTCCGCTTAATCTCACACTCATTAAGGAGCTACTATGCCTCGAGTAAAACGTGGGGTTACCGCGCGTGCCCGTCATAAAAAAGTACTAAACCAGGCCAAGGGTTACCGCGGTCGTCGCAGCAAGGTTTACCGTATTGCCAAGCAAGCAGTCATGCGCGCTGGCCAGTACGCCTACCGCGACCGTCGTAACAAGAAGCGCGTCTTCCGCGCCCTGTGGATCACCCGTATCAACGCGGCTTCGCGCGAACACGGCCTGACCTACAGCGTCTTCATGAATGGCCTGAAGAAAGCTGCTATCGAACTGGACCGTAAAGTCCTGGCCGATATGGCTGTGATGGACAAGCCGGCGTTTGCCGCGATTGTCAACGCCGTGAAAGCAAAGATCGCTGCTGCCTAATTAAGCATTGGCAATCGATGTTGCGTGCCGCCCGAAGGGTGGCGCGAAGAGCGGGGCACGGGATAACGACCGGTGCCCCGTTTTACATTTCCAGCATAGGAAAATCAGTCGGATGAACTCCCTCGAACAAATCGTTTCCGTCGCGCAGGCTGACTTCCTCGCCGCCGCGGACGCCGCCGCACTTGAAAACGCCAAAGCCAAGTACCTTGGCAAGACTGGCCAGATTACCGAACTGATGAAGGGCCTCGGCAAGCTCGCACCCGAGGAAAAGAAAGCCCAGGGCGCCCTGATCAACGCTGCCAAGCAGCAGATCGAAACCGCCCTGACCGCGCGCCGCGATGCGCTGGCCGATGCGCAGCTGCAGCAGCGCCTGAATGCCGAAGCGATCGACGTGACCTTGCCCGGCCGCGGCCGCGCTCCCGGTGGACTCCACCCGGTGATGCGCACGTGGGAACGGGTCGAGGCGATCTTCCGCTCGATTGGCTTCGAAGTGGCCGCCGGCCCCGAGATCGAAACCGACTGGACCAACTTCACCGCGCTGAACAGCCCGGAAAACCACCCGGCCCGTTCGATGCAGGATACCTTCTACATCGAAGGCAACGACAGCACGGGCAAGCCGCTGCTGCTGCGCACGCACACCAGCCCCATGCAGGTGCGCTATGCGCGCAGCCACCAGCCGCCGATCAAGGTGATCGCGCCGGGCCGCACCTACCGCGTCGACAGCGACGCCACCCACTCGCCGATGTTCCACCAGGTCGAGGGCCTGTGGATCGCCGAGAACATCAGCTTCGCCGACCTGAAGGGCGTGTACCTGAACTTCGTGAAGGCATTCTTCGAGACCGACGACCTGGAAGTCAGGTTCCGCCCGTCCTACTTCCCGTTCACGGAACCGTCGGCCGAGATCGACATCGCGTTCGGCTCGGGTCCGCTGAAGGGCCGCTGGCTGGAAGTGTCCGGCTCGGGCCAGGTGCACCCGTCCGTCGTGCGCAATTTCGGGCTGGACCCGGAAAAATACATCGGCTTCGCGTTCGGCTCCGGCCTCGAGCGCCTGACGATGCTGCGCTACGGCGTCAACGACCTGCGCCTGTTCTACGAAGGCGACCTGCGCTTCCTGAAGCAGTTCAACTGAGCGGCTCAGGCAAGTCCCACAGGGCAGTTCAATTAAAAAAGAATACTGAAGGCTGAAAATGCAATTCTCCGAAAACTGGCTCCGCACCATGGTCGATCCGAAGATGACTTCGGATGAGCTGTCCCACCTGCTGACGATGTCCGGCCTCGAAGTGGAAGAAGTGGAACCCGTCGCCCCGCCGTTCACCAACGTCGTCGTCGGCCACGTGCGCGAAGTGCAGAAACACCCGAACGCCGACCGCCTCAACGTGTGCCAGGTCGACGTGGGCACCGGCACGCTGCTCAACATCGTGTGCGGCGCGCCGAACGTGCGCGAAGGCCTGAAAGTGGCATGCGCGACGGCGGGTGCCGTGCTGCCGCCGGGCGCCGACGGCAAGCCGTTTGAAATCAAGGTGGGCAAGCTGCGCGGCGTCGAGTCGCAGGGCATGCTGTGCTCGGCGCGGGAACTGAAGCTCTCCGAAGACCACGGCGGCCTGCTCGAGCTGCCGGACGATGCGCCGGTCGGCACGAATTTCCGCGACTACTACGCGCTGAACGACCTGAAGTTCACCATCAAGCTGACGCCGAACAAGGCCGACTGCCTGTCCGTGCTGGGTGTCGCCCGCGAAGTGGCGGCACTGACCGGCTCGCCGCTGAACGCGCCGGCAAGTGCCGCCGCCGCCGTCACGCTGGATGAAAAGCTGGCCGTCAAGATCGGCGCGCCGGACCTGTGCGGCCGCTTTGCCGGCCGCGTGATCCGCAACCTGAACGCCCGGGCAGCGACGCCGGACTGGATGAAGCAGCGCCTGGAGCGCAGCGGCCAGCGTTCGCTGTCGGCCCTGGTCGACATCTCGAACTACGTGATGCTGGAGCTGGGCCGTCCGTCGCACGTGTTCGACCTGGACAAGATCCATGGCGGCCTCGAAGTGCGCTGGGGCAAGGCCGGCGAATCGCTGAAGCTGCTGAACGGTAATACCGTTTCCGTCGACGAATGGGTCGGCGTCGTCGCCGACGCCGAGCAGGTCGAATCGCTGGCCGGCATCATGGGCGGCGATGCCACGGCCGTGTCGCTCGACACCACCAATGTGTACCTGGAAGCGGCGTTCTGGTGGCCGAACGCGATCCAGGGCCGCGCCCGCAAGTACAACTTCTCCACCGACGCGGCGCACCGCTTCGAGCGCGGCGTCGATTACGCGACGATTCCCGAGCACATCGAGCGCATCACGGCGCTGATCCTGGACATCTGCGGCACGGCCGAGACGAAAGTGGGCCCGATCGACGACCAGGTCGTCAACCTGCCCGAGCGCAAGCCGGTGCAACTGCGTACCGCGCGCGCCCAGAAGGTGATCGGCGTGCCGCTGACGGACGACGTCATCGCCGACATCTTCACGCGCCTGGCGCTGCCGTTCACGCTGCAGCAGGATGCCCAGGGCGGTGGCGTGTTCAGCGTGACCGCGCCGAGCTACCGCTTCGATATCGAGATCGAGGAAGACCTGATCGAGGAAGTGGCGCGCGTGTACGGCTTCGAGAACATCCCGGCCAGGCCGCCGGTGGCCGAGAACACGATGCGGATCGCGCCGGAAAACGAGCGTTCGATCTTCGCCGTGCGCCACCAGTTGGCCGACCTGGGCTACCAGGAAGTGGTCAACATGAGCTTCGTGGAAGCGCAGTGGGAGCAGGACTTCAACGCCAATAACGACCCGATCAAGCTGCAGAACCCGATCGCCAGCCAGCTGTCGGTGATGCGCTCGTCGCTGATCGGCAGCCTGGTCGCCAATGTGCGCTACAACGTCAACCGCAAGGCGCCGCGCGTGCGCGCATTCGAAGTGGGCGCCGTGTACAAGCGCGATGCCGGCGTGCAGGATGGCCCGCTGACGGTGGCCGGGTACGACCAGCCGCAACGCGTCGGCGCCATCGCCTATGGCCCGCAGGCCGATGAACAATGGGGCCTGCCGACCCGCGACGCCGATTTCTTCGACGTCAAGGCCGACCTGGAAGCGCTGTTCGCCCCCGTCCCGCTGCGCTTCGCCAAGCTGGAGCACCCGGCGCTGCACCCTGGCCGTGCGGCATCCGTGGCGGTGGAGGGCAAGGTGATTGGCTTCATCGGCGAACTGCATCCGCGCTGGCTGCAAAAGTACGACTTGGCGAAGGCTCCCGTGGTGTTCGAAGTCGATGCTGTTGCGTTGCAACAACGTGCGGTGCCGGCCTATACGGAAATCTCCAAGTTCCCGGGCACCAGCCGCGACCTGGCGCTGGTCGTTCCGCAAACGGTGGCAACCCAGGAATTGCTGGACGTGTTCGCCGCCGCGGTGGCCGCCAGCGAACACGCGCGCATCGTGCAAGCCATTGTTTTGTTTGATGAATACCGTGGCGCCGGCCTCGCGTCGGACGAGAAATCACTTGCTTTCCGCTTTAGCTTGCAAGATACTCAAACAACCCTGCAGGACGAAATCGTCGATGCCTTGATGGGTTCACTGGTCGATGCGGCGGCGCAGAAACTGGGTGCGAAAGCCCGTAAATAACGGTCACTGAGGCGAGCCGATCCAAGCTGAGGTCGAAGCCGGTTCGGTTCGGTTCAAATCTGGCTCGGTTCAAGTCTCGATTCAAGCTCGGCCCGGTTCAAGTTCGGCCCGGTTCAAGTTCGGCCCGGTTCAAGTTTGGCTCGGCTCAGTTGAAGCTCGGCTCAAGTTCAAGTTCGGCTCAGTCCAGCTCGGCTTGACTCGACCGGATCAGATGCATCGGTTCGATCCGGGCCGGGTTCCGTCGGCGCCGGGCTGGCCGGCAGTTTGTTATGACAAGATTGTTGTGATAACTTGTTTTGCTGTCGGGCGCCCCTACCTTAGGGTGGGCTTAAGCTCAGCAGTAAATGCGCGGTAAATGGGCAGTAAGTGCGGTGTGGCTCTTTCGCGCACCGCAGCATTCATTCAGAATAGTCAACATTCGGTTCACATAAGCGGGTCCGGCATTGCCGGACCCACGTACTTTGTAAAGGCAGGGCAGCAAAATTAACAACAACGACACCGCGGTTTTGCAATCAGCGCTGGATGCCGAGTTGCACAGCGCCATGCAGGTTGCAAAGGTACGCAAGGAAGCTGAAAAGAGCTTGCCTACGCTCACCAAAGCAGAACTTGCCGAATTGCTGTTCGAACAAGTCGGCTTGAACAAGCGTGAGGCAAAGGATATGGTCGAAACCTTCTTCGACGAGATTCGCAATGCGCTCGAGCGCGGCGAAGCGGTCAAATTGTCCGGTTTCGGCAATTTCCAGCTGCGCGACAAGCCGCAGCGGCCGGGCCGCAACCCGAAGACGGGCGAAGAAATCCCGATCACGGCGCGCCGCGTCGTGACCTTCCACGCCAGCCAGAAGCTCAAGGGCATGGTGGAAGAAAGTGCCGCGCTGGCACGAGCAGCCTGATAAAGGGTAGGCATGAACGATCGCCTCAGCAAGACCGAACTGGTCAGCTTGCCGCCGATTCCGGCCAAGCGTTACTTCACGATCGGCGAGGTCAGCGAGCTGTGCGGTGTGAAGCCGCATGTGCTGCGCTACTGGGAACAGGAATTTACCCAGCTCAAGCCGGTCAAGCGCCGTGGCAACCGCCGCTATTACCAGCACCATGAAGTGCTGCTGATCCGCCGGATCCGTGAGCTGCTCTACGAACAGGGCTTCACGATCAGCGGTGCGCGCAATAAGCTGGACAGCCGTGGCGTCGCCGCCCAGGAAGCGTATGATAACGATATGCCACCGCCGCCGCCGCCGCTCGACCGGGAAATGATCCGCAACGAGTTGCTGGCGATTCTTGGCCTGTTGAAATAAGGGCTGCGCCGCACGGCGCGCCCTGCATCTTTTTTTTTGCCACCTTCGTCCCCATTTGTAGGCGCGACAACGGGCCAGAACGTTAAATGATTGGTGTTACAATATCAACGTTATAATTCTGTTAGTGAAAAATACAGACGCTCGGCGAGCGATCCACGGCCAATTTCCCAAGCCAGGGATATACGAGGGAAACAATGATACGCGTTGCCATTTGTGACGATCACCAGATAGTACGAGCAGGCTTCAAACAGATCTTTTCGCAATCCGAAGAATTTTCCGTGGTTGCGGAAGGCAGTACCGGGCGCGAAGCACTGGACATTGCGCGCCGCGAGATTTGCGACGTCCTGCTGCTCGATATCGCCATGCCCGACCAGAGCGGTATCGACACCTTGCGTACCATTCGCCAGGGCCAGCCGGATCTTCCCGTGCTGATCCTGTCCGGTTACCCGGCACAGCAATATGCGCTGAACCTGTTCAAGATGGGTGCCAACGGTTACCTGAACAAGGAATGCGAGGCGGATGAACTGATCACCGCCGTGCGCACCGTGTTCCAAGGGCGCCGTTATGTCAGTTCGCAAGTCGGCGAATTGCTGGCGCAAAGCTTCGACCGCGACCCGAATACCGCGCTGCACACCGAACTGTCGGACCGCGAGTTCCAGGTCTTCCTGCGGCTGGCGCGTGGCGCCACCGTGTCCGATATCGGTACCGCGCTGTCGCTCAGCATCAAGACAGTCAGTACCTACCGCACCCGGATCATGGAGAAGATGGGCTTGCAGTCGAATAGTGACCTGACCTACTATGCAATGAAGAACAATCTGCTGGATTGACCGCGGCTGAGTGCTCGTCAGGACTGGAACCGCCAGCGCCGATCCTCCGGGATCGGTTCTGGCGGTTTTCTTTTGGCGCGGCGGTTTTGGCGGCGGTATGCGATGGCGGTGTTGTTCCGCGGGGTAATATTCCCGCTCTGCAGCATTTCCGGTGGGCATTAAAACCGCGGCCGGGCTATAATGGCCCGACCGCCGTCCGCGCCAGCGAAGGATGCTTCAGGATGTATTTCACCGCGAAGGCAGCGCCGCATCACCGGCTGCCCCTCTACAAGACCGTTTTGTGCGTTACGTGCGCGCTGATCCTTATCGTCAACGGCCTGTTCCTTTTCCATAACCTGCAGGCCCTGAAAAGCGCCAACGCGCAGGTGCTGCAAAGCTCGCGCGTTGCCGAGCGCCTCCAGTACCTGGACGTCCTGGTGCAGGATGCCGAAAGCAGCATGCGCGGCTATTTCATCTCCGGCAACGAAGTCTATCTCGGCCCCACGCGCAGCGTGCTCGACAAGACCGAGGCGGAAGTGCGCCAGTTGCAGGCGCTGCTGGCCGACAATCCCGCGCAGTTGAAGAACCTGTCCCAGCTGAACACGCTTGTCCGGCGCAAGCTGACGATGCTGAACCAGGCCATCGAGGTGTATCACCATGGCGGGCTGGATGAAATCGTCAACATCTCGCGCTATGGCGACGAGAAAGGCGGCCTGGACGAGATCAGGCTGCAAACCGTGATCATGATCCAGGAGCAGAACGAAACCCTGGAGGCGCGCAGCGCGCGGTTCTACGAGGAATACCACAACGCGCTCGTGCTGGGCGTCCTGATCAACGCGGTGGCCATCATCGTGCTGGTCATGTTCTACCGCCTGGTCAGCCGCAGCTACTTCCGGCAGGCGGCCGTGGAATACGCGCTGCAGCAGTCGAACGAAAATCTCGAGGCGATGGTCACGCAGCGTACCGAGCAGCTATCCGTGCTGTCGCGGCACCTGATCAGCGTCAGCGAGGACGAGAAGTCGCGCCTGTCGCGCGAGCTGCATGACGAAATGGGCGCCAGCCTCACGTCGATCAGCATGGATATCGGTGCCGTCATGCTGCAGCTGCAGAAGACGCATCCGGACCTGGCGGCCCAGCTGAAGCGGGCTCGCGGCACGCTGGTGGAAACGGTGGAGCTGAAGCGCCGCATCATCGAGAACCTGCGCCCCAGCCTGCTGGACAACCTGGGCCTGTGCGCGGCCATCGACAGCTATACCGACGACTTCTCGCGCATGACCAAGCTGCCCTGCGATACCGAGATCGGTCCGGAGATCGATGGCATCGTGCGGCGCGGCGACGCCAGCCTGTCGATCGCGCTGTTCCGCATCGTGCAGGAATCGCTGACCAATATCCGCAAGTATGCGCAGGCCAGCCGCGTGTCGGTCACGCTGCAGCGAACGGAAGAGGGAATCGTGCTGAGGATTATCGATGACGGCATCGGCATCGCGGCCCCGACGCTGGCCAAGCCGATGTCGCACGGCATCCTGGGGATGCGGGAGCGCGCCTTGCTGCTGGGTGGCACCCTGACGATCCGCCGCGGGCGCGGCGACAAGGGGACCTGCATCGAAGTGCGCATACCGCTGCGCGGCCAGGCCGAGCCTGCCGCGCAGGGCAATGAAACGGTGAAGCTGGCGGCGTTCAGCAGCCCGCTACGTCAACGAGCAGACGATCATATTCCGTCTTTGCCACCTTATAGCACTCGCCCGCATAGCGTTCCAGTCCCGCACGATCCAGTACAGTGATGTTGCCGCGGCGGTAAGTGATCAAGCCGTCTTCCTGCAGTTTGCCGGCAGCGGCCGTGATGCTTTCGCGGCGCACGCCCAGCATGATCGAGATCATTTCCTGCGTCACCTTCAGCTCGTTGGTCGGCGAACGGTCCAGGCGGTCCAGCAGCCAGCGGCACAGCTTTTGTTCGATCGAGCTGTGGCGGCCGCCAACGGCGTTCTGCGCCATCTGGGCAAACAGCGCCGTGTTGTAGCGCATCAGCAGCTGGGGCAGGGCGCCGCCCTGGTTGAAGGCATCGCGCAGTGCCTGGGCCTTCAGGCGGTAGCCGTAGCCGGCGCTCTGCACGACCGCGGTGCACATGGCCCGTTCCCCCGGGAACATCGACACGCCCACCACGCCTTCATGGCCGACCACGGCGATTTCCGTCGTGGCGCCATCCTCCATCACATACAGCAGCGAAACGATGGCCGTCGTCGGGAAATAAACGTTCTCCAGCTTGCTGCCATACTCGAACAGTTCCTTGCCGAACGGCAGTTGCACCAGTTCCAGGTGCTCGAACAACGACTCCAGCACATGGCGCGGCAATGCGGCCAGCAGTTCATTCTGCTGAGTGCCGCTGTAGCTGATCACCGGCCGGGTGGCATCCCGCGCGCCGGCGAGCGGCATCGAGGTTTTTTCGGAAACGCCAAGTTGAGTGTTGTTCATATTGTCCTCACGAGCTTAAGTACAGGAATTGCGTCGGCTGCTTCAGTGTGAATTGCGAAATGCGACTCTTGGTTAGATGCCGCACGGCGCCGATCGCGTTGGTAGTACTTTAAGTTCCTATGTAGGTAACGAACATAAGACGGGTTTCCGCCCGGGTGTAGGTTGGTTAGATCATCAGCTGTCAGTCTAGTCCTACGGAAACTTCGCATTTTCATAACATAGCCGATTTGCGGGCAGCGCACGATTGACCCCGCCGCAGGCTCGACCGGCCGCAATGCAAGGCCCAGCCTCATTTCCCGCTTTTTCGGTGCTATCCGTACGGCAGCGAACATTGCTTAAGGAAATACTCCGCAGTACGCCGCTCCGGTAGCCTTGCCCAGTCCGGATGGCCCGCCAAGGGCCTCGATCAGGTCTGCTCCTACAGACTCTTGAATCCACAACTCTGCTGTAAGCGCCGGTTTTCATGTGCTAACCCTTCGATGGATACCTTTTCACGCCTCCGACACGACGCGCGCGGGCCACACGAGACGATTTTTTCCTAAAGAAACGATAGTTTCTGTCGTAAAATTGCCGTACATCAATATCGCACAATGTCACAAAGGCTCCCATGAAACACGCCCAACAAGGCTTCACGCTGATGGAAGTACTGGTCACCGTGGTGATCGTCGGCATCTTGTCGGCCGTGGCCGTGCCGGCCTATACCGGCTATGTCACCCGCGCGCGCACGGCCGAGGCGTTCACGGCGCTGGGTGCGGCGCAGGCGAATGCGGAGCAGTTCTGGAACAACGGCCGCAGCTATGCGGGATTCGACGGCTCCAGCGCTTTCCCCGCGGCGACGCCGAATTTCACGTATGCGCTGAGCAACGCCACCGCGTCGACCTTCACGGTGACGGCCACCGGCCGCGCGAAGATGACCGGATTCACCTATACGATCGACCAGAACGGCACCCGGGCCACCACGGCAACGCCGGCGTGGGGCACCAATACGGCATGCTGGGTCGACAGGAAGGGCGGCCAGTGCTCCAGCTGAGGCAACCATCGCCGGTGCTGCCAGGGCCGCCGCCGCAGGTGCGGCCGCGGCCGCGCGGCTATACGCTCATCGAGGTACTGGTCGGGATCGCCATCCTCGGCATCCTGCTGGCCGTGGGTGTGCCCAACATGACACAATGGATCGTCTCCAACAAGGCCAGGGCCGCGTCGGAGTTCTACCTGGACGGCCTGTCGATGGCGCGTCGCCAGGCGGTGGCGCACAACGCGCGCAGCCGCTTCGTGCTCACGCCAGGCACCAATGGCCAGTTCGACTGGCAGGTCGACCTGTGCTTCCCCGCGCCGGGTGTCCCGTGCACGGACGACACCGGCAACTGGTCGACGACCGCCGCCGCGGCAGCGGGCGATCCGGAAGGCGCGACGGGTTTCCGCTCCGTGTTCCGCGCCGCCACGTCGCTGCCGCCGTCGTCCATCCTGATCCCGGCAGTGGCGCCGGAAGGGGCGACGGCCGTGTATTTCACCGAACTGGGCTGGGTGGACACGACCATCCAGGACCGGCTGACGCGGCTGCGCCTCGATCCGTCCACCGGCCTGGCGGGTGACGTACGCGCCGCCGCGGTGGCTGTCACGCTGGCCGGCATGGCGGCGAAATGCGACCCGGCCACCGTTGCGCCCGACTCCCGGGCCTGTCCGCCATGATGCCGCGCACCGTCCGGCGCATGCCTCCGGCCCGGCGCGTCCAGCACGGCATCGCCCTGCTCGAAGCGCTGATCGCCGTGGTGATCCTGGCGCTCGGCCTGCTGGGCACGATCGGCCTGCAGGCGCGCTCGTACTCGGCGCTGGCCGACTCGGCGATGCGGGCGGAAGCCACGCTGGCGGCCGACCGCCTGGTGGGCATCATGAGCAACGACGTGGCCAACCTGGCCACCTACCAGGTCGCGCTGGGTGCCACCGCCCCGGCTGCGCTGGCGCCGTGGTCCGCCGAAACGGCGGCCGCCATCCCGGGCGCGCGCTGCCGCGTCACCGTGGTGCCGGAAGCGCAGCGCACCCGTGTGGAGATCGAGATCCGCTGGCGCCGCAAGCAGGGCGCCGACGACAGCGGCCATCTCGTGACCGCGTACATCCGATGAGCAGGGCACCGATGAACACGCTGCCGATGAACACGCTGCCGATGAACACGCGGCCAATGAACACGCCGCCAATCCACGACACGCTGCCGGGCGGCGCGCCCGGGACGGCCGTGCCACCGACCGCCGCACCGCGCCTGTACAGCCCGGCGCAACGGGGCTTCTCGATCGTCGAGCTGATGGTCGCCGTCGTCGTCGGCTTGCTGGCCGTCATGTTCGCCACCCGGCTGATGGTCAATGGCGAGCAGAGCAAGGCCGCCTCGGTGGGCGGCTCGGATGCCATGCAGAACGGCATGCTGGCGCTGTTCTCGATCAATACCGATGCGTCGCAAGCCGGCTGGGGCCTCAACGACGACCTGGTCAATGGCTGCAACACGCGCATGACCGATACCCAGGGCTTCACCCTCGCCACCGCCACCCGCGACGGCGCAGTGATCAGGCCGCTGGCGCCGGCCGTCATCGGCAACGGTGGCACCGGTTCCGATACGCTCACCCTGTACTCCGGCAGCGGCCTGGCCGGCGTCGGTTCCACCCAGGTGTGGCAGAACTACATGGGCGGCACCACGATCGGCGTGGCCAACGTGGCACCGTTCGGCTTCAGCGCCGGCGACGTCATCGTCGTCGCACCGGAACCGGCCGGCGCCGATTGCGCACTCGCGCAGTTGTCGGCGCCGCCCGCGGCAAGCGTGCTGCAGATCGCGGCCGGCGCCGCCTCGCGTTTCAATACCGGCAACCTCGGCGTGCTGTACAACGGCGGCCAGGCGCGCGTGTTCAACCTCGGCCCGGCCGGCAAGCTGTCGTTCCACACCTGGTCCGTCACGGACGGCGTGCTGCAGCTGCGTGCCACCGACCTTGCCGGTACCGGCGCACAGCCGCAGGCCGTGGTCGGCAACGTGGTGGCGCTGAAGGCGCAATACGGTTTCGATACGCGCACCGGCACCGCGTTCATCCCGAAGGCCGGCATGCAGGTGGGGCGCTGGAGCAGCGCGATGATCGACGCCGATGGCGACGGCAGCACCGGCGCCGCGGGCGACTGGCAGCGCATCGCCGCGCTGCGCATCGCCATCGTCGCCCGCGGTGCCATACCCGAGCGGCCCGCCGCGGGGCAGGCCACGTGCACCGCCACCACCGCGCCGCTGACCCTGTTCAGTACCGCCGTGCCGGCCGGCGTCACCGCCTCGTCCGTCCAGGTGGCGCTCGCCGTACCGAACGACACCGTCAGCTGGACCTGCTACCGTTACCGCGTGTTTGAAACGATCGTGCCGATCCGGAATGCGGGGTGGCGGCCATGACGCGCATGACACACACCAGGGACTTCATGCACCAGCGCGGCGTGGCGCTGCCGGTCATGCTGATCATGCTCGTCGTGATGATGGTCAGCAGCATCTACCTGCTGCGCTCCACCAATTCGACGGCGCTCACCACGTCGAACCTGGCCCATGAGGATGCGCTGTCGAAAGCGGCCGACCTGGGCATCCACGCCGCCTACGACTGGCTGAGCAGCGTGCCGAAAAGCACGCTGTACAACGACGTGCCCGCCGCCGGCTACGTGGCCACCATCAATCCGGGCGCGGGGCAGGGCGTATCGAACCCGGCGTTCTGGCAGGGTTCGACGACGGTGTGGGATGCCAACCGCCGCGACCAGGTCGAATACGTGATCCACCGGATGTGCCAGTTCGCCGGCGCCTACAACGCCGTCAATCCGGCCAACAATTGCACGCTGACGGCGGCGCGGCAGAACGTACAGGCCAGGACGCGCGTCGGCGACAGCCTGGCGTCCGATGCGCCGGCCTACCAGGGCAAGCCGCAGCTGCACTACGTGATCACCGCGCGGATCGCCGGCCCGCGCGGCGGCAATGTCATGAACCAGGCCGTCGTGATGATGGGGCCGTAGACGATGATGAACCCGATGACCTACTTCAAGGGCCGACTGGCCGCCCGCCCGCCGTCGCAGTCGCGGCCTGCCCAGCTGCTTCCGCATCTGCTTAAACCCCTGCTCCTGCCGGTGCTGGCATGGCTGCTGGCCTGCGTGTCCGCCCCGGCGCTGGCCGCCACCACCAATATCGCCCAGGTGCCGCTGCTGAACATCGCCGGCACAGGGACCGTCAAGCCGAACCTGATGCTGCTGTTCGATAACTCCGGCTCGATGGACCAGACCTACACGCCGGACTACGTCAACGACAACCTGTGCCGCTCGCGCCTCACGCTGTCGGCCGGCATCACGGCGTGCACCGTGGGCCATCCGCCCTTCATGAGCCCCGACTTCAACCGCCAGTACTACAATCCGCGCATCCGCTACGGCGCGCCGATCCAGTGGGATGGCACGTATTACCCGGACATGACGGCGGCGCAGACGGCCAGCTGGACCAACGTGCCCAGCGATGGCTTCGGCCGCAGCAACACCAACCTGTACGGTTCGTCCGACAGCGCGATCAACCTGATCAGCGAGTTCCCCGACCTGAAGTGGTGCAACAGCAGCGACGAGAGCGACTGCCGCATCAACACCGCCACCTACACCTACCCGGACAACGCCTACTACAACCCGGCCGCCATCAGCGGCGGGCCGTACTACTACAACATCGCCGTGTCCGAGTACTGCCGCGACGAGCGGCTGACCAGCTGCACGTCGGTGGCCGCCGGCGCCGCCGCACCGGACGGCTACCCGGTACCGGCCACGGTGCGCTGGTGCAGCAACCGCGCGCTGACCACCTGCCAGGCCAAGCGCGTGGGCACTTATATCTACCCGAAGTACTCGTCGCCGCCGACCAGTTCCATCGCCCACGGCACCATCACGCTGGGCGCCACGCTGTCGTCGTCGCCGATGCAGATCGCTTCGGTCACGGTCATCAATCCGGCCTCGCCGGATGCGCCGGTCACGATCAGCAACGGCGCCGTCAGCGCGCCGAGCGGCACCAATACCGCCGCGCGGCAGCAGGCGCTGGCCACCCAGGTCGCGGCGAGCATCATCGCGCGCACCGGCCTCGGCATCAATTCCTACTGGGCCTGCGTGCGCACACCCACCGGCTCGTCCACCGTGCCCGCCTGTTCGTCGCTGGGCATCCCGCTCACGTCCGACAACGTGGTGGCGGTGGTGCCCATCGTCTGCGCCGGCGGCGCCAAGTCGCTGACCAACTGCAGCACGATCCGCGAAGACGCCTTCACCAACACGCGGCAGGGCTGGGGCGTGGAAGTGGATGCGCCTTCGGTGCAGACCACGCCGGCCACCACCGGCCAGCCACCCACGGCGCTGTTGCGCATCGGCGGGCGCGGCACCATGCGCAGCACCGGCAGCATCGCCAGCATCAGGCTCGGCAGCACCACGATCACCGGCACCGTGTCGCTGCGCAATATGTCGCCGGCCCAGGTGGCGCTGGCGATCGTGCAGGCGATCAATGCGTCGAGCACCCGAGCCACGCACCGCGCCTACCTGGGCGGCGACGCCACCACCGGTGTCTGCGCCAATGAACCGGCCACCACGGTCTGCGTCGTCAACATCAACGCCACGGCGAACGGCGCTGCGCTGAGCGGCACGGTGTCGGGCGAGAACAACGTCACGTTCAGCACCGTGAACGCCACCAGCATCGTGGAAGGCATTCCCGTCACCACCACGGCGCTGTCGTCGCTGCCGAGTGCGTTCTCGCGGGTGAACATCGTTCCCGGCCGCACTTATCCGAAGGCCGCCTCGCGCAGCGACTGCGTGGCGCAGACCGGGGTCTGCACCTACGACGAGGAAATGACCAACTTCGCCAACTGGTATGCGTACTACAAGAACCGGCTGCAGATGATGAAGACCTCGGTCGGCATCGCGTTCGCCGCCATCAATGCGAACTACCGCGTGGGCTTCGTGCGCCTGTCGCAGGCCGGTGCCGCCCTGTCGATCGACATGAAGCCGGCCGATTTCACGGGCACGGCGCGCAGCACCTGGTATTCCACGCTGTACAACACCACCAGCAGCGGCTCCACGCCGATCCGCACCGCCATGGACAATGTCGGCCGCATGTTCGCCAACCTGGCGCCGTACGACTACGACTCGGGGCAGGAAGTGGTGCAGTTCCCGTGCCAGCAGAACTTCCTGATCCTCACTACCGATGGCTACTGGAACGGCAGTTCGACGGCCAACGTGGTCAACAACGACAACCAGGAAAATGCCGGGCGCTTCTGCACATACGGCCGCGGCTGCGTGGATACGCGCGCCCAGTCGCAGCCTTCGATCTCGGACGTGGCGCTGCACTGGTATAACGGGGGTTCGTCGACGGCGACCGTGTCCCTGCGTCCCGACCTGGAACCGGACATGACGAAGCCCGGCCAGGTGCCGGCCGCCGAGGGCGAGAACACCCACCTGCACATGAACACCTACACGCTGGGCCTGGGCATGGATGGCGTGATGACCTATGAGCCGAACTACGATTCGGCACCGAAGGCGGGCGGCGATTTCTACAACCTGATCACGCGCGTGCAGACCGGCTGCCCGTGGAACAACAACGGCCCGTACGTGTGGCCGAATCCGGACGTGACCAATACCGGCAATACCGTGCAGGAACGGGTCGACGACCTGTGGCATGCCGCCATCAATGGCCACGGCAAGTACTTCAGCGCCAACGAACCGCGCGAGGTGGTCGAGGGCCTGTCGTCCGCGCTGTCGAACATGCAGGTGACGCTGGGCGCCGCGTCGGCCGCCGCCACCTCCACGCCGAACATCTCGCTGCAGGACAACGACATCTTCTCGGACACTTTCACCACCGTGAAGTGGTACGGCGAACTGTCGGACCGGAAGATCGATCCCACCACGGGCGTCGTCAGCAACACCACCGTCTGGACCACCACCGACACGCTCGGCGAGAAGGTGGCCGCGTCCAGCGACACGCGCAGCATCTACATGGCCGGCAGCGGCGCCCTGAAGGCGTTCCGCTACGATGCCATGTCCCCTCAGGAAAAGGCCTGGTTCACCGGGCAGTGCCCGAACCTGCCGCAGTGCACGCTGCTGTCGGTGGCCGACCGGAACATCGTCAACAGCGGCGACCACATGGTGAACTGGCTGCGCGGCCAGCAGCAGCATGCCAACGACCGCATCTTCCGCGCCTACTCGATGAGCAGCGACACGCCGTCGATCCCGATCGTGCTGGGCGATATCGCCTCGTCGAAGCCGGCCTATGTGCGCGACCCGCGCAAGGCCTACACCGGCAACGGCTACCCCGAGTTCCGCGACGCCCAGACGGCGGCGCGCCCAGTGGCCACCGTGTTCACGGCGGCGAACGACGGCATGCTGCACGCGTTCTCCGCCGCGGATGGCCAGGAAGCATGGGCCTACGTCCCGCGCATCACGATGAAGAAGCTGCCGGCGCTGTCGAGCACCACGTACGCCACCAACCACCAGTTCACCACCGACGGCTCGCCCGAAGTGGCCGACGTGTACTTCAACGGCGCCTGGCATACCGTGCTGGTGGCCGGCCTGAACGCGGGCGGCCGCGGCTACTACGCGCTGGACATCACCGACCCGCGCCAGCCGAGGCAGCTGTGGGAACTGTGCGCCGACGCCAGCGTGTGCGCCAACGCCGTACCGAACATGGGCCTGTCGTTCGGCAATCCGCAATTCGGCACGTGGCGCGATGGCTCGGGTGCCGAGCGCTGGGTGGTGTTCCTCACGTCCGGCTACAACAACGTGCCCGGCGTGGACGGTGTCGACACGGGCGACGGCAAGGGCTACCTGTTCATCGTCGACATCGCCACCGGCGCGGTGCTCAAGACGGTGAGCACCAACAGCGGGGATACCGCCACGCCATCGGGCCTGGCGAAGATCACCGCGATCACGGCCGATCCGAACGGCGACCCGCTGGTCACCCACATCTACGGCGGCGACAACGATGGCCGCATGTGGCGCTTCGACCTGACGGCCACCGACGGCAGCGTGGGCGTGCTGAAGCTGGGCGACGCGGGTGCCGCCCAGCCAATCACGACGCGCCCGGACGTCACGCTGTGCGCGGTGGAAGGCACGACGATACCCGAGCGCGTGGTGCTGTTCGGCACCGGCCGCCTGCTCGACGTGCCGGATACCGCCAATGCCGACGTGCAGAGCCTGTACGTGGTGAAGGACTCGGGCGCCTACGTCAACCTGCGCGGCGCCGCGATGGAGCAGCAGACGCTGAGCACCTCCGGTACCGGCACCAACACCGGCTCGTACCAGATCACCGACGACGCGGCCGACCTGCGGCAGAAGAGCGGCTGGTACGTCGACTGGCGCCTGAACCCGGGCGAGCGCATGAACATCGACCCGAAGATCGTCAGCGGCGTGGCCAACGTGGTGACCAACCTGCCCACCTCGTCGTCGTCCTGCTCGGTGGGCGGTACCAGCAACGCCTACGCACTGGACGTGTGCCGCGGTGTCGGCGTCAACGGGCGGATCGTGGGCGGCACGCTGTCGAACACGTCGGCGGCGGTCGGCTTCATCATCGTGCGGCTGCCCAGCGGCGAAATGAAGATGATCGCCACCACCGCCAAGGGCGAAACGCTGACGCGGCCGATCGTCGAACTCGATTCCGAAGGCGCCCATCCGGTCGGCTGGCGGCGCGTGAAGGGGGACTGAGCGCGGGGCGGATCAGCGCAGCGGCAGTCTCATTGGGGCTTCCTGGCACGGGTGGCAAGGAAGGTCGGCAGATAGCGGTCGATCAGGAAGCGCGGGCGCGGCTGCCTGTCTTCGTAAAAACCTGTCAACACGAAGCCTGCTTCCAGTTGGCCGCCAATTTGCGCATCCAGGCCGTGTCCGAACACCAGCGCCTCGCCGCGCTGCCGCTTGCCGGCCAGCGCCTGTGCGTCCAGATGCTCAAGGTCGGAGTAGGGCACGGAAAAGCATGGCCTGATCAGTCCCTGTTCCGCATAGGATGGATCGCGGTCGCCCACGAAGACCACCGGATTGTAGAAGCTGCTCAGCAGCGTGCCACCGCTGCGCAGTACGCGGAAGCATTCCCGCCAGACCGGCCGGATATCGGGTACATACAGGTTGGAAATCGGATGGAAGACAAGGTCGAAGGAGGCGTCCGCAAGGGCCGACAGGTCGCGCATGTCGCCCTGGATCACGTTCAGTTCCAGGCCGTCGCGCCGCGCCACCATGCTGTCTTGGCGCAGCTGCAGTTCCGAGGCGTCGAAGACCGTCACCTTTGCGCCCGCTGCCGCCAGAATGGGAGCCTGCTGGCCGCCGCCGGATGCCAGGCAAAGAATACGCAGTCCGCGTACGCTGTCGAGCCAGTCTGCCGGCAAGGCGCCCGGCGTCAGCCTGACCTGCCAGTCGCCGTTGCGGGCGGCGGCCACTTCTTCCGCGCTGACCGGTAGCGACCATTCGCATTGCTGCGCTGCCTGGCGATCCCAGGCGGCGCGATTGTGATTGAAGACGTCGATAGGTTCTACGGAGGTATCTGGCATGGGCTTTCCTTTGAAACGATGGGAAAACTGCCCGTGATACGGCCGCCGCGGCGACGCTGCAGCACTGGCACCTGCGTGCGAGGTGCGCCGGTACGGCATCGGGGATGAACGACAGTATGCGGCTGGCCGATCGCGCGTGGGCAGCGATAGTCAGTTCGATGCAGGGCATCAACGCATTACTTGTTCATGTCGGCTTGCTCCGGTGGGTGCAGGGAAGCGATTCTAGCATTGGAGACAGCCTGCCTGGCGTTTGCTGGACGGCGCAGGTAGCTCGCTTGGACGCTTTCAGGCGTGGAGGCCGCATCACGCGCTTGCACCGCGGAGCAGTAAGAGGGGGCAGTGAGCGGGGCAGTCAGTTTCCCACTGTGCCGAAATTGCCCGGCCCGCACCAAAAAACGGTAAAATCCACGGTTTTCCGTCGAGCCGAACCGTTGGTTGCCACCATGTCCGAAGAATCCCAAGTCACCACCCCAGCCATTGAGGCAAGCAGCGAGCAGGAAGCGGGCGCCAGCGCCAAGCCTGCCGCGCTGATCGCGCGCGAAGTCCAGCGCCGCCGCACGTTCGGCATCATTTCCCACCCCGACGCCGGCAAGACGACGCTGACCGAGAAGCTGCTGCTGTTCTCGGGCGCGATCCAGATGGCCGGTACCGTCAAGGCCCGCAAGAGCGCGCGCCACGCCACCTCCGACTGGATGGAGATCGAGAAGCAGCGCGGCATTTCCGTTGCCTCGTCGGTGATGCAGTTCGAGTTCCGCGACCACATCATCAACCTGCTCGACACGCCGGGCCACCAGGACTTCTCGGAAGACACCTACCGCGTGCTGACGGCAGTCGACTCGGCGCTGATGGTGATCGACGCGGCCAAGGGTGTCGAGGCGCAGACCATCAAGCTGCTCGACGTCTGCCGCATGCGCAACACGCCGATCGTCACGTTCATGAACAAGATGGACCGTGAAACGCGCGACCCGCTCGAACTCCTGGATGAACTGGAGTCGGTGCTGAAGATCCAGTGCGCGCCGGTGACGTGGCCGATCGGCATGGGCAAGAACTTCCGCGGCGTGTACCACCTGCTGCGCGACGAAGTGCTGCTGTTCCGCGCCGGTTCGGAAAGCGCCAACCAGACCGTGGAAGTCATCAAGGGCATCGACAATCCGAAGCTGCAGGAGATGTTCCCGCTGGAGATGGACCAGTTGCGCATGGAAGTGGAGCTGGTGCACGGCGCCTCGCACCCGTTCGACCTGGAGCAGTTCCTGGCCGGTATCCAGACTCCCGTGTTCTTCGGTTCGGCGATCAACAACTTCGGCGTGCGCGAGATCCTGTCGGCGCTGGTCGACTGGGCGCCGCCGCCGCGCGAGCGCGACGCCACCGTGCGTTCCGTCGAGCCCACCGAGCAGCCGTTCTCCGGCTTCGTGTTCAAGATCCAGGCCAATATGGACCCGGCGCACCGCGACCGTATCGCCTTCCTGCGCGTGTGCTCCGGCCGCTTCGAGCGGGGCATGAAGGTCAAGCACCTGCGCCTGGGGCGCGAAGTGAAGGTGTCGTCGGTGGTGACGTTCATGGCATCGTCGCGCGAACAGGTGGAAGAGGCCTACGCCGGCGACATCATCGGCTTGCCGAACCACGGCAACATGCAGATCGGCGACAGTTTCTCGGAAGGCGAGATGCTGCAGTTCACCGGTATTCCATACTTTGCGCCGGACTTCTTCCGCCAGGTGCGCATCCGCAACCCGCTGAAGATCAAGCAGCTGCACAAGGGCCTGCAGCAGCTGGGCGAAGAGGGCGCGGTGCAGGTCTTCAAGCCGGTGCAGGGCGGTGAGCTGGTGCTGGGCGCCGTCGGCGTGCTGCAGTTCGAAGTGGTCGCCAGCCGGCTGATGAACGAGTACGGCGTCGACGCCGTGTTCGAAGGCACCAGCATCAGCAGCGCGCGCTGGGTCTCGTCGGACGACAAGAAGGCGCTGGCCGACTTCGAGGCGGCCCTCGGCCACAACGTGGCGTACGACGCCGCCGGCAACCTGGCCTACCTCGCCACGTCGGGCGTCAACCTGCGCCTCACGCAGGAACGCTGGCCGAAGCTGACGTTCCACGCCACCCGCGAGCACGCCACGAAGCTCTGACGGCAATGCCGCTCACTTTAGGCATCCTGGCATGCCACGAGCGCCTGCATCTACCCCAACGGCGAACGTCTGGGGTCAGACCCGCCGGGTCTGACCCCCGAATCTGCACTTGGGGTGGGTTTATCCAAGCGGCATCAGGCTCAGACGGCTTGTTCTAGCGCGCCGCGGCGCGCGCTTCCGCGTGGCCGAACACGCGGTCGACCAGCTCGACCGCGGCGGCCACGCCATCCTCCCGCCGCATGGCGTTTCCGGCTTCGATGGCAGCCTGCGTCATGGCCGGCGTGTCGAGCGCCTGGCGGATCAGCTTCGCCAGCCCGGCCGCGGTGGCCTTGCGCCGGTGCACGGGCGTGCCGGCGATGCCCAGCCGCCGCAGCTCGCGGCCCCAGTGTTCCTGTTCGCTGATGTGCGGCACCACCACCGATGGCTTGCCGGCGAGGATGGCCGATTGCGTGGTGCCGGCGCCGCCATGGTGCAGCACGGCGCTGCAGCGCGGGAAGACGGCGTGGTGCGGTGCTGCGCGAACGTAGAGCAAGCGATCCGACGACGTGAAGCCGCAGGCCGCCGCGTCGGCGCTCTGGATGATCGCCCGGCAGCCGGCCAGCCGCGCCGCTTCGCCGAGCAGCTCCAGCGTCTCGCGCTGCCAGCCGGTATCGGCCGGCATCCAGCTGCCCAGCGTCATGTAGACCGGCGGCTCGCCCGCGGCGAGGAAGCCGGCCAGTTCCGGCGCCACGCTGCCTTCGACAGCGATATTGGGCATGTCGAGGAACCCGCTCAGTTGCACGCCGGGCGGCCAGTCGGGCTGCTGGACGGCGATGACCGGGCTCACCGCGACCAGCGTCAACTGCGGCGACAGCCACACCTCGTCGATCATGTCGCGCACCGGCGGCACGCCCGCCCGGGCGCGCAGGCGGTTGGTATCGGCCAGCAGCGCGCGGTTGACCGCCAGCCGCGTGATCCACCAGAGCAGCCGGTTGGCCCACTGCGCGCCGCCGCGCGAACGCATCGGATGGTCGCAGGCGCTGGGGATGCCGCCGTGCGACAGCATCACGCTGGCATAAGGGCGCCCGGCACGCTGTGCCGCGGCCCGCAGCGGATGCATGAAGAAATGGCCGATCACCACGTCGCACTCCTCGCACAGCCGCTCCGCCGCCGCGAACATGCGGTCCTCGACGGGCGCGAAGGCCAGGCGCAGGATCTTGGCCATCTGCCGCATCGGGTCGCGCGTGTTGAACACGGTGGCGCCGATCTTTCCCGCATCTTCGGGCCCCAGCACCGGCGACGCCACCATGCGGATATCCACGCCCGAGGGCGAGACATGGCGCGCATAGGCATCGCTGTCCACGCAGGTGATGACGAGGATGACCTCATGCCCGCTACGCTGCAGGCCCTCCGCCAATGCCAGGAATGGGCGCACGTCGCCGTGGCTGCCCCAGGTTTGCAAGCCGATCTTCATGTTTTTCCTTGTTGAAAAAGCACTGAAACGGATTATGGCCGAGTTCACACGCGTGTGCAGTCCGGGCTTGACATGGCCCGATCCCACGTATACTGTATTAATCACTTAATACACCAATACAATGGTAGCGAACCATCCATGACCGAACATACCGCCCAGCTGTTTGCCATCACCACCGGCTCGGCCGAGCCCATCTATCGCCAGTTGATCGAGCAGGTCAGGCGGCTCGCCGCCGCCGGCGTGCTGGCGCCGGGCGACACGCTGCCCTCCGTGCGCGAGGTGGCCGGTACCCTGGCCGTCAATCCGATGACGGTCTCGAAGGCCTACAACCTGCTCGAGATGGAAGGCGCGCTGGAGCGCATCCGCGGGCAGGGCATGCAGGTCGCGCAGCGCAAGCCGGGTGGGCACAAGGAGCGCGAAGCCTTGCTGCGCCCGTCGCTGGAGCGCGCGGCCCGCGAGGCCCGCCAGCTGGAGCTGGACGATCACACGATTCTCGAACTGTTCAAACAAGTCCTGAAGGAAGAAAAATGAACACATCCGTGGTTGCAATGGAAGGCGTGGCGCGCTCGTTCGGCGGCCGCGGGGTACTGGCCGGGATCGACTGGCACATCGGCAGCGGCGCGGTGATCGGCCTGCTGGGCCGCAACGGCGCCGGCAAGTCGACGCTGATCGAATGCCTGCTGGGCCTGCGCGAGGTGGACAGCGGCGCCATCACGCTGTTCGGCGAGCCGGCCGGCAACCTGTCGCCGGCGACCCGCGCCCGCATCGGCTACGTGCCGCAGAAGTCCGAGCTGTTCGACTGGCTCACGCCGGACCAGCTGCTGGCGTATTTCCGAACCCTGTACCCGCGCTGGAACGACTACAAGGTGGAGAACCTGCTGGCGCGCTGGGGCTTCGATCCGGCCACGCGCCGGCAGCGCATCGCCAGCCTGTCCGGCGGCCAGCAGCAGCGGCTGTCGATCATCCGCGCGCTGGCGCCCGACCCGGACCTCCTGGTGCTGGACGAACCCGTCGCCAGCCTCGATCCGGTGGGCCGCCGCGACTTCCTGCGCGAACTGGTCGACGACGTGATCGAGCGCGGCACCACGGTGCTGTTCTCGACGCACATCCTGTCCGACCTGGAACGCATCGCGGTCGATGTCGCCTTCCTGAAGGATGGCCGCATCGCGCTGCAGGCGCCGCTCGACGACCTGCTGGAAGGCACCCGCCGCGTCAGCGGCGATCCGAAAGCGCTGGCCACGCTGCGCCTGGACCAGGAGCTGGGCCGCGTGCGCCACGGTAACGGCGCATTCAGCATCGTGGCGCGGCTGTCCGCCCAGGAGTCGATCCGCCTGCTGGCATCGCCCGGCGTGCGCCTCGAGCCGGTCTCGCTGGAAGACCTGTTCGAAGAGGTAACGCGATGAACGCCTGGCGCCAGTTGCTGATGCAGGTCGTGCTGCGCCACCGCGTGCAGGGAAGAACGTGGATCACCTGGGTATTGCTGGGCACCATGGTGTTGCCGCTGGGCGCCGTGCTGTTCGGTCCCGTGCCGCGGCTGGTCGGCGCGACCGCGGCGGGAGCGCTGCTGTCGATCGCGGTCGTGATGTGGTGGGGGCAGTACCTGCAGACGGCGATGCGGCTTAATACGCCGGCGTCGGCCTGCCTGGTTCCCGGCCTGCACCGCCGCCTGCTGGCGCTGACCGCCGTGTTGTGGATCGCCGCCAGCGTGCCGCCCGCCGTGCTGTTCGGCGCCGCAACCGGTTACTTCGGTTATGCGCTGCTGGCCTGCGCGGCCACGCTGCTGTTCGCGGCGCTGTGCTGCCGCTATCCGTGGCTGGGGCTGGTGCCGTCGTTCGCCTGGCTGTTGGCGCGGCTGCCGTGGTATCCCGCTGGCGCGCTGGATGCCGTGCTCGACGCAGCAGAGGCGGCCGTCACGCTGGCCGGCCTGCTCGCGCTGGCCGCGCTGGGCGCCCTGGTCCTGCGCGTGCTGTTCCCGCGCGGCGGCGACGCGCATTACCGGTTCGGTACCTGTATCGACCGCCGGGCCGGCAAGGGCAAGGGCGGCATGACGATGGCTTCGGGCAGCACGCTGTTCCGCGCACTGGACAGTTTCTATCATGCCCGCCTGGCGGCGCCGGGCCGGCCCGCCGCACGCCTGCTCGATGCGCTGGGCGGCCGCGCCCACTGGAGCCGCGCGGTGCTGATCCTCGCGATCCTCACCGGCGGCGCGCTGGCCTGCCGGGCCTACACCGGTCCCGAAACCATGCGGCCGTTCATCCCGCTGCTGCTGGTGGCGATGATGCTGGCGGTGTTGTCGCACGTGGATGGCCTGCTGTCGGCCGTGAAGAATTCCCGTGCGGAGCAGGGCATCCTGCTGCTGGCGCCGGTGGCGCCGCCGCCGCGCGACCTGAACCGGCAGCTGGCTCTGGCGCTGCTGGGCCGCTTCGGCATTGTGCTGGGGGCCTACCTGGCCGGCAGCTGCGTCGTGCTGCTGGCCACCACCGGCGCATGGCGCGCGTGGCTGTGCTGTACGGCGGTGGCACTGGCCTTCACACCGCTGCTGTTGCGCGATCACGCGCGCCATCCGGGCTGGAAGTCGGCGCAGCTTTCGGTCGGGATCGTGATGCTGCTGATGGCGCCCCTCAGCGGCCTGGTCGAATACGGCGGGATCCCGGCGGTGGTGTCGATCGCGTGCAGTGCGGCGCTGCTGGCCGGCACCGCCATCGCCATGGTGCTGCGCTGGCGCGGCGCGATGGCCGCCGCGCCGGCCTTCCCGGCCGGGCGGCTGGCTAGCTGACTACTTCGCGGGCGTGGCCAGCGGCTGGCCCTTCTCGATCACGTACACGCCGACCAGTTTCGTCGTCGTGCTGCCCGGATTGCGCGCGTCGTGCACCACGCCGGCGGGGATGATGATCGCTTCGCCGGCTTTCACGCGCCGCGGTGGCGCACCGTCGATCAGCAGTTCGCCTTCGCCATCGAGAAAATAGGTGATTTCGTCGCCCGGGTGCGTGTGGCGGCCCGCGGTGGCGCCGGGTGCCAGTTCGACGTGGGCGACGACCGCTTCGCGGTTGGGCACGGAGATGTCACCGCGGGTGATGACGGTGCGCTTGATGCCGGTGGGCTGGGCCAGGGAACTGGTGCAGGGCAGGGCTAGCAGTGCTAGTGACACAGCGGCCATCGCGGCCGCGGCTTGGCGTCTCATCGTCTCCTCCATGGTGGTGGTGGCTGCACGGGTGTGCAGGTCGATGGTACGCGCGATGGCGCGGCCGCTCAACCATTTCGCGATGAGCTTGATCTGGCAAGCGCAAGCCGGGTTGGGTCCCGGCTTGCGTGAACCCGTCAGCCCTTGGCCCCCGGACCATTTGGCTCTTCCGGCACCGTCATGGTGCTCGGCTCGTTCTCCGACTCCTCGTTCGGTTCGGCTGCCGGACCGTGAGGGGCTGGAGCGGCCTGCTGCGCTTCAGCCGGCGCTGCGAAGCTCGAGCCAGCTGCGGTATTTGCGGCAGCGGCAGTGGTGAAGGCGCCTGCAGTGGCAATACCCAGGATGAGGGTGGTGATCGATTTTTTCATAAACAGGTTATTGGTTCTTTGAGTTGAGGATTCACTGCAGCGCATGCGGCAATGGTGTGCCCTTGCCTGCGATGTTCAGCGCATCCGGGATGCTCACTGCTTCCCGGGTGCGGACAGCATTGCTGCGATTCCGGTCTGTCTGCGACGCAAACATAACGATGATGCCTTCCGTCGCCATGCCACGTCGTCAGTGCCCTATTGCGGCGATAGGAGCTGATGGCTGGATGCCTCGGTAAGGCATCCGTTGATCATCTTCGCGCCCTCAGCCCTTAATCGTGGGATTGTTGGGCTCTTCCGGGACCAACGTGGCGACCGGTATGGAAGGTGCGGTGGGTGCGGTGGGTGCGCTCTCGGCCGGCTGCGCGAGCGGCTCTTTCTTGGTGCCGGATTCCGTATTCTCCGATGCCGGTTTGTTTTTCTCAGTCATGATGGTTACTCCTGTTGTGGTGGGTGAATGAAATACGGTGAAGGGATGCCGGGTCGCGAAACTTCATGTCCAGCAGCCTCTCCCAATCGGCGCGGGCAGTTGCACTGTTGCCTCTGCAGTAATTTGCCTGCACCAGCGCGGCGAGAATGAAATATTCTGTTTCCGGACGGCGCATTGGCCCCAGGATGGATGCTGCTTCCATGCAGGCAAAAACCGCCTCCTCGGTCAGTCGGCGTTCCCTCAGGATATCGGCATGTGCCAGCAGTGCGTCCGCAAACTGGAGGCGCAGGGACATGTCCCCGCTCAAAGGCCTCGGGGCAGCCCTTAGCGTCTCGAGCACAGGACCGAGCGCCAGCGCTGCCTTATCAATTTCCTTCATCCGTACAAGGGTATCGGCAATGTAGATATCGAGTTGCATGCTCACGCGGGTCAGCTCGGCTTGAGTCGGATCGGCTGCGGCTAGGCGGGCGGTTCCATGGCGCAGGGCCTGAAGTTCTGCCAGCGCCTTTGCCGGAGCAGCATAAGATGAGAGGTATGCCGATTTGATGGCGATGACATGCAAATTGCGTTGCCAGGTCAGATTGCTGGGGTCATTCTTGACGAATGCTGCCATGATCGTGTGAGCTTCCCGCCATCTGTCCTGGCTGGTAGCCAAGCCAAGCGCCTGTTCTATCTCTGCAAGGTGCGACACGGCGGACGCGAGGCGCACTCCCCATTCGGTATTGGTGCGATGGCGTTCAAGAACTGGATGGATCAGCTGTCGCTCGGTGTCATACAGGGTCCTTGCATCTTCCAGCGCGCCGCGCGCTGCCGTGGCTTTGGCCAGCCAGGAATAAGTACCGGCAAGGCTCATGATCAAACCGTCGTCGCCCGGCCGCATGTCGATGACCGCGCGTTTCAGCCGGATCGCCTCCTTGAACGCCGCGCTGGCGGCGACGAAATCGCGGCGGCCCATTTGAACGCTGCCGATATTGTGGTGTGCATAGGCAAGCTCGAGCACGCTATCGGCATCGCGCGGTGCCAGCTCCACCAACTTCCGGCTCAAGTCACGATACTGCGCGACATATTCAAGAGCGACGGACCAGTCGTCCCGGTCGCGATGAATTTTGCTCAGCCAGAACGCCACGGCCCCCTGCGCCTTCAGCGCTGCCCTGTCGTCAGGCACCCGCGCGAGATGCCGCGAAAGAATGCCGCGCGCCGCCAGCAGCGCGGTCTGGGCGGAATCCGGCTTGGCACGCGCAATATCGACTTCGGCGATCACCTGCAACGCCTTTGCGCGCTGCACCGCCGTCCGGGGATCGCCGTCGTCCGTGCCACCGGCAAGGTAGGCCAGCGCTCGCTTGCTCACATCGTCCAGCAGATCCAGCCGGCCCAGCGGCCGCAGCTTGTCGGCGAAATCCCCGAGCATGAAGCCCAGCAGTCCTTCGGCGTCGGCGCGGCGCCGGTCCGCATCCTGTTGCGCGGCCCGTGCCGTCAGGCCGAGCACACCCGCCAGCACTGCCAGCAGCGCGATCACCGCCACCACCGCCATGCGTATGCGCTCGCCCAGCTTGACCCGCCGCAGCGACGCGTCGACGAACTCGGCTTCCTGCGCGGACAGGGAAATGTCGGCCGAATCCAGCACGGTACGAGCCTGGTTGGCCTGGATGCCGGGCGGCAGCAGCAGGTCGCGTGGGCGCCCGGCCGCGGCCCAGCGCGCCGCCTGCGCTGTAATCCGCGTACGCACCTGCAGCGTTTGCCGGTGGACTTCGATCCAGTTCGCGATGCGGGGCCAGCGCCGCAGCAGCGCCTCGTGGGCCACGCCGAAGCCGGGCACGTCGCCGGCCAGTTCGCTGACGAACAGACGCGCTTCCACCAGCGCGCGGACCAGATCGCGCTCGGCTTCATCGCGCAAGACCGCCCAGGGGGCGCGGCGCGCCGTGACGGCATGCTGCTCCTCGCCGATGCAGACCAGCAGCGACAGCACGCGTGGCAGCGCGGCCTGCTGTGCGGCGGGCAGCGCGGCGACGACCTGCTCGGCACGCACGCCCAGCGCGCCCTCGATGCCGCCCAGCTGGCGGAACACCTGGAAGCGCAGCAGGCCGTCGTCGCCGCGCTGGCGGTACAGTTCATCGAGGCAGTATTGCAGCAGCGGTAGCGCGTCCGGGCTGGCGCGGGCGGCGTCGCACAGCACGTCGTCCAGGCTGGCGCCGGTATCGGCTTCCCGCTCGAACGCCAGCCTGGCGGCGCGCGCCGGTTCGCGCACCATTTGCGCGATGGCCGCGCCATCGGGCGGCTCCACGTCGAAATGGCCGCCGCGCGTCTTCAGCGCCATCATTTCCGGCACGGCCATCAATTCGGGATAGAAATCGTTGCGGCAGGCCAGCACGACCAGCACGTTGGCGCGCGCCAGGCGGTCCAGCGCCTGGAAGAATGCCGTACGGTCGGCGGCGCTGTCCGCGGTGCGGAACACGGCCTCCAGCCGGTCGACGAACACGGCCAGCCGGGCCGGCCCGTCCGGCGCCAGGTGCGCGGCCACGGCGGCCGGTTCGTCGCGCAGCCGCTGGCCGAGCGTGGCGGCATCGAGGCCGTCGAACAGCAGGGCGTTGCCGCATTCGGCGTCACTGCGTTCCGCGTCGAGCAGCACGGCGGCCAGCGCGCCGAGCAGGCCGCTGCCGCCCAGGTCCGCGCAATCCATGTGCAGCGTGCAGTCGAGGGCGACGAGTCCGCCGTTTGTAACCATCAGTTGCGGCAGCAGGCCGGCGCGTACCAGCGAAGTCTTGCCGGACCCGGAAGCCCCCAGCACCAGCGCCATCGCGCAGCCGCCATCGACCTGGTCGAGCACCGTCTGGCGCAGCCGCGTGGCCGCCTGCACCCGGCCGAAGAAGATCGCCGCGTGGCTTTCCTCGAACGCGGCCAGGCCCCGGAACGGCGAGCCCTGGTCCCAGCCGCCGGGAGCTTCTTCCTCTTCCACCACGTCGGCGATGGCGCGGTAGCCGCGCTTGCGCACCGTTTCGATATAGCGCGGCGCCGTGCTGGAATCGCCCAGCGCCTTGCGCAACTGGGCGATCGCCTTGTGCACCGGGTTGTCGCCAAGTTCAGGCGTGCCCCAGCATTTTTCCAGCAATTCCTCGGGCGGGATGACCGCGTGCGGATGGCGGCAAAGGTAGCGCAGCACGTCCATGGCGCGCGGTTCCAGGCCCACGCGCGTGTCGCCATTGCGCAAGGAATTGCCTGCCACCTCCACTTGCCAGTCGCCGAAGCGAAACCCGCGATGAGCCATCCGATCGACATCCCCGAAATTATTTTCTTATATGAATCAGTGACTTGACTCTTCCGGAAGGTTTCCGGAAGGCGCCCGCGCGGCTGGGTGACTACAGTCTTGCTAACTGATCGACCCCCATCTTAACATTTCTCTATAACAAATAGATGTCAAATTCTTACAACTCCTTCGACCTGGCGGATTTCCCGCGGCGCTACCTGAAACCCTTGCTGGTCGATGCGCTGCAAGCCAGGCTCGCGGCATGGCCGGTCGCGCTGGCGCTGCCTCCGGCCGCCGTGGCCGACCCGCTGGGCAGCGAAAGCGGGCGCTCCGGCGTGCCGGAGGGAGTGTGGGGCGAGCCCTGCTTCGTGGCCACGGACCGGGGGTGGACATGGCGCGACCATGCGCTGCTGGCATGGCGGACCGGCGGGGCGCTAGCGCACCAGCGCATCTCGGAGCAGGAGCGCCGCTATGACATCTACCTGTCCGAACAGCCGGACATGGCCGGCGTGCCGCGCCTGACCGTCGATTTGCACGCGTTGCAGACCTGCTATGAACGCGACGCCATCACGGAGGGGGCCTGCGACCTGGGCGCCGGATGGGCCAGGCTGACGCAGCGCTGGTCGCTGCGATTGCAACTGATAGTCACGGCAGCTGGCCGGGTCAACGTCATCACCCGCGCAAGCCGGCCGGCCCCGCGCATGGATGCCGGCCGCAGCGGCCCCTGGCCCGGCGCCGACCCGCTGGCCCGCCTGCTGGACGTGCGGCGGCTGACGCGCGACTGGGAGCAGGGCGGTGCCTCCCTGGGCGCGGTGCGCGACCAGCTCGTGAGCCGGCTGGCCGCGGCGATCGAACCGCCGCTGGCCCGGTCCGTGCCGCAATTCGCCTAGGGCAGGGCGCCATGGTCAACCTGACCCTGCACGCCGGGATGGCGGAGCGCCGGCCGCTGTTCATCGTGCGCGACCGCAACCTGCCGGTGGTCTTCGGCGTGGACGGCGCCGGCCGGCTGCGCCTGTTGCAGCACATGGGCACCGGGGCCTGGTCCGACACCGACCTGTCGGCCGGGTTGCCCGATGGCGCGACCGTACGCTGCGCCGACGTGCGGCAGGCGCCGGACGGCACGCTCAGCATCGCGCTGGCGGTCTGCAATGCAGCCGGCCGGTGCAACCTGCGCATCGGCACCGGCATTCCCGTGCAACAGGATGAAGCGGGCTGGCTGCACACCATGCGGCACCTGCCGGTCGCCCCCGGGCTGCCAACCGCTACCCTGGTCACCCACTTGGCGTTCGGCCCCCTGCAAGCCGGCGCGCCGCCGCTGCTGCTGGTGCACGCGGGCGCGGCCACCTGGTACTGCAACGCGGCCGCGCCGCTGCACACGATGCGCCCGCTCGACCTGCCGCCCGCGCGGGCATGCGCGATCGGCAATTACCGGCAGCCGGGCATCTGGGTGCTGCATGCCTACGGCAAGGGCAGTTCGCTGCGCTTCACGCCGCTGTGCGACCCGTTCGGCTGGTACGTGACGCTCGATTACCCGGACTTGCCGCCCCATGTGGACAGCGTGCTGCTGGCCCCGGGCGCGCAGTCGAACGTGCCGGACCTGTACGCGGCGGGCGAACGCATCGTCGTCTACCGGGGCGGCAACACCCCGCCCCAGACGGTGGCGCGCGTCGCCGGCGCCAGGCTGCTGTGGGGCCACGTGCATGACGGCGCCGACTATCTCGCCTACGCCGATGCCGGCGGCGCCCTGTGGATGCTGGTGCGGCCGCGGCGCGGCGCCTGGCAACCGCCATTCCGCCTGACGCGGCGGCGCGCGGTGCTGGCCGTGGCCGGGCAGTTCATCCATGCCGCCGCCATCGAGGAGGGCCGGCTGGAAGTGCAGCGCTTCACGATGGATGGCCAGCTGTATGGCAGCGAGCTGGTGGCGGCGGACTGGTGAAAAAAAAAGCCGCCCGCCTTGCGGCGGACGGCGTTTCCATTGAACGCAGGCGCGAGCGCTTACTCGTAGGCGCTGATCGGCGCGCAACCGCACATCAGGTTGCGGTCGCCGTACACGTTGTCGGCGCGGCCGACCGGCGGCCAGTACTTCTGCTTGCGCAGCGACGCCAGCGGGTAGGCGGCCTGCGAGCGGCTGTACTGGCGGTCCCACTCGTCGGCGGTCAGCACCGCGGCGGTGTGCGGCGCGAACTTCAGCGGGTTGTTCGCCTTGTCGAATTCGCCGCTTTCCACCTTGGCGATCTCGCCGCGGATGGCGATCATCGCCTCGATGAAGCGGTCCAGCTCGGCCTTGGCTTCCGATTCGGTCGGCTCGATCATCAGCGTGCCCGGGACCGGGAAGCTCATGGTCGGCGCATGGAAGCCGTAGTCCATCAGGCGCTTGGCCACGTCCTCGTTGCTGATGCCGGTGGCATCGGTCAGCGGGCGCAGGTCCAGGATGCACTCGTGCGCCACCAGGCCGTCGTGGCCCGAGTACAGCACCGGATAGTGCGGCGCCAGGCGGCGCGCGATGTAGTTCGCGTTCAGGATCGCCGTTTCCGTCGCGGCGGTCAGGCCTTCGGCGCCCATCATGGCGATGTACATCCACGAGATCGGCAGGATCGAGGCGGAACCGTAGGCGGCGGCCGAGACGGCGCCGATGCCTTTTTCATTGCGCTGGTAGCCGGTGGAACGCTGGTTCGGCAGGAACTCCGCCAGGTGCGCGCCGACGCCGATCGGGCCCACGCCCGGTCCGCCGCCGCCGTGCGGGATGCAGAAGGTCTTGTGCAGGTTCAGGTGCGACACGTCGCCGCCGAACGCGCCCGGCGCGGCCACGCCGACCAGCGCATTCATGTTGGCGCCGTCGATGTACACCTGGCCGCCGTGCGAATGCACGATCTCGCACAGTTCCTTGATGCCTTCCTCGAACACGCCGTGCGTGGAAGGATAGGTGACCATCACGCACGCCAGGTTCTTGCTGTGCTGCTCGGCCTTGGCCTTCAGGTCGGCCAGGTCGACGTTGCCGTTCTCGTCGCAGGCGGTGACCACGACCTGCATGTTGACCATGCTGGCCGATGCCGGGTTGGTGCCGTGCGCGGACGACGGGATCAGGCAGATGTTGCGGTGGCCCTCGCCACGCGACTGGTGGTACTTCTGGATCACCAGCAGGCCGGCGTATTCGCCCTGCGAACCGGCGTTCGGCTGCAGCGACACGGCCGCGTAGCCGGTCACGGCGCACAGCATCTCTTCCAGCTGGCCGATCATTTCGCGGTAGCCCACGGTCTGGTCTTCCGGCGCGAACGGGTGAATGTTCGAGAACTCGGGCCAGGTGACCGGGATCATCTCGCTGGTGGCATTCAGCTTCATGGTGCACGAACCGAGCGGGATCATGGTGCGGTCCAGCGCCAGGTCCTTGTCGGCCAGCGAGCGCAGGTAGCGCAGCATTTCGGTTTCGCTGTGGTAGCGGTTGAAGACCGGGTGCGTCAAGTAGGCCGAAGCGCGTGCCAGTTCGGCCGGGAAGGCGTCGTCGGCCGGTTCTTCGATGGCGGCGAAGTCCGGCGCGGCCGGGGCATCGGCCACGCCCGTCGAGAACACGGCCCACAGGGCGGCCAGCGTGTCGCGGTCGACCGTTTCATCCAGCGACACGCCCACGTGGTTCGCATCGATGCGGCGCAGGTTGATGCCGTTGGCGACGGCGGCGGCATGCAGTGCCTCGGCGCGGTCGGTGGCGATCGTCAGCGTGTCGAAGAAGGTCTGGTTGGTGATCCGGTAGCCCAGCGTACGCAGGTTGCCGGCCAGGATGCCGGTGTAGCGGTGCACGCGGGTGGCGATCTGCGCCAGGCCTTGCGGGCCGTGGTAGACCGCGTACATCGACGCGGTCACGGCCAGCAGCACCTGGGCGGTGCAGATGTTCGACGTGGCCTTCTCGCGGCGGATGTGCTGTTCGCGCGTTTGCAGGGCCAGGCGGTATGCCATGTTGCCTTGCTGGTCGACGGTAACGCCGACCAGGCGGCCCGGCATCGAGCGCTTGTATTCGTCGCGGGTGGCCATGTAGCCGGCGTGCGGGCCGCCGAAGCCCAGCGGTACGCCGAAGCGCTGGCTGTTGCCCACTACGACATCGGCGCCCCATTCGCCCGGCGGGGTGAGCAGGGTCAGGGCCAGCAGGTCCGCCGCCACGACGATCATCGCGCCGGTGGCCTTGACTTTCTCGACGTCGGCGCGATAGTCGCGCACGGCACCGTCCACGCCCGGGTATTGCAGCAGCACGCCGAATGCATCGGTCACGCCGGCCAGTTCGGCCGGGTCGAACGTGCGCACCTCGATGCCCAGCGGCTCGGCGCGGGTGCGGATCACTTCCAGCGTCTGCGGCAGTACGTCGTTCGCCACGTAGAACAGCTTCGATTTCGACTTGCCGACGCGCAGCAGCAGCGTCATCGCCTCGGCGGCCGAGGTGCCTTCGTCGAGCATCGACGCGTTGGCGATGCCCATGCCGGTCAGGTCGGTGATGGCCTGCTGGAAGTTCAGGATCGCTTCCAGGCGGCCCTGCGAGATCTCCGGCTGGTACGGCGTGTAAGCCGTGTACCAGGCCGGGTTTTCAAAGATGTTACGCAGCACCACGCCCGGCGTGAACGTGCCGTAGTAACCCTGGCCGATCAGCGATTTCACGACCTTGTTCTGGCCGGCGATGGCCTTCAGCTTCGCCAGCGCGGCCTGTTCCGGCAGCGGCTCGGCGAACTGGCCCAGGGGCAGGGCGGCGCGGTTGCGGATATTTTCCGGAACGATCGCGTCGATCAGCGCGGCGCGCGTGGCATAGCCGAGCGTGTCGAGCATCTGCTGCTGTTCGGCGGCGTCCGGGCCGATGTGGCGGGCGATGAAGGCGTCACGCGCTTCGAGTTGGGTCAGGCTGGTACGGGTCATGAAGGGTCTCTTGGGCCAATAAGGGGCCAATAAGGGGGCCGGATTAAATGGAACCGATGCGGGGGCCGATGCGGGGGCCGATGCGGAAGGCCAAAGCAGGGCCAATGCGGGGCCGGCCCCGTATTGCGGTATCAGGAAGCGGTGTTCTTGCCGTAGGCGTCGGCGTCCAGCAGGGCGTCGATCGCGGCGGCGTCGGCCGGCTTCATCTTGAACAGCCACGCGTCATACGCGTTGGCGTTGATCGATTCCGGCGCGCCGGCCACCGCGTCGTTGACGGCGGTGACTTCGCCCGACACCGGAGCATAGATGTCGGAAGCGGCCTTCACCGATTCCACCACGGCGGCATCGTCGCCCGCGGTGTAGCTGTTGCCGACTTTCGGCAATTCGACGAAGACGATGTCGCCCAGCGCGTCCTGGGCGAATTCAGTAATGCCGACCGTGATCGTGCCGTCGTCTTCCTTGCGGATCCACTCGTGGGATTCGGTGTACTTCAGCTCTGCGGGAATGTTGCTCATGTGTTGCTCCAGATTGGTGGTGTTGTTGGGGAGGTCGGGCCTGTTCAGGCGACGAGGATTTTACCGTTCCGCACGAAAGGCAGTTTCACCACCGTGGCGGCCAGCTTCTTGTCGCGGATTTCAACGTGTACGGTATCGCCCACCTGCACGTCCAGCGGCACGCGCGCCAGCGCGATCGCCTGCTGCATCGTGGGGCTGAACGTGCCGGAAGTGATTTCGCCCGTGGCGCCATCGGCCGCGATGACTTTCTGGTGGGCGCGCAGCACGCCGCCTTTTTCGCGCAGGATCAGGCCCACGAACTGGGCGTTCTGGCCCTTGGCCTGCAAGGCGGCCTTGCCGACGAAGTCGCGCTCCGACACCAGGTCGATGGTCCAGGCCAGGCCGGCGTCCAGCGGGTTCACCATCTCGTCCATGTCCTGGCCGTACAGGTTCATGCCCGCTTCCAGGCGCAGCGTATCGCGCGCGCCGAGGCCGGCCGGCTTCACGCCGGCGGCGGCCAGCGCGTTCCACAGGGCTTCGGCCTGCGTGGCGGCCACGCCGATCTCGAAACCGTCTTCACCCGTGTAGCCGGTACGCGCCACCATGGCCTCGCCGAATGCGGTGTCCTTGACGATGGCCACGTTGAACGGCTTCATCTCGGCGGTGGCGTCCTTCGCCTGCGGGATCAGTTCCCAGACCTTGGCGCGGGCATTCGGGCCCTGCACGGCGACCAGGGCCATGGCATTCGCGGGATTGTCGCGGCGTTGCGTGATGGTCAGGCCGGCCTGCCACTCGTCGCTCTTCGCCTGCATCCACGCCACGTCCTTCTCGGCGGTGCCGGCGTTCACGACCAGGCGGAACCAGTTTTCGGTGAAGAAATAGACGATCAGGTCGTCGATCACGCCGCCTTCGGGATTCAGCATGCACGAGTACAGGGCCTTGCCCGATACCTGCAGCTTGTCGACATTGTTGGCCAGCAGGCGGCGCAGGAAGGCACGGACGTCGCTGCCTTCGATGTCGACCACGCACATGTGCGCCACGTCGAACATGCCGGCGTCACTGCGCACGGCGTGGTGCTCTTCGATCTGCGAACCGTAGTTGACGGGCATGTCCCAGCCGCCGAAATCGACCATGCGGGCGCCGAGGGCGCGGTGGGCTGCGTTGAGGGGAGTAGCTTTGAGCGTCATGGGGCCTCGGACTTCGGTTGGGGTTAACAGCACAACAGCCACGCAATGACACGCACTGGCACGGAAGAAGCGGACAGCTTTTCCACTGTTGTTCGTTACCCCTCTGTCCTCGGTACCTGAGAGATAGCGGTTCGATGACTCGACGCCGCACGCCCCTTCGGTGGGCAAGCTTACCGGTTACCGTGCAAGCGTGCCGCTCTCCAGAGTTTCGGCCGCGCGCACATTGCTGGCGCTGCGACCCCTGACCGGTCCTTGATGCCTGAGAGTTTTTGGGTGTTGCCCCTTCGGCGGCAGCTGGGCGCTGCGCTCTCCCGGTCGAGGATCGGGACTATAAGTTAAGTGGGACGGGGTGTCAATCTAGCAGGGGCCATATGGTCGGGCTTGATTGTGCTCTCTATCTAGGTGAACGCAGCGTCATCGGTAGCCTTAAGATAACCTGATTCGTTTCTATCCGGGCGTAACGGGGATTCGCCACAACAGTGCGGCGAAAGAATTGGAGTGACGAACTGACGCGCACGTCGTGCATGCAGTATCGGCATTCTATGGTGGACTGTTATTCATATTTCGTCTGCCAACAATAGTCGTCGGGTTTTAAGACGATTTGACAAAAAAGATCGCACTTTTTCGTCATTCATAGCCGCTGAATAAAATTCCTGAAGCACAGGCTCAACGTAGTAGAAGAAGAGTTGGCGATCGCTTTCAGCTGTGGGAATTGCTTTCTTCAATACGTTAAGAAATGTGTGCGGCGACATTATCTTTGCGAATGCCGTGTAAGGTTTCCCGCTTGCAAATGGGATATTCTTCATGTAATACTCGCAAAGCTTGATCTGGTCGCGCTTTCTCCATGAGCGATGGCCAATCAAATCAAAGGCGTAGCCGTAATCCGGATTGGAAAGTGGAAGTATGTGTATGAGCAGATCCACCGCGTCGGCTGAATTTAGTGTTCTCAGGCGAGTAATTGCACTATATAAGGGGGAGTTTGGAGTTATCATTGTTTTCGGCTCCTAAGTTTTCCAGGGCGAGGTTCGCATTGCGAGAATTGCTCGCTGGTTGCTGGCGGTGTTCTGAATCATCCGTCCAGACGGTGACTTTTCTTCTGTTCGGTCCCTTATTGTTTCCGAATCTGATCGAGTGAGCGTACCTTGCATCTGCGCCTCGCGTAGGTCCAAGTAAGCCGAGAAATCAGAATTAATATTCGGTCTGTCAATGCGAACAGTACCATCGAGCATGGTCACAAAATCGTATGAGCCCGCGGAAACAATTCTTTTGCTCCCTCGTCCCTGCAGCCAATAGCGTCCTTAGCTGTCTTCAACAAGAATTCTTGATGGCTTCCGCCGCACAACAGCGTTGCGCGGTTGCGAGTTTGGTAGTCTTTCAACAAAGCTACTTGCTGAAGAGGCGGGCGGACGCGTCCGTATTCTCACACCGTTCGAAGGTTCCCGTGTAATCAATTCGCTGCTCCACGAGTGCAATCGCGTGGTCTTTTGGGGGCACTCTTCTAACCGCGTGGAAAACGCCCAACCCAGAGCCGATTGTCTATGCCGTCATGGATAATGACTGCCGTAATAGAGAAGATCAATGCCAACACGCCTCCGCTTCAATTATTAACGTCCCCATCTCATTAGTCGCTTGGCGAGCTGCCGGGCTGACTGACCCATTGCTTTGTTCTTTGAAAATTTATCGAGATCGGCAAATAGCTCTGGGATAAGCTCTTTGTCAGCGGTGAGCCACGCAAGCGCCCGCACAGGCCAGTAGTCGGAGAAGGTTGTATTTAGAACTAGTCTGATCAATTGCAGCTTGGGGAAATCAAGAATTTTATGGGAAAAGGCTTTGTTATCAAAGGCCGAGTTTCTCAAAAAAGAGAAAAACAGCTCGTGTTCAAGATCTAAAAGTGGCTCTAAATGAATGCAGCTTCCAGGCTGGGCGAAGAAAAATACCTCCCTGTCGTCGAGTTGCATGCACCAGCCGTCGTGTATGTGGACGCCAATCTTAGCGTTTCCGTCCCTGATCAGCCAGCAATATGGAGAATCCAGCAGTCCTGGCTGTAAAAGTTCTATGCTCATTCGTTGCCCCATTTTTTATGTCTGACTGGTTTACCTACCCGTGCATTGAGCCACTCTTCGAATTGGGCCCGGACTGGGTCATTCCAATTGCGTCCGTAATGGCCGCTCTGCTCTGTTGTAATGAATTCACCGTGCGGTCCGCGCGAGAAAGTTCCCCCAACGACTTTATCGTGCGAGGCATTGATTGCCTTTGCAAGTTGCTGGTGCCAAGATCCGTTGTACATACCTTTCGGAGTTCGACCCGTTACAAACACGTTCGTGATTGGGTCGTAGACGAATTCTATGCCGCCACCCTTGGGGTAGTAGCGCTGAAGTGCAAGTGTGGAGGTATCACTCGTTATGCCAATAGTTCCTCTCACTGGACCGGAACCGCCCGTTACTGGCCAAGAACCCGGGCCCGGCTTGCGCTTACCACCATTGTCTAGCTTATCTGAGCTTAAAAGTCGACCACCGTTGTTGGCTCGACCTTCGACCCGCACTCCCTTAGCACGAGGCACTGTTGGCGTTGTGTACGCCCCGCGGTTGTGTGGCAATATTCTACTGACTGCGGTACGAGGAGCCATACTGAGCATTGGAGCTGCAACCGCCTCAAGACTAAGAGTAGATGCACCGACCATGTTCGCTCTGGCAACGGCATCTTCGTCTTGCCCCGTTATGCGTGCCAAAGTGCCGAATACACCATGGATGCCGAGTAGAGCAATGCCTAGTGAATTTACTGTCCGTTGACGCTGCTTGTCGGATCTCTCAGTCCAAGCCTCGAGTCTATGATCATATGGTTGGTAAGTTCGAAGCGGAGGAGTTCTAAATAATTTTTTGCTATCGAACAGTGGTTCAGGATTCCGCAGGAAATTGAACGTGTTAGGAGACGAAATATTTTGACAGGCCGGCTGTACGATTGTGGGCTCCCGGGGATTCGGTTGCACTCCCGAGTACACGAAAACTCCGGGGTTATTGCCGCCATTCATCGTGCATTTATCTCCTTCCCTTACGACCCGCCTCCCTTCGATTCGCACTGTCTTGCACCCACTGACCGGTTTGACTTCCCCGGTCACTGTCTTCGACCGAATCCCCTTGCCCGTGCCCCGCTCATCCCCCGTCCCCTTCGGCTGGATAGTCTGATCAAGCAGATAAGCTGGCAAGCCGTTGAAATTGACTGTCCGGGCCGTTGTTACGCTGTTCGACAGGTCTTGCACCGTCTGGTAAGGCAACGGCACATATTTGGATCCGCGAGGAGTCCGGTTGATTGACGGCGCGGTGCAGATTGCCTTGAACGTCGCGCACTTGCGCGCGCCGAGCTTGTTACCCCCTGGCGAGACGGGGAGCGCTGGCTTGCAAGCTTGCTGCATTTTTGCCTCGAACTCTGCAATCTGTTCGACGAGCTTTCCTTGAAGCTCGTTGCCGCTTGTAGCGCCGGGCAGAGGGACATCCGCAGGCTGATTGGGCAGACTAGCGTTCCTGTCCTTTGAATCGTCAGCCATGGTCCGCCCCGCTGGTCAACGCCTTCGGGTGATTGAGGACAAACCTTTTCCGCTCCAGTGCCGACGGCGTCCCGTAATGCAACTCCACCGAGGAGACGTCCATATCGTCGAAGGGAATCGTTCGGCGCCAAACGAGTGTCAGGAGTTGCGCCTCTGGTTCGACCAGGATGGTGTCGAGCACCATTGGCAAGATCGATTCCCTACCGTCCGTATCGCTCAGGTGCAGCACGCATTGGTCGCCCGGCAGCCGTAGACGCAGGTAGACGTTCTTTCCCTCATCGGTTCTCGTGCCCGGAGAACCGGCAGCGCACAGGTTGGCCAGCTCGATTTCTTCGCCGCCGGATGGGTAGTCGATCTGCTGATCAGCCGGGGCGCTATTCCAGATGGCGAAGTCGAAATTGTCGGGTAGCGGAGCATCGCCGGCAATGAATGCGTCGTCCACGGTTCCGACCAGTGCGCGGCGTTCAGGATGCCCTTTTGGCAGGCTGCCAAAGCCGGCTGGCACCTGGAATGGAGATGCCTCGCATTCGGCCTGCCGCGCAGGAGCCAGCCAGCGCCAGAATTGGCGCGCTTTCAGCATGGCCCCGGGCCGTTCGATCGATGGCGCATCGATCATCCTGCGGCGCGCTGCGCGGAGATACCAGGCTTGGGCAAATCCAGTACCGGTAGGATTCGGGTCGAATCCCACGTGCGCAATGGGCGCGGCGCGGCCAGCCGATGTCTCCGGATGACATGCGACCTGTTCTGCTGTCAGCCGAGCCTTCTTGGGTACACGTCGGCTGGCCGGGCTATCGGCGTCAACGACGCATTCGCCTCCATAGGCGTGCTCGTACCGCACGGGTACCGGCACGCATGGACCCGCTAGCCTGATTCTCCATGGGCAGGGTCGCAGCAGCGTCAATGTGCACCACTTCAACACCCACATCGTTGCCCTCGCCGGCCAGCAGCGCCTGCACAGCACTCGCCTGCCATGGACGACCAGTTCCTTGTCGATGAGGTACTTCCCTTCGCCATGCCTCCATAGGCACAGTCGCACAGGGAAGTTCTTCAAGCCAGCGCGTGCGGGGGGATGGGCGGTAGCATTGACAATGACATCGCACCGCGGCTTGAACGGTACGTAATCAGATTCCTGCTCGACGCTGCCTGCAGGAGAATCGTCGAATGCGATGTCGGTCGCACACAGATCCGGCTGCACTTCGGCAATCCTCAGTTCGCCACTGCCGAAATTGAATGTCTGCCGGACGGTGAATACGTGGAATTCCTGGCCAAACTGGTCGATCGCCTGGAATGGCTGTGCGGGGAAGGGCGTATGGTTGACGAAGTCCATGGCGGCCCCTAGTTGATGTCCACGTCCTTGCCATTGACCCGCACAGGGCCCGAAGCACTGATGCTGATGTTCGTGCCTGAGAGACTGATAGTCCCGTCGTGGCTCATTTTCAGCGATGCTGCCCCGACGTTGATGACGAAAGCGCTGCCGGCCTGGATCAGGTAGCTTTGACCGACTGCGGTCATTTTATTTATGCCGATCCGCGCGCTTTGGGAAGCGGCGACGATTGTATTCATCGCCGCGCCAACCTGCACGGAGTACATAGACCCCACCGACAGCGCTTTCTGCCGGCCGATCGACTCTGCCTTGCCTTTTCCGACCGTTTCAGTCCTTTCGCCGCCGATGGCAACCACTTCATCGCCAGCCACTGTCTCCGTGCGGTGGCCACCAATATCGATTTTTTCATTCTGGTCCACACGTTCGGTGCGGTTCCCATGCACGGTGATCGTTTCATTCCTGTCAACCGTTTCCGTCCGATCTCGCCTGACCGCCACGATCTCATCGCGGTCGATCGTCTTGCGGCGGTCTCGCCCTACCCAGTGCGATTCGTCATGTTCCACTTCGATGCGCTGGTCGCGTTCCGCGTGCAACCACACCTCTTCTTGCCCCTCCTTGTCATCGAAGCGCAAGGCGTTCGCGTTGTCGGGCGTGCCGCCGGGCGTGGAGCGAGACAGCATGCCGCTTTGCGAGCGGTTCGCGGGCAGGTCCCATGGCGGCATGTTGGCCGCGTTGTACACGCTTCCGACGACCAGTGGCCGGTCGCAATTCCCTTCGAGGAACTGCACTACGACTTCGTGTCCGATTCGCGGCAGGCTCACATGACCGAAGTTCGAGCCTGCCCAAGTACTCATCACACGCACCCAGGGACTGCTTCTCTCGTCGAACTCGCCTGCGCGGTCCCAGTGAAATTGCACACGCACGCGGCCGTATTCGTCCGTGAAAATTTCCTCGCCTTTGGGGCCCACCACGGTGGCGGTCTGTACGCCGTAGATGCGGGTGTCGACGCTGTTGTAGCCGCGGGCCGGACGCCATGGTGTCTTGCTACGTACGCAGGTAAAGTTGTTCGCGTAGCGCGATTCCACGTGACGGTCGGCCTGGTAGTTATTGGTCGCATGGTGACGAACGAAAAGAACGAGATATTGATCCGCCGAGCTTCGCGCTAAACTGAAATGTCCGGCAAGCGTAAACTTTCGGCCGGGTTGAATGGACCGATGATTGCTCTGCGCGCTGAACTCATGAGCATTGCAGTCGACTTGATGCATGCGGCGCTGGGCCAGCGCTTCGCTGTCAACAGCCGTAAAGCCGTGTGCGCCGGTGTATTCATGGCGCTCCAGTTCCGGCACTGCGCCTTGCTGGTTCAATGAAGGGCAATCCGCCCACTCAGCCCGCGCGTTCTTGAATTCGTGAGTGCGCACGGTGTACAACGCCGATACAAGGTGGCGGCGAGGACTCCATGCACTGATGCCATCTGCTTCCGCCGCTCCAGACTCGCTCTGGTATTCGATCGTAGCGTCACCGTCTACCGCTTCGACCAGCGTGCTGTCATCCGATAGCACGAGCGTGTGGCCGTCATGCCGATGCTCGTACCAGTAATGCAGGCCAGCCGCTTCCCAGCGGCGGTGCAAGTGATTGAAATCGGATTCGTTGTATTGAATCGCCAGCGTGATATCGGTTTCGGCCTGCGCCAATTGGAAGCGGTAGTCGCGGGCCAGGTAGTGCGCGAAGGTCTTTTCGCTGATTTCCGACAGCGTCATGCGCTGGAACGTGGCGCAATCGTGGCGCAGTTCCAGGAAGGCAAGCCAGGGCCGCAGCTCCATCTCGTAGAATGCAAAACCGCCATCCGTGCGGACATGGCGAAACGCGAATACGTAACCGTTGAAGTAGCGCAGCGAACGGTCATCGCGTACCAGTGCGATCGTCACCAACTTCCCCATCACACCGGTCAACGCAATATTGGCGTCGTTAGACAGTACTTCCACCGTGTAGCGGAAGTTTCGGGACAATCCTTCATCGCCATCCAGGGAGTTGGCGAGCATCAGCGTGTTGACGGGGCCATCGTTGCGCGGAAAGTCCAGCCGCAGCAAACGGTCGTGCTGGCTGGTGCCATTCAGTGCTGCCGCCACACAGGCGGACGCGTCTCGCAGCAGGTTCATTGCTGGTCTCCATTGGCAGTCAGCAGGTAGCGGATGTGCCGGTCTTTTATGCCAGGCCGAGACACAAGAAATGTGTTGTAGCCCAGGCGGAAACCTCTGCCGAGGACGATGGGCCGCACGTCTGCAGCCTTCAGCACCAGCACTATCTCGAAATCGATCCCAGGCATGTGGAACAGGGACAGCAAGCCGCGAAGCCTGGGCACGTTCTTGCCATCCGGCAGGAAGCTGTCATAGGTGGCCTTGTCCAGCGGGCCGATCTTGAGCTCCACCCGACCGTCACGCCGCCAGATGCGCTTGCCCAGTACCATGCGGCCATCCAGAGCAGCGGTTTTGGACCCAAGCCGGTTTAGCTGGTGGTCGCCCAGCGTGTACCAGTAGCCGATATTCGGCGTTACCTCGATCGGCAGGCGGAGATAATCGCGCAGCACGCTTTCCAGCATCGCCGCCGATGCCGGTCGCTGCTGGACGGCGCCGGTATAGTAGCCAGCAACGGCATCGTCCACTGGCGTTTTTGCGGTCGTGCCAGACAGAGCCATCAACAGTGGAAGCAAGTCATCGGATTCGGTGTCCAGAGATGGCAGCTCCGGGCGATTCTTGCGCCACGCAGCGTGGAAGTGCCTTACAAAGCGGTTCGAGAAGATGTCGAGCAGTGCCTGTACACCACCCTCGCGGTCGTCGGCGAGGCGCGCCGTATGGTGAAAGGGCAGTGCACCATGGATTCCCGTAAAGCCCATGAACAGCGTGGTCAGCACCGCATGCGGCGTCTCGTCCGCTTCCGGGGATACCATGGCGGCCTCCAGGTCGCCGGTAGGGAATGCCAGATCGAGACTGCTCTCGAATCGCACCAGACGGTCCAGTGCATGGCGCCGGGGCACGTGGTGGCACTTGGTCAACCAGTCCAGAAGCAATTCCACTGCCTGGAAAACGCTGTAGCGCCCTGGTTCGTGGCATAGCGCGGCGATCAAGCCAGGATCAGTGTTCCGCTGCGTGGTTGGCATTTCAAGATCTCCTCTTCTGTGGCGGCTGAAACCAGTACCAGGCGGGTGAACACATTGATTTGCCCGTACAGGGCAAAGAAGCGGTCGAGCATCTGCGCGAACACGTGCAGGCCACTGCCCACGTAGGCGCTTTCATCGACCGTGAGCCGGATGTCGAGTCCTGCCATCAGCGCGGTTCGGTGGGCCCCTTTTACCCACTCGTGCACGGTCTTGCTGGAAAGCCCGACGATGCCCCCAATCTGCCGCTGCGTTGCCGGCGAATGGGGCAGGTCGTACAGGTTCAGCATCTTCCGCAGTTCGACGAGTCCGACGTCCGACAGCGTGCGTTGGTTCAATGCCAGGTGGGCGACCAGGCGCCAGTGGGCACGCCCGTCAGTTGGAAAGCGTCGCGATGGCGTGGGTTTGCGCAAGAAGCGAATTGGCGAGCTATCCAGGATGCCATTGGCTTGCAGGTCTCCATCAGCAGCACCGTAGGAAAGCAGTGTCGGCACGTCGCGGTTACTGCAGGTGACGTCGACAGAAAGTGTTTGTGCTTCCGGCACCTTGGGCTGCATCTCGTCGTCGACGATCGTCATCCGTATTTCGCGGCCAGGTTCACAGTCCGCAGTGATGTCATTGCGCCGCACGAGCCAATAACCGCTGGCTTGCCCCTGGCCATGGTGGTCTCCGTAGAACGGCTGCAGCTCGGCGATACGCTGGCTTGTACCGTTCCCGGTGACCAACCGTACAGTGTCGACGGAATACAGTTCAGACGCTGCCGGCCGCGCCAGGTCGATCGTCAGTGGATATTCCGATACCCGGCGGTGCAAGTCGATTGGCGCCGCACCGCGGTTGAACAGATTTATCACCGGCGCGCAGTGGGTGCGCAGGTGCCCGGCCGTGAAGGAGGCAAGCGTTCGCGCTGCCGAGGTATCGCGTGCGCTGCCGCGAACTGGCAGATGCAGGGTGAAGCCTGATTCGATATGAGGCGCTGCGGCGAGGATGGCTGCCAGGTCGACTTCGATAAAATTGAACTTATCCGGAAATGAAAAATACTCCGTCAGAAGCCGATATGCAGGGTGCGAGCGTGCCGGCCATGGAAGCAAGCCTTCGTCGTCCTCGAAACCCGCCGGCCGGACGGGCAATTTCGTCAGCTTGTGCCAGAGTCGCTCATCCGGTGCTTGCACGAATGCCGGCCCTGTACGCAGGAACAACGTGTCGCGTAACGTGGCGCACAACGACGGGTCACCGTCGATGAAAAGCGACAGGCGCTCCATGCCCAGCTGCTTGATCGGCACCGTACTCGAGAAACTGATTGACAGGGCGGCGTCGTATGCGCTGTCGATACGCTGACCGGTAGGTGCGGTAGTCGAGGAAACGAAGCGAGCACAGGATACGGCTAATGGTGAAAGCACGATATCGCATGCAGTACGGAACTGGCAGCGAACGCCCTGTACCACGCGCGACTTCAGTTCCGTTCCACGCGCGATCGTACGTGGACCGCGCATCTGGGCTTCCTTGTGTTCGACCTGGATGACCGAGCATGAAGGGAACGGACAAAGGTAGTGCGGGTAGATGGACTGCAGCACTGCCACGATCAGCTTTGGGTGCCCCGCATCGAGCTTTCTGGCAATCCTGGCACTAAACAGCGCGCAACCCTGAAACAGTCTTTCCACTTCCGGGTCTCCGCATGCATCTTCAGTGATGCCGAGCGCGCCCGCCAGGCGAGGGTAGCGTACCGCGAGAACATTTATGTCGCGGCGGAAGGTCGCCAACTCTTCCTGCAGGTAGGGGATCAGTTGATCCATCATCTCTCCCATTGCTTGAAAGCATGGATCGATGATGACATTGCCTAAGGTTAACGACTTGTTCTGCGGCAAAACTTCCAGTGGCGAGACGCGAATACCACAATGACCGCCGTGTCGGCGCGAACGCGTTCAATTTTTCTACATTGCAGGCATTAGTAATCAAGTGCAACTTCGATCCTCGCCACCCGCGCCCGGTCGTGCGGCCCAAAAAAAGACCGTGGGCTAGAATGGCGAACAGCGTTCTTTGAGGGTAAAAAAACATGAGCGAGGATAAGCAAAAGCTGGATGGCGCGGCGTGGTTCACGCTGTCGGGTGACGTCAACAGCGACATGGTGCACCGCGTGTTCGAAGCGGTGGCGGACATGACGGAAGATGGCGTGGAGACTGCCCACATCCTGCTGCAGTCGAACGGCGGCTATGTCAGCGATGGCCTGTGCCTGTACAACTACCTGTCGAACCTGCCGATCAGGATCGTGATGTACAACGGTGGCGCGGTGGCGTCGATCGCGGTGATCCTGTTCCTGGCGGGGCAGGAGCGCTATGCCAGCGAAACCGGGCGGTTCATGGTGCACAAGTCGCATGCCAGCGCGCCCTCCGGCGCCCGGCCCGATGCGCTGCGCATCATCGTGGAAGGCTTGCAGGCCGACGATGCGCGCACCGAGTCCATCCTGCGCCAGCACGTGCAGCTGTCGGACGAGCACTGGCTCGTGCATGCCCACGCCGACCTGCACCTCACCGCGCACGATGCCGCGAAGGTGAAGCTGATCAACGAGGTGCGCAATTTCCGCCCGCCGAAAGGCAAGCGCGTCACGAACATCTGACGGTATTCCGGGGCTCGGGCAAGAAGAGGGCGTGAACCGGGCGAGACGATGGCGAGAAGAGGGCGTGAACCTGCCTGAGCCTAGCCTGAGCTGGGAGTGGACGAGAAAAGAGCTTGGAATGGCGCTACCCTTCCAAGCCCTTCTCATGGTGAGGCATCCCGTTGCGGATGCCGGCCGCGCAGCGGCCGTGCCGGCGCGATATGACTCGCCGCGATATTACTTGCCGCGCGAGCTGGACTTCTTGCCGTCGTTCTTGTGGCTTTGACGGCCAGCCTCGGCGTGCTGCTCGGGCGTGCCGCCCTGGGTGCCACCGGAACGGGAGCCCTGGTTGCCGGACTGCTTCGAGCTGCCGGAAGAGGAAGAACCCTGCTTGTTGCCACCGCTTTTCTGATTCGAGGCCATTTTGCTTTCCTTTCGATTGGAGTGGGGTCACGGCCCGAAGGCGCATGGGCGAAAGCGTTTGCACTGATGCGTCGCAATTCGCGGATGCGTTTCCGGTAGCGAAATGATGCGTTTTTGATCAGCCCCCGGATATCGGAATTAACCGTCAAGCCCTGTAGGACAAGGCCTTGTAGCACGAGAATAAAACTCGACAATACAAGGACTTGCGAGCTCAGCCGTATCAAAGCATGGACGAGCGCGCCACAAATTGGGCAATACTTTCCAGCGTGCTATTGCTTTGTGGAAAGTATGTGGCAGAATGAGGATTTCCCACGTTCCCGCCGCGTTCATGCCTACTGCCACCCGCTCCACGATGCCACCGAGGGCCGTCAGCCCGCGGCACGCCGTGCTGGAAGAAGCGATCGGCATCGCGCTGCGGGAAGTGCGTGCTGGTTTCGCCACGTTCTGCACGGCGCTGGCGGCACGCCTGCTGGAGCCGTGCCAACCGCCGGGGGACCCGCGCGACCGCCTTCGCGCCGCCAGCCTGCTGCGCGACCACGCAACGCTCTTGCCGCTCGTGCTCGGCGCGCTGGAACGGGCACTACGCGAGGAGCTGGCGCAACTGGCGCCGCAGCCGCGTCCATCGCGTGAAGCGGATCAGCCGCTGGCGCTCGTGCCGTACGAGGAAATGGACCAGCGCGTCGCCTTTGCCGCCATGGCCAGGCCATTCGATGCGGCGCATGCCGATGCACTCGCCACGCTGAATGCCCGCCTGGCCCGCCTGTTGGAGCGCCACACGCTGCGTGTCAATCCGTTCCGGCCCGAGGTCTTCATCGCCGCGCTGCACCAGGCGTGGGCCGGCTTCGATGGCGAAGAGGGCAGCGGGACCGCCGTCATGGCGCTGCTGCAGGCGGACTGCTTCCTTGACCTAGGCGGTATCTACGCCGCCGTCGATCGCGCGCTGGATGGCCATGGTGTACTCGCCGGGCCGGTACGCCGGCCATGGGCGCGGCAAGACATCCAGGCGCAGGCGCATGACGCCCGGCGCGAAGCCCGGCTGGCCAGCCAGCTGCGGGAATTTTTCGGGCAGTCCGGCGCCGATGGGGCACCACAGGGCGGCCTGGCAAGCACGCAAACATCAGGGCAACCAGGCGGGCGGGGAAGCGGGCAAACCGGAGGACAGACAAGCGGGCAAGCAAGCGGGCTAACAGGTGGCGCAATCAGCGGCCAGGCGGCGGCGCTCGATCCCCGCCTGCTGGAATGGCTGGCAAGCATGCCGCCGGCGCAGGGCGCGAACGCCGTCCCGCTGGCGTCGCTCAAGCGCGCAGCGCCACGGGGCATGCTGTCGCGTGCCGACGAAGGCACGATCGACCTGCTGGGTGCCGTCTTCGAGACCGTGTCCGGCGATCAGGCGATTTCGCCGGAGAGCCGCGAGCTGCTCCAGTTGCTGCAACTGCCCCTGCTGAAGGCGGCCTTGGCGGACAAGGAATTCTTCTTCCAGGCCGAACATCCGGCCCGCACCCTGCTCGAACTGCTGTCGCGCATGGGCTGGGAGCGCAGCCTGGCGGGCGCGGAGCGGCGCGACGACCGGCAGTTCCAGGCCATGCGCCGCAGTGTCGACCTGGCCGCCCGCGACGGCGATGCGGCCACCACGGCCTTCGCCCAGGCCGTGCGCGAGCTGGAAGCGGCACTGAAAGTGGAAGAGGCCGATGCCGCCGCGGCGCTCGCGGTGCCGGTGGCCAGCGCGCTGAAGCAGGAAAAGACCGCGACTGCGCGGCGCGCCGCGCGCGATGCGGTGGCCCTGCGCGTCGGTACCGGCGAGGTGGTGGCGGTGGTCGAGGCCTTCCTGGAAAACAAGTGGACCGACGTGCTGACCGTGGCCTACAGCATCGACGACGACAAGCCCGGCGCCGTGCGCCACGCCACGCAGGCGATGGACGACCTGCTGTGGAGCGTGCGGCCGAAGCTGGGGGCCGAGGAACGCAAGGCGCTGATCGCGAAACTTCCCGGCCTGCTCGCCACGCTGAACCGCTGGCTCGACGTCATCAAGTGGCAGGATGCCGACCGGCTGCGCTTCTTTGCCGAACTGGCCGATTGCCATGCGTCGATCGTTCGTGCGCCGCTGGACATGCCGGCCGAGCGGCGCCTGGAGCTGTCCGTGCAGGCCACGCAGCTGGCCGCGGAGCGCCGCCTTGCCCGCGCGGCGCAAGCGCCTCGAACGGCCGGGGTGGCCCGGACAGCACCGGAAGATGAACTGGCCGGCCTGGCGCGCGGCACCTGGTTCGATTTTACGGAGGAGGGCGTGTCGCGCAAGGTCAAGCTCGCGTGGATCAGCCCGCTGCGCTCGCTGTACATCTTTTCCAGCGGCACGCGCCAAGAAGCGTTTTCGCTGCCGGCACAGGATCTGGTACAGCGGCTCAATGCCGGCACGGCGACGGTGCTGCAGGCCGAAGGCGTGGTGGTGCGTGCGCTGTCGCGGGCACTGGCGGTAAACGATGCCGATACCGACCCTGCCGTCGCCGCGTGATGCGGATGCTTGTCGCAGCCGGCAATGCCGGCGGTGCGGCCCGTCAGGATGACCGGGACCGCGCGTTGTCGTGGCAAAAAAGGCAAGTTTAAGAAGAACTTAATGTAGAGTCACTACGCTGCCGGCTCCCTTCCAGGCATGGCGGGCGGTGCTATAATTGCCATGTGGCAATGATCCGCAGTGCATGCGGGATGCGGCCGGCCAGCGGTACAGGCGGCAAGCAGTGCAAACGACAAGCCGTGCAAACGACAAGCAGGCGATGACAAGGAACCGAACATGATGTGGTGGTGGATGGCGCTGTCGGTGCTGGGCAGCATGAGTGTAACGGGACCGCTGGGCATCGCCGTGGCCGTGTGGCTGCTGGCCGGCCGCACGTGGCGCCTGTCGCTGTCGTGGTGCCTGCTGTTCGGCATCGGCATGCTGCTCGTGGTCGCCACCAAGGTCGCCTGGTATGGCTGGGGCATCGGTATCCCCGAGTGGAAGTTCGCCGGTTTGTCCGGCCATGCGATGCGCGCCTGCGCCGTCTATCCCGTGGTCTTCTACCTGATGTTCCTGAAGGCGCGCCCGATGGTTCGCCACGCGGCGCTGGCGGCCGGCGTGCTGCTGGCCGGGCTGATCAGCCTTTCCCGCGTGCCTGTGCTGGCCCATTCGATGTCCGAGGTGGTGCTGGGCGGCGCGGTGGGCCTCGCGGTGGCCGCGGCGTTCATCCTGACCGCGCGCAGTGAACAGCCGGCCGTCGTCGGCCGCATCCTGGTCGCGCTGTGCGTGCCGCTGGTGCTCGTGATGCCGTTCACGAAGCCGGTGCCGGCCGAACAGTGGGTGCGCGAGGTGGCCATGCAGCTGTCCGGTAACGAACCGGCCAAGCGCACCTGGAAGCTGGCGCCGCACCGCGTGCGCCTGCCCCAGCTGCGGCAAGCCATCTAGGCACGGCGCTGGTGCCTCGCGCGCAATAGTGCGATTTTGTCCAGACCCGTTGCGCGCGATGGTATGATAGGCGCCTTTGCAAACAGCCTGCCGGGCGAACAACAGTCGGGCAAAGTACATTCTCCTTCGTGCGTCTATCTTCCATTAAATTGTCGGGATTTAAGTCGTTCGTCGATCCCACCAATTTCCAGGTGCCCGGGCAGCTGGTAGGCGTGGTGGGACCGAACGGCTGCGGCAAGTCGAACATCATCGACGCGGTGCGCTGGGTGCTGGGCGAATCGAAAGCCTCCGAGCTGCGCGGCGAATCGATGCAGGACGTGATCTTCAACGGTTCCACGCACCGCAAGCCGGCCGGCCGCGCCTCGGTCGAACTGGTGTTCGACAACCACGACGGCAAGGCTTCCGGCCAGTGGGGCCAGTATGCCGAGATCGCCGTCAAGCGCACGCTCACGCGCGACGGCACGTCCACCTACTACATCAACAGCCAGCCGGTGCGCCGGCGCGATATCCAGGACATTTTCCTCGGTACCGGCCTGGGGCCGCGCGCGTACGCCATCATCGGTCAGGGCATGATCGCCCGCATCATCGAATCGCGGCCGGAAGAATTGCGCGTGTTCCTCGAGGAGGCCGCCGGCGTCTCGAAGTACAAGGAACGCCGCCGGGAAACGGAAAACCGCCTGCACGACACGCGCGACAACCTGCTGCGCGTGGAAGACATCCTGCGCGAACTGACCGGCAACCTGGAAAAGCTGGAAGGCCAGGCCGCCATCGCCACCCGCTTCCACCAACTGCAGGCCGAACAGGACGAGAAGCAGAAGCTGCTGTGGCTGCTGCGCCGCAACGAGGCGCAGGCCGAGCAGGCGCGCTGGTTCGCGGACGTGCTGCAGGCGCAGACCGACCTTGAACGCGATACCGCGCAGCTGCGCAACGTGGAACTCACGCTGGAACAGATGCGGCAGGCCCACTTCGCCGTCGGCGACCGCCTGCACACCGCGCAGGGCGCCCTGTACCAGACCAATGCCGACATCGGCAGCCTCGAGGCGCAGATCAAGTACGTCGTGGAAGCGCGCGCGCGGCTCCAGCAGCAGATCGGCACGTTGACGGCGCAGCGCGACACCTGGCAGCAGCAGGCCGAGGAATACCGCGGCCAGGTGGAAGAAGCTGAATTCAACCTGGAAGAACTGGCCGCGAAGGTCGAGGAATCGCGCATGCTGGCCGAGCAGAAGGCCGAACTGCTGCCGCTGCTGGAAGCGGAGTGGCGCGCCGGGCAGGAAAAGGCGACCGAATCGCGTGCCCGCATCATGCAGGTGCAGCAGCAGCTGGAGCTGGAATCGGCGCACCAGCGCAATGCCTCGAACATCCTCTCCGGCCTGGCGACGCGGCGCGAGCGGCTGCAGCAGGAACGCAACGGGCTGGCAATGCCCGATGCGGCGCACCTGGAAAACCTGCGCTACCAGCTGGAGGAAAAACAGCAGGCCCTGGAAGAAGTGGGCATGCAGCTGGAAGAGGCGCTGGAGCAGCAGCCCCGCCTGGAAGAAGAACGGCGCGCCGCGCAAGCGGCCGTGCAGGCCGAAACGGCGGCCAGCGCGCAGCTGGAAGCGCGGCTGAACGCCCTGCGCCAGTTGCAGGAGCGGGTGCAGACGCAGGGCAAGGTCGTGCCCTGGCTGAAGAAGCACGGCCTGGACGAGTTGCCGCGCCTGTGGCAGCAGCTGGCCATCGAGCCGGGCTGGGAAGCGGCCGTGGAATCGGTGCTGCGCGAACGCACCGGCGCGCTGCAGGTGTCGAACCTGGACTGGGCGAAACACTTCATGGGCGACGTGCCGCCGGCGAAGCTGGCATTGTACTCAGCGTCCATCGTTGCGCCCGTCACCACCGCGCCGGCCGCTGCCGCGCCGGTGGGCTTCAAGCCGCTGCTCGATCTGCTGAAGCTGAACGATCCCGGCCTGCGCGGCGTGCTGCAGGACTGGCTGCACCATGTCTTCGTGGCCGAGGATACCGCCCAGGCGTTCTCGCAACGCGCGCACCTGCCGGCCGGCGCCTGCTTCGTCACGCGCCAGGGCCACGTCATCACGCAGTCGAGCGTGCGCTTCCACGCCGCCGATTCGGAGCAGGAAGGCATGCTGGGCCGCCAGCAGGAGATCGACAACATCGGCAAGCAGCTGCGCGCGCAGGCACTGCTGGCCGAGGAAGCACGTACTCGCGCGGCGCGGGCCGAGGCGGCGGTGACGAACCACGCGCGCCTGCTGGCCGAGCTGCGGCAGAAGAACGCCTCGCTGACCTCGTCCGTGCATGCGGTGCAGCTGGACGTGGTCAAGCTGTCCGAGATCGAGGCCCGCTTCGCCCAGCGCAGCACGCAGATCGAGGGCGACCTCGCCGAAATCGCCGCGCAGGAAGCCGAGCAGGCGCAGGCCCGGCTGGAATCGGAAGAAAAGTTCGAACAGCTCGACATGGAGCTGGCCGAACTGCAGGGCGCGCACGAGGAGGGGCAGGAAGGCTTCCTGCGCATCGAGGGCCGGCTGGCCGATGCGCGCGAGGCGCTGCGCGACCTGGAGCGGCGCGCCCAGGAAGCGGAGTTCGCCGAAAAATCCGCGCGCAACCGCATCGACGAACTGCGCCGCAGCATCGCCACCGCCACCACGCAGGCCGCCCAGGTGGCCGAAAGCCTGCGCGCCGGCGAGCTGGAACTGGCCGGCCTGGTGTCCGGCACCGCGCAGGAAGGCTTGCAGGAACTGCTCGACCGCCGCACCCAGCAGGAACGCGCGCTGGCCGATGCGCGCCACGAACTGGACCAGATCAGCCAGCAGCTGCGCCACGCCGAAGAGGCGCGCATGTCCGGCGAGCGGAGCCTGCAGCCGCAGCGCGACCGCATCATGGAAATGCAGCTGAAGGAACAGGCGGCGCGGCTGAACCAGGAGCAGTTCGCCCAGCAGCTGGCCGAAGCCCAGGCCGACGAGCAGGCGCTCGCCGCGAAACTGCAGCCGGACATGAAGGCGCAGTACCTGCAGGCCGAAGTCACGCGCCTGACCAATGCCATCGCCGCGCTGGGCGCCGTGAACCTGGCCGCGCTGGACGAACTGGCCCAGGCTTCCGAGCGCAAGAATTACCTGGATGCGCAGAACGGCGACCTGCTGGAAGCGATCGGCACGCTGGAAGATGCGATCCAGAAGATCGACAAGGAAACCCGCGACCTGTTGCAGGAAACCTTCGACCGCGTCAACGGACACTTTTCCGAACTGTTCCCGATCCTGTTCGGCGGCGGACAGGCTAAACTGATCATGACGGGCGACGAGATCCTCGACTCCGGCGTGCAGGTGATGGCGCAACCGCCGGGCAAGAAGAATGCGACGATCCACCTGCTGTCCGGCGGCGAGAAGGCGCTGACGGCGACGGCCCTCGTGTTTTCCATGTTCCGGCTGAACCCGGCACCGTTCTGCCTGCTCGACGAAGTCGATGCACCGCTGGACGACGCCAATACGGAACGTTTCTGCAGGATGGTGAAACGGATGTCCGACCAGACCCAATTCCTCTTCATCTCGCACAACAAGATCGCGATGGAGATGGCCACTCAACTGATCGGTGTGACGATGCAGGAGCAGGGCGTATCGCGCATCGTGGCGGTGGATATGGAAGCCGCCGCCAATTTCGCTACCGAGGCACAAGCAGCATGACAGATTTTCAGACCAGTTTGATCGCAGCCGCCGGCGTGTTCGTCGCCGGCGTATTCATCTACAACAAGTGGCAGGAGCACAAGGCCAAGAAGAGCGTCGAGCGGGCCTTCGCGTCCGAGCACGACGACGTGCTGATGCGCGCCGAGGAACCGGCCTTCGATGCGGGCGCCATCGACCCCGCGCTGGATGCCGCGCATGCGCCGCTCCATACCCATGACGATGCGCCGGCTCACGGGCCGACGCATGCACCCGCTCATGCTCCGGCTCATTCTCCAGTGACGGCGCGCGCGGAACCGAGCTTCACGCTGGGCGACCTGCCGATGGTCGACGCCGGCTCCGGCGCCTACGGCAGGCCGCCGCACGAAGACACGGTGGCGCCGAGCGTCGTCGCGGACGACGTGCAGCGCCTCGAGCCATCGGTCGACGTGCCTGCCGGCGTTGCCGAGCCGGTGGCCCCTGTCGCCCCCGCCGCCCCGGTGGCGCCAGCCGCTTCCGCCGCTCCTGCTTCGACTGCCGCTCCTGCTTCGACTGCCGCTCCGGCGGCAGCTCCCGCTCCCGCTCCTCCTACTCCCGCTCCTACACATGCTGCAACGCCGGCAATCGAGCCCGCGGTACCGGTGCGCAGCGCCGACGCGGCCGTGCCGCCGTCCGAACTGGCCACGGCGCTGGTCGATCCGCTGATCGACTGCCTGCTCCCGCTGGAGATGGCCGCACCGCTGCGCGGCGAGAAGCTGCTGCCGGTGCTGCAGAAGCTGCGCCTGGTCGGCAACAAGCCGGTGCACTACGTGGGCCTGGCGGTGTCCGGCGACTGGGAACCGATCCGCTACGGCACCGTGTACACCAAGCTGCAGGGCGGCGTGCAGCTGGCCAGCCGCACCACGGCCCTGAACGAACTGGAATATTCCGAGCTGGTGACGCGCCTGCGCACCATGTCCGACGAGATCGGCGCCGAGCCGCAGATCCCCGACATGATGGAAGTGATGGCCGAGGCGCGCAACCTGCACCGCTTCGTGGCCGCCCACGATGCCCAGCTGGGCGTCAACCTGGCCGCCAACGGCGCGCCGTGGGATGTGACCACGCTGGTCGGCGCGCTGGAAAAGCAGGGCTTCGACCTGCGCCCGGACGGCCGGTTCGTGATGTCGGACGGCGAAGGCGGCCAGCTGTTCACGCTGTCCACCAACGTCTCGCCGGCCGAGGAAACCACCGGCCGCCTGACGCTGCTGCTGGACGTGCCCTGCGTGGCCCCGGCGCGCGACGGCTTCGGCGCCATGATCGCCTGCGCCAAGTCGCTGGTGCAGCGCCTGGATGCCATCATCGTCGACGACTACAACCAGCCGCTGTCCGATGCGTCGATCGCCGAAATCGCTGGCCAGGTGAAGGAATTCTATGCCGACATGGAAGCTTCCGACATTCCCGCCGGGTCCACGCGCGCATTGCGGCTGTTTAACTGATTGATTTGACCGGCAATGAGCAAAGACCTCGATAGCCCCGCCGCACGGGCCGCATGGCTGACGGCGGAACTGAACCGGCACCTGCACGCCTACCACGTGCTCGACGCGCCCACCATTCCGGACGCCGAGTACGACAAGCTGTTCGCCGAGCTGCAGCGCCTCGAACAGGAACACCCTGAACTGGCGCTGCCCGATTCGCCCACCCAGCGGGTCGGCGCGCCGCCGCTGGGGCAGTTCGCCGCCGTCACGCACGCGGTGCCGATGCTGTCGCTGAACAATGGCTTCACGGACGAGGATATCGAGAACTTCGACCGCCGCGTGCGCGAGGGGCTCGATGCGGCGCAGGTGGACTATGCTGCCGAGCTGAAGTTCGACGGCCTGGCCGTCAACCTGCGCTACGAGAACGGCGTGTTCGTGCAGGCGGCCACGCGCGGCGATGGCTACACGGGCGAGGACGTGTCGGCCAATATCCGCACCATCAAGGCCATTCCGCTGCGCCTGCGGGGCGACGGGCTGCCCGAAGTGCTGGAAGTGCGCGGCGAGGTGCTGATGTTCAAGGCCGATTTCGCGGCCATGAACGAGCGGCAGCGCGCGGCCGGCCAGAAGGAATTCGTCAATCCCCGCAATGCCGCCGCCGGTGCGCTGCGCCAGCTCGATTCGCGCATCACGGCGCAGCGCAAGCTGCGCTTCTTCGCCTACGGCATCGGTGAACTGGTCGGCATGGACATGCCGGAAACGCACGCGGGGCTGCTGGACTGGTATGCCGACCTGGGCCTGCCGGTGGCGCAGGAGCGCGAAGTGGTGCAGGGCAAGGATGGCTTGCTGGCCTTCTATGCGCGGGTCGGCAAGGCGCGCCCGGCCATGCCATACGAGATCGATGGCGTGGTCTACAAGGTCAACCGCGTGGAAGACCAGCGCACGCTGGGATTCCGTTCGCGCGCGCCCCGTTTCGCGCTGGCGCACAAGTTCGCGGCCGAGGAAGCCCTGACCACGGTGCAGGCGATCGAAGTGCAGGTGGGCCGCACCGGCGCCATCACGCCGGTCGCCCGCCTGGTACCCGTGTTCGTCGGCGGCGTGACCGTCACCAACGCCACGCTGCACAACGAGGATGAAGTGCGCCGCAAGGACGTACGGGTGGGCGATACCGTCATCGTGCGGCGCGCCGGCGACGTGATCCCCGAGGTGCTTGCCGTGGTGCTCGACAAGCGCCCCACGCCCGAGCCGGCGGCGTACGTGCTGCCCAACACCTGCCCCGTCTGCGGCTCGCACGTGGTGCGCGAGGAAGGCGAGGCCGTGGCGCGCTGCTCGGGCGGGCTGACCTGCGCCGCGCAGCGCAAGGAGGCGATCCGCCACTTCGCCGGCCGCCGCATGATGGATATCGAAGGCCTGGGCGACCGCTACATCGACAGCCTGGTCGAGTGCAACCTGGTGCACGGCGTGGCCGACCTGTACCGGCTTACGCTGGACGACCTGCTGCGCATGAAGCTGGCCGCCGATGAACGCGACGGCACCACGCCGGAAACCGTCAAGCAGGGCAAAGTGGCCACCAAGTGGGCGGACAACCTGCTGGCCGCCATCGAAGCGAGCAAGCAACCGCCGCTGGAACGGCTGCTGTTCGCGCTGGGCATCCGCCACGTGGGCGAATCGACCGGCAAGACGCTGGCCGACTGGCTCGGCAAGTTCGAACTGGTGCGCCGCGCCCCGGCCGCGCTGCTGCGCGTACTGCCGGACATCGGCGGCACCGTGGCCGAATCGATCGCCGACTTCTTCGCCGAGGAAAAGAACCAGCAGGCCATCGACGCGCTGCTGGCCGCCGGCGTGGCGCCGCAGGGCGAGCATGCCCCGAAGGCGCAGCTGCGCGACAAGCTCGACGAAGTGGCGCTGCTGGCCGCGCTGGGCATCCCGAAACTGACGGAGCCGCGGGCGAGGCAGCTGCTGGCCGATGGCCGCACGCTGGAATCGCTGGCGTTCCTGAAGGTGTTCACCGTGTTCGGCTTGCCGGCCGCCGTCGCCGCGTCGCTGGAAGAGTGGATGGCGGTGCCGGCCAACCGGGACCAGCTGATGGCGCTGTCCGCGCTGCGCGCCGAACTGCTGGCGCAACTGCCGGAAGCGGCGGCGGCCGGCTACGAAGGCCCGATGGCGGGCAAGACATTCGTCCTCACCGGCACGCTGCCCACGCTGTCGCGCGACGCCGCCGGCGCCATGATCGAAGCGGCGGGTGGCAAGGTCTCCGGTTCCGTGTCGAAGAAGACCACCTACGTGGTGGCCGGCGCGGAAGCGGGCAGCAAGCTGGCGAAGGCCGAGGAACTGGGCGTCACGATCCTGGACGAAGCGGGCCTGCTGGCGCTGCTGGGCAAATAACGGCAGCATCGACACCTACACGAGAACCACAGATGAACCATATCCGCAAAGCCGTTTTCCCCGTTGCCGGCCTCGGCAGCCGGTTCCTGCCCGCCACCAAGGCGCAGCCGAAGGAAATGCTGCCGATCGTCGACAAGCCGCTGATCCAGTATGCGGTGGAGGAAGCCGTGGCGGCCGGCATCACGGACCTGGTGTTCATCACCGGCCGCAACAAGCGGGCCATCGAGGATCATTTCGACACGGCGTACGAGCTGGAAGCGGAACTGGAGGCGGCCCAGAAGCGGCACCTGCTGGAGCTGGTGCAGAACGTGATCCCGAAGAACGTCAACTGCATCTATATCCGCCAGTCGGCGCCGCTGGGCCTGGGCCACGCGGTGCTGTGCGCCCGGCCGGTGGTCGGCAACGATCCGTTCGCGGTGCTGCTGGCCGACGACTTCATGGATACGCCGGACGGCATCCGCCCCGTGCTGGCGCAGATGACCGAGCGCTACGACTTCGAGCGGGCCAGCCTGCTGGCGGTGCAGGAAGTCCCGCGCGAGAATACGCGGCAGTACGGCATCGTCAGCGCGTCGCCGTATCGCGACCGGCTGGAGCTGGTCTCCGGCATCGTCGAGAAACCCATGCCGGACAAGGCGCCGTCCACGCTGGCCGTGGTCGGCCGCTACGTGCTGTCGGCACGCATCTTCGAATTCCTCGAACAGGTGGGCAAGGGCGCCGGCGGCGAAATCCAGCTGACGGACGGCATCGCCGCACTGTTGCGGCACGAACGCGTGCTGGCCTACCGCTACGAAGGCCAGCGCTACGATTGCGGCTCGAAGCTCGGCTACCTGAAGGCCACCGTGGCGATGGGCCTGAAGCACCCCGAAACAGGCGCCGAATTCGCCGAATTCGTGGCGCAGGCACGGGAGGCCATGTGACCGTCCGCGACATCCTCAAGATGGGCGACCCGCGCCTGCTGCGCCAGGCCGACCCGGTGCGCGACTTCGATACGCCGGCGCTGCACGCGCTGATCGCCGACATGTTCGATACCATGCATGCGGCCAACGGCGCCGGCCTGGCCGCGCCGCAGATCGGCGTCAACCTGCAGGTGGTGATCTTCGGCTTCAAGTCGAACGCGCGCTACCCGGACGCGCCGCAGGTGCCGGAAACGGTGCTGATCAATCCCGTGCTCGTGCCGCTGTCCGACGCGATGGAAGAGGGCTTCGAAGGCTGCCTGTCCGTTCCCGGCCTGCGTGGCAGCGTGCCGCGCTATACGCGGCTGCACTACGAAGGCTTCGACCAGCACGGCAAGCAGATTTCACGCGACGCCGACGGCTTCCATGCCCGCGTGGTGCAGCACGAGGTCGATCACCTGCACGGCATCCTGTACCCGGCACGCATCGTCGATTTCTCGAAATTCGGCTTCACCAGCGTGATGTTCCCGGAGCTCGATCCGAACGACGACGACTGAGCGAGCGAAAACCGGTGCCGGACACCGTCATCCGGATGCGGCACCGGAAGACACTGTCTGACACCAGATGCTTCCAGTGCCGGCCGCATGCCTGGTGTCCGACACTTTTTTCGGGCTTCATCCGAAAAAGGTGTCGGACATCGGTTCTCTCGAATCCATGTGCCGGTAAGCACTGCATTTCAATATGCGCCAACGATCATTGGCGCAGCGGTAAATCTGTCGTAATATCCCGCCCAGCATTCGGTACACAAGGCATGCAAGGTACAAAACCAAGCACCCAATAACAAATCCTGGATCAAAAATCCGGGCTACCGGGAGAAACCAGGATGAGCCAACCCTCTTCGTCCAATCCACTCGAATTTTCCATCCGGGGCATCCTCCTCGGCATCCTCATCACGCTGGTCTTCACGGCCGCGCAAGTCTACCTCGGCCTGAAAGTCGGCCTGACCTTCGCCACCTCGATCCCCGCCGCCGTCATTTCGATGGCGCTGCTGTCCGCCTTCAAGGATGCAACGATCCAGGAAAACAATATCGTGCAGACGATCGCCTCCGCCGCCGGCACGCTGGCCTCGGTGATCTTCGTGCTGCCCGGCCTGCTGATGATCGGCTGGTGGGCCGAGATCCCGTTCTGGCCCACCTTCGGTGCCTGTGCGATCGGCGGCGTGCTGGGCGTGATGTACACGATCCCCCTGCGCCGCGCGCTGGTGTCCCAGTCGAAGCTGCCGTACCCGGAAGGCGTGGCCGCGGCCGAAGTGCTGAAGGTGGGCACGCAGTCGCGCGCCGGTGCCCAGGAAGGCAAGGCCGGCCTGAAGGCCGTGGTGCTGGGGACGGTGACCTCGGCGCTGTTCGGCGCCCTGGCCGGCGCCAAGCTGATATCGCATGAGGTGGCCCATTACTTCCGCTTCGGCGCCGGCTCCGGCGCGACCGGCCTGGGTGCTTCGACCTCGCTGGCACTGATCGGCGCGGGCCACCTGATGGGCATCACGGTCGGCATCGCGATGCTGACCGGCCTCGTCATCGCCTGGGGCATCCTGGTACCGATCCTGACGTCGGCCACGCCGATGGCCGCCGGCGCCTCGGTGGCCGACCATGCGCTGGGCGTGTGGAGCACGCAGGTGCGCATGATGGGCGCGGGTACCATCGGCGCGGCGGCGATCGTCACGCTGGCCACGCTGGCCAAGCCCGTGTTCGGCGGGCTGAAGTCGGCGCTGGACGCATCCAAAGCGGCCAAGCACGGCGGCGCCGAGGTGCCGCGCGTGGAACGCGACATGCCGATCTTCATCGTCGGCCTGATCACGCTGATCGCCATGGTGCCGGCCGGCTGGCTGCTGTCGGCCTTCCTGAAGGGCGGCGTGCTGGCATCGATCGCCACGCCGCTGGTCATCGTCGGCATCGGCTACATCCTGGTCGCCGGCCTGCTGGCCGCCGCCGTGTGCGGCTACATGGCGGGCCTGATCGGTTCGTCGAACTCGCCGGTGTCCGGCATCGCGATCCTGACCATCCTGGGCGCCGCCACGTCGATCGGCTTCGTCGCCCGCGACGTGATGGGCCCGGACACCACGCACGCGCTGATCGCCTTCGCGCTGTTCGTCACCACCGTCGTGCTGGCGGTGGCCGTGATCGGCAACGACAACCTGCAAGACCTGAAGACCGGCCAACTGGTCGGCGCCACGCCGTGGAAACAGCAGGTCGCGCTGATCATCGGCGTGTTCGCCGGCTCCTGCGTGGTGCCGCCGGTGCTGGACCTGCTGAACCATGCGTACGGCTTTGCCGGCGCACCGAACCAGAACGCCATTTCCGACCAGCCGCTGGCCGCGCCGCAGGCGACCCTGATCTCCACGCTGGCGCGTGGCGTGATCGGAGGCGACCTGCCGTGGCACCTGATCGGCTGGGGCGCCGTGCTGGGCCTGGTGCTGGTGGCCATCGACTTCACGCTGAAGAAATCCAGCCACGGCAAATACAGCCTGCCGCCGCTGGGCGTGGGCCTGGCGGTGTATCTGCCGTCGGCCGTGACGGCGCCCGTGGTGGTGGGCGCGGTGGCTGGCTACTACTTCGAGAAATCCCTGCGCGGCAAGACCTATGGCGAAGCCGCCTCGCGCGTCGGCGTGCTCGTGATGTCCGGCTTCATCGTCGGCGAGAGCCTGTTCAACGTGGCGCTGGCCGCCATGATCGTCCTGTCGGGCAAGGGCGATCCGCTGGCGCTCGGCGCGGGTGTCGACGAATCGACCGGCATGCTGATCGCGCTGGTCATCGGCGCCGCCATCCTGGTGAGCCTGTACCGCTGGGCCGCCAACTCGGCGCGCCGCATCGACGGGTAACGGCCGATGAATCCCGTCGCGGGCCACCGGCTGGGGCAGGGTACCTGGTACATGGGTGAAGACCCGGCCCGCCAGGACGACGAGGTGCGCGCCCTGCAACTGGGCGTGGACCTCGGCATCACCCTGATCGACACCGCCGAAATGTATGGCGAAGGCGGCGCCGAGCGCGTGGTGGGCGCGGCGATCGCCGGCCGGCGCGACAGTGTCACGCTCGTCAGCAAGGTCTATCCGCACAACGCCGGGCGCACCGAGGTGCAGCGCGCCTGCGAGCGCAGCCTGGCGCGGCTGGGTACCGACCGCATCGACCTGTACCTGCTGCACTGGCGCGGCGGCGTGCCGCTGGCCGAAACCCTGGAAGGTTTCGAAAAGCTGCGCGCGGCCGGCAAGATCCTGGCCTACGGCGTCAGCAATTTCGACACGGCGGACATGGAAGAGGCCCTCGGCGTCCCGGGCGGCAGCGCGCTCGCCGCCAACCAGGTGATGTACAACCTGCGCCGGCGCGGCATCGAGTTCGACCTGCTGCCATGGTGCCGCCGGCACGGCATTCCCGTGATGGCGTATTCGCCGCTGGAATCGGACCGGCGCGAACAGCAGCGGCTGTTCTCGGTCCCGGCCCTGCGGCAGGTTGCCGACCGCCATGGCGCCACGCCGGCGCAAATCGCCCTGGCCTGGCTGTTCGCGCAGGGCGTCACCGCCATCCCGAAAGCCGTGCAGCCCGACCACGTGCGCGCCAACCGCGCCGCGCTGGATATCGAGCTGTCGGCGGAGGATCTGGCCATGCTGGATGCCGCCTTCCCGCCACCCTCGCGCGCCGTGCCACTGGATGTGCTCTAAGAGCGGTGACAGACCATCGGTTTGGCGTCTGAAGAGTAGTTGGTATTGCTCGCATTCACCCCAAGTGCAAATGCCGGGGTCAGACCCGCCGGGTCTGACCCCAGCCCTTCGCTGTTGGGGTGAATGCATGCGCTTTCGATCTGCCAAGTACCGATCATCTCAACAGCATCGATAAATGGTGACTGTCACCGTTTTTGCCTGGTGCCGCCGCTGGCCGGCTCAGAAGCTGTAGGTCACATAGAGCGCACCGGTGCCGGAACGCGAGCGCCGGGTGATCGGGCTGTTGGCGGCGTCGCGCGTCAGGCTCACGGCGCCCAGCGTGCCCGTCACGGCCCACCGTATATCGATCATGTGCCGCCACGTCATGCCCAGCTCGACCTCGTACAGGCCCGCTTTCGGCCGGTATTGCCGGTAGCCGGAGCGCGCCGACTGCGCGGCAGTCACGCCATAATAAGTCTGCATGTAGTCGCGGTCGCCGGCATTGGCGGCCAGGCTCAGGGTGACATGGTCCTTGCCTTGCTGGTACAGCGTGCCGGTCAGCCCGATGCCGGCGGTGCGGCCGTTGCGGCGTTTGCCGAGGGGCTGCTCGGCGCTGAACTCCAGCACGAGCCCGTCGACGATTTCCCAGCTGGCGCCGAACACGGCGGTGGCGCCGCCCTTCACGTCGCCCATGCCGCGCAGCGCCGTGCTGCCGCTGGCACCGCCGATCCCGTCCCGGTTCTTTTCCGACCGTTCTCCCCGGTAGCCCAGCGCCGCCGACAGGTAGACGGGGCCGACGGCGCGGCCGTAGCCGATGCCGCGCAGCGAACTGGCGTAGAAGCCGTTGGCGAACTGCCAGTCGATGGCCAGCAGCGGCCCGATCGCGTAGTCGTCGGCACCGGAATAGCGGGGCGCGCCGGCGATGCCCGCACCGAGTGTCAACACGTTGCCCTCGGCGTGGACGAAGCCGGCGGCGGCCAGCAGCAGGAGGGCGGTCAGGCTGTTCTTGTTCATCGCGTTTCCGTCAGTTTGTTGGAGCGCCCAGTGTCGGGCCGCCGCATGAAGGCAACCTGAGCCCAGGATGAAGATTGCATGAAGGCCAATCTTTAGACTTTCTTCACATCGGGATGGTCTAATACGGCCCATGAAAATCCTGCTGATAGAAGACGACCTGGATCTCGGCAACGGCGTGCGCATCGCGCTGGCCGACCAGGGCCTGGACGTGGTCTGGGTGCGCCACATGGCCGCCGCCGACGAACACCTGGCCACGGCCGGCTGCGACCTGGTCCTGCTGGACCTGGGCCTGCCCGATGGCGACGGCCTGCACCTGCTGGCGAAGCTGCGCCGCAACCGCAGCGGCGTGCCGGTGCTGATCCTGTCGGCGCGCGACGCGCTGCCGGACCGCCTGCAAGGCCTCGATACCGGCGCCGACGATTACCTGGTCAAGCCGTTCGAGCTGGCCGAACTGCTGTCGCGCGTGCGGGCGCTGGCCCGCCGCAGCTATGGCTTCGATGGCGCGACGCTGGAATTGCGCGGGCTGTGCCTGCATGTTCCCACGCGCCGCGTCGCCGTGCGGGGCCGGCCGGTGGACCTGACGGCCAGCGAGTACGTGCTGCTGAAAACGCTGATGATGCGCGCCGACCATGTGGTCACGCGCCGCAGCCTCGAAGAGCAGGCGCTGCCGGGCGCGCAGGCCAATGCCAGCAACTCGCTGGACGTGCACATGGCGAACCTGCGCCGCAAGATCGGCGAAGGCTATATCCGCACGGTGCGCGGGGTCGGCTACGTGATCGACCAGGACAACGGCCAAGGGGCGGCCCGATGATGCGCCGCCTGCGCGGGATCTTCGAGCCGAGCCTGATGCGCCGCCTGATGCTGGCCCAGCTGGGACTGCTGGCACTGCTGTGGGGCCTGCTCCTGGGATTCGTGGTGTACGAAAGCTCCACGGATGACCACGACCTGCGGCAGGACGCCCTGTACGACGCGGTGCTGATCGTGGCGGACCAGCTGGCGGACCGGCCGGCGCAGTTGCGCGAGGCATTCCGCTACATCGAACTGGCGCTGTCGGAAAATATCGAGAAATCGCTGGCGCCGCGCCTGGTGCTCGAGCGTGGCGAGCTTACGCTGTACCGCAGCGCGGGCGTACCGGCCAGCTTGCGCACGCAGCGGCCGGACGATATCGAAACCGTCACCTTCGACGGCAAGCGCTGGCGCGCGCGTGCGCGGATCTCGCCCGGCGGCATGCGCATGACGATGATCGTGCCGGCCGACCGGATGAACATCTTCGTGACGCTCAATTCAAAGGGGTTCTACCTGCTGCCCCTGCTGATCAGCATCCCGTTCCTGGCGCTGCCGGCCTGGCTGTCGATCCGGGTCGCGCTGCGGCCGTGGAACGCGGTGGCACGCGAAGTGGGCTCCCGCGGGCCGCGCGACCTGGCGCCGTTGTCGTTCCGGCCGCGCCACCGCGAGTTGCGCGCGATGGTGGACAACATCGATGCCCTGATGCGCCGGCTGCACGACGCCAGCACGCGCGAACGCGCCTTCATCGCCGATGCCGCGCATGAATTGCGCACGCCGCTGGCCGCCATGCGCGTCAACGTGGAAGCCCTGCAGGGGCAGGCGGTGGAGCCGCGCCAGCGCGAACTGCTGGCCGGCATCGTCAGCGGCGTCACGCGTGCCGGGCGCCTCGTCGGGCAGATGCTGAACCTGATGCGCAGCGATGCCGCCGGCACCGGGCACACGGAAAAGGTTGCGCTGGACGCCTTGCTGCAAGACCGGATGGCCGCGCTCTCCTGCCTTGCCGATGCGCGCTACGTGGAACTGGACCTGGAGGCCGAGCCGGGGCTGGCGGTGGACGGCTGCCGCGAGACCCTGACATCGCTGATCGACAACCTGGTCGACAATGCCATCAAGTACAGCCCGCAGGGCGGCACCGTCGAGGTGCGGCTGCGGCGCGATGGCGAGTGCGCCATGCTGACGGTATGCGACGAAGGTCCCGGCATCCCGCTGGCCTTGCGGGAACGGGTGTTCGACCGTTTCTACCGCGATCCGGCGCAGACGCAGAGCGGCAGTGGCCTGGGCCTGGCGATCGCGCAGGCGGCGGTAGTGCGGCACGAGGGGCGGATCGTGCTGGAGGGAAGGGATGCCGGCAGCGGACTGCGGGCCAGGGTGCGGCTGCCGCTGGCGGGCAGCACGATGGTTCCTAGCGCCGCCCTTGCGCCATCTTCGTGATGGCCCGGTCCACCAGCGCCTGCATCTGTTCGGACAGGCCGACGAAGCGGCAGCCGATCTGCACCTGCTCGCCCAGCAGGAACGAGCGGAAGCGGCGCGACAGCCGTACTTCCAGGTCGCAGATGACAACAGTGTCGTTCAGTTCGAGCCGCACGCGCTGCAGCCGGCGGCCGATGTGCAGGCCGGGCGCGTCGCGCGGGGCGCAGCGCATGCCGATGCCGCCGGCGGCCACGTCGTACAGCAGCATTTCATAAGGCGTGCCGAACATGACGAACGACGCCGTGTAGTTGCCGGCCACCGGCGTTTCCAGGCGCCGGGAAGCGCGCCGGTTCAAGACCAGGCAACTTTGCGGGAACGGTGCCGGCACCAGCGTGGCGTGGCCGGGCAGCGGCGTCCAGGCGGCGCTCAGTTCGAACTGGAAGCGCGCCGAATCCAGGCGGGTGACGAAGGTGCAGGGTCCTTCCGGCAGCGCGGCTTCGCCATCGAGGCGCAGCGTGAACACCGCTTCGGTGGCGTCCATGGCATGGATGCGCGCCAGCCTGGGCGTGCCGGTGCCGTCCGCGTAGATCGTGATGGGTTCGCCGCGGTCGTACAGGGTTTGCAGGGCTTCGCGAATTGCTGCCGGGTCGGCGATCTCGTGCGGCGTGGCGGCCAGCGGGATGCGCTCGGCGATGTCCGCCGCACCCATGCGGCGGCGGCGGGGCAGCAGGCCGGCCGTGATCAGGTCGCCCGCGGCTTCGGTCCTGACATACTCCTTCACGCCGCTCGGCGCGGCGGGAACCGCCGACCAGGCGGGCCGCAGATGCGCATTGGAGCGGCGTACTGCCGGGGACTGCAGCCAGGGCAGGTGATCGCGAAGGTTCTTGAGGATGGAAGTCATGGGCTTGCTGGGTCAACGGGGCGACACTGGTAGCCTGCAAGCATACCAGCAAATCTTTTGATCGCAGACAACTTTATTGCCTCAGGGCTAGTCCCTGTCGTTAAAACCGCTCATCCGGCGCAAGGTAGCGCCATTGCCCGACCGGCAACTCGCCCAGTTTCACCTTGCCGATCCGCACGCGCTTCAGGCCCACCACCTTCAGGCCCACCATCTCGCACATGCGGCGGATCTGCCGCTTCTTCCCCTCGCGCAGCGTGAACGACAGCTGGTCTTCGTTCTGCCAGCGCACCTTGGCCGGCAGCAGCGGCTTGCCATCCATCCACAGGCCATGGTTCAGCTTTTTCAGGTCCGCGTCCGGCAGCTTGCCCGGTTTCGTGTATTCCACGCGCACCAGGTATTCCTTGTCGATGTCGGTGTCGTGGCCGATCAGGTGCTTGGCCACGCGGCCATCCTGGGTGAGCACGAGCAGGCCCACGGAATCGATGTCGAGCCGGCCGGCCGGCACCAGGCTGCGCAACTGCGTGGGGTGGAACTGCTCGGGCGCCGGATCGTCCGGCCAGCGGTTCTCCGGCTTGATCAGTGCCACCGCGGGCGTGTAGCCATCCTCGGCCTGGCCGCTCACATAGCCCATCGGCTTGTTGATCAGGATGGTCACGCGCTTGCTCTGCTCGGCGGCGGCCTGCCGCTCGACGGTGATCTTCTGGCTCGGGTAGACCTTGGTGCCCAGTTCGGACACCACCTTGCCGTCGACGCGCACCCAGCCCTTGGCGATCCATTCGTCGGCTTCGCGGCGCGAGGACAACCCCAGTTCGGACATGCGTTTCGATAAACGCAACAACTCTTCAGACATGAGAAATTCAGACTTTCAATGCTTCCAGTAAATCGGTTTCCAGCTGCAACTGCGTGCGCGCGTTCGCCAGCGACTGGCCGTCGACGATGAACACGTCCTCCACCCGTTCGCCCAGGGTCATCACCTTGGCGGTGTGCAGGTTCACACGGTATTTCGTCAACACGTTGGCGATCGAGTACAGCAGGCCGGTGCGGTCGTTCGCCGTCACCGACAGCAGGTAGTACTGGCCGCGTTCGTCGGAACGCAGGTCCACGGTCGGCTGGATCGGGAAGGTGCGCGACAGGCGCGACAGGCGGCCGCGCACCGGCGGCTGGATCGGCGCCTGCGTTTGCAGCAGGTCGCACAGTTCGTGCTCGATCAGGTTGATGATGTCGCGGTAGCTCTTGGCGAAGCTCTGCTCCGTGACCAGGAACGTGTCGAGCGCGTAGCCGTGCCGGGTGGTGTGGATCTTGGCATCCAGGATCGAGAAATTCTTTCGGTCGAAATAGCCGCAGATGCGCGCGAACAGGTCCGGCTGGTCCTTGATGTAGACGGCGATCTGCAGGCCTTCGCCGATCGGCGCCAGGCGGCATTTCACCACGGGCTTTTCGCTGTCCAGGCGGTCGTACAGCGCACGCGTCTGCCAGGCGATGTCGGAGGCGTCGTGGCGCAGGAAATACGCCATGTCCAGCTGCTTCCACAAGGCCTCGTGCGCCGATGGCGGCAGGCCATACAGCCGCAGCGTGGCCAGCGCTTCCTGCTGGCGGTTCTTCAGCTCGCGGTCGGCCGAATGCGGTTCGCCGCCCAGCACGCGCAGGGTCATCTTGTACAGGTCTTCCAGCAGCTTGGCCTTCCAGGCATTCCACACCTTCGGGCTGGTGCCGCGGATGTCGCACACCGTCAGCAGGTACAGGCCGGTCAGGTGGCGCTCGTCGCGCACGGCCTTGGCGAAGGCCGCGATCACGTCCGGATCGGACAGGTCCTGTTTCTGCGCCACCGTGGACATCAGCAGGTGGTGCTCGACCAGGAACGCCACCAGCTCCGTTTCATCGGTGCTCATGCCGTGCTCCTGGCAGAACTGCACCGCATCGGCCACGCCCAGTTTCGAGTGGTCGCCGCCGCGGCCCTTGGCGATGTCGTGGAACAGCGCGGCCACGTACAGCAGCCAGTGCTGCGGATAGTTCGCCATCAGCTGGCTGCAGTACGGGTATTCGTGCGCGTGTTCCGTCATCGTGAAGCGGCGCATGTTGCGCACCACCATCAGGATATGCTGGTCCACCGTGTAGACGTGGAACAGGTCGTGCTGCATCTGGCCGACGATCTTGCGGAAGTTCGGCAGGTAGCGGCCCAGGATCGACAGCTCGTTCATCCGGCGCAGCGCATGGATGATGCCGGACGGTGCCTGCAGGATGCGCAGGAAGTAGGCGCGGTTGACGGGATCGGCGCGGAATGCCGCGTCGATCTTGAAGCGCTCGTGCCACAGCGCGCGCGTGGCGCGTGCCGTGATGCCTTTGAGGGCCGGGCGCTCGGTCATCAGCACGAAGATCTCCAGGATCGCCGAGGGCGTGCGCTCGAATACGTCGTCGCTGCTGATGTCGATGAAGCCGTTGACTTCGTTGAAGCGCTCGTTGATCGGGTGCTTGTCGCAACCCTGCGGGAACAGCATCGCTTCGATGTTCTGCAGCAGGATCGTGTTCAGCTGCACCACCGCCTTGGCCGCCCAGTAGTAGCGCTGCATCAGGTATTCGCTGGCGCGGCGCATGTGCACGCCGCTCCCGGTGGTCTGCAGGCCCAGGCTTTCGGCGATCGCCGTCTGCACGTCAAACACCAGGCGGTCTTCGCGGCGGCCGGCATGCAGGTGCAGGCGCACGCGGATATCCTTGAAGGCGCGCTCCTTCTCCATCAGCTGGCGCGCCTCGGTTTGCGTGATCAGGCCGCGCGTGGCCAGCGTGCGCCACGAGCTGGCCAGGCCCGCGGCCTTGGCCATCCACAGGATCACCTGCAGGTCGCGCAGGCCGCCGGGGCTTTCCTTGCAGTTGGGTTCCAGCGAGAACGCCGTGTCTTCATACTTGGCGTGCCGCTGGCGCATCTCGCTGGTCTTGGCGTGGAAGAAGGCCTGCGGATCCATCGCCGCGTCGTATTCCTTTTGCAGCCGCGCGAACAGGTCGGCGTCGCCGGTCACCAGGCGGGCTTCGAGCAGGCTGGTCTGCACGGTGATGTCGGCCTCGGACTCGGCCAGGCATTCCTCCACCGTGCGGATCGCCGAGCCGATTTCCAGGCCCAGGTCCCACAGCAGCTGCACCAGTTCTTCCAGGCGGTGGCGGGTCTCTTCGTCCGGGCTGTGGCCCAGCAGGATCAGCACGTCCACGTCCGAGTACGGGAACAGTTCGCCGCGGCCATAGCCGCCCACGGCCACCAGCGCCGCGTTCGCCGGCAGGCCGGCCGCCTGCCAGGCCTGCGTGAGCACTTCGTCGACGCTCTGGCGCAGGCTGCGCAGCAGTTTCTCCGGCTTGCCATCCTCGCGGAACGTGGCAATCACGACCTGGCGGTCGGACTTCAGCCGCAGCTTGAGGGAGCTGCGCAGCTGTTCGCGGGGATCGCTGTTCATCGCGAGGGAAGACATGGGGTCAGGCCGCGGCCTTGGCCTGGGTGATGAACGCCGGCGGCGGTGGCGAACCGGCGGACAGCGTCAGTACCTCGTAGCCGGTTTCCGTGACCAGCACCATGTGCTCCCACTGGGCCGACAGGCTGCGGTCCTTGGTCTTGATGGTCCAGCCGTCGCCCATCTCGCGGATCTCGCGGCGGCCGGCATTGATCATCGGCTCGATCGTGAAGATCATGCCCGGCTTGAGTTCCTCGCCGGTGCCGGGCTTGCCGTAGTGGAGCACCTGGGGTTCTTCGTGGAAGACCTTGCCGATGCCATGGCCGCAGAATTCGCGCACCACGCTGTAGCCGGCCTTCTCGGCATGCACCTGGATCGCGTGGCCGATGTCGCCGAAGTGGCCGCCCGGGCGCACCTGGGCGATGCCCAGCCACATGCATTCATAGGTGATCTCGGTGAGGCGCTTGGCCAGGATCGTCGGCGGGCCGATGTAGAACATGCGGCTGTTGTCGCCGTGGTAGCCATCCTTGGTGATGATCGTGATATCCAGGTTCACCACGTCGCCCGCTTTCAGGACCTTGTCGCCGGGGATGCCATGGCAGATCACGTCGTTGACGGACGTGCAGATGGCCTTGGGATAGGGCGGATAGCCGGGCGGCTGGTAATTCAGCGGCGCCGGCACGGTGCCTTGCACATTCGTCATGAACTCGTGGCACAGGCGGTCCAGCTCGCCGGTGGTGACACCGGGCTTGACGAAGGGGGTGATGTAGTCGAGGACTTCGGCGCCGAGGCGGCCGGCAATGCGCATGCCTTCGATGTCTTCGGGGGTCTTGATCGTGATGGCCATGTTTCTTGATTGATTCGGGCGACAAACCACGATTATAGACGACGCGGACCTCGAGAGTTGCGCTTGCCGCGGAACGGCTGTCGGCTGTTTTTGGTGGCCACTATGAGGGCGAGCCGAAGGTGTTCGACACTTTCTTCTGTGCGGTTTCCAGAAGATGTTAAAAGTGATACGACACATTGAGAGCGCATGCATTCACCCCAACGGCGAAGGGCTGGGGACAGACCCGCCGGGTCTGACCCCGGATTTTGCACTTGGGGTTGACTACCTAAGCGGCATTTCCTGCTATCACCGCTTTATTCACCGGGTTCGATCAGTCACCCCCGCGCCACGCTCCCAAAGAACCGCACCATCTCCCGGCTCGCATCCGGTCCCGTCGGATCCGTATAGCTGCCGCTGGCGCTGCCGCCCGCCCACGCGTGCCCCGCGCCATGGAGTTCCCAGTGCTCCGCCAGTACCCGGCCATCCTTGCCCTTGTGGACCGTGCGCGTATATTTGCGCCCGCCACTGGCCTTGGACGTCTCCACTTCCGGCGTTCCGGCTTCATGCGCCATAAGGCCGTGCTGGAGCACGTCGTCGCCGTTCTTCCGGTTCACGGTGTGGTCCTTGTCGCCGTGGAACACGATCAGCGGCGGGCTGGCGACCGGCTGCGCATTACCCTTCGCACCCTGCTGCATGGCCTGCAGGGCGGACGGCAAATCCGTCGCGCTGCCGAACGGCAGCCCGGAATGCACGCCCACGGCATGGAACAGTTCCGGATACAGGGCACCCACCACGACCGCCATCGCGCCGCCCGCCGACAGGCCGGCAATGCTGACCCGCGCCGGATCGACCGCGTAATCCGCCATCACCTGCCGGGCGATGCCGGCGATGATCGCCGGCTCGCCCCGTTCGCGCTGCTGGTCGGCGGCGCTGAACCAGTTCCAGCATTTCGAGCTGTTGGCCTGCTGCGACTGGCAGGGATAAGCCACCAGGCAGCCGGTTTCCTCCGCCACCTGGTTCATGCGGGTGCCGGCGGCGAAATCGTCCGGGTCCTGCGTGCAGCCGTGCAGCATCACCACCAGCGGCACCGGCTGGCCTACCTTGTACGTGCTCGGCACATACAGCTTGTAGCCACGGGTGCCGGCCTGGCACGTGAAGCTGGCGCTGTCGAAGCGCGCGCCATCCGGCAGCGGCGGAGGGGGCGGGCGCTTGCGGGCGCCGGGCAGCTTGCCGTTTTTGAGCTGGTCGCGCAGCGCTTCGGGCAGGCCGTCCAGCAGGTTTTCCGGCAGGCCCTGGAACCCGCCCTGCATGCCGCCTTTGAATTTGTCTTTCAAGCCGTCGGCAAAGCCTTCCGGCAGTGTGATGCCAGCCTTGGCGAGGATGTCGGCAATGCCGGCTGTCGCGCCGGGATGCTTCGGCTTGTCGTCTTTCGCGGCGTGCGGCGGCGGCTGGTTCGATGCGGCCTTCCGGGCGCGAGGGATAGGGCGCGAGGGCGCTTTTTCCGGCGGCGCGTTCAGGTCTTTCATCGTGGCGCCGGGCGGCGGTGCCGCGTTGGCGGTGTCATCGGTCCCCGTGGCGGCTGGCGCGGCATCGCCGGCCAGTGCGCGCTGGATTGCGGCGGTGGCGGCCATCGGGCCGTCTTTCATCAAGTCTTGCGTGGCTGCCTGCAGGCGGGCCATCAGTGCGGAATCGAATTTCATATCGTGCCTTCCATAGGGGGTGAGGCGTGGATGAGTGAAGCGTGAATGAGTGACGCGTGAATGAGTGATGCGTAAAGCAGCGGAGCTGTCGGCATGAAGCCGGTTGATGCGGTTCAGCTGATGCGCCCGGCCAGGGCCGCCTTCACGGCGGGACTGGCATGCAGCGCGCCCAGTACGGTGATCGACTGGATGGTGACCGCCGCCAGTTCGGCAGTCACATCCGGTGCGATGGTGGCCAGGCCGAGCACGCGGATGTTGAGCATTTCACCGGCGGCGCGGGCCGCTTCGAGGTCGGCGCTGGAAAACTGCTGCAAGCCCAGCACGAACTGGTTGCGCTCGACCGTCTGGCGCACTACGTCCGCGTGCTGGTTCAACTGGTTGCGGATCGCCGTGCGGATCAGGTCTGTCCGGTTGGCATAAAAACCCTGCTGCACGAGCAGGTCGATCTGCCCCAGGTCGACCGGGAACAGATTGATCGTGATTTTTTCCGAATCGGCAGGGCGTAGTTTCAGGTCGGGCATGATTTATCTTCCAATTGCCATCCAAGTGGATGGTATATGGATGATTCTAGTCGGTTTTCAAGGGTCCTGATCGCGACTGCGCGAATTATTTTGCGTGGCGGGCCAGCGCCATCCCTAGAACAGTTCGTTGGCAAACGTGCCCGGTGCCCCGTTGCCTGCCTGCCGATGCGGGGATTTCCACTTCTTCCGCACCTTGTTGATTTTCCGGACGCCGCCGGTTTCCCGGGCCTCGCCGGCTTTCCCGGCCTTGCCGGTCTTGTGAAGCTCGCCGGGTTGTTGAAGCTTGCCGGGCTGTTGAAGCTTGCCGGGCTTTTGACGGTTGCCTACTTCCTGGCGTTTGGCCGACTTGATATTGCGGGCCTGCGCTTTGCCGGCCAGCGAATCGGCTCGCCGTCGCCGGCCCTCGGGGGCGATCCGCACGGCGTCGAACATGGCGCCGCCCCACAACAGCACGAGCTGGCCCGGATTCCGGACATACACATCCGTACAGCCGAGCTCGACCATGGTGACCGGGTTCGGCAGCCGCAACCGTTGCGCGCTTGAGTGGAGTTTGGCCTGCATGTGCGATTCGGGTGCGACCCGTTCCGCCCAGAACTCCGGTGCGGGACAGACTTCCTGGTCCACCTTCACGTCCGTCGCGCTGATCGCCAGGGTCTTCCCCAGCAGTGTTTTCGCTTCCGCCGCATCGAGCGAAGCGATCGACGCAAGGTCGAGGACGGCAACGAGCTTCCAATGGCCGATCACGCTGCGGTCGCGGAACTCGGCGGCGGCGCAGGCCGGGTGGCCGATAGCGAGGAGGAGGGCGGTTGTCAGTGCCAGCAGGCTGGTTGCTGTAGGCCACTGGCGAAGGCGGGTGTGGTGCGGGAAAACGACTGCCATGATTGCTCCTGAGAATTGTGCTCAGAAGCAAAATATCGAAATTTCCGGCGCCGGCCTTGCGGCAGGCCAAGGCTGGCGGCGAGGCTGCGCCGCTATGCGGCGCCATGCGGCGCTATGTGGCGCTAAGTGCCCTTTGTGGCGCTATGTGGCGCGAAGAGGGCAGGAAGGCGCCGGACGCTGCGCCGGTCGTCCGTGCCGGTAACGCAGCGGTCAGGAACCGGCGCGGTGTTGCGTCAGGTCGTCGGCGCCCGTCATATACCCTTCGTCCGCCGCCAGTTGCGCATCGGGCGGCAATTTCTCGTGCCCGCGCGCGCGCTCCAGCAGCACCTGGACGGTGTCGATCTTGTGGCGGATGGCTTCGGCCAGCGAAGCGAGAGTCAGCGGCTCGGGCAGCATCATCTCCGCCGCTTCGGCCGCCCTCGCCGCGGGGTGGCTCCGTTCCAGTTCGCCCTGTGCCCCGCTTTCGTCGCGTTCGACGAGTTGCAGTGCATGCCGCAGCCCTTGTTCCAGTTGCTCGAGTCGGCTCGATTCCATGTCCACCTCCAGAAGATCGGGGCATTCAGGATACGCCGCTGAGCCGTACGGCGCCGTCCGATAGCCCGGCGCGCTCATCGCCTGCTACCCATCGGCTGCCACACATTGCCACAAGTTAGCATTCATGAAATAATATGAATGATAATTATTCGCATTTGCGCGAACCCGCCGTGGTCGCGCCGGATGCTCCATCGAGAGAGAGAACAACAATGATCCTGAAACAGACACCCGTCGCAGTGGCCGTGCTGCTGCTTGTCCATGGCACCGCGCTGGCCGGTCCGGCCGATGCGCCGGTGGAGGGCCAGCCGGCCGTTGTCACCATCACGGGTGCCCGCGCCGACGCGGCGGCCTACAACCCGCCCGCCTCGACCAGCGCCACGAAGATCGAAGCACCGCTGCGCGACATCCCGCAGACCGTCAATGTGATCCCCGAACAGCTGCTGCGCGACCAGGCGGTGCTGTCGATGGAAGATGCCATGAAGTCCGTGCCCGGGGTGGGCCTGTCGCATGGCGATGGCCAGCGCGACCAGGTCACGCTGCGTGGCTTTTCCGCCATTGCCGACCAGTTCGTGGATGGCTTCCGCGACGATGCGCTGTACTTCCGCGACATGTCGAACGTGGAACGGATCGAGGTGCTGAAGGGGCCGGCGGCGGTGCTGTACGGACGCGGCTCGTCCGGCGGCCTGATCAATCGCATCACCAAGCGGCCGGGGATCGACCGCAGCGAGGTGACCGTGCGCGTGGGCAGCCACAACGGGCGGCGCGGCGAAGTGGACATCGCGCGCACGCTGGGCGGGAAGGGCATGGCGTTCCGGGTGACCGGCGCGGTCGAGCGGGCCGATGGCTACCGCGACCAGCAATTCCTCGACCGGGATGCGATCGCGCCGTCCCTGCTGGTGCCGCTGGGTGCGGACACGAGCCTGCTGCTGCAGGCCGAGCACCTGTCCGATCGCCGGGTGACCGACTTCGGCATCCCGTCGTTCCAGGGGCGCCCGGTCGATGTGCCGGCCGGCACGTACTATGGCGCCGCCAATGCCCGCGATGCCGATTACTCGCACGCCGAGGTCACGGCCGGCGGGTTCACGCTGGAGCACCGCTTCAGTGACCGGCTTGCTATCCGCAACGCCTTCCGAAAGTACGATTACACGCTGTCGCGCAACAATACGCTGGTCGGCGCCGTCAACGAGGCCGCGCTGACGGCTTCGCTGAACCGCACCAACCTGCGCCGCGAAGAAAAGGGCTGGTTCAACCAGACGGAAGTCACGCATACCGCGTCGCTGGCCGGCATGACCCACAAGATCCTGTACGGCGTCGAGGTGGGCAAGCAGGACAAGGACCAGGTCAACCGCTCGCGCAGCAACGTGGCTACCGTTGCGCTGTTCAATCCAGTACTGCCCGTGCTGCCGCTGGCGGTGGATGCGGCGCCGGCCACGGATAACCGGGGCATCTTCACCACGCGCGGCGCCTACGTGCAGGACCTGGTCGAGCTGGCGCCGGAATGGAAGGCGCTGGCCGGCGTGCGCTACGACCGCTTCGAGCAGGAAACCCGCGAGCGCCGGGCAGGGCAGTCGAATTTGCAGCGCGTGGATGCGGACTGGAGCCCGCGCGCCGGCCTGGTCTGGCAGCCGGGCGCGAGCCAGTCGTACTACGCCTCGTTCAGCCGCTCGTTCCAGCCATCCGCCGAGAACTTCCCGCTGGCCGCCAACAATGCCCAGATCGCGCCCGAGGAAACCACCAACAAGGAAATCGGCGGCAAGTTCGATTTCCTGGGCGGCGCCGTTTCCGCGACCGCCGCGCTGTTCCGGCTGGAGCGGACCAATGTCAAGTTCACCGATCCGGTCACCAACCTGCTGGTGCCGGTCGGTACCCAGCGCTCCGACGGCCTGGAGCTGACCCTGGCCGGTCAGCTGGCGCAGGGCTGGCAGGTCTGGTCGGGGTACTCCTACCTGGATGCGAAAGTCACGTCGTCGCCCGCGCTGGACAGCAGCGACAACGTGCTCAAGCGCGTGCCCGTGCAGGGCAAGCGGGCCACGCTGGCGCCGCGGCACAGTGCCAACCTGTGGATCGCGAAATCGTTCAACGCGGCGCTGCGTGCCGGCGTGGGCTTCGTTGCGGTGGGCGAGCGCTTCGCCAATCCTGGCAACACGGTGACCTTGCCGGGCTATGCGACCGTGGACGCGATGGTGGGCTACCGGATCGCCGCCATCGACCTGCAACTCAATGTCAGCAACCTGCTGGACCGCGGCTATATCGTGTCAGGGCATGGCAGCGCGCCGAACCTGAACATGCCGGGCGCGCCGCGTGGTGCAAGGCTGACGGCCAGGTACCAGTTTTGAGCGGGGAGCGGGCGACCGGCCTTGGCGATGCACAAGAAGAACGTTTGATTGTTTACCGGTCTTCCGCTAAAATGCCGGGTTGCTCGGACTCGTTCCTTGCAATGTTGTAAAAACCCCACTTTTTAATAAACTCGAACCTGCTCTGCAAGGGTGCCCGCAAGGGTGACTGAGCTGGTTCCAGACCCAACCCTGGAGTAAATAATGTCTGTAACGATGCGTGAAATGCTGGAAGCCGGCGTCCACTTCGGTCACCAAACCCGATTCTGGAACCCAAAGATGGCTCCGTTCATCTTCGGCCACCGCAACAAGATTCACATCATCAACCTGGAAAAGACCATGGAGCTGTACCAGGAGGCGATGAAGACTGTTCGCCAACTGTCCGCCAACCGTGGCACGATCCTGATGGTGGGCACCAAGCGCCAGGCACGCGACATCGTCGCCGCCGAAGCACAGCGCGCAGGTGTTCCTTACGTCGACCAGCGCTGGCTGGGCGGCATGCTGACCAACTTCAAGACCATCAAGACCTCGATCAAGCGCCTGAAGGACATGGAAGCGCAAGTCGCCGACGGTTCCGTGGAAAAGCTGACCAAGAAAGATGCACTGCTGTTCAGCCGTGAAATGGAAAAGCTGCAGAAGTCCATCGGCGGCATCAAGGATATGGGCGGCGTGCCTGACGCGATCTTCGTGATCGACGTCGGCTACCACAAAGGCGCGATCACCGAAGCCCAGAAGCTGGGTATCCCGGTCATCGGCATCGTCGATACCAACCACTCGCCAGCCGGCGTGACCCACGTCATCCCGGGTAACGACGACTCGTCCAAGGCAATCAGCCTGTACGCCCGCGGCGTGGCAGATGCGATCCTGGAAGGCCGTGCCAACGCGTCGACCGAAGTGCTGGAGTCGATCAAGACGGCAGAAGGCGACGAGTTCGTGGAAGTCAACGAGCAGGCGTAAGCAAGGCCGGTCCCGATGTCCGTCTCCGGGCGGACATCGGCACTACACATTAGGCTGTTAATTTAGCCTAGAAAAAAGGGGTGGCTTCCGGCTCCCCTTTTTTTTAACGAGACGCCGGATGAGCAGGCTGCCGCAAGGCGCCGCCCCGGCAACCCCACCGAATACAGGAGAAAACATATGGCAGCGATTACCGCAGCAATGGTCGGCGAACTGCGCGCGAAGACCGACGCACCGATGATGGAATGCAAGAAGGCCCTGACCGAAGCGGCCGGCGACATGGACAAGGCGGAAGAGATCCTGCGCGTCAAGCTGGGCGGCAAGGCAGCCAAGGCTTCCGCGCGCGTGACCGCTGAAGGCGTTGTCGCAGCATTCATCTCGGGCAACGTGGGCGCCCTGGTCGAAGTGAACTCCGAAACCGACTTCGTCGCCAAGAACGACGACTTCCTGGCACTGGCGAACACCGCCGCGCGCCTGGCTGCCGAGAAGAACCCGGCCGACGTGGCTGCCCTGCTGGCGCTGCCGACCGAATCCGGCCAGACGCTGGAAGAAGTGCGCTCCGCCCTGGTTGGCAAGATCGGCGAAAACATGTCGATCCGCCGCTTCCAGCGCTTCGAGACGACCGGCAAGCTGGCGTCGTACCTGCACGGCACGAAGATCGGCGTGATCGTCGACTTCGAAGGCGCCGATGACCAGGTGGGCAAGGATGTCGCCATGCACATCGCCGCAATGAAGCCGGTGTCGCTGTCCGCGGACCAGGTGCCTGCCGAAATGATCGAGAAAGAGCGCTCGGTTGCCCAGGCCAAGGCCGATGAAGACGCAGCCAAGGCCGCCGCCGAAGGCAAGCCTGCCCAGTCGCCGGAAATCGTCGCCAAGCGCCTCGAAGGTTCCGTGCAGAAGTACCTGAAGGAAGTGTCGCTGCTGAACCAGGCATTCGTGAAGAACGACAAGCAGTCCGTCGAGCAGATGCTGAAGGCCGCCAACGCGACCGTGAAAGGCTTCACCATGTACGTGGTGGGCGAAGGCATTGAAAAGAAAGTGGACGATTTCGCCGCTGAAGTGGCAGCCCAGATGGCTGCTTCCAAGGGAGCGTAATCAAATAAACGGGCCGCAAGGCCCGTTTTTTTAGAGTTCGCAGCAGGTAATTGCCACGGCGCCCATAGCATCAAGCAATACCCACCGGCAGAAGCCGGGGTCAGACCCGCCGGGTCTGACCCCAGTATTTCGCCGTTGGGGTGCAAGGGTGCCGCACAATGCCTTCCCGCGACCCTGTACCGAACGCAATATCCATCCGTCCCTCGAGAAGGTCGCACGGTTGGAGCACCACCCCGGCGCATGGAGCTTTACAGCTATCATTGCCGCCGGGATGTCACCGAATACATTTACTTAGGAGCCCCAGCTCATGTCAAAACCAGCCTACAAGCGCGTCCTCCTCAAATTGTCCGGTGAAGCCCTGATGGGCGATGACCCGTACGGCATCAACCGCGGCACGATCGAGCGGATGGTCGCCGACGTGGCCGAGGTCGCGAAACTGGGCGTGGAACTGGCAGTCGTGATCGGCGGCGGCAATATCTTCCGTGGCGTGGCGCCTGGCGCCCAAGGCATGGACCGTGCCACCGCCGACTACATGGGCATGCTGGCCACCGTGATGAACGCGCTGGCCCTGGCCGACGCGATGCGCCACGTGGGCGTCGTCGCGCGCGTGATGTCGGCGATCGGCATCGAGCAGGTCGTCGAGCCCTACGTGCGCCCGAAGGCGCTGCAATACCTGGAAGAAGGCAAGGTCGTCATTTTCGCGGCCGGCACCGGCAACCCGTTCTTCACCACCGATACCGCCGCCGCCTTGCGCGGTTCGGAAATGTCGGCCGAGATCGTGTTGAAGGCCACCAAGGTCGACGGCGTGTACACCGCCGATCCGAAGAAGGACCCGGAAGCCACGCTGTACGACACCATCAGCTTCGACGAAGCGATCGCCAAGCAGCTGCAGGTGATGGACGCCACCGCCTTCGCGCTGTGCCGCGACCAGAAGCTGCCGATCAAGGTCTTCTCGATCACCAAGCCAGGCGCGATGATGCGCGTGATCATGGGTGAGCAAGAAGGCACCCTCGTCCACGTGTGAGGGGAGCGCGCCTGACCTGCTGCGCGTTGCATTTGCGATCTCCAGTACTCGCCGTACATTGAGTACGGCTCCGTGCTTCAATCGCAACTGCTGCCGCTCGCGACGGTCATGCGCTGACCCGAGGCGCTATCATAGATCAAACAGAATTCGTAAAAACACAGGAGAGCAGCATGTCTACCGCTGACATCAAGAAGAACGCCCAGGACAAGATGGCGAAATCGCTGGAAACGCTGAAAAGCGACCTGGCAAAAGTGCGTACCGGCCGTGCCCACGTGGGCATTCTCGACCACGTGACGGTCGATTACTACGGCAACCCCACGGCGATCAACCAGGTGGCCAACCTGACGCTGATCGACGCCCGCACCATCGGCGTGACCCCGTTTGAAAAGAAGATGGGCGCCGCGATCGAAAAAGCGATCCGCGATTCGGACCTGGGCCTGAACCCGTCCGCGCAGGGCGACACCATCCGCGTGCCGACCCCGGCGCTGACCGAAGAGCGCCGCAAGGAAATGGTCAAGCTGTGCAAGGGCGAAGCCGAGGATGCCAAGATCGCCGTCCGCAACATCCGCCGCGACGCCAACGAGCAGCTGAAGAAGCTCACCAAGGACAAGGCCATCTCGGAAGACGAAGAGCGCCGCGCCTCCGACGACGTGCAGAAGCTGACCGACAAGGCGATTGCCGACATCGACAAGATCGTTGCCGAGAAAGAGAAGGAAGTGCTGACGGTTTGATGCCGGCAGCCGCGTGACGCCTGGCGTCCGACACTTTTTCGGGAATCATCCGAAAAGGTGCCGGACACCGGTTTTCCGGTCGATAGCGCATTTTCCACCGCAAAAACCGGTGTCAGACACCAGAAGGCCGGTGTACGACACCAGGCTCGCTCCCGCCACGAGTTCCGCCCAAGACCCGGGACAGCCCCTATTGCCAAGAAAATATTTCTTGAAAAATAGGTGCCTGTCCCCGGTTTTTTTTGTACAGTTCATCTTTTGGCGTAAAAGCGTTACTAATGAGATATACCAGTTCGACGACCGCGGTGCCCGACGTACCGAATGTGCCGCGTCATGTGGCGATCATCATGGACGGCAACGGCCGTTGGGCCACCAAGCGCTTCCTGCCCCGCGTGGCGGGCCACGTCAAGGGCGTGGAGGCGGTGCGCACCGTCGTTGAGGCCTGCGTCAGCCGCGGTATCGAATACCTGACGGTGTTCGCGTTCAGTTCGGAAAACTGGCGCCGCCCGGAAGAGGAAGTGTCCTTGCTGATGCGCCTGTTCGTCACGGCGCTCGAGCGCGAAGTGGCGAAGATGCACGCCAACGACATCCGCCTGAAGGTGGTCGGCGACCTGTCCCGCTTCGACGCGAAGCTGCGCGACATGATCTCGGCCGCCGAGCGCAAGACAGCCAACAATACCCGCCTCACCGTGACCGTGTGCGCCAACTATGGCGGCCGCTGGGATATCATGCAGGCCATCGGCAAGATGGTGGCGGCCCATCCCGGCGCCACGGATTTCTCCGAGGCGCAGCTGGCGCCGCACCTGGCCATGGCGTATGCGCCCGAGCCGGACCTGTTCATCCGCACCGGTGGCGAAGAACGCATCTCGAACTTCCTGCTGTGGCAGCTGGCTTACACCGAGCTGTATTTCACGGACACGTACTGGCCCGATTTCACCGCCGAGAAGCTGGACGAAGCCATCGCGTCCTACCAGCACCGGGAACGCCGTTTCGGCCGCACCGGCGAACAACTGAAAAAATAACAAAACCAACGAGCATGCTGAAAACCCGGATCATTACTGCCGTCATCCTGTTCGTCGTGCTGGTGGCGGTGCTGTTCTCCGGTTCGCTGCCGGCCGTGCAGGCACTGGTCGCCGTCGCGTTCCTCGCCGTCACCTGGGAAAGCTTCCGGCTCTTCAAGCTGCGCGCACCCATCGTCGTCGCGGCCTGCTGGACGGTGGCCTTCGCCTACACGTTCTTCTTCAACGCCGGCCTGGAGCAGGCCCGCTTCTGGCTCGCGCTGGGCGTGGCGATCTGGCTGCTGCGCTTCTTCCCGTCGCTGAAGGTGGGCCTGCCGCCGCTGGAAGGCTTCGGCAACACGCTGCTGGCGATGGTGTACGCGGCCACGGTGGTCTCGTGCTTCGTGGCGATCCTCGTGCTGTTCCAGCGTTCCGCGCTGTACCTGGTCTCCGCGATGGCGCTTGTGTTCATCGCCGACATCGGTGCGTATGCCGCCGGCAAGAAATTCGGCAGGCGCAAGCTGGCCCCCTCGATTTCACCCGGCAAGTCGGTCGAAGGCGCGATCGGCGGCTGGATCGCCGTGCTCGTGCTGTCCATCGCCACCATCCTGGCCGCCCCCTACCAGCCGTGGCTGCAGGATACCTTCGCCGTGCGCATGCAGGCGAAACTGGGCTGGGGCATTGCCCTGGTCACGCTCTCCATCATCGTCGGCGCGTCGATCGTCGGCGACCTGTTCGAATCCCAGCTGAAGCGCCGCGCCGGCTTCAAGGACAGCAGCAACCTGCTGCCCGGCCACGGCGGCGTGCTCGACCGTATTGATGCGCTGGTACCGGTCCTGCCGATCGCGGCACTGATCGGCGGCTGGCTGTAACGCGAACATGCCGGCATCGGCCCTGGCGTCGACGTGGCCTTGCGCCGTGCCACGAGCACCGGTAGCGGCGCCATGTCCGGCCATCGCCGATCCTGGCGAGTTTCAAAGGAAATGACAATGCAAAGCATCACCATCCTCGGCGCCACCGGCTCGATCGGCGTCTCCACGCTCGACGTCATCGCGCGCCATCCCGACCGTTACACCGTGTACGCGCTGTCCGCGCACAGCCGGGTCGAGGAACTGGCCGCGCAGTGCCGGCAGTTCCAGCCGAAAGTGGCCGTCGTGGGCAGCGCCGACGCGGCGGACCAGCTGGCCGCGCTGCTGCGGGCGATGGGGCTGGCAACCCAGGTGGCGTGGGGCGAACAGGCGCTGTGCGACATCGCCGCCGCCGGCGAAGTCGACGGCGTGATGGCCGCGATCGTGGGCGCCGCCGGCCTGGCACCCACGCTGGCCGCCGCGCGGGCCGGCAAGAAGGTCATGCTGGCCAACAAGGAGGCGCTGGTGATGTCCGGCCAGCTGTTCATGGATGCCGTGCAGGAAAGCGGCGCCACGCTGCTGCCGATCGACTCCGAGCACAACGCCATCTTCCAGTGCCTGCCGGCCGACTACCGCCGCGTGCCCGCGGCCGCCGGCGTCACCAAGATCCTGCTCACCGCCTCCGGCGGGCCGTTCCTGAAGCGCGCCGTGGAGACGCTCGATGCCGTCACGCCCGCCGAAGCGTGCAAGCATCCTAAGTGGGTGATGGGCCGCAAGATCTCGGTCGACTCCGCCACGATGATGAACAAGGGCCTGGAAGTGATCGAGGCGCACTGGCTGTTCGGCGCGCCGGCCGCGCAGATCGAGGTCGTGATCCACCCGCAATCGGTGATCCACTCGATGGTGTCGTATGCCGACGGTTCGGTGATCGCCGAGCTGGGCAATCCGGACATGCGCACGCCGATCGCCAACGCGCTGGCTTACCCGGAACGCATCGACTCGGGTGTCGCCCAGCTCGACCTCACGCAGGTCGGCACGCTGCAATTCGAGAAGCCCGACTTCAACCGTTTCCCCTGCCTGGCGCTGGCGTATGGTGCCCTGAACGCCGGCGGCACCGCGCCGGCACTGCTCAACGCGGCCAACGAAGTGGCCGTGCAAGCCTTCCTCGACGAGCGCATCGGTTTCCGCCAGATCGACCGCGTGATCGCCGGCGTGATGGATGCGCTGCCGCACGGCCCGGCGTCGTCGATCGATGCCGTGATGGCGCAGGATGCGGCGGCCCGTGCCGCGGCCGAACGCGCCATCGCCGCCCTTGGCCATCCGCTGAAGGTGGCCAGCGCCTGACCGGGTTACACTCGGTAGGCTGAGATGCATCCAGCCGGATTTCAGCCGGCTGAGATCCACGCCCGCTGGATTCGCCCCGGCTGATTTTCACCTGGTTGAATTCAACCTGGCTGAAACTCACCTGGCCGAATTCACCTGGCAAATATTTACCCGGCTGAGTTTGACTCGACTGAATTCGCCCAGAACGATTCCGCCCGACCCGCTTTTCAACCGACCTGACTTCCACCCGAGACTATCGCCATGAACCTGCTGCAGACGGTCGCCGCCTTCCTCGTTGCACTGGGCACGCTGGTGGTCATCCACGAACTGGGCCACTACCTGGTGGCGCGCTGGTGCGGCGTGAAGGTGCTGCGCTTCTCGGTCGGCATGGGCCGCGTGGTGTGGTCGCGCAAGATCGGTCCGGACCAGACCGAATGGGCCGTTTCCGCGCTGCCGCTGGGCGGCTACGTGAAGATGCTCGACGCGCGCGACCAGGATGTGAAGGACATCCCCGCCGCCGACCTGCCGCGCGAATTCACGCGGCAGAACGTGTGGAAGCGCATCGCCATCGTGGCCGCGGGGCCGATCGCCAACTTCCTGCTGGCGATCGTGCTGTTCGCCGGCCTGTACATGGTCGGCATCGAGGAGCCGGCCACGCGTATCGCGGCGCCCGGCGCGCAGACACCGGCCGCGCTGGCGGGCCTCGATCGCGACGACGTGATCCGCGCCGTCAACGGCAATGCCGTCGCCGGCTGGTCCGAGCTGCGCTGGCAGCTCATCGAAGCGGTCGTCGCATCGAAGGACGGCGAGGGTGCCCGCATCGAGGCGGAGCGGCCGGGCCGCGGCCGCTTCACGTTCACTGTGCCTGCCGCCACGCTGCGCGCCATCGACCTCGACGGCGACGTGCCGGGCGAGCTGGGTTTCAACATCTGGCTGCCGGCGCCGGTGCTGGGCAAGGTCGATCCGGCCGGCGCCGGTGCCCGCGCCGGCCTGCGCGGCGGCGACCAGGTGGTGGCGATGGATGGCAAGGCGGTGCTCGATATCGGCGCGTTCAGCGCCGCCATCCGCGAGGCCGCGGCACGCACCGTGCAGCTCGACGTGCGGCGCGATGGCGAAACGATGCGGGTGCTGGTGGTGCCCGAAGCGGTGGCCGGTAAAGACGGTGTAACAGTCGGTAAGATCAAGGTCGAGCTGCTGGGCCGGCCGGATATGATCGTCGTGGCCGACGGGCCGTTCGCAGCGGTGGCCAAGGCGGCGCGCAAGGTGTGGGACACCAGCGTGCTGACGGTCCGCATGATCGGCCGGATGATCATCGGCGAGGTCTCGTGGAAGAACGTCACCGGCCCGATCACGATCGCCGATTACGCGGGCCAGAGTTCACGCATCGGCCTGGCGAGCTACCTGTCCTTCGTGGCCGTCGTCAGCATCAGCCTTGGGGTGATGAATTTGCTCCCGATACCGGTTCTGGATGGCGGCCATTTGCTGTATTATTCGCTGGAAGTTTTGACTGGGCGCCCGGTGCCGGAGCGTTTTGGGGAGATTGCACAGCGTCTGGGTGTCGGGTTGTTGGTGACCTTGATGGCGCTCGCTGTGTTCAACGATGTCGCGCGGTTGCTGTGATCCGCCTGGCCGCGTGTGCAGTCTCGTATTTGGGAAGCTGGTTCGGAATGATTGCGGGCGAGGTGTCGAAAGGTGCTGTCCGGATTATCGCGAAGCAGCTTCCGAGCCAATTTTAATGCCAATGAAATTCATTTCTGACCGCTTTGCCTCGCCTTCATTTCGCCGCACCCTGATCGGCGCCGCTGTACTGGCTTTCTGCTCCGGCAGCGCTTTCGCCGTCCAACCCTTCGTCGTCAAGGATATCCGCGTCGAAGGCATCCAGCGTACCGAAGCGGGCACCGTGTTCAGCTACCTGCCGGTGCGCGTGGGCGAAACGTTCAGCGACGATAAATCCGTCACCACGATCAAGGCGCTGTACGCGACCGGCATCTTCAAGGACGTGCGGCTGGAAAAGGACGGCGACGTGCTCGTCGTGATCGTCGAGGAACGCCCGGCGATCGCCAAGGTCGACTTCACCGGCACGCAGGAATTCGAGAAGGACATGCTGGTCACCGCGCTGAAGGATATCGGCGTGGGCGAAGCCAAGACCTTCGACAAGGCCACCGTCGACCGCGCCGAGCAGGAACTGAAGCGGCAATACCTGTCGCGCGGCCTGTATGGCGTGAAGGTCACCACCACGGTCACGCCGATGGAGCGCAACCGCGTGTCGATCATGTTCAATGTCGACGAAGGCGAGATCGCCCGCATCAAGCAGATCAACATCGTCGGCAACAAGGTCTTCTCCGACAAGGAACTGCGCAAGGAACTGGAACTGAACACGTCCGGCTGGTTCAGCTGGTACACCAAGGCCGACCAGTATTCCAAGACCAAGCTGACCGGCGACCTGGAATCGCTGAAGTCGTTCTACCTGGACCGCGGCTACGTGGAGATGAACGTCGATTCCACCCAGGTCTCGATCACGCCGGACAAGAAGGACATCTACCTCACCATCAACATCACCGAAGGCGAGAAGTACACGGTCTCCGACATCAAGTTCGAAGGCGAGATGTATGGCCGCGAAGACGAACTGCGTTCGCTGGTGCTGCTGAAGAAGGGTGAAACGTATTCCGGTGCGCGCCTGACCGCCACCAACAAGCTGATCACCGACCGCCTGGGCAATTTCGGCTTCGCCTTCGCCAACGTGAACGCCAACCCGGAAGTGAACCGTGAAAAGCGCGAAGTCGCGTTCACGTTCTTCATCGATCCGGGCAAGCGCGCCTACGTGCGCCACATGAACATCCAGGGCAACACCACCACGCGCGACGAAGTGATCCGCCGCGAATTCCGCCAGTTCGAATCGAGCTGGTACGACGCCAACAAGGTCAAGCTGTCGCGCGACCGCGTGGACCGCCTGGGCTACTTCAAGGACGTGACGGTCGACACGCCGGAAGCGCAGGGCACTTCCGACCAGGTGGACGTGAACCTGACGGTGGTGGAAAAGCCGACCGGCAACTTCCAGATCGGCGGCGCGTTCTCGCAGGCCGAGAAGTTCAGCCTGTCGGCCTCGATCCAGCAGGCCAACTTCGCCGGCTCCGGCAACACCGTGGGCCTGGAACTGAACACAAGCAAGTACAGCCGCACGATCGCCTTCTCGCAGACCAATCCGTACTACACGGACGACGGCGTGTCGCAGAGCTACGAGCTGTACCTGCGTACCTTCGACCCGCCGGCCGTCAACACGGGTATGTACTCGATCAAGCAGACCGGCGGCCGCGTCAGCTGGGGCGTGCCGTTCTCCGAAGTCGATACCGTGTTCTTCGGCATCGGCCTGGAACGCGCCACGATCAAGACCGACGTGACCAGCCCGAACTACTTCAAGCAGTACGTGCGCGACCTGGGCGGCCCGGCCAGCGGCGAAGGCGAGGTATCGTCCAACTCGGTGCCGCTGACGATCGCGTGGGGCCGCGACAGCCGCGACAGCGCCGTCACGCCGACCATCGGCCGCTACCAGCGCGCCAACCTGGAGATCGACCTGATCGGCGACTCGAAGTACGTGCGCGCCGTCTACGAGCAGCAGTGGTACCGCCCGATCACGAGCTGGGCCACGCTGGCGCTGAAGGGCGAGTTCGACTATGGCCACGGCATCGGCGACCGGCCGTATCCGGTGTTCAAGAACTTCTACGCCGGCGGTATCGGCTCGGTGCGCGGCTACTACAGCTCGTCGCTGGGTTACCTCGACACCAACGGCGACGCGCTGGGCGGCGCATCGCGCCTGATCGGCAATGCCGAGCTGCAATTCCCGTTCCCCGGCCAGGGCAAGGACCGCAGCCTGCGCTGGTTCGCCTTCTTCGATGGCGGCCAGGTCTACCAGGAAGGGGCCAAGATGCGCCTGTCCGAGCTGCGCTTCTCGACCGGTCTTGGCGTGAGCTGGATTTCCCCGGTAGGCCCGCTGAAGTTGAGTTATGCTAAGCCTATTAACCCGATATTTGGCGACCGCCTGGAGCGCTTCCAGTTCCAGATGGGTACCGGCTTCTGATGCCGGCAATGGCGCGCATCGGGTGATGTCGGGGCAATTGAGTAGAGGAGAATCATCTTGAAGACTGCATCTGCCACGCTTGGCAAGCTGTTCGCCATCATGGCGCTGGGCTCGCTGGTGCTGGGGACCGCGCTGGGGACTGCGCATGCGCAGAATGCGCAGTCGTCGCGGATCGCCTGGCTGAGCCCGGAGCGCATCTATAACGAATCCAAGCTGGCCAAGCTGGCCGGCGACAAGCTGAAGGAAGAATTCTCGCCGCGCGAGAAGGCCCTCAACGAACTGGGTGCGCGCCTGAAGACCGCCACCGAAAAATACACGAAGGACGAGCCCACGCTGGGTGAGCTGGACCGTGCCAAGCGCCAGCGCGAAGTGGTGGAGCTGGACAAGGATCTCCAGCGCCGCCAGCGCGAATTCCGCGAAGACCTGTCCCAGCGGACCAACGAGGAACGCGCCGCCATCGCCGAGAAGGCCACGCGGATCATCAAGCAGCTGGCGCTGACCGAAGGGTTCGACATCGTGCTGCAGGATGCCGTGTGGGCCAACCCGCGCATCGACATCACCGACAAGGTGCTGGCGGCACTCGACAAGTAATCACCGAAACGCCGGCCAGCCTGTCGCTCTGCGGTGGGCTGGCCGGCTTTTCCACTTTTGATTGGATAGTACATGGGCATTCGACTGGGAGACCTGGTCGAGCGCTTCGGCGGAGAGTTGATCGGCGACCCCGACCTGCAGGTGGTGGGGATCGCGCCATTGACGGACGCCGGCGTTTCACACATCAGTTTCCTCTCCAACAGCAAATTCCGCGCGCAGGCCGGGCAGAGCCGCGCCGCCGCGCTGATCCTGTCGCCCAACGATGACCCGCTCGTCGCCCAGGCCTATGCCGGCGCGCGCATCGTCACGAAGAACCCGTATGCGTACTTCGCGCGCGCCGCGCAGTACTTCGGGGCGCTGACGGCGCACGTGCCGGCGCCGGGCATCCACCCCACGGCGTACGTGGACCCGTCCGCGCAGGTCGATGCCACGGCCCATATCGGGCCGCATGTAACGGTCGAGGCCGGCGCCATCGTCAAGGCCCATGCCGTGATCGATTCCGGCTGCTTCATCGGCCGCGAAGCCGTGATCGGCGAGGGCACGCACTTCTTCGCCAACGTCACGTTTCACGCGCGCTGCGTGATCGGCGCGCGTGGCATCCTGCACTCTGGCGCCGTGATCGGCACCGACGGCTTCGGTTTCGCCAATGAAGGCGGGGTCTACATCAAGATCCCGCAGGTCGGCCGCGTGGTGATCGGCGACGACGTCGATATCGGCGCCAACACCACGGTGGACCGCGGTGCGCTGGCCGACACGGTCATCGAGGACGGCGTCAAGCTCGACAACCAGATCCAGATCGGCCACAACTGCCACATCGGCGCGCACACGGCCATGGCCGGCTGCGTGGGCGTGGCCGGCAGCGCGAAGATCGGCAAGTATTGCACGTTCGGCGGCGCGGCGATGGTGCTGGGCCACCTGACGATCGTCGATCACGTGCACGTGTCGTCGGCCAGCATGGTGTCGCGCTCGATCATGGAGCCGGGGCAGTACACCGGCTTCTACCCGCTGGCGAAAAACAGCGAATGGGAGAAATCCGCGGCCATCGTGCGGAACCTGGGGGCCATGCGCGAGAAGATCCGCGCACTCGAGAAATCGATCAAGACGATCAATAACAAAACCAACGAGCAAGAAGACGAATCATGACCACTGCTGAAAACAAGACCCTGTGCATCAACCAGATCAAGGAACTGCTGCCGCACCGCTACCCGCTGCTGCTGGTGGACCGGGTGCTGAACTGGGAAGCCAACAAGACGATCACCGCCATCAAGAACGTGACCGTCAACGAAGAATTCTTCAACGGCCACTTCCCGCACAAGCCGGTCATGCCGGGCGTGCTGATGATCGAGGCGATGGCGCAGACCGCGGCCATCCTGTCGTTCCTGACGATGGGCATCAAGCCCGACGAGAACTCGGTGGTCTACTTCGTTGGCATCGACAACGCGCGCTTCAAGCGCCCGGTGGGCCCCGGCGACCAGCTGAAGATGGACGTCGAGATCGTGCGCGTGTCGCGCGGCATCTGGAAGTACAAGGCGGTGGGCAGCGTCGACGGCCAGACCGCGGTCGAGGCGGACCTGATGTGCACCATCCGTAACACCGCCGACGCAGCGTAAGCCGGTGGGGCAACAGAAGGAGGCAGCATGACGACCATTCATCCTACCGCGATCGTCGATTCGGGGGCACAGCTGGGCGAGGGCGTGGCGATCGGCGCGTATTCGATCATCGGGCCCGATGTCGTCATCGGCGACCGCACCTGGGTCGGCCCGCACGTGGTCATCCAGGGCCACACGACGATCGGCACCGACAACAAGTTCTTCCAGTTCTCGTCGATCGGCGCGCCGCCGCAGGACAAGAAATGGCACGGCGAGCCGACCCGGCTGGAAATCGGCGACCGCAACACGATCCGCGAATTCTGCACGTTCAACCTGGGCACGGTGCAGGACAAGGGCGTGACGAAGCTGGGCAACGACAACTGGATCTCGGCCTACGTGCACCTGGCGCACGACTGCGTGGTCGGCAACAACACCATCTTCTCGAACAACGCGCAGATGGCGGGGCACGTGGAGATCGGCGACTGGGTCATCATGAGCGGCTACGCCAACGTGCACCAGTTCTGCAAGATCGGCGCGCATGCCTTCGTCGGCATGAGCACCAGCCTGACGCAGGACGTGCCGCCATTCGTGCTGCTGAACGGGAATCCGGCCCAGGCGCACGGCATCAACATCGAAGGCCTGAAGCGCCGCGGCTTCACGCGCGAGCAGATCAACGCGCTGCGCACCTCGTACAAGATCCTGTACCGCTCGGGCCACACGCTGGAAGAGGCCAAGGCGGCGCTGCTCGAGCAGGAGCGGGCCACGCCCGATGCGGCCGCGCAGATCCGCGAATTCCGCACCTTCCTCGACACCGCCTCCCGTGGCATCGTCCGCTGAGATGCGTGAAGGAAGCCCCAATGCGGCGGCCGCGGCGGCCGGCGGGCTGCCGGCGGCCACTTCGGCGGCCGGGCAGCCGTCCATCGCCATCGTCGCCGGGGAACCTTCCGGCGACATGCTGGCCGCGCGCCTGCTGGCCGGCCTGCGGCCGCACCTGCCCGAGGCGCGCTTCCACGGCATCGGCGGACCGGCCATGATCGCCCAGGGTTTCCAGTCGGACGTGCCGCTGGAGACGATGACGGTGCGCGGCCTGTTCGAGATCATCCCCCGCTACCGCGAACTGAAACGCATCCAGCGCACCTTGCGCGACCGCCTGCTGGCCGAGCGGCCGGCCGTGTTCATCGGCGCCGACTACCCGGGCTTCAACCTGGGCCTGGAGGGCGAACTGAAGGCGGCCGGCATCCCGACCATGCATTACATCGGGCCGCAGATCTGGGCGTGGCGCGGCGGGCGGATCAAGAAGATCGTCAGCAATGTCTCGCACATGCTGGTGATCTTCCCGTTCGAGGAAGAGATCTACCGCAAGGCCGGCGTGCCGGTGACCTACGTGGGCCACCCGCTGGCGGAACTGATCCCCCTGGTGCCCGACGTGACAGCGGCGCGCCGCCACCTCGGCCTGGCCGACGACGCCAGGGTGGTCACCATCATGCCGGGCAGCCGGATGGGGGAGCTGAAGTACAACACGGCGGCCTTCATGGGCGCCGCGAAGCTGCTGCTGCAACGCGAGCCGTCGCTGCATTTCGTGGCGCCGATGGCGGGCGAAAAGCAGAAGGAATACTTCACCAAGCTGGTGCGGGAGGCCGGCCTGCAGGATGTGCCGGTCCAGCTGCTCGATGGCGAAAGCCACGCGGCGATCTGCGCGGCCGATGCCGTGCTGGTGGCTTCCGGTACCGCGTCGCTGGAAGTGGCGCTGTACAAGAAGCCGATGGTCATCGCCTACCGGATGATGCGCGCTTCGTGGGAAATCATGCGGCACATGGGCTACCAGCCATGGATCGGCCTGCCGAACATCCTGGCGCGCGAATTCCTGGTGCCCGAGCTGCTGCAGCACCACGCCAGCCCCGAGTCGCTGGCCGACCATCTGTGGAAGCAATTGACGGACGAGGCGCACCGTGCGAACCTGATCCGGCGCTTCACGGACATGCACCACAGCCTGCTGCGCAACTCCGCCGAGGCGAGCGCCGCGGCCGTACTGAACGTCATAGGAAGAACCAGGTGACCATGCTGGATAACGCAAAAGTCAGCGCAAAAGGCAATGCAGTAAGCAATGAGCCGCAGGGCGGCCTGTTCGACGACCTGCCGTATTCCCTCGACGAGATCATCTGCGGCGTGGATGAAGCGGGCCGCGGCCCGCTGGCCGGGCCCGTGTACGCGGCCGCCGTGATCCTGCACCGCGAGCGGCCCATCGCCGGCCTGCGCGATTCGAAGAAACTTACCGAAGCCCGGCGCGAGGAACTGGCGCCGCTGATCAAGCGCGACTGCATCGCCTGGGCGATCGCCAAGGCCTCCGAGGCGGAAATCGACAAGCTGAACATCCTGCAGGCCTCGCTGCTGGCCATGAAGCGGGCCGTGCATGCGCTCGAGACGATTCCCACGCTGGCCCTCATCGATGGCAACAAGTGCCCGGTGATGAGAATCCAGACCATCGCCATCGTCGATGGCGACGACAAGATCGAATCCATCTCCGCCGCGTCGATCCTGGCGAAGACGGCGCGCGACGATGCGCTGCGCAAGCTGCACAAGAAGTATCCGCAATACGGTTTCGACCAGCACAAGGGCTACGGCACGGCGCAGCACCTCGAAGCGCTGAAGCTGCACGGCGTGACGCCGGTGCACCGCCGCTCCTTCGCCCCCGTGCGCGAACTGCTGGAGCTGGCGTTTTGAAATCCACTCAATGAAGAACCCGCAGTGAAGACAATCTCGTCGCGCGACAACGCGCAGTACAAGGAACTGAAGCACCTGGCCACCAATGCGCACGCGCTGCGCAAGGCCGGCCGCACGCTGCTCGACGGCGTGCACCTGTGCGAGACGTGGTTGCGGATGCGCGGCCAGCCGGAACAGTGCATCGTCAGCGACAGCGGCCTGCGCCATCCCGAGATCGTCGCCCTGGTGGTGAAGCTGGAGGCGCACCACGGCCGCGTGCTGCACTTGCCGGACGCGCTGTACGAGCCGCTGTCGCAGGTCGAGCATGGCGTGGGCATCCTGTTCCTGGTCGAGATGCCGCGCCCGGCCGTGCCGGCGGCGCTGGCGGCCAATGCGGTCCTGCTGGACAATATCCAGGATCCCGGCAACGTGGGCTCGATCCTGCGCAGCGCGGCGGCCGCCGGCATCGGCGAGATATACTGCAGCCCCGGCACGGCATTCTGCTGGTCGCCGAAGGTACTGCGTGCCGCCATGGGCGCGCACTTCGTGCTGGAGATCTACGAGAACGTGGCGCTGGCGCCGTTGCTGGCCGGCGCGAACATCGCCACGCTGGCCACCAGCGGCTATGCGAAGCAGAAGCTGTACGACGTCGACCTGAAGCGGCCGGTGGCATGGGTATTCGGCCATGAAGGGCAGGGCGTGTCCGACGAGTTGCTGGCGCTGGCCAGCCACAAGGTCGTGATCCCGCACCTGGGGGAAGTGGAATCGCTGAACGTGGCCGCCTGCGCGGCCGTGTGTTTCTTCGAACAGGTCAGGCAAAGCCAGGCGCGCGCCGGCTGAAACGGAGGGAGCATGGAAATCGCCGCATTGCAGTTCCTGGTGGCGGAAAGCGAACCGGTGCAGCGCGAGCTGCTGGCCGGGCTGTTGCGCAGCGCCGGCGCGCAGCACATCCATTTCGCGCCGGATGGCCACGCCGCGCTGCGGGCACTGCATGGCGCGGCGCCGGCGATCGATATCGTCGTGATGGACCTGGGCCTGGCCGGCATGGATGGGCTGGAACTGATCCGGCGCCTGGCGGAAGACCGCTGCCGCGCCGGCCTGATCGTGGTGGGCGCGCAAAGCGGCGACATCCTGTTTTCCGTCGAGACGATGGCGCTGGCCTACGGGGTCGACCTGCTGGGCGCCGTCGCCAAGCCGGTCTCCGCGCCGCGCCTGGAAGCGCTGGTCGCCAACTACACGCGGCCGCCGGAAACCGCCGCGGGGGCGCCGGTCACGCCATTCACGTTCGCCGAAGTGGGCAAGGGCCTGCAGGCGCGCGAGTTCGATCCCTTCTTCCAGCCCAAGATCGAGCTGGAAACGGGCCAGGTGAAGGGGCTCGAGATGTTCGCCCGCTGGCGGCACCCGCAGCTCGGCGTGCTGGGCCCGGCGGCCTTCATGCCCGCGTTGGAAGCGGCCGGGCGCATCGATTTCCTCGACTGGAGCATGATCGAGAAATCGGTGGCGGCCTGCCGCACCCTGCATGACCAGGGCATGCCGGTCTCGTTTTCGATCAATGTCGATCCGGGCACGCTGTCGCACCCGCAGTTCATCGCGCAGATCGGCGCCTGCCTGGAACGGCACCGCATCCTGCCCGGCTACATCACCTTCGAGATCACCGAATCGTCGGTGCTGCAGACCGACCCGCATTTCCTGGAGCGCCTGCTGCGCCTGCGCATGATGGGCTTCGGCCTGGCCATCGACGACTACGGCACCGGGCGCTCCAACCTGCAGCTGCTCGCCTCGATCCCGTTCTCGGAACTGAAGATCGACCGCAGCTTCGTCGACGGCGCCTCCCGCAAGCGCGCCATCGGCACCGTGCTGAAATCGTGCCTGGGCCTGGCGCGCAGCCTGGACCGCACCTCGTGCGCCGTCGGCGTAGAGACCAAGCAGGACTGGGACTTCCTGCAGGGCCTCGGCTGCACCTACGCGCAGGGCTACTACATCGCCAGCCCGATGCCGGTGGACGAGTTCCCCAAGTGGCTGGTGGAGTGGCGGCAGTTCTTCTGATGTAACCCAACGGCAGAGGCCGGGGTCTGACCCGCCGGGTCAGACCCCAGGGTTAGCCGTCAGGTGTCTGACACCATTTTCCTGAAAATGGTGTCAGACACCGGTGTTCGCCCGATGCGGTGCGGCCCTTCGGAAAACCGGTGTCCGACACCATTTCCCTTGGAAATAGTGTCCGGCACCAGGCGCATCGAGCGGCAAGTTTCTCCAGCGGCTGCCACGCCACCCAGGAAGATCTGCATGCGCAAGGCGGTGCCGTCATCGGACGCCCGCCAGCTTCCCGTCACGCCGCCGCCCGTTCCTCGTCAAGGCCCGTATCCATCACCGCCTCGAGAAAATCGCGACCCCAGCGCGCCACATCGTGTTCGGTGGCGATCATGGCCATGCGCGCGGTGCGATAGGCGCGTTCCTCTTCGCCCATCGTCAGCGCCTGGTGCAGCGTGGCCGTCATGGCATTGGCATCGTAGGGATTGGTCAGCAGCGCGCCGTGCAGTTCCACGGCGGCGCCGGCAAATTCGGAGAGGATCAGGACACCGGATTTCCCGGCCGCCTTGCGCGCCGCCACGTATTCCTTGGCTACCAGGTTCAGGCCATCGCGCAGCGGCGTGATCCACGCCACGCCGCAGGCGGCGTAATGGGCGATCACTTCATCGAACGGCAGCGAGCGGTAGAAGTAGCGCACCGGCACCCAGTCCAGCGTGGAGAAGCGGCCGTTGATGCGTCCCACCGCGCGGTCCACTTCCACGCGCAGGCTGTCGTAGATCTCCATGCCCGGCGCGGCCGGCGTGATGATGTTCAGCAGCGTCACCTTGCCGATGTGTTCCGGGTGCCGTTCCAGCAGCCGCTCGAAAGCCTGCAGCTTCTCCAGCGAGCCCTTCACGTAATCGAGCCGTTCGATGGAGACGATGCCGGTGGTGCCGCCCAGGTAATCCTCGATGGCGGCGGTCTTTTCCGCCACTTGCGGCTGGCTGACCAGGTCTTCGATCAGCGCCACGTCGGTACCGACAGGATGCGCGCCCAGCGCGACGGTGCGCCCGCCCGCCTCGATCGACGTCGTCATCGTGTCCACGCCCAGCGCGCAGCCGTAGGTGAGGAAGCGCGGCGCGCACGGCACCGCCGGGCCCCGTTCCACTGGCGCGAACGAGCGCACCGCGTCGACGAAGTTCTCGACATAGCGGGGAATGTGGAAGCCCACGTAGTCGCATTGCAGCAGGCTGCCGATGATGTCGCGGCGCCATGGCAGGATGTTGAACACGTCGCTGGACGGGAACGCCGTGTGGTGGAAGAAGGCGATCCGCAGGTCCGGCCGCAGCGGGCGCAGGAAGGCCGGTACCATCCACAGGTTGTAGTCGTGCACCCAGACCACGGCGCCGTCGGCCGCTTCGCGCGCCGTCTGTTCCGCGAACAGGCGGTTCACTTCCAGGAAGCGCTCCCAGTGGGCGGCATTGAACTCGGCCTTGTCGGGGAACGAGAAGATGATCGGCCAGAACGCCTCCTTGGAAAACTTCTTGTAGAACAGGTCCACGTCTTGCGCCGTCAGCGCCACGCGCGCGGCCCGCAGGCGTGGGTAGGCCACTTCGTCGACCGCCACGTGCGTCTCGAAATCCTTTGGCGCGCGGCTGTCCTGCTGCGACCACGCCACCCAGGAACCCTTGCGGCTGCCGGCAAAGAACCGCAGCAGCGTGGGGATGATGCCGTTCGGGCTCTTCGGGCGGCGGCGCAATTGCACGCCGTTCTCCGTCACTTCGTCGAATGGCAGGCGGTGGTAGACCATCACCAGGTCGGCGTCGCCATGCGCGCCGGCCACGGGTGCCGGCTGGCCGGCGCGAGGCAGGGCGCCATGGTGCACCAGGCCTTCCAGGATGCCGTCGCAGCCTTCGCCGGTGGCGATGTACACGCTGGAACGGCGGCGCAGCTTCTGCACCAGTGCCGGTTCGGCGGCGCCGACGACGATGCCGGCCAGGCCGGTCTCGAACATCGACAGGTCGTTCAGCGTATCGCCGGCCACCACGATCGACGACGGCGCGATGCCGGCCGCTTCTGCCAGGGCCAGCAGCGCCGGGCCCTTGCCTACGCCGCGCGGAAGTACGTCCAGGTAGGCGCCGGCGGACATCAGCAGGTCGCAGCCTAGCGCCTCGACGGCGGCGCGCAGGGCAGGCGTCACATCGGCCTCGCTGGCCACGAACGAGCAGCGGCGCTCTTGCGGCACGCTCTGGCGGCGCAGGCGCGGAAAGCCGGCCAGCGCCTTCAGCACGGCCTGCGAACCCGGCCAGCGCGCGGCGATGTCCTGCTGCAGGCTGCCCACCGGCTGCAGGTCGGCGCCGTGCACGATGGTGGCGCCGACGTCGGCGATGATGTAGTCCGGCATGGGAATCGTCGGATCGGACAGCAGCGGCAGGATCGATTCGAGGCCGCGGCCGGTCACGAACGCCAGCCTGGCATTGCGCGGCGCGGCGGTGAACAGTTCGCGCACGCGGCGCCGCGCTTCGGCGGTGCCGGCCAGCAGGGTACCGTCGAGATCGGTAGCAAGCAGGAACTGATGTGGGGTGATCGAGCGAATTGCGGGTGTCGAAAGAGTCGGGGAGATGCGGGACTGCGGAATTGCCATGGCGATTCATCCTTAAAGTAGCGATGCGTCGGGCGCTTAGCAGGTGCGCCAAACTGGATTTAACGTGTGCAAGCCACGGTCGCGGTGGACCGTTCACGCGTACGGACGCAACGGCGGCGGCATGCCGGCCATTGCCAGGGGAGGGAAGCGGCAGGGATGGTGCTCAATGATGAAAGCGCCGCATCCGGGAGAATGCGGCGCCATTATACTATAATTCTAGCAATACATTTGCGAGAATGTATTTCGGAACTGTATTCCTGCAGCGTTGCGGACCAATGCGCCCTGGAGGATTACTGCGACTTCGGCCGCGGCTCGGGCGCCGGCCGGCGCCGTTCCTCGGTACCGTCGTAGGTCTCGTTGGCCGCCTCGCCGCGCAGCACTTCCGGGTTCGACAGCTTCACGGTCTGCGTCGGATACGCGAACTCGATGCCGGCCCGGTTGAAGCGCTTGAACAGCTCGAAGTTGATGGCCTGCTGGGTGTCCATGAACAGGCCGTAGTCGGGCGTCTGCATCACGTACACCACCTCGAAGTCGAGCGACGACGGGCCATACGACTTGAAGTGCGCGCGGTCGAATTTCAGCTGCGGCTGGGCCGACACGATTTCCTTCAGCATGCCGGGAATGCTCTCCAGCTGCTCCTCGGTCACCTCGTACGTGACGCCCACGGAAAACACCACGCGCCGCGTTTCCATGCGCCGCACGTTGTGGATGCGGCTCTTCAGCAGGTCGCTGTTCGAGAACACGATTTCCTCGCCATTCAGGCTGCGGATGCGGGTGGTCTTCAGGCCCACGTACTGCACCGTGCCGGCCAGGTCGTCGACGGTGATGAAGTCGCCCACCACGAACGGCTTGTCGAGCAGGATCGACAGCGACGAGAACAGGTCGCCCAGGATGTTCTGCACGGCCAGCGCCACGGCGATACCGCCGATGCCCAGGCTGGCCACCAGCGTGGTGATGTTGACGCCGAAGTTATCGAGGATCATCAGCAGGATCACGGCCCACAGCGCGGCGCGCGCCACGAAGGTCAGGGCCGCGGTGGAGGTGGTCGCGGCCACGTCGGTGGCGCCGCGCTTCTTGCGGTAGAAGTCGATCCAGCCGCGCACGCCCACGTCGAGCCAGCGGGCAATCTGCAGCAGCAGGATGGCCACGGCCAGGTTGCGCAGCAGCGTTTCCGCTTTCGGCGACAGCAGCAGCCACTGGGTACCGGCATACAGGCCCATCGCCACGATGAACGCCGTGCTGGTGGTTTTCAGCACGCGCACGGCCATGTCGTCCACGTGGGTGGCGGTATGCTCGGCGAACGCGCCGATGCGGCGCACCAGGAAGCGCTTGGCGGCGTACAGCGCCATGCTGACGGCGGCGGCGATGCCGATGGCGATCATCCAGGTATTGAGGTCGTTACCTAGCACTACATAGTCCATGTCTTCTCCTTGTCGGACGGGATGAATGGCAGGGCGGGGCCTGCATCGGGAAGCACCGCGCCGCGCGGCGGCCGGTACGAGGAGAAGACGGGCGCGCGATGGCAAACGGGCGCCCGCCCTTTTGATGAGTGGATGCTACCGTTGCTTGCCGGACCGGTCGGTTCGCCCGCGCACATTTGGCGGCAGGGAAAGATCTCGCCTCATGCCTCGATGGCTCATCCGGGCAGTGGCGGTCTGGTTGAGTTAAGCCTACCCCAAGTGCAAATCCGGGGTCAGGGAGGAGTACTGGCCTGCAGGCCAGTACCGCTACGCCGGCAAGGAGCGATGCTCCTTGAAACCCCGGCTACGCCCCGGCGGGTCTGACCCCAGCCTTTCGCTGTTGGGGGGAATGCATGCGCCTTCAATGTTTCGAGTAGCGCTTCATTCCACGGCATTAGTCACAAACACCGGTTCGTGCTCACGCCAGCGCCGCGATACCCGCCAGCTTGTCTGGATTGCGGATCGCGTAGATCGCCACGATCCGGTCATCCTCGATGATGAACGCCTGCGCCGATTCGACGATGCCGCCGACATAGCGCACGATGCCAGGTTCCCCGTTCACGCGCGCCATCCGGTACGTGACCTTGCCCGGGTTGGCGTGTTCCACGGACCAGTAAACGCCGGCGATGCGCGCCGCGCCGACCAGGATCTTGCCGAACGACGGCACCTTGCCGCCGCCATCGGAGACCAGCCGCACGTCGCCGGCCAGGAAGGTCTTCATCGCTTCCCGGTCGGCGCCGGCGGCGGCCTGCATGAAGCGCGCCAGCAGGTCGCGGTGCACGTCCTTCGGCACCGTGAAGCGCGGCGTTTCCTGCTGTACGCGGGCCTGCGCACGGGAGACCAGCTGCCGGCACGCCGCTTCGCTCTTGCCCAGCGTGGCGGCGATGTCGGCGTAATCCTGGTCGAACACCTGCCGCATCAGGAATGCCGCACGTTCCTCGGGCGCCAGCCGCTCCAGCACCCACAGCATCGCCACGGAGACTTCGCTGGCCAGCTCGGCCGCCGTTTCGGGCGTGCGCTCGTCCAGTTCCACCAGCGGTTCGGGCAGCCACCAGCCCACGTAGGCTTCGCGTTCGGCCTTGCGGCTGCGCAGCCGGTCGATCGACAGCCGCGTGGCGACCGTTACCAGCCACGCCTCGGCCGATTGCACGGCGTCGTGGCTGCTGGCGGCCCAGCGCAGCCAGGCATCCTGCACCACGTCCTCCGCGTCGGCGCGGATGCCCAGCATGCGGTAGGCGAGTGCGAACAGGCGGGGGCGCAGGGCGTCGAATTGCGCAACGGTATGGTCGTTCATGGCTTCTGGCTTCATGGCGTGAGGGATGGTCTCCACAAGACGGCGGGGCGCCGCCCGTTGTGACAGCTTTCCGGCGGCAAAGGTGTGGCAGCGGGTTTTTTTCTTGTCTACATTGTCATCCCGGCAGTTTACACAAACGGCACACACCCCCATGACCAACCCCAGGACCAGGAGTCACCCGATGGAACCCAGCGACAAGCAAGACATGACCGAACAGGATATCCAGGCATCGCGGCGCCGCTTCGTCGGCGCGGTGGCCACCACCATTGCCGCGGCGGGCACCGCCGCCGCGGGCGGCGCGATGGCACAGCAGGGCGATGCGCGAGGCGGCGGGCAGGGCAGCGGCGCGCGCCGCAACCCGAAGTATCCGCGCCCGCCATTCCCGCGCCAGCAACAGGAATGGCCGGCGCTGGCCGGGAAAATGACGCCGCGGCCCGACCATGGCGAAACGACCTACCGGGGCAGCGGCCGCCTGGCCGGCCGCAAGGCGCTGATCACGGGCGGCGATTCCGGCATGGGCCGGGCCGCCGCGATCGCGTATGCGCGCGAAGGCGCCGACGTGGCGATCAATTACCTGCCGTTCGAGGAACCGGACGCGCAGGAAGTCAAGGCGCTGATCGAGAAGGCGGGCCGCAAGGCGGTGCTGCTGCCGGGCGATATCCGTGACGAAGGTTTTTGCCGGACCTTGGTCGACAAGGCGGCGGAACAGTTGGGCGGCCTCGATATCCTCGTCAGCAATGCGGCCCGGCAGCAATCCATCGATTCCATCCTCGACCTGAGCACCGAGCAGTTCGACTGGACGATGAAGACCAACCTGTATGCCAACTTCTGGATCTGCAAGGCGGCCGTGCCGCATATGAAGAACGGCGGCGCGATCATCGTCACGGCATCCGTGCAGGCGTATGACCCGTCGGCCAACCTGCTCGACTATGCGCAGACCAAGGCGGCCCAGGTGGCGTTCGTGAAATCGCTGGCCAAGCAGCTGGCCGAGAAAAATATCCGCGTGAACGCCGTGGCGCCTGGGCCGATCTGGACGCCACTGCAGGTGTGCGGTGGCCAGGAGCCGGATGCGCTGGTCAACTTCGGCGGTGATACGCCGATGAAGCGCCCCGGCCAGCCGGCCGAGCTGGCGCTGGCCTATGTCACGCTGGCATCCGACGACTCCAGCTACACCACGGGCCACGTGTACGGAGTCGCCGGCGGCAACGGCCAGCCGTAAGCGGGTAGTGGGGCGGCCGCTTCTCCGCAAGGCTGAAGATCAGTACTCGCGGCGGTGCGGCCTGATCTCCTGGAGGATGGTGGTGGAGATTTCCTCGATCGACTTGGTGGTCGAGGACAGCCAGCGAATGCCTTCCCGCTTCATCATGTTTTCCGCTTCATTGACTTCATAGCGGCAGTTCTCGATCGACGCATACTTGCTGCCGGCGCGCCGCTCGTTGCGGATTTCCGTGAGCCGCTCCGGCGTGATGGTCAGCCCGAAGATCTTCGGCTTGTACGCATACAGCGCCGAGGGCAGCTTGCCGCGCTCGAAATCGTCCGGGATCAGCGGGTAGTTCGCCGCCTTGATCCCGTATTGCATGGCCAGGTACAGCGACGTCGGCGTCTTGCCGGAGCGCGACACGCCGACCAGGATCACGTCCGCCTCGGCCAGGTTCTTGTGCGACTGGCCATCGTCGTGCGCCAGCGAGAAGTTGATCGCCTCGATGCGGTTGCGGTACTCCTCGCTGTCGACGATGTTGTGCGAGCGGCCGATGGTGTGCGTGGACTTCATGCCCAGTTCTTCCTCCAGCGGCGCGACGAAGCTCTGGAACAGGTCCATGTGCAGCCCGCTGCATTGCCGGATCACCGACGACAGTTCGGCCTGCACGAGCGTGCTGAAAATGATCGGGCGCTGCCCGTCCGCGATGGCCGCCTCGTTGATCTTGCGGGCCGCCGCGTGGGCCTTGTCCACCGTATCGATGAAGGGCAGGCGGATCTGGCGGAAGCGCATCTCGAACTGGGTCAGCACGGAGTGGCCGAAGGTTTCTGCGGTGATGCCGGTACCATCGGAAACGAAAAATACGGTGCGGGCGGAGGTCGGGCGTTGTTCGGATGTCATGAAAATAGCTTTTGATTGTGAACTGTCAATTTTCGCCACAGGCTGTAAAATGGCCGGCAACGGTCAGAATGCGCTGCGCGACGCCAAGAATAACACCAAGAAGTCGAGAGACTCACTGCAGCCGGGGCAACCCCATGGACGGCCAACAGATTCCCATCATCAGTAAGGTGTCACCATGACCAACTTGTCCAACGCAGCACTTGTTATTCCCGACCAGGCGCAGGCCGGCGAAAATGCCACGGGGGTTTCGACCTACGTGGCGTCGTTCGAAAACCTGCGCATGACCGACGTGGAATCCGTCGGCGGCAAGAATGCCTCGCTCGGCGAAATGATCAGCCAGCTCGCCGGCGCCGGCGTGCGCGTGCCGGGTGGCTTCGCCACCACGGCGCAGGCCTTCCGCGACTTCCTGTCGCACAGCATCGACGGCGGCGCGCCGCTGGCCGAACGCATCGCCAACCGCCTGTCCGACCTGAACGTGGACGACGTGCGTTCGCTGGCGCAGGCCGGCGCCGAGATCCGCCAGTGGATCGTCGATACGCCATTCCAGCCGCGCCTGGAGCAGGAAATCCGCACCTTCTACGACAACCTGGTGGCCGGTTCGGAAACCGAAGTGTCGTTCGCCGTGCGTTCCTCCGCCACCGCGGAAGACTTGCCGGATGCCTCGTTCGCGGGCCAGCAGGAATCCTTCCTGAACGTGGTCGGCATCGACAACGTGCTGGACGCGATGAAGCACGTGTTCGCATCGCTGTACAACGACCGCGCCATTTCGTACCGCGTGCACAAGGGTTTCACGCATGCCGAGGTAGCGCTGTCAGCGGGCGTGCAGCGCATGGTGCGCTCCGATACCGGCGCGGCCGGCGTGATGTTCACCATCGATACCGAATCGGGCTTCAAGGACGTGGTGTTCATCACCTCCAGCTACGGCCTGGGCGAGACCGTGGTGCAGGGCGCCGTGAATCCCGATGAATTCTACGTGCACAAGCCGATGCTGGAGCAGGGCAAGTCGCCTGTCATCCGCCGCAATATCGGCTCGAAGCTGATCAAGATGGAATTCACCAGCGAGGCCCGCGCCGGCCGTTCGGTGAAGACCGTGGATGTGCCGATCGAACTGCGCAACCGCTATTCGCTGACGGACGTCGAAGTGGTCGAACTGGCGAAATACGCGGTGATCATCGAGAACCACTATGGCCGCCCGATGGACATCGAGTGGGGCAAGGACGGCCGCGACGGCAAGCTGTACATCCTGCAGGCGCGCCCGGAAACCGTGAAGTCGCAGCAGAAGGCCACCGACGCGCAGCAGCGCTTCAAGCTGAAGTCGACCGGTACCGTGCTGACCTCGGGCCGCGCGATCGGCCAGAAGATCGGCGCCGGCCCGGTGCGCGTGATCAGCGACCCGTCCGAGATGGAACGCGTGCAGCCCGGCGACGTGCTGGTGGCCGACATGACCGACCCGAACTGGGAACCGGTGATGAAGCGTGCTTCGGCGATCGTGACGAACCGCGGCGGGCGCACCTGCCACGCGGCGATCATCGCCCGCGAGCTGGGCGTGCCGGCGGTGGTCGGCTGCGGCGATGCGACCGAAGTGCTGAAGGATGGCACCTTCGTCACCGTGTCGTGCGCGGAAGGCGACGAAGGCAAGATCTACGACGGCTTGCTGGAAACGGAAATCTCCGAAGTCTCGCGCGGCGAACTGCCGCAGCTGCCGGTCAAGATCATGCTGAACGTGGGTAACCCGCAGCTGGCCTTCGACTTCCAGCAGGTGCCGAATGCCGGCGTGGGCCTGGCCCGCCTGGAGTTCATCATCAACAACAACATCGGCGTGCACCCGAAGGCGATCCTGGAATACCCGAACATCGATCCGGACCTGAAGAAGGCCGTGGAATCGGTGGCGCGCGGCCATGCCTCGCCGAAGGCGTTCTATGTCGACAAGCTGGCCGAAGGCGTGGCCACGATCGCCGCCGCGTTCTGGCCGAAACCGGTCATCGTGCGCCTGTCGGACTTCAAGTCCAACGAGTACAAGAAGCTGATCGGCGGTTCGCGCTACGAGCCGGACGAGGAAAACCCGATGCTGGGCTTCCGCGGCGCGGCGCGCTACATCTCCGCCGACTTCGCCGAGTCGTTCACCATGGAATGCCTGGCCATGAAGCGCGTGCGCGAAGACATGGGCCTGACCAACGTGGAACTGATGGTGCCGTTCGTGCGCACGCTGGGCCAGGCGCAGAAGGTCGTCGAGCTGCTGGCCAAGAATGGCCTGAAGCGCGGTGAGAACGGCCTGCGCCTGATCATGATGTGCGAAGTGCCGTCGAACGCCGTGCTGGCCGACCAGTTCCTCGAATACTTCGACGGCTTCTCGATCGGCTCCAACGATCTTACCCAGCTGACCCTGGGCCTGGACCGCGACTCCGGCATGGAATTGCTGGCCGCCGACTTCGACGAACGCGACCCGGCCGTGAAGGCGCTGCTGTCGATGGCGATTTCCGCTTGCCGGAAGCAGGGCAAGTACATCGGCATCTGCGGCCAGGGCCCTTCGGACCACCCGGACCTGGCCGAATGGCTGATGGAGCAGGGCATCGAGTCGATGTCGCTGAACCCGGACTCGGTCATCGATACGTGGCAAAAGCTGGCTGAGCTGCGCAAGTAATGCGCAAGTAAGGCAGCCGGGGCGCCCGGGGCCTTTTCGAAGTCCGCGGCGGCCCTGGTGTCGGACACCGGGTTTTCGGTGTCCGACCGCTGCGGCGGACCGACCGGTTCTCGCCGGAAGATTCCGGTGCCTGCGCGGACACCAACTGTTCAACCGCCTGAAATTGCTCTATCGTTACGTCAACCCTCGCCGCTCTACCCAGGGCCGCGAGGGTTTTACTTTCATGGGAGACAAACAGATGGCTGACTGGATCATGTGGCTCATCGCCGCTGGCGTGCTGGTGGCGCTGGAACTGTTCAGCGGCACCTTCTACCTGCTGATGATCGCGCTGGGTGCGCTGGCCGGCGCGCTGGTGGCGGCGCTGCGCATCGACCTGCCGGGCCAGATGCTGGCGGCCGCGCTGGTCGCCGTGATCGCCACCGTGCTGCTGCGCCAGCGGCGCCGCAACCAGCCGGCGCAGGTCGCCGCATCGCGCAACCCGGACGTGAACCTCGACATCGGCCAGCCCGTGCAGGTGCCCCACTGGGATGGCCACACGGCGCGCGTGATGTACCGCGGCGCGCTGTGGGACGTGGAACTGGCACCGGGCGCACCGGCTGCGGCAGGCACCTACACGATCCGCGAAGTGCGCGGCAGCACGCTGATCGTCGGCGCCTGACAACGACAACAACAACGACAACGACAACGACAATAACAAGGAGAATGCATGGATATTACTTTCGGCGGCGTGGCACTGGTCTTCCTCGCGGTGGCGCTGGTCTTCGTGTTCAAGACCATCAACGTGGTGCCGCAGCAGCATGCGTGGGTGGTCGAACGGCTCGGCAAGTACCATGCGACGCTGGCGCCGGGCCTGAACATCGTGGTGCCCTTCGTCGACCGCATCGCCTACAAGCACATCCTGAAGGAGATCCCGCTCGACGTGCCGTCGCAGGTGTGCATCACGAAGGACAACACGCAGCTGCAGGTGGATGGCATCCTGTACTTCCAGGTCACCGATCCCATGCGCGCATCGTACGGCTCGTCGAACTATATCGCCGCCATCACGCAGCTGGCCCAGACCACGCTGCGTTCCGTGATCGGCCGGATGGAGCTCGACAAGACGTTCGAGGAGCGCGATCACATCAACACCACCGTGGTGAACGCGATCGACGAATCGGCCGCCAACTGGGGCGTGAAGGTGCTGCGCTACGAGATCAAGGACCTGACGCCGCCTGCCGACATCCTGCACGCGATGCAGGCGCAGATCACGGCCGAACGCAACAAGCGGGCCCTGATCGCCGCCTCGGAAGGGCGCAAGCAGGAACAGATCAACATCGCCACCGGCGAGCGCGAGGCGTCCATCGCCCGTTCCGAAGGCGAACGCCAGGCGGCCATCAACCGTGCGCAGGGCGAGGCCAACGCGATCATCGCGATCGCGGAAGCCACCGCCGAGGCGCTGCGGCAGGTGGGCTCGGCGATCGAGCAGCCGGGCGGCGAGGAGGCGGTGAACCTGAAGGTGGCCGAACAGTACGTGGACGCGTTCCGCGAACTGGCCAAGACCAACAACACGCTGATCGTGCCCGCCAACCTGGGCGACATGAGCAGCCTGATCGCCACCGCGATGCAGGTCGTGAAGACACAGAACACGGCGCGCGTGGTGCGCACGCCGTCATGACGTAATAATCCATGTAACGCGGTAACGCAGTAACGTACTTAACGAACGCAGAAACAAGGAGGCAGCATGGGAGCATGGGCAATGGGGCCATACGGCAACGATGTCGCGCAGGACTGGGCGGAAGACCTGCACGAGTCGAACGACCTGTACTTCATCGGCGACACGCTGGACAACGTGCTGTCGACGGAGAACGGTGATTACCTGGACGCGCCGTTCGGCGAAGAAGGGCTGGCCGCCGTCGAGACGCTGCTGCGGCTGGAAGGCCGGGGCGGCCCGAAGGACGACGACTCGGCCACGATCGACGCGTGGGTCGACGTCGTCAAGGCCCAGTACAAGCCGCGCGCCGACCTGCTGGAAAAGGCTGGCCGCGCCATCGACCTGATCCTTTCCGAACGCTCGGAGTTGCGCGAGTTGTGGCAGGATAGCGAGCATTTCGACGCATGGCGCGCCGCGGTGGAAGACCAGAAAACGCGGCTGCAGGGCAAATAGGGAGCTTCATGGCGGTATTGAACAAGGCCATGGCCGCAGCGATGCTGGCCATGTCGGCAATCGCGTCGTCGTCGGCGGCGCTGCCGGAACAGGAAACACTGGAGCGCCTGGCGCGGATGCGGGCCATGCCGGCAGCGGCCGCCGGGCAGGAGGCGCAACGGCAGCGCCGCGATCTCGACGCGGCATGGCGCTGGTTCGGCAACCACAAGACAACCGCGCTGCCGGTGTTGCGGCGCGAATTGGCGGCGGAGCTGAAGAAGCCGAAGCCCAGCCAGCTGGTGCTGCTGGACGTCGGCTACTTCCTGCGCGCGCTGGGCGAACCCGCGGATCGCGCGCTGTCGATGCAGGCCCTGCTGGCGATCGACCCGGCCGGCATCGTGCCGAAGACGCAGGCCGAGCAATTGTTCCGCTTTATCCACGCCAGCGCGGCCGACCGCGACCCCCGGCTGTTCCCGCTGATCGACAAGGTATTCCTGCGCGGCGACGTGACCGTGCTGGTGCCGCAGCATGGCTACACGGTCGACGCGACCTCCGTCTGCATCTACCTGTACGGCCAGTTCGGCACGCGTGCCGAGCAGCACCTGCGCGGGCTGCTCAATGATCCGGCCGTCGTCAACCGCGTGCTGGAAGTGCTGATGTGGGTGGGCTCGCCGGACAGCGTGCCGGCCGTGGCCAGGCTGCTGGACAGCACGGACGCCGACACGTTCGCGCGCGCCGCCACGTTCATGCTGCGCGCCGGCGGCCCGCAAGGGCGGGACGCGCTGCTGGCCTTCGACCCGCGCCGCCTGGAAGGCAAGGCGCGCCAGTTCTACCTGCAGACGCGCCCGCAATTGTCCGGCATGCATTTCGATGCGCTGGTGCAGCAGTTGTCCGATTCGCCGCCCTCGGAGAAAGCCGCCCCGCCACGCAGGCTGGACGAAGCGGCCGCCCGGCAGTTACTGGCCGCGCTGTTCGCCAGCCATGGCAGCTACGAGGGCATCCAGCCGATCGAACTGGCGCTGGCGGCCATGCCGTCCGCCCAGTTGATCGACGAACTGCTGCGCCTGCGCGAGCGCAGCCTGCTGCGCATTTCCGGCGAAGCCCTGGCCGACATCGACACCACCAATACGCTGATCAATACGCTGCGCTTCCGCCCCAACTAGGAAATTTCCACAGTTCGGCGACTGTCCCTTATTCCCGGAAACATTTCCCAAAACCGGGGTCAGACCCCGGTTTCTGGAAATATTGCTCACATTCCCGCTGGGGACAGTCCCCTTTTTTTGGAAATATTTCCTGAAAAAAGGGACTGTCCCTGGTGTGTCCCGCTGTTGTTTTGCGACCAGCTCGGCCGTGCAGTGCGCGGCCTTGGACTGGCGCGGAAAGCCCTCACATGGGAGCTTTCGGGCCGCAGGAACACCATGAACGAACAGATCGACCAGCTGGCGGGGTTTCTCGACCGCCACCGCAACGTGCTTGTGCTGACGGGCGCCGGGCTGTCCACAGCGTCCGGGATCCCGGGCTATCGCGACGAGGAAGGTGTACGGCGCGGCAAGGCGCCCGTGCAGGGGCCGGAATTTCGCAGCAGCGATGCGCTGCGCCGCCGCTACTGGGCGCGCAGCATGGTGGGCTGGCCGACGCTGGCGCACGCCGAACCCAACGCTGGCCATCGCGCACTGGCGCGGCTGGAGTCGGCCGGCCGGGTCGGCCAGGTGATCACGCAGAACGTGGACGGCCTGCACCAGCGTGCCGGCACCGCGCGCCTGATCGAGCTGCACGGCAATATCCACACGGTGCGCTGCCTGGCCTGCGAACGCCGCCAGCACCGCGCCGAATTGCAGCAGCGCCTGCTGCGCGACAATCCGGCGCTGGGCAGCGTGCTGGCCCAGCCGCTGCCGGACGGCGATGCGCAGGTCGAGCCGGAAGCACTGGAGGAATTCATCGTGCCGCACTGCGAGGCATGCGGCGGCGTGCTGCAGCCGGACGTGGTGTTCTTCGGCGATAACATCCCGGCCGAGCGCACCCGCCACGCGCTGCAATGGATGGACGAGGCCGACGCCCTGCTGGTGGTCGGCTCGTCGCTGATGGTGTTTTCCGGTTTCCGTTTCTGCAAGCTGGCCGCGGCGGCAGGCAAGCCGATCGCGGCCGTCAACGCCGGCAAGACGCGGGCCGACGAACTGATCACGCTGAAGCTGGCGCTGCCCGCGCAGGAAGTGCTGCCAGCGGTGGCCGGGCTGCTGGCCGCTACGTGAGGTCGTGCAGGTCCTTGCCCAGCGCGGGCCCCACCGTGAAGTCGGTAAAGCGCACCGCCAGCCCGGCGCGCTGCGGCGTGCAGCACATCGGGCCGACCAGGTACTGTTCCGCAGCAGGGAATGGCGCCAGCCGGAGCATCGGCCAGGTGCGTCCGTCGGCCGAGTACTGGATGCGGATGGCGCCATTCTCGAAGGTCACGCGCAGCCAGAAGCCTTCCGGCAGCGGCGGCGCGGGCATGGTCGCCCAGTCCGATAATTCATTGGTCAGCACGGTGCTCAGCATCGGCTGCCCGTCGGAAAATTCCACGCCCGCCTTCAGCCAGCGGTGCGCATCGATGCGCACCATCAGCCCGGCCTGGTCATACAGTTCAGTGAAATTGGCCTCGACGCGCACCTGGGCGGTGAAGGGCGCCGCGACCGGCTGGCCGAGGAAATGGCCCGAGTCGCGGATGAAGCCGTAGCTGGTGATGCGCCAGAAGTCCGTGCCGTCGCCGGTCACGACCTGCAGCGCGCCATCATCGATGCGGTGGGAAGGCGGCTCGTTCAGCCAGGTGCAATGGTCGAACATGGCAGGCTTTCGTGGTTGAAAGCGCCACTATAGCCGTGCCGCCAGCCCCTGTCAGCGCTGCAGCAGCATCGAGCGGACGATGCCTTCCTTGGCCAGCACGTAGTCGTGCGCGGCCAGCACGAAGTTGGTCGTGGGCTGCACTACCTTCACGTTGATGAACACCATGTCGCTGGTTTCGGCATACGAGCCGACCACCACGGCCTGGGCGCTGTGCGTCTGCGCCACTTCGCCGATCTCGCGGGTGAGCATCAGTTCGCCCTGATTGCGCTTCAGGTAAACGGAGGTGCGCAGTTTCATTTCCAGCATCTTCAGGCCGCCCTGGGCCATGCGCGTGGACACTTGCTCGGAGATCAGGCGGCCCAGCGTGGACGTCTGGTCCAGCGCGTCGATGTTGACGATGGTGGCCATGATCAGCGGCTTGTCCGCCGACAGCTTGCCGTTCAGCTGGACCAGCAGCGCATCGGCCGCCTTGTAGTTGGCGCTGACGAACTGGTTCGACGACAGCGTGGCGTAGTTGGCCTCTTCCTTCGGCGGCGCGCTGGCGCAACCACCCAGCAATGCCGCGCACAGGAGGGGCAGGGCGACGGCGCGCATCAGCGGCCCCCCTGCACTTGGAATACCTTGCTCACTTGCTTGTCCTCTTCCTTGATGCCGTACAGCGCGCGGTCGGTATCGGCCACGTAGTAGGCCGATGTGGAACGGGCATGGTAGCGGAACTGGTCGCCGACGGACAGCGTGACGATGATTTCCGTCGCCGGCGTGGCGCCCTTGGCGAACTGGCTGTGGAACCAGTGGTAGGCATCGCCCGCGCCGGCCAGCGCGACCAGGCCCACGGTCGGGTCGATATCGGACAGCACCCAGGCGCCATTGGCGATCGCCGTGTGCGCGCCGGAGTAGCGGTACTGCGGGCGGTTCGGGCTGAACGTCACGGCCTGGATATCCAGCTCGACCTTCCAGGCGCCAGCCGGCGAGCGCGACACCACGAAGCCATCCTTGACCAGCGACGTGATGACCTGGTTCGTCACGGCGCGCTTGAACGGCGACGCATCCTTGTCCTCGGCGATGTGGAACGGGCGCTGCGGGTGCTTTTTCATCTCCGTCACCACGCGCTGTTCGATGTGGTCGGCGATCGCGTTCCAGTGCGCGGCGGCCTGCAGCTTTTCCTGGCGTGCGGTCGGGAAATTCGTGGCCAGCGGGGCGGGCGTGTAGGGAACGGCGCAGCCGGCCAGGGCGGCGGCAAGGGCGGTGGCAGTAGCGACTTTGGCAAGCATGGGAGAACCCGGAGTGAATAGCCGGGAAAGTGTAGCACGCGCCATTGCCGCACGGAAATCCCGCGTACCGTGCCGTGGCAACCGTGCGACGGCTTTGACGAAGTGCCAATCGCCATCACCGTCGCAGCTTATGGTCCGAAAAACCAGACCAGAAGCGCCAGCAGCAAGCCAGCGTTCAACAGCAGCGCCAGCCAGTTGAGCCAGCCGCGCCAACTCGTTGAGATAAGCGCTGCCAGCGCAGCGATCGACCCAGCCACGCTTCCGATCAGGACCGTGGCAACGGCGTTGACAAAACAGTGCATGCCGAACTGGCCGCATCTGGAAGCTTCGTCGGACAGCGCGCCAGTCCAGGCAAGCCGAGCGAGCAACAGAGTCGAGCCAAAGATCGCCAGGCTGACGAACGTGGCACGGCTGTAGCGCCGCAATGCGTTCTGCGGATTGCCCGGCATTAGCGCCTGCCCTTCGGCGGATGCGGTGTGATGGCCGAGTATTCCAACACGCAGGCTATCAGCGCCGGTTCTGCTTCATCGCCGCCTGCACTTCGCGCTTGGCGTCGTGGTCCTTCTCGGAGGCGCGTTTGTCGTGCTGCTTCTTGCCCTTGGCCAGGCCGATCTCGCACTTGATGCGGCCGCCCTTGAAGTGCAGGTTGAGCGGCACCAGCGTGTAGCCGGAGCGTTCGACTTTACCGATCAGCTTGTCGATTTCCTGGCGGTGAAGCAATAACTTGCGGGTGCGCACCGCTTGCGGGTGGATGTGGGTGGAAGCCGTGGGCAGTGCGCTGATATGCGCGCCAAACAGGTACAGTTCGTTATCGCGGATCGTAACGTAAGCTTCCTTGATCTGGACGCGCGCATCGCGGATTGCCTTCACTTCCCAGCCCTCGAGCGCGATGCCCGCTTCATAGCGGTCTTCGATGAAGTAGTCGTGGAAGGCTTTGCGGTTATCAGCGATGGTCATGTGAATTTCTTATGGAACGTGCCGCAGGCGCGGGTCGGTTAAACTACGGTCTTCATTCGCGCCAGGGCGCGATTTGTCCAACATGATATCAAACGGTTAAATAAATGGCGGTAGTGCACAAATCGGTATTCCTTGGATACAGCGCGCAGCAGATGTTCGACCTGGTGGACCGGGTGGAGGATTATCCCAAATTCCTGCCATGGTGTGGCGGCGTGGAAGTGCGGGAGCGGGGCGAGAATTCCGTGGTGGCGTCGGTGGGCATCAATTTCCATGGCGTCAAGCAAAGCTTCACCACGTCGAACGTGAATACGCCGCCCACCGCGATCAAGATGAACCTGGTCGACGGCCCGTTCAAGACGCTGCACGGCACCTGGACCTTCAAGCCGCTGCGCGACGATGCGTGCAAGGTGGAACTGGACCTGCAATACGAATTCTCCAGCCGCCTGCTCGAGCAGGTGATCGGCCCCGTGTTCGGCATGATCGCCAACAGCATGGTCGATTCGTTCTGCAAGCGCGCCGAAACGGTGTATGGCTGACAGCATGGCCGAGCGCATCAAGGTTTCGCTGAGTTACGCGCCGGCGCCGGGTCCGGATGCGAATCAGGTGGCGATGCCGATCCTGCGCGCGCTCGATGTCGACGCGGGCACCACGATCGGCCAGGCCATCGAGCTGTCCGGCATCCTGCAGGAAGCGCCGGAAATCAATCTCGTCACCATGCCGGTGGGAATCTACGGCAAGAAGAAAACCCTCGATACCGTGCTGCAGCCACGCGACCGTATCGAGATCTACCGTGCGCTGATCGCCGATCCGAAAGATGCGCGGCGGCGGCGCGCCAAGCGCGACAGCGCTTCCTGAGCGAGCGCCTTCCCGCCAGCGAAGGCCGCCAGCAGTGCCAGCCCGGCGCCGAGCATCGGCAGCATGCCCGGCTCGGGTACCGGCGTGATGGATTCGGCCTGCAGTTCGGTGCCATAGCTGAACACGCCACTCCCGTCGACGCCGCCATAGTTCTGCACCGACACCTCGAGGAAACCCGTGCCGTCCGGTGCCTGGTTGAGCCAGCGCACCTCGTCATGGGCGTTGCCGAGGCCGGCCACGTCGAGCCACACCTCTACCGCCCCGGCCTCCAGCCGTTCGCCGGCGCCCGGCGGCGGTTCGGTCGACAGGCTGACATCGTATGGCACGCTGAACACGACAGCCGTGTTCGGCGCCAGCGTAAACGCCGTCGAGCCGGTGTCGACGGCAAGGTGGCTGATGGCCGCCAGGCCGGGCTCCGTCACCAGCACCTGCGTCTCCACCGCCGCCGCCAGCAGGGCGCCGGAAGAAGATTCGCGGCCGGCGAGGCTGAACTGCGCCGTGGCACGCAGCGACACGGTACCCTGCTCGACGGCATCCTCGATGGGCGCGGGGTGTGTCCAGGTCGGGAATGCCGTCTCGGTGGACGCGCCATCGAGCGTCAGGTGAGCGACCGCCATTGGCGCGACAGCGCTGCCCGAGGTGCCCGCGAATGTGATCGATGGATCGATGCCGTCGGCCAGGTCCAGGTCGACAAGGATGAAGGTGAGGGGGCCGAGTGACGCGCCCGCTTCCGCGGCGGTTGCCGTGGCAGGGACGGTGGAGAGAAACGCCGCGGCGGAAAACGCGGCGCTGATGAAGGATGGGCGCAATGGCAAGCACAATGACAGGCGCTTCATGTCGGCCTCGCTGCTGGCTGGTGAATCCAGTCAGCCTAGCACGCGGCCCGCGGTCGAGCGGGGCTCTTTCAAGGCCTGTTGTACCAATACGCCAACATTAAAAGTCCAGCATGCGGGGCGCGATGCCCAGCGCCATGGCGATGCGTTCCCGGGTGGAGCGGCGCGGCCGCAAGCCCACTTCCTGCTGCGCATAAGCCGGCTGGGTGATGCCCATGCGGGTCGCCACTTCCAGTTGCGTCAGGCCCAGGTATTCACGCCATGCGCGCGCCGGCGTCCAGGCGTTTTCGGCGATCATGCCCACTACCTGGTGCGGCACGTCGGTGTCCTTGTGGCGCGACTGCGTCTGCATGTAGGTGGTATATGGGATGACGACATACACGGGCTCCCCATTGGGCCCGTTAATGATCTGCACGTTCGTGAAAGCATTCATTTTTCGCTCGCTGGTCGGTTCAACGGATAAGGCTTTGCTTAGTCTGGCTTATATCGTTGAGACGACCGCGGCTATGATGGGCGCTCTTGTGCGTGGTCAAACTTTATTGCTGGCAATGGGTGGCCAGCGTGTCGCGATTGCGCCGCACCTGTTCCGCTTTCTGCGGTTCGTCCAGAAACGCCTGCTCGCCGTTGCGGTCCGTGGTGGCGATGCGGATGCCCGATTCCAGCACGCGCAGGTTGGCCCGCGCGTTGTCGCACGCGGCCGCGCCGGCCGCCTTGTTCTTCGCCTGCTGGTCAGCCTTCCGTGCCTGCTCGGCTGCTTCGGTACGGCGCTTGTTGAACTCGGCATTGCGGTCTGCCGTGGTGGGCGCGCTTTTCTCTTTGCCCGTAGAGGCGCCTGTTCCCGATGCCGCCGCGGGCGCCGGCTCCGCCATTTCGCGGCGGAGGTCCGGCATCTGGCCGCGCGGCGCCTTCAGGATGCGCGATGCCGGCACCGACGGTGGCGGGGGCCGGTCCGACAGGTGCCGCTTGTTGTTGGCATCCTTCCATTCCCATTGCGCGTGAGCTGCCGCGCCGCAGGCCAGCAGCAGGGCGCCCAGCATCCATTGCCTTGGTTTCATTCGATTTGTTTCCGTGAAGAATTTATGTGATTGGACCGCGATCGCGCCCGGGTGTCAATCTCGAAAGCACCAACTTTTCCATAATGCAAGGACTTATTGCGTCAACTTCTGTATAATTCACTTTTGCGCCGATAGGAAAACTACCATGCGTCTTCTTCAAAAAGCACTCACATTCGATGACGTGCTCCTCGTTCCCGCGTACTCGAACGTCCTGCCTGCCAATACGTCCCTGCGCACCAAGCTGACCCGCAATATCTCGCTGAACATCCCGCTGCTGTCGGCCGCGATGGATACCGTCACCGAAGGCCGCCTGGCGATCGCAATGGCGCAGGAAGGCGGCATCGGCATCATCCACAAGAACCTGCGCCCGGCCGACCAGGCCCGCGAGGTGGCGAAGGTCAAGCGTTTCGAAGCCGGCGTGCTGCGCGACCCGATCACGATTCCGCCGGACATGAAGATCCGCGACGTGATCAAGCTGACCGAACAGCATGGCATCAGCGGTTTCCCGGTAGTCGAAGGCGCCCAGGTGGTGGGCATCATCACCAACCGCGACCTGCGGTTCGAAGAAGAGCTGGACGCGGAAGTGCGCGCCAAGATGACGCCGCGCGAAAAGCTGGTAACCGTCAGCGAAACGGCCGATACGGCCGAGGCCAAGCGCCTGATGAACAAGCACCGCCTGGAGCGCGTGATCGTCGTCAACGAAGCCTTCGAGCTGCGCGGCCTGATCACGGTAAAGGACATCCAGAAATCCACCGAACACCCGAACGCCTCGAAAGACCAGCACGGCAAGCTGCTGGTCGGCGCGGCCGTGGGCGTCGGCGCGAAGGATGAGGAACGCATCGACCTGCTGGTGGCAGCCGGCGTCGACGTGCTGGTGGTGGATACGGCGCACGGCCACTCCCAGGGCATCCTCGACCGCGTGAAGTACATCAAGACGAAATACCCGCACGTGGACGTCATCGGCGGCAACATCGCCACCGCGGCCGCGGCGAAAGCGCTGGTCGAATACGGCGCCGATGCGGTGAAAGTCGGCATCGGCCCCGGCTCGATCTGCACCACCCGCATCGTGGCCGGCGTGGGCGTGCCGCAGATCACCGCGATCTCGAACGTGGCGCAGGCGCTGGAAGGCACGGGCGTGCCCTGCATCGCCGACGGCGGCATCCGCTTCTCCGGCGACATCAGCAAGGCGCTGGCCGCCGGCGCGTCGACCGTGATGATGGGTTCCATGTTCGCCGGCACCGAGGAAGCGCCGGGCGAAGTGATCCTGTACCAGGGCCGTTCGTACAAATCCTACCGCGGCATGGGTTCGCTGGGCGCGATGGCCGAAGGTTCGGCCGACCGGTACTTCCAGGAAGCCTCGGCCAAGGCCGACAAGTTCGTCCCGGAAGGTATCGAAGGCCGCGTGGCCTATAAAGGCTCGGTCCTGGCGATCATCTTCCAGCTGGTGGGCGGTGTGCGCCAGTCGATGGGCTACTGTGGCTGCGCCACGATCGACGAACTGCGCGAGAAAGCGGAATTCGTCGAAATCACCTCCGCCGGCATGCGCGAATCGCACGTGCACGACGTGCAGATCACCAAGGAAGCGCCGAACTACCGTTCGGAATAAGCTGTCCCTGAAACGCCGGCGTTCCTCGACGCCGGCGTTTTTCCTCCGCATTCCGCTTCCTGTTTTCTTCTTGTTTTCTTCTTTGTCCGCTTTCTCCAGTCCAGTAAAGCCAATTACATGCACTCCAAGATCCTCATCATCGATTTCGGCTCCCAGGTAACCCAGCTGATCGCACGCCGCGTGCGCGACGCCGGCGTGTTCTCCGAGGTCTATCCGTACGACGTGTCGGAAGAATTCGTCCGCAACTACGGCGCTTCCGGCGTGATCCTCTCCGGCAGCCACAACTCCACGCTGGAAGGCGATTCGCCACGCGCGCCGCAAGCCGTGTTCGAACTGGGCGTGCCGGTGCTGGGCATCTGCTACGGCATGCAGACCATGGCGGCGCAGCTGGGCGGCAAAGTGGAAAATGGCCTGGTGCGCGAATTCGGCTACGCCGAAGTGCGCGCCCGCGGCCATACGAGCCTGCTGAACGGCATCAACGACTTCGTCACGCACGAAGGCCACGGCATGCTGAAGGTGTGGATGAGCCATGGCGACAAGGTGCTGGACATGCCGCCGGGCTTCAAGCTGATGGCCTCCACGGAAAGCTGCCCGATCGCCGGCATGGCCGACGAGGAGCGCAAGTTCTACGCCGTGCAATGGCACCCGGAAGTGACGCACACGGTGCAGGGCAAGGCTATGCTGGGTCGCTTCGTGCACGAGATCTGCGGCTGCAAGTCCGACTGGAACATGCCGGACTACATCACCGAAGCCGTCGAGAAGATCCGCGCCCAGGTGGGCACCGATGAAGTGATCCTCGGCCTGTCCGGCGGCGTCGATTCGTCGGTGGCCGCCGCGCTGATCCACCGCGCCATCGGCGACCAGCTGACCTGCGTGTTCGTCGACCACGGCCTGCTGCGCCTGAACGAAGGCGAGATGGTGATGGACATGTTCGCCAAGAACCTGGGCGTGAAAGTCATCCGCATCGACGCCGTCGACCAGTTCATGGGCCACCTGGCCGGCGTGACCGACCCGGAACAGAAGCGCAAGATCATCGGCCGCGAATTCGTCGAAGTCTTCAACGCCGAATCGGCCAAGCTGACCAACGCGAAATGGCTGGCGCAGGGCACCATCTACCCGGACGTGATCGAATCGGCCGGCAAAGGTAAGAAGGGCCAGACCATCAAGAGCCACCACAACGTGGGCGGCCTGCCGGAGCACATGAAGCTGCAGCTGCTGGAACCGCTGCGCGAACTGTTCAAGGACGAAGTGCGCAAGCTGGGCGTCGCGCTCGGCCTGCCGTACGAAATGGTCTACCGCCACCCGTTCCCGGGCCCGGGCCTGGGCGTGCGCATCCTCGGCGAAGTGAAGAAGGAATACGCCGACCTGCTGCGCCGCGCCGACGCGATCTTCATCGAAGAGCTGCGCAACACGCCGTACGAAGCGGTGGTGGTGCCGGGCTTCGACCAGGATGGCGCGCCGCGCAACTGGTACGAAGCCACCTCGCAGGCCTTCGCCGTGTTCCTGCCGGTGAAGTCGGTGGGCGTGATGGGCGATGGCCGTACGTATGACTACGTCGTCGCGCTGCGTGCCGTGCAGACGCAGGACTTCATGACGGCGCACTGGGCGCACCTGCCGCATGAGTTGCTGGGGCGGGTTTCCAATCGCATCATCAACGAGGTGCGTGGACTCAATCGTGTCGTGTATGACATTTCCGGGAAGCCGCCGGCGACTATTGAGTGGGAATGATGAGCTAGCCTGAATGCTCAGGCATTGACAGGCAATTCATCAACACTAAGCCCCTGATTTCAGGGGCTTTTTTTTTGCCCGTGCTCGGTAGATCGAGCAATATCTCGCAGCCCCGAGCAGCCACGATTGATGGGCATCACGCTGGTATCGGTTTTTTGAAACATTGCCAGCGAGCACGCAGTACCATCAGCGAGTACCGAACTGAACAAGGGGCAATGGTATCTATTCATCGGTAAGTCGCTGATTTTATTGATCAAATTAGTCCACTTGATGGTACCGGAACTTTGATGGTATCGGAACGCTCAAATACAAGTGTTTCGAGCATTTTCGATATCGGTGCAATGTCTATAACCCGTTGATCTGATTGGCCTTTGTCGTGTTCTGATGGTACTGGAAGGAGGGCGTAATGCTGACTGATGCAAAGCTGCGCAGCCTGAAGCCTGCGGAGCGGGCTTACAAAGTGGCGGACCGTGATGGCATGTATGTCGTGGTGAGCCCGAGCGGAGGTGTTTCGTTCCGCTACAACTACCGGATCAACGGGCGCCAGGAAACGCTCGTCCTGGGTAGCTACGGTCCGGATGGACTGACATTGGCAGGCGCAAGAGAGCAACTGATGAAGGCGCGGAAGCAGGTAGCGGAAGGCATTTCGCCCGCGCGGATAAAAGCTGAAACGATCGGCTTTCGAAAAGACCAGTTGCGATTCGGCGAGTGGGCGGAGGAATGGCTTGAAAAGTACAAGATGGCGGAGTCCACGCAAGACGCTCGCCGTTTCGTCTTCGAGCATGACCTGCGCAAGCCGTTCGGCGCGCTACTGCTGCACGAGATCACGGAGCAGGGGGTGCGGCAGCTGTGCGATCGCATCGTCTCCCGTGGCGCGCCGGCTGTGGCGGTGCATGCTCGGGAGATCGTCATGCTGGTGTTCCGTTACGCGGCCCAGCGTGGTGAGAAGCACCCGAATCCGGCCGATGGGGTGCCACCGGCCTCGATCGCCAAGTTCGAGCCGCGCGACCGTACTCTGAGCACTCACGAGATCAAGCAGTTCTACCGCTACCTGGACCGGACGCAGTGCGCGCCAACGATCCGCATTGCTGCGCGCATGCTCTTGCTGACGATGGTGCGCAAGTCGGAACTGACGGATGCGACGTGGTCAGAGATCGATTTCGCCAACCGAGTCTGGACTATCCCCGGGGTGCGGATGAAGCGGCGCAATCCACATAATGTCTACCTGCCGAACCAGGTGCTCGACATGCTAATTGCTCTGAAGACGTGTGCGGCCGGGTCGCGTTACTTGCTGCCATCGCGCTATGACCCGGACAAGCCGATGGCCGGCGCCACCTTGAATTTGGTGCTGCGCTCTGTCGTCGAGGCAGCGAAAGCGGATGGGGTGACGATGACCGATTTTTCGCCGCACGATTTAAGGCGCACCGGATCAACACTACTGCATGAAGCGGGCTTCAACAGCGACTGGATTGAGAAGTGCCTGGCGCACGAGCAGAAGGGCGTGCGGGCGGTGTACAACAAGGCTGAGTATGCGGAGCAGCGCCGGAACATGATGCAGCTGTGGGCCGACATGATCGACCAATGGGTTGCCGCGACGGAGTAGGTTGCTCGCTCAGAGAGCCGGTTCCCGCGATCGTTGTCCCGGCGCGGACTGGGGCAGGGCTGCCTGATGCTGGCGGGCGATCCAGTCGTCGACTTCCTGCAAGTCCCAGCCGACCATGCGTGCCGTGATGGAAAAGCGCTGCGGAAATTCGCCGCGTTTTTCCATTTCGAAAATGGTGCGGTCGCTCATCGGGACTTTGCGCAGCAGCTGCCTGCGATTGATGATGACGCGGCCGGGAACCTTCAGATCCTGCTCGGTGAGTGGGCGGGTTTTCATGGTGTGTTAGCTCCGATGACTGTCCTTCGATCGTAGAGCACGTGCCCGATGCGGCGAACGCTATCGGCATCGGTGCAGATGTAAATCAAGCGCAGCCAGGAAACTTCTCGATGCGTTCTGATCTGGATTGAATCCAGCCCGGTTCGGTGACGTCCAGCAGCGTGCGGCACCGTTCAATGCCGTGGGTGGCACTCATCCAGCGGAACTCACATACCGCCGCATGGTCAACCCGCATGGACAGCCCGGGAGGTGACATGGTTGAGCGTAGACAGATATCCGTGGAGGCCGCGGAAGCGGTGGCCGAGGTGCTGCTGGCAGACGCGATGCGGGAACGAAGAGAGAGGCTTGCCACGATCGCTGAAATCAGGCGCTGGTTGACGCCACGATGGTATTGGCCTCAGTGGTACGGTCCGTCAGTCTTAAGGCCGGGAGAGGCCATGTTTCATGCGAGGGCTACGTTGAGCGGGGACGCCATGCATGTGGCGGCCGCGTCGCCGTCAATACGGTCTGCGAGCTTGCATCATGATTCCATGCATTGCGCTTCCTGGACGCAGGGACCTGGCGAAGGCTGCTTCGGGAATGATTGGCATCAATGGGATCGGTGGCATGATGCGTCGCCGAATGTCTACGGCTTCGGTGATGAGGATTTTCCTGGGATTTATTCCGGTGTCGATACCTCGTTATGTTCGTCGACTTTGATATCAGGTGATCAGGATTGCTCGACGCACTGGTAGCCGGTAGGCGTGTGCGGGCCCTCTAATACGAGCGATGTTCCTCTGCGGGATTTCCGAGCATTGCTACGCTTTAACCCGGCTAGGACGCAGGCTGATCGTTGTCGTATTGTGGTCGTGCTGTGGCCCGGCTGTGACCTTTCGTGGTCGGAGTGTGGCCGCATTTGTGGTCGTCCCGTGGACGGTTTGTGGTCGTCAGCGGTCACTTCCGTGGTCGGCTTTGCAGCGAGGCACTGAAAATTATGCCCGTGTGCATCATTTTCCAAGCCAAATTGCTCAACGGTATTCGCGGGGAGGCCCCGCGGCCCCGAGGGCGTTCTCACACATCACGCAACCTGCGGTTGCGCAGCTTGCGCCTTCAAGCGCTCTTTGGGTCCGTCATACACTACTTGCTCCAGCAAGGAAGAGCACATACGACGACTGGGCTTTGACTAGCCGAAGCTTCGACATGCTGGGCTCGTGAAATCTAAGCAATTCGATAGGGCAAGCGAACACAGCTATAACGGCTCTTTGGCAATTTTTCAAAGAGCCACATTGGTATTCCGCTGAATCGCCCCGGCTTTCGTGGAGGCCGGTTGGTGTGAGTCAGGCCGCGATGGCTTGACCGCTCAGTTGCTTGTAATAGTTTGCCTCAGCTTCCGCTGGCGGTATATAGCCGAGTGGTCCGAGCAGGCGGTGATGGTTAAACCAGGACACCCATTCAAGCGTGGCCAGTTCGACCGCTTCGCGCGTCTTCCAGGGAGCACGGCGGTGAATCAGCTCGGCCTTGTAAAGCCCGTTGATGGTTTCGGCAAGGGCATTATCGTAGCTGTCGCCCCTACTGCCCACAGATGGCTCTATGCCCGCTTCTGCGAGGCGCTCGCTGTACTTTATCGATACGTATTGCGAGCCCCTGTCGCTATGGTGGACCAGGGAGTCGTTGCGCTCTGGCTGGCGCGCATACAGGGCCTGTTCCAGCGCATCGAGCACAAAATCGGTTCGCATCGAACTGCTTACTCGCCAGCCGACGATACGCCGGGCGAAGACGTCGATGACGAAAGCGACATAGACGAAGCCCTGCCAAGTCGACACATAGGTGAAATCGCTGACCCATAGCTGGTTTGGTCGCTGTGCCTTGAATTGGCGATTGACGCGATCGAGTAGGCATGACGCCGTGGCGTCGGCTACCGTCGTGCGCATGACCTTGCCACGTACCACACCGCGCAATCCGGCCTTACGCATCAAGCGCTCCACCGTGCAGCGAGCCACATCGGTTCCTTCACGCCGCAACTGATGCCAGACCTTATCGACGCCGTACACCTGCAGATTTGCCTGCCATACCCGCTCGATTTCCATGCTCAGGACGTCGTCACGCTGGGCCCGTGCGCAGCGTAAGGCCGGATTACGTTGCTGTGCTGCGTATCGCCAATAGCCGGACGGCGCAATCTGCATCACCTTACAGATCGACTCTACGCCGTAGGCGTGGCGGTATTGATCGATAAATGCCCTCACGGCTTGAAGCGGCGGTCGAGCTCCGCCTGGGCGAAAAATGCACTCGCCAGACGCAGGATCTCGTTTGTCTTGCGCAGCTCACGGTTTTCCCGCTCCAGTGCCTTGATGCGCTCTTCTTCAGCGGTGGTCGGGCCGGGCCGCTGGTCTGTGTCGCGTTCTTGCTGCCGCACCCAGCGCCGTAGCGTCTCTGGCGTGCAGCCGATCTTGGCTGCGATGGATTCGATCGCAGCCTACTGCGAGCTGTACTCGCTGGCTGCCTCGCCGACCATGCGCACGGCACGCTCGATGACCTCAGGGGAATATTTGGGTTGCTTCTTCATAGCTCTATTCTCTCAAACAATGGAGCCTCTACAAAACCCGGGGCGATCCAGTGCTAATCAATCCTATCCTTAAGCTATTGCCAATATGTAGCCATTCGTGACATTATCTGTAGGAAGTTCTAAAATCGTTATTTTCTATGCCAAAGAATTGATACTGATGAAAAAAAACCAACAAAAAAGTAGAAAAAGATTTTCGTCTGCGTATTCGTCGCTTTACTCCTCTGTGCTATCTGCTACATTACCTGATGACGAGTATAAAGCACTTATTGCAAATTTGATTCGCGATGATGACTTGCATGGTTTGCCTAGAAATCTAGATAAGCTAATTCTTACTCGCCGTTTTCGAAAACATTTTGCCGGATTACATACCGGCGTTATTGAAGCTGCGAAAAATGGGCTTTCTATTGGTGGACTTAGTGAAGAGCGCGCGTGGAGGCTGATACGGTTTACGCTCCAGAAAAATCAAGAACTAATAAACGAATTTACATCATTCCGTGAAGGAATCGATAGGGATATTTTAAATGGTAGTTATGATGCGGCACTTGGGAGTCTTGAAAATCTCAAGGAAAAGCTTGGTGAATCGATTTGGTATGTTCGTACTAAAATTCTTTTGTTGTCTGAATTAAAACGGCCTAGCGATCTGGCTAATTATTCTGATCACCTGCAATTAGGGATAGAAACCACACTGATTGGGTCAATATTACACTATGCGCGCGTACTGACTGACACTGATAGCCCTATCTCGGTGTTGGAAAGAATAATATTTTCGACGAGCGCTGAACTCAAGGATACGCCCTACGACGAATTTGCTAGCTTACTTGAGCTTCTATTTACGCCACAGCCACTGATGACTTCGAGAAGTTACTGGCCGGCGATTTTGAGGCTTCATGCTCTGACTGCTATAGATCAGTACACAATTCTTGAGAAGATACTACGCCTTGCTTTAGCTAACAACGAATTCAAACAATTGCTAGAAACTGATCAGATGCGTATAAGGGAGTTCAAGCAGTTGGTGAACGAAACAAAAATCCACGCGTTACAAAAGCTCTACAATGCCTTAGACCAAATTCAACTGCACCAGCGCTCAGAAATTGGCGATAGGCTAATAAAAAACTACGAACTCGGAATGTATGGCGACGTGATATCTATTTTCAACGAGAATCATGCCGAAATGCAAGATCCCCTAAATTACGCAAATATTTTAGCGAAAAGTCTCGTAAGCAATACGGATACGGAAGTTTCATTTAAGGCGCCAATTATTGATCGGGTAACTAAGCACTTAAAAAACATTTATGCTCTTTCAAAAAACACAAAAAATTCGCTAGAGGCGTTAAAATCGCTTGCAGTCAGGTTCAATAACGCAGGTTGGGCACCTCAGCTTCAATTGGCCGTATATAAAGCTTTGCCGTGGAAGTACGAAGAATCTGGTAGGAATATCGCTGCGCGTTTGGCCTTGCTATCAAGTGTTGAACCAACTCCATACTCACTTCTGATCGCGACAAGCCAATCTTATTTTGATGAGTCTGAAGTGCCGGGATATTGCGAACCCGTCCCGACCTATAGAATTTTGAAGCGTCGGGCGTTGCACGCAATTGATGAATCGCCCCGAGCAAAATTCACTGAGGATCTGCTAGATCAATATTTAGATGCAGAGAAAAGAATAAAAGATGGATTAGAAACGAGAGTTTTGTATTTTCTTAAATCCGGTAGAAAAGAAGAACTCTTGTGCGCGGCTGCTCGTTACCTTGTGGACATAGAGAGCGCTTATCTTGTACTTCCAATGGAACGTCTAATCGAAATCATTGAAACAGACGGCCACGCTAGCCTGGAAGCTGTGATCGTTGCATTCTATTATTACAGGTTCGTATCGCAGAATAAGGATTATGTCCTTAACGAATCATTTGAAGATTTACTTTTGCAACATGATATTTCGTTACCGAGCGAATTAATAAGGCGGGATGGGGCAGATGATAAGTTGAGCCAAGTATTTTATCGAGAGATTTGCATTCCTGAAGTATTGGATTTTCTATCATGCTTTAATAATATTCATGAATTGTTTGCTGAAAGAGTAAAGATACTTGACGAGCTATCGGAAAGGGAGTTGATCGATTCCGGTACTCGAAGTCGTGAAGTTGAGGATATCGTTGGCAGAGTAATCATTGAGACTGCTACCACGAATCTCAACGGGGCTAAGATTAGCGTTGATGAGAGCGCAATAAGGAAGAAGATACGTGTTGAAATTGCCAACCTAGTAACATTGTTTGACCAACATATCAACAGCGCTGAAGAAAGATTTACGATAACGCTCGACCAACCGGTCTTCGGGAAAGCTCATGGTTACCTATCCGGAGCGCGTAACGCCATTATATTAAGGTTGTGCAACTTGGTAATGGAGGCTTTCATGTTTGATGAAAAATTCGGTCTGGACAAGGCTCTTAGCGGCGAAATTAGACACGGATTCTTTTCTAATTTGATGCATGCAAAGCTAGAGGAAAAGAAACTTTTAGCAGAAACCGACGCGAAAGGATTTTATCTCCCAAATGATCACTGGCGGGAGATTAATCACCTTGTTTCAAAATCTGGAATGGAGGAGATTGAGCAAATTTTGAACAAGTTTGGGGAAGACCTTAATTCCCTAATCGCGGAAGCCGAGAATTGGATGAAAATAAAAACTGCTGCTACTGGTGGCTCAGCGCTCATAGAATATGAGTTATCCAAAGATGACTTTGACAAAATTTATGCTTATGTAGAGAGTGAGAAGGATCCAGATGCTATTTGTATGTTCATTTTTCGAATATTATGGGAACATATCGATAACTCGTTAGACGGTATTCGCGAAAGATTGAATGGTCAGTTTAGGACTGATTTGGACGGACTTTTTCAGGTTCTTGAGACTAACCTGTTGCATCTCACTCGTCACATGTCGTTGGTGGAGCTGCGCGGAGCTGTATCGCAAGTCCGAAATGAAGTACGCGATGATATATCAACTGCTGCGGAGTGGTTTCGTCGTGCGACCAGCAATGAGATTCTTGCTGGAACGATGGATAGGGCAATTGCAATTGCCATTACTTCTTTTGAAAGGGTAAAAGGTGGTGTGTTTGCGATCGATACAAACCTTTCAGCCAGTCTAAACCAAGTTCCAATTGACAATACGGCCGTAAAACCACTAATTCTTGCTTTGGTCAATCTTCTAGATAATTGCTATCGTCATAGTGGATTATGGTCGCGCACTAAAGTAACAATAAACGGCAAGGTGGTTGATAATCTGGTAATTTTGGAAATTCAAAATGACCTTATTGCTGAAAAATCGCTTACGTTGACCAGTGAATTCATATCTGCAATTCGTAGCAAAATTTCAAATGCTGATTCGTTAAATCTGATTAGAACGGAAGGTGGCTCGGGACTTGTGAAGGCATTTAATAGCATCGCAAGTCTAGGGGGGGGGACACGGCTTGATGTCGCGATGATTGAGGGAAAATTCACAGCTACTATTTACTATGAACCAAAAAATACTACTGGTTGAAGATAATCCTTATAAACAATCTAGGATTTTAGATTTTCTAAATTCACTAGATGGTAGCATACAGATTACTACTGCCGCTTCATTCACCAGTGCATGTCAACGCGTACTAGAACAAGATTTCACCCTAATAGTTCTGGACGTTAGCTTACCGACCTATGATCGTTCTGCATCAGATTCTGGCGGGAAATTTCGTATTTTGGCTGGTAGAGAAATTGCTCGAAAATTAACACGTGCAAAAAGTAAAACGAAAATAGTTTTTCTAACGCAATATTCTTCATTTAGCGATAAGGGGAATTCGTACACTTTTGATTCGCTAGCTAAACAATTGCGTTTGGACTGTGGAGATTCTTTTGTTGGAATGGTGTTCTTTGATGCCACCTCTGCATTATGGAAAGAAGCATTAGAAAGTATTGTCAAAGAAATAAAATATGAAAATAATAATTTGTGATGATGATGTTGTTCGGCGGCAACGTCTGGTTGGGTTTTTAAGTTCTATCGACAAAACTTCTAGTTTCAAGGTGCATGAAGTAAGTACTACAGATGAGGTTTCAAAGCTGTTATCTGATCAGTATTTTGATGCACTCGTCCTTGACGTAGTTGTGCCCAAGCGTTCCGATGATACCCCAAGTGCTCATAACGGCTCACGATTGCTCAACCAGATCTGTAATGGCCGGAAATTGCGGAAACCTGAGCGAATTATTGCGCTGACCGCCTACCTAGAGGATATTCAGCAGTATCGCAGTGCCTTCGCAGATTTCGGAGTCGCGGTCGTGGAGGCGAGAACTCAGCAACCTGACTGGGAAAATGCTGTGCTTGATTCCTTAGCCTATACTGCAGAGTCGCAAGTGGCTAGAGCTCGGTTGCCGCTTCTGAACGTTATATCTGTGCATGGAATTCGAACATATGGAGGATGGCAACACAAGCTTCAAGCCTTAGTCACTGAAAGTGCAGGCCATGTTGAATTCCATCACCACAAATACGGCTATTTTTCTGCTCTATCGTTTTTGCTTCCAACATCTAGAGATGTAGAGGTTAATCGTCTGATAGCGCACTTGTCAGGTGTCTTCAATAAAGATCGCGAGAAGAAATTTATAATATTTGCTCACAGCTTTGGAACTTTTCTAGTTGCAAATGCTCTTGAGGAGCTATATCGTCAAGGATATAGAAATGTTCATCGTATAGTTTTAAGTGGGAGCGTACTTCGCTCAAATTACGATTGGCGATTTTTAAATGGCTGTGGTGTGGAGATAATTAATGATTGCGCACAGAACGATCTAGTGCTATGGGTTAGCGAGGCTGTGGTACTAAAGACCGGAATGGCAGGCAAGGTAGGATTTTATGGCATTCAAAACCCGAGCATTACCAACCGTTTCCAATTGGGAGGGCATAGTGTCTATTTTTACGGGTTAACTTTTATGCGGGAATTTTGGATTCCACTCCTTGATCCCTCGGTGCCCGTCGCTCAGTTTGATAAGCGAAACGAACCCGGTGTTATCCATCATTTTGTTGAGGGTATAATATCCTTTATAGGTAAAATTAAACCCTATCTATATGCTTCTGGAGTTCTTTGGGTACTTTACCGTATGGGACTATTCTCTTTAGCTAAGTAATCTGGATGAATTGTTGAATTAGCCTAATGCAATCTGGCGTGTGGTGGTCCTGTACCAGTGTACGTTGCATAATAACTGTGAAGAGGTGCCAAAGTTTTAGGTTCTCAAATACTAGCGGGAAGAATTCCGAATGGTTGATTCTACCTCTTCTCTGCCTGCGGGGCATGACATTCCGATGCGGTTAGCGAAACTCGGCGATCTGATTCCCCAGGCTTGCAACGCGCTGTTCGCTCTGTCGACAGCATACAGGTGCAAACCTGCGGGGAAATGGGGCGGAATATCGTTGAGTTCGAGCAGGGCGGTGCAGCGCGTGCGCGGTACGGTAAGCGACTGTTGCCTGATCTGGCGAAGGCCTTGACCGCTGAGTTTGGTAAGGGCCTTGATGCATCGAAGCTGCGGTACATGCGCCTGTTTTACCAAGCGTTCTCAGAGTGTGACGCACTGCGTCACGAATTGAGCTGGACGATTACCGGAAGCTCCTACGCGTAGAGGGCGACGCGGCTCGGCAGTGGTACATGAACGAAGCCGTGGCACAGAACTGGAGTTCTCGTGCTCTATTAAGGGATAGTTATTTGGCAGGTGCGCGGCACCATTAAATGATCCAAGAAAGTGCAAAGCCGGCCGCCAAGGACCGCGAACAGTAGGTGGGTAGAAAGGTGGGTACGAGGGTGTTTCCAGAATTTTTCATAGGAGGTTCGGATGACACCGTCTCTGCATGAGCACAAGTGACCGGCTTCAATGCCGACGCGAGCAGGCGTATATTTGCATAAGCGTGAAGGCGAAATGGTGCCCAGGTTGCCCGTTCATTGATGTCGCGACCTGCCGAATTGCTGAGCAATAATTTGTCGTAATGAGAGATTCAGAGCTCATAGTCGCAGCGAATCAGCAGTCATGGTATTTCCAATGGTATCCGGACGGCAGGGCCCGCCTGTTTCGCCGTCGAATTCAACGACTTGGCAAAACCCATTGATAGTCGAGTGGGAATGATGGGTTAGCCTGAATGCTCAGGCATTGACAGGCAACTCAACAACACTAAGCCCCTGATTTGAGGGGCTTTTTTTTATGCCGAGTTCGCAAAAGCTCGCAACATCAAGCAGCTCAAAGCACGACAGTTTTATGGCATTCAAGATGTTTCCGTCAAACTGTGGGAAGACCCTTCATTCTTCAAATCATCCCAAGCTTGCGGTTATAACTATGTGGCAATTTATCGGCCACTGGCAGGGAAAGGCTCGCTCAGCAATTAATATTTAGAGAAAACACTCTATCTCAGCAAACTACGCTGCCTACTGAACAGGGTCCGATGCCCAACCCGTAGGGCGTTACAAAGACGTCACATTTTTACAACCAATCGAGAATTTCCCCTCGCCTTTTCATCTGCTCTAGAAATTAGGGGTAGGATATCTCCACCTGGAGGCACTTTGTACTTTACAGTGCAAACGTCCCATTGCAGTCCATAGTGATATATAGCATTATACATAATCTTAGCTTTGCGAGGTGAGGCTCTAGAGGCGTTCATGGAATAACAAAAATTTAAATGCACCGCTTCCCACAGGCGCCATTTCTGGAACTGATTCGACCATTTTCTAGTCATGCTCGTCGACATCAAAATCGAGTTCAGATCTCGTACTAGGCGGCTGGACTGGCGCTTGCTCTGCGGCAGCCTTGATTAAATCAGACGCAAGGCCGAGCTTGAGCCCGTCAATGAGCACTAACGAACTGGTGATAAGCAGGTATGTAACGATGAGAGCCTTTTCAGTTGTGCCTGCCTTGATCGGTATCGCTTCTGGCAGGATCAAGAGCAAAATGCCAGCAAGGCTGAAGCAAAGGTAAACACCATAGCTCAGATAAATGATAGGTTTGCGATACCACGGCCACCGGTAGCGCTGCTCTTTCCATCTCAGGTATGGCCAAGTTACATTGACATCGACCAATTGTCGCACTCGACTATACCGTGCAATCATCTGCTCAGAATCCTTCAATTTTAATAATACAGCTCGTTGCGCATGAGACAAGTGCCGCTGCCCTACCAACGCGGCATATGCCAATTCTTCCGAATATCGATTTATTGATGGGTCCTGAATACGCTCGCATATTTTGAAAGCAAATTCCGACTCGGCTCGCTTAAGGGTGCTTCGATGGTGCTTGGCTTCTATCCAAGCCTTCAATGCGGCAGGGAGCGATATCAAAAGTGGGAATACGGTAATGCCCAGTCCTAATAATTGTTTCAAGGTAACGGTTAATATTAAGCTCATATCCGGCTCTTCTGGAATAAATAAAGTTCTTAACTCGTTGGTGTGCAATACCGCGATCACTGTCTCTACAGTTGAATGCAGGTCGATGTATTATGCACTAACGTGCGCGCGAAGAAACTCTCAGATATGCACACAGCGCCTAAAGTTCCTTTTTACTAGTAGCGCGCCGCGAGTGGCTCGGCGACAAATCGTTTCATTCGACCTGTGGTATGGCTGTTCCTCAACAATAAGCGGCCGGATGGCGTGACTTCCAGTTTCAAGTTGCTATTTCAGCTTATTGGGATCTGTCAAGAACATGCCCGTCAGTGCAGTGTGGCTTCAAGCAAACAGCTCGCGGCACTAAAATTGATGGGCTGTAGCCGTTCGCGCTGCGACTGAGCGTCTCCAGACAGTCCTTACCGCGCACTTTTCGAACCGGAACGATCTGGTGACTATGATCTCCGCCCCCTGGCGAACGGGAAGCGACATGGGCAATTGGCTGAAAATCAACGCAAGCATTCGGCGGCCAGCTACTGCCGTTAGGTACTGCGCCGCGCCTGCGAGACTGTAACCGAACCAGCTATCCCGGCGGCAGTGGTCGACGGCATCATTGCTTCTGGCGGCCCTGCTGGCATGGGTCGTGGACAATAAGCACCTCGACCATCTGCCGGCGTACCGAGTCGCATAGATCGGTGCGCGTCAAAGTATGGCTTCGCTAGCTCGACGCTGGCTCACTGGATCGACCGTACCGCACTGCAGTGCAGTGCAACGCTAGCCGAACGGCTCGTCGAATTGCTCCTTCGACGCGCTTGCCTTCATGCCGAGGTAACATCGATCCGAACTCGAGCCAGGCAATGGCGTAGCCGAACATGCGTCCCTCACTCTGGAAGGCTCTTGATATCAACAAGGAAACAATACTTACTTTGTGTCATTTTTCGCCTATACTGCCGGGTTTGCGATCCGCGTCGCACCGCCCTCACCAGCAAGGTTTCCCGTGATTTCTTCTTCCCGCACGACACTGTCGAACGGCCTCCTGTTCTGCATTGCCCTAGCAGCAGGTGCTTCCGCAAGCGCCGCGCCGCGCCTCGTGTGCCAGTTGGCGCAAGGGGGCACCGCAACACGTATCGAAGTGGCGCCGACGTCCGATCCCTACACGGTCGCGACGCGGCAAATCAATCATTTCCGCTTCAAGGCGGTCGTGGTGGGCGATGCCGGCGGCGTCGAGTATGTGAAGCTCTACACGTATTACGAAACCGCGCGCGGTGGAGCGGAGGAGGGTGGGGACAAGCTGCGCCTGGTCCACCAGGCCAAGTATGTCGCGCCAGCGCTCCAGCACGACAACGGCCCCGGCTTGACGGGCACCGTGTACGTGTACGAGCCCCGCCTGGGCCGCGAGTTCAGCTACGACTGCGCCCTGCGCGAGGTGGCGGCATGAAGCGCCACACCTTCGCCGCGCAGGCGCTCGGTCTTGGCCATGTGCGCAACCTCGCCGCCTGTGCCGCATTCGTGCTGCCGGCGGGGTTTGCCGCCGCCCAGGACGACGCCGGCGAGCCGGTTACCCTGGCGATCGTCGGCGACGTGATGCTGGCCGATGGCCCCGGCAAGTCGATCGCGCGTGGCCGCGATCCGCTGGCGCCGTTTGGCAAGATCCTCGCCGAGGCGGATATCCGCGTGGCGAATTTGGAGTGCGTGATCGCCGCCCGTGGCATAGCGGAAGACAAGCCGTTTACGTTCCTGGCCCACCCGCGCACGATGGCCGTGGTGAAGCGCCATTTCGATGCGGTCAGCGTGGCCAACAATCACAGCGGCGACTTCGGTGCGGCGGCGTTTGCCGAAATGCTCGATCGCCTGGGCAAGGCCAAGGTTGGCGCGTTCGGTGGCGGTCGCGACCTGGCGGAGGCGCACGCGCCGCTGATCGTGGAACGGAAGGGCTTGCGGATCGCCCTGCTGGGCTACAACGAATTCTTCCCGCGCAGTTTCGAGGCCGATGCCGACAAGCCGGGCATCGCCTGGAGCGAGGATGAACAGGTGCGCCGCGATATCATCCAGGCGCGCGAAGTGCATGGTGCCGACGTGGTGATTCCCTTCATGCACTGGGGGATCGAGCACGAACCGCTGGCCGACGCGCGCCAGCGCGCGCTGGCCCGGCTGATGATCGATGCCGGCGCCGATGCGGTGATCGGCGGCCATCCGCATGTCACGCAGGACGTGGAAAGCTATCGCGGCAAGCCGATCGTCTACAGCCTCGGCAACTTTGTTTTCGACAGCTTTACGGACGTGGACAACAACACCGGCTGGCTGCTGCGCCTCGAGCTGGACCGGCATGGCGTGCGCAGCTGGAATACCGTCATCGCTCGCATGGATGGCCAGGGTACGCCGCATCCGCGGCCCGACCTGCCGGCGCAATGCTGGGATCGCGAGACGGCCGAAGCGCGGGCGTGCATGGCCCAGGTGCCAAGGTAGCGCGGCCGTCCATACTGGCGGCGGACTGGCGAGCGGCTCCGGGCAGTGAATCCGGTGCGCATCGAGAAAAGGCCCGCGATGCGGCGAGCTGAACCATCATCGGTGGCAATGATGGGAAGATAGCGGTGACAGTGACGTAACAGGCGGGCCGGTCAGTATTTCCGGCGCAGCGCGACCCCAATCTAGCGATCGTAGCGGCGCGTGTCGGGCGGATAGATGGAAGCCGTGTTCCAGCAATCCCGTTCGATGCCGCGGCTGTCAGCTTCTGGGCCTGGGTTACCGTCAACGTCCTCTCGAGCGGCGGGTCGGCTGGCGAGCCGTGATGAGAATCCAGAGCGCAAAGCCGGAGCGACTCAGCAGTCATGGTAATCCCGATTCGGCATGTCGACCGGACGTAATGGGGAACGCCATGCTATCGAAGCTGGCCATTATGCGGCTCCGCCCGGGTCACATACTCGACGATCCGGTCAACACAATCCTGCGTCATGGCGTGGATCCGGGCGCCGTAGTGGTAGCGACCCTCGGTGCCTATGGCGCGCCGGTAGACGATGACAATCTCGACCTTGTCGTGGATGTCACTGTCGGGAAAGCGAAAGTCCAGCACAAAGTGGCCTTCTTCCGGCAGTACTTCAGATGTGACGAATCCAACCCCCATGCGCGCAATATCGATCAGCTGGGCACGCCAGACGTGCGGGCTCGCGTTGTCGCTGAGCGAGGCTTCTACTTTTAGCAACCGGCGCACGTGTGCGCGGCGCTGGTCCGAGATCGGTTCCGGCAAGGGATAGTTTTCAGTGATTAATCGGTACGTGGAGAATATCCCAGCCGGGACCGAAAGATAAGACTGGCAGCGCGTTTGTGCGGGCACAGTGCTCCTCAACGGCCGAAGGCGCCACGTGACAGCATGAGTCCCGGGCGGGGGCGCCGTGGTCGAGGTGCTGGCGTGTCCGGTGGTCACCTGCAAGGTGTTCCGCTGCACGCCCGGGACATGACGGAAGCTCGGGATAGTCGAGTGGAATGATGGGGAAGGCTGGATGCCCAGGCAGCCGAAGTCACGCTTGCCGCTTGATGACCAGATAGCGTGCCACCGATTGCCCGTGATTTGAAAAGACATGGAGCTGATCGGCGGTGAACCGCGCAAGGTCGCCCGGGTGGAGACTGGATTGGATTGGCCCGGCCTGCAGGGTCAGGACGCCTTCGAGCATCAGCACCTGCTCTTCATGCAGGTCGCTGGGCAACCCTCCGAACTCGACAACGGCGCCCACGGGAAGCTCGATCGCGACGATCTCCACCTCCGCATCGCCGCCGGAAACCAGGCGCCGCATGTATTGCGTCTGCGGATCCTTCCATACGTCCTGGTCATGTACCCGGCGAACCGATGGCGCCGCTAATCCTCGTTCACTCATCAGCGACGTCAAGGTGAGGTTCATGGCGCCGGTGAGCCGGGCGAGCAGCACTGCCGTGGGACTGGTCTGGTTACGTTCAATTTTCGAAATCATCGCCCGGCTCACGGTCGACTCGGCGGCCAGGCGCTCAAGCGTCCATCCCCGAGCCAGGCGCTCTTCGCGCAGGCGTTTGGCGATAACGCCATCCAGGTCACTCGACATTTTTCCACCATAGTGGATTCTACTATAGTAGAATCGTTTTACTTAATATGCCAACGGTCTGCCGACCACTGCTCCATTTGCCATGAACATTTCCTTCGAATCGCCCCGACAGGCGGAAATTGTAACCCTCATCACCTTGCTCGACGAATATCAAGTGCCGCTGTATCCGGCCGAAAGCCATCACGGCATCGACATGGAGGCACTATGCCAGCCCAATGTCCTGTTCGCCGTGGCGCGCGACCGGGCGGGGAAGGCGCTGGCGTGCGGCGCACTTGTGCTGAACAGCGAGTACGGTGAATTAAAAAGGATGTTCACCTTGCCAGAACAACGTGGACTGGGCCTCGCCCGGGGCGTGCTGACCCTGCTCGAGGAAGAAGGGCGGCGGCGCGGGTGTTCCCGGTTCATGCTGGAAACCGGCTATCTGCAACCGGAAGCGATTGCCTTCTACGAACGGTGCGGGTACCGGAAGCGCGGACCGTTCGGCGACTACAGCAACGATCCCAACAGTATTTTCATGCAGAAGTAGCAGGCTGCGGGCTTTGCACGGAGTCGCCGTAAGCTCTCCAATCCACCGTGCGAAAGATCCGTGCAGTGCGAGCCCTGAGAAGACTAAAAACAGCAGTGACAGGCGCGAGCGGCGGAAGGGAACCGGCCCTCGTCCCCGTGCCGGCGACCCTTGATCGGCCGGAAGGGAGGCGCGACTACCTGATCGCGGCACCTCCGGCTGCGGGGCAGGGCAGGCCACCCGAGCACGCGTCAACCCCCCGCTAAAGGAAACCTGAAGACTGCACAGTAGATGGGCCGTCGCGTACCGGGGTGTTCGGTAGATTCACAGTGAGATATCACACGCGGTCACGCGATTATGCGGGGTTAGCGCAACGGGATTGCGTCAAGTCCCGTTTATCCGATATTTCCTGTGTTTTTGTCACTCGCATTGGAAACGTTGCCAATCTCCCACAGCGCTGCCCGCCGGCAAAACGCGCTGCTACACTGCACCGGATGAAGATCTTTTTACTGGAAGACGACATCGCCATCGGCGAAGCCCTGCTGAGCGTGCTGCACGCGGAATCCTGGCAGGTCGTGTGGTGCCGGATGGCGGCGAATGCCGTCGACCGACTGCGCAACGAACACTTCGACGTCGTGCTCCTCGACCTCGGTTTGCCGGACGGCGACGGGACCGACGTGTTGCGCGACTTGCGCGCCGCCGAGCTGAATTTGCCGGTGCTGGTGATCACCGCGCGCGAAAGCCTGCAGGACCGCCTGGGCGCCTTCAATCTCGGTGCCGACGATTACCTGATCAAGCCATTCGATATTCCGGAATTGCTGGTGCGCCTGCAGGCAGTGGCGCGCCGCGCCGGCATCACGCACAGCCAGCGCGACCCGCAATGGACGCTGGGGCGGCTGGTGCTGTACGAGCGCAGCGTCAAGGTCACGCTGGACGGCGCGCCGGTGGCCCTGTCGAAGACCGAGTTCGCGCTGCTGCAGACGCTGATCCGCCAAGCGGGGCAGGTGATCACGCGGGCCGACATCGAGCGGCGCGTGCTCGGCAGCACCGAGGGCAAGACGCTCGACGTGCACGTCTTCAACCTGCGCAAGAAGATCGGCGACGGCTTCATCCGCACCGTGCGGGGTATCGGCTACATGCTGCAGGACGATGCTGGGTAGCGAATCGTCGCTGTTCCGGCGCCTGATGCTGGGTTTCGCCGGCGTCATCGCCGTGGTCACGCTCGTGCTGCTGGCCTATGTCGTGTCCGACGCCAAGGCCACGCAGCGCACCCGCACGGCGATCGAGAACACGGCTCACGCGCGCGAGATCATGCTGCACATGCTGCGCATCGCCAGCGATCCCGCCGCGATCCGCGCCGATGCGGCGCAACTGGAGGCGACCCGGAAAGCCATGTTCGCCAATCTTGGCTACGGCTCGCGCGTGCGGTTGCGCATCTGGCAGCACGGCACGATGCTGTACAACTCGGCGCCGCAGTTGCCCGATGTGCTGCCGGTGTTCGGCAGCAAGGCAGCGCGCATCGCCAATTCCTGGGAATGCACCAGCGCGAAGGATGGCGCGTCGGGCCTGCTGGTGGACCGCTGCCATGAAGTGGACGATGAGTGGATGATCTCGCTGTCGGGCCTGAACGTGCTGATGTCGTCCACCGTATTCAGCCTGCCTTTGCTGCTGCTGCCGGCCTGGCTGATCGTCGGCATCGGCCTGAAGCCGCTGCGCACGATCGCCGCGCTGATCGAGCAGCGCGACGAATTCGACCTGACGAACCTGCCCGAATCGACGTACCGGGAACTGGCCCCGCTGGTGGGCGCCATCAACCGCCTGTTGAACCGCGCCAGGCAGCGGATCGAACGCGAGCATGTCTTCATTGCCGATGCCGCGCATGAACTGAAAACCCCGCTGGCGGCGATCCAGATCAACGCACACGTGATCCTCAGCCGAAGCGCCACGGATGCCCAGCCCGCCATTGCCAAGGCGGCGCAAGGCTTGCGCGATGGCGTCACGCGCACCACGCACATGCTGCACCAGCTGCTGGCCATGGAACGCGCCAGCATCGAGTCCGACAGCGGCGCGATGGTCGAGACCGACCTGAGCGCCTTCCTGAGCGAGCGGCTGGCGCTGATGGTGCCGATGGCGCTGGCGCGCGGCATCGAGATCGAACTCGACGCGGCGCCCGGCTGCCTGCGCCGGGTGCACGTGGAAAGCCTGGGTGCGCTGGTCGACAACCTGGTCAGCAACGCGATCAAGTATTCGCCCGATGGCGGCACGGTCTCGGTCCGGCTGGAAGCGGAAGGTAGCGTCCACCAGCTGACGGTGCAGGACGAGGGCCCGGGCATCGACCAGAAATACCGGCAGCGCGTGTTCGAGCGCTTCTTCCGCGTGCCCGGGCAGCGGCAGCCGGGCAGTGGCCTGGGGCTGGCGATCGCGGCTTCGGCTGCGGCGCGGAATCACGCGACGATTCATCTCGGCCCCGGTGCGGCAGGCAAGGGCTTGCGCGTGACCGTGGGCTTTGCGGCGCAACCCTGAGCGCGCTGAAAAGCCTTGTACCTCGACTACATCCAACGCTTGCTGTCGGCGATCGGCAACAGCGGACTTCACGCTGCATTAAGGTTTCCTTTGGGTTTCTTCGAAACCGTCCGAACCCTGTTTTTCCCCGTCCCGGAGCGCCGTACTATCCATCTCAACTGATCTGCGGAGACGGCGGCAGCGACAGCGCGCCATGCACCTTCACCTCTCCGCGGATTTAGTCCTACTACAAAAATGGAGAGACAACGTGAGCAAGAAAGTTAAAACGGCCGCGCCCGGTGAGGTCCGCATGCAGGCCACGCCAGTGGCGATCGCCTGTGCGCTGCTGATGCTGGGCGTCGGCTACGCACGCGCACAGGAGGCGACGGCAACGCAGCAAGCCGACACGCCGGTACCGGCAGTGGCCGCGTCCCAGGCCGATGCACCGGTCGCGGTCGCGGGCGACAAGACCCTCGCCACCGTCAAGGTCACCGGTATCCGCAGCGGCATCGAGGCGGCCATCTCGATCAAGAAGAACGCCAATTCCATCGTCGAGGCGGTCTCCGCCGAGGACATCGGCAAGCTGCCCGACAGTACCGTCGCCGAATCGCTGTCGCGCCTGTCCGGCGTGACCACGCAGCGCAGCAAGACGACCGGCAAGGCAACCGAAGTCAGCGTGCGCGGCCTGGCGCCCAGCTTCAACGGTTCCTTGCTCAATGGCCGCGAGCAGGCCTCGACGGGCGACGCGCGCAATCCGGAATTCGACCTGTTCCCGTCCGAACTGACCGGTTCGGTGCTGGTCTACAAGACGCCGACCGCCAGCGTGATCGGCCAGGGCCTGGCCGCGACCATCGACCTGCGCACCCTGCGCCCGCTCGAATTCGGCAAGCGCGTGATGGCCGCCAGCTACCGCAAGGAGCGTATCGGCGTCGATGCCGGCGGCGAAGAGGGCAAGGGCAACCGCAAGACCCTGTCGTATATCGACCAGTTCGCCAACCGCACCCTCGGCCTGTCGCTGGGCGTCACCTCGTTCGACCAGGACAATGGCGATGAGCTGCGCTTCGATTCCTGGGGCGGCTTTGCACCGGAACTCGACTACAACGGCCAGCGCGTGAAAGTGCCGGGCGGTTTCCTGTCGGAGACGACCCACCGCCGCCAGGGCCGCGACAGCGCCACGATGACCCTGCAGTTCCGTCCGAACGCCAACTTCAAGACCAGCGTCGACGTGTTTTATTCGCGCGGCGAGGAGCACACCAGCCGGGTGGGGCTGGAGGGGGCGGTGGCCACCAATGCCGGCATCTACGATCCGGACGGCGTGCTCAGCAACGCCACCATCGCCAACGGTATCGCCACCAGCGGCACCGTCAGCAACTACAAGGGCGACATCCGCAACAACCTGTACAGCGGCGACGACAAGTTCAATTCGGTCGGCTGGAACAGCGAGGTGAAACTGGGCGAGTGGCGCGCCGAAGCGGACCTGTCGCACTCCAAGGGTTTCCGCTACCACCGCAACTATGAAACCATCGCCGGCCAGCCGGGCAATACGCCGGCCAGCCAGCTCGGGTCGATCTCGTACACGGGCTTCGACGGCGTCAATTTCAGCAACGTCGTGTACAAGCCCAGCCTCGACTACACGGACCGCTCGGTCATGAAGCTGACCGACGTGATGGGCTGGGGTGGCGGGCCGCACCAGCCGCAGGCGGGCTACCTGGCCAATTCCAGGATCGATGACAAGCTCGACAGCGTGCGTCTCGCGGCCCACCGCGAGATGGACTGGGGCCCGGTGGTCGGCGTGCACTTCGGCGTCAACGTCAGCAAGCGCGAGAAATCGCGGCTGGGCGATGGCGAAGGGCGCCTGTCGATCAATGGGACCGATGGCTACGCCGCCGTGACCATGCCGGGAACGGGCACCGCCATCGCCGGTCCGGTCGGCATCCCGGTCGCGACGTGGGACCCGACGGGTTCGCTGGGGCCGATCTACTCGATGAACACCTGGGTCGATGCCACCGTGCTGGCGCGCGACTGGACCGTGCGGGAAAAGGTCCACACGCTGTACGGCATGGCCGATGTGGACGGCAAGCTGTTCGGCGTGCCCTATACCGGCAACGTCGGCCTGCAGGTCGTGCGTACCGACCAGGAAGGCGAGGGCAACCAGATCGACCAGTCGCGCTGCACGGGGATCACGGTCGACACGTGCCCGTTCAACATCAACCGCGACGGTATCGCGTACACCAATGTGCTGCCCAGCATGAACCTGTCGTTCGACCTCGGCAACGACCAGGTGCTGCGTTTCGGCGCCGGCAAGCAGATGTCGCGCGCCAACCTGGACAATATGCGGGCCGGCCTGAGCTGGGGTTTGCCGACCTCCACCCCGTTCGATCCCGCGCTCACCGGCAGCGGCGGCAATCCCAGGCTGAAACCCTACCTGGCCAGTTCGCTCGACCTGTCGTTCGAGAAGTACTTCGGCAAGCGCGGCTACATGAGCGCGGCGGTGTTCTTCAAGAAGCTGCACAGCTACGTGATCAACGCGCCGCGCGGCTTCGACTTCGCACCATTCGTCAGCCCGACCACGCCGCTGCCCGCGCGGGGCGAGTTCGAGGGCAGCACTATCGGCTTCCTGACCACGCCGACCAATGGCCAGGGCGGCACCATGCGCGGTATCGAACTGGCCATGAACATGCCGTTCGGGCTGCTGTGGAATCCGCTCGACGGCTTCGGTGCGGCGATCAACTATTCGTACACGGACAGCTCCGTGACGCTGCCGACCTCCGGCTTCATCACGGCGAACAACAGCCCGGTCTTCGTCGACCAGGTATCGCAGATCTCGCTGCCGGGCCTGTCGAAGAACGTCAGCAGCCTGCGCCTGTACTACGAGAACCGAGGTTTCCAGGTGTCGTACACGCTGCGCAACCGTTCCTCCTTCGTCGGCGAGATCGAGGACTACCGCAGCGACTCGCAATTCACCTTCATCCGCAGCGAGACCATCGCCGACGTGCAGGCGTCGTATGAAATCCAGGGCGGTCCGTTGAAAGGCCTGTCGGTCTTCCTGCAGGCGAACAACCTGACGAACACGCCGTTCCGGGAGTTCACCACCAGTCCGGACATCGTCACCAGCAGCCGCAGCTATGGCAAGTTCTACGCGGCCGGCCTGACGTACAAGTTCTGACGAGGACAAATTCTGATCCGCGCGTGATCCGCGTGCCGCAGGTTCTCCAGCCTGTTTTCTTCGCCGCCGGCGGCGGCGAAGATCTTTTTCCACGGCCGCGTACCGGCACGACCGGTCCGGCCACGCCGCCATTCAACCATCGACATCACATGGTCAACCATCTTTTGCGCGCCGCTATCGTGGCCTGTTGCGCGCTGTACGCGGCCGCCGCCAGTGTGCCGGCCCACGGCGCGGGCGCCGATCTGGCGCGTTACCAGCCCGCGCCATATTCCACCGTCCAGCACCCCGAGTGGACGAAGAACGCCAGCATCTACCAGCTCAACACCCGCCAGTTCACGGCGGCCGGCACCTTGCGGGCGGCACAGCAGGAGCTGCCGCGCCTGAAAGCGCTGGGCACCGACATCGTCTGGCTGATGCCGGTCCACCCGATCGGCAAGGCGCACCGCAAGGGAAGCCTGGGCAGCCCGTACGCCGTGCAGGATTACTTCGCCATCAACCCCGAACTGGGCACGCTGGCCGACTTCAAGGCCTTCGTCGCCGCGGCCCACGGGCTCGGCATGTACGTGATCATGGACTGGGTCGCCAACCATACGGCATGGGACGCCACCATGCGCACGGCACACCCGGAGTGGTACCTGAAGGATGCCGCCGGCAAGCCCCGGCCCACGCCCTGGTTCGACTGGGACGATATCATCGAGCTCGATTACGGCAACCCGGCGCTGCGCGCGTACATGACGAAGGCCATGCGCTACTGGGTGGAGGAGGCGGGCGTGGACGGCTACCGGGCCGACGCCGCCGGCTTCGTGCCGCAGGATTTCTGGGACAACGCCGCGGCCGAGCTGCGTGCCATCAAGCCGGTATTCCTGCTGGCCGAATGGGAAAGCCGCGACATGCATGCGCGCGCCTTCGATGCCACCTACTCGTGGACATGGTGGGATGCCATGCGCCTGATCGCCGAGGGCAAGGCCGATGCCACGTCGCTGTACAGCTACTACGCATGGAACGAAAAGTTCTATCCGAAGAACGCCTACCGCATGCTGTACGTGACGAACCACGACAAGAACGCGGCCGACGGCACCGAGTTCGAAGTCTTCGGCCCCGCCGTCGATGCGGCCATCGTGCTCTCCGTCGTCAGCGACGGCATGCCGATGATCTACAACGGCCAGGAAGCGGGCAATGAAAAGCGCCTGAAGTTCTTCGAGCGCGATCCGATCGCATGGAAGGCGTCGCCCTACGGCGTTCTGTACCGCGACCTGTTCGCGCTGAAGAAGCGCAATACCGCGCTGTGGAACGGCGAGCATGGCGCCACCATGCGGCAGGTGAAGAACAGCGCACCGAAGCAGGTGTTCAGCTTCGTGCGCGACAACGGGCAGGACAAGGTCTTTGCCGTCTTCAACCTGTCCGGCAAGCCGGCCAGCGTCACCTTCGAGGACGGCCCGCAGCGGGGCAGCTACCGCGAATTCGGCAGCGGCACTGCCACGGCTATCGGCGATGTGGCCACGTTGACGCTGGCGCCCTGGGCCTGGAAGCTGTACGTACGATAAAAACGCAACAGGGGCAATGCACTTCAGTCAGCGTGCCACGAGCGCGTGCATTCACCCAAACGCGAACTGCCGGGGTCAGACCCGGCGGGGTGAAGCAGGGGGTTCGCGAAGCATGCTTCGCGCCTGCGCAACGGTGCTGGCATGCGTGCCAGCACTCCAACCTGACCCCCGACCTTGCATCTGGGGTTGACTGAACTGAACGGCATTGGTACAGGAGAGAAACCATGCAGGAAATGATCAAGCGCATCGTCATCGTCGGCGGCGGCACGGCCGGCTGGATGAGCGCCGCGGCGCTGTCGAAGATCCTGGGCGGCCGGATCGCCATCGAGCTGGTCGAATCGGATGCGATCGGCACGATCGGCGTCGGCGAATCGACGATCCCGATGATCCGCCGCTTCAACGCGGTCCTCGACATCGACGAGAACGATTTCATCCGCGAGACCCAGGCCACCTTCAAGCTGGGCATCGAGTTTCGCGACTGGGGCCGGGTGGGCGAGCGCTACATGCATGCGTTCGGGCGTGTCGGGCAGGATCTCGCCACGGTGGACTTCCACCAGTACTTCCTGCGCATGCACGCCGCCGGCAAGGCCGATGGCCTGGCGCCGTATTCAATCAACGCCATGGCCGCCGCGGTGGGCAAATTCATGCGCGCCGACCCGCGTCATGGCAATTCGCCGCTGGCCGACATCACGCACGCCTTCCACCTCGATGCCGGGCTGTATGCGGCCTACCTGCGCCGCTACAGCGAGGCGCGGGGCGTGGTGCGGTCCGAAGGCGAGGTGGTCGAAGCGGTGCTGCGCAGCGGCGACGGCAACGTGGAAGCCGTGCGCATGGCCGATGGCCGGCTGGTCGCCGGCGACCTGTTCCTCGACTGCACGGGCTTTCGCGCGCTGCTGATCGAAGGGGCGCTCGATACCGGCTTCGAGAGCTGGACACGCTGGCTGCCCTGCGACCGTGCCTGGGCGGTGCCCTGCGCGGCCGGGCCCGACCTGCTGCCATACACCATCGCGACCGCGCGCAGCGCCGGCTGGCAGTGGCGCATCGGCCTGCAGCACCGCACCGGCAATGGCCACGTGTATGCCAGCAGTTTCATGGACGACGACGCGGCCGCCGCCGCGCTGATGTCCAGCCTGGACGGCGAGCCGCTGGCCGAGCCGCGCCAGCTGCGCTTCACCGCGGGGCGGCGGCGCAAGATCTGGAACCGCAACGTCGTCGCCATCGGCCTGTCCGGCGGCTTCCTCAAACCGCTCGAATCGACCAGCATCCACCTGGTGCAGTCGGCCATCGCCCGGCTCGTCGCGTTCTTCCCCACGGCACACCCGGAGCAGGCGGACATCGACGAATTCAACCGCCAGAGCGCCATCGAGAGCGAGCGCATCCGCGACTTCCTCGTACTGCACTACCACGCCACCGCGCGCAGCGATTCGCCATTCTGGGAGCACTGCCGCACCATGCCGATCCCCGATACGCTGCAGGCGAAGATCGAGCTGTATCGCGCCGGCGGGCGCCTGTCGCGCCATGACATGGAGCTGTTCACCGAGGTGGCCTGGCTGCAGGTGCTGCATGGCCAGGGCGTGCGGCCGCGCGGCCATCATGCGCTCGCCGACCTGCTCGACGAGGAAGAAGTGGCCGCCTACCTGGGCGACATCGCCGAAGTGACGCGCAACTGCGTAGCGGTGATGCCCGCCCACGCGGCCTTCATCAAGGCCCACTGTGCCGCCGGCGATCCGGCGCGCCAGGCCAACCGATAACCAACAGGAGATTCATTTGAAAGCAGCAAGCAATTTTGCCGGCCTGGCGCTGGCAGGTACCGTGCTGTCCCTGGCGCTGCCGGCGCAGGGCGCGGCGGCCAAGGCACCGGAATGCGTGCGCTCGCCGGGCCAGGCGCTCGAGCTGTGCACCTTCGTGCGCGCCGGGCAGGCGTACTACACCCTCAAGCGCAACGGTGCCGAACTGCTGGCGCCTTCGGCACTCGGTCTCGATTTCGCCGCCGAGGCGCGCGCCGCGGTCACGGGCATCGGCAACGTGGCGCGCCGTTCGCACGACAGCGAGTGGCAGCAGCCGTGGGGCGAGGAACGCCTGGTGCGCGACCGCCACAACGAACTGCGCGTGAGCTATGCCAGCACGCACGGCGCGCGGGCATTCGACGTGGTGTTCCGCCTGTTCGACGATGGCCTGGGCCTGCGCTACGAGTACCGGCATATCCCCGCCGGCAAGGCCGTGGCGATCAGCGGCGAACGCACCGAATTCAATTTCACCGATCACTACAGGGCATGGTGGTTCGATGCGCATCACCATGCCAACCTGGAAGCGCTGTACCGGAACGGCCGGCTGAACGACGTGGCAACCGCGGAGCTGCCGTTCACGATCGAGCGTCCCGGCACCTTCCTCAGCGTGCACCAGGCCGCGCTGGTCGACTTCGCGTCGATGTACCTGGAGCGGCGCGGGCCGGGCCGCTTCCGGGCGGCGTTGTACGAGGGGCCGGACGGCGTGGCCGTGCACAAGACCGGGCCGTTCACCACGCCATGGCGCACACTCCTGGTCGGCAGCACGCCCGGCCAGCTGGCGGATTCGCGCATCACGCTGAACTTGAACGAGCCGAGCAAAATTGCCGACACGAGCTGGATCAAGCCCATGAAATATGTCGGCGTGTGGTGGGAAATCCACCTCGGCAAGGGCACCTGGTCGAGCGGCCCGCAGCATGCTGCCAACACGGCCAACGTCAAGCGTTACATGGACTTCGCGGCGAAATACGGTTTTGGCGGCGTGCTCGTGGAAGGGTGGAACGTGGGCTGGGACGGTGACTGGAGCCGTGGGACGGCGTTCCGCTTCGACCAGCCGTATCCGGACTTCGACACCGCGGCTATCACCCGCCACGGCGCGGCGCTCGGCGTGGAACTGATCGGCCACCATGAAACGGGTGGTGGCACGGAAAACTACGGCAGGCAGCTCGACACGGCCATGCGCTATTACCGCCAGCATGGCGTGCACTCGGTCAAGACCGGCTATGTCGGCGATGGCGGCAATTACCAGCTCACCGGGGGCAACGGCGAAGTGCTGCGCGAATCGTATGGCGGCCAGTACATGGTCAATTTCCACCAGCGCGTCAATGAGGCGGCCGCGGCGCAGCGCATCTCGGTGGTGGCCCACGAACCGGTGATCGATACGGGCTTGCGGCGCACCTGGCCGAACATGCTGAGCCGGGAAGGGGCGCGCGGCCAGGAGTACAACGCGTGGGGCAAGCCGACCAACCCGCCGGAACACGTGACGATCCTGCCGTTTACCCGCATGCTGGCCGGCCCGATGGATTTCACGCCGGGCATCTTCGACCTCACGTTCGGCAAGCAGCAGGTGGAACAGCGCGTGCAGTCGACGCTGGCGAACCAGCTGGCCCTGTTTGTGGTGCTGTACAGCCCCGTGCAGATGGCCGCCGACATTCCGGAGAACTACGAGAAGCACATGGATGCCTTCCAGTTCATCCGCGACGTGCCGGTCGACTGGGAGCGCAGCCGCACGCTCGACAGCGTGATCGGCGACTACGCCATCGTCGCGCGGCAGCAGCGCGGCGGGCGCGACTGGTTCCTCGGCGCCGTCAACGACGAGACGCGCCGCGCGGTGACCGTGCCCCTCGATTTCCTCGACAAAGGCATGCGCTACGAAGCGACGATCTACCGAGACGCGCCCACGGCGGATTTCCGCGGCAATCCGCATGCCTACGAGATCGTGCGCCAGGAAGTGGGCGCGGCTGACCGGCTGGCGCTGCCGCTGGCGCCAGGGGGCGGCACCGCCATCCGCTTCCGCGCGCTGGACAGGTAAGCCACCGGCACGGCGGTGCCACCGGGCCGCCTGCCGGTCCATCACGGCAAGGAGACGAGACATGACACGGCGATGTTCGATGCCCTGGCAAGGGATCGGCGGGCCGGCGCGAAAACGGTGATCCTGGGCGACGTGGCGCTGCCGGCATTCGTCCCGGCGGATGCCAGCCTCGTGCTCGGTCCCGTCGACGCGTCGGGCGGAGGAGCCGGCGCGCTGCTGGCTTACTGCCTGGCGGTCGACATCCTGCTGTCGCGCATGGCCGGGGCGGCTGGGTGAACGGCGGCACCCCGGGAGCATCGGGCACGCAGATGCCCGGACAGGTGTTTTCAATGGCATCCGGACGGCAGGGGCCGCCTGCTCCCAGGATGCGGAGGAGGGCACCTGTCGGCGTCGTGCATCACTGGTCCTTCCACGCCTTCCGAGGCATACTACGTCCAAACAATTTCCATACATCGGGACAAAATGTCCCAGTTAAAAACCATGCAAGATCCACCTTTGCCATCATGGTTGCCGCAACTGCAAGCAGGTGCTGGGCCCCGGTTTCTCCAGATCGCGGATGCATTGCAGCAGGCTGTGGCCGATGGGTTGCTCAAGCCGGGAGAGCGCCTGCCTCCGCAGCGTGAGCTGGCTGCGCGGCTGAAGGTGGACCTGACGACGGTCACCCGGGCATACGATGAAGCCCGGCGCAGGAATCTGCTGGAAGGGCGTGGCGCCCGCGGTACTTACGTTGCGGCGCCGAAGGCGGAACTGGCGCCGGTCCTCGACCTGAGCATGAATACACCGCCGCCGCCGGACGGCGTCGACTTCGGCGACCTGCTGAAACAAGGTCTCGCGCAAGTGCTGATGCGGGCGGATAACGAATTGCTGATGACTTACCACCTGGGCGGCGGCAGCGCTTCCGACCGCGAAGCCGGGGCCCGGTGGATCGCGCCGATGTTTGGAAGCGTGCATCCGGACCAGATAGTCGTCTGTCCCGGCGCACAGGCGGCAATTGCGGCACTGATCCTGGTGCTTACCGAGCCCGGCGATGCCATTCTCGTGGAACCGACGGGTTATCCCGGGCTGCGTGCGGCCGCGAGCCAGTTCGGGCGCCGTGTCACGCCGGTCGGGACGGACAGGCATGGAATGCTGCCCCAGGCGCTAGAGGCAGCTTGCCGGCAGCATGACGCCAGGCTCGTCTACCTGAACCCGACACTACAGAATCCGACAACGGTCACGATGCCGGAAAAGCGGCGCAGGGAATTGGCCGCCGTGGCAAAACGCTGCAACGCGCGAATCATCGAGGATGACCCCTACTGGCTGCTCGCCGAGTCGCCACCGCCGCCGATTGCTGCCTATGCGCCGGAACACGCATATTACATTGCCACTTTGTCGAAGTGCCTTACGCCCGGGCTGCGCGTTGCTTTCGTGGTTGTGCGCGACCCTGTCGAGCGTGCACGCTTCCTGGCGGCCCTGAGGTCCTTCGCGTTGATGGCCGCCCCGCTGACGGCTGCGCTGGCCACCCAGTGGATCCTCGACGGCTCGGCAAGCACCTTGATGCAGGGCGTGCGAGACGAGGCGCGCGTGCGTCACGGTATCGCGCGCGACGTCCTGGCCGGACGATATGCGTCACCGGGCGACGGGCTGCACATCTGGGTCGAGCTGCCGGCCTACTGGCGGTCGTACCAGCTCGCACAAGCCGCGCAGAACGAAGGGCTGGTGGTGGTACCGGCGGAGGCATTCGCAACCGGAGGCGAATCCGGGAACGCGATCCGGATCTCGCTGGGCAGCGTCAAGGACCGTGCACGCTTGCGGGCAGGCCTGCAGCGCCTGTCACGCTTGCTGGAGCGGCGGCCCGACGCATTCGACGCCGCTGTCGTCTGACCCGCCCCTGCAATGTCTGGCGCCATCGTATGCGTGTGAATGTCGTCAGCTCGACAGCCAGCTCTTCTGCCAACTCGTGCCGCGGGGCGAGGCGGTGGCCCGGGCTTCAGCGCTTTGTCCACCGCTGCAGCCGGCGGGAGGTAATGAAAAAACCGTCATCTTGCCCGGCTTTCAACTGGGACATTTTGTCCCGATGTATGGATATTGCTTTTCAGTAGAATGCCTTCACACCTGCAGCTGGCCATCCTTCCATACCGCCCGCTGGCGTCTCGAATGGCCTGGCCGGAGAGACGAACTCCTGGAGCCGCGTTCGGCATAGTGCTCCTCACGATAGACAGTCAAGCAACAGCCTCGAAAGTACTCAACATCATGGATTGGTTCCCAATAGTCGCCGGTACATTCAAGGTTCTCGCGCTGGCGACGGGCATGTTCTACGCCATCAAGTGGCATTACGACCAAGGGAAGAAGGGGAAGGAGAACGTGGCGGAGAAGCGCGAAGTGCTGCGCGCGGCCGGCACGGTGGCCGCGGTCTTCCTGCTGTCGCTGTCGGCCCTGGGGCTTGTCGCGTTCGCCCTTCTCAGGGTGCTCGGTAATGACTTGAGTTTTCCGTGACGGCAAACAGACGCCGCCCGAACTCCAGTGCGAAGCCGGCGTCTCGCCATCCGCGAGCCGATCAGTGAGGTGAGCCAGGGATCGCGGATGGCACCAGCGTGTCATACTCTCCCGCTACCAGCTTGCGCCGCAAGATCTTCCCCACCGGTGACTTCGGGATCTCGCGAACCAACACATAGTCGCGTGGCCGCTTGAATTGGAGCAGGCTCGAATTCCGGCAATGCTCATCCAGCGCGCTGGCGCTCGTGTCGCCCCTGATCTTGACGAAAACCCGGATCCACTTCTGAGGTGGCGGTGGACACCTTCGTCGCTTGTCCGTTTCAATTGGCTACGTCAGTCGCATACAACTTGAAAGTACCTAGGAGTTGTCCGTCAGATCGTGGGATCTCCAGTCATATTCTCGCGATATACTTCAGTTGTGTTTTTGCGCTGCCAGCCGCGTTTCTGCCGCTCTATTCGCGGCCTTTAAGGTTATTCACGAGCCTATCGGGAGGGGAACGATGGAATTAGTTAAGCTTGAAGACTTGCCTAGTCTTCTCGAAGTCATTCGAACCATGCTGAGCACTGCTCTGGGTAGTCTGGTACTTGGTATTGTCATATTTATCTATCTGGTTATTAAAGTTCCGCAAGTGCCCCTGGTTCAAACGCTGATAGGCCGGAAAGAATCACGGTTAAAGTACCTTACAGAAAGTATCGCATGTGCTGCGGACGAACCGTTCTGTAGGACTGTAGTGCAGGATATTCGGGACGCGATGATTTTTGAAAAGGCGACGGGCATCTACGCGGAAAGCAAGTGGCGGCGAGGCCTCGTAGAAATGCGTGATGTGACTGGAGTGTCCTGGATTATCATGAGGCGTGCCCGACAATATATGGACATGAATGCTAACGGCGTTTTATATATTCGGGAATTCAGCCTGGCGGATCGATTCGAGTATCGATTCAATATCATGGTGATGTGGATATTTCTATGCTCGGCAGTTGTTAGCTTTCTTGGGGCATTGCTCCTCAAACTAGGCTTGGAGATTACGGTGGCATCGATACTGGTTGCGATTCTCCTCGTTGGCAGTGCAATGTGGGCAGCGACGCAGAATTGGCCGCAGGAGGCAGCATCGAATATCAGAGACAGGTTGAATGCCGATGGCGCTGCAACCACGGTCACATCCTAGTGAATTGCATCGCACATCCATCACTTGATCACGAAGGAGGAAACGGCTTGATTCCAGTGTGCCCCACAAAAATCTGTCATCGTCGCGATTCCGGTGCGCCATCGATCACGCGGACGCGACCGTCAGCGTTGGCGAGTTCAGCAGCCGTCAAAACATGCGCGCCGTACGCACAGTTGGTGTCCTGGGACGAGTGCGGATTCGCAGGGCCATCCGTCACGTCAGTTTTTTGGTGAACGCCATCGACGACTGCATTGCCGGGGCTACCAGCAATACCGAGCTAGCCGGGTTCCGGCCCTCGGCACCACGCGGCGCGCCACTCATATCGCTCATGCCGGCGCAAGCCTTCAACCGCCATAGTCCCGCATAGGTACCGCAGGAGCGCAGAGGCCGGCCGGGCGAACGGTCTTGCTCACGTCGTCGCTTTTTCGGAAAGCGATCCGGCAGCCTCCACCGGCGACTCCTGCGGCGCGGGGCCGTGCCAGTCAGCCGGCCGGACCATCTGGGCCACCTTCGGTTCCTGCGTGAAGTGCGGCGACATGATCTGCACGCCCTGGCGGTTGAACTCGTCGACAATGCCCTGGTGCAGGTGGCTCAAGAGTTCGGCGCGGGCGCGCGGCGCGCTCACGTCGGCGTAGGCGACCAGCCGGTATTCGATGTAGAAGTCGGAGAGCGCCGTCTGCGCGACGAAAGGAGGGGGCGTTTCCAGGATGCCTTCCGTGTTGCGCGCCGCGGTTTCCAGCATCGCGTGCACCTGGCGCCACGGGGTGTCGTAGCCGATGGTGACCGTGGTGTCGACCACGAAACCGCTGCCCGGGAACGCCCGCGACAGGTTCTTCGTCGTATTGGCGAGCACATAGGCATTCGGCATCGAGACCTCCTCGCCGAGACCGGTGCGCAGGCGGGTGCTGAACATGCCCAGGTCGACGACCGTGCCTTCGGCCTCGGCTATCTTGACGTACTCGCCCTTGCGCAGCGGCCGGGTGTACATCAGGATCAGGCCGGCCGCGCCCTGGGCCACGATGCTGGAGGCGCCGATCGACACCATCAGGCCGGCCAGCACCGTGACGCCCTGGAAGGCCGCCGTATGCGAACCGGGCAGGTAGGGATAGGCCATGGCCAGTGCGAACAGCCAGATCACGAGGTTCGCGAGGCGGCGGCTGGGCGCGGCTGTATCCCGGTCGAGTCCGCCGAGCTGGAGTTGTCCGCTCTCGATACGCCTGGAGATCGACGTCACGGTCAGCGTCGCAACGCGCGCCAATGCGGCGATCAGCAGGACGATCAGCAACCCTGGCACCGCGGCGGCCACGCCACGTGCAATATGCGCGCTGGTGTCGACCAGGTGCCCCTGCAGCCATTCGCCCCAGGCGCGCGAATAGGGGAACTGGCGGAGCACGAAAGCGAGCCAGAGATAGGTCGCCAGCAGCCTGAGCGCCCAGGCGGCGGCAATCGCCAGCCTGCGCACCAGGCCCACGTAATGCTCCGCGTCCAGCAGGCGCACATTGCGGAAACTGAGCCGTTCGATCCGCCTGGCCAGCAGCACCTGCAGGCGCCGGTCCGCCCAGGCCTGCGCCAGGCCGATGCCACGCAGGGCGAGCAGCCAGGCCAGCATCGTCACGAACGCCAGTCCGGCCGCAATGGCGAGATAGCGCGGACTGGCCTGTTCGGTCTTCTCCCGCAGCGCCACGGAGAGACGGGCCGCGCTGTCGGCCGCCACGGTGTCGGACGTGTCGCCGGCGAGCAGGTTGACGTCGCCCGGCGTGACCAGGAACAGCAGCGATCCATCGAGCAGCACCTGGGCACCTTCCGGGATCGCGTGGATGCTCGTCGTGCCGGGCCCCTTCCTGGCGAGCGCCCGGTCGAGGCGGCGCTGCGCGGCCTCGGCACGGTCGGCCGGCGAATAGCCCGCCAGCGGCGAGCGGAACACGAAGATGGTCCGGTTGGCGACCGCCAGTTCCGCGCTGGGGACGGCGGGCGCCTGCGCCTGTGCCGCCAGGGCAAAAGATGCGAGCATGAACAGGCAGGCCAGCAAGGCAAGGCGCAGGTGCGAGATGGAGGGCATGGAAGGGCGCAGTCGCGTAATGGGTCGATGGGTTGATTCTTGATCAACTGTACATGGGGCCGCCTGCTTCGCCAAGCCGGCGTCGGGTCAACAGCGGCCGGCGGCAGGGCCCGCCCACCAATAACGACAAGACAAAGCCTTGCCATCACCACATCTTTTATCGATAATGCACTCGCATTATCGGGAGGATCGACGCAACCACGCGCTGTGATGCCCGGATGAGGCGGCGTTGGCCATGGCACGATCATTCAAACAGGAAGAACATGAACATGAAAAAGAGACCCGCGCTCAGGGGTACCGCTGGTTTCCTCGCTCTGCTGCCGACCGTCTTGTGGGCCCAGGCGATGGAAACCGATCCGCTGGTCGCAACGAGCGACATCGACAACACGGTGACCATCACCGCAAACAGGGGCAATAGCGACGTGGAAGTCAGGCCGGCCATCACGCCGTCGCAAACCTTGTCCGGTACCGAGCTGGTCCATCGCCGGCAGGGCGGGCTTGGCGAGACGATCGCGGGCTTGCCCGGTGTCCACCTGGACAGCTTCGGCGGTGGCGCGTCGCGCCCCGTGATCCGCGGGCAGACCCTGCCACGCGTCGAGATCCTCAGCGATGGCGCGGCGCTGTTCGACGTTTCCTCGGTATCGCCGGACCACGCGGTGACGGCCGACCCGCTGCTGCTCGACGCCATCGAGATCATTCGCGGGCCGGCCGCCATCCGTTATGGCGGGAACGCGGTCAATGGGGCGATCAACCTGATCGACAGTAAAGTGCCGCGCAGCCTGCCGGCTGGCGGCCTGGCCGGTGCGAGCGAAGTTCGCTACGGCTTCGGCGACGGCGAGAAGACGGCCGTCGGCCGCGTTACCGCCGGCATGGGCCAGTTCGCGATCCATGCCGAGGGGGTACGCCGCCATGCCGACAACTACGAGGTGCCGGGCGGGTATGGCGTGGACGAGTTGCCCGATTCCTTCGCCGAGAACACCAGCTATTCGATCGGCGCCTCGTGGATCACCGCGAAGGGCTATATCGGCGCCGCCTTCACGCGCATGAAAAGCAGGTATGGACTGCCGGGCCATAGCCACCTGAACGGTGTATGCCATACGCACGACATGGACCTGCATTGCACGGCGCACGGCGGCTTCGACGACCCATTCGGCTCCCCCGACAGCCATACCGCCTTCATCAAACTGCGCAGCGACCGCGTCGATATCCGCGCGGATTATGCGGACCTGCTGCCGGGGATTTCCCATACGCGCCTGCGCGTGTCGCACACGGACTATGCGCATGACGAGATCGATGGCGCCATGCTGTTCACGCGCTATACCAACAAGGTGTGGGATGGGCGCCTCGAGCTGACCCACCGGCCTCTGCTGGGTTTCACCGGCACCTTGGGAGCGCAGTACACGGACGGCACCTTCAGCGGCATCAATGTCGAAGACCTGCATGTGCCGTTTCCGGAGAATGCCTACGGACTGGTCCCGCCTTACTACTACCTGACGAAGAATGTCGGCCTGTTCCTGAGCGAGCGCCGTTCCTTCGGCGCGGTCGACCTCGAACTCGCGGTGCGCAAGGACTGGCGCGAGATGCGCGTGCCGGCGCCCACATTCCTTGCCACCATGACGCCCGAGTATGAAGCGATGTTCACGGAGTGGTATGGCAGCGATTGGCGGCAGATCCTCGAGTCCGAGTATGTCGATGATTTCCTCGCCAGGAATCCCGGCACGAAGCACCAGCCTTTCTCGGCGTCGCTGGGGGGCGTCTGGAACCTGGGACAAGGGTACTCGGTCGGGCTGTCGTTCGGCCACACCGAGCGCGCGCCGAACGTGCGCGAGCTCTACGCCCGTGGCAATAATCTCTCGACCAACAGCTACGAACTCGGGCTGGCGGTGAACAACCCGGTCTTAGCGGAGAGCAAGCGTCCTGTCGGCGATGTGCTCGAGTCCACCGACTCGATCGACCTGACGTTCCGGAAGTCCGGTGGTCCGCTCGAAGGGGAGATCGGCGTGTTCTACCAGGACGTCGGCGACTACATTTTCGCGCGGCTGATCGAGACCGAAACGGCGACCGGCGTTGCGCACAACTTCCTGGCCTACACGGCGGCCGATGTGCGCTTCGCCGGCATCGATGGCCAGGTGAGCTACCAGGTGACACCCGCTTCGCGCGTTACGGTGTTCGGCGATTTTGTCCATGCCCGGATGAAGCGCATGGACGATCATCTGCCGCGCATTCCCCGCGGACGCCTCGGCGTCCGCTACGACAGGAACTGGGGGCCGCTCTCGGCGGATCTCGAGGTGTCGCGCACGTTCGGCCAGAGCCGGATTGCCTCCTATGAAACCGAGACGGCGGGCTACAACATGGTCAACGCGACCCTGGCGTACCGGCTGGACATGGGCTTGCGACAGTCGCTGGAGTTGTATGCGCGGGGCACCAACCTTGGCGACGAACTGGCCTACGCCCATACCTCGTTCGTGAAGAACCAGTCGCCGCTGAGGGGCCGCAGCATCGCGCTCGGCATGCGCTACGCGTTCTGACCGGTGCGCCACGGCCGGGATACCACTCGGCCGTGCCGACAGTTGCTGAAAATATCGTCGCCGCGCCCTGACGAAGCGATACACATCTCCGAAACATCCGCTTCATTTGTCAAACATTCGTTCTATACGATGCACGTCGTTGGTCGTGCTTTTCCACGGCCAGGCCGGGACGAAGGCGTGTTCGTCCGATCCTCTCTCCAGCGACTATCGAACCTCCAGGGAACGCCATGCATATACCAGCAGCCAACGACAACGTAGTGAACATCCATTCCGCAAGCACCCCGGGTGCCGCCGCGCGGCCCGCGACAGCCGCCGGCCTTTCGTTCCAGCTCGAACTCGGCGAGCGGTCCCTGGTCTTCAAGCTGGTCGGTCCGGAAGACCGGTACTACGGCGCCGCCGTCGAGCTGGCGCGTACCGTCTACCAGCGCGCCTATGGCGCCACCATCGTTCCGCGGCCGCACCGCTTCATCGTCGGCATCGACCTGGCGAGCGGCGCGGCCATCGCGTGCGCCGGGCTGTCGTTCGCCGGCAGGGCGCCGCTGTTCTCCGAGCACTACCTGGACGCGCCGCTGGAACAGATGCTGGCGGACGTCTTCCAGCGCGACGTGGCGCGGCGCGATATCGCCGAGGTGACGACGCTGGCCACGCTCGAGCCCACCATCGGCACGGAACTGATGCGCGCACTGCCGCTGGTCTGCTGGTACCTGGGGCTGCGCGGCGTGATCTGCACTGTCACGGCGAAGCTGCGGCGCTGCTTCGAGGCGATGAAACTCCGCTTCCATCCGATCGCGACGGCCGATCCCGCCCGGCTGCCGACCGTGGTGGGCGTCACCTGGGGCACCTACTACGACACCCGGCCGATCACGGGCCTGATCCGCGTCGACGCGCTCGGCGAGTTCTTCGACACCGTGAGCTGCCGCTACAACCAGCACCTGCTGGCCGGCGAAGTCGCCGGCGGTAGCGAACACGCAACGGCAAACGCGGCGATGGTGGAGGAGGCGGCATGATGCACTTCATCGACAGTATCCGCACCGCGATGCGGGAACGCGCCGGCGACGTGGCGATCGTGCAGCTCGACGGTACTGTGTCGCCGGGCCGTGTCGTCGATTACGGCACGCTCGAACAGGAGTGCAACGCACTGGCGGTGGCGCTGGCTGCGCGGTGCGCGCCGGGCAGCACCGTCGGCCTGGTGGCGGCCAACTCCATCGCCTGGATCGAGGCCGACCTGGCCTTGCTGATGGGCGGCCATGTCGAGGTGCCGGTACCGCTGGCGTTCAGCGCGGAGCAGGCCGCCCACCTGCTGGCTTCCTGCAGCGTGGTGCTGACCGACGACGCGGGCCAGCGCCGCTTCGAGGCATGGCGCGCCGACGCGCCGCACGCGTTCCAGGCGATGCCGTGCCTGTCCATCGGCCAGCTGGTCGACGGCGCCGCCGCCGTGACGGCCCGGGCGCTGACCGCCGGCACGCAGGCGGACCGCGTCTGCAAGGTGATCCACACATCCGGCACCACCAGTGCCCCCAAGGGAGTACGGATCCGCGCGAACGGCCTGGATGCGCTGCTGGCATCGCTGTGGCGGCACGCCACGCGGGACGACTACAGGCGCTACCTGAACCTGGTACCGTTCAGCCTCCTGATCGAACAGGTGACGGCGCTGTACATGCCGTTCGCGGCGGGCGGCACGGTCGTGCTGCCGCCGGTGGGCGAGGCGCCGCTGGGCGATCCGGGCGCGGTGGCCGCCGACAAGCTCGCGCTGCTGCGGCGCGCCCGCCCGAGCGCGGTGACCTTGCCGCCGTCGCTGGTGGAAGCGCTGGCCAATGCGGCGGACCGCCTGCCGGAGCTGGATACCGCGGCGCTGTGCGAGGCGCTGTTCGGCCGCTCGACCGTGCCCCTGATCGCGGCGGGTGGCGCACCGGTCGCCGCCGCCACGATCGAACGGCTGGCGCAACGCGGCGTCACCGTGCTGCAGGGGTATGGTCTCAGCGAAAACAGCTCCGTGGTTGCATGGAATACGCGGGCCGAGAACCGCATCGGCAGCGTCGGCAAGCCGCTGGCACACGTTTCCTGCAAGCTGGGACCGGACGGTGAACTGGCCGTGCGCAGCGCTTCGCTGTTCGCCGGCTACAGCGGCAGCGATCCCAGCGCCTGCCATACCGATGCCGAGGGCTGGCTGTGGACCGGCGACCTGGCCGGGATCGACGCCGACGGCTTCATCACGATCATCGGCCGCAAGAAGAACCTGATCATCACCGCGCACGGCCGCAACGTGTCGCCGGAACCGGCCGAGGCGTCGTACCGCAGCGTGGCGGGCGTCGCCGATATCGTGTTGCTGGGCGAAGGGCAGGAGACGCTGTCGGCCTATGTGCTCACGGCGACCGGCGTCGACCAGGGCGCGTTGCGGCATGCACTGGTACGGCATGGCGAACGCTGGCTCTCCGGCATCGAGCGTGCCAGCACCTTCGTGTTCGAAGCCGATGCGCCGGCGCTGCGGGCCCGCCTGTTCACCGTCACGGGCCGGCCGCGCCGGCAGGAGGTGGAGCGCCATGTACGCGAATGTCAATTACGCGAAAGTCATGTCCGCGAATGTCATGTCCGCGAACGCCACGCCCACGAGTACCAGGCAGGCAGCCTCCCGGCAGCCGCCTCCGCCCTTCATCAACGTTGAAATCTGGAGAATCACGTGCAAACTGCAGCTCATACCCGCCAGGCGGGACTAGTGGTACAAGGCGAGGCGGGCGAGACCCTGGCTTCGATCGGCAAGTCGCAACTGGCCGGCTGGCTGGGCGCTCATGGCTACGTCGTGCTGCGCGGCTTCCCGTGCGACGTGCCCGGCTTCTCGGACCTGGTACGCGCCCACAGCAGCCGCATCAGCCTCGATCCGGCCCGCCAGTTCCACGACCAGGATGGCAAGGTGCTGGCGCAGAAGGTCGACGCCGGCAGCGACGCCATCGGCCTGCACTGCGAAAACGGCAACAGCCCGTTCTGGCCCGACCTGTGCTGGTTCTTCTGCACCCAGGCGCCGGCCGTGGGGTCGCAGACCACCGTCTGCGACGGCGCCGCCGTGTACCGCGACCTGTCGCCGCAGATGCGCACCGCGCTGCTGGCGCAGGACGTCGTCTACACGCGCAGCGTCGGCGAAGCGCTGTGGAAGAACTACGTGCGCCATGCGTCCGATGCCGGCAAGGAAGCGGCGGACACCCGGACCTGCTTCGAGCGCCTGCTGGCCCTTCTCGACGGGAACGTGAACACGCAGATCGAACTGAACGCGGACCACTCGGTCACGTACAGCTTCCGCACACCGTCGATCCTGACCCGTTCGCCGTTCAGCCCTGGCCGGCCGGCCTTCGCCAACAGCATCTTCGGTCCGTCGTTCAACTACGAGCGTCCCCGGATCACGTTCGCGGACGGCACGCCGCTGCCGGAAGCGATGCGCGCGGCGCTGGACGCAGTCTGCCAGCGGCACACGGTGGACGTGGGCTGGCGGGACAACGACATCGTCGTCATCGACAACGCCCGCGTCATGCACGGCCGCCGCCGCATCGAGGATACGCGCCGCACCATCTTCAACGCGCTGAGCTATTACTGAACGACCCGGGCGGCCTGACGCCTCCAGCCCCTTCGATACCCCGGCCAGCGGCCGCGCCAATACCCGCCATCGGCAAAAGCGATTTTCCCTGGCGGGAAAGCGCTGCTATCGTCCCGGGACAATATCGAACAATGGAGACTGGTCATGAGCATTTCGTTCGGGGGTGCTCGGCCCCGCCATGGCGGGCGCCACCGCACAGCAGTCCGGATTCCAGACCGGGTTCGCCGCCGTGGGCATCCCGGCGGTCGGTGTCACCTCATCTCCTTTGCGTTGCCTGCCACGGCCTGCCACGGCCGGACTGTGGCATCATCGTTTCAGAACATATCAAAGGGGACACCATGCGTTTCAATCGTCTCGACCTGAATTTGCTGGTCGGGCTGGACATCCTGCTCAGCGAAAAAAGCATCACCCGGGCAGCGCGGCGGCTCAGCTTGAGCCAGTCCGCCACCAGCGGCGTGCTGGCCCGCCTGCGCGAGTATTTCAGCGACGAGCTGCTGATGCCGGTCGGCCGCAACCTGATCCTCACGCCACTGGCCGCCAGCCTGGCGGACCCCGTGCGCAAGGTGCTGCTGCAGATCCAGGCCACCGTCGACATCCGGCCGGAGTTCGATCCCCTCACCGCGGTACGGGGCTTTCGCATACTCGCATCGGACTACATCTCGACCGTGGTGCTGGGCGACCTGGCAACGCTGCTCGCCACGGCCGCGCCGAACATCACGCTGGACATCCTGTCGATGTCGGCCAGCCCGACCGACCTGCTGGAGCGCGTCGAAGCCGACCTGATCATCCTGCCGCGCAAGTACATGTCCGAGGTGCACCCGGTGCAGGTCCTGTTCGAGGAAACCTATACGTGCATCGCGTGGACCGGCAATACCCTGATCGACGACGAGCTCACGATGGCGCAGTACATGTCGCTGGGCCATGTATCGTCGCGCTTCGGCGCGGCGATCGTGAGCTTCGAGGAGTGGTTCATGAAGGTGTCGGGCTATGACCGGCGCATCGAGGTGACGACGACGAATTTCGCGAGCATTCCGCACTTCGTGATCGGCACCAACCGGATCGCGACGATGCATACGCGCCTGGCGAAATCGCTGTCGCGCTACTACCCGATCAGGTTGCTGCCGCCGCCGCTCGACATCCCGGCGGTGGAAATGTGCATGCAGTGGAACCAGGTGCTGGACAACGATCCCTCGCACCTGTGGTTCCGCTCCATGCTGATGGACACCGTGAGTGCTGGCCCATACGCCACGATCTCGCCGGTGCGCGCGCCCATTGCGATGGCCAGGTCGGCCGACAGGTTCCAGGCGTAGCCAGGGAAGGAGGGCGCGTGGGCCACCTTCCGGTGGCCTGAGTCAGTTCTTCGGCACGATGTTCACCACCACCCGCTGGTAGCGCGTCAGCGCAGGGGTTCCCTTGTCCGTGACCCGCACGATGAAGTGCACGGTTTCAGGCTTGCCGACCTCCGGGGCCGTGAGGGTCTGGCGCGCCAGGTTGTCCGCAGCGATCGGGATGCTGGTCTTCAGCGTTCCCGCCTCGCCGTACTGGAACCAGTGATAGCTCAGGCTGTCGCCGTCCGGGTCGGTCGAGGCGCTTGCGTCGAGCCGGATCGCCGCGCCGGCCTGCACCGTCAACTGATTGGCGTGGCCGAGCGCGGGCCTGGGCGGATGGTTCGCCTGGGCATACGAGCGGGTGGTCCAGCGCATGCGCGCGGCGAAATCGTTCTGGAAGTCGTCGCGCCAGCGCCATAGCGTGACCTTGGGCCCGCTGAATTCCTTCGGGGCCGCCTTGTCGTCGCGGTGGAAGCGGTTGTATTCCATGCGCGGGCGGGACGTCATGGTGTCGCTGGCATTGGTCCAGATCGGCCGGGTTTCCGCCTCGACCGGCACGCCGCCATTGAAGCCCTTGGGGTCGATCTCGTCCAGGCCGGGCGTGCGCAGCGTATAGCGCCCGCCCCAGCCGCCCCAGTCCGGACGGTCTGGCACGTTCAAGCCATTCGGGAGCAGGCCCAGGAAGCTGGGCGTATCGCCTTCCATGCCCCACGCCACGTCGGGATACGCGGCCCCCAGCGGGCCGTGGCCCTGCTGGATATTGGCGGCGATCCAGGCATTGCCGACATTGGTGTTGTCGATGCCGTCGACGACGGCGCTGATGCCGAGCCAGGTCGCGTTGCCGTATCCGCCAGGACTCACCACATAGAACAGCGACGGAAACGTCTTGCGTATCCAGGCGCCGCTGTCGTCCTGGTCGGAAATGGCGTGCACGCGCAGGCGGCCGAGCGCCTTGTCGAGCTGTGTGGCAGGAGTCGTCTGCTTCAGGCGGTACAGCGCCTGCGCCAGCGTATTCGTCCCGCCCCAGGCGGTCACCCAGAGCGGGCGCCGGTCATCCGCCTTGATGGCGCGCACCAGCAGGTCGGAACCCGGCGAATCCTTGCCGTCCCCGACGCCGGCCATGCCGTAGACCGGCAATGCCTGGCTGACCTTGGCCAGGAGCCGGTCCGCGGCGGGAAAGCCTGGCTCGTGCTTGAGCAGATTGGGCTGGACCTGGCCGTAACGCCTGATCAGGGTGCGGATCGATTCCGGATGAACAGCGTCCTTCAGGTGGACCGACGTGGTCGCGACGATCCCTTCGATGTCGAACTGGTTCGCGTACAGCAGCAAACGGACCAGCGACTGGGCATCGTCCGGATCGGCTTCCATGTCGGTCAGCACGAACAGGCGCTGGCGCGACTCCGGTGCCACGGCGCGTTCGGCCGGCGCAGCCAGCGCAAGACCTCCGGCGGCGCAGGTCGCGCCTCCCAGCAGGAATGCAAGGGTCAGTTTCAGCATGGGGTCTCCGCTTACCTGTTGTCGACGGCGATGGCGTTCTGGCGTGCGATGGTGCCCAGCAGGCGTGCGCTCGGCTTGGGCGTGCGCTGCTGGGTCTTGCGGTCGACGCTCACCAGGCCGAAGCGGGGACCATAGCCGAAATTCCATTCGAAGTTGTCCAGCAACGACCAGTGGAGGTAGCCGCGCACGTCGATACCATCGCGCATGCAACGCGCCACGCCGCCGACGGCCACGCGGATATATTCCTCGCGATGCCGGTCATCCATCGTGGCGATGCCGTTCTCGGTCACATACAAGGGCTTGCGCACGCGCGACGCCGCGTAGCGCAGGGCGCCTTCGATGGCCTGCGGATAGAACTCGTAGCGCATGTCGGTCAGGCGCGCACCGTCGGGCGGCGGCAGTTCGGCGTCGGCGCCGATCCGGGCGCGGGTATAGCATTGGACCCCGACGAAGTCGGCATGGCTCTCCGCCAGTGCCAGCCATGGACCGTAGGCGATCTCGCGCCTGCGCCGCATGGTGTCGTCCGAGGCGCCCGCCGCCTGGTCGTCCGCCATGGCGATCGTGAGGCCGACCTTCATCGACGGCTTGACGCGATGGATGGCTTCGAAGGCGGCGCGGTGCGCGGCAAGCTGTCCCGCCTGGATCTTGTCCAGGTCGCCGAACATCCAGGCCGAGAAGCGGCCGGTTCCACTGACCTCGCCGGCGCGCGCCAGCATGGCTTTTTCCTTTGGATTGCCGGAAAACTGCTGCAACGGGCCGGGAAAGCCGAACAGCAGCTTGGCGAGGTTGGGCTCGTTGAACGTGGTGGTCAGTTCCATCAGGTCGCCCAGCGCTTCGGTGACCTTCGCGCAGTAGCGCGCGAACAGCCGTGGCGCATCGTCTCCCTCCCAGCCACCCAGCGCGGCGAACCATCGCGGCGTGGAAAAGTGGTTGTAGCTGACCATCGGCGTCAGCTTGTGCTTCCGGCAAGCCTCCAGCACATCGCGGTAGTGGGCCAGTGCGGCCTCCGAGAACATGCCGTTCTCCGGCTCCACGCGCGACCATTCGACCGAGAAGCGGAAGGTGTTGAGACCGAGAGCGGCCACCATGGCGATGTCCTCGGCGAACAGCCGGTAATGGTCGCAGGCGTCGCCGGAAGGCTCGGCGAACGTGGTGGGTTCGATGGTCTCGAGCAGCCAGGCGTCGCTGTTGATGTTCTGGCCTTCGACCTGGTGCCCGGCCACGGCGGCGCCCCACAGGAAGCCGCGAGGGAACGAGAACTTGCCGGAGGTGGCCGGCGCTGCCTTCACGCCTGCCGGCAGCAGGGCGGCGCCGATCAAGCCGGCGCCGGCCAGCAGGGCGCGGCGGCGTTCGGTCTTCAGTTGGCTGTCGAAATCGGTCATGTGGTTCCCTCGTGTGATGGTTGTCTGTTCAAGAATCTGTTTCAAAGAACCGGCCCGTTCCTTCGGGCCGGAAGTCCTGTGCAGGAAATCTGCGGATCAGTAGCGCGCGCCAATCGACAAGCCGGCGGTGCGCGGTGCGGCCGTATAGCCGAATGCGCCGAACACGGTGTTGGACAGCCGCGCATTCATCACGTTGTTGTTTTCCAGGTTGCGCGCATAGGCCGTGGCGTACCAGCGGCCGCCGGGCGCGTCGTACCGAAGCGACAGGTTGGTGCGGGTATGGGAGCCCTGCGTGAACACGTCGCTGTTGGCGTCGTCGTTGTAGTACTTCGACGCATAGCGGCTATCGATACGCGCCACCAGTTCGCCCTGCTCGAGCGGAATGAAATGCTCGTAGCCGAGGGTCACGGTCAGTTTCGGCGCATTGCGCAGGTAGTTCCCCGAACAATCCAGGCGCGTGCCGTCCAGTTCATCGGTGCAGGAAGTGTAGGTGTCGTACTTCGCGCTGGTCAGGCCGAGCGAGGAAGTGATCGTGCCATTCTGCCCGGCGCGCAGCCGTCCTTCCGCCTCGAATCCGTAGACCCTCGCCTTTGCCGCGTTGCCCACGCCGCCCGTGGTCAGGCCGCCGCCCAGCGGCAGCAGGGTATTGACCTGCAGGTCCTTGTAGTCGTAGACGAAGAAGGCCGCCGTGTAGCGGCCGCGATTGCCCAGCATACGGCCCTTGATGCCCGCTTCCGCCGACAGCAGCTGTTCCGGCTCGTAGAAATGCACCGGCGCCGCCGGTTGTCCGAGGAAGGGCACGGCCGGCGCGGCAAGGTTGTAGCCGCCCGCCTTGTAGCCGCTGCCCACCACGGCGTAGGCCATGGTGTCCTTGTCCAGGTCGTAGTCCAGGCCCAGCTTCCAGTCGTTGTGCGACCAGCTGCGCTCTTCCGATGTCGTCGCGCCGAAGCCGGCCACGTAGCGCACGCATTCGCCGCACGATTTCTCGTCGCGGGTACTGCGCAGGCCGAGCGTTGCGCGCAGTGCCGGCGTGAAGGCGTAGGTCGCCTGGCCGAACAGGGCGCGCGATTTCGCGTCGGCATCGTCGATGTCGAAATCCAGGAAGCCATCGGAGAATGCGCCCTGCGTGTCCTGGGTTTCGCTGAAGAAGTACAGCCCCGCCACCCAGCGCAGCGGGCCAGCGCTGGAAGACGACAGCCGGAATTCGTTGGAGAGCTGTTCGGAACGGGTGCTCGAACCGTTCTCGCTGCCATTGGGCGCCATCGGCGTGACCAGGCGGCTTGCCCAGTCGAGGCGTCGGTTGCGCGTCGACGCCAGCCAGGTGAAGGTCACGCTATCCAGAGCGGTATTCAGTTCGGACGTGACGCCGGTGTAGTAGGCGCGGCCGTCGGCGCGCAATACGGTATCGTTGCGCTGCCCGCCGCTGCCGCGTTCCACGGTCAGCGGCAACGGCACGCCGGCACTGGTCGGTCCCTGGAATTCCGATCCGTCCAGCGTGACCAGCCAGGTGGAGGAGGGCGTGAACTTGAACAGCGCATGCAGGCGGCCGGTTTTCTGGCTGGCCCGGTTGCCGGCCGCGCGCGGGGTGTCGATGTAGTTGTCCTCGCTCCTGGCCAGCACGGCAGCGCGCAGCGCTACGGTCTCGTTGACCGGCACGTTCAGCATGGCTTCCGCACGGCAGAGGTTGTAGTTGCCCACTTCGACATTTGCGCTCGCGTCGAATTCCGCGCCCGGCTTGTTCGAGATGACATTGACCGCGCCTGCCGTGGCGTTGCGGCCGTACAGCGTGCCTTGCGGGCCGCGCAGCACCTCTACGCGTTCGACGTCCAGGAAGGCATTGCGTGCCTGGTCCGGCCGCGCCAGGTAGACCCCGTCGATGTGGAACGCCGCGGCGGGATCGCCCTGCTCGGTGGTGTTGTTGCTGCCGATCCCGCGGATATAGATGGTCGTGTTGCCCGCGCTCTCCGTGCCGATCTGCACGTTGGGAACGGTGTTGGTCAGGTCCTCGACGTTCTGGATGCCTTTCTTCTGCAATTCGTCGCCACTCAGCGCCGTCAGCGATACCGGCGTGCGTGAAGCGGCCTCGGGGCGCTTTTGCGCGGTGACGATGACTTCCTGGATCTCTTGCCGGTCGGTGCCGGTGGACTGCTGCGCACCGGCCGGGCTTGCGAAAGCGGTCGCGACCAGCATGGCAAAGGTCGTTCGTTTGAACTGCATGGCGTTCCTGGAATGCACGTTGTTCTCCTCCTGTGGATGGGGTTCGTCCGTCCTCGACATCGACGTCGTATTGTTTTGACGGGACCCGGTTTCTTCCGGGTCCGGTTTCATCTGGCGTGACTGATCGAAAATCGTTTCTCGTTCAGTGGCGTTGCCGGGTTCAGGCAGATCCCGTGTGGAAATCCGGGATGTGCAAAGCCACTCCCGCGCATGAGCGCGGAAGGGATCGCAATGGTTGAAATGCTGCTATTGCCTGCTTGAGCGCCACGCGGCGCAGGGCGTCACCAGGCCGGCGCCATGCCGAAGACCTCATCGCGAATGGCTGGAGCGGCGGCGGTCCCGACAGGTGCGTGGCCAGCGGAAGCGCCGGCGAGGGGATGGTTCGATATCATGGTGGTCTCCGTGTTGTCATGTGCGGCCGGTCATGCGGGTGAGTGCATGCCATGCGTCTTCTTTCAAGATATCAACACGGGGAGGACAAGTAAAAACGATTTTTCCGATCCGAAGCGACGGTTCCGTCGATACCTGGCCGGGACGACGCGAGGGAAGGGCGGCGGCCCGCGTCCGGGAAGCTACGGCCGCATCGAACGCCGGCCGTTTCCATACCTTTGTTCAGAACTCGTACTTCACGCGCATGCCCACGTAGCGCCGGGCATTGCGCGGCAGCGTGGCGGTCAGCACATGCACGCCGCCGAACACGCCGGCATTGTCTCCGATGTTCGCCGCGTACGATTTGTCGAACAGATTGTTGGCGAAGAACGTCACCTTGTAGCCGCGCTGGCTGTCGCCGAGGGCGAGGCTGCCGTTGACGACGCCATAGCCGCCCTGCACGGTCAGCGGATTCTGGAACAGGTCGAAATTGACCTTGCTCTGGTACTGGAAATTCAGGTTCGCCGTGCCGCGCAGGTCGCCGTCGCCGACGGCGAAATCGTACGTGGTTCCCAGCGTTCCTTTCAGCCGGGGGGCGTTGGGGAGCTTCTTGCCGGCCAGGTCCTGCACGCGGACGGCGCCGGTCGTCACGCACCCTTGTTCCGCGCCTTGGCCCGGGTAGCAATTCGCGTTCGGGAAACTGCGGATCGTCGCATCGGTATAGGCAGCGGCGGCTTCGAACAGCCATGCGCGGGCGGGCTTGTAGGCGGCTTCCAGCTCGACTCCCTGGGTGCGCAGCTTGCCGACATTGTTCAGGCGCAGGTTCAGCAGGCCGGTACTGCTGTCGATGATCACCGATTGCGCCTGGAAGTCGTCGTAGCCGGTGAGGAACGCCGTCGCGTTGAGTTGCAGCCGGTTGTTCAGGAAGCGGCTCTTGATGCCCAGTTCGAACGATGCCGATTTTTCCGGCGCCGCCGGATGGTCGGCGCGCGACTGGTTGAAGCCGCTGGAAATATCGTAGCCCGAGCCCTTGTAGCCGGTGGAGAACGAGCCGAACACCATCACATCCTTCGCCACGTCGCGCTGCAGCGACAGCTTGCCCGTGACCGCGTTCTCGCTGGTCTCGCCGGTGTACCGCGCAGGCGTGGCAAGCTGCAGTTCGTTGAATGCGACGCCGATGCTCTGGTGGTTGGCGCGCAGGCCCGCGACCAGCCTGGTGTCGTTGCGCATCTTGTAGTCCAGCTGGCCGAACACGGCGGATGTCCGGTTGTCCGCGTGTGCATTCCAGTTCGCCAGGAACGCGACAGGGCCGCGGTGGTAGGCGCGATCGCTGTCGGCGTTGGCGTAGTACAGGCCTGCAAGGTAGTTCAGGTTGCCGCCACCGCTGGATGCCAGGCGCAGTTCCTGGGTCAGCATCGTCGACCGGAAAGGCCCGCCCGCGACCAGCCCGCCGTGGGCCGCGCCGCGCGTGAGGGCGCCGAGCAGGTCGACGTCGGCCGCATCGAGGTCCATCGTGTAGTCGAATTTCCAGTCCTGGTAGCTGGTGATCGATGTCAGCACATGCCGGCCCAGCTGCCAGTTGGCGGCAACGCTGAACGTGCCTTGCGTGCTCTTGAAGCTGCCGTTCTCGTCCTGCCGTATCGCGAAATTATCGGCGCCCGGTGCCAGCCCCTGCAGCCGGGTGGACAGGTCGATCTGGCCAAACAGCATCGCGCCCGCGGGCACGCTCAGGTACACCGGGTTGGGCCCCAGGCCATCGCGTTCGGCGAAATCGGCGATGAGCCGGAGCTTCAGGCCCGCCAGCGCTTGCCAATCGAGGCGGGCCCGCAAGCCCTTGGCATTCTCGCCATTGACGCGGGCGCCGTCGGCGACGTTGCCGATATAGCCGTCGCGGCGCGCCTGGTAGGCATTGAGTCGGAACCCCGCATGGCTTCCCATCGGGCCGCTCAAGGACGCTTCAACGCGCTTTTCATGGTCGCTCGTGAGCGTGGCCTGCACGCTGCCCGACAGGTAATCGGACGATTCCTTCGTGACGATGTTGATGACCCCCGCGGCGGCGTTCTTGCCGAACAGCGTGCCTTGCGGGCCCCGCAGGACCTCGATCCGCTCGACGTCGCTGAGATTGGCGAACGCCTGCAACTGCTGGACCACGGGCACATCGTCGACGATCACGGAGACGGCGGATTCGACGCCGATGCTGACGGACTGGGTGCCCACGCCGCGCAGGGAGACCGAACTGTTGGTGCTGTTCTGCGTCACCGTCATCGAAGGTGCCACGCGCGTCAGGTCGTCGAAGGCGACGATGCGCTGGTTCTCGATGGCCTTCGCGTCCACGGTATTGATGGCGACCGGCGTTTTCTGCATGGGTTCGGCGCGCTTCTGGGCCGTGACGATCACCGATTGCAGGGCTTCACCCGGGTCGTCCCGCCGCGCGGCTTCCTGTGCCAGCACGGATGGCGACACGCCGAGTCCGGCCAGGGCGAGTGCGGTGGCGATCACCGTCCTGCGGGGATACGCCGGGGTGGCCGTGGTCGCGCTGTATGACTTCATTTCGTCTTCCTCCTGTCATTGTTGTGTGGGGACTGCTGTGGTTCCCGGCTGCCGGGGGGCTAACCCGTTCGGTGGAGACGGGCGGGCAGGGCGCCGCTGGTGGGCGCCATGTGGCGGTCCGTCGGCGGGTATGCACGCCGCCTGCCGCTCGCAAGGCATGGCCTGGAGCTGATACCCTAATATATTAGCTGGCACCCGATGGCGGCGATTCGACATCCTAGCCGTGCCTTTTTCACGCTGTCCAAGCGCTTTTATCGATAGAAGGTATCGGCAGAACCGTTTTGCCGGGCCGTGTCGCGGTCAGTACACTCGGCACTAATATTTTAGTGAGGAGACAATGTGAACAAGATGCAACACTCGTGGGGAGCGGCGGTCATGGTGGCAATAACGCTGAGCGCTGGCGTTCCGAGCCCGGCCATGGCGGCGCCGGCGTCCGTCGCCAAGGTGCGGACCGAGGCCGTGCTGGACCAGGGCTGGCGTTTCCTGTTCCGGCAGGATGGCAGTGCCCAGCCTGGCGCAGCGGACCCCGCCTGGCAGGCGGTCACGCTGCCCCATACGTGGAACCGGATCGGTGGCCACATCGACAAGGCACCGGGTTACGACGACCGCCGCGGACAAGGCTGGTACCAGCTCGATTTCAAGGCTCCCGCGGCGGCGGCGAAGCCGCGCCGCAGCTGGCTGCAGTTCGACGGTGCCAGCATCGTGACCGACGTGTGGCTCAACGGCAGCAAGGTCGGCACGCACCGTGGCGGCGTGTCCGGATTCCGTTTCGACGTGAGCGACCACCTGCGACCTGGAACCAACCGGCTGATGGTCCGGACCGATAACACGGCGCCTGAAACCAAGGGTTCGGCGACGGCCGAGACGTTGCCGATGGGAGGCGACTGGTTCATGTTCGGCGGGCTCTACCGCAAAGTGTCGCTGGTGACATCGGATCCGCTGCACCTCGAACTGGACGATCACGGCGGCCCGGGGGTGTATGCGCGGACCTTGCAGGTCGGCGACAGTTCGGCCACCGTCGAGGTGGTGGCCAGGGTCCGTAACGATACGGGCAAGGCGGAGCCTGCCACCGTGCGCTATGCGCTGCTCGATGCGGCTGGCGCCGTGGTGGCATCGGCCAGCGACAAGCTGCAGGTGCGGTCCGGCGCCAGCGAGGAACGGAAGGTCACGCTGACGGTTCCCAACCCGCGCCTGTGGAATGGCAGGGCCGATCCCTACCTGTACCGCCTGAAAGTCGATGTGCTCGCCGCGGGGCGGGTGCGGGACACGGTGACGCGCAATTTCGGCATCCGGACCATGCGCTTCGATCCGGACGGCGGCTTCTTCCTGAACGGCAAGCGGCTGGCGCTGCACGGCGTGAACCGCCACCAGGAGAGCGGTGCGAACGGGTGGGCCGGCACGGACGAGGAGCTGGCGCGCGACTATGCGCTGATCACGGAAATCGGCGCCAATACGGTACGCCTGGCGCACTACCAGCATGCGCAGGCCGAGTATGACCTGGCCGACCGCCTGGGGCTGGTGGTCTGGGCCGAGATCCCGCTGGTCAATCTCACGGCGCCGCACGGCATGGCTGCGGCGACGCCGGCCTTCATCGAGAACGCGGAAACGCACCTCCGCGAACTGATCCGCCAGAACCACCATCACCCATCCATCGCCGCCTGGTCGATCGCCAATGAACCGAACCTCATGGGGCTGTGGTCGCCGCTGAAGCCGGCCACGCTGCCGTTGCTGCGCCGCCTGGCCGAGCTGTCCCGCGATGAAGATCCTTCACGGCCTGCCGTGCTGGCGTCGTGCTGCGGCACGATCCCGGGCGAGACCACGCCCGGCGAGAAGCAGCCGGGGCTCGATGCGCCACCGGAAGCCGTCGATGTCTTCGGCGTCAACGTCTATGCCGGCTGGTACTACGGCACCACGGGCGACCTGGGCAAGTACCTCGACCGCGTGCATGCGCACTATCCGGCCAAGTCGCTCAGCGTGACCGAGTACGGCGCCGGCGGCGGGCTCACGCAGCACTCGGACAATCCGCTGGGGGGCCCCGTCAATGCGATGGGCCGGCCGCATCCCGAGCAGTTCCAGGCCCATGTCCACGAGACCTCGTGGCCGCAGTTGCGCGACCGGCACTACCTGTGGGGCACCTGGCTGTGGAACATGTTCGATTTCAGTTCGCCCTCGCGGCAGGAGGGCGACCTGACGGACACCAACAACAAGGGCATCGTCAGCTTCGACCGGAGCGTGCGCAAGGAAGCCTTCTACTTCTACAAGGCGCACTGGAACCCCGAGCCCATGCTGTACCTGGCCGGGCACCGCTATACCCGGCGCGCCATCCCGTTCGCCGACGTGAAGGCCTACAGCAATGCGGCCGAGGCGCGCCTGACCGTGAACGGCAGGGACCTCGGCACGGCTGCCTGCATCGAACGGGTCTGCCGCTGGCGCATGGTCGCGCTGGCCAAGGGCGACAACGTGGTGGAAGTGAGCGCGTCGCTGGCGGGGCGCGACATGCGGGACCGTGCTGTGTGGCAGCGCGAGGAGGGGCCCGACACCTATCGCATCCTCGCCGGGCAGGTGGCGGTGACCGATACCGCGGCGGGCCTGCATGGTTCGGATGATTTCTTCACGGGTGGCGAAGGCCAGCTGCTCAATCGCGCCGGGTTCGGCAAGCGCCCGAACAAGGTCGTGGGCGGCGCGCAGGACCAGGGCCTGTACCAGGCCTGGCGTACCGGCGACTTCCACTATGACCTGCCGCTGCCGGACGGCGAGTATGCGTTGACGCTGCGCTTCGTCGAGCCGGACGAGAAAGCCGGGAAAGGGCAGCGGGTCTTCGACGTCGTCGCCGGCGGAAAGGTGGTCCTGGAAAATGTCGATATCGCTGCCGAGGCGGGAACGATGGTTGCCCATGAACGGATCGTTCCCATCACCGTGCAGGGCGGCATGGCGCGCATCGGCTTCGTGTCGAAGAAGGGCAAGGCGATCGTTTCGGCGATCAGCGTGGCTCCTCGCTGAACCATCGATCCCGCGCTGCGGCGCCCTGACGAAACAGCTGGCCCGGCCAGCACGCCATCGCCTGGCGCAATGTTTGTGCAACAGGGCGCCGCAGTACAGCCAGCGCCGCCGCTGGTTTTGTGGCTTTCCGCCGACGATCCGGCCTCTTCAGGGCGATGGCGACAATTGGTGACAACTGGCTCGCCGCGCCAGGTTCAGAATTGCAAGCATGCTCCGAAGCGGCTGGCGCTTGGCGATGACACAGGGGGATGCGATGCGGCGACTGGTTGTCTGTTGTGATGGAACCTGGAACTCACGGGACCAGATGGATGGGGGAGTCGCCGCGCCGACCAACGTCGTGCGCATGGCGAACGCGCTGGCCAGCGACAATACCCAGCGGGTCTACTACCACCCCGGCGTGGGTGCCGGCGGGTCGAAGCTGGACAAGATGCTGGGCGGCGGCACGGGAACCGGGTTGTCGCGCAACATCCTGAGCGCCTACGAATGGCTGTGCCGGAGCTACGAGCCGGGCGACCAGCTGTACCTGTTCGGCTTCAGCAGGGGGGCCTACACGGTGCGCAGCCTGGTGGGCTTCATCAACTGCTGCGGCCTGCTGCGCGTCGGCGAGGATGCGCCGGCCGGGTCGTGGGATGCCATCGAACGCCTGTTCGAGGATGGCTACCGGGAGGGCAAGCCGATCGGGCCCTTGCGCGAGCGGATCGGGCAAGCGCGTTTCCACAATGCCGCCGGCGAGTCGATACCGGTGCGCTTTCTCGGCGTGTGGGACACGGTGGGCGCGCTGGGCATCCCCGACGACATGGGCTGGCTCGACCTGGTGGACGATCCCAAGGACCACATGTTCCACAGTACCTCGCTGAGCGGCAATGTGCAGACCGCGCGCCATGCGCTGGCGATGGACGAGCAACGCAAGACCTTCGCGCCCACGCTATGGACCGATGTCGCGCCGGACGCCGATGTCCAGCAGCTGTGGTTCCCCGGCGTGCACTCGGATGTCGGCGGCGGCTACCGGGAATGCGGCTTGTCCGACGGCGCCCTGGCATGGATGATCGGCGAGGCGAAAGCAGCCGGCCTGGCCTTCAACGACGGCATGGTCGAGCAGGTCAGGCCGGATTATCACGACATGCTGCACGACCCGCGCACCGGCGTGTTCGCGCTGCTCGAGACGCAGCCGCGCAGCATTCCTTCGCTGCTGGAAGAGCAGCACTTCCACCGGTCGGCGCTGGACCGGCTGCGCAAGCCGCCCATCACCCAGTGCCCGTATCGCCAGCCGCACCTGACGCCGGACGGCCGCGCCATCGAGATCTATGCGCGCGAACCATGGAACCCGACCGGCCTGTGGCTCGAAGCGGGAAGGCGCTACCGGTTCGAGGCCCGCGGCCAGTGGGTCGACGGTTCCATCGTCTGCGGGCCCGCGGGAACGGAGGACGGCAAGTTCAGCATCGCCGAGCTGGCGCATATCGGTGCCAATGTCGTGGGGCGCTTCGAGGCCGCCTTCCGCGAACTTACCGGCAATCCGCATGCCGAATTCCGCGCATCGCGGCGCCATGACGACTGGCCGTGGTTCTGCCTGACGGGAGCGATCGCCAACGGACGCGGCGAACGGCAAGGCAATCCCGAGCCCCACGAAGCGTTCCGGATCGGTACCGGCTGCGACTACACGGCGCAGCGTTCCGGCTACTTCCATGCCTACGCGAACGATGCTTTCGCTTTCTATGCCAACAACCGGGGCTACGTCACGCTGACGGTGCGCCAGCTCGACTGAGACGGTGCACCCGGCCGTCCGGGGGCACGTATCGCCCGGACGGATACCTTCCATCCAGGCTTTCAATTTTACAAACTCCCCGCTCCGTAGCGATACTGCAGCGGACTGGCAGGCAACTGCCGCGTCCACGACAACGATACGGAGACACCCATGAGATCCACCGCGACAGCGGCACGCCGTGCCGCGACGGGCGCCTGCGCGCCTGCCCTGCCGGCACTCCCTGAAATCCTTGCCCCCGGCCCCGAAGCGGTACATGCGACCGGCCGTACCGGTCATCGCTGGCTCGGCGGACTCCAACCCTGACAAGCGGAAAAGTACGATGACGTCACAACATGAAGTGGGCGGCAGCTATCGCACGCTGGTCGATGGCAGTCCACTGTCCACACTGCAGTGGGCGGTTTTCATCCTGTGTTTCCTGATCATGTTCCTGGATGGCCTGGACACGGTGCTGATCGGCTTTCTCGCGCCTTATATCGGCGCGGAATGGCAGCTCGCCAAGGGCGCGCTGACCCCGGCATTCACCGCCGGTGTCGCCGGGCTGATGATCGCCGGCTGCGGCGCGGGGATCCTGGCAGACCGGGTAGGGCGGCGGCCCTTGCTGCTGGGCGCCGTGGCGGTCTTCGGCCTGGCCAACCTGGCGACGGCTTACTGCGCTTCGCTCGAAGCGCTGGTGGCGTGGCGCTTCGTCACCGGGCTCGGACTGGGCGCGGCCATGCCCTGCGCCGTGACGCTGGTGTCCGAATACGCGCCGGCGCGGCGGCGTGCGCTGGTGATCACGTCGATGTATTGCGGCTACACGCTGGGCGGCGCCGCCGTTGGCTGGCTCACGCCCATCGTCACGCAGCAGCACGGCTGGCGCGCGATGTTCGTCATCGGCGCGGTGCTGCCGCTGGCCTTGCTGCCATGGCTGTTCTGGCGGCTGCCGGAGTCGATCGGCTTTCTCGCCGAACGCCGGGGCGACCGCGGCGCCGTCGCGGCCCTGCTGTCGCGCATCGTGGGAAGGCAGGTCGAGGTGCCCGCCTTGCCGGAGCGGCAGGCCGCGGCGGTCAACCCGCTGTCGATCATACTGTCGGCCGCCTACCGGCGCAAGACCGCCTTGCTGTGGCTCGCCAACGGCGCCGGCTTGCTGATGACGTTCACGCTGATCAACTGGTTGCCCAGCTTCCTGACCTTCAAGGGCGTTCCCGCGCCGACCGCATCGCTCAGCGGCGCGAGCCTGCAGGCGGGCGGCGCCATCGGCGCATTGCTGATCGGCTGGCTGATGGACCGCTTCGGCAGCAGGGCGGTCGTGGTGGCCACCTACCTCGGCGCGGCACTGGTTTCGCTGCTGTGGATCGCGGTCGTGGATCGAGGCAGTGCCGCACTGCTGTTGACGGGTTTCCTGGCGGGGGTGCTGGTGATGGGCGGGCAAACCGGTTTCCAGGTGCTGGCGACGTCGGTCTATCCGGTGGCGGCGCGCGCCACGGGACTGAGCTGGATGCAGAGTGTCGGCCGCCTCGGCGGCATCCTCGGCATCCAGCTGGCGGGGATCGGCGTGGCGAGCGACGTCGATCCGGTCACGCTGCTGCAGGCGTTGGCGATGCCCGCGCTGCTGGCCGCCGTTGCCGCAGCATCGCTGCACGCCGGTTCCCGCTTGCTGCGCGGCGATGCCACGGCGGCAAAGGGTGGTTGAGGCGGCGGCACATCCGGCACAACCCTGGATACACGACAAGAACGGAAGACCGATGGAGACAAGGAATCGGGTGATGGCCGCGGCCATGGCCATGACGATGACAAGCGCAATGATGATCGGCGCGCCGCTGGCCGCCGCGGCCCAGCCAGTCACGCTGTACGGCGTACTCGACACCGGTGTCGAGTACGTGAACCATGTGGGACCGTCGGGCAGGAGCCTGACGCGGGTACCCACCATCACGGGCACCTTTCCTTCGCGGTGGGGCATCCGCGGCAGCGAAGACCTCGGCGGTGGCATGAAAGCGGTGTTCGCGCTGGAGTCGGGCATCGGCATGGACACCGGGTCGCTGAACCAGGGCGGCCGGCTGTTCGGCCTGCAGGCCTGGGTGGGACTGAATGGTCCGTGGGGCCAGGCCAGTATCGGCCGCCAGTTGACCATGCTGCTCTGGGCCTTGCAGGATACCGATGTGATGGGGCCCAATATCTATGGCATCGGCGCGTTCGACAACTACCTGCCGAATGCGCGGGTCGACAATGCGCTGGCCTACAAGGGCACGTTCGGCGCCGTCACCCTGGGGGCGACCTACAGCCCGGGACGCGACACCGTCAACGCCGGTCCCGGTCCCTCCGGCATGAACTGCGCCGGTGAAACGCCGGGGAGCAGCCGGACCTGCCGCGCGTGGTCGGCGCTGCTGGCCTACAGGACGGAGCACTGGGGCGTCAACGGGGCGGCCGATGTGTCGCGCGGCGGCCCCGGCGCGTTCGGTGGACTGGTGCGGCCCGACCAGCAAGACCGGCGGCTCACCACGGGCGGCTATGTGCGCCTGGACCGTGCCAGGGTCGCGGTCAACTGGATACGCCGCGACAACGATGCCACGGCCACCCGCAGCGACGTGTTCGCGGCCGGCGTATCGTACGACGTGACGCCGGCCTTCAACCTCGCCGGACAGGTTTCACGGCTGCGTTACCGGCATGGCGCGAACGCGGCGGCGTTGCTTGCGCTGCGCGGTACCTACTCCCTCGGCAGGCGCACGATGGTGTATGCGACGAGTGGCTTCATCGATAACGATGGCCAGCTGGCGCTGTCGGTCAGCGGCGGTGCGCCCGGCTCGGCCCCCGCTGCCGGCGCCACGCAGTTCGGCACCATGGTCGGGGTCCGGCACGCCTTCTAGCGCATGGCCGCCGGCGGCAATGCCGCGGCTCCTTCCACCCTGCCGGCCTGGCGCGTCCCGCCGCCGGCACGGGAACTCGCCCTTGCACATTCCCGGTTCCACCAGATCGACAAGCCTCCCTCGGGCGGGCGCGAGCGTGCGTGTGAGTTGCGCAAACGCATGTTAAGCTGGAACAAAAATATGAAAAGGGCAATTCATGAACGACAAAGTGAAGACCGGCATCGTCGGCCTTGACGAAATATTGCATGGCGGCATTCCGCGCAACAACAACCTGATCGTCGAGGGCCCGCCGGGCTCCGGCAAGACCACGCTCGGCCTGGGCTTCATCTACCACGGCGCCAGGGACCATGACGAACCCGGCGCCATCGTCTCGTTCGAGCTCGATTCCGCCAAGCTGCTGCGCGACGCGGCCGGCTTCGACTGGGACCTGCAGGGCATGATCGACCAGGGCAAGATCAAGATCATCCAGACCAGCCCGGCCGTGCTGCTCAGCGAATTCCGCAGCCAGGACGGCGCCTTCGCGGCATCGCTGGTGGCGATGGGCGCCAGGCGCCTGCTGATCGATGGGCTGACGCCGATGCGGCTGTATGCCGAGGTGAACGACATGCCGTTCCGCGAAGACGTGCACCTGCTGATCGAAGGCCTCACGCGGCTGGGCGTGACCACCATGGTCACGGCGGAAAAGGACGAGTCGCTGACCGGCGTGTCGGCCCACGAGCGCTTCGTCTTCGACACCATCATTTCGCTGACGCGCGAAGAAATGCGCCGCCGCGTGCATCGCCGCCTGGCGGTGATGAAGTCGCGCGGCCAGGACTTCATCGGCGGCAGCCACACGATGCGCATCGAGCCGGCCGTCGGCGTGCATGTCTACCGGCGTGCCCAGTCGCGCCCTGTCGCCTCGGTCGACCAGCCGACGTCGGAAGAGCGCCTGTCGACCGGCTCGCCGGCGATCGACAAGATGATGGACGGCGGCATCTACAAGGGTTCCGTCACGCTGGTGAGCGGCATTTCCGGCACCGGCAAGACGGTGCTGAGCGTGCAGTTCCTCACCGAGGCGATCCGGACCGGCCACAAGGCGATGCTGGTCAGCCTGGACGAACACCCGGCCCAGCTGATGCGCAACGCCCGCTCGCTCGGCTTCGACCTGCAGGGGCAGGTCGACCGGGGCGAGCTGTTCATCCACTACGAATCGCCGCTGGAACTGGAACTCGATGTGCACTTCGAGCGCATCGTCAGGCTGGTCGAGGAACAGCGGATCGACTGCGTGGTGTTCGATTCCATCGCCGTCTACGAGATGACCAGCCGCAGCGAAGTGGCCGATTACCTGTATGCGCTGGCCACGTTCTTCAAGAACCGCCTGGCCACCACGCTGTTCAACTACGAAAGCCCGGAGCTGCTGGGCGTGTCGCAGATCAGCGAGGAACTCAAGGGCTCGCACCTGGTCGACAACATCATCCTGCTGAACTATGTCGAGGTATCGACCGTGCTGCGCCGGGCGATCGCCGTGCCGAAAGTGCGCGGCAGCCGTAACCTGCAGGTGACGCGCGAATACACCATCGGCGAGGGCGGCCTGCTGCTGCTCGATGAAAGCGACGATGCCACCCAGTCGGGCGCCGTGCCCCAGCTGCCGTTCTCCTCGTATTACGGCTTGCTGTCGCGCTCGCCGTCACGCCAGAGTCCACTGATCGAGGGCGCCGTCGCCAAGGGCAAGCCCATGCCGGAATCAGCGGACCTGCCTACCGAAACGCCGGAGTGATGACGCTGAATGATCACGCTGAATGATCGCGCTGAATGATCACGGTTAACTTGCCAGGCAATACGCCGGTCGACTGGGAGGACTGGGAGACGCCGCTGCTCCAGTTTACCGAGGCGACCGGTCTCGTCACGTCGGCCTTCGACAGCTCCGGCGTGCGCCGCATCGGCCCGAAGACAGGCTCGCGCCTGGCCGCCTTGCTGGCCCGCTCCACCCTGTGGGCCGACGATGGGCCGGGCACGGCGCTCGAGCGCACGCTGGTGCAGTCGGTGTGCGCCGATGGCGAACCTGCCTCGGCACAGTTCGGCGGCCTGCGCGTCTGCACGCAGCCCCTCATGCTGGGCGGCAAGCTGTACGGCGTGGTGGTGTTCGGCTGGCGCTTCGCCGACTTCAGCTCGCCGCTGGAATGCGAGCGCATCGCCCGGCAGATCGGCTTGCCGGGCCACGTGCTGTGGAACGAGGCGCGCCTCGACGCGCCTGTCTCCGCGGAGCGCATGGCCACGTACACGGCGCTGCTGGGCACGCTGTCGCGCACGCTGGACCGCCAGCGCGAGATCATCGACGACCTGACGCGCGTGAACCGCACGCGCGAACTGTTCCTGGCCACGGTATCGCATGAGATGCGCACGCCGCTGTCGGCGCTGGCGCTGCGCATCGAGGTGATGCTGCGCACCATTGCCGACTTGCCGCCGGCCGCCGTCAGCGGGCTGGAAACGATGCGCGTGCACGTGCGCCAGGAAGCCGGCATGGTCGACGACCTGATCGATGCCGCGCGCACGCTGACCGGCCACATGTCGATCACCCGCACGCGGGTCAGCCTGGGCCAGGTGCTGCGCGATGCGATCTCGACCGTGGAAACCCTCGGGCACACGAAACACATCGTCATCCAGGTCACGCCGGCCGACCATGGCGACGATATCCGCCTGGAAGCGGATGGCCGGCGCCTGCAGCAGGTGATCTGGAACCTGCTGTTCAACGCCGTCAAGTTCACCCCGGAGGGCGGCGTCATCCGCATCACGGTCGGCCGCAGCGGCAACACGGTCGCCATCGATATCGCCGACTCGGGCCAGGGCATCGAACCGGACGACCTGCCGCGCGTGTTCGATGCCTTCACGCTGCAGCAGGACAATAACGCCACGGGCCTGGGGCTGGGGCTGTACATTGCACGCCGCATCGTCGAGCTGCACCAGGGCACGCTGAGCGTCAGCAGTGCCGGGCGCGGGCAGGGCGCCACCTTTGCCATCCGCCTGCCGGCGACGCGGGGCTGACCGCATTCGGCGAGGCGCTGTTGCATCGTCAATGTACCTTCGGCATGCGTGCCGGTTGGCTCATCGCCTCAGCGAGACTGCCTTTCGGCCACGGCGGCACCCCTTTTCACCGCCTTTCGCGGCCGCGCTCCACGGCATCGCGGATATGCGCCTGCAAGGTGGTGGCGCCCCGCACCGGGGTGGCGGGCCACTTGCCGGCATCGTCCACGACGGTGCCGGTCATGCGGGCATAGGTTCTCGCGGCTGGTTCCGAGAAGCCCAGCTGGCGGAATTTGGCTTCCCATGCGTCCCTGGGAATGACGTCGACATCGATCGCCTCGCCGAGGGCGGTGGCGAAGGCATCGGCGACGTCGCGCGGCGTGTACAACGCCGGCCCTTCGACGTATTCCACGCCGCTGTCATCCGCCGGCGTCATGAGCCGGCGCGCGGCCTGTTCGCCCAGGTCCGCCGGCGCGACCATCGGGATGGCCAGGTCTTCCGGGAAGAAGCTCGGCAGCGTGTGCCGTTCGCGCACCATGTCCAGCATCTCGCTCCAGTTGCTCATGTAGTAGGCCGCGCGGTTCACGGCGAGCGGCATGCCCAGGGCGCGCAGCTTTTCCTCGAAGTCGAACAGCACCGTCAGGTCGCCGCAGGGCGGCCCGGGGCGGGCACCGTAGGTCGACGCGGCGACGATTTTTTGCAGGCCCGCGCCGCTGGCCGCGGCAACGATGGCATCGACAGTGGCGTGCTCCACGGCGTCGGTGTCGGTGGACGGATCGGCCGGGGGATTGAGCAGGAATGCCGTTGTGCCGCCGCGCAGGATCTCGCGCAGCTTGCCGGTGTCGTGGATGTCGGCGACGGCGATGTGCGCGCCGGCTTGCGCAAGGCTGGCCGCACGCGCGGCGTCGCGCGTCACGATCGTCACCGGTTCGCCGCGCCGCAGCAGGGCCAGCGCCGTTGCCGAGCCAACCCGGCCGGTACCGCCAAGGATGATGTGCATGGTGAATGCCCTCCAGGGAAGTTTCGCCGGCCGGCGGCATGGCCGACGCCTGGTCGGCAGGCGTTCCCGGCAGGCAGCTCCGAGAGTGTAGAGAAGCGCCGCGCCGGGCGGCGCACTCTACGGGGCGGCATGCAGCACCGCGACAACGGCGTCGCGACAGTGATCCGCACTTCCCATCTATCGGCTCAGCGGCCCGTTGCGCCGTATTCGCTGAACAGCTGGCCCACGAAATCGACCACCGCCCGGATGCGGGCGCTCGTGCGCAAGCCGTTGTGCATCGATAGCCAGATTTCCTGGTCCAGCTCGGGAATATGGGGAAGCGCGGCGACCAGGTCGAGCTGGTCGGTCGCGAGGAAGGTCGCCAGCACGCCCAGCCCGGCGCCGTGGGAAACGCCGTCGAGGATGCCTAGGCCGTAGCTGCACCGCATCCACGGCGCCGGCGCGCCGGGCAGCGCCCGCAGCCACCGGTCGGACTGGAACTCCGCACGCGGCTCGTCGAAACCCACGAAGGGCACGCTGGCCCAGTCTTCGCCGGCCAGGGCGGCGGCATGGCGCACCGCCACATCGCGGCTGCAATACAGCCCGAACGACAGGGTGCCGAGACGGCGCGTGACGAGGTCGAGCTGCTCCGGACGGTAGGGCCGGATCGCGATATCGGCTTCGCGCCGCGCCAGGCTGTACGGCCGGTGCGACGTCACGATTTCCACCTCGACGTTGGGGTACGCGTCATGGAAGCGCGCGAACCGGGTCGTCAGGAAGTACGACAGCCACTCGTCGGTATTGATCCGCACCAGGCCCGACGCGGCATGCGCATCCTGCCGGTCGCGCGTGCGCTCCACTTCCAGCGCGATCTCGCCCATCTGGCCGGCCAGCACGACGATATCGGCACCGAAGGCGGTCGGTATGCAGCCGCCCTGGTAACGCTCGACGAGTTTCTGCCCGACCGCCTGTTCCAGGTCGTCGAGCCGGCGCGCCAGCGTCGCCGCGCTGACGCCCACCTTCCTGGCCGCGCCCCGCAAGGTCCCTTCCTGCGCGACGAGCAGCAGCATGCGCAAGTCGTTCCAGTCGAGCTGTTTCATGGTGATCCGCTGTTCCAGGAAGATGAGTGGTTCAATTTTGAAGCACCATGCCTCGAATTTACTCGTATGCATTCATTTGTCGAGTATGCGATCATGCTTTCGTTCCGTCAATACGAAAGCAAATCCATGCGTACATTCGGCGATCGCGTACGGCACGCGCTCCTGTTCGAGGCTGTCGCCCTCGCCATCTTCATCCCGGGATCGGCCGCCGTGTTCGGCCATCCGGTCGAGCAGATGGGTTTCATCGGCATCGCGTCCGCCACCCTCGCCACGCTGTGGAACTTCGTCTTCAACGTGGGCTTCGACCGGGCCATGCGCCGCCTGCGCGGCAGCGTCCACAAGACCCTGGCGATCCGGGTCACGCATACGCTGCTGTTCGAGGCCGGACTGGTCGTCATGTTGATCCCGCTGATCGCCTGGTACCTGGGGATCGGCCTGTGGCAGGCGCTGTTGATGGACCTGGCGATCGTGGTCTTTTACCTGGTGTACGGGTTCCTGTTCAACCTGGCGTATGACCGGATCTTTCCCATTGCCGCAGCGGCGCCGGCAGCGCTGAATACAGGCAGGCCGCTGTGACGTATTTTCATGGTATCGAAACTCGTTCCGCATCGTGAAAAGATCGTGGTGACTATTGCCGTGCTTGTTTCCCGTTGCGCAGAACTTCATTCCGCAATACGAAACACCCGGCGCAAGGCCATGATTTTGCGCAAATAATTAAGTAGCTGCTGTTTTATAAGATATAAGAGTTTCCGGCACGTGGAGCTTATGATGAATCATCGGTTGGCGATCCCCGGATGGGGCGAGCGCCAACGCACAGGTTTCAGTTCATCTCGAGGAGCTTCACATGTCGCACTACCAGAACGATATCCAGTCCCACGCCAGGCCGGGCGCCGGCAAGCCGCCGATGGCCATCAAGGTTCGCCCCCATGCGCAGCGTCGCGATGACGCCTGGGCAGCAGTCTCCGCACAGGAGCCGGGCGGGGACGCTGCCGCGCACGAACCGGCATCGCACGACCTCTCCCAGCGGGTCGCCCGCGTTGGCATCATCGGCGCCACGCCCACCGGCATGGCGCTCGCCAGGGAGTTGCTGGATGCCGATATCCCGGTCACGGTTTATGAACCGGCGCGCGAAACGCTCGATGCCGCCACGGCATCGGTGCGCTCGGCTTGCGAGGCTTCCCGCGTGGCCGGGGAACTCACGCCGGCCCAGCGCGACCGGCGCGTGGCGCTGCTGGCGGGCACCATCAACCTGCACCACCTGAAGGATTGCGACGTCATCGTCGACGCCATGGGCGCGGGGACCGATGTGGCGGGCGGGCTGGTGCGCCGGCTGAACGAGCTCGCCAAGCCGGGCGCGATCCTGATGGCGTGCGCCGCCACCTGCGATATCGACCAGGTCGCCAGTCTCGCAAGGTATCCGGAAAACGTGCTGGGGTTCCATGTGTCGGACGCGGGGGCGGCCCAGGTATGGGAATTCGTGCCGGCAAAGCCCACCTCGGCATCAACGGTGGCGACCGCCGCCGCGCTTGTCCAGGCGCTGCGCAGGCCGCCCCAGGAATCGGCTACCCACACGAACGCGTAACGCGGGACGTGGCGCTCTTCCTGGCAGGGAAGGGCACCACGTTCACACGGCCAGTCCCGTCAGTCCCCAGCCGGCGTTGCTGCCCCGTCGCCCGCCACCACCGCCTCCACGCCCAGCGCGGCGAGCCGTTCGGCCACCACGGCCGGCAACGGCCGGTCCGTGACCAGCACGTCGATCGCTTCGAACGTGCACAGGCGGTGCAGGAAAGCCGCGCCGAACTTGGCCGCTTCCGCCACCACGATCACCTGCCTGGCCTGGCGCAGCATGGCCTGCTTCAATGAGCTTTCCTCGTCGGACGGGCAGGTGAGGCCCTCCGGGTCGAGCGCGCAGGCGCCCAGGATCACCTTGTCGAAGCCGAATTGCGCGAGGCCCACGCGGGCTTGCGGGCCTTCCAGGCTGCGTTGCCACGGGTTGAAGCGGCCGCCGGTCAGGTGCAGTTCCACGCCCTCGCGCCCGCCGAGGGCTTCGGCAATGTCGATCGAATTGGTCACCGCATGCAGTGGCGCGGCGCTCACCGCCCGCGCGACTTCCATCACGGTGGTGGACGTATCGAACAATACCCGGTCGCCGTCGCGGATCAGCGCCGCCGCCACGGCGCCGATCGCCTGCTTGGCGGGCGAGGCGCCGCCCCGGCCGGCGTAATGCCGCACCTGCCGGGCCGACGGCGGCAGCACGGCGCCACCGCGCACGCGCAGGGCGCGGCCATCCGCGTCCAGCCGCATCACGTCGCGGCGGGCCGTATCGCGGGTGACGCCGAACAGCCGGCAGATGTCCTCGATGCCGATGCGGTAGTGCTGGGCGAGGTAGGCGCAGATCTCGTCCAGCCGCCGCGATTGCGGGACCAGGCCTTCCACGCTCATTGCACGGTGTCCAGATACTCGCGTAATACCGCGATCACCATCTCATGGTCTTCCTCCTGCGGCAGGCCGGAAACGGTGATCGTGCCGACCACGCCCGTGCCGCGCAGGATGATGGGAAAGGCGCCGCCGTGTGCCGCGAAGTCCCGCGGATCGGCGCCGCTGTCGGCTTCGAACGTCTTGCCCCGGCTGCGGTAGCGCGTGCCCACGTGCCAGGAGCTGCGCCCGTAGCGCTGCACCACGTTGTTCTTGCGGCGCACCCAGTCGGCATTGTCCGGCGTGGTGCCGTCCATGGCGTGGTGGAACAGCTGGTGTCCGCTACGGGTGATGTCCACCGTCACCACCTTGCCCAGGGCGCGGGCGCGCTCGACGATCCTCAGGCCGACCGCCAGGGCGTCGGCGTTCGAGAACGCGGCAAACTGCAACTGCTGCTCCTGCAGCGCCAGGGCCTGCAACAGGCCGGCAAAGTCTTCGTGCATTCCAGTCTCCTCAGGTGACATCGATGGTGCGGCGTTCGCGGTGGCTGCGCAGGGCGTGTTCGATGACCCGGATCACGTCCACCGCCTCCTCGGCTTTTACAGGTACCTCACCGCCTTCAGCGATGGCGTGGTACATGCCCTGGTAGAACGCCTGATAGGCGCCGGGGAGGGTTTCCACGGCATGCCGCGAGCCATCGGCCCGGGTGATGGTGGCGAAGTTGGCGGGCGCATCGTGGCCCCAGCCGGCATCGCCCGGCCGCTGGCCCGCTTTCAGCGCGTCTTCCTGCGGATCGATGCCGGCCTTGACGAAGCTCCCCAGCGTGCCGTGCACCTGGTAGCGCGGGCCGGGCGCGCGCACCAGCGCGCCGGCGTGCAGCACGGCTTTCGTGCCGCCATGGTCCAGCACCAGCTCGAATGCATCCTCGACCTGGGCACCGTCACGCTGCGTCGACAGGTGCGCGGTGACAGCGTGGGGCTTGCCGAACAGCTGCAATGCCTGGTCGATCAGGTGCGAGCCGAGGTCCCACAACACGCCGGCGCCCGGCTGCGCCTGTTCCTTCCAGCGCGCTTTCACCTGCGGCGCGTAGCGGTCGAAGTGGGCCCGGTAGGTGTGCACCGCGCCCAGTTCGCCCGATTCAAGCGTGCGGCGCAGCGTGAGGAAGTCGCCGTCCCAGCGGCGGTTCTGGTAGACCGCGAGGTGCAAGCCCCGGTCGCGCGCCAGTGCCGCCAGTTCGTCGCCCTCGGCGGACGACAGCACGAAGGGCTTGTCGACCACCACGTGCTTGCCGGCCTGCAGGGCGGCCTTGGCCAGCGCGTAATGGCTGGCGTTCGGCGTGCACACCACCACCAGCGCGATGGCCGGATCGTCCAGCATCGCTTGCGGGGTGTCGTCCAGCCGCACGCCGGGATACGGGTGCAGGGTGGCCGGATCGGCGCTGCGGCTGGCAATCCGCGCCAGGCGCAAGCCGGGAATGGCGGCAATCATCGGCGCGTGGAAAATCGCGCCGCCCAGGCCGTAACCCACGAGTCCTACGTCATATCGCTGCATGCCTTACCTTTCATCAGTCAAATCACTGATGCAGTGTAAGCGATTTGCGCGACCAGCGCCCACCTATGCGGATTCGCGCGGCACCAGTCCACCCGTAAAACGTTTCCGGTACGGCCCCGCATCGGCGCCATCGAGCTGGGCTTGCAGGCATTCCATCGCGGCCACGCCGATGGCGGCCACGTCCTGCCGGAAGGTGGTCAGCGGAGGATGCAGGTAAGCCGAAATGGGCAGGTCGTCATGCCCGGCGATGGCGATGTCCTTGCCCGGCTCCAGGCCGAAACGCCGGCAGGCCGACATGGCGCCGATCGCCAGCCGGTCGGTGCCGCAGGCGAGGGCGGTGGCGCCGCTGCGCTGCCAGGCACCGCTGGTGAGCCAGTCGAGCACGTGGCGAAAACCGTAAGCTTCGAAATCCCAGGTCGGCTGCGTGCTGGCCGGCAGCACCAGCGGTGCCACGCCCGCTTCCGCCATCGCTTCCAGGTAGCCGGCCAGCCGCTCGGTGGGCGACGGATGCGCGACCGGCGGGGCGCCCAGGTAAGCGGGGCGGTGGCCGCGGCCGAGCAGGTAGCGCGTCAGCATCGCCATGCTTTGCCGGTTGTCGTTCATCACGTAGTCGCAGTCCTCGTGCACGAAGCTGTCCAGGTAGACGATGCGCATTTCCTGTTCCAGCCGCCGCAGCAGGTCGAGGTTCTGCCGCGACGCGACCGCCGTCAGCACCACGCCCGCCACCTTCATCGAGCGCATCGTCATCAGCGCCGCCGCTTCCTCGGCCGGATCGTTGTACGAGCACTGGATGATCACATCCATGCCCAGCGCCTTGGCCTTTTGCTCGATCGCGCGCAGCGCCTCGGCAAAGAAGGGTTCGTTGACGACCGGGAGCACGACGCCGACGATCCGCGAGCGTCCCCTGACCAGGCTGACCGCATGCGGGTCCGGCACATAGTCGAGTTCTCGGCAGGCCTGCTCGATGCGCGCCCTGGTATCCGGCTTCAGGCCTTCGCCATCGTTGAAATATTTCGAGACCGTGGCGCGCGACACGCCGGCCAGCGCGGCCACGTCGTGCATCGTTACCGGGCCGCGCGATTCCTGGCTGCGCCCGGCGGAAGCGGCATTCTTGGCTGTTTTCATTCGTTGTGTTGACACGTGTAATGTAGTCTCCCGGCCAATGATCCGGGGCTGCGCCGGACCGTGCGATGCCGTATCGGCGCACCCATCATAACAAAAATACTCGTCTGCAATAAGCGCTTTGTGGCCGACGCCTCACGCGGTGCATCGACCGCGGGCGCCCCGTGCGAAGCCATGGCGCCAGGCATTTTTCCCTATGGAATTATCCAGCCGAACGGTCGCCGAACTGTTGTAAAAAAACCAGTTGACGCGAAAAAGTCGACACGTGTAAAGTTCGCTCGTGACGACAGATCACACAGAGCGGCGTGCCGGCAGCGGCATCGGCGCTGGCGGCACCCGGCGTGCCGCCCCTCTACAAACCACGCGGAGACACAGCAATGACAAGACATCCATTGGCCGCCTGCATCGCGGCTCTCGCACTGGCGATGGCCAGCCAGGCTTGCGCGGCACGGCCGCTGAAGGCGGTGGGCGTCGCCGTCAGCGATCTCGCCAACCCGTACTTCGTGGCCATCGGCAAGGGCGCGGCCGATGCGGCCCGGAAGATCGGCGGCGACAAGGTGCGCGTCACCACCGTCTCCAGCAAGTACGACCTGAATACGCAGGTCGGCCAGATCGAGAACTTCATCGCCAACAAGGTCGACATCCTCGTCGTCAACGCCACCGATCCGAAAGGCATCGCGCCGGTGCTGCAGAAGGCCCGCAATGCCGGCATCGTAGTGATGGCGGTCGACGTCGGCGCCGACAATGCCGACGCCACGATCATGTCCGACAACACGATGGCCGGCGTGGAATCGTGCCGGCGCATCGTCGAGCGGCTGGGCGGCAAGGGCAACGTGGTGATCGTCAACGGCCCGCCCGTCACCGCCGTGATCGCGCGCGTGGCCGGCTGCCGCAAGGCCTTCGCCGGCACCGCCATCCGGGTCGTGTCCGACAACCAGGATGCCAAGGGCAGCCTGGATGGCGGCATGGAAGTGATGACCAACATCCTGATCGCGCACCGCCGCATCGACGCGGTGTTCGCCATCAACGATCCCTCCGCGATCGGCGCCGAACTGGCCGTCAAGCAGGCCGGCCGCGCCGACGTGCGGATGGTCGCTTCCGTCGATGGCGCACCGGATGCGGAAGCGGCGCTGAGATCGAAGAACAGCATTTTCGCCGTCACCGCCGCGCAGGACCCGTACCGCATGGCGACGATGGCGATCGAGATCGGCTACGGAATCATGCATGGCAAGCGGCCGGCCAATCCCGTCGTGCTGATTCCCACCCCGGCGATCACCAAGGCCAACGTGGCGGGCTACAAGGGCTGGGCCAGCCACTAGGTCCCGCACGCTCCCGCGACTCACAAAGACAACCTCACTGGAGGAGACATGGCAACAGCAATCCCGCAGCCGGTGCTCGATGTATCCGGCATCCGCAAGCGTTTCGGCGCCGTCACGGTGCTCGACGGCGTGCAGCTCTGCATCCGCCCCGGCGAGATCCACGCGCTGATGGGCGAGAACGGCGCCGGCAAGAGCACGCTGATGAAGATCCTGGCCGGCGTGTACCAGCCGGATGCCGGCGAGATCCGCGTCGCCGGCAAGCCGGTGCGGCTGGCCTGCCCGGCAGACGCCCGCGCCTGCGGCATCAACCTGATCTACCAGGAGCTGTCGGTGGCGCCCAACCTCACCGTGGCGCAGAACATCTTCATGGGTGCGGAACCACGCGGGCGCTTCGGCACCATCGACACCGCGCAGATGAACCGGCGCGCCGCGGAAGTGCTGCGCAGCCTCGGCGCGACCTTCGCCCCCACCCGCATCGCCAGCGGGCTGTCCATCGCCGACCAGCAGCAGGTGGAGATCGCCCGCGCGCTGGTGCACGAAAGCCGCGTGCTGATCATGGACGAGCCGACGGCGGCGCTGTCCGAGCGCGAGGCCGGGCGTTTGTTCGACGTGATGCGCGAGCTGCGCGCGCGCGGCATCGCGATCATCTACATCAGCCACCGCATGGCCGAGGTGCGCATGCTGGCCGACCGCGTGACCGTGCTGCGCGACGGCACCTGGATCGGCGAGCTCGATCGCGAGGAAGCCACCCCGGAGACGGTGGTGCGCATGATGGTCGGCCGCGAACTCGGTGGCTTCTACGAACATGCCCGGCAGCGCGCACCCGGCGCCGTGCGCCTCAAGCTGGACGGCGTGCATGGCGCCAGGGTGCAGCCGGCCTCGCTGGAAGTGCGGGCCGGTGAAATCGTCGGGCTTGCCGGCCTGGTCGGCGCCGGCCGCACCGAGCTGGCACGCCTGGTGTTCGGCGCCGACCCGCGCGCCGGCGGCACGATCGAGGTCGACGGCCAGCCGGTGACGATCCGCGAGCCGGCCGATGCGATCCGGCTGGGCATCGCCTACGTGCCGGAAGACCGCAAGGGGCAAGGGCTGTTCCTGCAGCAGTCCCTGCTGGCGAACGTGACGATGAACGTGCTCGGCGTGCATGCCCGCTGCGGGGTATTGCGGCATGGTGAACTGCTGAGCGTGACCCGCGCGGCGATCTCCCGCCTCTCTGCCCGCGGGGCCGGGCCCGAAGGCATCATCGGCGGCCTTTCGGGCGGCAACCAGCAAAAGCTGCTGCTGGCGCGCTGGCTGGCCATCGGGCCGCGCGTGCTGATCCTCGACGAGCCCACGCGCGGTGTCGACATCGGCGCCAAGCACGAGATCTACCGGATCATCCACGAACTGGCCGACGAGGGCGTCGCCGTGCTGTGCATCTCCAGCGAGCTGGCCGAGATCATCGGCGTGTGCGACCGGGTGCTGGTCATGCGCGAAGGCTGGCTGGCCGGTGAACTGGAAGGCGAACGCATCACCCAGGAAAACATCATGGCGCTGGCCACCCTGGCCCAGGCCGCATAAGGAGACATCATGCTCATCAATCCAGGCAAGACCCTCGACGTTTCATCGCTGGCCGCGGCGCCGGACCGCGGCACCCAGGACCACGGACCTTCACCTGCCACCCCGGCGCCGCGCGCGGCCGGGCAGCGCGGCATCGGCCACGCCATCTCGCGCATGTTCGCCACGCTCGGCATGCTGCCGGTACTGGTCCTGCTGTACATCGTGTTTTATTTCCTGACCGGGTATTTCGCCGAGGACGGCATCTCGAACTTCGCCACCTCGGCCAACACGATGAACGTGCTGCGCCAGACCTCCATCAACCTGGTGCTGGCCACCGGCATGACCTTCGTGATCCTCACCGGCGGCATCGACCTGTCGGTGGGCTCGGTGCTGGCCGTGTCGGCGGTGCTCGGCATGATCGCCTCGCTGCCGGGCAATGCGCCGGCGCTGTCGCTGCCGGTGTTCCTGATGGCCGGTCTCGGCCTGGGCCTGCTGAACGGCGTGCTGGTGGCCGGCTTCCGCATCAACCCCTTCGTCGTCACGCTGGGCACGATGACCGCGCTGCGCGGTGGCGCCTACCTGCTGGCGGACGGCACCACCATCCTGAACCGCGACATCCCCAGCTTCGAGTGGATCGGCAACGACAGCTTCGCCGGCCTGCCGTGGCTGGTGTGGGTGGCCGCCGCGCTGGTGGTGGTGGCCTGGTTCATCCTGCGCCGCACGGTGCTGGGCATGCACGTGTACGCGGTCGGCGGCAACGCGCAGGCGGCGCGCCTGACCGGCATCAAGGTCGGCCTGGTCACGGTGTTCGTCTATGCGTTCTCGGGGCTGTGCGCCGGTACCGCGGGCGCCATGTCGGCCAGCCGGCTGTATGGCGCGAACGGCAACTGGGGCTCCGGCTACGAGCTCGACGCGATCGCCGCCGTGGTGCTGGGCGGCACCAGCCTGATGGGCGGCGTGGGCACCATCTGGGGCACGGTCATCGGCGCCCTGATCATCGCGCTCCTCAACAATGGCCTGACGATCCTCGGCCTGTCGTCGTTCTGGCAGTACGTGGCCAAGGGTACGGTCATCGTGCTGGCCGTGATGCTGGACAAATGGCGCCACCAGCAGCAGGCAAACTGAAAGAACCAGGCTGAAACCAGCGAACCGCAACAGGCAATCCAGTACAAGCAAACCGCAACAATCCAACGACAACAAGCTCACGAGACAGGCAAGACAAACATGACAGACAACCGATTTCCCCGCTACGTGGTCTTTGGCGAAGCCCTGACCGACATGATCCGCCAGGACGACGGCACCTGGCACTCGCACCCCGGCGGCTCGTGCTGGAACGTGGCGCGGGTGGGTGCCCGGCTGGGGCTGCACACCGGCTATGCCGGCGCCGTCAGCAACGATGCCTTCGGCGACGAGATCGCCGCGGCCAGCGGGCAGGCCGGCCTGGATGAACGCTTCCTGCAGCGCGCCGACGCGCCGCCCTTCATCGCCATGGTGACGTCGCGCCATCCGCCGCGCTATGTCTTCCTCGGCGAGAACAGCGCGGACCTGCATTTCCAGCCCGCGCGGCTGCCGGAAGGCTGGATCGACGCCGCCGAGGTGATCCACCTGGGCAGCCTGGCGCTGGCGCGCGAACCCTTGGCGCAGCGGCTGGTGGAGCAGGCCGTGCTGGCACGGCGCGCTGGCCGCCGCATCGCCTTCGATCCGAACTTCCGCAACGAGATGCGCGATCCCGCCTACCGGCCGGTGTTCCAGCAGGTCGCCGCGATCGCCAGCTACATCAAGGTGTCCGATGAAGACCTGGAAGGCCTGTTCCCGGGGCGCTCGCCGGGCGACGCGCTGGCCGAACTGCGCGCGCTGGCGCCGGACGCCGAGATCCTGCTCACGCGCGGCGCGGATGGCCTGACGCTGTTCAGCGGCGAGCGTGTGCTGGAAGCTCCGGCGCGCCGCGTGGCGGTCGTCGACACCGTCGGCTGCGGCGATGCGTCGATGGCGGGCTGGATCAGCGGCATGCTGCTGCATCCGGACCTGCCGGCGCCACGCCAGCTGGCCCGCATCGCGGCGGTGGCCGCGGTGGCCGCGATGCATGCGGGGCCCTACGCCCCCTCCGCGCAGGAAGCCGACGCGCTGCTCGACTAACGGCTCAGCGCCACCCGGGCAGCGGACTTTCCCCGCCTGCCACCCGAGCCGTCCGGTGCGCCGCCGGAACGGCTCACCCATCCCGTCCCGACCCATTGAAGCTGCCGCGGCTCCGTGCCGCGGCGGGAGGGACGCGCTTTGCCTCGCGTTCGCGCGCCGTTCCGGCACACGGACCTCGAACCAATTGAAACCATCAGGAGACATCATGCGCATGAATCGCATCGCGCTGGCGCTGCTCGCGCTCGCGCCGGTTTTTCCCGCGGCCGCCGTGGAGGTCCAGCCGTACTTGCGCGCCCACGCCGGCGTCAATTCCGAGCATGGCGGACAAACCTGCTTCGGCCTGGCCGGCGCGGAGTCGAAGTACCGGCTGGGCAACGAATGCGGTGTCTATGGCGAGCTGCTGCTCGGCCAGGAACTGCAGCGGGGCACCGACGGCTCGGCCCTGAAGGGCTACGCGATGCTCAACCTGGCCAACGATGCCGCGTCCAGCAATGCGCGGCGGCCGCAGGGCGGCTGGTCCATCGGCCTGCCGCAAGCCTACCTGGCGCTGGAAAACCTGCCCGCCCTGGGCGGCGCCACGCTGTGGGCGGGGCGGCGCTACTACAAGCGCGAATCGACGCACATCACCGACTTCATGTACTGGAATCCGTCCGGCCTGGGCGGCGGCATCGAGAACCTGCCGGTCGGCGGCCTGCGCTTCAGCTATGCCTTCCTGCACGACGACCGGGAGACGATGCCGACCATGCAGGCCGGCGATACGGCCAGCCGGCACGACTTCCAGCTGCGTGGCCTGGAGGTGAATCGGGGCGGGTCGCTGGAGTTCGGCGTGACGCTCATCCACGGCAACGGCGAGGGCGACCGCCACGGCGGCTCGATGCTGACCGTGCAGCACCGGCAGGGCGGCTTGCCCGGCGGCGGCGAGAACCGGCTTGCGCTCCAGTGGGGCACCGGCGCGGGCGCCGACAATGGCGCCACCGGCGACACCAGCAACGGCAGCGACGTGCACCGGCTGCGCATCGTCGAGGGCTGGCATGCCCAGGTCAATGGGCGCCTGGGCGCCGAGCTGGTCGCCGTGTGGCAGCGCGATACGGCGCACGATCCGGCCAAGGCGAAGACCTGGGCCAGCGCGGGCGGGCGCGTGTCGTACGGCATCACCGACCATGTGAAGCTGCTGGCCGACCTCGGGCATGACCGGGTGGCGCCACGCAACGGCGAGACGCGGCGGCTGACCAAGTTCACCGGCGCGATTGCGCTGTCATCGGGGCCAGGCTACTTCGAGCGCCCCGAACTGCGCCTGTTCTTCACGCATGCGCGCTGGAACGACGCGGCCCGCGCCGCGGCGGCCGATGGCGATCCGCTGGCCGCGAACGGCGTATTCGGCAAGGCGCTCAGCGGGTACACGGTGGGTGTCGCGTTTGAGAATTGCTGGTAGATCGCGTGCGGCGCCATGCGTTGCCGGAGCCGCCCCGCACCGGAAAGCCGGCGCGTCCCGCGCCGGCTTTCCCGCCTCAGCGGCGGCGCCGCCCGGCCCAGCCCAGCACGGCCACCCCGGCCAGCAGCATCCCGTACGTGGCCGGTTCCGGCACCGGCGACAGCAGCACGACATGGAGATCCGAGCCGTCGTATGCCGTGCCCAGGATCTGACCCGCTTCATTCACCTCGGTGACGCCCAACCTCCAGCCTTCGGCACCCTCGGTCAGCGCGGTGAGCTTGGTCTTGACGCCATTCTCGACGATGACACCCCAGCCATCCTGGTCGGTACCATAGATGCGGCCGCTTGCGTCGATGTACGAAATCCTCGACAAGTCGCCGTGCGATTCCGTCGTGCCGTCGGCGCGGATGATGAAGGCGTGGCTGGAATGCAGTTCGTCGCGACTGCCGAATACGTCGCCCCGCTCCGAGATGCCGTCGACACTGTAGCCGAATTCGGACTGGAAAGTGCCCAGGTCTTCCATTTCGCCGTCGGTCCAGCGGAACACCCGCCCATAGCCTTCCTCGGTGCTGGAAATGCCCGCGACCTGGCCCCGCTCGTTCAGTGCGCTGGCCCACGTGTAGTTGCCACCCAGCGAACCCAGGTCCACCATGCCGCCCGCTTCGCTCCACAGGTAGCTGCCGAACGCCACGTTCGGCTTCCCGTAGGTCACCAGTACGGAGCCGGCATTATTGACGGCGTATGCCGTACTCGAGATGCCAGCCAGGCCGCCCAGGTCCCGGTAGGTGCCGTTGGCGTACACGAATGCCCGGTCCTCCCACGTCGACGTCCCGGCCCTGCCCACGATGGTGCCGTGGTCATTGATCCCCCACGCGCTGCTGGAGACGATCGAGGAGGGTACCGGCACGGCGGCAATCCCCGATGCCGAGTATGTCTGGGCGACATAATCGCAGCATTCGCCGCCCTGGCCGGCGCCAACGCCGAGGTTGTTGATGTCGTGTACCGGACTCCAGCCGCCCAGCACGGTGAACTTGTAGCCGGGCGCCGCCAGGGCGGGAGCGGTGGTGGCGGCGGTCAACAGGGTTGCAATGAGCAGTTTTCGCATGCATCAGTCTCCATGAGGTCGAGGGAAAAATATGTCGGCGTGACGACATGGGCGTCGCCATGCCGGTGCTGCAATAGGTAACGGGGCCACGCGCTTCCGCTCAGCCAGCCCGGCGGCGCCGTGCCAGCAGCAGGCCGGCCAGGCCGGTGCCGAGCATGGCCCAGGTCGCGGGCTCCGGCACGGGGCTGGTGCTGACATACAGCCGCGTCTCCGGCGTCCATGCCAGGTCGACGAAGACAAAGTTGCCCCCTGCCTCGACAATGTGCTGGTAGTACTGGCCGATGAAGACGCCGGTCGCCGTGTACGTGTCGGGGTGTTCTTCCAGCGCGATGGCGTGGAAATTCAGGCCGGTGTCCGGCCCGTAGGAAAAGCCGGTCAGGCATTCGAATCCGGCGGCGGTGCTGGTGCAGGAATCGCCGATCGACAGGTTGCCGAACTCGAGGATATTGAGCTCATTCTGGGAATAGGCGCCGTTCTGGTCCACGTCGGTGGCCACGAAGCGGCCGGTCACCCAGCGCTCCGGATCGAAGGCTTCGGCGATGTTGTCGTAAAAACCCTGGTAGCCGAAATAGACAACCTCGGCGGAGGCGCTCCCGATCGCGAGCATGCTCAGTACGGCGGCGGCAAGTGCTTTTTTCATTGGAAATCCCCTTGGAAAGTAGCGGCGACATGGGCAATGCCCGGCGCCCGCGCTGTCGCGGCGCTGGCGGCGGTAATGGTGCTGGACAATGATTTTGGCATGCCATCTTGCCTTTTGTTGGCTTATTCATAACGTTGCGCGACAAGTGAGGCTTTTTGTTCATTGCAGACGGCTAGTCATGCGGCGGGCCGGGTGGGCAGGGCGGGACGCCCGTGGCGCCCCTTCCCCTCGCGCGCAACGATGCCCGCGCAGGCGGGCCACTTTGGCGATACCATGGACAGGGCGCCGCGGCTTGCCGCAAGCGCCGTCGATGACCGGTGCTTGCCGCAGCGGCCCAGCCGTGCCGTTCCCTTCCAGGTGGCCCCCATGAGCGCACTCAGAGACTATCAGGACGCACTGGACAACCTCGGCTCCACCGTGATCCAGCGGCCCGTGCTGGCACGGGTCCAGGGCCTGCTGTTCGCGCCGGAGCGGCCGCACGTCTTCCTGGCCGGCGAACGCGGCTCGGGCAAGACGCTCACGCTGCGCATGCTGGCCAGGCAGCTGCGCGGCGCGGGCCACGTGGTCGCCTTCGAGGACCTTTTTTCGCCCGACTCGGAAAACGTCGTCGGGCAGGTCCTGTCGGCCTTCGTGCAATTGCTGCTGCAAGCGCGCTCGGTGGACCAGGAGCGGATTGCCGAGCTGTCGTCGATCCGCTCCGCGCTGCTGTCGGCGGCATACATGCGGGGCCTGTCCGAACGGGTGTTCCAGCTTGCCGGAAGCATCGTCGAGCCCGGCCAGCGCATTTTCATGCTGCTCGACGGCGTCGACGGCATCGCCGACCGGCTGTCCGCCGAACGCCTGCTCGACTGGGCCGGCGGCGTGCCGCGCGAAGTGCTGCAGGTCGTGGTGGCCGGCAGTCCTGTCCACCGGGACGACACGCGGCTGGCGCGGCGCTTCGGGTTCGTCTCGCTGGACGAACTGACCCGGGAAGAGACCGACGCCCTCGTGCAGCGCTATCTCGCCCGGCGGAAGAGGCCGCCGATGGATGCCGAAGGCCTGGCGGCGATGTTCCGGGAAACCCGCGGCCACCCCAAGGCCATCAAGAACGTGCTGCTGTGGTCCGACCTGGACCCGGCCATCGCGCAGCGGATGGCCCGTGGCGAAGCGTTCGCCGCCGATTTTCGGCTGGTGGCGGAACATGTCGACAGCATCCTGTCGAATATCGACGATGAACTGCCGGCGGCCCGCAGCGAACGCTACCTGCTGGCCTGCGCCATCCTGCAGCCGGTGGCCCGCTCCCGCCTGCTGGCATGGTCGGCGCTGCCCGAGGAAGTGTTCAATGCCTGGACCGCCCACGCGGTGGACTGGGGTCTGGTCACCGTCGACCAGGACACCTTCTTGATCAAGACGCCTGAACTGCGGGCCAACCTGATCCGCGACCGTGTGCTGGGCACGCCGGTGCTGCTGTCGCAACTGGGTTTCGGCGACGAAGCGGCCGAACGCGACAAGCTGTTCAGCACCAGCTTCACCATCCCCGAGGATGTCGGTCCCATCATGCGCCGCGAGAAAACCATCGTGCTGGGCGACCGTGGCGCCGGCAAGAGCGCGATCTTCCGCATGATGAGCGAGAACATCGGCGGCCAGGTGCCGGACAACGTGCTGGTGGTGGGTTCGCAGAACCCCAACGATTTCCTGCAGGCGCTGGCGGTCAGCCAACCCATCGCTTCCGCGGAAAAGTTCAAGGCCTTCTGGCTGCTGTACGTGGCCACGCTGGCGGCGCAGGCCTTGCAGGACCAGGCCGGCGCGCTGGGACCGGGCGCGGCCGCCTACGGCAGGGATGCGCGGCGCCTGCTGCGCGAAGTCCACCAGGGCGGGAAGATCCGCGGCGAGCCGCGCGGCGCCGCGTTGCTGGCCGGCCTCAGGGCCTTCCTGCCGGAGAAGGTGAGTTTCACCGTGGGGCCGGTCACGGTGGACCAGGCGCTGGGCGGCGGCATCCGCTCGCGCAGCCCGCTGAACATCGTCGGCTTCCTGGCCAGCACGGACGCCCTGCTGGTCGCGCTGGGCAAGTCGATGGTGGTGATCTTCGACCAGATCGACGAGTCGCACAAGTACGAGCGCGCCGTGCAGGAATCGCTGGTGCAGGGATTGATGCTGGCGGAATCGTACCTGTCGCAGAAAGAGGCGATCCGGCTTACCGTGCTGCTGCGCAACGACCTGTTCGAGATCTACGATATCCAGGAAAAGAACAAGTTCGTTTCGCGCACCGCCAGCCTGCGCTGGTCGGCCGACCGGCTGGTTGCGCAGCTGGTCGATCGCGCCGCCAGCAATGCCAGCATCGGTGCAATCCGCGACGTCATCGCCAGGCTCGCCGACGACGCGGGCGCCCGCACCGACATGATGCTGCGCGTGCTGTTCCCGGAAGAGATCGAGGGCAAGAGCTTCCGCCAGTGGCTGTTCGACGGGCTGGAAAACGCCAACAAGCGCGTGTCGCCCAGGCAGATCATCTTGTTCCTGAACATCCTGCGGGACAAGGTGCGCAATGGCGGCGCGGTGGCCACGATCCCGCTGTTTTCCGAAGCCAGCGTGGTGGGCGCGTTGACGGAACTATCGGAGCACAGCTACAAGGAAGTGGTGGCCGATTTCCGCGTGGCGGTGGGCTTCGTCATGAACTGCCGCGCCGGCAAGTTCACCCGCTTCAAGCTCGACGACGTGGCGCAACTGTTCGACGACGACGACGGCCCGCGTGCCAGGCAGATCGAACAGCTGCAGCGGCTGGGATTCCTGGAGGCGGAAATCGTCGTCGAGGATGGCCGGCATGTGCGCATGTTCCAGATTCCCGGCATTTATACGCGCTGCTGGAGCTGACGCGGGCGGGCCGCGGCGATCGGACGAATATTGTCGCGAAAAAAAAACCGCGGCCTGAGCCGCGGGTTTCAGCAACCGCGGCACCAGCCGCGGGTGTCTGTGCCGGTTAGCGGACTCAGGCCTTCCTGGCCTTGCGGCGCGCCATGTAGCCAACCAGGCCCAGGCCGCCCAGCAGCATGCCGTAGGTGCTTGGTTCCGGCACGGCCGCCACGGACAGGTGCAGGTCGTTCACGGTGGCCCACACGCCCGGCTGGTCCTCGGCCGTCATCGTCAGGGTCAGCAGGTCGCCGGTCGACACGAAGCCGACGAACGAATCGAAGTCGGGCGTGTTCAGCGTGTACGATACCGTTGCGCCGGTGCTGTCGGTGGCGGTCAGCACGATGTAGTCGGCCTGCGTGGATGAGCCAAAGAGGTCCGACCCGAAGAAGAAGCCGCCGGCGCCGGCGATCGGGGTGGCGGCGTCGAACGATACCAGGTCAAGGCGATTGTCCCCGGTCAGCCAGATATCGGAAAAGTCATCGCTTGCACCCCACAGCGAGCTCGATTCCGGCCCTGCGGAAACGGTGTAGGCATAGTCGCCGGCAAAGCGGTCCAGCGGACCGTCATACGAATCCACGTCGAGGTCATCGAACGTATCGACGCCGGTGTTGCCTACCGCGGCCAGGTAGGCGGACTGGCTGGTATATGTCGTGATTTCTGCTTGCGCGGCGCCGACGGCGCACAGCAGGACTGCGGAAGCGATTGCGGTCGATACAAAGCGGGAAATACGCACAGTGAACTCCTTGACAGGTATGTTAGGAAAGGCACGTCGCTTATGGCGGGTGCAGCTCTACTGTACTCCTGCTGCTTGTCTTGGCAACAACAACTTAGGAATAACTTAATTCAGTTTATTTGTCGAGGCTGGTCATACGCATGTAACCAATTGTCATGAAATGTAGCGTTCATGCGGGTCCTGGGCTCAGCCGTTTTCACGAAGCTGTCACAGTCGGGCGTTGTAAATTTACGCCATCAGCGAACGATCCTTGACTTCGAAACGGATCTGCGTCTCATTCTCATGACGGGCGATGCTTGCAACATGACAGGAATGTGGACGATGCAGTGTGACCTGGCCATTGCGATACCGGTTCCGCGATCGGCAGCACATGAAAAGTGATGGACGGCCCACTTGCGACGCCTTGCGCGTTGCGTGCCCTGATCGTCAGCCGCCGCCGGAAAGCCATCCGGGAACAGGGCAGGTTTCGTGCAGGAAAACCGCGGCGCCAGCCGCGGTTGTTCACTGCCTGCCTATGGGACTCAGGCCTTCTTTGCCTTGCGGCGCGCCATGTAGCCAACCAGGCCCAGGCCGCCGAGCAGCATGCCATACGTGCTTGGTTCCGGCACGGCCGCCACCGACAGGTGCAGGTCGTTCACAGTGGCCCACACGCCCGGCTGGTCCTCGGCCGTCATCGTCAGCGTGAGCAGATCGTCGGTCGACACGAAGCCGACGAATGAATCGAAGCCGGGGTTCTCCAGCGTGTACGATACCGTCGCGCCGGTGCTGTCGGTGGCGGTCAGCACGAGGTACCCGGCCGGGGTGGACGAGCCGAAGAGGTCCGATCCGAAGAAGAAGCCGCCGGCGCCGGCGATCGGGCTCGAGGCGTCGAACGAGATCAGGTCAAGGCGATTGTCCGAGGACAGCCAGACATCGGAAAAGTCATCGCTTGCACCGTACAGCGTGCTCGACTCGGGCCCTGCGGAAACGGTGTAGGCATAGTCGCCCGCGAAGCGGTCCAGCGGACCGTCATACGCATCCACGTCGAGGTCATCGAATGTATCGACGCCGGTGTTACCCACCGCGGCCAGGTAGGCGGACTGGCTGGTATATGTCGTGATTTCTGCTTGCGCGGCGCCGACGGCGCACAGCAGGACTGCGGAAGCGATTGCGGTCGATACAAAGCGGGAAATACGCACAGTGAACTCCTTGACAGGTATGTTAGGAAAGGCACATCGCTTATGGCGGGGTGCAGCTCTACTGTACTCGTGCCGCTTGTCTTGACAACAACAACTTAGGAATAACTTAATACAGTTCGTTTGTCGAGTCCGTTCACATGCATGTAACCAAGTGTCATGACCTATAGCGTCCATGCGGGTTCCGCGCTCAGCCGTTGTAACGGCGCTGTCACATTTGTTGTTGTAAATTTACGCCAGCAGCAAACATTACTTGACTTTCAGGCATGTTTTCGCTGCCTTTATGATGATCGAAGCTTGCAACGCTCCATGCCTGGGTATCGATCGTAAAGCGATATCCGTTCCGGCATCGGTAGCGCATAAAAAGTGATTAGCGGTCTACCCAGGCACCGTCGTACATTGAGTGTACTGATCGTCAGGCCGCCGCGGGAAGCTATCCGCGGAGACGCGACGAATCGTCCAGTGCGCCGCAGAGCGCCGGAGTGGGGAAATACGGTCGTCGCATTGGCGTCGTCATCGACGGCCAGCGCTGCGACCCGGGACCGTGGCGCAACCCGCCCGCTCCCGGACCTGGCACTCCAGCAGACAAGATGTCATCGGGTATCGGCCCACCGCTTCGGCGGTGCGGCCCATCAAAAAAATACGGAGACCCGATGAACACCCCATTTCAACGCAGATTGATTCACCTCGCCGTGGCCGGTGCCTGCGGCATCCTGTCGACGCACGCGCATGCCCAGGCCGGCGCGCCAGCGACCGCCGGAGCCGAGCCCGGCGACGCCCGGCAGGCCGGGCAGGAGGCAACTCCAGCCGATCCCGCCACCGCGCCGGTGCCCCCGTCCAGCACCGTGGTCGTCTCGGGCTCGCGCATCGCCGCGCGCGGCTTCACGCAGCCGACCCCCACCACCAGCCTGACCGCCGCCGATTTCGACAAGGCGGCCAAGCCCAACATGTTCGAATCGCTGGTCGAACTGCCGGCCCTGCAGGGCAGCACGGGGCGCACCACGAATACCTTCAGCACGTCCAGCGGCATCCAGGGCCTGTCGTCGCTGTCGCTGCGCGGCCTGGGCACGATCCGCACGCTGACCCTGCTGGACGGCCAGCGCGTGGTCGGTGCCAACGTCACCGGCATCACCGATGTCAGCCAGTTCCCGCAACTGCTGGTCAAGCGCGTCGACGTGGTGACCGGCGGCGCCTCGGCATCGTATGGCTCGGATGCGATCGGCGGCGTGGTCAACTTCATCACCGACAAGAAGTTCGCCGGCTTCAAGGCCAATGTGTCCGGCGGCATGACGAAGTATGACGACGACAAGAGCGGCACGCTGCAGGCCGCGTGGGGCAAGGGCTTCGTGAATGGCCGGCTGCACGTGACGGCCAGCGGCGAGTTCACCAAGCAGAACGGCATCGATTCGCCGGGCTTCGGCGAAGTGGGCGCGAATGGCCGCACCTGGTACAACAATCCGGCCCTGCAGGAATCGACCCGGGCGATGCAGGCGGCCGGCGCGCCGCGCTACCGGAGCATCGTGCACGCCCAGCATGTGCAGTATGCGAAGTACGGCCTGATCACCGCCGGGCCATTGCGCGGTACCGCGTTCGGCCCCGGCGGCACGCCGTACCCCTTCGAATACGGCACCGATTGCGTCGGCAATTTCTGCATCGGCGGCGACCGGTCCGGCAGCGTCGGCGCGGGCACCAACCTGGCGATGAACTTCAAGCGGCAGGTGGCGTATGGCCGCGTGTCCTGGGATCTCGACGGGAACAACGAGATCTACGCCACCGTCAACTGGGCGCAAGTCAAGTCGGCGTTCTCGCCGAACCCGGGCGCGGCCAAGCAGGGCAACCTGTCGATCCGCTGCGATAACGCCTTCCTGCCCGCATCGGTGGCGGCGGGCTGCGCCGCCGGCTACCCGGACGGCGTGATGCCGGTCGGTACCGCGAACGCCCAGTTCCCGGCCAACATCAACGTGCACCCGACGCGCACCCAGCGCCGCTTCGTGGTGGGCGCCGACGGCAGGTTCGCCCTGCTCGGGCGGGACTGGTCGTACGACGCCTATGCGGAACACGGCGAGAACACCACCGTGATCCATGTGCGCGACATCACGCTGAACCGCCGCTACAACTTCGCCATCGATGCCGTCAGGGACCCGGCCACCGGCCAGGTGGTGTGCCGCAGCGCCGAGGCGCGCGCGGCCGGCTGCCAGCCGGTCAACATCTTCGGCGACGTGCCGATCGACCTGGCGGGCTGGCACTACATCGCGCCCCGCAACGGCCCGATGCAGCACACCGATTCGAGCCAGGACGTCGCCAGCATCAACATCAACGGCGAGCTGGCCCAAGGCTGGGCCGGCCCGGTGTCGATGGCCTTCGGTGCCGAGTACCGCCGCGAGAAATACGCCGTGCATGGCGACCCGTACGGCGCCGGCGTGGCATACGAGTCGCCCTACGGCCCGAGCCATCCCTTCGATCCGACGCTGTCGGCCACGGGCGACAACTGGTTCGCCGGCAATTACCACAATGGCCAGGGCAGCTTCAACGTCAAGGAGGCCTATGTGGAATTGAACATCCCGTTCCTGAAATCGGCCACCTGGGGCGAGGCCAACCTGAATATCGCCGACCGCGAGGAAAAGTACAGCACGGCCGGCCACGCCCGCGCGTGGAAGATCGGCGCCACCTGGAAGACGCCGGTCGACGGCCTGCGGCTGCGCGCGGTGAGTTCCGCGGATGTGCGCGCGCCCAACCTCTCCGAGCTGTATGCCGCGATGACGGTCACCAACCAGGCGGTCAACAATGCGCAGGGCTCGTCGATCCAGATCCAGCAGCGCAACGTCGGCAACCCGAACCTGAAGCCGGAAAAGGCGCGCAACAATTCGTTCGGCGTGGTGCTGAGCCAGCCGGGCTGGGCACGCAATGCGAGCCTGTCGGTCGACTACTTCGACATCAAGGTGAAGAACGTCATCAGCTCGCTCAATCCGCAGCAGGAAGTGGACCTGTGCTACGGCGGCAACCAGGAAGTGTGCGCCGCCGTATCGATCGACGGCCCGGCCGGCACCAACTATGTGCTGGCGCAGAGCTTCAACTTCGCTTCGCTGCACACGCGCGGCGTCGATATCGAGGGCGCCTGGCGCGTCAACATGGGGGACTACGGGATGCCCGGCAGCGTGACGCTGCGCGGCCTGGCGACGCGCACCATCCACGCGATCTCCGATCCCGGCGTGCCGGGCACGACGCCCAGCGAAGGCGCCGGCAACATGACCGGGGCCACGCCGAAATGGAAAGCCATGCTGTCGCAGTCGTGGGACGGCCTGCTGGGCGGGAAGGCCGGACTGACGCTGACCGAGCGGTGGATCAGTTCCGGCGTGTTCAACAACGAGTACATCGAGTGCCAGACCAACTGCCCGCTGCCCACCGCGGCGCACCCGACCATCTACGACAACCACATGCCGGGCGCGGTCTATATCGACCTGGGCGGCACCTGGAACTTCTCGAAGGGGGTAACCGCCTACTTCAAGGTCGACAACCTGGCCGACCGCGACCCCGTGCTGGTGCCGCAGACGAACCTGAGCCTGGCGCTCAACCCGGCGATCTACGACGCGGTCGGGCGCACCTACCGCGCCGGCGTGCGCATGACGTTCTGAGCCCGGACCCCTGCCCGGTCCTGAGCCCAAACGTCGGCTAAAACGTCAGCCCGTGTTGCGCAGGCCCGCCGCCACGCCGTTGATGGACAGGTGGATGCCGCGGTGCACCCGGTTGTGCCGGTCTTCCGGCGCGGCCGGGTGGGCACGGTGGCGCCCGATCAGTTCCACCTGCAGGTGGTTCAGCGGATCGAGGTATGGGAAGCGGTTCGTGATCGAGCGCGCCAGGGCCGGGTTGTGCACCAGCCGTTCGGCGTTGCCGGTGATGCGCTCCAGGCAGTGCACCGTGGCCGCGTGCTCGGCGGCGATGCGGTCGAAGATGCGCTGCCGCAGCGCTTCGTCCGGCACCAGGGCCGCATAGCGCGAGGCGATCGCCAGGTCGGTCTTGGCCAGCACCATGTCCATGTTCGACAGCAGCGTGGCGAAGAACGGCCAGTGCCGGGCCATTTCCTGCAGGGTGGCCAGGCGTTTGCCGTCCTGGTCTTCGCCGAGCCATCCGGACACCGCGCTGCCGAAGCCGTACCAGCCGGGCAGCAGCACGCGGCACTGGCCCCACGAGAACCCCCACGGAATGGCGCGCAGGTCTTCGATGCGCCGCGTCGACTTGCGCGACGCCGGGCGCGATCCCAGGTTCAGTTCGGCGATTTCGGCGATCGGCGTCGAAGCGAAGAAGTAGTCGGTGAAGCCGGGCGTTTCGTACACCAGGCCCCGGTAGGCGTGATACGCCCGTTGCGACAGTTCGGCCATCACCTCCTCGAACAGGGCGAGACGCGGCGCCTGTTGCGGGCCGGCGGAAGCGCCACCCGGCAGCAGGCCCGCTTCCAGCGTGGCCGCGACCAGCAGTTCCAGGTTGCGGCGGCCGATCTCGGCGTTCGAGAATTTCGACGAAATGATTTCGCCCTGCTCGGTAAGGCGGATCTGGCCATTCACGGTGCCCGGCGGCTGGGCCAGGATCGCTTCGTAGCTGGGGCCGCCGCCGCGGCCGACGGTGCCGCCGCGGCCATGGAACAGGCGCAGCCGCACGCCGGCGGCTGCGAACACGTCCACCAGTTTCAGCTCGGCCTGGTACAGCTCCCAGTTCGAGGTGAGGAAGCCGCCATCCTTGTTGGAGTCCGAATAGCCCAGCATGACTTCCTGCAGGCGGCCCTGGTGCGCGACCAGCTGCGCCACCGGCGGCAACGCCATCCACTGCGCCATGATGGCGGCGGCGCGCTGCAGGTCGGGGATGGTCTCGAACAGCGGCACCACCATGACGGAACCGCGCATGCCGTCCGGATGCAGCAGGCCGGTTTCCTTTTGCAGCACCAGTACTTCGAGCAGGTCGGACACCGTCTCGGTGTGCGAAATGATGTAGTGGCGGATGGCCCGCTGGCCGTGGCGCCGCTGCAGCTCGCGCGCCGTGCGGAACACTTCCAGCTCGGAAGCGGTGGTGTCGGAATAGTCCAGGAACGGCGAGAACAGCAGCCGCGGCCTGGCCAGTTCGCCCAGCAGCAGCGCCACCTTGGCGTCCTCGCCGAGCGCCGCGTAATCCGGTTCGACGCCGCCACGGGCGAACAGCTCCGCCAGTACCGCTTCATGGACGTCCGAACCCTGGCGCATGTCGAGCGAGGCGAGGTGGAAGCCGAAGATCCGCACCGCGCGCAGCAGGCCGTTCAGGCGCGGCTCGGCCAGGATGGCCCCGTTGTTGGCGGCCAGCGACGCGGCCAGGACCGACAGGTCGCCGTGCAGTTCCTCCGCGTCGCGGTAGGGCGCGCTGGCGCCGGGCTCCTTGCGCAGGATCGCCGCCGCGCCCAGTTCGCGCGCCGTGGCGGCCAGCCGCGCATGGATGCCGATCAGCGCGCGGCGATACGGTTCGTCGTTGCGGTGCGGCGAGTCGTCCGGCGATTGCCGGGTCAGCGCGAGCAGCGCCTCGCTGGCCGGCACCAGCAGGGTCGAGGTGGACAGCTCGGCGCCCAGCGCATGCACTTCATCGAGGTAGAACTCGAGGATGGTGGCCGACTGGCGCAGCAGCGCGTGGCGCATGGTGGCCGCGTTGACGTTCGGATTGCCGTCGCGGTCGCCGCCGATCCAGCTGCCCATCTGCAGGTAGTCGGCGTCGTCCAGGTCCAGCGCGCCGCCACCGAAGCCGTGGGCGATTTCCCGTTCCACGTCGTCATACACGGCCGGCAGTTCGCGCAGGAAGGTGGTGCGGTAGTAGGACAGCGCATTGTCGATTTCATCGGCCACCGTCAGCTTTTCATAGCGCAGCATGCGGGTCTGCCACAGCGTGGCGATGCGCGCCTGCAGCAGCTGCACGTTGCGTTCGCGCTCGCGCGGGGTCAGCGGCAGGTCGCGCTCGGCCAGCAGCCGGGCGATCGCCAGGCCGGCATCGAGGATGCTCTTGCGCTGCGCTTCCGTGGGGTGCGCCGTCAGCACCGGGGAGATCAGGGCTTCGCGCAGGAACGCGGCGATCGCATCACGGCCGACGCCGGCATCCTTCAGCCGGGCCACCGAAAACGCCACCGACGACGGCTGCGGTGCCGAGCCGCCCAGCAGGTGGGCGCGGCGGCGGCGGATGTGGTGGCGGTCCTCGGCGATATTGGCCAAGTGCGAGAAATAGGAGAACGCGCGCACCACGGCATTGGTCTGCTCCGGCGCCAGGTTGGCCAGCAGGGCCGACAGTTCGGCGCCGGCGGCATGGTCGTCTTCGCGGCGGAAACGCACGGCGCTCTGCCGGATCGCCTCCACGACATCGAACACCGCGTCGCCTTCCTGTTCGCGGATCACGTTGCCGAGCAGGCGTCCCAGCAGGCGGATGTCTTCCTTCAGCGGTCCATCCTTGTCCTGGTCCGGCGCAAGGGGAGAAAAGGGCGAGGCATGGTCGGCGGTGGCGTGGAGGGCGCGATTTTGCATATCGTTCGATGTGAAGAGTTATGGGAATGTCATGGCCCCGGTGGGCCGCTGACGATTGTAGCAAGTTTCAGCGAGATAGGCTTATTTTCGTAAAATTACTACATGTAGTCAGACTACTTTCAAAAATACTTGACGTTCCACATCGAAAACTTGTACGTCCGACCAGGCTCCAGCGGCCCGCGGAGTTGCTTCGCAGGTCCCGGGCGTGAATGGTAGGATGTCATTTTCCCTGTTGACCGAGACTGCAATGACTGTATTCGCCATGCCTGTATTCGATGCGACCGTCCTCTACGACGGGAAGGAACTGTTCAAGGGGCAGGGGGCCGCCGCGGGCTGGGCCGCGAAGCTGGCGGCCGAACTGGGCACGCCGGTCACCGTGGCGAAGATCGGCACCGGCTGGGCCCTGTGCGGTAACGTGGATGGCACCGATTGCCGGTGGGGCATCCACGGCCAGCGGTTGAAACGGCTGGACTGAAGCGGCTGGACTGAGGTGGCTGGGCTGAGGCGCCTGGACTGAGCCGGGCGGCGCCGGCGCGCGGTTCGCCCTGCGGGCGCCGGCGCCGGCATGGGGCGCGCCTGGATGGCGCGCCCGGTCACGGTCAGTCGCTGGCGTGCTGCACGAACACCACCGTGGTGCGCGCCGGGATCGTGAAGCTGCCCGCGCCCGGATCGTAGGCCGAAGCCCTGACGACCGCGTCGCTGCCGAAGCGCTGCACATCGTGCAGCTTCAGCTTGCGGCCCTGCAGTTCCGGAATGGTGACGGTATTGGCCACCTTGTCCACGTTGAACAGCACGACGACCCGCTTGTATTTCGCGCCCGGGTACGGCCTCGGCTCGGCGCCCGAGATGCTCATCGCCACCACGCCCGGCACCTGTGCGGGGCCCGTGTTGTGGAACTTCAGGCGGTCGATCACATCCTGGGCCGTGCGCAGCCGGAACAGCGTGCTGCTCTGGCGGATCGCCAGCAATTCCTCGAATCCGCCTTTCGCCGCCAGGATCGCCTGTGTATCCGGCTTGATGAGCGTATTGGCCAGCACCGGCGCCATCAGCGGCCAGCTTTCCTCGTTCTTTTCCGCCAGTGGCAAGCCCACGCCGAAATTGTTCGACGCATAGCTGTAGTCGAGGCGGTTGAACCAGTCGCCCGCGTTGTAGCTGTCGCGGTCGAGCGACTTCGAACGCAGGATCTCCTGTCCTGCATGGATGAACGGCACGCCCTGCGCCAGGATGTTGATGGCCGCCCCCAGCGTCTGCACGCGCACGCGGTCGGCCGGCCGGGTGGCCTGCGGCAGTTTCAGCGCGTTGACGTCGAACAGGGTCTGGTTGTCGTGCGCCTCGACGTAGTTGATGGTCTCGGCCGGACTGCCGGCGAAGCCCGCCCGCTGGCCGAAGTAGTCGATCTCGGCGTTGCTGCGCAGGTTGCCGAAGCGGTCGACGAAGCGGTAGTCGCGCAGCGTGCCGGAAAGTGCCACGCGCACCAGGTCCGCCAGGCGCAGCGTATCGTCGCGCGTCTGCGTCGACTGGCCATTGGGGTCGAGGCCGGCGCCGTTGATGAAGCCCTGCTGGTCGACCAGCGCCGCGCCGGTGTCGCAGCAGCCGCCGCCGCGCACCGTGTCGCGGATGCGGTCATTGAACGAGCCGATGCCGGTGCCGAACATATTGGCCTGGCGCGCCTGCACGAAGCGGGCGTCGTTGCCGACCGCGCCGAAGTTCCAGGCTTCGCCATACAGGTAGATCGGGCGGCCCGCGGCGCTGTCGGCGGCCACTTGCAGGCGCTTCATCAGCTCCAGCGGCGTGAAGCCCATGATGTCGAAGCGGAAGCTGTCGATCTTGTACTGCTTCGTCCACAGTGCCACCGAGTCGATCATCAGCTTGGCCATCATGGCGTTTTCCTGCGCCGTGTCGGCACAGCAGCTGTCGTTCAGGATATTGCCCTCGGCGCCCAGGCGGTAGTAGTAGGCGGGCACGATGCGGTCCAGTACCGACAGGGGACCCTGCTGCGACTGGCTGGTGTGGTTGTACACCACGTCCAGCGTCACGCGCAGCCCGGCTTCGTGCAGGGCCTGCACCATGGCGCGGAACTCGCGCACGCGCACCGCGCCGTCGGCGGCATTGGTGGCGTAGCTGCCTTCCGGCGTGTTGTAGTGCACCGGATCGTAGCCCCAGTTGAAGCAGTCGGTGTCGCGCGTGGCGGCCACGGCGGCCTGCTGCGCGGTCGAGTCGGCGGCCGCGCCGGGGATGGCCGGCGTCACGCAGGCGGTTTCGTCGACACTCGAGAAGTCGTAGCTGGGCAGCAGGTGCACGTGGGTCATGCCGGCCTTCTGCAGCGACTTCAGGTGGCGCATCGGCGCCGCTTCGGTGTCCGTGAAGGCCAGGTACTTGCCGCGGTGCGCGGCCGGCACCGTATCGTCCGACGCGGAGAAGTCGCGGATGTGCAATTCGTACAGCGCGATGTCGGTGGCGGCGGCCAGCTTCGGGATCTGGTGGTGGTCCCAGCCGGCCGGCTTCAGGCGCGGGCTGTCGAGGTTGGCGACGAAGCTTCGCTTGCTGTTGGCGGACACGCTCAGCGAATACGGATCGGTCACCGTGTTCGTCACCAGCGTGTTGTTGGCCCAGCGGGACAGCACCTGCACCGTGTAGGTGTAGTAGGCGGTGTTCGTCCACGAGGCATTCGGCGCGGTGTACGACCAGACGCCGCTGGCGGCATCGCGCGTCATCGGCACCGAGTTCGCGCTGGCGGCGGTGGCGCTGGCATAGACGTCCAGTTGCACGGCCTTCGCGGTCGGCGCCCACACGCGGAAGGTGGGCACGCCCTGGCGGTCGAATGTCACGCCCAGCTGCGCATCGCTGGCGCGCGCGGCGAACACGTCGTCGAGCATGCCGGCCTGCTGCAGCGAGGTGACCTGCACCAGCGCGCCATCCGCGCCGAATTGCGCGATGGCGAACTGGGCGCTGGCGAGGCTCGCCAGTTTGGTAACGGTGGCATCGGCCGCGGCCAGGCGCAGGCCGGTGGCGCCAGCCAGGTGCGGGAACTTCTGCCGGATGGCCTCCGGCAGGGCGGCCGGCTGCAGTGGCAGGCTGCCTTCGGCGCCGGCCAGGCCGGTCGTCGCGTCGGGCGTGGGCGCCAGGCCGCCATGGGTCGCGTAGAACAGTTTATAGGTGGCGTTGGCCGGCGCGCCGGGCCAGGCCAGCGTGGTGGCGGACAGCCAGTGCGCCTTGGCGCTGCCCAGGTTGCCGAAGCTGAGGGCCGGCTGGCTGTCATGCACGGTGCAGTCGCCTTCCAGCATCCATACTTCCTGGCCGGCCGTCATCACGTCCGGGCGCAGCGCGGCCTGCTGGTCGGCGGAACAGTTCTTGGTGCCGTTGCCGTCCGTGACGAGGAACTGGATGGCGGTCTTGCCCGCCGCCAGCGGGATGTCGACATAGCCGCCGAACGCATCGCGGCTGGCGAACATGAAGCGCCCCGTGATCCAGGCGGGGCTCGGGTGCAGCGGGCCGTCCCACGAATACACGCCCCACTGGGCTTCGTCGCCCTGGATGCGGTGGAAATGCATGCGGATGGTGCCCGGTGCCACGGGCGTGGCGGCACTGGCGGCCTTTACCGCGCTGGCCTGGCGCTGCGGCGTGGCGGCGCTCTGCTGGCCGTCCGCCGCATCGCCGCCGCAACCCGCCAGCACGCTGGCCGCGACGATGGCGATGCGCCAATGTGAAATCAAACTACTTCCGATGTTCATGTGTCTCCCTGTCGTTGTTATCGAAGGCACGAGGCGCGGGCGGCAGCCGCCACCCGTCTAGCCAGGTCCCTGTAATAATACTACTGAGATTGCATGCCGCAATGCGCCCGGTGAGTCTTGTTGTTTTATTTTCACTACAGGCACTCGACAGGCGCGACCGGGCCGACGCGGAGCGGCACGACACACGGAGAAAAGTTGAGGGAGCGAAATATTTCCACAATTCGGGGACAGTCCCCGAATTTTGGCAACATGAGTGAAATCAGCGACTTACGCAGCGAGCCGCATTGCTGGGCTGGTCGTAAAACAACGGTGTTGCCGAGAACCGGGGTCAGACCCCGGTTTGAGGAAACATTGCCAAAAAATGGGGACAGTCCCCGATTTTTGGCAACATGAGTAAAATCAGCGACTTACGCAGCGAGCCGCATTGCTGGGCTGGTTGTAAAACAACGGTGTTGCCCGAAACCGGGGTCAGACCCCGGTTTCAGGAAACATTGCCAAAATTCGGGGACCGTCCCCGATTGTTGGCAACATTCGGGGACGGGGGAGCTAGGTTAGCGCGCCAGCAGGTGAGGGCCGATCTCGCGCACGGATTTCACGCCGGTCAGCACCATATTGGTCCGGATGTCCTTTTCGAGGATGGCCAGCAGCCTGGCGACACCGGCCTCGCCCTGTGCGGCGAGCGCGTACACGAAGGCGCGGCCCAGCAGCACGCCGTCGGCGCCCAGGGCGAGCAGCCGGAACACGTCGGTGCCGGTGCGCGCGCCGCCGTCCGCGAAGATGGTGGTCTTGCCCTTGACCGCCTCGGCGATCGCGGGCAGCGCGCTGGCGGTCGACAGGGCGCCGTCGAGCTGGCGCCCACCATGGTTCGACACGACGATGCCGTCGGCACCGAACGCCACCGCATCGCGCGCATCGTCCGCTTCCAGGATGCCCTTGATGATCATCGGCCCCTGCCATTCATCGCGGATCCACTGCAGGTCCTGCCAGCCGATCGCCGGATCGAAGTTCGCGCCGAGCCAGCCGATGTAGTCGGCCAGGCCGGTCGCATGGCCGCGGTAGGCCGAGATGTTGCCCAGGTCGTGCGGGCGGCCGAACAGGCCGACGTCCCAGGCCCAGCGCGGGTGCGCGATGGCTTGCAGCATGCGCCGCAGCGGCCCGTTCGGTCCGCTCATGCCGCTGTGCGCATCGCGGTAGCGCGCGCCCGGCACCGGCATGTCGACCGTGAACACCAGCGTGGTCGCGCCCAGCGCCCTGGCGCGCTGCAGCACGTCGCGCATGAAGCTGCGGTCCTTCAGCACGTACAGCTGGAACCAGATCGGCTTGTCCGCCGCGGCGGCCACTTCCGCCAGCGGACAGACCGATACCGTCGACTGGATGAAGGGGATGCCGCACTTGCAGGCCGCGCGCGCCGCCTGCACTTCGCCGCGCCGGGCATACATGCCGGTCAGCCCCACCGGAGCCAGCGCGATCGGCAGTTCGTGGCGGGTGCCGAACCATTCCGTCGACAGGTCGAGCTGTTCCGAGCCTTTCAGCACGCGCTGGCGCAGCTTGACGCGCTGCAGGTCGGCGATGTTGGCGTCCATCGTCTGCTCGGCACCGGCGCCGCCATCGAGATAGTGGAACAGGAAGGGCGGCAGCCTGCGGCGTGCGGCTGCGCGGAAATCGGTCGCGGAAGAAATGATCATGTGGTCGGTAGTGGGTTGATCCCCATGGCATGCATGCGGTAGCGCCGGTCGCCCGGCAAGCAGGAATTGTCACGAAACGATCGATTTTAGTGCCGCACGCGCGTCCGTGTAGTCAATATGATGAGAGAACGCATCTGGCGGGACGGCGATTCAGGCCGCCAGGCATTGCCGGTACAGGTCGAGGTAGGCGCGCGCCGCTCTTTCCCACGTAAACCGGGCAGCGTGCGCGCGGGCACGCTGGGCGCCATCGCCGTCGGCAAAGCGTGCCATGCCGGCGCTGAAGACCTCGCGCATGTGGTCCGGATCGAAGTGATCGAAGTAGCAGGCGGCCTCGCCACCCACTTCCGGCAGGCTGGTCAGGCGCGACAGGAACACCGGCCGGCCGTGGTGCATCGCTTCCAGCGCCGGCAGGCCGAAGCCCTCGGCCAGCGACGGGAACAGGAAGGCCTCGCAGTGCGCGTAATACCAGTCCTTGTCGTACTGGCTCACCGGGCCGGTGATGGCCACCTGGCCGGCCACGCCGAAGCGCGCCGCTTCCTCCAGGATCTTCTGGCGGTAGCCTTCCTTGACGACGCCGGCGACGACCAGCGTGTAGCCGGTGCCGCGCAGCAGGGGAACCAGCACGTGGAAATTCTTCTTCGGGCACACCATCCCGACGGTGAACAGGAAGCGGCCGGGCGGCTTGAAATGCGGCTGGTGGCCATCCGGGGCGCGGCTGGCATCGGCGCCGTTGTGGATCACCGAGATCTTCCCGTCCGCTTCGGGGAACCAGCGGAGGATGTCGGCCTTGACGAACTCCGAGATCGCCACCACCCGGTCGACACCGGCGATCTTGCGCGCCATGCGGCGCAGGTATCGCGCGAGCTTGCGGCTGCCCGCCGGATGTTCATGCACCTGGTTCAGGTCATGCACGGTCATCACCGTCCTGGCGCGCACGCGCGCGGGGCCGAAGCGGCAATACTGGTCCGCGAAGTGCACTATGTCGAACTGGGCGCTGCGCGGAAAATACCAGCGGTGGTATCTGTGATGCGGCACATAGGACGCCTGCTCGCCCAGCACCCCGTGCTGCGGCGGATAGGTGTAGGCACTCATGTCGAACGCGCCGGCGCCTTGCCTGACGAGTTCGCGCCCCAGGCTCCGGCCGAAGGTATGCAGGCCGGTATTCTCGTGGCGCATGGAGTCGAGCGTGATCAGGAGCCGCGGCGTCATGGCTCCTCGGCGAAGCGGTCGGCATGGCGTGCCGCGGACCCGTCGCGCCATTGCAGCACCACGTCCGCCACCTGCGCCGCGCTGATCGCGGCCATGCAGGTGCAGGCCTGCGCGCCGGTGCAGGTGTCGCATTGCCGGGCACCGCACAGCGACGTGGCGTTCGCGCCGAGTGCGCCCCAGCGGGCGATGTCGATCGGCTGCACCGGCGGGAACAGGCCCAGCGTATTGCGGCCCAGTGCTGCCGATATGTGCAGCGGCCCGGTGCCGCTGGCGATCAGCCCGTCCGCCATGCCGATGAGTGACACCAGCCCGCCCAGGTCGTAGCGCCCGCACAGGCTGCGCACGTTCGGGCTGGCCAGCAGGGCCGGCGCTTCGCGCGCCAGCAGTTCGCCCTCGGCACGGCTGCCGGTGATCCAGATCGCGATGCCCGGATCGCCGGCCAGCCTGGCCGTCAGTTCGGCGTAGCGCGCCAGCGGCCACTCGCGGCCATTGCCGTTCGACTTCGGATGCAGCACCAGGTTGAACGGCGCCGGGCGGAACAGTTCAGCGATGTCCGGCCCATGCGGCGCCTGCAAGCCATACAGCGGCACGATTTCCGGCAGGGGCGGCAGGTGGTCCATGCCGAGCGGTTTCAACAACGCGAAGTTGAGCTGGGCCTCGTGCAGGCGCGAACGTGCCCGGGTGAAGTGCGCCAGCCGGTTGCAGTTCCACCAGTGATGCAGGCGGTGGCTGCTGCCCACGCGGTTCGGTACCCCGGCACGGCGCGCCGCGGCGGCCAGGGCCCGGTGCGGAAACGCGAAGATGACGGTGTCGTACGCCTGTTCCTGGAAGAAGCGCTCGATGTCCAGCTCTTCCAGGGCAAGTGCCCGGTCGATGAAGGCGCTGCAGCGTGCCACCGGCGCGGCATAGGCGCGGCACAGCATGTCGACCTCGACACCGGGAATATGCTGCTTGAGAAACCCGGCCAGCGGCAGGGTGAGCACGACGTCACCGATATTATCGGTGCGGCAAATGAGGATGCGTGATGATTCGGAAGGCATTACCGGACTTCTGGTCTCTCTTTATTCTGCCAGCAATTGAACGACGTAATGGACCTGTGCAATGCGGCGGGGCGCAGGCGCGTATTTTACGGATGGCGAACGCGTATTGTAACGGCATTGCGCCATTCTGTTCTCGATGAATCGGCATCTTTACACCGCATTACCGCCTTTGACCCGCCATGCGTTCCGGTACAGGCGCGACATTGCACCATCGGCGTGCACGATGTATTCGACAGCCTACGCATCGATTATGTCAGGCGCATTACCGGCAATGGCGGCGCGGCCGTCGAAAAATGCCAATGAGTATGAAATGTTGCCAGATGTCACATTGGCGTCATACCCGCTTCCTACAATGGGCGCCGTCTGAAAGCCGCCGGCCGCGTGTGTACGCCGTTGCCGGCCCCGTGTCCGTTTTTGCCAGTCGACCCAAGCCATGCCGAACATCTTCCGCCGCCACACCGGCGCCCGCGTCGTTGCCGCCTTCGCCGCCATCCTCGCCATGCTGGCGATGGTGACCCTCGCTTCCCTCTGGTCGCTGCAGAAAGTGGCCGGCAATGCCGACCTGCTGGTCGACGACAAGCTGGCGCGGCAGCGCCTGGCCATCGAACTGCGCGCCAGCGAGCAGCTCAACGCGCTGCGTGCGCTGTCGATCGCGCGCAGCGACAGCCTGGAAGTGGGCGACGCCTTCATGGCGCAACTGGCGGCCGGCGAGAAAGTCACGCAGCGGCTGGAGCGGCAGCTGGCGGCCTTGCGGGGCGATGCCGGCGAACTGGCGGTGATCGACGCGCTGCACCGGCAGCAGCAGCGTTTCCGCGCCGCGCGCGACGAGATCTTCAACCAGAAGGAAATGGGCCGCACCCAGCAGGTCGACGCGTTGATCGCTTCAGACTTCGAGCCGCGCCTGGCCGGCTACATGGGCGCGCTCGACGCGCTGCTGGCGCACCAGGCCCGCGCGGCGCGCCAGGTGTCGGACGATTCGCATGCCACGCTGGCGGCGATGCGCGTGCTGCTGGGCGGCCTCGGGCTGGCCGCGCTGGTGGCCGGCGCCGTGCTGGCGCTGCTGCTCACGCGCAGCATCGTGCGGCCGCTGCGCGATGCCGTCGCGTTTGCCGAGCGCACCGCCGAAGGCGACCTGACGGGCACGCTGCGCCATGGCCGCCACGACGAGGTGGGCCAGCTGCTCGATGCGCTGAACGAGATGGCGCGCCGCCTGGCGGTCACGGTCGGCGGCGTGCGCGATGCGGCGGCGGCCATCGATGCGGCCTCGGTGGAAGTCGCGCATGGCAACCTGGATTTATCGCGCCGCACCGAACGCCAGGCCGCCACGCTGGAGGAAACGGCGGCAGCGCTGGACCAGCTGGCCACGACCGTGCGCATCAACGGCAGCCAGGCCATCGACGCCGCCCGGCTGGCGCAGGGCGCGGCGGACGTGGCGGGACAGGGCGGCAGCGCCATCGCGCAAGTGAGCACCACGATGGAAGGCATCAGCCGCTCGGCGGCCAGGATCGTCGACATCATCGCCGTGATCGACGGCATCGCCTTCCAGACCAATATCCTGGCGCTGAACGCGGCCGTCGAGGCGGCCCGCGCCGGCGAACAGGGCCGCGGCTTTGCGGTGGTGGCGGGCGAAGTGCGGGCGCTGGCCCAGCGTTCGGCCACCGCGGCGCGCGAGATCAAGGCGCTGATCGGCGAATCGGTGGCGACCATCGGGCAAGGCACCCACCTGGCCGCCGGCGCGCAAGCCACCATGGGCGGCATGCTGGACCGGGTGGGCGGCGTGAGCGCGCTGATGGCGCGCATCGGCGACGCCTCGCATGCCCAGACCGATGGCATCGCGCAGATGAACGATGCGGTGGCCGACCTGGAGCGCGATACGCAGAACAATGCCGCGCTGGTCGAGCAGGTGGCCGCGGCGTCGGCATCGCTGCGGCAGCAGGCGCAGGTGCTCACCACCCTGGTGCAGCAATTCCGCGTCGTGGCCGTGACGGCACCGGCCGGCAAGTCGCTGCCGGCCTTGCGCTGAACCGCGCGGTCAGCGCACCAGGCAGGGCTTCTTGTTGTCGAACCGCCAGTTCGGCACGAGGAACTGCATGGCTGCGGCGTCGTCGCGCGCGCCCAGGCCCATGTTCTTGTATGCCTGGTGCGCTTTTTCCAGTTCCGCTTCGTCGAGCTCGATACCCAGGCCCGGCTTTTGCGGAATGCCGATGAAGCCGCCCTCGATCTTTAGCGGTTCCTTCGTCAGGCGCTGGCCGTCCTGCCAGATCCAGTGCGTGTCGATCGCCGTCACCTTGCCTGGCGCGGCGGCGCCCACGTGGGTAAACATCGCCAGCGAGATGTCGAAGTGGTTGTTCGAGTGCGAGCCCCACGTCAGGCCGAACATCTGGCACAGCTGGGCCACGCGCACCGAACCCTGCATGGTCCAGAAGTGCGGGTCGGCCAGCGGGATGTCGACCGATTGCAGCTGGATCGAATGCGCCATCTGGCGCCAGTCGGTGGCGATCATGTTGGTGGCGGTCGGCAGGCCGGTGGCGCGGCGGAACTCGGCCATCACCTCGCGGCCGGAAAAACCGTTTTCGGCGCCGCACGGGTCTTCCGCGTAGGCCAGGATGCCGTGCTTGTCGCGGCACACGCGCACCGCTTCCTTCAGCGACCAGGCGCCGTTCGGATCGAGCGTCACGCGCGCCTGCGGGAAGCGCTCGTGCAGCGCGACGATCGCTTCCATTTCCGCATCGGCGCTCAGCACGCCGCCCTTGAGCTTGAAGTCATTGAAGCCGTAGCGTTCGCGCGTGGCTTCGGCCAGGCGCACGATGCTTTCCGGCGTCAGCGCTTCCTCGTTGCGCAGGCGGAACCAGGCGTCGCCCGCATCCGGCTCGGCGCGGTAGTCGAGGTTGGTCTTGTTGCGGTCGCCCACATAGAACAGGTAGCCCAGCATTTCCACCTTGTCGCGCTGGCGGCCCTCGCCCAGCAGGTCGGCCACCGGCACGTTCATGAACTGGCCCAGCAGGTCGAGCAGCGCCGACTCCATGGCCGTCACGGCGTGGATCGTGATGCGCAGGTCGAAGGTCTGCTGGCCGCGCCCGCCCGCGTCGCGTTCCGCAAACGTGGTGCGCATGGCGTTCAGGATGTTGTTGTACTCGCCCAGGCTCTTGCCGACGACGAGCTGGCGGGCATCTTCCAGCGTCTGCCGGATCTTCTCGCCGCCCGGCACTTCGCCGAGGCCGGTATTGCCGGCGCTGTCGGTCAGGATCACGATATTGCGCGTGAACCAGGCGCCGTGCGCGCCGGAGAGGTTGAGTAGCATGCTGTCCTGGCCCGCGACGGGCACGACGCGCATGTCGGTGACGGTGGGAGCGCCGGAAACGGTGGTGGTCATGGTGATATCCAGTGAGTGGTGGAACTTGCCGGGACGGTCTTTCCCGGCTTTGCTTGAAGCGATCTTAAAGGCTGATCAATTCAAGAACAAACCAATTGCTGATTCCACCGAATCACTAATTGAATCGATCACCAATTGAATCAATCACTCATAGTGAACCGACCGGGCCGTATCGATGGCCGCGCAATGTCACGATGCGCGCAGGCGCGCCATGAACTCGCCCAGCCGCCGGAGTGCTTCGGCCAGGTGCGCGGCGCTGGCCGCATACGACAGCCGCACATGGGTATCGGCACCGCACTGCCCGAAATCCTTGCCAGGCGTGAGGGCGACATGGGCTTCCTGCAGCACCCGCTCGCAGAACTGCCACGACGTGAGCCCCGTGCCGCTGACGTCGAAGTACACGTAGAACGCGCCGTCCGGCGGCACGGGCACGGGCAGGCCGATGTCGGCCAGGCCTTCCAGCACCAGCTTGCGGCGCCGGCCGAATTCCAGCCGGCGCTCCTCGCAGACGGCCAGCGACGCGTCCGTGAAGCAGGCCAGCGCCGCCTGCTGGGCGATCGTCGACGGGCAGATGTAGTAGTTCTGCGCCAGCCGCTCCATCGTCGGTACCAGCGCTTCTGGCACCACGCACCAGCCGAGCCGCCAGCCCGTCATGCCGAAGTATTTGGAGAAACTGTTGATGACGATGGCGTCGTCGTCGACCGCCAGCACGGTTTGCGGCGGCCGGCCCGCGCCATCCCGGTCGCCCAGGTTCAGGTAGATCTCGTCGACGATGCGCCAGGCATCGTGGCGGCGCGCCCAGTCGCAGATCGCGGCCAGCTCGTCCGGCGGGACCGAGGTGCCGGTGGGGTTCGATGGCGTCGCCACCATCACGCCGCGGGTGCGTTCGCTCCAGTTGGCCCGCACGCTGGCGGCGTCCAGCTGGAAGCGCGAGGCCGGGCCGGTGGCCACCAGCCGGACATCGGCGCCGAAGCTGCCGAGGAACTGGCGGTTGCACGGGTAGGACGGGTCGCCCACGATGACTTCGTCGCCCGGGTCGACCAGCGCGGCCGTGACCAGCAGCAGCGCGGCCGAGGCACCGGCCGTGACGATGATGCGTTCCGGCGCGATCGATACGCCGTGCTCGCGCAGGTAGAAGCCGGCCAGGGCCTGGCGCAGCGCGGGCATGCCGAGGGCCGCCGTATAGGGCAGGGCGCCTGCGCGCGCCGCCTCGGCCGCCGCTTCCAGCACGGCGGGCGGCGCGCCGAAATCGGGTTCGCCCAGGCTGAGGCGGATCACGTCATGTCCCAGCTCGCCCAGGGCGGCGGCGCGCTTGCCGAATTCCATGGCGAAGAATGGGTCGATGGCTTTGGCGCGTTGTGAAATCTTCATGGTGTGGAGGCATGCGTTGCGGTTCGGAACCCGCCAGTGTAGCGGGGATGGCCATGATAATGAAGCCGCCGGGTACACTGGCTGCTTTCCAGCTCCCGCCAGCCCGACTGATGACCCAGCCCGACCTCACCATTTCCCGCATCCTGCACGCCGGCTATGTGTTCGGGTGCGGCGGCACGCGCATCGCGTTCGATCCGGTCTTCGAGAACCCGTTCAGCCGCAACTGCCACGCCTTTCCGGACGTGCGCTTCGACGTCGACCAGATCCGCCGCGAGCGTTTCGACGCCGTCTTCATCTCGCACTTCCACGATGACCACTGCTCGCTGGACAGCCTGGACCTGCTCGACCGCGCCACCCCGCTGTACCTGTATTGCCTGTTCGGCGAGCTGTTCGACATGGTGCGGCAGCTGGGTTTTACGCAGGTCACGCCGTTGCGGCTGAATGAACCCGTCGGCATCGGTCCGTTCCAGGTCACCCCGCGCGAAGCGATGGATGCGGACGTGGACTCGATGTTCCAGGTGCGGGCGGCCGGCATGAACGTGCTCAACGTCGTCGATTCATGGATCGACGACGGCACGCTTGCCCAGCTGGTGGAGCAGGGCCCATGGGACATGGTGCTGTGGCCCTTCCAGACCATGCGCGAACTCGAAGTGCTGGCCCCGTCGCGCTACACGGCCGCGCCGCCGGAGCTGCCGGAAGAATGGATCGCCCAGTTGCAGGCACTGGCGCCCCGTTATGTCGTGCCCAGTTCCTGCCAGTTCCGGCAGGAACCCTGGTCCTGGTACAACCGCGCCTTCTTCCCGATCTCGTATGCCCTCTTCACGGCGGAAGTGACGCGCGCGCTGTCCACGGCCACGGTGGTGCGTCTCGATCCATCGGTGTCGGTGACGCTGGATGCCGTGTCGCTGCGGCCGGCGCCGCCCCTCGGCTGGGTGATTCCCGTCGGCCCGCAGGATGTCGACTACGTCTATGAAGGCAACGCCGCCGCGCCGCACACCAGCGAGATCGCCCGGCATTTCGGCCCGCTGACAGAGGCGCAGCTGGCCCGCGTGACCGATTACTGCCGCAGCGAACTGCCGGCGAAGTACGGTGAGGTGGAAGCCGCGTCGGAATACTTCGACGAGCCCCGCACCTGGCAGCTGTCGATCTACGATCACGCGGGCGTGGCCACGCATTTCCGCTACCGCCTGCCACCGGGCGGCCCGGCCGTGCTGGACGACAGCGCCGCGGCGCCCGGCTGGCTCACGGAAATCCCGGCCGCCAAGCTGTGGGCCGCGCTGGAAGAAGGCGAGGCGCTGACCTCGGTGTATTTGCGCATCAACGATCCCGTGGGCGAAGCCGCCTTCGATGCCGGCACCGAACGCGCCCTCGCCGGCGCCGAGGTGGTCGACGATCCGCTGATCCGCTGCCTGTTCAGCGATACCTTCGGGGCTTACCAGGCCGCGCAGCTGCGCCGGCTGCTGGCACGCCCGGCCTGAAGGGCTTACTTGCCCGGCGCGGGCTACTTACCCAATAAATACAGCGACTGCTCCCAGTCGTCCTGCCAGGCATGCAGGAAGTCATGCGATGCAAAGGCCCGTTTCAGGGGACCGAGCGGCACGCGGTATACGTCGTGCAACCCCAGCGCCAGCGTGACCGGATTCCACACAGCGTTGCGCTTCGATTTCCTCGCGCTGGCCTTGACGCGCGCGCCGTCGTCGCCAAAGATGCCGATCGCCTCGTCGAGCGCCTTGTCCAGGTCGAGCCGCACCAGCCGCGCGAACGCCGCCAGCACTTCCGCCTTGCCGATGCCGTACTGCGATTCGCTGGCCGCCGGCGCTGGGCGGGCGGCCGACTCTGCCGCCGCCTCCGCCTCGTGTTTCAGCTTGCCGGCAAGCCGCTCCAGGTCTTTCTTCTGGAAGCGCAACTGGTCGAGCGGCCGCCGGAAACCCGGTTCGGGAAGCCGCGCAACGATCTTGTACGCATCCTTCGTCATCGTCATCAGCACGTCGTCGCTGCCGGCCGCCAGCCGCGCGATGTCGCCTTCGAAGAAGATCGGCGCCGCATAGCCGCCGTTCGCGTCGCCGAACAGTTCCGGGTACGCCGGATCGTAGTCCAGCCAAACGTAGGGCGTGAGGCCATGCTCGAGCAGGCGGGCCAGTGTCCAGGGGGATGCGGTCTGCAGCGCCAGCCAGGCGCAGGCTTCGTCTGTGGTGGCGCGGAAGGGCAGGTCGGTGGTACTCATGGATCTTTCGGACGGATCGTGGCGGGAGAGCGCCATTGTAGTGCACTGACCCGGCCGCCACGGGCTGTTCCGGCGATAATGGCGGTTGCAGGAACTACCGTGGCCGGCTGCCGGCCGACAGCAAACCGAGGAACACCATGCACGAACTCATTTCGCAATTGCTCCGCCTGTACCTGCCCGCCGGCGCACCCGTGCCGGAGGGGCTCGAACAGCATCTCGACGGGCGCATGACGCGCGCCTTCGATCTCGCGCACGGCGGCGCGGTGCGCGCCATCGTCATCCCGTTCGACCGCCAGCCCCAGGCCAACGGCGCCGACCCGTGGGAACGCCTGTGCGAGGCGGCCAACGCGCTGCAGGGCGAGCTGGGATTGCCGGCACCGGCCGTGAGCATCTCCGGCGCTGCCGGGTTCCGGCTCTGGCTGTCGTTCCAGGAGCCGGTGCCGGCCGCCATCGCGCAGGAATTCCTCGGGCAGGTGGTGGCTGCCTACTGCTCCGGCGTGGTCCTGCCGCAGCACGGCGTGCTGGCGCTGGTCGAGCTGCCGCCCTGCCTGAACGGCGCGACGGGCAAGTGGGCCGCGTTCATCCACCCCGGCATGGGCGCATCGTTCGCCGACGAACCGGCGCTGGAAATGCCGCCGCCGCCCGCCGCCCAGGCGGCATTCTTGCAGGGGTTGGAATCGATCAGCCAGGAACAGTTCCGGCATGCGCTGGCGGTGCTGGCGCGCGGCGCCGGCATGGCCGAAGCCGAGACGCAGGCCGCGACGGATGCCGTGGCGCCCGCGCCAGCGTCGGCCGTGCCGCCCGGGCTGCTGCTGAAGGACGCCACGCTGGAAGACATCGTGCGCCTGCTGCACGCCAGGAATATCGAGCCCACCTTCCGCCACCTGCTGCCGCCGCGCTAGGTTTCCTTCGCGCGGGCTGCCCGCGTGCCTATTTCCTGCCTTTCGCCTTGTCGCCGCCGGCGAACTGCTCGATCTTGCCGGTGGGCCCGGAGACGATCAGCAGGTCGGCCGGCAGGATGCGCGTTTCCGGCCGCGCGTGCTGGAAGTCTTCATTCTGGCGCTTGACGCCGACCACCGTCACGCCATAGCGCGTGCGCACATGCGATTCGGCCAGCGTGACGTGGTGGGTGTCGGCCGGCGCATGGATCTTGGCGATCGCAAAGCCGTCCTCGAACTCGATGAAATCCATCATGCGGCCCGTGATGAGGTGGGCGACGCGTGCGCCCATGTCCGCTTCCGGATACACCACGTGATGGGCGCCGATGCGGGTGGCGATCTGGCCGTGTTCAGGCGTCAGCGCCTTGACCCAGATATCCTTGATGCCCAGTTCCGTCAGCACCATCAGGGTCATCAGGCTTGCCGCCAGGTCGGAGCCAATCGCCACGATGGCGTGCGAGAAGTCCGCCACGCCCAGCTGCAGCATCACGTTCTCGTTGGTGGAATCGGCCTGCACGGCATGCGTGAGGCGGTCGCCCCACACCTGCACCAGCTCTTCCTTCTTGTCGACGCCCATCACGTCGTGGCCAAGGTGCATCAGCGATTGCGCCACGGCGCCGCCGAACCGGCCCAGGCCGATGACGATGACGCTGTCGCTGGCGGAAAACGCGAACTGCTCCGTAAAAATCCTACCCCACAATTGGATGCTCCTCAGGATAACGATAAGGCATGCGCCGTTCGCCGATGACCAGCGAGGTCGCAAGGGTGATGGTGCCGACCCGGCCGAAGAACATTAGCAGGGCCAGCACGAACTGGCCGGACGGCGGCAGGTCGTCCGTGATACCGGTGGACAGGCCGGCGCTGCCGAAGGCGGCGATCACTTCGAAGATCACCTGGTCGGTCGGGAAATGCGATATGCGCAGCAGCGCGATGGTGCCCGCGGCGACGATCACGCTGCCCACCACCATCACGGTGATGGCTTGCCGCTGTGCCGAGGCGCCGACGCGCCGGCCGAAGGCCTCGGTGTCGGTATGGCCCTTGGCTTCGGCAATGACGAGCAGCACGAGGATCATCACGGTGCCCACTTTCACGCCGCCCGCGGTGCCGGCGCTGCCGCCGCCGACGAACATCAGGAAGTAGTGCAGCGCCCAGGTTTCCGGCGTCAGCGCGGCGATGTCCACCGTGTTGAAGCCCACGGTGCGCGCGGATGCCGACATGAACAGGCTGTTCAGCAGCTTGTCCGCGATCGACAGCGGGCCGAAGGTCTTCGCGTTGTCCCATTCAAACAGCAGGATCGCGAAGAAGCCGGAAACGACCAGCACCAGCGTGCCGGCCAGCGTCAGCTTGGTGTGCAGCGACCAGTGGCGCGGATCGCGGCAACGGTCGCGCAGGTCGTTCAGGATGGGGAAGCCGATGCCGCCGACCACGGCGGCGATCATCACCGGCAGCAGGATCAGCGCGTCGCTGGCATAGCGCATGAAGCCGTCCGGGTGGATCGAGAAGCCGGCATTGTTGAAGGCCGACACGGCGTGGAAGAAGCCGGTCCAGGCAGCGTCGCCCCACGCCATGTCGTGGCCGATGCGCAGCCGCAGCGTGAGCAGGGCACCGATGATGAGCTGGGACAGCGCCGTGACGCCCAGCACCAGCTTGGCCACGCTGGAAATGTCGCCGACCCACAGCGAGCGGGTTTCCGTCTGCGTCACCAGCCGCGTGCGCAGCCGCGGCGAGCGGTTCACCATCAGGCCGAGCAGGGTCGCCGCCGTCATCATGCCGAAGCCGCCCAGCTGGAACATCACCATGATCGTGACCTGGCCGAACACCGACCAGTAGGTGCCGGTGTCGACCAGCACCAGGCCCGTCACGCAAATGGCCGACACGGATGTGAAGAACGCCACCATCGGCGGCGCCGGCACGCCCGCGGCGCGCGCGATGGGCAGCATCAGCAGCAGGGTGCCGACCGCGATCGCCAGGGCAAAGCCCAGGATCACGGTGCGCGCGGGGTGGAGGACGGTCTGTTTCAAGATTCAGGCGCCGGCGTGGTGAAAGACCGACATGGTAAACGAAGCCGCCGGTCCCGCCTAATCGCATGGTGGCCGGCACGAGCAAGCTGTACAGGCAAAAACGGTGACAGTCACCATTTGTTTCGGGATAAGCCCACCCCGAGTGCAAATTCCGGGGTCAAAAACGGTGACAGTCACCCTTTGTTTTGAAACATTTCCGGAAAAACGGTGACAGTCACCATTTGTTTCGGGATAAGCCCACCCCAAGTGCAGATTCCGGGGTCAGACCCGGCGGGGTGAAGCAGGGGTTTCGCGAAGCATGCTTCGCGCCTGCGGAACGATGCTGGCATACATGCCAGCATTCCTTCCTGACCCCAGCCCTTTGCTGTTGGGGTGAATGCAGACGCTTTGATATCTCGGGCAACGCTTCAAAAATGGTGACTGTCACCGTTTTTGATTGGTGTCTTTTACCGGAACGTCGTGCCGGCGCGACCGTCAGGCGGGAAGCGGTTCGGGCTGGGCATCCTGCATCCAGCACTGGCCGGCGCGCGTCACCAGCAGGCGTTCGGCATGGGCAAGCCGCGCGTCGGCTTCGACGATATCGAGCATCGCCACCAGCAGCTGGCGCTGCAGGGCGGGTTCGGTGATCTCCGCCAGCACGCTGTCCAGCAGCGCCGGGCCGATCTCCACCGCGCCGTTGCGCACGGTGCCGCCCAGCATGTCGCTGCACAGTTCGTCCAGCACTTCGCTGAACAGGGTCCAGTCGATGTCCAGGTCCTGCAGGACGGGTGAATCTTCCAGCACCTGCAGCTCGGCCGGGTCGAGGTGGCCATCGACCACCATCGACAGGGCCAGCAGGCGGGCACGGGCCCGCGGGCTGTTGGTTTCATACTTGCGCATCGTTTTATCCTTTGTCGTTATCGTCGTTCACATTTTTCGCGCCGGGCGGCCCCGTGGGGCCGCGCCGGTCATGTGCATCAGTTGCCGGTCTTCTTCGGCGGCAGCAGCAGGCTGGCGAGCACGCTGGCACCGATCAGGAAGGCCACCACCACCAGCGAAGCCTCCACCGGCATGTGGTACCACGGCATGATCAGCATCTTGGTACCGATGAACGCGAGCACCAGCGCCAGGCCATACTTGAGCAGGTGGAAGCGGTCGGCGATGTCGGCCAGCAGGAAGTACAGCGCCCGCAAGCCCAGGATCGCAAACAGGTTCGACGTGAACACGATGAACGGGTCGGTCGTGATCGCGAAGATCGCCGGGATCGAATCCACCGCGAAGATCAGGTCGGTCACTTCGATCAGGATCAGCACGAGGAACAGCGGCGTCACGTACAGCAGGCCGTTCCTGCGCACCATGAACTTCTCGCCATGCTCGTCCTCGGCCACGCGCAGGTGCTTCTTGGCGAATTTCAGCACCGGGTTCTGCGTCACGTCGGGCTCCTGCTCGGAAGCCATCAGCATCTTGATACCCGTGAACAGCAGGAACGCGCCGAACAGGTACAGCACCCACGAGAATTCCTTCACTACCCAGGCACCGGCCAGGATCATCACGGCGCGCATCACGATCGCGCCCAGCACGCCGTAGATCAGCACGCGGCGCTGGTATTGCGGCGGCACCTGGAAGGCACCGAAGATCAGCAGGAACACGAACACGTTGTCGACCGACAGCGCCTTCTCGATCAGGTAGCCGGACAGGAATTCCAGCGCCTTCTGGTCGGCGACCACTTCGCCCACGGTGCCCTTCAGGTGCCACCACAGGCCCGCGTTGAACAGCAGCGCCATCGTCACCCACACGCCCGACCACGCGGCCGCTTCCTTCACGCTCACCTTGTGCGCCTTGTTGCCGCCAAAGACAAACAGGTCCAGCGCCAGCATCACCAGCACGAACGCCACGAATCCGGCCCACATCCCCGGTGTGGCGATATTCTCAAGTCCAGTCATTTCGACCACCTTCTTATGAATTATCAACAGGGGCAGGATAACGTCGCACGATTGAAAGGACAAATCGAATATACTAAGCGAATACATCGAAAAAACTGAGCAATTGCATTCCTGTCAGCGTTCCGGCGCCAGACTGCCCCGACCTTTCCACCATGAGCCTCAATTACAAGCATCTCCGTTATTTCTGGATGGTGGCGCGCACCGGCACGATTGCCCGCGCCGCCGAGCAACTGCACCTGACGCCGCAATCGATCTCCGGCCAGCTGACGGAATTCGCCGAAACGCTGGGCGTCGAACTGTTCCGCCGCGCCGGCCGCACACTCGAGCTGACGGAGGCGGGCACCCGCGTGCTGAGCTATGCCGACACCATCTTCCGCACCGGCGATGAACTCATCGAGGCATTGCACGACGAGTCGGTGCACGCCACCCGCTTCCTCGTCGGCTGCGCGGATTCGGTGTCGAAGATGGTCGCCAGCCAGGTGCTGACACCCGCGCTGGCGCTGGACGAACCGGTGCGCCTGGTCTGCAGGGAAGGGCGCCTGGCCACGCTGCTGGGCGAGCTGGCCGTGCACCGGCTGGACCTGATCATCGCCGACCGGCCGATGCCCCAGCACTTGTCCGTGCGCGGTTTTTCCCACTTGCTGGGCGAGAGCGTGCTGAAGATCTTCGGCGCGCCGGCTCTCCGCGAACGCCTGAAAGGCCCGTTCCCGCAATGCCTGGACAAGATGCCGATGCTGCTGCCGGGCGAGGATTTCGCCACGCGGCCGCGCGTGCTGAAGTGGCTGGAAGAGCATGGGGTGCGGCCGCGCATCGTCGGCGAATTCGACGACAGCGCGATGATGAAGACCTTCGGCCAGGCCGGCGCCGGCCTGTTCTTCGCGCCGGGCGTGCTGGCGGACTACATCTGCAAGCAGTACCAGGTCGAACAGTTCGGCGAGGCGGGCGATGTCGTCGACCAGGTGTACGCGATCACCACCGAGCGGCGGCTGAGCCATCCGGCCACGGTGGCGATCAGCCAGGAGGCGCGGAAGCATTTGTTCAAGGCTTAGCGAGGCCCCTGGCATCGACTCGCGACGTCTCAATGTGCCAGATGGAATCGTCCGTCGTTCAGCTTTTGAAAAGAACGGACGGGGCTCTGCTTTTCATCGCAAATGGAAGCACACGAACGCTATGTGCACTCAGTGGTCGCGTCTGCTCCTGGTCCCTTGCCACCGGCCAGTGGACGGCAGCTGTCGCCCGAAGCGGTCGCCGCGCAGCAGCCAGATCAGGGAGTGGAAGGGTCGATCCAGCCGGGCCTGAGTCCTGCCTCGTATTCCTTGCGTACGTAGGCGAGTGACTGTGCATTTCCCATTTCTGCCTCGATAGCGCCTATGCATCCCCAGCAATCTCCACCACAATCCCCTGAAAGCGGATCTCGCGGATTATCGAGCAAGCGCCTGCAGATCTGACAGTACTCGTGCTTTTTACTGTTCTTCATATTTGTAATTCCTGGATGGCCGGTATTGGTCCGATCTCGGCCGCTTGACGCAGCATGGCAGTTGCAGATACGGAAAAGTCACAGGCTGTCAGTACCGGCGGCGCGCGCCCCATTGCGGACTTCCGCCCGCTCCGTGCGGTGGGTACGGTTATAAAAAATCTCGACTCGAAGGCTTTGCCACGACGTCCGCTCCACTCACTGATTCTCCATGACACCGGTGGCGAATCCTCTGCCAAAGTCATGCAAGACTTTCTCGCTCCATGCATCGAAATCGGTCTCTTTGCCAGCGTAGGACGCAAAGAATTCGATCTCGCTTTCCTGGGGCTGCCGAGGATCCGCCATGGGATGCAAGGTGATCTTGATCATGGCGGGGTGAGCAGGCTCGGTCGGAACCGTGAAGATGTAGATAAACGAATCCGCGCCAACGTTTATTTGCCTGTAAGCCCCATTGCCGACTTTCTCGAAATGGCTGGAGCTGGCCAATTGCGCTTCGCAATGGAAGATGCTGGCAGCGGAAGCAGGACCAGCTGCTGGCAAGGTAATCGGGTCGGCGCCGAATGCCCAGGTCGCGACAGTGAATAACAGGACTGCAAGAGTATTTTTCACACGGTTTCTTTCTAATTTCTGGAACAGGCATGCCCATGCGCTCAGAACCATTCGAGCGATGCGGGGCTGTCTATCTGCGTTGGATTTAACGTCCGCTACCGGCTGCACCTGGCCGTTCGCCCAGGCATGGCAGGTCGATCAGCGCCTCGGATGCAACTCACGCCCCCAATGCGGCAACAGCTGGTTGACGTCGGAACTCTCGCCATTCCACCACGTGAATGTCCATCCGGTCCGCGCCTTGTGGTCGAGCTCGATCCATACCATCTGCATGCCCGCCTGCAGCGCATCCCACTCGTCGCAGCCGAATGCGACACGCTCGTCCTCGACGATGCCGGGCAAGCTGAGTTTGCATTGCCACCATTTTCCTTCCACCTGCGTCGGCCGGAAAATCCCGACCCTGGCGAAGAATATGGGACGGCCTGGCGCCAGCACTTGGCAACCCCGGCTGACTAATGGCCCAATAGGCTCGCACGACTCACTCATTTCCCGATCTCCCTTATCGATTATCGGATGGCCTGGCCAGCCTTTCACGGACGCCGCTACTTTCTCGTCAATATCCTCATGAGCGCCTGAAAATTCGCGTCGACTGTCTTTGCGGCCGACGCCACGTCATCCTGATGGGCGCGAAAACTGTAGCTGACCTGGGGGCCCCATTTTAAACGGTACGTCGTGCTGCAATGAAGCATGCCGGCTGGCGAGATGTCATGGCAGTGCAAGGTAAATGGTTCGCTCGCCTCGTTATGCCACATTCCGTCGCGGGCTACCCAGTAGCCATTGGCATACCGGTTGAAATCCCCGGCCGCCGCGACTTCCAGAGGCTGGCCGTACTGGATTGCGGCATCTTTTTCTTTCACGAATGCGGCATGGCTGCCCTGGCCGCTGCTCCCCAGCATTCTCCGGTAGTCATAATCGGTCGGCGAATACACCGAGATCGTATGGGGAAAGTCCGCTCGCACTTCGGCGGGGCAGAGCAGCTTTGCCAGGTCCCGGTCCCCGGACGCGCAGAATCGATCCCGCGATGGACGGCCTTCGAAGCCCAGCTTCCCGACATCGATCGACAGGTTCACCAGCGTGACGGGCTGTTCCGTTTCCAGGCTGAGGCTGCAAAAGTCCCGCATGCGGCGATTCACCGAAAACGAGTACAACTGGTCTTTTCCCGTCCAGGGCGCGAAAACAGGCGCTGACGGCAGCCAGAAATCCGCTCCCGCGATGGTCACGTGGTGTTTCGCTGCCAGGCAGGTCTCGTCGGGAGGCCGGCGCTGCCACTCCGACCACCATGACGCGCCTCCCACCAACGCCGGCAAGGCCAGGAATCCCGCCAGCACGAGGAACGCGGACCGCGTGCGCGACTGCCTAGTGCGCGGGCGCCAGAGCATCGCGGCGCGGGTCGCCACGCCCGCCAGCAATCCGGCGATGGCTGAACAGATGAAAAGTGTCCCCATGAGCAGGAACAGGCCCGCGCCGCCGGGCGCACTGTCCGCCGACCGGAAGCCGTACCATGCGAGCGACCCGAGGGCCACGCCCGTCACCACCGCGAACGCCGCGAGCGAGCGCCGACCGGGCATCCTCAGTGCCAGCGCAAAGAGCGCGATGTAGGGGATCAGGTAGAGACTAAGCGATGCAACCATCGGGAAACGGTAGGCAGCAGACTAAAAAATGCCAAGGATCTTGCCCGACAGAGGCATGTCAGCGCTGCGGCAGGTCACGCACATACGGCCACTGCCAGCGCGGCGCCATCGTCAGCCACGTCCAGCGTCACCGTAAACAGGCTGCCCAGCCCCGGCCCGTCACTGTGAGCTGTGACGTGCCCGCCATGCATGGAGACGATATTTCGCACCAGCGCCAGGCCGATGCCCAGGCCACCCTGGGCGCGGTCGGGCGAGCGCTCGGCCTGCGTGAACAGGTCGAATACATGGGGCAGCAGCTCGCTGTCGAGGCCGATGCCGTTGTCGCGCACACTGATCGTCACGGTCGTGCCGGCGCGCGCGATGGCGAGCGCGATCCGGCCGCCGCGCGGCGTGTACTTGGCGGCGTTGTTGAGCAGGTTGACCACCACCTGCACGAGGCGGTGCGGATCGCCGTGGAGGCGGATGCCGTCCGTATCGCCTTCGATGGCGAACGCATGGCCGCGCGCCTGGATCAGCGGGCGCGCCTGCTCGACGGCATTGGCGACGATGGCGGCCACTTCCACCACCGAGCGTTCGAGCTGGATCAGGCCGCGTGTCACGCGCGACACGTCGAGCAGGTCGTCCACCAGCGACGTCATGTGGCGCACCTGCCGGCTGATCACCTCGCTCGCCTTGCGCACCCGTTCCTCGCTGGGTCCGAGCGTGCGGAGCAGGTCGGCCGCGGCGGAGATGGGCGCCATCGGATTGCGCAGCTCGTGGGCCAGCATGGCCAGGAACTCGTCCTTGCGGCGGTCCTGCTCCAGCAGCGCCTGTTCGGCGGCCAGCCGCTCGGTGATGTCCTCGTGGATCAGCATCACTTCGAGCACGCGGCCGTCGTCGTCCTTGATCGGATGCGCCCGCGCGGTCACCCAGCGCGCCGGACCGTCGCCATCCAGCGTGGCCACGTCGTAGCGGATTGCCGGCAGCGTGACCGGTTCACCGTCGAACGCGCGCTGCAGCAGCGGGGCGATGCCATGCGCGATGAGCTGCGGATCGTGGAGCACGTTGTAGGCCGAACTGAGCACGTGGGCCTTCAGTGCGGAGCCTTCGCGAATCTGCCACAGGTCTTCCCACGCCTGGTTGACGCCCAGCGTGCGCCCGCCGGGTGCGAGGATCTGGATGCTCACCGGCGCCTGCTCGAACAGGGCGCGAAAGCGCAGCTCGGATTTTGCGCCGTGGGGCAGGGCTGATGATGGGGACGTGCGGTCGGAAGACATGGAAGCTGGCGAAACGATGACCTGCCATGATGTCACGATTTGATGTTTCTGGCACGAATTTTAATTTTCGTTGCATCATGTGCTACGTTGCCGCGCCGCTATTGCCTTCAGCGCAGTTCGTCGGGTGGCACGCCCGGGATGCCGGCCCGTATCGCCCGCGAAAACGCCGCAGCGTCCGCCCGTTGCGCGCGCGGATTGATGAAGCCGCGCTGCTGCAGCACGCGGTACGGATAACCGGGCGTCAGCGCGCCCTGGTCGTACGCGTACTCGGCGAAGTGGCCGGATGCCAGCAGCCGGTAGTCGAGCGGCAGCCCCGGCGCGATCTGCCGGGCGAGGTCGAACACCACGGTGGTGCAGTTGCTGGTCAGCGTGTTGTAGAAGGCCGGCGTGTGGCGCAATTGCGCGGCCTGTGCCAGGTAGCCCAGGAACACGGCGCGCAGCTGCTCCGGCGTGGCGCGCAACCGGTACAGGTAGACCTGTTCGCCGCGCGCGTTGCTGCGCGTGCGCACGATGTCGCGCTCGTCCGCCGCGACCAGCACTTCCTCGAAGCGGCGGAAAAAGCCGCCGAGCGCGGAAAACGATTCGTGCCGCTCCTTGCGGATTTCCAGCGAAAACACCAGCTTACGGCCGTCGGCAAAGCCGAACGAAACCAGGGTGTGCGCGATGTGCGGCCCCATCCAGTACGACAGGATCAGGTCCGCCGAGGCCAGTTGCGCCAGGTCGTACTGGCGGGTTTCCCAGCGCGGCGTGTAGCGCATCTCGGTTTGCCAGTCGAAATTGCGCACGTTGCGCAGCGTGACGCGGTCGCCGTCCACGTCGGCGTCGAGCAGGCGCGCGACATCGTCCGCCCATGCCTTGTCGTGCGACGGCCGGATCGACTGCCACCACGCCGCCATCGCCACCGCGGCCACGGCGCAGGCGACGGCGGCGCCGGCCCGGAAGCGCCTGTCGCGCCGCAGCCACAACGCCGCGGTCCCGGCAAGCCCGATGGCGCACCACGCCAGGCCGGCGGCGACGGCGGGCATCGATGGCAGCTGGAACCACAGCGCCAGCGTGCCCCAGGCCGTGGCCAGCGCAAGGGCCAGCGTCGCCGGCGCCTTGAGCAGCGCCGCTTTGATGTGTGCGCCTCGCCAGCCGGTGCGCATCGTCAGCGCGGCGCCGGCACGCCGGTGCCCTGGTAACGCTCGAGGAAGTCGTGGAAGCGGCGCCCCTCGAACGCGGCGCTGGCCACCCGGTCGAAGCGGGCGATATCGGCCTTCTTCGCCTTCAGGGAATACAGCATGAAGAACGGGCGTGGCGGCATCGGCAGGCGCACCAGCCGGATCGGCATGCCCGCCATGCGTGCCAGATAGGCGGGCGAGTATTCGTTCTCGAAGTAGGCGGCGTCCAGCGTGCCGGCCCGGAGCCGGCGCAGGTTCTCGATCTGCCAGTCGGCACCTTCCGTGCGGAGCCACTTCGCGCCGGATTTGCGCAGGCCCGGCGACAGGTTGGGGCCGGCGACCCAGCCGATTTCCAGGCCGGCCAGCCGGTGCAGCGACGGCACGGCGCGCAGCGGCGAGTCGTCGCGTACCGCCAGGTGCGGGCGGGTGAGGAGGAAGTTCCAGTCGAACGGCGCGGCACCGGGCTGGCGCGCCGCCTCGCCGCTGGCCACCAGCACCACGTCGAGCGATCCATCGCGCAGGCTGGCATATGCCTCGGCCAGCGAGCTGGGCGGCATCCACCGCAGGGCCACGCCACCCGGCATCACTTCGCGCTCCATGAAGTCGCGCAGGGCGCCGCGCAGCGGCTTGCCGGGCTCGCCGAGCACCAGCGGCGCCACGATGAAGCCGCCGACACGCAGCGGTGCGGCGGCCGGGCAGGTACAGGCGGCGGCCAGGAAGAGGGCGGCAAGCGAACGGAGCATTGCGCCATTGTAGACCGGCCCGTGGCGGCGCGCGCTCACGTTGCGCGAAGCGGCCGGTGCCGGACCCTGCGCCGCTTGGCCGCCGGTCATGGCGCGGCCGGGGAGGTGGGCGCCGAGGCGGCGGCGAGGGCGCCCAGCAGTTCGTCCGGCGAAACCGGTTTCACGAAATGGCGGTCGAAGCCGGCCGCCGTGGCCCGCTCCCGGTCTTCGGCGCGGCCGTAGCCGCTCAGCGCGAACAGCACGATCGGGGGCGCGCTGTTGTTCGCGCTCCTGTTCGCGCTTTTGTCCGCGCTCCCGGCTGCATCGGCGCCCGAACTCCCTCCTGTGCCGGCGGCAATGGCGCGGATCTCGCGCGCCAGCGTGTAGCCATCCATGCCCGGCAGGCCGATATCGAGGATGCAGGCATCCGGCAGGCGCTGGCGCACCGCCTCCAGCGCCGACTCCGCATCGTACATGGCGGTGCAGCGGTGCCCGGCGCCGCGCAGCAGGATGGCGAGCGTATCGGCGGCATCGCGGTTGTCGTCCACCAGCAGCAGGTCGAGGGCCTTGCCCGGTGCCTCGGGCGGGGCGGCGGTGGCCTGTGCGGGCGGCAAGTCGACGGTGGGCAGCGTGACGGCGAAGCGGGCGCCCCGGCCCGCGCCGTCGCTGGCCGCGTGCACGCTGCCGCCGTGCAGCGCCACCAGGCCGGAGACGATGGCCAGGCCGATGCCCAGCCCGCCCTGCGAGCGGTCGGCGCCCCGTTCGCCCTGGGTGAACAGGCCGAACACATGCGGCAGCAGGTCGGCCGGGATGCCGCAGCCGTTGTCGCTGACGGCCAGTTCCACGTGGCCGCCGCCGCTGTCGCCGTCCCCGCCCTGGTTGCCGGCGCTGGCCAGCGTCACGTCGATCCGGCCGCCCGCGGGCGTGAAGCGGATCGCATTGCTGAGCAGGTTGGCCACCACTTGTGTCAGGCGCGCGCGGTCGCCATCGACACCCACCGGTTCGGACGGCAGCGCCGACTGGAGCTGATGGTGCCGTGCGGCGAGCAGCGGGTGCACCTGTTCGAGGGCATCGCGCACCGCCTCGCGCAAGTCGAACGGGCGCCGCACCAGGGCCACCTTGCCACGGCTGATGCGCGCCGCGTCGAGCAGGTCGTCCACCAGGCGCGACAGGTGCGCCGCCTGCCGCGCCACGATCGCGGCGGCCATCGACACCTGGGCCGGCTGGGCGATGCCGCGCTGCAGCAGCGTGGCCGCCGCGCTGATCGGCGCCAGCGGATTGCGCAGCTCGTGCGCCAGCATCGCCAGGAATTCATCCTTGCGCCGCTCGGCCGCGCGCAATCCCTGCTCGGCCACTTCGCGGGCGGTCACGTCGATCGTCACGCCGCGCAGCTGCGCCACCGTGCCGTCCCTGTCGACGATGCAGCGGCCGCGCAGGTCGAGCCACAGCGCGGTGCCGTCGTCCGCCCGCCGGGCCCGCAGGATCATCTGGTAGCCGCCGTGCCGGGCAATCGCCTCGGTGCGCGCTTCGAGCAGGCGCGGCAGGTCGTCCGGGTGGACCAGGTGCCATGGCCGGCGCAATTCCTCGAGCGAGGCGCCGAACAGGACCACGGCGCTGTCGGAAAACAGGACCTCGTCGCGCACGAGATCGAATTCCCACACCGCCATGCGGGCGGCCATCAAGCCTTCCTTCAGGCGTTCCTCGTTCAGCAGCAGGGCTTCGCGCGCGCGGCGTGCCTCGGTGACATCCACGCCGGACAGGAAGACCCCGGTCGGGTGCCCGTTGTCGCCGATGGGCTGCAGCGCGAAGTCGATGTAGCGCAGCCGCTCGGCCGGGCTGGCGCCGCTGCCCAGGTAGACGGGGGTCTCGCGCGCCGCGTACGAGGTGCCGCTGCCGAATGCCGCGTCGAGCTGGGCGACCAGGTGCGCCGACGCCAGTTCCGGCACGGCGCCGGCGAACGGCGTGCCGACCAGCCCGCCGCGGCCGACCAGCGCATCGAAATCCGTATTGGTCAACTCGATCAGGTGGGCCGGGCCGCGCAGGATCACCACGAAGCCCGGCGCCTGCAGCAGCAGCCGGTACAGGTGGTCGCGCTGCGCCTCGCTCTGCGCCACGCGCTCGTCGGCCAGTGCCTGTTCGGCGCGCAGCGCGCGGCCGGCATAGATGCGGCCCAGGCCGCCCAGGTAGATCGACAGCAGGCCCAGCAGCGTGTACGCGGCGATCGCCGCCGGGTCGCTGCCGGCCCAGCCGGGCAGTGCGCCGTTGGGTTCGAGCATCCAGGTACCGGCGACCAGCCCGGTGAAGAAGACCAGCAGCGCCGGCCCCCGGTCGAATGCGGCGGCCGCGAACACCAGGCAGGGGCTGAACACGAGGAAGGGGGCGCGGCCGCCATCGAAGCGCCATTGCAGCAACTGCAGCGCCACCGCCAGTACCGCCAGCAGCACCGCGCCACCCCAGCGGGCCCGGGGGCCGAGCGAGGCCATCCTGCGTACAACGCGAGCGTCTCCGAACATGTGTGCCTTGTCTCGTGGCGCGCCGGCGGCCGGCCCGCGTCGTCCTGTGCGATGGTGCTGTCCTGACTGGACAACAGTTTAGCAATGCCGGCCCGGCCCTCGCGCACAACAGGTTGGCAATGCCGGCGTGACGCTCGCGCACATCGGTTCAGGAATGCCGGCGTCCCTCCCGCGTATGTCACACGGCAGGCGCGCCTGGGGCTGTGGCGCCGGCGGCACAGAGCGGCACAGCGCATCGCATGGGGCTTGCGGCGGCGCCGGATTGCCGTATCCTGAATTGTCGCGGCCGCCTGGCCGAGCGTCCGGAGAATGCCATGAACCGTCCGCACCTGCCTGTCCGACTGCGCGCCGCCGTGGCGCTGCCCATCGTGCTTGCCGCCGCGCTGTGCGGCTGCGCGCATCCGCCCCAGGGCGCCCCCGTGGTACTGGTGCCCGACAAGGCCAACGCCGTCGCCCACTGGCACGACATCGGCGCCGCCACGGTCCTCGCCAAGGCCGCCAACGCGGCAACGGAAGCGGAAAAGTACGCGGCGTTCCCGGCCGACATGGCGACCCTGCACCTGGCGATGTACGACGCGGCCATGGCCATCGACCGCCGCTACCGGCCGTTCCTGTTCGCGCCGGCGCAGGTGGATGCGCAGGCATCGCTCGATGCCGCAACGGCCAGTGCCGCGCATGGCGTGCTGCGCGTGCTGTTCCCGGGCCGCGCGGCCGGGTACCAGCAGGCGTACGAGCAATTCATGGCCGGCTTGCCCGATACCCCCGGCAAGGCGCGCGGCGCGGCGCTGGGCAGCGCGGCCGCCGCGGCGCACGTGGCGCGCCGGGCCGCCGACGGGCGCGCCACCGTCCTGCCGCCTTACGCGGCCAGCGATGCGGCAGGCAGGTTCCGCGGCAGCGACCCGGTCAACCGGTTCTGGCCATCGATCCGGCCGTTTACGATGACGGCCATGGGCCAGTTCCGGGCGCCGCCGCCGCCCGCGCTGGACAGCGCGCAGTACGCCGCCGATGTCAATGAAGCCAGGGAGCTGGGCGGCAAGACCAGTGCGCGGCGCACCGCCGAACAGCTGGAAACGGCGCGCTTCCACTCCGAGATCCCGCCGCCTTACTTCACCCGCAACTTCGGGCGCTTCGCGCGCACCACGGCCGATCCGGTCGAGGCGGCCCGGCTGATGGCGGCCATCTATGTCAACTACAGCGATGCGATCGGCGCCTGCCTGGAGGCCAAGTATCACTACGACATGTGGCGCCCGCAAAGCGCCATCACGCTGGCGGACACGGACGGCAATCCCGCCACCACGGCGGACCCGGCATGGCAGCCGGTGCTGCCGACGCCGAATTACCCGGAGTATCCGGCCGCCCATACGTGCTCGGTGGCCACCCTGGGCGAACTGCTGCGCCGCTACTACGGCACCAGCCGGGTCACGTTCACGTGGGACAGCGCCGTGACGAAAACCAGCCGCACCTATACCGACACCGACGCGCTGTCCGAGGAAAGCCGCATGGCGCGCATCTGGGGCGGCATGCACTTCCGCTTCGGCACGTCGGCGGGCGCGGCGATGGGCAAGGAGGTGGCGCGCTGGACGATGGAGCACGCCTTCATGCCGCAAGCGCCGAAATGACGTGCGCCTGCAGTCCCGCACGGAACTCCCCGGCGCCGAAGTGCCGCTCCAGGTGATCCGCCGCGGCCGCCGTGACGGCGATGACGTCGCCGCCACGGGCCTCGATCTCGGCGCGCAGCGGGGTTCCCTGGCAAAATCCCTCCGCCACGGCGCGGGCGCCCGGCGCATTGGCCGGCAGCGCCACCGTGTCGATCGAGGGGCGGGCGAAGCCGGCCAGCGCCAGGTCGCCCGCGATGGCGGCGCGATCGTGGTAGCCATGCGGCGTGCGCGTGAAGAAGCGCGGCGGATCTCCCGGGAAGCAGGTGTCCATCGCTGCCTGCAGCACGCTGGCCAGTTCGTTGGTGTCCAGCGCGTCCCACACGTTGAATAAAAACCGGCCCCCCGGGCGCAGCACGCGGCGCACCTGCGCGAAGGCGGCCGGCTTGTCGGGGAAGAACATGACGCCGAACTGGCACAGCGCGAGGTCGAAGGTGCCGTCGCCGAACGGCAGCGCCATGGCGTCGGCCTGCCGCCAGGTCACCAGCGGGGCCGCCACGGCCGACTGCGCGACAGCCAGCATGTCGGGGTTAAGGTCGGTGGCCACGATGTGCGCCGCCGGTAGCGCCGCCGCCAGGTGCCGGGTCACGATGCCCGTACCCGCGGCGATCTCCAGCACCTGCGCCGGCGCCAGCCCGGCGGCGCGCCGGACCAGGTCGAGCGCGTAGGGCTCGAACAGCATGGGCACCAGCAGGCGCTCGTAATGGTACGGCAGCGTGCCGGCGAACCGGGCATCGGTGGTTGGCATCATGGCGTTCCTCGGGTACCGGTTGGCGCTGGCCGGCCAGTTGGCGGCATGGATGGCGCAGCGGAGTGGCGGGACCATGATAAGGGCTTCGGGGCCGCCCCGGGTTGCTGCCGCGCCGCAGGCGCCGATGTCACCCGTCACGATGTCAGCCACCATCTTCCTGCAGCCGGGCGACGGGGGCCACGCAGACCTGGTCCCGCCCGCCATGCTTGGCGGCGTACATGGCCGCGTCGGCCGCCTGCAGCAGCACGTCGGCGGCATCGCCGTGGGTGGGATACGCCGCCACGCCGAACGAGGCGGACGCGGTGAGCACGCTCTTGTTGACGGTCAGGTTGAGCGCGCGGATGACCTGGCGCAGCCGCTCGGCCCGCGCGACGGCACTGTCCAGCGGGCAGTCCGGCAACAGCAGAACCAGTTCCTCGCCGCCATACCGGCACGCCACGTCGCTGCCGCGTATGGCTTGCAGCAGCACGCTGCCCACGTTGCGCAGCAGCATGTCGCCGGCTTCGTGGCCGAAGGTGTCGTTGACGCGCTTGAAGTGGTCCAGGTCGAGCATGATCACGGCCAGCGGCGCGCCGCGGCGCGTGGCGCGGGCCAGTTCGCGCTTGAGCGTCTCGTCCAGGTAGCGGCGGTTGTACAGCTGGGTCAGCGGATCGATCACGGACTGGTGCCGCAGCGACACGCGCAACTGCACGTTGGCGAGCGCGAGCGCGACCTGCTCGCCCAGCTGCATGATCCAGGTGCGTTCTGCGGCATTGTCTTCATTGCCCAGCGCCGTGCCTTCGGCGGTGATGAAGCCGATCACGTTGCCCTGCGTGACCAGCGGCAGGCACACGCGCGGCACCGTGGTGCCTGCCGCCAGCGCATGCCGGCAGGCCAGCGCCCCTTCGGTGGACGGCGTGAAGTGCCGGGCACCCTTGCGCAGCGCCCAGCAGTCCAGCGGCTCGGCGATGTCCGGATCGTTCGCCGTGCCCCAGGTGGCCTTGCGTTCCAGGATGTCGCGGGAATGCCGGTACAGGTACATGGAGCCGGACAGCCCCGGCAGCAGCTGGCGGAAATACAGCGCCACGATCTGGGCGCCTTCGTCCAGCGTCTCGGCCAGCTCCAGCGCATGCAGCATCTCGCCGCCGCTCTGCAGCTGGAAATTGCGCCGCTCGGCCAGTTCCGCCGTGACGCGCAGCTGGCCGGATATCTCGGTGGCATGCTGCTCGGCCTTGCGCCGCTGCCGCAGCGCGCTGCCACCCACCAGGCCCATCGCCACCAGCAGCACGATGTCGACCAGGGTGGCGATGCTGGACACGTTGGCCGCCAGCCGGGATCGCCCGGCCAGCCGGTCGCGCAGTGCCGCCCGGTAGCTGGCATAGGCGGCTTCCTGGGCGAGAATGCGCTCGCGCAGCTGGTCCATGTACTGCTTGCCGCGGCCGTTCTCGACCAGCGCGCTGGCCGCCGCCGCGCCCTGCGCCGAGCGCACCCGCACCACCTCGCGCATATAGGCCAGCTTGGCCTCGGTCAGGCGGCCGATCTCGTCCAGCGCCTGCCGCTCGCTGGCCGGCGCCGCCTGCCCGGCCAGCGCCTTGCGCAATGCCGGCAGGGCCTTCAGCGCCTCATGATAGGGATCGAGGAATTCCTGGCGGCCGGTGATCACGTAGCCGCGTTGGGCCGCCTCGGCATCGCTCAGGTAGTTGAGCAGGGCGCCGTATTCGCGTTCCCGGGTCGTCGTGGCGTCCAGCGCCGCCATGGCCTGCTCCACGCTGGCGTTGACGAAGTGGGGTACCAGGCCGATCGCCGCCATTACCGCGATGATGCAGGCGGTGGCGATCCTGAGGCGGGTCTCGACGATCATGGATGGCGCCGCGCCACTCCGCCGCGGGCCGGCAGGAATGGCCGCGGATCCACCGGGAAGTCGAGGGTAAAGGTGGTCTGGCCGTCGCGGCATTCCACCGTGATGCTGCCGCAGTGCCGCTCGGCCACGCTGCGCACGAACGGCAGGCCGATGCCCCAGCCCCGTTCTTCCTGCGCCGCGCCGCGACGGAACAGCTGGAACAGCGCTTCCACCCGCTCCGGGGGGATCGGCGGCCCGGCATTGGTGATCGACAGCGCCACGCGGCCGCCGTAGCAATGCAGCGCGGCGGTGATGGTGGTGCCGGGGGTACTGTACTTGACGGCGTTGCCCAGCAGATTCTCGATCGCCCGCCGCAGCGATTCACGGTGCCAGTAGCCGTGCGCCGGCTCGGCGGACACGTCGATGCGGCGTCCGCAAGCCATGGCCGAGCAAGCGATCACGTCGTGCAGCAGGGCGCCCAGGTCGAGTGCCTGCATGTCCAGCGTCTCGCCCTGTGTCGAACTGAGCAGGGTGACATCGAGCATGTCGGCCAGCATGGTGCCGATGCGCGCATGCTGTTTCGCCGCCAGCTCGGCCAGCCGGCGCGCGGCGGCGATATCATCGATGCGGGAAATGTGCTCGACCGCCATGGCCGCCGTCGACAGCGGGGTGCGGATATCATGGGCCAGCGCGGAAAAGAACTGTTCGCGTGCCGCCGCCTCGGCCAGCACGAAGCCGGTGATCGACTCGCGGATCGCCTCGTCGATCATGCCGTTGATGGTGGCGGCCACGTCCGGCGGCAGGGCGATGCCGGCCCGGTGCCACGCGGCGAACGTGCTGGCGCGGAACAGCTGGAATTCGTGGGCCACCGTTTCGGCGTCGTAGTGAGTCAGGCGGGCGCGTTCGCCGCCATGCTCCGAGGCCAGCGTGGAAAGCCGGTAGTCGGTGCGTTTGCCGGCCGCCGCGGCGCACAGCTCGTCATAGAACGCCGGCAGCGTATCGATAAGCAGCGGCGCCGGCAGCTCGGCCGCGCGAGGCACATGGGTGCGCACGGCGTCGATCCAATCGGCGAGGACGGTGTCGCGCAGCGCCGGCAGGCACTGCCGCGGTTCCGTGGGCTGGTCAGGCATGGCGGATGGCAAAGCCCCCGTGGAAATGGCGATGCCGCCATTATGCCGCCGCGCCGCCCGAGGGCTGGTCCGATTCTGTGGGGAAAGAGCGTACCTGGGGAAAGAGCGTACTCAGGCGCCGATGCGGAACTCGCCCACCAGCGCCACCAGCGTGTCGGCCTGCAGCTTCAGGCTCTCGGCCGCGGCCGCCGCTTCCTCGACCAGGGCGGCGTTCTGCTGGGTCACGCCATCCATCTGCACGATGGCCTGGTTGACCTGGCCGATGCCGCCGCTCTGTTCCGCGCCCGCCGCCGCGATCTCGGCAATGATGTCGGCCACCTGGCGCACGCTGGCGACCACGCCGTCCATGGTGGCGCCGGCATCCTTGACCAGCGCGCTGCCGCGCTGCACCTGGGCTGCCGAATCGCCGATCAGGGCCTTGATCTCCCTGGCCGCGCTGGCCGAGCGCTGCGCCAGCGTGCGCACTTCGCTGGCCACGACCGCGAAGCCGCGGCCCTGTTCGCCGGCGCGCGCCGCTTCCACGGCCGCGTTGAGGGCCAGGATATTGGTCTGGAAGGCGATGCCGTCGATCACGGCGATGATGTCCACCACCTTGCTGGACGAGGCATCGATCGCCGCCATGGTATCGACCACCTGGGCCACCACCGCGCCGCCGCGCAGCGCCACCTCCGAGGCGTTGGCCGCCAGTTGGCGCGCCTGCGCCGCGTTGTCGGAATTCTGGCGCACGCTGCCGGTCAGCTGTTCCATGGACGCGGCCGTTTCCTCCAGCGCGCTGGCCTGCTGCTCGGTGCGGGCCGACAGGTCCAGGTTGCCCTGGCTGATCTCGGCGCTGGCCTGGGCCACGCTGCCGGAACTGTCGCGCACCCGGGCCAGCACGCGCTCGATCTTGGCGGCGAACCCATTGAAGCCGGTGGCGATCACGGCCAGTTCGTCGCTGCCTTTCACGGCCAGCCGGGCCGACAGGTCGGCATTGCCGCCGGCCAGCTGCGTCATCGTGCCGGCCAGTTCGCGCAGCGGCCGGGTCAGGCGGCGCAGCACCGATACCATGGCGATCGCGGCGATCAGGGCGCACAGTGCCGAGGCCGCCAGCGTGTACGTCAGCTGTTCGCGTGCCGACGCCGTGGCGACGCTTTCCGGGAACGACAGGCGCACCGACCACGGCGCGATATCGTCGTGCAGACGGACCGGCTGCAGCAAGTGCACGATGCCGCCATCGCTGTACTGGTATGGCTTGCCGGTACGGACGGCTTCCAGCGCGGCAGCCGGCAGGTCGTCCGCTTTCTTGCCGTTGCGGGCCGCCACCGGGTGGCTGGCATACAGGCCGCCATTCGACACCAGCGCCAGCTCGGCGCCCTCGAGGGTTTCCATGCCGGCCAGGATGCCCGACAGCCTGGTCAGCATGAAGTCGCCGGTGACCGCGCCGCGGAACTGGCCCTGGACCATGATCGGCGTCACCAGCGACGCGATCAGCACGTCCTTGCCGTTGATCGGGTAAACGTACGGTTCCGAGAAATAGCGCTTGCCGGTCTTCTTCGGCACGTCGTACCAGTCGTTCCCGCCCGGCGTGGTGACGAACACGATCGGCTCCACATTGACACCGCCGTCCGCCTTGCGGGAAAAATACGGCATGTGGCGGCCGGAGGCGTCGAAACGCGGGGCCTGGCCCGCGAACTCGGCATCCCTGCCGTCCAGCGCATTCGGCTCCATCGTGGCGGACGCGCCGACCAGGTCCTCGGTGCCCAGCAGGACCGCCTTGGTCAGGTTGTCCACCTGGTCGCGGTTCAGCGCCGTGCTGGCGGCCAGCGTATTGCCCAGCCCGCCCGCCAGCGTGGCCACGGCGGCCAGGTTGCCGCCCAGGCGGCCCTGCAGCGCGTCGGCGGCTTCGGCCGCGGTGGTGCGTGCCAGGAGCATGGCCGCATCCTGCGCCGCGTCGTGGCCGCGGATGCCGGTCACCGTGGCGGTGATGGCGAGGCTGACGATGACGAGGGCCGATGCCGCCAGGCTGATGCGCGCATTCAGCGACAGTGCGCCGCGCGCCGGGGTGAGTGTTGCCAGTTTCATGCTGAGTTCTCCGAAAGCGGGAAACGTACCGAGTACTGTATATCCAGGCGGCAATGTTAGCGTCGTTCGCCGCGCGCACGATGCCGGTGGGCAGGCGTGCCATGCATTTCGCCAGCGACTGCGTCGCCGTGACAACAGATCGTGGCCGGGGCATTACCCTGGCGCCAACGTCTTGTCAACTGTGCAGCCGGGGCGAACCGGGTGGCCGTGCGGGCTGCCGTCCGTGCCTGTTATTGACGTTGATCTATAATCAATTCACAACCGTTACACCTTTTCTGGATCACAAGCATGGATTCCACTGCTACAACGCGCCGCGCCACCCGGAAGCCGACGCATCGCCTCTCCACCGGTATCTCGGGGCTGGACGATATCCTGTGCGGCGGCCTGACCGCCGAGCGCGTGTATCTGGTCGAAGGGTCGCCCGGTTCCGGCAAGACCACGCTCGGCCTGCAATTTCTGCTCGACGGCCGTGCCAGGGGCGAGCGGGGCCTGTACATCACGCTGTCCGAGACGGCCGACGAGCTCGACGCGGTGGCGGAAAGCCATGGCTGGACGCTGGATGGCATCGACGTCTTCGAGCTGGCCGATGAAACCGTGCTCGATCCGGACGCGCAGCAGTCGATCCTGCACCCCGCCGAGGTGGAACTGGGCGAAACCACGCGCGGCGTGCTGGAGCGGGTGGACCGGGTGCAGCCGGCGCGGGTGGTGTTCGACAGCCTGTCCGAATTCCGCCTGCTGGCGCAGAACCCGCTGCGCTACCGCCGGCAGATCCTAGCCCTGAAACAGTTCTTCACGGCGCGGGCCTGCACGGTGCTGTTGCTGGATGACAAGAGCAGCCAGTCGGACCAGCACCTGCACAGCATCTCGCACGGCGTCATCAGCCTGGAACAGATCGCCCAGGAATTCGGCAAGGAGCGGCGCCGGGTCAATATCATCAAGATGCGCGGCATCGCCTACCGTGGCGGCTACCACGACTACGTGCTGGAAACGGGCGGCATCCGCATGTTCCCGCGGCTGGTGGCCGCCGAGCATGCCAGCACGTTCGAACCGGCGGCGCACACCACCGGCAGCGGCGAACTGGATGCGCTGCTGGGCGGCGGGCTGATCGCCGGCACCAATACGCTGATCGTCGGCCCCTCGGGCGTCGGCAAGAGCACGGTCACGGTGCGCTGCATGCTGGCGGCGCTGGAGCGCGGCGAGAAGGCCGCGTTCTACCTGTTCGACGAAGGCCTGGGCACGTTCATGGCGCGCAACATGGCGCTGGGCATGGACCTGCGCCCGTATCTCGCCTCCGGCCACGTCAACGTGCGCCACATCGATTCGGCCGAGCTGTCGCCGGGCGAGTTCGCGCAGATGCTGCGCGATGCCGTCGAGACCGGCGGCGTGACTTTCCTCGCCATCGACAGCCTGAATGCCTACCTGCAGGCGATGCCGGGCGAACAGTACCTGACGCTGCAGATGCACGAGCTGCTGGGCTACCTGAACCAGAAGGGCGTGACGACCATGCTGGTGCTGGGCGAACACGGCCTGGTAGGCCAGATGCAGCGCGATGTCGACCTGAGCTACCTCAGCGACACGACCGTGCTGCTGCGCTTCTTCGAGGCGGCCGGCAAGCTGCGCCGCGCCATCACCGTGGTGAAGAACCGCACCACCAACCATGCGCTGACGATCCACGAACTGCAGCTGCACGGCCGGGGCATCGGCATCGGCGCGCCGCTGGCCGGCTTCGAGGGCGTGCTGACGGGCCTGCCGAGCTACCGTGGCGGCACGCAGATGATGGCCACCAATCCCGATGCACCGGCCTGACGCCGCGGAACAGCGGGTCCTGGTGCTGGCGCCGCGCGGCCGCGATGCCGAGGTGACGGCCGGCGTCGTCGCGCGCCACGGCGCACGCTGCGACATCGTGGCCGATTTCCCCGCGCTGGCCGCCGGCATCGTGGCCGGCGCGGCGACGGCGATCGTGACCGACGAGGCGCTGCACGGCGCCGACCTGGCGCCGCTGCATGCCTGGCTGGCGGCCCAGGAGCCGTGGTCGGACTTTCCCTTCATCGTCCTGCTGGGCCGGCGGATCGAGCCGGCCGGGCCGCCGTCGACCGCCATGTTCGCTTCCCTGGGCAACGTGATCCTGCTGGAGCGCCCGCTGAGCGCGGCAACGCTGGGCAGCGCCACCGGCGCGGCGCTGCGCGCGCGGCACCGGCAGTACCAGGCGCGCGCCGTGCTGGCGGACCGCGAGCAGGTATCGCAGGAACTGGCCGTGCTCAATGCCACGCTGGAATCGCGCGTGGCCGAGCGCACCCGCGCGCTGGCGCAGGCGAACGACCGGCTGACCGCCGAGGTGATCGAACGCGAGAAGGCGCAGCAGGCCATGCTGCAGTACCAGAAGATGGACTCGCTGGGCCGGCTCACGGGCGGCGTGGCGCACGACTTCAACAACCTGCTCAATGTCGTGCAGGGCAGCATGGAACTGATCCTGGCCACCAGCACCGATGCCGCCGTGCGGCGCCGCGCGGAAACGGCCAAGGCGGCGTGCGAGCGGGGCGCCAGGCTGACGGCGCAGCTGCTGGCGTTCGCCCGGAACCAGACGCTGAATTTGCGGCCGCTGCCCGTGGCGGCGCTGTTCGACTCGGTGCTGCAGATGGCGCGGCCCCTGCTGGGCGACGCATTCGAGATCGTCACCGGCGTGGCGCCGCGCGTGGCCGCCGTGCTGGCCGACCTCAGCCAGATGGAGATGGCGCTGCTGAACCTGGTCATCAACGCGCGCGACGCCATGCCCGGCGGTGGCCGCATCGTGCTGCATGCGTCGCTGCCGCGCCCGCCGGCCGGGCTGCTGCCGGACAGCGAGCCGGGCGCCTTTGTGCGCATCGCTGTCTCGGATAATGGCCCCGGCATGAGTGCCGACATCGCCGCCAGGGTGTTCGAACCCTTCTTCACCACCAAGGCGGTGGGCAAGGGCACCGGCCTGGGCCTCTCCCAGGTGTATGGCATGGCGCGGCAGTCGGGCGGCATCGCCCGCCTGGAAAGCACGCCGGGGCAGGGCACCACGGTCGAGATGTGGCTGCCCGCCAGCGACGGCCAGGAAACCGGCGAAACCGATGCCGCCGAACAGGGTACGCCGCTCGACGGGCTGGAGGTACTGCTCGTCGAGGACGACGATTTCGTGCGCACCTGCATGGCCGATGCGCTGGCGACGCTGGGCTGCCAGGTGGCGCAGGTGGCCGACGGCGCCGCCGGGCTCGACGCACTGGCCGGCCGCCGGCCCGGCGTGCTGGTGACCGACTACCTGATGCCGGGCATCACCGGCGCGGAACTGGCGCGCAAGGCCAGGGAGCGCTTTGCCGGCCTGCCGATCGTGGTGGTCACTGGCTACGCCGACATGGATGCGATCCGGCATGCGGTCGGCGACGTGGAAATCCTGCGCAAGCCCTTCCTGATCGCCGAGCTGGGCGCCGCCGTGCGCAAGGTGCTGCGCGCAGCGCCGGCAACCTGACCGGCTGGCCGCGGCCGGCGATCCTTTTTGCTGACCGAGCTCGTCATGAGCTTCGTGTTCGTGCTGGTGGTGCTGGGCTCGACGCACGCCCGCGCACCCGTCGGTTTCGCCGGTATCGCCATCGGACTGGCGCTCGCGCCGGTGCACCTGATCAGCATCCCGATCACGAACACATCGGTCAATCCGGCGCGCAGCACGGGCCCGGCACTGTTCGTGGGCGGCCGAACCGGCGGTACCGGGCTGACAGGGCAAGCCCGCGGCCAGGGCAATTTCCTTCAATACAGGGCCGCCATCGGCCTGTATCGTGGCGCTACCTTTACTCCAGGGAGCGCTTCGCATGACTCTTTACCTGTCGATGGCCGCCTTCGCGCTGGCCTCCTCGATCACCCCCGGGCCCGTCAACATCGTGGCCCTCGGCGCCGGCGCCCGGCACGGGCTGCTGGCCAGCATGCGCCACGTGAGCGGCGCCACCATCGGCTTCACCGTGCTGCTGCTGCTGGTGGGCCTGGGCCTGTACGAGATGCTGGAACGGTGGCCGCAACTGATGGTCGCGATCCGCTGGGCCGGCATCGCCTTCCTGTTCTGGCTGGCCTGGCAGCTGGCGGCCGACAATGGCGAACTGTCGTTCCACGCCACCGCGCGCGGCCCGTCGCTGCTCACCGGCGCGGCCATGCAGTGGCTGAACCCGAAGGCCTGGCTGGCCGCCGTGTCCGGCATGGGCGCCTACGCCGTCGATGGCGACGGCCCGCTGGTGTGGCAGTTCGCCGCCATCTACTTCGTGGTGTGCTGGCTGTCGATCTTCTGCTGGGCATGGGCCGGCACGGCGCTGCGCGGCTGGCTGGCGAATGCGGCGCGCGTGCGCCTGTTCAACCGCTCGATGGCCGCGCTGCTGGCCGCCAGCGCCGCGTGGCTGCTGGCGAACTGACGGCCCGTTGGGCCTGTCCCTAACGCACGGTGCGGTACTGGCCCGGCGTGGCGGCCACGTGGCGCTTGAAGGTGCGCTGCAGGTGCGCCTGGTCGGCGAAGCCGGCCGCCAGCGCCACGTCGGCGATCGGCTGGCCGCGCCGCAGCTGTTCGCGGCAGTACTGGATGCGGCAATCGACCAGGTACGCATGCGGCGTCATGCCATAGCGGGCCTTGAAGGCGCGGATCAGGTAGGACGGCGACAGCCCCGTGGCGGCGCACAGGTCGTCCAGCGTGGGCATGCCGGTGCGGTGCTCGCGCAGGTACTCGGCGGCGCGGCGCACCTGGTGGTGCGGGTCCGCGGCGGCGGGCGCCGGCTGCAGCACGCCGTGCATGAACGTGAAGAAGTCCAGCGCCGCGCCCTGCTTTTCCAGTGTTTCCGCGGCCGGGTCCGAGCAAGTCGCATACAGCGCCTCGAGCCGCGCGAACAGGCCGGGGGCACGGCTCGCCACGGCGACATAAGGCTGGAACCCCGCACTCCCGCCCTGGACCTCGCCCAGCCAGCGGCTGTCGACGTGGAACATGCGGTACGACCACGGTTGCTCGCCCAGCGGATTGCAGGCGTGGACGTCGCCGGGGTTCATCAGCACGACGGTGCCGGCGCCGACATGCTCGCGCACGCGGCCGTTCAGGTAGAGGCTTTCGCCGCCCGTGATCGAGCCGATCGAAAACGTGTCGTGCGAGTGCTTGGCATAACAGATGCCGCGGCCATCGGCGATGGCGCGCGCTTCCAGGAAGGGCAGGGCGTCGTCGCGCCAGAAGGTGGGTGTGCTCATGATGCTGTCAGGGTACCACCGCCAGCGCACGCAGCACAGCCAGGCGACGCCGCAGGAAGGCCCCCACGGCGCGTTCGAGCAGCGCGGCCTGCTGGTCCGTGGTGGCGGCCGCTTCGCCGTGCGCCTTGCGCAAGTCCTGCCCGCCGTTCAGCGCCATCGCGAACGCGACCAGTTCGCCCGGCTGGGCATGGCCGCGCGACAGGCCGAGCAGGAACAGTTGGTGCAGCCGCGGTACCGGGATGCCGCCGCCGGTGACGGGCGACGCCAGGTAGTTGATCTCGCCGCCATGTTCGGCCACGGCCAGCAGGCGTTCGTTCAGCCGGCGGCAGGCGGGCAGGGCCCGTTCGACGGCCGCCTCGTCCTGCGCGGGCTGGACCTGCTGCGTGCCGGCCATTTGGAACACCGCCTGCCGGGTCTGCAGCGCCGTCAGCCCGGCCGCCGCGCAGGCGCTCTCCAGTTCGCCGATGGTGCGCGGCCGGTGGTCGGCCAGCGCTTCGATCACGGGGCGGTGCATCGCCTCGTTCAGGCTGACTTCGATCTGGCCCGCCTGGATGGTGTACACCACGTCTTCCGGCGCCATCGCCAGCACCACCCGCTGTTGCCGCAGCAGCCTGACGCGCTCCAGCGGCGCCAGCCGGCGCGCCCCGCGCACCCAGTAGTCGCGCCGGAACTGCTGGTTGATCATGAAGTCGAACGCCAGCTGCCGCAAGGCGGGGTCGCCCACGCCCTGCAGGAAGCGCGACTGCTCGGGGGTGACGATGGCGCTGTCGAGATGCTCGATGTAGACGGCCGGGCAGGCAAATTCCAGCTTGGCCGGCGCCAGCCACTCGGCCAGCGCGGGGAATGACATCGGCTGCCAGTCGCGGTTGAAATATTCGTGCGCCAGGTAGGCCCGGTCGGCCGACCGCAGCATGTCCACCTTTCCCGCCAGGTTAGGGTTGGCCCGCGCGAAGCCGGGGTTGGTGGCCAGCAGCGCCGTGGCGAAGTCGAGCGACTGGCCGATGCGCTGCCCGGTACCGGCGGCCGGCACCGTCATCGTGGCGTAGTGGCGCGTCATCAGTTCGCGCACCGGGCACATCGCCGCCCATCCCGGCTGCGTGTTGTAGCTGATGTACAGCACGCCGCCCACCTTCAGCTTGCGGGCCAGGAAATCGACCAGCACGCGCCGGTTCTCGTCCGATACCCAGCTCCACACGCCGTGCAGGCCGATGAAATCGAAATCGGGCAGGTCGGCGCGCGCGCAGAATTGCGCGAACGACTCGTCGGTCAGGCAGGCGCCGGCACCGGATACGGCCGCCAGCTCGCGGGCGAAACCGGCCTGCGCGGGGTTGAAGTCGGTGCCGTGCCACGCGGTGCCCGACGCCGCCGCGTGCACGTTGACGCTGACGCCCTGGCCGAAGCCCAGTTCGCACGCGTGGCCGTGTTCGGGGAACACCAGCCCGGCGTTCAGGAACGCGAGACGTACGCGCAGCGGATTCAATTCCGAATACACCCCATAGGTGTAGCCGATGTCGGACACGTAGCCCGAGGACCAGTCGGTCATTGCCATTTCCTCGCATTGGTGGATCGCCAAGTGTAAGGCATTGCCGCGTGTTGTGGCAGGACCACGACCGCAAGATGACCGGCAGCCATGGCGTTCCAGCCCTATACTGAATCAGGTGGGGGATCCCGGTGCGCGGTTTCAACACGCTACCGATCGACCCGATGCTGCGAACGGAAGATCGCGGTGCTGTTCGGCATCAACGATTACCAGGACAAGACCATCCCCCGCCTGGAAAACGCCGTGCCGGACGCGGATGCGGTCGCCCGGCTGCTGGCAAGCAAGCTGGGCTATGAAGTGCGCGTGATGCGCAACCCCGTCAAGGCCGACATCATCCGCACGCTGAACGAGCTGTCGACGGAGATCGGCAGCAGCGACAGCGTGGTGGTGTACTACGCCGGCCACGGCTATTCGCTGGAAAGGAACGGCGCGGGGTACTGGCTGCCGGCCGATGCGCAGGCCAGCGACCCGGCGCGGTGGATCTCGAACAGCGACGTGGCCGGCCTGCTGTCGGGCATCCGCGCGAACCAGATGGCGCTGGTCTCGGACAGCTGTTATTCCGGCGCATTCGCGCGCGACGGCATGGCGGCCGTGGGGCGCGACGTGACGGTGGAAGGCGTGCTGGCGAAACGCTCCGTCGTCGTGCTGTCTTCCGGCGGCGACGAACCGGTGGCCGACGAAGGCAAGGATGGCCATTCGATCTTCGCCTGGAACCTGATGGCGGCGATGCGCTCGGTGGCCAGCTGGACGCCGGGCAGCACGATTTTCACCGACGTGCAGGCCGGCGTGAGGAAGGAATTCCCGCAGACGCCGAAATATGGCTCGGTGACCGCCGCCGGCCACCAGGCGGGCGGCGACTACCTGTTCGAGCTGCGCTGAATCCCCGGGGCGCTGGCGCGGCCCGTTGCCGCCGCTGTCGCCGCTGTCGTCGTTGCCGCCGCCGTCGCCCGGACCAGGATCGCCAGTGCCAGGATGATGATGCCGCAGGCAAGCGGCACGGCGAGCGTTTCCCACAGCGGATGGCCAGGGTCCTGCACCGGCGCGGCATGGCCAGGGGCGTGGAATGGCATGGCGGCGCCGGCCAGCAGGGCGACGCCGACGGGGATGATCGCCAGCACGGCGGTCAGCAGCGGGCTGGCCGACGCCCTGGACAATGCGGTGAACAGCGAGGTGGAGTGCGTGCGTTTGCGGGACATGGAAATCCTGGTGGTTAACTATTGCGATAGCGTATGATCGTGCATCGACGGGATGGATGGAAATCGTTCCCGCGCACGTGTACTATTCGCGACATGGATAATCGCCATGGAAATCATCGTAGATAAGCAGGATAAACAAGCATCATGAGCAAGCACCATGGATGAACTGCGGCGCATCGACCTCAACCTGCTGCTGACGCTGCATGCCCTGCTGGCCGAACGGCACGTGACCCGCGCCGCGCTGCGCCTGCACAAGAGCCAGCCCGCCATCAGCCACGCGCTGGCCCAGCTGCGTGCCCACTTCGACGACCCGCTGCTGGTGCGCCGCGACGGCCGCATGGCGCTGACGCCGCGCGCCCAGGCGCTGGTCGACCCGCTGGGCGAGGCGCTCGGCACGCTCAACGGCCTGTTGCGGGAAGAGCAGTTCGATCCGGCGGCGGCGCGGCGCCGCTTCCGCCTGACACTGTCGGACTATTCGGCGCGCATCATCCTGCCGCCGCTGGTGCGCTACGTGCGCCGGCACGCGCCCGGCATCGACCTGGCCGTCAGCCAGGCCAGCCGCGACGCGATGCTGGCGCAACTGGTGGACGGCGAAGTCGACATCGCGCTGGGCATTTTCCCCGACCGGCCGGAAACGGTGCACGTGCAGGACCTGTTCCAGGAAGAATTCATCAGCCTGGCGGACAAGGCCACGCTGCCGGCGAAGGGCGGTCTCGGCCTGGAAGAGTTCCTGGAACGGCCGCACGTGAAGCTGGCCCTGCGGCCGGACTCGTACGATGAAATCGAAAAGGCGCTGGGCGCACTGGGGCTGCAGCGGCACATCGCCGTGGCCCTGCCGCACTGGAGCGCGGCTGTCGAGCTGATCGCCGGCACCGACCTGATTCTCACCGCCGCCAGCCGCACCACGGGCGCCATGCAGCCCCACAAGGCGCTGCGGCGCTTCAAGCCGCCGTTCGCCTTGCCCAGCTTTTCATACCAGCAGGCGTGGCACGTGCGGCGGCAGGACGATCCCGGGCACCGGTGGCTGCGGGAAGCGGTATTGGCTTGCAGCCAGCCGAGCGGGTAGATTACTTTCGTCTTGCTAAGTGGACTATTGCCAAGGCAACTTATTGAGCGGAGTATAGTTTATGATCTGCATCGACTCGTTTCTATAAATCTTGAACGGGATTTCGGGTTTACGATAGCTACCGCCCGGGTATAGTCCCGGCGCCTGATCAGGATAAATGTTCTTTTGTAAGAAGTCCGATATCCATTGCACGCCGTTAAACATTTGTATATGACCGTGACGATGGCCTTCGAACGCATCGAATATCGCAACATCGCCAGCAATCGGCTTGAAGGTAACCTTACTGCACATCAGGTTGTTATTGTCAAAAACAGTTTTAAAGCCGACGGCTTCGAGACTATTCCCATAGTCACACGCTGATGCGCCGGTGGCATCGCCATATCGCTTGGTGGGGACCTTTATTAGTAAGCCGCCAGCTTCAAGCGCAAGCCGCACGTATGCTGCGCATTCCCCTGGCGGAGAGTAGGCGGGCTTTGCGTTGGCGGTCAAATGTGCGACGGATTTCTCGACATTCCATTGCATGTTTATCTCCTTCGGCTTTAAGTCGCGTTTCGCTTCCCAGTATTCTGGCCAGAGGGTCAGGTTTGTGAGCATGTGGTCCTAGGCAAACTCTGCCGTTACGCGGAACTGCAAACCTCCTCAAGGCGCCACCGGCGCCACCGAAATCCGCCGCACCGTCACCACCACGTCCGAAAACGTGCTGCGGTAATTGCCCGGTGTTCCCGCCGCGGCCAGAGAGATATCCTGCGCCCCGTAGAACTGGTTGCGCGGCGACAGCTGGATGCGGTAGACCTTCTTCAGCGAGCGCACGAAATTCTGCGTCTTGCCCGCGCAGGAAGCGGACTTGCAGGTCTGCGTCTCGACATAGTCGATCACCGTGTCGAGCGACACGTTGTACGTCCCCACGGCCAGCCTGGCCGGCTTCGATGAAGGCTGGGTGACGACGAGCCGCAGGCGGTTGCCGCGCGGCGGGCGGCGCAGGTCGTAGACACCGATCGCGTTGTCGCGCGCCTTCAGGCCGCTGCCCGCCTCGTCGATCTTGAACACGCTGAAGTATTTCTTCTGCATGCCGGTCAGGCGCTTCGCCTCGTCCGCCAGCTCCTTCGCGGATGCCGAGGGCACGGGTTCGGGCATCGGCATGGACGGGATCACGGGCGCCGGCGGAGGGGCGGGTGCCGGTGCCGGCGTGGTTGCCGCCGGCGGGGGAGGGGGCGCGGCCGGGCGCTTTTCTTCCGGAGCGGCGCAGGCAGCCAGCAGGCCGGCTACCAGGGCCGGCATCGCATAGCGCACGGCGCGCCTGGCGACGAAGCGTGTTTTGACGAAGCACGAGTGAACCGCGCGGGATCGACCCGGGCAAGATGGACCCGGGAGGTAACGAGCAAGCAGGCGAGCAGGCTTCATGGCGGCCCTTTCCGATAGGGGGCGAAACATTGCGTCAGCGGGCGAGCCGGAACCCTACCCGCGGATCGGCATCGGCGCGATTACCCCATGTTCGCGCGATGGGACGGACATCCGCTTCCGGAGAGTCGAACGCTCCCCCTTTCTGGACCTTCTTCTGGCAAGCCGCGCTTTCCCCGGCATCGGGCTTGCTGGGCGCATCGGCGTGGCTGCCGTGCCAGCAGCTGTCCACCCACTCGTACACGTTGCCGACCATGTCGTGCAGGCCGCGGCTGTCCTTGAAGCTGCCCACCGGGGCCGGCCCGCTGATCGGCAACGGGCTGGCACACTGGCCGCAATGGGCATTGCCTTCGCCGATCACGTCGCCCCAGGGGAAGGTGGTGGCGGCGCCGCCGCGGGCGGCGTGTTCCCATTCCGCTTCCGTGGGCAGGCGATAGGGGGTGCCCGTCTTGTCCGACAGCCAGCCGATGTACTGCCGGGCCGCATCCCAGCTCACGTTCGTCACCGGCAGCTTGCCGTCGGCCGCCGCCCCGCCGGCGGGTGCCTTGCAGGCCCCGTCGTCCACGCACAGCTGCCAGTCCTGCACGGAGACTTCGCGCGCCGCGATCTCGAACGGCGCGAGCGTGGCGGCGACGGCGCCGAATTCCTCGGCGGCCGCGTTCGGATCGTTCGGCATCGCGCCCATCCGGTAAGAGCCGCCCGCCACCGCCACCATGACCGGGCAGGCGGGCGTGCCATCGGCCAGCTTCAGCGGGCAGGCCGGGGGAACGGGCGCGACTGGCAGTGCGACCGGCGTGGCGGCAGCCGGCGGCGCCACCGCCGTGGGCACGGCCGCCGCCTGCACGGCTGGCGGCAGCTGCTCGTCGCGCGGCCACAGCAACGCCGCGCCCAGCGCCAGCAACGCCAGGCCCCCGCCCGCGATAAAGGCGACCGGGCGCTTCTTCGGCTGGACCGGCTCGCTGGCGGGCGGCTCCATGGCTGGCGGCATGATGGTTGGCGGCACCGTGGCAGGCGGCGCTGGCGGTTCCTCCGGCGCGGCGGGCGGGCCGCGCCGCACGCTGCCGTGCGGATGGGTGGGGATGACGGTGACTTCCAGGTCTTGCACGGGCGCGGCGGGGCGGCTGGTCGGGTGGATCGACACGGGCGGCAAGGACTGGCCGGTCGTTGCGGGACCCGTCGCGGCGGGTTCCGTCGCTGGCGGCCCTGCGGGCTGGCGGCTGGCCGGAGCGGCGCCCGTCAGCGCCGTGGCGGCAGCGCGGCCTGTTGCGGGAGGCCCCGCCAGCCCGCCATGACTGCCGGCTCCCGGCGGGGCGATGGTGGTACTGCCTCCCGTATCGCTGCCGGGCGGCAGTCCCAGCATGGCGCGGAACTGCGCCACGCTTTGCGGCCGCTGCTCGGGCCGCACGCTGAGCGCGGCGTCGAGCGCCAGCAGGAACGGCACGCTGAAGCCTTCCGGCGCGGTGACGGACAGCGGCACCAGCGAATCCGATACCAGGCGCGACATCGCGGCGGGCGGCACCTTGCCGGTGATGATGTAGTAAACCACCGCCGCCAGCGCATACAGGTCGGTCCACGGCCCCTGGCTGATATTGGTCATCTCGCCGTATTGTTCGATCGGCGCGAAGCCCGGCTTGAGGATGACGGTCAGCGCCTGCGTCATGTCGCCGATCACGCGGCGCGCGGCGCCGAAGTCGAGCAGCACCGGCTTGCGGCGCTCCAGCATCAGGATGTTGTCCGGCGCGATATCGCGGTGGTAGCACTGCTTGGCGTGCAGGACCTGCAGCGCATCGAGCACGTCGCCGAGGAAGTTCTTCAGCCAGGCCTCGTCGGCCCACGTGTGGTAGTCGTCCTTGAGCATCTGCTTCAAGGTCGGCGCGTCGTAGAACGGCATCGCCATGTAGCCGGTGCCGTTGGCTTCCCAGAAGCGGTATACCTTCACCAGCGACGCGTGGTCGAACTTGGCCAGCAGCTGCGCTTCCTTGACGAAGCTCTGCAAGCCCAGCATGAAGGTTTCGGCGTAGTTCTCGGAAAGGATGGTGACGTGGGTATCGTCCCTTCCGGCGAATGCGGCCGGCATGTATTCCTTGAGGGCGACATCGCGCCCGAGCACGTGGTCGCGTGCCAGGTACACGATGCCGAATCCGCCCTGGCCGATGACGCCGGTGATTTCGAATTCGCCGAGCCGGGTGCCCACGGGGAGCGCGTTCGACAGCACGCGGCGCGGTGCAACGGAGGTACGTTCGGTGTCGCTGCTGTGCTGTTCGCTCATGATGGTGCGGACGATATGACGCTGACGATGAGGCTGACGATGAGACTGGCAATGACACCGGCTACGAAGCTGGCCGGATGAGAACCCGTGCCTGGAACCAGCGTCCGGCGCGCCTTGCAGGGGCGCGAACAATGTCCGTTTGATCATACACTCGTGCCCCCGTGAAAGCGACAAACGGGCCCGCTTGTGCAAAAAATCCACACTCCGGCCGGCGATGAAAAAAAAGATCAACATGTGCGCCGGGCAGTTCTAGAATTGGCAAGGACGGGGAAGTGCCGTTTCGACAAAGGCGAACTCCCTCGCGTGCGGAAAGCCACCGTTAAGCGCCTTCCGAGCAACGCAGGCAAGCAAGCAAGCAGGCAAGCAAGCAAGCAAGCAGGCAAGCAGGCAAGCAAGCAAGCAGGCAAAGCAGGCACGCGCGTCACCTCAGTCACATCACGAAGAGTCCGCCCTTCGCAAGCATCGACGGCCGCCAACGCAACGGCCCCGGTCCGCGGCGCCCGCCCCGGACCGGCATGGATGCAACCCTGCGGACATTCTGTCAAACGCGAAGGAGTTCTTTGTGCTTGATGTGGACGCCCTGCTGGCCCCGGTCGAGGGCCCGTCGCCCTGCGGCCCCTACCTCGAATACGAGCCGATCGACGAGCTCGAGCGTTTTGCCGCCGGCAAGGGCGAGCAGCGGCTGGGCGATGTCGTCGTTCCCGCGGAAGAGCCCGACTGGTCGGCGGTGCGCGACCGCTCCGTGGAACTCTTCAAGTCCACCAAGGACCTGCGGGTTGCCGTGCTGCTGACGAGGGCGCTGGTGCGCACCGCCCAGCTCGCCGGACTGGCGGAGGGACTGGCACTGGTGCACGGGCTGCTCGACCGTTACTGGGATGGTGTCCATCCGCCGCTGGCGATCGACGGCGAGCACGACCCCCACGTGCGCATGAACGTACTGGCCACCCTGGCCGATCACGGCGGGCTGGTGCGCGATGTGCGCAACGCCTGGCTGGTGCCCGGCGCGCCGCTGGTGCGCGTGACCGTGCGCGAAGCACTGGTCGCGGCGGGCAAGCAGCCGCCGGCCCAGGGCGAAACCGTGCGCGCCATCGCCGGTATCGCCGCCGCGATAGCGGCGTCGGTGGACAAGAACCGCGCCAACCTGCAAGGCGTCGTCACGAGCCTGCGGCTGGCCAGGGCCATCGTGCGGCTGGTGCAGGGCAAGGAAGAGCCGGACGTGACGCTCAACCTGGCTGCGCTGGTCGACACGCTGGCGGGTGTCGCGCCGCTGTGCGAAAGCGCCATCGGCACATCGGCGGCCGGCCAGGGAATGCATGTGCAAGGCACGTCCGCGGATGGTACGCCCATGAATGGTACGCCCATGAATGGCACGGCCCCGAATGGCGCCCAGGGCGGGGCGGCGAATGGCCATGGCTGGCATGGCGAAGTCCTCAACCGCGAGGAAGCCATTCGGCAGCTCGACAGCATTTGCAGCTTCTTCGAGCGTACCGAACCCGGCAATCCCGCACCCCTGTTCATCCGGCGCGGCCAGCGCATGCTGAACAAGAGCTTCGTCGACATCATCCGCGAACTCGCGCCCGACAGCCTGAACCGTATTGAAGACATCGCCGGCCTGAAGAAGGGCGATGCCAAGTAAGCCGCCGGGCGTGCAGCGCCGGCGATCGCAGGAACGGACCATGGCCTGCCGCAGGCTGTCCGATTGTTCATCCGGGAGAAATCGATCATGGCAGACAGCAGTCAGAAATTCATCGCCCGCAACCGGGCGCCGCGCGTGCAGATCGAATACGACGTCGAACTGTACGGGGCCGAGAAGGCGATCCAGTTGCCGTTCGTGATGGGCGTGCTGGCGGACCTGTCCGGCAAGCCGAAGGAAGCGCTGCCGCCCGTGCCGGAGCGGGGCTTCCTGGAAGTCGATGTCGACAATTTCAACAGCCGCATGAAGGCGATCGCGCCGCGCGTGGCCTTCCAGGTGCCGAACGCGCTGACCGGCGACGGCAATATCAGCGTCGACATCACCTTCCAGAGCATGGACGATTTCTCGCCGGGCGCCATCGCGCGCAAGACGGACGGCCTGAAGGAATTGCTGGAAGCGCGCCAGCAGCTGTCGAACCTGATGACCTTCATGGATGGCAAGACCAAGGCGGAAGAACTGATCGCGAAGGTGCTGAACAACCCCGATTTGCTGAAGTCGCTTGCGGCCAGCCCGAAGCCGCCCGCGGCGGGCGAGGCGGCGGCCGGCGCGCCGGACGGCACGCCACCCTGAGCGGCGGCGCGCCAACGGCCACCGCCCGGCCCGTCGTCCGTTACGACCAGCGTCATCGCCGAACAGAAGCATCGCCTACCCGCAGCATCGCCGACCAGCCGCGTCGCTGACCAGACTCATCGCTGATCGGCCATATTGTTTGCTTGCACCTCGTCGCCTGTCACAACCAATTGGGAGCCCAGGAAATGGCTGAAACCGAACAACTCGCCAAGCAGCAGCAGTTCGAAGGCGTCACGCTCGACGGTGACGACTTCGCCTCGCTGCTGCAAAAAGACTTCCGGCCCAAGAGCCCGGAAGACACGCGCGCCGTCGAGCATGCCGTGCGCACGCTGGCCGAACTGGCGCTGTCGCAGACCCAGCAGATCAGCAGCGATGCGCTGAAGGCGATCGGCCAGCTGATTGCCGAGCTCGACAAGAAGCTGACCGAGCAGGTCAACCTGATCCTGCACCATCCCGATTTGCAGAAACTCGAGGGCAGCTGGCGCGGCCTGCACTACCTGGTGAACAACACGGAAACGGACGAGATGCTGAAGATCCGCGTGATGAACATCTCCAAGAACGACCTGGGCAAGACCCTGAAGCGCTACAAGGGCATGAGCTGGGACCAGAGCCCGCTGTTCAAGAAGGTCTACGAGGAAGAATACGGCGTGTTCGGCGGCGAACCGTTCGCCTGCCTGGTGGGCGACTATGCGTTCGACCACAGCCCGCCGGACGTGGAACTGCTTGCCGAGATGGCGAAGATCTCGGCGGCCGCCCACGCGCCCTTCATCGCGGGTGCTTCCCCGACGGTGATGCAGATGGACTCGTGGCAGGAACTGGCCAATCCGCGCGATCTCACGAAGATCTTTTCCACGCCGTCGTATGCCTCGTGGCGTTCGCTGCGCGAATCCGACGATGCCCGCTACATCGGCCTGGCCATGCCACGTTTCCTGGCGCGCCTGCCCTACGGCGCCAAGACCTCCCCGGTAGAGGAATTCGACTTCGAGGAAGATACCGGCGCCGCCGACCACAGCAGGTATACCTGGTCCAACGCCGCCTATGCGATGGCGACCAACATCAACCGCTCGTTCAAGCTGTACGGCTGGTGTTCGCGGATCCGCGGCGTGGAAGCGGGCGGCGCGGTCGAGGGCCTCCCCACGCATACCTTCCCCACCGACGACGGCGGCGTCGACATGAAATGCCCGACCGAAATCGCGATCAGCGACCGCCGCGAGGCGGAGCTGGCGAAGAATGGCTTCATGCCGCTGGTGCACCGCAAGAATTCGGACTTTGCCGCGTTCATCGGTGCGCAGTCGCTGCAGAAGCCTTTCGAATACGACGACCCGGACGCAACCGCGAATGCCCGGCTGGCCGCGCGCCTGCCGTACCTGTTCGCATGCTGCCGCTTCGCCCACTACCTGAAGTGCATCGTGCGCGACAAGGTCGGCACGTTCAAGGAACGCGACGACATGCAGCGCTTTCTGCAGAACTGGATCATGAAGTATGTCGATGGCGATCCGGCGCATTCCTCCGAGCTGGTGAAAGCCCGCAAGCCGCTGGCCGCCGCCGAGGTGGTGGTCCAGGAAGTGGAGGGCAATCCCGGCTATTACACGTCGAAGTTTTCGCTGCGTCCGCATTATCAGCTGGAGGGGCTGACCGTGTCACTGAGTCTGGTATCAAAGCTGCCGTCGGAGAAAGCCGCATGAGCCGGCGGCCCGATGTTCTGAAGGGGTGATGAAAAGGAGATGACCATGGCTGTCGATATGTTTTTGAAGCTGGACGATGTCAAGGGCGAGTCCCGTGACAGCAAGCACAAGGAAGAAATCGATGTGCTGGCGTGGAGCTGGGGGCTGGCCCAGTCGGGCACCATGCATACCGCGCAGGGCGGCGGTTCGGGCAAGGCCAGCGTGCAGGACCTGTCGCTGACGAAGTACGTCGACAAGGCGTCGCCGAACCTGGTAATGGCGACCTGCAGCGGCAAGCACTACAAGGAAGCCACCCTGGTGGTGCGCAAGGCGGGCGGCGATGCGCCGCTGGAATACCTGAAGCTCACGCTGAAGAAGGTGCTGGTCTCCTCGGTCAGCACCGGCGGCAGTGGCGGCGAGGACAAGCTGACCGAGAACGTGACGCTCAACTTCGCCGAGTTCAAGCTGGAATACTTCCCGCAGAAGGAGGACGGCTCCGGCGATGCCGCAATCGAGGCCGCGTGGCACATCGCGGAGAACGCCAAGGTCTGATGGCATGGCTCTCGGCGACATGTTCCTCAAGATCGATGGCGCCCGGCAGGGCGCCATCAAGGGGGAAGCACAGGATGCGTCGCACCGCGACGAAATCGACCTGCTGGGCTGGTCATGGGGAATGCAGGGCAATTTCATCCATGGCCAGGCCGCCGGCAAGACAACCGTGCAGGAACTGAAGGCGGTCAAGCGGGTCGACCGTGCCACCACGGCGCTGATGTCGGCGCTGCGCAGCAACGAATTGCTGAAGGAAGTGGTGCTGACCGTGCGCAAGGCGGGCGGCCCCGAAGCGGTGGAGTACCTGCGGATCCGCCTGGAAAAGGCCCGGATCACGGCCATCGCCACGGCGTCCGGCACGTTCGCGGGCATCCCCGAGCTGAACGAGGAGGTCAGCATCGCCTTCAGCAAGCTTGCCGTGGAATACCTGCCGCAGGGCGCCGACGGCGCAGCGCGCGGCATCACCTCGTTCGAGATGGATCTCTACGAAGGCCAGTGATGGATCAGCAAACGCAGCAGCAAACGCAGCAGCAAGCACAACAGCAGGCGCGGCAGAGAACGCGGCGGAAAACGCGGCAACGAGCCGGGCGGGCGGCAGGTAACCCGGGGCAGCCATGAACGGGCTCGCGGCGGCCGAGGAAAGCCTGCGCGACGGCGATCCCGGCATGGCGCTGCAGCAACTGCAGGCACTGGTGCGCAATGCGCCGGGCGATCCGAAGCTGCGCATCTTCCTGTTCCAGCTCCTTGCCGTGCTGGGGCAGTGGGAGCGCGCGCTCACCCAACTGGGCGTTGCTGCCGAGCTCGACGCGTCCGCGCTGGCGATGCGGGAAATGTACGGCGCGGCGGTCCGGTGCGAGGTGCAGCGCGCCCGGGTCTTCGAAGGCGGCGCCGCGCCGATGGTCCTGGGCCAGCCCGAACAGTGGCTGGCCCTGCTCATCGAATCGCTGCTGATGGCGGGGCAGGGCCGGCAGGAAGGCGCCGCCGCGCTGCGCCGCCGCGCGTACGACGAAGCCGCCCCATCCGGCGGCACCATCGACGGTACGCCGTTCGCGTGGATCGCGGACGGCGATTCGCGCCTGGGCCCCGTGCTCGAAGCGATCATCGACGGCAAGTATTACTGGGTGCCGTTCACCCGCTTCAGCGAGATCGCCATCGAGGCTCCGGAAGACCTGCGCGACGCCGTATGGATGCCGGCGCACCTGCGTTTCGCCAATGGCGGCGAGACGGTCGGCCTGATACCCACCCGCTACCCGGCACTGGGCGACGACGGCCTGCTGCTGCTCAGCCGCAAAACCGCCTGGCACGAGGCCGCGCCCGGCACGTTCCATGGCCTGGGGCAGCGCATGTTCGTCACCGACGCCGGCGAAACACCACTGATGGATATCCGCCGCATCGTGTTCGACGCGCTGCCGGAAGGCGCGGCGGGAGAGGACTGAGCCATGGCCGAGCTCACCGCCCAGGAAAGGCTGCAGCCGTCACTGCTCGACCGGCTGGTCGACCGCGAGCCGCACCGCAAGCAGGAATCGCGCGAGGGCCGCGTACTGAGCAAGGCGCAACTGCGCGAGGCCGTGCTGCGCGACCTGGGCTGGCTGTTCAACTCGGTACGGCCCGGCAACGCCGAGCTGGCGGGGCATCCCTACGCGCAGCGCTCCGTGCTGAACTTCGGCTTGCCGGCGCTGTCCGGCGAAACCGCGTCCACGCTGGACCTGCCGGGCATCGAGCGCAATATCCGGCAGGCGATCCTCGACTTCGAGCCGCGCATCACGCCCGCCTCGCTGCAGGTGGAAGCGCTGGCCGGCGCCGCGATGCTGGACCAGCACAATATCGTGAGCATCCGCATCCGGGGCCAGTTATGGGCGCAGCCGGTACCGCTGGAACTGCTGTTGCGCACGGACGTGGACCTGGAAACCGGGGCGGTCGAGATCCGCGACCTGGGCAAGGGCGCCTGAGGGCTCGCCGATGGACCCCCGCCTGCTCCGCTACTACAACCAGGAACTCCAGCACCTGCGGGAAATGGGCGCTGAATTCTCGCGCCAGTTCCCCAAGATTGCCGGGCGCCTGGGCATGGATGGCATCGAGGTCGCCGATCCGTATGTCGAGCGGCTGCTGGAAGGCGTGGGCTTCCTGGCGGCGCGGGTGCAGCTGAAGCTGGACGCGGAATTTCCCCGCTTTACCCAGCGTTTGCAGGAAATCGTCTATCCGAACTACCTGGCGCCCACGCCATCGATGATGATCGCGCGCTTCCAGCCCCAGCCGGACGAGCCGAACCTCGCGCAAGGCGTCGTGATCCCGCGCGGCAGTGCGCTGCGCAGCGCGCCCGGCAAGCATGACACGGCGCCGTGCGAGTTCCGCACCGCGCACGATGTCCGCCTGTGGCCCATCGAGCTGGCCGACGCCCGCTATTTTACCTACGCCCCCGATCTGCCCCTGACCTCGCTGCCGGTCGCCCAGCGCATCAAGGGCGGCGTGCGCCTGCGCCTGCGCACCAGCGCCGGCCTCGCGTTCAACCAGCTCGGGCTGGACGAGTTGCGGCTGTTTTTCTCGGGCAGCGACGACATCGCCGGCAAGCTGCATGAACTGTGCCTCGGTGCCTGCGCGGGCGTGCTGGTGGCGCCGGCGGCGCGGCCCTGGCCCTGGCATGACTTCCTCGATGCCACGCATGTCGCCCCGGTGGGCTGCCGGGACGAGGAGGCACTGCTGCCGGTCGGCCTGCGCTCGTTCCAGGGCTACCGGCTGCTGCACGAATATTTCGCCTTCCCGCAGCGCTTCCTGTTCATGGACCTGCAAGGCATCGGCCCGGCGGTGCGGCGCTGCGCCGGCAACGAGCTCGAGATCGTGCTGCTGTTCGAGCGGGGCGATGCGGGCTTGGAGAGCGTGGTCGACCGTGCCAGCTTTTCGCTGTTCTGCGCCCCCGCGATCAACCTGTTCCCGCGCCGTGCGGACCGCATCCACCTGGGCGACGCCAGCCATGAATACCACGTGGTGCCGGACCGCACGCGGCCCATGGACTACGAAGTGTACGAAGTGAGCGGCGTGGTCGGCCATGGCGTGGGAGCCGACAGCGAACAGCGTTTCGCGCCGATCTATTCGGCCTGCCACGAGAACGCGGCGGACCAGGCCTATTTCACCGTGCTGCGCGAGCCGCGGCTGCCGTCGGAAGCGCAAAAGCGCAACGGCTTCCGCTCCAGCTATGTCGGCAGCGAAGTCTTCATCTCGCTGGTCGATCCCGCCGAGGCGCCGCACCGCCACAGCCTGCGGCAGCTGTCCGTTGCCACCTTGTGCACCAACCGCGACCTGCCGCTGCAACTGCCGCTCGGCGCCGGCGAGTCCGACTTTTCGCTGGACATCGCCGCGCCCGTCACGGCGATCCGCTGCGTGAGGGGGCCGTCGAAACCCTATTCGCCCACCTGGGACGGCGCTGCGGCGTGGCGCTTCATCAGCCACCTGTCGCTCAACTACCTGTCGCTGCTCGATGTCGGCGAGAACAGGGGAACCGAAAACAAGGGGGGCCGGCACAAAGGGGACGGAAACGATAGTGCGGCGGTGCTGCGCCAGATGCTGGGGCTGTATGCGGCCGGGAGCGAGCACGGCATGCGCAGCCAGATCGACGCGCTGCGTGCCGTGCGCGCGGCCGCCACCGTGCGGCGCCTGCCCGGTGGCGGCCCGATCGCGTTCGGCCGCGGCATCCGCATCGACCTGGAAGTCGATGAAATGGGCTTCCAGGGCGGCAGCGCCTACCTGTTCGGCAGCGTGATGGCCGAATTCTTCGCCCGCCACGCCTCCATCAATGCCTTTACCGAAACCGTGCTGCGCTCCACCGCGCGCGGCGAAATCTTCCACGGAGCGCCGCGATGCGGGACCAGGCCGATCATCTGACATTCTTCCAGTCGCTGGCCCAGGCGCCTTACCGGGTCGACTTCTTCCACGCCATGCGCCGGATCGAGTGCCTGTTCCCGCACCTGCCGCGCCTCGGCACGGCGCTGCGCCCGGCGGACGAGCCGGTGCGCCTGGCGCAGGAACCGGCGCTGACCTTCGCACCGGCCACGCTGTCGTCGTTCGGCACGCCGCCGGGCGCGGTGGCGCCGCGGCTGCAGGTGCGCTTCTTCGGCCTGCTCGGTCCCAGCGGGCCGCTGCCGCTGCACCTGACGGAGTTCGCCAGCGAGCGCCTGCGCCATGGCGACGATGCCACGCTGGCGAGCTTCCTGGACATTTTCCACCACCGTTTCCTGGCGCTGTTCTACCGCGCCTGGGCGAATGGCCAGCCCACGGTGAACCTCGACCGCCCGCGCGACGACCGGTTTTCCTTCCACCTGGGCGCGCTGTGCGGGCTGGGCGACGCCACGCTGCGCGACCGCGATGCCGTGGAGGACTTCGCCAAGCTGTTCCATGCCGGGCTGCTGGCGCGGCAGGTGCGCAACGGCGACGGGCTGGTGGCGCTGCTGGCCGGCTATTTCCGCCTGCCCGTCGAGCTTGAACCGTTTGTCGGCCACTGGATGGCGTTGCCGCGAGAGGAATGTACGCGGCTGGGCGCCGCCGCCGGGCGGGGTGGCCGGGGGCAGCACCATGGGCTGGGCACCGGCGCCGTGCTGGGCAGCCGGGTGTGGGACCGCCAGCACAAGTTCCGCCTGCGCCTGGGCCCGCTGACCCTGGCGCAATACGAGAGCTTCCTGCCGGGCGGCACGGCCCATCCGCGCCTGCTGGCGTGGGTGCGCCAGTACCTGAACGTGGAACTCGCGTGGGATGTGCGCCTCGTGCTGCGGCGCGAGCAGGTGCCGCAGGCCCGCCCGGGCCGCTTCGGGCGGCTGGGCTGGACCACCTGGCTCGGCCGGCAGCCCCACGCGGCGGATGCGGGCCACCTGGTCATCGACATGGAGCGCACCGCAGCGAACATGGCGGCGCACGCCGCCTGAAGAAAGGAAACATCATGGCAGACATCAGCCGCGTCGCCCTGTTCGGCAAGCTGGACAGCCTGGCCTACAAGGCCATCGAAAGCGCTACCGTGCTGTGCAAGCTGCGCGGCAATCCCTATGTGGAACTGGAGCACTGGCTGCTGCAGATCCTGCAGGCGCAGGATTCCGACCTGCAGCGCATCGCCCGCCACTTCGACATGAATCCGTCGCGCCTGGCGGCCGACATCACCGCCGCGCTGGACCGCCTGCCGCGCGGCTCCACATCGATCAGCGACCTGTCCACCCACATCGAGAACGCGGTCGAGCGCGCCTGGGTCTACGGCACGCTGATGTTCGGTGAAACGCAGGTGCGCACCGGGCACCTGGTGGTGGGCATGCTGAAGACGCCATCGCTGCGCAACACGCTGGTGGCCATCTCGCCGCAGTTCGAGCGCGTCAAGCTGGACACGCTGACCGAGGAGTTCGCGAAAATCCTGGCCGGCTCGCCCGAAGCGGTGGCGCCGGTGGCCGACGCCCACGCCGCGCCCGGCCGGCCCGGCGGCGCCATGGCACCGGCGCAGCTCGGCAAGCAAGAAGCCCTGAAGCGCTTCGCCGTCGACCTGACCGCGCGCGCCAGGAATGGCGAACTCGATCCGGTGACGGGGCGCGACGAGGAGGTGCGCCAGATCATCGATATCCTGATGCGGCGCCGCCAGAACAATCCGATCCTGACCGGCGAGGCCGGGGTCGGCAAGACGGCGGTGGTGGAAGGCTTCGCCGCCCGGATCGCCGGCGGCGACGTGCCGCCCGCGCTGAAGGAGGTGTCGCTGTACACGCTGGACATCGGCCTGCTGCAGGCCGGCGCCAGCATGAAGGGCGAATTCGAGAACCGGCTGCGCCAGGTGATCGATGAAGTGCAGAGCGCGCCGAAGCCCATCATCCTGTTCATCGACGAGGCGCACACGCTGATCGGCGCCGGCGGCGCGGAAGGCACGGGCGACGCGGCCAACCTGCTCAAGCCGGCGCTGGCGCGCGGCACGCTGCGCACCATCGGCGCCACCACCTGGACCGAATACAAGAAGTATTTCGAGAAGGACCCGGCGCTGACGCGCCGCTTCCAGCTGGTGCAGGTCGCCGAACCGGACGAGGAGAAAGCCATCCTGATGCTGCGCGGCGTCGCGATGACGCTGGAAAAACACCACCGCGTGCAGGTGCTCGACGAGGCGATCGAAGCGGCTGTGCGCCTGTCGCACCGCTATATCCCGGCGCGGCAGTTGCCTGACAAGGCCGTCAGCCTGCTCGACACCACGTGCGCGCGGGTGGCCGTCAGCCAGCATGCCACGCCGGCCGAGGTGGAAGACAGCGGGCGGCGCATTGCCGCACTCGACGTCGAACTGGGCATCATCGGCCGCGAGGAAGCGGTCGGCATCGATGTCGGCGAGCGCCGCAACGCCGCACAGGGTCGCCTGGACGCGGAAAAAGAGCGGTACCAGGCGCTGGAAACGCGCTGGGCCAGCGAGAAGGCGCTGGTCGACCAGGTGCTGGCGCTGCGCCGGCAGCTGCGTGCCGGCGGCGCGGAAGTGGATGGCGGAGCGGCAACGCTGGCGCCGGCGGGACCTGCCGTGGCGGCCAGCCCGGCGGGAAGCGTCACCGGAAGCGTGGCAGGCAGTGCGCCGGGGAGTATCGCGGGAAGCCTGGCAGCAGGCGTGCCGGGAAGCGTGGCGCAAAGCGGGGAAGGCGCGGCGTCGGCGGCGGCCATGACGTCCATGACGCCGATGACGCCCGAAACCCGCGCCGGACTGCTGGCCGAGCTGCACGGCCTGCAAGGGCAGCTGCGCGAACTGCAGGGCGAATCTCCGCTGATCATGCCCTCCGTCGATGCGCTGGCGGTGTCCGGCGTGGTGGCCGACTGGACCGGCATCCCCGTCGGGCGCATGGTCAAGAACGAAGTCGCGGCCGTATTGAAACTGGCGGATACGCTGGGCGAACGCGTGATCGGCCAGCGGCACGGGCTCGACATGATCGCCCGCCGCGTGCAGACGTCGCGCGCCCGGCTCGACAATCCGAACCGGCCGGTGGGCGTGTTCATGCTGTGCGGGCCGTCCGGCGTGGGCAAGACCGAGACGGGCCTGGCGCTGGCCGAGGCGCTGTACGGCGGCGAGCAGAACATCATCACCATCAACATGAGCGAGTTCCAGGAAGCGCACACGGTGTCCACGCTGAAGGGCGCGCCGCCGGGCTACGTGGGCTATGGCGAAGGCGGCATCCTGACCGAGGCGGTGCGCCGCAAGCCCTACAGCGTGGTGCTGCTCGACGAAGTGGAAAAAGCCCATCCGGATGTGCATGAACTGTTCTTCCAGGTCTTCGACAAGGGCTGGATGGAAGACGGCGAAGGCCGCTACATCGACTTCAAGAACACGCTGATCCTGCTGACCTCGAACGTGGGCAGCGAACTGATCATGAAACTGTGCAAGGATCCGGAATTGATGCCGGCGCCGTCCGGCATTGCCGAGGCGCTGCGCGAACCGCTGCTGAAGGTGTTCCCGGCGGCGTTGCTGGGCCGCCTCGTCGTGATCCCGTATTTTCCGCTGTCGGACGAGATGCTGGCCAACATCATCCGCCTGCAGCTGGGCCGCATCCGCACCCGCATCGCCGAACAGCACCATGTGCCATTCACCTGCGACGACGCGGTGGTGGGCCTGATCGCCAGCCGCTGCAACGAGCTGGAAAGCGGCGCCCGGGTGATCGACGCGCTGCTCACCAATACGATGCTGCCGAAGATCAGCGAGCAATTCCTGCTCGGCATCATGGGCGGCAACCCGGTGCGGCGGGTGGAAGTGGGCGTGCAGGATGGCGAGTTTGTCTACCGGTTCGACTGAGCGATGAACGGCAAGGGGGAGTTCGGCATGCGCAGGACGATGGAAATCGTGACACCGCTGGGCGAGGGCGCGCTGCTGTTCCACCGCATGCAGGCGCGCGAGGAATTGTCGCGCCTGAGCGAGTTCGACATCGAGCTGCTGGGCGAGCGCGGCGATATCGACATCGACCAGATCCTCGGCAAGAACGTCACGGTCATGCTCGAGCAGCTCGACGACAGCGTGCGCCACTTCAACGGCTATGTCACCCGCTTCGCCCAGGCCGGCAGCCACGGCCGCTATCACCTGTACCGCGCGACCGTGCGCCCCTGGCTGTGGTTCCTCACGCGCACGGCGGACTGCCGTATCTTCCAGGAAGTGACCGTGCCCGAGATCCTGCGCCAGGTGTTCAGCGACCACGGCGTGGCGGACGTGACCTTCAGCCTGACCGAGACTTACCGCAAGTGGACGTATTGCGTGCAATACCGCGAAACGGACTTCAATTTCGTCAGCCGCCTGATGGAGCAGGAGGGCATCTATTACTACTTCACGCACCGGGAAGGGCGCCACACGCTGGTGCTGGTCGACGCCATCAGCGCGCACGGCAGCGCGGCCGGCTGCGAAACGCTGGATTTCATCGCGGCCGAGCGCGTGGTGCGGCCCGAGAAGGAATACATCAGCCAGTGGCACCATGCCCGAGAAATCCAGGCCGGCAACTACGCGCTGGAAGACTACGACTTCGAGCGCCCCAGCGTGGACCTGGCGGTCTCGACGCGGATCCGCCGCCAGCATGTGCTGGGCGATTACGAGATCTACGACTACCCGGGTGAATATGTGCAGGCGGCGGAGGGCGACCAGGCGGTGCGCTGCCGGCTCGACGAATGCCAGACCCGGTTCGACCAGGCGCGCGGCGAAACCAATGCGCGCGGCCTGCGCGTGGGGCACCTGTTCACGCTGAACGGGCAGGCGCGTGCCGACCAGGATGGCGAGTACCTCGTCATCGCCGCCACGCACCAGCTGGCATCGAACGAGTTCGAATCGTTCGACAGCGCGCATCCGGGGGCCACCTACAGCTGCGCCTTCACGGCGCTGGGCAGCCGGCAGCAGTTCCGTCCCGCGCGCACCACCCGCAAGCCGTTCGTGCAGGGGCCGCAGACAGCCGTGGTGGTGGGCCCGGCCGGCGATGAAATCTATACCGACAGCTATGGCCGCGTGAAAGTGCAGTTCCACTGGGACCGTTATGGCAAGAAGGACGAGAACAGCTCGTGCTGGATTCGCCCTTCGCACCCTTGGGCGGGCAAGAACTGGGGCATGGTGGCGATCCCGCGCATCGGCCAGGAAGTGATCGTCGATTTCCTCGAAGGCGATCCGGATCGCCCGATCATCACCGGCCGGGTGTACAACGCCGAGCAGATGCCGCCCTACGCGCTGCCGGCCAACATGACGCAGACGGGGATCCTCAGCCGCTCGTCGAAAGGCGGCACGGCCGCCAACGCGAACGAACTGCGCTTCGAGGATAAGAAGGGCGCAGAACAGGTGTACCTGCACGCCGAGAAGAACCAGGATATCGAGGTGGAAAACGATGAAACGCACTGGGTGGGCCACGACCGGCGCAAGGCCATCGACCACGATGAAACCACGCAGGTGAAGCACGACCGCACCGAAACGGTGGGCAATAACGAAACCATCGCGATCGGCGTGCACCGCAGCGAACAGGTGGGCAGCAACGAAACGATCGTGATCGGCGTGAACCGCACGGAAACCGTGGGCGCCAACGAAACGATCACGATCGGCGCCAACCGCACGATCTCGGTGGGCGCCAGTGAAACGGCGACCGTGGCGCTGCAGCGCACCCACACGGTGGGCGTCAACGAGACCATTACGGTGGGCGGCGCGCAGGAAGTCACGGTGGGCGCGGCGCAGCTGGTCACGGTCGGCGCGGTGCAGGCGGTGAGCGTGGGCGCCGCGCAGTCGCTCAGCGTGGGGGCCGGGCAGACGGTCAGCGTGGGCACCGACATGAGCGAGGACATCGGCGGCGACCAGTCGTCGTCGGTCGGCAAGGGCCGTTCCGCCCAGGTCGGCAAGGACGATGTGCTCAACGTCGGCAAGAACCTCGTCATCGAAGCGGGCGACTCGGTGACGATCAAGACAGGCGCCGCCAGCATCACGATGAAGAAGGATGGCTCGGTGCTCATCAAGGGCAAGAACATCACGGTCGAGGGATCGGGCAAGATCGGCGTCAAGGCCAGCAGCAATGTGGTCATCAAGGGCAGCAAGGTCGCCATCAACTGACAAAGGGGTATCCATGGACTTCGCGGCAGACCCGTTCGATCCGATCGTTGCCGATGGCGGGGAAGGGGCGCAGGGCGCTTCCAGGCCTGCGGTGGCCGGGCCGCAGGCGCCAGCGACTCCGGTGCCGCCCGCGCAGATGCAGCTGCCCGTCGTGCTGGTGCGCTTCGTCGGCTTCGACCTGGACGACCAGCCGCTGGTCGCCGGCATCGCCGGCCTGCCCGGCCATGTGGTGAGGGCACGCAGCACCGTGCCGCTGCGCCGCCTCGAAGTGGGCGCCGAAGTGGTGGCCGTGCTGGAAGGCGGGCTGCCGGAGCGGCCGCTGATCCTGGGCGTCATCCAGCATGAGCGCGGCGCTGAACCCGCGCCGGCCGCGGAGCCGGGAAACGTGGCGTGGTGCGATGGCGAGCGCGTGGAAATCCGCGCCGAGCGGGAAGTCGTGCTGCGCTGCGGCGACGCCAGCATCACGCTCACGCGCGCGGGCAAGGTGATCATCAAGGGCAACTACATCGTCAGCCGCTCCACCGGCTGCAACAAGATCAAGGGTGCAGCCGTCGACATCAACTAGGAGTCGCGCATGTGGCAGCTCGAGAACAGCACTCCTTTCGCGGCGGAACGTGGCTGGGCGCGCGACCGCGACGGCGCCGAGGTCTGGCTGGTCGCCGTCAAGGCCACCTTCGACATCGCCCCGGACGGCACCACGGCGGTATCGGCCATCCAGCCGCCCGTGCTGCGCATTCCTGAATACCATGGCGAGGCGGCCATGAGCAGCATCCGCTACGAGGCCGACCTGGTGCTCGCCAAGAAGACCACCGACATCATCGTGGTGGGCAACGCGCATGCCCCCGGCGGCCAGCCCGTGACGCAGTGCGATGCCGGCTTCCGTGTCGGCCCGCTGCAGAAGGTCGTGCGCATCTTCGGCGACCGCCACTGGGCCGGCGGGCGCCTGTCCGAGCCGGAACCGTTCACGGTGATGCCCATCGTGTACGAGCGCGCCTATGGCGGCCTCGACAGCAAATCGGCGCGGCCCGACCGGGACTGGGACTGGCGCAACCCCGTTGGTTGCGGATTCGCCGCCGCGAAAGAGCACCTGGCCGGCATGGCCGCGCCCAACGTGGAATTCCCGGACAGCCTGATCGCCGCCTGGGACGACCGGCCGGAACCGGCCGGCTTCGGCGCGTTCGCCGGCCACTGGCAGCCGCGCGCGGCGTTCGCGGGCACCTACGACGATGCCTGGATGCGCGAACGGCAACCGCTGCCGCCGGCCGACTTCGACGAGCGCTTCTACCAGTGCGCGCCGCGCGACCAGCAGGCGGCGCAATTCCTGAAAGGGGGCGAGCCGGTCGCGCTGGTCAATCTGTCGCCGCACGGGCGCCTGCAGTTCGCCCTGCCGAAGGTGCGCCTGGGTTTTGAAACCCGCTTCTTCGATGGCAGCAGCGAAGTCCACACGGTGCGCAACCTGCACACGGTCATCATCGAACCGGAATTTCCCCGCGTCTCGCTGGTCTGGCATTCGGCGCTGCCATGCCACTTCAAGGTGCAGCTGCTGGAGCGCACCACGGTCACGCTGAAGGACGACCTGAGCGCCGGCGGGCGGCCCGGCGCGCCGGTCGGGTTCGCGGTGGGCTGACGTGAACGGCGAACCCATCCATATTGCCGCGCCCGGCGCGGCCACCGCCGTGGGCCGCGACGCGTGGGCCAGCGCCGCGGCCGTGCGGGCCGGCATCAGCGGCTTTGTCGAGCACCCGTGGATGATCGATCGCGCGGGCGAGCCGATGCGCGCGGCGCTGGCGCCCTGGCTGGACCCGGGATTGTCGGGCGCCGCGCGCCTTGCCGCGTTGCTGCTGCCCGCGGTCGCGCAGGCGCTGTCGCCGGTGACGGACCTGCCGGAAGGCGCGGAACCGGTGCGCACGGGGCTCGTGCTGGGTCTGCCGGCACCGAGGCCGGGGCTGGATGCGGACGTGCGGGTGGCGCTGGTGGCGGCGGTGCGCGCAGCCTTCGGCGACCGGCTGGCGGGCATCGAAGTGTTCCCGGCCGGTCACGCGGCAGGCCTGCTGGCGCTGGGCGCCGCGGCCAGGCTGCTTCACCAGGGCGCGCTGGACGCCTGCGTGGTGGCCGGGGTCGACTCCTACCTGGAGGCGGAAACGCTGGAGTGGCTGGAGCACTGCGGGCAGCTGCACGGCGCCGGCAAGCTGAACAACGCGTGGGGTTTCGTGCCCGGAGAAGGGGCGGGAGCCGTGCTGGCGATGCGGCGCCCGGTGGCGGCACGCCTGGGCTGCGGCTCGCTCGGCAGGATCCTGTCGCTCGGCGCGGGCATGGAAGCCTGCCGGATCAAGACCCGCACCGTGTGCACCGGCGCCGGGCTGACACAGGCGTTTCGCCAGGCGCTCGCGCCACTGTCCGGCGGCGATGGCGCGATCTCGGACGTCTATTGCGACATGAACGGCGAGCCTTACCGCGCCGACGAGTATGCGTTCACGGCCGTGCGCACGAAGGAAGCGTTTGTATCGGTGTCGGACTTCATCGCTCCCGCCGACTGCTGGGGCGACGTGGGCGCCGCCGGCGCGCCGCTGCATCTCGCATTGGCCGCCATCGCCGGCGCCAAGGGCTATGCGCGCGGCAAGCTGGCGTTCACGTGGGCCAGCGCGGAGGGCGGCGAGCGCGCGGCCGCGCTGATGGCGACGGGCTGGCAATGAGGGGGACGCCATGCCGGTAACGATCAAGGTCAACGGCGCATCGAACTCGCTGGTGCACAAGGGCAGCAATGGCGTGTCGGTTGCGACCATCCCCGATGTGTGCAAGACACCGACGCCGGGCGGCCCGGTGCCGATCCCGTATCCGAACATTTCGCAATCGATCACGCTGGCCAAGGGCACCACCACGGTGAAGGCCGACGGCGGCATGATGATCGCCATCAAGGGTTCGGAATTCTCGCTGTCGAACGGCGACAATCCCGGCGTGGCGGGCGGCGTGAAGTCCAGCACGTTCATGAAGGAGTCGACGTGGATCCTGTATTCGTTCGATGTCAAGATGGATGGCAAGAATGCCTGCCGGCTGACGGACAAGAAATTCCAGAACCACGAAAACACGGTCGATATCGCGGGAGCATTTCAGATTCCCGTCATCCCGGCCGGCCTGACGGACATCCAGATGATCGCCTGCGCGATCCACTGCTGCGACACGGCCAGCTACAAGAAGCGCGACCACAAGGATGAAGGCAAGGATTGTCGCAGCCTGAGCGTGACCAAGCATTCCTGCGTGATGCATGCGCTGCGCACGTCGAAGGCGGCGAAGAAGGCCGGGATCAAGGCGTCGCCGCGCTTTCCCAGGCCAGGCAAGCGAACGCTGATTCCCGATGTCATGTTCGGCGACCGCATCATCGACGCCAAGTTCCCGTGCAAGAAAACGGTGCCGGCGCCGCTGAAAGGCAAATGGGAATCGGACCTGACCAAGACTTCCGCGCAGATGATGACCCAGAAGGAACGGACCGACTACAAGAAAATCCCCGGCGTGAAGAAGGTGGACGCCATGACCCCGCGCGATGCGGCAAAAAAGAGGGGCGACTGCAAATGCACTTACAAGAAAAGGTAGAGGAACAATGACCAGGACAGGGACGAAGAACGCCACGCCGGCGGCCGGCGATATCACGGGCGCACAGGCCATCATCGAACTCGCCGAAGACGTGCGCCTCGTTGCGCTGGGCTACACGATGTCGGTGTACACCAACAAGCTGCTGTCGCAGCAGCCCAAGGGCGTGCTGTCAGCGTATGACCGCTACCTGCGGCTCTACCAGCGCGACCTGCCGCCATACTATGCGACGGAAAACATGAACCGTCACAAGAAGGCGAGCAAGGCCACGTTCGACATGCTGGCCACGTGGCTGCAGCCGGGCGCGCCGCCACGCGAGTTCATCAGCCTGGACCTGCAAGCGACCGAATCGCCGAACGATGCGCCGCGCGACAGTTTCCACGTGTACGGCACCGAGCCGGCCTACCCGGACCATTCGGACGACGATGCCAGGGTCGTCGCGATGTCGCTGGACCCCGCCGTGTGCGACGCCGCAACGCTGCTGGAGGTCTTCGTCGAAACCTGCTCGGCCATCGAGTTCCGCTCGGCCCTGGCGGGCTTCGGCATGAACACCTCGCGCTACGAGGAAGAAGAGGCGCAGACGCATGCATGGGCAATGGGCATGCGCTTTCGCGCGCTGGACATCCCGCGCATGGTGGACGACGCGCTCGCCGTGGGCAGCGACGGTGTCAAGGGCGTGGGCTGGCTGACCGCGCTGGGGCCGGAAATCCTCGACCAGCTCGGCGGCAAGGCGGCACTGCGCAAGGCCTTGCCGGCCGAGGTGGCGTTGATCGACCTGCCCAACGGGATTGTCCTGAAGGCTGGCGAGGCACCCATCCTGGGCGACCGGAACCGGCGCGAACCGCTCGCGCACTACCAGAAAATCTACGGCCTGCTGGCACCGTGGATCGACCGTGCCGCGAAACGCTCGCCCTCGTTCAACCTTGAAACCGATTATGTCGACCGCACCGAAGCATGGTTCCACCGCCTCGCCGACGCATGAAATGCTGCCGGTACTGGTGCTGCAGGGAATGAGTGCCGCGACGTCGCGCGCGGCCGTCAGCTACCAGTTCGCCCGGCCGCCGGGCGTGGCCGACCTGCAGGCCGTATCGGATGCCATGCAGCCACTGGCCGACGCGGCGATGCGCGGCGCCTTTTCGGGTAGCGGCCCGGCCGGCCCCGGCACCATGGCGGTCCTGGGGCCCGCCGTGCTGTCATCGGCGGCATGCGCGCGCCAGCAGCTACAGCTCTGCAACGTCGACGAACGTGCCTTCCAGCTGTTGCGCGGCATGGTCGCCAGGCTGCGGTCGGAAAAGGTGCTGGTCGACTCGATCCAGGTCGTGGACATGGAGCATGCCAATGCCCAGCCGGTGCAACCCGACTGGCCGGACGAGGACAACGAGGAGGTGGCCTATCCCGTCCCTGGTGCGCGCGCCACCGCGCTGCTGGCCTTCGAGGACACCGATTTCTCCAAGGTGCGCCGCTGCCTCGTCGAGGTGGACAACCGCCTGTTCCCGGACCAGGTCACGCGGTTCGCCGCGTGGGTGCAGCCCTGGTACGCGCTGCTCGAAGCGGGAGCGTTCGCCATGCCGGTCGGTCATCCGGCGGTGACCGATTCGATTGCGGGTTTCGTCAGCCATTTCGATCCGGTGACCATCGAAGTCTCCGTGGATCGGTTCATGGCCAGCGAATGTGCCTGGGGAATTCTCGCCAACATGGTGTGCGCGTTCGACTGGCAGCCGCGCACGCTGGCCGGAATATCCGTCGACTGACGCCGCCCGGGACAGCGAACCAGCCATGCATGCGATTTCGGAACAGCCACTCCCGCACATCGTCGCGCAGCACGCCGAGGAAGCCGTGCTGCTGTTCGCGCGCCGCGCGGCATTCGTCAACGCCCCGCACGTCGGCTTGCGCGAGCTGGGCCGCTTCGATGAACGCCTGGCCGCGCATCTCGACGGGCTGGCCGTGGCGGGCGGACACGCGCAGGCGCTATCCATGAACGCCGTGCTGGCAGAAGGCGCGGGCGGCATGTTCGTCGCCGCGGTCCTGGCGCTCGACAGCGGGCATGCGGCACACCTGGCCACGCTGTTCGCGCTGGCGGAAGGGGCCGCGCCGCTGCGGCCCGCGCTGGCCGCAGGATTCGGCTGGGTTTCGGGGCAGCGGCTGAAGGGCACCATCGCGCCGCTGCTGCGTTCGGATGACGCGTTCCGGCACGCCATCGGCCTGGCGGCATGTGGGATGCACCAGGTGGACTGCGGCAATGTGCTTGATACGGCGCTGGCGCACGCCGATGCGCAGGTGCGCGCCCGCGCGTTGCGGATGGCCGGGGAGGGCGGACGCACCGATGCGCTGCCGGCATGCGCGGCGGCGCTGCGGGATGGCGACCCGGCTTGCCGGCTGTGGGCGGCCAGGTCGGTCGCGCTGCTCGGCAAACCCGCGCAGGCAGCCGCCGCGCTGCAGGCCGGCGCCCTGGAGCGGACCGGCGCCGGCACCCGTGCATTTCGCCTGCTGCTGAAAGTACTGGCCCTGCCGGATGCCAATGCCTGGCTGAAGGCGGTGGCACCGGCGCTGCCGGACCGGCGGCTGCTGGTGCAAGGCGCCGGCGTCTGCGGCGACGTGGCGTACGTGCCCTGGCTGATCCGGCTGATGGATGAGCCGCCGCTGGCCCGCCTGGCCGGCGAAGCGTTCGCCACCATTGCCGGGGTGGACATTGCCGCGCTTGCCCTCGACCGCCCGCCGCCCGGCGCCGCCGCCGCAGGCCCCAGCGACGATCCGGACGACGACGACGTGGCGATGGACGACGACGAAGGCTTGCCGTGGCCCGACGGCGCCGCGGTCGGCGCATGGTGGGGAACGAACGGCAAGCGCTTTGCCCCTGGCGTGCGCTACTTCATGGGCCAGCCGCCGGCGGTGGCGCACTGCCGGGGCGTGCTGCGCGACGGCGCGCAGCGCCAGCGCATCGCCGCGGCCGAGTACCTGTGCCTGCTGCAGCCCGGCACGAAGCTGTTCCAGACAGCGGCGCCGGCGTGGCGGCAGGCGCGCTGGCTGAACGCGATGGGCTGACGCATGCCCGCCCGCCTCGTGTTCGCCGTGCTGACCGTGGTATTCCTCGCCGCGGCGGCCGCGCGGCTGCTGCGGGATGGCGGATTGCGGCCGGCCAGCAAGACGTGGCTGCTGGTCGCGGCGCTGTTCGGCGCGACCAGCGCGTGGCTGTGGCTCCAGTGATGCGCGACTCTGTTATTTGCGCGCATGGTGGAGAAGATTGCAGCGCCACCCTGCTAGAATTTGAGTGCTGATCATTGCCCGTAATGCCGTGAAGCCAAGTGTCATCCTGCACATTAATCCGGCACATTACATGGAACCAACGCAGGCAGATCGTGGGAGCGCTGATGTTGACGATCAAGGCAGTTTCCTACAACGGCCAGGCCACCGACGTGCCGCTGGCCGGCGAGTTCGGCGAACTGGGCGGTGTCATCGGCCGCGCCGACGGCAATGCGCTGGTCTTGCCCGATCCGGACCGCTACGTGTCGCGCATGCATGCGATGGTCCTGTTCCGCAATGGCCGCCATGTCATCCGTGACCTGAGCAACGCGTCGCCCGTCTTCGTCAACGACCGGCCGCTCGGCCATGGCAACGAAGCCACGCTGGCCGACGGCGACGAACTGCGCATCGGCGGCTATACGCTGGCGGTTGCCGATGCGCGCGTCTCGCCTGTCGTGCCTCCTGCGGCGCCGCATGCCGGGCTCGCCCCCAAATCTCCAGCCGTGCTTCCCGCCGCGCCTCCCGCCGGGTCTCCCGTCCTGTCCCCTGTCATGTCCCCATCGCTGCCGCCGAACCTGCCCGCGGGCCCTCCATCGGCCATGCCGGCGATGCGGGTCATGGAGCCCCGGCCGGCGGGGGTGCCGAAAGACGACCCGCTCGGCCTGTTCGACAGCCCCGCATCGCCGCCATCGGGCGGCTTTTCCCCAGCGCCGCCATCGGGCGGTTTCGCGCATGCGCCGGGCGCCGGGGGCATCCCGGACGACTTCAGTTTCTCCGAACTGGTGCCGCGCGCGCCCGCGCCGGATCCGCGCCAGCCCCTGCCGGACGATTTCGACCTCGGGCTCGGCCAGGCCGCACGGACCGATATCAACCAGTTCTACGACCTCGGTCCCGCCGCCGGCAGCGAGCTGTTCCCCGACGGCCATCCGCTGGCGCCCGGCGGCGCAAACGGATCCGGTGCGGCAAGCGTGGACCCGCTGGTGGCGATCGGCGCGGTGCCGGCACCGAAGCCGGCGCCGGCCAGCCAGCGCGACGACGCACCGGAAATCCGCAGCGCCTTCACGCCGCCGGCCGCGCAGCGGATCGAGCCGGTCCAGCCCGCGGGCCCGGCGGACGGCGGCAACATGGTCGTCTCGTGGAATGCGCCGGACGAGCTGCCGGGTGGCGACGGCATCAAGACGATGATCGTCCAGTCGCCGGCCAGGAAGGCCCGGGCGCCGGAGACGGAAACGTCCAGTACCGGGCCAGCCCCCGCGCTTGCGCCGGAGCCGCCGGCCCTGGCTGCCGGGCCTGCCGCCACGGCTCAGCCATCCGGCGGCGCGCGCGCGGCCGTCCCGGCACAGCCGCTTGCCCATCCTCAGCCGATCGTGCATCCGCGGGCGGACCCGCATCCGCACGCGGCTCCGAACTTGCAACAGGCTCCGCATCCGCAGGCGGGCCAGGGCGTACCGCCTGCGGATGCGATGCCGCCAGGTCCCGCGATGCGGCCGGCTCCGGCCGTCCCGCCATCCGCCGCCGTGCCATCGGAATATGTCGCGCAGCCGGCGGCCGGCGCGCAGCCTGCCGGGGACGCCCAGGCGGACAGCGCCGAGCTGTTGCGCGCCTTCCTGGCCGGCGCCGGCGTGCCCGACCTCGACGTGCGGGGCCCGCTCACGCCGCAGATGATGCACACCTTCGGCCAGCTGCTGCGCGAGGCGACCCAGGGCACCCTGGACCTGCTGCTGTCGCGTGCCGTCATCAAGCGCGAGATCCATGCCGAGATGACGATGATCGTCACGCGCGAGAACAATCCACTGAAATTTTCGCCGAACGTGGAAGTGGCGCTGACGCACCTGCTGGCCCCGCGCGGCCAGGGTTTCATGCCGCCGCTGGTGGCGATGAAGGATGCCCACGACGACCTGCGCGCCCACCAGTTCGCGTTCATGGCGGGCATGCGCGCCGCGCTGGCCGGCGTGCTGCAGCGCTTCGATCCGGCGCAGCTGGAGCGCCGCCTGAGCGGCAAGAGCCTGGTCGATACGCTGCTGCCGGCCAACCGCAAGGCGAAGCTGTGGGATCTGTATGCGGAAATGTATTCCGAGCTCACGCGTGAGGCGGAAGACGATTTCCATGCGTGGTTTGGCAAGGCCTTCCTGAACGCCTATGAAGCCCAGCTCGACAAGCTGGCGCGGGGCGACGAGGGCGGCCGCTAGCGCGAAAGCGATCATGGAACTCAAGATCACCGTGTTGTCCAAGCCCGGCGGGCGGCCCGTCAACGAGGATGCGTACGGCTTCTGGTCGAACGAAAGCGCGTGCTGCTGCGTGATGTCGGACGGCGCCGGCGGCCATGCGGGCGGTGCCGTCGCGTCGAAACTGGCGGTGGCCGAAATCCTCGCCTGGTTCCGCCAGCGCCCCGATTGCAGCGCCGGCGGCATCGCCGAAGCGCTGCGGCGGGCCAACAGCGCGATCGTCGCCATGCAGCAGCAATCGCCGCAGTATGCGCGGATGCGCGCCACGGTCGTCGTGCTGGCGGTCGACCCGGCGCGCGGCACGGCGATCTGGGGGCATATCGGCGACACCCGCCTGTACTGCTTTCGCGACCGGCGCATCATCCTGCAGACGCGCGACCACAGCGTGCTGCAAAGCATGGTGGATGCCGGCTACCTGCAATCGGAGGACTTGCGCGGCGCGCCGCAGCGCAACCTGCTGCTGGCGGCGCTGGGCGATGGCGCGGAATTCGAACCACGCATTGAGGATGCCGCGTTCGCCCTGCGCGACGGCGACATTTTCCTGCTGTGCACGGATGGCTTCTGGGAGTATGTCGATGAATTGCACATGGAGGGCGCGCTGTCGCTTGCCGCGTCGGGCGAAGCCTGGCTGAGGCAACTGGAGAGCCGCGTGATTTCGGAGGGCAGCGAAGGCCAGGACAATTATTCGGCGCTGGTGGTGGCATGCCAGGAGCACGCGCACCAGGAGCACGCGCACGAGAAGCAGGGGCAACCCGAGGCGCCGCCATGACGGGCGGCAAAGGAGTCGGACATGAAAGCGCACGAGCATTCGAAGCATGCGGTACTGGCGGCGTCGCTGCTGGCGCTGCTGTTCCTGGCGTTACCGGGCAACGCACAGGAAGACAAGGTCATGAACCCGCAGGACGTCACCGAAGCGGCGCTGGTCGACGCGCTCGCGCCGGCCGCCCCGGCCAGGACGCGCAGCATCCGCGTCGAAGCGGAAGGCGCTGCGCCGAAGCGGCCCAGCGCGTCGCTGCTGATCACGTTTGAAACCAACTCGGCGCGCCTGACGCAGCAGGCCAGGCAATCGCTCGGCGTGGTCGGCCAGGCGCTGGGCTCGGCGAAGCTGGCGCCGTTCCGCTTTGCCATCGAGGGCCACGCCGATCCGCGCGGCGCACCCGCGGCCAACCAGCAACTGTCGCAGGCGCGCGCGGAATCGGTGCGGGAATACCTGGTCAAGAACGGCGGGATCGACGATGGACGCCTGCAGGCGGTGGGCAAGGGCGCCAGCGAGTTGATGAACAAGACCGTGCCCGCCGCGCCGGAAAACCGCCGGGTGACGATCGTGAACCTGGACCGGTAGATGGTGGTGTCGGAAGACCAATGGCTTTCGCGTAAGTTCACCCCAGGTGCAAATTCCGGGGTCAGGGAGGAGAATGAAATGGACGCCTCCCGCCAAGACTCTGGGTACCGATAGGCAAACGTGATGCGGGGAATGTGGTGGAAAGGTGGATCCTCGCGCGCCAACGGCATCAAAGTGCCCTAGAGTGAAAGCGCAGTACTTTCGAGGCAAGTCGGAGGATCCACATCATGAATGCTACGCCAAAACCGGTGGTCGGGGTAGATACGGCCAAGAATGTCTTCCAGCTGTACACGGTCGACAAACAGTCGGGCGAATTGATCTGTCAGCAGCTCAAGCGTCCGAAATTTCTTGCATGGTTCGTGAATCGGGAACCATGCGTGGTCGGCATGGAAGCATGCGGGGGCTCGCAGCACTGGGCGCGCAAGCTCAAGGAGCTTGGGCACGAGGTCAAGCTGATGCGACCGAAAATGGTGAAGGCGTTTGTTCCCGGCAATAAGAACGATGTCGCCGATGCCCGCGCTATCTGGATGGCGGCCCAGCAACCTGGCGTGAAAGCTGTGGCCGTGAAAACAGAAGAACAGCAAGCAGTGATTGCCCTACATCGGATACGCCAGCAGTTGGTGAAGAGCCGCATTGCACAGTGCAATGAATTGCGTGGCTTGGTGGGCGAACACGGCGAGACCTTCGCTGTTGGCCAGGCAGCGTTCGACGCTGGTCTGAAGGCCGCCTTGGCGCGGTTAGCGGAACGTTTGCCATCGTTCTTCATCGACACCTTGCGCGAGCAATGGGAGGAGATCGCCAAGCTTACTGAACGGATTGCCAGGATTGAAGCAAGGCTCAGGGCTTGGATGCGTCAAGACCGTGCTGCGCAAGCGATTGCGCAAATTCCCGGCGTGGGGGTGCTGACGGCGACGGCGGCAGTGGCAACGATGGGCGATGCCAAAGCATTCCGGTCTGGGCGTGAATTCGCCGCCTGGATCGGCCTGGTACCGGCCCAGACCGGGACAGGAGGAAAAGTCCGACTGCTAGGCATCAGCAAGCGAGGTGATTCCTACTTGCGGATGCTGTTGATCCATGGCGCCCGATCCGTTCTGTATCACGCCAAGGAACCAAGCAAGTGGTTGCAGGGCATTTGCCAGCGACGACCGTCCAATGTCGTTACGGTCGCGCTAGCGAACAAGATAGCCCGCACTATCTGGGCTGTATTAGCCCACGAACGGACCTATGATAAGGACCACATCAGCATCCGCCCAGGAATGACAACGACGATATGAACAGCACGAACGCTGGAACCAACTCACACGCCACAGGTTGCGATCGGTAGAGATAGCGATGACAGACTGGTTAGACCGTACCCCTTTAAACCTGGCGTACTCCAAGGACATCAAGTCCGCAGGGAGGATGAGGGATGGGGTAGCGGAGTTCATCGAGGCCCGCGGCTCGCCGCACTCAAGGCCGGATATAGGACTGCAACTTTCTCGTCTGACCTAGCTAAATTTACCTTGCAAAAGGGAGGCGTCCATATAGGAATACTGGCTTGCAGGCCAGTATCGCTACGTCGGCAAGGAGCGATGCTCCTTGAAACCCCGACTACGCCCCGCCGGGGTGACGCAGGGGTTTCGCGAAGCATGCTTCGCGCCTGCGGAACAGTGCTGGCCTGCAGGCCAGCACTCCCTCCTGACCCCAGCCCTTCGCTGTTGGGGTGAATGCAAGCAATACCACTTCACTGAATCTCCGCAATCGAGAACACCGCGGCGCCGTACGACGGGGAACACTGTGCGGCCGGCACGCCATCGCACTGCGCGGTGCCGGCGAACAGCGGGCTTGCCGTGCCGGGCACGCGGGCACCGTTGCTGGCGGTGCCGAGGTCGAATTCGCTGAACGGCGTCAGGACCTTCAGGCCGGCGCCACGGAAGTCGCGCGGCCGGTCGGACACGATGGCGACGAACTGGTTGGTGCCGGGCGGCCCGGCGGCGGTCATGCGCCACGTGGCCCGCGGCAGCGCCAGCTCGCTGCCGGCCGCGATGCGGTTGTCGGCATCGAGGCTGTTCGGGAACAGCAGCCAGAACTGCGCGCGGTCCGTGCCCACCATCAGCAGGTACACATATCCCGGTCGTGACGAACGGATGGCGAAGCGCAGCGGATCGACGCCGATGCGCACCTGCGCCCGTTCGATCGAGATCGTTACCGCATGGTCGCGGTTGCGGGCTTCGAACACTTCGTCGAGCGCCCGCACCGGGTCGAATGGCTGCGGCGCCGCCGGCGCTGCGGAAGCAGGGTCAGCAGGTGCCGATGCGGTTGGCGAAGGCGTGGCGGCAGGCGGGGCGCGCTCAGCCTCGGGCTGCGGGGCGGGCATCACCGGGCCGTCCCGGTCGGCGAGCAGGCTGGTGCCGAGCCCGATGGCCGCGGCGCCGGCCAGGACCAGGCCGCCCAGGCGCAGGTGGTGCCAGGCGGAGGCGGGCGGCGGTTTCCCACGCCGCGAACCCTCGTCGTTCCCGCTCGACAGCCCCAGCAGTTTGCGCAGTTCGGCAACGCTTTGTGGCCGGTCTTCCGGCTTCACGGCCAGCGCGTGGTCGATGGCGGCCAGCAGTTGCGGGCTGTAGCGGCCGGCCGCCGCACGGCCCAGCGGCACATGCGGGTCGTCGATCATGCGCGACACGGCCGGCATGGGCGGCTTGCCCGTGATGGCCAGGTACACCACGGAGGCCAGCGCATAGAGGTCGGTCCAGGGGCCCTGCGTCATCGACGGGATGTCGGCGTACTGCTCCACGGGCGCGTAGTCGCGCTTCAGGATCACGGTGAACGCGTCGACCTTGCCGGCGATCGCGCGCCGGGCGGCGCCGAAGTCGAGCAGCAGCGGGCGGCCATCGTCGAGGATCAGGATATTGTCCGGCGCGATATCGCGGTGGTAGCACTGTTCCTGGTGCAGCAGTTCCAGGGCGTCGAGCAACGGCGCCAGCAGGGCGCGCAGCCAGGCTTCGTCCGGCGGCGCCGCGCGGTCGCGCAATACCTGCTTCAGGGTGGCGCCCCGGTACAGGGGCATCACCATGTAGGCGGTGCCGTTATCCTCCCAGAACCGGTAGACCTTGACGAGCGCGGGGTGGTCGAACGCGGCCAGCAGGCGGGCTTCGTTGACGAAACTGCGCAAGCCCGCCTGGAACGTGTCGACATGCCGGGGCGACTTCAGCGTGACCTGCGCGGTGCCGGCGTGCGCCGCCAGGGCCGATGGCATGTATTCCTTCAGCGCCACGGTGCGCTGCAGCGAGTGGTCGTAGGCCTGGTAGACGATGCCGAAGCCGCCCTGGCCGATGAGGCCGGCGATCTCGAACTCGGCCAGCCGGGTACCGGAGGGCAGCGCATTGTTGGCGCTTTCCAGGATCACCAGCGGCACGGCGGCCGGCATGATGGTGCGATCCCCGTCCCGGTCCTCGTTCATGGCGGCGGCCCGTCCGCATCGTCCAGCAGAAGGGTGAACTGGTCGCCGGCCGGCAAGCCGTGGAAACCCAGCAGCCGGGTGGCGTCGCTGGTGGTGGTGTCGCTCCACCAGAGACTCCTGCCGGCGGCATCGGCGGCACGGGCGGCATCGGCTCCATCGGCTCCATCGGCAGCCTCGGCAGAACATGAACCATCCACCCCGCCGGGGCGCGCCGCGGCGCCGAGCACGTCCGCGGCCGATACGCCGGCCGGCAGGTGCAGCACCAGCGTGCCCGCGGCCCTGGCCGCCAGCCACGCCGCCAGCCCGTCGCCGGCGCGCTCGTCGATGGCGGGCAGGGCCGGGAAGGGCACTTCGGCCAGCCGCGTTTCAAGCTGTTCCGGCAGGCAGTGGATGTCCAGGCAGGCCAGCGCGGCGCGGTCGATGGCGGCGAACCACTCGCGCGCCGCTGCGACGGTTCGCAGGATGCCCGCATGCGGCGGCACCGCGAGGGCGATCGTCAGCGGGAAATGGCGGCCCACCTTGTCGACACTCGGCATGATCGTGCCCAGCCAGGCGCTGCCCCCGCACACGCCCGGCAACAGCGCGAAGTTCCACAGGGGGCCGTTCAGGTAGACGTCGAGCCAGCGATCGCCCAGGGTGGCGCGGCTGGACGCGATGCCGCGCTGCAGCCACGCGTCCCAGGGGCCGATGAAGGCCGGCGGCAAACGGCGCGAGGCGAAATCGCCCAGCGCCGGCAGCTTGCCGTACCAGCCGGCGACCAGGGCGGGGGCCAGCGTCACAGCACACCCGGGCAGCGGAACTGTTCCAGTTCGGCCAGGCGGAACGGATTGCGCACGCTGCTGGTCAGTACCTCGAACTGGGTGCGGCGCCCGTCCACGTTGAAGGTGGCGATGAACTTCTCGGGCTGGCCCGTGCCATCCACCTGGGCCTGGTCGAACAGGCGGAACAGCGCCCAGGCCCCTTCATAGGTGCGGCCCGAGGCGCCGGCCGCGCTGGGCGGCGTCACCTGCAGCCGCACCTGCGTGCTGCCGCGCGGGCCGGGCCACTGCACCTGGGCCGGCACCTGCGGGCCATGGCTGTACTTCACCAGCTGGCCATCGACATCGAGCGTGAACTGCGTGATCGACGCGTCCATCATCACCGGCTTCAGTTCCAGCCGCATGCCGGCGGCCGCGCCACCCCGGAAGAACACGTCGCGGATCACCTGGGCGCGCTGGAACTGGAGCAGCGCGCCGGACGAGCCGCCCATCGTGGCATCGCCCACCGAACGGAAACTCCACGGCCGCGTGTTCGTGTTCACGTACTGCGCCAGGTTCTTCTGGAAAAACTCGTCGATCATGCCGCCCGGCGCGAACAGGCGGCTGAAGTCGTCCTGGGTCACGTCGCGCGGGCTGCCCTTGGTGAACGGGTAGCGGCCCGTCACCGCGTTGTTGCAGAACTCGCCCAGCGTGGCGCCCATCGCCTGGTTCAGGTTACTGCGCGTCATGCCCAGGGCCTGGCTGGCGCTGCCCGAGGCCAGCGTGAGCAGGATCGAGCGCACCGGTTCCGGCATCAGCCCGCCCTGGGCCTTGACCTTGTTCGGCACATCGCTGGGCGGCGGCGTGTTGGCGCCCTTCAGCGCCGCTTCGGTGGCCGTCAGCAGCGTGTACAGCTCGTTGATGAGGGAAGTCGTGGCATCGATCGGCGCCGGCTGGCCCGGACCGGCGCTGGCGACCAATCGGCGCAGGTCGTCGAAGCGGTCGTCGACGATGCGTTCGGGCTGAGTCTCCCGGGCGGCGGCGGGCTTGACGGCTTCGCTGCCGAACAGTTTCATCAGTTCCTTGCGGGTGCTCTCGACCGTGTCGCCGGCCTTGTCGGCGATGCTCTTGTCCGCCGCGTCGCCCTGCACCAGCGTGACCTCGCGCACGACGGCGCGCAGCAGCGCCGGCAGCGGCGAGTCCGGCATCGACAGCACGCGCGCCGTCTGGATGCTGCCCTGCAGGCTGCCGGCGCGCACCAGCTTGATATCGTCGACGAAGGCGCGCCAGATGCGCGCATAGTCTTCCAGGTACAGGCGGCGCACTTCGTCGAGCTGGCCAGCGCGCTGCGCGGGATCGGTGAAGCGGCGGTCCTTCTCGGCCAGGCCGAGCACCCAGCCTTCCTCGTCGGCCAGCTGGCCGGTCACGCGCGCGGCCTCCTTCAGGAACGCGTTGCGGTAGCCATTCACGCTGTACAGGCCGGGAACGCCGCTGGTCAGTGGCTGCCCGCTGGCACGTGCGAATACCAGCGGCGCGGCCGGGCCGGCGGCCCCCGCCACCGTGAATTCCGGCAGGTCGGCACCGGCGCCGCCGCGCTTGATGCGGTTGTAGATGCGCACCGCCAGCGGCGTGCGGGCCACGGCCTCGCGCGCGCTGGCGATCAGCTGCTGGTCCGCCGGTTGCGGCGCCGTCGGCCGTTCGCCGGCAAGCAGCGCGTCCAGGTGCGCTTCCAGCTCGCGGCGCTGCTCCAGCGTCACGCTGCGCGGCAGCGTGCTTTCCCAGTCGGCCGTGATGAAGGCTTTCAGCGCCGCTCCCTGGAAATGGCGCGGTTCGTGCAGCATGATGTAGGCCTTCAGCGCCTCGTACAGCAGTTCCGGGTTGCCGCCGGCGCCCTGCAGCTGCTGGCGCACGCGCGCTTCCAGGCGCGCCAGGAACACGTCGCGCAACAGGTTGCGGTAGGCCGTCTGCGCGGCGGACGCCAGCTTGTCGCCCTGGTACAGGCCCGCGCCCATCGCGAACGGGGCTTCGCCCGGCGCCTGGCCGGGCACGTTGGCCAGGTCGCGCACCGTGCGTAGCACCGGCAGCAGTTCCACCACGTCGGCGCTGCGGTTGGCTTCCAGCGCCCGCACCTGCTGCGCGATCGCATCGAGGCGCTCCTGCACGCCGGCCACGTAGGCGCGGTTGCCCGCGTAGCTGACCGCCCACGCCACGATCATGCCGGCGGCCAGCAGGGCGGCCACCGCGAGCGCGCCCAGTTGCACCAGTGCGCGGCGCCGTTCGCGGCGCAGGTTGGTGCCGGCCAGCCCCGCTTCCTGGAACACCACGTCTTTTAGCAGGCGCGTGATGAAGAAGCTCTTGCCGGTGGGCGACTGCGGCGGCAGCATCTTGCGGTCCAGTTGCAGGGCGCGCCCCACGCCGCCCAGCATGCGGTCGATCGGGCTGCCTTCCTGGGTGCCGCTGGTGAAGTACACGCCGCGCAGCAGCGGCCGTTCGGCGAAACGCGAATCGCTGACGATCCCGTCGACGAATTCGCCCAGCGTGCCCTTCAGCGCCGCGAACTGCTGGGGGAACAGATAGAGCTGCGCGCGTTTCTGCGGGTCCCGTTCGGCCTGCATGCGGTCGACCAGGCGGGCGTTGAGGCGTGCCTCCAGCGCGGCGAATTCGTTGCCGAAATCGGGCGCCGCCGCATTCCCGCCATCAGCCATGCCATCGCGCCCGCCATCGGGCTTTCCCGCATCCCGCGCCGCACCCTTGGTGGCGTCTTTCCCGGCCGCGTCGCGGATCGGGAAGGTCATGCCCCACACCTGGGCGCGGTCTTCCTTGCCCAGCTCGCCGAAGAATTCCATGAAGCCGGGCAGCAGGTCGAGCTTGGTCACCAGCAGGTACAGGGGAAAGCGGATGTCGAGCTCCTCGTGCAGTTCGTGCAGGCGCTTGCGCAGCGTGGCCAGGTGGGCGGCCCGCTCGTCCGGCGACTGGCCCAGCAGGTCCGGCACGCTCAGCGTCAGCAGCGCGCCGTTGATCGGCCGTCGCACGCGGTACTTCTTCAGCAACTGCAGGAAGCCGGTCCACGCCGCGCTGTCCGTCTTCTGGTCGCTTTCCTGCGTGGTGTAGCGGCCGGCCGTGTCCAGCAGCACGGCTTCGTCGGTAAACCACCAGTCGCAGTTGCGCGTGCCGCCCACGCCGCGGATCGCTTCGCGGCCGAATTGCCCGCTCAGGGGGAATTGCAGGCCCGAATGCACCAGGGCGGTGGTCTTGCCCGAGCCGGGCGCGCCGATCAGGATATACCAGGGCAGTTCGTAGACCCATTGCCGGCCCAGGCTGGCCAGCCAGCGCCCCGGTGCGCCGGGCTTGCCGGTGAGGCGTGCCTTGCGCAGCACGTCTACCGCGCCCTCGAAACGCTTGCGCAGCGTGGCCAGTTCCTCGGCGGCCATGGTGTCGCCGGGGCTGGCGGCGGCCGGTGCCTGCTGCAGCAACCCGTTCATCAGGCTGGCATTGGCGCGCCGGGCCTGCCACAGTTTCCACAGCGCCTTGCCCACGTAGACCAGCACGACGAGGCAGATCAGCGCCAGCCGGATGCGGGCCGGTTCCAGCGGCCGGTAGCCGGCGATGGCGACCAGCGGCCCGACATGCCAGATCAGCAGTGCGAAGGCGGCCAGGCCCAGCCCGGTGGTCACGCGGCGGTGCAGCAGCAGGGATAGCAGGCTTTTCATGGCTCAGTTCCCGGCCGGGACCAGCACGATTTCCACGCGGCGGTTGCGCGCGCGGCCTTCGGCGGTGGCGTTGTCGCCGACCGGCCGGGCGTCGGCCTGGCCTTCGGCGCTGTAGCGGCCCGCCGGCGGCGCCTTGTCGGCGATCAGCCCGGCCACCGTGCGCGCCCGTTCCTGCGACAGGTGCCAGTTCGACGGGAAACGCGCCGAGCGGATCGGCTGGTTGTCCGTATAGCCGATCACCTGCACGGAACCCGGCACGGCCTTCAGCGCGGCGGCGATGCGGTCCAGCACGGCGTGGTAGGGCGCCGACACGGTGGCGCTGCCGGGCGCGAACAGGCCGTCGCCGCGCAGCGTCACCACGCTGCGGCCCTGTTCGTCGCGCACGGCGACCAGGGCCTGCTCGATTTCAGGGCGCAGGAAGCCGGCAAGGCGGGGCGCCGGGGCAGGCGCGGGGGCGAGGGCGGGCAGGGCGGCTACCGCCACCGGGTCCGGCCTGGCCTCCAGCGCCAGGATGCTGGTGAATACCGGGTCGGAGCGCGCGTTCAGGAAATAGCTGAAGCCCAGGTAGGCGCCCAGCATGGCCAGGCCGAGCACGCCCAGCGCGGCCCACAGGGGCAGCGCGGCCAGCAGCGCCTTGCTTTGCACGGCCACGCCCTGCCAGCGCGGGGACAGGTCGCGTTCGTATTCGCCGCGCACCTTGCGCAGCAGCAGGGCCAGCCGTTCGCGCAGGGCTTCCAGCTGCGCGCGGCCATTGTCCAGCACCCGGTAGCGGCCCTCCAGGCCCAGCGCCAGGCAGACGTACATCAGTTCCAGCAGGTCGCGGTGCTGGTCCGGTGTTTCCGCCACCTTCGCCAGCAGCTGGAAGAATTTCTCGCCGCCCCATGCCTCGTTGTGGAAGGTGACCAGCAGGCTGTCCCTGGCCCAGCTGCCGGAGCCGCCCCACGGGGTGGAGGCCGCCGCCTCGTCGAGCAGCGTGCACAGCGCATAGCGCGCCGCGATCACCTGTTCCATGGGGATGCCGGCCGCCCTGGCGCGCCGCTCGAATTCCCGCACCTGCTGCGCGAGGAATTCCCGCACGCCGGCCGGATCCGGATGCTGCAGCGTGGCGCGCAGTTGCGGCACCACGCCCAGCAGTGGATTGGCGGCGGCCACCAGCGGATTGAGGCCGGACACCTCGGCCGGCGGCACGTAGCCGGCGCCGGCCACCCCGGCCGCCGCGGCGCCCGGGCGGGCGCCGGCGCGCTGCCGTGCCGCCTGCGCATGCGCCCGGCCGCCCGGCGTGGGTATCACCACGGTATGCTCGGAGTCCGGCAACGCGAATGGATCGTCCTGGCTCATGATCGCCCCTTACCTTCCCAGATTCCCCAGAATTCCAGTTCCAGGCCGGGAAAATCCCCGGCGATGTGCATGGCCAGCCCGCCGGAGTGCTCCAGCTGGCCCCATAATTCGCCGCTGCGCTCCAGCTCGAAGTAGTTGAAGCCCGCGTGGTAGGGAATCTGGCGCGGCGCCACCGGCATCGAGCGCAGGGCGATACCCGGCAGGGCCAGGTTGACGAGATCGCGAATCCGTTCGACGGGGCCGATCTTCACGTGGCTCGGGAAGCGCGTGCGCAGTGTTTCGGACGGCATCTGCGCATTCACCGCCAGCACGAAGCTGGCGCTTTTCAGCAGGCCGCGGTCGGGCAGCACGGCCAGGCGCACGCCGTACTTGCGGTCCTGCAGTTCGATGGCGATCGCGCTCCGTTGCAGCACCATCGACAGCGAGGCCCGCAAGTCCGCCATCAGCGGCGTGAACGAGTACCGCAGGTCGTCGTGCCGGTATTCGGGATAGGCAGGGGGACGGCGGTCCGCGCGGCTGAACGTGGCCAGGTCGCCGGCCAGGCCCAGCATGGCGGCGAACAGCCGTTCCGGATGCAGCGCCGGCACCTGGCGCAGGTGCGCAAATAGCGGCTGGTAGCGGTTGACCGTCTGCAGCAGCAGGAAGTCGGCGATTTCGGCCACGCCGCCGCGGCCCGGCTGCCCGAGTTGGGTGCCCAGTTCGTTGCCGCGCTGGTGCAGCAGGCCATGCACTTCGTCGCAGTAGCTGGACAGCGTGCCGCTGGCCTGCAGCGCCAGCGCCGGCGCGATGTACTGCCGGTCCAGCTGCAGCGCGTTGTCGGCCCGCCGTTCGGTCACCCGCACCGCGCCCAGGCACGCGTAGGCATCCGTGGCATCCTTCCCCAGCAGCAGGCGCAGCTGCAACTGGCCCACTTCGATGGGCACGGCTCCCTGCGCCGTGCTGTCGTCCACCTCGACGATGCCGACACTGAAGCGCGCCAGGCCGTCCGCGGTAGTATTGTGGTTCGTGCCATGGTTGGCGCCGTTGTGCCTGGCCGCGTGGTAGTCGGATTCCCGGCCGCCGCGCCGGCACAGGGGCACGGCCAGCACCACCGGCTGGTCGCGCGCATCGGCCGGGATATCGAGCGGCGCCGGGGCCGGATGGGTGAACGGAAAGTCGAACGGCGTGCCATCCGGGAACAGGCCGCTGGCCGAGGCCAGCGCCACCTTGCCCAGCGCCAGCGCCGTTTCGTCGAGTTCGAGCCGCGTGAAACCCCAGCCGTAGGGCAGCGTGGGGCGGGCCCGGGCTTCGATCAGCCTTTCGAGGTAGCGGTCATGCTGCTGAAAGTGCTGGGGTTGCAGGAACATGCCTTCCGACCAGATGACTTTGCTTTCCCACGACATGGTGCTGATCCTTGTCTCCAGGCTTGCATGCTGGGTAGGGCGGGCCGGGGCCCGCTACTTGTCCGAGATCGTGATGCGGCGCTGCTGCACGCCGATGGCGACGGGCGTGGTGGCGCGGGCACGCACGGCGATGCTGCCGCGCCACGCCGACCGGTCGAGGTCGCGGAAGCCGGCCACCACCGCCACGTGCAGCGCGCCATCCTGCAGCCGCCGTTCGAAGCGCCTGCTTTCGCCCGGCTGCAGTACGAATTCCTCGTCTGCGAGCAGGTCGGCGCCCAGCGTTTCCCTACCTTTTTCAAACAGCGAAAAGAAATCCGCCTTCTCGAACGCGGCCAGGGTCTTCAGTTCGAACAGGCGGACGACGACGGGCGAGGCGCGGCCGCCGGCATCGGGATTGGCGTCGGCCGCCACGGCGATGGTGGCCTGGATCACGGTCGGCGGCGCCGGCGGCTCGGCCTTCGGCGCGCCCGCGCAGGCGGACAGGAGAACGGCCAGCAGCGCGGCGGAGAATGCAGGCAACGCACGAGTCAGCGAATTGAAGAGCGAGCCGCGTTGCGAATCACGTCGCCGCCCGGGCGGCGCGCCGGGCGCGGCAGTGGGGAGATGCGGGTGCCTGGCCATCGTGTTCTCCTGTCGCCGACATCAGGAACTGCGCTCATGGAAGCCGCAAGGGACGCATGCATGCGCATGGGCGCGCATGGCGGCACCTGGGAGGCACCTGGCGGCACATGAGGTCATGAGGGCTTGCAGAGATCCAGCCCGTGAATGATTATACGAGCGGAATGCCCGTTGCGGATCGGGGTGTGGCCGGAAATGCCACACCGGCGGGCAGCGCCGCTCAGTTGCGGCCGAGCAGCCGGGTGTGCAGCAGTTCGCGTTCCGCCGGCGCGGGCGATTCCCGGTAAGCGAACTTGCCGGCCACCAGCGTCGCCACCGGCAAGCCATCGCGGAACAGCACGCGGTTGCCGGCCAGCGCGGGCACTTTGTCGCCGGGCAGCAGGATGCCGCACAGGTTCAGTGGATCGGCACCCGACACCAGTACCAGGCCGCCGTCGTGCGGCCGGCGCCGCATCTCGCGCAGCAGCGGGATCGCCTCGGGCAGCGCGAACTGTTCGCCGGACAGGCCGGCCACGAAGCGCCCGCCGCGGATCTCGCCGCGCGCTTCGAGCCGGTGGTAGACCGGCAGCAGCTCGCGCCACGCCGGCAGCCATCCCGGTTCGCGTTCCAGCAGGTGCCAGAACATCACGCCGTAGCGGCGCAGCAGCGTCATCGCGATGTGTTCCAGCGTGGCCGGTTCCGTGCGCGGGCGGCGTGACGGTGCCGGCCGCGGCGCCGGCGCGGCGGTGGAGCCGCGCTCGGTGACCGTCACGCCGTCGGCGCGGCGCACCAGCGCCCAGCGGCCCGCTTCTTCCATGGTCGGCCCGGCGCCGCGGCGGCGCCGCCGGTCCAGCGTGTTGCGTTTGCTGGCCGGCGCCAGCATCGCGCGCAGGCCGGCATAGCTGTCGGCGTTGACAAGGCCGGTGGCCACCAGTTCGCCCAGCGCATCCTCCAGTTCGGCCGGCAGCAGCCGCGCATCGTGGGCCAGCTCATCGAAGAACATCGCGCCATGGCCGCGCAGCGCATCGAGCACGCGCATGGCGCGCGAGGACACCTGCACCTCGCTGGCCACCGCCGGCAGCGCGTGCCACAGCGCCAGTTGCCGCCGCGGCAGCAGCACCAGCGGCGTGCCGCGCACCGGGCCGCCGCTGGCGCTGGACGGCGCGCCGACACGCGTCCACACGATGCGGCCGGCGCGGCACAGATCGTCGAGCCAGGTCATCGGATAATCCTTCACCCGCGTCGCCAGCAGCTCGCTTTCCCAGGCGCCGGCCGCCGCCTCGAATCCTTCCAGCTGGGCCAGCGCCTGCGGCAGCGCGTCGCTGCCCTGCAGGCGCGTGTCGTCGCTCACATGCTGCCACTCGAACAGGAAACGCATGAAATCCTGCCGCTCCACCGGTTCGATCTCGCGCCGCAGGCTCTTGATGGTATAGCGGTGGATGCGTGCCAGCAGGTGCCGTTCGCACCATTCCTCGCCCGCCGCGCCGGGCGTGAAGCGGCCGCGCATCACGTAGCCTTCGCTCTCCAGCTCCGCCAGCGCCACCGCCACCGTGCTGTCCGGCAGGGCCAGCGACGCGGCGATGGCGGCCACCGGTTGCGGCCCGAAGCCGGACAGGCGGGCGCGCAGCAGTTCCACCAGCGCCGCATCGCGCGTCCACGCGTCGTCGCCGTTGCGCGCCAGGCGCTCCGGCATCGCCAGCGGCGGCGTCGCCACGGCTTCCGGATAGGCGGCCCGCAGGCAGGCCAGCCGTTCCAGCGCCACATAAAAGTCGGCGCCGCCGCCTTGCAGCCGGGTGGCACGCCCGCCGGCCACCAGCGCCGCCAGCCATGCTTCCCAGCCTTCGTTGGCGGCCGCCTCCGCACGCGTGACGCAGGCCAGCGCCACCAGCGCCTCGTGCATCTCGTCGCCCGCCTTGTCGCTGTCGCGCACCCGCGGCCAGGCTTCCTGCGCCACCGCGTCGATGGCGCCGGCATCGAGGGCGCCCAGGTCGTCGGTGGACGCCGGATCGGTCCAGCGGCGGTTCAGCACCGCCTGGGTACGGCGCTCTTCCAGCGGCGCATCGTCGAGGAAGGCATAGGGGCGGGCGTTGAGGATTTCCATTGCCAGCGGCGACGGCGCCGGCAGGTCGCGCGACAGCAGCCGCACCTCGCCCGCCTCGATCCGCCGCAGCAGCGCCAGCCAGCCTTCGCTGTCCATCGCTTCGTGCAGGCAGTCGTCCAGCGTCTGGTCGACCAGCGGGTGGCTGGGCAGTTCACGCTCGCCGACGATGTTTTCCAGGCACGCGGCGCCGTCCGGGAACACGGCGGCCAGCATGTCGTCGCTCTTCATCCGCATCAGCTGCGGCGCCACCTTGCGCCCGCCGGCGAAGCGGGGCAGGGCCAGCGCCGTCGTCGCGTTCCAGCGCCAGCGCACGTTGAACAGCGGCGCATCGAGCAGCGCCTGCACGAGCACATGCTCGGCCGTCGCCGGACGCAGGTAGCGCCACACTTCCTCCAGCGGAAAACTGTGGCTTTCGGACAGCGACAGCACGATCGCATCCTCGGTGGCCGCGGCCTGCAATTCGAAGTTGAAGGTGCGGCAGAAGCGCTTGCGCAGGGCCAGCCCCCAGGCCCGGTTGATGCGGCTGCCGTACGGCGCATGCAGCACCAGCTGCATGCCGCCCGATTCGTCGAAGAAGCGTTCCATCACTAGCGTGTCGCGGGTGGGCAGCGCCGTCAGCGCCGCGCGGGCACGGGCCAGGTATTCGACCACCTGGCGCGCCGCGTCGTCGCCCAGGCCCAGGTGTTCGACCAGCCAGCCGATGGCGTGCGCCAGCGCTTCGTCGCCGTCGTCGCGCTCTCCCAGCAGGCGATCGATCTCGCCGCGCAGCCGCGCCACGCCGATCGACAGCTCATCGCTGCGGCCCGGCGCCTCGCCCAGCCAGAACGGGATGTTGGGCGCGGCGCCATGGGCATCCTCCACGCGCACCTTGCCGGCCTCCACCCGCACGATCCGGTAGGACGTATTGCCGAGCTGGAACACGTCGCCGGCCAGGCTTTCCACGGCGAAGTCCTCGTGCACCGTGCCGACATTCTGGCCGCCTGGTTCCAGCAGCACCGTGAAGTCGGCATTGTCGGGGATCGCGCCGCCGGAGGTGACGGCCGTCAGCCGCCCGCCGCGCCGGGCCCGCACCGTGCCGCTGACGGCGTCGCGGTGCAGGTAGGCGCCGCGCACGCCCTGGCGGCTGTGGAAGCCTTCGGTGAGCATGCGCAGCACGGCGTCGAAACTTTCCCGCGCCAGCGCCGCATACGGCATCGCCCCCCGCACCAGGGCGAACAGGGCATCCTCGTGCCACTCGCGGCCGCCCACCTCGGCCACGACCTGCTGGGCCAGCACGTCCAGCGGGGAGAGCGGCACGTGCAGCGTATCGAGTTCGTCGCGCCGCACGCAATCGAGCAGGGCGGTGCACTCGACCAGGTCGTCGCGCGAGGTGGGGAACAGCCGGCCTTTCGGCAAGCCGCCCACGTGGTGGCCGGAGCGCCCGACCCGCTGCAGGAAGGCGGCGATGCTGCGCGGCGAGCCGATCTGGCAGACCAGGTCGACGTCGCCGATGTCGATGCCCAGTTCCAGCGAAGCGGTGGCCACCAGCATGCGCAACTCGCCCCGTTTCAGCCGCTGCTCGGCGTCCAGGCGGAATTCCTTGGCCAGGCTGCCGTGGTGGGCCGCCACGTGCCCCGCACCCAGCCGGTCGGCCAGGTGGCGCGCCATCCGTTCGGCCATGCGCCGCGTGTTGACGAAGACCAGCGTGGTCCGGTGCAGCACCGACAGTTCGGCCAGCCGGTCGTAGACGCGCTCCCACACGTCGTTCGGCATGACCGCTTCGAGCGGCACGGGCGGCAGTTCCAGGCCCAGGTCGCGCGCCCGCACGTGGCCCACGTCGACCACCGCGCAGGGGCGGCCGGCGCCGGCCAGGAATTGCGCCACGGTGTGCAGGGGCTTCTGCGTGGCCGACAGGCCGACCCGCACCGGCGGCACGGCATGCGCCGCCCCGGGCCCTTCTGCGCGCAACGCGGCCAACCGCTCCAGACTCAGCGACAGGTGGCTGCCCCGCTTGCTGCCGGCCACCGCGTGGATCTCGTCGACGATCACCGTGCGCACGGTCGACAGCATGGCCCGGCCGCTGTCCGAACCCAGCAGCACGTACAGCGACTCGGGGGTGGAGACGAGGATGTGCGGCGGCCGCTTGCGCGCGGCATTGCGTTCGGCCTGCGGCGTATCGCCGGTGCGCACGGCGCTGCGGATGCCGTGCGGCGGCAGGCCCAGCGCCGCGAGTTCGCGGTCGATGCCTTCCAGCGGCGCCAGCAGGTTGACGCGGATATCGTTCGACAGCGCTTTCAGCGGCGAGACGTACAGCACCCGGGTTTCATCCGGCAGCGGGGTTTCGCTGCTTTCGCGCACCAGCGCATCGATCGCGGCCAGGAACGCGGTGAGCGTCTTCCCGGACCCCGTGGGCGCGGCGATGAGCGTGGTCTTGCCGGCGGCGATCAGCGGCCAGGCGCGCCGCTGCGCCTCGGTGGCGCCGTTCGGAAAAGCCGCGGCGAACCACGCGGCGACCGCGGGGTGGAAGTCGTGGCGCGTGCGCGACCTCGATGCCATCGGCGTGCCGGCTTACTCGCCGTGGAATTCGTCCGCGTTCGCGAACAGGTCCCACGCGGCGATGAACAGCGCCGCGATCACGGGACCGATCACGAAGCCGTTCAGGCCGAACAGCGCCATGCCGCCGATGGTCGACAGCAGCACGATGTAGTCGGGCAGCTTGGTATCCTTGCCGACCAGGATCGGGCGCAGCACGTTGTCGACCAGGCCGATCACCAGCACGCCGTACAGCGCCAGCACGATGCCTTGCCACAGCGAGCCGGTGATCAGGAAATAGATCGCCACCGGGCCCCAGATGATGGCGGCGCCGACCGCCGGCAGCAGCGACAGGAAGGCCATCACCACGGCCCACAGCAGCGGGCCCGGCACGTCGAGGAACCAGAAGATCGCGCCGCCCAGCGCGCCCTGCGCCATGGCCACCAGCACGTTGCCCTTGACGGTGGCGCGGATCACGGTGATGAAATTGTCGAACAGGGGCTTCTTGTAGCGCGAAGCCAGCGGCACCGCGCGCTTGATGCGGGCCGACAGCGTGCGCCCGTCGCGGAACAGGAAGAACAGCAGGTACAGCATCACCGTGATGCTGACCAGGAAGTCCAAGGCCTTGCTGCCGAAATTGATCGCATAGCGCGCCGTCGCCTGGCTGATCTGCGCGGCACCGGCCGTCAGCTTCTCCTGCAGCATGGCGATATTGGTCAGCTCGAAGCGCTCGAGCACCGAGATGGCCCAGGTGGGCAGGGCGGCGATCACGCGCTGGAACATCACGTTGAAATCGATCTGGCCCGTGTTGATCATGGTGTACACGGCCGATGCCTGGTCCACCATCGAGGCGGCGATCATCGCCAGCGGCATGATCACCATCAGGACGATCAGCAGCAGTGCCAGCAGCGCGGCGGAATTGGGCCGGTTGCCTAGCGCGTTCAGCAGCGCGGCATACAGCGGCGCGAAGACGATCGCGAACACCACGCCCCAGAACACGGCGCCGGAGAACGGCAGCAGGATCCAGAAGAACGCCAGCGTGACGATGCCGAGGAGGAGCAGGAACGAGGATTGCGGCAGAGTGTATCGCTTCATGACTTGTATTGATGGCTGATTATTTTTTTTGGAAGTTTCGCGCGAGCTGAATGCGGGGTGGCCCCATCATAGCCGAACGGACAAGCTTTCCGTCGGCGGCATGCGACGGGCGCGCCAATCGTGCGCATTGGCTTCCCTTCCTCTGGTCATAATGACAAGATGCGACTGTCCGCCGTGCCCGGAGAACCGATGCTGCCATGTGACGACACACCGCTTGCCCCCTCGCCGTCCGGCGCGGCCGCCGCATGGAGGCGGCCGTGACGGAAGGGGAGCCGGTCAGCTGTCACGATTGCGGCGCGCTGCACTGCTGGCGGCCACTGGCCGATGGCCAGCGGGCCCGCTGCACCCGTTGCGGCAACGTGCTGTACCGCTGGTACGCGACCGGGCCGGCACCGACGCCCGCATCGATGGTGGCCGTCACGCTCGGCGCCGTGCTGGTGTACCTGATCGCGCAGTGCTTTCCCATCGTCGAACTGGAAATGAATGGCCTGACCTCGGGCGCCACGCTGCTGCAGGCCATCGGCGTGCTGTGGAACGAACGGATGGAGGTGATCGCCGCCATGGTGTTCTTTTTCGTGGTGGCGTTTCCCGCGCTGGAACTGGGCGCGCTGCTGTACGTGTCGGCCGGGCTGCTGCGCGGGCGCCGCGTACCCGGCTTTCACCTGCTGCTGCGGGTGGTGCAGGGCGCGCGCCACTGGGCGATGACGGAAGTGCTGATGATCGGCATCCTCGTCACCGCCATCAAGATGACCAGCATGGCGCGGGTGATACCCCATCCCGGCCTGTTCGCGTTCGGCGCGCTGACGATCCTGGGCGCGGTGGCGCTGCGCTACGAACCGCGCGCCTTGTGGGCGCTGGGCGAGCGGCTCGGCACGCGGCATGGTTACACGGCCCCGGCTTCCGTTCCTGCCCCTGCTTCTGCTTCCGCACCTGCCTCCGCCCCGCGCCAGCCGATCGACTGCCACGCGTGCGGCCTGCTCAATGGCGGCGCCTGCGAGGGACGCCATTGCCGCCGCTGCGGCGCCGTGCTGCACCGGCGCATCCCCAACAGCATCACGTGGACCTGGGCGCTGCTGGCCGCGGCCGCGCTGCTGTACGTGCCGGCCAACATCCTGCCCGTGATGTACACGGAATCGCTCGGCGGCACCGGCGGCGACACGATCATGAGCGGCGTGGCGCTGTTCTGGAACACCGGCTCGCCCGGGCTGGCCATCGTGATCTTCGTGGCCAGCGTGCTGGTGCCGGTGTCGAAGCTGCTGGCGCTGGCGCTGCTGGCCGGCACCGCGCAGTGGGGATCGCGCTGGGCGCCGGCCGGCCGCACCCGCCTCTACCGGGTGGTGGAATTCATCGGCCGCTGGTCGATGCTCGATATCTTTGTCGTCACGCTGACCGTGGCGCTGGTGCGCTTCCAGGCGCTGGCCGTGATCACGGCCGGCCCGGGCGCACTGGCGTTCGGCTGCGTGGTGATCCTGACGATGATCGCTTCCAGCCGCTTCGACCCGCGGCTGATCTGGGACCCGCTCGACAGCGAGGTACCCCGCGGCCGCATCGGCGGAGAAACCGACGGAGAAAATAACGGAGAAAGTAACGGAGAACTACATGCCTGAGCAAGACCTGCCGCCACCCGCCGTCGACCGGCCCAGCCGCTGGCTGCCCTCGCTGATCTGGCTTATCCCGGTGCTGGCGGCCGTCATCGGCGCCACGCAGGTGGTCAACTGGATGACCAGCCGCGGGCCGACGATCACCGTCAGCTTCGCCACCGGCGAAGGCCTGGAGGCGGGCAAGACCAAGGTCAAGTACAAGGATGTCGACATCGGCGAAGTGGTCGCCGTCACGCTGGGCGAGGATGCCAACCGGGTCGACGCGAAGATCCAGATGGCGCGCGAGGCGCGGCGCTTCACCGCCGAGGACACCCGTTTCTGGGTGGTGCGCCCGCAGATCGGCGCCAGCGGCGTGTCGGGCCTGGGCACGCTGCTGTCCGGCCCCTACATCGGCGCCGCGCCCGGCAGCAGGGAAACCACCACCAGCGTCTTCAAGGGGCTCGACACGCCGCCGGCCGTGCCGCCCGGCCTGAAGGGGCGCGAATACCGGCTGCATGCGGACAGCCTGGGTTCGGTCGGCATCGGTTCGCCCGTCTACTACCGCCGCCTGCGCGTGGGCCAGGTGGCCGCCTTCGAACTGGACCGGGAAGGCGACGGCATCGACATGTCCGTCTTCGTCGAAGACCGCTACGTGGGGTTCGTCGGGACGGACACGCGCTGGTGGCATGCCAGCGGCGTCGACCTGCGGCTGGACGCCGCCGGCTTCAAGCTGAATACGCAATCGCTGGCCGCGCTGGCCACGGGCGGCATCGCCTTCGAGTCCGGCAACGGGCGCAAGCCCGCGGCGGCGGCGCCAGCCGGTACCCGCTTCATCCTCGCCGAGGACCGCGCCGCGGCACTGCGCGCGCCCGATGGCCCGGCCGTGGCGGCGGTGCTGTACTTCGACCAGTCGCTGCGTGGCCTGGTGCCGGGCGCGCCGGTCGACTTCCGCGGCATCGTGCTGGGCGAGGTGCGCGCGGTCGGCGTGGAATTCGACCGCGTGCGCAGGGTATTCCGCATGCCGGTGACGATCGACCTGTATCCGGGCCGGCTGGGCAAGCGCTTCCTGGATGCTTACTCGGGCGACGTACAGGCCGGCCACGACACCATGGCGCGCATGATCGGACGGGGGCTGCGCGGCCAGCTGCGCACCGGCAGCCTGCTGACCAACCAGCTGTACATCGCGCTGGACTTCTTCCCCAACGCGCCGAAGGCGGCGCTGGTGGTGGAACCGGACCGGCTCGTGCTGCCCACCGTGCCCGGCTCGCTGGACGAGCTGCAAAGCCAGCTGCTGAGCATTGCCCGCAAGCTCGACAAGGTGCCCTTCGACGAGATCGGCGCGAACCTGAACCGCACGCTGGCGCAGGCCAACACTACGCTCGAGAAGCTGGGAACGACGATCGAGCGCGTCGACGGCGAGGTGCTGCCGGAAGTGACGGAGACGCTGGCCTCGGCCCGTAAAACCTTTGCCAGCGCGGAAAGCCTGCTGGCGCAGGATGCGCCGCTGCAGTCCGACCTGCGCCGCACCTTGCAGGAAGTGACGCGCACGATGGAATCCATCGATGCGCTGGCCGAGTACCTCGAACGCCACCCGGAATCGCTGATTCGCGGCAAACCGCAGGAGAAGAAAAAATGAACCGTCCCCTCGCTTCCTGCCTGGCGCTGGCGGCCGGATTGCTGGCCGGCTGCGCGGCACCGCCGGCCGACCATTTCTATACGCTGTCCGGCGGCGCCACGCCAGCGCCAGCGCCGGCACCTGCCGCGGCCAGGGTGTACATCGAAATGCTGGCCGTGAACATCCCGGCGCAGGTGCAGCGCAACCAGCTCGTCGTCGGCGCCGGCGGGGAAGGGCGGGTCGAGGTGCTGGACCAGCACCGCTGGGCCGGCCCGCTGGCCGACGAGATCGGCGGCGCGCTGTCGCTGGGCGTCACGGCCCGGCTCGGCGCGATCGATGTCTACCGCACGCCGGCGCCCGATGGCGCGGCGGTGTACCGGATCAGCACCAACGTGCAGCGCTTCGAATCCGTGCCGGGCAGCTACGCCCTGGTCGACGCCGTGTGGAGCGTGCGGCAGGTGGGCAGCGCTACCGTGCTGACCTGCCGCAGCGTGCTGCGCGAGGAGGCCGGCGCCGGCTACGAGGGAGTGGTGGCGGCGCACCGGGCGGCGCTTGGCAAGCTGGCGGACGCGATCGCCGCCGGCGTGCGGGATCGGGAGAGTGGCGGGCAAGGCGGCGGGCAGGGCGGTTGCTGAGGGATAAAGGCGCGCATAACGCGCTGTGCGGCCGTCTCGCTCATTGACCAAGAACGCCTGACAAACCGCTCGCTTGTCCTGAGAGCAACAACTTCGTACACTGAGCCATTGCGACCGGCTGCTTTCGGCCAGAAGCAGACGTTGCAAATCTCCTCTGATGCTCCTTTTTTACAGGTCTGCCATGCCTGACGTTATCGCCGCACACAAACATAGCTCGCAGCATCGCGCAGAACTTTCACGTAGTAGCCAGTGCGGCTGTTTCCATTGCTTGGCGAGGTTTGAGCCAAGCGAAATACTGGACTGGGTTGATTGGCCAAAAGGAACGCCAGAGTCTGGTCAGCTTGATTCGGGGACGACAGCGCTTTGCCCAGTCTGCGGAATAGACTCCGTGATTGGATCAATCTAAGGATTTCCGATCACGACCGAATTCTTGAGCGAAATGCGAGATCACTGGTTTGGCACCTGAACAACGCGGCTGGAGATTGGGTTGCTTGAATGATGCCGCTCAACGTCTGCAATGGGGCGGAACCGGCCGGTCGCGGTAGGCCAGTTACTGCCAGGAGCGGTCCGTCGGAGTCAGTAGAGATCGGCCCCAACCAGCGGATTTCTAGAAGATACTGCTCTGTTTGCCTTGCCTTGCACCAAGGATCCTCCCCAATTGCGGACACCGCTTCAACGGACGACGCCGCTGAAAGTCATCGAGCCATACAGAACGCGGCGTAGTCCGCATTGCCAATGCCGACCTGCGCCCACACAACACGTTTCTCACCACCGATCCGGTCATATTGCCTATCAGCATCCCAGAGCGTCATCACCTGATCAGGGAAAAAGTAACTGGAAATGTCGAAGCGGTGTGGCGCTTCCTCCCCGGAGGCTATCAACTTGAACAATTCCTTGGCTGGCATATCGAAAACGTGGCGACCGCGGTAACACGCGTCATATTCAGCTGAATAGGAAACACCGATGAAGCTGGCGCGGCCTTCCGTGTACTCAACCTGAATCGAGTTGGTGCAGTAATAATCAAGTTCCCTGCGAACCGACCGCAACGGAAATCCGGCAGCGTGCATCGCCTCACGCACTTCCTCTCGACTGGCACCAAGGGCCACAGGACCCCAACCGTGATGGGGACGGAATTCGAACTGATACGCCATGGGGGAACGCGCCTTATATGAACGGGGTCGTATGGACCCTAAGTATAGGATCGGCGGCTTTTATCGACAATGGGCGGTCATGGCAGTCCGTGAATTTTTCACGATGGCGTTGGATCGTTGGACGCGCCCACGGATGGCTGCACCGTTTTCGCAGACTGCGCATCCGTCATGAACAGCGGGCCGACATTCACCAGGCCTTTCTTTCGCTTGCGTGCTTACTCATCTGTTGGAGATACGTTGAGAGGTTTTGTCAGGCGTACCAAGAGTGACTGGAGCGCTGACCAGTACTCCGCGTCGATGAATATTGTCCATTCATGACTTCTGCCGTATGCAACAGGTCAGTGTACTCCCGAACTTCGGCGATTTTTCCGCCTCGAATCCGGAACAGAATGTGGTACTCGTTCTCATATACTCTCCCGCTTCTTGTTTCTCCAAGCGAGCGAGCTTACGCAGCGACGATATCACCCTCCCCAATTGAGCTCTTTAACTGCATTGCGAGCCGGCCGTCGAAAAAGGCAAAGAGATCGTTGAATACGGGCCGCATTTCTGCTTTCGTGCGCAATCCGGAAAAAGCGGACGGTTCGGTTTCCCGTTGACCCACCAGGTCGCGTCATCACTCATCATGTCAAGAATCTCGTTCACGCCACCTTTTTGAAAGTGGCTGAGGAAGCGTTTGACGAGATTCTTGTTTGCTGTGATATTCATGAGTACTTCCTCGATGCAAGATGGGCCAGGACGGCTGGTGCTCGCCGGTCGGGCGTGTTCTGCCTGCCCGGAATTGGCAGAGCGTTGTCCACTGCAGCTTATGTGGCTACTTCAGATTCCTGTCATTGCGGCCTGAGAGGTGTATTGAAAGACCAGTTTGCCCAGGGAGAATGTCGCTCCGCAATGTAAGCGCCGGGATATCGTAATCGCCCTTGTTCTGAGGACGGAACGCGATGGGATCCGCGCTGAAGAGAGTATCGAGACGTTGTCCGAGTTCGTCGCAGATGCGAGCAAACCTGCTCTCATCGGTGCTGCCGGTTCGGTACACCACGAACGGCGGCAGGACGTCGAAGCCCGGATAGAACAGAATGCCGTGCTGGATCGGGTAGAGCATGTCGTTGATCGGACCGTTGATGCCACGCGGACCGTAGTGTGATTCCCAACCACCTGCTGTCACCATGAGCATGGCCCGCTTTCCAGCTAAAGTGCCCTCGCCAAAACGATCTCCCCAGTGTGTGACGGAATGCTCGCCAACGCCATAGGCGAAGCCGAACGCATATACCCGGTCTATCCAGCCTTTCAAAATCGCCGGCATGGAATACCACCAAAGCGGGAACTGAAAAATTACCGCATCGGCCCACAACAGCTTCTCTTGCTCGCGGGTGATGTCTTCACTTTGAAAGCCGTTTTCGAAAGCATGCCTGGATTCCATGGCAACATCGAACCGGGTCGTGGACAGCCGTTGGGTGGTGTCCGCGGCATCGACAATGGCTTTCCATTGCATACCGTACAAATCCGACAATTGCACGTGGTGTCCAGCGCTTTGCAGGCGCTGTACGGCGAAATCTTTCAGCGCACCGTTCAGGGACCTGGATTCCGGATGTGCATGGATGAGAAGAATGTTCATGACTGGTCTTTCAACATAAGCAGAAGGGGACAGACTAATTTCGATTCAGGTATATTGAAAATGAATTGTCAACATACGAGCTATTAAGATGATTAATTTGAGGAGCCTCGACTTGAACCTGCTGGTCACGCTCGACGTGCTGTTGACTGAACGGAATGTCACGCGCGCAGCCCGGCGCCTCAACTATTCACAGCCCTCCGTCAGCGTTCACCTTGCTAAGCTCAGGGATATGTTTGGTGATCCGCTCCTGCTGCCTGGTCCGCGTGGAATGCAGGCCACGGCGAGAGCTGAGGAGTTGCGCCAGCCATTGCGCGAAGCGCTGGAATCGCTGGAGCGCGCAGTGACGCCGGGCCGCCCGTTCAACCCGGCCGAGTCCGAACACACCTGGCGCGTCGCTGCTTCAGACTCCAGTGGGGCGACCATCCTTCTACCGGCGATGACCGCTATCCGGGCGGCAGCGCCCGGAACCCGGCTTGCAGTACTGGACCTGGTACCGTCACACATTGCTAAGCAAGCTGAACAGGGGGAGGTGGATCTCGCCTTCCACACTGAAGAAGGCTCTCCTCCCGGACTGCGCCGTCGCAAGCTCTTCGCAGAGCGCTATGTGCTTGCCGGTAGAGTGGGGCATCCGCATTTACGCCCGGGACTGACGCTAGCGGAGTTCTGCGAACTGGAGCATGTCATGATGTCTCCGGATCGCGGCGGCTTCCATGGTGCGACTGACGATGTGCTGGCCAACGCCGGCTTGAAGCGCAAGGTGGTCCTTTCCGTTCCACACTTTTTACTCATGCTGTCCGTCCTGGCCAGTACCGACCTCGTGGCGATGTTGCCCTCGCGTCTGGTGCGCAATACGCAAGCACTGCAGGTTATCGAACCGCCGTTGGATGTTCCCGGCTATGACATGGTCATGCGCTGGCATGAGCGTTCTCATCGGGATCCTGCGCATCAGTGGTTGCGGGAAATCATCGCAACGCTGGCATGAAGGGATGGGTAGCCTGCAGCCCCCAGAGAAAACTTCTCGACTCAAACCGCGCACTGCCGGAGCGACTCATGCCGCGCCCTGGCCGAAGTTCTGTCACGCGCTCTAGGCTTTGCCTGGCCCGCCGGGCAGCCGCTGGCAATCCGGTGCCTCGGCAGGCGCCTGCGCGCTCGCCGCCGCGATGTCGGCTGGTGCGCAGCGCAGCAGCGGATAGGGATTGATCGCGCCGCCGATGTCGTACACGCCGTAGTGCAGGTGCGGCGGGGTGCCTTTCGCGTTGCCCGAATCGCCGACATAGCCCAGCACCCGCCCGGCCTGGATGCGCATGCCTTCTTTTACGTCCGCATAGCGGTCGAGGTGGGCGTAGTAATGGCGCTGGCCGCCCGGCCCTATCACCCACACCACCAGGCCGCCGAGGCTATTGGTGCCCACCTGGGTGACGATCCCCTCGGTACTCGACAGCACGGGCGTGCCGCGCCGCGCAAAGATATCGATGCCTTCATGCTTGCGGCCCGCGCCCCGCGCGCCACCCCAGGTGTCGCGCAAGGCACGCGCCCGTACTCCCTCGACCGGTACCGGGAGCGTGCGCGGCTTCGGCATCGCCACCAGGCGCACCGGATACAGGGCCCGCTCGATGGCCGGCGCCGCCAGTTCGTAGCCCAGCATGAGGAGCACGGCAGCGAGGAGGGTCAGCAGGAGCGTTCGCATGTGGCGTTTGTCTGGTCGAAGATAACCGCCAGATTGGGGTGCGCCGCCGCGTTCCCAGGGTTTTCGTGCCCGGTTACCGCCGGGCCGGCGGTTACGCGTGCGCTACTGTGACAAAAAAGACACGAAAAAGCGGCTGGGAACATGGATTGTTTGATAACGCTATCATCCTTCAACCTCATCCATGCATCCCGATTTACTATTTACCATGCGCCGGCAATTCATCAGGACCCCGCCGGTGCAGGGGTTCCGACCCTTGAGGACGAAGGCGGCGGCACGTCGCACCGGCTCGATGCGACGTGCCGCCGCCAGCAATTCACCCGGTGTCGGGCTAAATGTGTTAGCGCTATCATCGATCGATCCATCTCGTCCTGGCATGTCTGTGCCCGGCAGCATGGCCACGAGCCACGCATCGCCGGCCCAGCGTGAGACCAGCACGGGCTTTACGATAGGAGCACTTCTTCAATGCCACTACCCATCCTGCGCCGCGTGCTGCTCGGCGCCGCTTTGCTGGCCGGCTTCGCGCAACAGGCCGGCGCCACCATCACCACCTTCACCGGCGACACGACCGGCGGACCGACCTGGGACCGGATCAACGAGAGCCCCGGCAACTGGCCCTTCTTCGAGCCGGTTCCGGACACCACCTACCGGGCCTACGACGTTCATGCCCTCGAGTACCTGGACGACATCAATTTCGCCACCACGTGCGCCTTCGATTGTTCGATGTACATCTACACCGGCACGTTCGACCCGGCAGATCCCACGGCCAATTTCCTCTTCGCGAACGGCTATGGAGCGTCCGACAGCTCGGCATACTTCCACGGCCCGCTGGAAGAGGGGCACTACACGATCCTCGTCACGGGCGAGGATGCCACGACCTTCGGCTTTTTCAGCACGACCGTGTCCGCCATCGGCGCGTACGAGATCACCCCGCTCAATCCCGTGCCGGAACCATCGACGTGGCTGATGCTCGGCGCAGGCCTGGCCGGCCTCGGTGTCGCCGCGCGCCGCCGCGCCGGAGCATCCATCCACACCGCAGCCTGACCAGGAGAACCGATGAAAAACATGCTCCGCAATACGATCGCCGCCACGCTGCTGCTGGCCGGCGTCGTCCAGCACGCGTCCGCCGAGATCGTGACGGTCACCGGCGACACGAGTTTCGGCCCGACGTTCATTTCTCCCACCCCGTGGGGCACCCCTCCCGACCCATCGGCCACGCCCGTGGCTTACCAGGCTTTCGACGTCGTCACCGGCCCCGGGCCAAGCCCGTTCAATTGGGAAAACTCGTTCCTGACGAGCTGCGAATTCAGCTGCATCACCTTCCTCTACAACGGCTCGCTCGACCCAGCTAACCCGGGTACGAACCTGATGACCATCTCGGACAATCTCTACCATTTCTCCGCGATGCAGACGTTCCTGGAGCCCGGCAAGCACTATACCTTCGTGGTGACCGGCTATATGGGCGAATTCGGGGAGTTCAGCATCACGGCCGGCGGTCCGGGGGCCATCAATATCAGCCCCGTGCCCGAACCGTCGGCCGGCCTGATGCTGCTGGGTGGCCTGGCGGGCATTGGCGCGCTGGCAAGGCGCCGCGCCCGCCGCACCGCGCAGCTTTCGTAACCCAGGCGGTCCACAGCGAAGCCGCCACGAACAGCCTGCGTTTCACTGGCCCGTGGCGGCGATGATGGTGTTGTACAGGGCGGGCGCAATGTCCGCCGTGCGCGGTTTCCTATGCCGCCGTTTCTACACGGCTTCCGAAGATGCTCATTGTGTTCCGCTACGTGTTATTTCCCACCTTAAAGCAGTTTTCACGAGCCTTCAGGATTCGCTTTGCACTGCAATGAAAATCGCTGCCGGATTTTCTTTGGCTTCAGCGATTCGCCAGCACGAGTTAGCGATACACTGGCCTTGTCTCATGCAACGGATTAAGGCTGACCCTTTCGAACGCTCGATGCCGATATTCCCGTCGAGTGTTTTCCTGCGTGCAGTGGTATTTACTTGTGGAAAAATATCATGACAAAAATGACGGCTGTGCGGCACTCACTACTAATCTCTGCGGCAATGATTTTTGGTATGGCGCAAGCAATGAGTGCCAATACGGACACCGTGGCTGGCCAGAGTATTGCCATGCAAGAATTGCAGGTGGATGTCACGGGCATCCTGAATAACGACGAGAGGGGCGCAACGAGCAACGTTATCCGTGACTTCTACGTGGGAGCCGGAGCGTCCATTACCAGTCTCGAATGGAACGTCAACGTGACGAGTTATGCCGGAAGCTACCTGTCCGAAATGCAGGTCACTTTCAGCGACACATCGGGATACGGGGTCACATTCACGCCCGGTGATGGCGACGATTTTGATGGCACAACGGATTACGCCGGATTCCAGGATCTGGCAGAGATCGGCCAGGTGTTTGCCGTGGGTGCCGATGGCATCTTGCGTCTGGAGTTTCACGACGGCTTCAAGGATCTGGCATTCGACGAGCCCGAAGGCGTGTGGAACTCCGGCACGCTGACCTTCGGTATTGCTCCAGTACCCGAGCCTTCCACGTATGCGATGGTGCTGGGCGGTTTGCTGGTGGTGTCAAGCGCTCTCAAGCGGCGCCACGCTGTAAAAACAGCTTTGGCCTGATCCTGGAGCCAGTTGCTGAAAACATGCGCAATCCCTCAATCAGCCATTACCGGAGCTCGAATCATGTTGACACGCCTTCTCTCCCAGTCGCTCAAGCCGGTCATTGCAAGTCTCGGCGGCATCGTGCTCGCGATGGCGGCGGTTTTACCTGCCGCTCCCGCATCGGCAGCGCCGAAATTCGAAACCGCGCAACCTATTCCGCTGTATTCCTATTTCGCAACGGGTGATGTCGATGCGCCGGTCACGGCACCGTCGGTCCTTCCCACGCCATCATTCGTGCTCATGGGCGGCGGCCCCGACGTGGATCCCGCCTTTCGATGGCTGATCCAGCGGGCCGGCATCAAGCCGGGAACAGGTGGGCGGTTCGTGGTGATCCGCGCCACTGGCACGGAAGCTTACAACCCCTACATCTATTACAGCGACGAAAACCTGACGACGTCCACGACGATCGCCGAGCTGTGGGTGGGCGGCGCTTCGCTGGGCCTGAGCTCCGTTGAAACGCTGGTGATCCCCAGTATCAAGGCCGCCAACAGTCCGGCCGTGAATGCCATCCTGGCCCGGGCCAACGTCGTCTTTATCGCCGGTGGCGACCAGAGTCATTACATCCGTTTCTGGAAAGGCACGGCACTCGAACAGACCTTGAAATCGCTGATGGCGAAAAACGTCCCGCTGGGCGGTACCAGCGCCGGGCTGGCGGTGCTGGGCCAGTTCGATTATTCCGCACTCTACAAGTCCGCCACGTCGGAGCTGTCGATGATGGACCCGTACTACAAGGATATAACCTTCGACCCGGCTCCCCTGAGCCTGCAAGGCGGCTTCATCGCACCCCCTGCACTGGCAAGCCTGATCTTCGATTCGCATTTCGACAGCCGCGATCGCATGGGCCGCTTCATTACCTTCATTTCACGGATCGTGGCACCGAAAGAAAGTGCGAGCGGAACCTTCGGCTGCGCCGGCGGTGTCCTCCCCGCATCCTCCAGCGGTAATGCGACCGCGCGCGGAATCGGCATCAGCGTCGAAACCGCATTACTGGTGCAAGGGAATGGCGATGGCAAGCCTGTCACGGCGAAACGGGTCACCAACCCTTCGACAACGACGGAAAGCGCCGTGTACTTTGTTCGCCCCTCCGTTCCGCCAAGTGTATGCGAGCCCAAGACACCGCTGACCGTCTCCACCGTCGAGGTACGGAAGCTGGACGACCCGGCTGGTGTCTTCAATCTTACCGACTGGACCGGCGTGCCGTTGTACAAACATCTGGATGTCAATTCCGGCGTGTTATCCCCTGCGGACTGGTATTAATAATTCCTTTGAAAACCGACGCTGGCATGTGAAGGCGCATGCATTCACCCCTACAGCGAAGATCTGGGGTCAGACCCGGCGGGGTGTAGCAGGGGTTTCGCGAAGCCTGCTTCGCGCCTGCGGAACGATGCCGGCATGCATGCCGGCATTCCTTCCTGACCCCGGAATTTGCCTTTGGGTGGCCGTATTTTAACGGCATTACCGTTGGCTGGCGCTCTGAATACCCTGGCGGCTGTCCGTATTACCGCGATTAAATGCCAGGCCGCGCCACGGTTCGGTCACGCATGGGCGCTTATTCTGAAGCGTTCATCCACCACCTGTATCGTTCCATAGATGTATTATTTTTTACACATCGCTTGCAAGATGGGGCAATCCGCGCCAAATCCGTTGCTCATTCGTCCCGTCCGCGCTAGTGTAAAAGCGGGAACTCTGCTCATCGGCTACATCGATGCGAATCCCTGTACATCGACACGGAGAATGACCGCGCATGACGCCAGCGTTCGCGAATATATCGCCACCGGTAACGGCGGCCGATCCCGCATCGTTTGAGACCGCCTTCGCCAAATCCCGTTTTAGTCGCGAACATATTTCTTTTAATTGCCGCCGGAACCGCGAGCCGCCGTGGAGGCGAAGACCCGCGCCGGCAGTCAAGGTACTCGTGGCAGGCAATGGAAATCCAAGAACATTACGATTGAAATCACCTGGAGGGATTGAATGTCATATCAGTACGGAAACCGCCCGGTTCCAACGCGTATCGCCGCCGGTATTTTGCAGGCTTTCGGCGTCACCGCCACCGCCGGCTTGCTGGCTTCCCTGGGCTTGCCGGCCGCCGCGCAGGAAGTTCAACCGATGCAAAGGGTCGAAATCACCGGTTCTTCGATCAAGCGCCTCAACGCCGAAACCGCATTGCCGGTGCAACTGATTACCCGTGCCGATATCGACAAGAGCGGCGTCACCACGGCGGCCGAACTGCTGTCGAAAGTGTCCGCCAACACGGCCGCGCTGACCGACGGCGCCAGTTTCAGCGACATTGCCGGGCAGCGCGGTTTCAATGGCGCCAACTTGCGCGGCATCGGCGTGTCGTCGACGCTGGTATTGCTCAATGGCCGGCGCCTGGCGAACTTTGCCTCCCCTGGCGGCAACGCCGGCGTCGACCTGAACGCGATCCCGTCGGCGGCGATCGACCGGGTCGAAGTGCTCAAGGACGGTGCCTCGGCGATCTACGGCACCGATGCGATCGGCGGCGTGATCAATTTCATTACGCGCCGGAATTACGAAGGTGTCGACGCCAGCGCCTACTACGCCGACACCGAACACGGCGGCGCGCGCAAGGCGATGGCGACCCTGTCGGGCGGCATCGGCGACCTGGCGACCGATCGCTACAACGTGCTGGCCGTGCTCGATTACCAGGACACCAGCAGCCTGCGCTCGTCGCAGCGCAGCTGGATCGGTTCGGCCTTCCAGCCCGATATCAATCTCGACTCTGGCAGCTCGAATACCTTTCCCGCGAACGTTCGCCGCACGCGCGCGAATGGCACCACCGCCACCGGTCCGCGGTTGAATCCCAGCGCGCCGACCTGCAATCCGCCGGCCACCGTGTATGCGCCGGACAGCTTCGTCGGGCCCGCGGCCTGCATGTACGACTACATGCAGGACACCGAACTCTTCCCGGAGTCGAAGCGCGCGTCGCTGCTCACCCGGGGCCAGTTCGCGCTCGACAAGGACACCACCCTGTACGGCGAGTTGCTCGTCAACAGGACATCGACCATCTACCGCATCAGCGCATTGACGGTCTCGGGCGAGATCTATCCGCTGGCCGGGCAGTACTATCCCCATGCGCTGATCACCACCGACAAGACGCCGCTCGTCGTCAACATGCGCCTGACCGAAGGGGGGCCGCGCACCAACGAGATCGATGCGACGGCCACCCGCATGGTCGCTGGCGTCAAGGGCGTCGCGCTGGGATGGGACTACGACATGGCGCTCAACCACAGCGTCAACGAGGTCGACGACAAATATGTCGACGGTTACGTGAAGACCTCGCTGTTCGACGCGGCGTTCGCGAGCGGCAACATCAATCCTTTCGGACCCTCCGGTCCCGACGGCCAGGCCTTGCTGGCGGCGGCCAAGATCAACGACCTGGCACGCCATTCGCGCGGCACCACCGACTCGTTCGATATCAAGGCCACGCGCGACCTGTTCGCGATGGCTGGCGGCAACGCTGCCGTCGCGGTCGGCGCTGAATACCGCCGCGAGAAGATGGCCTTCACGCCCTCGGCATTGCTGGCGGCCGGGGAAATCCGCGGCGAGGGCGAGGCCACGCCGTTCTCGGGCGGGCGCAATGTCAAGGCCGTGTATGCCGAGTTCAACCTGCCTGTGCTGGCAAGCCTGGAAGCGCAGCTGGCGCTGCGCCATGACCGCTACAACGACGTGGGCTCGACCACCAACCCCAAGATCGGGGTCCGCTGGAATCCGACGAAGCAGGTGGTACTGCGCGGCTCGTACGGCACCGGCTTCCGCGCGCCATCCCTTGCCGACCTGTACGGACCGGTGCGGCTGGGCCAGGCCAACGGCATCTACAACGACCCGCTCGGCTGCATCCAGGTCGGGGCGATCGACAACACCGACAACCCCGATTACTGCGGCTTGCAGCCGGATAAGCTCCGGGGCGGCTCGGCGTCGCTGCGCCCCGAGGAATCGAAGCAGTTTTCGGTGGGGCTGGTGCTCGAACCGTACCGCGATCTCACGACCACGCTGGACTACTGGCGCATCAAGAAGACCGATGTGATCGTCTCGCCGGAAGGCTCGTACTTCACCGACCCGGTGCGCAATGCCGCCTACATCATCCGCGGCGAGCCCGACCCGGCCTTGCCGGGTATCCCGGGACCGATCCTGTCGATCGATTCGCGGCTGCGCAATATCGGCGCGCTGGAAACCTCGGGTGCCGACCTGGGCATCAACTGGCGCCTGCCGGCCACCGACGTGGGCAGGTTCGGCATCGGGTTCAACGGCACGTATGTCTTCGAATACAAGACACGCGAGGCGAACGACGGCCCCGACATCAGCGCGCTGGGCGTGTACACCAACGACCAGATCGTCCAGCGCTGGCGCCATACGGTGAGCCTGGACTATGAACGCGGGCCCCTCAACCTCACCTTGCAGCAAACCTACCTGAGCGGCTATCGCGACCAGAACCTGCTGGCCGACGGGTCGGTCCATCGCGTCAAGGACTATTCCCTGCTGGACCTGACCGGCGCGTATCGGATCACCACCGGGCTCAGGCTGCGGGCTGGTATCAAGAACCTGCTCGACAAGAATCCACCGCGCTCGAACCAGTTGTTCAGTTTCTCGGTCGGCTACGATCCCAGCTATACCGATCCGCGTGGACGCCAGTTCTACGCCGCGTTGGACTACTCGTTCAAATAATCCGCACCAGGTCAGCCCCGCTGTCGCTCGTTGCGAATTTGCACGAGCAGCAGTGGGTCTGGCTGTCCTACCCGAGCTGGCGATTCCAGCATGACTCGATCGATATGGAGGTTCACCACATGAAGGCTTCAGTTCGTTTTGCTCTCGCGGCAGCCGCTGTTGTTGGTAGCGTTACCGCACCTTGCGCTCACGCGGCAGGGAAGTTCTGGGATCTCGGGTATGGCATCACGGTTTCGGGTTCATCGGCCGACGGCAGCGTGATCGGCGCTTATGTCGCCAACGATTCTTACTACATGTGGACCGCTGCCACCGGCGTGACGTCCATCGGCGGGGCATGGCAAGGCGGGGTGGCCAGCGTGTCGGCCGATGGATCACGCATCTCCGGCTCTGCCTTCGGAAGCGACGGCCTGAACTACGCGGGCTACTACTCGGTCGGCACCGGCCAGTGGACGACACTGGGCGGCATCGGCGGCACCCTGGATAACTCGGCCAGCTCCGGCTGGAATATCTCCGGCGATGGCAAGACCGTCGTTGGCCTGGGGTGGGTCGGCGGCGCCACTGCGCATGCGATCGCGTCGACTCCCGCCGGCGGCATGGCCGACCTTGGCTCGATCGGGGGCTCGTCACGTGCCAACGGCGTTTCCCATGATGGCAGCATCATCGCCGGCTGGGTCGAGCAGCCGGACGGGCAATGGACCGGTGCCTACTGGGATAACGGCACCTTGCACAATATGGTCGATGGCCAGGGCAACGCGCTGCAGGAGGCGGGTGCGGTATCGGCGGATGGCAACTGGATCGTCGGGGATGGCAGCTTCGGCCAGACCTGGCGCTACAACACGGTCACCCAGCAAACGGAGTGGCTGGGTGATCTGGACCCGACGGCATACTTCCAGGGGGCAACCGGCATCTCGGCCGATGGCCAGATCATTGTCGGCTACGACCGGGGCTTCGGTCCCGCCGTCTTTGGCCAAGGCACCATCTGGATCGAAGGGCAGGGCATGCTCAGCCTGACCGATTACATCACCAGCCAAGGGGTGGACCTTGGCGGTCGGACGCTGGCACTGCCGCTTGGAGTTTCGGCCGACGGAAGAACCTTTTACGGCATGGATGACACCGGTAGCGGCTTTGTCGTGACGTTGTCGCCGGTCCCCGAACCGGCTACCTACGCGATGATGGCCGTGGGATTAGTGGCGCTGGCTGCGCGCCGGCGCATGCGTCGCGGGCAATAATGCATCAGTGAACGCGGGACGACGGGTTCGGCTGCAGTGATCTCATCGAGCGGTTCAAGCGTCGTCATGCGTTTACCGGGCACCCGTCAACATTTGAATCGTCGGATGTCCGGTCTTGCGGGCTGACGTCCGGGCGGCCGGTCAAGCCACACCATCGCCGGCTTCCTGGGTCAGCGCAGCAGTTCATGCCAGCAGTCCATCCCCCGTTGCGAACGTTGGGCTATCCTGTGCGTTCCCGTCACTTGATAGAGGACGTAACATGACCGAATACAAGCCACAGGGCCACAGCGACCTTTCGCCCTATCTGGTCGTCAACGGCGCGGCGGCGGCCATCGACTTCATGAAAACCGTGTTCGATGCCCAGGAGCTGTACCGCCATCCAGGCGAAAACGGGTCGATCCTCCACGCGGAGGTGCGCGTCGGCGACACCGTCGTCATGCTGTCGGATCCGAACGCCGGCTGGGAGTCGAGGCCCGCCCACGTGCATGTCTACGTGCCCGACGTGGACGCGACGTATGCCAAGGCGCTCGCCGCAGGGGCCCAACCACTGCAGGCCCCGGTACGCAAGGAAGACCCCGACAAGCGCGGCGGCGTGCTCGATGCAGGCGGGACATCCTGGTGGATCAGTACGCGGCAGGCTTAGTGCCCGCGCTTGAACGGGCAGCGCGTGGCGGGAAGCCTGCGCGCCCGAGTACCTCATCGACTCGCGTTGTGCGGCTAGCGCTTGACCCAAGCCGCTCCGATCCGGAAATGGTCACGATCGTCAGCTTCCGACGCGAAGCTGAAGCTTGGTGCAGGGGAGCCGATCGCAACTGGTGGCAAGTCGGCGTTACGGCCTGGTCCAGGTTACATCCGACATACTGTAGTGCTTCATTTCCGCGATCTCGCCGATGAACGGTCGAATAATTTCGAGAAATGGCGGGAAATGCGGCCCGCGACGGAATTGTGACATGTGCGCCTCGGCCGACCGCCAGGTGATCCGCAGTATGCACAAATCAGGCGCATCATCCCGCACCGACAATTCATAGCCAAGACATTCTGGCGCCTCTCTCAGATGAGAAGCAGCCGCGCGATAAGCTTCCAGTAACTCTGCGGTGGTGTGCTTGTTCAGTTCGTAACGTATGTATTCGACGATCAAGGCAGGCCTCTCTTTGGACACCGGGAGACCTACAGCCTAGTCCAGATCATGGCGTTGTTCAACGCACCATGCGGACGCCTGCCCAACGCTGTCGTACCAGATCAGTCCAGTAATTTACTGGACGGAAACGCGAACAGGAAAGCGAACCGCGCGGCAGTCGAGAGTAGCCGGAAGATGGTATGAAAACAGATCAGGGCGATCACCACCTGAGCAGCTCCGCTTGTCGGGAATATCCCGGCACTGTCGAGCAACGGGAGCGTAACAAGCGCCGTGAGAAAGCTCACGGTACCAATGAACCACCACTTCTTTTCAAGATTCGACATGGACGCTCCGTGGAAAATACGCGTGGAGCCGTCAGCTTATCACCCAGCCCTCCTGAATGCTCGATATCGCTGCTGGCGAGAGGCCGCTTCTGGCCAGTTCCAACCGGGCAGCATATGACAACTCGGCGCCATAGCCGACATCATCGCGTGTTCCCGGCGGCTGCGAGCGACAGGGTTCAGCGCCACATTCAAGGCCCGTCAACGGCCCCGACATCGAAACCGTCATAGCTTGAAACGCCGAACTCCGCCGCGATGCCGTAAAGCTGTTGATTGCGTCGGTCCAGCGAAGCAGGCGAATGCGTTTCCACCCGGTCCAGGCGCAGGAAAAAAACAGGGTCTTCATCGGACTCGTCCGGATCGAGCGTTCCCACGAATTGGTAGCCCGCCAGCCCAAGATGCTCGGCGATCGGAAGCAGTTTCAGACGGTCGGCATCCACGAAAAAATAGGACCATCGACATTCCTCATCGATGTTCCAGTTGGCGCGCCCCGAGTCGCGGGTTTGGCGGGTTTCAGCAAAAAAGTCTTCGAGCTGGGCGAGCGTAATCATGACTGTCCGGGAATGGTGTATGGCGTTCCGGGCTGCCGAGACCACCCGAGTGCAATGGTTCAGTCTACCATGCTGCTGCCATCAGGAAACGTCAGAGGGCTGGGCAGACGTCCAGCCTCGTCAGCATCCTGGTGTGGTAACAAGGCGGCGTCATCGACACGACCGGCATCCCTCAGGAAGCCGGCCCCGATTCGTAATCCATCGTATCCGGATCGCGGTCGCCGGCCAGCGGCGCACCGTTCGCTTTCAGCCATGCGAAGCCGAGGAGCCCCGCAGCCAGCGATGCCGCCAGGATGGCCATCTTCGATGCATTGATGACCTCCGCCTGGCCCACGAACGCCAGGTTGGTGATGAAGATCGACATCGTGAAGCCGATCCCGCCCAGCAGGCCCGCGCCGGCGATGTGACGCCAGGCCAGGTCCAGCGGCAGGCGGCACAGCTTCAGCGCCACCGCCGCGAAGCTGAACAGCACGATGCCGATGGGCTTGCCGAGCACCAGGCCGGCGATGATGCCCAGGCTGTTGGCGCTCATCAGCTCCGTGGCCCAGTCCGCGCCGATCACGATGCCCGTGTTGGCCAGCGCGAAGACCGGCAGGATCAGGAACGTCACCGGCTTGTGCAGCCAGTGTTCGAGCCGGTGCGACGGCGATGCCTCATCGTCTTCCTTGGCGGAATACGGAATCGCAAAGGCCAGCAGGACGCCCGCGATGGTCGCGTGCACGCCGGACTTGAGCATCAGGAACCACATCAGCGCGCCGCCCAGCAGATAGGGCAGCAGGGCGGCCACGCGCAGCAGCCGGTTCATCGCCGCCAGCGCGGCAAAGACGGCCGCCGCGCCCAGCAGATATACAAACGACAGGTCGGTGCTGTAGAACAGCGCGATGACGATGATCGCGCCCAGGTCGTCCATCACGGCCAGTGCCGTCAGGAAGACTTTCAGCGAGGCCGGCACCCGGCTGCCGAGCAGGGCCAGCACGCCCAGCGCGAACGCGATGTCGGTCGCCATCGGAATGCCGACCCCGGCCTGGGTGGCCGTGCCGCCGTTGAAGCCGAAGTGGATCAGGGCCGGCACCGCGATGCCGCCGGCCGCGGCCAGCATCGGCAGCATGGCATTGCGCAGGTCGGACAATTCACCGTTGTACAGCTCGCGCTTCAGTTCCAGGCCGATGAGCAGGAAGAACACGGCCATCAGCGCGTCGTTGACCCAGTGCTCGACGCTCAGGCCGGCCACGACCTGGTGCCAGAAGTGCAGGTAGGCTGGTCCGAAGGTGGAGTTGGCAATCGACAGGGAAACCAGCGTGCAGACGATCAGCACGATGCCGCCGGCCTTGCTCGACTGAATGAATTCCTTGAAGGTGCGGGACAGGCTGCGTTCGACGCGGATCATGCGGCCTCCGGGGCTGCATGAGGGGGAACGGCACGAAGGGGAACGGCACGAAGGGGAACGGCGTGGCGGTGCGGCAAAGAATGGATGGTCATGGTGGTCGCAAGAAAGCCGCGCGGCGGCCCGACCAACGCATGTCCTGCCGTACCCCTGCGGTACGAACACCCGGCAAGCAGTATAACCCAGCCTTGTCCTGATGCACATCAATGACAGGAATCGTTACATGTCGACTCGACCGCGCAGATCCGCGATATGGCTTGGCCTTGCGTTCGCTGCATAATGGCGAAGAGACAATAATACCGCTTGGATAGACACACCCCAAGTGCAAATACCGGGGTCAGACCCGGCGGGTCTGACCCCAGCCTTCGCCGTTGGGGGTGAATGCATGCGCTTTGAATGTTTCGGGTAACGCTTAACTTAACAGCCCTACGCCATGACACCAATTTTCTTCGCCGATGCGCGCGAGTTCCGTACCTGGCTGGAAAAACACGCCGGCAGCGCGACCGAACTGCTGGTCGGTTTCCACAAGGCCGGCTCGGGCCGGCCATGCATGAGCTGGTCGGCATCGGTCGATGAAGCGCTGTGCTTCGGCTGGATCGACGGCCGCCGTACGGGCATCGACGACGCGACGTATTCGATCCGCTTCACGCCCCGCAAGGCGTCGTCGATCTGGAGCGTGGTGAACATCGCCAAGGTGGACGAGCTGCGCGCCGAGGGAAAGATGACACCGGCTGGTGAAGCGGCCTTCGCGCTGCGCACCGAGGCGAAGTCCGGCATCTACGCGCACGAGCGGAGCGACATGCCCGAACTGGCGGATGCCGAGCGCGAACGCTTCCAGCGCGACAAGGCGGCGTGGGAGTACTTTCAGGCCGCGCCGCCCGGCTATCGCAAGACCTTGCTGCACTGGATTACCAAGGCGAAGCGGGAAGACACGCGCAGCAAGCGGCTGGAGCAACTGGTGCAGGCTTGCGCCGAGGGCAGGCGACTGACCTGAAAACAGCCCGCCAGGAAATTGGCAACATCATGCGAAAACAGGTGTCCGACACATTTTCCGGAGGAAGCGCCCGGAAAAAATGTCCGACACCAGCCACTCTGACGCCAACTCTAGAGTCACATCGCCCAAACTTGCCGGCATTGCGCTCCGATGCTGGTTTTGCCCCTCCCTGGCCCATCCAGGCCGCGTTACCCCGGCCCAGCGTGGCGCCGCAAACGTTTTCGCGGCATTACACTCGGTAGTTGTCCGTCGATGACCGGCGGTTTCGCCCGTCGGTCTTTCCCACCGCCAGCCGAAAGGAATCGCCGATGCCAGCCCCCAGCGCAGTTGCCGATCCGGCCATTACCCACGCACCGGTAAGCCGCCTCGTTCCAGCCACTCTCACCATCAACGGCGCCGAGGTGCCGCTGCCCACCGACCCGCGCGTATCGCTGCTCGACCTGCTGCGCGAACATCTGCACCTGACCGGCACCAAGAAAGGCTGCGACCAGGGCGCCTGCGGGGCCTGCACCGTGCTGGTGGACGGCGAGCGCCGCATCCTGTCCTGCCTGGCGCTGGCGGTGCAATACCAGGGGCGCTCGGTCACGTCGGTGGAAGGTCTTGCCGCCGGCGATACGCTGCACCCGCTGCAGCAGGCCTTCATCGAGCACGATGGTTTCCAGTGCGGCTACTGCACGCCCGGCCAGCTGTGCTCCGCGCTGGGCATGGCGGCCGAGCTGAAGCGGGGCGTGCCCAGTTACGTGACCGCCGACCTGGCGGCGGACGTGGTCGAGTTCAGCCACGATGAGGTGCGCGAACGGATGAGCGGCAACCTGTGCCGCTGCGGTGCCTACAACGGTATCGTCGACGCCGTCACGGAACACCATGCGAAGGAGCCGCGATGACACCCTTTGCCTTTGCCCGCGCGGCCGATGCCGCCGATGCGGTGGCCCGTGGCAATATGCCGGGGACAAAGTACCTCGGCGGCGGCACCAACCTGGTCGACCTGATGCGCGAGACGGTCGAGCATCCGGCCATGCTGGTCGATGTCACCGGACTGTCCGGCGCGATCGACGAGCGGCCCGACGGCAGCCTGCTGATCGGCGCCGCGGCCACCAACACGGCGCTGGCGGAAAACCGCGCCGTGCGTACCCGCTTTCCGCTGCTGACGCGCGCGATCACCGCCGGCGCATCGCCGCAGATCCGCAACATGGCCACTGTCGGCGGCAACCTGCTGCAGCGCACCCGCTGCGGCTACTTCTATGACAGCGACGGTTCGCGCTGCAACAAGCGCGAGCCGGGGCAGGGCTGCGATGCACTGGAGGGCTTCAACCGCATGCATGCGATCCTGGGCGCCTCGCCGCATTGCGTGGCCACCCATCCTTCCGACATGTGCGTGGCGCTTGCCGCGCTGGATGCCATCGTCCACCTGCAAGGGGCGGGCGGCGCGCGCACGGTGCCGCTGACGGAATTCCACCTGGTGCCGGAAGACCATCCGGAACGCGAAACAGTGCTGCGGCCCGGCGAACTGGTCACCGCCATCGAACTGCCGCCGCTGGTCTTCGCCGCCCGGTCCGGCTACCGCAAGGTGCGCGACCGGGCCAGCTATGCGTTCGCGCTGGTGTCGGTGGCCGCCGCGCTCGACGTCCACGACGGCGTGGTACGCGACGTACGGCTGGCGCTGGGCGGCGTGGCGCACAAGCCCTGGCGCGCGTGGACGGCCGAAGCCATGCTCAAGGGCCGGCCCGCCACCGAGGAACTGTTCGCCGTCGCGGCCGCCGCGGAACTGGCCGACGCGCGGCCGCTGCGCGACAACGCCTTCAAGATCGACCTGGTACGCCGCGCCATCGTGGCCGTGCTGGGTGGTCTCGTCGATACCCGATCGTGAGGAGCCGCGATGAGCATACTTCAGAAAGGAGTCCAGGCCGCGATGCAGAAGGCGGTCGAGATGGCGCCCGATGCGTTCATCCCCGGCGGCATTCCCGACCCGCTGATCGCCGAAGGCCATGCGCTGATCGGCGCGCCCGTATCGCGCGTCGACGGTGCCGTGAAGGTACGTGGCGCGGCGCCGTTCGCGGCCGAGTTCGCGCTCGACGGCATGGCCTATGCGGCGCTCGTGTACAGCACCATCGCGCGGGGCCGCATCGCCACGCTCGATACCGCGGCGGCCGAGGCGGCGCCCGGCGTGGCGCTGGTGATGACGTACCGGAATGCGCCGCGCATCAAACCCGTGCCGATGATCTTCACCCAGCCGAAGGCGGCGCACGGCGACGACCTGCCCGTGTTCCAGGACGATGCCATCCACTGGAATGGCCAGCCGGTGGCGCTGGTGCTGGCCGAGACGCAGGAACAGGCGGAGTACGCGAAGTCGCTGGTCCGGGTCACGTATCACGAAGAGCCTGCAACCACGTCGGTAGCGGCCGCGAAGGCGCGGGGCATCGAGGCCGCGGCGTTCATGGGCGAGCCGCTGGACGTGCGGATCGGCGACGCGGAAGCCGCGCTGGCCGCGTCGCCGCACCGGGTGGACGCCGCCTACGGCACGCCCCGGCTGAACCACAACGCCATCGAACTCCACGCCGTCACGGTAGCTTGGGATGGCGAGGAATTGCGCCTGCACGATGCGTCGCAGGCGGTGGCGCACACCGCGTGGTCGCTGGCGCAGGCGTTCGGCATCGAGGAAAAGCAGGTGCGCGTGACGTCGCCCTTCGTCGGCGGCGGCTTCGGCGGCAAGCTGCTGTGGCAGCACCAGGTGCTGGCCGCGGCCGCGTCGAAACTGGCCGGCCGGCCCGTGCGCCTGATGCTGTCGCGCGAAGGCGTGTACCGGGTGGCCGGCGGGCGTACTCTGACCGAGCAGCGCGTGGCCATCGGCGCGGCGGACGATGGCCGCTTCACGGCCCTGGTCCACACCGGCATGGTGGCGATGTCGCCCCATAACGGCCTGGCCGAACCGTTCATCATGCCGGCCAAGTCGCTGTACAGCGCCGGCAGCTTCAAGCTGTCGGTGGAGGCGGTGCGGATGAACATGCTCGCCAATACCTTCATGCGTGCCCCGGGCGAAGCGGTCGGCTCGTTCGCGCTGGAGTGCGCGGTGGATGAACTGGCCGAACGGATGGGCATCGATCCCATCGAACTGCGGCGCCGCAACGAGCCGGACCAGGACCCCACCACGGGCGCGCCATTCTCGTCGCGCCACCTGGTGGAAGCGTACCGGATGGGCGCCGAGCGTTTCGGCTGGGCGCAGCGGCAAGCCAGGCCGCGCATGCGGCGCGAGGGTGAATGGTGGATCGGCATGGGTTGCGCCACCGCCACCTATCCTTACTACCGCATGGGTGGCGGCGCGGCGCGCATCACCCTGAAGCGCGAAGCCCGCGTGCGGGTGGAAGTGGCCGCCCACGAGATGGGCATGGGGACCGCGACCGTGCAGGCGCAACTGGTCGCGGCCCGGCTCGGCGTGCCCCTGGAAAACGTGACGGTGACGTATGGCGACTCGGCCATGCCGGGCACGATCCTGGCCGGCGGCTCGCAGCAGACGGCGGCGATCGGCGCGTCCGTCATTGCCGCCTTGCGCGCGCTGTTTACCGACCTGCTGCGCCTGGGCGGCCACGGCACGCCGCTCGACGGGCTGCACTTCGACGAGGTGCGCGGGCTGGAAGGTGGCCTGTGCAAGGCGGGCGACGGCTTGCGCCGCGCCAGCTATGCGGAACTGCTGGCCCGCGCCGGCCGCGACGAGTTGCAGGTGGAGGGACAGGCCGCGCCGCCGCTGGAAGCGCGGCACTGGTCGATGCACTCGACCGGCGCGATCTTCTGCGAAGCGCGCGTCAACGCGGTCACCGGCGAGCCGCGCGTGACCCGGCTGCTGGGGTCCTTCGATTGCGGCCGCATCCTGAACGCGAAGACGGCGGCCAGCCAGTTCCGTGGCGGCATGATCATGGGCCTGGGGATGGCGCTGATGGAGAAAACGCTGTCGGACCCGCGCAACGGCCGTGTGATGAATCCCAGCCTGTGGGATTACCACGTGCCGTCGCACCTGGACGTGCCGCCGATCGAGGTGCTCTGGACCGATCTTCCCGACCCGCATGCCCCGGCCGGCGCGCGCGGCATCGGCGAGATCGGCATCACCGGTACCGCCGCCGCCGTGGTCAACGCGCTCTACAACGCCTGCGGAACCCGCGTGCGCGACTTGCCGGCCACGCTCGACAAACTGCTGGGCTGACGCACCGGCTGCCGTTCAGGGCGGCGGCGGTGTGTCCGGTGCCGCTTCGTCCGGTGCCGCGTCATCCCTGCCGCCCGGCGCGTTGCGTCCGCCGGCATCGGCCACGCTGTCGACCAGCTGCACGAGTTCGCGCAGCTGGCGGTCCAGCATCGCCACCAGCCGGGCCGATCCGTGATCGGGCGGCAGCATGATTTTCAGCAGGTCCATCCCGCTGCGCATGGGCGCCAGCGGGTTGCGCAGGTCTTGGCAGAACGCTATCAGGAACTCCTGCCGGCGGTGCTCGGCGGCGGCCAGTTCGCCGATGGCGGCGCGCAGCCTGGTCGTCGCTTCGCTGGATGCCGCCTGCGCCGCGAGCAATTCGGCCCGGCTGCGCTGCAGCTCGCGTTCATAGGCGCGGCGGTCGCCTGCGGCGAAGAAAGCCAGTTCATCCAGCACGCCGGTAGCGAAGCGGCGGCGCGTGACGTTGAGCAGCGCCGGCACGCGCGCGCCATCGCGCCGCACCAGGTCGATCTGCACGTCGGCAACGGCGTTCTGCAGGCGCAGCAGCGGCTGGCAGTGCGACTGGTACAGCACGCCGCCACCGATGCTGAGCAAGTCCTGCAGCCGCATGCCGCCGGTCAGCTCGTGTTGCGGGTAGCCGAGCCAGGCCACGCTGGTGCCGTTCGCGCGCAGGATCGTGCCGTCCGGATCGGTCAGCAGCAGGGCGCACGGCGCATGGTCGAACAGTTCCTCGCCCAGGGGAAGCGATGCCTGGTCATGCGGCCGGGCGGGTTGCGGCAAGGTATCGCGGGAAGCGGGCTGGTCTGGCAGTGGACCTCGCGTGGCGGCCATGGGTCAATCCGTCCATTGCCGCAGGAAGGGCGACATCGCGGCCGCGCACTCGCGCGGCGCGCTCATGTGGGGGCAATGGCCGATGTTGTCGATGACGTGCAATTCGCTGCCGCGCAGCGCACGGTGCGTGAATTCCCCGACGGCGCGTGGTGCGATCAGGTCTTCCGAACATTGCAGGATGAGGGCGGGAGTGGTCGAACGGGGCAGGTCGGCACGGTGATCGGACAGGAAGGTCACGCGGGCGAAGTGGGCGGCAATGGCCGGATCGGCGCGGCAGAAACTGTCGACCAGTTCGCCGCTGAGCTCGGGCCGGGCCGGCGCGCCCATGATGGCGGGGGCCATGGCGCGCGCCCAGCCCTCGTAGTTGTCCGCCAGCGTCTGCAGCAGGTCTTCGATGTCCGCCAGCGAGAAGCCGCCACGGTAGTCGCCATCGTTCAGGTAGCATGGCGACGGGCTGACCATCACCTGGGCGGCAAAGCGGCCCGGTTGCAGGATGGTGGCCAGCAGCCCGACCATGGCCGCCACCGAGTGGCCCACGAACACTACCGGCCGGTCGGCAAACCCTTCGGCGAATTCATCGGCGATTTCCAGCACGTCCCGCGCGTAGCCGAGCAGCGTGCCATACCGGGCGGGATCGTAGGCGCTCCAGTCGGAGGCGCCGCTGCCGACCGCGTCGAAGACGACGATGCGGTAGCGGCCTTCGAAGGCCGGCAGCAGGAAGCGCCACATCGACTGGTCGCAGCCGAAGCCGTGCGCGAACAGCAGCGTTGTCGAACCGCTGCCCCACGCCTTCACGTTGTTGCGCTGCCGGATGCTCATCGTCCCATGTCCTTAGCGTCCATGTCCTTAGCGTCCATGATCTTCGCGTCCATGATCTCCGCGTCCGTGCTCTCCACGCCGCCGCCATTCCAGTGTAGCAGGCTTGCGCGGGCATGAGCGCGCATGCGGCCCGGGCGCTCAGCGGGGCGGGAGAACCGCGCCCGCAGCCTCGCCGAAGCCGACGCGCGGCAGGTCCGGTCGCAGCACGGCCACGCAGCACGACCGTGTCGCCAGCCTCGAGGAAGGGGCGCTGTTCTCCATCGGGCAGCGTGATCGCGGATGGCTGGCCGCGCTGCGAACCAGCGTGTTCCGGTACGGGCGCTACAATCAGGACGAAGGCAACAGCTGGCTGCGCACGCTGGCGGCCGACGCGTTCTGCGAATGGCCCGCGGCGGCGCGCAGCGCAGCCCGGACAAGACATCACTAATAAAACCCAAAGAGGAAATGCCATGCTCGTGAGCTTTACCATCCTGCTGCTGTTCCAGTGCCTGGGGGAGGGCATCGCCTATGTGCTGCACCTGCCCGTTCCCGGGCCGGTCATCGGCATGCTGCTGCTGTTCGCCGCCCTGCTCGCGGCGCCGGCGCTGCAGCGGAAGATCGAAGCCGATGCCAACGAACTGCTGCGCCACCTGTCGCTGCTGTTCGTCCCGGCCGGCGTCGGCATCGTGGCGGCGGCATCTTCCAGCAGCGGGCACTGGCTGGCACTGCTGGCGGGCCTGATGGGCAGCACGCTGCTGACGCTGGCCGTGACGGCCCTGGTGCTGCGCGCGGCCAGCCCGAAGGATGGCGATGTTTGAGCTGGCGGAGCTGCGCTCCTTCTGGGTCTATCTTTCCGCCTCGCCACTGCTGGGATTGACGCTGACCCTGTGCGCCTACGCTGTGGCGCAGGCCATGTATGCCCGCTGCAAGTTCTCGGCGCTGGCCAACCCGGTGGCGATCGCGATCGCCCTGGTCTGCGCGGTGCTGTGGTTGTCCGGCATGTCGTATGAGCGGTACTTCGCCGGCGCCCAGTTCGTGCACTTCCTGCTCGGACCCGCTACCGTGGCGCTGGCCGTGCCGCTGGTGCGCCAGTTGCCCCGCCTGCGCCGCGCTTTCCTGCCGGTGACGCTGGCACTGGTATGCGGTTCCGTCACGGCCATCGTTTCGGCGGTCTGCATCGTCGTTGCCCTGGGCGGGACGGCGGAACTGGCCCGTTCGGCCGGCCCGAAATCGGCCACCACGCCGATCGCCATGGCCGTGTCGGAACGGCTGGGCGGCCTGCCATCGCTGACCGCCGTCCTGGTGATCGGCACCGGCATCTTCGGCGCCGTCACCGCGCGCTTCCTTTTCGGCTGGATGAAGATCCATTCCCACGAAGTGCGCGGCTTCGCGCTGGGCGTGGCTTCGCACGGCATCGGCACCGCGCGGGCGTTCCAGGTCAGCGCGGAGATGGGCGCGTTCGCCGGCCTGGGGATGGGCCTGAACGGGGTGCTGACCGCGCTGCTGGCGCCGGGGCTGATTCCGCTGGTGCTCCGGTGGCTGGGCGTGTAGCGCCGGTCACCGCATACGGTTCTTTTACCTGCTGCCCGGCGCGCGGCCTCCGCCACGGCGGCCCCGGTACAGCAGCAAGCCGGCACCCGCCATGATCGCCACGTCGGCAACGTTGAAGATGCCCGTACGGAGCGGCCCGATGCCGATATTGAGGAAATCGGTCACCCCGCCGCCGAACAGGATCCGGTCGATCAGGTTGCCGGCGCCGCCGCCGGCAATGAGCGCGATGGCGACGACGTGGATCGTGATGATGCCGGGCTTCCGGATCGCGTATGCCACCAGGCCGGCCAGCACGAGGGCAATGGCAATGGTGAAGATGGCGAACCGGACCGGCTCGGGAAGCGTGGCGCCAAGGTTGAGAAAGGCACCGTGGTTCTGCACGTGCTGCAAGCGCACGAAGTCGCCCCAGAAGGAGTAGGTGACCGGGTCCGGCAGGCACACACGGACAAGCTGTTTCGTCGCCTGGTCGCAGCCGACGCAGGAAAACAGCACGAGCAGCAAGAGCGACGTTCTTCCGAGCCTGTTCATGGTTCTGTCCTTGCCAGGTGAAGGGTAGCTAGCCAGTGGTCGACAGCCGCAGCTTGCCGGTTCGGCAACGGAGGGCAAGCCGCAGTGTACCGGCAAGCTCCCGCAGCGTATAGCGGCGGATTGCAACACGTGGCGGCCGGACGCGGCGCCATCGGGCACCGGCGGATCGAACTGGCCATCCGCGTCAGTCGAGGAAGCCCGGACTGCCCTTGATGGTCGATGCGGTGATGATTTCGCTCGTCGAATATCCTCCTTCGGCGTAGCCGGACCCACCCTTCAACGTCCTGCCGTCGGCAAACGTCGCGCTGATCTCGTAGCCGCCGGCATTGCCTGCGATGTATCTCAGCTGGGCAGACTGGCGGTTCTTCAAGGCAGGCAACTGGACTGTGCTTGTTCGACCGCCCGATCGATGCGTCAGCACGACGTTCGCGACGTCCTCGCCGCTACGGTTTTCCACGACAACGCGCACTACCGGCGAGAGCCAGCCCCTGGAGCCCGCCGTGATGGCGCCTGCCACGAAGCCGATTCCGGCGCACAGTATCGCGGCGATCGTTGCGCCGATCAGGGTCGAGACTCTTTTCATCATTTCAGTCCAGGTTATGCCCCGATCCTGGCGGATTCAGTGGCTGGGCAAATAAACAATTCCTCATGAGTGAAGAGTATCCACCTTGGCTCTTAGCCCTGCATTAGAACTGGAGCGTGCCGTATTCGATGGATGCGCCATCCAGCCGTTACTTGCCTTCGAATTTCGTTGCGGTACCGGGATGGCGGACGACGCAATCGGGTAAGGCACCGGCGACCACAGGAGCCGGTACCGAAATGCGTGCACCAATCGGTGCCGGCCGGATCAAGATGAACGATGAGGCGATTCCTGGACCCTTCCCGGCGGTGCCTGGCGCCATCCGTAGCGAAGCTGCGGCGACGCGCTGAATCAGGCCTGCGTGCCGCCGGCCGGGCTGACCGCCACCTGCAGCGTCGCCCGCAAGCCGGGCCGGTTATCGGCCAGCAGCAGCACGCCGCCATGCAGGCGGGCCACGGCGGAGACCACCGACAGGCCCAGCCCCACGCCGGGCGTGCCGCGGCTGGTGTCGCCCCGGTAGAAGCGCTCGACGACGCGCGGCCGTTCATCTTCGGCGATGCCGGGGCCATTGTCGCTCACCACGATTTCCAGCATGTCGCGCTGCGGTCGCTGCACGGCGATGGCGATCACGCCGCCTTCGGGCGCGTACTTCAACGCATTCTCCACCAGGTTGCCGAGCGCCTGCGCCAGCAGCACCGGGTCGCCGACGGCGCGCAATGCGCCACGCGGCGTGAACGCCAGCGCGATATTGCGCAGCTCCGCCACCGGCGCATAGAACTCGGCCACCTCGGCCGCCAGGTTCGTCACGTCCACCGGCACGAAACCGTTGCGGCGGCTGCCGCTGTCGATCTCGGCCAGGCGCAGCAGCGCGTTGAAGATTTTCATCACGCGGTCGACGTCGTTGATGGCCGCATCGATCTCGGCAAACGTTTCTTCCTCGTTCGGGCGGTTGACGGACAGCTCTTCCAGCCGGGCGCGCAGCTCGGACAGGGGCGTGCGCAAGTCGTGCGCGATGGCGTTCGACACGTCCTGCACGCCCGTCACCAGGTGCTCGATCTGGTCCAGCATGCGGTTGACGGTGCGCGTCAGCAGTTGCAGTTCGTCGCCATCGCGCGGCGCCGCGAGCCGGCGCGACAGCTTGCCCTCGATGATCGCGGCCGTGGTCTGGCTGATGCCCTGCACGCGGGTGAGCAGGGCGCGGCGGATCAGCACCCCGCCCAGCGCCGCGCCCACCAGCACCGCCGCGCCGCAGCCCAGCAAGCCGTACACGAACAGCCGTTCCAGCTCGTCGAAGCGGTTCAGGTTGCTGGCGATCAGCAGGCGGTAGCCACGCCCCAGCGTCACGCGTACCAGTTCGATCCGGCGCGGCACGCCGTCGACGCGGATGGTGGCCGAGCTGACGCCGTCGCGGTCCGGCAAGCCCCCGGGCCAGGCGGGCAGGTTGCCGGCCAGCTTCGCGCCGTTCGGGGCCATCAACAGGATGATCTTGCGCACGCCATCGTTGGTGCCCTCCACCTGGCTGTCGATGGCCGTGGTCAGCGCGGCCGGCCCGCCGCGCCGGAACAGGTTGCCGAGGCGCTGCGCTTCGGAGGCCAGCAGCTCGGTGCGCACCTCCTGGATGTTGGTGCGCCACGCGTACCACAGCGGCGAGGCGAACATCGCCAGCACCAGCAGGGTGACGAACGCATAGCCGATCGCGATGGTGCGGGCGGAAAAGCCGGGGAGTCTCATGCCTGGTCCCGCTACGGCTGGTCGGTCAGCATGTAGCCGGCGTTTCGCACGGTGCGCAGCAGCGGCTTGCCGAAGCCGGCGTCGATCTTTTGCCGCAGCTTGCTGATGTGGACGTCGATCACGTTGGTCTGCGGATCGAAGTGGTAGTCCCACACGTTTTCCAGCAGCATCGTGCGCGTCACCACCTGGTTCGCATGGCGCATCAGGTAGCCGAGCAGCTTGAATTCGCGCGGCTGCAAAGCCACCGGCCTGCCGGCGCGCGTCACCTTGTGGGCCAGCATGTCCATGCTCAGGTCGTCCAGCGTCAACGTGGTGTCCACCGCCTGCGGTTGCGCGCGGCGCAGCAGGGCGTCGAGGCGGGCCAGCAGTTCGCCGAACGCGAACGGTTTCACCAGGTAATCGTCGCCGCCGCTCTTCAGGCCGTGGATGCGCTCGTCCACCCCATCGAGCGCCGACAGGATCAGGATCGGCACGCGGTTGCCCTGCTGGCGCAGCGCCGCCACGATGGCCAGGCCGTCGATCCCGCCGGGCAGCATGCGGTCCATCACGATCGCGTCGTACGGTTCGCTGACGGCGTGGTTCATGCCGTCGCGGCCGTTATCGGCGTGATCGACCGTGTGGCCCGCTTCGGCCAGGCCCTTCTTGACGAAGCGGGCGACCCGTTCGTTGTCTTCGACGAGGAGGAGTTTCATGGTGTGCTCATCTGCTTTATCTGCTTGCGTGTGGTTGACGCAGGCATCTACCCCAACGGCGAAGGGCTGGGGTCAGACCCGGCGGGGTGAAGCAGGGATTTCGCGAAGCATGCTTCGCGCCTGCTGAACGATGCTGGCATGCATGCTAGCATCCCTCCTGACCCCGGTACTTGCACTTGGGGTAGGCTTACCTGGACGGCATCAGGGCCGACCCCGGCAGCCGCGCCTGGGTTGACCGGTTCAGCTGGCTGGCGCCGCCACCCCGGTATCCGCCCGCGCCGGCGTCTCTCCGGTCCGTTCCAGCCACCCGCCACCCAGCGCGCGGTACAGCCCCACCAGCGCGGCGAGCTGGTTCTGCCGGGCCGCGATCAGCGAGACGCGGGCATTGTACAGGTCCGTTTTCGCCGTCAGCACGGCCAGGTAATCGCTGGCACCGCTGGAATACAGCAGCTCGGCCAGTTCCAGCCGGCGCTGCTGGGCCGCCACGTCGCGCTGGCGCGCGGCCAGTTCGGTATCGTAGGTGCCGCGGGCCGCCAGGCCATCGGCGACCTCGCGGAACGCCACCTGCACCGCCTGCCGGTACTGCGCCACGCCGATATCGCGGGCGATGCGGGCGTTATCCAGGCTGGCCTGGCGCGCGCCGCCATCGAACAGGGGCAGCACCAGGCTGGGCGCGAACGACCAGACCCCGGTACCGGCCTCGAACAGCTGGCCCAGAGCGGTGCTGGCGGTGCCGGCGGCGGCCGTGAGCTGGATGTTCGGGAAGAATGCCGCGCGGGCCGCGCCGATGTCGGCGTACGCCGCGCGCAACTGCGCCTCGGCCTGCAGCACGTCCGGCCGGCGCAGCAGCAGGTCGGACGGCAAGCCGGCGGGGATATCGGGAAACTGCGCGGCCAGCATCGACTGCCGGTCCAGCGGCGTGGCGGGCCCCGGGGCGGGCGGCAGGGGCTGGCCCAGCAGCAGCAGCAGCGCGTTTTCCGCCTGCGCGCGAAGCCGCTGCTGCGCCGCGTGATTGGCCTGCGCCTGTTCCAGCGTGCCGCGCGCCAGCGTTTCATCGAGTTCGGAAACGGTGCCCGTATCGAACTGCAGCTTGACGATGCGGTAGGATTCGCGCGCCGCCGCCAGCGTTTCCTCGGTGACGGCCAGCTGTTCCTCGTAGGCCAGCATGGCGAAATACTGCTCCGCCACCTGGGCAACGAGGAGGATGTGTGCGGCCTGGCGGCCATGGGCGCTGGCCACGTACTGTTCGCGGGCCGCGTCCGTCAGGCTTTGCAGGCGGCCGAACAGGTCGACTTCCCATGCGGCCGTCAACGCGACGGCATTGGCGTGCGTGGTGGCGCCGGCGGCGTTCCTGCCGCGCGTGCCGGAAGCTTCCACGCCCACCTGGGGCAGGGCGGCGCTGCGCTGCGACTGCAGGGCCGTGCGCGCCTGGGCGACACGGAGCAGGGCGATGCGCAAGTCCTGGTTGCCGGCCAGCGCTATACCGACCAGCTGGCGCAGGCGCGCATCGGCGAGGAAATCCTGCCAGCCCGTGTCGGCGGCCGGGGTGGCGTTCGCGGAAGCCGCCGCCGCGTAGGCCGGGCCGGTGGGAAAGGCCGCCGGCGCAAGATCGGCCGGGCGCTGGTAGGCGGGCTGCAAGGTGCAGCCGGAGGCCAGCGCGGCGACCGCAAGCAAGATGGGCAAGTGTTTCATCAATTGACCTCCTGGCCCGCGGGCGTGACCACAGCTGGCGGATGGTTGCCGGATTGAGATGACGCACGCTTGCGGTCCCTGATCTTGCCGGCCACCAGCACGAAGAACAGCGGAATCATGAACGTGGCCAGGAAGGTGGCCGTCAGCATGCCGCCGATCACGCCGATGCCCAGCGCGTTCTGGCTGGCGGCGCCGGCGCCGCTGGCGATGGCCAGCGGCAGCACGCCCAGCACGAATGCCATCGACGTCATCAGGATCGGGCGCAGGCGCAGCTTGGCCGCTTCCATCGCGGCCTCCAGCACGCCGCGCCCTTCCAGCTGCAGTTCGCGGGCGAATTCCACGATCAGGATCGCGTTCTTGGCCGACAGGCCGATCGTCGTCAGCAGGCCGACCTGGAAGAACACGTCGTTTTCCAGCCCGAACAGCGTGGCGGCGGCCAGCGCGCCCAGCACGCCGATTGGCACCACCATGATCACGGAGACAGGAATGGCCCAGCTTTCATACAGCGCGGCCAGGCACAGGAACACCACCAGGATCGACAGGCCGTACAGCAGCGGCGCCTGGGCGCCCGCCTGGGCTTCCTGCAGCGAGATGCCGCTCCATTCGTAGCCGATGCCGTCCGGCAGCTGGCCCATCAGGCGCTCCATGATTTCCATGGCTTCCCCGGTACTGTGGCCGGGCGCGGGCTGGCCCAGGATCTCGGCCGAAGCGATGCCGTTGTAGCGCTGCACCGCGGGCGCGCCCCAGGTCCAGCGGGCGCTGGCGAACGCGGAGAACGGCACCATGGTGCCGGCCGCGTTGCGCACGTGCAGGAAGCGGATGTCGTCGGGATTCATGCGGAATGGCGCATCGGCCATCACGTACACGCGCTTGATGCGGTTGTCCGTGTCGAGGAAGTTGTTGATGTAGCGCGACCCCCAGGCCGTCGAGAAGGTCTGATCCACGTCCGTCAGGTTCACGCCCAGCGCGGCGGCTTTTTCGCGGTCGATGTCGATCTTGTAGGTGGCGTTGTCGGCCTGGCCCGTGAAGCGCACGCGCGCCAGCGCCGGTTCGTTCTTCGCCAGGTCCAGCAGCTGGTCGCGCGCCTTCGCCAGCGCCTCGTGGCCAAGGCCGCCGCGGTCCTGCATCTGCAGCGAGAAGCCGGTGGCCGAACCCAGGCCGCGGATCGGCGGCGGTTCCACCGCGGTGACCTGGGCACCCTGGAAGTCGCCATAGCGGGCCGAGATGCGGCTGCTCAGCGCCGAGACGGACAGCTCGTCGCCGGTGCGCTCGTCCCACGGCTTGAGCCGCACGAACAGGCGGCCCTGGTTCTGGCCCCGGTTCGGCTGGCTGGCGCCGATCGTGGCGAAGGTGGAGTCGACCATCGCCTTTTCGTCGTTCAGCAGGTACTGGTTGATCTCTTCCAGCACCTTGCCGGTGGTTTCCAGCGTGCTGCCGGGCTGCGTCTGCACCTGCACGAACATGTAGCCCTGGTCCTCGCGTGGCAGGAAGCCGCCCGGCAGCCGCAGGAACAGCAGCGCGACGACGCCGACCAGCACCACGTACAGCGCCATCCACACGCCGCGCCGGCGCACGATGGCGGCCACGCCGCCCAGGTAGCGGTCGCGGCTCTTCTCGAAGCCGCGGTTGAACCAGCCGAAGAAGCCGCGCTTGTCATGGTGGTCCGGGTCCGGCCGCTTGAGCATCGTCGCGCACAGCGCCGGCGTCAGTGTCAGCGCGATGAAGACCGACAGCAGCATCGACGCCACCACGGTCAGCGAGAATTCCCGGTAGATCGCGCCCACCGTGCCGCTGGAGAACGCCACCGGCACGAACACGGCCGAGATCACCAGCGCCACGCCCACCAGCGCGCTGGTGATCTGGCTCATCGCCTTCTCGGTCGCCTCGTACGGGCCCAGGCCTTCCTCGTGCATCACCCGCTCGACGTTTTCCACCACCACGATGGCATCGTCCACCAGCAGGCCGATGGCCAGCACCAGGCCGAACATGGACAGCGTGTTGACGGTGAAGCCCAGCGCCGACATGATGCCGAAGGTACCGAGCAGTACCACCGGCACGGTGATCGACGGGATCAGCGTGGCGCGCAGATTCTGCAGGAACAGGTACATGACGAGGAACACCAGCGCGATGCCCTCGAACAGCGTGACGACCACTTCGTGGATCGACACTTCGATGAACGGCGTCACGTCGTTCGGGTACACCACCACCAGGCCATTCGGGAAGAACGCCTTCAGCTCGTCGAGGCGGGCGCGCACCGCGTCCGCGGTGGTCAGCGCGTTGGCGCCCGGCGCCAGCTGGATGCCCACGCCGGACGCGGACTTGCCGCTGTAGCGCACGTCCACGTTGTAGTTTTCCGGGCCCAGCGCCACGCGCGCCACGTCGCCGATCCGCACCGACGAGCCGTCCGGCTGCACCTTCAGCAGGATGCGGCGGAATTCCTCGGGCGTGCGCAGCAGGCTGGCCTGGTTGATGGTGGCGGACAGTGTCTGCCCCGCCACGGCGGGCGAACCGCCCAGCTGGCCGCCGGAAATCTGCACGTTCTGCGCCTGGATCGCGCGGTTCACGTCCAGCGGCGTCAGCGCGTAACCCGTCAGCTTGACGGGATCGAGCCAGATGCGCATCGCGTACTGGGTGCCGAACACGTTCAGGCTGCCCACGCCGGGAATGCGCGACAGCGGGTCCTGGATGTTCGACGCCACGTAGTTGGCGATGTCGAACTTGGTCATGCTGTTGTCTTCGGAAACAAAGGCCGCGACCATCAGGAAATCGCTGGTCGACTTCGTTACGCGCAGGCCCGACTGCTGGACTTCCGAGGGCAGGCGCGGCTCGGCCGAACGCAGCTTGTTCTGCACCTGTACCTGAGCGATATCGGGATCGGTACCCGGCGCGAAGGTCAGCGTGGTGGTCGACTGGCCGGTATCGTCGGTGGTGGAGGTCATGTACAGCAGGTTGTCGATCGCCGTCATCTGCTGCTCGATCACCTGCACCACGGTATTGGCCATGGTCTCGGCCGAGGCGCCGGGGAAGGTGGCCTGGATCTGCACGGACGGTGGCGACACGGGCGGATATTGCTCGACCGGCATCTTGAACAGCGCGATGCCGCCGACCAGCATGATCAGCAGCGAAATCACGATCGCGAAGATGGGCCGCTGGATGAAGAATCTAGCCATGGCTGCTCATCCTCAGCGGGCCGCGGGGGCGGTGGGGGGCGCGGCCGCGGCAGGCGCCGTGGCCAGCCTGCGCGGTGCCGCGGCGCGCGGCGTCACGACGATGCCGGGGCGCAGCTTCTGCACGCCGCTGACGATCAGGCGCTCGCCATCCTTCAGGCCGTGCTCCACCAGCCAGTGGCCATCGACCAGCGCACTGGCCTGCACGGTGCGCACCTCGGTCTTGTTGCCGCCGCCGACCAGCATCACGGTGGCTTCGCCCTGCGGGTTGCGCGTCACGGCGGTGGCGGGCACGCGCACGACACCTTGCCGCACGCCCTGTTCCACGCTGGCGCGCACGAACATGCCAGGCAGCAGAAGCTTGTCCGGGTTGGGGAAGCGGGCCCGCAGCGTGACGGAGCCGGTATCCCGGTCGACCGTCACGCCGGAAAATTCCAGGATGCCCGGGTGTGCGTACGTGCTGCCGTCTTCCAGCTTCAGGCGCACCTGGGCCTTGCCGGCGCCTTCCAGCTTCAGGCTGCCGCTGGCGATATCGCGCCGCAGCGCCAGCCCCTCGGCACTCGATTGCTGCAGGTCGACATACATGGGATCGAGCTGCTGGATCGTGGTCAGCAGCGTGGCGGACCCGGCCTGCACGTAGGCGCCCTGGGTCACCTGCGATACGCTGCTGCGCCCGGCGATAGGCGCGGTCACGCTCGTATAGCCGAGGTTGATGCGCGCCGTGGTCACGGCCGCTTCCGCCGCGGCCACGTCGGCGGCGGCCTGCAACTGCGCCGCCTCGGCATTGTCGAACGCCTGCTTGCTGACGGCATTCCCGCCGACCAGCACCTTGTAGCGTTCCAGTTGCGACGTGCTGCTGACCAGGTTCGCCCGGGCCCGCTGCAGCGTGGCCTGTGCGCTCGACAGCGCGGCCCGGTACGGCGCGGGATCGATCAGGTACAGCGGGTCGCCCTTGCGCACGTCCGCCCCTTCGGTGAAGCGGCGGTCCTGCACGATGCCGTCGACCCGGGCGCGCACTTCGGCCAGCAGGAACGGCGCCGTGCGGCCGGGCAGCTCGAGGGCCAGCGGCACGCTGCTGCGCTCGACGGTCAGCGTGGCAACCTGGGGAACGGTGGCGGCTTTCGGAGCGGGGTCGGCACCGCAGCCGTACAGGGCCAGCGCGGCCGCGGCGCATGCGGCAGCCAGGCCCGCGCGGCGCCGGGGAAAGGAAAATGGCATGAATGGTCCGGATGACAGGTTAACGATGGAGTCCACCCCGCACTATGCCGCGTAGCGGCTGAAGGGGGAATGGCCGAATCATTAATTATCGTTAATCTGGGCGAAACACGGCGCGGACAAAACACGGCGCGGACAAAACACGGCGCTGCGTGGGCGCCGCCGCGGCATTGCCGCGGTTACCTGAGGCGCCGCCGGCTGTCGTCGCCGGACAGCACGCGGGCAATCGTTTCATCGGACAGCGCCTCGCGGCGCAGCAAGCGCTCGGCGCGGGCGGGATCCATCTTCCCGGCCAGGGCGATGGCGGCCTGTACCACCGCCGCGCGCACCACGTCGTGCCTTCGGCTGTCGACATGGTAGAAGCGGGGCGCCCTGGGTACTTCCTGTTCGCATGGCGCTTCACCGGTTGCCGGCGGACTGCGCCACACCACCGTCATCGTGGCGCGCGAACCGCCCGCCGCGAGCACGCGCGCGATGAGCGCCTCGGCGACGTGGGCATAACGCAGGTAGTCGATCGCTTCGTCGGTCCCGCGCAGCTTTTGCAGGACCACCGCGATATCGATCGTGCGCGCTGTGTCGGCATCGTGGCGTGCATCTCTCATTGCTCGGGTCTCCATCGCCGGCCGGCGTTCCGCCATCGGGAAACCGGCATGGGGCAGAGTAGCCCGCATTGCCCACTCATGCAAAGGGTATTTGGCACCGGCCGACGGCCGGGGAGCCGGCTGGCGGAAGCTTTTGTTGCGAAATGGTCACAGTATGGCCAGAAAATCGAACGTGCGTGCGGTCCGGCAGGCACTGCCGGGTGGCGCCTTGCCAGCTTCCTGGCCTGGCATCTGTCCGTTCATTCGACGGGGTGCCGGCCACTCGCCAACAGCGATCGGCAGGGCGTCGCCACTCCTGTACACGCCGAGAAACGGGCCTGGACAGCGCATGGCGAGCGGGGATCGCCCGGGTGCCCAGGCGAGCGGCCGGGAATGATGCGTGATACCAGTTTTGGTATCGAAAACCCCCAAAAATTGATTGGATCGATAATTTTCTACTCACTTAAGATGGATTCGCAGCACCATGAAACGTTGCCCACGCAGCGCATAAAAAAGACAGAACCACAGGAGATGCAGCATGAATGACACCGGAACCGGCGCGGTCCGCCCATCCCGCAATTTGAAAATGAAACTGTCGGTTGCCGCGCTGGCTGGCGCGGGCATCCTTTCCAGCGCGTCCGTGTGGGCACAGGATGCCCAGGTGGCGGCCGAGCAGCAGGCCACAGCGGCCACCACCGTCGTCGTCACCGGCGTGCGCCGCGCCGCCCAGAGCGCACAGGCGATCAAGCGCAATTCCGATGAAGTGATCGATTCGATCGTCGCCGAGGAAGCCGGCAAGTTCCCGGACAAGAACGTGGCCGAGATCCTGGGCCGCGTTTCGGGCGTGCAGATCCGCCGCGAATACGGCGAGGCGGCGAACGTCGTCATCCGCGGCCTGACCGGCCTGGTCACCCTGCTGAACGGCCGCGAAGTCTATACGTCGCGCGACCGGAGCCTGTACCTGGCCGACATTCCCACCACGATGCTCCAGCGCGTGGACGTGTACAAGACGCAGGGCGCCGAGATGGTGGAGGGCGGTACGGCCGGCGTGATCGACGTGCGCACCGCGCGCCCGTTCGACTTCAAGGGCTTCTCGGCCAACGTGCAGGGCCGCGTGGAAAACCGCGACAAGTCCAAGACCAACGATCCGCAGGCTTCCGGCACGATCAGCAACCGCTGGAAGGGCGACTTCGGCGAGATCGGCGCGCTGCTCGGCCTGTCGTACCAGAAGGGCAACTATCACGACGAAGTGACGTGGAACTCGCCTCCGGCCGCCGTGCTGGGCGCCGCCTCGCCGGTCACCGGACCGTTCGACCTGGGCCACGTGCTGTACCAGGGCAAGCGCGAGCGCACGGCCGCCAACTGGGCATTCCAGTGGCGCCCGAACCGTTCGCTGGAAATGTTCGCCGAAGGCTGGTCGACCCGCATCGACCACGACGCGCAGCGCCAGTTCTTCGTGTCCGGCCAGGCTTGGAGCCCGAACACGCAATACACGCTGATCCCGGGCACCAACCAGGTCGCCACGATGACGAGCGTGAATGCCAACCCGTTCACGCTGTCGTCGACCCAGGCGCCGAACGACGATTCGGAAACCCACCAGGGCGCGTTCGGCGCGCGCTGGAAAGTCAACGACGACTGGACCATCACCACCGAACTGGCGCGCACCAACAGCAAGTGGAAGCAGGACTTCCCGATTCTCGACCTGCTGACGTCTCCGCCGACGGTGGCCGGCGAAACCTACCGCAACGGTGGCGGCTACTTCACGTATCCGGGCTACGACATGGACAACCCGGCCAACTACCGCCTGCATACCTTCTTCGACAACTGGAGCAATGCCCGCGGCCAGTCGAACGACTGGCGCGTGGACGCCACGTGGAATCCCGGCTCGGATGGTTTCCTGAAGGAACTGAGCTTCGGCATGCGCCTGGCCGAACGCAAGGCGTCGTACCAGACCCAGAGCAACGGCCAGATCCTGGCCCCGGCGGGGTTGCCGGCGCCAGGTTCGCTGCCGGGCTTCGCTTGCCAGTCGATGGAGATGGCCAATGACTATGGCCTGGCCAGCTGGGTCACGCCGTGCGCGAGCTACATGCACGCCAACATGGACAAGCTGCGCCAGCTATACGGGCGCCCGGCCGGCAAGGGCCCGGCCGATCCGTTTTCGCTGTACACGAACCAGGAAGACACGAGCGCCCTCTACGGCAAGACGAAGTTCGGCTTCACCGTGGGCGGCGTCCCGGTCGAAGGCACGGCCGGCGTGCGGGTGGTGCGTACGGAACTGGACGTGAACGGCTTCAGCGGAATCTGGACGAACGGCGTGCTGAACCCCGTGGCCGTGAACAGGAAGACCAGCACCACCGACGCGCTGCCGAACCTGACGCTGAAAGCGATGGCGACCGAGGACGTGGTGCTGCGCCTCAACGCGGGCAAGGCGATCCAGCGCCCGGCGTTCGCCGATTTCAACCCGGGCACCACGTACAACGCGGGCGGTGGCGGCACGGTCGACCCGAACGGCAACGGCGGCAATCCGGACCTGAAACCGATCGAGGGCACCAATGTCGACGTGGCGGCCGAGTGGTATTTCGCGCCGACCGGCAGCCTGACGGCCACGCTGTTCAAGCACGACTTCAAGAACTACGTGATCCGCCGCCAGGACTTTGAAACGGTCAATGGCACGCGTTATCTCGTGGAACGCCCGCGCAATATGGAAGGTGGCGAGCTGAAAGGCATCGAACTCGCATACCGCCAGTTCTACGACTTCCTGCCGGGCTGGCTGAACGGTTTCGGGCTTGAGGCGAACTACACGTACATGCAGGGCCGCCTGGAAGACCGGGGCATCGAAAGCCCGTTCGTCAACATGTCGAAGAACGCCTACAACATCGTCGCGCTGTACGAGCGGGGCCCGTGGTCCGGCCGCCTGGCTTACAACTGGCGCTCGAAGTTCGTCGATACCTACAACTACCGCGGCCTGGGCTTCGACCTGATCGTCGACCCGATCAAGACCGCCGACGCGTCGATCACCTACAAGATCAACGACAAGATCGGCGTCACGCTGGACGTGGAAAACCTGACGGACCGAAAGTACAACGACTACCACGGCATCCCCAGCAACCCGCGCGACATCCGGCGCTATGACCGGGTAATCGGGCTGTCGATGCGCTGGGCGCTGTAACAGCAAGACGCAGCCTGGTGTCGGATGCCGAAAGGCACGGTGTCCGACACCAGAACGCCGCTGTCGCCGGCCGCATCCGGCAAAAAAAAGCCCCTGGAGAAATCCAGGGGCTTTTTCACGCGTGCAGTCGGATCAGAACTTGTACCGCAGCGTGGCGGAGACGCTGCGCGGCGCCTGGTACGTGATCGCGTTGAAGGCGGAGAACATGGCGTAGTGCGTCTTGTCGAACGCGTTGTCGATGTTCAGCTGGGCCGACAGGCGGTCGTTGATGTCGTAGCGCGCCATCAGGTTGACCAGCGCGAACGAGCCCTGCACGATCTGGCCGCTGGTATTGGCCGGCGCGGTCGGGTCGTTGGTCCAGGTGCGGCTTTCCCAGTTCGCGCCGCCACCCACCGTCAGCTTGCTCAACTCGCCGGGGAAGCGGTAGGTGGTGAATACGCGGAACGTCTTGCGCGGGTAGATGCTGTTGAACTCCAGGCCGGCGGCATCCTCGGCCTTGAAGTACGCATAGCCTGCCGTGGCGTTCCAGCCGCGTGCCAGTTCGCCCGACACTTCGGCCTCGAAGCCCTTGCTCTCCGCGCCTTCGGCGGCGCGGTAGTACGCTTCCGGCAGCAGCGGGCCGGTGCCGTCGCGGTCGATCATGCCCGCTTCCACGCCCAGCTTGTCCTGCTTGATGCGGAACACCGAGAACTGCGCGTTCAGGCGATTGTCCAGGAACGCGCCCTTGATGCCCGTTTCATAGCTCTTGCCGACCACCGGATCGAGCTGGCCGCCGTTGATGTCCTTCAGGTTCTGCGGCTGGAAGATGTCGGTGTAGCTGGCGTAGGCCGACCAGTTGCGGTCGATGTCGTAGACCAGGCCGGCGTACGGCGTCACTTCGCGGTTCTTCTTGATCGTGTACGCGGCGGTCCACAGGCCGTGGCCGGTCTTTTCATAGTTGCTGACGCGCGCGCCGATGATCACTTTCAGCGGATCGGCCAGCGAGAAGCGCACCACGCCGTACAGGCCTTCCTGTTTGGTTTCGCTGGTTTCGTAGAACGTGCGCGGTCCCCAGGACGGCTCCGGATAGGCGCCCGGGTTGAAGTTGTTGAAGTCGCCCACGGCCGAACTGACGTTGCCGTAGTTTGCGGCGCGGCTGTCGGAAACGAATTCCTGCTTCGAATGCAGGTAGCCGAATGCGGCTTCATGCTGGCGGCCGCCCAGTGCGAACGGGCCGCTCGCGTGCAGGCTGACGTCGTCCTGTTTCGAGCGCGTGTTGTACGAACCCGAGAAGTCGGACATGCCCAGGCCCGTCACGCGGTCGGGAATGCCCGACAGGTACAGCAGGTAGGAATCGCCCCGGCGATCGCCCCGGCTGAAGGAACCACGCACCTGCCAGCCGTTGGCGAAGTTGTGTTCCAGGTTGACGAAGGCGTTGTTGTAGCTGCTGCTCCACGTGGTCCAGTCGGCGGCGGTGGTCTTCGAGCGGTCCCAGTTGGTCGGCGTGCCATCCGTGTAGTAGTACGGCAGGCCGCCCCACATCGAGCCCTTCGGATCGGTTTCCTGGCGGCTGAAGCCGGCCGACAGCAGCGTGCCCGGCGCCAGGTCCGCCTCGATGGTGGCGAACACGGTCTTGTCCTTGTCTTCCAGGTAGTCGACCCAGCTGTCCGCCTGGCGGTACTCGCCGACCACGCGGGCGCGCACGCTGCCGCTCTGGTTCAGGCCCGTGCCCACGTCCACCATGGCGCGGCGCTCGTTCCAGCGGCCGATGCCCAGTTCGGCCGTGCCGCTCAGTTCCTTGCTGGTGGCGCGCTTGCGGATCAGGTTGATCGCGGCGGACGGATTGCCGGCGCCGGTCATCAGGCCGGTCGCGCCGCGCACCACTTCCACGCGCTCGTAGATGGCCAGGCTGCCCAGCGTTTCACCGGCGCTCCACGATTGTTCCCACGTCGTCGGGATGCCGTCGATCTGCAGGTTGGTGATGTCGAAGCCGCGCGCAGTGAAGCCGGCACGGTGCGTTTCATACTGGTTCACCGAGACACCGGTGGTGTTGTTGACCACGTCCGTAATGGTGGCCAGGCCCTGGTCTTCCATCCGTTCGCGGGTGATCACGGAAACCGCCTGCGGCGTTTCGCGGATCGACAGGCCCAGTGGCGTTGCGGTGCCCACCACGCGCGTGGTGTAGCCGTTGTCGCCGTCCTTCTGCGCCTGCACTTCGACGGTCGGCATGACCGGTTGCGCTTGTTCGGCGACCTGGGCGAGGGCGCCCAGCGGCATCGTGACGGTGAGGCCGGCCACCATCGAGAGGCGGCCCAGCTTGTGCCCGTGGGCCGGGCGGTGTTTCTTGTTCATGTTGTTGTCCAGTGATCGGTGCGGACGAGACGTGCACCGGTAGTCATTTTACTTAGGAACGTGAATGATAACGATTCGCATTCTTAAGTCAATGTAAACAATGTAACTGGACGACAATATTTTGAAGAGGGGAAGGGGGAACGCGCGGGCCGACGGGGGCCCTTCGGGACGGGTGTTGTCGGCACGTGCGCGCGACAACACCCTCGGTAAAATGGCAGTGCGCTACCCCAGCGCCGTCCACCGCGACCCGCCCCGGTCGCTCTCCAGCACGGCATCGATGAAGCGCATGCCGGCCACGCCATCGTCGACGGTCGGCAGGTCGGCGCTCTCCGCCGGCACGGGCAGCCCGGCATCCACGGCATGGATGCGCGCGGCGGCATCGCGGTACAGCTGCGCGAACGCTTCCAGGTAGCCTTCCGGGTGGCCGGACGGCACGCGCGTCGCGTGTTCCGCCGCGGCGCCGCGCACCCGGCCGCGGGTGAGCCGCTGGGCGCTGCCGCCCAGGGGCGTCAGCCACAGCTCGTTCGGGTTTTCCTGGTCGAAGGCGAGGCTGGCCTTCGAGCCGAACACGCGCAGCTTGAGCGCGTTTTCGCAGCCGGTCGCCATCTGGCTCGACCACAGCATGCCGCGCGCGCCGTTCGGGTAGCGCAGCATCACCTGCACGTGGTCGTCCAGCACGCGGTCCGGCGTGAACGAGTGCAGCTCGGCCAGCAGTTCGTTCGGCTGGATCCCGCTGACGAAGCCGGCCAGGTGGAACGCATGCGTGCCGATGTCGCTGGTGCAGCCGGTGGGGCCGGCCCGCTCCGGATCGTTGTGCCAGTTGGTGCGCTGGAATTGCTCGCTTTGCGGGCCCGCTTCGGCCATCCAGTCCTGCGCGTACTCGACGTGGATCAGCCGTACGTCGCCGATCTCGCCCGCCGCCACCAGTTCGCGCGCATGCCGCACCATCGGATAGCCCGTGTACGTATGGGTCAGCGCGAACACGCGGTTCTTCTCCCGCGCGAGCGCCGCCAGCGCTTCGCCTTCGGCGGTGGCGATGCCCAGCGGCTTGTCGCAGATGACGTGGATGCCCGCTTCGAGGAAGGCGGTGGCCACCGGCGCGTGCAGGTGGTTCGGCGTGACGATGGCGACGACATCGATGCCGTCCGGCCGCTGGCTTTCCGCGCGTGCCATCTCCCGGTAGTCGGCATAGCAGCGCGACGGATCGAAACGCAGCGCGGTGCCGCTGGCCAGGGCCCGTTCCGGATTGCTGGACAGGGCGCCGGCCACCACTTCATAGCGGTCGTCCAGCCGCGCCGCGATGCGGTGCACGGCGCCGATGAAGGCGCCGTCGCCGCCGCCGACCATGCCGAGGCGGAGCTTGCGGGGCAGCGGCGTGCCGGAGCCCTTCGTGTTGATGATGCTCATGCCTGGATCCCCATCAGGGCGCGCACGGCGGCGCGGTCGGTGCCGCTGCCGGCGAAATCGTCGAAAGCCCGTTCGGCCACGCGGATGATATGGCGGCGGATGAATTCCGCGCCTTCGCGGGCGCCGTCTTCCGGGTGCTTCAGGCAGCACTCCCATTCCAGCACGGCCCAGCCGCTGTAGTCGTATTGCGCCAGCTTCGAGAAAATGCCCGTGAAATCGATCTGGCCATCGCCCAGCGAGCGGAAGCGGCCGGCCCGGTCCACCCAGCCGCTGTAGCCGCCATACACGCCTTGCCGGCCATCGGGCCGGAACTCGGCGTCCTTGACGTGGAAAGCCTTGATGCGCTCATGGTAGATGTCGATGAAGGCCAGGTAGTCGAGCTGCTGCAGCATGAAGTGGCTGGGGTCGTACAAAATGTTGGCGCGCGGGTGGTTGCCCGTGGCGGCCAGGAAGCGCTCGAACGTCACGCCATCGTGCAGGTCCTCGCCGGGGTGCAGCTCGTAGCAGACGTCCACGCCGGCATCGTCGAACACGTCGAGGATCGGCTTCCACCGTTTCGCCAGTTCGCCGAACGCTTCCTCGACGAGGCCGGCGGGCCGCTGCGGCCACGGATACAGGTAGGGCCAGGCCAGCGCGCCGGAAAAGCTCGCGTGCGTGGACAGCCCCAGGCGCCGGGACGCCTTCGCCGCGGCCTTCACCTGGCCGACGGCCCATTCCTGCCGGGCCTGCGCATTGCCGCGCACGTGCGGCGCCGCGAAGCCGTCGAACAGCTGGTCGTAGGCCGGATGCACGGCGACCAGCTGGCCCTGCAGGTGCGTCGACAGCTCGGTGATCTGCAGGCCGTGCTCGGCGAGCACGCCAGTGATCTCGTCGCAATAGGTCTGGCTGTCGGCGGCCTTGTCCAGGTCGATCAGGCGCGGGTCGGTCGGCAATTGCACGGCTTCGTAGCCGAGGCCCTTCGCCCATCCGGCCAGGCCGGCCAGCGTGTCGAACGGCGCCTCGCCGCCCATGAACTGGGCGAGGAAGATCGCCGGTCCCTTGATGGTCTTCATGCTTTTCCTTTTGTCTTCAATACGGCGAATTCGGGTAATAGAACTGGCTGGCGTTGGCGCGCGTGATCAGCACCGACGGGATGATCGTCTTGGCCGGCAGCGTCTCGCCCTTCAGGCGCGCGTTGGCCGTCATCTTGATGGCGTCGTAGATGAACTTCGGCGAGTACGACACGTTCGCCTGGATCAGCCGGTCGCCATCGATCACCTTCTTGACGGCGAACTTGGCGCCGGCGCCGCCGAACACTTCCTTGATATCGGTGCGCTTGGCCTGCTCGATCGCCTTCAGCGCGCCGATCGCCATGTCGTCGTCGGCCGCCCACACGGCGTCGATCTGCTTGAAGCGGGTCAGGTAATCCTGGGTAACCTTGAAGGCATCGTCGCGGTTCCAGTTGCCGTATTTCGCGTCGAGCACCTTGATGCCGGGATGCTTGGCGATTTCCGCGTTGAAGGCGTTCACCCGCTCGTTGTCGATGGTGCTCGGCATGCCCCGCAGCACGACGATATTGCCCTTGCCGTTCAGTTTCTTCGCCAGGTATTCGGCCGGCAGGCGGCCAAAGGCGGTGTTGTCGCCGGCCACGTAGGCGTTCTGCGCGTTCGGGCTGGTGAGCCCGCGGTCGACGACCGTCACGTACACGCCCTTGTTCTTGACCTGCGCGACCGGTTGCGTCAGCGAAGCCGATTCCAGCGGCAGGATCACCAGCGCGTTCATCTTGTTCACCACCAGCAGGTCCTGCACCTGGTTGGCCTGTTCCGGCGTGCTGCCGGCCGTCTTGACGATGACCTTCAGGTTCGGATTGGCCGCTTCCAGTTCCTTCTTCGCCTGGTTGGCCCACCAGACGATGCCGCCCGTGAAGCCGTGCGTGGCGGTGGGAATGGCCACGCCCAGCGTGACGGGTTGGGCGGCCGCGGGTTGCGCTGCGATGGCCTGGCCGGCGCTGGCCAGCAGGCAGGCGGCGGCGATCTTGTTCAAAGAGAGAGTAAAAGAGTACATATCGGTTCCAGGTAAATATCCAGGTAAATATCCAGGTAAATACTTAACGGCGGCCGCGCTGCAGGTAGGCCACGGTGATGATGACGACACCCTGCACGGCGGCGTTCAGGTACACGCTGATGATGCTGGTGAGGTTCAGGATATTGCCGATCACGGACAGCAGGATCGCGCCGACCACGGTGCCCATGATGCGCCCCGAGCCGCCTTTCAGCGACGTGCCGCCCACGACCACGGCGGCGATCGCTTCCAGCTCCCACAGGATGCCGGTGGTCGGCGTGGCGGAGCCCAGGCGCGGCACATAGAGAATGGTGGCGATCGCCACGCACACGCCCAGCAGCAGGTAGGTCAGCGTCTTCACGCGGTCGACGCGGATCGATGCATAGCGCGCCACCTGTTCGTTCGAGCCGATCGCCTGCACGTGCTGGCCGAACGGCGTGCGGTTCAGGATGACGACGCCGGCAATCGCGACCAGTGCGAAGATCCAGACCGGGATCGGCACGCCCAGCACGCTCTGGTAGTACACCGGGCCGTACGTCTCGGACAGATTGAAATCGAGCGTGATGGCGCCGCCGTCGGACAGCCAGGTGAGCACGGCGCGGAAGATGCCCAGCGTGCCGAGCGTGACGATGAACGCTTCGATGCGGCCGTGCGTGACGAGGAAGCCGTGCGCCAGGCCGGCCACGGCGCCGAAGGCCAGGGCCAGCCCGATGCCGATCACCACGATCGCCAGCGCGGAGGGTGGCGACGCGCCCAGGGCGAGGGCATTCATCGCCACGATCATCACGCCGGCGATCAGCGCGGCCATCGAGCCGACCGACAGGTCGATGCCGCCGGAAGCGATCACGAACGTCATGCCCACGGCGATGATGCCGATGAAGGCGGTGCGCGTGAGCACGTTCATCAGGTTGTCGAAGGTGGCGAAGCCGGGATTGAGCAGGGCGCCGGCGATGCACAGCAGGACCAGGGCCACGATCGGGCCGGCGCCCTTGAATCGAGACAAGGGACGGGCCAGCGCGGGGCCCGCGGCTTTCACGGGCGTGCCGGGCAGGGCGCCGCCGCCGTCAGTGGTGGGTGTTGGTTGCATGGGAGATCAGGTTTTCTTCGGTGAGTTGGTCCGGCCCGAGCACGGCGTTCAGGCGGCCGCCGTGCAGCACGGCCACGCGGTGGCACAGGCCGATCAGTTCGATCAGTTCGGACGAGATGACGACCACGGCGCGCCCCTCGGCGGCCAGGCGGTGGATCAGCGCATAGATGTCGCGCTTGGCGCCCACGTCCACGCCGCGGGTCGGCTCGTCCAGCACGACCACTTTCGGGCCGGGGCGCAGGTACTTGGCCAGCGCCAGCTTTTGCTGGTTGCCGCCGGACAGCGAGCGGGCCACGCATTCCGGGTCGCGCAGCCGGATGCCGAAGTCGGCGATCGCCTGGTCCAGCGCGGCGCGGCCCGCCTTCGGGTCGACCCAGGGCCGGGCATCGCGCTCCAGGGTCATCATCGTCAGGTTTTCGCGCAGGCCCAGGTCCATGTGCAGGCCCTTGCCCTTGCGGTCTTCGCTCAGGTACGTGAGGCCCTCGGCCATCGCGTCGCGCGGACTGCGGATCCTGACGGTCCTGCCGGCGATGGCGATCGTGCCGCCGCTGCGGGGCCGCAGGCCGACGATGCTCTCGAACGCCTCGGTGCGGCCGGCGCCGACCAGCCCGGCGAAGCCGAGGATCTCGCCGGCGCGCACGTCGAAGCCCAGGTTTTCAACCCAGCCAGGCACCGTCAGCCCTGCGACACCCAGCAGGACCGGCGCACTGGCGGGCGGCGGCGCCTTCGGCAGGAACATGTCGGACACGTCGCGGCCCACCATCAGGTTGGCCATCTGCTGCCGGTTCACGTCCGCCGTGTTGGCGCGCGTGACGAATTTACCGTCGCGCATGACCACCACTTCGTCGGTATGCGCTTCCATCTCGTCGAGCTTGTGCGAGATGTAGACGATCGTCACGCCTTCGCCCTTGAGCCGCGCCATCAGCTTGAACAGCTTGGCCGTCTCGCCGGGCGACAGCGTGGCCGTCGGCTCATCCATGATCAGCAGGCGCGCTTTGCGCGACAGCGCCTTGGCGATCTCCACCAGCTGCTTTTCGGCGACGATCAGTTCCGACACGCGGGTATCCGGATCGACCGCCAGGCCCACCTGTTCCAGGTACTGGGCGGCTTCGCGCGCCATGGCGCGGTGGTCCAGCAGCCAGCCGCGCGTCTTTTCGTGGCCGAGGAAGATGTTCTGCGCGATGCTCAGGTGCTCGGCCAGGTTGAATTCCTGGTGGATCAGTGCGATACCCAGCGCCTCGGCGTCGCGTGCGCTGGCGAAGCGCCGTTCCACGCCGTCCACCACCAGCTGGCCGCCGGTGGGGCGCTCGTAGCCGGCCAGGATCTTCATCAGGGTCGACTTGCCGGCGCCATTCTCGCCCAGCAGGCCGACCACGCGGCCCGCCTCCAGCGCGAAGTCGACCCCGTGCAGCACGCGCACCGGGCCGAACTCCTTGACGACATGGCTGAAACGTACGGAAAGGCTCATCTTATTGCTTCGGCAGTTTGGCCAGCACGGCCTGCAGGCCCTTCAGCGACGCGGCCACCGTTTCCAGCTGGCCCATGCCGTTCGGATATTCCTCCTGCTCGATGATGATCCAGTCGGTGCCGCCCACCTGGCGCACGGCGCGCGCCAGGCCGGCCCAGTCGGTCTTGTCCTGGCCGATGATCGGCGTGCCGGACGCGCCCTCGGCCAGCTTGGCCTTGAAGTGCGTGGTCACGGTGCGGCCCGGGTATTTCTGCACGTACGCCACCGGGTCCTTGCCGGCATAGGTGGTCCAGCCCACGTCCTGCTGCATGATCGAGGCTTGCGGCGTGTTCTTCGCGATCACGTCCCACGGCGTGCTGCCCACCGCGCCGGCGAATTCCTCGGCGTGGTTGTGGTAGCCAATGCGCATGCCCTTGCCGGCCAGCCTGCCCGACAATGCCGTAAGCTCTTTGCTCATTTGTGCGCTGCCTTCGGTCGTCTTGCCGCGCGCATCCATCGAGATCACCAGGTTCGAGCAGCCCAGCGTCTTGTAGAAGGCGGTGGTGGCCTCGAACTTCGCGTCGGCCAGCGCATCGAAATGCATGTGCGCGCCGGCGCATTGCAGCTTGTTCTTGTCCAGGAAGGCTTTCAGGCCGGTCGGGTTGTTCTTGTAGGGGCCGAACTCGCCGGCGAATTCCACGCCCTGGAAGCCCAGCTGGCCGATCCTGGCCAGCGTGCCCTCGAAGTCCTGCTTGATCTCGTCCTTGACGGACCATAGCTGCACGCCGAGGCGCGGCTGCGCGGCCTGCGCCATTGACGCTGCGCCGGCCAGCGCCACCAGCGCGGCCAGGGGGATCATCCGGATTGTTTTCATCTCGTCTCCATTGTGAGTAGTCTGATGCGTAGTCTGATGCGTGGTCAGATGCGGCCGGCCTTGAGCTCGTCCACCGCATGGGCGCAGGCACGGGCCGTCATCGCCATGAAGGTCAGCGACGGGTTTTGCCAGGCGCAGGACGCCATCGCCGCGCCGTCCGTGACGAACAGGTTCGGCACGTCGTGCGCCTGGTTGTAACCGTTGAGCACCGATGTCTTCGGGTCGCGGCCCATGCGCGCCGTGCCCATCTCGTGGATCGACAGGCCGGGCGGCCAGTCCTCCAGCGACTTGATGTGCTTCTCGATATCCTTGAGGCCCAGGTCCTCGAGGATATTGGCGGCCGTATCGGCGATATCCTGCTGCATCTTGCGGTCGTTGTCGGAATAGCTGCAATCGATGTGCAGCTGCGGCATGCCCCACTTGTCCTTCTTCGTCGGGTGCAGGCTCACCATGTTCTCGAAGCGGGGCAGCATTTCGCCCTGGCCGCCCAGGCCGAAGCGCCAGGCGCCGGGCTTGCGGATCATGGCCTTGAAGTCCTTGCCGAAGCCGGGCTTCCAGGCGGCCGAGGTCCAGCCTTCGCGGCCCGCGCCGCCCGACAGCGCATAGCCGCGCAGGAATTTCTCGTGTTTCTCCATCACGTTGCGGAAGCGCGGGATGTACGGCCCCGTGGGGCGGCGGCCCTGGTAGTAATCGTTCTCGAAGCCTTCCACCCGGCCGCTGGCGCCGGCGCCGAACAGGTGGTCCATCAGGTAGTGCCCCAGCACGCCGGACGAATTGGCCAGGCCGTTGGGGAAAGCCTCCGATTTCGAGTTCAGCAGGATCGCCGTCGAGGCCAGCGTCGACGCGCACAGCACCACGACTTTCGCATGGAATTCACGCATCTCCAGCGTGTTCGCATCGATCACCCGCACGCCGGTGGCGCGGTTGGTCTTCGGATCGTAGATCACGCTGTGCACGATGCTGTCGGTGGCGATGCGCAGGCGGCCGGTGGCGACGGCCGGCGGCAGGGTGGAACTCTGCGTTGAAAAATACGCGCCGAACGAACAGCCGCGGTGGCATTGGCTGCGCGCCTGGCACTGGCCGCGGCCTTGCGCCAGCTGGGTTTCGCCCGGCGTGCGCAGGTTGGCGGTGCGGCCCATGATCATGCGCGCCGGCGCGTACTTCGCGTCGAACTTCTTCTTCAGCGCCAGTTCCACCGTGTTGAAGTCGAAGGCCGGCAGGAATTCGCTGTCCGGCAGCACCGCCAGGTTTTCCTTGCTGCCGCTGATGCCCACGTGGCGTTCCACATGGCTGTACCACGGCGCCAGGTCGGCATAGCGGATCGGCCAGTCCACGCCATGGCCATCCTTCAGGTTGGCCTCGAAATCCAGGTCGCTCCAGCGGTACGACTGGCGCGCCCACATCAGCGACTTGCCGCCCAGCTGGTTGCCGCGGATCCAGCTGAATGGCCGGCCCTGGGGCGTGGAGTAAGGCATGTCGCGGTCGTTGTTGAAGAATTGCTGCGTGTGCTCGTCGAAGGCGTAGCACATCTTCTGGTTGAAATACTGTTCATCGGCCACGGTGGCGTCGACCTTGCCGCGGTTCGGCATGACCCACGGGTCCTTGTTTTCGCCGATGTAGTCGACGCCGTGTTCGACCGGCCGGCCGCGTTCGACCATCAGCGTCTTCAGGCCGCGTTCCGTGAGTTCCTTGGCGGCCCAGCCGCCGGTAATGCCCGAGCCGACGACGATCGCGTCGAAACGCTCCGGGCTGGTCTTGATGTAAAACGACGAGACAGGTTCCATGGTCAGATTGCCCAGGTGCGCGTGGATCGGGTGACTTTGATGCTGCCGGTGTAGCCGCCGGGGAAGGGCAGGTAGGCCAGTTCCTTCGACGCGCCCGCCTCGGACGTGTAGTAGGCGAACGCCACGTAGCTCTTCAGCTGGCGGAAGAAATGCTGGTCCGTTCCCTTGAAGGGGGCCGCGCCATTGTCAATGGCGTGCAGCAGCGCCACTTGCCGGGCTTGCGGCAGGGCGCCGAAGCGCTTGCCGCCCTGGGCCAGCGCGGCTTCCTCGATGCGCGCCAGGCCGGCGCGGAAGTCGGCCTGGTCGCGTTTCGGCACGCAGGCCTTGAGCAGGTGGTCGATGGTGCGGTGGGCACCGACCGCCAGCGCACCCGGCGTGTCGGTCTGAGGGATGATCAGCTCGGCCAGCACGCCGGTCAGCGCCAGCTCGTCGCGCGTCAGCAGCTCCGGCGCGCCGTTGCCGGCGGGTGCCGTGACGGCGGCGAGGACATCGCCGGACAGGGCCAGCCCGCACAGCGCACCGATGCGGAGCAGGGCGGAACGGCGTGCATTCTCGGGATACAAGCGCCCGGCATGCGAGCCTGCCGGGCGTGCACCAGAGGACAGTGCATTGGCGTGTGGTGCGTCGGAGGGCTCTTGCGGCCCTTGTTCTCCACGGTTCATGGGGGTCTCCTCCAAAAAGACTACGAAATCAGGCAACCCGGCAAGGGGTGCCGGCGCAACGCCGCGTCAGGCCGGGGCCAGGCGCGGGCGGCGCACGCTGGTGCCCCGGCCGGCCAGCGCCAGCTGGTACTGCTTCGGCGTGATGCCGACCACCGTGCGGAACTGTTTGGTGAAGTAGCTCTGGCCGCCGAACCCTGTCTCCGCCGCCACGCGGGCGATGTTGTTCACTTGCGGCAGCAGGCGGCAGGCTTCCTGTACCTTCAGGTGCAGGATGTACTGTTTCGGCGTCAGCGAAAAATGCTGCTTGAATTTGCGTTCGAAAGTCGACAGCGACATGCAGGACAGGCGCGCCAGGTGCTCGATGCTGATGGTTTCCATCATGTGCGCCTGCAGGTATTCGATGCAGGCGCGGAATTCGTGGAAGGGCGCGATGACATCCTGCGAGCGCTTGACGTCGCGCGAGAACCCCTCGATGCCGACGATCTCGCCGTGCCGGTCGCGGATCGGCGCCTTCGTCGTGAACAGCCAGGTCAGCTCGCCGCTTTCGCTGCCCAGCACTTCGAGCTTGTTTTTGACGGTGACGCCACGCTCGATCACCGACAGGTCGTCGGCGCGGATACGGTCGGCGATGTCGCGGCGGAAGAAGTCATGGTCGGTCTTGCCGAGGATGTCGTTCACGTCGCCCAGGTCATGTTGTTCCTGCAGCAGCCGGTTGCCCCACACGAACTGGCCGGCGCGGTTCTTGGCGAAGTAGTACGTGTCGGACAGCGTGTCGAACAATGCGCTGGGCTTGGAGATGCCATGCGCGGTAAAAAAATTGGCACATTCCGCCTGTGCGGCGGCACGCGGCGCGTCCCGGCCGGCGTGGCCGGGGTGCGATGTCCGCTGCGCGCCGGCGTGCGGTCCGTCTTGCAGGCGCTCCTCGCGAGTGCCCTGGGATACGACGACTCCCCGGCCAAGGACGATGGTGCTCATGGCTGTCTCCGCATGGCTGTCTCCGTTTTGTTATGCGATAAATATAGCATTCGGGTAATTCCGGAAGTGTCAGGAAATCGGAAAAATTTATAACGAATTCGGCACGGCGGATTCGCCGCCGTCGTCGGCGATTGCCGATTCCGTGATAGCCGATCGGCATGGAATCGCGTTAAGATTGCGCTACCATTATTGCGCTACCATTGTCATTCCTATTCTAATTCCACAGCGAGACACCATGACCCCGATCCTCCGTTCCGCCCGTATTGGCCTGTTCACCGCCGCCATCGCCCTCTGCGCGCCCGCGCTTGCCTTCGACGGCGGGTGGAAATCGCTCTTCAACGGGAAGGACCTGACCGGCTGGACGACCTGGGTCAGCATGCAGCCCACCTCGGACAACATGAAGACGCCGACCACGATCCGCGGCGCCAACAGCGATCCGAAGAAGGTGTTCTCGGTGGTCGACGGCATGCTGCGCGTTTCCGGCGAAGAGTGGGGCGGGGTGCACACCACGGGCGAATACGCCAATTTCCACCTGAAGTTCGACGTGAAGTGGGGCGAAAAGAAATGGTTCCCGCGGCTGGACGCGCCGCGCGATAGCGGCCTGCTGTACTACGGTGTCGGCCCGGAAGGCGCGCAGAGCGGCCACTGGATGCGCAGCCATGAATTCCAGATCCAGGAAGGCGACTGCGGCGACTATCACAGCCTCGATGGCGTGACGGTCGACGCCCGCGTGGGCGACGCCAACCAGGGCGACTGGAAGTTCTTCCGCTACGAACCGTCGCTGCCGCTGCGCACCGGCCTGGCCGCGCGCATCCTCAAGAAAGGCAACTACGAGAAGCCGTCCGGCGAGTGGAACACGATGGAAGTGATCGCCGACGGGAAGACGCTGATCCATATCGTCAATGGCCATGAAGTGTTCCGCGGCGAGAATTCGCTGCAGAAGGTGGATGGCAAGACGGTGCCGCTGGCGCGCGGCAAGTTCTCGATCCAGTCGGAAGGCGCCGAGACGTTCTACCGGAACATCATGGTGAAGCAGCTGGACGGGCCGGCGGCGGTGGCGAAGTTCTGACGCGCCACCGGCAGTCCACCGGCGGTACTTTCCCATAAGCAGGATCAGTTCGGTATCAAGGCCCGGCACCTTATTGTGCCCCTCCGGGATGGCGCCCGATAATGGCTCGTCGCCTATCCACGGAGCCCATCATGTCCCTGTCCAGTGAAACGGTCCGCATCGCCATTGTCGGTGGCGGCGTGGCCGGATTGTCCACCGCGTATTACCTGCAAAAGCATTGCCCCGGGCCGCTCTCGATCGACATCTTCGAGAAGAAGGCGGCGCTCGGCGGGAATGCCGAGACCGTGCTTGTCGACCTGGGCGACCGGGTCGATGCCGATGGTCCGAACCGGGCCTACCTGCGCTGGGCGGACCTGGGTGTCAACGATGTCAACCTCGCCACGTACCATCTGCTGAAGCAGGTGATGGACGACATCGGCTATCTGCAGAACATGAAGCCGCTGCAGGATACGACCAGCTACTTCAGCGGCGACGGGAGCCTGGCATTGACGGACGACTCGGCACTCACGACAGGCGTCACCGATCCCCGTTTCAGCGTGGCCGGTGCCGACGACGGCCTGCTCGGGCTGCTCATCGCCGTGGTGCACCGTGCCGCCATCGATCTCCTACCAGACATTACGCCCGACTACACGGTGGGCGAATTCTTCCAGCGTTGCATTGAAACGCCGCAGCAGATGCTGGCCGCGGCGGCGCTGCAGTTGAAGGTGCATGTCGACTGGAGCGACCCGGCGCTGCCGCCGTGCCTGCAGCGCGTGCGCGACGACATATACTATCCACGCATCTCGGCGATGTATTTCGCCGACGAGCGCGGCCCGCAGGTGATGCCGTTGCTCGCGCCGTTCGAGTACTACCAGCTGCAGGAAGGCGGCGTGGCGCCCGACCGGCGCTACTTCGACATGGGCGCCCAGACCTGGCTCGAGGCACTTGCCTCATGGTTGACCGCCGGACATCGTCGTGACGCGGCCGTGCGGCTACATACGGATGCGGCGGTGCACGTGACCGTCAATCCCGGCCAGGTCACGCTGGCGCGCGAGGGCCTGCCCGACGCGACGTTCGACCTGTGCGTCATGGCCACGCACGCCGACGACGCTGCCCGCATCGTCGCGTTCGGCGACGGCGTCGCCGCGGCTGGCGCGCAGCTGCGGCAGGTGCTCGAAAGCATCGACTACACATTCGGCTATGCCGTCTGCCATACCTATGACGGCGTGATGCCGCCCAGCCGGAATATCTGGCGCACCTACAATGTACTCAAACGCAGCCGGGCGGACAGCGTCTTTCCATACCGGATGAGCTATGTGTGCCCGCTGCACCAGAACGATCCGGTCAATCCGCCCTACAACCAAGCGGGCCTGCCGCAGTTTTTCGTGTCGCTGGTCGATGACCTGAACCGCATCCCGGTCGATACCATGCTGGACCGCGTGCAGGGCACCGGGCGCGTCCACCCGCGGCTGTTCGCTGCCTTGCCGCGCGCGACCCAGCGCAGCCTGCAACATGAGGCGGTGCGCGGTGGCTACCATCCAGCCGAGTACGGGCGGGCGCACCCGATGGGCTCACGGCTGGCTGGCAAGGCCTGGACCATGTTCAAGCATAACGTGCTGGACGCCGCCTGCTACCGGGCACAGCACGCAATCGCCGCGTACAATCAGGCGACCGCCGTGGCGTTCAGCAGCGCGGGCAAGGTCCAGTGCCCGCTGCTGTTTGCTGGAGGATGGACCAACGGCGCCGGGTTGCAAGAGCAATGCCTGCAGCAGTCCCGGCAGCTGGTGATGTGGCTCGGCATGGCTAGCGAAGCAACGGAGCCTGCCGCGGATACAGGTTCAGCCGTGGCATGACCCAGCCCAGGCCGGCGGCGCGGCCAGCAGCCAGTGTCGCCTCCAGCGCCGCCATGGCCGAAGGATCGGGCCGCAGCCGGCAGGCGGCCCAATGCCGGGCCAGTTCGAGGTGATATGCGGCCCAGGGACACGGCTCGGCGCTGACGAAATCGGCGAACGCGCTGGCCAGCGCGCGGGCGGCGTCCAGTTCGTCGTGCAGCAGTCGTGCTTCGATCGCGTTCACGTAATAGCGATAGACGTTGTGCGCCACGCAGCCTTGCTCGATCAGCGTCGCACCGCGCTGCAAGGCCTCGTCGCGCAGCGTACGATCCGGCTCCAACGTCGCCAGGGTGCTGACGACCCACGGGCCGATGAAGCGCTCGAGCCGCAGCTGTTCGACCTGGCGCCAAGCCGACAGGATCGCTTCGTGCGCGGCAGCCGGCTGGCCCTCCAGCAGCAGCACGCGGGCCAGGCTCTCGTTCAGGAACGGTTCGAAGCGCGCCGCGCCGATCTTGCGGGCCAGTTCCAGCCCGGTTTCCACCTGCACCCTCGCGGCCGGCACCTGGCCGTCGGCCAGCAGCACCCAGCCGGCCGTCAGGCGCGACACGATTTCGGCGCGCCGGTTGCCGACCCGGGCGCCGAGCTCCGCGGATTGCAATGCATCCTCCAGCGCATCGCGGGACTGGTTCAGGTAGATGCGCGCGGTGCCCCGCATGAAGCGGTTCGACGCCTCGATCTCGGTCAGCGCATGCTGCTCGCACAGCCCCAGGCAGCGATCGAACACATCGTACGCGGTGCGCATGCGGCCCTCGCCGTAGTACGAATCGCCAATGCCGCTCAGTGCCCGCGCCTCGACGCTGACCGCATTGCCGCGCCGTGCGTGATACTGCGCCTGCTCGTGCAAGCCGCGGCTCCGGGCGAAACGGCCCTGCGGGAAATAGATATTCCCCTTCAGGTAGTACAACTCGGCCAGGCCGGCGTCGTCGCCGCACGCCACCGCCAGCGGAATGGTTTCATCGAGCAGCGCCTCTTCCGCGGTCATGTCCTCCAGTACGTTCAGCGTCTGCGCGAGGCCGATCACGGCGGCGATGCGGCGACGGTCGTCCGGGGCCAGCATGCGCGCATCGGCAAAGCATGCCTTGGCACGCTGCGTTTCACCCATCTTTGCATGGCAGCGGCCCGACAGCAGGCAAAGCTCGAAATCGTCCCGGCCCGCATAGTCCACTTCCTGGCACTGCCTGATCAGTTCCAGTGCCCGGAAATACTGGTAGGCGGCCATCTGCTCGCGGATCGCGGCCAGGAAAGCAGCGGGCGCGGCCGGATGCCGGGCCCGGTGGTAGTGCTGGGCGCTCAGCACGGCGTCGCGACCGGCGTACAGGGCGCCAATCGCCGCATGCAGTCCGGTGCGCTGGCGTTCCGGCAGCGACTCGTAGATCCTCTGCATGACCAGGTCATGCACGAACAGGTACTCGTCGCGCGCCAGGCGCCGCACGAGATGGTGGCGCAGCGGCAGGTCCATGTCGCATGCCGGATCACCTGTCAGCTGGCGCAGCAGGTCGAGCGAAAAGCGCTGGCCGAGCGCCGACGCGGCGCGCAACGCCGTGCGGCATGGCGCCGGCAACTGGTCGAGCTTTGTCTGCACGAGATTCTTCAGGCTGCTCGGCACGCCGCCTGAGCGGCCCGCCTGCAGCAGCTGGGTCAGGAACAGCGGATTGCCTTGCGCGCTGGCGATGCACTGTGCGTGAAAGTCGGCGTCCTGGCTGCCGAATTGCATCGCCAGCGTCTGCGCTTCGGTATTGCGCAAGGCGGGCAGGTCGCACACCGTCAGCGGTGATCCATTCAGGTACGGGCGCAGCGTGCTTTCCAGCGGATCCTGCTCGAAGCGCGACGACAGCAGCCAGATGACCGGCGCTTCCTGCACGTCCTGCAGCAGTTCTCCCAGCGTTTCCAGCAGCTCGGCATTGCCCCAGTGTATATCCTCGACGGCGAGCAGCACGGGCCGCTCGATCGCCCGGCGCATGATCAGCTGCCGCAGCGCGGCGACCTGGAACTGGCGGCGCGTCGCATGCGTCATCGCCGCATAGACCGTCGCCAGATCGGGCGGCGGGGCCAGGCCGAGCAGGGCGTGATAATGCACCGTCAACGCTTCGTCGAGCTGCAGCCGGCGCATCTGCTCGCCGAGCTGGAACCCGGCATTGGCCGTGCTGCGGGGCAGGGCGAACAGGTTCCGCGCCAGCATGCGCAGCGGCGCCGCATCGCCCTCCTGGCCGAAGTCGAGGACCGAAGCGACGTGGCAGTCGAACTGCCCCTGCTCGGCAATCTCGATGAACTCGCTCATCAGCCGGGACTTGCCGATGCCTGCCACGCCGCGCAGGTAGCAGATATGCCCCGTCTGGTACGTTTGCGTGCTATCCAGCGCCGCCTTGAACTGGCCGATCTCCACGTAGCGTCCGATCAGCGGATACTGCGCGACGCGTTCGGAATGGCAGGAATGCAGCAGCCGCACGTGGCCCGGCATCGCCAGCGACGGCGCGAAAACAAAACGTTCGCGCAACTGCAGGCTCAGGCTGCGCTCGACCAGTACCGTACCGGGGCCGAATAGCGCGCCGTCGCCTGGCGTGTCCGGCAGCGCCGCCGTGGGACGGCGTTCCGGGGGCGGCCAGTCGCCACTGCCGATCAGCAGCGTGGCGTGCCGCCCACGCAGCAGTTGCGCCAGCTCGACGGCGCACTGCACGCAACGCAGCGCATCGCTGCGGTAGGCTTTCGGCAGTCCGAACACCGCCAGGCCATGGGCCGCGAGGCTGCCACCGAATTGCAGCACCAGCTGGCGAATCGCGGCCAGCGTTTCTTCCGGCAGCGGGGCCGACGGCAATTCCAGGATCACGACGCTGCGCACCTCCTGGTCAGCGCCGGCATCCGGCGCGCTCGCCTGTTGCTGCTCCTGCGGACCCGCGACCAGCGCCTCGATATCGCTGCCGAATACCCGGGCGAGGTGGCTGGCGGTGCGGTAGAGCACGGACTTGCTGGTTTCGGCACGCTTGATCGATGCGATCGAGACGCACAGGCGCTGTTCGAAGCACAGTCTTGCCAGGGCTTCCTGGCTCAGCCCGCGCTGCTGGCGCAGCGCCTTGAGGCGGCGCGCGTCGAGGGTCACGCGGCCGTCCTGCACCGCGCGAAAGTCGTGCTGTTGTGCGGTGTCCATGCTGCTCCTTTGGCAAGCAAGTTTCCGCCCGCCGGGTCACCGGTCTTCCGGGCGGTGGAAGCGCGGTCAGTAGCGCAGTCACTAGCGCAAAGCAAGCCAGGCGCCGCCCGCTGGGGAAGTGGCCGGCGCCGGCGAAACAGACCGATTGTCGCTCACCATTTGCGAAGGCTCAAGCGCCGTGTGGCGGCGTTGCGGCGAATATGGCGAATCGTTGACGCACGTGCTTGCGCGGTTGACACCGAAGTGATGCCGGACTGATCCCGGTTCGACGCTGGCGCACGCCTATTCTGGACCTGTCGACGCGGCACGCCGCCACGAAGACTTCCCCAAAACCCCGGAACCAGGAGAATCACCATGGATGTCCTAGAACGCGCAGTAGTCACGCATGTATACGACTTCGTCAGCAGCAAGATCACCGAAGGCCAGGTCCAGCAGATCATCGCCGAGGCCGGTTTCGATCCGCTCGCCTACCGGTACGAGCCGCGCGTCGACGACGGTTTTGTCGCACGCGGTGCCGTGCCGATGAACGTGAACCGGCTGGAGAACGCCGCGAAAAAGCTGTCGATCAAGGTCGAGATCACTTCGCCAGCTGCGGCGGCGCGTATCGGCAACTGGTATGGTGTTTCCATCACGATGAGCATCGATACCGTACAGGCACTGTCAGACAACAATTACCAGCTGTACGGTTTCAAGGCGGTAAAATCGTCGATGGGCAGCGGCGTACCGGTCGTCTGGTTCTCCACCAGTACCTTCTCGACGCAGACGGAGGTGGAGTGGACCGAGTCGTACAGCGCTTACACGAGCGGCTCCGACCAGATCAGCAGCGGCTCGATCACGGCCACCTTCACCTCGCCCATCAGTCTCGACCAGACACTCGTCGTGACCGACAAGACCGGTATCGGCAACGTGCAGGCCGGCGGCACGGCCGGTGCGATCTCGATCAGCAATACCGTCAACACGCCGTTCACGACCGGGATTTCCCAGCTGGTGGAAGGGGAAAACAATCCACTGTGCGCCTTCCCGCTGTTCGGCAACGGGCTCGACGTGATCGTGCCGATCCAGAAGGTGCTGTTGATGTTCAGCACCCAGCCGCTGAACAACGGCGCTGTTGTCGAGCAGGCATACTCGGCAAGCATGCTGGTCGACCTGACAGGAGCGCCCGGCAATTCCCGTGCGGTGTCCTTCGACATCAACAATGGCTGGTCGTATGACGGCGTCGACTGGGGTACGCAGTTCGCTGCGGACGCGAACCTGGTGCCGATCCTGATCGTGAAGCCGTAAGCAGCACGGCGCTGCCGCGCTCCGATGCGCCCCCCGGCGCGCCGGAGCGCATGTCCGCGCGCGGTCAGCTCCCCCGCGCCTTTTCCCAATACCCCGGCGCGTTGTACACCAGCTTCAGGTGATCGATGAAATGCCGGATCTTCGCCGGCAGGTAGCGCTGCTGGGGATACACTGCCTGGATCGGATAGCTCGGCACCGCGTATTCGTCCAGCACCGTCACCAGTTCCCCCCGTTTCAGCTCGGCCTGGATTTCCCACGTCGAGCGCCAGCCGATCCCCAAGCCCTGCTTGACCCAGTCGAACAGCAGTTCGCCATCGTTGCATGACAGGTCGCCATCCACGCGCACGGCGAACGGCTTGCCGCCGTCCTGGAAGATCCAGCCGCGCTGCTGGCCGCCCTGCAGGTTGAACGCCAGGCAGTTGTGCCGCACCAGGTCGTCCGGCGTGCGGGGAATGCCGTGCCGCTCGAAGTAGGCGGTGGTGCCGCACACCACGCGGCGGTTCGGGAACAGCGGCACGGCCACGTAGTTCGGATCGGTGACTTCACCGATGCGGATACCCATGTCGTAGCCTTCGCGTACCAGGTCCACCACGCTGTCGGTCAGGTTGAACGACATCTTCAGTTCCGGGTGGTGCGAGCGGAAGGCCGGCGCATGGGGCGCCACGTGCGAGCGGCCGAACGCCGCCGGCGCCGAGACGACAAGGTGGCCACGCACGGTGGCGCGGCCGGCGCTGATGCTGTTTTCGGCGATGTCGAAATCGCGCAACAGCTGGCGGCAGGGTTCGATGAACTGCTCGCCCAGCGCGGTGAGGGTAAGGCCCCGCGTGGAGCGGTGCATCAGGCGCACGCCCAGGCGGCGTTCCAGGGCGTCCAGGCGGCGCCCCATCACCACGGGGGTGACGCCCTCGGCGACAGCGGCAGCGGCGAAGCTGCCTTTCTCGGTAACGAGCAAAAAACTGCGGATTTCTGTGTAACGGTCCAATTCCATACTCCAAGTATCGACTGATCGAATACTAGCAGCAATTCAACTGTTTCCGCCATCTCCGTATGCTGGGGTCATTGTTTGGAAACCAGGAGACGAGCATGGCCCGTATGAGAGCAATCGACGCAGCGGCAGCAGTACTGCGCAAGGAAGGAATTTCGACCGTATTCGGCGTGCCGGGTGCGGCGATCAACCCGCTGTATTCGGCGATGAAGAAGGATGGCGGCTTCCGCCACGTGCTGGCACGCCACGTTGAAGGCGCCTCGCACATGGCCGAGGGCTTCACCCGCGCCAAGGCCGGCAACATCGGCGTGTGCATCGGCACGTCGGGCCCGGCGGGCACCGACATGATCACCGGCCTCTATTCGGCAATCGCGGATTCGATACCTATCCTCTGCATTACCGGCCAGGCTCCCCGTGCCCGGCTGTACAAGGAAGACTTCCAGGCCGTCGACATCGAATCGATCGCCAAGCCGGTCACGAAGTGGGCGGTGACGGTACGCGAACCGGCACTGGTGCCGCGCGTGTTCCAGCAGGCCTTCCACATCATGCGTTCGGGCCGCCCCGGCCCCGTGCTGATCGACCTGCCGTTCGACGTGCAGATGGCCGAGATCGAATTCGACATCGACACCTATGAAAGCCTGTCGCTGTACAAGCCGGCGGCCACCCGTGCCCAGGCCGAGAAGGCGCTGGAAATGCTGAATGCGGCCGAACGCCCGGTGATCGTGTGCGGCGGCGGCGTGATCAACGCCGACGCGGCGGCCAAGCTGCGCGAATTCGCCGAGATCCTGAACGTGCCGGTGATCCCGACCCTGATGGGCTGGGGCGCGCTGCCGGACGACCACCCGCTGATGGCGGGCATGGCCGGCCTGCAGACGTCGCACCGCTACGGCAACGCCACGATCCTGGCTTCCGACTTCGTGATCGGCATCGGCAACCGCTGGGCCAACCGCCACACCGGCTCGGTCGAGGTGTATACGGAAGGCCGCAAGTTCGTCCACATCGATATCGAACCGACCCAGATCGGCCGCGTTTTCGGCCCGGACTACGGCATCGTGTCCGACGCCGGCGCCGCGCTGGACCAGCTGATCAACGTGGCCTGCGGCCTGGATGCGCTGGGCGCCCTGAAGGACCGTTCGGCGTGGGTGGCCGAGTGCCAGGAGCGGAAGCGCACCATGCTGCGCAAGACGCACTTCGACAACGAGCCGATCAAGCCGCAGCGCGTCTACGAAGAGATGAACAAGGCCTTCGGCCAGGACACCTGCTACGTCAGCACGATCGGCCTGTCGCAGATCGCCGCCGCCCAGTTCCTGCACGTCTACAAGCCGCGCAACTGGATCAACTGCGGCCAGGCCGGTCCGCTGGGCTGGACCATTTCCGCCGCGCTGGGCGTGTGCGCCGCCGATCCGGAACGCCAGGTCGTCGCCATCTCGGGCGACTACGACTTCCAGTTCATGATCGAGGAGCTGGCCGTCGGCGCGCAGTTCAACCTGCCGTACCTGCACGTGGTCGTGAACAACGCCTACCTCGGCCTGATCCGCCAGGCGCAGCGCAACTTCGACATCGACTACTGCGTGCAGCTGGCCTTTGAAAACATCAACGCACCGGAACTGGGCGTGTATGGCGTGGACCATGTGGCCGTCGTCGAAGGCCTGGGCTGCAAGGCGATCCGCGTTCGTGAAATCGCCGACATCCAGCCAGCCTTCGCGAAGGCCCGCGAATTGATGAAGGAATTCCGCGTGCCGGTCGTGGTCGAGATCATGCTGGAACGCGTGACGAACATCGCGATGGGCACCGAGATCAACGCCATCAACGAGTTCGAGGCGCTGGCCACCGAAGAAGGCGATGCACCGACCGCCGTCGCCAAGCGCAACCTGAAATAAGAGGAGATTGAGATGCCACGATTCGCAGCCAACCTGACCATGCTCTTCAACGAGCTGCCGTTCCTGGAACGCTTCAAGGCCGCGGCCGACGCCGGCTTCAAGGGTGTCGAGTACCTGTTCCCGTACCCGTTCGCCAAGGAAGAACTGGCGGCGCAGCTGGAACAGCACGGCCTGACCCAGGTGTTGCACAACCTGCCGGCCGGGAACTGGGAGCAGGGCGAGCGTGGCATCGCCTGCCACCCGGACCGCGTGGAGGAGTTCCGCCAGGGCGTGGACCGGGCCATCGAATACGCCACCGCGCTGCGCTGCCGTACGGTGAACTGCCTGGTCGGCATCGCGCCGGCCGGCGTGACCGAGGAAGTGCTGCGCCAGACGGTGGTCGACAACCTGGCCTACGCCGCCGCGAAGCTGAAGGAAGCGGGTATCCGCCTGTTGATCGAACCGATCAACACCTACGACATCCCGGGCTTCTACCTGAGCCGCACGGAACAGGCGCTGCGCATCCTCGACGAGGTGGGCTCCGACAACCTGTTCGTGCAATACGACGTGTACCACGCGCAGCGCACCGAAGGGGAGCTGGGCGCCACGCTGACGCGCCACCTGGGCCGCATCGGCCATATCCAGGTGGCCGACAACCCGGGCCGCAACGAACCGGGCACCGGCGAAATCAACTACGGCTGGCTGTTCCGCCACATCGACAAGCTTGGCTACGACGGCTGGATCGGCTGCGAATACAAGCCGGCCGGCGACACCCGCGAAGGCCTGCGCTGGCTGCAGGAAGTGAAGTAAGCCGTCAAACCACGGCAGTACCCCGGACAACTGAAGAGAACACAGAGGAGAACATCATGGCAAATATCGGATTCATCGGCCTGGGCATCATGGGCGCCCCGATGGCGAAACACCTGGCGGACGCCGGACACAAACTGTTCACGTACTCGCAGACGCCGACCCCGTCGAACCTGATCGAAGCCGGCGCCAGCGTGTGCGCCTGCGGCACCGACGTGGCCAAGGCCGCGGACATCATCATCGTGATGGTGCCGGACACCCCGCACGTGGAAGACGTGCTGTTCGGCGAGCACGGCCTGTCGAAGGGCCTGACGGCCGGCAAGATCGTCGTCGACATGAGCTCAATCTCGCCGGTGGCCACCAAGGAATTCGCCAAGCGCATCAACGCGCTGGGCTGCGAATACCTGGATGCGCCGGTGTCGGGCGGCGAAGTGGGCGCCAAGGCCGCGTCGCTGACCATCATGGTCGGCGGCAGCGACAAGGCGTTCGAGACCGTCAAGCCGCTGTTCCAGCTGATGGGCAAGAACATCACGCTGGTGGGCGGCAACGGCGACGGCCAGATCACCAAGGTGGCCAACCAGATCATCGTGGCGCTGACCATCGAAGCCGTGGGCGAGGCGCTGCTGCTGGCCGCCAAGGCCGGCGCCGATCCGGCCCGCGTGCGCGAAGCCCTGATGGGCGGCTTTGCTTCCTCGCGCATCCTGGAAGTGCACGGCGAGCGCATGATCAAGCGCACCTTCGATCCGGGCTTCCGCATCGACCTGCACCGCAAGGACCTGAACCTGGCCCTGACCACCGCGCGCCAGCTGAACATGTCGCTGCCGAACACGGCGACCGCGCAGGAACTGTTCAACGCCTGCGCCGCGCGCGACGGCGGCGGCTGGGACCACTCGGCCATGGTGCGGGCGCTGGAAGTGATGGCCAACTTCGAGATCGGCCAGCAGGCAGGGAACACGAAATGAGTGCCGCGCCGCGTGAACTGCTTGGGGCAATGTTCAGCGCCGCCGTGAACGCGGCGCAGCCTTCGCTGACCATCGGCCGCTACCTGCCACCGGCGCCGAAGGGCCGCACGATCGTCATCGGTGCCGGCAAGGCATCGGCGGCGATGGCCCAGGCGTTCGAGAAGCACTGGGCGGGGCCGCTGGAAGGCATCGTGGTCACCCGCTACGGCTATGCCGTGCCGTGCGAACGCATCGAAATCATCGAGGCGGCGCACCCGGTGCCGGACGCGGCCGGCCGTGCCGCGGCCGAGCGCATCCTCGGCGCCGTGCATGGGCTCACCAGCGACGACCTGGTGATCTGCCTGATCTCCGGCGGCGGCTCCTCGCTGCTGCCGCTGCCCGGTGCCGGCGTGACGCTGGAAGACAAGCAGGCGATCAACCGCGCGCTGCTCGCCTCCGGTGCCACCATCACTGAAATGAACTGCGTGCGCCGGCACCTGTCCGCCATCAAGGGCGGCAGGCTGGCCGCGGCCTGCTACCCGGCGCGCGTGGTGAACCTGCTGATTTCCGACGTGCCGGGCGACCACCCGGCCGACATCGCCTCCGGCCCGACCGTGGGCGATGCCACCACCTGCGCCGACGCGCTGGCGATCGTCAAGCGCTACGGCATCGACCTGCCGGCCGGCGCGCGCCGCCTGCTCGAGAGCGGCGACGGCGAAACCGTCAAACCGGGCGACCGGCGGCTGGAAAACGTCACGACCCATATCATCGCTTCGCCGCAGATGGCACTGGAAGCGGCTGCCGCGGTGGCACTGGATGCCGGCGTGACGCCGGTGATCCTGGGCGACAGTATCGAAGGCGAAGCGCGCGAAGTGGCGCGCGTGATGGGCGGCATCGCGCTGCAGGTGCACCGCCACGGCCAGCCGGTGAAGCCACCGTGCGTGCTGCTGTCCGGTGGCGAGACCACGGTGACCCTGCGCGGCAACGGCCGCGGCGGGCGCAACGTGGAATTCCTGCTGGCGCTGGCGATCGCGCTCGATGGCGCGGCCGACGTGCATGGCGTGGCCGCCGATACCGATGGCGTCGATGGCGCCGAGGAAGTGGCGGGCGCCTTCATCGGCCCGGACACGCTGGCGCGCGCCTGGGCACATGGCATCCGGCCCCGCGACAGCCTGGACAACAACGACGGACACGGCTTCTTCGGCGCGCTGGGCGACGCGCTGATCACCGGTCCGACACTTACCAACGTCAACGACTTCCGGGCGATTCTGCTGCTGTGATACTGATGCTGTGATACTGATGCTGTGATTCCGCTGCGGTGATTCTGCCGCTTTGAATCCGCTGCCTTGATCCCCGTTGCCTTGACTATTTAACACCCTGGAGAATGCATGCTGCGCAAGCGCCGCTCACGGATACTGGCCACCCTCGGGCCGGCCAGTTCCACGTACCAATCGATTTATGCGCTGGCCAAGGCCGGCGCCGATGTCTTCCGGCTCAATTTCAGCCACGGCAGCCATGCCGACCATGCCGAGCGTTATCGCACCATCCGCGAGGTGGAGAAGGAAATCCGCCGGCCGATCGGCATCCTGATGGACTTGCAGGGTCCCAAGCTGCGCATCGGCCGCCTGGCCGGCGGCAAGGTGCAGCTGCGCGATGGCGCGCCGTTCCGCCTGGATCTCGATCCGGCCGAAGGCGATGGCTCGCGCGCCTGCCTGCCGCACCCGGAAATCTTCGCCGCGCTGCACCCGGGCACCGACCTGCTGCTCGACGACGGCAAGCTGCGCCTGCGCGTCGATGCCTGCAGCGCCGATTATGCCGAAACCACGGTGCTGACCGGTGGCGTGCTGTCCGACCGCAAGGGCGTCAACGTGCCGGGCGTGGTGCTGCCGATCTCTCCGCTGACGGAAAAGGACCGTGCCGACCTGGCCTTCGGGCTGGAACTGGGCGTGGACTGGGTGGCGCTGTCGTTCGTGCAGCGCCCGGAAGACATCACCGAGGCGCGCGCACTGGTCGGCGACAAGGCGTGGATCATGGCCAAGCTGGAAAAGCCCGCCGCGATCGATGCACTGGATGGCATCGTCGCGCTGGCCGACGGCATCATGGTGGCGCGTGGCGACCTGGGCGTGGAATTGCCGGCGCACCAGGTGCCGGTGCTGCAGCGGCGCATCGTGCATGCGGCCCGTGCGGCCGGCAAGCCGGTCGTCGTCGCCACGCAGATGCTGGAGTCGATGATCGCCGCGCCGGTACCGACGCGCGCCGAAGTCTCCGACGTGGCGACCGCGATCTACCAGGGCGCCGACGCGGTGATGCTGTCCGCCGAATCGGCTTCCGGCCAGTTCCCGGTCGAATCCGTGACGGTGATGGACAATGTGATCACCGAAGTGGAACAGGACCCGCTGTGGCGCGAGGGACTCGATGCCAGCCATTCGCCGGCGACGGCGACGACGGCGGACGCGATCTGCTGCGCGCTGCGCCGCGTCGACCGGCTGCTGAAGCCCGCCGCCACGGTGACCTACACGCTTTCTGGCGCCAGCTGCCTGCGCGCCAGCCGTGAGCGGCCGAACACTCCGATCCTGGCGCTGACGCCGCAACCTGCGATCGCCCGCCGGCTGGCGATCGCGTGGGGCGTGCACCCGATGCCGTTCGACGAGGCGACGACGCTGGGCGGCATGATCGCCGACGCGCCGGCCGCCGCCGTGCAATGCGGCCTTGCCACGCTCGGCGACGACGTAGTGGTGATCGCCGGCTATCCTTCCGGCTCAGCCGGGAAGACCAACCTGCTGCACGTGGTGCGCGTGGAGTAATCTGTTTTTGCTGTGGAATGGGGGAGGGGACAGGCGTGGGGCCTGTCCCTTTTTCTTTGGTGGGCTCGCCGGCGCGGGATGCGGTAACATCCCGCCTCCATTGCCGTCGACCATGCCGAACCTGATCCCCGCTCCATCCGCGCCCATCCTGCGCGCACTCCATCCTGACGACCTGCCAACCCTGCTGGATATCCAGCGGGCCTGCTACGGCGACGCATTCATCGAAAGCGGCGACGTGTACCTGCGGCGCCTGGCCAGTCCAGCGAATTGCTCACTGGTGTACGAGCGTGATGGGAAGGTGTGCGCGTATCTGGCCGCATATCGCTCGTCGTACGGGAAAATCACGCCGCTGCACGGCGATTTCCAGGTGCCGGACGGCGTGGCGGACACGCTGTACCTGCACGACATGGCGGTCCACCCGGCCTGCGCGGGGCAGGGCCTGGCGCAGGCGCTGCTCGACCGGCTGTGGGAACAGGGCCGCGCTGCCGGCCTTCGCTCTACCGCGCTGGTGTCGGTGCAGGACTCGCGGGACTTCTGGGCACGGCGTGGCTATGTCGTTCAGCCGTTGCGGGATGCCGGGCAACGTGCCCGGCTGGCCACCTATGGCGAAGGCGCGGTGTACATGGCGCGGCCGCTGGACACGGCAACGCTTACTTGATGTTCTGCGCCAGCTTTTCCCACACGGCCGCGCCGATATCCGGGCGGCCGTCCGGCGCACGCAGGACCAGGAAGAACACGTCCTTGTTCACGCCGGTGGACATGTACATGAAGTAGGCCGGCTGCCCGGTGCTCCGGCTGATCATCGAGATCATCACGGCCGGATGCTTGCCATCCTTGAATTGCCGGACCTGCACATTGGTGGCCGACTCCTTCAGCTTGTTCAGCGACCCGGGATCGTCGATGCCGTAGAACACCTTGTAGCGCGCATCGTAGGTGACGCTGGTGGCCATCGAGCCGTACATGTACCCGTGGGCGGCGGGCAGCTTGTCGGCGGTGGCGGTGGCCGCGTCTTCCGGGCGCATCCAGTAGGAATAGCCGATCCGCTTGACCTTCGACTGCGCGTACTGGACGGGTACCGGCACGTTCAGCGCGATCGGCTGCGGCAGGCGGCCCTGCATGAAGACGTTGACGGGCACGTCGCGCGTCTGCACAGGTGCTGCCGGCGCTGCCGGCGCGGCCCAGGTCACCGTCGCGAAGACCATGGTGGCCGCAAAGCAGATTGTTTTCATAGGCATTCTGTAATGGTCTGGAGGATGGCCGCCGCGGGGCGCGCGCCGGTGAAAAGATGCGGGGTTCAAGCGATCAGCCGCCGGCACGTTTCGGATCGTGGCCATGCTTGCGCAGCGCCTCCATGACGAGATCGCAGTGATCGCCCTGTATCTCGATCACGCCATCCTTCACCGTGCCGCCGGAGCCGCATGCGGTGCGCAACTGCTTGCCCAGGGCGGCCAGCGCCACCGCGTCGAGCGCCACGCCCTTGACGACCGTGACGGTCTTGCCGCCCCGGCCCTTGCTCACGTGCGATACGCGCACCACGCCATCGCCTTTCGGCGCGGCCGCGGCCTTGCACTGGCATGCCGCCACCGGCTGGCGGCAGCCGGGACACATGCGCCCCGTCTCGGTGGAATACACCAGGCCACCTGTTGAATTGTTCTTCATGGATTGCCCGTCGATCCGGCGGACCGACGCCTGTCTCTGGTCGTGGAAATCTGCTGCTGGTTGCAAAGTTCCTGAATGATACACGGGCTTGAAAGAGGGGATCGAAAGAGGAGATTGGCGCAGCGGTTCGAAACAGGGAAGTGAAAGCATGGCTTCGGCTGGCGCACGCGAACGGTGCGCCGGGAAGCGCCATGGCTGGTGCTATGCTTGCGAATCACCCATCCGTTTCCACATCACGTACATGGCGTTCCTGTCGCTGCTTTGTTCCCTGCTGCTGTTCGTGACCGGCTGGGCCGTGCTGCCGTTCTTCGTGCTCTGCCCGCTGGCCATCTATCTCGGCGTCAGGTCGTACAAGCAGTTGATGGTCCGCAATCCACGTGCCGGTCGCGGGCGCCGCCTGCTCGCGCTCATGCCGCTGTTCATCGCGATCGCGGCCATCCCGCTGACGCTGGCCTTCATCAGCGCCACGTACCGCGCCTGACGCACCGGGCGACACAGGCGCCCGGCACGTTCCTCAACTACGCTCAGTTGTGGATGTACTTCGTGAACACGTCGCTGAAATCGCGCTTGGTGTGGGTATCGAGCACGGCGGTGTTCAGCGCGTCCAGCAAGGCATTGAACTGGGTGGTCAGCGTACCGCCTTCGGGAGCAATATTGAGCTTGTGGACCGAGGTGGTGGCTTCCAGTGCCTGCAGCGCATGCTTGCGGCAGACGGCATCGCGCCGCTGCTGCTTGCCGATGGTGATCAGGGCCTTGTAGACATCCTTGAGCTGTTCGATGAAGGACTTCTTCACGTCGATCGAGAAGCGCGTCTCGTCGAGGTTGAATTTCAGCTCGATGTCCATGTCCAGCGTGCCGGCGGTCTCGATGCTGACGCCGGAAATCTGGTGCGAGGCGTACTCGAAGCGCTTGATCGTGCGCTTCGACGACACGGCCGAGTCGCCGTCCACGTGGATCAGCGCCAGGTTGGTGAAGCAGTATTCGTCCATCTTGCTCTTGATGAGGAAGAAGATCTGTTCGCCGTCCTCGCTGAACAGGTAGTCGTCCGCGTCGACCTTGTTGTAGTCGGCCGGGCCGACGATGACGCCGACATCGCTGATGCCCAGTGCGTCCGCTGCGAATTTCTTGAACATGACATCCCTCTTGTGGTGAAAACGGCCACATTAACATTATTTGGTGTCGAAGAATATGGGCCAGCGAGTCCCGCCGGATCCCGGCGCAGGAGATGCCTGGTCCGTTCGCGAGGCTGGGTTCAAAAGGCACTTGTCATCGGAACCGGCTTTCTCGTATGATGGCTTTCGATGCAAATAATGCATCAGCGTCGCTCGGACGGTTCCGGGCGCTTACGTGAACATCATCCATGACTACATCCCGCACTCCGCGCAGCTTTTCGCGCATCGATCGCCTGCCTCCTTACGTCTTCAATATCACCGCCGAACTGAAAATGGCGGCGCGCCGCCGCGGCGAAGACATCATCGACATGTCGATGGGTAACCCGGACGGCGCCACGCCGGCCCATATCGTCCAGAAACTCACCGACACGGTCCAGCGGCCGGACACGCACGGCTACTCCAGTTCGAAAGGCATCCCGCGCCTGCGCCGGGCCATCTCGCACTGGTACAAGAAGCGCTACGACGTGGACATCGATCCCGATTCCGAAGCCATCGTCACCATCGGCTCGAAGGAGGGCCTGGCCCACCTGATGCTGGCGACGCTGGACCGTGGCGATACCGTGCTGGTGCCCAATCCCAGTTATCCCATTCATATCTGGGGCGCGGTGATTGCCGGCGCCGATATCCGCTCGGTGCGCATGACCCCCGGTGTCGATTTTTTCCTGGAACTGGAACGGGCAATCCGGGAAAGCTACCCGAAGCCGAAAATGATGGTCCTCGGGTTTCCATCGAACCCCACGGCGCAGTGCGTGGAACTCGATTTCTTCGAGCGCGTGGTGGCCCTGGCCAGGCAGCACGACATCCTCGTCGTGCACGACCTGGCCTACGCGGATATCGTCTACGATGGCTGGAAGGCGCCGTCGATCATGCAGGTGCCCGGCGCGCGCGACGTCGCCGTTGAATTCTTCACGCTCTCGAAAAGCTACAACATGGCTGGCTGGCGCATCGGTTTCATGGTCGGCAACAAGGAACTCGTGGCCGCGCTGGCCCGGATCAAGAGCTATCACGACTACGGCAGTTTCACCCCGGTCCAGGTTGCAGCCATCGCGGCGCTGGAAGGCGACCAGCAGTGCGTGAGCGACATCTGCGCGCAATACCAGCGCCGGCGCGACGTGCTGGTGAAGGGCTTGAACGAAGCCGGCTGGCCGGTGGAAAAACCCAAGGCGTCGATGTATATCTGGGCGCGCATTCCAGAGCCGTACCGCCACCTGGGATCGCTGGAATTTTCCACGCGCCTGCTGGCGCAGGCCAAGGTCTGCGTCTCGCCGGGCATCGGTTTCGGCGAGTACGGCGATGAATATGTCCGCTTCGCCCTGATCGAGAACGAAGCCCGCATCCGGCAGGGATTGCGGGGCATACGAGCGATGCTGCGCGAGCCGGCGCCCGCTGCCGCCTAGCCGGTCACAGGGCGCCATGTTTCAAACGGCGCCCCTTCATCGTGCGGGATGGCAGCGCGTAGCCAGCCTGCGCAAGCGGCGGATCGCGGCAATGGACTTCTGGAGGATGGCATGCGATTTCACCTGATCTTCACGATCCTCTTTGCCATCCACCTTCCAGCACTCTGCGGTTCGAAATCGCTCCCGCGCGATATCAAAGTCTTCGTCGCGAATGCGCAAGCTTGCGAGCATCTGGGCGGTGAATACGATGGGGAATTGCCGGAAGATCAAAAGCGCGAGATCGAGCGAAACGTACGGAAGTACTGTGGTGCCGCCAGCCGCCAGTTGCGGGCACTTCGCACAAGGTACCAGCGCGATCCCGCGATGCTTGCCGTGATCGAGAATCACGCCAATGACGCGGTGACGGACTATCGTTAGTCCACGACAGGCCGGCGGGGCACCGCTTGCACCGGCTGCCTCAGCCAACAAAAAAGCCCGACCTCTCGCGAGGCCGGGCTTTCTTCATCCACTGATCTAAAACTTAATCCAGCAGATCGAACAGCGTGCGGGCGACGACCTTGGTCGCGCGGCGCAGGTCTTCCAGCACGATGTGCTCGTCGCCGCGCTTGGCGTTCGATTCCGACACGGTGCGCGGGCCGGCGCCGTACAGCACGGCGGGCACGCCGGCTTCGCCGAACAGGCGGGCGTCCGTGTACAGCGGGGTACCGGCGGCGCCGATCTCTTCGTCGAACACGGCGGTGGCGTGGCGCGCCAGCGCATCGACCAGCGGGGCATTGCCCGGCAGCGGTTGCAGCGCGTTGGCCAGCAGCATGCGGCGGATCTCGATCGTCACGCCCTGGCAATCGGCCACGGCTTCCTTCATCACGCGGTGCAGCTTGGCTTCCACTTCGGCCGGATTTTCTTCCGGGATCATGCGCCGGTCGACTTTCATGACCACCTTGCCCGGCACCACGTTGGTGTTCGTGCCGCCCTCGATCAGGCCGATGTTCACGTACGGGTGGTTGATGCCCTTGACGTTGCTGCGGATTTCCTTGTACTGGCGGTTCTGGTCATACAGCGCGGTGAGGATTTTCGTGGCCGCCTGCAGCGCGTCGACGCCGGTTTCCGGCACGGCCGCGTGGCCAGACTTGCCGTGCACCGTCACTTCCATCTGCAGGCAGCCGTTGTGGGCCGTCACCACCTGGTAGCTGAAGCCCGCGGCGATCAGCACGTCCGGCTTGGCCAGCTTGTTCTCCAGCAGGAAGCCCGGGCCCAGTTCGCCGCCGAATTCCTCGTCGTACGTGAAGTACAGTTCCACGCCGCCCTTCAGCGGGGCGCCCAGCGCTTCCAGCGCGCGGGTGGCGAAGGTGAAGGTGGCGAAGTCGCACTTGGACACGGCGGCGGCGCGGCCATACAGCTTGCCGTCGACGACGTTGCCGCCGTACGGGTCCTGCGTCCAGCCTTCGCCCGGCGGCACCACGTCGCCGTGGGCGTTCAGGCCCACCGTACGGCCTTCACCGTACTTGCGGCGCACCACCAGGTTGGTGATGGTTTCCAGGCCGGCCGCGCGGGTGCGCTCTTCCGGCACGGCGTGCTGCTCGGCGTCGAAGCCGAATTCCTTCAGCAGGTCGGCGGTGCGCTCGGCGTGCGGCGCGTTGTTGCCGGGTGGCGTGTCGGTCGGCACCTGCACCAGTGCCTGCAGGAAGCGCACCTGTTCGTCGAAGTGCGCGTCGATCCAGGCGTCGAGCGAAGCGTAAGGGGCAGAGGTGGTCATGTTGGTGGTCATGTCAGGTCCGAAGCGAGTTGATTGAGAAGGTTCTGGAATGCGCGCACGCACAGTTCCGTATCGTCGTTGGTGATGGATTCCAGCGGGTTGTGGCTGATGCCGGCGTTCAGGCCGCGCAGGAACAGCATGGCCTGCGGCATCACGCGGTGCAGCATCATCGCGTCATGTCCCGCGCCGCTCGGCAGGCGGAACACGGGCAGGCCGAGCGCCTCGACGGCGCTTTCCCAGCGCACGCGCCATTCCGGCGCGCACGGCGCGGCATCGGCCTGCATGGTTTCTTCCAGCGTGTACTGCAGGCCGCGGCGTTCGCAGATCGCGGCCAGTTCCTTGCGGATGTCGGCGGCGGCGGCGTCGCGCACCTCGTTGGTCGTGGCGCGCACGTCCAGGCTGAAGCGGCAGCGGCCCGGCACCACGTTGATGGAACCGTTCGGCACTTCCAGCATGCCGACGGTGGCCACCAGGTCCTGCACGGCACCGCCGCGCTTTTCCGCGTACAGCACCAGTTCGGCGGCGGCCGCGGCGGCGTCGCGGCGCATCGTCATCGGCGTGGTGCCGGCGTGGCTGGCCATGCCGGTGACCTGGCCCACGTAGCGCACGCTGCCGTTGATGGAGGTGACGATCCCCAGCGGCAGGTCCAGGTCGTTCAGTACCGGGCCCTGCTCGATATGCGTCTCGACGAAGCCGAGGTAGCGCGACGGATCGCGCTGCAGCGCATCGATGGCGGAAATGTCGAGGTCCGCGGCGGCCATCGCCGCGCGCATCGGCACGCCGTCGGCGTCGAGCTGGTCGAGCCAGGCCTTGTCGAAGTGCCCGGTCAGCGCGCCCGAACCGAGGAAGGTGGCCTTGTAGCGCTGGCCTTCCTCTTCGGCGAAGCCGACCACCTCGATGCCGTAGGGCAGGCGGCGGCCGGCGCGGTGCAGTTCGCGCACGCAGGCCATCGGTACCAGGATGCCCAGGCGGCCGTCGTACTTGCCGCCGTTGCGCACGGTGTCGTAATGGGAGCCGGTCAGCAGGCGTTTCGCCTGCGGGTCGCTGCCGAAGTAGACGCCGACGACGTTGCCGACGGCATCGATGGTGACTTCATCGAAGCCGCATTCTTCCCGCATGCGGCTGGCCAGCTCGCGGGCGGCGGCGCGGTGCGCATCGGTCAGGTAGGTGACGCACAGTTCGCCGCGCTCGGCGTAGCCGGTTTCCGTGTGCCGCGCCAGTTCCTCGTGCCAGTCCCACACCAGGTTGCCGAGCACCGGCTCGGTGGCGAATTTGTCGTTCAGGCGGATCTCGGCGATGCGGTGGATGTTGCGCAGCGCTTCGTCGAACTCGAACTCCACCGGATTGTTCAGGCGGCGGGCGAACGTGGCGATGATCTCGTGCCGGTTCAGGCCCAGGCCGCGCGGGCCGCGCACGGCCAGGATGAACGGAAAGCCGAACTTCGCGTTGTAGTCGGCGTTCAATTGCTGGATGCGCTGGAATTCCTCCGGCGTGCAATCGGTGAGGCCGGCCTTGCTTTGCTCGTTGGTGGATTCAGCGGTCAGCGATTTCGTGACCATCGCCTTGCCGGCCAGCTCCGGGTGGGCCTTGATGAGGCCCAGCCGGGCTTCGTGCGGGGAGCTGCGCAGCGTTTCGATCAGTGCGCGCTTCAGGTGCGCCAGGCTGGCGAACGGGCGGGCGTGCCAGGTCTGCTCGGCGATCCACGGCGAGTGTTCATAGACGCCATCGAGAAAGGCCGTGAAGTCGGCCTGCGTGGCGCTGTTCAGTTGTTCCAGGGTCAGCATTGGATGAGGCATATTAGTCCCAGGCGAAAGCGGTGTCGGGGTTGAATGGATGCGCCTCTTTCCAGTGGCGCGCGATATCGATGCGGCGGGCGACCCACACGTGGTCATGCTGGCCGATATAGTCGAGGAAGCGCTGCAGCGACTTCATGCGGCCGGGGCGGCCCAGCAGGCGGCAATGCATGCCGATGCTCATCATGGTCGGTGTCTCGGCGCCTTCCTCGTAGTGCACGTCGAAGGCATCCTTCAGGTACTGGAAGAATGGATCGCCGTGCGAGTAACCCTGGGGCAGGGCGAAGCGCATGTCGTTGCAGTCCAGCGTGTACGGCACCACCAGCTGCGGCGCGCGGGTGCCGTCGGTCTTGCGCACGTCCAGCCAGAACGGCAGGTCGTCGCCATAGTAATCGCTGTCGTACTCGAAGCCGCCGTAGTCGGCCACCAGGCGGCGCGTGTTGGGGCTGTCGCGGCCCGTGTACCAGCCCAGCGGGCGTGCGCCCGTCAGCTTTTCGATGGCCTGCATGCCCAGCGCCATGTGTTCGCGCTCGGTGGCTTCGTCGACATTCTGGTAACTGATCCAGCGCCAGCCGTGGCAGGCGATCTCGTGACCCAGTTCCACGAAGGCGGCCGTCACTTCCGGGCAGCGCTCCAGCGCCATGCCCACGCCGAAGATCGTCAGCGGCAGGCCACGCTTCTCGAATTCCCGGAGGATGCGCCATACGCCGGCGCGCGAGCCGTATTCGTAGATGCCTTCCATCGACAGGTGGCGGTCGGGGAACGCGGCCGGGTTGAACATCTCGGACAGGAACTGCTCGCTGCCGGCATCGCCGTGCAGCACGGAGTTCTCGCCGCCTTCTTCATAGTTCAGCACGAACTGCACGGCAACGCGCGCGCCGCCCGGCCAGTTCGCCTGCGGCCGCTCGCGGCCATATCCTTTCAGGTCGCGTGGATAGCGAGGATTCATGTTTGCTCTTCTTCTATCGGTTAAGGATTTCGGCCAGATCCACCTGCTGCGGATCCAGGTTCAGGTTGTGCTGCACGTTGACGAGGTGCTTGCCCACCAGGCGCACCGCCGCCTTCACGTCGCGCCGCTCGAAGGCGTCGACGATCGCCACGTGCTCGCTGTGCGACTCGCCGGCCGAGTGCGACGACTGGTGCATCAGCGCGATCAGCGAGGAACGGGTCAGCAGTTCGCTCAGCATCTGCGTCAGCACCTCGTTGCCCAGCATGCGGGCCAGCACGAGGTGGAAGTCCGCCAGCAGCCGTGTACGCCCCGGCACCGCCGCATCGCTGACGGCGGCGCCCTCCAGCGCGAGGTGTTCGCGCAGCTGGCGGATCTGCTCGTCCGTGATGGTGGCGCACAGCCGCTTGGTCACGGCCGTCTCCAGGATGCTGCGCATCTCGAACACGTCGCGCGCTTCCTCGGCGGTGGGGGTGGCGACAAAAGCGCCGCGCGCCGGTTCCAGCACCACCAGGCGGTCGCGGCTCAGCTGGTTCAACGCTTGCCGGACCACGGTCCTGGAAACTTCGAACAGGTCGCCGATCTTCTGTTCGGACAGCTTGGTGCCCGGCATCAGCCGGCGTTCGGCGATCGCGGCGGTGATCGAATCGACGATGCGCTGGGTGGCGCCGGCCGCCGGCGCATGCGCATCCGGTGCCAGGTCGCTGGCGACGATCTTCAGTTGGGTGCGGGTTCGGGTCATGAATCGAGTGATCGGAACAGGTGAGCAGAACATAAACTGGTTGACATGTGAACCAGAGTGTATACACTTTTCAAAAAAAGAAAAGCAAAAAGTGTATGCAATCCTGTACATTGATGCTTGTGTGAAGTTTTTGCACTGATTGTCATAAGCCACGCCGGCAATCCCGCCGGCCCATACTGAGAAAAAGGAGCCCCATGGGACATTTGAGCACCCACGTACTGGACACGATGCACGGCTGCCCGGCCGCCGGCATGCGTGTGCAGCTGCAGCGCATCGATGGCGACACCGTCACCACGATCAAGAGCCTGACGCTGAATGCCGACGGCCGCAACGATGGCGGTCCTCTGCTGAATGCGGAAACGATGGCGGTCGGCCGCTACCGCCTGGTGTTCTCGGTCGCGGAATACTTCCGCGGCCGCGACGTGCGCCTGCCGGAACCGGCCTTCCTCGACGAGGTACCGCTCGACTTCGGCATCGCCGACGCGGCCGGCCACTACCACGTGCCGCTGCTGGTCAGCCCGTGGTCGTATTCGACTTACCGTGGTTCCTGAACCACATCAGCCAATAAGTTAGCTAACGTATATCCAGCGAAGACTGGATCGTATACAGTTACTAGTGTCGCCGCGGAGCACACCGGTACCGCCCCCAGGGCGCCGCCGATGGTTGCGATGATTTGCCCCACACAGAGCCCGCTGTGGTGAGGGGACAGTACGGTTTTCACACCGTGCTTCTCTGCTTGTTTGAGGCTCTATGGATATGTACTTGATGGACTGGGTCAACCTGCTGCTGCGCTGGACCCACGTCATTACCGCGATCGCCTGGATCGGCGCGTCGTTCTACTTTGTTTTCCTCGATAACAGTCTCGAGAAGCCCACCGCGCCCGACCTGGTCGCCAAGGGCGTCGACGGCGAATTGTGGGCCGTCCACGGCGGTGGTTTCTACCACCCGCAGAAATACCTCGTCGCACCCAAGTCCATGCCGGATCACCTGCACTGGTTCTACTGGGAGAGCTACGCCACCTGGCTGTCCGGCTTCGGGCTGTTCACGGTGCTGTACCTGTTCAACGCCGGCACCTTCATGGTCGACAAGACCGTGTACGACTGGCCGGCCCAGTCGGCCGTGATCGGCGCGCTGGCCTTCCTGGTCGTGTTCTGGCTGATCTACGACACCATCTGCCGTTCGCTGGGCCGCACCAAGAACGGCGACATGAAGGTGGGCCTGATCGTGTTCGGCTTCGTGGTGTTCGCCTCGTGGCTGGCCTGCCAGCTGTTCGCCGGCCGTGCCGCCTTCCTGCTGGTGGGCGCGATGATGGCCACCGCGATGAGCGCCAACGTGTTCTTCTGGATCATTCCAGGCCAGCGCAAGGTCGTGAAGCAGCTGAAGGCCGGCGAGCCGGTCGACCCGATCTACGGCTGGCGCGCCAAGCAGCGTTCGGTGCACAACACCTACTTCACGCTGCCGGTGCTGTTCGCGATGCTGTCGAACCACTACGGCTTCCTGTACTCCGGTGAACACAACTGGATCGTGCTGGTGCTGATGATGATGACGGGCGCCCTGATCCGCCACAGCTTCGTGGCCCGCCACAAGGCGCTGGTACATGGCAAGCGCGTTCCCTGGGAACACGCCTTCGGCGGTACCGCTGCGATGGTCGCACTGATCATCTGGCTGGTCCCGGCGCCACAGGCCGAAGCACCGGTCGAAGCGGCGGCTCCGGCAGCCGCGGGCGATGCCACGGCCGCTGTCGCGCAAAACCCGTTCGCCAAGGTGAAGGCCGTGGTCGACCAGCGCTGCGTGATGTGCCACTCGGCGGCGATGCAGAGCAAGGGCATCCGCCTCGATTCCACCGGCGAGATCAAGCGCCATGCGCAAGCCCTCTACCAGCAGGCGGTCGTCGTCAAGCTGATGCCGCTGAATAACGCGACGAGCATGACTCCGGGCGAGCGCGACCTGCTGAAGAAGTGGTACGAGGATGGTGCCAAGACGGAATAAGCGGTCATGAAACAGGCCGTCATGAAACAAGCCGTCATGAAGTAAGCCGTCAACTAGTCAGGCGGCAAGCGCAATACGTGTAGTACGTGCCGGGTCCGGCCGATGAGCAGCATGCATTCTGAAGTTCTATATAACAACCAGGAGACAAGCATGAAGCAACAAGAGTTGGACCCGGCCCGGACATCCGCGCCGGTGGACCCGGTCGACGAGCGCCTGCCGCTCGGCCGCCTGGGCGCCCTGGGCCTGCAGCACGTCCTCGTGATGTATGCCGGCGCCATCGCCGTGCCGCTGATCGTCGGCCGCGCACTGCAGCTGTCGCCCGAACAGGTGACTATGCTGATCTCGGCGGACCTGTTCTGCTGCGGCCTGGTCACGCTGATCCAGTCGCTCGGCATGACCAAGTACTTCGGCATCCGCCTGCCCGTCATGATGGGGGTGACGTTTGCCGCCGTCGGCCCGATGGTGGCGATCGCCAACGGCCTCCCGGGCGTGGATGGGGCCCGCGCCATCTTCGGCGCCGGCATCGGTGCCGGCGTGCTGGCCCTGCTGCTGGCGCCGGCGATGAGCCGGATGCTGCGCTTCTTCCCGCCCGTCGTCACCGGCACCATCATCCTCGTCATCGGCATCACGCTGATGCGCGTGGGGGTGGGCTGGGCGATGGGCGGCCCCGATTCCGCCGCGCGCGCGGTCGATGTGCCCACCCTGGTCACGATGGTCGACCAGCTGAAGGCCGACGCCGCCGCTTCCGCCGCGCCGCTGGCAACCAAGCTGCCCGGCCCGATCCCTACGCTGGCCAATCCGAACTATGGTGCGCTGGACAACCTGGCCATCGCCACCTTCGTGCTGCTGTTCATCGTCTTCACGGTGCGCTATGCCAAGGGCTTCCTCTGCAATATCTCCGTATTGCTCGGCATCGTTGCCGGCTGCGCAGTGGCGTATTCGATGGGCAAGATGAACTTCGCCAAGGTGGCAGGCGCCAAATGGTTCGAGCTCGTCACGCCGTTCGCCTTCGGCACGCCCACCTTCGATATCGTGATGATCCTCACGCTCACGGTCGTGATGATCGTGGTGATGATCGAGTCGGCCGGCATGTTCCTGGCGCTGTCCGAAATGACCGGCACCAAGGTCGACCAGCAGAAGCTGGCCGCCGGCCTGCGCACGGACGGCCTGGGCACGCTGATCGGCGGCATCTTCAATACCTTCCCGCACACCAGCTTCTCGCAGAACGTGGGGCTGGTGGCGGTGACGGGCGTGAAGAGCCGCTGGGTGTGCGTGGCCGGCGGCGTGATCATGATCGTGCTGGGCATGCTGCCGAAGCTGGCCGCGCTGGTCGAGGCGATTCCCCAGTTCGTGCTGGGCGGCGCCGGCCTCGTGATGTTCGGCATGGTGGCTGCGGCGGGCATCCGCATCCTGAACCGTGTCGACTTCCGCACCAACCGCTTCAACCTCTACATCGTCGCGCTGTCGATCGGCTTCGGCCTGATTCCCTTGGTGGCGCCGCACTGGGCGCAGCAGATGGCGCACAGCCTGCACCCGCTGCTGGAATCGGGCATCCTGCTGACCGCCGTGGCGGCCGTGGTGCTGAACCTGTTCTTCAATGGGTCCGGCACAAAGGAAGCTGAGGGACAGGAAGAGGGGCACCTGTCCCACGCCTGATAAGAGCATGTCATTCGGCAGCACATGAAGTAACCCCAAGTGCAGAGCCTGGGGTCAGGAATGAGTGCTGGCATGCATGCCAGCACCGTTCCGCAGGCGCGAAGCATGCTTCGCGAAACCCCTGCTTCACCCCGCTGGGGCGTAGCCGGGGGGGCAAGGAGCATCGCTCCTTGCCGGCGCAGCGGTACTGGCCTGCCAGCCAGTACTCCACCCTGACCCCGGCCTTTGCCTGTGGGGTAAGCACACAAGGGGCATGCCGGCTAAAACCGGTGCTGGATTCCCGCCAGCACGCTTTTCTGCCGGCTGCCGAACCCGGCCTCGTCCCGCGCGAGTCCGACCAGCTGGCCGTGTTCCGCCTTCGCGTACGCAGCGGTGACGTACAGGTCGGTGCGGCGCGACAGCGCGTAGCGCACCCGCCCGACGACCATCACCGGGTCGGCTTCGATGGGCCCGTGCCGCACATCCTGGTAGTACACGACGCCGGCCAGCGTAACGGCCGGCGTTACCATCACGTTCGTTCCCGCCCAATACAGTCGTGCCCTCAGGCCGGGCCTTCCTTCCCCTTCCTGCCGGTAGTCGCGCATCGCCGCGTGCAGTTTCACGTTGCCGGCCGAGACCATCGCGCCCAGGTGCCATGCCGTGGTGTCGCCCCGGGCGCCGGCGGCGTCGGGCACGCCGTTGATCCGTTCATAGGCCGCCATTGCCGACCATGGGCCGCTCGCGTAGTTGACCGCCACCGCGCCTTTGCTGCCATCGCCGGACGAGCGGCCTTCGCCCGCGCCGTAGCTGGCGCCGTAGGCCCAGTTGCCGGTCTTGCCGGCATACTTGACCAGGTTGTCGAACGCGAAGGCCATGCCGTACTTGCTGGCGCCGCTGGCATTGCCGGCTGGTGCCCAGGAATATTGCGGCGCGTAGCCCATCGGATCGTAGGGCAGCACGAAGTCATACACGGTGGTGAAGGCGCGGCCCAGCAATACGGTGCCCCAGCGGCCTTCCAGGCCCACGGTGGCCTGGCGCTTGAACAGCGGCGTGTCGGCCACGCCGGTATCGGCGGCGATACCCATCTCCAGCTGGAACAGCGCCTTCAGGCCGCCGCCCAGGTCCTCGCTGCCGGTGAAGCCGAGGCGCGAGGTGTTCATGCCGCCGGAATTGACGCGAATCGTGTTGCCGCCATCGGCGCCGGCATCGGAAATCACGCCGACGTTCATGTCGACCAGGCCATACACATTGACATTCGATTGGGCCGCGGCGGTGCCGCAGGCGAGGGCGCACGCGCCCCAGGCGAGCTTGCGTTTCATGGTGTCTCCGGTTTTTTATGGACGCGCCGGACCCTTGCCGGGCGGGCGTCGTGAAGGAAAGCGAGGGGAACTGCCGGGAGATCTCCCGGCAAGCGGTCAGCGGTCGACGGCCTGTTTCGGCAGCAGGACGACCAGGCAGGCGCCGAGCAGCAGCATGCCGGAGGTGAGCATCAGGCCGGCACCCTGCTTGCCGGTGAAGTCGTTCAGCCAGCCCACCAGCGAGGGCGAGAAGAAGCCGGCCAGGTTGGCGATGCAGTTGATGGTGGCGATGCCGGCGGCCGCCGTCATGCCGCCCAGGAAGGCCGTCGGCAGCGCCCAGAACTGCGAGGTGCCGCACAGGGCGCCGGCTGCCGCCACGCTGAGCAGGGCCAGCGCGGTGCCGATCCCGTCGGTGAACGGCAGTGCGAAGAGCGCCGCGGCGGCCGCCAGCATCGGCACGCCGCAGTGCAGGCGGCGAGCGCGGGTACGGTCCGAGTTGCGGCCCACCAGTGGCAGGCAGACCAGCGCCACGCCATACGGGATCGCGGCCAGCATGCCGACTTCCCACAGGCCGGTGGCGCCGGCGTTCCGCACGATCGTCGGCAGCCAGAAGGTCAGGCCGTACTGGCCCATCACGATGCAGAAGTAGATGCCGGTCAGCAGCCACAGGCGCCGGTCGGCCAGGAAGTCGCGGATCGTCTGGTGCGCCACCTTGCCGTCGTTTTCCGTGGCGATATTACGCTGCAGGACGGCCTTTTCCTCCGGCGACAGCCACTTCGCGCCGGCGATGCTGTCGTCCAGGTAGAACAGGATCGTGACACCGAGGATCAGCGACGGGATGGCTTCCAGCGCGAACAGCCACTGCCAGCCGCGCAGGCCCTGCACGCCGGCGAACGCTTCCATGATCCAGCCGGACAGCGGCGCGCCGACGATCGACGCCAGCGGGATCGCCATGAAAAACAGCCCCATCACCTTGGCGCGCCGCGCGGACGGGAACCAGTAGGTGATATACAGGATGACGCCGGGCGCAAAGCCCGCTTCGGCCACGCCGAGCAGGAAGCGCAGCACGTAGAACATCGTCGGCGAGCTGACAAAGGCGAAGCTGGCGGAAATCATGGCCCAGGTGATCATGATGCGCGCCAGCCAGCGGCGCGCGCCGAAGCGGTGCAGGATCATGTTGCTCGGCACTTCGAACAGGAAGTAGCCGATGAAGAAGACGCCGGCGCCCAGGCCGTAGACGGTATCGCTCCACTGCAGGTCAGACAGCATCTGCAGCTTGGCGAAGCCCACGTTGACGCGGTCCAGGTAGGCGCCCAGGTAGCACAGCATCAGGAAGGGCACGAGCCGGCGCGTGACTTTCGCATAGGCCCGGGTTTCGACGTCGTCGACGCCGGAATGATAGGCGGCACCTGCCGCGGGTGTGACGATCGGTGTTTTCATGCGTGTCTCCAAATTGTTCTGTCATCGCGCCGGAAGTCTTGCCGCCTCCTTGCGCATGCCGGGCATCGCTGCCCGGTGCAATGGGTACAGCGGGTGCTCAGCGCAGCCAGGACCGGATGCTGGCCACCATCGCTTGCGTCGAGATGCCGTAGCGGTCGTGCAGCGTGGGCAGCGCGCCGGCGTCGAGGAAGGCGTCGGGCAGCGCGATCTGGCGGAAGGCCGGCGCCACGCCCGCGCGCAGCAGCGTGCCCGCCACCGCCTCGCCCAGGCCGCCGATCACCGAATGGTTTTCGGCGACCACCACCAGCCTCCCGCTGCGCGACGCTTCGCGCACGATGGTTTCGGTGTCGAGCGGCTTGATGGTCGGCACGTGCAGCACGGCGACGCCGACATTATCGTCCTTCAGCGCCTGCGCGGTCTCCAGTGCGCGCATGGTCATGATGCCGCTGGAGATTATCAGCACGTCGCGCCCGTCGCGCAGCAGCTTGGCCTTGCCCAGTTCGAATTTGTAATCGTACTCGTCCAGCACCAGCGGTACCTTCCCGCGCAGCAGCCGCATGTAGACCGGTCCCTTGTGCTCGGCAATGGCGACCGTGGCCTGTTCGGTATCGAGCGCATCGCAGGGATCGACGATCGTCAGGCCCGGCACGCCGCGGAAGATGGCGATATCCTCGGTAGCCTGGTGGCTGGGGCCGTAGCCGGTGGTGAGCCCGGGCAGCGCGCAGGCGATCTTCACGTTGAGGTTCTCCTCGGCGATCACCTGGTGGATGAAGTCGTAGGCCCGGCGCGACGCGAATACCGCGTAGGTGGTGACGAACGGCGTAAACCCTTCCTTCGCCATGCCGCCGGCGGCACCCATCAGCAACTGCTCGGCCATGCCCATCTGGAAGAAGCGTTCGGGGAATTCCTTGGCAAAGAGGTGCAGGTCGGTGTACTTGGCCAGGTCGGCGCTCATGCCCACGATGTCGGGCCGGCGGCCGGCCAGCTCGACCAGGGCGTTGCCGAACGGCGCGGACACGGTGCGCTGGCCTTCGCTGGCGATGGAGGCGATCATCGCCGACGTGGTCAGGCGCGGTTTGCTCATGGGGGCGTTCATTGCTGGTCTCCTGCCTTGGCTTGTTTCTCGTCGAGGATCGCGATGGCTTGCTGCCATTCGTCGGCCTCGACCCGGATGAAGTGGTTCTTGTCGCGCTGTTCGAGGAAGGGCACGCCGGAACCCATCAGCGTATCGAACAGGATCACGCGCGGTTGCGGGTCCGGATGGTTGCGCGCGGCATCGAAGGCGGCCAGCACGGCGGCCATGTCGTTGCCGTCGGCGCGCTGCACATGCCAGCCGAACGCTTCCCACTTCTGCGCCAGCGGTTCGAAGCCGAGGATCTTGCTGGACGGCCCGTCGGCCTGCTGGTTGTTGATGTCGACCAGGGTGATCAGGTTGCCCAGTCCGAAATGCGCGGCGGACAGTGCCGCTTCCCAGGTCGAACCTTCGTCCAGCTCACCGTCCGACATCGAGTTGTAGACGAACGCCGGGTTGTTCTTCTGGCGCAGGCCCAGCGCCATGCCGACCGCGATCGTCAGGCCCTGGCCCAGCGAGCCGCCAGAGATCTCCATGCCGGGCGTATAGGTGGCCATGCCGGACATCGGCAGGCGGCTGTCGTCGCTGCCATAGGTTTCCAGCTCGGCTTCGGGCAGGATGCCGGCCTCCAGCAGCGCGGCATAGAGGGCGATCGCATAATGGCCGTGCGACAGCAGGAACCGGTCGCGGCCTTCCCATTCCGGCTCGCCGGCACGATAATGCAGCGCGTGCCGGTAGGCCACGGCCAGGATGTCGGCCATGCCGAGCGCCTGGCCGACATAGCCCTGGCCCTGCACCTCGCCCATGCGCAGCGCGAAGCGGCGGATGCGGTGGGCGGCGCCCCGCAGGGCGGGCAGCTGGTCGGGCACGTTCACGTCTGGTGATGCAAGTTTCATGGGTGTCTCCGGTATCGAATCATTGGTCTTGTCACGAAACCAGTGTAAGAATGGAAAGACGGACCGTATAGCGAGTAATTCTTGGCGATAGATGAAACCAGTTCAACGATACCGCGCGCTGCGCAAGGCATCCCTGAAGGGCTTGCAGGCTTTCGAGGCCGCCTACATGCACCGTTCCTTCGCCGCCGCGGCGCAGGAACTGTCGATCACGGCATCGGCCGTCAGCCACTCGATCCAGACACTGGAAGAGGCGCTCGGCACGCTGCTGTTCGAGCGCGCGCGGCGCGGCGTGGTGCCGACCGAGGAGGGCGCCCGGCTGTATGACGTGATCCGCCGCTCGTTCGGCGACATCGACGACGAGCTGCGCACGATCCTCGACCGCGGCAGCAAGCAGCAGGTCGTGACCATCCAGTGCGCGCCCAGCTTCGCGGCGATCTGGGTGATGCCGCAACTGCCGGCCTTCCTGCGCGCCCATCCGGACATCGACGTGCGGCTGTGGGCCGTGCACCAGCCGCCCGACTTTTCCAGCAGCGGGGTGGACGTGGCCGTGCTGTATGGCAGGCCCACCGCCTCGGCCGGCGTGCACGTGGAGCCGATCTCGCAGCGTGAGCGCTACCTGCCCGTGTGCAGCCCGAAGCTGGTCGACGGCTGGACCCTGCCGCTGCCGGCGGCCGATATCGAGAATTTTTACCTGATCCAGAACGATGTGTCGCTGGCGTCGTGGGATGAATGGATCGCCCGTTTCGCGCCCGAGTGCCGGCACCCGGTGCGGGGCCTGCGGCTGGACCGCGCGTTCATGACGCTGAGCGCGGCCGAGAATGGCCTGGGCATGTGTATCGAGAGCACGGTGCTGGTGCAGGATTACCTGAAGGAGGGGCGGCTGGTGTGCCCGTTCGGCGAGCTGGCCATCGAGGCCACCGGGCATTACCTGGCCGTGCCGAAGAGCCGCGAGGGCTTGCAGGCGGTGCGGACGGTGGCGGACTGGATCCGGGGATTCGTCACGGATGGCGCCAAGCCGTAGGGCAGGACGAGCTTTGTGCTTCGGGCGCAGGCCTGTGGCGTTGCTTCCTCGGGCCTGGCACGCATTGAAAGCGCATGAATTCACCCCAACAGCAGGGAACTGGGGTCAGACCCGCTGGGTCTGACCCCCGAATTTGGGGTTGGGGTGGGCTTGACTTAACGGCATTGCGACTGGAGGGAAATTTATGAAGATGATCGTCGGCGTGATCCTGTTGTCCTGCTCGGCCGTATTCGCCGCGCCCGTTGCCGTTGCCGATCCGGCGAAATTCCTTCCCGGTGTCGTCTCCGACGATGGCGCATTCGGGTTGACGCTGGCGCCGGACGGCGCGCATGCCCTCTGGGTGGCGTCCGGGGGCGGCCGCGAGCGCTTGGTGATCATGGAGACGCGCAAGGTGAACGGCGCCTGGCAGGCACCGTCGGTGGCGCCGTTTTCGGGCACGCCTGGCTGGAAGGACATCGATCCCATGTTCAGCCCCGACGGCAAGACCCTGATCTTCCAGTCGAACCGCCCGGTGCCGGACAAGCCGGCACGCAAAGGCTTCGATATTTATGCTGTCGAACGCAGCGCGGCGGGATGGGGGCCGGTGCGCCACCTGGGCCACGACATCAACACGGACGAATCGGAATCGTCCGCCGCGATCGCCGCGAATGGCAGCATCTATTTCATGAAAAGCGCGCCGGGCATGGACTCCGACCTGTGGGTGTCCGAACTGCGTGACGGCCGCTACGGCGTACCGCGCAACCTCGGCCTGCCGATCAACACGCAGGCGCGCGAGTCGAACCCGTACGTGGCGCCCGACGAAAGCTACCTGATCTACTTTTCGGCGGCGACAGCGGATGATCAGCCCGACCTGTTCATCAGCTTCCGCGAGAATGGCCAGTGGGGCGCGCCGCGCCGGCTCAAGGCCCCGATTAATTCCGCCGATCCCGCCGACGCCGAATTCACGCCGTTCGTGCACGGCCACACCTTGTACCTGGCCCGGCAACGGCGCGAGAATGGCCGGTTCATTGAGAACGTGTATGCGTATCCATTCGACGCGGCGGATTATCGTTAGTTATCGTTAGTTATCGCCAGCACCACCGCATGAGCCGCCACCGGTCCTGCGCGAGCGGCCAGGGCGCTTCACGGCGCCCGCCGCCGCTCAGTGGATCAGCATCCCGCCATTGACATCGAGCGTGACGCCCGTGCAGTAGGCCGACAGGTCGCTGGCCAGGAACACCACCGCGCCGGCGATGTCGTCGGCCCTGCCCAGCCGCGCCAGCGGGATGTCGTTTGCGATCTCGCCCTTGCGTTCCTCCGTCAGCTTGCCCTTGATGATGTCCGTGGCGATCAGGCCCGGCGTGATGGCATTGACGCGGATGCCGCTCGGGCCGAATTCGCGCGCCATTGCCCGCATCAGGCCCAGCACGCCGGCCTTGGCGGCCGAGTAGTGCGGTCCACCCAGGATGCCGCCGCCGCGCTGCGCGGAGACGGAGGAGGTGCAAATGATGCTGCCGCTTTCCTGCTTCTGCATGGCCGGGAGCACGGCCTGCGCCATCAGCAGCGTGCCGCGCAGGCTCACGTCGAGCACCGCGTTGTAATCGTCGGCGCTGATGTCCAGCGTCTTGCGGGGCTGCGTGATGCCGGCGTTGGCGAACAGCACGTCGATGCGGCCATAGCGCTCCAGCACGGCCTGCGCCGCCGCCTCGCATTGTTCCTTGTTCGTCACGTCCGCCACCAGGCCGAGGTGCTGCGGGCCCAGCTCGGCCGCCGCACCGGCCGGATTGGCGCCCGCCAGGTCGGTGATGACCACGCTGGCGCCATGCGCCGCCAGCATGCGCGCCGTCGCAAAGCCCAGGCCATTGATGCCGGCGCCGCCGGTCACGATTGCCACGCGATCTTTCAGTAACATGTTGAGTCTCCGGTTTGTTGATGTCGTGCCGCCATCGTCGCCGACGGCGGTGATCACGACAAACGAGGAAAACTCAGGGGAGGGCGAATCTATTTCACGGCTGCCCCTGCCGCCAGCGGCACCTGCCGGATGCTCCCATCCACCCCGTACTCCAGCGGCGCGATGGCGATCGAGCGCCGGTGGCTGCCGCCGCCCGGCAGCAGGCTGTCGTGGTAGAACAGCCAGCTTTTACCGGCATGCTCGAGGATGGCCTGGTGATTCGTCGAGATCTTCAGGAAGTCGAGCACCACGCCGCGGTAGGTGAAGGGTCCCAGCGGCGAGGTGCCGGTGGCGTACACGATCTGGCCCGGCCAGCCGGTGGAGAACGTGAAGTAGTACGTGCCGTTGCGCTCATGCAGGAACGGCGCTTCGCCATAGGCTTTCCTGCCCGTCTTGTTGGCCTTGTCCGGCTTCTCGGTCTTGTCCAGGGGAGGCAAGCCGACGATCGCCACATCGAGGATCGGGCCGTCCAGCGTGACCATGTCGGCCTTCAGTTTCACGACTTTCGGCACGCGGGTGCCGAAGTACAGGTAGGCCTGTCCGTCCTTGTCGATGAACACGGCCGGGTCGATCGGCTCGTCGCCGGCATTGGTGTCGCGTGCCTTGTCGACCAGCGGCGTGCCGCGGGCATCCGCGAAGCCGCCGTCGGGGCGGTTCGAGACTGCCACGCCGATCGTGTCGCCGCCCACCGGCGCGTAGAAGTAGAACCTGCCATTGCGCTGCACCGCTTCCGGCGCCCAGGCCTTGGCATCCGGCCGCGCCCACTTGAAGACCTTTACGTCGAGCGGGATGCCGGCATCCGTCCACGTCTGCATGTCCGGCGACGTGTACAGGCGCCACGTCGTCGAATCCCAGTAGTTACCGGAGTTGCTCGCGTCGTCGGTGGCGTACAAATAGAACTTGCCACCGCCTTGCGTCGTGCCGTCTTGCGTCGTGAAATAGTGCGGCGACGGATCGGCATTGAAGCGTTGCGCGATCGGCTGGCCGGCATTGGCGGTGGCGGCGGTAGCGGAAGCGGCGAGCGCGAGCAGCAAGGCGGGCAGGCAGGACATCGGGCGGGGCATCGGGTCTCCAGTGGGTGGCGCGGTTCGGATGCGTGATGGTAGCGCGGCGCGCGGCCCGGATTGCGCTGATTTTGTGGTTGTGTCAACATGTTGATTATTGTTTGCGGAGGTGCGCGATGTCCAGACTGCCAAGGCTGCCCAGACTGTCCACGCTGCTGGCACCGCCGCTGATTGCCGCGGCCCTGCTGCACCTGTCCGCGCAGGCGCAAGTCACGCCAGCGGCGCCGCCGGCCTATGACGCGGCGCTGGCGCAATCGCTCGGCGGCAGCGAGCAGGGCATGCGCCCCTATGTGCTGGTGCTGCTGAAAACCGGTACGACGCCGGTGCCGAAAGGCGCGGAACGGGACCGCATGTTCGCCGGCCACTTCGCCAACATGGAGCGGCTGGCGAAGGAGAAGAAGCTCGTTGTGGCGGGTCCGCTGGACGGTGTGAACGGCCTGCGCGGCATGTTCGTGTTCGCCACCGCCGACATCGATGAAGCCAAGGCGCTGGTAGCCACCGATCCCGTCATCGTCCAGGGCGAGATGGTGGCCGAGTACCACAAGTTCTTTTCCACGGCCGCGCTGATGGCCGTGAACGATATCCACCACCGCATCCGCAAGAAATAAGGAGACCACCGTAGTGATCAGAGCCCGCTATCAAGCCATCTTCCTCGCCGTCCTCGCGCTCGGCCTGGCCGGCTGCAAATACCTGCCGCACGACGACGGCCGCTCCTGCGACAAGCTGGTCGACTGGAACGACCGCAAGGCCTGCAAGGAGAAAGCCGCCACCGAGTCGAAGGAATGGGAAAAGCGCGACAAGTAGATTGGCTCCGGCAGTGGAGGAAGGTTGCATCGCGTACAATCACGCGCCGACTTGGATCGGCCCCATCAACCATACTCCGAGACGAATGAAGCCATTTCGCACTTTGCATTCCGCCCCGCGCGGCCTGGCGCGCACCGCGCTGGCCCCCGCATTGTTCTCCACCCTGTTCTCCACGCTGGCGCTGGCCGGCGCCGCGCAGGCCGCGACGGCCAGCCTGAATGAAGCCTGGCAGTTCCACCGTGTCGACGGCAAGCAGGCCATCACCGCCGACAAGGTGCCGGCCGGCGCCTGGAGCACGGTCGACCTGCCGCACGCGGCGCACATCGAGCCGCGCGTGCCGACCGCGCCATGGCAGGGCACCGTGTTCTACAGGAAGACCTTCGACGCCGCGCTGAAGCCGGGCGAGCGGGCCATCCTGCGCTTCGAGGCGGTGATGAACGTGGCCGATGTCTGGCTGAACGGCAAGCACCTGGGCCAGCACCTGGGCGGCTACTTGCCGTTCGCGTTCGACGTGACCGGGCTGCTGAAGGCGGGCGGCAAGAACGAAGTCGTGGTTCGCGCGAACAACAAAGATAACGCTATCACCGGCCCGAAGCCGCTGAAGGACCTGGACTACATCCAGCACGGCGGCATGTACCGCGGCGTGAGCCTGATCACCAAGCCGGCGGTGCACATCACCGATGAGATGCTGGCCGCCACGCCGGCCGGCGGCGGCGTGTTCGTCACATTCCCGCAGGCCGGCAAGGAGAAGGCCACGGTGCAGGTGAAAACCGAAGTAGCCAATACCGCGAAGGTGGCGCGTACCGTCACCGTGCGCAATACGCTGGCATGGCAGGGCAGGGAAGTCGCCCGCGCCGAGCAGCAGGTCACGCTGAAGGCGGGCGAACGCCGCCACGTGACGATGCCGCTCGACGTCGCGCAGCCGCAGTTGTGGTCGCCGCAGGCGCCGAACCTGCATGTGCTGGACACCGCGGTCGTGGGCGAAGGCGCCGGCGACAGCGTGCAGACCCGCATCGGCATCCGCCGCCTGTCGTTCGACAACCAGCACAAGCTGGTGCTGAACGGCGAACCGCTGCAGCTGCGCGGCGTGAACCGCCACCAGGAATATCCGCACGTTGGCTACGCGCTGTCGCCGCAGGCCGAATACCGCGACGCGCTGCTGGTGAAGAAATACGGCTTCGACTACATCCGCCTGTCGCACTATCCGCAGTCCCCGGCCTTCATGGCCGCGGCCGATGAACTGGGCCTGCTGGTGATCCCGGGCGTGCCGGGCTGGCAGTACTTCAACAAGGATCCGGCCTTCAGCCGGCAGGTCATCAAGACCTGCGAAGACATGATCCGCCGTAACCGCAACCACGCCAGCGTGCTGGCCTGGGAATGCTCGCTGAACGAGACGGACATGCCGGACGCGTTCGTCGACACGCTGCACAAGACGGTGCACACCGAGTATCCGGGCGACCAGGCCTTCTCGGTGGGCTGGCTGCCGCGCTCCTACGACATCTACATGCAGGCGCGCCAGCACAGGATCGGCGACAAGCACCCGCTGCCGAAGAAACCCCTGATCGTTTCCGAGTACGGCGACTGGGAATACTATGCGATGAACGCGGGCTTCAACCAGGGTGCCTGGAGCGACCTGAAACCGGCCGACCGGTCCAGCCGCCAGCTGCTGTCGCAAGGCGAGAAGCACCTGCTGCAGCAGGCCGCCAACGTGGCCGAGGCGCATGACGACAACTTCACCACGCCGGCCTTCGCCGATGGCTACTGGGTGATGTTCGACTACGCGCGCGGCTATGCGCCCGACCTGGAAGCTTCCGGCGTGATGAGCATCGACCGCCTGCCGAAGTTCGCGGCCGAATTCTTCCGCTCGCAGCGCAGCCCGGAACAGGCGAATGCGCAGTGGGGCGGCGGCCCGATGGTGTTCATCGCCAGTTACTGGACGCCGGAATCGTCGCCGCGCGTGCGCGTGTTCACGAACGCCGAGGAAGTGGAACTGCGCCTGAACGGCAAGGTCGTGGCCCGCAAGAAGGCGGCGCCGTCGTCCACGCACCCAAGGCTGAAGCATCCGCCGGTGGAATTCGATACCGGCGGCTTCCAGCCGGGCGAGCTGGTGGCCGTGGCCTACACGGGCGGAAAGGTAGTGGCCGAGCACAAGGTGCGCACGCCGGGTGACGCGGTGAAGCTGGACTTGGCGCTGGACGACATGGGCGTGCCGCCCGCCGTGGGCGACCTGGTGTTCGCGCGCGCCCGCCTGGTCGACGCCAACGGTACCACCGTGCCGCGTTCCGGCGAGGCGGTGACATTCACGGCCGACCCGGGCTATGAAGTGATCCACAGTCCGCAGGCAAGCACCGAGGCGGGCATCGCCAGCGTGCTGGTGAAGGTGCGCCAGCCGAACGGCACGCTGGGTGCCGCTGCTGGCAAGCTGCAGGGCTCGCTCGCGCCGAAGTAAGGTTTTGGGTGGAAGCATACCCAAGTGCAAATTCAGGGTACGCTTCGATGGTGCTCAGATAAGCCTACCCCACGTGCAAATTCCGGGGTCAGACCCGACGGGTCTGACCCCAGCACTTCGCTGTTGGGGTGAATGCATGCACTTCCAATGTGTCGGGATACCGTTAACTTAGCGGCATGAGGGGAGTCCTGCACTGCTGATATTGCCGAGTATCGGTCCGCATTGTCGAGTAACGGTACGTATTGCCAAGTATCCGCGCGGTTCGGCGGGAAACCGTGAGTATTGGTGAGTATCGTGCCATACCGCCGGTCAGCAATGACTGGAATGTAACATCAACGCGACACATTGTTAAAACTTCACCTGGGAAAAACTTTACCTGCGGCAATAGCGGCGTAATAATGGGGTGCGACCTGCAAGCGTGTCGCGCCGGTTCGCCGCCAGGCGGATCCACCTCATCGATACCAGGACCCGCCATGAACATCGCCGCCGCCCCCGCCCGCACTGCCGTCAAATCCGATCTCCGCGCCGACGCGCGGGACATCAGCAGCGCCGTGGACCGGGTACAGGCCATCATCGAATTCCAGCTCGACGGCACCATCATCCACGCCAACGAGAACTTCCTGGCCACGCTAGGCTACACGCTGGACGACGTGGTGGGCCGGCACCATTCGATGTTCTGCGACCCCGACTACGTGCGCTCGCCCGAGTACGAGGCATTCTGGGCGAGGCTGCGCCGCGGCGAATTCGAGCGTGCGCAGTATCGCCGCATCGGCAAGGGCGGCCGCGATGTGTGGATCGAAGCATCGTACAACCCGATCCTCGACGAGGATGGCAAGCCGTGCAAGGTGATCAAGTTCGCCTGCGATATCACGGCCCACAAGGTGCGCGCCAACGAGCACGCGGGCCTGGTGAGCGCCATCGACAAGGCCCAGGCGGTCGTCGAGTTCGACATGAACGGCATCCTGCTGGACGCCAACGCGAACTTCCTGGCCGTCACCGGCTACGAACTCTCCGACGTCAAGGGCGAACACCACCGGGTGTTCTGCGAGGACGACTACGCGGCCAGCCTGGAATACCGCAAGTTCTGGCAAAAGCTCAACCGCGGCGAGTTCGATGCCGGCCGCTACAAGCGGGTCGGCGCGGATGGCCGGGTGATCTGGATCCAGGCCACCTACAACCCGATCTTCGGCCTGGACGGCAAGCCCGTCAAGGTGGTCAAGTTCGCCACCGACATCACTGCCCAGGTGGCGCTGGAAGAGGAAGTCGTGCGCCGCAACGAGGCCGACCGCCGCAAGGTGGCGCTGCTGCTGGCCCAGGTGGAACGCGCCGCGCACGGCGACCTGACCGGCACGCTCGAGATGAACGGCAGCGAGCCGGTCGACCAGCTGGGCGCCGGCGTCGGCAAGATGATTGCCGACCTGCGCGGCGTGATCGCGCACGTGGTGTCCGAAGTGGCGCGCCTGTCGGTATCGGCAGGCACCATCGCCGAGCGCTCGAACGTGGTGGCGGGCGGCGCCCAGGCGCTGGGCGCCACCGTCGAGGAAATGAATGCGTCGGTTGACGGCCTGACCGCGTCGATCGCCACCATCGCGCGCGGCGCCGACGAAGCCAACACGCTGGCGCAAAGCACGAAGGAAGCCGCCGAGACGGGCGCCAAGGCCGTGGCCCGCTCGATCGAGGCGATGGCGCTGATCAACCAGTCGTCGGAAGACATCAGCGAGATCGTCAAGGTGATTGGCGAGATCGCCAGCCAGACCAATATGCTGGCCTTCAACGCGGCGATCGAGGCGGCGCGCGCCGGCGAGCATGGCCTGGGCTTCTCGGTGGTGGCCGACGAAGTGCGCAAGCTGGCCGAACGCTCGTCGCAGGCGACCAAGGAAATCTCCAAGCTGATCACGGAATCGGTCAAGCGCGTGGCGCAGGGCAGCGAGATCTCGCGCCAGGCCAGCGATGCGTTCGACCGTATCGCCACCGGCGTGGAGCGCACGTCGGTGGCGATCGGCGACATCTCGGCGTCGGTCAACGAACAGTCGCTGTCGGCCCGCGAGGTGGCGGTGGCGATCGCCCACATCTCCGAGGAATCGGAAAAGTCGGCCGGATCGTGCGACAGCATCGCCGTGCAGACCGAAGAGCTGAACCGCACGGCCTCGGAACTGAACCAGACGGTTTCCGGCTTCACCGTCTGAGCGGCGCGGCGCAACCATGCATACGCTTCAGATGACCGCGGCCGGCGTGCCCCCGGCGCCGGAGGTGCACGCCGCCGCCGAGGCGATGGCCGCCGCGCGCGCGGCCGCCGCACGGGCGCTGGTCGACGCGGCGGGGCTGGAACTGTTCGGCTCCTTCCACCTGGGCGGCGCCGAGTTCGCGCTCCCGGCACTGGCGATCCGCGAAGTGGTCGGCTACCCGGAGCGGGTGACGCGCATGCCGCTGTCGCCGGATTGCCTGGAAGGCATCTTCACGCTGCGCGGCACGGCGATCCCGATCGTCAACCTGGCGCGCATCTTCGATCCGTCGGCGCCGCCGGCCAGTGCGGCACAGAAGATCGCCATCCTCGACCACGAGGAAGTGCTGGTCGGCCTGGTGTTCGACGCCACCGGCGAGGTGCTGCGCGTGCGCCCCGAGCAGCGCAGTACCGTGAGCTATGGCGGCGGGCGCTCATCCGTGATCGGCGGCACGATCCTGCTGGCCGACGGCGAGCGCCTGCTGCAGGTGCTGGTGCCCGAGGCGCTAGTGCGCATCGATAACGTGCCGCAGGTGCGGTCGATGTCGGCCGCCGCGCGGGCCGCCGAGCGTGCGCGCTTCCTGCGCCATGCCGAGGCGCGCAAGTGCCTGTGCTTTTCCGCAGGCGGCACGTCGTTCGCGTTCGCGATGACGGCCGTGCAGGAAATCATCGCCGTGCCCGAGCTGCGCACGTCCGTGATGGCCGGGCCGCTGTGCAAGGGCTGGATCAACTTCCGCGGCCGCGCCGTCGGCATCGTGGACTTCGCCGCGCTGGTCGGCGGCGTGCCCACGCAGGCGCACGACACGGCGCGCCGTATCCTGATCGCCCGCATCGGCGAGGAACTGCTGGGCTTCGTGGTCGATTCGGTCGACACCATCATCCACTACTTCGACAGCGACGTGCTGCCGATCCCGCTGCTGGGCACGCGGCGCGGCGCGATGTTCCGCGGCTGCCTGCCGCGCGCCGATGGCCCGGACACGCTGTTCCTCGACCACGCGCATGTGCTGGGCGATACGGAACTGGCCGAAGTCTGCGCCGGCCACCGGCGCATTTATGGCGATGAGGCAGCAGGCGAGGCGCAGGCAGCGAAGAACGCCGGTGCCGCCGCGGCGCGCAAGCAGGTCTACCTCGCGTTCGCACTGGGCAGCCCGTGGGCGGCCGACATCGGCCAGGTGCGCGAGCTGATCCCGTATGCGCCCGGCATGACGCGGCCGCCCGGCGCGCCGGATTGCGTGCACGGGATGCTGCACCTGCGCCACCAGGTGATTTCCGTGATCGACCTGCGCCGGCTGTACGGCATGCCGCCGCTGGACGATACCGCGGAGTGCCGCATCCTCGTGCTGGAACGGGGCACCGAGCGCTATGGCGTGATCGTCGACCGGGTCGACAGCATCGTGCACCTGCCGGCCAGCGCGCGGCGGCCGTCGCCGAAGATGCTGCGCGCCGGAGGCATGGCCGACATGCGCGCCGACGTCAGCGAAGTGCTCGAATTGCCGGACGGTTCCGTCAAGACGCTGTTCGAGCGGGACGCCTTCTTCGCCACGCTGGAGCGCGTGCTGGCACAGTAAGGCAGGGCGGGCCGCATCGCCCGCCGCCAGCTCATCGGCGCTCAGGCCGCGAAGCCGCCGTCGATCAGCAGGTCGGCGCCGGTAACGAATGCCGCTTCCGGACTGGCCAGGTAGGCGATCATCCCTGCCACTTCATCGGGATGACCATGCCGCGGCAGCGCCATCAGCCCATGCATCACCGCACCGAATTCGGCATTGGCGGGATTCATGTCGGTATCGACCGGGCCCGGTTGGACATTGTTGACGGTGATGCCGCGCGGCCCCAGGTCGCGCGCCATGCCTTTCGCCAGGCCGGTCAGCGCCGACTTGCTCATCGCATATACCGCGCCGCCGGCGAACGGCATGCGCAGCGCATTGGTGCTGCTGACGTTGATGATGCGGCCACCTTCGCCCATGTGCGCCAGCGCCGCCTGCGACGCGACGAAAACGCTGCGCACATTGACGGCCACGGTCTGGTCGAAATCTTCCAGGGAGAACTGTGCCACGTCGCCGAGACGGAGCACGCCGGCATTGTTGACGAGGATGTCGATGCGGCCGAAGCGGTCGGCCACCGCATCGATCGCGCCTTTCAGCGAGGCGGCATCGGCCGCGTCGGCGCGGATCGCCAGCGCGGTGCCGCCGGCCGCCGCGATTTCCGTCACCAGTGCTTCGGCCGCCGCCGCCGATGCGGCGTAGCCGATGGCGACCGTGGCGCCGTCGCGGGCCAGCCGGCGTGCCGTGGCGGCACCGATGCCGCGCGAACCGCCGTTGATGAAGGCGACTTTGCCGTCGAGGATCGTGGTCATGATGTGTTCCTTTGGAAGTGAATGGGATGAACACAGTATGGCCACGGCGAGACCATCGCGGTAGCGCATGAATGGCGGGTTCAGTTTCAACCTGCGGTATAAAATGACCGCATGGACACTGAACTGAGCAGCTATCTCGATGCCTTCCTCGCCGCTGCCGATGAGCACAGCTTTTCGGCCGCCGCGCGGCGCATGGGGATCACCCCGGCGGCGGTCAGCAAGAGCGTGGCGCGGCTTGAGGCGCGGCTCGGCGTGCGGCTGTTCCAGCGCAGCACGCGCAGCCTGGCGCTGACCACCGACGGCGAGCGGCTGTACGGCCAGGTGAGCCGGCCATGGCGCGATATCGGCGATGCCCTTACCGAATTGCGCCAGGGCGCCGGACAACCTGCCGGCTCGCTGAAGGTCGCGCTGGCCCATACGATGGGGCGCCTCTACATCCTGCCCCTCGTCGAGCAATTCGTGCGGCGTTATCCCGCCGTGGTGCCGGACATTCACTTCGACAATCGCCAGGCCGACCTGGTGGCCGACGGTTTCGACGTGGCGATCGGCGGCGGCATCGAACTGTCCGAGGGCGTGGTCGCGCGCGAACTGGCCCGCGTGCGCATCGTGCTGGCGGCCGCGCCGTCGTACCTGCGCGACCATCCCGCGCCCGCCGAACCTGGCGACCTGACGCGGCACGGCGGCGTCGTGCGCCGTTCGCTGGAGTCGGGCCGGGTGCTGCCGTGGGTGCTGAGCAATGCGGCGGGCGAGGAAGTGTTCGCGGCCGTGCGCCCGGTGGCCGTGATGAACGATCCGGAAGCGATGGCGCGCGCCGCCGCCAGCGGCATGGGCATCGCGCTGCTGCCGTTGCCGCACGCGCTGCCACTGCTCGACAGCGGGGAGCTGGTGCGCGTACTGCCGGGATGGCATGCCGGCAGCCGGCCGCTGTCGATCTATTATTCGAGCCGCAAGCTGCTGCCGGCGAAGACTCGGCTGTTCATCGATTTCATCGTCGCGCGCTTCGGCGAGAGCGGCTACCGGCAGCGCTTCGAGGCGCCATGACCGGCTGGACCAGGGGCGGCACCCTGCGTTATGCTCGCGTGATCGCATTCGGGGAGCATGCCATGGCCACCAGACATTCCCGCGCCAGCCTTCCGCCGCAATCCGGCGCGGGCGCCACGCCACCCGTGCTGCTTTCGGGCGGCAATCCGCAGATCGCCAAGGGCGACGGCGACGAACCAGTACAAGCCTATATCGCCGCCATGCCGGGCTGGAAAAGCGCGGCCGGCAAGCGGCTCGACGCGCTGATCGAACGCACCGTGCCGGGTGTGCGCAAGGCGGTGAAATGGAACTCGCCGCTGTATGGCGCCGGCGACACGGGCTGGTTCCTCGGGCTGCATTGCTTCAACCGCTACATCAAGGTCGCATTCTTCCAGGGCGCCTCGCTCCAGCCGCCGCCGCCGGTGGCCAGCAAGGGCGACGACACGCGCTACTTCCACATCCATGAGGACGATTTCCTCGACGAGGAGGCGCTGGCGGACTGGATCCGCCAGGCGGCCGCATTGCCGGGCAGGATGCCGTAGCAGCGAGGACTGCGGGGTCACACGGTTGTCATCAAAGTAGTTTAACTTTGACAACTATCTTTTCTCCCGGAGTCCATCGATGTCCCTGCCACGTTCCCCGTTCCTGTGCCGCCGCACCGGCCTGCCTTTCAACGCACTGGTGCTGGCGGTCGCACTGGCCAACCCGGCGCTGGCCCATGCCGCATCGTTCACCATCACCGGCACCAGCACGACCGCGCAAAACCTCGGCAAGGGCGATACCGGGACGGTGGCCGCCGGCGGCGCGCTGACAGTGGGCGGATCGGCGGTGGCGGTGGCGGTGACCGGCGACAAGGCCACGGTGAACAACCTGGGCACGATCGCCCAGACGGGCAGTGGCCGCGCGATCCGCGCCAGCGGCGCCGTCACCGAATTCGTCATCAACAACGGCAGCGTCACGAATGCGGCGGCGCTGATCCGCACCGCCGACGCGGACGTGATCCAGATGAACGGCGCAGCGTCGAGCGTCATCCTGAACAACCATGGATCGATGGTGTCGCTGAACGCCTCCGCGGGCGGCGCCCAGGCGGTCGACTTCAATGCCGTCACCGGCGCGAACACGATCAACAACTTCGCCGGCGGCCTGCTGCTGGCCAGCGAAGCCGATGCGGTGCGCCCGGGCGAAGGCGGCGTGCTGTTCAACGCCGGCACGATCCGTTCCGTGACGGCGGTGGGTGCCAGCAGCGACGGCATCGACGGCCAGGACCGCAGCGGCATCCGCGTCACCAATGCCGCCACCGGCCTGGTCGACGCCGGCCGCCATGGCATCACCTTCGAGCAAAAGAACGCCAACACCGCTTCGACGCTGGATCTGACCAATTTGGCCGGCGGCATCGTGCGCGGCAACGACGGCTCCGGCATCAATGTCGATGGCTTCAACGGCAGGCAGCTGGTCACGATCGTCAACGGCGGCCTGATTTCCGGGAACGGCGTGACGGGCGACGGCGACGGCGTCGATGTCGATGGCCTGGTCCACATCACCAACAGCGGCGTGATCCGCTCGCTGAACGCGGTGGAAGCGGGCGGCCTGGCCTTCAGCGAAGGCATCTCGGCCGGCGGCGGCACGATCTTCAATAGCGGCACGATCGAAGGACTGGTCGCCGCCGGCAATACCGGTGCCGTGGGCCGCGGCATCACGCTGGCCGGCAACGACATCACGAACGGCCCGCTGGCCGGCACGCGCGAAGGCCTGTACGGCAACGCGACGATCGTCAACGCTGCCGGCGGCATGATCCGCGGCCAGGGCGACTCGGCCATCGCCGTCACGGGTGCGGCCAGCGGCTACACCGTGGCCATCGACAACCGTGCCGGCGCCACCATCCGCGGCGGCGGCGCGGCCAGCGCGGCGATCCGCACCAACAGCGACAACGCGACCATCACCAATGCCGGCACGATCGATGGCGGCAGCAGCGGCCGGGCGATCGCCTTCGGCGCCGGCAACGACACGCTGGTGATCAGCGGCGGCAATGCCATCGTGTTGGGCAGCGTGGATGGCGGCGGCGGCACCGATACGCTGGTAGTCGACGCCGGTGCCGGCAACACCTTCGGATACGCCGGTGCGATCACCGGTTTCACGACCGTGGAACTGCGCAGTGGCACGCTGGCGCTGGAGGGCGCCGACGTGGTGGCGGCCGGCAGCGCACTGGTGCTGGGCGGCGGTACGCTGGACCTGGCCAGCGCCGCGTCGCAGGCATTCGCCAGCCTGGCGCTGGCCGACAGCTCGGCCATCGTGCTGGGCGATACCGTGCTGACGTTCCAGGGCCTGGGCGCGGTCGCCGCCGGCGAAACCCTGGCGCTGACCCACGACGGCGCCGGCTACACGCTGCGCTTCCTGGGCGACTACGCGGGCAATGCCGCCTTCGCGCAGTTGATGGGCGTCACCACGATCGACAGCCTGGCCGTTACCTACAGCTTCGACGGCACCTATACGAACGTGAGCGCCGTGCCGGAACCGGCCAGCGTGGCGATGCTGTTTGCCGGCCTTGGCATCCTGGCGGCGGCGGGGCGGCGAAAGAAGGCTGCCGCCTGAGGCAGGCGCGGGTTCGAATAGCCGCTTCCGTGCCGATACAGCGGCCAGGAGGCGGCGTCCAATACTGCCGGGCGCGCTGGCATGCGGGTGTCGGACAGCACCGGTGCATACTGCTCCATGTACTGCTCCATATACTGCGCCATGTCGCAGCTCTACCGAAGGGTCAGGCCCAGTTCTGCCAGGATGGCGTCCTTCATTTCCTGGAAGCGCGGCTCGGACAGCTTGCGGGGATGCGCGGCGTCGATGGCGAAGGAGCGCTGGATCTTTGCCGGGCGGGGTGAAAGCACCATGATGCGGTCGGCCAGGTACAGGGCTTCTTCGACATCGTGGGTGATCAGGATGACGGTGTGGCGTTCCTCCTGCAAGATGCGCAGCAGCTCATCGCGTATGCGCAAGTTCATCAACGCGTCCAGGGCCGAGAACGGTTCGTCCATGTACAGGATTTCGGGCTTCACCACCAGAGCCCTGGCGATCTCCACCCGCTTGAGCATGCCGCCGGACAGCTCGCGCGGATAGGCATGTTCGAATCCTTTCAGTCCCACCATCTCGGCGTAGTGATCGGCCAGACGGTGCTTTTCCGCCGCGGTGCCCTGATTCAGCCCGAACATCAGGTTTTCCCGTACGGTCAGCCAGGGGAACACCGAGCCGCTCTGCGAGATCACGATGCCTTTCGGGCTCGGCCCCTTCGCCACCTGGCCGTCGACGCGCACGGCGCCGGTGTCCGGCTGCTCGAAGCCGGAGATCATCTTCATGATGGTCGACTTGCCGCAGCCCGATGGCCCGACGATGGCGACGAATTCACCGTCCCTGACTTCCAGCGTCAGGCCGTCCACCACATCGAGCCGCTGGCCATTGCGCGAGAAGCTCTTCCTGATATTGTCGATGCTGATTTTAGTGTCCATAGCGCCACCTTACCGAGTCCAGTCCTTCCAGGCGCCGCATCATCATGTCCAGCAACAGGCCGATGATGCCGATGATGGCCATGGCTGCAATCACCAGGTCATAGCGATTGCCCGCATTGCGCGCGTCGATGATCATGAAGCCGAGGCCGGAGCTGCGGACGATCATTTCGGCCGCGACCACCACCAGCCATGCCACACCCAGGCTGACGCGCATGCCGACGACGATATCGGGCAGCACGGCCGGAACCACCACCTGGCGAAACAGCTTGGAGCGTGAAACGCCGAAATTCATGCCGGCGTGGATGTAGCGCTTCTCGATGGTGTGAACGCCGTTTGCCGTCTGCACGATCATCGGGAACACCGACGCCAGGAAAATCAGGAATACCGGACCCATGTCGCCCACGCCGAACCACAGGATGGCCAGGGGGATCCAGGCGATCGGCGATATCGGCCGCAGGATCTGGAATACCGGGTTCAGGGTGTTGTACACCGCGTGCACCCGGCCCATCCACAGGCCGATCGGGATCGCTACCGCGGCGGCCAGCAGGAAGCCGGTGGCGACCCGCTGCAGCGATGCGCCGATATGCTTCCACAAGGTGCCATCGGCCGCCAGCTCGATGGTCCCGTCCAGCACTTGACCGGGGGTCGGGAAAATAACCGACTGGGTCAAGGTGACGGTGTAGTGCCAGAGCGCGACCAGGACGACCAATAACAGGACAGGGGGCCAGATTCGATTGAGTTTTTCCACGTGCAAGTACTTCCCTAACGCGAATTAATGAAATGACGCCGGCAAGACCCGGCTCGCCCGGCGCACGCGCCACTTCAGGCGTGCGATGCCCGCCGCCGGATGGGGCTCGACGATGACCTTCATCGATCCGCTGCTGTGGGCGGAGCAATTGAATTCATTGACCGACACCGTGTCGAACGGCAGGCGGAAATCCTGCCCGGGCATGATCAGCACGGGCCCGAAGATCTGCGGCACCGTGTCGGCGTTGCGCAGAAGGAGTACATCCTTCACGCCGACAGTGAGGGTGATCGTGTCGGGCAGGATGTCCACCTTGTCACCAGCCATGCGGCGAGCCCAGGTCCCCTTTGGAATCTCGAACAGCTCGTCCCTGCTCTCGTCCGGCAGGGGCGCGAACGCGCTCCATGCCGAGATCGCGGCAGCGACGGCGAACGCCAGCCAGAGAGGCCGCAAGAGTCGCATGCCTCAGCGCTTCAGCAGGATCGCCAGGTCGTGGGCGATCTCGCTGGCGGGGCGGCCGAATGGCATCATGGCGCGCTGGCGCCCTTGACGGTCGATGAAGTACAAATAAGACGAGTGGCTCATCGAATAGTCGCTGCCGCCGCCGACGGGATGCTTCCTGGCGGCGATACCATAGTCCTTGAGCAGCTGGGCGATCTGGGCCGGGGTGCCGGTGATACCGATGAAGCCGGGGTCGAACTGCGCCAGGTACGTTCGCAGGCGCTCGGGCGTGTCGCGCTCCGGGTCGACGCTGATGAACAGCACCTGGACGTCCCTGGCCGCCGGGCCGACAAGCTTCCTGGCTTCGGCCAGCGCCGCCAGCGACACCGGGCACACCGTCTCGCAGTGGCTGAAGCCGAATTCGAGCACGACGACTTTGCCGCGCAGGTCGGTCAGCTTGAAGGGCTTGCCGGTGGAAGCCGGCAGGGCGATCTCCGGCGCGGCACGGGGCGGCTCGAATACGCCGGACTTGAGCTGCTGGGCACAGGCTGTGCCCGTGCACAGCAGCAGGGCAAGGACAAGGATCTTCATAGGGCAAGCTTGAGCGGTTTGACGGCATGGAAGAAGCTGTCGTCGACATAGCGTTCGTAGGCGATCGGCTTCTTGAGAGTGCGTGCTTCGAGGGAGAGCTGCATTAATTCGTCGAATTCGGTACGGATCATCCGCAGGTCGCCGTAGGTAACGCGATCGTGCGGCGTCTCCATGACAAACTTGATGATTTTCGGATCCTGGTTGAAAAACTTCTTGTCGCCGGCGATATGGGCAGCGCGGTCGCGGTTTGCCGGCCCCTGGTCCAGCCAGGTGCCAGCGGCCTGGATGTGATTCACCAGGTCCTGCACCAGCGGGCGCCGGGTCTGGATCACGTCGTCGCGCACCGTCAGCACGCAGCAGATATAGTTGCGCCATTCATCTCGCGTCATCGCCAGGGGGCGCGCGTAGCCCGCGCGCTGGGCCGCCGCGCCGAACGGCTCGCCGGTGCAATAGGCATCGACTGCCCTGGCATACAGGGCGGCGGGCATGTCCGGTGGATTCATCTCGATGATCTCGATGTCCTTCAAGGTCATGTTTTCCCGTGCCAGCATCTTGCGCAGGAAAAGATAGTCGACCGCGAAGCGGCTCGGCACCGCGATGGCGCGTCCGCGCAAGTCCCGAAACCTGCGGTAGCTCGCATCGGTACGCACCATGATCACCGCGCCGGAGCGGTGCCCGAGCGAGACGATCTTGAGCGGAATGCGGGTGTTCACAAGGTCCATCACCAGCGGCGCGAGCATATAGGCGGCCTGGATGCGGCCGGTCATCAGCGACTCCTTGATCTCGGGCCAGCCACTGTACTTGTGATAGACGAACGGCGCCGGTCCCAGGCCGGCCCGCTGGTTCGCCAGGGTCTTGGCGGTGCAGGCGATCGGCAAGGTCAGATTGCAGGTGACGGGCAAGCCGCCGACGGCCAGCGGGGTGCCCGGTGCTGTGCCCAGGGCGGCGCGCGGCAGTGCCGTCGCCAGGGCGGCGCCCAGGCCCGACTCCAGCAGACGGCGGCGCATCGGCAAATAATCATTCATGGCTACAGCATCCTAAAGATCAAAGATGGCGCGGTATCGATCGGGCTGCCGTAGCCAGGCAGGGACGCAGCAGGCCGGTACGGTGGTTGACGAAGCCGGCGAGATATACACCGCCGGCCGGCAGTGCGCAAGCCGTGTCGAACAGGTTCGACACGCCGCCATACGGGCGCGCGGCGCGCGACAGATGGTACCTCATTTGCAGATCGACCAGAACATGCCCGGCGGTTTTGCATTTCGGTCGGTGCGCATCGATTGGCTGCCTGGCGACCGCCCCCACCAGCTCATGCCCTGCGCCCCGTGAAGCCACCGGAACGCAAAAAAGGCCCGACAGCAAGCGCTGCCGGGCCATTCGCATCCAGTGGCACCCCGGTCAGGCGATATCCACGTGCTGGTTGTCCTCGCCATACGGATACAGCGTGACGATGCGCCCTTCCTCGTCGTAGAACAGTTCGGTGACCTTCACCGAACGCAGGTGCGTGACGCCGCCGGACAGGCTGCTGTCGTGGTAGTACAGGAACCAGCGGCCGTCCACTTCGACGATCGAATGGTGGGTGGTCCAGCCGATCACCGGCGTCAGGATTTTTCCCTGGTAGGTGAACGGGCCGTACGGGTTGTCCGCCGTGGCGTAGCACAGGAAATGCGTGTCGCCGGTCGAGTACGAGAAATAGTACTTGCCCTGGTACTTGTGCATCCACGGGCCTTCGAAGTAGCGGCGGTCATGGTCGCCGGCCAGCAGTTCCTTGCCGTCTTCATCGACGATCACCACCGCGCGGGGCGCTTCGGCGAACTGCTTCATGTCGGCCGACAGGCGCGCCACGCGGGCCTGCAGCGCCGGTTCGTGGTCGGCCGGTTCCTCGTTGGCCGCGCCGTACACGTTGTTCCGGTATTTCTGCAGCTGGCCACCCCAGATGCCGCCGAAGTAGAGGTAGTGTTCGCCGCCATCCTCGAACACGGCTGGGTCGATCGAGTAGCTGCCTTCGATCGGTGCCGGCTCCGCCGCGAACGGGCCGGTTGGGCTGTCCGACACGGCCACGCCGATCTGGAAGATGCCGTCGGCACGCTTGGCCGGGAAGTACAGGTAGTACTTGCCATCCTTGCGCGCCGCATCCGGCGCCCACATCTGGCGAGCCGCCCATGGCACGTCGGCGACGTGCAGCGCCACGCCATGGTCGGTCACTTCGCCGTCCGGCCGGTCCATCGAGAAGACGTGGTAGTCCTCCATCGCGAAGTGGTCGCCGTTGTCGTTGAAGGGAATGCCCGCTTCGATGTCGTGCGACGGATAGAGGTAGATGCGGCCGCCGAACACGTGGGCCGACGGATCGGCCGTGTACAGGTGCTTGACGAGCGGTTGCGAGATCGCGCTCTTGTTCAGCTGTTCCACGCGTGCCAGCGTGGCCTTGCGCTTGTCGTCTTCGTTGTGTGCCATATGCTTGCTTCGATTAGTGATGGTGTTGTTATGCGGGCAGCTCAGCGCTGCTCACTTCAGCTCACTGCTGCGCGGCGCGGCGCAGGCCCAGTTCCAGTTCGATGGTGCGTTCGGTCGACTTGCGGATCTCGTAGAAGGCCAGGCAGCCGACGGCCAGCAGGAACGGGATCGCCGCGTACAGGCTCACGGACAGGCGAATGCCGTCCGCCACCGCCGGTGCCTGGGTGGCCAGCGTGGCGTCGTAGCCGACGGTCGACAGCAGGGCCGCGACCAGCGCGCCGCCGACCGACAGGCCCGCCTTCAGGCCGAAGATCATCGCCGAGAACAGCAGGGCGGTGGCGCGGCGGTTGTTCTTCCATTCCGAGTAGTCGGCCACGTCGGCGATCATTGCCCACAGCAGCGGGATCGTGATGCCGTAGAAGAAGCCGTGCAGCAGCTGCGAGACGAACACCAGGCCGATCGAGGTGGGCGCGTAGAAGTAGAACGCCAGCATGAACATGGTGGAGATGAACAGCGCGATGCCGAACACTTCGCGCTTGCCGAAGCGGTCGGCCAGCGGGCGCGAGAAGCCGATACCGATGATCATCATCACGATGCCGATCGCATTGAACACGCTGAAGGCCGAAGTCGGCGCGTCTTCCGGCCATTGGAAAGCGGTCAGGCCCACGCTTGCCAGCACGGCGTTCAGCCCGGCGATGAAGCCGTTGAAGCCCACGTCCTGCAGGAACGTGGCCAGGTGCGTGGCCGACAGGTAGCTGCGGAAGTAATAGATGTACATGCCGCCCTTCAGCGCCAGCGTGACGAATACCAGGATCGTCACCGCCAGCATCACCATCCAGGGACGGTTGCGCAGCAGGTCGGTGATGTCCTGGCCGATGGTGGAACGCTGCGCCGCGGTGGGCACGATGCGCTCGCGCGTGGTGAAGAACGTGATGAGGAAGCAGATCGTACCGGCCACGGCGAAGATGATCATCGTGTTGCGGAAGCCGGCCACCTTGTCGCCGTCGCCCAGGATCAGCACCAGCGGCAGCAGCAGGACCTGGATGATGAACTGCGCCACCATCACGGCCACGAAGCGGTAGGCCGACAGGCTGTTACGCTCGCTCATGCTGCCGGTCAGCACGCCGGACAGCGCCGAGTAGGGCAGGTTGTTGGCCGAGTACACCAGCATCAGCAGCACGTAGGTGAGCGAGGCGTAGATGATCTTGCCGTCCGGGCCCAGGTCCGGCGTGCTGAAGGCGAGGATCGCGATCAGGCCGAACGGTACCGAGGTCCACAGGATCCACGGGCGGAACTTGCCCCAGCGGGTGACGGTGCGGTCGGCGATGAGGCCCATCAGCGGGTTGAAGCAGGCGCCGACAATGCCGCCGATGAAAATGATGCTGGCCGCCGCGTTGGGCGACACCTTGAACACGTCGGTGTAGAAAAAGGCGATGAAGGTCAGCAGGGTCTGGAAGATCAGGTTGGCCGCCAGGTCGCCCAGGCAATAGCCGACTTTCTCCGTGACGCCCAGCCGGCCGGTCGCGCTGTCGGAAGAGGTCCGTTGCGTGTTGGTCATGATGTCTCGCTTTATCGTTATGAGGATCGGTCGCGCCGCTTCCCGGTGGCTATAACAATCGCACGCAGCAAATGAATAGCGCAACCATCGCCGTATGGTAGCCCAAGTCGGCACCGCGTTGGAAACTTTCTGGTTGCGCTACCGGGTTCGTGGGCCGCCGCGTGCGTTGCCTTGCAGACAGTTATTCATGAAACTGATCTGTGTCATGCGGGAAATAAAGTAGCGCAATGCCGTCGCGGGTGCGAAGATGCATCCGTCTCCTCCAACTCTCCCAGAGAATTGGACTTCAGCCGGCCCAGCGCCGGCATTTTTTTTGCCTGGAGATATTGCGCGAAAAAGCTGGAGCCCTGGGTGCCGCTTGGATCAGCCCACCCCAAATGCAAATTCCGGGGTCAGACCCGCCGGGTCTGACCCCAGCCGTTCGCTCTTGGGGTGAATGCATGCGCTTTCAACGTGTCGCGAAAAAACTGGGACATACCCCATTTTCCAGGCAAATTTTCAACGCGACTCTCAGCGCAGTGCCGGATAGGTGAACATCAGGAAGTGCGTGGCATTGAGCGCGAAGTGCGTGAGGATCGCCGCCTCGATCCGGCCGCTGCGCTGGTAGGCCAGGCCGTAGCCGACACCGGCGAACGTGGCCAGCACGATCAGCGCGGGACCGCCGTGCGCATGGGCCACGCCGAACAGCACGGCCGCCACGCCGACCGCGATGCGCGCGCCGTCCGGCCGCTTCGACAGCGCATCGGCCAGGCGCCCCTGGACCAGTGCGCGGAAGAACGCTTCCTCGGCGAGGCATGTGGTGAACAGGTTCGTCAGCAGGAACAGCGGCGCATAGGCGGCAAACCAGCTGGCGAACCATTTCGGGTCGATGGCGATGACACCCGCACCATAGCCGGCCAGCAGCACGATGAGCGGCGTCGCCACGATCACGGGCCAGGCCGCGACGACGGCGCGCCACGCGGCGCGGCCGCGCGCCGGCACGGCGAAGGTGGCGCACAGGATGATGCCGACCGCCGTCTTGTCCAGGTTCAGGTACAGCGACACGGGCTTCGAAGCCGCGCTGACCTGCACCTTGTCGAGCAGGAGCGGATTGGCGAAGCCGGGCACCACGTGCAGCGCGAGCGCCAGCGACAGCACGATGATCGCCGCCAGCAGCAGGCCCTTCGCCAGCCGGTGCGTGGCTGTGCGCCAGCCGGCGCACAGCGCGGCCAGCAGCAGCAAGGCGAGCGCGCCGGCCGGCTGCATGGCGCCGAGCGCCAGGGCGGTGCCGATGGCGATGGCCAGCCCGGCCATCCAGGCCGGCAGGCGGCCCAGCGGCGGCACCCATAGCGACAGTACGGCAAGCATCCAGGTGGCGGCCAGCGGCCAGAACGATGGTGGCAACGAAGTCATGATCGGCGGGTGAGGGGATGGGCTGGCCATTATAGACAAAGGTGCAAGGCCCGGCCCCCGCCGATCCTGCCGCGAAGCCGGGCGATGTGGTACGCGCGCTACCGCGCTGGCTGCCCAATGACACCGTTCATGGCGAACGCGGTGGCTTCCCGGATGGCCATGGCGTTGGCTGTTGCCATGTCTACCGCGCTGTCTACCGCGCTGTCTACCGTAAAATGGCGGCTCCATTGTGCCGGGAATCGCTTACCGATGTTCGAGATCAGCCAGCTCCGCTGCTTCGTCGCAGTCGCGGAAGAATTGCACTTCAGCCGCGCGGCCGAGCGCCTCAACATGACCCAGCCGCCGCTGAGCCGCCAGATCCGCCTGCTGGAGCACCACGTCGGCGCGCAGCTGCTGGAACGGAACAGCCGCACCGTGCGGCTGACGGCGGCCGGCAGGGCCTTCTTCCCCGAGGCGGCGCGCATCCTGCGCATGGCCGAGGAGGCGGCCTTCACGGCGCGCCGCGCGGCCAAGGGCGACCAGGGCACGCTGGCGATCGGCTTCACTTCCGCCTCCGGCTACAACCTGCTGCCGGAAGTGGTGCGGCGCCTGCGCGACCGCGCCCCGGGCATTTCGCTGACCCTGAAAGAGCTGGTCAGCACGACGCAGGTCGAGATGCTCAACGCCGGCCAGCTGGACCTGGGCCTGATGCGGCCGCACCCGATCAACGCGGAACTGGCCAGCCTGCGCCTGGCCACCGAGTCGCTGATGCTGGCGATCCCGGAAAGCGAAGCGGCGCAGTGGCCGGAAGCGCCCACGCTCGCCAGCCTGCACGGCAAGCCCTTCATCATGTACTCGCCCTACGAGGCGCGGCCCTTCCACCAGATGCTCACCGAACGCTTCGCCCGAGACGGCGTGGTACCGGACATCGTCGAGCATATCGGCCAGGTGCACACCATGCTGGCGCTGGTGCGGGCAGGGATGGGCGCGGCGCTGATCGCCGCCGGTGCCTCGCGCCTGCACTTCGAAGGCATCGTGCTGCGCGAAATGGCCACCGAACCGGTGCAGATGGTGTGCACCTACCGGCGCAGCAACGACAATCCGGTCCTGCAGCTGTTCCTCAACGAAGTCCTCCCGACGTTCGACGTACGCTGAGCCACCGATGCCGTTGATGACTCGATCAAGTTCCTGATCGATGTCCGGTACGGGTTTCTACGTAGGCAAATTTGCATCGGCGGTCGCGCCGATTTCTGGAGTGTCCAAACCAGTAATTCAATTTGTGAATAGGTGTCATCACACTTTGGTTTGTCGGGCAGCGGTGCCGCGCATATGATCGTGCGGCACAAGACAGCCGCCCGCAGCGGCTGGCGCAGACCAAGATGACAGGAGACCCCATGGATCACGCACCATCCGCCACCGCCGCCGCCGCGACCCAGACGCGCACCCGCGCGCGCTGGACCATTCTGGCGATGCTGTTCGCCGTCACCACCATCAACTATGCGGACCGCGCCACGATCTCGATCGCGGGCCCGAACCTGAAGGCCGATCTCGGGTTGTCGGCCGTGGAGATGGGCTACGTGTTCTCGGCATTCGCCTGGTCCTACGTGCTGGCCCAGCTGCCGGGCGGCTGGCTGCTGGACCGCTTCGGCACGCGCATCACGTATTTCTTCAGCATCTTCCTGTGGTCGCTGTTCACGATGCTGACAGGCGCCATCGGCTTCTTCACGGGCGGCGCCGCGGTGGCGATGCTGTTTGCGCTGCGCCTGCTGGTGGGCGCGGCCGAGGCGCCTTCCTTCCCGGGCAACAGCCGGATCGCCTCGTCCTGGTTCCCCACCCAGGAACGGGGGCTGGCCGCGGCAATCTTCAACTCGGCCCAGTACTTCGCCACTGTGCTGTTCGCCCCGATCATGGGCTGGCTGGTGCACACCTACGACTGGCACAGCGTGTTCTACGTGATGGGCGCGCTGGGCATCGGCCTGTCTTTCATCTGGCTGAAAGTGATCCATGGCCCGCGCCGGCACCCGTCCATCAATGCCGCCGAACTGCAGTACATCAAGGAGGGCGGCGCGCTGGTCGACCTGGAAGAAACCCGGCACGGCGCGGAGCCCAGCAAGGTCGACGTGTTCGCCGCCATCAAGGAGCTGCTGTCGAACCGCATGCTGCTGGGTGTGTACGTGGCGCAGTACTGCATCACCACGCTGACGTACTTCTTCCTGACCTGGTTCCCCGTCTACCTGGTGCAGGAGCGCGGCATGACGATCCTGAAGGCGGGCTTCGTGGCGTCGATGCCGGCCATCGCCGGCTTCCTGGGCGGTATCGCCGGCGGCTGGCTGTCCGACCGCCTGAGCAAGGCGGGCCATTCGCTGTCGGTGTCGCGCAAGGTGCCGATCGTGCTGGGCATGCTGCTGTCGATGAGCATGATCGGCTGCAATTACATCGAGACCGACATGCTGGTGGTGGCCGTGATGTCGCTGGCCTTCTTCGGCAAGGGCATCGGCGCGCTGGGCTGGGCGGTGGTGGCCGACACGTCGCCGAAGGAAGCGGGCGGCCTGTCCGGCGCGCTGTTCAACACCTTCGGCAACACGGCCGGCATCACCACCCCGATCGTCATCGGCTACATCGTGCAGAACACGGGTTCCTTCGCCGGCGCGCTGGTGTTCGTCGGCGCCAATGCGGCGGTGGCGATCTTCTGCTACCTGTTCATCGTGGGCGACATCAAGCGCGTGGTGCTGACCGAATCGCTGGTCAAGTAAGTCGCCTCCGGGGAATCAGCAACCGCAACCTGCCTCCCATCATTCATGAAACTGATGGGAGGTATGCGGGAAATAAAGTGGCGCAATATCGGGGTGGATGAGATGATGCGCCTGTCTCCTCCAACTCTCCCAGAGAATTGGACTTCGCCGGCCCAGAGCCGGCATTTTTTTTGCCCGCCGCATCGGTGCCGAAGAACGCTACGGCTCTTTTGTATCCGGATGTATCAGCGCGCATGCGCGATACCCGGGCTGACACCGGAAGGTATTCGTGACATATGCCATATACACGCGCCGGTTGTAATGCTCCTACACCCACTTGAACGGAGCACAGCATGAAAGCCAAGACGAAAACCACGACGAAAACCACGACGATCTTCGCCATCCTCCTGGCCGCCGCCGGCATCGCCAATGCCGCCAACGCCCAATCGCAATCGCTGACGCGCGAACAGGTGCATGCCGAAGTGCTGGCGGCGCGCGCCGCTGGCACGCTGAGCAGCGGCGGCGAAGGTTACCAGGCGCTGCAATTCGACATCCCGTCGACGTTGACGCGGGCCGAGGTACGCGCCCAGCTGGAGGTGGCCCGCGCCGCGGGGGCGCTGTACGAAGGCGAAGCCTACCCCGGCCCGGCCGGAACGCCTGCGGCGAACCAGCTCACACGGGCGCAGGTGCGGGCGGAGCTGGCCGCCGCACGGGCGGCCGGAACGGAGTATGTCGGCGAGGCGTATCCGGGCCCGCTGGCCGCTGGCGGCTGATCCAGCCTTCGAGAGCCGGAGCGGATTGCTGGCGAAGTCCGGCGGCCGCGCAGGCGCTACCCCACCTGCGCGATACGCAGCAGGTTGGTCGTGCCGGGCACGCTGAACGGCATCCCCGCCGTGATGACGATGGTATCGCCCGGCCGGGCGATGTCTTCGCCCAGTGCCATGGCGCAGGCCTGGTCGCTCATCTCGGCCACGTCCGCCACCGCGGGGCACAGCACGGGATGCACGCCCCAGGCCAGCGCCAGGCGCCGCGCCGTCTCGACGGAGGGCGTCATGCCGATGATCGGCGCGCGTGGCCGCTCGCGGGCCATGCGCAGCGCCGAGTAGCCCGAGCACGTGTACGCGACCACGGCCGCCACGCGCAGCGCCTCGGTCACGCTGCGCACGGCGATGCCGATGCCGTCGGAGGCCAGCGTGGCCGCGGCGCCGCCGGCGATCGCCAGTTCCTCGCGGTAGTATGGATCGGCCTCGGTCTGCGCGATGATCGAGTTCATGATGCGCACGGCGTCGCGCGGATACTGGCCCGAAGCCGATTCGGCCGACAGCATTACCGCGTCCGCGCCGTCGTAGATCGCGGTGGCCACGTCGGACGCCTCGGCGCGGGTGGGCACCGGTGCCGTCACCATCGATTCCAGCATCTGCGTGGCGACGATCACCGGCTTGCCCACCTTCCTGCACGCGCGCACGATGCGCTTCTGGATCGCCGGCACCTGTTCCGGCGGCATTTCCACGCCCAGGTCGCCGCGCGCGACCATCACCGCATCGGCTTCGGCCACGATCGCTTCCAGGCTGTGGATCGCCGCCGGCTTTTCCAGCTTGGCGACGATGGCGGCGCGGTTGCCGACCAGCGCCTTGATCTCGGCGATATCCTCGGGCCGCTGCACGAACGACAGCGCGACCCAGTCGATGCCCAGCTTCAGGCCGAACTCCAGGTCATGCCGGTCCTTTTCCGTCAGCGCCGACAGCGGCAGGACCACGCCCGGCACGTTGACGCCCTTGCGGTCGGAGATGCGTCCGCCGGTGACGACCCGCGTATCCGCGAAATCCGGCCCGCAGGCATCGACGCGCAGGCGCACGCGCCCGTCGTCGACCAGCAGGTCGGTGCCTGGTACCAGCGCGGCGAAGATCTCGGGATGGGGCAGGGGCGCGCGGTGCGCGTCGCCAGGCACTTCGCGGTCGAGGTCGAGCCGGAACGCATCGCCGGCGGCCAGCGTGACGGCGCCCTCCGTGAAGGTGCCCAGCCGCAGCTTGGGACCCTGCAGGTCGAGCAGCACGCCGACCGGACGGCCCGTTTCGGCTTCGATGGCGCGGATCGTCTCCAGGCGCTGGCGGTGATCGGCATGGCTGCCGTGGCTGAAGTTCAGGCGGAATACGTCGGCGCCGGCATCGAACAGGGCACGGATGGTGTCCGGATCGGAGCTGGCGGGGCCGAGGGTGGCGACGATCTTTGCATTGCGTTGGCGGTGCATGGGGTTCCCGTTTCAGGTGGCGCGCGGCGGCACGACCAGCAGCGCGCGAAAATCGTTGACGTTGGTCAGCGTGGGGCCGGTGACGACGCTGTCGCCCAGCGCTGAGAAGAAGCCGTGACCGTCATTGTCGTCCAGGCTGTCGTGCGGGCGCAAGCCCGCGGCCCAGGCGCGCTCCAGCGTGTCCGGCGCGATGGCCGCGCCGGCGATTTCCTCCTGCCCGTCGACACCATCCGTATCGGCCGCCAGGCCATGCACGCCCGGTTCGCCGCGCAGGGCGAGGGCGCAGGCCAGCAGGAACTCCACATTGCGCCCGCCGCGCCCGTTGCCGCGCACCGTGACGGTGGTCTCGCCGCCCGACAGCAGCACGCACGGCGCCGCGAACGGCTGGCCGCGGCGCGCCGCCTGCAGCGCGATCCCGGCCAGCACCTTGCCCACGTCGCGCGCTTCGCCTTCCAGGCTGTCGCCGAGGATATGCGGTGTGATGCCGGCGTCGAGCGCGACGCGCGCCGCCGCTTCCAGCGCCATCTGCGGGGTGGCGATCAGCCGTACTTCCGCACGGGCCAGGCGCGGGTCGCCCGGCTTCACGGATTCGCCCCGGCCGCTGCGGAGCACGTCGAGCACGTGCTCCGGCAAGGCGATGCCATAGCGGCGCAGGATCGCCAGCGCATCCTCGCAGGTGCTGGCATCGGCCACCGTGGGGCCGGAAGCGATGTCGCGCGGGTCGTCGCCGGGCACGTCGGAGATCAGCAGGGTGACCACGCGCGCCGGGTGGCAGGCCGCGCCCAGCCGGCCACCCTTGATGGCCGACAGGTGCCGCCGCACGCAGTTCATCTCGCCGATCGTCGCGCCAGATTTCAGCAGCGCGGCATTGACGAACTGCTTGTCTTCCAGCGTGATGCCTTCCAGCGGCAGCGGCAGCAGCGCGGAGCCGCCGCCGGAGATCAGGCACAGGACCGTGTCGTCCTCGGACAGGCCGCGCACCAGCGCCAGCATCCGGCGCGCGGCGCCGAGGCCCGCCGCATCGGGCACCGGGTGCGCCGCCTCGACGATCTCGATGCGCTCGCACGGTACCGCGTAGCCGTAGCGGGTGACGACCAGGCCCGCCAGGGGGCCACTCCAGTTGCGTTCGACGGCGCGGGCCATCTCGGCCGACGCCTTGCCGGCGCCGATCACGATCAGCCGGCCCCTTGCCACTTCCCCAGGCGCTGGCAGCCGGCCGGGTATGCACAGCGCCGGCTGCGATGCGGCGATGGCCGCGTCGAGCATGCTGCGCAGCAGCGCGCGTGCTTCGGTGTCATCCATCGTTGTCTCCTCGCTTGCTCGATAAACGGATAGTACAGCTCATGCGGAGACCTTGTGCACCTGCACCAGATCCGGTGCGCCCTGGTCGCCGTCGCCTTCCGGCTGGTACAGCGCCCGCAGCTCTTCGGGCGACGACTGGCCGCCGAGTACCCGGTCCATCTGCCCGCGGTCCAGCGCACCCACCCACTGGGCGATCGCCATCGTGCCCACGGCATTGCCGATCGTGTTCGTGATGGCGCGCGCCTCGGACATGAAGCGGTCCACGCCCAGCAGCAGCACCATGCCCTCGACGGGGATCTTGCCCATCGAGGCCAGCGTGGCCGCCAGCGTGATGAAGCCGGAACCGGTGACGCCAGCCGACCCTTTCGAGGTCACCATCAGCACGGCCAGCACCACCAGCTGGTCGGTCAGGCTCAGCGGCGTGTTGGTGGCCTGGGCGATGAAGATGGCCGCCATCGTGTAGTAGATGCACTGGCCATCCGGATTGAAGGTGACGCCGGACGGGATCACCAGGCCGACCACCGGCTTGGACACGCCCACGTGTTCCAGCTTGCGCATCAGCTGCGGCACCACCGATTCGGACGAACTGGTGCCCAGCACGGTGAAGATCTCGTCTTTTATATAGCGCAGGAACTTCCACAGGCTGAAGCCTGACATGCGCGCCACCAGCCCGAGGATCACCGCCACGAACACGAAGCAGGTGAGGTACATGCAGGCCATCAGGTAGCCCAGCGACACCAGCGAGCCCAGGCCGTACTTGCCGACCGTGAAGCCGATCGCGCCGAACGCGGCCAGCGGCGCCACGCGCATGATCATGCCGACGACGATGAACATGCTGTTGCTGAACGCTTCGAGGAAATCGACCACGGGCTTGGCACGGCGGCCCATGTGCGACAGTGCCACGCCGAACATGGTGGCGAAGACGAGGATCTGCAGGATGTCGTTCTTCGCCAGCGCCTCGACCACGCTGGTGGGGATCATGTGCAGCAGGAAATCGACGAAACCGCCGGAGTGGCCGGCGGCGGCGGTGTAGTTCTTGATGCCGGCGGTGTCGAGCGTGGCGATGTCCACGTTCATGCCCACGCCGGGCCTGGCCAGGTTGACGACCACCAGGCCCAGCCCCAGCGCGAACGTCGACATCACTTCGAAGTAGATCAGCGCGCGCGAACCGACGCGGCCCAGCTCCTTCATGCTGTCCATCTTGGCGATGCCCAGCACCACCATCGCGAAGATGACCGGCGCGAACACCATCTTGATCAGGCGGATGAAGGCGTCGCCCAGCGGCTTCAGGTCCGCCGCGAAGTGCGGATACAGGACGCCGAGGATGCCGCCGGCGAGCACGCCGATCAGCACTTGCACGTACAGCTTTCCAAAGAATCGTTTTGTCATGCTTGTCTCCAATATGATGTACAGCGCACGGGGTGACGCATGCATTCATCCCAACGGCGAACGGCTGGGGTCAGACCCAGCGGGGTGAAGCAGGGGTTTCGCGACGCATGCTTCGCGCCTGCGGAACGGTGCTGGCATGCAGGCCAGCATTCCTTCCTGACCCCGGTATCTGCCTTCGGGTGAAAAATCCGCCAAGCTCTAGCGGCCGGTCGGAAGCGACGTCTTACGACATCGTCAGGCAGCCTTGCGATCGGCGTCCCTGGACAGGAAGTCGCAGACGGCGCGCGTCACGTCGGCGGTGGTGGCCTTGCCACCCAGGTCGCCCGTGTGCAGGGCCCTGTTCGCGGTGACGTGCTCGATGGCCGCCATCACGCGCGCGGCGGCTTCGTGCTCGCCCAGGTGTTCCAGCAGCATGACCACCGACCAGAACGTGCCGACCGGATTGGCCAGGCCCTTCCCCATGATGTCGAACGCGGAACCGTGGATCGGTTCGAACATCGACGGATAGCGGCGTTCCGGGTCGATGTTGCCGGTGGGGGCGATGCCCAGGCTGCCGGCCAGCGCGGCCGCCAGGTCGGAGAGGATGTCCGCGTGCAGGTTGGTGGCCACGATCGTGTCCAGCGTGGCGGGGCGGTTGACCATCCGCGCGGTGGCGGCATCGACCAGTTCCTTGTCCCATTTCACGTCGGGGAATTCGCGCGACACTTCCAGCGCGATCTCGTCCCACATCACCATCGCGTGGCGCTGCGCATTGCTCTTGGTGATCACGGTAAGCAGCTTGCGCGGCCGGGACTGCGCCAGCCGGAAGGCAAAGCGCAGGATGCGTTCGACGCCGACGCGGGTCATCATCGACACGTCCGTCGCCGCCTCGATCGGGTGGCCCTGGTGCACGCGGCCGCCCACGCCGGAGTATTCGCCTTCGGAGTTTTCGCGCACGATGACCCAGTTGAGGTCTTCCGGCGCGCAGCGCTTGAGCGGCGCATCGATGCCGGGCAGGATGCGCGTCGGGCGCACGTTGGCGTACTGGTCGAAGCCCTGGCAGATCTTCAGGCGCAGGCCCCACAGCGTGATGTGGTCGGGGATGTCCGGATCGCCGGCGGAGCCGAACAGGATCGCATCCTTGCCCCGCAGCGCGTCCAGGCCATCGGCCGGCATCATCACGCCGTGCTGCCGGTAATAGTCGCCGCCCCAGTCGAAATCCTCGAACTGGAACTTGAAGGTGGCGCTGCCGGCGGCCAGCGCCGCCAGGACTTCGCGGCCTGCCGGTACCACTTCCTTGCCGATGCCGTCGCCCGGGATGGTGGCGATCTGGTAGGTTTTCATGCTGTCTCCTCATTGGAACGATTGAAAGTGGGCTCACTGTAGCGGGTGGACCCGCGCACGAATGGCCGTTAAACTCAATCCGTTCTTAACCTGGAGCTCAAGAATGAACGTCAACTTGCAACCTGCGGAACTGAGCTTCGTCGTCACGCTGGCCACCATCGGCAGCCTGAGTGGCGCTGCGCGGGAACTGGGCATCACCACGTCCGCCGTCAGCAAGCGTCTCGCACTGCTGGAAGGACGTATCGGCGTGCCGCTGGTGAACCGCACCACGCGGCGCATGAGCCTGACGGCGGAAGGAGAAGTGCTGTACGAGCATGCGCAGCGCATCCTGCAGGAGCTGGCCGACCTGGAACAGATGCTGACGAAGTCGAAAGGCACGCCGAAAGGCCAGTTGCGCGTCAACGCCACGCTGGGCTTCGGACGGTTGCACATCGCGCCAGCGATTTCGCAGTACGTGCTGCGCTACCCGGAAGTGGACGTGCAGCTGCAACTGTCGGTCGACCCGCCGCCGCTGGCCGACGACCAGTTCGACGTGTGCATCCGCTTCGGCGCCCCGGCCGATACCCGCGTCATCGCGCGCCGCCTGGCGGCCAACCGGCGGCTGCTGTGCGCCGCGCCGAAGTACCTGGCCCGCCACGGCGAGCCGAAGACACCGGCCGAGCTGGCGCGGCACAACTGCATCGCGATCCGGCAGGGTGACGAGGCGTATGGCGTGTGGCGGCTGCACGCTGGAAAGGAGGGCGAACGGGATGCGGTTGCCGTCAAGGTGCGCGGCAACCTGACGACCAACGATGGTGAGATCGCGGTGAACTGGGCACTGGACGGACACGGTATCCTCATGCGCGCGGGCTGGGATATCGAGCGCTACCTGGAAAGCGGCCGGCTGGTGCAGGTGCTGCCGGGCTACCGCACGCCGGATGCGGACATCCATGCGGTGTATCCGCACCGGCACCAGCTGTCGGCGCGGATCCGTACCTTCGTGGATTTCCTGGTGGAGCGATTCGCGGCGATGGACCAGCCGTGACGGGACGCGAACGTGAGGCGTGTTACAGCTGGCCGCCGTAGGCGAATGCCTGGGCCGCCAGCCAGTCGCGGAAGGCCGCCAACGGCGCGTGCCCGGTCTTGCGTTCGGGGTACAGCAGCCGGTACGACCGATCGCTGCGATAGGCGTGCGGGGTGACGGGAACGAGGGTGCCACGTGCCAGTTCTTCCTCGATCAGCATGCGCGGCACCAGTCCGGTACCCATGCCATGGACCGCCGCTTCCGCCACCATCGAGAACAATTCGAAACGCGGGCCGGCCATGTCCTTGTCCACGGCCAGGTCCTGTGAGCGGAACCAGTCGCGCCACAGGTAAGGGCGGGTGCTGATCTGCAGCAGCGGCCGTTCGCGCCAGTCGCCGGTCTGGCGCAGCGCCGGGCTGCACACGGCGAGCAAATCCTCGTGCATCAGGAAGATGCCTTCGGTGCCCGGCCACAATGCCTCGCCGGCATGGATCGCCGCGTCGAACGGCGTATCGTCGAACAGGAACGGCCGCGCCCGGGCGCTGAGGTTCACGGTGATGCCCGGATAGCGCGCCAGGAAGTCGGGCAGGCGCGGCAACAGCCATTTCGTCGCGAATGTCGGCACCACGCCCAGTTCCAGCGTGCCGCCGGCGCCGCCGCCGGCCATCAGTTCAAGCGTATCGCGTTCCACGTCGTCCAGCCGGGCCGTCACCTTGCGGCTGTAGGCCTGGCCCGCCTCGGTCAGCGCAACGCCGCGCCGGCCACGCCGGAACAGGGCCACGCCGAGGAATTCCTCCAGTGCGCCGATCTGGCGGCAGATGGCGCTCTGCGTGACGGCCAGCTCGTCGGCAGCCTTGGTGAAGCTCTGGTGGCGGGCCGCCGCTTCGAACGCGGACAGGGCGAGAGTAGAAGGTATTTTCCTGCGCATCGGCTTCTCCAAGTGCGTAAATCGCACAGATCAGTGCGTATAAAACGTTTGCCGCACGATTCGCGTGATTGTACATTGCGTTAATGTTCAACCTGCCCGAGATCCTGAAATGACATCCAAGCACAAAGCCGCCTTCCACTGGGACGATCCGCTGCTGCTGAACCAGCAATTGACCGACGAGGAACGCATGGTGCGCGATTCCGCCAGCGCCTATTGCCAGGACCGCCTTGCGCCGCGCGTGCTGGAAGCCTTCCGCAACGAGAAGACGGACATCGAGATCTTCCGCGAGATGGGCGAGCTGGGCCTGCTGGGCGTGACGATTCCCGAACAATACGGCGGCGCCGGCCTGAATTACGTGAGCTATGGCGTGGTGGCCCGCGAGGTCGAGCGCGTCGATTCCGGCTACCGCTCGATGATGAGCGTGCAGTCGTCGCTGGTGATGGTGCCGATCTTCGAGTTCGGCAACGAGGCCACGAAACAGAAATACCTGCCGAAGCTGGCCACCGGCGAATGGATCGGCTGCTTCGGCCTGACGGAACCGAACCACGGCTCCGATCCGGGCAGCATGATCACCCGCGCGAAGAAGGTCGACGGCGGCTATAAACTCAGCGGCAGCAAGATGTGGATCACCAACAGCCCGATCGCCGACGTGTTCGTGGTGTGGGCCAAGGATGACGAAGGGGCGATCCGCGGCTTCGTACTGGAGAAGGGCTGGCAGGGCCTCACCGCGCCGGCGATCCACGGCAAGGTGGGCCTGCGCGCCTCGATCACGGGCGAGATCGTGATGGACGAGGTGTTCTGCCCGGAAGAAAACGCCTTCCCCGACGTGCGCGGCCTGAAGGGCCCGTTCACGTGCCTGAACAGCGCCCGCTACGGCATCGCCTGGGGCGCGCTGGGCGCGGCCGAGGATTGCTGGCACCGCGCGCGCCAGTATGTACTGGACCGCAAGCAGTTCGGCAAGCCGCTAGCCGCCAACCAGCTGGTGCAGAAGAAGCTGGCCGACATGCAGACCGAGATCACGCTGGGCCTGCAGGGCTGCCTGCGGCTGGGCCGCATGAAGGACGAGGGCACGGCCGCCGTCGAGATCACGTCGATCATGAAGCGCAATTCCTGCGGCAAAGCGCTGGACATCGCCCGCGTGGCGCGCGACATGATGGGCGGGAACGGCATCAGCGACGAATTCGGCGTGGCCCGCCACCTCGTCAACCTGGAAGTGGTCAACACCTACGAAGGCACGCACGACATCCACGCGCTGATCCTCGGCCGCGCGATGACGGGCATCGCGGCGTTCTGACCGCCATGGCGCACGCGATCAACGCCGGCGCGCTGGCCGGCCTGAAGGTGCTCGACCTGTCGCGCGTGCTGGCCGGGCCGTGGGCCGGCCAGCTGCTGGCCGACCTGGGCGCCGATGTCGTCAAGGTGGAGCGGCCCGGCAACGGCGACGATACCCGCGCCTGGGGGCCGCCATGGCTGCCCGACGGCGACGGCAATCCGACCGGCGAGGCGGCATATTACTTGAGCGCCAACCGCAACAAGCGCTCGGTGGCGATCGACATCGCCACGCCGGAAGGGCAGGCGCTGGTGCGCCGGCTCGCGGAACGGGCCGACGTGGTGCTGGAGAATTTCAAGGTCGGCGGCCTGGCGCAGTACGGACTCGATTACGCCAGCCTGGCGGCCGCCAACCCCCGCCTGATCTACTGCTCCATCACCGGCTTCGGCCAGGACGGTCCGTACGCGCAGCGCGCCGGCTACGATTTCCTGATCCAGGGCATGGGCGGGCTGATGAGCCTGACCGGCCGGCCCGACGGCGAACCGGGCGGCGGCCCGATGAAGGTGGGCGTGGCGCTGACCGACGTGATGACGGGACTGTACGCATCGAATGCGGTGCTGGCCGCGCTGGCGCACCGCGAGCGCACCGGCGAAGGGCAGCACATCGACCTGGCGCTGCTGGACGTGCAGGTCGCCGTGCTGGCCAACCAGGCGTCCAACTACCTGGTCGGTGGCCAGGCGCCACGGCGGATGGGCAATGCCCACCCGAATATCGTTCCCTACCAGGAGTTCGCCACGGCGGATGGCTACATGATCGTCGCCGTCGGCAACGACGGGCAGTTCCGCAAGCTGTGCGAGGTGCTGGGCCGGCCGGAGTGGGGCAGCGACGAACGCTATGCCACCAACCCGCAGCGGGTGCGGCACCGCGCGGAACTGGTCGCCGGCATCCATGCGGTGACGGTCACCCGCGCCACGGCCGACTGGGTCGCGCGGATGGAGGGCGCGGGCGTTCCCTGCGGCCCGATCAACACGCTCGACAAGGTGTTCGACGACCCGCAGGTACAGGCGCGGGGCATGCGCATCGAGATGCCGCATCCCCTCGCGGGTACGGTACCGCTGGTCGCCAACCCGATCCGCATGTCCGCCACGCCTGTCACGTACCACCGCGCTCCGCCGATGCTGGGCGAGCATACGGACGAGGTGCTGGCCGACTGGCTCGAAAACCGGTAGCGGCGATGCGCCTGGTGTCGGACATTTTTCCTGGGCTTCATCAGGAAAAGTGTCGGACACCGGTCTTCTTTTCTCACGCGAAAACCGGTGTCGGACACCGTAAAGCCGGTGTCCGACACCATACCGGTGGCTTCCCGGGCCAAATGTTCACAAGTGAAATACCGCTTGTAATTCAAATACCGGTCGGTATAATTGATGCCTTTCATCAATTTCCGACTGCCCATGCACGCCTGGCACCCCTCCGACGAATCCGACCTGCCGCTGTGGGTGCTCGATCTCGACGACGAGCTCTACAGCGTTGACCACCGCCGCCTGTGCGTCTGGCCGGACGAGTTCGATGGTCGCTGGCATTGGGAAATCCAGACGTGGGAGGATGCCGGGCTGGCCGATGGCGGCACCTGCGCCACGCTGGCGGAGGCGCAGCAGGCAGCGGTCGGGGCGGCCCTCCGGCTGGCCGCGAAGCCGGCGCGGGAGCAGGGAGCATGACCGCGCAACCGAGTCTGACCGGACCAGCGCCGACTCCCGTTGCGCCACCCGCACCCGCCATCCACCCCTTCGGCCCACGGCTTTTCACCGGTGTGATGGGCGTTTTCGTGGCGGCCATGATGTCGGGCCTGAACAGCCGCATCGGCACGCTGGCGCTGGGCGACATCCGCGCCGTGTACGGCATGGGCATCGACGACGGCAGCTGGGTCGCCAGCCTGTATGGCGCCTTCGAGCTGGCCGCGATGCCGTTCTCGGCGTGGTTCGCGATCACGTTCTCGTTCCGCCGCTACCACATGGCCGTGGTGGCGATCTTCACGCTGCTCGGCCTCGCCACGCCGCTGGCGCCGGATCCGGCCACGCTGCTGGTACTGCGCTGCCTGCAGGGTTTCTCCGGCGGCTTGCTGATCCCCGTGCTGATGGCCGCTGCGCTGCGCTTCTTCCCGGCCCCGATCCGGCTGTATGGCCTGGCGCTGTATGCGATGACGGCCACGTTCTCGCCGAACGTGGCCACCTGGCTGTCCGCCACGTGGACCGACGGCGTGGCCGACTGGCGCCTGCTGTTCTGGCAGACGGTGCCGATGGCGCTGTTCTCGCTGGCCGCGGTGGGGTGGGGCATTCCGCAAGACCCGGTGCGCCTGGAGCGCTTCCGCCAGATCGACTTGCCGGGCCTGGTGACGGGCCTGGCCGGCCTGGTCATGATCGGCATCGGCCTGTCGCAGGGCGAGCGGCTGGACTGGTTCAACAGCGTGCTGGTGTGCTGGCTGCTGGGCGGCGGAGTGGCGCTGCTGGCGATCTTCCTGGTCTGCGAATGGTTCCACCCGATGCCCTTCATCAAGCTGCAGCTGCTGCACCGCCGCAACCTGGGCCTGGGCTTCACCGTGTTTGTCGGCATGCTCGTGGTGCTGCTGTCCGGCTCCCTGCTGCCGGCCGATTACCTGGGCCATGCGTGGCATTTCCGCACGCCGCAGCTGGCCGTCATCGGCCTGCAGGTCGGGCTGCCGCAGTTCATCCTGGGGCCCGCCGTGTCCTGGCTGCTGTACAAGAAATGGATCGATGCGCGCCATGTGTTCTGCGCGGGCCTGGTGCTGATCGCCGCGGCCTGCTGGGTGGGTTCGCGCATCACGCCGGAATGGATGGCGGCCGAATTCGCGCTGGCGCAGGCGCTGCATGCGTTCGGCCAGCCGATGGCCGTGATCGCGCTGCTGTTCCTGGCCACCAGCGTGGTGCAGCCGATGGAAGGGCCGCAGGTGTCCGGCATCGTTAATACGCTGCGCGCCTTCGGCACCATGTTCGGCAGCGCCATCGTGGCGCGCCTGCTGGCGGTACGCGAAGCCACGCATGCCAACGTGCTGCTCGATGGCGCCGCCAACATGCGCCGCAGCGCCGGCGCCATGCCGACGGATGCGCTGGCCGGCGTGGCCGGGCGCGTGTCTCACCAGGCCTTCGTGCTGTCGATCGCCGATGGCTACCTGGCCCTCGGCGCACTGGCGCTGGCCCTGGTTCCGCTCGTGCTGTCGCTGCAGTACATCGCGCCGCCCGAGTTAGGCCCGAAAAAATAATCAACTTCCAAACGAGGATCGCATGTCTCTTCCCACTTCCGCAAAAATCGCGATCGGCGTGCTGCTTGCCGCGCTGGCGGCCGGCAGCGCCTGGTCGCTGACCCACGATGAAGGCGGCGGCAGCCGCCAGAGCACCGACGACGCCTATGTGACGGCCGACTTCACGCTGGTCGCGCCGCAGGTGCCCGGCAAGGTGGCCGAGGTGCTGGTCGAGGACCACCAGGCCGTGCGCAAGGGCCAGTTGCTGGCGCGGATCGACGACCGCGATTTCGTGGTGGCCGTCGACATCGCCCGCGCCGAGCTGACCAGGGCGCAGGCCGACCTGGCCAGCGCCCGCGCCGCCACGGCGCAGCAGGGCAGCACCATCCGGCGCGCCGCCGCCGCGATCGATGCCGGCGCCGCCACGCTGAAATACGCGAAGGCCAACGCGGAACGCTATCGCGACCTGGCGTCGGACGGCTCGGCTTCCGTGCAGGACCGCCAGCAGGCCGAATCGCAGACCGACGCCGCCGCCGCGAACCATGCGGCCGACGTGGCCGCGCTGGCGGCGGCCAGGCAGCAGCTGGATGTGCTGGGTGCCCAGGTGGCGCAGGCCGAGGCCCAGGTGGCGCGCGCCACGGCGGCGCTGGCGGCCGCGCAGCTGAACCTGTCGTACACGCGGATCGAGGCGCCGGTGGACGGTATCGTCGGCCAGCGCGCCGTGCGGGTCGGCGCCTATGCGCAGGCGGGGGCGGCGATGCTGGCCATCGTGCCGCTGCAGCATGCCTATATCGAGGCGAACTTCCGCGAAACGCAGCTGGCCAGGATGCGTGCCGGCCAGCGCGTTACAATTGCGGTCGACATGCTGCCCGGGACCACGCTGACCGGCCATGTCGACAGCCTCGCGCCCGCCAGCAGCGTATCGTTCTCGCCGATCGCGCCGGACAATGCCACCGGCAACTTCACGAAAGTGGTGCAGCGCCTGCCCGTCAAGATCGTCATCGATCCGGGGCAGCGCGCCGCGCAGCTGCTGAAGGTGGGCATGTCCGTCACGCCGACCGTCATCTGCGACGCGGGCTGACCCTTCTACGAACAGGATCATGACTGACCAGGACGCATCCGCCGCCGCTATTGCAACCCCCGCCGGTATCCCCGCTGCCAGGCCGCCGCGCCTGACCCGGGAACAAAGCCGCGCCCGCACGCGTGAACGCCTGCTGGCTTCCGCCGCCGTCGTGTTTACCCGCGAGGGCTATGCCGGCGCCTCGATCGACCGCATCGCCGAGGAAGCGGGTTACTCGAAAGGGGCGATGTACTCGAACTTCGCATCGAAGGACGAGCTGTTCTTTGCGATGTTCGATTTCTATGCCCTCGGCCAGGCCAACGAGCTATGCCGCCGCCTCGATGCGCTGGACGATCCCGATGCGCTGATCGCCGCCGTCTGCGACTGGGCCGACGGCATGCGCCACGAACCGGACCTGCGCCTGCTGGTGGTGGACATGGCCCGCCTCGCCCGCGCCGATGCCGCGGTGGCGGCACGCCATACCAGGATGTTCGATGACGAGTGGCACCAGGTGGGCTCCCGGCTGACGAAGATCTTCCCGGGCGGAGTGCCGCCCGTGCCCGTGCTGCAACTGGGCGCGCTGGTGATGGACATCGCCTACGGCAACGCGACGCAGCTGCATGCCGGGCTGACGGCGGGCGACCTGATCGGCCTGGCCTTGCGCGCGCTGCGCGACGCCTACGGCGCGCGGCCTGCCGCATCGGCGCGCCCCGGCAATGCTTGAACTGGCCGCTGCCTTCGTGATCGACAGGTCGCAGGGCGCGGCGCGGCAAGTCTATGAGCATCTGCGCGCCGCCATCGTCACGCTGGCGCTCAGGCCGGGTACGGACCTCGACCGCAACGAGCTGGCGCGCCGCTACGGCGTTTCCGTCACGCCGGTGCGCGATGCGCTGTTGAAGCTGGAGGAAGAAGGCCTGGTCGACATCTTCCCCCAGCATGGCACCCGGGTCAGCGCGGTCGACATCGACTCGGCGCGCCACGCGCACTTCCTGCGGCTGGCGCTGGAACTGGAAATCGCCCGCACGCTGGCCCGGCGGCGCGACCAGGATCTCGCGCAGACCCTGCTGTCACTGGTCGCGCGGCAACGGCAATGCCTGGAGCGGGGCGATGTCGAGGCGTTCATCCATGCCGACCAGGCCTTCCACGAACGCATGTTCGCCGCCGCCCGGACGCCGGACCTGTGGCGGCTGATGCGCGGCAGCAGCGGCAACATGGACCGCTTGCGGCGCCTGCACATGCAATTGAACGGCAAGGCCGAATCGGTGCTGGGCGAACATGCCGACCTCGCCGACGCCATCGCCGCCGGGGATGCCGACCGTGCCGAGGCATGCGTCCGGCACCACCTGAGCGGCACGCTATCCCGGCTCATCGCCCTGCGCGAGCAGTACCCGGAATTCCTGGCCAGCTGATTTGCCGCCTGTCACTTTGCCCGTCGTGATATATTAGTGCATCACGACGATCCAGATGCCGCTCTGCCAACATATTTCCAGAAACCGGGGTCAGACCCCGGTTTTTGGAAACATTTCCTGAAAGCGGGGTCAGACCCCGGTTTTTGGAAACATTGCTGACCGCTACCGACTTACTTCCTGCCCCTCCGACCATGACTTCCACCACTCCCGTCATCACCTCCATGCGCGCGATTCCCGTCGCGGGCCGCGACAGCATGCTGCTGAACCTGTGCGGTGCGCATGCGCCGTACTTCACGCGTAATATCGTGCTGCTGACCGACAGCGCCGGCCATACCGGCATGGGCGAGGTGCCGGGCGGCGAGGGCATCCTGAAGGCGCTGGAGCGGATCATCCCGCTGGTGGTGGGCACGCCGGTGGGCCGCTACCAGCGCACGTTGAATGGCTTGCGTGCCGCGTTCGGCGCGGGTGGCGGGATGCAGCACCAGGTCACCAATGAAGCGGAAGCGGCCGTGCTGCGCCAGCCGCACGAAATCAACCTGCGGCTGGATAACGTCATCACCGCGGTCGAAGCGGCGCTGCTCGACTTGCTGGGCCAGCACCTGGAGGTGCCGGTCTGCGAACTGCTCGGCAACGGGCAGCAGCGCGACAGCGTGACGATGCTGGCCTACCTGTTCTACATCGGCGATGCCGGCAAGACGGATCTGCCGTACGTGCGCGCGGGCGACGTTTCCCATCCTGCTAATGACTGGTACCAGTTGCGCCACCGCGAGGCGCTGACGCCGGAAGCGGTGGCCGACCTGGCCGATGCGGCGGTGGCGAAATACGGCTTCCGCGACTTCAAGCTGAAAGGCGGCGTGATGTCGCCGCACGATGAATTGCTGGCCGTGGCGGCGATCAAGGCACGCCACCCGCAAGGCAACGTGACGGTGGACCCGAACGGCGCCTGGTCGCTGGAGCAGGCCATCGCCGCGTGCAAGGGCAAGGGCCACCTGCTGGCCTACGCGGAAGACCCGTGCGGCCCGGAGAACGGCTATTCGGGCCGCGAGACGATGGCCGAGTTCCGCCGCGCGACCGGCATCCGCACCGCCACCAACATGGTGGCCACCGACTGGCGCCAGATGGGCCACTCGCACCTGCTGGGCGCCGTCGACATCCCCCTGGCCGACCCGCACTTCTGGACCATGCAGGGTTCCGTGCGCCTGGCGCAGCTGTGCCACGACTGGGGCATGACATGGGGCTCGCATTCGAACAACCACTTCGACGTGTCGCTGGCGATGTTCACGCACGCGGCGGCCGCTGCGCCGGGCGAGATCACCGCGATCGATACGCACTGGATCTGGCAGGAGGGCACGGAACGGCTGACGCGCGACCCCCTGCGCATCGAGCAAGGCGCCGTGGCAGTGCCGGACAAGCCGGGCCTCGGCATCGAGCCGGACATGGAGCGCATCGAAGCCGCGCACGAACTCTATAAACAGGTGGCCGGCGGCGCCCGCGACGATGCGATGGCGATGCGCTACCTGGTGCCCGGCTGGACCTACCATCCGAACAAGCCGAGTCTCGCGCGGGACTGAGTGGCCTGGCCAACACTGGATGCCGGCAAGCGAGCGGCGTTTGATGCTAACGACAGTGCCAGCGTCGTGGTGTCGGACACCGGTTCTTGCGTGAGGCGCAGGAATCGTCACCGAAAACCGGTGTCCGACACCCAAGGGTGTCCGACACCAGCGGCGCGAGTGTGAACGGTGGGAACCGGCACAGCCTTATTCGTCAGCCGCAGGCACGAGGTACTCCGGATATCTGGCCCGGATCGCCGCCACTCCCTCCAGCGCGTCGCCCAAGCAGTGCCGCACGCACTCCATCGCGAGCCTGCCGTCACCACTGGCGATCGCATCGGCGATGCCGGCATGATCGGCCAGCAGACCCTGCGCGTCGGCGCGCGGCAGCAGCCGCTGCAGCCGTTGCAGATTGCCGCCCTGGCGCAGCAGCAGTTCCCACAGGTCGGCAAGCTGCCCGTGCTCGAACAGCTGGCGGTGGAACGCCGTGCCGGCGCGGTCGAACGCCGCTTCGTCCTGCAATTGCGCGGCCAGACGCTGCTGCGCGATGTGCTGTTCCAGCGCGAGACCCAGCGCCGCATCCGGCGCCCGCGGCAGGGTATTGACCACTTCCAGTTCCAGAGACAGCCGCAGCAGGTGCGCCTGCCGTGCCCCGTCCACGTCGATGCGGCTGACCGTCGTGGTCTGCTGCGGCACGATGTCGACCAGGCCTTCCTCGCCAAGCCGCGACAGCGCATCGCGCAGCGGGGTCGACGACAGGCCGTAGTAGTCCGCCAGCTCGTTGCGGTGCAGTTGCGTGCCGGGCGCCAGTACCAGCGTCACGATCAGTTCGCGCAGGTGGTCGAACACCTGCGCCGAGGCGTTGCGCATGCGGTCGAGGCGGAAGGGGGCGGAGGGCAGGCCGGGGATCATGGATGTCTGCATGGCGATAAACGGCGATTGTAGCGAACTTGCGATGACCTGCCGGCAAATGGGGCGAATCCTGCCGTCCAAGAGTATCGCAGTGCAATCCTGCGAAATGGCCCGAGCTGGCTCACGCAGGACGGCGCCTTCCAACCTTACGCGAGTATGCCCCTCCAACTCCTGTATTCAATCGCCTCCTCCGTTATCGAGTACTCCATCGCTGAAGTGACTACGACAACCAGAGGATTCTCGCAACAAAGGAGCAGGGACAGAATGAAGCATCGGTTGACGTTATTCACGCAGGTTCGATCCGATCACTAAAAATCAACCGACTCGGCCAGCCGCGCATCTCGATGAAATGTCTCAGCCAGGTGCCGGTTCACCCTTGCCCATACTGGAGGGTTCCTCGAAAAACCGAAGCGCAGCCGTGCAGCCGTACGACGAGCATCGCAGAGCGAAATGCAACGCGCGGCGGGTTTTTCGAGGCGCCTTCTAGTCACCACGTACAAACGGAGATAGGCGTGTGTAAGCTCATCATTCCAATGTTGTTAAGTTTTTTGGCCGCATGCCAGTTGGCCCGCGCCCCTAAGAACACAATCGACAGCAGCCAATCGTAGCTTCGCTCGATCGACTTGCTTAGTTACAGATATGCAGTGCAAAAAGAACTCTGACTGTTGTTCGAACACCTGTGAGCCTGTTGGAAATTATGGGGGAATGTGCAAATAATTTCCCTCAGGGCGGCTGTCCGCCATGAGTTCGTGTAATTGGTAAAAAATCGCTGCAGCTTGGCCTTAATATACCTGGAAGTTCAGTTTTCAGCCACGTCTGCATTATTACGTCCACGCATTCCAAATTCATAGAAATGGAGCAAATCATGAGCATGTGCACATATGCAGGTCAAGAATATTCCGAAGGGTCTGTAATCTGCCAGGGTGGGCGACTGATGAAGTGTCAGGGCGGCAACTGGGGAGACACAGGAGCGAGCTGCTCTAATGCTATTTCAGAGGAGGGGTATTCTAAGATTTCAGAAGCGCTAGGATTTCTGAATATAAAACGGGTAGATATGACTCCTGCCGACGCGCGTCCTGTCAACTCCACCTGGTTTGCAGCACTGGAGTTGCTGTCGGAAAATTCGGGAATGTACTACGGGCCTTGGAATAATAGCTTCTCAAGCGCTTGTGTTAATACGGGATTTGTTTCCGTTATCGCGCGTGATGCGATGACGCGCCCACCTGAAGTAGTTGGGACCTGCTCCGGATATCAGATCGTAATGGTTGAGACCCAGTATTAATACCCGTACATTCTCGTCAGCGTACGCTGTGAACATTCATGGAATGTTAGCGAAGCCACATAGCCGCCGTTGGTTATTGGAAAGATAGTCTGCCTACGGCGGCTCCCAAAACGAAAATTGTCACCTAGAAATAAAGTTGGCAACTATATATGAGATTCCTTCAGCATTGCCGATTCGAGATTACTTTGTTATGAATAACTTTTCAAGATGCGATTTGCAAAATGTCGTGATGATGTGATGCGACGGGCCAGATTGTTAGTCTAAAACTAAGCACCGGAAAATAATGTCCTGTCGCTCGTTAGAACGGCATTGGCTCATTCCACTTAGGAGATTGTTCGCCATGCTGGCCGCTTTTCCGCTATACGTGTCCGGCGCGACAGCTAATAAATAACCTGTAACGGATCGGGCACGGCTCGGCCCGGCTGCACAGTTGCCACGGAATTTTTGATTTTCCGAAGTGTCCGGCCGCTAGTTTATTTGTGCAATTTTTAAATCATATTTCAGTTTAAATTTTATGAATAGGAGTATGTCATGCCGAAATTAGCGTTTGCTGGAGTGCTTCTCGTCCTTTCCACAAATTCATCTGGGCAGACTATCCAGCCTCCATTAACGTCGTTATTGGTATGCTCTGAATCAAAGACCAATGATGATAATAATATATATTTTACGCTGGCAGACAATACGAATACTAGAGTTGTTAAAGTTTACCCAGATATGAGTGCTGGAGAAAAATGCAACGCAATTGAAAATTTGGCTCGGGAGTATAACCTTGAAACCAAGCGTGTTAGGGAGAATAAAATTCTGGTGTTGAGTGAAATTAATTATATTTCGCACCCTGGTAAATCGTATATCCCGCCAAGATTCTGCATTGAAATAGAAAATATATCATTTAGCAATGCGACCGAAATTTCAGGCCTTCCATTTGAAGAGAAAATTGACTATAAGCCGTGGTGGATGAAAGAAGAAAATTCCTACCCTTTTTATTATAGGATATGGCGTTCGACCGAGGTCATATATATTTTTATGCTAATAAACAAGTGCGTGGTAGATGTTGAGACTGAACCGATCAGTATGCTTCTACAGAATAAGCTACCGGATTAAGTGCTAATTATGTCCAGTCGCATCTAATTATGGGTATATTTAAGGAGGCGCTGAAATACTCACCGAATGGGCCAGATTTATGTGAGGTGCATCTATGGCTGAGGCAGAGCGAAATCGCCGTTTAAAGGCCGCCGAAGGGTTTGAGTCGGTCGTTTTCGAGCTGTTCTCGAATAGCGAAGCTTTTCGCCGTGCACTGGCGCAAGGAGTACTGACTGATGTGTCGAGGCGTTCCACGCATGACGCGGTGATTTGACCGGCAGTGGATCAGGTTAAAGACAGGTTGTCGAGAGCGGCGTTTTACACGTAGTCTTGTCGTTCAGAAGGGCGCCAGGCAGCCATCCTTCAAAAAGACGAGGCGTTTCAAGTTGTAGCTGGCCGCTTTGAGATTCAGGGCAAGGTGGTTCGTACAATATCGATACAGCGCGCGAGCCTGTCACCCATCTGGGCCAAGGCGCCCGAAATTATGCTCGACGCGCGCTCGCGGTGTGGCAATACGGCGAGTGCGCTGCTTCTGGATCTCGAAAGTACCTTTCATAGCATGCATCCGGCGCCGAATGTGGACGCGCCAGCCAGCGTGCTTCAGGTTCGTTCCCGTTCAATGCTGGGATAGCTGCGATGGGCATAGACGTCGCGGCTAGTGTTGGAAGCATTGAGTAGCGTTTCGAAGTCCTTGGTGTCGGCCACTGCGGCATGCGTGACCGCGATTTTCCGTATCAGCTTGCAGCGTTTGTCTATGCTGGCGTGGAGCATGTAGCCGAAGTGGTTCTTGCCATGCTTTTTGGTCCACTTCGCATCGACATCTTTCTGGGCACGTTTGTGCGGCTTCAGTCCAGCGGCACGCTGCCTTGTTTGACGGTCTCGGCTTCGGAGCAAGGTCTCTGGCTCTGGAGCTCATCGTCAAGACTCGCTGCGAAGTCCTCGAATAATGGCAACTGCCTGCCCAAACGACTACACTGACCTGGATGCATCGTGGTGCTGGCATGCCCACGATGCACGTCGAACGCTGTTGGTCGGCAATGATTTGCTTTGGAGTCGATCGGCGCGTCGTATCTACCTGCCTGGTGGGTGGGCCGCGGCGGAACGTCTCGACCAATCGTGCTGCAGTCATGCCGAGGTGGTCTTCCGCAAGCTTGGCGCGTCCCGCCCAAGATGAAGCGCGGTAGCGTCGATTTACCCGGAGAACTCGATATGGACTGGCATGCCGCGTTCCGTTTTGCGCCTCTGCCCCGCGAGGTCGAGTGCAAGCAGATCGAGATCGTTTTCGAGGGATCGATCAAGAGTCTCGTCGCCAGTCTGATTGCAATGATCCTGATCGTCGGTGGCATACTGCTGATATCGTCCACGGGGACTCCAATGCCAGGTTGGGCCTGGATTTCCCTGGCCATCTGGGCCAGCCTCATTACCGCATTCTCGATCCGTGGAATCCTGATTGTCCGCAGGTACTTGAAAATAAAGCCCGATCTGGACAGCACGCGCGCATGGGGCCGCAGGCTCGCTATCAATGACGGGCTGGTGCTGGGCATATTGTGGGGGAGTCTGGGATTCGTAGTCATGGGTTTGCGATCGGAGCACCACGTCACTTTCGCCATCGCGGCCCTCGCCCTGGTCACCATGGCCGGGGCCGGCTCGAAAGGTCCATGGCGACCTATCGCCGTCCTGTTCGTCATCTCCACGACATCCGTCTTTTCTATCGCACTGTTGGTCCAGTCGAGTGCCAATCCCATTCTTGCCGCTGGCTTCCTCCTATATGCCTTCACGTCGCTGGCATTTGCGCGACAACACCAGCACGTCGTGCGGCGAATCATCGATCTCAATATTGAAAATGAGCACTTGCTAAAAACTGCACGGGAATCGATGCTGGCTCTCGAGGAAGCCAAAATGGCTGCCGATCAGGCAAACCTGGCGAAGAGCCGGTTCCTCGCTGCGGTGAGTCACGACCTGCGTCAGCCCATGCACGCCATATCGCTTTATCTCGCGTACCTCCGCTCGATTGTCAGCGACGAGGTCGCCCGAGCCGCCGTCGATAAAGTAGAGGGTGCCGCAGGTGCGATGGAGGAACTGCTGAGTGTAGTCCTGGATCTTTCCAAAGTAAGCCTCGGGGCCGTTCAGCCTGCAGAGAAAGTGTTTGATTTCCGGCGCATGTGCGAGGAACTCGATTTGCAACTGGCGCCACCTGCGGCCGAGAAAGGACTCGAGCTCGCATTCAGTGCGGAACACATCATGCTTCGCACCGATCCGGTATTGCTGGAGCGGATCGTGCGTAACCTCTTGCTGAATGCCATACGATATACCAACGAGGGTCTGGTACGGGTACATGCGACCACGCACAACGGCGTTGCAATGATCCATATTGCCGACACAGGCGTTGGAATCAAACTCGAGGAGCGCGAGAGAGTATTCGAAGAGTTTTATCAGGTCAACAATCCGGAGAGAGACCGGACGAAAGGAATGGGGCTCGGACTGGCTATCGTAAAACAGCTCTGCCAGGTGCTGGGGATCACCATACGCCTGAAGTCACAGTTGGGCAAAGGCACTGTTGTGAGGCTGAGCGTACCTGGCGTTGCGGCGCCTGCCTCGGGCCTCGGCCCCGATGAGTCGGCACAAGAGTGCCTGCCCGATTGCCTTTCCGGTGCCACCGTGCTGGTCATCGAAGATGATCCGCTGGTACTCGACAGCATGGAGCTCGTCCTTGCGTCGTTCGGTTGCCATGTGCTCAGTTCGACGAACGGGGCTCAAGCGCTCGAGCGGATTGCGGCTGGGGAGCGAGTACCCGACATTATCATCTCCGATTATCGATTGCCGAACGGCGAGACCGGTATCGACGCAGTCCATCTGGTACGGCACCGGTTGCATGAGTCATTCGATATCGAACCGATGACGCCTGCCGTACTAATAACCGGGAACACGTCCCCCGAGGAGCTGGCACACGCGATGCACTACAAGCTGCCAGTCCTGTATAAGCCGGTCGGTGGTGCCGCCCTGCGGCGCACGCTGAGTTCACTCATCGACGCTTACCGGCGCGAGTTGATATCGTGAAGTTGTTCGGCAGGGGCAGGGAAGAGCAGATTCAACCTGCTGATCTGCGCTACCACTGCGGCTTTCCCCTCGTTTTGAATACCGAGCTTGAAAGACAAGTTCTTGACATGCGTTTTTACGGTAAGGTCTGATATTGTCCTGCCGCGCATGGCACTGATTTGATGTGCTATGTGCTTGTAAGTGAGACCCTGGACGCAGTATGCCGCCACCAGCCGTTCCATTTCCGTCAGTTTCCCGATATGCGTGCTGTCCGGGCGGGGGGCTGTCAGCAAGCCAGCGGACACTTCGATATTCTGTAGCATGGCCTCTGGAATATACACGCCGCCATCGAGCGTCAAACGTACGGCACTCTGCAGTATTCGCTCGGATACGCCCTTTGGAATGAACCCCGTAGCGTGTTCCTTCAGGATGTCACACATGAGCCGGACATCCTCGCTACCCGAGACGACGACGATCCGCGGAAACACACCCAGCTCCTCGCACATCGCACGAAACTGTTTGACGGTGTCGACACCGCGACTGTCGCTGATGTTCAGGTCGAGCAGTACCAGAGTCATCTGAGGAACTCTCGACAACGCAGTGCGACTTTCCGCCATCGACGCGGCTTCATGGAAGCATGCATGCGGCAATACCGGTTTGAGGCAATGCGCCATCCCGCTGCGCAACGCTGGATGGTCATCGACGATCAGAATTTCCATTTTGCACTTGCCGTTGCGGTGGCCGTAACAGGTATGAATAAACCTTGGAGAGTACTCGAAGTACTCGGATCAGAGGATATCAGATGCTGTGGTGTGGAGGCGCCGTCGCGGCACGCCATCATGACTGGATAGCCACCAAGAGCCGCGCATGCGAAGGCGGGCGAACCTTGTGCCGCCTCCGATGCTGATTACGCCGCGGCCCCTGGAAGTCAGGGCCCCTTGCTCTCCAGCATCACCTTCGCGCTGCCCAGTCCATCCGCCGTCGCCGTCAACACCAGCTTGCCGGCCTGGCCGGCGCGGGTGCGCACGATCGCCAGTGCCAGGCCGTTGAACGCATTGCGCTCGCGCGACTGGAACGATTCGAAGCTGGTCGGATCGCCGTTGTCGGTGGCGATGATGTCGCCCGGCCCGCTCAGCGTGAACTTCACGCGGTTGCCGCTGCGCGGTACCGGCCGGCCATCCTTGTCGGCGATCGTCACCGTCACGAACGACAGGTCGTCGCCATCGGCACGGATCGCCTGCCGGTCGGCCGACAGCAGCAGTTTCGCCGGTTTGCCGGTGGTGCGAACGGTGTCCTCGGCCCACCGCTTGCCGTCCTTGTATGCCACCGCCTGGAGCGTGCCGGGCTGGTAGACCACATCGTCCCAGCGCAGGCGGTACTCGCGCGGGCCGCGCTTCTTGCGGCCCAGCGATTGCCCGTTCAGGAACAGCTCGGCCTCGTCGCCGGACGTGTACAGGTGCACCGGCGTGATCTGGCCCACGCGTTCCGGCCAGTTCCAGTGCGGCAGCAGGTGCGCCATCGGCAGCTCCGGGCGCCAGCGCGCCTGGTACAGGTAGAAGCGGTCCTTCTTGAAACCGGCCAGGTCGACGATGCCGAAGTACGAGCTGCGCGACGGCACGGCGATCTTCTTCAGGCTGTCCAGCTGCTGCGCCATGCGCTGCCGCTGCGCCGGGTCGGTGAAGTTCAGCAGGTTGGTGCTGTCGCTGTTGTACGGCGTCGGCTCGCCCAGGTAGTCGAAGCCGGTCCACACGAATTCGCCCGCCACGAACGGATTGTCGTCCTGGCCGCGGAACTCCTTGTCTGGCGGCGATGCCCACGGCGGCGCGCTCAGGTCGTAGCTGCTGACGTGGAAGTTGGCCTGGCCCTTCGACTGGTCGTCGCTGACGGGGAAGAAGTACTCGCCGCGCGAACTGACGGTCGACGCGGTTTCGCTGCCCAGCAGCGGGATATGCGGGGCGTGCTCGTGGAATTTCGCGTACTCGTGCGGCTTGTAGTTGTAGCCGAACACGTCGACGGCGTTCTGGAAGCCGTTGTAGCCGGAGCCGACATGGTTGTAGGCCGCCGTGGTCGGGCGTGTGGAGTCTTCGCCGCGGGCGATCTCGGACAGGCGGGCCGCCACCTTCCAGCCTTCGCGCGCACCCTGCTCGACGATCTCGTTGCCGATGCTCCAGGCAATCACGCTGGGGTGGTTGCGGTCGCGGCGGATCATCGCGCGCAGGTCCTTCTCATGCCATTCGGCGAAATGCAGGTGATAGTCGTTCGGGGTTTTCTTCAGGCCCCAGATGTCGAACGCTTCGGCCACCACCACGAAGCCCAAGCGGTCGGCCAGGTCCAGCAGTTCCGGCGCCGGCGGATTGTGGCTGGTGCGGATCGCGTTCACGCCCATCTCGCGCAGGATCTCCAGCTGGCGTTCCAGCGCGCGGACATTGATCGCCGCGCCCAGCGCACCCAGGTCGTGGTGCTGGCACACGCCGTTGATCGTCAGCCGCGTGCCGTTCAGCAGGAAGCCCCGCTCCGCATCGAAGGCGATGGTGCGGATGCCGAACGGCGTTTCCACGACATCGACCACGCGGCCCTTGTCGGTCACGGTGGTGACGGCCACGTAGCGCTGCGGCGCGGCGGTGCTCCACAGCCGCGGGTTGGCCACGGTCAGCGCCTGCGTGAGCTGCACCTGGTGGCCGGCCGGCGCCTTCCACGGGCTGGCCGGTGCCTTGCTTGCCACGGCCGGGCCGGTGCGCTTGCCGGCGCCATCGAGTGCGTAGATTTCGGTGGCGACCTGCACTTCGGCGTCCGCGCCCCGGTTGTCCAGCGTGACCTCGACGTTCACGGTCGCCGATGCCTTCGTCACCAGCGGCGTGGTGACGAAGGTGCCGTACTGTGCCACATGGACCGGCGCAGTCTTCACCAGCCACACGTTGCGGTAGATGCCGCCGCCCGGGTACCAGCGCGACGAGGCCGGCGGATTGTCGAGCCGCACCGCCACCACGTTGGCGCCGCCGGGTTTCACGTGCGGCGTGAGGTCGACGCGCCACGACGCATAGCCGTACGGCCAGCCGCCCACGTGCCGGCCGTTGATCCAGACCTGCGCGTTCGACATCGCGCCATCGATATCCAGGTAGACGCGGCGGCCGGCATCCGTGGCCGGCAGCGTGAAGTGCTTGCGGTACCAGGCCGTGCCCCACCACGGCAGCTTGCCGGTATCGTTCGGATACTCCTGCCGGAACGGACCTTCGATGCCCCAGTCGTGCGGCACGGAGAGCTTGCGCCAGGCGCTGTCGTCGAAGCCCGGCTGCGCGTTTGGCTGGTCAGCGGGGCCGCTCCTGCCGGCGTCGCCCTTGAGGAATTCATTCTCGCGGAACGCCTCCTTGTGGAAGCGCCAGTCGGCGTTGAAGGCGATCCGTTCGCGGACCGGGGCTTCGGCGGCATGGGCGGTCGCGCCCGCGAGCGAGAGGAAGCCGAAGGCGACAAGGGGAAACAGGCGTCTGAACATGGGTTGCACGTGTGATGATGGACCGAAAAGTGTAGACCCGATTGCAACACCGTTGCTATTCCATTTCTGCCGCCCGCTATCCGGAAGCGTTATAGCGCCGGCATGGCAGGGAGATGGCACGGCGGTCCGATCAACCCGATGAGCGATCGCCCCGGGTCCCGCTCAAGCGGCCGCGCCGCATGCTAAGGTACGGCGCCCATCACGGCGAACCTTGCACGACGAACCCCGCACGACGAAGGAGGAGACCATGCCCACCAACCCGACCTGGCGCCGCCCCGCGCTGGCCATGGCGCTGCTGGCGCTTGCCGCCGGTGCGCAGGCCCAGCCATCGAAGTGGCCCGACATCACGTGGCTGTTCACCTCCTTTCACGGCAAGGGCGACGGGCTGCACCTGTCGGCCAGCGCGGACGGCAAGGCGTGGACGGACCTGGGCAAGATCTTCCTGAAACCCTCGGTGGGATCGGGGCTGATGCGCGACCCGCATATCCTGCGCGGCCCCGACGGCGTGTTCCGCATGGTATGGACCACCGGCTGGAAGGACAGGGGCATCGGCTACGCGGCATCGACGGACCTGGTCAACTGGTCGGCCCAGCGCTACCTGCCGATCTTCGAGAAGACCGCGGGAGCCACGGATGCGTGGGCACCGGAGACGTTCTACGATGAAGCGAGCGGGCAGTATGTGATCACGCTATCGTCCGACATCGACGGCCGCTTTCCGGAAACGAAATCGGCCGAGCGGATGAACCACCGCACGTACTATGTGACGACGAAGGATTTCGTCACGTTCAGCGAACCGGCACTGTTCCTCGACCCCGGCTTCGACCATATCGATACCACGGTGGTGCGCGATGGAGCCCGCTATATCAGCGTCTTCAAGGAAGGCGACCGGCAGAAGGCAGGCAAGTGGGGCGCGGTGCGCTGGGCCGTGGCCGACCGCGCGCTCGGTCCCTGGCGGGTGATGCCCGAGCCGATCGTCAGCGGCTTGCGCGCCGAGGGGCCGACCTTGTACACCCAGGACGGCAGGACGACCTTGCTGGTCGACTTCTATGCGGACAAGCGCTATGGCGCCTTCCAGACCACCGACTGGAAGACGTGGACCGATGTGTCGGCGCAAGTCTCGGTGGCGGACGGCCAGCGGCATGGCAGCGTGCTGGCGGTGCCGGCCTGGCTGGCGAAGGAGCTTGGCACCGCGCGCCCGAGGGCGGAAGCAGTGGAGCCGAAGCCGGCCCCGCCGCCCATCCTGGATGGCTTCACGGCCGATCCGTCGATCCGGCTGTTCGGCGACACCTACTATATCTATCCCACATCGGACAAGCCGAACTGGCAGACCACCGATTTTTCCGTGTGGTCGTCGAAGGACCTGGTGGAGTGGAAGAAGGAGCGCATGATCCTGGACGTGGCCAACGACCTGAAATGGGCCAAGGTCGAAGCCTGGGCGCCGGACGTGATCGAGCGTAACGGCACGTACTACATGTACTTCTGCGCGCAGGGCAATATCGGCGTGGCCACGTCGAAGTCGCCCACCGGCCCGTTCGTCGACGCGCTGGGCAAGCCGCTGGTCGCCAAGGGCACGGGCGTGCAGACCAATACCATCGACCCGTATCCGTTCATCGACGACGATGGCCAGGCCTATCTTTACTACGGCAACGGCAAGCTGGGCAACGTCTACAAGCTGAAGCCGGACATGGTCACGCTGGATGGCCCCGTGCACACGATCGAACTGCGCGACCACCGCGAGGCGCCGGTGGTCTTCAAGCGCAACGGCAAGTACTACTTCATGTGGTCGATCGACGATGCGCGCAGCCCGGACTACCGGGTGGGCTGGGGCGTGGCCGATTCGCCGCTCGGCCCGGTGCGTTCGCCGGACCGGGATTTCATCGTGCTGCGGCGCAGTGGGCCGGCCGTCGCCACCGCGCACCACAGCGTCGTCAACGTACCGGGCACCGATCGCTGGTACGTCGCCTATCACCGCCACGCGCTGCCGCAGGGGAACGGCTACCAGCGCCAGACCGTGCTGGCGAGGATGGCGTTCAATGCCGATGGCTCGATCCAGCCGATGGACCCGATGGCCGTGCCGTTCCGGCCGGGTGACGTGGGTGAGCCGATCAGGAACGGGAAGGCGGCGGCGCCTGTCGGCACGGGCAGGTAGGCGGACGACGTACAGCACCGTCGATCGGCGCTGGTGATCGCGCAAACTTTCCCCGGAAATTGGAGCCTGTCACTAATGCCGTTACGTTAGCGGAATTCGACGTAGTTCGCGGCGATGGCGTATTGGTGGCTTGGCAGGGGTTTCGCGAAGCATGCTTCGCGCCTGGCACGCGGTGATGGCTTGCAAGCCATCACTCCTCCGGACCGCTGCGGCGGTCTTCGCATGAGCTTGCCGATTTCCTGAGCAAAAACCAGTCCGACACACTTTCCGGATGAAGCGCTCGGAAAGAATGTCCGACACCAAGCACCCCAACGCCAACACAAATAACCCGATACGTTGGAAGCGCATGCATTCACCCCAACAGCGAAGGGCTGGGGTCAGACCCGCCGGGGTGTAGCAGGGGTTTCGCGAAGCCTGCTTCGCGCCTGCGGAACGATGTTGGCATGCATGCCAGCATTCCTCCCTGACCCCGGAATTTGCACTTGGGGTGGGCTTATCTAAGCGACATTGGAGCCTGTCACCGGTTTTTCTGGAATAGCCGTTGATCAGTGGTCACGGCGGACAGGGGTGCTGCCCGGCGACGTGTTGTTTCCCGGCATGGTAAGGTGCGGCTTTGCGGCATGCCGCGCCACGTTGTCCCTTGCCATGTCCGACCACCGCTCCGTGCCCGCCCTCGTTCTCGCCGACGCGTTCGACTGGAGCGCGACGCCGTTCGGCGCGGTGGCGGGGTGGCCTTCGGCGCTGCGCACCGCGGCCGGCATGGTGCTGCAATCGCGCCAGCCGATGTGCGTGATGTGGGGCGCCGGGCTGCGCCTGCTGTTCAACGATGGCTATCGCACCTTGCTGGGGGCGCGTGCGCACGGCGGCGTGATGGGCCGGCCGTTCCGCGAGGTATGGCCGGAGCTGGCCGACCTGGCCGGGCCGATGCTCGACGACGTGCTGCGCGGCCATGCCACCGGCGCCGTGGAAGACCATCCATTCACCGTCGAGCGCAACGGTTATCCCGAGCAGATCTACGTGACGTTCTTCACGAGCCCCATCCACGATGACGCCGGGATGATCGCCGGCCTGGTGGTCACCTGCGTGGAAACCACGGCCAGGGTGGCGTCGCGCCGCGAGCGCGACGACGCGATGGAGCGCCTGCGGCTGCTCGACGAAATCGGCGAGGCCACCCGCGTGGCCAGCGAGCCGCGCGCCATCATGGAAGAAGCCACGCGGCTGCTGGGCGAGCATCTGGGCGTGACGCGGGTGGCCTATGCCGACCTGGAGCCGGACAACGACCGCTTCACGATCCGGCACGACTGGCGCGTGCCGGGCGCGATCAGCACCGCGGGTGTGTATTCGCTCGACCTGTTCGGCTCGCGCGCCACGTCGAACCTGCGCATCGGCCGCACGCTCGTCATCAACGACGTCGACGTGGAGCTGGCGCCGGGCGATGGCGACGGCATGTTCAACAGCATCGGCATCAAGGCCATAATCTGCTGCCCGCTCGTCAAGGGCGGCCACCTGGTGGCGATGATGGCCGTGCACCAGGTGCATCCGCGCCGCTGGACCGCCGAGGAACTGGCGCTGGTGGAGGCGGTGGTCGAGCGCTGCTGGGCACACATCGAGCGGGTGCGCTCGACCGAGGCTCTACGCGAGGCGGACCGCCACAAGTCCGAGTTCCTGGCCGTGCTGGCGCACGAGCTGCGCAACCCGCTGGCGCCGATCCGCAACGGCCTGGAACTGCTGCGCCTTTCCGGCGGCAGCCGGGAAACGGTGGCCAGGGTGGGCGGGATGATGGACCGCCAGCTGAGCCACATGACGCACCTGATCGACGACCTGCTCGACATCGCCCGTGTCTCGAGCGGCAAGATCGTGCTGCACCGCGAGCTCACGGACCTGCAGCGCATCGTGGCGGTGGCGATCGAGGCCACCCAGCCGGCGCTGGACGCGGCCGGCCACAAGCTGTCGGTCCGTCTGCCGGATACGCCGCAGCCGGTCGATGCGGACCCGGTGCGCATCAGCCAGGTGATCGGCAACCTGCTGACCAACGCGGCCAAGTACACGCCCCGCAACGGCAGGATTTGCGTAACCGCCCATGCGGAAGAGGGCGTGGCGGTAGTGCAGGTGGCCGACAACGGCATCGGCATCGCGCCGGAATCGCTCGACGCCGTGTTCGACATGTTTACCCAGGTCGCGCGCCACGTGGAGCGCTCCAACGGCGGGCTCGGGATCGGCCTGTCGCTGGTGCGGCGGCTCGTGGCGCTGCATGGCGGCACGGCCACGGCGGCCAGCGCGGGCCCGGGGCAGGGCAGCACGTTCACGATCCGGCTGCCGCTCGCGGAAGCATCGCCGATGGCCGCCGGGGATGCGCCGCCGGCGCCCGACGCGGCGGCGGGCAGGCGGCTGCGCATCCTGATCGCGGACGACAACGTGGATGCCGCGCATTCGCTGGCCGACCTGCTGGCGCTGGAAGGCCACGATATCCGCGTCGCCGCCGATGGCGCCGGCGCTCTGGAACTGGCGGCCGGTTTCCAGCCCGAGGTGGTGTTCCTCGACATCGGCATGCCGGGCATGGACGGCTACGAGACCGCGCGCCGCCTGCGCGCCATGCCCGGCATGCAAGCCATCCGGCTGGCCGCGTTGACCGGCTGGGGTGCCGCCGAGGACCGCGCGCGCGGCCGTGCCGCCGGCTTCGACCATCACCTGCTGAAACCGGCCGTACCGGCGGAAGTGCGCGCGGTGCTGGCCGTGGCATGACGGCACCTGGCGTGACTGGGGCGCCGCGCAGCGGTCGGATCGGATGCGATGAGGACGACGGGCACGGCGTCACCTGCGTGAGGTGGCGGGCCGTCCCCGACGGGAACGTTCGCACGGAGACGATCAGCTGGGATCAATTCCCTCTTCTAACGATAATGACTTATCATTATAATTAGTGGAATTGTTCACCCATCACAAGGAACGCATTCCATGTACGACAAACGCACTCCGCTCGCGCTGGCCATCGCGCTGGCATTCGGTTCCACGTTCTGCGCCTCGCCGGCCGCCCATGCGCAGACCGCACAGGCGGCCGGCGACCGCCATGGCGGCGATCCGGACAGCATTCCCACCGTGCTGGTCTCGGCCAGTGCGCTGGGCGTGCTGTCCGACGACATGATCACGCCGGCCACCACGCTGTCCGGCGCCGAACTGGTGCGCGTGCGCGAGTCGACGCTGGGCGAAACGCTGGGCCGCCTGCCGGGCATCACGTCGAGCCACTTCGGCGCCGGTGCCAGCCGGCCGGTCATCCGCGGCATGGATGGCCCGCGCGTAAAAATCCTGGCCGACGGCGCGGAAGTGCAGGATGCGTCGACCGTCAGCCCGGACCACGCGGTGGCGTTCGAGCCGCTGCTGGCCGAGCGCATCGAAGTGCTGCGCGGCCCGTCGGCGCTGGCCTACGGCGGCGGCGCGGTGGGCGGCGTGGTCAACATCATCGACCGGAAGATCCCCACGGCGCTGCCATCCAAGGCTGTCGAAGGCAGCGCCGAGTTGCGCGCGAACTCGGCCGCGCGCGAAAAAGCCGGCGCCTTCGAGATGAGTGCGGCGGCGGGCAACGTGGTCTTCCACGCGGAGGGCGTGAAGCGCGATGCGAAGGACTACCGCGTCGGCGAGGACTGGGCCGAAGGGCGCCGGGTCGGCGGCAGCTACAAGGATACCGAAACGGGCACGGTCGGCGTGTCGTGGATCGGCGAGCGGGGTTACCTGGGCGCCGCCTACACGAAGGAGCGTACCGAGTACGGCATTCCCGGCCATGGCCATGAATTCGAAGGCTGCCATCCGCATGGCGCGCACCTGCATTGCGGCGGGCACGAAGAGGAAGAGGAAGAGGGCCACGAGGAAGAGGGCCACGAGGAAGAGGGCCACGAGCACGAGCACGAGGAAGGCCCGGTGCCCTACGTCAAACTGGACAGCGACCGCTGGGACGTGCGCGGCGAGTACCGCGATCCGCTGGCCGGATTCTCGAAGGTGCGGCTGCGCGCCTCGTTCACGGATTACCGGCACGACGAGATCGAGGGCAGCGAGGTGGCCACCACGTTCACCAGCAAGGCGCATGACGCGCGCGTCGAAATGGAGCACAAGCCGGTGGCTGGCTGGCGCGGCGTGATCGGCCTGCAGACCACGCGGCGCGATTTCGCGGCGCTGGGCGAGGAAGCCTACGTTCCGGCCACGCTGACGAAGAAGCATGCCGCCTTCGTGACCGAGGAATACCGCCTGGACGCCTGGCGTTTCGAGGCCGGCCTGCGCCACGAGTGGCAGGATATCGAGGTCGAAGGTGCCCGCGAGCGCGACCGCGATGCGCGCGGCACCTCGCTGGCGCTCGGCGCGGTATGGAAGTTCGCGCCGCAGTACTCGCTGCGTGCCGCCGTCTCGCGCAGCCACCGCCTGCCGGCCGCCGAGGAACTGTATGCCGACGGCATCCACCTGGCCACCAGCACCTGGGAAATCGGCAACGAGAACCTGGCGAAGGAAACCTCGAACAACCTGGACATCACGCTGCGCAAGTTCGCCGGCCCGACCACCTTCTCGCTCAGCGCCTTCCACAACCGCGTGGACAACTACATCTACGCCCGCACGCTGGACAACCACGAAGGCTTCCAGCTGGTTGAGTACGCGCAGCGCGATGCCACGTTCACCGGTATCGAAGGGGAATTGCGCCAGGAACTGGGAGCCGGCCTGCAGGCCACGCTGTTCGGCGACTACGTCCGCGCCAAGCTGGACAATGGCGGCGGCAACATCCCGCGCATCCCGGCCGGGCGCATCGGCGCCAGGCTCGATGGCGAATGGCAGGGCTGGCACGGCATGGTCGAAGCCTACCGCGTCGCCACGCAGGACGACGTGGCCGAACAGGAAAGCCGCACGTCCGGCTACAACATGCTGAACCTCGGCACGCACTACAACACACGCATCGCCGGCCTGCCGGTACAGCTGTACGCGCGGCTGAACAACCTGACCGACGAGCTGGCGTACAGCCATACCTCGTTCATCAAGGCGGCCGCGCCACTGCCGGGACGTAACCTGACGGCCGGGCTGCGCGTGACGTTCTGATCGCCACCGCCGAGCCCGTGTCAGCGTGCCTGGGAGGAATGATGCCTTGCAAGGCATCACCGCATCGCAGGCGAGCAGCGGTGCTGCCCGAAGGTGCAGCCCTGCATGGCTGCACCGTTCTGCAGGCGCAGAGCAGGGCGCTGCGAAACCCCTGCGCCACCCCCTGCGATGCCCCCCTGACACGGGCTCGACAAATCGCCGCAGCCGAGTTCGCGTCAGCGTGTCTGCCCCCTGGTACGGGCTGAACTCAGCGCCGTAGCAGAGTCCGTGTCAGCGTGCCTGACACCTTGACACGGACTGAACACATCGCCGCAGCCGAGCTCGTGTCAGTGTGCCTGGGAGGAGTGACGCCTTGCAAGGCATCACCGCATCGCAGGCGAGCAGCGGTGCTGCCCGAAGGTGCAGCCCTGCATGGCTGCACCGTTCTGCAGGCGCAGAGCAGGGCTCTGCGAAACCCCTGCGCCACCCCCTGCGATGCCCCCCTGACGCGGACTGAACGGTGTGTGGCGGAGGCATGCGCACGCGGCCTGAACGTTGCCAGGCTACACGATCGCAGCAGCGAAACGGTGGTGAGTCAGTGCTTGTGGGCGCGTGCCGGCCGCTTGGTGGCAACGGTGGCCGGTTCCGGGGCCGCCTTGCCCTTGCGCTTGGCGGCGCATTCGGCGCATTCGCCATACAGGGTCAGCTCGTGGCGGTCGATGACGAAGCCGGCCGGTGCCAGGTCGTCCATCCGGCCGGGGCAACCTTCGACTTCGAACACGCGGTCGCACGGCACGCAGTGGAAGTGGTGGTGGTGATGGTGCGCCAGGTGCGAGGTTTCATAGCGCGGATTCTCGCCCGGCAGCGTGACGGCCTGGATCTCGCCTTCGCCCAGCAGCAGCTTCAGGTTGCGATAGATGGTCGCGATGCCGATCTCCGGCACCGTCACGCGGACGGCATCGTGGATTTCGTGGGGGCTGAGCGGGCGCGCGGCGGCTTCGATCGCCGCGCGAATCGCGGTGCGCTGGCGGGTTGAGCGTTCCATGGCGATGCGTATCGGGTAAAGCGCCATTATCCCATATCGCCGGCTTCGCGGCACGCAAGGCCGCGAAGCGGTGCCGCGATCAGTACGGGCCGCGGATGTGGTCGCGCACGTGCTGCACGTAGACCTGGGCCAGCGCGGCGTGCAGCGAGGCCGGCAGCGGGGCGGCGTCGGCGGCGGTGACGTTCGCCACCACCTGCGACGGCGAGCTGGCGCCGGGGATCACCACGGACACGGCTTCGTGATCGAGAATCCAGCGCAAGGCCACTTGCGCCATCGTCAGCCCCGGTGGGACCAGCGCGGCCACCTGCTCGGCGGCGGTGATGCCGCGCTCCAGTTCCAGGCCGGCGAAGGTTTCGCCCACGTTGAAATGCTGGCCATCGCGGTTGAAGTGGCGGTGGTCGTCCTGGCGGAACACGGTCTCGCGGGTGATCTTCCCGCCCAGCAGGCCACTGGCCAGCGGCAGGCGCACGATGATGCCGACCCCTTGCGCATGCGCGCGTGGCAGCAGTTCCCCGGCCGGCTTTTGCCGGAAGATGTTGAAGATCACCTGCAGCGACGCCAGGCCCGGCTGGTCCAGGCAGATCAGGCCTTCTTCGACCGATTCCACGCTGGCGCCCCAGCGGCGGATCAGGCCTTCCTGCTGCAGTTCGCGCAGCCATTCGAAGACGTGGCCCTGGCGCAGCACGTCGGTGGGCACGCAGTGCAGCTGCGTCAGGTCCAGCGCTTCCACGCCGAGCCGCTCGATCGAGCGCAGCGTGGCGTCGCGCAGCGATTCGCGGGTGTAGCCATCCGGGTAGATGCCGGCGCGGCCCAGTTTCGTGGCAACCACCAGCGATGGATCCTTGCGGGCCGCGAGGAATTTGCCGATCGAACGTTCGCTGGCGCCGTCGCCGTAGACGTCGGCCGTGTCGATGAAGCGCACGCCGGCATCATGGGCGGCCGACAGGGTCTGCTGGGCGATGGTGTCGTCCCAGTCGTCGCGCCAGCCGCCGCCCAGCTGCCAGCAGCCCAGGCCGATTTCGGGGATGGTGAAGCCGGCGAATTGTCGTGTTTGCATTTCTCTTCCTTGGTCGTTATAAAAAGCCGCGGCACATGATAGTGAAACTGGCCTTGCTTGTCGCATGATTCAACTGTTCGCGTAAAAAAACCGGTGTCGGACACTATTTCCGGGAGATGCATCCGGAAATAATGTCCGAGACCGGTGCGCGGCGGCTGGCAGCTTCGCCAAAAAGCTGTCGGCCGCCGGTTGCGCGGCTACATCAGAAAGAGTAGTTCGCCTGGATCGTGTACCGCGGGCCGGTCACGAACCACGCGTGGCCGAACGTGCCGGCATGCTGCTGCATGGTCTGCTTCGAGGTGGCGTCGTTGAGGTTCTGCGCTTCCAGGCCGATGCGGAATTTCTCGGTCACGTTGTAGAACACCGAGGCATCCACCTGGCCATAGTGTTCCTGCCACAGCGGCAGGCCCCACGCCACGTTGTGCTGGCCGTACGTCGGGCTGGCCGGATTGCTGTCCGTGCCGTTGGTGTCGCGCGTGCCCCACTGGTTTACCCCGGCCAGGTAACGCGAGCGCCAGTTGTAGGCCACCCGTGCCGAGATCGGGCCACGCTCGTACATCAGCGCCAGGTTGATCGTGTGCTTCGACAGGCCCTGCAGCGGCATGTTGCCGAAGGTGCGGCCATCGGTATCGCAGCCGTTGATGTACAGGTTCAGGTTGTTCGCATCGGCATTGCCCGAGCAGTACTCGGAGAACACCGGGTTGTCCAGCTTGCGGCTGCTGTCCACGTACGTGAGGCTGGCCTGCACGCCCAGGCCCTTCAGGTAGCCCGGCAGCCAGTCGTAGTACTGCTGGTAGGCCAGTTCGAAGCCGCGCGCATAGCCGTGCGCGCCGTTGACCGGGCCCGTGACGGCGAAGCGCTGGACGTTGCCGCCCACGTCCTGCACTTCGTAGTTGTACATCTGGTTGACGATGATGTTCTTCAGGTCCTTGTTGAACAGCGCGAGTGTCAGCGAGCCCGCCTTGGCGAAGTACCATTCGGCCGTCACGTCGACCGAGGTGCCGGTGGTGGGGCGCAGGTTCGGGTTGCCTTCGCCGGTGCCGGTCAGCGACGTATTGGTGACGGTCACGATATTGTTGGCCGTATCGGTGACGGTGGTGATCGTTTGCGACAGCGGCGTGTAGGCCTTCATCTGCGAGAAGTCCGGCCGCGACATCGAGCGGGCGATCGCCGCGCGGAATTGCAGCTGGTCGTTGTACTTCAGGCGCAGGTTCAGGCTGGGCAGCCAGTTGTGGTACTCGTTCTCGTAGTCGCGGCGCGTGGCGAACGGTTCGATGATGACGATCTTGCTGCGGTCGATCACCTGGCTGGCATCCTCGAACGTCGGGATCGTCGGGTTGTACGTCGTGTAGCCGAAGGCGGTCGACTTGGTCTTCACGTAGCGCACGCCGATATTGCCGTCGACCGGATACTTCAGGTTGTCCCAGCCGAAGCGCAGCTGCGTATAGAACGCGCGGGTCTTTTCTTCCTGGAAGTTGGTACCGGCAGGATCGTTGTCGAAGGTCGCGGCCGGCCACGGCGTGCAGGTGGTGCCCTTCTCGGCGCACAGGATGTCGTGGTAAGTGTGCAGCTTGGCATAGCTGTCCGGATAGCCGCGGGCTACCGCGTCGTCCGGGAACATGATCGCCGGCACGTTCACGTCGCCGCCGAAGAAGTTGTCCAGCGTGCGCAGCGTGGCGCCGCCGGCGAACTTCGGGTCATCCAGCGTGGCCAGGCGATCGACCTGCCAGCCCAGCATCCACGGCTGGCTGATGGCCTGCCAGTTGTAGCTCGGATTGGTGTTCTGGTTGCGCGAGTTGCGGTTCTGCAGCCGCGCGCCGAAGCGCAGGTCGCGCAGCACCGGATGGTCGAATTCGTACTTGAAGTCCGTCTTCCACGCCTTGCTCTCGGCCTTGGAGCGGTCCTTGTGCTCCATCGTGTAGGCCCAGTAGTAGTTCTTCGGGTCCGACAGGTATGCGACGTCGTCCGCGTCGAACGTGATCTTCGGCAGGTCGCCGGACAGGTCCAGCGTTTCCTTCTGCATCCGGATACCGGTGGCCACGTCGGAATCGAGCGCCTCCGTGCTGGCGCGCACCACCTGGAAATCGGTCGTCGCGCTCCATGCCGGCGAAATGCGCCATTTCAGGTTCAGCGCCAGGTCGCGCGTCGCGGAGCGGCGGTCGGACACGCGGCGGTCCGTGTTCAGGTTGATGCCGCCGTTGGCCGGGTTCGAGATCACGCCGGAGATGAAGGCGCCGTTCTTGTCGAACACGCCGTTCTCCACCTGCATGCCGTACGGCCGGTCGCCGGTTTCCTGCGACAGCAGCGCCACTTCGGACCAGCCTTCCTTGTACTTCGACTGGAAGTAGGTCAGCGCCGCGGTGATGTCGCGGTTCGGCCGCCACTGGAAGGCGGCGTACTGGCCCTTGCGGTCGCGTTCCCAGTTCATCGAGCGCCACTGCGCGCCGCGCGGAATCCACCGCGTGCTGCCCGGCTCCACGTTGAGGTTCGGGTAGTAGGCTTCGATGAACATTTCATCGGTGCGGGTATGGCTGATCGACGAAGCCAGGTCGATCAGCGCGCCGAATTCGCCGAAGCGGGTATTCCAGCGGTCCGACAGCAGCAGAGAACCGGTCGGCTGCGCCTGGCCCTTGCGCAGGTCGGAGTAGGTGTACGAACCGGAAATCGCGCCCTTGAATCCCTTGAAGTCGAACGGCATCGCCGTGCGCAGGTTGACCAGGCCGGACACGCCGCCCTCGGTCTGCTCGGCGGACGGGTTCTTGTAGACGTCGACGCCGGCCATCAGTTCCGGCGGCACGTCGGTGAAGCTGAGCGAGCGGCCGCCGTTGGCCGAGAACGACTCGCGGCCGTTCAGTTCGGAGCGCACGTAGGTCAGGCCGCGGATGGCGATGCCGGAACCTTCGACGGCGTAGTGCTGCGGGTCGTTGGACATGCTGCGGTCCATCGTCACGCCGACCACGCGGCTGAGGATTTCGGTCACCGAACGGTCAGGCAACTTGCCGATGTCCTCGGCCACGATCGAGTCGACCACCTCGTCGGCATCCTGTTTCAGTTTCTGCGCCGATTGCAGGGCGGCGCGCTGGCCGCTGACAACGACGACGGCACTGTTGGCACCGGCGGACTGGGTTTCGTTAGCGCTAACTTCCTGGGCCAGGACGGCCCCGTGCGACCAGATGGCGAGTTGAGCGACGGCCACGGCGATCGCCGTCTTTTGAAGGTTTCTCACTTTGTCTCCTGTGTTTTTATAGTTGACCCGCGTGTCGGCCCTCTGCTGGAGCCTGGCACACCGGTGGGTGAGGGGGCGGCTTTCGTGTTGAAACCGTTTTCACCCATCCAGGAGCGAATTTAGACGAACTCGCCAGCCCTAGCAATGCCGACTTGCAAGGCGTTGTTGTTCAGTCAGTTCACTGAACAAGCGCTTGCCAAGCGCAACTATTGGTGATCTAACATAAATTGGTTGCGCAAACATCCAGTCTGGACCCCTTCGCGCGGGGACGCGCGCCGACGCTGGGCGCATCGGGATGCGCGGCCTGGCTGCTGCTGCGCCTGCGCGGTACGACGGTTGACTGATATATCACGAAGTTTTTCGGGATGCATTAAGTTGCAGCAGGTCCATTTCCGACAGGAAGCCGGGATTCCGTCCTACAAGTTTCCGCGCGATAAGGAGTAATGTCCTGGTATGAGTGCGGGAACGGATCGGGCAGCATGATGGGCAATGACGGGGACAAGGGCGCTGCCACGCGGCGCATCCTGATAGTGGACGACAACTCCGATGCCGCGGAGTTGCTGGCGGAACTCGTGCGGCTGTGCGGATACGAAGTGGCGGTGGAGTTCAGTGGCCCGAGCGCACTGCGCACGGTGCTTGGCTTCCAGCCCCATGTCGTGCTGCTCGATATCGGCATGCCGGAGATGGATGGCTACCAGGTCGCGCAACTGCTGCGCGCCATGCCGGACTTGAACGGCTTGCGCATCATCGCGCTGACCGCCTGGGGCGATGCCGAGGCGCGCGCCCGCACCGCCGCCTGCGGCTTCAACCTGCACCTCACCAAGCCGGCGCCGCTGCCGGCACTGCTCGGGGCGCTGGAAGCCGGCTGACACCGGTCTCGTGGTGGCCGATACGGTGCCGAACCGGATCTGCCCCGATCGCGAGCATCAATTCCGGATGACGATCCCGAACAGGTATTGCGCGCCCGAGTAGGCGTAGTCGAGCAGGTTCGGGCGGCCATCCGCATACGGCGCATAGGGCCCGTGCGAGGTCGATTCGGCGGCGCGGCCGATGTTGCGGCCTTCCGCGAACAGTTCGACATGGCGCGACAGGCGCCAGGCGATGCGGGCATCGACGAAGCGCGTGGCGCTGTTGAAAGTCGGCGACGCCGGGTTGAACGGCAGCGCCGGTGCGCTTTCGACGCCGACGGCCGGGTAGTGGTTCGCGCCGGCCGGCAATTCGCGGAATGACCCGGCGGCGCTCTGCACCGCCACGCGCGCCTGCAGCCTGCCGTCGTCGTACCACAGCGAGGCATTCCACGTGTAGCGCAGCTCGCGCTGCGGCCCCAGCGTCGCGCCGGTCAGCAGGTCGCGGATCGGTGCGCCCAGCACCTTCGAGCGCATGCGCGTGTAGTTCGCATCCAGTCCCGTATGGCGCAGGATCGACGGCAGGAAGGTGAATGCGCTCTTGCCGCTTGCCTCGATGCCGTTGCGCGCCGTCGACGGGCCGTTGACATAGGTGGCGTACGCATAGCGCAGGGCCGACAGGTCGGCGCCGGTGGCCGGGTCGGCGATGCCCGCGCCGGCGAACGGTTGCGCCGCGTAGACGGCCACCCGCATCGGGGCGCCGCTCAGGCCGCGCTGGCGAAAGCCGGCCAGCGACAGCATCGTGTCCCGGTTCGGGTACCACTCGAGCGACAGGTTCTGGTTGCGGCTGCTCAGGGCGTGCAATCCCGGGTTGCCCAGCGTGCCGTCGCACGACATGTCCTGCTCCGGTCCACTGGTCTGTGCGCCTGCGGCCGTACCGTCGAGCCGGCGTTCGTCGTAGGTACAGGTGACGTTGTTGCTGTACAGGTACTGCACCGGCGGCCGGGCGATCGCCTTGGCGCGGTGGTAGCGCACGGCCAGGCGGTTCCCGGCCGTCCACCAGGCCAGGTTCAGGACCGGCATCACGTCGGTGCCGCCGCTGCGCAGCGTCGTGTTGCGGGCCACGGACTGCCGCGCGATGCCGGCGGCGGCATCGCTGTCGTCCGGATCGTAGGCCGCCGTCTTCGTCACCGACTGGAGCGTCATCAGGCCGGTGCCGGCGACGTCGGTGCGCACCACGCGCCAGCCGAAATTGCCCTCGATGGAAGAGCCGAACGGCAGGGCCCGCGCCGTGAGCGGCCACCGGTCGACGGTGAAATCGCCGCTCAGGTAGCCGGCCAGCACGCGTTCGTCGACGGCGCTCTTCGGCTGCTCGTACAGCTGGCCATCGGTGCCCCGGCACGTCTTCACGCAGTCCAGGTTGAAATGCCGCACCCCGGTCAGCGCGATCACCTTGCGGACGTCGACTTCCGTCCATCCGGCCACCATGCCGTCCGGGACGCCGCGCGCGCTGTGGAGATAGCGGATCGCATTCTTTGTCAGCGCCTGCGCCACGATGTCCCGGTATTGCGCCTGCGTCATGACGATCGAACCGGAGAACGCCGTGGCCGGGTCGCTGCCGTAGCCGGTGCCGTACTGGCACGGCCGGCCGCCCGGAGCCAGCGATCCCGGCGTGTTCTCGCACGCCTGGAAGCTGCCGCGTACCTGTGCCCACGGCACCACGACGGCGGGCGTACCCGCACTGGCCGGCCGCACCGTGTAGCCGGCGCCGGACCAGTTCACGGTGCGGTAGTCGCGCCCCTGCAGGCCGAACCTGAGACGGCCGACGAAGGGAATCCGGCCGGCGGACGCATGGGCCACGTCGAGCCGCGCCGTGTCCTCGCGCCGTTCCATGATCCTCGGGTTGGCCATCGTCAGCTGGGTGGCGGCCGAGGTGCGCGGCGCCGCCGCATCGGCCGGGGCGTTCAGCGTGCCGTAGTTGGCGACGTTCGCCTGGTCGTACGCCACGCCGGGCGGCAGCGCGTGCGTCCACATGCCGTTCGGCGCCACCGACAGGGTCGCCGTCCCGTAGGTATAGCCGAAGTTGGTGCGCCACTGCATGCGCCAGGCATCGGAGCGGGCGTGCCCGTACAGGAACTCGGCGCGCCACGGGCCGGAGCGCCAGGTGCCGCCGGCCTGCGCATACTGCGACGAGCTTTCGATCCGGTCGTAGATCTGGTCCACGTTGGCGGAGGCGTCGGCGAGCGTATACCGCAGCAGGTGGTGGCTGGCATCGACCACCACCGAGCCGGGCACCACATTGGCCACCGAGCCATCCGTCAGGCCGCGCCATGTGCCGGTACCGCCGCCCAGGTTGACGGGCGAGGGATAGTAATACGTGTTCGCGCCGGGCGCCGGGGTGCGCGCGATGGCCGGCGCCGCACCGGTGTCGACGTAGCGGCCGGCCGGATTGACGTTGATGTTCCCCAGCGAGAAAAAGGACTGCTCGTCGTCGATCTTGCGCGTGTTGCGGTTGAACTTGGCGTACAGCGACAGCCTGTCGCTCACCTTGAAGTCGAGTCGCAGGTCGCCGTACAGCCGCTCGTCGTACTCGCGGCGCACCAGGTAGCGCACCTGTTGCGGCGTGTAGTCGTTCCACTGGTTCAGGCAGCTCAGGAGTTCGTTGGCGCGGTGGCTTTGCGCGGTGGCCCGGTTGGCCCGGCCGGCGATCGCATCCAGTTCGGCCGCCGTGTACTGCGGGAACGCGCCATGGCAGTCGGTCTTGCTTTGCGCGTCCGCCGAGCGCTGGACGATCTGGAGAGGGCTCAGCGCGTCGAACGTGCCGCCGCCGGTGCGGTCCCAGCGTGCCATCGGCGCCGTGGCGGCTGGATCGGCGAGGTTGACGGTGGCGGGATTGAAGGAAAACGTCTTGTCCGGCGAGCCGTCGAAATCCAGTTGCCGGACCGCGCCGAGGTTGTAGGCGGAGTACAGCGCCGTGTGGTTTTCGTTGTGCGCGGCGGCGCGGGTGAGGCTCAGCACCACGCCCACGCGACCGTCCAGTAGACGGTCGGCGAAGAGGAAGTTCAGGTTCGGCGTGGTGCGGCCGTTGATCGAATTACGTTGCGCGGCGGCGCGCAGCGCCACGTGGCGCTGCTTGAAATCCAGGCCGGAGCGTGTGCGGATCAGCACGCCGCCGCCCAGCGAGCCTTCGGTCATGTCGACGGTGGCGCCCTTGACCACCTCGATGCTCTTGATCAGGTCGGTCGACAGCTCGCGCAGGTCGACACCGCGCCCCGAGCCGCCGTTGTTCAAGTCCGTGCCGCCGGCCGCCTGGACGCCGAGGCCATCGATCTCCACCCGCACCAGCTCGGCCGTGTTGGCGCGCACGTTGATCGTGGTGCCTTCGCCGTATTCGCCCCGGTCCAGCGTGACGCCCGCCACCCGTGAAATCGCCTCGGCCACGTTCCGGTCGGGGAAGGCTCCCAGCTCGTCGGCCCTGATCACGTCCACCGCCGTGGCGGCATGCTTCTTGTGCGAGATCGAGTCCCGCTCGGCGGCCCGGGTGCCGACGATCGTGACCCTGGCTGGCGGCGCTGCCGGCGGCGCAGGCGGTGGCGGTTCCGGCGGCACGGAGGACACAGGCGGCACCGGCGCGCGCCGGACCAGGACCGTGCCGTTCGTGGCGAGCGTGGCCAGCAAGCCGGTGCCGGCCAGCAGCCGGTCGAGCGCCTGCCGCGGCGTGAAGGCGCCGTGCACGGCCCGGGTGCGCACGCCGGCCAGGTCGTCGCCGCTGGCCAGCAGGCGCAGGTTGGCCTGGCGGGCGAATTCAGGCATCGTCAGGGCGGCCGGGCCGGCCGGCAGCGCCACCGTCACGGCGGCGGCCAGGGCGGGGCAGGGCAGCGCAATGGCCGCCACCGCCGCGAACATCAGGCTGCGGAACCTCATCGGCGATGGCGCATAGGGCGGCGCCTCAGCGCGCCGTGCCGATCTGGATGGTGTCGGCGCGGATGGCGACAGGCACGTTCAGCAGCGCGTGCACGTCGTTGGCGAATTCCTCCGGCTGGTCGATCCGGTAATGGCCCACCAGCGGCTTGCGCCGCAGGGCCGGATCGGCCACCACGATCTGCCGCGTGTTGTAGCGGTTGAATTCGGCCACGGCATCGTCCAGCGGCTGGTTCTGGAACACCACTTTGCCCTCGCGCCACGCCAGCCGGCGCGCCACCTCGGCGGGGTCGGTGTCGACGCGGGGGCCGCTGCCGTCGCCGGATACCAGTACCAGGCCGCCCGCCCCGACCCGGCGGCGCGGTGCCGTGCCGCCGTTCGCCCATACCTCGACCACGCCTTCGGTCACCAGCACCTCGGCGCCCTGCGCGTGGCGCCGCACCGAGAACGCGGTGCCGACGGCGCGCACCCGCAGGTCGCCGGCTTCCACGACGAACGGCCGGGCCCTGTCCTTCGCCACCTCGAACCACGCCTCGCCTTGTGTCAGCGCGACACGGCGCTGGGCATCGGTCAGCCGCACCTCCACCAGGCTGGCGCTGTTGATGCTGACCGTCGACCGGTCGGCCAGCTGCACCTTGCGAAACTCGCCGCGCGCCGTTTCATAGGTGACGGGGCCCAGCAGATCCGGTGCCAGCGACGTGACCGCCAGCGCGGCGATGCCGGCGGCCAGCGCGCCACCGAGCACGAAGGCGCGGCGGCCACGCGCCGGCGGCGCCGCTTCCATGGCTGCGAGGACGTGGTTCGCCGCGGTGGCAGCGTGTGCATCCGTACACGGCAAGTCATCCAGGGGCGGTTCGTTCCCGGCGTGCCGCGCGGCCGGCTTCAGGCTGGCCTGCACGGTGATCCCGTCCACCGAGTGAGCGATGGCCCGGGCGCGCAGGTAGGCGCCCTGGTGCCTGGGACTGGCCAGGTACCAGGCTTCGAATGCGGCCTGCGCGTCGGCGTCCAGCGAGCCCGCCGCTTCACGGGCCACCCATGCCAGCGCGTCGTCGTCGGTGCTAGACATTGTGCTTTCGCGGGGCGCGGCGCGCCAGTTCCGCCTGGCCGGCAGCGGCGCCACCCTCGACGCCGACACGCGCCACCATCTCGGCCACCAGCTTCAATCCACGCATCATTTCCTTTTCCACCACGTTCTCCGAGATCGCCAGGCGCTGCGCCGTTTCCTGCTGCGACAGACCGTCGATCTTGCGCGCGCTGAACACGCGGCGACAGCGCTCCGGCAGGTTGGCCACCAGGCCCAGCACCCATTTCAGTTCGGCCCGGGCCATCGCCACGCGCTCCGGCGACGGTCCGGGATCGGCCACGTCCAGCGCTTCCAGGCTGGCCACCGCCTCGATGTGGACGATGGCTTCGCGGCGAAACCTGTCCACCAGGATGTTCTTGGCGACCTGCATCAGGAACGCCTTCGGTTCCAGAACGTGCTGCACGCTTTCCATCTTCAGGATGCGGAAGTACACGTCCTGCACCAGGTCGTCCACCTCCGCGTCGCTGCCGCACAGCCGCCGCAGCCGCTGCCGCAACTCCGCTTCATAGGGAATTACGTTGGCGCTGACCCAGGCGACGATGGCGGGATCCAGCGGCGCGATCATGCGGGCCTCCCACTGTGATGACGAACGGCGCGCGCGATTCCGCCGTTTCTGTGTGCAGCGATGCTCTGTTCCATGGGTCTCCTCCGTCCGCGAGGTCAGTCTCGTTGCCGCTGGTCCGTGCTGCCGGTGGCTGCGGCATATCAATAGTGTGTGCATGTATACACGGTTCAGGGGCACGGCTCAAGCAGCCATCGAGCGAAAACATGACTATTTCGCCGCCGGTGGGCGAAACGATCACCTTGCGTGATTGTTTGCGCAAAAGCGGCGGAAGGTTTTTGCAGGACTCGTCTATCGGACAAGGCAGTGCCACGGCTGCCATCACCACACCTACCGGAGACCGACAGATGACACGCACACGCGCCTTCCCCCAGCCCACGATCGCCGCCCGCGCGGTATCGCTGGCCCTGGCTTCGCTGATGGCCGGCCACGCGCTGGCCCAGCAGGTTGCAGCGCCCGCGCCGGCCAGCACGGCATCCGATGACACTTCCGGTCGGCTGGCTGATCCCGGCGACGTGCAGAAAGTCGTCGTCTCCACGCGCCGTTCGCAGCAGTCGTCGATCGACCGCAAGAAAAACGCCGCCACCGCGATGGATTCGATCGTCGCCGAAGACGTCGGTTCGCTGCCCGACCGGAACATCGGCGAAGCCATCTCTCGGATGGCCGGCGTGGCGATCGACCGCGGCGAGTACGGCGAGGGCGTCAGCCTGTCGGTGCGCGGCAACGGTGCCAGCCTGACGCGGGTGGAACTCGATGGCATGTCGGTGCAGTCGGCCGGCGGCTCGGACCTGAACGGCGGTGGCGATGGCCGCGGCGTGGAATTCCGTTCGCTGTCGGCGGACCTGATCAAGAGCGTCGACGTGATCAAGGGCCAGACGGCGGACATGGTGGAAGGGTCGCTGGGCGGCGGCATCCGCATCCAGACCCGCACCGGCCTCGATTTCAGGAAGCCCTTTGTGTCGGTGCGCGCCTCGGGCACGCAGCACAGCCTGAACGAGAAGTGGACGCCGGACGTGTCCTTCACGGGCGCGCGCCAGTTCGGCGGCGGCCGGCTGGGCGTGGTGGTGAACGCCAACTACCAGAAGCTGGACAACGAGGCGCACCAGACGCAGACCTCGGGCAGCGGCCAGAACGGCTATGGCCGTTACGTGGACATCGACAATTCGCCGGAAAAGACGTTTACGTTCCAGCCCGGGTCGCTGGACATGTCGAACCCCGCTTCGCTGGAACCGACCACCACGCTGAAGGACGCCGGCGGCCGCGTGATCTTTTCCGGCGCGACGCCGCAGGACCTGCTGCGGCGCGCCGCCGCCGCGCAGAGCAAGGACGAATGCTTCAATGCGTTCCCGCAGTTGACGAAGACCTCGGCCGCACTGGCCGGCCTGTCGTCCGACAACATCAACAAGGCGATCGATCACCGCGGCAACGAGCTGCTGACGTGCCTGAACCAGTGGAACGACTACAGCCCGCAACTGCTGCGCTACTTCGTCAAGCGCCAGGTCGATGTGCGCAAGGGCATCGACCTGCGTACCGACTTCAAGGTCAACGAGCATCTCACCGTGTACGCCAAGGGGTCGTACAGCCGCCGCACGGTGGACGACCATTACATGACCTACAACCTGGGCCAGGTGGGCGTCAACGGCACCGGCAACTACGTGGATGCGAACGGCGTGCGCACGGCGGCGCCGGGCATCGGCTACCACACGTCGCCCTACACCTACGGGCTGGGCGCGAGCGGCACCGGCGTGGTGCGCGGCGCGGCCGTGAACTTCAACCCGGCCACCGCGGTGGTCGACGCGACCCACCACCTGACCAGCTTCTCGCTCGACAACGGTGGCGCAGGTACCGACCAGATCCGCAACCTGATGGAAGTGAACACGAAGTACCTGCAGTTCGGCGGTACCTTCAAGCGCGATGCGCTGACGGCCGAACTGCTGGTCGGCGCATCGCGCTCGGACTTCCGCCGCGCCAACGCGCGCTGGTCGGTCAGCTTCAACGATGCCGGCCCGGCCACCGCCTCGGTGGGCCCGAACGGCACCTGGGGCTACGATTTCGCCAACGGCATTCCGGACAATGGCGATCCGGCCAACTACGGCGCCACGGTGGTCAATACCAACCCGGCCATGCCGAACGTGACCAGCGACCGCACGCTGCTGTGGCAAAGCCCGCAGATCCGCGAGACCGACGAGCAGACCGCCAAGCTGGACCTGTCGTACGCGCTGTCGGACAGGATCCCCGTCTTCAAATACTTGAAGTCCGGCTTCAACCTGCGCCGCAGCGGCAACGACAGCTGGGGTGCCGGCGGCTACACGGTGCGCACGGCGCAGGGCACGGCCGGCCAGCCGAACTATAGTCCGGCGATCACGGTGCCGAGCACCGAAGTGCGCGGCGTGATCCGCGGCTGCACCGATACGCCGGGTTCCGTCGGCACCGCCAACGCCTGCAAGTACGGCTACACGCCGGGCACCGCGCCGTCGCTGTCCGGCACCTGGGTATTGCCGATGCAGGATTTCCAGAACCTGCTGGGCGCCGCGATGACCGACCCGGCGACCGCCACGAAGCTGTTCAACGGCGCCTCGGGCCGGCCCGGCAACACGCTGGACAACTGGAGCCAGCTCGACGTGCTGAAGGTGATCGACATCCTCAAGATGCCGAACTATGACTACCACTGCACCAAGGAGTGCGCCGGCAGCGATGGCCAGGTGTACCAGCAGCCGATCGCGAAGGTGCGTGAGGAATCCAGGGCGTTCTACCTGATGACCGACTTCGGCTTCGACACGATCCCGTTCACCAGACGCGCGCTGCCGTTCGGCTGGGAAGTGGACGGCAACTTCGGCTACCGCTACGTGCACCGGAAGGTGCAGGGCACCGGCAGCATGACCTTCCGCGTGATCACGAAGACACCGCGCTTCGATCCGGCCAATCCGGACGCGGAAGCCGGCATCGCCACCAGCTCTGTCACGCAGAACACGGCGATCGACGCCACCAGCCACGTCTTCCTGCCCAGCTACAACGTGGGCCTGTGGCTGATCCCGAACCAGCTGGTGGCGCGCTACAGCGCGGCGAAGTCGTCGGCGCTGCCGCCGGTCTCGCGGCTGCTGGCCTCGGGCACCTGCACGTACGACGAGCGCGATGCCGGCGACGTGGAGGGCGACGACGGCAACCTGCGCTGCAACACGGTGGGCAATCCGGCGCTGCAGGGGCAGAGCAACTTCAACCAGAACCTGTCGGTGGAGTGGTACCCGAACGCCGACACCATGTTCAGCGTGGCTGGCTATCGCCAGGAAGGCCGCATCGGCCCGAACAAGACCACCGGCGTGTTCGACGTGCCGCTGTTCGCCGGCTCTTCCGGCGTCAATCCGGTGACGGGCCAGCCGCTGTCGGACATCGTGTTCGACTACACCACGTACACGAACGGCCCGCCGGCGACACGCACCGGCGTCGAATTCGGGACGCGCAGCGCGTTCACGTTCCTGCCCTGGTACCTGCGCCATACGGGCCTGGACGCCAACTACACGCGCCAGAAGTCGACCATGCAGCAGGCCATGATCGACCCGCTGACCGGCCAGGCACAACCGCAGTCGGGCGAGCCGAAGTACTCGTACAACCTGGCGCTGTGGTACGACGACGGCAAGCTGGCCGCCCGCGTGGCGGTGCAGGCGGTGGCCGCGTACTACGGCTGCACGGCGCCGTGCGGCGCCACGGGCACGAACCTGAACTCGTACCCGGCGTTCAACGTCAACGCGCCGGCGGCGCTGCCATGGAATCCGGGCACGGCCAACATCCGCGACGCGACGCGCTTCATCGACGCGCGCATCTCCTACAAGTTGCGCCCGGAACTGGAACTGTTCGTCGAAGGCCGCAACCTGTCGAACCAGACGGAAACGCGCAGCATCGCCTCGACCGGCTACAGCGACGGCACGCCGTACCTGCAGAACTACGCCTATGTGGGCCGCCGCGTGACGGTGGGCCTGGTGTACCGTGGACTGTAATTCCGTGGACTGTAATGCAGCGAGGGCGCGATGCGCATGACGGCGATGCGGGCCGTGCCGACAGGGCGCCACGCCGGCGAAGCTCCCGTGCGTGGCGGGGACGGGGCGAGGATGGCAGTGTTGGCAGCGAGCCATCAAAGTGAGGAACCCTTCTATAAAAAATGCCACGCGGCAATAAAAGTTTCCGTTTGGAGTAGAATGGCCGGGTTGGCGACACCCTCGCGCCAGCGCGGGAGGTAGCCGGCCGCGTGGTGCGGGCGGTCGGCCCCCTATAACTGCCAGCTGCCGGAACGACCCTGTGCCTCTCCAAGACCTGTCCACCTCCCGACTCACCATCGACCGCCGGCGCGCGGAATTCGCGGATCCGGCATGCGAAGCGCGTTTCCTTCAGCATTGTCTGCCGGAACGCAACGCCCAGCTGAAGACCAGCCTGCTGTGCGCGGCGGGATTCTACGTGGTGTTCGGCGCCACCGATATCGCCACGCTGGGCCCCACCGGGATCGCCTTTGCCCTCATCGCGCTGCGCGTGGCGGTGGCGCTGGTGGCCCTGGGCGGCTACCTCGCCATTTGCCGGCGGCCGGAATCGGTGGCCACCTCGACCGGCGCCTCCAGCGCGCTGCTGGTGGTGGCGCTGGCGGTGTTCATGGTGGTGTGCTGGTACCAGCCCGGCACGCTGCCATGGAACGTGATGTCCCAGGCGCTGATCGTGATGGCGGTCTATGTGAATTTCCCCAACCGCCTGGGCTACACCGTGGCGATCGGGGCCGGCTCCAGCGCCGTGTTCGGCGCGATGCAGGTGGTGCAGGGCTACCTGAAGGCGGACGACGTGCTGACGCTGGTCCTGCTGCTGATCCTCTCCAATGTGCTCGGCTATCTGGCGGCGCGCCGCCTGCACCTGTCGCAGCGCGAGCAGTTCTGCGCCACGATGCTGCTGCGGCAGATGGCCGACCGCGATCCACTGACCGGCTGCCATAACCGCCGGGTCCTCCAGCAGGGCCTGCTGGCCGCCGAACTGGCGCGGGCGCGCCGCTATGGCTCCGCGCTGTCGGTGGTCCTGTGCGACATCGATCATTTCAAGCGCATCAACGATACGCATGGCCACGCGGCGGGCGACCAGGTGCTGGCCGGTTTCGCCGGCCTGCTGCAAGCGATGACGCGCGAGACGGTCGACAGCGTGGTGCGCTACGGCGGCGAGGAATTCCTGATCGTGCTGCCCCAGACGGAACTGGCCGGGGCGCTGGCGCTGGCCGAACGCATCCGTGCCACCTTCGCCAGCGCCGAATGCCGCATTGCCGAAGATGTCGATGTCAGCGCGACGGCCAGTTTCGGCGTTGCCTGCGTGCCCGGCATGCAGGCGGCGTGGCCGCTATCGGTCGACGCGCTGATCTCGGCCGCGGACGCGCAACTGTATGCCGTCAAGCACGGTGGCCGCAACGGCGTGCTGGGCACCTTCCTGTTTCCCCCGCCGGAGCCGGTGCGCTTCGGTACCTGAGCTTTTCCGCGGCCGCGCGCACTGCGCGCCGCCGCGTTTCCCTTTCCCTTTCCCTTACCCTGCAGTTCACATAATCAACAGCGGGCGTAGTAATTTTTCATTACCGGACGCTCGTCCGCACCGGAAGCGCGTGTTCGACTACATTTTTTGTGTCTGCTATGTAATTGCCCATGGTATAGTTAGCGCTATCGCAACAATGACCATTTGAGCCGTCCAGCAATCAACCTGCTGAGTGATTCCGGTCGCGATCGCCGACAGGGGTGCTGCGTGGTGCATCCTGTCGCCGCATTGGGGAAAAAAGGCGCTGGAGCCGGCCATGAGCGTAGGCCGGAGCGGCGTCCCAATAAGTAGAAGCAGGGCGGAAATCCAAGACCGCCCATTACCAGAGACACACTCAAAAATATTCCGATGAATCAATTTTCGACCCTGGACACGCTTGTCTTCCTGTTTTACTTCATCGTCATCTCCGGCTACGGCATCTGGATCTACCGCCGAAAAAAGAGCACTTCCGGCCAGGCTTCGCATGACTACTTTCTCGCCGAAGGCTCGCTGACCTGGTGGGCCATCGGTGCCTCCCTGATCGCATCCAACATCTCCGCCGAGCAGTTCATCGGCATGAGCGGTTCCGGCTTCAAGATCGGCATGGCGATCGCCGTGTATGAACTGATGGCCGCGGCCACGCTGATCATCGTGGCGGTGTTCTTCATGCCGGTGTACCTGAAGAACCGCATCTACACGATGCCGCAGTTCCTCGAGCAGCGCTACGGCAAGGCCGTGGCCACGACGATGGCGCTGTTCTGGCTGGGCCTGTACGTGGTGGTCAACCTGACGTCGATCCTGTACCTGGGCGCGCTGGCGATCTCCAGCGTGGCCGGCATCAATGTGTTCGCCTGCATGATCTTCCTGGCCGTGTTCGCCGCGATCATCACGCTGGGCGGCATGAAGGTGATCGGCTATACCGACGTGATCCAGGTGCTGTGCCTGGTCGTGGGCGGCCTGGTCACCACCTGGATCGCGCTGGACCTGGTGGCCACGCTGGGCGGCAAGAGCGGTTCGATCGCCGGTGCCAGCGAACTGTTCGTGCGGGCCGGCGAGCACTTCGACATGGTGCTCGACCGCGGCAACCCGAACTACATGGACTTGCCCGGCCTGACGACGCTGATCGGCGGCATGTGGATCGTCAACCTGAACTACTGGGGCTGCAACCAGTACATCACGCAGCGCGCGCTGGGCGCGGACCTGAAGACGGCACGCAAGGGCCTGCTCTTCGCCGCCTTCCTGAAGCTGCTGATGCCGGTCATCGTGGTGCTGCCAGGTATCGCCGCTTACGCACTGGACAAGTCCGGCGCGCTGGGCGACTCGATGCGCGTGGGTGGTGAACTGAACCCGGACCGTGCCTACCCGACCCTGCTGGCCATGCTGCCGACCGGCATCAAGGGCATCGCCTTCGCCGCGCTGACCGCCGCCGTGGTCGCCTCGCTGGCCGGCAAGGCCAACAGTATCGCGACGATCTTCACGCTGGACATCTACAAGCAGCACTTCAACAAGACCGCCAGCGAGCAGAAGCAGGTGTGGGTCGGTCGCCTGACGGTCATGGTCTCGATCGCCATCGCCGCGCTGATCGCGCCGTTCCTCGGCATCGACAAGAAGGGCGGCTTCGCCTTCATCCAGGAATACACGGGCTTCGTGTCGCCGGGCATCCTGGCCATGTTCCTGCTGGGCTTCTTCTGGAAGAAGACGACCCATGCGGCGGCCATGTTCGCCACCGTGGGCGGCCTGGTGCTGTCGATCATCCTGAAGTTCCTGCCGGGCATGATGGACCTGTCGTTCCTGGCACCGATCGGCTTTGCCGTCGACAATGGCACGGGCGTCTACGAGATCCCGTTCCTGGACCGCATGTTCATCGTGTTCTGGGTGGTCGTCGCCGGCATGGTCCTGATCAGCAAGACCTCGGCCGTCTCGGGCGAAGCCAAGCGCATGATCGTCGACACCGGCATGTTCCGCGTCGAACGCAGCTTCGCGATCGGCTCGGCCATCATCTGCGCGATCCTCATCGCCGTCTACGGCGCATGGTGGTAACCGTCCCCGCGGGTTAGCCCGCACCCTTCACGCGGCCCGGCTTCATGATTGCGCGCAACGCGCTATCATGCTGGGTCGCGCCCGGTTTTCCTGCACACCCGCTCCCGTTCGCCTGCCGAGGCCGGCGAGCCGCATGGTGCGCCGGCAACCGCCCGGTATCGGTACAGTCTCGATACAGTCTCACAGCAAGCCACAAAAACAGGAGCCGTATGTTCAATCCCACAGACCATCCACACCGTCGTTTCAACCCGCTCATCGGCGAGTGGGTGCTCGTCTCGCCGCACCGCGCCAAGCGCCCCTGGCAGGGGCAGCAGGAAGCGGTCGACAATACCCCGAAGCCCGCCCACGATCCGCACTGCTACCTGTGCGCCGGCAACACGCGCGTGAATGGCGAAGTCAATCCCGACTACAAGGGAACGTTTGTCTTCCAGAACGACTTCGCCGCGCTGATGGCCGATACGCCGGACGCGCCGGCCAGCACCGACCCGCTGTTCCAGAACACCAGCGCGCGCGGCGTCAGCCGCGTGATCTGCTTCTCGCCGGACCACAGCAAGTCGCTGCCGGAGATGGACTTGCCGGGGCTGGAACAGGTGGTGGACACCTGGTGCGCGCAGGCTGAAGAGCTGGGCAAGACGTATCCGTGGGTGCAGGTGTTCGAGAACAAGGGCCAGGCGATGGGCTGCTCCAATCCGCACCCGCATGGCCAGGTCTGGGCCAACAGCTTCATCCCGAACTCGCCGGCCAAGGAAGACGTGCAACAGCGCGCCTACCACCGGGAACACGGCCGGCCGATGCTGCTCGACTATGCCGAACGCGAGGCGGCGGCGGGCGAACGCACCGTGGTCGGTACCGAACATTGGCTGGCGGTGGTGCCGTATTGGGCCAGCTGGCCGTTCGAGACGCTGCTGCTGCCGCGCTTCGCCGTGAAGCGCCTGGAAGACCTGACGAAGGAACAGCGCGCCGACCTGGCCGTGGCCATCAAGCAGCTGACCATCAAGTACGACAACCTGTTCCAGACCTCGTTCCCGTACTCGATGGGCTGGCACGGCGCGCCGTACGCGGTCGACGGCCAGGGCGACGATGAGGGGAACACCGCCGCGCCATGGCAGCTGCACGCGCACTTCTATCCGCCACTGCTGCGTTCCGCATCGGTGCGCAAGTTCATGGTCGGCTATGAAATGCTGGCCGAGGCGCAGCGCGACCTGACACCGGAGCAGGCGGCGGCGCAATTGCGCGCGCTGCCGGATGTACACTACCTCCAGCGCCCGTAAGCGACAAAGACGAGCATCGAATACAACATCCAAATAGCCACGCAAACAAGAAGAGATCCTGATGAGCGATACGCTGATTAACCATACCCGCACCGCGTTCGAGAACAAGTTCGGTGCCGCACCCGAAGTGGTGGTGCAGGCCCCCGGCCGCGTCAACCTGATCGGCGAACATACCGATTACAACGACGGTTTCGTGCTGCCGGCGGCGATCGACTACAGCACCGTGATCGCCGCGCGCCGCCGCGCCGACCGCATCGTGCACATCGTCGCGGCCGACTACGCGGGCGCCGAAGACCAGTTCTCGCTGGATGCGCCGATCGAGCGCCGCGACGAACCCATGTGGGCCAACTACGTGCGCGGCGTGATCATCGACATGCTCCAGCAGGGCCTGCCGCTGCAGGGCTTCGACATGGTGGTGTCGGGCGACGTGCCGCAAGGTGCCGGCCTGTCGTCGTCGGCGTCGCTGACGGTGGCCATCGGCCGCCTGTTCGCCACGCTGCCGGGCTTTGAAAAGGTCACGCCGATCGACATCGCGCTGACCGCGCAGCGCGCCGAGAACAATTTCGTCGGCACCAAGTGCGGCAACATGGACCAGATCATTTCCGCTTCCGGCGTGGCCGGCCATGCACTGATGATCGACTGCCGTTCGCTGGAAACCACGCCGGTGCCCATCCCGGCCGGCGCGGCCATCATGATCTTCAACTCGAACGTGCAGCGCGGCCTGGTGGACAGCGAGTACAACACGCGCCGCAAGCAGTGCGAGGCGGCGGCCAGCCACTTCGGCGTGAAGGCGCTGCGCGACGTGGACCAGGCCATGCTCGACGCGCGCGGCGGCGAACTCGATGCCGTCACGCTCAAGCGTGCGCGCCACATCGTTTCCGAGAATGCCCGCGTGCTGGCAGCCAACGATGCGCTGGGCCGGGGCGACCTGGCGCGCATGGGCGAACTGATGGCCGCGTCGCATGCGTCGATGCGCGATGATTTCGAGATCACCGTGCCGCTGATCGACCAGCTGGTCGAGATCGTCAAGAACGTCATCGGCGGGCAGGGCGGCGTGCGCATGACCGGTGGCGGCTTCGGCGGCTGCGTGGTGGCGCTGGTGCCGGAAGCGCAAGTCGCACCGGTGCGCGCCGCGGTGGAGCAGCAGTACCCGGGTCCGAACGGGCAGGGCGCCACCATCTATGTGTGCAAGGCTTCGCCGGGCGCGGGCGTGATTTCCGCCTGAGCCGGGTAGCAGTCAAGGAAAAGCCGCGCGGGCCTCCCGGTCCGCGCGGCTTTTTTTTTGTGCACCCGCACACGTGCTTATGCTTCGGCTTCCTCCAGCGGAATCGCGGCGCGGCGACGGCGGCGAGCACCGGAATCGAGTTCCAGGATGCGGCGGATCGCGTTCGGCGAAATCCCGATCTGAATGAGGTGGGACCACGCTTTCAGCGTGCCTTCCTGGTGTTCGATGGAGATGGCGCGGTCGATCTCGCGCGCCATGTCCGTATTGTTTCGGCGGTCGAGTGGGTGCATGCGATGCTCCGGCAGTCATGGTGCAAGGCAGCATCGGCTAATGTTAACCAAAAGTCAAGTGCAATCGACTAGTTGGTCACCGCGGGGTGCCCGCCGACGCCTTGCCGTCATCCCTCAGCGCGGATTGCGCGTCACCAGCCAGATCCCGGCGCACACCATGGCCAGCGCGGCCAGGTTCTTCCATTCGAGAATGCTTTCGTTCAGGAACAGCGCCGACAGTGCCGCGCCGAACACGGGGATCAGGAAGGCGAACACGCTCACGGTGCCCACCGGGTTGTATTTCAGGAGCAGGCTCCACAGCGTGAACGCCACGGCCGACAGCAGCGCGAGGTAGGCCAGCAGCAGTGCCGGGACCAGCGTCATGTTGCCGACCGTGCCGCCGGTGGCATAGCCGCCGGCCAGCAGCGCGGCGCCGCCGATGGCCAGCTGCCAGCCCGTCATGACCATCGCATCCATGCCGGCCGACACCTGCTTGCCGTAGATCGACGCGGCGGACAGCACGAACGCGGCGATCACGATGAAGCCTTCGCCCTGCAGGGTGAAGGCGATATCGAGCGGACCGCTGCCGAGGTTGACGGCGACCACGCCGGCAAAGCCCAGCAGGCATCCCGCCGCCTTGCGGGGCGACAGCCTGTCGTTGTGGTAGATGAAGTGCGCCAGCAGCACGCTGAAGAAGGTGGTGGTGGCGTTCAGGATCGATGCGCGCACGCCCGTGGTGTAGGCCAGCCCGATGTAGAAGAACACGTACTGCAGGCCGGTCTGCGCCAGGCCCAGCACGCCCAGCTGGCGCAGCTGGCGTCCGCTCAGCTGGAAGGCCGGCTTGCGCAGCGCGATGGCCAGCAGTACCAGGCACAGGCCGGCGATGAGGAAGCGGTAGCCGGCGAAGATCAGCTTCGACGGCACGTCGTGCCGGGCGATGCCGAGCAGTTCGTAGCCGGTCTTGATGGACGGGTAGGAGCTGCCCCACAACAGGCAGCACAGCGTGGCCAGCATGAACACGGTACGCGGGCGCGCGAAGAACGGGCGGGGATCGGGGGTAACGGCGGGGGCAACGGCGGGGCGAACGGCGGGATCCATGGTGCTTCACATATGAAATATCGGCAAGACCGGGATGATACGTGACATTCGGGCATCCCGCAGGCAGGCGGGCCATGTCCGGAAGTTGGCCTGTGTATAATCGGCCGGAGCGACGCCCCCTGGCGTTCGCCGAAACCCATGCCGACCACGAACCCATCACTTCCTTGCCGGAGCCATGGTTCGCCCCTGAACGAGGGAGGCATTTGCTCGGCCGTACGGCCGGCATTCTTCCCCGCGCCGGCGCTGGCGCTGTGCTCGCGAGATCTCGCCCGGCTTTCCCGGGCTCGGTGAGGAACTCCCAGCCGGCCGCCGGCCAGCTGGCCTCCCGGGCCCCATCCTTCCTGCCCATGCCGCCCGCCTGACCGGGCGGACCGATTCGCTCGCCCGGCCGCCGGCCGGGCCACTATTGCAGAGATACTCATGAAACCGAACATCGTCGTCTCGTCGCTGGACATGGACCGCCTGGAAGCCTTGCTCGACGCGCTGCCCGCGGCGCAGGCGCAGGCCCAGCAGGCACTGTTGCAGGAACTGTCGCGTGCCGACGTGGTGGAGCCGGAAGGCATGCCGCCGCACGTGGCCACCATGAATTCGCGGGTACGCTTCGTGCTCGACAAGGACCCCGTGGAGCACGACATGGTGCTGTCCTACCCGAGGGACATGGCAGGCGCCGCGGACCGGCTGTCGATCCTCACCCCGGTCGGCAGCGCGCTGCTCGGCCTGGAGACCGGCAAGAGCATCGCCTGGACGCGGCCCGATGGCGCCGCCTTCACCGTGAAGCTGCTGGAGGTGGTGTACCAGCCCGAGCGGGCCGGCGAACTGCACCGGTAACGGCGCGGCGGGCGGCGCTCAGGGTGCCGCTGCCGGCGCCGCCCCGTAGTACACCGGCGCGCCATCGAACACCACCTCGATCCGGTCCAGCACGAAGCCCGGATCGAGCGCATGCACGCGCAGCGTGTGCCGGCCCGGCGGCAGCGCCGGCAGCGGCAGCGTGCGCACCGCGCTGTTCGACAGCACGTTGCGTTTCCATTCGTCGCTGCGGCCCACGGTGGCGAAATCCAGCGTGACCGGTGCCTGGCCATCGAGCGAGACGGCAATGCGCAGCCTGCTGGCCGAGGTCAGCGCATGCACCGGCACGGCCACGATGCGCAAACGGGCCTCGGCCTTCGTGTGGCTGTGGAACGTGTACGCCAGGGCGGGGGCGCCGGCCGGGTCGTCGCGCGACGGCAGCGAGAAGCCGGCGCGCTGCGCGGTGCCGAGGCTGCCGACATCGACCGGCGTCCAGCCGCTGGCGCTGGCGGCCGTCGCCGGCAGCGTGATGATCCGCTCGTGTTCGGTGGGTACATCGGCTCCGGGCGCGAGCTGTACGCGGGCGGCGAGGCGGCGCTCGCCGCAGCCGACCTGCAGGCCGCCTGTTTCGCCGCGGCCGTCGTAGGTGACGGCGATGCGCTGCTCGTACCCGTTGGCGGCATCGAGCATGCCGCCGGCCGGCGACAGGCGCAGGCCGGCGGGCACCTGGCCGGCCGACCAGCGCAGCGGCGTGGCGCCGTACTGGATCACCGTCAGCGTTTTGGTCTCCGGCACGCCGCGCGTAAACCACAATGCGCCGCCCTGCGCCGACAGCGGCGAGGGGAAGGCCAGGGCGCAATCGCCACGCGCCGGCCCCGCATAGGTGGGGAAAACCGGCTCCATGAACACGGGCAGGCGGCGTGGCGCGGCGTCCATCATGCCGCGCCATTTGCCGCCGGCCAGCGCGTTGTAGTGCGCGGTATCGGCGGCGATCGCCTGCTGCGCCGCCTTCGCGGCCTGCGCGTAGTGCTGCGCGGACGGGCGGCCCATGCGGGCGTACTGCGCCGCCAGGTCCAGCTTCAGGATGCGCGCGTTCAGGTTCGCGCCGGCACGCACCGGGTACAGCACCAGCTGGAAGTACGCATCCTGGCGGTCGGCCGGCAGCGCGGCACCGATCGCCTGCGCGCGCGACACCAGCGCTTCATAGCGCGCCAGGCGCCGTTCCGCTTCCTCGCCGCCCGACTGCAGGTAGTCCGACTGGCGCGTGGGCGTGGTGGGCTCGGTCTGCGAAAAGCCCATGTATTCGGGCTTGCGCTCCCACGCCAGCGCATGGAACTCGCGCATCACGCCGGCGATGGCGGTTGCCTGGGCGGCGCCGAACTGCTGCACGAACCACGCCTCCATGTGGGCGTGGGCGGGGCGGTCCAGCTGGCGCTTGTCGAAGGCGGCGTCGAGGAAATACTGGGCCAGGTATTCACCCGGCTTGATGTCGCCGACGTTGGCCACCCAGACGCGGTCGGTGCCGGTGGCGATGGCGCGCTGCAGCTGGTCGCGCACCAGGCCCGGCGCCGTGGTGGCGAGCCACAGGTAGTCGTGCGGGCGGCCCCAGTAGGACAGGTGATAGTACAGCCCGGTGCCGCCGCCGCGCGCCGCTTCCCGGGGTGTGCTCAGCTGGTGCAGGTAGCCGTAGTTGTCGTCCGGCCAGACCAGGGTGATATCGTCCGGCACTTGCAGGCCGCTGTTGTAGATGTCGAGGACTTCCTTGTACACCGTCAGTGCCTGCGGGATCTGCGGCAGCGGCTTGCGCCAGGCCTCGGCCAGCAGCTTGCGCTGCACCGCCATCGCCGCGCCGACGCCGGCACGCGCTTCGTCGATCGTGTCCGCGCCTTCCATCGCCGAATCGTGCACGCCGCGGATGCCCATCGAGTACATCGCCTCCGCGCCCTTCGTTTCATCGACGCGGGTCTTCCAGTAGCGGGTGATGGCTTCGCGGTTGGTGAAGAAGTTGAAGTCGCCATCGCGCTTGTTCCACTCGCGCACGTTGTTGCGCATCATCGGCTCGGCATGCGATGTGCCGACGATGATGGCGTAATCCTTCGCCACCTGTGCGTTGCCGGGGACCTGGTAGAACGGCTTCGTCGAGTCGTGCATGGCGGGCCACACCAGGTTGGCCTTCAGGCGCCACAGCAGCTCGAAGATGCGCGCATAGGTCGCCGGGCCGATATCGCCGGCGGGGTCGTACGTCTTCGCGGCCCATGGCTGCAGGCCCCAGTCCTCGTCGTTGAGGAAAATGCCCCGGTAGCGCACCGATGGCGTATCGGACAGGATGTTCTCGCCGCGTACGGCGACATGCCCGCGCGCCGCCGGCTTCACGTCGGCCCACCATTCCCACGCGGAGACGCCCAGTTCGCGGGTCAGGTCGACCGCGCCGAACACGGCGCCGCGCACGTCCGAGCCGGCGATCACCAGCAGCCGCGTGCCCGGCCTGGCGCGCGAGACGATGCCGACCCGCTGGTACCTTTCCCACTGGCCGGCCAGCGCGGAGAAGTCCAGCCCTTCGGCGCGGGCGATCCCGCGCAGCAGCGCCGAATCGTGCCGGCCGATGACGACGCAGACCTCCCTGCAGTCTTCCAGCTTGCCGGCGCGGCCCGCCTCGCCGCCGCCGACCGCGCGCAAGTCGCGCCGCACGAGATCGGCCGCGATCCGCATCGTCGCGTGGTCTTCCGCCAGCACGGCGGCGGTGACCCCATCGCGCGCCAGGTCGAAATCGGCGGCATGGACGTGGCTGGCGGAGAGCAGGGCAATGGCGAGGGCAAGGCAGGTTCGGCGAAGGGGCATGGAGCGTATCGGATCAGCTGTGGAACGCTGATATATTACGCTGCGGCGCTGCATAATCGTCGTGCCCATCGCTCATCATGGTGAGCGCATCGCGAGACCGGGATAGTGCCTGTTTCCGCTCAATTGAGCCACCCCAAGTGCAAGTTCCGGGGTCAGACCCGGCGGGTCTGACCCCGGCCCTTCGCTGTTGGGGTGAATGCACGTGCTTTCGATATGTCGAGTAACGCTTAACTAAATGGCATTAGGTACAGAGCCCTGTTCCGGACCACCATGAGGAGTCGTCATGTTACGTACGCTGACCGTTATATCGCTGTGCGCCGTGTCGCTGCACGCCTCGCCGGCCCGTGCCGATGAAGCCGGCCTGTGGAAGCGCCTGGCCGGCGGCGGCCATGTCGTGGTGATGCGCCATGCCGTCACCACGCCCGGCATCGGCGACCCTGCCGGCTTCAGACTGGGCGATTGCGCCACCCAGCGCAATCTGTCGCCGGCCGGGCGCGCCGATGCCGCCGCGATCGGCGCCGCCTTCCGCCGCCATGCGGTGCCGGTCGGCCACGTGCTGGCCAGCCGCTGGTGCCGCTGCGTGGACACGGCCGAACTGGCGTTCGGCCGCGTCGAACCGGCGCCGATGGTGGACTCGATCTGGCAGGAAGACGCCGCGGTGGCGGACCGCAAGACGGCCGCCGTGCGCCAGTACGTGGCTGCCTACCGCGCTCCGGGCAACCTGGTGCTGGTGACACATGACGTCAACGTGCGGGCGCTGACCGGTACCAGCCTGTCGCAGGGGGAGATGGTGGTGGCGCGGGCGCGGACCGACGGCAGCCTGGAGGTAGTCGGTACGCTCGGCGTGCCCAGGCGCCCCTGAAACGCCGGGCGTGCTAGCGGTACAACGCGAACAAACCCATCAGGATCAGCGTGAAGACGAGCCCGCCGACCAGCTGGCTGGCCGCGGCCGGCACGACGGCCGGGCTGCCGTGCATGACGTGGTCGCGTTTCCCGATGGCGAACGCTTCCTTCAGGTTTTCGGCGCGAACACGGCCGAGCGAAAGCATCCAGATGACGACCCTGCCGAGGTTGTACAGGAATAGCTCCATGAAGACGTACAGTACGAATTCAAGCATGCCGCAACTCCTCCAGATGTCGTTCGCGTGCCGTGGGACCAGCGTGCCCGCCGACGACCCCGTGACATTGCATTGACCGGCTTGCGGGCAGTGCGCCGGCACGCGCAGTGTACCGGCCCCGGCGCACCGATGGCAAGCGCCCCCCGTCGGCGTGATCTCCGGCACGCGGTTGGAGCATGCACGGCGGTCCAGCCGCGGTGAATGGTTGAGAATGATTCGTATTTACGATAAGATACTGATCTTTTGACAACCTCGATCCCCATGCGCACCGCTCTTCGCCCCCTCGCACTTCTCATCGCCGGGACGCTGCCCGCCGCCGCCAGCCTCGCGGAAACCGCAGCTGCCACGTTGCCGACGGTCGTCGTCACCGCCGAGGGGGAGGGCAACGAACAGGTGGCGAAGCGCGGCCGCGCCGGGCTGCTGGGCGAGCGCGACGTGCTGGACCAGCCGTTCAGCATCGTGTCCTACACGGCGCAGCGCATGCGCGACCAGCAGGCCGTCACGCTGGCCGAAGTGCTGGGGGGCGATTCGTCGGCCCGCTTCACGGGCCAGATCGGCGGCGTGACCGATTCGTTCTTCCTACGCGGCTTCCCCGTCAACGAGGGCAACCTGAGCGAAGTAGCGCTCGACGGCGTGTACGGCGTGTCGCCGAACTACCATCTGTTCACCGAATACCTGGAGCGCGTGGAGGTGCTGAAGGGCCCCGGCGCGCTGCTGTACGGGATGTCGCCGAACAGCGGCGTGGGCGGCGTCGTCAACGCCGTGCCGAAGCGTTCGCTGCGCCACGACCTCACGCGGCTGACCTTCGACTACGCCTCCGATACCCAGTTCGGCACCGCGGTCGACGTCAGCCGCCGGCAGGGCGACTTCGGCATCCGCTTCAACGCGCTGCACCGCCAGGGCGACACCCCGCTGGACAAGCAGGAGGCGCGCGCCGAAGTGGCCGCGCTGGCACTCGATTACCGAGGCCGGCGCCTGCGCGCCACGCTGGACCTGATCGGCCAGTACCGCAAGATCGATGCGCCCACCCGGCCGTTCCTCGTCAGCCCGGGGCTGCCGGTGCCGGCCGCGCCGGATGGCCGCCGCAACGTCACGCAGGAATGGGGCTGGTGGCGTTCGAGCGACGTGTCCACGCTCGGCCACGTGGAATACGACCTGTCGGACCGGGTGACGGTCTTCGCCGATCTGGGCGCCGCGAAATCGGACGTCGGCCGGCTTTCCGAGCAGACGCCCACCATCCTGAACGCGCAGGGCGACACGTCCGCCACGCCGACGCACTTCAAGTTCCAGATCAACCGCGCCGCGGCGGACGTGGGCTTGCGAGCCGCGCTGCGCACCGGGCAGGTCGAGCACGCGCTGGTGCTGATGGCGAACGCGTATCACGACCGCCTGGCCAATGCCAGCAACGCCGGGACCATTATCCGTTCCAGCATCTACGCACCGGTCGCGGTGGCGGCCCAGGCGGTGCCGGAACCGGCGCGCGTTCCCAAGCTGTCCGAGTCGACGCTGTCCAGCCTTGCCGTGGCCGATACGCTGGCCATGTTCGATGGCCGGCTGCAAGCCACGCTGGGCCTGCGCCGGCAAAGCGTGGAATCGGAGAACTTCCATGCCGCCACCGGCTTGCGCACGGCACGCTACGATGAAACCGCCGTCACGCCTCTGGCCGGCATCGTGTTCAAGGCCACGCCCCGGCTGTCGCTGTACGCCAACCACATCCAGGGCCTGAGCAAGGGCGATATCGCGCCCAACACGGCCAGCAACGCGGGGCAGGTGTTCGCGCCGTACAAGAGCCGCCAGGTCGAGATTGGCGCCAAGTCCGAGGCCGGCGGGCTGCTGGCCACGCTGGCCGTCTTCCAGATCACCAAGCCAAGCGGCCAGCTGTACGGCACCGTCTACAGTCCCGACAGCGAACAGCGCAACCGCGGGCTGGAACTGCACCTGTCGGGCAGCGTGGCGCCCGGCGTCCGGCTACTGGGCGGCGTGACGCTGATCGACGGGGAACTGACCCGTACCAACAACCCGGCCACGCTGGGCCGGCGCCCGCCGGGCGTGGCCAGGGCCATGGCGAACCTGGGCGGCGAATGGGACGCCGGCCCCGTCACGCTCACCGGCGCGCTCACTTACACGGGCAAGGAATACGTCGACCAGGCGAATCTGCAATCGGTACCGTCGTGGACCCGGGTGGATCTGGGCGCGCGCTGCACGACGGTGGTGGCAGGACGGGCGGTGACCCTGCGCGCGGGCCTGATGAATGCGTTCGACAGGCGCTACTGGGGCGGCGTGGCCTCCTATGGCACGCTGTCGCAGGCGGCGCCGCGCACCGTGCAGCTGAGCGCCGCGATCGACCTCTGAGCGCCAGCGGTGCCGCGCACCGCTCACTAGCGACCGGGACTGCGCCCGCAGGCCAGCGTCGTGTCGGCCGGCGCGAACGCGTCGCCGCGCGGCGTGCCGGGCCGTTCCGCCGACCGGTCGATCCAGCCCAGCGCGCGCCGCCATTCGCGGGCCAGCAGGTCGCGCGGATCCCAGCGGCCGTCGCTGCACAGCACCGTCGCCATCCGCGTGCGGCTGGCCGCGTTCAGGAACCAGCTCATCGGCGGGTCGTCGTTCAGCAGGCCGGCGCCGAAGTGGCCGGGGCGCTTGCGGTCCGCTTCCGGGTAGCGCAGTTCGATCACCCGGCCGGCCGCGCAGCCGCCCAGCAGGCGGATGGTTTCCGCTTCCAGCGCGTGGGCGCGGGCGGTGCGTGTCTGGTACAGCGCGAACGCCGGCGCGCTCAGCTCCATGGCGATCGGCAGCTTGCGCGACCTGGGCTGCGGCTTCGGATCGCAGATCCATTGGGCGCTGCCGGCCGGATCGTTTTCGATGACGATGACGACGATGCGCCGCGCCAGCGCCTGCTGCGCCGGCGTGCCGCCCTGCAGCTTGCCAATCATCGCATTCAGCGCGGCCACGCCGGAATTCTCGAAGTACCCGCCGTCGACCACATAGTCCCACACCGTGCCGCCGTCCGCGTGGCGGATCGCCGCCGCCGGGCTGACATAGGTGAAGCGGGCGGAGTTGTGGATGGCGCCGGCGCGCGTCAGGCGCGCCGTGGCCAGCGTGCCGTCGAACACGTCGTAGGCATCGGTCGGCACGAAGTGCAGGTCCGACTGCACCACCAGCCGGCCATCGCCGACCGTGGTGGTATTGAAGATGGTGCGCGGCAGTACGCTCGGCGTGCTCTCCGCCGCGCGCAGCGGCTGCGTGAACCAGGATGCCTGCGCCGGGCTGTGGCGCCGCCAGTCGCGCGCCCAGGCTTCTTCCAGGCCGCGCGAGCGGTCGCAGGCGACGCAGGGCCACGGCAGGAAGCGAGCGATGGTGTCGCTGTACAGCATCTGCGCCACGGCCGGCGCGAGGAAGTCGCGGGCCAGGAAGTCGGTCGGGCGCGGCGCCAGCGGGCCGCTGCCATCGGCCCCGGTCTCGCGCTCGGCCGCCAGCGCGGCCACGTAGGCGGCCAGCCCCAGGCTGCCGCCGGACACGCCGCTGACCGCATACACGTTGCGGGCGAATTCGCGGTCGCGCAGGCGCGCCTGGTTCTCCAGGTTGGTCAGCACCACGCCGGTCCAGAACGCGGCGCGCGAGGCGCCACCGGCGGCCGCGATCAGGTAGATCGGATCGTCGCCGCGTGGACCGCGGGCGGCATTCCACGCCTCCAGGTCTTCCGGGAAGGCGGGGCGGGCGCCACTGCCGGCCGGCACGCCGTCGCCCGCCACGAAGTGGTTTTCATTGAAGAACGACAGCACGAAGGCCAGCGCGAACGGCAGCAGCGCCAGCGACGGCCAGCCGCCGCTGCGTGGCCAGTAGGTCAGCACGACGCTGCCGAACAGTGTCCAGGAGCCGAGGGCGATCAGCACCAGCGCCGGCGAACCGATCGCGCGGGCGGCGGTTTCCCGGCCGACCACGGTGGCCAGCAGCACGCCGAAGGAAATCGCGAACATGGCCAGCACGGTTGCAATGGCGCCGCGACTGAGGCTGGCGAAGCGGGGGTAGGGATCGTCGTCGCGGCGCGACCAGCCGGCGTGCGCGGCCGGCAGGTGGCGCCGGAACACCACGAGCCCCAGGAAGGTGAAGGCCAGCGCCGCAGGCGCGACCCAGTAGCGCGGCGAAGGCGTGGCGAGCACGAAGAAGACCGTGATCGGCACCACCCCGAGCAGGCCCAGCACGCGGGGCAGCCAGCGCGCCGTGACATCGGCGAAGCGCTCCTCGATACATGGCCGCAGGCGGTCGCGCGGGAAACGCTTGCCGAGCATGATGCGGGCGCAGTACCAGCTGGCGAAGGCCCAGTAGGCCAGGGCGGCGATGAACAGCGCATAGCTGGGCGAGGCCAGCGGATCGGCGGTGCCCGCGCCATCGGGCTCGCCGAAGGCCACCAGCGTCTCGCGCGCCTGTTCCAGGCCGAGCAGGATGGCGTTGCCCGCCAGCGTGGTCAGCACCGGATACAGGCACAGGTTCAGCGCACCGGCCAGGAAGGCGGTGCGGGTCAGGCGTGGCGAAGTCGTGGCATCGGCGGTCATGGAAGTTCCCGCGGTGGTGTGGAGCACCGCGGGGCACAGCATGACAAAACGGGGCGGAAAACACAACCGCGCCACCCAGCGTGGCGCGGTCCTGCAAGCCGGTTCAGCGGCCCGTGCTGCGCAGCGCGACGGTGGCGGCTTGCAAGCCATCGGCCGTCACGCGCACCGTGATCGGCCCCCTGGCGCCGGGCTTGGCGCGCACGATGCCCAGCACCAGGCCGTTGAAGGCCGCGCGCTGCGGCGACTGGAACGACACGAAGCTGGTCGGGTCGCCGTTGTCGGTGGCGACCAGTTCGCCGGGGCCTTCGACCGTGAAGCGCACCGCATTGCTGGCGCGCGGCGCCGTCAGCCCGGCCTTGTCGGCCACGCGCACGGTGATGAACGACAGGTCCTTGCCGTCGCCGGCGATGGTGGCGCGGTCGGCGCTGGCCTGCAGCGCGGCGGGCGCGCCGGCCGTCTTCACGGACGAGCGGGCCCATTCCTTGCCCTCCCGGTAGGCCACCACCTCGATGGTGCCCGGTTCATAGGCGACGAAATCCCAGCGCAGGCGATAGGCGTACGGGGCCTTCTTCAGCCGGCCCTGCGACTTGCCGTTGACGAACAGCTCGGCCTCGTCGCCCGACGTGAACACGTGCACCGGCGTGATTTCGCCAACCCGGTCCGGCCACGTCCAGTGCGGCAGGATGTGCACCATCGGCAGCTCCGGGCGCCAGCGCGCCTGGTACAGGTAGAAGCGGTCCTTCTTGAAGCCGGCCAGGTCGACGATGCCGGAATATGAACTGCGCGCGCCGTAGTATGGCGTGGGCTCGCCCAGGTAGTCGAAACCGGTCCAGACGAATTCGCCGGCCGTGTACGGGTTCTGGTCGAGCGAGGCGAAGGCGCGGTCGGCCGAGCTGCCGAAGTCCGCGGCGAACAGTTCATAGGCCGAGACCTGCTGCGTCTTCGGATCGCCGCCGGCGCCGGGACGTACCGCGGCGCTCAGCGCGCCCGGCACCGGGAACTGGTACTCGCCGCGCGACGACAGGGCCGAGGCGCTTTCCGTGTGCAGGATCGCCTTGCCGGGGAATTTCTCGTGGAACGCCGGGAACTGGCCGGGCAGGGTGCGGATGCCGGTGCCCTGGTAGTTCAGGCTGATCACGTCCATCGTGGCCGGCAGCGGCATGTCCGGCTTGGCCCAGTTCATCGCCGTGGTGGCGGGGCGGCCATCCGGATCTTCCTCGTGCACGATGCCGACCAGCTTGCGGCCGATCGCCGCGCCATGCTCGCCGGTGTACTGCTCGCCCACCTCATTCCCCACGCTCCACATCACGATCGACGGATGGTTGCGGTCGCGCCGCAGCATCGAGCGCAGGTCCTGCTCGTGCCAGTCGGGGAAGATCAGGTGGAAGTCGAGCGGCGTCTTCTTGCGCTCCCATGAATCGAACACCTCGTTCTGCACCAGGATGCCCATGCGGTCGGTCAGGTCCAGCACCTGCGGGTCGGGCGGATTGTGGCTCATGCGCACTGCGTTGATGCCCATCTCCCGCATGATCTCCAGCTGGCGCTCGGCCGCGCGCACATTGAAGGCGGCGCCCAGCGCGCCCAGGTCGTGGTGGTTGTTCACGCCCCGGATCGGCACGTGCTCGCCGTTGACATACATGCCCTTGACGCCGTCGAAGCGCAGTTCGCGGATGCCGAACGGCGTTTCATAACGGTCCATCACGCGGCCGTTCTGGCGCACCGTGGTGACGGCCATGTAGCGGTTCGGCTTCTGGGTCGGCACCGGACCCCACAGGCGCGGGTTCTTCAGCGTGGTGTCGCCGGCCACCGTGGCGCTGGCGCCCGGCGCGACGGTCGTGGTGGGCGACACGACGGTGGCGACGGCCTTGCCGGTGATGCGCCCCTTGTCGTCCAGCGCATACAGTTCGGTGGTCACGTCGGCCGGGGCGGGCGCGCCGCCGGCATTGTCCAGCGTGACGTTCCATGCCACCTGCGCCGACTCCTTCGAGACTTTCGGCGTGCGCACCTGCACGCCCCACTGGCCCACGTGCAGCGGCGCGGTCTTCGTCAGCCATACGTTGCGGTACAGGCCCGCGCCGGGATACCAGCGCGCCGATTCCGGCGTGTTGTCGAGGCGGATCGCCAGCTGGTTGTCGCCCGGCTGGAGGTACTTCGTCAAGTCGATGCGGAACGAGTTGTAGCCGTAGGGCCAGCCGCCGGCCAGCCTGCCGTTAATCCAGACCGACGAATAGGCCATCGCGCCGTCGATGTCGAGGAAGACCGACTTGCCGGCGTCGGCGCCTGTCACGGTGATCTTGTTGCGGTACCAGGCCGGGCCCCACGTCTTCAGGCGCCCCATGCCGCCATACGGACCGGTGGCGAGGAACGGGCCTTCGATGGCCCAGTCGTGTGGCAGTGTCACGGCGCGCCAGGCGCTGTCGTCGAAACCGGCTTTCGCATAGGGCGCATCGATGGCCGGCTCATTGGCCGGGCGCGCGTGGCGCTTCGCCGGGTCCTTGATGAAGGCGTTGCCGGTCGGGAGGATCCATGGTTTCAGCAGCGGCGCGTTGCCGCGCGCGATGCGCGCCGCTTCTTCCGGCATCGCATCGGCCACCTTGCCGTCCGCCGATTCCTTCACTTCGGGGCGGATGTCGTACAGGTAGGGCGCCGAATTGCCGTCCGGGTCGCCCAGGTGGAACTTCCAGCCGTCGTTGAATGGAATGCGCTGGCGCGGCGACTGTTTGTCAGCCGCTTCCAGCGGTGCCGCCGTGGCGGTCATGACGGTGGCCGGCAGCGCGGCCAGGCACAGCGCCGCCAGCAACGGGCGTGCGAACCGGGCAGCCAGCGGCCGCCCATGGGGTACATGCTTCACGAATCCTCCAAGTTGTCTCGCTGCGCTGTCCGATGGGGCTTGGTAGCGTATATCAACGCCATCGCTCTCAGTCTTTGTGAGGCGCCGGTGCCATGATCCGCTTCCCCCGGCATTATCTTTGTTAGCGCAACCAACGGCCAGTGTAGGGATATATGGGCAAGGAGTCAATTGGCGAAAAGTTTCCACCAACCGGGGTCAGACCCCGATTTGAGGAAATGTTTCCGAGAGCGGGGACCGTTCCCGATTCCATCGGCATATATGGGCAAGGAGTCAATTGGCGAAAAGTTTCCAAAAAATGGGGACTGTCCCCGATTCCAGGAAATGTTTCCAGAAAACGGGGTCTGACCCAAATGCCGTTTGGATAAGCCTACCCCAAGTGCAAATGCCGGGGTCAGAGAGGAATGCTGGCATGCATGCCAGCATCGTTCCGCAGGCGCGAAGCAGGCTTCGCGAAGCCCCTGCTACACCCCGGCGGGTCTGACCCCAGCCCTTCGCCGTTGGGGTGAATGCACGCGCTTTCAATGGGTTGGATAACGCTTAACCAAGCGGCAATAAGGTCAGACCCCGATTTGCGGAAATGTTTTGCGAGGGCATCGGTGCTTAGCAGTGCGGCTGCTTTGCTTATGACGAAACGCCGCATTACCAACTGCGAAATGGTTCGTTTCGGTTCGCAAGGGGCGCTGGTACGCTGCATTGCGGCTGGGCATTGGGCCCGGTGATGACAGCGGAGAGCACCAATTGACGAAGCAAACTGCGAAGCGGATTCGCCTGAACGCCTTCAACATGAACTGCGTGGGCCATATCCACCACGGCCTGTGGAAGCATCCGCGCGACAATTCCGTCGACTACCGCAAGCCGGAATACTGGATCGAACTGGCGCAGTTGCTGGAGAAGGGCCTGTTCGACGCCGTGTTCCTGGCCGATATCGTTGGCGTCTATGATGTGCTGGGCGACGGCATCGACGTCACGGCGCGCGAGGCGGTGCAGCTGCCCGTCAACGACCCCAGCTACGTGGTGCCGCTGATGGCGCAGGCGACGAAGCACATCGGCTTCGGCGTGACCGCCAACCTCACGTACGAGCACCCGTACCTGTTCGCCCGCCGCTTCGCCACCCTCGATCACCTGACCAGCGGCCGCATCGGCTGGAACATCGTCACCGGATACCTCGACAGCGCGGCGCGCGGCGTGGGCTTGAAGCAGCAGCATGACCACGACGACCGCTACGACCGGGGCGACGACTTCATGGACGCGTTCTACAAGCTGCTCGAAGGCAGCTGGGAAGACGGCGCCGTGCTGGCCGACCGCGAGCGCGGCGTCTATGCCGATCCGGCGAAGATCCACCGGGTCAGCCACGATGGCCCGTTCTACAAGATCGACAACGTCTACAACCTCACCGAACCGTCGCCGCAGCGCACACCGGTGCTGTACCAGGCGGGGGCGTCGAAGCGGGGCAACGCGTTTGCCGGCCGCCACGCCGAGTGCGTATTTACCGGTGGCCCGGACCGCGCCGCGCTGGCGAAGATCGTCTCGACGATCCGCGGCCAGGCGGTGGAGGCGGGCCGCGAGCGCGACGATGTCAAGATCCTCTCCGGCCTCACCGTGGTGGTCGATACCAATGAAAAGGCGGCGCGGGACAAGTTCGAGGAGTACCGCGCCTATTCCAGCCCGGAAGGCGCGCTGGCGCACATGGTCAGCGGCACCGGCGTGGACTTGAACCGCTTCGGCCTGGACGAGGAAATCACCGAGGAAACGCTCGAAGCGCTGTATCCGGACCGCCTGCGCCGCGTCGGCGAAGCCCGTGCCGGCCGGTTCGCGGCGGGCACCACGCGCCGCAAGCTGCTCGAAGCGCGCCGTTTCGGCTCGCAGCAGCCTCCCGTGGTCGGCACGCCGTCGCAGGTGGCCGACGAGATCGAGCGGATCGTCGCCGAAACGGACCTCGACGGCTTCAACCTGACCCGCACCGTGGCGCCGGAAAGCTACCGCGACTTCATCGAACTGGTCATCCCCGAACTGCAAAACCGCGGCCTGTACAAGACCTCGTACGAGGAAGGCACGCTGCGCGAAAAACTGTTCGGCGCCGGCCGCGCGCGCCTGCCCGGCAACCACCACGCAGCGAGGTTCCGCACATGGAAATGACGGCACCCTGGCACCAGGCGGGTAACGACGCCGCGGCACCGCTGCTGCAGGTGCGCAAGCTCGACGTGTGGTATCCGAACGGCGCGGCGGTCCAGGGCTTCGACCTGGACGTACACCGCAAAGAAGTGGTGGCGCTGGTCGGCGAATCCGGCTGCGGCAAGTCGACGGCGGCCGGGGCGATCGCGGGCCTGCTGCCGCACCAGGCGCGCGTCGATGGCGCGATCCTGTTCGAAGGGCGTGACCTGCTGGCGGCCCCGGAGCGCGCCTTGCGCGACCTGCGCGGCAACGCGATCGGCATGATCTTCCAGGAGCCGATGACGTCGCTCAATCCGGTGCTGACGATCGGCACGCAGATCGAGGAAGTGCTGCGCCGCCATCGCAGGCTGGGCGCCGCGGCGGCCCGCGCCCGCGCCATCGAACTGCTTGACCTGGTGCGGATCCCGGAACCGCACCGGCGGGTCGACGACTACCCGCACCACCTCTCTGGCGGCCAGCGGCAGCGCGTGATGATCGCCATCGCCGTCGCCTGCGAACCGCGCCTGCTGATCGCCGACGAACCCACCACCGCGCTGGACGTGACGATCCAGGCCCAGGTGCTGGAGCTGCTGGCCAGCCTGCGCCGGCAGCTGTCGATGTCGCTGCTGCTGATCACGCACGATCTCGCCGTTGTCGGCCAGTGGGCCGACCGGGTGGCCGTCATGCAGCACGGCCGCAAGGTGGAAGAGGGCACGCGCGACGAGGTATTCTTCGCGCCACGCCACCGCTACAGCCAGGGCCTGCTGGAGTCTTCGCTGCACGTCGATGCCGATTGCCACTACAGCCGCGTGAAGCTGGCCGAGATCCGCCACGCCGTCGACGCGGCCGGCGAACGCAGCTTCAGCTTTACGGAGCAGGAGCGCCGCCAGCCGGCGTCGCGCCCGGCCGTCATCCACCAGCCGCCCGTGCTCGACGTCCGCAACCTGGTGGCGCAATACTCTTCCCGCTACGGCACCATTTCCGCCGTCAAGGATGTCTCGTTCCAGATCGGCCGGGGCGAAACCCTCGGCCTGGTCGGCGAATCGGGCTGCGGCAAGTCGACGCTGTCGAAGACCATCGTCGGCCTGAACCGCGCCGTGGCCGGGCAGGTGATCCTCGACGGCACCGATATCGCGCCGCTCACCGGCCGTGCGCTACGCCCGCACCGCGCCAACGTGCAGATGGTGTTCCAGGATCCGTACGCGTCGTTGAATCCGCGCCTGCGCATCGGCGACGCGCTGGACGAAGTGCTGGTGGTGCAGAAGGTGCGCGACCGGAACGAGCGGCAGCGCCGGGTCGCGGCGATGCTCGATGCCGTCGGCTTGCCATCCTCCGCCGCGCGCCGCTATCCGCACGAGTTCTCCGGCGGCCAGCGGCAGCGCATCGGCATCGCCCGCGCGCTGATCCTGCGCCCGAAGCTGCTGATCTGCGACGAACCGGTGTCCGCGCTGGATGTGTCGGTGCGCGCCCAGATCCTCAACCTGTTCGTCGACCTGAAGCACGAGTTCGGGCTGTCGTACCTGTTCATCTCGCACGACCTGTCGGTGATCAACTACATCGCCGACCGCGTGATGGTGATGCGGAAGGGCGAAGCGGTGGAAACGCTGCCGCGCGACGAACTGTTTACCAGTGCGCAGCATCCCTATACCCGCACGCTGATCGCCGCGACGCCGGCCTGGCCCGAGCCGCCGGCGATTCCGCTGGTCGAGGCGCTGGCCGTCCGCATCGCCTGAGAATATCGATATGAGAACATCCCCATGAGAGCCTATATCCAGCGCAGGCTGCTGCAATTCGTGCCCGTCATCCTGGGCATCTGCATCCTCAATTTCATCCTGATCCAGGCCGCGCCGGGCGACCTGGCCGAAGTGGTGGCCGCCGAGTCGGCCCAGGTCGAGGGCGCCATCGTCGAAGACCAGGTGGCGCAGCTGCGCACCTCGTTCGGCCTGGACGCGCCGCTGCACATGCAGCTGCTGGCCTACCTGGGCCGCCTGTTCACGTTCGACCTGGGGTACTCGCACCGCTTCGGCGCCCCGGTGGCCGAACTGATCGGCGACCGGGTCGGCGCCACCGCGCTGCTCGGGCTGACCAGCCTCGCACTGGCCGTGGTGATCGGCGTGGTGCTCGGCGTGCTGTGCGCGCGCTGGCGCAATGGCCGGCTGGACCGCGCCGTGTCCGCGCTGATGGCGCTGTGCTACTCGGTGCCGGTGTTCTGGCTGGCCCTGATGATGGTGGTGCTGTTCGGCGTCACGCTGCAATGGTTCCCCATCGACGGCATGCGCGAGGTGGGCATCGAGGCGCAGGGGCGCTGGAGCGAGGCGCGCGACGTGCTGTGGCACCTGGTGCTGCCGGCCACCACGCTGGCGGTCTACTCGATCGCCGTGTACGCCCGCTTCACCCGCGCATCGATGGTCGACGCGCTGCAGGAAGACTATATCCGCACGGCGCGCTCGAAAGGCCTGTCGGAGCCGGTGGTGGTGTTCCGCCACGCGCTGCGCAACGCCATCCTGCCGGTGCTGACCCTGATCGCCGGCCACTTCGGCGAACTGCTGGCCGGCAGCATCGTCATCGAGACGGTGTTCTCGTGGCCCGGCCTGGGCAAGCTGACCTACGACGCGGTGGTCAACCGCGACACCAACCTGCTGCTGTCGATGCTGTTCCTCAGCTCCCTGCTGGTGATGGCCACCAGCCTGCTGCTGGACATCCTGTACGCCGCGCTGGACCCCCGCATCGAGTTGCGCAAATGAGCCGAACAATGAAGATTCCCCTTTCCGCCGCCGCCGGCCTGGCGATCCTGCTGCTGGTGCTGTTCGCCGCGCTGGGCGCGCCGGTATTCTTCCCGGGCGATCCGCACGACATGGTCGCCACGCCGTACCTGTGGCCGGGCCAGGACTGGGCCCACCCGCTGGGCTCGGACCTGATGGGCCGCGACATCGCCACCGGGCTGGCGCACGGCGCCCGCGTCTCGCTGCTGGTCGGCGCGTCGTCGGCCGGCCTGACGCTGCTGATCGGCGTGGTGGTGGGCACCCTGGCCGGCTACTGCGGCGGCTGGGCCGACAATGCGCTGATGCGGGTGACGGACTTCTTCCAGATCGTCCCCCGCTTCCTGCTGGCGATCATCCTGGTGGCCGTGCTGGAACCGTCGATCTGGGTGGTCGTGCTGGCGCTGGGCGTCACGTCATGGGTGCATACCGCCCGCGTGGTGCGCGCCGAGGTGCTGCGGCTGCGCAATCGCGAGTACGTTCAGGCCGGGCTGGCGGCGGGGATGAGCCATGCCCGCATCATCCTGCGGCACATCCTGCCGAATGCGCTGACACCGATCATCGTCAGCACCTCGATCGTGGTGGCCGGCTGCATCCTGCTGGAATCGAGCCTGTCGTTCCTCGGCCTGGGCGATCCGAACGCGCTGAGCTGGGGCGCCATGATCGGCACCGGCCGCGAGGCGATCCGCACGGGCTGGTACATGATCGCGATCCCCGGCGCCGCCACGATGCTGACGGTGTGGGCCCTGAACGTGCTGGGCGACGCGCTGAACGATTATTTCAACCCGAAACTGCGTAACTGAACTGAACTGAACTGAGCTGAACTGAACTTGACTTGACTGGACTGGACCCACGATGAGCACTGAAGCATTGAACAAGCTGCCGACCACGGTAGCGAAGAGCACCGAACAATCCGGCGGGCACGCCTCGATCACCGCGATCGGCCAGGGCCGCGTGCACGTGATACGCGACGACGCCGAAGCGATCGACGTGGCCACGGCGCTGGCTGCCGCCTTCGCGCCCGGCGCCGCACTGCGCGACCGCGAGCGCCGCCTGCCGGTGGCCGAACTGCGCCAGCTGCGCCTGAGCGGGCTGTGGGGCATCACGGTGCCGCGCGAGTATGGCGGCGCCGGGGTCTCGTACGCCACGCTGGCCAGGGTGTTCGCCATCCTGTCCGCGGCGGACGGCTCGATCGGCCAGATCCCGCAGAACCATTACTTCATCCTCGAGATCATCCGGCATGAGGGCAGCGAGGCGCAGAAACAGTTCTTCTTCGAGCGCGTGCTGGCCGGCGACCATTTCGGCAATGCGCTGGTGGAACCGGACGTGCGCCGGCCGGAAGACCGCAAGGTCAGCCTGCGCCGCGACGGCGAGGGTTACCGGGTCGACGTCCGCAAGTACTATTCGACCGGCGCGCTGTTCGCGGACTGGGTACCGGTAGCGGTGGCTGACGAGGAAAAGCGCCACTTCCTGGCAATCTACCCCCGCACGGCCGAGGGATTGCGCGTCGTCGACGACTGGGCGTCGTTCGGCCAGCGCACCACGGCGAGCGGCACGGTCATCGCCGACAACGCGTACCTGAAGCCGGAATGGCTGGTGCCCCATTCGGTCAATGCCGACCACGTGAAGCCGGTCGGGCCGGTCGGCCAGATCATGCATGCCGGGATCGACACCGGTATTGCCCGCGCCGCCTTCGAGGCCACGGTGGCCTTCATCCGCCAGCGCAATCCGAAGGCGGACGATGCGCCGGCCGAGGCGGTGTGGGAAGAAGACCAGCTGAGCATCCGCGAGATCGGCGACCTGGCCGTTTCCCTGCATGGTACCGAGGCGCTTCTGGACCGGGCCGGCCTGCTGATCGACAGAGCTTACGCATCGGACCTGGCGGCCGACTGGACCCGCGCCGCGATCGCCGTCTCGGAAGTACGCGCGGCCAGCACGCACAGCGCGCTGCTGATCACCAATAAACTGTTCGAGCTGGCGGGCACGCGCTCCACGGCACCCGATCATGGCCTGGACCGGCTGTGGCGGGACGCCCGCACCCACACGCTGCACGATCCCGTGCGCTGGCGCCTGTTCGATGTCGGTAATTACTATGTGAACGACAAGGTGCCGCTGCGCCGGCCGAAGTGGGCCGAGCAGCCGAACCAGCCGAAGGCCATGCCGGAAGGGCCGGAACCGCTGACGGGCGAGCCGCCGCAGCCCCGGCTCGCGGCAGGACTGTGAGGAGGGCGCCGATGCCTCGAACCGACAACCCTGTTTTCGCCGCGCTGGCCGATCCGTCGCGCCGCCGCCTGTTCCGGTTCGGCGGCGCCGCGCTGGCCGCCGGCATGTTCCCCGGCGCTGCCCTGGCCGCGCCGGAGACGCCCGTGCGCGGCGGCACGCTGGTGGCGATCGCCTTCCCCGAACCGGCCACGCTGGCCACGCACCTGAACGGCGCCAATCCGATCTCGCTGGTTACGTCGAAGATCTACGACCGCCTGTTCGTCGAAGGCAACCAGCATGAGCTGCTGCCGCGCCTGGGCCTTTCCGCCGAACAGTCGGCCGACGGCCTGGACATCACGATCAGGCTGCGCAAGGGTGTCAAGTGGCACGACGGGCATCCGTTCGATGCCGGCGACGTGAAGTTCTCGATCGAGAAGATCTGGCCGCTGCAGTTCTCCACCATCACCAACGCGGTCGCCCGGGTGACGGCGCCCGACGCGCACACGATCGTGCTGCGGCTGAAGGAGACGTGGCCGATCCTGATGCGCTACCTGGGCCAGAGCGCCGGGCAGATCCTGCCGCAGCACCTGTACGAAGGCACCGATATCGTCACCAACCCGCACAACAACAGGCCGGTGGGAACGGGCCCGTTCCGCTTCAAGGAATGGCAGCGCGGCAGCCACATCGTCCTGGAACGCAATCCGGACTACTACATCGCCGGCCAGCCCTACCTCGACCGCATCGTCTGGAAGGTGATCAACGATTCGGCCAGCCGCGCCGCCGCGCTGGAAACCGGCGCGGCGCATTTCGCCGCGCGCAATCCCATCACGTTCAGCGACGTCGCGCGGCTGAAAGGCCACCGCGACCTGGTGATCGACACGAAGCAGTACGAACCGAATTCGTACTGGCTGGAGTTCAACCTGCGCGATCCGCTGGTCGGCAAGCTGGCGGTGCGCCAGGCCATCGCCCATGCGATCGACCGCGCGGCACTGGTGAAGACCGTGTGGGGTGGCTTCGGCGCGCCGCTCGATGCGCCGGTGCCATCCGGCGTGGCGGAGTATTTCACGAAGGACGTGCCGAAGTATCCGTTCGACCCGAAGCGCGCCGAACAGCTGCTGGATGCGGCCGGCTTTCCGCGCCAGGCGGGCGGCTGGCGCTTCAAGCTGACCCACGACTTCATCCCGTTCGGCGACGACTACCGGCGCACCGGCGAATTCGTGCGGCAGGCGCTGCGCAAGGTCGGCATCGATGCTTCGCTCGGCGGCAAGGATCTGTCGACGTGGACGCGCGACGTGTTCACCGACCGCAAGTTCCAGGTGATCAGCACGTGGGGCGGCTGGTCGCGCGATCCCCAGGCCAGCCTGGACGTGCGCTTCGGCCAGCGCGGCGACCGGCGCGGCGTCCCGTGGAGCAAGGTGTCCGGCTACAGCAACAAGGAAATCGATGCGCTGCTGGAACCCACCCGCTCCGGGGCCGATCCGGCCCTGCGCAAGGTGAACTACAAGCGCGTCCAGCAGATCGTGCAGGCCGAACTTCCGGTGCTGCCGCTGCTCGAAGTGTATTTTTTCTCGGTGTACAACCGGCGTTTGCGGAACGCGGGCGAACTCCCGTACCCGACACGCAACAACTTCGCCAACGTGTGGCTGGCGAAGGCATGACCATGACAATCAAGCACAGGGTACAAGGACAGCAATGAGCGACTACAACCAACTGGGGCGCAGCGGACTGCGCGTTTCCCCGCTGTGCCTCGGCACGATGATGTTCGGGGGCGCCACGGGAGAAACCGAGGCCCGCGCCATCATCGACGATGCGCATGAACACGGCATCAACTTCATCGACACGGCCGACGTGTACAACGGCGGCGAATCGGAACGCGTGGTCGGCCGCGCCATCGCCACGCGGCGCGACAAGTGGGTGCTGGCGACCAAGGTCGGGCACAAGGCCGGCGACGGGCCGAACCAGTCGGGCCTGTCGCGCGGCCGCGTGCTGCACGCGGCCGAACAAAGCCTGGCGCGCCTGGGCACGGACTATATCGACATCTATTACCTGCATCGCCCCGATGCGCTGACACCACTGGAAGAAACCTTGCGCGCCCTGGGCGACCTGCTCGCCCGGGGCAAGATCCGCTACTACGGGCTGTCCAATTTCCAGGGCTGGCAGATCGCCGAGGTGGCGCACCTGGCGCGGCAGCTGGGCATCGCCGGCCCCGTCGTCACGCAGCCTTACTACAACGCGGCAAACCGGATGCCGGAAGTGGAACACCTGCCTGCCGCCGCCCATTTCGGCCTGGGCGTGGTGCCTTACAGCCCGCTGGCGCGCGGCGTGCTGACGGGGAAATACCGTCCCGGCGCGGCGCCGGAAGAGGGCAGCCGTATCGCCCGCAACGATACGCGCGCCTTGCAGACCGAGTGGCGGCCGGAGTCGCTGGCGCTGGCCCAGGCCATCGGCGAAGCGGCGCAGGCGCGCGGCATCACGACCGCCGAATTCGCGTTTGCCTGGGTATTGAACAACCGGCTTGTGTCGTCCGTGATCGGCGGCCCGCGCACGCTCGACCAGTGGCGCAACTACCGCGCGGCGCTGCGCTACCGTTTCACCGCCGAGGATGAAGCACTGTTCGACCGGCTGGTGCCGCCCGGGCATCCCAGCACGCCCGGCTACACCGACCCGGCCTATCCGGTGACGGGCCGGGTGGCGCGGGCATGACGGCGGCGGCACCCGAACCTTCCACGCCGCCGCAGTTTGCCGAATACGTCGACATCCACGCGATGCCCCGCGTGCTGGGGCGCCTGCTCCGGCTGGCGCTGCGGCATCCGTGGCGCTGCGCCGCCGCGGTGGCATGCGCGCTCGGCGCGGCGGTCTTCAACCTGGTCATGCCCCGGCTGCTGGGCCGGGCCGTCGACCAGGCGGGTCACCTTGGTGGCGCAACCCTGGCCGATGCCGGACAGGCGCTGACCTGGACGGCACTGCTCATCGTGGCGGCATGCGCCATCCGCGGCACGCTGACCGGCCTGCAGGGCTATTGCGGGGAAACCCTGTCGCAGCGCGTGGCCTACGACCTGCGGCTGGCGTTCTTCGACAAGCTGCAGCAACTGTCGTTCGGTTATCACGACCGCATCCACACGGGCGACCTGATCGCCCCTGGCATGCTGGACCTGGAAGGCGTGCGCGCCTTTTTTGAATTCGGCGTGCTGCGCGCCATCACCCTGGCGCTGCTGCTGGGCGTCGGTTCGTGGCGGCTGCTCAGTGTCGATGCCAGCCTCGGCGTGCTGGCGCTGTCCTTCGTGCCGTTCGTGCTGGCCATCGCGGCGGGTGCCGCCGTGCGGCTGCGCGCCAGCTGGCAACGCCTGCAGAAGATGATGGCCGAGCTCACGCTGCGGATGGAAGAAAACCTGCAGGGCGTGCGGGTGGTGCGCGCCTTTCATTCGAGCCTGGCCGAACTGGCGCGTTTCGACGAGATCTCCCGGCGCGCGCTGCGGCTGTCGAACGCCCGCATCACCGAGCGGATGGGGTCGATCAGCCTGATGACGTTCTTTTATTACGTGTCGCTGGCGCTGGTGTTGTGGGTCGGCGGCCGGCGCGTGGCCACGGGCGAACTCACGGTCGGCGCGCTGACCGAGTTCCTCACCTTCATCACGATCCTGCAGCAGCCGCTGCGCCAGGTCGGCATGGTGGTCAATTCGAGCGCGCGCGCCACCGGATCCGGCGCGCGGCTGTTCGAGGTGCTCGACGCGGTGCCGGAGATCGCCGACCGCGCCGGCGCGGCGGACCTGCCGGCGGGGCCGAAGACGCTGCGCTTCGAGAACGTCGGCTTCCGCTACGTGGCGGGCGGCCGGGAGGTGCTGCGCGACGTCAGTTTTACCGTCGCGCCGGGGCAGGTGCTCGGCATCGTCGGTGCCCCCGGCAGCGGCAAGTCGACCATCGCGCACCTGGTGTCGCGCTTCTACGATGCCGGCGTCGGCCGGGTCACGCTGGGCGGGCGCGACGTGCGCGACGTCTCGCTGGCCTCGCTGCGCCGCGAAGTGGCGCTGGTCCAGCAAGAGAACTTCCTGTTCGATACGTCGGTGCACGACAACGTGGCTTATGCATCGCCTGACGCCAGCGCGGCGACCGTGACGGCCGCCGCGGGCATCGCGCAGATCCACGACCATGTCGCGCGGCTGCCGCATGGCTATGCCACGCGCGTCGGCGAACGGGGCGCGGCACTGTCCGGCGGCCAGCGCCAGCGGATGACGATTGCCCGCGCGCTGGTCGGCAACCCGTCGGTGGTCGTGCTGGACGATTCCACCGCCGCCATCGACCCCGTCACCGAGGCCAGGGTGCGCGAGGCGCTGCGCGAAGCCTGCCGGGACGCGGCCACCGTGATCATCGCACACCGCCTCGGCGCACTGCGCCATGCCGATCACATCATCGTGCTCGATGGCGGCGCGATCGTCGAGCGGGGCGATCATGCGTCGCTGCTGGCTGCCGGCGGCCGTTATGCCGAGCTGTGGGCGCTGCAGCACCGCACGGCGCGCGACGGCCTGGACGGGGCTCGGAACGACCGACGGTATGACAGCAAATACGACAGGCAGCACGACGGCGCGGCGGAAATGGACGAACCATTGGCGGGAGTGGGCACATGAGCGCTTTCGTGAATGACGACGCGCGCGGGCAGGAGGAGGAAGTCTTCGCCCGCTTCGACCGCAGCGTGACGGCGCGGCTGTGGCAATTCATGCACGGCCACCGCGCCATGCTGGCAGTGGTGGTGGTGCTCGTGCTGCTGTACACCGTGGTGCAGGTGCTGATCCCGGTCGCCATCCGGCACGCGGTCGACAGCGCGCTGGGGCGGTCGGTGCATGCCTTCGACACGGTGCTGGCGGCGTTCGCGCTGCTGGTCGCGGTGAACGCGGTATTGACCTTCTTCCAGGAATGGCTGGCGGCGCGGCTGGCGCAGCGGGTGATCTTCGACCTGCGCCGGGCCATGTTCGCCCACCTGCAGCGCGTGTCGCTGGCCATCCTCGACCAGACACATGTCGGCCGGCTGATGGCGCGGCTGCAGGGCGACGTCAACGCGCTGCAGGAATTCATGGAAACCTCCGTCACGGCGCTGGGCGAGCTGTTCCTGCTGGCGGGGCTGGTGATCCTGCTGCTGGCGATGGACTTCCAGCTTGGCCTGCTGACGCTGGGCGTGGTGCCGGCGCTGCTGGTGCTGCGGCATGCCTGGCTGCCCTGGGCGAAACGGGTGTTCGCGCGGTCGCGCGAGGCGTCTTCCTCGGTCAACGCGGCGCTCGCGGAAAACATCAACGGCATCCGCACCGTGCAGGAAAACCGGCGCGAAGCCGTCAACCTGCGGCGCTACGAGCAGCGGGCACGCGAAAACCTGGAAGCGCAGACCGGTTCCTCGCTGGTGTCGCAAGTGATGATGCCGGCCGTCGACGTGCTGACGGGACTGGCGATGGCCGTGGTGGTCGTGGTCGGCGGGCGGGCGGTGCTGGCCGGCCAGCAGGACGTCGGTGTCATGCTGGCCTTCATCTTCTGCGTGCAGCGCTGTTTCGACCCGATCCGCACGCTGGCCATGCAATACACGGTGATGCAGCGGGCCATGGCGTCCGGCCAGCGCATCATCGAGGTGCTGGAAGTGCCCGTTACGCTGGAAGACCGCCCGGATGCCGCGGCGTGGACGGATGCACCGCCGTCGGTGGCGTTCGAGCACGTGACGTTCGGCTACCGGCCCGGCCAGCCGGTGCTGCATGACCTGAACCTGCGGATCGCGCCGTACCAGACCGTGGCCCTGGTCGGGCCGACCGGCTCCGGCAAGACCAGCATCGCCGCGCTGGTGCACCGCTTCTACGACGCCTGGCAGGGCACGGTCGCGGTGGGCGGGCGCGACGTGCGCGAACTGGCGCTCGATTCGCTGGGCCGGCACGTCGGCATGGTGCTGCAGGAGCCGTTCCTGTTCAGCGGCAGCGTGGCCGACAACGTTGCCTACGGCCTGGCGGGCGCCACGCGCGAGCAGGTGATCGATGCCTGCAAGGCGGTGCATGCGCACGGCTTCATCGCCGCGCTGCCGCAGGGCTACGACACGCAGCTGGGCCAGCGCGGGCGCAACCTGTCGGTCGGCCAGCGGCAACTGCTCAGCTTTGCGCGCGCGCTGCTGGCGTCGCCGAAGATCCTGATCCTGGACGAAGCCACCGCCAACATCGACAGTTTCACGGAGCAGGAAATCGGACGCGCGCTGAACGTGCTGCGCCAGGGCCGCACGACGATCATCATCGCCCACCGGCTGGCCACCATCCGCGACGCCGACCTGATCGTGGTGCTGGACGGCGGCCGCATCGTCGAGCAGGGCAACCACCGGCAACTGCTGGCGCGCGACGGCATGTACGCGGCGCTGCACCGCAGCAGCAGTGCGTCCTTCGACGACCTGGTGCCGGGCGCCCGTTCCGTGCCGTGAGCTGCGCCCGATGCGGACGATGGCATTGGCGTACTGGTGTCGGACACCGGCTTCCCGGTGTCGGACACCGGTTGTTCCAGGAAGCGGGTGCAGGCTGTTGAAATCCAGTATCCGACAGCAAGGGGTTTCAATCCCCCGGTGAGCGCCTGGCTACTGCGGCGCCACCTGCAGCCCCGGCGCGAACATGTCGATGAAGCGGTAGGCAAAGCTGGGCAGGAACACGCCGTTGCGCACGCCCAGCATCGTCGTGCACGAGCCGAACAGTTCGCCGTCCGTCTCCAGCACGTGCAGGCCGGACTGCGCCAGGTCGTCGAGCGCCATCTCGGCCACGATGCCGATGCCCAGGCCGCGCCGCACGTAGGTCTTGATCACGTCGGCATCCATCGCCGTCAGCCGAAGGTCGGGCACCAGGCCGCCTTGCCGGAACGCCGCGTCGACGCACTTGCGGCCGGTGAACTGTTCGTTGTAGGTGATCAGCGGATGGGCGGCGATGTCGGCCAGCGTGACCGGCGTGCGCGCCAGCAGCGGATGGCCGGCCGGCACCACCACGCGGTGGCTCCACGTGAAGCAGGGGAATGCCCGCACGGCGGACGCCGCATCCAGGGCCTCGGAGGCGATGCCGATGTCGGCGTCGCCTTCGCTGACCATCGCGGCGATCTGGCGCGGCGTGCCCTGGTGCAGTTCCAGCGTGACCTTCGGATAGGCGCGGTTGAATTCCTCGACCACTTTCGGCAGCGTATAGCGCGCCTGCGTGTGCGTGGCGGCGATCACCAGGCGGCCGCTGTCCACGCCCGCATACTGGCTGGCATAGCGGCGCAGGTTTTCCGTCTCCTGCAGGATGCGGCCGACGATCTGCACGGCGCCGTCGCCGGCACGCGTCAGCGCCGTCAGGCGCTTGCCGGAACGGACGAACAGTTCGATGCCCAGTTCATCCTCCAGGTCCTTGATCTGCTTGCTCACGCCCGACTGCGACGTGTACAGCACGGCCGCCACCTCCGTCAGGTTCAGGTTGTTGCGCACGGCTTCGCGCACGAAGCGCAGCTGCTGGAAATTCATCGGTCCCTCCGGTCACTATCACGCCACCATGATAGTTATCCATGCGCGAATGACAACGAAGCGTTCCGAATATGGATATCGAAAACGTGCACGGCTGCTTTGCAAAGCGGTGCGGGGGCGCCGATCCATATATCGCCGATGCTCATATCGATTCCACTTTTGATTGTTTGTGCAACGCGGCACGGTTCGGTAACTTGCGATCCACCATTCCCATCGCATCCATCGAAAGAGAGAACCGCACGTGTACCAGGCAGAGTCGAATACCCAGAAAAAGAACCGGAACAACAGAGGCCGCGGTGCGCTGACCGCCAGCGCCGCGGCGGCGGCGGCGCTGTGCGCCATGCTGGCACCGGCGCACGCGGCATCGGTCGCCGCGGCCGTCGCCGCCGTGGAGGCGGCACCCGCGCTGGCCGTCGCCATGGCGGAGCAGGCCGAGGTGGCGGGGGCCGCGGCGGCCGCGAGTGCGGCGGCGGAAGCTGAATCCGGCATCGCGATGGCCGGTACCGTGCACGTCGCCGGCAAAGCCCTGAACGGCGCCGACCGCGCCAGGCTGCGGCTGGACGAGGTACCGGGCGGCGTCAGCGTCGTCAGCCAGGAGCGCGTGGAGCGGGGTCGCGTGTTCACCAACGAAGACGTGCTGGCCTTCCAGCCGGGCGTGTATGCCCAGGCGGCCGGCGGCACTGACGGCATCAAGATCTCGATCCGCGGCTCGGCCATCAACCGCGGCACCAATTTCTTCCGCTCCGGCACGCTGTTCCTGTTCGACGGCCTTCCCGTCACGGGGCCGGGCGGCACGCCGTATGAACTGTTCGAGCCGCTCGGCCTGTCGCGCACCGAGATCCTGCGCGGCGCCAACGCGTTCGACGCGGGCGCGCTGATGCTGGGCGGCGCGATCAACTACGTGACGCGCACCGGCCGCGATGCCGCGCCCTTCGAGGTGCGCGTGGAGGCCGGCAGCTTCGGCTACAAGAAAGTGGCCGTCAGTTCGGGCCGCGTGATCGGCGACTGGGATTACTACGTGGCCGGCATCGCCTCGGAGCGGGACGGCTACCAGACACTGTCGCAGGGCGAGTCGCGCGGCTTCATCGGCAACCTCGGCTACAGGATCGCCCCGAACCTGGACACGCGCTTCTACTTCCGCTACCGGAAGACCGATAACTGGCAACCGGGCGCGCTGACCGTGGCGCAGGTGGAACAGGACCCGCGCCAGGCCAACCCGGTCGCCGTGGCGCAGAACGCGCACCGCAACCAGCCCGGTTCGCGCTGGCTGGCCAACAAGACCACCTGGACCATCGACGACGCTTCGTCGCTGGAAGTGGGCCTGGTGGTGCACGACTACCCGATCGACCAGCAACTGGCCGTCAATGTCGGCAGCTGGGGCTTCGCCGACACCTCGTTCTCGCTGCAGTACGCGCGCCGCGATACGCTGTTCGGCAAACGCAGCGAAACCAGGGTGGGCGCCTTGTCGACCAGTCACCTGAACCATGGCTGGCTCGATACGCGGGTACGCATCCCGGCGGCGGCCACCGCCGCGCTGCCGGTCGGCACGCTGATCCGCCGCGCCGAGTACGATGGCGAAGACCACGTGCTCCATGCCGGCAACGACCTGGAAGTGGCGCCCAGCCTGTGGCTGACGACCGGCGTTTCCGCCATCAAGACCAAGCGCTATACGGAAGTGGTGTATCCGGTCACGAGCGAACCGTACCGCCGCAGCACCACGGCGCTGGCGCCGCGCGCCGGCCTGCGCTACACCTTCGACAACGAGATCCAGGTGTTCGGCAATGTCAGCCGCTCGGTCGAGCCGCCGAACTCGTGGGCCTTCCTGACCATCCCGCCCACCTTCACGTCCGGCCCCGCCACCGGCCTGTCGCGGCGCGGCCTGGACCTGAAGGACCAGAAGGCCAACAGCGTCGAACTGGGCACGCGCGGGCGCGCCTTCGACTCGAACTGGAGCCTGTCGGTGTACCGCGCGCTGGTGAAGAACGAGCTGCTGTCGGTCGAGGTGATCCCCGCCTCGGCGACGTCGGCGGCGATCACGGCCGAGTCGAACGCCACGCCCACGGTCCACCAGGGCATCGAGGCGGGGCTCGAATCGCAGCTGTGGGAGGGCGGCGCGGCGGGCCGGCTGTCGGCGCGCCAGTCGTTCACGCTGAACGACTTCTATTTCCGCAACGATGCCCGCTTCGGTCGCAACACGCTGCCGGGGATCCCGAAACGCTTCTACCAGGGCGAACTGCAGTACGAGCACCCGGGCGGCTTCTACGGCGGACTGTCGGTGCAGGCGGCGTCGCGGATCGACGTCGACTACGCCAACTCGTTCCGCACCCATGGCTACGGCATCGTCAACGCCAGCGTCGGCTACGACCATCCGCGCGACGGCTGGAAGGTGTTCGTCGACCTGCGCAACCTGGCCGACAAGCACTACGTATCGAGCGTGGCGCCGGCCTACAACGACGCGGGCACCGACCAGCGCCGTTCGGCGCCCGGCGAAGGCTTCGGCGTGTACGCCGGCATCCAGTACGCATTCCGCTGAACGGAGAAACCATGAGCGACATCCACGCATCTTTCCATCCGGCGGCATACCGGCCGGAGCCGGCTCCAACGGCCGTCGAATGGACCACCGAGGCCTTGCGGGAGCGCTTCCGGCCGGTGTTCGAGCGCATCGCGGCGGGCGCCGTCGAGCGCGAGCAGCAGCGCCGCCTGCCGTTCGACGAAGTACGGCTGCTGCGCGAAGCGGGCTTCGGCGCGCTGCGCATCCCCAGCAGTTACGGCGGCCTGGGCGCGACACTGCCGCAGTTCTTCACGCTGCTGCTGGACCTGGCGACCGCCGATTCGAATATCTCGCACCTGCTGCGCGGTCACTTCTCCTTCCTGGAAAGCCGGTTGAACCACGAGGACGAAGCCACCCGCGCGTTCTGGTTCCCCAAGGTGGCCGACGGTGCGCTGATCGGCTACGCGATGGCCGAGCAGTCCGCCAGCACAACGATCGGCACCACCATCGTCCGCGATGGCGACGGCTGGCTGCTGAACGGGAAGAAGTTCTACAGCACCGGCACGATCTATGCCGACTGGATCGTGGCGACCGCGAAGGATGGCGAGCAACTGGCCAGCATCGCCTTTCCCGCCACCTTGCCGGGCGTGACCCGCCTGGACGACTGGGACGGTTTCGGGCAGCGCATGACCGGCAGCGGCACCACGGTGTTCGACAACGTGCGGCTGCGCGATGACCACGTGGTGCGGCGCTTCGACGGCACGGTGCCGGCCTCGTACAACAAGGCCTTCCTGCAACTGGTGCTGCTGACCAGCATGGCCGGGGCGGCCCGCGCCGGGCTGCGCGAGGCGATCGCCTTCGTGCAGCGCAAGACCCGCGCCTTCGATGTGCCGGGCGAATCGAGCCCGCGCGAGGATCCGCTGGTGCAGCGCGTGGTCGGGCGGATCGCCAGCCTGTCGTATGCGGCCGACAGCATCGTCGCCACGGTCGCGCGCACGCTGGAGGACACCTGGCAGCGCGCCCGTGCCGGCAGCGCGGACGATGCGCTGTATGCCGCCGTCGAGATCGAGGCCTTCCAGGCGCAGCAAGTGGTGATCGACCTGGTGCTGCAAGCCAGCACGCTGCTGTTCGACGTGGGCGGCGCATCGGCCACCAGCGAGGCGCGGCGGCTCGACCGTCACTGGCGCAACGCGCGCACGGCCGCGTCGCACAACCCGGCGATTTTCCGCGAACGGATGATCGGCGACTACTGGCTCAACGGCACGGTACCGCCGCGCATGCCGGCTGCCGAGCCGGCACGGAACTGACGGCCGGGCCGTTACCGGGAGGCAGCGGTTACAATCGATGACAGTTTTTTATCTGCCAGACGCTACCATGTTGAATACATCGCGGCGGGCGCTATCGGCGCCTGTCCGGGGCCGCTTCCGTCATTCAACAATTAAAAGGCTGGCAGATGATTCCTTTCCTGTGCTTCCACCTGGCACCGCAGTTCTACTTCCCGTTCAGCGGCGCCGTGTCGCAAGCCATCGATCCCGACATTACCTGGTTCCAGAACGTGATCCGGCCCGGCGCCGGCAACGCGCGCATCGAACGGCGCGCGTTCGAGGAAGTGGCATCGTACGGCAAGCAGCTCGGGCTGATCACCGAGGTTCTGCTGGAGCAGGCAACGCGTGCCGATGGTGAAGATTCCGAAGCGGTGCGCAAGCTGCGCGCCATGCAGTTGCAGATCGAGGGCATCAAGGCCCAGGAGTACGGACTCGCCGACCAGGCCCTGGTCGCGCGGGTGATCCAGGCTTTGCGGAACGGCGGCCCCGAGCTCGCCGTACTCGCAAGGCAGACGGTGCCGGCGATCGAACCGGGACCCCAACCAGTGGAGCAGCCATGATGAAGCGTCAAGCAAGAAGAAACAGCGATATGGAAGCCGTCGTGCGGCAGGGCCTGGTGGTCGATGCCCAGCGCGGCTCGGCGAACGCCTGGGTGTACATGGCGGCGCAAGGCGTGCCGCGCAGCGTGATCACGCGCGTGCTGTCGGCGCCGGACAACCGCCGCGATGGCGACCGTTTCGCCGTGGAGTCGGCGCGGTTCCCGATGCCGGCGGTGCGAACGCGGGCGCCGCGGCATGCGCACTGACGGGACACCGGTAAAACAAAAGCCTCCGCGAGCGGAGGCTTTTTCATTTGCGGCGGCGGCTGATTACAGCGGCGGCAGCGGGCCGTTCACGTACGGCGCGCCAGCCAGTTCGATGGCGCGGCGGAGTTCGGCGAGGAAAGCGGAAACCAGGCGGGAAAAGCCCGAAGTTTCGTTGGCGGCTTCGAAGCGCGGTGCGGTGGTGGTCGTCATGGTCATGCTCCTGAATGCGTTTGCGTTGGCGATGGTTGAATCTTACGCGCCGTCCAGATATAGATCCAATTTTGATTTCCCATGCCGGCGATAAGATTTGCGTATATCTACTGGAAATCCGTCATCACTGTTGCGTTAGGTAAATATACGTTTTGCTTATTTCTGTCGGGGTGATAAATTTCTGCCAAGAAAAAAGCCAGGGTAGTGGCCCTGGCTTTCCACGGACTTCCTGTCGGGCAGTCTTACAGCGGCGGCAGCGGGCCGTTCAGGTAAGGCGCGCCGTATTGCTTGATGGCGTTGCGGAGGAAGGCAAGCACGCTGCGGACCGCGCGGGCAATGGCGGAGCCGGACTGGCGTTCGTTGGCGGCGGGGGAGGCGGTGATCGTGGCGTTCATGGCGGTTCTCGATGTCGTTGGCGTTATGCGATGGACGAATGGTACGGTCTCGATAAATATAAGACCAATTACGAGTTTGGATGTTGGCTATCTTGATCGTGAATAACACCCGATGTGCGAGAAGCGAACCTGTGATCAATAGCGAATGCGTTCAATGGCTTCCGCATTTCAGTTAGCGGTCGCATAGCTGGTGTCGGACACCACCGGTGTCGGACACCGGTTCTTGTTCGCATGTTGCTGACTTCGGTCTGGAAAACCGGTGTCCGACACCGAAAAGCCGGTGTCCGACACCAGCGGCACTGCAGCTGTCGGCAATATCGACGTCCGCTTTACGCAGCGGCATTCGAGCCTGTCACCGGCTGTCCCCGCCCAACGCCGGACAGTTACCGCTTGCCCAGCAACTCCACCAGCCCGTCCCCCAGGCTGCCGCGCCAGTGGTACCAGTCGTGCCCGGCGGCGAATTCGCGGTAGGCCACCTGGTACCCCTTGGCGCGCAAGACGTCGCGCAGGTGCCGCGTGGTGTCGAGGATGCCGGGCGAGCCGGCGCGGCCGGTTTCGTACAGGCCCGCTTCGAGCAGGAAGCGCACCGGCACGGCGGGCGCGCCGGCGAATTCGCGTGTCAGCCATTCGGGTTCCTCTCGGCCGGGCGACCACCAGAACGAGCCGGACTGGCTGTACACGTTGCCGAACAGCTCGGGATGCCGCAAGCCGGCGTGGGCAGCGGCCAGGCCGCCGTAGCTGGCGCCGCCGATGACGGTCTTCGCCGCCTCCGCGTACACGCCCCGCGCCCGCGCCCACGGCATCAGTTCCGTGGCCAGGAAGCGGGCGAAAGCCGGGTTCGGCGGCAATTCCGCGCCGCGCGATTCGGCACTGGGGTTGGCGACCAGGATGCCCGCGGTCCGCGGCAGCGCGCCGCTGCCGGCCAGGTTGTCGAGGATGACCGATGCCGGTACTTCATTGGCCAGATTCTCGGCATCGAACAGCACCACCAGCGCATTGCCGGCCGCGCCGGGCTGCCAGCCGGCCGGGCGGTACAGTACGATGTCGCGCTCGTTGCCCAGTTCCCGGCTGGCCAGCCGCAGCGTTTCCACCGTACCGGGGGCGATGCCGGGACGCGGTTCGACCCACGCCTGCGGCGGCGCGGCCGGCAGTTCCAGCACCGAATTGCCATCGAAGCGGTCCAGCGGCTTCACGGGAAAACTGCGCGGATTGAGGGGATCGCGCTGCGCCGTCGCCAGGATCGCGCGGCGGCGCTGGGACGGCATGCCGTCGAAGTCCGGCACGTCGGGCGCCAGCCGGTACGACAGCCGCGTGCTGGCCGGCACCCGGTAGCTGCGGTACCAGACATCGCTGTCGCCCAGCCGCGCCATCGCATCGTGGTCGGACGACGGCGCGCCCAGGATGCGCACGTTGGCGACGGCGCCGCGCCACAGGAACGTCAGCAGGACTTCATCTTTCTCCAGTGCGGGAACCACGCCCGCCGTTTCGACCAGCGGCCCGCCGCCGGCCGCCGCCTCGGCCCAGAAGGCTTCGGTGCCGCCGCCGCCGGCCAGCGTTTCCCGCAGGGCGCGCAGCCGCGGGCTGTCCGGCAGCACGGGCGGTGCCACCTGCGCCGCGCGGGGCACTTGCCGCGTCAACTGGAGTTCGTAGGAGCCCGCGACCGGGGCGCGCACGTCCAGCGTGTATGGCCCGCGGTCGCCGGCGATGAACATGAAGTCCTGCTCGTCGCGCCGGCCCTTGGCCAGGATGCGGGCGCGCTGGCCGTCGCGGTCGAGCAGCACCAGGCGCATGCCCTGGCCCGCCAGCAGGCCCTGCACGAAGTCGCCGGGCGCCAGTTGCACCGGATGTTCGCGGTGGGTCTGCGCGGCCAGCGTGCCGGTGAAGCGGGGCAGGCCGGCGGCCGCCAGCGCCGAAGAGTACAGCGTTGCCAGCATGGCGATAGCGAGGAAGCGCCGCATCAGAACCTCGCCAGCAGCGACAGGAACAGCCGGCGGCCTTCCTCGTTGAAGTCGGCCGAGACGTCGCGCTGCGTGCCCCGGTCGGCCACGTTCAGCACGCCGGCGCTGACGGTGTACTGGCCGGCCCGGAACGCCGCCGACAGGTCGGCCACCGTATAGCCACCCTTGCGCAGCATGTTCACGCCGCTGGCGGGCACGTTCAGGTATTGCTCGCCGATGTAGCGCGCCGTGGCGGACGTGCTCCACGCGTCGGCCGGACGCCAGTCGAGCGACACGTTGGCGTTCATGCGCGGCCGGTAGACCAGCGGCAGGTCCTTCGCACCGCTGGTGTTCTTCGTGTCGGTGTAGGTGTAGTTGACGCGGCCCGTCACTGTGTCCGTCAGCGTGGCGCGCAGGCTGGCCTCGATGCCGCGGGTGCGCACGCTGGCGATGTTCTGGTAGGCGAACACCGGCCGGCCATCCGGCAGGAAGCCCTTGAAGTTCGCATAGGACGGGGCCAGCGCGCGGTCCGACGTGCGGCTGGTGATGTCGATCATGTCGCGCAGCTTGTTGTGGAAGGCGGTCACGCCGCCGGCCAGGCGGCCCTGTTCGTACAGGATGCCCAGTTCCTTGCTGGTACTGGTTTCCGGCTTCAGGTCGGGACTGCCGATGATGTAGCAGCCCACGGTGGCGCTGCCGCACGATACCGAACCCCAGTTGCTGGACCCCTGCAGCAGTGTCGGCGCACGGAAGGCCCGCGCCCAGCCAGCCTTGACGGTCCACTGCGGCGCCGCGTGCCACACCGCGTAGGCACGCGGGCTGTGGTGGCCGCCGAAGTTCTCGTGGTGGTCGTAGCGGTCGCCCAGCGTCACGCGCACGTCGCCCGGCAGCACGATCTCGTCCTCGATGAACAGCGCTTCCTGCCGGACCGCGATGTTCGGATCGGCGCGGTAGCCCGGCGTGCCGGGCAGGCCGGTCACGTTGGCGGGATCGTGCAGCTTCTCGCGGCGCGCTTCGCCGCCCACCGTCAGCGTGTGGCCGGCCGATTCCCAGGGCAGCACCAGCTTGCCGTTGACCGTGTCGTTGCGGGCTTCGTTCGGGTTCTTCTGGCCGGTGACGGTGCCGACCAGGTTCTGCGTCTTGTCCAGGTTGATCGACAGGTCGGAGCGGCCGAAGCCGTAGCGGCCCGAGTGGCTCAGCGAGCTGGCATCGCGTTCCAGGATGAAGCCGCCGTGGTCGCGCCGGCTGGTGTCGTGGCCCAGCTTCACTTCATGGCCCGCGGCGGGCAGCCAGGACAGCAGGGCGCTGTACTGCCGGTTGGCGATCAGCGGCATGCCGGCCTGCGCCACGCCATTGACCGGCGCATTCACCTGGCCGTCGCCATCGCGCTTGTCGTAGCCGGCCGACACCCGTAGGCCCAGCACGTCCGGGATCAGCGGACCGCTGGCGCTGACGCTGGCCGAGCGGGTATCGCCGGCGGCGTCGTCGCGCGGCGCCACGGCATCGAGTTTCACGGTGCCGCGCCAGGTCTTGCCGACCTTTTTCGTGATGATGTTGACCACGCCGCCGATCGCATCGGAGCCATACAGCGACGACATCGGCCCGCGCACCACCTCGATGCGCTCGATCTCCGTGGTGGGCACCCAGCCCGTATCGTAGTCGTTGCCGCGGAAGCTGGCGCTGGTGGAGTTGACGCGCTTGCCGTCGACCAGGAACAGCGTATAGGCGGCGCCCAGCCCGCGCAGCTGCACGCCGGGCACCAGGTTGCCGCCGCGCGACAGCGACACGCCTTCGATAGTGCCGAGCAGCTCGGCCACTTCCAGGACCGGGCGCTTCTCGATGTCGGCACGGGTCAGCACGGAAATGCTGGCCGGGGCGTCGCGCACGGCCTGCTCGTGGGCCGATGCCGTGACCACGACGGTGGGCAGGGCTTCGGCTTCCTGGGCCTGGGCGCCGCACGCGGCGATGAGCGCGAGACTGGCGGGCAAGGTCGTGACCAGGGCGCGGGCGAGGGCGGGAGCGAGGGCGGGAGCGAGGGTGCTGGAGACGGCGCCAGCCAGCGGCCGGCGGCGAAGGACTGCGGATTTCATGGACTTCCCCATTTGAGAATGATTCTTATTTGCGAAAAACGGGAATTGTGGCAGACTATTGCAAAAGGGATATTTGTTAAAAATAAGAATATGTTTGAGCCGGAAAAGAAATTGGCGGGTACGCGCCATCCATGCGGGAGCACGCGCTACGTGACGCGGGCCGACCTGGTCCGCAGTGCCGGACTGCTGGGAGCGGCCTACACCTTCAACGACAGCGCGCCCGCCGACGAGCAGGTGCTGCACGGCCAGTTCGACACGCTGCAACTGCGGCCCGGCCTGATCCTGCACGCGGCCTGCGTGCGCGACCTGCGCACCATGGACACCAGCAACCAGCTGGATCCGGCCGTGAAGATCGTGCTGCTGGTCGACGGTGCCACCGACCTGTCGTTCGGCCATCACCGCTTCCAGCTGGGGCCACGCTCCGCCGATCCGGCCCAGCGGGCCAGCGGGGCGCTGGTCAACCTGGCCGAGGAAGACCTGTTCGCGCGGCGCTGGCAGGCCGGCCGCACCGAACGCAAGGTCAGCCTGACGCTGACGCCGGAGTGGATCGAAGAGGGCGGACTGGCGGCGCACGGCGACCACGCCGCGCTGCGCGCCTTCTGCCGCGAACACCTGGCGCGGCAGCCCTGGACGCCGTCCGCACGGGCCCGTGACCTGGCGCGGGCCATCCTCGAACCGGCATCGTTCGAGCCGGGCCTGCACCGGCTGCGGCTGGAAGCGCGCTGCCTCGAGCTGGCGGCCGAAGCGCTGGCGGCGGTCGGCGAGCACATGCCCGGCACGCCCGCGCTGCGCGAGATCGACCGGCGGCGCCTGCGCCGGCTCGATGAACTGCTGCATGCGGCGGCCAGCGACGCCTTGCCGACCATGCCGGCAGTTCCGGCCCACGCGCCACCGCCGGCCGGCCTGCCGGCGCCCGTTGCGTCGGTGCCCGTGCCTTGCATGCCGGCGCTGTCCATGCCGGAGTTGTCCATGGCCGGGATTGCGCGCGCCATCGGCACCAATCCCGTATCCCTGCAGGCACTGACGCGGCGCGCCTGGGGCTGCTCGGTGTTCGAGCGCCTGCGCATGCTGCGGCTGGAGCGGGCGCACGACGTGCTGCTGCGCGGTGGCAGCGTGGCCGAAGCGGCCGCGGTGGCGGGATATTCGGCGGCCACCAACTTCGCCACCGCCTACCGGCGCCGCTATGGCTGCACGCCGCGGCAGGCGGCCAGCGGGCGCGCGGCATCACCTGTTGCAAACGTTGAGTGATCGTTCCGACCCGGCCGTGGCGCGCAGTCCTACGTGCCGGTAAGGGCAGGGCTTATAAAAAAACATCCGGGACCGGCCTACCATGGCGGCTCCTTCAAGCGAACTGCATCACCAGGTCGCATGAAGGATCTGAATGTTCAACTCAACAAGGAGATCATCATGGCAGCCGATCGTTCGAACAACAACAATCCTCAAGGCAACAACCAGCACACGCAAAACCGTGGCAACAGCCAGTCGGGCAACGGCGGCAACAGCCAGTCCGGCACCAGCAACCGCGGCTTCGCATCGATGGATCCGCAGCGCCAGCGTGAAATCGCCTCGGAAGGCGGCCGTGCCGCCCACGCTTCGGGCAACGCCCACGAGTTCACGTCGGAAGAAGCACGCCGCGCCGGCCAGATGAGCCACAAGAACGACGGCAACCGCCAGAGCTCCTCGAGCGGCAACAGCCAGTCGGGCAACCGTGGCAACAGCCAGTCCGGTAACCAGGGTGGCCGCGGCACGCAGGGCGGCTCGCCGGAACAGCACGCCGCCGCCGGCCGCCAGAGCCACAAGAACGACCGCTGATCCGCAAGCTGGCCACAAGTTGGTCGATAAGTGGCCAATGAGTTGGCCAGTAAGCCGGTCATCCGGAAGCCGCCCGCCAGGCGGCTTTTTTGCATCCGGACTGCGCGTGTTTTTGATGGCTGGAAAGAGCGGAATTTGAGGGGCAATATTGCGTCAGGCAAACGCAGCGAAAACTCGACACTTTGCGCACACGACAGCAGAGCGTGCTTGTGTGACTAGCGGTAGTGGAGCATGATTTTCCAGCATTCGCGCCACCCATCAGTTCCTGGTTTTCCTTGTTTTCCCCCGATTGCCACATCCAAGACGGAGACCGCCATGACCAGCAGACCGATTCGCCCGCTGTCCCTTGCACCTTCCATCGCCGTTGTTTGCGCTACCACGACCTTTGCCGCCACCCTCGCCGCCACCCTCGCCGCACCCGCCGCGCTGGCCCAGAACACCCCGCTCGCCGATCCGATACCAGGCACGCTGCCCGCCAGCGCCGTCAGCGTGGCGTTCCGTCCGCTGCTGGCGGGCCTGACGGCGCCCGTCGCCGGCGCGGTGGCACCGGGCGAACCGAACTTCCTGTATATCGTGGACCAGGTCGGCAAGATCGTGAAGGCGCCGGTGCAGGGCGCCGTGTCCAAGGGCTCGTCGGCCCTGTTCCTCGACGTCGCCAGCCGGCTCGTGCCGCTGAACGAGCGCGATGAACGTGGCTTGCTGGGGCTGGCCTTCCACCCGGATTACGCGGCCAATGGCCGCTTCTACCTGTATACGTCGGAGCCGGCGCTGGGCACGGCGGACTTTTCCACGCTGCCGGCCGGCACGGCGCCGGCCTACCATAACGTGGTGTCCGAATGGCGCGTGGCCAATCCGGGCAGCGCCAGCCCGGTCGTCGATCCGGGCAGCGCGCGCGTGCTGATGCGCATCGCCAAGCTGCAGGGCAACCATAACGGCGGCGCGCTGGCCTTCGGGCCCGACCGCATGCTCTACATCTCGCTCGGCGATGGCGGTGGCGGCGACGACCAGGGGCCCGGCCACGCGCCGGAAGGCAACGGCCAGAGCCTGGCGCCGGGCAATGTGCTGGGCAAGATCCTGCGCATCGATCCGCTGGGCAGCAATGCCGCCAACGGCGCCTACGGCATCCCGGCCGACAATCCGTTCGTGGCCCGCGACGGCGCAGACGAAATCTTCGCATATGGCTTGCGCAATCCGTTCCGCATGGCCTTCGATGGCGAAGGCCGGCTGTGGGCCGGCGACGTGGGGCAGGGCGCGATCGAGGAAGTCAACATCATCGTTTCCGGTGGCAACTACGGCTGGCGCATCAAGGAAGGCAGCTTCCTGTTCGACGCCAACGGCAGTGCCCCGGGCTTTATCCACACGGCCAGCCCCGGCGCCCCGGCCAACCTGGTCGATCCGCTGGCCGAATACGATCACTCCGACGGGGTCGGGCAACCGACGCTGCGCCGCGCGGTCATCGGCGGCTATGTCTACACGGGCTCCTCGATCCCGCAACTGAGCGGCCAGTACGTGTTCGCCGATTATGTCGGCGACGACGGCACGGGCAAGCTGATGACGCTCGGCGTGCGCAACCAGGTCGAGCGGCTGATCGCGCCGAAACGCGACCCGCTCGGCATGCCGGTGCTGGGCATGGCGCAGGATACCGCCGGCGAGCTGTACGTGCTGGGCAACGCCACCGGCACCACGCGGGGCAATACCGGCGTGGTGCTGCGCATCGCTCCCCAGCGCTGACGGCGCGGCGGGGCCCATGCCGGCCATCCGGCACGGGCCCCGTGCCCCGATCCGCGGCGCGCCTGCCGCGGCTTTGCTACACTCCCGCCTTTTGCCTTCGCACGAGGTGTTCCCCATGCCGTCATCCAGCATGCCGCCATCCCCCACGCCGTCATCCCGTTCTTCGTCATCTGACCCGTCGTCATCTCCCGAACTGCGCGCCTGGGCGCTGCGCTGCCTGCTCGACACCGACCCGGTCGCGAAAACTGGCGAAGTGGCCCGCATGGCGGCCGCGTGGGCCGCCGGCGCCTGCGCCCTCGACGCCGGCGCCGCGCTGGCCGATTCGCCGGCGATCCCGGGGCGGCCGGCACGGCCCGAGCTGGTCTCGCCGGCCAGCGTGGGCCGCCGCTCGATGGCCACCGCGGAAGGGCGCGCGATGCTGATCCACGCGCTGGCCCACATCGAATTCAATGCCGTCAACCTGGCGCTCGACGCGCTGTGGCGCTTCCCCGGCATGCCCGAGCAGTACTACGCCGACTGGCTGCGCGTGGCGAACGAGGAAGCCACTCACTACCGGCTGCTGGCTGCCCACCTGGCCACGCTGGGGCACGCGTACGGCGACTTCCCGGGCCACGACAGCCTGTGGGAAATGGTGCACAAGACGCGCGGCGACATCACGGCCAGGATGGCGCTGGTGCCGCGCACCCTGGAAGCGCGCGGGCTGGACGCGGTGCCGCCGATGCGCGCCAAGCTGGCGCAGGCGGGCGACCTGGCCGCGGCGGAAATCCTCGACATCATCCTGCGCGACGAGGTGGGCCACGTGGAGATCGGCAACCGCTGGTACCGCTGGCTGTGCGAAGGGCAGGGGCTGGAACCCTATGGCACCTACGACGAGCTGGTGGAGAAGTACCGGGCCCCGGTGCTGAAAGGCCCCTTCAACCTGGAGGCGCGGCGCCGGGCCGGCTTCACGGAGGAGGAGATGGCGCGTTTCGCGGCGCTGTCCGGCGCCCGGACGAAGGAATAGCGGCCGGGGCGCGCCGGCGGCCCGGCGCCATGCGCTCAGTGCATCGCCGCCTGCCGCCGCCGGATCTCGTGCTGCACGCCCACCGCGTCGAGCGGCGAGGCGATGTAATACCCCTGCAGCTCGTCGCACTGCAGGCGCGCCAGCAAGTCGGCCTGTTCGGGCCGCTCGACGCCTTCCGCCACCACCTTCATCCCCAGCGCGTGGGCCATGGTGATGATGGCGGTGAACAGGATTTCCCCCTGGCCGTCGCCGCCCAGCCGGTGGGTAAACGACTTGTCGACCTTCAGCAAGTCGAAATCGAGCTGCTGCAGCATCGACAGCGACGAGTAGCCGGTGCCGAAATCGTCGACCAGCAGGCGGATGCCCAGCGCGTGCATGGCCTGCAGCCGCTCGGACGTGCGCACCGGGTCGCGGATCATGGTCGATTCGGTCAGCTCGATCTCCACCCGGTCGGCGGGAATGCCGTGCCGCTCCAGCGACTGCAGGAACAGGGCATGCATGTCGCGCTCGTTGAACTGCCGGCTCGAGACATTGATCGACACCGGTACCGGCGCGCAGCCGTCGCGCGTCCAGGCGGCGATCTGGGCGCACACGCTGTCCACCACCAGCTCGCCCAGCGGCACGATCATGCCGGTTTCCTCGGCCAGCGGGATGAATTCGTCCGGATACAGCAGGCCGGCGGTGGGATGGTTCCAGCGCACCAGTGCTTCCAGGCTGGCGACGCGCTGCGTGGCGGCTTCCACGCGCACCTGGTAATGCATCACGAATTCGTTGCCGGCGATGGCGGCCTGCAGCTCCCGCTCGCGCTGCTTGCGCTGCCGCATCGCTCCGTAGAATGCCGGGTCGAAGAACTGGTAGCCGTTCTTGCCGCGCGTTTTCACTTCGTACATGGCGATGTCGGCGTGGCGCAGCAGCGTGTCGACATCGTGCGCATCGCCGGGGCACATGCTGATGCCGACCGAGGCGCCGACGCTGGCGGTGCCCGCGCCGATCGCGATGCCGGCGTGGAAGGCCTGCAGCACGCGCGCCGCCACCTGCGCCGCCTCGCCGGTGCCGTTCAGGTTTTCCAGGATCACGATGAATTCGTCGCCGCCCAGCCGCGCCACATGGTCGCCCGGGCGCACCGCGACTTTCAGGCGGCGCGCCACGATGCGCAGCAGTTCGTCCCCCGCGGCGTGGCCGAAGGTGTCGTTGACAGCCTTGAAGCCGTCCAGGTCGATGAACAGCACCGCCAGCAGCCTGCCGCCGGCCTGCGCGCGGGCCACCGCCTCGGGCAGGCACTTGCCCACCCAGGCGCGGTTCGGCAGGCCGGTGAGCACATCCTCGAAGTTCTTGCGTTCCAGGTTCGACAGGTGGGCCCGTTCCAGCGTCACGTCGCGCAGCGTCACGGCCAGCACGTCGCCGGAGCGCCGCACCTTGACGCGCACGCAGGTGGTCTCGCCGCCGAACGTCGATTCGATGTCGCCTTCGGCGCTGCCTTGCTCCATTGCCTGCGCCAGCAGCGCCACGGCCGGTTCGACGGGAATTTCGCGGCTCAGCGCGGAAACCCGCTTGCCGATCAGCGCCTCGCGCGTGCTGTGCGACAGCGCCGCGCCCTGTTCGTTGCAGTCGATCGTGACATAGTCGACGATCCGCCCGCCCGCGCCGAACACCGGCGCCGTGATGAAGAAACCCTCGGTACTGGCCTCGGTGGCCTTGCGGTAGGCATCCTGCGCCACGGTCAGCCGGTAGCGCTGCAGCGCGAGGCGGCCGGACAGCGCCATGCCCACCAGCACGAAGATCAGCAGCGCGACCGAGGCGCCGACGGCGGTCTGGCGCGAGGCCCGCTCGCGCTCGCGCACCAGGGCCAGCGCATGCGGCTGGTCGGCCCCGGCCAGCACCATCAGCGGGAACCCCTCCACCGCCTGCCAGCCCACGTAGCGGCCGACCCCGTCGCCGAATTCGGCGCCGCGGACGAAGGCGCTGCCGCTGCTGCTGGTCAGCGCCTGCTGCAGCGGCGGCGGCAGCAGCTGGATGCGGCGGAACGCCTCGCCCAGCTTGAAGGCGCGCACCGTGCCGTCGCTGCCCACGGCGGCCAGGAAGCCGTGGCTGCCCAGGTGGCCGTCATCGTAGTCCGCGATCAGGTTGGCGGGATCGATCGACACCACGGCCACGCCGGCGAATTCGCCGTCCCGGTCGAGCAGCTTGCGGGAGAAACGCACCATGTAGCGCATGCGGGTCCGGTCGGGCAGCGGCATGCCGATGAACATGTCGTCCGCGGCGCGCAACTGCTGGGAAGCGAAGAAGGGCAGCTCGGCCACCCGGGCCAGCTCGTCGGCGGCCCACAGGCCGTTCGCATTGGTCATGCGCAGCCGCGCGTCCGCGTCGAACACGCTGATGCGCAGCGGCATGCCGGCCGGATCGGCCATCTTGCCGAACTGGTCGAGCTTCATGGCGCCATCCAGCGCCTGCCACTGTACGCGGATCATCGTCAGCACCTGGTCGATCATGCCCAGGTTGGCCCGCGACTGCGCAGCGCCATCCTGGGCGACCTTCAGCGTGGCGGCCAGCACCTGGAGCTCGGCGGCGGCCAGTTCGCGGTTGAAGTTGTTGAGCAGGAACAGCCAGGAGGCACCGGCGATCAGCAGCCCGGCCACCGGCCACAGCAGGATGAACACCAGGTAGGGGCGCAGGGCCGCCCAAGGGGGCGGGCGCAAGCTGGCGAACCTGAAGGGCATGGTAAGTCCGGGAAAGAAGGCGGCCGCGGGATACGCTGGCGCCATGAAAGCCGATATTCATCGGAGGATACACCTGTTGGCCCGGCCGCACGGCCGCGCATTGTGCCGAACGCAACAATATCGGCGCCGCGGCGGCCGAAGTGCAGGCGCGGATGACAACGCCATGGCCGAGATATCATGAATTGATATAGCGGCCATCATTTATGGAATTGGTCAATCGACAAGTCGCGCCCTACGATACCTCCTTTGCTTCTCCGACAAAGGAACCTTCGTGGCCGGCCCAATCACTTCCGCAGGCGCGACACTGGATGGACAGGCGCCGTCGCCTGCCAGCTACAAGTCGGCGCTCTCGCTGCTCGCGAGCCTGTTCTTCATCTGGGGCTTCATCACCGTCATCAACAACACGCTGCTGCCGCACCTGCGCAGCGTTTTCGAGCTCAGCTATACACAGACGACGCTGATCGAATCAGTCTGGTTCATCGCCTATTTCGTCGCGTCGATCCCGTCGGCGCGGCTGATCGAGCGGGTCGGCTACAAGAAGGCGATGGTGGTCGGCCTGTGCATCATGGCCGCCGGCGCGCTGGGCATGATTCCGGCGGCGCGGCTGCCGTCGTACGCCGTGACGCTGGTCGCGCTGTTCGTGATCGCCTGCGGCATCACGCTGCTGCAGGTGGCGGCCAATCCCTACGTGGCCGTGGTGGGCCCGCCGCAGACGGCATCGGCGCGCCTGAACCTGGTGCAGGCCTTCAATTCGCTGGGCACCATGTTCGCGCCGCTGTTCGGCGGCTACCTGATCCTGGGCCGCTCCACCAGCGGCACCGCCGAGGCGGGACAGGTGCTGACCCAGGCCGAGCGCCTGGCCGATGCGCAGGCCGTGCAGCTGCCCTACCTGATCGTGGCGGCCGTGCTGGTGCTGCTGGCCGTGATCATCGCGCGCTACCCGCTGCCGGCGATGACGTCGCGCCGCGTGTCGAAGGAAGAGCGTGGTGCGCATTCGCTGTGGAAGCACCGCAACCTGGTGTTCGGCATCCCGGCCATCTTCATCTACCTGATCGCCGAGATCGGCGTGGCCAACCTGTTCATCAACTTCGTGTCGCAGCCGGACATCGGCAACCTGACACACGAGGGCGCCTCGCATTACCTGTTCCTGCTGTGGGGCGGCATGATGGTGGGCCGCTTCGCCGGCAGCGTGCTGATGCGCTCGATCTCGGCCGAGCGCGTGCTGGCCGGCGCCGCCATCGGCGCCTTCATCGTGATGCTGGTGGCCACCTTCGCCTCCGGCCCGACCGCGATGTGGGCGCTGGTCGCCGTCGGCCTGTTCCACTCAGTGATGTTCCCCACCATCTTCACGCTGGGGATCCGCGGCCTGGGGCCGCTGACCGAGGAAGGCGCCGGCCTGCTGATCATGGCGATCGCCGGTGGCGCCCTCGTCGTCGTGCAGGGCTGGCTGGCCGACATCTACGGCCTGCAGATGTCGTTCCTGCTGACCGTGATGTGCGAGCTGTACATCCTGTTCTATGCCGCCTGGGGTGCCAAGCCCACCAACGCGTTCCCCGAAACGCAGCACTGAGAAGCCCTCCGCCGGCGGCGCCCGCCGCCGGCATGTCGCCGCAGCCTTCCCGAGGCTGCGCGATGTCCGCAATGCCCCCGAACGCCCGTAGGCACCAGCGCCGGCCCCTGCTTTGCCACATCCGCTGCCACATCTTGACAAACTTTTCCGCTCGTAAATGAGTATCATTCTCATTTGCTGCTGTTGAGCAGTACATCGTCAACAAGAACAAACAGGAAAAGTACGGAACCATGCGCTGTCAAGAAAAGATCGAACAACGATTTGCCAGGAAACCCATCGCCCTTGCCATCCCCCTGCTGTTCGCCGGCGCGAACGCGCTTGCGCAGCATGCCACCGAGCAGCAGCTGGCAACGGTCGTCGTGACCGCTTCCGGCTACGAGCAGAATATCCGCGATGCCGCCGCATCGATCACGGTCATTACCGGCAGCGAGATCGCGAAGCGGTCGTACACGGACCTGGCCGACGTGCTGAAGTTCGTGCCGGGCGTGGCGGTGCAGGGCAGCGGTACCGAGCAATCCATTTCGATCCGCGGCATGGGCAATGCCTATACGCTGTTCCTGATCGATGGCCGCCCGGCGCAGGGCGGCGACACGTTCGAGTTCAACGGCGGCGGCCGGGGCCAGCAGATTTCCTTCATGCCGCCGCTCGACATGATCGAGCGCGTCGAGGTGATCCGCGGCCCGGCATCGGGGCTGTACGGTTCCGACGCGATGGGCGGCGTGATCAACATCATCACGAAGAAAGTCTCGAACACGTGGAAGGGCGGTGTCACGGCCGAATACCTGCATCCCGACGGCGGCAACGACGTCAACGGCGAAGCGTACAACACGAGCTTCATCCTCAACGGCCCGCTGGTCGACGACGTGCTGGGCATCCAGCTGTCGGGCGGCTTCCGCGGCACCAACGAGGGCAGCGTCGTGCAGTTCGGCGACACGTCCACCGGCGACGCCGACTACAAGCAGCGCAACATCGGCGCCAAGGTCACCTGGAAGGCGGACGGCCGCAATACGCTGACGGCCGGCGGCAGCCGCACCGACACCGACCGCTGGCGCAATCCGGGCCGCTCGCTGGCCAGCACGGCGGCGGCCAGCTACCAGGGCTCGGCCAAGGACAACCTGTTCGTGGCGCACGACGGCCGCTACGGCAAGTTCTCGACGAGCACCTACCTGAACTACGATTCGGCCAGCAATCCGACCACGCGCACCAGCGCCCCCAGCGGCGTGGCGCGCGGCATCGACTTCGACACGCTGACGCTGAACAGCCAGGGTACCTGGCAGCCGGGCGCCGCGCACACGCTGACCGGCGGCTTCACCTACAAGAACGAGCAACTCGAGGATGGCGCCACCAGCGCCGTCAACGTGTACAACATTGCGAACGATGCGTTTGTCTCGATGGAGCGTTACCAGCTCTCCGCGTTCGCGGAAGACGAATGGCGGCTGCGCGAGAACCTGGCACTGACCGCCAGTGCCCGCTACGACTACAACGAGCAGTATGGCGGCCAGTGGAGCCCGAAAGCCTACCTGGTGTACCGGGCCAGCGAAGCGCTGACCGTCAAGGGTGGCGCCATCACCGGCTACAAGGCGCCGTCGCTGCGCAACGCTGCCCCCGATTTCTCCGCCACGTCGATGGGCGGCGTCAGCATCGGCAACCCGGACCTGAAACCGGAAACCATCGTCAGCGTCGAATTCGGCGTCGACTACGAACGCAGCGACCTGGGACTGAAAGCCAGCGCCGTGGTCTACCGGACCGATTTCGACGACAAGATCACGCGCTCGGCCGACTTCCTGTGCCTGCCCAACGTGGTGTGTCACTACGGCGGCCTCGAATATCCAGCCCACCAGTACGGCTACAAGCAGACAATCAACGTGGACAAGGCGCGCATCCACGGCGCGGAGCTGGCGCTGGACTACCGTTTCACCGGCAGCCTGTCGGTGCGCGCCAACTACACGCTGACCGATTCCGAGCAGCTGACGGGCGCCAGCCGGGGCAGCCCGCTGAACGACCAGCCGAAGCACGCCGCCAACCTGGGCCTGAACTACGATCATTCGCGCGGCACCAGCTTGTGGGCACAGGCCGCCTATACCGGCAAGTTCATCAGCACAGACCTGGCGACGGGGGCCTCCACCTCGCAAAGCTACACGCTGGTCGACATGGGCGTGGTGCACCGGCTGAAGCGGAACCTGGCGCTGAAGTTCGGCATCTACAACCTGGCCAACAGGCAGGTCGCCAACAGTTCGAACGGCTACGTCGATGGGCGCCGCTATTCGACGGCGCTGAACTACACGTTCTGAGTGACACATTCCGGCCCGCCGGGATGCGCTGGAAGCGCTTGCCCGGCCGGCGTTTCCAGCTTTTTTATTCTTCGACACCATGCAGAAGAAAAACGGCTACGTCGTCGACAGCGTCTATCCTTCCTACTTCTATCCGGACACGCAGCCCCTGTGGCTGTCGACCATTGCCCGCCTGCGTGGGATTCGCGGCCCCGACCTGGAACGACCCTGGCGTTACTGCGAACTGGGCTGCGGCACGGGCTTCAATGCCATCGTCGCCGCCGCGCTCAATCCGCACGCGGAAGTCGTCGGGATCGATTTCAACCCGCATCACATCGACATCGCACGGGCGATGGCGCGCGACATGGGCGTGGCGAACGTTGCCTTCCAGTGCCGCGATTTCCAGCAGTTCGCGCATGAAAACAAGGCCGGATTCGACATCATCGACTGCCATGGCGTGTGGTCCTGGGTATCGCCCGGCGTGCAACGGAGCATCCTCGAGATCGTGGCCAGGCACCTGCGGCCAAAGGGGCTGTTCTGCCTGCACTACATGTGCCACCCGGGTTCGACGCCGATGATCCCGGTCCACCACCTGCTGCGCGGGCTGGCCCGCCCCGGGCCCGGCGGGTCGAGGGCGGCGGTCGCCGAGGGCCTGCGCGCGATCGACCAGCTGCTGTCGGCCGGCCTGTTCGACGACCAGCCGCGCCTGCGGGACCGGCTGTCCACGCTGAAAAACGCCGATGCCGATCACCTGGCGCACGACCTGCTCGGCGATTTCTGGAGCGTCCACAACGCCGGCGACATCCACTGGCTGGCGGCGCAGGCGGGCGTGTCGTTCATCGGCTCGTCGGAAGTGTTCTACAACACCGATTCCGCCATCTGCATTCCGGACGACATGCGGCCCCTGTTGCGGCAGGACGCGCCGCCGGCATTGGTGGAGACGCTGAAGGACATGGCGAGCGGCCGGCCGCACCGTTCCGACGTATTCCAGAAGAACGCCTCGGCACCCACTGCCGGTGAACGCCTGGCGGCGCTGGAGTCGATGGACTTCATCGCCAGGGGGGATGCGCCGGACGGCGACCTGTCGACGATCGGAACGCCACTGGGGCCGATGGCCATTACCGACGGCACGTTCCGGGCCATGGCAGACCTGGCGCGCCGCGGCGGCACGCTGTCGTTCGGCGAGCTGGCCGCCGCCGCTGGACCAGCCGGCGCGATCGACAAGACCGTCCAGGCCATCGCGATGTTGCTGCACGCCGGCATTCTCGTCCCGGCGCAGAAGGATCACCTGAAAGCCGGGCCTGCGGCGATTGCAAACATCAATGCGCTGCTGGCAGCGCGGAACGTGGCGCTGCGGCTCGACAGGGATGGCGCGAACGCCTGCTTCCTGCCCCGAACGGAAGTCTCAGGAGTGCCGGCACGCCCCGTCAAAAATACTTGACCCACGCCTTGCCGCTGCTGCGCTTGTACTGGCCGAACCAGCGTGTCGGCCAGTACAGCGCCACCGCCAGCAACGCGCTTGCCAGCCACACCTGCCAGACGTGATCGAGGTCGGCGCGCGGCACGTCCAGCACGAAGGCGGCGATCCGCTGCAGCACCAGCAGCGCGTACAGGTGCAGCAGGTAGTAGAACATCGGGGCGCCGCCGAACACGGCGGCGATGCCGCTCCACCGCATCGGCCGCTCGACGAGCGCCAGCACGATGACTCCCACGCCCAGCGTGAGGAGGATGAAATCCAGCGACGGCGGATACTTCGTGAAATTGACGAATGACATCGCGGTCCGCAGCGGGTCGGCGTGCGCGGTCCATGGCACCGGTTCGCCATACCCGTTCAGGCCGCGCAGCACGGCCAGCAGCACGAGGCAGGCGGCGCCGATGCCGAGCAGCCGGCGGCGCCGCAGCGCGGGCGACATGGCGCGCGCGTACAGGGGGCCGGCCGCATAGCCGAGCAGGATCACGCCGACCCAGGCCAGCAGCGGATAGCTGATCTTTACCCGCAGCGGGCCGTCGAGCAGGAAGCCGCGCTGTTCGAGGATGGTCCATGCCGCCGCGGCCAGCGTCGCCGGCTCAGGCGCGAACGACAGCGCATCGTGGCCGGCCACGATGGCCGCGCCCAGCACGCCGAGCAGGGCCAGCGGCAGCTTGTGCAGCAGCGCGAGCGCCAGCATCGCCAGCCCGATCGCCCAGATCACCTGCAGGTACAGCGTCGACGGCGCGAGCGAGCCGGTCCAGGCGAAGTTGACGACGGTGAGTTCCAGACCGACCAGGAGCAATCCGCGTTTGGCGAGGAAGCGGGTGGCATCGCGCGGGCCGGACGGCGGGTTGGCATACAGCCAGGCCGCCAGGCCGGTGAGGAAGACGAACATCGGCGCGCAGAAATGCGCGGCGATGCGCGAGAAGAACAGCGCCGGGTCCGTCGCCGCGACGTCCATCGGGTCGCCCACCTGGTGCTGCAGGAGGAAGGTCTCGCGTACGTGGTCGACCGTCATCAGCAGCATGACGATGCCGCGCGCGATGTCGATCGAGGCGATGCGGTGCGAATGATTCAAGCGTCTATCCTCAGAATACGTATGTGGCGGTCAGGGAGGCGGTGCGGGTGCTGCCAGGGGCGACCCACAGCCGGCTGTAGGAGCTGGCGTAATAGCGACGGTCGAACAGGTTATCGACGTTGACGGCCAGCTTCAACCGCGGCGCCGGGCGCCAGGTCGCCAGCAACCGCGCGGTGGTGTACCCGGGCAGCACGAAGCCGGAGGAAGTCGCCACGTCGCCACGGCGCTCGCCCACATACGACAGTCCGCCGCCGATGCTGGCCACCGCGTTGCCCACCACCAGCAGCACATTGCCGCTGTGCCGCGCCACGTTGGGCAGGCGGCTGCCGGTGGGGATGGCCGCGTCGCCGCGGGTGACCTGCGCATCGGTGTACGCATAGGCACCGGACAGGCGCACGCCGCGCGCCAGTTCGCCGGACACGTCGAGCTCGACACCCTGGCTGGCCACCTCGCCGGCGGCGATCGCGAAATCGGTGTTGGCGGGGTTCGTCGTCAGCACGTTTTCCTTGTCGATGCGGTACAGCGCCAGCGTGCCGGTGAGGCCGCCGCGGGTTTCCGCCTTCGCGCCCAGTTCATACGCGATGCTGCGCTCGGCGGGGAACGCCTGGTTGTCGACGCTGATGCCGCTGTTGGGGCGGAAGCCGCGCGCCGCGCTGGCGTACAGGGACAACGCGCCGGTCGGCTGCCAGACGATGCCGGCGCGCGGGCTGGTGGCCGACAGCGCCTGCGCGTTGACGGCCGCCGTGCGGTGGTTGATCACGGTTTGCCGGTAGCGGTCGTGCCGCACGCCGAGCAGCATCTTCCATTGCTCGCCCAGGGTCAGCTGGTCCTGCGCGTAGACGGCATGGGCGCGCTGGTGTTCCAGCGTATCGACCGACACGGCCAGCGGAGCGGCCGTGCCGCCATGGACGGGCGCATACAGGTCGATCGCGTACGGGTTCGCGGTCGAAGGATTGCGGCGCAGCTGGAGGCGGGTGTCGTCGAACTTGTACGCGTCCACGCCGACCAGCAGCGCATGCCGCATGCCGAAGACGCTGGCGCTGCCCAGCAGCTCGGCGCGCACCGAGCGGTCGGTGGCGGACCAGTCGCGGAAGCGCCGCTGGCGCCGCAGGGTATGGCCGTCCGGCAGCACGTCGTTGGCTTCCGTCGAATAGCCGGCCAGCGAGCTGTCGCGGTAGGCGGCGCCGCCCTGCAGCGACCAGCCATTGCCCAGGCCATGCTGGACGAACACCTGGTGGCCCAGCGACTTCACGGTGATCGGACCATCGGCCGGTTCGCCGAGGAAGCTCTCCACCGGTACCTCGGGGCGGCCATCCGGCACCGGGATGCCGCGGTCGAACGGCGAGCGCTGGCGCGATGCTTCCACTTCGTAGGATACGGTGGTGTCCGGCCCGGCCAGCCACAGCAGCGATGGCGCAAGGTAGTCGCGGTCCGTGTGCAGGCCGCGGAAATTGCCGCCGCCCTGGTGCGCGGCATTCAGGCGGTAGGCCACCGTCTGCGACAACGGCCCGGTAAGGTCGGCGGCCACGCGACGTGTCGCATGGCTGGCCACCCCGGCTTCCAGCGAATAGCGTGGCGAGAAGCGGGGCTTCTTCGTGAGGATGTTGACGGTGCCGCCCGGCTCGCCGCGGCCATACAGCGCCGACGCCGGACCTTTCAGGACCTCGACCGCCTGGGTGCCGGCGATGTCGCGCAGCCCGTTGTAGCCGCGGCTGGCGGAAAAGCCGTTGACCATGTAGTCGGAACCGAAATTGGGGTCCCCGGTGAAGCCGCGCATCGCGTAGCTGTCCCACAGGCCACCGAGGTCGCTCTGGCGGGCGATGCCGCTGGCCAGGTCCAGCGCGCCGGCCAGCGAGGTCACGCCGGCGTCCTGCAGCAGCTCGCCCGTCAGGGTGCGCACGCTTTGCGGCAAGTCCTTCGGCAGGGCATCCGTCTTGGTGGCGCCGGCCACGGCCAGCGTGCGGTAGCCGCCGCGCTGGCCCTCGATGACGACGGTACCGGCATCGGCGGCAAGGGAAGAAGAATGCGGCAGCGCGGTCGCGGCCAGGGCGGCGGCCAGCGCCAGCCGCCGTTTCGTGGAATCTGTGTGGTGGTTCATGGTGTTCCTGTCACCCGGGATGACGGCGCGCGCGGGCGCGCACGGCCAGCCGGGCGTGTCGACGGTGGGAGCCGCGCGGCGCAAGTGAGCGCGCGGCCGGTATCAGCGGGAGGACAGGAACGGCGGCGGTGCCTGGGCTGGCGGCAGCAGGTGGTCGGCTGCCGGCGCGGCCGATGCAACGCGTGCGAGCGGCGGCAGCATCCCCAGCAGCGTCCATCCGGGCGACGCCGCTTCGGGCGGTGCGCCGGGCGGCGCCGTATCCGGATGGGCATGCAGCGCGCAAGCCACGCAATGCTGCGACTTGGCGGCCAGTTCGTGGTCGTGGTGCGCGGCCGCGGCGAACAGCTGCACCAGCAGGATGATGCCGGCCAGCGCGGCAATGAACGGGACCGCCCACGCCGCGAGCCGGCCGCGCGTGGCGCGGCGGTATCGGAAGCGGGGGCGGTCGGTCATCGAAATGAGAATGAATTATCAGGAGCACGGGATTGTACCCCATGGCGCTCCCGCCACCAAGCGGCCACCAGGCCGCACCCGGGCCGCGGCGGTGGGACCCGCGTCTCAGTGCGCGAGATCGACGATGCCGCGCCGCACGGCCTCGCGCAGTACCTCGGTGCGGCAGGAGGCGCCCATCTTGGCCATGATGTTCTTCACGTGGTACTTGACGGTGCCGGGCGCGATGCCGGCCGCCCGGGCGATCAGCTTGTTCGACAGGCCCTGCGCCAGGAAACGCAGCACGTCGAGCTCGCGGCCCGTCAGAGCATCGTTGTCCAGGCGCGCGGCGAGGCGGGTGGCCACGTCCGGCGGCACGTAGCGGCGCCCGGCCACCACCGCCTGCAGGCATTCGGCCAGCTGGCTTTCCGGCGCATCCTTCAGCAGGTAGGCGCGGGCGCCGGCGTGCAGGGCGCGGTAGACGTGCTCCTCGCCGTCGGAGCCGGACACCATCACCACCCGCGCCTCCGGGTGGAATTCGCGGATCGCGTGCAGCGCCTCCAGGCCGCCGACGCGCGGCATCATCAGGTCCATCAGCACCACGTCGGGGCGCATGCGGCGGTACAGGTCGATGGCTTCGGCGCCATCGGCCGCTTCGGCGGTGACGGCGTAGCCGGGCTGGCGGGATACCACGCCGGCCATGCCGAGGCGTACCAGGGGGTGGTCGTCGACCAGCATCACGGATATGGACATGTCATTCTCCTGCGTCGAGTGGAAGGGAAAGGTGGACGGTCGTGCCGCGCCCGGGCGCGCTGTCGACCTGCAGGGCGGCGCCGGCCAGCGCCGCCCGTTCATGCATGCCGCCGATGCCGAAGCCGGCGCGGGGCAAATGGGGATCGAAGCCTTTGCCATCGTCGCGCACCTGCACCTGCACGCGGCCGGCCCGGACACGCAGGCGGCAGGAAACCGTGCGGGCGCGCGCGTGCTTGACGGCGTTGCCGACCGCTTCGCGAACGATCATCGCCACCTGTTCGCAGGCCGCGGGCGGCAGCACGGCATCGTCGTCGAGCTGCAGGCGCAGGCGGGTGCCGCGGTTACCGTTTGCCAGCGGCTGGGTGTCCAGCGCCGCGCGGATGGTGGCGCCCAGGCTGGCGGAACGCTGCCGCTGCGGCGCCGTGGCGCGCAGCCGCCGCACGAAATCGCGGGCGCTGGCCAGGCCCTGCTCGGCGGCCAGCATCGCCGTGGCCAGGCAGGCCGCCACTTGCGCCGGATCGCCGCTGCCGCTGGCGGCGCGCAGTTGCAGCAGCACGGCGGTGAGGTCCTGGAGCACGATGTCGTGCACGTCGCGGGCGCAGCGCAGGCGCTCTTCCGCGCGCAGCGCCTCGTGCCGTTCATGCAGCGCCTCGTGCCGTTCATGCAGCGCCTCGTGCCTGTCGTGCAATGCCTCGTGCTGGTCGGCCGGCGTTTCGTGGCGGTGCGGCACCGGCGTCGCGGCGCGGGGGATCGTCAGCTGTCTCATGGCGAACTCGTTGGCTGGGAGTTGATCGGTGATGCCGGCGGCCTCGTTGCCCGTGCCGCCGTTCATCGTGGATACAGCATAGGGCGGCGCGCCGGCGGCGGAAATCATACGTGGGTATGATCGGGGCCGGTCGCCAGCGCGCGCTCGATGCAGCCGATCAGCGCATCGGCGCGGAACGGCTTGCCGAGCACGCAGGCGGCACCGGCCTGGGTGGCGCGGCCCTTCACGGCATCCTGCAGGAACGCGGTGATGACGATGAACGGCACCTGGTCGGCGCGGCCGCGCAGCAGCTCGAGCAACTCGATGCCGCTGATGCCGGGCATCTGCAGGTCGGAGATCACCAGGTCCGCCGCGCAGCCGGCCGCGAGGAATTCCTCGGCCGACGCGAACAGCCGGGCGCGCAGGCCCAGCGAGCGTACCAGGCTGCTGACAGCCGTACGCACCGACGCATCGTCGTCGACGATGCAGACTTCCTGATCTGAAAGGGACACTTCGGCTCCTGGTGGTGCAATCGGCAGAAGCTTAGCGGGCGCGGCGGGGGAGGGGAATCATACGTGGGTATAGCGCCTCGGCGAACCATGAGGCAAAAGCGGTGACAGGCTCCGATTATGTTTCCGAAACCGGTGACAGGCTCCGATTATTTCGAAAGTGGTTCCGAAACGCGATAGCGGCGTGTCCAAGGCGCTCGAAAGAGTAAAACGTTCCGCGGAGGGAAGACGTTCGCGAAAGTGAAAACGTAAACAGGTACGGGTTTCCGAAAGAAGAGAAGGTTTCAAACATAATCGGAGCCTGTCACCGGTTTTTTTCACCGGTTTCATAATCGGAGCCTGTGACCGGTTTCCGGATGTCGCGGATGTGCAGGGGCGTCAGCGTAGGTCCAGGGCCTCGGCCATGCGCACGAGGTCGGCGAACGTCTTCGCCTGCATCTTCTTCATGGCCTGGCCGCGGTGGATCTTGACGGTGATTTCGCTGGTGCCCACCTCGGCGGCGATCTGCTTGTTCATCAGCCCGCGCGCGGCGAGCGCCATGATCTCCCGTTCGCGCGGTGTCAGCGTCTGGTAGCGCTGGCGCAGCCCGGCAAGGGTGGCGTGTTCGGTGCGGTCGGCGGCGTCGCGGGCCAGGGCCTGGTTGACGGCGTCGAGCAATTCCTCCACGCGCACCGGCTTGGCGAGGAAGTCGACGGCGCCGGCCTTCATCGCGCGCACCGACATCGGGATATCGCCGAACCCGGTCATGAAGACGACCGGCAGCGCGCAGCCCTGCGACTTCAGCTCGGCGTGCAGGTCCATGCCGCTGTGCCCGCCCAGGCGTACGTCTAGCAGCAGGCAGCTGTTGCGGTCGTCGCGGCAGTGTTCCATGAAGTCCGCGACGGAACCGAACGTGGCCACGTCCATGTCCGCCGAGCGCAACAGGCTCGACAGGGCCTCGCGCAGCGCCGCGTCGTCGTCGACGATGTAGACGAGCGGCTTCATGCGGCGGCCTGCCGGGAGCACGGCAGCGTGACTTCCAGCGTCGCGCCGGGGCCGCCGGGCACGGCCGCGATGCGCCCGCCATGCGCCTCGACGATGGAGCGGCAGATCGGCAGGCCCATGCCCATGCCGTCCGGCTTGGTGCTGTAGAACGGCTCGAACAGCCGGCCGCACTGGTCGTCGGGGATGCCCGGGCCCTGGTCGGTGACGGCGATGCGCACGCCGTCGCCATGGGTGGATGGAAGCGCCGCCGCGACGAGACGCAGCGTGCCGCCGCGCGGCTCCATGGCCTGCATGCCGTTCATCAGCAGGTTGATCAGCACCTGCTGCAGCTGCACCCGGTCGCCGGCGACGGGCGGCAGGCCGTCCGCCACCTCGACGACCAGCGTGGCGCCATGGCTGGCCAGTTCGCGCTGCAGCAGCGCCGCGCAATCGTGGATGATGCCGGGCAGGTCGACCGGCGCGAACGTGGCCTCGCCTTTCTGTGCCAGCGCGCGGATGCGGCGAATGACTTCGCTGGCGCGGCAGGTGTCGGCCAGCATACGTTGCAGCGCATGTTCGACTTCCTGCGGGTCGGGTTGCTGGCGGCGCAGCCAGCGCAGTGCCGCTTCGCCATTGGCGGAGATGGCGGCCAGCGGCTGGTTCACCTCGTGGGCGATGGACGCCGCCAGTTCGCCCAGCGTCGTGACCCGCGTCACGTGCGCCAGCTGCATGCGCGACAGCCGCAGCGATTCCTCGCGTTGCAGCAGGCGGGCGGTGGCTTGCGCGCCGGCGTGGGCCAGGTAGCCGCTGATGCCGATCGCCGCGAGGCTGACGGCGCAGCGCGCCAGCGAAGAATTGACGACGCCGAACCAGCTGGTGACCAAATGCGCGGTGGCCGTCAGCACCAGGCACAGGGCCGTCACCGCCAGCACGCGCGTGGGCCAGACGTGGACGGTGGCCAGGACCACGACCACGTACATGACGGCGATCGCGCTGTCCATCGAGGTCAACGCATCGAGCGCGAAAATCGCGGCTGTCAGCAGCACGATGGCCGCCTTCAGCAGGGCGGAGCGCAGGGTACCGGGCATGGCAAGGCAATCACTGGTTGTTGGTTGCCGGCAGTATATGACGGGTGGTCGCCGGGCCGGCCATTCCTGCCGGCGGCCTCCCACCAAAGAGAGAGGCCGGCATGGCGGGATAGGGGTAGGGAAGGGATAAAGCCCGCTTCAACCCGGGACAAATCCGTGAGGACCCATCGAATTGCCCGGTTATCGCTTGGCCAGATGGGGCAGGCGAGGGGCAGGGATCAGTACACGTCGCGCCGGATCCGTCCTTCGGCCGCCAGCAGTTCCACCGTGTCGCGGCCCAGCAGGTCGGCCAGCGCGGCATCGACGCCGCCAGCCATGCCCTGCAGGCTGCCGCAGATGAACAGCACGGCGCCATCGCCGATCCAGGCGCGCAGCAGGCCGGCGCGGGCTCGGAGGCGGTCCTGCACGTAGCCTTCGCCATCGCGCGAAAACACCAGGTCGAGTTCCGGCAGGAAGCCGGTGGCGGCCCAGCCCTGCACTTCGCGCGCGCACAGGCTGTCGAAAGCACGCTGGCGTTCGCCGAACACCAGCCAGTTGCGCTGGCGGCCGGCGGCCACGCGGGCGCGCAGGTGGCCGCGCAGCCCGGCCAGCCCGGAGCCGTTGCCGATGTAAATGCAGGGCACGTCGGCGTCGACCGGGGCGAAGCCGGGATTGGCCAGCAGCCGTGCGCGCACCGCGGTACCCGGCGCCGCATGTGCCGTCAGCCAGCCCGACGCAAGCCCCAGGCCCTGTTCATGGCGCACTTGCCGTACCAGCAATTCCACCGCGCCATCGGCGGGCAGCGAGGCGATCGAATAGCGGCGCGGTGCCAGCGGCTTCAGCACCGCGGCGCACGCCCCGGCCGAAGCGAAGCGGTGGTCCGCATCGGGCAGTTCGCTGGTGGCCAGCAAGCCGGCCAGCGTGTGCTCGCCGACGACGGCCCGGCCATCCAGCCCGGACTGAGCCAGCCACGCCTGCACCACCGTGTCGGCATGGCGCGCTTCGAGCTCGAGCAGAGCGCCGGGCAGCCAGCCGGCCGTCGCGGCGTCCCCGTCCGGCTCCAGCCGCACTTCATGCAGCGGTGCGCCCAGGCTGCCGGGGTTCAGCAGGGTGCGTGACGCCAGGGTCCAGCTTTGCCATGGCGCGCCGGCGCCGGCGGCCACCTCGGCCAGCGGCGCGGCGCCCAGGCAGGCCAGCGCCGCCGACCAGCGCGCCACCGCGGCTTCGTCGCCATTGTCCACTTCGACCGGCGCGAACAGGCGCGTGGCGCCCAGCGCCGCCAGGCGGTCGTCCAGCGCGCGGCCGAAGCCGCAGAAGCGCGCGTAGGCGCTGTCGCCCAGGGCCAGCACGGCGTAGCGCAAACCCGGCAGGCGGTCGTCCCGTTCGGCCAGCAGGCGGGCGAAGCGGCGCGCGCCATCCGGCGGTTCGCCTTCGCCATAGCTGCTGGCGACGAACAGCGCTTCGCCGTAGCCGGCCAGGTCGCGCGGCGCCAGCGTGGCCACGGCCCGCACGTCGGCCGGCGTACCGGAGGAGCGCAATGCCGCCGCGGTGCGCAGCGCGAGACTTTCGGCCTGGCCCGTCTGGCTGGCGTAGGCGACCAGCACCGGCGCGACGGCCGCCATGGCCAGCGGGCCGGCCGCCCCGTCGATCGCCTGCAGGCGGGCGCGTTCGGTGCGCGCCGCGCGTGCCTGGCGGCGGCGCTTCAGGTACAGCATCCAGCCCGTCACGGCAAAACCGGGCAGGGCCAGGCTGGCCAGCATCATGGCGATCTGCCCGGGCAGGCCGAAGTAGGTGCCGATGTGGAGCGGATAGAGCGTGGTCAGGGCGCGCGCGCCGGCGGACTTCGCCGCATACGGTTCATGCTTCACCAGCGTGCCGTCCGGCGCGATCGTCATGGCGCCGCGCGCGCGGGGATGGGGCGCGTCGGCGGCCAGCCAGGCTACCTGGATCGGGTCGTTGGGCTTGTCGGTGAAGCGCAGGAAGGCCATCTGCCAGCCCGGCGCGGTGCCGACGAAGGTGTTCCAGGCCGGCGCCAGGTCGACCGGCATGGTTTTGGCGCGCTGCCCGCCCGGCATCCTGGACGACGCCTTGGCGGGCGCCTCGCGCGGCGGGCGCTTCACGCCGGCCCAGCCATCGACCGTGCTGCGCACCACGTCGAACGCCCAGTAGGCGCCGGTCAGCGTGAAGACCAGGTAGGCGACCAGCGCCCAGGTCCCGGCCACCGCGTGCAGCGCCCACAGGAACGAGCGGCCTTTCAGGCGCGTGTCGAACGTCAGCCAGGTGCGCCAGTTGCGCGCATTGCGGGGCCAGCGCAGGTACAGGCCGGACAGCGCCAGGCCGAGCAGGCACAGCGCCAGCGTGCCCGTGACCGGCTTGCCCGTCTCGCGCTCCAACAGCAGCCAGCGGTGCAGGAATTCGATCCATTCGAATGCCGCCTCGCCGGCCAGGTGCGGCTGCAACGCGCCTGTATAGGGATGCACGTACACCGATTCGCCGCGCGGCTGGCCCGGCAGCGCCGCCAGGCCGACGCGGGCCGCGGTGCCCGGTGCCGAGTACACGATCACGGAGGCGACGCGCCGCTCCGGGTGGGCGGCACGGACCGCCTCGGCCACCTGCTGGGGCGCCAGGGCCGGCGCATTCTGCGCGGGCACGTGGCGCACGCCCGGGTTGGCCAGGTCCAGCATTTCTTCCTTGAACACCAGCAGGGCGCCGCTCAGGCCGATCACGACCAGCACCGTGCCGGCCGTGATGCCGACGAACCAGTGCAGCTGGAACCAGGCCTGCTTCCAGGTCGGCAGGGTCCAGCGGCGGGAAGCGATGGGTTGGGAAGCGGCAGGGCTGGCAGGGGTGACGCCGGCGGGCAGGGAATCGCGTTTCATGATGGGCGCTTGACACGCCGCACCGGCAGGCGCGGGGCGCGGCGGTGGCGGCGGAGGTTCGGGTGACTGGCATTATAGGCGCAATCGCCAGTAATGAGAATCATTCCGGACAGGGGCCTCGACGCCGCGTTGCCGTTGCACGCGCCTGATTTCCACTGTCATGCGCTGCGCCGCACCTTCCCGGTCACGGCGCCGGCAGGGTGTAGCGCAGCGTATAGAAATGCTGCTTGCCGGCGATATCGATGGTGGCGCTGCCGGCGATGCCGGCCAGTTCGCCGGTGCCCGACCCGGGCGCGATCGCGATCGACAGATCCTGGCGCCCGCCGTGCATGGTGCCCGAGTGCTGCATCACGAAGCTGCCGCGGCGCCCGCCCAGGGTGCCCGTGAAGCGCTCCAGCGCGACATAGCCGGCCGAACCGCTGGCCGGCGCGCCGGCCGTCAGCATCTCGCCCTCGCTGGTGCCGGACAGCGCGCCCTGGAAGGTCTTCGTGAACCGCATGCGCCCCCGTGTATCGTCCGGCGCGGTGCGTGCTTCCGGCACGGGCGTGATCGTCACGTCGAAGGTTCCTTTCACCTCGGCCGGGCTGGCGGCCTGGCCGGCGGCGAGCGCGAGGGCGGCAATGGTATGCATGGGGTTCTCCCTGGTTGATAATGGCGCCACTTTAGCAAGCGCGGACGGAGGCGGATTGGAAAAAAACGACATCGGACCTGGCATGCCGGACGGTACCCCGAAGGGCATCCTCGACCCGCGGGCGATGGCGCGCCGCTTCGCCCTGCGGCGCCACCCGCCGCCGCCAGCCCTGGCGCCGTTCGTCGAGTACCTGTGGGTGGTCGAATGGGACCTGGGCGGCGCGCCGGCCCAGGTGCAGCGCGTGCTGCCGTATCCGCACGCGCACCTCGTGTTCGAGAGCGGGGCCAGCGCGCTGCACGGCATCGTGCGCGGACCGTTCGACAAGGTCCTGGCGGGCAGCGGGCGTGCCGTGGGCGTGCGTTTCCGCGCCGGCGGCCAGCGCCCGTGGTGGACCGGCGCCGCCGCGTCGCTCACCGGCCGGATCGTGCCGCTGGCGGAGCTGTCCGGCATCGATGGCGCCGCCGCCGAACGGCAGGTGCTGGGCGCGGCCGACGATGCCGGCGTGATCGGCGCGGTCCATGCCTTGCTGGCGCCGGCCGCCGCAATGGCCCGGCCGGATCCGCGCGCGGCGCTGGCGCAGCAGGCCCTCGACGCGGCCGCGGCGCAGCACGGGCCGGGGTCCGTGGCCATGCTGGCGGCCGCCGTCGGCCTGCCCGAGCGGGGGCTGCAGCGGCTGTTCCGCGACCAGGTCGGCGTGCCGCCGAAATGGGTGGTGCAGCGCTACCGGTTGCAGGAGGCCGCGGCGCTGCTGGCAGGACCCGCCTGCCCGGATCTCGCCGGCCTGGCGCAGCGACTGGGCTTCTTCGACCAGGCCCACCTGACCCGTGCGTTTACCGCGCTGGTGGGCCGCTCGCCACTGGCGTATTGGAAGGGACAGATGGCGGGCGCGTGACGGTGCGGCCGGTATTCGCCCGTTATAATCGGCCTTTTCCTTGGCCGGGCCCGACCCATGCACGATCGCCGCGGCATTACCCTCAGCCTGCGCCATCTGCTGTTACTGCTGACGGCGATCGGCTTCCTGCCGCTGGCGCTGCTCGGCACCTGGGGCCTGATGGCGGCCGCCGACGTGCAGCAGCGCGAGCAGGACCGTTCGATGCTCGAACTGGCGCGGGCGCTGTCGTCGGCCGTCGACGCCGAGCATGACGGCGCCGCCGCGGTGCTGGGCGGCATTGCCAACTCCCCGGCCGTGCGCACCGGGGACCTGCGTGCCTTCCATGAACTGGCCACGCAGCACGCCGCGGCGCAAGCCCAGTGGCTCGGCGTGATCCTGGCCGATGCGGCGGGGCGCTCGGTGTTCCGCACCATGGCGCCGTTCGGCGCGGCGCCGGCACCCGTGGCCGACCCTGCCAGCCTGGCCCGCGCGGCCGCCGGCGATGCACCCGTGGCCGGTGGCGTGATGCGCGGCGCCGGCGGCCGTGCCGCTTTCCCCGTGCGGCTGCCCATCGACCTGCCCCGCGGCCGGTTCGTGCTGTCCGCCGTCATCGCGCCTGACCGTATCGTCAACGTGATCCGGCGCCAGCGCGCGCCGGACGACTGGGTGATCGCCGTGATGGACCGCGACGGCCGCCGCGTGGCCCGTTCGCGCGAGCACGAGCGCTACCTGGGCGGCCTGGCCAGCCCCGGGCTGCAGCGCCTGATGCGTTCCGCGCGGGAGGGCACCGGCGATTCGCGCACCATCGAGGATGTGCCCGTGCGTACCGCGTTCACCACCTCGTCGCGCTGGGGCTGGACGGTGGTCGTCAGCGCGCCGACCGCGTCGCTGCGCTCGCCCGTGCTGCGTGGTGCCGTCGTGTACGCGGCGGGCCTGGCGCTGACGCTGGCCGCCTGCATCGGGCTGGCGTCGCTGCTGTCGCGCCGCATCGTGCGCCGCATCGACAGCCTGGTGCAGGGCGCCGCCGCGCTCGGTGCCGGCGCGCCGGTGGCGGTGGAGCCGTCACGGGTGCGCGAGATCGGACAGATGGGCCAGGCATTGGCCGCCGCGGCCGCCGCGCGCGACCGGCACGAACGGGAACGTTCGGACCTGCTGGCCTCCCTCGAGCGGGCCGTGGCGTCGCAGGAGGCGGCGCTGGCCGAGGCGCGCGAAGCCGGCCGCGCCAAGGATGAATTCCTGGCGGTGCTGGGGCACGAACTGCGCAATCCGCTCAGCCCGATCGTGGCATCGCTGGACTTGATGGACTTGCGCGGCGAGATGGGCGCGCAGCGCGAGCGCGCCGTGCTGCGGCGCCAGGTGGCGCACCTGAAGCGGCTGGTGGACGACTTGCTGGACGTATCGCGCATCGCGTCGGGCAAGCTGGAGCTGGACTTGCGGCCGGTCGACCTGGCCGATATCGCGCGGCAGGCCGCCGCCGCCGCCGCCGGCCTGCGCGTGACAGTGCAGGCGCCGCCGTCGCTGTGGGTGGCCGGCGACGACAGCCGGCTGGCCCAGGTTCTGGGCAACCTGCTGTCGAACGCCGGCCGTTTCGGCGGCGGGGAAGCGGCCATCACGCTGGCTCAGGCAATTGTGGGGGACCGGCCGATGGCGCGGCTGGCCGTCAGCGACCGCGGCGCCGGCATGGCGCCGGACCTGCTGGCGCGGGTGTTCGAGCCGTTCTACCAGGCGCCCCAGCAACTGGCGCGCCGCACCGGCGGCCTGGGGCTGGGCCTGGCCATCGTGCGCAAGATCGTCGAGCTGCATGGCGGCCAGGTGGCGGCGCACAGCCCCGGCCCCGGGCTGGGCAGCACGTTCGAGGTGCTGCTGCCGCTGGCGCAACCGGGCCTGGCGCCCGTCGAGGCGCCGCACGTGCCGGTACCGCAGGGGCTGCGCGTGCTGCTGGTCGACGACAACGAGGATGCCGCGCGTTCCAGTGCGCTGATGCTGCGCCATATCGGGCTCGATGTGCAGGTCGCCCATACCGCGCACGAGGCGCTGGCGGCGTATGGCGACGGGCCGGTGGATGCCGCGCTGCTCGACATCGGGTTGCCGGACATGGATGGCTATGCGCTGGCGATGGCCTTGCGCGCGGCGGCGGACGGGCGCGCCCTGCGGCTGGTGGCCCTGACCGGCTATGGCCGCAAGGGCGACGTGGCGCGTGCCGCGGCGGCGGGCTTCGACCTGCATCTGACGAAACCGGCATCGCTGGAGGACTTGCGGCGCGCGCTGGCCGCATGATGCTTGAAATAAAGACAAGATCGTGCGCGCCATGCCACCCTCGCTTGGTGTAGCATTTATGGTTTCTTCAACAGGATCGGCATCATGGCGGAACGGGGCACGACGAGGTCGCGCGCTGACGCAACGACGGCAGCGTGCGTGGAAGATGCATTGAAAATTGTCGAGGCGGACGGCATCCATCCGGCGCTGGAGTTCATGCAGCGCGCCGGCGTGCCCCGCGAGATCGCCTTGCGGGTGCTGTGCGCGCCGCAATTCCACCGGCATGGCGAACGCCGCCGCAACCCCCGCTGAGCCGGTCAGCCGGTCTTGTTTGCCTCCCGACCTTGTTTCCCCCTCGAATCTAGGCGTGATCCTACGCCGGACTGGATCGCGCTCCGACTGCGATAGCCGGACCGCCGGCCTACAATGGCCTCGGCTCGCGTGGTGCGGGTCCTCGCAACCTGTATCGAGGAGTAGCTGATGGCAACGATGAATACCGGCTCGGCCGACGTGGTCGCGCACAAGGCTATGAATGCCGTGGACTGGATCGCGATGGTGCTGCTGATCGTGGGCGGCTTGAACTGGGGGCTGGTCGGCCTGTTCCAGTTCGACCTGGTCGCCGCGATCTTCGGTGAACAGACCACCGCCTCGCGCATCGTGTATGCGCTGGTGGGCCTGTCCGCGCTGTACGGGATCTACCTGGCGGCGAAGAAGCTGCCGAATCACTGAACGTTCCCGATCGAACCGTCCAGTAGAGCGCCGGGGCCGCGGCTTGTCGCCACCCCGGCTTTTGTTTGTCCGCCGCCTTTGCTCAGCTTTTGGTCCGCCTGTGCTCCGCTGGTGCGCTGCCTGTCCTCTGCCTGTCGTCTGCCTGTCGTCTGATTGCCCCTGATTGCCCCCTGTTTGTTCGCCACTCCCGGCTTTTCCGCCTGATCTGTTCTCCCTCCCGTCCGATTTCCCCGGCTCTGCCGTAGCGGCGAATTCCAAGCAAGCATAGTTGGAATGGTTCGTTCTGTTCCGTTATCGGTCCATCTATATTGGCGGCGCGGCCATGCACCGCGCCGGGGCCGGTCTCCGCCGCCCGGTGCCGCTGCCCGCCGCATCTTGCCGCGCAATTCCCGATGGACGAAACATGAACGCCGCACCCCGACACAGCAATTCCCTGGCGCTGCGCAACGAATGGCTCAGCAGTGAATTCAGGCGCAGCTACGGCTGGCTGACGGCCACCGTACACCGGCTGGTCGGTTCCCGCAACGATGCGGAAGACCTGGCCGCCTCCACCTTCACCGAGCTGGCCGCGCTCGACGAAGTTGGCCATGTCAGGCAGCCGCGCGCGCTGCTGACGACGATCGCGCGCCGCCTCACCTATGAATTCTGGCGCCGCCGCGACCTGGAGCGGGCCTGGCTGGCCGAGCTGGCGCAGCGCCCGGAAGGCCATGGCGCATCGGCCGAGGAAGTCTGCATGACGGTCGAGGAAATCGTGCGCATCGATGCGGCGCTGGCCACGCTGTCGGCGAAGGCGCGCGAAGCGTTCATCCTCAGCCAGTTCGAGGAACTGGGCTATGCCGAGATCGCGGTGCGCCTCGGCGTTTCGACCAGCATGGTGCGCAAGTACGTGGCCCAGGCGCTGGCCGCCTGCTGGCCCGCGGCGTGAGCGCGGCATGAGTGTCGATCAACGCAGCGGGGCCGAGCGGGCAGCCATCGAGTGGGAAGTGCGGTTGCGCGAGCCGGCGACGGACGAGCGCGCGCTGCGGGCGTTCCGCAAGTGGCATGACGGCGCGCCGGAGCATGCGGCGGCATGGGCATCGCTGCAGCGGCGGCTCGGCCTGATGGGCGGGCGCAGTGGCAGCGGCGGCGGCATCGCGGTGGCGCGCGCACTGCGCCATCCCGTGGAAGAGCGCCGCCGCGCGCTGCGCGCCGCGTTCGGTACGGCGGTGCTGGCCATTTCCGGGACCGGCGGCTGGAAGCTGGCGCATGAACTGGGTTACGACGCCACGTGGCGCAGCGGCGTCGGCGAACACGGCGCGGCCACGCTGGCGGACGGCTCGGCGCTGCGCTTCGATGCCGCGTCGCGCATCGACCTCGGCACTGGGCGCGGCCCGATGCGCCTGCACCTGCGCCAGGGGCAACTGCTGGTGCGGGCGCGGCGCGCACTTACCGTGACGGTGGCCGGCGCCGACATCGATTGCGACGGCGCCGAGCTGTGCGCGGGCCGCCTGGGGCGGCGCGGCATCGTCGCCGTGCGCGGCGGCAGCGCCGTGCTGCGGGTACCCGGCGTGCGCGCCGTCGAGCTGGCGTCCGGCGACACGTTGACGTTCGATGGGGCAGGGGCACTGTCGTCGCCGCTGTCGTTCAACGCGGCCGCCGGCTGGACGCGCGGCATGCTGGTGGCCGACCGCCTGCCGCTGCCCGACCTGGCCGAAGCGTTCGGCCGCTACCACCGCGGCATCCTGCGCGTGTCCGGCGCGGCGGCCGGCCACGTCATCAGCGGCGTCTTCCGCCTGGCCGACCTGGACGGTGCGCTGCGGCAGATCGCCGGCGCGCTGCCGGTGCGCGTGAACCGTTATGGACTCCTGGCGATCATCGAATGATGCGACCAGCCTCGCGCGCGTCTTCGCCGTCCCGTTGCACAACCATCCAACCAAAGGAACCTGCATGCGTCCTCGCACCACCCATCTCCTGGCCGCCTTAATCCTGGCTTTCGGGGCAGCCGGCGCGGCCGTCGCGCAGGCCGGCCCGGCAGTCCCGACCTACCCGGCCAGCGACTATATCCAGCAAGCCCCCGGCCGCCCCGGCGGCGTGCTGGTGACCAGCGCATCGTACGAAGCCGGTTCCTTCGACATCCACAAGCTTCACGCGGGCAACCTGCTGTGGCAAAGCCGGCTGGTCTTCGACAGTCTGGTCTATCTGGACAGCGCAGGCGCCGCGATGCCATGGCTGGCGAAGTCGTGGACGGTATCGCCCGATGGCCGCGTGGTCACTTTCCGGCTGCGCGAGGATGTGACGTTCAGCGATGGCACGCGTTTCGATGCGGAAGCGGTACGGATCAACTTCGAGCGGATCAAGAAACTCGGCACGCAATCGCGCATCGCGGCCGCCTATCTGTCGCCGTACGTGGAAGGGGTCGCAGTCGATACGTACACCTTCGAGGCAAGGCTCGACGCGCCGTACCCGGCGTTCCTGTCGTTTCTTGCCCAGACGTGGCTGGGCTTCATCTCGCCACGCCAGATCAGCGGCGATCCGGCCAGCATCGGCGAACGCCCGGTGGGCACCGGGCCGTTCGTGGTAACGGAGTACGCGCCGGGCAAGCGGGCCGTGCTGGCAAGGCGAGCCGACTACGCGTGGGCGCCCGACTATCTCCGCCATGCGGGGCCCGCCTACCTGGACGGCATCGTCATCGAAGCCGTACCCGACGACGCGGCCCGCACCGCCAGCCTGCAGCAGGGCCGGCACCAGCTGACCTTCGAGGCGCCGCTGACGGATGGGCAGCGCTTGCGGGCCGATCCCGGTCTCGTGTTCTACAACAGGGTGCGGCCGGGGAGCCCGATGCGCAGCCTGGCATTCAACACCGCACGCTTCCCGTTCGACGATGTCCGCATCCGCCGCGCCGCGGCGATCGCCATCGACCGCGAGCGCGTGACGCGCGAGCTCAGCGCGGGAGAATTCATCGCGAAAGCCGATTACCTCGGCACCAACACGCCCGGGTATGTGGACACGTACCGGCATGTGCTGGCCTACGACCCGGCGGGCGCCGCGGCGTTGCTCGACCAGGCCGGCTGGACGGAACGGGACCGGGATGGCATCCGCAGCAAGGGTGGCCGGCGCCTGAGCGCGGAGCTGCTGACGACCGGCGACGAAAGAACGCCGCCCGCATCGGTGCTGGCCATCCAGTCCGGCCTGAAGGCGGTGGGCATCGAGCTGCGCCTGAAACCTGTCGCCGGGGCCGACCTGCCCGCCGCCGTGCGCGCGGGCGCCTACGATGCGCTGACCGGCGGCTGGTGGTCGGCGGCGACACCGGATGTCCTGTTCCTGCTGTATCACAGCAGCCAGACCGCCCGGCAGAACACCTTCGGGCAGGATACCGGCCGCATCGCCGATCCGGTACTGGACGACCTGCTGCTTCGCGCCCGCCGGTCCCGCGATGCGAACGAACGCGATGCGCTGTATCGCCAGGCGCAAAAGCTGCTGACGGAACTGGTGCCGGTCGTGCCGCTGCATGAAAGCCATCACCTGGTCGCCTACTCGCGGCAGCTGAAGGGCGTGCTGTTCGACACCACGCACAATACGCCGATCCTGACGGGGGCGTGGCTGGCGCCGGCGGAGGAGGTGGCAAAAGAGCGTTGATGGCGGGAGGCGATGCCGGCTATATCGCCGACGCGAAAAACGCTGGCGTCGCCACCGTAATGCCGTTCAGTTAAAGGTCGCCGGCTCATCGAAAGCGCATGCATTCACCCCAACAGCGAAGGGCTGGGGTCAGACCCGCCGGGTCTGACCCCGGCATTTGCACTTGGGGTGGGGTCATCTGAACAGCATTAGCGTCGTCGCCCCCTAATTTTTTTCGTGATTCCGCTGACGCTTTCCGCATCTCGCTGCACAAGGGGTATACCAACGACATTCATGAGGTATCCCTTGCACAAGCATTCCCTGACCCTGGCCGTGCTGGCCACGCTGCCCGCCTTGTTCAATCCCGCCTGCGCCCATGCCCAGGCATACGCCGACCGCCAGGATTACCGCCTGCCGGCGGCGCCGCTCGAACAGACCTTGCTGGCCATCGCCGCCGACACCGGCGTGGCGCTTGCCTATGACCCCCGCCTGCTGGGCAGCGCCCGTTCGGCCCCCGTGGTCGGCCGCTACAACGCCACCGAAGCCATCGCCCGCGCGCTCGACGGCAGCGGCTTCGAGCTGGCCTCCGGCGGCGGCGGGGCCCTGACGATCCGCCGCCGCGCCGTCCAGAAGCCGGAAGCCCCGGCCGCGCCGCAGTTCCTGAAGGTGTCGGCGCCCGCCGCACCGGCCATCGTCGCTGCGGCGGCGGCACAGCCGGCCGCCATGGCCACCGTCACCGTCAGCGGCGCGCGCCAGGGCCGCGGCGGCGCCACCGGCGAAGATCCGCAGCGCACGCCCACCTCGTCCTACCGCATCGGCGGCGACGAACTCGACGAGCAGAATGTCACCACGCTGGAGGAGTTGCAGCAGCTGGTGCCGGGCCTGAACATCCAGAGCACCGACCCGTCCGACATGCAGATCACGATCCGCGGCGTCGGCGACGGCGGCGGGCAAGCCAGCGGCGACGCGAACATCGGCATGCCAAGCAGCGTGGCCGTCTACGTGGACGGTGTCTACCTGGCCCGGCCCGGCATGCTGTCGAGCCTTGGCGATATCGCCCAGGCCGAAGTGCTGAGCGGCGCCCAGGGCACCATGTTCGGCGCCAATGCCACGGGCGGCATCGTCAACATCACGACGAAATCGCCGACCTTCGTGCCCGAGGCGGAGATCACGGTATCGGCCGGCCAGCATGGCTACCAGCGCGTGCGCGGCGTCGCGTCCGGCCCCTTGTCCGAGAACTGGGCTGGCCGGCTCAATGTCGTGCGCAGCGCTGGCGATGGCGCGGTGACCAACCTGCGCACCGGCAACCGGCTCAATGGCGGCTCGTCGAACGGCCTGCGCGGCCAGCTGCTGTATCGCGGCGGCGAGCGGTTCACGCTGCGCCTGTCCACCGACTACAGCAACGGCAACAGCGAGCCGACTTCCGTGCTGGTGGCCACGCACGCGGTCAACGGGCGCGATGGCTACCTGGCCCATTCGGCCGCGGCGGGCCACAACGTGGTGTTCGGCCCGAACGTTGACCTGGACGACGAGAACCGCATCCACGTGGTGCAGGGCGGCGTCGCGGCGCTGGCCGAGTGGCAGTTCGGCGGCGGCTGGCAGCTGCGTTCCGTCACGTCGCTGCGCTACTTCCATTCGCAGCCGACGATGGCCGATGGCCTGTCGGTGCGGGTCTATGCGAACACCGGCACGGAGGTGCGCGACAAGACGTGGTCGCAGGAACTGCGGCTCGATTCGCCCGGCGGCCGCAGCCTGGCGTATGCACTGGGCCTGACTTACCTGGGCCAGCACGCCGAGACGCTGGCGCACACGCGCTACGCCGATACCTCCGTACCGGCGCTCTGGCTGGACAGCGCGGCGTTCCGCAACCTCAACATCATCCGCCTCGGCCTGCTGCGCGACCGCATGCTGTCGCCGTTCGCGCAGGGCACGCTGCGCGTGGGCGACTCGGTCGACATCACGGCCGGCGTGCGCGCCAACGTGCAAAAGAAGGGCGGCAGCTTCGTCCGCTATAACCGTGTGCCGTTCAATTCCGGCTACCTGGAAGAAAACCACACGCTGCCTTCGGGCACGCTGACGGCCACGTGGCGCACGGCGCCCGGCTGGAGCGCCTACGCGGCCGCGTCGTACGGCGAGAAGTCCGGCGGCCTGAACATCTCCGCCGGCGCGGCGCGCCAGGCCGGCCTGGATTCGCTGTTCATCAAGCCGGAGAAGACGAGAAGCGGCGAAATCGGCGTGAAGGCCAGCCTGGCCGGCGACCGGCTGGCCCTGAAGGGCAACCTGTTCCTCACCGAGGTGAGCGACTTCCAGACCCAGGGCTACAACCCGGACGACGGGCAGGTGTACCTGCTCAATGCCGGCACCTTCATCTCGCGCGGCGCCGAGGCCAGCGCGCGCTGGGCGCCGGACCGCCACTGGCGCGTCGACGCGGCGGCGGTGTGGAACGATACTTACTATACGCATTACGACAACGCGCGCTGCCCGCCGGAAGTCACGCTGGCGCCGAACCCGCCGCCGTCGTGCAACCTGACCGGCTCGCGCGTGTTCAACGCGCCGAAGCTGACCGCCAACGCCAGCGTTCGCTATGGCTGGACCTCGGACAGCGGCTTGCGCTCGTTCGTCTCGGCCCGCTACGCTTACCGGAGCTGGATGTTCGGCACCGTCGATACGTCGCAATTCACCCGGGTGCCCGGCTATGGCCTGGCCTCGTTCGCCGCCGGCACCGAGGGCAAGCTGGGCGAGGGGGAATGGAGCGCGTCGGTCTGGCTGAACAATGCCTTCGACAAGACGTACTACAAGCGTCTCGTGAACGGCGAGTATGGTTCGGTGGCCGGCTGGCTGGGCGAACGCCGTACACTGGGCGTGTCGCTGGGGTACCGGTATTGATACGTTGCGAGCGCATGCATTTACCCCAACGGCGAAGGGCTGGGGTCAGACCCGCCGGGGTGGAGCAGGGGTTTCACGAAGCATGCTTCGCGCCTGCGGAACGATGCTGGCATGCATGCCAGCATTCCTTCCTGACCCCGGCATTTGCACTTGGGGTGGGCTTTTCCAATGCGCCGATTCGACATTCAAGAACATTGCTGGAGAAAAGGAGACCGATGGACCGCCGTAAACTGCTGAAACTCACCGCACTGCTGGCCGGGGCGCCGACCATGGCGATGTCACCGGCACGCGCCGCCGCCGATACGGCGCTCGCGCCGCCTGAAACGACCACGCTGGGCTGGCTGGATGGCGCGCCGCCCGCCAGCTTCACCGGCGCCACCTTCGGCGTGCCGTGGCCGCAGGGCCAGGTGCCGCGCGGCAGCGGCTTCACAATGCGCGCCGCCGGCGGCGCTGCGCCACCACTGCAATCATGGCCGCTGGCCTGGTGGCCGGATGGTTCCATCAAGTGGAGTGCCCATGCGATTGGCGCGGGTGAGCCGGCGGCCAGTTACGGCTTGCAGCCCGGGCCCGCGGTGCCGGCCGAAGCCGGCATGGCGCGCCGCGAAGGCGACGGCATCGTCGTCGATACCGGCAAGCTGCGTGCCCGGGTGCCGGGCAAGGGTGGCCAGGTGCTGGCCGAAGTGGCGCTGGCCGGCCACACGCTGCTGCGCGGCGGCGAACTGGTGCTGCTGACCGACGGCGTGGACGATGGCGAAGATGGCGAAGATGGTGACCGGCGGCGCCGGCGCTGGCAGGGCGAGGTCGCGCAGGCGGAGATCGAGCAGGATGGCCCGGTGCGCACGGTACTGAAACTGACCGGCACGCACCGCGCCGGCGATGGCCCCGGCCTGCTGCCGTTCACGCTGCGGCTCGAATTCCACCGCGGCAGCGAGGCGATCCGCTTGCTGCACACCTTCGTCGTCGATGTCGATCCGGCGCGGCTGGATGTGCGCGGCATCGGCCTGCGCTTCGGCACCGCGCTGGACGGCGCCCCGCACGACCGCCATGTGCGCTTCACGTCCGCGGCCGGCGGCGTGTTCGCCGAAAGCGTGCGCGGCCTGACAGGCTTGCGGCGCGACGTCGGCGACGACAACGCCGCCCTGCAGGTGGCCGGCCTGCCGCTGCCGCCGGTGGAACAGCTGCCCAAGGCGGTGCGCGATGGCCTGCAGTACGTGCCCGCCTTCGGCGACTACCGGCTGCTGCAACCGAACGCGGACGGTTTCACCATCGCCAAGCGCACGGCGAAGGGCCATGGATGGATTCCGGCCGGCGGCGGGACGCGTGCCGGGGGCACCGCTTATCTGGGCGGCGCTAAGGGCGGCGTGGCGTTCGGCGTGCGCAATTTCTGGCAAAGCCATCCCGGCCAGATCGACATCACCGGCGCGGCCGGCGACGCCGCCGCTGTCACGCTGTGGCTGTGGGCGCCCGAGGCACCGGCCATGCAGCTGCGCTTCTTCCACGATGGCATGGGCCAGGACACGCATGCGAAACAGCGCGCCGCGCTGGACATCACGTACGAGGATTACGAGCCGGGCTTCGCTTCCCCCTACGGCATCGCGCGCACCAGCGAACTGGAACTTCAGCTGCTGCCGGCCACGCCGACGGCCGCCGGGCTGGCGGCGATCGGCCAGCGCATCGCGCAGCCGCCCCGGCTGATGGCGACGCCCGGGCGCCTGCATGCGGCCGGCGTGTTCAGCGAATACTGGGCACCAGCGGGGGCACCCGCGGGAACACCAGCAGGCCGGGGAGGCGCACGTGCGAAGGCACTGGCGAATCGGCTGCAGACTCGGCTGGCGCAGCTGTTCGACTACTACCGGGGCCAGGTCGAACAGCGCCGCTGGTACGGCTTCTGGGATTATGGCGACGTGATGCATACCTACGATGCGCGCCGCCACCAGTGGCGCTACGACGTGGGCGGCTTCGCCTGGGACAACTCGGAACTGTCCACCGACATCTGGCTGTGGCACTACTTCCTCCATTCGGGACGGGCCGACGCGTTCCGGCTGGCCGAGGCGATGACGCGCCACACGGGAGAAGTGGACGTCCACCATATCGGTCCTTTCAGTCCCCTGGGCACACGGCACGGCGTGCAGCATTGGGGCGACAGCGCCAAGCAGCTGCGCATTTCCACCGCGATCAACCGGCGCTTCATGTATTACCTGACGGCGGATGAGCGCATCGGCGACCTGCTGGTCGAACAGCAGGACGCGGTGCGCCGCCTGCGCGACATCGCGCCGGGCCGCAAGATCGGCCAGCAGCCGGCCGGCGGCGCCAACGAAGCCAGCGTGGGTTTCGGCACGGACTGGGGCGCCATCGCCGGCGCCTGGTTCACGGCCTGGGAGCGCACCGGCGACAAGGCCTGGCGCGACAAGCTGCTGGCCAGCATGCGCACCATCGCCGCGCAGCCGAAAGGCTTCTTCACCGGCAGTGCCGTGATGGACCTGGACACGGGCGCCTTCCGCATCGCCGCCTCGGACAAGATCGCCGTCTCGCACCTGTCCGCCGTGTTCGGGTTGACGGAAATCTGCGCCGAACTGCTGCGCACCCTGCCGGAGCCGGCGTTCCGCGCCGCCTGGCTGCAGTACTGCCGGCTGTACAACGCCACGCCCGAGGCGCAGAAGGCCGAGCTGGGGCAGGCGCTCGGTCCGCTGAACCTGTCGCAGGGCCATGCGCGGCTGCTGGGCTACGCGGCGGTGCAGGCGTCCGGCATGACGGAGCGGCAGGCGCTGATACGGGAAGCCTGGCGCCTGTTCGACGCGGGCAAGGCGGGGCTGCGCGAGGCGGATTTCGCGGTGCGGCGGGTGAGCCGGCCCGCGGTGCTGGACGATATCGACGAGGCGCCACGGATCTCCACCAATGGCGCGGCGCAGTGGGGCCTGGGGGCGCTCGGCCTGCTGGCGCTCGATGCCCGGGCGGCGCCTGCGGGCACGCTGCTGGTGCGGGATGATTTCCGCACCTTCGACGCGCGGCGCTGGCGCGTGGAAGCGGAGCAGGGCGATCCGCGCGAGGTCGTCACCGTCCGCAATGGCGCGCTGGTGCTCGACACCCGCGGCGGGCTCACCGTGTGGCTCACCCAGCCGCTCGACGGCCACTACGAGATTGCGTATACCTGCACGGTGCTGGACGAAGGCCAGCCTGGCGACCGGGTGTCGGACATGAACATGTTCTGGCAGGCCCGCATGGCGCGGCCGCTGTCCGGCAAGCTGGCCGACTACGACAGGGTGCCGATGTTCTACGCTGGCATCGGAGGCAACCACAACGCCACCACGCGGTTCCGGCGTTACGACGGGAGCGGCGAGCGGCGATTGCTGCAGGAATATACCGACAGTCCTTACCTGCTGAAGGGGAATCACCCTTACCGGATCCGCATCGTCGTCGATGGCGGCGGTACCCGGCTGTATGTCGACGGGGTGCAGTATTTCGCGTCGCGCCAGCGGGTTGGCGCCGGCCTGTTCGGGTTCCGCACCACGCTGTCGCGGCAGCGCATCACCGATTTCGCCGTGTTTCGTTTGGCCGACCCCCTGTCCAAGCGAACGATCGTGCCAAAAGGGTCCCGCACGCGGGCCGCCACTTCAGGGTAATATTGACGGTTACGCACGTCGTGTCACTTTGATATCGGATCAGCCGATGACACGCGTAACCAGAATTATTCACCATTGCGCCCCGCCGCCGCAGGGCGGCGCCATGGGCGGCCTGAAGGAGAAAGCATGACCATCGAACGTAATGACGACAACCAGGACGTCCGCCGCGAGCAGCAACTGCGCGCGGACGCGCTGGAGTACCATCGCTTCCCCACCCGCGGCAAGATCGAAGTGGTGCCGACCAAGCCGCTGTCGAACCAGCGCGACCTGTCGCTGGCCTATTCGCCGGGCGTGGCCTACGCCTGCGAGGAAATCGCCGCCAACCCGGCTGCCGCCGCCGAATACACGTCGCGCGCCAACCTGGTGGCCGTGATCTCGAACGGTACCGCGGTGCTTGGCCTGGGCAATATCGGCCCGCTGGCCTCGAAGCCCGTCATGGAAGGCAAGGGCTGCCTGTTCAAGCAGTTCGCCGGTGTCGACGTGTTCGACATCGAGCTGGCCGAGAACGACCCCGACAAACTGGTGGATGCCATCGCCATGCTGGAACCGACGGTGGGCGGCATCAACCTGGAAGACATCAAGGCGCCCGAATGCTTCTACATCGAGAAGAAGCTGCGCGAGCGGATGAACATCCCCGTCTTCCACGACGACCAGCACGGCACCGCGATCATTTCCAGCGCCGCGCTGCTGAACGCGCTGAAGGTCGCCAACAAGCGCATCGGCGACATCAAGCTGGTCGCCTCCGGCGCCGGCGCCGCGGCGATCGCCTGCCTGGACATGATGGTGGGCCTGGGCGTGCGCCGCGAGAACGTCTACGTGACCGACTCGCGCGGCGTGATCTGGCAGGGCCGCGAAGCCAATATGGAAGCCAATAAGGCGCGCTATGCGCAGGCCACCGATGCGCGCACGCTGGCCGACATCGTGCGCGGCGCCGACGTGTTCCTGGGCTGCTCGACGGCCGGCGTGCTGACCGGCGAGATGGTCAAGACGATGGCCGAGCGCCCCGTCATCCTGGCGCTGGCCAATCCGGAACCGGAAATCCGCCCCGAGGTGGCGCTGGCCGCGCGGCCGGACTGCATCATCGCCACCGGCCGTTCGGATTACCCGAACCAGGTCAACAACGTGCTGTGCTTCCCGTACATCTTCCGCGGCGCGCTCGATTGCGGCGCCACCCGGATCACCGAGGAAATGAAGCAGGCGTGCGTGGTGGCGATCGCCGCGCTGGCCGAGGCCGAAGTATCGGAAACGGTGGCCGCCGCCTATGCCGGCCAGACGCTGGCCTTCGGCCCCGACTACATCATCCCGAAACCGTTCGACCAGCGCCTGATCTCCGCGATCGCGCCGGCGGTGGCCAAAGCGGCCGCGGAATCCGGCGTGGCCACCACGCCGATCGCCGACCTGGCCGCCTACCGCGCGCAGCTGGAACAGCAGGTCTACCACACCGGCCTGGTGATGAAGCCGCTGTTCACGGCCGCCAAGGCCGCGCAGAAGCGCGTGGTGTACGCCGAGGGTGACGAGGAGCGCGTGCTGCGCGCCGTGCAGACCGTGGTCGACGAAGGCCTGGCCAAGCCGGTGCTGGTGGGCGAGGGCGCCAAGGTGGAAGCGGCCATCGCCGCCGCCGGCCTGCGCCTGAAGCGCGGCACCGACTACACGCTGGCCGAACCGGGCGGCGCGGAGTCGACCGACCATGCGCTGGCGCTGCTGAAGTCCGGCGAAGCCGATGCCGTGATCTGCGGCCTGCGCGGCAGCATCGACACCCACCTGGAGCAGGTGCGCAACACCATCGGCCTGGCGCCGGGCGCCGAAGTGATGGCGACGATGAATGCGCTGGTGCTGGAAAAGCACACGCTGTTCGTCACCGACACGCACGTCAACGACGACCCGACCGCGCAGGAACTGGCCGCGATCGCGCGCCTGGCCGCCGAGCAGGTGCGCCATTTCGGCCTGGAGCCGAAGGTCGCGCTGCTGTCGCACTCCACCGCCGGTTCTTCCGAGCGCCCGTCGGCCCGCAAGATGCGCGACGCCCGCGCGCTGCTGGCCCACGCGTCCCCGGACCTGCCGGTGATCGGCGAAGTGCAGGGCGACGTCGCGCTGGCCGGCGGCGTGATCCCCGGCTTCACCGGTGAAGCCAACGTGCTGGTGATGCCTTCGCTGGACGCCGCCAACATCGCCTTCAACCTGCTGAAGGTCACGGGCGGCAAGGGCGTCACCGTCGGTCCCGTGCTGCTGGGTGCCGCACAACCCGTGCACGTGCTGGGCCCGGGCGCCACGGTGCGGCGCATCGTCAACATGACGGCGGTCGCTGTCGCCGGTGCCGTGCGTTGATCGGCTTTGCCGGGTAAATGAAAGGGCCGCCGGCATGCCGGCGGCCCTTTTTGCATGCGGGCGCAAGCTGCGACCCGGCGAACCGATGGGGCGTGGCGATGGCGATCGGCGGGCTTGCCAGCCTGCGGCTGTGCAGTGTGCCTATCCCGGAACCGCTGGCACGCAGGCTCGCGAACCGTTCATCCGCCGCGCCATGCGGCCGTGGTGCCCGGCTTCGTCACGGCATCACGCCTTGAAAGTGTTCAGCAACGTTACCGCTGGCGAAACGCCGTAGATCTTGCGGCCCGTCTTCGCCGCCTCGATGATGTCGATGAGTTCCTGGTACTTGTCGGCCTGCCGCTCCTCCAGGTTGGTCATGTTCATGGTCCAGCGCACGAAGGTGCGGAAGGCTGCGGGCTCGTTATACAGGAGGCGCAGGTCGTGGTGGCGGGGATCCTTGCCGATCTTGTCATACAGCGATGCCAGGGTGGCGGCGGAGCCTTCCAGTACCTGCATGAACCAGCCGCCGTTGTAGAACAGGCTTCCGGTGACATCGATCCGTGCGTTATTGGCTTTCGCCTGCGCCCAGAGAGCGGCCAGTTCGTCCTTGCCCGGTTTGCCGGTGGATTGACTCAGGTATACGAGTTGATGGAGTGACATGACAGGGGAGAGTGGGTGGGTGGGGGGCTGGTTTTCCTGGCCTAGTCTAACCGGCCTTCGTCCCTTTCAGGCGTTCGCTAACCTTCAGGGCGCCATCGCGCTCTGATAAGGTAGTCTTGCTGTACAGCCCGGACCTGCGGAAACGTCCGCAATCCGGGCTCGTGGTCCGCCACGACCGCGGCTGGGTTCGCGCCGGGTGCGGGCCACGGTCTTCCATGCAAGGCGGATATCGATCGGAGAGCGGGCCATGCGCAGTGTGCGTCTACTACGGGGTTGTATTCCTGTATTCGTTGCTTCATTCGTGGTCGCCAGTTCGTCCGGCGCGCCGGTCAAACCTGTCAAGCCCGAACCGCCGAAAACCAGGGAACAATGCGCCGCCAGGGGAGGCGAGTGGATGCTGTACCCGTTGGGGCCGTTCCATTTCTGCGCCGTGAAGACCAGCGACCGGGGCAAGGCCTGCGCCGACGACAGTGAATGCCAGGGCGACTGCGTTCCCGTGGAAGAGCCATCGGCACGGCCGGGCGCGAGGCCCGGCGTGTGTGCGCCGACGCTGCCGATGCCGGGCGGTTGTCCGCGGCACCTGGTGGACGGGAAGCTCGTCGAAGACCCCTGCATCTGACGTTGTTACGACATGCGGGAAGCTGGGCGGGCCGGATAGCCCAACTGGTCATCGCTTGACTCGGATGTGTCCTGCTTGTAAGATTGATTATCTTATTGCAATAAGACCAATTCACCAACTCACCTACGGATACCATGGATTTCCCGCGCTCGCTCATTACCGCCCTGGCCCTGTCGATCGGCATGACGACCGCTGCGTCAGCCGCCGGCCCCATCGAAACGCTTTATGACGGCAACGGCAGCCCGGCCGCGCAGGGATGGTCCGCGGGCGGCCGCGGCACGCAACTCCCGAGTGAGGGAATAACGCAGTTCATGACGGCGAACGACACGCCTCGCACCAGCCAGTTCCAGTACTTCCAGTACGCCACCGGCGCCACCGACTACATTGCTTCGATCCGGCTGCTGGTCGTGTCGTCGAGCTACAACCTGATGGACGCGGCGCTGACGTTCAATCCGTTCAACGTGCTGCTGACGCCCGCTTCCAGGGCGAATACCTTCATGATCGGCAACGATGTCGTCGCGTGGGGCGACCTGCAGGGCGCTTCGCACACACTCGATACCAACATCTTCCATGACTATGCGTTCCGCTACAACGGCGGCAAGCTGGACCTGTATATCGATGCCTCGTTTGCCGACATCGCGTCCGGCACGGCCAGCGCGGTCCTCAGCAGGACGTTGATGGATCCGGTCTTCGGCACGCTGTCGGGCGGCATCACGTGGGGCGATGCGACGAACGACTTCGGCTACGACTCCAATTATCTGGTCGACAACGTCAAGTTCCAGGACCTGGGAGCGGTGTCCCCGGTCCCGGAGCCGTCGACGTACGCGATGATGGGCCTGGGCCTGGCAGGTCTCCTGCTCGGATCCCGTCGCCGCGGCGGCCAGGCTTCGTAACCGGTCCCACGATCCGCGCATTGCTGGTCGGCGCGGACATTCCAGAAGGCGCACAGTGCGCCTTCTTTCGACTCAAAATTTGCAACTAACCGAAAGATGAAGTAAAGCGATCGACCTCGCCTGAACCAACGGATCCACCGCCCGGGCCGACAGGGCGAACGGTTTCGCACCGCCGCGGCGTGCCGCCACCCGTGCACCACACCACCGCCAGCCATGCTAACGTCCGCCTTTTCGCAACAAGGAGCAGCCAGTGCGGTCATGCCTGTTTCTCCTGGCGGCGGTGCTCCAGACCGCGGCCGCGGCGCACGCCCAGGTGCAAGCGCAAGCAAGCCCCACCTATCGCAACCCGCTGCCGGTCAGGCTGGCCAGCGGCGAGTTCGCGCAGAACTGCGCCGACCCGGCGGTGCTGCGCGATCCGCAGGCGGCGCAACCCACCTGGTACCTGTACTGCACGACCGACCCGGTCAGCCGCAATGAAAGGGAAGGGGACGGTTACCGCTTCCGCCTGCTTCCCGTGTACCGCTCGACGGACCTGGTGCACTGGGACTGGGTAGCCGATTCCTTCACCGACCGGCCGGCGCCGGCCACCGCGCGCTCGTGGCTGTGGGCACCCGAGCCGCAATACCACGATGGCCGCTACTGGCTGTACTACACGATCACCGATACGGACGACGCGCACAGCCCCGAGGCGGGCTGCGACAGCGACAGCTCGATCGGTGTCGCCAGCAGCGCCTCGCCAGCCGGGCCATGGCAGGCCAGCGGCAAGCCGGTGGTCGGGCCGCGCCGCGCGGCGCCCGGCTGCAAGTTCGACTGGACCTTCGACCCCGACGTGGTGGTCGACGACACGGGCGCGCGCTGGCTGTACTACGGCAGCTATGGCGGCGGCCTGTTCGTCCAGCGCCTGGCGGCGGACGGCCTGTCGGTGGAAGGCGAAGCGCGCCGTGTCGGCACGTCCGGCCGCTACGAAGGCGCCGAGGTGGTGCGCCACGATGGCTGGTATTACCTGTTCGCGTCGGCCACCGACTGCTGCGCCGGGCCGCTGACGGGGTACTCGCTGCATGTCGGCCGCGCCACCAGTCCGCTCGGCCCGTTCCTCGACCGGCACGGCAACGACATGGCGGCACCGCGCGCCGGCGGCACGCCCGTGCTGGCGCAGAGCGGCAACCGCTGGATCGGCGCCGGGCACAACTCCGTGCTGCAGGATGGGGCCGGGCAGTGGTGGACGATCTACCACGCCGTCGATGCCGGCGATCCGCTGTTCGCGCCCGGCCTGACGCGGCGCCCCGCGCTGCTCGACCGGATCGACTGGGCAGGCGGCTGGCCGGTGGTCGCCGAGGGCAGGGGACCGTCGGACCGGGACTTGCCGGCACCGGCCACCAGTGCGGGCGGGGCGCGCCCGGCACCGGCGTTCGGCGGCACCGGTGCCGGCCTGCGCCTGCTGTGGCGCGAGGATTTCACGAAGGCGCCGGCCGCGCCGTGGCGCTGGATACGCCAGCCCGGCAGCTGGCGCGCCACGCCCGAAGGCCTGGCCGGGCACACCCAGGCGGGCGACCTGTACGTGGACACCAACACGGCACCGCTACTGGCGCGGGCGCTGCCGCCCGGCGACCTGCGCATCGAGACCCGCGTCCGCCTCGATGCGCCGGACGAGTGCTGCACGCCCCACGTGCAGGCAGGCATCGTGGCGCTGAAGGACGACGACAACTACGTGAAGCTGTCGGTGCTGGCCAACGCCGGCCTGCACCAGGTGGAATTCGGCAAGGAGCAGAAACCGGTGCCGGCGCACCACCCCCGCTATGGCAATACGGTGGCCGGCACGCCTTCCGCGCAGGCGGCCTGGACTTGGCTGCGGCTGGACGTGCGCCGCGAAGGCACAGGCCCCGGCGCGCTGGAACGGTGGACCGCCTGGTCCAGCCAGGATGGCCGCGACTGGGTCGGCGGCGGCACGTGGACGCACCGCCTCGGCACGGGCGCGCGCATCGGCCTGGTGGCGATGGGCGCCGGCGGCCGGGCCGTGACGTTCGGGCCGCTGGCCGTCAGCGCGTTGTATCCGCCCCACTCAGCGGCCGGCGCAGCGGAAGCGCGCGCCACGGGAACTCAACCGTGACGCTGTGCAGGACATAAACGACTTATCATAAGGACAAACGTGATGAGAGCCCCGCTGAAGGAGAATGAGATCGTGGACCACCCCCGGCCGCAATTGCGGCGCCCCCAATGGCTGAACCTGGACGGACCGTGGCAGGCGATGCTGGACGACGATGCCGTGCACTACGAACCGGCCGACGTGCCGTTCGATCGCACGATCATCGTGCCGTTCCCGCCCGAGGCGGCGGCCAGCGGCGTGCACGACCGCGGCTTCCGCCGGCGCGTCTGGTACCGGCGGGTGGTGGGGCTGGACGACAACCTGCTGCCGTCGCCGGATGAACGCCTGAAGCTGCATTTCGGCGCCGTCAATCACCGTGCGCGCGTGTGGATCAACGGCCAGTTCGCTGTCCAGCACAAGGGCGGCCATGGCCCGTTCTCGATCGACGTCACGCGCTACCTCGACGGGCGCTGCATGGAGATCGTCGTGCAGGCCGAAGACGATCCGCTGGACATGCACAAGGTGCGCGGCAAGATGGACTGGGAGCTGGAGCCCCACTCGATCTGGTACCCGCGCACTACCGGCATCTGGCGCACCGTGTGGATGGAGAAGGTAGCGCACTCGCATGTGTCGAAGGTGCGCTGGACAGCGGACGTGTTCACGTGGCAGATCCGCCTCGACGCCGACGTGGCGCATCCCGGCCCGGGTCACACTGTGAACGTGGTACTGCGGCTGGGCGACAAGGTGCTGGTCTCGGACCGCTGCATGTTGACGGGCACCCGCCTGTCGCGGCTGTTCCAGCTGCCCGATCCCGGCATCGACGACGCCCGCGCGCACTGGATGTGGAGCCCGGAAAGCCCGCAGCTGATCGACGCCGAGATCACCCTGCATGCGGCGGACGGCCTGGTGCTCGACCACGTGATCAGCTACACGGCGCTGCGCACGGTCTCCGTGGACGGCGACCGCTTCCTCCTCAACAGCCGGCCGTACTACCTGCGCATGGTGCTGGACCAGGGCTACTGGCCGGAAAGCCTGATGGTCGCGTCGGCCGAGCAGCTGCGCCAGGACGTGGTGCTGATCAAGCGGCTCGGCTTCAACGGCGTGCGCAAGCACCAGAAATCGGAAGACCCCCGCTGGCTGTACTGGTGCGACGTGATGGGCCTGTGCGTGTGGGCCGAGATGCCGTCGGCGTACGGCTTCTCCAGCGAGACCGTGCATGGGGTGATGGAGGAATGGAAGGAGCTGGTCGAACGCGACATTTCCCATCCGTGCATCGTGGCCTGGGTGCCCACCAACGAATCGTGGGGCGTGCCGGAACTGATGCATGACCACCGGCAGGTCGACTTCGTGCGCGCCATGTACCACATGACACGGGCGCTGGACGGCACCCGCCCGGTGGTCGGCAACGACGGCTGGGAGATGCCGTGCGGCGACTTCGTCAACATCCACGACTACCACGCCGACCCGGAAGAACTGGTGGCCCGCTACGGCACCCGCGAAGGCTTGAAGTACACGTTCGAGCACGTGCGCCCGGCGCGGCGCCGGCTCGTGATCGACGGCTTCGACGGCATCGGCAAGCCGCTGTTCCTGTCCGAGTTCGGCGGCATCGCCTGCATGGACGAGGCCGATCCGAAAGGCTGGGGCTACTCGGTGGCGCGCGATGGCGAGGAACTGCTGGAACGCTACCGCAACCTGATGGCGGCGATCCATCGCTGCCGGCCGCTGTCCGGCTTCTGCTATACCCAGCTGACCGATACCTTCCATGAAAAGAATGGCTTGCTGACGGAACAGCGCGTGCCGAAGGCGCCGATCGCGGCGCTGGCCGAAGCCACGCGCGGCCCGGATGCGCGGCTGCACGACTGGTACACGGACCCGCTGGGCCACAGCGAACTGTGGCGCGGCAAGCGGGCGCCCGAGCCGGCCCCGATGGGCGGGCAGGCGGCGGCGGTGCCGGCCACGCCGGAAACCACCCATGCGTCGGCCGGACCGGAAGACCAGCCCGGCATGGCGGCACCGGAACCGGGCTTCCGCCTGCCCAGCGAGGCGGCGTGAAGGCAGTAGCCGCGCGGTTGCGATAACCACGACAACAACCAGACCTCGAACGAAACGAGGGGGAGACACGACATGCGAGCTGGCCGATGGGCCACCGCGGCGCTGGCACTGCTGCTCCTGTGCGGCTCCGCGGCACGCGCCGACGTGCAGGTGGTGCAGATGTGGACGCTGGTGTCCGGCGGCGACGGTGCGCGGCTGCGCGCGCTGGTCGATGGCTTCAATGCCTCGCAGGGCGAGGTGCGGGTGGAAAGCACCACGCTGAAGTGGGGCGAACCGTTCTATACCAAGCTGATCACCGCGACCGTGGCGGGCGCCGGCCCGGACCTGGCAACGATCCACCTGTCGCGGCTGCCGAACCTGGCGGGCGGCGGCGTACTGCGCCCCGTCACCGATGCCGAACTGGCGGCGGCGGGCCTGCGCGGCGCCGACTTCCTGCCGCGCCAGTGGGCCCGTTCGCAATACGCGGGGCGCGCTTATGCCGTGCCGCTGGACATGCATCCGCTGGTCCTGTACTACAACAAGGACCTGGCGGGCCAGGCCGGCCTGCTGGACGCCAGCGGCCGGCTGAAGACCATCACCGGCATGCCCGCCATGACCGAGGCGTTGCGCGCCGTGAAGGAAAAGACCGGCAAGGCGGGCCTGGCGATGGAAGCGGCGCAAAGCACGTATGCGATCTGGCGCCTGTGGCTGTCGCTGCTGGCGCAGCAGGGGCTGCCGGTGGTGGCGAACGGGCAGTTCGCCTATGGCGCGGCAGGCGAGACCACGCTGGCCGCGATCGCGCACTGGTTCCAGGCCGGCTACGCCACGGCGGGCCAGGATTACCCGGCATCGACCAGCCAGTTCATGGCCGGGAATGCCGGCTTCATGATCAACGGCGTGTGGGAAGTGCCGGAACTGGTGCGCGGCACGAAGGCCGGCACCATCCGCTTCCGCTACGGCATCGCGCCGTTGCCGCAACTGTATGGCAATGCCAGCACCTGGGCCGATTCGCATGGCTTCGCGATCCCCGCCAACGAGGGCCGGCCGATGACGCCCGAGAAGACCCGCGCGGTGCTGAAGTTCATCGCCTATGTCAGCACACATTCGTTCGGCTGGGCCGAGGGCGGGCACATCCCGGCCTACCGCCCCGTGGCCGAATCGGCGGCGGCGCGCGCACTGATGCCGAATGCGGAATACGCGGCGGCCGCGGCCAGCGTCGTCTACGATCCGCCCGGCTGGTACATGGGCGCGGCGGGGCCGCTGGAAGCGATCGCCTCGAAGTTCCTGCCGGCACCGCTGGCCGGCCAGCTGACACCGGCCGATGCGCTGCGGCGTTTCGAAAGCGAGGCCCAGCGGCTGCTGAAGAAGCGCCCGCCGCGCTACTAGCCACCAGCGAAAGGAAACATGCCGATGAGGGGTCGCCGCGCCGAAACGCTGTCCGCCACGCTGCTGCTGTTGCCGTTCATGGCGGCGTTCATCCTGTTCTTCCTGCTGCCCGCGCTGCAAACGCTGTACCTGTCGCTGACCGAGAGCAGCCTGACGCGCACCAGCGAGTTCGTCGGCCTGGCCAACTACGCCACGCTCATCCAGGATCCCTCGTTCTGGTCGTCGCTGGGCAATACCTTTTATTTTTCGCTGCTGACGGTGATTCCGCTGACCGCGCTGGGCCTGGTGATGGCGCTGCTGGTCGACCATTTCGCGGCGCGCCACGCCGGCGCGAGCGCCTGGCTGCAGGGCGCCTTCTTCCTGCCGTACGTGCTGCCCATCTCCGTGATGACGCTGATCGCGGACTGGATGCTGCAGCCGTCGTCGGGCATCGTGAACCACCTGCTCGGCATGCAGCGCGCCTGGTTTTCCGACGTGCGCTGGGCCATGCCGGTGGTGGCCATCGCCACCATCTGGTGGACGGTCGGCTTCAACATGCTGATGTTCATCGCCGGCTTGCGCAATATCCCCCGCGAGCAGTACGAAGCGGCCGCGCTGGATGGCGCGCGCGGCTTCGCCGTGTTCCGCCACATCACGTGGCCCGCCCTGATGCCGGTGACGATCACCGCGCTGGTGCTGCAGCTGATCGCCTCGCTGAAAGTGTTCGGCCAGACCTACATCATGACCACGGGCGGGCCGTTCAATACCACCCGCGTGACGCTGCACTACATGTATGAAACGGCCTTCACGCAAAGCGACGCGGGCTACGCGGCGGCAGTGGCGATGGCCTTCATGTTCATCGTGGTGGCGCTGGGCCTGCTGCAGGCGCTGCTGCTGAAGAAACGAAAATGACGGGGCTTGCATGAAGACGACGCCGCTGCACTGGACCGTGATCGCCATCGCCTCCGCGCTGGGCCTGGCGATGCTATGGGTGGCGCCGCTGCTGTGGGCGCTGTCGACGTCGCTGCGGCCGGAATACGAGACCATCCTGCCGACGCTGCACCTGCTGCCGCAGCGCTGGACCGTGGAAGCGTTCACCAGGACGCTGGGCGCCGGCAACGTGCCCCGCTGGCTGTTCAACAGCGCGCTGGTGGCGCTGGCCGTGACGGTGGTGACGATGGCGATCAGCCTGATGGCCGCCTTCGCCTTCTCGCAGCTGCGCTTCCGCGGCCGCAACGCGCTGTTCCTGCTGTCGATGCTGGCGCTGCTGCTGCCGTTCGAGGCTCTCCTGGTGCCGCTGTTCCGCACCATGAACGGCCTGGGGATGATCAATACCTATGCCGGGATCGTGCTGCCGCAGGTGGTGTCGCCGATGGTGATCTATGTGTTCCGCCAGTTCTTCGACGCCGTGCCGCACGACTTTCGCGATGCCGCGCTGCTCGACGGCGCTTCGCCGCTGCGCGTGCTGTGGAGCGTGTACCTGCCGATGTCCGGCAATATCGTGTGGGCCATGGCGATCGTCACCTTCATCGCCGCGTGGAACAACTTCCTGTGGCCGTTCATCATCGTCACGTCCAACGACATGATGACGATTCCCCTCGGGCTGACGCAGACCTACGACGCGTTCGGCGTGCGCTACGCCCAGCTGATGGCCGCCGCGCTGCTCGGCGCCTTCCCGGTGGCGCTGGCGTATATCGTGTTCCAGCGCCGTGTCACGCAGGGCCTGCTGGCCGCCACGGGCCTGAAGGGATAAGCGTCGCATCGGCGCAACCGAACGGCGAAGCGCGTTGGCATCGAATTAAGTCTGTGTCTATGATCGGGAAGCTTCCCCAGGCGGAGCCCCATCAGCCTGGCCACATCACAGACCGGAGACAGCGATGAATTCCTTGAGTGAGTTTCGCCGGATGGACCAGATCCGGACAAGCACGAGCCGGATGAACATGAGCCAGATGAAAATGAGCCGGATGCGCCGCGCCGTTGCCGCCGCCATGTGCGTGCTGGCGGCGGGATCGGTGGCCGCGCAGCAGGCCGGCGCACAGGACAACCAGCAGCGCAACCAGCAAAACAGCCAGCAAAACAACCAGCAGAACAGCGCCCAGGCAGTGCCGCTGCCCGCGCCCCAGCCGCCCCAGGATGCGTCCGGCCAGCCGGTCGCCGCGGAGTATACTTCCGGCCAACCGGCCCCCGCGCAGGATACCGGCGCCGGTGCCGCCGTGCAGGGCGGCCCGATCGCCACCGTCGAAGTCACCGGCATCCGCCGCAGCATCCGTTCGGCCGAGCAGATCAAGCGCGATGCGACGCAGGTCGTCGATTCGATCAATGCCGACGATATCGGCAAGTTCCCGGACCGCGCGGCGGGCGATGCGCTGCAACGCATCGCCGGCGTGCAGGTGGGCCGCGACCGGGGCGAGACGTCGACCGTGACGATCCGCGGCCTGCCGGACGTCGTCACCTCGCTGGACGGCAACGACATCTTCACGGGACGCGGCCGCCGGCTGTCGTACCAGGACTTGCCGGTGCAATCGATCGCGGGCATGGACGTGTACAAGTCCGCCACGGCGAACCAGCCGGAAGGCGGCATCGCCGGCGCCGTCAACATCCGCCTGCGCGCGCCATTCGACTACAAGGGCCAGACGGTCACCGGCTACCTGGAAAACCGCCGCCAGAAGATCAATGGCAGCGAAGCCGCGGAAACGCGCAACAGCCCGGGGGGCGGCGTGTTGTACAGCAACCGCTGGAAGACCGATGTCGGCGAGATGGGTTTCCTGTTCGACGCCGCCTACAACAAGGAACACTGGGGCTACCCGGTGCAGTGGGTGGACCGCCCGGACCGCATCTTCTCCGTCAGCCCCGACGGCACCGCGGTGCGCCTGAACGACGACCAGCCACTGGCACCCCTGAAGGCCGGCGACACGCTAGGCAACCTGCCGCAAGTGGGCGGCATCTACAACGGCGGCGTCCGCGAGCGCTTTTCCGGGCACGGCGCTTTCCAGTGGAAGATCAATCCCAAGCTGGACTTCACCACCCAGTACCTGGGCACCGGCTACCGCGCGCGCAGCCAGGTCGACTACATCCTCGGCATCGTCGGCTGGGCGCCGCGCCTGAACAGCGTGGTGCTGGGCGAGCGGGGCTGCGATACGCCGCAAGGCCAGATCTGCCCGATCCTGTCGGCCAACGCGCCGCCGGCGCAGTACGGCCCCACGCCATATGACTGGGATCCGTACATGGCCACCAGCGCGTGGGGCGTCCAGGAACGCACCAACACGCATTACCTGAACTCGACCCTGCGCTTCCGCGACGGCCCATGGGATGTCACCACGGGCCTGGCCTTTACCCACTCGAAATTCATCCAGGACCGCGTGATCGTCGACCAGCAGATCCCGAACGCCACCGTGGGTGTCTACACGTATGGCGCGGATGGCCACGGCGGCTACGCGTCGGTGACGACGCCGACCAGCGCCACGCCGCTGCGCGATCCCAACGAATTCGTGCTGCGCGGCTTGGTGCAGAACTGGGAAGAGTCGCTCGGCAAGCAGACGCAGTGGCGCACCGATGCGACGTACAAGTTGAGCGAGGGCTTCCTGCGCGCCGTCAACGTGGGCCTGCGCCTGTCGTCGCGCTCCACCAGCTATCACTCCGCCGAAGCGGCGCGCGACATCGACAAGCGCGCCACGCCCAGGAGCCCGGGCGATGTGTTCGGCCCGGGATTCGAGACCCTGAGCCCCGGCGTGGACCGGCTGGGTGGCCAGTACTACGTGCCGTCGCGCGACTTCCTGCTCGACCAGACCGACCAGGTGCGCGCCGCGTATGGTTTCCCGGCCGGCCGCGTGCCGGACGACCCGAACCGCCAGTTCGAGCAGCGCGAACGCAGCACCGCGGCCTATCTCAGCGCGCGCTGGCAGACCACCGTGGGCGGCCTCGATGTGAGCGGCGATGCCGGCGTGCGCGTCGTCCATGTCAAGCGCAAGCTGGAAGGCACCAGCCGGGTCGGCAACGTGATCACGCCGATCGACCTGTCCACGTCGGAAAACAATTATCTGCCCAACCTTTCCGCGCTGGTCGGCTGGCGTGAAGACCTGCAGTCGCACTTCTCGGTGGGCAAGACGCTGACGCGACCGGACTTCCTGCGCCTGAATCCCGCCCTGTCGCTGATTCCGCCCACCGTCAACGCGCCCGGCACGGGCAGCGCCGGCAATGCCGCGCTGGCGCCGACCAAGTCGACCAACCTCGATGCGACGCTGGAATACTATTTCCAGGGCAATGGCTACGCGCAGCTGGCGCTGTTCCACCGCGACTTCACCGGCTACCTGCAGGACTACACGCAGGACGAGATCATCGACGGCCAGCGCTACCGCGTAACGCGGCCGCAGAATTCCGGCCAGGGCACGCTGAAGGGCTTTGAATTCGGCACCCAGAAGTTCTTTGATTTCCTGCCGGGCTTCTGGAGCGGCTTCGGCGCCCAGTACAACTTCACGTGGATCGACGCCGACAATGAAACGCGGCTCGACGTCAATTCCGATGTGCTGACGAAGGGCCGCCTGATCGACGTGGCCAAGAAAAGCCACAACCTGGCGCTGCTCTACGAAGGCCACGGCCTGACCGGGCGCCTTGCCGCCACGCGCCGTGGCGACTACGTGGAGCAGATCGCCGAGCCGCGCTTCCTGCAGGACCGCGTCGTCAAGGCGTCGACCTATGTCGACCTGTCGCTGTCGTACGAGCTGACGAAGAACGTCTCGCTGCAGTTCGACGCGATCAACCTGACGAAGGAGAAGTACGAAAGCTACGTGGGCGATCCGGTGCGCCCGCGCGACATCCGCTACACGCCCACCACCTATGGCGTGGGCCTGCGCTTCAAGCTGTGAGGCACGCTGAAAGACACGAGGGAACCCGCATGTCCGAGTACGTCAACCCGGTTTATCCGGCCACCTTCGCCGACCCGTTCGTGCTGCGGCACGGCGGCTTCTTTTACGCCTACGGCACGGCGCCGGGCAGCGCGGACGGGCGCGCATTCCCCGTGCTGCGCTCGCCGGACCTGGTGAACTGGGAACCGCTCGGCCATGCGCTGGTGCCGCCGGGCGGCCACGATTTCTGGGCGCCCGAAGTGGCCTGGCACGACGGCACGTTCTACATGTACTACTCGGCGCAGGGCATCGAGGGGCGCGACCACCAGTTGCGCGTGGCCACCAGCGCCGATCCGGCCGGGCCCTTCGTCGACGCGGGCGTGGTGCTGGTACCCGACCAGCCATTCTCGATCGACGCCCACCCGTTCAAGGACGACGACGGCCAGTGGTACCTGTACTACTGCGTCGACTTCCTCGAACTGGAGGACGACCACCGGGTGGGCACTGGCATCGTGGTGGACCGGATGCTCGACATGTGTACGCTGGAAGGCAAGCCGCGCATGGTGCACCGGCCGCACGAGGACTGGCACCTGTTCCTGAAGCAGCGCACGATGTACGGCAATGTCTACGACTGGCACACGGTGGAGGGCGCGGCCGTGCTGAAGCACGATGGCCGGTATTTCTGCTTCTACAGTGGCGGCGCGTGGGAAAAGGAAAACTACGGCGTCAGCTGGGTGGTGGCGGACCATCCGCTCGGCCCGTACCGGCGGCCGGACGAGGGTGGGCGGGCACTGCTGATGAGTACCTTGCCCGGCCGGCTGATCGGGCCGGGACACAACTCGTTCGTGGCGTCACCGGGCGGGAATGAAACGTGGATCGTGTATCACGCCTGGGGCCCTGACCGCGCCGGGCGGCGCATGTGCATCGACCGGCTGCGCTGGGAAGACGGGCGGCCCGTGACGGCGGGGCCGAGCGATTCGGCGCAGGCGGCGCCGGTGTGAAGTGAGTTCCGGTGGGGTTGCTGGCGGCTGATGCAGCTGGTGGCTTTGGTGTCGGACACCGGCTTCATGGTGTCGGACCGCTGCTGCGGACCGACCGGTTCATGCATGAACGTCGCGGTGTCTGCGGGCGAAAACCGGTGTCCGACACCCAACTACCGGTGTCCGACACCAGCCCGGTGACGCCGCACTTGCAATTACGAAAAATCGCGCCGTTCGCCCGGCATGGCCAGCACGCGCTTGATGACGGAAGGCTTGATGCGCTTGCGGGTCAGGAACATGTGCGCATCCTTCAGGCCGGTGGACTGCTGCAGCAGCAGGGCACGGTTGATGATCAGTTCCGTTTCGATATCGGTGCGGGAGTAAGCACGGCGGACTTTGTACATCTTGTCTCTCCTTCGGTAGTGACTTGCTGCATGACGTGATGGAATGGTTCCATCGTAATGCGCCGGGCACGGCCGTACCGTGCGCCAGTTCACGTAAGGCAACCGATGAGAACAGCCGGGCGCACCCGCGCTCAGTCCGGCACGCGCTCGCGGTTCCCCACGGGCCCGAACAGCGCAGCCACCATCGGATCGCGGCGTACTGCCGGTGCCGGCTGGCGCAACGGGGAGGGCGCGTCGTCGCACAGCCGGTGCAGCCGGTGGCCGTCCGGGGTCACGAACACGGCGATGCGGCCGCCGGGCAGCGGCTCGAAGGCCGGCTTCCTGAGGCGCAGGGTCGTCATCGGCCCGCTCCCGCCGTATCGAGGACTGCGCCGCGCGCCGCCGGCGGGACACGGCCGGCGCGCAGGGCAGCGGCCAGGTTGGCGAACCATGCCAGGCACGATACGCACAGCAGCGCGCCGGCCGGCCGCGCCAGCTGGGCGGGCCAGGCGCAGGCCGCCACCAGCGCCAACAGCGCGGCGGCGTGCAGCAGGTACTGGCCGCGCGCCGCGCCATCCGGCAGCATGCGGTGCACCGGCGGCACGCTGGCAGGCGCACCGCCGGAGAGGCCCATGCCGTGGGCATGGCGCAGGTGATACCAGGACAGGAACGGCACGATCTTGTAGGTCATGCCGTTGATGGTGGACAGCGCAAATCCCACCACCAGCAGCACGCCGCACGCGACATCGAGCGCGGGATCGGCCGGCAGCAGGCCGCGGGCGAGGGCCGCCGGCAAGGCCAGCATGGCGGTGCGCCAGAACAGCGTGGCGGCATCGGCCCGCGGACGCTTCCGGCGGGCCAGCAGGCGCAGCGTCACCCACGCGAACGCCACGTAGCCTGCGCCCAGCAGCAACAGCGCCGCATGCCGGAACGGTCCGGCGATGCCGGCCGACAGCGACGACGCCACCAGCAGCAGGAACAGCATGGTAGTGTAGCCGCCACTGATCCAGCGGGGATACGGTTCGGTGACCAGGAACATCGGCACCACCTGGAATGCCACGCCGACGATCAGCAGGGCCACCCAGCCCAGCAAGCCCCAGGCTGCGTGCAGGTCGGCCAGCAGCGGAAGCGAGAGGGGAGGGGGCAGTGCGCGGGGCCAGGCCAGAGCCGCGCCCATCCACAATCCCAGGACGACCGTGACAACGAGCGCGCCCAGCGCCAGCCGGATCGCCGCCAGCGACGCGTCGGCGCCGCCGGGGAACTGTTGCCACAGGCCGATGGTGCAGCAGCCGAGCAGCAGAAAGAACGCCACCCCGAGGCATGCCAGCGCGCCGGCGAACAGCAGCGCATGGCCGACGAGGAAGGCGGCGGCCAGCAGCAGCGTGCCCGCGCACAGTGCACCGTGCATCGTGTTCGCCGTGCGCGAGCCCCCCGGTACGGCGATGCCCGCCATTACGGGCAGGATCTGCAGCAGCGCGCCGATCATCGCCATCGACAGGCAGCCCAGGGTGAGCAGGTGCGTGAGTGCCAGTGTCAGCGGCGACCAGCGCGTGACGAGCGCGGCTTCGCCATGCCACGCCAGCAGGCCCGCGGCCAGCGCCGCGAACAGGGGAACGGACATCAGGAACCGCATCGGCAGGGCAAGCGGCGGAAGGTGGTCGAACGATAGCGCACGTTGCATGGGTCCCTCCTAGGCGGCGGCCCGCGGGCACGAGGCGCCGCTCATGCCGCCTCCCCGGCAGGAGCGGCCACCGCGCGCATGCGCGCCAGCACGGCCATGGCGCTGGCGCCCAGCAGGCGTTCGGCCATCGGATACAGCACGCCTTCTTCCTTCAGGTTGTGCTGGTGCGTCAGCATGCGCAGGCCGTCGGCCAGGTCGAAGAAGGTGCCGCCGTCGCGGGCCTCGATGGCGGCTGCCATCGACTGGATCAGCGAGCGCATGTGCTCGTGCTCGCTTCGCATCACGGCGGTTGCGCCGGGGGCAGAGCCGCTGGCCCGGTCGATGGCGGGGAACAGGATGCGCTCTTCCTGGTTCATGTGCTGCGCCAGGTGCCACGCGAACGTGGCGAAGGCTTTCGTGGCGTTTTCCCAGTCGGCGCACGCGACGCGCGATTCGGCCCAGCCGTATTGTTCGTCGCAGGCGCGGTGGTCGCTGGCAAGGTACTGATGGATGGTGTCCATGGTGCTTTTCTCTTCTCTCGTGGTGACCTGCAGCCATTGTCCCACCGGGGTATCGGCCAATTCCTTGATCCCGGTTAAGGATTCGAGCCTTGGCCTGGCGGTACAGTGCCGGCACGCAAACATCGAAAGACACTGGATGACTCAACTGGAAAGTCCCTTCGAACTGGTCTGTCCCGCCGGCAGCTTGCCGGCCCTGAAAGGCGCCGTGGACAATGGCGCAGACTGCGTGTACCTGGGTTTTCGCGACGCCACCAATGCCCGCAACTTCGCCGGCCTCAATTTCGACGACAAGGCGATCGCCGCCGGCATCGCCTATGCGCATGCACGGCGGCGCAAGGTCCTGCTCGCGCTCAATACCTATCCGCAACCTGGCGGCGAAGCGCTGTGGAGGGGCGCCATCGACCGCGCCGCCTCGGCCGGGGTGGACGCGGTGATCCTGGCCGACCCGGGCCTGATGCGCTACGCCGCCGAATTCCACCCGGGCCTGCGGCTGCACCTGTCCGTGCAGGGCTCGGCGACGAACGTGGAAGCCATCGAGTTCTACCGGCGCGAGTTCGGCATCGCCCGGGCTGTACTGCCGCGCGTGCTGTCGCTGGCCCAGGTCGAGCAGGTGGTCTCCAATACGGCCGTCGAGATCGAGGTCTTCGGGTTCGGCAGCCTGTGCGTGATGGTCGAAGGACGCTGCGCGCTGTCGTCCTACGCCGCCGGCGAATCGCCCAACACGCATGGCGTCTGTTCGCCGGCCGGCGCGGTGCGCTGGCAGCAGCGGCCCGAGGGGCTGGAGGCACGCCTGAACGGCGTTCTCATCGACCGCTACGGCCCTGGCGAACATGCCAGCTATCCCACCCTGTGCAAGGGGCGTTTCGAGGTGGCCGGCGAAACCTACTACGCCATCGAGGAGCCGGCCAGCCTGAATACACTGGAGCTGTTGCCAACGCTGATGGCGATGGGCGTGGCGGCGATGAAGATCGAAGGCCGCCAGCGCAGCCCCGCCTATGTGGCGCAGGTGACGCGGGTGTGGCGCGAGGCGATCGACAGCGCCCGCGCCGGGCGCTTTTCCGCGAAGCCGGCATGGATGGCGCAACTCGATGCCGTGGCCGAGGGCCGGCAGCACACGCTGGGCGCGTATCACCGCGCCTGGAAATGACGGGAGAAATGATGATGATGAAGCTAGCAATCGGGCCGCTTCTGTACTACTGGCCGCGCGCCACCGTGATGGACTTCTACGAGGCGGTAGCCGCCGGTCCGGCAGATGTTGTCTACCTGGGCGAAGCGGTGTGTTCGCGCCGGCACGAGCTGCGCGCGGCGGACTGGCTGCAGGTCGCCGGCCGGTTGCGCGACGCCGGCAAGGAGGTCGTGTTGTCCAGCATGGCGCTGATCGAGTCCGGTTCCGACGTGGCAGCGCTGCGCCGGCTGGCAGCACAGGAGGCTTTCGCCGTGGAGGCCAACGACATGGGGGCCGTCGGCCTGCTGCACGGCCGCCCCTTCGTGGCCGGCCCGCACCTGAACATCTACAACGCCGCCACGCTGCTGTTGCTGCATGGCCTGGGCGCGCGGCGCTGGGTCATGCCACTGGAGATGGGGCAAGCCGGGCTGGAGGAACTGCAGAGCACGCGTCCGGAAGGCATGGAGACGGAAGTGTTCGCGCTGGGCCGCATGCCGCTGGCCTTCTCGGCGCGCTGCTTCACGGCGCGCCAGCGCAACCTGCCAAAGGATGACTGCCGTTTCAGCTGCATCGAGCATCCGGACGGCCTGGACATGACCACGCGCGACGGCAAGCCGTTTCTCGTGCTGAACGGCATCCAGACGCAGTCCGCCTCCGTGTGCAACCTGGCCGCCGAGTTCGAAGCGCTGCGCACGGCCGGCGCCGACGTGCTGCGCATCAGCCCCCAGTCGCGCCATGCGATGGAGGTCGTGGCGCTGTTCGACGACCTGCGCCGCGGCCGCGCCACACCCGAAGCCGCATCGCGTTCGCTGCTGCCGCTGCTGCCCGGGCCCGCATGCGACGGCTACTGGCACGGCAGGCCGGGCCTCGAGTGGCAGGCAGGGAGCGCGGCATGAGGGGCCTGGACCATGCTGCCGACGGCGCGGCATCGCCGGCGGGCCAGCCCGGCGGCCTGCCGGCCTTCGTGGGCGCCTTCGGCAGCCGCTTGCCGCCGTGGCCCGGCTCGGCGCTGTTCGCCGCCGGCCTGAACGTCGCACTGCGGTGCCGGCTGCCGGACGATGTACTTGAACGGCTCTCCGGCCGCAGCCTGCGCATTAGCGTCCGGGACGCCGGCGTTGCCTTCGACGTGAGCTGGAATGGCAAGCGATTCGTACCAGGATCCGTGGCGGGACAGCCCGACCTGGAAATTGCCGCCGGTGCGGCCGACATGATGGCGCTGCTGCGCCGCGAGGCTGATCCAGACACGCTGTTCTTCGGCCGCCGCCTGTCCATGCAAGGCGATACCGAACTGGGGCTGCTAGTAAAAAACACCCTGGACGGGCTCGACATCGACCTGCCGCCACCCCATCCGCTGGCGGTGCTGCGCTGGCTGCGGGAACAGGACCGGCAGCGACAGGCGCCGCGCTAGCATCGATCACGCGTGGCGCAACAGGACCTTGCCGAACCGGCCGCGCAATGCGGCCATCAGTGCATCCGGGGGATACGCCGCCGCGCTGGTCAATCCGGCATCGGCGCAACCCTGCGCGCGAAATTGCTGGATGACCCAGTGGCGTACCCCCAGCGCCGAAAGCTCATCGGCCATGGCGAGCAAAGCGGTTGGCGGCAGCAGGGCTGGATGCACGGTGGTGCGGCACTCGCTGGCGACACCGGACGCGATGATCCCGGCAACGCAGGCACGGGCGGGAACGCCGCTGCCCGGCACACCCGTCACCGTTTCATAGTCGGCGAACGGTGCCTTCACGTCGAAGCCTACCCAGTCGACCAGGTGCAGGATGGCATGCAGCCGTTCGGGATACAGGCACGCCGTATGCAGCCCGACCTTGAAGCCGAGCGCGCGCACCTGCCGCATCGCTTCCGGCAGCGCCGCGTCGGTGGTCGGTTCGCCGCCGCTGAACACCACGGCGTCCAGCAGGCCGCGGCGCCGTTCCAGGATCGCCAGGAGGTCGCGCCAGTCCAGCGGGCTGCGCGGCGGGCGGACCTGCAGGTGGGGATTGTGGCAATACCCGCAGCGCCAGGCGCAGCCCTGCACGAATACCACCGCGGCCAGGTGGCCGGGGTAGTCGGTGGCGGTGAACGGCGTGAAGCCACCCACGTTCAGCGGGCGGCCCGCCATCAGCCTGCCGCCTGCGGGGGCGCCGCGGCAGCCTCGCGGAAGTACAGCCGCTCGTGGAACTCGCCCTGCTTGCCGGTGTTGAACGACGCGACGGGGCGGTGGTAGCCCATCACGCGTGTCCAGATTTCACAGGGCTGGCGTTCCGGGTCGTCGGCGCGCAGTGCAGTGGGCAGTTCGGCTGGAATAACGGGGTTCATGCTGACTCCTTCAGTGGTTGGCAAGTGGAAGCGCGCTGCCGCCGTTCGAGCAGGTCAGCGTCGCATTTCGGGCAAAACGGGTGGTGGCCCGACAGGTAGCCGTGCTTCGGGCAGATCGAGAACGTGGGCGTGACGGTGATGTAGGGCAGGCCGAAGCGGGTCAGCGCGCGCTTGACCAGTTCACGGCAGGCTTGCGCGCTGGATACGGCTTCCGTCATGTACAGGTGCAGCACGGTGCCGCCCGTGTACTTGCGCTGCAATGCATCCTGCCGTTCCAGCGCCTCGAACGGATCGTCCGTGAAGCCCACCGGCAGCTGCGAGGAATTGGTGTAGTACGGCATGTCGGCGGTACCGGCCTGCAGGATGCAGGGAAAGCGCTTGCGGTCTTCGCGGGCGAAGCGGTATGTCGTGCCCTCGGCCGGCGTCGCCTCCAGGTTGTACATGTGGCCCGTCTGTTCCTGGAACTCCAGCATGCGCGCGCGCACATGGTCGAGCAGCCGCAGTGCCAGCGCGTGGCCGCGCGGGTCGGTGATGTCGTAGCGGTCGCCGGAATAGTTGCGGATCATCTCGTTCACGCCATTCACGCCCAGCGTGGAAAAATGGTTGCGCAGCGTGCCGAGGTAGCGTTTCGTGTACGGGAACAGGCCGTTGTCCATGTGGCGCTGGATTACCTTGCGCTTGATCTCCAGGCTCTGGCGGCCCAGCTCCAGCAGGCGGTCCAGCGCGGCCAGCAGGGCCGCTTCGTCGTCCGGATGCAGGTGGCCGAGGCGGGCACAGTTGATGGTGACCACGCCCAGCGAACCGGTCTGCTCGGCCGAGCCGAACAGGCCGTTGCCCCGTTTCAGCAGCTCGCGCAGGTCCAGCTGCAGCCGGCAGCACATCGAGCGGATCATGTTCGGCTGCAGTTCCGAATTGATGAAGTTCTGGAAGTAGGGCAGGCCATAGCGCGCCGTCATGCCGAACAGCAGGTCGGCGTTCGGGCTGTCCCATGCGAAATCGGCCGTGATGTTGTAGGTCGGGATCGGGAACGTGAAGGCGCGGCCCCTGGCGTCGCCCGCCATCATGACCTCGATGTAGGCGCGGTTGACCATGTCCATTTCCGGCTGCAGGTCGCCATACGTGAAGGGCTGCTCGGCGCCGGCAATCACCGGTACCTGTTCGCGCAGGTCTTCGGGACAGGTCCAGTCGAACGTCAGGTTCGTGAACGGCGTCTGCGTGCCCCAGCGCGACGGCACGTTCAGGTTGTAGACCAGCTCCTGGATGGCCTGGCGCACGGCCTCGTATGGCAACGCATCCTTGCGCACGTATGGCGCCAGATAGGTGTCGAAGGAACTGAACGCCTGTGCGCCGGCCCATTCGTTCTGCAGCGTGCCGAGGAAATTGACGATCTGCCCGCATGCGCTGGACAGGTGCCGCGGCGGTGCGGACTCCACCTTGCCGGGCACGCCGTTCAGGCCCTCCGCCAGCAGCGTGCGCAGCGACCAGCCGGCGCAATAGCCAGCCAGCATGTCCAGGTCGTGGATATGCAGGTCGGCGTCACGGTGGGCCTGGCCCACTTCGGGCGGATACACGTGGTTCAGCCAGTAGTTGGCGATCATCTTGCCCGATACGTTCAGGATCAGGCCACCCAGCGAATAGCCCTGGTTGGCGTTGGCGTTCACGCGCCAGTCCTGTCGCCGGAGGTACTCCTCGATCGAGGTTTCCACGTCGACCAGCGAACGGCGCGTCTGGCGCAGCGTGCGGTGCTGCTCGCGGTAGATCACGTAGCGCCGCAGCGTGTGGCGGTAGCCTGCGTCGTAGAGCACGCTCTCGACATGGTCCTGCACCTCCTCGACGGAGAGCGGGGCTTCGCGGGCAGCCTGGAGCCGGCGTACGGTATTGTAGGCCAGGCGCTGCGCGGCTTCCTCGCCGTACTCGCCGCTGGCGGTGCCGGCGCGCCGCAGGGCCGAGAGGATCTTGGCGGCGTCGAATGCCTGCATGCTGCCGTCGCGCTTGACGATGGTGTGCAGCGGTTTCGGTTCGGTGGTCGGGGTCACTCCTGCTCCTTGATGATGGTCGGTCGTTCCTGCCAGGGGAAGCGATGATCCGGGTTGGGTTGCGCTCTGCGCGTCAGAATGGCATGGGCTGCCGGGTGGCGGCGACCGTCACGATGTAGCCGAAGAGCGCCAGCGCGGCTGCCAGTGCGGCGATCCGCACGCGCACGGTGCGGCCATACCTGAGCGCGATGGCGCCCAGCACGATGTAGGCGCACAGCGCGAGCACCTTGGCGGTCAGCCACGGCTGCGCGAACGGGTACTGCCCGCTCAGCGTTGCCAGGCCGATCGCGCTGGCCAGCAGGCCGGTATCGACCAGGTGCGGCAGGGTACGCACCCATCGCCGGCGCAGCATGTCCGGCATGGCCAGCATCCAGATGCCACGCAACAGGAACAGCGTGCCGCTGGCCGTCACGCAGGCGATGTGCACATGGCGCAGCGCGAGGTAGTCCATGATGTGTCCCCGCTATTCCCCGGTGGCGAGGAAGTCGATGACGATCTCGCCGGGTGTCCGGGACACGTAGCGGGCCCTGACGCGCGGGCCGTAATACTGGCCTATCTGGCGCAGCAGGGGCAGCGGGTCGTGGTCGTTGTAGAAGCGCATGATCTCGCCGGGTGTCAGGGCGTCGAGCGCGCCGAAGATGGCGGCATGGCGGAAGCGCCTCGCCACGCCGCGCGCATCGAACGGGTGGACTGCGTGCCCGCTGTCGGGCTGGCTGGCATCGTGCGGCGCGTCGTGGACGGCGGGGTGCGAACAGTGGTGGGACATGGCGGCTCCTGGGGTTGTCGCTGGTCCTGCGCCCGGCGGGATGCCGGCGGCCATCAGCGAAACATGTGGCGATTGTAGGGAGGCCTGGCCGGCAATGCACCGCCGAACCCGCTTTTCTTAATCCAGGTTATGAACGCCGGCGGCGGACCCGTTGAATAATCGGTCGGTTCGCCGGCATGTGCCGGCCGGAGGATTTGCCATGCGACTGACGAGCTGCACCGACTACGCGCTGCGCACCCTGATCTACCTCGCCGCGCGGCCGCGCCGGCTGGTGACGATCGCCGAGATCGCCGCATATCACGGAATTCCAAAAAACCATCTCACCAAGGTGGTCCAGCGCCTGGGGCGCGCAGGCATGCTGCGCACCGTGCGCGGGCGGCAGGGCGGCATCGCGCTGGGGGTGCCGGCCGAGGCGATCCGCATCGGCGCCGTGGTGCGGGCCACCGAGCCGGATTTACGGATGGTCCCTTGCTTTGCCGGTGCCGCCGCAGCCTGCCCCGAGGCCGGTACCTGCACGCTGCAGGGGGTCCTGGCGCGGGCTGCCCGGGCGTGGCTTGCGGAACTCGATGGAGCGACATTGGCCGACGTGGCGCATGGGGGGACAGTGGCGTTGCCGGCCTTGCTGCCTGCATGCGGGGCAGCCGCCTAGCGATTGGCCGGTGCCGGGAGAGCGCTGGCGCTGCGGGAGCCCCCTGGCCGAAGGCAGCAGGCCGGCTCGATGCCAACATCGGGCGGCGACGGACCCCTGCAGGCCGGCCGCCAATCCGTGATCAACGTGGTATTCCGGTAGCGCCCGGACCCCGGAACTAGTCCTTCCGGCCAGTTCCGCCTACCTCTTTGCGCCAGCCCCTCACGCAGTTCGGCCAATTGGCGCGGGGCGGCTGGCCGCGTACGCTGGTGGCATCGCGCAGAGCGTCGGAGAAAACATGAACAACAATGCAGGAAAAGCCAACCGGGTGCTGGTCGCCAGCACTTTTTCGTTCACGGTGTGTTTTGCCGTGTGGATGATGTTCGCGGTGCTGGGCATCCCCATCAAGAAGATGCTGGGACTGAACGAAACCCAGTTCGGCCTGCTGGCGGCGATGCCTGTACTGTCCGGCGCGCTGGTGCGGGTACCCCTGGGGATCTGGACCGACCGCTTCGGTGGCCGCATCGTGTTCTTCGGCGTGATGCTGGCGACCGTGATTCCCGTGGCGCTGATCGGCCGTGCCACGCAGTACTGGCAGTTCCTTGCGCTGGGCCTGCTGCTCGGGCTGGCCGGCGGCTCGTTCTCGGTGGGCACGCCCTACGTCGCACGCTGGTTCCCGAAGGAGCGCAAGGGTCTGGCCATGGGCATCTTCGGCGCCGGCAATTCCGGCTCGGCGCTGACCAAGTTCGTCGCGCCCGGCATCATCGCGACCTGGGGCTGGCAGGCGCTGCCCGGCGTGTATGCCGCTGCGCTGCTGGTGACCGCGCTGCTGTTCTGGGTGTTCTCGGCCACCGATCCCGCCCACAACGTCGTGTCGACCGCTTCGTTCTCCGGCCAGCTGGAGGTCCTGAAGGACCGCCGCGTGTGGCGCTACTGCCAGTACTACTCGGTGGTGTTCGGCGGCTACGTGGGCCTGGCGCTGTGGATGACCAAGTACTACGTTGCCGAATACGGTTTCGACCTGGGCCTGGCCGCCTTGCTGGCCGCCTGCTTCTCGCTGCCCGGTGGCGTGCTCCGCGCCCTCGGCGGCTGGGTGTCCGACAAGTACGGCGCCTACAAGGTGACGTGGTGGGTGATGTGGGTGTGCTGGGTGTGCTTCTTCCTGCTGTCGTATCCGCCAACCAGCATGCAGGTGAAGACCGTCGACGGTGCGCTGATGGTCGATCTGGCGCTGTCGCCCTCTGTGTTTACCGCACTGCTGTTCGTGGCCGGTACCGCGATGGCCATCGGCAAGGCTTCGGTGTTCAAGTTCATCGGCGACGAATTCCCCGACAACATCGGCGCCGTCTCCGGCGTGGTCGGCCTGGCCGGTGGCCTCGGCGGCTTCGTGCTGCCGATCATGTTCGGTGCGCTGCTCGACCTCACCGGCGTGCGCTCGTCCGCCTTCATGCTGCTGTACGGCACCGTGTGCGTGTCGCTGGTGTGGATGCACTTCTCGTTCCGCCCTGCTGGCGCCGCGCTGGCGCGGATGCCCGTGGCCGTCGCCGCGCGTTGAAGCGCTCGCCGCAATTCCTACTCATCGATCGAAGCAAAGGAGTATCACCATGAGCAAATACCTGATCAGCACCTGGGAGCCGGAAGCTCCCGCGTTCTGGCAACGTAGCGGCCGCAGTACGGCGAACCGCAACCTGTGGATCTCGATCCCGGCGCTTGCGCTGGCGTTCGCGGTGTGGATGGTGTGGAGCGTGGTCGTGGTCAACCTCCCGGTCGTCGGATTCACCTACAGCACCAACCAGCTGTTCTGGCTGGCGGCGGTACCTGGCCTGTCCGGCGCCACGTTGCGCATCTTCTATTCCTTCATGGTGCCCGTGTTCGGCGGGCGCAAGTGGACGGCGCTGTCGACCGCGTCGCTGCTGGTGCCTGCCATGGGCATCGGTTTCGCCGTGCAGGATCCCGCCACCGGCTACCCGACGATGCTGGTGCTGGCGCTGCTGTGCGGCTTTGGTGGCGGCAACTTCGCCTCGTCGATGGCCAACATCAGCTTCTTCTATCCGAAGGCGCAGAAGGGCTACGCACTGGGCATGAATGCGGGCCTGGGAAACCTGGGCGTCTCGGCGGTGCAGTTCGTGGTCCCGCTGGTGATCACGGCGGGTGTGTTCGGCACGCTGGGCGGCGCGCCGCAGTCGCCCGTGCAGCCCGGCCATGGCGACGCGCTGTGGCTGCAGAACGCCGGCTTCATCTGGGTGCCGTTCATCATCGCCTCGACCCTGGCTGCATGGTTCGGCATGAATGACCTGGCCTCGGCGAAGGCATCCTTCGCCGAGCAGGCCGTGATCTTCACGCGCCGGCACAACTGGCTGATGTGCTGGCTGTACACGGGCACGTTCGGCTCGTTCATCGGCTATTCAGCCGCATTCCCGCTGCTGATCAAGACACTGTTCCCGGAAGTGGATCCGCTGCGCTACGCCTTCCTCGGCCCCCTGGTCGGCGCATTCGCCCGCGTCGGCGGCGGCATCATGGCCGACAAGCTGGGCGGAGCGCGCGTTACCCTGTGGACCTTCGCCGGCATGATCCTGGCGGTATTCGGCGTGCTGGCTTTCCTGCCGCAGGCGGGCAACCCGGGCAATTTCACGCTGTTCTTCTGGATGTTCATGCTGCTGTTCGCCGGCACCGGCATCGGCAATGCCTCGACGTTCCGCATGATCCCGGTGATCTTCATGACCCAGCACCAGCGCGCCGCGGCCGGCAAATCGAGGGCAGAGCAGGACGCCGCGATCGTCAACGCCAACAAGGAAAGTGCCGCCGTGCTGGGCTTCACATCAGCGTTCGCCGCCTACGGCGCCTTCTTCATCCCGAAAAGCTACGGCACGTCGATCGCGCTGACCGGCCGTCCCGATGCCGCGCTGTACTGCTTCATCGCGTTCTACGCCAGCTGCATCGCCATCACGTGGTGGTGGTATGCGCGCCGCAACGCCCCGATGCCATGCTGAACGGGTGCGGAGCACGGAGCATGGACAAGAGCCGCATCAGGGTGCAGTCCTTCCTGGCCAACGTGCCGCTGTTCGCGCGGCTGCGCGCCGATGAACTGGACCGCATCGCGCTGGGCACCACCAGGCTGCAGGTCGAGCGCGGCGAACTGGTGTTCCAGCGCGGCGAACCGTGCGTGGGCTTCCATATCGTGGTGTTCGGCCAGATCAAGCTGTCATTCACGTCCGCGCAGGGCGCCGAGAAGGTGGTAGAGCTCGTCGGGCCCGGACAGAGCTTCGGGGAGGCCCTGATGTTCATGAGCAAGCCGTACATCGTGACCGCGCAGGCGATGGAAGACACCATGCTGCTGCACGTGGCCAAGCCGGTCATCTTCCGCGAGCTGCAGGGCGACCCGGACTTCGCCTGCGCCATGCTGGCCGGCGTGAGCATGCGCATGCACAGCCTGATGTGCGACCTGGAATCATATTCGCTCCGCTCCGGCACCCAGCGGGTGGTCGGCTACCTGCTGAAGGATTGCGCGGACGGGGGCAGCGAGGAACTCACGCTGCCGGCCACCAAGGCGGTGCTGGCCTCGCGCCTGAACCTCACGCCCGAGCATTTTTCGCGCATCATGGCCGACCTGTCGGCCCGCCACCTGATCGCCTTCAAGGGACGCCGGATCACGATCCCCGACGTCGACCGCCTCAAGACTTGCGCCGGCTAGCTCACCGGCTTCCGGCGCCCCGCGCCCCGGCACGCCGGCCGCACCCAGCTCCAGGGGCGGCGGCCGATGTGCTGTTTCACAGGCACGCCCACCCGGCGTGCCTTTTTTTCCTTCGATGCGGGCGGGCCTGCTAGTCACAACGGCCTATATGCCTAGTCCTTCCGAGTTCCTCCACGGCACTTCCTGCCGATATTCACGCGGCGCCCCGCTCGCTACACTGGCCTCAATGACAACTCCACGCATGTCGCGCGGAGCGGAATCAAGGAGGCAGCATGAGTCACTTTCTGGATCGGCTGAAATTCTTCAGCAAGCCCAAGTCCACGTTCTCCGATGGCCACGGCGTCGTCGTGCATGAGGACCGCACCTGGGAAAACGCTTACCGCCAGCGCTGGCAGCACGACAAGATTGTGCGCTCGACGCACGGCGTGAACTGTACCGGCTCGTGCAGCTGGAAGGTATACGTGAAGAATGGCCTGATCACCTGGGAAACCCAGCAGACCGACTACCCGCGCACCCGTCCCGACCTGCCCAACCATGAACCGCGCGGCTGCCCGCGCGGCGCCAGCTATTCCTGGTACGTGTATTCGGCCCAGCGCGTGAAGTACCCGATGATCCGCGGCCGGCTGATGGACATGTGGCGCGAGGCGCGCAAGACGATGGGCCCGGTGGCGGCATGGGAATACGTGAGCCAGGACCGGGAACGGGCGAAGCGCTACAAGTCGGTGCGCGGCCTGGGCGGCTTCGTGCGCGCCAGCTGGGACGAGTGCAACGAGATGATCGCCGCCGCCAATGCGCTGACGATCAAGAAGTATGGCCCCGACCGCATCGTCGGCTTTTCGCCAATCCCGGCGATGTCGATGGTCAGCTATGCGGCAGGCACGCGCTACCTGTCGCTGATCGGCGGCGTGGCGCTGTCGTTCTACGACTGGTATTGCGACCTGCCGCCGGCCAGCCCGCAGGTGTGGGGCGAACAGACCGACGTGCCGGAATCGGCTGACTGGTACAACTCCACGTACCTGATGGTGTGGGGCTCGAACGTGCCGATGACGCGCACCCCCGATGCCCATTTCTATACCGAAGTGCGCTACAAGGGCACCAAGACGGTGGCCGTGTCGTCCGATTTCGGCGAAATGGCCAAGTTCGGCGACATCTGGCTGGCGCCGCGCCAGGGCACCGATGCCGCGCTGGCGATGGCGATGGGCCACGTGATCCTCAAGGAGTTCCATGCGGCGGGCCAGTCCGCCTACTTCCGCGGCTATGCCAAGCAGTACACGGATTTCCCGATGCTGGTGCTGCTGAAGGAACACGAGGGAACCCTGATCCCCGACTATTTCCTGCGCGCGTCGCACCTGGCCGGCAACCTGGATGAAACCAACAACCCGGAATGGAAGACGCTCGTCATCGACGAGGCATCCGGCCGGATCGTCGCGCCGTCCGGCTCGATCGGCTTCCGCTGGGGCGAGGACGGCAAGTGGAACCTGGAAATGAAGGAGGGCGGCAGCCGCGCCCCGGTCGATCCGCTGCTGTCGCTGATCGACGCGCGCGACGACGTGCGGCCGGTCGGCTTCGCCTACTTCGGCGGGCGCGATGCGCAGGACCTGATCACCCGCAACGTGCCCGTGAAGCGCGTGGCGCTGGCGGACGGCACGACGGCGCTGGTGGCTACCGTGTTCGACCTGTCGCTGGCCAACTACGGCATCGACCGCGGCCTGGGCGGCGGCAACGTGGCCACCTCCTACGATGACGACGTGCCCTACACGCCGGCGTGGCAGGAAAAGCATACCGGCGTGAAGCGCGCCGACGTGATCACCGTGGCGCGCCAGTTCGCCGAGAATGCCGACAAGACGCGCGGCAAGAGCATGGTGATCGTCGGCGCGGCGCTGAACCACTGGTACCACATGGACATGACGTACCGCGGCATCATCAACATGCTGATGATGTGCGGCTGCATCGGGCAGTCCGGCGGCGGCTGGGCGCACTACGTGGGCCAGGAAAAGCTGCGCCCGCAAACCGGCTGGACGCCTCTTGCTTTCGCGCAGGACTGGAACCGGCCGATGCGCCAGATGAACGGCACCTCGTTCTTCTACGCCCACACCAGCCAGTGGCGCCATGAAAAGCTGCACACCAGCGATATCGCATCGCCGACGGCCGGCCCGGAGGTGGCGCCGATGTCGCTGCTGGACCTGAACGCCAAGGCCGAGCGCATGGGCTGGCTGCCATCGGCGCCGCAGCTGCAGACCAATCCGCTCGACGTGGTCGACGCCGCCACGGCGGCCGGCGAGGATCCCGCCGCCTTCGCGGTACGCCAGCTGAAGGAAGGCAAGCTGCAGATGTCGTGCGACGACCCGGACAATCCGGCGAACTTCCCGCGCAACATGTTCGTGTGGCGCTCGAACATCCTGGGCAGTTCGGGCAAGGGCCACGAGTACTTCCTGAAATACCTGCTCGGCACGCAGAACGCGCTGATGAGCGACGAGGACGACTGCATCAAGCCGCGCGACGTGAAGGTACGGCCAGCCGTGGAGGGCAAGCTGGACCTGCTGGTGGTGCTGGACTTCCGCATGTCGACCACCTGCCTGTACGGCGACATCGTGCTGCCCACCGCCACCTGGTACGAGAAGGACGACCTGAACACGTCGGACATGCATCCGTTCATCCACCCGCTGTCCGAAGCCGTGCAGCCGCTGTGGCAGTCGAAGTCGGACTGGGAAATCTACAAGGGTATTGCGAAGAAGTTTTCCGAGATCGGCGGCGCGTACCTGGGTACCCGCAAGGATATCGTTCTCACCCCGCTGATGCACGACACGCCGGGTGAACTGGGGCAGCCGTTCGATCCGAAGGACTGGCGTGCCGGCGAATGCGAGCCGGTGCCCGGCAAGACGATGCCGAACATGACCGTCATCGAGCGCGACTTCCGCCAGGTGTACAAGAAATTCACGTCCATCGGCCCGTTGCTGGAAAAGATCGGCAACGGCGGCAAGGGCATCGGCTGGAAGACGGGGCACGAAGTGGACGTGCTGCGCGGTATCAACCGCACGGTGCTGGAAGAAGGCGTGTCGCACGGCCAGCCGCGGCTCAACACCGCCATCGACGCGGCCGAGATGATCCTGTCGCTGGCGCCGGAAACCAATGGCCACGTGGCGGTGAAGGCCTGGGAAGCGCTGTCGAAGATCACGGGCCGCGACCATACGCACCTGGCCCTGCCGCGCGAGCACGACAGCATCCGCTTCCGCGACGTGCAGGCGCAGCCCCGCAAGATCATTTCCTCGCCCACCTGGTCGGGCCTGGAATCGGAAGAAGTGAGCTACAACGCCTGCTACACCAACGTGCATGAGCTGATCCCCTGGCGCACGCTGACCGGCCGGCAGCAGTTCTACCAGGATCACCGCTGGATGCGCGACTTCGGTGAAGGTTTCTGCGTGTACAAGCCGGCGATCGATACCCGTACCACCGGCGCGGCGATGGGGGCGAGCCCGAACGGAAACAAGGAGATCGCGCTGAATTTCATCACGCCGCACCAGAAATGGGGGATCCACTCGACGTACTCGGACAACCTGCGGATGCTGACCCTGTCGCGTGGCGGCCCCCATGTGTGGCTGTCGGAAATCGACGCGAAGGCGGCCGGCATCGTCGACAACGACTGGATCGAGGTCTTCAACGTGAACGGCACCCTGACTGCCCGCGCCATCGTCAGCCAGCGGGTACCGGTGGGGATGACGCTGATGTATCACGCGCAGGAAAAGATCGTCAACGTGCCGGGCGCGGAAATGTCCGGCAAGCGGGGCGGCATCCACAACTCGGTGACCCGGGCGGTGACCAAGCCGACGCACATGATCGGCGGCTATGCCCAGCTGTCGTGGGGCTTCAATTACTACGGCACGGTGGGCTCGAACCGCGACGAATTCGTGGTGGTGCGCAAGATGAACAAGGTCGACTGGATGGAACGTCCGCTGGACGAACGCGCCCCCGCGCAGGCATAAGCCGGCAAAAGCAGGCAAAACAAGGAGCAAACAAATGAAAATCAGGGCACAAATCGGCATGGTGCTGAACCTGGACAAGTGCATCGGCTGCCACACCTGCTCGGTCACCTGCAAGAATGTGTGGACCAGCCGCGACGGTGTCGAGTACGCATGGTTCAACAACGTGGAAACCAAGCCCGGCATCGGCTACCCGAAGGAATGGGAAAACCAGGACAAGTGGCAGGGCGGCTGGCGCCGCACGGCCGCGGGCACGATCGAGCCGCGCCAGGGCGGACGGCTGAAGATCCTGGCCAACATCTTCGCCAACCCGAACCTGCCGCCGATCGACGAGTACTACGAACCGTTCACGTACGACTACGAGCGGCTGCAGAACGCGCCGCTGTCGGAAACGCCGCCCACGGCACGCCCCGTGTCGGTCCTGACGGGCAAGAAAATGGACAAGATCGAGTGGGGCCCGAACTGGGAGGACGATCTCGGCGGCGAATTCGCCCAGCGCAGCAAGGACAAGCTGTTCGACAACATGCAGAAGGAGATGTACGGCACCTTCGAGAATACCTTCATGATGTACCTGCCGCGCCTGTGCGAGCATTGCCTGAATCCGACCTGCGTGGCGTCCTGCCCGTCGGGGTCCGTGTACAAGCGCGAAGACGATGGCATCGTGCTGATCGACCAGGACAAGTGCCGCGGCTGGCGGATGTGCATCTCCGGTTGCCCTTACAAGAAGATCTACTACAACTGGAGTTCCGGCAAGGCGGAGAAGTGCACGTTCTGCTTCCCCCGCATCGAGGCCGGCCAGCCGACCGTCTGCTCGGAAACGTGCGTGGGCCGCATCCGCTACCTGGGCGTGATGCTGTATGACGCCGACAAGATCGAATCCGCGGCGTCGGTGGCCGACGAGCGCGACCTGTACCAGTCGCAGCTTGGCCTGTTCCTCGACCCGCACGACCCGGCGGTGATCGCCGAGGCGCGCCGCCAGGGCATCCCCGACGCGTGGCTGGACGCGGCGGTGCGCTCGCCGGTCTACAAGATGGCCATGGAGTGGAAGATCGCCTTCCCGTTGCACCCGGAATACCGCACGCTGCCGATGGTGTGGTACATCCCGCCGCTGTCGCCGATCCAGGCCGCCGCCGAATCGGGCAAGCTGGGCACCAATGGCGTGCTGCCCGACACGGCCAGCCTGCGCATTCCCGTGCAATACCTGGCCAACCTGCTGACGGCCGGCGACCAGGTGCCGGTGCTGAAGGCGCTGGACCGGATGCTGGCGATGCGCGCCTACATGCGCGGCAAGAGCGTCGACGGGGTGGAGAACGTCGAGGCGCTGCGGCAGGTGGGGCTGGACAGGGCGACGGTGGAGGACATGTACCACATCATGGCCATCGCCAACTATGAAGACCGCTTCGTGATCCCGTCCAGCCACAAGGAAATGGTCGAGGACAGCTTCAACGAGAAGGGCAGTTGCGGCTTCAGCTTCGGCAACGGCTGTTCGGATGGCGTGTCGGACGTGAGCCTGTTCGGCAAGAAAAAACAGGGCTCGACGATCTTCATGTCGATGCCGAAGTCACGCAGGAAAAAAGAACCGGAAGGAGTATAGGCCATGAACCGTCATTACCAGATGCTGTCGCTGCTGCTGCAATACCCGGAAGCGGAGCTGGTCGGCGCGCTGCGCGAGATCGAGGCCGTGCTGGCGCAGCGCCCGGCCTGGCGCGAGCGGCTGCAGCCCCTGCTGGCATGGCTGGGCACCACGCCGCTGATCGAGCTGCAGCAGGACTACGTGGCCACCTTCGACCGCAATCCCGGCCATTCGCTGCACCTGTTCGAGCATGTGCACGGCGAATCGCGCGACCGCGGCCAGGCCATGGTGGACCTGATCGAGGAATATCGCCGGCATGGCCTGGACATGGCGTGTGACGAGCTGCCGGACTACGTGCCGCTGTTCCTGGAGTTCCTCGGCCAGCTGCCCGACCAGGATGCGGCGCGCCTGCTGGGCGATGCGGTCGACGTGCTGGCCCACCTGGGCAGCAAACTGTCGGCATCGGGCAGTCCGTACGGCGTGGCACTCGTGCTGCTGGTGGAGGTCAGTCCGGTGGCGCCCAGGCCGCTGACCGAGCCCCCGGTACGCGACATGGACGAGGCGCTGGAGACCTTCGGCCCCGGCGCCGATGGCGCGGAGCCGCTGCTGAACAGCGCCAATGCGCGTGCCGGCCTGCCCGGCGGCGTACAGCCGATCAATTTCCACCCGAAGAAGCCGGCGCCGCACGCCGTGCCGCAAGCCTGAAGGAGCCGTGATGAACTACGTACACCAATTCCTGTTCGGGATCTATCCCTATATCGCGCTGGCGATCTTCCTGCTGGGAAGCCTGATCCGTTTCGACCGCGAACAGTACAGCTGGCGCTCGGAATCGAGCCAGGTGCTGCACCGCGGACCGCTGCGCCTGGCCAGCCCGCTGTTCCACATCGGCGTGATCGGGCTGTTCTTCGGCCACGCCGCGGGCCTGCTGACGCCCGTGGCCGTGTGGGATGCGCTGGGCGTGCCGCACGGCGCCAAGCAGCTTTTCGCCATGGTGGCCGGCGGCGTGATGGGCACCTTCGCCCTGGTTGGCCTCGTGCTCCTGCTGGTGCGCCGCTTCCAGAGCGACCGGCTGCGCCACGTCACCACGTTCAAGGACAAGATCGTGCTGCTGTGGATCCTGGCCACGCTGCTGCTGGGACTGTCGTCGATCGTGTCGTCCGCCTCGCACATGGATGGCCACATGATGGTGCTGCTGATGGGCTGGGCCCAGCACATCGTGACGTTCCGGGCCGATGCGGCGGCATTGATCACCGAGGCGCCGCTGGTGTTCAAGCTGCACCTGTTCATGGGCATGTCGCTGTTCGTCATCTTCCCGTTCACCCGGCTGGTGCACGTGTGGAGCGGCTTCGGCGCCGTGGGCTACCTGGGCCGCGCGTTCCAGCTGGTGCGCAGCCGCTGACCCGACCAATTCAAAGGAATCCGATCATGGGTATCGCAGTCAATGGCGTCGACATCACCGACGCCGAAATAGGCGCCGAACTGGCGCACCACGGGGCGGCCGCCAATCCATTGCAGCAGGCCGTGCACGAAGTCGTGCTGCGGCGCGTGCTGCTGGACGAGGCGGACCGGCTGGGCATCGTCGCCGGAGATTCGACGGACGACGAGCGCATCGAAACGCTGTTCGCCTGCGAGGTGCAGGTGCCGGAGGTGGACGAACCGGCGTGCCGCCGCTACTACGACGCGCACCGTGCCGCCTTCACGCGGGGCGAACGGGTCGAGGCGCGCCACATCCTGTTCCAGGTGACGCCGGCGGCACCGCTCGAACTGCTGCGCGAAACGGCCACGCTGATCCTCGACGCACTGCGCCAGTCGCCGGAACGCTTTGGCGAGCTGGCGCGGCGCTACTCGAATTGCCCGTCCGGCGCGGTCGAGGGCAGCCTCGGGCAGCTGGGACGCGGCGACTGCGTGCCCGAGTTCGAGGCCGTGCTGTTCCGGCTGGCGCCTGGCGAACTGGCTGGCCGCCTGGTCGAGACCCGCTTCGGGCTGCACATCGTGCAGGTGCTGCGAAGGCTCGACGGCACGCTGCTGCCGTTCGACGCCGTGCACGGTCACGTGGCCGACACGCTGCGCCGGCAGGCCTGGCAGCGCGCGCTGCATCAGTACCTGCGCCTGCTTGCCGGGCGCGCGAAGATCGAGGGAGTGGAGCTGGAGGGAGCGAGCAGTCCACTGGTGCAGTGACGGCGGCGCCGGCATCGATCCGCATCGCCGCGGGAGCGAACTAGTCACAAAGAACTAGTCCCGCTCCACCTTCGTGCCACTGACCGCCAGCCGGCGCGCTTGCTACAATGCCATCATCAACCATCAAGGGGCCGCCGATGCTGACCGACCGCTTCGGCCGAACCATCGATTATCTGCGCGTGTCGGTCACCGACCGCTGCGACCTGCGCTGCACGTACTGCCTGCCGAACGATTTCACGGGCTTCGAAGATCCGCCCGACTGGCTCACGTTCGACGAGATCGTGCGCGTGGTGCGGGCCTTTGCACGCATGGGCACGCGCCGCGTGCGCCTGACGGGCGGCGAACCGCTGACGCGCGGCCGGCTGCCCGAACTGGCCGCCCGGCTGGCGGCGCTGCCAGGCTTGCAGGACCTGTCGCTGTCGACCAACGGCACTCGGCTGGCACGCCATGCGGCGGCGCTGAAGGCGGCCGGCGTGGCGCGGCTCAATGTAAGCCTCGATTCGCTGGACCGTGCCTGCGTGGCCGGCATCACGGGGCGCGACTGCCTGCCCGACGTCCTCCAGGGCCTGGAAGCGGCACGCGATGCGGGCTTCGCGCCGATCAAGATCAACATGGTGGCGATGGCCGGCGTCAACGGGCACGAGATCGAGGCCATGGCCGCGTTCTGCATCGAACGCGGCTTCCTGCTGCGGCTGATCGAGGCGATGCCGATGGGCGAGACCGGGCGCGCCGCGGGCTGGCTCGACCTGGGCCCGGTGCGCGACCGGCTGGTGGAGCGCTTCGGGCTGGTACCGCAGGCGCGCGAGCTGGGCGGCGGACCGGCGCGCTACTACGGCACGCCGGACGGGCAGGCGGGGATCGGCTTCATCACGCCGATGTCACAGCATTTCTGTGCCACCTGCAACCGGGTGCGGCTGTCCGTCGATGGCACCCTGTACCTCTGCCTGGGCCAGGAAGAGAAGGTCGAACTGCGCCCGCTGCTGCGCAATGGCGGCAGCGACGCCGACCTGGAACGGGCCATCCGCGCCGCGATCGAGCTGAAGCCGCGCGAGCACGATTTCACCCGACAGCCGGAAAAGATCGTCCGCTTCATGTCGCAGACCGGCGGCTGAGCGCATGGGCGGGCATCCCGGCGGTATACTGCGTGGCATGAAAGGACGAACATGGACCGGACAATGCCAATGCAGGAACCTGATAGCCTCCCTGGTGCGCCACCTGGCGGGGGGCGCCGGCATGCGCATCGCTGACATGGTGGGCGCGCCCGCGCATGCAGCCTGGAACAGGCTGTCGACAAAAGTGGTCGGGAGCCTGCTGGCTTTCCTGATGGTGGCGCTGACGGTGATCGGCGCGACGCTCTACCTTTCCTGGCAGCTCGAAGGCAGCGGCGCGGCGATCAACGTGACCGGCAGCCTGCGCATGCACAGCCTGCGGCTGGAACTGGCCGTGGCCGGCACGGCCGACCCGGCGCGGCGCGATGCCGCGCGCGCCGATGGCGCGAGCCAGCTCGTGCGCATCGATGCAGTGCTGGAAACATTGCGCGTCGGCGACCCGCAGCGCCCGCTGTTCCTGCCGCCATCCGCAATCATCCGGCGTGGTTTCGAGCACGTGGCAGGCCGCTGGCACAGTGACCTGCGGCCCGCGGCGGCGGCGCTGCTGGCGCAACCGGCCATCGCCTCGCCGCAGGCCCGGGCATTCCAGGCGCAGGCCGACAGCTTCGTGCGCGACGTGTCCGGGCTGGTCGAGGCGATCGAGCGAGACAGCGAGAACCGCACGTTCTGGCTGCGCGGGTCGCAGCTCATGCTGCTGGCGTTCGCCGTCGGCGGGACGGTCTGCATCGTTTACCTGCTGTTCAACCTGATCATCGCGCCGGTGGCGTCGCTGGAGGCGGGCATGGCGCGCATGCGCGAACGTGATTTCGCGGTGCGCCTGCCGGTCGACCGGCGCGACGAATTCGGCCAGCTGGCGTACGGCTTCAACCAGATGGCCGACCGGTTGCAGGGCGTGTACGCCAACCTGGAACAGCTGGTCGATTCGAAGACCGCCGCGCTGGCCGCGCAGAACCGCGAGCTGGCGCTGCTCTACGACAGTGCCGCGTTCCTGCAGAAGCCGCAGCGCGCCGAAGCCATGTGCGACGGCTTCCTGCAGCGGCTGACCGACTATTTCGGCGCCGATGGCGGCTCGGTGCGCGTGCTCGATCCGGAGAAGGGCAACCTGCACATGATGGTCCACCGCGGCCTGCCGGCGCCGCTAGTGGAGGCGGAGCGCTGCATGAAGGTGGGTGAGTGCCTGTGCGGCGAGGCGGTGGAAAAGAAGATCATGGTGGTGCACGACATGCGCCGCATCGACCGCGACGTGCAGCTGCAATGCCACCGCGAAGGTTTCGCCACGGTCTCGGTGTTCCACCTGTACGCACAGGGCCAGTACCTGGGCATGTTCAACCTGCATTTCCGCAGGCACCGCGAACTGGGGTCCGCCGACAAGTCGCTGCTGGAGACGCTGGGCCAGCTGCTGGGCACGGCGATCGAAAACCTGCGGCTGGGTGCGCGCGAACGCGAGATGGCGATCTCGGAAGAACGCAACCTGGTGGCCCAGGGCCTGCACGACAGCATCGCCCAGGGCCTCAATTTCCTGAACCTGCAAGTGCAGATGCTGGAAGACTCGGTCCGCCGCCAGCAGTACGGCGACGTGTCCGGCATCGTGCCGCTGCTGCGCGCCGGAGTGCAGGAAAGCTACGAGGACGTGCGCGAACTGCTGCTCAACTTCCGCACCCGGCTGGCCGAGGAAAGCCTGCTTGCCACACTGCAATCGGCGCTCGGCAAGTTCGAGCGGCAGGCCGGCATCGCCGCCACGCTGGACGCCGATCCGGATGGCGCGCCATTCCCGCGCGAACACCAGCTGCAGTTGCTGTTCATCGTGCAGGAAGCGCTGTCGAACGTGCGCAAGCATGCCGGCGCAGGCCATGTCCAGGTGGTGCTGCGCGACCGCGACGATTTCACGCTGGCGATCGCCGACGATGGCGGCGGCTTCGATATGGCCGACCTGGAGCGCAAGGGCGACAGTCACGTGGGCATCCACATCATGCGCGAGCGCGCGCAGCGCGTCGGCGCCACGCTGGACGTGCGTTCGGCGCCCGGCGCGGGCACCACGGTCACGCTGCACCTGCCGCGCGAGCGGCGCCTGGCGGCCTGACTGGCTGACCGTTACAAGGAGAATACATGCAATACGAGCAAGCGGCCGACCAGCCGATCAGCGTGCTGCTGGTCGACGACCATACCCTGTTCCGCAGCGGCATCCGCTCGCTGCTGCAGCGGCATCCCGAGTTCGACGTGGTGGGCGAGGCGGCCGACGGCATCGAGGGCATCAAGCGCGCCAAGCAGCTGAAACCGCAGGTCGTGCTGCTGGACCTGAACATGCCGGGCATGTCCGGCCTGGAGACGCTGCAGCTGCTGCTGCAGGATTGCCCGGACAGCGCGGTGGTGATGCTGACGGTGTCCGAGGATGCGCTGGACCTGTCGGCAGCGCTGCGGGCCGGCGCGGCCGGCTACCTGCTGAAGAATATCGATACCGATTACCTGGTGCGTGCGGTGCGCCGCGCGGCGGCCGGCGAAACCGTGGTGGCCGAGGCGATGACGGGCAAGCTGGTGGCCCAGCTCCAGGCCGGCACGCGCGAGCCCGGACCGGCCTCGGAACTGGACCGGCTGACCCCGCGCGAGCGCGAAATCCTGGAGTTCCTGGCTCGTGGCGAAAGCAACAAGATGATCGCCCGCGCCCTCGACCTGTCGGAAAGCACGGTCAAGATCCACGTGCAGAACGTGCTGAAGAAGCTGAACCTGTCGAGCCGCGTGCAGGCCGCCGTGTTCGCGGTCGAACAGCGCCATGCGCACGCCGCGGGCGTGCGCTAGCGCCTGCCCGGTTCCGGGCCGGGACATCCGTCCTACGAGCAGCATCCGCCGCAGCAGCCGCCCGCAGGGGTCCCGGCCGCCAGGGTGGCGGGCACGCCCTGGGTGCGCAGCGCGGCCTGCAGCCGGCCGGGTGACGTGGCCTCGCCGTCGTAGTCGATGCTGACCACGCCGGTGGCGGTGGCCAGCCGCACGGCCAGCACGCCGCGGGCATTGCCGAGGGCTGCCGTGATGGCCGAGGCGATGGTATCGGTGGTGGTGCTGTCCGGGGCGGTGTGCAGCATCAGTTCGGTGGTTGCCATGGGGTTCTCCTTAATTGACAGGCTTCCAGCGTAAGCGGCCCGGCGCACTGCCGTCCACCGCGGGCTGCGTCGGTTCATGAATAACTTAATCCAGGTTATGTTTTGGCGCGCGCGCGTTGGCCCGCCACCGGCAAGGCCGCACAATCGGCACCAACGATCACGCACAAGGAGCATATCGTGGCATTGCTGACCATCGAAGAACCGGATGCACCCGCCGCCGCCGGCTGGACCCGCCGGCCCCTGTGGGCGCTGGGCTTCCGGCCGTTCTACCTGCTGGCCGCGGGGTTTGCCGCGCTGGCCATCCCGGCCTGGCTGGCTGCCTACCATGGCCTGCTGCCACGCGCCGGCGCGCTGACCCTGCTGTGGCACCTGCACGAGATGGTGTTCGGCATGGCCGTGGCCGTCGTCATCGGCTTCCTGTACACGGCCGGCCGCAACTGGACCAACCTGTGGACGCCGCGGCATGGCGCGCTGGCGCTGCTGGCGGCGCTGTGGGTGGCGGGCCGCCTTGCCATGCTCGTCGACGCGGGCGATACGGCCAGGACCTGGGCGGCACTGGTGGACAGCCTGTTCCTTCCGGTGGCCACGCTGCCGCTGTGGCGCGTGCTGCGCCGCGCCGCCAACCGCCGCAACTATTTCATGGTGCTGCTGTTGGTGCTGCTCGCGGTGGCCAACCTGTGCTGGCATGCGGCGGTACTGGGCCTGGCTTCCTGGTCACCGATGCTGCCATTGCAGGCGGCGCTGTTCATCATCGTGCTGATGGAGGCGGTGATCGGCGTGCGCGTGTTGCCGATGTTTACCCGCAATGGCGCGCCCGGCAGCACGCCGGCGGTGCGCCCCTGGCTCGATCGTGCCGGACTGGCGTGCACGGTGGCGGCATCGGTGGGCTGGGTTGCCGGGCTGGCCGCGCTGGCACCCGGCGCGATGGCGGCACTGGCCGGCGCCGCCGGCGTGCTGACGCTGGTGCGCCTGGCGGGATGGCAGCCGCAGCGCACCCTGCGCGTGCCGCTCCTGTGGGTGCTGCACCTGTCCTACGCGTGGATCGGCGCCGGCTTCCTGCTGCTGGGCGCCGCCGCGCTGGGCCTGGCTGGCACCAGCGCTGCCTTCCACGCGCTGGCAGTAGGCTCGATGGGCGGGCTGGTCATCGGCATGATGTGCCGCACGTCGCTGGGCCACACTGGCCGGCCGCTGAAGGCGGGCAGCGCCGAAGTCGTCATGTTCGCGGCGATCCAGCTGGCCGCACTGGCCCGCGTGACGGGATCGCTGGACCTGGCGGCGGCCTGGCGCGAGCCGGCACTGGTGGTGGCCGGCATGGCATGGACAGTGGCGTTCGGCCTGTTCGTGCTGGCGTACCGGCCCAGGTTGTGTGCCGCGCGGCTCGACGGCAAGGAAGGGTAGCGGCCGATACGGGAGCGCAGTCTCGCGGTGCCGGGCTCCGGCATTCGCACCGATGCGACACAGAATGGTGGAAATGCCGGCACATGATTGCTCGGAGGCAAAAAATGATGCAATATGGAAGCTGTTCCGAAGCCCCGAGCACAACCATTGTCCAATTGCCTGTCGCAAGTGTGCGACCAAGGCGCGCCGTCCACGACCGACCAGGCACGCCGATGATCCGTTCTGGAGCCCCTGATGAAACCCGATTCACCGCAAGTGCTGTCCCACGTGATGTCCGAAGAGGAAGCGCTGACCTACAACCCGAACCGCCTGCTCGATGGCCTGATCGACATCATGCACCTGAAGAACGATGCGGCGCTAGCCCGCGCGCTCGAAGTGGCGCCGCCCGTGATCAGCAAGATCCGGCACCTGAAGCTGCCGGTGGGCGCTTCGCTGCTGATCCGCATGCATGAGGTGAGCGAGCTGTCGATCCGCGACCTGCGTTACCTGATGGGCGACCGCCGCCGCAAGTTCCGCATCAGCCCGACGCACTTCAAGCCGGGTGCCGCGCCCGCCGAGCAGTAATCCCGACTGCTTTTTTAGCGCGTTTTCCAGCGGCTTTCCCGCCGCGTTGTCGTAATTCGCTGCCGTAACGCATGGCTGGCGGGCATACTGTGCCCGACCGGCCATGTTCCGTTTGCAGAAACCGCACACGGGCCTGGCACCTGAACGCAAACGAATGGAGAAAACGCGATGACAAAGCCCGCAAGCCACACCCACTTCATCCACTACCGCATCTGCGATGCGTCCGCGGCGGTGCCGCTGGGCGACGATGAGTTCATCGCGGCGGACGACGAATCGAACGTGCTGCACGTCTATCGCTACGATGCCGGCCCGCCGGTGCGCGAATGCGACCTCACTGAGCTGCTCGACACCCCGGACGGCGGCGAGGCCGATATCGAGGGGGCGGCCGAACTGGCGGGCAAGGTCTGGTGGATCACCTCGCACGGCTGCGACCGGAAGGGCAGGTCCAGCGCGACGCGGCGCCAGCTGTTCGCCACCGACCCGCAAGGCAAGCCCGCCGGCAAACCCTACCGGAGGCTGCTGGACGACCTGGTGGAGCATCCGCTGCTGGCCCACCTGGACCTGGAGAAGGCGGCGCGCAAGGCGCCCAAGGACCCGGGCGGCCTGTGCATCGAGGGCCTGGCGGCCACGCCGGGCGGCGGCCTGCTGGTCGGTTTCCGCAACCCCGTGCCGCATGGGTACGCGCTGATCGTGCCGCTGGCTGACCCGGCGCCGCTGCTCGAGGGCGGCCGCGCCACACTGGGGGCGCCGATCATGCTGGACCTGCAGGGCCACGGTATCCGCGCCATCGAATGGCTCGACGACGCCTATTACATCGCCGCCGGCCCCCCGGCGGCCGGCGACGACTATGCGCTGTACCGCTGGTCCGGCCGCGCGGGCGACCAGCCGGTGGAGATCGATGTGCCGGGGCTGGCCGGCCTGCATCCGGAATCGCTGTTCTTCGACGCGCAAGGCACGCTGCACGTGCTGTCCGACGACGGCAAGGCACAGCCGGGCGGCCGCAAGTGCAAGGACTTGCCGGTGGAAGAGCGCACCTTCCGCCGCCTGTCGGTGCCGCGCGAAGTTTGGGACACTTTCAGTGACACCTTCCGGGACGCCTGATTCCGGCCGCCATGCCTCCCGCCGCCGCCTCGGCGGTGGGGCGGCTGTTGTTTTTTTGTAACGTATTCGGCTCCGCCGCTTCCCCTCGCGGCCTCGGCCACACCCTGCGCAAGGGCGCATGGACGCTTGTTTCCACGGCTTTTCCCAGCTATCTCGAAACGGCATACCTCTTGTGTAAAAAGTCATAGTTGGCGGCGCAACCACGCCATGTACCATCGGCCATGGTAACGTTGCCACATACGCTACAGGCGTATATGGCAACGTTACCCGCAACCGGCTCGATCCGGCCGGCGCATATAACGAACAACAGGAGACCCAAAACAATGCAAAACCATCGCATGCGCAAGACCGTCCTGGCGGCACTGATCGCCGAACTGCTGGTTCCCATGGCCGCGTTCGCGCAGGATGCCGCCGGCAGCACCAGCGCCACGGCACCGGCGGAAAACGCCGCAACGGTCGTGGTCAGCGGCATCCGCGCCTCCCTCAGTTCCTCGCTGAACACCAAGCGGATGCAGGATGGCGTGGTCGATGCCGTGTCGGCGGAGGATGCCGGCAAGTTCCCCGACACGAACATCGCCGAATCGCTGCAGCGCGTGACCGGCGTGCAAATCCAGCGCAACAACGGCGAGGGCCGCTATATCTCGGTGCGCGGCCTGGGGCCGGAGTTCAACAACGTGCTGGTCAATGGCCGCACGCTGACCAGCGATACGGGCGGCCGCGAATTCTCGTTCGACCTGCTGTCCTCCGACCTGATTTCCAAGGTGCTGGTGTACAAGACCTCGCAGCCGTTCCTGCCCGAAGGCGGCATCGGCTCGACGGTGGACGTGCAGACGGCGCGCCCCCTGTCCGGCAAGACCGGGCATTCGTCGGTGATCAACGTCTCGCACTCCTACGACGACAACTCCAAGGAACACACGCCGAACCTGGCCGGCATGTATACGTTCGCCAACGAAGCGCGCACCTTCGGCGTGACGGCTTCGGTGTCGTACACGGACCGTGCCTCCAAGCAGAACAAGGCCGTGACGGACGACTGGCACTACCGCGACGTGACGATCATCAACGGCGACCTGAACTCGCGCGGCCTGACGATGGCCGACGTGACGACGAGGAAGCTGTACATGCCGCAGAGCTTCGGCTTCCAGGTCGAAGACGAAAGCCGCAAGCGTACGGTCGGCAACCTGACCGTGCAGTACAACCCGTCGCGCGACTGGAAGCTGTCGGCCGATGCGCTGTATTCGCGCCTCGACCAGCGCAACAAGGTGATCGCGTTCAGCGACTGGAACAACCCGGTGCAGGTTGGCGTGCAGTACGACGACAACGACCAGGTGACGTCGTTCCAGCGACCGGGGTCGGATTTCTACGCGAACAACCCGGGCCTGGTGGGTGAAGGAAGTCCGCTCACCGAAGGCAATTCGAACGACATGATCGTCAAGGGCGGCGACCGGCTGTCGGAAACCAAGGCCTTCGGCCTGAACTCGAAGTGGCAGCTGTCGCCGGACTGGAAGCTGGAAGGCGATGTCTCCACTTCGCGCACGACGTCGCAATCGCCTGACCAGTGGGTGGTGGCCGGCATGCTGCCCAGGAATGGCGACGTGCTGACGTTCGGCGCGCGGCCTACCGTGATCTTCGGCGACAACATCGCCGATCCCACCGCGGTGCGGGCCCACGCCGTGTCGAACGGCGAAGTGTCCAATTCCGACAAGCTGCACGAAGGGCGCCTGAACCTGTCGTGGAACCGCGAGGAAGGCACGTTCAAGGGCATCGATACGGGCGTGTCGTATTCGCAGCGCGAAGTGGGGCGCCACGAGTTCGAGGCCGATTCCTGGAATGCGTTCAGCGGCTACCATGTGGCGTTGCCGGCGTCGCTGTTTACGGTCACGCCGATGGACGACTTCTTCGGCGGCGGCGGGCAGGTACCGAAGGCCTTCCTGCGCTTCGATCCGAACGAATACATGGCTTACCTGAACCAGCCTTCGCTGCTGGGCCAGTCGAACGACCCGGCCCTGTACGGCGACAAGACGCGGTACCCGAACGGCCCGATGGGCATCAACTATGACGCGCCGGCGTCGCAGTGGGGTGTCCGGGAAAAAGTCTCCAGCATCTTCCTCGACACCAAGTGGGAAGGCGAGCGCTGGTCCGCCAACGCCGGCCTGCGCGTGGTGCACGTGAAGTCCCGCTCGACCGGCTTCTCCCGCGAGCTGATTTCCGCCGTGAAGAGCACCAACGACACGACGTACATCCTGAACTGGGGCCCGCGCGTGGCCAAGAGCGTGGACAACAGCTACAACAGCTACCTGCCGTCGGCCAACGTGAAGTTCGACGTGACGAAGGACATGCTGCTGCGCCTGGCCGCGTCGAAGACGGAAACCCGGCCGACACTGTCGCAGATGGGTGTCGACAACTGGTACGGCGGGCGCTTCGGCGACGTGCAGACCGGCGGCGGCAATCCCTACCTGAACCCGATGCAGTCGAAGAACCTCGACCTGTCGTATGAATGGTACCTGTCGAAGACGAACTATGTCAGCGCGGCGGTGTTCTACAAGAAGGTATCGGACTTCCTGGAAACGCGCCTGGTCGACATGCGCATCCCGCAATATGACGAGGTGGTGCACGACAGCCGCGTGCGCAACGGGCAGAAGGGCAAGATCAAGGGTGCCGAGATCGCCGGCCAGTTCGCGTTCGACGAGGCGATCCCGTGGCTGCGCGGCTTCGGCGTGTCGGCCAACTACACGTACGTGGATGCTTCCGCCGAGCGTGACGGCGATGCCGCGGCGCTGGTGTGCGGCTACCCCGGCCTGTCGAAGCAGTCGTACAACGGTTCGGTGTTCTACGAGAACGGCAGCTTCCAGGCACGGGTCAGCTACAACTGGCGCAACCACTTCTCGATCAATTGCGGCGGCGGCAGCGCCCAGCCGCGCAACCGCGCCGCGTATGGCCAGACCGACGCCAGCCTGCGCTACAACATCACCGACACGATCGCCATCTATGCCGATGCGATCAACCTGTCGAACCAGCAGGCGCATGAATACGCCAGCAACGAAAGCCAGTTCCTGATGCTGGAAGACGTGGGTCGGCGCGTCAACGTGGGCGTGCGCGTGGCGTTCTGATCGCGCTGTGATCGGAGAAGACACCGCGGCCGCGCGGTGTTGGTGTCGGACACCGGGTTCGTGGTGTGGGACACCGGTTGTTGCCAGGAGTCGGCAGGAAGTCATTGCGGCAAACCGGTGTCGAACGCCCTGGGGGTGTCCGACACCAGGCACGCGCAATAAAGAAGGGGCGCCATGCGGCGCCCCTTTTCACATCACTGCCTCTTCATTCCCTGTTCACTGCTGCTTGCCCAGCACCGAATGGTGGCGCGAGTAGCCGAAGTAGATGGCCAGGCCGATGACCAGCCAGATGCCGAAGGCAAGCCAGGTGTGCCACGACAGGTAGGCCATCAGCGTGACGCAGAACGCCACGGCCAGCATCGGAATCACCGGCACGCCGGGGCAGCGGAACGCGCGGTGCAGGTCCGGGCGCTGCTTGCGCAGGATGATCACGGCGATCGAGACCAGCGAGAACGCGGCCAGCGTGCCGATGTTGATCAGTTCGGCCAGCACGTTCAGCGGCACCAGCGCGGCCAGCAGGCCGAACACGATGCCGACGATCCAGGTGGCGAGGAATGGCGTGCCGTGCTTCGGGTGGATCGACGACAGGCGCTTGGGCAGCAGGCCGTCGCGCGACATGGCGAAGATGATGCGCGTCTGGCCGTACGACATCACCAGGATCACGGTGGTCATGCCGAGGATGGCGCCCAGGTCGACGAAGCCGGCGACCCAGTTTTCACCGGCGTATTTCAGCGCCAGCGAGACCGGGTGGTCGATCCCCTCGAACTGCCTGAACGGCACGATGCCCGTCATGATCGCCGAGACCACCACGTACAGGATCGTGCAGACGGCCAGCGAGCCGATGATGCCGATCGGCAGGTCGCGCTCGGGGCGCTTGACTTCCTCGGCGGCCGACGTGACGGCATCGAAACCGATGAAGGCGAAGAACACCAGGGCGGCGGCGGACAGCACGCCGGTGTGTCCGTACGGCATGAACGGCTGCCAGTTGTCGGGTTTCACGTGGCCCACGCCGACGGCGATGAACAGCAGCACGACGCCGACCTTGATGGCCACCATGACGTTGTTCATGCGTGCCGATTCGCGGATGCCCAGCGACAGCATGCCGGCCAGCACGATCATGATGAGGAAGGCCGGCAGATTGAAGTAGGTGGCCACGCCGGGCACCGCGCCCGGCGCGCCGGTCAGGGCCGTCGGCAGCTGCACGCCGAAGCCGGCCAGCAGCGATTGCAGGTAGCCGGACCAGCCGACCGCGACAGCCGATGCGGCCAGGCCGTATTCCAGCATGAGGTCCCAGCCGATCATCCAGGCGACCAGTTCGCCCAGCGTGGCATAGCTGTAGGTATAGATCGAGCCGGCGACCGGCACGGTGGAGGCGAATTCCGCGTAGCACAGCGCGGCGAAGCCGCAGGCGAGGGCGGCGATGACGAAGGAAAGCGTGAGCGCGGGGCCGGCCGTCAGGGCGCCGGTACCGGTCAGCACGAAGATGCCGGTGCCGACAATGGCGCCGATGCCCATCAGGACGAGGTCGAACGGGCCCAGGACTTTCTTCAACCCGCCGGGCTTACGACTGGCCGCGACCATATCGTCAAGATTTTTGGTTCTGAAAATGCTCACTGCTTCTCCAATTTTGTTGAGATTGTCTCCGGCGCCGCGCGTTGCCGGGTAGGCCCGCAGCGGTCTGTCGCTGTTTGCACAACGGCAAGCCCGGGCGGGCTCGCCGCCGCATACTAGCACACGGGGACAATGATGAAAATCAGTTAACGTATACGTCAACGAGAGCGGCGGAAAAGCCGGCTCGGGGAGTGGCGAAAAGCAGTGGAGAAAGGCCGATCAAGCAGGGCGGCCGTGCAGGGCGAAGCGAGGGAAGGGCGGGGGTAAAGCGGAAAGAATGCGGGGAAAGTGCGGGGGAATGTGCGGAGAAAGTAACGGGAAAGAATCGCATCCCCGGCGCGCTGCCGGGGACCCGTGTCAGGAAAGCCTCAGTGCAGGAAACGGCCGCGGCTGTCGATATAGCGGCTGCTTTCAGCCATCTTGTCCAGCCGCGCCTGCACCAGCCGGTGCCACGCGTCGACCCACTTCGATGCCAGCATGCTTTCCTCGGCCGAGCGCGCGTAGAGCGTGCGTTCGACCGCGCGTTGTTGGCGTTGCAGGGCGTAGGAAACTTTGAAGATGCTGTTCATGGGCGCTTTCATCAGTCGGTAAGTGGCGTGGTGCCGATGAACTGCATTTTCCGGGTTTCAGCCCTGTTTGAATGTGCGCCAGTTCACGTAGGACTGAGATTACACCGGCTGATGTCCGAATACTACACGGCGTCCTACAGTAGTCCGACTCTCAAAAACATGGCTCAACCATAAAGTGGAGGAAATGACAACGAAACAGATCTCGGGCTGAACTCCGAAGACCATCGACAAGGACAACGACAATGTTTAAGACCGCGCACACCGACACCTCCTCCCTCCCGGGCTCGATGATCAACCTGGCCGCCACCGCGCCGAAAGCGCCGCGCGGCAAGCTGGCGCCGCAGGGCATCAGCGTGACGGGGGTGCAGCAGAACGAACTGCTGCGTGCGCTGCCGATGGATGAACTGGAGCGCCTGCTCCCGGGCCTGGAACTGGTGGCGATGCCAGCCGGTAAACATCTGTACGATTTCGGCGAGAAGATCGAATACAGCTACTTCCCGACCACGGCCATCGTGTCGCTGCAATATGTGAACGAGGATGGCATCACCACCGAGATCGCGGTGGTGGGGCGCGAAGGCGTGGCCGGCGTGGCGATGTACAAGGGCGAACGCGCCAGCAACACGGCGGTGGTGCAGGCCGCCGGCTACGGCTACCGCCTGCGCACCGATGCGCTGCGCGCCCACTTCGCCGAGGGCGGCATGCTGGCCCAGCAGCTGATGCGCTACACCAGCTGCCTGTTCGCGCAACTGGCGCAGAACGTCGTGAGCAGCCGCCACAGCAGTATCGAACAAAAGCTGTGCCGCTGGCTGCTGGAGCGCCTGGACCGCTCCCCATCGAATGAACTGAAGGTCACCCAGGAACTGATCGCCAACCTGCTGGGCGTGCGCCGCGAAAGCATCACCGCCGCCGCCGGCAAGCTGGCTGCCGACGGCCTGATCCAGTGCCGCCGCGGCATGGTGGTGGTGCTGGACCGCTCCGGCCTGGAACGCTGCGCCGGCGCCTGCTACTTCGCCGCCCGCGCCACCGCGGCGCAGGCCATGCACGGCAGCCACTGACCCAGCCGCTGATCACCATGCCGGCGCGCCTGCCGGCTTACCCTTCAACGGGGCGGATGCCGCCCCGGCCCGCTTCCTTCGCCAGGTACATCTGGCGGTCCGCTTCGCGCAGCAGCTCGGCGGGTTCCGCCGCGTCGCCGGCGCCATGCATGGCGATGCCGATACTGGCGCCCACCTGCACCGTTTCCATCGATCCGCCGCGGGCCACCCCGACCGGCTCCGCCAGCGCGGCAATCAGCTTCGCCGCCACCATGCGCGCCTCGGCCAGCGTGTAGGGCTGCCCTTCGAGCACGACGACGAATTCATCGCCGGCCAGCCGCACCACGCTGTCGTTCTGGCGCACCGAACCCCGCAGGCGGCGCCCCACCTCGCACAGCAGCGCGTCGCCGGCATCGTGGCCGAGCCGGTCGTTGACGGCCTTGAAGCCATCGAGGTCGATGAACAGCACGGCGAAGCCGATGCCGTGCCGCTGCGAACGGGCCTTCGCCTGTGGCAGCAATTCTTCCAGCGCGCGCCGGTTCAGCAAGCCCGTCAGCGGATCGTGGCGCAGGTCGTACTCGCGCTGCGCCTCGGCCTGCTTGCGGTCGGAGATGTCATGCAGGAAAGCGGAAAACGTGCGCCGCCCGTCGATCTCCGTGGCGTGAATACGGATTTCCACCGTCAGCGTGCTGCCATCCTTGCGCCGGGCCGGCAACTCGAGCCGCTTGCCGACCACCGGCCCGGTGCCGGTGGCGCTGTAGCGCGCCAGCCCTTGCGCGTGGCGGTCGCGCAGGTCGGCGGGAATGATCAGCTGTTCCAGCGACCTGCCGCCCGCTTCCGCGGCGGTCCAGCCGAAGGTGCGCTCGGCCTGGCGGTTCCAGGCGATCACGCGGCCGCTGTCATCCAGGCCGATATAGGCATCGTTGGCGAACTCCAGGATGTTCGACAGTTCCGCCTCGTGGGCGCGCAGCGCCGCTTCAGCCTGCTGCTGGCGGCCGATCGCTTCGGTCAGGTGGCGGTTGGCCTCGACCAGCGCGCGGGTGCGGTCGTCGACCCGGGCTTCCAGCTGGGCGTGCAGTAGCGCCAGCTCTTGCTCGGCGGCCTTGCGCGCATCGATATCGATGACCGCCACGATGAAGTACTCGGGCCGGCCCCCGTCGTCGGTCTTCAGGCTGACGTTGGTGTGCACCCAGACGGCGCTGCCGTCGTGGCGGAGGTAGCGTTTCTGCCGCTCGTACTGGGTAATCTTGCCGGCCAGCAGATCGCGCACCAGCGCCATGTCGCCGGGCACGTCGTCGGGATGGGTGATCTGCCGGAACGTGAGCCGGCGGAATTGCTCTTCGGTGTAGCCGAGGATCGCGCAGGCCGCCGCATTGACGGTCAGCCAGTTGCCGCTTTTCGCATCGATCAGGGCGATGCCGAAGCTGGCCAGCTCGAAGATCGAGCGCAGCCGGGCTTCGGTGCTGCGCATGGCCGCGTCCACGGCCTCCAGCTGCCCGCGCGCCAGCACCAGCTGTTCGCGCCGGTGCACCTCATCGGCGACGATGCCGGCCAGGTCCTGCAAGGCGGCCAGCTCGCCGGGGGCCAACTGGCGCGGCCGCGTGTCAATCGCGCACAGCGTGCCGATGGCATGGCCTTTCATCGAACGGATCGGCACCCCGGCATAGAAGCGGATCTTCATCCCGCCCCGCACCAGCGGGTTGTCGGCAAAGCGGGAATCTTCCAGCGCATCGTTGACCACCAGCGGTTCGTGCTGTTCGATGGCATGGGTGCAGAACGAGACATTGCGGGGCGTTTCCGGCACATCCAGGCCGACCCGGGACTTGAACCACTGGCGGTCCCGGTCGACCAGCGAGAACAGCGTGACGGGTGCGGCCAGCAGGCGGCTGGCCACCCGCGTGACCCGGTCGAACACGGGTTCGGGCGCCGAGTCGAGCAAGTCCAGCGCATGCAGCAATGCCAGGCGGCCTCCTTCATCGGGAGATGCGGCGGCAGCCGGGGCTGGCGTACTGGCCGGGACCGGGGACGGCGTAGTGGGCGGTGGAAGCGACGCGGACATGCCTCATTGTAGCGGCTGCGCCGGAAACAAGTCGGGCCGGAGAAGGGGGCGAAGAAGGGGGGCCGGCGCAGTGCGGCCGGCGGGCGCGGGGCCCGCCCGTCAGGCGTGGAAGGTGGCGCCGTCCAGCGTGCTGGATGCGTCGCGGCGCGGGCGCTGGCCGGTGACCGGGGCGGCCAGCACGCGGAGGATGGTTTCCGGCGGCAGGCCATGCTGGGCCAGGTAGGCCCAAGCCAGCGCGGCACCGCGTTCGGCGTCGTAGCGGATCGCCTGGTCGACCACCGCCGCCAGCGCAGGGTTGCTGCGCCGGTCATGCGGCTTGCCGCCAAGGTTGCCCTGTCCGCTTACCCGTCTCTCCAGAGTCATGCCGATCTCCACTGCTGTCACCGGGATAGCATCCGCTGTTGCAAACCGCAAGTCAAGCTGGCTCATGTATTTTCTGTCGTCGCGTTTCGGGGCGCCGGCTCGTTGCCGCGCTGTGCTGGAACATTGCGAAAAAACTACAGTGTGTTTTGTTGATTGCCTTTAAAGAATTTTTCGTGCAATATGGTAACCGTCCGCCGCCCCCAACCTCAGCCGCGCGGACCGAGTTCCCTTCCGCATCTCCGCGGGGACGCCGCTCCTGGCGCATCTCACGACCACCGGTCACGATATCGACGCACCCACCCAGGGGCTATCGCGTTCGTGCCGGCCGACAGGCCCCACCCGGGCTGTGAACCGCAAAATCTGGAGAACATCATGACGACCCTTCGCAGCGCTGCCAGCGCAACCAACAACCTGGACAACCACAATGGCATGCGTGCCGATGCGCACGAGGACGTGCTGCTGACGTACGACCCGAACCGGCTGCTCGATCACCTGATCGACCGGCTCGACCTGAAGAACGACGCGGCCCTGTCACGCATGCTGGACGTGGCGCCGCCCGTGATCAGCAAGATCCGCCACTACCGCCTGGCGATCGGCGCCTCCCTGCTGATCCGCATGCATGAAGTGTCCGACATTCCGATCGGCGACCTGCGCATCCTGATGGGCGACCGCCGCAGCAAGTTCCGCGTGGCGTTTTCCCAGAACGACGTGCCGGACATGAGCCTGCGCGCCGCCTGAGCCGGTGCATCGCCGCGCGGCGCGCCGCCGCCGCTGCGGCTGAGTGATGCTTTATGGCAACACTATTCCGGTATTCGCGGCGATCCGGACCCGCGCCGTGCCGCCCGGCGCCTTTCCTGGAGTACACTGACGGTTGCGCCTCGCTCCCTTCGCAAACATAAGGGAGCGATCCTTCCGCGAACCCCCGCCCCCGGTTCCTGAGTTTTTACCGCATCATTCGATCAGGAAGTTCCGATGTCTCGTCACCCGGGGAGCGTGCGTCCGTCCACGCCATCTTCTACCCATTGTTCCCTCCTGGCGCGGCTGTTCCCGCGCCGCCGCCTGGGCAGCTGGCTGGCCCTGTGGCTGGCGCTGTCCGTGCTGCTGTCGACTTCCGTGCTGGTGGTCCTGCTGGGCCACCTCGCCAGCAATGCGCTGAAGCAGTCAATTGCCGGCGCGCTGGCCGAGCGGGCACGCTATGCCGCGCAGCAGCTCGACAGCACGATGTACGAACGCTACCGCGAAGTGCGGATGCTGGCGGCGCGCCGCGAATTCTCGGACGAGCGCCTGCCTGCCGCCGAACGGCGCCGCGTGGCCGAGAGCCTGCAGCAGAGCTATCCGCTGTATGCGTGGATCGGGTTGACGGACCTGGACGGCAAGGTGCTGGCCGCCACCGGCGGCTTGCTGGAAGGCGCCGACGTGGCGAAACGCCCATGGTTTTCCGGCGCGCTGGCGGGCCGCCACGTGCACGACGTGCATGACGCGAAACTGCTGGCCAGGCTGTTGCCGCGCGAAGAGGGCGGACCGCCGCGCTTCGTCGACGTGGCCTTCCCCGTCGCCGGCCCGGACGGACGTGTGCAGGGCGTGCTGGGCGCGCACCTGAACTGGCGCTGGGCCGAGGCGATGCGCCTGCAGATCGACGCGGCCGGCGGCAGCGACGGTGAAACTCTGATCGTCGGCAGCGACGGCACGGTGCTGGCCGGGCCGCGCGCGGTGACGGGTACCGTGGTGGGTCCGGCGGTGCTCGCGGCGGCGCGGGCCGGCCGGCAACAGCATGCGGTGGAGCGCTGGGCCGACGGCCGCGACTACCTGGTGGGCGGCGCCGTCACGCGCGGCCACGGCGGCTACCCGGGCCTGGGCTGGATCGTGCTGACCCGGCAGGATACCCGCGCCGCCTATGCCGAAGTGCGCAGCCTGCAGGCACGGGTCGCGCTGGTCGGCCTGGCCGTGGCGCTGGCCTCCTCGCTGATCGGCTGGCGGGTCTCGCGCCGCATCACGCGCCCGCTGCAGAACGCCGCCGCGCTGGCCGTGGCGATCGAGGAGGGCAGCAGCCACGCGATCGCGGTGCCGCGCGGCAGTTTCCAGGAACTGGCGGCGCTGACCGGCGCCGTCAATACCAGCCTGACCCGGCTCAAGGAGAAGGAGCGCCAGCTGACCGAGGTGAACGCCGAGCTGGAGGAACGCGTGGCGCAGCGTACCCGCGACGTGGCGCAATCGCTGGAAGCGGTGCGCCAGAACGAGGCGCGCATCCGCGCCATCCTGGAAACCGCGCACGACGCCTTCATCGGCATGGACAGCGCCGGCCGCGTCACCGACTGGAACCCGCGCGCCGAACAGCTGTTCGGCTGGTCGCGCGAGGAAGTGCGCGGCCAGCCGCTGCACGACCTGGTGGTGCCGCCGGCCATGCGCGCGGCCCATACGGCCGGCCTGGCGCGCTTTCTGGCCGGCGGCGACAGCCGCGTGCTGGGCAAGCGCATCGAACTGATGGCGCTGCGCCGTGACGGCAGCGAGTTCCCCGTGGCGATGACGATCGGGCTGATCGAGGTGGGCGGCAGCCGCTCGTTCGGCGCCTTCCTGGACGATATCTCCGAGCGCCGGCGCATCGAGCGCGAACTGGCCGACAGCGAAGAGTTCCTGCGCACCATCGCCGACAACAGCCCGGCCCTGATCGCCTATCTCGACCGCGACGAAGTGTACCGCTTCGCCAACCGCCGCTTCGAGACGCTGCTGGGCGTGGACCCGGCGCGCATGATCGGCAAGCGGCTCGGCGACCTGGTCGGCCCGCAGGTGTACGACAGCCTGCGCGGCCACGTGCGCACCGTGCTGTCCGGCCAGGCGGTGCATTTCGAAACAGCGTTCGAGGTGCCCGGCTGGCCCACCTATTTCATGGCCGACTACATCCCCAGCATCGGCGCCGACGGCACGGTGCAGGGCTTCCACGTGATGGCGATGGACATTACCGACCGCAAGATGGCCGAGCTGGCGCAGGCCCGCAACGAGCGCCTGGCGCAGGCGGCCAGCCGGGCCAAGAGCGAGTTCGTGGCCAATGTCAGCCATGAAATCCGCACGCCCCTGAACGCGGTGCTGGGGCTGGCGCACCTGCTCGAGCATTCCGGGCTGGCGCCGCAGCAGCGCGAATACGTGGGCATGATCCAGTCGTGCGGCAAGACGCTGGTGGGCGTGGTCGACGATGTGCTCGATTTCTCCAAGATCGAGGCGGGCCGCGTCGACATCGCCGCGCTGCCGTTCGCGCTGGGCGAGATCGTCGAGGCGGCGGCCACCGCCATGCGGGCCAGCGGCAAGCCGCTGGAACTGGTGGTGGACGTGGAGCCGGACTTGCCGGCCATGTTCATCGGCGATGCGATGCGCCTGCAGCAGGTGCTGCTGAACCTGGTCGGCAATGCCCTCAAGTTCACCGCGCAGGGGCAGGTGGTGTTTACCGCCAGCCGGCTGGCCCAGCACGGCAATACGGCGACCGTGCGCTTCGCCGTGCGCGATACCGGCATCGGCATCGACCCTGAGCAGCAGGCGCGCCTGTTCACGCCGTTCGAACAGGCCGACGCCGGCATTTCGCGCCGCTTCGGCGGCACCGGTCTCGGCCTGACGATCGCCCGCCAGCTGACCGAATTGATGGGCGGGCGTATCCAGCTGTCCAGCGTGGCGGGCGAGGGCAGCGAGTTTTCGGTGACGCTGCCGCTGGCCTGCGCGCCGCCGCCGGCCGCGCACCCGGGTCTCGAGGATGCTATGCAGCCCGGCGCCACCGCGCCGCTGCGCCTGCTGGTGGTGGAACCGCGCCGCGCCAGCCGCGCCAGCCTGGCGCGCGCCATCGAAACGCTGGGCTGGACGGCTGGCTGGGCCGAGTCGGCCGCGCAGGCGGTGGCCGCGGCCGACCTGCCCGTCGATGCCGTGCTGGTCGATGGCGACGCGGCGGTGGTGGCGCAGCTGCGCCGCGAACTGGCCGCGCGCTGGCCCGGCCGGACGGTGGCGTTCATGCAGCTGACCGGTGGTGTGCAGGGCAATCCGGTGCCGGATACGGTGCCGCTGGTGCGCCCGGTCACCGCGCAAAGCCTGCGTTCCGCGCTGGCCGGCGTGGTGTCGGCTGCCCCGCGCGTGTTGCCGGCGGATGCCCCGGCGGCGCCGGAGCGTGCCACCGAACTGGCAGGCGTGCGCGTGCTGCTGGTGGAGGATAATGCGCTCAACCAGCTGGTTGCCAAGGGTATCCTGGAGCCGGCCGGTGCGCTGGTGACGGCGGTGGGCGACGGCCAGCAGGCGGTCGACCTGTTCGCGGCCCGGCGCGGCGAGAGCCGCTGCGATTTCGATATCGTGCTGATGGATGTGCAGATGCCCGTGATGGATGGCTACACCGCGACGCGCATCCTGCGCACCCGGCTCGGCCTGCAATTGCCGATCCTGGCCATGAGTGCCGGGGTCACCGCGGCCGAGCGTGAACAATGCCTGGCGGCGGGCATGAACGACTTCATTCCGAAACCGATCGACGTGGAGCAGATGATGATGCGAATCCAGGAACACTTGCGGCAGGCCCGGCCCGCCGCGCCGGCGGAAACGCCGCCGGCGCAGCGCTTCGATGTCGAGCGCCTGGCCGCGCTGTCGGCCCGCAATCCGGCGCAGATGCAGTCGCTGGTCGCGCTGGTGGCCCGCATGGCGCGCGAGGCGCCCGCCGAGCTGGCGCGGGCGCGCGAATGCTGGGAGGACGGCGACGGCGGCGCCGCCGCGCGCATCCTCCATGCGCTGCGCGGCTCCGTCGGCAGCCTGGGTGCGCGCACCTTCGCCGCCATCACCGTCGAGCTGGAAGCGGCGCTGCGCGAAGGGCGGCAGGACGACGCGGCCCGGCTGTTCGAGGGCGCCGGGCGCGAACTGGGCGGCACCACGGCGTCCGCCCGCGACTGGCTGGCCGGCCACCGGCAGGCCGAGGTGCCGGCCCCCGCGCCGGAGGACGTGCGGCGCTGGATCACGCTGCTGCGCGAGCGCGACCTGGATGCGTCCACCGTGTATGAAACCCTGCGCGGCGCGCTGGCCGAACAGCTCGACAGCGACGGCCTGGCGGCCATCGCGGCGGCGATGGCCGCGCTGGACTTCGACCGCGTGCTGGCCCTGCTGCCCGCGGCCATGAAGGAGGGCCAATGACGGCGGCGCTTCCGGAGAACACGATCCTCATCATCGATGACAACGTCGACACCATCCGCCTGCTGTCGGCCATGGTGCGCGAGCAGGGCCGCGTGCTGTTCGCCACCAGCGGGGCCGCCGGGCTCGAGCTGGCGCGCCTGCAGCGGCCGCAACTGATCCTGCTGGACGTGGAGATGCAGGGGATGGATGGCTTCGCCGTCAACGAACAGCTCCGCCGCGACCCGGACCTGCGCAGCAGCGCGGTGATCTTCGTCACGGCGCAGTCATCGCCGGAAGCGGAAATCGCCTGCCTGGACGCGGGCGCCGTCGATTTCATCCCGAAACCGCTGAACGCGGCCGTGGTGCAAGCCCGCGTGCGCACCCACCTGCGGTTGCAGGCGGCGCTGGCGGTGCTGGGCGACCTGGCCAACCAGGATGGCTTGACTGGCCTGTACAACCGCCGCTATTTCGACCGCCAGGTGGCCACCGAGTTCGCCCGGCACCGGCGCCACCAGCTGCCATTGGGCCTGGTGCTGGTCGATGTCGATGATTTCAAGCTGTTCAATGACCGCTACGGGCACCAGCGTGGCGACGCGTGCCTGCGGGAAGTGGCGGAAACGCTGCAGGACGGCGCGCGCCGCCCCGGCGAACTGGCCGCCCGCTACGGCGGCGAGGAATTCGTGGTGCTGCTGCCGAATACCACGCCGGCCGCGCTGGCCCGTTATGGCGACTGGCTGTGCCGGCGCATCGGTGCGCTCGGCATCCCGCACGCGGCCGCTTCGGCCGCGCCCCATGTTACCGCCAGCATCGGGCTGTGTGCGCGGATTCCCGCCGAGAACGATACCGTTCAGGGCATGCTGCACGCCGCCGACATGGCGCTGTACCGCGCCAAGCGGGCCGGCCGCAACCGCAGCGTGCTGGCCGACGAGTCCGTCTCCGACGTGCCGGCGCGGTGACCGGCAAAGCATGCGGGCAGGGCGGCCCAGCGCAGTGACGGGCCGGCGCGACCACGCAGGCGCCGGCTATGCCGCCAGCGCCTGCTTCCTCTGCTTGCTCCAGTAGCCCACGCACAGCGCCAGCAGCCAGACAGGGATCATGTAGACGGACATGCGCAAGCCCGGCGTCAGGTACATCACCACCAGCACGCCGCCCAGGAACGCCAGGCACAGCCAGTTGGCCAGCGGTACCAGCGGGCTCGGGAAGCCCGTCTTCAGCCCCTGGGCGCGCTTGGCGGCGCGGAAGCGCAGGTGGATCCAGCTGATCATGCCCCAGTTGATGATGAGCGCCGACACGACCAGGCCCATCAGCAGCTCGAAGGCCTTGCCCGGCATGAAGTAGTTGACGCTGACGCACACGGCCGTGGCGATGGCCGACACGCCCAGCGCGGCCAGCGGCACGCCACGCTTGTTCACCTTCAGCAGCGAGCGGGGCGCATTGCCCTGCAGCGCCAGGCCGTACAGCATGCGGCTGTTGCAGTACACGCAGCTGTTGTAGACCGACAGGGCGGCCGTCAGCACGACCAGGTTCAGCGCATGCGCCACGGCCTTGGCGTCGAGTGCCTGGAAGATCAGCACGAACGGCGATCCGCCTTCGACCACCTTTTGCCACGGGTACAGCGACAGCAGCACGCCCAGCGCACCGATGTAGAAGATCAGGATGCGGTAGATGGCCTGGTTGGTGGCCTTCGGGATGGTGCGCGACGGGTCGTCCGCCTCCGCGGCGGTGATGCCCACCAGTTCCAGCCCGCCGAACGAAAACATGATGACGGCGATCGCCATCACCAGCCCGGTCACGCCGTTGGGGAAGAAGCCGCCGTGCTGCCACAGGTTGGCGACCGTCGCTTCCGGCCCGGCACCGCCCGAGGCCAGCAGCCACAGGCCGAAGCCGATCATGCCCACGATCGCCAGCACCTTGATGATGGCGAACCAGAACTCCATCTCGCCGAACGCCTTCACGTTGGTGAGGCTGATGGCGTTGATGACGACGAAGAACGCCAGTGCCGATACCCAGGTGGGGATTTCCGGCCACCAGTACTGCACGTAGATGCCCACGGCCGACAGTTCGGCCATGCTGACCAGCACGTACAGCACCCAGTAGTTCCAGCCCGACAGGAAGCCCGCCAGCGGACCGCAGTATTTGTCGGCGAAGAAGCTGAACGAGCCGGCGACGGGTTCGTCGACCACCATCTCGCCCAGCTGGCGCATGATCAGGAAGGCGACCACGCCGGCGATCGCATAGCCGAGCAGCACCGACGGGCCGGCCATGCGGATGGTTTGCGCGATGCCGAGGAACAGCCCGGTGCCGATCGCCCCGCCCAGCGCGATAAGCTGGATGTGGCGGCTTTTCAGCCCGCGTTTCAGCCCTCCGCCGTTATCGATGTGTGCTGCCATGGTCCCCGCCGGTCGTGTTCAAAGAGCACGATTCTATAGCATCAGGCAACGCAAGGGAAAAGACGATGGGCCGGTATTGCCCGGCTCACTGGAGCTGCGTGGCGCGCCAGCGGGATGGCGGCATGCCGACCAGGCGCGCGAAGGCGCGCGTGAACGCGGCCTCGGACTCGTAGCCGACCTGGAAGGCGATGCTGGCCACCGGCGCCTGGCCCTGGCGCAGCAGCGTGGCGGCCAGTTCCATGCGCCAGCGTGCCAGGTAGCGCGCCGGGGACACGCCCAGCAGGCGCGCGAAGCGCTCGCAGAAGGCCGAGCGCGACAGCGCCGCCGCCGCGGCCAGCTGGGCCACGTTCCACGGGTGGCCGGGATCGGCATGGATCAGCGCCAGCGCGCGGCCCACCTGCCGGTCGCGCAGGCCGGCCAGCCAGCCGGTGGCGTGGTCGGGCAGGCGGCTGGCGTGGCGGCGCACCGCGTCGATGAACATGGTTTCGCTGATGCGCTCGGCCAGCGCGCCGCCGCCGGGGCCGCCGCCCGGACCGCACACGCCGCAGGCCGCCTGCAGCATCGCCTGGCGCAGCCACGCGCCATCGCCGTCGGCCGGCACATGCAGCAGCCGCGGCAGCGCTTCCAGCAGCGGGTTGAACGGGCCGTGGTCGCAGCCGAGGAAGCCGCACACGATGTCGCTGCGGCCATCGGTGCGGCGCGCCGCGTCGCCCCAGGCCAGGTCATTGCCGTGGATCGCCAATGGCAGCGGTTTCGGCAGCTCGTGGGTGGCGCGCATCCAGTCCATCGAAAACGGCAGCGGCGGCACGCCGGGCGCGCTGGCCATTACGTGGGCATCGCCCTGCGGGAACATGACGACATCGCCCGGCGCCAGCCGCACCGGCGGCTGGCCGGGCAGCGAAGCCCAGGCGGTACCCTCGATCAGCACGTGGTATTCGATCACGCGGCCGGCGCCGGGGACCACCATGGCTGCGACCTCGGCCGAGGCGGGCGCCTCAACCGCCCATTCCGGCCCCACGTTCACGGCGTAGAACACGGCGCCGCGCAGGCGCACGGTGCGCAGCACATCGGACAGCGTGTCGGAGGCGCCGGCAGCGCTCGTGTTGCCGGCAGAGCTGGCAGAGCGGTTGAAGCCGGTGACGCTGGTGGCGCTGGTGAAGCTGGTGGAGCCGGTGGAGCTGGTGGAGCCGGTGGCCATGAGCGCACCTCCCCGCGGTGATGGTCGGATTGCGGACGTTTGGTCAAGCATGAACGACGGCCGGACAAGCGTCAAGCAGCGCAGGCTGGCAATAATGGCAAGGCCACGCGGGGACCGCCCGCGCGGCATCCACCATGACAAGCTGAAGGAGAACAGAATGACCGACCTGGCCGACCTATCCGCCGCCGCCAACGCCGTGACGCCACCGCCCACCCCCGATTTCACCGCCATCAAGGCACGCCAGCAGGCCACCTGGGCCAGTGGCGACTTCGCGATCGTCGGCACCACGCTGCAGATCGTCGGCGAGCTGCTGGCCGAGGCCGCCGACGTGCGCGCCGACGAGCGCGTGCTCGACGTTGCCGCCGGCAATGGCAACGCCACGCTGGCGGCGGCGCGCCGCTTCGCCCGCGTCACGTCCACCGACTACGTGCCGGCGCTGCTCGACAAGGGGCGCGACCGTGCCCGTGCCGAAGGCCTCGACGTGGCATTCCAGGTGGCCGACGCGGAAGCGCTGCCGTTCGACGATGGCGAATTCGATTGCGTGCTGTCCACCTTCGGCTCCATGTTCGCGCCCGACCATCGGCGCACGGCGGCCGAGATGCTGCGCGTGACCCGCCCTGGCGGGCGCATCGGCGTGGCCAGCTGGACGCCGGACGGTTTCATCGGCAGGATGTTCAAGGTGGTGGGTGGCTACGTGCCGCCGCCGGCCGGCGTGGCCGGGCCGCCGCTGTGGGGTACCGAAAGCCACCTGCGCGAGATCTTCGGCGATGTGGCGATGCGCTGCACGCGGCGCGATTTCAATTTCCGCTACCGCTCGGCGGCGCACATGATGCAGGTATTCCGCGATTACTATGGCCCCGTGCTGAAAGCGTTCGCCGCGCTGGACGCCCACGGGCAGGCCGGCCTGAAACGTGACCTGGAGGCGCTGGCGCGCGAAGCCGACATCTCCGGCGGCGCCTCGCTGGTCGCTCCGGCTGGCTATCTGGAAGCCATCATCGTCAAGCCGTAGTCCATCTTCGGTAGTGCGCGGCGGCGGCGGGAGCCGGCGACCCCCGGGGCGGCGGGCTTCGGCTATAGTGATGTTTTCCTGCCACAACCAAGCCAGCCGCATGTCCGACCGCATCGCCGAGCGGCGCGCCCGCGCCGTTCCCTGGCTCGTCGCTGCCGCCTTCTTCATGGAGAACCTGGATGCGACAGCGATCACCACGTCGCTGCCGCAGATGGCGCACACCTTCGGCACGCAGCCCGGCCGCCTGTCGGTGGGCCTGTCCGCTTACCTGGTGGCGCTGGCCGCGTGCATTCCCGCCAGCGGCTGGCTGGCCGACCGCTACGGGCCGCGCCGCGTGTTCGGTGCCGCCATCGCCGTGTTCACGGCCGCTTCCGTGCTGTGCGCGCTGTCCGGTTCACTGGCCGCGTTCACCGCGGCACGCATCCTGCAAGGCATGGGCGGCGCGCTGATGGTGCCGGTCGGCCGGCTGGTGGTGCTGCGCGCCACGCCCAAGGCGGGGCTGGTGCGGGCCATCGCCACCATCACCTGGCCCGGGCTGGCGGCGCCCGTGATCGGCCCGGCACTGGGCGGCTTCATCACGGCGCATTGGGGCTGGCAATGGATCTTCCTCGTCAATGTTCCGCTCGGGGTGCTGCTGTTCGCCGCGGCTTTCGTAGTGATCCCCGGAGCCGGAACGGAGCCGCGCCCGTTCGACCTGCCCGGCTTTGCAGCCAGCGCGCTGGCCTGCACGCTGCTGATGGTGGGCGCGGAGCTGCCGGCGCAGGGGCGCTGGACGGGAGCCGGGCTGGCGCTGGTGGCTGGTTGCCTGCTGCTGTGGTGGTGCGCGCGGCACTTCGGCCGCGCCAGCGCGCCGCTGATCGACTTGCGGCCGTTGCGCATCGCCACCTTCGCCGCCACGGTCCGCGGCGGTTCGCTGGCGCGCATCGCCATCGGCAACGCGCCGTTCCTGTTGCCGCTGATGTTCCAGGTGTCGTTCGGCCTGTCCGGCCCCGTGGCCGGCATGCTGCTGCTGGCGCTGTTCGCCGGCAACCTCGCGATGAAACCGGCGACGGGCTGGGCAATGCGCCGCTTCGGCCTGCGGCGGGTGCTGGTGTGGAATGGCGCGCTGCTGGCAGCCAGCTTTCCCGCTTGCGCGCTGCTGCGGCCGGAGACGCCGCTGGCCGTGATCGGCGGCGTGCTGTTTTTCTGCGGGATGTTCCGTTCGATGCAGTTCACCGCGCTGAACACGCTGGCGTTCGCCAACGTGCCGGCGGCGCAGATGAGCGGGGCGTCCACCCTGTTTTCCGTGGTGGCGCAGGTGACGACGGGGCTGGGGATCGCCGGGGCGGCGCTGCTGCTGGAGATGGGCGGACTGGCCGGCTGGGCGGCGGCCGATCCGGCCGTGTTCCGCCTGGCGCTGGTGGCGATGGGCGGCCTGGCATTGGCCGGCGTGATCGACAGCCTGCGCCTGCCGGCCGATGCCGGGGCGCAGGTGGTGGGCGCGCGCTGAACGCCGGAGATCAGGCGCAGGCTGGGGTCAGATCAGGCGAACGTCGGTCAGGCGAACGCCGGTCAGGCGTGCGTCGGCTTGCGGGGCAATAGTTTCAAAGCGGCGAAGGCCGCTCCGGCCACGCCCAGCACCACGGCGGCGGTGCTGCCCGAGAAGCCGATGGCATGGTCCTTGGCCAGCTTGCCGGCTTGCGGCGCCACCAGCTGCATGCGGCGGCGGGTCATTTCGGCACCCAGCTCGCTGAGGCGATCGCGGCTCAGCTTGCGCTCGGCGTCCGGCAGCAGCACGGTTTCCTCGTCGGCCACGTGGTGCATCACGTCGCGCATCAGTTCGTGCACCAGTTCATCATGCCTGGCATCGGTCGGCCGGGTCGCGCGCAACTGCGTGATCAGGCGGCGCATCTCGTTGTGTTCCGGCTCGGCCTTCAGCATGGTGGGATCGGTGCCTTCCAGTTGGCGCATCACCGGGTAGAAGATCTCTTCTTCCAGCGTGGCGTGGATTTCCAGGGCGGTGCAGATCGTCTCTGCCAGCGCCTTCTTCACTTTCGGCTTCTGCGTCGTCGTGTACTGGTGGAAGGTCACCAGGGTGTGCGAATGGTCGAAGCGGATCATGTCGGTAATCGTCGGGCTAAGCTTGTTCAGTGAAAACATCTTCTTCTCCTTGAAGTTCCGGCAACACCTCATCTTAGGCGAGGATGCCGGCGGCTAGCGTAGGAATAGCCCTCAGCCGAATGTCGGCGGACTGCGCACAAAGCGAACGCTACAGGTTATAGTTCCCGCAATACCCTCCGGGAGCCGATGATGAGATTCCAGCACCGTGCCTCAACGCGCAGCACGCTTCCGATGCAGGGGCGGGGCTGGCGCGCCAGGCGCCCGCTGACGCGCTTCGACGACCTGTTCCAGGACCATCCGCAGCCGATGTGGATCTACGACCTGGTGACGCTGCGCTTCCTGCGCGTCAACGCCGCGGCCTGCCGCCACTACGGCTATGGTGAAACGGACTTCCTGCACATGACGATCCGCGACATCCGGCCGCCTTCGGAGCAGGCGCGGCTGGCGGCCGACCTGGCCGCCGCGCCGCATTCGCTGCCCCAGTCGTCGGGGGTGTGGACGCACCTGAAGCGCGACGGCCGGCCGATCCTGGTGCGCATCTCGTCGCACGCGCTGATCTACGAGGGGCGCCGCGCGCGCCTCGTGTTCGCGCTCGACGTGACACAGCAGGTGGCCACCGAGCGGGCGCTGTACAAGTCCGAACAGCTGTACCGGCGCCTGATCGACACCATGCCCCTGCAGGTGTTCTGGAAAGACCTCGACCTGCGCTACGTGGGCTGCAACCGGCTGTTCGCGCGCGCGCTGGGCCTGGACGACCCGGCCAGCGTGGTGGGCAAGCGCGACCACGATTTGCCCGACCGGCATGGCGCGGCCCAGGAAGCGGAAGACCGCGCCGTGATCGAGACGGGCCGGCCGGTGCGCGGCCGCGAGCAGACGCTGACGGCCGCCGACGGCCGCCAGCGCTGGCAGCTGGTCAACAAGCTGCCGCTGCACGGCCGGCATGGCGAGATCGCCGGCCTGCTCGGCACCATCGAGGACATCACGGCCAGCCGGGAGGCGGGCGCCAAGCTGCGCCTGCAAAGCCGCGCCATCGATGCCAGCGTGAACGCGATCCTGATCACGCGCCGCGCCGGCAGCGACGACGTGATCGACTACGCCAACCCCGCGTTCGCGCGCATTTCCGGTTATGACATCGCCGAGGTGATCGGCCGGGATTGCCGCTTCCTGCAGGGCGACGACCGCGAGCAGGAAGGCATGCTGGCGCTGCGCGAGGCGCTGCGCGCGGGGCGCGAGGTAACGGTCGAACTGCGCAATTACCGCAAGGACGGCACGCTGTTTTGGAACCAGCTGCACGTGGCGCCGGTGCTGGACATGCATGGCGTCACCACCCACTGGGTCGGAGTGATCAACGACATCACGGCGTCGAAGACTTACCAGCACGAGCTGGAGCACCAGTCCACCCACGATGCGCTGACCGGGCTGCCGAACCGTACCCTGTTCCACGACCGCCTGGAACAGGCGATCGCCTACGCGGCACGCTACAACCACCAGCTGTGGGTGGTGGTACTGGACCTGGACAACTTCAAGCTGATCAACGACACGCTGGGCCACGCCGTCGGCGACAGCCTGCTGCAGACAGTGGCGGGGCGCCTGCGCCGGGCACTGCGCGATTCGGATACGGTGGCGCGGCTGGGCGGCGACGAGTTCATCCTGCTGCTGCCGGACCAGCCGGGGCAGAGCGACGGCACGCTGTCGCCGCGCACCGTGCAGGCCGTGCTCGATGCGGTCAGCGTGCCGATGCGCCTGGGTGCGCACGACCTGGCGCTGACGTGCAGCATGGGCGTCTCGGTGTACCCCCGGGACGGCGACACCGCGCCGTCATTGTTCAAGCATGCCGACATCGCGCTGTACCGCGCCAAGGACGGCGGCCGCAACCAGCTGCAGTTCTACACCAGCGAAATGAATGCCCGCGTCACCGAGCGCACGCTGATCGAAGGGCACTTGCGCAATGCGCTGACGCGCCATGAGTTCGTGCTGTACTTCCAGCCGCGCATCGATTGCGGCACCGGCCGCGTGGCCGGCCTGGAAGCGCTGCTGCGCTGGCGCCAGCCGGAACTGGGCCTGGTGCAGCCGGACCGCTTCATCGGCGTGGCCGAGGAAACCGGGCGCATCGTGGAGATCGGCGAGTGGGTGCTGTACGAAGCGTGCCGGCAAGCGAAGAGCTGGCAGGATGCCGGCCTGCCGCGGGTACCGGTCGCCGTCAACGTCTCGGCACGCCAGTTCCGGCAGGCCGGCTTCGTGCAGGAAGTGCGCGATGCGCTGGCGAGCAGCGGGCTGGCGCCGGAGTACCTGGAGCTGGAGCTGACGGAATCGCTGATGATGCAGAATATCGAAGCCGTCATCACCGCCATGCGCCTGCTGAAGGACAGCGGCGTGCGGCTGTCCATCGACGATTTCGGCACCGGCTATTCGAGCCTGTCGTACCTGCGCCGCTTCCCGCTCGATTACCTGAAGATCGACCGCAGTTTCGTGCGCGACATGCTGCACGACGCGCCCGGCGCTGCCATCGTGCGCTCGATGATCACGCTGGGGCACAGCCTGGGCTGCCGCATCATCGCCGAGGGTGTCGAAACGCGCGACCAGCTGGGGTACCTGACGCAGCAGGGCTGCGACGAGATCCAGGGCTTCCTGTGCAGCCGCCCGGTGCCGGTGGAGCAGGCCGGCGAGCTGCTGCACGCGGAGGGGTGAGTCGCGCATCCACGCGCACCCTTGCATGCCCCCTGCTGTCCGCGTCTGATCCTTGCAGTTCGCTAGTGTTGCGCACGATTAACACCGTTCGTCCAGTTCATTAACAGGAAACAATAACAAAAATATACTGGCCATGGCCTCGAGCGAGGCAATGAACTCAATCCAAAAGGAAGAACAGATGATCAAGAAACTGGTTTGCGGCGCCGTGCTCGCCGCAATTGGAACGCTGGCGCAGGCTGCCACGCCCGCTCTCACGGAATGGGAATTTTCGTGGAAGGGCTTCAGCGTCTTCCAGGAGTGGGAAGGGAGCTATGACGATCCGGAACTGACCGTCACCGGAAAGTTCGCCGGCATCGATGCGGACGGGGATGGCATCCTGGTGAAGTCCGAAGTCACGTCGCTGACGCTGGACCGTGGATCCCACGACTACGCCGCGTGCCCGGCGGAGTCGCCGACGTTCACCTGCGGCCTGTGGTCGTTCTCGTACAGCGCGGCCGGCGGCCTGGAGTTTTCGGCTGGACACACCAGTTATTCGGGCGTGCCGGGCGAAGACGCATGGTGGACCGCCCACAGCACGACCTACGATACCCAGTTCGGCGTCTACGAGCGAAGCTATGGTTACCAGTGGCCGGGCGAAGAGTACTCGATGGCCTTCACCGATTACACCGTGAAGACCGTCACGCAGATCTCGCCGGTGCCGGAACCGGCCACGTACGCGATGCTGGGTGCCGGCTTGCTGCTGCTGGCCGGCACTCGCCGGGCCCGGCTGCAGAAGTGATGGGACAAAAAAAATCGTGACAGGGCGCCGACACGACGGCGCTCGGGCATGACGGCGAGAAAGCCGGAAACACGGGTTTTCGGCTTTTTTTATTGAACCGCCGGTGGAGACGGATTCCATCGGTTCCCGCTCCGAATCTGTCTCCTGTGCAGCTGGCCAGGCTGGCGACCTGCTGCACGCGGAAGGGGTGACCAGGGGATGCGGCTTGCAGTTCACTAGTGTTGCGCACGATTAACACCATTTCTTCCGACTGATTATCAGAAAATCAATAATAAAAATATACTGTCCATGGCCTCGATACGGGGCAGTGAATTCAATCGACAAGGAAGAATCAATGATCAAGAAAATGGTTTGCGGCGCCGTGCTCGCCGCAATGGGAAGCCTGGCGCAAGCTGCCGCGCCCGCTCTCACCGAATGGGAATTCACGTGGAAGGGTTTTTACGTGTTTCCCGGCGGCGGGTCGGGTTGGGACGACCCTGAACTGACCTTCACGGGCCGGTTCGCGGGCACTGACGGCAATTCGGACGGCATCCTCGCGCTGGGCGAATTGACGTCGCTGACGTTCGAGCATGACGACTACAACTATGCGGCGTGTCCTCCGGCCACCGCAACGGACGAGTGCAATCTCGCGTCTTTCTCATACAGCGAGGCAAGCGGACTGGAACTGAAGGCAAGCAATGTGTGGTACTCCGCTGCACCCGGCAGCGAGGCGTGGTGGGTCGGCGAAAGTACCAGCTACGATACGTCGTACGGCATCGAGCAGGTGGATTTCGGTTATCAGATGCCGGGCGAGTACTACACGCGGACATTTACCGACTATACGGTGAAGACCGTGACGCAGATCTCGCCTGTGCCGGAACCGGCCACGTACGCGATGCTGGGTGCCGGCTTGCTGCTGCTGGGCGCAGCGCGCAAGTCCCGTCAGAAAAAGTAATCGGATCAATAATCGTGACAAGGCGCCGGTACCATGGCGCCGAAGCATGAATGAAAAAAGCCGGAAACCGAGGTTTCAGGCTTTTTTCATCGGACCGCCGATGGAGGCGGAATCGATCGAATCCCGGCGCGGAAGCCGCCGGAGCGGCAAGTCGCGCACGCACGCGTTTGCGCGGGCGAAGCAGATCAGACCCGGCGGCGCGCGGCAAGCGCGACCAGCCCCAGTCCGCCTAGCAGCATTCCCCAGGTAGCAGGCTCGGGGACGGCGGACGGCGCCCACGCATAGCCGGTCGTCTCGTTCACGGCGAGGATCCTGAGCGAGACCGATCTGGCCGCATCCGTCGTGTTCGAGATGGCGTACCAGAAGGTTTCGCTTTCCGAGTCATCCAGGGCGGCGTTATCCTTTCCCATGAAGTAGCGATTCGAGGTGTTTCCGGACGTGAGCGAGATGTTGGTGGTCCAGCTCGTGTAAAAACCGGTGTCGGCCGGGTTGCCCAGCAGTCCACTGCGGAACAGTTCGCCACTGAACGTCAAGGCCGAGCCGGCGGCCAGCGTCAGCGTGTAAGTCTGGTCGACCAGCGCGCCGGCGAAGACTTCGTCGCCGGTTCCCCGGCTTACTGCCGTGGTCAACGCCAGGCTGCCCGGGATGCCGGTGGTGGCGGTCGTGACTCGCCCGGGCAGGAGCGAAATGTCGAATCCCGACGGCCCGGTGCCCTGGGCCACTTCGCTGACAAACTGCGATCCGGATGGGATCGCGGCGCTGGAGAGCGAGAGGCCGTGCAGGGCGGTGGCACTGTCGAGGGTGAAGCCGGCGGCAACGCCGTCCTCCGGGGCCAGGTCGATGACGCCGAACTGCAGATTCCTGAATTCCAGGGTCTGCGTGAAGCCGCTCGCGGCGAGTGCGCCGGTGTGCAAGCATGCGGCCGCCGCCGGAAGAAGCAGCATCGAAAGCCACTGTTGTTTCTTCATGTCGATCCTTTCGATGGGTCAGGCGCGCGTGGCGCGGCGGCGTGCGACGGCGCCGATGGTGAGCAGGCCGAGGCCCAGCATAGCGTACGTGGCCGGCTCGGGGACCGGCAGCGCACTGACCAGCGACTGCGCGCTGACCCTGAACTCGACCCAGATGGTCATGTCGTCGGTGCCGGAATTGGCCAGGGAAAGCCACAGATTCTCGGCTTCGCTGTAACCGGGCGCTGTGCCGGACAGGATGGTCAACGTCGACATGTCCTGCCATTCGTCACCGACATAGACCGAGGCCGAGCCGTTCGTGTTCTTGGTGGTCACGCCATTGCCCGAGTAAGCAAGGTCGAGGTAGGCGTAGCCCGTCACCGTGAGGGCGCTCCCGGCGCCCAGCGTGACCGCGTAGCGCTGCCACGCGAAGGCTTCCGCGATGCCCGAGTAGCCGTCCAGAGGAGCGGCGAAGCCTTCGATGCTGATTTCGCCGATGCCTCCGCCTGCCGTCGCGGCAGCGTGCAAGGGGCCGACATCCAGCGCGTGGGTGACGGGGCCCTGGCCGGATGTGGAATCCTCGAATTTGCGGTCGCTGTATCGCGTATCGATCCGTCCGCGATAGCTGCTGGCCAGCAGGCTGGACGAGTAGGAAGCCGCGACGCCGTCTTGCGGCGTCAGGTCGATGACACCGAACGACACGCGCTCGATGCCGGCCTGGAACGAGACGCCATTGGCGGCATGCGCACTGGCCATGCACAGCGCCAAGCCAGCACCGAGCAGGGCGGCCTTGCAGGTTTGCAGTTTCATTGATCCTCGCGTAGTGGGTTAATGGGCCGGGAGAAGGCTGCCCTGGTAACTGCCGTCGCTTGCAAAATAATAGTAGCAATTTGGCAATTATTGTTCATTTTACCTCGGCCGCTCCGGTTTTTCACGTGGTCGACAAGAAAAGCTGCGCCAAAAAAAACCGGGGAACAAGTCCCCGGTTTTTTTTGCGGCAAAGCCAGCATCAATCCCTGATTTCCAGCGCCCGGTTCACCGACAGCGCAGCCAGCGACGCGACAGCGCCGGACAGCAGGTACAGGCTGACATAGCCGAGGCCGTAGTGTGCCGACAGGCCCAGCGCGACCAGCGGTGCGAATGCGGCGCCGACCAGCCAGGCGAGGTCCGACGTGAGGGCGGCGCCGGTATAGCGGTGGCGCGGTGCGAAGTTGGCGGTCACGGCGCCGGCGGCCTGGCCGTACGACAGGCCCAGCAGGGCAAAGCCGACGATGATGAAGATGTTCTGGCCCGACTCGCCACCCTGCATCAGCGTGGGCACGAAGCCGGAGAACACGGCGATCAGCGCGGCCAGCGTGCCCAGCGTGGTGCGGCGGCCGAAGCGGTCGGCGATCATGCCGGAGGCGATGGTGCCCAGCAGGGCCACGCCGGCGCCCCAGAACTGCAGCCACAGGAAGCTGTCCACCGCGCGGGTCGAATACAGCTGCACCCACGACAGCGGGAATACCGTCACCAGGTGGAACAGCGCATAGCTGGCCAGTGCGGCCAGGGCGCCGATGATCACGTTGCGGCCCTGGGTGTGCGACAGTTCGCCCAGGCTGACGGGTTCCAGCTCGCGCTCGTCGAGCAGGCGGGAGTACTCGGGCGTGGAGACCAGGCGCAGGCGGGCGAACAGCGCGACGACGTTGATCGCGAAGGCCACGAAGAACGGGAAGCGCCAGCCCCAGTCGAGGAAGTCCAGCGTCGACACGCTGGCGATCATGTAGGCGAAGATACCGGCGGCGACCATGAAGCCGGCCGGTGCGCCCAGCTGGCCCAGCATCGCATACCAGCCGCGCTTGTTCTGCGGCGCGTTCAGCGCCAGCAGCGACGGCAGGCCGTCCCACGAACCGCCCTGGGCCAGGCCCTGGCCGATACGGAACAGGGCCAGCAGCACGATCGCCGTGGTGCCGGCATCGGCGAACGAGGGCAGGAAGGCGATGCCGACGGTGGAAATGCCGAGCAGGAAGAGGGCGCCCGTCAGCTTGCCTTCACGCGAGAAGCGGCGCTGGATCCACATGAAGAATACGGTGCCGAACGGCCGCGCGATGAAGGCGAACGAGAAGATGACGAAGGAATACAGGGTGGCGGTCAGCCGGTCGTCGAACGGGAAGAACAGGGAAGGGAATACGAGCACCGAGGCGATCGCATAGACGAAAAAGTCGAAATATTCGGATGCCCGCCCGATCACCACGCCGACGGCGATCTCGCCTGGGTGTATTTCGCCATCGCGAGCATTAATGTTGCGTGCGCCGCTGCTGGTGGGACTTGGCTGATAATCCGCCGGGATGTTGCTTCCGTCATAGGTAGTCGTTGCCATATTCGTCTCTCATGGTTTGTACACAAGTTCTATGCGAACTGAATCAGAACTGAATCACACACGATGAAACCTTACCTCGACTGTGCCTGCCTCGACTGTGCGCCGTATTACATATGTGAAGTTTCAGGTGAAATGTCGAGCGAAGTGTCAAGCGCGATTCCACGGACAACCAATGATCACCGCAAGTGGCGATTGAAGCAATGCAGGGAATGCATGTAATACCTGTAGTGAACCAGGAGCAGCAGTACAGGCAAAACAGGCACGACAAGCAAAACGAGCAATGCCGGCCGGGCAATGATGACTAGTCGATAAAGCATCCATGAAAGCACCGATGATAACTTCGCCGGATTTCCGGCGCCCGAAAAAGCAATGTACAGAACGTGCCTGGAACTCGTGCTTGCAACTCGAGCCTGCAACTGGCGCTTTACGACTCGTGCCGGAGCGATATTCGCGTGTTCCGCCCGGGGGTGAGACAAAGTGTCCAATTCCAATTCGCATGCCTGTAACGGTACAGTAGCATGTTCTCAATCCTCTGTAGCGCACATAACTTAATGAAATCATCCATTGTTCGCAGTGGACTGGGTCTTCTCCCCCTCTTGTGGCTCACCGGCTGCAATACGGTGGTGTTGAATCCGTCCGGTGATATCGCGGCGCAGCAGGCTCATCTGGTGATCGTATCGTTCCTCCTGATGTGCCTGATCGTCGTTCCTGTCATTGCATTGACGCTCTGGTTCGCCTGGCGTTATCGTCAAAGCAACACGTCCGCGAAGTACGATCCGGACTGGGATCACTCCACCAAGCTGGAGCTCGTGATCTGGGGCGTGCCCCTGCTGCTGATCATCGTACTGGGCCTGATCACCTGGATCAGCACCCACCTGCTGGACCCGTACCGCCCGCTGCAGCGCCTCGACGAGAATCGTCCGCTGCCGGCCGACGTGCGTCCCCTCGAAGTGCAGGTGGTGGCGCTGGACTGGAAGTGGCTGTTCATCTACCCGGAGCAGGGCATCGCCACCGTGAATGAACTGGCAACGCCGATCGACCGTCCGGTCAAGTTCCGCATGACCGCGTCGAGCGTCATGAACGCGTTCTACATCCCGGCGATGGCGGGCATGATCTACACGATGCCGGCCATGGAAACGCAGCTGAACGCGGTGATGAACAAGGCCGGCACGTACGACGGTTTCTCGTCGAACTACAGCGGCGCCGGCTTCACGCACATGCGCTTCAAGTACCACGCGATGAACCACGCCGACTTCGACGCCTACGTGGCGAAGGTGAAGGCCGAAGGCGGTTCGCTGGAACGCGCCGACTACATGCAGCTGGCCAAACCGAGCGAGAAGGATCCCGTGCGCCGCTGGGCCACCGTCGACAAGACGCTGTACGACGCGATCCTGAACCTGTGCGTCGAGCCGGGCACGCCCTGCATGGCACAGCAGATGCATGACGATGCGAACCGCAACGCCAGGCACAAGGCCCACCAGGAAGCGCGCCGGCGGGGTGCCAGCGAGGTTGCCAAGCTGGCGCAAGCCGACGCGGAAATCTGCACGACGCCCGCGGACAAGACCCAACTATCCATGAAGAGCAACAATGCAAGCGTATCCAACTGAAAACGATCCGATTTTCGGCAGGCTGAGCTGGGAAGCGATCCCGTTCCACGAGCCGATCCTGCTGGTCACCTTCGCTGCCGTCGTCCTGGGTGGCGGAGCACTGCTGGGCGCGATGACGTACTACCGCGTCTGGGGCAACCTGTGGCGTAACTGGTTCACCAGCATCGACCACAAGAAGATCGGGATCATGTACATGATCCTGGGCCTGGTCATGCTGCTGCGCGGCTTCGCGGACGCGCTGATGATGCGCGCCCAGCAGGCCATCGCCTTCGGCGACAATGCCGGCTTCCTGCCGCCGCACCACTACGACCAGGTCTTCACCGCCCACGGCGTGATCATGATCTTCTTCGTGGCGATGCCGCTGGTGACGGGCCTGATGAACTACGTGGTGCCGCTGCAGATCGGCGCGCGCGACGTGGCCTTCCCGTTCCTGAACAACTTCTCGTTCTGGATGACCGCGATGGGCGCCGCGCTGGTGATGGCTTCCCTGTTCGTGGGTGAATTCGCCCGTACCGGCTGGCTGGCCTATCCGCCGCTGTCCGGCATCCTCGCCTCGCCCGACGTGGGGGTCGACTACTACATCTGGTCCCTGCAGATCGCCGGGGTCGGCACGCTGCTGTCCGGCGTGAACCTGATCGTCACCATCGTCAAGATGCGCGCACCGGGCATGGACCTGATGAAGATGCCGGTGTTCACCTGGACCGCGCTGTGCACCAACATCCTGATCGTGGCCGCCTTCCCGGTGCTGACCGCCGTGCTGGCGATGCTGGGCATGGACCGCCTGCTGGGCACGCACTTCTTCACGAACGAAATGGGCGGCAACGCCATGATGTACGTGAACCTGATCTGGATCTGGGGCCACCCGGAGGTGTACATCCTGATCCTGCCATGCTTCGGCATCTTCTCGGAAGTGGTCTCCACGTTCTGCTCGAAGCGCCTGTTCGGCTACACCTCGATGGTGTACGCGACCTGCGTGATCATGATCCTGTCCTACCTCGTGTGGCTGCACCACTTCTTCACGATGGGTTCCGGCGCGTCGGTGAACGCCTTCTTCGGCATCACCACGATGATCATCTCGATCCCGACCGGCGCGAAGCTGTTCAACTGGCTGTTCACGATGTACCGCGGCCGCATCCGCTTCGAACTGCCGATGATGTGGACCGTGGCCTTCATGGTCACCTTCACGATCGGCGGTATGACCGGCGTGATGCTGGCGATCCCGCCGGCCGACTTCGTGCTGCACAACTCGCTGTTCCTGATCGCCCACTTCCACAACGTGATCATCGGCGGCGTGCTGTTCGGCCTGTTCGCGGGCATCAACTACTGGTTCCCGAAAGCGTTCGGCTACAAGCTCGACGTGTTCTGGGGCAAGGTCTCGTTCTGGCTGTGGGTGGTCGGCTTCTACGTCGCCTGGATGCCGGTGTACGCACTGGGCTTCATGGGCGTGACGCGCCGCCTGAACATGCTGGAAGATCCGGCCATGCAGCCGTACTTCGTGGTCGCCTTCATCGGCGTGCTGATGATCGCCGGCGGTATCGGCGCGATGCTGATGCAGTTCTTCGTGTCGTTCCTGCGCCGCAAGCAGCTGCGCGACGTGACGGGCGATCCATGGGAAGGCCGTACGCTGGAGTGGTCGACCTCGTCGCCGCCGCCGGACTACAACTTCGCGTTCACCCCGGTCGTGCATGACAACGACAGCTGGGCCGACATGAAGAAGAACGGCTACCAGCGTCCGCTGAAGGACTTCGTGAAGATCCACATGCCGGCCAACACCGGTGCGGGCTTCATCATCGCGGCGCTGTCGGCGGCGGTTGGTTTCGGCATCATCTGGCACATCTGGCTGCTGGTCGGCGCCGCCTTCATCGCCATGATGGTGGCGATCATCGTCCACACGTTCAACTACAAGCGCGACTACTACATTTCGGCGGAAGAAGTCACCCGTACCGAAGAACGCCATACCGCTTTGCTGGGAAGCCATGTCTGATACTTACGTAACCTCCGCCGGCGCGGCTAGCGCCGACCCGAGCTCGCGCTACCTGGTGCGCGAGCACCATCCGGAAAACGGCACCATGCTGGGTTTCTGGATCTACCTGATGAGCGACTGCCTGATCTTCGCCTGCCTGTTCGCGACCTATGCGGTATTGGGTCGCAACTTCGCCGGCGGCCCGGGCGGCGCCGAACTGTTCGACCTGAAGCTGATCGCCCTGAACACGGCCTTCCTGCTGTTCTCGTCGATCACGTACGGCTTCGCGATGCTGCAGGCCAAGGTCAGGAACAAGGCCGGCACCCTGCTGTGGCTGGGCATCACGGGCATCTTCGGCCTGCTGTTCCTGGCGGTGGAAATCTATGAATTCCACCACCTGATCCACCTGGGCGCGGGCCCGCAGCGCAGCGGCTTCCTGACGGCGTTCTTCGCGCTGGTCGGTACCCACGGCCTGCACGTGACGTTCGGCGCGATCTGGCTGGTCACGCTGATGTTCCAGATCAACAAGCACGGCCTGATCCCGGAAAACCTGCGCCGCCTTAATTGCCTGTCGCTGTTCTGGCACTTCCTGGACGTGATCTGGATCGGCGTGTTTACCTTTGTCTACCTGATGGGAGTGCTGCCATGAGCGACCACAATCAACACCACGGTCATGGTCACGACGGCCACGGCCACGATCATCACGACGACCACCACGACGGCTCCGCCGTGCACGGCTCGATGAAGGATTACGTGATCGGCTTCGTGCTGTCCGTGATCCTGACGGCGATCCCGTTCTGGCTGGTGATGAACAACGTGATCAGCGATCCGGCCACCACCGGCTTCGTGATCCTCGGCTTCGCCGCCGTGCAGATGGTGGTGCACATGGTGTACTTCCTGCACATGAACGCGAAGTCGGAAGGCGGCTGGAACATGCTGGCCCTGATCTTCACGATCATCATCGTCGTCATCACGCTGGCCGGTTCGCTGTGGGTCATGTACCACATGAACAAGAACATGATGCCGAACATGCCCCATGTGATGACGCCGCAGCAGGCGCACGACATGCCATGACCGACGCGCCACCACGTGGCGCAGCGTCGACGCCGCAGCGCGCAGCGCGGGCAGCGGGTCCCTCCAGGGGAACCCGCATCGCCCTCGCCGCCGCCGCGGCGTTTTTCTTTTGCGCCTTTGTTTCTCTCGGCAGCTGGCAGGTCAAGCGCCTGCTGTGGAAGCAGGACCTGATCGCCCGCGTCGATGCGCGCGTGCATGCCGAGCCGGTTCCCGCGCCGCGTGCCGCCGAGTGGCCGCGCGTGGCCGCCGACACGCACGAATACCTGCGCGTGGCCATTCGCGGTACCTTCCTGTACGAGTACACCACGCGCGTGCAGACCACCACGGCGCTGGGCATCGGCTTCTGGCTGATGACGCCGCTGTGCACGGAAGAGGGCATCGTCTTCGTCAACCGCGGCTTCGTGCCGATGCGGTCGGGCGACCTGAAGCTGCCGCCGCCGCCGAAGGCTTCGAGGGATGTCTGCGCGCAGGTTCGCGGGCTTTCACCCCAAAAGCAAAAGCAGGGGTCAGACCCGACGGGGCGGAGCAGGGGTTTCGAAGAGCACTGCTCTTCGCCTGCGGAGCGGTGCGGGCTTGCACGCCCGCACTCCTCCCTGACCCCAGGGCTTGCTTCTGGGGTTGCTTCCGACGTCGAGATTACCGGCCTGTTGCGCTTGCCCGAACCCAAAGGCCGCATCCTGCGCGAAAACGACCCGGCCAACGACCGCTGGTACACCCGCGACATCGGCCCGATCGCCCAGGCCAGGGGCATGCCGCAGGCGGCGCCTTTCTTCGTGGATGCGCCGCGCGGGCAGGAATATCCGCGCGACGCCAGCGAGAAACCGACCGGCGGCCTGACCGTCATCGCCTTTCCGAACAACCACCTGGTCTACGCGCTGACCTGGTTCGGGCTGGCCGCGATGGTCGCGGGCGGCTATTATCTCGTGCTGCGCTACGACCGGCGCCGGACGAGGGAAACGGATGAAGAAACTGGCTGAGCAGAAGCAGGCCGAACAGAAGCAGGCCGAACGCCGGGAGACGGGCGAGCGGCGCAAGCAGGACGGCCGCCGCGCGCAGGTGGCCGCGGCGGGCGTGGAATACGCGGCCGGCCACAAGAACATGATGCAGCTTATCCAGCTGCGCTGGATCGCCGTGGTCGGCCAGGTGGCCACCATCACCGCCGCCACCTACCTGTACGGTATCGTGCTGCCGCTGGTGCCGATGCTGCAGGTGCTGGCCTGCCTGATCGCCTTCAACGTGGCCAGCCACCTGCGCTGGCACGAAGTGCGCTACGTGCGCAATACCGAGCTGTTCATGGCGCTGCTGGTGGACGTGGCCATCCTCACCTCGCAGCTGTACCTGGCCGGCGGCGCCACCAATCCCTTCGCCTTCCTGTACCTGCTGCAGGTGATCCTTTCCGCCGTGCTGCTCGCGCCGGCCTATGCCTGGACCTTCGTACTGATCACGGCGGCCTGCCTGGCCGGCCTGTCGCGCAACCACCTGCCGCTGCCGCTCGATGTCGAGCACGCGGGCGGCGTGCTGTCGCTGTACGTGCAGGGCATGCTGATCTGCTTCATGCTCAACGCGGCGCTGCTGGTGTTCTTCATCACCCGCATCACGGCCAACCTGCGCGCCGGCGATGCCCAGCTGGCCGACCTGCGCCAGCGCGCCGCCGAGGAAGAACATGTCGTTCGGATGGGCCTGCTGGCCAGTGGCGCCGCGCACGAGCTGGGCACGCCGCTGGCCACGCTGTCGGTGATCCTGGGCGACTGGAAGCGCATGCCCGAGTTCGCCCGCAATCCCGAACTGCTCGAGGAGATCGGCGAGATGCAGGCGCAGCTCAAGCGCTGCAAGGCCATCGTGTCCGGCATCCTGCTGTCGGCCGGCGAAACGCGCGGCGAGTCGTCCACCAAGACCACGCTGGCCACCTTCCTGGACGAGCTGGCGCAGGAATGGCGCAGCACCCGGCCGGTCCAGCACTTCTTTTATTTCAATCGCATCGTCGACGACTTGCCGGTGGTGTTCGATGAAACCCTCAAGCAGATGATCTGCAACGTGCTCGACAATGCGCTCGAGGCGTCGCCGGCCCGCGTGGAACTGCAAGCCACGCGCGAGGACGGCCACCTGATCCTGCGCGTGCTGGACGCCGGCCCCGGCTTCGACCCGGCCGTGCTGGCGCAGATCGGCAAGCCGTATAATTCCACCAAGGGCAGGCCGGGCAGCGGCCTCGGCCTGTTCCTGGTCGTGAACGTGGCGCGCACGCTGGGTGGCACCGTCGGCGCCCGCAACCGCGAGGCGGGCGGCGCCGAGGTGGTGATCCGCCTGCCGCTGTCTTCCATCGCCCTCGAAGGCATGCCGCCCGGCTTCGCCGAATCCGGCCCCCGAGCTTGAAGCCCGAATCTGAAGCTTGAACCTGAAGCCCGAACCTGAAGCCCGAACCTGAATCCCGAACCTGAAGCCGCCCGTGCATTCCACTGATTCCATCGCCATGACCGAAGAACAACGCTGCCTGCTGATCGTCGAGGACGACGAAGCCTTTGCCCGTACGCTGGGCCGCTCGTTCGAGCGGCGCGGCTACCACGTGCTGCATGCCGCGAACGTGGACGAAGCCGCCGCGCTGCTGGCCGATCACGCGCCCGGCTATGCCGTGGTGGACCTGAAGCTGAAGGGCAACTCGTCCGGCCTGGCCTGCGTGCAGATGCTGCACCAGCACGACCCGGACATGCTGATCGTGGTGCTGACCGGCTATGCCAGCATCAATACGGCCGTCGAGGCGGTCAAGCTGGGCGCTGCGCAGTACCTGGCCAAGCCGTCCAATACGGACGATATCGAAGCCGCTTTCGCGCACGTGGCCGGCAGCGCGGAGGTGGAGCTGACGGGGCGCGCCACGTCGGTCAAAACGCTGGAGTGGGAGCACATCCATGCGGTGCTGGCGGAGACCGAGTTCAATATTTCCGAGGCCGCGCGCCGCCTGGGCATGCACCGGCGCACGCTCGCACGCAAGCTGGAGAAGCAGCGCGTCAAGTAATTCCGGGTTGAAGCCGGGGCAGGGCGCCGACGTATTCGCGCAACATCGAAAGGGGTTCCGGCCGGTCGCCGTTGCCGCACGCTTGCGGCTTCCCGCACGCGTGCCCGAAAGCCTGTACAATGTTAGTTGCTTTGCGCCAACTTGATCCATGCCTGCGCAGGCTTCCCCGGTGCCCAAGCCACGCATCGCCATTTCACCACGCGCCCCCCGGCGCACGATGCTGACTTGCCGATATGACTTGCCACACCGAAGCGGCGCGCCTGGATGCGCTGCGCAAACTCGACCTCCTCGATACGCCTCCCTCCGAAGCATTCGACCGTATCACGCGCATGGCCGCGCGGATGTTCGGCCTGCCGATTGCCGCCGTGTCGCTGACCGACAGCGACCGCCAGTGGTTCAAGTCGCGGGTGGGCGTCGAGCACTGGTCGATCCCGCGCGAGAAGGCGCCGTGCGCCACCGTGGCCGAGACGGACGGCTTCCTGGTCATCCCCGACCTGCTCGAGGACCCGCATTTCTGCGACAGCCCGCTGGCCCGCAGCGGCGTGCGCTTCTATGCGGGCGCGCCGCTGACCACGCGCGACGGCCATGCGTTGGGCGCCATGTGCGTGCTGGGCACGGCGCCGCGCCAGATCACGGAGGCGGAGCGCGATGCGCTGTCGGACCTGGCGGCGATGGTGATGGCGCAGATCGAGCTGCAGCACGCGATGGGCCGGATCGACCCGATCAGCGGCTTGCCGAACCGGAACCAGTACCTCGATGACATGGGCGACCTGGACAGGGACCGTCCGGCGGGGGAGGCGCGGCTTGCCATGCTGGTGCACTTGGCGAACCCGGAGCAGCTGGCCAACGCGGGGCGTGTGATGGGGCCGTCCTATGTCGACGGGCTGGTGACCGAGGCGGTGCGCTCCTTCCGTGCCGAGTTCGGCGCCGCCGGCAAGATGTACCATGTCGCAGCCACGCAGTTCATCGTGGTGGTGGCGCCCGAACTGTCGCTCGACGAATGCCGCGTGCGGCTGGAGCGCTGGCTGCAGGGCCGCGGCGCCTGGTCGACGTCGCGCTTCGTGACCACGCCCGCGGTGGGCATCGCGCCGTTCGCCGTGGGCGGCACGGATGCGCTGGACGTGCTGCGTACCGCGCAGGGCGCCGTGCATGACGCGTATGCCACCGGTGTGCAGGTGGCCGTGTACTCGTCCTCCCAGGATGCCGCCTACCAGCGCCGCTTCACGCTGCTGACCGAGTTCGGCAATGCGATCGAGGCGGGCGACCAGCTGCGCCTGGTCTACCAGCCGCGCATCGACCTCGCCACCGGCGCCTGCCTGGGCGCAGAAGCGCTGCTGCGCTGGAACCACCCGGTGCTGGGCGCCGTCTCCCCAGGCGAATTCATGCCGATCGTCGAGCAGACCTCGATGGCCCGGCCGGCCACCGCCTGGGTGGTCGACGCGGCGCTGCGCCAGCTGCGCTCCTGGCACGATGCCGGCATGCCGCTGACGCTGTCCGTCAACGTTGCGGCGCCGAACCTGCTGGAAGCCGATTTCGCGCAGATGATCGCCGCGCAGCTGCGCACCCATGGCGTGGCGCCGGAGCGGCTGGAACTGGAGATCACGGAAAGCGCGGCGATGGGCAACCAGGCGGCGGCGGAAAGCACGCTCGCCGCGCTGCATGCGGTGGGCGTGCGCATCGCCATCGACGACTTCGGCACCGGCTACAGCAGCCTGTCCTACCTGCAGAGCATTCCTGCCCATGTGGTGAAGATCGACCAGGGCTTCGTGCGCGGCATCGAAGGCGACGAGCGCAAGCGCGCCCTGGTCGGCGCCATGGCGTCGCTGTCGCACGACCTGGGCTACCGGGTGGTGGCCGAGGGTGTCGAGACGGCAGGGGCGGCCGCGCTGGTGCGCGCGGCCGGCTGCGACGAAGCCCAGGGCTGGCTGTATGCGCGGGCGCTGGAACCGGCGCAGTTCGCGCAGTGGTACGCCGGCAGGTGAAATCCCGCGGGGTGGATGCAGCCGGCATGGAGTTGCCGGCCTGCTAGTTGCCGGCCTGTTAGTTACCGGCATGGGAGTTGGCGGCATGGGAGTTGAGGTCATAACACGCGCGAGGCGCCGGGACTGATGCCATACTGGGGCTTCCGCGGCGCTGCCGCATCCCCGCGAGAGCTTCGAGCGATGACCGATCCGCACACCATCCGGCTGGCGATGTTCAGTGCCCAGCCATACGACCGCCGCTTCTTCGAAGAAGCGCGCCCCGCCGCCGTGGCGATCGACTATCTCGATACCGCGCTCGATACCGGCACCGCCGTGCTGGCCCAGGGGTGCGATGCCGTGTGCGTGTTCGTCAACGACATCCTCGACGCCGCCGTGCTGGAGCGCCTGCACGCGCTGGGCGTGCGCGCGATCCTGCTGCGCTGCGCCGGCTTCAACAACGTGGACCTGGCGGCGCTGGCGCGCCTGGGCATGTTTGCCGCGCGGGTGCCCGCCTATTCGCCGGAAGCGGTGGCGGAACATGCGCTGGCGATGATCCTCACGCTGAACCGCCACACGCACCGGGCCTTCAACCGGGTCCGCGAAGGCAATTTCGCGCTGGACGGCCTGCTCGGCTTCACGCTGCACGGCAAGACGGCCGGCATCGTCGGCACCGGCAAGATCGGCCTGGCGACGGCGCGCATCCTGCGCGGCTTCGGCTGCCGGGTGCTGGGCCACGATCCGTTTCCGTCCGCCGCGTTCGAGGAACTGGGCAGCATGGTTCCGCTGGACGACCTGCTGGCGCAATCGGACATCGTGTCGCTGCATTGCCCGCTGACCGAGGCCACGCGCCACCTGATCGGCCACGCCACGCTGGGCCGGATGAAGGAGGGCGCCATGCTGGTCAACACGTCGCGCGGCGCGCTGGTCGACACGGCCGCCGTGATCGAGGCGCTGAAGTCGCACCGTCTCGGTGCGCTGGCGATCGACGTCTACGAGCAGGAAAGCGCACTGTTCTTCCGCGACCATTCTTCGGAGATCATCGCCGACGACGTGTTTGGACGCCTGACCTCGTTCCCGAATGTGCTGGTCACGGGGCACCAGGGCTTCTTCACGATCGAGGCGCTGCGCGAGATCGCCGCGATCACCTACGGCAACCTGGCTTGCTGGCAGGCGGGAGCGCCGTGCGCGAACCTGCTGCCGGCGGGCTGACGCTGCGGCTGCCGCGCGGCCTTGCCATTGCCGGGCCAGGTATCCTGCAGCGTCCGTACCGACCGGCTATGATGGCCCCCTCACCACACCAGGAGGATGAACCATGACCGATCAAGCGCTGCGCATCGACCTGCGCAGCCTGGCACGCGGCGCGCGCGGCGTGCACAAGGCATTGCTGGACGTCGAGACCCAGTACTTCGGCGCCGTTGGCGGCGTGCTGGAGCACCTGCAGCTGGTGACCAACCACCCCCATTTTGCCTGGCTGCTGAAGCTGTCCGGCCTGATGGCGGAACTGGACGAACGGCTCGACGACGAGGAAGCCATCGAGGCGGGCGAGGCGGCCCAGTACCGCACGGCCTTCGAAGGCCTGGTCGGTCCGCGCCCGGCGATCGACGACGACTTCCGCAAGCGCTACCAGGCCCTGTTGCACGATGCGCCCGAGGTGGCGATCGCCCATGGCGTGCTGCGGCAGGCGCTGGCGAGGCTGCCGCAACCGGAGTAGCGGCGCTGTGTGTCTGCCGGGCGAGCATGGGCAAACAGCAGGGGCAAACAGCAGGAGAAAATAGCAGGAGAAAATAGCAGGAGTAAAGAAAAAGGCCGGGCAATGCCCGTAATGCTGTTCAGATAAGCCCACCCCAAGTGCAAGTTCCGGGGTCAGACCCGGCGGGTCTGACCCCAGCCCTTCGCTGTTGGGGTGAATGCATGCGCTTTCGATGCGCCGGCGGCGTTTAACTGAACGGCATTAGGGCAATGCCCGGCCTTTCTGATCCTTGCGGAAGACTACCGTCGGGTGCTTACCAGCCGATATCCTTCAGCAGCGGCAGCGACAGGTCCTTCGGCGGCTCCAGCTCATGCGTCAGGTCGCCGTTGATCGACGGCTCCATCAGCTGGTTCGGCGAAGCGGCCGTGGTGTAGTGCGACACCGAGGAACCCGGCTGGAACGTGGTCGGCGTGAACATCAGGATGCGCTTCTGCTTGTCGGTACCGGCCAGCTGGGTCGGATCCGAGCCCAGCAGGACGGTGACGCCCGACGCGGTGCGGCCGCGTTTCGCCAGTGCCGCCTTCAGGGCCAGGCCGTCGGCCTGCGAGATGCGCACGGCCGGGATGGTGACGGCCGGATCGCTGCCGCTCATGCCTGCCGGGTCGCCCGGTGCGTTGTCGGCCACGATCATCGCCGTCGCGCCGGCAGCCTGCACGTTGGCGGCCTTGACCACGAAGGTGCACGTGCCGCGGTCGACCAGGGCGATATTGCCCTTCACGGCCTTGGCGTTGGCGCCGGTCAGCGGTTCGCAGGCCAGGCCGGTGTTGGTGGCGCGGTCTTCCACGACCGGCATGATCTGTCCGCTGAGGTTGGCATCGGTGATGCGCGGGCCGAAGCTGGCTTCGCCGAACGGCTTCTCGCCGGCTGCCGCACCGGCCGCCGGGCCGCCGATCGTGACCACGCCGCGCGGGCCCAGCACGTTCGGCACGGCGGCGTTCACGTTCGGGCCATCCCACGACATGCCGTCGCCGCTGATGGCGTTGGCCACGCGTTCCGCCGGGGTGAGTTCGGTCCACTTGCGGTTGGTGCGGTTATCCGTCATGAAGTGGTCCCACACCGCCGGCGTGCCGAAGTAGTACTGGCCGGTCTCCTCGTCGGTGAAGCTCTGGAAGCCCAGGCCGTGGCCCATTTCATGCAGCAGCACCGCGACGAAGTCGGTGCCCGAGCCCTTGTTGCCATCCAGGCCCAGGTAGAACGGCGTGCCGGGCAGGCAGTCCTCCGCCAGGCCCAGGCGCGAGTTGAAGCGGGCGCGGATGTCGGGCACCGTGGGGCTCTGGTCTTCGCCGGACAGTTTGTTGGCCAGCGCGCCCGGGAACCACGTGTTCGGGATCGGCGTGTTGGGGAAGACGTCGAAGATTTCCTGGGTGCCTGCCGAGCCCAGCGTGGCGCTGTTGGCCGTGCAGTTCAGCGGCTCGAAGCTGGCCTCGATGCGGATCGGCACGGTGCTTTCCAGCTTGGCGCCCCACAGGTTGGCCGCGTACGTAAACGCGATCAGGCGCTGTTCGCCCAGCGTGGTGCCGGCATTGCCGCCGACCGGTTGCGCCGGTGCCGGGTCGTTGAAGCCCACGCCGGGGCCATTGGCATTGACGATGACGATCTGGGCGGCCTGCGCGGCACCGAGCGTTCCGAAAGCCAGGGCGACAGCGGCGGCGACGTGCTTCACTTGCGTGCGATTATTGCGCTTCATAGCGTTGTTCCTTGGCTTGCGCGGTGCGCGTGTTGTTGACCAGTGCATTGGCGGCGGCTTCGCCGGTCACGCAAGTTTCGGTGAGCGTGCCATCGGCATTGCGGGTGAGGACGGAATACATGGCCCGGTCGGCCACGTTGACCTTGCGGGTGCCGTTCTTCGTCACCTGCACCTGCGGTTCCTGCACGATGCCGCGTGCGGTCTTGCGCTCGTGCGCAGCCGCCGCGGTGGGAACCAGCGCCCGGTACTCTTCCGGGGTAGGGGCGCGCAGTTCGCCAGTCTCGGCATCGCGCACGATGACCATGCCCTTGTCTTTCGCATTTGCTTGCGCATTGACTTGCGCGTTCGCTTGCACAGTGTCGTGCGCCATGGCGCCCTGCGACATGCCCAGCGCGGCCAGCGCCAGGCCGGCACCGGCGGCGGCGCGGCGGCTGCGGCGCGCGGCGAAGCCGACCGCGCCCAGGCCCAGGCCCAGCATCATCCACGTCGACGGTTCCGGCACGGCGGCGATCGCCACGCTGTCGATGCCGATATAGCTGGCCGTTTCATAGTCGCCCGTGTAGTGGAAGCCGATGCGGCCCGTGCCGGTGCCGGTGAAATCATAGGTGTAGCGGGTCCAGCCGTCCGGATAGGCTTCGCCGGTGATCGAGAACAGCGACGTGGTGAAGCCCGAGGTGGCGGTGCCGCTGCCTGCGCTGAACAGCACGTCCAGCGTATCGCTGTAGCCTTCCTCTGCGCTGTCGCGGGTGTAGAACGTCAGGCGCGTGCCGCCCGCGAACGAGAACTCCGGCGAGATCAGCCAGCTGTCGATAAGGTCGGTCTCGAGATCGGCGCTGTTGAAATTGGCGCCGATATGCGAACCGGCGGCGCCAGCCTGGGAACCGAGCAGCTCATTGCCCTGGAACCAGCCGGTCGTACCGGCGTCCAGCACCCAGCCGCTCAACGAGTCGACATCGTCGAACCCTTCGGTCAGAGACGTGGGCGTTTCCGCATGCGCGGCTGCCGATAGTGTCAGCGCCGCTGATGCAAAGAGAGTGAGGAAGGTTTTCATTGATTCACTTTCATTGACTTTGTGGAAGAGGATGCAAAATGTTTTGCAAATTGCAATTCGAGTATAAGACGAGGAACTGACGAGTTTTTATACAGATGCTTACAATTTGAGATGTTTTTTTGATTCGTATGTTATTTGCAACGGACGCTGACTTGCATATGTGCAAGCCCAGGATTCATGCGGGTTCCAGCCGTGTCCGGCATTCCACGGATGGGGGATGCAGCGCGCGCTTGACTTGTTGCTATTGCCATGCATCGTGCGAGAACGTAAATAATGTCGCTGCGGCGGGCGGACTTGCCGAATTTCATCCGGGCATCGATCGCGGTTACAATGCTGCCTTTATCCTCTGCCAGCCGTCACGTGTCGAACCGCCAACTGTATTTACGCCTGCTGCGGCAATTCACGCCGTATTCCGGTGCCCTCGTTGCTACCGTGCTCGCGGTGGGTGTCGCCTCGCTGACCGACGTGCTGCTGATCGGCCAATTGCAGAACGTGGTCGACGCGCTCGGCGCGCAGAATGCCACCCAGGGCACGATGCACGGCGCGATGGCCGCCGGCGGCGTGCTTGCCGAGGTGCGGGGCTGGATCGACCGGCTGATGCCGGTGACTCCCGGCGAGGCTGCGCTGTGGACGATACCGGCCATCATCATGGCGCTGGCCTGCCTGCGCATGGTGAGCAGCTTCGGCGGCGACTACGGCGCCGCATGGCTCAGCAACCGGGTCCAGGCCGACCTGCGCGAACAGATGTTCGCCCGCATCCTGCGCCTGCCGAACGGCTATTTCGACCAGTCGTCGACGGGGACCACGCTGTCGCGGGTGACCTTCGATGCGAACCAGGTGTCGCAGGCGGGCCTGAACGTGATCAACGTGGCGGTGCGCGATTCCGTGGCCACCATCGGCTACCTGGTCACGATGTTCGTGTACGACTGGCAGCTGGCGGTGTTCTGCCTGACGCTGCTGCCGCTCGTGGCGGCCGTGGTGACGTTCGCCGGCAAGCGCATGCGCCGCCTGTCCGAGAGTTCGCAGCACGCGATGGGCGAGCTGACCCGGGTGCTGGACGAAAGCATCGGCGGCCAGAAGGTGGTCAAGATCTTCGGCGGCCAGCAGTACGAGCAGCGCCGCTTCGACGAGGTGGTGAAGCTGAATCGCCAGCTGGCCGTGAAGCACGCCGCCACCGCCGCCATGAACTCGGGGATCATCATGCTGATGATCGGCGCCACGCTGTCGTCCGTCATTTATTTCGCCATGCTGCGCGCGCAGGCCAATGCGCTGTCGGCGGGCGATTTCGTCACGTTCATGGCGGCGCTGCTGGCCATGCAGTCGCCGATCAAGAACCTCACCAAGATCAACGAACCGCTGCAGCGCGGGCTGGCCGCGGCGAAGTCCGTGTTCGGCGTGATCGACTCGCCCATCGAGATGGACGACGGCACCCACGGCGTGGCGCGCGTTGCCGGGCACATCGAACTGGCCTCGGTCAGCTTCCACTACGGCGGCGTCGATGCCGATACGGCGCCGGCCCTGGCCGATGTGTCGCTCGATATCCCGGCCGGCGAGACCGTCGCGCTGGTGGGCGGTTCCGGCAGCGGCAAGACCACGCTGGCCAGCCTGCTGCCGCGCTTCTACGATGTGAGCGGCGGGCGCATCATGCTCGATGGGGTGGACCTGCGCGACTACCGGCTGGCCGACCTGCGCGCGCAGATCGCGCTGGTCAGCCAGGACGTGGTGCTGTTCAACGACACGCTGGCCGCCAACATCGCCTACGGCGACCCGGCACCGGACCCGGCACGCATCGAGGCCGCGGCCAAGGCGGCGTATGCCCATGAATTCATCGTGCGCCAGCCGCAGGGCTACGCCACCCAGGTCGGCGAGAACGGCCTGCGCCTGTCCGGCGGCCAGCGCCAGCGCCTGGCCATCGCCCGCGCACTGTACAAGGACGCGCCGATCCTGATCCTGGACGAAGCCACCAGCGCGCTCGACACCGAATCGGAACGCCAGGTGCAGGCCGCGCTGGAACGGCTGATGGAAGGCCGCACCACGGTCGTCATCGCGCACCGGCTGTCGACCATCGAGAACGCCGACCGGATCGTCGTCATGAACGGTGGGGCGGTTGCCGAGATGGGCACGCACGAGGCGCTGCTGGCGCAGGGCGGCTTCTATGCGCGGTTGTACCAGACGCAGAAGCAGCTGGCGCACTAGGTTTCTTGGGCTAGGGCCGTTGTAGTTTCCACATCAATTACGGGGCACTCGATCGGCAGCTTCGGCCAGAAGCAGACAGTCGCAAATCTTTGCCTAAAACTTTTCCAACTTAATTATGTTGAGTCGATTCCGAAAAATCAGAGAGCCCTATCGGATGTTTCTGATCGGCGGACTAACGCTCGCAGTGTTTGTCGCTGGAAAGATCTTCCCCGCTGTTGAGTCTACATTGTGGATGGCCTTTCTCGCATTCGTCACCTTGCTCCTATATTTAGATTTGCGCGAACCAGTCAATTACATGTCGCTCGACTTTGATTCGAATGGCTTTTGCTATTTGGGGATCGGAGGTAGGGCCAAAGTGGAATGGAGTGACATTTGTGAGGTTTTTTACGTGCGTTCATTCGATGACTTTGCCAGTCAAATAGAAACGCAATGGCAATTTGTTCTCAAATCGGGTGTGGTCGTGATGGTTATGGTCGAGTGGTCACACAAGCAATCGTTTGCATCAGCCATCCAAAATAACTTAAAAATTGTGTCAGGCCATAAAGTTGCCGAGGCTCTTCGAATGCGAGGAGAGGGACGATGGAGATGTCTCGCAGATTGACGCTGCTGGCAGGCCATGCGAACGACTTCGAGGGGCGACATCTGCGAGTAGTAGTAATCGGAAGATTTTAATAACGATCTCTGGCTAACGATCCGGAAGTGTTCTCACAATTTCTTGGCGGCGTTAGCTGGACGAAGACCTTCCGAAATCGGTCTGCCTTTTCAGGGAACTAGCGCCGTCAAGAGGGGCCGGGGGTTGAAGCTTGGGGTGGTCCGCGCGGGATCTGCTGCTGTGTCCCTCGCCTGCGCACGCGATGGTGCCTGTCTCGCTTCGCGGTGCGAGCAAACTTTATTCCCAGCGCGACGGAAATCTGTCCGAAAAGCCTTGACCCTTTCGGAAAAACATAACTATTATCATTCTCGAAAGCCAAGCAATGGCGTAATCCCAGCCACTGCCAATCCCGCCGGCGTGCGAGAGCGCGTCATTGCAGCAGTCGTTGATTTTCCAAGCATTCAAGACCCCGAACCGTATTCACGGTGGATGCTTTGCGCCTGGACATCGAATTGGCGTGAGCGTCGCCGGTCATTTCAGATGGGATGAACAATGATTCGAAAAGTTTTGCTGGCTATGGCAGCCACCATTCTCGCGACGTCCGCGATGGCGGAGACAATTGACTTCGAGGCTCAGGCCGGCGGTTACGGTTACTCGCCGTACAGCTTTGTCGAGGATGGGTTCAGGATAACTTACTCGCCAATCAGTGTATTCGGATTTTATATTATCGATGATCCTGCCGATCATCTGGGCCAGTGTAATCCGGCGTGCGCTTCGAATGGCACGACTGCCTTTTATTCTTTCAACGAGAGCAGTGTCACCATCGATCTCGCCAGCAATGGCGTGTTCTCGTTGACATCGCTGGATGTTGCCAAGACTTTTACTGGCAACGATAAGCCGTTAGCGCTGACGTTGACGGCGACGGGAGCTGATGGCATCTTCACGACCACGATTTTCGTGGACGCCGGGCCAGCTGAAACATTTTCAACCTTTATTGTTGAAAATTTCGTCGACATTTCGTCGTTGACGATCACAGGGAGCGAGGAATTTCCGGAATTCGCGATCGACAATGTCGTCGTTTCCACAGTTCCTGAACCCGCCTCCTGGGCCACGCTGATTGCCGGCCTTGGCATCATTGGTGGTGCGGTTCGCCGGCGGCGCCTGGCTGCCGGTTCCGCCTGACAGGCATGCGATAGCGGCGCCGGCTAACGCTTCCCCCTCAGCGTATAGACCGGCGTCTCGGTTTCGCCTTTCTCCACCATCGCGAGGACACCCTGCAGTTTCGTGCGTTCCTTGTCGTCCTTTGCAGAGGAAACGAGGTTGCGCAAGATGGCGACATGCGCCGCTTGGAGCGCCTGCGCCGCGGGCACGGCGATGTCGGGTTTTACCCCGACCCCTTCCCAGCTGGTCTTGGTGATGGGGTTGATGGACCTCCCGGCCGGGATCCCGACCACGATTCCGTGCCCGACGCTGAACGGGCACGGGGGATTCGCGGCACCGGCGGTCGTTTCGCCAACCAGCGTCCCGCGTTGCTGCGTCTGGAAGTCATAGGCGCATTCTTCCCCGGCGGACCCCGTGCGCGCCGAGGTCAATACATACACAGGCTTGTCATAACGCGGCGCGACCGACCGAACCGTCCAGAACTGCGTTGTCGCGTTTTCAGGGCGGTAATACATGTCGTTCAGATGACGTACGTCGCCAGGTGGAAAGAAATGGCTCATCAGATACGCCACGCTGGCTGCGAACCCGCCGCCATTACGGCGCAGATCGAGGATCAGTGCATCGGTTCCCATCATGAGCGACATCGCTGCCGTGTACGCCGGGCCGACGAACTCAGGGGCGCCGAAGCCGCGCAGCTCGATGTATCCCACGTTGCCGGGAAGGCGTTCAACCTTCTGGATCTCATAACCGCCTTGCAAAGTCTGCGCACGCGCTTCGTCCATCTCGGCACGGCTGGGCACGTCCGCGTCGGTGCCGCGCTCACGGAAACGTTCGTCCACCCTGGCACCGAAATGCAGGTCGCCGCTCAAGTCGCGCAGGTCTTTCGCCAGCGCTTCGCTGAACGCCTGGGCGCTGGCTGTGGACCCATAACCCCCTTCGGCATTTTTCCTGGCGATTGCGCGGCTTACCCTGTCGGCCACTGCGGGCTCGATGTAATTCGCGTTCAATTTCGCTGCCAGTGTCCGCACGATCACGGCGCGATCCGAAGCGCTCAGCACGGTGTCTTCCGCCGCAAGGGCGGAAGACGACAACAGAGCGCCCAATACAACGCCAGCGACCAACCTTTTGCAGCCTGACATACCTGTCTCCCGGTTCGAGTACCAAATTGTGCGGAAAAATGCGTGCGATGCGCTCGCGGCAAGCAGCATCGAGTGGTTCGCTCTGCTGGCTGCGCATGCGAATTCCTTGTTGCTGTCTTCTCTCTTCCAATCACCCGTAGTGCTGGCGGAACGGGAGCAAGGGCAGGATCGTTGCAACTATCGAGCGGCGAAGCCGGGAGAGAATCAAAGCGAGAGTTGAACACGTAATGCCAGTGTGGTGGATGAAAACTTTCATCTTAGCCAATAGCCGGACGGCACTCCAGGCTGATGCGCCGAAACGTGCACTGCCTGCGATCAGTCGGTTGCCAGCTAGAGGACAATGCGAATTTTCCCAGCTTGCAGGCGCGAATGGCCGGGTTAGGCGGGAAAGAGGCGGGCAGTGAAGCCAGATTGATTGAAATGGGTGACCCAATGATGGCACGGCGTTCGCTAACCGAAATGGCTGACCAGGAATCTGGACGGCGGAACTGACTCGGTGGTCCTCGAAGGATACTCAGGCGTTATGGACACCGCGAATGACGTCCGCGCGATCGCCAGAAGGTTCATTGGTGCCATTGCAATGATCGGTTCAGCCCGCGATGATCCCGATTAGCGCTGCCCCGCAGGCGGGAGCCGCCCAGTCCGAAGGTGGGCGACGCATACAAAGGCTCGACACCGGTCCTGTCCACGCCATCAATCATCATGCCGCTCCGACGGCGTCCGCACCGGATCCTTCAGCACATCCTGCACGTACAGCATCGTCACCAGCACCGCCAGCACGGCGGTCAGCGGCGTGGCCAGCGCCACGCCGGCCATGCCGAACAGGGCGCCGAACAGCAGCTGCATGACGATCGTCAGCGCCGGTGGCAGCGACACGGTGCGCTTTTCGATGAGCGGCGACAGCAGGTAGCCCTCCGCCAGCTGGATCGCGCCGAACAGCAGCACCACGTACAGCGCCTGCTGGGGGCTGTCGGAGAAGGCGATCAGCATGGCCGGCACGCCCGCCATCAGCGGCCCCAGGTAGGGGATGAAGTCGAGCAGGCCGGCGATGAGCCCCAGGATCAGCGCCAGCGGCACGTCCAGCAGCGCCAGGCCGGTGGCCGACAGGATCGTCACCAGCAGCATCGAGGCGGCCTTGCCCAGCAGCCAGCGCGACAGCGTGCGGCCCAGTTCATCGAGCACCTCGCGGGCCCGCTGGCGCTTGCGCGGCGGGACCAGCGTGACCAGCCCGTTCAGGTAGATGTGCGGCTGGGCCGCAAAGTAGATCCCCACGAACAGGATGATGACGGCATTGCCGGCCGCGCCCAGCAGGCCGGAGAAGAACAGGCCCGCGTTGGGCACCAGCTGCGCGAGCTGCTTCTGCATCTGTTCGGGCGAGGGCACGCTGGCCATCAGGCGCTTCAACAGCGGATGTTGTTCCATCGCGGCGCGGAAGCGCTGCAGCGCCTCGGGCACGGCGGCGCCCAGCCGGTCGGCCTGTTCGCCGATCTGCGGCGCCATCAGCCAGCCGCCGATGCCGAAGATCAGCAGTAGCGCAAGGACGACCAGCGCCAGCGCGGCATTGCGTCCCAGGTGCAGGCGCCGGTGCACGATGCCGGCCAGTTCGTACAACAGGATCGCGAACAGGATGCAGGCGAAGACCAGCAGCAGCGCGTCGTAGGCGAACCAGATGGCGGCCAGCACCAGGACCGCCATCAGCGTGATGCCGTTGACGAGCGCGACGCGGCGCGTGAAGCGGTGCTCCGCGGGCTTGCCGGTATCGGGTTCCTCGTGGCGCTCCATGTCTAGTCCTCGCTGAGTAGATAGGCCGCCATGTCGCGGGCATCGCGCGCGGTCACGCCGAGCGTGGGCATGGTGGTCTGCGGGTCGATTTCATGCGGCACGCGGATCCAGCGCGCCAGGTTGTCGGCGGTGTTGGGCAGCACGCCGGCCACGTACTTGCGCTGTGACAGCCCGGCCAGCGGCGGGCCGACGAACGTGTCCGGGCCGGTCACGCCGGGGATCGAGTGGCACGCCTGGCAGGCATACTGGGTAAGGGCCATTCGGCCGCGCTCCACATCGGGATAGGCGGGCACGGGGTCGGAGGCGGCGCCGCTGACGGAGGCCGGGGCAGGCACGGCGGCATTGTCGACCAATGCGCGGTAGCTGTCGCGCGTCTGGAACGGGAATTGGCGGAGGAAGGCCACCAGGTCCCACAGTTCCTCGTCGCGCAGGTGGAATTCCCAGGCCGGCATGCCGGCCATGCGGATGCCGTGCCGCGTGATCCAGTACAGCTCGCGCGGCTGCCAGCGCCGCGCCGCATCGACCAGCGGCCCGGGTACCGGCTGCATGCTCTTGCCGACCGGGCTCTGGGCGACACCGGGCGCGCCATGGCACTGCACGCAATGCTGGTGATACAGGTGCGCGCCGCGGACGACGCGGGCACCGTCCGCCAGGGGCGGCGTGGCCACGTTGCGGGAGTGGAAACGCACCGATTCGCGCATGCCCTTTTCCAGCAGCGTGTGCATGGGCTGGAAGTGCTGCTGCGTGGCCGCCACGTTGTACCAGCCGCTCTCCAGCACGATCCAGCCGCCCAGCGCGGCGGCCGCGCCCAGCGCCACGGTGGTGGCCAGCGCGGTCTTGACGATCAGGCGGAGTCGGTTGGATGCCATCGATGGGTAACAGGAGTAAGTCCAATAAAAAGGTGCGGGAAAAAGTGTCCCGGTGGGTGCGCACCGTTGAATAAAGTCAAAGATGTGTTTGCTTTATTATATGGATTCCCCCGTTTTCTGCAGGAACAGTACGTGCGCGAAACACCCAGCCGGCCCATCACCACCGTCCTGCCCGCCGTCGCGCTGGCGGTCGCGCTGGCCGGCTTGCTGGCCGGTTGCGGCGACGACAAGCCGCCCGTGCAGCGCGTGCCCGGCGGCGACGTGGCGCGTGGCAAGCAGCTGCTGATGCAGTTCCAGTGCGGCGCCTGCCATTCGATACCCGGTGTCGAGGCGGCGCGCAGCACGGCCGGCCCGCCGCTGGACACCTTCGGCCGCCAGAGCTACGTGGCCGGGCGCCTGCCGAACCAGCCCGAGCCGCTGGTGCGGTGGATCGTCGATCCGCCCGGCGTGAAGCCGGGTACGCTGATGCCGAACCTGGGCGTGTCGCCCGAGGATGCGCGCCACATGGCGGCCTACCTCTACACGCTGCAATGAGGGCGTCGCATGAGTGCACCGGCATGAGAGCACCCGCATGACAGCACCCTCCACGGCGGCACAAGCGCCGCTGGTGCCGGCGCCGCGGCAGTCCGCGCTCGCTCCGGCCGGGCCGGATGCCGCGCTGATCGACCAGCTGGGCTGGACGATGACGGTCGGCGCCTGCGTGATTCTGGCGGGCGTGATGTACCTGGTGGTGCGCGCGCTGCGCGCGCGCGGCACGGTGGCAACGCATGCATGGATCGTCGGCGGCGGCCTGCTGCTGCCGCTCGTCATCCTGACCGCATTGCTGGCGTGGAGCCTGGCCAGCACGGCAAGCCTGTCGCGGCCGTCGTCGCTGAACGGGCTGCGGGTGGCGGTCACGGCGAAGATGTGGTGGTGGGAGGTGCGCTATACCGATCCCGCCACGGGCCGGGACATCGTGCTGGCCAACGAAATCCGCATCCCGGCCGGCCGGCCGGTCTACCTGGCGCTGACCACGAGCGACGTGATCCACTCGTTCTGGGTGCCGGCGCTGGCCGGCAAGGTCGACATGGTGCCCGGCCGCGTGCACGGCCTGATGCTGCAGGCGGACCGCCCCGGCACCTGGCGCGGCCAGTGTGCGGAGTTCTGCGGCACGCAGCATGCCAAGATGGCGCTGCACGTGGTGGCGCAGCCGCAGGCTGAATTCGATGCGTGGCTGGCGGGCCAGGCGCGGCCGGCTCCGGCGCCAGCAACCGCGCAACTGGCGCGCGGGCGGCAAGCATTCCTGGAACGCCGCTGCGCCGCCTGCCATGTGGTCCGCGGCGTGACCGACGGCGCCGCCGATGATGCACTTGCGGTGGCGACCACGCGCGTCACCACCGGACCGGACCTGACGCACGTGGGCAGCCGCCTGTACCTGGCGGCCGGCACGCTGCCCACCCACCAGGGCACGCTGGCCGGCTGGATCGCCGATCCGCAATCGCACAAGCCGGGCGTGCGGATGCCGGCCGTCAGCGGCCTGGAAGGCGACGAGCTGCGCGCGCTGGCGGCCTGGCTGGAGTCGCTGAAGTGACGCGCCGGCTGCCCAATCCGGTGCCGCGCCCGCCCGGCGAGCTGGAGCGGCTCGAAGACGTGTGGCGCACGCCGCGCGGCTGGCGCCTGCTCAGTTCCGTCAACAACACCACCATCGGCCTGCTGTACATCGGCACCTCGCTGCTGTTCTTCCTGCTGGCCGGGGTGCTCGGCCTGCTGATTCGCATGCAGCTGGCCGTGCCGGAAAACGGCCTGCTGGGCCCGGGCACCTACAACCAGGTCTTCACGATGCACGGCACCGTGATGATGTTCCTGTTCGCCATTCCCGTGGTGGAGGCGGTGGCCGTGTACCTGCTGCCGGGAATGCTGGGCGCGCGCGACCTGCCGTTTCCCCGGCTGTCCGCCTATGCCTACTGGGCCTACGCGTTCGGCGGGCTGGGCTTCTTCTGCACGCTGTTCGTCGGCCTGGCGCCGGATGGCGGGTGGTTCATGTACCCGCCGCTGACGGGAAAGGCCTACTCGCCCGGCCTGAACGCCGACTTCTGGCTGCTGGGCATCGGCTTCATCGAAATCTCGGCGATCGCCGGCGCCATCGAACTGATCATCGGTATCCTGTTCACGCGGGCGCCCGGCATGACGCTGGTCCGCATGCCCGTGTATGCGTGGGCCATGCTGGTGGTGGGGGTGATGATCGTGTTCGCCTTCCCGGCCGTGATCGCCGGCACGGCGCTGCTGGAGCTGGAGCGGGCCTGGGACTGGCCATTCTTTATCGCCGAGCGGGGCGGCGACCCGATCCTGTGGCAGCACCTGTTCTGGTTCTTCGGCCACCCGGAGGTGTACATCATCTTCCTGCCGGCGGCGGGGATGGTGTCGACGATGATCCCGACGATCGCCGGCAGTGCGCTGGTCGGGCGCCGCGCCGTCATCGTGGCGATGGTGGCGGTGGGCTTCTTCAGCTTCGGGCTGTGGGCCCACCACATGTTCACCACCGGGCTGGGACACCTCGAGGCGGGCTTCGCCTCGGCCGCCAGCATGGCCGTGGCGGTGCCCACCGCGATCCAGGTCTTCGCCTGGATCGGCACCCTGTGGAACGGCACGGCGCGGCGCGGCCGGCTGGCGATGTCGCCGCCAGCGCTGTTCATCCTCGGCTTCCTGTTCATCTTCGTGCTGGGCGGGCTGACGGGCGTGATGGTGGCCGTGGTGCCGTACGACTGGCAGGTGCACGACAGCTACTTCATCGTCGCCCATTTCCACTACGTGCTGATCGGCGGCATGGTGTTTCCGCTGTTCGCCGCGCTGTGCTACTGGCTGCCGCTGGTCAACGGGCACGCGGTGCCGGCGCGGGTGGCGCGCTGGTCGTTCGGCCTGATGTTCGGCGGCTTCAACCTGGCCTTCTTCCCGATGCACATCAGCGGCCTGCTGGGCATGCCGCGGCGCGTCTACACGTATCCGTCGGGCCTGGGCTGGGAAACGCTGAACATGCTGTCCACCGTGGGCGCCTTCGTGTTCGCCGCCGGCGTATTGCTGTTCTTCGGCGGCATGGCGCGGGCGCTGATGAAGCCGGAAACCGATCCCGGCAACCCGTGGAATGCCGGCACGCTGGAATGGCTGCCGTCCGAATCGTATGCCACGCGCAGCATCCCGCAAGTCGATTCCACCGATCCGCTGTGGAGCAGTCCGGACATGATGCGCGAGGTGGAGGAGGGTGCGCACTGGCTGCCCGGCACGGTCACGGGCAAGCGTGAAACGATTGTCACCACGCCCGTCGGCGCGAAGCTGCGCTACCTGCTGGTGCTGCCGACCGATGGCTGGACGCCGTTCCTGTCCGCCGCGGGCACGGCCGGCTTCTTCCTGCTGCTCACCGCGGAACAGACGATGGTGGCCTGGATCTGCGGTGTGGTCGCCATCGTCACGCTGCTGGCCTGGCAGTGGGAACAGGACCGCCCGGCACCTTGCCGCGAGGCGAAGGTGGGCGAGGATGCGTCGGGCGCCGCTGTCGTGCTGCCGGTCGGCGCGGCCGGCACCGCCAGCCATTCATGGTGGGCCACGATCATCATGCTGGTGGTCGATGCCGGCGTATTCCTGTCGTTCCTGTTCACCTATGTGCACGTGTCGATGCGGCTGGACGTGTGCCCGCCGCCCGGCGCCCGGCTGCCCGGCAGGTGGAGCGGCGCGCTGTCGTTCGGCTTGCTGGTGGCCGGCGCCGCGCTGGTCGCGCTGGCGCGGCGCCGGCCACTGGCGGCGCGGCAGGGGGGCCTGTGCTGGCTGTTCGGCGCGGCGATCGTGCTTGTCGTGGCGGGCTTCGGCCTGGACCTGGCGGGGCAGCTCGGCAGCGGCCTCGATCCGACCAGCCATGCGTGGAGCGCGGCGGTGGCGGCGATGGTGGCCTACCAGGGTCTGCACGTGCTGCTGTGCGTGATCACCGGCCTGTACGTGATCGCCCGTTCCCTGCGCCGGCACCTGACGCCGCACAGCCGCGGCTCGCTCGATAACACGGCATTGATCTGGTACTACACGGTGCTGCAGGGGGCCGCGATCGGCGCCGCCGTGCATATCTGGCCGCGAATGATGGGGTGAACAGGTGACCACGCGCGACGGATTCTGGAACAAGCTGTGGCGGGGCACGGCGCCGCTGGTGCTGTGGGCCGCGCATTTCTTCTTTTGCTATTTGTACGCGGCAGGCGCTTGCCGGCCGGGGCACGGGAACATGGCGCCATGGGCTGTGCTGCTGGGCGTTACGGTCCTTGCGCTGGGCGCTGCCGGCTGGCTGGCGTGGCAGGCCTGGCGCGGCAGCGAACCGCCGCGCAGCCTGATGCACATGGCCCGGCTGGGCGGGGCGATCCTGGCGCTGGCGGCCATCGCGTGGGGCGCGATGCCGCTGCTGGTATTCGGCGCTTGTGCCTGAGCGGCGCCGGGCGAACAGGTCAGAACGAACCGGTCAGAACGAAGGAGTCAGAACGAAGGAGTCAGAACGAAGGAGTCAGAATGAATACACCAGCGTCAGCGACGTCTGCGTATCGGTGTTCTTCTTCTCGACCGGCACGTTGGAATCGTTGCGCGCGCTGAAGGCGGCCTTCATCTGCATGGTGCCGTTGATCTTGGTCGACAAGGCCGTTTCCGCCACCGAATGGGTGTTCGACGTGCCCCGCTCGACGGCCAGGGTCTGCGTGAACAGTGCCGCATCGCTGATCTGCCAGCGCATGTTGGCGGCGCCGCGGACGGTGACGCCATCCTCTTCCTCGCCGGTGGCGCGCACGCCGGAGAAATAGCCCGGGCCCAATTCCACCTCGACGATCTTGTCGTCCGACTTCAGCAGCCGCTTGGCGCGGCCGACCGACAACGACGAGTAGCGCGAGTAGGCGCCGAAGCGGTCGTCCACGTGGGAACCCAGCACGAACAGCCGCTCGCCTTCTTCCATCAGCTTGTAGGCAGCGCGGGCGGACAGGGCGAAGCGCTCGGCCGAGCGCACATACCTCTTGTTGCCGTCGTTGGTCTGGGTCTGGTCTTCCTTGAAGAAGCCCGACAGGATGTACTGGTTGCTCCAGTCTTCCAGCTCCTGGCGCGCATCGATCTTGCCGGTCACGGAAGTACCGGTGGTATTGCCGGAGGTGGTGATGGCGCCGAGTTCGGCGGAGGTATTCCAGGTGCGTTCTTCGATCGTGTCGGCGCCGAACGCTGCGCCATGCCCGAAGGCCATCGCGAGGATGAGTACAGAACGTGGAGTCATTGGCTGTCTGCCGCTCGTAAAACGGTGGACCCGCATTGTAACCCAGCTAACGGCGCCTTGCCCAACCCGGCATTGTAATAATGCCATGGATGTTGCCTACCGTACGGAACGGCCCGCCGCTGGCTGGCACACTCGCTTCACCTTGAGGAGTGCCGATGAAACCCGACGAACTGGTCACCGATCCCCCGCTGGCGGCGCGCGCGGCGGGGCTGCGCTATGTCACCGATGGCAAGCCGGGCCTGTCCCGCAGCGCCACCCCCGGCGGATTCCGCTATGTCGCCGCGGATGGCAGCGCGGTCGACGACGAGGCCACGCTGGCGCGCATCAAGGCACTGGCGATTCCGCCTGCCTGGACCGACGTGTGGATCTGCCCGCAGGCCAACGGCCACCTGCAGGCCACCGGCCGGGATGCGCGCGGCCGCAAGCAGTACCGCTACCACGCGCGCTGGCGCAGCGTGCGCGACGACGTGAAGTACGAGCGCATGATCGCCTTCGGCCAGGCGCTGCCCGGCATCCGCCAGGCCGTCGACGCGGCGCTGAAGCTGCCGGGACTGCCGCGCGAGAAAGTGCTGGCCACCATCGTCTACCTGCTGGAGCATACGATGATGCGCATCGGGAACGAGGAATATGCGCGGGAGAACAAGTCGTTCGGCTTGACGACGCTGCGCAACCGCCACGTGCGGGTCGATGGCCGCGAGGTGGAATTCCGCTTCCGCGGCAAGAGCGGCGTGTTCCACGACGTGAAAGTGGCCGACCGCCGCCTGGCGCGCATCATCGAGCGGATGCGCGACCTGCCGGGCCAGGAACTGTTCCAGTACGTCGACGACGACGGCACCACGCATGCGATCGACTCTTCCGACGTCAACGACTATCTGCGCGGCATCACCGGCGAAGACTACACGGCCAAGGATTTCCGCACATGGTCCGGCACCGTGCTGGCCGCGCTGGCGCTGCAGGCATTCGAGAAATTCGATTCCGAGACCCAGGCCAAGAAGAACGTGGTGCGGGCCATCGAATCGGTGGCAAAGAAGCTCGGCAACACGCCGTCGGTGTGCCGCAAGTGCTATGTGCACCCGGCCGTGGTGGAAGCGTATATGGACGGCGCCGAGCTGGCCGCGCTGCGTGCCCGTGCCGAGGCGGAATTCACCAGCGACCTGCACACGCTGCAGCCCGAGGAAGCCGCCGTGCTGGCACTGCTGCAGGAGCGGCTGGCCCGGGCCGCCGAGCAGGTCAAGCCGGCCCAGGTCAAGTCGACGCCGCGCAAGGGAAGGCGCAACGCGGGGGCGAAGAGCGCGGAGGACAAGAGCAAGCGCGGCGCACCCGGCAGGGCTCCGCGTGCGCCGGTCTCCGCCGCCTGATGGCCGGGCGGTGAACGTCGGGCAGGCGGTGTCGGGCAAGCTTCCGACTGGCCCATGCGGCGTGCTCCTACGGCCGCGCGCGGCGCGCCGTGACAGAATCGGCGCACCATGAACCGAAAGGAGCAAGCCATGAATATGCATGCGAAACGCAACGCCGTCATGCTGGCGGCCGTGCTGGCCGCTTCCGCCGCGACGGCGCAGACCGTCACCACGCCGGCGACGGGCGGCCAGGTCAACACTGGCATAAACAGCAGCGTGAACACGGGCAGCAGCGTGAATACCGGCGTCAACCGTGGCACCGTCGCCGCGCCCGTGAACCGTGCCCCGACACGTGCACCGGCGCCGGCGCCGGCCCCCGTCAACGGTGCGATGCCTTCGGCTACCGGCGTGGTCGGCACGCCGGGCGTAACCACGCCGCTGGGCACGGTCGGCAACACCACCAGCGGCGCCACCCTGTCGCAGGGGCAGACCGGCTCTTCCACCACCACCATCGGCCCGTCGAGCATGACCAGCGCGCCCGGCACGACCGGCACGATGAACCCGGCCGGCACCGTGAATCCGACCGGCACGATGAACGCCACCGGTACCGTGAACCCGACCGGCACGCCGGCCGCGTCAGGCGGCACTTATAACAGCGTGACGCCGGCCGGCACCAACCGCTCGACCACGACACGCGGCGCGGCGGGTTCCCGTGCCGGCGGCACCACGTCCGGCGCCTCCGCTACCGGTGTCACCGGCAGCGGCGCCACCGGCAGCGGAGGCACTGGCAGCGGCGTCGCGACGGGCACCAGCGGCACGGGCGTCGGCGCGAGCGGCACTACGACGGGCACCAGCGGTACCGGTGGCATGACCACGGGGACCAGCGGCACGACCACCGGCACCAGCGGCACGGGTACCGGCGCGTCGGGCACGGCAACGGGGACTTCCGGTACCACTGGTACTACAGGTACCACCGGTACCAGCACGACGGGCGGTGGCACCCGATAAAAAGGTGTCCGGTGAGTGATGTCCGTGTTTGCGAAGTACTGGTGATCGGCGGCGGACCCGGCGGCCTGACGGCCGCCGTCTACCTGCGGCGTTTCCGCCGCGACGTGATCGTCGCGGACAAGGGCAACAGCCGCCTGTCGCTGATCCCCGTGAGCCACAACTATCCCGGCTTTCCCGGCGGCGTGCCGGGCCGCGAGCTGCTCGGCCGTCTGCGCGAGCAGCTCGAGTGTTATGGTGGTGCGGTGGACGATATCGAGATCACCGCGCTGAAGAAGGTCGATGACGTGTTCGTGGCCAGCCACGAAGGCGGTGAAATCCACACGCCCGTGGTGGTGCTGGCGACCGGTGTCGCCGATGCCGGCCTGCCCGTCGAGGGCTGGCCCGATGCCGTGGCCGCCGGCGCGGTGCGACTGTGCCCGGTGTGCGACGGCTACGACATCCTCGACAAGCGCGTCGCCGTCGCCTCCCAGCCCCACAACCGCACCGGGCATGCGCTGTTCATGCGCACTTTCTCGTGCGACGTAACCCTGTTCGAACGGGACCCCGAGACACCGCTGTCGGCGGAGGAGGCGGAGAAGCTGCGCGTTGCCGGCGTGCGCTATGTGGACGCGCCGCTGAAGGGCGTGACGCTGACGGAGGCGATGGAACCGGTGCTCCACACCGAAGACGGCGCCGACCACCGCTTCGACGTGTTCTATCCGATGCTGGGGGAGAAGGCCCGCTCCGGCCTGGCGCAAGCGCTCGGCGCCCGCTGCGGCGAATGCGAGAAGCTGATCGTCGACGACCATGGGCGCACCACGGTGCCGGGGCTGTACGCGGTTGGCGACGTGGTGCTGGGCCTGAACCAGATCAGCGTGGCGACCGGCCAGGCGGCGATCGCCGCGACCGCCATCCATAACGCGCTGCCGTGGCGGTTCCGGCACCGGCATTGAGCCCGAATGCAGGCTCAAGGGCACACCCTGAAGCCGCGAAGCATCGAAGAATTGATGCCGTTGGTCAAGCGTGACCCGACACATTGACAGCGCATGCAGTCACCCCTACAGCGAAGGGCCGGGGTCAGACCCGTCGGGTCTGACCCCAGAATTTCGTTCTTGGGGTAAGCGCATGCAACAGTGGCATGCAAATGATGGCTTTCGTTGACCCTGACCGTTGGGTACCGCCCGGAACCCCACTGCCCACGCCGAGACGAAAAAAAAGGGAGCCGCCAGGCTCCCTTTTTCCGTGACTCAGCCTACCGTTACTCCGCTTTCGCGGCAGGCTGCGCGCCCGCCGCGGCGGCGATCGCCGGCGCTACCTGGTAGGTACCGACCCCGCCGATCAGCGAGCCGACCTTGGTGGACGAGGTGGCCGTGGTGCGCAGCGGGTTGACGTTCGGCGCATTGTGCGGTGCTTCGCCGTACGACATCTCCGGCGCCGTCAGGCGGGCGAACTTGCGCGCCGGCGTGGTGTTCTCGATCAGGTCGCGCATGCGCGCCGCCGTGTTTTCCCAGGACGTCTTGGCCACGACTTCGCGCATCTTGCGCTCCATCTCGGCGGTCTGCTCGGCCGTCTGGGCCAGCGCCGCTTCCACGTGGGCGACGAATTCCTCGGCCGTGTGGCCGATCGCCACCACGTGCGAATACGGCTGTTCGACGTCGCGGATCGGGGTGGACACGATCGGCAGTTCGGCGGCCATGTATTCCAGCACCTTGGTCGGGCTGATGAACTTGGTGGCCTCGTTGATCGCGAACGGCATCAGGCAGACATCCCAGCCGGCCAGGAACTTCGGCAGGTCATCGTAGCCGCGCTGGCCCATGTAGTGGATATTGGGGCGCTGCGGCAGGTGCGCCGGGTCGATCTTGACCACCGGGCCCACCAGCACGATCTGCCAGTCGGGATTGGCGTCGGCGATCTTGGCGGTCAGCTCGGTATCGAAGCGCTCGTCGATCACGCCATAGAAGCCCAGGCGCGGATGGGGGATGTGGGCCTGGTCGGGATGGCTGGCCGCACGGTCCAGCGCGTGGGCGAAGTGCTGCGCATCGACCGAGCTGGAGAAGCAGTGGGCGTTCGAATGGCGGTTCTTCTTGGCTTCGTACAGGCTCGGGCCGCCGGTGAACACCAGGTCGGCGATATTGAGCAGGGCGGTTTCGCGCTGCAGCAGCTGGCGCGGCGGGTTCTTGAAGGCGGACAGTTCATCCATGCAGTCGTACACCACCAGGCTCGCGTGCAGTTGCGGCAGCAGCGGCAGCGCCATCGGCGTGTAGAACCAGACGATCGGATCCTCGCCTTCCGGCACCAGCTTGGCGACCATCGGCTGCACCAGGGGAATCTGGTCGTCATGGAAGCCATGCTGCTGCACCGGCGTGTGCGGCTGGCAGACGGTGATGTTCGGCGCCGGCTGCCAGGTCTTCATGAAGCTTTCGCCGTCGTGATGAATGGGCTCTTCCACCAGCACGATCTTGTAATGTTTGGCCAGGCGGGTCAGCAGGTGCTGTGGGCGCTGAAAGACAAAGTCCCAACGCAGGTGGCAGAACACGATAATGGTCGACATGGTTTCTCCCTTGCCCGTAACGGGTCGTTAATTGTGAGTCGTGAATTGTGATGCTGCTGTTCGCCCGGTCTGGGGAGACCGGGCAGGAATGCTGTCTCGGGTCCGCTTCGGACCCGGCGCCGGTCACGCTGGCGCGGGCGGATCCTGCGCGACGAGCTGGACGCTGCGGGTAGCCGCGCTGATCTTCTCGAACGGAATCTTCGGCGTGCGGTCCGCGTTCAGCAGCCCGTTTGCTTCCTGGTACGTATCGGCGAACTGCGTATAGCAGAAGCCGGAAAACATCTGCGTCTCGTTCACCACCTTCAGCAGGGCGGTGTAGTGCTCGTAGAACGACTCGGCCGTGTTGGCCCGCGAATAGCCCCACGTGTCGATGTCCGGGGCCTTCGTGTCGAAGGCGATGCCGCCGAATTCCGTCAGCACGATCGGCTGGCCGCGGTGCGGGAAGCCGTCCAGCGTCAGGATGCGGCCGCCCGGACGGCGCTGGTCGAACAGCGTGCGGGCCGGATCGCTGACTTCGTAGCGCGCCTTGATGCGCTGCGGATCGCTGTCGTAATCGTGAATGCCGAGGATGTCGGTGGCCGACGCTTCCCAGCCATCGTTGCCGATCACGGGCCGCGTGGAATCCATCATCCGCGTCATGTGATACAGCGCTTCCACGGCGTTCCGATGTGCCTGCATCGACGTCAAATTCGGCACGCCCCACGACTCGTTGAACGGCACCCACACGATCACGCACGGGTGGCTGTAGTCGCGTTCGATCGCTTCCTGCCATTCCTTGATCAGGCGCGTCATCGACTTCGGACTGAACGAGTACGCGGAAGGCATTTCCTCCCACACCATCAGGCCCAGCTTGTCCGCCCAGTACAGGTAGCGCGGATCCTCGATCTTCTGGTGCTTGCGCACGCCGTTGAAGCCCATCAGCTTGGCCAGTTCGACGTCGCGCTTCAATGCCGCGTCGTTCGGCGCCGTGATGCCGCTGTCCGGCCAGTAACCCTGGTCCAGCACCAGGCGCAGCGGGTAGGGCCTTCCATTCAACATGAAGCGGTCCCGGTTGATCGCCACTGAACGCAGTGCTGTATAGGATCGTACCGTTTCCAGCTCTTCGCCGTCGCACCGCAGGGTGAGCTCCACGTCGAGCAGGGTCGGGCGTTCCGGGCTCCACAGCAGGTCGTTGCGCGAATCGTCGATGCCGGGGTCGGAAATGGCGATCTTGCGGTGTGCTTCCTGGCCCATCAGCTTGTATTCGTCGTCGGCCAGCAGCACTTCGCCGTGCCACAGCTTGACTTCCACGGTGAGCTTTTCGCGCCGGTCGCCGGCCGCCTGGATGTCGCAACCGATCTCGAAGCCGTCGAAATGGGGCGTCCACCTGATGCCTTTCAGGTAGGTGGCAGGCACCTGCTCGAGCCAGACGGTCTGCCAGATGCCGGTGGTGCGCGGATACCAGATCGAGTGCGGTTCCAGCTGCCAGTCCTGCTTTCCGCGCGGCTTGGCCAGGTCGTGCGGATCGTCTTCCGCGCGCAGCACGATCACCTGCCGCTGGCCTTCGACCAGCGCATCGGTGATATCGACGTGGAACGATGTATGGCCGCCCAGGTGGGTCGTGACGAGCCGGTCGTTGACCCAGACCTTGGCTTCGTAGTCCACCGCACCGAAGTGCAGGATGGTGCGCTCGCCGCGGCCCTGCATGTCGAATTCCAGCCGGTACCATGCGATCGTGTGGAAACCCATGTCGTGGATGCCGGAGAGCTTCGTCTCGGGCGCATAGGGCACCTGGATCTCGTGCGTCCACTCGATGCCCTGGTCGGGGCGGCAGAAACGCCGCTCGTCGTCATAGGCGAACTGCCAGGTCCCGTTCAGGTTTTGCCAGTTGTCGCGAACCAGTTGCGGTCGCGGATATTCGAAGTCACTCATGGGATCCTCTTTTAGTTATGTGGCCGTTGTTGGGCATGAAGATGATCGGCGTGTGGGCAGCGGGAACTGCAGTGCCGGGGTGACGCGGTGCCGTCGCGAAGATGGCACCGCTGGCCCTGGCATTGCCCTGATCGACGGCGCCGTCCCGCGGCAGCGGCCGTGCCGATGCGGCACAAGGCCGGCGCGGCGAACGGTACCGCATCGGGTACTCCGCCACCGCACTGGCTGTAAGGGGATTCGCAGGTGGGCGCGCCGTGGAAGAGAGCAGAACCGCGGGGAGCGAAGCCGCGCGGAGCAAGCCCGGGAGCGCGAAGCCGGCCGGCGCGCCTGGGGCCGGCACAGCCGAAGGAGAAAGGCGCGATTGGATCCGCGGTATGCCGCTGAAGCGCGCTGCGCGGTCCCGGATGCACCGGGCGCCGTGCGGCGCTGGCGCTGGGCCGTTGCCGTATGGCTGTGGTGCAGGGCAGGACGCGTGGCGGTACATGTGACAGGTTCCCTTTTCGATGGCTTCGAGTGGCAATCCTATCAAGTATTGAAGTCCCTACAAGTCAATTCCGCGCGGCAATAACAGGCGTTTTCGACTCATCAGTTCGTAACTTCCGGTTACTATCCGGGGCATTCCGCCGCTGCTATGAGGGAAGGCTAACCGGCGGTTAAATTCGTGTAGGAGGAGTCCCGCATGGGACATGGTCAAGAGCTGACACCATGAAAGCAATTATTCGCAATGCCAGCTCCCGCTCATGTGCGCCTCATGTGCCCTTCATGTGCACCTCATGCGGCGATCACGCGCCCAGCCAGGTGTACTTGAAGAGGAAGACGAGGGCGATCACCCAGACCACGGCCTTCACTTCGCGGATCCTGCCGGTCAGCAGTTTCAGCGCGGCGTAGGTGATGAAGCCGAACGCGATGCCGTGGGCGATCGAGTAGGTGAAGGGAATCAGCAGCGCGGTAACGGCGGCCGGGATGCTTTCGGTGCTTTCGTTCCATTCGATGTCGGCCAGGTCGCGCAGCATCAGGCAGGAAACGAACAGCAGGGCGGGCGCGGTGGCGTACGCGGGCACGACACCGGCCAGCGGCGAAATGAACAACGCCGCCAGGAACAGCAGGGCGACGACCACGGCGGTCAGCCCGGTACGGCCGCCCGCCTGCACGCCGGCCGCGCTTTCCACGTAGGCGGTGGTGCTGGACGTGCCCATCACCGCGCCCACCACGATGGCGGTACTGTCGGCCATCAGCGCCTTGTTCAGCCGTTCCATCTTGCCCTCGACCAGCAGGCCGGCACGGGCCGCCACGCCCATCAGCGTGCCCGTCGCGTCGAACAGCTCGACGAGGAAGAACACCAGCACGACGTTGAGGATGCCGGTGCCGAACGCGCCGGCGATATCGAGCTTGGCGAAGGTGGGGGCGAGCGAAGGCGGGGCCGAGAAGATGCCGTTGAAGGTGTTGCCGCCGAAGAAGAACGACAGCACGGTGACGATGACGATGCCGATCAGGATGGCGCCCTTCACGCGCAGCCGGTCCAGCGCGACGATCAGCAGGAAGCCGACGATGGCCAGCAGCGCCGGCGCCTTGTGCAGGTCGCCGACGGTGACCATGGTGGCCGCGTTCGCGGTGACGATGCCGGCGCTCTTCAGCGCGATCAGGCCGAGGAACAGCCCCAGGCCGACCGTGATGGCCGTGCGCAGGGAACTGGGAATGCCCTTGACGATCATTTCCCGCAAGCCGAAGATCGAGATGATCAGGAACAGGCAGCCCGAAATGAACACGGCACCCAGCGCCGTCTGCCATGGCACGCCCATGCCGAGCACGACCGCGTAGGCGAAGTAGGCGTTCAAGCCCATGCCGGGCGCCATGCCGATCGGATAGTTGGCGTACAGCCCCATGATCAGCGTGCCGAGCGCGGCCGCGAGACAGGTGGCGACGAACACGGCATCCTTCGGCACGCCGGCATCGGCCAGGATCGCCGGATTCACGAAGATGATGTAGGCCATCGTCAGGAAGGTCGTGATACCGGCCACGACTTCCGTGCGCACATCCGTGCCGGCTTCCTTCAGTTTGAACAGTCTTTCAGCAATGGACACGGCGCGTTCTCCCCAATTGTTGTGTTATCGGCCGAAGCATACCACCCGCTTCCGATGCGGAAGCCATTTGCAAAGGCATATAGTAATAAGTGTTGCAATCATATAATTCCCTGGCAATTTTGTGGGTGACTACGATCTTGCATGCCGGTGCGGCGTGGCTGCGACGCGGACGACATTGGTCCAGTCGGGTCCGGCGCGCTGGCACCCCGCCGTTGCCCTGTTTGCAGCCCGTCCTGCGGCGTTCTATGCGACTTATTTGCAACTTCTTTGCAACTTCTTTGCAACTTGCCTGCAACCGATTTTGCAGCGCGTTCACGACTCACGTGCAGGTCTCGAGCCGCCAGCCCGCCGGGCTCCAGCGCAGGACGTGCGTCAGTCGCAGCGCGTCGAGCAGCCGGTCATCGTGGGAAACGATGGCGAGCGCACCGGGCCAGGCCGACAGGGCCTGTTCCAGCGCCCGCAGCGACGGCAGGTCGAGGTGGTTGCCGGGCTCGTCGAGCAGCAACAGGCGCGCGCCGTCCCGCTGCCACAGGGCGCAAGCCAGCGCCGCCTTGATGCGCTCGCCGCCCGACAGGGCGCCGGCGGGCGTGTCCAGCCGTGCCGCATCGAGGCCCAGCAATGCCAGCCGGCTGCGCAATGCGGCTTCCGGCAGTGCGCTGTCCAGTTGCCGCAGGCGCTCCAGCACCGTGGACGCCGGCGGCAGCAGGCGCTGCGCATGCTGGTCCAGCCAGGCGGACGGTACGCGGGCCGAGCATAAGCCGGCACGCGGCAGGATGTCGCCCGCCAGCATCTTCAGCAGCGTGCTCTTGCCGCAGCCGTTCGGGCCGGCGATGGCCAGCCGCACCGGACCGGCCAGCATCAGGTCGAGCGGCGCGGCGCCGGCCGGCCACGGTGCCACCGCGCCTTCGCAGGCGATCACGGTGCGGCCTGCCGGAACGGTGGCGGCATCGAGCAGCAGGGCCGGCAATGGTCCCTCGCCGATGCCCGCCGCCGCGGTACGCACCGCATCGTCGAGCCGGGCACGCAGCACGTCCGCCTGCCGCGCCTGGCGGCCCGCCGTGGCCTGGGCGGTGGCCTTTCGGCGGCCGAGCAGGATGGCGGCCTGGTTCTCGTGCCGGGCGGCGCGGCTGGCGCGGGCGTTGCGCTGCTGCCGGGCGTCGTGCTCCTCGCGCAGTTGACGCGCCGTGGCCTGACGCACGGCGCGCGCATGGTGCAGGGCGGCCTGCGCCGCCGCCGCTTCGGCGTCGCACCAGGCCTGGTACTGCGTGAAATTGCCGCCATGCGCGTGCAGGCCCCGTTCGTCGAGCGCGACGATGGTCGTCATCGTGTCGAGCAGGGCGCGGTCGTGGCTGATGGCGACCAGGCTGCCGGGCCACGCGTCGATCCGCTCCCGCAGCCAGGCGCGGCCTTCCCGGTCGAGGTGGTTGGTGGGTTCGTCGAGCACCAGCACGTCGCAGCCGGACAGGAAGGCGCCGGCCAGGGCGGCGCGGGCCAGCTGGCCACCGGACAGGGCGGCTGCTGGCGTGGTGGCGCGCAGGCCCGGCAGGCCCGCGCCGGCCAGCGCGGCGGCGAACTCGTCGGCCACGCGCCACCGGCCATCCAGCAGGGACAGGTCTTCCGGCGTGCCGTGCCCGGCGGCCAGGCGCTCTTGCGCGGCGAACAGGGGCCCGAGGCTGGCGACATCGGCAACGGTGGAGCCGGCATCGGCGTCGATGTGCTGGGGCAGGTAATACAGCTTGCCGCGTGCGGTGGCGCGGCCCCGGTCCGGCGCCAGCTGGCCGGCCAGCACGCGTGCCAGCACGCTCTTGCCGATGCCGTTGCGGCCGACGAGGCCGGTGCGCCGGTCGCCGAATGTGAAGGTCAGATCATCGAACAGCGTGCGGCCATCGGGCAGGCGCATGGTGACGCCGTGCAGTTCGATGAACGATGTTGCCGGCGAATGTGCCGGTGACTTTGCCGGTGACGATGCTGATAACGATGCTGATGATGAAGCAGATGATGATGCGGCCGCCGGTGGGGCGGCGTTGGAATGAGCCATGCGTGAACCTCTTCGAGCGCATAAACGGTCCGGCCGTGACGACGGCGCGGAAGGTTGGTGCCGACACTTGGGTCGACACCGCGGTGCGAAGGCTCAGATGGTCATTTGGGGGGGAGTGCTCCGGTTACGAATACCTGCAGGACGCGATGCCACTTGTTTTGGCATCCTGTTAGCGCCTGACGCTACCCCAAGGACGAACTGCTGGGGTCAGACCCGACGGGTCTGACCCCGGATTCTGCACTTGGGGTGGCTTGTCTGAATGGCTGAAGTCTAAACCTTTTTCACGCGCTGTCAATCCAGGCCGAGGGCCCGGGCGATATCGTCCCACGCCACCAGCTTGAAGTTCTGCGGCCCGTCCGGCATGCGCTTGTAGCCGTCCTGCACCACCAGCATGCCACGCCCGTACGGGCCGCCCAGGTCGGCCGACGTGACTTCCAGGCCATCCGTTTCCGATGCGCCGTCGATGCCGTCCGCGACGTTGACGCCGATCCGGAAGGCGCCGCGTACCCGGTATGGCGCGGCCGCGTCGAGCACCACGTAGCTGTCGTTGCCCTGGCTGGACACGACCACGTAGCTGCGCGCAGCCGACCGGTAGATGCCGATACCCTCGACGTCCGCCTGCAGCAGGCCGCCGGCCGGCAGCACCATCGCCAGCCGGGCATCGCGCGCCGCGTCGGCGCTGGTCACCCACAGGCCGCGCCGTTCCTCGCCGACGAACAGCTGGCCGCTGGCTTCGTCGGCCACGCAGCCCTCCGGCTGGCTGGCGGTGCGGAAGCGCCGCACCACCCGCGCCGTGAACTTGCCGTCCGCGCGGGCGATCCGGTAGTGCAGGTAGCGGCCATCCTTGTCGTTGACGAAGGCATCGAGGCCGCCGCCGGCCGGCCGGTACACACAGGCACCATAGATCTCGTCCAGTTCCGTCGGCAGGCGCGCCGCCTCGGCCACGGTGCCGTCCGCGGCGATGGTGAACAGCACCATCAGGTTGTCGTCGCGCTGGGTGGCAAGCGCCAGGTCGAAGCGCTCGGCGCCGAAGGCCACGTCCTGCCGCACGTCGACGTTGTTCAGCCGGCCCGTTTCCAGCAGCTGGCGCTGGCGTCCCTGCAGGTCATAGACCAGCAGGCCCTGTTTCTTGTTGGTGCCCAGCACGCGCGACGCGGCCGGATCGGCCGGATGCCGCCAGATGGCCGGATCGTCGGCCGCGTCGCCGGCGCGCGCCACCGGTTCCGTCTGCGCGCGCGGCATCACCACCGGCAGTGGCGCGGCCGGCGCCACCGGTTTCACTGCCAGCGGGACGCTGCGCCATGCGGTGTCGTCGCGGGCCAGCAGGCGCCCGGCGGCATCGATGGCAAGGCCTTCCATGCCCTGGCCGGCCACGGCGGCCGTGGTCCAGCCATTGCCGGCGCGGCGCCAGGCGTGCAGCCTGCCCTTGCCATCGGCGGCCACCACGCCGCCCGGCACCACGGCCAGCGCCTGCGCGCCGTCGGCCAGCTTGCCGAACGGGGGCGCCAGGCCCACGGCACGCCGGGCCGGCGCACCCTCGGCGTCGGCACGGTACGCCCACACGCCCATGCCTTCCTCGGCCACGTACAGGGTGCCGGTGGCATCGTCGACGCGGCAGGCCTGAACATGCGGCGGCAATGCCAGCCGGCGTACGCGGCGCGGCGCATCCCCATCCAGCAGCCATTGCTCGGCCTGGCCATCCTTGCCGGCCAGGAAAGCATAGGTCAGCTGCTGGGCATCCCGGTACAGGCAGGCCGCTTCGATGCCGAAGCCGGTTTCCGGGAGTGGGGGCTGCGCGGCCAGCGTGCCGGCGCGGCCATCGGCGCGCACGGGGATGACGCGCTCCGCGTTGGCATCGATGACGATGGCCAGCGACACGCCGCCGGCGCTGCGCACATCGACCTGGCGGCCGCGCACCGGCAGGCTGGCGCGCTCCGTACCGGCCGCATCGACCAGCCGCAGGGCGTTCTTGTCCAGCGCCAGCCAGCCTTGCGGCAGCGCGGCAAGGTCGCGCGCCTTCGCCACGGCGGGTGGCACGGCCTGGGCGTGGGCTGCCAGCGTGGTGGCCAGCAGCGACAGTATGACGACATGCTTCATCAGAACAGGCTCGCTTTCAGGCCGACCTTGTAGGTTCGGCCATATTGTTCGTACTGGACGTTATGCTGCTTAACGCCCTGGTACACATAGTATTTCTCGTTATTCAGGTTGCTGGCCTCGAACGTGAGCTGCCAGCGCCGGCCGAGCTGCCAGGCCAGCGAGAAGTCCAGTTGCGTCTGCGCGTCGACGATCCGGTCGGCGCCGGCGTCGAGCACGTTCTCGCCCAGCTCCAGCAGGTACGGCGACTTGTAGTTGACGGCCAGCCGCGTGCTGAGCGGACCGTGCTCGTAGCCGATCATCGCATTGGCCATGCGGTTCGACTGGCCAGGCATGCGGATGGTACGGCCGGTACGGGTGCCGGCATCCTCGTCGAAGCTGTCGATCGCGGCGCGCGACCGGGTGAATGCGGCATTCATTCCCACCAGCAGGCCGTTGAACGGTGCCGGCAGCATGCGCAGCGGCTGCTGCCACGCCAGTTCGATGCCTTTCACCCTGGCGCTGTCACCGTTGGCGTAGGACGTGGCGGTCGTATAGTCCGCCCACTGGCCGCTGCCGGCCAGGTTGGTCGCATAGGTAAAGTTCCTGATGTCCTTGTGGAATACGTAGGCGGACATGGTACCGTCATTGCCCAGCACGCGTTCGATGCCCAGGTCCAGGTTGCGCGACTTCAGCGGCGCCAGGTCGGGATTGCCGATGGTGGCCTCGGTCGCGCTGTCCAGGCTGACGCCGGGGGCGAGCTGGCTGAAGTTGGCCCGCACCACCGAGTTGCTCCACGCGGCGCGCATGCTGGTGGCGCGGTCGATGTCGTAGCGGGCCTGCAGCGTCGGCAGCCAGTCGGTGTACGAGCGGCCGGCGCGGCGCGGCGTGATCGCCTGGGTTTCTTCGCCTTCCTCGTCCTCGGTGATGGCGATCTGCCGGCCCAGCGCCTTGAAGCGCGTGCGCTCGGCGCGCACGCCGGCCAGCAGCGACCAGGCGCCGCGTGCCAGCGTGCCTTGCACGTAGGCGGCGTCGATGTCCTCGCTGACCGAGAAATCGTCCAGCGCCGATTCGGCGGCCTGTTGCGCGCCGGCGCGCGGCAAGCCGGCGACACGGGCGCGGATCGCCGCCGGGTCCAGCGCCGTGCCGATCGGGCCGAACGCATAGTCCAGCTGGTGCTTGCCGACAAAGCCGCTCATCGAACGCGTGCCGGGGCCCCAGAAGTTCGCGCTGGTGGCGCTGCTGCTGTCGTAGGTCCACTGGTTGGTGTCGTTGTCCTTGTCGCGCCGGCTGGCCTTGGCGCCGAACTTGATGGCCAGGCCGTCGTCGAGCTCGCGGGTCAGGTCCAGGCGCAGCGCCCTGGCCCGGTCCTCGGCGTAGCTCTGCTGCAGCGTGATCGCATTCAGGTTGTAGCTGGCGGGATCGAACACGGCGGCCGGCGCGACCAGGCGTGGCGCCATCGTGTTGGTAAACCCGATCCCATCGAAACTGCCGCGGAAGCGCGCATCGTTGACCGACTCGGGCGCGTCGTCGGTGGCGCGGCTGGCCGACGCTTCGGCATGCAGGCGCCAGCCGGCGAGGCGGCGATCCGCGCTGGCCGTCAGCGAGCGGATCTCCTGGGTGTACTTGCGCTGGCGCAGGCGGCGCTCCACGCGCGCCTCGCCGGTCTCGCCCTCGGCCAGGTCGTCGTTCTCCAGGTTGCCCACGGTGAGCCGGTCGCGCACCTCGTCGTCGGAGAAACGGCTGACGAAACCGCGCAGTGCATAGCTGGACGCGGCGTCGGGCCGCCAGTCGAGGTTCAGCGCGGCGGCGTAGCGTTCGCGCACCGGCAGGTACTCGCGCAGTTCGAAGCCTTCCAGCCGGTCGCCGCTCCAGGCACCGCCGGTCTCCACGTTGTCCGAGCCGAACTTGCGCCGCTCGCCGGACAGGCCGGCCGCCACGCCCAGCTTGCCGCCAGCGAAGCGCTGGGCCCACAGCAGGTTGGCGTTCGGGCTGTTCTGGCCGGTATTGGTGTCGTGGCTCGCGCCGGCGCCCACCGTCAGCAGCGCGCCGGGCAGGTCGAAGGCGGACAGCGTTTTCACTTCCACGGTGCCGCCCAGCGAATTGGCATCCTGGTCCGGCGTCAGCGTCTTCGACACTTCCAGCGTGCGGATCAGGCCCGCGGGGAGCACGTCGAGCGCCACGGCGCGCGTGCCCGCTTCCGGCGAAGGCACCAGCGCGCCATTGATGGTGACGGCGTTCAGGTCCGGGCCCAGGCCGCGCACGGTGACGTAGCGGCCTTCGCCCTGGTCGCGCTGCACGGCCACGCCGGGCAGCCGCGCCAGCGCCTCGGCGGCATTCTTGTCGGGCAGCCCGCCGATGCCGTCGCTGGACACGACGCTGACGATGTTGTCGGCCTTTTCCTGCGCGGCGATGGCGTTGGCGAGGCTGACGCGCTGGCCGGCGATGACGACCGTCGGGTCGCCGGCGGCATGGGCTCCCGCGGCGGCCAGCAGGCCCAGGGCGGGGATGGCGAAATATCGCATGGTGTGTAGGGTGGTGGTTGAAGTGGGGCGGATTCTAGGCAGCCCATGTGACCGATCCGTGACAGCCGGCGGCCCGGCCGCACGCCGGGGCGGTGATTGAGCCGAATTGACCCGGCAGCCTCCATGGCTGCGCCCGGCGGGATACCTGTACGCGAGAAAAATACCTGCCGGCGGTGAGCCGATCGCACCCCGGGCGGCGCCGCAACGCCGCAGCCGGCCGTGGTCACACTGTCATCACGCGGTCACAAGCCGAAGCTAGGCTGGCCGGTCATGAACACGCTCCAACGCCCCGCATTCATCGCCGCCGGCCTGGCCGGCATCCTCGTCGCCCTGCTGTTTGCCGGAGCCGGCATGGCCATGCCGCCCGGCGCCTGGAAATGGTTCGACATCGCCAGCGAGGGCGGCACGGCGCTGGTGGCCGCCGCGTGGTGCCTGGTCGTGCTCGGCGCGCGGCCCGACGGCCAGGTGACGCGCCTGCTGGCGGCCGGTTTCGCCGCCATCGCGCTGGGTTCGTGGGCCGACTGCATGGACGAGATCTTCGCCGTCGACAAGTCGGCGCTGTGGGACAACGCGCTGGAAGCGCTGGTCCCGCTCGGCATGGTGATCCTTACCGCAGGCATGGTGTTCTGGCGCCAGGAGCAGGCCAGCCTGACCGAACACCTGAAGAAACGCGAGCGGCTGTTCCGCGACCACCGCGCCTTCGACCGCGTGACCCAGCTGGCCGACGCCCGCTACCTGCGCGCCCACCTGGAACGGCAGCGCGGCGGCGGCGCCCTGGTGCTGCTCGATATCGACGGCTTCCACCGCATCAACCGCGAGCATGGCCAGGCCGAGGGCGACCGGGTGCTGCAGGCCGTCAGCCACATGCTGCTGCTGAACCTGCGCAACGACGACCTGCTGTGCCGCTATGCGGGCGACCGGTTCGCGGTGCTGATGCCGGGCCTGTCGGAGGCGGCAGCGCGCGACGCCGCGCGCCACCTGTGCGTGATGGTGGCGATGATGCGCCACCATGCCGGCAGCGTGGCGGTGCCGCTGACCTTGCGCCACAGCTGCGCGCCGGCCGGCGCCAGCGCCGGCCGCACGCCGGACATGGTGCTCGCCGACCTGTGCCGCCAGGTGGATGCGTGAAGGCGGGCGCATGAAGGCTGCACCTGAACGTCTGCACATGAAGGAGGGCGCATGAGCGCGTGGCGCGGCGCCGCCGAGCCGTCGATTCCCGCGCAGCAGCAGCCGGCCCTGGTGCTGGCATATGCCCGGTCGCGCGACATCGATGACGCCATGCTGCTGCGCGGTACCGGCCTGGAAGGGGCCGAGGTGCCGGGCACGCTGGTGGCGCCGGCCCAGTACCTGCAACTGCTGGGCAATGCGCTGCGCCTGCTGGACAGCCCGGATACCAGCTTCATGCTGGGCCAGCAACTGCTGCCGGGGCACGACGGCGCACCCAGCAACGCGCTGGTGCAGGCACCCAGCCTGCGCGAGGCACTGGCGATCCTGTGCCGCTGGCATGCGCGCCTGACGCCGCTGCTGCGGCCCCGCCTGGAAACCTGGGATGGCATGGCGGCGCTGTACTGGGTCGACAGCCATGGCGCGCCGGGCTTGCGGCCGGCACTGGTGGAAATGCACATGACGGCCGTGGTGGCGCTGTGCCGCTGGCTGGGCGGCGAACGCCTGCCGTGGCGCTTCTGTTTCAACCGCGGCGCACCCCGCCATGTGGAACAGCACCACGTGCACCTGGGCAGCGCGCTGCGCTTCGATTGCCAGTTCGACGCGATGCTGATCGAGGACGGCTGGCTGGACCGGCCATGGCCGCGCGGCAGCGCGATGGCCGCCGGGCTGGCGCTGCGCGCCGCCGAGGGCGAGCCGGAACGGCCGGCCGGGCTGCTGGCCACGCTGTACGACTACCTGCTGGAGCGGGTGCGCGCCGCGCCGGCGCTGGAACGGGCGGCCGCCGATTTCGGCGTCAGCCCGGCCACCCTGAAGCGGCAGCTGGCGCGGCACGGCACGCATTTCCAGGCCGAGCTCGATCAGGTGCGCACGCACGTGGCGCTGTGGATGTTCCACGCGCAGGGCGCCGACAACGAGGCCGTGGCGCGCTACCTGGGCTTCCACGACGCTGCCAACTTCCGGCGCTCGTTCAAGCGGTGGACGGGGGTGACGCCGTGGCTGCTGCGGATGGGGCTGGCGGGGTAGGGGGGGCGAGCGTTGCGGACCTTGATGCAGACGGGTGCCTGGCACGAATGCCGTTAGTTTCAGCTCACCCCAAGGGCAAGTTCCGGGGTCAGGGCGGAACACTGGCTTGTAAGCCAGTATCGCTACGTCGGCAAGGAGCGATGCTCCTTGAAACCCCGACTACGCCCCGGCGGGGTGGAGCAGGGGTTTCGCGAAGCATGCTTCGCGCCTGCGTAACGGTGCTGGCATGCATGCCAGCACTCCCCCCTGACCCCAGCCCTTCGCCGTTGGGGTGTATGCATGCGCTTTCAATGCGCAAGCGCTGGCCTGCGTCGCTCAAGCCCCGGCCAGCGCGGCCTGCTCGGCGATCTTCTGCGCGCTGGCCGGATCGCTTTCCCGCAGCGCCTCGACGACCTCGTTCAGCGACGAGCCGCAGGCGAATACCATCACATCGCCGGGCTGGCACAGCGACAGGCCGTGGCGCAGCGCCTCGTGCCCGTCCAGCCGGCTGTGGACCGCTTCCGGGGCCCTGGCGCTGGCGGCGGCGCCGGCCAGCATCAGCCGCGCGCACTCGCCGCGGCCGCGGCCCCGGTTGTTCGATTCGTAGACCACGATCTCGTCGAAGCCCCGTGCGCAGGTTTCCCCGACCGCTTCCAGGTCCTGGTCGCGGCGGTCGCCCGGCGCGGTGATGACGCCCACCGCGCGGCCCTTCGACAGGCCGCGCGCCATGCACGACAGCGCGGCGTACGCTGCCGGATTGTGCGCGTAGTCGACCACCACGGTCACGCCGCGCACGTCGAACACATTGCTGCGCAGCGGATTGTTGCGGCCATCGGAGACGAAGCTGGCCAGGCCGGCGGCGATGCGCTCCGGCGTGAATCCCGAGGCGAGCAGGGCGGCGGCGGCGGCCAGGCCGTTGGCGATGTTGTAGCGCGCGTGGCCGCCCAGCGTGGACGGCATGTCTTCCGCGCGCAGCAGCACCTGGTGGCGCGTTCCGTCGGCGATCACCAGCCGGCCGTCGTGCAGGTAGGCGCCGCGGCCGCCGTGGTGCAGGTGCTTCAGCAGCACCGGATTGTCCGGATCGAGCGCGAAGAACAGGATCTCGACCCGGTCCGCGAGGCGGCTGGCCATGCGCACGCAGTGGCGGTCCTCGGCATTGAGGACCACGCAGCGCGACGCGGCGCTGGCCACCACGCCTTTTACGCGCGCCAGGTCTTCCACGGTATTGACGCCCTCCAGGCCCAGGTGGTCGGCACTGATGTTCAGCACCACGGCCACGTCGCACCGGTCGAACGCCAGGCCGCGCTTGAGGATGCCGCCGCGCGCCGTTTCCAGCACGGCGAAATCGACCGTCGGGTCGGTCAGCACGGTGCGCGCCGACCAGTAGCCGCTGCAATCGCCGCTGACGATGCGGCGGCCATCGATGTACACGCCTTCCGTGGTCGTCGCACCGGTGCGCAGGCCGGCCATGCGCACGCAGTGGGCCGCCATCAGCGTGGTGGTGGTCTTTCCGTTGGTGCCGGTAATGGCGATCACGGGGATGCGGCCATTGTCGCCGCCGTACATCGCTTCGACGATCGCGTCGCCGGCGTCGCGCGGCGTGCCGGCGGCCGGGTACTGGTGCATCCGGATGCCAGGCGCGGCGTTCACCTCGATGATGGCGCCGCCCTGTTCGGCCAGCGGCCTGGAAATATCGCGGCACACCAGGTCGATGCCGGCCACGTCCAGCCCGATTTTTTGGGCCGCGCGCACGCAGGCGGCGCGCGTGTCGTCGGGCAGCAGGTCCGTCACATCCTCGGCGGTGCCGCCGGTGGACAGGTTGGCGTTGCCGCGCAGCGTGACGGGCACGCCCACTGGCGGCACGCTGTCGAAGCCGTAGCCCTGTTTCCGCAGTGCTTGCAGCGCATGATCGTCGAGCGGGATCTGCGTCAGGATATTGGCATGCCCCTTGCCCCGCGCCGGATTACCGTTCTCGATGGCGACCAGTTCGCGGACCGTGCGGTGGCCATCGCCGGTCACGCAGGGCGGGCGCCGCAGCGATGCCGCCGCGACCACGTCGCCGGTGACGAGCACGCGGTAGTCATGGCCTTCGATGAAGCGCTCGACGATCACGCTGCGCGAGAACTTGCGGGCCGCCTCGAAGGCCGCGGCCACTTCTTCCGGCGTGGTGCATTGCGTGGTTACCCCCTTGCCCTGGTTGGCGTCGAGCGGTTTCACGGTCACCGTGCCGCGCAGCCGGCGCGCAGCGCGCATCGCTTCGTCGGGGCTGGCCACCACGCTGCCGCCCGGTACCGGCACGCCGGCTTCCTTCAGCAGCGTCTTGGTCAGCTGCTTGTCGCTGGCGATGCGGCAGGCGATGTTGCCGGCGTCGCCCGTCATGGTGGCCTGCAGCCGCTTCTGCCGGCTGCCCCAGCCCAGCTGGAACAGGTTGCCCGTTTCGGCGACGCGGAAGTACGGAATGCGGCGCCGGCGCGCCGCCTGCAGGATCGCCTTCGTGCTGGTGCCGATGGCGTGGCGCTCGGCCGTCTGGCGCAGCGCGGCCAGCGGCGCATCCAGGTCGAACGGCTGGCCGGCGGCCAGCGCGCCCACCAGGGCCATGGCCAGGTCGAACGCTTCCTGCGCCACCGCCTCGATCTTGTAGGCGCACACCACGCGGAACACGCCGGGCTGGCCGCGCATGCGGCGCGTGCGGCCGAAGCCCGCCGGCGTGCCGGCCAGGCATTGCAGCTCGAGCGTGACATGTTCGATGATGTGGCCCATGTAGGTACCGTCGCGCAGCCGCTCGGCGAAACCGCCGTAGTGGCCGGGCGAGCAGCGGTGCGCCATCAGGCTGGGCATCAAGGCCAGCAGCGCGTCGGTAAAGCCGGGAATCGCCGTCGACGGCACCTCGTGCAGGTCGCCCAGGTCCAGGATCGTCAAGAGGCACGGCCGCGCCGCGTACAGGTTGGGGCCGCGCAGCACGCGCTGGTCCAGGATCTTCATGACAGGGGATTCCTCTTGGTGACGTTGCGGACGAAGTCGTTCAGGGCGGCCGGCGTGTCGCGGGTGGCGCCCGGCGGCAGCTGGTGCGGGTGGTGGATTTCTTCGGGCAGCGCGAAGCTGCTGCCGGTCGGCAGCAGGTGCAGGCGCACGTCGATCAGCTGCGGCGTGCCACCGGCGGGAATGTCGGCGACGTTCGAGATCATCGTGCGCCCGTCGACCACGGTCACGCTGCCGGCACCGATCACTTCGATGCCGACGCCCCGCTCGACCACCAGCGCGGTGTCCTCGTCGATGCCGATGCCCAGCAGGTAGGGATTCTGCGCCACGATGGTGAGCAGGCGCGCCAGCCGGTGGCGTTCGCTGAAATGCTGGTCGATGACGACGCGCTGCACGAATCCGAGGCCGGCGCCCAGGCTGACCGAACCCTTTTCCGGCAGCAGGTCGGCCTTGCCGTCGGCCAGCATGTGGCCGCACATGGCGGACGCGCCGGCGCTGGTGCCGCCGATGCAGGCCCCCGATTCCTTCAGCGCGCCGTGCATGGCTTCGTCGAGCAGCGTGCCGCCGATCATGGCCAGCAGGCGCTTCTGGTCGCCGCCGGTCATCCAGATGCCTTCGCACTTGCGCACGCGCGCCGCCAGCCCGGCATCGTTGGCGGTGGCGCGGTCGGGCAGGTCGACGCGGATCACGTCGCGCACGCCGATTTCGCGGAACACCTTGTCATAACGCCGCCACATCTCGTCGGGCACGCGGCTGGCCGCCGTGATGACGGCGATCGTGCCCTGCGTGCCGCCGCTAAGCTGTACGAAGCGCGACAGGATATCCTTGCTGTTTTCCCGGTCCTCATGGCCGCCGACGATGACGAGGTGGCCGTGCTGGCTGCGGTCGAAATGCCCGTTCGCCTGCTCACTCACTTGCTGACTCTCTTGCTTGTTCGCTTGCGCACTCATTTGCCCACCCGCTTGCCCACCGATTGAATCACCTGCCTGCCCACGCGTTTGCTCCTTCATGCGCGCTCCTCCGCGCAGGGCATCTCGCGGTTGCTGTGCATGGCCGCGCCGGTACGGTCGACGGCGATGATGCCCACGTCGATCTCTTGCGGCAGCAGGCCGACGCCGCGCCGCACCGCTTCGCCGATGGCCATGCCGCCGGCGATCCAGCCATACACGGTGTAGGCCAGCAGGTGGCGCACGATGTGCTCGCCGATGCCGGTGATGGCCACCGCGCCGTCGGCGCCGGCGTAGAAGCCGCTGCCGATGATCGGCGTATCGCCGACCCGGCCCAGCAGCGACGGCGCCGAGCCGCCGGTGGAGCAGGCCACGGCGAAATTGCCGGCGCCGTCGCGTACCACGGCGCCCACCGTGTCGCACGGGGTGAACGCCGGCGGCGTGTCGTAGTTCCAGTAATCCTTGAAGGCGCGGTTGGCGATGCCCGGCGTGGCCGGCTCTTGGCCGCCCAGCGTCGCCATCAGCCGTGCGTGCTTGGCGCGCTGGCGTTCGCTGATCTCGTGGTGAATCGCGAAGCCGGCGGTACGCGCGAAACGCTCGGCGCCTTCGCCGGCCAGCAGCCAGTGCGGCGTGCGTGCCACGGCCTGCGCCACCAGCACGGGGTTCTTCGCGCGCTGCAGGCACGCCACGGCGCCCAGCGCGCCTTGGGAATCCATCACGGCGGCGTCCATCTCGACGGTATGGCCATCGAGGCACAGCACCGAGCCGCTGCCGGCGTTATAGCGGCCGTCGTCTTCCAGCGCCACCACGGCGGCGACGGCGGCGTCGAGCGCGCCGCCGCCGCCGGCGAGGCGGTCGAGGCCCGCGCGGGCGGCGAACACGCAGCCGTCATCCTGGTCGCGGCTGCCCCCCGCGCCACCGTGGGTGACGACGGTTGCCTGGAGTTGTTTGGTCATGATGTCTTTCAGTGCAGGGGTTTGGAAGCCTTCAGCCAGACAGCCGCGATGCGGTCCGCCTCGGCGTAGGCCGGGGTATCGAGTTCTTCGCCGAACACGTCGGGATCGATTTCCTCGTAGTGCCAGCTCATGCCGGCCTGGGCCAGCAGCGGTTCGATGCGGCGCAGGAACGGGTCATCGTTGTGGAGCATCGCCACGCCCGTGTACAGCAGCAGGCTGCCGCCCGGCGCCAGGCGGGTAATCGCCTGCTTCGTCAGCGCCAGCGACAGCCCGGCGCCCAGTTCGCCGCCGCCGTGGCGGTAGGCGCGCTCGGACTTGTCCAGCAGGTAGGGCGGATTCGAGACGATCAGGTCGAAGTCTCCCGGCACGTCGGACAGCAGGTTGCTGCGCTGGACGGCGACGTTCGGCAGCCCGGCCAGCTGCGCGTTCACGCGGCACAGGTGCATCGCCCGGTCGTTGATGTCCAGCGCCAGCACCTCGGCATTGGCGCAGCGGCGCGCGATCGTCAGCGCGCCCGGCCCGCCGCCCGCGCCCACGTCGGCGGCGCGCCGCACCGGGCGGCCGGTGGCGGCGATCACGGCCAGTTCGGCGCGCAGCGCCCGCGCGAAGCGGTACGTATCGGGGCCGAAGAACACCGCGTCGGCCTCGCTGGTCGGATAGGCGGAATGGAAGTACAGCACGCCATCGAGGGTGGACGCGCGCAGCGTGGAGCGCCAGCCGTCGCGGTGCGGCTGCGCGATGCCGGCACGGACCATCAGCGCCAGCATCTCGGCCGGCAGCGCCTCGGCGCGGAACGGCCGGCTCCAGCCGAAGATGTCGGCCAGGTCGCGTGCCCAGACATGGTCGCTGCGACCCTTCACCCTGCTGTGGGTGGCCGGGGTAACCGTGGTGAAACGGTAGCCGGCGGCTTGCAGCGCGCGGCCCAGTTCGAGCAGGGCCGGCGCATCGGGCAACACCCCGGCACGCGGGGCGAGCGGGGCGGCTTCATGGGTGGAGCGGTCGGCCGGCGCCGCCGTGGCGGCGGCACCCAGGTCGGGCAAGCCCCCGCTGGCAGTGACATTCATCATCGGTTCCCCTCGTGTCGTTATGCTTGTGGTGTGATCTTGTGCTGTCGCTGCCGGCGGCGCGGCCGTGTCACTGCAGCAGGCGGGCGAACACCCGCGTGGCCATCAGGCCGGCGGAAGTATGGTGCTGGTTCGGCGCCATCAGGCCGATCAGCAGCGCCATCGCTTCGTCCTTGCTGGCCGTGGCGGCCAGCTGGGCCTCGAGCAGGCGCAATTCGCAGCCGATGGTCTGCCAGGCATGCTCGTCGGCCGGGAAGGTATGCCGGATCACGCCGCGCGGCGCGGTGTTGCGGGCCGGCGCCGATTCCAGCGTGTCGAGGCTGCGGCGCAGCGCGCGGTGGCTCGGTACCCGGGCGATGACCGGCTCGCCCCCCTCGCGCGGGGTGACGATCCAGTCTTCCAGCAGCTGCTGCTCGTAGGCGCTGAACACGCCGAACATCTCGGCCCGTTCGCCGTGGATCAGCTTCCAGAAGCGGCTGTTTTCGGCGGGCTCGCCGCGGCGGATCCAGCCTTGCTGTTCGAGCTTTTCCAGGAATTGCGGGATCTGCGCCGGCTCGGCCAGCCAGTCGTTGATGGTACGCCCGGCAACGCGGCAGTAATCCGAATGCATGTTCTTGCCGACCACCGCCTTGGCGGCCAGCATGGCGACGGTTTCCCGCTCCAGGTCGAACGCGGCGATCGCCTCGACGGTGCCGACACCCAGGTCGTTCAGGCGGAAGCCGGCCGCCACGCGCCGCAGGAACGCGGCGCTGTCGCCCACCCGCGGCACCAGGCGCTTCAGGCCTTCCAGTGCCGTGTGGGCGTGGCCGGTATCGGCGTTGTCCACGGTGACATGCAGCGTGAAGTAGTACGGATCGATGCCCAGCTCGTTCAATTCGTACGACGTGATCAGCAGGTGCAGCGGCAGCTGCTCGTAGCCCAGGTTGTAGCCGACCAGTTCGGGCAGGAAGTCGTCGGCGCCGGCGGCCAGCGCGAGCTGGATCGCGCCCTGCACGAAATGCCGTTCCGGCAGATCCTGCCAGTGTTCGCAGCCGTGCTGTTCGAGCAGCTTGCGGTAGATCGTCACGTGGTTCTTGTCCGGCACGCCATTGCCCAGCTCTTCCAGGTAGATGCGGATCAGGGCCTGGTAATCCGGGTCTTGCCAGCGCTCGAGCACGCCGTACAGCCAGGCGCCATCCACCAGCTTGGTGGGCGCCACGGCTTTCAGGAAGTACAGGGCTTGCGAGCGTGTCTTGAAGAAGCGGCGCGGCGCGCCGTTCTTGCGTGCCGCCAGGTAGGCGCGGTACTCGGTGCCGACGGCATCCGTGTGGCGCGTGATCCATTGCGCCATTTCGTCCAGCGTGGCGGGCAGGTCGCAGGGCAGCGCCGCCGCCTCGGCCAGCCGGGCTTCGAGGTAGTCGGCCGCCAGGGCGGGGTCGGCACCGTCGTACAGCGCGTGGTAAACGGCCCTGGCGTCGCTGGTGTCGATGCCGGTTGCGGGAAGTTGGGCGAGGGCGGTAGTAGGCATTCTTGTCTCTTTATTCAGGCGGAAGCGGGAGCTTCGCGGTCGTTGGGATGCAATGCTGGGAGTAAAGCGTTGTCATCTGTATAACGAGTATGCGTTGGCACTGCTGCGCTGAGTAGCGGCTAGCATCCCGTGCCCGTGTAAGAGAGGGATTACAGCAATGAGACTTCCACTCATCGAGCGCTCTCGTATAATGGTTGCGCCACGCGGTGGCACCGCCGACCGGCGGCATCGGCATCGCCCGGACGGGCGCCTGGGAGTGAAACTCATGGCACACATCCACCTTGCCTGGGAAATCGGTGGCGGACTGGGGCATGCCGGCCGGCTGAAGACGCTGGCCCGCGTGCTGCTCGCGCGCGGCCACCGCGTCAGCCTGTCGCTGCGCGACCTGGGATATACCCAGCGCGTGCTGGCCGAGCTGCCGGTACCCCGCTTCCAGGCCCCCGTCTGGCTGCACCGCACCGAGGGCATGCCGCCCAACCATGCCAGCCTGGCGGAGATCCTGCTGGCCGCCGGCTACCTGGAAGTACCCGGCCTGGCCGGATTGACGGCCGGCTGGCGCGCCCTGTTCGACATGCTGCGCCCGGACCTCGTGGTGGCCGACTATGCGCCCACCGCGCTGCTGGCCGCGCGCACGCTGCACATCCCGACGGCGTCCGTCGGGATCGGTTTCTACAGTCCGCCCGCGGACCGCGCCTTGCCCTGCCTGCGCGACTGGGAAGGCGTGGCGCCGCAGCGCCTGGTGCGCGCCGAGGCGCACCTGCTCAACGTGGTCAATGCCGTGCTGGAGATGCACGGCGCGCCGGAACTGCTGCATGCCGCGCGGCTGCTGCTGGGCGATGCGCCGCTGCTGTGCACGTGGCCGGAATTCGACCACTATGGCCGCACCGCGGCCGAGGGCGAGTGGATCGGGCCGGTGACGATGCCGCTCGGCGGCGCCGTACCGGCCTGGCCGCCCGGCACGGGCCCGCGCGTATTTGCCTATCTGAAACACGACCATCCGGCCCATGGCGCCGTGCTGCAGGCGCTGGTGGACGAAGGGTGCCGGGTGCTGTGCTACCTGCCCGAGGTGGCGGGCGGCCGGCCGGCGCCGCTGGCGTCCCCCGCGATCGCGTATTCATCGCAACCGGTCGCCATCGAGGCGGCGCTGCACGGCGCGGCGCTGTGCGTGTGCCATGCGGGCGACGCGACGGTGGTGCAATCCCTGCTGGCCGGCGTTCCCGTGCTGCTGCTGCCGATGCACCTGGAGCAGTTCCTGCTGGCGCGGCGGGTCGAGAGCTGGGGCGGCGGCATCAATGGCGCGCGGGTCAAGCCCGATGGCGACTGGCGCGCGGCCGTGCGCTCGCTGCTGGACGATGGCCGCTTCCGCGCCGCGGCCGCCGCGTTCGCGCACCGGCGCGGCGAACGCACCTTGCTGGAACGGGCGGAACGAGTAGTGGACCTGTTCGAGCGGCAGGTCGCCGCGGCCCGGTCCGGAAGCCCGCCGAGCGCCGCTACCTGTGACCGCCCATGACGACAGGATCGGTATCCTCGTCCCACGACACGGCGAACCGGACCCCTTGCCACCTGGGGCTGGTCAAATCCCACGGGTTGGCGGGATCCCTGCGCGGACGGCGGAATCCATACACCAGGCAGGACAGGTTCAGGTCCACGAGCCGCTGTACTTCCTTCTCGACATCGGCATTGCAGAGTACCGGCGCATGGGCGAAGAACTCGCCGCCTTCCCATGGCGATTGCAGGCTGAACACCTGCCACAGGTACTTGTAGAAGCGGGGATTGCCCTGCGGAGCGGGGGAACCGCTGGCATAAAGGATCCGCGGATGTTCTTCGGAAGGGATTCGCAGGAGAGCCTGGTAGGTCGGTTTTTGCATGGCTGGTGTCGAGACTGGAGGAATCGGAAGCGGCTTTGCGCGCGCCGTGAAAGCCGCCGCGCCCCGTATTATCGTCCGTGATGCACACGACGGTGAGCAGTCGACCGCCGGTCCCTCGCCATCACTTCGGCCGCGGCTTGCGCAGCCGCGCATCCGGCGGCACCAGCTTGCCGGCCCGGATCTGCCGCACCGCCTCCGCCACGGCGCGGGCGCTGTTGCGCACTTCCTCCTGCAGCGGCGCATCCCGGTCCAGCGTATCGTGGCTTTCCGCGTATGACTCGTAATAGCCGATGTACCGGTCGAACACGGCCTGCTGGCCGGCGCCGATCAGGCCCATCCAGTCGAGCCAGTCGGCCAGGTTGCGGCGCTGGCTTTCCACGCCCGCCACGTCGCCATGCACCACCACGCCATAGGCCCGCCCGGCCAGGTGCTTAGGGTAATCCCAGCCGCGCAATTCCAGTTCCTTGGCCTGTTCCGCATCCTTGCCGTGCGTGCTGGTCGGATCGGGGTTGCCGCCATCGGCGCACACCAGCCGGTCGATCATCGATTTCAGGGGCGAAGGCGACTGGTACCAGTAGGTGGGGGCGACGATCAGCACGCCGTGGGCCAGCACCCAGCGTTCGTAGATCTCGTTCATCCAGTCGTTGACCTGGTTCAGGCTGTGGTTCGGGTAGCAACTGCAGGGCCAGTGGCACAGCGGCATCGCCGTCGATACGCAGCCCTTGCACGGGTGGATGTGGTGACTGTACGTGGAAGTGACCAGCGACAGGTCGAGCACGTCGACCTCGATGCCTTCTGTCTCCAGCGCGGTGCGCGCCCATTGCACCATGCGGTAGCTCTTCGACATTTCGCCCGGGCAGGTGCCGTCGTTGCGCGAGGCGCCGCAGATCACCAGCACGCGCGACGGCGTAGCCGGATCCTTCTGGCGCCGCTCCGCGGCGGCCAGCCTGTCGCTGGCTTCCTTCCACTCCTTGGCCAGGTCGTAGTCCGGGTCGGCGAAGCCCGGGCCGGCCTTCACGGTAACCGGCGCCTTGCGGCTGTCGCAGTAGTTGCGCCAGGCGATTTCCTCCAGCCTGGCGATGTCGTCGCGCAGCGGATCGAAGCGGGGATCGTAGAACGATTGCGTGAACTTGCGGTGGAAGGCTTCCCGGTCCAGCTTGCCGGGCGCCTGGTCAGTGCGTACCTGCGTCATGGTGTCTCCTCCAGTAGCGCCAATGTCGCATCCGCCGCGCCCGGCGATCTGTACGGTACCGTACCGTCCAGGACAGCGTACTGCCGCGCTGGCGTCCCCTGGCGGCCGAGTGGCCTTCATTGCAGGCTCATCTACATCCATGTACACTCGACATTACTATTGCAAGCAAAAGCCCACTCGTGTATTCACCAACGCACATCGATCCGCTCGTCAGTTTCTACAATACCCAGGGCGAGGCGGTGCGCGCCACCATCGTCAACCTGCAGCGCCGCTCGCTCGTGATGGAAGTGTACAACCCGTGGTCGATCATCCAGGTCAGCGAAGTGCTGGGCGAACTGACGGTGCGGATGGGCGAGCGCGCCGTCTACGTCGGCAAGGCGGTGGTGAACAGCATCGTCAACACGGGCCTGACAGCCGTGGTGTCGGCCAGCCTGGTCGACGAGTGGCGCGAACTGAGCGAGGTGGCGCTGGCGCCCGGGGTGCTGGGCCGCAAGGCGCAGGCCTTCGTCGAGGAGTGGGGCGAGCGCTTCCGCATCCGGCGCGACTACCAGATCATCGTGAATGAAACGCGGGCGTTCCTGGCCAACGCGGCGCGCTGGCTGGAACAGGTGGACCTGTCGGACGTCACGTCCGGCGCGGGGCCCGCGGCGAAACTGCCCGACGAGTACTTCCAGGAACTGGCATTGCCGCTGATGGGCAAGATGAAGGCCTGTTTCGACCAGCTCAATCACGAGGCGTCGCTGGTCGACGAGGCGCTGGCGCCGGCGCACCGCGCGTTTGCCCAGGGCGCCCTGCATCCGCTGATCCTGCGCGCGCCGTTCGTGTTCCGCACGGTGACCAAGCCGCTCGGCTACGCGGGCGACTACCAGATGGTCAACCAGATCCTCGGCAACCCGCGCGAGGGGCCGAACACCTACTTCCAGGTGGTGAACACGGCATTCCTGCAAACCGCCGTGGCCACCGCCCACCGGCACCGCATCGATATCCTCGTGCAGTACCTGATCGGCCTGGCGCAGGGCGCGCGCGCCGCGGGGCGGCCGTTCCGCGTGCTCAACGTGGGTTGCGGCCCGGCCGAGGAAATCGCCCGCTTCCTGGAAAAGTTCGACCAGCCCGAGCTGCTGTCGTTCGAGCTGATGGATTTTTCCGCCGAAACGCTGGACTGGACGCGCGAGCGTCTGGACGCCGTGCAGCGTGCCACCGGCCGCCGCACCCGCATCGACTATGTGCAGGATTCGGTGCAGCAGCTGCTCAAGCGCCGCCAGCCGGTGGACGGCGGTGCCGAATTCGACGCGGTGTATTGCGCCGGCCTGTTCGACTACCTGTCGGACAAGGTCTGCGCCCGGCTCACCAGCCACTTCGCCGCGCGCACGCGGCCCGGCGGCCGGATGCTGGTCACCAACGTGCACAGTGCCAACCCGGAGCGCTTCAGCATGGAGCATATCCTCGAGTGGTACCTGGTCTACCGCGACGAGGCCCGGATGGAGGCGATCCTGCCGGCGCGGCGCGGCGAAACACACCTGTACACGGATCCGACCGGGGTGAACGTGTTTGCCGAAACCACGGTCCAGCCCTGATGGCCGCCGCCGCGAGACCGATGCGCGGCAGCTACGCGAAGGAGCTGGCCGGTTTCCACCTGATGCAGAGCCGCGCCTGCGCGGTCACCGTGATCGTGCTGGTGCTGCTGGGCTTCGTGCTCGACTTCGCCGTGTATCCGGAGATGATGGGGCGCTTCGCCGTGGCGCGCTTCATCACCAGCATCGGCGTGCTAGCCGGCCTCGGCGTGCTGTACACGGCCTTCGGCAAGCGCCACGTGCACGCCGTGACGTTCGTCTGGCTGACCTTCCCCCAGGCGATGATCGCGTGGATGATCCACGCCACGCAGGGCGAGGCATCGCTGTTCTACGCCGGCATCATCCTGACCATCTTCGCGGTCGGCACGCTGTTCCCGGTCGGCTTCATGTACACGATGGCCTACGGCGTGCTGACGCTGCTGGCCTACTGGATCGCCTGTACCACCCGGCCGGAGGGGGTGACCGACCATGCGCAGTTCCTTTTCCACGCGACGATCATCCTGTTCTCGGTGGCCGCCAGCACGGTGTACACCTTCTACAACGAGCGGGGGCGGCGCCAGCTGTTCGAGCTGAAGGAAGAATTGGCACAGAAGAACGACGAGCTGGAACACACCAACCGCAGCCTCGCCGAGATCAAGGGGCAGATGCTGCAGCAGGAAAAGATGGCGGCCCTGGGCACGCTGTCGGCCGGCCTGCTCCACGAAGTGAACAACCCGGTCAACTTCTGCCTGATGGCGATCGACGTGGCGCTGGAAGACCCGGTGGCGCAAGGCAGCCCGATGCTGCTCGAATGCCTCGACGATGCCAGGCAGGGCATGCAGCGGGTGCAGTACATCGTGTCGGACCTGAAGACGTTCGCCTACCGCAAGGAACATACCGGCAGCGACGCGTTCGTGCTGGAGCGGGCGGTCGACGCGGCCGTGCGGCTGGTCGGCCATGAAACCAAGGGGATCGCGATCCGGCGCGAGATCGCCGTGGCTACCCTGGTGCAGGGCGACGAAGCGGCCATCGTCGGCGTGCTGATCAACCTGCTCGGCAATGCCGCGCTGGCGCTGCGCAAGGGTGGCACGGCGGCGCCGGAGATCGTCATCGGCGCCTGCGACGACGGTGCGCGGCTGCGCATCACGGTGCGCGACAACGGGCCCGGCATCGAGCCGGAACACCTGAGCCGCGTGTTCGAGCCGTTCTTCACCACCCGCGAGGTGGGCCAGGGCCTGGGGCTCGGGCTGTCGATCTGCTACAGCGTGATCGAACGGCACGGCGGGCGCCTGACGGCGGAGAGCACGCCGGGAGAATGGACCAGATTTACATTCGACCTGCCACGGGCAGGCGGGGAGCGTTGATGGAACAGGTCGTGGAAGGCGGCACGCCGACCGTGCTGTACGTGGACGACGAGGACATGGCCCGCAAGTATTTCGGCCGTGCCTTCGGCAATGAATACCGGGTGCTGACCGCGCCCGGCGTGGATGCGGCGCTGGCAGTGCTGGCCGACCACGAAGTCGATGTGCTGATCACCGACTACCGCATGCCGGGCAAGGCCGGCAGCGTGCTGCTGCGCGAGGTCGAGCGGACCTGGCCGGGCCTGGTGCGCATCCTGGTCACCGCCTATGCGGACAAGGAAGTGCTGCTGGAAACGGTGAATGGCGGCGACGTGTTCCGCGTGCTGGAAAAGCCGGTGCGCCAGGACGCCTTCCGTGAAGTGTTGCGCCAGGCCAGCGCGGAAGCCATCCGCCGGGCCCGCGACCGCGCCGCGCGCGACCACGGCCTGCTGGCGGTGGAAGAGACGGTCGCGTTCCTGTCGCATGAACTGGGCGCGCCGCTGGCGACGATCGCCGGCTTTGCGCGCGCGCTGGCGCAGCGGGTCAGCGACACCCGGGAAGAGCCGGGCGGGGCGTTCGACCGGCTGCCGGTGCGCGCCCAGGTCGGCAATGCCGTGGCCCACATCGACGATAATGCGCGCTATTGCCGGGCAGTGCTCGATGCCCTGGTCGATTCCGTCAAGCGCGCGGCGCTGGCACCGGCGGCCAGGCTGGCTGGCGGCAGCGCCCACCGGATGGTGACAGCGATGCTGGACTCGTACCCGATGAGTGACGGCGAGCGGGCCGCCGTCACGGTCGACGTGCCGCACGACTTCGCGATCCGCGCGGCGCCGAACTGCGTGGCGCTGGTCTTGTCCGCGTTGCTCGACAATGGCTTGCGCGCGCTGCGCGGCCAGCCCGGGCCGTGGCTGCGCGTGACGGTCGGCGCCGGCGCACGGTCCACCATCGCCGTCGAGCATAATGGTGCCTGCGCCGCCCCCGATATCGTGCACCGGCTGCAGCTCGACCCGGTGCCGATGCACGGCGTGGACGGCGACGGCTGGGACCTGATTTTCTGCAACCGCGTGATGCGGTCGTTCGGCGGGCACCTGCGTGTCCAGCCGGGGACGCTTGCGCCGGACGGCGGGCGGGACGGGGAACGGGACCAGCAATCGGGACAACAACCGGGACAACAATCGGGACAACAATCGGGACAACAACCGGGCCAGCAGCCAGGCCAGCAACAAGAGAAGCAACCCATTACAAGAATAAGCCGGGGAATGACCGTCACGATGAACTTCCCCGGATCGCCAAAGGAACAAGCATGAGCGACGCCGCCAAATCACTGCCAGCCATCCTGTACGTCGACGACGAGCCGACGGCCCTGAAGTATTTCCAGCGCGCGCTGGCCGCGCAAGCCACCGTGTACACGGCGGGATCCGTCGAGGAAGGCAAGCGCATGCTGGACCAGCATGCCGAGTCCATCGCCGTGCTGGTGTCCGACCAGCGCATGCCCGGCGCGTACGGCAACGAACTGCTGTTCTATGCGTGGGACCGCTACCCGCACATCGTGCGCATTTTGACCACGGCCTACTCGGAAATGGCGCACACTGTCGAAGCCGTCAACCAGGGGCAGATCCACCGCTATATCCAGAAACCCTGGGACATCGCCGCGCTGCGCATGGAAATGCGCCAGGCGGTCGAGCTGGCGCGGCTGCGGCGCGAGCATGCCCAGCTGCTGCGTGAAAAACTGCTGATCCGCCAGAAGCAGGCGGTGGCCAACCGCATCGGCACGCTGTACGCCCTGTGCGCCGGGGTGGCCGCCGATGCCGCCGCGGTGCCGGTCGATGCCTACCTGTCCGCGGCGTTGTGCGCCGGGCTGACCCCGCCGGAACCGGACTGGCTGATGATGGATTACTCGGACCTGATCAGTTCCGAAGCCTTCCGCGGCGCCGCGTTCGGGTGCCTGGTGCGGGCCAGGCTCGATGCGCTGGCCGGCGGCGGCGGCGTGCCGGGCGACGTATTCGGCTTGCTGGCGGAGGTCTTCGACGATGGCTTCCAGCGCACCGCCGACGGCGGCGTCATCGTGCACACCGCGCGCCTGACCGAATTCCTCGAGACGCCCACCGCCAGCGCGGTGTCGAGCACGCACGCGGCCTGGCTGGCGGTGCTGCTGTGGCTGGGCCGGCACGGCCAGACGCTGCAGGTATCCGGCGGGCCGGACGGCGTCCGCGTCCGGCTAGCGCCAATCGATGCCGCGCCCACGCCGCAGGCGCTGGCCGGCTGGATCGAGCAGTTTTAATATTCATGCGCCCACGCCGCAGGCGCTGGCCGGCTGGATCGAGCAGTTTTAATATTCTTGCGCCCACGCCGCAGGCGCTGGCCGGCTGGATCGGGCAGTTCTGATACGCGTGCGCCCGGCCGGCGGCGCTTTCGCTACCATGGAACAAACATCGACCATGGAGGACATCATGCCGCGAGGTGCCAGCCCGAAACGGGAACAGGAATACCAGAAGCTTGAAAAGCAGTTCGAGAAGGAAGGGCGCTACAAGGGCCGCGAGGAGGAAGTGGCGGCGCGCATCGTCAACAAGCAGCGCAAGCAGTTCGGCGAAACGGAGGGCGCCAAGGCCAAGGACCGGGCCGGCGCGTCGCCCGACCGCAGCGTGCCGATCGCCAACTACGAGCACCTGACGGTGCCCCAGGTGAAGGGCGCGCTGGCCGAGCTCACGGCCGCGCAGCGCCGCAAGGTGCGTACCTACGAGGTGAAGCACAAGAACCGCAAGGGTGTGCTGGAGGCGCTCGACCGGCTGCATTGACGCAGCGGTAAGCAGCGCATCGAGGCCGGCACGGGGCTGTTCGGCGGCCCCGTGCGCTTGCTGCGGCAATTGGCGGTCCGTTAGAATGCGCCTCTCGCATTCTCCCTGATCGCCGCCACCCGATGTTCATCCGCCCGCTTTACGCCGCCGCTGTCGCGGCGGTCCTGCTCTGCCCAACCGTCTTCGCCGCCGAAGCCTGCCCCCAGCATTACCTGGAAGGCCAGGCGCCGCGCATCCTCAATGAAAAGCTGGCGCGCGCCACCCGCCCGCTGTGCTACAACGTGTTCGGCGTGATGCACAGCGGTGTCACGCGCACGCCGCTGTGGTCGGCCGAGCACCTGACGCCGCGGCGCATCGCGGCGGCCGAGGACATGTCGCGCGATAACGCCTTCCACGCCGAGAGCCGGCTGCCGAAGGCGCAGCGCGCCGAACTGGCCGACTATGCGCGCAGCGGCTTCGACCGGGGGCACATGGCGCCCAGCGGCAACATGCCGGACGAGACCAGCCAGTACCAGAGCTTCACGCTGGCCAACATGGTGCCGCAGGATGCCGACAATAACCGCCACGTGTGGGCCGGCATCGAAAGCGCCGTGCGCAAGATGGTCAAGAAGGAGGGCGACCTGTACGTGATCACCGGGCCCGCCTTCCTGGGCAGCGACTTGCGCAAGGTGGGCAATGTGCTGGTGCCGAGCCACCTGTACAAGGTGGTGTACAGCCCGCGCCAGGGGGCCGGCGGCGCCTGGTTCGTGGCCAACGAGGCCGACGCCAGGCCGCAGACCATGACGATCGCCCAACTGGAAAGCAGGATCGGCATTGATCTGATACCGTCGCTGACGGCGCGGCAGAAGGCCGTGATGCTGAAGCTGCCGAAGCCCGGCAAGCGCAAAGGATAGAAAGGATAACCCAGGATGAGCAAGAAATTCGTGCCCTACGCGAACGAAGCCGACGTGCTGACGATCGGCGGCCTGACCATCGAGAACCGTCTCGACCGGATCACCATCGATGGCGACATCGACCTTACGCTGGACCGCAAGGGCCTCGAGCATGCGCGCGCGCTGCACCAGCTGCTCGGCGCGGCGCTGGCGAAACTGGAAGGCCAGAAGGACTTGCCGGCGACGCTGCCGCCGCCGGCGGTGAAGAAGGTCGCCAACCCGTTCGACTGACGGACCGGCCGCGCGCCGGAATCGAAGTCAGGCCGGGCCCGTATCCATGGAGGCGTCGCCCCGTGCGGACACCACGCCATCGTTGACGGCGACCAGGCCGGCCAGGCGCCCATGGGCCAGCGCCCGGCCGATGCGTGCTTCCGCCTCGGCGCCGGTACGCGCCATGCCCAGCAGCCGGGACACGGCGCGCACCAGGCCCGCCTGGGTGGTGCCGCCCTGCTGGGCCAGCACGTACAGGGCGATATTGCCCAGTTCTTCCAGGCAGATTTCATCGATGGCGCGCTTCGACTCCGGTTCCGCGCCGGGCAGCCGGTAGCCCTCCCACGTGGCCGGGTCCAGCTGCTCCGGCCAGTAGAACACGCCATCCTCGCCGGTGGTCCGCACCCCCGCCGGCAGCAGTGCCGCCAGGTGCTTCTCGATGCGCGAGCCGGTGCGTGCCAGTCCCCACGCACGAATGATCCGGCGGAACAATGCCGCCTGCGCCACCGGCCCCTCCTCATGGATGATGCGGTGCAGCTGGTGGCGCAGCTCGGCGGCGGCGGCCGGCTCGTAGAACCGTTCCGGATCGCCTTTCGGCAGCGTCACCGGCAGGTACAGGGCAGCGCCCGGCGTGGCCTGCGCCTGCACCGTGGCGGATGACTCGTCGCCATCTTCCGCCGCGGGCGATGCTGGCTGCTCCGCCGCTGCCGGCGCGGCGGGAGCGGCATCGTCGGCCACCGGCGCTTCGCGCCGCTGCATCAGCCCGTCGAGCTTGGCCAGCAGGGCCGTCAGCGGTGGCTCCGGATCGAGCCACCAGTCGGTGGACCAGACCCTGGCCAGGTTCCAGCCCAGGCTCTCCAGCACATGCTGGCGCAGGCGGTCGCAATCGCGCGCGGTGGCGCCGGAATGGTAGGAGGGGCCGTCGCATTCGATGCCCAGCAGGTAGCGGCCCGGCGCGCCCGGGTCCACCACGCCCAGGTCGACGCGGTAGGCCGACACGCCGACCCGCTGGTGCACGGTCCAGCCGTGTGCGCGCAGGGCGGCGGCCACCTGGCGTTCGAAGCCGCCGCTCGCCGGCGTGCCCGGGGCCGTGTTCGCACCTGTCGCGGTATCGCCCGGCCGCGCGGCCAGCGCAGGGGAAGAATGCCGCGCAGCCAGCGCAGGGGAAGAATGCCGCGCAGCCAGCGCAGGGGAAGAATGCCGCGCAGCCAGCGCAGCAGGCCCGCGGATGGCGAATTCCAGGTAATTGCGCAGGTCGAGGACCCCCGCGGCGCGCACCCGCGCCGGGTCGATCTGTTCCGGCAGCAGCGTGCTGTAGATGATGACCGCCTGCCGCGCGCGGGAAATCGCCACGTTCAGCCGGCGCTGGCCGCCCTCCAGGTTGAGCGGGCCGAAATTCAGGCTTACCTTGCCCTGGGCATCCGGCCCGTAGGTAATGGAGAACAGGATGATGTCGCGCTCGTCGCCCTGCACGTTTTCCAGGTTCTTGATGAACAGCGCTTCCTGGTCCGGCTGGGCGATGGCGGTGTCCAGCGCCGGGTTGGCGCGGCGGCGCGCCTCGAGCAGCCGTTCGATCAGCTGCTGCTGGGCGCTGTTGAAGGTGACCACACCCAGCGTGTGCCGGCGGCGCGCCGCGTCCAGGTAATGCTGCTCGATGGCCGCCACGATGGCCTCGGCCTCGGCCCGGTTGGTCTTGCTGCCGCCCCGGTCGTAGACGCCCGGCACGTGCTGGAAGCGCACCGCGGTGTCCGCGGTGACGGGCGAGGGGAAGGTGACCAGCTCGTTGCCGTAGTAGGCGGCATTGCTGAAGGCGATCAGGCTTTCGTGGCGGCTGCGGTAGTGCCAGTTCAGCGTCAGTTCCGGCAGGCCGATGCCGAGGCATTCGTCGAGGATGCTTTCCAGGTCCTGCACTTCGCTGTCGGCCGGGCCTTCGCCGTCATCGCCACGGCTGAAGAAGCTGGTGGGCGGCAACTGCTTCGGATCGCCCACGCAGACCAGCTGCCTGCCGCGGGCGATGGCGCCCACCGCGTCCCACACGGGAATCTGCGACGCTTCGTCGAAGATGACGACGTCGAACTGCGCATGGGCGGCGTCGAGGTACTGGGCGACCGACAGCGGCGACATCAGCAGGCAAGGTTTCAGCCGCGGCAGCAGCGTCGGCAGCCCGGCGATCAGCTGGCGGATCGGCATGTGCCGGCGCTGCTTCTGCAGTTCGCGGCGCAGCCGGCCCAGCTCGGAATCGGAGCCGGGCGCCAGCGCTGCCGCGGCGGCGCTGGCGGGAACGCGCGCCGCCAGCGCGGCGACCACGTATTGCTGCGTGAGCTGCTGGAAGCGCTCGTCGGCCTGGCGGAATTCACGGATCTTGCGTTCATGGTCGGCACTGGAAAAGGCGCACAGCACGGGCTCGCGGTCGATCGCCTTGCGCACCCACCAGTTCCGGTAGCTGTATTCGAAATGCTCCGGCACCCGGTCCAGCGCCACCGAGCCCGATTCCAGCGCGGCGACGATGCCTTGCAGACCGCCCGCGATGGCGCGGGCGCGCACGCCTTGCCACAGGCACCACGGCCGCAGCTGCCGCGCATGCTGCTGCCAGCCTTCGAGGATCGCCGCGATGCGCGCCAACGCGCCCTCGGCGGCGGTGTCGAGGCCCAGGTTGTCGCCGCAGCCGCCCAGGTTCGAGGTATTGCGCAACTGCGTGGAAAACTCGCGCCAGGCATCGCGGTAGGCGGCCAGGCCGGCGCCGAGCGGCGCGTCGGCGGCCAGCAGCGCACGGTTCTCGGTGACATAGGGCAGAACGTTGGCGCGCAGGGCGGCGGCCAGTTCCGCGTCGCCGCCGGCGAGGCGGACGACGGCATCGGCGAACTCCCTGGCCCAGCGTTCGGCGCGCGCCACCGCTTCCCAGTCGGTGCGGTGGCCGGCGAAGTCGCCTTGCAGCAGCGTGCCGGCCTCGCCCGACAGGCTGGCCAGCGCGGCATCCTGTTCGTTGACCTTGCCCAGCGCGTCGAGCAGGGCCGGCATGTCGGCGGGCGCCGGCGCCTGCCCGTCGCGCCGGTAGCCCTGCAGGCGCTTCAGCAGGACGCGCCGGGCAAACCAGCTTTTCGGCCACCAGGCCGACTGGGCGGCCGCCCATTCACGCCGCAGTTCCGAACCGGACAGCTGCGTGGCATCGTCGGCATACGTGCCCGCCAGCGCTTCCCAGGCGCGGTTGCGGGCCACGCCGTGTTCGCGCAGCACCGCCAGCCGCGCGCGGGCCGCCGTGTCGTGCGCCACCCGCGCCACGCCGGCCGGCACCCGAGGCGCCTGCAGCAATGCCTCGGCCAGGCGGTCCAGCGCGGCGAAGTCGGCCAGCGACAGGCCTTCCGGCGCGGCACCCAGCAAGCGCAGCGGCCCGGTGCTGGCGCCGCCGAGGGCCGTGTTGCGCGCAGCCAGCGCGTTGGCACTGTCGAGCAGATCCTGTTCCCACGACGGCGACCACGCCGCCGTGCCGATGCGGCCCAATGCATGGCCGGCCAGCGTCGGCAACTGGCTGGCCAGCGCGCCGATCTGCCGGCTGGTCTCGCGCCATGCTTCGAGTTCGCTGCGGGTATGGGCGTCCGGGTCGGGCCAGGAAAACTGTGCGGGGCGTTCGCCGGCATGGTCGATGCATGTGCCGATGGCGTCGTATATCGTGAGGTCGTTCGGGTGCAGGCGGTGCAGCGCCACGGCGACGTCGTTCAGTTCGCCGCGCAGCGCGGCCAGGCGCGCCGCCTCCAGCTCCCATTCCCTGACGCTGCGGGTGCCGGCCGCGTCGAGCGCGACGCCCAGCTGGCGGATCACGTCGGCCTTCTTCGCCTTCGACGAGTGCAGCTCCAGGCTGAACGGTCCCAGGCCGACCGCGTTCAGGCGGCGCTGTACCACCTCCAGCGCGGCCATCTTTTCCGACACGAACAGCACCGACTTGCCGGCCGCCAGCAGGTGGGCGATCAGGTTCGTGATGGTCTGGCTCTTGCCCGTGCCGGGTGGCCCTTCGATGACGAGGCTGGTGCCGCTGCCGGCCACGCAGATCGCCCGCAACTGCGAAGAGTCGGCCAGCAGCGGCGCGAACAGGTCTTCGGGACGGTGGCTGGCATCGAGCGTGCGGGGCTCGAACCCCAGGGCGGCCGGCGCGAACGCCTCGCCCGGATGCTCGACCAGCTGGGCGACCACGGGATTTTCCTGCAATTGCCGGTGGCGGTCCTGCAAGTCCTTCCACATGAGGTACTTGGTGAACGAGAAGATGCCCAGGTGGACTTGCGCGTGCACTTCCCACCCTTTCAGTTCGGCCACGTGCAGCCGGAACGCTTGCAGGATGCCGGCCACGTCGATGCCCTTGTCGTCGGCGGGCAGCACGTCGAAAGCCGGCAGCTTGAGCTGGAAATCCTGCGCCAGCTTCTGCACCAGGGTCGGGTTGACCAGGGCTTCGTCATCGTGGCGCGCCAGCCGGAAGCCGCTGCGCACCGACTGGCGGGTGAGCGTGACGGGCACCAGCAGGATGGGCGCCTGGTGGGAGGCCTCGGCATCCGCTTCCTCGCGCCATTCCAGCAAGCCGAACACGAGGAACAGCGTGTTGGCGCCGCCTTCCTCGAGGCTGGTGCCGGCAGCGCGGTAGATTTCCAGCAGGCGGGCTTCGAGCGCGGCATCGTCCAGCCCCGCCGGCACGTCGACCAGGATCTCGTTGCGGCCCAGCGCTTCGGCGGCCAGCGCATCGAGCGGCGTGGCGCCGGCCCGGGCCGTGAAACTGGCGGCGTCGCGCGGGTCCGTGCCGCCCATCAGCACGGGCGCCGCGCGCAGGCGGAACTCCGTGCCGTCGGCCAGCGTGTCCTCGAGCGCGCCAGGGTCTGGGCAGATCACCCGCAGCGTGGTCTTCGCCGGCTTGAAGTTCAGCAGGCGGTTGCGCAGCGTGAGGTCGAGCAGCCGGCTTTTCCAGCGTGCCAGGCGGCCTTCCGGCGTATCGGCCGGCGCCTCGGCGGCCGGCAGCAGCGCCGGGTCGAGCGGCGGCAGCGGCGGCATCGGCTCGATCGCCAGCGTATCCTGTTCGACCACGGGTTCGGCCGCGGCGGGCGCGGTGCGCGAAGGCAGGGGGCGGATGTGCAGCGTGCGCGCACGGCGGATGTCGATCGCGCAGGCAAACGCGGCGTCGTCAGCCAGGTGCTCTTCGCCGGCCACGCAGGCCAGGCGCAGCGGCTGGCGCCGGCCGTCGGCGACACCGGTGGTCTCGAACACCATCAGTTCACCGGAGCGCACGCGCTTGCGCACCGACTGCGCATCGTCCACCAGCGCGGTGGGGAAGCAGGTATCGACCAGCCACACGCCGACCCAGGCGTGGCCCTCCTTCAGCAGCACGACCGGGTGCAGGCCGGCCTGTTCCAGGCAGGCGGCGAACAGCATGGCCAGGTCCAGGCAGGTGGCAACCTTGGTTTCGAGGATGCGTTCGGGCGTACGGATCTTCTGGCCGTCGGTACCGAACGATGCCGGCGGATTGGCGTAGTGCAGGTCCTGCGCCAGCACCGCGCCGTACAGGGCCGAGACCTGCTGCCACACTTTCTCGCGGTTGCGCGACTGGTAGCCGTGCAGGGAAGCACTGCCGGGCGCCTCGCGCAGCAGCGTGGCGCCGGCGGCGAGCAGGTGGTCGACCACGCGCGAGTTGGGCATGCAGAAGGCCGCCAGCAACTCCGGCAGCAGCCGCGTGCCGGCCCACTGGTCGTAGGCGAGCACCGTGATGTCATGGCGTGCTTCCAGGGGCGCATGGCCATCGGCCCGCGCGGTCAGCGTCACGCTGGCGCGTTCGGCTTCGTCCAGGCCGCTCAGCCAGGCATGCTCCGGTTTCAGGTCGACCGGTGCGATGGTGCGGGTTTCGCCCGCAGCGAGGTGCTCGAAGCGGTACACCGGGCCGGTGGCGAAGGCGGGGTGGCACACGATCGCCACGTCGAGATTCGTCAGCGCGGCCGTGCCGGCATTGGTGAGCGCGATGGCACGCACCACCGGCACGTCGTTCTGCATGGCCGCGTAGCCGGTGGTCGCATCGGCGGTGAACGCGACCGCCAGGGGCAGGGCAGGTTGATCGGTACTGGCGGTGTGGTCTGGTGGCATGGGCGGCATTGGCGAGGAGATGGCTGGCTATCCTGCCAATGTTATCAGGAACGATGTCCGGCCGGAAAGAACGGCCGTGCGGTGTCAGTACATGCGCGTGACGCCGGCTTCGCGCAATGGATGCCAGCCCAGGCTGCGCGCGATCACGCGGCGGTAAGGCGTATCGATGTGGGGCGGGGTGCGGCGCAGGTAGAACTCGGCGGCCTGCCGCGTTTCGCCTGCGAGGCTGGCCAGGAACGCGACCACTTCCGTGGCGGACGGCATGCGCCCGCCGCTGCCGGCGAATTTGGGCGGCAGGGCCGTCCAGATCGCGGCATCGATGCGCCGGGCGCCCAGCCAGGCGGCGATTTCGTGCTGGACAGGCGCGCCCCCGACGGCGGGAATGCTGCCGATGAATTCCGGATGGCCGGGGGCGATCTTCTCGCGCGCGGCCAGCATGGCGCGCGCGGCGGCCAGGTCGGGGGCGTCCACGTAGGCCCAGTAAGTGGGCACGGCCGGCGCGCCGGCGCACAGCACCAGCGCCAGTTCGTCGCTGTCATCGCTGTCGCGGGCGAATTCCAGGGGAAGCAGGGGGCCGCCCGGGTGCCAGCCGGACGCCAGCTTCAATGGGCCAGGCTTCCACAGCAGCGAACCCCAGGCGATGCAAACGATGTTCATTATTGGTAAATGTCATGGACAGGAACGCATTGTAGGGGGCGCCGCAGAAACGCAGAGCACGGCAGGAAGCGGCGCCACGGCTCAGCGGTGGATGACTGGCGGTGGATGACTAGCGGTGAATGACGACGAGCAGCGCCTTCGCCTCCACCTTGCCGATGTTGCGCAGCGCATGCTGCTGGTCCGCGGGATAGCGCGCGGTACCGCCCAGCTTGACCTTCTTCTTGTGCGCCCCCACCTCGATCTCGATGGCGCCGTGCAGCAGTGTGACGTGCTCGGTGGTGCCGGGGTCGTGCGGCTGCGAGACCAGTTCGCCGCCCGGCGCCAGGGTCAGTTCATACCATTCGTACTTGCCGGCAAGTTCCATCGGCCCGAGGATGCGCAGCACATAGCCGGCGTGATTGCCGGGCAGGGTCGGCGTTTCGTGCGCGTCCACGACGCGGATCGTGTCGACCGGGCGCTGCTCGTCTGCCAGCAGTTCGCCGATCGCCACGCCCAGCGCATTGGCCAGGCGCCACGTGATGGCGATGGTGGGATTGGCCTTTTCGCGCTCGATCTGCGACAGCATCGATTTCGACACGCCGGCGATGCGCGACAGGTCTTCCAGCGTCAGGCCGCGCGCCAGGCGCAGGCGTTGCAGGGCGGCGCCCACCTCGGGCGGAGCGTTGGCGGCGGGTGGGGCGGGTGATTTCATCATTGGCGGTTGCAAAGTTCAATAAGCTTATGTAGGATTCAGTATATCGAACAAAAGTTCAACATAATGAAAACCGGAGAAAATACAGGAATCGGGGCGAAGTTCGATACCCTGTTCTCCGCGATGCACGGTACAACAGGGCGAACGTGCCGGTCAAGCAACCGGCCGCCGCCCGCAAGACCGCGCGAACCCAACCCGAGGAAAACCATGAGCACACAAGCGAATTTCTACGCCGGCCTGCGGCACAACCTGGAGCAGCTGCGCGAACAGGGCCTGTACAAGCCCGAGCGCGTGCTGGCTTCGCGCCAGGGCGCGGAAGTGACGGGCGACGATGGACGGACGCTGATCAACATGTGCGCCAACAATTACCTGGGCTTGTCCGGCGAGGAATGGGTGGCGAAGGCGTCGATCGACGCCACCGAACGGTATGGCTACGGCCTGTCGTCGGTGCGCTTCATCTGCGGCACGCAAACGGTGCACAAGCAGCTGGAACAGGCGATTTCCGCCTTCCTCGGCACCGAGGACACGATCCTGTATGCCGCCGCGTTCGACGCCAACGGCGGCGTGTTCGAGCCCCTGTTCGACGAGAACGACGCGATCATCTCCGATGCGCTGAACCATGCCTCGATCATCGACGGCATCCGGCTGTGCAAGGCGGCGCGCTACCGCTATGCCCACAACGACATGGCCGACCTGGAAGCCCAGCTGCAGGCGGCCGCCGGCAAGCGCCATAAGATCATCGTGACCGATGGGGTGTTCTCGATGGATGGCACGATCGCCCAGCTGGACCGGATCGTCGCGCTGGCCGAACAGTACGGCGCGCTGGTGATGATCGACGAATGCCACGCCTCGGGCTTCATGGGCAAGACCGGCCGCGGCACGCACGAGCACCATGGCGTGCTGGGCAAGATCGACATCATCACCGGCACGCTGGGCAAGGCGCTGGGCGGCGCGATGGGCGGCTTCACGTCCGGCCGCAAGGAGGTGATCGAGACGCTGCGCCAGAAATCGCGCCCGTACCTGTTCTCGAACACACTGGCACCGTCGATCGCCGGCGCTTCGCTGGCCGTGCTGGAAAAGATCTCGGCATCGACGGAACTGCGCGACCGGCTGCACGAGAACACGGCGTACTTCCGCAGCGAGATCGAGCGCATCGGCTTCACCATCAAGCCGGGCACCCACCCCGTGGTGCCGGTGATGCTGTTCGAGGCGCCGGTGGCGCAGAAATTCGCGGCACGCATGTATGAACTGGGCGTGCTGCTGTCCGGCTTCTTCTATCCGGTGGTGCCGATGGGCCAGGCGCGCGTGCGCGTGCAGCTCTCCGCGGCGCACACCCGCGAGCAGCTCGACAAGGTACTGGCCGCGTTCGCGCAGGCCGGCAAGGAACTCGGCATTCTGAAGGATCAATAATGGAACGGATACTCGTCATCGGCGCCAACGGGCAAATCGGCAGCGAACTGGTGGAAGCGTTGTCGCTGAAGCATGGCGCGGACAATGTGTTTGCCACCGATATCTCGCCGAACAACGTGTACGGCGCCGCGCAATACCAGGTGCTGAACGTGCTCGACGAAGAAGCGCTGGCGCAGCTGGTCTCGTCGCAGGACATCACGCAGGTCTACCAGCTGGCCGCGATGCTGTCCGCCACCGGCGAGCAGGCGCCGCTGAAGGCGTGGAAACTCAATATGGATGGCTTGCTGAACATCCTCGAGATTGCCCGTGAACGGGGCGAGATCGGCAAGCCCCTGAAGGTGTTCTGGCCTTCTTCGATCGCGGCGTTCGGCCCGAACACGCCGCAGGACGCCACGCCGCAGATGGCGGTGATGGATCCGACGTCGATCTACGGCATCAGCAAGCTGGCCGGCGAGCGCCTGTGCGAGTACTACCACCTGAAATACGGGGTGGACGTGCGCAGCATCCGCTACCCCGGCATCATCAGCTACAAGTCGCCGCCGGGCGGCGGCACCACCGACTATGCGATCGCGATCTTCCACGCGGCGCTGCGGGGCGAGCGCTACGAGTGCTTCCTCGGCCCGGACACCACGCTGCCGATGATCTACATGGCCGATGCGATCCGCGCCACGCTCGAACTGATGGACGCGCCGGCGGAGCAGGTGAAGATCCGCTCGTCGTACAACGTGGCCGGCGTGTCGTTCTCGCCGGAGCAGCTGGCCGCCGCGATCAAGGCCCGGGTGCCGCGTTTCGCGGTCTCCTACAAGCCGGACAGCCGCCAGCAGATCGCCGACACGTGGCCGCGCAGCCTGGACGACAGCGCGGCGCGGGCCGATTGGGGCTGGCAGGCCCGCATCGGCGTCGACGAGATCGTGCGCGACATGCTGGCGAACATCGACGTGAAAGTCAGCCAGGCCGCCTGAGGCCCGCCACGCCATCTTCACTATTACTATAAAGAGAGACAAGGATGGACATGAGCGTATTCGATCTGTTCAAGATCGGCATCGGCCCCTCCAGTTCGCACACGGTGGGGCCGATGGTGGCCGCGCGCCGCTTCCTGCTGGACCATGGGCCGCTGGAGGACGTGACCGGCGTGACGGCCGAGCTGTACGGCTCGCTGGCGCTGACCGGCGTGGGCCACGGCACCGATACGGCCGTGATCCTGGGCCTGATGGGTGAAACGCCGCAGGACGTCGATCCTGGCCGGGTCGACGAGATGCTGGCGGAGGCGCAGCTGAGCGGCGAACTGACCCTGCTGGGCGTGAAGACGGTGCCCTTCGTGCGCGCCCGCCACCTGGTCTTCCACAAGACCGAGAACCTGCCGGAACACCCGAATGGCATGCGCTTCACGCTGCACCGCGCCGGCGGCGATACCAGCAAGGTGTATTACTCGGTTGGCGGGGGCTTCATCCGCGCCGAAGGCGAGGGCGCCGCGCCTGGCAATAAGTCGGGAGAAAACCCGGCGGGCGAGCCGGCGGTGCCCTATCCGTTCGACACGATGGCGGACCTGCTGGCGCATGGCGCGCGCACGGCGCTGACCATTCCGCAGATGCTGCGCGCGAACGAACTGGCGCGCATGCCGGCCGAACAGCTCGACGCGGGCCTGGACCGGATCTGGCAGGTGATGCGCTCGTGCATCGCGCGCGGGCTGGAAACCTCCGGCCAGCTGCCGGGTGGCCTGAACGTGAAGCGCCGCGCCGCCAAGCTGTGGCAGCAGGCGCAGGGCGCCGACCGCGCCAACGAACTGCCGCACGATGCGCTGAACGGCGTGTCGCTGTACGCGATGGCCGTCAACGAGGAAAACGCCGCCGGCGGCCGCGTGGTGACGGCGCCCACCAATGGCGCGGCCGGCATCATTCCCGCCGTGCTGAAATACTACGCCGAGGATTGCAAGCCGCTCGACCCGGTGCGCGGCGTGCGCGAATTCCTGCTGAGCGCCGCGGCGATCGGCATGCTGTGCAAGCGCAATGCCTCGATCTCCGGCGCGGAAATCGGCTGCCAGGGGGAAGTGGGCGTCGCTTGCGCGATGGCCGCCGCCGGCCTGGTGGCCGCGCTGGGCGGCTCCAACGCGCAGATCGAGAACGCCGCCGAAATCGGCATCGAGCACCACCTGGGCATGACCTGCGATCCGATCGGCGGCCTGGTGCAGATCCCCTGCATCGAGCGCAACGGCATGGGCGCCGTGAAGGCCATCACCGCTGCGTCGCTAGCGCTGAAGGGCGACGGTACCCACTTCGTCAGCCTCGACGAGGTGATCGAGACGATGCGGCAGACCGGCGCGGACATGGGCGCGAAGTACAAGGAAACCTCGCTGGGCGGCCTGGCCGTGCACGTGGTGACGGTGAATCACGCGGCCTGCTGATTTTTCTGGCCATTGCAACAGCATAAAATTCGAAAAGCTGGCAAATTTCGCAAAGAAACTGCGGCCGCACTATAATTGGAGTCCCCATATCGATATGCCTGCAGCTGGCATGCCGGTATGGGAGTTCCTATAATTGCGCCCAACCGGATTTCAGAACCATGCAATATGTGTCCACCCGCGCCGACGTGTCGGCCGCCGAAGTGTCTTCCCAGCCATCTCCTGCACGTTTTTCAGACATCCTGTTGGGTGGCCTCGCGCCCGATGGCGGCCTGTACCTGCCCAGCGAATACCCGCAAGTAACCGGTGCCGAGCTCGATGCGTGGCGCAAGCTGCCGTATGCCGATCTCGCCTTTGCGATCCTCTCCAAGTTCGCCACCGACATTCCGGAAGCGGACCTGAAGGCGCTGGCGCAGAAGACCTATACGGCCGACGTGTACCGCAATGCGCGCGAGGGCGAGAACGCGGCGGACATCACGCCGCTGCGCGTGCTGGAAGAAGCCGACGGCAAGAAGCTGGTGCTGCAGGCACTGTCCAACGGGCCCACGCTGGCCTTCAAGGACATGGCGATGCAATTGCTCGGCAACCTGTTCGAGTATGCGCTGGCCAAACAGGATGCGCAGCTGAACATCTTCGGCGCCACCTCGGGCGACACCGGCAGCGCCGCCGAATACGCGATGCGCGGCAAGCGCGGCATCCGCGTGTTCATGCTGTCGCCGCACAAGAAGATGAGCGCATTCCAGACGGCGCAGATGTTCAGCCTGCAGGACCCGAACATCCTGAATATCGCCGTCGAGGGCGTGTTCGACGATTGCCAGGACATGGTCAAGGCCGTGTCGAACGACCTGGAGTTCAAGGCGCGCTACAAGATCGGCACCGTCAACTCGATCAACTGGGCCCGCGTGGTCGCGCAGGTGGTCTACTACTTCCGCGGCTACCTGGCCGCGACCACGTCGAACGACCAGAAAGTGTCGTTCACGGTCCCGTCGGGGAACTTCGGCAATATCTGCGCGGGCCACATCGCCCGCATGATGGGCCTGCCGATCGACAAGCTGGTGGTGGCCACCAACGAGAACGACGTGCTCGACGAATTTTTCAGGACCGGGATCTACCGCGTGCGCAAGTCGGCCGAGACGTACCACACCAGCAGCCCGTCGATGGACATCAGCAAGGCCTCGAACTTCGAGCGCTTCGTCTACGACCTGGTGGGCCGCGATCCGGCGCGCGTCAAGGCGCTGTTCACGAAGGTGGAAAGCGATGGCGGCTTCGATCTTTCCGGCGGGCCGGGCAGCGACGGCGACGAATTCTCCAAGGTCGCGCAGTACGGCTTCAAGTCCGGCAAGTCGACCCATGCGGACCGCCTGCAGACGATCCGCGACGTGGCCGACGACTACGGCATCGTCATCGATACCCATACCGCGGACGGCATCAAGGTGGCCAGGGAGCACCTGGAACCGGGCGTGCCGATGATCGTGCTGGAAACCGCGCTGGCGGCGAAATTCAACGAAACGATCCTGGAAGCGCTGGGTGAGGATGCCGAGCGTCCGGCCGGCTTCGAGGATATCGAGTCGCTGCCGCAAAAGTACACGGTGATGCCGCCCGACGTCGACAAGATGAAGGCATACATCGCCGCCAACGTCGACGCCGCCGGCACGGCCCTGTGACATGACGGGCGCGCGCAAGCCGATGCTGTCGCGCCAGCAGGCGCTGGACTTCCTGCTGGCGGCCTGCCGCCCCGTGGCGGAGATCGAGACGGTGCCCACGCTGGAGGCCAACGACCGCGTGCTGGGCGCCGACTGCGTGTCGAGCCTCGACGTGCCGGCGCGCGACAACACGCAGATGGATGGCTATGCGGTGCGCGCCGCCGACTGCGCGGGCGGCTCCGCCACGCTGCCGATCACTTTACCCATCTCGCAGCGCATTCCCGCCGGCCATGTGGGCGAGCCGCTGCAGCCCGGCACGGCCGCCCGCATCTTCACCGGCGCATTCATCCCGGAAGGGGCCGATGCGGTGGTGATGCAGGAGCAGTGCGAGGCGCAGGGCGACACCGTCACGATTCGCCATGCGCCCAAGTCCGGCGAATGGGTCCGCCGCGCGGGCGAGGATATCCGCAACGGCAGCGTGATCCTGCCGGCCGGTACGCGGATGCGCAGCCAGGAACTGGGACTGGCCGCCTCGATCGGGCTGGCCAGCCTGCCGCTGTTGCGCCGCGTGCGCGTGGCCGTGTTCTTCACCGGCGACGAGCTGACCATGCCTGGCGAGCCGCTGGCGCCGGGCGGCATCTACAACTCGAACCGGTTCACCTTGCGCGCGCTGCTGGAAAACCTGGGCTGCGACGTGACCGATTTCGGCATCGTGCCGGACAGCCTGGACGCCACCCGCGCCGTGCTGCGCCAGGCCGCCGCGGGCAGCGACCTGATCATCACGTCCGGCGGGGTGTCGGTCGGCGAGGAAGACCATGTGAAGCCGGCCGTGGAAGCGGAAGGCAAGCTGGCCATGTGGCAGATCGCCATCAAGCCGGGCAAGCCGCTGGCGTTCGGCGAAGTGGCCGATGCCTTCTTCATCGGCTTGCCGGGCAATCCGGTTTCGAGCTTCGTGACGTTCCTGCTGTTCGTGCGGCCATTCCTGCTGAAGCTGCAGGGCGTGAACGCGGGCAGCGAGCCGCGCGTGTTCCCGCTGCGCGCGGACTTCGACTGGAAAGGCGACCGCCGCAACGAGTTCCTGCGCGCGCGCATCAATGCCCACGGCGGCCTGGACCTGTTCCCCAACCAGGGCTCGGGCGTGCTGACCTCCACCGTGTGGGGCGATGGCCTGATCGACAACCCGGCCGACCAGCCGATCAGCGCCGGCGACACCGTGCGCTTCATTCCCTTTACCGAACTGCTGTACTGATATGCGAATCAACCTGAAGTTTTTTGCCAGTGTCCGTGAAAAGCTGGGCAGCGGCGGCGAGACCATCGAGGTGCCGGCCGATGTCGGCACGGTGGGCGCGTTGCGCGACCTGCTGGTCGCCCGGGGCGGCGTGTGGGCCGAGGCGCTGGGCGAAGGGCGCGCGTTGCGCATGGCATGCAACCAGCGCATGTGCGACGGCGCCGAAGCGCTGAGCGAGAACGCCGAGGTGGCGTTCTTCCCGCCGGTAACGGGCGGCTGAGTATATACCAGCGGCCTGCCGCTACGCGTTCTACCCCTCGCTTCCTTCTCGTCTATTTCTTCTTCCGGCGTGGTGCCTGCGCCGCGGCGGGCTTCGGCGGCACCGCGTCGCATGCCGCGCAGGCCAGCGCCTTGCGGTAGCGGTTCCACGCGGCGCCCGTGAAGATCGCGGCGGCCACCGCGGCCCAGATGGCGGCGCTGGCGATGTCCGCCGGCGCCGTGGTGCCCTTGGCCCATTCCACCGCCGCCAGGAAGGCGAACAGCGGCACGGCCGCGAGCAGGTAGCGTTTGATCCAGAAAAGCGGGCCCATGGCGTCTCCAGCGGTGATTTTCCTTGCGAGGCCACCAGTATGCCGGGGCGGGGCGCGTTTTGCACTACAATCTCGCTCCTCATGATGACCCCTGCATCCCCCGACACTTCCCGCCCGCGCGTGGCGATCGTCGGCGGCGGACCGGCCGGCCTGATGGCCGCCGAAACGCTGTCGCGCACCGGCGCGTTCGACGTCCACCTGTACGACGCGATGCCGTCCGTCGGCCGCAAGTTCCTGCTGGCCGGCCGCGGCGGCATGAACATCACCCACGCCGAACCCTACGAACGATTCGTGACGCGCTATGGCGCCCGCGCCGCGGCGCTGCGGCCGATGCTGGACGCGTTCGGCCCCGATGCCGTGCGCGACTGGGTGCACGGCCTGGGCATCGACACCTTCGTCGGCACCTCCGGCCGCGTGTTCCCGACCGAGATGAAGGCCGCGCCGCTGCTGCGCGCATGGCTGCACCGCCTGCGCGAGGCGGGCGTGCATTTCCACCAGCGCCATCGCTGGACCGGATGGGCGGATCACGCGCTCCGCTTCGATACGCCCGCCGGAGAATTGCTCGCGCGGGCCGATGCCACGGTGCTTGCCCTGGGCGGCGCCAGCTGGGCGCGGCTGGGCTCCGATGGCGCATGGCTGCCGCTGCTGGCCGCGCGCGGCATCGAGGTGGCGCCGCTGCGGCCCTCCAATTGCGGTTTCGACGTGGACTGGAGCCCGCTGTTCTCGGAACGGTATGCCGGCCAGCCGCTCACCACGGTCGCCGCGTCATGGACGGACGGGAACGGGCAGCCCGTCCGCAAGCAGGGCCAGTTCGTCGTCACGGCGACGGGCGTCGAGGGTAGCCTCATCTATGCGTTGTCGGCGCCCGTGCGCGACCAGATGACATTGCACGGCAGCGCTGTCGTCGAGCTGGACTTGCTGCCGGATTTGCCGGCCGACCGCGTGCTGGCCGAAGTGGCGCGGCCGCGCGGCTCGCGCTCGATGTCCAGCCACCTGCAGGGGCGGCTGGGCATCAAGGGTGTGAAGGCGGGGCTGCTGCACGAATGCCTGGGCAAGGAGCAGTTCGCCGATCCCGTGGCGCTGGCCCGTGCCTTGAAAGCCTTGCCGCTGACGCTGCGCGCGCCGCGCCCGATCGACGAAGCCATCAGCAGTGCCGGCGGCGTGGCGTTCGAGGCGCTGGAGGGCACCATGGTGCGCGCCTTGCCGGGCGTGTTCGTGGCCGGCGAGATGGTCGATTGGGAGGCCCCGACCGGCGGCTATCTGTTGACGGCGTGTCTCGCCGCTGGCGTGGCCGTGGGCCGCGATGTGGCAGCCTGGCTTGGACGTCGCGGCGCTTGACGCCATCCGGCGCGATTACTTTGTCAAGGTGAACAACTCAAGTTTCAAGTCCTGCAAGGTGGTTGGCGCGTATACTGCCAGCGCCTGTGCTTTCATGATCGATTCGTATCGCTCGCCCCGATTTTCGATCGAAAAATAATAGGTGTTTGGCCGGACCGGGACTTCCATCGGTACTTGTGGCATGTGCACCAGCGGTACGCCGGACAGCGCGCTGCGGACCAGCTGCTCCGCCTCGTATGGGGAACCGATTTTCACTTGCCGGGGCACTTCCGCCACGAGGTTCAGCGCGGGCATGTTCGCATTCACGGCGAGGTACAGGCGGCCCTGTGCGTCGACAACGGTGGGGTCCAGCTGGGCAATATGGTATGGGCTGGTTTCGCTCTTGCGTGTCAATGCGATCGGCACATATTTCGATGAAACGACGGTATCCAGCAGTTCCCAGATGATGTCGGCCAGTATGCGGAACGATTCCGTCGGCATCTCGTGCTGGTACCTGGGCAGATCGGCGATGGAGAATTTGCGCGAAAATGCCATCAGTCCACCCGCCAGTGCCAGCAGCATGCCGAACAGCTCCGCGGGATGTGTATGTGCCGAGCAAGTGCCATGACTGAGTCCGGTGCTTGCAGTCGTGATGGTGCTGAGCATCCAGAACGACGAAACGTCACCCACGTGCGCCTTCACGGCGCTGCCGTTGGGCTGGTGCTGCATGCCATATAGCGCATCGGCTTTCGCACTCATCTTCGCGAGAAGGCTGCTCATCAGATTCTGCAAGGCAGGTGCTCCTTCGATGGAGAGCGCGGGGGGAATGAAGCGCGGATCGATCTCGAAGGCGCCGTCGGCCTTGCGGCGGATTTTCACGACGGGAATGCACTCGTACGCTTCGCTGACCTCATGCTCCGGCAGCAGGCGCAGCGACTTTTTCAGGTAGCGGACTTTGCTGACGAGGGCATCCGTGAAGAGATCCAGGGTCGGCAATTCAAGTTGGGCAAATCTTGCGGTGCTGTGGGGGACGGCGGCTCCAGGTACATCCGCCCGCGCCACATTGCCACCGCGTGAATTCAGAGCGGGCAGCGCTGCGTAATACACAAAGCTGGATACGTCGGCCGGCAATTCGGCCAGGTCGACGGTGAGCGGTAACGGATCCGAGTAAGGCGCCTGATAGATTTCGCCGTCCTTGAAGACGAGCGTGAGGGATTCAGCGCGCAGTTTTCCTCGCTCGACATCTTCTATCCCCCATCGCGCAGTTTGCACACCCCATGCATTCGGGTTAAGTGCATTCACGATGTGCTTCAGACGACCTTCATGATAGCGGTCCAGTTGCTGGAGGTGTTGCGCATCGAGTGCGAGACCTTCGGACCAGAGAATCTTGGATGGCAAGCTCATGTTTTTCCCCAGGAAATGTGAACGGGCAGTATGGATTTCTCTTCAGAAAATCATTTGACGCTTCTCAAATCTGCGATGCCTGTCACGTACGCGCCTCATAGTGGTATGGCTTGCGCAAGCTCAAGTTGGCATCAGGCAATTTGTCGATACTAGCCTTCCGGCAAGATGTTGCGGAGAGGATCGAATGGATAGTTTGCTGCCTTACTTCGAACGTGAACTGGTGTCATTGCGCCGGCTGTGCCGCGAGTTCAGCGAACGGTATCCAAAGATTGGGGGAAAGCTTCAACTGGGTGCCGATATCTGCCCCGACCCACATGTGGAGCAGCTGATCGAGTCCGTGGCGCTGATCGCCGCACGCGTGGCGAAGCGCCAGGACGATGGTTACCCTGAATTCACCGAGGGGTTGCTGGAGTCGCTGTTCCCGCACTACCTGCTGCCTTTCCCTTCTTGCACGATCGTGCAAGCCACCCATCCGGCCGTGCGCGCTGCGGGGACGCAACCCGTGTTGACGCTGGCACGCGGAACCGAATTGCATTCTGAAGTGCTGAGCGGCGTTCGCTGTCAGTTCCGCACGGCCTACGACATCACGCTCGCCCCCGTAGCGGTGATCCAGGCGCGTTTCGACAACGCAGTCCGTCCCTCCAGCGGATCGGAGCTGCCACCCGGGGCGACTTCCGCGATCAGCATCACGCTACAAGGCGAAGGGGTGGCCCAGCTAGGCCGCATACGTGTATTCATCGACGGCGAGCCTTCGTTTTGCGCATGCCTGCGCGACGCACTCTTCTTGCGTGCGCGCTGCGCCCATATCGAGGTAGAAGAAGGGCCCTGGCAGCCGTTGTCCGTGATTCCATTCGCGCAAGTGGGTTTTGCGGAAGAGGATGCGCTGATTCCCTTTGGGGCGCGGTCGCATCCTGCCTACCGTGGACTCACCGAATTCTTCGCGTTCCCCGAAAAGTTCAACTTCTTCGATATCGATCTCGCCGAGATCGCACGCCACGTGCCGATTGGCGCGGGCAGGTTCACGCTGCATCTGGCAATCGGCGATCTCCGATGGGATTCGGACACTGCGCGAATGCTGGCCAGCCTGTCCGCCGGGAACCTGCTGCTGGGCTGCAGTCCGGCCGTCAACCTGTTCGAACGGTCCGGCGTGCCCGTCGCATTGACACACTTTTCAGCTGATTATGGCGTCGTTGCGGATGCGTCGCGAGCATCGGACTTCGAGGTTTACTCAATCGACTCGGTCCGCATGATACGTGGCACCGGCACGGACGAATCCATCACCGAGTTCCGGCCATTCTACGCATTGCGGCACGGCGAAAGGGTCGAGGGCAACCAGCACTACTGGGTGGCGCGGACGGATGGCGCCGTGGCGGCCGCCAGCCCCGGCCATGAAAAACGGATCACGCTGGTCGATGCCGACTTCGATCCGATGGCGGTGCGGAAGACAAGCCTGTCGATCAAGCTGACATGCACGAATCGGGATCTGCCCGCATCGTTGGGCAGCAGCGGAGAGTTGTTTCCGCCGCGCGATGCCGACAGCGCGAAGATCCGCTACGTGCGCAAGCCAACGCCGCCCTACCGGTTCGGGTCGGAACCGGCGCGGCACTGGCGGCTCATTTCCCACCTCACGCTCAATCACCATGCGCTGTCGCGGGACGGCCTGCCGGCATTGCGCGAGATGCTGGCCCTGTACGACCTGCCGCAATCGCCGATCTCCCGGCGACAGATTGACGGCATCGTGGCGCTCGACCAAGCCGAAACCGTTACGTGGCTGCGGCACAAATACGGGTCGTCGCTTGTCCACGGTCTGGAAGTACGGCTGACGCTCGATGAAGGAGCCTTTGCCGGCACCAGCATGCATTTGTTCATCGAAGTGATCGACCATTTCCTGGGCCTGTATGTGCAGGTCAACAGCTTCATCGAACTCGTCGTGCTCTCTAAACAAACCGGAAAGGAGTTGGTCCGATGCAAACCTCGGAACGGCTTTGTGAAGCCAGTGTGATCGACCGGCTGCTGGCCGAGCCGCACCGCTTCCAGTTCGCGCAGGCAGTGCGACTGCTGCTGCGCTGGCTTAGAAAAAACGGCTTGGCTGGCGAAGGAGCCGTGCTGCAGTTTCGTAACAGCCTGGCGATGACTTTTCCGCCCAGTGAGATCGAGGCGTTGGAAGCCGGGCCGGGAGCGCTCGATTCCGCTGCCCGAATCCTGGACGGGCTGCGTACTGGCGGCGCGGTGCGCTTTACGTTGACCCCGGCATTCGTCGGGTTGCTCGGCACGCAGGGAGGCCTGCCGCTTACCGTGACGGAACGGATCGCCGCGTCCCTGCGCTGGGGCGACGACGATAGCGCCCGTGCGTTCGTCGACCTGTTCACGCAGCGGCTCACCACCTTGTTCGTCCGCGCCTTGGGCAAGTTCCGGCTGGAGCAGACGATCGACACCGATGGTACCGACACGCGCCTGCCGTTGATGCTGGCATTGGCGGGCATCCGTAACGGCGTGGCAGGCGGTGTACAGGGTGAGCTCAACGGCGTTCCCGATGAAGTGATGGCGTATTACGCCGGGTTGCTGCGCACTCGGCCGGTTTCGGCGAACGCGGTGGCGAACGTGTTGAGCGACTACTTCGCCGTGCCGATCGCCCTGGAGCCGTTCGTGGGGAACTGGGATCACATTCCCGACCACAAGCGCAGCCGGCTCGGCAGCCGTGAGTGCTCAGGCGCCAGGCTGGGAAATGGCGCGATGCTGGGAAACCGGCTCTGGCGACGCGACCAGCAGGTGGACATCCATATCGGACCTGTCGACCGGCCTGATTTCGAACGCTTCCTGCCTGGCACGCCCGGCGCGGCGGCACTCGAAAGCATGCTGGCACTGTTCGGCCTGCCTGCCCTGACGTTCGAGGTGCGTTTGCACCTGAAGCCATCGGCCTCGCGACGCGTGGTGTTGACAAGCCGGAGGGGGGCCGAGACAAGCCGGCTGGGTTGGGACGCTCATCTCGATGGCGAAGCGGGCCGGGTGGCGCGAACGGAAACCGGATACGCGTTGAAGCCATCGGTGGCGAGACGCTGATGGTCCATATGACTTCATGCAGGGAGAGTGGCATGACACGCCAGGATTTGCATCGATGTGTAAAGGATACTGGCGCGCCGCCAAACCATGGCGGCGCATACCGCCCGAAGGGCGATGCGGAATTCGACGCTGCCACGTTGGCACTGTGCAATGCGAGCGACGAAACGTTTTCCCGGCATAGCACGCATCCGCCCCCGGTTCACGCACGCAACACCAGGCTCTCCAGTGCCTGGAAAGAATGGCCAGCCATTCATGCGTCAGTTTTCGACAGTTCGTTGGCGATGCGGACGATCGACACATCATCATCATTCAGCGAGAACGAAGCCGTTTTCAAGATGCTGTTCCATCGCTGCAGGACGGCCGGCTACGCGGCCCCTGCAAACCTGGAGAGATGTCTCAAGGGAATGGCGGCACTTGCAACCGCAGCGAGCATGTATTGGCTGCGGCCCCATGCACTGTTCGAGCTGACGCCAACCGTGAAACAGTTGCTGGCCTCGTCGGACCCTGGCGCCGATATTCCGGTGAGCCAGCTTCGACCTCCCTTTCCCGCCTGTTTCATTCGCTTCGGTACCGAACTGCAGCCAGTGGTGACGCTTGCCGAGGACATCGATCAGCGCGTTACCGGCGCCTATGTATTCGAAGCGGTGAATGACGGCAGGCGGGCAATCACGATCCTGTCGATATTCGAATACGGCGATGGTCGGACGCAGGGGGGCGCAACCACGAGCATCGTGATCGAAAACGAAAACGACAGTGTGCTGGATGTGCTGAGAGACGTGCATCTCGAGCCTGGCCTGTCCGAAACAGTTCATTCCCAACAACTGGCCATTGCCCAGGTTTGCGGCAAGGTTTTCTTGTACTGGTCGATGGCCAATGCGCGACGTCTGGAACAAGCGCCTCTTGGCGCTGCGATGGCGCGACTGCGTGCTGTCGGTCCAAAGAAGGCTGCCAGGCTTCGCCGCCTGGCTGCGGAGTTATATGACCGTATCGTGTTCGGCCCGGTGGCCCTGCCGTCGCTTCTCCAGGCTGGCCGCGGGGACGTAGCGCCACATTGGAGAAACGGTCATTTTCGGATGCAGCCCTATGGACCGCAGTCGACGTTGCGCAAGGTGGTTTTCATCGCGCCGACTTTGGTGCGTGCCGACAGGCTGGTTGAGTGCCAGACCGCTGCTCGCCAGGAAAATGCAGGCCAATGCGTTCCTGTCGCGTGCTTACGGAATTGATCAGCAATCACCGACGACATATTGAAACGAGGAGAATCCGATGAAATCCGCGATGGATGACAACGCAAAGCTCTACAAACAACGATTGTCGTATCGTAGAAATGCGGCACCGAATCAGTGTTTGGCACAACCTTGGTTTGTTCGCTTGCCCAAGCCGGTTTATTACCCTCGACATGGCTGTTCAGTGGAACCGCTGATTTGTGGGGAGGAAGTTTTCAAGCGCATCGCCGAAGACCTTAAAAATGCGGTCGACAGCGTGGACATCATTACCTGGGGATTCGACCCTGGGATGATTCTGGTACGTAAGGAAACAGCACAATCCGGTCAACGCTACGGGGATCTCCTGATCGAAATTGCGACACGCAAGAAGAATCCAGTGAAGGTTCGCCTGCTCATCTGGCATGACGACTTCGTATCTCAAAAAATAATGAACAATACTCCTGGGTACTATGGCCCTTCGCTGCCGACAATAGGTGCCAATGGTGGCGTTGGCTATTATTCAGAGGGCCACCAAAATTATAGCGCGGAATGGTATGCCAAGGTGGTCAATCGAGAATTCGAGAATATTTGTCTCCATGTGCGGCACGTTAAATCCGATCTCCTCGGACGTTCAATGGAGGGAGAAGTGCCGCCCAAGAATCTGGGGTTTACTGGGACGGTCGCTGTCTTATATGCCGCACACCATCAGAAAATGATTCTGATTGATTTTGAGCGCCCTAAGTCCGCGGTAGGGTACGTGATGGGCCATAATTCAACGACCGAATACTGGGATACCGCGGAGCACATATTCGGCGATATACGGCGGGAACGTGTGTTCGATATGCCCCAAGCTGAATTATTGAAGCGCGCGTGGAAAGAAGGTCCTTCATTTGAGGGAGCATCGCCTGGCTACTCACCGCCACCGCATCTTATGCGACAGAAAGAACGCGCCGTGCAGGATTACATCGACAGACACTCGCGCATAGTAAAGCCATATCAGGACGTATCGTGCAGGGTACGCGGCCCCGTTTTGCACGACCTGAACCACAATTTTTGTCAGGGCTGGCATGAATCCGAGCCACCGGGTTCGGCATTTCTCGATCTCTTATGGTTCCTGGGCCCGCTCCGGCTAGTCTACAAGATAGTAAGAGCGATTCGCGATATGTCGGATATGCAAATGGATCCAGGGTTTATCGCACGGCGAAACAAGATTGGAATTTCAGAGTTTCCTCGACAGGGACAAGAGCATACGGTTCAGTTAGTACGAACTCAGCCGCTGCACGGCGAGAAGGCTGCCAAGGAGTGCTATGCGAATCTTACCCGGCAAATGACGCATTATATATTTATTCAGAATCAATACATTCAGTATGCAGCTTGGGCGGCGCATCTGCGTACGTGTGTGCACAACCTACGCGAAGCAGGGTATACGAAACCGGTATACGTGTTTTTAGTTACCTCGACACCGGAAAGGGCAGGTATGGATGGACCTACGCATGAGGTTGCTGGAGGGATAGGGCAGATCAAAACGATGCCACGGTTACATCAAGAAGCTGTCAAAGTAGCTGAGCGTGGAGGCACAAGGCCCCCAGTATCGGAAGAAGAAATGATCGAATCTGGCATCAACGTAGTCATGAGTTCAATGTGGACTTGCTCGGCGGCTAGCGGAAAGTTATTGCCGAGTGATTATGAGGAAATATATATACATACGAAAGTGGCGATTGTCGACGATGCTGCATTTACCGCTGGTTCTACAAATCTGAACCTAAGGAGCATGGCGGTTGATAGCGAATTGAATTTGCTCAGCAATGCAGCTGTTGTGGCGTACGATCTGAGAATGAAGCTTTTCCAGCAATGCGCTGGAAAAGCTGGGCCGGGATGTTTTGGAGACATGTCTGCAGCGTATAATGCATGGAAGTCGCTGCGAGATGATAATCTGGCCAAGAAGAACAGGGGTGAGAATCTGGTCAGTCAACTAATGCCATTTTATGTTGACCGAAAATTTAGCTCATCATTGATTTAAGGTGCGGATATTGTGAAATTTCCTATTTTGCCTGTCATGTGCCTATTAGTTGCGTTAATGAGCGTAACCCATATTGCGAAATTTTACGAGGAGCTTACGTTGGAAACTATGCCGTCTGGAATGATGGAATTTAAAATTTCTGATCGGCCCCCTGAATGTGACTCGTGGAGGCGTCATATGCCGAAGCATCGGGATCCAAGGGCATACCGAATATATATGGAAGCCCGAAAGCTATGGCGTAGCAAGATTGGATGGCAATTGTCCCATGGCGAACTAACAACAGTACTAAACGACGTACGGACTGCCGCCGAAATGGGGGATTGGGGAGCGCGGGCGTTGATGGTGAGGTTTTACTTGCGAGGGCTTGGAGTGCTCGACAGCAACCGCGTTCTCGCCCCCGCTCCCGAAAAGGCGATATCAATCCTGCAGAGCGCTGCAACACTGGGACAGCCATGGGCAATATATGATCTCGGCATCGCGCACCAATATGGGTATGGAGGTGTGCACCAATCTGACATTTTGGCTTGGGCGCATTTTTTGAAAGCTGCCGAGCTAGGAAGCCCCGAGGCGCAAATGGTACTAGCAAGCGCCTATGGTGAGGCTAGAGAGTTCGTGAAAGAAGAAAAAATGTTGGAATGCGCGTATCGACAACGGCACGGCGATGCTGCCTATGCACTCGCTACATATCAAAGGGCCGTTGCAGGAGACTACTTGAAAGCAATTCAATTATTTCAGGCTGGCACGGAATATGGTCATCGGGATTCGGCTACAGCATTAGCTATATTGTACGCTGACGGCTACTGGTCATATATGGGCGAGAAATACAGGCCCGCATTTGAGCAGTTAGGTATCAAGGCGGATGCCGAGCGTAGTTGTCGGTACGAGGAAATCGCCGCAGCTCTCGAGATTAATCCCGACCTCAAGCTTACCCGATTGAATGAGGTGCTGCCACTGCCTCCGGCGAAGCTCCCTCCCTGGAACGGCGTTGCCGACGCGCTGGAGCCGGAAAGAGAAGGGCCGCCGACCTATTGAGAAGATTCGCGGCTGTTGATCGTGGTCATGATAGCCGGAATAAGTTTGCAAAGGCGGCGTGGCGCGCCTCCTAACTGTGAGAGATATGGATGATAGAGATTTTATCGAAGCCGGATTGGCTAAATTGTCGGTGTTTGATCTAGGGAAGCGCTGAATAAATCGGTTTTAGAGCACCCGGGCGATGGCTGGGTGCGTTGGCCTCAGGCGATGCCGAGAAAGCGCATTTGATCACTATGTAACGGCTGACTTTGTCGTTTTTTAGGCCTTTGACGGGCGATTCTCGTCCTCAGGACGCAACTTGGGTATGTTGGCTGCCAAGGTACCTGCGAGCCAGTACGAGATTGGCGAAGCCGAACAGCGCGGGCGATGCTGCATTCACTGCTGGCTCTACCAACTTGAACTTGAGGAGTATGGCTTTGGACAGCGAATTGAACGTGCTCTGCAATGCCGCAACTGTTGCGTACGATCTTAAAACTAAGCTCTTCCAACAAAGTACTGGAAACCCTGGGCCGGCATGTTTTGGCGATATGAAAGACAAATTTCAGGATTGGAAACTGCTGCAGAATGCCAATCACGTATTGAGGGATAAGGGGCAATCTATGCTTTCTCAGATTGTTCCATTTTACGTTGATCGCGAGCCAAGCAGTTCGTTGATTTAACCATGGCAGCAACATGAAGCACTCTATTATTCCTGTCACATGCTTATTCGTTGCACTGATGGGCGGGACACAAATTTCCCACTTTCGCAAGGAGCTTGCTATGGAAACTATGCCATCTGAAATGGTGGAATTCAAAGTCACCGATCCCTCACCTGAATGCGATTCATGGAGGCGCCATATGCCGAAATATCGAGATCCGAGGGCATATCGAATATATATGGAGGCCAGAAAACTATGGCGCAGCAAGATTGGGTGGCAGTTGTCTCGTGGCGAATTAACAATTGTGTTGAACGGAGTACGCAATGCTGCTGAAATGGGGGATTGGGGAGCTCAGGCTCTTATGTCCAAGTTCTACTTGCGAGGGCTTGGAGTGCTCGACACCAATCGCGTTCTCGCACCGGCTCCAGACAAGGCGATCGCAATCCTACGGAGCGCCGCAGCGCTGGGCCAACCGTGGGCAATATACGATCTCGGCGTCGCACACCAATATGGTTATGGAGGTGTGCGCCCTTCCGAAACCTTGGCGTGGGCGCATTTCCTGAGAGCTGCCAAGCTAGGGAGTCCCGAAGCACAAATGGTACTGGCAAACGCATATAGCGCGGTTAGAGCGTTCGATAAAGAAGAAAAGATGTTGCAGTGCGCTTATCGACAACGCCACGGCGAGGCTGCTCAGGCGTTTGCAATGTATCATAGCGTTATTGCGGCAGACTATCTGCAAGCAATTAAATATTTTCAGAACGGCGTTGAATATGGAAATCACGATTCGGCAGCGGCTTTGAGAAGATTATACGCCGACGGCTTCTGGTCATATATGGGCGAGAAATACAAGCCTGCATTCGAGAAGTTAGGTATCAAGGCGGATGCTGAGCGTAGTCGTCGGTATGAGGAAATCGCCGCAGCTCTCGAGATTAATCCCGATCTCAAGCTGACTAGGCTAAATGAAGTGCTGCCGCTACCGCCAACAAAACTCCCTCCTTGGAACGGAGTTGTCGACGCGCTGGAGGTGGAAAGGGAGGGGCCGCCAATCTATTAGATATATGGTTTCCTAGTAGGAAAGGTTGGCGAAGCCGAAACAGATAAAAATAGTCACACGTTTCTCTTCGTGACATAAGGGGATGTATGCGTATAAATAGTTACTCGATGCGGGATATGTTGGCCGAAGAGACTACAGAAACATCGACGTCTCTTTTTGGTAGTCAGATCCTTATATAGTTGGTTTTGATCAACGCAATGCTTCCAAGGCTGAAATATCATTTTTATCTAATATGAACTCTATAAAATGGAAATTCATCAGTTTCCCTCTCGCATTCGGTTTGCTGACTGTTCTTCTCATTCTGGCATACGATAGTTATCGGAGGGGCTACGTGGGCGAAATTCCTAGAGGAATCAGTGAATTTAATATTTTGGATACTCCGCCGGCTTGCGCAGCTTGGAAGCAGAACATGCCTAAATTACGCGACCCAATCGCTCACGAAATATATATAAAAGCGCGTAAACTTTGGCGTAGTAAGGCGGAATGGGCGCTTACTCGCGAAGAGGCTACTCAGATATTAAATGGTGTTCGCGACGCTGCCGAGCGGGGAGACTGGGGAGCGCGCGCCCTCTTGGCGCGGTTTTATCTGCAGGGGTTAGGCGTGCTTGAGTCGAATCAAGTATTGGCACCGATTCCGGAAAAGGCGATCGAGATAGTTCGTACAGGAGCTGAATTGCAGCAGCCGTGGGCTTTGTACGATCTAGGCGTCGCCTATCAGCATGGTTATGGTGGAGTCCCACAAGATGGGCGTATAGCATGGGCCTACTATGCCAAAGCTGCAGAACGCGGAAGTCCCGAGGCGCAATTGGCTTTGGCAGAAGCATATGGAGCTTCTAGACAGATCGAAAAGCAGGAGACAATGCGTATGTGTGCCTTCACCCAGCGATTTGGCCCGGCCGCATCGCTGCTTGGAGGAAATCGTCGCGCAGTAGTCGGCGATTTCAATGCTGCCATACTATTCTTCCAGAATGGCGTTGAATTTGGGGACAGGGATTCAGCATTGACTCTTGGTCGGCTTTTCTCCGAAGAATTCTGGCCTCACATGGGTATTAAAACCAAACCTGAGCTTGAAGTCCTAGGTATCCAAGTGGACCGCGAGCGAAGTGATAGATATCACGAGATTGCTCAAGCCCTAGAAATAAACCCGATCTAAGGTTTGGGCGACTGAAGGAAGTGTTGCCACTTCCGCCGGCCAAATTGCCGCCGTGGAGCGGAATTGGGGATGCTCTGGCTCCGGTTACGGACCAGTCGCCTACCTATTGATCAGCGCTTAATGAGTTGGGCCCTAATATGCAAATCTAATAATCGGTGCGACTGTTCGGTTTTGAATTTTATGATAAAAACAAAAATATAGCAACCGAGTAAATCAGAGGCGAGCACAGCATGAACAGTATCCATTGTTAAATTTGCGGACATAGGATTTTGGATAGTGATGGGCAGTCGAAAATATCCTGAATAACGAGGCAGATTTGTTTGTTATTCATGTGTCAATATAGATTGCCAATAAACAAAAAGTCGTCCCAATTTATTTAAGGTTATAGAGAAGCTTCAAGAGCCAGAAGGTGCAGCAGAGCGACAAACACGCGAAGCAAGGCAGGACGGTAGCCCTTGCTCGCTAAACTGGTGCAATTTCATGGCCGATCGTAAGGTAAGCTCTTCGTTGATTTACAGGATATCATGAAACTTTCAATTCGCTCAGTCACTTGCTTAGGTCTTGCCCTAATAGGTGTAACGCAAATCGTAAATTTCTCAGGGAAGCTTACTTTGGGCACCATGCCGTCCGAAATGGAAGAGTTCAGGCTTTCCGACCCGGCACCTGAATGTGATTCATGGCGACGTCATATGCCGAAGCACCGTGATTCTGCGGCGTATCGAATTTACATGAAGTCGAGGAAAATCTGGCGCAGCAAGATTGAGTGGCAGTTAACCCGAGACGAGGCCATACAGATACTAAGTGGTGTTCAAACCGCTGCCGACATGGGGGACTGGGGAGCGCGTGCGTTGATGGCAAAGTTCTATCTGCAAGGTCTCGGCGTACTTGACACAAATCGCGTTCTTGAGCCAGATCCGGTAAAGGCGGTTGCCATCCTGCGCAGTGCTGCATCATTAGGGCAACCGTGGGCGCTTTATGATTTAGGCGTGGCACATCAATATGGTTACGGCGGCGCTCACCCATCCAATAAGCTTGCGTGGGCATATTATTTGAAAGCCGCCACTCTCGGCAGTCCGGAAGCGCAGATGGCATTGGCAAGTGCGTACGGCGACGCACGGAAATTAAAAGACAAGGAAAATATGTTGCTGTGTGCGTATCGACAAAGGCACGGCGAGGCTGCTCACGAGTTGGCAATATATCAGGTAGCAATCACAGAGGACTTCAATCAGGCAATCCGATATTTCCAAGACGGTACCGAGTATGGAAATCGAGCCTCGGCATTGGCTTTGTGGCGACTATACGCTGACGGATTCTGGTCTTATCTGGGCGAGGACTACAAACCTGCGTTTGATCGATTGGGGATCAAGGCGGATGCAGAACGTAGCCGCCGATATGAAGATATTGCCGGGGCTCTTGAGATCAACCCGGATCTCAAACTCACGCGGCTCAGCGAGGTGCTGCCATTGCCACCTGCAAAACTTCCCTCATGGGATGACGTTACCGACGCGCTGGAGCCGGACACTGATGCTCCGCCTGCATATTGAATCGCGTATGGCCTGGCAATCGAGGAAGTCGAAAGCAGGAAAAGCGAAGCACCGCATTACGTGACATAGGGAGATGTGGATGAACAAGGATTTACTCGACGTCGGATTGGCCGCGTTGTCGGTGTTCGGTCCAGGAGCACAGCGGGACCGGCTACTGCGGATGAACTTCCCGCATGAGGATGGCCCGGCGAACTCCACAATGCTCGTCAACGCTGTAAAAATGCACGAGGAACTGTCACGAGACTTCCGGATCGAGGCCGAGGTCCTGGCCGATGACGCAGGCATACCGTTGAAGAGCATGATGGGGCGGATGGTGACCATCACGCTCGTCCGGGAAGACGGTAGCCTGCGTTACATGAACGGGTATGTCGCTACGTTCGCATTCGTCCGCGCGGACGGCGGTTTTGCATATTACCGGATGGTGCTGGAGCCATGGCTGGCCTTCGCACGGCTACGCAAGGATAACGTCTCGTTCCATCACCGAAGCGTTGTGGAACTGACCGAGACAACTTTCGCGCATTATCGTCAACACGACTGGACAACGCGTCTGAGCCTCGATTACCGAGGCAAGAAACTGACTTGCGCAAATCAGCATAATGAAACCGACTACAACCACCTGCATCGCCGTTGGGAGGACGCTGGGCTGTATTACTGGTACGAGCACAGGGCGGATGGTCACACCCTGATTCTCGCGGACGATTCGATGCAAGCCCGGGCGATCGATGCGATACGCCTCGACGGTACGGATGGACAGATTCACTTTCGCGGCAGTGCCGGCTCCGATGAGGCGGATGGCCTTCGCGAATGGCAGCCGGTCCGAAACCTGGGCTCGGGTACGACGACGCTGGCCAGCTTTAATTACAAAAGTCCGCGCGCCGTACGGGTCACCGGCTATTCATTGAACGAGCAGGGTGATGTGGCTGGTCACGAACTGTATGAGAACGCCGGTGCGTATGGTTTTGCGGATGCACAGGACGGTGAGGCGTTTGCGCAGCGTCGGATGGAGGAGCGCGACCGCACGACGCAGAGTTTCGAAGCTGGTGGGAACGATCGTGTCGCACAGCCAGGCCGGACATTCAAGCTTGCAGGGCACTTCAGCGCGGCAGCAAGGTCGCCTGCCCACGGCGAAGAGCGCAAGCCTGGCAAAGGCGAGCGAGACTATTTGATTGTGTCCGTGACGCATACGGCAACCAATAATTATCCCGCCGGCCCGCACGGCAAATCGGAGTACAGCAATACGCTGACTTGTATCCGCCGCGATATCCGTTGGCGACCTGGCCGTGGACATAACAGCGAACCATGTGCCAATCCGGGCGTGCAAACCGCTATCGTCGTCGGCCCCCCGGGAGAAGTCGTCCACACGGACGAGCTTGGCCGCGTGAAAGTGCAGTTCCACTGGGACCGGCTGGGGCAATTCGACCAGGGCAGCTCACCGTGAATCAGGGTGATGATGCCAATGGCCGGCAAGTACTTCGGCCAGATGTGCCTGCCGCGGATTGGACAGGAGGTGGTAATCCAGTTCCTGGATGGGAACATCGACCGGCCAATTATCGTTGGTGTGGTGTATAACCGGGACAATATGCCCCCTTGGCATCTTCCGGCGCAACGGGCGTTGGCAGGCTTGCGCAGCCGGGAATTTGGCAATGACAATGGGGGCAGCAATCACCTGGTCCTCGACGACACCAACGGGAAAATGCAGGCACAGCTCAGGAGCGACCACCAAAGTAGTCAGCTCTCGCTCGGTAGCATACATCGTATCGAGACTTCGGACGGGCGTCTGGATGCCCGTGGCGAAGGCTGGGAGCTGGCGACGAATGCCTGGGGCGTGGCACGTGCGAACCGGGGCCTGCTGCTTACCACCGAGCCTCGTCCGAATGCGACTGGCGAGGCTAAAGCGATGAGCGAAACTGTGTTCAGGCTTAACGCAGCGCACCAGCGCCATGCCGATCTGGCAAGGCTCGCCGAGCAATGTAGCGCACAGTCAGGAAACGAGCAGGCGCAGGCAGCTGCCGCCATCAAAAACCAGAACGACGACATCAGCGGGGATGGCCGCGGCCGCGCAGGTTTCCCTGAATTGGCAGCTCCTCATCTGGTCCTGGCAAGTCCTGCGGGTATCGAAACAACGACTGCGGGCAGTACGCATGTGGCCAGCGAAAATCATACTGCCGTGACGACCGGTCAGGATCTCGCTTTCGCTGCCGGCGGAAGCATGTTTGCCAGCGTGCGGCAGGCGATCCGGATGTTCGTGCACAAGGCGGGAATCCGCATGATCGCGGCCGCGGGCGATATAGATGTCAAAGCCCTGTCGAACAGCATCAATCTGCTGGCTAAACTCGATATTACCCATACTGCCGAAAGAATCACTCTCAGTGCCAAGCAAGAGTTAGTGATCAATGGCGGTGGAAGTTATGCCAGGTTCAACGCTGGGGGCATTGAGCAGGGCACGATCGGGAATTTCGTCGTGCATGCGGCGAGGCATAGCCTGATCGATCCGAAAAACATGGCGATGAATGAGGCTGTATTCCCTACCGGGACATTGCAGGGAAAGGGGGCTTTCCACCTCGGTAGCCATGCGGCCGCGGGAGGCCGGCCGAGCGCTGGCATGCCCTATAAGCTGTACAAGGATGGCGCCGTCGTTGAGGAAGGGAAGTTCCGTGACGATGGGAATATGGTCTTCGAACATGACCTGGATACGCTGGCGAACTACGAACTGGAGCTGGCAAACGGCAATCGCTACGTCATCGATTCAGGCGAACACGCCGACGGTCATGAGGTCAGTGCCGGGATTGGCTATCACGGCTTTGAGAACCCCGGCGGTTCGATCAGCGACGAGCACGCCTCGCTGGAAAAGGACCGGCTGCTGTCGAACCCGGCGTACCGCAACCGCCGATGAAGTATCGCCCTGAATGACTTGGACTGTGCCAAATATTCACACGAACCCGCTTAGTGATGGCATAGGCAGTCTTGACTCGATCACGAAATAATGGAGGTGTGTGATGTCTCTGGAAATCATCACGGTCGGTGATTCGACCGACCATGGCGGAAAAGTAATCAGCGGTTCGCCGACGCACGACATTGATGGGATGCCAATCGCCCGGTTGGGCGACAAGGTCTCGTGCCCGCGCACATATCCCGGCGGGCGGTCTCATGGAATCAACCGGATCGTTACCGCCCACAAAACGGTGACTGTCGGTGGAGTTCCGGTGGCGGTGACGGGGTGCAAAACGGAGTGTGGGTGCACGTTACAGGGAAAACGCCGTGCAACAGTGGGGTAATGACGTCAAGTGGCTCCCAGGCCCGCCGGCACGCCCGCCCGCCGTATCGGGCACCGTTCATCGAGATGCAGCCGGTAGAAATCGATGAAGCTGCGAACCTTGGCGGACAACACCTGCCTGTCAGGCGAATCGATGGCACCTTTCCCAGCTGAAAACAGCAAGCGGCTCGGCATGCTATTTCATATGCACTGGCGAGAGCTTCGTTCTGTCGGCCTTGCCGACCGATTGATGGTTGCCGCAACCCGAGTAGGGCTTCGAGCTTGGGCTTTGGCGTCGTTTCTACTTGTCGTGTTCGCCCTGGGGCCGAGTACGGTGCGCGCGAGCACCTGCTTCGGGACTATTGCTAAAGGGCGCTTGAACGGCGGCGTGCAGCTGCCGCTACGGGGCGAAAACTTCGGCGCCTATAGCCCGAGCGGCGTCGAAATGGGGCGGACCTATCTGCATAGCGTGGTACGGCAGATTGTGCTGGATGCGTATGCCGAACTAGGAAAAACGGTTCCCAACAAGACATACGTCTACGGTGAAACCGGCTTCGTCCATGGCGGCAGGATAAGGCCGCATCGTACCCACCAGAATGGCACATCTGTTGACTTCATGGTGCCCGTGTTGGACCAGGCAAACCAGTCGGTACCGCTTCCATCGTCGCCATTGAACAGGTTCGGCTATGGCCTGGAATTCGACGATCAGGGCCGCCTGCCGGGCATTCGCATAGACTTCGATGCGATGGTCGAGCATTTATACCAGCTTTCAGTCGCAGCTCGTCGGCACAACGTTACCATCGAGCGGGTTATCTTCGATCCGCCCTTGATGGAAAAGCTTTTTCGTAGCAGCCGGCGCGGCGCAGAGCTGGCCGATATCTTGCCGTTCATGAAGGCTCGGCCTTGGATTCGGCACGACGAACACTATCACATAGATTTCGGAATCCCATGCCTGCCACTTCGTGAGTACCGGGGGAATTAACCGTCAAAGATCGGCGCCTGCTCGGCCACACCCAATGATCGTGGCTGGAAGGCGGCAGTCGATGCGCGTAGGCCAAATCCAAATTTCAGTTCAAAAATTAGCGAAGGCTTGGACAACCTGGCTTCCCTCGTCTCGACCGATCGGGCAAGGGTTGCCATCGTTTGCTGATTTATATGGAACTTCACTTGCCAGGAAGGCGGACCTGATCACCGCTCGCGAAGCAGCGGCCTGGCACAAGGGGGAACAACATCCGGTGCCGTATATCACTCGAAGCTCACTTCCCCAGAGCCGTTCCGGCTCACGCTGCGCTGGTCCGGATTGCCGTAGACGGTCACATCGCCGCTGCCGGCCACGGCGACCGCGGCCGACTCCCGGGCGAACACCTCGGTGGTACCGGAGCCCTTGACTTCGACCGCCACGGTATTCGATGCCATGTGCTGCGCATCGATGGTGCCCGAGCCGGTCAGTTCGGCATTCAGTTCGGCGCAGCTGCCCGAGGCGCTGATCGAACCGGAGCCGAACAGCGCCAGCCGCACAGCTTCGCCGCTGCCCGATTTGAGGTCCAGGCCGCCGGTGCCGTGCACGGCGGCGTTCACATGCCGGTAACGGCCCGAGAACGCCAGGTTGCCCGAGCCGTTCAGGGTGATCGTCAGCCGTTCGCCCGAGAAGCCGGTGATCGTGCTGTCGCCGCTGCCGCGGATGTCCACCGACTGCAGCGAGGGCAGCACGGCTTCCACCTGCAACGGGCGCTTGTGGTGGAACAGCATGCCGGTGGTGGCGATGTGCAGGGTGCCGTTTTCCTGCGAGGTGGCGACATTGCCGAGCAGGCGCTGTTCTCCGCGCACTTTCAGCGAGGGCGTGCTGCCCTGGCGCAGCGTCAGGTCGATCGGCCCGTGCAGGTCGATGGCCGTGATGCCGTGGCCGATCTCGCGCACGTCGGTGCGGGTGACGCGGCCGGCCGTGGTCGACGGATTGGCCACGCCCTGGGCGCGCAGCATCGTATACGACACGCCGATCAGTCCCAATGCCAGCACGAACAGCGACAGGCCAACCTTGACGAGGGTTCGGATACGCATCACCGGCCCCGCAGCAAGGCGTGGTTCATCTGCACGTAGCGGCGCAGCCCGATGGCGCTGTAGCGCGTGACCACCAGCGACAGCAGGAACAGCGCGATGCCGCCCACCACCAGGCCGAAGCCGATCAGTGTCTGCGTGGCGCGCGAGGCGCCTTCCGGATCGATCGAGATGCGTACGCTGCCATCGGCCATGGCTTCGGCATTGTCCAGCAGGCGGCCGGAGCGGCTGGCTTCCTCGTCGAGCTCGTGCTCCAGTTCCGGCGGGCGCAGCTGGTCGACCTGGATGCCGCGCTCGCCGATCGATACCCGGGTCTGCAGGCGATCGCGCGCGGTACGGTCTTCGACGACATGGCGCAGCGGGCCGGCCAGGATCATTTCGTTGGCACCGGCCAGGCCGCTGGCGGCCACCGCGATACCGCTCATGTAGAACGCGAACGAACAGGCATACACGGCGAGCAGCAGCGCGGCGAACACCGCCGCCGGCACCACCATGAACAGGTTGAACACGGCCAGTCCGGCGAACGACGCCAGCATCCGGCCGAAGCCGGCGGGCGTGCGCTTTTGCTCGAACGCCTCCAGGTGCACGTTGGCGCGCAGGGTCATCGCGATCTTTCGCGGGTCATCCAGCTCGGCCGCGATTTCGGCCTCGCTGCGCCCCGCCACCAGCCCGTCGATGAAGCGCTGCTCGTAGTAGGCCAGCGTGCGGGCCGCCGTTTCGGGCGGCAAGCCCGTCATGGCTTTCCTCAGCGCGTCGAGATAATCCTGCTTGCCCATCGGGTCGTTCCTAGTTCAGTGCCAGTTGCAGCGCCACGGGATGGCCGTGGGCGTCGATCTGGACGATCGCCGCTGCGCTTAGCAGCACGATGGCCAGAACGGCAAGCGTTGTCAAAGTCAGTCGCATATCCAATCCTCCGATGTTGCCACTGTATGGAGATGGCAAGGAACATGCCAGCAGGCTGCGACAGGCTGCAGGAAAGGGCGACCAGGCGGCATGATGGGGGGACAGGGCGGCGCGGGACAGCATTGCAGCGGACAGCGTTGCAGCGGACAGCATTGCACTGGACAGGGCGGGGGCAGGGCGCACGATGTCAGTGCAGCAGCGCGGCGGCGGCCAGGCCGCTGCGCACCGCCATTTCCAGCGTTGCCGGATATTCGCCCGCCGTGTAGTCCCCGGCCAGCACCAGGCCGTCCAGCGGCGTGGCGTTGGCGGGGCGTACCAGCCCGGCCGTGCAGGCATAGGTGGCGCGTTTCTCGGTGACGACCTTCAGCCAGGCCGGACTGCCGAGCTCCGGCCGCCCGAAGGCCTGCGCCACCTGGGCGGCGATGGCCTGCGCCAGTTCCTGCTGGGGCAGGGCGGCGGCTTCGCCCGAGGCGCTGACGACCACCGCCAGCAGCCCGGCCTGGGCCGGATCGAGCTGGCCGCGGTCGAACACGAACTGGCCCCAGTGCCCGGTGGCCGGTGCGTCTTCCAGCGCGAAGAACGGCTGCGGCAGGCGCACGCCGGCGCCGTACTGGAGGTAGCAGGTGGTGATCGGCTCATAGGTGAACGCCGCCAGTTGCTCGACCAGCGGCGCGGCCGCCGGCAGCGGCGCCAGCAGCGCGGCGGTGGCCACGGGCGACGCGGCCAGCACGACCTTGTCGAAGGCTTCGCCATCGAGCAGCCAGCGGCCGTTGTTCTCCTGGAGTTGCGAGACTTTTGCACCTAACCGAACGATAGCGCCACGTTGCTGCAACCACTGCGCGGCGGCATCCGGGAACAGGGCCGACAGGTCGTGGCGCGGCAGCAGCATGTCCGATGCCTGGCGGCGCGCGCCCAGGCTGTCGCGCAGCACGGCCAGGAAGACCTTCGCGGACGCGCTTTCCAGCGGTGTGTTCAGGGCGGCCAGGCACAGCGGCCGCCACATGAGGTCGACGAGGCGGGGCGTCTGGTCGAAGCGCTCCAGCAGCTCCGCGACAGGGCAGTCATTGTCGAGGCTCCAGCCCATCCAGCGGGCCGCCGTGGAGAAACGCGCCATCGCCAGCTTGTCTTCGCGGTCGAGTCCCTTGGCGCCCAGCAGCGCGAACGCCAGGTGCAGCGGCGCGGGCAGCCGCGGCGCGACGAATTGCATGCCGCCCGGCGGGTAGCGCATTTGCAGCGGCACGGACAGCACAGCGCGGCCGCGGTCGATGCCGACGGTGCGCATCAGTTTCAGCGAACTGGCATAGGCGCCCAGCAGGATATGCTGGCCATTGTCGAGGGTACGGCCGGCCACGTCGATGCGGCGGGCGCGGCCGCCCAGCGTGCGCGCGGCCTCGAACAGCGTGACGGCGGCGCCGCGGCGCACCAGTTCGACGGCGGCCGCGCAGCCGGACCACCCGCCGCCCACCACGGCGACGTTCAGCATGGGCGCGCCATCGTCATCCGCGGACGTAGGTCTTCCAGGCCAGCCACAGTTTGCGGATCGGCGTCAGCGAAATGCGCTGCGTGAGCACGTGGTAGCCGTCGCGCTCGATCTCGTCGAGCACGGTGCGGTAGATGGCCGCCATGATCAGGCCCGGGCGCTGGGCGCGGCGGTCTTCCTTGGGCAGCAGGGCGAAAGCTTCTTCGTACGAACGCTGGGCGCGCTCGGCCTGGAAGGCCATCAGCTTCGTGAAATTGTCCGTGTGGCGGGCGTTCAGCAGGTCCGCCGCCGTCACGCCGAACTGCTGAAGTTCGTTGATCGGCAGGTAGATCCGGCCCTTGCGGGCATCCTCGCCCACGTCGCGGATGATGTTCGTCAGCTGGAAGGCGTGGCCCAGTTTCTCGGCGTAGCGCAGCGTTTCCGGGCGCGTGGCGCCGAAGATGCTGGCCGACAGGATGCCGACCACCCCGGCCACGTGCCAGCAGTATTTCGACAGGCCCGCGTAGTCGAGGTAGCGGGTCTGGTTCAAGTCCATTTCCATGCCGTCGATGATGGCCTGCATGTGTTCCTGCTGCAGGCCGTACGGCGCCACGTGCGGCTGCAGGGCCTTGGTGACCGGGTGGCTGGGCTTGCCCTCGTACATGGCGGCCATCTCGGTGCGCCACCAGGCCAGCTTGATGCGGGCCAGCGATTCGTCGCTGCATTCGTCGACCGTGTCATCGACTTCGCGGCAGAACGCATACAGCGCCGTGATCGCGCGGCGCCGTTCGGGCGGCAGGAACAGGAAGCTGTAATAGAAACTCGAGCCGCTGGCGGCGGCTTTCTGCTGGCAGTAATCGTCGGGAGACATGTAATTATTTGGCAATATTGCGCGATTGAAGGCGCTATTCTAGCGGCAAGGGACGCAGCGCGCGCCAGAAAACTTTCAGCCAGTCGGCGCGGCGCAGCACCGGGCGGCGCCGGAACACGTCGTAATCCACCTGCTCGATCGCTTCCAGGATGCGCAGGCCGCCATGTACCACCAGCCGAAGTTCCAGGCCGATGCGGCCCGGCAGCCGCCACGCCAGCGGCGCGCCGGCCAGCATCAGGGCGCGGGTGCGCTCGACCTCGAAGCGCATCAGCGCGCGCCACTTGCCGTGCGCGGCCGGGTCGTCCAGGTGGGCCGGCGAGATGGCGAAGCGGGCCAGGTCGTCCATCGGGATGTAGATGCGTTCCTTGTGCTGGTCGACCGCCACGTCCTGCCAGAAGTTGATCAGCTGGAGCGCCGTGCAGATCGCATCGGAATCGCGCACGTTGTCCGGCGTCGCGGCGCCGTACAGGTGCAGCATCAGCACGCCGACCGGGTTGGCCGAGCGGCGGCAGTAGTCCAGCAGTTCGTCGTAGGACTGGTAACGGGTGACCGTCACGTCCTGCCGGAACGCGGAGAGCAGGTCGTGGAAAGGCTTGAAGGGCAGGTCGTGCGCGGCGATCGCGGCCGCCAGGCGCTCGAATACCGGGCCGGGCGGCGGTGTGCCCAGTTCGATATGCACCAGCGCCGCCTCGTACTCGGCCAGCGCGGCGAGGCGCTGCGCGGGCGTCGCATCGCCCTCGTCGGCGACGTCGTCGGCGCCGCGGGCGAATGCATAAATGGCCTGCACGGCAGGGACGAGCCGGCGCGGCAGCAGCAGCGACGCGACGGGAAAGTTTTCATAATGGTCGACTGCCATGGGTGTGGGCGCGGCTAACTGACGCGAAAGTCATTTTCAAAGTCAGTCGCCACGACTATAATTTTCATCTCATTTTGTAAATTAATGTACGGAAAGTCATCAATTCAGCCCGCCATGATAGTGGCTAAGCGTGCCCGCCGCAATCGCAGCCGGATTGTCGCGCCCGGTGACCGGGCGGCGGCGGCTGGGCTGGCGGCCAGGCTGCGGCCCGGCGTGCTGCCGGATCGCCGGCTTCGTTGATGGCCCTGCGTACGGCCATGAGTGCAGGCTTGATTGCAGCCCGGCGTTGCAGCGCAACTTTGCAGCGCCATCTTTAAGAGTGAAGGAAAGTCCCGTGCAAGTCCTGAAGCCCTACCTGATCGCGGCGGTCGCCGTGCTGCTGGCCGCCTGCTCGGAAGCGCCGGAAAAAGCCGCCGATGTGCGGCCGGTGCGCGCCATCGTGCTGCAGAGTTCCGACGTGGACGTGAACGCGGAATTCTCCGGCGAGGTACGCGCCCGCTACCAGTCGCAACTGGCGTTCCGCGTGCCGGGCAAGATCGTTTCGCGCAAGGTCGACGTGGGCACCAGCGTGCGCAAGGGCCAGGCGCTGATGCAGCTCGACCCGCAGGATCTGCGGCTGGGCCAGGCGCAATCGCTGGCCACGCTGCGCGCCGCGGAAACCACCCGCGACCTGGCGGCGGCGGACGTGAAGCGCTATCGCGAACTGCGCGCGCAGAACTTCGTGGCCCAAGCGGTACTGGATGAAAAGGAATCGGCGCTGCGCGCGGCCGAGGCGCAGGTGGACGCGGCACGCGCCGGCTACCGCGAGCAGTCGAACCAGACGGGTTACGCGAACCTGGTGGCGGACATGGATGGCGTGGTCACGCAGGTGGCGGCGGAGGCCGGCCAGGTGGTCGCCGCCGGAACGCCCGTGGTGACGGTGGCCCGCACGGATGACAAGGAAGTGGTGTTCGGCGTGCCGGAAGACCGCGTCGATGCGCTGCGCCAGATGAGCGACGTGCATGTGCGCCTGTGGGCCGCGCCCGGCCAGGCGGTGCCGGCGAAGATCCGCGAAGTGTCGCCGGTGGCCGATCCCGCCACGCGCACGTACGCCTTCAAGGTGACGCTGCCGCCGACGCTCACGCAGGCCAAGCTGGGCATGACGGCGGTGGTGCAGTTCGCGTCGAAGGGGCAGCCGAAGATCAAGGTGCCGCTGTCCGCGCTGTTCCACGAACGCAATGCCACGTCCGTCTGGGTGGTCGAGAACGGCGCCGTGAAGCTGGTGCCCGTCACCGTGGTGGCCGCCGATGGCAACGAGCTGGTGCTGGGCAGCGGCGTGAGCACCGGCCAGACGGTCGTCACGGCCGGCGTGCACCTGCTCAAGCCGGGCCAGAAGGTGCGCATTCTCGGCGCGGACGTGCCGCGCGCGCCGGTGCCGAAGGGCGCCGCGCCTGCCGCCGAGGGGGCGCGATGAGAGGTTTCAACCTGTCGCGGTGGGCCCTCGAGCACATTCCGCTGACGCGCTACCTGATCGCCGTGATGCTGATCGGCGGCATGCTCAGCTACCAGAACCTGGGCCAGGACGAAGACCCGCCGTTCACCTTCCGGATCATGGTGGTGCAGGCGTTCTGGCCGGGCGCCACCGCGCTGCAGATGGCCAACCAGGTCACCGACAAGCTGGAAAAGAAGCTGCAGGAAACGCCGTACATCGACGAGATCAGCAGTTATTCCAAGCCGGGGCAGACGCTGATCATGCTGAGCCTGCGCGAATCGACGCCGCCGAAGGAAACCGGCAACGCCTGGTACCAGGTGCGCAAGAAGGTCGGCGATATCGCCGGCACGCTGCCGCAGGGCGTGATCGGGCCCACCTTCAACGATGAATTTGGCGATACGTACGGTTCGATCTTCGCGCTGTCCGGCGACGGTTTTACCTACGCCGAGATGAAGGATTACGCCGACTTCGTGCGCCAGCAGCTGCTGCGCGTGTCGAAGGTGTCGAAGGTCGAGCTGTTCGGCGTACAGGATGAAAAGATCGACATCGAGTTCTCGCACCAGAAGTTCGCCCAGCTGGGCATTCCGTTCGAGCAGATCGTTTCCCAGATCGCCACGCAGAACACCATCGAGGCGACCGGCACGCTGGTGACGCCGACCGACAACCTGCAGGTGCGCGTGACCGGCGCGCTTACCACTGTAAAAGACCTGGAAAGCCTGGAACTGCGCGCCAACGGCACCACGTTCCGGCTCGGCGACTTCGCCACGATCAAGCGCGGCTACCAGGATCCGCCACGCGACAAGATGCGTTTCAACGGCAAGGAAGTGATCGGCCTGGGCGTGTCGATGGAAAAGGGCGGCAACATCATCGAGATGGGCAAGGCGCTGGAACAGACCGTGGGCGACCTGAAGGGCAAGCTGCCGGTGGGCATCGAGCTGGCGCGCGTGTCGGACCAGCCGCAGGCCGTGACGGCGTCCGTGGGCGAATTCGTCCACACGCTGATCGAGGCCGTGCTGATCGTGCTGGCGGTCAGCTTCGTGGCCCTTGGCCTGCACACCAAGCCGAAGCTGCGGCTGGACGTGCGGCCCGGCCTGGTGGTGGCGCTGACCATTCCGCTGGTGCTGGCCGTGACGTTCCTGTTCATGCGCATGCTGAGTATCGACCTGCACAAGATCTCGCTGGGCGCGCTGATCATCGCGCTGGGCCTGCTGGTGGACGATGCCATCATCGCCGTCGAGATGATGGTGCGAAAGATGGAGGAGGGCCTGTCGCGGCTGGAAGCGGCGACCTACGCCTATACGTCTACCGCGCTGCCGATGCTGACCGGCACGCTGATCACGGTGGCCGGTTTCCTGCCGATCGGGCTGGCGCAATCGACGGCCGGCGAATACACCTTCTCGCTGTTCTCGGTGAATGCCATCGCGCTGATCATGTCGTGGGTGATCGCCGTGGTGTTCACGCCGTACATCGGCTACCTGTTGCTGAAGGTGCAGCCGCACGCGCCGGGCGAGCATGGGCACGACGTGTTCGATTCGCCGGGCTTCCAGCGCTTCCGGCGCGTGGTGACCTGGTGCGTGGAGTGGCGCAAGACCACCATCGCGGCCACCCTGGTGATTTTCGCGCTGGGGATCTACGGCTTCAACTTCATCGAGAAGCAGTTCTTCCCGGATTCGTCGCGGCCCGAACTGATGGTGGAAATGTGGTCGCCGGAAGGCACCGCGTTCGCCGCCAACGAGGCACAGGTGAAGAAATTCGAGGAGTTCATCCGGAAGCAGCCGGGCGTGGTGTCGGTGACCAGCTATGTCGGTACCGGCAGCCCGCGCTTCTACCTGCCGCTGGACCAGATCTTCCCGCAGTCGAACGTGTCGCAGATCGTGGTCTTGCCGAAGGACCTGCAGGCGCGCGCGGAACTGCACCGCAAGATCACGCAGGTGTTCCATGAGGACTTCCCGGAAGTGCGCGGCCGCGTGAAGCTGCTGCCGAACGGGCCGCCAGTGCCGTACCCGGTGCAGTTCCGCGTTACCGGTACCGAGGTGGACAAGGTGCGCGCCATCGCCGACCAGGTGAAGGATATCGTGCGCGCCAATCCGAACGCGGTGGGCACCAACGACAACTGGAACGAATCGGTGAAGGTGCTGCGGCTGGACCTGGACCAGGACCGCATGCGCGCGCTCGGCGTCACCACGCAGACCGTGATGCGGGTGGCGAACACGATCCTGTCCGGCACGGTGGTGGGGCAGTTCCGCGAAGGCATCCGGCTGATCGACATCCAGGTGCGCCAGCCGCTGGCCGAGCGGCAGACCATCGAAGTACTGAACAATACCAATGTGCCGACGGCCAGCGGCCGCTCGGTGCCGATCTCGCAGCTGGCCCGCGTGGAATTCGTGTGGGAGCCGGGCGTGGTCTGGCGGCTGGGCCGCGAATGGGCGATCACCGTGCAGGCTGACGTGGTGGAAGGTATCCAGGGGCCGACGGTGTCGGGCCAGATCGACCCGGCCCTGGCCGACCTGCGCGCGCGCCTGCCGGCCGGCTACAAGATCGAGGAGAAGGGCGCCGCCGCCGATAGCGGCGAGGCCGAGCAGTCGATCGCGGCCAACCTGCCGCTGGCGCTGTTCCTCATCTTCACGCTGCTGATGCTGCAGCTGCACAGTTTCTCCCGGTCCCTGCTGGTGTTCCTGACGGGGCCGCTGGGCGTGGCTGGCGCCGCGTTCGCGCTGCTGTTGCTGGGCCGCCCGCTGGGCTTCGTGGCCAACCTGGGCATCATCGCGCTGTTCGGCATGATCATCCGGAACTCGGTGATCCTGGTCGACCAGATCGAACAGGACATCAAGGCCGGCGCGGCGCCGTGGGACGCCATCGTGGAATCGGCGGTGCGGCGCTGCCGGCCGATCCTGCTGACCGCCGCCGCCGCGGCGCTGGCGATGATTCCATTATCCCGCTCGGTATTCTGGGGGCCGATGGCGGTGGCGATCATGGGCGGCCTGGTGCTGGCCACGGCATTGACGCTGCTGTTCCTGCCGGCGCTGTATGCGGCATGGTTCCGCGTGAAAAAGCCGGTGCGCTGAGGCGATAGGCGGCGTTGAATCACGGATGGGCGGGGAGGGTATTGACGAGGCAGCCGGCTTATTAATTGATCAGTTGGCTAAAGGTCAAAAATCATCCCCATTTTTGGGAAAAACCAGTAAAATGCCGTGTTGAAGTTGAAAGCCCCTGTGATTTGCAGGGTAGGGCGACCCGTTTTCACTTAATGGTCGCCCTTTGCTTTTATGCAAAGTAGTTATACGACGTAGCACACGACGTAGCGATGGGAAAGCTGGAGATCCCGAAAAGCGCCGCACAGCGGTTATCCGTGCGGGGCGTTTTTCGAGGTTTCCCATAGCGCGAGGATGGCGAAATTGGTAGACGCACCAGGTTTAGGTCCTGACGCCAGCAATGGTGTGGGGGTTCGAGTCCCCCTCCTCGCACCAACAGTATTCACAATTTTTTGGACGATTTTTACATGGCAACTGCTGTCGAAAACTTGGGCAAACTCGAACGCCGACTCACGATTTCCTTCCCGCTGTCGGACGTCCGCTCCGAAGTGGAAAAGCGCCTGAAGGTGCAGGCCAAGTCCGCGCGCGCTCCCGGCTTCCGTCCGGGCAAGGTGCCGATGAAGATGGTCGCGGCCCAGTATGGCTACCAGATCGAGACCGAAGTCCTGAACGACAAGGTCGGCCGCGCGTTCAACGACGCCGCCAACGAGAACAACCTGCGCGTTGCCGGTTTCCCGAAGATCGAACCGAAAGAAGGTTCGCCGGAAGGCCAGCTGGCGTTCGACGCCACCTTCGAGATCTATCCGGAAGTGGAGATCGGCGACCTGTCCCAGGTCGAGATCGAGACCGTGAAATCGTCCGTGACCGACGTCGAGATCGACAAGACCATCGACATCCTGCGCAAGCAGCGCGTGCACTTCCACACCAAGGGTGAGGCAGGCGAGCATGGCGACGGCGGCGAAGCCGTTGCCGCCAACGGCGACCGCGTGACCGTGGACTTCGTCGGCAAGATCGACGGCGAGGAATTCGCCGGCGGCAAGGCCGAAGACTACGTGTTCGTGCTGGGCGAAGGCCGCATGCTGCCGGAATTCGAAGCCGCCACCGTGGGCCTGAAAGTGGGCGAGGCGAAGACCTTCCCGCTGGCCTTCCCGGAGGATTACCACGGCAAGGACGTGGCCGGCAAGACCGCCGAGTTCACCATCACGCTGAAGAAGCTGGAATGGGCGCACCTGCCGGAAGTCGATGCCGAGTTCGCGAAATCGCTGGGCGTGGCCGATGGCGACCTGGCCAAGATGCGCGAGGACATCAAGGTCAACCTGGAACGCGAAGTGAACGGCCGCGTCAAGGCGCGCAACAAGGAAGCCGTGATGGATGCGCTGGTGAAGACCGCCACGCTGGACGTACCCCAGGCGCTGATCGACCAGGACACCGAGCGCCTGGCCGAGATGACCCGCCAGGACATGGCTGCCCGCGGCATGAACGTAAAAGATGTACCATTCCCTCCGGAGCTGTTCAAGGACAAGGCCGAGCGCCGCGTGCGCCTGGGCCTGATCCTGTCGAAGCTGGTCGGCGACAACGAACTGCAAGCCACGCCCGAGCAGGTGAAGGCGCAGATCGAAGATTTCGCGCAGAGCTACGAAGATCCGCGCGAAGTGCTGAAGTACTACTACAGCGATCGCCGCCGCCTGGCCGAAGTGGAAGCTCTTGTATTGGAAGAAAACGTCGTCACTTATGTCCTGGGCCTGTCCAAGACGTCGGCGAAGGAAGTGCCGTTCGACGAATTGATGGGAAGCGCAGCGCAGGGCTAAGTCCCCCTGTCGTACAAACATCCGGCGCCGGCCGGCTGACGGTTGCGTGAAAATGCATACTGCAGCCGGCCGGTGCGCTTCACAAGGAAAAGGAATGATCGGAATGAACCGCAATCCGGCACTGGACACGGAAATGCTCGGCCTGGTGCCGATGGTCATCGAACAGAGCGGCCGCGGCGAGCGCTCGTATGACATCTACTCGCGCCTCCTGAAGGAGCGCGTGATCTTCATGGTCGGCCCGGTCAACGACCAGATGGCCAACCTGATCGTGGCCCAGCTGCTGTTCCTGGAAAGCGAAAATCCCGACAAGGATATCTCGCTGTACATCAATTCGCCCGGTGGTTCGGTTTCGGCCGGCCTGGCGATTTTCGACACGATGCAGTTCATCAAGCCGGACGTCTCGACGCTGTGCACGGGCATGGCCGCCTCGATGGGCGCGTTCCTGCTGGCCGCCGGCGCGAAAGGCAAGCGTTTCTCGCTGCCGAACTCGCGCATCATGATCCACCAGCCGTCCGGTGGTTCGCAGGGCCAGGCATCGGATATCGAAATCCAGGCCAAGGAAATCCTGTACCTGCGCCATCGCCTGAACAGCATCCTGGCCGAGCGCACGGGCCAGACCATCGACCAGATCGCCAAGGATACGGACCGCGACCGCTTCATGTCCGGTGACGAGGCTGCCGAGTATGGCCTGATCGATAAGGTGTTGACGACCCGCGCTTGATGCATCACAAGCGGTGGCCAGCGCATCGCAGTGAAAACGCGAAAATTACGCCCGGACGCCACACCGTTCCGGGCGTTTTATTTTTATTTCGGGTAGCATGTGGTTGTGTGCAGGACTTCTTGCCCGATCACACGCTCTGCCTGCAGGTCGCGTGAAGTTCTGCCGAGGTATGCAGCAAGCAAGTTGATGGGGTTTGGTGGTTCCTTGCGCTAGTGTCATGCAGCATCACGCAGCGCGCTGAGTACAGTGTTATGCATACAGTGTTATGCGTGCAGTGTTACGCGCGGTGAGTTTGCTTAGTGTGATGCGTAGTGAGTATGCTCAGTGCGTGATGCGCAGTGAGTATGCGCAGTGAGTATGTTCAGCTTGTTATGTGCAGTGTGTTATGTGGCGTTACCTGTAATGTACCTGGTAATGTAGTCTTTCATGCACCCGGTGACGTTAATACACTAGGTGACATATCTCGTAACGTATTTCGCAATGACCGCTTGGCAATAGGCTCAATGGATTACCCCCGATACATCCGGCAACACTTCCAGCGGCAGTTCAGCAACCCGTGCAGCACCTATTCTTGTAACTAAAGAAAACGTCCCATGTCCGACAAAAAATCTTCCAGCGGCGAAAAACTTCTGTACTGCTCCTTCTGCGGCAAGAGCCAGCACGAGGTCAAGAAGCTGATCGCCGGGCCCTCCGTCTTCATCTGCGACGAGTGCATTGATTTGTGCAATGACATCATCCGCGACGAGACGTCCAGCATCGAATCCGTTACGGGCGCCAAGTCGGACTTGCCGACGCCCCACGAGATCGCCGAGCTGCTGAACCAGTATGTGATCGGCCAGCAGACGGCCAAGCGCATCCTGTCGGTGGCCGTGTACAACCACTACAAACGCCTGAAGCACCTGGGCAAGAAAGACGACGTCGAACTGGCGAAGAGCAACATCCTGCTCGTGGGCCCCACCGGCTCCGGCAAGACCCTGCTGGCGCAAACGCTGGCCCGCATGCTGAACGTGCCGTTCGTGATCGCCGACGCCACCACGCTGACCGAAGCGGGCTACGTGGGCGAAGACGTCGAGAACATCATCCAGAAGCTGCTGCAGAGCTGCAACTACGATGTCGAGAAAGCCCAGCGGGGCATCGTCTACATCGACGAGATCGACAAGATTTCGCGCAAGTCCGACAATCCGTCGATTACCCGCGACGTGTCGGGCGAAGGCGTGCAGCAAGCCCTGCTGAAGCTGATCGAAGGCACCATGGCTTCCGTGCCGCCGCAGGGTGGCCGCAAGCATCCTAACCAGGACTTCGTGCAGATCGACACGACGAACATCATGTTCATCTGCGGCGGCGCGTTCGACGGCCTGGCGAAGATCATCTCGAACCGGTCGGAGAAGAGCGGCATCGGCTTCTCGGCCACCGTGAAGAGCAAGGAACAGCGCTCGAACAGCGATATCCTGCTCGAGGCGGAACCGGAAGACCTGATCAAGTTCGGCCTGATTCCCGAGCTGGTGGGCCGCCTGCCGGTGGTGGCCACGCTGGCCGAGCTGACGGAAGAGGCGCTGATCCAGATCCTCGTCGAGCCGAAGAACGCGTTGATCAAGCAGTACAGCAAGCTGCTGGAAATGGAAGGCGCGGAACTGGAAATCCGCCCCGCCGCGCTGCATGCCATCGCCCGCAAGGCGCTGGCGCGCAAGACCGGCGCCCGCGGCCTGCGTTCGATCCTGGAACATGCGCTGCTCGATATCATGTATGACCTGCCGAATCAGCAGAATGTCACGAAAGTGGTTATCGACGAAAACACCATTACCCAGGGTGCAAAGCCGTTGTTGATTTATCAGGAATCGCCGAAAGCATCCGGCGAAAATTGACCGGTGCGTGCAATTGCACTCTGCACACCGGTCAAAAAAAGCGTTTTGCATCCGTAGAGCAACGCAGTACAATCGAAACCAATAAGAGAAGCAGGCTTCATTCGGAAAGCCACTCGCGGCGCTCGTCGCGCGTGGCTTTTTTTATTTGTTGCTGCTGTCTTTTAGAGCAGCGCTGCCAATGTTTTCAACAAAGATTATGTGTTGAGAAGAATTATTCCGGCGGCGGGTCTTGTGATTCGGCTGCGAGTGCCTACATCATAAACATGCTTTTACATAAGGTACGCCATGACAACTTCCAAATTAACTGAGCAGACCCAACTGCCGTTGTTGCCTTTACGGGATGTCGTCGTTTTCCCGCATATGGTGATACCCCTGTTCGTGGGGCGTCCAAAATCGATCAAGGCGCTGGAAGCGGCAATGGAGCAGGGCAAGAGCATCATGCTTGCCGCACAAAAGGCTGCCGCCAAGGACGAACCTTCTCCTACCGACATTTATGAAATCGGCTGCGTCGCCAACATCCTGCAAATGCTGAAGCTGCCGGACGGCACCGTGAAGGTGCTCGTCGAAGGCGCCCAGCGCGCACGCATCCGCAAGATTACCGATACCCCCACGCACTTCGTGGCCGAGCTGCAGCCCCTGGATTCGGAAATCGGCGACGATTCCGAGATCGAGGCAATGCGCCGCGCGATCGTGCAGCAGTTCGACCAGTACGTCAAACTGAACAAGAAGATCCCGCCCGAGATCCTGGCTTCGCTGTCGGGCATCGACGATGCCGGCCGCCTGGCCGACACGGTTGCGGCGCACCTGCCGCTGAAACTGGAACAGAAGCAGGTCATCCTGGAGATCTTCAACGTCGCCAAGCGGCTCGAGCACCTGCTCGGCCAGCTGGAAGGCGAGCTGGACATCCTGCAGGTCGAGAAGCGCATCCGTGGCCGCGTCAAGCGCCAGATGGAAAAGTCGCAGCGCGAGTACTACCTCAACGAACAGGTGAAAGCGATCCAGAAGGAACTCGGCGAGGGCGAGGATGGTGCCGATTTCGACGAGCTGGAAAAGAAGGTGCTGGCCGCCAAGATGCCGAAGGAGGCGCTGGACAAGGCCAATGCCGAGCTGAAGAAGCTGAAGCTGATGTCGCCGATGTCCGCCGAAGCCACCGTCGTGCGCAACTACATCGATACGCTGGTGTCGCTGCCATGGAAGAAGAAGTCCAAGGTGAACAGCGACCTGGCGAACGCCGAGAAAGTGCTGGAAACGGACCACTATGGCCTCGAGAAGGTCAAGGAACGCATCCTGGAATACCTCGCGGTGCAGCAGCGCGTGGACAAGCTGAAGGCGCCGATCCTGTGCTTCGTCGGTCCTCCGGGCGTCGGCAAGACGTCGCTGGGCCAGTCGATCGCCCGCGCCACCAACCGCAAGTACGTGCGGATGGCACTGGGCGGCGTGCGCGACGAAGCCGAGATCCGCGGCCACCGCCGTACCTACATCGGCTCGATGCCGGGCAAGGTGCTGCAGTCGCTGTCGAAGGTCGGCGTGCGCAATCCGCTGTTCCTGCTGGACGAGATCGACAAGATGGGCGCGGACTTCCGCGGCGATCCGTCGTCGGCCCTGCTCGAAGTGCTGGACCCGGAACAGAACCACACGTTCTCGGACCACTACATCGAGGTGGACTTCGACCTGTCCGACGTGATGTTCGTGGCCACGTCGAACTCGTACAACATCCCGCCGGCGCTGCTGGACCGGATGGAAGTGATCCGCCTGTCGGGCTACACCGAGGATGAGAAGACCAGCATCGCGCTGCGCTACCTGCTGCCGAAGCAGATCAAGAACAACGGCCTGAAGGAAGGCGAGGTGACCGTCAGCGAAGCCGCCATCCGCGACGTGATCCGCTACTACACCCGCGAAGCCGGCGTGCGTTCGCTGGAACGCGAAGTGTCGAAGATCTGCCGCAAGGTGGTCAAGCTGCTGCTGCTGAAGAAGACCGAGAAGAAGGTCGCCGTCACGCCGAAGAACCTGGACAAGTTCCTGGGCGTGCGCCGCTACGATTTCGGCGTGGCCGAGAAGGAAAACCAGGTTGGCCAGGTGGTCGGTCTGGCGTGGACCGAAGTCGGTGGTGACCTGCTGACGATCGAATCGGTCACCATGCCGGGCAAGGGCGCGGTCATCCGCACCGGTACCCTGGGCGACGTGATGAAGGAGTCGATCGAGGCGGCCCGCACCGTGGTGCGCAGCCGGGCACAGCGGCTGGGCATCAAGCCGGAGGTGTTCGAGAAGCAGGACATCCACATCCACGTGCCGGAAGGCGCGACGCCGAAGGATGGTCCGTCGGCGGGTATCGCGATGACAACGGCAATGGTGTCGGTGTTCACGGGCATTCCTGTCCGTGCGGACGTGGCGATGACGGGCGAGATCACGCTGCGCGGCGAAGTGCTGCCGATCGGCGGCCTGAAGGAGAAGCTGCTGGCGGCGCATCGCGGCGGCATCAAGACGGTGCTGATCCCCGAGCAGAACGTGAAGGACCTGGCCGAGATCCCGGACAACGTCAAGAACAAGCTCGAGATCGTGCCGGTGCGCTGGATCGACAAGGTGCTGGAAGTGGCGCTGGAGCGCCAGCCGGAGCCGCTGGCCGAGGTGCCGGCGGTGGAACCGGTGGCGGCCGCTGCGCAAAAGCCGGACGGCCAGACGGAAGTGGTCAAGCACTGACGTTGCTCTCGGCTGTGTGAGGAATGGGCCCTTGGGGCGCCTTCGGGCGCCTTCTCGGGGAAAACGGGCACCTGTTGTGCCCGTTTTTCATTTCAGAGGCCGTTTTTTACATATTGACGCCTTGACACAGGGCAAGCCCCGCTTGTTTAATACGGCCTGAGATTTTTCTCTGCCTGGAAAATACCGTGGGCTTTCGCGAAAACGAAATAAACGGTATAAACGATTTAAACCTTTGTGACGGGGAACAAGCTGTGAACAAGACTGAACTGATCGACCATATCGCCACTTCCGCTGATATCTCCAAGGCGGCCGCGGCGCGCGCCCTGGACGCAATGATCGATGGCGTAACCACTACTCTGGCCAAGAACGACAGCGTGACCCTGGTCGGCTTCGGCACCTTCATGGTGAGCGAGCGCGCTGCCCGCACCGGCCGCAACCCGCGCACGAAGGAAGAGATCACGATCGACGCAGCGAAAGTACCGAAATTTAAGGCTGGTAAAGCGCTGAAAGATGCAGTAAACTAATGGCCTTCGGTGGGCAGCCCAGCTGTTCACCGGTCGCCGGAAGTTGCAGCCATCGGCATGGGCGCTTAGCTCAGTTGGTAGAGCGGATCCCTTACAAGGATTAGGTCGGGAGTTCGAGCCTCTCAGCGCCCACCAGAAATTGCCGGCATGGTTGAAGTAACGGTGTAAATTGTTTTACTCGGTATTGTGCATTTGCTGGAGCGGTAGTTCAGTTGGTTAGAATACCGGCCTGTCACGCCGGGGGTCGCGGGTTCGAGCCCCGTCCGCTCCGCCAGAAATGCCGATACCATGAAGTCGCGTCATCGTCTCCACCAGTGGGGACCTACCGGGAGCGGTAGTTCAGTTGGTTAGAATACCGGCCTGTCACGCCGGGGGTCGCGGGTTCGAGTCCCGTCCGCTCCGCCAGAATACAAAAAAGCCCGCGCACGCGGGCTTTTTTTATTCGCAGCGCAGCGGAGTGCTTCCCCTGCGGGAAGCACGGCGGGCACTCGAAGGGATTCGCTTACCAGCGAATCCGCGGCCGGCAGGATGTCGGCGAGTCCCGTCCCCATTCTCCGCGCGAAGCTCTGCTTCGCGAAGGCGCAGCCCTGCAAGCTCCGCGCTTGCTCACGCTTTCACCTCGCTCCGCTTCTTCAACCTCGCTCCGCTGCTTCCACCTCGCTCCGCTGCTTCCACCTCGCTACGCTGCTCCATCGCACGCACCGAGCCCACGCTCCGCTTTCCGACGCTGCGCTTCCCACGCTGCGCTTCCCACGCTCAGATCCACCGCTCCGCTCCCCACGCTCCGCTCCGACACTCCGCCCCATCCCATGCCCCGAACCCCCCACCCAACCTTGCCGTTTTTTCAAATGCTCACCTTGCTACATCGGAACACCGCCCCTATAATCGCGTGAGCAGCGAAAGGGGCGAACGCTAACGTTCGCCTTTTTTTTGTAATGCATAACCTGATAAATTTGCCATGTTTGAATTCATACGTACGCATCAGAAACTGATGCAGATTTTGCTGGCGATCGTGATCGTTCCATCGTTCGTATTCGTCGGCGTGCAGGGCTACGACAGCATGGGCGACAGCGCGACCACGCTCGCCAAGGTCGACGGCAAGCCGGTGACCCAGCAGGAGTTCGATAACGCGCTGCGCCGCCAGCTGGACCAGTACCGCCAGCGCTTCGGCGAGCAGTTCAACCAGAAGATGTTCGATACTCCGGAATTCCGCCAGAGCGTGCTGGACAACCTGATCGCGCAGCGCGCGGTCTCGTCCGAAGTCGCGCGCGGCCACCTGACGGTCAGCAACGCGGCGCTGCAGAAGGCGATCCTCGACAGCATCCAGGATATCCCCGGCATGATCACGCCAGAAGGCAAGGTCGACATCGAGCGCTACCGCGCGATGCTGGCCAATAACAGCGGCCTGACGCCGGAAGGCTTCGAGCAGACGATGCGCCACGACATGGCCGTGCAGCAGCTGGTCAGCGGCATCCAGGCCACCGCCTTCGCGCCGCGCACCGTCACCAAGCTGGTCACCGACCTGACCGAACAGGAACGCGACGTGCAGGAACTGGCGATGCCGCTGCAGCAGTTCGTGGCCAACGTGAAAGTCACCGACGAGATGGTCAAGGCGTACTACGACAAGAACGCCAAGCTGTACGCGCTGCCCGAGCAGGCCCGCATCGAATACGTGGTGCTCGATGCGAAAGCCATCGAAGGCCAGGTCAGCGTGAGCGACGACGAAGTGGCCGCGTTCTACAAGGCCAACCAGGCCCGCTACACGGCGCCCGAAGAGCGCCGCGCCAGCCATATCCTGGTGGCCGTCAACAAGGATGCCAAGGCGGCCGACAAGGCCGCGGCCAAGGCCACGGCCGAAGCCATCCTGGCGGACCTGAAGAAGGCCCCGGGCAGCTTCGCGCAAGTGGCCAAGGCCAAATCGGAAGATCCGGGTTCGGCCGAGCAGGGCGGCGACCTGGGCGTGATCGAGAAGGGCTCGCTGGTGCCTTCCGTGGAACAGTCGATCTTCGCGCTGAAGCAGGGCGAGATCAGCAACGTCGTCGAATCCGAGTTCGGTTACCACGTGATCACCGTGACGTCGCTGAAGCCCGCCGTGGTCAAGCCGATGGACGAGGTGAAGACCGAGATCGCCGCCGACCTGCGCAAGCAGAAGGCCGGCAAGAAGTACTCGGAAGTGGTGGAGACCTTCACCAATACGGTGTATGAGCAGGCCGACAGCCTGAAGCCCGTGGCGGACAAGCTGGGCCTGAAGATCGAGAGCGCCGAGAATGTCACGCGCACCCCGGCGGCGGGCGCCGCGCCGGCACCGTACAACAACGCCAAGTTCCTGACCGCGCTGTTCGCCGACGACGCCGTGAAGAACAAGCGCAATACCGAAGCGGTGGAAGTGGCGCCGAGCACGCTGGTGTCGGGCCGCATCGTCGAGTTCAAGCCGGCGTCGCAAAAGCCGCTGGCCGACGTGGCCGCCGAGATCCGCCAGCGCGTCACGGCCGAGGAAGCGATGAAGGCCGCCCGGGCCGCCGGCGAAGCCAAGCTGGCCGCGCTGAAGAAAGCCGACGACGCGACCGGCTTCAGCCCGGTGCAGGCCGTGTCGCGGGCCAAGGCCGAAGGCATGCCGCCGGCTGTCGCCCGCGCCGTGCTGAAAGCCGATACCTCGAAGCTGCCGGCCTATGTGGGCGTGGAATTGCCGGGCATGGGCTATGGCATCTACCGCATCAGCAAGGTGCACCAGCCGGCCGCCGCCGATGAAGCGCGCCTGGCCTCGGCCCGCGAACAGATCGGCAACATCGTCGCCCAGCAGGACATGCTGAACTACGTCGAAGTGCTGAAGGAAAAGGCCAAGGTCAAGATCCTGCGTCCGGTGACCGAGACGAAGGCGGACGGCGCCCAGTAATCCGCCAGGTACTGCCCACCCAACAAAAAAGCCACCGCGAGGTGGCTTTCTTGTTGGGTGGTGCACATGCCTGCAATCCCGTATCCCGGCGCGGCTGCCGGGTGCGCGTGGCGCCCTTCAGCCTTCGTGCAGCGCGCGTGCCGCGGCCAGGAACGACGCCGGCGAAACGTCCGGCAGCGCGATCGCGCGGGCGCGCTCGAATTGGGTGAAATTGCGGTGGATCGAGCGCGTGTAGGCCGGGTCGTAGTGATCGACCAGCAGTTCGTCGACCAGTTCCGGCATGCGCCCGTCGAGGGCCATCTGCTGCCACTTGGTGATCCGTTCCTTGCCGTGCAGGTCGGTCAGGTAGGACAGCTGCGTGTTCAGCGCCGGCGCGTTGCAGGCGAAGTGCTGGTAATCCTCGATCAGCAGCTGCACGCGGTGCTCGCGCGCCACTTCCAGCGCGATGCACGGCGAAGCGCGCATCCGTTCCATCAGGGCGGCGGGCACGCGCAGCGCGCCCACCTTCTTGCTTTCCGATTCCACGAACACGGGCAGGGCGGGGTCGAAGCGGCGCAGCCGGTCCCAGATCGACGTCTCGAACGCCTTTTGCGTGGGTTGCGGCTGGCAGGGCATGTTGCCCAGTACAGAACCGCGGTGAACGGCCAGCTGCTCCAGGTCCAGGACCTGGGCGCCGACCGCCTCCAGCGTGTCCAGCAGCCGCGTCTTGCCGCTGCCGGTGGTGCCGCAGATCACGCGGAAGTCCAGTTCCGGCGCCTGTTCCAGCTCCGCGTTCACGCGGTTGCGGAACGCCTTGTAGCCGCCCTCGAGCTGCACCACGGGCCAGCCGATCTTCGCCAGGATGTGCGCCATCGAACCGCTGCGGTTGCCGCCGCGCCAGCAGTAGACCAGCGGGGTCCACTCGCGCGGCTTGTCGTGCCACAGCGTGTCGATGTGATGGGCGATATTGGCCGCCACCATCGGTGCGCCCACCTTCTTGGCCTCGAACGGGCCGGCCTGCTTGTACAGCGTGCCCACCACGATGCGCTGCTCGTCGTCGAGCACCGGGCAGTTGATCGCGTTCGGCAGGTGGTCGAGCGCGAATTCGGCCGGCGTGCGCGCGTCGATGATCGTGTCGAACTGGTCGAGCCGCGCCAGCACGTCGCCGATGGGGAGGATTTCGGGATACTTCATTTCGTCCTTAGGATGGGCTGCAGGTGCGGCCAGATGTTGTTCAGGATGATCGGATGGGCGCTGGCCAGCGGGTGAATGCGGTCGGCCTGGAACAGGTCCATCTTCTCGGCCACGCCGTCGAGCATGAAGGGCGCCAGGCCCACCTTCTCATCGCGGCTGATGGCCTGGTACATGGCGAAGAATTTCTCCGAATAATCGCGGCCATAGTTCGGCGGGATGCGGATGCCCACCAGCAGCACGCGTGCGCCGGCGTCACGTGCCTGCTTCACCATGGCCCGCAGGTTGCTGTCGGCGGACGGCACCGGCAAGCCGCGCAAGCCGTCGTTGGCACCCAGTTCGAGCACCACGTAGTCGGGCCGGTGCTTCTTCAGGAGCGCCGGCAGCCGGGTGCGGCCGCCGCTGGTGGTCTCGCCGCTGACACTGGCGTTGACGATGCGGATATCGAGCTTCTGCGCCTGCAGCTTGCGCTCGAGCAGCGCCACCCAGCCGGTGCCGCGCGCCAGGCCGTACTCGGCCGACAGGCTGTCGCCCACCACGAGCAGCGTTTTTGGGGCAGAATAGGCGCTCGCCGGGCTGCCCCACAGCAGCAGCATGGCGCTGAGGCACACGCAGAACCGCGAACCGATTTTACTTACCAAGATGTTCTTCACCAGGATGTTCCTGACTAACCCAAGCATACCTTTGCCAAGCAGACCTTCGACCATGCCAGATTTTCCTCACGCGACCAGCAACTTCATTCCAGACTCGCCTGCCTCGGATGCAAACGGGGCGCATGCCACGCATGCTTCCGCCGGCGCCGCCGCGATCGCGGTAACGGGCCTGACCAAGCGCGTGGCCGATGCAAGCGGCGAGCTGACCATTTTGCACAGAGTGGATTTTACCGTGCAAAAGGGACAGACGCTGGCAATCGTGGGCGCATCCGGATCGGGCAAGTCCACGCTCCTCGGCTTGCTGGCCGGTCTCGATACGCCGAGCGGCGGCAAGGTGCTGATCGACGGCACCGATATCTTCGCGCTCGACGAGGATGGCCGCGCCGCGCTGCGTAAGGCCAAGCTGGGGTTCGTGTTCCAGTCGTTCCAGCTGTTGCCGCACCTGACGGCGGTGGAAAACGTGATGCTGCCGCTGGAACTTGCCGGCGATGGCGATGCGCGGCCCAAGGCCGAGGCGATGCTGGGGCGCGTGGGGCTGTCCAGCCGGCTCAGGCACTATCCGAAGTACCTGTCCGGCGGCGAGCAGCAGCGCGTGGCGCTGGCGCGCGCCTTCGTCACGCAGCCGCCGCTGCTGCTGGCCGACGAGCCCACCGGCAGCCTCGATGCGGCCACCGGCGAAGCCGTGATCGCGCTGATGTTCGAACTCAATCGCGAGCACGGTTCCACGCTGGTGCTGGTCACGCACGACCCGGCCATGGCGGCCCGCTGCGGGCGCACGATCACGATCGCCGCCGGGCGACTGGTGTAATCAGCGCGAGTGCGGTGTCTCTGCCTGGTCGCGCTGCTGGGCGACCAGGCGGTTCAGCGCCACGCGGACGGTCGGGATCAGTTCACCCGCCGTCAGGCCGATCGGGCCGGCGCCTTCGGCCACCAGCATGTCCGCCGCGATGCCGTGCAGCCAGACAGCCGCCAGTGCCGCTTCCCACCCGGGCCAGCCCTGTGCGAGCAGCGCGCCGGCCAGCCCCGCCAGCACATCGCCGGTGCCCGCCGTGGCCAGGCCCGCATTGCCGGTCTGGTTGATCACGAGCCGGCCATCCGGTGCCGCGATCACCGTGCCGGAGCCTTTCAGCACCACGCAGGCATTGAGCTTCCCGGCCAGCGTGCGCGCCGCCGCCAGGCGGTCCGCCTGCACGGTGCCGACCGGCGTATCGAGCAGGCGCGCCGCTTCCAGCGGATGCGGCGTCGCCAGCGTGGCCGCGCCCCGTTGCGCCACGGCGGCAAGCAGCGAGGGATCGGCGGCCAGCAGGTTCAGCGCATCGGCGTCGAGCAGCAGCGGCTGGTGCGACGCCACGGCGCTGGCCAGCAGCCGCGCCGCTTCGGCATCGCCGCCGAGGCCCGGCCCGGCCACCGTCACGCCGGCGGTATAGTCCACGTCGCGCGCGGCGCGGCACATCAGTTCCGGCTGGCCCGCGTCCACCACCAGCGGCTCGCCCGCGAAGCACAGGTAGACCCGCCCCGCGCCCGCGTGCAGCGCCGCGCGGCCGGCCAGCACGGGCGCACCCGCCATGCCCGGCGCGCCGCCCAGCACGAATACATTGCCGTAGCTGCCTTTATGGCTGTTGTGCCGCCGCGTGCGCGCCTGCCGTGCGAAGAATGCCGGATCGTTCAGGTGCATCGCCGCGGGCGGAAACAGGGCCGGCGCGAGGGCCAGGTCCGCCACCATGATGTCGCCGGCATGGTCGCGGCCATCGCAGGTATGCAGGCCCGGCTTGTCGCCGATGAAGGTGACGGTATGGGTGGCGTTCACCGCGCGGCCATGTGGGCCGACCACGCAGCCGGTATCCGCGTCGAGCCCGCTCGGCACGTCCAGCGCGAGCACGGGGCAGGCCAGCGCGTTGACGGCGTCGACCAGGCTGCCCGGCATGCGATCGAGCGGCCGCTGCAGGCCGATGCCGAACAGGCCGTCCACCACCAGGTTCCACGCGCCGGCGGCGATCGCCTCGGGCGCGAGGTCGACGAAGTGCGCCGGGCTGGCGCGGGCCCGTTCGAATGCCCGGTCCCGCTCGGGCGCCGTGGCGCCGCCGGGCGGGACGTGGATGATCGAGACGTGCGCGCCGCTGTTGGCCAGGTGCGCTGCGACCTCGAACGCGTCGCCGCCATTGTTGCCGGGTCCCGCCAGCACCAGCACCTGCGCCAGCGGCGTGGCGAACGGCAGCAGGTCGAGCGCCATGGCGGCGGCGGCCCGGCCGGCACGTTCCATCAGCATGCCTTCGGGCTGGCCGGCCGCGGCCAGGCGTTCGACCTCGCGGATCTGGGCAACGGTGTACAGGGGATTCATGGCCGCCTCGCACTGGAAAGAAGCCGATAGAATAGCGTTTTTCGCGCGCGGGGTGCGGCAATGGCGGGAGCGGGCATGGACTGGCAATTCTGGATCGATCGGGGCGGCACCTTCACGGACATCGTCGCGCGGCGGCCGGATGGCACGCTGGCCACCCACAAGCTGCTGTCGGAAAACCCGGAACGCTACCGGGATGCGGCGCTGGCCGGCATCCGCCACCTGCTGGGCCTTGCCGCGGACGAGGCCGTGCCATCCGGGCTGGTCGGTGCCGTCAAGATGGGCACGACGGTGGCCACCAATGCGCTGCTCGAGCGCAAGGGCGAGCCGACCGTGCTGGCCATCACGCGGGGCTTCGGCGACGCGCTGCGCATCGCCTACCAGAACCGGCCACGCCTGTTCGACCGCCATATCGTGCTGCCCGAACTGCTGTACGGGCATGTGATCGAGATCGATGAACGCATGGGCGCCCATGGCGAGGTGGTGGCACCGCTCGACGAAGCGGCGGCACGTGCCGCGCTGGGCGCGGCGTTCGACCAGGGTTATCGCGCGCTGGCGATCGTCTTCATGCATGGCTACCGCTTCACGCAGCACGAAGCCGCCGTGGCCCGCATTGCCGCGGAGCTGGGCTACAAGCAAGTCTCGGTGTCGCACCAGGCCAGTCCGCTGATGAAGCTGGTGGCGCGTGGCGACACCACCGTGGTCGACGCCTACCTGTCGCCCGTGCTGCGCCGCTATGTCGACGGAGTGGCCGCCGAACTGGCCGGCGTGAACCTGCAATTCATGCAGTCGAACGGCGGCCTGGCCGATGCGCTGGCGTTCCAGGGCAAGGACAGCATCCTGTCCGGCCCCGCCGGCGGCATCGTCGGCATGGTGCGGGCCAGCCGGCTGGCCGGTTTCGACAAGGTGATCGGCTTCGACATGGGGGGTACTTCCACCGACGTATCCCATTACGCCGGCGAGTTCGAACGCGTGTTCGAGACCCAGGTGGCCGGCGTGCGCATGCGCGCGCCGATGATGAGCATCCACACGGTGGCGGCCGGCGGCGGCTCGATCCTGCATTTCGACGGCAGCCGCCTGCGGGTGGGCCCGGACAGCGCCGGCGCCGATCCCGGCCCCGCCAGCTACCGGCGCGGCGGGCCGCTGGCGGTGACCGACTGCAACGTCATGCTGGGCAAGATCCAGCCGGAAGAATTCCCCCATGTGTTCGGGCCGGACGGCGACCAGCCGCTCGATGCGGCCACGGTGCGCACCCGTTTTGCCGCACTGGCGAACGAGATCGCCAGTGCGCGCGGCACGGCGACCACCCCGGAACAGGTGGCGGCCGGATTCATCGAGATCGCGGTGGGCAACATGGCGAACGCGATCAAGCAGATCTCCGTGCAGCGCGGCCACGACGTCACCGACTACGCGCTGACCAGTTTCGGCGGCGCCGGCGGCCAGCATGCCTGCCTGGTAGCCGATGCGCTGGGCATGAAGACCGTGTTCATCCACTCGCTGGCCGGCGTGCTGTCGGCCTATGGCATGGGGCTGGCGGACCAGGTGGCGATGCGCGAGCGCGCCGTCGAGGCCCGGCTGGAAGGCGGCATGCTGCCTGCGCTGGCCGCCACGCTGGAGGTACTGGCCGACGACGCGTGCGGCGAGCTGCGTCGGCAGGGCGTCGACGTGGACCGCATTGTCCTGGTGCGGCGCGTGCACCTGCGCTATGAAGGCACCGACTCGGCACTGGTCGTGCTGCACGGCGACGAGGCGGCCATGCGCGAGCAGTTCACCCAGGCGTACAGGAAGCGCTTTTCATTCCTGATGCCGGACCGCGCACTGGTCGTCGAGGCGGTATCGGTCGAAGCGATCGGCCGGTCCGATGCGCCGGCGGAGGTGGTGCCGGAGCAGGCGCCGCGCGACGGGGCGGCGCGGGCCCATCGGCAGGTGCCGATGTACAGCGCCGGCGCCTGGCGCGATACCGGCTTGTACCACCGCGCCGACCTGCGCATCGGCGACGTGCTGCGCGGCCCGGCCATCATCGCGGAGGCCAATGCCACCACCGTCGTCGAGGCGGGCTGGCAGGCGCAGGTGACGCCGCAGGATCACCTGGTGCTCACGCGCGTCGAGGCGCTGCCGGCGCGCCGGGCGATCGGCACCACGGCCGATCCGGTGATGCTGGAAATCTTCAACAACCTGTTCATGTCGATCGCCGAGCAGATGGGGTTGCGGTTGCAGAACACGGCGCACTCGGTGAACATCAAGGAACGCCTGGACTTTTCCTGCGCGATCTTCGATGGCGACGGCAACCTGATCGCCAACGCGCCGCACATGCCGGTGCACCTGGGCTCGATGGGCGAGAGCATCAAGCGCGTCATGCATGCCAACGCCGGCGCGATGCGCCCCGGCGACGTGTACATGCTGAACGATCCGTACAACGGCGGCACGCACCTGCCCGATGTCACGGTCATCACGCCGGTCTTCGACGAGGCCGGCACCGGGATCCTGTTCTACGTGGGGTCGCGCGGCCACCACGCCGATATCGGCGGCACCACGCCGGGCTCGATGCCGCCGGACTCGCGCACCATCGACGAGGAGGGCGTGCTCATCGATAACTTCAAGCTGGTCGCCGCGGGCGTGCTGCGCGAAGCCGAGACGCGCGCGCTGCTGGCGGGCGGGCTCCATCCGGCCCGCAACCCGGACCAGAACCTGGCCGACCTGCGCGCGCAGGTCGCGGCCAACCAGAAAGGCGTCGAGGAGCTGCACCGGATGGTGGCCCATTTCGGCCTGGACGTGGTGCGCGCCTACATGGGCCACGTGCAGGACAACGCGGAGGAAGCGGTGCGGCGCGTGATCGGCGCGCTGCGCGATGGCGCCTTCACGGTGGACCTGGACAACGGCGCGCGCATCCGCGTGAGTGTGACGGTCGACGCGGCGGCGCGCAGCGCCACGATCGATTTCACGGGCACCTCGCCCCAGCTCGAGAACAACTTCAACGCTCCGTCGGCCGTGTGCATGGCGGCCGTGCTGTACGTGTTCCGCACCCTGGTGGACGACGATATCCCGCTGAACGCCGGCTGCCTGAAACCGCTGCGCGTGATCATTCCGCCCGGTTCGATGCTCAACCCCCAATATCCGGCGTCGGTCGTCTCCGGCAATGTCGAAACGTCGACCTGCATCACGAACGCGCTGTATGGCGCGCTGGGCGTGATGGCGGCCGCGCAGGGCACGATGAACAATTTCACGTTCGGCGGCAGCCGCCACCAGTACTACGAGACGATCAGCGGCGGTTCGGGCGCTGGCAAGGGCTTCCACGGCACCGATGTGGTGCAGACCAACATGACCAACTCGCGCCTGACGGACCCGGAGATCCTGGAGTTCCGCTTCCCGGTGCGCCTGGACAGCTACGCGATCCGGCATGGCTCCGGCGGCGCGGGGCGCTGGCACGGCGGCAATGGCGCGGTGCGCCGCGTGCGCTTCCTGGAACCGATGACGGCGGCGATCCTGTCGAACAACCGTGTCCACGCACCGTTCGGCATGGCCGGCGGCGCGCCCGGCGCGACCGGCAGGAACAGCGTGGAGCGCGCCGATGGCGGCGTCGAGGTACTGGGCCACATCGGCAAGACGCTGATGATGCCGGGCGACGTGTTCGTCATTGAAACGCCGGGCGGCGGCGGTTACGGCACGCCGGAGTAACGCTCAGGGCGGGTCGCCCCCGTCGCCCGCGTCGTCCGCGCCGCGCGCCGGCGGCTGCACCTTGATGCCCCGGCGTGCCAGTGCTTCGCGCAGCAGGAATTCGATTTCCGCATTCACGCTGCGCAGGTCGTTCGCGGCCAGGCGTTGCAGCTCGGCCCACAATGCCGGGTCGATCCGCAACGGAAAGGCTTTTTTACCGGGACTTGCCATGGTTTCTGCTTTGGTCTTTCAGGGCATGGATGTGGCTCAGCCAGGCTGGCGCCGTGGTTCGGCTTGTTTATTCGGCCCGGCCAGCGGGTCGGTCAGCGGGTCGGTCAGCGGGTTGGTCAGCGGGTTGGTCAGCGGGTTGGTCAGTTATACAGCGTGCCCGCATTGATGATCGGCTGCGCGTTCTGGTCCGAGCACAGCACCACCAGCAGGTTGCTGACCATCGCCGCCTTGCGCTCCGGGTCGAGTTCGACGATGTCGCGCTCGGCCAGCGCCTTCAGCGCCGCATCCACCATGGTCACGGCGCCGTGCACGATCTTGGCGCGCGCGCTGATGATGGCCTCGGCCTGCTGGCGGCGCAGCATGACCTGGGCGATCTCCGCCGCATAGGCAAGGTGCGTGAGCTTGGCATCCACGGTTTCCACGCCCGCCGCCTCGAAACGCGCCTGCAGCTCGGCGCGCAGTGCCAGCGCCACTTCGTTGGCGCCGGCCCGCAGCGTGGTTTCGCCCGCCGCCAGGTCGTCCGCCTCGTCATACGCATATTGCGATGCCAGGTGGCGCAGCGCCGCCTCGGCCTGGATCGACACGTAGCGCTCGAAATCGTCCACCTCGAACACGGCCTGCGCCGTGTCCCGCACGCGCCAGACCACGGCGGCGCCGATCTCGATCGGATTGCCGCGCTTGTCGTTGACCTTCAGCGTGGCCACGTTCAGGTTGCGCGCGCGTACCGTCAGCTTGCGCTTGCGGTACAGGGGAAACGCCCAGCGCAGTCCTTCGCTGCGGTCGGTCCCCACGTATCTGCCGAACAGCGTGAGGATCGCGGTCTCGTTCGGCTGCAGCATGTACAGGCCCGCGGCGAGGAAGACGCCGACCACGATCAGCACGATACCGGGCAGCAGCAGGAAGCCCCGCAGCGCGAGTGCCCCGGCGATCACGAGCAGCACGCCGCCGGCGGCCGCCAGGTAGCCGTTGATCGAGGTGAAGCGCGTTTCCTGGCAGGCTTCCTGCCGAAACTGTGCAGCCATGCTGTTCTCCCTGTGGATATTCGGTTATATTAAAGTGATATCACTTTAAGATCTCCGGTGCGCGCGTGTCAAGGACTGCCGCTCATCGGCATGAGCGACTGGACCGCCGTGAGTTTTCGAGAGAATGGCGGCACGGGTGCGCCGCTACAATGACGCGCCGGCATGGCCGGCCCCAATGTCGACAAGGAGGAGCATGAGTCCCAGCAGGAGCATGAATCCCGGTGTTGCCGATCTCGGCCGCATCCTGTATGAGCCCGGCGCAGTCTTCGCCGGCTTGAAGACTCGCCACAGCGCGTGGCTGCCGCTGCTGGCCTTCCTCGTCCTGCAATCGGCGGTGGCGTACTGGTGGGTGGCCACGGCGGATTTCGCCTGGCAGCGCCAGCAGATGACGGCCGGTGTTCCGGGCCTGGCGCCGCAGGGACAGGCTGCGCTGGAAACGACCATCGCGCCGACACCGATGATGATCACCCTGCAGCTCGGGCTGGTGTTCGGCACGCTGGCCGCCTATGCTGTGCAGGCCTGCTATTTCCTGGTGGCCGGCAAGGCGCTGGATGCCGACGTCCGCCTGCGCCAGTGGTTTGCTTTCGTCAGCTGGGTGAATGTACCGAAGCTGCTGCTGTTGCCGCTGATGGCGCTGCAGATCGCCGTGTCGGACGGCCGCGTGACGCTGGAAGACCTGAACCTCGCATCGCTGGCCTCGCTGCTGCGCATGGACGAGGCCAATCCATGGCATGGCCTGGCCGCCGGGCTGGATTTCACCACGGTGTGGAGCATCGTACTGGCCACCATCGGCCTGCGTGTCTGGACCGGTTGCGGCGCGCGCGCCGCGGCCGTGACCGCGGTGTTGCCCTATGCCGTGATCTACGGCGTGTGGGCGGCATGGATCGTTCTTTTCTCCTGAGGCACCATGCAGCGTAAATGGATAGTGACGGCAGTGATCGCGGTTTGCCTGGCCGTGCCGGTGGCCATCCGGTTCATGGCCCCGCCGGCGGGCCGCGAAGTCGAGCTGACGAAAGTGGTGCCCCGTGAAATCCGCGCCACGGTCCTGGCGACCGGGCAGCTGGTGTTCCGGCAGGAAGTCCAGTTGTCGGCCGAAGTGATCGGCAAGGTGGCCGCCGTGCTGGTCAGCGAGGGCGACAGCGTGCGCAAGGGCCAGCCCCTGTTGCGGCTCGATCCCACCGTATACCTTGCCGAGGTGGCCCAGCAGGAAGCGAACCGGCGCAGCGCGTCGATCGCCATCGAGCGCGCGCAGATCAACCTGGCCAACCAGAAGCGGTCGCTGGACCGCGCGCAGCGGCTGTACCAGGCGAAGTTCATCGATATCTCCAGGCACGACGACGCGGTGCACCAGGCCGAGCTGGCCCAGGTGGAATTGCGCGCCAGCCGCGAGGCGCTGAGCCAGGCCGACGCGCTGCTGTCGCAGGCGCGCGAACGGCTGGCCAAGACCGAGGTGAGGGCGCCGATCGACGGTACCGTGACCGCATTGCCGATCAAGGTGGGCGAGACGGCGGTGGCCAGCACGACGGGGATCGCCGGCTCGTCGCTGATGACGATCGCCGACATGGGCGCCATCATCGCCGAAGTCAATGTCGATGAAGCCGATATCGCCCAGGTAGCGGTGGGCCAGCCGGCCCAGGTATTCCCGGCGGCTTATCCGGAACAGCCGATCGGCGGCAAGGTCGAGCAGATCGCGATGGCGCCGCGCGCCGCCCAGCCGGGCGCCACCGCCCAGGGCCGGAGCTACGTGGTCAAGCTGCGGCTCGACGAAACCCGGCCCGCGCTGCGCTCGGGCATGACGTCCCGCGTGGAAATCGCCGCCGGCGCCACCGTGAAGCGGCCGGCCATTCCGCTGCAGGCACTGCTCAATGATGGACAGGGCGGTGACCCAAAGGGCAATGAAGCAAAGGGCGCGCGTAGTGGAACCCAGGGCACTTACCACGTGTTCGCTGTGGAGAATGGCCGGGCGGTCCGGAAGGCCGTGCAGGTCGGCATGTCGGACGACACCAGCCAGGAAGTATTGAAGGGCCTCGCCGTGGGCGACACGGTGGCGATCGGCCCGGCCAGGGTATTGCGCGAGCTGAACGACGGCGATTCCGTCATTCCCGCGCCGGCCAGCCCGGCGGCGGCCGGGAACACGCCCGTCACGGCAGCAAAGCCGGCGGCTGCGGGGAGCGCGCGGTGATCCGCCTGAAGGGGCTGTGCAAGCAGTACCGGATGGGCGACCAGACCGTGCACGCGCTGCGCGATATCGACCTGGCGATCGAACGCAACGAGCTGGTGGCGTTCATCGGCGCCTCGGGCTCGGGCAAGTCGACGATGATGAGCATCATCGGCTGCCTGGACCGGCCCAGCAGCGGCGAATTCCAGCTCAACGGCAGCGACGTGGCGCAAATGGATGACGATGCGCTGGCCCGCGTGCGCAACCGCGAGATAGGCTTCATCTTCCAGAGCTTCCACCTGCTGCCGCGCATGACGGCGCTGGACAACGTGGCGCAGCCGCTGGTGTACCGTGGCATCGCCCCGGCGGCCCGCCGCGAGCTGGCGGCGCGGTCGCTGGAACGGGTAGGGCTGGAGTCACGCATGCACCACCGGCCGAACGAACTGTCCGGCGGCCAGCGGCAGCGCGTGGCGATCGCCCGCGCGCTGGTCGGCTCGCCGGCGCTGCTGCTGGCGGACGAACCGACCGGCAACCTGGACTCGGCCACCACGCGCGATATCCTCGCGCTGATCCACGAAGTGCACGAGGCGGGACAGACGGTGGTGATGGTGACGCACGAACCGGACATCGCGGCGCAATGCCGGCGCGTGGTGCGGCTGCAGGATGGGCGGATCGTGTCCGACACGGGCGATGGCGGCAACACCGGCAACGGCGTCTATGCCGGCAACCATCCCAATGCCGGCAACGGCGTGGCGGGGCCGGCATGATGCTGCTGCGGGAAAGCGTGCGGTCGGCACTGGCGTCGATCCGGGCGCACCGGCTGCGCAGTTTCCTCACGGCGCTGGGCATCATCATCGGCGTGGCTTCCGTGATCACGGTGATCTCGCTGATCCAGGGCCTGTCGAAAAGCGTTTCCGACCAGTTCTCCGGACTGGGCGGTACCAGCCTGACGATCCGCGCGCACAACGAGATGAAGGACCAGATGCGCGGCAAGATCAACTACCTGCGCCTGGAAGACGTGGAGCAGGTGCGCGTGCGCGGCGAGGGCATCCGTTACGTGAGCCCGGTGTTCTCGCCCGGCTTTTCGGAAGTGCGCTACATGAGTGCCTCGACCACGGCAAGGGTGCTGGCCACCTCGCCCAGCTACCAGGACGTGAACGGGCGCTATACGCGGCTGGGGCGTTTCATCAGCGAACCGGATGACGCGCGGGCGCGGCGCGTGGCCGTCATCGGCGAAGACCTGATCGCCGAGCTGCACCTGCCGGCCGACCCGGTGGGCAAGTTCATCCACTACGGCGGCGAGTGGTTCAAGATCGTCGGCGTGCAGGAAAAGCAGGGCGCCGTGTTCGGCATGTCGCAGGATAACCAGCTGATCATTCCATTCAACACGGGCCGCAGCATCCTCGGCAACAACCGCCGGCCCAACCTGTCGATCACGGTCGCCGTCAGCGAGCTGGCGGACCTGGACGCGACGATCAGCCAGCTGACCGGCGTGATGCGCACGGCGCACCGCCTGCGGCCGGGCCAGCCCAACGATTTCGAGATCGAGTCGGCCGAACAGCTGGCGCAGACCTTCGAGAAGATCAGCACGATGGTGACGCTGGTGATGGGCGGGGTGGTCGGCGTGGCGCTGCTGGTGGGCGGCATCGGCATCATGAACATCATGCTCGTGTCGGTGAAGGAGCGCACCCGGGAGATCGGCATCTGCAAGGCGCTCGGCGCGCGCAGCCGCGACATCATGGCCCAGTTCCTCGTCGAGGCGGTCATCCTGGCGACGCTGGGCGGCCTGATCGGGCTGGTGCTGGGCTACGTGCTGGGGGCCGTGATCGCCGGCCTGATCCCGGATTTCCCGCCGGCCGTGGTGCCATGGTGGGCGGTGGCGTTGTCGCTGATGTTTTCAGGTGGCGTCGGCATCGTGTTCGGCGTGATGCCGGCGCGGCAGGCGGCGCGGCTGGATCCCATCGAGGCGCTGCGCTACGAATAAATGCGGAGTAACTGCGGAGTAATCGCGGTGTAATCGCGGAGCAAGCGCGCCACGTGCGGCGGGTTCTATTTCTCGCTGGATACGATTGCTGCCGGGCCTGACTCGGCAACCCTCCCGGCTACCCTGTAAGTTACCCGTTGAAAGAGGTATAATGCCGGCAAATCAACCAGCCCATTCAGCGCTGGCGCACTTCGAGAGCCCGTGGTTTCCATTGCCGTGCCTACTTTCTTCTTAATCCGCAGCCCCGCTGCACCGACTCGCTCCCAACCATGTTGATACTCCCGGGCTCCAACGCCCTGTCCGCATTCCGTAGCCAGCGTCTTCTCACCCAACTGCAAGCCGTGCTGCCCGCCGTATCCGCGGTCCAGGCCCGGTACGTCCACTTTGTCGATACCCAGGCCGAGCTCTCCGCCGAGGATCGCGCACGCCTGGACGGCTTGCTGACCTACGGCGAACCGGCCCAGGCTGACGTCAGCGACGGCGCCGTCGAGTCGTTCGTGGTGATCCCCCGTTTCGGCACGATTTCGCCGTGGGCATCGAAGGCCACGGACATCGTGCACAACTGCGGCATGACGCACATCCACCGCGTCGAGCGTGGCGTGGCGTATCGGGTGGTGCTCAAGGGCGGCATCCTGGGCACCAGCCTGGGCGCCGCCAAGGGCCTGAATGCCGAGCAGGCGCAGGCCGTGGCCGCGCTGCTGCACGACCGCATGACGGAATCCGTGCTGCGCGACGCCAGCCAGGCGGCCGGCCTGTTCGGCAGCCTGGAAGGGAAGGCGCTGGAAACCGTGGACGTGCTGGGCCATGGCCGCGACGCGCTGGTGCGCGCCAATGCGGAACTGGGCCTGGCGATGTCGGACGACGAGATCGACTACCTGAACGATGCGTTCACGGCGGCGAAGCGCAATCCGACCGACGTGGAACTGATGATGTTCGCGCAGGCCAACTCGGAACACTGCCGCCACAAGATCTTCAACGCCGACTGGACCATCGACGGCGTGGCGCAGGACCGCTCGCTCTTCAAGATGATCAAGAACACGCACGAGAAGCAGCCGAAAGGCACGATCGTCGCGTATTCGGACAATTCGTCGATCATGGAAGGCGCCACTGTGACGCGCTTCTACCCGCGCGGCGAAGGCCATGAGTACGGCGCGTCCACGGAACTGATCCACACGCTGATGAAGGTGGAGACGCACAACCACCCGACCGCGATCTCTCCGTTCCCGGGCGCCTCCACGGGCGCCGGCGGCGAGATCCGCGACGAGGGCGCGACGGGCCGCGGCGCCAAGCCGAAGGCGGGCCTGGCCGGCTTCACCGTGTCGAACCTGATGCTGCCGGACGCCGTGCGGCCTTGGGAGAACGCGCAAGACGTGACCAGTGCGGTCACCGCGAAAGAGGGCGCCACCGCGGCGGCGTACGGCAAGCCGGAGCGCATCGCCTCGCCGCTGCAGATCATGATCGACGGCCCGCTGGGCGGCGCCGCGTTCTCGAACGAATTCGGCCGGCCGGTGCTGGGCGGCTACTTCCGCACCTATGAACAGAACGTCGGCCATGCCGTGTATGGCTACCACAAGCCGATCATGATCGCCGGCGGCATCGGCAACATCTCGGCGCAGCACACGCACAAGAACGATATCCCGGTCGGCAGCCTGCTGGTGCAGCTGGGCGGCCCGGGCATGCGCATCGGCATGGGCGGCTCGGCCGCCTCCTCGATGGCGACCGGTACCAACACGGCCGACCTGGATTTCGATTCCGTCCAGCGCGGCAATCCGGAAATGGAACGCCGCGCCCAGGAAGTAATCAACGGCTGCTGGCAGATGGGCGAACGCAACCCGATCATCTCGATCCACGACGTGGGTGCGGGCGGCCTGTCCAACGCCTTCCCGGAAATCACCAATGACGCCAAGCGCGGCGCGATCTTCGATTTGCGCAAGGTGCCGCTGGAAGAATCCGGCATGGCGCCGAAGGAAATCTGGTCCAACGAATCGCAGGAACGCTACGTGCTGGCGATCGCGCCGGACGACCTGGCGACCTTCCGCGCGCTGTGCGAACGCGAGCGCTGCCCGTTCGCCGTGGTCGGCACGGCCACCGAGGAACGCCAGCTGAAACTGATCGACCCGGAAACCGGTACCGATCCGGTGGACATGCCGATGGACGTGTTGCTGGGTAAACCGCCGAAGATGCACCGCGACGTGCAGCATGTCGAGCGCGCGTTCCCGGCGATCGACCTGACCGGCGTGGCGCTGGAAGAAGCGGCGCAGCGCGTGCTGCTGCAGCCGACCGTGGGCGACAAGAGCTTCCTGATCACCATTGGCGACCGCAGCGTGGGCGGCATGTCCGTGCGCGACCAGATGGTCGGGCCGTGGCAGGTGCCGGTGGGCGATTGCGCGGTGACCACGCTGTCGTACGAAGGCTACCTGGGCGAGGCGATGGCGATGGGCGAGCGCACGCCGCTGGCCGTGATCGGCGCGCCGGCATCGGGCCGCATGGCGGTGGGCGAGACGATCACGAACCTGGCGGCGGCGCCGATCGAGGATATCGCGTCGATCAAGCTGTCGGCGAACTGGATGGCCGCCTGCGGCCAGCCGGGGCAGGATGCCGCGCTGTTCGATACCGTGAAGGCGGTCGGCATGGACCTGTGCCCGGCGCTGGGCATCTCGATCCCGGTCGGCAAGGATTCGCTGTCGATGCGTACCACCTGGACGGACAACGGCGAGCAGAAGGCCGTGGTGTCGCCGGTGTCGCTGATCGTGTCGGGCTTCGCGCCCGTGTACGACGTGCGCAAGTCGCTGACGCCGCAGCTGCGCACCGACCTGGGCGACACGGCGATCATCGTCATCGACCTGGGCCGCGGCAAGAACCGCATGGGCGCATCGATCCTGTCGCAGGTGCTGGGTCAGCTGGGCAATGAGGTGCCGGACGTCGACAGCGCGGAAGACCTGAAGGCCTTCTTCGCCGCGATCCAGCAATTGAACCGGGATGGCAAGCTGCTGGCTTACCACGACCGGTCGGACGGCGGCCTGTACGCCACGTTGGTGGAGATGGCCTTTGCCGGCCGTGCCGGCCTGTCGATCAACCTCGACATGCTGACCCTGGAAGGCGAGCATGCGGCCGACTGGGGCGACGCCAAGAACTGGGCCAGCCAGGTGGGCGAGCGCCGCAACGAACTGACCCTGCGCGCGCTGTTCAGCGAAGAGCTGGGCGCCGTGATCCAGGTGCGCGCCGAGGAGAAGTCGGCCGTGATGGACGTGCTGCGCTCGTTCAACCTGGGCGCGTGCAGCCATATCATCGGCAAGCTGAACGACCGCGGCGTGATCGAATTCACGCGCGACGCAAAGCTGGTCTATGCCAAGCCGCGCGCCGAGCTGCACCGCCTGTGGAGCGAAACCAGCTGGCGTATCTCGCGCATGCGTGAAAACCCGGCCACGGCGGACCAGGAATACGACCGCCTGCTGGACGAGACGGATCCCGGCATGACGCCGAAGATCACCTTCGACCTGAACGACAACGTGGCGGCGCCGTTCCTGGCCACGGGTGTGCGGCCCCGTGTCGCCATCCTGCGCGAGCAGGGCGTCAACTCGCATATCGAAACGGCGTGGGTGATGCACCAGGCAGGCTTCGCCGCGATCGACGTGCACATGAGCGACCTGATCGCCGGACGCGTGAAGCTGGCCGATTTCCAGGGCGTGATCGCCGTCGGCGGCTTCTCGTATGGCGACGTGCTGGGCGCCGGCGAAGGCTGGGCCAAGTCGATCCTGTTCAACCCCGCGCTGTCGGACCAGTTCGCGCAATTCTTTGCCCGCACGGATACCTTCGGCCTGGGCATCTGCAACGGCTGCCAGATGATGAGCAACCTGAAGTCGATTATCCCGGGCGCCCAGGCGTGGCCGAAGTTCACGACCAACAAGTCGGAAAAGTTCGAAGCCCGTTTCGCGCTGGTCGAAGTGCTGGACTCGCCGTCGATCTTCTTCCAGGGCATGGCCGGCACGCAGACGCCGATCGCCATCGCGCACGGCGAGGGTTATGCGGACTTCAGCCAGACCGGCAAGCTCGACGAGGCGATCGCCGCGATGCGCTACGTGGACAACCGCGGCAATGCCACCGAAGCCTATCCGTTCAATCCGAACGGTTCGCCGCGCGGCATCACGTCGGTCACTACGCCGGACGGCCGCTTCACGGTGCTGATGCCGCACGCCGAGCGGGTGTTCCGCACCGTGCAGCATTCGTGGGCGCCGGATGGATGGAACGAGGATTCGCCGTGGATGCGGATGTTCCGCAATGCGCGCAAATACGTTGGCTGAGATAGATCGGCTAAGATGCGTCGGCAGGGATGCGTGGGCTGAAGTGCGCCGGCTGAACGGCCGGCGCCGCCTGAAAAGCCGGGCTTGCCCGGCTTTTTTACGCCTGCGGTGTGTACTGTCGCGTGGCAACAGTGCTAGGATTGCAACGTTCAACCGACCGCGACAGTGCGGCATTCACACCCTGGGAGTAGAAAATGAAGACCACGATCCGACAAACCCTTGCCCTGGCCGCGTTCGCGGTTGCCGCCCACGCGCAGGCAGCCGACGTCACGGTACCGATCCACGCGGTCGATGCGTCCGGCACCGGCAAGGCACTGGGCACCGTGACGATCTCGGAGACGGCCGGCGGCCTCACGTTCACGCCTTCGCTGGCCGGCCTGCCGCCGGGCGCGCGCGGCTTCCATGTCCATGCCAAGGGCGATTGCTCGCCGGCCGAGACGGATGGCAAGAAGGTGCCGGCGGGCGCGGCGGGCGGCCACCTGGACCCGCATGATACGAAGGCGCACCACGGCCCGGGCAACGCCGAGAAAGCCGGCCACGCCGGCGACTTGCCGCGCCTCGAAGTGGCGGCCGACGGATCGGCCAGGACGCCCGTGCAGGCGCCGCAGCTGAAGACGCTGGCGGACGTGAAAGGCCGTGCGCTGATGATCCACGCCGGCGGCGACAATTATGCCGACCAGCCCGCGCCACTGGGCGGTGGCGGTGCGCGCATCGCCTGCGGCGTGATCGGCGGCTGAGCCCCTTCGTCCGGCCAGCGATGAAGCCGGGCGATGCCCGGCTTTTTTTCGTGCCGCGAAACAGCCAGGACAGCTCAGCGCAGCCGGCACGCCAGTTCCGCGAACAGGCGCAGCAGCGCACGCAGGTACTCGGTTCGCCATGGACGCGCATCCTGCCGGGCCTGGCATGGCGGGCCATCGGCCCGCTGGCGGATCGGTTGCAGCATGTTCTTCCCCTCTCATGTATCGGTATTGGTGCGGTATATTGTCGGCGTGGCGCAGCGCATGGACAAACGAGTAATCTTGTGGGGAAGGTCAAGGAAAACTTATGCAGGCAGGGACATCGAACAAGACGCTGCGCAGTCTTTCCGGACTGATCGATTTCGACTGTGCCGCGCGCTGGGGCAGTTTCACGCTGGCGGCGCAGGAACTGCACAAGACGCCGGCGGCCATCAGCCTGCAGGTGAAGCAGCTCGAGGAAGCGGTGGGCTTCGCGCTGTTCGTGCGCCACCCGCGCCACATCACGCTGACGCCGAAAGGGCAGGAGCTCGCCGTGACGGTGGCGAAGATGCTACGCGAGCTGCGCACCAGGGTCGAGGCATTGCGCGGTGGCGACGAGGAGAACGTGGTGCGCGTGTCGACCACCCACACCTTCGCGATCAAGTTCCTGGCACCCCGGCTGGGCCGCTTCACGCTGCGCCATCCCGAACTCGACATCCGCCTCGACTCATGCGAGCGCCTGGTCGATGTCGAACACGAGGAAGTGGACCTGGCGATCCGCCATGGCACCATTACCGACCATCCCGCCGCGCTGTACCACGACCGGCTGGTCGCCGTGTACAGTCCGGCGCTGGTGGCGCCTGCCGGAGAAGATCTCACCCTGGCCGACCTGACGCGCTTCCCGCTGCTGTTCGACGAATCCACCGATGACTGGATCAGGTTGCTGCGCTCGCACGGCGTAACGGAAGGGCGCTTTGATTTCTCGCGAGGGTTCACCAACCTGGCGGTGACGGCGCAAGCGGCCATCGTCGGCCATGGCATCGCGCTGGTGCCGTATTCGCTCGTCTGCGACGACATCGACCGGGGCGTGTTGCGCCTGATGCGGGGCGCCAGCGTTTCCTACCCGGGCGGCTATTACTGGGTGCACGCGCCGCGCAAGGCAGTGTTGCCGAAGGTGGTGCGTTTTCGCAGCTGGGTCGAAGAGGAGGTGGCGCAGATGGAGCGCACGCTGCGCACGCGGATCGGCGATGGGCAGCCGGGTACGGCGTACCTGAATTCCTAGGCACGGTACTGCGGCGCACTGGCGACACGGCGCATTGCGGGCGCCGCGGCCCGCGGTGCGGCTGTACCATGTGCCAGCCACAACTTGCCAATGGCCACGTTATCAGGCATGATTGCCCGAATGACATCGCACCCGTCCACGCGTTCATCATCGCGTTCCCCCGATTGCATGGCCGTCTGGTCATCGGGGTTTGCACGCGCGTGCCAGTCGTTCTCCTCCCTTTCCTCCGCTTCCATTATTCGAATTAGCACGGGTCGCTGAGCTGCGGCGCTGCCGGTGCTCGGCGCCCCGCCATGCCGCGCGACCCAGGTCGCATTCCGCCGTTCGAATTCATGGAGAAGACCGATGCACACCCAATCCCCCGTTTCAGACCTTTCATCCCAGCCCTACCCGACGTTGCCGCAAATCCGTGCCTGCGCCGATCGCCTGGGCGGCCGTATCCTGCACACGCCCGTGTGGCGCTGGCAGACCGGCGTTATCGACGACTACGTTGCCGGGCAGGGTGAAGTCTGGCTGAAGCTGGAACTGTTCCAGAAGACCGGCACGTTCAAGCTGCGCGGCGCGCTGAACTGTATCGACGCGCTGGACGAGGCCGGGCGCGCGCGGGGCGTGGTCGCCGTCAGTGCCGGCAACCACGCCGTCGCCGTGGCCTATACGGCGCGGCTCGCCGGCTGCAGCGCCACCGTGGTGATGCCGCGCCATGCCAGCGGCGCGCGCATCGCCGCCTGCCGCGACCTGGGGGCCGAGGTGATCCTGATGCCGGATGTTCACCAGGCGTTCGAGCGTGGCAGCGACATCGCGCGCGAGGAAGGGCGCAGCATGCTGCATCCCTACGAGGGGCCGCTGACGGCGCTGGGCACGGCGACGGTCGGCCTCGAGCTGATGGCCCAGGTACCGGACCTGGACGCGGTGGTGGTGCCGATCGGCGGCGGCGGCCTGTGTGCCGGCATCGCGGCCGCCGTGAAGCAGGTCAATCCTGGCTGCGCGGTGTACGGCGTGGAACCCTACGGTGCCGACGCGATGTTCCGCAGCTTCCGGTCGGGGCGCACCGAGTGCCTGGAGCGTGTCGACACCGTGGCGGACAGCCTTGGCGCGCCGCGTACGCTGCCCTACAGCATGGCGGTGTGCCAGCGTTTCGTGGACGAGGTGGTGCGCGTGACGGACGATGAGATCTGCCGTGCCATGCTCGACCTGTTCCGCGATGCCAAGCTGGTGGCCGAACCGGCGGCGGCGGTGGCGACGGCGGCGTTGTTCGGCCCGCTGCGGGCCCGGCTGGCGGACAAGAAAGTCGCGTTGGTGGTGTGCGGGTCGAATATCGACGCGGCGGGATTTGCCGGGTTGCTCGCGCGTGGCGCGCATGTGCGTGACAGTGCCTCGGGGCCGGGTTTTCCGACGCTGCCAGTACCGGCCGCGCAATGAAAAAAAAGCGCTCCACGGAGCGCTTTTTCTGGGGAACAGCAGGCTTACTGGATCTTGGCCTTCTTGACCAGTTCGTCGCGGTAGGTCGCGATCTTGCGCTGGGTGAGGCCCTGCTCGATCTGGCCTTTGACTTCTTCCAGCGGCGGGAACTTGGCGGCGCGCGAACCTTCCAGCTTGATCACGTGGTAGCCGTATTGCGACTGCACGGGCTTCTCGGTGATCTGGCCATCCTTCAGGGCGACCATCGCGTCGGAGAACGGCTTGACGAAGTTGGCCGGGCTTGCCCAGTCCAGGTCGCCGCCGTTGGCTGCCGAGCCGGTGTCTTTCGACTGCTTGGCCAGCTCTTCGAACTTGGCGCCGCCCTTCAGCTTGGCGATGATGTCGGTGGCTTCCTTCTCGGTCGCGACCAGGATGTGGCGGGCGTGATATTCCTTGTCGCCGTTGGCGGCCTTGGCCTTGTCGTACTCGGCCTTGACTTCGGCATCCTTGACCGGATTCTTCTTCACGTAGTCGGCCAGCATGGCATTGATGACGATGCTCTGGCGGGTATTTTCCAGGGCCTGCTTGACGTCAGGCTTGTTGCTGTAGCCTTGCTTGTCCGCTTCCTGCACCATCACTTCGCGGGCGATCAGGTCCTTCTTGATCGCGTCGCGCAGCTGCGGGCTGTCCGGCTGCTTGCTCTGCGCGGTGACCTGCTTGACCACGGCGTCCAGGCGGGAGGCCGGGATCGCCTTGCCGTTCACGGTGGCCACGTTCTGGGCGAACGCGGGTACGGCGGCGATGGCGATCAGTGCTGTCAACAGGCGGGCTGGCTTCAAAATCATGTCACGTCCTATAAAAAAACTGGAGTCTGCCCCCGCGCTCGGGGGCCAATTCAAACTCAAACGGGTGCAGGCGCCGCCAACGGGCGCCGGAGCAATTTACTGGATCTTGGCCTTCTTGACCAGCTCTTCCTGGTAAGCCTGCAGCTTGCGCTGGGTGAGCGCTTCCTCGATCTGCGGCTTGACTTCGTCGAGCGTCGGCAGCTTGGCCTGGCGGACATCGTCGACCTTGATCACGTGGAAACCGTTCGGCGTCTGGACCGGCTTTTCCGTCACCTGGCCTTTTTGCAGGCCGACGAATGCCTTCGAGAACACTTCCGGGAACGCGGACGGCGTTGCCCAGTCCAAGTCGCCGCCGTTATTGGCGCTGCCGGTATCCTTCGACTGCTTGGCCAGGTCCTCGAACTTGGCGCCGCCCTTCAGCTTGGCGATGATGTCGTTGGCGGCTGCTTCGGTGTCGACCAGGATGTGGCGCACGTGGTATTCCTTGTCGCCCGTTTCCTTGACGAAGCGGTCGTACTCGGCCTTCACATCGGTATCCTTGACCGGGTTTTTCTTGACGTAGTCGGCCACCATCGCCTGGACGACGAGGGCCTGGCGCGCATTTTCCATCTGCTGTTTCACGTCGGCGCTCTTCGCGTAACCCTGCTTTTCAGCTTCCTGCATCAGTACTTCGCGGCTGATCAGGTCTTTCTTGACCATGTCGCGCAGCTGGGGCGAATCCTGCTGCTGGCCCTGGGCCACTACCTGCTTGACGATCGCATCGGCGCGCGCGGTGGGGATACCCTTGCCGTTGACCACGGCGATGTTCTGTGCAATAGCGGGAGCCGAAGCAACGGCGATCGATGCAACCAGAATACGGAATGCTGGCTTGAAAGTCATTATTATTTCCTACGGGGAAAAGTTCTTGTCAATCGCGGGAGGAGAAGGGACTTAACGCAAAGAGCAATTCATTCCTACCAAACCGCACATTCAAATTTCCGACGGTGCCACTGCAGTAATGGCCAATGCATGAATCTCTTTATGCATCATATCGTGCACGGCATCATACACCAGTCGATGACGCGTGACGAGGTTCAGGCCAGCGAATTTCGCTGACGTTATCCTTAAGCGGTAATGACCGCCGCCGGACGCCGCGCCGGCATGGCCGGCATGCAGCGCGGATTCATCTTCGAGCGCGATTTCAGCAGGGCCGAGATTGGCCAGCAGGCGGTCGCGGATCTTTTCGAGGCGTGGATCGTTCATGCTTCATCCTTGATGTGCTTGGACAGGTAAAAGCCTTGCGCCACGAAGAACGCCAGCATCAGGCCGGTAACGCCGAATGCCTTGAAGCTCACCCAGGCACCGGTATCGGATTTGAACAGCACGAAGGCGACGAACAGGTTCAGGAAGCCCAGCACGATCCAGAACGCGATCCAGGCCATATTCAGGCGCTGCCACACTTCCTCTGGCAGGGCGATCTGCTTTTCCATTGCCATGCGGATCAGGTTCTTGGCGAAGAAACGGGAGGCAACCACCATGGCGATCGCAAAGCTCCAGTAAATAATGGTGGGCTTCCACTTGATGAAATTATCATCGTGGAAATAGATCGTCAGGCCGCCGAAGAATACGAACACGACCATCGATACCCACAGCGCGCCATCCACCTTGCGGCCGCGCAGCAGCAAATAAGCGATCTGCAATGCGGTGGCGACGATACCGGTGATGGTGGCCAGGATGATCGGCGCCTGGCTGGCCGTGATCGCACCGCCGGAGATAATGCCCGACAGGTTGCCATTGATCAGGCTTTGCGCTGCCTCCTCGTTGCTGCCGGCCCATTTATAACTGCCGAAGAAAACCAGCAAGGGGAAGATATCAAACAGGAATTTCATCATGGTGATTAAGCGTCCGGAGTAAAACGGAGCGCCGCGGAATTGATGCAGTAACGCAGGCCGGTGGGCGGCGGACCGTCCGGGAATACATGGCCCAGGTGCGCATCGCAGACGGCGCAAATGATTTCGGTGCGCAGCATACCATGGGAACGGTCGACTTTCTCGATCACATTTTCAGGATCGATGGCTTCGAAATAACTGGGCCAGCCGCAGCCGGATTCGAATTTCGCATCCGAGCGGAACAGCGGCGTATTGCAGCAGACGCAGGTATATATGCCCGGCTCGTGGTGATCCCAGTATTTGCCGGTAAAAGCCCGTTCGGTGGCGGCGTGGCGGGTCACCTGGTATTGCATCGGATCCAGTTCGGCGCGCCATTCGGCGTCCGATTTCACCACTTTCTTTGTTTGATCGCTCATGATTTCCAGTATGTCGATAATTTGGTGTGTACAGCGTCGGTGTGTACAGTGTCGCGGTGTACAGCTTGGGAATGAACAGGGTCAGGATGAACAGCTGACTTCCAGGCCGGCGGCCCAGTCCGGTGGCAGGGCCGCATAGCTTTCGTGCTCCGGCTGTTCGTCGAACGGGCGCTCCAGCACGGCGAGCAGGCGCTGCACTTCGGAGAAATCCTTGTGCTGCGCCTTGTCGATCGCCACCTGGGCCAGGTAATTGCGCAGCACGTATTTGGGATTGACGGCATTCATGGCCGCCTGGCGCGCGGCGTCGACGCTGTTCTCGGCACGCAGCCGCTCGCGGTACTTGACGGCCCACGCATCGAATGCCGGGCGATCGATGAACAGGTCCCGCAGCGGTTCGTCGCCCTCGGCCGAGCCGGCGCGCAGGCTGCCCAGCCGGCGGAAGAACAGCGTGAAGTCGGCGTGGTTCGCCTGCAGCAGGCCGAACATCTCGTCCAGCAGCGCGCGGTCGGCCTCGCGGCTTTCCTTGAGGCCCAGCTTGGCATGCAGCAGGTCGTCGACCGTGGCGCCGAACACGCCCTGGTAGACGTCCAGCGCTTCCTGGGTCTGTTCGACCGAACCGATCAGCGGAACCAGTGCCTGCGCCAGCGCATAGCAGTTCCAGTGGCCGATCTGCGGCTGCATCGCATACGAGTAGCGGCCGCCCTGGTCGGTATGGTTGCAGATGTGCTGTGCGTTGAACGCTTCCATGAAGCCGAACGGGCCGTAGTCCAGCGTCTGGCCGAGGATCGACATATTGTCGGTGTTCATCACGCCGTGCATGAAGCCGACCGATTGCCACTGCGCGATCAGGCGCGCGGTGCGGCGCGTGACTTCCTCGAGCAGGGCCGCATAGGGATTTTCCTCGTCGCGCAAGGCGGGATAGAAACGGTCGATCACGTAGTCCGCCAGGATGCGCAGCCGGGCTTCGTCATTGCGGTAGAACCAGTGTTCGAACGAACCGAAACGCACGAAGGTGGGCGCCATGCGCACCACCACGGCGGCCGTTTCGATCGTCTCGCGGACGATGCCCTGGTCCGAGCCGATCACGGACAAGGCGCGCGTGGTGGGGATGCCCAGCGCATGCATCGCCTCGGAACACAGGAATTCGCGGATCGACGAGCGCAGCACGGCGCGGCCGTCGCCCATCCGCGAATACGGTGTCAGGCCGGCGCCCTTCAGCTGCAGCTCGACCGGGCCGGTATCGGTGGACACGTCGCCGAGCAGGATCGCACGGCCGTCGCCGAGCTGGCCCGCCCAGACGCCGAACTGGTGGCCGGAATACACGGCCGACAGGGGTTCGGCGCGGTCGGGCACGCGGTTGCCGACAAGGACGTCGATCGCATCGGCATCGAGCGCGGCGGGATCGAGGCCGATCAGTCGCGCGGCGCTGCCGCTGATGGCGACCGGGTAGGGGGCCGGGAGCGGCGTCGGCATGAGCCGCGTATAAAACTCGGGCGGAAGCGACGCAAACGAGTTTTCCAGGGGGAGGGTAAAGGCAGCGATGGCGGTTCCTGACTGGCAAAGTGGGTTCTGGTGGGTCACTTGAGCGGATTTTACCCCAGCCCGTAAAAAGGGGCGGACGCGGCACCGGCAAATAGCACGGTCGGACGTTTGCGGGTATAGTTCGCGGACCCATCCACAGAAGAGGACCCGAGACATGAGTGCGGATTACGCCCTGCACGGCACCGTGGCCGTCATCACGTTGAACAACCCGCCCGTGAACGGGCTTGGCCTGGTGACGCGCACCGCCGCCGTCGACGGTATCCGCCGCGCCCAGGACGACCCGGCCGTGACGGCCATCGTCATTACCGGCGCCGGCAAGGCGTTTTCCGGCGGCGCCGATATCCGCGAGTTCAATTCCCCGAAGGCCCTGACGGAACCGACGCTGCACACGCTGATCCGTACCGCCGAGGAATCGGCGAAGCCGGTGGTGGCGGCGATCCACAGCGTGTGCATGGGCGGCGGCCTGGAGCTGTCGCTGGGCTGCCACTACCGCGTGGCGCTGCCGGGCGCGCAGGTGGCCCTGCCGGAAGTGAAGCTGGGCCTGCTGCCGGGAGCGGGCGGCACCCAGCGCCTGCCGCGCGCGATCGGGCTCGAGCCGGCGCTGGAGATGATCGTGTCGGGCAATCCGGTGCTGTCCGAAAGGCTGCCCGCGCTGTTCGACGAAGTGTTCGCGCCCGGTACGGACCTGGTGGCGGCGGCAGTGGCGTTCGCGGAGAAAATCGCGCCGGTGCGGCCGCTGCCGAAGGTGCGCGACCGGCAGGCGGCGCATGCCGATGCTGCGGCGTTCCTGCAGGCCGCGCGCGCGCGCGTTGCGGCGGCGGCCGGACCGTTCCCGGCGCCGCTCGAATGTGTCGAGACCATCGCGGCGGCGGTCTCGATGCCGTTCGAACAAGGCCTGGCATTCGAGCGCGAACGCTTCATGCACCTGATCGGCACGCCCGAATCGCGCGCATTGCGCCATGCGTTCTTCGCGGAGCGCGAGGCGGCGAAAGTGCCGGGCGTGCCGGCCGATACGCCGCGGCGGCCCGTCGAGCAGGCGGCCGTGATCGGCGCCGGCACGATGGGCAGCGGCATCGCCATGGCCTTTGCCAACGCCGGCATTCCCGTCATGCTGCTCGAGTCGTCGCCCGAGGCACTGGACAAGGGATTGACGGCGATCCGCGCTCACTACGACGGTGCGGTCGGCAAGGGCAAGCTCACGCCGGAACAGCTGGCGCGGCGCATGGCCCTGATCACCGGTACGGTGCAAAGCGCGGAGATTGCGGGAGCGGACATCGTCATCGAAGCGGTGTTCGAAGACATGGCCGTCAAGGAAGCGGTGTTCCGGCAACTGGACGATGTGATGAAGCCGGGGGCGATCCTGGCCACCAATACGTCGACGCTGGACGTGGACCGGATCGCCGCCGTCACGCGGCGGCCGCAGGATGTGATCGGGACTCACTTCTTCAGCCCCGCGCACGTAATGAAGCTGCTGGAGATCGTGCGTGGCCGCGCGACCGGCAACGACGTGCTTGCGACGGTGCTGGCGCTGGCGAAGCGGCTGAAGAAGACGGGCGTGGTGTCGGGCGTGTGCGATGGCTTCATCGGCAACCGGATGATCGAGCAATACATCCGGCAGGCCGGCTTCCTGCTGGAGGAAGGCTGCACGCCCGCCCAGGTGGACGGCGCGCTGGAGCGGTTCGGCTTGGCGATGGGGCCGTTCCGGATGAGTGACCTGGCGGGCAACGATATCGGCTGGGCGATCCGCAAGCGGCGCGCCGCCGAGCGGCCCGGCATGACGTATTCGAAGGTGGCCGACCTGCTGTGCGAACTGGGACGGTTCGGCCAGAAGACCGGCGCCGGCTGGTATGACTACCGCCCCGGCGACCGGACGCCGCACCCGAGCGCGCAGGTCGACGCGCTGATCGTCGATCATGCCCGGCAAGCCGGTATCGCACCGCGCCGTATCGGCGACGAGGAAATCGTCGAGCGGCTGGTGTACGCGCTGGTTAACGAAGGGGCGCTGATACTGGAAGAAGGGATCGCCCTGCGCGCATCGGACATCGACATGGTCTATCTGACGGGTTACGGTTTCCCGCTGTACCGAGGCGGCCCGATGTTCCATGCCGATACGGTGGGCTTGCCGAACGTGCTGGCGGCGATCGAGCGCTTTGCCGCGGGCGCCCATGGCGAAGCGTGGCGGCCGGCGCCGCTGCTGGTGCGGCTGGCGGCCGAGGGCAGGGGGTTCAACGACCGCTGACGCGGTTCTTTCAGCCGATCTGCTTGCGCATCCGCGCCAGCGGTACCATGACGCCGCCGGGCAGGTCGAGCTCGAATTCTTCCACTGCCTGGTAGCCAGCGGAACGGTACAGCGGCACGCCAGGCAGGGTGGCCGCCATCTCCAGCGCCGTGAACCCGGCGCGGGCCGCTTCGGCTTCGCAGTGGCGTATCAGCAGGGTGCCCAGACCCTGGCGGGCCGCGGCGGGGTCGACGAAGAACGCGCGGATGCGGCCGGGCTGCGTGGCCGGATCGAGCAGCGGATCGACGCCGGATTTCATCCGGTCGGCACCGAACAGGGTGGCACGCTTGCTCCAGCCGCCGCAGGCCAGCGGCACGCCATCACGCTCGATGACGAAATACGTGCCGTCCCGTATCAGCTGGGTGTCGACGCCGAACACGTGGCGTGTCACGGCCTGCGCCTGGGCATCCGTGTAGAACCCCTTGCTGAGCCCGATACCCGACCGGGCGATCAGCGATTCCAGCGCGGGGATGTCCTCCGGTGTTGCGATGCGCAGCGTGGCAGTCATCGGCTTTCCGTCAGCGGCGGTTGGGCGTCAGGATGGTCGGCAGGGCCTTCGGCAGCGTTTCCGGATAGTCGCGCGAGAAGTGCAGGCCACGGCTCTCGCGGCGCTGCAGCGCGCTGTTGACGATCAGCGCGGCCACGTCGACCAGGTTGCGCAACTCCAGCAAGTCGGCCGTGATGCGGAAGTTGCGGTAGTACTCGTCGATCTCTTCCTTCAGCAGGGAAATGCGGTGCTGCGCGCGTTCCAGGCGCTTGGTGGTGCGGACGATGCCCACGTAGTTCCACATCGAGCGGCGCAGTTCATCCCAGTTGTGGGCGATGACGACTTCCTCGTCCGCATCGGTGACGCGGCTTTCATCCCAATCCGGCAGGTAGGGCGTGCCATTCTTTTCCTTCGACAGGATGTCCTGCGCGCAGGCACGGCCGATGACGACGCATTCGAGCAGCGAATTGCTGGCCAGGCGGTTGGCGCCGTGCAGGCCGGTGCAGGCGGTCTCGCCGACGGCGTACAGGCCGGGGAGGTCGGTGCGGCCCAGCATGTCGGTGACCACGCCGCCGCAGGTGTAGTGGGCTGCCGGCACCACCGGGATCGGCTCCTTCGTGATGTCGATGCCCAGTTCCAGGCAGCGCGCGTAAATGGTGGGGAAGTGCTCGATCAGGAAGTCGGCCGGCTTGTGGCTGATGTCCAGGTGCACGTAGTCCAGGCCGCGCTTCTTGATCTCGAAGTCGATGGCGCGCGCCACCACGTCGCGCGGCGCCAGTTCGGCACGCGGATCGTGGGCCAGCATGAAGCGCTGGCCGGCGGCCGCTCCCGCTTCGGGCGGCAGCTTCAGCAGGCCGCCTTCGCCGCGCATGGCTTCCGTGATCAGGAACGATTTCGCATACGGGTGGTACAGGCAGGTGGGGTGGAACTGGATGAACTCCATGTTGGCGACGCGGCAGCCGGCGCGCCAGGCCATCGCGATGCCGTCGCCGCTCGCCGTGTCGGGATTGGTCGTGTAGAGATAGACCTTGCCGGCACCGCCCGTGCACATCACCGTGTGTTCGGCGGCCACCGTGTGGACTTCGCCGTTGCGGACATCCTGCACGTACAGGCCGTGGCACTTCGGCTGCGCATTGCGGTTGGCCGGACGGGGACCCAGCTTGTCGGAGGTGATCAGGTCGATCGCGCAATGGTGCTCGAACAGGATGATGTTCGGATGGGCGCGAACCTTCTCTTCCAGCGTGACCTGCACTGCGTGGCCGGTGGCGTCGGCCGCGTGAATGATGCGGCGCTGGCTGTGGCCACCCTCGCGCGTCAGGTGGAAGCCCAGTTCCGCCGTGGTGTCGCGGGTGAACGGCACGCCCTGCGCGATCAGCCATTCGATCGCTTCGCGGCCATGTTCGACGATGTACCGGGTGGCGCCTTCGTCGCACAGGCCGGCGCCGGCGACCAGGGTGTCTTCGATATGTTCGGCATGGCTGTCGCCCGAATCGAGGACGGCGGCGATGCCGCCCTGGGCCCAGTTGCTGGCCCCATCCAGCAGCTCGCGCTTGGAAATGATGGCAACCCGGCGCGTTTCGGCCAGGTGCAGGGCAACCGACAGGCCGGCCAGCCCGCTGCCGACGATGGCTACGTCAAATTTCATGGTGAGGAAGGTATTTTTCGCGAAAAAGAACATGACTATAGACCATTTGCAAACACGCGTCATGCCCGGGCTTGTTTTGCGCGGTCTCAACGCCCGTCCAGCAAGGGTCCGGCATCATGGCTGAGCCATCCGCAGCGTGATGGCGGTTGCGCCCACCGGACGGGCGAGGGAGCTTCCTACCGTGATCCGGATCTTCAATCATTATGTCTCGCGCACCGGTTTCATCCTGCTGCTGTTTGAAATGTTCATCCTGCACGCAGCCGCCAGTGCGACCGCGCTGCTGTGGAGCGGCTCGCCGCGCGGCACCGCCGACGCCTCCATGACCGGCATGCTGTTCGCGCTCGTGAACGTGTTCGCCATGAGCGCGCTGGGACTCTACCAGCAGCAGTTGCGCGAGGATTTGCGCGGCGCGATGGCGCGCATTCCACCGGCCTTCCTGGTCGGCTTCGTGCTGATGTCCGCTTTGATGGAGGTCATGCCCGCCGTGGACCTGGGCCACGCGGCGAGCCTGGCCTTCGTGCTGGGCGGCGCTTGCGTGCTGATGACGAGGTTGCTGCTGTTCACCTCGGCGCAGTCCGATATCCTGGTGGAGCGCCTGATCCTGATCGGTGCCGGCGCGCTCGCCCGCGAGTGCCTCGAGCTGGCGGCCATGCGCGACGGGCCGCGGCGCTTCGAAGTCGTCGGCTGCGTGCCGATGCCGGACGAAGAGCGCTGCGTGCCGGTCGCCAAGGTGTTGAAGCCGGGTGAATCGTTGCTGACGCTGGCGCGGCGGCACGGCGCGAACGAGCTGGTGATCTCCGTCGGCGATCGCCGCAACGGTGCCTATCCGGTACGCGAGCTGCTCGATTGCGCGCTGGGCGGCGTGCGGGTGACCGATGCGGCCGCGTTCTTCGAGCGCGAAGCCAGCCAGATCCGCGTCGATTCGCTGCAGCCCAGCTACCTGATTCATGGCGGCGGTTTCGACCAGAGTTTCATGCGCGCGTTGGTCAAGCGCTCGTTCGACCTGGTGGCCAGTGCCGCGATCTGCGTCGCGGCATTGCCGGTGATGCTGGCGGCGGCCCTGTGCATCGTGGTCGAGGATGGCGGCCCCGTGATCTTTCGGCAGGACAGGGTGGGCAAGAATGGCCGCGTGTTCCAGGTACTCAAGTTTCGCAGCATGGGCACGGATGCGGAACACGACGGCAAGCCCCGCTGGGCCAGCGCCGGCGATCCGCGCGTGACCCGCGTCGGCCACTGGCTGCGCAAGCTGCGCATCGACGAACTGCCGCAGATGTTCAACGTGTTCCGCGGCGAGATGAGTTTCGTGGGCCCGCGCCCGGAGCGCGCCTTCTTCGTCGAGCAACTGGGGCGCGAGATCGCCTATTACGATGTACGCCACAGTATCAAGCCGGGCATCACGGGGCTGGCGCAGGTCCGCTACCAGTACGGCGCGTCCGTCGAGGATGCCGTTCGCAAGCTGCAGTACGACCTGTACTACGTCAAGAACAACAGCCTGTTTCTCGATCTGCTGATCCTGATCGATACGGTGCAGGTCGTGCTGACGGGTAAAGGCGCGCGGTGATGGAGGGGGCGCAGCTGGTTGCTTCGGCCAGCCATGGCGTTGGCGCCGCGGCGTTCGCGGTGTTTTCCTTGCTGCTGCTAGGCCGACGGGTAGCGGGTCAGCATCGGCTGCTGCTTGCCGCGTGTGCGTCGACCGCGGCGTGGTCGGCGGCAACCGCGCTGCACGGATACATGGTGCTGGGGTTCGATGTCGCGCAGGCGGCACGCGTGCTTGAAACGCTGCGGACAGCGGCGTGGCTGGTCTTTCTCCTGTTGTTGCTGGCCCCTTCGGGCTTGCCGGCCAAGCGCCTGCTGGCGGTAGTGCTGCTGTTGTGCATGGCGCAGCTGGCGACGGGCGAGCTGGCGCCGGTGGCGAGCGTGCTGGCCGACGAGGCGCCGCGTCAGCCGGCCGCTCCCGCGCTCATCGCGACGATCGCCGCCAGCCTGCTGCTGGCCGTCGTTGGCATCCTGCTCGTCGAACAGCTGTATCGCAGCACGCCCGCGCGCGAACGGTGGGGTATCAAGTTCGCCTGCCTGGGACTGGGAACGCTGTTCGTGTACGACTTCTACCTGTACAGCGATGCACTGCTGTTCCGCCGCGTCGAGCCCCATATCTGGGCGGCGCGTGGCCTGGTGGACGCATTGTGCGTGCCGCTGCTGGCGATCACCGCCGCGCGCAATCCGGGCTGGAAGCTGGGATTGGCCCTGTCCCGCAAGTTCATGTTGCGTTCGGCGGCGCTGGTCGGTTGCGCCGTCTATCTGCTGGCGATGGCCGCTGGCGGCTGGTACCTGCGCAGCGTTGGCGGCGCATGGGGGCCGGTCATGCAGCTGATCTGCCTGTGCGGCGCCGGCCTGCTGCTGGCGGGGGTGCTGTTCTCCGGCGCGGCGCGGGCGCGCTTGCGCGTCTTCATCAGCAAGCATTTTTACCAGGCCCATTTCGATTACCGCGATGAGTGGCGCAGGTTTACGCAGGCATTGTCGGAAGGCGGTCCAGTCCCCGGGGAAGGGGCAATCCAGGCTGTCGCTGCGCTCGTGGAGAGTTCCGCCGGCGCTCTATGGATCCGTCGCGACAGTGCCTTCGAACCTGCCGCGAGCTGGAACCTGGCGCCCCAGCATGCGACGGAGCCAGCCGGCAGCGCGTTCTGCCGGCTGCTGGAAGAACGCCAGTGGATCGTTGCGACCGGTCATCCACCGCGAGACGCCGAAGCGTCTTATCCGGCCTGGCTGCAAGGCATTCCCGGCCTTTGGCTGCTGGTGCCGCTGCTGCTGCACGGCCAGCTGTTCGGCTTCATCGCATTGGCCGGCCCGCGCACCCCCGTCGCGCTGAACTGGGAAGTGTTCGATCTGCTGCGGCTGGCGGGCAGCCAGGCTGCGAGCTGCCTGGCGCACGCCGAGGTGGCCGACCGCTTGTCCGTGGCGCGGCAATTCGAGTCGTTCAACCGGATGACCACATTCGTTGTCCATGACCTGAAGAACCTGCTGTCCCAGCATTCGCTACTGCTGGCGAATGCGCAGCGCCACAAGGCCAATCCGGCCTTCCAGGAGGACATGCTGGCAACGCTGGCCCACTCGGTGCAGAAAATGACGGCGATGCTGCAACGGCTGTCGCGCGGCGACCATGCCGCCGAACGCGCGCCGCACGCCCTGGCCGATGTGCTGCGGCGTGCCGTCGCCGGCTATGCGAGCGCGCAGCCATGCCCCGTGCTCGACATCGCCGACGCCACGCTGCTTGCCCTGGTGGACGGCCAGCGGCTGGAACGCACCGTTGCGCACCTGCTGCAGAACGCGGTCGAAGCCACTCCCCCGGATGGCCGTGTTTCGGTGAGCTTGCGGCGCGAGGGCGCGTGCGCCGTCATCGACGTGAGCGACACCGGAAGCGGCATGAGCGAAGCGTTCCTGCGTGAACGGCTGTTCCGGCCCTTCGAGACGACCAAGCCCGCCGGCATGGGGATCGGCGTGTACGAGAGCCGCGAGTATGTCCGCGAACTGGGCGGGCGGCTCGACGTGCACAGCCGCCCCGGGAGTGGCAGCACGTTCCGGATCGTGCTGCCGCTGCAACCCGCGCGGCAAGCTTTGCCGGCAATGGCCTGACGTGGCCCAATGTACTGGATGGGAGAGGGAAATGCCAAAGCGCAAGCTGCTGGTGGTGGAAGACGATGCGGGGCTGCAAAGGCAACTGCGCTGGAGCCTCGACGAATATGATGTCGTCGCTGCAGGAGACCGGGAATCGGCGCTGGCGCTGCTGCGCCGCCACCAGCCGCCAGTGGTGACAATGGACCTGGGCTTGCCGCCGGACGCGGATGGTGCCACCGAAGGGCTGGCCTTGCTGCAGCAAATCATCGCGAGCGCGCCCGACACGAAGGTCGTCGTATTGTCGGGCAACCGGGATCGCACGAATGTGCTGAAGGCGATCTCGATGGGTGCGTATGACTTTCACCAGAAACCGCTCGATGCCGATCTGCTTCGCCTGGTGATCGAGCGCGCGTTCTTTCTTCACGCGGTGCAGCAGGACCATCGCCGCATGCTGCAGATCGAGAGCGATTCGCCGCTGGCCGGCATCATCAGCCGCGATCCGGGAATGCTGAAAGTTTGCCGCAGCGTGGAGAAGGTGGCGCCGTCCTCCGCGACAGTCTTGCTGTTGGGAGCGTCCGGCAGCGGCAAGGAGTTGATCGCGCGGGGCTTGCACCGTACGTCGGGACGCAACGACAAACGCTTCGTGGCGATCAACTGCGCCGCCATTCCCGAACACCTGCTGGAAAGTGAACTGTTCGGGTATGAGAAGGGCGCGTTCACGGGCGCTGTCCGGCAGACGCCAGGCAAGATCGAGCTGGCGCAGGGCGGAACCTTCTTCCTCGACGAGATCGGCGACATGGCGATGGCACTGCAGGCCAAGCTGTTGCGCTTCCTGCAGGAGCGCGTGATCGAGCGAGTCGGTGGCCGGAACGAGATTCCCGTCGATGTGCGCATCGTGTGCGCGACCCATCGCAACCTGAAGGCACTCGTGAACGAGGGCAGCTTTCGCGAAGACCTGTTCTATCGCCTGAGTGAGATCGTGCTCGTCATTCCTTCGCTGCGCGATCGGGTGGGCGATACCGTGCTGCTGGCCCAGCACTTCAAGAACCGGTTCTGTGCCACCGAAGGCCGTGCCACGATGCACTTCAGCCCGGACGCGCTCATCGCCATCGAAGCGTACAGCTGGCCGGGCAACGTGCGTGAAATGGAAAACTGCATCCGGCGCGCCGTGATCATGGCCGAGGGATCCCAGCTTACAACGGCCGACCTGGGCTTGCCGGAAGCTCCGATCACCGACGAAAACATCGACCTGCGCACGGCGCGCGACGCCGCCGAATACAGGGTGATGGTGAAGGCGCTCGCACGCTCGGGTGGAAACATCGCCAAGGCGGCGGAAATGCTCGGCATCAGCCGTCCGACACTGTATGACCTGCTGGCTCACCACGGGATCAAGTAGGCGCCGAAGAGACGATTGAGGTTGCCGGGCGCGTGCATCCGGCGCCCGGGCCTCTGGCGGCCGTCGAGTCATACGAGGGCTACTGGCGTTCTTCTATGAGAAGCCAGGGCGAACAGCGGGTAGGCCCGCACAAGATCGTCCGCGAACCATCGGTGCACAGTGTGGCGCGCGCGGATGCCGGCCAGCAGCCCTTTGCCGGCGGTTGCCGAAGCAGTGCATCCACCGCGCGTTCGTTGACGGAATACGCGCACCAGCGAACCGCCCACGGCTGCACAGTGGGGGCCACGGTCAATCTTTCCACTGGCCGGCGGCCACCAGCTTGTTCTTCAGGCCCGGCAGCGGCATGCCCAGCGCATACGCCTGTTTCGCCGCTTCGCGTGCCTTGTCGAAGTTCTTCCGGCGCACATGCAGAAGCCCGAGGTTGTACTGGTTCGTGGCATTGCCGGGTTCCAGCCTGGCCGCTTCTTCGAGCTGAACCAACGCTGCCTCTTCCTGGCCAAGTACCAGCAGGTAGCCGCCGAAGATTGCACGAACGCGCGAATCGCTGGGCCGATACCGGATCGCGCGGTCGAAGTAGCAATCGACGGTGTATTTCATGCCCTTTGGGCGTGGCGACTTTTCACGCAGCGCCAGGCGGGCCAGCGACGTCAGCGCCCGATGATGGTTGGCGAAGTGATCGAGCGTATAGGCGATATCATCGGCCAGATAGCCGGACTGGCCACGTTCCAGGCGCTCGACCTGTGGCGTAAAGTGAAACTGCTCGACGACGTTGAGCTTTGGGCGGTCTTCGGAGCTGGTGTAGTCGCCGCCACTGACGGAGTTGTTGAACGCGGGGCAATCGGTGGCGGCTTGCGCGACGCCGCTCAACAGCACGAGCGAAACGATCAGGGTTGGCCGGGATGGCATAGGGACTCTCTCCTGGGCGCGTGTTCCAGCGCATCGGTGTTGAACCGCAACTGCGGAATGGATGCGGCATTGAACGAGAAGTGGATGTATGGCGCCTGGGTGGCAAGCATGCACTGCCAGCGGCCGATCGCCAGGAAGGTCGCACTGCCGAGACGCACCGTTCCCAGGCGTGCGTGCGAACGGAGCGAATCCGGGTTGAAGGCTGAGATCCTGCTGCAAGTCCAGCGTACACCGCGGGCATGCAAGCGCAAGTGGGCTTCCTCCCACAGCTTGGAGAAGGTCGGGCCGAGCCGCAGGTGCGGTTGCACGAATACGTCATAGTCCCAGGCGGAGTGGGGCGAAGCGAGACAGTAGCGGACGCGCACTTCATCCTCCCGGTACGCGCCGAACTGGTACCACAGGAAGCCTGCCAGTTCGTCGCCGCGCCACGCTGCCAGGCTGTGACCGCCCTGGCGGAAACGCTCGGCGACGACATCGAGCGGGCGCGGATAGCCCCATGGGACATCGCCCAGCACCGACAGTGGACGGACCTGGATCGCCCGTCCCCAGCCGCCGCGGGCGGGATTGGTGGCCACGCGCTGTGCGACAAAGTAGTAGCGGTGGAGTCGGATGGGGGTCCGGCGCGACAGCCGCGCCACGCCATAGATCAGGGCGTTTAGCCAGCCCAGTTCGGCAACGGATTTAAGGAGGCGATTGTTCATCGCTTCATTTAACCTCCGGCCTGGCGCTCCTCCCTTGTGGCGACTCAACGGTAGAGCCGACTGGTGCGCCGCGGTGGCGAATCGGGGACACGGGCGCCGGCGACGCGGCCAGACGCTGCTGCACCAGCGTGCGGGTTGCCATGATCGCGACCATCATGTAGTACGGCACATCCCAATACAGCAAGCTGAGGAAGGCGCCACCGACGGCGAATCCGATCAGGCTTGCCTGCATCATCGCCGCCAGCGATGTGGCCCACTGCAGGTCCGCGTGGCCGCCGGCGTGCCGCACGATCCAGGCAGCGTAACGCCAGGTCATGATTCCCAGCATCAGGTACAAGGCAAGCCCGATGAATCCATGCTCGCCCAACACCTGGAAGTAGATGCTGTGCGCGGCGTGCACCCCGGACGGATCCGGTGCGTACATGGCGAACGTCACCGGTTCGTACATCGAGAAGCCGCCACCAAAGAAGCGGTCGCGGGCCAGATTGAATGCCATGTGCCACGCATTGATGCGGCCCATGGCGGAACCGTCGGATTGGTACTCGGCGATCGTGTCCATCCGCGCGCTCCACTGCTCGGGCATGAACAAAACCGCGAGCGGAGCAAGCAGTACCAGCAGGGCGGCGCCGACTACCTTGTGCCGGCTCTTCTTCCACATGAAGACCAGCATCGCCACGATGGCGAGCACGCCGCCGCGCGAGTAGCTGCCCAGTGCGGCCAGCGCGCACAAGCCCATCGAGATCAGCATCAGCTGGCGCATCCAGCGCTTCGGCAGTTCCTGCATCAGGTAATACATCAACGGGATCGTCATGATCAGTGACAGAGCCAGCGCGTTGTTGTCACCGATGAAGGTGCCCAGCGGACCCCAGACCCGCTGGTTGCCGCCGCTTCGCACCGTAAAGATCCCGCCCTTCACCCCGTAGTACCCCAGCGATATCACCAGTACCCAGACCAGGTGGCGGACATGTTCGCGCTTGCGGATGACCATCATCACGGCAAAGGTCATCAGCATGATCTTCATCACCTTGTTCCATTGTCCCCAGGCCGCATTGGGAATGATGGCAAACAGCGTCGTGATGTTCATCCAGATGACGAACGCGATCAACGTGACGGTAACCGGCGTCATCGGCAGCGTGTTTTTTTCGCGCGACTTGAGCAGGCTGAGGATGGTCACGCCGGCGATCAACTGCGCGAAGGGGAATGTGGTGGCGAAACCCCAACCCTGGGTGTGAGGATTCATGACGCTGATCCAGACCCACATCAGGCCGCCGATGACGGGGCGTTGCAAGGCGAAGGGCAGACCAGCGAGGACCAGCAAGGTAACGAAAATGTCGCGCATGGCTTCCTTCTTGACGGGGCTCAACGAAGTGATCAGGCCCGCCAGTACACTGGTCCAGCCCGGCAGTCCATCATATGTCGCAGGAGGAGCGCCCTTGTTGACCGTTCTCATGGCAACCTTCAACGGCGCCGCCACGCTGCCAAAGGTGCTCGACGCTTATTGCAGGCTGATCGTACCGCCCGGCGGGTGGCGCATCGTCATCGCGGACAATGGCAGTACCGATGGCACGCGCATGCTGATCGAGCACTATGCCGACCGGCTGCCCATCCACTATGTTTTCGAGCCACGGCGCGGCAAGAACGTCGCATTGAACGCGGCCATCGTGCTGGCACTGGAAGAGGCCGATAACGACGGCCTGTTCGTGTTTACCGACGACGACGCAACGCCCGCCGCGGACTGGCTTGTGCAGCTGGCAGCCGCCGCGTGCGCGCAACGCGCGTTCGATATTTTTGCGGGCGCCATTGCTGCCGACTGGGGCGAGGCCGCCCCGGCGTGGATCGAACGGCTGGTGCCGCTCGGCCTGACGTTCGGCATCACCCCCCCGGAAACGCCGGAGGGGCCGGTTTTCCCGGGTCTCGTCTGGGGCGCCAACATGGCGATCCGCCGGCATCTGTTCGATGGCGGCCTGCTGTTCGATGAATCGGTCGGGCCTGCCGCGGGCGCCTACGCGATGGGCAGCGAAACACAGCTGACACGCCGGCTCGGCGATGCTGGCCACCGCGCCTGGTTCTGCCGCGCAGCACGGGTGGCGCATTACATACGTCCTGACCAGATGACCCATGCGTGGGTGCTCGAGCGGGCCAGGCGCTTCGGCCGTGGCAAGTTTCGGCAGGAATGCCCGGGGCGCTTCCCGGAATGGTTGGGCGTTCCCCGCTGGATGTTCAGCCGGTATGTGGCTGAATTGCTCGGCCTCGCGACCGCGTGGATGCGGCGCGACGCCGACAGCGCATTCTTGCGCCGCTGGGAACTGGCTTACCTGCGGGGCTATGCCCACGAAGCGTGGCGCGGCAGCCCGCCGGCGAGCCGGGGCAGGGTCTTGATTACCAGTTATTCCGGCGAACTCGGTGGCATGGAGCTCCGCATGGCGCAGGAGGCGCAATTCCTGCGCGCCGCTGGATTCGAGGGCATGTTGGCCATCCGGCCGTTTCCCCGCAGCGGCAGCTGGGCTGCCGACTTGCGCGAGCGCCGGTTGCCGGTGATGCGCTTTGCACCGCCACCGGTGCTCGAACAATGGCGATGGCGACGCACCAACAAGTTCCGTGCGCTGTTCGGCAGCGTGCGAGCCATGCGCCGTTTTCGGGCGGACCTGGTACACGTGGCATTTTGCTGGAACACCTATGGCGCCACGGCGCTGTGGCTTGCCGGCCGCTGCGGCCTGCCGGCGGTGATCAGCGTGCACAATACGTTTCCCCACTGCGAATTCGGCCGCTGGCATCACCCCCTCCTGCGTGAAGCATTCGCGGCTGTGCGCGGCATCTATGGCGCCACTGAATCGGCCTTGCAGCATTTTCTTGCCCTGTACCGGCCATATCTGCGGAGCGACATCCGCCTTGCCGTGATCCCGAACTGCGTGGATACCGAGCGCTTTTGCCCATCGCCCGCGTTGCGCGCGGCTGCCCGGCAGCGCTGGGGTTTGCCCGCGGATGCCTTGGTAATGGGTTCCGTCGCACGTTTGTCGCCGCAAAAGCGTCCAGAGGCACTGGTGGCGCTGCTGCATGCCCTGCGCGGAGATTTCCCGGCACTGTATCTGGTGTTGGCGGGTACCGGTCCGCTGGAGGACGAAGTGCGCAAGGTGGCCAGCGCGCTCGGGGTGGAACGCTTCGTGATCTTCACCGGCTACCACGCCCGCATCGAGGAGATCATGCCGGCGCTGGATGTCCACCTGCTTCTCAGCCGGCGCGAGGGCTTCGGCATTGCGACCATCGAAGCGATGGCATGCGGTGTCCCGGCTGTTGCCAGCGCCGTTCCCGGCAATACCGATGTCCTTTCCGGCTGCGCCGGCGGCGTACTCGTGCCGCTCGAGGACAATCGCGTCGTGGAGCAGACAGTGGCCAGGCTGCTCGCCGATCCGGACCTGCGTGCACGCATGGGGGAACAGGGCAGGGCAGATGCGATTCGCCGTTTCAGCACGCCCCGGGTCCAGGCGCTGGTGCATCAGTTCTATGATGGGCTGCTGTAGCATGGCCTCTGCCCGACGCACGTTCCTCGTGTCCTTCGGCGAACGATATACGCTGCTGCTGGTCGGTGTGGTTGGCACGATGATCATCGCGCGAATGCTGCCGCCCGCCGAGATCGGCATCTTTTCGATTGGTGCCGTGCTAGTCGGCCTGGCACAGGTGGTGCGTGATTTCGGGGTCGGCCAGTATGTGGTTGCCGCGAAGACGCTGTCGCAGGAACAGTTGCGCGCCGCGCTGGGCGTGGCCGTCGGCTCGGCGTGGACACTTGCGGTACTGATCGCAGTGCTCAGCGGCGTGATGGCGGATTTCTACGCCCAACCCCGGCTGAGGGAGGTCATGCGACTGCTGGCCGTGAATTTTCTGCTCGTTCCGTTTACGGCCCTGACATTGTCCTTTTTGCGCCGGCAATTGCGCGTCTCCGCGATCTACCTCATCAACACCACGCACAGCGTAGTGCAGCTGGTCAGCACCGTCTGGCTTGCCGCACTGGGATTCGGCTGCCTCAGCCTTGCATGGGGCACTGTGGCCGCCGCACTGGCGGCACTCATGGTCAGTCTGCCGTTGCGCCCGGCAGAACTGCCGTGGCTGCCGCGGCTGCGCGGCGCGCGCGCGGTTCTCGGCTTCAGTTTCTATGCAACAGGAGGCAATATGGCCGATGAAGCCGGTGTCGCGGCGCCGGATTTGGTCATGGGAAAGTTGCTGGGCGCTGAAGCGGTGGCCACATTCGGCAAGGCACAGGCCTTGCTCAACTTATTCAGCCAGGCGGTTACGAGTGCGGTATCGCCAGTGCTTCTGCCGCTGTTCGCCGGGCAGGCCAGGGATGGACGCGACCTGCGTGCCACGTATCTGCTCACTGTCAGCTGCATGACCGGCATTGCCTGGCCTTTCTTTGTACTGCTGGGCGTGCTGGCACTGCCCGTTGTCAATCTTGTGTACGGGGAGCAATGGGATGCAGCTGCGCCGTTGATACGAATCATGTGTTGCTCGTCAGCGCTCTATAGCATGTTCATCATGGCGCGGTATCTGTTCATCGCCACCGGACATGTGCGTGACCAGGCCTGGCTCGATACGGTTTCGGTAATGGTCCGCGTATTGCTAGTGCTGCCTGCGGCTTTGTTCGGCCTGCATTGGGTGGCGCTGGCGATCGTCGGGGGAGCTATTTTTCGTTGCTGGCTCACATGGCGTTACCTGTCGAGGCTTGCCGGGATTAACGCTGCGGCGCTCTGTCGCGCCGTCAGTCGAAGTGCCGCGCTGGCGGCGCTCACGGCAGTGGCACCGGTGGCCGCGCTGGCAATGATGCAGCCGGGCCCCGCGCAACTCGCAGTAGCGTCCTCGGCTGCGACGGTGCTATGGCTCGTCGGTGTACTGGCGTTCCGGCATCCCCTGGCGGGAGAGCTGGAATTTGCGTGGCGCAGCGTTCGGCGTCGTAATGCAGTGTAAGAAGGGGTAAGCCATGCGCGTGGGCATTTTGTCATATCCGATGTTGTTCCAGCGTGACGGCGGACTTCAGGTCCAGGTCCGAGAAACCATTGCTGCCCTGAACAGGATCGGCCCGGTGGCATCGCGGCCCCTGCAGGCGCAGCTGGTCGACCCGAATCGCGAACGACTCGACACGTTTGATCTGATTCACGTCTTCTCTGCCATTAATGGCAATTATCGGGTGGTGGAAGCGGCCAGCGAGATGGGTGTGCCGGTTGTGCTGTCTCCCTTGCTCTCGCCAGGATGGGACCGGGCTTCCGGGTTCCGCGCTCGCGTGGCGGACCGGCTGGCTGGCCGGTTGACAGCCTGGAACGTCCAGACCAGTTATGCCCAGACGAAACGCGCATTACAGCTGGCGAAACTTGTGATCGCTCTCGGCGAAGCGGAGCGGGAAGCAATCGTCTCGGGTTTTCTCGTCGACCCCGTGAAGATCCGCGTATACCCCAATGGCATCAACAAGCACTTCTTCACATCACGGCCAGAGCTGTTTCGCCACCGCACGGGAATCACCGGCCCCTTCGTACTGATGGTCGGTTCGATCAATCCCTACAAGAACCAGCTTGGCCTGGTCCAGGCCCTGGCCAACATGAACCTGCCGGTCGTGCTCATAGGGCGCGTGGCCCGACAGGATCAAGTCTATCTGGACACCGTGTTGCGGTCGCCGTGGGTACGCTGGCTGGGGGCACTGGAGCACAACGACCCCCTGCTGGCCAGCGCCTACCATGCGGCATCGGTCGTGGCACTGCCGAGCCATGGCGAGGTATTTCCGCTGGCGGTACTCGAATCGCTGGCTGCCGGGACCCCGGTGGTCATGACCGACGAAAACGCGCTCGACCTGCGAGAAAGCGCGTTCGCGCTGCGGAAGGCGCACTGGCACGATGCGACCGCTCAGCGCGCGGCGATCCGCGATTTCATCGACCGGCCGCCGGAACGTGAAGCGGTGCGGGCGCTGGTCGAACAGTACACGTGGCAGCGCGTTGCCGCAGGGATTGCGGACAGCTACGTCGAGCTTCTTTCAAGCCTGCGGGCGGACAAGCCCGACGCTGCCGACCAGCAAACTATGCCCTCATACGGCGAGCAAACCGAGTTGGTGCGGCAGGCCGAAGAGCCGGAAGGAACCTCTTCCTGACCCGACGCGGTCACGCCGCATTGGCGGCGCAGCGTCGCTTGCGATTCCCGATCGGCAACGTCGCTGTTTCCCCGGCCGCTGACATGGAACGGTCGTGTGAGGTGAACTCTTCACGCAGATACGGCCTTGTCGTGCTCGAGGCGTGATGCCTGACGTAGATGCCGCGCCTTGATTCAAAGCTACGCGACCGCGCAGTGCACCCTCTCTCATCAGCACTTTTGCGAGACGTTTCGCTGGTTGACGCGTTGCCGAATGGCGCGCGAGAAATGGTCCCGGTTGCGCGGCCCGATAGGAGCAATGGGCGTGAACTAATTTCTTCGAGCCTGATACATCGGCGAGCCGCATTTCACAGCAGAGGCAATCGACGGACTTGGGTGCGCAAAAGTGGCTGCACAGGCGTGCTTCCGCGAGCGAGGCGAACCTATGCGCGTGGTCGATAGCGCAGCACAGCAGCACCTTTTTCGCATGGCAGCTGGCGCTGTTCGACTTCGGGATACTCCTCGGCCCAGCGGCGCAGGATTTGTTGTTCATCACTTCGCCGCGCGTCGTCGAGGAAAACCGCTGCGCCTGGCGACAGGCAACCGAACAATGCCGGGCCGGCCGGATAGCGGGCCAGCGAACGCGTCGCCTGCGGCGGCCCATCGATGACCAGCATGTCAATCTCCGCGCCCGGCGGCAAGCCATCGGTCGCATACCAGGGCCACGACGCACCGGCAAACTCCCGGGACGTCAACGGCGCGTCGATAACCTGCGCCCAGGCCGACAAGCCGTGCCGTTCGAGCTGCCGGCGCGTCTCGCGTGCATACGCTGGATCGTGTTCCAGGCTGAATACTCTGCCTTTGCCGCTGAGCTGCGCACAACGTGCAAGCACGAGCGTCGAGGTGCCACTGCTGCACTCGACGATGACGTTCGGCGCTTCCGCCAGCGCGTGCCGAGTCAATTCGAGGAGAAAGTCAGGTGACGCCGCCCAACCCCGCGTATTGGGCAGGCTGCGGGACAGGCCCAGATCCGTGTACAAACCCTGCAGAGCTTCGAGCTGGCGAAACAGGCTGGCGCTTTCGTGGTGTGACTGGTCGCGGACATCGTGGAGCATCAGGTGAACCAGCCGCACTTTGTGCAGCGTGTACGCACACAGCAACAAGGTCGCGCCGATGAAGAGCATGGACGTTACTGGAAACATGATCATCCCCGGTCGTAATAGGCGTACTGGTCGCTGCACGAAAACGCCTGGGTCTTGTTGTAGATGAGATTCACGTGGTCGCATGCTTCAACCTGGCGCAAGGCCTCGCGTACCGAACTGTGCGTGGTGCGTTCCGCTTCCACGACCATGACGACCTGGCCCATCTGTGATGCCAGGACGCCTGCTTCGGATGTGAGCAGAAGCGGCGGCGAGTCGAAAATGACGATACGGTCGGGATACCGGCTGGCGATGTCGTCGAGCAGGCGCGACATATTACGGCTGGCGAGCAGCTCGGTCGCGTGTTTATTGCGACGACCGGCCGGCAGCAAGCTGAGTGCGGGAACGTTGGTTCTGAGGATGACTTCCGACAGATCCAGGTCTTCGTCGAGCAGCACGTCCATCAAGCCGGGCCGCGCATCGAGGCCCAGCACGTTGAGCATGGCAGGGCGGGCGACGTCGGCATCCACGAGCAATACCGTGGTGTCGCGCTCCATGGCCATGCTCATCGCCAAGTTGATGGCACAGAACGTTTTACCCTCGCCGGGCAGCGCGCTCGTGACGATGATCAAGTTGCCATGATGTATCGATGGACCATCGGTGCCGCGTGCACTGCGCAACAACGGTCGCTTGATGAGACGAAAATCCTCCGCGACAGCGCTTCTCCCGCCTTGGTCCGTGATCATTCCGAGCAGATGCAGACGTGAAAGATTGATATCGGCGAAGCGGCTGTCGGGAGTGACAAGGGAAGGTTCCGTGCGCGGCACACTGGTATTCGGGATCATTGTCGTCTCCGGCTATGACTGAAGCATTGACAGCGCCATCACGCCGCCGTAGGACATGAACAGGCAGGCTACGCCGGCGCCGAAACCGATTTGCCCGCGGCGCCGCTTCTTGCGCTCCGGCTCCGTCCAGTTCATTGCCACCGCACCCAGCACGCGCAGGCCTGTTGCTTCACGCAGATGGGCGGGGCTCAGGTAGGTGGGGCGCACCTGGCTGATCAGCAGTGCCACCGCTGCCCCCGCGAGCACGGCTACGCCGAATACCACGCTGTAGAGCAATGTTCTGTTGGGCCCGATTGGGCGCAGCGGAACCGTCGGTGGGTCGATGATCTTGAAGCTCAACATGTCGGTCGTGGTGGTCAGGTCGCCCGAGAGCTTGGCGGCTTCCCGCCGCTCGATCAGTTTCTCGTAGTTGTCCTTGTTGATCTGATAATCGCGGTTCAGCTGTGCCAGCTGCGATTCCACTTCCGGCACCGCCAGGCTCTGTTCGACAAGGGCATTGTGCCGCTGTTCAAGTTCGGTAACGCGGGCGCGAATCGACGCCACCCGCGCATCCGCCTCGGCCAATGCAACCTTCAATTGCTGGAGCATCGGACTGTAGCCCTTGCCTGGATCGGACGGGGCGGCGCGGGTTTTGGCCTCCTGTAGCTTGCGCTCTTCGAGCAGCGCGATGAGCCGCCGCGTGGAAATGATGTCCGGGTGTGCCTCGGTGTACTGCAGTAACAATGCGTCGAGCGACTTTGCCAAGGCTGAAATACGACCGTCGATCTCCGGATTGTCGATCGACGCCGGTGTCAGGTCGGTACCGAGAATGGGCTCGTCTCCCACGATCTGCGAATTGATCGCATTGCGGCCCTGCTCGGCTTCGACCAGTTCAAGTTTCGCGTTGTTGAGCGCGTCGGTCGAGATCAGCACCTGCGATCCATAGTCGATACCCTGTCGCGGCAGTAGCGCGTTGTTCTTCATTTTGAACTCCTTGACCGAGTTCTCCGCGGTGAGGAGTTTGTCTTCATAGGCACGGATCTGGTCATCGATGAATTGCACGGCCTTTTCCGATTCCCCTTTCTTGCCTTTCAAGCCACCTTCGACGAAGATCGTGAGCAAGGATTGCACGACGTCGCGTACCAGGCGTGGATCGCTGTTGCTGTAGCTGATCGTGTAAATGTCATAAGTGCTGGTGCCGCCGATACGGATCTTCTGCATGAGGTCCTCGACCTGTTTTTCATGCTCGCGCGGCGTGGCGGCCTTGATATCGAGGTCGACCATGCGAATCACGCGTTCCACGTTCGGCCGGCTGAGAAGGGTGCGGCTCATGATCGCCACCTGCTGGGTGACATTCGGCATGGAGGTCATGCCCGACAGCAGCGGTTTGAGGATGCTTTGCGTATCGACGAAAACCCGGGCCGTGGTCTGGTAGTCGTCGGGCAGCAGGTAAACCTTGATCCAGCCACCGGTCGCCACCAGCCAGGCAACCAGTACCGCGCTCCAGCGGTATTTCCAGATTCCCTTCAACCCGGACTGTAGCTGGGCGATGATTTCTTCCATAACCGGTCTCCGAGTGAACCTATTCCGATCGATTATATGGTTGGGCTCAGGGGCGCAAGTTCGTACCTGCTGAGCTCTTGCGTCCCATCAAAAAATGCGTACCGCCGGTGTTACCGGGGGTACGCATGAGTGACCGCGAGGAACGCCGGCTCAGGACTTGCGACGGCGGCTGACCAGGGACATGCTGAGCAGGCCGGCAGCAACGATGGCCAGCGTTGCCGGTTCCGGAATTTCCTCCTGCCGGGCGTCGGCAAACGTGGAGTGCTGGATCGTCAGCTGGTAATTCGTGCCGGCAGTCAGCAGGGCGCTGGTCGCCGACAGGAAACCGGCGAAGTCGTATGCCGTCGTGCCAGCGAAAGCATGCGTGCGGCTGACATTCGAATCGCCATTGATCTGATTCGGCGAGTAGGACAGGACGGTACTGGTGAGGGGATTGGCGTCGTCCAGGTTGATGATGCGGATGCTCCAGGACAGCCGCGCCGCAGCCACCGACTCAGGCGAGGTGCCGATCGGCACCTGGGCCACGGTATGCGCATCCGCATCGAACGCCACGGTCATCGAATCGGCAGCGCCCAGGGAAAACACGAACGAACTCGTGGTACCCGTGTTGGCGGTACCAGCCGTGGTGTTCGGGCTTGCCGAAACTGAAGCGGTGGCGCGGGTGCTGGCGTTCGCGCCGCCCGGTTCAAGGGCCGAACCCGTCAGTGACGTATCCCCGAACCCGAACGTTGCGTTGGGCAGAGTCGCCAGGGTGGCGGCGGGGAATGGCGTGAAACGCCCCGTTCCCGGGAGTGGTCCATTCACGCCGCCCGGGCACGTCCCCGCGCAGATCGGGCCAGTGGCAGCATTCAGGGTCAGTGCGTTGAACGTTGCGGTGGCGCTACTTGTGTTATCCACAACCAAGGTCGTGAAGTCGGCTGCGGTGAACTGGGCGCCGGCGGAGTTCAGGAACCGCAGGTTGGAAACGTTCAGAATCGAATCTGCAAAGGCGTGCGCCTGGGCGCTGCCGACGGCACCGAATGCGAGCGTGGCGGCGGCGGCCGTGGCCAGAAAACCTTTCCTGATGATGTTCATGGCGTACTACTCCTTGATAGTGGTTACGGCCAGAGAATCTGTGCCGACGGGACACTACTCAGCAGCATTCATGCCACTTGCGGTTGGGTATGAAGAATCAAAGGCTTACAAAAGTCCCGGGCGACCCCGGCCCAGGTTTGCAAAAAAGTCCGACGGTTATGGAACTCGCTGCCCGAACAGCGGTCTGAAGTACATAGACCACACGACCACAGGAGCAGACGTGCAACACGACGACACCATCATATCCTTCGAAGCTGCCGCGAAATTGCGTGACCTGGTAATCCGCGAGCAGGAAGCGGGGGTGGCGCATACCCATCCGATCGACATGCAGGTTTTCCACATCAGGATGGCCAGCACGGCTGGCGGCAGGGAGGCAGCGGGGTTGTTGCTACGCAAGATGTATGGTTGGCGCGGCTACGATGTCGATGCCGACAGCGAACACGCGCCGAACCGTATCACGCTCTATGCCGAAACGGGGGGAGCCACCGTGGGCACCATGTCACTGTGCCTCGACGCACCGGAAATCGGCTTGCCCGCCGATGAAAACTTTCGCGACAAGCTCGATGAGCTGCGGCTCGAGGGGCGGCTCCTCTGCGAACCGTCCCGCCTGGCCATCGACAAGGATGTGACGAAGCGTGTCTTCGCGTCACTGATCCATATCTCCTATATCTATGCCCACAATATCCACCACTACACGGATTACGTGATCGAAGTGAATCCACGCCATGTCATGTTCTACAAGCGCATGCTGGGCTTTCGCGACTTTGGCGGCGAGCGGCCGTGTACCCGCGTCGGCGCGCCCGCCGTACTGTTGCGCCTCGAGCTGGATTACATGGGTGAACAGATCCGCACGTTCGCCGGGCAGATGGAACAGGCGCTGGGTGAGCGGTCGTTCTACCCTTACTTTTTCCCGCTGCGTGACGAACCTGGTATCACCACCCGCCTGAAACAGGGACGCGACTGAGATGGCCGCCGCCGAAGAAGCGCTGCTCGGCTGGCGCCGCTTGCTGGGTCCCGACCGCGTGCTGCAGGACCCGGCCACGCTGGCGCGCTTTGCGGCCAGCACGTCTTCGTGGAGCACATGGCCGCTCGCGATCCTGCAGCCGCACAGTACCGCCGAGGTAACGCAGCTGGTGCGTACGGCCACCCGTCATCGTATCCCGCTGTACCCGATCAGCGCCGGCCGCAACTGGGGTTACGGCGACGCCTGCGCGCTTAGCGACGGCCATGCCGTCGTCGACCTGTCGGGAATGAACCGCATCCTGGAGGCCGATGCGACCCTGGCGTATGTGGTGATCGAACCCGGTGTCACGCAGCAGCAGTTGTCGCGATACCTGCTGGAACACGACTTGCCGCTGTGGATGGATTGCACCGGCGCCGGCCCCGACACGAGCCTGATGGGCAACATCCTCGAACGCGGCTTCGGCCACTCGCCTTACGGCAACCGCTTCCAGAATGTCGCCAGCATGGAACTGGTGCTGGCCGATGGGGATGTCGTGCGCACCGGGTTCGGCCATTACGCCGCGTCGATCAACCATCGTGTCTACCCATATGGCGTCGGACCGTACGTCGATGGACTGTTCACCCAGTCGAACATGGGCATCGTGACGAGCCTCGGCCTGTGGCTGATGCCGAAGACCGAGGCGCTCAACCATTTCCTGTGCATGGTGCGGGAGCATGACGACATCGCACCCATCATCGATGCGTTACGGCCCTTGCGGCTCGACGGTACCTTGCGCAGTATCCTGCACATCGGCAACGACCTGCGCGTGATTTCCGGGGGCACGACGTTTCCGCGCGAACTGACCGGTGGCAAGGTACCGTTACCGGAAGACGTGCGCCTGAAACTGCGCGCAGGGGCGGGGGTGGGTGCCTGGACGGTGTCCGGCGCGCTGTACGGCAGCAATGACCAGGTCGCCGCCGCACGCCGTGCCGTGCGCAGGGCGCTCGCGCCAACCAGGGCCCACATCCAGTTTCTCGACGAGCGCAAGCTCGATCTGGCCGCCACCGCCGCGCGCATGCTGGGGAACACTGGCGCCGGAAAGCGCCTGGCGGCCAAGGTCGCGCTGGGCCGCTCGCTGTTCGACATGAACCGCGGCATCCCGAATGGCCGGTTCCTGGCAGGGGCCTACTGGCGCCGGCGGGGCGGTCTTCCGGCCGGCTTCCCCGCGAATGCCAACCCGGCACTGGACAACTGCGGCATGCTGTGGGTATCGCCCGTGTTGCCGATGCGTGGCGCGGATCTGCTGCGCGTCCATGCGCTGGCCGAGCCCATCTTCCGCACGCACGGCTTTGATCTGTTTGTGACGTTCAGCATGATCAACGAGCGCGCACTGGGCGGCGTGCTGACGGTTGCTTACGATGCCGAAGATCCGGCGGAGGTGGAGCGGGCACGCCGGTGTTATCGCCAGGTCTTTGAAACGATGATGTCCGCGGGTTACATTCCTTACCGCGTCGGCTTGCAATCGATGGCCGATCTGGACAACGGCGACGATGCCTATTGGCGCATGATCGGCCGGATCAAGGCTGCGCTCGATCCGGCCAATGTCATCGCTCCAGGCCGGTATTCAGCACGGATGCCCCCGCGCGAATGAGGCAGCAGATCATGCAGCACGAAAATTGCATGCGCCCGAGTGCCGCTGCTTCCACCGCATTGCCAAATGCGGACTGTGCCGTGCCCTCCGCGTCACAGCTTCGCCATCAGCGCGCGCACCTCGGCCTGGCGCTTGAAGTCGCGTACCGCCAGCAATCGTTCGCACTGGGACCTGGCCCCCTTGCGGTCGCCGGACAGGAACAGCGCCTGGGCAAAACGCAAGCGGATGTCGTTCTCGGCCGGGGCCTGTTCCGTTGCGGCTTTCAGCAACGGGACGGCACGGGCCGTGTCGCCCTTGTCGAGCAAGATTGCCGCCAGCGTGTCGGCGATGGCCGGGCTTTTCGGCGCAATACGATGGGCCTTCTCGGCATTGCCAAGAGCACGGTCATCCTTCAATTGCAGTAGCGACCACGCATACTCGTTCAGCATCGCAGCGTTATCGGGCACGCTGCGCAAGATCTGCTCGTACTGCTTGCTTGCGGCCTTGTGGTCGCCTTCGCTCATCAGCGTGCTGGCATAGTAGGTCCGGGCCTGCAGGTCGGCTGGCTGCTTGTCCAGCCACTGCCTCAGTTGTGCCGCGGCCTCTTGTGGTTTGCCCGCGCCGACCAGGGCCCCGTGCAGTGCGATGACAAGAATCCCCGACGGGGCGACCTGCAACGCATGCTGGTAGCGTTGCACCGCTTCGCCGGGCTTCTGGCGAGCCATCAGCACGTCTCCTTCAAGCTTGAAGCCCAGCGGCCAGTCCGGATGGCGGGCCTGCAGCGACTGTGCCGCCGCGAGTGCTTCGCTGAACGCCTTCTTGTCTAGCAGCAGAGCATGCTGGAGCACCAGCGCCTCGGCGCTGTCGGGATCGGCCTTGACAGCCTTGCGGGCCGCCTGCAGCGCCTGGTCGTGGCGTTTGGCCGACAAGTCCATGGCGGCAATGCGCAGCTGCACGGCCGCCGATGCCGGTTGCAGGGCCGCGAGACGATGCCAGCTTTCCAGGGCGGCGTCATTTTGCCGGTTGAGTTCCTGGGCCTGCGCAAGGAGTGCCAGCGCCTCCGGATCAGCGGTATCGGTAGCCTGCATTTTCTGAGCGAGCGTCAATGCCTTGCGCTTTTCTCCCGTTTGCAGGTAAAAGCTTGCCAGTTGCCGGGCTGCCGCCCTGTCATCGGGATTTTCCTTGGCGGCCTGCTCCAGCCAGCGCCCCGCATCGGCAGGCTTGCCGACGCGTGCCTCCAGGTTCGCAAGAGATGTCATCAACGCGGCGTTCTTCTTGTCGCGTGCCAGCGCCGCTTCATAGCGCTGGCGAGCATCCTCGGGCTTTTTCGCCACGATGTCGAGATTGGCCAGGTTGTCGAGCGCGGGCAGGTACACCGGGTCGAGCGCGAGCGCCTTCATGAAACCGGCGCGTGCGCCACCGATGTCCCCGCTACCCAGCACCACGCCGGCGCGCAGGTTTTGCAGCATGGCGCTGTCGCCCTTGGCGATCATGGCGTCCACCACGCTCAGCGCCTTGTCGAGCTGCTTGTCGCGCATATGGCTCAGCACCAGCAGCGTTCCTGCACGCTCCGCACCGCCGCCCCCTTGCGCCGCGCGTTCCAGTTCGGCGATGGCTTTGGGACTGTCGCCCATCTGCAGCCGGCTGAAGCCATGGCCAAGGCGCAATTCGCTTCGCTCCGGCTTCAACTCGCTGGCTTTCTCGAAATAGGCGGCGGATTGCGCGAAATTATGCGCCTGCATCTCCGCCTCGCCAGCCAGGGCCAGCAGATCGGCGTCGTTCGGGGTGCCCTTCAGTGCGGCGCGCATGATGTTGAGTGCGTCGTCCCGCTTGCCGCTGCGCAGCGTTACGGTGGCCAGCAGTTTCGTCGCATAGGGGTGCTCCGGATTGGCTTGCAGGAACTGGGTCAGGTATTGCTCGGCGCGGGTATCGGAGCCCGTCAGCACCGATACCGCGCCAGCCAGGAGCACGCTGGGCATATGCTCGGGTGCCACGCGAAGCACTTGCTGCACCTGCTCCAGTGCGGACTTGTAGCGCTTCTCGCTAAAATCCAGCAAGGCCTGCGAATAGGAGATCATCAGGTTCTTCGGCTGTGCCTTCCGGGCCAGCTTGATCTGCTGGCGGGCGTCATCCAGGCGGTCTTGCTGGATCGCGAGGTTGGCCAGATCGAGCCGCGCTTGCACATTGTTCGGCTTGATGTCGAGGATGCGCTCATAGCTCTTGCGCGCTGCCGCCGGATCGTGGGCGGCAAGTTGCAGGTCCCCCTTCAGCCGCAGCGCATCGACATTGTCGGGATTCTGGGCAATGGCCTGCTCCAGCAATTGCCCGGCCTTATCCGGCTGGGCGCCGATGAGCGCCAGCTTCGCCAGGCCAAGGGTGGCATCCGACAGCCCCGGTTTCAGCTGCAAGGCACGCTCGAACATGGGGTGGGCTTCGTCGGGCCGGCCCAGGTAGAGCAGGGCCTGCCCGCGCAGGGCCAGCGCCTCGGCACTCGCTCCCTGTGCGGGGAATTCGTCAAGCAGCCGCTGGAACTGGCTTTGCGACAGGAGCGCCTTGCCTAGCCCGGGCTGAACCAGGTCCGCCTGCGCGCCCAGTTCCCGGGCACGCCGCAGCTCCTTTTCCGCCGAAGCCATGTCGCCGGTATCGAGGTACATCTGGCCCAGCATCAGCCGCGCCGTCACGTGGTCGGGTTGCTGTTGAACGATATTCTTGAGCTGGATGATCGCGGCTTTCGGATCGCCCTGGGCGCTGAAACGGCGGGCATCGGCCAGCAGCACCTCCGCGGGCGGCGGGCGGCTGCAGGCGCCAAGCGCCAGCAGCAAGGGAAGGGCGCTGAGCGCCTTCAGGATGGATGTGGTACGAAAACGGCGGCTGGACGAGCGATTCGGCATGACGGTCTCCATTGCAGGCTGAAATGCCAGCGTAGGAAATCGCCGGGCAAGCTCGTTGATCCCTGTCAACGAAGCCTGCCATCTTCAACATACTTATTGCATCGCCGCAGCGGGGCGCGGCTGGCGGCCCGGCAAAGGGGCGGGCAGGCGGGTCCCGCTGCCGATCAAGCCGCGCTGCGCGGCCACGACCACCGCGTGGGTGCGCGCAGTAGCGTCGAGCTTGCTCATCAAGCCCTTGACGTGGGTCTTGACGGTTCCCACGCCAATGCCGAGTTCGCGCGCGATCGACTTGTTGCAGCAGCCACGGGCCAGCAGTAACAGCACATCCGTTTCCCGGCCGGTCAGCGATTCCCGGCTCAGGCTGTCTGCGACACAGCGCGTGACCGCCTCGGCGAGATAGCGCATGCCCTGGCCCAGCTGTTGTACGGCCCGCACCAGTTCCTCCGCCGAGCAGCCCTGCAGGAGGTAGCCATGCACACCGCTGTCCATGGCCGTGCGCACCTGCCATTCCTTGTCGAGCTGGGTCACGATCAAGACACGGGGCGCGGCGCTGGAACGGTCCGGCGACAACTGCCTGGCCAGCATGATACCGCTATCGTAATCGGCAATGATCACGCGCGCATGGGCCTGGCCGTGCGGTTGCCGGTCCTGCAGCGTCAGGTGGAATGCGCCATGCTCGGCGAGCAGGGCATGGAGGCCGGCCGTCATGACGGCATCGGCGTGCATGATGTGGACGGATGGCTGGTTGGCTTGCATGGTCGTTCTCCTGTTCCGCAACAGCAGATCGCTGTTGCTTCTCATGCATTCATAATGAAACTGCAATGCGGAGAAGGCAAGTTAAGTGATGTTAAAAGCGTTAATTCGCCGTGCCGCGTGAGGCCGGGATACAGCGTTTGACAACGCACCGGGAGCCTGCGGCAGTCAGCTAGCGTAATTCGCCAACGCGACGATACCTGGCAGCGTGCGGCTATCCATGCCGCACGCTGCGCTATTTCGGGGTGCCGGTCGCGGCAAGCCAGCGGGCAGCTTCCTCGCTGCCACCTTGCGCCAGCGAGGCCAGGCGCAACACCGCCTTCGGATGCCGGTGCTCGGCCGCTTGCGCATACAGTGGCCAGGCCTTGTCGGCCTGGCGATCGCCACCATCGCCGGCACGGTGGTACATTTCAGCCAGCTGGAACGCCGACTCGGCATCGCCGGCACGGGCCGCTTCCTCGAACAGCCGCATCGCTTCGCCGCGGCGCGGTGTCTTGTTTTGGTAAAGCATGCCCAGTTCACGCTTGGCCACGACGGAACCTTGTTCGGCCCACTCGCGCAGCCTTCGCTCGGCCGCGGCACCGCCATGCGCGCTCAGGCGCTGCGCCACCGCCTCGATGACAGATGCCGGCGGCACCGCGCCTTCCTTCGCCTGGCAGGCGATCAGCGCGCCCACCATGACCAGCACCGACGAGATCAAAGCGCCGGACTTGTTGAATGATTCCATATTGTTCTTATTGCCTTATCAAGTCTGCACTACGCAAGTCTGCACTGCGTCTGCATCGCGCTTGCACTGCGGAAACGGCCTGGCGGAGCGCATCAGCGCCGCTATGCTGCAGCATCCAAGCTGCAACATCCATGTTGCAACATCCATGTTGCAACCTCTGCCGCGCGGTCGAAAGTCGCCAATCATACCGATTACTGTTGAGTCGGGGCGCAGCAAAGCACGCACGGAACAGGCGTACCGGCCAGGCTGGCGCTACCCGGCGTCCGGCCCACCGCGACAGATGGGTCCGGAACGCTGTCGATCTTAGCATGTTGATTTTACGGAAAGGCGCAGGCGCCACGGGGAAGTGGGTAACAATTGTAACGAGACGTTAGTACAGCCCAGTCTGCATAACGATCGGCACATCTAGCCACGCTGCGCGCAGCAGAGGCTTCAGTGCTGGTGGCGCCCGCCAGTCTTGCTTACTCGCGTTGCGCAGCGCGGCCGGCGTGCTGGTCGAGCCACGTGCCTGCATGGTCCATCACGAGCCGCAGTTCGCTTTCCGCGGCGGTGAACAGCAGGGGAATCTCGATTACCCTGCCTTCGGCCAGGGCCAGTTCCAATGCCAGGCAGGCGCCCACGAAGCGGCTGGCGCCGAGCTCGCTGACATCGTGCCGAAGGTTGTGCAGGACACGGCGCGCTTCCATGAAGCGCGCCTGTTGGACCGCCTCGCCCGCCAGGTTCAGCGGATCGATGCCGTTGCCGATGCAGGCGCGCACGCGGCGCACCACCTTGGCCATGGCGCGCGCGTCTCCGCCCATCTGGTCGACCAGCTCGTCCACGCAAAAGATCGCGTCGTCCGAGGCACTTGCATAGGCCGTCATGAAACCTCCCGTTCGTTGAATGTCCAGTAGCGCCCTGCGGGAACATCCACCGCCCGAAGACCGGCGCGTTGCGAAGGCGGCAGTTGCCCGGCGATCAGCTGCTGCATGTCCGCCAGCGCCGAGCGGCGCCCGGTATCGTGCGAAGCGCGGATGAGACTGGTATCGACATCGCTGGCGTCGATCGTCTCCACGCCCGGCGCCATCACCAGTGCGTCGCCACTGTCGCCGGCACGCGGGTAGGGCCGCGTGCGCTGCGCCACCTGCAGCGTCTCGTCGCCGGATGAGGCATACAGCGTTATCCGGCTGCCGACCGCCGCCAGCGCCGGCGCCAGTTCACCGCGGAACACCGCCGCCTCGAGGTCGGGTGCCGCCAGGATGATCTCGCGCAGCCGCGGTGCCAGGTCGGGACGGTCACGCGTGAGCGCAGCCACCACGCGCGCCAACGCCCGGGCGCCCATCCCGTGGCCCAGCAGGTATACCTGGTCGACCCTGGTTTGCTCGACCAGCCCGGTCAGGAAGGCCGCCAGATGCGGCAGCGTCCATTCCACATTCGACTCGTCGACGGCATAACCGGACAGCCGGCCTTGCGAGGGCCAGCTGTAGAACACCGGCACGCCGGCAAAATGCAGGTCGCTGGCGATCTGCGCGGTACGGCGCGCGGCATCTTCGAAGCTCACGCGGTAACCGTGCACGAACAGCAGGGCGCTGCCGCCCGCCCTGGCGACGGCATCGGCCACGGCGGGGAAGAATGGCTGAGGCGCCGTCACCTCCGCACGCAGCAGCACCGCGTGGCCGTCCGGATCGGGCCGCGCGTGGCGCCGCAGCTGTGTCGGCAGTGCCGGTCGGTCGGGCAGGGTGTCGTGCCCGATGCCGACCTCGCAGCTACCATAGCTGAGTTCGCCACGTGCGGCGCCGAACTGGCGTGCCGGGTGCCGGTCGCCGGTCGGCTGCCGGTCGGTGGCAAAGAACACTTGCAGCACCACGCCTTGCCGGTCCACCGCGGCGGACGGACGCAGTGCACGGCGCCGGTCCACTTCATCGACCAGGTTGCGCGCCGCCGCCCGCAGATAACGGTCGCCTGCAAGCCCCGCGGCGGCCAGCGCATCGGAAACGGCGAACTGGCGCGACAGCGAGCCAGGATCCTGTTCCAGATCGGCGATCGCTTCATCGACCCGGGGCGACTTGCCCGCCAGGCGCGATTTCAGCATCGTGTACGCGGCATCCATGCCCCCATCGGCGATCGCGGCGGTCATTGCGGTGGTGATCACATCCATGAGAGCTTGCTCCGGGCTGCGGTAGGTCGTATCTCACCACAGCCCGCATTGCAAGTCCAGTCGGAAGTCAAGCGTGCCGCGCCTGTACGCCAGGGCCGCGATGCTGGCGCTTCCGTGCTGGCGATTCGGTGCTGGCAATTCAATGCTGGCGACGTGCGCCCGCCGCGCGCCGGCTCTCGCCACCGGATTTGTTTTGTAAATGAGAACGGTTTGCATTATCATCCCCCTCTTCACCAAGTTCCGCATACCGTCATGACCCCTGTCGCCGTCCGCCGTTGGGCCTGGATCCACAAATGGAGCAGCCTGGTCTGCACCGTCTTCATGCTGCTGCTTTGCATCACCGGGCTGCCGCTGATTTATCACCACGAGATCGGCCACCTGCTCGGTACCGAGGTCGAGGCGAAACCCATGCCGGCCAACACGCCGAAGGCCAGCATGGATGCGATCGTTGCCGCCGGCATGGCAGCCTATCCCGGCAAGAAGATGATGTACGCGTTCCAGGAGGCGGATGAGCCGAACCTGTGGCACCTGACGCTGGGCGACCATGGCACCGATGAAAACTACAAGGCCACCGCGGTCGATGCGCGCACCGCCGAAGTGCTGCCCACGCCGCAGTTCGAAGGCAGTTTCATGTCCGTCATGTTCCACCTCCATGTCGACCTGTATGCGGGCTTGTGGGGCAAGCTGTTCCTCGGGTTGATGGGGTTCCTGTTGCTGGTGGCGATCGTCTCGGGCGTGGTGCTGTACGCGCCCTTCATGCGCAAGCTGGAGTTCGGCACCGTCCGCCGTACCCGCACCAACCGTACCAAATGGCTGGACCTGCACAACCTGCTGGGCATCGTTACCCTGACGTGGCTGTTCGTGGTCGGTGGTACCGGCATGATCAATACGTGGGCCGACCTGATGCTGAAGTACTGGCAGTCGACGGAAATGGCCGACATGGTCGCACCCTACAAGAATGCCGCGCCGATCAGGGAGTTCGGATCGCTCGCGGCGTCGGTGGAGCGGGCCCAGGCCCTGGAGCCGGGCATGAAGGTGGGCTTCATCGCCTTCCCCGGCACGCCGTACACGAGCGAACACCACTATGGCGTATTCATGCATGGCGACGAACCGCTCACATCGCGCCTGTACAAGCCCGTGCTGATCGACGCCCAGACCACGGAAATCACGGACAGCCGCGACTTGCCGTGGTATCTGACCGCGCTGCTCGTCTCGCAGCCCCTGCACTTCGGCGACTACGGTGGCCCGGTATTGCAGTTCCTCTGGGCGGTGCTGGACGTGCTGACGATCATTGTCCTCGGCAGTGGCCTGTACCTGTGGGTGAAGCGGGGCGTGCCCGTTCCGGTGCGCGCCACCGAAGAGGACGGCTCGGCGGCCGAGGTGGCTGGCGTGCCGGCACTGGCCCGCGGAGAAGCGCGATGAGCCCGGAATTCCTGCGCCTGTGGGGCATGCCGATCCTGCTGGGCATCCTGACCGCGGTCGGCCTGGTCGCCGCACTGCTGGGAGATGGCTTGTGGGACGCTGTTTCCGGCGTCGCCCTCGGCTTGCCGGTATTGCTGGGCATATGGCACAGCCTGCGCCGGCAGGAACGCGTGCAGGATCGGCGGCCGGGTCGCTAGGCCGGCGCCTGGTGGACATCGTTCCCTAGGGCTCCGGCAGAGGCGGCAGTTCGGCGATGATGCGGCCATACTCGGCGGTCGCGTCGGCCAGCGGGGCGCGCTGGAACGTTACCTGCAATTCCAGGGTCTCCAGCCTGGCGGCGCCAGTCTGGCAGCGTGCCAGGCGTGCCGTGACTTCCTGCTGCCTGTGAAGATTGGCCGCAACGGCCGCCAGCAGCGAACAGATGCTGGCCACGCCGCACAGGATGCGCCAGCTCGGCGTGTCCGGCCCCGCGGACCCCAGCGCACGGGTGAGTTCGGGCCCACCCAGGGCCGGCGCAGCCGTCAGCACCGTTGCCACGGCGCTGGCGATCACGCTCAGCAGCGTCAGCGCATTGTCGCGGCGGTGCAAACCTTCGCCCGCCTGGCGAACGGCCAGCCGCTTGGCGCGCACAATGGCCAGAAAGGCGCCGCGCTCGGCGTCCGATGACGCCGCATCCGGCCGGGGGTGTTCGTCACGCCGCTGTCCCGGACCGTGGCCGGATGCGTTCCCGGATTCGCTCCCCGGTCCATTGCCACGCTCGTCTCCGGGCGCATGCATCGATCCTTGCATCGATTCCTGCGTAGGTTCCCGCATAGTCCTCCCGCCGGCTGGTCCGCGCTTCCTTCAGCATAGTGCGAACGGCCGACAAGTCCAGCCGCCTACTGCCGGGGATCGCCGTGCTGCTGGGCCAGCGATTGCAGCATCGGCGGTGCCGCCACCGGCGCCACCGCTTCCGGCAACGGCATGCGCACCGGTTGATCGTCCGCGCCGGGCATGGCTTGCCACTGGGGTGCGTCGATGCCTTCGAACACGCGGCGCAGCTGCTCGCCCCAGGTGCCGCGCAGCATCTGGAAATAGGCGTTCTTTTCATCGATCGTGACGAAGCGTGTCACGGCCAGGCTGTCGGCCTGGTAGGCCAGCAGGTCCAGCGGCAGGCCCACGGAGATGTTCGAGCGCAGCGTCGAGTCCATCGAGATCAGCGCGCACTTCACGGCGTCGTCGAGCGACGACCGGGGCGTGACCACGCGGTCGATGATGGGTTTGCCGTACTTCGCCTCGCCGATCTGGAGATAGGTGTTCTCGTCACGCGCCTCGATGAAATTGCCGGCCGAGTAGACCTGGAACAGCCGGCATGCTTCGCCGCGGATCTGCCCGCCGAAAATGATCGACACATTGAATTCGATATTGAACTGCGCCAGCGCCTGCGCTTCGCGCTGGTGGATCGCGCGCACCGCCTCGCCGACGATGCGGGTCGCCTCGTACATGTTCGGCGCGGTCCAGATGGTAAAGCCGTTGAGGCCCACGTGATCGTGCAGCAGTTGCAGCACCGACTGCGAGATCGACAGATTGCCCGCCGTCATCAGCACCATGGTCCGGTCGCCCGGATTTTCAAACACGTTCATCTTGCGGAACGTGCCGATCTGGTCGACCCCGGCATTGGTGCGTGAATCGGCGAGGAAGACCAGCCCGGCGTCGAGCCGCATGGCAACACAATAAGTCATGGGATTACGCTTCCACGTTTCGTTGATGGGCCAGCCGTGCCGGGCCGCCAGGATTACTGCTGGACGATCCGGACGTCCACGTCGAGCACCTCGCCACCGCCGCCATGCCGCACGCCGCGCACCGGTGCGGCGGCTTCGTAGTCGCGGCCGACGGCGATGCGGCAATACGCGTCCGTCATCAGCCGCGAGTGGGTCACGTCGATGCTGATCCAGCCATCGTAGCCGGGATCGCTGGCCCACGCATCCACCCACGCATGGCTGGCGGCATGGCCGGTATCTTCCGGATCGATATAGCCGGAGACGTAGCGCGCCGGAATCCCGTGCGCGTGGCAGCACGCCAGGAAGATGTGCGCGTGGTCCTGGCAAACGCCGCGGCCCAGCTGCAGCGCGGTGCTGGCCGGCGTCGTCACTTCGGTCGCACCGCTTTGATACCGTACCGCACCAAAGATGTGCTCGGCCAGCTTCATCAGGTGGCGGGTGCGGGCGCGGCCATCGGGCAGGCATGCCGCCGCCAGTTCCAGGATGCCCGGCGTCGGCGCGGTGAGCCGGGTCGGCACCGTGTAGATCAGCGGCGACAGGGAATCGTTGGCGGCGATGCGGCCCTGCCACGGCACGCTGGTTTCCACCACGCCCTGGGCCACGATCGACAGCGCGCCGTGGGCCTGGTCGAGCGTCAGCATGTGCGACAGGTTGCCATAGGCATCCGTGTAGGCGTTCAGGTGGCCGGGCGCCAGCAGCTTCCAGTGCAGCGCGTGCTGCTGCGGCTCGATGCGCGGCGTCAGGTGCAGTTGCTGGATCGTGTAGGCCAGCGGTTCGGTGTACGTGTACCGGGTTTGGTGGCGGATCGACAGTTGCATGGCATCTCCTCAGGCGGCCAGGGGGACCAGGAAGTCGCGGCTCACGCGGTTCCCCAGCTCATAGATACGGCGCAGGAATTGGGTCAGGTAGTCGTGCAGACCGGCGCGCAGCAGGTCTTCGATGCGGGCAAAGCGCAGCTCCGCGTGCAGCTGCCCGGCCAGGCGTTCCGTTTCACCGGAGGTCGCGTTGCGTACCTCGCGCAGGTTGTTGACGAGCGCTTCCATGCAGGCCAGCAGCGAACGGGGCATGTCCGCGCGCAGCATCAGCATCTCGGCCACCCGTTCGGGCGTGATCACATCGCGGTACATCTTGCGGTAGATCTCGAATCCGGAAACGGAGCGCAGCAGCGCCGCCCAATAATAGAAATCGCGCCGGCCGCGCTCGTCGCCGTCGCCGTGGTACTTGACGTCCAGGATGCGCGCCGTATTGTCGGCCCGCTCGAGAAACGTGCCGAGGCGGATGAAGTGCACGGCTTCGTCCTGCAGCATGGTGCCGATCGTCACGCCGCGCGACAGGTGCGAGCGGTACTTGACCCATTCGAAGAACTGCAGCGGATCGCGTTCGTGCAGGCGGTCGCGCAACTTGAACTGCAGGTCCAGCCAGGTCTGGTTCTGCACTTCCCACACTTCCGTCGTCAGCGTGCCGCGCACCGCGCGGGCGTTCTCGCGGGCGCCGTTCAGGCAGGCCGCGATGGACGATGGATTCAACGGGTCGCGCACCATGAAGTCGATCACGTCGCGCGGCACCAGCGCCCCATGGCGGCTGTCATAGGCGTGCTGCAGTTCCGAAATGCCCAGCATGGCGCGCCAGGCCTGCTGCGCATCCGCTTCCGACTGCGGCAGCAGCGCGGTCTGCACGTTCACGTCCAGCATGCGGGCCGTATTTTCGGCGCGCTCGGTATAGCGGGCCATCCAGTACAGATGGTCGGCGGTGCGGCTCAGCATCTTGTGTCCCCTTAATGTTCAGTTTTCCAGCACCCAGGTGTCCTTCGTGCCGCCACCCTGCGAGGAGTTGACGACCAGCGATCCTTCCTTCAGCGCCACGCGGGTCAGGCCGCCGGGCACGATCGAGGTGGTCTTGCCGGACAGGACGAACGGGCGCAGGTCGACGTGGCGCGGCGCCACGCCCGAGGCCACGAAGGTGGGGCAATTCGACAGGGCCAGCGTCGGCTGGGCGATGTAGCCTTCCGGCCGGGCCAGCAGGCGGGCGCGGAACTCCTCGATCTGCGCCTTGGTCGAGGCGGGTCCGACCAGCATGCCGTAGCCGCCGGCGCCATGCACTTCCTTCACCACCAGGTCGGGCAGGTTGGCCAGGGTATAGCGCAGGTCCTCGCTCTTCCTGCACTGGTAAGTGGGCACGTTGTTCAGCACCGGCTGTTCGGACAGGTAGAACCGGATCATCTCCGGCACGTAGGGATAGATCGACTTGTCGTCCGCCACGCCGGTGCCGATGGCGTTGGCCAGCGTGACGCGCCCGGCCCGGTACACCGACAGCAGCCCCGGCACGCCCAGCGACGAATCGGCGCGGAACGCCAGCGGGTCGAGGAAGTCGTCGTCCAGCCGGCGGTAGATCACGTCGACCCGGCGCGGGCCGCGCGTGGTGCGCATGTACACGGCGTTGTCGTTGACGAACAAATCCTTTCCTTCGACCAGTTCGACCCCCATCTGCTGGGCCAGGAAGGCATGCTCGAAATAGGCCGAGTTGTACATGCCGGGGGTCATTACCACCACGGTCGGGTCGGATGCGCCGACCGGGGCCACCGAGCGCAGGTTGTCCAGCAGAAGATCGGGATAATGATCCACGGGCGCCACCCGGTGCCGGGCAAACAGTTCCGGATACAGCCGCATCATCATCTTCCGGTCTTCCAGCATGTACGACACACCGGAGGGCACCCGCAGGTTATCCTCCAGCACGTAGAACTCGCCTTCGCCGGCACGCACGATGTCGACGCCGGCGATGTGGGCATAGATGTCGGATACCACGCTGATGCCCTGCATTTCGGGCCGGTATTGCGCGTTGCGGTAGATCTGTTCGGCGGGCACCACGCCAGCGCGGATGATGTGCTGGTCGTGATAGATGTCGTGGATGAACATGTTCAGCGCCTGTACGCGCTGTACCAGTCCGCGCTGCAAGTGGGCCCACTCGGCCGCGGGAATGATGCGGGGAATCGCGTCGAACGGAATCAGCCGTTCGGTGCCCGCGTCGTCGCCGTAGACGGCAAAGGTGATGCCGACGCGGCGGAACGTCAGGTCCGCCTCGATCCGCTTGCGTTCCAGCGCTTCAGGTGTCTGCTGGGCCAGCCAGTTGTCGAATTCCCGGTAGTGGGGCCGCACGCCGTCCGGCGCTGTCATTTCATTGTAGAACTGCACGATGGTTTTCCTCCCGCGAATGTGGAAGTTTATGCAATACACGTGCCAAGTCGCTGCACGATTGAAAATGCGCCTGCGGCGACGGTGAAAATCCTTTACAGTTGAGTTTCCTCAGTGCATCATTACGTGCCGACCCAATCAATGTCCGGCACGCGCATTTTTCCGACCACTTCACGATTGGGTTCGCATGGCCATCACCGTCCCGCGTCCGGCAACGACCGGCTCCGCACCACGTCCCCCGCAGGCCGATACCCGGCATGTGTGGGCGGGCGCGTTCGCGGTCGGCAGCGGCGACATGGTCCTGACGGCGCTGCTGGGTTCCTGTGTCGGCATCAGCATCATCTGGCGCCGCAAGAAGCGCTGCGCGCTGGCGCACTGCCTGCTGGGGGATGCGCCCGCCGGTGACACGGGCGTCGACGTCCGCTATGTCAGCAATGCCGTGCCGGCGCTGCTGCGCAGCCTGGGCGCGCGGCCCGCCGACTATGCGGAACTCGAAGTCGTCGCGGCAGGCGGCGCCAGCCTCTTCGAACGCCTGCCGTCCCCGATGCGGGTCGGCGAGCGCAACGTGATTGCCTTCGAACGCGCCATGGCGGCATACGGCCTGCGCGTGGTCCATCAGTTCCTCGGTGGCAGCCACGGTTCGCGCATCACACTCGATTGCGCCACGCTGACCTACGACACGCGCCGCCTCGGCCCCGCCTGAGCGCACCGTTACAATGGCGCTTTCGCTCGTCTGGGAGGAAGCATGAAAGCCATCGTTACGGGACACAGCCGGGGGCTGGGGGAGGGCGTCGCGCGCGCGCTGCTGGCGCGTGGCGCGCAAGTCATGGGCATTGCCCGGCACGGTAACCAGGCGCTGCCCGCGATGCACCAGGTCGCGCTCGACCTGGCCGACGCGGCCGCATTGCAGGCCTGGCTCGCAGGCGGCGAACTGGCCGCGTTCCTCCACGGCACGGACAGCGCACTGCTGGTGAACAACGCCGGCGTCGTGCAACCCGTCGGCGCGCCGGGCACGCAGGGCGCGGCGCGGCTGGCGCTGGCCGTGTCGGTGAACGTGACCGCGGCCCTGGTGCTGACGGACGCCTTCGTGGCTGCAAGCAACGGCTGCGCCGACCGCCGCGTGGCGCATGTCTCCAGCGGCGCGGGCAGGGCACCCTACAGCGGCTGGAGCACGTATTGCGCCACCAAGGCGGCGCTGGACATGCATGCCCGCGCCGTCGCCCTCGACGCCATTCCCGGCCTGGCAATTGCCAGCGTCGCGCCCGGCGTCATCGACACGGCGATGCAGGAAGAGATCCGTGGCACGCCAGAGCGCGATTTCCCCGCGATCGGGCGTTTCATGGCGCTCAAGCGGGATGGCGCACTGGCCGATCCCCTCGTCGCCGGCGCGCAACTGGTCGACTACCTCCTCGATGCGCGGTTCGGCACGTTGCCGCTGGCCGATCTGCGCGACCCGGGCTAGCACGGGGCACGTGACATCCGGTCGGGCGGGATCGCCGGTTCCGGACCGCCGGTTTCAGGCAAGGCGCTGCGCAATGACGAAATGACGAAATGACGAAATGACGAAATGACGAAGCGGCGGACCGGCACACCGGCAAGGTCTCACGGCACGCTGGCCGCCAGCCTGCTCACCAGAGCCAGGTCGCCGCCCATGCCGGGCCACGCGAAGCGCGCGCCGTCGGTGGCCGCGCCGGTGAAATCGCCGCGCCGGCAGATGCTGCGGGCAAAGTCGGCACCGTGTGCGCGCGCATGTTGCATGCGCGCGCCGATCAGGCTGCAGAAGGGGAAATGCGCATTGTCGAGCACGCTGCCAGCCAGGTCGCAGGTGCCGAAATCGGCGCGCACGAAGCGGCCGCCCGACAGATCGGCACCGGCCAGCCGGGCGCCGTGGAAGTTGCAGTCGACAGCGCGTGCGCCGCGCAGCAGCGCGCCATGCCAGTCGGTGCCTGCGGCGGCCTGCAGCCCGTCGAGCTCGGCGTGTTGCCAGTTGCTGCCCGCCAGGTCGGCGCCACTGAGCGCGCAGCCGCGCAGGCGGGCCTGGCGGAAGTCGGCACGGGGCAGCTGCGCGCGCAGTGCCAGCACCTTGTCCCAGCGCACGGCGCGCCAGCGGCTGGCCTCGGCGTGGGCATCGAGCAAGACCATCGATGTCGCCCGGCTGCGGTCCAGTACGGCGTGGTTCAGCGTGATGCCCACGGCGACAAACTCGTCGAGCAGCGCATCGCTCAGGTCGGCACCGGGCCAGCATGCATCGTTGGCCCGCACGCCCCGCAGCGAGGTGCCCCATAGCCGCGCATGTTCGGCGCGGCTGCCATCGAGGCAGGCGCCGTCGAAGCGCGCACCCGAACAATCCGCGTCATCGAGCAGCACGCCGGTCAGCAAGGCATGGCGCAACAGGGTGCCGCGCAGGCTCGCGCCGCGCAGGTCGGTCCGTTCCAGCACCGCGCCGGAAAGATCCGCTCCGTCGAGCACCATGCCGCGCAGGTCGGCACCGGACAGGTCACGGCCGGCCATCGGCGCGCCGGCCCGCAGCAGGTCGCGCAGTTGCTCCGCGGCGGGCACGCGCGCCGGCAGAAGCGGACCGCAGGGGGAGGGGCGGCGCAGCCGCCCCCACAGCGCTGATGAAAGGATGTTCATGACCGGGCTCCAGCGTGGGATACATGTCGGACACACGCGCCGATTATGGACCTGTCACCCCGATCGATTAAGCCCCCGGCTCAGCCAGATGCAATAGTTTTGATAAATCGCAAACGATTTTGGGGAACTTTGCTGCGCAAGTGAATCAGAAGCTGCGCGTATAACTTGCCGAATACGTGCGGCTACGGCCGGCAAAGTAGGACAGCGGATCCTTCAGGTACACCGATTGCGGGTAGTAGCCGATGTACTGCCGGTCCGTCAGGTTGTCGATGCCGAGGCCGAAGCGGCCCCAGCGCGTGTCCCACGTGGCCGCCATATCGGCCAGCGTGTAGCCGCGGAAATGCTCTTCCAGGCTGATGGGGCCGGCCATCCGGCCGATGTTGATGTCACGATCGGCCAAGCGGGTCGCCTGCAGCCGCAGGCGCGTGCCCGGCAGCGGCTGCCAGTTGGCACCGAGCACCAGCTTGTCCGGGCCCTGCGCGCGGGCGCCCAGTGCCAGGTCCATCGGCGCCCCGGCGCTTGCCGCGGTCTTGCCCATGGTCCGGGCATACGTGGCGAACGCCGACAGCGTGGCGGTGGCCCGCAACTCGGTGGAGACTTCCCAGCCGCGCACGGTGGTCGGCACGCGGTCCAGCACACCGAGGCCTTCGGCGTTGATCCGCAGCACGGTGCCCAGTTCCGAGCGCGAGTCGTAGAACGATGCGCCGGCGCTGCCCCGCGCGCCACGCCAGTTGATGCCGATTTCCTTGCTGCGGGTGATGACCGGCTGCAGTTCGAACAGGGTGTCGACCGACTGGCCGGGGCGGTTCACGCCGCGCAGGACAATACCCACGTCCGGCAAGCCGAAGCCTTCGGAGGACGACACGAACGCCGACCATGCGGGGGCGAAGCGCCACACGGCGCCGATGTTCTTGACGGCCTTGTCGAACGAGCGTTTGCCGCCGCCCACCGCCACCCCGCCGTACGACCACAGCGTGGTGTAGGGGTCGACGTCTAGCCGGGCGGATTCGCGGCGCACGCCGCCGCGCACCGTGACCGGGCCGGCTTCGTACTCCAGTTGCACGAACGGCGCGGTCGACGTGAAGTCGAGGGTCGGCACCCAGGTGCGGTTCGTCAGCGCCATGCGCTGGCCACTGCGGTCGCGCAGGTAATCGAAGCCCAGCGTGGCTTCCAGTCCCGGCACGGGCAGGTCCTGCCGCACCCACGTGATCCTGGCGCCATGCTTGTCGGCGTTGATTTCGGATTGGTCGAACAGCATGCCGACCGGTGCCAGGCGGGCATCCTGGAACGTGATCGTGTTGCTGCCGCCGTACAGTGCCGTGAAATCCTGGCTGAACACCTGTACCGCCAGGGCGCCACCGAGCAGCGAAGCATGGCGGTAATCCAGGCTGGCGGTGCGCACATCGTTGCGGGCCGGATTGCCTGGCGGGCGCCCCGGCACCGAGGACGTGGGGATGCCGCGGCCGAAATCGGCAGGCACCGTGCGGTAATCGAGCTCGCCGCGGAAAATGAAGCGGTTGATCGTCAGCTGCAGGCGCTGTTCGCCGATATCGCGGCCCAGCTTGAGGAACACGTCGTGCCCGCCCGCATCGAGGGTATCGCCTTGCAGCGCATCGATGCCGATCCGGCGGCCGCTGCCGTCGTAGGCCATGCCGCGCCGTTGCACGCTCGCGTAGCCGAACAGATCGAAGGCGCCGGACTTGTGCGACACCGACAGCCCGGTTTTCCAGTCCAGGTTGTCATGGCGGAATCCCGTGGCCGCCCTGGCGTGCACGGCGACCGTGGTCCCCGGTTGGCGCGGCGTCTTCGTGATGTAGTTGATGATGCCGCCGGTGGCGCCCATACCCTGCATGGCCGAGGCGCCGGCGATCACTTCGATCCGTTCGATGATCGCCGTATCGGCGAAAAAACCCTCGCGCATGCCGGCGCGCAGCGGATTGGACTGCGGAACGCCATCGAGCAGGATCAGCGGTGTGCGCCCGCGCAGCGATTCTCCCGTGGAGGAAATCTTTTGCCGGCTCGGCGAATATCCCGGTATGTAGGTGGCCAGCGCGGCCGAGGGATCGTCCGCCAGCAGGTATTGCGTTTCCAGGTCGCGCTGGGACACCACCGTCACCGCGCCGGGGATCCTGTCGACCGTTTTTGCGGTCCGCGTCGCCGTGACCACCACTTCAGCGACCGGCACCTCCTGCGCCCGAACCGGCGCGTGGCCCAGCGTCACACACGCTAGCGCCAGGGCATGCGGAATCGGGCACGGTCGGACCATGTGGCGCGCTCCTGGAAATTGATGTAAAGAAAGTCGGTGATGATAGCTGTTCTGAAAAGCAACAGTAATGTGCCAGAATGCAACACTGGACGTCATACCCACCGCGATAATGTATCAAATGATCACTTTTCGCGTCTTACTGACGGATCGCTAGCCGGCGTACCTCCTGCGCCTTTCTTGTGAGCCCGACACCGCCATTGAGATTCCTGTTCTTCGGTGAAGGGGAACGACTACGATATACTACATAATACGTTGTATTATTTACTGGAGGGGGGCATGGAACCGGTTTTGACTGCGGAAGCGCAGCTGTTGAACGATGTGGATGTGCTGCGGACACGCTATTCCAACACCCAGGAGCTGTACCGTGAAGTGTGCGCCGTGATGTTTTTCCGGTATGGCATGACGCCGACGGCCAACCGGCTTTACCAGCTGGTTCGCAAAGGCAGCATGTCGGCGCCGGCGGAAGCGCTGGCGAAGTTCTGGAGCCAGTTGCGGGAGCGCAGCCGGGTCACGATCGATGGCCCGGACTTGCCTGAAAGCTTGCGCAGCGGTGCTGGCGAGTTGCTGTCCGCCCTGTGGAAGCAGGCCCAGGAGGCTGCCGGCGAGGCGCTGGCGGCGCTGCGTGCCGAAGCGGAAGCCCGCATCGCCGATGCCGCCAGGGCAGAGGAGGCCGCGGCGGTGCGCATTGCGGGCCTCGCGGCGGAGCTGGCGGCCGAGCGGGAAGTCTCCGGCGCGGCGCGCAAGGAGCTTGCCGCGCTGCGCCACCAGCTGGCCGCCGGCGAAGCGATCAACGCAAAGCTGCGCCAGCGCGTGGAGGATGCGCGCAAGGAACTGAATGAACAGCATGCCTGGTTCAGGACGGTGGAGCGCGACCATGCGGCGTCGCTCGACAAACTGCGTGTGCAGCTGCAGGCCGAGCGCGATGCTGCCGTCGCCGCCCATCGCCAGGCAGTCGAGGAGCGCGAGCGTGAGCATGCGGCCGTACTCAGGCTGCAAAAGGCACTTGAAACCGAGCGCGACGCCGGCGCGGCCGCGCTGGAAAGCCAGCGTGCCGAGCTGCGCGATGTGGTGTCGCAGCTTGCAGGACTGCACCAGCGCATCGGCATGCTGGATGGCAGTGCCACCGCCGCGGCAGCAGCGCGGGACGACGCGCTCCAGGCGCTGGCCGCCGTGCGCCGCGAACTGGCGGTGGCGCAGGCGGAAGCGGCGGCCGCTGCCGGACGCGCCGCCGCGCTGGAGACGGCTTTGCATCATGCTGCCGGCCGGGCTGGTCCAGCCGCGCCCCGCAAGCGCCAGCCAGCTGGCTGAGCATGGGCTGGCCGCGCCGCGGGGAAGCCACGGCATTGGCAGTACTGCTTCGGCACGCACGCGGGCGCTGACGGGCGGCGCCGCGTGCCGGTATGGCCGATCAGCGCGGGCATCGATCAGTTCCCCCGGCTGATCCGTTTGGCATCGTGCGCGCCGCGCAGGTGCGTCACGCTAACGCCTCGTACGTTCTCCCTGTTGCAGCTTTGGTACAAATCAGTCTCGCACTCGTGCCTGGTCGGTCGCGGCTGATGGGTGCACTGATCACCGAAATGAGCGTTTCGCGATCAAGCGGCGGATGAAATTGATCGTCCGTCGACCAAATTAAATCCTTTCAAATCAGTACCCAAGCGGCCCTGCCGCGCCTTTGAGCTGATTGAAAGAAATATAAATTGCCTAAGTAAAATCTGCTGATCGCCGCTGACATATCAAATTCGGCATCAAAAACCCCAAAAAAGTCATTGGATCGAGCTTGGTGCGGTCACTACCATTGGCCCGCAGCATCAAGTTGACAGTGGTAGCACACGTCTTTGACAAAAACTATAACGATCAGGAGATCTTCGATGACAACGATTTCGTTCGGTCACACTCCCCCATCGCAACAGATGAAAATGAAGCTGTCGGTCGCCGTCCTGGCGGGTGCCGGCATTCTCAGTAGTGCATCGGTCTGGGCCCAGAACGCCCAGGCCGTCGCGGAAGCGCAGGCGACTTCGGCACCGGTCTCGGTCGTCGTCACCGGCGTGCGCCGCGCCGCGCAAAGCGCGCAGACGATCAAGCGGAACTCCGATGAAGTGATCGATTCGATCGTCGCGGAAGAAGCCGGCAAGTTCCCGGACAAGAACGTGGCTGAAATCCTCGGCCGCGTCACCGGCGTGCAAATCCGCCGCTCGGGCGGCGAAGCGGCCGACGTGATCATTCGCGGCCTGCCAGGCCTGACGACGCTGCTGAACGGCCGCGAAGTCTACACGTCCACCAACCGCAACCTGCACCTGGCGGACATCCCGACCACGATGCTGCAGCGCGTCGACGTCTACAAGACGCAGGGCGCTGAAATGGTCGAAGGCGGTACCGCCGGCGTGATCGACGTACGCACCGCGCGCCCGTTCGACTTCAAGGGCTTCTCCGCCAGCCTGAGCGGCCGCGGCGAACGTCGCGACAAGGCCGACACCACCGATCCGCAGGTGTCCGGCATGATCTCGAACCGCTGGAAGAACGACCTGGGCGAATTCGGCGCGCTGTTCGGCGTGTCGTACCAGAAGGGCCACTATTTCGATGAAGTGACCTGGAACTCGCCGCCGGACAATACGGTCACCAACAACACAAGCAAGCCCAATGCCGCGGTTACCGGTCCGGTCGACCTCGGGCATTCCAGCAACTACGGCATGCGCGAGCGTTATTCCGCCAACTGGGCTTTCCAGTTCAAGCCGGCGCGCAATGTGGAGCTGTTGGCGGAAGGCTGGTCGACCCGCATCGACCACGACCGTGAAAACCAGTTCTTCCTCGGTAACCTGGGCTGGGGGCCGACCACCCAGTACACGCTGTTCCCGGGTACCAACCAGGTCGACACGGTCACGTCGTCCGGCAACCCGTTTGCACTGAGCTCGAACCAGACGCCGCGCGACGATTCGGAAACCCACCAGGCTGCGATCGGCGCCAAGTGGACCGTCACGCCGGACCTGCGCGTGTCGACCGAGTTCGTCCGCACCACCGCGCGCTGGAAGCAGGACATGCCGATCATGGAGATGCTGGCCCATCCGACCACGATCGTCGGCCAGACCTATGTCAATGGCGGCGCGCGCTTCGACTATCCCGGCTACAACATGCTGGACCCGAACAACTACACGCTGCACAACCTCATCGACAACTGGCAGGCCTCGGGCGGCCAGTCGAAGGACTGGCGCGCGGACGCGACCTACAACAACGGCGAGGAAAGCTTCTTCCGCGAGTTCAGCGCCGGTGTGCGGATCGCCAAGCGCAGCGCCCGTTACCAGCATGAAAGCCTGAACTTCCTGCCGGCCGTGCCGGGCCTGCCGGCCGTCAGCTCGCTGCCGGGGCTGACCTGCCCGTCGCAGCGGTTCTCCAACGACTACGGCATGAACCAGTGGCTGACCGTCTGCGGCGACTACCAGCACGCCAATATCGACGCCATGCGCAAGCTGTACGGTCGCGATGGCCGCACCGCGCCGGATCCGTACTCGCTGTACACCAATAACGAGGACACCAGTGCGCTGTACGGCAAGACCCGCTTCGGCTTCAACGCCGGCCCGGTACCGGTCGAAGGCACGGTGGGCGTGCGTGTCGTCAAGACCAAGCTGGACGTGAACGGTTTCTCGAACGTGGACAACCAGCCGGTGGCCGTGAACAAGAAGTCGTCGGATACCGACGTGCTGCCGAACCTGACGCTGAAAGCCAACCTGACCGATACGCTGATCGGCCGCGTCAACGCCGGCAAGACGATCCAGCGCCCGGCCTTCGGCGACTTCAACCCCGGCATTTCGCTGGGCGCGACCCCGGACGGCCTGGGCATCTACGGCGGCAACGGCGGCAACCCGGACCTGAAGCCGGTCACGGGCAAGAACGCCGACGTGGCGCTGGAATGGTACTTCGCGCCGACCGGCAGCCTGACCGCCACGGTGTTCAAGCACAAGTTCGAGAACTACATCATCCGCTCTCTCGCGATGGAAACGTTCGACGGCAAGCAGTACCGCATGGACCGTCCGCGCAACGTCAACGAAGGCCAGCTGGAAGGCGTCGAAATCGGCTACCGCCAGTTCTACGACTTCCTGCCGGGCTGGCTGGGCGGCTTCGGCCTGGAAGCGAACTACACGTACATGAAGGGTCACTTCCTGGACGCCGGCAAGGAAGCGCCGTTCCAGGGCATGTCGAAGAACGCCTTCAACGTGGTCGGCCTGTACGAGCGTGGCCCATGGTCCGCGCGCCTGGCCTACAACTACCGCAGCCGTTACGTCGACACGTTCAACTACCGCGCGATCGCCGCCCCGATCGGGCCGATCGACCTGATCGTCGATCCGATCGAAACCGTGGATGCATCGCTGTCGTACAAGTTCAACGAGCACATGGGCATCACGCTGGACGTGGAAAACCTGACCGACCGGACGTACAACGACTACCACGGCATCGCCAGCAATCCGCGTGACGTGCGTCGCTACGACCGCGTGATCGGCCTGACCCTGCGCTGGAAGCTGTAAGCGGCGAGAGATCGCTGCGTGGGCCGCCCGCAAGGGCGGTCGCGCAGGACCAAACCAGAAAGCGCGCTGCGCGGCTCCGGCCGGCAGCGCGCTTTTTTCATTTATCCAGCGTGCCGCGTCGTCACGCCGTTTCCCGTAAAAATTGGCACTGGAATAGTTGGTATCGGCGATAACCGCTGCTAGAATGCGAATAGTTCTCATTCTAGTTCCACCCCCCATCCCGCCAGCGGCGCGCGCATGGGGGAGGAACATCGATCAACCTACCGCACACCGCCATGGCCGCCCTGACATCATCGCCGCTTCACATCGTTTCCCGCACGGCTGCCGCCGTCCTTGGCGGCTACGCCTTCACGTGGGGCGTGATTGCCTTCGGCACGGCGCTGCTGTACGCCGCGGGCATGGAATTCCACGATGCAGAGCACCTGTCCTATATCGTCGGCTTGCTGGTATTCCTGGTGGCGTTCCTGCTGACCTTCGTGGCCCGCAGCGTGTCGCGGGTGTGGCTGGTGCTGGCCGGCGGTGGCGCCTTGCTGGCCGGCGCCGCGTCCCTGCTGCAACAACAGATCGTCTGACCGGAGGTTGACCATGTTCCCGAATTTCCGCCTGGCGATGGCCTGGCTGCATACCTGGTTCGGCCTGTTCCTGGGCTTCGTGCTGATGGTCGTGTTCTTCTTTGGCGCGCTCTCGGTGTTCGACCGGGAAATCGACCGCTGGGCGATCCCGGCCACGCGCTTCGAGCCGCAGCCGATGCCGTCGTTCGACAAGCTGCTGCGCCCCGTGTTCGAGGACATGCAGCCGCTCGAGGATGCCCGCGCGGCGATGCGCGGCCAGGTCGACGGTCCGCTGCCCGAGCGCTTCGACACCGTGACGCGCATGGGCGCGTACACCACGCACCGCGATCCCGTGCTGGCCCTGTTCGTCGGCTACGAGGTGCCCAATGCCAGGGAAAAGGACACCGCCATCTTCGCGCTGCGCACGGTCGATCCCCGTACCGGTACCGCGCTGCCGGATGACCGGCTGAAGATCGGCAGCGGCTTCTTCTATCCGCTGCACTACAGCCTGACGTTCGACTGGAAAAACCTGGGCTACTGGATCGTCGGCTTCGCCGCGCTGATGATGCTGGTCGCCCTCGTCACCGGCGTGATCATGCACCGCAAGCTGTTCCGCGAACTGTTCACGTTCCGGCCCAACAAGAGCACCCAGCGCAGCATGCTGGACCTGCACAACCTGACCGGCGTAGTGGCGCTGCCATTCCATTTCTTCTTTGCTTTTACCGGCCTGGTGATCTTCGCCGGCATCTATTTTCCGGTCACCCATACCCAGCTCGCGGCGCTGCACGACAAGCACGAGCAGGTCGAAGCCCGCGAAACCGGGTTGCCGTACGCCCGCGCCGGCGTTGCCGCGCCAATAGCCCCGGTGGATCCGATGGTCGCCGAAGCGCGCCGCCGCTGGGCCGCGAAAGGCATGGCGGGCGATGTCGGCTTCCTCGCCGTGCAGTTCCCCGGCGACGCCAATGGCTATGTATCGATCTACCGTTCCGGTACCGACCGCATCGCGCTGACCGGGGAGGGCATCCATTTCAAGGCGTCCACGGGCGAACTGCTGCGCGAGGATCCGCCGCCGACGCTGGTGGCGCGCGTCAACGAATTCCTCACCGGCCTGCACCTGCAGCACTTCCGCCACTGGCTGCTGCGCTGGCTGTATGTGCTGGGTGGGCTGGCTGGCTGCGCCTGCATCGCAACCGGCTTCCTGTTCTTCGTGGAAAAGCGCAAGCGTCAGCACGCCCGGCAGGGCAGCGCCGGCGCGCGCGTGGTCGATGCGCTGGCGGTCACTACCGTCACCGGCATGCTGATCGCGGCACTCGGCATGCTGATCGCCAACCGCTTGTTGCCGGATGCGATGCCGGCCGGCTGGCCGTGGCGCGGCGCCATGGAAAAGTATGCATTCTGGGGTGTCTGGGCGCTGGCGATGGCGCACGCCGTGTGGCGTACCGCGCCGGTGGCCGCAGGCCGCCTGGCGCCGGCATGGCGCGAACAGTGCCTGGCGATCGGCGTGCTGGGCATCGTGGCGCCGGTACTGAACTGGGTCACCACGGGCGACCACTTGCTGCGTACCGTTGCCACGAGTTACTGGCCGGTGGCGGGTGCCGACCTGTTCATGCTGGCCGGTGCCGGCCTCGCACTGCTGGCGGCACGCCGGTTGCAACGGCGCGCCACCCTGGTCGCACCGGCAAAAGCCGCCACGCTGGAGGCTGGCCATGCGTGATGCCCTGATGTTGCTGGCGGCACTGGCCGCCTGCATGGCCGGCATGGGGTGGTTCGCGCTGTCGCTGGACACGCATTGGGAGCAGGTGAGAGGCAAGGCGCCGCGACCCGCCGCGATGGCCCGCCAGCTGCGCTGGCTCGGTGCGGTGGCACTGGCCATCGCACTGGTGCTGTGCCTGGTCGCCGATTCCGCCTCCATCGCGGTACTCGTGTGGCTGATGGCGATCGCCGCCGCCGCCCTGGCAGTGGCGCTGACGTTGACGTGGCGTGCCCGCGTGCTGGCCGTGCTGGTATTCTGGGCCGGCGCCTAGGCATCGGCGGCGGTCCCCTGCAGGGCCATCGCAGGCCGGCGCTCCACTCCCGCCGGCTGCAGCCGCAGCGTAGTGCCCATCCGGACTAGTGTGCCCGGCCGCGGCGGCGCCAGGTCCGCGCGGCCAGCACGGCCAGGCCGCCCGCCAGCATCGCCCAGGTCGACGGTTCGGGTACCGGCGACAACGGCAGCGGCCCGGAAACCTCGCGCCCGGGCCCCGGGTACTCCAGGCCGGGCACCGGCGGCGGCAGCGCGCCCGGCACCACCCATGGCGGCAGTTCGTCGCCGGCTGCCGGAACGGGCGGATAGTCGGGCGGCGGCGCCAGGGCCAGCGGGGGCTGTGCGGCGGCGGGCGGCGCGGCGGGAAGGCGTGGCGCTCCGCCGGTCGCCCCGGGCCCGCCCGAACCCGACGTCACGATCCTGCGAACGCGGCTGACGTTGCCGCATACTTCAGGAACCAGCACGCAGGTATCGCCCACGCAGTACACCGCGGCCGCCTCGCGGTGCGCCGGGCGCCATTTGGCCCGCGTGACCGTGCGGCACATCCGCCCGGTGCCGAAATGCATGTCGGCGATACGGCTTTCATACTGGTAATGCCCGGCAATCGCGGTGCGGCTGATCTGCACGGTATCGTCCGGAATCCCGGCAGCGATCCTGCGCGCCAGCGTGGCGCGGTCGGCAGGGGAGATGTCGCGATAGTTGGCCAGCGCGGCGGCCGGCGAACCGCGATAGCGGTCGACACCGGGCCGGTCCCATGAACAGACCGGCTGGACGAAAAGGGCGGCCGCGGCGGCGGCCAGCATGTAAGCCATGGCGAGTACTCCACGAAAGCGATCTCATGGATGCACTGTAGGCTGTTTCGCAGACCGGAAACGTGCGTTTCCTAACGCAACGACTATTGCGAAACGTCCACCATGCTTGTCGTCATGGCCATGGTGACTGGATCAGGCGGCCAGTGACGCGCCTGCCAGCGGTGCCAGCCGGGCTGTCGCGCCGGGCACCAGTTGCGGCGCGAAGGTGCGCTTCTCGGCCAGGTGGCTGCCGTGCGATTCGATCATCGAGGTCAGCAGGTCGGCCGCGGCCAGCGCCATATTGTGCATCGGCTGGCGCAGCGTGGTCAGGTTGCAGCTCAGCCAGCCGGTCGGTTCGACGGCGTCGAACCCGGCGACGGACATGGTACCTGGCACGTCAATACCCAGTTCGTGGCGCGCCAGATCGAGGCAGCCGAGCGCCATCACGTCATTGCCGCAGATGACGGCATCCGGCGGATGCCCGAGCCGTTCGATGAGCTCGCGCAGGCCGCGCGCGCCGCTGGCATAGTCGAACTGGCCTGTGACCAGCACGGGTGGCGGCAGGCCCAGTTCCAGCAGCCGGTCGCAGGCGCCGGCGCGGCGCTCGGCGGCAACCGCCGACCCGTCGGGTCCGGCCATGATGCCGAACTGGCGGTGCCCCGCGGCGGCCAGCCGCGTGGCCAGCATGCGCCCGGCCTCGTACTGGTCGCACAGCACGCTGTTGACGGTGCGCCCGCGCAGGTTGCGGTTGAAGACCACCAGCGGCAACCCGCGCCGCTCGAACTCCTGCACCTGTTCATCGCTGAGGGTGGCGGCGATGATCGCGCCATCGACCTGGTACTGCCAGATGTCGCCCAGGATGTGCTCGACCTCGTCTTCGTGCTGGACCGTGAACAGCAGGACCCGCTTGCCCCGGCGGGCCAGTTGCTGGGACAGTTCGGCAAGCGCCTCCGGGTAATACAGGTTGGCGACGTGGCACATGACGACGGCCACCATGTTCGAGCGCCGTGTGATCAGGCTGCGGGCTGCCGCGTTGGGAATGTAGTCGAGTCCGGCGGCCGCCTTCATCACGCGCGCGTAGGTCGTCGGCGAGACGCTGGCGCCCGGCTTGAAGCAACGCGACACGGCCGATTGCGACACGCCAGCCAGGAGCGCCACGTCGTAGGACGTGACGCGCCGGTTTTCACGCACGACCGCGGCCTTGTACTCTGCCGTCCTGGTGGCGGCCACGCTGTCCGCCGGAAGTGGTGTCTTTGTTTTTCTCATCGTCTGGTGTTGGCCCGTGTCGGCACCGTTTCAGTTGAGGATACCGCATGCACTTACCGTATGGCAACAATTACCTCAAGGAAATCGATTACCGTGACGCAACTTCCGTGGACGCTGCGCGTCCTTCAACCGGTGATGACCAGCGTCACGGCGATGACAGCCAGCAGCGCGCCAGTCGCGCCCGCGCGGCGGCGCCAGCCGCTGCGCAGCCGTTCCAGCGCCCGTCCACGCCCCGGTGCCGCATGGCCGATACCCGATGGCCCAGCTGTTCTCACATCCTCGCCCACCTTGTCCCGCACCCGTCGCGTAGCTCTGCTGTAGCCTTCCATCTCGGTCTCCTGTTTTGTCGAATTTCCTAGCGTAACTATCTGGGCGGTGCGGGATTTGATACAGGTCAATCCAACTCTGGTAAAATTTTGCCCCTTTCAGATGAGGTAGCGATGGCAACAGCGTGCGGTGTCGACTTCGGCACGTCCAACTCCACGGTCGGGTGGGTACAACCGGGCCGGCCGGTGATGTTGCCGCTCGAAGACGGCAAGGTCACGCTGCCGTCGGTGGTGTTCTTCAATGCCGACGACGACGAGGTCACGTTCGGCCGCGCCGCGCTGGCCGACTATCTGGCCGGCTATGAGGGGCGCCTGATGCGCTCGCTCAAGAGCCTGCTGGGCACGCCGCTGATGGATGGCCAGACCGAAGTGGCGGGTCGTGCGCTGTCGTTCCGCGAGCTGCTCGGCCAGTTCATCCGCGAATTGAAGCACCGTGGCGAACACGCCGCGGGCCGCCGCTTCGACGCCGCGGTGCTCGGGCGGCCCGTGCATTTCGTCGACGACGATCCGGCCGCCGACCGGCTGGCCGAGGACACGCTGGCCGACATCGCCCGCGCGGCGGGTTTCCGCGACCTGGCATTCCAGTACGAACCGATCGCCGCCGCGTTCGACTACGAGTCCCAGATCGACCGCGAGGAACTGGTGCTGATCGCCGACATCGGCGGCGGTACGTCCGATTTCTCGCTGGTTCGCCTGGCACCCTCGCGGATGGCCAGGATCGACCGCCGCGACGACATCCTCGCCAATGCGGGCGTGCACATCGGCGGTACCGACTTCGACAAGTACCTGAGCCTGGCCGCCGTGATGCCGCAACTGGGCTACGGCAGCGAATTGAAAAACGGCAGTGCGGTACCGTCCAGCTATTACTTCAACCTGGCGACGTGGCACACCATCAACCAGGCCTACACGAGGAAGATGTCGGCCCAGTTGGGCGAACTGGTGCGCGACGCGCGCGAGCCGGAAAAGCTGCGGCGCCTGCAAAACCTGATCGAGGACCGCGCCGGCCACTGGCTGGCCATGCGCGTCGAGGAAACCAAGATCGGATTGTCGGACCAGGCTTCGGTGCGGCTCGAGCTGGACCGGCTGGCGCCCCCGCTGGCGCTGGACGTGGAGCGGGAATGCTTCGTCGCGGCGATCGGTGCGCTGGTCGACACGGTGGGCGGCAGCGTCGACCGGTTGCTGGCCGATGCCGGCGTGCGCAGCGAGCAGGTCGACACGGTATTCTTCACGGGCGGTTCGTCGGGCGTGGCGGCATTGCGCGAACGGATCGGGGCGGCGGTGCCCGCTGCCCGCCGTGTCGAGGGCGACCGGTTCGGCAGCATCGGCGCCGGCCTGGCGCTGGACGCCGTCCGGCAATTCGGCTAAGGAACCCCCATGTTGACGAAACCGATCGTGATGCTGGACTTCGAGACCACCGGGCTGTCGCCGGACATGGGCGACCGCATCACCGAAGTGGCGGCGCTGCGCATCGCCGATGGCGTGATCGTCGAGCGCTATGTATCGCTGGTCAATTGCGGCGTGCGGGTGCCGTCCTTCATCACCAGCCTGACCGGCATCACCCAGCAGATGGTCGACACGGCGCCGCCCGCGCACGAGGTGGTGCCGCGCCTGCTTGACTTCATCGGCGCCGATGCGCTGGCGGCGCACAACGCCAGCTTCGACGAAAAGTTCCTGCGCGCCGAAAGCACCCGCCTGGGCATGGCTCCCATGCATGCCGGTACGGTATGCTCGCTGAAACTGTCGCGCCGCGTTTATCCGCAGCTGTACAGCTACAAGCTCGGCAACCTGGGCAGCCAGCTCGGCATTCCGTTCCGCGGTACCGCCCACCGGGCCGAGGCCGACGCGGAAGTGGCCGCCGAAGTGCTGCTGCACATCGGCCGCCATCTTGCGTCAAGCTATGGCATCGCCGCCGTCGAACCGGCACTGCTGATGTCGGTCAACAAGCTGGCCGCCGCCAAGGTCGCCGCGTTCCTCCGCAAGCAGTCCGCCACAGCGCAGTGACCGGGCAGCCCGGCGCCGTCTAGCGTGCCGCGCCGGGCGGCGCGTCGCGCCGCATCAACCTTTCCCACCGCGTCGCCGACCACGACCAACCGGTCCGCCGATTGAGCCTTCTCAAAAGGTATGCGCAATGGTTTATTAAGCTTTATGCAACAAACCAACGCGCACGATGGGGGAGCAGGCATGAACGACCGTTACCCGAACAAGGACGACCGCTACCCGAACAAGGATGCGGACGTACACGCGTGGTTTCGCGAAGCTTCCGGCAAGGGCGACGCGTACGCGCAGTTCAACCTCGCGCTGATGTACAAGCGCGGCAAGGGCGTCCGGCGCGATGACGATGCCGCCTTCGTCTGGATGCGCCTGTCGGCATTGCAGGGTATCGCCTTCGCCCAGAACCACCTGGGCGCCATGTACTACAACGGCGTGGGCACCCGGCCGGACGATACCGAAGCCGTGTTCTGGTTCCGCATGGCCGCGCGTCAGGGAGATGCCTCGGCACAGCAGAATCTCGGATTGATGTACCGCAAGGGCCGGGGCGTGCCGCGCAGCGATGAGACGGCACTGACCTGGTTTTGCCGCGCGGCAGGGCAGGGCGTGGCCAGCGCCCAGGCGCTGCTCGGCGAAGCCTATGCGCAAGGTCTCGGCACGAAGCGCAATTTCCAGCTGGCGCTGGCGTGGTTCCGCAAGGCGGCATTGCAGGGAGATGCGACGGCGCAGCTGAACCTGGGCCTGATGTACCGGCGCGGCCATGGCGTGCTGCAGAGCGATACCCAGGCGGTGGCCTGGTACCGGCAGGCCGCTGCGCAGGGCATGGCCGCCGCGCAGCGCCACCTGGGCGTCGCGTACGCGGAAGGGCGCGGCGTGGCGGTGGACCTGGAGCGGGCCTGCTCATGGCTGCGCCGCGCCGCCGAGCAGGGCGATGTCGATGCGCAATTCAACCTGGGCGTGATGCTGTCGAACGGCCATGGCGCCCGCAAGGATGAAGCGCTGGCCTTCGACTGGTACTGCCGTGCCGCCAGCGCCGGGCATGCGCTGGCCCAGTACAACCTGGGCGGCATGTACGCGCAGGGCCGCGGCGTGGCGCGCGATCCGGCAGAAGCGCTGGCCTGGTACCGCAAGGCGGCCGAGCAGGGCGCGGCGAATGCCCAGTTCAATGTCGGCGTCATCTATGCGAACGGCCACGGCGTGGCCAAGGATGAAGTCCGCGCCGTGGCCTGGTACCGCCACGCCGCCGAGCAGGGCGACGCAAGCGCGCAGAACAACCTCGGTGTCATGTACGCGAACGGCCACGGCGTGCCACGCGACGATGCCGAGGCGGTGGCCTGGTACCGCAGGGCCGCCGAGCAGGGCCATCCGCTGGCGCAGTACAACCTGGGCGGCATGTACGCCGGCGGCCGCGGTGTCGACCGTGATCCGGTGCTGTCGTACATGTGGATTTCGCTGGCGGCCGAGGCGGGCGATGAAACCGCGTGCAACAATCGCAAGCTGATCGAATGCCGGCTGACGCGCGAGGAAATCGGCTCGGCGGAAATGATGACGCGGCGCTGGCGCGACGCCCACCGCGCCTGACCCTCTGGCCCATCGCCGCGCCGGCCCGGCGCAGCGAAGGCGTCGTGCCGGCATGCAGCCAGCGGCGGCTCAGTGCGCCACTGACTGCCGCCGGTCGAGGAACAGGCTGTTGCCGTGGATTTTCTTGGCCTGCTTCTTGGCTTCCGCCGCGCTGGTGGCGATCTGGTGGTGCGAATGGAATTGCCGCGGTTCCACCCGGATCGCGCCGATCGACAGGCTCATCAGCGGATGGAATACCTTCCGGCCCTGCCGGTCCTCGCCCAGGTAGCCGCCCCGTTCGCGGTCTTCCGCGCTGTAGAACTCCGCTCCGCTGGCGCCGAACTCGGCCAGCATCGCGCGGCAGCGCGCCTCCCAATCCTCGCTCTGGAACAGGATCATGAAATCATCGCCGCCGATGTGGCCGACGAAATCTCGGTCCGGGTCGCTGTGGCGCGCGAGAATGTGGCCCAGCAGGCCGATCACGTCGTCGCCGCGCCGGTAACCGTACACGTCGTTGAACGGCTTGAAGTGATCGAGGTCGCAGTAGCATGCCCAGAAGCGCGTGCCGCTATGCAGCAGCCGGTCGATATGCTCGTTGATGGGCACGTTGCCCGGCAAGCCGGTCAGCGGGTTCGCGTAGCGCGCCGCATGAATCTGCAGCTGCGTGATCTCGCGCATCAGGTCGTGGCCGGTACCCATGCCGAGGTAGCGGCCGCCGTCGGTGATGATGAAACCGTTGAACAGGTGGTGGGCCGCCGAGGCGGCCATCCGGCAGGACAGGTCTTGCAGGCTGGTGCCCTTGTCGGCCACCAGCGGCCTGGCATCCATGAATTGCCGGCACGACTTCCTGCCATACAGTTCGCGTTCGTAGGGGCGGGCGAAATGGTCGATCATCACGAAGCGCGAGATCAGGCCGAGCGGCACGCCGTCGTCCACCACGGGGATGATCATCAGCGCGGGATCGGCTTCGAAGCGCTGGTACACCTCGTTGTTCGTCACCGCCGTCGACACGGCGTCAACATGGTGCAGCAGCTTCACGATGCTCACGGCGGTTTTCTCCACTCCACGCTGCGGATACACGGCCACGCCGCCGCGCGCCAGCGCGCCGAGCACCTCGGCGGGCATCGCGCGGACCGGCTCGGCCTGCGGGCGGCCCAGGTGGTAGCCTTGTGCGAAGGCGACCCCGAGATCGCGCAGCACCATCAGTTCGGCGCCTTGCTCGATGCCCTCGGCGATCACCAGGGTCTGCGACTCTTCCGCGATTTCCTGGATGGAGCGTACGAACTGCAGCTTCACCGGATCCTGGTTGATACCCTGGATGAAATGCATGTCGATCTTGACGTACTCGGGCCGCAGCTCCGACCACAGCCGCAGGCTGGAAAAGCCTTCGCCCAGGTCGTCGATGGCGATTTCAAAGCCGCGCGCACGATAGTGCAAGACTGCCTCGCGCATCCGTTCATAGTCGTAGGTGGGCTGGTTTTCCGTCAGTTCGATGATCACGCGGTCCGGTTGCAGGCCCAGCTGGCGGATGCAGCCGAGGGTTTCGCCCTCGCCGCCACGCCGCGGCAGCAGGCATTCGGGGCTCACGTTGAGGAACAGCTTGCCGGGCAGCGCCAGTTCGGCAAAGCGTTCCAGCACGACGCGGCGGCACAGGTATTCCACTTCCAGCGCCAGACCGTGCTCGCGCGCCGCCGCGAACAGCTTCATCGGCGCGTGCAGCGGGCTGTCCGAGGGACCCCGGATCAAGCCTTCGTAGCCGATGATCTCGCCCGTCTGCGTGCGGATCAACGGCTGGAACAGCGCGGTCAGCCGACGCCGCGCGAGGATGTCGAGCAGGTGCGCGCAGGCTGGATCGCCGGCAGGCGCGCGCAGGTAGCTGACGTTGGCAGGCAGGGTGGCGGAAGCGGATTTCACATGGGTTCACTTAAACAAGTCGCCGGAATGGTATGAATAAATTGTGACGGGCTGATGAAACGGCCGAATAAACTGCGCCGTACGCGGCGGCAGAACCTTTCATATTCGCCATGGTTGGCGATATGATCGAAAAGTCCGCCACGCGGACGCGGACTTCCACATCACAAGGATATTCATGCATCTGAAACGCGCTACCCTCGCTGCCGCCGCTACCGCCGCTGCGGCGCTGCTCGCCGGCACCACCGGCCATGCGCTGGCCCAGGCCTGTGCGCCCGGCACCAGCCAGCAACGCCCGCTGACCTACCCGGTCACCAAGAAAGTCGACCAGCGCGACGATTACCACGGCACCACGGTCGCCGACCCCTATCGCTGGCTGGAAGATGCCAACAGCGCCGAGACCCGCGCCTGGGTCGACGAGCAGAACCGGCTGACGCAAGCCTTCCTCGGCCAGATCCCCGAGCGCGCGGCGATCCGCCAGCGCCTCACGCAACTGTGGAACTTCGAGCGCTATTCGGTGCCGTTCAAGGAAGGCGGACGCTACTTCTACAGCCGCAACGACGGACTCCAGAACCAGGCCGTGCTTTATACGGTGAAAACGCTGGATGAACAGCCGCGCGTGCTGCTCGATCCGAACACGCTGGCCAGCGACGGCACCGTGGCGCTGGCCGGCATCGCCATCAGCCCGCAGGGCAAGTACCTGGCCTACAGCACCGCGGCGTCCGGCTCGGACTGGAACGAGATCCGCGTGCGCGACATCGATACCGGCAAGGACACGCAAGACCATATCAAGTGGGTGAAGTTCTCCAGCACGGCCTGGGCGCACGACGGTTCCGGCTTCTACTACAGCCGCTACGACGAGCCGGCCGAAGGCGCCAAGCTGGCTGGCGTGAACTACTTCCAGAAACTGTACTTCCACAAGCTTGGCACGCCGCAGGAGCGCGACATCCTCGTGTATGACCGCCCGGACCAGAAGGAATGGGGCTTCCAGGCCGAAGTCACCGATGACGGCCGCTACCTCGTCATCAACGCCACCCAGGGCACCGATCCGAAGAACCGCGTGTTCATCAAGGACCTGAAGCAGAAGGACGGCAAGGTCGCCGGCCTGCTCGAGGCGTTCGACGCGTCGTATGCCTTCATCGACAACGACGGCCCGCTGTTCTACTTCGTCACCGACAAGAACGCACCGAAGTCGCGCATTGCCGCGATCGACGTGCGCAACGGCAAGTGGACGGAGATCGTGCCGGAAGCAAAACAGACCCTGAAAGGCGCCAACATCGTCAATGGCCAGCTGGTCGCCGAATACCTCGCCGACGCCTACAGCGCCGTCAAGGTCTTCGACCTGAAGGGCAAGCCGCTGCACGACGTGGCGCTGCCCGGCATCGGCTCGGCCGGCGGCTTCGCGGGCAAGCGCGGCGACACGGAAACGTTCTACGCGTACACCAGCTTCACCACGCCGACCACGATCTACCGCTACGACCTGAAAGCGGGCAAGAGCAGCGTGTATCGCCAGCCGAAGGTGGATTTCGACCCGGACGCGTATGAAACGCGCCAGGAATTCTTCACCAGCAAGGATGGCACGCGCGTGCCGATGTTCATCGTCGCCAGGAAGGGCATCAAGCGCGACGGCAGCAACCCGACCTACCTGTACGGCTACGGCGGCTTCAACGTGCCGCTGACGCCGGCGTTCTCGGTGGCCAACCTGGCATGGGTGGAAATGGGCGGGGTCTACGTGATGGCCAACCTGCGCGGCGGCGGCGAGTACGGCGAGGAATGGCACCAGGCCGGCACCAAGCTGCGCAAGCAGAACGTGTTCGACGATTTCATCGGCGCGGCCGAATGGCTGGTGGCCAACAAGGTGACGTCGCCGGCCAAGCTGGCGATCGGCGGCGGCAGCAACGGCGGCCTGCTGGTGGGCGCGGCGATGACGCAGCGGCCGGACCTGTTCGGCGCGGCACTCCCAGCGGTGGGCGTCATGGACATGCTGCGTTTCCATAAATTCACGATCGGCTGGGCATGGACGTCCGACTATGGTTCGTCCGACAACCCGGAAGAGTTCAAGGCGCTGGTCAAGTACTCGCCGCTGCATAACCTGAAAGCCGGCACCTGCTACCCGGCCACGATGGTCACCACGGCCGACCACGATGACCGCGTCGTGCCGGCGCACAGCTTCAAGTTCGCCGCCGCCGCGCAGGCGGCCCAGGGCGGGCCGGCACCGGTGCTGATCCGTATCGAAACCAAGGCCGGCCACGGCGCCGGCAAGCCGACCTCGAAGCAGATCGAGGAAGTGGCCGATCGCTGGGGTTTCCTGTCGCGCACCCTGGGCATGCAGGCCGCCCCGGTCACGGCAGCGAGCCCGTCGTCCAGCGGCGCAGCGCGGTAAGCAAGCGGACTGGCACGGTTGCCTGGAATACGTGCAGAAATGATGCGGAGGTCGACAAGAAGTCGACTGACAATGTTGATTTGTCAAGCTGATTGACAACGTTGGTTGACAGCACAAGGGGCGCTTCGGCGCCCCTTGTGCTTGAATGGATGGTTCGAGCATCCTGTCTGTCGCCGACAACGGGCGGACCTGGGGGTGACACCCATCAGCACGATGTTGCCGCAAGGCATTCCCTAATCATGCTACCATTCGCATCGAACTTTTCAAGCCCTGGAGCGACCATGAGCCTCACCTCTGGCAGCAACGCCATCGACGCACTCGTTTACAGCAGCTGGAACAGGACGGCGGACACGCCTGTGACGCTGACCTACAGCTTCCTGACGCGCGCGCCCATCGACGCTTCGGCGGATGACCGGACCGGCTTCAAGGCGATGTCATCGGTGCAACAGTCAGCCGTGCGCGAGGCACTGGGCGAGTGGGCATCGGTGGCCAATATTTCGTTTGTCGAGGTAGCGTCGTCGACGGCGCAGCTGCAATTCGGCACGAATACGCAGGGCACCAGTACCAGCGCCTATGCCTACCTGCCGGGGATCGGCATCCCCTCGGTACAGATGTACCTGAACAACAAGCTCTCGTACAATTCCGATTTTTCGGTGGGCAGCTACGGACCGTCGGTCGTGATGCACGAGATCGGCCACATGCTGGGCCTGAAGCATCCGGGCGACTACAACGCGACCGGCTCCGATGTCGACGGCCCGTTCCTGCCGGCTGCTACCGACAACGGCGATTACACGCTGATGTCATACAACGATCCGACCGGCTACGCGATCAACCACAAGTTCCAGACCACGCTGATGATGTACGACATCCAGGCGATCCAGTACCTGTATGGCGCGAACACGCGCTATCACAGCGGGAACGACGAGTACGATTTCAGCAGCGGCACGGCGCCGATGTGCCTGTGGGATGCCGGCGGAACCGACACGCTCGACTTCTCCGCCTGCACGGGAGCCACCGTGATCAACCTGAACGCGGGCGCCTTCAGCGAAACCGCGCGGGGCTTGAACAATGTCTCCATCGCCTATGGCGTGACGATCGAAAACGCGATCGGCGGGGCCGGCGGGACAACGTTCTACGCGAACGGCGCCGGCAACCGGCTGACCGGTGGCGCCGCGGCCGACACGTTCCACCTGGGCGCGGGCAGCGACACCATCACCGGCGCGGGCGGGCAGGACACGGTGGTGTTCGCCAAGAGCTTCGCCAGCTACACCGTGGTCCGCGACGGCAACACGCTGACCGTGACGGGCGAGGGCACCGATCTGCTGTCCGGCATCGAAAGCCTGCGTTTTGCCGACCGCACGCTGGGCATCGACGCGTTCAGCGCGACGACGAGCCAGGTGGGCACCGCCGGCAACGACACCATCACCGCCGTGTCGACCGCCGTGCGCATCGATGGCGCCGCGGGGCTCGACACGGTGCTGTTCGGCGGTGCACGCGGCACGTATGACGTGAACGCCGTTGCCGAAGGCTACAGCGTCACCGCGAAGACATCCGGCGTCACCGATGTGCTGGTCAACGTGGAACGCCTGCAATTTGCCGACGGGAACATTGCCCTGGACGTCGGCGGCACCGCCGGCCAGCTCTACCGGCTGTACGCCGCCGCGTTCGACCGCACGCCGGACGAATCGGGCATCGGCTTCTGGCTCAAGGCCATGGATGGCGGCGCGCAGTTGTCCGGTATCGCCGAGCATTTCGCCAACAGCCCGGAGTTCCTGCAGCGCTATGGCGCGCTCGACAACGCAGGCTACCTGACGCAGCTGTACGCGAACGTGCTCGACCGTCAATTCGACCAGGAGGGCTTCAATTTCTGGCTGGGCGCACTGGAGGGCGGCGTGCCCCGCGGCGACATCCTGACGGGGTTCTCGGAATCGACCGAATTCCGTGCCACGCTGGCCGGCGGCATCAGCGACGGCGTGGACTACCTGCCATTCGGCGGCTGATCGGCCGGAGCGCAGCCGATTTCCCAGTCCGGCGCCAGACCCGGGCGCCGGTTCCTTCATCCTGCGCCAGACCAGGGCGCCGGTTCCTCCATTCAGCGCCTGCTCAGTGCGCCGACGCCATTTCCAGTGGCAGGCTGATGCGGTTTCTGCCCATGTGCTTGGCGCGGTACAACGCCGCGTCGGCCTCGGCCAGCAATTGCACCGGCTCGTACTCGGGCGCCGGCAGCGCCGTCGCGGCGCCGATGCTGATGGTGACGCATTGCCCGGCTGCCCCCAGGTTCGGCAGGTGCAGTTGCTCGACGCGGCAGCGCATGCGCTCGGCCACGATGGCGGCGCCCTTCAGCGACTGGTTCGGCAGGATCACGGCGAATTCCTCCCCGCCGTAGCGCGCCACCAGGTCGTTCGCGCGCATTTCCTTGGCCACCGCGCCGGCAACCCGCCGCAGGCAGTCGTCGCCGCCCACGTGGCCATACGCATCGTTGTACTGCTTGAAATTGTCCACGTCGACCATCAGCAGCGACAGCGGCTGCTGCTGGCGCAGCGCGCGCTGCCACTCGGCATGCAGCGTATCGTCGAAGCAGCGGCGGTTCGCCAGCCCGGTCAGCGCGTCGCGCGTGGCCAGCTGTTCGAGCGCAATCTGGGCCTGTTTTTCCTCGGTCATGTCGCGCAGCGTCTGCACCACGGCGGCCAGGCCGCCGAGCTCGTTGCAAATGGGGCTGACGTCGACCGCCAGGTAGCGGCGCCGGCCGCCGCGCGGCATGTCGCACCACCCTTCGGCGCTCAGGTGGCCCGGTTCCTCGCAGGGCTGGGCATGGGCGTCGTACAGCGCCGGCGCCTCGTGGGTGCGCTGCTGGACCACCAGGTCGGCCAGTGTCGGATGCGGAGTACGGTGGAAACAGCGCCACGTATCGGTGGTGCCGAGCACGTCGCTGGCCGGTACGCCGGTCAGCCGCTCGCATGCACGGTTCCACGCGACGGCCCGGCCGCGCGCATCGAGCACGAATGCGGGAATGGCCAGCAGCTCGAGCAGCCTGAACGCATCGCCGTCGGGCTGGCCGGAGCGGGATCCATCGATCAGGTGGTGCACTCTTTGCGCGTTACTTATTTTCTGCGAGTTCATCATTGGCGGGCCCGGATAGTCGATCGCGTTGGACGGCGTTATCTTATTGCTCCGTTATTTCAGCATTTGTTGTGCTGAATCTTGATTGTGCATTGCGGTATCGGGCCGACGTTTGATTGGGAACAAATGTGCGGTAAGCGGGCTGGGCGGAATGGCCGAAGACGAGACCCGGTCGAAAAGCGGGCGGAATACCGGCCCCGGCTAGTCCCCGCCAGGCGACCCTGCTGCCACTATCGCATCACCAGCCGTCAGCGGCCCGGCCCCGGCCGCTGTACCCCGCACAGCTGACGTTACTTGCAGGTAACTATCAATGGCCACCACCGCCGGCCGCCGCGCTTTGGCATATAATCGAGGGTTCGCCATCCGGCCAAGCCCCGCCAATCCGGCCGGCCCGGCCGGTCCACCAGGATTCATCGTGACTTACAGTATCAAAGAGATTTTCTATACGCTGCAGGGCGAGGGCGCCCACGCCGGACGCCCGGCGGTGTTTTGCCGCTTTGCCGGCTGCAACTTGTGGACCGGCCGCGAAAGCGACCGCGCCAGCGCCACCTGCCAGTTCTGCGACACGGACTTCGTCGGCACGGACGGCGAGCGGGGCGGCAAGTTCGCCACGCCGCAGGCACTGGCCGAGGTGATCGACAGCCTGTGGCCGGACACCTATCCCGCCAGCAAGTACGTCGTCTTTACCGGCGGCGAACCGCTGCTGCAACTCGATGGGCCGCTGATCGATGCCATGCATGCGGCCGGCTTCACGATCGCCATCGAAACCAACGGCACGGTTGCCGTCCCGCCCGGCATCGACTGGGTCTGCGTCAGCCCTAAAGTGGGCGCGCAGCTCGTCGTTGCGAAAGGCAACGAACTGAAGGTGGTGATCCCGCAAGCCAACCAGGACTTGCGCGACTACGAGCACCTGGACTTCGACAACTTCTTCGTGCAGCCGATGGATGGCCCGCTGGCGGCCTTCAACACCACGCTGGCGATCGAAACATGCAAGCGGCATCCGAAATGGAAGCTGTCGCTGCAGACCCACAAACTCCTGAACATTCCCTGAACTGCTCCTCCCATGTTGACCATTACCCGCAAGCTGGAATTCGATGCCGGCCACCGCATTCCCGACCACAAGAGCCAGTGCCGCAACCTGCACGGGCACCGCTACACGCTGGAGATCACGCTGACCGGCGAAGTGATCGCGGCCGAAGGCAATTCCGACAACGGCATGATCATGGACTTTTCCGACGTCAAGGCGCTGGCCAAGGAGCACCTGGTCGACGTCTGGGACCATGCTTTCCTGGTCTACGAGAAGGATAGCGCCGTGAAGGAATTCCTGGCGTCGCTGCCGGGCCACAAGACCGTCGTCATCGACCGCATCCCCACCGTGGAAAACCTGGCCGCCGTGGCCTTCGGCATCCTGAAGGCGGCCTACAAGGACCGCTACGGCACCGGCCTGAAGCTGCACAAGCTGGTGCTGCACGAGACCCCGAACTGCTGGGCCGAGATCACCGATGCCTGAGGCAGGGGCGGGCGACGGCTGCACCGCCGACAGCGGCGGGCAATCGTTCATGCGCGAAGCGCTGGCCGAGGCGCAGCGCGCCTGGGACCTGGGCGAAGTCCCGGTCGGCGCGGTCGTCGTCAAGGACGGCGTCGTCATCGCGCGCGGCTTCAACCAGCCGATCACCGGCCATGATCCCACCGCGCACGCGGAAATCGTCGCCATGCGCGCCGCCGCCCGGGTCCTGGGCAACTACCGGCTGCCCGGCTGCGAACTGTACGTGACGCTGGAGCCCTGCGTGATGTGTTCCGGCGCGATGATGCATGCGCGGCTGGCGAAGGTGGTGTATGGCGCGCGCGACCCGAAGACCGGCGCGGCCGGTTCCGTCGTCGACCTGTTCGCGTCGGAACAGCTGAACCACCATACGGCGGCCGTCGGCGGAGTCCTCGACGAGGAATGCGGCAACCTGCTGAAGGCCTTCTTTGCCAGCCGCCGCGCCGCAGCCCGCGCCGCGCGGGTGGCAAGCCAGAATGAGGCCGAGCGGGCGGCGATCGTCGACGCGCGTCTTGCTGGGGGCGGCACCGGCGAGTAAGATGGCCCCGCCTCTTATTCGCGGGATCCATCTTGAACCAAATCGCTATCGCCATCGTCGCCCCGAGCGGCAGTGCGCTGGACGATGACGCGCTGGCGCGCGGCATTGCCCGGCTCGAGCAGCAGGGCTGCACCGTCCATAACTATTACCAGCCGGCGGACAAGTATCAGCGCTTCGGCGGCACCGATGCCGGCCGGCTGGGGCAGCTGGAAGCGGCTGCCCGCGATCCGGACGTGCAGGTGGTCATGGCGCTGCGCGGCTCGTACGGGCTCTCGCGCATCCTGCCCCGTATCGATTTCCGCGCCATGGCCGACAGTGGCAAGCTGTTCGTCGGCTACAGCGATTTCACGGCATTCCACATGGGCCTGATGGCCGCCACCGGCCGAAAGAGCTTCGCCGGCCCGATGGTGTGCGCCGATCTCATCCGTGACGAACCGGTGGCGTACACGCTGGACCAGTTCAGCGCATGCCTGCGCGGCCCCACCCACGCCGTGCGCGGCAGCGCCACCGGCAACCCGGCCGTCGATGTCGAAGGTCGCCTGTGGGGCGGCAACCTGGCCATGCTGAACCACCTGCTCGGCACGCCATATTTCGCGCCCATCGCGGGCGGCATCGTGTTCATCGAAGACATCAACGAGCATCCGTACCGCGTCGAGCGGATGGTGCTGCAGCTGCTGTACGCGGGCGCGCTGGATGGCCAGCGTGCGCTGGTGCTGGGCGATTTTTCCGGTTACCGGCTGGCGCCCTTCGACAACGGCTACGACTTCGACGCCATGCTGGCCTACCTGCGCGCAACGCTGCCGATCCCCGTGCTCACCGGGCTGCCGTTCGGGCATGTGAAGCACCACTGCACGCTGCCGTACGGCGGCCTGGCGCGCCTGACATCGGATGCCGAGGGCTTCGATCTCACCGTCGGCGACTACCCGACGCTGGCCCAGCCGTACCTGTGACAGCCGGCGCCGCCTGCCCCGTGCCAGGCCGGCAATGGAAATGATAAAATGCGCGGTTCATCGAAATACATCTACGCAAGGGCTCATCAGTGCTATCCACCGCAAACATCACCATGCAATTCGGCGCCAAGCCGCTGTTCGAGAATATCTCCGTCAAGTTCGGCGACGGCAACCGCTACGGCCTGATCGGCGCCAACGGCTGCGGCAAGTCCACCTTCATGAAGATCCTCGGCGGCGACCTGGAGCCGTCGGCCGGCAACGTCATGCTCGATGTGAATGAACGCCTGGGCAAGCTGCGCCAGGACCAGTTCGCGTACGAGGAAATGCGCGTGCTGGACGTGGTCATGATGGGCCACACCGAGATGTGGGCCGCGATGCAGGAACGCGACGCGATCTATGCCAATCCGGAAGCCACCGACGACGACTACATGAAGGCCGCCGACCTGGAAGGCAAGGTCGCCGAATACGACGGCTACACGGCCGAAGCGCGCGCCGGCGAACTGCTGCTGGGCGCCGGTGTCGAGATCGAGCTGCACCAGGGGCCGATGAGCGCCGTGGCGCCGGGCTGGAAGCTGCGCGTGCTGCTGGCGCAGGCGCTGTTCTCGAACCCGGATATCCTGCTGCTCGACGAACCGACCAACAACCTGGACATCAACACCATCCGCTGGCTCGAGGATGTGCTGAACCAGCGCAACTCGACGATGATCATCATCTCGCACGATCGCCACTTCCTGAACCAGGTGTGCACGCACGTGGCCGACATGGATTACGGCACGCTGAAGATCTACCCGGGCAACTACGACGACTACATGCTCGCTTCCACGCAGGCGCGCAACCAGCAGCTGGCCAACAACGCCAAGGCCAAGGAAAAGGTCGCCGAACTGCAGGACTTCGTGCGCCGCTTCTCGGCCAACAAGTCGAAGGCGCGCCAGGCCACGTCGCGCGCCAAGATGATCGACAAGATCAAGGTGGAAGATATCAAGCCTTCCTCGCGCGCCTATCCGTTCGTGCGTTTCGAGGGCGAGAAGAAGCTGCACCGCCTGGCCGTGGAAGTCGAGAACATCTCGAAAACCTACGACAAGACCCTGTTCAAGAACTTCTCGATCATGGTCGAGGCGGGCGAGCGCATCGCCATCATCGGCGCGAACGGCGCCGGCAAGACCACGATGCTGCGCTGTATCGCCGGCGAACTGGCCAGCCTGCAGCCCGACACCGGTTTCGTGAAATGGGCCGAGAACGCCAATGTCGGCTACATGCCGCAGGATCCGACCGAGGAATTCGCCACCGACGCCAACCTGACCGACTGGATGGGCCGCTGGACGAAAGAGGGCGATGACGACCAGGCCGTGCGCTCCATCCTCGGCCGCCTGCTGTTCGGCGGCGACGAAGTGAAGAAATCCGTGCGCGTGCTGTCCGGCGGGGAAAAGGGCCGCATGATGTACGGCAAGCTGATGCTGGGCCGCCACAACGTGCTGCTGCTCGATGAGCCGACCAACCACATGGACATGGAATCGATCGAATCGCTGAACATCGCGCTCGACAAGTACGCCGGCACCCTGATTTTCGTGTCGCACGACCGTGAATTCGTGTCGTCGCTGGCCAACCGCGTCATCGAGATCAAGGAAAACGAAGTGGTCGACTTCCGCGGCAACTACGAAGAATACCTGACCAGCCAAGGCATCAGCTGAGGGGACCTCGATAAAGCTATTGCGCGACGCCATACGCTGGTCTCCGGTACTCACCGTACTAAAGTACGGTTCCGTTCCTCAACCAGGTATGACGCCGCTCATTACGCTTTCTCGAGGCCCCGAACTGTTGAGGATAATTTGCGAGACACTCTAGTGATGAATACCGTAGCTATTCCTGTAAAGACCGTCGAATACGAAAAGCCGCTGCTGGAGCAGAACGAACAGGGCGGCAGCTGCGTGGCCCATGCGTGGGCGCGCACGCCGGCACCCGTGCCGGCGGACGAGAAGATCCTGCTGAAGGAGCGCATCCGCACGCTGCTGCGCGAGCGCAATGCCGTGCTGGTGGCCCACTACTACGTCGATGCCGACCTGCAGGACCTGGCCGAGGAGACCGGCGGTTGCGTGTCCGATTCGCTGGAAATGGCGCGCTTCGGCCGCGACCATCCGGCGCAGACGCTGGTGGTGGCCGGCGTGAAATTCATGGGCGAGACGGCGAAGATCCTGTCGCCTGAAAAAACCATCCTGATGCCGGACCTGGACGCGACCTGCTCGCTGGACCTGGGCTGCGATCCGGACGAATTCGCCGCGTTCTGCGACCAGCATCCGGACCGCACCGTGGTCGTGTATGCCAATACCAGCGCCGCCGTGAAAGCGCGCGCCGACTGGATGGTGACCTCGTCGATCGGGCTGGACATCGTCCAGCACCTGCACGAGCAGGGCAAGAAGATCCTGTGGGCGCCGGATAAACACCTGGGTTCGTACATCCAGAAGCAGACCGGCGCGGACATGCTGCTGTGGCAGGGTTCCTGCCTGGTGCACGACGAGTTCAAGGGCGTCGAACTGAACTTGCTGAAGGCCGAGCATCCGGACGCGAAAGTGCTGGTGCACCCGGAATCGCCAGCCAACGTGGTCGACCAGGCCGACGTGATCGGGTCCACGTCGCAGCTGATCGCGGCCGCCGTCAGCCTGCCGGCTACCAAGTTCATCGTCGCCACCGACAACGGCATCCTGCACAAGATGCGCCTGGCCGCGCCCACCAAGACCTTCATCGAAGCGCCGACCGCCGGCAACAGCGCCACGTGCAAGAGCTGCGCGCACTGCCCGTGGATGGCCATGAACGGCTTGCGCAACCTGGCCGACGTGCTGGAAAACCTGTCCAACGAAATTCACGTCGATCCGGCCGTGGGCGAGCAGGCCAAGGTATCGATCAACCGCATGCTCGATTTTGCCGCGGCGAAGAAGGCCAGGGTGGCGCCGGGCGCCGACCTCGCACAAGAAGCCAAACTGTTTTCGGGAATCGGACCTGCATGAGTATTTCATTATGAGCACATTGGTAAATCGTTTCGCGCCGTTCGACGCGGCGCTGACCCGCGCCTTCGAGGGCAACCTGCTGGCCGCGCTGCTGGAAGATGTGGGCACCGGCGACCTGACCGGCAAGCTGGTCCCCGAGGCCAGCCGCGCCGTGGCCCGCGTGATCGTCCGCGAGGATGCCGTGCTGTGCGGCGCCCCCTGGTTCGAAGGCATCATGCATGCGCTGGATTCGGCGATCGGCATCGAGTGGCATTACGCCGAGGGTGAGTCGATGAAGGCCGATTCCCCGGTCTGCACGCTGGTCGGCCCATCGCGCGCGCTCCTCACCGCCGAGCGGTCGGCGCTGAACTTCCTGCAACTGCTGTCGGGTGTCGCCACGGCCACGCGCCGCTATGTCGATGCGATCGCCGGCACGCACGCCGCCATCCTCGATACCCGCAAGACCCTGCCGGGCCTGCGCCTGGCGCAGAAATACGCGGTGCGCGTCGGCGGCGGCCAGAACCAGCGCCTGGCCCTGTACGACGGCATCCTGATCAAGGAAAACCATATCGCGGCGGCGGGCGGCATCACCGCCGCGCTGGTGGCCGCGAAGAACGCGGGCGGCAACGTGTCGATCCAGGTCGAAGTGGAAAATCTCGTCGAGCTGGAAGAGGCGCTCACCGCCGGCGCCACCTCGATCCTGCTGGATAACTTCGATCTCGCCATGATGCGCGAAGCGGTGCAGGTCAACCGCGGCCGCGCCTTGCTGGAAGCGTCCGGCGGCGTGAACTTCGACACGGTCCGCGCAATCGCCGAGACGGGCGTGCACCGCATCTCGATCGGCGCGCTCACCAAGGATGTCAGGGCCACCGATTATTCGCTGCGCATCGTCGGCGATGCCGCGGGCTGAGCATGTCGAAATCTGAAAGGACGTGAATGAGCCGGTTCTGGAGTGACGTCGTCCGTCGACTGACCCCGTATACGCCGGGTGAACAGGTGCACATGCCTGGCCTGGTCAAACTCAATGCCAACGAAAACCCGTATGGCCCTTCGCCGCTGGCGCTGGCCGCCATACGGGAAGCGGCCGGCGATGGCTTGCGCACTTATCCCGACGTGAACGGCACGGCGCTGAAGGATGCGCTGGCGGCCAGCCACGGGCTGCGGCGCGAGCAGGTCTTCATCGGCAACAGCTCCGACGAAGTGCTGGCCCATGTATTCCAGGGGCTGCTCAAGCACGAGTTGCCGCTGCTGTCGCCGGACATCAGCTACAGCTTCTATCCGACCTACTGCAAGCTGTATGGCATCGCCCAGCGCACCGTGCCGTTGAACGAGCGCTTCGAGATCGACGTGGCGGACTACGACCAGCCTTGCGGCGCCGTCATCCTGGCGAACCCGAATGCGCCGACCGGCCATGCGCTGCCGCTGGCCGATATCGAACGGCTGCTGGCCATGCATCCGGACCGGGTGGTGGTGGTCGACGAAGCCTACGTGGACTTCGGCGCCGAAAGCGCGGCCACGCTGATCGACCGCTACGACAACTTGCTGGTGGTGCAGACGTTCTCGAAATCGCGCTCGCTGGCCGGCCTGCGGGTCGGCTTCGCGCTGGGCCACGCCGACCTGGTCGCGGGGCTGGAGCGGGTGAAAAACAGTTTCAACTGCTATCCGCTCAGCCAGATCGCCCTGGCCGGCGCCGTGGCCGCCGTCGAGGATACGGCCTATTTCGAGCAGACGCGCGCCGCCATCATCGCGACCCGTGAGCGCCTGACGGGCGACCTGCGGGCGCTTGGGTTCGATGTCGTGCCATCGCACACAAATTTCGTGTTTGCACGGCATCCGCGCCATGACGCGATGGCGTTGCTCACCGCGCTGCGCGAGCGGGCCATCCTGGTGCGCCATTTCCGGCAACCCCGCATCGAGCAATTCCTGCGCATCTCGATCGGCACCGACGCCGAGTGCGACAAGCTGGTTGCCGCGCTGCGCGAGCTGGTGGCCTGACCCGCTTCAGACCAGGAGCAGGCGCATGGCTTGCTCCTGCAGTCCATCCCGGTTCGCCATCGGGACGGGCGCTCCCGTTTCGTTGAAACCCATCCGCTTGTACAGGCGCACCGCCGGCGTATCGCCCGTGGTGACCTCGAGCGCCACCGCCGCGGCGCCCCGTTCGCGTGCCCAGCCGATCGCCCGCGCCAGCAGCGCCTGTGCAATGCCGCGCCCGCGGTGCTCCGGCGCCACCCACACCTGGTACAGCGTGGCCGTATCACCCTCGATATTCACCCACGCCAGCCCGGCCGGCTGCTTGCCCACCTCGGCCAGCAGCGGCAGGTGCCGCGCCGACGCCACTGTCTGCGCCAGCAAGGCCTGCCACGTCTCGTCCGCGCGCGCCTGCGCATCGGCCAATGTCGCCGCGAACGCATCCGGCGAATCGGCCAGCGCCCGCAGGCGGAGCGCCCGCCACGCCGGCCACTCGGCGGCCGTGAAGGGGCGGATCGTGAAGGAGGGTTCAGTCATGGGCTTTGATTGTCGAGTTCACGGAAACCCATTGTAGCGGCCGGGTCACAGCTGTGGCCAAAAAATCGGGGACTGTCGCTCATGTTATTAAGTTAAGCGCTATCCGACACATTGGGAGTGCATGCATTCACCCCAACAGCGAAGGGCTGGGGTCAGACCCGGCGGGTCTGACCCCGGAATTTGCATCTGGGTTGGCTTGTCCCGGTGTTGTCTTGCGACCAGCGCGTCAGTAAAAAGGCCACCCGAAGGTAGCCTTGCGTCGCGGTCGAGGCGCCTGGAATCAGTCGGCGTCGGCGGCGTAGATGTCGCGGTCCTTGGTTTCACGCACGAACAGCGCGCCGATCACGAACGTGACGAGGGCCACCACGATCGGGTACCACAGGCCGTAGTAGATGTCGCCCTTGAACGCCACCAGCGCGAACACCGTGGTGGGCAGCAGGCCGCCGAACCAGCCGTTGCCGATGTGGTAGGGCAGGGACATCGACGTGTACCGGATCTTGGTCGGGAACATCTCTACCAGCATCGCGGCGATCGGGCCGTACACCATCGTCACGTACAGCACGAGGATGAACAGCAGCAGCACCATCATCGGCTTGTTGATCCGCTCGGGATCGGCCTTGGCCGGGTAGCCGGCCTCGCGGATCGCGGTGGTGACCTGCGCCTTGAAGGCGGTTTCCCGCGCCTTGCTGGCCGCATCGAAGTTCAGGTTATCCGCGGTCATGGCGGCGTTGAACGACGTCAGTTCCTTGTCGCCCACCTTGATCATGGCGACCGTGCCGGCCGGTGCATCCTGGCGCGTGTAGTTCACCGAGGAAGCCGACAGCACGCTCGTCGCGATATCGCAAGACGACGGGAATTTCTTCGTGCCGGTCGGGTTGAACAGGAAGTGGCAGGAGGCCGGATCGGCCACCACCACCACCGGCGCGTTGGTCTGCGCGGTTTCCAGTTGCGGATTGCCGTAGTGCGTCAGCGCCTTGAAGATCGGGAAGTACGTCAGCGCGGCGATCAGGCAGCCGCCCATGATGATCCACTTCCGGCCGATGCGGTCCGACAGCACGCCGAAGATCACGAAGAACGGCGTGGCCAGCAGCAGCGCCACCGCGATCAGGATATTGGCCGTGGCCGATTCGATCATCAGCGTCTTTTCCATGAAGAACAGCGCGTAGAACTGCCCCGTGTACCACACCACGGCCTGGCCCATCGTCAGGCCCACCAGCGCCAGGATGACGATCTTGAGGTTCTTCCACTGGCCGAACGCTTCCGACAGCGGCGCCTTCGAGGTCTTGCCTTCCGCTTTCATCTTGGCAAAAGCGGGGGACTCCTGCATGGCCATCCGGATCCACACCGAAATACCCAGCAGCAGCACGGAGACCAGGAATGGAATGCGCCAGCCCCAGGCCTGGAATTCTTCCTCGCCGACGGCCGTGCGGGTGGCCAGGATCACCAGCAGCGACAGGAACAGGCCCATCGTGGCGGTGGTCTGGATCCACGACGTGAACAGGCCGCGCTTGCCCTCCGGCGCGTGCTCGGCCACGTAGGTGGCGGCGCCGCCGTACTCGCCGCCCAGCGCCAGCCCTTGCAGGATGCGCAGCGTGACGAGGATGATCGGCGCGGCGATGCCGATCGATGCATGGCCCGGCAGCAGGCCGACGATGAACGTGGACATGCCCATCAGCAGGATCGTGATCAGGAACGTGTACTTGCGGCCGATCATGTCGCCCAGGCGGCCGAACACGACGGCACCGAACGGGCGGACGATGAAACCGGCGGCAAAGGCCAGCAGCGCGAAGATGAAGGTGGTGGTGGGATCGCCGATGAAGAATTGCTTGGCGATGATCGATGCGAGCGAACCGTACAGGTAAAAGTCATACCACTCGAATACGGTGCCGAGCGAGGAAGCAAAGATGACTTTCTTCTCCTCCTTGGTCATCGCCGTCGACTTGCCCTTGCCCCCAAGGTTCCGCGGATCCGCGGTGCCAGATGTGCTAGCCATGATAGTAGTCTCCAGTTTATCGGTTGTGCCGTCCGGGTAAGTCCCGGTTATTTTGGCCAGCCCAGTGTGGGCGCCGAAACTTACGCGATTCTTTCATGAAACTTACGCGAACCTTACAGCATGGTACCCAATTGGCGCCGCGACCCGCATCTTCCGGAGTCGGCAATGCCTGCCCGGAGCCGCCGCCTGCATCGTCTGGTCGCGCGCAGGGGATGGGACCTGCGCAAGCGGTGTGGTATCCTCCCGCGCTTATAGACTTAAGCAAACGACAAGGATGCAGGAATGATCAAGCACATCGTGATGTGGAAGCTGAAGGACGAGGCGGAAGGCGCCGACCGCGCCACCAACGCGCGCAAGATGAAGCAGTTGCTGGACGCATGCATCGGCCTGGTGCCGGGCATGGGTACCTTCGAGGTGGTCTTGGCCCAGCCGGGCCTGGAAGCGACGTACGACGTGGTGCTGTACTCCGAGTTTGCCGACAAAACCGCGCTGGACGCCTACCTGGACCATCCGCAGCACGTGGCGCTGAAACCGTTCATCGGCGCCGTGCGCGAAGCGCGCCAGTGCATGGATTACGAGGTGTGACGTGACCGCCGTGCGCGAGCTCTTCAGCCTGCACGGCAAGACCGCCCTGGTCACGGGCGGCTCGCGCGGGCTGGGCTTGCAGATGGCGATGGCGCTGGGCGAACAGGGCGCCACCGTGGCGATCGCCTCGCGCCGGCAGGCCGGGCTCGACGAAGCACTGGCCACGCTGGCGGCCCAGGGCATCGTGGCGCACGCCGTGGTGGCCGACCTGGCCGATCCGGCCGCGGCGGACGCCCTGGCATTGGCGGCGCTGGACCGGCTCGGCCACGTCGACATCCTCGTCAACAACGCGGGCGCCAGCTGGGCCGCGCCAGCCGAGGACACGCCGCCCGAGGCGTGGGACCGCGTGATGAACCTGAACGTGCGCGGCGTGTTCCTGCTCACGCAAGCCATCGGCCGCCGTTCGATGATCCCGCGCCGCGCGGGCAGCATCATCAATGTCGCCTCGATCGCCGGCCTGGCCGGCAACCCGCCCGGTACGATGAAAACGCTGGCCTACAACACATCCAAGGGGGCGATCGTGAACTTCACGCGCACGCTGGCGGGCGAGTGGGGCGCCTACGGCATCAACGTCAACGCCATCGCGCCGGGCTTTTTCCCGTCGAAGATGACGCGCGGCCTGCTCGACGAGATGGGCGGGCGGCTGGCCGCCGAGGCCCCGCTGGGCCGGCTGGGCGGCGACGACGACCTGAAGGGCGCCGTCGTGCTGTTCGCCTCCGCGGCGGGGCGGCACATCACCGGCCAGGTACTGGCCATCGACGGCGGCGTTTCCGCCGTCTGAAGACAACGAATTCAGACGAAACAAAGGTTCAGGAAGCAGATGATAACGTATCAAAGGATCGTACTGGCGGCCCGTCCGCAGGGTGAAGTGACGCCGGAACACTTCCGGCTCGAGACCGTGCCGGTCCCCGAACTCGCGGCCGGGCAACTGCTGGTCCGCAATCACTACCTGTCGCTGGATCCCTACATGCGGGGCCGCATGAACGACGCCCGCAGCTACGCCGCGCCACAGCCGCTGGGCGAGACCATGATCGGCGGCACCGTCGGCGAAGTGGTCGCGTCGCGCCACCCGTCGTTCGCCGAAGGGGACTTCGTCGCCGCGATGGGCGGCTGGGCCGAACTGGCCGTGTCGGACGGCACCGGCTTGCGCAAGCTGGACACGGCCGCGGTGCCGCTGTCCGCCTACCTCGGCGCGGTCGGCATGCCGGGCATGACGGCGTGGTATGGCCTGAACCGCATCCTGGAGACAGCGCCTGGCCAGACCGTCTGCGTCTCGGCGGCCAGCGGCGCGGTGGGCAGCGCCGTCGGCCAGCTGGCGAAGCTGCGCGGCTGCCGCGTGGTCGGCATCGCCGGCGGGCCGGAAAAGTGCGGCTACGTCGTCGATGAACTGGGTTTCGATGCCTGCGTCGATTACCGCGCCGGCAACCTGCGCGCCGACCTGAAGGCCGCGGCGCCGGACGGCATCGACGGCATCTTCGAGAACGTGGGCGGCGAAGTGTTCGACGCGGCGCTGGCACGCACCAACCCGTTCGCCCGCGTCGCCCTGTGCGGCATGATCGCCGGCTACGACGGCGCGGACATCCCGATGCGCAATGTGCGCCTGCTGCTGGCCAACCGCATCACGCTGAGCGGCTTCATCGTCACCGAGCACCTCGATTGCTGGCCGGCCGGGCTGGCCGAGCTGGGCGCACTGGTGGCCACCGGGCAGCTCAAGTACCGTGAAAGCGTGGCGCAAGGCCTGGCGTCGGCGCCGCAAGCCTTCATCGGCCTGCTCAAGGGCCGCAATTTCGGCAAACAACTGGTGAAACTGATGTGAACGAGGTGAGCATGAACTCCCATGAAATCCGTTACGGCGACTGGGCCACGCTCAGCGCCGATGCGCAGGTGATCCGCATCGCCGTCTTCGTGCAGGAACAGAACGTTCCCGCCGAACTGGAAATGGATGAGAAGGATGCCGTCTGCCTGCACGCCGTCGCGTACGACGCGGCCGGCACCCCGGTCGGCACCGGCCGCCTGCTGCCGGACGGCCATATCGGCCGCATGGCCGTCATGAAGGACGCGCGCGGCACCGGCATCGGCAGCGCGCTGCTGCGCGGCCTGATGGCGCATGCCCGCGAACGCGGCCACCCCGAGGTGGAGCTGTCCGCGCAAACCCATGCGGCATCGTTCTACCGCGCGCATGGCTTCGAACAGGTGGGCGACGAGTTCCACGAAGCTGGAATAGCCCACGTGGCGATGCGGCGCGCGTTCTGAGCGTCACACCAGCTTGCCCACATCCAGGATCGCCTGGGCGAAAGCGCGTGGCGCTTCCTGCGGCAGGTTGTGGCCGATGCCGCCGGCCAGGTGGCGATGCTGGTACTTGCCGGTGAATTTTCTCGCATAGGCCTTCGGGTCGGGATGTGGCGCGCCGTTCGCGTCGCCTTCCATCGTGATGGTCGGCACTGTCACGTCGGGGAACGCGGCCAGCTGGCGCTCCAGATTGTCGTAGCGGCGTTCGCCAGGCGCGAGCCCGAGCCGCCAGCGGTAGTTGCTGACGGAGATCGCCACATGGTCCGGGTTGTCGAGCGATGCCGCTGAACGCGCGAATGTCGCGTCATCGAACTTCCACTGCGGCGAAGCCAGCGCCCAGATCAGCCGGGCAAACGCATGGGTGTTTTCCCGGTACCCCAGCTCGCCGCGCGGCGTGGCGAAGTAATACTGGTACCACCATTGCAGCTCGGCCTGTGGCGCCAGCGGCTTGCGGTTGGCTTCCTGGCTGCCGATCAGGTAGCCGCTGACGGACACCAGTGCGTGGAAGCGTTGCGGCCACAGGGCAGCCAGCGTGGTGGCGATGCGCGCGCCCCAGTCGAAGCCGGCCACGATCGCCCGGTCGATCTTCAGCGCATCCATGAATGCCAGCGCATCGGCGGTGAAGCTGGCCTGCTGCCCGTTGCGCGGCGTGTCCGCGGCAAGGAAGCGCGTGGTGCCATAGCCGCGCAGGTGCGGGATGATGACGCGATAGCCGGCGGCCGCGAGGATCGGCGCTACGTCGATGAAGGCATGGATGTCGTACGGCCAGCCGTGGAACAGCACCACGGGACGGCCATCCGCGGGACCGGCATCGACATAGCCGATATCAAGTACGCCGGCGCGGACCTGGCGGATCGTGGTGAACCTGCTGGAGGCAGGGGAAATGCCGCTCGCGCCGGACGATGCGGCGGGCGGCGCGGCGGCCACGCCGCCGATCAGGCCGGCCTGGCTGGCGGCGATGCCGAGGGCGGCGGTGTTCAGGAAGTTGCGGCGTCGCTGGTTGACTGCCTGGTCCATGGTGTTCTCCTTTTATGAATGGTGGCGCGCTGCCGGTGTCGCGGTGCATGTCCGGCTTGTCGTGGCGATTCCGCACCTGCGGCATCGACCAGGCCATTACACCGCCGCCACGTATCCGGGAAATGTCCGTGGCGGCGCCACCTGCATGCGCAGGTATCGCCGGCCGCGCCGGATACGCCGGGATACAAACCGATGCCGCCTTCCGTGCGCTGAAGCTGCCGCCACGCTGCCAAGATGGTGGCCAGCCGATGGTGGCAAGACAGAAGGGTGACAGGCGAGGAGGCGCATCGATGGATGAACTGGAGGAACGGCTGCTGGCCGAACTGCGGCGCTATGCCGCCAACCGGCTGAAGGACGTGGCGCGAGGCGCCGAAACGCGCGAACTGGCGGGCTTGCTGGTGGAAAAATACGGCTACGGGCTGGCCAAGGCGCTGGCCATCGCCCGCGAGCTGGCGGGCGAACCGGGCGTGGACCTGGCCCGGGAGATCGAACGTGTCGTGCTCGAGGTGGACCCCGAGGCGGTGGAGCACCGCAGCCGCCGCTGGGATGCCGCGCCGGCCGGGCTGTCGCTGCCGCCGCGCCGGGTCTAGCCGCGCGTGCCCAGCGGCGGCAACGTGGCGATTTCTCCGCAGCGCTCCGCCAGCAGCGCATGCAATTGCCGCACGGCCGGTGAGAACTGGCGCCGGTGCGGGCAGATCAGCTGCAGTGGCGCCGTCTCGCCCGGCTGCCCGGGCAGCACCACGGCCAGCCGGCCGGCCTGCACGTCGGCGCTTACGTCGAGCCACGACTTGTAGGCGATGCCCTCGCCGGCGATGGCCCAGCGGCGCACCACGTCGGCATCGTCGCTGGCCAGCGGGCCCTTGACCTGCACGGTACGGCGGCCCTTGTCCAGCGGGAAGCCCCATTTGTCATAGAGGCGGCCGCCCATGTGCCACAGCAGGCAGGAATGCCGCGGCAGCTCGTCCAGCGTTTGCGGCGTGCCGCATTGCTCGAGATAGCCCGGCGCGGCCACCAGCACGCGCCGGTTGTCCGGTGCGACAGGCAGCGCCACGAAGCTGGCATCCTGCACGGTGCCGTAGCGGAGCGCGATGTCGACCGGGTCGCGGAACACGTCCGTCACCTGGTCGGAAAACTGCACGCGCAGCTCCAGCTTCGGATGCCGGCGGCGAAACGCCGTCAGCCACGGCAGCAGCACGTTGCGGCCGAAATCCGATGGCGCGGTGATCTGCAGGGTGCCGGCCAGGGTGTCGGTGCCGCGGTGCAGCTCGTCGCGGCCGCTGTGCAGCAGGTCGATCACCTCCCTGGCATAGGGCAGGTAGCGTTCGCCCTCGTCGGTCAGGCGCAGGCTGCGCGTGGAGCGGGCGAACAGGCGGACATCGAGGTCGCGCTCGAGCCGCATGATGGCGGCGCTGACCTGGCCCGGCAGCAGGTTCGCTTCGCGCGCGGCCTTGGTGAAGCTGCCGCAGGCGGCGGTGCGGACAAACAGCGAGAGATCTTCGAAGCGGATGGCCATGCGATTTTCATTCGGCGAGAGAAAGTGCTACCCGATTATATGGCTTTTTGCGTTGCCACTCCCGCCATATGATGGTCCCCGTCAACTCAACTGGAGTACCAGCACATGAAAGCAATCGTTTATACCCGCCATGGCTTGCCGATCGAGGACCCGGAGTCGCTGGTCGAGATGGTTCTGCCGGATCCCGTGCCCGGTCCGCGCGACCTGCTGGTGCGGGTGCACGCGGTGTCGGTCAATCCGGTCGACACCAAGGTGCGCCGCGGTGCGGCCGTCGCGCAGCCCCGGGTGCTGGGCTGGGACGTGGCCGGCGTCGTCGAAGCGGTGGGCAGCGACGTCACCGCGTTCCGGCCGGGCGACGAGGTGTATTACGCCGGTTCGCTGACGCGGCCCGGCTCGTACAGCGAACTGCACCTGGTCGACGAGCGGATTGCCGGGCACAAGCCGGCAACGCTGGGCTTTGCCGATGCCGCGGCATTGCCGCTGACGTCGCTCACGGCGTGGGAGTTGCTGTTCGACCGGCTGAACGTGCCGGAGGGCGGCGGTGCCGAGCGGTCGCTGCTGGTCATCGGTGCCGCGGGCGGCGTCGGTTCGATCTTGACGCAACTGGCCAGGAAACTGACCGGGCTGACCGTGATCGGCACCGCCTCCCGGCCGGAGACCGCCGGCTGGGTCACCGAACTGGGCGCGCACCACGTGATCGACCATGCGCGGCCGATGCAGGCGCAATTGCAGGCACTGGGCTTCAAGTATGCCGATATCGTCATCAGCCTGACGCACACCGACCAGCACTACGCCGACATCGTCGACATCCTCGCGCCGCAAGGCCAGTTCGCGCTGATCGACGATCCGGACACGCTCGATGCCATGCCGCTCAAGCGCAAGAGCATCTCGCTGCACTGGGAACTGATGTTTACCCGTTCGATGTTTGAAACGGCGGACATGGCGCGCCAGCGCGACATCCTCGACCGCGTGGCCGCGCTGGTCGACAGCGGCGAGCTGCGCACCACCGTTGGCGAACACATCGGCAAGATCGATGCGCCGAACCTGCGCCGCGCCCACGCCATCATCGAGAGCGGCAAGGCGCGCGGCAAGCTGGTGCTGGCCGGTTTCTGAACATGCCGGTGCCGCGTTGCCGCCAGCGCGCGCGACGCGGTACCATGGCGCCCGTTTTTTATTCTTCAACAGGAAAGTCCCGAATGGATATCGTTGCCAAGGCGCGCCAGCGCTACACCGTGAAATCGTATGACCGTGAACGCAAGGTTCCGGCGGAAATCATCGACCAGCTGCGCGAGGTGCTGCGCCTCGCGCCGTCGTCGGTCAATTCGCAACCGTGGCATTTCGTCGTCGCCGCCACGCCGGAAGGCAAGGAACGCATCGCCAGGGCCGCCGAGGCGGGCTTCCAGTACAACGCGGCGAAGATCCGCGACGCCTCCCACGTCATCGTGCTGGCCACCAAGGTGGCGCCGGACGAGGCGCAGCTGGCCGCCGTGCTGGAACAGGAAGCCAGGGACGGGCGCTTCGTCAACGACGCGGCGAAGTCGGCGCAGCATGCCGGCCGCATGTCGTACACCAACCTGCACCGGTTCACGCAGAAGGACGTCCCGTTCTGGTACGAAAAGCAGACCTACCTCGCGCTGGGCACGCTGCTGCAGGCCGCCGCGCTGCTCGACGTGGGCGCCACGCCGATGGAAGGCTTCAATGCCGAAGTGCTGGACAAGGAACTGGGCCTGCGCGACAAGGGCTTCACCGGCACCGTGATCGTCTCGCTGGGCTACAGCAGCGGCGAAGACTTCAACGCCAAGCTGCCCAAATCGCGGCTGCCCGCCGAGCAGGTGTTTACCGACATCTGAAAGCTTGCAAAAACCGGTGACAGTGAAGTGACCCCAAGAAGTTGGACGGTTTGTTAGCTATGCTGCTTGTAGCTGAGTTCTGTACTGCACGGGACTCAGCCCGTTCAACCTAAGCTTGATGCGCTTGTGATTGTAGTAGCGGATGTACTTCACCAGGCCTTTCTTCAGCTCCTCAATACTGGCAAATTTCTGCAGATGGAAGTACTCAGTCTTGAGTACGGCGAAGAAGCTCTCCATGGCAGCGTTGTCGAGGCAATTTCCTTTGCGAGACATGCTCTGCACGACATTTTTATCCTCCAGCGCCTTCCGGTAAGCGGGCTTCCGATAGTGCCATCCCTGGTCCGAGTGAAGGATTGGCTTGTCGTCTTTGCCGAGCTTTCGCAGAGCTTTTTTAACCATGTTGGTAACCAAGCTCAGCACTGGCCGGGTGTTCGTCTCGAAGGCGATGATCTCGCCGTTGCACAGATCCATCACCGGCGAGAGATACAGTTTTTTGCCAGCGACATTGAACTCCGTGACATCAGTTACCCACTTCTCGTGCATGGCCGCAGCTTCAAAATCGCGGTCCAAGAGGTTATCTGCAGCTTCGCCCACTTCGCCTTTGTAAGAACGATACTTCTTCGGCCGCACCAGCGATTTCAAGCCGAGCTCGCTCATCAAACGCTGTACACGTTTGTGGTTAACTTTATGCCCGTCCTTGCGGATCTCAGCGGCCACACGGCGATAGCCATAGCGCCCGTGGTTGCCGTCGAAGACGCCCTGAACACGATTTTTTAAGGCCTCGTCACGATCGCCTAGCTTGGCCACTTGCTGCTGATAGTAGTAAGTGCTGCGCGCCAGGCCTGCTACTTCCAGCAAGCCATCCAAAGGGAAACGCTGCCTCAGTTCAGTGATTACTTTCGCTTTTTGCGCGCTATCGCACGCTGCTGCTTCTGTTCCTGAACCAAGGCCCCCAGCTTTTTTAGGTAGGCGTTCTCCATCCGCAAGTAGTTCACTTCTTTGAGAAGCTCTTCAAGGGTCTTGGCCTCTTCATCGAGAGGCGTTTGCGGCGCGGGCGGCTGGGATGTGGGCATTTTCTTCGGTCTCTGGCGCGGTCGGGGACTGAGCGCATCTATACCGCCGCTATGATAACAGCGCTCCCACTGGCCGATGCTGCCGGTATGGCGCACGTTGAAAATCACGGCCGTCTCGAAACATGACAACTCATGCTTCCACATGTACTGCAATATCGATAGCTTGCCCTCAGCGCTGTGCCTATGTTGCTTCTTCTCCAGTCCCGCCACACCATGAGCGTCGTATAGCCTGATCCATAAATAGACCAGACTAGGATCTACGCCCATTTCGTTGCCAAGACGAACGCATCCCAATGGCCCGGCTCGATATCGATCGACCACCTCTTGCTTGAACTGCACACCATACTTCGCCATGAAAAACCCCAAAAGTTGGTGTCCAACTTTTAGGGTTCAGTTCACAGGCTCCGATTTCTACAAGCTTTCGAGAGGCCTTCGAGAGGCTTTCGAACATAATCGGAGCCTGTCACCGGTTTTTGGAACCTTTCGAACGTAATCGGAGCCTGTCACCGGTTTTCATAATCGGAGCCTGTGACCGGTTTTCGGTCAGCGGAACACCTGCTCGTGCAGCACGGCCGGGGCTTCGGCATACAGCTTGACGAGGGTCGAGGTGCGGGTGCCGTAGTCGGGCGATTCGATCTTGACGGCCGACAGTTGCCGCTCGCGCTCCAGCGGAACGCCGGTGTCCGGCAAGCGCTGGTCGGGTGCGCGGGCGGTGTCGGCCAGCATCTCGAAATAGGCTTCTTCCGGCGCGCCCAGGCACAGCAGGCTGGCGAATTGCGCCTTGGTCTTGAGGACCTTCGGCCACGGCGAGTCGAGCAGCGCGTTGGACAGGCCATACACCCCGGGGCCCAGCGGTTGCCCGTTGCGCGGGTCCGCGTCGCCGCGGTTGGAGAACCACACCAGTTCCTCGCCATCGCACAACACCAGGTTGAAGCCGTTGTACGCGCCGGCACCGGGGCGGATCTGCTCGACATAGTCGCGCGCGCTCATCGTCGCGGACAGGAAGTTCGACACCAGCATGCCGCGCGACGGCGCCTGCGGGTCGTGGTCCTGCGGCGCCCGGATGTTGGTGATGGCGGCAAAGCGCGACGGCGCCTTGCCATCGCTGTCGACCGGTGCGAAGCCGCCGTCCTGGCAGCGCGCGCGCAGCGGCGAGACGTTGGCCGCCCACTGGCAGTCCGGGCCATCCGGGCGCGTCACGCCCATCCAGCTGCCACCGGCCTTGAGGTCGCGGCCGGCGATGACTTGCGGGTTTTCTTCCCACGGCCCGGCCGCGGCGCTGGCGCGGTCATAGTATTCGTCGCGGTTGGCGGCGGCGATCAGCGGCACGCCGGGTACCACGCGCCAGGCGAAAACGATCAGGCACATGAGGGGATATCCATGAAGAGTTCAGTATGTCGGGGACCCGCGATCAGCGTGTCCAGGCCGGCAGCGGCGACGGCTTGCGTCAACGCTGCCGTGAAACCAGGCGTGGTGGCGGGGTAGACTTCCATCCACGTCTGCACGCCGTCCGGGCTGTCCGGCCGGCGTTTCAGTTGCGGCGCCACGCCATGGGCGGCTGCCAGTTGCGCCTGCAGCGCACGCACGCGCGGCATCAGTGCTTCCGCGTCGCCCGTGGCAACGCGGTAATAGACATACAGGTCCATCAGCACCGGCCCGTCACACTTCCAGCTTGTCCAGCACGTAGGGCAGCGGCTGGAACGCCAGCGCGGGGCCATCCGCGGCGCGGGCGCGCACGTCGCCCGCTTCCAGCGCATCGAGCTTCATCTCGACCAGCGCATCGACGCCGCCGCCGCCGTTGGGCGCCGCGTTGACGACCATGCCGCAAGGCTGGCCGGGATCGGCTGGCGTGAAGACTTCCGTGCCGGGACCGACCGTGGCATCGTCGATCGTCACCAGCGCCGTGCGGCGTTTCAGCTTGCCCAGGTACTGGCTGCGCGCGACGATTTCCTGGCCCGGGTAGCAGCCCTTCTTGAAGTTCACGCCGCCCAGCAGCTCGAAGTTGATCATCTGCGGCACGAACTGTTCCTGCGTGGCGGCGGCGATGAGCGGCACGCCGGCATGGATATCCGACAGGCGCCACGCCGCGTTGCCGCCGACGACCAGCCGGTCGGCCAGTTCCGGCGCCACGGTGGTGGCCGTTTCCGGCGTGGTCAGCCACAGGTAGCGGGGCGCGCCGAACGCATCGGCCACGCGCAGCAGCGTGCCCAGTGGATGGTCCAGCTTCGTGTACGGCGCAGCGGGCAGGGCGTCGAACCAGGTTTGCAGCACCGCTTCCGCCAGCGCGCCGCCCAGGCCCAGCGCCACGCGCTGTTCCGTCACGTCCACCGGCTTGGTCTTGGCGCGCAGCACGAACATCTGCAGCCGCTTCTGGATCGCCGGCTGGATGTCGCGCGCCAGTTGCAGGTAGACGGACTGCTCGTCCTTCCACATCAGGAAGCTGGCCAGCAGACGTCCCTTCGGCGAGCAATAGCCGGCCAGGCGCACTTCGCCGGCGCCCAGGTGCTCGACATCGTTGGTCAGCTGCGAGTGGAGGAACGCGGCCGTATCGTCGCCGCTGAAGGCGATCAGGCCCAGGTCGGTGACCGGGGCCACGAAGCCGGCGGCCAGCGCGGTGCGCGTGGGCGCTTCGGCGGGAGCTGCAAGGAGTTGATTCCAGTTGTTCATATTTTTAGATACTTTGGCTAGATATTGCCCACGAAGGCCCACTCAGTTGCCTGCGAAGGCATTATGATTACGGGCTCATTATAAAGATCCCGCGCCAAACGCGCCGGCCACCCCCAAAACGGGTCGCGCGGCCCCGCGCGGGGAGCATACGACATGGCATTCATAACAAAAACGCTGGCGCTCGGCGTGCTGGTCGCGGCGGCCGCGGCGGGCGGCTTCGCCTGGTGGTCGGAGCAGCCGATCGTTGGCGAGGGAGACAATATCCCGTTCACCATCAACAAGGGCAGCGGCGCCCACGCCGCCGGCCAGCAGATCGCCGAAGCGGGCGTGCCGATCCAGCCGCTCCTGTTCAACCTGCTGGCGCGCTTCACCGGCAAGAGCGGCAAGCTGAAGGCCGGTTCCTACGAACTGAAGCCGGGCACCACGCCGCTGCGGCTGATCGACCAGCTGGTGCGCGGCGAGTTCGCCCAGGAATCGCTGACGATCATCGAGGGCTGGACATTCCGCCAGATGCGCCAGGCGATCGCCGCCCACAAGGGTCTGAAACATGACACCGTGGGCCTGTCGGACACCCAGCTGATGGAAAAACTCGGTTCCCAGTACAAGCAGCCGGAAGGGCTGTTCTTCCCCGACACCTACCTGTTCGCCAAGGGCTCGTCGGAACTGCAGATCTACAAGCAGGCCCACACGGCGCTGCTGCAGCACCTCGATGCCGCATGGGCGCAGCGCGCCGCCGATCTCCCGTATGCGGACAAGTACCAGGCGCTGACGATGGCCTCGATCGTGGAAAAGGAAACCGGTCAAAAGGCCGAGCGGGCGATGATCGCCGCGGTCTTCGTCAACCGCCTGAAGCTGGGCATGATGCTGCAGACCGACCCTACCGTGATCTACGGCCTGGGCGAGAAATTCGACGGCAATATCCGCAAGAAGGACCTGGAAACGGACACCCCGTACAATACCTACACGCGCAACGGCCTGCCGCCGACGCCGATCGCGCTGCCGGGCGTGCAATCGCTGGGTGCCGCGCTGGCGCCGGCAAAGACGACGGCTTTGTATTTCGTCGCCCGCGGCAACGGCACGAGCCATTTTTCCGATAACCTGACCGATCACAACCGGGCGGTCAACCAGTACCAGCGCAGGCAATGAGTGGGAAGTTTATGAGCAGGGAGTCGATGAGCCAGGGTACCCCGGCGGCACGCGGCAAGTTCATCACGTTCGAGGGGATCGACGGCGCCGGCAAATCCACGCACATCCAGTACGTGGGTGAGCTGATCCGCGCCCGTGGCGTGGAGCTGGTCAGTTCCCGCGAACCGGGCGGCACGCCGCTGGGCGAGAAGCTGCGCGAACTCGTGCTGCACGAAGCCATGCACCTGGAAACGGAAGCGCTGCTGGTCTTCGCCAGCCGCCGCGAGCACATCGCCCAGGTGATCGAGCCGGCGCTGGCACGCGGCGCCTGGGTCATTTCCGACCGCTTCACCGACGCCAGCTTCGCCTACCAGGGCGGCGGCCGGGGGCTGGAACTCGTCAAGCTGGACACGCTGGCCAACTGGGTGCACCCGGAACTGTGGCCGGACCTGACGATCCTGTTCGACGTACCGCTCGAGGTGGCGCGGGCCCGGCTCGACGCCACCCGCCAGCTCGACAGGTTCGAGCAGGAAAAGGCCGACTTCTTCCTGGCCGCGCGCAACGAGTACCTGCGCCGCGCCGCGCAGGAACCGCGGCGCTTCCGGGTGATCGATTCCACCCAGCCGATCGATGCGATCCGCGTGCAGCTGGCGGCCATCGTCGCCGCACTGGAGTGACCATGGAAACGACTTCCGCGATCTATCCGTGGCAACGCGATGCGTGGCAGACCTTGCAGCAGGTGCGCCAGCGCCTGCCCCACGCGGTGCTGTTCCACGGCCCGGCCGGCATCGGCAAGGCCGACTTCATCGAGCATTTCGCCCAGTCGCTGCTGTGCGAGGACGTGCGCGCGGACGGGCACCCGTGCAATGCGTGCGCGTCGTGCGGCTGGTTCGTCCAGCAAAGCCACCCGGATTTCCGGCGCATCCGCCCCGAAGCGCTGGAGGACGACGGCGCCGGCGAGGGCGAGGAGGGCGAGGAAAAGAAGAAGAGCAAGGCGCCTTCCAAGGAAATCAAGATCGAGCAGGTGCGCTCGCTGGCCGATTTCATGAACATCTCCACGCACCGGCAAGGCTTGCGCGTGGTGGTGCTGTATCCGGCCGAGGCGCTGAACATGCCGGCCTCGAATGCGCTGCTGAAGACGCTGGAAGAACCGCCGCCGGGTACCGTGTTCCTGCTGTCGTCGAACAGCCTGGACCGCCTGCTGCCGACCATCCTGTCGCGCTGCCGCAAGTTCGCGCTGTCGATGCCGCCGCACGCCGAGGCGCTGGCCTGGCTGGAATCGCAGGGCGTGGCGCAGGCCGATGGCTGGCTGAGCGAGCAGGGCGGCGCGCCGCTGGCCGCGCTGGCCCAGGCGGAAACCGGCAGCCGCGAGGACATGGACACGCTGCTGCAGTACCTGGCCCACCCCTCGGTCGAGAATGCGCTGCGCACGGCCGACAAGATGCAGAAGGTGCCGCTGACGTCCGTAGTGGCGTGGCAGCAGCGCTGGCTGTACGACCTGTTCTCGCTGAAGCTGTCCGGCCGGATCCGCTACTATCCCCGCTACCAGCGCGAGCTGAAGGGGCTGGCGGACCGGGTGCCGGTGTCCGGCCTGCTGGCGGCGATCAAGAGCACGGCCGAGCGGCGCGCCACGTCGGACCATCCGCTGTCGCCGAAGCTGTTCCTGGAAGACCTGCTGCTCGACTATACGTCGTGCTGCCGCTGACGATGCAAGAGTGACGATGCATGAGTGACGATGCCTGAATGACGATGCATGAGTGACGATGGACTGATGCCGATGATGGACAAGTGCCGATGAGTACCATACCTCCCGATCCGAATGCCGCCGGCAATGCCGGGCCGCCCACCCGGCCGGCCGTGCTGTCGCTGGCCATCAAGGAAAAGGCGGCCCTGTACGCGGCCTACATGCCCTTCCTGAAGAACGGCGGCATCTTCGTGCCCACCACGCGCAGCTACCGCATCGGCGACGAGATCTACCTGATCCTGTCGCTGATGGATGACCAGAACAAGTACCCGATCGCCGGCAAGGTCGTGTGGATCACGCCGGCGGGTGCCAACAACAACAAGGCGCAGGGCATCGGCGTCCATTTCCCGGACGACGAAGCGGGCCAGCGCACCCGCGCGCGCATCGAGGAAATCCTCGGCGCGGCCCTGCGCTCTTCGCGCGCCACCCATACACTGTAACCGCCGGCCTCCGGGTCTTTCGCCACATGTCTTTCCAACACCGTCTCGCCACCCTCGACGACCTGCCCGCCATCGTCGCCATCTACAACAGCACCATCGCGTCGCGCGAGGTCACCGCCGATACCGAAGCGGTCTCCGTCGAGTCGCGCCTGAACTGGTTCCATGAACACCAGCCCGGGCGCCGCCCGCTATGGGTCATCGAACGCGCCGGCGACACTTCGGCGCACCCGGAGATCCTCGGCTGGATTTCGTACTCGAATTTCTACGGCCGCCCGGCCTATTCCGGCACGGCCGAGGTGTCGATCTACATCCACGAAGCTTGGCGCGGCAAGGGCATCGGCAAGTACGCCCTGAGCGAAGCGATCGCCTTCGCGCCGCAAGTGAAGGTCCATACCGTGCTCGGCTTCATCTTCGGGCACAACGGCGCCAGCCTGGCGCTGTTCCGCAAGTTCGGCTTCGAGGAATGGGCCCACTTCCCCCGCGTCGCCAACCTGGACGGCGTCGAACGCGACCTGATCATCCTGGGCAAGCGCGTCGCCTGACTTGTAAGGAAGAAGATAGGCACCAGGAAAATCGCGACGGACCCGAAAAAATGGGGACGGACCCCATTTTTCGGGAAACATTGCCAGGAAAATAGGGTACGTCCCCATTTTCGGTGAAACATTTCTTTTCACTCGGCGACTCTGGAGCGGAAAACCGGTGACAGGCTCCAGTTAATTTGCAACATTTCCTGGAAAACGGAGCCTGTCACCGGTTTTCGTGGATCGGCTACAATCGACCCATGTTCATCGATTCACACTGCCACATCGACTTCCCGGAGCTGGCAGCCCGGATGCCGGAAATCCGCGCGAAAATGGCGGAGAACAAGGTGACGCATGCGCTGTGCGTGTCCGTCGACTTGCCGGACTTTCCCCGCGTGCTCGCGCTGGCCGAGCAGTTCCCTAATTTCTACGCGTCCGTCGGCGTGCATCCCGATTACGAGGACACGCCGGAACCCACCGTCGACCAGCTCGTCGAACTGGCCAGGCACCCGAAGATCGTCGCGATCGGCGAAACCGGCCTCGATTATTACCGGCTGGAGGGCGACCTCGAATGGCAGCGCGAACGCTTCCGCACGCATATCCGCGCCTCCCGCGCAGCGCATAAGCCGCTGATCATCCACACCCGGTCGGCCAGCGAAGACACCATCCGCATCATGGCCGAGGAGGGCGCCGGCACCGACCAGGGCGGCGTGGCCGGCGTGATGCACTGCTTTACCGAATCGCTCGACGTGGCCCGCGCATCGATGGCGATGGGCTTCTATATCTCGTTCTCGGGCATCGTCACGTTCAAGAGCGCCAGGGACTTGCAGGCCGTGGCGCTCGAAGTGCCGCTGGACAGGATGCTGATCGAGACGGATTCGCCGTACCTGGCGCCGGTGCCGTACCGCGGCAAGACGAACGAACCGGGCTACGTGGCCCACGTGGCCGAGTTCATCGCGAAGCTGAAAGGCGTCACGGTCGACGAAGTGGCGGCCGCCACCAGCGCCAACTTCTTCAAGCTGTTCGCGGCGGCGGAGGCCTGATGCGGATCTCGCTGCGGGGCCTCGCCAAGCGGCTGCGCAAACTGCGCGCCCGGCTGCGCAACCGGATCGCGCTGCGCCTCGGCGTGGCCACGGTGGCCGTCGCTTCTGTGTTTTCACCCACGCCGGCCACCGCCGACGATGCCGTGTCCTTCTTCCGCGCCGCGCAGGTCAACGACGCCGGCCGCATCAAGCCGCTGCTGGCGCGCGGCCTCGATCCCAATGTGCGCGACCCCGAGCGGGGCGAGACCGGCATGATCGTCGCGCTGCGCAACGATGCGATGGATGTCTTTGCGCTGCTGCTGGCGCAACCGAAGATCGACCTCGAAGCGCAGGCCGGCAACGGCAATACCGCGCTGATGATGGCCGCGTTCAAGAACAACATGCCGGCCGTGAAGGCCCTGCTGGCCAAGGGCGCCCAGGTCAACCGCCCCGGCTGGACGGCGCTGCACTACGCCGCCGCGGCCGGCGCGCTCGACATCATGCGCCTGCTGCTGGACCGTCACGCCTACATCGACGCCGAATCGCCGACCAAGGTCACGCCGCTGATGCTGGCCGCGCGCGAAGGGCAGGAAGACGCCGTCAAGCTGCTGCTGAAGGAAGGCGCCGACGCCAGCCTGCGCGACGCCGGCTTCCGCAGCGATGCCGCCGAATTCGCCGAACGGGCCGACAAGCCGTGGATCGCCAAGGCGATCCGCCAGCACCAGGCCGAGCAGGTCATGTCGCGCTGACCCGCGCTGCCCGGCGCACCAGTCATCCAATCCGAGCCCGCCGGCTCAAGCTCGGCCAATCAAACCCGCCGAATTAAGCCATTTTTCCCGCCAACCTCCGCGCTTTGCCGGGGCCGCTCGTTGCACATAATGTCGCTGTCGCCACGAGAAGGAAATGCCATGCTGTCGGAACGCGAGCTTGAAAGCTGCTACCTGGGCCAGTTCATCCCCGTCCACTACCATCACAACATGCTGATGGACACCAACCGCATGCACAATTTCCGTGCCGCGATCGCCCACGTGGTGCAACCCGGCATGAAGGTGCTGGAGCTGGGCGGCGGTACCGGGGCGCTGTCGTTCTTCGCGGCGCAGCGGGCCGACAAGGTGTATTGCATCGACTTCAATCCCGACATGGTGCAGGAAGCACGCCGCTTCCTCGCCCTGAACCGCTGCGCCGGCAAGGTGGAGGTGATCCATGCCGATGCCTTCGAATACCTGCCGCCCGAGCCGGTCGATGTCGTCATCTGCGAGATGCTGCACGTGGCCATGCTGCGTGAAAAGCAGGTGGAACTCATCGAGAACTTCAAGCGCCGCTACCTGCAGAAGTTCGGCGGCCCGCTGCCCGTGTTCCTGCCCGAGGCGGTGCTGATGGCGGCCCAGCCGATGCAGCAGGAATACGACTTCGAAGGCTTCCACGCGCCGATCGTGCAATTCCAGCAGCCCGGCGCCGCGCAGCCCGGCACGGTGGAGATGGCCCAGCCGGCCGTGTACTCGGTGATCGATTTTACCCAGGCGAACGACACCAGCTACAGCTGGGAAGGCAAGTTCGTCATCGACCGCGACGGCACCGTCAGTGCCATCCGCTTCATCACCAAGACCATCCTGTCCGTCGTCCAGGAGCGCGCCACCACGATCGACTGGCTGAATCACTTCATGTCGCTGCCGCTGGAACAGCCCGTCGCGGTCAAGGCCGGCGACGTGCTGCAGGTGGGTTTTGCCTACCGCGCCGGCGGCTCGATCCCGTCCCTGCAGGCCCGCCTCACGGCCCGCCTGCTGTACCAGGCCGCGCTGCAGCCGCAGGTCGTCGCCTACGCCTGAGGCACCAGCCGCCCAGGCTCCGCGATTCATCCCGCTTTTTCAACGTCCGGTCGGCCGATCCTGCCTTTCGTCGCGCCGCCGTTGAGCGGCGCCGCCGCGGCTGGCACCATGGTGTTTCGATAACCGTCGCGAGGACGCCATGCTGGGCTTTATCCTGTGGTTGGTACTGTTGCTGCTCTGCTGGCCGCTCGCCCTGCTGGCGCTGCTGCTGTATCCCGTTCTGTGGCTGCTGTTGCTGCCGTTCCGGCTGATCGGCATCGGTGTCGAGGCCATCTTCGAGCTGCTGCGCGCGGTGGTGATGCTGCCGGCGCGCGTGCTGGGCGGCGGCCGCCGGTGAGGTGCGTGAACCGCGGCGCGTACGCACGCACCCTGGCATCGCTGCTCCCGGCGGCGGCAATCACCGTTCTGCTGTCCGGCTGTGCATCCGCCCCGCCAACGGATGTCACGGCGCTGGAAATGCCCGAAGCGCTGGCGATCCTGGCGAAACAACACAACGTGTGTGGCGTCGCAGTGGCCGTCATCCGGCAGCGCAAGCTGGAGACGGTCCATGCCGCGGCGGGTTGCCCGGCGGCGCCGGCGCCCGGCGCGGGCAGCGTGTTCCAGGCGGCTTCCCTCAGCAAGCCCTTGTTTGCCTATGCGGTCCTGCAACTGGCGCGGGAAGGAAAACTGGATCTTGATGCGCCACTGGCAGGCTATCTGCCGCAAGGCTACCGGCACCGGCATGAGCCGTTGAAGCCGGAGCCTGCCGAAGTGGTCACCGATCCCCGGCTGCAGGCGGTCACCGGCCGGATGGTGCTGAACCACACGTCCGGAATGCCGAACTGGGCTTCCGGGCCATTGCGGTTCGATGCGGCGCCCGGCACGCGTTGGCAATACTCCGGCGAAGGCTACGTGCTGTTGCAGCGTGCAGTGGAAGCCATCGCCGGCCAGCGGCTCGACCGGTTCATGGCCGCGCGGCTGTTCGAGCCGCTGGCCATGCGCCACAGCGCCTACGTGTTCGACGACCGCCTCGCGCCCGTCCTGCTGGGCGGCACCAAGGCGAACGGCGCTCCCAGAAAGACACTGCAGCTGCGGGAAGCCAATGCGGCGTTCTCCCTGCACACCAGCGCTGCGGACTACGGGCGATTCCTTGCCGCGCTGCTGGACGACGGCGAGGCGATGCAGCAGGTCACCGCGTCGCCCGTTCCCGCCGATGCCGACCTGGAACTCGACTGGGGCCTCGGCTGGGGCATCGAGCGTGGCCGGGACGATGCGTATATCTGGCAATGGGGTAACAATCCCGGTTACCGCGCCTTCGCAATTGCCTCGCTCGGCACGGGAGATGGCCTGGTGATGCTGACCAACAGCGAGAACGGCCTGGCACTGGCTGAACCGCTCACCCGGCGGATACTGCCCGGCGAGCACCGGCTTTTCCAGTCGCCCGTGCTGGGCGTGGACGTCATCACCCTGCTGTGCAACTCGGTGCGGCTGTGCCTCTAGGCTGTGCTGGTAGGCTCTGCTCGGGATGCGCTGCCGCGCGGCCTCAGAACCCGACCAGGAAGCCGGCGCCCAGCGACATCTGCGAATAGTTGTAGTCGATCAGGCTCTGGCCATAGCCGGAGAAGAACTGCACGTAGCCCTTCAGGTTCGAGCGCAGCGGCATCGCCCAGCCCAGCTGCAGCGCGCCGTGGTCGGTATGCAGGTTGCGCCGCGCCATCAGTGAGTATTCGTTGCCACCGTCGCGGTAGACGAAGCGCACGTCGCCGTGGCCCATGAAATCCGTGATGTCGAGGTTGTCGTTATCCGAGCGCGAATTGTCCAGCCGCTTCCAGATCCGCGCCGTCACGGCCAGCTTGCCGTACTCGCCGCCCAGTTCCGCGTAGGCGCGGTTCCAGCTGCGCGACAGCGTCGCCGTCTGGCCATTCGACTGGTGCACGAAGCCCAGCCCCGCGTAGCGGAAGTCGAAGCCGCCCAGCCGCTTGCCGATCGGTGCGATCGCCATGACTTCCGGCTGGTAGTTGGTTTCGCGGAACGGGCTCGATTCATCGCGGTTGTAGGCCTGCCAGAAGCTTTGCTGCGTGTAGCCGAACCACAGATCGACCGGCGAGCCGGCGATCGATTCCAGCATCTTCATCTTGAACGACAGCTGGTACGCCAGTTCCACGTGCTTGGCATCGATGCCGCCCGGCGTGACCTCGTTGAAGGGGGCGTTGTTGGTGCTGTTGCTGTAGTTCGCCAGCAGCAGGTACGTGTCGCGGTGCGGCCGGAAATTGAAGACGCCGCGCTTGCTGTCCTGGTCCAGCTCCCACAGGGGGACCTGCACCGACACCACCGGCTTTTCGGCCGCCGGTGCGTCCGGTTCGGCCGTCTTCGCCACCTGCCCCCCGGGGAAGGCGCCTTGCTGCTGGTCCGGATTGGCGGCGGCCGCCGGCGGCGGATCCTTTGGCCGGTTGACCAGCGCATCGTAGCAACCGAGGCGCTCGGTCGGATCGGACATCATCGAGCAGCGGCCCAGGGCCGGATCGATCGCTGCCGGCGCGTTCTGTGCGCCGGCGACGCAAGGGGAGAGGGCCAGCATGGCCGAAAGGCAGGGGGCAAAATGTTTTTTCATTGTCATGATCTTGTTTTTGGGCATCGCGCGAGTATATGCAGAATGGCAACCGTCGGTCGCACGGCTGGGCTTGAAAAAAAGAAACGGGCCGCCAGCTTCGCCGACCCGATGCTGCTACAATTTTTGAGCGCGATCACGCGGTCGCGCCCTCCAAGGAGAATGCCATGAGCCGCAAGACCCCCATCGAGCGCTACCGGAATATCGGCATCAGCGCCCACATCGACGCCGGCAAGACCACCACCACCGAGCGCATCCTGTTCTACACGGGTGTCAACCACAAGATCGGCGAGGTGCACAACGGCGCGGCCACCATGGACTGGATGGAGCAGGAACAGGAACGCGGCATCACCATCACGTCGGCGGCCACCACCGCCTTCTGGCGCGGCATGGCCGGCAACTTCCCGGAACACCGCATCAACATCATCGACACGCCGGGCCACGTCGATTTCACGATCGAAGTGGAACGCTCGATGCGCGTGCTCGATGGCGCCGTGATGGTGTACGACGCCGTGGGCGGCGTGCAGCCGCAGTCGGAGACCGTGTGGCGCCAGGCGAACAAGTACAAGGTGCCGCGCATCGCCTTCGTCAACAAGATGGACCGCGTGGGCGCCGATTTCTTCCGCGTGCAGCAGCAGATCCGCGACCGCCTGAAGGGCAACGCCGTGCCGATCCAGATCCCGGTCGGCGCCGAGGACCACTACCAGGGCGTGATCGACCTCGTGAAAATGCGCGCGATCATCTGGGACGATGCCAGCCAGGGCGTGAAGTTCACCTACGAGGACATCCCGGCCGACCTGCGGGAGCTGGCGCAGAAGTGGCACGACAAGCTGGTGGAAGCGGCCGCCGAAGCGACACCGGAACTGACCGAGAAATACCTGAACGGCGACACGCTGTCCGAAGCGGAGATCAAGACGGCGCTGCGGGCCCGCACGGTGCGCGGCGAGATCGTGCCGATGCTGGCCGGCAGCGCGTTCAAGAACAAGGGCGTGCAGGCGATGCTGGATGCGGTGGTCGAATACCTGCCGTCGCCGCTCGATGTGCCGGCGATCGCAGGCCACGACGAGGACGACAACGAGATCGAACGCCATCCGAGCGACTCGGATCCGTTCGCCGCGCTGGCATTCAAGATCATGACCGACCCCTTCGTCGGCCAGCTGGCGTTCTTCCGCGTGTATTCCGGCGTGGTGAACTCGGGCGACACCGTGTACAACCCGACCAAGGGGCAGCGCGAGCGGCTCGGCCGCATCCTGCAGATGCATGCCAACGAGCGCAAGGAAATCAAGGAAGTGTTTGCCGGCGACATCGCCGCGGCCGTCGGCCTGAAGGGCGTGACCACCGGCGACACGCTGTCCAATCCCGACCACGTGATCGTGCTGGAAAAGATGGTGTTCCCGGAACCGGTGATTTCGCAGGCGGTGGAGCCGAAGACCAAGGCGGACCAGGAAAAGATGGGCATTGCCCTGTCCCGCCTGGCGCAGGAAGACCCGTCGTTCCGCGTGCATACCGACGAGGAATCGGGCCAGACCATCATGGCCGGCATGGGCGAGCTGCACCTGGAAATCCTGGTCGACCGGATGAGGCGCGAATTCGGCGTCGAGGCCTCGGTGGGCAAGCCGCAGGTAGCCTACCGGGAAACCATCCAGAAGGCCGTGGCCGATGTCGAGGGCAAGTTCATCAAGCAGTCCGGCGGCAAGGGCCAGTATGGCCACGTGGTGCTGAAGCTGGAACCGCTCGAACCGGGCAAGGGCTATGAATTCGTCGATGCGATCAAGGGCGGCGTGGTGCCGCGCGAATTCATTCCGGCGGTCGACAAGGGCATCACCGAAACGCTGCGCTCGGGCGTGCTGGCCGGCTATCCGGTGGTGGACGTGCGCGCGACGCTGACCTTCGGCTCCTACCACGACGTGGACTCGAACGAGAATGCGTTCCGGATGGCCGGCTCGATGGCGTTCAAGGACGGCATGCGCCGCGCCGACCCGCAACTGCTCGAACCGATCATGGATGTCGAGGTCGAGACGCCCGAGGAATTCATGGGCAACGTGATGGGCGACCTGACGACGCGGCGCGGCATGGTGCAGGGTATGGACGAGATCCCCGGCGGCGGCGGCAAGCTGGTGCGCGCACTGGTGCCGCTGGCCGAGATGTTCGGCTATTCCACGACCCTGCGCTCGCTGACGCAGGGCCGCGCCACGTACACGATGGAGTTCAAGCACTACGCCGGCGTGCCGAAGCATATCCTCGAGCAGATCGCGACGACGAAGATCAGGGCCTGACGAAGAGCTGGGTAGAAACGCGGCAAGACCCGGGGCAAGCCCGGGTTGTCATCGCGGCGCTCTGCTGCGCGACGTTATGCCCCCGCACCCGGCCGGGCCCGCATGAACCTGGCGGGTGCCGCCACCGATGCTGCCGAGGGGCACAAGAAATTTCACGCCTTGCCAGCATGGACCTACATCCGGATCGGAATACACCCAATAGGCTGCGATCCCGGACGGGGCTAGGATTGAAGGTCGGGCCACTGGTGCTGGCCCAAGGCGCCTGATTGGCCAGCATTTGTGATATCCAACCTATTCGCGACATCCAACCTATTCGCGACATCCAACCCATCACCAAGCCAAGGAGAAACGATGAAACGACTACTTACCCTCGCGGTCGTCGCCGCGGGCAGCGCCTATCTCGCCAAGTACCTGAAGAGCAAGGGCAATGCCCAGGGCGGCTCGACGGCGCGCGAGGAAATCACCGTCGACGTGCCGGTGCGCACGGCCTACGACCAGTGGACGCAGTTCGAGGAGTTCCCGAAATTCATGAACAGCGTGCATGAGATCCGCCAGCTGGACGACAAGCGACTGCACTGGAAGGCCGACGTGCTGGGCAAGCCGATCGAATGGGATGCCGAGATCGTCGAACAGATCCCCGACAAGCGCATCGCCTGGCGCAGCACCACCGGCACGCCGAACAGCGGCGTGGTGCGCTTCGAGCCGCAAGGCGCTTCGCGCACCAAGATCGTGCTGGAGATGAGCTATACGCCGACCGATGCGGTGGAATCGGCCGGCGACCTGATCGGCGCGGTCGGGCTGGAAGCGCGCAAGAACCTGAAGCGCTTCAAGGAACTGATCGAATCGCGCGGCAAGGAGACCGGCGCATGGCGCGGCACGATCCAGGACGGTCCGGACGGCCCCCGGGTCACCCACTGACCTTACGTACTAACCTTAAGTACCAACCTTACGTACCGACCAAATGCACTGACCTTGCTTACCTACCTGATGCATTGACAGACATGCCGGGCGCTCGCCCGGCATTCACTTCCCCAGCAGCCTGGCGAACTCCTCGGCCGGCAATGGCCGCCCGTACAGGTAGCCCTGGCCCTGCTCGCAACGCAGCAGTTTCAGGAACTTCGCTTCCTCTTCCGTTTCGATGCCCTCGGCGACCACCTTCAGCTCCAGCGTGTGCGCCAGTTGCACGATGGTCTGCACCATGCCCATGTAGTTGGCATCCTGCGTCATCTTGACCACGAACGAGCGGTCGATCTTGAGCACGTCCACCGGCAGCGTGACGAGATAGGCCAGCGACGAGTAGCCGGTGCCGAAGTCGTCGATCGCCACCGGTACGTGCAGTTCGCGCACGCGGTTGAGGATATCCACCACGCGGCGCTGGTCGGCCACCAGGCCGCTTTCCGTGACCTCGATCGACAATGGCTTCAGCTCCGCCTCGGCGGTATTGAGCGCCCGTTCGATGTCGTCGAACAGCGAATCGCACCGGAACTGCGCCGGCGCCACATTGACGGCGATCTGCGGCGGCTTCAGCCCGGCGTCGTGCCATCCGCGCCAGTCTTCCATCGCCTGCTGCATCACGTTGCGGCCCACCTGCGTGACCAGGCCGCTGCGTTCCAGCACGGGCACGAACTCGGTGGGCTGGATCAGGCCGCGCTGCGGGTGGCGCCAGCGCACCAGCGCTTCGGCACCGGCCAGCTTGCCGGTCTTCAGGTCGATCTTCGGCTGGTAGAAGTTGACGAATTCGCCGCGCTCGACCGCCTCGCGCAATTCCGCCTCCATGCTGATCTGGCGTGCCAGCGCATGGTCGGCGTCGCGGTCGTAGAAGCCGATCTGCTCTTCCTGCGCGCGCGAGCCGGCCAGCGCATCCCAGGCCTTGACCAGCAGTTCGTCGGCGCTGGTGCCGTCCTCCGGCAGCATGGCCGCGCCCACGTTCACGGTGCACCAGATCTTGTGCTGGTCGACCTGGTAGGAACCCTCCAGCAGCGGAATGATCGTGTCGCGCGCGTACTTGCGCGGCGAGCGTTCCTCGTCGTCCGGATAGAACAGCGCGAAGCGGCCGATGCCCACGTGGGACAGCGCCATCCGGTCCGCTACTTTTTCCCGCAGGCGCTGCGCCACCTGCCGCATCAGGCCGATCGCTGCCGTGTTGCCATAGGCGGAGCTGATCTCGTCGAAGCGGTTGATGTTGATGAGCAGGACCGTGCCGCTGGCATTGACGGCGGCCAGCCCGGCGATTTCCTCGTCGAAGTGCAGGCGGCTGGGCAGGCCGGACAGTGCATTGGTGCGGGCCAGCCGGAACAGTTCCTGCGCGTTGACCAGGCGCTCGATGCCGAAGCTCAGTTCATTGCCCAGTTCGCCCGCCCGTTCGCGGTAGAAATGGTCGAAGAAGGCTGGCCGGTGCGAGTAGAACGAGATCACGCCCCAGCACTTGCTGTTGACGAACAGGGGGATCGCCATCGACGAGGCCACGCGGTGGCCGGCGCCGGGCAGGTGGTTCGACACCTGCAGCCGGCCGCTCGCCGCCGCCGCGGCGGCCAGTTCGGGCGGGAACCAGTCCGCCACCACCTCGGCCGGGGATGCGCCGTCCCGCTCGTGCCAGCGGTGCTCGGTGCCGTCGCGGGCGGCGGATGTGAACAGTTCCAGGGCGCCGCTGGCATCGTCGACGCGGCGGATGTCGACGATTTCCAGGCCCGGCTGGTGGCAGGCGAAGCGGCAGGTATCCATGCACAGCGCGTCCAGCGTCTTGGCGCGGGTAATGATGGCGGACAGGCGCGACAGCAGCACATAGAAATTGTCGTGCCGGATCAGCGCGCGTTCCTTTTCCACCTCGGTGGTCATGTCGATCGCCGAGCCGCCGAGGAAGGGCTCGCCCCCCACGTCGATGGGGAACTTGTGCACCAGCCAGTGGCGGGTACCGTCGTGCGAGGTTTCCATCGTCTTGATGGTTTCGCCGTTTTCCAGCACGGCGCGGTCCTGTTCTTCCAGGCTGTGCCGGATGTCTTCCGGCCAGAAGTGGCTGTCGTCCATGCCGACCACGGTGGGCACGCCGAAGAAGCCGTGCAGGGCGGCGTTGCCCATCACGTAGCTGCCATGGCGATCCTTGATCCACAGCGGGGAAGGGGAATGCTCGGCAAAGCCGGACAGGAAGCTCTCGGCGCGCGCCAGCTTGCGCTTCAGTTCACGGCAGGCCGCCGCGGTAGCCGCCAAGTCAGCCAAAGCCTGGCGCTGCCCGGCGTCCATCGCTGCCGGCGCGTATGCCAGCAGGGCGCTTTCATCGGCCAGGGCCTGCGGCGGCACGGTCGTGCCGCACAGGTAGCCGGCCAGGCGCACCAGTTCGGCCGGCAAGCCATCCTGCTCGCCCTCGACCGGCAGCGCCTGTTGTTCCTGGGGGGCGATATGGTTCATATTGGCATTCGTTTCACATCATCCCATCGTGGCACCCCGCGCCGCGGTCGTCTGCCACTTTGGGGGAAGAGGGTGTCAATCCTTGAGCTTGAACTTCAGCTGGATGGTCAATGCGCCGTGCAGGCGATCCTTGTACGACGGTACGATAGCAAAGTTCACCCCCACCCGTTGGTACTCCACGCTGACGACGGGAATCAGCGCCGGGAACCAGCCGCCGTCGCGGTGCTTCGGATAGCCGTCGAACGCGCCGACCACGGCCCCCAGCCGGAACGGCCCCAGCGAGAAGGGCTGGTAATAGATGCCGGCATAGTTGGAGATGGCCCGGTCGCTGTTGCGGAAACGTCCCGCCGTGGCCGACGCCACCGTGGAAAAGCGGTATTCGGCGCCGATGCCCGGGTTCGTATCGTCCAGCCCTTCGCCGCGGTCGAAGTGGTACGAGTAAAAGCCGGGATTCACCCACAGCTCGCCGCGCGGCTGCGATTCGATGACGCCGAACGGATTGGCGTGCGCCCCCGCCTGTGCAAGCATCAGCATGGCTCCCACCAGTGCGTATTTCATGCCATTTTCCCCAGATTGTTAATAGCGCGGCAATTATAGCGAGAGCGCAAGCATGGCGCGCTCTTTCAGTGAATTCGATGCATGTTTGATGGCGGTAAAACACTTGGTGATTGGAAATTGACTGCCTGCGAGCAATCCATGACAGTGGGAGCCCCACATGACAGGGAGTTTCCCCATGAAGATGCAGACGATGGTGATTTGCGCTGCCGTTTCCGTACTGACGGCTTGCGCGTCGACGACGAAGCCGGGCACGGTCGGCGTCCAGCGGCAGCAGCTGATGCTGGTATCGGCCGAGAAAGTGGAGCAGATGGCGCTGGTGAACTACACGCAGCAGAACCGCGATGCCCAAACCAAGGGCAAGCTCGTCACGAAAGGCGCCGAGTATGCGCGGCTGAAGAAGATCGCCGACCGCCTGCAGGCACACGTGACATCGTTCCGCGACGACGCGGCGAAGTGGAACTGGCAGCTGGCGCTGATCGACGCGCCCGTGATCAACGCCACCTGCGCGCCGCGCGGCAAGATCACCTTCTACACGGGCCTGGTCCGCACGCTGAAGCTTACCGACGACGAGATCGCCATCATCATGGGCCACGAGATTGCCCATGCGCTGCGCGAGCATGGCCGCGAGCGCGTCTCGCGCGCCTACGCGCAAAACGCGCTGAGCACCACGGCGCTGATGGCGGCGCCGAACAGCCAGGCGCAGATCGAGGCGGCGAACACGGTGGCGCATTACCTGTACACGCTGCCGAACTCGCGCCAGAACGAATCGGAAGCCGACGCGATGGGCCTGGAACTGGCCGCGCGCGCCGGCTACCGCCCGGAAGCGTCGGTGGCCGTGTGGCGCAAGATGCAGGCGCTGAGCATGAAAGCAGGCGACAGGAAGGCGGGAGACAGGAAGACGAATGACAGCGAGCCGGCCGAGTTCACGTCGACCCATCCGTCGCACGACACGCGGATCGCCGACCTGACGGCGATGCTGCCGAAGGTGACCCCGCTCTACCAGGCCGCGGCGCCGCAGGCGGCAGGCAAGCAAACGGTGGCGAAGCAGGCGGGCACGAAGCGGTAAAAGGAAGAAACGGTAAAGCTGTTTACGCCAGCCGCAGTTCCCAGTACCCCACGTCCAGCCACCGGCCGAACTTGAAGCCCACTTCACCGAAGTGGGCGACTTTTTTGTATCCCAGCTTTTCATGCAGCGCCACGCTGGCCTGGTTCGGCAGCGCGATGCCGGCGATCGCCAGGTGGCAACCGTGGGCGCGCAGCCGTTCGAGCAGGGCCTGGCACAAGGCCGTGCCATACCCCTTCATCTCGCTGCCCTGCGCCAGGTAGACCGACGTCTCCACCGAATAGCGGTAGGCGTGACGTACGCGCCACTTCGTCGCGTACGCATAGCCGGCGATCGCGCCATCGGCACCCTCCAGCACCAGCCACGGCAAGCCGCCATCCTGCACGGCGGCGATACGGCCCCGCATGTCGTCCGCCGTCACGGCATCTTCCTCGAAGCTGATGGTCGTGCCGGTAATGTACGGGTTGTAGATGGCGGCGATGGCGGCGCCATCGCCTGGACGGGCGTCGCGGATCAAGCGCGCGGGCGCTGCTTGTGGAACACCATCGGGCTGTACGGCACGGCCGACGGCGGCGGCGAGTTCAGGATGCCCGGCTTCATCGCGCCGACCACGTGCATCTCGCACGGCTTGCAGTCGAAGCGCAGCGTATAGGTCTCGCTGCCGGACACCAGCGTCATCGGCTCGGCCTTGACCTGCCCCTGCACGCCTTGCACGCCCTTGGCCTGTTTCGGGCACAGGTTGAACGAGAAGCGCAGGCAGTGCTTGGTGATCATCAGCGGCACTTCGCCCGCTTCCTCGTGCGCCTCGTAGGCGGCGGCGATCATCTGCACGCCATGCTTGTGATAGAACGCGCGGGCCTTCTCGTTGTAGACATTGGCCAGGTACGTGAGCTGCGTGTCCGGGTAGACCGCCGGCGGTTCGGCCGGCGCCTTGCGCGGCGGGCGTTCCCACGCGGCGAGCCGGGCCGCTTCATGGGCGGCGATGGCGTCGCGGCGCAGCGCATTGATCGCGCCGGACGGCACGAACCACGGCTGCGACAGCTTCAGCTCGACACTGCCGGCTTCGAACATCGTGTTGCCCAGCTTGCCCAGGCTGGTGCGCAGCGCCGCTTCGGCCTGCGCCGCCTGCTGGGCAGGCTGCAATGCCAGCGCTGCGGAGGTCGAGCTGGCGATGCCGTCTTCGTCGGTGACCGACAAGGTCAACCCATCCGCACGCTCGGACAGCACCAGGTGGACGCTGACCTTGCGTTCCGACGATTTCTTCGCCAGCGCGGCTTCCCACTGGTGGTCGCGGTTGCGGTGGACCTCGGTGCCGACCTTCAGGCCGGCGAGGGTAGCCATCGGCTCGTTGGGGAATACGCGCCAGCGCTGGCCTTCCTCGTTCTCTCCCAGCTTTTCCACCGTGTTGGCCTGCACCCCGGCGGACGCGCGCTTGACCATGAAGTTCAGGCCATCGCCGTTGGCCATCGGCGCATCGGTCAGCAAGTCGAAATGGTCACCGCCCAGCCGGGTCACGGTACCCAGCTTCACGCCCAGGTATTTCGGCGAATCGAAGGCGCCGATATCGTCCTGGCGGCCGCCGGCGAAGTAATCGGTATGGCCGCGGTGGAAGTTCTTGTCCACGTCCGGCGTGAACAGCACCTGGGTGCGGCCGCTCGACGCGCGGACGAACTCGGTGCGGCGTTCCAGGATCTCGTCCAGCAGCAGGCGGTAGTGGGCCGTGATGTTCTTCACATAGCCCATGTCCTTGTAGCGCCCCTCGATCTTGAACGAGCGGATGCCGGCATCGACCAGCGCCTCCAGGTTGCGGCTCTGGTCATTGTCCTTCATCGACAGCAGGTGCTTGTCGTAGGCCACCACGCGGCCCTGGCCGTCGGACAGCGTGTACGGCAGCCGGCACGCCTGCGAGCAGTCGCCCCGGTTGGCGCTGCGCCCGGTGTCCGCATGGGAGATATAGCACTGGCCGGAAAACGCCACGCACAGCGCGCCGTGGATGAAGTATTCGAGCGGGGTATCGACCTCGGCACGGATCTTCCTGATCTGCTCGATCGTCAGCTCGCGCGCCAGCACCAGTTGCGAAAAGCCCACGTTACCGAGGAATTTCGCCCGCTCGACGGTGCGGATGTCGCACTGCGTGCTGGCGTGCAGCTGGATCGGCGGCAGATCGAGTTCCAGCAGGCCCATGTCCTGGATGATCAGCGCGTCCACGCCCGCTTCGTACAGTTGCCAGATCTGCTTGCGCGCCAGCTCCAGCTCGCTGTCGTGCATGATCGTGTTCATCGTCACGAAGATGCGCGAGCGGTAGCGGTGCGCGAAGGTGGTCAGCGCGGCGATGTCCTCCAGCGGATTGCTCGCGTTGTGGCGCGCGCCGAAAGCCGGGCCGCCGATATACACGGCGTCGGCGCCATGCAGGATGGCTTCACGGCCGATCTCGGCGGTTTTGGCGGGCGACAGCAGTTCGAGTTCGTGGGCGAGGAGAGACATGGAAAATCCTGGGTGGAGGGGAACAAACCTGGGCGAAGGGGCAGATTATAGCTTTCCGCACCGGGACTGTCACCGGCGGGCGGGGTTGGCGTGCCGGCACCGGCAGGCTGCCGGGCTCGCCCATCCTGGCGATTCCCGTACAATTCTTTCATCATAGCCCCTGGGATACCCACATGGAATGGCTGGCCGACCCCAATATCTGGATTGGGTTGCTGACGCTGATCGTCTTGGAGATCGTGCTCGGCATCGACAACCTGATCTTCATTGCGATCGTTGCCGAGAAAGTGCCGCCGCACCAGCGCGACAAGGCGCGGCTGCTGGGGCTGTCGCTGGCGCTGCTGATGCGCCTCGGGCTGCTGAGCGTGATTTCCTGGATCGTCACGCTCACCGAGCCGCTGTTCCACATCGGCACCATGGATTTTTCGGGCCGCGACCTGATCCTGCTGTTGGGCGGCATCTTCCTGCTGGCCAAGGCCACGATGGAACTGCACGAGCGGGTCGAAGGGCAGGCGCAGGTGAACAGCGGCCCGGTTGCCTACGCCAGCTTCGCCGCGGTGGTGGGCCAGATCATCGTGCTCGATGCCGTGTTCTCGCTCGATTCCGTGATCACGGCGGTCGGCATGGTCGACGAACTGGCCGTGATGATCGCCGCCGTGATCGTGTCGATGGCGGTGATGATGTTCGCCTCCAAGCCGCTGACCCGCTTCGTCAACGCCCACCCGACCGTGGTGGTGCTGTGCCTGTCCTTCCTCCTGATGATCGGCCTGTCGCTGATCGCCGAGGGCTTCGGCTTCCACATTCCCAAGGGCTACCTGTACGTGGCGATCGGCTTCTCGGTGGCGATCGAGGCGCTGAACCAGCTGGCGCGGCGCAACTTCGCCCGGCAGCAGGAACACGTGCCGCTGCGCGAACGGACCGCCAACGCCGTGCTGCGCATGATGGGCGAGAAGACCGACGACGGCGGCGCCGAGGCACCGGCGGCCGCCGGGAAGGAAAGCGAACAGCCCACCTTTGAATCGGCCGAGCGCCACATGGTCAGCGGCGTGCTGAGCCTGTCGCAGCGGCCGGTGCGCTCCATCATGACCCCGCGCTCGGACATTTCCTGGGTCGACCTCGACGACGACCCGGCCTCGATCCGCGCCCAGCTGCTCGACGCGCCGCACAGCTTCTATCCGGCCGGCCGCGGCCAGCTCGACAATATCGTCGGCGTGGCACGCGCCAAGGATGTGATCGCCGACCTGATGGACGGCGGCCACATCGATCCGGCGCGCAGCATCCGGCCGCCGATCGTGATGCCGGATGCGGCCGGCGTGCTGCAGGTGATGGAAACGCTGAAACGCTCGCATGGGCAGCTGGTGCTGATCGCCGACGAGTACGGCACGATCCAGGGCCTGGTCACGCCGATCGACATCCTCGAAGCGATCGCCGGCGAATTCCCCGACGAGGACGAACAGCCGGTGGTGCAGCCGTTCGGCGACGGGCGCTGGCGCGTGGATGGCGGCGCCGACCTGCATTACCTGCAGCAGGTGCTCGATTCGGATGCGCTGGGCGTGGCCACGGACGACTACACGTCGCTGGCCGGCTTCATGCTGGAACGCTTCGCCACCTTGCCGCACGTCGGGCAGGTGCTGGTGCTGGACGACCTGCGGCTGGAAGTGGCGGAAGTGCGCGAGCGCCGCATCGCCACCGTGCTGATCACCCGGATCGATGCGGATGCGCAACAAGGTGAAGGCTGAGGACCGTTCTAGCCAGCCAAGGCAAGCTTAACCCCTGGAAATCTTTCATTCTGACATGATACACTTGTAGTTCTAACAATGAACGTGCCCGATACGCTCGGCACGTAGATCAACAAGGGTAGTCATGAATACATTTTCCAGGTTCGTGGGCGGAACCACGTGTGCGCTGGCGCTGGCCGCTTGCGGCGGAGGAGGCGGGGGCGGCGGCACGTCCACGACCCCGACAACACCGACGACACCACCGGTCGTCAAGCCCGACCAGTCGTGGCTGACGCTGACCCCGTCCAGCGTCGACGTCACCACATTCGTCGGTGAAGCGGCGACGGTCTCGATCACTGCGAAGTCGAGCAAGACCTTCGCCAAGCCCGTCAATATCGGCATCATCGATGCAACCGGCGTGTTTTCCACCGACGTGAAAATCACCACGCTGTCGGATCTGGAATACCGTGCCGACCTGCAGACGTCGACCGTGTTGCCGGTGGGCGTGCGTACAGCCACGCTGGAGCTGCGCCTTTGCGAGGACGATCCGAAGGTGTGCAAGTCGCCGCTGTCCGGCTCGCCGTGGCTGATCCCGGTGAAAGTCGATGTCCAGCCCGATACGAACCCGACGCCGTTGAGCTACCTGCCGAACGTGGCGAACTGGGGAACCTACCAGGGCAACGCATCCCACACTGGCTACGTGCCGGCCACCTTCGACGCAAGCAAGTTCACGCGCCGCTGGGTCCTGCCCGTGTCGAACACGAGCGGCGAGAATGTGCCGGTCACGCATGACAACGGCCGTACCTTTGCCGTGTTCAGCGGCCGCTTCGCCGCGTCGTCGATCCTGGTGGCGGTCAGCGAAGACACCGGCAAGGAACTGTGGCGCATGGACTTCGGCGCCGTCCACCGGGTCAACCCGCCCGCCGCCGCGCACGGCAAGGTGTACCTGGCCACGTCCGGCCACGGCGACACGTTCTTCTGGGTGTTCGACCAGGAAACCGGCAAGCTGCTCAGCAAGACCAGCATGGATTCGCAATGGGAACGGTACCTCGCGCCGACCGTATATGGCGACGCGGTCTATACCAACAGCGGCTACTACGGCGGGATGACGAAGTTCAGCACCACGACGTTTGAAAAGGCCTGGTTCGCCGGCCTGCCGCAGTACGACGGCTGGACGCCGGCAGTCGATGCCAGCCATGCCTACACCTATGTCAACGGCACCTTGTATGCGCTGGCCACGGCCGACGGCAGCACGGCATTCACCATCGCCGATCCGGACAACCAGTGGAGCGGCTATGACGGCACCACGCTGGCCTTGTCCGGCAGCGGCATGGCATACGCCGTCAACGGCGGGCGCCTTCTCGGCTTCGACCTGGCCGGCCGCAAGATCGCCTGGAAGGCGAACGGCACCGCCGTCGGCATGCCGGCCTTCGCCAAGGACGTTGTGTATGTGCTGAACGCGCGTGGCACGGTGGTGGAAGCCCATGCGGCCGCCACCGGCGCGCTGCAGTGGACCTCCGAGTCGCTCGGCACCGGCCCCTACACGCAGCTGGTCGTGACCGACAACCTGGTGTTCGTCGGCTCGGCGGAACGGACCGTGGCGATCGACCTGGCCACCCAGCGCAAGGTGTGGGAGTACCCGTTCGGCGGTGACCTGTCCATCTCGAACCGCGGCGTGCTGTACATCGCCGGCCAGAAGGGCAAAGTGGTCGCGATCAACCTGCGGTAATTCCCCGGCCGCGGACATCTTGCGGTGTCCGCGGCCTCCAGTGGTAGCAGGAGGGCACAGGTGCTCAGCGGCGCTGTCAGCCGGTCGCCGTGGCCAGTGCGCTCCGAGGTAATTGTCTATTTGCAATTACGATAGCCGAACGTTAATATCCCCGGTTTTCAAGACAATCTGCGCCCAGCAGAGAAACCATTCAGGGATATTCATGAACAGATTTACCAATGGCCTTGCCATCGCCGCTTGCGCTGTGGCGCTGTCGGCGTGTGGCGGCGGCGGGTCTTCCGCCGGCGGGTCGAATCCGGCCACGGGCACAGCGACCGGGACGGGCGGTGCTTCCGGCGGCAGTCAGGCAGACCAGTCCTGGCTCACATTCAATCCGCCTGCCGCGGATATCACCGTGTTCGAAGGAGAACCATTCAGGTTCCGCATGATTGCGACGGCCACCCGTATCTTCGAGAAACCCTTCAATGTGGCGATCGTCGACAGCAAGGGTGTCGTCGCAAAGGAAGTCAAGATCCAGCAGTTCGTGCCCCTCCAGTACGAAGCGGTCTTGAGTACCGAACCGACCCTCCCCGTCGGGACGCACGCGACGCGTCTCGAGGTGCGTGTCTGCGAGGACGATCCACAGGTGTGCAAGGTGCCGCTTCCAGGCTCGCCGTGGTACATCCCCTTGAGTGTGACCGTCATGAAGGCCACCAACCTGACCGCGCTGGAACAGGTACCCGGGGTCCCCGCATGGACGACGTATCAAGGAAACGCCGCGCACAGCGGCTACGCGCCGGCCAGCTTCGACCCGGCGCGCTTCTCCAGGCGCTGGGGGTATCCGGAAACGGGCGACATCGCTCACAACAATCCAGTAGCGGTCGACAATGGCCGGGCATTCATCGCCGAACGGAGTTCCGGCAACTGGCCCGTATTCTCCTTGAGGGCTTTCAGCGAACAAACCGGCGAGACGGTCTGGCGAAAGGAATTCAACGGGATCGAAAAGATGTCACCGCCGGCCGCGGCGGATGGCAAGGTCTATGTTGTCGTCAAAGCGGGTGCGTACAAGCTTCAGGTGTACGACCAGGCCAGTGGCCAACTGCTGGCTGAGACCTGGGTCAATGGGTTCAATGAAACCTACGCTCCCGTACTGCACGGCGACAGTGTGTTCGTCGGCAGCGCCAGCGGGAACGGGACGACCCGGGTCGACGCCGCCACGCTGGGCACCACGTGGCAGATCGACCGTGTCGAGGAGTCCTGGGACTGGACGCCGGCAATCGACGGTTCCTATGTCTACATGTATGTGGACTCCGTTTTACAGGTAGTCGGCAGGAACGATGGCATCACCGCCTATTCCATCGCCGATACGGGCTTCGTGACACAGGGGGGACGGATCGGCAGCGTGGCACTTGCGGGGCCGGGGTCGGCCGTCGTCGTCAGCAGCGACCGCCTGGTCGGGTTCGACCTCGCCACGCGAACCCGGGCGTGGGTGATCGAGGGCGAGTTCGTGGGCGCTCCCGCCGTTGCAAAGGGCATCGTCTACGCGGTGAACGGCAGCAGCCTGGAAGCACGTGACCTTGCGTCGGGCAAGCTACTCTGGAGAAAGGGCATCGGCATGCACGGCAGTATGCAGGCCCGGGTGATCGTCACGGAAAACCTGGTCTTCGTCAGCGAGCAATTGCTCACGCAAGCGATCGATCTCGCCACGCACAAAACCGTCTGGTCGTATCCGGCCGGTGGTTCGTTGTCGATCTCCGACCGCGGCGTCCTGTACATCGGCGGCCGGGCCGGAAAGATCAACGCGGTCAATCTGCGCTAATCGCAGCGGCGAAAGACACCGTCTTTCGCCTTCTCCCTACGGGATCTTGCGCCGCAGCGGCATCGGCACCGGCGTTTCGCGCGTCGGCATCGGCGCGCGGTCCGGCGGATTGAGGCCGGTGACCAGGTCGGTGATCTTCACCGACTGGCCCGTTTCAAAGCACTGGTTGGCGGCCACGCCGATCAGGATCGAGTAAGCCCCCGAGCGTTCGTCGGCCAGCCGCTTGTACTTGTCGGCCGGCGCAGTGCCGAAAATCTCTTCCAGCATCACCGCATCGCCGCCGCCGTGGCCACCCGTACCCGTCCAGGGCTCGATGTCGCGCGGCGCGCCGCGCAGCGGGATCACGCGGATCTGCACCTGGTCGCTGCGGCTTTGCACTTCACTGGCGCCGGCGGCGCCCACCTGCTCGACGATCCGGTGCTCCAGCCGGCCCTTGGTGCCGTTGAAGGCCACGTGGTATCCCTCCCACGCATCGTAGGCGGACAAGGCATAGTTCAGCTGCGCGCCGCTGTCGTAGCGGACCATCACATTCATCGTGTCTTCGATATCGATTTCCGGGCGCCATACGCACTGGTCGCGGTAGTAGCCGTCATGCTTTTCATTGTCCAGGTACAGCGCCTTCAGGCCCGGATCGGCCGCCAGGTCGAAGTAGAACGTGCACTTCTGCTTTTCCGGGCAGGTCAGGCACCGTTCATGCGCGCCGGCCAGGCCCATCCGCTTCGCGGTCGCGGGCGTGTAGAACTGGCGCGAGCCGAAGGCGTGCACCAGCTCCGGCTGCGCGCCCAGCCACCAGTTCACCAGGTCGAAATGGTGGGTCGACTTGTGGATCATCAGCCCGCCCGACATCGCCTTCTTGCTGTGCCAGCGGCGGAAGTAGTCGGCGCCGTGCACGGTATTGAGCAGCCAGGTGAAATCGACCGACATCACGTCGCCGATCTCGCCGCTCATCAGGATATCCTTCACCTGCGAACGGGGCGGCGTATAGCGGTAGTTGAACGTCACGCGGATGTGGCGGCCGGTGCGCTTCACGGCGTCGAGGATGCGCTGGGCCTTTTCCGCCGTCGTCGTCATCGGCTTCTCGGTGATCACGTCGCAACCCGCTTCGAGCGCGCGCACGATGTACTCGTCATGCTTGGCGTCCGGCGTGGTGACGATCACGTACTGGGGCCTGGTTTCCCGGATCATCTGGTCGAAATCGGCGGCCTTGTAGGCCTTCGGCTGGCTGGCGCCGGTGGCCGTGACGGTCCGCACGGCCAGCGCGGCGCGGCCCGGGTTGCTGTCGCAGATCGCCACGATCTCGTTGCCGTCGCGGTATTTGCCGGTGATGGCGCCCGTGAACATGCGGGCGCGCGAGCCGACGCCCACCACCGCGTAGCGCTTGCGCGGGGTCGCGGCAAAGGCGCTGGTGGCCATCATGATCCCGGCCGCGCCCGCGGCCTTCAGCACGGTGCGGCGATCGAACGGACCGGCATTGTTTTCGCTCATCGAAGTGTCTCCATAGATTGTGTGGAACGGCGCCATCACCCTTCTGGAGAGAGTTGATTGTTGGCGTCGGCTAAGCCGATGGTAGGTCCAATCGCGCCATGTGGCAAGACCACTTGTGGTAACCGGACGGACCAATCAACTTGGTGATCAATCGCCGGCAGCTTCGCCGCGACGGTCTTTGTAACCGCCGGATTATTTTTTGATATTTACTTTCGGATTGACGATATGATCACGTCACGTAGGAATTTACTGATCATCATTAGGATTTATTACCTTGGGAGGCGTGGATGCCGATGCACTCTTACTTGCGGATCGATGGCGTCGCGGGCGGCTCGACCGACAGCGGGTATGAGGGGTGGATTGCCTGCGATTCGGTGAGCTGGTCGCTGCACGGCGCGGGCAGCCCGGAAGGCCTGTCCGAGATCCGGTTCGTCAAGCCGGAGGATGCCGCGTCGCCCGTGCTGGCCCGCCTGTGCGTGACGGCCGCCAGCGTGGCGCGCGCCCGTTTCGACTTCCTGCGCGCCGCGCCGGAAGGCAGCCTGGTCAAGTGCTACGAGATCGAGGTGGAAGACGTGACCGTGGCGTATGTGGCCACCGGTCCCCGGCGCGAGGAAGCGATGATGGAAACCGTGGTGCTGACCTTCCGGCACGCCCGGCTCACGTCCAGCCCGCGGGACGGACAGCCCGACAGAGCAAACTAGCGCAAGCCCGGCCGGCGCCGGCACCCTCGCCGGGCACGATGCCGGCAGAAGGCACTGGCTGGCCGGCTACTCGGGCACCCGGTAGCGCTGCTCCCGATAGAGCAGCGACGGCAGCATCACGTGCGCCATCGCCCGTTCGACCAGTGCCGCGGCCGGCGGCTTCGCATCGAGCGCCAGCGCGCCGCTGGCGGGATCGTAGCGCCCGGCCAGCGGTGCCTGCTGCGGCCGCAGGATGGTGGCGGAGTCGCCCTCCAGCCAGGCGAAGTAGTTGTCGAACTGGAGCATCGCGCGTCCCGGGGTCTCGCTGTCGCGCGCCAGGTCGCGGCCGATCATCGGATGGTCGCTGGACACGCCCATCAGCGACAGCAGCGTCGGCGCCAGGTCGATCTGGCTGGCCAGCGTGCGGATATGCCGCGGCTGCACGTCGGCGCCCAGGATCAGGCCCGGGATGTGGAACTTGTTGATCGGCACGAGGCTGTCGCCATACACGCGATTGTCATGGTCGGCCACGATCAGGAACACCGTATCCTTCCAGTAGTCCTGCCGCCTGGCGGCCGCGATGAATTTGCCGAGGGCGAAGTCGGCGTACTTGACCGCGTTGTTGACATGCTGCTTGACCGGGTCGTGCAGCGCGATCTTCCCATCGGGGAACTCGAACGGTTCATGGTTCGACGACGTGAAAACCAGGCTGAAGAACGGCTTGCCTTGCGCGTGCAGGGTCTTCAGCCGCGCCAGCGCGGTGTCGAACAGGTCTTCGTCCGAGGCGCCCCAGCTGCCTTCGAAGCGGGGATGCATGGCGCGCCGGTCGACCACGTTCTGGAAGCCGTTGCCGGTGAAGAAGCTGCGCATATTGTCGAAATGCGCTTCGCCGCCGTACACGAACTCGGTCTGGTAACCCTGCCGGCCCAGCCCCTGGGCCAGCGTATAGAAATTGCGCTGTGCCAGCGACAGCTTGACCACGCTGCGCGCCGGCGTGGGCGCATAACCGGCCACCACCGCCTCGATGCCGCGCACCGAGCGGGTGCCGGTGGCATACAGCTGCTCGAACCACCAGCCCTGTTCCTTCAGTTTTTCCAGCTCCGGCGTCACCGGCAGGCCGCCCAGCGATTGCACGAAGGTGGCGCCCAGGCTTTCCTCCAGCACGATCACCAGGTTCAGCGGCTTGTCGCGCCGGTATGCCGCCTGCTGGTGGTGCAGCGTGGGCAGTTCGGCGGACGGGAAACGGTAATCGCCCAGCCAAGGGGCCGACCGGACTCCCGCCAGCACTTTGTCACGCGCCAACGTGCCGTAGATTTCCGACGACCGGGCTTCCTTGCGCATCGCGCCAATGGCGTCCAGCACGGACCAGGCCGAGCTGATGACCAGCGAATTGACCAGCGCATCGCCGCTCAGCGCGAACATGGCCGGGTTGGCGGGACGGTGCGCCGTGGTCGAACGGATCTGCAGTGCGACCACCAGCAACAGCAGCGGCCACGTCAGCAGCAGGCGGCGGGCCGGCCACAGCACCATGCGGCGCGACGCGGCGGCCAGCATCCGGTGCGCCAGCACGGCCAGCAGCACGGTCGCGGCGACGGTACCGACCAGCGCCGGCCGGTAGCCATGCCACAGCGTGCCGAACACTTCGGCCGGGTAGCCGAGGTATTCGATGAACAGCCGGTTCGGCCGCATGTCGTACTGGACGATGAACTGCGGGGTCGCCAGCTCCATGAAGCCGATGAACACCAGCGCCGCGGTGGCCCACCAGGCGGTCAGCCCGGCCCACAGTTTGGCCGTGCGGCGGTGTGCCAGCAGGGGCGCCAGTGCCAGCGGGATGATCGTCAGGTAGCCGAGCACGATCAGGTCGGCCCGGATACCCTGCACGAACATGTCGCCGAGGATGCCCGCGGCCGCCACGCGGTCGCGCTGCCAGGCAACGAGCGCGAGCCGCGACAGCGACAGCAAGGCCAGGCCCGCCGTGAGCAGGCAGAACAGGTTCAGGTAGGGGCCGGTGCGCTGCCACCAGCGCGTCGGGTCGGATGCGGAGAGAGAAGAACGGGAGCTTGCCTGGGTCATGTGATCGATGTGCCTGGGTCGGTGGTGCGCGCTGCCGGCCTACAACGGGGATGTTGTACGCGGCGCGCGCCATTCCGCACGGTAGCGGACCAGGCGTCGCGGCTCAGTTAAGCGGTGGTTAAGTTCCTGTTAAGAGTCGGATGTCGTCGCACGAGGGGCGGACGAGGGGCCTGGGGATGCCGCGGCCCCGGCAGGCGCCACAGACGAAATGACGGCGGCAGCCGATTCCGCTTTCCCGGACAGCCAGCGATCGCGCAGTCGCAGGAACGGCCGTTCGATGGCGAGGTACAGCAGGGCGGCCACCGCGACCGATGCGGCAGCGTAGACCAGCAGCGCAAGCACGGGCGCCTGGCGGCCCAGTCCCGGTAACGCGGCATCGAGCCAGCCATAGACCTGCTTGTGCGTCAGGTACAGGCTGAAGGCCAGCATGGCGAGCGATGCGACCCCGGGCAGCGCGCGACGGCCGATCCACGTGGCCGGACTCGCTGCGCCGGCCAGCAGGCAGGTGCAGCCGAGCGCCACCAGCGGGAACAGCACGACGGCGCCCGCGGCGCTCATGGGGGCGATGCGCGTGCCGCAGGCCAGGAGCGCCGCACCGATCGCGAGGGACAACCAGGCGCGCCGCATCAGCCATGACCACCAGCCCGGCCGGAAGGCACGCACCGCCGCCAGGAGCACGCCCATCAGCAGGCCGTCGAGGCGCGACCAGGTCGGATTGTAGATCGTCGCCACGTACTGGCGCATGGCGGTGCCAGTGTCGCCGGCATCGAGGTGCGGTGCGACGCCATGCCGCCAGAGCCACGCCCTGAGCAGCATCCCGCCGCCGATGAGGCCAACCGCGGTGGCGACGGCGGGGAGGGTGCCCGGCCGGCGCGCCAGCAGCCAGGCAACGGCGGGGAACAGCAGATAGAAGTGTTCTTCCACGCACAGCGACCATGCATGGGAATAGGCCGTGCCCTGTTCCCAGTCGGGGAGCAGGTTCAATGTGAAGGTGACGAATTTCCACGGCGGCTGCAGGTCGCCGCCTTCGCGCCATCCCGGCAACAGCACATAGAGCGCAAGCACAGCGTAATAGGCGGGCAGGATCCGCAGCGCGCGCCCTGCCATGAACTTCCGCCAGTCCGGCGTGCCACCCTGCGCATACTGGCGCCACAGCTGCCAGCCGATCAGGTAACCACTGAGGACAAAGAACAGGTCCACGCCCATCCAGCCATGTTCCACGAGCGCCGGCAGGGCGATGCCGTGACTGGTGATGTGATAAAGCATGACCGCGACAATGGCCGCTGCGCGCAGCAGGTCGATGCCCGGCGCGCGCGAATGATCGGTGCCGTGAGACAGAAGGGCGGCCACCGCCAGGGGAAGGTTCTTTTCAGTAATGGCAATCTCCGCCTGAATGCGGTCTGGCGAAAGCCCGACAAACGCTGCCGGAAGGTACTACGAACAGGGCCGCGCATCAATGGCCGAGCTGTGAGGGCGTGCAGGAAGCAGGGCGGTGCGACGCATGCCAGCCCTGGTCGGATCCGGGCTGCAAATGAGGGTGCGAACGGAAGCTAGCCAGGCAATATTGAAAGAAAGTAAAATACGGTTCCCACGCAGTCATATCCGGGCCGGCACCGCGCACCCACGAGCTGTCTTTCCAGATAAATTTGCAACTAACCGAAAGGTATTTCCACACGGCTGGTTACAAAGCCAACGACTGATCACGCACCCAGTCTACAAAACGGAGGGCGACCAGCAACCGTCGTACCGCTTGCAAGAGAGCAGGGGCACTCACCGCACCCATGACAGGGCAGCGACCGGACACCGGTGCCCGCAGAACCGACAGCCTATGCCATTCGCCGGAAACAACGGATAATGGCGGCCTCACTCGATTCGAGCACTACTGGAACACTCCCATGGAAATCAAGGTCAACTTTCTCGACAAGCTTCGCCTGGAAGCCAAGTTCGACGATTTCACGGTCATTGCCGACCAGCCGATCCGCTACAAGGGCGATGGCTCGGCGCCTGGTCCGTTCGATTACTTCCTGGCCTCGTCGGCCTTGTGCGCGGCCTATTTCGTGAAGCTGTATTGCTCGACTCGCAATATCCCGACCGAGAATATCCGTCTGTCGCAGAACAATATCGTCGACCCGGAAAACCGCTACCAGCAGATTTTCAAGATCCAGGTGGAACTGCCGGCGGACATCTCCGCCAAGGACCGCGAAGGGATCCTGCGCTCGATCGACCGCTGCACTGTCAAGAAAGTGGTGCAGGCCGGCCCCGAGTTCATCATCGAGGAAGTGGAGAACCTGGACGCCGATGCGCAGGCCTTGCTGACGGTGAATCCGGATACGGCGACCACCACTTACATTCCCGGCAAGGACCTGCCGCTGGAACAGACCATCGCCAACATGTCCGGCGTGCTGGCCCGGCTGGGGATCAAGATCGAGATCGCCTCGTGGCGCAATATCGTGCCCAATGTCTGGTCGCTGCATATCCGCGATGCGCACTCGCCGATGTGCTTCACCAACGGCAAGGGCTCGACCAAGGAAAGCGCGCTGGCATCGGCGCTGGGCGAGTACATCGAGCGACTGAGCTGCAACCACTTCTACGCCGGCGTGTTCTGGGGCGAGGATATCGCCAACGCACCCTTCGTGCACTATCCGGAAGAGCGCTGGTTCAAGCCGCGCCGCGGCGACAAGCTGCCGGCCGAGATCCTCGATGAATACTGCCTGGATATCTACGATCCGGATGGCGAATTGCGCGGCTCGCACCTGGTCGACACCAACTCCGGCAACGTGGAGCGCGGCATCTGCTCGCTGCCGTATGTGCGGCGCTCCGATGGCGAGACGGTGTACTTCCCGTCCAACCTGATTGAAAACCTGTTCGTCAGCAACGGCATGAGCGCCGGGAACACGCTGGTCGAAGCGCAGGTGCAATGCCTGTCCGAGATTTTCGAAAGGGCGGTCAAGCGAGAGATCATCGAAGGCGAAATCGCCTTGCCCGACGTCCCGGCCGACGTGCTGGCGAAGTATCCGGGCATCGTCGCTGGCATCAAGGGCCTGGAAGAGCAGGGTTTCCCGGTGCTGGTGAAGGATGCGTCGCTGGGCGGAAAGTACCCGGTCATGTGCGTCACGCTGATGAATCCCCGCACGGGCGGCGTGTTCGCCTCGTTCGGCGCGCATCCGAGCCTGCAGGTGGCACTGGAGCGCAGTCTCACCGAATTGCTGCAAGGGCGCAGCTTCGAGGGCTTGAACGATCTGCCGCAACCCACGTTCGCCAGCAACGCGGTGACGGAGCCGAACAACTTCGTCGAACACTTCATCGATTCCAGCGGCATCGTGTCGTGGCGCTTCTTCAGCGCCAAGGCCGACTACGACTTCGTCGAGTGGGATTTCTCCGGCCACGGCGACAACTCGAATGCCGAGGAAGCCGAAGCACTGTTCGGCATCCTGGCCGACATGGGCAAGGAAGTCTATACGGCGGTGTACGACCACCTCGGTGCCACCGCATGCCGGATCCTGGTGCCTGGCTATTCGGAAATCTATCCGGTCGACGATCTGGTGTGGGATAACACGAACGTCGCGCTGCAGTTCCGCGCCGATATCCTGAACCTGCATTCGCTGGACGATGCCGCGCTGGAAGCCCTGCTCGAGCGCCTGGAAGAGAGCGAGCTGGACGACTACACGGACATCGCCACGCTGATCGGCATCGACTTCGACGAGAACACCGACTGGGGCCAGCTGACGATCCAGGAGCTCAAGCTGCTGATCAACCTCGCCCTGAAAGAGTACGAGGAGGCGCACGAGCTGGTGGGCGCCTTCCTGCAATACAACGACAACACGGCGGAGCGCCGGCTGTTCTACCAGGCCATGAACGTCGTGCTCGAAGTGGTGTTGAACGAAGACCTGGAACTGGATGATTACGTCGTCAATTTCCGCCGGATGTTTGGCGACGCGCGCATGGACGCGGTGCTGGGATCGGTGGACGGCACGGTGCGGTTCCATGGCCTGACGCCGACCAGCATGAAGCTGGAAGGCCTCGACCGTCACGAGCGGCTGCTCGACAGCTACCGGAAACTGCACAAGGCGCGGGCTGCCGCGGCGGCTGCGACGCGCTGACCTGGGCGTCATGATTCCGCGCGGCGCGTATCGAGCCCTGTCAAGGATCCGCGCCTGCCGGAGAATCCACGAGGGCCGCGGAAAAGTCGCTAGAATGACGCCATGAAAGCGATTCTGCTGCTGATCCTGACCATCTGCCTGTGCGCGAGTGCCGTCGCCGGACCGCCTCCGCCGCACGACTGTTGTCCGGATCAGCATTGTCCGGTCGACTGTATCGCCATGGGCTGCGCCCCCGGCGCGCCAGCGATTGCACCGCCGCCGGCCCTTGCCAGCTGGGCGGTCATCTCGGCAGGCGCTGTCCAGCCTTCCGCTCCCGGCGGTGACTTGCCGTCGCCTTACCGGACGATCTGGGTGCCACCTGATTGAGGCATGGCGTTCTCTCTACCCCATGTTCTCAACTCACAGGAAAATCCATCATGAAATCGAAACTCGTCAAGATCACGATCGCAGCCGGCTTGCTGGCTGCTTCCACCGCTGCCTTCGCCGCGGCGAATGGCTGCTGCGGCAGTATCGAGTGCTGCCTGAAGATGCTGGCTTGCTGTTTTTAACAGGCACCAGGTAATCGAGTAAAAGAGAAGGGCGGCCACGGCCGCCCTTTTTTTCTCTGGACACTTTATCTGGCCGCGATGTCTTCGTGGCCACTGTATCCGGCACACGAGTGTATGCGTGCCCGCATCACCGCTGTCCAGCCATCAGATCTTCTGCAACTGCCTGTCGATCGCCTTCATCGCGCGCTCGCTGCGTTCGCTGTAGCGATCCGTCAGGTAATCGGTGCGGCCCCGCATCAGCAGCGTGAACTTGAACAGCTCTTCCATCACATCGACCATCCGGTCGTAGTACGCGGAAGGGCGCATGCGGCCATCGTCATCGAATTCCTTGTACGCCATCGGCACCGACGACTGGTTCGGGATCGTGAACATGCGCATCCAGCGGCCCAGCAGGCGCAGCGTATTGACCACGTTGAACGACTGCGAACCACCGCAGACCTGCATGACCGCCAGCGTGCGGCCCTGGCTGGGGCGGACCGCCCCCTGTTCCAGCGGGATCCAGTCGATCTGGTTCTTCATCACGGCCGTGATGGCGCCGTGCCGCTCGGGGCTGCACCACACATGCCCTTCGGACCACAGCGACAGCTCGCGCAACTCGACGACCTTCGGGTGATTCTCGGACACGCTGCCGGCCATCGGCAGCTCGGTGGGATCGAAGATCCTGACTTCGCCACCGAAATGCTCGAGGATGCGCGCCGCCTCTTCGATCAGGAAGCGGCTGAATGAACGCTCGCGCAGCGACCCGTACAGCAGCAGGAAGCGCGGCGGGTGGTCCATTTCGCCGACGGGATCGAGCTTCGGCAGCGCCGGAATGTCCAGCTGGTCGGCGCGAATGTTGGGCAGGTTCGAGATCTTATCCATGGTGAACACGCTGGCCTTTTTCGTCGATGACAGCTTCGCCGTCTTCCTTGGCAAACGCGCCGCGCTGGGGCTCGGCAAGGATATCGAGCACCAGTTCCGAGGGGCGGCACAGCCGCACGCCGGCGGGCGTGACGACGAATGGACGGTTGATCAGGATCGGATGGGCGAGCATGGCGTCGATCAGCTGCTCGTCGCTCACGGCCGGGTCATCCAGGCCCAGCTCGAGATAGGGCGTGCCTTTCTCGCGGATGGCTTCGCGCACGGTCAGCCCCGCCTGGTCGATCAGTTCGACCAGCGTCGCACGGTTCGGCGGATGTTGAACGTACTCGATGACTTCCGGCTCGATGCCCGCATTGCGGATCAGGGCCAGTGTGTTGCGGGACGTGCCGCAGGCGGGGTTGTGATAGATGGTGACGCTCATGATGTCTCCTCAGGCTAAGCGAACGGCCAGTGCGGCCAGGGTGATCAGCAGTACCGGCAAGGTCAGCACGATACCGACGCGGAAGTAGTAGCCCCACGAAATGTGGATGCCTTTGCTATCGAGCACGTGGAGCCACAACAGGGTGGCCAGGCTGCCGATCGGCGTGATCTTCGGCCCCAGGTCGCTGCCGATCACGTTGGCATACACCATCGCTTCGCGCACCACACCCTGGGTGCTGGTGGCATCGATCGACAGGGCCCCGATCAGCACGGTGGGCATGTTGTTCATGATGGACGACAGGATCGCCGTGATGAAGCCGGTGCCCAGCGCCGCACCCCACACGCCGTACTCGGCGCAGCGGTTCAGCAGCGCGGTCAGGTAGCCGGTCAGCCCGGCATTGCGCAGCCCGTAGACGACGAGGTACATGCCGAGCGAGAAGACGACCACTTGCCAGGGCGCGCCACGCAGGACTTCACGTGTGGAGATCTTGTGGCCACGCGCCGCGACGACCAGCAGGAGCAGGGCGCCCGCAGCCGCGACGGCACTGATCGGCACGCCCAGCGATTCGAGCCAGAAGAAGCCGATCAGCAGCAAGCCCAGCACCCACCAGCCGGTGACGAACGTGGCGCGGTCGTGGATGGCTTCGTCGGGGCGCTTCAGCTGCGCCAGGTCGTAGTCGGCGGGGATGTCCTTCCGGAAGAACAGCAACAACAGGCCCAGTGTCGCGGCCACCGAGACAAGATTCACCGGCACCATCACCGCCGCGTAGCGGGCGAAGCCGATATCGAAATAGTCGGCGGAGACGATGTTGACAAGGTTCGACACCACAAGTGGCAGGCTGGCCGTGTCGGCGATGAAGCCCGCGGCCATCACGAAGGCCAGCGTGGAGCGGGCGTTGAAGCGCAGCGCATGCAGCATGGCGATCACGATCGGCGTCAGGATCAGGGCCGCGCCATCGTTGGCGAACACCGCGGCGACAGCCGCGCCGAGCAGGATAAGCATGGCGAACAGGCGCTTGCCATTGCCTTTGCCCCAGCGCGCCACGTGCAGCGCGGCCCACTCGAAGAAGCCGGCCTTGTCCAGCAGCAGGCTGATGATGATGACCGCAACGAAGGCGCCGGTCGCGTTCCAGACGATGTGCCACACCACCGGAATGTCGGCGATATGGATGACGCCAGCGAGCAGGGCGACCAGTGCGCCGACCGCTGCGCTCCAGCCGATGCCGAGGCCGCGCGGCTGCCAAATGACGAAGATGAGTGTAACGAGGAAGATCAGGAACGCGATCAGCACGGGTCCATCCTAAACAGTACGTTTATCGTTGTGGTCGGGGAGTCGAGAAAACGGGGAGGGCGGTCAATAGCGTGGCGGCCGAGCGCAGCGCTGGCATAGCGGGATCAGCGTCAGCATGATCTCGCCTTGTCATTGCGAGGGCCGCAAGGAATGCCGCCGCAGCAGTTCTCGGTCAGGAAGCCGATGAGGCTGTTCATCGTTGGCATATCCGCCGAATAGATCACGAAACGGCCTTCGTGCCGGGAGGTCAACAGCCCCGCATGGGTGAGTTCTTTCAGGTGGAACGACAGCGACGACGGTGCGATATCGAGTTCCTCGGCGATCTTGCTCGCGGCCAGCCCTGCCGGCCCAGCCTGCACCAGGAGCCTGAACACAGCCAGCCGGCTTTCCTGGGCCAGCGCCGACAGCGCCGCCAATACTTCCTTCGTCTGCATGCTGATGCTCCATTCGATGATTCGACAATCGTTGAAGGATCTTACATCAGCACGTTCGACAATTCAAACATTATCGAATTATCTTGACGGCGCTGCGGGAGCGGTCGTAATGTCTGGCCGTCGAGTGGGCAATGCCACCCGTGATCACGCATCGCAGCTCCAGGCACCGTACCCGCTTGTATATCGACACCGCAACCAGGAGAAAACATGGAGAAGTTGCTGACGTTTCGACCGGCCACCGCGACGGACTGGCCGTCCATCGAAGCGCTGCTACTGGCGGCACGCTTGCCCCTGGACGGCGCTCGCGACCACCTCGAGGAGTTCGTCATCGGCGAAAACAGCGGCGCGATGTGCTGCGTCGGTGGCTATGAACGCTATGGCGACGTGGCATTACTGAGATCGGTAGCGGTGGCTGAAGGATGCTGCGGCCAGGGCATCGGCGAGCAGTTACTGGAGGCGATCAAGGTGAGGGCGCGCGACCACGGCGTTCGGCACCTGTACCTCCTGACCACGACTGCCGCCGATTTCTTTGCACGGCACGGATTCACGGTCGTCGAACGTGATTCCGCGCCTGCCGCGCTGCACGCATCCCGGGAATTTCAGGGCGTCTGTCCCGCATCCGCGACCTGCATGATGGCCTCGCTGGACATTGAACCGCGGCTGTAATCACGGCGTTGCATGCCAGGGCTGGAAAGCCGGATGTGCCAAGCATGGAGAACTGAGCAACCGTCTTTTGTTGACACCGCGGCCCCGACGCATACACTCAAGACATCGAGGGTTGGAGACTGATGAAGGGAGCAGCGACATGGCAGATGGTTCCGCAGATACCAGGCCCCGACTATTCGAATATTGCTCGAAGAGGGGATTTGTCACGCAACTTGCCGAGGTAACAGAACAGGAGCCTCAGCAAATCGCCGACCGCCTCGGCCTTTCTCGCCACCTGATGGCCGATGGCTATGCACTGTTGCTGTTGATTGGTTCAGTTGCGCGCCAGGACTTCGCCTGGCATGCCACGACGCAATTCTCCGGTGGCTGGGTGAAGGAGCGGATCTATTACAAGGACAAGAATCGCATGCGGTCATCCGTCGAATATGTGCGGGTCGCGGACCAGACGCGTTTTGCCGCTTACCAGGGTGATGGATACCAACTTGAGGGTACATGGAACGCCTTCATCTCTGAACAGGAAACACTGCTGCAGGCCCGCGATGGTTGCAAGCGCATCGTCAAGATCGTCCCGTTCCTCAAGGGTGGACCCGGAGACTACCCGAATGTGAAGCGAAACGCCGCCGCTCAATGGGAGTTACTGGTTGCAAAAGAGTTCTACTGCGCGAAGATTGTCACGAACAGGGGAATCATCCGTGCCGGCGAATTCGATGCTACGCATGCCGGTTGATCCACGCATGCATGCGCTGGTGCGATTCGAGTCGGAGGGAAACGTTGGATGGTTGCGAACCAGCGTGGCCGCCAAAGTTGCCTGCAAACGGAACAGGAGACTTCGTCAGGGAGCCAGCTACAAGGAGCCAAAGAGCTGCTGCGATCCCAACCACATAACTTCGCATAATCTATATTATGTCAAATGCGAACTATGGGCACCCTGGCGGGTGTGGATGCGCAGACGGCTACATGCCCTATCAGTCCACATCAAGTTCACGCCAGCGACAGGTATCGTGCCCATGTTCATGAGGCTGTGTTCTGACTTCTGACTTCCCGAGCGAGATTGGCGGGACCCATTTTCACGTAAATGCGTCTCCGTCAGGCGGTTCCAGATCCCGCTGGCCATCAGCGCCGCTGGTGGCCAGCCCGCGCGCGCCCTATGGTTTCGCAGGGCCAGTCAGGCGAAGCATCAACACGCTGTGCGGCGCGAGGCGCGCTTTCAGTTTGGTGCTGGTGTCGCCCGTCTTCTTGCTCCACAGGTCGGACCAGCGGTAGACGGACTGCTTGAAATCGACCGACCTCTTGCTCAGGTCATCGATCAGGACTTGCTTCTTCCAGTCATGGTCAACGTCGGCAGGCTGGTTGGAGCGGTTCAGGAACATCAGTGCCCATTCTCCGCCGTCGAGCGGCTTGGCATAGAGCTCCAGCGGACCGTCGGCCAGGACGCGCAGCGCCTGCACACCGAGCTTGTCCTGGCTCACCGCGATCACGCCTGGGTTGGTCAGGATGCGGCGGGTCGCCTCGGACATGGAACGCAGGTCGTTGCCCAGGATGAGGGGCGATGCCATCATGGCCCAGATCGACAGATGGGCGCGGTCTTCATCGTCGCTCATGCCGTTGCCCACTTCGAGCATGTCCATATCGTTCCAATGGCCGGGCCCTGCGAACTTGCGCAGGCCTGCGTCGGCGTGCTTGTCGAGGATGCGCAGCACGCCCAGGCCAGTCGAGAAGCCGGGGCTGAACTGGCAGTCGAAGCAGTTATAGATATCGGGCGTGGTCCGCCAAGAATGGCCGACCTTGCCAGCCCATTCCCACGGCTTGCTCATGCCCCATTCGCATATGCTGAACAGCATTGGACGGCCCGCCTTGGCGATCGCGTCGCGCATCGTGGTGTAGGCCGCCTCGGCATTCAAGCCCGGGGTGTCGCACCAGTCGTACTTCACGTAATCGATGCCCCAGCTCGCGTAGGTTCGCGCATCCTGATACTCGTGGCCGCGGCTGCCGGGACGGCCGCCGCAGGTGGTCGCACCCGCGTCCGAGTAGATGCCCAGCTTGAGTCCCTTGCCATGCACATAGTCCGCCAGCGCCTTCATGCCGGATGGGAAGCGCTTGGGGTCGGGCTGGATAGTGCCGTCCGCGTCGCGCTGGCCCTGCCAGCAATCGTCGATGTTCACGTACTGGTAGCCAGCGTCCTTCAAGCCCTGCCGGACCATGGCATCGGCGGTCTCGCGGATCAGGCGCTCGTCGATGTCGCACGCGAATTTGTTCCAGCTGTTCCAGCCCATTTGCGGGGTGCTGGCCAGGCCGTCGAACTTTTGAGCCCAGCTGTTGGCGCAGGCGACGGCAGCCAGCAAGCCACCTACGACGAGCTGTGCAGTGTGTTTCATGTTCATCGTGAATCCTCTATTCTGTCGATGTTATAAGTTGACTTGGTAAGCGTGTAATGATTACTGCACTTCTATCTGATACCGCAATTGAAATACCGCTTGGCTCGCAGCCGAAGCGCAGGGCGCGGCCGATTATTAAAACTCGACACTAAACTCGACAATACTAACTGTAATGTCGAGTTTAATAAAACTGACTTGCATCCTGCCTGCTGTACAGCCATTACCGGGCATCGACGTGAAAGTACGAATTCTTTCCGGAGTATCGTCGGCAAGGCAATTCGCAATTCGATCATCCTGCGGTGATGCCCAGGGTTTCCGAAATCCCCCTTGCAGTGACTTCCCTCGGACAGAATGTATTTTCTCGTGCGGCCCCATAGCAAGCCGTGCTTCTCCAGCCAGCCGAGTTTTCCATCTATACAAAGCGACCTTCCCCAGTACGAAAGACTTTTCGTTCATTCGCCTGGGACTCTTTGAAGGTCAGCTGATCTATTGGCGCCCTTTTCTCTTGCCTGACGTGGTCACCGCATCTCATCCCCATGCGATGAATCAGATCGGCAAGACCTGCATCGCCAGCGCATTTCGGTGTTAGCGCGACGCTCTGAAGGGCGCCAGGTACAGCGCAAGAACGTCGCCGGCTGTCACCATGCGCCCCACGCCCACAGGCTCATCCGGCGTGGCGCCCTCTTCCACACGTAGCCCGAAACGTTCCAGGCACCAGCCCCTTCCAGGCGACAGGAAACGCCGCAGCAGGCGCTGGGGTCGCCGCTCTTTCCGTGCTTGCTCAGGGGGCGGACGGCACGAACGTCACAACGATGCGCCGGTAGCGTGTCAGCGGCGGACTGCCCTTGTCGATCACCTTGACGATGAAGTGGGCGGTCTCCGCCTTCGTTACTACCGGCGCCTGCCCCCAGACGGTGTGAAGATTTTCCGCGTCGCCCAGCTTGACCTGCTCCCTGTAGCTGCCAGCTTCGGGATAGTGAAACCACAGGTAGCTCAAGCTGTCCCCATCGGGGTCGGAGCTGCCTGCGGCGCTCAGCGTGAAACGTTCGCCCGATTTGATGGTCAGCCGGTCGCCATGGCCGAGCTTTACGACCGGGGGATGATTCGCCTCTTTGTATGGCTTGGTGGACCAGTCCATGCGGGCGGCGAAATCGTTCTGGAAGTCTTTGCGCCAGCGCAGGATGGTGGTCCTGTACCCTTTGGAAACCTTGTCGTGGGCGCGCACGGCGCGGAAGAAGTCGTTATGGACCATCGGTGTGTAGCTATCCACGGCGTTGGTCCAGATGGCGCGGGGCTCTTGCAATACGGGTACGTTGCCGGTGAAGCCTTTCGGATCGGTCGTTTCCAACGCCGGCGTGTACAACTCGTAGCGCCCTCCCCAGCCGCCCCAGTCGGGATGCTCGGGCGCATTCAGGCCGTTCGGTATCAAGGACAGGAAGGATGGCGTATCGCCCTCCATGCCATAGGCGACATCCGGATAGATCGCGCCCAGAGCGCCATGCCCCTGTTGAATATGCGCGGCGATCCAGCTGTTGCTCACTTCCGTGCTGTCGAATCCCGGCTCGGTCACGTTGATGCCAGTCCAGGTGCCGTTGCCATACCCGCCGGGGCTGACAACGTAGAACAGATCGGGAAACCGGGTGCGTATCCAGATTCCGGAATCGTCCTGGTCGGAGATCGTGTAGACGCGCAGCTTGCTTAGCAGCCGAGCGGTCTGCTCCGGCGTCCTGTCATGGCCGATCCGATACAGCGCTTGAGCGAGCGTATTGGCACCACCCCAGACCGCGACCCACAGTGGCCGCGGATCGTTTTTCTCCAGGGCCTCGATGATGGCGTTCGATCCCGGCGAGTCCCCGCTGTCGCCAACACCCTGCATGCCGTAGACCGGCGAACCGGCATGCACCACCGCTTTCAGCGCCTGCGCTTTCGGAAAACCTGGTTCGTGCTTCAACAACCGGGGTTGTACCCGGCCGTAGGCGTCGATGATCGCGTGGATCGAGGCCGGTGCGATACGCGACTTCTGATGCGTCGAGGTCGTGGCGACGATACCTTCGATATCGATCTGATTTGCGTACAGCAGCAATCGTACGAGTGACTGGCTGTCATCGGGGTCGGCCTCTATATCGGTGAGGACAACCAGGCGTTGTCGGGGTTCGGCGAAGCCAGGGGCCGGCACACATGCCAGTAAAGCCGCCAGCATCGCCGTGATTGAAAATAGTCGCATCATCTCAGTATGGAATTGGAATATTGGAATGGAAATACGGCTTTCCAGTCCGCTCGCTGGTCATGGGCCCGGGCAGCTGACGGATTGCGCGTTCAACAGCGCACCGGGAAAGTCCGTGTCGAGGATTTTGTTATTCCGCCGGCCGATCAGGCTACCCAAGTTTCCCAGGCCGAGCCAGCATAGGAATAACGGTGCAGTCATCGGTAGCGATTTTCCAGAAAATGCTTGCAGTGTGCGGATAATCGTATGACCTTGAGAGTTATTGCCGCTTTTCCAAGGTTCCAGGCGTGTCGGCAGCCACCCCTACGTTTCTTTCGGCATCGGCAGCGAAGCGGACCATGAGCGAAGACCGTGCCCTTCGGAGGGAGCGGTGGGCGGCGCGCTGGCGGGCATGCGACGTAGCACCTTTCGCACACTTCCTGCCAAAATCAGCGAATGCAGAAGTCACTGCACTCTGTTTTATCGGCATGCGCATGTTCCGCCCTATGCTCCGTTTCGAGACGGAACCGGCAGACTCCAAGAAGACTGTGGGGTTCCCCAGTCGCTTGTCGACGCGCCAAACAGAGGAAGAATGTAATGAATCGAGCAGGATGCGGAATCGGGGCAACCCTTTGGGTTGCCATGGCAATATGTAGTTGGGGTGGAAAGCAGGCACTGGCCAATGGCCCGGCCGAGCCAGCGGTGTCGCCCGCCAGGCTGGCATTCAACTGGACGTCGACCCCACCGCTCATCGCGCCTCGACCGGATCCAGTCCAGACAATCCACGGCGTGAAAGATCCTTCGATCGTTTTCGCGGACGGTAAATATCACGTGTTTCTCACAACGGCCGGATCCGCCGGTTGGGGGCTCGCGTATACAAGCTTCGAGAAATGGTCGGACGCGCCGGCCGCAAAGATTATCCCGCTCGACAAGTCCCCGATGGGGCCGGGTTATCGCGCGGCGCCGCAAGTATTCTATTTCGCTCCGCAGAAAACATGGTATCTCGTCTATCAAGGTGCCGATCCGCTGTATTCAACCTCGAAGGATATCGGCGATCCCTTGTCCTGGAGCGCGCCAAAAAAGTTCTTTCCAGTAGAACCCGACATCGTCAAGCCGCCGCAAGGCGTTGGCTGGCTGGACTTCTGGGTAATCTGCGATGACAGTAAATGCTATATGTTCGCTACCGACGATAATGGCCGTTTGCTCCGGTCCGAAACCGAACTGGCCAATTTCCCGAACGGCTTCCATAACACCGTCGCCGTGATGACCGGGAAAAAGGAAGACGTTTTCGAGGCGAGCAATACCTACAGGGTCGCCAGGACCGATACCTACATTACGCTGGTGGAAGCGATTTCGCCACAGGGCCGCTACTTCCGGATCTGGAAGAGCGATCGCCTGGACGGCAAATGGGAGCCCTTCTCTTCCGCGCCCATGAACGGTTTTGCGACCCGCGATAACGTTGAACGCATCTGGTCGGAAGGCATTTCGCACGGTGAACTGGTCCGTACCAATACCGACCAGACAATGACGATCGATCCCTGCCGGCCGCTGGAATACCTTTTCCAGGGGAACGACCCCGCAGTGCGTGTAAACGACTACATCAAGATTCCCTACCGCCTGGGCGTGATTACGGCGAAAGGTGAAAACCCGGTCAGCGCACTCTGTCGCTGACGTACTGCGTCATCTCTGCGGGAATCGTTCCGGCGCTGCGCCCAAGGCGGCCAGCGCGAGACGCTTCCTGCCAACGCCGCCGCGCCGCTGGCGGCCCTGTAGCAATCCTGGCAATCACAATCTGGAGCGCCCTCCCCGTATGAACATCGTCAAGTGCAGTCTCGTCGTCCTCGCCATGATCGCGGCACCGGTTTTCGCCGCCCGCCCGGTCAGCATCAGCATCGACGCCGGCAAACCCGGCCCGGTCATCAACAAGAACGTCTACGGCCAGTTCGCCGAGCACCTCGGCACCGGCGTCTACGAAGGCATGTGGGTCGGCCCGAAGTCGACCATCCCGAACACCAGGGGCTGGCGCAATGACGTCGTCGGCGCGCTCAAGGCGTTGCACGTGCCGCTGGTGCGCTGGCCCGGCGGCTGCTTCGCCGACACCTACCATTGGCGCGACGGCATCGGGCCACAGCACCAGCGCCCGAGCAACGTCCACGCCAATGGCAGCGTAGACGAGTTCAACGCCGTCGGCACGCACGAATTTTTTGACCTGATCGAGATGCTGGGCGCCGAGGCCTACGTGAACGGCAACGTCGGTACCGGCAGCGTGCAGGAGATGGCCGACTGGGTCGAGTACATGACTGCGGACGGGGGCTCGCCGCTGGCCAGGCTACGGGCCCGGAACGGGCGCGAAAAGCCGTTCAAGGTGGCCTACTTCGGCATCGGCAATGAGTTGTGGGGCTGCGGCGGCAACATGAAGCCCGAGTACTACGCCAGCCTGTACAGCAATTACGAGCATTTCCTTAGGGCGCCCGCGCAGTCCAGGCCGAAAATGATCGCCAGCGGCTCCGACACCGCATGGACCGAAGTCCTGAGCAAGGAACTGAAGGGGCGCACGATCGGCATCAGCGTCCACCAGTACACCGTCCCGACCGGCAACTGGGACGTCAAGGGCAAGGACCTCGGCTTCAAGGAAGACGAGTGGATCTCGACCCTGGCCAACACCATGAAAATGGATCAGATGATCAAGGACCACGTGGCCGTGCTGGACCGGAACGATCCCAAGAAGACGATCGGGCTGATGATCGACGAATGGGGCACCTGGTATGACGAAGCAGCCGGCCGAAGCGCGCTGTTCCAGCAGAATTCACTGCGCGACGCGCTCGTGGCGGCGCTCAACTTCAACATCTTCCACCAGCATGCGGAGCGGGTCCCCATGACCACCATCGCGCAGATGGTCAACGTCCTGCAGGCGATGATCCTGACCGACAAGGAAAAGATGGTCCTGACCCCGACCTACTACGCCTTCCAGATGTATGTGCCGTTCCAGGATGCCGACTCGCTGCCGCTGGCAATCAAGGACAACACAAGCTACACCCTGGGAACCGTGACCATTCCGGGCGTGAGCGCATCGGCGGCACGTGCCAGGGACGGCAAGCTGTACCTGGCGCTGGTCAACACCGATCCGTCCAGGGCGGTCGATGTCGCCGTCGACGTCGCCGGCACGAAGCTGCAGGGCGCGGCCGGCAAGGTGCTTACCGCGGCCGCGATGGACGCGCACAACACCTTCCAGCATCCGCAGGCCATCAGGCCGGCGCCGTTCAGCACGCGCGCCGCTGGCGGCAAGCTGTCGATCAAGGTGCCTGCCAAGGCCGTGATGGTCGTCGCACTGGAAAAGTGAACGCCTCCCGCGCATGGGCTTCGTGATCCCTTTCAGCACGGTTGCCCTGCGCACGATGCGCCTGTCCGATTCACTCCGCCTTCTCCGGCCTTCATGAAAAAAACCATCCGCTCCGCTGTCGTTCTCTTGTCCGTGCTGGCCATGCTGCCCGCGACGTCGTTCGCGCTCAACCCGGTCATTCAAACGATGTACACCGCCGATCCGGCGCCCATGGTCCACAAGGGCACGCTCTACCTGTTTTCCAGCCACGACGAAGACGTCGGCGCGAAGAACAGCTTCAACATGAAGAACTGGGTGCTCGCCACGACGACAGACATGGTGAACTGGACCCAGCATGGCGTGGTCGCCTCCCTCCGGGATTTTCCGTGGGCCTCCAAGGAGAATTCGGGCTGGGAGGGGTTCGACAACGGCGCCTGGGCGCCGCAGGTGATCGAGAGGGATGGCAAATGGTATATGTATGCCCCCGTGCATGGCCGGGGCATCGGCGTGCTGGTGGCCGATAATCCACTGGGTCCCTACATCGATCCCATCAAGAAGCCGCTGATCGCCGGCCACGCCGGCGGCCTGCATGACAGCATCGATCCCACGGTCTACATCGACGACAAGGGCCAGGCCTATCTCGCCTGGGGCAATCCCAATCTCTGGTCGGTAAAGCTGAACAAGGACATGATTTCCTACGACACCAGCGTCGGCGAGCAGGGCATCATTCGCCATCCGATGACGGTCAAGGCCCTGGGCGAGCGCAATCCTCCGGACACACAGGGCACTACGCTGCCAAAACCTGCCTTGCGCGGTACCTCGTACGAAGAGGGACCCTGGCTCTATAAGCGCAAGAACCTCCACTACCTGTTCTTTGCCGGCGGTCCGATCCCTGAGCACCTCGCCTACTCCACCGGTCCCACACCCGAAGGCCCGTGGACCTACGGCGGTGTCGTCATGGCCCCTCAAAGCGCCTTCACCAACCACCCGGGCGTGGTCGATTTCAAGGGAAAGACCTACCTCTTCTATCACAACGCCGCGCTCCCGGGAGGTGACGGCTTCAAGCGCTCCGTGGCGGTCGACGAGCTGACGTTCAACCAGGATGGATCGATTCCGCTGGTGCAGCCGACGAAGGAAGGGCCGGCACCGGTCGCCACCCTCGATCCCTACAGGCGCGTGGAAGCCGAGACCATCGCCTGGTCTTCCGGTGTCAAGATCGAGCCCAGCAGCGCGGGTGGCCAGAATGTGCGCGACATCCACGACGGGGACCACATCCGGGTGCGCAATGTCGATTTCGGCGCGGCTGGTGCGCGCACCTTCACGGCCAGCCTGTCCAGCACGGCCAAGGCGGGAACGGCTACCGGGGCGGCGATCGAAATTCGTCTCGACAAGCTCGACGGCCAGTTGATCGGCACGCTGCCTGTCTCGGGAACCGGTGGCGAATGGGCGCGGCAGTCCGTGCCGGTCTCCGGCGCCGCCGGCGTCCACGATATCGTCTTCGTGTTTCGCGGTGCGGCCGGGGATGCACTGTTCAAGTTCGACTACTGGCGATTCCTGCAGCGCGACCCCATGGCGTCCCGGGTCCCTCCGGCGGCCCCTTTGAAGCCTGCCCATAACCCCATCATCTGGGCCGACGTTCCGGACATCGCCATCATCCGTGTCGGAAAAACCTACTACATGAGCAGTACGACGATGCACATGAGCCCGGGCCTGCCGATCATGAAGTCGGCCGACCTGGTCAACTGGAACATGGCCTCCTACGCCTATGACACGCTCGAAGACAGCGAAGCCTTCCGCCTCGAGAACGGCAAGGACGCCTACGGTGCCGGCTCGTGGGCCAGCAGCATCCGTTACCACGACGGCGTGTTCCATGCCTCGACGTTCACCCCCACCGCCGGCGGACGCACCCACGTCTTCACCACACGCGATCCCGAACGCGGCCCGTGGAAGGAGACGAGTTTCGAACCCCTGATGAATGACCACAGCCTGTTCTTCGACGATGACGGCCGCGTGTACATGGTCTGGGGGTGCAACAAGATCATGCTCACCGAGCTCGAACGCGACCTCACCGGCGTCAAGCCTGGCGGCGTGAACAAGCCCATCATCGAACAGGTCAACGCCCTGTTCGGTGCCGACCAGGGCGGGCTCTGCGGCGAGGGCTCGCAGCTCTCCAAGGTCGATGGCCGCTACTACCTGTTCAACATCGCCTCGCCGAAGACGCGGTGGGCGCGCTCCGTCATCGTCCACCGCGCCGACGCGATCGACGGGCCCTACGAGGGCCGCATCGTGCTCGATGACCGCGGTATCGCCCAGGGCGGGCTCGTCGACACCCCGGAGGGCAAATGGTATGCCTATCTGTTCAAAGACAACGGCGCGGTTGGCCGCATCCCCTACCTCGTGCCCGTGACGTGGCAGGACGGCTGGCCCGTGCTCGGCCAGGACGGCGAGGTGCCCATGTTGCTCGACATCCCCGCCGGCGGACAAGGCGCGTCCGGCGCGTCCGGCATCGTCGCCTCCGACGAATTCGACCGCCCTTCCGGCGCCCCGGCCCTGCCCCTGGCCTGGCAGTGGAATCACAATCCCGAGCCGCGCGACTGGTCGCTCACCAGGCGCCCCGGATACATGAGCTTTGTCACCAGCCGGGTCGATGCCAGCCTGCCCGAGGCCAGGAATACCCTCACCCAGCGCATGTTCGGGCCCGACAGCTTCGCGACCACCAGCATCGACGTGAGCCGCATGAAAGACGGCGACTGGGCCGGCCTGTCCGCTTTCCAGAAACAGTATGGTTTTGCCGGCGTAACCATGCGCGGCGGCGCCAGATCGCTCGTCATGGTGAGTGCCGACGCCGGCCAGCCCGAGGAGATCGCTTCCATTCCCCTCGCCGGCAATACCGTTCACCTGAAGGTCGAAGCCCAATTCCAGTCCGCGCCCGATGACGCGCGCTTTGGCCTCGACGAGGGCGGCGCCAAGATCTACGGCATACCCGGGGCGCCGGAAGTGGCCCGCTTCTCCTATAGCCTCGACGGTAAATCCTGGCTCCCCATCGGTCGTCCCTCGCGCCTGGCCTACACCTTTCCCCATTTCATGGGTTACCGCTACGCGCTCTTCTTTTATTCGACCAGAACACCCGGCGGCCGTGTCGACTTCGACTACTACCGGACAGGTCGAAGCGGCGGCTCCCCGTGACCGCCGGCTCGCCGGGCAGGCAGGCCCGAACCTGCGCGGCAAACGGAAGCCGGACGTCCCAAAGCCAGACGTCCCAGACATGGCTGTCTTTCGGACAGGCGTTCCATGTACACAAACCTACCAACAACGGAGATAAGTGAAATGAACGAAAAACCTCTCAGCATTGCATCCCTTCTGATGGCTCTATCGGGAGGCGCCGTGGACGTCCAGGCGCAGACGTGCACGCCAACGCCGGTAACGCCCTACATTTATTCGGATGGCGCCTGGAATATGACCGCAACTGCGGCGATCAATATCGGAAACAGGATAGGATTGGGACCGCAGCCAGTCAACGGCGGGTCCTGGTCATGGAGCGGCTGTGGAACAGCGGGTTCTTCGCGAGAGCAATTCGTGTCGCCAGGCGCCAGCTGTACGGCAACCGCCGTCCACACCAATGGTTGCGGCGCACAGACTACGCAATCCTTTGCAATCACAGCCTATCCCAACTACAACACCAACCCGATTCCCCCCAATGCAAGCGGCATGCACAGTAACGCTGTGCAGTTGGCCGCGAAGATCAGGCTGGGAACCAATATTGGTAACACGATGGAGGCCTGGGGTTGCAATACGCCGTCGGAAACATGCTGGGGCAATCCGGTGGTTTCCGCGGCTTACCTCAAACTGGTCAAGGACAGCGGCTTTGACGCGATCCGGATCCCCGTATCCTGGGATCAGTATGCCGATCAGGTCACTGGAAAGATCAACGACGCCTGGCTCAACCGCGTGAAACAGGTGGTGCAGCAAGCAGTCGATAACGGGCTCTACGTCATCGTCAACATCCATTGGGACGGTGGCTGGCTGGAGAGGAATATCAACGAAGCCAGCAAAGTCGCCGTCAACGCCAAGCAGAAAGCCTACTGGGAGCAGATTGCCACGCATCTGCGTGACTTCGACGAGCATGTCTTGTTCGCCAGTGCCAACGAACCCGAAGCCAGGACCGCCGAGGAAATCGCCGTTCTCGACAGTTTTCACCAGACATTCGTCAACGCGGTACGTTCGACAGGTGGCAGGAACGCGCATCGCGTGCTGGTGATCCAGGCGCCTTTGACCGACATCGACAGGGCGTTCAACGACTGGCACGCCATGCCGTCGGACACCGTGGCGGGCCGCCAGATGGCCGAAGTCCATTACTACCCCTGGAGCTTCACGAACCAGCCGGAAGATGCCGACTATTCCCAGGTGTTCTGTTATTGGGGTAACGGCCACCATTCGACCACCGATACCTATCGCAACTCGACCCGGGAGGAAGAAGCTTATACCGATGCGCAGTTCGCAAAAATGAAGGAAAAATTCGCGGACCAGGGGATTCCCGTCGTGCTGGGGGAGTTTGCCGCGGTATTGCGTCCCGAGACAGTTTGCACCGACATGCCCATGCATCGCGCCTCGCGGGCCTATTACGCGCAGCATGTCGCCAAATCGGCACTGGCACACGGCATGTTGCCGTTCTACTGGGAGATCGGAATGAATCCCGGCCTGTTATTCGACCGTGGTACGCCAGCGGTGGGTGACCCGCAAATTTACGATGGGCTTCTCGCTGGAGCTGGAAAAGCAATCGCGTTGAGTACTGCCCCGAACAGCTGGACCTTGAGCGGTGGCGCTTCGAATACCAGTTCAGCCTCGAATATGGCATTGACCCTCACCCAGGCGGGCGCCACTGCCGGCTATACGTTCGCCAATCCCGTCGACTGGCACCGTGCGACCCTGAAAGTGGTCCTGCGTTTCGATGAGACGTTTGTTTCGAATCGGCGCGGCGGAATCGACCCTATCCTGCAGTTCTACACCTACCGCTCCAATTGGGCTGCTTCCCAGTTCAAGTGCTGGACCGCCGACAAGGTGCTGGTGCCAAACCAGGACACGGAATTCACCTGTTCCGCATTTAACATGCCCAAAGCCCTGGGGGTCGGCATCCAGTTCGCTGGCACAGCAGGTTCCGTGACCATTCAAAGAGCCAGTATCAGATTCGCTCGATAACATTGCGGCGCCGGAGCCGGCTTCGCGAAAGGAGCCGGCTTCGGGCGCTTCGGCCTGTCGTACTCGTCGGCGAAGTAAAGCATTCAACGGGCACTTGTGCGGCGGCAGCACCGGCTGCGGCACAAGCCTCGCCACCGCCGCGGCCCACATCCCTACCTGCTCCATCCCCCCAATGCCGAACGGCTACCACGCGTGAAACAGGCGCGTGCACGCATCCGCCTTTGCGATACGACATATCACCCGAAACGATTTTACTGATGTCTCCTGCGTTAGCAATACTGCAATCCCGCGTTTTGATCGCGGCGGAAATCCAACAATAAAAGACACCCATCAGGAGACAACAATGACCAAGCCTCATGATCCGATTCGTCCGTCGACCGTGCCGGATGACGACAATTGCAACAACTCATCGAACGACCACTTCAATGCCGTGCTGGCTGCGCGCATGTCTCGCCGCAGCATGCTGCGCGCCGGCTTCGCGACGGCGGCGGGCGCCGTCATGGGCACCATGGGTTTGAGCGCATGCGGCGGTTCCGGCGATCCGGACCCGGTAGCAATCCCCCCGGCGGCCCCCGTACCAGCCGAAAAGCTGCTGGCGTTTGCCGCGGTACCGAAAAGCCTGGCCGATACCGTCGCCGTGCCGGCCAGCTATACCGCGACCATCCTGTATGCGCTGGGCGACCCGCTGCGCGCCGCCACTCCAGCCTACAAGAACGACGGTACCGACACAGATTTCGACAACCGCGCCGGCGACCATCATGACGGCATGGAATACTTCGGCCTGACGGCCAGCGGTGTCCCATCGGCCTCCGGCGCCGAGCGCGGCGTGCTGGCCATGAATCATGAAGCGACCACCGCCGAAAGACTTGCCTCGCATTTTCTGCATGCCGATGGCGGCACCGCCACCCTGCCGCGTCCCGCCGCCGAAGTGGACAAGGAAGTCGCGGTGTACGGCATCAGCGTGATCGAAGTGAAGAAGACCGGCAGCACCTGGTCCAGCATCGTCGATTCGCCCTTCAACCGCCGGCTGACTCCCTTGTCCGACGTCGAGATCTCCGGTCCGGCGCGCGGCAACGCCCTCCTGGTGACCCAATACTCGCCGGCCGGCACCCGCACCCGAGGTACCCTGAGCAACTGTGGCGGCGGCCGTACACCATGGGGCACCTACCTGTCCGGCGAAGAAAACTGGGCCGGCTACTTCGTGCGGGGCGCGGCTGACGATGCCGCACGGGGCAACGACAAGAGCGTCGTTGCGCTGCGCCGCTATGGCCGCAGGCAGGGCGCCACATCGCGCCACGGCTGGGAAACAGGCGGCGCGGACGACCGGTACCAGCGCTGGGACATCAGCAGGAAAGGCGCATCGGCGAACGGCAGCGACGACTACCGCAACGAAATGAACGGCCAGGGCTACCTCATCGAAGTCGACCCGTACGACAAGACCAGGACGGCCAGGAAGCGCAGCGCGCTGGGCCGCTTCGCGCACGAGAGCGGGGCGTTCGGCAATCCGGTTGCCGGCCAGCCGCTGGCGGTTTACATGGGCGACGACTCGCGTAACGAATACATCTACAAGTTCGTCTCGAAGGAAGTCTGGAACGCCAGCGACGCGACCCCGGCCGACCGCATCGGTACCGGGGACAAGTACCTCGATTCAGGCACGCTGTACGTGGCCAGGGTGAATGCCGACGGCACCGGCCAGTGGATCGAACTGTCGCTCGCCAACCCGCTGATCTCCGCCTACACCACCTACCCGTTCGCCGACCTGGCCGATGTGCTGGTCAACGCCCGCCTGGCGGCGGACGCTGTCGGCGCGACCCGCATGGACCGGCCGGAATGGTGCTCGGTACACCCGGTCACCGGCGAAGTCTACTACACGCTGACCAACAACTCGAACCGCAGCGTCGACCCGGGCGCCGCGCCGGCGCTGTTGCCGGACGCGGGCAACCCGCGCGTCTACACCGATATGCAGGGCGCCGCCGCCCAGAACGGCAACCCGAACGGCCATATCATCCGCTTCAAGGAAGGCACGGGAGGATCGTCCGCCACCAGCTTCACCTGGGACGTCTACCTGTTCGCAGCGGAGAGCGGCGCCGACGCGACCAGGGTGAACCTGTCGGGCCTGACCGCCGACCAGGACCACTCGAGCCCGGACGGGCTGGCCTTCGTGAAGAGCACCGGCATCTGCTGGATCCAGACCGACGACGACGCTTACGCCGACGTCACCAACAACATGATGCTGGCGGCGGTGCCTGGCCAGGTCGGCGACGGCGCCAGGACCACGCTTGCTTACGACAAGGCCGACGGCAGCAAGCTCAATGTCGACACCTTCGTCGGCAAGAAGCCTACCGCGGATACGCTCAAGCGCTTCCTAGTCGGTCCGTCCAACTCGGAAATCACCGGTATCACCGAGACCCCTGACGGCAAGGCGCTGTTCATCAACATCATGCACCCGGGCCTTTACACCGCGCGAGCCGACATTGGCGATCCGGCCAGGTACAAGAGCCAGTGGCCGGCCAACGCGGGCTACGGTGCCGGCAAGCGCCCCCGTTCGGCGACCATTGTCATTACCAAGAATGACGGTGGGCGCATCGGAACCTAAGGAGTGCTTCCTCAAGGGCTGCCCGGCGGCAGGAACCGGGTCGACGGCCAGGTGGACGACCGCGCATCGATGATCGTGCAGCCCTGACACCAGGAAATCAGACTACAGGAGGAACCTTGCCGAGTCTGCGAGAACAGCGGCACGAAAAAAGGGGCGGCCGAAGCCGCCCGTGAAACCACCGGCAAAGCGGCAGGAGACTAACGAGTATCCATTGCGCCTGCATGGCGATAGAGTTGATGTCGGGACAGCGCCATGGCTTAGTACGTGTACCGCAGCGCCAGGCGATAGCTGCGGCCAGGCTCGAACCAGGCACGCGCCATGTTGCCGATGTACTGCTGCTGGGTCTGCCTGACGACCGTATCCGTGAGGTTGGTTGCCGAGAAACTGGCCTGGACGCGCTCGGTAATCCTGTAGTCCAACCCGAGGTCCAGCTGTCCGGCAGCCTCCTGCCAGGTCGGCAAGCCCCAGCCCACATCGTGCGGATACACCGTCTTGCCATCCACGACCGTTGCCCGGGTCGGGTCGGCGCTGGTGGCGCCGTCGTCGCCCTTCGTGCCATTGACGCTCACGCCCTGCAGGAAGCGGCCGCGCCAGCTGTAGGCCAGGCGCATCGACAGCGGTCCCCTGTCGTACAGGAAGGTCAGGTTGTAGGCGTTGCGCGACAGGTACTGCAGGGGCATTTCAGTGAACGGCAAGCCATTGGTGTCGCAACCGTACAAGCTCAGCGAACTGTTGTTGAACGTATCCTTGGCCGGGCAGTACTTCAGGTTGAAGGGATGATGCAGGGTCTGCCTGCTCTTGATGTAGGTGTAGTTCGCCGCGACGCCGAAGCCTTTCGCCCATTCCGGCAAGACGCGCGCCAGCGCTGGCACATCATTGAAGTAGGCCTGGCCAGCGAGCTCCAGCCCCGTCACGCTGCCGTCCGCGACATTGTCCGGCGCGGTGATCAGGAAAGTTTGCGCGTTGCCGGCAATGCTGTTGAAGTCGCGGGTATAGGCCGAATTCATGATGATGTCGCGCACGTCCTTGTGGAACAGCGCGGCCGTCAGCGACCCGCCACCCTTGGGATACCACTCGAGCGTCAGATCATAGCTGCGCGCCTTGATCGGCTTCAGCTTGACATTGCCATGGCTGAAGCCCTCGTAGCCGACGTTCTGCATCGTTGTGCCGGGAACGGTGACGAGCTTTTGCTCGACCTCGGTGTACTCCCTCAGCTGGTTGAAGCCCGGACGGTACATCGTCTGCCCGAACCCGAAGCGCGTTTGCAACTGTGGGGTCAATTCCATCTTCAGGTTAAGGCTTGGCAGCACGTCGACGGCGCTGCGGCCGTCGTTGTTCTCCTGGGCGATCGGTGCGAACCTCGGCACCGATGGCGGCGGATTGCGGGGCACCCTGAGGATGGTGTAGCCCTGGGCATCCGCGCGGGTATGGACCACGCGCACGCCGGCGCTGCCTTCAACCGGAAAGCGCAGGTCGTCGAAGCCGAAGCGCGTCGACAGATAGACGGCTTCGGTCCGTTCCGATTGGCGGCTGGTTCGTTCCGGGTTGCCCTCGAAGACGAGCGGCAAGGCGGGATCCGACAACTTCGAGCAATCCTGCTGGTCCGCGAAGCGTGCCGCGTTGGCGTCCTCGCAGATCAGCTTCCTGGCCGCGTTGACGATATTGTGGATGTTGCCGTAGTCCCTGACCGCGGCCATGGTCGGCACCACCAGGGCGCCAGGCGCCGGCACCTTGCCGCTGAAGAAGTTATCGAAGTTGTAGGTCGTGGTCTCCACCAGGGCCCCGTACCTCGGATCGCTCAGGTAACCGAGATTGGCGCGCGACGCCCAGCCCGGCAAGTCCGACTTGACGGCAGGCTGTCCCGCGATGGAGGTATTCTTGACGCCCCATGGCTCGGCGGCGGACATCCAGCGCGAGCCCATCGACTCGATGTTCTCGATCGTGCGCTTGGTTGCGCGCACGCCGAAGCGGATGTCGCGCATGACCGGATGGTCGAACTTGAAGCGGACATCGGTCTTCCACGCATACAGGTCGGCTTCCGCCTTGCTCAGGTTCGGTACCGCGACATCCAGGTAGTAGTTCGACCGGTTCCGCAGGAACGCCTTTGCCGTATCGTCGAAAGTGATCCGGCCAGGCTTGCCGGTCAGGTCGATGTCCATGCTCGGCACGTAGGTCGCCAGCGTCAGGTTGCCGCCGATGCTCTTGTTCGAGGCATGGACCCATTGCAGGTCGTTCTGGACCAGCCAGCGCTGGTCGATGTTCCACTTGGCGTTCCAGGCGATTTCCCGGGTCTGCGAGCGCTTGTCGCCATAGGCCTGGTTGCTGCTGAAGCCCAGTCCACCCGCGGCGAAGTTGTTCGCACCGCGGCCGCCGATCGGATACGTGTACCTGGCCGACCGCAGTACCCCGTTGCCATCGAACTGGGGGTTCACGAGCACGGACTTGTAGGCGTCCTCCACGCCCGTATACAGCGCGTTCTCGGTGCCGGTTTCCTTGTAGCCGGAGTGAAAATAGGTGAGCGCGGATTCCATGCCCCCCTTCTTCCACTGCAGCGCGCCATACACGCCGACGCGGTCGGTCTTGCTGGTGTTGGTACGCCACGAGCCTGACTTGGGCACCCACACGGTCCGCCCGTCGATGATGTCGGTGCGGGGAAAGTAGGCGTCCAGCTGGATCGTGTCGTTGCGGTTGTTGTTCTGGTTGCCGGACAGGTTGAGCAGCGCGCCCCATTGGCCGAAGCTGTTTTCCCATCGATGCGAGACCAGGCCGGAGAGCGCGGGCGAAGTTTTTCTGCCGAGCTCGTTGTGGTTCACGTACGTCGAGGCTGCGAACTTGTCGCCCTTGTAGTCGAAAGGCAGCGCGGTGCGCAAGTCGACCTGTCCGCTGACGCCCCCTTCGATCAGTTCGGCCGGCGGGTTCTTGTGCACGACCACCGCGGACATCAGTTCCGCCGGGATGTCGCCCCAGCTCAATTCACGTCCCGGGTAGCCGGCCGAGAACGATTCGCGGCCGTTCAGGGTGGACGAACCCCAGGTCAGGCCGCGCACCGAAATGCCGGAACCCTCGACCGAGAAATGTTCCGGGTCGCCGCGCGAGCGGTTGCGGTCCATCGTCACGCCGACAACGCGCTGCAGCACCTCGGTGATCGATCTGTCCGGCAGCTTGCCCGCCTCTTCGGCGACGACGCCGTCGACCACTTCCTCGGCATTCTGCTTGAGCTTCGCAGCCGATTTCATGGCCGCGCGCTGCCCGCTGACGACCACGGTCGTGACTTCTTCGTCCTTGGCGGACGGCGCCTCAAGCGCGGCCTGTGCCTGTGCTTGGCCGCTGTACAGCATGGCAAGCTGCACCGCCGCGAACGCCAGTGCGGTCATCCGCAAGGGTTGCCGCCTTCCGATTGTTCCAATTGTCCCCATTGTCTCCATCCTGTTGAATTCTTGTTGTGCCCTGGTTGCCCACCACGCCGGGCGGCGCGGAGTACATCGTCGTCCGCCATCACTGGAGGGTGATCTTGCCTTTCAGCTTGACCGTGGTCGGGTAGTTCGGCGCCGGCGCGGTGGTACTCGGCACATTGACGTTGCCTTCCGTCGAAGCGAACGAAACGAGGACGATCGGATAGTCCTGCAGCTCGACCCAGGGATCCAGCTCCGCCAGCTCGCAGCCGCCATCCACGACGGCGAAGTCCTTGAGGCGGATCGTGTAGTCCGTCATGTCCGCGGAGCCTGGCTTGAACGTCGCCCGCAGCGTCACGTTGCAGTGATCGTTGTTGGCTTTCCTGTTGTAGTGGCCGAGGACCAGGTCGACGTTGACCTGGTTGTTGGTCGAATCGAACCATTCCTGGTTCAGGCCGAGGGTGAACCTGAGCTCCGCCTGGGCATCGATCCGCATGCCTTCGGCCGTGTTTCCGGCAGTCGACTTGCTCGCCACCCCAGGCGCGTACACGTCGATTTGCGCCCAGGTGTGCCACCAGCCGCCGCTGGGAGGCTCTTGCTGCCAGCTGTACGTATTGCTGACGGTGCTGCCGTCCGCCGAAAGGCGCAGGTCGCACCAGCCGTCGCACCACCAGTTGCGCAGGCTGCTGCCGCCGCCCTGTTCGACTTTCCCGTTCTCGTTGGTCAGCGTCGCACTCTTGTAACCGCTCGAGAACGTCAGCTCGGGCGCCGCCGCGGTGCCGATCGGTATGGTCCTTTCCAGCTTCGACGTCTCGTAGATCTCGCCGCCGTCGGCGGTCGCGGTGACGATGCACAGCCCATCGGCGAGCTTATGCAGGGAGCTTCCGTCGACCGAGCACACCGCGGGGGTGCTGGAGGTGAAGACGACCGGCAAGCCCAGGCTCGACGCCGCGGCCAGCGGCACTGGCGTCCCATCCAGGGGCTGCTTGCCCGGATTGCGGAAGCGGATCGCCTGCGGCTGCTTGGGAATGACGAACAGCTGGCGCGCGGTGGCCGCAGCATAGCCGTTCCCGCCGGCCTGGTTGGCGTTCACCGAGCACTCGCCGGCTTTCAGCAGCGACAGCGTGGAACCGCTCACGCTGCAGGTGCCAGGCGTGTTCGACACATATGCAATCTCCCCGCCGGAACTGGCTGTGGCCTTGAGCGTGATGGTCGCGATGGTCGGCGGAACGGCCAGCGTCTCGCCGCCCGGGAATGGGAAGGAAACCGATTGCGCCATCCCGCCTTCGCCGGCGCTATCGCCACCACCACCACCACCACCACCACCACCACAGGCGGCGAGCAGCGCGGCGCATGCCAGCCCGATAGCCGTTTGCTGTACTCTCATTCTTGTTGTCCCCTCATGATTTTTTGCTTCCTCTCCATTGGGTCTGCTTCAGTGGGTCTGCTTCATCGGGTCGACTTCACATGACATGTCACCGGCCACGCTGCCGACAAGATGGAATCCGCCTCTTTTCAGCGCACCGGCGTGCGCAGGAGGAGCGTGTGGCTGTTGGGTCAGCTCTCGACCGCGACGACCAACACCGCCTTGGCCGGGATCTTCAGGCGCAAGGTGCCATTGGCCGCCTTCGCCTTGAACGGCGCGGGCTTGATCGCATCCTTTTGCTGGAAGGTGTTGTGGGCGTCCATCGCCGCCGCTGTCAGCACCTGGCCGCTTGCGCCGGAGACGTTCTGTCCGGCGACATTGACCGCCACGTCCGACGCCTCGTTCGGGTTGGTGTTGACGATCGCCAGGTACAGCTTGCCGTCCCTGGCGCGCGCCGCCGAGGCGCTGATCATCGGGATGCTGGCCGCGCCGACCCGGTACTCGACGTTGTCGCGCAGGGTCACCGGCAACGAGGTCGCATCCTGGAACGGCACATACATCTTGTAGGCATGGTAGGTCGGAGTCAGCAGCATCTGGTCCTTGTCGGTGAGGATCATCGCCTGCAGCACATTGACCATCTGCGCGATATTGGTCATCGTGACCCGGTCCGCATGGGCATGGAAGATGTTGAAGTGCAGCGCCGCGACGACGGCGTCACGCAGCGTGTTTTGCTGGAACAGGAAGCCGGCATTGGTGCCCTTCTCCACGTCGTACCAGGTGCCCCACTCGTCGATCAGGAAGCCGATCTTTTTTTCCGGATCGTTCTTCTCGAGCGCCGCGACGTTTTCCCTGATGCTCGTGTCGATTTTCAGGGCATTCACCAGGGTCGACATCCATTGCGCCTCCGGAAAGCCGGTGGCCGAACCCTTGACGTCCCAGTTCCCGGTGGGGATGGTGTAGTAGTGGTAGCTGATGCCGGCGGTGCGGCCCTTCAGGCCCTTGCTCAGCACGTCGGTCCACCGGTTGTTCGTGTGGCCGCCGCCGGCAACGATTTTCGGGCGGTATTGCGCCGGTGCCTTCAGGAAGGTTTCGTAGTTGTTGTAGAGATTGACGTAGTACTCCGGCGTCATATTGCCGCCGCAACCCCATGACTCGTTACCGACGCCGAAAAAATCCACCTTGAACGGCTTGGCGCGGCCGTTCTTGCGGCGCAGCTCGGCCAGGGTCGACTTGCTGTCGGATGTCATGTACTCGATCCATTCCGACATTTCCTGCGGGGAGCCAGTGCCCAGGTTGCCGCTCACATAGGTGTCGGCTCCCAGCATTTCGGCCAGATCGAAGAATTCATGGGTGCCGACCGCATTGCTTTCTTCCACGCCGCCCCAGTTGGTGTTGACCTTGACCGGGCGTTTGTCACGCGGGCCGATACCATCTTTCCAGTGGTATTCATCGGCAAAGCAGCCGCCCGGCCAACGCACCAGCGGTACGCGTAATTCCTTCAGCGCACCAACCACGTCCCTGCGCCAGCCCCGGATATTCGGAATCCTGGAGCCAGGGCCGACCCACATGCCTTCATAGATTCCGGTGCCCAGATGTTCTGCGAACTGGCCATAAATGTTTTTGTTGATGACGGCACCCGGCCTGGCCGGATCGATGTCGATGGTCACGGCCGCAAATACTGGCGCGAACGCCAGCATTGCAAGCGCCATCACACTGCTCTTTACTACACTCATGTCTTCTCCGCTCCGTTTTTTTAATGCTGTCGATTGGCAGCTTTGCTGTCGATTGCGGGACGGAGAGCACGCTCTCTTGCCCGGCAGTTCGGCGGAGTCTATCCCAATCAATGCGTCAAAAATACGGGGCGGAATACGCCATTTCGAGCGATGACGGCCCGGCGAAAAAAATCCGCACGGGCGGAACCGGCATTCGTGCAATTTTTGTTATTGTTCGCTGGGACGGGTCGCCATTCGATCCGGCCACTCCCTCTGCGCCAGTGGCCGCGCCGCCATCGCGGCAGGTCGATTGCATGAAGTGCAGTATCAATACGATTATCTGCACCTTGAAATCTCTTCACCAAATGCGTTATGCCGTTGCCGGTCCCTGGTTGGTTCTTGGAGCCTGGCAGTCAGCGCCGGCGAACGCGCAATAGCACGTCGCACGGCACCGCACCGGATTGCCAAAGCAGCAGGCGGACCGGTCGGCTACACACTTTTATTGGAGGACCAAGTGCCGAGCGTATCGGTTCAAGCAGGCCTTGATCGGCGCTGCCCCGTCGGTCACGGAAAATAGAGAAGGATTGTGCCGACCAGGCAGCGCGGCACTATCGATGTCGCGAGACCGCGCATGGACAGCCGAGCGAACGGCTCGGCGTAACTTCGGTACCGGTGCCCGCCATCGACGGCGGCGTACTCACATCGATGTCGATGGCTGGAGACCGGCAACAGGAGGGTTCACTGACTGCTGTTCAGGCGCTCAAGAATGTTGTAACCCGCGGTGACCCGGTCCGCCATTGGATAGGCTTTATTCGCGAGCAGGACGACACCGATTCGCTTTGCTGGAACAAAGGCCACATAACTGGAAAAGCCAGCAGTCGAGCCGGTCTTATTCACCAGCAACTCGACCTGCGCCGTTTGCGATATTTCCGGTTTGGCAGTGGCGTTTGCCTTGAATACGATTTGCTCTGAATTTCCCGCCAACAGCACATCGAGTTTCAATGGATATGGATACATTTCCCACGAAAACCCTTGTGTCATGGGGCCGATCTGGTAATGCGGAACCTGGGTGTCACGGACTGCGCGTTGCCATTTGGCGTCGAGTTGCCCGGGGTGCATGTTGTGCTCCAGGAAGCGGAGCAAGTCGGTCGCGGTTGTCTTCACGCCATAGGCATACAGCGCCACGGGGCCCGCACTGAGCCTGACCGGCTCGTCCTTCCAGGTATAACCTTGCGCATAGTTCTGCATCTGGTCGGCCGGCACACCGAGGTAAGTGTGCGTCAGCCCGAAGGCGGGGAAGAGCTGCTTTTCCATTGCCACATCGAACGGCATCTGCAGACTCGCGGCCACTACGATGCCCAGCAGGCCGGAACTGGGATTGGAATACGTGCGCGACGACCCGGCGATATGGTCGGGCTTCCAGTTACGGTAATAGGCCATCAGCTGATCGGCGTCTTGCACCTCGCCCGGCACTTGAAGCGGCAAGCCGCCTGCGGTATTGGTACCCAGGTTCATAATGCTGACCTTGTCGAACGCGCTTCCACGGAGCTGGGCCACATACTCGCTGGCTTTGTCGGTCAGGGCAAGCTTGCCGTCGGCTTGCGCATAGGTGGCCAGCGTTGCCGTAAACATCTTGCTGATCGAGCCGATTTCAAACAGGGTGTCGTCGGTCACGCTCTGTTTCGTATCCCTCGACATGACGCCGAAGTTATAAACGCAGCGTTGGCCATCCACGCTCACGCCAACCGCCATTCCAGGGAGTGCGTTTTTTTCCATGATCGGCTTGATTACCTGTTCGACCGCCGCTTTGACCTTGCAGTTGTCGACCTCGGCCGCCTGGCAGACAGAAACCGAGAATAATCCTGAAATGAACAGCAGAGCGGGTGAACCACGGGAATTGAGTTGCATATCGCAGGGCCTCTTTTAATATCGGGAACGAACAAACGCTTCGTGGTGACGCGTTCGCCCCAGGAACGAGAAGCAGTGCGGCGCCGCCACTTGAAGCGATTATCGTACCGAAGCACGGCGCGTCGGCTGGAAATGGGACGAAGCGGCCCATGTTCGGGACGGGCTCCGGGAGTTCGCCATCAGGCGAGGAGCCTTTGATCGATACCCGGCATATTAAGGGTGAGCTGGAGGAAATGCGCGCTATCCATGTGGCGCATTTCAGGGAGGAGGCCGGGCGGCAGAAGGGAAACAATGAAGCATGAATTCCTCTTTGCCAGATGGGTGCTCCGGAAACTATGGCGCATTCAGTTGCGCGCGCTTGGTGAAATGGCCGCTATTGACCCCGCTGGCTACTATAGAAGGAATCCGGCTACGCTCGGCGCCGCCAGCGAAAAACTGGCTTCAGGGATACTGGCTTCAGGAAGCGGGCTCCCGTGCGTCCTTCTTGCACACCTCCCGGAATGCCTTGGGCGTGCATTCGTATTCTTCCTTGAAGAGCTTGTTGAAATACGAGGAGTTCTTGTACCCGACCGAATAGGCGATTTCCGCAATGCTGGCGCTGGTGTTTTCGACCAGCAGGCGCGATGCCTCGGTCAACCTGAGCTTGTTCAAGTAGCCGACAAACGTATAGCCCATTTCCTTCTTCAATATGTCGTTAACCTTATTACGATTGACGCCAGTTTCCGAGACCACGGTTTCCATATCCAGTTCCGGATCCGCGTAGCGTGTCGCCAGCAACCTCAAAATGGCGGATTTTTCCCGTTCCCGGTGCGGCTCCAGCGCCAGTTGCTGGTACGCCACCAGCGGCAGGTCTTTCTGCATCCGTGCGCGCAGGTCATTGGCCAGGGCCAGCGCATATTGCTTGGCGAACCAGAACGCGAAACCAGTCCACGCGAGGATGAGGAGGGCGGCCAGCAGATACAGGTAGCCGTATTTCCGCTCGTGCAATTCGATCCCCCCGATTTCGATACGCGACAGGGTGCCCACCGGGCTGGCGTTGCTGGTGCCGAATTCGATCTGTGCAACCTTGGCCAGCGAGTAGCCCAGATCGGATTGATTGAGTTTGTTCATGTCGACCCACCAATCCGGAATGGTCAGATGTGCCAGGTCGAGTTCGACGCGGGCCCCGTCCTGGTTGCACTTGATGTATGCCCCCGGTGGGCGATAGGTCATCAAGTCTTCCGGTTTGGACAACTTGTCATCGAAGGTGGTCAGGCCGACCCGGATGGTACCGGCAGGGAAGCAGCGCGCCTCGAAACTGATCTTGCCGAACCTGGACCAGTCGAACAATGCCGGTTTGCGGTTGCGGTCCGTGAACAGCAGGCCGGTCGAGATATAGGAATGGGGATTGCTGCCTGACAGGACGAATTCCATGATCAGGCGCTCGGCATCGACTCGCGCGTTCACGTTCGTCGTCGCGTCCTTGGTGCTGTGGGTGCGCAGCTGCCAGGAGAAATCGTCCTGCTCGAACAGGGCGACGCGGTGATAGCTGCGGATGACGCACAGATACCCGAACAGGATACTCACGCCGAGAAGCAGGATCAGCCTGAGCAGTGCCTTTGAATATAACGCGTGCATAGAGAGTTCAGTTGAATGGCCGGACAGCAGCGAGCCCGCCGGGCGCCAGTGCGGCGGCAGTTGACAGCCCCCGCAATGTACAGCATGGCATGCCGGTTTGTCATCATGACGCTGTTGCATGCCGCAGACGGATGTCGAGCGGGTTCAACCCTGTTTGCCGCGCCAGCCGTGCCTGGAAAACTCCGGGACTTTCCGGCAGCGAATGCTAAACTGCATTGATGGCCGGTCGTGCCCGTGCTTGAGTTTATGGACCCGGCAAAGACACGATGCGATGGCCACGTGCAGGCCTTGGCGGCAAGCCAACCGCCACGTTCACGAGGAGAACCGCCATGCCAAGCTCGCTTTCCACTCTTGCGAACCGGTCGACCCGGCCGGGTGCTTCCAGGGCGATGGAATCCCCAGCCTCTTCCACCCGACTGTCGTTTCCCACGATCCAGCGCCAGCGCTCGGCCTCTTCCTGCGCCTGTGGCGGCACCTGCCCGCGCTGCCAGGCCAAGTCCAGCCTGACGATCGGCGCCGCCAACGATGCGCATGAGCAGGAAGCCGATCGGGTGGCCGATGCCGTGATGCGCGGCGAGCATGGCGCGTCCATCCGGCAAGGCTCTCCTGCCCTGCAGACCAGGCTGTACCGCAAGGTGCTCGATCCCGACGAGGTCTACGACAGCGCCCATGCCGCTCCGGGCACGGCGGAGAGAGAAATCCTGCGCGATGATGATGCCGGTCCAGCAAGCCTGCAGCGCAAGGAGACGGTCGGTGCCGCCGATGGCGCACTGGCTGTCCCGGCCGGCTACGAACGGTCGCTGCAGCGTGCCGTGCAAGGGGGCGGCAGCGCCCTGCCGCCGGCGACACGCGGCTTCATGGAAAGCCGCTTCGGGCATGATTTCTCCGGCGTGCGTGTGCACCATGACGCACAGGCCGACGCCCTGTCCCGGCAGATCGACGCGCGCGCCTTCACCCTGGGCCAGGACATCTTCTTCGGGCGGTCGGAATACGCGCCAGCGTCGGGCGCGGGCCAGCGCCTGCTGGCGCACGAACTCACCCACGTCGTGCAGCAGGCCAGCGGCAAGCTGTCGCGCCAGATCCGGCGCGTGCCCCGCACGCCGTGCAGCGCGTATCCCAGCTACGACCCCGCGAAGAACCGGCTCACCTACAACTGCGCCGGGCTGGCGTTGCGCAGCTACGAAGACACGTCCCCGCCGTCCGCTGTGTACACCGACATGGAGGCGCGGTTCACTCCCCCTTACAGCCCGGCAGACACCTGCTTGCCGGGAGAGGTGAAGTTCTGGTTGTGGGAATACAATATGCACCCCGAGGACGCCCAGGGGAATGTCTTGCGCGCTGCCCGGCCCGACTTCCATATCGTCGCCGGGCGCATGGACGCCGCCGGCGGCGAGCCCGCCGTCTACAGCAAGAACGGCCGCCGGCCCATCCACGGCCCCGCACCCGGGCCCAGTTTCAGGCCTGCCACCCGCGAACGGGCGCTCGACGACGACGACCAGCCCGCCGAGCTGCCTGGCGGCCGGCCCTTCTTCAAGGTGCGCAGCGACATGATCGAGCAGGTCAGCTGCGCGGAGTGTCTGTGATGCCCATGGCCTTCCCGGCCGGTGCCGTCGAATGCGCGGAAGGCGATTTCATCGTCCATGAACAGGCCGGCATGCAGTGGCACGTCTACCGGGTAGACGACATCGTCGCGATGCAGCGCCTGCTGGCCTGCGCCACCGCGCCGGTCAGCCTGGTTCCCGAGAGTATCCTGCTCGATTCCGTGACGCCGGCTTACCACGGCGAAGTCCACCTGTTGCTGACGGCCTTCGACCCCGTATTCCCCGATCCGGCGGCAGCCAGGCACGCCATCCTGCAAGGGACGCTGGCCGAACGCGTGCATGGCCTGTTGCGCAACGCACGCGACTTCCCGAAGGACGCATGCGAGGTAATCAAAGCGCGGGAAGCTTGAGCAGGGCATTCCCGGACGATACTGTCACGCTTCTTGCTTCACAAAGTGGGTGACCTGAGAGGAGACCGCCATGCTGGCACTGCAACAGAAGACGACCGCGCGGCCTGGCCGTTCTGCGAACGAACGCGTACAGCGGCGAACACCCGATCACGGCCAGCACGCCGATCCGGCGCCGGAACGCGCGGGAGCCTGCGCCTGTGGCGGATCGTGCCCGCGCTGCCAGGCCAGGTCGGCGCTCACCATTGGCGCCAGCGGCGATGCCGGCGAACGGCAGGCCGACGCGGCGGCGGAGCAAGTCATGCGCAAGCCGGGCCGGGGTCACGTGCCGGCGCTGGCCGCGGCTCCGGGCGGGTCCGTCACCGGCGGCGAACCCGCGACGCCGGCCAGCGTCGATGCCGTGTTGCGCTCGCCCGGCCAGGCACTGGATGGTCCCACCCGCGACTTCTTCGAATCGGGCTATGGCCATGATTTTTCAGGCGTCCGCGTGCATGCGGACAGCGCGGCGGCGCAATCGGCCCGGCAGATGGATGCATTGGCCTACACGGTCGGCCGCGACATCGTCTTCGACAGCGGCCAGCTGGCGCCGCACACGCCCGAGGGCCGGCACCTGCTGGCCCATGAACTGGCGCACGTGGTGCAGCAATCCGCCGCGGGTCCGGCCGTCGCGCGCGTGCAGCGGCGCGTGCGGCGCGAGAACGTGACCTGCCAGGCCACCGGGCTCACGAATCCCGACCTGACCGGCGACGAAGTGGTCGCGGCGCTCGAGGCGGCCGACACGGAAGCCATCGGGCTGGCGCAGGTCGCCGAAGACGCGCTGACGACAAATCTGGCCAGTGTCCGTGGTGGCGCGGCGCCGGATGCGGCTTTCGACACCATCCTGCAGGAAGAACTCGGGCTGACGCTAGCGAACCCCGCCCATTTCCCGCTCGTGCGACAGGTGGCCGGCCGCTATCGCCGCGTCCGCGAAACGCTGGAAAGCGGCTACCTGCGCTATATGTGCCGGAGTGGCCCCACGACGAAACTGGTGGGTTGCACGGCGGGCGATTGCGTGGACACCGTGGCGTTCACGTGCCCGGGCAATCGGCTGATGGTGCTTTGCCAGGCCTTCTGGGATGAGCCGGGCCTGCGTGGGCTCACGCTGCTGCACGAACCTTTCCACATCTGGTTCGATATGGCGCAGCATGCGCCGACTGCCCTGCGCCGTGCCGACGCGCTGTGCTACGAATCGTTCGCGCTGCGCGCGTCCGGCCAGGTTGCGGCGGAGAATTGCACGGCCCATACAGGGGGCTGATACAGGAGGCTGATACAGGGGGCTGATACAGGAGGCTGATACAGGTGGCTCAGCAGGCACCTCAGTGGATACTGCCCATGGCGCCCTGGATGGCGCCGAGGGCGGAGAACTCCCCGCTCCGGTATTTCTTGGCCATCCGGCTCAGCGTGGCGCGCTCCATATTGCACAGCCGCGCCGCCTCGCTGATATTGCCGTTGGTTTGCGCCAGCGCGCTTTCCACGAAGCGCCGCTCCACTTCGCGCACCGCGCGCAGCTTCTCGTTGCGCAGCAGGTTGCTGTCGATTTTCAGGCCCTGCACGGGCACGCTGCGTAACGCCGAGCAGCAGCGGCGCAGGTCGTCCGCATCGATGCAGGCACCGCTGCTGAGCAGGTGGGCGCGCAGCAGCACGTGCTCCAGCTCGCGCACGTTGCCGGGCCACGGGTGCGTGCACAGCAGGTCGAGTGCCGCGGAGGACAGCCCCTTCGGCTTGCCACCCTCCCCGCGCGCCGCCTTGGCCAGCAGGTGCGGGACGAGGATGCCCAGGTCTTCCACGCGTTCGCGCAGCGGCGGCATGCGCACCGACAGCACGTCCAGCCGGAACAGCAGGTCGGGCCGGAAGCCGCCGCGTTCCACCAGCCGGCGCAGGTCCACGTTCGATGCCGCCACCACGCGCACGTTGCCATGGCGACGCTGTTCTTCCCCCACCGAGCGGAAGGAAGCATCCTGCAGGAAGCGCAGCAGGATTACCTGGCCGCGCGCCGACAATGCCTCGATCTCGTCCAGGAACAGCGTGCCACCTTCCGAATCGCGCACCAGCCCGTGCCGCGCGCGGCTGGCATCCGTGAACGCGCCCTTGGCGTGGCCGAACAATTCGCTTTCGATCAGCGCGTCGGGCAGCGCGCCGCAATTGACGGGAATGAAGGGGCCATCGCGGCGCTCGCTCAGCGCATGCGCCGCATGCGCGGCCAGCTCCTTGCCGGTGCCGCTTTCGCCGGTGATCAGGATGGGGGCCCTGGACCGGGCAAAGCGCCGGATCAGCGCGATCGCTTCCAGGAACGCGGGCGATGCGCCGACGAAGTTGCTCAGCAGCGCGGCACCATGGACGGAATCGGTCATGGGCATCGTTCGGCCTCCTTGCAGGTCACATTCGGAGTCACACTCGGAGTCACATTCGGAGTCACATTCGGAGTCACATTCGGGGGGAACCAGCCAGTCATCCAGCTTCGTGCGCAGCGTGCGATTCAGTATAGGGAGGGACGCCCGGCAGATCAAGCCGTGTGCGTTCCACGCACACCCGTGGCGGCGCCGACACGGCCCGCAGGGGGATTGATACAGTCCCGCCGCGTGCCGTTGTGCCGGGCGCGACACGCGCGTGCACAACGCTCATGGCGGGTGCCCGTGGCATGGGTCTTGCAGCCGGTGTCGCAATACACGGCGTGAGCAGGACGCCCACCTTGTCCGTGCACCCGCGTTGTCCGTACGCCTACTTCCCGCATGCCCTGAAAGGACCAACCATGCCAAGTGCCCTGACTTACCCAGGCGTCTATATCGAGGAGCGGGCCAGCGGGGTTCGCACCATCACCGGCGTGGCCACGTCGATCGCCGCGTTCGTGGACAGCTTCCCGCGCGGCCCGCTGAACGAAGCGGTGCAATGCCTGGGCTATGCCGACTTCGAGCGCGAGTTCGGCGGCATCCATACCACCAGTGAAGCCAGTTACGGCATCAAGCAGTTCTTCCAGAACGGCGGCGCCGAGTGCTGGGTCGTGCGCGTGGCCACGCTGGACTCGACCACGGTTGCCGAGAACGCCATCGAAGCGCGCGCCATGGTCGAGGACAGCCTCGGCACCGCGATGTTCCGCGTGCTGGCCGGCCGGCGCCTGCGCGGCGCCATCGCCACCGCCCCCGGCGAATGGGGCAATCACGTGTTCCTCGAAGTCGACTACGACACCAGCGCGCCGACCGAGACCTTCAACCTGTCGATCACCGAGCAGGTCATCGAGAACGGCCGGCGGCGGGTGCTGCGCAACGAAGTGTTCCGCAACCTGACGATGGAACTGGCCGCGCCGAACTATGCGGTGGACACCGTCAACGAGACCTCGCGCATCGTCCAGCTCGACCGCTTCGATCTCACGGGCACCGCCCTGGCCGCCCTGCCGACCACGGCGCCGTTCCCGCGGCCGGCCGTCTCCGGCAGCGAAGGCGCGGACCTGCCGATGCCGCCCGCGATACCGCCCAACACGTCGACCTTCGAGGTCACGGTAGCCAACGACACCGACCCGGCCGTGCCCCGTGCCACGCAGGTCGCCACGCTGAGCTACCCGGGCGCCGCGCCCCTCACGTACCAGGCGCTGCGGCCCTACATCGAATCGGCGATCCGGGCCCTGGCCCTGCCGGCGCTGGCCGAGACGGAACGCTCGCTGCTGGCCGGCGCCACGGTGCGCCTGCTGGGCAAGGGCACGGCCGCCAGCCCCTACCGGTTCGTGGTACAGGGAGGGCGCGGCAGCCCGGACTATCTTGCCGGTTCCACCCTCACCATCGAAATGGCGATTGCACAGGACATGGGCTTCCCTATCGGCTCGATCGCCAACGTGCAGCAATACCAGCTGGCCGATGGCCTCGACGGACTTTTGCCCGTCGACGACGCGGCGCTGATCGGCAGCGAAGCGCCGAAGACCGGCATCTACGCGCTGGAAGACGTCGACCTCGTCAACATCCTGTGCATTCCCCATGCGGCCGACCTGGACGGCACCAACATGCGCGCCGTCTATGACCAGGCGGCCGTGTACATGGCGTCGCGGCGCGGCTTCCTGCTCATCGACATACCGCCGGCCACCGCCACGCTCGACGCGATGCAGACCTGGATGACGGAGAACGACTCCCTGCGCAGCCGCGACGCGGCCGTGTACTTCCCGCGCACCTTCGTGCCCGACCCGGCGAACGGCAACCGGCTGCGCAGCATCGGCGCCAGCGGCACGATCGCCGGGCTGTATGCGCGCACGGATGCGACACGGGGCGTATGGAAGGCCCCGGCCGGTACGGACGCCAAGCTTGAGAACGTGCAGGCGCTGGCGTATGCGCTGACCGACCTGCAAAACGGCGCACTCAATCCGCTGGGCGTGAACTGCCTGCGCACCTTCCCCGGCTACAGCCACATTTCCTGGGGCGCCCGCACGCTCGAAGGGGCCGACACGCTGGCCAGCGAGTGGAAATACATCCCGATCCGGCGCCTCGCCCTGTATATCGAAGAAAGCCTGTTCCGCGGCACCAAGTGGGTGGTGTTCGAGCCCAACGACGAGCCGCTGTGGGCGCAGATCCGCCTCAATGTGGGCGTGTTCATGAACGGCCTGTTCCGCCAGGGCGCGTTCCAGGGCAAGACGCCGCAGGAAGCCTACTTCGTCAAGTGCGACAAGGAGACCACGACCCAGGCGGACCGCAACCTCGGCATCGTCAATATCCTGGTCGGATTCGCGCCGCTGAAACCGGCGGAGTTCGTGGTGCTCACCATCCAGCAGATCGCCGGCGACCTGCAATAAGGAGAAGACTATGGCCCAGTTCGCCGTCAACACGCATCGCTTCGACCCGTACAAGAACTTCAAGTTCCGCATCAAGTGGGATGGCCGGTATGTGGCCGGCATCAGCAAGGTCGGCGCACTCAAGCGCACCACCGAGGTCGTCGAACACCGCGAAGGCGGCGACCCGTCCACCTCGCGCAAGTCGCCGGGCCGGTCCAAGTACGAGGCCATCACGCTGGAGCGGGGTGTCACGCACGACCTCGAATTCGAGAACTGGGCCAACAAGATCTGGCTCGGCGGTGCCGGACTCGGGGCCGAAGTCAGCCTGAAGGACTTCCGCAAGGACCTGATCCTCGAGGTGTACAACGAGGCCGGCCAGGTGGTGCTGGCCTACAAGATCCTGCGCTGCTGGGTCTCCGAGTTCCAGGCCATGCCGGACCTGGACGCGAATGCCAACGCGATCGCCATCCAGACATTGAAACTCGAAAACGAGGGATGGGAGCGCGACCGGGATGTCAGCGAACCGACCGAACCGGTGCTGACGGCTTGACGCCGCTTGCCATGGGACCCGCATCGCCACCTGCGCCGATGCGCCCATTCGGCATGGCGCCCGACCTGGACGTGGATTTCAGCCAGGCGGACCGCCCTGCCCTGGTCACCGGCGTGCTGGCGCAATGCTGCGCCCGGCCCGACCCGGCTTTCTGGTGGCACCAGCCGGTCGGCCTGCGCACCACGGCGCTGCTGCACCTGGTGGCGCTGACCGATGCGCGCGACGAGATGCCGATGCACTCGACGTGCACGGCCTCCGGCTGCGGCGAGGTCTTTGCATTCGACCTGCCACTGCGCTCGCTGCCGGGCGACGCGCAGGATGCGGGGCCGCTGCGCGTGGCGTTCTCCGACGGGCGTACCGTCACGTTGCGGCGGCCAACCGGGGACGACCTGCGCCGCTGGCGCGCGGCACGCCCGGCAACGCGGACGGAGGCGCTGCGGACCATGCTCGATACGCTGCTGCTCGACGGCGCGGCGGGCCCGGAAGACGAAGCCGGGCTGTCGGCCGCGCTGGCCGAGCTGGATCCGATGGTCGATTTCGCCGTGGCCTGCGCGTGTCCGGCGTGCGGCGCGGCGAACCAGGTGGCGCTCGACCTGGAAACACTGGCGCTGGCCCGGCTGGCGGCGCGCCAACGGGCGCTGCTGATGGAAGTGCACCGCTGCGCCGCGCACTATGGCTGGACCGAAGCCGAGGTGCTGGCCATCCCGCCGGCACGCCGGGCCCACTACCTGGCATTGATCGAGGAAGAACGATGAGCGGATACTTTGGCGCGTTGCTGCGGGCCAGTGGCCTGGATGCCGGCGCATCCCTGGCGCCGGGGCGACCGGCGGCGCAAGCGGCGCTGGCCCCATCCGGCCTGGAAATGGAAGCGCCGGCTGACGAGGAAGCCCCGTCGCAAACCGGCGTGCGGGTGCCGCTGGCGCACGCCGGCGCGGCGCCAGCGCAGCCAGGCAACGTCACAATCGTCGACCTTGCCAGGGCGCCCGCCATGCAAGCTGGCCAAGCCGGGACGTACGGGCCGCCAGTCGCGCCGTCAGAGGCGCCTGCGCACCAGGCGGCGCTGGCCGGCCCTGCCGCGATCAATCCCGTGCCCCAGGCCTTCCTTCCCGCGACAGCTACCGAGGTCAGTACCGCGCCCCGTGTTGAAGCTCCTGTTGAAGCACCTGGTGAAGCTGCTACCGAATCCATCGCGCACGAAAAGGCGCCGCCCACGCCGCTGCAGGCGGTCCTGCAATGGGTGGCCGCCGACCCCGCAGCCGCGGCCGTTCCGGTGGCGCCGGCGTCCGCGGCGCGCGGCAAGGCAGCGGTCGCATCGCCGCATCACACCGAACCCCTGATGGAGCGCATCGCCAGCCCGGCGCCGGTCGCGCCGGAACCGGCCCGCCCGGCGATGACCCATGCCGTTCACCCTGCCGCCGCGGAGCCCTTCGCCGTGCCGCCGGCGCGCCGCGACGATATCGTGGACATCTCGATCGGCACGATCCAGGTGAGGGTCGACGCGCCGCCCGCCCAGACCGTGGCGCTGCCGCAGCCGCCGGCGGTACCAGCCGCTACGCCACCGCGCAGTGCGCTCGCGCGGCGTTCGCTGCGCAGGATCTGACATGTCGCTCGGCGACTCCCTCAGGGCGATCGGCGCCGTGACACGCCTGCTGCGCGAGCGGCTGGCGGCGGCCGGCTTCGGCGTCACGGTCGGCAAGCCGGAAGACGCCGCGTCGAACGACGCCAACGCCAAGGTCAACCTGTTCCTGTTCGAGACGGTCTTCGATCCCTACCTGCGCAACGTGCCGCTCCACGAAGGCGAACCGCCGCCCCTGTGGCTGGTGCTCAGGTACCTGCTGACCGCCTTCGATGCCGATGGCCGCAGCGACACGGCCGCGGCGCACGAACTGCTGGGCAGCGGCATGGCGACCCTGCACCAGATGAGTTTCCTGACCGTCCCGCCGGCCGTCGATCCCGCACTGCACTACAACCCCGAGCCGCTGAAACTGAGCTTCGACGAATCCAGTCCCGACCTGCTGACCAAGCTCATGCAGGGCAATGAAGAACGCTTCCGCCTGTCTGTCGCGTTCCAGGTGCGCCCCGTGATGATCGTGCCGGGCAGCCTGCCGCGGAACGCGCTGCTCGTCGGCGTCGACTACAGCACGGTGCCGGAAACCATCATCGGCCAGGACGGCGTGCAGATCGACGTGCTGCCGTCGCTGGGCGCGCGGCTCGACCGCATCGAGCCGGCGCGCTTCGAGCCGGGGACCACCATCCGCGTTTTCGGCACCGACCTGGGCGGCGACATCGAGGTCATGCTGGGCGACGTGATGCTGATACTGGTGGAGCGGCGCAGCGATCACCTGGTCGTCACGGCCGAAGGCAGTCCCGGCACGCCGATCGCGTCCGGCACCACGCTGTCGGCCGGCGAGGTGCCACTGGTCGTGCGCCGCCGCCTGTCCGCCACGCACACCCGTGGCAGCAACCTGCTGGCCGCCCGGTTGCTGCCCCAGGTCGCCGGCGCGGCGCTGGTGGCGGGCGACCTGCGCCTGCAGGGCCTGCTGCTGGGCACCGCCACGGACGACGTGATGGTGCTCATCGTGCGCGAAACCGACGGCATGTCGATCCACCTGTTCGATACCGTCACCGTCAGCGCCGACCAGCAGACGCTTACCGTGGCCGGCGCCCAGGCGGCGCTGCCGGCCGGCACGTATCGCGTGATCCTGCGGGTGAACAACCAGCAGGCCAAGGCCGCTCCCCTGGTGGTGGTGCCATGACGCTGCCACCGCCCGCCGCCGCCCGGCACGCCGCGCCGCCCGCCGATCCGGCTGGCGCACCAGAAGTGGTGGCGGCAGCCAAGCCATCTGCCGCACCAGCCAGCGCTGTTGCGGTCGGCCCCGGCCCCGAACCTGCCGCCGAACCAGCCACCTTCACGCGCGGGCTGTCCGCGCAGGAGCCGTTCGCCGCGTACTGGCTCGGCCAGGTCACGCTGCGGCTGCGCCGGGAAATCTGCTGGCTGTGGCGCGAACGGGATTGGCAGGCCGCCACCGATCTTCCGGCATCCGCGTTGCCGCCACCGGTCGACCGGGCGCTCGCCGCGCTCGACCAGCTTCGCTACGAGCACGACAAGCAGGCCTTCTTCGCCGGCGACGTGACGGCGCGGCACCTCAGCGACCGGATCGGCACGGCCGCGCCACCGCAGCTGGACGGGCACGCGCGGCGCGGCTCGTTCGGCTGGGTCGCGCGCGAACTGGACCTGGAACCGGTCGAATGCTTCGTGCTGGCGGTGGCCCTGCTGCCGGTGCTGGACAGCGCGGCAGGCCACGTGATCGCGTGCTGCCTCAACGAGCCGTCGCGCACCGCACCCTCTTTCGCGCTTGCGCAACGCCTCTGGGACGATCCCGGAGCCCTGGTGCGCTGCTTCGACCCGGCCCACAGCCTGTTGCGCCACGGCTTGCTGGCCGGTGGCGGCCCGATCGACTGGCAGGCGCCGCTGTCCGTGCCGCCGCTGGTGGCGCGCGAACTGCTGTTTGCCGGCGCGCCGTTGCCGGCGGCGCTGGAGGCCATCGCTGCGGAGGAACTTCCCGAGTCGCCGGCTGCGGCCGCGATGGCGCGCGCCGCGGCCCTGGTCACGAACATTGGCGCGCAGGCACCGCGCCGCGGCATGCGCATCGTGCCCGTCATCGGCGTGCGCGGTGCGCCGCTGGCGGAAGTCGCGGCGGCCTGCACGGCGCTCGCCGGCGTGCGCACGGTGCAGCCGAGCCCCGCGCTGCCACCCGAGCAGCTGGCGCAGGCCCTGAGTGCGGCGTGGCTGCGCGGCCATGCCGTCTACCTGCCCGCCGGCTTGCTGGCCGACCCCGGGGGACACGACGGCGCGCTCCGGCCGCTGCCGTTGCCTGGCCTGCCGCTGGCGGTGTTCGTCGGCGGCCACGAACGCGCCGCGCTGCGTGGCCTGGGCGCCAATGGTCCGGCAGAGGTGATGCCGGCGCTCGTGGTGCCAGCGCTGGGCTATCGGGAACGGCTGGCGGCGTGGCAGCGCGCGCTGCCGCAGGCCGGCCCTCTGCTCCCGGAACTGGCGCGCCGCTTCCGCTACGAGCGCACGGCCATCGCGCGGGTTGGCGCCGAGCTGGCCGCGCTGGAAACGCCACCCGGCGAGGCCGAGATGCTGGCCGCCGCGCGCGCCGACCTCGACCTGGGCACGCTAGCGCAGCCCGTGACGCCGCGCTTCAGCCGGGATGAACTGATGCTGGCCCCGCCGCAGGCCCGGCAGATCGACGAGATCGTCGCCGCCATGGCCGCGCTGACGCGCGTGCATTACGAATGGGGCACGGCGCGGGCGTGGAACGAAGGCGGTCTCACGGCGCTGTTCGCCGGGCCACCCGGCACCGGCAAGACCATGGCGGCCGAAGCCATCGCCGCCGCGCTGGACCTGCCCCTGTACCGGATCGACCTGTCCCAGGTGGTCGACAAGTACATCGGCGAGACGGAAAAGAACCTGCGCCGCCTGTTCGACGCGGCCGATTCGGCCGACGTGATCCTGTTCTTCGACGAGGCCGACGCGCTGTTCGGCCGGCGCACGGAAGTGAAGGATGCGCACGACCGCTACGCCAACCTGGAGATCAGCTACCTGCTGGAACGGATGGAGCGCTTCAAGGGCCTGGCCCTGCTGGCCACCAACCGCAAGAAGGATGTCGACGAGGCCTTCCTGCGCCGGCTGCGCTTCGTCGTCGAGTTTCCGCTGCCGGAAGCGCCGGTGCGCGCGCACATCTGGCGCAGCGTCATTCCGCCCGGCGTCGACGCCAGCGCGCTCGATATCGAGTTCCTGGCGAAGCGCTTCGCGCTGGCCGGCGGCCATATCCGCGCCATCGTGTTCCAGGCATGCCTGCAAAGCGCCGCCGAGGGCGCGCCGCGCCGCCTCACGATGGAAGCCGTGGTGCTGGCCGTGCAACGGGAATATGAAAAGCTCGACCGCGCCAACAGCCTGGACCAGTTCGGGCCCTATGCCGCCCTGGTGGCGGAGCAAAGGATCGTACGATGACACCCACCCGCACACGCCTGCGCATCGACCGCCTGGAACTGGACCTGCGGGGCATCGCACCCGCCACGGCCAGCGCCATGGCCCACGCATTGGGTCCGGCCCTGGCCCAGGCCCTGGCCACGAAGGCGGGCGCGGTGCCGCCCGCGCCGGCCGGGCAACTCGACGCCGGCCGCATCACGGCGCCCGCGTCGACCGATGCCGGCGGGCTGGCGGGGCGGATCGCCACGCGCATCGCCACCACCGTGCGGGGAGAGTCGTCATGACCTTGCTGCGCGGCGCCCTGATCGAGTACGGGACATCGCTGATCGGGCCGATCCCGAACGTGGTGATCTTCCAGTACAACCCGGAATCCCTGGCCCGCACGCTGCAGATCCCGGCGCGCCCGACCGGCAGCACGCGCCGCGAAACCACGCAGGCCGGCGAGAAGACCTTCGAGCGCATCGCCTTCAAGGCGCACTTCAGCGCGGCCAACATGCTCGACGAAGGCAAGGTGCTGGCCGACCTGTTCGGCATCGGCCCGCAGCTGGCGGCGCTGGAGAAGATGGTGCTGCCCAGCGCGAAGCTGGCGGGGCTGATCGGCGCCGCGATCGACGCCATCGGCAGCGCGCTGGGCGGCGGCGACACGCCGGAGCCGGCCCAGCCGATCCCGCGCGAGACCTATCCGCGCATCCTGTTCATCTGGGGCCCCACGCGCGTGCTGCCCGTCACGATCGACTCGATGAGCATCACGGAACTGGACTACGACGCGATCCTGAACCCGTTGCGCGCCGAGGTCGACATCGCCCTCAGCGTGATCGACGTGGACGACTGCTCCGACGACATCCTGGCCAAGGGCGCGCTCACCTATTCGACGATCGCCAAGGAAGCCCAGGCGATCGCCAACCTGGCCAACACGGCGGAACAGGCCGTGGACCTGATTCCCCTTTGACCCCGCCCTTTCACACGCTGCCCGGAGAGCCCATGTTCCTGCCCAACTCACGCTACGCCAAGGTCGGCACGGTCACTACGACGACATCGACCGGCACCACGGTGGTGGCCCTGAAGCTGCGCCACCTCACGCCTGCCGGCGGCCAGCCGCACACGGTGCACGCCGGCGACCGGCTGGACCTGTACGCGCAGGCCCGCAGCGGCGACGCCACGCAGTTCTGGCACATGGCCGATGCCAACACGGCCCTCGACAGCCGCACGCTCGTCGAGCGGCCCGGCGCCACCATCACCCTGCCGGAGACCTGACGTGCCAGGGCAACGCTTCCAGGTTTGGTTCGGCAAGGAGCCGGCCACGGCGGAACAGCTGCGGCGCATCGAGGAAATCGAGGTGACGCAGGAAATGGACGCCTTCTGGGAAGCGCGGCTGCGCATGATCCTGTGCCTCGATGCGCAAGGCACGTGGCAGCACTGGCCGGGCGATACCGCGACGCCGTTCTCGCGGGTGCGGGTGGAAATCGACATTGGCGATGGCCGTTTCGCCCCGCTGATCGACGGTCCCCTCGTCAGCGTGGACGCCGACCTCGATTCGCAGCCGGGCCGCAGCACGGCCACCATGGTGGTGCGCGACGACAGCGCCTTTCTCGACCGCGATGAAAAGATCGACCCCACTTACGAGAACCAGGGCGCCAGCGAGATTGCCGCCGCCATCTTCGACCAGTTCACCGATGTCATCCGTTCCGTCGACATCGAGGCCACCACGGGCAAGCCGCAGACCACCACGCGGCGCGGCACCGCCCTGCAGTTCCTGAGGGAGCTGGGCCGGGTCAACGACCGCCATGCCTACGTGTTGCCGGGCGAGCTGCCGGGCGCCAGCATCGGCTGCTTCCGCGCCGATCCGGACGGTCCGGCCGGCCTGCCGCCGCTGGTGCTGATCGGCGCGGGGCGCAACCTGTCGAACGCGGAGATCACGCAGGACCCGCTGGGGGGCGAGCGCACGCAGGCGCAGGTACTGCGGGTGAGCGACCAGGGCGTCACGACGCTGGAGACCAGCGCGGCCGACCTGGGGCTGATGCGCGCCTTGCCGGCCCGGCCCGCCGACCTCACGCCGCGCCGCCTGCTGCACCCGGCGGACAACACGCGCGAGGATCCCGCGGCGGCCGCCACCGCCCAGGCACGCCGCAGCGGCTACGTGTACCGCCTGAGCAGCCACGTGGTGCCCGGCTGCTACGGGGCGGTGCTGGCCCCTTACAACAAGGTGCGCGTGGATGCCGGCGCCACGGCGTACAGCGGCGACTACCTGATCACCCAGGTGGTCCACCGCATCACGCCCTCGCTGTATGTGCAGGAGCTGGAAGCGAAGACGGACTCCGTGACCGAGATTTCCGGCGCCGCGGTGGCCGAGGCGCTGGGCGGAGGGCTGAAATTGTCGGTGTCCTTGAGCGGAGGGATCTTCTGATGGGCAATCCAACCGAAACACTGGTCGAGCGGCTGGTCGACCGGGTCGGCGGCAGCTACTTCGGCAAATACCGGGGCATCGTCACGGACGTCGACGATCCCGCCAACCAGTGCTGCATCCGCGCCACGGTGCCGGCCGTGCTGGGCGACCAGCCGTGCGGCTGGGCCTTGCCGGTGGCCGCCTTCGCCGGCGACGGACACGGCGTGGTGCTGCTGCCGGAAGTGGGCGCCGGCGTGTGGATCGAGTTCGAGGCGGGCCAGCTGGACCGGCCGCTGTGGTCGGGCGCGTGGTGGGCGGAAGGCCAGCGGCCGAACCCGCAGGGCCCCGGCAAGCGGGTCTTCGTGTCGAAGAACGGGCACAAACTGGTGATGGACGACGAGAGCGACGAGCTGTTGCTGACGCACGGCTCCGGCCCCGAGATCAAGATGACGGGCACGGAAGTGACCATCACCTGTGGCGCCTGCGAAGTGAAGATCACGAACAAGGAGATCTCGCTGAACAACGGCCTGATCAAGGTGGGGCTGGCCGGCGTGAGCCTGGTCAACGGCGCGATGGCGTTCGGGGTGCCGCCGTGATCCCCATTCTCACCACGGCCAGCACCGTGATGTGCCCGCACGGCGGCCAGGCTCAGCTCATCACCAGCAACACGGATGCGGTGATCGCCGGTGCGCCGGCCCTGCTGCAGACCGACGTGCACCCGATCGTCGGCTGCCCGTTCACGCCGGTGGCATATTCGCCATGCCTGACGATCCAGTGGGTCACGGGCGCCACGCAGACCAGCGTGCGCGGCGTGCCGATGCTGTTGCAGAACAGCGTGGGACTGTGCCTGAACGCCGCGCAGGCGCCGCAAGGCACGGCCGTCGTGGTCCAGGTGCAGCAACAGGCGAAAGGGATATGACGATGGCACAGCACACCCTGTCGAATGGCCGCCACCTGGCATTCCCTTTCCGGATCGGCACCGACGGGCGCACGGTGGCGCCGGCCAGCGACGATACCCACGTGCGCGACGAAGTGCTGCAGCTGCTGCTGACCAGTCCCGCCGAACGGCTGTTCCTGCCCGAGTTCGGCGGCGGCGTGCGCCGGCTGGTGTTCGAGCCGGCTTCCGAAACGCTGCGCGGCGTCGTCAAGGCGCGCATCACGAACGCGCTCACGCGCTGGCTGGGCCACCGCCTTACCGTGCAACTGGTCGACGTCACGTGGGACGACGCGGGCGCCACGCTGGAAGTCACGGTGAGCTACCTGCCGGCCGGCAGCGCCGACGCGCGCATCGTGCGCTTCCAGCGCAATTCGAGGTAAGCGCCATGGCCGCCATCCTCTATCCCGATTACGTCGACGACCGTGCCGACGTGCTGGAAAGCCGCGGCTTGAACGGGCTGAAGCTGGTCCTGGTGGCGCTGCCGCCCGGCGCCGATCCGCCCCATGCGGACCTGGAACTGCATTTCTTCAACGACCTGCACCTGGCGGCGATCCTGGCCGACATCGGCGGCGACCCCGTGGCGGCCCGGCAAATCTTCCGGATTCGCGGCGGCACGCGCATCGTGGCCGGCAGCGCGACCGGGCAGGTACAGGTCATCGCCGCCTCCGCCATCGATGCCGCCCGGCTGGCGATACGGGTAGCGCCCGTCGGCGACTATTCCACCTACACGCTGGAACTGGTGTGGGACGCCAGCGCGATCGACTCATTCTTCAGCGCGATCGGCTTCAAGTTCCGGCCCGGCTGTTTTACGAACGACTGCGCTCCCCTGCCGGGGGGCCGGCCGGCGGCGGCCAGTCCCGCGATCGACTACCTGGCCAAGGACTACGACTCGTTCCGCCACGCGCTGATGGTGGCGATGGCGGAACGAGTACCCGGCTGGGCCAGCACGAGCGAGGCGGACCACGACCAGGTGCTGATCGGCCTGTTCGCCGCGGCGGCCGACGAACTGAGCGACTTCCAGGACCGCGTGATGGCCGAAGCATACCTGGGCACCACGCGCAAGCGCGTGTCGCTGGCGCGCCATGCCCGGCTGATGGACTACCACCTCCACGAAGGGAACCAGGCCAGCACCTGGCTTGCGCTGGACATCCTGGCCGGCCAGGCGCCCTTCACGCTGGCCAACCAGGAATTGCTGGCGTGGACCGGCAGCGAGCCGGCGCGGGAAGACGCGGTGTTCTTCGCCACGCGCCAGCGCCGCCTGCCGCCCGCGCAACGCCAGCGCTTCGATCCTCTGCTGAACCGGCTGCACCTGCACACGTGGCGCAACGCGCAGCCGGCGCTGGCGGCCGGCAGTACCAGCGCCGACCTCGTGCCACAGGGCGGACTGGGCTCGCAGGCGGACGCCGATGCGCTGCGCGACCTGGTGCGCGACGGCCTGTGGCGCGAGATGCTGGTCGCCGAGGTGCTGAACCCGTGGACCGGCAACCTGGCCGGCTACCGGCGCGGCCGGCGCCAGTTGCTGCGGCTGCTGCCGGGTACCGATGCCGCGCGCGGCGCCGCGCAATCCGTGTTCGATCCGGTCACGGGCACCTGGCTGGTGCGCGTGCACTGGCGCCCGGAAGACGCGCTGCGCTTCGATTTCAGCTTCACCACCTTCTGCCCCGGGCCGCCGCCGACGACAGTCGAACACGTATCGGTCTTCTACGGCAACCTCGTGATGGCGCATGAAGGACGCCTGCTGGAGGTGCATTTCCAGGAACCGGGCAGCACGCTGCCCACCGGCAGCGCCACCGTGCTGCATCGCCACTACTCCCGGCTGGACCGCTTCGGCAATGGCGCGGACTGGGCGTTCGCCAGCCTGCCGGACGACGTGCCGCTGGCGTACCTGGCGCCGCCGCCGGGGATCCGCGCGGCTGGCGAGCTGGCGGCCCGTTCCACGCTGTACGTGGAAGTCGAGCCCCCAGGCGGCGTGCGCGACCGCTGGGATGAAGTGGAAAGCCTGGTGCACAGCGACGACTCGGCCGAGAACGGCGACCACTACATGGTGGAAACGGACGAACTGCGCCGCAGCGTGCTGCGCTTCGGCAACGGCACCAACGGCCGTGGCCTGCCGTCCGGCGCCATCGTCCACGCCGAATTGCAGGTGGGCGGCGGCCATGCCGGCAATATCGGCGCGGACCAGCTGCTCAACAGCCGGGCGCTGACCGGGGCACTGACCGGCGCGGTGGTGGCCGTCACGAATCCATTCGATGTCACGGATGGCAGCGATCCCGAGCCGGCGGAACAGGTTCGCCGCAACGCGCCGGAAGCGTTCCGGGCCCGCCAGTTGCGCGCCGTGACCCTGGCGGACTATGTGCGCCGAGCCGAGGAAGTGCCGGGCGTGGCCCGGGCCGTGGCCCGCTATGCGTGGACGGGGAGCTGGCGCACGGTGCGCATCGCGATCGATCCGGCCGGCTTCGCCGTGGCAGGCGACGCCGTGTCGGACATGCTGTGGGCCGAACTCTCGCCGCGCATCGCCAGCCACCTGGAGGCGGTGCGGCTGATCGGCGAAGACCTGGAACTGCGGCCGCCCCGCTACGTGCCGCTGGAAATCCTGGTGGTCGTGTGCGTGGCCGATACCTACTGGCGCGAGGATATCCGCGACGTGCTGGAGCAGGAATTCTCGGACACCTGGACGCCGGATGGCCGCCGCGGCTTCTTCCACCCGGACCAGTGGACCTTCGGCCAGGCCCTGCACCGCAGCGCCATCGAGGGCCGCATCGGGAGCATCGCCGGCATCCGCCATGTCGTGCGCATCACCATGAAGCGTTTCTCGGCGCCGCAGCCCGGCCTGCCGGGACGGGAGGTACTCGACATGGCCTTCGACGAAGTGCTGCTGCTGGCCAACGATCCGGCCCACCTGGAGCGGGGCAGCATCCGCTTCGAGCTCCAGGGCGGGAGGCAATGATGGCCTGCAATCCGCTGATCTTCGATCCCGTGCTGTTCCCGCGCCGCGCGTTCAACCGGCCCGGCCTGCCGCGCATCGACTACCGCATCGGCCGCTATCCCGATTTCCTGGCCGCGATGATCCGGGGCATCGACGCGGCACCCGAACTGGCCGCGTGGACCCATCGCGAAGCGGACGATCCCGCCATCGCGCTGCTGGAAGGCGCGGCGATCCTGGGCGATATCCTGACGTTCTACCAGGAGCATTACGCGAACGAAGCCTACCTGCGCACGGCGGCATGGCGCGACAGCGTGGCCGAACTGGTGCGCCTGACCGGTTACCGGCTGTCGCCCGCCATCCGTGGCCGTGCCACGCTGGCCTTCGAGGCGCGCGGTGACAAGCCCGTGCCGATCGCCGCGGGCTTTCCCGTCAAGGTCGAGCTGGAAGACCTGCCGCTGCCCGCCGACTTTCAGACCGATACGCCGCTGGAGGCCTGGCCGCACCTGGGCCGCTTCCACCTGTACCGGCCGCGCGCCTACGCGGCCACGCTGGCCGCCGGCACGTTCGCTTTCGAAGTGTCCAGCGTTGCCGGCGCCGCCGATTCCGCCAGCCTGGCGGCCTTCGAATTGAAGCCGGGCGACCGGTTGATGTTGCTGCCGCCCGAGCCGCCATGGACATCGAACAGCGGCGTTCCCGTGAACCAGGCCAGCGCGCAGGTCGTGAAGGTGAAAACGGTCACGCGGCTGCTGGGCCGCCTGCTGGTCGAGGCGGAGACGCCCATCCTGCGGCAATGGACCGCACCGGTGGCGGCCTACCGGATCAACCGCACGTTCCGCCACCTGGGCCACAACGCACCGCTGAAAACGGTCGGCACCACGCCGGCCAGCGGCACCATTACCGGGGCGACGCAATACGACACCCGGTACCAGCGCCACCTGACGTGGGAGTGCACGGATACCGAGGCGTCGCTGGACCTGCCGCCCGAGCTGTTCCCCCTCGACGTGGAAGTGGCGGACCTGCATCCCGGCGGCAGCCTGGTGATCCAGACGCGAATCAGCCGGGATGACGGCACGCCGGTGACCGTGAGCCTGCTGCGCGGTGTGACGGCGGTGGAATTCCGCACGATCGGCTTCGGCAACGTCAACGGCCCTGGCACGCTGCTGACGCTGGACCGTCCGCTCGTCGACGAAACGATCGCGTATTCCTATACCAGCGACGTGCGCGATTTCCGCCTGCATGAAGTCACCAGCCCCGCGTTGCGCCTGCAACCGGTAACGCATGGACGAAACGGCGGCTTCACGCCCACCCACGATACCCTGCACTTCTACGGAACCGCCGCGCAGGCCCGCCTGCTGGCCGGCCGCAGGCTGTTCCTGGCGCACGGCGATGGCCGCAGCGTCGAACTGGCCTGCACCAGCGCGGCTAGCGAGTTCCCGACGCTGGCTGTCGACCCGCCGGCGATGTGGCCGCTGGTCTTCGACCGCCTGCCCGCGCCGTTCCGCCACGCCGATTTCGACGAAACGGCGCCCGCCGTCACCGTGTTCGGCAACCTCGTCGACGCCTCGCAGGGCAAGGCGGAAGGCGATGTGGTGCTGGGGAATGGCGACGGCCGCCAGAGCTGGCAGACGTTCGCGATTCCCAAGGCGCCGCTGAGCTACTTCCTGTCGTCCGACGGCGTGCCGCCGTGGGCGCCAGCGCTGCAGATCTACGTCGACGGCCGGCTGTGGCGCCGCGTGGATGCCTTCTTCGGCCATGGCCCGCAAGAGCAGGCCTACATCGTGCGCGAGGATGCCGAAGGGCGCAGCTTTGTGCAGTTCGGCGACGGCCAGGCCGGGGCTCGCCTGCCGTCGGGCCTGGGCAACGTGATGGCGCGCTACCGCAGCGGCGCCGGCGCGCGCGGCCCGCTCAAGCCGGACACCAAGCCCACCACGGCGGAACGGCCACCCGGCTTCGACAAGGTGACCCTGGCCGGCATCGTCTCGGGCGGCGCCGATGCAGAGGATGCCGGCAAGGCCCGCGAGGCGGCGCCGGGCAAGGTGCAGAGCCTGGGGCGCCTGGTCAGCATCCGCGACTACGAGACGGAGACGCTGGGCGTGCCGGGCGTGGTCACCGCGGCGGCGGCCTGGGACTTGCACGTGGGCGTGCCGGCGCTGATCTTGCGCGTGCTGCTGGAAGCGGGCCGCGAAGGCGAGTTCGCGGCCGTGCGGGCGACGCTGGCCCGCGCCCAGCGCTGCCGCGGCCCGGACCGTTTCCCGCTGGTCGTGCAGCAGGCGCTGCTGCGCTACGTATTCGTCGACGTCGGCTATGCGCGCGACCCTTCCTGGCGCCAGGAAGACGTCGAAGCGGCCCTGCGCGCGGCGCTGGGCCTGGCGGGCGATCCGGCGGCCGAGCGCACGGGGCTGTTCGGCTTGCGCGCGCGGCGCCTGGGCGAACGGGAGTATGCCAGCCGCATCGAGGGCAGGCTGCAGAACGTGCCAGGTGTGCTGTGGTGCAGGGTGACGGCTCTCGGCCGCTTCCCGCCCAATGCGACCGGGCCGGAAGCCTTGCCGCTGCCGCCCGCACCGCGCCCGGCCGGGCTGGTGCTGCCGTGCGGCGCGCGCGAGCTGCTGCAACTGGCGCCATCGCACCTGACCTTGACGGCGCTGGCCGAACCTTCGGCGGGAGAATGCGCATGAGCACCACCTCGAACCCGCGCGTTCCCCTGTATGAGCGCCTGCCGGAAATCTATCGCACGCGCGACGCGGAACAGGAACCCGCCAACCAGCTGCGCGCCTACCTGGCCGCCGTCGAAGGCCCGTTCGGCGCCCTGCACGCCGACATCGCGCAGCTGTACGAAGACCTGTTCATCGATACCTGCGACGACTGGGTGATCCCGTACCTGGCCGACCTGCTGGGCACTTCCCACCTGCAGGGCGACCCGCGCACGCTGCGCGCGGACGTGGCCGATACCATCGCGCTGCGCCGGCGCAAGGGCACGCTGGGCGCCATCGAGCGGCTGGCGGCCAACCTCACGGGCTGGGCCTGCCGGTGCGTGGAGTTGCGGGAAAACCTGGGCTGGTCGCAGCACCTGAACCACCAGCGTCCCGATGCGGGCGGCCGGCCGCCGTATGCCGACCTGGCCCTGACCCGCTTCCACATCCCCCGTGGCGGCACGGCGCCGTTGCGCGATCCGGCCGCGCTGTCCCTGCTGGGCACGCCGTTCGACACCTTTGCCTACACCGCGGACGTGAAGGCCGCGCAAGCCGATGTCCGCCACGTCAACCTGCCCAATCTCGCCATTTTCCTGTGGCGCCTCGCCGCCTACCGCCTGGCGCCGGTCCGGCCGCTGGCCCAGCCGGTCGTCGACCTGACGCCGGCGCCGCCCGGCGGCGCGAGCTTCGCGCTGCGCTTCGACCTGCACCCGCTCGACATGCCCGTGCAGCTGTTCAATACGGCGCGTCCGGGGCCGGCGCTGTCGGGTGGCGTAGCGGCACCGCTGACCGCGCCCGATGCGGTGCCGGGCCCGATCCTGGCGGCGCGGCTCGACAGCGGCACCCCGGCCGGTCATCCGGAAGCCTACGTTGCCGTCGATTTCTTCAACGCCGCCGGCACGCCACCCGACGGCTTCGACCTGGCCGACGTGGGCCTGCACCTGTTCATGCCGGAGACACTGGAAGCGCTGCTGGTGCCCGTGCCGCCGGCCACCGAATGGCGCTGGCTGGTGCGGGGCGACAACCTGTGCGCGTGGGAGACGGGCTTGCGGCGCCCGCTGCGGGGCGGCGAGATCGTCGTCGACCCGCGCATCGGCCGCGTGCTGGTCGGGTTGGACACCGCCACGCAGGCCGATGAACTGATCGTGCTGGATGGCGGCCAGGCCGTGTCGCGCATGTTCGTCAGTTTTACGTATGGCGCGGCGGGGCCGGTGGGAGCCCACCCGCTGCCGCGGCGCGCCGCCCCTTCGCCGGTCCTGGCCGACCTGCGCACCGTCGGCGCCGTGCCCGGCGGGATCACGCTGCAGGCGGCGCTGGACAATCTCGACATCGCCACAGCGCCGGTGATCATCGAGATCGCGGACAGCCTGGTGCACGACATCGACTTGGCGCTGGTGCCCGGCACCGCGATCGACGGCACCGTGTCGCTGCGCCTGGCGAACGACCTGACGATCCGCGCCGCTGGCGGGCAGCGCCCCATCCTGAGGCTGGCGCAGCCGCTGTCGCTGCGGCCCGTAGCGGCAGGCGACGCCACGCCCGATACGCCGGCCGTGCGCCTGGAGGGACTCTACCTGGCGCCGGGCGCCGCTTTCCCGGCCGGCGCCGCGCTGTTCGACCGCGCCGCCGTGGCGCGGCTGGAGATCCTCGGCTGCACTCTGGCACCCGGCGGGCATGGACTGCGCGATGGGACCCGCGCCGCCATGCAGCCCGCGCTGCGGCTGGAAAATGGCTACGGGTTCACCGACCCGGGCGACGAGGACGATTTCGTGCCGACGCCCGACATCGTGATCCAGCGCTCGGGCACCGGCAGCATCGCCGTGGACGAACGCTACCGGCTCACCATTGCCGACAGCATCGTCGACGCGGGCCTGGGCTTCGGCGATGCGCCGGCGGGTGTGCTGGCAATCGGCGCGGCGACCGACCCGACTACAGGCTGGGGAGCGCGTCTCGACTTCGACGGGCTGACGTGCTTTGGTGCCGTGCGGGTGGCGGCGGTGGGCGGGCTTGGCGGCATCTTCAGCCAGCGCTTCGAAGTGCTGGACAACCAGCACGGCTGCATCAAGTGGACGGCGTTTTCCGGCGATGCCGACCGCCTGCCGCCGCATCACTACTGCGTGCATGCGCCGGACGCGCGCATCGTTTTCACTTCCGAACGGTTCAACGATCCCGGCTACGGCCAGCTGGCGCGCGCCACGGACCGGCGGGTGCGCGAACTGGGGCCGGGCGACGACGCGATGGGGGCCTTCGGCTTCCTGCTGGAGGCGCACAAATGGGCCAACCTGCAGATCAGGTTGCGTGAATTCATGCCGGTGGGCGTGCGCCCGCTGGTATTGCCCGTGACATGAATTGCCGGTGACGTGAATTGCCGGTGACATGGGCAGTAACAAGACCGGACGACATGAGCGGTCACATGCGCGGCGACATCAGCGGCGCCAGAACAGGGGGATGCTATGCAAGGCGATTTCTCGGTATTGAACTTCGATCCCCACCAGCACGAGCGCGGCGTGGACGAACCGGCCGATGGCGTGCTGCGCAATCTCAGCGGCGTGCTGCACCAGCAAGGCCGCGTGATGTCCGACGCAGACCTGACGGAGGGTGAACTGCTGGAACTGGGCTGGAACGGCCAGGCCGGACGCGACATCATCGGCGCCGGCATCTGCGCGGTGCCGGCCACGCAGCCGGAAGGCTTCAGCGTGGTGTCGGCCGTGGTCAGCGGCGGCAACGTGCTGGTATCGCTTTTGCCGGGCCACGCGTGGGCCGACGGCATCCTGACCCGGCTGGCCGGCGACGCGGCCGATCCGGCGGCACCGGTGCAGCGCCTGGCCAGCTATTTCGGCCCGCCGCTGACCACGCCGCTGCCCACGCCCGCGTCGATCGAGGACGGCGTGCGCGATGCGGTGATCCTGGAGGTGTCGGAAGAATCCATCCACGGCTTCCAGTATCCGCAGCGGCTGATCGAGCCGGCGCTGGGCGGGCCGGACACGTCGGAACGCTCGTTCGTGAATTTCCGCATCCGGCTGCTGCGCCTGGAACCCGGCGAGGATTGCCTGTCGATCCGCGGCCGGCTGGCGGACGACCCGGCATCGAAGGGCCGGCTGACGGCTTCGCTGGCCCCGGTGGTCGCCATCGCCGGCGACTGCCCGGTGGTGGGTGGCGGCGGCTACACGGGCTTCGAGCACAACCTGTATCGCATCGAAGTGGCCGACGTGCCGCCCGCCACGCCGCCCCGCTTCAAGTGGAGCCAGTGGAATGGCGGCCTGGTGGGCCGCGGCAGGTTCGAGACGGGCACCAATCCCGATCGCATCATCCTCGATGCGGGCCGCGCCCCGATCGTGCATTCCGGGCTGACCGAGTTCTACCTGGAAGCGCTCGAATACGATGAACTGATCGGCGCCTGGCAGGTCGTCTATGGCACGCTGGCCACGCTGAACACGGACCACGACCTGGAGCTGGCCGCGCCAGCCACCTTCGGTACCCTGCCGGCCACCACGGAACCGGTGTTCATCCGGCTGTGGAACGGCATCGCCAATATCGCCGATTTCCCCGACGTGGCCAACCCGGCCGAGCTGCGCGACGGTATCCGTCTCGCCTTCGACGCGCCGGCGGCCGGCAACTACCGGCCCGGCGACTACTGGACATTCACGGTGCGCGCCGGCGAAATCGCCAACCCGCAGGTGCTGGTCGACGACGCCCCGCCCACCGGCATCGTGTACCACCGCGTGCCGCTGGCCGAATTGAACTGGACCGGCCCGCGCAACAACTTCGTGCCCGTCATCGAGGACTGCCGCCACCGCTTCGGCGCGCTGACCCGCAAGACCTGCTGCACTTTCCTGATCGGCGACGGTGTGCGCACCTTCGGCGACTTCAATTCGCTGGAGGTGGCGGCCATGCACCTGCCCGCGGCCGGCGGCGAACTGTGCCTGCTGCCCGGCCTGCACCGCGCCAACCTGCGCCTGGAGGGTCGCCGCGACATCACGATCCACGGCTGCTCGCGCCGCACGGCGATCCTGCCGCGCACGGAAACACGCTTCCAGCCGATTTTCCATTTCGTCGACTGCAGCGGCATCCGCGTGCACACCGTCGACCTGCTCACCCTCGACGGTATCGACATCCTGATCGACGCCAGCCGCGATGTGCGGATCGACGCCACGCGCATGCTGGGCCGGCTGCACTGCATCCGCGCCAATGCCTCGGCCGGACTCCACATCGACAACAACCGCCTGCACCTGCTCGATACCGCCGAGGGGCTGACGACGATCTCGCTGGAAGCGGACGACAGCCTCGTCGAGCGCAACACGCTCGTGCTGCTGCCGTTTACGGACAGGCCGGATCGTCCGGACGGACCCGACGACGATCCCACGCGCGACCCCGCCGACCCATGCGCCAGGCCGGAGGTGCTGTACCGCCACCCGCACCTGGTGCTGGCGTATGCCCAGGCGGCATGGACCTACGTGCTCGCGCTGCTTGTGCTGCGCCAGCCTTACCGGGCGCTGGGCGGCATCCACCTGCGGGTCGGCTGCGAGCGGGTGCGCCTGCTGGAAAACGAGATCACCGGCGGGGCCGGCGACGGCATCGTGCTGGGCGGCGACCTCGATCCGCCGCCGCCGCCAAATCCGGAACCGGTGCCGGACGACGATCCCCCAGTCGCAGTGAATGTGGTCGAGCGCGGCCAGTTCCGCGGCATCGTGCAGGACGAAGCCGGAACGGCGCTGGCCGGCGTCCCCGTGTATGTGGGGCCGACCGTCGACGAAGCCCGCCTGGCGCCGAGCGGCACGGACGGCCGGCTCGGCATCGCGACGAAGCCGGGCCCGAACCTGCTGGCCGTCGCGCCATCCTTCCGCATCGTCAGGGTGACCCCGGTGACAGAACGGAACGGCATCCTGCACGTGATCGTCGTCGCGCCGCGCCAGCAGGACCGCGCGGCACCGGCCCGCTTCCTGCACGAGATCACCATCGAAGCCAACAAGGTCACGCTGATGGGATTGTCCGGCATCGGCTTCGCGCTGCGCGCAGGGGCCAGGCTGGCGACCCGCGGCGAAGCAGCGCCGGCGGGAACGCCGAAGGAAAACCTGCTGGCCCAGGTGGATGCGGCGCTGTTCAATCTCGCGCTGGCGCCGCTGCTGCGCGCCACCCATCCGGTGCGCGACCTGGTGATCCTGAATAACCGGCTCTATCGCAACCTGCGCAATCCCTTCACGGATGCGATGCTGGAGCAGGCCCAGGAAATCGGCCGCGGCGGCATTTCGCTGGCGATCGTCGATTCGCTGTTCATCGCGGGCAATCATGTCACCGAGAATGGCGCCAGCGCGGCCGATCCGGCGTGCGGCGTGTTCATCGGCTGGGGCAACGACGTGGAAATCACCGACAATACGCTGACCGCCAACGGCGCCACCACCGCCGGCTTCGAGGACAACCGCCGCGCCGGGCTGCGTGGCGGCATCTACCTGCGCTTTGCGGGCGCGCTCAGCGAAAAACTGTCCGCCTCCAGCGGCCGCAAGCCGGCATTGCGCGTGCATGACAACCGTGTCGACCAGCCGGCCGGGCGGGCCCTCACGGCGTTCGCGTTCGGTCCCGTGTCGGTCGCCAACAACCACTTCAGCAGCGAGTTCACGGGGCGCTTCGGCTTCATCGACGCGGCGTTCGGCTGCGTGCTGATCGTCAACCTGGGCGGCATCCACCGGCTGATCGCCCGGCTGCTGGGCGACCAGCTGGAGAACCCGGGCAACTACAGCGTGCAGGCCGAACGTTCGCTGCCGGGCGGAGAAACACTCTATGACGACAACTTCGCCCGGCTCGATACCGTCAACCGCTCGCTGATGTCGCAAGCCATCCTGTGCATGGACGACGTGAGCTATGCCAGCAACACCAGTTCCGTGATGCGGCGCGAACCCTTCTTCTGCAATACGGTGCTGATCGGCGATACCGTGCGGGCCACCGGCGGCCGCCTGCGCGAAGAGGCCGTGCGCACGCTGTCGATGCTGAGCCTGGGGTTGCGGGGCAATATGACGGCGTTGAACCAGGCCGACCATTGCATCTTCGCTTTCCCGCCCAGGACCGGCCCGCACGTGCCGCAGACCGTCGACGCGCCCAATCACATTTTCGATCCGTCCTTCTGCCGCAATGCCACCGGGGGGCAGACCACCGTGGGCACGTTCGCCGCGCCGGCGCTGGCGGCGCATGCCGGTCAACTGGGCGGCACGATCGAGGCCGATGCCTTGCCCGAACGCGAACTGGCGCCGCTGGCCAGGCGCTATACGGTGGCCTCAGTCACCCATGTCGCCACCACGCAGGCGGCGCTGACACGCGCCTACCAGGCCGAGACGCTGCACCTGGAGGCCAAGCTGGGCGCCGACCACCCGAAGGTGCTGGAGCTCAAGGCGCAGACCGAGGGTGCCATGGCCACGCTGCAGGTGCTGGCCGTCTCGTCCGCCGCCGTGTCGCCACAGGCACCGCCGGACGGCAAGGGCTCGTCGCTGGGCGGCCAGCTGGTGGATGCCGCGAACCATGGCCAGCCCGGCCATGTCATCGAACTGGCGGACGCCAACGGCGCGAAGGCGGCAAGCGTCGGCGCCACCGACGGCAACGGCAACTTCGCCACCACCTTCGATGGCGAAGAAACCGCCCGCCTGGAGCAACTCGGCAAGCTGCTGCCGCGCGTGCTGGACGCCACTGGCAAGGTCGTGTTGACGAGCCAGGATGCCGTGACGCTGTCCCCTGGCGCGGATGTGCGCATCACGCTCGTGCTGCCACGGCAGCCCGGGCGCACGCCGCTGTCCAAGCTGAAGCTCGACGCCGCCCTGGAACAGCAGCTGCGCAAGGGAGGAATCGACGACGTGGAGGAAATCCTGGAAACCGACAAGGACGTGCTGGCCGAACTGGCCGGCGGCGTGGACGCGGCGGAACAGCTGACGGCGCTGGCGCGGCGGATATTAGGCTGAAGCGCCCTGCAGGTGGCAATGCAGGCGGAACTCGGCTGGATCGCCCGGCAGGTACTAATGCCGTTAAATTAAGCGCTATGCAGTACGTTTGAAGTGCATGCCTTCACCCCAACGTCGAAAGGCTGGGGTCAGACCCCGCCGGGGTGAAGCAGGGGTTTCGCGAAGCATGCTTCGCGCCTGCATAACGGTCCTGGCATGCATGCCAGGACTCCCTCCTGACCCCGGAATTTGCACTTGGGGTGGGCTTATCTCAGCGGCATTGCCGGCAGGCCCTCACCGCCAGCAGCGGAACAGCCAGTAGCTTTCGTCGCGCGCCTGCCGGTCGATCAGCTCGGCCGGGGCGGTTCCGGCCAGCTTGCGGCATTCGCGGCCGAGGTGGGGCTGGTCGGAAAAGCCACTGGCACCGGCCAGGGTGGCCCAGTGCAGCGCGCCATGTGCGGCGGCTTCGCGGGCGTCGAGCAGTGCCGTTTCCAGGCGCTCGGCGCGGCGCAGCGCCCGCAACGACTGGCCGGTGGCTTGCCGGACCTTGCGTTCCACCTGGCGTTCGCACAGCCGGTCGAATCCTGCCGCTTCCCGTAACCGGTGCAGCCAGTTGACCTGGGGTGCCAAAGCGGTTTCGCCGTTGGCGGCGAGGAATGCCGACATACAGGCCACCCGGACGCTGTCATCGCCGGCCGCGGCAATGTCGTCCAGGAGTGTGTGCCACGCCGCCGGCAGCAGGTCACGCGCGGGCAGCAGGCGGTCGGCAAGGCTGGCCGGTGCAAGCCCGGCCAGGCGCGCGAAGGCGTCGGGGAAGAAGACCACGGTAAACGCGTGAATGCGCCCGGCACTGAAGGTGCTCGCCGGCCGGGTGAACGGGCCACCGACGACAATGGCGTCGAGCGCGGGCGCCTCCGACGACACGCCGTTATGGACCGTGCCCGACAGGAACCACGTGACGGTGCAGAACGGCTGCGCCGGGAAGCGGTTCAGGTGCGCGGCCGAGCCGATGCCGGTGTCGCGCCGGATGTACGCGCGTACCGCGGTGCCGTGCCCGGGAGGCGGCAGCAGCACGCCGGTCTCCGCATGTCGGAATCGTTCAAGACCGGGGCCTGGCGCCGTCATACGATGCCTCCATCCCCATGACCGGAAACCATCCCATGCCCGACCGCCCCGCCCTCCAGGCACTCCACCGCTGTTCCGGCCTCTTGCTGGCCGCGTTCGTGTGCATTCATCTCGTCAACCATGCCTTGCTGGCCATCGATGCGGCCAGCGCGTTTGCCTTCATGGACGTCTTTCGGCGCATCTACCGCCAGCCGCTGGTGGAAGCGCTGCTGCTGGCTGCGGTGCTGGCGCAGCTGGCGACGGGGCCCATGCTGGCCCGGCGTCGCACCACGAGCGCCGGCCGTGCCGGACTGCTCGCCGCGGCCAGTGGCTATTATCTGTTGTTTTTCCTGCTCGTGCATGTGGCTGCCGTCCTGTGGGGCCGGCTGGGCCTGGGGCTCGATACCGATATCAGCTTCGCCGCGGCGGGCTTGCAGGCATGGCCCTCCATCGCTTTCTTCTTGCCCTACTATTTCCTGGCGGTGGCGGCCTTCTGCCTGCATGCGGGACTCGGCATCGGCCGCTTGTTCGCTATGCCGCCGTGCACGGCCGCGCTGGTGTCCGGCGCGGCGGGCGCACTGGCCGGCACGGCGATCGTGGGCGGGATGCTGGCGCTGCCCTAATGCCGAAACACGCATAAGCACGCACGTTAATCTTCGTGTTCAACTGGCTTGACTGTTCCTTATACTTTTTCCACTCGTGGCGAAGGTCGCCATATGTGAAACTCGCATAAGGAAAAATGATGAAGCAGCACCTGCCCGGTTCTCGCCCGCCGCACATCCGCAATTGCCCCGCGAGGCCAGTGTGAGCGCCGGTCCGAATCGTGCAGAGTACCTCGATGACGCCCACCGGCACCAGGTTGCCGCCGAGCGCGCACGGCCTCTGTGGCTGGCCGAGTGGCCGACCTGGCTGCTGATCGCGGTCATCCACGGCGGCTGGCTGCTCACGCTCGCGGGCTGGCAATCGCTCGGTGCACCGCTCGGCACGGTGCTGATGATCTGGTGGTGCGCGTGGTACCTGTCGCTGCAGCACGAGCTGATCCACGGCCACCCGACCCGCTGGCCCGCCGTGAACCGCCTGTTCGGGCTGGCGCCGCTGGCAGTCTGGTATCCGTACCGCCTGTACCGGGACAGCCACCTGCAGCATCACGTCGATGCCCACCTGACGCTGCCGGCCCTCGATACCGAAAGCTATTACGTGGCGCCGGCCGAATGGGCCAGCATGAGCGCGCCGCTGCGCCGGCTGTACTGGTTCAACAAGACGTTCGCCGGGCGCCTGCTGATCGGGCCGGCGATCTCGATCGCGACCATGCTGGCTGAGGCGGTGCGCCAGCCGCTGCGCGGCGACTGGCGCTACGTGCCGATGTGGCTCGGACACACCGCCATGCTGGCCGCGCTGCTGTGGTGGATCGACCGCAGCTTCGGCGTGACACCAGTGTATTACCTGCTGGCGATCGCCTATCCGGCGCAATCGTTGTCGATGATCCGCTCGTACTACGAGCACCGGCCCGCCGCGCAGCACAAGCAGCGCATCGTGCTGAACGAAGCGGGGCCCGTACTGCGGCTGCTGTTCCTGAACAATAACCTGCACCTGGTGCACCACGACCTGCCGTCGCTGCCCTGGTATCTGCTGCCCCGCGTGTACCGGGCGCGGCGCGCCGCCTACCAGGCCCGCAGCGGCGGGTTCCACGTGCGGGGATACGCCGGCCTGATGCGCCGTTACGGCTTGCGCCCTGTCGACGCGCCGGTCCACCCGGGAGTGCCGACATGACTTGGCGTGCCGCCCTGCCGATGTACAACGTCTCGCCCCGGCTTCGGGAGGGATACAATGCCCTGCTGGAAGCCCTGTTGGTGGAGGCCGACGTAACCGCCGCGGTCGAGCTGGTCGACGACCCCGGCACGCTGCTGGACTTCTGGCGCCGGCCCGACCTGCTGGTATCGCAAGCCTGTGGCTACCCGTACCTGGTGGCATTGCGCGGCCATGCCACGCTGCTCGCCACGCCCTGCTTCGACGTCCCCGGCTGCACCGGCAGCGACTATTCCAGCGTGCTGGTGGCACGCGCCGGCAGCGGCATCCGTACGCTGGAGGATGCGCGCGGCAAGGTCGCCGCCGTGAACGAGCGGCATTCGAACAGCGGGATGAACGCACTGCGGCATGCGGTGGCGCCGCTGGCCCGGGACGGGCGCTTCTTCGGCGCCATCGAATGGTCCGGCAGCCATGCCGCCAGCGTGCGCCTGGTGCGCGAGGGTGTGGCGGACGTAGCCGCGATCGACTGCGTCACGCATGCCTACCTTCAGCAGGAATATCCTGCCGCCCTGGCCGGCGTGGCAGCGCTAGGTTCTACGGCTGCTTCGCCCGGCTTGCCGCTGATCGCCGGCAGTGCCGTGCCACATTCCTTGGTACGGCAATTGCGCGGCGCGCTGCTGGACCCGGGTCCGCGCTTGCGAGAGGCGATGAGCGCCCTGCGCATACGGGGCTTTGCCCATCGCGGCGTGAGCGATTACGCCAGGATCGCCGGACTGGAACGGGACGCTGCCCACCACGGCTACGCCGAACTGCGCTGAATCAACGCGATCATCCGCATGGTCGTCAGTGTCTTTTTCTCCACTATCCCAGCACCTTTCCGGGCCCGGTTTCAGGCCGCGTCTTCAACGAAGCAACCGTGTGTGCTGAGCGGTATTGCCGCTGGCAAAGCGTGGCGACTTCTGTCGTGTTTAAGAGACTTGTGGCAGACTTACACTAATTAGTTGCCAGAAGGATACTTTCATGACGAAAGCTTCGGGATTGTTTTGTCTCCTGTTAGTGGCCGCACCTCTTCATGGTGCCGAGACGCCGGCCCGGCCCGACCTGCGAGAGGAACTACTGCGCATGCGCGCAGAAGACCAGCGCGCACGCGGCGTGGGTGGCGTCATGGATCCGCAGGCAATGGGACGCGTGGATGCGGCAAATACGGCCCGGCTCAAGGAGATCGTCGCACAGGTTGGCTGGCCAACCATCTCGCTGGTCGGTGGCGACGCAGCGGGAGCTGCCTGGTTGCTGGCCCAGCATGCAGACCAGGACCGGGCGTTCCAGGTCGACGTACTGGCGCGGATCGAGAAACTGCTCGACTCCGGCGAAGCCACCCGCAAAGAATATGCTTACCTGTATGACCGTGTCCATGAACCGCAGCGGTATGGCACCCAGGGCACCTGCCTGGACTCTACCCGATGGGTGCCACGTCCGATCGAGAACGAGCGCGACGTGGACGAACGTCGCGCCGAGGTCGGCCTGCCAACGATGGCCGAGTACATTGCGATTGTCTCCAGGATATGCGGGGAATACGCTGTGCCGGCTCCGCGCACGGGCAAATAGACTGGAAGCATACCGCACGGCTTCGTGAGTGCATATGCGATGGGGCGGCAGCTGCGCTCCGCTGGACGTCAGCAAACCGCCAAGAGCGGACCAATGATCTGCATGCGGCGTTCGCCGCTGAGGAAATTGCTATTGGACGATTGCTACCTGCTCTCGATGAGCAGGCAGCTTATCCGATCGACAATGACCTATGCTTGTTGCGAAGGCTGCTGACATGCCTGTCGCTGTCTGCGCATTTGCTTGCCCACGTTGGCTCCGGCTACCGTAGCGGGCAGCAGGTAAGCGAGGAAAGTCAGGTGGAACCAGACAGGGAATTTGGTCCAAAGGTAGACATGATTCGCGCCGAACAACAGCACGAACAATGCACCCAGCAGAAGGCCAGCATTTCCTGATCGGTCGAGGTATCCCGCGAGCATTCCCGCCGTCAGCGTTACGGCCACGCCCACCAACAAGCGCATGCAGAGCATCATTGACGAGAACTGCATGGCCGGTTCGACCAGCGCGTAACCCGGCACACCGATGCGTAGTGCCAGGTTACCAAGAGCCGCGAGGGCCATCCAGGCTATCAGGCCCACTGCAAGGCTGCTTAATGTATTTCGCATTTCGCGCCCCTATCGATCCGCTGGTCCGTGCATGGCGTCACGTGCCCTCTGCGCCGCCTGATGAAACCTGAACACTTCCGCATCGAATGGCGCGTCGACTTCGCGGTCCCATTCCTCGATGTGCTCATGCATGTTGCTGACGCCCTTCAATGCCTCCGCCGAACACGCGGCGATGTAGGGCGCAGCCAATTCATCCCATTCATCAAGGAAGGCCTGGGCAGCGGGGCTCGCTGGATCGAGTGGAAGCGCTGCCTTGATCCGCGCACTGAGCGCCTGCCACTTCTTGTCATGGGCTTCGGCATCGAAGTCGGCCGGCAGCGCTTGCACTGCTTCCCTGAACGCCAGGTTTTGCTCGGGGCTCATGTATTGGGAAGCCAATGCATCGAGTTTTACTTGAGACATCGCGTTTTCTCCTTGTCGTATCAGCGAGCAGAATGTCGCGACATCGATTGGCTCGCTGCGCTCGATGCGGGACAAAATGGATGCAAGCAACTCTCTTGCGGCGGCAACTTCGCGCTCGCGCGCCTCGAGTACCTGGATTTGGGCAGCCACGATCGAATGCAGGTCGGGGCGCGGGCCTGCAGTCATGGATTGAATTTGCGCCAGCGTTAACCCGGCACGTTTCATTGCCATGATGCGGTGTAGCGCTTCGAGCTGCGCTGTCCCGTACTGTCGGCGTCCGGAGGAATCTCGCACGGCTTGCAAAAGCCCTCGGGCTTCATAGAATCGGAGCGCCCGAGCTGTCAGCCCCGTCATTCGGGTGACTTCAGTGATGTCAAGTAGATCAGCCATAAATTCATTGTATTGCCTGACGTAACGTCAACGTCAAGCGGTAATGCGATTTATGTGGCTGGTCGAATCTGGGCCGTCGAGCGGCTTCAGCAGAAAGCGCGGCAACGTCTGCTCAGGGTCGTTTTCTGCCCTTCGTGACAATCTGCGGATTTTGCTGATCGGCAAGCTGCTATGCTGCTGCAACAGGCTGGTTTCGGCCAGAAGCCGACAGACATATACGTTAATAAAAATGAAGATAGTCGCGTATTAAGTAAGCTCAAAGTAGTTCTGGCAGCAATTTTCGGCAATGGAGATAGATCATTGTATTGCTTGCATTGCTGAAGGCCAATCGTCGTTGACCGGTACTAAGTGCGGGTTTTTCGTTGACGGGCCGGGTCCGACATTCTTCCCGTTTGTCATTATCAACAGATAACTAACAGGCCAGAGAAAAGCACCTATGCTGCTCTGCAAGCCCTAAGCAGACATGCCGTTTCAAAGATGCCTCTGTAACACGCATGGAAATTGACTACATAGAATCCCCTTATAGCCCTTCGCCACATTTCCTGTTAAAGTTGAAACGATCGCTATGGTCTTTCCGGTTCGCGGCACCCGATCATGTGATGCGACATTGAAGCATGCATAACGACAAAAAATCGTCTCTGGTTTGTCAGAGGCGGCATAAAAACAAAACTTTCATTCATCGAAAAAATGACCTATTCCATAGACGAAAATCGCTTTCATTCCCTTGATGCAGTCCGTGCTTGTGCACTCCTTGGGGGCATTCTGCTGCATGCGATCATGAATTATATGCCAGGTTATCGGGAATACAATTGGCCATGGTCCGACAACTCCACGAATGCCGGCTTGGGAATCTTGTACTTCGTCATCCATCTCTTTCGGATGTCATCGTTTTTTCTTATCGCTGGATTCTTTGCGCGGCTTCTTCACCAACGCCTGGGTACGAAAGGCCTGATAAAAAACCGCTTGAGACGCATTGGTTTGCCACTGATTGCCTTTTATTTTGTGGTCATGCCGCTCGGTTTCCTTTCTTTTATCTGGGTAACTCAGAAACTCGGCACAAGCGGAACGGGAGGAACGGCGAAGATGGAGCTTCCACCCGTCATTGGCCCGTTTGTGCCTTGGGGGCATTTATGGTTCCTTTACCTGCTACTGGTAATCTACGTATTGGTGTTAGCGGCGCGAGCAACGGTAGTAAGTTTCGATTCGGAGGGTACGCTTCGCTCCACTGTTAGCCGCCTGCTGGACTCCGCATTCAGGCTTCGAATTGCACCTTTGCTGCTGGGTGCGCCAATTGCCTTATCGCTATACCTCTCTCCTTGGTGGGTACAGTGGCAAGGAATACCCTCACCAATTATCGGGCTCGTGCCTAATTTCCCTGGATTGCTGGCGTACGGCGCGGCATTTCTCGTTGGGTGGTTCCTACACCGGGAACAGGAAAATTTACGCGTTCTTGCGTTAGATTGGCATTTGTACGCGGTAGGCGCAGTGGCAGGCACCGCCGTCGCGCTTTATGTTATCGGTATTAAGCCAACGCTCGGAATTGTCGAACTCAATAACGTAGACCGCGCCGTTTATGCCGGTGCGTACTTGTTTGCCCAATGGTGCGTAATGTTTGCTGTTATTGGATTAGCTGTGCGCTACCTTCGAGTCGCTAGCGGACGTTGGCGCTATCTCGCAGATGCATCGTATTGGATGTATCTTATGCACGCACCCATCATCTTTCTGCTGCAGACGTGGATGTTACATTGGCCGTTGCACTGGTCAGTAAAGCTTTCGATGATTCTTGCGATTACCAGTGTTCTGCTACTCACAAGCTATCACTACCTGGTACGTACAACCTTTATGGGTGTGTTTCTCAGCGGGCGAAAGTATCCTCGTCTTTCCGGCAACTGAAGCTGTTCAAGATCTATGTGGTTAAAGTTAGTAAACCTTGGTATGCATACTGTGTAAATGATTTAACACATTAATCGACACCGTCATGCAAGCATGCCAGTCCTTCTGGCAGCGAACGTCTGCTTCGGGTCGGTACCGGCCTGTCGTGACAATCGGAGGATTTTTCCGTCTGGCAAGCTGTTATCCTGCTGCGACGGGCTGGTTTCGGCCAGAAGCGGAAGTTCATCAATGATTCTCATCGCTACGGTTACTGCATTGGCTACCTCGACTAGTTGCCCTGTTTGCTCATGTTTAATCGAACGCTCGATACGCGGCGGTCTGTTTGTGGACCGGTGTATTGACTGCGGCTGGGAGTCCAGTGGTGCTTGCTCGCCTACAACCGAAGACATGCCACACTCTTCGATTACGCGTGTCAGCGTTCGATGGGAAGCCGAGAGAATGGCGCCAAGCGCTTTGAAGGTTTTACGCGAGATTTCACCGGCAGCTAAAAACATGCCTCTCGCTGAACTTGCGAAAATGATAACGAGCGGTCGTCCGTTTGAATTAGGCGTAATCATCGAACACAAGACTGGCAGCTACGCTACAAGGCTGGCAGACGTAGGGTACTTGGTAACCCAGGAATCTCTCCTTAGTTAGGTTAGCAAGTCAAAGCAACGTCCGTTTCGGGGCGCTTTCAGCCAGTCGCGAGACATTACGACCGGCTGATTTGTCATCTCGATGCCCAAGTATCGGACGGTGCTGTCCAGTTTCGTATGGCCAAGTAGCAGCTGGACGGCCCTGAGATTTTTTGTTCGCCGATAGATTAGCGTTGGCTTTGTCCTGCGCATCGTATGCGTACCGTATGCTGCTGAGTCGAGGCCGATGGCCTCGATCCATCGGTGGACAATCCGCGCGTACTGTCGTGTCGAGAGATGTGGCGAGTCCCGGACGCGACTCGGGAACAGATAATCTCCGGCCCGTAAGCCGCGTTCGCGGAGCCAATTTGACAAGCTTAGGCGAGTGCCCTTGCTCAGTTCGAACTGGACCGGTTGCTTCGTTTTCTGCTCCATGACGATTGCACATCCGCCGACTCGACCTCCTTGCGCGACGTCTTGAACTTTAAGCTGTACCAAGTCACAGCCGCGAAGCTTGCTGTCGATAGCTAGGTTGAACAGTGCAAGATCTCGGACGCATCCGAGCAGTTCAAGCCTCACTCGAATTGCCCAGATCTCCCCCAGGCGCAATGGTGCCTTCTGTCCGACCAGCTTCCCCTTGCTCCAGGGCGCGGCTGCGCCTGGAGTAACACGTCTCTCTTCACCTCCATGTTCACGTCCACAATATAGGAACTGAACTATGCAACCGGATGCAGCCGTAGCGTTGGAACGCAACCGCTAGGCTTGCAGCGGTTTGGGGAACCTGCAGTACAATCGGCTAAGACTGCTCGGCGGCGGATCGACCGACCACAACCGCCCAGAAGCAGACCTGACGTTGGTCCGAACACCTCAAATACAGAAGGATGAACTGTGGCGACAGACAGAGAAATTGCCCTTCAAGTTCAACGTTTACAGGACAGTGGAAGGGATGTGCCACTCATGCAGTTACCGGGCTACATGGAATGGTCGAAGAGGAAATTAAATGAGGGAGTTTCGGAAGCATTGATTGCCCACCTTGACGGTCTCGCAATGTTTTTATTACCAGAAGACGACCAGACGGTAGGTATCGATGAGTATGAAGAACTGCTAGAGGACCTCATTGAACAATGCGGGGAATAGTCGAGTTAAAGGTCCGCTTCGGGGCGATAGCCGTCGTACACCTGGACGGCAGCAACCAGCCAACAGCAGTCGTGGCGTTTCTGTTGCGATATCAAGGCTCTATTTTTTCTTATGAGTTATTCAATCCAGGCCTTCGTCGCTCTGCAGGGCACTTTTAACGCCGATCCGTCCAATGGACTGGCAGTGATCCGGCTCGATGCTGGAGTGGAGATCATCCCGATCGGAAGCACGGCACGTAAGCTCTACGGCATCCCATTTTTGCCACTCACGGATGAAGGTAGCGAGGAGTTGCCAGCGGCCATATTGAAACTGCACTCGACGCTGGGTTCTCAATGGCCCAGTGCCTATATCGAGGCGGAATTCTTCGGCGGAAGTGGCGCGCAAGCTCATGTTCTGATTTCAAAAAACGGTGCAGGCGCTGGTGTCAACATCTCAGACAACGCTATCAATGATGCTCTTGCCTGGCTTGGTGTGCGGCCGCGCGATGGTAAAGACCGATTCGATACAGTTGGGCTTGGGAAGCATCGAGAAACTGATGGCTGGTTAGCAAGCTACGATCAGTAACGACCGCTTTGGGGCGACAGCCGACACGCACTTTACGGCAGCAACCAACCCGAAGCAGGACTGCGGCAAGTACACAACAGGATTCCCAGCCATGCCAACGCATCCGCAAGACGAAGACATGACTGGCCAGGTCATCAAAGATTCCGAGCGCGAAGGGCCGATACCGTCAGCATGGCGTCCAATCCTGAAGAGCATCGTCGATGCATTCGTTCGCCAGGACTACGGCCTTTTGACCGGGATCCCTGGCGTCGCTCCATTGCCCGAACAGACAGCCAGGCAGATTCGCGAATACATCGAAGAGTACGGAGCAACGCTGATCCCTTTGCCAGAAGAATCATGGGCGTCCTCGGTTTGTATCCGGATGAAGGATCACTGGGACGCTGGTCGATCTCTGGACCGAGGAAGAAGGTCGTAGTGACCTTGTGCTTCAGGTCCGCGTTCGTGAAGGGGACGGTGGCTGTTCCGTCACTGTACATATGGTCTACGTACCGTGATCAATTGAAACTCTGCAAGGAGAATGGCCGCGGTCCGGGCAGCAAGATGACGGCTGCATTCGCAATTGGACCGATGCCACGGCCCAGGCACTTCCTCCCGATAGGGTTTGGACCTTTTTGCCAGGCACACGTTAGCCGGGACTAATGATCAACTCCCGGCCCGACCATCGGCAGGATTCAAAGAACATTCTTCCCGGCGACGGACGCCATGATCTCGTCATGCCGCTCGTTGTCGGTCTTGTGCAGGTAGGCAGCGGTGGTGGAGATGCTCGCATGCCCTGCCGTCTCCTGCAGCGTCTTCAGCTGCACGCCATTGTTGGCGTGATTGGTGAGCATGCTGTGGCGCAGCCAGTGCGTGGAGGCTTGCCGCAGTTGGGCCGCCGAGTCGCTATCGCCGCGCGCGGCGGCCGCGCTGGCCGCCGCAGTGAATACGGCTTTCAATGCTTCGGAAGCCGCTTCGTCGGTAATGCGCTGCAAGCCCTTGCCGCGGCTGGACAGCACCAGCGGCGTGGTATCGGTGCGCCCGGTCTGCGGCAACAGGCCGAAGGCGGTGCGGTAGCGCCGGAAGGCATCGAGCATGTCCGCCGGCACGGGCAGCCGGCGCGGCTTGCGGCCCTTCCCGACCACGTCCATCCACCAGCGGCCATTGCCTTCGCTGTAGATCGCTCCCATGCCGGCGCCGACGATCTCGTTCAGGCGCGCCCCCGTATGCGCGTAGGCGATCAGCAGGAAGCGGTCGCGCTCGCGCCGGCGCAGCGCCGCCGGCGTTTCGGCCGGCCGCGTTTCCACGGTGGCGAGCGCCAGGCCGATCGCTTCCTGCGTGAGGTAGCGCGTGATGCGGCTGGCGCTTGCGGTCCGCACGTTCTTTACCAGCGCGCCCGGATCGCGGCGCAGGTAGCCGGTCTGCTCGGCGAATGCCAGCAAGCCTTTCACGGCGATCATCGCCTGGCGCCGGCTGGCATCGGACAGCGGGCCCGAGAACGGGCGATAGCGCTCGTCGCTGCGCGGCCACTTGGTCGTGGAGATCCAGTCCGCCGGCGGCGCCTTGAGGAACTCCTTGTAGGCGTTCAGGTCCGCCACGCCCAGCTGGCGCAGCGACTTGCCGGCTTCCTCGCGGCACCACGTAAGAAAGCGGTACAGCTCTTTCTGCGTGTTGGCCACCGACTTCGGGCGCAGCTCGCCGTGGCTGATGTACTCGCGGGCGATTTCACTGTCCGTGCGGGCATCGGTCAGCACGTCTTCGGGGATGTCGCGCCACGCTTCCGGGTCGATATCGCGCAGGGCCAGCCCACCATGGCCGCGTGCAGCGCGCGAATGCGGGTCGAACGGTTGCAGGTCGATTGGCGCGAATTTGCTCATCACGAAATACTGTGTAAATGAACAGTATTGTACAGTATTCCATACAGTGTTTTCAGGGGTGTTCCGGCCTTCGCCGAAGGAAGACCCATGCGTAGATGAGCAGGTTGAGCAGGATGACCGTGCCGGCCAGGACGAACTGCACGTTGCGGGTCAGCCCATCCGGATAGATCACGGACAGCAGCCAGCGTTCGACGAAGTCACCCGCATAGCGGGCCATGCCGGCGCGTTCGCGCAGTGCGTTTTCCCACGACGTCAGCGGGCAGGCCGCACCGAGGGCTTCGACCAGGAATCCCCATGCCGCCGCCGGCAGGTGGACGGCCGCCATCCAGCGGCGCCGCAGGGCGAACAGGCCGCCGAACAGCACGAAGGCGATGAAGGCGAAGTGGATCGCCAGTACGGCGGTGGCGGCAAGTGCGTAGAACACGGTGCGTTACCTTCGACGGACAGTAGAGGCTCGCGGGCTGATGCAGTCCTGGAGCCTCAGCGTGAGGCTACCGCACTTCCCGTCCAAATGCGACGACTTGCCCTGGCGGAAGCAGGATCACTGTCCCGCTACCCCGAAGGCAACGATTTTCGGATACAAGCGCCCACGCGCGGCCAGCACGCGGCCGGTTTCCACCGGTACGCACTCCTGCTGCACGAAACCGGCCGGCAGCGTCGGCCCGTCCCGTCCGAGCATCTCTGGGCTCGTGAATACGGCGTAGTTTCCCCGTTTGAAGATCAGGTGTTCGATCGCGCCATCGCCACTGGACAAAGGCGCGACGACCACGACCGACCAATGCCCTTCGTCGCCGCGGAATTCCTTGCGTTTCAGGAATGCATTGACCCGCGTGGCAACAGGCGTGCGGGAGTGCAGCGAACTCTGATAGGGCGTCGTGGGGCACAGCAGCGTGCCTGCCGGCCAGTCGAAGCGCGGCAGCGGTGATACCGTATCCGCGCCAAGTTGCGACAGGTAGCGGTCGAGCGGGTGCCTGGACTGTTCCATGTACCGCTCGACGACCTGCCCGGCATCCTCCATGCAGCCGCCCAGTACCGCCAGGATAAGCAGGCTGATGGCACGGTACGGTGCAGTCATCGAATCTCTCCAGTCATGCGGCCAAGTTTGCAGGCCGTTTCGCCTTACCGCTTGCCGGCCTGATCCAGGATCCACGCCTGCTGGGTGGCCTGGTGTGCCGCCGACGTATGGTGCACCTGCTCTGGTTCGATCACGATCTCGCGCGGCGACGGGATCACGTTGTAGACCGCAAACGTGGAGGTCGGCGGCGTCACCATGTCGTTGTAGCCGGCGTAGAACAGCACGGGCGCGCGCAGCCGCTTCGCGAAGTTCACGGTGTCATAGTAGCCGGTCGTCATCACCTTGGGCGCGAGGGGCTGGTCTTTCACGTTGCCGGCATCGTCCTTGCGGAACAGGCCGGGCCAGCCGCCCGCGCGGCCCTTCAGGTACCCCGTCACATCGGCGTAAGCGGGATACGAGGCCACGGTGGCGGTCACCCGCGGGTCGAGCGCGGCGGTGACGATGGCCAGCTGGCCACCCTGGCTGCCGCCTTGCGTGACGAGCGTCTTGCCGTCCCATTTGCCGTGCTGGACCAGGTAGTCCAGGCCGCGCACCGCGCCCAGGTACACACGGCGGTAGTAGTAGGCATCGCGGTCGTCCAGGTTGTAGCGGTTGTAGCTTTCCAGCGCGCCGTAGCGCAGCTGCTCATACAGTTCGTCCGGCAGGTTGACGGGAATGCCGTGGATGCCGATCTGCAGCGTGATGGCGCCCTTTGCCGCCTGGTCCACGGCGCCCTTGTAGCCGCGCACGCCGGCGCCGGGCACGTGCAGCACCGCCGGGTACCGGCCTTCGGCGCGGGGCACGGCCAGCACGCCATAGATGCGCGTCGGCCGGCCACCCTGCCCCACGTTCTGGTAATGGAGATAGGACACTTCCACCGCCGCGGTGGAGAGCTCCGGCGCGGGCGCCAGTGTCCATTGCAGGTCCACCTTCGCGAGCTGTTCCTTCTGCGCCACCCAGAACGCGTCGAAGTCGGCCGGTTCCGTTTGCACGGGGCGGATGTCGAGCGGGCTGAATGCCGCGGTGGCGATGGCCTTCACGGCCTTGCCGTCTATGCTCGCCTCGACCAGCGCGCGCACGAAGCCGGGTTGCTCCTGGGCCGGCATGGGCAGCGATACGCCTTCCTTCGGTACCACGATGGTGCGCTCCTGGCCTTCCAGCATGTCGGGCCCCAGGCGGTAGCGGACCGGGATGCCTTCGGCCGGATACGGCGTCACATCGAGGCGGATGCGCACGGTGGCGCGCTCGCCGGTCTTGTAGGTCCAGTCGGGGCGGTCCAGCGTGACGGAAAGTGGACTGGCGGCGGGTGCCGCTTTCAGCAGGCGGACTTCGGAGGGTGCCGCGTTCGCGACGAAATGAGGCTGGCTCGCGGCGAGCAGCGCGGCAATCGCCAGGAGGCGCAGGGGACGACGGATCATGGATCACCTTGGTAGTCGGGATGCCGGAATCCTAGAGGCGTCGCGGTGCGTGGTCAATGCCGGGCGTGCAAATAGTCAGCCGGCTGCGAGGCGGGGTGGTGGGACCTTAATATGTCTGTAGCGCAGGCATTCACCCCAAGGACGAACTGCCGGGGTCAGACCCACCGGGTCTGACCTCTGAATTTGCACCGGGGGAGCTTCTCTGAGAGGCGCTACCGGCCGCCGCGCTGGGCGGTCAGCCCGCGGCGACGCGCTTGGCGATATGCGCCAGCGCGTCTTCCACCTGGTCGATCAGGATCAGGCACAGGTCGCCCTCGCCCAGCCGGTCCATGGCCGTGTCGATCGCGACGAATTCGCCATCGATCTCGTCGACATGCGAGGTGCGGGTGGCGCCGGCCAGGCCCTGGCGCAGCAGCGCGATCACTTCGCCGTCGGCGCGGCCGCGCTGGCACTGGTCCTGGTACAGCACCACCTCGTCGAACGCCTTGCCGAGGATTTCCGTCTGCTGGCTGATGTCCTCGTCGCGGCGGTCGCCGGCGCCGGAGATCACCACCGAGCGGCGCCTGGCCGGGATGGATTCGACGGCTTGCACCAGCGCGAGCATCGCATCCGGGTTGTGGCCATAGTCGGCGATCACGGTGGCGCCGCGGTAGTCGAACACGTTGAAGCGGCCCGGCGCGTTGTGGCTGTCGGTGTTGAAGGTCTTCAGGCCCAGGCGGATCGATTGCCAGTCGATGCCGGCGCCCCAGGCCGCCGCCACCGCCGCCATCGCGTTCTCGACCTGGAAGCCGATGGTGCCGTTGCGGGTGAGCGGGATGTCGGCAAGCGCGATGCGCTGCTCGAACTTGCCTTCCTTGGCCACCAGGTCGCCCCGGTCGACGAACACGGTGCGGCGGCCCTGCGCCACGTGCGTAGCCACCACCGGATGATAGCGGTCGGCGCCGAAGAACATGACCTTGCCCTTCGAGGCGCTGGCCATGGCCGCCACGATGGGATCGGTGGCGTTCAGCACGGCCCAGCCGTTTTCATCGACGTTCTGCACGATCACGCGTTTCAGGACCGCCAGGTCTTCGACGGTGGTGATGTAGTTCAGGCCGAGGTGATCGCCGGCGCCGATATTGGTTACCACGGCCACCTTGCAGCGATCGAAGGCCAGGCCTTCGCGCAGGATGCCGCCGCGCGCCGTCTCGAACACGGCGGCATCCACGTCCGGATGCTGCAGCACGTTGCGCGCGCTGCGCGGGCCGGAGCAGTCGCCGCTGTCGATCTGGCGGCCGTTGACGTACACGCCGTCCGTGTTGGTCATGCCCACGCGCAGGCCGGACGAGGCGATCAGGTGGGCGATCAGGCGCACGGTGGTGGTCTTGCCGTTGGTGCCGGTCACCGCCACCACGGGAATGCGGCCATCCTCGCCCTCGCCGAACAGCGTGCCGACGATGGCCTCGCCGATCGGGCGGCCCTTGCCGTACGACGGCGACAGGTGCATGCGCAGGCCGGGCGCCGCGTTGACTTCGACCACGCCGCCGTTCTGTTCCTCGATCGGGCGCAGCACGGAATCGACGACGACATCCACGCCGCAGATATCCAGGCCGATCATCTGCGCCGCTTCCACGGCGCGTGCCGCCACTTCCGGATGCACGTCGTCCGTCACGTCGGTGGCGCTGCCGCCGGTCGACAGGTTGGCGTTGTTGCGCAGGATGACTCGCTGGCCCTGCGGCGGCACCGAGTCCGCGGCCAGGCCCTGCTGTTCCAGGCGCGCCAGGGCGATGTCGTCGAAACGGATCTTGGTCAGCGAGGTGGCATGGCCGCTGCCGCGGCGCGGGTCGGCATTGACGATGTCGACCAGTTCGCGCACCGAGTGCACGCCATCGCCGACCACGTGCGGCGGATCGCGCCGCGCCGCCGCCACCAGCTTGTTGCCGATGACGAGCAGCCGGTAGTCATGGCCGGGCAGGAAGCGCTCGACCATGATGTCGTCGCGGAATTCGCGTGCCGTGTTGAACGCGGCATGCGTCTGTTCCTCGGTGGTGATGTTGACGGTCACGCCCTTGCCCTGGTTGCCGTCCTTCGGCTTGATCACCACGGGCAGGCCGATCTGCTGCGCCACGGTCCACGCTTCCTCGGCGCTGTCGACGGTGCGGCCGACCGGCACCGGCACGCCGGCCGCGTCCAGCAGTTTCTTCGTCAGTTCCTTGTCCTGCGCGATGTTCTCGGCGATCGCGCTGGTCGAATCGATCTCGGCGGCCTGGATGCGGCGCTGCTTGCTGCCCCAGCCGAAGGCCACCATCGAGCCGGACGTCATGCGGCGATAGGGAATCTTGCGGGCCACGGCGGCGTACACGATCGCGCCCGTGCTGGGGCCCAGGCGCACGTCCTCGTCCAGGTCGCGCAGTTCGGTCAGTGCGGCGGTCAGGTCGAACGGGGTGTCCTGCAGCGCGGAATTGACCAGTTTCTCGGCCAGCTCCACGGCCAGGCGGCCCACTTCTTCCTCGGTGTACTCGACCACCATCTGGAAGATGCCTTCCTCGACCGTCGCGGTGGTGCGGCTGAACGTGACGGGGCACCCGGCTTCCGCCTGCAATGCCAGCGCCGTCAGCTCGAGCACGTGCGCCAGCGGCACCGCCTCGGAGTGGCCGTGCGGCTGGAACTGGCCGATGCGGGGAAAGCGCGCGCGCAGCCTGACTTCGAAGCCGGGCAGCCGGTCGGCCGCCAGTTCTTCCGGCGTGCACGAAACGATCGCCTCGATGGCGGTATGGTGGCTCCAGAGGTTCGGGCCGCGCAGCGCGCGGGTGCGGATCACTTCCATGTACTGATTCCTGTGTGGTGTTCTTCTTTGCGGGCGGCGGTCGGTGCGATCATGCTGCCCGGTTCTTCCATTCGAACGTGCGCAGCGCGGCGGCGATCAGGTCCGGCGACAGGTCGAGCGCCCAGCCGGTGCCGATCGCAGCCAGCACGGCTTCGCGGCATTCGTCGGCGTCGTTCGGCAGGCAGCTGGCCGGCAATTCGGCCACCTCGTCGGCGCCGATCGCCATCACGAACGAACCACCGCGGCCGAACACGGCACGGCCGCCTTCGGCCCGGTGCGCCGCCAGCGGCGCGGCATCTTCGTGGACGGCGTAGAACAGCACGTCGCCATCGCACAGGCGGGCCATGTCCGCGACCTGCTCGTCGCCGGCATTGAGCACCGCCACGCCATCGGACAGGATCACGTCGACCTGCGTGCGCAGCACGCGGTACATCTGCTCCGGCTCGTCGATATAGAATTCGCCCAGCCGGTCGTGGCCGCGCGTGTCGGTCACGACGCCGACCGTGCAGCGGTCGTATGCCAGGCCTTCGGTCAGGATCATGCGGTTGCCGTTGGCGAACACGGCCGATTCGACGTTCTTGTTCAGCAGCAGGCGCTGGCCGGATTCCCATTCGGTGAGCGGGCCGCGCGCGATCTTGCGCCCGTTCAGGTACACGCCTTCCTCGCAGGCCACGCCGACATAGCGGCCGGAAACCTGCAGCTGCCACGCCGTGAGGCGGGCGATCAACGCGGTATGACAGGTGCCGGCGACGCCGACGATCGGGATGCGGCCATTTTCGCCCTGCGCAAACAGCTCCTCGACGATCGCCGCGCCCACCGGCCGCGGGGTGCCGCCCGGCGCCGGCTTCAGGTGCGCCAGCAGGCCCGGGCTGGCATTGACTTCGATGATGGCGCCGCCCTGCTCTTCCAGCGGGCGGGAGATGTCCTGCGCCACCAGGTCGATGCCGGCGATGTCCAGCCCCACGGCGCGGGCGGCCAGCGCGGCCATCTCGGCGACGGCGGGATGCACCAGGTCGGTCACGTCGTTGGCGACATTGCCGTTGATGGCGATGAGCACCTTGCGGCCCGCTTCCGGCACCGAATCGTGCGCCAGGCCCTGGCCTTTCAGGACCAGCTGCACCTCCGGCGAGGTTTCCGGTTCGACCGGATTCAGCGGATGTTCCTCGTTCGGCCCGCGGCGCGGGTCGGAATTGATCTGCGCATTCACCAGCTGGGTGACCGTGGACTGGCCATCGGCCGTGATCCACACGGATTCGCCGCGCGATGCGGCCACCACCTTGCGGCCGACCACCAGCAGGCGGTGCTCGTCGCCGACGACATAGCGCTCGACGATCACCGACGAGCTGTCGCCCCGTTCGATGGCGATGTGGAAGGCCTTGCGGACTTCCGCTTCGCTGGTGAGGTTCAGCGTGACGCCGCGGCCGTGGTTGGCGTCCGACGGCTTGACGACGACGGGCAGGCCGATGTCCTGGGCTTCTTCCCAGGCTTCGTCCTCGCTGTCGACCAGGGCGCCTTCGGGCACCGGCACGCCGCAGGAAGCCAGGATGCCCTTGGTCATGTCCTTGTCGCTGGCGATGCCTTCGGCGATGGCGCTGGTATTGTCGGTTTCCGCGGTCCAGATGCGGCGCTGGCGGGCACCGTGGCCCAGTTGCACCAGGTTGCCGTCGGTCAGGCGGATGTGCGGCACGGCGCGGTCGGTCGCGGCTTCGACGATGCTGTTGGTGGACGGGCCGAGGCACAGGCGCTCGACCATGTCGGTCAGCTTCTCGACGGCGCCCTGCAGGTCATACGGCCGGTCTTCGATGCAGGCCATCAGCAGGTCGCGGCCGGCGGCCAGCGCGGCGCGGCCGACATTTTCCTGCCGGGTGCGGAACGCCATCTTGTAGATGCCGCTGCCCTCGGCGGTCTGGCGCGTCTGGCCGAAGCCGGTACGCATGCCTGCCAGGTTCTGCAGTTCCAGCACCACGTGTTCGAGGATGTGGCCGGCGTAGGTACCTTCGCGCAGGCGTTCGAAGAAGCCGCCGCGCTCGCCCACGCCGCAGCGGTGCTCCACCATGCCCGGCAGCAGCGCGGTCAGTCGTTCGTACAGGCCGGGAATCGTGTTCGAGGGGAAGTTTTCAAGCTCGCCGATATCGAGCCAGGCTTCGATGACGGGGCGGTAGGTCCAGATGTTCGGGCCACGCAGGTGCGTCACGCGGAGAACGTCGATATCTTTCTTCTTTGTCATGTTTTTGCTCTAGTACCTCTTGCTGTATACTGCGCCCACTGCGCCACCATGGTGCTCACAGGTAGCGGCTTCCTCTTCCGAATCGTGCCTGAAGAATACAATAAATAAAAACCGGGCCCACTCTCCGGTGCGCTAATCGTGTCAGCGCATTGATAACCTGAGCCGTTACATCCTGGTATTTTCCCATCTATTTTACATTCTTGCCAAACGGCAAAGCCGCCCAGCAAGCTATTCGGAGCAATCCAGACAATGACAAGAACCGATCTTCCCCCTGGGCTGGCCCGCATCGAACTGCCGGAACACTGGCGTTCGGACACGCAGATGCAGCTTGCTCCTGGGGAAAACGTGCAAAGTGCGCTGGAGGTTGACCTCGATGACAAACTGCATTTCGCCAAGGGCATCGTACTGCTGACGGATCGCCGTATCTTGTCCCGCGCGCCGGGCCAGGGCTGGCAGGCCTGGCCCTATCGCCAGGGCATGCTGCTCAAGCTCCACGACCACGCCGGCGTGGGCCACCTGGAACTGTTCGACGAACACGGCCGCCTGGCCGCCTGGCGCTTCACGCTGGGCCAGAACCTGTATGCGATCAAGCTGGCCGAAGCCTTTACCCCGCTGATGGAAGCGGCGCTGACGGGCCAGCCCGTGGCGCGCCCGGAGGAGCATGCCTGCCCCACCTGCAAGGCACCGCTGGACCCGGACCAGGACGAATGCCCGATCTGCACGAAGGTGGTGCACACGCCGCCGTCCACCTGGACGCTGCTGCGGCTGTGGCGCTTCGCGCACCCGTACCGCTGGCCGCTGGCGGGCGGCTTCACTCTGATGCTGCTGTCCACCGCGGCGCACATGATCCCGCCCTACATCAGCATGCCGCTGATGGACAATGTGCTGATCCCCTACCAGAACGGCCAGCCGGTCGATACCAGCCTGGTGACGATGTACATGTCGGCGTTGCTGGGTTCGGCGATCCTGGCGTGGATCCTCGGCTGGGGCAAGACCTACGTGCTGGCGCTCGTGTCGGAGCGGATCGGTGCGGACCTGCGCACGTCCACCTACGAACACCTGCTGCGGCTGTCGCTCGAGTACTTCGGCGGCAAGCGCACCGGCGACCTGATGGCGCGCATCGGCAGCGAGAGCGACCGCATCTGCGTGTTCCTGTCGCTGCACCTGCTCGATTTCGCCTCCGACTGCCTGATGATCATCATGACGGGCGTGATCCTGTTCACGATCGACCCGTGGCTGGCCCTGGTGACGCTGGTACCGCTGCCATTCATCGCCTGGCTGATCCACCTGGTGCGCGACCGCCTGCGCACGGGCTTCGAGAAGATCGACCGCGTGTGGGGCGAAGTGACCAACGTGCTGGCAGATACGATCCCCGGCATCCGCGTGGTGAAGGCCTTCGCCCAGGAAGCCCGCGAGGCGCAGCGCTTCCGCATCGCCAACAAGCACAACCTGGCCGTCAACGACAAGCTGAACAAGGTGTGGTCGCTGTTCTCGCCCACCGTGTCGTTCCTGACCGAGGTGGGCCTGCTGGTGATCTACGTGTTCGGCATCTTCCAGGTCTCCCAGTCGCATGTCACGGTGGGCGTGCTGACCGCCTTCCTCACGTATTCGACACGCTTCTACAGCCGGCTCGATTCGATGAGCCGGATCGTCTCGGTCACGCAGAAGTCGGCGTCCGCCGCCAAGCGCATCTTCGACATCCTGGACCACGTGTCTTCCGTGCCGGAACCGGCCAACCCGGTCAAGCTGGACAAGGTGGAGGGCAACATCACGCTGCGCGAAGTCGGCTTCCGCTATGGCAACCGCGCCGTCAACCGGGGCGTGAACCTGGAGATCAAGGCCGGCGAGATGATCGGCCTGGTGGGCCATTCCGGTTCGGGCAAGTCCACGCTGGTCAACCTGATCTGCCGTTTCTACGACGTGGCCGAGGGCGCTATCCTGCTCGACGGGGTCGATATCCGCTCGCTGGCCGTGTCCGACTATCGACGCAATATCGGGCTGGTGCTGCAGGAGCCGTTCCTGTTCTTCGGCACGATCGCGGAGAACATCGCCTACGGCAAGCCGGACGCGAGCCGCGCCGAGATCATGGCCGCCGCGCGTGCCGCGCACGCCCACGACTTCATCCTGCGCCTGCCGCAGGGCTACGACTCGATGGTGGGTGAACGGGGCCAGGGCCTGTCCGGCGGCGAACGCCAGCGCATCTCGATTGCCCGCGCGCTGCTGATCGACCCGCGCATCCTGATCCTGGACGAGGCGACGGCGTCGGTGGACTCCGAGACGGAAAAGGAAATCCAGAAGGCGCTGGACAACCTGGTGGCGGGCCGCACCACGATCGCCATCGCGCACCGCCTGTCGACGCTGCAGCGCGCCAACCGGCTGGTGGTGATGGACCGCGGCAAGGTCGTCGAGGAAGGCCCGCACGAGGAACTGATGGCCAACGAAGGTGCCTATTACCGCCTGTACCAGGCACAGGCCCGCAACGTCGATACCGACCTGGATGACAAGGATGCGCAACGCGATGACGACAATTGATTTCCAGCTGCGGCGCGACCCGTTCGGCCGCCTTTCCCTGATCGACGCCGGCGGCACCGTGCACGAAGGCGTGGCGCCGGTGCGCGCCTTCCCGATCCAGGCGCCCGACGAAGGGCTGGCCCTGGTGAATACGGATGGCAAGGAAGTGGTGTGGATCGATACGCTGGACGACCTGCCGGCGGAGATCGCGGCGCTGATCCGCGAGGAACTGTCGGGGCGCGAGTTCATGCCGGAGATCCGGCGCATCGTCGATGTGACGAGCTTCGCCACGCCATGCACGTGGACCGTGGACACCGACCGCGGCACGGCCGATTTCGTGCTGCGCGGCGAAGAGGACATCCGCCGCATCGGCACCGAAGCCCTGCTCATCTCGGACACCCACGGCATCCAGTTCCTGGTGCGGAACCAGTACGCGCTGGACAAGCACAGCAAGAAAATCCTCGACCGCTTCCTGTGATGCGCTTGCTGTGAAGCGCTTCCTGTGAAGCGCTGAGCCGCGGCCTGGCCGCGGCCCATGTGGCCGGCTACCGCCCTACTTCAGGTACGGCGCGCAGGCGGCCGTCTTTTTCGCGGCGCCATCGCACACGGCACGGCGGCATTCCACGGCACCCGATTCGCCGGGCCCGGGGCAACGCGCGAACACGGTGCCGTAGCGGTCCTTGCGGGGTGCCGCCTCGGCGCGCTCGCGCTGTGGCCTGGCTGGTGCCGGCACCACTGCGGGCGCCGCCGATTCATCCCCGGACGCGCCGGACGTCTGCACCGCAGTCCGCGCCGGGGTCTGGCCGGGTGCCACTTCGGCGGCCACCCAGTCGGGCAGGTCGCGCAGCACGGCGTCGGGCACGGGCTGGCCAGGCAAGACCAGTGGCGGCAGGCGATCGGCCGACGGCGCAACCGGCACGGCCGCCACTTCCCCTGCCGGCTCGGCCTGCGCTGGCACGGTTGTGGCCCCCGCCGCGGCCGCAGCCGGTGCGCCTGGCGCCGCCAGCGCCCGGCCGGAGAGCGAATTCTCGACACTCTCCATGGCGCGGTTGGTCTGCCATGCCTGAACGCCCCAGACCGCCGCGGCGACGGTGAGGGCCGCCAGCACGGCGGCACCGGCCCAGGCGATCTTGCGGGCGTTGGTCGATGCGGGCGCCCCTTCGGCAGAGGCCGGGTCGTGCGTTTCCGCTCCGGATGGTTGGGTGTCGGGTTCCATCCCGAGAGGATACACGAGGAGCGCGTGATAGGAAATACAACGCCGGGTATCACTGTGCGGTTGCGCACCGACCGCCCCGCAGTGCCGCGCTACCGTGGGTCGTCATCGAGGAGATACCATGAGCGAAAAGTTGAAGGTCGAGTCGGCGGACATGCCGGCCGGCGGCTGGGGGTCGTTGAAGGAAGTCACCAACATCCTGTTCCACGAGCACGTGCCGCTGAAGGACAGCCGGCTGCTGCTCAAGCAGAACAAGCCGGATGGCTATGCCTGCGTCAGCTGTGCCTGGGCCAAGCCGGCCAATCCGCACCCGTTCGAGTTCTGCGAGAGCGGCGCGAAAGCCACCGCGTGGGAAACCACCAGCAAGGCGATCGGCGCCGATTTCTTCGAGCGCCACACGGTCACCGAGCTGGAGAGCTGGAGCGACCATGCGCTGGAAGACCAGGGCCGCCTCACGGTACCGCTGCGCTGGGATGCCGCCAGCGACAAGTATCGCCCGATCGACTGGGACACGGCGTTCTCCGAGATCGGCACGGCGCTGCGCGCGTGCGACCGCGAGCACGTGGTGTTCTACTCTTCCGGACGGGCCTCGCTGGAAGCGTCGTACATGTACCAGCTGATGGCCCGCATGTACGGCAACAACAACCTGCCGGACAGTTCGAACATGTGCCACGAAAGCACTTCCGTCGGCCTGAAGAAGACCATCGGCGTGGCGGTCGGCACTGTCGGACTGAACGACTTCGAGCACACCGACTGCATCTTCTTCTTCGGCCAGAACGTGGGTGTCAACAGCCCGCGCATGCTGCACCAGCTGCAGGAAGCCCGCAAGCGTGGCGTGCAAATCATCACCTTCAACCCGCTGCGCGAGCGTGGCCTGGTCAGCTTCACGAACCCGCAATCCCCGCTCGAGATGCTGACAGGGCAGGAAACGCCGATCAGCACGCAGTACCACCAGCTCCTGCCCGGCGGCGATACGGCAGCGCTGATGGGCCTGTGCAAGGCCGTGCTGGCACGGGACGACGCGGCCCATGCCGCCGGCGACCAGCGCGTGCTGGACATGGCGTTCCTGCAGGAGCACACGCATGGCTTCGAGGCGTTCGAACAATCCGTGCGCGCCTGCGCTTGGGACGCCATCGAGGCGGAATCCGGGCTGCCGCGCGCCGCGCTCGAAGCGGCGGCGGATGTCTACTGCAAGTCCGCCGCGGTGATGGGCGTGTATGGCATGGGGCTGACGCAGCACCGGCACGGCGTGCAAAACGTGACGATGCTGGTGAACTTCCTGCTCATGCGCGGCAATATCGGCAAGCCCGGCGCCGGCATCTGCCCGGTGCGCGGGCATTCGAACGTGCAGGGCCAGCGCACGGTGGGCATCACGGAAAAGCCGGAATTGGCGCCGCTCGACAAGCTGAAGGAGCAATACGGTTTCGAACCGCCCCGCAAGCCGGGCATGAACACGGTGGAAGCCTGCGAGGCGATCCTGGCGGGCAAGGTACCGGCCTTCATCGCGCTGGGCGGAAACTTCGTGCGTGCCGTGCCGGATACCGTGCGGATGGAAGCGGCCTGGCGCGAGCTGCCGCTGACGGTGCAGGTTTCAACCAAGCTGAACCGCAATCACGTCATCCACGGCAAGGCCTCCTACATCCTGCCCTGCCTGGGCAGGATCGAAATCGACCGCCAGCACGGCATTCCGCAGTCCGTATCGGTGGAAGACAGTACCGCGTGCATGCACGGCTCGCGCGGCATGGCCGAACCGGCCGCGGCAACGCTGCTGTCGGAGCCGGCCATCGTGGCGGGCCTGGCCAAGGCGATCCTGCCGCTCAACCCCAAGGTGGACTGGGACGCCTGGGTGGCCGACTACGGCCGTATCCGCGATGCGATCGAGACCACCTACCCCGCCATCTTCAAGGATTTCAATGCGCGGATGTGGACGCCCGGCGGCTTCCGCAAGCCGCTGGGCGCCGCCGAGCGGGTGTGGGACACCCCCAGCAAGCGGGCCGAATTCACCGTGCCGCAATCGCTTCAAGTCGATCCCGACAGCGACAGCCGGGACCCGGCGGCGCTGCGGCTGTTCACGGTGCGCAGCGACGGCCAGTTCAACACGACGATCTACAGCAATGAAGACCGCTTCCGCGGCGTGAGCGGCAGCCGCATGGTGCTGTTCATGGCGGGGGCCGACATGGCGCGGCTGGGTCTGGCCGCGGGCGACCTGGTCGACCTGGTCACCGCCGTCAGCGACGATGCGCCACGCCTGGTCCGCGGCTTGAGCGTGGTCCCGTACGATATCCCGGAAGGCAGCGTGGCCGGCTACTACCCGGAATGCAATCCGCTGATTCCGCTGTGGCACCATGCGATCGACAGCAAGGTGCCGGCGGCGAAATCCATCGACGTGCTGGTGCGCCGCGCCAGCCTGCATTGACCGGGTCGTACCAGACAGCTCGGGGCGGTTGAGGTTCCTTAAAAAATAAAAGGGTCGCAAGGTTGACAAAGGGTCCACGGGGGCTAGGCTGAAGTCAGCGCGCACCAGTTGGACCCGAAAACCTGCTATCAAACCCTGCTACCTCGATGGAGGAATCATGCCCGCATCTGTCCTGACCAGATGGGCCGGAGCCACCGCGTTTGCCGCGCTCGCCGCCAGCCCCGCGTTTGCCGATACCGAATCGGTCCATTACGGCAACCTCACTGCGAATGCCGTGGTTGCCACGCCCCTCTCACCCGGCGATAACCTGTTTGTCGACACTTTCACCAGCGAACACGGCGCCCTGAGCCAGATCACCACGTTTACGCTGGATAGCGCTGCCGACTTCAACGGCCTGGCCGGCTGGATCATCGATACCGCCGACGGGCAAGGCCCCCGCCTGGTGGGCGTCAACATCGACATCCTCGATTCCCAATCGACCGTGGTGGCCAGCGATGAGTTCACCGGTGTGCTCGGCGGCTTCGCGCACTCGAGCTTCCTGGGCAGCCTGGGCCCGGGAATCTATACGCTGGTTGCGACCGGCAACGCGGTGCGCGACGCATCGCTCGACATCTCGCTGTCGTTCACCCCGGCAGTGCCCGAGCCCGCGACGTATGGCATGCTGATCGGCGGCTTCGGTGTGCTGGCCATGCTGGCGCGGCGGCGGCGCTGAGTGTGCCTCGAAGCGGGGGCGCGTTGCGGTGGCTTGATGCGGTGGCTCGAAGCGCACTTTCGATGGTGCAGCTCCCTGGCGATACTTCGCAGCTTCGCCACCGCGGTAACCACGTGCCCCGGCTCACTGCGGCAAGTCCGGCCGTACTCCTCCTGCCGTACTCCTTCGCGTGGATCTTCGACGTGTCGCGACGCGGGACTCAAGGCCGGCGCTCCAGGTAGGGCCGGCAAGCGGCTTCCTTGCCGGCACCGCCATTGCAGATATGCCAGCGGCACATCACGGCCCCTTTCGTGCCGAGCGGCGGGCAGCGCCTGAACGTGCCGGTACTTCGCGCCGTGTTCTTCGCCACGGCGCGGCGCTCCGGTGTGGCCTTGCGTTTTGCCGCCCGCGAGGCCCGGTTGCGCTTTCGCGGTTCCGGGGCAGCGTCTTTCGCCGTGTCTGCCTTGCCTTGTGCTTCCGCGACGCTCGCGCTGCCGGCCGCTGGTCCCGCCGATGCAAGGCTGACCGCCTTGCCGTCGGCATTCGGCGGCACCGGTGGCGCGGGCACGATGGGCTGGGCGGCAGCGATGGACGCGGCCTGTTCCTGGCCCGGCTTGCCGGGCAGGCCTGCGCTCGCCCCCGCCACTGGTACGTCAGCCGAAGCGCCGGCGGGCGGGCCTGCTGTTGCTACACCGGTTCCCACCGCCTGGGTGGGCGCGCCGGGAGTTGAAACAGGAAAAACATCCGTCGATGGTGCAACGGCGTTTGCCGGCGCGCCCGCCGCGTTCGGATTACCGGCCGGCAGCGCAGGCGGGGCGCCCGCGGCCTGCAAGCCAGACTGCGCTGGCACCGGCCCTGTCGCGGGGGGCGGCACCGCGGGCACTGGAAGCGGCGCCATGCGCGCAAGCTTGTACAGCGCCTGGTCGGCCTGCCATTTGCGCACCAGCGAGGGCGTGGCCGCGGCGATCGCCAGAAACAGCATGCCGAGCAAAATCCATGGCAAGCGCTGCCGCCAACGGGCCGCCGGCGCGTCTTCGGCCGATGCCGCCGTATCGGGCAGGGCAAAATCAGGTTGGCCGGCACCGGTGGCGAAGCCGGATGGCGGAAGGTCCGCCGGACCGCGCGGCGCAGCCGGGGCATCCGCTCGCGTCGCGGACGTTGCCGGCGGCGCGGCCGGTTCGGCCGGTTCTGGTGGTTCTTGTGGTCCTGGTGGAATGGAGGAATGTTCGCGCATACTGTAGCGTACGACTTTTGCGCGAAACGCGGCGCCGGGACGCTGTACGGTGGCGCGCCGCATCGGAAAAACCAGCAGCGCTGGTTGTGTGGCCCCCGCCATGCGATACCAGTCGGCGTCGATTGGCATCGCCTGGCGCGGTTGCGCTCGGCCGGGCCGGCGGGCGGCGTTCCGTCAGGTGTCTTGCGGTGCCGTGCGGGGCGGCACCGGCGCATCCGGCGGCAACAGGCCTTCGGCCAGCAGTTCCTGCCAAAACTGTTCGGGAATTTCAATGCCCAGCAAGCTGGCATTGCGCCGGAGGTGTTCCGGGCTGCTGGCCCCCGGTATCGTGGCCACCACGACCGGATGCCCCAGGCCGAACTGCAGCGCGGCCGCCGCGAGGTCGACGCCGTGGCGGGCCGCCACCTTGCGCAAGCGGTCGCGATGCTCGTGCTGCGCCGGACTGGCCGGGCCGTAGTCGTAGTTGCCGCCGCCGGCCAGGAAACCCGAGTTGAATGGACCGCCCTGCACCACGTGCGCGCCCCGCTCGGCGCACAGCGGGAACAGCTCTTCCAGCGGTGTCTGTTCCATCAGCGTGTAGCGGCCGGCCAGCAGGAAGATGTCCGGATCGGATTGCCGCAGCGCCCGCAGGCATGGTTCGATGGTGTTCACGCCGAGCCCCCAGCCCTTGATCAGGCCTTCTTCGCGCAGCTTGACGAGCCCCTCGAAGGCACCGCCCGGGCCCGCGGCGATGCGGAAGTAATGCTCGAACTCGTTTCCCAGGGCATCGATCGACAGGTCATGCACGTACACGATGTCGATGCTGCCGATCGCCAGGCGCTGCAGGCTGTCCTCGACCGAACGGCGGGCGCCGTCTGCCGTGTAGTCGAGCACGCGCCGGAATGGCAGCGAGGAGACGAACGGGCTGGCGATGTCGCCGGCCACGTCCGGCACCAGCAGGCGGCCGACCTTGGTCGACAAGGTGTATTCGTCCCGCGCGCGCCGGCGCAATGCCTGGCCGAAGCGCAGTTCCGACAGGCCGGTGCCGTAATGCGGCGCGGTGTCGAAATAGCGGATGCCGGCATCCCAGGCGGCATCGACGGTCGCTTCGCCGGCTGCGTCGGTAGTGGCATGGTACATGTCGCCCAACCCGGTGCCGCCCAGGCCGAGGCGCGTAATCGGTTGATAACGCTGCGGTCGATAACGCTGGTTCACGGTGCATCCCTTCTTCGCGTTGATGGAGGCGCGGCGATTCGCCGCGGGCTCATGCTACACCGCGGCAGGGTGCGCACGATTCACGCGTCGCGCGGGACCTGCCGGTACAAGCGTGCACGACGCGAATGCCCGTTCACGACGACCCCTTGCCTTCGCGCTGCCTGCGCGCGGCGCTGAGGTAGGCATCCAGCGCCGGCGCGCGCGCCAGCCCGAGGCGCTTGCGCATCGCCTCTTCCGGTGTTCCGGCATTCAGCTCCACCACGGCAAAGCCATTGCGCAGCGTGCGGCCGCCCACGTGCGGGATCGCCACGCCCGCTTCCGTCAACGCACTGCGCGCCTGGCGATACACCGTGCTTTTATGCAGCCGCCCGCCTTCCGGATCGGCCGGAAACGCCAGGTTGCCCGGAATGCCAAGCCGTTCGCGGGTCGCCAGCCAATCGAGCACCTCCGCCACGGCATGCGGCTGCAGGAACGTTTCATGCGGATAGCTGGTCGGCTGCTTGGCTGTCGGCGTCAGCGTGATGCGCAGGGTGCCGTCTTCTTCCGGCGCACTGGCGACCTCCCCGGTCAGCAGGCCGATCGCCTCGGCCACGCGCAAGCCCGCGCACAGCATCACCAGCTGCATGGCCCGGTCGCGCTGCCGCTTCCACGACTTCAGCTCGGGTTTCGTGGCCACCACCTGCCCCGCCTGGACCGGCGACAGCGCCACCATCTCGCGATCGCGCACCGGCCGGTCGGCCGCCATCATCGCGATGGCGGCGCTGGCCGGATTGGGCAGCCGCCCGATATGTTCGTAGCACCGTTCGAGCAGGCGCAGGTAGCGGTAGGCGATCTTGCTGTGCAGCGGGCGCCCGCGCGCGTCGCGCGTGGCCAGGAACTCCAGCAAGTCCCCCGGCTGCAACCCGGACATCGTGCGGCCGTGCGCGCGCAGCCATTTGGCGAAGCGGCCGAACATGAAGGTGTACACCTCGGCCGACGCGGTCGACAGCGGCGGCGCCGCGCGCTTGGCCGTCTGGGCAAACGCGGCGCTGTGGAGGAATTCATCGAATGCGATGACGGGATTGCGGTCCCAGGCGGAGATGTTCATGGTGCGGCGATCTTACCATTGCCCTGCCGTTGTGCAGGGTTCATGTCGCGTGAGCCGATGCGAGGTTTTGCTTGTAGACCTGGTGCTTGGGGAGTCGTGGACTTGTGATGTGGGCGGTTCGTTTGTCATTCGGTTAGTTGCAATTTTCCGGGTAAGATTTGTTTCCGCTGCCCGATGTTTATCGTAGTGTGCTTGTCGAACCAGGCTTCCGTGTCCTGTCCCTGTTGACTGCGTACTGGTTAGTCCGGCTTCCTTTGGCGTTATCCATACCCGGCTACGCCATCGTTTCTGGAAGAGCGGCTGCCAGTGCTTCGACAGCGACCCGGATACGGCGTGCCAGATGTGGCGTCTGCTGCCAGGCCAGATGAACGTCATACATGTAGCCCGGCTCGTCGGGAAACACGTTGACGAGCTCTCCCCCGCGCAACCGGTCCCGCACGAGCCAGCGCGGCAGCCATGCGAGCCCTGCTTCGGCGACCGCCGCATCCGCAATGGCATCGAGGTCATCCAGGCGAATCCGGCTCGGCGGCCGGATCTCGAATACTGCACGGCCGCCGGCAGGAAATATCCAGGGCGGCACTGGCCCACTGCGCCGGTAAGCCAGGACATGGTGATGATCGAGTTCGTTCAGCGTCGCTGGACCACCATGGCGCTCCAGGTAGCCGGGGGCCGCGCAGACGATCATTGCCTGGCTGGCCACACGGCGCGAGACAAGTCCGGGGATCGGTTCCAGCGTTCCCGTCCGGACTGCGAGATCATAGCCGTCCTCGGCCAGGTCGGCCAGGCGGTCGCTGAACGACAGATCGAGCTCTAGCCCGGGATAGTGGCGCGCAAGGTCGAGCAGGACGGGCAAAACGCAGTGCCGGCCAAAATGGACGGGCGCGGTGACCCGCAAGCGACCATGCAGCGCATGCGTTTGATCCGTCGCCATCGCGTCCGCGGCGTCAGCCTCCGCCAGGATCGCCCTGCAACGCTCGTAGTAGGCGCGGCCGAATTCGGTCAGCGAGTGCCGGCGCGTCGTTCGATGGATCAGCTGGACGCGCAGGCGCTCTTCAAGAAAGCGCACATGCTTGCCGACCATCGTGGCGGACAGCGCCAGCTCGTCCGCGGCGGCCGCGAACGAGCCCAGATCGGCCACGCGCACAAAGACGGCCATGCTGGTTAGTCGGTCGATTCCCCACTCCTGGTTATTGCTGAAGAAATTACCTGACAGTTTATCGCAACGCCTCGCAGCTCTAGACTGATTTCCACACTAACGATTGGGAGTTGACGATGGCACGCGTTATCCAGTTTCATCAGCATGGCGGCCCGGAAGTATTGCGGATCGAACAGGCAGAAGTAGCCCCGCCAGCACCAGGGGAGGTACAGATCACCGTCATGGCGCTGGGACTCAATCGCGCCGAAGCGCTGATGCGGGAAGGTACGTACATCGAGACGCCTGCCCTGCCCTCCGGGCTCGGCCTGGAAGCTGCGGGTATCGTCACGACGCTCGGTGCCGGCGTAACATCGATTGCGCTCGGGGACGCTGTCAGCGTGGTGCCGCCTGTATCGATGAGCCGGTGGCCAACGTACGCCGAGATCGTGAATGTTCCTGCCGACCGTATCATCAAGCATCCGCCCGGGTTGGGATGGGCGAGCGCAGCGGCGCTCTGGATGGCGTATCTGACAGCCTATGGCGCATTGGTCGACATCGCGCAATTGACGCCCGATGACCAGGTCGTCATCACGGCAGCATCCAGCAGCGTGGGACTCGCTGCGATCCAGATCGCTCGTCATGTCGGTGCCACACCGATCGCGGTCACACGAACGGCGCAGAAGAAGCAAGAGCTGCTGGAGGCTGGGGCTGCGCATGTAGTCGCCATGGACGATGAAGACATGGCTGCGGCCCTCGTTGCCCACACCGGAGCGGCCGGTGTGCGTGTCGTATTCGATCCGGTGGGCGGCCCGCTTTTCATTCCCCTGACCGAGGCGATGCGGCCAGGCGGTATCCTGGTCGAATACGGTGGGCTCAGCAAGGAGCCAACGCCATTTCCGCTGTCTTCAGTACTCAGCAAGCGTCTCACGCTGCGCGGCTATCTAGTTCATGAACTCCTGACGGATCCGCATCGGCTGGCGGCGGCGCAGCGGTTTATCCTGGACGGAGTCAGCGCAGGCGTTTTCCGCCCCGTGATCGCCAGGACATTTTCATTCGATGAAATGGTGGAGGCACACCGGTACATGGCGTCGAATGCCCAGTTCGGCAAGATCGTCGTTACCTTGTGACGGCATGACGCCGCATTGGATGCGAGCCGGCGCGGGCGCGTACGGCCAGCGACAGCACGATTGAAAGCTGCCTCAATCCCCGCACCGAGGCTGGCGCAAGTCCAGGTACATCACGTACGCCGTGACATAACCGTCCCTGGGGTGGGCGAATGCTTCGGGTATCCTGCCCACCCTTTTAAAGCCCAGTGAACGATAGAGCGAGAGCGCGGCGGTATTGGTGGCCAACACCTGGTTGAACTGCATGGCGCGAAATCCGGAAGCTCGCGCCGAGTCGATACAGTGCCTCACCAGCGCACGTCCGAGCCCCTGTCCCCTGGAATGTCGGGAAACCAGGAACGTCGCTGTCGCGATATGCGAACCGCGCCCCGGCATATTGGCGCCATAGCGGTACATACCGAGTAACAGGTCGCCCCGACAGGCGACCACACATCCCCGAGCGCCCAACCACTGGCTGTCGATGAAGCCGCTCTCCACATCGTTCATGAATGGCAGACTATCACCCTCGGATGCTACCGAACGAAGGAGCGCCAGCATTGCACCCGCATCGGCACTGGTTGCGCCGCGCAAAACAAAGTCGTTCATGATGACGCTCCGTCTGTTCGATAAAAGCTTGTGTCGGTGCCGGATGGTGAGGCCTGGTGCCGGCTCTCGCCGCAGTTCTCGCGGCGTCGCTGTGGTATGTCTTTCCGTGCGCCGTTGGCGGGGCTTCCTTCGCACTGGCAGCCTCGACGCAATATGCATGAGCGCTGTACAGGTTCGAATGCCTCGACCGTGAGAGCGCGGACCGGGCCACACAGCGACGTTCGCACCCGATTCGCGCAAACAAAAAAGGCCTGCAACGCAACGTTGCAAGCCTTGGCTGACCAATCCAAGCTGGTCAAACGAATCCTGGTGGGAAGTGCAAGTTTCGAACTTGCGACCCCTGCAGTGTGAATGCAGTGCTCTACCCCTGAGCTAACCTCCCGAAGAAGCAGTATTATAGGTGCCGCCTTGCGCCAGGTCAAGCACCTGCTGAGCAAGGCTGGCACGTTGCCCCCGTCGCGTCAGGCGGCGGTACGCCACACGCTGGTCCCCTTCACGGCCTTGTCCAGCCCGTTGAGCAGGTCTTCGTGCGCGACCACTTCCTCGGCCGAGGCACGGACGACGAGGATCTCGGCCAGCGCCACCTGTTCGAGGTGCAGGCCGGTGGCCACCTCTTCCACTTCGATATCCATGCCCAGGCTGTTCTGGCCACGCGTCATCGCCAGGTAGACGTCCGCCAGCAGTTCGGCATCGAGCAGTGCGCCGTGCAGCTTGCGGTGGGCGTTCGAGATGCCGTAGTGATCGCACAGCGCGTCGAGCGAGTTGCGCTTGCCGGGCCGCAGTTCCTTCGCCTGCACCAGCGTATCGATGACGCCGCCGATATGCTCGTCGAAGGCTGGCAGGTTCAGCATGCGGAATTCGTGGTTCAGGAACCCCAGGTCGAATGGCGCATTGTGGATGATCACCTCGGCACCGCGGATATACTCGCGCAACTCCTCGGCGATCTCGCGGAACCGCGGCTTGTCGGACAGGAATTCCGTTGTCAGCCCGTGGACGGCGAGCGCGCCCTCTTCCGAGTCGCGGTCCGGATTGATGTAGCGGTGGAAGTTATTGCCGGTCAGCTTGCGGTTGACCAGCTCGACGCAACCGATCTCGATGACGCGGTTGCCCAGCTTGGGGTTGATACCGGTGGTTTCGGTATCGAGGACGATCTGGCGCATGGTGCGAAGTGCTGTTCTGGATGAGCCGTGCAGTATAGCAAGAAAGACAGCGAAGAAGCCGGCTTGCCCCATCGGCTCTTTCCCTCGCCTCGGCTTTTCCCCTCGGCCCATTCCCAGCCTCAGGCGCCTTTCAACGCCTTGGGCTCTTTCCTCATCTACCTTGCGCGCACCGCGTCCACGCCGCGGTTGGCCAGCATGTCGGCCCGTTCATTGCCCGGATGGCCGTTGTGGCCGCGCACCCAGCGCCAGTCGACCTTGTGGACGGATTGTGCGATATCGAGCGCCTGCCACAGGTCCGCGTTTTTCACCGGTTCCTTCGTCGAGGTCTTCCAGCCGCGCGCCTTCCAGCCATGGATCCACTCGCTGATGCCCTTCTGCACATACTGGCTGTCCGTATGCAGCACGACTTCGCAGGGCCGCTTCAATGCGTTCAGCGATTCGATGACGGCTTGCAGCTCCATCCGGTTGTTGGTGGTATTCAGCGCACCGCCGAACAGTTCCTTTTGCGCTTCGCCCGCCACCATCAGCGCGCCCCAGCCGCCGGTGCCGGGATTACCCTTGCACGCGCCGTCCGTAAAAATCTCGACTTTATCCATGATCCTTGTGTTTGTTCGTTGCAGGTACCGCCACGGGCGACTTCGCCTTCTTCTTGCTCCACGCCGGCCCGATCAGCCGCATGCCCTTGACCCGCTTGATCGCCTGGACAAGATACACGGCGCCGAAGTACGGCCACCAGCGCTCGCCGGCGCGGTCCATGAATGCATACCTGGCCAGCCAGTGTTCCGTGCGGCAGGCAGGAGCATAGCAGCCGAAGTGGCTGTGGCTGACGCCCATGTTGAGCAATTTTAACCAGTCTTTCATGCGCGGCATGGAAATCTGCTCGCCGCGCGGCAGGTAGCGGGTGCCCGTCACCCTGCCCCGCATCTGCCGCAATCCCCACAGGCTGGCCGGGTTGAAGCCGCAAATGATCAGCTGGCCCTCCGGGATCAGCACGCGTTCCACTTCGCGCAACACCTGGTGTGGCTCGGCCGCGAATTCCAGCACGTGCGGCATGACGACGAGGTCCAGGCTCTGCGACGGGAATGGCAGCTCGATCGGATCCAGCGTCAGCGAGACCGGCCGGCCGCCGGTGTCGACGGTGCGGCCGGGCAGCGTGTCGGCGAGCCATTTGTGCGGCATGCGGCTGGCCGCCAGCGCATCGATCTGCGGCATGCCGATCTGCAGCGCGTTATAGCCGAAGATATCGGCTGTCAGCACATCCAGGCGGTTCTGCTCCCAGGCGCGCACATAGCGGCCGGCCGGCGTTTGAAGCCAGCTGTCCAGCGCTATAATGGATTTTTCGGATGCTGCGCTATCCATGCGTTCCCTTGGTAGTACCCCAGTGAGGATGACCCCGTGTTCCCTGTGATGCCGTGTTCCATGATGCCGTGTTCCATGACGCCGTCTTGCCGATGACTTCGATCGACCGCATTTCCGCCGCGATTTCCGCACCGGCCTCAGTGTCAGCTTCAGTGTCAGCTTCGGTGCCGGCTTCAGCAGTTCCCGCGGGAGCTGCGCTGCAAGTGTTGCCCGTGCCGGCCTTCAACGACAATTACCTGTGGCTGGTCCATGACGGCAGCCGCGCGGCGGTCGTCGATCCCGGCGATGCCGAACCCATCCTGGCTGCGCTGCGCGATCGCGGGCTGACGCTTACCGCCATTCTACTCACCCACCACCATCGTGACCATATCGGTGGCGTGCCGGCGTTATTGCAGCGGTTCGACGTGCCCGTGTTCGGTCCGCGGAACGACGGCATCGCCGCCGTCACGCAGCCGCTGGGCGAAGGCGACAGGATCACGGTGCCGGGTATCGGCCTGGGACTGGCCGTGCTGGATGTGCCGGGGCACACCCATGGCCATATCGCGTATTACGCCGGCGCCGCGGATGGCGCGCCCGGCATGGGACCGCACTGGCTGTTCTGTGGCGACACGCTGTTCGCGGGCGGATGCGGCCGCCTGTTCGAGGGAACGCCGGCGCAGATGGCGGCGTCGCTGGACAAGCTGGCGGCGCTGCCGCCGGATACCGAGGTTTTTTGCGCGCACGAGTACACCTTGTCGAACTTGCGGTTCGCATTGGAGATCGAACCCGGTAACGAAGCACTGCGGGCGCGCATGGAAGCGGAGACGAAGAAGCGGCAACATGGTGTACCCACCGTGCCGAGCACGATTGCCGTCGAGCGCGCAACGAATCCCTTCCTGCGCTACCGCGACGAACGGATCGCACAGCGCCTCGCCGCGGCGGGAAAGGTGGCGGCCAATGCCGCCCCGCTCGCCGTTTTCGCGGCGCTGCGCGAATGGAAGAACCATTTTTGACAGGAACAGATATGGAAAAAGTCCGTTTCTACTACGACCCGATCAGCCCTTATGCATGGCTGGCCACGAAACAGATCGCCCGCATCGAAGCGGCGGGCGTGCACCTCGAGATGGAGCCCGTGCTGCTCGCGGGCTTGCTGAAGGCGCATGGCACGAAAGGCCCGGCCGAAGTGCCGGCCAAGCGGGAATTCCTGTTTCGTGACGTGATGCGCATCGCCGATTCGCACGGCTTGCCGTTCCGCGGACCGCCGGGCCATCCCTTCAATCCCTTGCTGGCATTGCGCATGTGCCTGGCGATCACCTCGCTGACGAGCCGGCGCCGCTTCACGTTCATGCTGTCCCAGGCATGCTGGGAGCGCGGCCTGGATCTTTCCAGCCCTGCCGTGCTGAAGGCGCTGGCCGCGGAGTGCGACCTGAACGGCGAAGCGCTGCAGGCGGCCGCGAGCGAGCCCGCGATCAAGCAGGCACTGATCGATGCGACGGAGCGCGCCGCGGCGGCCGGCGTATTCGGCGTGCCCACGTTCAGCTACATGGGCGAGCTGTTCTGGGGAGGCGACCGCATCGACCTGCTGTTGCGGCGCATTGCCGGGCACCGGATCGACGAGGCGCGGCTGAAGGAATTCCTGGCCCGCCCCGCGCTGGCGGAGCGCAAGGCCTAGGCACGAAAGAGGCCTCTCCCTGTGGCAGGAAAAGAGGCTTCTGATACGAATTGAAGCCTTTGATGCGAATGGAAGCCTCTGATGCGAATTGAAGCCTTTGATGCGAGACGGGCCTGTGATGCAAAAGGGCCCCTGATGCGAAAGGGGCCTCTGATGCGAATCAAAGGCCCCGATACCAGCGGATGCGGGCCTTGAACCGGCCCCGCCGTCAAATGTCTCCGGTCAGATTTCCTCGTACAGCGGCAGCGTGAGGAACTCCGCGAACGATTCGGAGGTCGACATCTGCTCGAAGATCTGCGCGGCACGATCGTAGTTCGGGCTGGTGCCGTCCGGTGCGGACTCCTTCACCTTCGGCAATTCCTCGGCGATCATCGAGCGCACGATATCGGCCGTGACCTTGCGGCCATCGTCGAGCACGCCCTTCGGCGAACGGATCCATTGCCACACCTGCGAACGGCTGATCTCGGCCGTGGCGGCATCTTCCATCAGGTTATGGATCGGCACGCAGCCATTGCCGCCCAGCCAGCTGCCCAGGTAGTGGATGCCCACGTTGATGTTGTAGCGCAGGCCCGCTTCGGTGATCGGCGCCTCCGGCTGGAAGTTCAGCAGGTCCGCCGCCGTCACCTCGACGTCCGGGCGCTGCTTGCCGATCTGGTTCGGCGCGTCGCCCAGCACCTTGGTGAATTCCGTCATGGCCAGGCCAACCAGGCCCGGGTGGGCGACCCAGCCGCCGTCGTAGCCATCGGTGGCATCCCGCGCCTTGTCGTTGCGCACACCGGCCATCGCCGTTTCGTTTTTCTCCGCATCGTTCTTGATCGGGATCAGGGCCGACATGCCGCCGATCGCCGGCGCATTGCGCTTGTGGCAGGTCTTCAGCAACAGCAGCGCGTAGGCGCGCATGAACGGCGCCGTCATCGTCACTTTCGGGCGGTCGGCCAGGCAGAAGTCCTTGTCGACCTTGAATTTCTTGATGCAGCTGAAGATGTAGTCCCAGCGGCCCGCGTTGAGGCCGGCGCTGTGCTCGCGCAGCTCATACAGGATCTCGTCCATCTCGAACGCGGCCAGGATCGTTTCGATCAGCACGGTGGCCTTGATCGTGCCTTGCGGCAGGCCCAGTTCGTCCTGCGTCATGACGAAGATGTCGTTCCACAGGCGCGCTTCCAGGTGCGATTCCATCTTCGGCAGGTAGAAATACGGGCCGGCGCCGCGCGCCAGCTGTTCGCGGGCGTTATGGAACATGAACAGCGCGAAATCGAACACGCCGCCGGAGACGCGCTTGCCGTCGACCAGCACATGCTTTTCATCGAGGTGCCAGCCGCGCGGCCGCACGACCAGGGTTGCCGTCTTTTCGTTAAGCTTGTAGGACTTGCCGTTCTGCTCGAGCGAGATCGTCTTGCGCACGGCATCGATCATGTTCAGCTGGCCGGTGAGCTGGTTGTCCCAGTTCGGCGTGTTCGAATCCTCGAAGTCCGTCATGTAGCTGTCGGCGCCGGAATTGAGCGCATTGATGACCATCTTGCGCTCGACCGGGCCGGTGATTTCCACGCGGCGGCACTGCAAGGCTTGCGGGATCGGCGCGATCGTCCAGTCACCGGCGCGGATGTGTGCCGTTTCAGCCAGGAAGTCGGGACGCTCGCCTGCATCGAGGCGTTTCGCACGCTCCACGCGGGCAGCCAGCAATTCCTGGCGGCGCGGCTCGAACGCACGCGACAGTTTTGCCACCAGCTCCAGCGCTTCCGGCGTCAGAACGCTTTCATAGCCGGGCTTGATCTCGCCCGTGATTTCCATTCCTGCCGGTAACGTGATGCTCATGTCGATCTCCTTTGTGCTCTGGTGAAATTGGATGCCTTGAAGTATATTGACTGCAAACTTATCTAAACAAGACAAATAATCACTTCATCTGTGCAAATTTGTCATAAATCGAGGTTATGGATCAGTTCAAGCAGATCTCCACGTTCGTGGAAGTGGTGGCGCGGGGCAGTCTGTCTGCCGCCGCGCGCGCCGAAGGTATCGCACCAGCCGTGATCGGCCGCCGCCTCGATGCACTGGAGCAGCGCCTCGGCGTGAAGCTGCTACAGCGTACCACGCGCAAGCTGGCGTTGACCGACGAAGGCGCCGCGTTCCTCGAAGATTGCCAGCGTATCCTGGCGGACCTGGAGAGTGCGGAAGCGGCCGCGGCGGAACGCAGTGCCCGGGCGACCGGCCACCTGCTCATTTCGGCACCGGCGGGTTTCGGCCGCCACCATGTAGCGCCGCTGATTCCGTCGTTCGTGGCCGAGCACCGCGACGTGACCGTCACACTGAACCTGAACGACCGCGTGGTCGACCTGATCGGCGAAGGCGTGGATGTCGCGATCCGCATCGCCACGCTGGAGGATTCCAACCTCGTCAGCCTGAAACTGGCGGACAACCGCCGGGTGGTCGTCGGCGCCCCTTCCTACCTGCAGCGCCATGGCGTGCCGAAAACGCTGGAAGACCTGTCGCGCCATAACTGCATGGCGATCAGCAGCGCCGGCAGCCAGCGCGGCTGGACGTTCCGCGACGGCAGCAAGAACGTCACGCTTCGCACGGCGGGCAACATGAGCTGCAATGACGGCGCCGTGCTGCACGACTGGGTGCTGGCGGGCAAAGGGCTGGGCTGGCGGTCGATGTGGGAAGTGGGGGTCGACATCGAAGCGGGGCGGCTGGTCACCGTCCTCGATGAATATGCGGCGCCCGGCAACGACAACATCTATGCGGTATTCGCCCAGCGGCGCCACCTGCCGCTGCGGATTCGCGCGTTTGTCGATTTCCTGCGGCGCACCTACGCGCAGCCGGGATATTGGGCCAAAGGCTAGCCCGCCAAAGGCCAGCGTTCACCGGTGCCCGGTCAAAGGCATGCGGCCAAGGCACTCGGCCAAAGGTACGCGGCCAAAAACCAGCGCTCAAACGTCGGCACTCGGCAGATCAGCGGGCTAAAGCCTGGGAAGCGGAAGAATTCGCCGTCCGATCGGCTGGCGAACGCAGACGGGAGAGCGCAACGCGGATGGCTGGCAATTGCAGGTGATCCGGCCGCGGCCCGGTCCTGGGAGCGTAAAGCAGCCCACTCTCCAGACATCGATTCAACAGCGACAGGCGAAAAAAATCCCCGGAAACCGAGGATTTTTTGTGTCGTTAGATCCAGCGTATTACAGAGGCTGAATGTTCGATGCTTGCTTGCCTTTCGGGCCAGCGGTTACATCGAAAGATACGCGCTGGTTCTCTTGCAGCGATTTGAAGCCATTGCTTTGGATCGCCGAGAAGTGAGCGAACAGATCTTCGCCGCCTTCGTCAGGGGTGATGAAGCCAAAACCCTTCGAATCATTGAACCATTTTACGATACCAGTTGCCATTACAATTCCTATTACAGTTAAATGAGCTTGCGCCCGTGATATCGTTTGAAGCAAGTATGCAATGGCAGACAAACTGCACTACCCTTGAATCTAAACGATCCCGCATTATACCGAATACAGCGCCAAAAGCACGTCGTGAGGCACGATTTTGCGAAAATATTCGCTATTGTCGAGTGAAAAGTGATGAGAATCACATGAACGAGAGGAAAAATCCTGGAAAAGCCCATGGAAAATGCTCTCTAACAATGATTCTTGCACTTTTGAAGCTCGGGAGACGACAAATCGATGGATGCAATTGATTTGGGAACCGGATCGGAACCAAAGCTGCCTTCCACTCCAGCCCAACTTCAAGCCAACTTCAAGCCAACTTCAAGCCAACTTCAAGCCAACTTCAAGCCAACTTCAAGCCAACTTCAAGCCAACTTCAAGCCAACTTCAAGCCAACTTCAAGCCAACTTCAAGCCAACTTCAAGCCAACTTCAAGCCAACTTCAAGCCAACTTCAAGCCAACTTCAAGCCACCCTCGAAATGCCCGCCTCGCAAGAGTGCCCTCGCGTCGTTCGGCATATGTGTAACTATAGACAATATCGGCAGTGGCTGTTTGATTAATATCAATCGTGCGCGGGAAAAGAGGGGGACTTGGGATCCCGGCTGACCCGGTCGAGATAGGTGTGGATTTGCGGGATGAGTGCGGCCCAGCCCGCTTCGCCGGCCAGCTGGCCGCGCACCGCCTGCTCCAGCCGCCGGGCTTCCTCGCCCAGCGCGGCAAAGCCGAATGAACCGGCCGAGCCCGCTACCGTGTGCAGTGCCTGGTGCAGCCGTTCCAGTTCCCGGGGGCCGGGCGCCGTGCCGGCGGCGGCCAGGGCATCGGCGATCTCGCCCATGCGTGCCGGAATGGTGGCGGCGAACATGTCGGACAGCGCCTGAAGGCGCTGCCGGTACTGGGGATCGAGCGGCGCGGCCACGTGTGTCGGTGCGCCGCTTACTTGGTGCCGAAAATGCGGTCGCCCGCATCGCCCAGGCCGGGCACGATGTAGGCGTGGTCGTTCAGGTGCGAGTCCAGCGACGCGCAGTAGATCTTCACGCCCGGGTGCGCCTTCTGCACCACCGTGATGCCTTCGGGCGCGGCCACCAGCGCCAGGAAAATGATCTGGTCGTCCGTCACGCCGCGGTTCTTCAGCACTTCGATGGCGTGGACGGCCGAATTGCCGGTGGCGACCATCGGATCGCACAGGATGAACGTGCGGTCGACCAGGTCGGGCAACCGCACCAGGTACTCGACCGGCTGGTGCGTTGCCGGATCGCGGAACACGCCGATATGCCCGACGCGGGCCGATGGCACCAGGTTCAGCAAGCCATCGCTCATGCCGATGCCGGCACGCAGGATCGGCACCACGGCCAGCTTCTTGCCGGCGATCACGGGGGCGTCGACCGTCATCAGCGGGGTTTCGATCTCGCGCGTCGTCAGCGGCAGGTCACGAGTGATTTCATAGCCCATCAGCAGCGTGATTTCCTTCAGCAGCTCGCGGAACGTGCGGGTCGACGTTGCCTTGTCGCGCATGTGGCTCAGCTTGTGCTGGATCAGCGGATGATCGGTAATGAAAAGGTTCGGGAAGCGCGGATCTTGTTTCATGTTGACTAAAGTGCAGACGGTTTGTGTCCCGCATTATCACAGCCCGCGATGCGCGCTGTCCATGCCGCGGCCGAAAAAACAGTTAGGGCAAGTCAGGCGATGGCCAGGGCGCGCTCCACGATCGCGGCGCGATCGGTGCCGGCGGGCAGCCGGCCATGCGCCCCGCCCGGCTCCCGCGCTAGCCGCGACGCCACGAAGGCGTCCGCCACGAATGCCAGCGCATGCCGCAGCAGCAGTCCGGCCTGCACGGCGAGCACGATCCGCTCGGCCAGCCCGCGCGCACAAAATTCATCCGAGCCGGCGATCGCGGGTCACACGTCAGTCGCACGACGAAGCTGCTGCACAGGTAGCCGCACCGCCATCCCCGCGAATCCCCTCTTTCAGTCCATGGAGCAACAGTTTTTCTCTCAAGCAGGGTAAATGTTGCTCTCTTTCATGTAATTCTTGCGGTAAAGTGATACATTCACGCAACGTGACCGCCCGTCTCGCCCGGATCGCGTACCAACAGGGTTCAATCGCCCGCCGCAGCACGAGATACCAGAAAAGACCGCAGCATCGCCATGCTTTCCAGTTCCACGACGCCACCGCCCGACTCCGCACGGCTTGCTTTCGACGCCATGCTCGAAGAAGCCGGCGATATCGTGTTCCGGCTCGATCCAGCGGGAAACGTGCTGTTCGCCAGCCGCCGCGCCATGACGGTGCTGGGCCCGCAACGCACCGTGGTGGGCCGCGCCCTGGCGGTGTTCGTGTCCGAACTGGATCGGGCCGCCCTGCAGGGCGCGCTGGCGGGGCTGGCGAACAGCGGCGTGGCGCGCCTTGAACTGCGCTTGCAGCCGGCCGACAGCGACGTCTGGTTCGACCTGCGCTTTTCCACCTTTGCCGGCGCGGATGGATCGGCGCAGCTGCTGGTGGTGGGCCGCGACCTGTCGGAACAGCAAGCCGCCGAGGAACGCCTGCGGCACATGGCGACGCACGACCTTCTCACCGGCTTGCCGAACCGCCTGCTGCTGTCGGACCGCATCCGCATGACGATTGCCCAGGCGCGCCGTTCGGGCCAGGGTTTCTCCGTCGCTGCCATCGGGCTGGACAGTTTTAAAAAGGTCAACGACGGGCTGGGCCACCCGGTCGGCGACGCGGTGCTCAAGATGGCCGCCGCACGGCTGAGCAAGACGCTGCGCGACAGCGATACGCTGGCGCGCGTGGGCGGCGACGAATTCGTGGCCGTGCTGCCCGGCACCTTCAACGAGCAGCAGATCCGCCTGGTCACAGGCCGCCTGCTGGCCACGCTGCAGGCGCCGTTCGAGATCGACGCGCACACCATCTATATCGGCGCATCGGTCGGCGTGGCGGTGTATCCGCAGCATGCCGAGGACGAGGTGCGGCTGGTCGCGCTGGCCGATGCCGCGCTGTCGCGCGCCAAGGAAACGGGCAAGGCGCGCTGCGTGGTGTACAGCCCGCGCCACTCGAGCCCGACCGAAGAAGACATCTCGCTCGAAGCGGCCATGTTCCAGGCCGTGCGCGAAGGCGAATTCGTGCTGCATTACCAGCCCATCGTCGATGCCGGCACGCGCGAGATCGAAGGCTTTGAAACGCTGATGCGCTGGAAGCACCCCACCCTCGGCATGGTGTCGCCGGCGCGCTTCATCCCCATTGCCGAGACCAACGGACTGATCAACCTGCTGGGGGCGTGGGCGCTGAAGGCGGCCTGCGTACAGCTCAGGCAATTCCAGGAAGCAGCGAAACGGCCGCTATACATCTCTGTTAATATCAGCCCCCGCCAATTTCGCAGTGACAAGTTTTTAGACGTGCTAGACGACGCCATTTCCTATTCCGGCCTGTCCGGCGACCAGCTCGTGCTCGAGATCACCGAGGGCACGCTGATGATCGACCCAAGCCACGCCGAAGCCATCCTCGGCAAGATGGCCGAACGCCGCGCCCGGATCGCGATCGACGATTTCGGTACCGGCTACTCGTCGCTGGCCTACCTGAAGCGCTTCCCGATCTCGGTGCTGAAGATCGACCGCGCCTTCATCCGCGACCTGCCCGGCTCGCAAAAGGATGGCGCGATCTGCAACGCCGTACTGGACCTGGCGCGCCACCTGTCGCTCTCCGTGGTCGCCGAAGGCGTGGAAACCGAAGAGCAGATGGCCTACATGCGCGAACGGGGCTGCCGCTACGTGCAGGGCTACCTGACCGGCAAGCCGATGGCCGCCAACGCGGCGCTCGCGGCGCTGACCGAACGGCACTTCGAGGAAATCCGGCGCGGTGACGTGGCGCGGGTGGTGCAATGACCGGCGGCACAACCAACAGCCACCTCGGCGAGCAGACCCTGGCCCTGCTGTGGGAACGCACGCGCCGCCAGGGCGACATGCCCGCATTCGCGAAGGCCATCGGTGCCGTGCTCGGCGCCATGCGCGGCGAGGAAGATGGCGAGTTTTCCATGACCGAAACGGTGCTGTCCGATCCCGTGCTCACCAACAAGGTGCTGCGCCTGGCCAACAGCAGCATGTATTCGGCATTCGGCCAGCACGTCAACACCGTCAGCAAGGCCGTGCTGGTGCTGGGCACGGAAGCCATCGGCCACCTGGCGCTGGGCCTGAAACTGGTCGAGGAACTGTCGTCCGGGGCCAGCGATTCCACGCAGGCCCATGTGGAAATGGAGAAGGCCGTGCTGGCCGGGCTGGTGGCGCGCGAGATCGCCGCCACCGTACGCAGCCCGCAGACGGAACTGGCCGTCGTCTGCTCGATGCTGCACACGCTGGGCCGCATGATGGTCACCTTCTACCTGCCCGAGCATTGGCAAAAGCTGCAGCAGCGCGGCGGTAGCGGCAACGAAGACGCGGCGGCGCGCGAACTGCTGGGCATCACGCTGGAGGAAATCGGCATGGCCGCCGCCCAGCGCTGGAACCTGCCGCGCAACCTGGTGACTGGCATGCGCAGCGTGGCAATACCGGGCGATGATGCGCCGGCCGATGATACGCCGGCCGATGACACGCCGGCCGCGTTGCCGGCGTCGGACTGGGTAGCCGGCATCGCCACGCTGTCGCGGCACTGCGCCGCCTCGCTGTGGAACGACGACGAAGCGGGCGCCGCCGAGGTGGCCCGCATCAGTGCCGTGTTTTCACCGCTGCTGGGGCTGGAGCTGGAGCAGGTGCGCGGCGCCATCGCCCAGGCCCGCGAAACCGCGGCCGAAGAGCTGGCGATCGCGCCGCTGTCGAAACCGCTCGAACGCCGCGCCCGCGCCATGGCCCAGACGCGCCAGCGCGCCGCCGGCAACCGCATCCTGCAAAGCGGCCTGGCCGACATGCGCGACATGGTCGACAGCGCCAGCCCCGGCCAGATGGTCTCGGCGGCGCTGGAAACCGTGTACAAGGGACTCGATTTCTCGCGTGCGGTGGCGTTCGTGCGCAATCGCCGCGAGAACCGCTATGCGGCGCGGATGTGCTTCGGCTCGCTGCCGAAGGAACAGCTGGCGGCGATGTCGTTCGAGGATGCGTATGAACCCAACGTGTTCCACGCGGCGCTGAACAGCGACCGCGTGATCTTCATCGAGAACGCGCGCGACCCGAAGTTCGCGGCCAAGCTGCCGCAATGGTGGAAGACCGGCCTGGCCGAAGCGCGCAGCTTCGTGATCCTGCCGCTGTCGGCGAATGGCCAGCCGACCGGCTTCCTGTATGGCGACTGGGATGAGACGTTCCCGGAGATCCAGCTGTCGCCCACCGAATTCGCCCTGCTGAACGATTTGCGGGGGCTGGTGGTGAAGGCCATCGAACGCCGCCACCAGCTCGAACTGGTGAGCAGCCGCGCCGCCTGAGGCGCCGCCGGCTTGGCGGAAGCGCCGGCGCCCTGCCGGCGGCCCGTCCTGACAATTGTTCCCTGCGGCTCAGCCCTGGCGGCCGATATCCGGCGTGGTCACGCGCACGTCGCCGCACTGCGCGCGGTGCATCAGCGCGTGGTCGATCAGCACCAGCGCCAGCATGGCTTCGGCGATCGGCGTGGCACGGATGCCCACGCACGGATCGTGGCGGCCGAACGTTTCCACCATCACCGGATTGCCGGCCTTGTCGATCGAGCGGCGCGGCGTGCGGATCGACGAGGTCGGCTTGATGGCGATCGATACCGTGATGTCCTGGCCCGTCGAAATGCCGCCCAGCACGCCGCCGGCGTGGTTGCCCACGAAGCCCTGCGGGGTCAGTTCGTCGCCATGCTCCGAGCCGCGCTGCGCGACCGACGCGAAGCCGGCGCCGATTTCCACGCCCTTCACGGCGTTGATGCCCATCATCGCATAGGCGATGTCGGCATCGAGCTTGTCGTAGATCGGCTGGCCCAGGCCCACCGGCACGTTGCGCGCCACCACGTCGATGCGCGCACCGATCGAATCGCCGGACTTGCGCAACTCATCCATGTAGCTTTCCATCCGCGCGATCAGCGCCGCGTCGGCCGTGGCCGCGAAAAACGGATTGGTGGGCACGTGCGCGAAATCCTGGAAAGGCACGTCGATCTCGCCCAGCGTGCGCATGCAGCCGGCGAACTCGGTACCGTACTGCTCCTTCAGCCATTTCTTGGCGATCGCCGCCGCGCCCACCACGGGAGCGGTCAGCCGCGCCGACGAGCGGCCGCCACCGCGCGGATCGCGCACGCCATACTTGTGCCAGTACGTGTAGTCGGCATGGCCGGGGCGGAAACTCTCGACGATGTTGCCGTAGTCCTTGCTGCGCTGGTCCTCGTTGCGGATCAGCAGTGCGATCGGGGTGCCGGTGGTGACGCCTTCATACACGCCGGACAGGATCTGCACCGCATCCGGTTCCTGCCGCTGCGTGACGTGGCGCGAGGTACCGGGCTTGCGGCGGTCCAGCTCGGGCTGGATATCGGCTTCGCTGAGCGCCAGGCCCGGCGGGCAGCCATCGATGACGCAACCGATCGCCGGTCCGTGTGATTCGCCAAAAGTCGTTACCGTGAACAGCTTGCCAAAGGAATTGCCGGACATGAGATCAATCTGAAAGAGCGGAAGGAACTGGCAATTTTACCGCTTTAGCATGCCGCGAGCCAGACATACGGGAAGCGCGGCCGTCGCGCCACAAATGTAACAATTTCTGCACAGCAATTACAGGCCGGCATTATAATCAGGAAGCTGCGTGTAGACGCTGCGCCGGGATCCCGCCCAATCCGCTATAAAGGGTCCGGTCGACACCCTCTGGAGAAGGATGCATGCCCCCAACGAGCACACCCATCGGCACTGGACAGGATGAACTGGTGTTCCTGGACGAGGCGCCCCGGCAACCGGCCGCGGCGCCGCGCAGCGCCTGGCGGGTGATGATCGTCGACGACGACGCGGATGTGCATTCCACCACCACCTTCGCGCTGGGCAACCTCGACATGGGCGGCCGCCCGCTCGAGTTCGTGCATGCCTACTCGGCCGCCGAGGCGCGCGAACTGCTGGCGCGCGAGCGCGACATCGCCGTCATCCTGCTCGACGTGGTGATGGAGCAGGAACACGCCGGCCTGCACCTGGTGCGCCACATCCGCGAAACGCTGAAGCTGGCCGACGTGCGGATCATCCTGCGTACCGGCCAGCCCGGCTACGCGCCGGAAATCGACGCGATCCGCGATTTCGACATCAACGACTACAAGACCAAGTCCGAGCTCACCCGCATCAAGCTGTACACGACGGTGACGGCGGCGATCCGTTCGTACGAGCAGATCCGCCGCCTGGACGACCACCGCCGCGGCCTGAACCGCATTGTCGAAGCCGGCAGCGCGCTGATGGCGCTGCACGGCATGCGCGACTTCGCCGCCGGGGCCCTGGTCCAGGCCGCCGCGCTGCTGGGCCAGCCCGCCAGCGGACTGCTGTGCGTGGGTGGCGAAGGCGGCACCGCCCAGGTCGTCGCCGCCTGCGGGGCCTGGCAGGCCACCGAGGGCCGCGTGCTGGGACCCGATACCGATCCGCCCATGCCGCCGGCACTGGCCCGCGCACTGGCCGGGCGGTGCAACGTGTTCGGCGACGACGCCGTCGCGCTGCACCTGGTCGGCAAGGCATGCCGCACCTTTGCCGCGCTGCTCGACGTGCCGTGCCTTCCGCCGGAACTGGACCGGAAGCTGCTCGACGTCTTCGCCGCCAATGTCGCCGTCGGCCTCGACAACGTCGAGCTGGTGTCGCACCTGCATGACGCGGCGTTCTACGACACCCTGTCGAAGCTGCCGAACCGCACGCGCGTGATCGAGATCCTCGATGCCACGCTGGCCAGTCCGGCCCGCGTGGCCGCCACGCTGTGCCTGGTCGACCTGGACCATTTCGCCGAGACCAACGATGCGCTGGGCCACGCCTTCGGCGACGGCCTGCTGGCCGCCGTGGCGGCGCGCCTGCGCGACAGCCTGGACCGCCAGCTTACCGTCGCGCGCATCGGCGGCGACATCTTCTGCGTGCTGGGCGATGCCGCGCAGGTGAACCCGGCCGCCATCCTCGCGCTGTTCCAGCAGCCGTTCGAGATCGAGGGCCAGACCGTGCAAGTCTCGGCCACGCTGGGCCTGGTACGGCTGGCCGAGCACGATGGCAGCGGCACCGATGCGCTGAAGGATGCCGATATCGCCCTCAAGCGCGCCAAGACGCAGCAGCGCGCCGGCCATTTCTATTTCACGCGCAACATGGGCGTCGAGATCCGCGAACGGGTGCGCATGATGCACGCGCTGCGCACCGCGTTCAGCAAGCACGAGCTGTTCCTGGCTTACCAGCCGCAGATCGACCTGGCCACGCGCCGGGCCGTGGGCGCCGAAGCGCTGCTGCGCTGGCGCGCCGCCGATGGACGCTTCGTGCCGCCCGACCGTTTCATCCCGATCGCCGAGTATTCCGGGCTGATCATCGACATCGGCGAATGGGTGCTGCGCACCGCCTGCGCCGAACTGGTCCGCCTGCGCGCGGCGGGCCACCACGAATTCACGATGTCGATCAACGTGTCGCAGGTGCAGTTCCGCCATCCGCAATTCCTGCAGGTGCTGCGCAATGCGCTGGCCGACACGGGCGCCCCGCCCCGCCATGTGGAACTGGAAATCACCGAATCCATGGCAATGGAAGAGCCGGACACGTTCATCGAGATGCTGGCGCAGGTCAAGGAAACCGGCGTGCACATCGCGATCGACGACTTCGGTACCGGCTTCTCGTCGCTGTCGCACCTGCAGCGCCTGCGGCTCGACCGGCTGAAGATCGACCGCGCGTTCGTGACCGAGATCAGCGGCGCCTCGCGCGGCAGCAGCATCGCCGAGATGGTGATCCAGCTGGGCCGCAACCTGGGCCTGTCGGTGGTGGCGGAAGGCGTCGAGGACGAACTGCAGGCGCGCGTGCTGCAACAGCTGGGCTGCCCGCTGGCCCAGGGCTTCCTGTTCGCCCGGCCGATGGCCGCCGGGGACCTGTACGGCTGGCTGGCCAGCCAGCCCGCGCAGAACGCCTAGCACCGGGAAAAATTCCCGAAAAATAGGGACAGACCCTGGTCGATCAAGTTGAGTCCACCCAAGTGCAAATTCCGGGGTCAGACCCGCCGGGTCTGACCCCAGTCCTTCGCTGTTGGGGTGAATGCATGTGCTTTCAATGTGTCGGGCAACGCTTAACTGAGCGGCCATAGGGACGTACTCAATTTGCAGGCAATAAAAAACGCTGCCGAGGCAGCGTTTTTTATGGGCGCGATCAAACGGCTCAGTTCGTCGTCTCGTCCTGCTCGGCCGGCCAGTCGCGGATGTAAGCCTTCAGCATGCGGTTCTCGAAGCTCTGCGCTTCCAGCACGGCGCGTGCCACGTCATAGAACGAGATCACGCCCAGCAAGGTCTTGGCATTCATCACCGGCAGGTAGCGCGCGTGCTTTTCCAGCATGATGCGGCGCACTTCGTTGACTTCGGTATCGGGCGTCACGGTGATCGGATGGTCGTCCATGTGCTTGCGCACGGTGCCGCCGCCCACCGACCCTTCGTTCGCGTGCAGCGCCTTGAGCACTTCGCGGAAGGTCAGCATGCCCACCAGGTCGCCATACTCCATCACGACGAGCGAGCCGATGTCCTTCTCGGCCATCGTGGTGGCAGCTTCCACCAGCGGCTGGTCCGGCGTGATCGTGTAGAGGATGTTACCCTTGACTTGAAGGATTTCTGAGACTTTCATGGTGGCCGTCCTGTCCGTGATGGGTGATTTTCATTCTATGCCTTCTGGCGCAATGTAGCGTATGCCCGTGAAAAAATCCAGCGTGGCACCGTAATAGTCGTCATTGCGGGCTATTCGTGGCAATCGGCGGTCATCCATGCCCATCCTGCACGAGCGGCACCGCGGCACGGTCCACGGCCGGGCCGAAATGGTCGGCCAGCGACAGGCCGAGGCCCGCTTCCACGGCATCCTCGACATGGCGTGCCAGCCGGGCCGCGTCGCGCCGGGCCGCCACGTCGCGCGGGTCGCTCGATTCCTGCGCCACGCCGGCATTGACGGGCATGCCGCCGAACACGAACAGCCGGTAGACCTCGGCCAGCGTCAGCACCTCGGGATTGGCCAGCAACACCCAATGATCACCCGTATCGTCGACACGCTTGCCGAACTGCACGCGCGGCGCCGGTTCCACGCGCACGCGGCCCACCCAGCCCTTGTCCTGCATCTGGTCCAGCAAGGTATCCAGCTCGTCGAAGCCCAGCCGCGTGCGGGCCCGGATCGCGCCCGACGAGACCAGCGCCGTATCGCCGTAGCGGCTGGCGCCGTGCAGCACCTTCAGCACGGCCAGCGCATCGACGAAGGCGCCGCCCGGCACCGGTTCGTACCACCAGCGCTCGTACTTGATCACCGGCAGCGCCGCCGTCAGCAGAGCGCCCAGCAGCGTGATCAGCCACGACAGGTACACCCACAGCAGGAACAGCGGCAGCGCCGCCAGCGCGCCATAGATCTTCGAATAGGTGGGAAATTCCGTGATGAACACGGCAAAGCCCCGCTTGGCCAGCTCGAAGGCCAGCCCGGCCAGCACGCCGCCGGCCAGCGCATCGCGCCAGTCCACCGCCTTGTTCGGCACCACCATGTACAGGAACGTGAAGCCGGCCGTCGCCAGCACCAGGGACAGTACCGAATACGCCAGCGCGCCGGCAACATTGCCGACCAGGCTGGAAGTGGCCGAGAACACATCCGTCGACAGCGAGATCGACACGCCCACCAGCAGCGGCCCCAGCGTGATCAGGGCCCAGTAGACCAGCAGCCGGCGCGTCCAGCGCCGCTCCGCCTTCACGCCCCAGATGCGGTTGAACACGCGCTCGATCATGCCCATCATCGCCGCCGACGTGGCCACCAGCGTCACCGCCCCGATGGCCGACAGCCCGGTGGCCTGCGCCGCGAACGTGGTGAGATAGGACAGGATGGTTTCCGAGATCGCCTTCGGCATCACGCTCTGGATGAAATACGCTTCCAGCGCCGTGCGGAACGCCATGAACATGGGGAAGGTGGTGAAGATGGCCAGCGCGATCGTCAGCACCGGCACCAGCGCGAACACGGTGGTGAAGGTGAGGCCGCCGGCCACCTGGGGCAGGCTTTCCTCGCGCAGCCGGCGCCGCGCGAACAGGCCCAGGTCGCGCACTTCGGCCCAGGACAGCGAGCGCAGCTCGGCCACCCCGTCGCCGCAGCGGTTGACGACGAAACGGTAGAGGGTGTTGATACGTTGCTTCAAATGGTTCCTGTCCCTGTCGACGCGATAAAGCGTTCTATAATACCAACGATGAACGCGCCCAATCTGATTATCCTCGTTTTGTTCTATTCCCGGCATGGGGCCACCCGCAGGCTGGCCGAGCTGATCGCGCAGGGCATCGAAAGCGTGCCCGGCTGCGATGCGCGGCTGCGCACGGTGCCCGCGGTGTCCACCGTCACCGAGGCCACCGAGCCGGAGGTGCCGGTCGACGGGGCGCCCTACGTGGAACTGGCCGACCTCGATGAATGCGCCGGCATCGCCGTGGGTTCGCCCACCCGCTTCGGCAACATGGCTTCCGCCATGAAATACTTCTGGGACGGCACCTCGAGCCAATGGCTGTCCGGCAGCCTGGCGGGCAAGCCGGCCTGCGTGTTCACCTCCACCGGCAGCCTGCATGGCGGCCAGGAATCCACCCTGCTGTCGATGATGATCCCGCTGCTGCACCACGGCCTGATGGTCATCGGCCTGCCCTACACGCATCCGGACCTGATGACCACCTCGTCCGGCGGCACGCCGTACGGCGCCAGCCACTGGGCCGGCGTGGATGGCCGCAAGCCCGTCACGGACGAGGAAAAGCGCATCGCCGTGGCGCTCGGCAAGCGGCTGGCCGAAACGGCCGTCAAGCTGCGGGGCCGGTAATGTACGGCGCGCGCCAGCAGGTATTGTGGTGGGGGGCGCTGGTCAGCGTGGCCGCGCTGATCGCCTTGTGCCTGTTGTGGGAAACCGTGCTGGCGCCGCTCAAGCCCGGCGGTTCCTGGCTGGCGCTGAAGGCCGTGCCGCTGCTGTTCCCGCTGATCGGGGTATTGAAGCGCGACCTGTACACGCTGCAATGGTCGTCGATGATGATCCTGGCCTACCTGGCCGAAGGCGTGGTGCGCGGCTACAGCGACAAGGCCATGCCCTGGCTGGGCTGGGCCGAGGCGGCGCTGGTCTTCGTGTTCTTCTGCTGCGCGCTGCTCTATGTCCACCCGTACAAGCGGGCCGCGAAGAAGGCCGCGCGCGAACTGCTGGACAAGGTTGCCCGCAGCCGGAACGGCCACAAGTAAGCGCCATGACGGCATTCCTCGACCGCTGCCGCGCGATCGCCGGCGCCGCTGATTCCGTCGACTACGTGCTCGATACGCCGGCCGCCATGGCGCCGTACCTGCGCGACTGGCGCGGCCGCTTCACGGGCAATGCGCTGGCCGTGCTGCGCCCCGGCAGCGTCGACGAAGTGGCCCAGCTGGTGCGCCTGTGCGCCGAGGAACGCGTGCCCATCGTGCCGCAGGGCGGCAACACGGGCCTCGTGCTGGGCAGCGTGCCCGATGCCAGCGGCACCGCCGTCGTGCTGTCGCTGGCGCGTCTCGACCGGATCCGCAGCCTCGACCCGGTCAACCGCACCGTCACCGTCGATGCCGGCGTCATCCTCCAGCACGTGCAGGAAGCGGCGGCCGCCGCGGATTGCCTGTTTCCCCTGTCGCTGGCGGCCGAAGGCAGCTGCACGATCGGCGGCAACCTGTCCACCAACGCCGGCGGCACCGGCGTGCTGCGCTACGGGAACACGCGCGAACTGTGCCTGGGCCTGGAAGTGGTCACGCCGCAGGGCGAGATCTGGTCCGGCCTGCGCGGCCTGCGCAAGGACAACACCGGCTACGACCTGCGCGACCTGTACATCGGCGCCGAAGGCACGCTCGGCATCATCACCGGCGCCGTGATGAAACTGTATCCGGCGCCGAAGGCATCGGTCACCGCGCTGGCCGCGCTGCCATCGCCGGAGCACGCGCTGCGGCTGTTGTCGCTGGCGCAGGACCGTGCCGGCGCCAGCCTCACCGGTTTCGAACTGATGTCGGCGTTCTGCCTGGCGCTCGTGGCGAAGCATTTCCCGGCCCTGCCACGCCCGTTCGCGGCGCCCTCACCGCAGTACGCGCTGCTGGAGATTTCCTCGAACGAGTCGGAGGCGCATGCGGTGGCGCTGCTGGAAGGGGCCATGGGCGCGGCCTTCGAGGCCGGCATCGCGCTCGACGCCGTCGTCGCCACCTCGGTCGCCCAGTCGCGCGGCCTGTGGCACCTGCGCGAGCACATCCCGCTGGCCCAGGCGGCGGACGGCAAGAACATCAAGCACGACATCTCGCTGCCGGTATCGTCCATTGCCCGTTTCATCGCGCACACCGAACCGCTGCTGCAGCAGGCATTTCCCGGCTGCCAGCTGGTCTGCTTCGGCCACCTGGGCGACGGCAACCTGCACTTCAACGTGGCGCCGCCGCCGGGCATCGACAACGAAGCCTTCCTGGTCAACCAGGCCGCGGTGAACCGCGTGGTACACGACGCGGTCGCCGCCTTCGGCGGTTCGATCTCGGCCGAACACGGCATCGGCGCCCTCAAGCGCGACGAACTGGCGCGCTACAAGTCGCCGGTGGAGCTGAACCTGATGCGGGCGATCAAGGCGGCGCTCGATCCGCTGAACATCATGAATCCCGGGAAGATCCTGTGAGGCTCCTGTTACGCGCACTGGCCCTCGCGTCGGCCATCGCCCTGCCCGCCCATGCGCAGATGTACAAGTGCACGCATGGCGAGAAAGTCACGTACAGCGAAGCGCCGTGCGCACGCGGCGCGCAAACGTTGATGGCGCCGCCCGATCCCCCGGTGAGCCGGCCCGAACCCGCGGAACTGGCGCGCCTGCAACAGCAATCGGCCCAGCTCGAAGCGGCACGCCACGCGCGTGAAGCACGGGAAGACTACGCCGATGCCCTGCACGACCAGCGCGCCGCGCGGCGCCGCGAGCATTGCACGCAATTGCAGCTGGCCCGCAAATGGGCGGAGGACGACGTGCGCCGCGCCAGCCACCGCACCATCGACACGGCCCGCATCGCCGCGCGCCGCGCCGCCGAGCGCCACGCCGCTGCATGCAAGTGAACAAGCAAGTGAACAAGCAAGTGAATGAGCAAGTGAATGAGCAAGCGAGGCAGGCAGCGTTGGCAGGCACCACGGGCACCCTGATGCGCTGGCTGCTGCTGGGCGAATGGCGCGCGCACCCGGTGCGGGCGCTGACGGCGATCGCCGCCATCACGGTCGGTGTCGCCCTGGGTTTCGCCATCCACCTGATCAACGCCGCCGCGTTCAACGAATTCTCGGCCGCCGTGCAAAGCCTGTCCGGCCAGGCCGACGTGCAGGTCTCCGGCACGGAAGCGCTGTTCGACGAAGACATCTACCCACGGCTGGCCGGGCGCCCGGAAGTGGCGGTCGCCTCGCCCGTGCTGGAAATCAATGCCTCGCTGCCGGGCGGCGAGGAACCGTTGAAGCTCCTCGGGCTGGACGTGTTCCGTGCCGGCTTCATCACGCCGGACCTGGTCGGCGCGCCGGCCAGTGGCGTGGCCGGCGACACGCTGGGCAGCGACGCGCTGTTCCTGTCGCCCGCCGCGCAGCAATGGCTCAATGCACGGGACGGCACCAGTATCGCCTTCATGACCGGCACCGAAACCGTCACGCTGCGCGTTGCCGGCTCGCTGCAACGCGCCCGCGTGGGCCAGCGGCTGGGGGTAATGGACATCGGCGCGGCGCAGTGGCGTTTCGATCGCCTCGGCAAGCTGTCCCGCGTGGACCTGAAACTGCGTGACGGCATCGACCGCAACGCCTTCCAGGTTAAGCTGGCGCGCGAACTGGCGCGCGACTATCCGGGCCGCTTCCGCGTGGCCCAGCCGAACGATGCCGACCAGGAAAGCCGCACCAGCAACATGAGCCGCGCCTACCGCGTGAACCTGAGCGTGCTGGCACTGGTCGCGCTGTTCACGGGGGCATTCCTGGTGTTCTCCACCCAGGCGCTGTCGGTGATGCGCCGCCGCAGCCAGTTCGCGCTGCTGCGCGTGCTGGGCTTCGAGCGGCGCCAGTTACTGCGGCAGGTGCTGGTCGAAGGCGCCACGCTCGGCGTCATCGGTTCCCTGCTCGGCATCGCCGGCGGCTATGCGATCGCCGCGGCCGCGCTGCGCTTCTTCGGCGGCGACCTGGGGGCCGGCTACTTCGCGGGCGTCCAGCCGCAAGCGCAATTCACCCCGGTGGCGGCCATGGTTTACTTCGCGCTCGGCGTCGGCGTCGCCCTGCTCGGCTGCGCGGCGCCGGCATGGGAAGCGGCCCGCGCCGCGCCGGCCATCGCGCTGAAATCGGGTGCCGATGAAGTAGCGCTGGCCCGGCTGGCCCGCCCCTGGCCCGCGCTGGCCTGCCTGGCCGTGGCCGCCGTGATGTCCCGCCTGCCGCCGGTGGCCGGCCTGCCGGTGTTCGGCTACCTGTCGATCGCCCTGCTGCTGCTGGGTGGCATCGCGCTGATGCCGCGCATTGCCGCCGCGGCGTTCCGCTTCGCGCATGAGCGCTGGACAGCCGCCATGGCCAGCCGCGCCGCGACGGGACAGCGGGCCATCCCGGCCGTGCCCACGCTGACGCTGGCGCGCTTGGCCAACGCCTCCGGCCAGGCCGGCATCGCGCTGGGCGGCGTGCTCTCCAGCTTCTCGCTGATGGTGGCGATGGCGATCATGGTGGCCAGCTTCCGCGTCTCCGTCGACAACTGGATCCTGCAGGTGCTGCCGGCCGACCTGTATGCGCGCATCGCCAGCGCGGGCGGTACGGCGGGCCTGACGCCGCGCGAACAGGAAGCGATCCGCGCCGCGCCCGGCATCGCCCGCGCCGAATTCCTCCGGCTGCGCTCCGTGTCGCTGGCGGCGGACCGGCCCAACGTGGCGCTGCTGGCGCGCGACATCGACCCGGCGCAGCCTGAGAAAGCCATGGTGCTGGTCGGCGAACAAGTCGCTCAGCCCGGCGGCAGCCTGCCGCGCGCGTGGGTCTCCGAGGCGATGGCGGACCTGTACCGCATCCGTCCGGGCGACACGCTGCCGTTGCCGCTGGCCGGTTCCGCCGTGCCGTTCTTCGTGGCCGGGATCTGGCGCGACTACGCCCGCGTTTCCGGGGCGGTGATGATCGAACGCGCCGACTACGTACGGCTCACGGGCGACAACGATGCCAGCGATGCCGCGCTGTGGCTCGACCGGGGCGCCAGCGCCGCCGACGCGACCGTGGCGCTGAAGCGGCTGCCGTTCGGCGCCACGCTGGGCATCGAGGAACCGTCGGCCATCCGCGCGCTGTCGCTGCGCATCTTCGACCGCAGCTTCGCCGTCACCTACCTGCTGGAAGCGATCGCCATCGTCATCGGCCTGTTCGGCGTGGCCGCTACGTTCTCGGCGCAGACGCTGGCGCGCGCCCGCGAATTCGGCATGCTGCGCCACATCGGCGTCACGCGCCGGCAGATCCTGGGCATCCTGGCGTTCGAAGGCGGCGCGCTCACCGGCCTGGGCATCGCCACCGGCTTCGCGCTGGGCTGGGCGATCAGCCTGATCCTGGTGCACGTCGTCAATCCGCAATCGTTCCACTGGACCATGGAAATGCACTACCCGTGGCCGCTGCTGGGCACCGTGGCCGCCGCGCTGCTGGTGGCCAGCATGCTGACGGCGCTGGCGTCCGGCCGGCAGGCGCTGTCCGGCGACCCGATCCGCGCCGTGCGGGAGGACTGGTAGATGCGTATCCTGTGGGCCCTGGTCATGCTGCTGTGCGCGCCGCTGCTGGCGGCACCCGCCGCGCAGCCCCCGCAATTCTCCGCCGTGGTCCCGCTGGAAGACGGCCGGCAACTGGCCTTCCCGCGCGACTTCGGCGCGCACCCGTCGTTCCGCACCGAGTGGTGGTACGCCACCGGCTGGCTGACCACGGCCGCCGGCAAATCGGTCGGCTATCAGGTCACGTTCTTCCGGAGCCGCACCGAGACCGACGACGCCAACCCCAGCAAGTTCGCGCCGAAACAGCTGATCATCGGCCATGCCGCGCTGTCCGACCCGGCGCAGGGCAAGCTGCTGCACGACGAGCGCAGCGCCCGCGCCGGCTTCGGCCTGGCCTACGCCAGCGAGGGCGATACCGACGTCAGGCTGGACGACTGGCGCATGGTGCGCGGCGCCGACGGGCGCTACCGGATGAGCATTCCCGCCGCAGGCTTCACGCTGGAGCTGGTACTGGAGGCGACCCAGCCGGTGCTGCTGCAGGGCCGTGGCGGCTATTCGCAGAAGGGCCCGCGCCCCGAGCAGGCCAGCTACTACTACAGCAAGCCGCACCTGAAGACCTCCGGCACCATCGTGGGCGCGGACGGCAAGCGCAGCGCCGTGACGGGCGTGACCTGGCTCGACCATGAATGGTCCAGCCAGGTGCTCGATCCCGAGGCGGCCGGCTGGGACTGGGTCGGCGCCAACCTGGACGACGGCGGTTCGCTGATGGCCTTCCGCATCCGCCGCAAAGGCGGCGCAGGATCCGGCAATGGCAAGGGCGCCGGGACTGGCGAGAGCGGCGATGCTACACTGTGGGCCCACGCGACGTGGCGCGACGCATCCGGTAAGATCACGCATTTCGGCCCGGGCGACGTGAAGTTTACGCCGCGCACCCGCTGGCGCTCGCCCCGCACGGGCGCCGACTACCCGGTGGCCGTCACGATCGACACGGGCGGCACCCGCTGGCAGCTGGACCCGCTGCAGCCCGACCAGGAACTCGATTCGCGCCGCTCGACCGGCGCGGTGTACTGGGAGGGGGCGGTCACCGTGAAGCGCGCCGGCAAGCCGGCCGGCCGCGGCTACCTCGAGCTGACCGGCTATGTCCGGCCGATGAAACTATAAGAACGACGTCATAGAATGAGCAACAGCACCACCAGCAGCGCCCGCGAATCCGTGTCTCCCACTGAAGCCCGCGAACTGAAAAAAGGCAGCCTGGCCGCGTTACGGGGCCTGGCGCCATTCCTGAAACCCTACCGGGCGCGCTTCGCCATGGCCGGCGTGGCGCTGGTCGTCGCGGCCGGCGCCACGCTGGCGATCCCGTACGCGTTCAAGCAGATGATCGACCTGGGCTTCGGCGCCAAGGCCGGCGTGCACAGCGCCGAGCACGTGAATGCCGTGTTCCTCGCGCTGTTCGCCGTGGCCACGGTGCTGGCCCTGGCCACGGCGGCACGCTTCTACACGGTGTCGTGGCTGGGCGAACGGGTAGTGGCCGATATCCGCAGCGCCGTCTATCGCCACGTGGTGCGGCAGAGCCCCGCATTTTTCGAAACCACCCAGACCGGTGAGGTCCTGTCACGCATCACGACGGACACCACGCTGATCCAGGCAGTCGTCGGCACCAGCATCTCGATGGCGCTGCGCAACGCGCTGCTGTTCATCGGCGGACTGGTCATGCTGTTCGTGACCAGCCCGAAACTGACCGGCATCATCATCGCCCTGCTGGTGCTGACCATCCTGCCGATCGTGATGTTCGGCCGGCGCGTGCGCAAGCTGTCGCGCGATTCGCAGGACCGCATCGCCGATGCGTCGGCGGTGGCCGGCGAGATCCTGAACGCGATGCCGACCGTGCAAGCCTTCACCCACGAGGACATCGAGACGCGGCGCTTCGGCGGCGCGGTGGAAGGCGCGTTCGGCACGGCGATGCGCCGCATCCGCGCCCGCGCGCTGCTGACCATGCTGGCCATCGTGCTGGTGTTCGGCACCATCGTGTTCGTGCTGTGGCTGGGCGCCCACGCGGTGCTGTCGGGCACCATGTCCGGCGGCGAGCTGGGCCAGTTCATCCTGTATGCCTCGATCGTGGCCGGCGCGGTCGGCGCGCTGTCCGAAGTGATGGGCGAGGCGCAGCGCGCGGCCGGCGCCACCGAGCGCCTGCTCGAACTGCTGGCGACCCAGTCCGACATCCGCGAACCCGCGCAGCCGCTGGCGCTGCCGCCGCGCGCGGCCAACGGCGCGGCCCTGACGCTGGCCGACGTCACGTTCTCCTATCCGTCGCGCCCCGAGTCCGCGGCGCTGGCCCACCTGGACCTGGACATCCGGCCCGGCGAAACGGTGGCCATCGTCGGCCCGTCCGGCGCCGGCAAGACCACGCTGTTCCAGCTGTTCCTGCGCTTCTTCGATCCGCAGCAGGGCACCATCCGCCTCGATGGCGTGGACATCCGCCACCTGGCCCTGCACGACCTGCGCGGCGCGATCGGCATCGTGCCGCAGGATACCGTGATCTTCTCGGCCGACGCGATGGAAAACATCCGCTACGGCCGCGCCGGCGCCAGCGACGAGGAAGTGATCCATGCCGCGAAACTGGCGGCCGCCCATGAATTCATCGAGCGGCTGCCGAACGGCTACAAGTCCTTCCTGGGCGAGCGCGGCGTGCGCCTCTCCGGCGGCCAGCGCCAACGCATCGCCATCGCCCGCGCTCTCCTCAAGAATCCCCCGCTGCTGCTGCTCGACGAAGCGACCAGCGCGCTCGATGCCGAATCCGAGCGCCTGGTGCAATCGGCACTGGAGGCGGCCATGGTCGGCCGCACCACCGTCATCATCGCCCACCGCCTGGCCACCGTGCAGCGCGCCGACCGCATCATCGTGATGGAAGACGGCCGCATCGTCGAAACCGGCACCCACAAGTCGCTGGTGGCGCTGGGCGGCATCTATGCCAACCTGGCGGCGCTGCAGTTCCACAACGTCCACGTCGAGCACCATCATGAATAAACCCGCGCACCCGCCAGCCGGCGAGGCCGACCTGCGCCAGCAGTGCGCCACCGTCCTGCCGGGCCACCGGCAGCAGACACCCGCGCAGGTCTTCGCGGCGATGGCCGCATGGTGCGAACGGCACGGCATCGCGCACGACGTGTACGGGGAAGGTGAATTGATCCAGTCGCTGGAACGCAAGGTGGCCGCCCTGCTGGGCAAGGAAGCCGCCACGTTCTGCATCACGGGCACGATGGCCCAGGCCACCGCCTTGCGGCTGGCCTGCGCCGACCGCGGCAGCCGCCTGGTGGCCCTGCATGCCACCGCGCACATCCTGAAGCACGAGCGCGGCAACCACCAGCTGCTCGATCATTTCCACGCGCTGCAGGCCGGCAGCCCGCACCGGCCATTCACCATGGCCGACCTGGACGCCATTCCCGACCACCTGGGCGCGGTGTCGCTGGAGCTGCCGGCACGCGAGATCGGCGGGATATCGCCGGCCTGGGAAGAGCTGGAAGCCATCAAGGCCTGGTGCCGGGAACGGAACACGCACCTGCACATGGATGGCGCGCGGCTGTGGGAAGCCGCCGCCGGCTTCGGCCGCAGCCCTGCGGAAGTCGCGGCCGGCTTCGATACCGTCTACGTGTCGCTGTACAAGGGCATCGGCGGGATCGGCGGCGCGCTGCTCGCCGGCAGCGCCGCCTTCGTTGCCCGGGCGCAGGAGTGGTACCGCCGCCAGGGCGGCAGCATCATCCACCGCACCCCGTACGTGGTGGCCGCGGCCATGCAGATCGACGAGCGGCTGGCGGCGATGCCGGCGCTGTTCCGCCGCACCCAATGGCTGTTCGAGGCGCTGCCCGCCTATCCGATGCTGCGCATGAATCCGTTGCAGCCGCACGCCAACCTGTTCCACCTGCACATGCCGGTGGAGCGCGAGCGCGCGCTGGAGATCCGCAACGACATCGCCCGCGAACACGGCATCTGGCTCCACAATGCCGTGCACCACGGGCAGCTCGACGGCACCTGCTACACGGAGTGGTACGTGGGCGACCACCTGCTGGACCTGCCCGACGAGGAAGTCCACGTCGCGCTGGCGCTCTGGAACGCGGCACTGGAGGCGGCACTGTGACGTTCCGTTCCCTCAAGCTGATCGATCCGCTGCTGCGCACCCTCGATGAACTGGGCTACGACGAACCTACGCCGGTGCAGAAGCAGGCGATTCCGGCCGTGCTGGCGGGCCGCGACCTGATGGCCGCCGCGCAGACCGGCACCGGCAAGACGGCCGGCTTCGCGCTGCCGCTGCTGCACCGCCTCACGCTGGAAGGCGCGGTGGAACCGCTGGGCGTGCGCTGCCTGGTGCTGGCGCCGACCCGCGAGCTGGCCGAACAGGTCTTCAACAGCTTCCGCAAGTATGGCGCGCACGTGCCGCTGCGCTACGGCGTGGCCTATGGCGGCGTGCCGATCGAACCGCAGGTCAACAAGCTGAGGAAGGGCCTGGATGTGCTGGTCGCGACGCCGGGCCGGCTGCTCGACCTGCAGCGCCAGGGCGCCCTGAGCCTGGCCCGGTTGCAGACGCTGGTGCTGGACGAAGCCGACCGCATGCTGGACCTGGGTTTCGCCGCCGACCTGGACGCGGTGTTCGCGGCCCTGCCGGCCGAGCGCCAGACCCTGCTGTTCTCGGCCACCTTCCCCGACGCGATCCGCGCGCTGGCCGGCCGCCTGCTGCGCGATCCGCTGTCCGTGCAGGCCAGTCCCGCCAACGCGGCGGCGAAGACGGTGCGCCAGCTCGTCATCACCACCGACAAGAAATCCAAGCCGGACCTGTTCCTGCACCTGCTGCGCGAACGCGGCTGGGGCCAGGTACTGGTGTTCGCGAAGACCCGCAAGGGCGTCGACCAGCTGGTCGGCGTGCTGCAGCAGGAAGGCATCCGCGCCGATGCGATCCATGGCGACAAGCCGCAGCCCGCGCGCCTGCGGGCGCTGGCCCGCTTCAAGGCCGGCGACGTGCAGGTGCTGGTGGCCACCGACGTCGCCGCCCGCGGCCTCGACATCCTCGGCCTGCCGCTGGTCGTCAACCACGACCTGCCCACCGTGGCGGAGGATTACGTGCACCGCATCGGCCGCACCGGCCGGGCCGGTGCCTCCGGCGAAGCGATCTCGCTGGTGGCGGCCGATGAAGTCGAGCTGCTGCGCGCCATCGAAACGGTGATCCGGCAGGTCCTGCCGCGCGAGGAAATCGCGGGCTTCGAGGCCGACCACCGCGTGCCATCGACCGGCACGCCAACCCCGGTGGGCGGGCGCAAGGCTGCCGGGAAGCCGGCATCCACGCCGGCGAAGAAACCGGCCTCCAGGCCAGTCTCGAACCCGGCAACGAAACACGCTCCGGCAGCCGCGGCACCCGTCACGCCGCGTCCTGCCGGCGGCTTCGGATCGGCCGCGCCGGAGCGGCCGAAGGCCCCGAAGCGCGTGCCGCAAGGCGCCGTCGTCGTGGCGGCCGGCCGCGGCGCGAAGTCGGCCGCGAAGTCGGCCGCAAAGTCAGCCGCAAAGTCAGCCGCGAACCCGCCAGCGCAGCCCCCCAATAGAGGGCCGGAACGTGGCCGCAAAAAACGTTGATCAGCCGCTCACCTTGCCCTGACCTGATAGAATCGCCCGTTTTCAGCCGGAGAACCGCATGCAGCAGTACCAGCAACTGATCGAGACCGTCCTTGCCCAGGGTTCCTGGCAAGACAACCGCACGGGCATCCGCACGCTGTCCGTGCCGGGTGCGATGATGCGCTTCGATCTGGCGCAGGGCTTCCCGGCGGTGACGACCAAGCGGCTGGCCTTCAAGTCCGTGGTCGGCGAACTGTGCGCCTTCCTGCGTGCATCGCGCAGCGCGGCGGACTTCCGCGCGCTGGGCTGCAAGGTGTGGGACCAGAACGCCAACGAGAATGCGCAATGGCTGGCCAATCCCTATCGCGAGGGTGTCGACGACCTGGGTCCGGTCTACGGCGTGCAGTGGCGCCAGTGGCCCGGCTACAAGCTGGTCGATGCCGCCAACACGGCGCAGCGGGAAGACGCGTACCGCAACGGGTTCAGCGAAGTGGCGCCGCTGGTGGAAAACGGTGTCGAGAAAGTCCTGCTGTACAAGGCGATCGACCAGCTGCGCGAGTGCCTGGACACCATCGTCGACAACCCGGGCAGCCGCCGCATCCTGTTCCACGGCTGGAACCCGGCCGTGCTGGACCAGGTCGCCCTGCCCGCCTGCCACCTGCTGTACCAGTTCATCCCGAACGCGACGACCAGGGAAATCTCGCTGTGCCTGTACGTGCGCAGCAACGACATCGGCCTGGGCACGCCGTTCAACATCGCCGAAGGCGCCGCGCTGCTGCACCTGGTCGGGCGCCTCACCGGCTACACGCCGCGCTGGTTCACCTACTTCATCGGCGACGCGCACATCTACGAGAACCACATGGAGATGGTGCAGGAACAGCTCAAGCGCGAACCGTACGACGCGCCGCGCCTCGTGATCGCCGACCGCGTGCCGGAATTCGCCCGCACCGGCAAATACGAACCCGAGTGGCTGGAAAAGATCGAACCGTCCGACTTCAGCCTGGAAGGCTACCGGCACCATCCGCCGCTCACCGCGCCGATGGCGGTGTGAGAAGCGCGCAAGCTTCACGCAGCAGGTACCGCTTGAACATCGCTGTCGCGGATCTCGCGTATCGTCAGCCATGACCACGTCGAGCGGCCAGCGCAACGTCCGCAAGCCGGCATCGCCATGATCGCCGGCACCCCGTACAGTCCCGGGAAGGCATTCCTCGCGTTTGCCCGCCAGTTCATCGAGCACCTTGCCAGCGGCGAATACGGCCAGGCACTCGGCAAGCTGGATACGACTTCGCAACGGTGGAGCAAGGACGGTTTGCAGCGTGCATTGCGCGACGCGTGTGGCGATGCGCCGGTTACGTCCCCGCACGGGCTCACGCAGTCGGCCAGCCCCAGCCTCGAAGAGGTGGCCTTCGGGGAGTACCTGCTGAAGCACCCTTTGCCGCTGTCGGGAAAATGGGGACGTGCGCACGCACTTTTCCGATTCCGGCAAAAGCCCGGCACCGGTTCCTTCCACGTCGAATTGGTGTCGATCGGGCGCAGCAGCCGCTAGGCGGCCTTGAACCGGACACTCCGGTGCCTTGCGCTTTCTGGTCCAGGATCCTGGCGCAAACGTATGGGACGACAAGGACACGCTGCCGGTTGCCTGGCGAAAATGCAGGGCTCCCAGTTGCGCTCGCACTGCTGGGCCGCGCCAGGGCAGAGCGAGACCTGCGCAAGCACCGGGTCGATATTTTCCTCATGATCAGCTCGACGGCAAGGATCGACGGCCGATCCGGGCTGCTTTGGCCGTCGCGCGCAGGAACCTTAATGGTCCTATCGAAAGTGTCCGGCGATACGCGGAAGCCACTCGTTGTTGTAGAAACACGTCGAACAACCTTAACGATACGAAGGAAGGTTGACGGATGAACGAACGTTCGTTCATGATCGACGTATGAGAACCCAGACTCCAGCCCGACAGGACAAAATTATCGAAGCAGCAATCGCCTGCTTTATTCGCAAGGGATTTCATGCAACCAGCATGCGCGATATAGCCAAAGAAGCCAGTGTGAGCTTAGGCAATTTATATACCTATTTTCCGGGTAAGCAGCAATTGATCGCTGAGGTCGCAGAATTGGAGCGACAGGGACTGGCACCGATTCTCCAGAGTCTCGATGAAATCGTTTCACCGCGGATTGAAGATGTCGTACGCATCTTGATGGAGTATCGCGCCCTGAATCTTCAACCTGAATGGGCGATACTTTCCGCGGAATGTCTTGCAGAACTGGCACGAACTTCGGTACTACGCTCGGCCTTCAGCGAAAATCGGGTTCTCCTGTTAAATACATTCGCTTCCGCCATTGAGCGGGCAGCGGATACTGGCAGCTTGAGGCCAGCTGCCGAGCCGCTCGCCATTGCGCAGTTGCTGCTTGATGGGGTAGAGGCCGAAGCATTGCGTCACGCAATAGCGAACGAGAAAAACAGCAGCTCTGCAGTTATTTCCAGCCCACTCCTGCGCTGTTTATTATTGGCATGAATGATCCAATACGACACCCCAACCGGCTAGCCGGCATCGATGTCGCCCGCTATATTGCCCTCGCCGGCATGGTATTCGTTAATTTTCATTTAGCAATGCATGCGCAACCAGCCCGTCAGGATTGGCTGGATACGCTGTTCAAGGTCCTCGAAGGGAAAGCGTCTGCAACGTTTGTCGTTTTGGCTGGCATTAGCCTGGCACTGGCAACACGTTCAATGGACTCTGCCAAGGCGCGTGTATCGATTGCACCGCGTGCGCTTTTCCTGTTTGTCGCAGGCTGCGGGAATCTATGCATCTTTCCTGCGGATATCCTCCACTATTACGGTGTGTACTTCTTGCTGGCACTGCCTCTCATGCACGCACGTTCGCTGATTCTGGTGGTATTGATTTTTGTCGTCACAGTGATTTCACTCTGGGCGCAGCTCACATTTGACTACAGCACAGCCTGGAACTGGACAACACTTGAATATGAAGACCTTTGGACATGGTCGGGCTTCCTGCGCAATTTGCTCTTCAATGGATTCCACCCGGTACTTCCATGGTTTGCCTTCCTGATATTCGGGCTACTCCTGGCTCGCTTGCAGCTCGAGAAAAATCATGTGCAGGTCTTCCTCGCAATATCTGGCCTCATCATCATGGCGGGTACCAGCCGGGTCGCGCCCTATTTCGAGTCCTATTCCTTCCGATGGCTGTTCACAACAACGCCAATGCCGCCTGGGCCACTATATTTCCTGATGGGAGTCGGTACTGCAAGTTTCCTGATCGGAGGGTGCCTTTGGCTTGCTGCAAGAATGTCTTGTTTGGGGTGGATGGCAAAGGCAGGCAAGATGACATTGACCTTGTACATAGCTCACATTTTGATAGGAATGAGCATATTGGAATACTTTGGTCTACTCGACGGATCTGCCGGATTGATTACTACAGTGTGGTCTGCATCGATATTCCTGATCGCGGCAACTTTCTTCACAGTCGCGTGGGCAACTGTCCGGGAGCATGGGCCAATAGAATTATTGATGAGAAAACTCACCGCGCGTTCCAGCAAGGGCAGTGTCGCGTAACAAAAATCGGCTCACTCTCCCTGCCGCGTCCCCTTTCGGTAATCCGACGGGCTGCTGCCGGTCCAGTGCCGGAAGGCGCGGCAAAAACCCGTCGCATCGGAAAATCCCAGGTCGAAGGCCAGCGCGGCCATGCCCGTGTTGGAGCTGGCCAGCCGGTGCACCGCGATATCGCGCCGCAGCCCGTCCTTCACGGCCTGGAAGTGGGTTCCCTCCTCCGCGAACCGGCGGTTCAGCGTGCGGACGGAAACATGCAACGCCTGCGCCAGTTCCTGGATCGTCACCGGCCGTGCCAGGTTCTGTTCGAGATACTCGCGTGTCCTGGCCGAGATGGAGGCACGGTGCATTGCCGTAAACGTCCAGTCTTCCGGTGCGCGTTTCAGGAACGCCCACAGCTCATGCTTCTCGCGCCGGAACGGCTCCGTGCAATCCGCGTAGGCAAAGTAGATGCTCGTCTGGTCCGCATCGCAATGCACTTCGCCCGGATACAGGAAGGCGTAGTCCTCCGCATGCCTGGTCCTCGCGAAGCCGAATTCCACCCGGTGCAGGCCGATCTCCCGGCCGAGCAGCCAGCTGGCGATGCCATGCGCCAGCTTCATCATCAGCTCATGCCCCAGCGGTGCCACCGGCGTCCCGGCCGTTCGTGGCACGAGCGCCAGCCGCACCAGGTTGTTCCTGGTCGAGATCTGCAGGCGGTAGTCGTCCAGCAGCAGGTTCCAGAAGCGCACGAAACGGTTCTGGGCAACCAGCACGGTGGGTGCATCCAGCAAGCTGAGCATCAGGTACTTCAGCGTGCCGGTGCGGATCGGGCGCGACCACAGGCCCAGCATTTCGTCATCGAGCGTCGCCGCCACGGTGCGATACAGCGCCGCATACTGCTGGCGCGTCAGGCGCGCGTCCGGCTGGTCGAGCAGCGAATGCGGGATGGCGGCGCTGGCCAATACCTGCGCCACCACGTCTTCTCCGTGCCGGGTACGGACGAAGTGCAGCATCCCGTGCAGGAAATGCGCGGAAACGGTCAGGGTGCCGGGCGGAGAGTGCTGCATACGGCGATTATGGCGCATTTTGCATATTCGTTGGCGCGATACGGCAACCTTCCCTGCTATGCCTCCCTATACTGACGCCTGGATTCGATGCCAATCCGCGTGTGCGCCAGCCTGCGCGTGGCGTCTTTTGTCTATTCCTGAGTTTTATCGTTGCCGATCCGTCGGTTGAAGGGAGTGCATGTGAATACGAGACGCATCGTCGTGACGGGCATGGGCCTGGTGTCGCCATTGGGCAGTGGCGTCGAGGCCGTATGGCGCCGGCTCCTGGATGGCCGGTCAGGGCTGGTGACATTGCCCGGCGAGATCACCGAGGGCATCGCCTCCGGCGTGGCAGGCGTGGTGCCCGCCTTGACGCCGGACTGCCCATGGGGTTTCGACCCGGCCCTTGCCGTGGAAGCGAAGGACCTCAAGAAGATGGACCGCTTCAGCGTGTTCGCGCTGGCCGCCGCCCAGGAAGCGCTGGCGCAGGCCGGCTGGCACCCGGAGAGCGACGAGGCCCGCGAACGCACGGCCACCATCGTCGGCTCGGGGGTCGGCGGCTTCGGCGCCATCGTCGATGCCGTGCGCACCACCGATGGCCGCGGACCGCGCCGGCTGTCGCCCTTCACCGTGCCGAGCTTCCTGGCCAACATGGCGGCCGGCCACATCTCCATCCGCCACGGCTTCCGCGGCCCGCTGGGCGCGCCCGTCACCGCCTGCGCCGCCAGCGCCCAGGCCATCGGCGACGCGCTGCGCCTGATCCGTGCCGGCGAAGCCGATGTCGCCGTGTGCGGCGGCGCCGAGGCCTGCATCGACCGCGTCAGCTTCGGCGCCTTCGCCGCCGCCAGGACCATGTCGACCGGATTCAACGGCGAACCCACCCGCGCATCCCGCCCGTTCGATGCCGGGCGCGATGGCTTCGTCATGGGCGAAGGCGCCGGCATGCTCGTCATCGAGGAACTGGAGCACGCGCTGGCGCGCGGCGCCACGCCGATCGCCGAAGTGCTGGGCTATGGCACCAGCGCCGACGCGTACCACATGACTTCCCCGCCAGAAGACGGCGCCGGCGGGCGGCGGGCCATGGAACTGGCCATCCGCCAGGCAAACCTGGCACCCGCGCAGATCGGGCACCTGAATGCGCACGCCACGTCCACGCCGGTCGGCGACACCAGCGAGCTGGCCGCCATCCGGGCCATCTTCGGCACGGGCAAGGGGCCGGCCGTATCGGCCACCAAGTCGGCGACGGGCCACCTGCTGGGCGCCGCGGGCGGCGTGGAAGCCATCTTCACCGTACTGGCCCTGCGCGACCAGCTGGCACCGCCCACGCTGAACCTGGGACAGGCCGATCCGGCGACGCAGGGCATCGACATCGTCAGCGGCGCGCCGCGCGCGCTGTCGACCGACTACGCCATCTCGAACGGCTTCGGTTTCGGCGGCGTCAACGCCAGCCTGGTGTTCGGCAGGGTGTAGTTCAGCCTACGGTCATCCGGTTCGCGGTCGTCCGGCCGGGAACGATCGCCGCGGCGCACGCGCCGGCCAGCAATCCCAGCCAGTGTGCCTGCCACGCCACCGCCACCCCGGCCGGCAGGCCGGCCACCGTCGCAGCCGGCGCGCTTGCTTCCCAGGCGATTTTCGCCACCAGCACCGCCGCCGCGCAGGCAACCGGCCAGCGCAGCGCCGGCCGATCGCGCCATGCCAGCACACCGGCCAGCGCGGCAACCAGCATCGACAGCCCCGAAACCCCGCGGTACTCTGCCAAGTCGGGCGCGCATGCCAGCAAGCCGGCGGAAATCCCTGCTGCGCCGGCTGCCAGGATGATGCCGAAGCGGCGCGCGCCGAGCATCGACTCCGCCAGCAGCCCCGCCGCCAGCAGCGCCAGCGCATCCGCTGCCGCATGGGACAGCGAGTAATGCACCAGATGACCGGTCCACAGCCGCCACACCTCGCCGTGCAGGATCGCGGCGCGCTCCCAGGCAAGGGCGGCGGCCAGCCGGTCGCCCAGGCCATGCGCCGCCACGCACAATGCCGCCAGCACCGGCGTCACCCGCACGCGTTCAGCCACGGCGCCGCACCGCCCAAGCCGCCACGCCGGCCAGCACCAGCGCCACCGGCCATCCGGTGCCGCCCGCGCCGCGCGAGCCGGGCTTGTGCTCGACCTGGATGCCCGGATCGGATTTCACGCGTTCCTTGAAGTTCGCCAGCTCGGCCTGCACGTTCGGGATCAGCTGGTCGACGGCCTGCGCATAGCCATCGGTCTGCGCGACCCGGATCTTCTCGCTGTAGCCCATCATCGTCGACGATCCCTTCACCTGGCTGGTCCCGGGCGCGCGGAACAGCAGCTTGCGGCTGCGCACGTCGAAGACGGCGGCGTCCACCATCGTCTGCACGTCGTACCGGTCGCCCTTGATCACGTAGGCTCCCACCACGGTCCAGTACAGCACGGCCAGGCGGCTGGTATCGTTGAAGCGCACCTGGTCGTACGACACCAGCGCGATCACGTCGACATTGAACATGCGGGCCACCTGGTCGAGATTGTCGAAGCCGCCCCGCGCGCGCAGGTAGGTGCCCGGGATGACCTCGATGCCGCTGATGGCATCGTGCTGCGCGAACGCGCCTTTGACGCGATCGAGCAGCTGGCGCTGCGCCGTTTCATTCAACCCGCCGTTACGGCCACCGCCCGGCACGAAGGCGATGCCGACGCGCAGCGGCAGGCGCAGCCGCGTTACGGTGGGCGCCAAACTCGGCGCCTCTTTGGCGTCCGGGTACAGGTAGTCGACGATGCTGCCCGCCTGGCGGATGCCGCGCTCGCCCGTCATCGAGCCGCAGCCGGCCAGGGCCAGCACGGCAAGCGCGCACCAGATGATTCTGTTGAGGTTCATGTCTTCCCTTCCGTAATGGGCCGAAGGCCGGCCGGTCGGGAATTGTCACATCGGCTTGTGGGAGAACAAACAGGCAAGCGATACGGCCGCGCAAGGCGCGACCGGCGGTATCGGAATGCGCTACCGCCCTGTCGCGCCACCACCCGCGGCGGCCGGCGCGGCGCCGAAACTCACCCGGTCGAGGTTCATCAGGCTGTCCTGCGAGCTGCCGTGGAAGCGCAGGAAGACATTGTGCACGCCCGTCACGCGCTTCACCGGCGTGGAGACCGTGGTCCAGGCCTTGCCTTCGGCGCCGGCCGGCACCACCAGCGAGCCGATCGCATCGCCGGCCACGTCGTCCAGCACGACCTCGATGCCGGCGCCGGGCACCGCGCCCATCACCGTCGCCGTGAAGCTGGTCGCACCGCCCGCGCCGAAGTCGACCCGCGAGAACTGCAGCCAGTCGAAGTTGTTGATCGACGACACGTAGGAACGCCCGGTGGTATCGACTTCCACGGAGGTTCCCGCCGACTTGCCGGCTTTCGACGCCTGCACCGGCTTGTAGGGATCGATCCTGGCGAGGCTCTTCGAGTCGACCGGCGCCGGCCGGGTGGACTTCGCCGGCGGCGGTGGCGGCGCCGCGCCCGGCGAGCCGGAGACGGTGACCTTCAAGCCGGATGCGTCGACCGTGCCATGCCAGTCGACCGCCAGTTCCTTCGCATATCCGCTGCCGGTGCGCCTGACCGGCAGCTTGCGGCCATTCACGGTCACCGACACATCGTCGCCAAAGTCGTCGGCAAGGTGCAGCGTGCGTACCTCCACCGGCGCATCGGGCTTGAACAGCAGTTCCTTGTCCTGGCCATGCTGCCCGCCCGTGGTGACGCTGACGGTGCCGTAGCCGTCCGGCGACGCGTACAGCGCCTCCGTCATCCGCCCATTCATCTCCGGCAGCACGATCGGCTTGAGCCACAGCGCCTTGCTGCGCGCATCGCGGTGGTAGCCGACGATGTCGTAGTAGTTGCGCCACAGGGCCGGCAGGCTGATGTACTGCTTCTTGCTGCGGATTTCCGTCGCCACCGGCACCGGCGTCTTCACCAGCGGCAGGATGTTCAGCGGGTGGTTGAACACATGGTTGCGGTCCAGGTACTGGCGCTGGTACGCATCCTTCTGCAGCGCCGCCCACTCGCCGGCCCGGCGTGAATTGAGCAGCAGGCCGCCGTAATGGGTGACGATGTACGGCGTCCATTCGTCATACGTGCCGTCCGCGTAGCCCAGGCCCCGGTAGTACGGCTGGTAGTAGTCGTTCAGCCTGGCGAGCACGAAGTCGTGGTCCGCGGCCGGCCAGATCTCGCCCAGCTTCATGGTCAGCGCCAGCCACTGGCCGCCGAAGTATCCTTCGCTGTGCTTGCCCAGCCGGAAACCCGCCTCGTTCAGGTAGCGCGCGCGGAACGATGCCACCACCGTGTCGTAGGCTGTCTGGTAGCGCGCCGCCAGCGCGGCCTCGCCCTGCTCCGTGGCCAGCCGCGTCATCAGCTTGTACGCGACGGCCGACAGGCTGGCGTTGAACGGATTCGGATCGCCGCCGGCGTCATACGAATTCTCGGAGTGGTCGAACGTGTACGGGTACTGCTTGCTGCCATACTGCTCGACCTGGTCGAGGATGCGCTGCGCCGCGCGCTTCACGTTCGGCCAGATCGCCTCGAACTGCGCGCGGTCGCCCGTCGCTTCATAGGTTTCGTAGGCGGAAACGATGAACCCCGCATTCAGGTCCACCCACCTGGCGATATCGCGGTAGTCGGCATGCTCGGTATCGTCCCAGTCCACCATCACGGAGCGCAGCGCGCGGTCGGCACCCACGTCCATCTTGTTGGTGTCGTGGTGGATCTGGCCATTCTTCATCTGCGTGCGCGCCCAGTACTTCAGTTCTTCCCAGGCGAAGAACGGCAGCAGCTGGCCCATGATCTGGCGCGCGTGCCACATCTGGTCCATCGTGCCGAAGCAGGTCCACTGGCCTTCGGCGAACGCGACTCGGCCATCCTTCTTGTACATCGAATTGGTGGACAGGTTGGCCAGCGTGTTCAGCGTCTGGTTCTTCAGCCAGTCCGGCAGGTTCGAGGCGCGCATCCGGTCCACCAGCTCCCCGGCGTTCGCCCGCAGCGCGCCGAAGTGCGCCAGGCCGGCATCGGCGACGGTGGAGGAATCGCGGTGCTGCCCGAGGTACCACGACCGTTCGGGATCGGAATCCTCGTACCACGCCAGCACGAAGCGGACGCGCCGGGTTTCCCCCGACGCCAGCCGCACCTTGACCGCTGTACCGGTCACGCCGCCGGCTCCCTCGTCGCTGGCCAGTCCGCGCGCCAGGAAGCCCGCCTCGCCACCGGCGCTGATGACGGCCGGCTTGCCTTCGGCCGCGGCGTAGACGGACCAGGCCCTGGAACGGAAACCCTTGCCGGGCACGGCATGGACGGCAGCATTGCCGACATCGAGCCGCAGCGCCAGCGCGGCTTCCGCCGCCGTCGCCCCTTCGTTGACCAGCGTGAATTCATAGAAGGCGTAGGGAAGGCTCATGCGGCCCGGATCGCGCCGGTCGAACGGCGCGAATGCCGTCATCCGGACGGCGATACCGGCCGTCGACCCGAAATTCACCCGGTGCAGCGGCCAGATCGCATCGTCGTCCGGCTTGCCGTCCACCTGCCTGGCCTTCAAGGTGCCCACGGTGGCCACCTTGCCGTCGCGCTGCGTGAACAGCGCGAACCCGGCATGCTTCAGGCGCTCGAAATCGTAGGCATCGGCGGGCGGGCGCAGCATCGCCGCGAACGTGCCGGTGTTCGCGTCGAACTTGACGGCGCCGGCGCCGAAGCCGCCCAGCGGCGCCCCGGTGGTGCCGTTGACGGCATATGCCGCGACCTCCGCGCCGGAGCGGCTTGCCTGTGCGGACAGTGGGGTCGAAACGAGCGGAAACGCGACAAGGAGGAGAACGGGGATGATGGCAGCGGCACGCAATGGCTTCATGGCGATCCTGGAAATGGCGGCGCGCCGGCATGGCGCACCGCCTGGATTCTCCAGCCATCGCCGCGCCGGGGCAACTATGAAAATCGCCAAAGGCACCTGCGAATTTTGCGGCCGCCGCCGCGCCGGATCACGCCTGGGCCGGGCCCATCGACGCCACCAGCGCGTGATACCACCGCTCCTTGCGCGTCTTGTGCAGCTGGTACCAGGCGCGGATGGTTTCCGGCCGCCACACCTTCAGCATCTTGAGCACTTCGGCGGAAAATTCCAGCGGGGCCAGGCCGGACGCCGTGACGAGGTTATCGCCGCGCACCGCCGGCTCCTGCCGGTACAGCTTCTCGCCACGATAGTCGGGGCACGCCTGCTTGAGGAAGCCCAGGTCGTTGCTGGTATGGCGCCGCGCATCGAGCGCGCCGACGCTGGCCAGGCCATCGACGGCGCCGCAGATGGCCGCCACGTTGCGGCCCGCGTCCAGCGCGTCGCGGGCGAATTCCAGCACGGGACGCAATTCCGGCTGGTCCCAGCGCTCGCCGCCCGGCAGGATCAGCACGTCGCCCTCTTCCAGCACGAGGTCGGCCAGCGCCAGGTCGGGCGTGTGCGCCGCGCCGCCCATGCTGGTCACCTCGTCCATCGTCACACCCACCTTGTGGAACTTGAATTCCGCCAGCGGGTTGGCGAAGAAGCGGCGGCTGTGCAGCTCCGCCGCCAGGTAGCCGATCTCCCAATCGGCCAGCGTATCGACCACCACCAGGTAAGCGCTCATGGATTCTCCTTGTCAGTCGGGCATGCCAGTATATCGCCATGCCCGGCGCGGCGACAGCCCATGAGCGGCTGGCCGGTTCAGCGCGGCGGCACGTTCTCCAGCACGCCGATGGGCGCGTTGACCAGCTTGCCGTCGATCTTCTTCACCTCGCGGATGTACATGTTCTGCACGATGTCGCGGGTGGCGGGATCGATGCTGATCGGCCCGCGCGGGCTGTTCCATTTCATGCCGGCCAGGGTCTTGATCGCCGTCTCGCCGGTGACCTTGCCATTGAGCTTGCGCACGGTCTCGGCGATCATGCCCATCGTGTCGTAGGCCGCCACGGTGACGAAGGTGGCCGCCGGCCGCTTCGGATTGGCCGCCGCGTAGGCCTTCAGGAACGCCTTGTTGGCATCGTTGTCCAGCGCCGTCGAGTAGTTCAGCACCGTCACCGCGCCCAGCGCCCGCTCGCCCAGCGCTTCCAGCGTCGGCGAATCGCTGGTCATGTCGCCCACGCCCAGGAACCGGATGCCGGCCTTGTCCAGGCCCTTGTCGGTGAAGGCCTTCAGCAGCGCGGTGCCATCCTCGGCGCCCGGGGCGAAGAAGAACAGCGCATCGGGCTTCTGGTCCTTGGCGCGCTGCACGAATGGCGAATAGTCGGGGTTCGCCAGCGGCACGCGCGCCGAGCCCACCACCTTGCCGCCCGCCTCGCTGAAGCCCTTGATGAACTTGGCCTCGGCATCGGCGCCCGTGCTGTAGTCGCTGACCAGCGTGTACACCGTGCCGATGGCCTTGCCGATCCGGTTCTTGCCGGACCAGGTGCCGAACGGTTCCGTCATCTGGTGCATCGTCATCGACGTGCGCACCATGTACGGCGACTTGTCGGTGATGCCGGTGGTGACGGCATTCATCACGATCATCGGGGTCTTCGCGCGGGTGGCCAGCGGCGCGACAGCCAGCGCGCTGGGCGTCAGCGAAAAGCCGATCAGGAAGTCGACCTTCTCGCGGGCGATCAGTTCCTGCGCCGCCCGCTTCGAATGGTCGGCATTGGAACCGCCGTCGTCGCGGTAGATCACTTCGATCTTCTTGCCGGCCACCTGGTCTCCATACTGGTGCAGGTAGGTGCGGATACCGTCCTCGAACGGCTTGCCGATGTTGGCGAACGGGCCGGTCAGCGCGGCGATCACGCCGATCTTGATGGTGTCCTGGGCCTGGGCCTGGCCGGCCAGCGACAGGCAGGCGATGGCGATGGCGCCTGCGATGGTGCGGGCTGTCTTGCGGGATGCTATGCGAAGTTTCATGGTGTCTCCTCCAATGATGTTTTTAATTGCCTTGTTGTCCGGCCCGGATGGTCGCTCGATCGCCACCCTCGTACATCCCCTCCACCTGCGCGGCACGCCGCGCCAGGACTGCCGCCTGGTTCACGGTGCCCTTGTCCGTCAGTTCACGGTGATCGATCGACGGCGGCTCTTCCTGCAGCCGCAGCATCGCCACGGCGTTCGACGAGCCCGTCGACCCGGCGTTCAGCTGCCGCAGCAACCCGCCGAAGAACTCCCGCACCGGCGCGCTGGCCAGCACCTCGGCCGGCGTCGCCGCGGCCCCCAGCCCGGAAAGCGCCTGGCAGTGTTCCATGCGCGGGAAGACCAGCAGGCCGATGGCGTTTCGGTCGATGCCGGTGACCACCACGTCGAGCACGTACGGCGCGCCCATGCTGATCACCTTAGCGCGCAGCGGCCCCACGCTGACAAAAGTGCCGGTGGCCAGCTTGAAATCCTCGGCGATGCGCCCGTCGAACATGAAACCCAGGTCGGGCTGCGCCGGATCGGCGAAGCGCAGCGCGTCGCCCGTGCAGTAGTAGCCTTCGTCGTCGAACGCTTCGGCCGTGAGCGCGGGCATGCGCCAGTAGCCCGGCATCACGTGCGGCCCCTTGAAGCGCGCTTCCAGCTTGCCGCCGACCGGCACGAGCTTTACCCGGCAGCCCGGCGCCGGCACGCCCACGTAGCCGGCGCGCACGATCGGCCCGGTGCCGAAGGTGCACGATGGCGACGTTTCCGTCATGCCCAGCCCGGTCATGATGCGGATCGATTCGCCGCAGTGGCGCACCGCGATCGCGTCGAGCCGGTCCCAGGCCGCCTGCGACAGCCCGGCCCCCGCGCAAAAGAACAGTTTTACCCGCGAGAAGAAGGTGTCGCGCAGGCCGGCGTCGGCTTCCAGCGCATCCGTCAGCATCTCCCAGCCCTTCGGGATGTTGAAGTACACCGTGGGCGCGATCTCCTTCAGGTTGGCCAGCGTGCGCCCGATCTCGGCGGGCGTGGGGCGGCCGTCGTCGAGGTACAGCGTGCCGCCGTTATACAGCGCGATGCCCACGTTGTGGCTGCCGCCGAAGGTGTGGTTCCACGGCAGCCAGTCCACCAGCACCGGCGGTTCCTCGCCGAAGAACGGAAAGGTCTGCAGCAGCATCTGCTGGTTGCTGCTCCACATGCCGTGCGTGGTCACCACCGCCTTCGGCTTTTTCGTCGACCCGGAGGTGAACAGGAACTTGGCGATCGTGTCCGGCCCGACGGCGGCATTGGCCGCGTCGACGGACGATGGTTCCGCTTCCAGCAGCGTGGCGAAGCGGGTGGACGCGAACCCGGGGACATCGCCGCTATCCAGGATCAGTTCCGCATCCGGAGGAAGAACGGCGGCGATCGCCCGGCCGAAGGCGTTGCCATCCGATGCGTAGACGGCGCCCGGCGTCAGGTGCGCCACCAGTTCACCGAGCCGGCCGAAATCCGTGGCGACCAGCGAGTAGGCGGGAGACACGGGCACGTACGGCACGCCGGCATACATGGCGCCCAGCGCCAGCTGGTAGTGCTGCAGGTCGTTCCCGGACAGGATCACCAGCGGCCGCTCGGCGGACAGGCCGCGCTCCAGCAAGGCCTGGCCGATGCGGCGTACCCGGTCGAGCATGCCGGCGTACGTGATGCGGATCCACGCCCCATCCGGCCCGCGCCGTGCCACCAGCGTGCGCTCGGGGAACTCGCGGGCGCCGCGCACCAGGCAATCCGTAAAGCGGCGCGGCACCTCGCCCAGCGGTGTTTCGGCATCCACGTACCAGGCTTCTCCGGCCTGGCGCACGGCAACCTGCGGGCGGCCGATCGCCACGGGGCGGCAGCGCCCCGGCATCTGAGATGCGATCATGTGCCCTCCTCAGATCGGGTAGTGGCGCGGCGTGGTCTGCACCGTGATCCAGCGCAGGTCCGTGAATTCGGCGATCGCGGCCTTGCCGCCGAAGCGCCCGTAGCCGCTGGCCTTCACGCCGCCGAACGGCATCTGCGCCTCGTCGTGCACGGTGGGCCCGTTGATGTGGCAGATGCCCGATTCGATGCGGCGCGCCACCGTTATCGCACGGCCGATATCGCGGCTGAACACCGCGGCGGACAGCCCGTATTCGCTGTCGTTGGCCAGCCGGATGCCCTCTTCGTCGCCATCGAAACGCACGATCGAGACCACCGGCCCGAACGCTTCCTCGCGGTACGCGGCCATGTCCGGCGTCACGCCGTCGATGATCGCCGGTTGCAGCAGGTTGCCGTCCGCGCTCGGCACCGCCGGGAGCACGGTCGCGCCGCGCTCCACCGCATCGCGCACCAGCGCCGCCACGCGCTGCGCGGCAGCCGGGTCGACCATGCCGGCCAGCGGCGCATCGGCGTGGGCCGCCTTCAGCGTCGCCGTCTTGGCGGCGAATTTTTCCAGGAAGGCCGGGGCGATCTTGCGGTCGACCAGGATACGGTCGGCCGACATGCAGATCTGGCCCTGGTTGAAGAACGACGAAAACGCCGCCGCTTCCACGGCGGCATCGATGTCCGCATCGTCCAGCACCACGACCGGGTTCTTGCCGCCCAGTTCCAGCAGCACCGGCTTCAGGTGTTTCGCCGCCTGCTGCGCGATGATGCGGCCCACGTGGGTCGACCCAGTGAAGTTGATGCGCCGCACCGCCGGGTGGGCGACCAGCGTTTCCACCACGGCAGCCGCATCCTGCGGCGCATTGGTGATCACGTTGACGACGCCGGCCGGGAAGCCCGCTTCCTCGAAGACGGTGCCGATCAGCCGGTGCAGGGCCGGGCATTGTTCGGAGGCTTTCAGGACCACGGTATTGCCGCAGGCCAGCGGCATCGCTACCGCGCGCGTGCCCAGGATCACCGGCGCATTCCACGGCGCGATGCCCAGCACCACGCCGCAGGCCTGGCGCACGCCCATCGCCAGCGATCCCGGCACGTCCGACGGAATCACTTCGCCGGCGATCTGCGTCGTCATGCCGGCCGCCTCGCGCAGCATGTTGGCCGCCAGCGTCACATTGAAGCCGTACCAGATCGGGCTGCCGCCCGCTTCGGCGACGCCGCGCGCCACGAACTCGGCGCGGTATTTTTCCATCGTGTCGGCCGCCTTCAGCAGCAGGGCGCGGCGTTCGGCCGGCGGCATGGCCGACCAGGCCGGGAAGGCGCGCTGGGCGGCATCGGCGGCGCGCCGGGCGTCGTCGACGGTGGCTGCCGCCGCGCGGGTGGCGGTGTCGCCATTGGCGGGGTTGCGGCGCTCGAATGCGGCGCCGTTCGAAGCGGCGGACGGGCGGCCGTCCACCAGCAGATCGGTCTCGAACATGGTGTCTCCTCGGTATTCTCGTGGGCCGGCAGGTCGTCGTGACTCTTGTGGCCGGCCCGTACTATAAAGGATGGCTTGCGCGGCGCGCGATCAGCCGCGCTTGTAGGCTTGCAGGCCCGGCTTGATGGTCTTGTCGTCCAGGAACTGCTTCAGGCCTTCCTTGCGGCCCTTTTCCGGGTCGCGGTAGTTCGACTGGTCGGTCTTCGCGTACAGGTAGTCCTCGCCCTGCTCCCAGGTCAGCTCGCGGGCACGCTTGAAGCCCTGCTTGGCGTAGCGCAGCACCACCGGATTCTTTTCGAGCAGGTTGCGCGCCAGCGCGATCACGGCGTCGCGCAGTTCTTCCTTGGGCACGCTGCGGTTGACCAGGCCCATCTCGGCCGCCTGCCTGCCGGTGAAGGTCTCGCCCGTCATGATGTAGTGCAGCGCCTGGCGGTGGCCCATCGTGTCCGCCACGGCCTTGCTGACCAGGTTCCCCGGCGGGATGCCCCAGTTCACTTCCGACAGGCCGAACACGGCATCGTCGGCGGCGATCGCCAGGTCGCACGCCACCAGCGGCGAGAACGCGCCGCCGAAGCACCAGCCGTTGACCATCGCGATGGTGGCCTTGCTGTACATGCGCAGCAGCTTCCACTGCCATTGCGAGCAATCGCGGCGGATCCGTTCCTGGGTGATTTCCGGCTTGCCGTCGGTCTCGCGGAAGTACTCCTTCAGGTCCATGCCGGCCGACCAGGATTCGCCGGCGCCCGTCAGCACGATCACCTGCGCGTCGTCGTCCAGTTCCAGCGTTTCCAGCACGTCGATCATTTCGCGGTTCAGCGTGGGGCTCATCGCGTTGCGCTTTTCCGGACGGTTCAGCGTGATCCAGCCGATGCCTTCCGCCACGTCCACTTTCACGGTTTGCCAGCGTCCTTCGTAGTTGCTCATGCCTGTCTCCTCGGTGTCATTGCTTTGTCTGGTTTGTCTGGTTTGTCTGCTTTATCAGGCTACCTGATATGAAGTTCATACTAGCCCTAATCAGGTAGCCTGACAAGTATTTTTTTCTGCCTGTTTTTCTGCCTGCTTATTTGCAGGCGAAGCTGGCCGCGTCGTCGATATTGCCGCCGGCGTAGGTCGCCACTTTCGGCCAGCTGCACAGTGGCCGCGACCGGCCTGCGGGGATGGTGCCGAGGCCCGGATTGGCGCTGGCCGTGCGCGCCGTGGCGCGGATCGCCTCCGGTTCGACGCCCTTCTCCACCCAGTCCACCAGCGGGGTCAGCATGTCGAACTGGTCGGTTGCCGGGCCGCCGGAGCAGTGATTCATGCCGGGTACGGCGAACACGCGGGCGAACGATGGCGTGTCGGCGTAGTTCGCCTTCAGCGCGTCGAGCCACTTTACCGTGTCGTCGAACGAAAACACCGGGTCGCTCACGCCGTGGAACACCAGCACCTTGCCGCCGCGGCCACGCAGCGTGTCGAGCCGGCCCGGCGTGGCGGGGGTCATGAACGACATCGACGATTCCTTGAACCGGTCCGTGGTGGCGTATATTTTCGCGGCATCCGTGTCGAAGCTGAAGTTCAGCGCGTAGTCGAGCAGCGCCGTGCCGCTGGAGGTCAGCGCGGCGGGATCGGCTGGCGGCGTCGAGAAAATCAGTGCCATCGATGGCGCGCCCAGCGTGGCCGTCAAGCCCGGGGCGGTCGCCGAACCCAGCTTCCACACGCGCCAGCCGCCGGCCGCCAGTCCCGGGTCCCACGACCAGCGCGCATACAGGGCCTTTCCGGCCGAGTCTTTCGGGCCATCGTAGACCTTCTGCAGCGCCGCCTTCTGCGTGGCCGTCAGGCACGTGCCGTCCGGCGACGCGGTACACGTGGGCACATCCTTCGCCAGCGAGAACGTGGCCTGGCAGCGCGCGGTGTCCGCGACCATGCCGTCGGTGGCACCGTCGAGCGCATCGCAGCGTTCCAGAATCTTGCCGGCGACCAGGCGCAGGTCGAGGTCGGAGAAGCCGGCGCCGATGTTCGGCCGGCCATCGGCACCGCGCGGCGCCGCGCTGGCCAGGGCCTGCGCATCCCACATCTGCGTGACGGCCGCCTGCGGCAGGTTGTAGCCGGGCGCGCCGGCCAGCACGCCGTCGTACTGGTCGCCGAAACGGCTGGCCGCCACCAGCCCGTGCCGGCCGCCGTTCGAGCAGCCGACGATGTACGAGCGGTCCGGCCCCTTGCCATAGGCCGCCTTGATCAGGTTCTTCGCCATCGGCGTCAGCTGGCCCACCGCGTTGTAGCCATAGTCGAGGCGCGCCTGCGGGTCGAGGCCATACACCTGCCCGGCGATCGCCCCCGGCCGGGTCGCATCGGGCACGTGGCCGGCGTCGGAACTGATCACCGCATAGCCCTGCAGCAGCGCATTGCTGGACGGGCCGCCACCCGGCAGGTTGCCGAACGCCGCGTTGCCGCCGCTGATGCTGCTGTCGTTGCCGCCATTGGCCTGGTAGAAGAAGCGGCCGTTCCAGTCGCGCGGCAGGCGCATCTCGAAGCCGATCGCATACGGCCGGCCATCCACGCCCGTGCGTTCGTTCATCTTGCCGAGCACCACGCAATGCTCCGGCATCGGCGTGGCCACGCCGTTCAGGGTCTGCGTCACGCTGCCGGCCGGCGCCAGCGTGGCCGACGTGATCGAGGTGTTGGCGAAGGCCGCCTTCGCGGCGAGGTCGGTGCAGCTGGACAGCGTGGCGCCGGTGGCCGCGGCGAGATGCGTGGACGTGGCCTGGGTGCTGCTGCCGCCACACGCGGCCAGCGCCGCGGCGAGCGCTATCGCCGTCAGGGACGTACGGAAGGATGTGTGCATGGGGTCTCCGGTTATTATGGTGTCGATATCAGGTGACCTGATATTAACGTCATGGTAACTCCGGAAAGCTTGTGGTGACAAGCGCCCGTTCACACACCAAAACCACTGGGGATAGTCCTTGAATCCGTAAAGTTAACGGTCACACGAGACATTGAAAGCGCATGCATTCACCCCAGCAGCGAAGGGCTGGGGTCAGACCCGGCGGGTCTGACCCCGGAATCTGCACTTGGGGTGGCTTCTAAAATATTCCCTCGAAAAGGGGACTGTCCCCGGTTGGCTGTCGCGCCAAGAGTGTTGTAAAACTGATACCGCAGCCTGCCGAAGGGTCAGTCCGCCGGGTCTGCGTCCAGGACCTGGAAGCCGTGCGTCCCGTCGCGCGCCAGTTGGTCGACCAGTCCGAATTCCCAGTCCAGGTAGGCCTGCATGGCTTCCTGCCGGTTGTCGGTGCCTTCGTAGGGACGGCGGTAGCGGTCGATCAGCGGCGATGCCAGGCGGGTGGCGCCCTCCTCGACCGGCAGCCCGGCGCCGATCCACGCCGCCGTGCCGCCGGTGAGCACCTGCACCGGCAGCGCCGTCAGCGGCCGCAGGTCCGCCGCCACGTAGCGGGCCAGCTGGCTGCTGCCGCAGGTCAGCACCAGGCGCCGCGCCGACCCGGGCAGGCCCGCCAGCACATCGGCCAGCTGCGAGCGCAGCGCGAAGAACGCGCCCGGGATATGCCGCTTCACGTAGTTGGCGCCGCTCGTGAAATCCAGCACCACGGTGCCTTGCGGGTCGTCGTCGATCCAGCGGGCCAGCGTGGCGGCCGCCACTTCCGGCGTGGCCGGCGGCGCGGGTACCTCGGCTTGCCAGGCCGGCGCGGCGCGGAAGTCGGCCGGCGCCAGGCCATCGACCACGTACACCTCGTTATTCAGCTGCCGCAGCCACGAAGCGGTCAGGTTGGCGCGCACCCCGTCGCTGTCGGCCAGCACGAAGCGGGCACCCCGCACGGGCGCGAACTGCTCGGTTTCCTGCACCAGCTGGCCGCCCGGCGCCGAACGGAAGCCCGGCAGGCTGCCGTCCGCGTACTCTTCGGGGGTGCGGATGTCGAAGCAGTACGTGGTACGCGTCGCATCGCCGCGCAGTAGCGCGAGGCCGTGCGTATCGACGCGCCGCACCCCGGCCCGGTCGGCCAGCGCGCGGGCATCCGCGGCCGCCTTGAGCCGGTTCGCTTCCGTCACGGGCGGATGGCGGCGCGACTGGCCGTGTTCCAGCTGCTGGCCCGCCAGCGTCCAGCCGATGGTACCGTTGCGCAGTGCCGCCACGGGGTTCGGCAAGCCGGCATTGATCAGCGACTGCGTGCCGATGATGCTGCGCGTGCGCCCGGCGCAATTGACGATCACCCGCGTCCGGGGATCCGGCGCCAGCTCCCGCGCGCGCAGCGCCAGCTCGCCGCCCGGCACGCTGGTGCTGCCGGGGATGCTCATGGTCTGGTACTCGTCGTAGCGGCGCGCATCGAGGATGACGATATCGGCGCGGCTGTCGATCAGTGCCTGCACCTCCTGCGCGGACAGCGACGGTGTGTGCCGCCTGGCTTCGACCAGTTCGCCGAACGCCTTGCTCGGGACGTTGACGTCGCGGAACAGCTCCCCGCCCGCCGCGCGCCAGCCCGCGATGCCGCCCTCCAGCACGGCGACATCCGTGTAGCCCAGTTCACGCAGGCGCGCCGCCGAGGCGCCGGCCAGGCCCTCGCCGTCGTCCAGCACCACCACCGGCACGTCGCGCCGGGGCAGTTTCGTCCAGGCGTCCAGCTCGATGCGGCCATAGGGAAAATTGGCGGCGAACAGCGGGTGGGCCTGCGCGTGGGGATCTTCTTCCCGCACGTCCAGCAGCGCGATCTCGCGGCCGGCCAGCAGCGCCTCGCGCACCTCGGCGAAGGAGCGTGCCGGGAAGCCCGCTGCGCCGGTTTCGGTAACTTGTTTGCTCATGGTGTCCTTGAATGGTCAAGCCGCGTTGGCATAGCCGGAGCGGAAAGGCTTGCGGCCGCCTTCCCTCGTGTACACCGAGCGATCCACGGCGCCGATATCGGCGCCATACACGTGGATGCCGATGGACACCCGGTCCTCGTATGCATTGAAAACCTGGTGGATGTCGCCCAGCGATGGCGAGACCGCCGTCACCGAACCGGTCTCCAGCCGCACCGGCGGGCCATCCGGTACCAGCGAGCCGTCGTCCAGCCGCCGCCACGCCTGCGACACTTCGGCACCCCGCAGCAGCCCGACCAGGCCCCACACGGTATGGTCGTGGATCGGTGTCGACTGCCCCGGCCCCCACACAAAGCTGACGATGGAAAAGCGCGCTTCCGGGTCGAGGTACAGCAGGTATTGCCGGTAATACTGGGGGTCGGGCCGGGCCGCGTCCGCCGACAGCCAGCCATCGGTGCGCAGCAGGTCGCGCAGCAGCGCGCCGCCTTCCGCCACGATCGCCGCCTCATCGGCCCCGCTCTCGAGCAGCACGTCGAAGCCGGCGACGAAATCGCGCAGCGGCGCGGGCAGGTGCGGTGTCGCCAGCTCGTGACTGGAGGGGTCATGATTGGCGGGGTCATGATTCGCGGGTTCTTGATTCGCGGGTTCTTGATTCGTCATGGCATCCTCCCGTCAGGCAGCCTGGCGCCGGCGCGCCGCGGTGTTGCGGTTTTCCGGCACGGCCAGGCCCAGGTTGCCGCGCAGCGTCGCGTGTTCGTACTCGCGCCGGAACAGTCCGCGTTCCTGCAGGATCGGCACCACCTCGGCCGCGAAGGCTTCCAGCTGGTACGGCAGCGTCTCGAAGAAGATGAAGCCGTCGGCGGCACCGCCGTCGAACCAGCGTTCGATCGCATCGGCCACCTGCGCGCCGGTACCGACGAACTCGCGGCGCGGGCTGGCGAAACGCAACGCCGCCTGCCGCAGCGTCAGCTGTTCCGCGCGGGCCGCCGCCACGATCCGTTCGGACGTGCTGCGGTTGCTCTGCGCACCGTGCGCGGCGATATCGGGGAACGGGCCGTCCAGCGGATACTGCGACAGGTCGTGTTCGTTGAAGGCCCGCGCCAGCGCCACCAGCGCATCCTCGACGCGCACCAGGCCGACCGCTTCGCCATACAGGCGTTCGGCGTCCTGTTCCGTGCGGCCGACGATGGCGCGCAGCGCGGGCAGCACGGCCAGCCGCGCAGGATCGCGGCCGAACGCGGCGGCGCGTGCCTTGATGTCGTCGTAATACGCCTTCGCCCCGTCGAACGACGCGCCTTCGGTAAAGATGGCTTCCGCATGCCGGGCGGCGAAGTTGCGCCCTTCTTCCGAGGCGCCGGCCTGGAAGATCACCGGCTGCCCCTGCGGCGAACGGGCGATGTTGAGCGGACCCCGCACGGAGAAGAACTCGCCCTTGTGGTGCAGCGCATGCAATTTCCCCGGGTCGATGAAGCGGCCGCTGGCCTTGTCGTGCACCAGCGCGTCGTCCTCGTAGGAATCCCACAGTCCCCGCACCGTTTGCAAGTGCTCGGCGGCGATGCGGTAGCGGACCTCGTGCGGCGGGTGCACGGGCTTGCCGTAGTTTTCCGCGCTGCCGGACAGCCACGACGTGACCACGTTCCAGCCGGCCCGGCCCCGGCTGATATGGTCCAGCGAGGCGAATTGCCGGGCCACCGTGTACGGTTCGCTGTAGCTGACGGTCAGCGTGCCCACCAGGCCGATATGGCGCGTGTGCGTGGCCAGCGCCGACAGGATCGTCAGCGGTTCGAAGCGGTTCAGGTAGTGGGGGCTGGATTTCTCCGTGATGTGCACGCTGTCGGCCACGAACAGGAAATCGAACCTGGCTGCTTCGGCCACTTTGGCCTGGCGCAGGTAGAAGTCGATGTCGGTGCTGGCACGGGGATTGGCGTCGGGGTGGCGCCAGTCGCCCCAGCCGGGGCCCACGCCATGCAGGATGAAGCCCAGTTTCAATTGACGGTCGCTCATGCGGAAACTCCCAGGTTGGGGTTGAACAGGGTCGGGTCGACCAGCGCTGCGGCGTCGACCCGGCGGGGGAACAGCTTGGCCGCGTAGAACGCGTCGGCCACCTGCTGCAGCTGGGCGACAATCGCCGCGTCCACGGCGCGCAGCTGCGGCTTCTCGCGGCCAACGACGCGGCGCACGACTTCCGGCGGCAGGCCGGTGATCTTCTGGAACACCCGGCCATACTCTTCGGGATGGGCATTGGCCCAGGTGTTCGACCGGGCCAGGCGCTGCAGCACGTCGGCCAGCGCGGCACGCTTGCCCGGATCGGCCAGCGCCGCGTCGGACGCGGCGATCACGCCGATGCCGGAATTGATGCCCACGCCGTCGCGCAGCACGCGGGCGCCGCGCAACTCGGCCGCCGCCTGGTACACGCCGAAGGTGGCCCAGGCCTCGATCTGGCCGCCGGCAAAGGCCACCGCCGCATCGCTGGGCAACATGAAGCCGGTGGTCACCGCTTCCGGTCCCAGCCCCGCTTCGCGCAGCGCACCGAACAGCAGGTAGTGCGCGACACTGCCGCGTGCCGACGAAACCACCACCTGCTGGCCTTTCAGGTCGGCGACCGACTTGATCGGGGAACCCGGCGGCACGAGAATCGCCACCAGCGACGGCGACGACACGCTGGCCGCCACCACTTTCACGCGCGCGCCGCCGGCCGCCGCGGCCAGCGCCGGGGTATCGGCGGCCATCGCCGTATCGACATCGCCCGACACCACCGCCTCGAACAGCGGCGCGGCGCCCTGGAAGCTGGCCCACTGGATGGTGTAGGGCGTGCCTTGCAGGACATTGGCCGCCTCGGCTTTCGTGCGCAGCAGGTTGACCTGGTCGCCCAGCACCACGGTCACGCGGGACAGGTCGGGCGGCGCGGCGCCGGCACCCGGTTGCGCCGCCTCGCGTGGACTGCATGCGGCCAGCGCGGCAGCGGGCAGCAGCGCGAGCACGCGGCGGCGTTGCGGTTTAAAAGTCATGGCTCACCTTGGCGTAGTAATAGACGCCCGACGGGGCGAACGGTGCCGGGCCATAGGTAAAGCCGCTCGAGCCGGTATTGGCGTCGCCCGGACCGTTCTTGTCCGGCCGGACATCGAACAGGTTGGCCGCGCCCACCACCAGCCTGACCTTCTTCGTCAGCGCGTAGCTGACATCCAGGTCCGTCAGCCACTTCGCGCCGAAGTGGTAGTCCTGCGCGCGGTTCGCCGTGGTCTGCCACGTGAACGAGTCGTAGCGCGTGGTCTGCAGGCTGGTTTCAAACGGTCCGGCAAACCAGCGGGCCGACAGGATCAGCTTGGTGCGCGGCGTGGCGGTCAGGTCGCCGATGCCGCCGCCGGCCGAATAGCCGAACCACACGGAACTGCCGCCCGGATTGGCGCCCAGCGCCGTGATCGCGCCAGGCGCGGCATGGATGCTGGTGATGGTGGTCTTGTTCCAGTTCAGCGCCGCGCCCCAGCGCACCACGCCGAAGCGGCCGTAGTCGCCCGTGGCATCGGCCACCAGGTCGACGCCGCGCGTGCGGGTATCGACGCCGTTGGCGAAGTACTGCACCCACTCGGAACCCGTCAGCCCCGCGGCCAGCAGCGTCGGCGCGAAGGCCGGCCCGAACATGTAGCCGGTGCGCACGATGCGGTCCTTGACGCTCACCTGGTAGGCGTCGAGCGTGACATTCACGCTGTCGGCCGGCTTGAACACGAGTCCCAGCCCGAAGTTCACGGATTCCTCCGGTTCCAGGTCGCGCGCGCCGAACGCGCGGGCCAGGGCGGAATCGTTGCGCAGCAGTTTCGACAGGCTCGGCGCCACCACGCCCGTCACCGGGTTGATGTTGGTGCGGTTGTCGGTCTGCGAGTAGCCGGCCTGCGTCAGCGACGGTGCGCGGAAGCCCGAGCCGGCCGTGCCGCGCAGCGCGACCTGCGGCGTGAGGTCGTAGCGGGTGTTGATCTTGCCGCTCACCGTGTTGCCGGCGCTGTCGTCGTAGTGTTCGAAGCGCACCGCGCCGCCGACGAACCATGCCGCCGTGGGCTGGAATCCCAGGTCGTTATAGGCGGCCAGCACGGTGCGCCGCACCCGCGTGGCGTCGGCCGGCGACAGCGCCACGCCCGCCTGGGCGCCCACGGCGGCCGGCTTGCCCACGTTCGGATCGCCTTCCTGGTCGCCGGGGCGGAAAATGTAGCCGCCATTGACATAGCCCAGCGGGTCGCCAGCAAATGTCGAGAACCGTTCCACGCGGTGCTCCACGCCCCACGACCACTGCAGCGGTTTTGCCTGGCCGATGGCCACTTGGCGGGTCGCGTCGAGGTTGTTGGTCCACTGCTCGAAGCGGTAGGTGGCCAGGTTGTCGAAATGCGTGGGCGACGCCGGGCCCAGCGATGGATTGATCGTCCGGTTGCTGTACTGGCGCGCGTGGTTGCGGCCATAGCCGCTGGACAGGTCCCAGTTCCATCCCGCCGTGCGCCCGCGCGCCCCCACGTTGAGCTGGTAATCGTAGGCGCTCATGTTATTGAGGGCGAAATAGCCGTCGGGGAAGAGCTGGCCGATGGTGGCCAGGCCGTTCGGCCGCCGGAAATTGTTGCCGGCCACGGTGTTGCGGTGGCCGGCCGTGCCGAATGCATAGAGCACCACGTCGGCGTTGTAAGGCAGCTCGGCGTTGAAGCCGACGTCATAGGCTTCGATGCCCGGGTCGCCGTTGTGCGCGCCATCGCGGTTCCACGTGGCGTTCTTCGGGTTCGACGCGGGAGAATACGCGACCAGGTTGGTGGCCGGGAAGTTGTCCCAGCTCTGGCCGCGCTTGCGCGCCGCGCCGCCGAGGTGCAGGAAGCCCGCCTCGCCCAGCCGGAAACCGGCATTGCCCTCGATCTTGCGGTTGCGCGTGTCGCCGCTGCCGTGTTCCAGTTCGCCATAGCCCACCTGCACCTGCCCGCCGTGGTCGGCCGTTTTCAGGATCACGTTGACGACGCCGGCCACCGCGTCGGACCCGTACTGGGCCGCGGCGCTGTCCTTCAACACTTCGACATGGTCGATCGCCGCCAGCGGGATGGTGTCCAGGTCGATCGCATTCACGCCGCTCGTGTCGCCGCCGCCGTTGGTCAGCAGCGCGCCGTTGTGGCGCCGCTTGCCGTTGACGAGGACCAGCGTGTAGGCCGGCCCCAGCCCCCGGTTGCTCACCGGGCGCACCACCGAGTTCACGCCCGCCTGGTTGGTGCCGAAATTGAACGATGGCAGCAGCCGGGCCAGCGCCTCGGCCAGCTCGGCGCGCCCTGTGTGGATCAGCTGTTCGCCGCTGATCACGTCGATCGGCGCCGGGCTGTCCGCCACCGTGCGCGCTTCGCCGCGGACCCCGGTCGTCACCACCACGTCCTGGACCTGGCCAAGGTGCTGCGCCCACGCCGTGCCGCCACCGGCCAGCCCGGCGGCAAGCAGGGCAAGGTGAAGGGCGGTCTTCTTGTTGGTTCGATGCATGCGTTGTTCCTGTTCTGATTTTGTGAAAATGGTCAGGCCGGGACGAGGTACCGGCTGAAGCTGCGGTCCCACACGGGCGCGACATCGAGGCGCCGGTCCAGCAGGCCTGCCGAGGCAAAGGTATCGGCCACCTGCTGCTGCGAGCGGATCGCCGCGTCGTTCACCTGCACGAGCCGGTAGGGCTGGCTGCGGTTCCTGGTCTGGGCCAGGAACAGCTGCGGCGACACGCCGGCGATCCGGCCGCTTTTCGCCGCCCACTTTTCCGGGTTGCGGTTCATCCAGTCGTAGACCCTGGCGACCCGGGTCAGGTAGTCGCCGATCGCGGCGTGCTTGGCCGGGTCGGCGATCGCCTTCGTTGCGGCACTCAACACATAGTTGCCCGACAAATAGCCGTCGGCGGTGCGGAACACGCGCGCGCCGCCCTGCTTGGCCAGTTCCACCACCAGGCCGAAGATCACCCACGCGTCCAGCTGGCCGCTGCGGAACGCGGCCAGGCCATCCTGGGGCGACAGCGGTACCGGCGTGATGTCCTTGAACGTCAGGCCCCGCTCCTGCAGGAGCCGCAGCAGGAAATAGTGCGACGTGGTCGACCGCGCGAAGCCGATGCGCTTGCCCTTGAACTGGGCCGCGTCGGCCAGCGTCGAGTCCTTCGGCACCAGGACCACCTGGTTGTTGACGTCGCCTTTCAGCACGGCGATCACCTTCATCGGCGCATTGCCGGCCAGCGCGAAGATCGGCGGTATCTCGCTCATGCCGCCGAAATCCAGCGAGCCCGATGCCAGTGCCTCGACGATCAGGTTGCCGGCCGCGAATTCCGCCACGTCCGTGCGGTACGGCAGCTGCGCCACGCCGGCTTCGTTGAAGTAATACGTGTCGCCGCCCTTGTAGGAGCCGATGCGCAGCACGGTGTCGCGTGGCGCCGGAGCGGCCCACGCAAGCGAGGCGGCCGATGCCCCGGCCAGCGCGGCGAGCCCCGTGCCCGCCGCTGCTTTCAGGAGTGCGCGGCGTGCGCCGCCCTTCGAATCCATCGAATCCATGGTCTTGCTCCGCAGGGAAGGTTATTGTTGGGGAGGTTCCGAGACCAGCGCGATGCGCGCATAGCCGGCATCGTTGAGGGTACCCATCGTCCTGACGATGTTCCCGTAGGCCAGCGCCTGGTCGCCACGCAGGTGCACGCGCCGTTCCTTGTCGCCGCCCGCTTCCCTGGCCACCAGTTCGACCAGGTTGCCGGCATCGTCCGCGCTGCCGGCGGCGACGGCGGTCTGGTTCACGTACACCGTGCCGGCGGCGTCGATGCTGACCACGACCGGCGCCTTCGGTTCCTCGAGCGGCCGGGCGTTCGACGTCGGCAGGTCGACCTTCACGCCGGCCGCCATCATCGGCGCGGCCACCATGAAGATGATGAGCAGCACCAGCATCACGTCCACCAGCGGCGTCACGTTGATGTCGCTGACAGGGCCCACGCGGTGGGCCGGTCCTGTCTGGAGTTTCGCGCCCATGCTCAGGCTCCCTGCACGGCCAGCGTGGCGGCGCGCTCATTTCGGGTGGCCGGTTCCGGCAGGTCCGGCAGCGGCTCGCCCGATTCCAGCTGGCGCGACAGCTGCACTTCGACCAGCCCGACCAGCGTGGCCAGCCGGCCGGCGTAGTGATTCAGGTCGCCGGAGATGCGGTTGTACGCGACCACCGCGGGTATCGCCGCCACCAGGCCCAGCGCCGTGGCGAACAGCGCTTCGGCGATGCCGGGCGCGACGACGGCCAGGCTGGTGTTGTTGCTGGCGGCGATGCCCTGGAACGCGTTCATGATGCCCCACACGGTACCGAACAGGCCGACGAAGGGCGCCACCGAACCGATCGTCGCCAGCAGCTGCAAGCCCTTCTGAAGCTGCTCGGCTTCGCCGCTGGTGGCGATCTGGCCGACCCGGTTGATGCGCTCCTTCAGGCTGTCCTTGCCCGCTGGCGTGGCGTGTAAATGCTGGTGGTGGCTGGCATGCCATTCATCGGCGATGGCGTGGTAGATACGGGCGAACGGGTCTTGCGCATGCTGGCGCAGCTCGTTGGCCAGGCGTCCCAGCGAGCGTTGTCCGGCCAGCGCGGCGGACCAGTTGGCGGCGTGGCGCCGCAGGCTGGCGAAACGCAGCAGCTTGTCGACGATGACGCCCCAGCTGGCCACGGAAGCGACGACCAGCAGCACGATGATGGACTTGACGATGATGTCGGCCTGCTGGAACAGTTCCAGCGGACCGAGGTGGTTGGCGATCTGCATGATGGATCCTTGTCTTGGTTTGCGCGTTGTATGTGCTTCGGTTCTGCGTGCTTCGGTTGTGCGTGCCTCGGTTGTGTGCTTCGGTCGTTCGTGTTTAGTTCAGCTTGAAGACGATGTTCCCGGCCAGCAGGTAGCTGCTGCCGCCCAGGTCCGGCAATGCCGGGAAAGGCGCCGCGCGCTGGATGGCTTGCCGGGCCGCCTCGTCCAGCACATCGTTCCCGGACGTCTGGATGTCCACGCCGAGCAGCGCGCCCTGCGGACTCAGGGTCAGCCGGTACCCCACCCTGCCCTGCTGGCGGCGCATCTTCGCTTCGCGCGGATACTCGGTGCTGCGGTTGATGCGCGCGTACACCTGGTTCACGTAGTCGGTCGGGATGCCGTCGGTGGCGATCTGCCTGGGCGCGGGCGGCGCGGACGGCGGCGCGGGCACCTGGGCGACGGGCGCCGGTGGCGCCGGCGTGACCGGGCCGATCGGCGCGACCTGGCGCGGCGGGTCCGGCGGCGGCGTGGTTTCCGCTTCGTCGGCCGAAGCGGCGACTGTCTTCGGCACCGGCAGCGGCACCGGGGCTGGCCTGGCCGCCGTCAGCTGCTTCGGTTTTTCCGGTTCCGGTTCCGGTTCGGGTGGCGGCGGCGGTGGCGGCTTGAGCGCTTCCGGCTGCAGCCGGATCAGCTCCACCACCGGCGCGGGTGGCGGCGCGTCGCTGGCGGTGCCCGACAGCGCCCACGCGGCCAGCAGCGCCGCGCCATGCAGCGCCGCCGAAGCGGCCACGCCGCGCCCGCGCAGCCAGCCGCCATCCGGTGCATGCGACACGCCGGCCAGCGCGCCGCCCTTCAGCGCCGCCGGCGCCGGCCGTTGCACCCGGAGATTTTCCCTCGGCGACAGTGTGGCTTGGGACACGGTAGCAGTGGACATGGTGTCTCCTTTCAGTCGAACAGGTCGGGTTCTTCGCGCGTGATCACGTCCCACAGCGGCTGGAAACTGAACCAGCCGCCCGCCTCGGAACCCATCTGGCCGGCGGTGTGCAGCGCCACCTCGTGGGGGATCGGCCGCGGCGTGCCGGCTGCCTCGGACAGCAATTGCGCCTGGGCCGCGTTCTCGAAGGCGATATAGCGCCAGACGGCCGATTCCACCGTCTGCCCCACCGTCAGCAAGCCGTGGTTCTGCAGGATCACCGCCTTGCGCGGGCCCAGCGTTTCGGCAATGCGCTGCCCCTCGCTGGCGTCGAGCACCACGCCTGAAAAGTCGGAGAAGATGGCATGGTCCTCGTAGAAGGCACAGGAATCCTGCGTCAGCGGTGCCAGCAGGCGGCCCTGCGCGGCGAACGCCTTGCCCCACAGGCCGTGGGAGTGGGCGGCGGCAATCACGTCCGGCCGGGCCTTGTGCAATTCCGAGTGGATCGCGAAGGCGGCCCGGTTCAGCAGGCCATCGCCTTCGACGACCCTGCCGTCGTGGCTGACCAGCAGCAGGTCCGACACGCGCACATGGCCGAAATACACGCCGGCCGGATTGACCCAGAAATGGTCCGGGAATTCGGGATCGCGCGCCGTGATGTGGCCGGCACCGCCCATGTCGAAGCCATAGCGGGCGAACAGCCGGAACGACACGGCCAGCCGCTCCTTGCGGTGGCGGCGCTCGGCTTCCACGGTGGGCTGCGGCGGCGGCACGGCGAACACGATCCTGCCTTCCGCATCGCGCGGCGCGTTGTAGATCGCCGGGCGCGGATAGGTATCCCCACCGCGGCCCACCTGGCGCAGGTGGGGACGGGACAACGGCGCGGAATGCAATGGTGCGGGACTGCTCATGGGTTTTTCCTTGTGATGGTGGTCAGTAGCCGCGCGCCGTATCGACGACATCGGCCAGCGGCCGGCCGCTGCGGAAGCGGTCCAGGTTCGACAGGAATTTCTCGACCAGCGCCGGCACGATGCGGTCAGAGCTGGGCGAAATATGCGGCGACAGGCGCACGTTCGGATGGCCGTAGAACGGATGCCCGGCCGGCAGCGGTTCCGGCTCCGTCACGTCCAGTGTCGCCAGCGCCACCCGTCCTTCGTCCAGCGCGGCATGCAGTGCATCGTGGTCGACCAGGTTGCCGCGCGCGATATTGATCAGGTGAAGGCCGGGTTTCGCGTGCGCCAGCGTGGCGCGGTTGATCGCATGGCGCGTGGCCGGCGTGGACGGCGCGGCCAGTACCAGGTGATCGGAGCGTTCCAGCAGTTCCTCGATCGAGCGCACGGCTTCCACGCCGGGCACGTCGAACGGTGTTTCCGAGCGGCGCACCGCCAGCACGCGCAAGCCCAGCGCCACCGCGCGGCGCGCCACTTCCTGCCCGATCGAGCCGAAGCCGTACAGGCCCAGCGTGCCGCCGTGCACCACCGCCAGTTCCATGCGGCGCCAGTCGGCCGCCTGCGACAGCCAGATCTCCGGGATGCGCTTGGCCGCGCTGAAGATCGCCGCCAGCACATACTCGGCGATGGCGACCGACGCCGTGCCGCGCGCCGACGTGACGACCGGGCCGTCGAACAGCCAGTCCGGGTAGTAATCGATGCCCACCGACGCCAGCTGCACCCAGCGCACCGAGGGCCAGTTGGGCGGCGGCGGCGCCACCTTCAGCGATTGCCCTTTCGGCGCCGGCAGCGCGAACAGCACGTCGGCATCCGGCAAGTCGTGCAGCGGGCCGGGCGGCACGTCGCGCACGGCCAGCCCGGCGCGCTCGGACAGCAGCGCGTTGACGGCCGGGCTGAACTGGCTGGCGATGATCAATTCGCTACGCTCGCTCATCGGTTTTCCCTCAGGCCGCCAGCCGGTCTTGTTCTCCAGCCGCCTCGCGCGCCGCCACGGCTTCGCGCACCAGCGCGATCAGTTCGCGGCCGTATTGCAGCGCGTCCTGGATCGGGTCGAAGCCGCGGATCAGGAAAGTCGTCACGCCCAGTTCCCAGTACTTCAGCAGCGCATCGCGCACCTGTTCCGGCGTGCCCACCAGGCCGGTGGAATTGCCGGCCGCATTCGTCAGGGCGGCGATGCCGGTCCACAGCCGCTCGTCGACCACCTTGCCCTGCGCCGCCGTCTCCAGCAGGCGCTGCGACCCGGCGTTGGCCGGCTGCTTCGGCCGCGAGCTGTAGAACTTGTTGTGCTGGATCTGCTCGCCGGCGCGGGCCACGATCGCCTCCGCCCTGGCCCATGCCGCTTCCTCGGTCGCCGCCAGCACCGGGCGCAGCGACAGGCTGAAGCGGATCTGGTCGGCCCGGCCGTGGCGCGCCGCGGCGGCGCGCACCTTGCCGATCGTCTCGGCCACCTGGGCCAGCGATTCGCCCCACAGCGCGTACACGTCGGCATGCTTGCCGGCCACCTCGATCGCCGCGTCCGACGAACCGCCGAAGTAGATCGGCAGGTGCTGGCCGCGCACCGGGCGCACGCCGGCGTTCTGGCCGACATGGCGGTAGTGCGTGCCCTCATGGTTCCACGCGCCTTCCGAGGTCCAGGTCTTCCTCACCACGTCGAGGAACTCGTCGCTGCGCGCATAGCGCTCGTCGTGCGTGAGGAAATCGCCATCGCGCTGCTGTTCGGTATCGTCGCCGCCGCTGATGATGTGCACCGCCAGGCGGCCATCCGAGAAATGGTCGAGCGTGGCCAGCTGGCGCGCCGCCAGCGTGGGCGCCACGAAACCGGGCCGGTGCGCCAGCAGGATGCCCAGTTTCTCCGTTTCATGGGCGATGTAGGCGGCCACCTGGAAGCCGTCCACCGAACCGCTGCTGTGGGCCACCAGCACGCGGTCGAAGCCGGCGTATTCATGGGCGCGAGCCACCGCGCCGAGATAGCTCTTGTTGACGACGGGACCGCTGGCCAGGATGGTTTCGGTCACTTCCTGGGTGGCGGAGAAGCCGATGAATTCGATGCTCATGATGGGTCCTTGAAGGTTGTGACTACAGTGAGGGAGAGGGTGTGGCGGCCGCCAGCGCGGCGAATGCGGCCTTGCCGGCGCCGGCCAGGATCGTGTCGTTCTGCGGCGTGTGGATGCGGCTGCACAGCACGTCGCGGTAATGGCGTTCCAGCGGATTGCCGCGGGCGAGCGCCGGGTTGCCGGCCAGTTCCACGGCTTTTTCGACGGCGGCGATGGCCTGGCCGGTGACCAGGTACTTGACGCGGAACGCATCGGCCGGGTCGATGCCGCCCGTGGCGGCGGTATCGATCAGCACGCGGTTCGAGAACAGCCACGTGTCGACCTGGCCGAGCGCTTCCTGGAAACGCGGCAGGCTGGCCAGCGGCGCGCCCAGGTTGGCCGGCACACGCCCGGCCAGCCATTGCGCCAGCCAGTCGCGGGCGTTGCGGGCCACCGCGTCGTACAGCGCCGACAGCAGCACGGACATCCACAGCAGCAGCGCCGAATCGAGGTCCGGCGTGCTGCCGGCCGGCGCCACGTCGACCGCGTGCTCCAGCGGCACCAGCACATCGTCGAACACCACTTCATGGCTGCCGGTGGCGCGCATGCCCAGGTGGTCCCAGTTCTCGATGACGCGGATGCCCGGCGTGTCGCGGTGCACCAGCCAGCTGCCCACCAGCGGCGTGTCATCGTCGCTGCGCGCCCACACGGCCAGCCACGTCAGCCGCGGGATGCCGGTCGAATAGATCTTGCGCCCGCTGATGCGCCAGCCCTCGGGCGTGCGGCGTGCCACCGTGCCGGGCAGCCCGCCGCGGGCCGGCGTGCCCAGTTCCGGTTCAACGCGCAGCGCATTGACCAGCGCCCCGTTGGCCACCGTGTCGTGGGCGACCCGCTCCAGCAGGTGGCGGGGCCAGCGTTTCGCGTGCTTCGGCGAGGCATGGTGCAGGTATGTCATCGCCAGCACCAGTGCGGTGGAGGGTTCGCCGCGCGCCACGGCGGCGATCACCCGGGCTGTTTGCGCCAGCGTGGCACCGGCGCCGCCCAGCGCGCGCGGCACCGTCAGGCCGGTCAGGTTCAGTTCCTGCAGCCGCTCGAAGTTCGCATGGGGAAACGTGCCGTCGCGGTCGTGGACCGCGGCGGTGGCGGCGAATTCGGCGCCCAGTTGCGCCAGCAAGGCCGCGAAGGCGGGGCTGTCGAGGTCATGCTGCGGCAGTGCGGCCGGCGGCAGGCGAAGGATGGAAGGTGCCATGGTCAGTGGTGGGCGTAGTGGAGTTCGGGTTCGGCGCCGGCGCCGGCGGCAGGGTCGGCAGGCTCGTCGGCCTCGACGCCCAGCAGATGCAGCAGCCGGGCGCGCAGTTGCTGGAAGCCGTGGCGCTCGGCGCTGCGCGGGCGCGCTTCGCGCACCGCGATATCGGCGACGAAACGGCCCTGTTCCAGCACCAGCACGCGGTCGGCCAGCAGGATCGCTTCGTCGACGTCGTGCGTGACGAGCAGCACGGCCGGGCGGTGCCGCGCCCACAGCTGCAGGATCAGGCGGTGCATCCGGATGCGGGTCAGCGCGTCCAGCGCGGCGAACGGGTCGTCGAGCAGCAGCAGTTGCGGTTCGCGCACCAGGGCCCGGGCCAGCGCCACGCGCTGCGCCTCGCCGCCAGACAGCGTGGCCGGCCACGCGTTCTCGCGGTGCGCCAGCCCCACTTCGGCCAGCGCTTCGCGGGCCCGTTCACGGGCTTGCGGAATCCGCAGGCCCAGCGTGACGTTGCGCCAGGCACGCTTCCATGGCATCAGCCGCGGTTCCTGGAACGCCGCCGCCAGCGCCCGCGGCACTTGCAGCGAGCCGGACGTGATGCCGTCCAGGCCGGCCAGCGTGCGCAGCAGCGTGGTCTTGCCGCAGCCGCTGCGGCCCAGCAGCGCGACGAATTCGCCGGGACGGATTTCCAGGTCGAGCCCGTCGAGGATCACGTTCTGGCCGAAGCGCTTGGTGACGGCGGCGGCGCGCACGGCCACGCCGGCCGCCGCGTGCTGCGGACCTGCTTGCTCATCGGCCGGCGCCGGCGAGCCGGACCGGCGCACGGCGCCGACCAGGTTCAGTGGAAGGATCTGCATGCTTACCCCTTGATGAAGGACGGACGCCAGGCCAGCGCGTAGTGTTCGATGGCGCGGACCAGCGCATCGGTGGCCAGCCCCAGCAGGCTGTAGATCAGCAGGCAGACGACGATGACGTCGGTGCGCATGAAATCGCGGGCATTGTTGATCAGGTAGCCCAGGCCGGCGGTGGCGTTGATCTGCTCGACGGCCACCAGCGACAGCCAGGCCACGCCCAGCGAGTAGCGCAGGCCGACCAGGAACGATGGCAGTGCGCCGGGCAGGATGACGTGGACGATCAGCTGCGGATACGACAGGCCGAACAGGCGTGCCGCCTCGACCAGCTTGGCGTCGATGCCGCGGATGCCGCTGTACAGCGTGAGGTACATGGGGAACGTGGTGGCGAAGGCGATCAGGGCGATCTTGGTGAATTCGCCGATGCCGAACCACAGGATGAACAGGGGCACCAGGCCGAGGAATGGCAGGGTGCGCACCATCTGCATGGTCGAATCGACGGCCACTTCGCCCTGGCGCGTCAGCCCGGCCACCAGGGCCAGCGAGGTGCCGAGCGTCAGCGATACCGCCAGGCCCGTGAGCACGCGCTGCAGCGAGACCAGCACGTTGCCGCCGATTTCTCCGGAGACGACCAGCTCGCCCAGCGTGACGAAGATCTGCGACGGCGCCGCCAGGATCCGTTCCGGCAGCACGCCGGTACGCGACGCCGCTTCCCACAGCAGCAGCAGTGCCAGCGGACCGGCCGCGCGCCTCAACACATTGTTCATCTTCCCTCCTTGCCAGGGCCGGATGCGGCCGTTGAAAACAAGTATAGGGAGGCGAAGATTATGTTAAAACTAATTGTTTAGCACAAGGATATATGAAATTTGAGAATAATCTTGCGGCCCTGCCATGTCATGTCGAGGCACCATGAAGGTGCGTGTCCGGAGAGTTTTGGAGAGGATTCGGGCCGTGCCGCCGTGCTAGCATCGATCGTCAAGCACAAGGGAGCGGCACCGTCGATGATCTCCACAAGCGCAGGAACCGGCACGCTGCCGGCCATGATCGCCGGCGTCGCCGCCAACCTGTTCCTCGGCTTCTCCTCGCTGTTCTGGAAGGAGCTGGCCTCGGTGGCCCCGGCCACGCTGCTGGGCTACCGGATCGTGCTGTCGCTGGCGACGCTGGTGGCCGTCATGGCGCTGCTGGGGCGCTTCCAGGGACTCGGAACCCGGCTCACCGGGCGGGTCGTGGCGATCCATGCGGCGGCCGCCCTGCTGGTGGCGGGGAACTGGGGCACGTTCATCTGGGCATCCATCCATGGCCATGTCGTCGAGAGCGGACTGGGCTACCTGATCGCCCCGTTCGTCGCCATCGCCGTGGGCGCGCTGGCGCTGGGCGATCCGATGACCTGGCTGCGCAAGGGCGCGCTGGCCGTCATCATCGCCGCCGTGCTGGCGATGGTCCTGCGCAGCGGTGAATTGCAGCACTGGGTCTACCTGGTCATCGGCGCCACGTGGGGCGGCTATGCCTGCCTGAAGAAACTCACCACGCTCGATGCCTTCAGCGGCCTGCTGTGCGAAACCGTGGTGCTGGCCGCCCTGCTGGCGGTGTCGCTGGCGGCGTCGGCCACCACCATGCGCCTGCCGGCAGCCATACCGTGGCCGGCCGTGCCGGTACTGCTGGCGCTGTCCGGCCTGGTATCCGTCCTGCCGCTCTGGCTGTTCTCGCTGGCCGCGGCGCGCCTGCCGCTGTCGGTGATGGGCTTCTTCCAGTTCGTGCTGCCCACCACCCAGTTGTTCGTGGCGCTGGTTTTCTACCGCCAGGCCGTGTCGGCCAATACCCTGCTGTGCTTTGCCGCGATCTGGCTGGCACTGGGCATGCTGCTGGCCGAACCCCTGGTCAGGCGCACCCTGGGCGCGCGGCCGGCTGCGTAGGCACCGCGATCACAGCCGGCGCGACGTGGCAAACGCCTCTTCCACGGTGCCGGCGAAATGATCGATGGCATGCTGCATCGGCCCGGCCAGGTGCGGCTGGATCAGCCAGATATCCAGCACGGGCTTGAAGTCGGACACCGGCACCACGTCCAGCGCGTCGACATGGCGGCTGCGCTCGAGGATCGGGCGCGGCATCAGGCCGAGGCCGACGCCGCTGGCGACCAGGCCCAGTTGCAGGTCGGCGCCGAAGGTTTCCAGGTTGATGCGGAACGACAGGCCCTGCTCGGCCAGCGCGCGGGCCAGGCCGGCGCGGAAGCCGCAGCCATCCGGATTGAGCACCCAGCCGCCCTCGAAGATGTCGCGCAGCTTGTACGAACGCCGCGGCAACGTGCCCTTCTTCGCCACCACCGCGAGCTCGATGCGGCCCAGCGTGCGGCCCGCCAGGCCGTCGGGCAGTACCCGGGTGGCGGGAAACAGGCCGACGGCGGCATCGAGTTCGCCGTTGGCGACCCGCTCCACCAGCTGGGCGCCCCAGCCGGATGCCACTTCGGTATGCAGGCCGGGAAACGCGCCATTCAAGCCTTGCAACGCATCGAGCAGCACCACGTCGCCGATGGTCTGGATCACGCCGACGCGGAACACCCCGGTCGGCGACTGGTCGTGCTGCACCAGGTCGCGCAGCCGGTCCACCTCCAGCAGCACGCGGGCGCACTGCTCGAACACCTTGCGGCCCATCGGGCTGGCGCGCGGCGGCTTGACGCTGCGGTCCAGCAATTCCGAGCCCAGTTCCTGCTCGAAGTTCTGCACGCGCCGCGTGATGGCCGACTGGGTCAGCCCCAGCGCCTCGGCGGCGGCGCTGACGGACTGGTTGCGCACCACGGCGACGAAGGCGGCGATGTCGTCTATCTTCATGAAGGTATCGGGCTGGCTGTCCTGGAAGACCGCCATCTTACCTTTGCCACCGTGGTCGCGTAACATTTTTTACCCGCTAGAACTTGTAGCTGGCGCGCGCATAGTAGTAGCCGCCGTTGAAGCCGATCTGCGCCGCCTGGTTGTTGTACCGGTACACGCCCAGGTAGCGGGTTTCGGGCGGCATCTCGGTCGGCGTTTCATCGAACAGGTTCTGCGCGCCCAGCGCCAGCTGCCAGTCCGGCGTGGCCTGCCAGCGCAGCTCCAGGTCGGTCAGCGTCTTCGGGGCGTTTTCCACGTGCCGGAACACTGTCGTCGAATACGCGTCCGGGCCCTTGTACAGCGTGGCTTCGCTCGATGTCTTGCCGTAGCGGCTCGCATGCAGGCTCACGCTCCACGGGCCCCGGGTCCACGCGCCGCCCGCGATCAGCTTGTTCTTCGGCGACGTGCTGGTGATGTAGCTGACCTGCTGGGCGTTCAGCAGCGGGTTGCCGTTGGTATCGAAGGCGATCCGCTCCACTTTCGTGTTGTTGATGTTGGCGGCGGCATCCCAGTCGATCCGGCCGCCGCCGCCCAGCGGCGTGGTGTAGTTGAGGACGAAGTCGACGCCCTGCGTGCGGGTATCGACACCGTTGGCGAAGTAGCTGGCGCTGACGGAGACCAGGCCGGCCGGCAGCGTGATGCCGGCGGTGCGCAGCGCATCCACCGCCCGTTGCCCGGTATAGGTGCCGCCCTGGATGATGCGGTCACGGATGCGGATACGGTAGGCGTCCACCGTGATGTGCAGCCGGTCCAGCGGCTCGGCCACGAAGCCCAGGTTGATGCTGCGCGACTTTTCCGGTTTCAGCGGCTGCGCGCCGAGGGTGCGGGCCGCCGGCGAGTTCACCGCCAGCTGCCCACCGGCCGTGGTGGGCGACACCATCAGGCTGGTGTAGTTTTCCTGGGCCAGCGACGGTGCGCGAAAGCCGGTGCCCACGGTGCCGCGCAGCGCCGCCTTTTTCGTGAATTCGTAGCGGCTGGACAGCTTGGCATTGGTGGTGCTGCCGGCATCGCTGTAGTGTTCGTAGCGCGTGGCCAGCGCGGCTTCCCACTGCGGCGTGAAACGGGTCGTCAGGTCGATGTACCCCGCGCCGATGTTGCGCGAGTGCTTGCCGGCGCTGATCTCCGACAGGCCGGGCAAGGCCTGGGCGCCGCTGCCATACGACGACGCCGGGTCGCCCGCGCTCACCTGGTAGGTTTCGCGCCGGTATTCCGCGCCCAGCGCGACCTGCAACGCGGCCGGCAGCAGGCCCGTGTCGAACGCGCGCGACACGTCGCCGTTGGCCGCGGTGTGGCTGTTCCTGTAGCGCGCAAGGTGGAAGCTGGTCGGCGTGGCGCCGGTGGCGGCATACAGGTCGACGTTTGCCGAATCTTCCATGCCGATGTTCACGTTGTCGATGCCGTAGCTGACGCTGGCATCCCAGCGCCATGCGCCGTCGCCGCCGCCACGGGCGCCGGCGGTGATGCCGCCGTCGTTCTCGTTGCTGGTCTCGACGGGGCTGAAACCGTCCGGGTGCACGGCCGGCAAGCGGCTCGGCAAGCGGTAATTCTGCACGGTGGCGCCGGCCCGGTGGGCGGCCGTGGCGAACGCGTACAGTTCGGCGCCGCCCAGGTCATGGCCGGCATTGGCCGCCACCGACGTGCGCTTGCTGGCCGGATCGCCGACGATGCGGTTCGCATAGGTACCGGTGCGTTCGTCCGGCCCGCTGCGCACGCTGTGTTCGTGCCGGCGGAATTCCGCGGACAGGTGCAGGAAGCCGTCCGCGCCCAGCGCCAGGCCGGCATCGGCCGCCGCGCCCACGGTCAGCCCATCGCGCTTGTAGTAGCGGCCCGACGTGCCGGACAGCGTGCCGCCGCTGGATGACGATTTCAGGATCACGTTGATCACGCCGGCAATCGCATCGGAACCGTATTGCGCCGCGGCGCCGTCGCGCAGCACTTCGATGTGGTCGACCGCGCTGACGGGGATCAGGTCGATGTCGACCGGCGTCGAGCCCTGCTGCGAGCCCGGGTCCGCCGAGATGTTGGCGGACGTGTGGCGCCGCTTGCCGTTGACCAGCAACAGCACGTGGTTCGGACTCAGGCCACGCAGGGTCAGTGCGCTGGTGAGGTTGGCGGCGTCCCCGGCGATGGCCAGCCGGCTGACCGACGGCAGCAGCCTGACCAGCGCATCGCGCAGGTCGGTCGCGCCGGTGCGCTGCAATTCCTTGGCGCCGATCACGTCGATCGGGCTGAGGCTCTGGCCGGCGGAACGGGTGGTGTCGCGCGTACCGGTGACGACGACATCCTGGATCAGCGCGGCGCCGGCTGCGCTGTTGGCCAGGGCGCCACTGCCGCCCGGTGCGGCCTGCTGCGCCAGCGCGGCGCCGGAAACGGCCAGCGACAAGGCGGCGGCGATGGGTAATCTGTTTTTATTGGTCATGCGGATCCTGTCGTGATTGAAGTTCTGGCTGACTGCCGTGGCTGATTGCCGAGGCTCATTGCCGCGGCTCATTGCCGAGGCTCATTGCCGAGTCTTGGTGCGAACCGCCACCAGGTCGATCTCCACCAGTGCACCGGGGGCCGGCAGCGCCGCCACCTGCACGGCGGTACGCGCCGGCTTGCCGGGTTGCGCGGCGGTGCCGAAGTACTGGCCGAACGCCGCGTTCAAGCCATTGAAATCAAGCTTGTTGTCCAGCTGCGGGTCGCCGACGAGGAACACGCGCAGCTGCGCCACGTCGCCGAACGCCAGTCCCTCGGCGGCCAGCGCCGCCTGCAGCTTGCGCAGCACCGAATGCGTCTGCGCCTGCGTGTTGCCATAGGCGGCGGGGGTGCCCTTGGGTGCGGCGGGGTCGCCGACGTCGGGCAGCACGCCGCTGAAGTAGATGGTTTCGGCGCCGGCCGGCACGGTGACGGCGACGGAGATCGGGAAGTTCGAGTTCGGGATCGGTGTGCGGCGCAACTGGGGATCGGCGGCGGCGGCGTTACCGGCGGCACCGGCGAACAGGGTCAGGGCGGCCATGGCGGCCAGCGTGGCGACGGGATTCTTCATCAGGCTCTTTCAGTGGTGGAGGTGGTTTTCGAGGAGGTGCCGGCAACCGCCGCGGCGATCGCGGCCACGGCATGGTGGGCCGACAGCGCGGCGCCTTCCTGCCAGGCGCCGATCTGGCTCAGGTACTCGCCGGCAAAGTGCACGCGCCCTTCCGGCCGGTTCAGCCGCACGTATTGCCGCTCGTGCGGCGTGGCCCAATGCACCCATGGGCCCAGCGAATACGGCACCTTGTGCCAGGCCACGCTGACAGGATTCTTCAGCAGCGCGGCACTGCCGGGATGCACGCGGTCGATCACGGCGCGCGACGCGTCGAATTGCGCCTGCAGCGGCTGGCCGGTGAAGTCGCGCGCGGCCTGGCCGATGTTGTAGCAACCCACCAGCACGCCGGTCGGCTGGTGGAAGCCGCCGCTGGGATACCAGATCAGTGCCGTGGGGTGCTTGACGACGGAAATGCCGCCGTAGATATTGCTGCCGGTTTCCCAGAACCGCGCGGACTGCCAGGCGATCTTGCTGGCCGCGTCGTATTCGACGGACGCAATGGCTTCCTTCACGTCGGCCGAGAAATTGGTGTCGACCCGGGCCAGCACCGGCAGGGGGAACGTGACGATGGCGAAATCCGCTTCCAGCGTGCGCGCGTTGCCGCCATTCCGGTCGCGCACCGCCACGCTGACGCCCTTCCCGGCGCCGTCTCCCGCGCTGTTTTCCTTGTTGTGGATGGCGGCGACTTCGGTATTGAGGATGATCGCGTCGCCCAGGCGCGCCTGGAACGCGGCGGGAATGCGGTCCATGCCGCCGACCGGCTGCAGCATCGTCGGCTGGAAAATCAGCAGTTCGTCGAAGACCAGCGCGCTCCACAGGTCCGGGTCCAGCAGCGCTTCCAGCGACAGCGGTTCCGGGCGCTCGCCGGTCTGCGCATCGGCGCCGGGATACACCGTGTAGCCGGAACGCTCGCTGCCCTTGAAGGTCAGCTGGCCATCCAGGTCGCCATAGATCTTCAGGAAATCGACCAGCCTGGCCCGGTCTTCCCGGCTCAGTTCATGGTCGAGCGCGCCCCGATCGGCGGCCTTGGCCAGCAGCTCGGACACGCGGCCGCGCGCATCGTTGACGGCGCGGCGCAGCTGGACCGGCTGGCCGCCCTTGGCGGCGTCGGGCAGGAAGTAGGCGCTGCGGCTGGAGTTCACTTCCGCCTCCAGTTCCACGCCGAATTCCCGGCAATAGCCCAGGATCGTGCGATGGTGGCTGGGCAGCCGGGCCGGGCCCGCGTTGAAGTAATGGCCCGGGGCGAAGTCGGCCACCTGCACGGTGCCGTCGGTGAACTCGATGCGGGTGCCGTCGCGGATGGTCCAGTTGCGGCCGCCGACCCGGTCGCGCGCCTCGATCACGCGCACCGAATAGCCGGCCTTGCGCATTTCCCAGGCGGACACCAGCCCGGCGATGCCGGCACCGAGCACCAGCACGCTGCGGCCGTTGCCGGAGCCCGGTGCCAGGTTCAGCGGCGGGTTGGTGCGCGCACCGGCCACGTCGATCGCGCCCAGGCCGAGCGTCGCCATCGCCGCGCGCGCCGCCGCGTAACCGCCGCTGGCCGCCAGCCGCATCAGGAAAGACCTGCGTGTCACCGTCATCGAACGCTCCCGGAATGAACAAGATGGAAACGATCTTAGGGTGCCGATGATTATGTTAAAACTAATTATTTATCATAAGTAAATATGATCGATCCGCATAATCTTGTGCGGATGGCGGCGCACGCGACGGCCGGGTACGGCAAGTGCCCCGGGGATTGATCTTACAATATGCGGCCAGCCGTATTCTTCACCGTTCACTCTTCACCGTTCACTCTTCACCATTCACTCTTCACCATTCACTCTTCACCTTGCCCATGCCATTGAAAGAAGCCACGCCCGGCCGCCCTTCCGGCCTCGCCTACCTCGTCGGCCGCCTCGACCACGTGCTGAGCCGCCGCCTGCGCGAGAGCCTCGCGCCGCTTGGCCTCACCGTGACCCAGTACACGGCCCTGTCGGTGTTCCGCGCCCAGGGCTCGCTGTCGAACGCGCAGCTGGCCGAGCGCACCATGGTGTCGCCGCAGTCGGCCAACGAGATGGTCAAGGCGATGGAAGCGCAGGGCTGGATCGAACGCCGTCCGGACCCGTCCCACGGCCGCATCATCCAGATCAGCCTGACGATCGCCGGCCACGCGGTGATGGAACGCTGCGACGCCGAGGTGGTGAAAGTGGAGGCGCTGATGTTCGCGGGCCTGTCCGATGGCGAGCGCGCGGCGCTGCACGGTGCGCTGCGGGGCGCGGTGCGCGCGCTCAGCGAAGGTTGAGCGAAGACCGGGCAAGACCAGGTGAACAACTCGCGCAAACCGCGAGGCCGCAGCTTGGTGGTATGCCGCGCGGCTGCACCGCTGCGTCACACGGCTGAAGCAAAAATCGCCGATAATGGCGCACTTTCAGAAAACACACCATGACGCAACTTTCCATCATCGTCGCCATCGATCGCCAGCGCGGCATCGGCATGCGCAACACGCTGCCGTGGCACCTGCCGGAAGACCTGGCCCACTTCAAGCGCCTGACCACGGGCCACCCGATCATCATGGGCCGCAAGACCTTCGATTCGATCGGCCGGCCGCTGCCGAACCGGCGCAGCATCGTAATCACGCGCGATACGGACTGGCGGCGTGAAGGCGTCGACACCGTGCATTCGCTCGACGAGGCGGTGGCCCTGGTGGGCGATGCGCCGGCCTTCATCATCGGCGGCGCCCAGGTGTTCGATGCGGCGCTGGCCGTGGCGGACCAGCTGATCGTCACCGAGATCGACGGCGAGTTCGAATGCGACACCTTCTTCCCGCCGATCGACCCGGCCAGCTGGCAGGAAAGCGAACGCACGCGGCACCAGTCCGCCAATGGCCTGGCATTCGATATCGTGCTTTTCCGGCGCCAGCGCCGATGAGTTTTTCTGCCCCGCTCATGGTGGCGCCGCCGCCCATGCACATTGCGTAAGATTTTTCCACCTGAGCGGTGCGAATTCTGCGAGAATCGCGGACTTTTCCTTATTGGCACCCCGCCCGCCCTGGACAACACCGATCCCGGGCGGTTCTTCTTTTTGGAGACATCATGAAATTTCGTTTCCCCATCGTCATCATCGACGAGGACTTCCGTTCCGAGAACTCTTCCGGCCTGGGCATCCGCGCCCTCGCCGCGGCGATGGAGAAGGAAGGCATGGAAGTGCTGGGTGTGACCAGCTACGGCGACCTGTCGCAGTTCGCCCAGCAGCAGTCGCGCGCCTCGGCCTTCATCCTGTCGATCGACGACGAGGAATTCGGCGCCGGCTCGAAGGAAGAAACCGACCACGCTTTGAAGTCGCTGCGCGCGTTCGTGGAAGAGATCCGCTACAAGAACGCCGATATCCCGATCTACCTGTACGGCGAAACGCGCACCTCGCGCCACATCCCGAACGACATCCTGCGCGAACTGCACGGCTTCATCCACATGTTCGAGGACACGCCGGAATTCGTGGCGCGCCACATCATCCGCGAAGCGAAGAGCTACCTGGACGGCCTGTCGCCGCCGTTCTTCCGCGCGCTGGTGCACTACGCGAACGACGGCTCGTACTCGTGGCACTGCCCGGGCCACTCGGGCGGCGTGGCCTTCCTGAAGTCGCCGATCGGCCAGATGTTCCACCAGTTCTTCGGCGAGAACATGCTGCGCGCGGACGTCTGCAACGCCGTGGAAGAGCTGGGCCAGCTGCTGGACCACACCGGCCCGGTCGCCGCCTCCGAGCGCAACGCGGCGCGCATCTACAACGCGGACCACTGCTACTTCGTCACCAACGGCACCTCGACGTCGAACAAGATGGTGTGGCACTCCACCGTGGCGCCGGGCGACATCGTCGTCGTCGACCGCAACTGCCACAAGTCGATCCTGCACTCGATCATCATGTGCGGCGCGATCCCCGTGTTCCTGATGCCGACCCGGAACCACCTGGGCATCATCGGGCCGATCCCGCTGGAAGAATTCTCGATGGAGTCGATCCAGAAGAAGATCGATTCGAACCCGTTCGCGCGCGACGCCAAGAACAAGAAGCCGCGCATCCTGACGATCACGCAATCGACCTACGACGGCGTGGTGTACAACGTCGAGGTGCTGCGCGAAATGCTGGACGGGAAGATCGACACGCTGCACTTCGATGAAGCATGGCTGCCGCACGCCACCTTCCACGACTTCTACAAGGACATGCACGCGATCGGCAAGGACCGCCCGCGCGCCAAGGAATCGCTGATCTTCTCGACCCAGTCGACCCACAAGCTGCTGGCCGGCCTGTCGCAGGCCTCGCAGGTGCTGGTGCGCGATTCCGAGACCGTCAAGCTGGACAAGGACATGTTCAACGAGGCTTACCTGATGCATACCTCGACCTCGCCGCAGTATTCGATCATCGCCTCGTGCGACGTGGCCGCCGCCATGATGGAAGCGCCGGGCGGCACCGCGCTGGTGGAGGAATCGATCCTGGAAGCGCTGGACTTCCGCCGCGCCATGAAGAAGGTCGACGAGGAATGGGGCAGCGACTGGTGGTTCAAGGTGTGGGGTCCGGATACCTTCGCCGAGGAAGGCATCGGCTCGCGCGAGGACTGGATCTTCAAGGCCGAGAGCGAGGAATGGCACGGCTTCGGCAAGCTGGCGCCGGGCTTCAACATGCTCGATCCGATCAAGGCCACCATCGTCAACCCGGGCCTGTCCCTGGACGGCCACTTTGCCGAGACCGGCATCCCGGCGTCGATCGTGACGAAGTACCTGGCCGAACACGGCGTGATCGTCGAGAAGTGCGGCCTGTATTCGTTCTTCATCATGTTCACGATCGGCATCACCAAGGGCCGCTGGAACACGCTGCTGACCGCGCTGCAGCAGTTCAAGGACGACTACGACAAGAACGCCCCGCTGTGGCGCATCCTGCCGGAGTTCTCGGCGAACAACCAGCGCTATGAAAAGATGGGCCTGCGCGACCTGTGCCAGCAGATCCACGATTTCTACAAGGCCTACGACGTGGCGCGCCTGACGACGGAGATGTACACGTCGAGCATGGTGCCGGCGATGAAGCCGTCCGACGCGTTCGCCAAGATGGCGCACCGCGAAATCGAGCGCGTGGCGATCGACGAACTGGAAGGCCGCATCACGTCGATCCTGCTGACGCCGTACCCGCCGGGCATCCCGCTGCTGATCCCGGGCGAACAGTTCAACCGCACGATCGTCGACTACCTGCGCTTCGCGCGCGACTTCAACGAGCGCTTCCCCGGCTTCGAGACGGACGTGCACGGGCTGGTCAAGCGCGAAGTGAACGGCAAGCGCGATTACTTCGTCGATTGCGTGAAGGAATAAGCCGAATAAGCGGAAATCACCGGCGCCGCCTCCGCGGTCCCGCCGGTTCTACTGCGATGAAGCGGCCCTTGCGACCCATGCCGTTCAGGTCAACCAACCCCAGATGCTAATACCGGGGTCAGACCCGACGGGTCTGACCCCAGCCCTCGCCGTTGGGGTGAGTTTTTGCGCTCACAATGTTTAGCCGGAGATGTCGGAGCCATCGGTGCCCGCGCGGCTGGTGTCGGACATTTTTTCGGGCGCTTCACCCGAAAAAGTGTCGGACACCGGTGTTCACCGACCAGCTACCTGATCACCGAAAACCGGTGTCGGACACCCACACCCCGGGTGTCCGACACCAGGCCTCGGCTTTCATTGGCGATGCCTGAGCGGCTGGTGTCGAAGCCACCAGTGTCCGTGCCGCTGGTGTCGGACATTTTTTCGGGCGCTTCATCCGAAAAAGTGTCGGACACCGGTGTTCGCCGACCAGCTACCTGATCAACGAAAACCGGTGTCCGACACCCACACCCCGGGTGTCCGACACCATGGCCGACGGCGTGGCGGTTCCCGGAGAGTCGTCCAGCGACCGATAGTTCCCCGTCAAGGTTTTAATTAATACAAGCAACCGGCACCTTGCGCTGCTATATTGGTCGATGCGCCGCAATGATTGCATGCGGCTATGGTCTTCACGCATGAGGTAGCCATGGCGTTGTCGATCTGGATGCAGGCGCTGGGCCAGGGCGGTGCACAAGCCGCGTCGGCCCTGCGCGCCGCGCTCGGCGGCGCCGGTGTGACCGTGCGGGATGCCGCGTTTTCGACCTCCGCCTCTGCCTCTGCTTCGACCGCTGCTTCAACCTCTGCCTCAACCTCTGCTTCAACCCCCACGGCCGCATCCATCGCCGCATCGGCGTCGGCCACCGGCTTCGGCGTGGTGCTCTGCGGCGGATGCGACGGTTCCCTGCTGCAGACCATCCAGGCGCTGGCCCTCAACGCCGCCGTGCTGGCCATCGATTGCGCGGCCGAGCCGCTGTCGCCGGACGCCATGTGGGCGCTGCTCGAGGCGGGCGCCACCGACCTGCTGCCGTGGTCGAGCGCCGAGCTGTGCGCGCAGCAGGTCGCGGCCCGCCTGCACCGATGGGATGCATTGCAAAAGCTGATGGGATCGCATGCCGTGCAGGGCTGCCTGGTCGGCGACAGCGCGCCCTGGCGTGCCCTGGTGCGCGGCGTGGTCGAGGTGGCGGCGTTCACCCAGTCGCCCGTGCTGATCACGGGCGAGACGGGTACCGGGAAGGACCTGATTGCCCGGCTGATCCACCGCTTGTCCGGCGCGACCGGCGAGCTGACGGTGCTCGACTGCACCACCCTGTCGCCCGAACTGGCCGGTTCGGAACTGTTCGGCCACGAGCGCGGCGCGTTCACGGGCGCCGTCAGCGCGCGCGACGGCGCCTTCGCGATGGCCAATGGCGGCATCCTGTTCCTCGACGAAGTGGGTGAACTGCCGCTGCCGCTGCAGGCACAGCTGCTCCGAGTCATCCAGGAGCAGCAATACAAACGGATCGGCAGCAACCAGTGGCAGCCCAGCAGGTTCAGGCTCGTGTGCGCCACCAACCGCGACCTGGAGGCGGACGTCGCCACCGGCGCATTCCGCGCCGACCTGTACTACCGGATCGCCGCGTGGCGCTGCCGCCCGCCGCCGCTGCGCGAACGGCAGGCCGACATCCTCCCGCTGGTCGACCATTTCCTGCGCCAGCTCGACCCGCAAGGCCGCGGTTGCCCGCTCGACCGGGCGGTGCGCGACTACCTGCTGACGCGCGATTACAAGGGCAATGTGCGCGACCTGCGCCAGACCGTCGCGCGCATCTGGTACCGCCACACCGGCCCCGGGCCCATCACGATCGGCGACGTGCCGCCGGACGAACGCCTGCACCGCGCCCCCGCCTGGCCCGATGCGCCCTTCTGCGACGCCATCCGCCACGCCGTCGACCGCGGCATGTCGCTGGCGCGCATCGGGCAAGCCGCCACCGACATGGCGATCCGCCTCGTGCTCGAGCAGGAAGGCGACAACAACCAGCGCGCCGCGCAACGACTCGGCGTCACGGACCGCGCCCTGCAGATCCGGCGCAAGGCCGCCCGGGAAGGCGAGACCGAAAGCCGGAGCTAGCGAGCCGCCGAAAAACGGTGACAGGCTCCATCTCAAAACCGGTGACAGGCTCCATTTAATTTACCCCAAGACCCAACTGCTGGGGTCAGACCCGGCGGGTCTGACCCCGGACCTTGCACTTAGGATTAGTTCGCCAAAGCGGCATCTCGAAACCGGTGACAGGCTCCATTTAATTTGCAACATTTCCCGGAAAATGGTGCCTGTCACCGTTTTTCCTGTCGCGCCTTTAGTAATCGGAGCCTGTCACTGGTTTTCCATCAGCCGCGCTTGCCGATCAGGCGCAGGAAGTTCAGGCCGGTGACGAGCGCCTCGTCCTCCTTGTTCAACCCCAGCAGCCGCACCTTGTGCAGTTCCAGGCCGGGGTGCAGCCAGGGGCCGTCCGACCCGAACAGCACCTTGTGCGGCCCGGCGCGGCGCACGGCCTCGCACAGCAGGTCGAAGCGCCGGATACCGGAGGTGTCCGTGTAGATGTTCGGATGCCGCACCAGGTGGTCGATCAGCGCGAGCTGCGACGACCACTGGTCGCCGAAGCTGCCCAGGTGCGGCAGGATGAAATCCACGTCCGGGTATTGGGTGGCCAGCAGTTCGGCCACGTGCACGTCGCCCATCGGGTCGTACAGCACGGGGATGCCGAAGGCGCGCGCGGCGTCGCAGATCTCGCCGCTGATCGGCGCGTCGTGCCGGTGTACCTTGATGCCGACGAAGCCGTACCGTTCGACAGCCGTGCGCACCATCGCGTTGATGCGGCCCCGGTCGCGCCCCGCGTGCACGAAGGCGAGCCCGTAGTAGCGCTGCGGCTGCGCGGCGACCAGGGCCGCCACGGCCTCGTTGGCGCTGGCGTAGTCGGAGTGGAACGCGGCCAGCAGCACGGTGCGGTCGATGCCCGCCTTGGCGGCGCGCCGGGTATAGCGCGCCAGGGCCAGGTCGCTGTCCCACGGCCCCGTGAGGCCGTCGCCGGGGCCGGCATGGCAATGGCAGTCGATGATCATCGCGCCACGCTACAGCCGCGCCGATGGCACATGCTGCCGCATCGCCGACAGCAGCGCGGCGCGCACAGCCGCCGGGCTGCCATCGCCTTCCACGGCGTGCTGCGCGGCGCTGCCGGCCACGCGCACGAAGCGGCGCGCCATTTCCAGTTCCGCCTGTTCCGGTTCCATGCCTTCCGCCTCCATCTCCAGGGCCTTGGCCAGCGCGGAACCGGCCGCCTTGCCGATCATCGTGCCGACGCCGGGGATCGGGATCATCGAGCCGAGCGCGCCGCCGACGAAGGGCAGCGCCGTCTTGGCAATGCCCTTCAGCACGCCGCCCAGCGGCTTGGCCACCTTGGCCACCGCCGAACCGACCTTCTTGATGCCCTTCCACGCTTTCTTGAACAGGCCGCCGATGAACTGGTCCAGTTCTTCCTCGCTGGCGACCGACAGCAGCTCCATCGCCAGCTCCATCTCCTCCACTTCCGAGAACGGCCCTTCGTACTCGCCGAAGGCACCGGATTCACCACTGAATTCGCCGTTGAACTCACCGTTGAATTCGTCATTCAACTCACCATTGAACTCCCCACTGAACTCCCCACTGAATTCCCCGGCGAAGCCGCTGCCGAATTCCGCGCCGAGTCCGGCCGCGAACGGCAACACCTCGAACGCTCCCTGTGACCGGCACTTGCCGCACGTGCCGCAACTGCATTGTGATGCACCCATGTCCGCCTCCATCGTCCGTGTTCCGCTGCTGCTTGCATTGCTGGCCGGCCGCCCCTGCGGCTAGCCCCATCCCATCAGCTCCATTTCCAGTTCCGCGTTCTGGTTCGTCAGCACGCCCGGGTGATTGCGCAGCATCGACCGGTTGATCGCCATTTCGATGTTGCGCCGGACCGCCTCCGGCCGGGTGCTCTCCGCGATGTACACGTGGTGCCCCGACACCGGCAATCCCAGCACCGTCGCACCCAGCCTGTGCCGGGAGATCCGCTCATGCAGGTTGCCGGTCTGGCCGCTGTAGGCCTTCCACGCATTGCCCTTCCTGAACGTGATCAGGTAGAAGCCGGGCCGTCTCGGCAGCCCCAGGTTGCGCACGTTGTCCAGGGTGCCCTTGTGCTGGAAGGCGGGTGCCTCCGTCGCCAGCGACCGGATCACGCTGCGCAGCGTGGCGGGCATCTCGTCCTGCGGGCCGGCATCGCCGCCGCCATCATCGGTGGCGGGCAGGTCGATCGGCTCGAAGGCGGGCGCCGGCTCGTCCCCGGCCGGTTCGTCCTGCGGGCCCGCATCCTGCACCGGCAGCGGATAGCCCATCGGTTCGCTGACCATCACGCCACCCGGCCAGCCACCGTAGAACGGCCCCCAGTACGGCCCGCGCGGCCAGCGGCCCGGCCTGGGCCCCGGCCTGGGTCCCGGTCGCGGCCCGGGGCGGGGACCGGGAGGAGGCGCCGGCCGCCCCTGCGGTCGCGAAGGCCGCGCCACCGGTCCCTGCCCCGGCCGGCCGCCGGCCCGGTAGACCGGCCGGGCATTCCCCCGCCCCGTGTTTCCGCGTCCGCTGCTGCCCCGGCCCGTGTTACCGCGCCCCGTGCTGCCCCGGCCGCCGCCGCCCCTGCCCCCCATCGACATGCGGCCCCGCTCTTCCTCGAACTCGCCGCCCCAGCCTTCGTCTTCCCCCATCCATTCGCCGGCCAGGCCTGCCCCGCCTGCGCCTTCTCCCGCCGCTCCTCCGGCCAGTTCGCCCGCCGCGAACGGCAGGGTCTCGAACTCCTCGTTCATCGATTGCCCGTTCATGCCAGCTCCTTCACGTGATGCCGCAGGGCGTGTGCCGCCCGTGCGATGTCCGCCTTCGTGTGGTCCGCGCGCAGCAGGAAGGCCAGCAGCGCCGCGCCGCCCCTGCACTGCGGTACCGCCAACACCCCGTCGCGCCGCAGCGCCCCGTGCGCCGCCGCCAGGTCCAGCCAGCGCGGCAGCCGCACCGCCTGCACGGGAAACGCGCCGCCCTCGGTGGCGATGCCCTGCTCCGCCAGCGCGGCGCGGAACTGTCCGATCCGCTGCCGCAGCGCGGCGCGCAACGCATCGCCGCATACCCTGTTCAGTTCCAGCGCATGGCGGGCCGCGACCACGGTCGCCACCGGCGGCGGACTGGCATGCAGGCGCGTGTCGCTGACAGCTTCGAAATGCCGCACCAGCGCCGCGCTGCCGGCCAATACCGCGAGGGGCACGCCGAAACCTTTCGCCAGCGATGCGCCCATCAGCACCGGGGCACCGGCCAGGCCGTGCGCGACGATGGAACCGCCGCCGCGCGGCCCCAGCACGCCAAGCGCCTGGGCATCGTCCAGCAGCAGCAGGCCATCGGCGCCTGCCGCCAGCGCCGCGTAGCTTGCCAGCGGCGGCGCGCCGGCACGGTCCGGGTAGTAGCCATCGGCCAGCACCAGCGGCCGGCGGCCAAGCTGCCGCGCCAATCCCACCAGGCTTGCCAGCTCGGCCAGGGCGCCGCTGCGAAACACCCGCAGCGGCAGGCCCATGCCGGCAGCCCGTTCGCCACCCCAGCGCGCCACCGGGTAGGCCGCGCCGTCGACCAGCACCATGTACGGCTTGCCATCCCGTTCCCGGCCCAGCATGCCGAACACATCCCAGAACAGGTGCAGTGTCGACGGCAGCAAGGTCGCCGCCGCGCAGCCCTGCAAGGCTGCCAGGTCACGCGCCACTGCACGCGCGCCCGGCACTTCGGCCAGCGCCGCCGGCTTGCCCAGCGTGAGCGCCGGCCAGTCGTCCAGTGCGGCCCGGCCATGCCGCAGGCCCAGGTAGAGGGCACTGGTAAAATCCGCCGCCGCCGCGCCCACCCGCCGCTCACATCGCCGAGCGCTGTTGCTGCCGCGCCAGCCGCTGGCGCAGCAGGACCGATGGCAGCGTGGCTTCCTCGGCCGGATTGGCCGCGTCGATCGACAGGTCGACCCCGGTGGCGGCGCGGTAGGCGTGGATGTAGCCCTGCGCCTGCGGCCGCCAGAAGCGCGCCCAGTTGAAGGCCTGCGTGGCTTCGTACACGTCGCTCCAGTGGCCGAAGCGGATCGACAGCAGCAGCTGCTCGCCGAAGATCGCCAGGTTACGGAAGTGCATCACGCTGGTATCGCTCCACAGCTGCAGCTTCTTCATCGCGTCGACCCGGTCCATCCACGGTTCCGGATAGGCCACCATCACCCGGGTCGGCAGGAATTCGCGGAACTCCGGCCGCGCCAGCAGCCACTGCTGCATCAGCATCTCGATGCGCGCCGTCGACGGCAGGTCGCCATACTGGTTGTGCGCACCCTGCGACAGGATCAGGTGCACTTCCTTCAGCGCGTTCAGGATCGGGAACGCATCGGCCTTGACGGTGGTGTCGTCATCCTGCCGGTAGAAGCTGGTGAGCAGCCGCAGCAGGTGATGGAAGGCTTCCAGGAACTTCGAGCGGCTGTCGGCCGGGCGCATGTTGCGCACCGCCTTGCCGTCGAGCCGGATGCCATAGTGATGGTCGTACTCGTAGTTGCGCCGCACCACGGTGAGCCGGTGCTGTTCATCCTGCGTGTAACCCCACAGCAGGTTGTTCAGCGGGCGCAGCATGTCGATCTCGGTATTGGCCAGCGGGTCCGTGGCGAGTGGCGAGCGCAGGTTCTGGAAGCGCTGCGTGATCACGTTCATGGTCTGCACCAGCATGCCTTCTTCCTGCCAGTAGCTCCAGATCAGCTCGATCAGGCAGGGGTTCGACAGCCGGTCCTGGATGATGCCGAAGCACAGTTCCGCCTCGTCGCAGTGGCCCGAACCGGACGGGATCACCGGCACGTCCGGCAGCTTGCGCCGGATCACGGCGAGGTACGGCAGCATTTCCGTGCCGCCCACCGATTCCAGGTAATCCTGCACCAGCGTGTCGCGCAGGTCGCCGCTGGCCGGAATATCGCGCCGGTCCAGGTAGGCGTTGTCGTTGACGGGATCGAACGCGAACGGTTCGCGCAGCACGCCGCAGTTGACCATCACGAAAGCCTCGGTGGCCGCCTTCAGCACCCGGTACGATTCCGAGTCCGTGAACGGCAGCGCGCGCCGGTGCTTCAGCGACTGGAACACGGAAGACTTCTTGCCGAAGCGGGTGCGCTCGAACGGCGCGTTGGCCGGATCGGCGGGCGGCACGCAGAACAGCTGGTCGAGGAAGTCCATGTAGTTGTTGAAGGACAGCGCCTCGGTGCTGTTGCGGATCAGCGTCCACAGCGCCAGGTCCGGCGTGGCCTCGGTCTCGGTCCGCGTCAGCGCCACGCCGATATTGCCGGAGATGGGCTGCGCCGGCCGTTCTTCGGCCACGAACGCGCCGCTCACGCCCAGCTTGGCGCCACCCGTGATGCCGGAAGGTACCAGGCTCGGCGTGCCGATCACCTGGCCGGCGCGGCGGGCAAACACCAGCCGGCCGATGAAGTCATGGCGCCCAGGCTTGCGGATCATCTGGCCGGCGGAATAGAGGTTGCCATCCTCCGGCTGCCACGGCCCATCCGCTTCCAGCCCGACACGGTCGGTGACGGCGCTGCTGCCGTCGCTGCCCTGGAAGCGCACGACCGCAATGGCCCGGCTCCCGACGACCGGGTCCCTGGTGCGCGCGCAGGTGGCCGATTGCTCGAACTCGAACGTGACCGCGGGGCCGATCGGCAGGCGGATATCCATTTTCAGCACCGTATCGGCGTCGACCTCGCCGCCCTCGAAGCGGTACACATCCGGGCCGTCGGCCGGCGTGACGTGGTCGTACAGCGCGAAATACAGGCCGGGTTCCAGCCCCTCGAACGTGACGATGCCTTGCGGCCCGGTCGGCACATCGATCAGCTGGTCGTGATCCTGCGGCCGCCAGTCGGCGCACTCGTCCCGCGTCCAGGAACGGAACGTGGGGCCGTCCACGTCCCGGGCACGAAACAGCCGGATCGTGGCGCCCACCAGCGGCCGGCCGCTGACCTGGTCCGTTACCTTCACTTCAATCGTGCCCCGGCCTTCCACGATCGCCACCACCGTCACGGCGGCCACCGCGGCAGGGGCACCCTTCGCCAATTTCCTCGTACTCATGTCGCTCTCCTAGAAACGTGATTCACCTGTCGTCAGTGCCGCGCCGCTGCGTCCGGCCAAGCCCACCATGGCGCCCCGTACCGCCGTTCTCACCGAGGACTGCACCGCGCCGTTTACCGTGATTGCGCGCCGTCCTCCATCCTCCAGCGCGCTGCGCATCGCCCAGTGCGTGAGCAGGCGCGCCAGCAGCACGCTTTCATCCTCCGGCGCCAGCAGGCCATCCGCCCGCGCCTGGCCGATCACCGCCAGCACCAGCGACGGCGCGCTGTCGTACATGCGCTGCGGCGCCGCGTGCCACCAGCGGAACAGCCGCGCCAGCCGTGCCGGCTGCCGCTCGCCCACCGCCATCGCTTCCTTCAGCGAGGCGCCGCCCAGCGCGCGCGGCCGGTGATGCGCCAGCAGGCCGGCCATCGCCGGCAGGCTCGCCGTCAGCTGTTCCAGCAGCAGCCGGTCCGGCGGCGCCAGGCCGTCGAGCGGATAGAACGCGTCCCACAGCCGCTCGATGCGCGTCCATTGCGGGTGCGGATACAGCAGCCGGCCCAGTGCGCAACTGAGTTTCACGCGCAGCCAGGGCACCGGGTGCGGATCGTCGCCGTTCAGCCGGAACACGAACACGCGCGGCAGCGACAGCACGCCGATCAGTCCCAGCGTGGCGACCACGCCGACCCGCGCCAGCGACCAGAAATCGGCCACTACTTCGGAAATCCACCGTTCCCACAGTCGCCAGACATGCCCCGGGCCGCTTCCGCCATGCTGCAACGCCTGCAGCACGGGCCGCAGCGAGTTGACCAGGTCGAGCAGCGCGGCGCCCTGGTGCCCGACTTCATGCACCAGCGACGAGGCGATGCTGCTGCCGATCATCCGCTCGCGCGGCACACGGATGATGGCGACCGGGTTCTCGCCGCCGCCCGGCAGCCGCGTCCGGGCGCGCCGGATGGCGGCACCGGGCCCCCGGTCCAGGTAGCACACCAGCGGCGGGGAGTCGAAGTAGCCGCCGGGCAGGCGCAGCGCATCGCGCGACACGGTATCGAGCCCCGCCAGCCAGACGCCGTTGCCGTGTTCGCTGCGCTGGGTGACCACATCGATGAACAGGTCGAACTGCGTCAGCGCGGCATTGAACTTCAGGCGCAGGAAAGTGAAGCGCCGCTGCGCGTCCGCCACCGAGACCCGCCTTGCCGCCGGCCCGCGCAGCCATTCCAGGAAGCGCCGCACCATCTGGCGCAGCTCGCGCCGGCCCAGCGTCAGGTGCCGTTCGATCGCCGCCTGCGCCGCGGCCGGCAATGCCGCCGCCGGCACCATCGGCTCGATCAGCACGAAGGGCTGCATGCGGTCGACCCGGTTCAGCAGCGAGCGCGCTTCCTGCGCCAGCATCCAGGCGGCATAGGCACCGATGGCCATGGCCGTCAGGCGCCGTACAGCACGATCTTGCGGCCCTGGCGCATCCAGCGGCCGGTATTGGCGCGTCCGCCGCTGCCGCCAGCGCGCCCTTGCCCCGAGCCCATGCCCTGGCCGCCCTGCCCGCCGCGCCCCTGCCCCTGCCCCTGGCCCTGCGCTTGTCCCTGAGTCAGCAAACCCGGCGCGAACTGCTTCGCCGCCGCCGTGGCGGCTTGCTGGGCGATCTGGCGCGGGTCGCCGCCGCGTGCCTGGGCGGCGCGGTTGACCGTGTCGGCGGCGATCTTCACGAAGGTCTTGGCGCCTTCGAATTCACGGTCCTCGCCGGACATCTCGCCTTCCGCTTCCAGCCCCAGCGCATTGCCGGCCGCCGAGGCCAGGCCGCTGCCGATCTTCGCTCCGAGCGGGCCGCCGAAATAGCCGCCGATCGCGCCGCCGGCCATCGGCAGCGCCTTCTTCGCCACGCCTTTCAGCACGCCGCCAACAGCTTGCCCGACAGGCGACTTGATGATGTTGCCGGCCACCGAGGCGGCTTTTTTCAGGAAGCTGCCGAGGAACTGGTCCAGTTCCTGTTCGTTGGTGACCGACAGCAGTTCGTTGGCCAGTTCCATTTCATCCGCCTCGGACAGCAGGCCGCCGCCCTCGCCGGTCCATTCGCCCTGGCCGAATTCGTACTGTTCCATTTCATAGCCGCTGCCGCCGCCAAATTCCTGGCCGTATTCCAGGGTCGTGCGATCGATGTCATGCATGATGAGCTCCCGTTGATCCAGTTGATCCCGCTTGGTTCCCCAATGAATTGCCGCTTGCTTCCCGCTTGCTTCCCGCCTGATTCCCCTTCCGTCCCGCCAAACATCAGATACAACACATCAATACCGGAACGGCCACACCGCCCCGCCTACAAATCGATCACCTGGATGCGCCGGCCCCGCCGCCGCCAGTTGCCGGACAGCGGCGCGGCGGCACGCTGCCGCAGCAGCCCCGGCGCATTGCGGCGCGCGGCCTGCATCAGGCCCTGCTGCGTGGCCTGCCCGGCTGGCTGGCCCACCCGCGCCAGCGCCTGCCGCGTGGCATCCACGGCCAGCCGCACGAACTGCCGGGCCACCTCGAATTCCTTGTCCTCGGGCGACAGGCCTTCCAGCTCCAGCCCGAACACGCCGGCAGCCTTGCGTTTCAGGTCGGCCGGGGCGCGCGTGGCGTCCAGCGGAAAGACCATTCGGGCGGCGCGATGCAGCACACGCAGGACCGGTTCGCGCAAGGCACGCTGCCGCGTATCCGTGGCCGGCCCGACGAGATCGGCCAGCACCGGCGCCAGCTCATCGGCCGTGCGCGCCTCCAGCAAACGCGCGGCGAAATCCAGTTCGCCGAATTCGCCGCCGCCAATGCGGTCGGGCCATGGCGCCTGCGCTTCCCCGTCGGACGGCAACTCCAGTTCGGGCTTGAAGTCGAGCAGGCGGCGGTCGGCCGGTCCCTGCCAGGCAATCCGTGAGACGGCAAGTCGGTGGTCCATGGCGGGCTCCCCGTGGAGTGCGGCCCGATGCCGCACGTACCACGGGTAAGTGCAAGCGCCATGCCAGGCGTTTCCGGGGAGGCGATGCCGCAGTAGGGCGAAAATGGCTTCGCCCCGCGGCGGGCGCGGGGCGAAATCGGCGAAACGGGGTTCGCCGGGAGGGTGTCAGGCAGGCTGGGGCATCAGGCGACGACGGCGACCGTCAGCGTGGCCACGTAGCCATCGGTGGCGTTGCCCGTTACCGTGGCAAGCTGCAGCGTGTAGCCGTCGCTGAAGATATTGTCGGTGGCGAAGCTGATCTGCGCCAGGTTGCGCACGCTGGCGCTGTAGCCGGCGGTGGCATAGACCTGGTTGCAGATGTCGGTCGGGAAGGCGAACTGCGACGTCTTGATGCGGTTCGACGCGCTGGACGCCCGCGCCAGCGTGGGGTACACCTCGAAGTGCACGTGCGGCATGCGCCCCGCATAGCAGCCGGGGAAGATCGTGGTGAAGGTGATGTCGCCGTCGGCATCCGCTTCCTGTACCCCGCGCAGGTAGTTCTGGTTCGTCACTCCGCTGGAATACAGCGAGTAGTTGCCGTCGCGGTCGCAATGCCACAGGTAGACGGCGAACGCGTCGGCTGCGGCGCAGCTGTTGTTGGCGTTCACGATGTGCAGCTTGATGGTCAGCGGCACGCCGGCCGCCGTACCGCTCATGCCGCCGAAGCTGGCGCGGATGTCGCTGCGCACTACGCCACTCTGCGTCAGTACGTTGACCACGCCGCTGCCGTTGCTGTTGGTGCCGTCGGCCGGGTACGGGCCACCGGTTTCCTCGGGAATGACCGTGCAGCTGCCGCTGGTGGTCGTGCTGCCCGAACCGGTGGTCGTCGTACCCGTGGTCGTCGTGCCGGTGGCGATCGTGCCGCTCGTGCCGGTGTCGGTAGTGCTGGCTGCCGTGTCCGAAGAACCGCCGCATCCGAGGATGGGCAGCGATGCGGCGCCGGCCAGCAGCCAGCGCAGCGACTGGCGCCGGCCGGCCGTGGTGTGCAGCATCGTTTGCAGGTCTTCTTCCAGGCTGTGGCCGTGATGTGCCATGGCTTGCTCCTTGTCGTTATCGGGTGTTATTGCTCGGCTGGCCGCGGTCCACGCCCGTCGCGGCGCTGTGCCAGCGTCTTGCGCTGTTCGGCGCTCAGCACGGCCAGCACCTTCTGTTCGGTGCGCAGGTGCGACAGCGTGATGTTGGCGTCCGCCTGCGCCGCGGCCTGGGCCAGCTTCACGGCGGCGGCATCGTCGTATCGGACGGCACCGTGCAGGCCGGACAGCGCGCGGTCGACCTTGTCGCGCGCTCTGGCCTGTTCGCGCAGGTACGGCACCTGGCCATGGACGATGGCGAAGATCTTGTCCTGTTGCGCCTCGCTCAGGGCGATGCCGCGCAGGTAGGGCGGCACGCCGTCGAAGCCCCGGCCGGCATCCGGGCCATCGCCTGGGCCGCCGCCACGCGGCCCGTCTTCGCCATGCATGGCCGGGCCGGGACCGCGTTGCTCGTCCGCGCGCGGGCCGTCGCGTGGACCATCGTGCCGGCTGTCCTCCGGGCGTTCGTCGCCGCTGCCCTGGGCCAGCGCCGCCAGCGGCAGGGCCAGCACGGCGGCAAGCAGGAATCGTTGCAGGTTTGGTGTTGTGTTATTCATCAGCGCTCCTTCGGTGACAGGGAAGCCGCCATTCTGCGAGGGCGCCATGTAAAGCGCGGTAAGGCAGGGGTAAAACCGCGTAAAGAGCCCTGGAGAACGCGGCTGTAAAAGCGGGTAAAAGCCGCCGCGGCGCCGCCGGTTGCGCAGCTTGGACTGCTATCATGGCCGTTTTGCAGCCTGATGAAGAAGCGATGAGCAAGGTCCTGTTGATCGACGACGATGTCGAACTGGTAAGCATGTTCCAGGAATACCTGGAACAGGAAGGATTCGACGTGACGACCGCCCACGATGGCGAAGCCGGCACGGCGGCGGCCCTGACGGGGCAGCACGCGATCGCCATCCTCGATGTGATGATGCCCCGGATGAACGGCCTGGAAACGCTGCGGCGCATCCGCGCGGCCAGCCGCATGCCGATCCTGATGCTGACCGCGCGCGGCGACGATACCGACCGCATCGTGGGCCTGGAACTGGGCGCGGACGATTACGTGACCAAGCCATGCACGCCGCGCGAGCTGACGGCGCGCATCCGCGCGATCCTGCGCCGCACGGCCGGTACCCCGATGGACCAGCTGGCATCGGCCCCGCTGGTGGTCGGCCAGCTGACCATGTGGCCGGAACAGCGCCGCGCCGCCTGGGCAGGCACCACGGTGGAACTGACCAGCACCGAATTCAACCTGCTCGAAGTGCTGGCCCGCCATGCCGGCAAGCCGGTCAGCAAGAACATCCTGTCCGAGCAGGGCCTGGGGCGGCCGATGGCGCGCTTCGACCGCAATATCGACGTGCACCTGTCCAGCCTGCGCCACAAGCTGGGCACGCTGGCCGACGGCCGCTCCTGCCTGCAGACCGTCTACCGGATGGGTTACCAGCTGATCAAGGATTGACGTGGGCCGGCTGTTCTGGAAATTCTTCCTGTCGATCCTGCTCGCACAGGTGGCTGCCACGGTGGGCATCGGCGGCGCCCTCTGGCTGAAGAACCGCGCCGCGCAACAGGAACGGCGGCCCGCCATCGACACCAGCCCGCCCGCCGCGATGGCGATCGAATCGGCCGCCGCCACGCTGGAATTCGGCGGGCCGCAGGCGCTCGGCCGCCTGCTGGAGAACATGGACCGCCACCGCGTGTTCGCCGTGGACGACCTGGGCAAGGAACTGCTGGGGCGCATCGTCAACCCGGTGCAGGTGGCAGCGGCGCGGGCGGTGCTCGACAATGGCGATACCCGCGTAGTGCGCCGGATCACGCTGCCCAACGGCCGGCGCTACCTGCTGTTCCTGCCCGCGCAGGACCGGATGACGCCCCTGTACAGCGGCGATGCGCGGCCCCTGCTGGCCGGCGCGGGCATGCCGATGCCGGAAGTCGGCCCGCGCCCCCCGGGCCTGCGGCCGGGCTTCCCCCAGGGAGCGGCACGCCCGTATCCGGACCCGGCATCGGGCACGCCGGGCCCGATGCCGGGTCCGGACGGTCCGCGCGGCCGCTTCCAGCCGCTGACGCCCTTCATTCCGCTGGCCGCCGCCCTGGTGGCCAGCCTGCTGTTCGCCGCGCTGCTGGCCTGGTATTTTTCCCGTCCCATCCGCGCCTTGCGCCAGGCCTTCGAAGCCGCCTCGCAGGGTGACCTGGCGCCCCGCTTCGCCGGCGCGGGCCGGCGCGGCGACGAACTGGCGGACCTGGGCCGCGATTTCGACCGCATGACGGCGCGGCTGCGCAACCTGATGGATGGCCAGCGCCGCCTGCTGCACGACGTGTCGCACGAGCTGCGCTCGCCGCTGGCACGGCTGCAGGCGGCGATCGGGCTGGCGCACCAGAACCCGGCGCGGATGGCGGCGTCGTTCGGGCGCATCGAACGGGAGAGCGTGCGCATGGACAAGCTGGTCGATGAACTGCTTACGTTGTCGCGGCTGGAGGCGGGCGCGCTGTCCGGCACGCGCGAGGAAATCGACGTGGCCGAACTGCTGCACGGAATCGTCGGCGACGCCCAATTCGAGGCCACGGCCCAGGGCCGCACGGTGGCCGCGCAGGGCATGGCCGACGTGGTGCTGCTCGGCCAGCCGGACCTGCTGGCGCGCGCCATCGAGAACGTGGTGCGCAACGCGATCAAGCACAGCCCGGCGGGGGAAAACATCGTTGTCGAGGGCACCGTGGAGGGCGGCACGCTGCGCATCCGCGTGCTGGACCGCGGGCCCGGCGTGGCCCCGCAGGACCTGCGGACCATCTTCGAGCCCTTCTTCCGCAGCAGCGGCACCGAGAAGGACGTGGAGGGCCATGGCCTGGGCCTGGCCATCGCACGGCAGGTGGTGCAGCAGCACGGCGGCACGATCGGCGCCGCGAACCGGGATGGCGGCGGCCTGTGCGTGGAGATCGCGCTGCCGCTGGATTGAGCGCCGGCGCCCTGCCGCAAGCGGCAGGCTTCCGCAAAAGTTGCAAAAGTGGCAAAATGCCGATCATCGCCGTCGAACCCCACCGCGAGTCGCCGCATGTCCTTCTTTCCTCTGCCCGCTGTTTCTTCCCCCACGGCGCCCGCGCCAGCTGCCCGGCTGAAGACCGTTGCCGCCGCGCTGTCGTGCTGCCTGCTCGGTGCCTGCGGCCTCGTCAAGGTCAATGGCGATGCCCGGACCTTTTATTCCTCGACCGTGCTGGTCGGCCGTGTCGCCAGTGCCGCCCCGCCCGGCACGCCGCTGGTGGTGGCGGCCTTCACCCGCCAGGACGGTGCGCTGGTGCCGGTCCACCACACGGTGCTGCACGAGCCGGGCGGCTATGAGCTGCTGGTGCCGCGCGGCGAACACGTGGTCGCCGCGTTCGCCGATGCCAACGGCAACCTGCGGCTCGACGCGGGCGAACAGGCCGGCCAGTTCCGCCCCGGGCCGGTCGTCGCGAACGGTACCGGCACCGTCATCGAGCTCAATTTCACGGTGGCCGGCCAGGCCACCGATATCCCGGTCGGCACGGCCGTCAGCGAGACGCCGCCGGCCACGCTGCACAGCACGCAGGCCGGTGCCATCGCCGACCTCGACGCGCCGGTGTTTTCACCGGAGTTCGCCCGCATCGGCTACTGGACGCCCACGGAATTCTTCCGCAACGCCGGCGGCAACGTGTACTTCCTCGAGAAATACGACCCGGCCAGGATCCCCGTGCTGTTCATCCACGGCGTGGGCGGCTCGCCGCAGGACTGGCGCTACTTCTTCGACAAGCTGGACCGCAAGCGCTACCAGCCCTGGTTCTTCTACTATCCGTCCGGCGCCGCGCTCGATTCCGTCTCCTACCTGCTGTACTGGAAGCTGATCAATCTCCAGCGCCAGTACCACTTCGAGCGCATCGTCCTCACCGCGCACAGCATGGGCGGACTCGTGGCGCGCAATTTCCTGTCGAACCACGGCTCGCAGCTGCCGGTGGAGAAAACCTTCGTGTCGCTGTCGACGCCGTGGGGCGGCGATGCCATGGCCGACCAGGGCGTGGCGCACTCCCCGGCCGTGGTCCCGTCATGGAACGACATGCAGGCCGGCGGGCGCTTCATCCAGTCGCTGTACCGGCGCGCGCTGCCGGGCGATACGGCTTACTACCTGTTCTTCGGCCACGCCGGCCGCTACAGCCTGCTGCATTCGGCCAATACCGACGGCGCGGTCACGCTGGCCAGCGAACTGCGCCCGCAAGCCCAGGCCGAGGCGCGCATGATCTACGGCTTCGACGAGGACCACACGAGCATCCTGCGCTCGCCGCAGGTGTTCGCCCGCTACGCGGCGGTGCTCGACGCGGCCATGGCCAGGCCCGGCACCGCCCCGGCCGCGCCGGGCGGCCACCTGCGCGTGGCGCTGCGCCATCGCGGCGCCGGCGCGCTGGCCCCGGCCGAACCCCTGCTGGTGCTGACGCCCGCCGATGCCGCGCAGGGGCGCATCGTCGTGCCCCTGCTGGCCGGCGACCGGGGCCGCCGCCTGGGGCCGTTCGCTCCCGGTGTCTACGACGTGGCCGTCGTATCGCCCGGCTTCAGCGCGCAGCCGGCCCGGCGCAAGGTCGCGATCGCCGCCGGCCAGGTACCGGAACTGGACATCGAGCTCCAGCCCGTGGGCACGCTGTTCGGTTATATCGGCGCGGACGTCGCACCGGGAGGAAATCCCGCGGGGAGCTTCCGCGAGCCGCATCCGGGCATCGACATCGAGGCCATCACGCTGTCCGGCGCGGGCATCGAACGCACCCTCGTGCCCGACCGCGGCCGCACGGAACTGGGCATCGACAGCTACCTGGCCGGCAAGGACGACGCGGCTAGGGCCATGTTCTCCTTCGTCGGCCTGCCCGATGGCGACTACGCGCTGACGATCACCGCGCCGGGCTACCACCCCTACCGCGCCACGCATACCGTCGTCGCCGGGCAGTCCGGCAAGGTGGAGCCCATCGTGCTGGCACGGCGTTAGGCGGACTGTCCGGGCGGTGCCGCGGGAACACTGCGATCGTGGCGCGCGGCTCGTGGTTCCCCGCAAACGACAAGGCCTCCCGGCTGGCAGCGGGGAGGCCTTGCGGAGGTGCCGATGGCGCGCCGGCTACATCAGGCCTTCGGCAGCGTCACGCCGTGCTGGCCCTGGTACTTGCCGTTGCGGTCCTTGTACGAGGTCTCGCATTCCTCGTCGCTCTGGAAGAACAGCACCTGGGCGCAGCCTTCGCCGGCGTAGATCTTGGCGGGCAGCGGCGTGGTGTTGGAGAACTCCAGCGTCACGTAGCCTTCCCATTCCGGCTCGAACGGCGTGACGTTGACGATGATGCCGCAGCGCGCATAGGTCGACTTGCCGAGGCAGACGGTCAGCACATCGCGGGGGATGCGGAAGTATTCGATGGTGCGGGCCAGCGCGAACGAATTCGGCGGGATGATGCAGACATCGCTCTTCACGTCGACGAAGGAATTCGAATCGAAGTTCTTCGGGTCGACGATCGTGCTGTTGATGTTCGTGAAGATCTTGAACTCGTCGGCGCAGCGGATATCGTAGCCGTACGACGACGTGCCGAACGAGATCACCTTGCGGCCGTCCACGGCCCGGACCTGGCCGGGCTCGAAGGGTTCGATCATTCCGGTCGATTCCGCCATCCGGCGGATCCATTTGTCGCTTTTAATCGTCATCGCAAAGGCTTCAATTCTGTGGGTGGGTGATGCGGCCGCGCCGCGTGGGGGCGATTTTACGCGATCCCGCTTCCGGCCTGAAGGGTTTTACAACATTTCAGCCATGGCGCGCATCGGCGCACAGCGGCAATCCGGCACCCAGCAGGTCGCACGCCATGTCGCGGATCGCCTGGGCCGTCAGCACGGGAAACTCCATCGGGAACAGGTGCCCGCCCGGCATCATCTGGAAATGGCGGCCCACCAGCGCCTTCGTGGCGGCCAGGCCGGCCTGCCGGTTTTCCACCGAAATGCGCCCGGCCAGGTACCCCACCGGCACGGGAAATTCGCCGGCCACCAGCCGCCCCACGTGGTGCGGCAGGGTGCGGTAGACCGCCGTTTCCACCTCGCGCGAGAAACGCAGCTGCACGCCGTCGGGATGCGGCGCCAGCCCGGCGGCCAGGTAATCCTGCAGGACACCGGGTGCCCATGCCGCGAACAGTTCCTTGCTGGCGAAGTGGCGCAGCGCATCGGCCTCGCTGGGCCACACGTTCCGGCGCCGGGCGGACAGCCGCGCCGGCGAATAGCGGTCTTCCGCGTTGAACCGCTTGATGAGCCGCCAGGCCAGCGCGCGCCAGCCCGCCACGACGGGCGAATCGAGCAGCACCACGCAGCGCGCCAGGTCCGGCCGCTGCGCCGCCGCCATCAGGCTCAGCATCCCGCCCAGCGAATGGCCGACCAGGATCGCCGGCTCGCCGTGGTAGCGGGCCACCAGTTCGGCGATCAGCTCGTCCACCAGTTCATGCCAGCCGTCCCGCACGGGAAACGCGGGATTGTGGGCATGCATGTCCAGCGCGCCGACGTCGAACTCCCTGCCGAGCTGGGCGAACAGCTGGCGATAGGTTCCGGCGGGGTAACTGTTGGCGTGGGCGAAATGCAGGATCGGTTTCATTGTGGGCGGCGCCAGGGCGCCGGGAATTTCGGCGTGGCGATGGTAGCGGCGAAAACTTATGATTGTCTTACTTCAAGAATAGTAATGAATCTTAACATAAGGCAAACCTCGACCGTTGCCTGGGAGGCGGATCGTACGGACAGCCTATACAGGCAGTGAGGTATCGGACGGCGCAAACCCTGCTACGCTTTCGCCATGGACAGACTCTCGACACCCGGCCAGGCGGCACTCGTGCGCCCCGGCATCGCCTCCCCCGCCGAATGGCAAACCCGCGTCGACCTGGCGGCCTGCTACCAGCTGTGCGCGCTGCATGGCTGGGACGACGGCATCTACACGCATATCTCGGCCGCCGTACCGGGCGAACCGGGCTGTTACCTGATCAACCCGTTCGGCATGCGCTTCGAGGAAGTCACGGCGTCGAACCTGGTCAAGGTCGACTGCGACGGCAATCCGGTCGGCCCGTCCCAGTACACGGTCAACCGGTCGGGCTTCCGCCTGCACGCGGCGGTGCACGCGGCGCGCCCGGACGCGGCCTGCGTGCTGCACCTGCATAACATGGCCGGCCTGGCCGTGGGCATGCAGGACGATGGCCTGCTTCCGCTGTCGCCCTACGCGTTGCGGTTCCACGGCGCGCTGGCCTATCACGACTACGAAGGCATCGCGATGATGCCGGACGAGCAGGCGCGCCTGGTGCGCGACCTGGGTACCCACCAGGCCATGCTGCTGCGCCACCACGGCACCCTGACGGTGGGCCGCACCATCGCCGAGGCGTTCGTCCTGATGGAAACCCTGGACCGCGCGTGCGAGGCGCAATGGCGTGCCCAGGCGGCCGGCGTGCCGCTGCGCCAGCCGCCCGAGGCGATCTGCCGGACCGCCCACGCGCAGCTGGTGGGCGACGGCGCTCCCGAAGGCGCGCTCGAATGGCCGTCGCTGCTGCGCCGCCTGGATGCCGAACGCCCCCGCTACCGCACCTGAACCCGCCACGAAGGAGATACACGATGCCCACCATTAATGTCCAGCTGTTCGAGGGCCGCACGCCGGAAGAAAAACGCGCGTTCGTGCAAGCCGTCACGGAAGCCACCGTGAAAACCCTGGGCGCGTCGCCCGAATCGGTCGACATCCTGATCCACGAGGTTAAGCGCGAGCACTGGGCCACGGCCGGCAAGCTGTGGTCCGAGCGCTAAGCCGGGCGATGTCGCCCGCACGCCGTTGATCCGCACCTGGCGACAAATTTACGAAACTTTTCCGGAAACGGCCCGGATATCATGGAGCCCCCCGCCGCCCGGGTTCCCGCTATCGTGGCAGGAACACCGGCGGCTGGCCCAACGCCACCGGAGGTCTCCACGATGAACGCATCCATGAAGCCGCTGCCCCGCGCGGCATACCCGCTGCTCGTGCTGGGGGCGCTGCTGGCCGGCTGCGCCATGCCGCCGACAGGCCAGCACGGCACAGCCGCCGTGGCAGCGCCAGGCACCTGCGGCCCGTGCTGCGAGCGCGATCCCGCGGCCGAGGCCAGCGCCACGCAAGGCCGGTCGCCCGCCTGGCCGGACAGTCCCTATCTCGGCAAGGATACCTATGCCAACGTGGTGCTGGCACCGGGCACGGTACTGTATTCGCTGACGCCGGGCGCGCCGCCGCGCTTCGCAGTCGCCGAGCAGACACTGCGCGATGCGGCCGGCCAGTGGGACAGGTATTACGCGCTGGTGCAGGTCACCACCGATCCCGGCAAGGACGCCGACGGCAAGCCGCGCACGCTGCGCGAGCTGGTGCGGACCTTCCACGTCACCGATCACGTATGCGCCGCCCGGGGCATCGCCAGGGCCAACAAGCAGTTCGGCGCCGGCGGCGGCACGCAGTACTACATTTCTCCGGCCGACGGGGCCAAGCTGCGGCCGGGCGAGAACCTGCCGATCACGCGCTGGTATGTCGAGGAGATCGATGGCAGGTGAGTGAAGTACAGTGGGCAAGCACGTTGGGCGGGCGAGCCTGTAGGGCCCTTGGGTTTGGGCTCGGACCTGATGCGGACTAGATAAATCCAGCCCAAGTGCAAATTCCGGGGTCAGGGAGGAATACTGGCTCGCAGCCTTGATGCCGCTAAGTTAAGCGTCACCTGACACATTGAAAGCGCATGCATTCACCCCAACGGCGAAGGGCTGGGGTCAGACCCGCCGGGTCTGACCCCGGAATTTGCCCTTGGGGTCGGCCTAACTTAACGGCATTGACCTCACGCCCGGGCCGACCCGCCCTTGCCGAACATCCGCGATTCCGCCGCCAGCGCCAGCAGGTTCGGATCCCGCTCGCGCGACTTCGACAGCAGCAAGGTGATCACCTGGTGGGAGGCATACGGCTCGGCCAGCGGAATCAGTTCGATGCGCCCGCTGTACTCGGCCACCCGGGCCGGCAGCAGGCTGTAGCCCATGCCGCTGCCGACCAGGTTGATCAGCGAGAAGATATCGCCGACCCGCATCGCCGTCTCCGGCACGAAGCCGGCCTGGCGGAAGGCGTGGTTGAAACTGTCCGACGTGACGAAGCCATCGCCCAGCGTGATGAACTGCTCGCTGCGCAGGGCCTTCAGGTCGACTTGCGCCATGCCTGCATAGGGCGACTGCAGCGGAGCGGCGAGCCGCACTTCGTCCTCGAACAGCGGCACCGCGACCAGGGCGGCGTTGTCGGATGGCGCCTGCAGGCCGATCACGACAGCGTCGAGCCGGCCATCGACCAGGCCCTGCAACAGGTCCTTGTTGGAACCGAGCGTCAGGTCGATGTGCAGGTCGGGCCGGCGCAGCTTCAGGCCCATCAGCAGGTGCGGGATGCAGCGCAAGGTCAGCGAGTACAGCGAGCCGATGCGCAGCCGGTTGCTGTTGAACCCGGCCAGTTCGCGCACCTTGCGGATGCCTTCCTCGGTCTCCGCCACCGCCCGCTGCGCGTGGCTGGCAAACGCGAACGCAGCCGGCAGCGCCGTCAGCTTGCGGCCCTCGCGCTGGAACAGCTGGCAGCGCAGGCCCTGTTCCAGCGAATGCAGGGCGCGGTGCACGCTGACGATGCTTTGCCCGACCTCTTCCGAGACCCGCGCAAGGCTGGACAGGCGCATGAAGGCCAGGAAGATTTCCAGTTTTTTCAGGGTGATTTCTTCGTCGATCATCCGGCGAGCATAGCGCAATCTCCGGCGCCAGCGTAAGCCAGGATAGACATTCGCAGGAACTGGACGGCCCGCGCCCGCCCACGCGACTAGGGTTCGGCGTGGCGTGGCGTGACTTCCGCCAGCGCCGCCACCAGCCGGCCGACATCGACCGGCTTGACGAAGTACAGATCGAAACCCGCTTCGATGGCGGCCGCCCGGTCGGAGGCCTGGCCGTAGCCGGACATGCCGATCAGCCACGCGCCGCGGGTGCGCGGATCGGCCCGCAGCTGCCGCGCCAGCGTGAGGCCGTCGATATCCGGCAGGCCGATGTCGAGCAGGCACACGTCGGGCTGCAGTTCGGCGGCGCGGCGCACCGCGTCGCGCGAGCTGGCCAGGCTGATCACCCGGTGCCCGAGCGACGACAGCAGCATCTCCACCATGGCCAGCGCATCCTCGTTGTCGTCCACCGCCAGCACGCGCAGCGCCGTGGCGCCGGGCGGCGGCACCCAGGTGTGCGCCGGCGCGGCCAGCTGCGGCGTGTCCGCCAGCGGCAGGCACACGGTGAAGCACGTGCCCCGCCCCGCCCCGGCACTGCGCGCATGCACGGTTCCGCCATGCAGTTCCACCAGGCTGCGCACCAGGGCCAGGCCGATCCCCAGCCCGCCCTGCTTGCGGTCCGGACTGCGCTCGCCCTGCACGAACATGCCGAACACGGGTTCGATCATGTCCGCCGCCAGGCCGATGCCGTTGTCCGTGACGGCGGTGCGCACATGGCGCTCGTCGATGGCCAGTTCGACCTCGATGATGCCGCCTTCGGGCGTGAACTTGGCGGCATTGCTGAGCAGGTTGGCGATCACCTGCACGAGCCGCTTTTCATCGCCCGTCACGAAAGCCGCGGACTGCGGCTGGCGCACGTGCAGCGTGTGGCGGCGCGCTTCCAGCGCGGGCCGGGCCTGTTCGGTGGCCTGGGACACCACCCGCTTCATGTCCAGCGGCTTCGTGTCGAGCGTGATGAGGCCGCGCGTCACGCGCGCCACGTCGAGCAGTTCGTCGACGAGGGCGCTCATGTGCGCCACCTGCCGGTGGATCACCGCCAGCGTGTGCTCCACCTGCTTTTCGTCGCGCCGGCCCAGCGACAGCAGCGCCGCCGCGGCACTGATCGGTGCCAGCGGATTGCGCAGCTCGTGGGCCAGCATGGCCAGGAACTCGTCCTTGCGGCGGTCCGCCACGATCAGCGCCTTTTCCGCCTCGACCCGGTCGGCGATATCCATCGCGATGGCGGTGGCGCCGGCCGGCTTGCCGGCCGCGTCGACGATCGGCGCGGCCGACAGCAGCACCATGCGGTGCGGCCGGCCGGGGCCGAACGACTCCACCTCGAGCAGGCACTTGTCGACCGTCTGCCCCGCCAGCGCGCGGTACAGCGGCCATTCCTCCGGCCGCAGCCTGGCGCCTTCGCCGCCGGGGCTGGCGGCCCAGCCATGCCAGGCGGCGAAGTCCAGCGTGCCGTCGATGCACGGGAGCGCGGCGCCGAACAGCGCCTCGTGAGCCGGATTGGCGTGCAGCAGCTTGCCCCGCTCGTCCAGCATGATGATCCCCACTGGCGCCGAGCGCAGCACCGAGGCGAGGTAGGCGCGGTTGGCTTCCGCGCTCCTCGCGCTACGCATCGCCTCCTCGCGCGCACTGCGCAGCGCGCGTTGCGCCAGCACTTCGGCCGTGACGTCGATGGTCGTGTGCGAGATGCAGATGAGCTGGCCCGCCTCGTCGAAGATCGGCGTGTTGGTGGCGCTCCAGTAGCGGTCCTCGAACCATGTCTTGCCATCCCTGGTCATGCCGATCGGATAGCGCTGCGCCGACATGGTCTGCGGCGCGCGGGTTTCGATCGCCCTGGCGATGGAGCGCCCGAGCGGGCCGACACCGGTATCGCCCGCGTCGCCGGGGTCTTCGGCGAACGCCTCGAACAGGGGAAGTCCCAGCAGGTCCTCGCGGCGACGCCCGACGTAGCCGAGGAAGGCATCGTTGACGGCGATGATCTCCAGCTTGTCGGTCGGCGCCAGCAGGTACTGGCCGATCGGCGAGCGGTGAAAGGCGGCGGTGAAAAGCGCATCCATCGTGGACCCGATCGGTTGGCAAGGCCCGATTGTGGCACCGGCGCGCCGTCACCGGCGCCCGGAACGGCCGCGCAGGAGCGCGGCGACGCTGGGGCCGGGCACCCCGCGGCGGCGCCGCTCAGCCATGGTGATGCATCGCTTCGGTGCACGCGGCGCCTGTTTTGGGGCAACGATGGCGTCCGGATTGTCGACAATCCGCCCTGTTTCCCGGCCGTTCCGCGTGCTCGCGGGACCGCCGCGAATGGCCCGGAACCGCGCGGCAGCGCGCTTTCCGGCACAAGCCGCCGCGCGGATTGTCGACATTTTCAGACCGGTGGCACGCGCCTTGCTAAGCATGGTTGAGCCCAATCACCTGTCAGCCCCATGTCCCTTGCACCAGCATTGCCCCCCACATCCCTGCTCGACGCGCCGGCCAGCCCCATCGCGCCGGAAGAACGCATGTACCTCGACGTGTACGACGCGATCATGTCGCACCGCCTGCACGCCGGCACCAAGCTCACCGAGCAGGGCCTGGGCGACATTTATGGCCTGGCGCGGCACCACGTGCGGCGCGTGCTGGCCAGGCTGGCGGCGGACGGCCTGGTCGACCTGGAACGCAATCGCGGCGCCCGCATCGCCAGCCCCGGCGCGCGCGAGGCGGACGACATGTTCGAGCTGCGCCAGGTGCTGGAAGCGAAGGTGATGGACAAGCTGGCCGGCCGGCTCACCGAAGCGGACGGCCGCGCGCTGCGCGACCTGATCGCCCGCGAACGCGATGCCTGGATGCGCGGCGACCGGCCGCTGTGGATCCGGCTGTCGGCCGAGTTCCATATCGAGCTGGCGAAACTGGCCGGCAACGCCTTGCTGGTCGATGCGCTGCGCCGGCTGGTGTCGCGCACCACGCTGCTCATCTCGAATCTCGACAACGCCGGCCAGCAGCCCTGCTCCTTCGACGAGCATGCCGCCGTGGTCGACGCCCTGCAACACCACGACAGCGCCCGCGCCCAGGCACAGATGGCGCGGCACCTCGGCCAGTGCGCCTGCCGGCTGCTGGCGCGGTCCCCGGCCCGCTTCGACCTGCGCAGCGCGCTGGGCAAGGCATGACCATTTTCACGGCGGCTCCGCCGCCTTCACCCCAGAAAGGATGTTCCATGCATTTCACTCTCCGCTCATCGCGTTTCCGCCAGCTCGCCGCCAGCGTGGCGGTGGCCGTGCTGGCCCTGCCGGCGCTGGCGCAGGATACGAAGATCAAGTTCCAGCTGGACTGGCGTTTCGAAGGACCGTCCGCGCTGTTCCTGGTCGCCAGGAGCAAGGGCTACTTTGCCCAGGAAAAGCTGGACGTGACGATCGACGCCGGCAACGGCTCCGGCAACGCCGTCAACCGGGTGGCATCGGGCACCTACGACATGGGGTTCGCGGACCTGGCCGCGCTGATGGAATTCACCGCCAACAATCCGTCCGCGCCGGGCAAGCCGGTCGGCGTGATGATGGTCTATAACGACACGCCGGCGGCCGTGCTGGCGCTGAAGAAATCCGGCATCCGCTCGCCGGCCGACCTGAAAGGCAGGAAGCTGGGCGCCCCGGTGTTCGACGCGGGCCGCCGCGCCTGGCCGATCCTGGCTCGCAGCAACGGCCTCGATCCCGCGGCCGCCGCCTGGACCAGCATGGAGCCCGCCCTGCGCGAGACGATGCTGGTGCGCGGCGACGTGGATGCGATCACCGGCTTTACCTTCACCTCGCTGCTCAACCTGAACGCGCGCGGCATCAAGGACGAGGATGTCGTCGTGCTGCCTTACCCGAAGTATGGCGTGCGGCTGTACGGCAATGCCATCATCGCCTCCGACGCGCTGGTGAAGCAGAAGCCCGAGGCGGTCAAGGGCTTCCTGCGCGCCTTCGCCAAGGCCGCGCGCGACGTGATGGCCAATCCGGAAGCGGCGATCAAGAGCGTCAAGGAGCGCGATGGCCTGATCGATGAAAAACTCGAACTGCGCCGCCTCAAGCTGGCCATCGCCACCGCGATCGCCACGCCGAGCGCCAAGGCCGAAGGCTTCGGCCAGGTCTCGGCGCCGCGGCTGTCGCTGATGGCGTCGCAGGTCTCCGACGTGTACGCCACGAAGACGCGGGTCGATCCGAAAACGGTCTGGGTGTCCACCTTCCTGCCGTCCGCGGCCGAACTGAACGTGTTCCCGAAATGACGGCGATGACCGACATCCTGGCGGCGGAAAAGTCCGTCGCCGATCGTTTCGTCGACTTCCGCGACGTCTTCCTCGCCTACGACGACTCGGGTGAATATGCGGTGGAAGACATCACGCTGCAGACGCGGCCGGGCGAATTCATCGCCATCGTCGGCCCGTCCGGCTGCGGCAAGTCGACCTTCATGAAGCTGGCCACGGGCCTGAAGGCGCCCACCCGCGGCACGGTCCATATCGACGGGCAGCCGGTGACCGGACCGCTGAAGATCGTCGGCATGGCGTTCCAGGCACCCACGCTGCTGCCGTGGCGCACGACGCTGGACAACGTGCTGCTGCCACTGGAAATCGTCGAACCGTACCGCCGCACGTTCCGCAAGGACCGCGCGGCGCATGTGGAACGCGCGCTGGCGCTGCTGAAGACAGTGGGCCTGGACGGCTACGCGGACAAGTACCCGTGGCAGCTGTCCGGCGGCATGCAGCAGCGGGCGTCGATCTGCCGGGCCCTGATCCACGAACCGAAGATGCTGCTGCTGGACGAACCGTTCGGCGCCCTGGACGCTTTTACACGCGAAGAACTGTGGTGCGTGCTGCGCGACCTGTGGACCGAACGCCGCTTCAACGTCATCCTCGTCACGCACGACCTGCGCGAAGCGGCCTTCCTGGCCGATACGGTTTACGTGATGAGCAAGCGGCCGGGCCGCATCGTCGCCCGGCGCGACAACCCGCTGCCGCGGCCGCGCGATATCGACATCACCTACACCGAACCGTTCAGCGCGCTCGTGCACGAGTTGCGCGAGCACATCGGCCGGGTCCGCGGTACCTGAATCTTTACCTGTCCGGCACCCGCCATGGAACCAACATGATGCACCGTAAAACCATCAAGACCTTCGCCCCGTGGGCCCTGCTCGCCGCCATCGTGCTGCTGTGGCAGGCCGCCTGCGCCCTGTTCGACATTTCCGAGTTCATCTTCCCAAGCCCGTACGCGATCGCCGTCGCGCTGGTCGAGTACGCCGGCCCCATCGCCGGGCATGCCTGGCAAACGTTCTGGGTGACGATGGCGGGCTTCGCCATCGCCGTCGCCGTCGGCGTCGCGTTCGGAGTGCTGATCGGCTCGTCGCCGCTGCTGTACGCGGCCGCCTATCCGCTGATGACCGCCTTCAACGCCTTGCCGAAGGCCGCCTTCGTGCCGATCCTGGTGGTGTGGTTCGGCATCGGCGCCGGCCCGGCGATCCTGACCGCCTTCCTGATCTCGTTCTTCCCGATCATGGTCAACATCGCCACCGGACTGGCCACGCTGGAGCCGGAACTGGAAGACGTGCTGCGGGTACTCGGCGCGCGCCGCCTCGATGTACTGCTGAAAGTCGGCCTGCCGCGCTCGATGCCGTACTTCTTTGCATCGCTGAAGGTGGCCATCACGCTGGCCTTCGTCGGCTCCACGGTGTCGGAAATGAACGCGGCCAACGAAGGCATCGGCTACCTGCTGGTGTCGGCCGGTTCGTCGATGAAGATGCCGCTGGCGTTCGCCGGCCTGGGCGTGATCGGCGCGATGGCGATGGCGATGTACGAACTGTTCGCCATCGTCGAGCGGCGCTCCACGGCCTGGGCGCACCGCGGCGCCCGCTGACCGCGGGTTTGACTGTCCTTCACTGTCTTTCGCTCACCAGCTTGATCGTTTCCGTCTTGACAGCGGCGCCCCGCCCGGCATCTACTGGGCGGCGACGTCACAATCATACGGAGACCGGATGGCCATGCGGATTGGTGGGAAGGCGGCCCTTGCCGGGCTGCTCGGAGGAACTTGCGTGGCGCTGTCCGCCATGGCGGAGGCGCCCGCGCAGCGCTACAAGAACCCGGTCATCCACGCCGACTACTCCGATCCCGACGTGATCCGCGTCGGCGAGGAGTATTTCCTGGTGGCGTCCAGCTTCCACTTCTCCCCAGGCCTGCCGGTGCTGCAATCGAAGGACCTGGTGCACTGGAAGATCGCCGGCCACGTGCTGCCGGCGCTGCCGTTCCACCCGTCCTACGACATGGTGCCGCCATACACCCTCACCGACAGCATCTCCAAGCCGGTGGGTCCTGGCATGCGCTACGCCGGCGGCGTGTGGGCGCCGGCGATCCGCTATCACAACGCGCGCTTCTACGTGTACTGGGCCACGCCGGATGAAGGCATCTTCATGAGCACCGCCGACCACCCGGCCGGGCCATGGTCGGCGCCGGTGACAGTGCTGGCCGGCGCCGGCTACGAGGATCCCTGCCCGTTCTGGGACGACGACGGCAAGGCCTGGCTGGTACATTCGAAGGTGGGCGCCGGCCCGATCATCCTGCATGCGATGACGCCGGACGGGACGAAGCTGCTCGACGCCGGCACGACGATCATCGAGGACAAGGTCAACCTGCCCGTGCTGGAAGGCCCGAAGGTCTACAAGCGCGAAGGCTGGTACTACATCTTCGCGCCCATCGGCGGGGTGGGCACCGGCCCGCAGGCCGTGCTGCGCGCCCGCACGATCCAGGGGCCGTACGAACACCGCACGGTACTCCATCCCGGCAATGGCCTGGCCGGGCCGCACCAGGGCGGCTACGTGGAAACGCCGTCCGGCGAAGGCTGGTTCATCCACTTCAACAGCACCGGCGCGTTCGGCCGCATCGCGCACCTGCAACCGGTGGCGTGGAAGGATGGCTGGCCGGTGATGGGCGAAGCCGGCTTGCCGGTGCGCGACCATGCGGCGCCGCGCACGGCGGCCCGCTCGCCCGACTATAGCCTGCAGGATTCCGACGAGTTCTCCAACGGTGCGCTCGGCCTGCAATGGTCATGGAACCACAACCCGGACCCGGCGCGCTGGAGCCTCGCGCAGCGCCCGGGCTTCCTGCGCATCGAAGGCAACCGGGCCAGGCACCTGGTCCGCGCGCGCAATACGCTGACGCAGATCCTGCAGGGGCCGGCCGCCGAGATCACCACCCGCATCGAGCTGGGGGGAATGGCGGAAGGCCAGCGCGCCGGCCTGGCGCTGTTCGGCGTCAGGGTGCCGTGGATCGGCGTCGTGCGCGAGGGCGGCGCCAGTTACCTCACGTACGCCAATGCAGGCCGGGAGTTGCGCGGGCCGGCGCTCACGGCCGGCGCCGTCGTCCTGCGCGCCAGCGTGCGTGCCGACCAGACGGTGCAGTTTTCCCATGCGTTGCGGGAAGGCGGGCCATTCAAGGAATTCGGCCCCGCTACCGAGCTGGCGAAGTTCTCGTGGTGGAAAGGCAGCCGGCCAGCGGTGTTTACTTACCTCCGCTCGGACAGTGACGAGGCGAAGGCAAGCGCGCCCCCTGGCCAGATCCAGCGTAATTACATCGACGTGGACTGGTTCCGGGTGAAGGTGGCGAGGTAGACACAACGGAGGCGGGAAGCTCATGGTGAAAGTGGCGACATGGGCACGAAAAGACCGGCCTGGATCTTATGGTCCGTTTACCCCAGGTGCAAGCCCCGGGGTCAGACCCGCCGGGGTGAGCAGGGGTTTCGCGAAGCATGCTTCGCGCCTGCGGAACGGTGCTGGCATGCAGGCCAGCATTCCTTCCTGACCCCAGCACAGGTGACAGCCTCTAGCGCTCCCTTAACCCCGGTTGCAGGCACACGCTGCGCTACAGCCGCACATTCAACGTGGCAAAGAACACGCGCCCCAGCGGATCGTACGTGGCCGACACCGAATTGTTCGACGGCAGCTGGGTGGAGCCCAGCACCGGCGGGGCGCGGTCGGTGACGTTGCGCACGCCGGCGGTCAGGTTGACCATCTTGCTGAAATCGTAGCCGGCCGTCAGGTCGAGGTAGGTGTACGAGCCGATGCGCGGATTGGTCAGCGATTCGAAGGCCGGCGGCGCCACGCCCCGGCGCTGCGGGACCAGGTACGCATCGGTGGTCACGCTGCCGCTGTAGCGGGCCCGCGCCGACAGCATCAGCTTCCCGCTGTTCATCGTCACCCGCGCCGTGCCCTTCCACTTCGCCACGGGCTGGCCGCACGTGCCGCCCCAGGTACCCACGCATTCGTTGGTCACGTCCGGGATATCCTGGATCGGCGTGAAGGTCAGTTCATCCACGTAGGTCCAGTTGGTGTCGACGCTCCACCGCGTTCCGCCGCCGCCAAGGCCCCAGCCGGTGCGGAAGCCGTAGTTCGCCGCCAGGTCGACGCCCCGGGTGCGGATGCCGCCGATGTTCGCGGCGGTGGTCATCACATAGGTCGGCGCGGCGATCTGGCCGGTCACCGGATCGCGGTTGATCGCCCGGCAGTAGACGCTGTCCGCGCTCTGGATGGTCAGGTAGCACAGGTCCAGCACGGACTGGATGCCGCCGCCGCCCAGCGTCGAGATGGCGTTGTCCAGCGTGATCCGGTAGAAGTCCAGGCTCACCTGCAGGCCGCGCACGGCCGTCGGCGCGAAGACAGCGCCGATGGTGGTGGTGTGCGACGTCTCCGCCGTCAGGTCCGGATTGCCGCCCAGGATCTGCGTGAGGAACTGGGTCGGCTGCACCGAAAGATCGAACACCAGGCCGCCCGGCACGCCGGTGGCCTCGCACAGCGCGCGCACGGCGGCGGTCTGCTGGCCGGCCGGGGCACGGCTGGAACAGGGATCGATGGCGGTCGGGCCGTTGCGGCCCTGGCCACCGAACAGTTCACCCACGTTCGGCGCGCGGATCGATTTCTGCTTCTGCACGCGGAAGGTCAGGCTGTCCATCGGTGCCCATTCGGTGCCGATGGAACTGGTCCACACCTTGCCAACCGATTCCACGTCGTAGTCGGAACGGCGAAACGCGCCGCTGACGCTCAGGCTTTTCGCGAATGCCCGGTCCTTGAGCAGCGGGACGCGCGCCTCGCCGAAGAATTCCTTGACGGTGGCTTCGCCTTCGGTGGGCCGCGCGGCATTCCAGCCCGAGACGTCGCCCGACGACAGGAACGCGTCCGGCGTGTACTTGCTGTACGAATGGCGACGCTCGAAGCCCGCCGAGAAGTCGACCGGGCCGGAAGGCAATTCGGCCAGCTTGCCCGTCACGTTGCCGGCCACCACCTGCTGCTCGGCGACGATATCGGAATTGGACGAGATCAGGATCGCCTCGCGTGCCGCGTCGCTGAGGTTCTGGCCGAAGGGATTGAGCACCGGCGCCGCGCCGTTTTGTGCCAGCAACGCATTCTGGAAGCGGCTCAGCGAGATGGAGCCCGCCTGGTACTGCGATTCGGTGGTGCGCGCGTGCGTGTAGTAGATGTCGTATTTCAGGTCGCTCAAATAGTTTTCGGACACGGCGGGCAGCTCGCCTCGCAGGCCGATGGCGGCGCGAAATACGCTGTGGTCCGTCTCGGCCAGCCGGGTGCCGAGGTCGGACAGGCGCCGGTTCAGGTTGACCAGCGCCAGGCCGTCACCCGCCACCGTCGTCAACGTCTGCGACCCGTTGGTCGCGCGCAGCGTGCCCGACTCGCGCAGGTCGAGCTGGCGCATCACTTCCTGCATCTGCGTGCTCAGGTACGGGTTGTTGGCGTTGACGAGGAAGTTTCCGCTCGCGCTGGTCGGCCCGATCTGCACCTTGGCGATGTTGCTGCTGTAATGCAGTTCCAGGTAGCCGGTGGCGCGCTCATTGAAATCGTAGTGCGCGAAGGCGTTGCCCATCCAGCGCTTCTGCGGGGTGACCACATACGACAACGGCCCCAGGTCATAGCCGTCGTCGGGCGCGACATAGGGCCGCACCGCTTTCCCGCTGGCGTCGAAGATGGCGCCCAGCGTGCCCATGCCCTGCAGGCCGGCAGCGCGCAGCGCGGCCTCCAGTGCCGGGTTCGACGCCGCCGAACCGACAACCGGCAGGTTGCCGATGCGCCCTGTCGGCACGGTGGACGAGCCGCTGTAGACGAGGCCAGGCCGGCCGCCGGCGGACAGGCAGGTCTGCCCACCCGGCACCGCGAGCGGTGTGCCAGGGCGGGTCGCCGACCACGAAGCGGCGGTGACGCAGCCGTCGCCCATCGATGGCAGCGAGTAGCCGCCCAGTTCGCCGCGCGTCATGCCCTCCCGGTCCATGTAGTTCAGCGACAGGACCGCGTTGCCGCGGTTGCCGGCGAAATTGCCGCCCACCGTCAGGTCGACGCTGTTGGTCGGCGTGCCGGTAGGCTGGTCCCGGGTATGCTGGGCATTGATTTCCACGCCCTGGAAATTGTCGCGCAGGATGAAGTTGACGACACCGGATATCGCGTCCGACCCGTACACCGCGGAGGAACCGCCGGTCACGGTTTCGATGCGCCGCACCAGCGCGGCGGGAATCGCGTTGATGTCGGTGGTGAGGTCGGGACCGGTGATCGCGAAGCGGCGCCCGTTCACCAGCACCAGGTTGCGGGTCGGCCCCAGGTTGCGCAGGTTCAGCGTGGCCGTGCCGGACGGCTGGCCGGCCTGCATGGTATTCGCGGTGGGGCTGCTCAACTGGTTGGCGGTGAATTGCGGCGTATCCGTCAGCAGCGTTTCCAGGTTCTGCGTGCCGGTCACCTTCAGTTCCTGCGCATCGAGCACGGTGACGGGGGTGGGCGCGAGAAAGCCGCGGTTCACCAGTCGGGTACCGGTGATGACGACGGTGGTCTCCGCCGGCGCCGCGGCGGGCGCTTCCTGCGCCCCGGCGATGCAGGTGACGCAACTGGCCGCGAGTGCCGCGGAAATGGACCGGTGTCGCCGGATTCGGTTCTTGCTGCTGCGCTGCGGATGTCGCATTCGTCGTCCCCAATCGAAATGAAGTGTTTACCGATCCGACGTTCCGGCTGTTCTCGCATTTCGGCCACTCTCGCATTGATGGCCTTGCAACCGTGAACCTGGACCGATGGTAGGAACCTTCCGATCAGAGCGTCAATCCACCAACCGCTCAAGGACATGACTAATGTGACGGCAATCATCCGGCTGATCGGCGGGGACGGTTGCGGGCTACGCGCCACCGTTCCGGGCAGCCCGCATGACTGGATTGGCGGCGCGCCTGATCGGCGGCGGCCGCTTCGCGCAACGCCTTGAGCGGAAGGCGCGTCGGTCAATCGTGCCAGTAGCGCGGACGCGACACGCGGTAGCTGTCCACCCGTATCGGACTAGCGAGGTCGATACCGATGGCGCCGCCGATGTCGGTGCGCAGCGTATCGACCGCGCGCCGTTCATAGCGCTCCACGACTTCCCGCTTCGGGTGCCGGTAGCGATTCCGGTGCCCGACCTGGAACACGGCCAGCGCCGGCCGCACCGCATCCAGGAACACTTCGGTGGACGACGTGCCGCTGCCGTGGTGCGGCACCAGCAGCACGTCCGCGCGCAACGCGGGCGCGGCGCGCGCCACCAGTTCCGCTTCCTGGCGTGCTTCGATGTCGCCGGCCAGCAGCACGACCTTGCCGCCGGCGGCGATCCGCAGCGTGCAACTGCGGCCATTGGTCTTGATCGACGGGTCGGCATAGCTGGCGGCGGTCGGATGCAGCATCTCGAAGCGCACGCCATCCCATTCCCAGCGCTGGCCGGCGACGCAATGCCGGTGCCCGGGTGCCGCCAGCACGACGGGATGCGCCAGCGGCAGCGACGACAGCGTCCAGCCAGCGCGGATGTCCCGCAGCACGGCCAGCGCGCCGCCGGCATGGTCGGCATCGCCATGGCTGACGACGAGCCCGTCGAGCCGGGCGATGCCGCGCGCCCGCAGGTAGGGCACGAGCACCCGGCTGCCGGCATTCGCGTCCGTACCGTACGTCGGCCCCGTGTCGTACAGCAGCCGGTGCCCGGCCGTCTCGACCAGCACGGCCATGCCCTGACCCACGTCGAACGCGACGATACGCGCGGTGCCGGGTGCCGGCGCATCCGGCTGCGCGGCCAGCAGCGGCAGCCAGGTGAAGGCGCCGAGCCAGCGCGTGGGCCAGCCGCGCGGCGCCAGCAGCCACAGGGTGCCGGCCAGCGCGAAGGCGAACAGCCACCAGGACGGCACCGGCGCATGCCACACCGCCAGCGGCGCGGCGCCCAGCCATTGCAGCGCCACGGCGAGCCAGCGCATCAGCTCGTGCGCCAGCACCAGCAGCGGTGTCGCCAGCGGTTCGGGCAGCAGCCCACCGGCCAGCGCCAGTGGCGTGACCAGCAGGCTGACGACGGGAATGGCGATCGCGTTCGCGACGGGACTGATCACGGAGACCTGGGCGAACAGCAGCATCGTCAGCGGCACCAGCCCCAGGGTGACGGCATACTGGGTGTGCGCCGCGCCGCGCAGTACGTGCATCAAACGCTGGAGGCGCGTGAGAGGCGTGGCGCGGCGTTCATCCGGATCGAGGGAGTCCGGGTCGCCGGGGTTCTTCCACACCGCCGTGCGGCCGACCGAGGCATATAAGATAACGCCGACGGCGCCGAACGACAGCCAGAATCCCGGCCACATCACGGCCCATGGATCGCGGAATACCACCAGCCCGGCCGCCAGCGCCAGCACGTGCGACACGCAGGCGATGCGGTCCGTCCACACGGCCAGCGCGACCACGCACAGCATGTACAGCGTGCGTTGCGCGGGCACGCCGAAACCGGCCAACAGTACGTACAGCAGCGCCGCCAGCATGCCGGCCAGCGCGCCCACCTTCTGCGCCGGCAGCAGCAGCGGCAATTGCGCGCGGGGCAGGAAGAACGAGCGGCGCCACAGTGCCGCCATGGCCCAGGCGACCAGTCCCGCGATCATCGTGATGTGCAAGCCCGAGATCGACACCAGGTGGCCGATGCCGGTGCGCGTGAAGAGCTGCCAGTCGTCCTGGTCGATGCCGCGCTGGTCGCCGACCACCAGGGCCACGATCACGGGCGCATATTCCCGGCCCTCCAGCGCATGCCGGATCTTCTCGCGCAGGCCGTGGCGCAGCCGTTCGATGGCGTTGCGGGCCGAAGGGACAAAGTCGCTCAGCCGCTCGTGCCGGCCCGCCGGGCGCACGTAGCCGGTGGCGCGGATGCCTTGTTCGAGCAGCCACAGTTCGTAGTCGAAGCCATGCGGGTTGGCGTTGCCGTGCGGCCGCTGCAGGCGCACGGTCAGGCGCCAGCGTTCGCCCGGCCGCAATTCGGGCACGTCCCGCACTTCGCCCCGGAAGCCGGCATACCAGGACAGCGCGATGCGCGGCGGTACCTTGACGCCTTCGGCACGTTCGACGGCGAGGAAGAACCGCGTGAACTGGCCGGTGCGGTTCGGCAGGTTGTCGATGGTGCCCGTCACGACTATGTCGCGGCCCTCGTCGGCCTTCGCCAGTTGCGGCGCCAGGGCGTGGCTGGCCAGTACCGCCGCCCAATAAAACCCGAGCGCCGCACCGCACGCCACGCCGGCCGCAATGCGCCACCGGCCGCGCGCCAGCCAAGCCAATAAACCGGCAAGCATCAGCAGGGCCAGGAGGATGTGCAGGGCATGGGCGGTTAAGGCGGACTGGGTTTGCAGGAACGCCGCACCGCCGACAAAGCCGAGAATCGCGCTGCGCATGCCGCCTCCGGAGTTGGTTGCCTACCGGGCACGCGTGGCGCCGGATCTCTGCGCCCGTCGCGGCGCGCAGCCGAGGCGTTACGATAGGCGCGTCCACGGTCCCACCGCCTTGAAATGCATCAACGCGGCAGACATCAGCGCCCCGCCGCGGGCCCGGGACTACGCAGGCCCTGGTCTCTCCCGCATATCCGTAAACGACATATCGAAGGCTTATAAAATTCATTGACGCCGGCACCCGGCCGCGTGACACTCATCCATGGTATCGGTACCAACTACATGGAGAGGAATGAGATGGTCGGCAAGGTGGCTGTGGTGGTGATGATGATGGCGGCATGTGTGGCACCGCCTGGAGCGCTGGCAAAGAAACCGGCACCGGCGCCGGCCGTGGAGTACTACGGCGATGCGCGGCCGGACGCACCGGAGCTGGCGGCGCGCGGCAGCCTGCCGGTGGGCGTGCGCACGGTGGTCATCGAGAACAAGGACCAGCTGGACATCCTGAACGCCAGCGCGAGCCGGCCGGACCCGCGCTACAGCCGCAAGCTCAAGCTGGAAGTCTGGTATCCGGGCCGCCTGGCGCCGGGCGAGCGGGAACATGTGATGTATACCGACGTGCTGGGATCGGGGCCCGGCAACCCGGCACGCCCCAATACGCCGTTCCAGTTCGCCGGCCGCGCCGCCCGTGACGCGGCACCGCTGCCGGCCGCGGCCCCTGCCCGCTATCCGCTGGTGATCGTGTCGCACGGCTACCCCGGCTCGCGCCTGCAAATGAGCTACCTGACCGAGAACCTGGCGTCAAAAGGCTATGTGGTGGTGGCCATCGACCATGCCGAATCCACGCGCGCGGACAAGGCGGGCTTCCCCAGCACGCTGCTGAACCGGCCGCTGGACGATCTCTTCGTGCTGCGATCGGTGGCCAGGTGGGCGGAAGCCGGCAGCGGCCATTTCCTCGCCGGCCTGGTCGACACGGACAGCACCGCGCTGGTCGGCTATTCGATGGGTGGCTATGGCGTGCTCAATGTCGTTGGCGCCGGGCTCAGCGCGGATGCGGTGGCCTTCGTGCCCGGTGGCGGGCTGGCCGTACACCAGCGCGGTAACCCTGAATATGACGCACGCCGCGACCCACGCATCAAGGCGGTCGTCGCCTTCGCACCGTGGGGCGGCGCCGGCAAGATCTGGGACGACGCGGGCCTGGCGGGGGTGCGCACGCCAACATTGTTCATCGCTGGCGACCAGGACGATATTTCTGGCTACAAGGATGGCGTGCTTCGCCTCTTCCAGGGCCTCGTGCACGCCGACCGGTACCTGCTCACCTACCGCGGCGCGCGGCACAACACGGCACCGAATCCGCCGCCGCCGGCCGCCGCTGCCGCCGGGCTGGAAGAGTTCATGGCCTACGCCGAGCCGGCATGGGACAGCCGGCGCATCAACAACATCAACCAGCATTTCGTGACCGCGTTCCTCGGCGTCACGCTGAAGGGACAGCCGCTGCAATCCTACCTGGACCTGCCGCCTCTGCCCGCCGGCGGCACGGCCGGTCCGGACACCGCCGCGTGGAAGGGGTTTCCGAAGCGGTCGGCCGTGGGGCTGGAGTTGCAGCACCTGCCGGCGCAGTAGCGGGCCAGCGGCACTGGCACACGGAACCCACGATTTGAACAGACGGCGATGCGGCCTCGCCTGGAGCGCCGCCGAGAGGGGCGCTGCAAGCGCCGTGTAACCGAATGCGGATACGGCCCGGGAATCGGATACATTGCTCGGCTTCTGGCGCGGGCCGGTGGCAACTTACGTTGACCCTGCCACGTCATGCCATCAACGAGCGAGAGTCGATCGTGTTCCGCCCGGATCCGTGGACCAGCGGATTTTTTCTGGCAACCCATCTGTTCAAGGTGCTGCACAACTCGTCCAACGGCATGACGTAAAGATCCCTGATCCATTCGATGTCCGAATCCGGCGCCCGGGACTGTCGCAAGCGAAGGTGGGCCAGGTGATCGTTGGTGTACAGGATGCCGATGTGCCTGTCTCCCTGGTTCATGCCGATATGGAAACCGATCACGTGGGACCAGTCCACCGTCCGTTTTCGCCCGGCGGTTTCGATGTCCAGTCCGCTCGCGTGAAGTCTGAGGAGGGTGGCGCCGGGCCGGTAGATGTACAGAGCCAGGCAAAACAGCGGGCCCATGACGATCGTTCCGAACCAGCCGGCCAGGCCCGGGAGTGCCGACACGGCCATGAGTAACAGGCTGCCGAGCAATACAAGCAGCCACAGCAGCTTGCGAAGGCTCGCCTTGATGATCATGGTTTCTTCAGCCGCAGCAATGTCCAAATGGGTGCCTCATGCATAAGGGTAGACGCGCAGCCATGCGGAGGGCTGGCCGCGATACCTGGTCGGCGTCCGGCTCGGCCAGGCCACGTCAAGCCCGCAGGATAACATGGAGTAGCAGATGTTTTATCTGAGCAATTTTTACAGGGTATCACGGTAGCCGGGCCGGAAGGCAAGACGCGCCGCTCAAGTTTTGCTATCGTCGCGGCATGAGAATCGCCATCACCGCCGCGCTGCTGGGCGCCTGTGCCCTCCCCGCACTGGCGGATACCCCGGAGGGTATCCATTTTGCCCATCATGACTGGGAAATCGCCTGCGACAACACCCGCACCTGCCGCGCCGTCGGCTACTACCAGGCCGAGGAGCCGGGGAACCCGGCTGCTACCGTGTTGCTGGAACGCGCGGCAGGACCCGGCCGGCCCGTGACGGCAACGCTGATGCTGACCGGGTTCGATGGAAAGTATTGGGTGCCGAAGACGGGCAACGTGGCGATGCGCGCCGACGGGCACGCGCTGGGCGACGTAACACTCGGCGGCGACGACATGCAGGGCACACTGAGCGCTGCGCAGTTACGGGCCTTGGTGGAGGCAGTTGCCGGCACGGGCGTGGTGCAATGGCATGACGGCGAGCAGGTATGGACGCTGTCCGGCCAGGGCGCGGCCGCCGTGCTGCTCAAGATGGATGCGTTGCAGGGACGCCTGGGCACCCCGGGGGCACTGCTGCGCATGGGCTCCCGTGCCGAGGATGGTGTTTTGCCGGCGCTGCCGCCGCCCGAAGTGCGGCGGGCAGCGACCGGCAAGGACGAGGTGGTCCTGCCACCCGCAACGCGCGCAGCGCTGATGCGCGAGCTGCGCGGCACGCTGGCAGAAGGCGACTGCGAAGCTCTCGGGCCGGACGATCTGTCAGCCCTGCCCCTCAGCGCCGGCCGGCTGCTGGTCTACGGCCAATGCTGGGCCGGTGCGGCGGGAACCGGGACCGCCTACTGGGTCACCGGCAGCGCCGCCCCTTTCGAGCCGGCGCTCGTGACGACCGACGGCAGCGATCATGCGCCCGGCGAGATCCATGCTTACCGCAGCATGAGCGGGTGCTGGGAAAGCACGGAATGGGTATGGGATGGCCGCCGCTTTGCGCGGACGCGCCAGGCCACGTCGGGCCGGTGCGGGACCGCGGGGTTCGGCAGCACATGGAACTTGCCCACCTTCGTGGCGAAGGTCATGCCTCGCCCGCGCTGACAGCGCCAATACAATAACGCCCTTTCGCATCGACAAGGAATCAGGCAATGGTGTCAAAGCATGTAGTGTCAAAGCATGTGGTGTCAAAGCATCTGGTGTCAAAGCATGTGATCGGCGCGGCTGCGCTCATGGCCCTCGCCCTGCCACCGCGCGTGGGCGCGGAAGAAATCGGTGGCGGGCGCCTCGTCTGGCTCTTGCTCACCCATGCCATCAAGGAGCAGTTCATCCCGCGTCCTGTGCCAGCCGTGCCCGCCGCGCACGCCCGCATGCAGGTGGAGAAGGATGCCACCGGCTGCCAGTTGCTGCGCTGGGACCGCACGATGTCCGGCACGCCGTCGATGGGCATCTACCATCCCGGCAGATACTGCCTGGACCAGGATTACGAGGTCGACTGCGCGGCCACCACGCCGGATTGCACCGGCACGATGATCGAGATCCACGCAAGCAATGTCGACCTGGATATGCGTGGTCACGCGCTGCGCATGTCCGGTACACGCCGCTACCGCGGTGTGTGGGGAACGGGCCAGTACATCCGGATCCATGACGGCCGCATCGAAGGCGCTGGCATCGGCATCACGCTTTCGCACAGCACCACCGACCCGGCGAAAGCCTATCCGGACACGCAACCGGACGCGGGAGACGTCCTGACCCTCACCGGCTTCGCGGTGGAACGCATGGAGTTCAGCGGCGTGTACGGCGCGATCGAGCTTTCCGGCAAGGATAACGAGGTCCGCGATAACCGGATCGACATGATCTGCGACGCCGCGCCTGGCGGCCGCCCGCCCGTCGCGCTGCTCAGCTATGGTCCTTCGGCGCGCATCGAGCGCAATACCATCGTCCTGCGCAACCAGGCTGCCGGATCGACCGGCCATGCGATGTACCTCCGCGCGGGCCACCGCGCGGTGATCGGCGAAAATACGGTGAACGTGGAGGGCACGCGTTCAGGCACGATCGGCATCGGGCTGAGCGACAGCCAGAGCGTGGTGCTGCAACGGAACCGGATCGACACGGCGAACGTCACGGTGCTCAAGAACACGAGCAGCCTGGTACCCGCCGACATCGCCCGCTAGCGGGAACCCGCCACGGCCCGGTCGACGATACCGTCCGGTACGAACCCCTTAAGGCTGTTTCCGGTCAGGCGGCGCCGCCTGCCCATCCTCGAGCTTCCACCGCCTCGACAGGTAATCGAGGGTGACCACCCGGTCGCCCAGCGGCCGCAGGCCCAGCACGCCGGCCAGCTTGACGGGCGAGCGGAAGCCCTGGTCCACGCAATAGGAAACCCGGGTCTCTTCCAGCGCGACACCGGCCACAGTGAGCCGGTGCGCGGCCGACGTTTCAAAGCACTGCACCTGCTTGCCCCAGCTTTCCAGCCCGAACTGCCGCACCTTGCCGCCCGCGGCCAGCGGCGCACCGCCCGTCAGTTCGACCCATTCGCCGGCATCCGTGGCGGCCAGGCCGAAGCGGGCGGCGCCGGTATCGAGCAGCGCATACGATGGCCGGGCGCCCTGCAGGTGCAGCTCGACCAGCGTGTGGCCGCCGGTTTGCCCCCAGCGCGCATAGAACAGCGGATGCGCCGCCGGATCGGTGGCCAGCAGGGGTTTACTCGTGTACGCGAAACGCGCCTTGCCCAGGTCGAGCGTGAGGGTGCCGTGTTCGAAGAACGCATTGCCGACGGTGGCCACCGCACGGATCGCGCACACCTGCGGATTCACGTACCGGAGGTTCTGTGCATCGGCCTGGATCTGCTTGCGGATGCCGGCCAGTTCGATGGTGACGGTCTTTTGCGGCAGTTGCTCGCCCTGCGCCGCCTGCCCTGCCCACATCCATTCGCCGTTGGCGCCCGTGTCGAGCTGCACCAGGCATGGCGCGCCGTCGATGGTCGCGGGCAGGAACAGGGCCAGCCGCTCCGGCGGCCCGCCGGCGAAACTGTCGACGTGCCACGTGAAGGGCTGCCAGCGCGGTTGCGCCGCGGCCGGCATGGCGATGGCACAGCACAGCAACGCCGCCTGCGCCGCGACGGCCATCCTTGATCGCTTCATGGTGCGTGGCTCATACCAAGTGGCTCATGGACCACGCATGCCCGTCAAGGCGCCCAGCCGCGGCATCACGGCGTGGGCGTTCGCCGTCGTCGCGTCCCGCAGTTCGTCGAGGCCGATGCCGCGCAGTTGCGCCAGCACTTCGGCAATGCCGGGGACCTGGTCGGGCGTGTTCACGCCCGGATGAACCCAGTGCGGCGCGATGTCCGGCGCATCCGTTTCCATCACGATCGCCGACAGCGGCAACTGCTCGGCCAGCCGGCGGATCTGCAGGGCGCGTGTAAACGTCAGGTTGCCGCCGAAGCCCAGCTTGAAGCCGATGTCGATGTAGCCCTGTGCCTGCTGGAAGCTGCCGTTGAAGGCGTGGGCGATGCCGCCGGCGGGCGGGATCTGTCGCACGTGCTTGAGCACCTGGTCCTGCGACTTGCGCACGTGGGTCAACACGGGCAAGCCGAATTCGCGGGCGATCTTAAGCTGCTCACGGAAGAACAGGACCTGCTTGTCGCGCATCTCCGGCGTGCACAGTTGCGGCAGGAAGAAGTCCAGCCCCACTTCGCCGATGGCGACGAAGTTCGGATCGCCGAGCGCTTCGCGCACCGTGTCGCGCATGGCCGCCAGGTCGTCCTCCGTGGCGGCCGGCACGCAGATCGGGTGGATGCCGATTGCATACGACGCGTTGCCGGCGGCCGTGCCCAGTACACGCACGGCTTCCCAGTTGCCGCGGTCGATCGCCGGGATGACGATCATGCCGACACCCTTGTCGAGCGCGCGCGCCGCCACGCCAAGCGAATCGCCGCCGAATTCGCGCGCATCCAGGTGGCAGTGCGTGTCGATCCACATGGCTTACTCCGGACGCAGGCCTTCGTCCGTCAGCCGCAGCACGCGGTCGCAGCGGCGCGCCAGTTCCGGATCGTGCGTGACGATGACGAACGCCGTGCCCAGCGTGCGCGACAGCTCCAGCATCAGGTCGAAGATCGCCTCGGCCGTCGTGTGGTCCAGGTTGCCGGTCGGTTCGTCGGCCAGCACGCAAGCCGGCTGCGTGACGAGGGCGCGGGCCAGCGCCACGCGCTGCCGTTCGCCGCCGGACAATTCACCCGGCACGTGGGTGACGCGCTTGGCCAGGTTCACGCGGGCCAGCATGGCCTGCGCCGCTTCCTCGGCCTGGGCGCGCTTCATGCGGCGGATCATCAGCGGCATCGCCACGTTGTCCAGCGCCGAGAATTCCGGCAGCAAGTGGTGGAACTGGTAGACGAAGCCCAGCGCCTGGTTGCGCAGGTCGCCCCGCGCCGCTTCCGACAGCGTGGCGAAATCCTTGCCCTGCAAGACCACGTTGCCGGTGCTCGGCGTGTCCAGGCCGCCCAGCAGGTGCAGCAGCGTGGACTTGCCGGAGCCGGAGGCGCCGATGATGGCCACCCGTTCGCCGCGGTGCACCGCGAAGTCGATGCCTTTCAGTACCTGCACGGCATAGCTGCCCTGGGTGAAGGTCTTGCCCAGGTTGCGGCAGGACAGGACCGGCTCGCCCGCCGGATGGTTCACGTTATTCATAGCGCAAGGCCTCCGCCGGTTTCACGCGCGATGCCCAGCGGCTCGGGTAGACGGTGGCCAGGAAGGCCAGCACGACGGAGATCACGCCGATCTTCGTCACGTCCGGCCAGCGCATGTCGGATGGCACCGTGGTGATGTAATAGATATCCTTCGACAAGAACTGCACTCCCAGGAGGTTTTCGATAAACGGAACGATCACGTCGATGTTCTGCGCCACCAGCACGCCGCCGCCGACGCCGATGGCGGTGCCCAGCAGGCCGACCAGCGCGCCCTGGATGACGAAGATCTGCATGATCGAGCGGGGCGAGGCGCCCAGCGTGCGCAGGATGGCGATGTCCGGCTGCTTGTCGGTCACCGTCATCACCAGCGTGGATACGAGGTTGAAAGCGGCCACCGCGACGATCAGCGTGAGGATGATGAACATCATGCGCTTTTCGGTCTGCACGGCGGCGAACCAGTTGGCGTTGAGCTTCGACCAGTCGCGCACTTCCAGGTTCGCCGGCATGATCTTCTTCAGTTCATCGGCCACCTGCGGCGCGCGGTGCATGTCCGCCAGGCGCAGGCGCAGGCCGGCCGGCGCCGCCATGCGCAGCATGCGCTGGGCATCTTCGAGGTGGATGAAGGCCATGCCGGCATCGAATTCCTGGTGCTGCGCGGCGAAGATGCCGACCACCGTGAACGAGCGCATGCGCGGTACCAGCCCGGCCGGCGTGACGGTGCCCTGCGGCAGCACCATCGTCACCTTTTCGCCGATGCCGGCGTTCAGCGAGCGGGCCAGGTCGATGCCCAGCACGATATTGAACTGGCCAGGGCGCAGCGCCGCGAAGCTGCCCATCCTGATGTGTTTTTCCACGTCGGAGACGGCCGCTTCCTGCTCCGGCAGCACGCCGCGCACCATGGCCGGGCGCAGCGCCTCGCCGCCGTGCATCAGGCCCGCCTGGGTTTCCGAGAACGGTGCCGCGCCTTTCACTTCGGGATGGCGCTGCGCGTTGGCGGCCTGCTGGCGCCAGTCCGGCATGCCGCCATCCTTGTCGAACACTTCCACGTGGGCCAGCACCGACAGCATGCGGTTCGTCACATCCTTCTGGAAGCCGTTCATCACGGACAGGATGATGATCAGCGCGCCGACGCCGAGGGCGATGCCCGCCGTCGAGATCAGCGAGATGAACGAGATGAAGCGGTTGCGCCCGCCCCGCTTGCCCGCGCGGGTGTAGCGCAGGCCGACCTGCCATTCATAGGGAAGATTTTTCAGGAAGCTCATCGCTCACCACTTAACGAGGGAGCCGAAGTGTGCCACAGATGGCGGCACCCGCGCGACAGGTGCATGACATCAAGCACATGCGTGACGTCATTCCGGAGCGGCACATCATTGCAGGGCTTCCTGTCGTACCAGGGCTGGACATCACGGCAGAGCTTCATATCACTCATAGCGCAGCGCCTCCGCGGGTTTCACGCGGGCCGCCCACCAGCTGGGATACAGCGTGGCGACGAAGGCCAGGCCGACGGCCGTGCCACCGATCGCCGCGACGTCGCCCCAGCGCAGGTCGGATGGCACGGCGCTGATGAAATAGATGTCCTTCGACAGGAATTTCAAGCCCAGCAGGGTCTCGATGGCGGGCACGATCGTGCCCACGTTCATGGCGATGAGCACGCCGCCGGCCACGCCCAGCGCCGTGCCCACCACGCCCACCAGCGCGCCCTGCACCATGAACACCTTCATGATCGAACGGGGCGACGCGCCCAGCGTGCGCAGGATGGCGATGTCGGCCTGCTTGTCGGTCACCGTCATCACCAGCGTCGCCACCAGGTTGAACGCGGCCACGGCGATGATCAGCGTGAGGATGATGAACATCATGCGCTTCTGGGTCTGCACGGCGGCAAACCAGTTGGCGTTCAGCTTCGACCAGTCGCGCACCAGCAGGTCGCCCGGCATCGACTGCTTCAGCTGGAAGGCCACCTCGGGCGCCTGGTCCATGTCCTCGATCTTCAGGCGCAGGCCGTAGGGGCCGGCCAGGTTCAGCAGCTGCTGGCCGTCGGCCAGGTGCACGTAGGCCAGCGAGGAGTCGAATTCATTGTGGCCCGCCTCGAAGATGCCGGCCACGGTAAACGTGCGCATGGCCGGCGTGCCGCCCGACAGGCCGCCTTCGGACAGCGCCATCGCCACCTTGCCGCCCACCTTCACGTCCAGCGCCCGGGCCAGCTCGATGCCGAGCACGATGGCCTGTTCGCCCGCCTTCAGGCCGGCCAGGGAGCCCTGCTTCACCTGGCGGGGAATGTCCGATACCTTGCCCTCTTCTTCCGGCAGGATGCCGCGCACGATGGCCGGGCGCAGCACGTCGCCGCCGTGGGCCAGCAGTGCCTGCAGTTCCACGAACGGCGCCGCGCCCTTCACTTCCGGGTTGGCGAACGCGCTGCGCGCCGTGGCATGCCAGTCCGTCATCGGGCCGCCCATCTGGTAGATCTCGATATGCCCCAGCACCGACAGCATGCGCGCCGTGACTTCCTTCTGGAAGCCGTTGTAGACCGACAGGACGATGATCAGCGCCGCCACGCCCAGGCCGATCCCCGCCATCGAGATCGCGGAAATGAAGGAAATGAAGGTGTTGCGGCCGCTGCGGCGCCCGGCGCGCGTGTAGCGCAGCCCGACCTGCCATTCGAACGGCATCTTGTGCGTGAAACTCATGGAGTGGAACCCGGCGAAGAACGCATGGAGAAGATGACTCCTGTGCAAAGTGCGCAGTTTGCCATATAAACAGCATTGCCGGAGATACAGCTGAGCAGCGTAGCCAGGCAGGCGCTGGCGGCCGGGGCGCCGCGGCCGCCGATCTTTTATAATGGCGCATGGCTTCCACGACCCTCGTTCTACCTTTCGGCCTGCCGCCGGCCGAAATGGCGCCGGATCTCGTCCGCGCGCTGCAGGCCCCGGCCCTGGCGACGCTCCTGTCCCGCAATTCCACGCACACGGCGCACGCGTTCGATGCCGACTCGCGGCTGCTGCCGCATGAGGCATGGCTGGCGCATGCGCTGGGCGTGGCCGGCGATCCCGCCGCGCAGCCGGCCGCGCCGTTCGCGCCGGCGGTGATGCGGGGCCTCGGCCTGGCCCCGGATGCCGGCCACTGGTTCCTGTTCCACCCGGTGCACCTGGTGATCGGCACGCACCTGATGATGCCGGACCTGCGCGGCCTGCGCATCGGCGCCGAAGAATCGCGCGCGTTGTTCGACGCCGCGCTGCCGCTGTGCGAGGAACTGGGCAAGACGCTGGTGTACGGCGACGCCCGGACCTGGTTCCTGCGCGCCGACGACTGGGCCGGCCTCGCCACGGCTTCGCCGGATGCCGCCACCGGCGACAACCTGCACCCGTGGCTGCCGTCAGGCGCCGCCGCGCGGGACTTCCGCCGGCTGCTCAACGAGGTGCAGATGCTGTGGCACGCCCATCCGGTGAACGCGGCCCGCGCGCAGCCCGTCAACTCGTTCTGGCTGTGGGCCGGCGCCCCGGCTGCGCAGCCCCGGGTCGGCACGCCACTGGCGACCGCCGCGGCCCCCGCCTGGCTCAATGCGCTGGCCACGCCGGAACTGCGCGATGCCACGTGTGTCCAATGGCTGGCCACGAAGGGCAACGATCGCCTGGCCGTGCTGGGCCACCTGGCCGGCGCCGGGCTGGCCGAAGACTGGCCAGGCTGGCTGGAATCGATGAAACAGCTGGAAGACCAGTGGTTCGCACCGCTGCTGGGCGCGCTGCGTTCCGGCCAGGCGAGCGGCGTGCGCCTGATCCTGACAAACCGGCTGGGCTGGACCGACACGGCCACCACGAAACTGGCGCTGAACAAGTTCTGGCGTACCGAGAACTTTAAAAACCTGCTTGCCTGAGCAAGTTAACAAGCACGATAAAGTTGAATCCATGACCCGTATCACGCACCGCCCCTGCCCGTTCCGCGAATCGGAAATGCTGCGCCAGGGAGGCATCCACCCCGTGCTGGCGCGCCTGTTCGCTTCGCGCGGGCTGACCGATCCGAAAGACCTGTCGTCCGACCTGTCGGCACTGATCCTGCCCTCGGGGCTGCTGCACATCGATGCCGCCGCCGTGTTCCTGGCCGATGCGATCGCCGCCAGCAAGCGCATGGTCATCGTCGCCGACTACGATTGCGACGGCGCCACCGCCTGCGCCGTCGCGCTGCGCGGCCTGCGCGCGATGGGCGCGAATGTCGACTTCATCGTGCCGAACCGCTTCGAATATGGCTATGGCCTGACGCCCGAGATCGTGGCGCTGACGGCGCGCGAGAAAGCGCCGGACATCATCCTCACCGTCGACAACGGCATCGCCAGCATCGAAGGCGTGGAAGAAGCCAGGCGGCGCGGCATCGAAGTGGTCGTCACCGACCACCACCTGCCGGGCGACCGGTTGCCCGACGCGCGCGTGATCGTCAACCCGAACCAGCCGGCCTGCGGCTTCCCGTCGAAGAACCTGGCCGGCGTGGGCGTGGTGTTCTACGTGCTGCTTGCCCTGCGCGCGGAACTGCGCCGCCGCGGGGTGTTCGATGCGCAAACCCAGCCGAAGCTCGATTCGCTGCTCGACCTGGTGGCGCTGGGTACCGTGGCGGACGTGGTGAAGCTGGACACGAACAACCGCATCCTCGTGGCGCAAGGCCTCAAGCGGATGCGCGCCGGCCGCATGCATGCCGGCGTGGCCGCGCTGTTCCGCGTGGCCGGGCGCCAGGCGCGCTGCGCCACGCCATTCGACCTGGGCTTCGCGCTGGGGCCGCGGCTGAACGCGGCGGGCCGCCTGGAAGACATGTCGCTGGGGATCGAATGCCTGGTCACGGACGATGAAGGACGCGCCTGGGCGCTGGCCCAGCAGCTCAACGAGATCAACCTGAAGCGCCGCGAGATCGAGGCCGAGATGCAGGATGCGGCGCTGCTGCACCTGGACGATTTCCAGCCGTCGCGCAGTTCGACGATCTGCGTGTTCGACGATGCCTGGCACCAGGGCGTGATCGGCATCGTTGCCTCGCGCCTGAAGGAAAAGTTCTACCGGCCGACCATCACGTTCGCGCCGGCCGGCGATGGCTGGATCAAGGGTTCCGGCCGCTCGATCGCCGGCTTCCACCTGCGCGACGCGCTCGACCTGGTGTCGAAGCGGGCACCCAGCCTGATCGACAAGTTCGGCGGCCATGCGATGGCGGCTGGCCTGTCGATCCGCGCCGACGCCTTCGAGGCGTTCTCGCAGGCCTTCGAGGCGGTCGGCCAGGCCTGGCTGACGGAACAGCAGCTGGAGCGGGTCATCGAAACGGACGGCCCGCTGGAAGATGCCTATTTCACCACGCAATTCATCGAACTGATGGATGGCATCGTGTGGGGCCAGGGTTTCGCGCCGCCCGTGTTCTGCGATGAATTCCGCGTCGTCAGCCAGCGCATCCTGAAGGACAAGCACCTGAAACTATTACTGGAACGCAATGGCGCGCGCTATGACGCGATCTGGTTCGGCCGCACGGATGCGCTGGGCGAACGGGCCCGCGTGGCGTTCCGGCTCGATGCCAACGAATACAACGGCACCACGCGCGTGCAGTTGATGGTGGAGCACGCCGAACCGGCGTAAGAGCCAGGCTTCGGCCCATACATTCACCCCAACAGCAAAGGGCCAGGGTCAGACCGGCGGGGTGAAGCAGGGGTTTCGCGAGGCATGCTTCGCGCCTGCGGAACGATGCTGGCATGCATGCCAGCATTCCTCCCTGACCCCAGATTTTGCACTTGGGGTGGGCTTGATCAAGCGACTTTGACGTAAAAGCCAAGCTTGCCGCCGCGCCTACTGCCGGGCCGGCCCCGCCGGGTTGCAGACCGGCTCGCCCTTGTCGAACACCACCTTCCACTGGCCGGGCGCCTCCTGGCGCCACACGGAATTGAAGCGCGCGATCAGCCGGCCTTCGGCGTCGTGCACCGGGCCGCTCGAGTAGGCGAGCAGGCCCGACTCCAGCACATCCACGCGGTCCGGGGCCCATGAGAACGGCGCTTTCTGCCCCGTGAAATACTGTTTCCAGAACCCGGCCACTTCGGCCTTGCCCCGCTGCGCCGCGGCCGGACCGTAGAACACGGCGTCGTCGGCCAGGAAGCGCTGGAAGGCGGCGAAATCGCGCCGCGCCATCGAATCGGCGAAGGCCCGCTCGGCGGCGGTGACTTGCGCCGCCAGCGCGGCATTGTCGACGGCGGGACCGCTTGCACAGCCGGACAGGGCCAATGCGGCAAGCAGGATGGTGGCGGCTGGACGTTTCATGGCACCCTTTCTGGTCAAAACTGCATGGTAGTACCGAAGGCGGGCCTTCGATAGCCCGGCGTGGCGCCAGCCGGCCCGGGCACCGGTGCGGCGCTTGCAACCAGTCCGGAAATGGAGTATAAATCCTCCACATAAGGAGGTATTATGCAATCTTCCCCTGCCCAGCCAGCCGCTTTCCCCTACGTCTACCCCAAGTCGCGTTACGAACCGGCGCCACCGGTCGACCTGAACTCGCGCGAAGCCCGCGAGCGCCTGTCCCAGTCGGCCCTGAAGGGTTTCTTCAAACTGTGCGAAGCCTGGAAGCTGCGCGAGGACGACGCCCGCGAACTGCTGGGCGGCCCCTCGAAGAGCGCCTTCTACGAATGGAAGCGCAGCCCCGACCGCCTGCTCGAGGTCGACCGCATCACCCGCATCTCCTATCTTCTCGGCATCTACAAATCCCTGCACATCATCTATGGCGACAAGCTCGCCGATGAATGGGTCAGTCTCCCCAACCGCAACATCATCTTCAAGGGCAGCAGCCCGCTGGCCTACATGCTGGCCGGCGGCATGCCGGCCATGCAGACCGTGCGCAAGCTGGTCGATGCCCGCCGGGGAGGCCTGTAATTGCCGCCGCCCATCCCGTCCACCCCGCCGAACCCGCCGACAGCCGTGCCGGTGCTGCCCGTGCCGCCCTTGCGGCAGCTGCGCCAGTTCGATACCTGCCGGCTGATTCCTTCCCGTTTCGCCGATATCGAGGACTCGGTCCTGGCGCCGCTGGCCGACAGCGATGCCGAACTGGCCGACCTGTTCGAGCTCGATAACGCCACCAACGCGCGGCTGCTGGCCGAGCATGGCGGCGCGCCCGGCATCGGCATCGATGAACTGCTGTCGCACGTGCCCAATTTCCGCATCGTCAATGCCGCGTACACGTATCCCCGCCCGGAAGGCAGCCGTTTCAACGATGGCGACCGGGGCGCGTGGTATTGCGCCTTCGAGACCGAGACGGCGCTGGCCGAAGTGATCTTCCACAAGACCGTCGAGTATGCGGAAATCGGCCGCTTCGACGACAGCGTCAGCTACCAGGCCATGGTGGCCGACTTCACCGCGGCGTTCCACGATATCCGCGGGCTGGCGGAATTCGCCCCCTGCCTGGCGCCGGACAGCTACGAGACCTCGCAACTGCTGGCCGAACGGCTGCTGGCAGCCGGTTCCACGGGCATCATCTACCCCAGCGTGCGGCGCGCCGGCGGTACAAACCTGGCCTGCTTCCGCCCGGCATTGGTGGGCAACGTTCGCAAAGGGCAGGCCTATCGGTTAACATGGCAGGGCAGCCCGGCGCCCGTCGTCGAACCCCGCTTCCAGTAAGCCAAGACCCGTAGAGAAAAGCACGATGCAACTCGATCCCCAGAAAGATACCGAACTCCGCCAGAAGGTCAACCGCGAAACCGGCCGCCTGCCGTGGAGCGAACTGATGCGCCACTTCGCCTCCGGCAACGTGGTGTGGATCGCGGATGAGATGGACCTGGTCGAGGTCGCCGTCCGCATCGCCCACGACGACAAGGCCAGCGTGGGCCAGTGGATGGCCGCCGGCCAGATCGCCAAGGTATCGGACCGGCAGGCGCAGGAATGGCTGGAGACGGATGCCTCGCTGTGGGCCTGCGTGGTCAGCCCGTTCATCCTTGTCCAGCAGCAGAAGAAACCCCATTGAGCGGCAGGGGGCATTGATGCCGGCCTCGCCCAGTACCGGACCCGCTTGATGCCGCCCACATTTGATGCCGCCCCACTCCATGCTGGCCCCGCTCGACGCCCACCTGACCGACGCCCGCCCCCGCCAGCTGCGGCCGATCCATCGCCCGCTCGTCGAACTGCTGTATTTCGGCGTCAAGGAAGCCCGCGCCTGCCTGTTCGCGGGCCTGTTCTTCCTGGCGATGTTCTGCGTGCCGCGCGCCGGCCTGGCCGGCATTCCCCGCTACGACGTGCTGCTCGCCGTCGCCCTGGCGATCCAGGCATGGATGCTGGCCACCCGCCTGGAGAGCTGGGATGAAGTGAAGGCCATCGGCCTGTTCCACGCGGTCGGTTTCGCCCTCGAGGCGTTCAAGACCAGCATCGGCGCATGGAGCTACCCGGACTTCGCCTACAGCAAGGTGCTGGGCGTGCCGCTGTTCTCCGGCTTCATGTATGCGGCCATCGGCAGCTACATCATCCAGGCCTGGCGGCTGCTCGACCTGCGCATCCGCCACCATCCGCCCTACCCGATGGCCGCCGCGATCGCGGTCCTGATCTACCTGAATTTCTATACCCACCACTACATCGGCGATTACCGCTGGTACCTGGCAGCCTGCGCGCTCGGCCTGTACGCCCGCACCACCGTGATCTTCCGGCCACTGGACCGCGACCGCAGGATGCCGCTGCTGCTGGGCTTCGTGCTGACCGGCTTCTTCATCTGGCTGGCCGAGAACCTGGGCACGCTGCTGGGCGTGTGGCGCTACCCGAACCAGCTCGGTGCCTGGTCCGCGGTCCACGTCGGCAAGTGGAGCGCCTGGTCGCTGCTGGTCATCATGACCTTCACCATCGTGGCGAACCTGAAGCACGTGAAGGCGCGGGTGCACGTGCCCGAGTGACGGGCCACGCGCCGTCAGGCCATGCCGCCGAGCGTGCCGCCGGGGGCCTGTGCCGCGGGCCGGCGCGCCGCTTCCCCCGCCGCCGGATACCAGCGGTTCCGCAGGCGCATGAACGGCAGCTCGACGGCGCGGTACAGCAGCCAGCCGCCCAGGATGCCCGCGGCCATGACCACGGCGATGGTCGACGGCGCGCCCGGATCGATGCCCCGGGCCAGCAGTTCAGGGCGCAGCGCCATGAACACGGGCTTGTGCACGAGGTACACCGCATACGACCACAGCGCCAGGCTGGCCGTGCCGGGAATGCGGACACGGTTCAGCAGCGATCCGGGCCCCAGTGCCGCGCAGGCCAGCAGCGCGAAGCTGGCGGCCACCAGCGAAAACCCGAAGGTCGACGCGGCGAAGGCGCTCGGCGCCTCGTTCAGCACCCCGTACAGCACCGCGCCAGCCCCCGCCAGTCCGGCGGCCAGCAGGGCATTCCCGTGCCGCACCAGCCGCGCGAACGCCGCCGGATGGAAATTCTTCAGCATGGCAATGGCGACACCCGGCAGCAGTTCGTCGAACCGGCAAAAGCTCGAGTAGTAGACGGGCGCGGCAAAGGCGTCCTGGCCGTCCAGGAAGGCCATGCCGCGGGCTGCCATGCCGGCCGCCATGGCGGCGCACAGCGCACCCCAAAGCAGCCACGGCGAGCGCCGGGTGCCGGCCAGCGCCAGCACCGCCAGCGGCAGCACCAGGTAGAACTGCTCCTCGATGCACAGCGACCATGAATGGGTGAAGGTTTCGCCGTACGCCAGCCCGAAGTTCTGGGTAAAGGTCAGGAACTGCCACAGCGGTGCCATGCCGGTGCCGGCGTTCGGACTGTCCGGCAGCAGCAGGTAGACCGCCAGCACGGCGTAGTAGTTCGGCAGCGTGCGCAGCAGGCGGCGTGCGAAAAAGCGCTTCAGCGACATGGGTTCGCCGCGACTGGCGGGCGCCAGCAGCTGGTTGCCGATCAGGTAGCCGCTCAACACGAAGAACAGGTCGACCCCGGCCCAGCCGATCCTGCCCACGAAGCCGAAGGTCGGCGCATGGCTGACGAAGCCGTGATAGTGGGACATCAGCACCAGCGCGATGGCCAGCGCGCGCAGCGTGTCCAGGCCGGGCAGCCGGGCAGGCATGGGATCGCGGCGCATCATGCGGGATGGCGGTCGCCGTCGTGCGGCGCCGCGGTGAAGAGCGGGAAGGTAAAGTGAACCACGGGGAAGTCCGGATGCGAAAGACCCAGGGTAAACGGCAGGCGCCCGACAGTCGACCGGCATGCGGCGAACCGTGCACGAATCGCGATGAAGCGGTGGAACGATTCAACGATTCGCGGTTCAACGGTTCGCGGTTCAACGATTCGCGGTTCAACGGTTTGCCGCGCCTGCGCTGCTAGGCGATTTACATGCCCGGCAACGGCAGCGACTTGTTCCACTTCGCGGCCACGTCCCGTGCCGCCGCCGCCTGCGCGGGCGTCAGCTGCCGTTCGAGCTCGGCCTCCCTGTCGCTGTCCAAGCCGAAGCGGACGGCGAGCGCGTGATAGGTGAAGGCCAGCACCGGGTCGCGCGGGACGCCCTTGCCCGCCGCGTACAGGCTGGAGAGGCTGAAGAATCCGTAATCGTGTTCCATGCCCGCCGCCCGGCGATACAGGGCGACCGCCTGGTCGAGATCCTGCGCCACGCCGGCGCCACGCTCGTACAGGTCGCCAAGGTTGTTGATGGCGCTGGGGTAGCCCTGGTCCGCGGCCTTGCGATACCACTCCGCGGCGCGGGCCGGATCGTGGAGCTTGAACTCATACAACATCCCCAGCACTTCAGCCGCCTTGCCGACCCCGGCTGCGGCGGCGCGCTCATAGTACGACGCGGCGCGGGAGAAATCGGCCTCACCGCCCCGGCCATCGCGGTACATGTTGCCGAGCAGGTAGCCGGCGAAGTGCACATCCGCCGCAAACGCTTCTTCCAGCAGCCGGCGCGCCTCGCGGAGCTCTTCCGGCGTACGGTCGCCGTACATGAGCAACAAGCCGATACGCAATTTGGCGACGGGGAAGCCGCTTGCCGCCGCCTTCCGGAACCAGCGCAAGGCGGCATCCCGGTCTTCCGCGACACCGTTGCCGCTCTCGTACATCATGCCCAGCTGGACTTGCGCGCCGGCGTCGCCCTGTTCCGCCAGCGGTGTCGCCAGCGCGAACGCGCGCTTCGCATCGGCCGGCATGCCCTTGCCGTACCGTAGCTGGTCGATCAGGCGTACCTGTGCCGCGGATTCACCCCGCACGGCACCCAGGCGGTTCCAGATGGCCGCCTCCTCCGGTGCCATGCCGAGAAGTACCTCGCCCAGCTGATCCTGCGCCGCGATGTTGCCCAGCGCGGCTGCCTGACGCAGGTAGTCCACGCCGCGCGCGACAGCAGGTTCCACGGTAATGCCGCGCACATAGCGATCGCCCATATTCCGCAGGCCGTGCGCATCCAGATTGTCCGCCGCTGCCTGCAGCCAGCGCAGGCCTTCGGCCGGGTCCCTGGCGACGCCCTCGCCCTCGTCATACATCAGGCCCAGCGAGTTTTGCGCGTCCGAATTGCCCTGCAGGGCGGCCAGCCGGAACAGCTCGAAGGCCCTGGCGTGGTCGCGCGCCGTCCCCCGTCCCTGGTAGTACAACAAGCCCAGCGCATTCCGGCACTCGGCATCGGCACGTGCCGCGCACAGCTGGTAATGCCGCAGCGCGTCGCGATAGCGTTCGTTCGCCTGGTGGGTTTGCCCTGCCAGGAAATCGGCATCGGTACTCGCCATGGCGGACAGCTCATTGGCGGCGAGCTGGTATTCGAAGCTGCTGCGCGGGCCGGTAGCCAGCACCTGGCGAAATGCGCGGCGCGCAGCCGCCTTGTCGGCGGCGGCAAGCCGTACGGCGCCGATGTAGTACCACGCTTCCGCCACCGCCATTTCCCGCAGCGGCCCCGTCAGCGTTTCGGCGGCGGCCAGCAACTGCGCGGCGTCCGTTTCCCCCGCCAGCAGCCGGCCAATCGGCGCCGGCCACCCCGTGTTGACCGGGGACGCCAGGTTGTTGCGCAGCGCTTCCGGCAGCGCCAGCCCGGCCCGCCGCAGCAGCGCCGCATGGCGCAACCGGCTGGATATGGTGGCGGTGCCCGCGGATTCGAGGGCGTCGGCGAACCTTGACGCGGCCGTCACCGCGGCGGCCTTGTCCCCGGCGAACAGCAGCCCCCATGCCAGATACAGGTGCAAGGGTTCATCGGGCTCACGCAGCATGTCGGCGATACCGGCCGCAGCAATTTGCGCCCCCGCGCCATCCATGAACGACAGTATCGCGCGGCAGCGCCGCGCCTCCTCGCTGTTGCCGCGGCGTGCCAGTTCGGCGCGCACGGCCGCAGCCACCTCCGCCTGTCCGTCGAAGGAATATTCGCCTGCCAGCGCCTGCGAGACCGCGGCCGCACAGAGGGTGGCATCGTCCAGCGCGTCGTTCCGCGACGGACGCTTCGTCGGCGCTTTCGAGGCGGCCGTGGCCGACAGCGCGGCGCGGTAGGCCAGGCCCTGCAGCGGCTCCGGCACCAGCGAGGCCTTGCCGATGGAGAAGGAGGTGATCTGCGCTTCGGCGAGCCGGGTTGCCTGCTCGTGCAGGGCCTGCATGCCGCCAGGCGGAACCTGGGCGCCTGTCACCCGATAATCCGCTTCGTAGCGCAGCACATTGCCACGCAACAGATAGTCATGCCGGTAGCGGAAAGACGGGCCATCGATGGCGAACGCCCCGGGAATGTCGTTGAGCCGTGCCGCCGCGGGCCACGTCACGCTCAGCGTATGCCGGCCATGCGACGGCCCCGACGGCACGAACGGATAGTTGCGGACGAGCTTGTCCGGAATGTCCAGCGTGCCGGCAATGAGCTTGTTCTCGATCGCGAGCTCATAGTGCCCGTCCACCAGCGTGACCGGCTTCGGCAGCGTCAGTTCGGCGTTCAGTTCGTACCGGTCGCCATATTCCTTCAAGGTGGGAACCGACAGCAGGGCCACCCCGGGATAGCGCTTTTCGTAGAGCTCCAGCACGTGCCTGCGCAGCGACGCCGCATTCATCGCCGCAAGGTGGCGGCGCATCGCCGCGGCGGCATCGCCACGGTACTCGCGCCGGGCGCGCAGGGTTGCCGGGCCGTCGAACCGTTCGACCACGAACGCTTCGTCGACCAGGAAGTCCACGGTATCGCGGCGCGGCGGCAGCGTGACCAGGGCCGCTGCCGCGGGTGCGGCCAGCAAGCCATGTGCATCCGGCAGCGGCACCGGCAATGCTTCCAGCGCCTCGACCTGCCCGGTGGCCGTCGGATCCACGTAATGCTCCTTGCCATCGAGCGTGAGCCGAACGATCACGTGATCGAAGGCGCCCGGCGAAGGCAGCAGCCGGGCCGGTGCCAGCGGACTGCCGGCGGAAACCAGCACCGGCATGGCGTCGATGCCCTGCAGGCGCAGCAGGCTGACCAGCAGATAGGCCTTGTCCTTGCAGTCGCCGAAGCGGCTCTTGAGGACTGCGTCCGGCGCGCGCGGGCGATGGCTGTTCTCGCCGATCGCCACGCTGAAGTAGCGTACTTCGTTCTGTACCCAGCGCAGCGCGGCGGCGGCACGCACGGCTTTCGATGGGTCCGCCGACAGCTCGCGCGCCAGCGCCGACAAGCCGGGCGATGCCGCAGGCACCGGGAACAGCGCGGCCGCCCATTCGGACACCGCACGCCAGTCCTGGAATTCGCTGAATTGCAGTGACCTGCCCGGCTGGTACTCCGGCGGCATGCCGGGCTCCCACTCCAGTTCGTCGATAGCGCGTTGCTCGAACACCAGCCTTTCATCGTCGCCGGCGTGTTCGATACGGACCGGCACCGCAGCGGTGCGGAAATCGCCGCTCTGGCGCCAGGACAAGGCACGCTTGCGCGGATGGGTGATCACCAGGCGGCGATGTTCCGCGGGAACGGTCGCATCCCAGGCAAAGCTATCGAACCAGCGCGCCCCGAACACGGGATTGTGCCCCGTGACCGTATAGCGAAGCAGCAAGGTATCGCCAACCCTGACGTCGGGCAGCAGCATCTGCAGCGTGCGCACGCCGCCGTACATGCCCTGGCCCCGCAAGTTCTCGCTGTCCAGCAAGCGCAGGTCGACCTTGCCGGCCTGGTCGAGCTGCCTGCCATCGCGCAGGATGGCCACCTGGTGCAGCTGCAGGCGCTGGTAGCTGGGCAGGTAATCGATCCCGAACTGCCCGATGGCCGGCAGCGCCTGCTGGTCGTTGACCTGGATCGCGCTGGTGATGTGGGTCGACACTTCGCGATCCAGCCTGACCTGGGTATCGGCCAGCCTGATGACCGCCGCATCCTTGCGCACCTTTTCGGAAACCGGTGGCATCGGCAGAACCCACGCCGGCACGGGGGTGAACCGGCTGAACGAGCGGTCCTGTTGCTGGGCGGGCTTGCCGGGGGCGCCGATGGCCGAAGTGCCATGGGCCAGGGTCAATGCGGCAAGCAGTATGCCGAGGAAGTGAAACATGATGTCCAACACGCGTATTGTCGAGTTGGAAATTATAATTGAAATAATTTCCTTATGGAATTTTTGATTCTCCCGAAATCCGCGTCCGCTGGACTGGCCAGGCAAGCACGCGCCGGCCAGCCGAGAACTTACCGCTCATGCTTCAGCGCATGCGCCGCTTCCTTCAGCAGCGCATTGGCGCGCTCGCCGGCTCCCTGGTCGCGCGCCATCTGCGCCAGTTGCTGCAACGCCGCGGCATGGCCCAGCGCGGCGGCGCGCTCCAGCCACGCACGGCCGGCCGCGGCATCGGCGGCGCCGCCCTCGCCCGCGATGCGCATATTGGCCAGCACGAACATCGCTTCGGGCACGCCGCCCCGCGCGGCCTGTTCCAACCAGGCAGCGGCGGCGATGCTGTCCGGCGCGGTGCCCTTGCCGTTGCGGACCATCAGCCCGGCCGACCACGCCGCGCGGGGATCGCCGGCGCGCGCGGCATCGGTAAAATCGGCCAGCGCCTGCGGCCAGCCGGCGGGCGGCCCAAGCAGCGCGGCCCGGGCAGCGGCCAGGTCGGCCGCGCCGGCTGGCAGGGCAACCACCAGCAGCAGCGCCGCCGCCATCATGCTTCGCACCCTCATCGGGCCAGGTCGATCGCGTACAGCGCGTAGCCCTTGCCGCCGCCATCGTCGGCGCGCAGTTCGCGCACGTTCGTCAGGCCGGCTTCGCGGGCCAGCGCTTCCTTGCCGGGCGCCGAATGGAAGACCACCGGGCCGCGCGTCGCCACCGGCGCGAAACGCCAGCTGCGGCTGCTGCCGTGTGTGGCGCGGGTCAGCTGCCCCTGCTTGCGGATGTACTCGATCAGCACATCGCGGTTGTTGTCCGGCGCGGCCACCACTGTGCTGCTGCCGTCCAGCCCCGGGAACGCGCCGCCGCCGCTGGCGCGGTAATTGTTGGTCGCCACCAGGAACTGCTGGCCCGGCGCCACCGGCGCACCGCGGAAGCGCAGGTTCCGGATGCGCTTGCCGGGCGGCTGCGTGATGTCGATCTCGTAGCGCAGCTCGTCGCTGGCCGGCATGTCGAAGTTATAGCCGGGGAAGCCGGTATCGACCAGTTCCTGCGGGGCCGTCCGGCGCGGGTCGATCGTGTTGAAGCGCCCCGCCGCCTTTTCCAGCCATGCCTGCAAGCCGGTGCCGCTCACCTGCACGCCGTACAGCGCGTTGGGATACAGGTACAGGTCGGCCGCGTTGTTCAGCGCGATGCCGCCGGCCGGCACGTCCGTGTAGTCGGTCACGCCGGCCGAGCCGCTCTTGAACGGCGACGACACCGACAGCACCGGCAGCTGCGCCAGCTGCGGCAGGTTGGCCTTCACATAGTCGCGCAGATAGGCGGCCTGCGCCTGGTTGACGACCTGGATCGCGCTGACGTCGCCCACGTCGGCGAAATACGTCGACATGCGGAAGTCGGTCTTGCCGACCGGCGTCTTCACATAGGCGATGGTGGCCTGGTGCTCGGCCTCGACCAGCGGCGCGATGGCCGGATCGCCGGCGACCGCGTCGCGGCCCGTGCCGATCGGCCGCGCCTCGACCGTGGTGCGTTCCCGGTCGACCACCCATGCCTTGCCGTCCCACGCCAGCGACAGCCCGATCACGCCCAGGTGCTTGCCCCACAGCCCCGCCATCACGGTGGGCACGCCATGCACCAGGCCCCTGGCCTTGTCCACGCCGGGCAGGTCGAACTGCGGCACGGTACTGGCCGCGTTCGGGAATACCTGGTGCGAGTGGCCGATCAGCATGGCATCGATGCCCGGCACGCGGGCCAGGTGCCAGCTGCCGTTTTCCATGGTCGGCGAATACGGCGCGGCATCCAGGCCGCCATGCGAGATCGCCACCACGATGTCCGCCCCTTCCTTGCGCATTGCCGGAATGTAGCGCTGCGCCGTTTCGCGCACGCCCTCGGTGACCACCTTGCCTTCCAGCCAGCGCTTGTCCCAGGTGAGGATGGTGGGCGGCGTGAAGCCGATGATGCCGACCCGCAGCGTGACGGGCACCCGCCGCCCGTCCGGCGCAGTGGCGGTGATGCGCTTGTCGATGATCGCATAGGGCTTGAACAGCGGCTGGCCCGACTTCACGCTGACCACGTTGGCCAGCACCTGCGGGAACGCCGGGCCGGCGCAGCGCTTGCCGGGCGTGACACCCTCGACATCGAACTGGCTGCCGGAAACCTGGTTCAGGTAAGCCAGGCCATAGTTGAAATCATGGTTGCCGATGCCGCTGCCGTCGTTAGCCCAGCGCGTTGAACGCTTTATAGATGGCCAGCGTGGCGGCGCAGTCGAGCGGCTGCACGACGGCCTGGTAATCCGACAGCGCGGTGCCCTGGATCGTGTCGCCGTTATCGAGCAGCACGTTGTCCGGAAATTGCGCGCGCGCCCGGGCGATCAGCGTGGCGGTGCGCTCCAGCCCGATCGACGGGTCGGGCGCCAGCTTGTAGTAATCGTAGCTGGCGACATTGCCGTGCAAGTCCGTCGTCTCGAGGATGGCCACGGTGGCGCGGCTGCCCACGGGCACGCCGGAAGGCAGCACCGTGCAGCCGGCCAGCAGGAGCGGCAGGGAAATCAGGACCAGGTTTTTCATTGCTGAAACAGGTAGGAAAACAGCCATCATACGCAAGGGATGGGCGCCCGGACAAGGGGTGTCGATGCCGGGCTGGTTGCCGGACGCACGCCTGGCCGGGGCATCGACGGCGCGACCGGTACGACGACGAACAGTTACAAAACCGATCAGCAAAACCTTTACATCATGTTACTCTGGACGCCGAACCACCCAAGGCTGCATGTCGACAATCCACCACCAGCACTACCACCCCATAGGCCATCATGACACTGAAGCATCTTCTGGGCACCACCGCGGTCGCAACGGCTTTCCTGTTCAGCGGGGCGGCAAACGCCGAGCTGTACCAGTTCAACATCACGGGTAACTATGCCGCGAGCTGGCAACTCGACAGCGACGTGGAACCCGACGTGAATATCGAAGAACTTGGCATCACTTACCGTGACGTCGCCGGCCTGTACAGCGGTGCGGTTTCCGGCTATGCGCACGTCACGTTCTTCTATCTCGGTTTCGGCGGTGGCCTCAGCCTGGAGGACAGCGTGAACGGAGAATACCTGCTGATCACGGATGGCCCGCAACTCTACACCGGCAACGGCTTTACCGCGTCGTTCGAGCCCGGCACGTACACGCTGACCGATTACCAGGGCAACAACGCGTCCCTACTGACGATCTCGGCGGTACCAGAACCGGCGACCTACGCCATGCTCCTGGCCGGCGTGGGCATCCTGGGCATCGCGCTGCGCCGCCGGCAGCACTGACGACCAATTTCGCCAGATGGCCTGGTGGTGGGCAGTGCCGTGGCGTTGTTGCAACGAAGAAATGAAGTATGCGCCAGCTCAGCAGTCTCACCCGGCAATGCCACCATAATCGGCCTCCCGTCGGCTTGCCGATCAATTCATGGAGGTTATATGTCAGACAAGACCTGGTGGCCGCGCATCGCCGCCGCGGGGGTTCCGTGCTATGCCCTCGCCGTGTACTGGCTCGACCGCTCCGACCTGTCCGGACCGCTGGTCGACGCCATCCTGATGCCCGGCATGCTGGCGCTGATCTTCAGCGCCGCGCTGCTGAAACCGTTCGGGCTGACCACTGGCGGGTGGTTCGACATGCCGACCGACATCGGCTGCCTGCTGGCGATCGCGGTGTACGCGATTGCCGTATGGGGCGTGGTGCGGCTGCTCACGCTCTGGCGCTGAGTTCCGTGCGGTGCCGTCCGGCGAGCCCCGTGCGGGCCCGCGGGCGGCGCCGCCATACCTTGCGTGAGGTATAATCCAAGGTTTGATCGCCCTCTAAAGAGACAGAAAAACCATGGAAGCAGAACGCATCAATTCCCTCGCCGCCCAGCTCGCAGACCTGACGGCCCGCGAGAACGAACTTCGGAGGTATCTTTGACTTCGATGTGAAGTCGGAGAAACTGGAACAACTGAACGCCGAACTGGAAGATCCGGCGGTCTGGAACGACCCGAAGAAAGCCCAGGACATGGGCCGCGAAAAGAAAGGCCTGGAAGCCATCGTCGACACGCTGACGAAGGCGAAAAGCGACCTGGCCGACATGGCCGAGCTGTTCGCGATGGGCAAGGAAGAAGGCGATGACGACACGCTCGAAGCGGTGATCGCCGATACCGCGGAAATCGCCAAGGTCATCGAAGGCCTGGAATTCCGCCGCATGTTCAACAACCCGATGGACCCGAACAACTGCTTCATCGACATCCAGGCCGGCGCCGGCGGTACCGAAGCGCAGGACTGGGCCTCGATGCTGCTGCGCCAGTACCTGCGCTATTGCGAACGCAAGGGCTTCAAGGTCGAGGTGATGGAACAGTCCGACGGTGAAGTCGCCGGCATCAAGACCGCCACGCTGAAGGTCGAAGGCGACTACGCCTATGGCCACCTGCGCACCGAGACCGGCGTGCACCGCCTGGTGCGCAAGTCGCCGTTCGACAGCGCCAACGGCCGCCACACGTCGTTCACCTCGCTGTTCGTGTATCCGGAAGTGGATGACTCGATCGAGATCGAGATCAATCCGGCCGACCTGCGCATCGACACGTACCGCGCATCCGGCGCCGGCGGCCAGCACATCAACAAGACCGACTCCGCGGTGCGCCTGACGCACGCGCCGTCCGGCATCGTCGTGCAGTGCCAGAACGACCGCTCGCAGCACCGCAACAAGGCCGAAGCGATGGAAATGCTGAAGGCCAAGCTGTTCGAGCAGGAACTGCGCAAGCGCATGAGCGAGCAGCAGAAGCTGGAAGACTCCAAGACCGACGTGGGCTGGGGCCACCAGATCCGCTCCTACGTGCTCGACCAGTCCCGCATCAAGGACCTGCGCACCGGCTTCGAGACGGGCAACACGAAGAACGTGCTGGACGGCGACCTGGACGACTTCATCGCCGCCTCGCTGAAGCAAGGGGTGTGACGCATGAGTCGCCAAGCGCCCCGCGCGTTCATCTTCGACATGGATGGCACGATCGTCGACAACATGGCCTTCCACACGAAATCGTGGGTGGCCTTCTTCGAGCGGCGCGGCCATGCGATCGACGCGGACGACTTCTTCCGCGCGACGGCCGGACGCCAGGGCCATGAAATCATGCGTACCTACCTGGGCGCCGGGCTGACCACCGAAGACACCGTGCTGCTCGACGCCGAGAAGGAAGAGCTGTACCGCGAGCTGTACGCGCCGCACCTGGAAACGGTGGCCGGCTTCGACCAGTTCATCGAAACCGCGCAGGAGCAGGACGTGCGCCTGGCCGTGGCCACGGCCGCGCCGCCCGCCAACATCGTGTTCACGCTCGATGGCCTGGACCTGCGCCGCCACTTCGACGCCGTGGTCGGCGCCGCCGATGTCGCACGCGGCAAGCCGAATCCCGACGTGTTCCTGCTGGCGGCCGAACGCTGCGGCGTGGCGCCGGAGCACTGCATCGTGTTCGAGGATGCCCCGCTGGGCGTGGAAGCCGCGCGCCGCGCCGGCATGCGCGCCGTGGTGCTGACCACCACGCTGCCGGCCGAGGCGTTCGCCGAGTTCGACAACGTGATCCGCATTGCGCGCGACTTCACGGAGCTGGACATCGACGCCCTGTTCGAGACCACCAACAACATTCAACAAGCACAGTAACCATGACGACCGAAAACCAAGCGGAACCCCAGGACCAGGTGCCGGGCCAGGACGATAACAAGATCATCGCCGAGCGCCGTGCCAAGCTGGCCGCCATCCGCGAACAGGGCATCGCCTTCCCGAACGACTTCCGCCCCGAGCACAAGGCCGCCGACCTGCAGGCGCAATATGCCGGCAAGTCGCGCGAAGAGCTGGAAGCCGAACCCGTGCCCGTGGTGCTGGCCGGCCGCATGATGCTCAAGCGCGAAGCGGGCAAGAAAGCCGCTTTCGCCACGCTGCAGGATTCTTCCGGCAAGGCCTGCGACGGCCGCATCCAGATCTACGTGACGCTGGATGCGACGGGCGAAGCCGCGATGGAAGCGTTCCGCAGCTACGACCTGGGCGACATCCTGGGCGTGAAGGGCACGCTGTTCAAGACCAAGACCGACGAACTGACGGTCAAGGTTTCCGAGCTGCGCCTGATCACCAAGTCGCTGCGCCCGCTGCCCGACAAGTTCCACGGCCTGGCCGACCAGGAAACCAAGTACCGCCAGCGCTACGTGGACCTCATCATGAACGAGGAAACCCGCCGCACCTTCAAGGCCCGTACCGCCGCCATCTCGTCGATCCGCCGCTTCATGCAGGACAACGAGTTCATGGAAGTGGAAACGCCGATGCTGCACGCCATCCCGGGCGGCGCGGCGGCCAAGCCGTTCGTCACGCACCACAACGCGCTGGACATGGAAATGTACCTGCGCATCGCGCCGGAGCTGTACCTGAAGCGCCTGGTCGTGGGCGGCTTCGACCGCGTCTTCGAGATCAACCGCAACTTCCGCAACGAGGGCGTGTCGATCCGCCACAACCCCGAGTTCACGATGCTGGAGTTCTACGCCGCGTACACGGACTACCAGTGGATCATGAACTTCACCGAGGCCGTGATCCGCCAGGCGGCCGTCGATGCGCATGGCTCGGCGGTGCTGACCTACGGCGGCCGCGAACTGGACCTGTCGAAACCGTTCCACCGGCTGACGATCGTCGGCGCGATCAACAAGTTCGCTCCGCACTACACGAACGAGCAGCTCGATGACGCGGAGTTCATCAAGGCCGAACTGAAGAAGTTCGGCGTGAAGCCGCATGCGCACTCCGGCCTGGGCGCGCTGCAACTGGCGCTGTTCGAGGAAACCGCCGAAGCGCAACTGTGGGAGCCGACGTTCATCATCGACTATCCGGAAGAAGTGTCGCCGCTGGCGCGCGCCTCCGACACCCGCAAGGGCATCACCGAGCGCTTCGAGCTGTTCATGGTGGGCCGCGAGATCGCCAACGGCTTCTCGGAGCTGAACGACGCGGAAGACCAGTCAGCACGCTTCCTGTCGCAGGTGGCGGCCAAGGAAGCCGGCGACGACGAGGCGATGTACTACGACGCCGACTACATCCGCGCGCTGGAATACGGCATGCCGCCGGCCGGCGGCTGCGGCATCGGCATCGACCGCCTGATCATGCTGCTGACCGACTCGCCGAACATCCGCGACGTGCTGCTGTTCCCGCACCTGCGCAAGGAAGACTGAGTCTTCCTGCTCCTCGGAACGCGCGGTTTTCACCGCGCGTTTTTCATTCCGGCGCGGCTATCAAAGCTACGGTGTCAGATACCATTTCCTGGGCGAATTCTCCAGAAAATGGTGTCTGACACTAATGCCGCTAAGTTAAGCGTTACCCGATATGTTGGAAGCGCATGCATTCACCCCAACAGCCAGATGCCTGGGTCAGACCCGCCGGGTCTGACCCCGGAATTTGCACTTGGGGTGGGCTTATCTAAGCGGCATTGGTGTCTGACACCGGTTCTCCCGCGCGCTTCCCTCCTCAAAAACCATTCGTCCTCTTCCCTGTTTTCGCATTGCTCCTGAAATCGTTTTCAGCTAGCCTGCCGTAGCCTCGACAATCACGCTCCGGAGACAGCACGTGACGAACCAATCCCGCCGCAACGCCTTCAAGACCATCCTCGCCAGCACCGCCGCCCTCCCCGCCGCGCACGTGCTCGGCCAGCCATCCACACCGTCCCGGCCAGACCCGGCCACGGCGACCGCCACGGCCACCTGGGCACGCGGCATCGAAGGCCAGCGCAAGGCCGACCTTGGCGACGGCCGGTACGTCAACCCGATCGTCTCCGGCGACCATCCGGATCCCACGATCCTGAAGGACGGCGACGATTACTACATGACGTTCTCGTCGTTCTTCTCGTACCCCGGCATCGTGATCTGGCATTCCACCGACCTGGTGAACTGGGCGCCGGTGGGGCCAGCGCTGCGAAAGCCGCTGGGCACGATCTGGGCGCTGGATCTGTGCAAGCACGACGGCCGCTATTTCATCTACATTCCCGCCGCGCCGGATGGCAATACCTGGTCGATCTACGCGATCTGGGCAGACCGCATCGAGGGTCCGTGGAGCGACCCGGTCGACCTGAAGATCGCCGGCTGCATCGACCCGGGCCACATCCTCGGCGAGGATGGCAGGCGCTACCTGTTCGTCAACGGCATCCGCAAGATCCGGCTCACCGACGATGGCCTGGCCACTGACGGCAAGCTGGAAGAAGCCTATAAACCGTGGCGCTATCCGGAAGACTGGGTGGTCGAGAACTTCGCGCCGGAGGGACCCAAGCTGCTGCGGCGTGGCGACTGGTTCTATCTGGTGACGGCGGTCGGCGGCACCGCCGGCCCGGTCACCGGCCACATGGTGATTGCCGCGCGGTCGAAGTCGGTGCACGGTCCCTGGGAACACTGCCCGCGCAACCCGCTGGTGCGTACCACCAGCACGAGCGAGCCATGGTGGTCGCGCGGCCACGCCACGCTGGTCGAAGGTCCGGCCGGCGACTGGTGGATGGTCTACCATGGCTACGAAAACGGTTACCGCACGCTGGGCCGCCAGACCTTGCTGGAACCAGTCGAATGGACGGACGACGGCTGGTTCCGCGCCCGGGGCGGCGACCTGTCGCAGCCGCTGCCGAAACCACGCGGCAAGGACGGGCTGCACGTCAAGGCGGGCCGCAACGGCCAGCCGCTATCCGACGACTTCACGCGCGACCGCTTCGGCATCCAGTGGAGCTTCCACGACCCGAAGCCGGACGACATGGACCGCGCGCGCTACCTGAACCCCGGCCTGCGCATCCAGGGCAAGGGCACGTCGCCGGCCGACAGCTCGCCACTGACGTGCGGCGTGGGCGACCGTTCATACCAGGCCGACGTCACACTGGAACTGGACGGCCAGGCCGAAGCAGGCCTGCTGCTGTTCTACAACCACAAGGCGTTCGTCGGCGTCGGCTTCGCGCCGGATGCCATCAAGACCTGGGAATACGCCGAGGAACAGCCGTGGATGCGGGTCAAGCGCGTCACGCGGAGCGTACGGGTGCGGCTGACCAACGTGGAGAACGTGGTCACTTTCCATTACTCGTACGATGGGGGTAAGACCTGGCTGCTGCACGGGCTGCGCATGGAGGTATCCGGCATCCACCACAACGTGTTCGGCGGCTTCCTCAGCCTGAAGATCGGCATCTATTGCGTTGGCGATGGCGCGGTGACGCTGCGCGATTTCCGGTACCGCGCGTTGTAAGGGGAAATACCTGAGAAAGTGGTGTCAAGTACCAGTGCCGTCACGTCCGCGTTTGCTGGAACAGTTGGCATCGCGTGCATTCACCCCAACAGCGAAGGGCTGGGGTCAGACCCGGCGGGTCTGACCCCGGAACTTGCGCCTGGGGTATGCCTGAATGACGCCGGTCCGGATACCGGCTTCAGAGGGCGAATGACTACATCACCACCCGGTAGCACGGCACATAAGCCTTGCCCGGCAACTTCATCCGGCTTTGCGCCACGAACGATGCCAGCAGCCGGTCCATCGGTTCCATGATGGACGGGTCGCCGTGGATCTCGAAGTTGCCGTGTGCCTCGATGGCGCGGATGCCGTCGGCTTTCACGTTGCCGGCCACCACGCCGGAGAACGCGCGCCGCAGGTGCGCCGCCAGCACGTGCACCGGCTGGTTCCTGTGCAGCTTCAGGTTGCGCATGTTTTCATGGCTGGGCGCGAACGGACGCTGGAATTCCTCGTCGATGTGCAGCGCCCAGTTGAAGTAGTAGGCATCGCTGCGCGCCTTGCGGTACTCGCGCACCTGCTTGATTCCTTCCTGCATTTCGCGGGCCACCGATTCCGGATCGTCGACGATGATCTTGTAGCGCTTCTGCGCCTGCTCGCCCAGCGTGATGCCGATGAACTCGTTGATCTGCGCGAAGTACTCGCGCGACGATTCAGGCCCCGTGAAGATCAGCGGGAACGGGATCTCGGCGTTGTCCGGATGGAGCAGGATGCCCAGGATGTACAGGATCTCCTCCGCCGTTCCCGCGCCGCCCGGGAACACGATGATGCCGTGGCCGGTGCGCACGAAGGCTTCGAGACGCTTCTCGATGTCCGGCATGATCACCAGGTCGTTGACGATCGGGTTCGGCGATTCGGCGGCGATGATGCCCGGCTCGGTGATGCCCAGGTAACGGCCATTGACGAAGCGCTGCTTGGCATGGCCGATGGTGGCGCCCTTCATCGGGCCCTTCATCGCACCGGGGCCGCAGCCGGTGCAGATATCCAGTGCGCGCAGGCCTAGTTGATAACCGACTTCCTTTGAATAGTTATATTCGGCGCGGTTGATCGAGTGGCCGCCCCAGCACACCACCAGGTTCGGGTTGGTCTGCGGCCGCAGCACGTTCGCATTGCGCAGGATATGGAATACGGCATCGGTAATGCCTTCCGTGCGCGACAGGTCGAATTTCGGGTTATCGGTAACTTCGTTACTGACGAAGACGATATCGCGCAGCACCGCGAACAGGTGTTCGTGAATACCCTTGATCATCTTGCCGTCCACGAATGCGATGGCCGGCGCGCCCTTTATCTCCAGCTTGATGCCGCGCTCGCGCTGCAGGATGTTGATATCGAAGGACTGGTAGCGATCCAGCAGTTCCTTGCCGTCGTCGATGGTGCTGCCGCAATTGAGCACGGCAAGCGCGCATTGGCGGAAAGTCTTGTACAGCCCGCCCTTGCCGGTGTCGAGCAGCTTGACCACTTCCGCTTTCGACAGTACTTCGAGCTTGCCTTCCGGTGAAATCAGAGTATCGACAAAACCTTGTTCCATGGTGCGACCATCCTTTATTGAATTAATACGTATTGCCCCTCTATTAGCGTCAATATACGACATCGCGGCGCCAAGAGGATTGCAATCTTTTCAAACGAACCATATTGCTGCGTCGCAGCACAGGAAGCCGTCGACAATTCCGGGCGCTCCATTACAATGGCGACTTTTTTTCAGGAGATGCCGCATGAGCGGTTCAAGCAAGGCAGTAGACACGGCCATCCCCGAATTCAAACAGATTTTGGGGCATCCCGCTCCACTGTGGATGTTGTTCATGACGGAGTTCTGGGAACGCTTCGCGTTCTACGGCATCCGTTGGGCGCTGGTGCTGTATATCGTCGCCCAATTCCACGGTGGCGCGGCTTCCGGTGAGGCCGACGCAAACCTCACCTATGGTTCGTATCTCGCGCTCGTCTATGCGGCGGCGCTGTTCGGCGGCTATGTAGCCGACCGCGTGCTCGGCTACCAGCGTTCCATCCTCGTCGGTGCTGCCTTCATGGCGGCCGGCCTGTTCATGATCGCCCTGCCCGATCCCACCATCTTCAAGGTGGGCCTGGCCACCATCATCACCGGTAATGGCCTGTTCAAGCCGAACATCTCGACGATGGTCGGCAAGCTGTATGCGGCTGCCGATTCGCGGCGCGACAGCGGCTTCACGATCTTCTACATGGGCATCAACGCGGGCGCGTTCGTCGCCCCGATCCTGACCCAGTACCTGGCCCAGTATGTCTTCAATACCGGCGACATCCCCGACTACAAGGTGGTGTTCATCGCTTCCGGCATCGGCATGCTGATTTCGCTGGTGTGGTTCTTCATCGGCCGCAAGGGCCTGCAGGGCATCGGCATGCCGGAAGCGCAGGCGGCCAGCCCGGCCCGCGTGCTGTACGTGATTGCCGGCTGCCTGGCCACGATTCCCGTAGTGTTCGCGCTGCTGGCCGTGGGCGCGCAGCAGCTGCAGGGCGTGCTGACCGTGCTGTTCATCCTGCTGGCGGTGATGCTGCTGGTGGAAGGCTACCGCAACGGCCCCGTGGCGCGCGACAAGGTGTGGGCGATGATGATCATCTTCGCCTTCAACATCCTGTTCTGGATGTTCTTCGAACAGGCCGGCAGCTCGTTTACCTTCCTGGCCGAGAACATCGTCAACCGCTCCTTCGGCGAATGGATCTTCCCGACCGCCTGGTTCCAGAGCGTGAACTCGATCGCCATCATCACCTGCGCACCGGTCATCGCGGCGATCTGGATCTATACCGCCCGCCGCAACGTGGAACCGTCGATCCCGCGCAAGTTCGGCCTGGGCCTGATCTTCAACGGCCTGGCTTTCCTGCTGCTGGTGTTCGCGCTGAAGACCCTGGTGGTCGACGGCAAGATCCCGTTCTGGACGCTGTTCATGGTCTACGTGATCCAGTCCATCGGTGAACTGTGCCTGTCGCCGATCGGCCTGTCGATGGTGACGAAGCTGGCGCCGACCCGCCTGGTCGGCCTGGGCATGGGCGGCTGGTTCCTGTCGACCGGCATCGGCAACAACCTGTCCGGCATCTTCGCCTCGCACGTCTCCGGCGAGTCGGGCATGTCGGTGGAATCGGCGCTGTCCGGCTACAACTTCGGTTTCTGGTCGCTGGTGATCGGCGGCGTGCTGCTGTTCCTGCTGGCACCGCTGATCCAGAAGCTGATGCATGGCGTGAAGTGACCTTCGCCATCCCTGTATGAGAACGGCGGCCCGCGGGCCGCCGTTCTTCATTCTGCCTGCGCTTTCGCCAGCGCCGCTGCCGGGTGTGTCGTCAGCCAGGCATCCAGCTGGGCCGCCGCACCGGCCGGCAGGTGCAAGCCCAGCTTGGTGCGCCGCCACAGGATATCCTCGGCCGTCACGGCCCATTCGTGCCGGCGCAGGTAATCCAGCTCGGCCTTGTACAACCCGGGCAAGACCTGTTCGCCCATGTCCGCCATCGACGCCCGGCCCTGCAGCAACGTATGGATGCGCGTGCCGTAAGCCCTGGCATAGCGCGCGATCAGCGGGCAGTCGAGCCAGTCGTACTGCACTTGCAGGCGCGAGCGCCAGCCGTCGAACTCGAGCACCGACCGGCTTTGCGGCACGGCGCCGAACAGGTCGCCGCCCGGCAGGCAGGCATCCGCCGTCCAGGCGCCGGCCCGGTGATCGAGCGCCTTGCAGAGCAGGTCCACGCCCTCTTCCGCCAGCTTGCGGTAGGTGGTCAGCTTGCCGCCGAAGACCGTCAGCAGCGGCGCATCGCCGGGCTGCGCGCCGCCATCGAGCTGCAGGCGGTAGTCCCGGGTGACCGCGCTGGCCCGGGCCGATGCGTCGTCCAGCAGCGGGCGCACACCCGCGAAGCTCCACACCACGTCCGCCGGCGCGACCGGGGTGCGGAAATAGTGGCTGGCCACCGCGCACAGGTAGCGGATCTCTTCGGGGGCGATCGCCACGGCGGCGGGATCGCCGCTGTACTCGACATCGGTGGTGCCGATCAGCGTGAAATCCCGCTCGTAGGGAATGGCGAAGACGATGCGGCCATCGGTGTGCTGGAACAGGTAGGCATCGTCGTGCTCGAACAGGCGGCGCACCACGATGTGGCTGCCCTTGACGAGCCGCAGCCGCGTGGGCTGTTTCACCGAACCCTGCGCGCTGTCGAGGAAGGCGGCGGCCCATGGGCCGGCCGCGTTGACGATGGCGCGCACGGCGATCTGCTTGGCCGTGCCGTCGGCCTTGCGCAGCGTGACACGCCAGGCACCATTATCGCGGCGCGCTTCGGTGCAGGCGGTGCGCGTGAGGATGCACGCGCCTTTCTGCGCCGCGTCCACCGCGTTCAGCACCACCAGGCGCGCATCGTCGACCCAGCCATCCGAATACACGAAGGCCTGGCCCAGCGCCGGCTTCAGGGCGCGGCCGGCCGGGTGGTCCGCCAGTTGCACGCTGGCGGAACCCGGCAGCAGCTCGCGGCGCGCCAGCCGGTCATACAGGAACAGCCCTGCGCGGATCAGGGCCGCCGAACGCTGTCCCGTATGCGGCATCACGAAACGCATCGGGCGTATCACGTGGGGCGCGGCGCGCAACAGCACTTCGCGCTCGGCCAGCGCCTTGCGCACCAGGCCGAACTCGTAATGTTCCAGGTAGCGCAAGCCGCCATGGATCAGCTTTGTGGAGGCCGACGAGGTGTGCGCGGCCAGGTCGTCGCGCTCGCACAGCGCCACGCACAGGCCGCGGCCCGCCACGTCGCGGGCGATGCCCACGCCATTGATGCCGCCTCCCACCACCAACACGTCGCAATCGACGTCCTGCCTTGCCGCTGCCATCGGATCCCCGGCTCACTCAATTTCTATGAAGATACGACAGTTACATGGACTGGGCAAGCACCACGCGCCACGGTGCCAGGCCGATGCTCACTCCCGGGCCGTCTTCCCCTTGCGCTTCCTGACGGTCTCGGACTGTTCCTGCGTGGGCTTGAGGGCGGGCGGCGGCGCCAGCGGCAGCGGAAAGCCGAGGAAGACCATCACCAGCAATACCGGCAACAGCAGGTAGAACAGCGGGCGCTTCCAGTGGAGTTTGGATTTGAGCATGGCGCGTACGTCGATCCGGCCGGGCCATTTTCAAGAGCCGGCATGCAGTTTCGACAAGCGATGTGGCGCCGGCGCCACTGCCGGGGGCGCGATTACGCTGGTCTATAATGGCCCGCGCATTCGTCGCCCCGCAATAGAGGAAACCCAAGTCTTGAGCAATCTCCCTTCCTGGCTGAACCGCCGCAACGCCGCCATCGCCGCCATCGCCACCCTGGGCGCGAGCGTGCTGGCGGCCCTTCTCCTGCTGGCCTACCTGTTCCTGATCGTGCGCCCGCGCCTGCCGGAACTCGATGCCGTCATCGACTACAAGCCGAAGATTCCGCTGCGCGTCTACACGGCGGACAAGGTGCTGATCGGCGAGTTCGGCGAGGAGCACCGCGACTTCGTGCCGGTGGCGCAGATGCCGGACATGATGAAGAAGGCCGTGCTGGCGATCGAGGACACGCGTTTCTACGAACACGGCGGGGTCGACTGGCTGCGCGTGCCAGGCTCGGTCAAGGCCAACCTGTCGGGCAGCTTCCGCCAGGGCGGCTCGACGATCTCGATGCAGGTGGCGCGCAATTTCTACCTGACCCGCGAGAAGGTCATCTCCCGCAAGCTCAATGAAGTGATGCTGGCCTACAAGATCGAGGACGCGCTGACGAAGGACCAGATCCTCGAGCTGTACATGAACCAGATCTACCTGGGCCAGCGCACCTTCGGTTTCGGCGCGGCCGCGCAGACCTACTTCGACAAGCCGCTGAAGGACCTGTCGGTCGCCGAGATCGCGATGCTGGCCGGTCTGCCGAAGAATCCGGCGCGCCATAATCCGATCACCAACTTCAAGCGGGCGACCTTGCGCCAGCAGGTGGTGCTGCGCCGCCTGCTCGATGTGGGCTATATCACCGAAGCGCAGTACCGCAAGGCCCGGGCGGAAAAGCTGCGCATCAGCAGCAAGGGCCAGGACTTCGCCACGCATGCCGAGTACGTGGCCGAACTGGCGCGCCAGGCCGCGGTCGCCGAATACCAGGAGGCCGCGTACACGCGCGGCATCGTGGTGCGCACCACGATCCTCAGCGCCGACCAGGAAGCCGCCTACCAGGCCGTGCGCCGCAACGTGATCGCGTATGACCAGCGCCACGGCTACCGCGGGCCGGAAGCGTTCGTCGCACTGCCCGACGACGAAGCCGAGCGCGAAGAGGAGATCGACCGCGCGCTGTCGGCACAGATCACCAGCGACGGCCTGGTCGCCGCGGTGGTGCTGTCGGCCAGCCCGCGTGCCGTGCGCGCCGAAATGGCCGATGGCACGGAGGTGACCATCACCGGCGACGGCCTGAAGCTGGCCACGGCCGCGCTGTCGGCGAAGGCAAAGGAAAGCTTGCGCATCCGCCCCGGCGCCGTGATCCGCGTGACGCGGGCCGGCAAGAAAGGCTGGGCGATCACGCAGGTGCCGAAGGTGGCGGCCGCGTTCGCGTCGATCGACCCGGCCACCGGCGCCTACCGCGCCATGGTCGGCGGCTTCGACTACAACGTGCAAAAGCTCAACCACGTCACGCAGGCGTGGCGCCAGCCCGGCTCCGCGATCAAGCCGTTCGTCTATGCGGCGGCGGTCGAGAAGGGCTATGGCCCGGCAACCCTGATCGACGACGTGCCGCTCGAACTGCCGGGCGGCGCCAACGGCGAGCCATGGCGGCCGCAGAACGACGACTTCGTGTTCGACGGCCCGATCTCGATGCGCATCTCGCTGGCCAAGTCGAAGAACGTGCCGTCGGTGCGCATCCTGCGCGCCATCACGGTGCCGTACGCCCATGAATTCCTGGGCCGGTTCGGGCTCGACCGCTCGAAGCATCCGGCGAACCTGACGATGGCGCTCGGCACCGGCGCCGTCACGCCCGCGCAGATGGCCAGCGCGTATGCCGTGTTCGCGAACGGCGGCTACCGCGTGCAGCCCTGGCTGATCGCCAGCATCGAGGATGCCGACGGCAAGGTACTGCGTGCCGCGCAGCGCCCGGCGCAGCCCGACGACTCGGCGCGCGTGCTCGATCCGCGCAACGCCTTCATCATGGACAGCATGCTGCACGAAGTGGCCCGCACCGGCACGGGAGCGGCGGCGGTACAGCGCATCGGCCGGCCGGACATCGCCGGCAAGACCGGCACCACCAGCGACGCCTTCGATGGCTGGTTCGGCGGCTACGGCGGCGGCATCGTGGCGGTGGCATGGATGGGCTACGACGAACCGAAGTCGCTGGGCGGCCGCGAGTTCGGCTCCACGCTGGCGCTGCCGATCTGGATCGACTACATGCGCAGCGCGCTGGCCGGCCGGCCGATCGTCGAACGGCCGGTGCCCGAGGGCGTGGTACAGGTGAACGACGACTGGATGCTCGAGGAATACGCCAACGATCCGGCCGTGCGCACCATCGACATCGACCCGGCCGCGCTGGAAGGCGTCGAACCGGCCGAACCGGTCGAGGGCGCCGAGCCGGCCCCACTCGAGGCGCCGCCGTCGCCGTACGTCAACTGAGCGGAAGTCCCCGGTATCCGCGGGCGGCCGCGCCAAGCGTCAGTGAGTTTCGGTTAGCTCCAGCCGGCATCAGCGCACGGCTGCCCCGCTGTCGAGCCGGATCGCCGCGTCGCCGGCGATCGTGACCACCGCGGGCGCGCCATCGGCGATGTCCACCGCGACATGCACGATGCCGTCGCGGCCCAGCGCGCGGCCCTGGTGGCCTTCGAACGCCAGCCGTTTTCCGTCGTGCGGCATCAGGCCATGGCGTACCAGATAGGCGCCCAGCGGGCCATTCGCATTGCCGGTGACCGGGTCTTCGGCGATGCCGATGGCGGGGGCGAACATGCGCCCGTCCGTGCGGCCGCCGCCGACCGCGAACGGGAACCAGCCCTTGCTGCCGACTTCCCCGCTCAGGTCCGCCAGCGCCTCGGGATCGGGCTGCAGCCCGTCCAGCAAGGCACCGTCGGCCAGCGGCACCAGCACTTTCGAGTGGCCGGTCGACACCACCTGCACGGGCAGGCCGGCCGCGAGATCGCCGGCGCGGATGCCCAGCGCCGCCGCGATCCGCCCGCGCAAGGCCTCCGCAACCGGCTCGCCGAAGGTAGGCGCGCCCTGGCGGATCGCGATGCGCCAGTCGCCCTCGTGCCGGGCCGCGGTGATGCGCTGCAGGCCGGCACCGGTCTTCTGCACGAAGCTGCCTTCGATGCCCAGCACGGCCGCGCGCACATAGTGGGCCGCCACCGTCGCGTGGCCGCATACCGGCACCTCGACCGCCGGCGTGAAGAAGCGCACGTGCACGTCGTGGCCGCCATCGGACGGCGCCAGCACGAACGCCGTTTCCGAATAGCCCAGTTGCGCGGCGATGCGCAGCATCGCCGTTTCGTTCATGCCATCCGCATCGAGCACCACGCCGGCCGCGTTGCCCCGCCCGGGGGTGCGGGTAAAGGCGTCCACGTGAAAAATCCTGCGTTCCATCCATCCTCCACTGTCGGGTTTCGTCCGGCAAGCATAGCGGCTGCCTCCCCGGCGAACAATCCATGGCTGAGATAAAGACTCTTCCGCCCGGCGGGAAAATGGCGGGCGGCCGTGGCGTGAGCGCAGCGGCGCCGGGCTGGTGAAGCTGGTATGCTCACTTCCAGCGCGGCACCGGATCGCTGGAGCACCGCGCGAATCGATTCAGGAAGTACGGCAGGCGTCACCACAGCGTCACTACAGCGTCACTACGGGAGTCACCTTGAACAGCTCGCAGCCATCGTCGCCGCGGTACCACACGCTGGATTTCGGCGTGGCGTTCGGCATCACCGACGTGGGCACGGTGCGCCACTCGAACCAGGACACCTTCCGCGTGGCCCCGGAGCTGGGCCTGCTGGCGGTGGCCGATGGCATGGGCGGCCACGAAGGGGGCGAGATCGCCAGCGCCGGCGCCGTCGAACTGCTGTGCAGCCACCTGTCGGACGCGCCGCCCGCGGCGCCGCACGATCCGGATGCCGATCCCGATGCCACCTGGGCCGGCGTGCCGGGCGGCGCGCTGCACACCCTTCGCAGCGCGATCGAGTACGCCAACGCGCAGCTGTACGCGACGAACGTGGAGCGCGACCACGCCGATGGCATGGGCATGGGCACGACGCTGACGGGCCTGTGGCATCCCGTCCGCCACGGCCCGGCCTACCTGTTCCATGTCGGCGACAGCCGCCTGTACTGCTGGCGCGGCGGTGCGCAGGGGGAGCTGCTGCAACTGACCCGCGACCACACGCTGTACCAGCAGGCACTCGACCTGGGTGCGCCGCCGCCGCTGCCGCCCCGCAACCTGCTGCTGCAGGCGCTGGGCCCGGGCCCGGCGGTCCAGCCGGACGTGTCGGCATGGTCGCTGGCGCCGGGCGACGTCTACCTGCTGTGCAGCGACGGCCTGCACGGCGAATCCAGCCGGGAAGCCATCGCGGCCGTGATGGCGCAGGCCCGGGAAGACAATCTCGACGCGTGCTGCGCCGAACTCGTGGACATGGCCAAGCGCGACGGCAGCCGCGACAACATCACCGCCGTGCTGCTGCGCTGCCACGGCTGAGCATCGGCGGTCCTGACGGGCGACTGGGCGAGCGTGCTTGGACTATAATATTGCCTTGCCGCCCGGCGGTCTGGCGGTGACGCCGGCGATCGCCGCAGCATTGGCCAGCACCGTCAGTACGATCCACGTGAGCAATCTTCGTCAGTAATCTTTGTCAATTAGCTTCGTCAATAAGCTTCGTCCACAACCATCGTCAGCCACCACAGTCAGCAGTCACGCCAGCCCTCCCGCCGCATGCCCTTCGACTTTACACGAGCACTTCCCAAACCCGGCAACCGCTTCGCGCTGCCCGCGCTGTATGGTTCCGCCGATTCCTACGCGCTGGCACAGGCGGCGCTGCAACTGAAGATCGAAGGCCGCATGCTGGCCGTCATCGTGGCCAGCGCCAGCGATGGCCAGCGGCTGCTCGACGAGATTCCCTGGTTCGCGTCCGCCTTGCGCTGCCACCTGCTGCCGGACTGGGAAACCCTGCCCTACGACGCCTTCTCGCCGCACCAGGACCTGGTGTCCGAGCGGCTGGCCACGCTGCACGAGATCCGCAGCGGCCAGTGCGACGTGCTGCTGGTGCCCGCCACCACGGCACTGGTGCGCATGGCGCCGCCGTCGTTCCTGGCCGCCTACACCTTCTTCTTCAAGAAGGGCGAGTCGCTCGACGAGGGCAGGCTGAAAGCCCAGCTGACGCTGGCCGGCTACACGCACGTGACGCAGGTGATGTCGCCGGGCGAATACTCGGTGCGCGGCGGCCTGATCGACCTGTTCCCGATGGGTTCCGCCCTGCCCTACCGGCTCGACCTGTTCGGCGACACCATTGAAACCATCCGCACCTTCGATGCCGACACCCAGCGCTCGCTGTATCCGGTGCAAGAGGTGCGGCTGCTGCCGGGCCGCGAATTCCCGATGGACGAAGCGGCGCGCACCACATTCCGCAGCCGCTGGCGCGAAACCTTCGAGGGTGATCCTTCGCGCTCGGTGGTCTACAAGGACATCAAGAGCGGCATCGCCTCGGCCGGCATCGAGTACTACCTGCCGCTGTTCTTCGAGGAGACGGCCACGCTGTTCGACTACCTGCCGGACGGCGCGGCACTGGCGCTGGTGGGCGATATCGATGGCGCGATCCGCCGTTTCTGGGCCGATACCGAAAGCCGCTATAAATTCCTCAAGGCCGACCGCGAGCGCCCGATCCTGCCGCCGGAAGCGATCTTCCTGCGCGACGAGGCCTTCTTCACGTGCGCCAAGCGGCATGCCCGCATCACGATCGGCAAGAGCCTGGACGGCGAGCCGTCCGAGCTGTCGGCGCCGGTGCCGAACATCGCCGTCAACCGCCACCAGGACGATCCGCTGACCAACCTGCGCGCCTACGTGATGCGGCCGGACCTGCGCGTGATGATCTGCGCCGATTCGGCGGGCCGCCGCGAAACGCTGCAGCAGTACTTCGCCGAGTTCGACCTGCACCCGGCCCTGGTCGACGGTTTCGGCGGCTTCCTGGCCTCGCACGACCGCATCGTGCTGGGCGTGGCGCCGCTGCAGGCCGGTTTCGAACTGCACGCCGGCGCCGAGACGCTGGTGTTCATCACCGAGACCGAGATCTATGCCGGCTCGGGCCGCCGCGTCGGCAAGAAGAAGCAGGAAGCCGTCACGCAGGTCGAATCGATGGTGCGCGACCTGTCCGAGCTGAAGATCGGCGACCCGGTGGTGCACATCAACCACGGCATCGGCCGCTACATGGGCCTGGTGAGCATGGACCTGGGCGAAGGCGAGACCGAGTTCCTGCACCTGGAATACGCCAAGGACACCAAGCTGTACGTGCCGGTCTCGCAGCTGCACGTGATCTCGCGCTACTCGGGCGGTGCGCCGGAAGACGCGCCGCTGCACGCGCTCGGCTCCGGCCAGTGGGACAAGGCCAAGCGCAAGGCCGCCGAACAGGTGCGCGACACGGCGGCCGAGCTGCTCAACCTGTATGCCCGGCGCGCCGCGCGCCAGGGCCATGCCTTCGAATACTCGTCGCACGACTACGAGCGTTTCGCCGAAAGCTTCGGCTTCGACGAGACGCCCGACCAGGCGGCCGCGATCCTCAACGTGATCCGCGACATGACCTCCGGCAAGCCGATGGACCGGCTGGTGTGCGGCGATGTCGGCTTCGGAAAGACCGAGGTGGCGCTGCGCGCCGCCTTCATCGCCGTGATGGGCGGCAAGCAGGTGGCGATCCTGGCGCCGACCACGCTGCTCGCCGAGCAGCATGCGCAGACCTTCGCCGACCGCTTCGCCGACTGGCCCGTGAAGATCGCCGAGATGTCGCGCTTCCGCACCGGCAAGGAAATCGCCACCGCGATCAAGGGCATGGCCGACGGCACGCTGGACATCGTGATCGGCACCCACAAGCTGCTGTCGGAAGACGTGAAGTTCACCCGCCTGGGCCTTGTCATCATCGACGAGGAACACCGCTTCGGCGTGCGCCAGAAGGAAGCGCTGAAGTCGCTGCGCGCCGAAGTGGACGTACTGACGCTGACGGCCACGCCGATTCCCCGCACGCTGGGCATGGCGCTGGAAGGCTTGCGCGACTTTTCCGTGATCGCCACGGCGCCGCAAAAGCGCCTGGCCATCAAGACCTTCGTGCGCAGCGAGGATGGCTCGATCATCCGCGAGGCGATCCTGCGCGAACTGAAGCGCGGCGGCCAGGTGTACTTCCTGCACAACGAAGTGGAGACCATCCAGAACCGGCTGGCGCAACTGACCGAGCTGGTGCCCGAGGCACGCATCGCCGTCGCCCACGGGCAGATGCACGAGCGCGACCTGGAAAAGGTGATGCGCGACTTCGTGGCGCAGCGCTACAACATCCTGCTGTGCACCACGATCATCGAAACCGGTATCGACGTGCCCACCGCGAACACCATCATCATGCACCGCGCCGACAAGTTCGGCCTGGCCCAGCTGCACCAGTTGCGCGGCCGGGTCGGCCGTTCGCACCACCAGGCCTATGCCTACCTGCTGGTGAACGACGTGCAGTCGCTGTCGAAGCAGGCGCAGCGCCGGCTCGACGCGATCCAGCAGATGGAAGAACTGGGCAGCGGTTTTTATCTCGCCATGCACGACCTGGAAATCCGCGGTGCCGGCGAAGTGCTGGGCGAAAGCCAGTCGGGCGAAATGCTCGAAGTGGGCTTCCAGCTGTATACCGACATGCTGAACGAAGCGGTGCGCGCGCTGAAGGCCGGCAAGGAGCCGGACCTGGCGGCGCCGCTGGCCACCACCACCGAGATCAACCTGCACGTGCCGGCGCTGCTGCCGGCCGACTTCTGCGGCGACGTGCACGAGCGCCTGTCGATCTACAAGCGGCTGGCCAACTGCGAATCGCAGGAAGCGCTCGACGGCCTGCAGGAAGAATTGATCGACCGTTTCGGCAAGTTGCCGGAACCGGCCAAGGCGCTGGTGGAAACGCACCGGCTGCGGGTTGCCGCAAAGACCGTCGGTATTGTTAAAATCGATGCCCACGGAGAAGCAGCGAACCTGCAATTCATGCCGCAGCCGCCCATCGACCCGATGCGCATCATCACCCTGATCCAGAAGCACAAGCACATCAAGCTGAACGGGCAGGACAAGCTGAAGATCACCGCGAGCATGCCCGACCTGGCGGCACGCGTCGCGCAGATCAAGACCGCCATCAAACAATTGACTTCCCCCTGAACCTAGCCGGACCAATCCAGCCCGATGAATCAAGTACAAGACGTCACCATGAACCTCGTCCTGCAAGGGCTCGACGACTGTTATCCGCGCCTCGAGCGCATCGCGGCGCTGACCGCGCCGCAGCGCGTCACGCGCATTTCCGATACGGCGCTGCGCTGCGAGGGCATCGCCTTTTCGCCCGCGCTGCGCCAGACCATCGAGGTGGCCGCCCATGCGGCCGAGCTGGACGCCACGTACATGATGGGCGCGCAGCGCCTGGCCGACTTCAAACTGGTGGCGATGGACATGGATTCCACGCTGATCACGATCGAATGCATCGACGAGATCGCCGACATGCAGGGCCTGAAACCGCAGGTGGCGGCGATCACCGAGGCGGCCATGCGCGGCGAACTGGATTTCTCGGAAAGCCTGCGCCGCCGCGTGGCGCTGCTCGAAGGACTCGATGCTTCGGCGCTGGAGCGCGTGTTCGAGGAACGGCTGCGCCTTTCGCCCGGCGCCGAGCGCATGCTGAAGGCCGTGCAGGCGGCCGGCCTGAAGACGCTGCTGGTGTCCGGCGGCTTCACCTATTTCACCGACCGCCTGAAGCCGATGCTGGGCCTGGACTTCACCCGCGCCAACCAGCTGGAAATCGTCGACGGCAAGCTGACCGGCAAGGTGCTGGGCGATATCGTCGACGCCGAGGCCAAGCGCGCGACCGTCGAGCAGGTCTGCGCCACGCTGGGCATTTCGCCGGACCAGGCGATCGTGATGGGCGATGGCGCCAACGACCTGAAGATGATGGGGATCGCCGGCATGTCGGTGGCGTTCCGCGCCAAGCCGGTCGTGCGCGAGCAGGCCACGGTGGCGCTGAACTACGTCGGGCTGGACGGCATCCTCAATTTGCTGGACTGAGCTGCCCCGCCGGGTTCGGGACGACCACGCCGTCCAGCCGCAGTGGTCAATGCGGCTGGCGGCGTTCGCGGCCTGGTGTCGGACACCGGTCCTTCGATGTCGGACACTGATGCCGCTTCAATAAGCTTCCCCCAAGTGCAAATTCCGGGGTCAGGAGGGAGTACTGGCTGGTAGGCCAGTACCGCTACGCCGGCAAGGAGCGATGCTCCTTGAAACCCCGGCTACGCCCCGCCGGGGTGAAGCAGGGGTTTCGCGAAGCATGCTTCGCGCCTGCGGAACGGTGCTGGCATGCAGGCCAGCATTCCTTCCTGACCCCAGCCCTTCGCCGTTGGGGGTGAGTGCATGCGCTTTCAATCAGGCACCCATTCGCGTAACCGGCCGGCATCGCGCCGGCCCTGTAACCTACTGCACCGCGCCATTCTCCCGCAACCGGGCAATATCGGCCGCCGTCATGCCCAGCTGGGCCAGCACGGCATCGGTATGTTCGCCCAGCGCCGGGCCCTGCCAGCGCACCGCGCCCGGGGTTGCCGACAGCTTCGGCACGATCCCCGGCATGGCCACCTCGACACCGTCCGGCAGCGTCTGGCGCAGGATCATGTCGCGCGCCTGGTAGTGCGGATCGGCGACGATGTCGGCCACTGAATAGATGCGGCCGGCCGGCACGTCGGCCGCTTCCAGCTCCGCCAGCACGCGCTCGATCGGATGGCGCGACGTCCAGCCGGCGATCGCGGCATCGATCAGCGCGGCCTGCGCGGCGCGGCCGTCGTTTTGCGCGAATTGCGGGTCGTCGGCCAGGTCCTGCCGCCCGATCACGGCCATCAGCCGCTTGTAGATCGGGTTGCTGTTGCCGGCGATGACGACGTAGGCGCCGTCGCGCGTGGGATACGTATTGGATGGCGCGATGCCCGGCAAGGCGCCGCCGCTGCGCTCGCGCACGTGGCCCAGCAGGTCGTATTCCGGCACCAGGCTTTCCATCAGGTTGAACACGCTCTCCACGAGCGACACGTCGACCACCTGGCCGTCGCCCTGCCCCGTCTTCACGCGCAGCACCGACATCAGCGCGCCCATCACCGCATGCAGCGACGCCAGCGAATCGCCCAGGCTGACGCCGACACGGGCCGGCACGCCGCCCGCCTCGCCGGTGGTGTAGCGGATACCGCCCATCGCCTCGCCAATGGCGCCAAAGCCCGGCCGGTCTTTATAGGGGCCGGTCTGGCCGTAGCCGGAAATGCGCACCATCGTCAGTTTCGGATTCAGCGCGTGGAGCACGTCCCAGCCGAGACCGAGCTTTTCCAGCGCGCCGGGTTTCATGTTTTCAATCAGGACATCGGCATCCTCCAGCAGGCGCTTGACGATGGCGATGCCGTCCGCGCTCTTCAGGTTCAGCGCGATCGAGCGCTTGTTGCGCGACTGCAGGTACCACCACAGCGACGTGCCGTTGTGCAGCTTGCGCCACTTGCGGATCGGGTCGCCGTCGCCGGGCGCCTCGATCTTGATCACGTCGGCGCCGAATTCGGCCATCAGCCGCGCCGCGAACGGCGCCGCGATCAGTGCGCCGATTTCAATTACCTTGATGCCAGCCAGGGGTCCGCTCATGTCTCTTCTCCAATGTAATCCGGGGAGCATAGACAACGGCGGCGCATCCGTCCAGGGGTGGCGCTACCCCAGCAATTGCGGGTTGCGCTGCCAGCAGGCGAACGTCAGCGCGCTGGCGTACGTGACCCAGGCGAGGTAAGGCAGCAGCAGGATGCCGGCGATGCGGCGCGCCTTCCAGAACGCGACCGTGGTCGCCAGGATCAGCGCCCACAGCACCAGCACTTCCGCGAATGCGGCGGCGCCGAGGTGCCAGCCGAAGAACAGCCAGCTCCACAGCGCGTTGGCGGCCAGCTGCACGAGGTACAGGCCGAGCGTGCGGGGTGCCGTCGAAAAGCCGCGGGTGCGCCACACCAGGAAGGCGGCGATCGCCATCAGCAGGTACAGCACCGTCCATGCCGGGCCGAACACGCCGGCGGGCGGTGCCCAATCCGGCTTGTCCAGCTGCGCGTAGAAGCGCGGCGCATCCTGCGAGGCCCAGGTGCCCAGCGCGGCGGCGGCGAAGGTGACCAGCAGCCAGCCGGCGAGATGCTTGATGTTGTCGGCAAGTCGGTGCGTATTCATGGTCGGTGCGCTTCGTTGAAGGAATGCCAACTGTAGCAGCCGGACCCGCTGGACGGCGCACGGGCGGCCCCGGCGGGTCTATAATCAGGCCATGAAACGTCGCGCCATGAAACGATCCGGCCTTGTCCATGTCCCTGTGCTGTTGATTGCCATGCTGCCTGCCCTGAATGCCAACGCCGCCCCCGCCGCCGACCCGAAGGCCGGCGCGGCCGCGTTCCGGGTGTGCGCCTCGTGCCACCAGGTGGGGCCCGGTGCCCGCAACGCGTTCGGCCCGCACCTCAACCAGCTGTTCGGCCGCCGCGCCGGCAGCACGCAATATGCCTATTCCGCCGCGATGAAGAAGTCGCCGGTCGTCTGGAACGACAAGACCCTGGCCGCGTTCCTGCGCGATCCGGACGACGTCGTGCCGGGCACGAAGATGCGCCTGTGGGGTTATTCCGACGAGCGCAAGATCGCCAACCTGCTTGCCTACCTGCGTCAATACCAATAATCATGCCCACCACGATCACGCACCGGCGCACCCGCATCGTCACCCTCGATACCGGCGAGGAACCCGCCACCCATTGCCGCCCCGGCGACATCGCCATCCAGCAGGTCGAAGGCGGCTGGACGCTGTGGTTCATCGGCGACGACGGCAGCGTCGAAGGCTACGACGAACCCTATCCTTCCGAAAATGAAGCGATGTGGTCCGCCAAGGCCGCGGCCGAATACGCCAGCAGCGACCAATCCTGACCATCAGCTTGACGATCAGCCTGACGATCAGGCCATTGCTGTCCAATCCACGGAGGAGCCATGCTTTACAAGGGAAGCTGCCACTGCGGTAACGTGGCGTTCGAAGTCGAAGGCACGATCGATGGTGCGCTGGCGTGCAACTGCTCGATCTGCCGTCGCAAGGGATCGCTGCTGTGGTTCGTGGCGCGCGACCAGCTGAAGGTGACGACGCCGGAAGACAACGCGGCCGCGTACCTGTTCAACAAGCACGTGATCCGGCACCGTTTCTGCCCGGCCTGCGGCATCCATCCGTATGGCGAAGGCTCCGACCCGAACGGCAATGCGACGGCGGCCATCAACCTCCGCTGCATCGACGACATCGACCTCGACGCCATTCCCGTCCAGCATTACGACGGGCGCAGCCTCTGACGTTGGCGCTGGCGTAGCCGCTCGCTGCGCGCCGGGCTTGGCAAAATTGCTATAGACTGTGCCTTCCTTTCATCCTTCAAGACAGGGAGTGTGCAAATGGTCCAGGACCTGGTTCTCGATGCCCGCACCGACTCGGCCAAGAGCTGGGCATGGTGGCTCTACGTGGCGCATGCTGTCAGCTTTCTGTTTACGCTCGGCCTGTTCTCCTTCATTCCGCTGATCCTGAACTACGTGAAGCGGCCGGAGACGGCGGGCACCTTCGTGCACAGCCACCACGGCTGGCAAATCCGCTCGTTCTGGTGGTATTTCGTCTGGATGGCGATCGGCTGGGTGCTGTTCGCCACGATCATCGGCATCCTGTTCGCCTGGATCATCTGGGTCGGCGCGTGGGTCTGGAAGGCTTACCGGCTGATCCGCGGCTTCCTTGCGCTGAACAACAACGAGCCGGTGTGACGCCACTGCCGTGACGAGATGACGGCTTCAAGGTAAGCCCACCCCAAGTGCAAGTTCAGGGGTCAGACCCGGCGGGTCTGACCCCAGGTCTTCGCTGTTGGGGTGAAGGCATGTGCTTCAATGTGTAGGCCGCAGACCTACAGCACCCGCAGGAATGCCACCAGGTCGGCCTTCTCCCCATCCGACAGCTTCGTCTCCAGCACGAGGTTGAAGAACTCCACGGTATCTTCCAGCGTGATCAGCCGCCCGTCGTGCAGGTACGGCGGCGATTCCTTGATGCCCCGCAGCGGGAAGGTCTTGATCTTGCCGTCGCCGACCGCCTTCATGCCGTTCACCATCTGCACCTTGTAGAACCGCTCGGTCTTGAGGTCGTGCATCAGGTTGTCCGTGTAGTACGGTGCCGCGTGGCAGGCCACGCACTGGCCCTTGCCGTTGAAGACCGCCTCGCCGCGCAGTTCCTGGGCGGTGGCCTTCCTCGGATCGAGCTTGCCGTACACGTTCAGTTTCGGCGCCGGCGGGAAATCCATCAGTGCCTGGAATTCGGCCATGAAATGCACCTGGCTGCCCCGCTCCAGGATGTTGACGCCCTTCTTCGTGGCGATCACGGGATCGCCGTCGAAATACGCGGCGCGCTGTTCGAACTCGGTGAAGTCCTCGACCGTCTTCAGCGCCCGCTGCGAACCGAACAGGCGCTGCACGCTTACGCCGCGCAGGGTCGGCGTTTCGATGCGGTGGCGCAGTTCCTGCGGCCGGATATCGCCGACCAGGTGATTGGAACCGTTGGTATGGCCGTTGGAGTGGCAGTCGAAGCACGACACACCCATGCTGGGCCGGGCCGAGCGCCGGTCTTCCGTCTGGTTGAACTGCTGCTGCGGGAATGGCGTGAGCAGCAGGCGCAGGCCTTCGATCTGCTTGGGGTTCAGCAGGCCGTTGAAGATCTCGTAGTAGTTATCGATCGTCAGCAGCCGGCCCTTCGTCACGTCGCCCATTTCCGGGTGCGTGGTCAGAAACATTGGGGCCGGGAATTCCGGCAGCACGTGGTCGGGCAAGTCGAACGACAGGTCGAAGCGGTTCAGGTCGCGCCGCTCCTGCCGGAGGATCTCGTCGATGTGGAATTGCGGGAACAGCATGCCGCCTTCCGGATGGTTCGGGTGCGACAGCGGCAGGAAGCCACTCGGATACACGCCCCGGGCCCGGATATCCTCGGGGCTCATCGCGGCGAGAGACTGCCATGTCACTCCCTTCGGCAGCCTGACCCTGACTCCTTCCTGTACCGGTTTGCCGCGGAACATGGTCACGCCCGCCGCGGGCCGGTTGGCCATGTCGTAGCGCTGCGCCAGCAGTTCCTGCTGGCGGCGCTCGATGGCCGGCCGCGCCGCCTTCATCCGCTCCATCGTCACGTGAAAGGGTTCGGTGATGTCGACCTTCATGTAGCTGGTCGGCGTTTGCGCGGGCGGCGGCTTGGGCTTGCCGTCCTGCGTCCACACCAGTGCCGGGATCAATGCAAGCGCGATGGCGCCGGCGCCGATGACAAGACCGCGTGAAGCTTTCATGACTCCTCCTTGTAGTTATCGATGAAGGGCTGGCAGACTTCTCCTTTTATGGACTTACGTTCTTCATTAAAGCAGGCGGGACCATCGATTGAAAGGTCGCGATCGATTGATTTACTCCATCGAGACGATAGGCTTGAACTAAGGGCTACAGCGTTGCCAGTGCCGCTTCGATATCGGCAATGAGATCGTCCGGCTCTTCCAGGCCGATGTTGAAGCGCACGAGCGTGCCCTGGTCCAGCCAGCCGCGCCGCATCGCCTGGATGCGGTACGGAATGCACAGGCTGTTCGGTCCACCCCAGCTGTAGCCGATCTTGAACAGCTTCAGCGAGTCGACGAAGCGGTCGGTCTGCTCCTCCGTATAGCGCGCATCGAACAGCACGGAGAACAGGCCGCCGGCGCCGGTGAAGTCGCGCTTCCACGTTTCGTGTCCCGGACAATCGGCGAATGCCGGGTGCAGCACCTTGGTGATTTCCGGCCGCCCCTTCAGCCACGCGGCGACCTTGCGGGCGCCCGCGTCGTGGGCATCGAAGCGCAGCTTCATGGTCGGCAGGCCGCGCATCACGAGGTAGGCGTCGTCGGCACCGACGCCATAGCCGAGCCGCATGTGCGACAGCGACAGCCTGTCGTGCAGGCCACCATCCTGGCCGGTGCCGCGCGTGATGACTGCGCCCATCAGCACATCCGCGCCGCCGGACTGGTACTTCGTCAGCGCCTGCACCACGATGTCCACGCCCAGGTCGAAGGCGCGCAGCGCGATGCCGGCGGACCAGGTGTTGTCCAGCGCGACCACCACGCCCCTGGCCTTCGCGGCGGCGCAGATCGCCGGCAGATCCGGCACTTCCATCGACACGGAACCGGGCGCCTCGGTCCAGATCAGGCGCGTATTCGGGCGGATCAGCTCCGCGATGCCGGCGCCGGCCAGCGGGTCGTAGTAGCGCGCCGTGATACCCATCGACTCCTGCAGCCAGTTGCCCAGCACGCGGTTCGGGTTGTAGATATTGTCGGGCAGGAGGATGTCGTCGCCCGTCTTCAGCAGCGCGAAGTCGACCATCGCGATGGCGGCGAGGCCGGAAGGCGCCAGCAGGCAATCGGTACCGCCCTCGATCTCCGCCAGCCGCGCTTCCAGCGTGAACGTGGTGGGCGTGCCGTGCAGGCCGTACGTATAGGCGCTCTTGTCCTTCCAGTTACCCGAGCGGAGCGCCGCCACGTTCGGGAACAGCACCGTCGAGGCGTGGTGGATGGCGGGCGGGAAGGCGCCGAAGCCGGCCGGCGGCTGGTAATCGGAGTGGATCAGCGAGGTTTGCGGGGAGATGGTCTTGGTCGTCATGTCGGCGTCGGATCGGGCGAAAGTCTAATAAACAGCGCGGGAAAACAGCGCGAATAACAGCGTGAATAACTGCGCGTGGTAACAGCGCGGCATAAAAAAAGGCGGACCATGATGGTCCGCCTTTCATTGTAGCCGTTACTTCCAGGCGGCCGGGGGTAACTCGGCCAGTCGGAATCCTGAGCCCACTGGGCTCAGGATTCCCCCCACAAATCATGCGCGTCGGCGCGGGTGATCTCGACGTCGAAGAACTGCCCGACGGCCAGCTTCTTGTGCGGCTCGAACGGTTTCTTGACGTGCACCACGCCGTCGATCTCGGGCGCATCGGCGGCCGAGCGGCCGATCGCGCCGGACGGGGTGAGCTCGTCGATCAGCACCTTGATGGTCTTGCCGACCTTGGCCTTCAGGCGCGCCTTCGAGATCTCTTCCTGCAGCAGCATCACGCGGCCGCGGCGCTCTTCACGCAGTTCCGCAGGGACCGGGTTGGCGATCTCGTTGGCGGTCGCGCCCTCTACCGGCGAATAGGCGAAGCAGCCCAGGCGGTCGATCTGCGCTTCCTTCAGGAAGTCCAGCAGGTACTCGAACTCGGCTTCCGTTTCGCCGGGGAAGCCGGCGATGAAGGTGGAGCGGATCGTCAGGTCCGGGTTCATCTGGCGCCATTTCAGGATGCGCTCCAGGTTCTTCTCGCCGGACGCCGGGCGCTTCATGCGCTTCAGCACTTCCGGGTGGGCATGCTGCATCGGGATGTCGAGGTAAGGCAGCACATGGCCGCCGCTCATCATCGGGATGATCTCGTCCACGTGCGGGTACGGGTACACGTAGTGCAGGCGCACCCAGGCGCCGTACTGCTTGGCCAGCTGGCCCAGCGCTTCGGTCAGCTGCGTCATGTGCGTCTTCACCGGGCGGCCGTTCCAGAAGCCGGAGCGGAACTTGACGTCGATGCCATAAGCCGAGGTGTCCTGCGAAATCACCAGCAGTTCCTTGACGCCGGCCTTGAACAGGTTTTCCGCTTCGATCATCAGTTCGCCGATCGGGCGCGACACGAGGTCGCCGCGCATCGACGGGATGATGCAGAACGAGCAGCGGTGGTTGCAGCCTTCCGAGATCTTCAGGTAGGCATAGTGCTTCGGCGTCAGCTTCACGCCCTGCGGCGGCACGAGGTCGATGAACGGCTCGTGCGGCTTGGGCAGGTGGGTGTGCACTTGCGACATCACTTCGCCCACCGCATGCGGGCCGGTCACGGCCAGCACCTTCGGGTGGATCTTCTGGATCAGGTCACTGCCATCGGCATCCTTCTTGGCGCCCAGGCAGCCGGTGACGATGACCTTGCCGTTCTCGGCCAGCGCTTCGCCGATGGCGTCCAGCGATTCCTGGACCGCCGCATCGATGAAGCCGCAGGTGTTGACGATCACGAGATCGGCGCCGGCGTACGACTTGGCGGTGTCGTACCCTTCCGCGCGCAGCTGCGTGAGGATCTGTTCGGAATCGACCAGCGCCTTCGGGCAGCCGAGCGAGACGAAACCCACCTTCGGTGCTGGCGTACCTTGTGCTGGCGATCCATCGGCGGGCTTGGGAAGACGGGAAAGTGGCTGAGATTGCATGTTCAAGTGTCAACGAATGTTCGGACCAATCGGCTATTTTACCCGAACGGGCCACGTGCTACCATACCTCGTCGCAATCCAGGGAGTTCGTGTGGCCACGCTGAAGGATGTCGCAGCCCTCGCCGGTGTCGGCATGTCGACCGCATCGCGTGCGATTTCCGGCGCCGGCCCCGTTTCCGCCGATGCGCTGCGCCGCGTCAGCGCGGCCGTCGAGCAGCTGAACTTCCGCCCTTCCTCCATCGGCCGCTCGCTGTCGGCGCAATCGCTGGGCATGATCGGCATCTTCGCGCCCACCTTCTTCGGCGCCTACTACGGCACCATCCTGAAACAGACCGACGTGGAGCTGCGCGCGCTGCGCCGGCACGTGGTGGTCGCGACAGGCTGCGGGCCGCTGCCGCCGCGCGAGGAAGCGATCGAGGCCGTCAAGTTCCTGATCGGCCGCGACTGCGACGGCATCGTGGTGCTGGGCCACGACCTGCGCGACGACGACGTGGCGATGCTGCACGAGCTGCATCCCCGCATCGCTTTCCTGAACCGCGCCCATCCCGCACTGCCCGACTCGTCGTTCTGCCCGGACCACCGCGCCGGCGGCGCACTGGCCGCGCGCACGCTGCTCCAGCACGGCCACCGCCGCATCGCCGTCATCGCCGGGCCGCATGGCGCCACCGACAACGCGGCGCGCCTGCAGGGCTTCTTCGCCGAACTGGCGATGGCCGGCATCGCCGCCGGCGCCGTGCAGCGCATCGATGCCGATTTTTCGCGGGAAGGCGGGTTTGCCTCGGCCGAGGCACTGCTCGCGGCCGGCCGGCCCTTCACGGCGCTGTTCTGCGCGAACGATGAAATGGCCGTTGGCGCGCTGGCCTGCCTGCACCGGCACGGCGTGCGCGTGCCCGGCGAGGTTTCCGTGATAGGCTACGACGACGATTATTCCGCCGCCTTCACGGCGCCGGGCCTCACGTCGATCCACATCCCGATCCGCGAGCTCACCCAGAATGCCGTGCGCTGGCTTGCCAACCAGTGCTACGGCACGAGCTACCCGATCGTGCGCGAATTCCCGGCCACGGTGACGATGCGCGATTCGGTCGGTCCCGCAGCAACCACGGCGGCATGAGCCGCGCCGTGGCCACCGTCGAGGCTCAGAACTTCATCGACAACCGCGCGCCGAACGTGCGCGGCTGGTTGTAGTAGGCCGCCCAGATCTGCTGGTTCGGCTGGCACGGCGCGCCGACCTGGGTGCATACCTCGATCGCGTCGAACTTCACTTCCCTGTCCGTGGCATTGTTGACGAACAGCTCGGCCGTGTAAGCCTTGTCCAGCGGTTCCCAGCGCAGCGACAGGTCCACCGTGGTGTACGACGGCTGCTGCTTGACGCCTGGATGGCCGGGCACGTCGCGGTTGAACGCGCCTGCGCCGACGAAGGACTCGGTCTCGAAATGCGCCTGGGCACGCGGCGTCAGGCGCCCGCCCCGGAGCGTGAAATCATGCTCGGCCATCAGCGTCGTGGCGAAGCGCGGCGCGTGCTTCAGTTTCGAGCCGCCCACGTCCTCGGTGGGTGCCGTGGTGCCGCACGCCTGCCCGTTGGCCCGCGCCGCGTCGACATCGCACGACAGGAAGCTGTCGTAGGTCGCGTCGAGCCACGTGGCATTGCCGGAAATGCGTGCGGCAGGCGTCGGCCGCCACGCGAATTCCGCCTCGATGCCCTTCACGGTGGCGCCGGCCGCGTTGAAGTTCTGCAGCGTGTTGTTGACCACCTGCGATTCCAGCTTGTCCTTGTACTTCATCCAGAACGCGTCCAGGTTCAGCGTCAGCGTGCGGCCCAGCAGGTCTGACTTGAAGCCGAGCTCGTAGCTGGTCAGCTTTTCCGGCCTGGTCGTCGCGCCGCCGTCGCCGATCGCCGGCGAGTGGAAGCCCGTCGTCACCGAGGCGAAGGCAAGGATGCCGGGCGCCGGCTTGTACTCGGCGCGGCCCAGCCACGTGGCCTGGCCGTACTTCAGGTCCGCCGTGTTGTCGCCTGGGGTATTGCCGCACGTGGCAGCGGTGACGATGCCGCCGGGGCCGATGTTGTGGGTATTGATCAGGCCCGTGCCCGGCGTGACCAGCTGGGCCACCTGGTTCGGCGTCAGCACCGTGGCGCCGCGTGGCGCATTGTCCGGCCAGTTCGGGCAGGCCCAGTTCTGGCCACCCCGGTCGAACTTGTGGTCCTTCGTATAGCGCGCGCCGGCCGTCAGCTTGGTGCGCTCGTCGAGGTTGTAGCTGCCCTGCGCAAACACGGCTTTCGATTTCAGCTGGCGGTCGCCCTGGATGAACGTCATCGCCGAGGCGTACTGGCCGACGGTGGGCTGGACGAAGATCACGTTGCCGGCGGCAAGGTCCTGCTGCAGGGCCGCCTCGGAAATCTGGCTGCGGTCGATGTCGAAGCGGATCTTGTTCTTCTCGCCGAATTCGAACAGGCCCGCCACCCATTCGATCGCGCCGCCCTCGGCGGAACGGAACTGCAGCTCGTTCGAGTGGCTGTCGAACTGGCCCCATTCGGTGCGGTTCTCGGCCTTGAAGCCGAGGAACAGGCCAGCATCGGCGTCGCTGGCGTTGCTGCGCTCGAGCCGGCTCCAGCTGCCCAGGTATTGCACGTCCACGGCGTCGTTCAGCGCCCAGTTCCACTTGGTCTTGTAGGTGGTGATGGACTGGTCCAGCGTGCCGGGCGTGTCGATCACGGTGCTCCAGCGGTCGCGGTTGCCCGGTTCGACGGCCAGGTACACGCTGCCGGCGCCCTTGTCCTCGTAATAGTCGGCGATGAAGGTGGCCCGCAAGGCCGGCAGGATCTTCCACAGCAGCGTGGCCCGCGCGCCGGCCTGGTCCTGTGCGCCGTACTTGTCGGCGCCAGGCGGCACGTTCGAGCCGCGCGCGAAGTCCACGTAGCCGTCATGGCTGTCCTTGATCGCCGCCACGCGTAGCGCGACATTCTCGCTGAACGGGATGTTGATCATGCCCTGCGTCTGGATGCGGTGATGGTTGCCGAACGTGACGGAGGCGGAACCCATCAGCTTCTGCGTGTTCGGCGCGGCGGACACGAGATTGACGGCGCCGGCCGTCGAGTTACGCCCATTGAGCGTGCCTTGCGGGCCGCGCGCCACCTCCACGTGCGACAGGTCGTACATCAGCGCCGTGGCGCCCTGCGGCCGCGGCAGGTAGATGCCGTCGACATAGAAGGCCACGGCCGGGTCGCCCAGCTCCGTGTGGTTCGCCGAGCCGACGCCCCTCATGTAGACGTGCACGCCGCCGGAATCGCTGTGCGGCTCGACGAGCAGGCTTGGTACCAGGGCGGTCAGCGAGGCCAGGTCTTTTACCTGGTTGTTCTGCAGCGTGTCCTGCGTGAACGCGGAGACGGCCAGCGGCGTGTCCTGCACCAGCTGGTCGCGGCGGTTGGCCGTCACGACGATGCGCTCGACACCGCCCTGCGCCGTGGCACTGTCGCCGGCCGCCGTGGTTTGCGCCTGGGTCGTGGTTTGGCCCTGCGCCGCGGGAGCGCCGATCGCCGCGGCAATCGCCAGCGCCAGCGCGCTCTTCCTCATCTGTTTCATCTGCCTGTCCTCTTCTTCCGGTTGGTGGATGGGGCGTGCAGCGGGCCCCTGCGGGTACAGCAAGCTTCAGGTGAAATGCCGGGCGCGAGCCGGCCAGCCGTGCGCGCGCGACGGTGCATGCCGCTCGCGCGGCCGGTCCTGCGTATCGGTGGGCTGGGGTTACAGGCGCTGGCCGGTCGCCGTGTCGAACAGCGACGCCTGGCCGGTGTTCAGGGAGAACGCGCCACCGGGGCGGTCGTCCTGCACGATGGCGGCCACCTGGGTGCCATGGAAGCTGTGCCACACCACGCGGTGGGCGCCCATCGCCTCGACCAGCGTGACGGGGGCCGCGAAGGCGCCATCGGCGGCGACGTGCACATCTTCCGGCCGCACACCCAGCACCACCGGCTGGCCGTGCACGGGCGGCTGGCGGAACGGATAGTGCGACAGGTCCAGCGCCATGTGGCCATTGTCGAAGCGGATGCCGTGCGCCGTGTCGAGGCGTCCCTGGAACTGGTTCATGCCGGGCGAACCGAGGAAGCCCGCCACGAACAGGTTTTCCGGGGCCCGGTAGATCGCGTCGGGCGTGTCGAACTGCTGGATCACGCCGCCCTTCATGACAGCCATCCGGTCGGCCAGCGTCATCGCCTCGACCTGGTCGTGGGTCACGTAGATCATCGTGGCGCCCAGCTGCCGGTGCAGCGCCTTCAGCTCGCGGCGCAGCTCGGTGCGCAGCTTCGCGTCCAGGTTCGACAGCGGTTCGTCGAACAGGAACACGTCGGCTTCACGCACGATGGCGCGGCCGATCGCCACGCGCTGGCGCTGCCCGCCGGACAACTCGCCGGGCTTGCGCTTGAGCAGCGGGCCCAGTTGCAGCATCTCGGCGGCGCGGGCCACGCGCCGGGCGATCTCCGCCTTCGGCGTGCCGTTGATGCGCAGGCCGAACGACATGTTGCGCTCGACATTCATGGTCGGGTACAGCGCATACGACTGGAACACCAGCGCGATGCCGCGGTCCTTCGGGTCGGCGTAGGTCATGTCGCGCCCGCCGATGCAGATGCTGCCGCCGGCGGCGTCGTTCAGGCCGGCGATGCTGTGCAGCAGGGTCGACTTGCCGCAGCCCGAAGGGCCGAGCAGCACGATGAATTCGCCGGCGCCCACTTCCAGGTCGAGCGCATCGATGACGCGGTTGGCGCCCAGCTGGATCTGCAGGTTGCGGATGGAAACGTTGGCCATGGTTTTACCCCTTCACTGCACCGTTGGCGATACCGCGGACGAACCAGCGGCCGGAAAAGAAATACAGGGCGAGCGGCACGAGCGACGTGAGGATCGTGGCTGCCATGTTCACGTTGTACAGGCGCTCGCCCGTCGTGGTGTTGATGATGTTGTTGAGCTGGACCGTCATCGGCAGGTTGTCCGATCCCGCGAACACGAGGCCGAGCAGGAAATCGTTCCAGATGTTCGTCACCTGCATGATCATCGCGACCACGATCACCGGCGTCGACATCGGCAGCATCAGTTCGAAGAAGATGCGCCAGAAGCCGCCGCCATCGATGCGGGCCGCCTTGAACAGCTCCTGCGGCAGGGATGCGTAATAATTCCGGAACAGCAGCGTCATCATCGGCATGCCGAACACGATGTGGACCAGCACGATGCCCGGCAGGCTGCTGTACAGCTCCACGGCGGCCAGCGCGCGCACCAGCGGATACAGCATCACCTGGCCGGGGATGAACGCGCCGATCATGAGCACCGCGAACAGCGCGTTGGCGCCGCGCGGCCGCCAGAACGACAGCGCATAGCCGTTCACGGCGCCGAGCGCGATGGACAGCGCCACGCTGGGCACGGTGATCTTCACGGAGTTCCAGAAGCCGCCCCGGATGCCTTCGCATTCCAGGCCCGTGCAGGCGGCCTGCCAGGCGTTGTGCCAAGGCGCCAGGGTGGGTGCCATCGGCGGCGCGAAGATGTTACCCAGCCGGATCTCGGCCATCGGCTTCACGGACGTCACCAGCATGACGTACAGGGGCACCAGGAAGAACATGGCTGCCGTCACGAGGAACAGGTAGATGCCGATGCGGGCGGGCGTGAAGTAGGCCTGCTTGCGGCGTGGGCCGGCGAGCGCCGCGGCGAAGCGGGAGTCGGCCGGCCGTGGCGTGGCCGGTGGCGGCGGTTGCGGCACGGGGCGTGCAGAAGGATGAGACACAGGTTGTGGCACGGATTGTGGCACGGGTTGCGGCCCACTCAGGACGATATCGCGATTCATTTCACTCCCCTTTGCATGGCCTTGTGGCGCGCATAGTAGAGCGGCGCGACGATCGCCAGCACCGTCAGCAGCAGTACCATCGAGGCCGCCGAGGCCAGCCCGATATTGGCGCGGCCGAACAGGTAATCCATGATGAACTTGGCCGGCACTTCGCTGGCCGTGCCGGGGCCGCCCTGCGTCATCGCCACCACGGCGTCGAACAGCTTCACCACCAGCACGAACAGCAGGATGAAGGCGGTCGACAGCGATGGCCACAGCATCGGCAGCACGATCGACAGGTAGACACGCCACTTCGGGATGCCGTCGATGCGGGCGGCCTTCCACAATTCTTCGTCGATGCCGCGCAGGCCGGACAGCAGCAGCGCCATCACCAGCCCCGAAGCCTGCCAGACCGTGGCGATGACGATCGTGAACAGCACCTTGTCCTGCTGGACGATCCAGTCGAACGTGAAATCGCCGAAGCCGAGATGGCGCGCCACCTGCTGGATGCCCAGCTCGGGGTTCAGGATCCACTGCCACACCAGGCCCGTGGCCACGAACGACATCGCATACGGATACAGGAACACGGTGCGCAGCACGCCCTCGCCTGCCACCTTCTGGTCGATGAACACGGCCAGCAGGAAGCCCAGCACCATGCAGGCGGCGATGAACAGCAGGCCGTAGATCGCCAGGTTTTCCAGCGACAGCAGCCAGCGGGCATTGCGGAACAGCCGCTCGTACTGGCCGAGGCCGACGAAGTCGCCGGACGGGAAGATGCGGCTGGACGACACGGAGACCCGCGCGGTCCACAGGATCGTCAGCACATAGGCGCCCAGCGCCGTCGCGACCATCGGCACCAGCGCAATCCAGGCGGACAGGGACGCCGCGCGCACGCGCTTCCTCGGCGCGGCTACCATGTGTTGTCCCGGATCGCCTGGGCAAACGCCTGCTGCGCGCGTTCCGGCGTCTCGTTGCGGTTCCAGTAGTTCGTCAGCACGTCCTGCAGCGCCCCGTTCAGGTCCGGGTCGAGCAGCATCTCGGCGTTGGGCAGCTGGCGCGCCTTGTCCTGCATGATCTCGATGCCCATGCGGGCGCATACATCGAGCTTGCTCATGTCGACGTCCGGGCGGATCGGGATGGAACCCTTGCGGGCGCTGAACTCTGCCTGCGGGCCGGGCGCCGTCATCACGGTCGCCAGCAGCTTCTGCGCCTGCACGATCTGCGGCTTGGCGGTCTTCGGGAACACGAACGCGTCGCCCGCGACCATGTACGGCGGCCGCGGGCCGAAGCCGGGGAAGCAGCCGAAGTGCTTGCCCGCCACCTGCCCGGCCGACGTGAATTCGCCCTTGGCCCAGTCGCCCATGATCTGCACGCCGGCGCGCCCCGAGACCACCAGCGCCGTGGCATCGTTCCAGTTGCGGCCCGGCGAGCCGGGATCGGTGTACGCTCGCAGCGCCTTGAATTTGACCAGCACATCGCGGAACGCCGGCGACGCGACGGCGCGCAGGTCGCGGTCGCGGTAGATCTTGAGGTATAGCTCGGGGCCGCCGACCAGCGCGAAGATGGCGTCGAAGACGATCTTTTCCTGCCATACCTGGCCGCCGAATGCGAGCGGTATCAGGCCGGCCTTCTTCAGTCGCTCCAGCTGGGCCACGAACTCCTCCCAGCTCTTCGGCTCGGCCTGGATGCCGGCTTTCGCGTAGGCCGCCTTCGAGTAGAAGAACCAGGCCGGCATGTGGATGTCGACCGGCGCGGCATAGTAATGGCCGTTGATCTTGATGGCGTCGATGATGGTGCGGGGCAGGATGTTGTCCCAATTGCCGCGCGCGGCGACATCGTCCAGGTTGTTCAGCAAGCCCTGGTCGACGATGTCGCGGAACTGCTTCGAGGTGTTGAATTGCGCCGCCACCGGCGCGTTGCCGCCGACGATGCGGTTGATCGTCGAGGCGCGCGACTGGTCGGCGCCGGCCACCGCCTGGTCGATCCACTGGCCGCCGGCGCGGGTGTAGGCATCGGCGAACTGGCGGATCGCGGCCGACTCGCCGCCGGAAGTCCACCAGTGCGACACGGTAGCCTTCAGGGGAGCACCGGCGGGCGCCCTGGCGGATGCCTTGGCGGATGGCTGCGGCGCGGCCGGCTGCTGCGTGGCCTGCGCCGGAGGCAGCGACCATGCCAGCGCCAGGGCGGCGGCCCGCGCCACGGCGCCGGGGGTAGCCTTGTTCATGTCGTCTCCATGGCGCATCGGGGCGCCTTATAGGTATGGGATGCTAATGATAAGTGAAACAGGCTGCCGGCTGGAATCAGGATCGGCCGTTGCGCCGCGCCAGGAAGTCGCGCACCAGTTCGGCGCTGCGCTTGACCGTGCGCCGCTGCGTGGCGTAGTCGACATGGACGATGCCGAAGCGCCGCTCGTAGCCGAAGGCCCACTCGAAATTGTCCATCAGCGACCAGATGTAGTAGCCGCGCACGTCGACGCCCGCCTTCACCGCCCGGTCCACCGCCGCCAGGTGGCGGTTCAGGAAGGCGATGCGCTGGCCGTCGACCACGTGGCCGTCCATCACCTCGTCGTCGCAGGCCATGCCGTTTTCCGTGATGTAGATGGGCGGCAGGCTGGCGTAGCGTTCGTGGAAGCCGACCAGCAGGTGCGCCAGGCCTTCGGGATACACCTCCCATCCCATCTGGGTGCGCTCGACGCCTTCCAGGTCCACTTCGACATAACCGCCGTTGCCGTCGCCGCGGACGTTGGTGCGGAAGTAGTAATTGATGCCCAGGAAATCGAGCGGCGCGGCGATGATGGCCAGGTCGCCCTCCTCCACCGGCGGCTCGGCGCCCTGCCACAGCTGTTCGAACAGCGCCGCGGGATAGCTGCCCTTCAGCAGCGGATCGAGCACCCAGTCATTGTGCTGCAGCTCGAACAGTTCGGCGGCGCGGCGGTCCTCGGGGCGATCGCCATCCGTGGTGCCGCGCCCCACGTTGAGGACGATGCCCTTCTGCGAGGCCGGGTCGTTGCGGCGCAGCGCCTGCAGCGCCAGGCCGTGGCCCAGCAGCAGGTGGTGCATCGCCGCGCTGGCCTCGGTGACGCTGGTGTGGCCCGGCGCGTGGTGGCCGGTGCCGTAGCCGTGCATCGCCGAGCACCACGGCTCGTTCAGTGTCGACCAGAAGTCGACCAGGCCGGCCAGCTCGCGGCTCACCAGGTCCGCATACTCGGCGAACCGGTAAGCCGTCGCCCGGTTGCACCAGCCGCCGGCATCCTCGAGGTGTTGCGGCAGGTCCCAGTGGTACAGCGTGACGGAGGTGCGAATGCCCCTGGCGCGCAACGCCTGGAGCAGCTCGCGATAGAAGGCGATGCCCTTTTCGTTGGCGCGGCCATCGCGGTCCATCACCCGCGGCCAGGCAATCGACAGGCGGTAGGCATCCACGTTCAGCGCGGCGATCAGGTCGACGTCGTCGCGCCAGCGGTGATAGTGGTCGCAGGCCACGGCGCCCGTGTCGCCGCGCAGCACCTTGCCGGGCGTCGCCGAGAAGGTATCCCAGATCGACGGCAGGCGGCCATCTTCGTCCACCGCGCCTTCGATCTGGTAGGCGGCGGTGGCCACGCCCAGCAGGAAGTCCCGGCGCCACAGGACCGAATCGGGCGGCACGTCGAACGTCTCGGCAACCTGCGCATGCAATGCTTTCTTGAACACGGACACTCCTTGGCTGAATCAGTGTGGAAGCGCTTCCACTTGTTGTTGCCAATACTATCAGCCTGCTTTTTACGGCGTCAAACACTTTTTTGGAAACGTTTCCTGTCGTCGTAAAAAGCACACATCACGGGTGATCTACCGCATTCCACTGTCGAGCTGGCTGCTAAACAACAGGGGACAGTCCCTCACGCCGCCACGTCAAAACGTAACCCGACACATTGAAAGCGCATGCATTCACCCCAACAGCGAAGGGCTGGGGTCAAGAAGGAGTACCGGCATGCATGCCGGTACCGCTACGCAGGCGAGGAGCGGTGCTCCTCGAACCCCCTGCTCTGCCCCGCCGGGGTGTAGCAGGGGTTTCGCGAAGTCTGCTTCGCGCCTGCGGAACGATGCTGGCGTGCATGCCAGCATTCCTCCCTGACCCCGGAACTTGCATCTGGGGTGGGCTTGCTTGAGCGGCACTAGTACTACTGAAGGAAACCCTACGCATCAGGCGGTGGAGGGCGTAACGTCGCCGGCGGGAATGTTCGCCTGCACCGGAGTGGCGCAGGCGGGGATGTTATTTCTTGTCGTTGGGGGGCGTGACGGGTGGCACGGCGAACGGGAAGGCGCCGAACAGGTTCTTGCTCTGGTTTTGCATCTGTTCCTGCATCTGCACGAACAGGCTCTTGCTCTGGTCGATGTAGTTGTTCATCATGCCCTGCATGATCGGGGCCTGCACGTTCATGAACTGCGTCCACATCTCCGGGCTGAAGGTCTTGCCGTCGAAATTCACGGCGCCGGTGGTAAGGCGGCGCTGGATGTCGGTGAAGGCCTGGATATTCTTTTCCAGGTATGAGCCCATCATGCCCTGCATCGCATGGCCGTAATAACGGATGATCTGCGCCAGCACGTCCGTCGAGAACATCGGCGCGCCGCTCGCCTCTTCTTCCAGGATGATCTGCAGCAGGATGCTGCGGGTCAGGTCTTCGTTCGACTTGGCATCCACCACGGTGAACGGCTCATTGTCCAGCACAAGCTGTTTCACGTCGGTCAGCGTGATATAGGAACTGGTCTGCGTATCGTAGAGTCGGCGGTTGGGATACTTCTTGATCAGGCGTTCGGCAGTTTTCTTTACACTACTCATCACGAGTTCCGTATTTTGCGCCGCAGCGCATTCCTTGTGGGTTTCAAAAAGGGCCATGAAAAAAACGAAAAAAAGCGAACGTAGAGTTCGCTTTCACTAGCCCTGCTCACCCTATTATAGAGTGAAAATTTCACTATATGCGCACGCAGTAGGATGAAAGCGGCATGAAATCCAGAATAAAACCGACCCGGGGGCCGGTGGAATGGCGCTTATTGCAACGCAACGAAAATAAGCGCCGGACAAAGACTGTTCCCACCGTCTGGCTTTCCCGGCTTAATCAGCCTTTTCCTTGACGTAACGGCCAGGCGCCGGCTCGACCGGCGGGTAGTCGGCGTTGCCGGCTTGCGTGCGGGCTGGCACGTCCTCGCCACCGTGCTCGGCCAGGAAGGCCGCCCACAGGGGCCACCAGCTGCCCGGATGCTCGACGGCGTCGGCCATCCACGCATCGGGATTCTCCGGCCGGTCGTCATTGACCCAGTAGCTGCGCTTGTTCTTCGATGGCGGATTGATGACGCCGGCGATGTGCCCGGAAGCGCCCAGCACGAAGCGGTTGGCGTCGCGCCGCGCCGGGTTGAGGATATTCATCGAGCCATAGGCGGAGGTCCACGGCACGATATGGTCTTCGCGCGATCCGTAGATGAAGGCGGGCGCGTCGATCGTCGCCAGGTCGACCTTCTCGCCGGCCACCGTCAGGCGGCCCGGCTCCTTCAGCCGGTTCTCCAGGTACGTATTGCGCAGGTACCAGCAGAACATCGGGCCCGGCAGGTTGGTCGAATCGGAGTTCCAGTACAGCAGATCGAACGCGGCCGGTTCGTTGCCCTTCAGGTAGTTCGACTGCACATAGTTCCACACCAGGTCGTTCGGCCGCAGGCTCGAGAACGTGCTGGCCAGGTCGCGCCCCGGCATCAGGCCGCCCTGCGCCAGCGCCTGCTCGCGCAACTGCACCTGCGGTTCGTCGACGAACACGCTCAGCACGCCCGTGTCGGAAAAGTCCAGGAACGTGGTCAGCAGGGTGAGGCTGGCCGCCGGCTGCTCGCCGCGTGCGGCCAGCACCGCCAGCGCGGTCGACAGCAGCGTGCCGCCCACGCAGAAGCCCAGCAGGTTCAGCGTGTCTTCCCCGCTGATGTCCTGCACGGCGCGGATGGCCCGGATCACGCCCTGCTCGGTGTAGTCGTCCCACGACGTTTTCGCCAGCGAGGCATCCGGGTTGCGCCACGAGACCAGAAACACGGTATTGCCCTGCTCGACCGCGTAGCGCACCAGCGAATTGCTTGGCTGCAGGTCCAGGATGTAGTACTTGTTGATGCACGGCGGCACCATCAGCAGCGGCCGCTGCCGGACCGTCTCCGTGCGCGGCCGGTACTGGATCAACTGGAACAGCGGCGTTTCCAGCACGATGTCGCCCTCGGTCGTGGCCAGGTTGCGGCCGACCTCGAACGCCTTGTCGTCGGACAGCGAAATCTGCCCCTTCTGCATGTCGGCCAGCATGTTCTTCAGGCCGCGGGTCAGGCTTTCGCCCTTCGATTCGATTAGCGCCTGCTGGGCTTCCGGATTGGTCGCCAGGAAGTTGGCCGGCGACATCGCATCGACCACCTGCTGCAGGGCGAAGCGGATCTTCTGCCGTTGCTGGGGCGCCGCCTCGACGGCATCGGCCATCGCCAGCAGGAACTTGGCATTGAGCAGGTAAGCCGCCGCGCTGAACGCGGTGACGGGATTGGCGGTCCATGCCGGGGCGGAGAACCGCCGGTCGCGGATCTCGGGCGTCTTGCCTTCCAGGAGCTGCTGCCACAGTGCTCCGAATTCGGCCATGTATTCGTTCTTCAGGGTGTCCAGTACTTCCGGCTTCACCGTCGCACCGGCGTCGCGCAGCAGCGCGGCACCGGGCATGGGAACACCTGCCAGGGCGTCCGGGTTGGACATCCAGGATTGCCACTGGCTTGGATTCATCCAGCTGGCCAGGGACTGCGCGTCGGGCATGTTCATGTATATTCCATTTAGAATTGTTTGTGATTCCAACCGAAACTACCGATGCTGATCGTTGCTCTTGCCTGGATTTATGTCGTGCTGCTGATGTCGGTAACCGAGCCGACAGTCGTCGCAGGCATCATGACGTTCCTGCTCTACTGCGTTGTTCCTCTTGCAATTTTACTCTATGTGACCGGTGGATTCCGGCGCATCGGCCAGCGCCGCAGGGCGCGGCGCGAGCGGCAGGCCGCGGCCCGTGCGGACAACGATCGCCCCCACTGAAGCGGCCTTCCCGTTACTTCAGCCAGATCAGGCTGGCCTGCCGCCCCGTCACGCCGTCGCGCCGGTACGAGTAGAAACGGCCGGAATTGGAGACGGTGCAGAAATCGCCGCCCCATACCCGCCGCACGCCGGCACCCGCCAGCGCGATGCGGGCCAGCGCATACAGGTCGGCGAAATACTTGCCGGGCTTCAGGCCGAACGGGCTAAACGCGGCGCGGATAGCCGCTTCGTCTACCCCGGGGCGGCGCAGGAACGCGTCGAGCACGTCCTGCCCCACCTCGAAGCGGTTCGGGCCGATCGCCGCGCCCAGCCAGGCCATCAGCTCGCCCGCGCCGGCTTCGCGCATCGACGCCACCGTGGCTTCCAGCACGCCATCGGCCAGGCCGCGCCAGCCCGCGTGCACGGCGCCGACCATGCGGCCTTCGGCATCGCACAGCAGCACCGGCAGGCAATCGGCGGTGAGGATGGCGCACACCACGCCGCGCGCGGCAGCGAAGCTGGCATCGGCGATCGGCGGTTCGGCATCGATATCGATGCCGGCCGCGTCGAGCACGCGCGTGCCGTGCACCTGCGTCAGCCACACTGGCTCGGCCGGCAATTCGGCGCGCAGGATGTCGCGGTTGCGCTCCACGCATTTCGGCGCATCGCCCACGTGGGTGGCCAGGTTCAGGCCACCGCGGCCCTGGCCATCGTCATAGGGCGCCGGGCTGACGCCACCGCGGCGCGTGGTGCACAGCACGCCGACGCCCGCAGGCAGGTCGGGCCAGTCCGGAACCAGCCATTGGGTGACGTTCTGCGTGCTCATTCGTCGTCGTAGTCGTCGTCGCCGTCATCGTCGAATTCCCCTTCGGGATCCTGGTGCAGCGACGCTTCGTCGATGCCGCATTCCTCCAGCAGCGCGCGGAAGTCCTCCGCCAGCGGAATCTCCCATTCGCACTGCTCGCCGGTGGCCGGGTGCACCAGGCCGAGACGGCGCGCCTGCAGGGCCTGGCGGTGGAACACGCCGGTGAGGTGCGGCTTGCCGTACACGTAATCGCCCACCAGCGGGTAGCCCAGGTGCGCCATGTGCACGCGGATCTGGTGGGTGCGGCCCGTTTCGAGGCGGCACTGCACCAGGCTGACGGGACGGCGGTCCAGTTCGCCGGACGCCAGGCGCTCGTAGTGCGTGATGGCCGGCTTGGCGCCGAAGCCGGTGGAGACGGCCATCTTCACGCGGTCGCGCTGGTGGCGGCCCATCGGCGCGTCGATCGTGCCGGACAGGCGCGGCGTGCCCCACGCCAGCGCCCAGTATTCGCGCTTCACGGTACGCGCCTGCAGCTGGCGCACCAGGTCGGTCTGGGTCGGCAAGTCCTTGCCGATGACCATCAGGCCGCTGGTATCCTTGTCGAGGCGGTGCACGATGCCGGCGCGCGGCACGCCGCCCAGCTGGGGCCAGCGGTGCAGCAGGCCGTTCAGCAGCGTGCCGGACCAGTTGCCCGCGCCGGGATGCACGACCAGGCCGGCCGGCTTGTTGATGACGATGAGGTGATCGTCCTCGTACACCACGTCCACGTCGATCGGCTCGGGGGCGAACGCGACATCCTCCGGCGCGGCCTGCGGCAGCACGACGATTTTTTCATCGCCGTACACGGTGGCGCGCACCTTGGCCGGCTTGCCGTCGACGGTGACGAAGCCCTCTTCGATCCAGCTTTGCAGGCGGCCGCGCGAGAATTGCGGCACCAGTTTCGCGATCACCTTGTCCAGGCGTTCGCCGCAGGCATCGGGCGTCAGCTGCAGTTCGATCGGGGCCAGCGGGTTGGCGAAACCGGCAACTTCGCCGTCGTCCGGCAGCAGGTCGTCGGCAAGCACGTCGGCTTCCAGGTCGGCTTGCAGGGTGGCGTCCAGGTCCGTGCGGAGGTCGTGGTCGGAGGGTTGGTGGGCCGGATTCGGCTCAGGATTCAATATCACAGCATTCCCATCGGCTATAATCAGCCAGGTCGTATCTTGTTTAAACGTCTTCTTGCACGAGAACATGCAAAAAAAATTGAAGGTAGTCGCAGCATCCGTTGTATTCGCCAGTCTCTCGGCATGCAGCCTGTTACCGGAACAATCGGATGAGACCAAAGGTTGGTCCGCTTCGAAATTATACTCGGAGGCCAAGGAAGAATTGGCCGGACAGCACTACGAACGGGCAATCCAGTTGTTCAACCGGCTTGAAGCGAGCTATCCGTTCGGCGTGTACGCCCAGCAGGCGCAGCTGGAAGTGGCCTATGCCTACTACAAGGCGCAGGACCAGGCCCAGGCGCTGGCCGCCGTGGAACGGTTCATCAAGCTGCACCCGAACCATCCCAACGTCGACTACATGTACTACCTGCGCGGCCTGATCAATTTCAATGACCAGATCGGCCTGCTCAATTTCGTCTACGAACAGGATCCCGCCGAGCGCGACCCGAAGGCCACGCGCGAAGCGTTCGCCGCCTTCAAGGCGCTGGTCGACAAGTTCCCGGAAAGTAAATACACGCCGGACGCGATCGACCGCATGAAGTACCTGATCAACGCGATGGCCGCGTATGAAGTCTACGTGGCGCGGTATTACTACCGCCGCGGCGCCTACCTGGCCGCCGCCAACCGCGCGATGGATGCCGTGCGCGAGTACGCCGATTCGCCGGCCATCGAGGAAGCGCTGTGGATCATGGTGCGCAGCTACGACAAGCTGGGCAACGTGGCGCTGCGCGACGATGCGATGCGCGTCTTCAAGCTCAATTTCCCGTCCAGCAAATTCCTCGACGAAGGCGCCCCGAAGCCGGAGCGCAAGTGGTGGAAGTTCTGGTCCGCTTCGTAAGCCGGCGTACCGAGGCCGGGACAGCGTCCCGGCCTCATTCCATCAAGCCGCGTTCCGCCTGAACACCCAGCGGCTGTCGTTCGACGCGTCCGGCGCGAACGCGTAGCCATCCACGTCGAAGCGCTTCAGCTCTTCCGGATCGAGGATGTTATTGACGGCCGCATAGCGGGCCAGCATGCCGCGCGCCCGCTTGGCGTAGAACGAGATGATCTTGTACTTGCCGTTCTTGAATTCCTCGAACACGGGCGTGATCACCGGCACGTCGAGCTGGGCCGGGCGCACCGACTTGAAATACTCTTCCGACGCGCAATTCACCAGCCAGCGGGCACCGCCTTCGCGCGCCGCGCCGTTCAGCTCTCGCGTGATCAGGTCGCCCCAGAACGCATACAGGTCCTTGCCGCGCGGGGTGGTCAGGCGCGTGCCCATTTCTAGCCGGTGCGGGTGGATCAGGTCCAGCGGCCGCAGCAGCCCGTACAGGCCGGACAGGATGCGCACGCGGCCCTGCGCATAGTCGAGCTGGGGCGCGCTCAGCGTGCGCGCGTCCAAGCCGTCGTACACATCGCCATTGAAGGTCATCACGGCCTGGCGCGCGTGCGTGGTGTCCATCGTCCACGAGGCGTAGCGGCCCACGTTCAGCGTGGCCAGCGCATCGGACAGGTCCATCAGGTCGGCCAGTTCGTGCGGCGCGAACTCGCGCATGCGCTCGATCAGCTGGGCCGAATGGTCGAGGAAGGCGGGGCGGGTGGCGATATCGGTGGTGGGGGGCGTATCGAGGTCGAGACTCTTTGCGGGGGAAAGCACTATCAGCATATGATTCGAAACTGGCTTACTCAGAAATAATTTCCCGCATGATACCTGTATTTTCCGAAGTAACGTCCGCCGAAGCAACAACTGCTGCTGCATCTGCCGAGACAACATCCGCCGAAGCAACGCCGGCCGGCATCACCGGCGCGCCGCAGCGCATCGTCATCGATACCAATGTCTGCCTCGACCTGTTCGTGTTCCGCGACCCGCGCTGGGCCGGCCTGCTGGCGGCGATCGAGAGCGGCGCCGTGGAAGCGATCACGCGGGCCGACTGCCGCGACGAATACCACATCGTGCTGCACTATCCCCACCTGCCGCTGGACGAGACTACCCGCCCGGCCAGCGCGGCGCGCTTCGACGCGCTGATCAAGGTCGTCGCGCCGCCGGAGTCGGGCGTGCGCCTGCCCGTGTGCACCGACCGCGACGACCAGAAGTTCCTGGAACTGGCGCGCGATGCCGGTGCCGACGTGCTGATCACCAAGGACAAGGCGCTGCTCAAGCTGGCGCGGCGCCTGCGCAATGCCGGCATGTTCGCCGTGATCCCGCCGGAACAGTGGGCGCTCCCCGCGCGCGCCGATGCTGCGCTAGAATGAGTCGCACCCGACCGCCCACGAGCCAGCGAAGAACAACCCTGCGATGAACAACCAGCGATGAGCACCCCAGCGATGAGCACCCCATCTCCGCCCGCCGTTGCCCCCGCCGTGCATTCGCATGCCGCCGACGCTTTCGATCCCGCCGATGCCGTGACGCCGCCCCTCGCCACGCGCCTGCCCGCCGTCGGCACCACCATCTTTACGCGCATGTCGGCCCTGGCGGCGCAGCACGATGCCGTCAACCTCGGCCAGGGCTTCCCGGACTTCGCCTGCGATCCGCGGCTGGTGGACCTGGTCGCCGGGGCAATGCGCGCCGGCCACAACCAGTACCCGCCGATGACGGGCACGCCAGCGCTGCGCCAGGCCATCGCCGCCAAGATCGGCGCGCTGTACGGCCATGTCTACGACGCCGACGCCGAGATCACCGTGACGGCCGGCGCCACCCAGGCGCTGACGACGGCCATCCTGTGCGCCGTGCACCCCGGCGACGAAGTGATCGTCATCGAACCGGCCTATGACAGCTACATGCCGGCGATCGAGCTGGCCGGCGGCGTCGTGGTGCCGGTGCAGATGGCGCTCGACGAGCGGGGCTACCACGTGCCGTGGGAGCGCATCCAGGCCGCCGTGTCGACCAGGACGCGCCTCATCGTCGTCAACACGCCGCACAATCCCACCGGCACCGTGCTGCGCGACGCCGACCTGGAAGCGCTGGCCGGCATCGTGCGCGGCACCGATATCCTGGTGCTGGCGGACGAGGTCTACGAACACATGGTGTACGACGGCGAGCGGCATGCGTCGATGAGCCGCCACCCCGTGCTGGCCGCGCGCAGCTTCGTCGTGTCCAGCTTCGGCAAGACGTTCCACACCACCGGCTGGAAGATCGGTTACGTGGCCGCACCCGCGCCCCTGATGGCGGAGTTCCGCAAGGTCCACCAGTACAACGTGTTCTCTGTGAATGCGCCGATGCAGCACGGCATCGCCGGCTACCTGGCCGACCCCGCGCCGTATCGCGAGCTGCCGGCGTTCTACCAGAACAAGCGCGACCTGTTCCGCGCCGGCCTGGCCGGCAGCCGCTTCGAGCTGCTGCCGGCGGACGGCACCTATTTCCAGTGCGTGCGCTACGGCGCCATCTCGGCCATGCCCGAAGCCGCCTTCGCCGAATGGCTGACGGCCGAGGTCGGCGTGGCGGCGATTCCCGTGTCGGCGTTCTACCGCCAGGCCAGGGAATCGGGCATCGTGCGCTTCTGCTTTGCCAAGCGCGATGAAACGCTGGCGCTGGCGCTGCAACGCCTGGCGCGTATCTGACCGCCATGCTGCCCCACGAGCGCCTGCGCGACCTCGACGAACCGGACGGACCCGGCCACCCGGGCGCGCCGCCGTCCGTCCTGCGCGCACTGAACGCGGTGCAGCAGCGGCTCGAAGCGATCGCGGCCGCGCCGTCGCACGGCGACCCCGCCGACCTGCGCGCCACCGCACGCGACCTGCTCCATGCCGTCGACCTGTCCGCCGACGTGGCGCTGGCCTGCGTGCTGCGCAACCAGGTGGCCGGCAGCTATGCGATGCGCCACAGCATCGAGACGGCCGTCGTCGCGGCCCTGGTGGGCCGGCGCCTGCACATGCGCCCTGCCCACCTGCTGTCGCTGGTCTCGGCCGCGCTGGCCCTGCACGCCACCGGCCGCCATGACCAGGCCGTGGCGCAGGCCGTGCACTGCACCCGCGCCGGCGAGCCGGACTGGTTTGCCTGCCTGCTGCTCGACCATGCGCCGGATGCGGGCGCCGGCGCGGACGTGGACGCCGCCGCGCACCTTCTGCGCATGGCCGACCGCTACTGCGCCGGGATTTCACCGCGCAATTACCGCCGCGCCCTGCTGTCCGACGATGCGCTTGGCCGCGTGCTGGAGCTGTCGCCCGATGCCGAGCTGGCGGCCGCGTTCCGCGATGAAATCGGGCCGTATCCGCCCGGTACGGTGGTGCGGCTGGCCAGCGGCGAATGGGGCATCGTCGCGCATCGCGATGGCGGCCGCCCCGCCGTATTCTGCCTGCGCGACGCCGCCGGCCGCACGTTGACCGTACCGCTGCCGCGCCGTGTCGGCGAGGACGGCTGCGCGATCGCCGCCGCGCTGGACGACGAGGACAGCGAGATCCGCGTGCCGATGAAGCAGGTGTGGGGGCCGCTGGGCAGCCTGTAGGCGGCCCGGCGTTGGCAGGGAGCCGGTCGGGTGGCCGCTAAAACATTGCCTGAAAAATGGGGGCCGTCCTCACACTTAAGACAAGCCAACCCAAGTGCAGAATCCGGGGTCAGGAAGGAATGCTGGCATGCATGCCGGCATCGTTCCGCAGGCGCGAAGCATGCTTCACGAAACCCCTGCTCCACCCCGTCGGGTCTGACCCCAGCAGTTCGCTGTTGGGGTAAATGCATGCGCCTTCGACGTGCCGGCTTTACTTAACGTAACAAAGTTTCAGTACGTCCCCATTTTTCGGAAAAGATTGCTCGAAAAATGCGCTTGGCCGGAAAAATCCGCTACTCCAGCTGCCCCAGCCGCCGCTCGACGAAAGCCTGCAGTTCCGGCGCCAGCCCGGCTTCCTTCGCCTTGCCGTACGCCTCCCGCGCACCGGGGCGAAGGTCTTGGGCCTGCCGCGAGATACCCAGCCCCATCCACCACACGCCATTGCGCGGCCGCAGCGCCAGCGCCGCTTCATACTGCTCGGCGGCTTCGCGGTGCCGGCCCTGCTTTTGCAGCACGCCGGCCAGGAAAGCCCGGTACTCGGCGTTGCCGCTAGCGTGCGGCAGCGAGCGCAGCAGCGTCACGTCGGCGGGGCCGCCCCGTTCCAGCTGCAGGCGCGCCAGCACCATCGCCAGCTGGGGCTGGTTACTGTCCAGGCCCAGCCCCAGCTGCGCATGGCGCATCGCCTCGTCCGCCTGGCCGTTCTCGAGTAGCAGGCCCACCAGCGTCTGGCGTGCCGCTTCGTGGCGGGGATAGACTTGCACCGCATGCTCCAGCGCGCCCACGCCTTCGGTCACGCGGCCTTCCTGCAGCGCAGCCAGCGCGCGGCGGTAGGCGTTCTCGCCCTGTTGGCGGGACGTCAGCGTGGCGCCCTCCCCGGCCTGGCGTTCCGGCACCGCGATGGCGGGTGCGGCCGCGGTACTGTCGCGTTCCGTGCGGGGCGCTCGCGGGGGCCGCGGCCTGGCCGCTTGCGGCGTTGGTGTGCTTTCGACGGATGGCGTTGCGGCCACGGCCGGCTGCGGCAAGGCTGCCTGCCGAGGCGCAGCCGCCTCCGCAGGCGCAGGCGCAGGCGTCGCAGCCACCTGCGGCTCGGCTACCACCGCCTGGGGCGCGGGCGCCGTGGCGACCGGCTCGGCGGGAGACGGCACAGTGGGCGCGGGCACGGTAGGGTCGGGCGATGCGGAAGAAGTCACCGCAGGGGCCGGCACAGCGGGAGCAGGTACCACCGCGGCGGGAACCGCGGGGGCAAGGACAGCGGCGGCAGGCGCGGCTTCCCGGTGCAGGTAATACCAGCCGCCGGCGCCTGCGGCCACGATCAGGGCACCGATACCGGCGCCGATGGCGATCGCGGTGCGCGAGCTGCGTTCGGCCGCGACCGGGCGCACGTCGCCGCCGGCGGCCGGCCGTGCCGTGCCGCCCCGCGCATCCAGGTCCTGCAGCATCTTGTTTATCAAGCTCATTTATATGGCTCTATCTTCGGGCTCTGTCTTCGGGCTCTGTCTTCCGGCTCTATTATCGTGCCTGCACAGCCAGCGCATTCTTCAGGCTCATGCTTCCGCCTCATCTCGTCAGGGCCAGGGTGATGCCGCCCGCCGCCGCGAGGGCGGCCGCGCTGGCCAGCCACGCCCAGCGCATCGCGCGCGCCGGCCGCGTGCCGATCGTGTCGCCGGCGGCCAGCGCCACGTGCCGCTTTTCCACCAGGTGGCGCCCTTCGCCGTAGGCCAGCATCAGCGACTTGTGCGCGACGATGTTGACCAGCCGTGGAATGCCGCCGGTGGCGCGGTACAGGCGCCGCACCGACGCCGCGCTGAACAGCCGGGCGCCCGTGAAACCCGCCACGCGCAGCCGGTGCGCCAGGTAGTAGTCGAGGTCGTCGCGCCGCAGCGCGCCCAGGTGATAGTGGAACGTGATGCGCTGTGCCAGCTGCCGAATCTTCGGACTGGCCAGGTGGGCATTCAGTTCCGGCTGGCCGAACAGCACGATCTGCAGCAGCTTGCGCTTTTCCGTTTCCAGGTTGGTCAGCAGCCGCAGCGCTTCCAGGCTTTCCAGCGGCAGCGCCTGCGCTTCGTCCAGGCACAGCACCACGTGCTTGCCGCGCGCCGCCAGTTCCAGCAGCCGCACCGTCAGCGACTTCACCAGCTGGTGCTGGTCGACGTCGCGCGGCAGCACGATTTCCAGTTCGTCGGCCAGCGCCAGCATCAGCGCGCGCGGCTCCAGGTAAGGATTGGGCACATAGGCCGTATGAAAGGCGTCGCCCAGCATGGCCATGAACTTGCGGCACAACAGGGTCTTGCCGGTGCCCACTTCACCGGTGATCTTGATGAATCCCTCGCCGCTGCGCGCCGCCACCAGCAGCGTATTGAGCCCCTCCTGCGAGTGGGGGCTGCCGAAAAAAAAGCTGGTATCCGGCGTGATGGAAAACGGCAGCTCGGCCAGGCCGAAGTGGGCTTCGTACATCAGCGGCCCCGCTGCGGATCGAGACGCTCGATGCGGCGCATGGTTTCCTGCATCTCGGGGGCCATGCTGCCGGCATCGTCGACGATGGTCGGCTTGATCAGCACCACCAGCTCGCGCTTCTGGCTCACGCTGTCCTTGTTGCGGAACAGCGCGCCCAGCACCGGCACGTTGCCCACGCCGGGCAGCTGCGACTGGTCGCTGGACGTGGCCTGGCGCATCAGGCCGCCGATGGCGACGATCTCGCCGTTTCGCCCACGCACCATGCTGTCCATTTCCGACGTGGACGAGGCCGCCAGCGGCAGGTTCAGCGACCCGGCGCTGCCGAGGCTGACCGTCTTGTTGATGGTGGTGACCGAGCTCACCGATGGGTGCACGTGCAGCATGATGTGACCATCGTCGTCGATCTGCGGCGTCACGTCCAGCAGCACGCCGGAAAAGAATGGCTTGACGATCACGTTCGGCGTCACCGTATTGCCGCCCACGTTCGAACTGGTGGTGGTGCTGATGCCGGTCACGTAGAACTCGTCGGTACCGATCTTCAGCACGGCCTTCTGGTTGTTCAGCGTGGCGATGCGCGGGCTGGACAGCACGTGCACCGTGCCCTGCGACTCCAGGAACGACAGCATCGCCGAGAAATTGCTGGTCTGGATCGCCAGGCCGAACATCGTGCCCAGCGCATCGGCGGCACTGCCGAGCGAGGCGCCCGGGGTGGAGGCGAAACCCGTGTCGCCGCCGCTCTGCTGGCCGACCGCCCCGGTCAGCGGATTGCGCTGCACCAGGTTGGTCCCTGGCGCGATCACGCCGATGCCGCCGGCGCTGTTGCCGCCCTGGCGGAACGCCGCCCAGTTGACGCCGGTCTGGAAACCGTTGTTCAGCTGCACTTCGAGGATCTTCGCTTCCAGGATCACCTGGCGTTCCACGGCCAGCCGGGTGGCCTTCAGGTACTCGTCCACCGAGCGCAGCTGCGCCGGCAGCGCGCGCACCAGTACCACGCCCGATTGCGGCGAGATGATCACGTTGCGCCCGTCGTCGCCGGTGCCGACGATCGCTTCCAGCGCGGCCTTCAGGTCGCCCCAGAAATCCGTCTCGGAGGTCATCTTGACGTTGCTGGCATCGTCCTGCACCGAGGTGGTGCCGGATGGCGAACCGTTCTGCGTCTGCGACTGGCCTTGGGAGGCGTTCTGCTGGCCGCCCTCCTGGCCCTCCTCGCTGCGCGTGGGCACGCTGTTGATCGAGGTCGACGACACGCGCACGTTGGACACGCCGCGCCGGCTGCCGGTCAGGTAATTCACCTTGAACATGCGGGTCTGCATGGTCAGCGGCCGGATGTAGATGCGGTTGCCCTCCACCTTCCAGTCGTAGCCGTACAGCTCGCGCACGGCGTCCAGCGCCTCGAAGATCGTCACGTCCTTCAGGTTGGCCGACAGCGTGCCGGTCACCTCCGGCGACACCAGCATGTTGTAGCGCGTTCCGGTGGCGATCGACGTGAAGAACTGCTGGGCCGGTACGTTGTTGAGCGCCACGTTGAAGCGCTCGTCCAGCACGGCGCGCGCCTTCGGCAGCGTGGCGGCCAGGGCCGGCGCGGGCGGCAGCAGCGCCGCCTCCACCGCATCGGGCGCCACGTGCTGGCGCTGGGCCGATTTCGCGGTGGCGTTGCGCATCTCGCCGCTGATCGTGTCATAGGTATCACGGCGGTTGGCGCTGTCGCATCCCGCCGCCAGCATTGCCACGCAGGTCATCGCCGCCAGGGTTCGCATCGTTTGCTCCGTTCGCATGGTTCGCTTCTGTTTCATGTTGTTCATTCCTGCCGTGCCGGCATGGCTTCGGGCTTGACGTACAGCCGCAGCGTTTCACGGGCCTTGCCGCGGCGCAGCACCACGCGATCTTCGCCCACCGATTCCACCAGTGCGCCCTGGAAACGGCTGCCCTGCCGTACCATTTCGCCACTAATCACGGCAATCCGGCGCCCGCCTGGCTCGCGCGACACGAGGATCGACTGCAATTCCGGGCCGGGCGGCGCGACCGGCGGCGCTTCCCCGCCGGCCGCCAGCGCGTCCAGGCCGGGCGGTGGCAGCGTCGGGTCGGCGACCTGCGCCCGCGCACCGCCGGGAAGCGCCAGTGCGATGGCCAGGGCGATGGCCGGTGCCAGCAGCACGGGGCGCAGGCGGTCGAAGAAGAGGCGCACTACAGGGCGATCCATTGTTGGTCCAGGCTCAGCGTATATAAGGTCAAGGTCAGCGTGGCCTTGTCGTGTTCGGTGGCATCCAGCGTGGCCTGGCCCCAGTACAGCCGGGCCGGCAAGCGTTCCAGCGCCGCCATGTAGGCCACCATGTCGCCATAGCCGCCCTGCAGCACGATGCGCACGCCATGGCGGTACAGCAGCGGCTTTTGCGGTTCCCCATCGGCGCTGTCCGCCGCTACGCCGGGCGGCGTGGCCGACAGCCCGGCCCGCGGCAGCACCGGCCCGGCCAGGCCGCCATCGGTGCCGGCGTCGCCGAAATTGCCATCGGTCGTGCCGGCCGGCGCCAGCGTGCGCAGCGACAGCAGCTTGAGCTTGCCGTTCTGCTGCACCATCTGCTGCAACAGGACCGTCATCCTGTCCGGCGACACCAGCGCGCTCTGCGTGGTGCGCAGCGTGGCGCGCAGCTGGTCGTTTTCCGCCCGCACGGCGGCCAGGCGCTTGCGCAGGTCGGCATCGGGATCGGCTTGCGCGGCCGCCTGCTTTTCGGCGATTTCCACGTCGATGCCGGCCAGTTGCACCTTTTGCTGCAGGATCGCGGTGCGCAGCGTGCGCTCGCGCGCCCCGGCCGGTTCGATGAAGCCCATGTAGGCGATGAAGATCACGCCCGCCACCGTGGCGGCGCACGCCATGATCCGCTCGCGCAGCGTCAGCGCATCGATGCGGGCCGCCCATTTCAGCCACAGTTCCTTCATCGCGCCCCCCCGGCACGCGCCTGCAGCGTGAATTCCACATACGGCGGCGGCAGCGGGGCTGCGGCAGCGGCAGCGGCGCCGTCGGCCGGCGTCATCGGCGGCGGCGCGAGCCGCGGCGGCTCTCCCGGGCGCGCTTCAACGCCGCCCGGCGCCAGCCCCGGCCGCGATATTTCCAGCTGCTCGAACGCCTTGCCCTGCAGCGCCGGTTCGCGCGCCAGGCCGTTCAGGTAGCCGGGCAGCAGCTCGGCGCGCAGTGCCCGGCCGCGCAGGCCGATGTCGGCGTTCGCGCCGCCGATCTCCACCCCGGTCAGCCACAAGCCGCTGACGCGGGTGCGTGCCAGGGCCTGGAAATAGGCGGAATAGCCGCGCGGATCGCCGACCCGGTTCTGTTCCAGGATGTCCGCCACGCCGCGCAGCGCGCGCTGGTCCAGCCCGGCCCGCTCCAGTTCGCTTTCCACGGCGGCATCCTTCGGCCGCGGCACCAGCCCGGCCAGCACGCTGGCCTTGCGGGCTTCCGCCTCGGCCAGCTGTTCCCTCAGGCGCGCCGATTCTTCTTCCAGCACCGTCACGCGGCCGCTCGCCGCGACCGACAGCGCCACCGAACCGGCCAGCGCGACCCCGACGACGATGGCCAGCGCCGGCGCCGTCAGGTAGCGCTTTTCCTTGCGGAAGCGCGGGTTGAACAGGTTGATCTGCTGGCTCATGCCACCGCACCTTCATCGCGCAATCCGCCGCCCAGCACGGTGAAAAAGCGCGCCTGCTGCGCCGCGTCGCGCAATTCCGGCACCTTGTCGAAATCGAACACGCTGTCCAGGTCGAGCAGGTCGACAGGCAGGTACAGGTTGGCGGACAGGTAATCGTGCAGGCTGGCGCTGCCGGTCGGCGCCAGCACCAGCTTCGACACGGCGACGTACTGGAACTGCCGCTCGAAATTGTCCAGCGAACGCTGCAGTTCCAGCGCGATGCGGTCGTACAGCTGCTGGCGCTGCTCCTGCGGGCCCTCGACCTGGCCGAGCGCGATATCCATCCGGCGCGCCAGGTAGAGCTCGCCGCGGAACGTCACCGTCAGCAGGCCGCCGTGCTCGTCGAACGCCAGCATGGCCAGGCCGCGCCCTTCCGGTTCCAGCAACGCCGAAATGTTGCGCTGGGCGATTTCGGGAATGTCGATCGCGGCCAGGTCCATTTTGGCTTCCACGTACAGGTTCTGCAGCGCCTCGATGATGCCGTTGCGCGCCGCCACCGCGAACACCTGGTGGTTGTGCGCCGGGCCGTTCGGGGCGACGGGGATGTCCAGCACGTCGATGGTGGCCTCGAGCACGGGGAAATCGATCATGTCCTTCAGCTTCCAGCCGACCGCCGTCTTCATTTCCGCAACCGGCACGTTGGGCGCTTCCAGCACCAGCAGCTGGTATTCACCGGGCACCAGCACGCTCGAGCAAAGGTGCTCGGCGGCATCGAGTTCTTTGCCGATGCGCGCGACCAATCCGGCCGCCTCGGCCCGGCCACCCGGATGCTGCGCGGCCGCCAGCACCGCCGGCTTGACGCCCGCCTTGGTGTCCGCGGCGCGCCGCACCACGGCCGCGGTCACGCCGGCCGCACCGGCGCTCAACGCCAGCCAGCCATCCTTTTTCCTTGCCTTGTGCCAGAAAGCCATGCGCCTGTTCCGATATCGGGTAATGCTTGCAGAAAACCATGCAGTGTCTTGATTATATTCAAGATTCCAGCATGTTCCGGTAGCAAAAAGCTATTTTTGCCGTATTTTTTTGCGTCGCGTTCCGGGGCAGCGCCGATTCGTGTGCAAGGTGGCGCTCCCCCGGCGAAACGCCTCCCGGCACCGCTGCCTAATAGATTTCGCGCAGGTAGGTGTAGGGGCTCATCGATACTGTGCCATAGGTGAGCACCCCCCGTACGCTCGGCAGCCACGCCGGGCCCGTCATCCACATGTATACCGAGCCGCTGCTGCCGCTGCCCGGTGCCAACAGCTTCACGGTGCCGGCGCCAGCGCTGACCTTGCCTACGGTGGCCTTGTCGACCGTGAGCGCGAGTTTGCAGCCACTCGCGCCCGCCAGCTTGGTGCACGCGGAAAAGTTCACTTCCGTCAGCGGGGCGAAGGTGGTGGCCGAATCGGTCACCGAGTCATACCAGGCCGCTATCCCGTTCTGGGTACTGAAGAATTGCGGCCTGACCGGCACGTCCATCGCCAGCGCCGCCGAACCTTGCAGGTTGGGCACGAACCAGCGGCCGGCCGCGATCCGCACGCCGCCCTCGACGGCGGCCGCGCGCTTCGACGTGACATCGTCGAAGTTGGCCACTTCGGCGGCGCGCAGGTACACGGAGACGGGCTGCGGCCAGTTGTTGGCGTTCGGCGCGCTGGCGTTGTAGGCCAGCGTCGACGGGAACGTGTACGTCCGCGTAACGGTCGCCGTGCCGGCATCGAACGCGCCGGCGGTGATCGTGGCGGTGCTCAGCACGGACTTGGTGGTGCCCGCCAGCGGCGCGTCTTGCGCCGTGGCACCGTTGGGCGCCTTCCACGCGCTCAGCAGCACGTCGTGCGCCAGGTCGTCGCGGTAGTTCTTGAGCAGCGTGCCGCGGCTGCTGAACGCTTTCACGTCCACCGTGAACGGCTGGCCGGAATACGCCATGGTGAGGATCTCCACCGACGGCACCGTGGTCTTGCTGGGATTCTTCGGGCAGGCCACGGCAGCCGCGCATTCCATCGGGCCCGTGACGATCGTATCGAAATGGTCCGGGTAGAAGCGGCCCACGTTGATCGTGGTGCCGACGACGTTGCCCGTACCCAGGTACGAGCCCACTTCCCTGCTGGCGTTCTCGGCGAGTTCCGCCGGGGTGGGCGCCAGCATCGAGTCCACCTTGATCACGCCCAGGTCGTCGAACACGAAGGTGCCCGTGGCGATGCCGGAGACGAACGGCCCGAATTCTCCCTCCAGGTCCACCGGGTCGAAATACTTGCCGGGCTCGCGGTCCGCCACCATCGCCCGGATCGGCGAGCCATCCTCGGTGGAGGCCGGCACCGCGCGCAGCTTGATCTTCTCGGGCTCGGTCTCGCGGCCGAAATTGGGCGCCGCCACCGTCAGGCCCTGCATCAGCGCGCGCACCGTCATCGTGAACGGCGTGCCGGCCGGGACGAAGCGGGGGTCGGTCGCGCTGGCCGGGTCGCCGGCCTTGTTGCTCGACTGCGCCAGCAGCAGCAATTTTTCCGGCCGCGATACGAAGGCACCCGTGGAGCCCAGCCGGGCATCGGCGTCGGTGACGAACAGCTCGATCCGTCCCACGTCCTGGTAGCGCAGCAGGAAGTCGTCGAACTCCCCCCTGTTCTTCGTGGTGGTGGCCTGGCTCGATGGCGAGCCCCCCGGGAACATCACGTTGCTGGCCGCGCTCCAGGCCACCGAGTCCTGCGGTGGAATCACGCCGTTCGCGGCGCACAGCGGCAGGGTGACCGTATTGCTGCGCAGCGCATACGTGCCGCGCACGCCGGCGTTCGTGCTGGGATCGTGGCAACTCATCGCGAAGCGCATCGGCAGCGTGGTGTTGCCGCTGGCCAGCGCGGTGGGTACGTTCTTCACCACATAGGAGATGTAGGTGCTCAAATCCGTATTCGCCTGCATGTGCTCCAGCGTCAGCGGCTTGCAGGGCTGGTTCGGGTCGCCGAACGGCTTGTTGTGCTCGCACGGCTTGTCGGTAAACATGAAGACCGGCGTGAAGGTCTGGTTACCCACGCGGGTACTCACGGTCGACGTGTCGTTGCCGTCGTAATAGTCGAACAGCTTGCCGCCCACCGTGACGCCGAAGGAAATCAGGCCGCTGGCCGATGCCGCCGGCGTGACCGTCAGCGTGATCGGCGGCAGCGTGGTGTCGACCTTGACGGTGCCGCTGTGTATGCAGGTCAGCAGCTGCCCCCTGGTGCTGCAGCTCCAGCCGGTACCGGTGGCCTCGCCATAGATCAGCGAGGCCGGCAGCGTGCCCGTCACGGTCAGGGGACCGCCCTCGTCCATCGGGCCGTTGTTGACGACGCTGATCGTGTACGTGGTGGGGGCGGAAGGGATCAGCGGGCCGTCCAGCGTCATCGTCACGCCGCGGTCGGTGGCCGACACGTTGGGCGCGGCGATCACTTCTGCGTTCAGCAGCACCAGGTCCTGCCCCGATGTGTAGATTGTCTTGGCCGACTTCTGGCCACTGGCGATCGCCGGCTCCTTGATGGTATAGACATCGAAATCGATGCCGTAGGAAGCCTTGTCGCCGTTCACGCCGCTGACGGAATTGAACTGGTTGCCTGGCTGATTGGTGGCATCGGCCTGCTCGACGCCATTGAAGCGCAGCGTTTCGCCGCCGCCCGACAGCGTGGTATCGCCTTCCCAGGTGATGTGCCCCACCCTGCCCGTGCCCGGCGGATTGGGGATCAGGAAATTGGCCAGCGTCAGCTCGAGCGACGAATAGCGGATGTACTGAAAACCTTCATAGACGTTCAGCACGCGGAACGGCTGGTCGCTGGCGCTGTAGATGACCAGCAGCTGGAACCCGCCCAGCACGCCCGACACGGCGCAGAACAGGCTCTTGTCGATGGCCAGGTCCTTGGCCGAATACGTGCCGTTGCCCTTGGCCTTGACCTGGTCGGTCACGTCGGCGGCACCGCCGAAATAATTGTAGCCCACCGTCGAGGACGTGTAGCGCCGGGTGGCCGGCGCGCTGACCGCCTTGCCATCGAACGTGACCGAATAGTCTGCGCTGCTGCCGGAGCCGGCCCAGTACAGGTAGGCCGCCAGCACCCGGGCTCCCGTCGGCAGGCCCGACAGGCTCATGTTGACCGACGTCGTCGTGGCGCACGGATCGTCGTCGTTCGACTTGGTGCGCAGCGATTTTTGCGTGCCGGTCATGGTCACATTGCCGGCAAAGCTCTTGAACAGCACGATGGGCGTATCGGCCAGCGCCGGCGCGGCGCACAGCGCCAGGGTGGCCGCGCACAGCGCGCGGCGGGAAGATTGTCGGAGCATGCGGAACGCTTTCATGTCAGATGACCACCTGCACGACACGCTGCACGTAGTCGGCGCCGGGCGCGGCGTTCGGGCAGGCGCCGCCGGCCGGCGCGTTGCAGGCGGTGGCCGTGATGCGCGTCTGCGTCAGCGCCGGCGCGCCATCCGTGCCGACCGTGACGCAGGTGACGGTGACGGTCATTGCCGACAGCGCGCCGGGTGCCGTAAAGCTCGTGTTGACGCACGCGCCGTTGTTGCCGAGGAACTGGAACAAGCCGAACTCGACGCCGGTCCGTGCCGCTTCGTAGGCGCGGGTGCCCAGCAGGTCGATCGTGGCGGACTGCCGCTGCGTGGTGGCGGTGGTGACGATGGCCGCGCCGACGCCGCTGAGCACGACGAGCAGGAAGATCGCCGTGACGATGCTGACACCGCGGCTGCGAATATGGCGGCGCACGAGGCGCGGGTCGATGCGGTGCGATCCAGTACGGGTAACGACAGCCCGGTTCATGGCGGCTCGGTTCATGGCAGCTTGGTTCGTGGCAGCTTGGTTCATGGCAGCTCGGTTCAAGTCGGCTCGGTTCAAGTTGGATTGTCGAGCTGGGTCTGGCGCACCATCTGCGCCCCCTCGCCGTTGGCATGCTGCAGCGACAGCACCAACGTCATCAGCGAACCGTTGTTCGCCCCCGGCAGCAGGGTATTACCGAAGATGCAGCCGGCGACCTTGTCGGTCAGCACGGCGCCGGTGCCCAGCGCGCCCATGCCCGGAGTCAGGTCCGCCGCGTTGAAGAAGCGCTGCAGCGTGCCCCCGCCATTGGCGCCGGGCGTGCAGACAAAGGTGACCTTGCCCGTCACCACCTGGAACATCTGGCCGGCCGGTTCGGCGCCGGAAAAGTAATTCGTCTGCAAGGTAATGCGGCTGCCGTTGATGGCGCCGACCCGCGAGATATTGGCGGCGCCCTTGCCGAACTGGTAGGCGTCGTACGGCGCAAAGCCCAGGTTGCCGAACACGATGTAGTCGCCCGGCACGATGGCCTGCCGGCCCGCGGGCGGCGCGCCGATGAGGTCGAAGCTGCTGCTGCCGCCGACGAAATCGAGCGGCAGCAGTGTCGCGGGAGGATTGTCGTTGACGCTGACATAGCGGGCGCCGGTCTTCGACAGCAGGAACTGGATCGCCAGGTTGCCGTTCAGGATGGTGACCGTCCTCGGCGCGGCAAGCCGCAATTCACGGCTCATGCGCCGCAGCGCCAGGTCGGCCGCGTCCGCCAGGTCGGCACGCGCCTCGGTGGCCAGGTTGCTTTGCACCGGCACCCGGATGAACAGCGCCGCCATGCTGGCGACAATGCCGGTGATGACGATCACGATCACCGCCTCCACCAGCGTAAAGCCGCCGCTCCTGGCGGCCCGCCTGCTCACTTCGATGCCTTGTCTGCGCGCCATGTCCATGTTCAGTTGTTCGGTGCGTAGCGGCTGCGCCAGCTTTCCAGCGTGACCGCGCTGTTGTCATAGTTGACCGTCACCTGGATCCGCAGGCCGGCGTCGGCCGGCACGGCACTGCCGGCCGGGCCGAAGCCGGCCTGCGTGATCGTGACGGTGGCCGTGTAGCCCGCCGGGAACGGCGTGCCGATCACATCGGTGGCGTAGGTCTGCGGCACGCCGTACGTGCCCACGTAGTCGTTGACGTTATCGAACGGGCGCAGGCCGCCGCCCGCTTCCTGGCCGACACCTTCGGGTTTCGTGCAATCGGCGGCCGACGTGGCGGTGAGGAAATCGGGATCGCTGATATCGCACCACGAAAAGCGCGCGGCGCGGATCTCGTCGACCAGGCTCTCGGCGATCGCCATCGCCTGCTTTTGCCGGATCGGGTCGGCGCTGCTCCGGGTGTTGTAGCTGATCACGCCCAGCACGCCGACCACGGCGGTGCTGACGATGACAATGAACATGACCAGTTCGATCATCGTCAGGCCGCGCTGGCGGCGCATGGTCCGCCGGGCCGTCATCGGGTAAACCCCGTTTCCGGTTCGATGACCGTGTCCTGGCTGATGCCGCCGCCGCTGACGCGCACCGCCAGCCGGGCCACGAAGGTGGAATTGACCACGCTGTCGCCATCGGAGGCGTTGAACGGCTTTCCGGCAGGGTCGAAATAAAACATGGGGGCCGCCGTGATCGCCAGTCCGTTGGGAATGCCTTCGCAGGCCCAGGTGGTGAGATTGCCGCACCGGGCCAGCGTGGTGGCACTGCCGCTGTTGCTGTTCGCGGGCGCCGGCACCTTGCCGTTGCAGCCCGTGTCGTAGCAAAGCGCCACGCTGTTGCCATCGAGGCGCACATACACGTTGCGGTTCTGCGCGATCGCCTGTTTCTGGGCCAAACGGATCAGGGCGGTGGTCTGCTGGGAAAAGCCGGCCACGTCGAAGGTGCGCTGTTCGAAGAAGCGCGGCGCGGCCACGGCGCCGAGGATACCGACGATGAGCAGGATCAGGACCAGTTCGACCAGCGTAAACCCAAACTGCCCCGCACGAGGTCGGGGCAGCCGGGAAACAGGTCGGATAGGCTTGGCGGTCGTCACGAAGACGAGTATGCCACTATCCGCCGGATCAGCAGGTACCGGAGACGGCGGTGACCGTACCGTTGGCTGGCGTGTAGGTGAAGGCGCAGGTGGTCGTCTTCTTGTCGGCGATCGTGACTGGGGCGGTACCCGTGATCTCGTAGTCGACGGTGCCATCCAGGCCGGCCGCCAGGGCGATGCCGGCAGCATCCGGGTAGCCCTTGTCGGTCACCGAGATCGCCACGCCATCGAGCGTCACGGAGCGGCTGCTGGCGGTACCGGTCACCAGCCACTGCGCACGGGTGATCGCTGCCGCGCTGGAGACCGCACCGCGGGCGCCCTGCATCTTGGCGCGGCGTGCGTCGCTGCCCATGTCGGCGAACTTCGGCAGTGCCGTCGCGGCCAGGATGCCCAGGATCACGATGACGACGATCAGTTCGATGAGGGTGAAGCCGCCTTGACCACGGGAAACTTGCGAGAACGAAGCTTGTTTGAATTGCATGAGAATCTCCAACGTAACAATAAGAATGTGTTTGTGACGGAAGCGACACGAGGATGCGTTTTACATTCTGTTCAACCGTCTACCTGGGTAAGGGCAACGCTCAGCTTCGCTACATCTGCTGTCGTTCCTGGCGGCTTGGCGTTGTTCGTGGGCAAGCAAAGTGATTCTACACGGTAACTCCAATGTGTATAGTGACGTGTGGAAAAAGTTTTGTTTCCGCTGAACAAATACACAATGATCTGTTGTTTTCTGTCGAAAACCCAGCTGCCGCGGGGGATGTTTCGACCATTTAGTTGATCCACCTCACCCACATATCCCGGTGGTGCGTGTTCAAGGAGAGCAACCGGATTGCTGCCGACCAGGGCTTGCAACCGTCCCGTGTCGCCGGCCAGGGCCGCTTCCATGATTTTGCCGGCCAGGGCCGTGCGCATGGCCGCCACCTGGAAGCGCACGCCGGCCAGTTCGGCCTCGGCCCGGTAGCGCAGCACGTAATGCAGCAGCACGCCCGCCAGCACGCTGAACACCATGGCGCAGATGGCGAATTCGAAGCGCGTGGCGCCGCGCGCCCGCTGGACGGCGCCGGCCACCATCAGTGCAGCGCGGCCTTGCCCAGGTTCCAGATCGGCAGGAAGATGCCCAGCGCCAGGATCAGCACCATCACGCCCAGGAAGGTGATCAGGATCGGTTCGATCTGCGCGGCCAGTGTCTTCAGTTCGTAGTCCACTTCCCGCTCGTACAGCAGCGCGATCTCGTCCATCAGGTCGTCCAGCGAACCCGATTCCTCGCCCACGGCAATCATCTGCAGCACGATGGGGGTGAAGATGCCGGCCGCGACCGACGTGCGCAGGATGCTCTCACCCCGTTCGACGCTGTCGCGCATGCTCTCGACGCGCTGGCTCAGGTGCGCATTGTCGACGGTCTGCGACACCACCGTCAGGGCTTGCACGATCGGCACGCCGCTCTTGGACGACAGCGCGAAGCTGCGTGCGAAGCGGGCCATGGTGGCCTTGTGGATGATCTTGCCGGCCACCGGCAGCTTCAGCTTCCAGCGGTCCCAGCGCAGCAGGCCCAGCGGCGTGCGCACCCAGCCGCGCAGCGCGAAGCCGGCCACCGCAGCCGCGCCGAGCATGATGTACCAGTATTGCGTGGTGAAGTTCGACGTGGCGATGAGGATCCGCGTCATCAGCGGCAGCTCGGCCTTGAAGCTCTGGAACACCTGCACGAACTGGGGAATCACGAACATGTTGACGATGAACATGGCGATGACCATGGCGATCACCACGAACATCGGGTAGCGCAGCGCGCTTTTCACCTTGCCGCGCATGTCGCGGTCGAATTCCAGGTGGTCGTACAGCCGCAGCATGACTTCGTCGAGCCGGCCCGTCATTTCGCCCACGCGCACCATGGACAGATAGAAATTATTGAACACGGTCGGGTGGTTGCGCATCGAGATGGACAGTTCGCGGCCGGCGTCGAGCGATTCGCGCAGGTCGCGGATCACCTTGGCGAAGGCGGGCGACACGGCCGATTCCTGCAGGCCCGCCAGGCCGCGCATGATCGGCACGCCGGCCTTGAGCAGCGTGTACATCTGGCGGGAAAACAGTTGCACGTCCAGCGGCGTGACCTTTTTTTCCCGCAGCCGGGCCCAGGTGGACTGGCCGCCGCCCTTGGCCGGGGCGCGCGTGGGCGAGATGTCGACCGGGGTGGCCCCCGATCCCATCAGCTGGTCCGCCACGGCCGCCGAATCGACGGCTTCCAGCACACCCTGCATCAGCTCGCCGCGCGTATCGCGCGCCTTGTAGGCAAAATAAGGCATCAATCCTCTTGCTGGTTACTGATCCGCATGGCTTCGGAAATCGTGGTGCGGCCCTGCACCACCAGCTGCACGCCATGGCGGCGCAGCGTCTGCCCCGCCATTTCGCGGGCAGCCGCCTTCAGGAAGTGCGCCGGGTCCGGGTCGTTGGCGGCATCGACGACGGCATTCGTCATTTCCAGCAGTTCATACACGCCGGTCCGGCCGCGGTAGCCCATGCCATTGCAATGCGAGCAACCCTTGCCATGGAAATAGCGGGCCATGTCGACCTTGTCGTTCAATTCCAGGCTCAGCCATTCGCGTTCGGTGGGCGTCGGCGTGTACGGTTCCGTGCAGCTTTCGCAGATCACGCGCACCAGGCGCTGGGCCAGCACGGCCTGCAGGGAACTGGCCACCATGTAGCGCGGCACGCCCATGTCCATCAGGCGCAGCGGCGTGCTGGCGGCATCGTTGGTGTGCAGCGTGGACAGCACAAGGTGGCCCGTCATGGCGGCGCGCAGGCCGATCTGCGCCGTTTCCTGGTCGCGCATCTCGCCCACCAGCACCACGTCGGGATCCTGCCGCAGCGCCGAGCGCAGCACGCGGGCGAAGTTCAGCTCGATCTTTTCATTGACCTGCACCTGGTTGATGCCGGGCAGCCGGTACTCGACCGGGTCTTCCACGGTGATGAGCTTTTTTTCCACGGAATTGAGTTCCGCCAGCGCGCTGTACAGCGTGGTGGTCTTGCCGGAACCGGTCGGCCCCGTCACCAGCACCAGGCCGTTCGGCCGCTGCACGATGGCGCGGAACTTTTCCATCAGCGGGCGCGGCATGCCGATCGCATCGAGCCGCAGGTTGGTGCTGCCCTGCGACAGCAGTCGCATGACAATGGATTCGCCGTACTGCGTGGGCATGGTCGAGATACGCACGTCGATGCGGGTATTCTTGACGCGCACGGCGAAGCGGCCATCCTGCGGCAGCCGCTTTTCCGAGATGTCGAGCTCCGACATCAGCTTCAGGCGCAGCGCCAGCGCGGCCGCGATCTTGATGTCGGCCTGGGTCTGCAGGTGCAGCACGCCGTCGATGCGGAAGCGGATGTGCAGCCGGGCTTCCTGCGGTTCGATGTGGATGTCCGAGGCGCGCACCTGGGCGGCATCGTCGAACACCGATTGCAGCAGTTTCACCACCGGCGCTTCTTCCAGCCCCGGATTGGCGGCCAGCGCGCCGAAGTCGACGGACACATCGCCCATCTCCTCTTCCAGCTCGCGCGCCAGGTCGGTGATGTCGTCGGTACGGCGGTAGATGCGGTCGATCGCGGCCAGCACCTCGGTTTCGTTGACGACGGCCAGTTCGACGTTCTGCTTGACGATGCGGGCGATCTCGTCGTACGCGAACAGGTCGGTCGGGTCCGAAATGCCCACCAGCATGCCCGAATCGCGCTGCTCCAGCACCAGCGCACGGAAGCGCCGCGCCTGCGTTTCCGGCAGCAGGCGCACCAGGTCCGGGTTGATGTTATAGAACTTGAGGTTGATGTACGGAATGTTCAGCTGGCGCGCCAGCGCGCCGGCGATCTGCTCTTCCGTGACATAGCCGCTGTCGATGAACACGCGGCCCAGCTTGCGTCCGCTGCGCTTCTGCTCCGCCAGTGCCAGGCCGAGCTGTTCCTCGGACAGCAGTTTTTGCTGCACCAGAATTTCCCCGAGCCTTACCTTTTCCGGCCTTGCCATATGCGCGCATCTCCCATGTTGCGGTACATCAAGTAATTAACCGTCGATTGTAGAACGAAAGGTTGCCCATGGGCTAGGAAATACCGGTCCGGCACTGGCGTGCGGCGTCGGTTCTTTGCTACAGTGCCGAATCGTCAATGTCAGCGTCCATGTCACAATCCCATCGAATGCCAGAACCCGCCCTGTGCTTCCGGCACGTCGCCCGGCAGCAAGGCGGCCGCGCCGTGCTGGCCGGCGTCGACCTGGCGCTGGCGCCGGGCGAGATCCTTGGCCTCGCCGGCGTCAACGGCGCCGGCAAGACCACGCTGCTGCGCTGCCTGCTGGACTTTTGCGACATCGACAGCGGCGACATCGCGATCTTCGGCGTTCCTCATGCGCGGCCCGCCGCGCGCCAGCCGCTGGCCTATCTCCCCGAGCGCTTCAATCCGCCCGCCCACCTCACGGGCGGCGAATTCCTCGCGCAGGTGCAGGCGCTGCATGGCCAGCGCGCCGATGCCGGCGCCACCGCGGCGATGCTGCGGGCGCTGGACCTCGATGCCGCCGCGCTGCGCCGCACCACGCGCCACTATTCGAAAGGCATGACGCAGAAGCTGGGCCTGGCCGCCACGCTGCTCCTCGACAAGCGCCTGTACGTGCTGGACGAACCGGCCAGCGGCCTCGATCCGCAGGCGCGTGCCCTGTTCAAGCGCGCCGTGCTGGCCCGCCGCGCGGCCGGCGCCGCTGTATTGCTCACCTCGCACGCGCTGGCCGATCTCGGCGAACTGTGCGACCGGATCGCGATCCTGCATGGCGGGCGCATCCGCTTTGACGGCACGCCCGCGGAATGCATCGGCCAGTTCGGCGCCGCGGACCTGGAAGCGGCGTTCCTGGACGCGGTTGCATGATGTACTTTACCCACTTCGGCCTGCGGCAGGCGCCGTTCTCGATCACGCCCGACCCCGCCTTCTTCTATGGCGGCAACCAGCGCGGCGACATGCTGGCGGCGCTGCTGTACGCGGTGGCGCAGGGCGAAGGCATCGTCAAGGTCACGGGCGAGGTCGGCAGCGGCAAGACCATGCTGTGCCGCATGCTGGAACGCCGCCTGCCGCCCCGCGTGGACGTGCTGTGGCTGGTCAATCCGAACCTGGCGCCGGGCGAGGTGCCGTACGCGATCGCCGCCGAGCTGGGGCTCGACGCCTCGGGCCGGCGCGGCGACCAGGTGCTGCGCCAGCTCAACGACGAACTGATCGCGCGGCACGCGGACGGCCGCCAGGTGCTGCTGCTGGTCGAGGAAGCGCAGGCCATGCCGCTCGAATCGCTGGAAGCGGTGCGCCTGCTGACGAACCTGGAAACGGCGCGCCACAAGCTGCTGCAGATCGTGCTGTTCGGCCAGCCCGAGCTCGATGCGCACCTGGCCCTGCCGCGCATGCGGCAGCTGGCCGAGCGCATCACGCACAGCTTTTTCGTGCCGGCCCTGCCGCCGGACCAGGTCGGCGCTTTCCTGGCCTTCCGGCTGCGCGCCGCCGGCCATCCGGACGGCGGCTTGTTTACCGCAGCGTCAACGCGGCGCATCGCGCGCGCGTCACGCGGTATCATTCGCCGTATCAACGTCCTTGCCGACAAGGCCTTGCTGGCCGCGTATGCGGACGATGCCAACACCGTGCAGGTGCGCCATGTGCGGCTGGCCGAGCGGGAATGCGGGTTCGTGCGGGCCCGCCCGGCGCTGCCGGCTCCCGGCCGCCGCGCAGCCGGGGTGCTTGCCATCGTGCTTGCCATCGCGGCCCTGGCCGCGGTCGCCACGGCCGCGGTACTGGCCACGGCGCGGAGTACAGGCTTTTGAGGCGCGGGCTTTCGAGGCGCGGGCTTTCGAGGCGCGGGCTTTCGAGGCGCAAATTTTGAACGCGGCTGTTGAACGGTACGTGGTCGCGGCATGCGGCCGGCACGTGATCGCGGCACGTGATGGCGGGAGCGATCCCCCAGTATTTGCACATCCGTTCGTTTTATAAGATTATGATCGCCCCTGTAAACTCACTTCCGGCAAACATAACAATGAAAAAAGTCGCGGCCACCGTGCTCTGTTCGCTGCTTGGCGCATGCGCCGCGCCCAGGCTGCCGGTCTCGCCGGCCCACGTCACCGAAGCGCCGCGCCCCGCCGGCGCGATTCCCGACCCGGTGCAGCAAAGCGCCGTGCTGCCCGCTCCCCAGGCGGCGCCCAGGGCGGAAACGTTCAGCGTGACCGTGCACCGCGCCCCGGTGGAATCGGTGCTGTTCGCGCTGGCGCGCGATGCCGGCATGAATGTCGACGTGCACCCGGCGATTACCGGCGTGGTCACGCTGAATGCGCTCGACCAGACCTTGCCGCAATTGCTGGACCGGATTTCCCGGCAGGTGGACATGCGCTACGAGATCGATGGCGCCACGCTGCTGGTGCTGCCGGACGAGCCGCACTGGCGCAACTACCGCATCGACTACGTGAACATCGCGCGCACCACCAACAGCAACGTCAGCATCGCCACGCAGATTTCCACCACGGGCGGCGGCAGCGCCGGTACCAGCTACACGGGGTCGAACACGGGCACCGGCACGATCGCCGGCGCCGGCACCTCGCTCTCGCCGGGCAACAACAATTCGACCACCTCGGTGGCCAACCGGGCCGACAACAATTTCTGGTACAACCTGGAAAAGAACATCCGCGACATGCTGCGGCCCACCAACCTGAACGATCCGCTGGCCGATCCGCTGGCGCAGTTGCGCGAGCAGACCGCCATGCAGGGCCAGCAGGCCGGCGGACAGCAGCCGGGCCAAGCCGGCCAGCCGGGCCAGCAGGGCCAGCCAGGCCAGCCGCAGGCCGGACAGTTCGGCAACGGCCAGCCAGGCACGTACCAGCCGGCATTCTCGCCGGCCGGCGGCGCCACCCAGCCGGCCGATGCCGGCTATCCCGGCGTGCAGGCCGGCGCCGCGCAAGGCCGTGCCGCCGCGCAGCGCACCGCGCCCGCCGTGATCGTCAACCCGGAAGGCGGCATCGTCACCGTGCGCGCCAGCAGCCGGCAGCACGACAGGGTGCGCGAGTTCCTCGATACGCTGCAGGCCGCCGCCAAGCGGCAGGTGATGATCGAGGCCACGATCCTCGAGGTGCGCCTGTCCGACCAGTACCAGCAGGGCATCAACTGGCAGCGCATCGCCAGCGGCGGCGCGGTGTTCGGGCAGGGCAACCCCAATCCGGACAGCCTGCCGCTGACCCGCGGCGAGGCCAACCTCGACGGCATGTTCAGCCTGACCTACTTCAATCCGATGAGCGCCATCGGCAACATCAGGACGGCCATCCAGCTGCTGGAATCGTACGGCAAGGTCCACGTGCTTTCCAGCCCGAAGCTGTCCGTGCTGAACAACCAGACAGCGCTGTTGAAAGTGGTGGACAACAGCATCTTCTTCACGCTGAAGGTCACGCCGGCCGTCACCAATTCGTCGGGCGGCGTGTCGGCACCGGCCACCTACGAATCGCGCGTGGAGACCGTGCCGGTCGGCTTCGTGATGAGCGTGACCCCGCAGATATCCGAAGACGGCGAAGTCACGCTGAACGTGCGGCCCACCATCACGCGCGTGGTCGGCGAAGTGGCGGATCCGAACCCGGAACTGAAGCGGCTGGACGTGACCAGCACGGTGCCGGTGATCCAGGCACGCGAACTTGAATCGGTGATGAAGCTGCACAGCGGCCAGACCGCCGTGATGGGCGGACTCATGCAGGATTCGGTCGACAACAGGCGCGATGGCCTGCCGCTGCTGTCGCGCGTGCCCCTGCTAGGCAACCTGCTTTCCTACCGCGACGAAAGCGTGTCGAAGACCGAACTGGTGATCTTCCTGCGCGCCGTCGTGGTGCGCGACGCCAGCATGGAAGGCGACTACCAGGACCTGCGCTACCTGCTGCCCGGCAAGGATGCGCTGAACAAGACGCCGTATGGCCCCACCGCGGGCCAGGCCGTGCCGGCGGGGACACCATGAGCCTGCTGATGCAAGCGTTGAAGAAAGCCGAGCGCGCACGGCAAAGCGGCCTGCAGGAAGAAGACTTGCCGGACAACGGGCAGGAGCCCGCGGATGACACGGTGGCGGGCGGCGCGCCGCGGCGCGCTCCCGACCTGGACGCAGGCATGCCGGATATCCCGCCGGCCCGCGCGCCGGGATCGTCCAGCGGGCCGCTGGAACTGAGCCTGGAGCCGCTCGACGCCCCGCCGGCGCGGGTAGACGCACAGCGAGCCCAGGCACCGCAAGCCCAGGCACCGCAAAACGAAGCACGGCAAGCCGAAGCAACACGGGCGGAAGCGGTGCAGTCCGATACCCTGCGTGCCGACCCGCCGCTGCCGCCACCGCCGCCGGCGATCGAACCGGCCGTCGAGGCATCGCATAATCCGGTACCGCCCCAGGCACGCCATGAAGGCGGGCGGGTGCGCGGCGATGCCGGCGAGATTCCCGTCAGGGATGCCCGCGCGGCACCCCGGCCCGCCCCGGCGGGCGCCGACAGCCGGCGCGGCCCGGGGGCGCCCGAACGCCGGGCGGTACCGCGCAGCGCGCCGGTGCAGGCGGATGCCGCTTCGGGCATCGACCTGCCGCGGCTGCGGATCGCGGGCCTGGCCGGCGTGCTGGTGATGATCGCCGGCACGTTTGGCTACCTGTACTGGCAAGCCGTCAACGGCCCGGGACCGGGCGCCAGCCTGCCCATGGTGCCGATGCCGCCGCCCAGCGCCACTGGCGCCACCACGGCCGGCGGCGATCTCGGCATCGTCGTCGCGCCGAGCGGCGCACCGTTCGGCGCGCTGGGCACGCCCGCGCCCGCCGCCGACACCGCCGCCGTGCCGCCGCCCATCGACCCCGCCGCTCCCCCGGCACCGGCACCAGTCGCGCCACCAGCAGCACCGGTGGCGGCGGCGCCGGCCACCACGCGGGCGCCGGGCGCTGCGCCGCGTGCCAGCCGCCCCGCGCCGCTGGCCGGCCCCACCCCGGCCCAGCTGGCGGCCATCGAGGATCCCGAGATCCGCCGTGAAGCGATGCGCGACGCCATGGAACGTGCCGGGCGCATGGAACAGATGGGCGAGGCGCCGGGCGCGGCAGGCGCATTCGGCGAGCCGGACGGCGCCGCCGCCGCGTCGGCGCCGGCAGCGTCCACGTCCACGTCCACGTCCACGGCCCCGGCCGCCGCCGAGGCCAACGGCCGGGGCGACGTGCAGGTGGCGCGGGGCGCGTCCAGCCCCGCCATCCATCCCGCGGTGCAGGCCGGCTATGCCGCGTTCGCGGCCGGCGACCTGGCCGCCGCGGCGCGGCAGTACGCCACCGCGCTGCGCAACGATCCGAACAACCGCGATGCGCTGCTCGGCAGTGCCGCCATCGCCGCGCGTGAACGGCGCGACGACGATGCCGCGCGTTCCTACCTGCGCCTGCTGTCCAACAATCCGCGCGATGCGGAAGCCATCGCCGGCCTGACGGCGCTGCGGCCGGGCGATGGCGACCGTGCCGAGGTGCGCCTGAAAGGCGTGTTGCGCGACAATCCGGATGCCGCGCCGGTGCACTTTGCGCTGGGCAACCTGTATGCCCGCCAGCGCCGCTGGCAGGAAGCACAGCAGGCGTATTTCCATGCCTGGTCCGCCGCGCCCGCCAACGCCGACTATGCGTTCAACCTGGCCGTGGGCCTGGACCGGCTGAACCAGGCCCGCCTGGCCAGCCAGTATTACCAGCGCGCGCTGGCGCTGGCCGCCAGCGGCGCCGCCGCCTTCGACCGCGCCGCGGTCCAGCGCCGGCTGGCCGAGCTGTCCGCCGCCCAGGCGCCGGCTGCGGCAGCGGCGGCGGCCGATCCCGCCGCCATCGCCGCCCCGGCACCGGCGTCCGCCCCCGCACCGGCGTCCGTGCCGGCCGCTCCGGGGAATTGAGCGCGATGGCGGAACGCATCAAGCAACCGATCGGCAAGCTGCTGATCGACAAGGGCGTCATCAGCGAAGACCAGCTGCGCATCGCACTGATCGAGCAGAAGCGCGAACGGGAACCGCTCGGCAAGCTGCTGGTCGGCATGGGCTTCGTGACCGAGGCCACGATCCGCGAAGCGCTGTCGGAAAACCTCAACACGCAGTCGGCCGACCTGAACAGCCTGGTGGTCGACGCCATCGCGCTGAAGCTGATTCCCAAGGACGTGGCGAAGCGCTACAGCGTGTTCCCCATCGTCTACGAGCGCGAGCGCGACAACCTGGTGCTGGCCATGTCCAACACCAGCAATATCGTGGCGCTGGACCAGATCCACGCGATGCTGGTCAAGGGCATCACGATCACGCCCCTGCTGGTCAACGATTCCGACATCGCCCGCGCGATCGACCAGTACTACGGCTTCGAACTGTCGATCGACGGCATCCTGCACGAGATCGAGACGGGCGACGTGACGTACCAGGGCACGTCCGACGAGTACAGCCACCCGATGGTACGGCTGATCGACGCGCTGCTGGCCGATGCGGTGCAGAATGGCGCGTCGGACGTGCACTTCGAGCCGGAACAGAGTTTCCTGCGCATCCGCTACCGCATCGATGGCATCCTGCGCCAGATCCGCAGCCTGCACAAGTCGTACTGGCCGGCCATGGCCGTGCGCCTGAAGGTGATCAGCAACATGAACATCGCCGAGACCCGCGCGCCGCAGGATGGCCGCATCTCGATCAAGTTTTCCGGCCGCCAGATCGACTTCCGCGCCAGCGCGCAGCCCACCACGCACGGCGAGAACTTCGTGCTGCGCGTGCTGGACCGCCAGAAAGGCATCGTGCCGCTCGATGGCCTGGGCCTGGCCGAGCACGAGCTGGACCTGCTGCGCCTGATGATCGCCCGGCCCGATGGCCTGATCCTCGTCACCGGCCCGACCGGCAGCGGCAAGACCACCACGCTGTACTCGATCCTGAACCACATCAATACCGAGGGCGTCAACATCATGACGCTGGAAGACCCGGTTGAGTACCCGATGAACATGATCCGCCAGACCTCGGTCAACGAGTCGGCCAAGCTGGGCTTCGCCGACGGCATCCGCTCGATCCTGCGCCAGGACCCGGACGTGATCCTGGTCGGCGAAATCCGCGACAAGGAAACCGCCGACATGGCGCTCGCGGCGGCGATGACGGGCCACCAGGTCTATTCGACGCTGCACACCAACTCCGCGGTGGGAGCGATTCCCCGCCTGCTCGACATTGGCGTGATCGCCGACGTGCTGGCCGGGAACATCATCGGCATCATCGCCCAGCGCCTGGTGCGGCGCCTGTGCATGCATTGCCGCGAAGGCTTCGAAGCCGATGCGCTGGAACGTCGCCTGCTGGGGCTCGGCGAGGAAGATCCGCCGGCGACCATCTACCGGGCGGTGGGCTGCGAGCGCTGCGCTCACCAGGGCTACAAGGGCCGCGTGGCGATCATGGAACTGCTGAAGATGAACGCCGAGCTCGACGAACTGGTCGCGCGCCGCGCCGCCGTGCGCGAATTGCGCGCCGCCGCGCGCGCCGCCGGCTTCCGCTCGCTGGTCGACGACGGCATGCGCCGCGTGCTGCAGGGCGCCACGACCATCGACGAGATCTCGCGCGTAGTCGACCTGACCGACAGGCTGGCCTGATATGCCGCAGTACATCTACCGTGCCATGGATACCGCCGGCCAGATCGTGCCCGGCAATATGGATGCGCTGAACGTGCCGGACCTGGAGCTGCGCCTGTCCAGGATGGACCTGGACCTGATCGACTACCGGCAGTCGCGCCAGAAGGTGATTGCGCTGGGGCGCCGCCGCATCGACCGGCGCGACCTGATCAATTTCTGCTTCCACATGGAGCAGATGTCCAGCGCCGGCGTGCCGATCCTCGATGCGCTGAACGACCTGCGCGAATCGATGGACCATCCGCGCTTCCGCGAGATCATCACCGACCTGATCGAGAACATCGAGGGCGGCGTGCCGTTGTCGGCCGCGCTGGGCAACTACCCGGAAGCGTTCGACCAGACCTTCACCAGCCTGGTGCGGGCGGGCGAGGAAAGCGGCAAGGTCAACGAGGTATTCCGCAACCTGGCCGACAGCCTGAAATGGCAGGACGAACTGGCCGCCCAGACCAGGAAGATCGTCACCTACCCGGCCATCGTGCTGGTGGTGGTCACGGCGGTCACGTTCTTCCTGATGATCTACCTGGTGCCGCAGCTGACCAGTTTCATCCGCAACATGGGGCAGGAACTGCCGCTGCACACGCGCGCGCTGATCGCCGTGTCGAACGTGTTCATCGACTACTGGTTCGTGCTGCTGGCCGCGCCCGTGGCGGCGTGGTTCGGCGGCCGGTGGTGGCTGCGCCGCGACGAACGGGCCGCGTTCGCGTTCGACCGCGCCAAGCTGCGCGCCTGGCCGGTGGGGCCGGTGCTGCACAAGATCATCCTGGCGCGCTTCGCCACCTTCTTCGCCATGATGTACGGCTCGGGCATCACGATCCTCGAATGCATCCGGCTGTCCGAGGGGATCGCCGGCAACCGCGCCGTGGCGGCCGCGCTGCGCCGCGTGGCCCAGCTCATTTCCGAGGGCCAGAGCGTCAGCGGCGCGTTCGGCCATACCGGCCTGTTCCCGCCGCTGGTGGTGCGCATGCTGAAAGTGGGCGAAGCCACCGGCGCGCTCGACGGCGCGCTGCGCAACGTGGCCTACTTCTACAATCGCGAAGTGCGCGAACAGATCGAACGGGTGCAGGCCATGATCGAACCGACCATGACGGTGGTGCTGGGCCTGCTGCTGGGCTGGATCATGCTGTCCGTGCTCGGCCCGATCTACGACACGATCAGCGCGATCAGGATCTGACATGTTGGCCAAACAGCTCTTCTATCTCACCAGCGACCAGTTGCATGCCTGGCAATGGCAGCGCAACACGCTGTTCGGGCCGCACATCTTCCCCGCCACCCGGGCGGGCCTGAACGATTTCCTCGCTTACCTGGACCGGCACGGCAACCGCCCCGGCTACCTGTTGACCGACCTGATCGAGGAAGACTACACGCGGCTGCTGCTGCCCCACGTGCGCGGCCGCGCGGGACGCAAGCTGCGCGAGCGCCGGCTGGTCCAGCACTATCGCGACACGCCCTACCGCGCCGCACTGGTGCAGGGGCGCAGCGTCGAAGGCCGGCGCGACGACGAGGTGCTGTTCACCGCGCTGACCAACCCGCTGCTGCTGACGCCGTGGGTGGATGCGATGGAGCTGATGCAGACGCCGCTGGCCGGCGTCTACTCGTGCGCCATGCTGGGCCGCGACGTGCTGCACCGGCTGGCGATGCGCCATCGCCACGTGCTGCTGGCGAGCTGGCACACGGCAGGCCTGCGGCAGACCTACTTCCTGCGCGGCGCCGTGAAGTTCTCGCGCCTGGTGCAGGCCACGCCCGAGGAAGCGCAGCTGCATGCCGTGGCCACGCAGACCGCCCGCACCCAGCAATTCCTGGGCAGCGTGCGCCTGCTGGCGCGGGGCGACGTGCTGCACGTGCTGGTGCTGGCCGCGCCCGACCAGGTCGAGCGCCTGGCGGCGGAATGCACCAACACGGCCGAAACGATCTACCACATCGTGCCCCTGGACACGGCGGCCACCGCGCTGCACGTGGGCGGCGCGGCGCAGGGCGTGGCGGCGCACGTGGCCGAGCCCACGCTGCTGGCCATGCTGGCCCGCAATCCGCCGGCCAGCCACTATCCGACCGGCGCCGCGGGCAACTATTACCGGCTGCTGCAGGCCCGCCTGTCGCTGTACGCATCGAGCGCGGTGCTGGCCACCGCCGGCGTGGTCTGGTCGATCCTGAACCTGGCCAGCTACACGCTGGCGCACGGCAGTGCCGAGGGCTTCCGCTCCGAGACCGCGCACTACCGGGCCAACTACGACCGCAGCATGTCGAGCATGCCGCCGGCCGCCGACAAGACCGCCAACATGCGCGCCGCGGTATCGATCGACCGTACCGTGGCCAGGCAGGGCCCGTGGCCGGTGGCCATGATGCGCATGGTCAGCGGCGCGCTCGAGCAGTCGCCGCAGGTCCGCATCTCCCGGCTCGACTGGCGCGCCGACGTGCCCGGCGCGCCCAGCGGGCCCATAGTGGGTGGCGCGGGCGGCGCGAGCGGCGCGAGCGGCACGGCCGGCACGCCGGCACTGGCCGCGCCCACCTCGTCGCTGGCGCTGGGCATCCCGAAGTCGCCGCCGCAAAAGCTGCGCGTGGAGGCCGAGGTCCTGTCCGCGCGCAACGACTACCGCAAGGTGCTCGGCGAAATGAACGTGTTCGCGCAGCGGCTGGCCAGCATTCCGAACGTGACCGTGGAGATCGTGCAGCTGCCGTTCGATATCCGGCCCACGCAGAAGCTGTCCGGCACCGTCGGGGCCCCCACCGCCGGCCAGGAACAGAACAAATTCACCCTGGACTTGACATGGACGCCCTGAGTACCCGCGCCGCCGCGCGCAGCGCCGGCATCCGCCTGCCGCTGCCGTACTGGGTGCGCGATTTCGCCCTGGTACGCCCCGCCGTGATGACCTTCGTCATCACGGCCGGCATCAGTTTCACGTGCGTGCTGGCCAGCTACCTGCAGCTCGAGCAGGCCCGCGAGGACGAGCGGCAGGCGCATGCGATGCGCGACGCGGCGCGCAAGCGCTTCCTGTACGCCGAATCGGAAAAACAGGAGATCCGCGCCTACCAGCCGCTGTTCGTGGAACTGCAGCGCCGCCACTTCGTCGGCACCGAGAGCCGGCTGGACTGGGTCGATGCGATCCGGCAGATCCAGGAGCGCCGCCGGCTCCTGCCGCTGACCTATGAAATCGAACCGCAGCAACCGTACAAGATCGAGGGCCGGCTGCCGACCGGCGACTACCAGCTGCTGGGCAGCCGGATGACGCTGCACATGGACCTGCTGCACGAGATGGATCTGTTCGCCTTCCTGGGCGACCTGCGGCAGCATGGCGTGTTCACGGTGCAGCAGTGCGACATGCGGCGCACGGCGGGTACCGCCGCGGCCCCGGCGGCGCCCGGTCCGGCGCCGGGCCTGACCGCCGACTGCACGCTGAACTGGCTGACGCTGACGCCCGCCGGGCGCGGCGCGCGGACCACGGGGAGCCCGCGATGACGAAGCGCCCGCCCGCCCGGCCGATCGCCCTGCCGGCCGCCTTCCATGCCCGCCTGCTGGCCGCCGTGCTGGCCGGCGCCGCGATGGCGCCCGCGGCGGCCCAGTACACCGAACCGGTGCTGGGGCGCCTGTTCACCGCGCCGGACGAGCGCATGCGCCTCGACCGCGACCGCGCCAGCGCGCCCGTGGCCACCGCCACCGCCGCCGAGCCGGCGCAGCAGCAGCCGCCGCCGCCCGTGGCCGAAGCGCCGCCGCCGCCCGTGCCGTCGCGGTTGACGGGCGTGATACGCCGCAGCGACGGCCGGGCCACCGTGTGGATCGACGGCGAGCCGCGCGAAACGACGCTGGGCCGCTACCGGCCGGGCAGCGCGATTCCCGTGGAAACGCCCGGCGGCCGCGTGCTGGTCAAGCCCGGCGAAAACATCGGCACGAACGATGGCGCGCCGCCGGATGCGCGCTGACCCGCGGCGCCAGCAAGGCGCGGCGCTGTTGCTGCTGCTGGCCGTGGCCAGCGTGGGCTTTGCCGCCGTGCTGATCTCGGCGTTCGGCCGCAGCGACGTGGAACGCGTGCGGGAACGCCGCACGCTGGCGGTGCTGGCGCAGGCGGCCGATGCGCTGGTGGGCTTCGCCAGCACGCATGGGCGCCTGCCGCGGCCGGCCATCTCGGCCACCGACGGCAACGAGCGCGCCGAGCCCTGCGCCGACGAAGCGGCCTGCAGCGGCTTCCTGCCGTGGGTCACGCTGGGTGTCGACGGCGCCGACAGCTGGGGCAAGCGGCTGCGCTACAGCGTCACGCCGGAGTACACGCTGACCCCGGTGCGGCGCCTGTCCGCCATCGCCACCAAGCGCCTGCTGACCCGCGACGGCGCCGGCAACCTGCGCTACGACGCCGGCCAGGCCGAGTGCCTGATCTACGCCCAATGCCTGCCCGCGGTGGTGTTTTCGCAGGGCCGCAACAACCTCGGCACCAGCGTCGCCGGGCTGCCGCAGGCCAATGGCAGCCCGGGCAACCTGGATGAAATCAACAACGACCTGGCCAGCACGGACTTCATCCGGCGCGCCGGTTCGGCCGATCCCGCCACGCCCGGCGGTCCGTTCGACGACCTGCTGGTCGCGGTTCCCCTGTACACGCTGTACGCCCGGATGGCCGCGGCACGCACGCTCCCCTGACCCGCCGCGCATCCTTCCCAACACACCCACCATGACCCATCCTGCACACCATCAACCGGGTTTCACGCTGGTCGAGATCGCCATCGTGCTGGTCGTCGTCGGCCTGCTGGTCGGCGGCCTGATCACGCCGCTGTCGACCCAGCTGGAACAGCGCCGCGTGGCCGATACCCAGCGCGCGATGGAAGAAGCACGCGAGGCGCTGGTCGGCTTCGCGGCCCTGAACGGCTACCTGCCCTGCCCCGCCGTGTCGGCCGCCAACGGCCTGGAAGCGCGCGACGGCGAGCGCTGCGCGGGCGAGCGGCGCGCCGGCTTCCTGCCCTGGGCCACGCTGGGCATGCCCAAGCTCGACAGCTGGGGCCATATCTTCATGTACAGCGTGACGCCCGCCTTCGCCGACAGCGGGGACCGCTTCCGCCTGGCGACCCCGCGCGACATCACGGTGGCCACGCGCGACGCGACCGGCAACCTGGTGGCGGCCACCGCGCCGAACGACATCCCCGCCGTGATCGTGTCGATGGGCAAGAACGGCTACGGCGGCTTCTCGGACCTGGGGGTGCGGGCGGCGGATGCCGGCGCCGGCAACGCCGACGAGAAGGCCAACATGTCGCTGGCCGGCACCGCCTACATCGCCCGCGGGGCCAGCGACAACGCGGCCCTGCCGGGCGGCGCCTACGACGACCTGGTGGTGTGGGTGTCGCCGAACGTGCTGTTCAACCGCCTGATCGCGGCCGGCCGCCTGCCATGATGTGCTGCGCGGTGCCTGCCGATGCATGGGCCGGATCTATGGCCCCGATCCATTCGCGCCGGCGGTGGCCGGTCAAGGATGCCGCGCCGATGAGGTCCAGCCGATGAGGTCCAGCCGATGAGGACTGCGCCGTGAATACCGCCGTGCGCGCGATCGCCACCGGCACGCTGAAGGAAGCGCTGCGCAGCCGCCTGCTGTGGCTGCTGGCCGTGCTGGCGCTGGCCGCCGTCGGCCTGGCCGGCTTCCTGCAGGCCGTGGTGCCGGCCGAGGGCCGCGCCACCAATACGGCGCTGCTGGCCGCCCTGCTGCGCCTGGCCGGCGCCGGCATCGTGGCCACCTTCGCGGTCACGGCCATCGTGCGCGAGCATGCCGACAAGCAGGTCGAGATGCTGCTCGCCCTGCCGTATCCGCGCGCCACCTGGCTGCTCGGCCGGCTGGCCGGCTGCGCCCTGCTGGCGCTGCTGCCGGCGGGCGTGGCCGGCCTGCTGGTCGCCATGGCGGCGCCACCGGCCCAGGCGGCGCTGTGGACCGTGGCACTGCTGGGCGAGCTGTGGATCGTCGCCGCCTTCGCCGTGTTCTGCACGCTCACGCTGCAGCACGCGCTGCCGTCGCTGTGCGCCACGGCCGGCTTCTACGTGCTGGCGCGCAGCGTGACGGCGCTGCAGCAGGCCGGCCATGGCGCGCTGCCGGATGCCGGCCAGCGCGTCATCGGCGCCGGCACCGACCTCCTGGCATTCGTGCTGCCCCGCCTCGATGCCTTCGCGCGCAGCGACTGGCTGCTGTACGGCACCGGCACCGCGGCCGACCTGGGCTTCGTGGCGCTCCAGAGCCTGGTGTATGTGGCGCTGCTGGCGGGCGCCGCGCTGTTCGACCTGTACCGCAAGGAATTCTGATGGCCCGCCGCGCGCCCGCCGGCATCGCCGCGCTGCTGCTGGCCGCGCTGGCCGCCCAGTGCGCGCTGCACGCCGTGGCGCCCGGGCCTGCGCGATCGGCGCCGGTGTCCGTGATGCCGCCGCCCGGCCCGCCCCTGCCGGATGCCGCATTGCGCCTGGCCAGCCTGGGCGACGGCCCCACCGCCGCGCGGCTCGTCATGCTGTACCTGCATGCATCCGACGCCGGCATCCCGCTGCGCGAACTCGACTACGGCCACCTGGCCGGCTGGCTCGAGGCGGCACTGGCGCTCGATCCGCGCAGCAGGCAGCCGCTGGTGGCCGCGGCACAGGTCTACGGCGTGGTGGCCGATCCGGCGCGGGTGCGCATCATGCTCGGTGTCGTCGAACGGGCCTTCGCGGCCGATCCGGCGCGCCGCTGGCCGGACATGGTGCAGGCCGCGCTGCTGGCACGCCACAGCCTGCACGACATGGCGCTGGCGCGGCGTTATGCCCAGGCGCTGCGGCTGCGCGCGCCGCTGGCGCCGGCCTGGGCGCGCCAGCTGGAACTGTTCATCCTGCAGGACATGAATGAGCTCGACAGCGCGCGCGCCGTCGCCGGCGCGCTGCTGGCCAGCGGCACGATCACGGACCCGAACGACATCGCCTTCCTGGAGGGCCGGCTGCGCGAACTGGAACGGGCCGCATCGCACGGCACACACGGGCAGGTGCGTTAACGCCGCCGGGCCTGTAAGATGTAAACCACGTAAAGCATCAAGGAGTAACAATCTTGCAACCCTTTCACATGCCGCGGATCCGCCGCCGCGCACAAGGCTTCACGCTGGTGGAAATCGCGATCGTGCTCGTCATCATCGGCCTGCTGCTGGGTGGCGTGCTGAAGGGCCAGAGCCTGATCGACAATGCCAAGGTCAAGAACGTGATCCAGCAGTCGACGTCGCTGCAGGCGGCCGTCAATGCCTACCAGGACAAGTTCCGCGCCCTGCCCGGCGACGATGCCCAGGCCACCGCGCACGTGCCGGGCACCAGCGGCAACGGCAATGGCGACGGCCAGATCGCCGAGTACCAGCTCGCCCCGCAGCACCTGGCGCTGGGCGGCTTCATCACCGGCTCGTTCAACGGCACCACCGATTTCATGACGAGCGCGCACGGCGGCGCCGTGTACGTGTTCAACGACGTGGTGGCCGGGCGCGGCGGCAACGGCATCCGCTTCGACAACCTGCCCGACAGCTTCGCCGAACAGATCGATGCCAAGCTGGACGACGGCAAACCCGATACCGGCGCCGTGCGCGCCACGGGGCCATACAGCAACAACGGCACGATCGTCACGCGCACCGCCGTGTTCTTCTGATGCCGGCCGGCGCTGGAATAGCGCCATGCCGGCATTCGCCGGAACCGCCCGCGCCCCTGTTTTCGGACACTCACTGGTGTCGGACACCCAAGGGTGTCGGACACTAATGCCGTTAAGTTAAGGCCACGTGACTACATGAGTTGGCGTCAGCGTGCTTGGTGTCGGACATTTTTTCCGGGCGCTTTATCCGGAAAATGTGTCGGACATCGGTTTTTGCTCAGGAAATCGGCAACATCATGCGAAAACCGGTCGGTCCGCCGCAGCGCTCCGGAGGAGTGATGGCTTGCAAGCCATCACCGCGTGACAGGCGCGAAGCATGCTTCGCGAAACCCCTGTCAAGCCACCCGGAACCCCGGCTGTCCGGCAAACCGCCGCAAGTGATGGTCCACGTCCCCCAGCGTCAGCCCGATCGCCGTCAGCCGCTTGAACCAGTGCGCGGCGGGCAGCTCGTCGGTGATGCCCATGCCGCCATGCAGCTGCACCGCCTGCTGCCCGACGAAGCGGGCCGCCTCGCCGACCCGCACCCGGGCCGCGGAGACCACGCGGCGGCGTTCTTCCGCATCGCCTGAATCGGCCTTGGCCGCTGCCAGCATGGCCATCGAGCGGGCCTGTTCGAGGTGGATGAACATGTCCGCCATGCGGTGCTGCAGGGCCTGGAAGCTGCCGATCGGCACGCCGAACTGGCGGCGCGTCTTCAGGTAGTCGAGCGTGGCGCCGAACAGCGCATCCATCGCGCCGACGGCTTCCGCGCACAGCAACGCTGCGCCCCAGTCCGTGGCCGCTTCCAGGACCGGCCAGGCCGTGCCGGGGTCGCCCAGCAACGTGGCGGGGGCATGGTCGAACGTGACGCCGGCGCAGCGCCGGCCATCGATCGCGCGGCCATCGCGGATCACCAGGCCCGACGTGCCGGCATCGACCAGCAGCAGCGAGATGCCGTCGCGGTCGCGCTGGCCGCCATGGCTGCGTGCCGAGACGATCAGCATGTCCGCCTGGCCGCCGCCCTCGACCACGGTCTTCACGCCGGATACCGCGGCCGCGTCCACCGGGCCCGAGACCTTCGCCGCGATGTCGGCCAGGTCGTGGCGCGACTGCGCCTCGCCCAGTGCGCACGCGAGCTTCACTTCCCCGGCCGCCACGCGTTCGAGCAGTTCTTCCTGGCCACCCGCCAGTTGCAGCACACGCGCACCGAGCACCGTGGCGAAATAGGGTTCGGCGACCAGGCCGCGCCCCAGTTCCTGCATGACGAAGAACATGTCCGCGGCGCCGCCGCCGAAGCCGCCCTGCGCCTCCGGCACCGGCAGCGCCGTCAGCCCCAGTTCCACCAGCATCCGCCATGCCTCCGGCGACTCGCCCGCCGGCGAATGGATGATGTCCCTGCGCGCCGCGAAGCCGTAGTCGCGTTCGATCCAGCGGCGCAGCGCATCGGCAAGCTGGCGCTGTTCTTCCTTCGGTTCAAAGTCCATGCCGCCTCCTCACAGGCCCAGGATCATCCGGGCGATGATGTTCTTCTGGATTTCGTTCGAGCCGCCGTAGATCGACGTCTTGCGGTAGTTGAAGTAGTACGCGGCCAGTGGCGCGGCCTGCATCTCGTCCGCGCTGTCGTGCGCGATGCCATGCCGCCCTTCCAGCAGGGCCGAATCGAACGGCAGCGCGGCCGGTCCGGCGGCCTCGACCATCAGTTCGGCCAGGGCCTGCTGCACCTCGGTGCCCTTGATCTTCAGCAGCGATGCCTGCGGGCCGGGTGCGCGGTCTTCCTGCGCGATGGTGCGCAGCACCGTGACCTCCAGCGCCATCAGTTCGATTTCCACCTGGGCGATTTTCGCGGCGAACACCGGGTCGTCCAGCAGCGGCCGGCCGCCCAGCTGCTGCCGCAGCGCCAGCGCTTTCAGGAAGCGCAGTTCGCGCTTGCTGCGGCCCACCGCGGCGATGCCGGTGCGCTCATGGCCGAGCAGGAACTTCGCATACGTCCACCCCTGGTTTTCCTTGCCCACCAGGTTCTCCACGGGCACGCGCACGTTGTCGAAGAAGACTTCATTGACTTCGTGCTCCTCGTCGAGCATGACGATCGGCCGCACCGTGATGCCGGGACTCTTCATGTCGATCAGCAGAAACGAGATGCCGTCCTGCTTGCGCGCCGCCGGGTCCGTGCGGACCAGGCAAAAGATCATGTCGGCGTGCTGGGCCAGCGTGGTCCATGTCTTCTGGCCGTTCACCACGTAATGGCCGCCGTCGCGCACGGCGGTGGTCGCCAGCGAGGCCAGGTCCGAGCCGGCGCCCGGTTCCGAATACCCCTGGCACCACCAGTCGTCGCAGTGCAGGATGCGCGGCAGGAAATGGGCCTTCTGCGCCGCGCTGCCGAACGCCATGATGACGGGCGCCACCATGTTGACGCCGAACGGCAGGATCGGCGGCGCGCCGGCCAGCGCGCATTCCTCGTCCCAGATATGGCGCTGCACCGCATTCCAGCCCGTGCCGCCGTACTCGACCGGCCAGCCCGGCGCGGCCCAGCCCTGCGCGGCCACGATGCGGTGCCAGCGCACGTAGTCATCCTTGCCGAGCCGCAGGTGGCCGCGCACCTTGCGCCGCAGGTCCGGCGGCAGGTTCGCCGCGAGGAAATCGCGCACCTGCTGGCGGAACGCGTCGTCCTCCGGGGAATAGTTCAAGTCCATGCTGTCTCCTCGTGTTCGCTGTTCGACATGCTGGCCGCGCCGTGAATAGCACGGTCGTTTCATCATACACGAGGCGGTGTATCGGGCCGACGCAGGCTTTACGGAGCGTCGCGCCTTCCGCCAAACCACGGTGGCATGACACCGAACTGTCATCTTGATGAAACTTTATTTCACTCCGGGTGTTTGAAAAGTACGCAATTCGTCGCGTAAACCCTACATTACGAAAAATATCGGCTAATCCGTATCCAATTGCACAAGTAACGTGAAATATAATTACCTCACCCCCCTGACATTACGCAAGTCATCCACGAAAGGTTCGTCATGGTTCAACAGGCACAGTATCTCGGCAACCCCCGCAACGGCGCAGGCGGGCAGGCGCTGCCGTTCTCCCCGGCGGTACGGGCCGGCGATTTCGTCTATGTCTCAGGCCAGGTGGCCATGGATGAGCACGGGGATATTGCCAGCGGCGGGATTGCGGTACAGACGCGGGTGACCATGGAAAACCTGGGCCGTGCCCTGGCGCTGGCCGGCTGCGAACTGGCCGATGTCATCAAGTGCACCGTGTGGCTGGACGATGCACGCGACTTCTGGACCTTCAACCGCGTGTACGCGGAATTCTTCCCTGGCGATAAGCCAGCCCGCTCGACGACGCAGGCAAGGCTGGTGGTGGACGCGAAAATCGAAATCGAAGCGATCGCCTACAAGCCATTGACATGACGGTCTCCGTCCAGGCGCCGGCCGGCCATATCGACTGAGCGGCGATATCGACTGAACGGCCATATCGACTGAACCTGTCAGCACCTCTGACACCAGCCCATTTTCGCGTGGAGATCCGCATGCGTTCGCACACCCTGCTGTCTTGTACCCTGCTGTCCTGCACCCTGATGCTTGGTTCATCATGCCTGGCGATTCCCGCCAGCGCCCAGGAAATCGTGCCGCGACCGGCCCAGATACAGCGCGGACAAGGCACATTCACGCTCACCGCGGCAACCCGGATCGTGGCGACGGGCGCCGCGGCCGTCGAAGCGGACAAGCTGCGTGACTACCTCCGGCCGACCACCGGCTATTCCCTGCCGGTCGTGGCCAGCGGTGGTGACAACAGTATCCGCCTTGCCCTCGATCCGGCGCTGGAAAAACTGGGCAAGGAGGGCTATCGCCTCGTCAGCAACAGCACCGGTGCGACCATCACCGCCGCCCAGCCCGCCGGACTGTTCTACGGCATCCAGACGCTGCGCCAGCTGTTCCCTGCCGACATCTACCGCATGGCGCCGCTGGCGCGCACCTGGTCCATCCCGGCCGTCACCATCGAAGACCAGCCGCGGTTCGGCTGGCGCGGCAGCCACCTCGACGTTGCGCGCCACTACATGCCCGCCAGCTTCGTGCTCAGGCACCTGGAGCTGATGGCGCAGCAAAAACTCAATGTCTTTCACTGGCACCTGACCGATGACCAGGGTTGGCGCATCGAGATCAAGCGCTATCCCAAACTGACCTCGATCGGAGCGTGGCGGAGGGAGACGATGGTCGAGCCGAAAAACCCCGAGCCGGCCCGCCAGCTCTACGACGGCAAGCCGCACGGCGGCTTCTACACGCAGGACGACATTCGCGAGGTCGTGGCGTACGCCGCCGCGCGCCACATCACGGTGGTTCCGGAAATCGAAATGCCGGGCCACGCGACGGCCGCCATCGCTGCCTATCCGGAGCTGGGCAACGATCCGGCGAGACAGCTGCAGGTCGGCCGCGTGTGGGGCATCATGCCCGAGATCTTCAACGTCGAAGACGGCACGATCACCTTCCTGAAGAACGTCCTGGACGAAGTCCTGACGCTGTTTCCGGGTACCTACATCCATATCGGTGGCGACGAAGTCCTCAAGCCCGAATGGGCAGCCTCGCCAAAGGCACTGGCACGCATGAAACAGCTCAAGCTGGTTCCAGACGGCACCACGGCGCAGGAACTGCAATCCTATCGGGGCGCCGACGGCAAGCCTGCGGACCATCCCGCCCTGCACGGCCTGCAGAGCTGGTTCATCAACCAGATGAACGACCACCTGAAGCAGAAAGGCCGGCGCATGGTCGGCTGGGACGAAATCCTCGATGGCGGCTTGCCGAAAGGGGCCACCGTGATGAGCTGGCGCGGCGAGGAAGGCGGCATCAAGGCCGCCGCCCTGGGCCACGATGTGGTGATGACGCCGGAACGCGGCACCTACCTCGACTATTACCAGGCGGAACTGAGCGATCCGGCCTTCCGCGAGCCGATCGGTGCCCGCAAGTTCAACCTGCTCGACAAGGTCTATGCTTTCGACCCGATCCCGGCAACCCTGCCCGCCGCCCACGCGGTGCGCATCCTCGGCAGCCAGGGCCAGCTGTGGAGCGAACGCATGCCGACCCCTGCCCAGGTCGAGTACATGGCATGGCCACGGCTGCTGGCGCTGTCCGAAACCATGTGGACCCCGAAGGCCCTGAAGGACTACGGCGATTTCCAGCAACGCTTGCCGCAAGCCCTGCTGCGCCTGCAGGTCCAGCATGTGAATTACCGCCCGCTGGACGGGCCGCCCTGGCCGAAATAATCCGGCAGGAAAATAAGTACCAGGGGCGTCAGTACCAGGGGCGTCATCGAGGTTGTCCGGTCGCCCCTCCCACTGTCGAACTCTCCGTGGTCGCGCCATCGCGCGTGCCATGCGGTGCGCTACGTGCCGTGCATTTGCGTGCACGCCGGGCAGTTGCGCCCTGTCGAGTCCGCATCGTCGTTCCAGTTGTCGTTACGCCAGTCACGCGCTGCTTTCGTGTGATCCGAAAATCCAAACATATGCCGTTAACCCGGGTACAAAAGATGAAACGATCGCCTTACAACCTCAGCAAAACGACCCTTGCCATCGCCAGCGCCTGCTGCGCCATGGCGGCCAGTGCCACCGCCCAGCAGACCGAGCCGTCCGGGCCGGAGGTCGCCAGCAGCCCCGTGCAGGCCCCGCAGGCCGCCGCACCCGCGCCGGACAATGGGAGCAGCACTTTCCAGGAGGTGATCGTGACCGCGACGCGGCATTCGACCTCGCTGCTGAAAACCCCTGTCTCGATGACCGCCGTGACCCAGGAGGCCTTGACACGCCAGGGCATCACCGATGTGCGGGGCCTGAGCGGCCAGATCCCCAACCTCCAGCTCGGCAGTGCGCCGAACGGCAGTTCCGGCGTCAAGATCGCCATCCGCGGCGTGAGCAGCAACGACTTCACCGAAATCGGCAATCCCGCCGTCGGCCTGCACGTCGCCGGCCTGTACTCGCCGCGTCCGCAGGCCGCGCTGGGATTGCTGTTCGACCTGGAGCAGGTCGAGGTGCTGCGCGGACCGCAGGGCACGCTGTTCGGCCGCAATTCCACCGCGGGCAGCATCAACATCATTCCCGCCAGGCCGGAATTCGGCAACCGCGACGGCAAGGTCGAGGCGGAGGTCGGCAACTACAACCACCGCCAGGTGTCCGTCGTGCAGAACATCGGCATCAACGAACGGTGGGCGCTGCGCGCCACGTATTCGAAGCTCCAGCGTGACAGCTACCTCAACCAGAGCCGCGACTTCTACGCGCCGAACTTTCCCAGCCTGGGCATCACCCCCGCGCTCGATGCCAATGGCGCGCCCATTCCAGCGGTCGACCAGCGCCACAACGCCGCGATCGGCCGGGACAAGTGGTACAACAACAAGGATGAGTATGCGTACCGCCTGCAGTCGCGCCTGAAGGTGACGAACGACGTGGAGTGGCGCCTGGCCTACGAGAAGTACCAGAACGACGGCGCCGGCGATATCTCGCTCAAGGACTGCAGGCTGGCCGCCGGCACCCCGTATGCCTGTCCAGGCAGCCAGTGGGACATCACCATCAACACGCCCGGCGAGATGGACATGTCGATCGACACCGTGCGCACGGGGCTATCGTGGAACATCAACGCCGGCAATACGCTCGAATACAACGCCGCCTACGCGACCCAGAAACGGCGCCAGATCATCGACACCGACCTCGGCTATCAGCCGGTGTTGAGCGACCTGGTCAATCGTCCCGGCACCTCGCCGTACAACGACCAGGCGACCTTCACCACATCGTCCAAGTACGTCTCGCGTGTCCATGAGCTGCAGTTGCGCGGCCAGGTGGCCCAGGTGCGCTACGTGACCGGGCTGTTCTGGCTGCACGAGAAGAATGCGATCGACTTCGGCCAGGACTACCTTGCCAACGCGAGCGGCACCTATGGCTATCCCACTTACGCCTACCTGTATCACCAGACCGATCGCCAGGCCGATTCCAAAGCCGTGTTCGCACAGGCCGACTGGACGTTCGCACCACGGTGGACCGTGACGGCCGGCGCCCGCTATACCCGCGACAAACGCACCGATAGCAACGGCGAATACTACGACACGCGCACCTCGAGTGATCGCGGTATCTACTTCCTCGGCCAATACACCCCGGGCGTTCCGGGCACGCCGGGATACCAGCCATTCAACAGCACCCATCTGTTGCCGGGCATGGGCGCCTACTATGGGCTGGCCGGGCTGAGCCCGACCCTGGTACCGCAGGTGAGCAACAACGCCGGTACCTGGAAGAAGGCGACCTGGCGTCTTGGCCTGAACTACCAGGCCACGCCGAAGGACATGCTGTTCACCTCGTTATCGACCGGCTACAAGGCGGGCGGTTTCAGCGATGTGCAGAATATCTGCGCCAACGGCTTGAACGGCAACTGCGCCGACCGCCCCCCTGGTCCCCACTATACCAACCTCCCCTGGGAACCGGAGACGGTCACCAATCTCGAATTCGGCTACAAGGGGCGCCTGTTCGGCGACAAGCTGTCGCTGTCGGCCACGGTATTCCACAGCCGCTACGACGACATGCAGCTGACCGGCGGTGTCACCGTGGGCAAGATCATTCCAAAGATTCCCTGCAGTGCCGCCGAGCCCTATTGCGACGTGGTCGTCCTGTACGGCACCACCAACGCGGCGAAATCGGCCATGTCGGGCCTCGAACTGGAAGGCCAGTACCGTCCGCAGCCAGGCACCCGGATCAACTATGCCTATGGTTACCTGCGGGCCAAGGTGCGTTCCTATCCGGGCTACAGCGAGAATCGCGACATCAGCTGCAACATCCGCACCAGCGCCGGCGCGCCGCCCTGCGTGCGCTATACCGGCACCGATCCGGCATTGCGCAACCTGTTCCCTGTCGATATCACGGGGCACGACCTGCCCAACGCGCCGCGCCACAGCGTGCGCATCGACATCGCGCACGACTTCGAGCTCGCCAATGGCTACACGCTGACGCCGTGGCTGGCGGCTCGCTGGCAGGACAAGATGTACTTTACACTGCGCAACCTGGACACCTCGCATGTCTCCGATGCCGAACCGTCGTATGGCGTCGTCGATGCGGCCCTGCGGCTCGAAGCGCCGAACGGCAAGTGGCATGTCGAAGCGTACGTCAAGAACGCCGGCGACACGATCTCGAAGAACTTTGCCAGGGTTGTCGAACCGGGCTATGTGCTGGGCTCCTACAACGATCCGCGCATGTTCGGCGTGCGGGTCGGCGCCAGGTGGTAAGTTAGTCGCCGTGCAGCCCGGGTGGCGGCGTATGCGCCGCCGCTTTTTCAGTCATCCCTACCAACCAGCGATCGATGACCTTATTGAACAAGCTTCGCCCGCCACCGCGCCCCGCGCGGCGGCGCTCCCTGCTGGCACTGGCCGGCCTGGCACTGCCGGTCGGCGCAGCCAGCACATCCGGCGCATCCGGCGCATCCGGCGGCACGGCGCAGTCCGGCGCCAGTGCCAACCTGGCGATGATCGGCGAACCGCAGACGCTCGACCCGATGGCGTCGACCTCGGACCTGGTCGGCACCATCATGCAGCATGTCTTCGAAACCCTGTACACGTTCGACGCCCGCTGGCGGGTGGTCCCGATGCTGGCGGCCGGCATGCCGATCCAGTCCGGCGACGGCCGGCACCTGGCGATCCCGCTGCGCCAGGGCGTGCGTTTCCATGATGGCACCGAGATGGTTGCCGCCGACGTGATCGCCTCGCTGCGGCGCTGGATGCGCCTGGCCCCGCGCGGCAAGACCGTCGCCGGCGAAATCGTCAGCCTGCATGCGCCCAACCGGTACACGCTGGAGCTGGTGCTGCGCGGCAGCTACGCGCCCTTGCTGGCCCAGCTGGCGCTGCCAGCCGGCTTTGCCGCCATCATGCCGGCTGCCACCGGTGACGGCCCACTCCAGCGCTTTATTGGCACCGGCCCCTATCGCTTTGTCGAACGCCGGGCCGACCAGTATGTGCTGCTGCGCCGCTTCGACCAGTACAGCGCGCGCGCCGAACCGGCCGATGGCTATGCCGGGCGGCGCCAGGCCCTGCTGGCGGAGCTGCGCTTCATTCCGGTGCCCAATCCGAACACCCGGATCGAAGGCGCCATGTCGGGCCAGTTTCATTATGCCGACCAGCTGCCGGTCGAAAAGCTGGTGCGCTTCGACGGGCAGCCCCAGGTACGGCCGGTCGTCACCGCCCCGTTCGGCTTTCCTTATGCGGTCCTGAATACCAGCGCGGGGATCCTCGCGGACCAGGCCATGCGCCAGGGTGTCCAGGCAGCGCTGAACATGAACGACATCATGGCCGCGGCCTTCGGCGACCGGCGCTTCTATACTGTCGAGGCCAGCCACTATCCGCCCGGCTCGCCATTTCACTCCGACGCCAGGGCAAGCGACTACAACCAGAACAACCCGGACAAGGCCCGCCGCCTGGCCAGCCAGTCCGGCTACCGTGGCGGCGCCGTGCGCCTGCTGGTCAGCAAGCAGTACGAGTTCCACTACCGGATCGCGATGGTCATCGGCAGCCAGCTGCGCAAGGCCGGGTTCCTGGTCGACCTGCAGGTCGTCGACTGGGCCACGCTGGTCCAGCGCCGCAACCAGAGCGCGCTGTGGGACATCTACATCACCCATTCGGTCCTGCTGCCGGAACCGGTGCTGGCGCCGCCGCAGCTGGGCAGCGGCGCGCCGGGCGGCTGGGACAGCGCGGCCAAGCGCGCGGCCATGGAGCGGCTGAACCGGCTGGCCGACGGTGCCCGGCGCGCCTCGGAATGGGGCCGCGTGCAGGCCCTGGTCTATACGGAAGTGCCGTACATCAAACTCGGCAGCTTCAACAGCCTGGCTGCCTGCGCCGCCTCGCTGCGTGGCTACGTCGCGATGCCCTGGCCCTTCTTCTGGAACGCCGGGGTTGCGGCATGAGCGCGGCACTGCTGCGATACCTGGGCACCCGCCTGCTTGGCATGGCGGTGGTCATGCTGATCGTCGCCACGCTGGTGTTCCTCATCACCCGGCTGGCGCCCGGCGATCCGGCCGCGATGATGCTGGGTGAGCAGGCCAGCGCCGCCGACGTGGCGCGCCTGAGCGCGCAGTACGGGCTCGACCGGCCGCTGCCGGAGCAGTTCGGCCGCTGGCTCATGGAGGTGGCGCGCGGCAACCTGGGCCACTCCATCTTCCTGCAAATCCCGGTTGGCGAAGCGCTGCTGGCGCGCGCCGAACCCACCCTGCTGCTGGCCTTGCTGGGCGTGACCCTGGCGTGCGCGATCGGCATCCCGTGCGGCGTCCTGTCCGCCGTGTGGCATGGGCGCATGGTCGACCAGGCCGTCACCGGCGTGGCCATGCTGGGGGCCAGCATGCCCAGTTTCTGGTTCGGCATGCTGCTGATGCAGCTGTTCGCCGTCGAACTGGGCTGGTTCCCCGTGGCGGGCTACGGAAACCCGGAAGCGCCGCTCTTCTTTGAAAAACTGCGCCACCTGGTGCTGCCGGCCGTGGTGCTGGGCGTGCTCAATTCGTCGCTGATCATTCGCTTCACCCGCGCTTCGATGCTCGACGTGCTGTCCGACGACTATGTGCGCACGGCCCGCGCGAAGGGCCTCCCGGAAGTCCAGACCATCGTCCGGCATGCGCTGCGCAATGCGCTCGTCCCGGTGGTCACCGTCATCGGCTTGACGGCCGCCCTGATGATCGGCGGCGCCGCCGTGACCGAAACCGTGTTCGGCCTGCCCGGTATCGGCAGCCTGGTGGTATCGGCCGTGCTGCGGCGCGACTATCCGGTCATCCAGGGCGCCCTGCTCGTCATTGCCGCCACCTATGTCCTGATCAACCTCGGCATCGATCTGCTGTACATGGCGATCGATCCGCGGATCCGCTACTGAAGGAGCGCCATGCGATCGTTCATCGCACTTTGCCGCAAGCGCAAGCTGGTGCTGTTTGGCGCACTCAGCCTGCTCGTGCTTTCCACACTTGCCCTGTTCGGCCCCATGCTCTCGCCCTACGACGCGGGCGAACTCGATGTGCCGTCGCGCCTGCTCTCCCCTTCGGTACGGCATTGGTGCGGCACCGACGAGTTCGGGCGCGACATGTTCACCCGCGTGGTGGAAGGCGGACGCTGGTCCATGCTGATCGGTGCGATGGTCGTGGTGTTCTCCACGGGCGCCGGGGTGCTGATCGGCTTGTGCGCGGGCTTCTTCCCGCGGCTGGACGCGCCGCTCATGCGCGTGGTCGATGCGCTGATGTCGTTCCCGGACATCCTGCTGGCCATCGCACTGGTGGCTACCCTGGGCGCCTCGGTACGGAGCGTGGTGCTGGCGCTGTCGATCGTCTACACCCCCCGGGTGGCGCGTGTGGTTCGCGCCGCCACCCTGGTGGTGCGCGAAATGCTCTTCGTGGAGGCGGCGCGCGCGCTGGGCGTGCCGACTATCCGGATCGTCTTCGTCCACGTGCTGGGGAACATGAGTTCACCCATCCTGGTGCAGGCCAGCTTCATCTTCGCCTATGCGATGCTGGCCGAGGCCGGGCTGTCCTTCCTGGGCATGGGCGTGCCGCCGGAAGTGCCGACCTGGGGCGCCATGGTGGCCTCCGGACAGGCCTTTACCGACCAGGCCATCTGGCTGGTCCTGTTCCCCGGACTGGCCATCATGCTGGCTGCCGTCTCGCTCCAGATGGTGGGCGACGGCCTGCGCGACATGCTCGACCCACGCTTGAGGAAATCGCTATGACCATCGCATCCGTGCCCGCGAGCGCCCCCGAGCCCGCGCCCCTGCTGGTGCTGGACCAGCTGCAAACCCATTTCTTCACCGGCCAGGGGACGGTGCGCTCGGTGGAATCCGTCAGTTTCGAGCTGTTCCCCGGGGAGACGCTCGCGGTGGTGGGCGAGTCGGGTTCTGGCAAATCCGTGACCAGCCTGTCCATCATGGGCCTGATTCCTCCGACGGCGGGCCGCATCGTCGGCGGCAGCATCCTGTTTCGCCGTCGCGACGGCGTGGCGGTCGATCTTGCGGGCCTGCCGCCCGGCCAGCTGCGCGCCTTGCGCGGCAAGGAGATCGCGATGGTGTTCCAGGAACCCATGACGAGCCTGAACCCGCTGATGACGATCGGCGCGCAGATTGCCGAGAGCACGCGGCTGCACCTCGGACTGGATCGCCACGCCGCATTGCGCCATGCGAAGGAGATGCTCGAGCTTGTCGAGATCCCCGACGCCGCGCGCTGCGTGCAGGCCTACCCGCACCAGCTGTCGGGCGGCATGCGCCAGCGCGCCATGATCGCCCTGGCGCTGTCCTGCAAACCGCGGTTGCTGATCGCGGACGAACCCACCACCGCACTGGACGTGACCATCCAGGTACAGATCCTCGCCCTGCTGCAGAAGCTGCAGCGCGAGACCGGCACCGGTATCCTGTTCATCACCCATAACCTGGGCGTGGTGGCGGAAATCGCCGATCGCGTGGTCGTCATGTACGGCGGGCGGGTGCTCGAGCAGGGCAATGTCGCGCAGATCTTCGACCATCCGCTGCATCCGTACACGCGCGGCCTGCTGGCGTGCCTGCCCGGGCGGAACCGGGGCCCTGGCGGCAGTGCCGGCGGTACGGCACGGCGCCGCCTGCAGGCGATTCCCGGCCAGGTGGCCAGCCCGCTGTCGCCGCCGCCCGGCTGCGCCTTCGCACCGCGCTGCCACCTGGCGCGCGACGCCTGCGTGAGCGCCATGCCCGAGCTGGTGGCGCTGCCTTCGCGGCGCAGCGTGCGCTGCATCGACCGGAGCGCGGCATGAAGCGGGAGAGCGGCATGAAGCGGGAAGAGTGCGGCATGAAGCGAGAATCCGGAACGCATGCCCTGCCTTTTCTGGAGGTAAGGGGTTTGCGCAAGTATTATCCAGGCAAGGTACCCGGCCATCCGGTGCGCGCGGTGGATGACGTCAGTTTTACGCTGGCCGCCGGCGAAGTGCTGGGACTGGTGGGCGAGTCGGGCTCTGGCAAGAGCACGATCGGCAGGACCATCCTTCGCCTGCAGGAAGCCAGCGGAGGCGCCGTCCGCTACCTCGGCGAGGACCTGGGCCAGGCCTCGGCCCGCCGCATGCGCTCGCTGCGGCGGGAGCTGCAGATCGTGTTCCAGGACCCGTACGCCAGCCTCAATCCGCGCCTGCGTATCGGCCAGGCCATCGGCGAGGCGCTCGGCACGCATGGCCTGCATCCCGGCGCCGCGCGCCCCGCCCGCATCGCGGCCCTGCTCGAACTGGTCGGCCTTCGCCCGGAGCATGCGGAACGCTATCCCCACGAGTTTTCCGGTGGCCAGCGCCAGCGCATCGGCATCGCCCGCGCGCTGGCCGTCGAGCCGCGCTTCATCGTTGCCGACGAACCGGTATCGGCGCTGGACGTATCGATCCAGGCCCAGGTCATCAACCTCCTGCTCGATCTCAGGGAGCGCCTCAACCTGTCGATGCTGTTCATTTCGCACGATCTCGATGTGGTGGAATACATGTGCGACCGGGTCGTGGTGCTCTACCTGGGAAAAGTGATGGAGATCGCATCGACCGCGGCACTGTTCGCGCGCCCGCTGCATCCGTATACCGAAGCCCTGCTGGCGGCTTCACCGCGTCCGGAGGGCGGTGCGCGGGCACTGGCGCACACGCGGCGCGTCTTGCGCGGCGATCTCCCGAGCCCGGCGATGCCGCCTTCCGGCTGCGTATTCCGCACCCGGTGTCCGTATGCGCAGGATGCCTGCGCACGGGACGTACCGCAGCTGACCGAAACCGAACCAGGGCGCTGGCGCGCGTGTCTCCGCACCGATGTGCCGGCGATCATTCCGGCACCGGCGCCTTCTCACCTCCAACTATCCCAACCAATTGACTTTCCATGATCAACAGGATGCCCGCTCCAGACACGCCCGATCCCAGTACGGTCGATCCCAACACGGTCGATCCCAACGTGCTCGACCTGAGTACCATCGAACAGTTCGTCCTCACCCCTGAACTGAAAGGGTATCCGCACGACGCGGCGCCGCGCGCCATCCGCGACATCGGCAGCGCCGGGTGGAACGTCCTGCGCGGCGACCTGCCGTTTCCGGTGGCATTGCTCAAGCGCTCCGCACTGGACCACAACTTGGCGTGGATGGCCGACTTTACCCGCGAGAGCGGCGTGCTCATCGCCCCGCATGGGAAGACCACCATGGCGCCCCAGCTGTTCGCGCAACAGCTCGCCGCCGGCGCATGGGGCATGACGCTGGCCACCATGCAGCAGGTCAGCCTGGCGGTCCGGCTCGGACTGCGCCGCGTCATCCTGGCCAACCAGCTGGTGGCGCGTGCGGATATCCTGCAAGCCGCCCGGCTGCTGCGCGACACCCCTGGCCTGGAACTGCATGTGCTGGTCGATTCGATGGCGCAGCTTGCCCTGATCGAGGGCGTGCTGGCCGCGGACGCGCACGATTGCCGCCTGCTGGCGATGATCGAATGCGGCATCGACGGCGGCCGCACGGGTTGCCGCAGCGTCGCGCAGGCAATGGCGCTGGCGCGGGCCATCGCCGGTTCCAGCGCCGTGGCCCTGAGCGGAATCGAATGCTACGAAGGCCTGCAAGTGACTGGCCACAGCGCGACGGATGCGGCGGCCGTGACCGGCCTGATGCAGGTGGTACAGCAAGTGGCACGCCAGTGCGATGCGGAAGGCCTGTTCCATGGAGAGGAGATCGTGCTTTCCGCCGGCGGCTCGGCCGCCTTCGATGTGGTGGCCCGTACCTTGCCCATGCAGCTGTCGCGTCCCGTCCGCACCATTTTGCGCAGCGGCTGCTACCTGGCCCACGATTCGGGCTTTTACCAGCGCTTCATGGAAGACATCCGGGCCCGCAGTGGCGCACGCTGGCAGGAGCGCCCGGGCCTGCAGCCGGCGCTGGAAATCTGGTGCCAGGTGCAGTCGCAGCCCGAACCCGGCCTGGCGATCCTGGCACTGGGCAAGCGTGACGCCTCGTTCGACCTCGACCTGCCCATGCCGTTCGCCTGGGTCGATGCGGCAGGACGCGCGCCAATCGGCAAGGACTGGACCATCGCGAAGATGAACGACCAGCACGCCTACCTGCGCTTTCCACCCGGACCGGCGCCGGCAGTTGGCGACCTGATCGGTTGCGGTATCTCGCACCCCTGCACCACTTTCGATAAATGGCGGTGGCTGCCTGTCGTCGACGACAGCTACAACGTCCGCTCCGCCATCCAAACATTTTTCTGAGGCCACCCATGAATGTCGTCGAACTTCTCAAGGCCCAGCTGGACCTGCTGCCGGCCGCGCAGCGCCAGGTGGGCGTCGCCATTTTGGCCGATCCGCAATGGGCATTGCGGGCCAATGTCGATGCGCTGGCCCAGCGCGCCAATGTCAGCCCTCCCACCATCGTGCGGCTGTGCCGTGCACTGGGACTGGAAGGGCTGCGCGAATTCAAGCTGCAGCTGGCCCAGCAGCTTGCGGTGGGCACGCCGTTCCTGCACCGCACCGTGCAGGCCAGCGACGACGCGCTGACCGTGGCGCAGAAAATCCTGCGCGGCATGGTCGCGTCGATGGTGGACCTGGAGCAGAAGCTCGATGCGGTCGTGCTGGAAAAGGCCATCGCCACGCTGGCCCGGGCGAAACGGCTGGATTGCTATGGCGTAGGCGCCACCTCCAGCTTCATGGCGACCGATGCGCAGGCACGCTTCTTCCGCATCGGACTCACCACCAATGCCTATTCGGACGCCCACATGCAGCTGGTATCGGCGGCGACCCTGACCAGCGACGACGCGGTCCTGGCGATTTCCCACGTGGGGCGCATGCCGTCGCTGCTCGAAGCCGTCGAAGTGGCGAGGGAACAGGGCGCCACGATCATCGCCCTGACCCAGCCCGATACCCCGCTGGCGGAGCTGGCGCACATTCCCATCACCGTGACCGTGCCGGAAGACGCGGTGGTACGGGTCAGTACCGAGGCCTACCTTGCACACATGAGCTTCCTGGAGATCCTGATGGTGGGCGTCGGCCTGCGCCGCGGCGACGCCGCCATCGCGCGCATGCGCAGGTTCCATGACGTGCTGATCGAGCGCGGCATCGACAGCAACCACCCCGCCATGCGGCTTGGCTGGTCGCAGGCCGAACGCAATGCGCTCAACAAGGCCGGCGACGACCCCGACGCGCCGGAGCCGGCATGACGCCGCCGGCCCAGCGCCCGCCAGGCGCCATCCTGCTGCGGGGCGGTACCGTGATCGACGGCACCGGCTCGCCGCGCTACCGCGCCGACGTGCTGGTCGAGCATGGCCGGATCCAGGCGATCGGCCCCGGCCTGGCCGGCAGCCGTGGCGCGGACGTGACGGTATTCGATGCCGGCGGCAAGGTCATCGCGCCGGGCTTCATCGACGTGCACACCCACGATGACCATATCGTGCTGACCGCGCCGGCGATGCTGCCCAAGATCAGCCAGGGCATCTGCACGGTGATCGTGGGCAACTGCGGCATCAGCCTCGCCCCTCTCGTGCGTGCCGGTACCGATCACGCCGTGCCTGCGCCATTGACCTTGCTGGGCGACGCCGGTGGCTTCCGTTTCGACAGCCTGGACGCGTATGCAAACGCTGTCAACGCGGCGCGGCCAGCCGTCAACGTGGCGGCTCTGGTGGGCCATACGACGTTGCGCGTCGACAATGTGGCCGACCTGGCGCGCGCCGCGCTGCCCGCCGAACTGGACGCCATGTGCGATGTGCTCGACCGCGCCATGCGCGATGGAGCGATCGGTTTAAGCAGCGGTGTCTTCTACGGCCCCGCCGCGGCCGCCGACATGGGGGAGCTGACCGCGCTGGCCCGGATCGCCGCGCGCCATGGCGGCGTCTACGCCACCCACCTGCGCGACGAGTTCGAAGCCATCCTCGCCTCGATGGAGGAAGCCACGGAAGTGGCCCGCGAGGCAGGCATTTCGCTGGTGCTGTCGCACCACAAGTGCGCCGGACCGGCCAACTGGGGCCGTACCCGCGAGACGCTGGCGTACGTGGAGTGCGCGGGAAAGCACCAGTCGATCGGGCTCGACGCCTATCCCTATGTCGCCGGGTCCACCGTGCTGCGCGCCGACCTGGTGGACGATGTGATCGACATCCTCGTCACCTGGTCCGACACCCATCCGCAGCTGGCGGGCCGCTACCTGGCCGATATCGCCGCCGACTGGAACTGTACCCAGCGCGAGGCGTGCGAACGCCTGCAGCCCGGCGGCGCCTGCTATTTCCAGATGGACGAAGCCGATGTACAGCGCGTGCTCCGGCATCCGGCCACGATGATCGGCTCGGATGGCCTGCCGCATGACCGCCACCCGCATCCACGGCTGTGGGGCACCTTCCCGCGCGTGCTGGGGCACTACAGCCGGGAGCTGAAGCTGTTCGGGCTGGAGACGGCGGTGCACAAGATGACAGGCATGTCCGCCGCCCGCTTCGGGCTGGACCGGCGCGGCCGGATAGAGGCCGGGTTCCACGCCGACCTCGTGGTGCTCGACCCGGAGCAGGTGGGCGACCGCGCCACCTTCGAAGCCCCGATCCAGGCCAGTGCCGGCATCGAGCTGGTGTTCGTCAACGGGGTGCTGTCCTATCGCGCCGGCGAGAGCCTGCCCGCCCGCGCCGGCCACTTCCTGCCGCGTGGGCGCACCCCGCGTACACCGTGAACACACCACCATGACGCGCACGCACAGCCAATACCCGCTCAACGCTCATCTTGATGAGTGCTTCGCTCCCCTCGATTGACACTGGTCCGGCCAATCCCGATACTCGATTCCCACTCCAGGCGACAGCACGGCGCACCGCGCCCTGCTTCCCAATGAACATGCGCCGACCCGGCGCATGCGGCGTGACGGCCGGCCACGGCAGTACCCACGGCCTCGGCGCGAGGAGACGCGCCGGCGATGCACAGCACCGCGCAGTACGGCTACGCAGATGCGCACGGCGCACGGCGCAGCCGATCACCGCTCTTTCGCCAACCATAACAATGGGGAATCAATGAACCGTACCTTTGCACCGATCGCACTGCTGGCGCTCGCGCTGACGCAGCCGGCATTCGCCGCCCAGGGCAGGCAGCTCGAGAAACTCGATCGCGGCGCCGTCGCCATCGCCACCGGCGGCACCGTCTTCATCAGCTGGCGCGTGCTCGGCACCGACGATCCAGCGACCCGCTTCAACATCTACCGCGACGAGGTGAAACTGAACGCCGAACCGCTGGTGGCGAGCAATTTCACCGACACGGCGGGCACCAGCGGCGCCCGCTACCTGATCCGGCCGGTGGTCGAGGGCAAGGAAAAGAAGGGGCAGGAAGAATACGCGCTAGCCACCTGGAGCGAGCCGGTGCTGCGCATTCCGCTGCAGCAGCCGGAAGGCGGCGTGACACCCACCGGCGTGGCGTACACGTATGAGATGAACGACGGCGCCACGGCCGACCTGGATGGCGACGGCAAGTACGAACTGGTGGTGAAGTGGCAGCCCACCAATGCCAAGGACAATTCGCAGAGCGGCCACACCGGCAATACCTACCTCGATGCCTACCGGCTCGATGGCAAGCGCCTGTGGCGCATCGACCTGGGCCGCAACATCCGCGCCGGCGCCCACTACACGACAATGGTGGTGTATGACCTGGATGGCAACGGCAAGGCCGAAGTGATGGTAAAGACGGCCGACGGCACGGTCGATGGCCGTGGCACCGTGATCGGCGATCCGGCCGCGGACTACCGCAACAGCGCCGGCTACGTGCTGGCCGGCCCGGAATTCCTCACCGTCTTCGATGGCCGTACCGGCAAGGCGCTGGCCACCACCGACTACCTGCCGGCGCGCGGCACCGTCGGCTCGTGGGGCGACAACTATGGCAACCGCGTCGACCGCTTCCTGGGCGGCGTGGCCTACCTGGACGGCAAGCGGCCCAGCGCCATCTTCTCGCGCGGCTACTACACGCGCGCCGTGATCGCCGCGTGGGATTACCGCGACGGCCAGCTGACCAGCCGCTGGGTGTTCGATACCGACCACGAAGGCGCCGAGGCGCGCGGCCAGGGCGCCCACTGGTTCTCGGTGGCGGACGTGAACGAGGATGGCAAGGACGACATCGTCTACGGCGCGGCCACCATCGGCAGCGACGGCCACCTGATGTACAGCACCGGCCTGTGCCACGGCGATGCGCTGCACGTCGGCAAGCTCGATCCGGCCCGCACCGGCCAGCAGATCTACATGGTGCACGAGAGCCCCTCCTGCTACAAGGGCAATGGCGCCAGCTTCCATGACGCCGCCACCGGTGCGCTGCTGTGGGGCGCCCCGGCCACCGTCGACGTGGGCCGCGGCGTGTGCTACGACATCGATCCCGCCTACCCGGGCGCCGAGTGCTGGGCATCGCGCGGCGGCCTGTTCAACGTGAGCGGCCAGCAGATCTCCACCAACCGGCCGGGCAGCATGAACTTCGCCAGCTGGTGGGATGGCGACCTGCTGCGCGAATCGCTGGACGGCGTGGCGATCGCCAAGTGGAATCCGGCCGCCTTCGCCTTCGAGAACCTGCTCGACGGCGCGGCGTACAACGCGGCGTCGAACAACGGCACCAAGGCCACACCGGTGCTGTCGGCCGACATCCTGGGCGACTGGCGCGAGGAAGTGGTGTGGCGCACGGCGGACAATACCGAACTGCTGGTGTTTTCCACCACCATCCCGACCGCGCACCGGATCCCGACGCTGATGCACGATGCGCAGTACCGCGTGCAGGTGGCGGGCCAGAACGCCGGCTACAACCAGCCGCCGCACACCAGTTTCTACCTGGGTGAAGGCGCGGCGCCGGCGGCAGCGGCCACGGTGGAAGTGGCGCGGTAAGCCAGGACCAGCGGCGCCATCGCCCGCCGATGCGCGGCCGCCACGCTCAGCCGTTCGTGCGCGCGTGGCGGCCCGCTCGGTGTTACAGTTGGTCACCATGACCGACACCACGCTACCCGCCGACGCGCCGCTGTACATCGTCCTCAACGCCGGTTCCGGCGCTTCGGAAAAAGAAGAACGCCGCGCCGCCATCGAGGAAGTCCTGACGGCGGCGGGACGGCGTTTTTACCTGCACCTGGTGGAAGATGGCGGCGAGCTCGACGAAGCCGCCATCGCCCATGCCGGCAAGGCTTGCGCCAACGGCGGCATCCTGGTCGCAGCCGGCGGCGACGGCACCATCAACGCCGTGGCCCGCCAGGCCGTCCGCCATGGCTGTCCGTTCGGCGCGCTGCCGCAGGGCACCTTCAATTACTTCGGGCGCACGCACGGCATTTCGGAAGACCTCACGGAAGCCGTCCATGCGCTGCTGGGGGCCACGATCCGGCCGGTGCAGATCGGTTCCGTGAATGGCCGCATCTTCCTCGTCAACGCCAGCATCGGGCTGTATCCGAAACTGCTCGAAGAGCGCGAGCAGGACAAGCGGCATTATGGCCGCAGCCGCGTGGTCGCCTTCCTGTCCGCGCTGAAGACCATCTTCCTGCCGCACCGCCGCCTGCGCCTCACGCTGGAGGCCGAAGACCGCACGCTGCACCTGCGCACCCATACCCTCTTCGTGGGCAACAACCGCCTGCAGATGGAACAGGTGGGGCTGACCGAACAGGCTCCCGACGTGGCCGATGGCGAACTGGCCGCCGTGGCGCCGAAGCCGGCCGGCAAGCTGGGCATGCTGGGCATCGTGCTCAACGGCGTGCTGGGCCGCCTGGGCGACACGGGCGATGTCGTCACCTTCGGTTTCCGCCGCATGACGGTGCGTACGCCGTTCTATGGCCGCAAGCGCATCAAGGCCGCCGTCGACGGCGAAGTGCTGACCCTGTCCACGCCGCTGCATTTCGAGGCCCTCGACGGCAGGCTGCGGCTGCTGGTGCCAGCGGGCTCCCCTGCGGAAGCATTGTCGTAAAAATGGGGACGTACCCCAATGCCGTTCAGTTAGGCGTTACCCAGCACATGAAAGCGCAAGCATTCACCCCAAAAGCGAAGGGCTGGGGTCAGACCCGCCGGGTCTGACCCCGGATTCTGCACTGGGGTTTATCCTCCCGGGCCTGATCCTCACTCCACCGTGATCGCCACGTCCCGCCCCTCCACCGCCACATTCCCCGCATAATCCGCCGCGTAGATCCGCAGCGTGTAGTTGCCCGGCGCGATGCCCGACACATCCCAGGCGCCGGGGCTGACCTGCCCGTCCGCCAGCGTATTGTTCAGCGCATAGGCGAACTGGGTGGACTTGCTACCGTACACGGTGATGCCGCTGCTGGCCGCATACAGCACCTTCACCGCATCCTGGTTGCGCGGCAGCCGGTCGTACACCTGCGTGATGCGGGGCTGCTCGTAGCCGGGCGCCGGCGAGCCGTCTTCCTTCAGCAACTGGTAGCCCAGTTTGTAGAGGCCCAGCCGGCGCCGTTCCAGGTTGCCATCCATCTGGTCCCACGCATCGACGACGATGTCCACCTCGCCCACCGCGCGCGGTACCGTCACGCGGCGCGGCGGCGGCGGGGCCTTGCGTTTCTTGCCGCGCGCGACCGGCGGGGCGCCGAGCCGCTTGCCGCCGCCGGCCAGCAGCACCACGCCCTGGATGCGCGGCGGCACGGTATCGCGCAGGCCGGCGAACGGCAGCGTCAACGGGTTTTCCACGCCGCCGGTGGGGAAATAGTCGAGGTGCACGTGGGCCATGCCATTGATGGTGCCCAGCGTGTCGCCCACGGCGAAGCGGGTGCCCCGCTGCACGCGCACCCGCGCCGGCTTGCCCCGCGCGTCCGGCAGCACCGTGAAGCGCGCATCGAGCGGCTTGTCGCGCCGGTCGCGGCCTACCTTCATGTGGATGTAGGACAGCGTGCCCACGGTCATGCCTTCGCTCAGGCTGGCGTAGCCCCAGTTCGGATAAGGATCGGTCACCTTCGCGGCGGCCACGGCCACCACCTGCGCGCCCACGTCGGCGCGCACGTCGAGCCCCATGTGGAAGTGGTCGCGGCTGTCGCCTTCGAAATTGCCGCGCACCTCGCCCATCACGCCCACCACCTCGTGCGGCCCATTCTGGGGCAGCACGGGCCACGGCATCGGCTGTTCGCGGCGCGGCACCGGCGCCCGCGCACGGCGCACCGGCGCGGCACCACCGTCGACCGCGGGCGCCAGGCGCAGCACCGTGAAGGCCAGGCCCTCGGCGACGATCACGCTGCCGTCGCGCGCCACGGCCACGCCGCGCGGGCTGGACAGGTTCACCGTGCCATCGCTGCCGTAGCCCGGTTCGGCCGGGCGGTCGAAGTCGGCCAGCGGCTGGAAGGCGCCTTCCGGCGTGACCTGCAGCACGCGGCCCGAACCTGCGGTCACGTACAGGTAGCCGTCGCGCGTGGCGGCGATGCCCACCGGGCGCCGCAGCGGCGAGCGCCGTTCCCCTTCCGCCGGCACCGCCACGGTGGACACGGTGCCCGCCGCATCGATGCGCCGCACCGCATGGTTGCCCGTGTCGGCAACGAACAGCGTACCGTCGCGCGCGACCGCGATGCCGCCCGGCGTGTCGAACGACGCCGCGGTGCCCGGTCCATCGAGCAGGCCGGGCTGCCCGCTGCCCGCCACCGTGGTCACGGTGCCGTCCGGCGCGATGCGGCGGATGCGGTCGTTGTAGGTGTCGGCCACGTACACCACGCCGGTATCGTCCACGGCGATGCCCACCGGCCCATTGAAGCGCGCGGCATTGCCTCGGCCATCCACGTAGCCGGGCTGGCCATTGCCGGCCAGCGTGGTCACGGTGCCGTCTGGCGCGATCCGGCGGATCGCGTGGTTGCCCGTATCGGCCACGTAGAGGTTGCCCGCATGGTCGAGCGCCAGCCCGGATGGCGTGTGGAACATGGCCGCCGTGCCCTTGCCATCCGCGTAGCCTTCGCGGCCGCCGGCCAGGGTGGCCACGGTGCCGTCCGGCGCGATGGTGCGGATGCGGTTGTTGTCGCCGCCGTCGGTCACGTAGACGGTGCCGCGCGGCCCGGCCGCCACGCCGAACGGGTCGGCGAAGGCGCTGCGCGCCGCGGCGCCATCGGCGAAACCGGCTGCCCCGATGCCGCCCAGCGTGGACACGCGCGCGCTCCAGAACCGTTCGGTGCGGGCCTGGGCCGGCGTCAGCACCGCGAGAACGTCGGCCGGCTTGCCGCCGGGCTCCGCGGGCTGGAGGGTGTAATACAGGGCGCCGGCGCCGGCCAGCAGGAGGGCGCCGGACAGCATGCCGACGATGAGTGTTCGATTCACAAGAGGGCTCTTCGTTACAGGAAGCGCAAGCTTAGCAGGAACGCCATGCGCGCGCCGGAGCACGGCGGCCGAAGGTAGCATGTGGTCGCCCCGCACAGTCATTCACACTGAAAGGAAAGCCATGAGCAGCAAGCCAACTTCAGAGGGAGCCGGCAGCGAGCGCCCCATCCTCACCACCCGCCAGGGCCACCCGGTGCGCGACAACCAGGCGCTGCGCTCGGTCGGCGAACGCGGTCCGGCCACGCTGGAGAATTACCAGTTCATCGAAAAGATCACGCACTTCGACCGCGAACGCATTCCGGAGCGCGTGGTGCACGCGCGCGGCACCGGCGCGCACGGTTACTTCGAAGCCTATGGAAAGATCGGCGACGAGCCGGCCGCCCGGTACACCCGCGCCCGCGTGCTCACCGAAACCGGCGTGCGCACCCCCGTGTTCGTGCGTTTCTCGACCGTGATCGGCGGCAAGGATTCGCCGGAAACGGCGCGCGATCCGCGCGGCTTCGCCGTCAAGCTGAAGACCGTCGACGGCAACTGGGACCTGGTCGGCAACAACCTCAAGATCTTCTTCATCCGCGACGCCGTCAAGTTCCCGGACATGATCCACGCCTTCAAGCCGGACCCCGTGACCAACCGCCAGGAGCCGTGGCGCTTCTACGATTTCGTCTCCAACTCGCCGGAAGCGCTGCACATGGTCACCTGGGTGAAAAGCCCGTGGGGCATTCCCGCCAGTTACCGCGAGATGGAAGGCTCGGGCGTGAACACCTACAAGCTGGTCAACGACGAAGGCATCGCCCACCTGGTGAAATTCCACTGGGTGCCGAAACAGGGCGTGCGCAACCTCACCGCCGCGCAGGCCGCCGAGATCCAGGCAAACGACACCGGGCATGCCACCAAGGACCTGTACGAAGCCATCGAGCGCGGCGACTTCCCCGAGTGGGAATTCTGCGTGCAGCTCATGAGCGACGACGACCATCCGGAACTCGACTTCGACCCGCTGGACGATACCAAGCGCTGGCCGGAAGACCAGTTCCCGCTGCTGCCGCTGGGCCGCATGGTGCTGGACCGGAATCCGGACAATGTGTTCGCGGAAACCGAGCAGTCGGCCTTCGGCACCGGCGTGCTGGTGGACGGCGTCGATTTTTCGGACGACAAGATGCTGCAGGGCCGCACCCTGTCCTACTCCGATACGCAGCGCTACCGGGTGGGGCCGAACTACCTGCAGCTGCCCATCAATGCGCCGCAGGAAGCGGCCAGGCCCCGCACCAACCAGCGCGACGCGCAGATGGCGTACTACGTCGACGATGCGGGCAACGGCGGCAAACTCGACCGGCACATCAACTATGAGCCCAGCAGCATGGGCGGCCTCCAGGAAGCGCCCCGGCCCGCCAGGGAGTACCGGCAGTGGGTCGAAGGGCACCTGGGCCGCTACCAGACCAGCCGCACGCTGGACGATTACCGCCAGGCGGGCGAGCGCTGGCGCACCTTCCAGGACTGGGAGCGCGACGAACTGGTGAAGAACCTGGGCGACGACCTGCGCCAGTGCCCCGAGCCGATCGCGCTGCGCATGGTGTGGCACTTCTGGCACTGCGACGCGGACTACGGCCGCCGCGTTGCCGAAGCCGCCGGCATCGACCTGGAGCGGGCCCGCGCCCTGCCGCCGCTGGCGGGCAAGCCGGCGCCCAACCAGCACCGGCCGGTGCCGACCTATACGGATGGCGAACCGGAAGAAGGGGCACGGGAGGAGGCGCCGGCGAAGTAGGATGCCGAGCGGTAGCGGGTGGCATGCCGTGCAAATAAACCCAAGTGCAGAATCTGGGGTCAGACCCGACGGGTCTGACCCCGGCCTTCGCCGTTGGGGTGCAGGCATGCGATACCCACTCCCCCACCGCCTACCCCAGCAAATTCTCGATCTTCACCGGCAGTGAGCGGATGCGCTTGCCCGTGGCGTGGTAGACGGCGGCGGTGATCGCCGGCGCCACGCCCACCAGCCCGATCTCGCCCACGCCGCGCGCGCCGTACTCGTTCAATGCGGCGTCGGGATAGTCGAGGAATGTCACGTCGACGTCGGGCGCGTCCGCGTGCGTGACCATCAGGTAGTCGGCCAGGTTGCCGTTCACGGGCGCGCCATAGCGGGGGTCGTAATGGGTTTCCTCGAACAGCGCCATGCCCACGCCCATGTGCACGGCGCCCTCGATCTGGTTGCGCGCCGTGCGGGCGTTGACGATCCTGCCGCCGTCGATCACGGAAACCACCCGCCGCACGGCCAGGCGCGCGATGGACGGCTGCCAGCCCACTTCCACGAAATGGGCGCCGAACGACCGTATCGATACGGCCTTGGCCTGCGGGTCGGCCGAACTGGCCTTCGAGACGCCCTGCCCCTCCACAACCTCGACAGCGGCACGCCGCAGGACCTCGCCGAACGCGACCCCGGCGGGCATCACCCGTCCGCCTTCGAATGCCGGCTCGCCATCCGGGTCCAGGCGGGCCGCCACGTCGAGCAGCTGCCGGATCGCATGGCGCGCCGCCATCACCACGGCCGGCACCAGCGAAGCGGTGGCCATCGAACCGCCGGATACCGGCCCGGCCGGGAAGTCGGTATCGCCGATCTCCACCTTGACCCGCGCGATGTCGACGCCCGTCTCGTGCGCGGCCATCTGCGCCAGCACCGTGTACGTGCCGGTGCCGATGTCCTGCGTGGCCGAGCGCACCCGCACAGTGCCGTCGTCGTGCAGGCTGATCGACACCTGCGCCTTGGTGCGCATGCCCGGCCACGTGGCGCTCGCCATGCCCCAGCCGAGGATCGTGGCGCCGTCGCGCATCGCGCCGATGCCCGGATCGCGGCGCTCCCAGCCGAAACGCCGGGCGCCCAGCTCCAGGCATTCCTTCAGGTGCCGCGACGAGAACGGCACGTTCTTCGATTCGTCGCGCGCCGTGTCGTTCAGCAGCCGCAGCGCCAGCGGGTCCATGCCCAGCCGGTCGGCCAGTTCGTTCATCGCCGATTCCACCGCGTACATGCCGGGCACCACGCCGGGCCCCCGCATCGCCGTGTTCACGCCGAGATCGCGGCGGCACGATGCCCCCGTCACGCGCAGGTTCGGCGTGGAATAGAGGTAGCCGGTCGCCTCGCCGCACGATTCCTCGGAAACGCCGGCGCGCGAGTCGTGGTACAGGAAATCCTGGCGCAGCGACAGCAGCCGCCCATCCGCGCCGGCGGCAAGCCGCATGCGCTGCTGCGTATTGGTGCGGTGGCCAACGTTACGGAACATCATCTGCCGCGTGACGACCAGCTTGACGGGCCGCCCCGCCACCCGGGCCGCCTGCGCGGCCAGCAATGAATGGGTCCACGGCCACAGCTTGCCGCCAAAGCCGCCGCCCAGGTAAGACGTGACGACGCGCACGCGCTCTTCCGGCACCTGCAGCATGGCGGCCAGCACGCCGCGGTGGTTGACGACGGCCTGCGTGGTTTCATGGACCGTCAGCCGGTCGCCTTCCCAGCGGGCGACGGTGGCGTGCAGTTCCATCGGATTGTGCGTTTCGACGGGCGTGCGGTAGGTTTCGTCGACCTGCGCGGCGGCCTGCTCGTATGCGGCCTCCGGGTCGCCCCGCTCCGTGACGACCTCGGGCTCGTCGTCCGGTGCCATGTCCATGCGCACGTCCGGCGCGGAAGCCGCGTAGTCCACCTGCACGGCGCGGGCACCGTCGCGCGCCGCTTCGAACGTATCGGCCAGCACCAGCGCCACGAACTGGCCGTAGTAGCGCACTTCATCGTCCTGCAGCGGCGGCACCGTTTCGTCGATCTTCAGCCGGCTCTTTTCCGGCAGGCGGGCGATGTGGCCGATGTTCTCGCGCGTGAGGATGGCGCGCACGCCGGGCATCGCCCGCGCCGCGTTGCAGTCGATATGGCGCACGGTGCCCACGGCGATGGTGGCGCACACCGGCACGGCCACCAGCATGTCCGGGAAATGGTGGTCGGCCGTGTAGCGGGCGTGGCCGCTGACCTTCAGCGGCCCTTCCACGCGTGGCAACGCCGCGCCGATGATGTCCTGCGGCGATGCCGCGCCGATGAGATCCGTGCTCATTGCAGTTCCTCCCCGGCCAGGTTGCCGATTGCCTCGACGATGCAGCGCCGCGCCAGCTCCACCTTGAAGGCATTGCCGGGCCGCGGCACGGCATCCTGCATTGCCACCGCGGCGGCGGCCGTGATCGCGGCCATCGTGAGCGGCTGGCCAACCAGCATGTGCTCCGCCTGCACAGCGCGCCACGGCCGCGTGGCCACGCCGCCCAGCCCGATGCGGATCTCTTCCACCTTGCCGCCGTCCAGCCGCAGCACGATGGCGCAGGATGCCAGCGCGAATTCAAACGACGCCCGGTCGCGCAGCTTCAGGTAGCCCGAGCGGGTGCCCGGCGGCAGCGGCGGCAGCGTCACGTGCGTGATCAGGTCGCCGGCCGCGAGCGGGGTCTCGATGTGCGGGGTGTCGCGCGGCAGCAGGTGGAAGTTGGCGATCGGGATCTGGCGCCCGCCATGCAGGCCGGCCACGTGGATGCGCGCCTCCAGCACCACCAGCGCCACGTTCATGTCCGAGGGATTGGAAGCGATGCAATGTTCGCTGGTGCCGAGCAGCGCCAGGTTGCGGTGATAGCCTTCCATGGCATCGCAGCCGCTGCCCGGCGCGCGCTTGTTGCACGCCATGTGCGGATCGCGGAAGTACACGCAGCGGGTGCGCTGCAGCAGGTTACCGGCGGTGGTCGCCATGTTGCGCAGCTGGCCGGATGCGCCCGACAGCAGCGCCTGCGACAGCACCGGATAGCCGCGCCGCACCCGCTCGTCATGCGCCAGGTCGCTGTTGCGCACCATGGCGCCGATCGACAGGCCGCCGTCCGGCGCCGTCTCGATGCGGTCCAGTCCCAGGTGCCCGATCTGCACCACGTGGGCGGGATGCTCGACGTCCAGCTTCATCAGGTCCAGCAGGGTGGTGCCACCGGCCAGGTAGCGCACGGTGGCGCCCTGCTGCGCGGTCGGCGAGGAGGCGCCCAGCAGCACCGCGTCGTCCACGCTGGCGGCGCGGCGCAGTTCGAAGGGCCTCATTCCCCGCCCTCCCCGCGCACCTGCCGGATCGCCGCGACGATGTTGGCATACGCGCCGCAGCGGCACAGGTTGCCGCTCATGCATTCCCGGATCGCCGCATCGTCGCCGCCGCACGGTTCCTCCAGCAGCGCCACGGCGGACATGATCTGGCCGGCCGTGCAGTAGCCGCACTGGTAGCCGTCGTGCTGCACGAAGGCGGCCTGCATCGGATGCAGGCGTTCGGGCGACCCCAGGCCCTCGATGGTGGTGACTCCATCGCCCTCGTGCGCCAGCGCAAGCGCCAGGCAGGCATTGATGCGCCGGCCGTTCAGGTGCACCGTGCAGGCGCCGCACTGGCCGTGGTCGCAGCCCTTCTTGGCGCCCGTCAGGTGCAGGTGGTCGCGCAGGTAATCGAGCAGCGTGGTGCGCACGTCCACGTTCATGTGGTGCTCCACGCCATTGACGACGATCGCGGGTCCCGTCGGCCGGGCCGGCTTGACTGCTTGCATGGGAGAGTCCTTTCCGCCCGGCGACCCAGGCTGCTGAAACTCGACTACACGCAAAAACGCCCCCGGGCGGCGCACGATTGCCTTGGCGGCAACGTTTGCAGAAGTAACTGCGGCGGCACCTCGCGCTGTTGAGTTAGGCCACCCCAACGGCAAATTCAGGGGTCAGACCCGGCGGGTCTGACCCCGGCCTTTCGCTGTAGGGGTAAATCTATGCGCTTTCATGGCAATCTTGCCACGAATACGCGAAGGAAACGGTGCCCGGCGCACTCCACAACGAGCAAAAAAAAAGCCCGCCAAGCTGGCGGGCTGAAGTCTATTTCCTTGGAGGAGAATAGAGGAGACGGTTCAATTATGCTGCGGCGCGCCATATTGCGCAACTCGTTTGTAGTGATACTAGTTATAGGCAGGCCCCATAACTGCAAATAGTCAGCGATCTGATCGAAGCGCGGCGGAGCGTCGGGCCGGCAATGGAATGCCGGCGAAAAAAAGGGGAGCCCGAAGGCTCCCCAGGAGTCATCCCTGCCAGGAATGATCAGCGGTCCGGCGCGTACGGCAGCACGCGCGAGGCGAGACGGGTATCGGTTTTCAGCAGGCTCACTTCATCGGCCATGATGTGCACCGCTTCCAGCAGCAGCACGTCCTTGGCGTTCTTGGCGGCCTTTTCCGCTTCCAGTTCGGCGCTCAGCGAGCGTTCGTCGCCCTGCAGGCCATCATCGGTGCGGCTGACGCCCTTCACGGCGGCGGCAGCCTGCTTGGCCTGCTTGGCGCCGGCCGGCTTGGCGGCGACGGCGTTCTTGGCCGCTTCCTTCGGATCGGGCACCAGGATCGGATCGTCCGCGGACGGCGCGGCGGCCAGGCGGGCATCGCGCTGCTTGGCGCGCGCTTCCTGCTCGTCGCGCTCCTTGCGGCGCTCCTTCTCGTTCAGCGAGATGAGGTTGTCCTTGCGCTGCTGCTTCACGTAGTTGACGTCCTCGACGAGGAACTGGAAGTCCTTGTCCTTCGCCACCCGTGCCTCATGCTTCTTGGCCAGCAGCGGAACGATGTCCTTCACCTCGCCGGCCGGGATGTAGACGGCCGGCTTGATCACCGTGTACGGCAGCGCATTGTCGTAGCTCGACTCGCCGAAGTTCTCGGCATCGGTCAGCTGCGGCAGCTTGATGTCCGGCGTGACGCCGCGCAGCTGCGTGGTGCCACCGTTGATGCGGAAGAACTGCGCCACCGTCATCTTCAGTTCGCCCAGGCGCTGCTTGTCCTGCGCGAAGCGGTCCAGGCTGATCAGCGTCTGCACGGTACCCTTGCCGAAGCTCGGTTCGCCGATGACGATGCCGCGGCCGTAATCCTGCACGGCGGCGGCGAAGATTTCCGATGCCGATGCCGAGCCGCGGTTGATCAGCACGCCGATCGGACCATCCCATGCCAGGCCGGGCAGCGTGTCGTTTTCCACTTCCACGCGGCCTTCGGCGCTGCGCTGCTGCACCACGGGGCCCTTGTCGATGAACAGGCCGGTCAGCTCCACCGCCTCGGTCAGCGAACCGCCGCCGTTGTTGCGCAGGTCGATCAGCACGTTGTCGACCTTGTCCTTCTTCAGCTCGGCAAGCAGGCGTGCCACGTCGCGCGTGGCGCTCTTGTAGTCCTTGTCGCCGCGGCGGCGGGCCTCGAAATCCTGGTAGAAAGTGGGCAGCGAGATCACGCCGATGCGGCGTTTCACGGCGCCATCCTTCACTTCCATGATCGTCTTCTTGGCCGACTGCTCTTCCATGCTGATCTTCTTGCGCACCAGCGAAATCATCACCGGCTTCGCATCGGGACCGGCGTCGCCCGGCAGCACCTGCAGGCGCACCTTGGAATCCTTCGGGCCGCGGATCTGCTGCACCACGTCGTCGATGCGCCAGCCCAGCACGTCCGTGACGGCGCCGGTCTCGCCCTGCGCCACGCCGACGATCTTGTCGCCCACCTTCAGCTTGCCGGACATGCCGGCCGGGCTGCCGGTAACGATCTCCCGGATCACCGTGTATTCGTCGCGCGTCTGCAGCACGGCGCCGATGCCTTCCAGCGACAGGCGCATCTGGATGTCGAAATTGTCGGAAGCGCGCGGGCCCAGGTAATTGGTGTGCGGTTCGATCGACATCGCATACGCGTTCATGAAGATCTGGAACACATCCTCGCCGTTCAGCTTGCGCGAACGCGACAGGTAGTTTTCATAGCGCTTGTCCAGCGTGTCGCGGATCGCCTTGTCGTCCTTGCCGGCCAGTTTCAGGCGCAGCCAGTCATTCTTGACACGCTTGCGCCACAGGTCCTTCACATCGGCCTCGCTCTTCGGCCATTCGGCCTTTTCGCGGTCGTACTGGTAGCTTTCGTCCAGCGTGAAATCGGGCTTGGTCTTCAGCAATTCGCGGGCGTACGCGATGCGCTCGTTGAAGCGCTGCTGGTAAAGGTTGTAGATGTCGAACGGCATCTGCAGGTTTTCGCCGACGATCGCATCGTCGAGCTTGCCTTTGGCACCGGCATATTTGTCCAGGTCGGCTTGTACGAAAAACAGCTTTTCCGCATCCAGCGACTTGAAATAGCGGTCGTAGATCTTTTCCGACATCGCATCGTCCAGCGGCGTCGCCTTGTAGTGATAGCGGGACAGCACGCGGGACGCCCACAGCGCGGCCTGGGTCTGCTGTGCGGCAGGCTTGAGCTGCTCGACGGCCGCCTTGTCGGCGGGCGCGGCATTACCATAGGCGGACAGGATAGCCAGCGACATCGCGGCCAGCAGCATTTGCTTCTTCATCGGCATGCTCCGAATTCTAAAATGACGATTTGCGGACAGGCTCGTTCATTACAAGCCCGCTCCCGGCTTATTCTACAGGAGACACGGCGCTGATTCGCCCCTCACGCTTAAGTGCGTATTAAAGAATGCGAACCGTTCTGGCAACGAATTGGCAACGACGCGGCAGCGATCTGGAAATCAATTGACCGGATTGCAAAAGCTTGTAAATCCGTTAGCACCATATATAAATAAACGTTAATGTCCGCCGCTATAAAAGCAGCGGCCGCATGCCTGACGGTAGCGCTCGTTACCACCGATGGCGATCTGCGCGCCTTCGCGGATGCGATTGCCGTGCTCGTCCACGCGGATATTCATCGTCGCCTTCTTGCCGCAAGTGCAGATATTCTTCAGCTCCTCGATCGTATCGGCCAGCGCCAGCAGGTAGACCGAGCCCGGGAAAGGTTCGCCGCGGAAATCGGTACGCAGGCCATAGCAGATTACCGGCACGCCTTTCACCTGCGCCAGCTGGTGCAATTGCTGCACCTGCGGCACGGTGAGGAATTGCGCCTCGTCGACGAGCACGCACGCCACCTTGTCGATCTCCAGGAAATTGGTGGCGGCATCGAAGGTTTCCACGTCGCGCTGCAAGCCCAGCCGTGAGGTGATCTTGCCCACGCCGAAGCGGTCGTCGATCGCGGCGGTAAACAGCCGCACCGCCTGGCCCTGCTCCTCATAGTTGTGGGCGACCTGGAGCATCGCGGTGGATTTTCCCGCGTTCATCGCGGAGTAACGGAAATAGAGTTTTGCCACTGCGGACCTGCTGTAAAAAAGTGTAATCCCGGATTATAGGTGAGTGCACAGCGGTCAGTGAACAGCGGCTGGTGCCCCGCCCACAGTGCCCGCGCCACGCGCCCAGCTGCGCTTGCCCCCGGGCCGCGAATCGGCGCATACTGCCATGGCACCGTCCGCGGCCGCACCACGGCTCATGGACATCTCATATGGACACCCGTTCATTCGCGCTCATTCGATCCCACAAGGAGAGACCATGCCGAACACCAGCTCCCCCGAAGCCGCCACGCCCGCGCTGTATGGGCTGATCGGCAATACCCCCCTGGTCGAAGTCACCCGCCTGGACACCGGTCCCTGCCGGCTGTTCCTGAAACTCGAATCCCAGAATCCCGGCGGCTCCATCAAGGATCGCATCGCGCTGTCGATGATCGAAGCGGCCGAGCGCGACGGGCGCCTGCAGCCGGGCGGCGTGATCGTCGAAGCCACCGCCGGCAACACCGGCCTGGGCCTCGCGCTGGTCGGCCGCATCAAGGGCTACCGCGTGGTACTGGTGGTGCCGGACAAGATGGCCACCGAGAAGGTCCTGCACCTGAAGGCGCTCGGCGCCGAGATCCACATCACCCGCTCCGACGTGGGCAAGGGGCACCCCGAGTATTACCAGGACCAGGCCGCCCGGCTGGCCGCCGACATTCCCGGCGCGTTCTATGCGGACCAGTTCAACAATCCGGCGAACCCGCTGGCCCACGAGACCACCACCGGGCCGGAGCTGTGGCAGCAGAGCAGCCAGCAGCTGGACGCGATCGTCGTCGGTGTCGGCTCGTCGGGCACGCTGACCGGCCTGTCGCGCTATTTCGCCCGGGCCAATCCGGACCTGGCCTTCGTGCTGGCCGATCCCAAGGGTTCCATCCTCACCGAATTCCTGCGCACCGCGCGCGTGCCGTCGACCAGCGGGTCGTGGGCGGTGGAAGGCATCGGCGAGGATTTCGTGCCATCCATCGCCGATTTCTCGCGCGTGAAACAGGCCTACACGATCACCGACCAGGAAAGCTTCGACTGCGCGCGCGCCCTGGTGCGGGCCGAAGGCATCCTGGGCGGCTCGTCGACCGGCACGCTGCTGGCCGCGGCCCTGAAATACTGCCGCGAGCAGACCGAGCCGAAGCGCGTGGCCACCTTCGTCTGCGACACGGGCACGCGCTACCTGTCGAAGATGTACAACGATGGCTGGATGTTCGACCAGGGCCTGATCGAGCGGCCGCCCACCGGCGACCTGCGCGACCTGATCGGCCGCCGCTACGACGCGGGCGAGGTGGTCAGCGTGGCGCCGACCGACACCCTGCTGGTGGCCTTCAACCGCATGCGCGCGGCCGACCTGGCGCAGCTGCCCGTGATCGAGAACGGCAGGCTGGTGGGCATCCTCGATGAATCGGACCTGCTGCTGAAGGTGGGCAACCAGGCCGCGCACTTCGCCAGCCCCGTCGGCGACACGATGACGTCCCGCCTGGAAACGCTGCAGCCGGGCGACAGCGTGCAGGCGCTGCGCAGCACGCTCGACCGGGGCCTGACCGCCGTGGTGGCGGACAGCCAGCGGTTCTACGGCCTGGTCACCCGCTACGACCTCCTCAACCACCTGCGCAGGACGCTATGAGCCAATCCGACGATCAACTGGACAATGAGAAACAGCACGACCAACCGCGCGACGACCCACGGCACGACGATCAGCCTCGCGGCGAACAACGCCAGCAACTGGCCACCCGCGTGATCCACGCCGGCCAGTCGCCCGATCCTTCCACGGGCGCGATCATGCCGCCCATCTACGCCACTTCCACCTTCGTGCAGCAAAGCCCCGGCGTGCACAAGGGGCTCGACTACGGCCGCTCGCACAACCCCACGCGCTGGGCGTTCGAGCGCTGCGTCGCGGACCTGGAAAGCGGCGCGCAGGGGTATGCCTTCGCCTCCGGCCTGGCGGCGATTTCCACGGTACTGGAACTGCTGGACGCCGGCTCCCACATCGTCGCCGGCGACGACATGTACGGCGGCAGTTTCCGCCTGTTCGAGCGGGTGCGCCGCCGCAGCGCCGGCCACGAGTTCACCTATGCCGACCTGACCAACCCGGAGAACCTGCTAGCCGTGCTGCGGCCCGAGACCAGGATGGTCTGGGTCGAGACACCGACCAACCCGATGCTCAAGCTCGCCGACCTGGCGGCGATCGCCCGCATCTGCCGCGAGCGCGGCATCATCGCGGTGGCCGACAATACCTTCGCCAGCCCGATCGTGCAGCGCCCGCTGGAACACGGCTTCGACATCGTGGTGCACTCGGCCACCAAGTACCTGAACGGCCATTCCGACATCATCGGCGGCATCGCCGTCATCGCCGGCGAGGAACGCCAGGCCGCCTGGCGCGAGGGGCTGGGCTTCCTGCAGAACTCCGTGGGCGCGATCCTGGGCCCGTTCGACAGTTTCCTCGCGCTGCGCGGCGTGAAGACATTGGCGATCCGGCTGGAGCGCCATTGCGCCAGCGCGCTGGAACTGGCCCAGTGGCTGGAACGCCAGCCGGCGGTGCGCAAGGTGTATTACCCGGGGCTGCCGTCGCACCCGCAACATGCGCTGGCACGGCGCCAGATGCAGGGCTTCGGCGGCATCATCTCGATCGACCTCGCCACCGACCTGGCCGGGGCGCGCCGCTTCCTGGAGCGCTGCGAATTGTTCGCGCTGGCCGAAAGCCTGGGCGGCGTGGAGAGCCTGATCGAGCACCCGGCGCTGATGACGCACGCCACGATCCCCGCCGCGCAGCGCGCGCAACTGGGCATCGGCGACGGCCTGGTGCGGCTTTCGGTGGGCATCGAGGATGTCGGCGACCTGCGCCGCGACCTCGCCGATGCGCTGGCCGCGATCTGATGGGCTTCCCTGAACCCGGCCTTCCTGCGCGCGGCTAGTGCCCTGACCCGCCCCGCTTCGGCTCATCGGTACGGAACAGGCGCCGGACGAAGTTCTCCAGCGCCTGGAACACGCCCTCGACGCCGAAGCCGGCAATGAACGACAGCGCCGAACCGGACAGCGCCCACGCATCCAGCAAGCCTTTCGATTCGCCGGGCGCCGCGCCGGAAGGATTGATGAACAGCCCGATACAGGCGCCGATCGTGCCGCCCAGCGCCAGCTGCAGCAGGGCCATCGTCGAATCGCGCGGCGACAGCAGGCTTTCCCGCATCCGCTCCCACAACCGCCGCACCACGGCGGCGCCGGCGCCCAGCATGCCATAGGCCAGCGGCAGGAACGATGTCCCGACCACCAGCGTGACGATGCGCGCCATTTCCTCGGTGCCCCGGCGCCGCACGCTGGCGTCTTCCGGATCGCGCGTATTGACCGGCTCGGGGCGGTAGAAGATGCTGTAGAAGCTGCGCCACGGCGCCAGCCATTCGCGCAAATTCAGCCGCACCGCGCGGCGCTCCTCGCGCAGCGCCTCGGCGCGGTCGCAGAACTGGTATTCCTCGGTGGTGCGGTAGCGCGGCTTGCCGTCCGGCCCCGTCAACGCGCAGAAACGCACCGGCTCCGGATCGCGCGCCAGCCTGCCCTTCGCATCGGCCGCCATCAGGCGCGCCCGCTCGTCGGCCGTGTATTTCAGCTCGGCGGTGGAGATTTCCGCGCGCAGCTCGCTGGTGCGGGTGCGCACCGCGTCGAGATGGCCGAGGATCACGTTCCCCGCCGCCACGTGCCACGACAGCGCGCACGTCAGCGCCAGCGACGACAGCAGGAACAGCACGAGCCACAGCATGCGGTGGTTGAAATTGATCGCCACGCCGATCAGGCCCGGGTAGGCGTAGCGCGCCAGCGTGACGCGCGTGGGCTTGTCCCACATCTGGCCGCCCTGCCCGCGCTGGGGCGACGGCGGCGCTTCCTTCGGGGTTCGCGAGAACACGTCGCGCAGCAGCCGGCGCAGCACGTTCATCTTCTTGCGCCGGTCTTCCTCGCCGACCACCAGGATCGTGAACGCCACCGAGAGCCCGGTGGCCGGGCGTGCCACGGTGTTGAGCATGTCCTTGGCGCGCATCAGCGCCACCGCCTGCTCCAGGCGCAATCCGGGATCGGCGGCCGGTGTCAGCCCGATCTCGCAGATCGTGCGGATGATCTGCGCCGGGTCCGCGCCCGCCTCGGCGCGCAAGTCCTTGTCCCAGCGGCCGGAAATATGGTCGAGCAGCAGGAAGACTTCGTACAGCTCGCGCACGAAGATGAATTCCTCGAGCCGGAGTTTCTCGCCGTCACCCGGCGCCGGGCCGGGTGCACGCTCGTCGTCGGTTGCGGCCATGGCATCCTCCACCGTGCTGGTGGATCGATTCTACGCCCGCCCCCGCCACGAAAAACGGTGACAGGCACCATTTTTCCTGAAACATTTCAGACTCAAAAACGGTGACAGGCACGATTTTTCGGGAAACATTTCAAATTAAATGGAGCCTGTCACCATATTTTACATATTCGACGCGCATGCATTCACCCCAACGGCGAAGGGCCGGGGTCAGGAAGGAATGCTGGCCTGCATGCCAGCATCGTTCCGCAGGCGCGAAGCATGCTTCGCGAAACCCCTGCTACACCCCGGCGGGTCGGACCCCGGAATCTGCACTTGGGGTGGGCTTATTCAAGCGCCATTAGCCTGTTACCGTTTTCCAGTAGCGCTACAGCCCCGGGTGGTACTGCCGTTCCAGGTTCTTCCGCACGTCTTCCTTGTAGAACAGCACATCCTTGAATTCGCCGCGCGCATACATCTCGGCCTGGTCGCTGAAGTGCGGCGAGGCGGGGTCGCCGCTCTGCCCGCCCGCCAGGATGCTCTTGGCGCGGATCCGCGGCCCGAACTCGACAGCCGCCACGAAGCTGTTGCCACGCTCGCCATAGATGCGCTTCGTGGTCTGCGGCGACGTCATGCCGTAGGCGGCCAGCGCGCCCCAGTTGCCCGAGGCGTACGGCACCGGAATGCTCGGCTTGCTGTCGTCGAACGGCTGCACGATGTCGCCCGTCACGCGCTGGAAGCGGTTGATCTCGCCCCACGGCGTGCGCCACGTGCCGAAAGCCTTTTCCAGCGTGGCCGATGCCCGTGCCAGCGCTTCGAGCCGCTGCGCCGGCGTGAGCCGCTTCTCGGCATATTCCAGCACGGGGATGCCCGCCTCCTTCGCCGCCGGGCCGTGGACTTTCACGAGATCCTGCAGCCAGTAGATGCCGAGCGAAGTGGGCACCGATGCCAGCGCATAGCGCATGTCCCAGCCGCGCAGCGTGGCGACCTGCTCCGCCAGCGCGGCCTTGTCCGGCGATCCGGCGGGTAATTCGTCGTAGGCACGCAGCAGCAGCGGCAGCAGCGGTTCGAAGGCAGTCAGCTGGCTGTCGTAGGCGGCGGCGATCAGCGACTCCAGCGTGAAGTCCTTCTTGTCATGCAGTACGCGCACGGCGTGGATGCCACGCGGGTTTTCCGGATTCATCGACATGTACGCCGGATAATCCTGCCGGCGCGGGCTGTACTGTCCCGCCGCCGAGTACGGCCAGTTATTGGTGTTCTGGATCCAGCCATTCTTCGGATTGAACAGCCGGATGGTTTCCTCCACGCTGTGCAAACCCTTCCAGTCGGTGGCCGGATCGCTGCCATCGACCGGCTTGGTGAAATCGAAGCGCGGGTCCCGTTTCGGGATGAAATTGCCGTGGAAGTAGGCGATGTTACCGTCCGCATCCGCGTACACGGTGTTGTTCGACGAGTTGGTGCGCAACTCCATCGCCTTCCAGAACGCCTTGTAGTCACGCGCACGGGTGCGCAGGTACGACTGCTGCAGCGCCTTCAGCGGCTGGTTCATCAGGGCCACGGACACCCACTTGTCCCCCTCGCGCCGCACCACCGGACCGTGGTGAGTGAAGTACGCGGTGACCTTCTTTTCGGCCATGCCGCCGGGTACCTTGAACGGCAGCGTGATCGCCACTTCCTTCACCGGGCGCAGCTCCTTGCCATGCCGGTACCAGTACTTGCCATCCTTCTTGACGACGGTTTCCAGGAATTCGTCGATGACGTCGCCGCCGCCCGACGTATGCATCCACCCCAGCCGGTCATTGAATCCCTGGTAGACGAAGAACTGGCCCCACGTCACGGCCCCATAGGCATTCAGCCCCGCCTCGCTGACCACGTGGATCTCCGGGCGGAAATAGAACGAGGTATGCGGATTGATCATCAGCAGCGCGTGGCCGCTCTTGCTGAGGTGTGGCGCGATGGCGAAACCGTTCGAGCCGCCGGGTTCCCGGTCGAGACTTCCCGTATCCGGCGCCCCGGCCAGTACGGGCATGTCCGCATAGAAGCGCTGCAGCGCCGGCACGTCGACTTCCTCGATATCGCCGCCGATGCTGCCTTCCGAGAAGCTGAGCGCCATCCACGGCTCGAAGCGCGTCAGCAGCTGCGGCCGCACCTGCGGGTGCGTATGCAGGTACCAGTTCAAGCCGTCGGCCCACGCGTTCATCAGCTTCTTCAGCCACGCAGGGCTGGCCTTGTACTGCGCCTTCAGTTCGTCCGGACGGATGAAGAGCTTCATCCGCAAGTCGTCGTACAGCGCCTTCTCACCCTCCACCTCGGCCATGCGCCCCAGCGCCGTGATGAAATTGCGCTCCACGCGCCGGAAATCATCCTCGGCCTGCGCGTACAGCATGCCGAACACCGCGTCCGCATCCGTCTTGCCGTACACGTGCGGGATCCCCCACTTGTCGCGCAGGATCGTCACCCGCTTCGCCTGCGCCTGCAAGCGCAGCACTTCGGCGGGCGCCAGCTTTGTGGCTGGCCGGTCGGCCGGCGCCGCCAGGACGGCGATCGGGAGCAGGCATCCAAGTACAGCGGCGGTTTTCAGCATACGGACCTTTCGATGGTGGATAACGATGCGTCGCCGGCCGGCCCGGAAGCGCCGGCCAGCCGGCTCAGGAGGCGTCGACCAGCTGGCTCAGGAAGCGTCGACCAGTTGGTCGATGCGCTCGCGCAGCTCGGCATTTTCGGCACGCAGCGCCGCGTTCTTCGCCTTCAGCTCCGCCACTTCGGCGCGCAGGTGCTCGACTTCGGTCAGCGGCTGGTCCGGCTGCGACGGCGTTTCGCCGCCGTCTTCCCATGGCGCCGGCTTGGCCGGTTTCACCGGGCGCGCGGCGGCACGCTGTTCGCGCACTTCCTTGGCAGCCTGCTGCAGCGACTTCTTCCCGCCGGCCACCGCGCTTACCTGCTCTTCGGCGGGCAGCGTGGCCACGGTGGCGGCGGCGTTGATCGAGATCGTGCCGGTGCGAACGGCTTCCACCAGCTCCGGCGTGGCCGTCTTCTGGATCTTCTCGATCTGCGAGATGGTATTGCTGGACAGGCGCGCGGCGCGGGCGATGTCCTCGCGCGACGTGCGCACTTTCGGCACCGCCGACGCTTCGGCATCCGGGTCCGGCGGCGCGATGGCCGCGTCCTCGGCCTTGATGCGCGCGGCGTCTTCCTCCAGGCGCTTGGCCAGGATGTCCTTCTTGCGAAGTGCCAGCACGCCGCGCTGGAAATCGCCAACGCTGCGGCGGCCCAGGTGGTTGTCGATCATCCACAGCATCACGTCTTCCATGCTCTGGAAACGCTCGTTCTGCACGACCTTGAACGGTATGCCGTGCTGCTGGCAGATCGCATAGCGGTTATGGCCATCGACGAGTACGTCGCCCCACAGCACGAGCGCATCGCGGCACCCTTCGGCCAGCAGGCTGCGCTCCAGCGCCTCGTGTTCGGCCTCGGTCAGCGGCTCAATGTAAGCGCGCAGCATGTCATTGATCTGGATTTGCATTATTCCGTGTTCCTTGAAAAACAAGCGGCACGCCGATGGCGTGCCGTCCAGCATGCTACACCAATCGGGCGGGCTGGCGGAAGGCTGACTTGTTTTGGCGAAGGACCGGCGCGATAGCACGGCAGCTCTGGAAGTTGGCGTGCAGACATGTCATAATGGCGGGCTGTGCCCCTGTGGTGAAATTGGTAGACACACCGGACTTAAAATCCGTTGCCTGCAAGGGCGTGCCGGTTCGATTCCGGCCGGGGGCACCACTGACTATCTGCACCACCTCTCACTTTCCCTCACTTCCTTCACTTCCCGATGTAAATCAACGAGTTAAGGCACTTTTGCCAACTCGGCAGAACGCACTGTTTACCACTAAAAAAAACACTGATTTCTGCTACGCGTCACGAACATTTCACAAACAAATCACGAACAAGGAATGGCGACTTTCAAGAAGGTGCAGCTCAAGAGCAGTGTGTCCTGGCGCGTCCAGATCCAGTGCCTGGGGGTGAGGGAGGCGAAGAGCTTTTTACCATCACGCCCTCGGCCAGCTTGCGCTCGGCGGTTTTGATCGCACCGGTCATCTTCCACGCGTTACTTGATCTCTGCGGCCCGTTCGTTCATCGCGGCCTTCAGGAAGGCCTTCGGGTCGGAGAAGTGCACCAGGGACGCCAGGTCGAAGGCCGCGCGCGCTGGCTCCTTCGGCGGCGGCGCGGCAGGCTTGCCGGCTGCTCGCTTGCGCACCTCCTTCTTGCGCTCAGCGAGGTAGCCGGCAACGTCCGCGTCTTTAACAAGTCGCGATCCCGCGGCCGACGCCGTCGCGGCGCTGTAGCCTGCGGCAATCGCCGCGTCTTTATTCGAGAGCCCGGCCAAAACGGCATCGGCGAAGGCCCGCTTTTTGCCGGTTAAAGCCATAACAAAATCCTCCAAGGGAGAAAAATTCTTCGCGTGAGGAACAATGCGGTGTCCGGCCCGAAAGGTTCAGACTTTCGCCCCGCCCCCCTCTGCTAACAGTTGCCCTCCCGGCCTACTCATCACGATGGCAATAATGCAACCGCTTCGAACAAAGCCGGTTGAAGACATGCTAATGTCACAACGTCATGTGGCCATGTACGCCGTTGCGTGCTACCCATATCAACCACTTCCAAGGACTGCAATGAAGCTGACTCGTCTCTTGTGCGGCACTGCCGCTGCGGCACTGCCGCTGCGGCAACACTACTTTGGGCCAACGCGGCCAACGCGGAACTGTATCAATTCGCTATAAGCGGCGACTATTCGGCGACGTGGCAGCTTGATACCGATAAGGCACCGACTGCTGTCTACCCCGGAGTGAGCTTTTACTACCTCAGCGTCGGCGGCTTGTTTCCCGACACTACGTGGAGCACTGCCGACATATATTTCAGAAACAGTTCGCAAGGTGGCGGCCTGTTTATCGTTGATTCCGGACCCAACTCGCCCCTGGTCCTGAGCAGCGGCCCCCAGCTCTACAGCGGCAGCGAAGCTGATTTCGACTTCGTGGTTGGTACCCATGTGCTGACCGAGGCAATGGGCCCGGGCAGCTACACGCTAACCATTTCGGCCGTGCCCGAACCAGCAACGTACGGCATGATGTTAGCAGGCCTGGGCTTGGTCGGAGTGGCACTGCGCCGTCGCCAAAGCTAATGTCTAAGTGAGCGGCGCGCGCTGACTTGGCGGCATGGCCATAAGCGCCTTCCGCGTGAACGGCGCGCATCTCCGGGGCCCCTCGCCGTTGGTCAGTCGATGGCGTGGCCGCCGGCTGCCCTGCTGACCAACTCCGCACACGAGTGATCCTCGATCAGGGTGCATTGCACGCATCGCTCAGTGCAAAAAATCACGAAATTCTCTCTTATCGAGCGCATGGCCACGACTTGAGCCTATGCTGTAAGTCTGGGCGGTTCTCCCGCCTGTAATGCGAAAGCGCAATCATTCAACGATTGGAGGGACTATGTTGAAGCTGATTCTATCGGCCGGGCTACTGGCCGCCAGCGCTGTCACGGCACAAGCGGCCGAGACCGAGTATGCGTTCCAATGGACTGGCTTTGCAGAACTGTCCCCGATGGATGAGCTCATTGCCTGGTATCCGAACATTACCTACAGCGGCACGTTCCGGGGCGAAGACATTGATCACGATAGTGTGATCAGGCTGGACGAGATTTCAAGCTTGCGCATGACTGACTATCACCCTGATTTCGTCGTCGGCTGTCCGGCAGCCGGACCCAGTGTCGTAGGCCCTTCCGATTGCATGTTGACCAGTTTTACGTACGAGCTCGGCGGCGACCTGGCTTTCAGCGCCGCGTATCAAATTTCAGACAGAGGGGACTCGTACCATTGGTTCGGGTTCTCGCCGCCCTATGGCATGTCGTGGGAGCCTGCTCACCACGGCGATGGCTACGAGTACCGCATCACGGACGATACGATATTCCAGATCGCGGCGGTGCCGGAACCGGCTTCCTGGATCATGTTGCTCAGCGGCCTCGGCCTTGTCGTCGCAACCATCCGCAAGCACGGCCGGTCCCAGGGCCGCTGACCGAAGAGATAACGCACGCCATCAGCCAGAAGACAAGACGGTCGAACATCCGGTTGCCCTTGCCCAGCCTGCACCGCTGGCGCCACCAGGTCGACATCGGTTGATCGCCGCGAACGCAATTAGCGTGGGTATCCCGGCGCCAGCCGCGCTTGAAGCAGGCATTCGCGTGCTGGCAAGCGACGTTATAGCTTGTCGAAGTACCCGGCGATTCCCGAACACGCGCCAGCCATGCGCGCCGCCTGCTATGCTTCGCCCATGACTACCGATTCCGATATTGAACTGTCCGGCCCGTTCCAGGCCGCCGACAGCAGCGGCCGCACCCATGAAGTGAAGGCCATCCGCATCTTCGACGAGGGCTACGGCATCATCGACGTCTACGTCGATTTCGCCAAGCCGCTCGACGGCGGCCACAAGGACGCGGCCCTGCTGCGCCAGATCGTCGAGCGCCTGCGCGCGCTGGGCTACAAGGGGCCTGACTTCGGGCTCAGCGACCCCGGCTTGCAGGAAAGCAAGCTGATCGTGCTGGAAGCGCCCGAGGAATTCGCCACCTTCGCCAAGAGCCGCGGCTGGAAGAACCTGGCCGAAGAGTTCGACGAATAAGCAGTTCGACGAATAAGCAGTTCGACGAATAAACAGTACGACGGGTAAGCGGCGGCATGCTGCCGCGCGGGAACCTCAGGCAGGACTGAAGCGCACACTGGCCTCGGCGATGACGGAGGCTGGATCGGCCGGCAGCACGATCGACCTGATCGCCGCTGCCGTCGGTTTCGCGCGTGCTTCGAAGCGCACCGTCCGTACCCCGGCCTGGCGCAGGCGCTCGTCGCGGATCTTGTCCCTGCTACGCTGGTGAGTCCTGTCATCGAGCTCCACCACGGCAACCACGTCGCAACGCTTGTCGCAGACCACGTAGTCGACTCGCTGTTGCGCAACGCGCAGCCGGTCGCTGTGCCGGCTTTTCTTGCTGTGGCTCGCCGGCTCGAGCAATGCCGACATCGCCACCTGCGGGAAGATATAGTGCTGCGGGAGCGCGGCGACGAGCCGGCCGAAGAACTCCAGCTCGTTCTCAGTCATCAATGGCCGGCCGCGGTAGGTCCCCGGCGTGCCGGAAGGACGGCGCCGCGCGAACAGCAAGGCCACCGCGGCCATCGCTACAACCAAAGCCAGCGCGCCAAAGACCAACACCAGCAAGTTCAACACATCCATCATAAAAGTATCCACCAGGAATCATTTCGGCATCTTAGCCGCACGATCCTGCCGGCGCCAGTCTCATTTGAACCGGAACATCAAACTCCCCCGATACTCGCCCTGCGCCACCGGCCATGCCGCCGCCGGCCCCAGCACTTCCGTACCGCTGAACTTTTCCCCGATGGCGGGAATCGCGTGCAGCCACGACAGGTCGCCGGCGGGGAATTCCACCGTCGTGTTCCCATGCGAGATGCGCGGCGTGCCCACGCGCAGGTAGCCGTCCTGCGGGCCGGCGCTCACCAGCAGCTCGCCAGGCTGCGTGGCCAGTTGCGCCCAGCGCACGCCAGCGAAGAAACCCTGCGATTCCGGGTAGCGGAAGGTTTCGCCCGGCTGCTGGTCGAAACGCGCCAGCTCGTGCACGCCCAGCCAGGTGCCGTGCAGCCGGTTTTTCCAGACCCGGTACGGGCCCTGCCCCAGCCAGCGCACCGAGCGCAGCGCCGTTTCGGCATGGTCGAAGGTCACGCCGTGGTACTGTACCGTGCCCTCGAGCCGGTAGGCATAGTCCAGCCGCAGCGTGCCGTCGGCCCGCAGCGTCCAGCGCGTGCTGTCCAGCCCTCCACTGTTGCGCGCCTCCAGCCACGCGGTGCCCTGGGCATCCGTGCCGCTGGTGATGCTGGCGCCACTTGCGGCCAGCGAGGGGAAGCGCTGCGCGGCATGTCCCAGCCGCACGCTGCTGAAGGCCAGCGGCTGGCCATGCTCGTCCACGGGTTTCGACACCCGCACCGCCAGCACGGGCTGCGGCGGGAAACGGTACTCGCTGCCATCCGAGCGGCGGCGCGACGCATCGAACACGGTTTTCCACACTTGCCCGTCGGCGCTGATTTCCACCTTGAAGCGTGCATAGGCCGACTTCTTGTCCATGTCGGGAATCAGCTCCAGCACGCTGGCAACCCGCGGGCTCGCCAGGCGCCGGATCCCGCTGCCGGGCTCTTCGCCGGCGAATGGCAGCCACTCGACCGCCGCATCCCTGGCCGGCCGGGCAAACGCCAGCCGGGGGCCGTTGGCCAGCGCCGATACCCGCTCGCCGTTACGCAACGCCCGCAACTGGCCGCCGGCATCGAAGTCCGCACTGACGTTGCCGGCCACCAGCCGAACCGTCCCGTCACCTTGTTCGACACGCGGCGCGCCGAGCGCCTCGCCAGTCCTCGTGGCGCGGGCGGCCAGGTCCGGTACCGGATAGCTCCACGTCCACAGCTGGCCCCCATCAGGACCGCGCGCTGTCACCTCCAGCGCGTCGGCGGCGTGGCTGCGCCAGTTCGCCGGCAGGCGCAGGTCCAGCACGCCGCGGCGGCGTGCCGCAACCCGTGGCCCGGCAACCTCGCCCTTCGCCAGCACGCGCGGATCGGCCGCCGCCGCCGAGGGGCCGGGATAGCGCACCAGCCGCCACGCGAAGCGCACCTGGTCGAGATTGTGGAAGTCATACCGGTTGTCCACTTCCAGCCTGCCATCGAAGCGCTGGTCGAGCACCGCACTGGTCAGCCGCACGGGCGACCAGATGTGGCGCACCGCGTGGTAGCTGCCCTCCTTTTCATGGGCCGGACCGACGATGCCGTCCGGCCCATAGGTGCCGTACGGGTCGACACGGTTGCCCTGGTCGGTGCGCACCACGCCTTCGTCGTTCAGGGCCCAGATCACGCCGCCCACGCCCACCGGCGACGCCATCATCGCGTTCCAGTAGTCGTCCAGGCTCGCCGCGCCGCCACCGTCGTACAGCGCGTGCAGGAACTCGGTCGGCAGGAACAGGTTGGGCCCGCCCAGGCGCTCGTTCAGCAGCTGCCAGTTCGGATAGTGCTTGGTGTCGATATCGCCGAAGATGGCCCACGGGTGGATCACCGGGCGCTTCTGCGGGTCATACTTGTGGTATTCGCCGTCCAGGTCGAAGTTGAAGCCGCCCTCGTTGCCGTTGGCCCAGAACAGGATGCTGGGATGGTTCACGTCGCGCGGCACCATTTCCCCCACCAGCTTGCGGCCGATCTCCGTGCCGTGCGCGGCCTGCCAGCCGGACAGTTCATCGATCACGTACAGCCCCAGCTCGTCGGCCGCGCGCAGGAAAGCCGGGTCGGGCGGGTAATGCGACATGCGCGCCGTGTTCATGTTCATCGACTTGATCAGGCGCGCATCGGCGTAGTTGTCTTCCGGGTCGAGGGCGCGGCCCGTCGCAGGCCGGAAACTGTGCCGGTTGACGCCCTTGATCACGATCTTGCGGCCGTTCAGGTACAGGCCATCGCCCTTGCGCACCTCGAACGTGCGGAAGCCGAAGCGCTCGGTCGTCGTGTGCAGGGCCTTGCCGCCCTGGCGCAAGGTCAGCCGGAGCGAATACAGGTGCGGGGTCTCCGCCGACCACAGGCGCGGCCTGGCGACGGCGAGGTTCACCTTCAGCGGCGTGCCGGCAACGGCCGGTTTACCGACCGCGCTACTGACCGGACGCCCGACCGGCTTGCCTGCCGCGTCGAGCACCTGCGCTTCCACCGTGGTGCCGGCCGCCGGGCCGGCCAGCGTCACCAGCGCGGCCAGGCTGCCATCCGCCCGCGCATCGATGGCGGCATGCGCGATCGACCGCGCCGGCGCCGCCTCCAGCCATACGGGGCGGAAGATGCCGCCGAAGACCCAGTAGTCGCCGCGCCGTTCCGCCTTGTCCGTCAGCGGGTCGGCAGCCTTCTTGCTGACATCGACTTCCAGCACATTGTCGGCGCTGTCCCCATGCTTCACCGCCGCCGTGATGTCGTAGCTGAAGCGGTAGAAGCCGCCCACGTGCGGCGCCCCGGCCTGCACCCCGTTGACGCGCACGGTGGCTTCCGTCATCACCCCTTCGAACACCAGCCTGATGGCGCGCCCCTTCCAGGCCGGCGGCACGGCGAACTTCACGCGGTACTGTCCCTGCTCCACGTGGCGCTTGTCGCCCTCGCCGTAGTCGTAGCCGCCGAATCCCTGCAGTTCCCAGTTCGAGGGCACGGGAATGGTGCTCCAGGCGCCGGCGCGCCGGCCATCCGACACCTTGAATTCCCACGGCACGGCGCTGGACGGCCCGGTGCCGGACAGGTAACGCTGCTCGGTGACGGGGGCTGCGGCCAGCACGGCGCCGGCTGATGCCAGCAGGAGGGCGGCGACCGCCGGCCGGGCCGAAGCGGGTATGAACTGCGCCGAAGCGGGCATGGGCGTGGGCATGGGATGGCAATGATAGTTGGCACCGCGCCAGCATATCCCCATCGTCGCGCCAAGTCAGCGTTCCGGGCCATTCGCTCAACATCATGCGCGCGCCGGGCCGCCAGCCCAGCCCGGGCCATCGTGCGCGAGCCCGGCGCGACCTTGTCCTATACTGGATGGACATCCACCATGGTGCCCCCCATGATCTTTCCCAACGAACTCGAGCAGCTGGTCGGCGTGACCCGGGGCATCGTCGACAGCGTCGTCGCGCCGCGCGCGGCCGAGGTCGACGAACACTGCACCTGGCCAGCCGCCTCGATGGCCGCCTTCGCGCAGGCCGGCCTGCTCGGCCTGCAGGTACCCACCGCGCTGGGCGGCCATGGCCAGGGCTTGCTGGCACTGGCGGCCGTCAGCGCCGAGATCGGCCGCGAGTGTCCCTCCTCGTCGCTGTGTTTCGGCATGCATTGCGTGGGCACGGCCGTCATCGCCGCCAAGGCCACCGCATACCAGCAGGAGCGCTACCTGCGGCCGATCGCCGCCGGGCGGCACATCACCACCCTGGCGCTGTCCGAGGCGGGCACGGGCGCCCACTTCTACCTGCCCGAAACGCAGCTCGACCTGGCGGGCGACGGCGCCGACGCCGTCTACACCGTCACCGGCACGAAGCAGTTCGTCACGAACGGCGGCCACGCCGATTCGTATGTGGTCTCCACGGTGGCCAGCGGCGGCAACCCCGACGGCGGCGATTTCAGCTGCCTGGTGGTCGATCGCGATACCCCGGGCATGGCGTGGCAGGGCGACTGGGCCGGTTTCGGCATGCGCGGCAACTCGTCGCGCACGCTGGCGCTCGATGGCGTGCCGGTGCCGGCGGCGAACCTGCTGGGCGTCGAGGGCGACCAGGTCTGGTATGCGTTCGAGGTGGTGGCGCCCTACTTCCTGCTCGCGATCGCCGGCACCTATCTCGGCATCGCCCAGGCCGCGCTGGAAGTGGCGGGCACGCACCTGCGCAACCGGCGCTACGCCCATTCGGGCACGGCGCTGCGCGACATCGAAACCATGCAGACGCGCTACGCGAAGATGTGGATCGCCTACCGCAAGACCCGCGCACTCGTGTTCGAGGCGGCGGCGCGGGGCGACGCCGGCGATCCGGAGGCGCTGCCGTTCATCCTGGCCAGCAAGGCCGATGCCGGCGAGACCGCCATCGCGCTGGCCAGCGACGCGATGACGATCTTCGGTGGCACCGCATACCGCGACAACAGCCGCGTCGCGCAGATGCTGCGAGACGCCCGCGCCAGCCATGTGATGTCGCCCACCACCGACCTGCTGAATATCTGGGCGGGGCGCGCCCTGCTGGGCCTGCCGCTGCTATGAGCGGGCCGGCGCACGCCACCGCGCTGCTGGTCGGCGATGGGCCGGCGCGGGAACTGGCCGCCGCCCTCGAAGCCGAGCATGTCTCGCTGCTGCAGGCCGCGCCGGGTACAGCGGCTGCCACGCTGGAGGCCGCCGTGCAGCGCGGCAGTTCGCCCGCCGTCTGCATCCTGGCGGGCGTGCCCGCGCCGCTGGCGCTGGTGCGCGAATTGCGCCAGGGCTGGTCGGGCCCCGTGCTGCTGGCCTGCCCGGCCGATGAACTGGCCGAACTGCGCCGCCGCCTGAGCTACACGCCGATGCTGGGCCCGAACGTGTCGCTGCTGGAAGAGAGCGACCCCGCGCTGGCCGGCGAAATCGTCAAGGCGGTGCGGGCCGAGGCGCGTGCCCGGCAGCTGCGCACCACGCTGCAGCGCGCCAACGCCCGGCTCGCGCCCGCCAGCGCCGCCATGGCCGGTGCCATCGCCGGCACGAGCGATGTCCACCGCCTGGTCACCGCCGAACGCTACCTGACCCGCTTCCTGGAACAGTCGGCCGAGGCCATCGTCGGCCTCGACGGGCGCGACCGGGTGCTGTACTGGAACGATGCCGCCGCGCGCCTGCTCGGTCCCACGGCGCGCGAGGCGCGCGGCCGCGCCATCGGCGAGCTGCCGTTCTGGAACGACGCTGTCGCACAGGCGCTGGCAGCCGTGCGGGGAAGCGCCGAGCACGCCGTGGCCGAGGTCCAGGCGGTGCCGGACACCCCGGTCGCCGTGCTGGAAGTGGCGCTGTCCGCCATCGCCGACGAGCAAGGGGCCTACGCGGGCGCCATGCTGCTGCTGCGCGACGTGTCCGAGCGCCACCGGCAGCTGGCGCTGGAGCGTTCGCGCAGCATCGAAGCCATCTCGGTGGCGAACAGCCGCTATCGCCACCTGGCCATGCTGTTCGACCGCGCGCCCGGCTTCCTGGCCGTCACGCGTGGGCCGGACCATGTGTTCGAACTGGCCAACCGGGCCTACCTCGCCACCTTCGGCAGCCGCGCGCTGCTCGATCGCACCATGCACGACGCCTTCCCGGAATTGCGCGACCAGCTCTTCATGCGCCTGCGCGACGAGGTGTACCGCACCGGCGAACCGTACGTGGGCCGCGACGTGCCGGTCCAGGTCCGCCTGCGCCCGGACGCCGAACCGGTCGAACGCTTCCTGGAATTCGTCTACCAGCCGCTGGCCGGCAAGGATGGGCGCGTGTGGGGCATCATCTGCCAGGGCAACGACGTGACCGGGCAAAAACAGATGCGCGACCAGTTGCTGGCGCACCAGAACGAGCTGGAGCGGCTGGTGGCGGAGCGCACAGCCGAGCTGCAGAGCGCCCAGGCCGCGCTGCACCATGCGCAGAAGCTGGAATCGATCGGCAAGCTGACCGGCGGCGTGGCCCACGACTTCAACAATATCCTGCAGATCCTGCGGGCCAACCTGGAGCTGCTGGGCCAAGCGGTCGATCCCGCCGGCGGCGCGGCGCGGCGGGTCGACAGCGCACTGGCCGCGGTGGACCGCGGCACCAAGCTCACGGCCCAGCTGCTGGCCTTCGCGCGGCGGCAACCGCTGCGCCCCGAACCGGTGGACCTGGCCGTCGTGGTGCGCAGCCTGTCCGACCTGCTGCACCGCGCACTGGGCGAAGCGATCGACATCGAGACCAGGGCCGAGGCCGGCCTGTGGGCCACGCTGGTCGACCGCATGCAGTTCGAGAACGTGCTGCTGAACCTGGCCATCAACGCCCGCGACGCGATGGCGGGTGCGGGGCGGCTCACGATCGAGCTGTCGAATGTCGAGCTGGATGCGCGCTACACGGCCCGGCAGGAAGACCTGCGGCCGGGTCCCTATGTGATGCTGGCCATGTCCGACACCGGCCGCGGCATGGAACCGGAAGTGCTGGCCCGTGCCGTGGAACCGTTCTTCACCACCAAGCCGGAAGGCGAAGGCACCGGCCTCGGGCTCAGCATGGCCTATGGCTTCATGAAGCAGAGTGGCGGCCACCTGAAGATCCACAGCGAGCCCGGCAAGGGCACCTCCGTCCAGCTTTACCTGCCGCGCACGCTTGAATTGCCGGCGTACCAGACGGAGCCGACCGGCAGCGCAGTACGCGGCGGCAGTGAAACCATCCTTGTCGTCGAGGACGATGCCGAGGTGCGCGCCGTCGTCACGGATGGCCTGGCCGGCCTGGGTTACACGGTCTTGCAGGCCGAGCATCCGGATGCGGCGCTGGCCGTGCTGCAAGGCGGCGCCCGCGTCGACCTGCTGTTTACCGACGTCATCATGCCCGGCAAGCTGCGCAGCCCGGAACTGGCGCGGCTCGCCGCCGAGCTATTGCCCGGCATCGGCGTGCTGTACACGTCGGGCTATACGCGGGACGCCATCGTCCATGCCGGCCGCCTCGATCCGGGCGTCGAGTTGCTGAGCAAGCCCTACACGCGGCAGCAGCTCGCCGCGCGCGTGCGCCAGGTGCTGGACCGGCGGCCTGCGCAGGCGGCACCGGCCGGCCCGGCCGCGCCACCCGCGCCAGCGACGCCACCCGCCCTACGCCGCGTGGTGGTGGTGGAAGACAACGACGATGGCCGCGACCTGCTGTGCGAAATGATCGGCTTGCTCGGCTGCGACGCGGCCGGCGTGCGCACGGCCGAGGAGGCGCTGCCATTGCTGGCCACGGCGGACATCCTGCTGACCGACGTCAACTTGCCCGGCATGTCCGGCGTGGAACTGGCGCGCCACGCGCACCGCGACCATCCGGGCGTGCGCATCGTGTTCGCCAGCGGCGGCACCCGGCCGGACGTGGACTTCCCGGCGGCGGCGATCCGGAAGCCGTTCTCGATGGCGCAGCTGGAGCTTGCGCTCAAGGGAGCAGCGTAGAAAGACCGGAGGAAAGCGACGCAGCGCATGATGCCGCTAAGTAATGCAGTTAACGTCAGCCCACCCCAAGTGCAAATGCCGGGGTCAGACCCAGCGGGTCTGACCCCAGCCCTTCGCCTCTGGGGTAAATGCATGCGCTCTCAATGCATTGAATAAGCGCTTAACTTGACGTCAATAGGGCCAGAACGCGGCAAGCCGCCAAGCACCGATATGGTGCCGGCGGCTTGCGCATGCTGCCCAGGCGGCGGCGGGAATGCCGCCGCGGACCTGTTACAACGTTACAGTCTCACGGTGTAACGTGGCGACCTTACTGCGTGATGCGTTCCCAGCCGTGGCGCACGGCGGCCTTCACCTTTTCCCAGGTGGATTCGGGATAACGCGATTCCCAGCTGCTGCGCAGGCCGGATTCCGACTCGTCCCACGAGCGGCCGCTGTAGTTGCTGCGCATCGACGAGCCGTAGCGATAGGCCGGCGCGTAATCGTCGTATGTGCCACCGGCGGAAGCGAAATTGCTGGTCCAGTGGCTGCGATAGTAGTCTTCATCGTCGGTGCTGCCCAGCTGCTCGACATCCACCTCGGTATGGCGCACGGTGTCGCTGATCTGGTCGGTGCGCTGCGAGACTTCCTTGCCGACCAGCACTTCCTCGACCACGCGGGCGGTTTTCTGCACGACGGCCTCCTCGGCGTTTTCACGCAGCTCGAACGAGGTTTCCTGGAACGCGCCCACCTGCGACGGATCGATCGGGCGATCCACCGGACGGCGTTCCACGTTGACGTGCTCTTCGCGCAGGCTCACGCTTTCCTGCACCGGCGTTTCCACCAGGCGCTGGTAGATGCGCACGCCGCCGCGCTGCACCATCCGCTTGCCCACTTTCAGCTCTTCCTGCATCACCGGGATCACCTGGGATTCGGTGTCAGCCAGGGTTTCGGCGCGCTGCAGCGAACCGGATTCGCTGTAGCCCTGCACCGAGCCTTGGGTGCCGGATACGTTCAGACCCTGGGTGCCCGATACCGTGGTGCCCTGCAGGTTGTTGTCCTGCAGCGAGGAGCTTTGCTGCGAAGCGCCCAGCAGGGCGCCGCCGCTGCGCGAGGTCGGCAGGTTCCAGCCGCTCGCTTCCCATTGGGTGCGGTGTTCGTCGATATCGATCGGGCCGAAGCGCTCGACGATGTCGGCGGCCTGTTCCACTTCGTCCTGCGTGGCGGCCGTCACGGTCAGCACCACGTTGCCGCGGTTGACCGCTTCGCCATAGACGTGGCGGTCGTCGTCGTCGTCGCCGAACATGTTGCCGAAGAAGTTCTTGATGCTGTCGCCGATCGAGTGCTCGCCGCTGGTGCTGGAACTGCTGGAGCTGCTGTAGCTGCTGGTGGAGGTGGAGGTGCTGCTGGCGTCGGCGGTGGACGAGGTGCTGGTGCTGAGGTTGATCGAGCCGGACCCGATGCCCGAGCTGACCAGTTCATCCCGTGCCCGTTCGGCATCGGCGCGGTTGTCGAATACGGCTGCTAGCGTGTGGCTCATGATGGCAATCTCCTTGTTTCAAGTGGCTTGGTTTCGTGGCGGAACACCGTCCGGCCGGGTGTCGTCGAACGTTTCGACCTGCACGTCCTCGACCCGTAACGGCACGGTTTCCCGATATTCCTGCTGCTTGCGTACCCGGGTGATGCGAAGTTCCTCCTTGATGCGGTAGCGTTTTTCGATGACCAGGATCTCTTCGAGCACCGGAACCACCAGCACGTCGCCTTCGTAGCGCGAAGGCGGCGCTTCCGCCACCACGCGGTCGACGGCGACACGCTGCACGTCGAGCTCTTCGTGCCACAGCTGCTCGTGGATTTCCGCTGGCTGCTCGGTGACGTTGCGGGTGACACGCACGCCGCGGCCAGTGTCGACGACACGGGTGGTGACGTCGATTTCCTCGCGCATCACGGGTACGGAAACTGGTCCGTTGCTGGTCTCGTATGATTCCGGTGTTTTGTCCATGCCAAAAAGTCTACGGTAATAACCCTCGGGGGGGCGCTCCATTGCCCATCCGCATGTTCTGCGCGGCAGGCCGGCGCCGCGCCGGCGCTCGCTCCAGCCGACGAATTTGCGCGCACGAAACGTTACTTCCCTTTTCAAGCAGCGTCACAAAGGTTAGGCTTGCAGGCATGCGGGCGGCCCCGGCCGGCAGGCCGCCGCGTGCTGCATCGGGCGGGCCGCCAACCTCACCAGCCGCAACCACTCAAGCAGCCCCACAAAGCAAACTGAGCCATGAAAGAAATCCGCAAAGACCAGCTGACTGCCCAGAAAGTCGGGATCGCCATGGTTTTCCGGGAGATGCTCGGCCCCGACGATGCGCGGGCCTACCTGAGCGCCGAAAACATTCCCGAACCGGTGATCGAACGGGTGCTTGCGGGCGAGACTATCCGCCTCGACCAGGACACCGCCGCGCCGCTAGCGGCGGAAGCGACGGAAGCGGCGGACGTGCTCCCGCAGCCCCGCAGCCGCCCGACCTGAACAATATTTTCTATGGCAGCTCCGGCCGCCGCCGGAATACGGTCAAGGCGGCCATCGTGGAGGCCGCGATCACGATCGCGAACCAGCTTGGCCGCGACCGCGCGGAACAGTTGCTGCGGCGCGAGCAGCTACCCGATGACGTGATCGCCAGGGTGCTGGCGCCGGAAGACGCCGCCCGGCGCGCACGGCCGGCATGAACCTCGGCTAGCGCGGACCTCAACCGGCAGCGAGCGTTACCAGTATGAGCGACATCCGGCACATGCCGCCGGCTTGAGGGGCGCCGGCGGCGCGGCTCAGTCCGCGTCCAGCCGCACGCAGTCGCGGCCCTCGCGCTTCGCCCGGTACAAGGCCGCGTCGGCCCTGCCATACGCCGCCTCGAACGCCGTGCCGCGGGCGAACCAGCCGGCACCGATGCTGGCGGTGACAACCCGGTCCACGGGGCCGGCGTGCCGCAGCGCGCGCACCGCGTCGCACAGCCGCTGCGCCACCCCTGCCGCCTGGCACGGCGCCAGTGCCGGCCACACGATCGAGAATTCTTCCCCGCCCACGCGGCCGATCGCGGCGGGTGCCGGCACCAGCGCCTTCAGGCAGTCGACCACGGCGCAGATCACCGCATCGCCGGCCGGGTGGCCGAAATCGTCGTTGATGCCCTTGAAGTGATCGATGTCGAGCACCAGCAGTACGGCCGGTTCGCCCCGCAGCACGCCACCCGCGTACTCGATCAGCGCGCCCCGGTTGAGCACGCCGGTCAGCGGATCGTGCGTGGCGCGGTGCTGCAACTGCAGCGCGAGCTGGTGCAAGGCGCGGTTCATCTGCTGCATGTCGCGCTCGGCCCGGTCGCTGCGCCCGATCAGCCGGCGGGTTTCCCGCATCAGGCGTTCGTAGTGCGCGATCAGTTCGCCGAGCACGCCGCGGTGGTCGGCGCCGGCCGCGTCGCTGGCGAAGGCTTGCCGGGCGCGCACCAGGGCCTGGGATTCGGCGGCGAACAGGTCCGGCTGTTCCATCACCGTCATGCGTGCCCTGCCGGCAGCACGCAATCGACGAACTCCAGCGAGGAAAAATCGTCCCGCAATTCCTGGCCGAATTCCTGGATCGTGTCGTCTTCCTCGTCGCGGTACCAGTGCAGGCGCACCTCGTTGCCGAAGATGGCCGCGTCGTTCAGCGCCTCGAAGATCGCGAACAGCATCTTCGTGCTCGAACTGTTGAAATAGGCCAGCGCCACATGCACGTCGATCGCCTGGCCGTCGCACAGCGCCAGGTAGCTGCGCAGCCGGTCGATCACGGGGCCGTAGAAGGCGGCGGCATTCTCCGGATACGATTCGCCGCGGATCGACAGGTGGTGGCGGGCGAATTCGAACGAGACCTCGGGCGAGGTGGGCGATGCGGGAAGGAAGAACGGTTCCATGGTGGGCTCAATGTCAGATGGTGGCGGCGATGCAGAACACGGTACGGCCGGCATCGGTGCTGTCGGGCAGGAAGTGGAAGGCCAGCGGCGCGCTGGCGTCGCGCGCCATGGTCAGCAGTCCCAGGCCGGCGCCCTTGCTGTCTTCCGGCGCGGCCTGGCGCAGCGCGGTGCGGTAGGCGGAGCGGATTTCATCGACCGTCATCGCGCACAGCGGCTCGATGCGGGCACGGATCGCCTCGACCCGCTCGCTGGCCACAGGATTGGCGCACAGCAGGTGGAAGCGCTCGCCGCACACGCCGATGCAGAAGGCGCCGCCGCGGATCTGGCGGTCCGGCTGTTCGGCCGGCGTCAGCGCGTCGGCCGAATAATGCATGATGTTCTGCGACATTTCCACGAAGGCGGAGAAGATCCGGCGGCTGGTCGGGCCGGCGGTTCCGGCGGCATCCAGGCGCGCCCGGATGGTCTCGGCGATCGCGCTGACCACGTGCTGAGAAAAATAGCCGGCATAGAAGAAGATGACCTGGCGCTCGCTCGCGGCACGCCAGAATTCCTGGAACTGTTGGTATTGCAAGGGTATCGCTCCGTTGGCGGTGAAATCGGTGGCGGGCAGGCCGTTCATGGCCTGCAGCAGAAATACGTGACATCGTCGCGGCGCGGCTGCCCGCCCTGCCAGCGCGCCAGCGCATCGGCCAGCAGCGCCGCCAGCGCGGCGGCACTGCTGTCGCGGTGCTCCAGCAGCAGCTGCTGCACGCGGCGCTTGCCGAACGAGATCTCGCGTTCGCCGCCGATCTGGTCGAACAGGCCATCGGTGCAGGCGAACAGCAGGCTGCCCGGCGGCAGATGCATGGTCTGGACAGGCCAGCCGTGCGCCGCCGGGGTCTCGGCATAGCCGATGCCGGTGCGGCCGGCATCGAGGACACGGCAGGCTTCCTCGCCGGGCGCCAGCACGAACAGCGGCAGGCGTGCCCCGGCGTAAGACAATTGCCGCGTGGTGTCGTCGAACCACAGCGCCGCCGCATCCAGGCCGTCGTTCGACAGCGATGCACCGCCACCATGGCGGCCGCCGGCGTGCTGGCCCAGCATGTCCTTCACGCCGCGATTGAGTTCGGCCAGCAGCGCGGCCGGATCGCGCGGTCCGCAGCCCTGCAGGGCCTGCGCCAGCAGCGACGAGGCGATCAGCGTCATGAACGCGCCCGGCACGCCATGGCCGGTACAGTCGGCGATCACGGCGCACCAGCCGCCGGCATGGCGGGCCACATGGTAGAAGTCGCCGCCGACCACGTCGCGCGGCTGCCAGACCAGCGCCGCATCGGGCAGCGCCTCGGCCAGCGCGTCGTCCGAGGCGCGCAGCATGGCCCGCTGGATCACGCTGGCGTACTCGATGCTGTGCATGATCTGGCGATTGCGTTCGGCCTGCATGTTGGCCACCACGTTCATCAGCTGCAGGCCGAAGCCCACGCCCTGCAGCTGGCCGCCGCGCGTGATGATGAAGCCGTCGGCCAGCGCCTTCTCGCCCGATTCCACGGCGCGGAAGGTCAGCGCCTCGATCGACAGCCCGGCCTCCACCACCAGCGGCGACTTGTCCATGAAGGCGATGCAGCTCTTGCGCCCGTACAGCTCCTGGTAGAACGGCTTGGACATCTGCGACATGAAGATGTTGCGGCTGATCAGGCCGATGGGGCGGCCATCCTCGACCACGGGCAGCGTCATCAGCTCGCGCCGCTCGGTGAACAGCGCCAGCACGTCGCCGTTGCTGGCATCGGCGGGAACGCTCGGGGTGGCGACGCACAGGTCGGCCGCGGTGGCGGGCCGGAAGCGCGGCAGGGAATGGCGCGACGGGTTGAAAGTTTCGGTCATGGCGATTCGAAATGGACTCGAATCATTCTATGAAGAAATTGTGACGAGGCCATGACGAAAATATTAATTTGCAACTTGCGTTGCTTGCACTGCAAGTTCCTCTGGACCGGCCAGTACCGACATCAGTTGCGGCCGTGCCAGCAATCCCGCCGCCTGGCGGGCCGGAAGGGGCGCGGCGAACAGGTAGCCCTGCCCTTCGTCGCAGCCCAGCGCGATCAGCTCGGCCAGCTGGCCGGCCGTTTCCACGCCTTCCGCCACCACCGCCATGTCGAGCGCCTTCGCCATCGACACGATGGCCTGGAACAGCACCCGCCCTTCCGGCGACACCGTCAGCTCCGAGGTGAAGGCGCGGTCGATCTTCAGCACATCCATGTTCAGCCGCTGCAGCTGGGCCAGCGACGAATAGCCGGTACCGAAGTCGTCGACATGCAGCCGCACGCCAAGGCCGCGCAAGGCCGCCAGCTCGCCCTGCACGTCCACGCCCTCGGCGAACATGGCCGATTCGGTGATCTCGACTTCCAGCATGGCGCCGGCCAGGTGGTGCCGGGCCAGGTGCATCGCCAGGTGGGCATGCACGCCGCCATGGCCGAACTGGTGGGCCGACACGTTGATCGACACCGGCACCACGGCCAGTCCGGCGCCGCGCCACAGCGCCATCTGCCGGCACGCCTCCTCGATGACGAATTGCCCGATCGGGCCGATCAGCCCGCACTCTTCGGCGATGGGGATGAACTTCGCCGGCGGCACCATGCCCAGCTCCGGGTGGCGCCAGCGCAGCAGCGCTTCCATGCTGCACAGCCGGCCGGTGGCCAGGTTCACGCGCGGCTGGTAATACAGCTCGAACTGCCGCGCCGCGAGCGCACCCTGCAGGCTGTGGCGCAGCTGGGCGCGCGCCGTGGCGGCGATATACAGGTCGGGATCGAAGAAGCGGTAGCGGCCGCCGTGCTCGCGCTTGGCGGCGGCCAGCGCGATGCCGCCATGCTTGAGCAGCGTGGCGGCATCCTCGCCGTCGCGCGGGTAGCAGCTGATGCCGATCGAGGCGCTGATCGCGTAGCGCGCGGTACCCAGGTCATAGGGGCGCGACAGCGCCGCAGCCACCCGGCCGCCGATCGCGGCCAGTTCCTCGTCCGCGCCGCCGGGCGAGATCACCACCACGAATTCGTCGCCGCCCAGGCGCGCCACGATATCCTGCGGCCGCAGCAGCCCGCCCAGGCGCAGCGCGGCCTGCTTCAGCAGGTCGTCGCCGGCGTCGTGGCCGTGCGTTTCGTTGACATGCTTGAAGCCGTCGAGGTCCACCAGCAGCAGCGCCAGCGTGCCGTCGCGCTGCGCCGCCTCGCCGATCGCCTGCGGCACGAAGCGGCTGACCCATGGCCGGCTGGGCAGGCCGGTCAGCGAATCGTAGTTGGCCAGGTACAGCAGCTCGCTCTCGTAGGCCTTGCGCTCGCTGATGTCCTGCAGCGTGATGGCCAGGCCATTGCCGACCCGTACGATGCGGCGGCGCCCCCACGTGATCTGCATGCGCCGGCCGGCCGGCATCTGCCGCTCGTCCTCGTAGATCCCGGCGTGCATGGCGGCGTGGTAGGCGTCCAGCATCGGCCCGCCGTGTTCGCGCTCGATCAGCGAGATACGCCGGCCCACCAGATCGTCGCGGCCCACGCCGTAGAACGAGGCGCCCCGCTCGTTGCAGTCGACCACCACGAAATCGACCACCGCGCCGATCGTGTCGCGCACGGCCTGCGCCATGTAGAAGCCATCCTTGGCGTTTTCGGTGGCGGTGCGGTAGGCGAGGCGCACTTCCTCTTCGGCGTCGCGGCGTGCCATGTGGCGCTTCGTGGCGAACGCCAGCGCCAGCGATGCGAACAGCATGCCGGCCGAGATCACGGCCCAGACCCGGCGCACCGCGGCGGCGCCTTCCGCGGCGGAAGCCAGCGCCTCGACCGTGGTCTTGCCCGCCACCGCGACGACCGGATAGACCGCGGAACGGTGCCACGCCAGCAGGCGCGGTGCGTCATCGGTGAATTGCGCACCGGCCAGCAGCGCGCCGCCGTCGCCGCCCGCCAGCGGCGGCGGCATGCTGAACAGCGAGCCGCGCCCGGCGCCGCCCTGCCCTTCGAGGCGCACGCCGCCATGGTCGGCCACCAGCGCCACCAGGCCGTGCCGGCCCAGGACCCGCTCGTTGTAGAACGCGGTCAGGTAGTCGGCACCGATCACGAGCGATACCATGCCGGCGAATTCGTTGTCCGGCGATTCCAGGCGCAGCGTCATGCGAACCTGCCGCTGCCGCTGTGCGCTCTCGCCCGGATTGTCCACCTTGCCCGGCACCGCGCCGATCAGCAGCGCGCTGGAATTGTTCTGCCGGTGATGGCGCAAGGCCGGGTCGTCGCCCTCCAGCACGGCGCGGCCGCGGCGCGGAATCGACGACACCACCCTGCCCGCGGCATCGACGATGGCCACTTCGACAAAGGCGGCATCGATGAACATGCCGTCGCGGCGCAGCGCCGCCAGGTCCAGCTGGCCGGGCTGCTCCCACGCATGCCTGAGCTGGACGGCGACCTGTTCCATCTGGCTCAGCGAGCGCGTCAGGTACTGCTCGTAGGCTTCCGCATAGGAGCGCACCTCGCGCATGGCGTCGCGTTCGGCAAGCATGCGGTCGTGCCGCAGCTGGGCATCCATGACCAGCCAGTAGGCGGCGCAGGCCAGCACGGCCAGCAACGGCCAGGCGGCCGGCAGCCACGAGCGCGACGGCCGGAAGCTTGACAGCCCGAAGCTTGACAGCCGGGAGCCTGAAACGCGACGCGCAAGGGAGCGGGGGGAGAGCATAGATTGCGCATGGTAAATCTTTACTGTGACCGCACCATGACGCGGCCGCCCCGCAAGCCCATGACGGCCCGCCTGCCCCAGCAGTACGCCACGTAAACCGTATAAATTGTATAGTACAAATCACCAGGTACCGGAAGTTCGTCCCCGGTACCGATACCTTCTGACCTTGCCGGCAGCGGCGGCCCGCGCCGGCACCTCTACGCGGAGAAAAGATAATGGAAACGGAACTGAAACTGAAAGTGGCCCAGGGCGACCTGGACCGGGTGCGCGACCATGCGCTGCTCGCCGGCCTGGCCGGCGCCACGCCGGAAGAACACCAGCTGAACGACACCTACTTCGACACGCCCCAGCTCGACCTGTGGCGCAACGGCCTGACGCTGCGCGTGCGCGGCGACGGCGACCGCTGGATCCAGACCGTCAAGACCGCCCAGGGCGGCTCGGCCGGCCTGCACGAGCGCGGCGAGTGGGAGTGCCTGCTGGCCGGCCCCGAGCCGGATCCGGTGACCCTGGCGCGCCAGGTCAAGCCGAAGCGCATCGCCGAACTGCTGCGCGCGCCGAACATCGTCAATGCGCTGCGCCCCGTGTTCAACAACACCACGCGGCGCACGCAATGGAACCTGGTGCTGCCCGATGGCCAGCAGGTCGAGTGCTCGCTCGATGCCGGCGATATCCACGTGGGCGGGCGCAACGCGCCGATCGGCGAACTGGAACTGGAACTGAAGCGGGGCGACCCCACGCCGCTGTTCGCGCTGGCCCTGTCGCTGCACCAGGATATCCCGCTGCAGATCGCCAACGACAGCAAGGCCGCGCGCGGCTATGCGCTGCTCGACAGCGGGCTGCCCGCGCCGGTGAAGGCGCTGCCCGTGCACCTGGCGAAGAAGATGCGGCTCGAGGAAGCGCTGCAATGCATGGGCCTGAACTGCCTGCAGCAGCTGGAAGCCAACGTGCCCGGCGTGCTCGAAGGTAGCGTGGAAAGCCTGCACCAGATGCGCGTGGGCCTGCGCCGGCTGCGCGCCCTGCTCGACATGTTCGAGGAAGTGGCGCCGCTGCCGGAACCGGTGCGCGACAGCCTGGAATGGCTGTCCGGCGAACTCGGCGCGGCACGCGACTGGGACGTGCTGGCCGGCTCCACGCTTGCCAGGGTCAAGGGCGCCGAACTGGGTTCGCTGGTCGCCAGCGCGGAACTGCGCGCCAGGGAACTGCACCGCGCGCTGCTGCCCACGCTGCGCCAGCCCCGCTACACGCAGCTGATCCTGCAACTGAATGGCTGGTTCCACGGGCGCCAGTGGCGCGTGGACGGCATGCCGAAGGATTCGCCGCTGCGCCAGCGCGCGCACGAGGCGATGGCGCCGCTGCTGCACAAGGCGCAGCAGCGCCTGAAGAAGCGCATCGCCGCGCTGGACGAGAACGACGCGGCGGCCCGCCACCGGGTGCGCATCGCGGCCAAGAAAGCGCGCTATGCCGCCGAATTCTTCCATGACCTGTTGCCGGCGAAGGCGTCGAAGCGCTACATCGGCGCCCTGTCCGCGCTGCAGGACAAGCTGGGCCTGCTGAACGACCTGGCCGTGGCGGACACGCTGCTGGCCGAGCTGGCGGCGCGCGGCCCGGCCGACGAGATCCGCTATGCGCGCGGCTACGTGATCGCCACGTCCGAGGCGGAAAGCCACCATCTGCGCACGGCGCTGGACGACATCGCGCGCCTGAAGCTGGTCAAGTAAGGGCAGCGAAGCACGACAAGCACCGGGCCGTCCGCCATGTCACGCCTCGCGTGGCATGGCGGGTGCGTCAACGGCTGAACCGGAAATAATCGAACTCGGCATAGCCGGCGCGCGTGGCCGTGTTCGACGGCGTGCCGCCGGGCGCCTGCGCGAACAGCCCCACCTGGGTGCCGACCCAGCGGCCCGGCTGCGTGGTGAAGGCCGTCCCGAGCGGCTGGAAGTTCACGCCGTCGAGGCTGTAGCTGAAGGTGACTTTCGCGTGCGTGGAGCGCAGCATCGAATGCCAGTACGGTGGCGGCGCCGGCGTCGCGCTCATGTCCGGCGCCGGCTCGGGCACCACTACCGGGCTGAACGCCATGCGCACGTGCACCGTTCCCTTCACTTCGACCGGGGCGACCAGCACCGTCTCGGAACTCTGCCGCACCTTGCCCTTGTTGACGGCCAGGTCGGCATCCAGGCGGGTGACCTGCACCAGGCGCTGGCCGGCCGCCGTGTTTTCCAGGCCGATCCATGCGTAGTCATAGCCGTATGCCAGCAGGCCGGCGCGTTCGCCCGGCTGCCCGCCGGGCTTCAGTTCCACCGAGGTGGTGACGGAGAACGCCATGCCCGGCAGCTTCTGCGTCAGCAGGTGGCCCGCTTCCCACAGGTTGGCCGGCGACGACGCGGCTTTCAGGCGCAGCTTGCCCTTCACCGCCGGATCGAGCCAGTCCGCCGCCGGGTTGGCCATCCACTGCCAGCCCAGGTGATGGCCGTCGTCGAATTCATCGTTCGTGACGGGGATGGCGACGGGTTGCGCGGCCACCTTCGGCTTGCGGTGGCGCGCGACCGGCGCGCCGTACGGCTTGTTGCCCTGCTGCGCGCCGATCACCGGCCAGCCATCCGCGCCCCAGCGCATCGGCTGCAGGTACACGCGCCGGCCGTAGGAATCGGCATCCGAGAAATGCACGAACCAGTCTTCGCCGGCCGGCGTGTCGACCCACGCCCCCTGGTGCGGGCCGTTGACCGGCGTATCGCCCTGGTCCATCACGTTGCGCCCCTCGTACGGCCCCTCGATGTCCCGGGCGCGGAACACCCCCTGCCAGCCACCCTTCACGGAGCCGGATGGCACGAACACGTAGTACCAGCCCTTGCGCTTGTACAGCTTCGGCCCCTCGGTGGTGAACCACGGCATCGGGCCCTCCGACGTGGCCACCTTCGGCAGCTTGTCGCCTTCGATGATGCGTTTTTCGCCGCCCAGCGTGCGCTTGCCGTCGGCACTCATCTTCTTCAGCGTGATGACGTTCTTGAAGCCGGCCCGCGAGCCGGCGAAGCCGTGCACCAGCCATGCCTGGCCGTCGTCGTCCCAGAACGGCGCGGGATCGATCGCGCCCTTCGTGTCGTCGACCAGTACCGGCGCCGTCCACGGCCCCTTCGGATCGGTGGCGCTGACCATGAAGATGCCGAAGTCCGGGTCCGGGTAGTAAATGAGGAAGCGCCCGCCGTGGTGGCGGATCGCCGGTGCCCACACGCCGCCGCCATGGCGGGGCACCGCGTGGTGCGCGTCGGGGACATTGCGTGCCAGCGCGTAGCCAATCAACGTCCAGTTCACCAGGTCCTTCGAGTGCAGCACCGGCAAGCCCGGCACGTTGGTGAAGCTCGACGCGGTCAGATAGAAATCGTCGCCGACCCGCACCACGTCGGGATCGGAATAATCGCCGGCCAGGATCGGGTTGACGTAGGTGCCGTCGCCCTGGTCGGGGCTCCAGACGCCGGGCGGCATCGGTACGGATTTGGCGGGCGTCGCGGCATGGGCCGCGGGAAGGAAGAAGCTGGCGGCCAGCAGCGCGCTGGCGAGGATCGTCGGTTGCAATGTCGTCTCGTCTGGTTGTCCATCATCCGGCCCGGCACGGGCGCCGTGTTAGCGCCCCATTTTGCCAACAATCGGATGTTATGCGCAACCATTCGCCGCCGCGGCGGCGAAGCAATCACCTTGGTGATCGGTGAGACAGCGGGAGATTATGCGCCTTGAGCAGCTTCACGACGGGCACGGCGGCGAATCACGCCGTAGACCACGGCCAGGCCGGCACCCAGCATGCCGAACGTGGCCGGCTCCGGTACCGGCGAAGGCGCCGGGCCCGGCTGCGCCAGCCCGGTGTCGGTCGACGGATTGCGGCTCGTGAGGTCCGGCGCGTAGCTGGCGGTGCCGAACGGCGAAGCGAACCCGGACAGCTGGGTCATCGGCGTGGTGGCCATTTCCGCCATCGAGTCGGCCGCTGCCACCTCGTCCGGCGAAGCGGCGCGCACCCAGCCCGGCGCGGCCGCGCGCGGCACGGCCACCGTGGCGGGCGCCGCCCCACCGCCGATCCCGCCGCCACCGCCCTCGCCGGCCACCCGGTGCACGCGGCTGATGTTGCCGCAGATTTTCGGCACGATCAGGCAATGGTTGTCGACGCAATAGACCTTGCCCATTTCCCGCCGCGTGGCCGCCCACTCGTCGCGCGTGACGGCGCCGCACACGGTGCGCTGGCCGAAATGCATGTCGGTGATCTGCGGACTGTAGTCGTACTTGCCGGCGATGGTGTCGCGCATGATGGCCGCCGTATCGTCGGCCTGTCCACTCTCGATCTTGGCGATCAGGCGGGTGCGCACCGGCGCGGGGATGTCGATATAGCGCGACACCGCTTCGCTGACGGTACCGCGGTACGGATTCCTGCCCGGATGGTTCCAGGAACAGTTCGACAGCATGGCGGTGGCAACGACGGCACTGGCAACCAGAGTGGACATATAGACAGGTTTATTGAGTAAAGGTAACTATCAGGTGACCGCGAGTATATCCTAGTGACAATTCAATTACAATCTTGCAATTGAGTGGCTGTGGGAAATATGCTACGCGCGCCGGCGGCGCGCGTGGGGCTGCTGGTGTTTAGCGCTGCCGCGTGGGTGCTGCAAGTTAGGTGTTTGCCAACAATTGGAAACGCATGCATTCACCCCAACAGCGAAGGGCTGGGGTCAGACCCGTCGGGTCTGACCCCGGAATTTGCACTTGGGGTGGAATTATCCTGGCGGCATCAGGGTCAGGCGGCGTCATGTCAAGGCGGCTGCCGGCCCTTGGCGGTTCAGCTATCGGCAGGCGTCGGTTCGATCGCGCCGATAAAGGAAGCGTGGACCTTGTCGATGCGCTTGTCGTCCATGCCGGCGATGACGAAGCGCCAGTTTTCCCACTCGACCAGGTCACCGGCCATCGGCAGGCGGCCCAGCAGCAGCATGATCATGCCGCTGATCGTGTGGTAGTGGCCCTTCTCTTCCTCCGGCACGTAGCGCAGGCCCAGGCGGTCCTTCAGTTCATGCACCGGGATCGTGCCGGCCAGCAGCCAGGAGCCGTCCGGATGCTGCACCGCCCACGCTTCTTCCTCGTTGCGGGGCGTGAATTCGCCGGTCAGCGCTTCCAGCATGTCCTGCACGGTGACGATGCCTTCGATGTCGCCGTACTCGTCGATCACGAACACCATCTGCATGCCGCTGGCGCGGAACTGTTCCAGCAGGCCCATGCCGGTCAGCGTTTCCGGCACATAGGTTGCGGGCTGGGCGATCGCGGCGAAGTCGGGCACCTGCCCCTTGGCCATCACGGCCAGCGCCTGCTTGGCGGTGACCACGCCCAGCACGTTGGCCAGGCCGCCATCGCAGACGGGAAAGCGCGAATGCTCCGACTCGATCAGCCGCGCCACGTTATCCTCGACGGGCAGGCGCATGTCGAGGAAGACGATGTCGGAGCGGGGAATCATCAGCGAGCCCAGCTTGCGGTCGTCGAGCCGGAACACGTTGCGCACCATGTCGTGCTGCTGCTGTTCGATCGCGCCGCTCTCCGAGCCTTCCTCCAGCATGGCGTGGATTTCTTCCTTGTTGACGCTGCTCTGCGACGTCTGACGCACGCCCATCAGGCGCAGGATCGCGTGGGTGGAACCGGTCAGCAGCATCACGAACGGCCGCGTCACCGTGGCCAGGCTCTGCATCGGCCGCGCCACCAGCCGGGCCACCACTTCCGGCGCGATCTGGCCGAGCCGCTTGGGCACCAGTTCGCCGATCACGATCGACACGTAGGTGACGACGATGACGACGCCGGCCGTGGCCATGATGCCGGCCGCTTCCTGGCCCACGCCGAGCGACGCCAGCCAGAGCGACAGCGGCCTGGCCAGCACCGACTCGCCGACGATCCCGTTCAGGATGCCGATCGAGGTGATGCCGATCTGGATGGTGGACAGGAACCGGGTCGGATCCTCGCCCAGCTCCAGCGCGGCGGCGGCGGCGTGGTCGCCCTCGCTCGCCAGCTTCATCAGCTTTCCCTTGCGCGCCGTGACCAGCGCGATTTCCGACATCGCAAAGACCCCGTTCAACACGATCAGCCCGACCAGTAGCAGCAGCGACTCCACCCGCTTTCCTTCAAAGAATGACGAGGAAGCATCGTAGCACGCCGCCAAAAAGTCCCGCGCAGCAACATCCCGCTGCCAGCGCAGCAGGGCCGCCCGGCCCGGCCGGGAACAGCCCCCTTCCCCTCGCGCTTACTTTCCCGCCGCGGCGGCCTTGCCGCGGTAATACTCGGCCAGCACGCCGAACGCCTGCTTGCGCACACCGGTCTCGGACACCAGGCCCTTGCGGTTCCAGCCGTTCTGGAACACCGGATGTTCGCGGCGCGGCGACTGGAAATCCTTCAGGATCCAGGGCGACATGCCGCGCAGGGTGGGAATCCGGTCGGCCATGGCCAGCGTCTTGCGGTAGTACTCGGCCTGGTACTCCTCGGTGAATTTCTTCATGCCATCGTTGCGATAACCGGCCAGCGCGTCGGCGCCGAACTCGGAGAGGATCAGCGGCCGGTCGGCCGGCACTTGCCACTTCAGTCCCGGCAGCGCATCGAGCGTGTCGTTGCCGTACCAGCCGGCATAGGTGTTCACGGCCAGCACGTCGAGCTTGTCGACCAGCGGGTCCTTGATGACGGTGACGTCCTCGCCGTTTTCCTTGCCGCGTTCGACCAGCAGCGCGGCGCTGACCAGCCGGGTCGGGTCCAGCGCGCGCACGTTGTCGGCCATGGCGCCATGGAACGCCGTGCGGGCCGGCGACACCGGGGTTTCATTCCCCACGCTCCACATGACCACGGCGGCGCGGTTGCGGTCGCGGTAGATGGTTTCGGCCTGCATCGCCAGCGCCTTGCGCAGCACGGCCGGGTTTTCCCAGTCCACCGTCCAGTAGACCGGGATCTCGCTCCACACCAGCAAGCCCATTTCATCGGCCAGCCGCAAGGTGGTTTCCGAATGGGGATAGTGCGACAGCCGCACGTAGTTGGCGCCGAGTCCCTGCCTGATCTCGGTGAGCAGCGCGCGCGACGCCTGCTCCGTCATGTTGCGCGCCGGGTTCGGCCCGAACTCCTCCTCGTGCAGCGAAATCCCGCGCAGGAACAGCGGCTTGCCGTTCAACAGGATCTGGCTGCCCTGGACGGCGATGGTGCGAAAGCCCATGCGGTCGCTCACCGTGTCGCCCGCCGCGGCGAAGCGCACGTCGTACAGCACGGGGGTGTCCGGCGACCAGCGCTCCAGCTTCGCGGGCGCCTTGATATCGAAGACGGCGCGGCCGTTCGCGTCGGTGGTGGCGGTGGCGCTGGCCAGCGTGCCGATGGCAACGGTGACGCGCTGCCCGGCCGCCTTCTCTCCCTGCAGCCGCACTTCGCCGGCGATCCGGCCATCGGCCTTCAGGGCCAGGGTGGCGTCGTCGATGAAGGTGGCCGGCGTGCGGATCAGCCGCACCGGCCGTGTGATGCCGCCATACAGGTCCCAGTCGGTGATGAAGGTGGGGATCGATTGCGCGTCGTGGGTGGAATCGACGCCGACCGTCAGGCGGTTCTCGCCGCCGCGCAGCGCGCCGGTCACTTCCAGCACGAACGGCGTGAAGCCGCCTTCGTGCCGGCCGATCTCCTTGCCGTTCAGGTACACGTAGGCCCTGTAGTTGACGGCCTCGAAGCGCAGGAAGGCCCGCCCGCCATCCGGCGCCGGCGACTTGAACTTGCGCTGGAACCAGACCAGGCCATCGTAGTGGCGCATGGCCGGCGTGGCCGCGTTCCACGCGCCGGGAATCGACACCTGCGGCGCGCGGTCCATGTCGAACTCGTAGAAATCGGTGGTGGCGCGTGCTTCCTCGGCCGCCACGTCCACGTCGCGGTAGCGCTGCATGCGCGACTTGGCCACCCAGCCGTTGATGTCGGTGAGGCCGGTGCGGTACAGGTCCTTCGAGTATGTCCACTGGCCGGACAGGTCCTGGCTGTCGCGCGAGGGTGCGCCCGTCAGCAGGAACTGGGGCCGCAGGTCGGGGGGGCGCAGGTCAGTCGACCGGGAATCGGCGGGCCGAAAGTCAGCGGCGGTTTGCGCGGCGGGCTGCGCTGCCGCTGCCGCTGCCGTTGCGGGTGCTGCGCCGGCAACGCCAGACAGGGGCCAGGCGAGCACGGCCAGCAAGGCAATCACGAATGTCTTCATCGTCTGTCGATCTCGGGAAAGTTAGGGAATCAGCCCGGCGGCGCGGGCGGCTTCGTCCAGCGTGGCGCCACCCAGCGCCATGTGCTGGATGGCCGCCAGGCCCCACTGCGCCGAGCCGTTGGTGCTCGTATTGGCCAGTTCCACGACCGGCCGCAGCACGGCGGTACCGCCCACGCGGCGCGTGCGGCTCCCCTCCGGCTTCAGCCAGTCCGACTGGAAGAACTCGCGCCAGGCGCGCAGCGCCAGTGTCCGGTCGCGCTCATGGTAGGCCGCGTAGGCGGTCATTCTCGAATTCGTGTCGCCCATGCCGCGGCCGCCCGGGTCGCGGCCCAGCAGCGCCACGATTTCCTCCTTCGGCGCATTGTAGGTGCGGCAGTATTGCAGCCAGGCCTTCCTGTAGGCCGGTTCGTCGACCAGGGTCAGCAGCTCGGAATTCATCTCCACCACGCCGAACACGCCGTTCAGGTTCGAGAAGCTGGCGGTATCGCCCGGCCCGTGGAACTTGCCGGTGCGGTGATCGTACGGCGCACCGGCGGCGAACCACTGCCGCTTCAACGCGGCGATGCTGCGCATGCCGCTGACGATCTTGTCGCGCCATTTCACGTCGCCGGTGCGCTCCCACTCGGCCAGCCACGCCGCGATCAGCGAGCCCCACACGGTGCCGAACGACGCGTTGACGAATCCGCCCTGCGGCGCGCCCTCCTTCTTCGGCAGCTTGCGCGAGATGTCCACCGTGGCCAGGTCGGCATCGGAATCGAGAAGTTCGCGCATCAGGTCGCCCACCCGTTCGTCGGCGGTCAGGAAATAATAGATGCGCCGGTAGGCCGCATTCGACACGCGCGGCTGCTTCGACGAGTCGGACCAGTGCTGCACGCCATGCCGCGTGCCGAAGCCCTTGAAGCGGCCCAGGTGGTAGACGTCGACCTCGCCCGTGTGGCGCGTCATCGCCTCGGCGTAGCGGAAGATGTCGGCCCGGCCGGTGCGCAGGTAGCTGTACCACAGCCACAGGTCGGTCGACAGCTCCGAGTTGTCCCATGCATAGCCGCCGATGTCGTAGCGCCACATGTGGCGGTCGGGATCATACGTGTGCATCACGTCGCCGTACGACCAGAAGCCGTACCAGCGGTGCTGTTCCGTCTCGCGCAGGTACTGGTCCAGCTGCAGCGCGAGCCGGTCTTCGATCAGCTTGCGCGCCGGCGTGCCCGTATCGACCGGGTCCCAGTCGCCGAACACGCCGCACTGGTGGATGCGTTCCGGCGACAGCACCAGCCGCGCCGGATTGGCCACCTGCTCCGCCATCGCCGACAAGGTGTCGTGCGACGGCGTCCCGCCCGTCACCCACAACTGCAGTTCCGACGTACGGGCCACGCCGGTGGCGGCATCCCAGCCCGCCTCGTAGTCCTCGTAGGTGATGTTCAGGCCGGCGATCTGCTTGTCGTGCGTGTCCATGCCATCCTCGCCGCGATAGGACCGCATGTCCATCGCCGGCGCGGACGGCGCCCACAGCCAGGCCGTCACCTCGGCCATCGCGCCGGCGGCATGGCGCACGTCCAGCTGCACGGGCGCACGCTGCCAGAAGTCCTTCAGCCCCAGCACCACGCCGCCGGAAGCGCCGCCGGCGTACACCAGCCCTTTCGAGCGCGTGCCGGCATTCGCATCGATCCAGGCGCGCCCGCTCTTCGTGCGCTTCTTCAGCGTGAATCCGTCCGGCGCCAGTTGCGCCAGCGAGTAATCGCCCCACTCGGGAATCCACTGCAAGCCATCCCGCACCGGTTTCGCCATGCCGTCCAGCGGCGGCAGCGCCCGGCCGGCCACTTGCGCGTCCCGGAAGGCCTGGCCGGGATCGCGCCGAAGGCCGGTCACCGGGCGCACGGCCTCGCCCCACACGCCAGCGCCTTCTCCGGAGAACCGCACATGCCGGTCGTGGGCCGGATCGGTCATCGGCACCTGCGCGGTAACGCCCAGGCCGCGGATGAAATCGCGTTCCGGCACGCCATCGTAGATGAACGAATGCACGATGCGCACGCTGTCCGAACCGGCGTAGAAGTACAGGCGCACCGAGAACGGCAGCCAGTCGCGCCCGCCGCCGCTATGCACGCCATCCAGTTTCAGCACGGCGCGCACCGGGCCGGCCTGCTCGACCGTCACCTTCGTGACCTTGCTGGCGAACGCCTGCCGCGCCACGCTGCCCTCCACCTCGGGCTCCGGCCCGTCCTGCCGAAGCGCCACCAGCTTCAAGTCCTGCAAGGTGACCCGCCCAGCACGCACGGCGCTGGCGACCAGGTGCTCGCCCGTGGCCGGCACGGTCCACTCGACATCGCCGGCCGCCACCACCACCTGCCCCGCCGCCTGCCGCACGTTGACCGTGCCGCCACGGGAAGCGCCCGGCTCGACGTTCCACCCGGCGGCCGGCGCACCGCCGGCGATCGCATGGGCCGTCCACTTCAGCGAACCGTCCGGCCAGTACGCCAGCGGCCAGGACTGCATCGCCGGGGCGTTCGCACCGAGCGTGAAATCGAGCCGCCGGCCGGCCGGCAGCCGCAAGGTGCCGCGCGGCCAGGGCACGCCCAATGTCGCGCCGTGGAAGCGCGCCGGCGGCTTGCCGTCGAGCCAGCGCAGCGCGGTACCCGATACAGGTTTTGCTTTCGCTCCGGTGTTCGCGGTGACGGCGCCGGACAGGCCGGGCAGCGTGGACAGCAAGGAGGCGGCCGCGGCCGATTGCAGGAAGCGCCTGCGCGTGGTGGGACAAGTGGACATAGCTCTCCGGCATGCGCGGCTGTCGGTGCTTATCGCCATCCGGATCGCCACGCTAATATATTAGTGTTCGGAGATGGTAAGGTTCCGCTCAGCCGGTGTCCATCGGGTGGCGTAAATGCTCATGGCATTGATTGGCGGGTCTTCACGCTGGCGGAGCGTGCCGCCTGTGTGCACGGCCGCTTGCGCGGATCGGACATCGCCGCGACTTCAGCGTGGGACAGCGTCGCGGGCGCCCGGATCGTCGCGGGCCGCCAGACGCCGCGCCACTGCGCGGACGGCGGTGGCGTAGTTGCGGCTGGCGCGCAGCGTTACCCCATGCTGCAGATGCAGCAGCATATCGCTGTTGGGCAAGGCTTCGATCTTCCGGATGCGGTCCGTCGCGACGATCATGCTGCGGTGGACGCGCAGGAACCGGGTGCCATCGAGCCGCGCGCAGAAGCCGGAAATGGTGTCGCGCAGCAGATGTTGCTCGGCGCCGACGTGCAGCGCGACATAGTTGCCTTGCGCTTCGATCCAGTCCACCTCGCACAACGGCAGCGATAGCAGCTGGCCGCGCCGTTTTATTTCAACATGCGTCAATGCCAGCGTCGGCGCCGGCGTCCCCGTCGGCGCAGGCGTCCCCGTCGATGCCGGCAAGGCCGTTCGCTGCATCGTCACCTGGGCCAGCGCAGCGAGCGCGGCCAGCGCGAACATCAGCAGCGTGAAATTGCCCACCAGCTGGTCCCGGATTTCGTCCCACAACGGCAGCAACCGGCCGGCGAACACCCAGGCTGCGAGCAGGCACGAGACCAGCACCAGTGCCAGCGCCAACCCGGCGGCGCCGGCCGCATGGATCAGCAGATGGCGGCGGCGCCGCGGACCACGCAGTGGAAAACGTTCGACCAGCGTCTGCACCGCCGTGGTGACAGTAGTGCCCAGCAGGGCGGCGACCAGGATGCGGATCGCCTCGTGGGACCAGCTCAACGCCTGGCCGGCCTGGCTGGCTCGCAGGATGTTGCCCGGTTCGAGCACCAGCAGGAAGGCCAGCCAGTACAGCATGACCCAGGCGTGTACCCGCACCCGGGCGGGCCAGTGCGCCATGGGAGCGGGATTGGCGGAGGTCGTCATGCGCTGATTCTAGCAGCGATCGTGCGCCTGGCCACAATGGGATGAGCCGGTGCCGACAGTGACCAGCCGGTCTGGCCTTGCCGCCGCGGCCGGGCCACACTGGCCGCTGATCGATCGTTAAGGAGCGGGTATGTGGAGGGCGATTTGCAAAGGAAGCCTGGCGTTGCTGTTGTCGGGTGCGGGCTGGGCGCTGGCGGCGCCGGCGATGACGGCGCAGGGCGCGGTGGCTGGGCAGCGGCAGGCCGGCGTCGACGTGTATCGGGGCATTCCGTTCGCCCTGCCGCCACTGGGCGCGCTGCGCTGGCGGCCGCCGCAACCGGCGCCGGCATGGCGGGGCGTGCGCGAGGCCAGCAAGTTCGCGCCGGCGTGCATGCAGCAAGGCGTATCGATGCCGGGCGAGGCCGCTCCGTCCGTCAGCGAGGACTGCCTGTACCTGAATATATGGGCGCCGCCGCGCCGTGCCGGCCGGCGCCTGCCGGTGATCGTGTGGATCCACGGGGGCGGCTATACCAACGGTTCAGCGTCGATGCCGCTCTATCACGGCGACCGCCTGGCGAGCAAGGGCGTGCTGGTGGTAACCATCGCCTATCGTCTCGGCGCGCTGGGCTTCCTGGCGCATCCGGCGCTGAGCGCCGAATCGCCGCATCGGTCGTCGGGCAATTACGGCCTGATGGACCAGATTGCGGCGCTGGAATGGGTGCAGCGCAATATCGCGGCTTTCGGCGGCGACCCGCAGCGCGTGACCATCGCCGGACAGTCGGCCGGCGCGATGGCGGTCAGCGCGCTGCTGGTGTCGCCGCGCGCGAAGGGACTGTTCCAGCGCGCCATCGCGCAGAGCGGCGGGATCTTCGAACCGTTGCAACTGGCTCCCGGCTACATCCTGGCCAATGCCGAACGCGATGGTGCCAGCTATATGCACGCGCTTGGCGCCACCACGCTGGACGCGATGCGCAAGCTGCCGGCTGCGCGCCTGACCGACACCAATGCCGTCAGCCACCCGGTGATCGACGCGGATGTGCTGCCCCTGTCGCCTTATGACGGCTACGTGCAGGGGCGTAATCATGACGTGCCCTTGCTGATCGGTTCGAACAGCGAGGAGGCGCGCGCGCTGGTCGATGTGAGCGCCGTGCGCGCCGACCGGTTCGAGGCCGACATCGCGGCCAGCTTCGGCACCCTGCCCGCGGCGCTGCTGGCGGCCTACCCGCATGACACCGACGCGCAGGCACGCGATGCGCGTCTCGGCTTCGAACGCGACTTGCGGTTCGGCTGGGACATGTGGGCATGGGCACGGCTGGCGCAATCGGGCCGTAGTCCAGTTTATTACTACAGCTTCGAACAGCGGCCGCCCTTCCCCGCTGATTCGGTACATGCCGGCTGGGGCGCCAGCCACTTTGCCGAATTGTGGTTCATGTTCGACCACCTGGGACAGGCCCCCTGGAAGTGGCGCGACGCCGACCACGAGCTGGCCGCGGCGATGTCGGGCTACTGGGTACGTTTCGCCGCCACGGGCGACCCCAATGGCCAGGGATTGCCGCACTGGCCGGCATTTCGCGGCGTGGCCGGCCAGGTTCAGCGGCTGGGCGTCCCGATCGGCACCGGCCCGGTGCCGGCGCTCCAGCAACTGCAGGTCTTCGATGCCGTGTATGCCAAGGTCCGGGGCAGCGCGTTCGGAGACTGAACCTCCACGGTGCTCTCCCGGTAGCGCATCGGAGCACGCCGCGATTCTCGCGCGGCGTGCGTACGCGACCTTCCTTCCGGCGGCGGCGGGCGGCTACGGAAATGAGCCCGGGCCAGAGACCAGCATGCAGACCGGTGCAGGTTCCGGCACCGGCGGCGCGATACGCCCCGGCAGCATCTGGCCATTGACGACATCGAAACCAGGCCAGGCGCAGGGCGCTGACCGGCCAGCGTTACGGCGCTTCAGGCCGCCTGAGCCCGGCGCTTGCGGCTGGCGAACCCGACGGCAGCGAGCCCGGCGCCCAGCATCAGGTACGTGGCCGGCTCCGGCACGGCCGGTGCGAGCGTCCAGGTGCCCTGGTTGCCATACACAGCCGCCGATCGCAGCGGATTTTGCAGCAGCGCGATGTCACTCGCTTCATTCGGCGCGTGGCCGAGGAAATTTTCCGACAGCGACTGCAGGTTCTCGTTGTAAAGCCACGGTTCGGCCGTGTCGCTGGCATTGAAGAACCAGCCCGTGATATTCATCGCGGCATCGAAGGTGAAGCTGTTCATCAAGCCATTTCCCGCGGCGGAGCTGAGATGGATGGACCCGTAGCTGACATCCCAGCTCTTGAATTCGTACATGTGATATTCGGCACCCGGCGAGTTCTCGAAGTCGAATTCGAAATGCGCGACGATCCGGGACGGCGCGTCGCCGATGTAATCGTGGGTGGCGAGATTGCCGGTGTACGTGTAGATGCCGGCCTGGGCGGAGCCGAGTGTGGCCACCGCGAGCGCGGCAGCCAGGGCAAACTGATGAAGTTTCATATCGACCTTAAAAATTGACGAGCCTCAAGCTTATTCGTTGGCATTTTTTTAATCAATTTTTTGGTGCCGCATGATGTCGGCTCACCCCCGAATGTTGTTTATTCGCCATTCCCATGGCCATGCACTCCATCGCCGAGGCGTCACCGCCAGTCCACCACCTGGTCGCTTCCCCGCGTCGTGAAGTATGGCGTGTGGCCAAACACCCCGGCCTGCAGATCGGCGTATTCGTCGCCGTCGACCGTGATGTCCGAGCTGTCCCCGTCGAAAACTTTCCAGCCGGCCTTCACCACCTGTGTCAAGCCTGCGAAATAATCGGCCAGCGAGCCGGCGATACGGTTGATGCCCACGCAGTGGGTCATTTCGTACACGGCGCCATAGGTGGGCGACGCGGCGATGCAATTGACCAGTACCCAGGACCCGGCGCCGTCGGCCAGGATCGGCACGAAACCCAGAGGCCAGTAGTCGGGATTCTCATCGCCGACGATATCGGCGATTTCCACGTAGTCCTCGATGCTCCGATCGGTGGACAGTGGGAACATGCCCCAGGCCAGTTCCGGCTCGAACAGGTCGAGGTCGGAATCGGCATCCCAGCCGTTGATTTTCGTGAAATAGGTTTTCAGGTCGTCCGGAACGGTGATCTGTTCCAGCGCGTTCATCGCATCGATCCAGCCGGCATCGGGCGCCGGGCCCAGTGCCTTGGGAATCAGGGAACCGGCCGCTTCGATGGCGGCCAGGTAGTCGTAGAGGATGTTTTCCAGGTTTTTCATGTAGGGATATGTGGCAAATAAAACAAGCCGCATTGTAGCGCAGGCATTGCGCCAACATGGGGCGCTCCCCGCCCGCCTCTCCTACCCCTACAGGCTGGCCGCGTCGATCCGCACGCGCTGCACCGGCAAGCCTTCGCCGGCGAATTCCACTTCGATCGGCCCCGCGTCCATGCCGGCGCGCACCACCGCCACGAGCCGGCCATGGAACGTGGCCCGTTCGCCGGACTGCAGGCTCGATGCATCCATCGGGTTGCCATTGCCGGCGCCGGCCAGCGTGCCGGCGCCCTTGACGGTGACCCTGAACTGGCGGTCGCCGTCGCGCGCATAGACCGGCACGCCGTTCGCGTCGACCAGCTCGGCGCTCACGTAAGCCAGGTCTTCGCCGTTCGCCCGTACCTGCCGGCGATCCACGGTCAGTTTCACCGCGGCCGGTGCGCCGGCCGTGCGCAGTTCCCACTGGTCCGCCGCCTTGCCGTCGCGGTAGCCGACGGCGACCAGGCGCCCCGCCTGGTACGGCACCGAGTAGGACACCTGGTATTCGGTCTGGCGCCCCGCCGCCTTGCGCCCCAGGCTGCGGCCATTCAGGAACAGCTCCACTTCCGGATGCTCGGCATACACCACCACCTTGAGCGGCCTGCCTTCCTGGCCTGTCCAGGTCCAGCTCGGGTGCAGGTCGTGCAGCGACCAGTCCAGCTCGGGGTGCTCCTTGAAGTACTGGCGGTCCGGCAGGTCTTCCGTGCCGGCCGGCTGTTCGACGAACGCCACCACCGGATCGATGCCGGATTGCCACAGCACCTGGCGATAGTAGGCCGCCGGGCGCTTGCGGCCCGTCGCGTCGATCTCGCCGCAGTACGCCAGGTGCCACGGGTACTTGCCGAGCTCCTTCCAGTCCTTCGAATAGCCCATCCAGCCGATGCCGGTCTCGCCGAGGTAGTCGACGGACGTCCAGACGAAGTCGCCGATCACCCACGGCATCCGGCCCACCGGGTCCCAGTAGCGGAACGCATCCTTCGACGTCGATTCGGAGGTGTACATGACCCGTTCCGGATGCGTGGCGTGGTCGCTGCCGAACAGGTGGACCCGGTAGTTGTAGCCGGCCACGTCAAGTTCCGCGAACTGCACCGCGTTGCCCGGGCTGTCCACGTTCACGCCCTGCGTGACGGGGCGCGTGGCATCGAGCGTGCGGATGCGCGCCGCCAGCTCCCGCGCCGTCTTCGCGCCTTCCGGCGTGGCCTGCTCGGGAATCTCGTTCCCCACGCTCCAGAAGATCACGCTGGGGTGGTTGCGGCCGCTGACCACCATGCTGTCGATGTCGCGCCGCCAGTTCTCCTCGAAGAAGCGCGAGTAATCGGCATCGCGCTTCGGCTTGCGCCACATGTCGAAGGCTTCGTCGATGACCAGCATGCCCAGTTCGTCGGCCGCTTCCAGCGTGGCCTGGCTGGCCGGATTGTGCGCGCTGCGGATCGCGTTGTAGCCGGCATCCTTCATCAGCGCCACCTTGCGCCGGTCCGCGTCCGGTGCGCCGGCGGCGCCCAGCATGTAGTTGTCGTGGTGGATGTTCCCGCCCTTCAGCAGGTACTGCTTCCCGTTGATGCGCAGGCCGTGCCGCGCATCCACCGTCACCGTGCGGATGCCGAAGCGCGTGCGCCGGGTGTCGCGCAGCACGCCGCCGACCCGCACTTCCTGCACCAGCGTGTACAGGTTCGGCGCGTCGGGCGACCACAGTTTGGGATTGGCGATGGCGAAGCGGTGCGCCAGGTCGGCCTTGCCGCGCGCGGGTACCGTCATCGCCCGGCGCTCCCGGGCCACGGTGCTGCCGTCGCCCGCCACCACGGTCGACAGCACCTCGACCTTCGCGGCGGCAGCCGAACGGTTGCTGACGGAAGCCCGCACGTCGACCTCGCCCTGGTCGCTCGAGGCGCTGCGGGTGCTGGCGAACACGCTGTCCGGCGCCACGTGTACGGGGTCCAGCAAGTCCAGCGTCACGGGCCGGATCAGCCCCGAGCCCGCATACCAGCGCGACGAGGGATCGGCGTGGTTGACGCGTACCGTGATGACGTTGTCGCCCGCCTTCGCCTTGCCCGTCAGGTCCAGCGTGAACGCCGTGTAGCCATAGCGGTGCCGGCCCACGTGCTCGCCGTTGAACCAGATGTCGGCATCCATGTAGACCGCTTCGAAGTTCAGGCGCAGCACGCGCGCGGCATCGCCGGCGTCCAGCGCCAGGTGCCGGCGGTACCAGCCCTGCCCACCCGGCAGGTAGCCGGAATCCTGCCCGCCGACCGCCTTCGGATCGAACGGCGGCGTGCCATCGGGCTTGTCCATGATGGCGAAATCATGCGGCACCGCGACCTTGCGCCAGCCGGCATCGTCGAACGCCGGCTGCTCCGCCCCCCGCGCTTCGCCCTTCTGGAACAGCCAGTCCTGCGCAAGGCTGCGCCGTTCGGCGGCGGCGTGGCCGGACAGCAGCGCCAGCAAGAGGGGAAACGACACGGCAATGGCCAGTGGCAGGCGCGGCGTCTTCAGGAGTGGATGCATGCGGGCGGGTCCTCGTAATCCGATAAAAATTCGGCGATAAAAATCCGGCAATCGTAGCAGAGCGCCAACATGCCCAGGTATTCCGTTTTGCAAGGGAAGAATATCGAGTTGGCATAGCGTTGCGTTGCCGGCGCAGGCGCTCCCTGTTCTCGTCAAGTTCGTGATTATTCGGCCGGCGGCCCATTGCCCTGCTCCCGGCTCACTGCGGATACTGTTCAATGATTGCGATAACAACACAGGAGACGAGAATGCATGATCGAGTTCGGCCGATGGCCAGGCTGGCGCTCGCGCTGGCCATCGCTGTTACGCTGCCGGCACCGGCGGCACTCGCGGCGGCGGCGCCAGGCAAGGCCGTGGAATCGGCCCGGCAGACGCCGCATGGCCTGCTGGTCACGCTCGCCGGGGCAACGCTGCGCATCGAGCCCTGCAGCGCGCGCATCATCCACATCCGTGCTGGTGCCGACCCCGCGTGGCAAGGCAACTACAATCCCGCCGTGATCGCCCGGCCGCAGCGCGTCGACTGGAAGATCGCCGAGTCGGCCGAGTTCCATGCACTGTCTACCCCGGCACTCCAGGTCCGCGTGGACAAGGCCACCGGTGCCGTGAGTTTCCACGATCCGAAGGGTGAACCGATCCTGCATGAACTGCCCGGTAGCCGCCGGATCGCGCCGGGCGCGCAGGTTGGCCAGGGATTTGCCCTGCAGGGCCCCGTATTCGGACTGGGCCAGCACCTGAACGGCCTGTTCGATTACACCGGCAACACCGTCCACCTGCAGCAGGCCAACCGCGATGTCGCGGTGCCGATGCTGGTATCGCCGAAGGGCTACGGGCTGTTGTGGAACAACGCCTCGATCACGGACGTGGACGCCGGCCTGCCGGCAACGCCGCACCACCCGCTGGAATTTCGCTCCGGGGCGGGCGGCGGGGTCGACTACCATTTCATCCACGGCCCCGAGATCGACGACATCGTGGCCGGCTACCGGGAGCTGACCGGCCGCGCGCCGATGATGGCGCGCTGGACCTGGGGCTGTGGCAGTCGAAGGAGCGCTACAAGGACCAGGCCGAGCTGCTCGGCATCGCGGCGCGCTACCGGTCGATGAACGTGCCGCTCGACGCGGTGGTGCAGGACTGGCAATACTGGCTGCCGGGCCAATGGGGCTCGCACGAGGTGGACGCCGCACGCTTCCCCGATCCCAAGCGCATGCTGGACACGCTGCACGCCCAGAACGTGCATGCCATCGTATCGGTATGGCCCCGCTTCGATCCGGGCACGGGCAATGCGGCGGAGCTGGAACGGGCCGGCGCGCTGTTCCCGAAAACCTACGACAACGTCTACCCCGCCGGGCAGGGCCGCTGGTACGACGCCTACGCGCCGGCCGGCCGCAAGACCTACTGGGACCAGATCGGCCGCACGCTGGGCCGGCATGGCTGGGACGGCTGGTGGCTGGATGGCAGCGAGGCCGAACTGGGCGGGAACTGGGGCGAGCTGCGCGAGGTGCGCACGGCGGCCGGGCCCGGCGCCGAAGTGCTCAATGCGTATCCGCTGCTCCACACGACCGGGGTCTACGAGGGATCGCGCAAGGATGCCCCGGGAAAGCGCCCGTTCATCCTCACGCGCTCGGCCTATAGCGGCCAGCAGCGCAACGCCGCCATCACATGGTCCGGCGACACCGCCGCCACCTGGGACGTCTTCCGTGCCCACATCCCGGCGGCGCTGAACTTCACGCTCAGCGGCATACCCTACTGGTCGGCCGACATCGGCGGCTTCTTCGGCGGCAAACCCACCGATCCCGAATACGCGGAGCTGTACACGCGGTGGTACCAGTTCGGCGCGTTCAACCCCATGTTCCGCGTGCATGGCACCGGGGCCGGCAAGGAGATCTGGCAGTTCGACGAGGCCACCCAGAAAATCCTGCGCAGGTACACGGAGCTGCGCTACCGCCTGCTGCCCTACATCTATTCCGCGTCGGCCGACGTGACGAACCGGCACGGCACGATGATGCGTGCCCTGATGATGGATTTTCGCGCGGACCGGCAGGCGCTGACGGTGCCGGACCAGTACATGTTCGGCAAGGCCATCATGGTGGCGCCGGTCACGCAAGCCAGGGCGGACGTGCGCACCGTATACCTGCCGGGCAGCGGCGCGTGGTTCGACTTCTGGAGCGGCCAGCGCCACGAGGCGGGCAAGGTGATCGCGGCAAGGGCCGATATCGCCACGCTTCCGCTGTTCGTGCGCGGCGGCAGCATCCTGCCGCTCGGCCCTGTCGTGCAGCATGCCGGCCAGAAGAGCTCCGAGCCGATCGAAGTGCGCGTCTATCCCGGCGCGGACGGCAGCTATGAACTTTACGACGACGCCGGGGACGGCCACGGTTACCTGCGCGGCGAATCGGCCACCCGCCGCTTCACGTGGCGGCAGGCCGGCGGGCGGCTGACGATCGGGCCATGGCAAGGCAGCTTCCCCGGCCTGGCGGCGCGGCAGGCATTCCTGGTCCGGTGCGGTGCAATCGCTGGCGATGCGGGCGTCAGGGTAGTGGCGGACACTGTCGCCGTCAGCGTGACGCTGCCCGAGTGCCGCTGAGGGCTGGCACAAAAAACGCCTCCCTAGCACCTGGCGCGGCCATCCAGGTATTCCATTTTTTGCCGGAGGAATACCTGTTTGGCATACCGTGGCTTTTTTCACTCTTGCCGCCGCGCCCAATCATCAACTCCATGATTATTTGCCTGTTTGCTAATTTGTGCCGCCCCTTCCTTTCATAAGATGCGCCTGTTCGCAACATGGCGACGACAAGAACGCGACATCGAAAGCACAAGGAGAGACATGCAACTTCATCGCAAGAACAGCGGCACCCGGCTGACCGCGCTGGCACTGGCCGCCGCCGCGCTGGCATCTTCCGCCGCGGCCCAGCAGGCGCCCGCCGCCGGCACCGCCAATACCGCCAGCACGGCCAATGCCAGCGGGGCGACCGGTGCCACCGAACCGGCCAACGTGGTCACCGTCACGGGCTTCCGGGCCAGCCTGGACAGCGCGCTGAACGCCAAGAAGAATTCCGACGGTATCCTGGACGTGATCAAGGCCGAGGACATCGCCAAGTTCCCCGATGCCAACCTGGCCGAATCGCTGCAGCGTGTCCCCGGCGTGTCGCTGGCGCGCGGCGAAGGCGGCGAAGGCCGGCAGATCACCGTGCGCGGCCTGAACGCCGGTTTTACAAGGGTGCGCATCAACGGCATCGAAGGCATGTCGATGACGGGCGCCTCGGACATCAACGGCAATTCCAACCGGGGCCGCGGCTTCGACTTCTCCGTGTTCGCCTCCGAGCTGTTCAACAGCCTGGAAGTGCGCAAGACATCCGAAGCGGCCATCGAGGAAGGTTCGCTGGGCGCCACCGTCGACCTGCGCACCGGCCGCCCGTTCGATTTCAAGGGCCGCACCATCAGCTTCGGCGTGCAGGAAAGCTGGAACTCCGTGTCGCGCAAGACCCAGCCGCGCTTCACCGGCCTGCTGTCGGACCGCTGGGATACCCGCTTCGGCAAGTTCGGCGCGCTGGTCTCGGCGGCCCACTCGAAGCGCCGCGCCGTCGAGGAAGGCTACGAGGCGGTGGACCTGTACCCGGCCAGCTACGACGGCGGCTTCTGCTCGCCGGCCGGCACGGCGCCGCAGGTGCCCGGCAACGACGCCGTCAAGGGCGTGGATGCCGCCAATTGCGGCTTCGGCGTGCCCCGTACCAGCAACCCGGCCGAGTATGCCGAGGTGATGGGCCGTACCGACAACTTCGGCGGCACGGTCGCCGCCCCGCTGGCCGGCTCGGGCGCCTTCGCGCCGCGCATCCCCCGCTACCGCCGCTCGCAGACCGACTACGAGCGCACCGGCATCACCAGCTCCTTCCAGTGGCGGCCGGCGCCGGGCACCGACATCAACCTGGACCTGATGTACGGGAAGTTCAGCAACACCCGCTACGACAACTACATCGGCGCGATCTCGTTCGGCCGCAGCCTGGCCGCGGCCAACGGCAAGCCGCAGACCTCGATCCTGGAAGCGGAATTCGACGACAAGGGCAGCTGGACCTACGGCCGCTTCAACGGCGTGGACGTGCGCACCGAGGGCTTGATGGATGTGTACGAGACGAAGTTCCGCCAGAACGTGCTGTCGGCCAGCCACCGCATCAGCGATACGCTGAAGGTCGACGTCCTGCACGGCATGTCGAACACGAACCTGGACAACCCGATGCGCGCCACCGTCATGTTCGACGCGCCCAACGTAAACGGCTTCTCGTTCGACTTCCGCCAGAACCGTAACGTGCCGACGCTGAACTACGGCATCGACGTGGCCGATCCGAACAGCTTCACCTTCGCCCGCACGGAGCCGAACGGCACGTGGCACGGCCAGTTCTTCGGCCGCTACCTGCAGTCCGACAACAAGCTGAAGACCACCGCCGTGAACCTGGCATGGGACGCCAGCGAGCGGCTGACGCTGCGCACCGGCCTGTCCGCCCGCAAGAACGCGTATGGCCTGTACGAAGTCGGCAACGGCTCGGACGGCGGCCTGGCCCTGCCGGCCGGCGTGGGCATGAACGACATCTCGCGCCAGATCGCCGGCTTCGGCCGCGGCCTTGGCGGCACCGGCGTGCCGTCGTCGTGGGCGGCGGTGGACCTGGACAAGCTGCTGGCCGTGCACAATATCGAGTGCCACTGCGCCGAGGTACCGGGCTCGCTGTTCAATACGGCCACGCCGGGCGTGACGCGCATCACCGAGGACATCGACGCGGCCTACGGCATGGTGGACTTCAACTACGACCTGTGGGGCATCGGCTGGCGCGGCAATGCCGGCGTGCGCGGCGTGGACACCAAGTCCACCTCGATGACCTTGCAGACGATCGGCGGCAAGCTGCAGCCCATCACGGTGGTGAAGAAGTACCGCGACTGGCTGCCGGCGCTGAACCTGACGGCGCAATTGCCGAAGGACGTGTTCCTGCGCTTCTCGGCCGGCAAGACCCTGGCCCGCCCGGAATACGGCGACCTGCGCCCGACGGCCAGCGTGAACCACCAGTTCCAGACTGTCAGCGTGGGCAATGCGCAGCTGGACCCGATCCGCGCCCGCACGTACGACCTGCAGGCCGAGTGGTACTACGACAGGAACGCGATGATCTCCCTGGGTTTCTTCCGCAAGGAGATCAAGTCGTTCATCCAGAACGTGCAGCAGCGCGAAGTGTATTCGGCGCTGGGCCTGCCGAATGAATTGCTGACCGAAGGCGGCTGCTCGATCACCGGCGGCCTGCCGGCCTGCGTCGTCCAGCCCGACAGCACCGTGGTGGTGAACCGCAAGTTCAACACGCCGGGCGGCCCGCTCAACGGCCTGGAGTTCAACCTGCAGGCGCCGTTCAACTTCCTGCCCGGCATCGGCAAGAACTTCGGCCTGCTGGCCAACTACACGCGCGTGAAGTCGAAGATCAACTACATCGTGCGGCCGGATAACCCGGCGACGGCGGCCAGCGAATTCATCGGCGATACCGCCGACTTCACCGGCCTGTCGCCGCGCGCGCACAACATCACGCTGTACTACGACGATCCGAAGTTCAGCGCCCGCGTGTCGGCGGCGCACCGCTCCAGCTACATCCAGGCGGTGCTGGGCGACATCAACGGCCACGACTACACGCGCGTCAACGGCATGACGAACATCGACTTCAGCCTGTCGTACAACGTAACGCCGAACCTGCGCCTGTCCATCGAAGGCCAGAACCTGACGGACGAAGCGCTGCGCTACGGCCGCGATTCGGTGCGCAACGATACGCTGCTGTACGTGCATTCCGGGCGTTCGTTCGTGCTGGGGGCGAACTACAAGTTCTAGGCCATGGCTTGAAACTTCGCGGGTGCGTCGGCGTGAGATGCCTGGTGCCGAACCGCTGCGGCGGCCCGTACCGCGCTGCCGCCGACGCTCCGCCCCGCAATCACCACATCATCACGGCGGTCTGCCCCTGCCGTTCGCTGTGATACAGCCGCACACGCAGCGCGTATTCGCGTCCCTTCACCAGCTTGAGCCGGAACGCGGCGTTGGTGTCCTCACCGCTGTCGTCGTCCCCGGTCAGGTAGCGGAATTCGCCGTTGTCGTTCTCGAACAGCACCATCACGGAATCGGATGTGCCGAAGGTCCGGAATTCATACCGGCGCGTTTCTTCGGGGCGCACACGGAAGCTGCGCTGCTCGCCGGGCGTCAGCTCCAGCAGCACGGATTGGGCTGGCTTGAGCTGCACGGTGTTGTCGACCTGCGGCGGATACAGCGCCTTCACCCAACTGATATCCCGTGCCGACAGTCCCCCTGCCGGCTGCAGCCCCTCGTCGAAATAGCGCACCGGTTCCTTGATCATCCCTTTCGCGAAGGGGTAATGCATGACCGAGTCCGGATCCCACGTGGAGCCTTCGACCTCGTTCGGATCGAGCTTGCGGATGATGTTCCAGAAGGTCGTTTCGCGGGGCCAACTGTTGGGCGGCTCGGCGAGCGCGGCGTACACGGCTTCCTCGTCCCAGACGATGCCTGCTTTCGGATTCTGGTGTTCGTGCGGGAAACCCAGCGAGTGGCCGATCTCGTGCACCGCGGTGTCGATCTCGCCGGACCGGGTCAGGTCCCAGCCGAAATTCATCGTCCGTTCATTCGGCCCGTGCTCAAGAATATCGCGGCCCAGGTACGACCATGCGCCGTCGCCGCGCATGAAGCCGATGCGGATTTCCGCTTCTTCGCGGGTGGCCACCTCTTCGAATTTCAGTCCGATGTCCACGCTGCTCCAGACCTCGAAGGCATCGCGCACGACGGCGCGCTGCTCTTCTTCGCCCACCCAGCTGCGCAACTGCGTGGTGCCATCGGAAAACAGCACTTTTTCCCCATCTGTCGGGCGGTCGAAGAAGTAGTAGTGCAGCGTGGTGCCGCTGACCCATTTGCTGCTGAAAGTATTGATCAGGCCTTCCCGCTGCGCAGTCACGGCGGGCGAGAACACCCGGCGCGGCCGCGGCCGCATCGCGCAGTAATGCGGCTTCCCTCCTTCGGCGGCAACTTTTTCGTCCGACGACTCATGTCGGGTTGGAACGGTATCGTATTTCTCTGACATGACTACCCCTGCTATTGGACGCGTCCGTACAGGCGTGCATCCCGGCCTCGCCGGCGCACGTCCCCCGGGAGCGACGCAGGCCCGGGCGTGAAATACGCGGAATGTGCCGCGCCTGGCGGCGTGAGGAGTGACAGGCATCGCCCGGCTTTGCCGGGTGTGGCGGCGCTGCGCATGAGCATGAGCATGCGCGCGGCCTTGTAAGTAGCAGGAAGTCAGAACGAGTCTACGCTTGCGCCACGCAATCGCATTACTTTCTTTTGACTAGTGGCTTAAGTACCACGCGTGCGAGCAACCGTTGGCAAGGAGGCGTTGCCCCGATACGAAGGCCCCAGCCTCCCTGTCCGATGAAGATAGTCGCTCCATCGGTCCCTCCTTCATCAAGGATCGCCGTACGTGCCGCTCCCCTTCATCCCCGGCCACTCCATCTCCAGCTCCATGCCGATCGACTTCGCCAGTCCGTCCAGGTCGGGGAACAGCGTGGCGCTGGTGATGTTCATCCGGTACAGCGCCTTCATCGCTTCTTCGCGCATGCCGATCGGCAGCGCGATCTTCTTCAGCAGCGTGCCGCTGTCGGCATAGTGGCGCAGGATTTCGTCGAGCGGCTTGTCCAGCATGCCCGGCACCACCAGCGTGCCCGATTGCGCCACCAGGCGGCGGTCCATCTCGGTCGGCTCGCCGGTCCAGATGATGGCGTTGGTGTTCGGCAGGAACAGCCTGGCGAAATTGCCAGACAGCCGCGGGTCGATGGCATTGCGGTCCATCGCCGGCTGGCCGCGTGGGGCGGCGCTCCACAGGCGTGGCGTATCCAGCGCATACACCGCGGCGTTGCTGGTGGCGCGCTCGAGCGCGAAGAACGCGGCCACGAATGGCGACTTGGTGAAATCGAGCAGCCGCGTGGGCGCGCCGTGGTGCTGCATCAGCGCCAGGCAGCGCAGCGTGTTGTCCAGCACGGCCGGATTGTCGAGGTAGTTGTGGGCCTTGCGGCGGAAGATGCGGATCGCCCGCTCCTCCCGCAGCCGCCAGCTGGACTGGTCGGGCACGTAGGCCTCGAGATAGCGCGACAGCGAAGTCAGCAGGGGCCAGCGCGCATCCTGCTGGCCGCGGAAGGCCCAGCCATCGAGCTGCGCGCCGAGCGCGACGAATTCATTCCAGGTGGCGACGGTGATTTCTTCCATGGCGGCTCGCGGACAAGAGGACCCGGCGAGTGTAGCGCAGCTCCGGCCACGGGCGCGGACCGCAGCCGGTCCCAGCGCGCACGGACCCGAGCCGTCGCGGGCCGAATCGCCGGCCGTATCGCGCGCCGAATCCCGCGCCATTACGCCCCTGTCGTTCGTCCCGTGCGCTATCACGCTCTTTCGTTCGTCTCGCGCAGGCGACGGTCTTGCAAAATATGAATAGTTATCCGCAATTAATAAGTTGTCGAAGCTATAATTCCGGAGCGTTTCCGCCCATCCGAGGTAGCGATCGATGCTGTTCAATTCCCATGCATTCCTGTTCGGTTTCCTGCCCGTGGTCCTGCTGGCCTATTTCGCCGCGGCGCGGCGTGGCCGCGAGTACGGCAACCTGGTGCTGGCGCTGGCGTCGCTGTTCTTCTACGCGTGGTGGGACCTGCGCTACCTGCCCCTGTTGCTGGCCTCGATCGTGGGCAACTACGCCTGTTCGCTGCAGATCCGCGCGGCGCATGGCGCGGCGCGGCAGCGCTGGCTGGTGGCGGCGCTGGCCGGCAACCTCGCGCTGCTGGGCTGGTACAAGTACGCCGGCTTCCTGGCCGGCAGCGTGGCGCAGGCAACCGGCTGGGACATGCCGGCACTGAAGATCGTGCTGCCCATCGGGATCTCGTTCTTCACGTTCACGCAGATCGCCTTCCTGGTCGATACCGCGCGCGGCCACGTCAGCGAAAGCCGCTTCCTGCACTACCTGCTGTTCGTCACCTACTTCCCGCACCTGATCGCCGGCCCGGTGCTGCACCATGGCGAGATGATGCCGCAGTTCGCCGACGACAGGAACCGCTGGCCGCGCGCCGCCAATTTCGCCGTGGGAGCGACGATCTTCTTCATCGGCCTGGGCAAGAAAGTCCTTATCGCCGACAGCCTGGCGCCATATGCGAACGTGCTGTTCGCCGAACCGCACGACGTGTCGCTGCTGGTGGCCTGGGGCGGCGTGCTGGCCTATGCCTTCCAGCTGTACTTCGATTTCTCCGGCTATTCCGACATGGCAATCGGCCTTTCCCGGCTGTTCGGCGTGCAGCTGCCGCTGAACTTCGCCTCGCCGTACAAGGCCACCTCGATCATGGAATTCTGGCGGCGCTGGCACATGACGCTGTCGCGCTTCCTGCGCGACTACCTGTACATCCCGCTGGGCGGCAACCGCCGGGGGCCGGCGCGCCGCTCGGCCAACCTGATGGCGACCATGCTGCTGGGCGGTCTGTGGCACGGCGCCGGCTGGAACTTCGTCATCTGGGGCGGGCTGCACGGCCTGTACCTGGTGATTGGCCAGGCCTGGCGCGCCCTGGCCCAGCGCATGGGCTGGCGCGGCGGCACGGCCGGCGCCCTGGCCGGCTGGGCGCTGACCTTCGCCGCGGTGTGCGTGGCCTGGGTGTTCTTCCGCGCACCGGACCTGGACACGGCGCTGGCGATCCTGTCCGGCATGTTTGGCGCGCACGGCGTGCAGCTGCCGGCCACCCTCGGCGCCCATCTTGGCGGCCTGAAGTCCGCGCTCGACGCCGCCGGCATCGGCTGGTACCAGGGCGGTACGTCGCGCTTCATTGAAACCTGGGGCTGGGTCGCGGCCGCAAGCGCCATCGCGTTCGCGCTGCCGAACACGCAGCAGATCATGCACCGCTTCGCTCCCGCGCTCGACGCGGCCGGCGGCATGGCGACCGCCACGCGGCTGGCCTGGCGCCCGGCACGCCGCCATGCGGTGCTGGTCGGCACGTTGGCCGTGCTGGGCCTGCTGTCGCTGAACCGCCCCACCGATTTCCTGTATTTCCAGTTCTGACCCGAGTTGCCACATGAGCGCCGACCCGAACCCTTATCGCCACTACCTCCGCTGGATTCTGGGCACGGTCGCCGGCGCCAGCGCCGCGGTGGCCGGCTTCGTGCTGCTGGTCGATCCCTACGGCCTGTATGCGCTGGCCGACATCCCGGGCTTCAACCGCGTGAAGCCGCCGGTGGAACGCTACCGCAACGAGATCCGCCTGGCGCGCGCCGAGCGCTTCCGGCCCGAGATCGTCATCGCCGGCAACTCGCGCATGGAAGTGGGCGTCGACCCGGACGGCCCGCACCTGGCCGACCGGAACGCGTTCAACCTGGCCCTGGCCGGCACCAGCACGGCGCTGGCCGTCGACCAGGTTCGCTACCTGGCCCGGGGCGGCCATCCGCCGCGCCACGTGATCGCCGGCATGGAGTTCGTCGATGCGCTGACCAACCAGCCCCTGCCGCCCGGGACGGTGGCGCCGGTGCAGCCGGAGCCACCGTCCGGCTGGCGCGCGCACGCATGGCGCGCCGATACGCTGTATTCGTTCGCGTCGCTGAAGGATGCCCTGGTCACCGTGGCGATCCAGCGCCAGCCCCAGGCCGCAATGGCCACGCTGCGCGGCCACAATCCGCTGCTGCAGTATCACCAGGCGGCCGCCACGGAAGGCTATGCCGCGCTGTTCAGCCAGCGGGCCGCCGAGAACACGCGCAAGCTGGCCGCCGCGGCCGCCGGCGGCCTGCATGTCCCGGCCGTGCGCGCCCAGGCCGCCGCGCTGATCGACACCGCGGCGGGCGCCGACCCCGAGGTCGCCATCGATCTCGTCATCTATCCTTACCATGCGCAGCTGATGGCACTGTTCGAGCAGGCCAAGCTGTGGCCCCGCTTCGAGGCATGGAAGGCGATCCTCGTCGAAGAAGCCGAGGCCGGCCGGCGGCGCCATCCGGCCGCCCGCATCGCGGTGCATGACTTCTCCGGCTACGGCGCGATCCAGTGCGAGCCCGTCCCGGCACCGGGCAGCACGGCGCGCACGCGCTGGTATTGGGAAGCGGGCCACTTCAAGCCGGCCCTCGGCGACGTGATGGTGGCGCGCGTGCTGGGCCGGGTGGACCGGCGCGCGCCGGCGGAATTCGGCTTCCGGCTCGACCGCGGCACGCTGGACGCGAACCGCGACCGCATCGCCGCCGAGCGCGCCGGCTGCCTGGCCCGTCAGGCCGCGCTGTTCGATGGCGTGGCACGCGACGTCGAACGCGAGCTCGGACGACGCTCCGCCTCCTCCGCGCCGCAGCGGCGCCAAGCCGCGCTCGGCACCGCCCCGACGGTCGAATAACGCCCAAGAATCATCAAGCTGGCCTGACCAGTCGTTGCGAAAATGCCTCACTGGTCTGACAGAATCTCATGCGGCCCGACCAAATTCGCTGGACGCGGCGCCGCTCGCCATTCGCGAACTGAGCGAAATGCGCGCATGTTGAGCGAAGTTGACGCATAAAAATCATTAGGTTATCGTTTTCCTGTCTACCTATACGTTTTTGTTATTTGTCGAAGCAACCGCGCTCCGCAATGATGTATCCCGCACGCACCTCGCACGGTGCACGCAGCTGACGTACCAGCAAGCGTAGAGATCCGGAACAAAATCAGAACAGGAGACTTGGATGCACAGCAACAAAACCGCATTGAAACTGACAGCGATCGCCGCGGCCGTACTGGCGATGAGCCATGCCACGGCCAATGCACAGGCGCAGGAACCGGTAGCTGAAACACAAACCGTGGTCGTGACCGGCCTGCGCGCATCGCTGGAAAGCGCGCTCAATGCCAAGCGCACGGAAAACAGCATCGTCGACGTGGTGAAGGCCGAGGACATCGGCAAGTTCCCGGACACTAACCTGGCCGAATCGCTGCAGCGCGTGCCCGGCGTGGCGATCGACCGCGACGCCGGCGAAGGCCGCAGCATTACCGTGCGGGGCCTGGGGCAAGACTTCACCCGCGTGCGCATCAACGGCATCGAGGCGCTGGCCACCACCGGCGGCAGCGACAACAGCGGCGGCACCAACCGCGGCCGTGGCTTCGACTTCAACGTGTTTGCTTCGGAACTGTTCTCGTCGCTGACGGTGCGCAAGAGTTCCGCCGCCGAAGTGGAAGAAGGTTCGCTGGGCGCCACCGTCGACCTGCAGACCATGCGTCCGTTCGACCTGTCCAAGCGGGGCTTCAACGCCACCGCGATGCTGAAGGGCCGCTACAACGACCTGTCCGAGAAGTCCGACCCGCGCGGCGCGTTCATGATCTCGGACACCTTCAACAACAACACCATGGGCTACCTGGTCTCCGTGGCCTGGGGCAAGCGCAACCTGTACGAGGACGGCTTCTCCACGGGCCGCTGGGACAACGGCCCTTCGGTGGGCGGCTGGTGCGCGCCGATGGGCGTGGGCACGTCGACCTCGACCACCTGCGGCCCCACCACGCCCGGCTTCCCGGCCTCGCAGCGCCTTCCCGGCACGCCGGAAAACATCGCGGCCTACAATGCCGCCAGCGATCCGAACAATTACCACCCGCGCTTCCCCCGTTATGGCCGCATGGTCCACGAACAGGAACGCCTGGGCATCACCGGTTCGTTCGAATGGAAACCGCAGCGCGGCACGCGCCTGTCGCTGGACATGCTGTACGCCGACCTCGACGCCACCCGCGAGGAAAACTACATCGAGGGCTTCTCGTTCTCGCGCAACCTGAGCTCGGGCGGCAAGCCGCAGACCTCCGTGGTCGACGTGCAGTACGATGCGCTGGGCCGCATGACGTACGGCGTGTTCAACGGCGTGGATATCCGCTCCGAGTCGCGCTACGACGAAATGCAGACCAAGTTCTTCCAGCCCACGCTGAACCTGTCGCACCAGATCAACGAGGACTGGCGCCTGACCGCCGCGCTGGGCCACGCCAAGTCGAAGTTCGAGAACCCGATCCAGACCACCGTCACGCTGGATGCGCCGAACGTCAACGGCTACACGGTCGACTTCCGCGAGAACGGCCGCCTGCCGGTGATCACCTATCCGTTCGACGTCACCAAGGCTGGCGTGCTGGGCATCTACGGCGTGCCGGCCGGCGCCACGTCGGCCGCCAACGCGCTGCCGAGCGAGATCCGCATCCGCCCGGCCGGCACCGACAACACCAACGACGTGTTCAGCACCGACCTGGCGTGGCGCGCCACCGACACGTGGACCTTCAAGGGCGGCGTCAACCTGAAACGCTACAAGTTCAACACGTGGGAATCGCGCCGCGCCAACACGGCCGAAACGATCTACGGCCTGCCGGCCGGCACCGACGTGAACGGCCTGGCTTCTGTGCTGAGCGGGTTCGGCCCCGGCCAGGATCTGCCGGCGGGGAATGCCACCAGCTGGGTCATGCCGAACATCAAGGCCATCACCTCGCTGTACGATGCCTACTGCAACTGCCTGAAGACGGGACCGGCCGGCGGCCCGGGCGACTTCACGCTGACGTCGCTCTCCAACACGAGCGCTCGCGGCAACAACCGCGCCATCACCGAGCGCGATAACGGCGTGTACCTGCAGGGCGACTTCGATGCCGAACTGTGGGGCCTGCCGGTACGCGGCAATGTCGGCGGCCGCTACGTGAAGACCAAGCTGACCGCCACCGGCTACGTCGCCACCGGCGGCGGCACCCCGGTCACGGTGGAGAACGAGTACAACGACTTCCTGCCGGCCTTCAACGTCACCGCCAACGTGACGCCGGACTTCCTGGTGCGCCTGGCCGCGGCCAAGGTGATGTCGCGTCCTCCACTGGGCAACCTGAACCCGGGCGGCACGGTCAGCACCGTGGGCGCGCTGGGCATCTCGTCGGGCAACCCGCTGCTGGAACCGTTCCGCGCCAAGACCTTCGACGCCTCGTTCGAGTACTACTTCCCGAACAAGGCCTTCGTCGGCGTGGGCCTGTTCCAGAAGAACATCGCCAGCTACGTGCAGGGCGTGCGCGAATCGATGCCGTACAACCAGACCGGCCTGCCGCTGTCGCTGCTGCCGTCGAACTTCACCGGCACCGAGATGTTCGACGTGACGAGCTTCCGCAACACCCCGGGCGGCAAGCTGCGCGGCGTGGAGCTGAACTACCAGCAGCCGTTCACGTTCCTGCCGGCGTGGGGCCGCAACTTCGGCCTGATCGCCAACTACACCAAGGTATCGTCGAAGATCGACTACATCATCTCGGCCACCACCGCCAACAGCGGCACCGTGCGCAACGAGCTGGTGAACCTGTCGCCCAAGTCGTGGAACACCACGCTGTACTATGACGACGGCAAGTTCAGCGCCCGCCTGACCGGCGCCTACCGTTCCGCGTACCTGCAGACCGTGCCGGCGCAGAACAACAACGACGTCGCCGGCAAGAACGAGACCACCAACGTCGACCTGTCGCTGTCGTACAAGCTCAATGACAAGGTGGAGTTCACGTTCGAAGGCGTCAACCTCACCAACGAGTCGAGCGACCAGTACGTGGGCAGCGTGCGCAACAACGTGAACGTGCTGAACGTGACGGGCCGCGAGTACCTGCTCGGCGTGCGCTACAAGTTCTGACCGGGCCGCCGATGGTTTCCCGACGCGACGCAATGAAAACGGCGGGCCTCGGCTCGCTGCTGCTGGGAGCCGGCGCGCCGGCCCCGGCGGCGGCGGCCGCTGCCTGCGCGCCCGCCATCCCCGCCTGGGGCACCGGCTTCGAAGGCCAGCGCAAACCGGACCTGGGCAACGGCACCTTCCTCAATCCGATCGTGGCGGGCGACCGCCCCGATCCGTCGATCCTGAAGGACGGCGACGATTACTACATGACGTTTTCCACCTTCGACGCCTATCCCGGCCTGGTGATCTGGCATTCGAAGGACCTGGTCAACTGGCGGCCCGTGACGGCCACGCTGCACCGGAACATCGGTTCGGTGTGGGCGCCGGAACTGTGCAAGCACAAGGGCCGCTACTTCCTCTACATCCCGACCAAGAAGACCGCGGTGCCGGGCTCGAAAACCACGTCGTGGGTGATCTGGGCGGACCGGATCGAAGGGCCGTGGTCCGACCCGATCGACCTGGACCTGCCGCGCCACATCGACCCCGGCCACGCCGTGGGCGAAGACGGCTCGCGCTGGCTGTTCCTGTCCGGCGTGGACCGCGTGCGGCTGGCCGACGATGGCCTGTCGACGATCGGCAAGCCGGAAAAGGTGTACGAGCCGTGGCGCTATCCGGACGACTGGGAAGTGGAAGCCTTCTCGCCGGAAGGGCCGAAGGTGCTGCGCCATAACGGCTACTACTACCTGATCCTGGCGGTGGGCGGCACCTCGGGCCCGCCCACCGGCCACATGGTCATCGCCGCGCGCTCGAAGTCGATCGACGGGCCGTGGGAACACCACCCGCGCAACCCGCTGGTGCGCACCACGGACGTGGCCGAGAAATGGTGGTCGCGCGGCCATGCCACGCTGGTGCAGGGCCCGGCCGGCGACTGGTGGAGCGTTTACCACGGCTACGAGAACGGCTTCTGGACGCTGGGCCGGCAATGCCTGCTGGCGCCCGTCACGTGGTCGGCCGACGGCTGGCCGGACTTCGGCGGCGGCGACCTGGCGCAGCCGATCGCCAAGCCGGCCAAGGGCACCGGCGGTGGCGCGCAATCGCACGGCATGCCGCTGTCGGACGATTTTTCCACCGACAAGTACGGCATCCAGTGGAACTTCTTCAACCCCGCGCCGGACGAGTCGAAGCGGCTGATGCGCCGCAACGGCACGCTGCACCTGAAGGCGGCCGGCAAGATGCCGTCGGACTCGTCGCCGCTGGTGTTCGTGGTGCCCGACCAGGACTACGAAGTGGAGTGCGAGATCGAGGTGGATCCCGGCACCCGCGCCGGCCTGCTGCTGTTCTATGACCACAAGCTGTATTGCGGCATGGGCTTCGAGGAAAAGAACCTGGTGCTGCACCGCTACGGCACCGAGCACGGCCAGCCCGCCAATCCGTTCGGCAAGCGCGTGTTCCTGCGCATCCGCAACCGCCGGCACGTGGTCAGCATCCACCTGTCGGGCGACGGCAAGACGTGGACGCGGGGACCGCGCGGGTATGAAGTCTCCGGCTACCACCACAACGTGCGGGGCGGCTTCATGTCGCTGAAACCGGCGCTGTACGCGGCCGGCACCGGCGAGGCCCGCTTCCGCAACTTCCGGTACCGCGCCTTCGGCTGACGCCTCCCTCGCCGGCCTTGACAGCCGAGCCCGTGTCAGGGGGGCATTGCAGGGGTTTCGTGGTGCATCGCACCGCGCCTGCAATGCGGTGATCCCTTGCAAGGGATCACTCCTTCCATTGCAGGGGTTTCGTGGTGCATCGCACCGCGCCTGCAATGCGGTGATCCCTTGCAAGGGATCACTCCTTCCAGGCACGCTGACACGAGCTCGGCAGTTAAATATCGCGGAGCCGGCCCCACTTAATTCACCGCCGGTAGCGAGCCGTGACTACAATGTTGGTACTTCCCTTCCCGCGTCTGTCCCGTGGAGGTGCCCATGTCCGCCGAACCGTTCACGCCGCTGACGCCGCTGGCACGCGATCTCGCGTACATGCTGGTCTACGCCGGCTGCGCGCCCGAACCGGGCCGCTTCACCAGCGACCTGCCGATCGGCGCGGATGTATGGCTGCACTACGCGGCCGAGCTGCGCTTCGCGGGCACCGCGTCGCTGCTGCTGACCCCGCATAGCGACATCGACCCCGCCGCGCTGCGCCAGGCGATCGCCGCCTGCCATGCCGGTGCCTCGGCGGACGGCGCGCCACCCATCATCGCCTCGAACGAATCCCACCTGCTGGCTCGGCTCGACTTCTTCGCGCTGCTGCGCCTGCTGCCGCTGACGGCATGGTGGCGGCGCGGCATCGCCCCGGCGGAACGCCTGGAAACTGCGGTGCTGCGCGGCGACGGCACGGCGCAGGCGCTGGGCCGGCACGTGCTGGACCACCTGCAATCGGTGGAGACCATCGGCCGCTTCAAGGACGTGGGCCGGCTGGTGATCGACGAGGTCGCCGGCCCGGGCGGCGAACGGCCGGCCGATGCCGGGCGCGGCGCGCTGGTCCGCCTGGTCAACGTGGCGGCGCTGTACGTGGGCCTGGGCCTGCTCGGCGTCACGCGCGACAGCATCGGCGACACCGCTCTGCAGGCGAACATCCTGGCCGCAAGCCGCGCCGTGCTGCGCGTGCTGGCAAGTTGCTGCGAAGATGCCCGCGCGGCACCGCCCGGTGCAAAGAAGATCGCGGGCACCAGCGCGGTGTCCGATGCGCTGCCGGATGCCGTGCCGCCGCTGTGGCACATCGCCCGCAACCGCCCTGCCCGCCACGCGGTCACCAGGAGCCGCATGACGGTGAAGGCCGATGCCGCCAGCCGCGTGTTCGATACGGGCGGGCGCGGCGTGCGCTGGGCCATCGTCGATTCCGGCATCGATGCCGGCCACCCCGCATTCGTCCGCACCACGCCGCCCGATGGTGCGCGCCGGCCGGGCGGGCGGCCGGCCGGCGGCGATCCCGCTACCGGTGATCCCGCCAGTAAGAATCCGGGCGGTGACAATCCGGGCGGTGACAATCCCGCCAAAGACGATCCGGCCAAAGACGATCCGGCCAATGACGACCTGGCCAGCGACGATCGCGACCCGCGGCGCTCGCGCATCGTGCGCACCCTCGACTTCACGCGCCTCGCCGACCTCACCGCCGGCACGCTCCCGAAAGCGGTCATGGCGCGCCTTGCCCGCCATCCCGGCGGCGCGGCGCTGCTGGAACGGGCCGGCCGCATCGCCCGCTACCTGGCCGATGGCCGCATGCTGGACTGGTCGCTGCTCGAACCGCTGCTCGACGTGCCGCACGCGCCCGGCGACTATGAAGCGCCGGCCGACAGCCACGGCACCCATGTCGCCGGCATCCTCGGCGCCGGCTGGCATGGCCGCGCCTACCTGGAGCGGGGCCTGCCCCTGCCCGCCGAGCTGGCGGACAGCACCGACCTGCTGGGCATGTGCCCGGCGATCGAACTACTCGACCTGCGCGTGTTCGACAGCGACGGCAACGCCGACGAATTCACCATCCTCGCGGCGCTGCAATACGTGCGCTACCTGAACGGCAGCCGCGACCGGCAATATGTGCATGGCCTGAACATCAGCCTGTCGCTGCACCATTCGGTGCGCAGCTACGGCTGCGGCAGCACGCCGGTCTGCCTGGAGTGCAACCGGCTGGTCGGCAGCGGCGTGGTGGTGGTGGCGGCCGCGGGCAACTTCGGTTTCGACGAAGCCTACGCGCGCACCAGCCTGGGCGGCGCGTACCGCGGCCAGAGCCTCACGGACCCCGGCAATGCGCAGGCCGTGATCACCGTCGGCGCCACGCACCGGAGCGATCCGCACCAGTTTGGCGTGTCGTACTTTTCCAGCCGCGGCCCCACCGGCGACGGCCGCGCCAAGCCGGACCTGGTCGCCCCCGGCGAGAAGATCACGTCCACGGTGCCGCACGGGAAGACGGCCACGATGGATGGCACCAGCATGGCCGCGCCCCACGTGTCCGGCGTGGCGGCGCTGCTGCTGGCCCGCCATCCCGAGCTGATGGGCCATCCGGACCGCGTCAAGGCGATCCTGCGCGATTCGGCCACGGACCTGGGCCGCGAGCCATCGTTCCAGGGCCGCGGCCTGGTCGATGCCTTGCGCGCGCTGCAGGCGGTATGACATGGCCGCCCTGTTTTCCCTGGAAGCGCTGGATGCCGCCGAGGGCGATGCACTGATCCTGCACTATGGCGACAGCGCGGCGCCGCGCCACCTGCTGATCGACGGCGGCCCGCGCGCCACCTGGCAACGCACGCTGCGCCCGCGCCTGGCGCAGATCGGCGAGCGGCTGGGCGAGCTGCCGCTGGAACTGCGCCATATCCTCGTCACGCACCTGGACGGCGACCATATCGGCGGCGTGCTGGCGCTGGCCGAAAGCCTCGGCGCGGAAGACTGTCCGGCCCAGTGCGACCGGTTCTGGCTCAACACCTTCGATGCCTCGCTGCTGGACCACCTGCCGGCACCGGCGCAGGCCGCCCTGGCGTCGCTCGATGGCCATGCGCGCCCCGCCAGCCTGCAGGCGCTGGAGGCCAGCGTGCGCCAGGGCCAGGGATTGCTGGAACAGATCGCGCGCCTGCAGGCGGCCATCAACGGCGGCGTCACATCGCTGGTCGCCGAGGGCGGCGCGACGATGCTGCCGCTCGACCTCGGCGTGCTGGACGTGCAGCTGGTCTGCCCGAACCTGGCGCACCTGCGCAAGCTGGCCATCGAGTGGGAACGCAAGACCGTGCAGGATGCCGCCGCCACGGCCGCCTATGTGGACAGGTCGGTGTTCAACCTGTCCAGCCTGGTACTGGTCGTCACCGCGCGCGGACCGCGCGGCAGGCGCGCGCGCATGCTGCTCACGGGCGATGCGCGCGGCGACCACATACTGGCGGGCCTGGAGGAAGCCGGTTTCCTGGATGAAAACGGCCAGGTGTTCTTCGACCTGCTGAAGGTGCCGCACCACGGCAGCGACCGCAACCTGGCGCCGGAATTCTTCCACCGCGTCCAAGCGCGCCACTACGTGATCTCGGCCGATGGCCGGCACGACAATCCGGCGTCGGAAACGCTGGTGTGGATCGCCGACGGCGCGCGCCGGCGCGGCTGGCGCGTGTGGCTGACCAACCGCAGCAACCCGCTGCGGCCGGCGCTGGCCGCCAACATCGCCGCCGCCGTGGCCGCCGCGCCGCAACTGAAAACACGCCTGCGCACGCGAGGCCGCGACCAGACGGGTGTCATGATCGACCTGCTGGCCGCGGTGGACTATTGAACGGCTGTCCTTCTTGGCCTGATGCCGTGACGTTATGTGTTAGCCAACTCCGTGAAAGCGCATGCATTCACCCCAAAAGCGAACGGCTGGGGTCAGACCCGCCGGGTCTGACCCCGGAACTTGCACTTGGGTGGGCTTTGCAAAACGGCATTCCCTCCTTGCCCAGTCGCAGCCTTGCAAGGCTGCGCCGTTCGGAAGGGGCGGAGCGGTGCTCCGCGAAACCCCTTCCTCACCCACGCCCTGCTCGGGGCACGCTGCGCCGCTCCACGGCCTGGGCCTGGCTGGCGGCGGCGAAGCGGGCCAGCGCGTAGTCCAGCGAGGGCAGCAACGCTCCGCGCCGCGTCTCCAGCATCGGCACCGGTTGCGCGTCGTTGGCGGCATCCTGCACCAGCATCGTACCCAGTCCCAGCAGCTGCGCGGCACGGGCCACCAGGTCCACGGCCGCCACGCCGCCGTGGTTGCTCAAGTGCCAGATACCCTGTTCGCCATCGACGGCGAGGTCCAGGCAAGCGTCCACCAGGTCCGGCAGGTAGCTCGGCGCCAGTGCCAGGTCGGGCGGGATGGCCACCGGCTGCCCGTCGCGCAGCGATGCCAGCGCCTGGCCCAGCAGGCCGACGTCGCCGTCCGCACTGAAGAACTGCCCGCTGCGCACGATCAGCGAACGGGGATTGGCACCCTGCACGCGGCGCTCGGCTTCGGCCTGGCATGCGCCGAAGGCATCGAGCGGCACCGGAACGGCCGCCTCGTCGCGCCGGCCCTCGACCCCGGCCAGCACCGCCGTGCTGGAGAACATCTGGTACGGCAACCCGTGCCGCGCGGCCGCCAGGGCCAGCACGACGGCACCGGCGACATGGGCACGGTACTGCTCATCCGTCTGGCCCACGTCGGCCATGCCCGGCGCCGGCGGGCGGCACCCCGCCGCGTTGACGATGGCCCACGGCCGGTGCTGGCGGATCATGCGCTCGACCGCCGCGGGATCGGTGGCATCCATCATGTCGCGGCCGGCCAGCACGCACGGCAGGTTGCGCGCCTTGCAGCGGGCGGCGAAAGCCCGCGCCAGGGCCCCGCTGGCCCCGGCTACCAGGATCGGCGGCATCACCGCCCTGGCCTGCTGGCGCTCGGTCAGCGATGCCGTCACGGCGGGCGCCGCCACGGGCTGGCACAGGAAGCGCCCCGGCCGGTGCCACCAGCCGCTGCCATGCAGGACCGGGTGATCCAGCCGGCGCCCGCTCGACAGCCGGCGCATCAGGTCGGCCACGGCGGTCGGCCGCGGTTCGGCGCCGCGCACGTCGAACGGGCCGGGTTCGTAGTAGCCATGGCAAGCCGTCACCAGGCAGTTCCAGTCATAAGAGCCCAGCAGCGCCCACACGGTGACGGCGCGGATGTCGGCGCCGTCATCGCGCTGTGCCTGCGCGGCCTGCCAGATTTCCCGCAGCCAGCGCAGCTGGTCTTCGCGGTGGGCGTCGATGTGCGCCTCGGTGATCGCCACCGGCAGTTTGTAGCGCTCCCAGACTTCCCCGAGCAGCGGGCCGATGCCGCGCGTGGGGTTGGCCAGTACGCGCGCGGTTTCCATGTCCGCATGGCGCACACCCTTGTACTCGTGCACGTGGCTGTCCGGGAAGCGTTCGACCCGGTGGTCGAGCCAGCGTTCACTGGTGATGTAGTAATTGACGCCGATGATGTCCGGCGGGCACGGGTTGTCGCGGAACCACTGCAGCTCAGCCGGATCGGCGCCGGACTTCAGCATGAAGTCGTACAGCGCATGTTCCGGACCGACCATGCCGCACAGCAGGTCCCACGACAGCCAGCGGCGTTCGTTGAAGAAGTCGACCAGTTCGGCCATCTCGGGCGTGCCATAGGTGCGCGACAGGTCGTCCGTCTGTACCAGCTTGGCATCGGGATTGACGGCGCGGATCGCCCGCATCGCCAGGATGGTGGCGCGGCACTGGTTCAGCAGCGCCCGCACGAACGACTGTTCCGACCGCGCGTGGGGGTACCACACCCCGGACAGCGCGGAGAACCGGGCAGTCGTCAACGGCTCGTTGACCGGCGTGTAGTACGTCAGCCACGGATAGCGTTGCGCGACGGCGCCGGCGAACTCGGCCAGCTTCTCGGCAAAGCACGGCGACACCAGGCTGGTGTGCATCGGCCCGCTGCCGTGGTGCACCAGGCCGGCAATCGGTTCCACGCCCAGGTCGCGCAGGCGCGGCAGCCGCGCATCCGACCACGACCAGTCCGCCTTGTCCACGCCGTCCGGCGCGGTGCGTTCCCACAGCACGGGATAGCGCACCGCGCGGATACCGAGCGAGGCGAAACGGTCGATGTCATCGAGGCGGTCGATGTGGCCGTTGCGTTCCATCTGGCTGAAGTACTGGTCCGACACGCGGTTGATCGTGCATTCGAGGCCGCCCCACAGCTCGAGCGCCGTGGAACCGGTGGCGGGGGATGCAGGACTGTTCGTGTCATGGCTCATGTTTTCTCTCCAGTGTTGATCCGCCCCTAGCTTAGAACTGCACGGTACAGGCTGGCGTGGGTGGAGAGAGAACAGGTTTGTCGGACAAAACCTCGTGCTGCGGCGCGGAAGAATCCTATAAACGCTGACAAGAAACTGTCATTTACACGGATCTTCCGCCATCTGGTTGTTTTAGAAGTATCCAGACAATGCTAGGCAACGAAGACGCAATCGCTGGCAGCCAGGCCCGGTGTGCCGACCAGCGCGGCGATCCCGGTGAGCTCCGGAGCGGAAACTTCGGCATCGCCGCCCGTGGACCGGAACAGGAAGACCGCGCTGTCGATACCGTTGTCCACGACAAACAGGGCCGTGGCTCCCTCACGGTACGCGCTCGCCGCGGCGCCGATCTGGGCTGCCGCTTTCCCGGCAGTGATTTCTCCGTCGATGTCGGCCGTCAGGATGACCAGTTCGGCGGAAGCCTTGAAGCCGCCGGGCGCTGCCGAGACCACCGCGCCTTCGACGGAGCGGTCGCCGTCGCCGATCCGGATGCCGCCCTGTGCGATACGCAGCTTGTCGGACCGGGTCACGAAATCGGTGACCGTATCCAGGCTGCCGCCATCGTTGAAGACAAAGGCATCCGCCCCCGCGCCGCCGGACAGCACATCGCGGCCGGTTCCCCCTCCCAGCGTATCGTTACCGGCCCCGCCGGCGAGCGAGTCGTCGCCGGCACCGCCTTCGATGGCGTTGGCCGCCGCGTTGCCGGTCAACGTGTTGGCGAGTGCGTTGCCCGCCAGGTTGATGGCCCTGTTCGCCGTCACGGCGATGGCGGCATGTTCCACGTTGGCGGCGAGCGCATAGGTACCGCCGCCGGTGAATGCGACCCGCACCTGGTCGATCCCCGCGCCGGCATCTTCGAGCACGACGTCGCCGGCGGCGCTGATCACGTAGGTATCGTCGCCAAGGCCGCCGGTCATGGTGTCGTTCCCGGCCAGCCCATCGAGCGTGTCGTTGCCGCCGGTGCCGGTGATGACATCGTTGGCGACGCTGGCAACGTTGGCGTGCACGTCGGCCACGTCGCGCACGCCGTCCGCGAACTGCAGGCGTTCCACGTTGCGCAGGGTGACCGATTCGCCCGTCGCCGCGTTGACCAGCAGCGTATCCGTCGCGGTCGGCCGGCTGCGCACATAGTCGGCGAACCCGCCGGCCAGTTGCGCGGTGTCCGTGCCGGTGCCGCCGTCGACGACGTCGATGCCCGTGCCGGGCAGCAGCACGTCGTCGCCCGCACCGCCGTTCAGCCGGTCGTTGCCGGCGCCTCCGGAAATTTCGTTGGCCAGCGCGTTACCGGTGCCGTTGAATGTGCCGGCACCCGTGTAGCGCAGGTTCTCCACGTTGGCGCCCAGCGTATACGCGGCCGCCGATACATCGACGCGGTCGATGCCGCCATTCGCCGCCTCGGTGACGGCATCGGCCGCCACGTCGACCACGTACACATCGTCGCCCGCGCCGCCGGCCAGCGAATCCGCGCCGGCGCCACCGGCCAGCGTGTCGTCGCCCTCGGCGCCGACCAGGGTATTCGCGCCGGCATTCCCGGTCAGCAGGTTATCGAGCCCGTTGCCCGTCACGGTCACGGCTTTCGAGCTGGCCGCGACTGTCGCGTTCTCGACGTTCGCGGCCAGCACGAACTTGCCGGCCACGGCAAACGCCACCTGCACCGAGTCATTGCCTTCGCCGGCCGCTTCGACGATCACGTCGCCGGCGGCGCTGACGACGTACAGATCGTCACCGTCGCCGCCGGACAGGGTGTCGTTGCCCAGCGCGCCGTCGAGCGTGTCGTCGTCCGCCGTGCCGACCAGCAGGTCGTTGCCGGCGCCGACGAGGTTGACGGTGACTTCGGCCAGCGTCCTGGCGCCATCGGTGAAGATTACCTGCTCGACGTTGCGCAGCGTGACGTCCTCGCCGGTCATGGCATTGACCAGGCGGGTGTCGACGGTGGTGGTGCGCTGGCGGACGTAATCGCTGAATGCGCCCAGCACGAACGCGGTATCGGTGCCTGTGCCACCGTCAACAGTGTCGGTGCCGGTGCCGGCGACCAGCAGGTCGCTGCCGTCGCCACCGGACAGCGAGTCGTTACCGGCCGCGCCATCGAGGATGTCGTCCCCGCCGGCGCCGGACAGCTTGTCGTTGCCGCCGCGGCCCGTGATGCCATTGGCCAGCGCATTGCCGGTGCCATTGAAGGCTGCGCTGCCGTTGTAGCGCAGCATCTCCACATTCGCGCCGAGCGTATATTTCGTCGCCACCGTTTCCACAGTGTCGTAGCCGGCGCCCACGGCTTCGGTGACCGTATCCGTGGCAGCCTCGACGATATACAGATCATCGCCCGCGCCGCCGGCCAGCGTGTCCCTGCCGGCGCCGCCATCAAGGGTGTCGTTGCCGGCACCGCCGGCCAGGGTGTTGGCGGCGGCGTTGCCGGACAGGCGGTTGTCGAGGGTATTGCCGGTGATATGGACTTTGACCAATGCCGTCGCGGTGACGACTGCGTTCTCGACATTGGCGGCAAGCTGGTACGTTGCCGCGGTCTTGAAGCCCAGCAAGGCTGTATCGTTACCGCCGCCAGCCAGTTCAGTAATTACATCCCCGATCGTGTCAAGGACATAGGTATCGTCTCCTGTTCCGCCGACCAAGGTGTCATTGCCAATGCCCCCGTCGAGCGTGTCGTTGCCGCCTTGTCCAAGCAGTACATCATTTGTCGAACCGCCGACCAGCGTATCGCTGCCATCGGTTCCGGTCGACGTGGAGTGATCTTCGGGGCCATCGTTCTGGCGAACCGCGGCTATCGTCTTGGTTCCGTCGGCGAAGCCCACCATCTCGATATTGCGAAGCGAAATACTTTCACCAGTCTTGAAGTTGACGAGCCCAGTCTCGTCAGCCGACAACGCGATACGCGCATAAGATTCGAACTTTCCGGCCACCTTCAGCGTATCGACGCCGATTCCTCCATCCACAAAGTCTTGCCCGCTGCCCGCGTCGAGCGTGTCGTCCCCTGCTTCTCCGGACAGCGTGTCATTTCCTGCCTCTCCCTTCAGTACGTTTGCACCATCGTTTCCGGTGATGACGTTGGCTCCGGCATTGCCCGTCCCATCGTGGGCGCTGCCCTGCAGCTGCAAGTCTTCCACGTTGTTCGCAAGTGTGAAGTTCACTGTCGCGATGACTTTATCGCGGCCTTCGCCGGTGATCTCGACGACTACGTCTGCAACATCGTCTGCGTAATAGACGTCGTCACCTGAACCGCCAGACATGCTGTCGCCGCCGCTTCCGCCATCCAGGGTATCGTTGCCTGCCAGGCCGGAAATGGTGTCGAACCCTGGTCCGCCAGATAGCATGTCGTCAGTTGGGGTACCACTGATGGCCAATGCCTCGGCAACATTGCTGACCATCTCTGCAGCTTTGACGTTCAGGAGAGTCAACACAGTGTGATACGTTGCATTCAGCCCGGAAGCACCGTCGGAATCGAATTGGAGCAGTGTGTCAGCACCGTCCTGCACCAAACGCAGAAAACCCTGGTCGGCCGCGAACGGGTTACCGCCGCTGTAATCGCCGTTGCTGGCGCTTTGCTCCAGCAGTTCCGTGATATCAATGCGGTCGCCCCCTGCTCCGGCAGCGAAATCGGTTACCGTAAAGGGACCTGTAGCATTACCGCTGATGAACCTGAACGTATCCGTGCCGGCTCCACCTGTCAGAACGACCGCTGGATCGGCAGCCCAGGAATATGAGCTGATATACAAAGAAAAAAGATCGTCGCCATCGCCTCCATCGGCCTGGATACTCTGGAACGTGTCCGAACCGTAGCTCCAGAGGCTGAAGCGGTCATTGCCAGCGCCACCGGCAAGCGTATCCTGCCCATTTCCGACGTTAACCTCGAGGTAATCATTTCCGGCGCCAGCGTCGATCACATCGTTGCCAGCCGCGCCATCTATGCTGTCATTTCCTTGGCCTCCGAGGATCGTATCGTTCCCCGCGCCGCCATTTAGGCTGTCCCCGTAGTCGTAATAGATTTCGCCGGATTCGTCGCCTCCAGCGATAAGATCATCGCCGCCGCTTCCATTGATAGTGTCACTTCCCGCACCGCCGGTGATCGTATCGTCGGAGCTACTGCCATTGAGCAAATCATTGTCGCCAGTTCCAGCTAGCACCAACCCTGGCACCGCGGTTCCATCGGGGCTGATACCACCGACAACATTTTCCGCTGAAAACTCAGTCGCATTGGTATTTTGCAGCGTCATGACGGTCTGAAAGGCCTGACTCTTGCCGGCGACACCGTCGAAATCGTATTGGAGCAGTGTGTCAGCACCGTCCTGCACCAAACGCAGGAAACCTTGGTCGGCCGCGAACGGGTTACCGCCGCTGTAGTCGCCGTTGCTGGCGCTTTGCTCCAGCAATTCCGTGATATCAATGCGGTCGCCCCCTGCTCCGGCAGCGAAATCGGTTACCGTAAAGGGACCTGTAGCATTACCGCTGATGAACCTGAACGTATCCGTGCCGGCTCCACCTGTCAGCACGACCGCTGGATCGGCAGCCCAGGAATATGAGCTGATATACAAAGAAAAAAGATCGTCGCCATCGCCTCCATTGGCCTCGATACTCTGGAACGTGTCCGAACCGTAGCTCCAGAGGCTGAAGCGGTCATTGCCAGCGCCACCGACAAGCGTATCCTGCCCATTTCCGACGTTAACCTCGAGGTAATCATTTCCGGCGCCAGCGTCGATCACATCGTTGCCAGCCGCGCCATCTATGCTGTCATTTCCTTGGCCTCCGAGGATCGTATCGTTCCCCGCGCCGCCATTTAGGCTGTCCCCGTAGTCGTAATAGATTTCGCCGGATTCGTCGCCTCCAGCGATAAGATCATCGCCGCCGCTTCCATTGATAGTGTCACTTCCCGCACCGCCGGTGATCGTATCGTCGGAGCTACTGCCATTGAGCAAATCATTGTCGCCAGTTCCAGCTAGCACCAACCCTGGCACCGCGGTTCCATCGGGGCTGATACCACCGACAACATTTTCCGCTGAAAACTCAGTCGCATTGGTATTTTGCAGCGTCATGGCGGTCTGAAAGGCCTGACTCTTGCCGGCGACACCGTCGAAATCGTATTGGAGCAGTGTGTCAGCACCGTCCTGCACCAAACGCAGGAAACCTTGGTCGGCCGCGAACGGGTTACCGCCGCTGTAGTCGCCGTTGCTGGCGCTTTGCTCCAGCAATTCCGTGATATCAATGCGGTCGCCCCCTGCTCCGGCAGCGAAATCGGTTACCGTAAAGGGACCTGTAGCATTACCGCTGATGAACCTGAACGTATCCGTACCGGCTCCACCTGTCAGAACGACCGCTGGATCGGCAGCCCAGGAATATGAGCTGATATACAAAGAAAAAAGATCGTCGCCATCGCCTCCATTGGCCTGGATACTCTGGAACGTGTCCGAACCGTAGCTCCAGAGGCTGAAGCGGTCATTGCCAGCGCCACCGGCAAGCGTATCCTGCCCATTTCCGACGTTAACCTCGAGGTAGTCATTTCCTGCGCCAGCGTCGATCACATCGTCGCCAGCCGCGCCATCTATGCTGTCATTTCCTTGGCCTCCGAGGATCGTATCGTTCCCCGCGCCGCCATTTAGGCTATCTCCGTAATCAGCATAATATCCACCGGATTCATCACCACCTTCTATCAGGTCATCGCCGCCGCCTCCGTCAATGGTGTCGCTTCCTGCACCGCCGATGAGAACGTCGTTGTCAAATGTACCGAGTAAATTGTCTTCGGCTGCGGTGCCGGTAATTGTGTTGGCCATCAAGCGTGTTTATAGATGAGAAGATATTAAGGATCGATTTATGCTACTGACAGAATGCGATTACCTGACGTCGGTACGCACTGGGCGTGGCGAAAAGTCCGGCCGTGAATGTCCAGTGGCACGGCAAGCGCGGGACGTACTTTAAGATAACGTTTACCGCGCTAATGGTGCTGTCAGGTTAATTGTGACGTGCAGACGTGCAGGGAGGTGATGCAACCAGATTAGCAAATTGCAAGTAAAGTTGCGTCAATATACACCATTTCCGCAGCTAAATTCTCGCCAATTGTCACGCTCGAAGGGCCAATACGCTGACTGTTCGCGTGCCACGGGGCCGCTTGGATGACGCTCCGTCTACCGCGATAAGCGTTCGAACAGCACCTTTTAGTCACTGTGGCACGGGATATTGGCCCCGGCGCAATCCTGACAGCGGGAATTCGTTAAAAGTAAGAGGGGACTCCACGTTCTCTATCGAGCCTTCGACGGATCTCAGCGAGCGTATGTCAGCGGACCGTCGATGAGCAGCGGAACATTGGATTACGGGAAGTGAACCGATTTATTCCATGCATCGCAAACACGGCGCATGGAGACCGATGCAGAACTAGCTTTGTTCCTTCGTTGTGCCGGCACTGCAGCATCACCGGTAGCAAACCTATTGTTCATTGCGGTAGCGTTTCTACTGCTATACCACGCCACTGCCGTTAGAGACATCGACGAAAAAGTTAATGGCAGAGAAAAAGGCTAGTCGGCTGCGCGGCGGCGGCGCCTGCACGGTCCCGTTGCGCCCACAAACCGAAGCCCGGGGTGCCGAACTCAGCGCGGCAGCGCCATCAACCCATCGTCGAAAATCGCCACCGCCCGCGTCCACCCCGCCGACCCGCGCCGCACCTTGTGCGGGAAGCAGCTGATATAGAAACCATGCGCCGGCAGCTTCTCCAGTGCGTGCAGCTTCTCCAGGTGGCAGTAGCCGATGTCGCGCCCGGCCTTGTGGCCTTCCCAGATCAGCGCCTTGTTGCCTGTTTCCGCGATCTTCTTGGCCGTGTACGAGAACGGCGCGTCCCAGCTCCATGCGTCCGTGCCGGTCAACCGCACGCCCCGCTCCAGCAGGTACATGGTGGCTTCGTAGCCCATGCCGCAGCCGGCGGAAACATAGTCGTTATGGCCATAGCGGCTGCCCGCGCCGGTGTTCACGACGACGATGTCCAGCGGGCGCAGTTCGTGGCCGATGCGGTCCAGTTCCGCGGCCACGTCGGCGGCGGTGGCCACGTAGCCGTCGGGGAAATGGCGGAAGTCCAGCTTCACGCCTGGCTGGAAGCACCACTCCAGCGGTACTTCGTCGATCGTGATCGAGGCCTTCTTTTCGCCGGTGGCGGCATCCATCGTGGAATGGAAGTGGTATGGCGCGTCGAGGTGGGTGCCGCTGTGGGTGGTCATCGTCACCCATTCGGCGGCGGCGGCTTCGCCGTCCGGGTAGTCGGCGGCGGTGGTGCCGGGGATCATCGCCATGAACTCGGGCAGTGTGTCCGTGTGTTTCTGGTACGTGATCTTCGGCGCCAGCGGCGGCGGGTCGGACAGTACTTCGTTCTCGAGGAAGATGGAAAGGTCGATGAAGCGGCGGGTCATTGCGGTCTCCGGCTTGGTGTCAGGTTATTGTCGCGTGAAGCGTACTGCCCGCCGGCGCCACCGCAAAATGGATTGTATCGATCACAGGTATCCACAAAACCGATGCCCGCGCCGCCTTGGCGGCTGGCGGGATGTGGCATCATCCTCCGCATAATTTTCAAGAAAAACCGAAGGAGACACCATGCGTTTCAACCGCCTCGACCTGAACCTGCTGGTCGCGCTCGACGCACTGCTGAGCGAAAAAAGCATCACCCGCGCGGCTGGCCGCCTGAACCTGAGCCAGTCGGCCACCAGCGGCGTGCTGGCCCGGCTGCGCGACTACTTCAAGGACGAACTGCTGGTCCCCGTCGGCCGCACGCTGATCCTCACGCCGCTGGCGTCCAGCCTGTGCGACCCGGTGCGCAAGGTGCTGCTGCAGATCCAGGCGACCATCGACATCCGCCCCGAGTTCGATCCGCAGACGGCCAGCCGCGCCTTCCGCATTCTCGCCAGCGACTACATCTCGACGGTGCTGCTGGGCGACCTGGGCCAGCGCATCGCCAGCGCCGCGCCGAACATCACGCTCGACGTGCTGCCGACGACACCGAACCCGATCGACCTGCTGGAACGCGCCGAGGTGGACCTGATCGTCCTGCCCCGCAAGTTCATCGCCGAAACGCATCCGGTGCACGTGCTGTTCGAGGAAACCTATACCTGCATCGCCTGGACCGGCAACACGGCGGTCGGCGACACGCTGACGCTGGACCAGTACATGGGCCTGGGCCACGTGTCTTCCCGCTTCGGCAACGCGGTGACCAGTTTCGAGGAGTGGTTCCTGAAGGTGAGCGGCTACGACCGCCGCATCGAAGTGACGACGACCAACTTCACCAGCATTCCCCACTTCGTGATCGGCACCAACCGCATCGCCACGATGCACACGCGCCTGGCCCGCACGCTGGCCCGCTATTACCCGATCCGCCTGCTGCCGCCGCCGCTGGAAATCCCCGCGCTGGAGATGTGCATGCAGTGGAACCACTTCCTGGACCGCGATCCTTCGCACATCTGGCTGCGTTCCGTGCTGGCCGATATCGCGCGGGCCGACCCGTTCGGCGAGGCACCTCGGGAGTACGCGGCACCCTTGGCCGCGTACTCCTGATCCACCTGGCCGGTCAGTCGGCCAGCGCCGCCTGCGCCGGCACGCCCGCAGGCGCGTCCTGCACCTGCCGCCGGGCCGACGGCATCACGAAACAGGCCAGCGCCGGCAGCAGAACCAGGGCCCCGACCATATTCCACAGGAACATGAATGCCAGCAGGATGCCCATATCGGCCTGGAACTTGATCGGCGACAGGGCCCAGGTGGCGACCGCGATCGCCAGCGTCACGCCGGTCAGCAGTACCACCTTGCCGGTGAAGCGCAGCGCATGGCTGTACGCTTCGCGCAGCGAGTCGCCGGCCTTCTGGCGCGCCAGCAGGATGCTCATCACATACAGCGCATAGTCGATGCCGATGCCGACGCCCAGCGCGATCACCGGCAGCGTGGCCACCTTGATGCCGATGCCGAGCCATACCATCAGCGCCTCGCACAGCACGGACGTCAGCACCAGCGGGACCACCGCGCACACCACGGCGCGCCAGGAGCGGAACGTAACGAGGCACAGCACGATCACCGCCGCGTACACCCAGTACAGCATGGCCCGGCTGGCATCGTGGACGACGATGTTGGTGGCCGCCTCGATGCCCGCGTTGCCGGCCGCCAGCAGGAACTTCACGTCGCGCGTGTCGTTCTCGCGGGCGAAGTCCTCCACCACCTTCACCACGCCGGCCAGCGTGTCGGCCTTGTGGTCGGTCAGGTAGGCGTACAGCGTGAGCAGGTTGCAGGTGTCGTTGTACAGGCCGCGCGGCGCGCCGGCCGTGACCATGTTCAGCGCACCCTGGTTCTGCACCAGCTCATACCATTTCAGGCTGCCCTCGTTCATGCCGGTCAGCACGCGGCGGTTCAGCAGCGCCAGCGAATTGGTCGTCTCGACCGCGGGCAGCTGCGACAGCCGGTATTCCAGCGCATCCACGCGCATCAGCGTGTCGTAGCTGGCGCAGGCATTGTCCAGCGTCTTCACCATCACGGCGAACACGTCGCTGCTGGCCGCGTAGTGGCTCACCACATAGGCGTTGTCGCGGTTGTAGCGCGAATCCGGCCGCAATTCGGGTGCGCCCGGATCGAGGTCGCCGATCTTCACGTGCAGGCTGGCGTAGTAGCCGCCCGCTCCCAGCAGCGCCGCTACCGCGATGGTTGCCGCCGCGGTGCGCCGTTCGGTGAACCGTTCCAGCACGGACCAGCTGCCACTGCCACCGGCCTTGCCGCCGCTGCTTCCATTGCCATTACCTTCGGCCGCCTCGGCGCGCAGGCTGCGCTGCGCCGCGCCGGCATCCACGCCCAGCCAGGACAGCAGGATCGGCAGCAGGATCAGGTTCGTCAGGATCAGCGCGGCGACGCCGATGCTGGCCACCGCCGCGAGATCCTTGATCACCTTGATGTCGATGATCGCCAGCACGGCGAAACCGACCGCGTCGCACAGCAGCGCCGCCAGGCCGGCCAGGAACAGCCGGCGGAACGTATAGCGTGCCGCCACCAGCTTGTGCGTGCCGCGGCCGATATCCTGCATGATGCCGTTCATCTTCTGCGCGCCGTGGCTCATGCCGATGGCGAACACCAGGAACGGCACCAGCATCGAGTACGGATCGAGCCCGTAGCCCAGCAGCGGCAGCAGGCCCAGTTGCCACACCACGGCCACCAGCGAACAGGCCACCACCAGCAGCGTGCTGCGCGCGCAGCGGGTGTACCAGTACAGCATCGCCGCCGCGATCAGCGTGGAGGCGGCAAAGAACAGCAGCACCTGCTTCAGCCCCTCGATCAGGTCGCCCGCCACTTTCGCGAACCCCACGATGTGCAGGTCCACCTGCCCGCCGGCGTACTTCGCGCGCAGCTGCTCCAGGCGTTCACCCAGCGCCGCGTAGTCCAGCGGCTGGCCATCCGCGCCGCGTTCCAGCAGCGGCACGTACAGGATGCTGGAACGGCCATCGACCGCGACCAGCTGGCCGATCTCCCCGGAACGGGCCACGTTCTCGCGCACCTGGGCCACGCTGCGCGGCGAGCCGTCGTAGTCGTTGGGGATCACCGGCCCGCCTTCCATGCCCTCTTCCGTCACGCCGACCCAGCGCGTGGACGGCGTCCACAGCGACTTCATGTAGGTGCGGTCGACGCCGGGAATCAGGAACAGCTCATCGCTGATCTTCTGCAGCGTGGCGAGGTACTGCGCGTCGTACACCGTGCCGCCCTTGGCCGCGACGGCGATGCGCACCGCGTTGCCGAGTCCGCTCAACTGGTCGCGGTGCTCCAGGTAATTGGCGATGTACGGATGGCTGGCCGGGATCATGTCCTCGAAGCTGGCGTTGAGCTTCAGGCGCGTGGCCTGCCAGCCCAGCACCAGCGTGGCCAGCAGGCACGCCAGCGCCACCAGCAGCCGGTGGTTGAACAGCAGCCGTTCCAGCGCGCTGCCGGAGCGGGTATCGAAGTGGGACAGGTCGCGGATCACCGCCTGTTCGCCCGCGGAGCCGCCGAAACTCATGGCGCACCTCCTTCCAGCATGGCCGCGTCGATGCGGGAGACACCCCGCACGCCAGCCACCAGCACATCGCCGCCGGCCGTCGTCGCCAGCGCCGCGATCGGCGCGGGCGGCGTGGCCAGCTTCACCATCCGGGCCGGCTGGCCGGCACTGCCGGCGCGGTACAGGTGGCCGGCCTGGTCGGCCAACAGCACGCCGTCCTTCCCGGCCGCCGATGCGCTCAGCGACACCGGCGCGTAGCCGGCCAGTTGCTCGAAGCCCTGCCCGTTCCAGCGGAATGCATTGCCGCGCAGGCCGCCGAACAGCAAGCCGCCATCGGGCAATGCCCTGGCGGTGAACCACGTGCCCCGGTACGGCGCCTGCACGCGCGTGAAGCTGCGCCCGCCGTCGAGCGAGCGGGCCAGGTAGCCCTGCTCGCCGGCCAGCCAGGTTTCCTCGCCGCGCACGGCGATCGCGTAGACATGCAAGCCGTCCGGGTTGTCGATCGCGTCATTCAGGACCGTCCACGTGGCGCCGCCGTCTTCCGTGCGCAGCGCCAGGCCGTAGGCACCGGCCACGATGCCGCGCCGCTCGTCGAAGAAATGCAGGTCGAGCAAGGGCTTGTCCGGACCGTCCGCGGCGAACTGGCGTGCCGTGGCGGCCAGCGCTTCGTTGCCGCGCGCCGCGGTGTCGAGCAGGCGGATGATGCCGCGCCCGTCCAGTTGCCGGCGCCAGGTGGCGCCGCCGTCCGCGCTGTGCAGCACCACGCCGCCGTGGCCGATCGCCCAGGCCAGCCGTGGGGTCACAAAGCGCACCGCCGTCAGCGTGACACTGACCGGTACCTGTGCCTGCCGCCAAGCCTTGCCGCCATCGTCCGACAGCAGCACCAGGCCACGCTCGCCCACGGCAATCGCACGTCCCTCCATCCGGTCGAGGCCCAGCATCACGCGGCGCGGGGCCTGGCGGTCGCTCGCCGCCGGCCGGTCCAGTACCGCATGGACGCCTTGCTGCATTCCCTGCTGCGCGCCCTGCGCCGGTACCGCAGCCGGTGCGGCAGCAGCAGCGGCGGCTGGCGCCAGGCAGGCGGCCAGCAGCGTATTGAACAGACGGCCCATCAGCGCAACCCCGCGCCGGACAGGGCTTCCTGGCTCCACGTGGCTTCCGGCCAGCGCGGCACCTGCTTGTACTGCACGGCCTTTTCCGTCACCAGGTCGCTGACGAACCAGGTGCCGGACACCAGGTCGTAGAAGCCGAACGTGATGCTGGTGGTGGCCGGCAGGTCCGGCATCGTTACCGGCAGCGACCACAGCGTCTTCCACAGCTGGCCATTGGCATCCCAGCGGTCCGCCAGCGCGCCGGTCCACGAATCCTCGTCGATGTAGTACACGCTGCGCGGCGCCAGGTGGCGCTGGCCCGCCTTCAGCTTCGCCTCCACCACCCACACGCGGTGCAGCTCCCAGCGCACGCCGTCCGGATTCAGGTGGTTCGGCCCCAGCAGGTCGGCATCCTTGCCCTTCAGCGAGCGGTTGCTGTTATACGGGATGTACATTTCCTTCTTGCCCAGGATCTTCCAGTCGAAGCGGTCCAGGCGGCCGCCGAAGATATCCACCTCATCGAAGCTCATCACGCCCGCGGTGGCTGGCGTCGGCGTATCGCAGCAGGCGTTCGGCAGCTTGCGTGTGCGGCGCTGGCCCGGCAGGTAGACATAGCTGGAATCCTTCTCCGGATCGAGATTGAGCTTGCCGTTGATCGCTTCGCCGGCGCGGATCGGTGGGCCGGAGTTGACCAGCCGGATAGTCCAGTAAGTGCCGTTGAACTTGTCCGCGGCGTCTTTATAGTAGTACGGCATGCTGCCGTCGGCCGTACCGTCGACCGTCATCACCGGCTTGCCGGCCGCCGTCGTCAGGTAGGAGCGGAACGGCTTTTGCCAGTCGGTGCCGCGCCAGCGCAGCAGGTGGTTCCACATCACTTCTGCGCCGGTCTTCGGGATCGGGAATGGAATGCCGGCATAGGCGCCTTCCGGCACCAGCTTGTCGTTCAGTTTCGCGCGGGTGGCGTTCTTTGCCGTGTTCGCATACACCCAGTCCGGCGCAGCAGCCGTGCGGCGCGTCGGATACACGTCGATGCGGTACGACGGGTATTTCTTCAGCATGGCCTTGCTGCCGTCGGACAGCTTGTCGGCATGCTGCTCCATGTTATTCGCGGTGATCGAGACGACCGGCTTGTCGCCGGCGAACGGATCCTGGTCGCGTTTTGCGCCATTCGTGAAACCGGCGGCGGGCTTGGCCAGGCCGCCGTCCCAGGCCGGGATCGTGCCATCCTTGTTGCCGGCCTTCTCGGCGCCCAGCGGCGTCAGGCTCTTGCCCAGTTGCGCCGCCTCCTCGGCGGTGGCGGCGCAAACGCCGCCGGCGAACAGGATGGCCGCCAGCGCGGCCGGCAGGTGCTTCATGCGTGTCATGGTTGTCTCCATTGTCATCAGAATGTGCGGCGGATGGACAGCGACAGGAAATCGCGGTCCTTCATCGCCTGGCCGTAGGTGTAGGCCGATTGCGGCAGTGTTCGCGGGGCGTGCGTGACGACCGTCGGCGTATCCTCGCGGCCGAAGTAATGGGTGTAGTTGAGCGACACATACCAGGCGCTCTCGTAGACGGCGTTCAGGCCGGCGCTGATGTCGCCGCCGCGCTGCACGCCGAAGCTGTTGCCGAGGGCCAGCGAACGGCCGGCCGGCGCGTAGCCCAGCCCGATGGGTACCGACACATCGAGCCCGCCGGCCACCTGGCGGTAGCTCGGTTCATACAGCACCCGCACCGCCGTGCCTTCGCGCCGCGCGTTCGGGTCGATCATCGTGGCGTTTTTCGTGATGCTGGTCACCCGGTTCCAGGCGATCTCGCCCACCAGCGAAGCTTCGCGGGCGATGAAGCTGGGGCCGAGCGATGCCAGCATCGACACGTTCACGTGGGCGGTACGGCCCACCGGATAGACCGGATTGCCACGGTTGTCCGAGGCGCTGGCCGGGCCGCCGAAGGCCGCCGGCACGAGGCCGAACAGGTCGGCCGTGCCCGCATGCGACAGCGGCGTGTTGTGGCGCACGGAAGCTTCGGCGGAAAAGTTGAACTCGCCCAGCGTCGTGGTGGCACTGGTGCCATAGGTGCGGATGCCTTCGTGGTAGTACAGCGAATAGGTGTGCAGGCCCGGCGCCAGCACCACCTGTGGGGCCTTGTCGTGGTAGCGCGCGGCGTACAGGCCGAAGTCGATGCCGAGGCCTTCGGGGCTCCATTTCAGCTGCACACCGCCCTGCCCCGAATCCCTGGCCAGGCGGTCGTGCGCGCGTGCCAGCGCCACCGGCCGGCCGGTCGCATCCACGCCGGTGTAGAGCTGCTCGCCGCCGTCGTCCAGGAAGTCGACGGTGGAGAAATAGCTGCCGGCGGCCGGCAGCCGGCTCTTCTCCCAGCGATACTGGTAATAGGCGCCCAGGCTGACATTGGCACCCGCCTGGAGCTGGCCGGACACCTGGCCCACGGGGCGCAGCAGTTCCTTGAACTGGGTGCCGGGCACCGACAGGCCTTTCACGACGTCGATCGGCTGCTGGGCGCCGGCGATGCCGTTCATGCCGAAGAACAGCGTTTCGCCATACACCAGCGCGTGGCGGCCGGCCCGCACGGTGAACGGCATCTCGCCCAACGTACCCTTGGCGAACACGAAGGCATCGAGCAGCTCGGCCTTCCTGCCGTGCAGCCTGCGGGTCGCGTCCGTAAATTCGGTGGGCGGTACCGAGGCCGCGTTCCAGGTCGGCCGGAACGCATTGTCGGTGGAACGGTTGTAGGCACCGTCGTACCAGGCGGCCCCGCTGGCGCGCACGCCGAAGTTTCGATAGGAAACGTCCAGTTCCGACAGCAGGTCGGCGCGGTTCGACACGAAGCCCTTGCCGAAATTGCGGTCGCCGTCATCCGTGTTGACCGTGTTTTCCCCCGGCGTGACCTGCACGGCCGAGGGCCGCTTGAGCCGGTACGCCGTACTGTACTTGACCGTGTTGTCCCAGCGGACCGTCAGGTCGGGAATGGTCGTGGCGATCTCCGCCGCCTGGGCGCCGGCCATGGCGGCGATCGCCGCGGCCACGGCTGCCGTCATGCCTGCTCTGGTGTGTTTCATGGTGTCTCCTTGGTTTTATGCGGGACGAACGGACCCGCCGCGCGTGTCGTGCGCGTTTTATTGTTGTGCTGCGAGTGAAGCGGTGCCTTGCATGCCTGCGACAGCGAGGCGGGAGGGGTCTCCGTTTTCTTGTTGGTCAAGAATACCGAGCCTGGGAGGTGCCGAAAAATGGTTTATCGCGATGCGACGTATCGGCAAATGCGATGGCGCCGCAGGTGACGGGCGCCGCAGGTGACGGGCGCCGCCGCGATGCACGCTACAGCGCCCGCCCGACCAGGGCGTCGCAGTCGCCGTCGTCGATAAAGCCCAGCCGTGCGGCGATGCCGGGGGCTTGCCGTGGCATGCGCCCGAACAGCTCTTCGATGCCGGCGACCGGCTGCCAGCGGATGCCGGCGACGGAGCCCGCGCCGAAGCGCCGGGCCAGCGCGGCGACGACGTCTTCCACGGTCAATCTCAGCACGGGTAGCGTGATGGCGCGGCTTTCCGGCATCGACGACGCGTCCAGTGTCGCCGCATGTACCAGGTTGTCCACGCAGGCCCGTAGCGACATCCACCAGCACGCGGCCGCCGGCGATACCGGGCAGGTGTACGGTTCGCCGAGCTGGGCGGCACGCAGGATCGCGCTCATGAACGCCGAGCCATGCCCCGCCGACAGCCCTGGCCGCGCCACGATGCCGGGCAGCCGGAGCGAGATGCCGTCCACCAGGCCGCGCCGGCCCAGGTCCGCCAGCACGATCTCGCACGCCAGCTTGTGGGCGCCGTAGCTGATGGCTGGCCGCGGCGGCGTGTCGTCGTCGATGGTGGCCGGGAGCTCGCTGCCATACACGGCGATGCTGCTGGCATTGACGAGCCGCGGCGCGCGCTCCTGCGACGCGGCCCGTTCGAACAGCGCCAGCGGCGCGACCAGGTTGACGCGGTAGCCCAGCGCGGAATCCCGCTCGGCCTCGGCGCCGGGCACGCTGGCCAGGTGGAACAGCACGTCGACCGGCACGTCGAACACCGCGTCCAGTACCTGGTCGATGCCGAAGTCGCCGTGGATGAGACGTACGCGGGCATCGTCCGGCGCGTCGGCGAACCGGCGGTCCACCAGGGTGAGGCGGCTGACCGCCGGCCGGCCCGGTATCCCGTGCCGGGCCAGGTGATGTGCCAGCGCCGCGCCGACGAAGCCGCCGGCGCCCGTGATCACGATGTGCATGGCGCGGCCCTCAATCCGGCGCCGGGGCTCGCACCACCTGCTGGTCGATGGTGCCGAACGGCGCATCGCCGTGCGCATCGCGCGCGGTCATCGACACCCGGTCGCCGAAGCGCATGAACTCCGTGCGCGGCTCGCCATGGTCGATGATCTCGATCACGCGGCGCTCGGCGATGCAGGCCGAACCGGCGGCGCGGTTCTCGTTCGACACGGTGCCGGAACCGATCACGGTGCCGGCCGACAGCCGCCGCGTGCGCGCCGCATGGGCGATCAGCTGGCCGAAGCTGTAGTTCATCTCGCCGCCGTTCGGATTGCCGAACCACGCGCCATTCCACTGCACGTGCAGGTCCAGCTTCACGCGGCCGTCATGCCACGCCTCGCCCAACTCGTCCGGCGTGATGGTGACCGGCGCGAAGCTGGTCGACGGCTTGCACTGGAAGAAGCCAAAGCCCGTCTTCATCTCGCGCGGTCCCAGCTTGCGCAGGCTCCAGTCGTTGACCTGCACCAGCAGCCGCACCCGTTCCTGGGCCGCGGCAGCGGTCGCGCCCATCGGCACGGTGCCCGTGATGACGCCGAATTCGCCTTCGAAATCGATGCCCAGGCTTTCGTCGGGCAACGGCACATCGTCGCGTGGGCCGAGGAAATCGTCGGAAGCGCCCTGGTACATCACCGGGATCGTCTCGAAATCGGGAATGGGCTCCGTGTTGAAGGCCCGTTCCATCAGCCGGCCATGGTTCAGGAACGCCGAGGCGTCTGCCCACTGCCAGGTACGCGGCAGCGGCGCCGCGCAGGCCGCCGGATCGAAAGCGAAACTGTTCTCTGCCGCGCCGGCATTCAGGCCGTCGTAGAGTGCAAGCAGGCCAGCCTGTACGTCATCCCAGCGCTCGACCGCGTCGAGCAGTGTTGCGGCAAGGTGGCCGGCATCCACGGCGCGCGACAGGTCGCGCGAGACCACCACCAGGCGGCCATCCGGCCGGTCCGATTTCAACGTTGCGAATTTCATGCATTCTCCTTGCGGTTGGCCAGCGCGGTACGCAGGCCGGGTTCGTATTCGCCGTCGAGCAGCACGAACAGCATCCGGCACATGGCGCCCGAGCGGTTGGCCCAGGCGTGGTTGGTGCCGCGCTGGATGACGATGTCGCCTCGCGCGAGCGGCACTTCGCTGTCGTCCAGCACGAGCGTCATCGCGCCCTCGAGCACGATGCCGTAGTCGACCGACTCGGTGCGGTGCATCAGCGGGTGCGGCGATTCCGCCCTGACCGTCGAGGCGGCGGCATCGCCGATCTGGGTGAACGCAGCCTTCATCCGGGCCGCGCCCTGCGTTAGAAACTCGTCGGTATCGGGCGGAATGTCGACGATGCGGATGCGCGAGCCGTGGCGCGGCGGCGGCAAAACGAGCGGGCCGAGGGTCGGATCGGCGCCGTTCCCGACCGGGGCCGGCGTGGCGGCCGTGGACCAGATTTCATGGAACACGGTGCCCGGGATCTTCTCGATCGGCACCACGGTCGGCAGCGGTCCGGCCTCGGCCACGATGGCCTTGCCGGCGGCGTCGTGGCCGGTGACGATGCGGCGAACGGGTTTCAGGGTTTCCATGCGCCCTCTCAGATCGCCTGGGCCAGCGCGACCAGCGTCTCGCGCATGATGCGGCCGTGTTCGGCCTTGTCGCCGCCGGTGATCTCGATCTCGCCGAGCCGCCCGGAATTCTCGACCACCATGCGGCAGCGTTCCCAGCGCCGTTCCTCGAAGGCACCCAGCGCCGTATCGATGTCGGCGTGGCGTTCCAGTTCCTCGGCCAGCACGATCGCATCCTCGATGCCGATGCAGGCGCCGGATGCCATGTGCGGCGTGGTGGCGTGCACCGTATCGCCGATCAGGACGACGCGGCCGCGGTGCCATGGGCGCGGCAGCAGCAGGCCTTCCAGCGGCCGGTAGATCACCTGCGAATCCTCGGCCAGGCGGGCGCGGATGGCCTGCAGCGCCGGCACGTCGAACGGCGCCAGCAGGTCGCGCAGCAGCGGCAGGAACTGCGCCGGATCGACATAGGTGCGCTCGGCGCGGTCTTCCGTCACGTACAGGTACATCTCCGTGTCGGATACGGGCGCGACGCCGGCCTTGATCTTCGGGCCCAGCCACATCATCGCGTGGTCGATGTACGCCGGCCGCGGCAGCACCGCGCGCCAGACGCCCTGCCCGGTGTACTTCGGGCCGGCGGCGCCGGGGAACAGCGCGTCGCGCATCGCCGAATACAGCCCGTCCGCGCCGATCACCAGGTCGTACCGGCCGGAGGCCCCATCGGTGAAGGTCACGTCGACGCCGCCGGCATCCTGCGTGAATGACGCGAACGTGCAGCCGAGACGTACGTTGGTGCCGGATGCGCGGGTGGCCTCGGCCAGGATTTCCGCCAGCACGGGGCGCATGATGGCGCCGCCGCCCGGTACGTCCGGCCCGGCCAGCCGGGGCGTGGGCAGCGTGGCGATGTGGTGGCCGCCGGAGGTGTGCAGGTCGACGTTGTCGTGCGCGGAACCGCGGCGCACGAATTCGTCCAGTACGCCCAGCGTGCGGAATGCGCGCAGCGTGGCGCCGCCCAGGCTGATGCCGGCGCCGTACGAGCGCCAGCCGGCATCGATCTCGACCAGGTCGACGGCGATGCCGCGCTTTCTCAGTTCGATGGCGGCGGACATGCCGGAAAAGCCGCCGCCGACGATCAGCACGCGTTGGACAGGGTGCGTCATATTGGTCTCCTTCCGCCCTGCGGCGGTATGTAAATATTGTTATCGGGCGCCAGTTCGACTTCGACGCGCTGCAGGCCCTGCCCCAGGCAGGGTCCCAGCGTGCAGATGCCGGTGGCGATGTCGAACCGGGCGCCATGCGCGGCGCAGACGATGCTGGAGCGGTCGGCATCCAGGTAGGCATCCTTGCGCCAGGCCAGCGGGACTTCGCGATCCCGGGTTCCGTAGTGCGGGCAGGCGTTGCGCCAGGCGTGGAGCACGGCGCCCTGCCGCACCACGAAGACCGTGTCGCGCCCCTCGCGCCACGGATCGAAACCGCGCGACGTGCCGTCCGGGATGTCGTCCAGGCGGCACAGGTACACGCTGTCCATCAGTGCCGTTCCGCGGCCCCCGCCGCGCCAGGCGGCGGACCGCCCGGTGCCCAGTTGTCGCGCTTCTCGAACAGGAACAGCTGCGATGCGTCGGCACCGGCCGGTGCTTCGCGCGCGGTCCACTGTTCATCGTGGAGGTCCATGTCGGCGTCGTACTCGACATGGCAGCCCAGCGGGGAATTGAAGTACCAGAACCAGTTCGAGCCCATCTTGTGGCGGCCCGGGCCCCAGAATGACTGGTATCCCTTGTTGACGAAGCGCGATCCGGCCTGCATCACTTCGGTGGGGCCGCCCATGTGGAAGGTGAAGTGCTCGATGCCCTTCATGAACGGCGGCGTCTGGATCAGGAACAGCGTGTGGTGGTCGAGCGTGCCGGCCGGGCGCAGGAACGGCCCGGCGCCCACCAGGCGGTCGGTACATGCGAAGCCGAGCCGCTCGACATAGAATTTTTCCGCGCGCGGCACGTCCGGCACGAAATACACCACGTGCGACAGCGTGCGCGGCAGCGCCGGCGCGTTCTCATCGACGGCGACGACGTTCGGCTTGCGCTGCGGCGCCGCGCCGGGCGCGTTGATGGTTTCGGCCGGCATGTCCAGCGCGCGGCGCACGGTCACCTGGAAGCCGAGCACGAAGCCCATGTCGTCCAGCGCCTCGATGCTGCCGTCGGGCAGGCGCTTCACTTCGCGGTCGCGGCCCAGTTCCTCGGCGATGGCGCCCAGCGCCGCCTGGTCGGCCACGCCGTAGATGGTCTTGCGCAGCATGCTGGCCGTGCCCATCGGCGCCGGCAGGCCGGCGTCGTCCTTGTGCGCCAGCACGATGGCGGTGCCGTCGAGCGCCTCGAAGCGGCCGTTGCCAGCCGGGGCCAGGCCGTAGTCGGTCAGGTATTGCGCGCAGGCGGCGAGGTCGTCCACGCCGAAGACCAGCGCGTCGGGTCCGATGATGTTCATGATGTCTCCTGGAGAGTCTGGTGTGTGATGTCTGGTAATGCTGGTGCCTGGTGTCGGACACCTGTGGCGCAAACGCCGGCGTTGCCTGGTGTCGGACACCGGTTTTTCCGTCTGGTGTCGGACACCGGTTGCTGGCTCGGCGAAAACCGGTGTCCGACACCTGCGGTGTCCGACACCAGTGACGCAAACTGCCGTGGTTCGCTTAAACGGTGGTCCGCCCGCCCAGCGTCTCGGCCACCCAGTCCGCGATGTACGCGCCGGCATTGGCGGAGTTGTCGAAGCTGGAGTGCTGCACGCCGCCTTCGCGGTCCGTGAAGATCTTCAGTTCGCGCCCCGGGCTGTTGATCAGCTGGTCGTAAGTACGCTGGGCCCAGTGCAGCGGGATCTGCGAATCCTTTTCGCCATGCGTGACGAGGAAGGGCACGGTGATCCGGTCCAGCACGCCGTCGAGGTGCACGTTTTCGGCGATGCGCATGAAGTCGTCCATGTCCCTGGCGCCCCATACCCAGCGCACGTGTTCCCAGTAGTGCGGCACCGGGAAGCTGCCCTCTTTCGCCAGGCGGCGCTTCTGCACGTCGCGCCAGTCGTGGTTGGCGCCCCACACCACGCCGCAGGCGAAGCGCGGCTCGAAGGCTACCGCGCGCGGACAGTAGTAGCCGCCCAGCGAGACGCCTTCCAGGCCGATGCGCTTCGGATCGACGTCGTCGCGTGTCTCCAGCCAGTCGACCACTTTCGAGGCCCAGCGTTCGCTGTCGAAGACCGCCGTCATGCCGTGCAGCCGCAGCGCTTCGCCGGTGCCCGGCTGGTCGATCACCAGCGACGACACGCCGCGCTGCGCCAGCCAGCGCGGCAGGCCGACGCGGTACTTCATCTCCTTGGTGGAATCGAGGCCGTTGACCTGCACCAGGATCGGCGCGGGCCCTTGCGTGTTTTCGGCGCGCACGTACAAGCCGGCGATGTGGCCGTCGCCGTAGGGGATTTCCACCCGCTCGCAGTTCTCGCCGGCCAGGCGGATGCCGCGGGCGAACACGTCGAGGAAGCGGCCGTACAACTCGGCGCGGCCCGGCGCACCGTGCGCCTGCAGGCGTTCCGCCGTCAGGTAGTAGGTGGCGGCGCGGCCGTATTTGTCGCCGGCCGAGATCAGGCGGCCGCGCCGCTCGTCTTCCTCGGCCAGGCCGCACAGCTTGTCGGCCATGGTCGACCAGGTGGCGCGGAAGGCGCGCGTGCCGTCGGCATCGGGCTGGCGCGCCGCTTCCTGAAGCGGTGCGCACATTTCCTCGATCTCGCCGATCCTGGCGCCCATTTCGATGGCCAGGTCGACCGACAGGTTCCACACATAGTTGGTCGGGAAGTACTTGAACATGCTGATTCCTTGTATTGATGATGGTGGCGGCGCGCCCTCGTCGGCGCGGCCGGTGGCGGCGCGGACAGGACGGCTGTCAGCAATATAAGGAAACGGCGCGGTGCCGAAAAATGGATTATTTCCATGCCAGCCATCCGCCGGATCGATACCTGGATCGATCCCTGGCGCGATCCAGACCTGAAGCGAGCCCTGCTGTGCGAAAAAGGCGACAGTAACTTGTTAAATGGCTACCCGATCGCGAAAACAATTTGATGCCACACGGCAATTCCACTATTGTTCCATCCGACACGGCCGCCGCCACCGACTTCGCGGCAAGACGAACAACACTGGATCAACGAATGAAACTCACACTGTTAGCCGCCGCGCTGCTCGGCACCCTCGGCGTTGCGCAATCGGCCGACCTCGGAAGCGAAAACCTCAGCATCACGGGCTTCGGCACGCTGGCCGCCGCGAGGAGCAATACGGAAGATGCCCGCTACACGCGCTCGAACCAGCGCGAAGGCACCGCCGGCACCACCACCATCGGCCTCGACTCCAACCTCGGCCTGCAAGCCACGTACAAGTTCTCCGACAAGCTGTCGGCCACCACGCAGATCCTGTCGCGCAAGTCGACCGGCGACAGCTTCACGACCGAGCTGGCATGGGCCTTCGTCAAGTACCAGGTCAACGACGATATCGCCGTGCGCGTCGGCCGCGTGGTGATGCCGACGTTCCTGATCTCGGACTACCAGAACGTGGGTTATGCGAACACGATGATGCGCCCGCCGACCGAGCTGTATGGCTCGAACTTCCTGGAAAACATCGACGGTGCCGACATCAGCTGGCAGCACAGCGTCGGCGAGACCACCTTCACCGTGCAGGCGGTGGGCGGCGTGGTGCGGGGCAAGGCCTACACGGCCCAGGACAAGTCGGTGGAACGCTTCCAGTCGCCGCACGCGGCGATCGCGTTCACCGCTGAACGCGGCCCGGTGCAGCTGCGCGTCGCCCACGTGCGCGGCAAGCTGACGATCGACGCCAAGGACTTGAACAAGCTGTCGGACGCCGTGGCCCACGCCGGCTTCGAGCAGTTCGCAAACGACTTCAGCATGCGCGAGGAGAAAGTGATCTCGTTCACGTCCGTCGGCCTGATGGCCGACTGGAACAACATCGTGGTGCAATCGGAATACGGCATTCGCCGCGGCGTGGACAAGATGTTCCTGGCCGATGCGGACGCCTGGTACCTGATGGCCGGCTACCGCTTCGGCACGGTGCTGCCGTACTACTCGCACGGCAGCTTCAAGTCGAAGCCCTCGGTCAGCATTCCCGCCGGCCTGGCAGGCATTCCGCCGCTGTATGGCGCGATGTCTTCCATCCTGGCGCCGACCGGCCAGAAATCGGACACGCTCGGCGTGCGCTGGGACTTCGCCAAGTCGGCCGCGTTGAAGGTGCAGGTCGACCGCATCAAGCCGGGCGTGAAGAACGCCCTGCTGTCGGACGTGACCCCGGCAGGCGTGGGCAAGAAAGTCACCGTGCTCGCCGCCGGTGTCGACTTCGTTTTCTAAGGAACCATGATGAAAAAGACTGTTTATATCCTGGTTGCCGCGATGTTCGCCGCCGGCGCGGTGCTCCCGGTCCGTGCGGAAACCGTGGTGATCGTCAGCGCCAAGAACCCGGCCACGCGCATGTTCTCCGAGCAGGCGGCCCAGTTCTTCCTCGGTAAATCGACGATGTTCACGCCGGTCGACCAGGCCGACGGCTCGGCCATCCGCAACGAGTTCTACAAGAAGGTGACGGACAAGGATGCCGCCCAGGTAAAGGCCATCTGGTCGAAGCTGGTCTTCACCGGCAAGGCCCAGGCGCCGAAGGAATTCAAGTCGAACGCCGAGGTGAAGAAAGCCGTGGCGGACGATCCGAAAGCCATCGGCTACATCGACAAGTCGGCCGTGGACGATACCGTCAAGGTCATCCTCACGCTGCAGTAAGCGTCACCCTGCAGTAAGCGTCACCCTGCAGCAAGCGTCACCCATTGCGCGGCTGGCACGCCTCAGGCGCCGAACAGCTCGGCCAGCAGCGCGCGCAGCCACATGCTGGCACCGTCCTTGTGGTATTTGCGGTGCCAGTGCTGCTTCAGGTCGAATGGCGGTATCTCCAGCGGCGGCTCCAGCAGCCGGATGTCCGCCAGCTTCGCGAACGACTCGCCTACCGCGCGCGGCACCGTCACCACCAGGTCGCTCGACGCGATCAGGAACGGGATCGACATGAAGTGCGGCGTCGACAGCACCACCCTCCTCTCGATCTTTTGCCGCGCCAGGAATTGTTCGAACACTTCCTGGCTGCGCCCTTCCGCCTTGATCACGGCATGCCCCATTCCTAGAAACGCATCGAGCGTGAGCTGGCGCGCGCGGTAGGGGTGGCCCTGCCGCAGCAGGCAGATGAAGTCGTGCGAGAACAGCCGCTGCTGGAACAGGTTGCGCTGGTGCAGGTCGGGGAAGTAGCCGACCGCCAGGTCCACGTCGCCGCTCTCGAGCGCACGCGCCAGGTCTTCGGGCGGCATGCTGACGGAACTGATGGTGGCATCCGGCGCCTCGCGCTGCAGGCGGTCCAGCAGCTTGGGCAGGAAGGTCATTTCGCCGATGTCCGACAGCGCCAGCGTGAAGCGCTTGCGCGTGGTGGCGGGCTGGAAATCGCGGCGCGCCAGCACGTCCGTTTCCAGGCGCTGCAGGATGTCGCGGGTGGGCGCGATCAGGTCCAGCGCGCGCGGCGTCGCCTGCATGCCCTGCGTGGCGCGCACGAACAGCGGGTCGCCCAGCGCCGTGCGCAGCTTGTTCAGCGCCACGCTGACCGCCGGCTGGCTCATGCCCAGGCGCCGCGCCGCGCCGCTCACGCTCTTTTCCTCGAATATCGCCAGCGCGATCGGCAGCAGGTTCATGTCGAACGGTTTCACGGCCATCTCTCCACCTCGGTTACATCCCTCTGTTACGCGCCTCTATTCAGGCCTCTATTACTTTTTCGAATTCAGATTATGCAATAAATTCCATTTTCAGATAGTCCAAATTGCGTGATGATCGTTTCATGACGGGCCGGTCCAGGCCCGCGACCACACAAGGAGACGATCTTGCGCAACCTGATTGCCGGCAGCGCGCTGCTGGCCCTGTCCTCATCTTTTGCCTTTTCCTCCGCTCTGCATGCGGCTGAGCCGGTGCGGATCGGCGTCATCACTTCCCTCTCCGGTCCCGCCGCGCACAGCGGCGCGCAGATGAAAGCGGGCATCGACACGTGGCTGCGCCTGAATGGCGCCACCGCCGGCGGGCGCAAGATCGAAGTCCTGTACCGCGACGACACCGGGCCACAGGCCGACGTGGCCAAGCGCCTGGCGACGGAGCTGGTCAGCCGCGACAAGGCCGATATCCTGGCCGGCTTCATCTTCACGCCGAACGCCATGGCCGCGGCCAGCGTGGCCGACCGGGCGAAGCGCCCGCTGGTGGTGATGAACGCCGCCGCTTCCGGCATCACCAAACGGTCGCCGTATGTCACCCGCACCTCCTATACCATCGCCCAGTCGGTCGTGCCGCTGGCACAGTGGGCGCACAAGACCGGTTCGCGCAAGGTGTACTCGATCGTCGCCGACTACGCGCCGGGGCTCGATGGCGAGGAGTGGTTCGACAGGACATTCAAGGCGGCCGGCGGCACGATCGTCGGCGCGGTGCGCGCACCGCTGGCCACCGTCGACTACAGCGCCTACGTGCAGCGCATCAAGGACGCAAAGCCGGATGCCGTGCACGTGTTCCTGCCGAACGGCCAGCCGATGGTGTCGTTCATGAAGGCATGGCACGACAAGGGGCTCCACAAGGCGAACATCCGCTTCCTCGGCGGAGAAGGCTGGGCCGACCAGGACGTGCTGACCCAGGCCGGCGATGGCCTGCAGGGCATCTACACGGCGGGCTTCTACGCCTATTCGCGCCCGGGTGCGGATAACGAACGCTTCCGCGCCGCGTTCGCGAAGACCGTGAACGGCAAGTTCGAGCCGAATTTCCTGGCCGCTTCGGCCTATGACGGCATGGCGCTGATCGCCGCCACGCTGGCCAAAACCGGCGGCAAGACGGACGGGCCGGGCTTCATGAAAGCGCTGAAAGGCTACAGCGCGCCCAGCCCGCGCGGCACGGTGACCATCGACGCCGCCACCAACGACATCGTGCAGACGATCTACATCCGCCGCATCGAGCGCCGGGGCGACGCCTTCGTCGCCAGCGAAATCGACCGCTACGACGCGGTCAAGGACCCCGTCAAGAACTAAAGGAGACCACCATGACGCATTCTCACAATTTTCCACTGGACCGCTGGTATGTTGCCGGCTTCGACTGGGAAGTCGGCGACGCCCCGCTGGGTCGCACCTTCCTCGACCGCCCGGTCGTGCTGTTCCGCGACGCCGCCGGGAAGGTGGCCGCGCTGGAAGACCGCTGCTGCCACCGCGCGCTGCCACTGTCCTGCGGACGCGTCGAGGATGGCGCGCTGCGCTGTGGCTACCATGGCCTGCTGTTCGCCGCGGACGGCCAATGCATCGACGTGCCCGGCCAGGGCAAGATCCCGGCGAAGGCGCGCGTGGCGCCGTATCCGGTCGCGGTGGTCGACCAGGTGGTGTGGATCTGGATGGCCAGCCAGCCAGGAGGCCAGCCGGACTGCGAACCGCCCCGCGTGCCCGCGCATGCCGATCCCCGCTACCGCTTCAAGGGCGGCGCGTTCCACTACCGGGCACCGTACCAGCTGATCCACGACAACCTGCTGGACCTGAGCCACGTGGGCTACGTGCACACGAAAACCATCGGCGGCAACGCGCGGGTACACATGGAAGCGCCGACCAACGTGGGCGCCGACGGCGAGCATGTGCGCGTGGTGCGCCACATGAAGGCTTCCCAGCCGCCCGCCACCTACACGGCGGCCTGGCCATTCAAGGGGCTGATCGACCGCTGGCAGGAGATCGATTTCCATGTCAGCCACCTGCAGATCTTCACCGGCGCGGTCGATGCCGGCGCCGAACCGATCGACAATCCGGAGCGCGGCGGCTTCCACATGCGCGGCTTCCACGGCATCACGCCGGAAACGGCGACGACCTCGCATTACTTCTGGACGATGGCCGCGTCCAGCCACCCGGACCAGCCGGACAACCTGGACACCGTGCACCAGCAGACCGCCGACACGTTCGAGGAAGACCGCGAGATCATCGAGGCGCAGTGGCGCAACATGCAGCGCTTCGCGCAGCCGCCGATGGTCGATATCCACGTGGATGCGGGCGCCAACCGCGCGCGCCGCGTGATCGCCCTGCTGAACGAGGGCGCCACCCGATGAAGGCCGTCATCCGCAGCATCGTGCATGCCACACCAGAGGTGAGGATTCTCGAACTGGCCGCGGCGGATGGCGGCGCCCTGCCATCCTACGAACCGGGCGCGCACCTGGACGTGACGCTGCCAGGCGGGATCACGCGGCAATACTCTCTGTGCTGCGCCGTGCCCTCGCCGGAGCGCTACCGGATCGCCGTCAAGCGCGAGCCGGAATCGCGCGGCGGTTCGTCATGGCTGCACGACGTGGCGGCCGAGGGCGCGCAAATCGAGATTGGCACGCCGCGCAATGCGTTCGCGCTGGTCGACGAGGCGCCGTCGCACCTGCTGTTCGCCGGCGGCATCGGCATCACGCCGGTGCTGTCGATGGCGCATGCACTGGCACGGCGTGCGGTTCCCTTCCGGCTCGCTGTCTTCGCCCGCGCGGCCGGACTGGTGCCGTTCGCGGATGAGCTGGAAGGCCCGGAGCTTCGGCCGTTCAGCAGCGTGCATTGTGCGCTGGGGCCCGAGGAAACCGGCGAGCGCATCGACGCGCTGCTGGCCGCCGCACCGGATGGCACGCACGTCTATGCCTGCGGACCGGCCGCGTTCATGGATGCCGTCACCACGCGGGCCGTGGCGCGGTTCGGGGCGGATGCGGTGCACACCGAATCGTTCGGCGCTCCGGCGCCTGCGGCAGGCGACCGGCCGTTCGTCCTGCGCCTGCTGCAAAGCGGCCGCGAGGTCGCCGTGCCAGCCGACCGCAGCGCCCTCGCCTGCCTGCAGGACGCGGGCGTGGACATCGAATCGTCGTGCGAAGTGGGCGTGTGCGGCACCTGCCTGACCCGGGTGCGCGGCGGCGAAGCCGACCATCGCGACAGCTACCTCACCACGGCCGAGCGGGCCGGGTGCTTCCTGCCTTGCGTGTCGCGGGCCAGGACGCTGGTGCTGGAAATCGATCTCTGACCACCGTTGCGGCCTTGTGCCCGTCCCGATGCCTGAACGGGTTGGCGTGCTTCGCCGGTTGCCGGTGGCTTCGGACTGATGGCCGGGCGGCTGAGCCACCGCATCAGCTGAGGTCGCGTCGGCGCTCGTCCCCTTCGGTTAGTTGCAAATTTACGGCGCCAACAGGGCGTCGGCGGTTGGCCTATCGGCCGGGGTTGGCGCTGAGCGCGCCCTGCTCATCCTGTCGAAGCGCTAGGGTGACCGCCGGGCACCACCGGAAAAACGGTGACAGTCACCATTTATTCTGAAATGTTTCCGGAAAAATGGTGCCTGTCACCGTTTTTGCTGCAACGTTTCCCGGAAAATGGTGCCTGTCACCGTTTTTCGCTTTGCGTCGCCGGTCAGATCCACTGGTCGTTGGCGACGGTCCGAGCACTCTCCCCGCCATCGCCGGTATTCACGACACCGCGCGGCTCGATCAGCAGCAGTTGCACCTCGCCGATGGCGCAGGGCTTGTGTTCGACGCCTTTCGGCACCACCGCCATCTGGCCGGCGCGCAGAACGATCGGCCCGGGCGGCGCATCCGCCCCGCGCAGCTCGATCCTCAGCTCGCCGTCCAGCACGATGAAGGTTTCATCGGTGCCGGCGTGGCGATGCCAGTCGAAATCGCCCGCCAGCCTGACGACCTTGAACTGGTAGTCGTTCATCTCGGCGACCACGCGCGGTTGCCAGTAGCCGTCGATGAGCGCGATCTTGGCGGCCAGGTCGATGGTCTTCCCCTGGCCGCGAACCGCCGCCGCTTCCCTGCCGTGTGCTTCAATGGACATCGTTATCTCCCTGAGTAGTGAACGGAAGAAGATTACGCCTGCCAACCTGGCCCGTATTGAACGTTCGTGTGCAGGCCGTGCATGCCCGCCTCGCGCATGTAGCGCAGCCAGCGCCCGGGCGTCTGGCCATAGGCCTTCAGGAAGTGGCGCGTCAGGTGGCTCTGGTCGGCGAAACCGGTGGCGATCGCCGCATGGGCCAGCGGAAAGCCGCCGAGGAGCATGCCGCGGGCCGCGTCGAGCCGCCGCATCGTCAGGTAGCGATAGGGACTGGTACCGAAAAACATGCGGAAATCGTGCGACAGGCTCCAGCGATCGCGGCCGGCCGCCGCTTCCAGATCGGCCAGCCCCACGTGCCGGTCAATGCTGGCACGCAGGTAGTCGCGGGCCCGGCACGCCGCGGCGAAATCGCCCTTCCTGGCCCGCATCGGCATGCCGGCCACCGCCGCCAGCGCCCGTGCCACTTCCGCGATCGCGCCGTGCTGTTCCAGCGGATCGATGGCATGGCCGGCCTGCCGCAACAGCGCCTGCGTTGCGGCGACGAGCCGCGGATCGGCGGAAATCCCGCTTTCCAGGAACGGCAGCGGGCGCCCGCCCAGCGCCTGCTGCACGAGCGCTGGTTCGACATACACCATGCGGTAGCCGAATCCCTGTTCGGTGCCGGCCTGCCCATCGTGCGGCTCGTCCGGATGCAGGACCATCACGTTGCCGGGCAGCCCGTTGCGCAGGCTGCGCCGGTAACGGAAGTTTTGCACGCCGGCGAGCGTAGCGCCAATCGCATAGGTATCGTGGCGGTGCATCGCGTAAGCCTTGCCGCCGAACCATGCTTCGAGCCGCTCGACGCCGTCGACCGGCTGGGTGCACCGGACCCAGTCCGGGCTGGCTTGTGCCATGTCCGCCCTCTTCTTGAATAGTCATTACCAGGCCCCGTTGGGCCGGGACCTGGTGCGCCTCCGTTGCGCCGTATCCGGCACGGCGGCCTCCCTGCTAGTTCACAGACTTGCAAATGCCCCGGGAGGCTGTCGGCCAGCGTTTGCCCAGTGCGGGACTGCACTTGATGCGTTGCGCCACTTCTTCGATGGCTCCATGGTCCTGCTTGAAGGTCGTGTACATCACCCCTTCGATCGCCAACGGCACGGTGCTGGTATTCAAGGCCTCGAGCCATGACGTCAGGTTGGCGTCGTCATTGTAGTAGAGCGCGATCACCTGGCGGAAGTCCCGGAAATAGGCAAGCGAATCGCGGCGCTTCTGGGTGACGATCACCTCGGTTGTATCCGTCGTCGCGTTCTTCGCCGTCCAGTTGACGATGATGGTGGAGGGGTAAAGCGGGTATGGGCGCTGCGCGTTGTAACGCTTGCAACGCTGGTCCGTGCTCGAGCTGGTGCAAGCGACATCGAACAGTGCACCGTTGACCTTGTAGTACGCCGGAATGGCGTTCATGTAGGGATCGAACATGTCGTTCCACACCAGGGTTTCCACGTACTCGCCGGTCGCAACCTCGTTCTGTACGCCGCGCACCATGTGGTGCAGGTAATCCGCCGCCGAAACAGTCGGACAGGCGGCAATCTGGCGCTCCCAGTTCATGATGCGGATTTCGTCATAATAGAGGAAGTATCTCGGCTTGTAATACTTGTTCGATTGAAGACTGAACAGCTCATCGATTTTTCGCCACTGTGCGTTCTGGATATCGAAAAAATCGCCGTTCGGACAGGCGATTCCCGGCACCCCGCCACCGAAAATATGTTCGCCTGACTGCCGCCATTTGACCTTGAGCGTCTTCTGCGACTTGATCCCCGCCGACTTCAATTCCAGCGCTTTTCCTGCATAATCCCCGCCGGCATGGTCGCCGAGCTTGTAATCGTCCGTTGTGAATGTCACCGTTCCAGCTTCGTTGGTCACCACCAGGTCGTTCTTGTCGCCCCGTACCACGTCATGCGACACGCCGATTTCACGCAGGGATACGTTGTCGATATAAACCGAACTTTCCGATTTCGCCAGATCCCACGTACCGAAGTAGATATTGACGGGTACCTTGCCATCTTTTACGGCGTTGCCGGAGTTGAACTGGATATTGAAGGTCCGCCATGCGGCATCAGGTTTGAACAGCTCGGTGTTACTGTACTGCAGGAACTCTCCCTGGTCATTTGTTCCATGGCCCAGTCCGCCGCGTGCATAGACTGGCAAGGTGTCCTGGCTTTCCGTCAGGATCTGCAGCTTCAACAAGCCCGGATCATCGAAGACGTCCGACCTCACATTGAACGTCAGCCGGTACGCTGTATTCGGGTCCAGTGCAACGCGCTGGAAAAGCCGGGTCATATTGTGTTTTCCGGGTCCGGGAACCGGCGGCGGATTCAGCTTGGCCGTCAGCTTGAATACCGGTTCGCCGGAAATCGTTTCAAGTGCTCCACCGCCATGCTGCCCCTCGGCCGGCCCGTCAAACTTCCAATCCGTGTTACCCGCGATATCAAAACCCGGGTTCTGGATCAAGTTGCCCCTGCCCGTCCTCACCACGGCTTTGTCGGCGCCGGGTGGGACCGTATAGGTGGTCGTCGTCGGAAACGCCTCGCGCAAGTCCGGCCGCTTGAAGGACACCAGTTCCGGGTTGGCGCCGACCGGGATCAGTTCGATGCCGACGCGGGTGCTGATTTCCATCGCCTGCTCCAGCACGTCGGTAAGCTTGCCTTGATAGTACCCATCCAGTAACTGCACATAGGACCCATAGCTGCCACCCGCCATGGCCACGCCGTTATAGCCCGCATCTTTCGCCCGCTTCAGCAGCTTCTCGAACGCGACCATGTCGATAGGCTCCACCACATTCGCGTCGTTCTTTTTCAGCAACGAGCCATGCCAGTAAACCCAGCGCTTCGGCAGGCATTCTTCGGCGCAGATATCCTGGGAAAATGCAGGCAAAGGGCTCGTGAACAATAATGCCAGGCTTCCTGACCAAACTACCGACTTGAAAGTTTTCATCGCTGCCTCATCAGAATGGACGGATGGACAGATTAACTTATTTTTAACTATTAATCGATGGTGCCGGCATTCTGGACGGTGGCAGTACGACAGCCAAGCCCCGGAATAACTATCAATAAGGAATGGACGGTACAGTTTCCAGTGGCTGACTATTATTTGACAACCGATTGCCATCAAGAGAGAAATCCAGCTTGAAAAAACGAAGCGTCGCTCCTCGCTGTGGGCTTTCCAGAAAACGATCCGGCGGTACCGCCGAAGGTTTATTTCGCAACGGCTGCAATCAGCTCTCGGAGTCGTAATGGAACTCGCGAAGCTCCTGCGCACAACGGCAGGCCGCGGCGAGCCGGGCCGCCCATGAAATCGCTTCATCCCTGGAGGGCAGTTCGAGTACGCAGAATCCGCCATCGAACTCGCTGGTCTGCGGATAGGTCCGGGTTTCGCAGCTCCCATCGGCCGACACCATCAGGGATGCAACCCCGCTATTGATTCCGCCGCCAAAAACATAGACTCCCGCCGCCTTCGCTTCCCGGATTACCGTACGCGACGCCTCGCTCACGGCGGGCATCTCCTCGGCTGGAACCTGCATTGCATTCGCGGGGAAGGAAATCAGGAACTTGGTCATGGTCCACTCCTCAAATATTGCATTACGAAGTCAGGACTGAAAGCCCGCGCTCCGGCAAGCTTCCTCTTGCGAGACAATCGGCAGCCTGCGCCCGCCGACCCTGATCGTCCAGTTGAAACCAGATGCGCTCGCCGCAACGATCATGGCAGCTACGCCGGGGCATCCCAGGGCAGCGTCAGGCTGCTGAAGTTTACAATGGCGGGGTCCCGGTCACGTACGTACTTCTCGTCGAACGGCCAGCCGGTTCGCACGATATCGTCTTCCAGATAAAAGCGCAGGAAGTGCGCCAGGCTGGAGGCGACGACATAGGCGCCGGTATCGACACCGGTATCCGCAGCGCCAGGCGTTTCCACGAAGATTACAGGACTGCTTTCGGCGCATTCGCCCTGGATCGCCAGTACATAATAGTTTCCGCACCCATCGCCTGCCACCGGAATCCATCCCCGTGCGCGCCAGTCCGGGAATAGCGACCAAAGGAATTCGATGTCCAGATGCTCCTCGCTGATACCGAACCCGAACAGTCCGCCCGGCCCCGCGCACAGCCCATTGGCGATATGAAGCCACTGCGACAGGTCCGATGGTATTTCCCGCCCGAGCATAACCCGCAGTGCTTCCGCTTCGGTGGTGTCGATACCCCGCAGCGGCATTTCCCCAAGTGGATGGGGCGACCGAGCCAACAGCTCGCGAATCTCGTTCCAGTCAGCGAACATACATCCTTGTACCGGTGATCAATCGAAGGGCGAATGAGCCAGGCTCGCGGTTCAGCCGAGCGGCGCCTTATTAATGCTTCGGGCGTTCATCACTGCCCGGTCGCTATCGGCCACATGGATCGTCATCGTATATCGAGCGCTTCCCGTGACAAACCCATACGCTAGGCAATCCGCCTGGCGATACCGATTGGCAGCTTCGCGGGAACCCATTTCAGCTGTTGCTCCAAGTGAAGGCCGGCCGGCTTGTCCTTCGAGTTCTTCCACACTCCGCCGCCCTGCAGCCATGCGGTCCGATAACGTTCGACACCGGCCTGCGTCGAGTCTTCGTAGCCGAACTCGCATCCACAGCAAGGACAAAGGTCGAACAGTGGAGTACGTCCATCCTCGCCCCATGGTGCTTCTTCCACAGGTGCGCCGCAAACATGGCAGTGATACATAAGGGCTTTCAATAGCAAGCAGACTCATCCAGGATCGTACACGCTTCCGGCCGATCGCTCCAGGATCCTACGCGGCTGTTTTCGCAACCGGCTCAGCCCAAACGCCGCCAACAGGCCAATTGGCCAGCACGCGATGAGCACTCCTTCCCAACGGTTCCAGTCCCGATACGATTCGTACGAATGATGCTTGCCTGTCTTACCGCAGTACGGACCATCGACGCAAGGTTTGTACGGCGCGTCTGGATACGTTATCAGTCCATAGAAAAACACGGTCAGGCAACAGGCTACGATGGCAAACGACAACGCCTGCAGCTTGAAATGCCTTCCCTTGAATAGCCAATCCTGTACGCTTTTCATCTTGCCCTTTCCAAGTTGAATAGCCGCTTCCGGTCCATTATGAAGCAGGAGGAATCAGCGATCGGGAACGACATAAGGCAAAACCCGCTTCCGGAACATCGCTTCGCGTTGTCCGGACAAATGCTGCGTCAGTTCGACCAGTGTTCCCATTTGCGCGGACTGAAGCAGGCCGGAAATACGAAAACCCGCCCGCAGCTTCGCGATGATTACCGGATTGTTGACCACCGAATGGCGAGAGCGGATGCACCACGCGCCCTGCGCCGATGCATGGCGCTCGACGGCTTGCAGCAGCAATGTATAAACGCCTCTCCTTCGATGGGCTGGCATGACGCCGCTATTCGCCATATAAAAGGCGTTGTCCTGGTCCATCCAGCCATAGGTCCACCCGACCAGTTCCTGGCCGTCATAAGCGCCGAGCCTGCAGATGGAAACAGTGCCCCGTGCCGGGAAATCCACGTCGGTGCGCTCGGAAGCCAGTACAGAACCCAATTCGGCTGAAACCTGCTCGATATCGGCAAAAATGACTTTCTGGAGCGATGAGAAATGCGGCTCCGGGAATTTATCGGTGTACCGGATTTCAATGGATGGCATCTTGTTTTCTCGAGGTAGTTGTATCCGCTGCCGTCCAGTATATGCCATGCGAATTCGCCGGTTCAATGCGCGGCGAGCCGGAAATATCCCTGGCACGGCCGGCCGCCGCATCCGCGGACGATCCCGGCACCTGGTCAGGCAAGTCCGGTGCGCTTCCGCGCGTCGTGCAATTTCGCCACGTTTTTTTTCTCCCCGTCGTGCTATCGTAATTCGACGCCATCCTGCGACGGGAGCGGCATCCAGATAGCCACTCAACCAACGAGGGACACCATGCTGCAGACCAGGCGCGTCAACCCACTGCTTTTGCTGGCCCTCACGACCGTTCTCGCAGGCTGTGGCGGCGACGGCGACCAGGGCGCCAAGGGGGAACCTGGCGCGCCCGGCACCCCGGGCGCCAATGCCGACGCCATCGCCACCATCGGCGAGGGCGCCATCATCATCGACGGCGCGGCCGCCGGCGATCCGAAAGAAAGCATCTATGTCCGCAAGGCCGGCCATGGCCCGAAGGTCATCGTCCTCGTACCCGGCAATAACACGTCGGGCGCCACGTTCGACGGCATGATGGGCTTCTTCCGTTCCATCGATGCGCTCAATGACGCCTATACCGTCTACACCTTCGACTACCGCGGCAGCGGCAAGTCGAGCTACAACAGGAAGATCACGTCGCTGAAGGATTTCGCCGCCGATTTCGACAAGGTGATGAACAAGATCGCCAACTTCCCCACGTCCGGCGTCACGCTGGTCGGCTACTCGATGGGTTTCGGCACCGCGCTGGAAATGGTGATTGCCAATCCCGGGCGGTACGCGAATGTGGTCAGCCTGGCGGGGATCGGCACACGCGGCGTCCGTGTCGGCTTCAACGCGGGCCAGGCCGGCACCGATGCGGCCGGCCATGCCTGGGCGAACGGCGACTGGGTCACCGTCGCGAACGATGCAGCCGGCCTGGCCGGCACGGAGTTCCAGCAGCGTTCGTGGCAGGGCGACCAGCGCACCTATGCCAACGTGCAGGCCACCTGGGACGCGGTGGTCTACAACGATGTCCTGAAATACGACATCAGCAAGGCGTTTACGCCGGCGGCGGTCACTGATCCTGCGTTCCGCGCATCGCCGAACTACGGCAAATCGCTGCTGGACGGCTTCACCATCCAGTACATGCCGGAGTCGCTGTACTACTCGCACAAGTTCAATGTCTCGCCCGTCGCCGTGGTCAAGCCCGCACCGAATGCCGACGGCAGCGTGGTCACCATCCCGGGCGACGGCCGCCTGGCCGCGCTGTTCAACGGCAAGCGTGCGATGCTGGTGAAAGCCACGACCAGCTTCGCCACCTGGCGCGGCGACCAGGTCATCTACGACAACTACACGGCCACCTCGAAGTACGACCTGAAACGGGCGGGCGCCAACGTGACGGCCGTGATGATCAATCCGGACCAGGGCTTCGACCATGGCTTCCCGGTCGCGCGGCCGCTGGAAACGGTGCGGCTGATCGACGCCTTCGTCAAGGGCGAGATTTCCGCGACCGGCGCGGCAAGCGCGCTGGGCGGCGCCGGCGTGGCCGTGTATCCGAATGGGGAAACGGCCTGGGAGACCGACACCTTCACGGGATTCTGACAGGAGCACGAAACCGGTGCCCCCGCGTCCCTCTTACCTGAACAACTCGACCTCCTGCCGCTGCACGATCTCGGCCGAGTTGAAGCCGACGCCCAGCGCCACCTTGCCCGCCGGTGCGATCCACTTGTTCGCCTTGTCATCCCAGTACGACAGCAGGCGCCGCTCGACGGGAATCGTCACCACCTGCTCGCCGCCGGCCGGCAACTGGACCCGGGCAAAGCCCACCAGCTTCACGGCCGGCGTCTCCACCGGCCCCGGCAAGGCGCCGCTGTACACCTGCACCACGGTCGATCCGGCGCGCGCACCGGTATTCTTCACGCGCACCGACACCGTGGCCGCCACGTCCGCCGGTCCGCTTTGCCCGCCCTGCCCGCCACGCACTGCCCGGACACCGAGGCCATCGAGACTGAAAGTCGAATACGACAGGCCGTAGCCGAACGGGAACAGCGGCTTCTGGCCATGCCTGTGCAGGTAGCGGTAGCCGACGAACACGCCTTCGTCGTAGCGCACCGTGCCGCCGCCGGCATACGGCCGCGGGCCCTGGCGTTCATCGGCCAGGAACGACACCGGCAGCCGGCCGCCCGGTTCCGCGTCGCCGAACAGCACGTTGGCGATCGCCGTACCGGTGGCGGCACCCGGATACCACATCTGGACCACCCCTTTGACCCGCGGCAGCCACGGCATCTTCACCGCGCCGCCCGTGTTCAGCACCACGATCGTATTCGGGTTGGCGGCGGCCACCGCTTCCACCAGCGCATCCTGGTCGGCCGGCAGCGCGTAGTTGCCGCGGTCCATTTCCTCGCCCGTGACCTGGTTGACGAACACCACGGCGACCTCGGACTTCTTCGCCAGCGCCACGGCGTCCGGGATCATCGAAGATCCCTGCCATCCCAGCTGGATGCGCGGCCCCGTGAAGGCGCCGCGCGACGAGTACTCCACCTCGATGCGTACCTTGCGGCCCTTCTCCATCCGTACCACGCCATACAGCGGATAGGTGTACGGACCGGAACCGGGGAAGCCGTCGGCCGTGGAGCGGGCGCCGTCGATGACGGCCTTGCCGTCGATCGTCACCTTCACCGCGCCGCTGACGGACGCGGCCAGCCGCACCGGCCCATCCTTGTCGGGCGTGTATTCCGTGACCCATTTCGCCGACCATTTCGCCGGCATCGCCATCGACGGCTTGCCCTTGATGTCGATTTCCTTGACGGTATCCTCGCCCAGGGCGCCGCCGCCGAAGTCCTCGCTGCCGAAGTACCGCACCTGCCAGCCCGGCTTGCCGTTAGGCGCCACCAATGCCACGGGCGGCGCGAAGATGCCGCCATCGGCGGACATCGACGGCAGCACCACGTCGCCCAGCGAACCCTGGGCATGGGCCACTTTCGCGCCGCTGCCCGCCTTCGCCGCGATCGCTTCGAGCGGCGTCGTGAACTGGCCCGGATCGACGTAGGTCGACCACATCACGCCCGTCACCGCTTCCCTGCCGGCCGGGCCGATGACGGCGATCCGGCCGCCACGGCGCAGCGGCAGCACGCCGCCCTCGTTCTTCAGCAGCACGGTGCCGCTTTCGGCCACTCTGACCGCCAGCGCCTGGTGCGCCGGCGTCGTCACCACGGCGGCCGGCGTATCGGTCACGGGGCGGTCGAACGTGCCCGTCGAGAACAGCGCCCACAGCATGCGGCGCGCCGCGTCGTCGAGCCGGCTGGCCGGGATGCGGCCATCCCTGAACCCTTCGGCCTTGCGCAGGAACGGCTGCAGCGACCAGGAATCGATGCCGGCGTTGAATTGCGCGATGCCGTCGGCGCCGCCCATGAAGTCGGTGGCCATGTAGCCCTGGAAGCCGTGCCGCTTGATTTCCCCCAGCAGCGCGGCGTTTTCCAGCATATAGGTGCCGTTGACTTTCGGGTAGGAGCCCATCAGGGCACCGATCCTGGTCTTCTCCACCAGGTAGTGGAACGGCAGGTCGTACACCTCGCGCAGCGCGCGCTGCCCCACCTCCACGTTCATCGTCAGCCGCTCGCGTTCCGTGTGGTACACCGTGTAGTGCTTGGCCATCGCGATGGTGCCTTCGCCCTGCATGCCGGACGCCACTTCCGAGCCCAGCACGGCATTGACGAGCGGGTCTTCGCCGAACGATTCGGTCAAGCGGCCGGACAGGCCGTCGCGCGCCACGTCGACCGTCGGGCCGAGGATCACGTTCCAGCCCTTGCCGCGCGCCTCCACGGCGATCGCCTTGCCGTACTCGCGCGCCAGCGCCGCGTCGAACGTGGCGCCCAGCGCCAGCGGCACCGGGAACGCCGTCACGCCCTTGTCGCCGCGCAGGCCGGCCGAGGCGTCGACCCGGGTCAGCGGCTGCACGCCCAGCGGCGCCAGCGGCGCGTACTCGGCGGGGTCGACGCCGCTCACCAGCGCCACCTTCTGTTCGAAGCTCATCGCCTTCAGCAACTGGGCGGCGCGTACTTCCGGCGCCTGCGTGGCATCCCGCCACGGTTGTGCGGCCGGCCCGGCCGCCTGCGCCAGCGCCGCGATTGCCACACTCCCCGCGAATGCCAGGCCCACGTGGAGGGCTACGCCACGGCGCAACAGTTTTTTACTCATCGTCTCGTCTCGTTGTGTTGTCATGAAAATCACTGCAGGGCCGCGCTCGGCAGCCTGCGAATATACAGCCAGCCCAGCGCGGTGGTGAAGCCGACCGCCACGGTCAGCGTGAGGAACAGCGTGGCGGGGCCGCTCTCGATCAGCAGCGGCGTACCCAGCGCCGCCACGGCGGCCAGCATGCGGGTGAAGAAGGTGGTGGCGCCCTGCGCCGTCGAACGCAGCAAGGTCGGGAACAGCTCCTGGCTCCATACCTTCCACATCGATTCGCCGGCGAACGCGCCGCCGATGCCTTGCAGGATCTGCCAGGCCGCCAGCGAGTACACGTTCACGCCGAACAGGATCGGCATCAATTGCCCGGCCACCGCCAGCACGCCGCCCAGCACGAACCAGGTCATCCGCGACGGCAGGTCGACGGTGCGCATGAAGAGGATCGCGCTGGCGAACGACACCACCAGCTGAGCCGTATTCACCAGGCCCGCCGTGGAGACGGAGGTACCGGCCACCTCCGTGTACAGCAGCGTGCCGAACTGCCCGCCCGTGTTGGCGGCCAGGTTGAACACGCCGTAGAACAGCCCCAGCGCCACGAACGGTCCGATGTAGCGGCGGCCGAACAGCTGGCGGATGCTCCCGGCATCGAGCGCCGCGCCGCCCGCTCCGGCATCCGCATCGGCGCGGGCCCGCGTCCATTCGCCCGATTCAGGCAAGGTGGCCCGCAGTGCCAGCACCAGCAGCGCCACCAGCAGTACGTGCGCCCACATGATGCGGCCACCCAGCTCGCCGAACCCGCCGACGAAGATCTGCAGCACGTAGGTTGTGCCGATCGCCGCCATCCACAGCACGTGCGAGAAGGCGATCAGCCGGCCCTTGAAGCCGGGCGGCGCTTCCTCGGCGATCATCGCCATCGAGACCGGCAGGTCGGCGCCGATGCAGAAGCCGACGATGACCGTGCCCGCGACCAGCACCGGCAGCGACGGCGCCAGCGCCAGCATGCCCGTGCCGAGCGCCAGCCCGACCATCGTGGTGGTGAACACGCGGCGCCGGCCGAAGCGGTCGCCCAGCCGGCCGCCGACCAGTGCGCCGATGGCGAACAGCGCCGTCAGCAAGGCGGACAGCTGGCCGATGTGCCCCAGCGACAGGCTGAAGTGATCCTTGTACAGCACCAGCGCGCCGCCGCTCGTGATGATCGCGGCGGCATCCAGGTAGGACGCCATGCCGGCCAGGATCGCCACGCGCCATGCCGGACGGGGCAGGTCGCGCAGGCGCGGCACGGGAATGGTTTCGACTTTCATGCGCCCTCCCCCGTCGATGCCGCATCCGCCACGCCATCCGGCCGGCCCAGGCCGCGGGCCCGGAACAGCCAGGCGGGCGAGCAGCTCCACGCGTGGCAGTAGCTGTTGGCATGGATGTCGCCATACGGTGACGCCAGCGGATCGGCCGGGTCGAACGCTTCCCAGAAGGTGTCGGCGCCGGCGTCGAGCATCGCGCCCCAGTACGAGCGCACGAGGCCGAGGGCCTCGTCCTCCATGCCGCACGCCAGCATCGCCTCGGCGATGTAGTGATACGCGTACGGTGTGATCGGCCGCACGGCATGCGGATCGGCCAGCGCGTTGCGCAATGCCGCCTGCGCCTCCTCGCGCGACTCGGGTATGCCGGCCAGCACCAGCCAGGCCTGGGCCGCGCACGATACCTGCTGTTCCGGCCCGCTCGTATAGACGCCGCGGCCCGCGTCGAACAGCTGCGCCCGCGCGGCGGCGGCCATGCCGTCGACCAGCGGGCCGTAGTGGGCTACCTCCTGCGCGCACTCGAGCCGCTCCGCCAGGGCCAGCATGCGGCGCAACGCGAAGACGATCACGCCATGGGTCGCGGCACTCTTGTCCAGGCCGAAGGCCCAGTCGATGAAGCACCAGGTTTCGCCCGTGTCGTGGAACAGCAGCGTGTCGTCGAGCCGGGCCAGCAGGCAGTCGACCTGGCGCCGCGCCACCGGCCACAGTTCGCGGCCGCAAGCCAGGTCGCCGGTGGCGTCCACGTATTCCTGCAAGGTCACGCAGAACAGCGCCGCGTAGTCGAGCGTGGTGGTGTCGCCGTAGGTGGGCTCGGGGCGCTCGTACACGCAGCCGTTCACCAGGCCGTCGGAACGGGGCAGCCCGGCGAACAGGTACAGGCAGCGCTTGACGACATCGTCGGCGCGCAAGGTCGCGTAGCTGGCCAGCGCCTGCAGCCGCAGGTCGCCGACCCACAGGCGCCGGTCGCGGCGCGGGCCATCCTCGAACGCCGTCTGCAGGCAATCGCGCAGCGTGCGCTGGGCAACCAGGTCGACCTGGCGGATCCAGTCCGGATACGCCTCGGGCAGCGGCGACGGCTCCGTGCGGGCCGACGTGACGGCATGCGCCGTCATCGCCTCGAAGCGCACGCCGAAGCGGCGCGACGCGGCCAGCACCTCGACCTTGACATAGCGGAAGGCGTGCCGGCGCGGCACCCGGAACAGCGCCGGCAAGTCGTCGACGGTGACGATTTCTTCCGGCAGCCAGGCCGCGCTGATCCAGCCCGAGTACGGATACAGGGGCTCGGCCACGTCGGTCGGCACCTCGCCGAACGTCAGCCGCAGGCGGATCGGGCTGTCGGCCACGCTGCCCACGGGCACGGCGCGAAACGACAGGTAGCCGGTCAGGTGTTCGCCGAAATCGGCGATGAACGCACTTCCCTCGGCCCAGCCGCGCCGCGCCAGCTCACCGCCATCGGCCAGCCGGCGCATGGCGTGGCGCAAGGCCAGGTCCGGCCGCGGCTCCGCCTCGACCAGCGCCACCGGCGGGATGGCGCGCTCGTTCAGGGCGGGGATCAAGGCCTGCGCCGTGCGCAGGTATGCTTCGACGGGGGCGCCGGCCGGCAGGTTGATCCGCCGCGCTTCCTCGGCCGCGTTGGCCTGGGCGATCTGTTCCGGACTTGGTTTCATTGCTCTCCTTGTTGATTGCAGGGGCGCTTACCAGCGCTTGGTCAGGCTGGCCGAGATCACGCGGCCCAGCGGGTTCGCGGCGGCGGCGTCGAAGCCGAGGATCGAGCCGCCGGTATAGAACACCGGCGGATTGCGGTCGAACAGGTTGGTCACGTCGATCGCCAGCGTGGTGTTGCCCAGCACGGCGCCATCCTTGAAGTTCCAGGCGAAATGGCCATCCACGGTGTTGAAGCTGGACACCCGCTGGACCGGCGTGACGCCCGTGTTGCGGTAGCTGCCGACGTGGTTGGCGAACAGGGCGGCACTGAAGGCGCCGCGTACCAGGCCAGCCTGCAGCCGCACCTTGTCGCGCACCGAGTAGTTCGTGTTCAGCAGCTCGATGGTTTCCGCCACGCCCGGCACGTTCTGGTCGAACTTGAGCATGCGCGTACCGGCGATCCCGAAGTTCCACTGGCCGGCACTGTTGCGAAGGCGGTATTCGACGTTGTAGTCGATACCCTGGATCGTCTCGTCGGCGAAGTTCTGCCGGCGCAGGTCGTAGATCGCCAGCGGCAGGCCAACGTCCGGATAGATCAGGCCATCGTGGCGCAGGCCGGCCAGCAGCGGCTCGACGGTTGAACGCCATTGCGCGTCGGTGGCGCCGGCGGGACGCAGCGTGCGGTACCGGTCATAGGCGCCGATCGGATTGAACAGCGGCCCGAAGGTGGGGAAGGTGATCACATCCTTGTAGTCGATCCGGAAATAGGTCAGGCCCACCTTGAAGCCGCCCAGCAGCTCGGGGCCGAGATCGAGGCCCATGCTGTAGGTGTTGGCTTTCTCCGGTTTCAGGTTGTTGCCGCCGGCCAGCCACACCGCGTAGTCGGACGGCCCCGCGGTGCTGCAGCCGAGGTGCTGGCCGGGCAGGCAGTCCGCACGGATGGCGCGGCTGTCGATCGCGCTTGGCGCATCGGCCAGGCTGGGTGCGTGGAAGGAGCGGCCGGCGGAGAATCGCACCTTGGCGCCGTCGGCAACCGTCCAGGTGGCGCCCACCTTGGGATTGGTGGTATTGCCCACGTCGCTGTAGCGGTCATGGCGCGCGGCGACCGACAGGTCAAGCTTCCTGACGCCTGGGATGCCGTTCGCCTCGCCCAGCACGGGGAAATACAGTTCGCCGAAGATGAAATCGTCATCGCGGGTCCCGATCGACGTGTACGGCGCGGCCGTGAAGTCGCCGCCGACCGGACCGGCCGACGTCAGGCCTTCCATTTCCTCGCGGCGCGTGCCCGCACCCAGCGCCGCGCGGGCCTTGCCGCCGCCCATCTGGAACAGCGGGCCATCGAGCTTGACCTGGGCTTCCTTCAGGGTATGCCGCGCGTTGTAGCGGGTGACGAAATTGCCGATCTGCGAGAGTACGCCGGCGCTGGTCTGCGCGCCGATGCCGGTCGGATTGAACGTGCCGTTGGCGGCGGCGCTGATCGCCAGGGCCTGGTTGATGCCATGGTTGTTGACGTCATCCTTTTCGATCCCGTAGTTGAACTCGACCTTGGCGCTCCAGTCGTTCGGCAGTTGCACGTTGGCGCCCGCCACCAGGCTGCGCGTGCTGGTGGTGATGCGGTTCGTGAACGCCGCGCCGAAGTCCGCGGCCGGGTTGTACGTCACCGACTGCGGCGCACCCGCCTCGGCACCGGCCAGCGGCAGATAGAAGGGGCTGCTGGCCGGCACGGTGAGCGACAGCCCGCCACTGGTGACACCGCTGCCGGAAACCCGCGAATCGAGGCGGCGCCCCGAGTACAGGAAGCTCGCATACAGCTCGGTCGACTCGCCGACGTCCTGGCGCACGCTGAAGTAAGCCTGGTCACGGTGCTGCGCGGGATACAGGTCGTTGCCCCGGTTGGTTTCGCAACGCGTGGCCGCGCCCGGACCCAGCGGGCCGCCGGCCACGATGGGATAGTTCACGCCGCCCACGGTGGCCGTGCCCGGCGTGCAGCTGGTCGAGCGCGCGTCGGCGCCGCCCCAGCGCCGCTGGTCGGCCACCGCGAACGGGCGGGCGAAGCCGTCGAGCGCGGTATTTTCCGAGCGTTCGATGGCGGCCAGCGCATGTCCGCCATCCCATTTGTGTCCGACCAGGTGGCTGAAGTTCTTCGTGCGGTAGCCGTCGGCGCTGCCGAAGCGGACCTTTGTCTCGGCACCGTCGAAGCTCTTGCGCGGCACGAAGTTGATGACACCGGCCACCGCATCGGACCCGTAGATGGCCGAGCCGCCGTCCGCCATGACCTCGACCCGTTCCAGGATTGAGGTGGGGATCGCGCCGGCGTCGGGCGCGGTCTGGTTGATGCCGGCACCCGGCAGGCGGTGGCCATCGAGCAGCACCAGCGTCAGCCCGCCGCCGCCGTTGCCCACGCCGATGCCGTGGATGGCCGGCTGGTCGACGAAGTTGGCCTGGTTCTGGCCGTTGTTGATGCCCGACGCGCTGAAGTTGTTCATCTCCGGCACGGAGCGCAGCAGCTCGGTGGAGGTGGTCGCGCCGGTGGCGGCGATGTCTTCGCGGCGGATCGTGGTCACGTCCGAGCCCACCGCGGCCACGCCGCGGATGCTGGTGCCGGTCACGGTCACCACGTTCTCGGGCTGCACGGCCTGCTGGGCCGCCGCGCCGCCGATGACGCCCGCGAGGCCGCAGATCGCCAGCGCGATCCTCGTCATGCGCATGCCGGGAACGCGGTGAATGGGGTGTGCTTGCATTGCCTGTCTCCTTGGATTGGTCTGGTTGTTTGTTGCGTTGTTGTTTGTTGCGTTGTTGTTTGTTGCATACGATGGCGGATTGCATTGCGCAGCAGTCCCCCTGCGCGGCGGCGCGGGCCGTGCGCATCGGGCTTGCTGACAAGGTTGATTCAGTGCGGCGGACTGGCGCTGGTCCAGCTGCGCGCCGACGCTTGCGCGCAGGCGGCATCGCACGGACCGGCCGGCATCTCGGGCGCGACGATGTCGACCTGCACGCCGGCGCGCTCCAGCATCTGCACGCCGGCGTCCGGCGCGGCGGTATCGGTGATGACCCGGGCGATGCGGTCGAGCGCGCACAGGAACATGCCGCCGCGCCGGTCGAACTTCGACGCATCGGCCAGCACCACCACGTCGCGCGCCTGGTGGATCAGCCGCCGGCCGGCCTGGATCAGCAGCGCGTCGGCTTCCATCACGCCCAGCGCGGACAGGCAGTGCGCGCCCATGAACAGCCGGTCCGCGTAGCAGTACTGCACGGCCTCCGTATCGAACGGGCTGAGGATGATGCCCTGCGCGGGATACACCTTGCCGCCGGTGATGATCACGTCGTCGCTGCCGCTGGCCAGCAGCTCGCGGGCGATGGCGAAGGAATTGGTGAGTACGCGCATCGGCCGCCCGGCCAGGAAAGCGGCCAGCTGGAACGTGGTGGTGCCGCCGCCGATCAGCAGTGTGTCGCCATCGGCGCACAGCGCGGCGGCCCGGCGCGCGATGGCCCGCTTGCTGCCCGCGTTGGCGCGCGCCGTGTCCGTGAAGCTGCTGGCCGGCGCGCCCGGTGTCAATGCAGGCAGGGGCGTGCCGGCATCGACGCGGCGCGCGCCGCCATGGGTGCGGCGCAGCTGGCCGGCGGTATCGAGCAGGCGGATATCTCGGCGCACGGTGGCGGCCGAGACTCCCAGCCAGCCGGCCAGCCGGGAGATGGGCGCGGCGCCATGCTCGGCGAGCAGGCGCAGCAGGTGCTTGTGGCGGTAGCGCGGGTCCATCGCAGTCTCCTTGGTCGGCCGTCGGGCGGCCTGTTATGTGCGAATGTCGTTGGTAAAACCTGAGCCTCGACGTTATGCAGGCATCGGCGGCAGCCCGCCAGAGCGGGATCGCATGGTTGCTGCCCCCTTTGCCGGCCAACCTTAACGTTCTGTAAGCAAATATACGCAAGCATTAATGAAGCGTAAACCTCTTAATGAAACATTACAGAAAACTGATCATTTCATCGCAGGTGGCTGTTTCATTCATTTATTGTTAAACTCTTTGCATGCATATCCTGCTTGCCGAAGACGATCCGATCCTTGCCGACGCCCTGTGCGCGCACCTGCGCGGCATGGGCTACACGGTCGAACATGCGCCGAACGGCCCGGTGGCCGAATACCTGCTGCAGCGGCAGTCGTTCGACCTGTCCATCCTCGACCTCGGGCTGCCGATGGTCGACGGACTCACCGTGCTGCGCCACGTGCGCGCCACCAACCAGCTGATGCCCGTGATCGTACTGACGGCGCAGGATGCGCTGGAAAGCCGCGTGGCCGGGCTCGACGCCGGGGCCGACGACTACATGACCAAGCCGTTCGACTTTCCCGAACTCGATGCCCGCGTGCGGGCGCTGCTGCGGCGGGTAAGCGCGAGCAGCGGCAACTCGGAACTGGGTTTCGGCAAGCTCCATTTCGACCTGCGCACCCGGCGCGCCACGATCGCTGGCGAGCCGATCGAGCTCAGTCCGCGCGAGTGGTCGCTGCTGGAACTGCTGCTGGTCAACCGCGACAACGTGGTGACCAAGGAACAGATCAACGAAAGCTGGGCCAGCGACAGCGCCGGCACCGGCGCCGGCAACGCCATCGAGGTGTACATCCACCGCCTGCGGCGACGGCTGGAAGGTTCCGGCCTGGATATCCGCACGGTGCGCGGACTGGGCTACCTCCTCGAGGCGGACAGCCGCGCGGCGCGCGCCTGAGATGGTCTCGCTGCACCGCAAACTCCTGCTCTGGCTGCTGCTGCCGCAGCTGGTGCTGTGGGTGGCGGGCGGCTTCCTGACTTACCGGCTGGCCGCCACGTATGCGAACCGGGCGATCGATGCCGGCCTGGCCCAGGCGTCGCGCGCGCTGCTGCGGCAGGTGAAGCCCATCGAACAGGGCTTGCTGATCGACTTCCCGCGCGCCGCGCAGGACGTGCTGGAAGCCGATCCGAACGATCCGCTGATGTACACGGTGAGCACGCCGCCCGGCCACTTCATCCTGGGCAACGAAAACCTGCCGGCGCCGCCGGCCCGCATCGAGCGCAAGCTCGACACCCCCTATTTCTACGATGGCGAAGTGGTGCCGCAGCCCGATCCCAGCGGCACGCCGAAGCAGATGCGCATCGCCGCACTGTATGTGGCGTTCGGCGACATCAGCGCCCCCCAGCAGACCATGCTGGTGCAGGTGGCGCGCAGCAGCGCCAACCGTGAAGAGCTGGCGCGCGCGATCCTGGCCGACACGCTGCTGCCGCTGTCCGGCCTGGTGCTGTTGATGAGCGTGATCGTGTGGGCCGGCATCCGCGCCGGGCTGGCGCCGCTGGCACGCCTGCGCCGCGAGGTGGAAAGCCGGGCGCCGGGCGACCTGACACCGCTCAAGCTGGACCTGGCGCCCAGCGAATTGCGCTCGCTGGCCGGCGCGCTGAACGATCTGCTGGCATCGGTGCGCCACCACGTGGGGGCGCAGCAGCGCTTCATCGCCGATGCGGCGCACCAGTTGCGCACGCCGCTGGCCGGCCTGAAAAGCCAGACGAAACTGGCGCTGGAAGCGGCCAGCGACGAGGCCCAGCGCACCCGGCTGGACATGGTGCACCAGAGTGCCACGCGCAGCGCGCACCTGGTGGCCCAGCTGCTGACGCTGGCCCGCGCCGAGCCGGGCGCGGCGGCGGCCCTGGAACGGAGCCGCTTCGACCTGCACCGCTTCGTGCGCGAGGTGGCGGCGCACCTGGTGCCGCGCGCGCTGCGTTCCGGCGTGGACCTGGGCGTGGACGCTCCCGCCGGCGAGATCCCCATCCTCGCCAACGCCGCGCTGCTGCGCGAAGCGCTTTCCAACCTGGTCGACAACGCCATCCGCTACGCCGGGCGCGGCGCCGAAGTCACCCTGCGCGTGAAGGAAGACGGCGCCGGCGCGGTCATCGTCGTCGACGACAATGGCCCCGGCATCCCCGCCGCCGACCGCGAACGCGTGTTCGAGCGCTTCGTGCGCGCCACCGAAGGCGGCGACGGCTGCGGCCTGGGCCTGGCGATCGTGCGCGAGATCATCGAACGGCACCAGGGCAGCGTGACGCTGGGCGACGCCGAACCGCATGGCCTGCGCGTGACGATCCGGTTGCCGCGCGAGCCGCAGCCATGAGCGCCCTGCAGACATGAGCTCCCCACTGCCGCGCAGGCCATCCGTCACGGCAATGTTGCCCGAAAAATGGGGTACATCCCCATTTTCGCCGTCCCCATTTTTCCGGCAGCGCCCTGGCCGTCTCGCCGCACCGGCGCGCCTCGCAGCCGTCGCGCTCGCCCTGCTGCACGCCGCCCTTGCCTGCCCCGCCCGGGCCGGCGAAGTGGAAGTGCTGCATTTCTGGGCCAGCGGCGGCGAGGCGCAGGCCGTCGCGCAGCTGAAGGCGACGCTGCGCGCGAACGGCCACACATGGAAGGATTTCGCCATCGCCGATGGCGGCGGCGGGCTGGCCGTGCTGATGCTCGATTCGCGCGTGCGTTCCGGGAATCCGCCCACCGCCGCCCAGATCAAGGGCGTGGCGATCCAGGAATGGGCGCGCAAGGGCAAGCTGTCCGGCCTGGACGACGTGGCCGGCGCCGAGCGCTGGAATGCGCTGCTGCCGCAGGTCATCAGCGACACGATGAAGTACCGCGGCCACTACGTGGCGGCGCCGCTCAACGTGCACCGCGTGAACTGGCTGTGGATCAACGCCGACGTGCTGCGCAAGGCCGGCGCGAAAGTGCCGGCCACGTGGGACGAGTTCTTCGCCGCCGCCGAGGCGATTCGCCGGATCGGCGTCACGCCGGTGGCCTACGGCGGCCAGTCCTGGCTGGACCTGGGCACCTTCGAGAGCGTGGCGATCGGCGTCGGCGGCGTGGACTTCTACAAGAAGGCTTTCCTCGAACTGGACCGCGCAGCGCTGACCAGCCCGGCGATGGAAAAGACGCTGGAAACCTTCAAGCGCCTGAAGTCGTACACGGACCAGCGCAACATGGGGCGCGACTGGGTGGCGGCGACGGCCATGCTGAACCGCGGCGCCGCCGGCATGCTGATCATGGGCGACTGGGCCAAGGCGGAGATCCTGGCGGCCGGCAAGCGCCCGGGCATCGACATCCTGTGCACGGCCACGCCGGGCTCGCGCGAGGCGTTCAGCTTCGACATCGATTCGATCGTGCTGTTCGATGTCAGCGCGGAGAAAAAGGCCGCCCAGCGCGACCTGGCGCGCGCCGTGATGGGCCGCGACTTCCAGCAGGCCTTCAACCTCGCCAAGGGGTCGATCCCGGCCCGGCTCGACGTGCCGCTGGAGCGCTTCGACGCCTGCGCCCGCCGCGCCCGGCAAGACTTCCAGCACAGCGCAAAACGGGGCACGCTGCTGCCCAGCCTCGCGCACGGCATGGCCCAGCCATCGCACACGGTGGCGCCCATGTGGGACGTGGTCCAGCAATTCTGGAACCAGGACCGCATGACGGCGCGGGAAGCGATGGCGCGTCTGGCCGCTGCCGCTGTCCCTGCTTCTCTCCCTGTTTCTCCCCCTGCGTCTCTCCCTGCCCCTGCCGCGGCCAATCGCCAGCGGCCGCCCGCGGCCCGCTGAAGGCTCGCCGGGCCTGTCGGTAGCGAAATGTCAATCATGCCGGCAGGCCCCAAATAGCGTTCGGTCATCGAACAAACGGTTGTCTATCGAACGCGCGTTCAGTATAGTTGCCGCGTGACCCGGCGGCCGCCTCGCGGCCGCCGGCGCATTTCATCGACTTCCCGGACGAGACGCCCTTGCGTGCCCGCATGAACCAGGCATCGGAACCAAGAAAGCAGCGCGCGCCGGCCGGGATGTCATCGGCAACAAGCAAGCATGGAGACAACATGGAACATCAAGCGCTCGACGTCCGGGCCCACATCAATGGCAGGAGCATGTCCCGGTACCAGTGGCTGCTGCTCGGCCTCTGCTTCCTCATCGTCGCCACCGACGGCATGGACGTGGCGATCATGGGCTTCCTGGCCCCCGACATCATTGCCGAATGGGGCATTTCCCGCACCGCGTTCGGCGTGGCGATGAGTGCCACGCCGGTCGGCCTGGCCATTGGCGCGCTGTTCGTCGGTCCGATGTCGGACCGCTGGGGGCGCAAGCGGATGCTGCTCGGCGCCGTCGCGCTGTTCGGCATCTTCAACCTGCTCAGCGCGGCCGCCGACAATATCGTCGTGCTCGGCCTGCTGCGCTTCCTGACGGGCCTGGGCCTGGGCGCCGCCATGCCGTGCTGCACCACCCTGCTGTCCGAATACGTGCCGGAGCGCTCGCGCAGCACGCTGCTGGCCGTGATGTTCACCGGCTTCAACCTGGGCTCGGCGCTGATCGGCTTTGCCGCGGCGGCACTGCTGCCCTCCTACGGCTGGCGCGCGCTACTGCTGATGGGCGGCGCGATTCCCCTGCTGTGCCTGCCCATCTACGTGTGGCTGCTGCCGGAATCGGCGCGCTTCATGGTGGTGCGCAAGATGGGTTCCGCGAAGATCGCGCAGACGCTGCGCCGCGTCTGTGGCGGCGAATTCACCGATGCGACACGTTTCCATGTCAGCGAACCGCCCGTCGCCACCGGCCACCCGGTCGCCACCCTGGTCTCGCCCACCTACAAATCGATGACGCTGTCGCTGTGGACCACCTACTTCATGGGCCTGCTGGTGATCTACCTGCTGGGCGGCTGGCTGCCCACGCTGATCCGCGATGCCGGCCTGCCGATCGAGCGGGCCGCCAGCCTGACCGCGCTGTTCCAGCTGGGCGGCACGCTCGGCGCGCTGGTGGTGGGCTTCTACATGGACCGCTGGCGCGCCAACCGCGTGATCGGGCTGGCCTATGGCGGCGGCGCGGTCTTCATCCTGGCGCTGGCCGCCAGCGACATCCACTCGGCAATGTTCACCGCATTCGTGATGCTGGCGGGCTTCTGCATGAATGGCGCGCAAACCGGCATGACGGCCTTCGCGCCGGCCTGCTACCCGACAGCGGTGCGCGCCACCGGGGTGTCCTGGATGCTGGGCATCGGCCGCTTCGGCAGTATCCTCGGCTCGTTCCTGGGCGGCGTGCTGCTGTCGATGGGCTGGGGCTTCTCGGCCGTGATCGCGATCCTGGGCATTCCGGCAGCCATCGCCGGGCTGGCCATCCTGCTGGTCCACGCCGGCAAGCGCAATACGCCGAAGCCAGCCTGACGGTTCCTGTGCCGGCGGCGCGCCATGCGCGCACCGCCGGCTGATCCGTAGCGCCGAAGGTTCGCGAAACCCCCTACAGTAGCGGCAAGGGCCGTCCTTGGCCCAGCCACATCAAGGGGAATGCAATTGCTGATCGCCACCAAAAAAACAGTCAGCCTCGCCCTGCAGGGCGGCGGCACCTACGGCGCCTTTACCTGGGGCGTGCTGGACCGGCTGCTCGACGAAGAGCACCTGGTCATCGATTCACTGACCGGCAGCAGCGCCGGCGCCATCAATGCCGTGGTCACGGCCGATGGCCATGCCTTCGGCGGCGGCCGGCGCGGCGCGCAGGCCGCGCTGCGGCGCTTCTGGACCACCCTGGGCCAGGTATCGCTGATGAGCCCATTGCAGCGTTCGCCCGTCGACCGCCTCACCGGCCGCTGGGACATGGCGCACACGCCCGCCTATCACCTGATGGAGATGATGGGGGCGATCATCGGCCCGGTGACGAACCTGCCGCTCACCATCAATCCGCTGAAGCAGTTTCTCGCGACGATGATCAACTTCGAGCGGGTGCGCGGCTGCGCGGAGCTCGAACTGTTCATCGGCGCCACCAACGTGCGCACCGGTACCGGCAAGATCTTCACGCGCAGGGAGCTCGACGTGCAGCGGCTCATCGCCTCGGCCTGCCTGCCGACCGTGTTCGCCGGCGTGGAAATCGACGGGGAACTCTACTGGGACGGCAGTTATGTCGCCAACCCGCCACTGTTCCCGCTGCTCGAACGGCCGGCGCGCGACGTGATCGTCGTGCAGATCAACCCGATCGCCCGCGGCGAACTGCCGCGCAGCCAGGCCGACATCGCCAACCGGTCGAATGAAATCGCGTTCAATATCGCCTTCATGCGGGAAATCAGCTCGCTGTATCACACACAGCACCTGGCCGACGAGGAACGGGCCGCGCGCATGGCCGCCGAGCCCACGCGTTTGCACCTGATCAGCGGGCTGGATACGCTGATGGATTATGGATTCTCGAGCAAATTCAATTCCGAGCTGGGCTTCCTGGAAAAGCTGCATGGACTTGGCGTGGCCGCCGCCGAACAATGGCTGCGCGAGCACGGTCGCGACCTGGGGCACAGGACGACGCTCGACCCGGCGCGCATCTTCGCCGCCGACATCGTCGCCGAACGCCGCGAGTCATCGGCCTGTCACGTTTGATCCGTAGACTGCGGCACCATCTTCCCATGTAGCCGGAGCACCACATGTTGCAGAACAACCCGCAGGACGTCATCCACCGGATGCAGCGCGACATCGACGACAGCTACGACGAGGAGCTGGAACTGGAACTGGACGACCGCGATCTCGATCCCGACACGCTGCTGCCGCAGGGAGGTCGCAGCGACGAGGAGAAGGATGCGCGCCGCGCGTATTTCCGCGAGCTGTTCCGGCTGCAGGCCGAGCTGGTGAAGCTGCAGGACTGGGTGGTGCACACGGGTCACCGCGTGGTGATCCTGTTCGAGGGCCGCGACGCCGCCGGCAAGGGTGGCGTGATCAAGCGCATCGCCCAGCGGCTGAACCCCCGGGTCTGCCGCATAGTCGCCCTGCCCGCGCCGAACGACCGCGAACGCACGCAGTGGTATTTCCAGCGCTATGTCTGCCACCTGCCCGCCGCCGGCGAGATCGTGCTGTTCGACCGCAGCTGGTACAACCGCGCCGGTGTCGAACGGGTGATGGGTTTCTGCACCGATGCGGAGTACGAGGAATTCTTCCAGACCGTGCCCGAGTTCGAGCGCATGCTGGCCCGTTCCGGCATCCAGCTGATCAAGTACTGGTTCTCGATCTCGGACGAGGAACAGAATGCCCGCTTCCTCAGCCGCATCCACGATCCGCTGAAACAGTGGAAGCTGTCACCGATGGACCTGGAATCGCGCCGCCGCTGGGAGGAATACACGAAGGCCAAGGAAATCATGCTGGAGCGGACCCACATCCCCGAGGCGCCGTGGTGGGTCGTGCAGGGCGTCGACAAGAAAAAGGCGCGGCTGAACTGCATCGCCCACCTGCTGGCGCAGATTCCGTACGTGGAAGTGGAACGCCCGGCCATCGCGCTGCCGGAGCGCGAGTACCACGAGGACTACGTGCGGCGGCCGGTGCCGGAGGAGATCGTGGTACCGGAGATTTATTGACGGGAGTTGTCGCGGGCTTGTCTCGTTGGCCCGCACAACCGCAACGAATGGCGACCGTGAAGCTGCCAGTACGGCTTTATTGCGCGTGTTGTCGAAAGTCCTGCGAAAACCAGGTCGGGTCCTGTTGGCGCTTATACCACCCCAAGTGCAAGACCCGGGGTCAGACCCAACGGGTCTGACCCCAGCAGTTCGCTGCCGGGTGTGGTGCATGCGCTAATGGCATGCCACGGCAGACCTTTATCTGCTCAATTGATCGCCCGCTTCTCGCCACCCGGCGCATGCCGCCAGGTCGGCCATGCGTCGTCGCGCGGACGGGCCGGCGCCTGCGGCAACGGTTGCGGCTCCGGCCGGGCCAGCGCCAGCGTCAACGCATTGATCACTTCATCCTTGCCCTGCACCCGCTGCCGCCACGTCACGTCGGCCGCCTGGCGCGCGGCCTTTTCCAGCTGGGCGATCCGTTCCAGCAGCGCGATGCGGTGCTCGCAGGCGGCCAGCCGCTCGCGCAGCACGGCCACTTCCAGCGCCGCCCCGCCTTCACCCTGCTCCGCCACTTTCGCGCCGTCGACCTGGCGCAGCACGGCCTGGATCGCCTTGTCGGTGGCCGCCGGCGATGCGCCCGGTGCCCCCGGTTCCTCGCGGCGGCCGATCTCCCCGTAGGCACGCGCCAGCGCGGCCGAATCGATCTTCAGCGCGCCGTCGGCCGTGAATACCTTGTCCAGCCGGCCCTTCTCGATGTCGCGGTAAATGGAAGCGCGGCTGCGGCGCGCCAGGCGGGCGGCTTCGGTAACGGTAAGCAGTGCCATGTGGTGGTTCAACCAGGACGAGTGGACAGGGCTCGCATGATGACTGGCCGATGACTTTCCGTCAAGACAGCACCGGATCGTGGGCGGTTCTTGTCCAGGACGCCCGAATTACAACAGTTTTTAATATAACGAATGAAACTTCCATTACAGATACTAAACATTTATTTACTATGGTTACCGAATAGCGCAAATTGCTATACAATGAACAACATAAATAGCTGATAGGCATCAAAACGGCCGATCGTGCTATACCTCCCGGCAGAGGCTGTACCCAATACCTGTACCGCGTCCCAGGGCAACCCCGTCCGCTACCGCCTCCACCTGCGCGGGGCCGGACATTGGAACTTACACACTGCATGAGCGATTTAGCACTGACCACCACCGTCCACGTCGATGAAGACACGTCCGCCACCCTGTCGCTGCGCGACATCATGGCGCAAGCCGGGTACGTGACCGACGCGGCACTGACTGTCGAAGGTTTTGAAACGCAGCTGCCGAACGGCGAGTACATCCAGGGCGATACGCCCCTGCTGGGCCTGGCCGATGGCGAACACCTGTACATCCGCCCGGGCGCCTGGCAAAAGGACTACAACGGCCAGTTCGCCACCTACCAGTTCCTGGTGGAAGACGGCGAGTACGGCAACTACGTGTCGGTCGAACTGCGCGTGGTGATCGATCCCGTCAACGATGCGCCGACCGGCGCCGACCGCGACTTCGACCTGCTCGACCGCACCCCGGTCGTGCTGGCCGCCGCCGATTTCGGCTTCGCCGATGCCGTCGAAGGCCATGGCTTCCAGTCGGTGATCATCGAATCGCTGCCGGCAGCCGGCACGATCCTGCTGAATGGCGATGCCGTCGCGGCGGGCAGCGAAATTTCCGCCGCCGATATCGCGGCCGGCAAGCTGACCTTCGTACCGAGCGACACCACCGGCGGCATCGTCGAGATGGGTTTCCACGTGCGCGACAACGGCGGCACCACGGGCACCGGCGCGCAGGACACCAGCGTCGCCACCAATTACCTGTCGTTCAAGGTGCCGATGCCGGCCGGTCCGGGAACGGGCGCACCCACCCTGGCAACGATCGGCGACACGGTCTGGGAAGACAATAACGGCAACGGCCTGCAGGACGCCGGCGAAGCGGGCATCGCCAACGCGACCGTGGCGCTGCGCGATGCCGACGGCAACGTGATCCAGACCACCACCACCGACGCCGACGGCCAGTACAAGTTCGAGATCGGCACCGGCAGCTACATCGTGGCCGTCACCGCGCCGAAGGGCTATGTGGCCACCGACAAGGGCGTGGGCAGCGATGGCGCGGTCGACAGCGACATCGATGCCAGCGGCCTGACCGACGCCATCGCCGTGGCCAAGGGCGATGTCTACGACAGCGCCGATGCGGGCCTGTACCGCTACGCCAGCGTGTCCAGCACCGTGTGGAACGACACCGATGGCGACGGCAAGCTCGACGCGGACGAAAGCGGCATCGCCAACGTGGCCGTGTCCCTGCTCGACGCCGACGGCAACGTGGTCGCCACCGCCTCCACCGACGCGGGCGGCCATTACAAGTTCGGCGACCTGAAACCGGGCACCTACAGCCTGCAGTTCGATGCCAGCACCCTGCCGGAAGGCGTGACGTTCGCCTCCGGCAACGGCAGTACCGCGCAAGTGACGCTGTCGTCCGGCCAGGACGCCGTGTTCGAGGCACCGGCCAACCTGCAACTGGGCAGCATCGCCAGCACCGTGTGGGAAGATGCCAACGCCAACGGCGTGCGCGACAGCGGCGAGACCGGCATCGCCGGCGCCAGCGTGTCGCTGGTCGACGCCAGGGGCAACACCGTGGCCACCACCACGACCGATGAGCAAGGCAACTACGCGTTCACGACCGCGGCCGGCAACTATTCGGTGCAGGTAGCCAAGCCGGCCGGCTACGCGTTCACGGGCCAGAATGTCGGTACCAACGATGCGATCGACAGCGACGTCAACGCCGCCGGCGCTTCCGCCACGTTCGCCGTCAAGGCCAACGCCACGGTCGATCCGGCCGATGCGGGCCTGTACCGCGGCGCATCGCTGGGCAACAAGGTCTGGTACGACTGCGATGGCGACGGCATCCAGGACGCCGGCGAAAGCGGCATCCAGGGCGCCAGGGTCACGCTGCTCGACGCGGCCGGCAAGGCCCTGTCCAGCACCGTCACGAACGCCAGCGGCAGCTACGCCTTCACCGGCCTGAAGCCGGGCACCTACAGCGTGCAGTTCGACACGTCGGCCCTGCCGGCCGGCTACACGGTCACCAAACAGAATGCCGGCGGCAACGATGCGCTCGACTCCGACGTCGATGCCAAGGGCCTGTCGCAGCAGGTGACGCTGGCTTCCGGCGAGAACAACACGAGCATCGATGCCGGCGTGGCGCAGATGGCCTCGATCGGCAACCGCGTCTGGCTGGACACCGATGCCGACGGCATCCAGGACAGTGGCGAATGCGGCGTGGGCAACGTGCTGATGACGCTGAAGAACGCCAAGGGCGACGTGGTGGCCACCACCACGACCGATTCGAACGGCTACTACAACTTCAACGTGGCCGCCGGTACCTACAGCGTCAGCATGAAGACGCCGGATGGCTACGGCATCACGAAGCAGTACGCCACCGACGCCGGCTACGACAGCAACGCCGATGCCAAAGGGTACCTGGGCAGCGTCACGGTCAGCGCGGGCCAGGCGGTGAAATCGCTCGATGCCGGCCTGACGCAGACCAGCATCCGCAGCACCGTGTGGGAAGACAGCGATTTCGATGGCGTGCAGGACAAGAACGAATGCGGCATCGGCGGCGTGACCGTCAAGCTGTACGACGCGAACCACAAGCTGAAGGCGACCACGGTCACCGCGGCCGACGGCACCTACGCGTTCGACAAGCTGGCGGCGGGCTCCTACAGCGTGGAAGTGACGCGCCCGGGCGGTTACCACTCCACCAAGGCCAACGTGGGTTCGGACGCCACCGACTCCGACTTCGCCAACCTCGCCGGTTCGTCGACCATCGCGTCGAGCGGCGTGTTCAAGCTGGCCGCCGGCCAGCAGAAGACCGACGTGGACGCGGGCCTGTACCGCAAGGCCAGCATCGGCGACAAGGTGTGGCGCGATGCGAACCACAACGGCGTGCAGGACCGCGGCGAGGAAGGCATCGGCAAGATCAAGGTCATGCTGTATGACGCCTCCAGCAACAAGCTGCTGTCGACCACCACCACCGACAGCAAGGGCAGCTACCTGTTCAGCAACCTCGATCCGGGCAGCTACTACCTGAAGTTCGACAAGACCGACGTCAAGTTCACCGACGCGAAGGGCCTGACCTACGCGATGAACGACTGGAAGTGGGGCGTGAAGAATACCGGTTCCAACGACCACGTCGACAGCGACGTCAAGGGCGACGCCATCAGCAAGGTCGGCCTGACGCAGACCGATGCCACGTTCCTGTACTCCGGCGAGAACGACATGAGCTGGGATGCGGCGATCACGCCGATCGCCATCGACCTGGACGGCAATGGCATCCACACGATCGCCCGCGCCGACTTCACCGGCAGCTTCGACCTGCTGGGCACCGGCACCGCGATCCAGTCGGGCTGGCTGTCCGCCGGCGACGCCTTCCTGGCGATCGACGCGAACGGCAACGGCAGCATCGACGGCATCGCCGAGCTGTTCGGCGGCGCCAGCAAGGGCAGCGGCTTCGCCAAGCTGGCGTCGTTCGACAGCAACGGCGACGGCTTCGTGACGGCGGGCGACGCGCAGTTCGCGGCGCTGACGCTGTGGCAGGACGCCAACAGCAACGGCATCACCGACGGCGGCGAGCTGATTTCGCTGGCGCAGGCCGGCGTGACCTCGCTGGCCGTGGCCTTCGAAGAACTGCCGTTCCTGGATGCCAATGGCAACCTGCACCTGGAGCGCAGCAGCGCGGTCGTCAACGGCCAGGAAGTGTCGATGACGGACGTGTACTTCAACGTCGCGGCAGCCGATGCGGCAGCTGCCGGCATCGACGCGGCGAACATGGCCGAACTGGTCGGGCAGCCCATCGCCTTCGCCTGATACCGGCCCGATACCGAAACATGAAACCTTGCGCCGGCGGTGCCGGCGCTGACACAACGATAAACACAACAATAAACTGGAAAACAATATGAAGAACATCGCTCTGAAACTGTCCGCCCTGGCCCTGGGCGCCGCCATGCTGTCGCCTGCTACCGCCTCCGTGATCGGCACGCCGGTCGAAGCCATCATCAAGAGCAACGCCAAGCAGACGACCTACTACACGCAGAACTGGAACGGCACGGCAGGCCGCGTCAACCTGCAGACGTGGGATGTCTCCACCAAGGAAGGCGAACATTTCCTCGCGCTGTGCATCGAGCCGGGCGTCGACATGAAGACCAACAAGCAGAGCTACACCGAGTTCGGCGACTTCAGCTTCGACAGGAACGGTGCCAGCATCGACCGCCTGTACGGCCTGTTCTACGGTTCGGCCAGCGCCGCCGGCGGCGGCAAGGAAAGCCTGAGCTTCCAGCTGGCCCTGTGGGAGCTGTACAACGACGACGGCACCCTGAGCGTCACCCAGAATGGCAAGCTGGCGGTCCTGGAAGGCGGCAGCAACGCCGACACGACCGGACTGTATGCCGGTGCCGGCACGGTCGTGGCCCGTGCCAACGCCATGCTCGCCGACGTCGCCTCGGGCAAGGACTACATCACCAAGTACGACTACACGGTCTACCGCGGCGCCCACCAGGACTTCGTGTCGGCCACCGTCTCGGCCGTGCCGGAACCCACCACGGTAGCCATGATGGGCCTGGGCCTGGCACTGATCGGCCTGACCTCGCGCCGCCGCGCCAAGCGTTAAGCGCCGAGCGCTGCCTCCCCGCCGCGGGACATGAAAAAACGGGCGCCGCGGCGCCCGTTTTTCGTTACTGGCCAGGCCTCAGTCGAGATCCGCAGCCGCGTGCCGCTCCGGCACATGCCGCTCGCCCTGCAGCCGGTTGACACGCCGGCCGCGCGCCACCGCCGGGCGGGCCGCCACCTCCTCCGCCCAGCGCCGCACGTTGGTGTACTCGTGCACCGACAGGAACTCGCCGGCGCCATACAGCTCGCCCAGCACGAGCAAGCCGCACCACGGCCAGATCGCCATGTCGGCGATCGTGTAGTCGTCGCCGGCGACGTAGCGGTGCGCGGCCAGCTGGCGGTCCAGCACGTCGAGCTGGCGCTTGGTTTCCATCGCGTAGCGGTCGATCGGGTACTGCAGCTTTTCCGGCGCATACGCGAAGAAGTGGCCGAAGCCGCCGCCGACGAACGGCGCCGAGCCCATTTGCCAGAACAGCCAGTTCAGTGTTTCCGTGCGGGCCCGAGTGTCGCGCGGCAGGAAGGCGCCGAACTTGTCGGCCAGGTAGACCAGGATCGAACCGGATTCGAAGACGCGCAGCGGCGCATCGCCGCCACGGTCCACCAGCGCCGGGATCTTGGAGTTCGGGTTGATGTCCACGAAGCCGCTGCCGAACTGTTCGCCATCGCCGATACGCACCAGCCAGGCGTCGTATTCGGCGCCCTCGTGGCCCAGCGCCAGCAGTTCTTCCAGCAGGATGGTGACCTTCTGGCCGTTCGGCGTGCCCAGCGAGTACAGTTGCAGCGGATGGCTGCCGACCGGCAGTTCGCGGTCGTGGGTGGCGCCGGCCACCGGGCGGTTGATGCTGGCAAAGGTGCCGCCGGACGCCGCGGGCGGCGTCCACACGGCCGGGGGCACGTATTTCGGGGTTTCACTCATGCGTTTTTCGCTCCTCTACGGGTCATGGCCGCGCCGGTGACAGGTGCGCGCGGCCTCGGACAGCTAGTTTGGCATGGTTGCGAAAAACGCGCACAGCGCCCCGAATGCCGTTACGTTAAACCCACCCAAGTGCAGATTCCGGGGTCAGGGAGGAATACTGGCTCGTAGGCCAGTACCGCTACGTCGGCAAGGAGCGATGCTCCTCGAAACCCCGACTACGCCCCGGCGGGGTGAAGCAGAGGTTTCGCGAAGCCTGCTTCGCGCCTGCGGAACGGTGCTGGCATGCAGGCCAGCACTCCTTCCTGACCCCAGCCCTTCGCTGTTGGGGTGAATGCATGCGCTTTCAATGTGCCGGCCGATGCTTGACTTAACGGCATAAGCGCGGCGCCGGATTTTTTCCTACGCCGCCCGTTCCGAGCGCCGCTCCAGGGTCTGCAGGTCGAGCGGCCGGGTGAGCCGGTAGCGCGCCAGCGCCGCGGCGCCGACGGCCACGGCATCGGTGCCGAAGTGCGAGGTGCGGATCTCCGGCGGCGCCAGCATGGCCGCCTCCGCATAGCCGGCCAGCACCTGCCGGGCCGGCCCGGTCAGCGCGTCGCCCAGGCGCAGCGCCGGGCCGCCGATCACGATCGCCATCGGATCGAACCCGGCCCACAGGTTGTTCAGCAGGATGCCCAGCTGGCGCCCGGCCGCGTCGACCGTGGCGCAGGTCGACGGCACGCCATCGGCGACCCGCTTGTACAGCCGGTCCAGTGCCGCGTAGCTGGGCCGTTCGTCGCCCAGCAGCGCGGCCAGGCCGATCAGCGCGTCGGCGCAGCCGCGGCGCCCGCAACTGCAGCGCGGGCCGTCGGCCTGCAGGATCGCATGGCCCACCTCGCCGCCGAAACCGTTCATCCCCGTCAGCAGCCGGTCGCTGACGATGATGCCGGCGCCGACGCCATAGCTGATCGACAGGTAGATCAGCGGATCGCCGGCCGTCTCGCGGGAAAACTCGAATTCGGCCAGCGCCGCCACGTTGGCCTCGTTCTGCATGTACAGGGGCCGGCCCTGCAGCACGGTGCCGGCGAAGTGCGCCTCGACCTGGCTGCGCACGTCGACATTGCGCCACCCCAGGTGAGGCGCGTGCCGCAGCACGCCCGTGTTTTCATCGACGGCGCCATGCAGCCCGATGCCCACGCCCAGCACCTGCCGCGCGCCGCCCGCGGTGGACGGCCGCGCCAGCCGGCGCGCCTGCCGCACCATCGCCTGGGCCGCCAGGCGGATGCAGGAAGCCGGGTCGTGCGCATCGTCGTAGTCGATCACCCGCGCATCGAGCACATCGCCCAGCAGGTTGGTGGCCAGCACCCGCGCCTCGTCGACGCCCACCTCGGCGCCGATCAGCGCCAGCCGGCCGGGATCCAGGTGCAGCGGCGTGGCGCGGCGCCCTACTTCGCCCGTCACCAGCAGCGCGCTCTCGGTGAGCCAGCCTTCATCCATCAGCTCGCGCACCAGCTGGCTGACGGTGGATTTCGTCAAGCGCAACTCATCGGACAACGCCGCGCGCGACAGGCCGGGTTGTGCGCTCACCTGGCGCACCAGCGCCATCCGGTTCAGTTGTTTCAGGAGTTGCTGGTCACCGGTAACGGGCATGGCGGCGGGTCTGGGTCGATTGCGGTGGGCGGATTATGCAACAGCGGGAACGCTCCTGCCAAAAAAAGGCCGCTCAATCCGCTGCGCATTCCGGACGGTTCGCGGCGCACGGTGGACACGTTTCCAGGCCGCGCGGGATTTTCCCCGGTGCTTGTGAGCATTTTGCAACAAGGCGAAAGCACAAATGCAAGCAATTCGGCGGACGACGATGCTCGGCAGCAAACTCGACAACGATCTGGACACGTTTCCAGAAGTCGTTGATTTTGCTATGAAAACGATTTCTTGGAAACCGTTTTCCGTACTATTACGTAAGGTATGTAATCGCCGCGCGGAACGTAAATCCTTGCTGTTACAGGGTTTTTTACAGATTCCGGACCAATTTTTATTTGTTCGCGCGATTGACCAATTGCCGTGATTTTCTTACTCTTGCATAAATTACGTCGTACCAGCAATGTTGCGCAGACAGCATGCGGTGTGGCGAAAGTCCCGCGGTAATCGGAACGACGGGACGTGTGAGTTTGGCAAAACCAATGACGCCGCCTCCCCCTGCCCACGGGCGTGGCGTTCCACATCAGAGAGGAGACACCGTGCTGTACAGCAAGAAGAAGAGTTCCATGGAACTCAACGCAACACCCAATACCCACCACCGCCTGATCGCCATCGCCGTCGCCGGGGCTTGCGCCACGCTGATGGCACCGGCGTTCGCGCAGGATGCCACCCAGGCGGCCCCGGCATTAGCCCAGGCCGCCGCAGGACCGTCGGCCCAGGAAGCCGCCGGCAGCGTCGCCGATCCGACCGCACCAGCCACCGTCGTCGTCAAGGGCATCCGCGCCTCGATGCAGTCGACGCTGAACCTGAAGCGCAATTCCGACGGTATCGTCGACGGCATCGTCGCCGATGACATCGGCAAGTTCCCCGATACCAACCTGGCCGAATCGCTGCAGCGCATTTCCGGCGTGTCGATCGACCGCAACCGCGGTGAAGGCTCGCAAGTTACCGTGCGCGGTGTCGGCCCGGACCTGAACATGGTCCTGCTGAACGGCCGCCAGATGCCGACCTCCAACCTGGGCGACCTGGCCGGCCGCGCCTTCGACTTCTCGAACCTCGCTTCGGAAGCCGTGTCGCAGATCCAGGTGTACAAGAGCTCGCGCGCCGACACGCCGCCGGGCGGCATCGGCGCCACGCTGAACATCATGACGGCGCGCCCGCTCGACCTGGGCAACATGGCCAGCATCGGCGGCAAGGTGGTCTACGACACGTCGAACGACAACCTGCCGCAGGAAGACGCGGCGAAGCGTTCGTACACGCCTGAAGTGTCGGGCATCTACAGCACCACCTGGGGCGACGGCAAGTTCGGCGTGTCGATCAGCGCCAGCTACCAGGAACGCAACCTGGGCGTGAACCAGGCGCAGATCACCAACGGCTGGAAGGGTCCGTACACCGCCACGCAGACCGGCGTGACGGGCGTGATCCCGCTGCCAGGCGCGCCCGGCTCGGAAAACATCACGAACCGCCCGGACGGCAGCGACGTGTATTCCGTGCCGCAGAATATCTCGTACTTCATGCGCGGCTCGCAGCGCCAGCGTACCAACGGCCAGCTGACGTTCCAGTTCCGCCCGAACAAGGACCTGACCACCACGCTGGACTACACCTACTCGCTGAACAAGGTGCAGACCAAGTACCACGAGCTGTCGGCCTGGTTCAACCACGGTCCTTCCGTGTCCAGCTGGACCGATGGCCCCGTGGCGTCGCCGATCTTCTACCAGGAGAACGTGACCAACCAGGACATCAGCATGAATGGCGGCGACTTCGCCACCAAGTCCGAGAACAAGTCGATCGGCTTCAATACGCAATGGCGCGCCACGCCGGACCTGCGCCTGACGTTCGATGCGCACCACTCCACCGCGGTCTCGCAGAAGGACAGCCCGTTCGGCTCGAACAACGACCTGGCCACCGTCAGCTTCAGCCGCGGCAATACGCGCGTGAACTTCGAGAACGAAATGCCGGTGCTGTCGATCGAAGGCGCCGACTTCAACCGCGCGCCGATGCAGGTGTCCGGTTCATGGTTCCAGGAAGGCTACCAGCGCATGGAGATCGACCAGGCCCAGGCCGGCGGCCGCCTGAAACTGTGGGACACCTCGGAACTGAACTTCGGCCTGCAGCTGACCAACGTGAAGAACCGCTCGGCGTTCCAGCAGGTGCAGAGCGATTCGTGGGGCGGCGCCACCTCGCCGGCCGACTACCCGCAATCGATGTTCCGGCCTGATTCGCTGAGCCAGTACTTCGACAAGCTGGGCGGCCACGACAACCCGGCCCTGTTCCAGCAGATCCACCTGTTCGACTTCGCCGCGATGCGCCAGCGCGTATCGGATGCAACCGGCAAGCCGGCCCTGTACCTGCCAAGCCTGGCCAATCCCGACTACGACCGCCGCACCACGGAAAAGAGCCGCGCGCTGTACTTCCAGCTGAACACCGAGTGGGATACGGCGATGCCGATGCACACCGGCATCGGCGTGCGCTACGAAAAGACCGACGTGCTGTCGACCGCACTGTCGCAGACCGTGTCCGGCGTGAACTGGGTGGCGCAGAACGAACTGCCGTTCGTCTTCTCCGGCAAGGACTTCACCAGCCTGACGGGCAAGTACCACCACTTCCTGCCGAGCCTGGACTGGGACATGAACGTGCGTGACGACTTCAAGGTCCGGGCCAGCTATGGCTGGACGATCGGCCGGCCGCGCTACGACCAGATCCAGGGCGGCACGAACATCAGCCCGACCGGCAACATCAACTACGGCACCGGCACGCGCGGCAACCCTGCGCTGGAACCGGTCAAGTCGAAGAACCTGGACCTGTCGGCCGAGTGGTACTACTCGCCGCAGAGCACCGTCTCGCTGGGCCTGTTCCACAAGTCGCTGTCGAACTACGCGGGCCAGAGCGTGAACATGGAAACGTCGCCGAACGTGACGACGCCGGTGGGCGGCGCCTACTGGAACGCGGCGCTGGCGTCGGGCTGCATCAACACCGACACCACTTGCATCCGCAACTACATCTTCCGCAACTTCAATGGCCAGGCGGGCGTGGTGCGCGGCGCGCCGAACGCGCTGGGCAACGAAACGGGCACGATCTCGGGGATCCCTGGCAATCCGGCGGTGCAGTACCAGATCACCTCCTTCGTCAACGAGAAGTCGGCCAACGTGAAGGGCGCGGAAGTCAACTGGCAGCACATGTTCGGCACCAGCGGCTTCGGCGTCCAGGCCAACTACACGTACGTGAAATCGAACCTGGCGTTCAACAACGCGGGCGCGGGCAACCAGTTCGCGCTGGTCGGCCTGTCCGACTCGGCCAACGTGATCGGTATCTTCGAGAACGACAAGTGGTCGATCCGTGCCGCGTACAACTGGCGCGACGAGTTCCTGTCCGCGGTCACCGACCAGGCAGGTTCGAATCCGCAGTACGTGGAACCGTATGGCCAGGTCGACCTGTCGATCGGCTACAACCTGACCAAGAACCTGACCCTGCAGTTCGAAGGCATCAACCTGAACGACGAAACGCAGCGCGTGCACGGCCGTACCAAGGACATGGTGCTGACGGTCACGCAGGGCGGTCCGCGCTACATGCTGGGCGCACGCTACAAGTTCTGATCCACCGCGATCGCGGGGCGCCGGAACCGGCGTCCCGCGTTACCGGACAAGGCTGCCCTCGGGCGGCCTTTTTTTTGGGCGCTGTTCGCGTTAACTAGGGCAAGCCCGCCGATTGCTAGCCGAACGCACCGTCGCCGCGCATCAGGCCGATCCGTGCCACTCACCTGGTGTGAATCAAGGTCCTGGCCAATGACTGGAGTGCCACCCGTTGCTACGTGTCCTGCCCGGTTCGCGAGACAGGGGTTACCTGAAGACGCCGCTCCCGAAACGGCCATACAGGAACGCCAGCTGAGAACACAGAAGAATCAGCCCGCCATTGGTCCATGCAAATGCCGCCAGCCGGGCAGTCGTCAACGGCAAGGGCGGCGGACGGACCAGGAAGGCGCCGAGCCTGCCGAACAGCCAGCTGGCCAGGACCAGGATGCCCGCGGCAATGGCAAAGTCGAACCAGCCGGACCACGCGAAGGGCATGCAAGGGCAGTGCACGACAGAGCTCATATAAGAATTGAGCAGCACATACGCCGGAATCAGGAGTGCCGCGAGCGCGCCGGGTAACAGCAGCAGCAAGGCGCGAAGCCGATAGGCTGCGATCTGCCATGCCAGGAAGGCGGTTTGCATGGTCACGACGATCAGCCAGTCGGCGAGGGCAACCGGCCGTATCGCCAGGCCGAGCAAGGCTCCTGACACATCCGCCCCATAGATCAGCTTGCTGACAACCTCGTACGTCCGGCCTGCCCCGAGCAAACCGACCGGCACGCCAACCATCACGGCGGCAAAGGAAACCAGACAGGCTTTTTGATGCCTGAATCCCTCTTCGGAATCGCTGTCCGGGTCGCCATGCCATGTGCGACGAAGCCAGCCGGCGAAACGCGAACGAGCGGGCGTCATCGGGCTATCCTGACTGGAGCGAAAACCGGGCCGGGCAAGGCAAATGTCATCGAAGGCATGAATTCGGAAGCAACACTGGCCCGGATTCTACAAGATGATTCCCGCAGGAAATCTCTCCAATACTCACGGAATCGCCGGCCCCGCTTGCTCCCGAAGCCCCTTGCCGCGAGCTCGCCAGGCAAAAGTGTTCATCGCCGCAAGGGCCAAGCCGCTATTAAAGTAATACTTATCAGAAATTTAATGTACAATCTTGCGGCGTAGCGCATGTTCCGTGCGAATTCGTCAACGCCAGAAAGACCCCGTGCCGCATCACGACCTGTCCCACCCCCGACTCGAGATCGACCGCCAGCGCGCGGAGTTTGCCGACGCGGCCGTGGAAGACCGCTTCAACCGCCACCACCTGCCCGAGCGTTCCGCCCAGCTGAAGGTCAGCCTGCTGTTCTGCGCCGCCTTCTACGTGGCGTTCGGCGCCACCGACGTGGCCACGCTGGGCCCCGGCCCGACCGCCTGGGCGATGATCGCGCTGCGCGTGCTGGTGGCGCTGGTGGCCGCCGGCGGCTGCGTGGCGATCCTGCGCCGGCCCGAATCGGTCCGGGTGGCCGTGCTGGCCGCCAGCGCGGTCGAAGTGGTCGGCATGGCGGTGTTCATGGTGCTGTGCTGGTACCAGCCCGCCGCCACCGCCTGGAACGTGATGTCGCAGGCGCTGATCCTGATGGCCATCTACATCAACATCCCGAACCGCTTTGTCTACGCCGCGTGGATCGCCGCCGGGTCCAGCGTGGTGTTCTGCGCGATGCTGATGACGCAGGGTTTCCTGAAGATGGACGACATGGTGGCGCTGGTGCTGCTGCTCATCCTGGGCAATGCGCTCGGTTTCATCGGCGCGCGCCGCTTCCACCTGGCCCAGCGCGAGGAATTCCGCTCCGCCATCCTGCTGCAGCAGCTGGCCGACCGCGACCCGCTGACGGGCTGCTACAACCGCCGCGTGCTGCAGAAAGGCTTGCTGGACGCGGAACTGGCGCGCGCGCGCCGCTACGGCAACGCGCTCTCCGTGATCCTGTGCGACATCGACCACTTCAAGCAGATCAACGACACGCACGGCCACGCGGCCGGCGACCATGTACTGCATGAATTCGGCGGCCTGCTGCTGGCGATGACGCGGGAAACCGTCGACAGCGTGGTGCGCTACGGCGGCGAGGAATTCCTGATGGTGCTGCCCGAAACGGACCTCGAAGGCGCCCGCACGCTGGCCGAACGGATCCGCCATGCCTTCGGCAGCACCGGCAGCGCCGTGGAACTGGGCCGCTTCGTCACCGCCACCGCCAGCTTCGGCATCGCCTCCGTGCCGGCGCTCGACCCCGACGCGCCGGACACGCCATCGGTGCTGCTGGAGGCCGCCGATGAACAGCTGTATGCCGCCAAGCGGGGCGGACGGAATTGCGTGCGGGGGGTGTCGGTGACCAGTGATCGGGCGTGGTCGATTGCGTGAGGGGCACCAGGGACTGGCTCAATTGCCGCTAAACCAAGCTTTTCCCGAGACATTGAAGGCGCATACATTCACCCCAACGGCGAAGGGCTGGGGTCAGACCCCGCGGGTCTGACCCCGGAGTTTGCACTTGGGGTGGATTTATTTCGCTCCTCGGAGACTGCCCCCTGCTGCTGCCCCCTGCGACGCTGGCGTTCTTTCGACATCTGATTTCGCTCGACATCCGGCATCGCTTCCAAGGCAGCCTCACCTGCCAGCGCCCACCTCGCGCGGCGGGATGGCGCCGCGGTGCGCGAGCTTGGCGGCGGCGACACGGTTGGCGAGGGCGGCCGCGGCGGCGGGCGCTTCGCCGCGCAGCACGGCGGCGAGATAGGCGCCGTTCCACGCGTCGCCGGCGCCGGTGGTGTCCACTACGCTGGCGCGAACCGCCGGCACCACGGTGCGCTGCCCGCGCAGCCACACCTCACAGCCCTCTTCGCCGTGCTTGACCACCGCATGTTCCACCAGTTCGTGGGGCGCGCCGGGCAGGATGGCGGCATCGGCCGGCAGGCTCGGGAGCAGGATATCGACGAAGGGCAGCAGCTCCGCGCAGGCGGCGCGGGCGGCCGCCTCGTCACCCCACAAGCGCGGGCGGTAATTCGGGTCGTAAGCGACCAGCACGCCGTGCTCGCGCGCGCAGCGGGCCGCGGCCAGCGTGGCGGCGCGCGCGCCCGGGGAGATGGCCTGGGTGATCCCGGACAGCAGGATGCAGCGGGCGGACGCGATGAATGCCGCATCGATATCGGCCGCCGACAGCTGCGCGGCGGCGCTGCCCGCGCGGCGGTACGTGAACGACCGTTCGCCGCGCGCATCGAGCGAGATGAAATACACGCCGTTCTCGCCAGGCACCAGCGGCGCATGGCCGATGTCGATGCCCTCCCCTTGCCAGGCCGCGCGCAGGCCGCTACCGAACGGATCGTCGCCGACGCGGCTGACGAACGCCGTGCGCGCGCCCTGCCGGGAAGCGGCCACCAGCGCGTTAAGGACATCGCCGCCATATGCCTTGCTGAAGCGCTCGGCGCTGGCCAGCGGTTCGGTGGCGTTGAACTCGACCATGCACTCGCCCAGGCCGACGAGATCGAAGGCGCGTGCGGAATCGGAGTCTGGAAGGGGGGCGGCAAGGCGGCTTGCGGGGGTCGGCGTCGTCATCGGTTGGCGTGGGTTGGCGTGGGGTTGGCGTGGCTTGGCACGAGATAAAAATTGCCGGTAAAGCTATCACCTTCCCGCATCCGTGCATAGCTTTTTGCTGCGGCGCGGCAGCCCGGCCGTGCGCCGGTGGCTTGCACGGTCGGGTATAAATGTTGGCGCTGGGCCGCGCAATGGACGCGGCCGCGCTTTCATTGCCAGGGAGACGAACGATGAATCTAGCGAATCTGGGGATCGGCAAGCGGCTCGCCGCCGGTTTCGGCATCGTCTGCATCATGCTGCTCGCGATGGTCCAGCTGTCGAACGCCATGCTGGCCCGGGTCAACAACGGCACCCACGAGATCGTCAACAACCGCATGCCGAGGATCGACGCCACGGGGCGCATGCAGGCCGAGATCAACGATATTGCGATTGCCTTGCGCAACATGATCCTGATCGCGGACCCGGCGGACCGGCAGCGCCAGCGGGAGGAAGTGATGGCGTCGCGGCAGGCCATCGACGCGATCCTGCGCGAACTCGACGCCACACTGCAGAATCCGAGGGGGCGCGAACTGCTGCAGCAGATGCGCGCCGGGACCGAGCGCTACGTGGCCGCCCAGGACACGCTGCTCGGCCATATCGGGAGCGGCGCCGAAGACGTGGCGCGGGAGATGCTCGGGACCCGGATGCGCCCGCTGCTGGTGGACTTGAAGGCCGTCGTCAGCGAACAGGCCGCGCTGCAGAAGCAGCTCAGCGAGACGGCCGCCAGGGAAGCTGCGGAAACCTATGCCAGCACCCGCAACCTGATGTGGGGCCTGGGCATCGGCGCCGTCATGCTGGCCGCCCTCGTCGCCTGGTGGATCACGCGCTCGATCACCCGCCCGGTCGCGCAAGCGCTCGACGTGGCCAATACCGTGGCGGCCGGCGACCTCACCAGCCGCATCGACGCTGCGACCCAGGATGAAATGGGCGAGCTGCTGCGCGCGCTGCGCCGCATGAACGAAAGCCTGGCCGCCACCGTGACGACGGTGCGGCGCGGCACCGACATCATCGCCACCGCGGCGGCGGAAGTGGCGACGGGCAGCCAGGACCTGTCGGCGCGCACCGAACAGCAGGCCAGCTCGCTGGAAGAAACCGCGTCGTCGATGGAGCAGCTGGCGTCGACGGTGAAGCAGAACGCCGACAACGCGCGGCAGGCCAACACGCTGGCCGCCGCCGCGTCGGCCGTGGCGGCGCGCGGCGGCGACGTGATTGCCCGCGTGGTCGGCACGATGGACGACATCCGCGCCTCGGCCAGCCAGATCGGCGACATCACCAGCGTCATCGACGGCATCGCCTTCCAGACCAATATCCTGGCCCTCAACGCCGCGGTGGAAGCGGCCCGCGCCGGCGAACAGGGGCGCGGCTTCGCCGTGGTCGCCTCCGAAGTGCGGACGCTGGCGCAGCGCTCGGCCGCCGCGGCCAGGGAAATCAAGGAGCTGATCGGCGCATCGACCGACAAGGTCGCGGCCGGCACGCAGCTGGTCGGCGAAGCCGGCGCGACGATGCAGGAAATCGTCGACAGCGTGCAGCGGGTCACCGACATCATGGCCGAGATCTCATCGGCCAGCAGCGAGCAGTCGGCCGGCATCGAGCAGATCAACCGCGCCGTGGTGGAGATGGATGCCGTGACCCAGCAGAATGCCGCGCTGGTCGAACAGGCCGCCGCCGCGTCGGAGTCGATGAAGGACGAGGCGGCGCGGCTGGCGCAGGCCGTGGCGGTGTTCAGGGTGGCGGATGATGGAGCGCACGGGGTGGCCGGTGGCCGGCGGGACGGGCAGCGGTTGCTGGCGGGTTAGTGGGGGGAGCTGGTGGCGGAGTTTGTATAGGCCCTACCCCAAGTGCAAATTCCGGGGTCAGACCCGGCGGGTCTGACCCCAGCCCTTCGCTGTTGAGGTGAATACAAACGCTTCCATTATGCCGGGTGCGGGAGCCCCTACGCGAACGTCTGCCAGTTCCGCTGGGCGGCGGTGGCGTCGGCGGGTTCGTGTTCGGCGCAGTCGATGCGCAGGAAGGCGATCGGCAGCGGGGCGCCGACCAGGGCGCAGTGATGGGGGGCGGCGGCGCCGGGGAACTTGTTCGGTTCGAAATGCCGGCACGACAGGCAGGCGCGCAGTTCGGGGAAGCGTTCGGTCTTCTGCAGTTCGGCGATGGTCTTGAACAGGCCCGTCAGCAAGGCGACCTGCAGCGCGTGCGGCAGCGCCGAGACGGCGTCGTCGGCGAAGCCCAGCGCGCCTTCCAGCCGCTCGGCAAGCCGTTCGCCTTCCGGCGTCAGCAGGAGCGCCGTGGCGCGGCCATCGTCCGCGGCGCGGGTCTTGCGCACATAGCCTTTCGCCACCAGGGCGGCCACCGAATCGCTGGCGCTGGGGGTGGAAATGGACAGTTGCTGGGCCAGCCAGGAAAGGCGCATGCCGCGGGCGCGGCGGTGCAGCAGCTGCACGATGTCGGCCTGCGCGGGATTGAGCTGTTCCGCGGTGGACGCGGCCCACATGCCGGCGCGCAGCACGCTGGCGAGCCGGGCGATCGCGGTCACGATGCGCGCCGACAGGTCAGGCGTCGCATCCCACGGGGTTTCAGGCGAAATATCCATGCCCGCAGAATAGCCAGGCCGGAGGCAATTGTCAAGGAGTCCTAATCGTCACCCGGCGATGCACGCCACGTCGAGCTTCAGGTAGCGGGCCGCGAGGACGTCGGCCGCCATCGGCGCGCCCAGCAGGTAGCCCTGCACCACGTCGCAGCCGGCATGGCGCAGCCAGTCGAGCTGGCGCTGCTCTTCCACGCCCTCGGCCACCACGGTCAGCCCGAAGCCGCGCGCCAGCGCCAGCACGGCGAGGATGATGGTCTCGCCACGCTGCGGCAGCAGCTGCACGAAGCTGCGGTCCACCTTCAGCTGGTTGATCGGGAATGTCTGCAGGTAGGCCAGCGACGAATAGCCGGTGCCGAAGTCGTCGATCGCCAGCCGCACGCCGAGCGCGCGCACGGCCTGCATGAACGAGATGGCGCCCGACACGTCTTCCATCAGCACGCTCTCGGTCAGTTCCAGTTCCAGCCGGCCCGGCGCCAGGCCGCTGTCGGACAGCGCGCGCGTCACGTCCTCGATGAAGCCCGGTTCGCGCAGCTGCCGCGCCGACATGTTGACGGCCAGGGTCAGCGCCGGCCCGCCGGCGCGCTGCCAGCCGGCCACCTCGGCGCAGGCACGCTGCAGCACCCAGCTGCCCAGCTGCACGATCAAGCCGCTTTCCTCGGCGATCGGGATGAATTCGGCCGGCGAGATCTGGCCATGCTCCGGGTGCCGCCAGCGCAGCAGCGCTTCCACGCCGACCAGTTCCCCGCTGGCGCAGGCGAACTGCGGCTGGTAATGCACGGCCAGCTGGCCGGCGTCGATGGCGCGGCGCAGCTCGCGTTCGAGCACGGCGCGGCGCTGGGTGGCCGCCGTCATCGCCGGCACGAATTCGGCCAGCCGGTTGCGGCCGGACTGCTTGGCATGGTACAGCGCCGTATCGGCGCTGCTCACCAGCTCGCTCAACGCCGAGGCATCGTCCGGATACATGCAGACGCCGACGCTGGCGGTGGCGAAGAACTCGCCGCCCGCCACGGAAATCGGATGGCGCAATGCCTGCGTCACCTTGTCGGCGATGCCCAGCGCGGTGGCGCGGCCCGGCACCGGGGCCACGATGATGGCGAATTCGTCGCCGCCGATGCGGCCCACCAGGTCGGTCGTGCGGACCGCGCCGGTGAGCGCCTCGGCCACCTTCTTGAGCAGTTCATCGCCAGCGGCATGGCCGGCGGTATCGTTGACGGTCTTGAAATTGTCCAGGTCCACCAGCAGCAGCGCCAGCTGCGTGCCGTCCGCGCCGGCTTCGCCGAGCGCCTTTTCCAGGTGCGCGTAGGTGGCGTGGCGGTTCGGCAGCTGCGTCACATGGTCGGTGTGCGCCATGTAGTCGAGCTCGCGCTCGGCGGCGGCCACCCGGGCCCGCGTGGCGCGGCCCAGCGTGGCCACCACCAGCATGGCGCCCAGCGACGCTACCGCCAGCAATCCCACGTAGCGCAGCATCGCGCCGCGCAGCCGTTCCGTGCCCACATGCAGCACCGTGTGGCCGACCACCTGGCCCCGGTAGCGCACTGTCTCGGTGACCACGATGCCATCGTCGCGCGCCACGCGGGCCGCGGCCAGCCCCGGCGGCAGGCGGCTGTCCGGATAGGAGAATTCAGCGAAATGGCGGCCCTGCCCGTCGTAGATGCCGACCGCCTTCAGGCCCTGCGCATAGCGGAAGGCGCGCAGCGTTTCCTGCGCCACCTCGCGGTCGCCGAACATCAGCGGCGCGGTGACGCTGTCGGCCACGATGGCGACCTGCACGCGCGCACCATCCATCATCGCCTGGCGGATCTCGAGCAGCTGGTAGGCGATCAGCACGGCGCCGGCGATCACCAGCGCCGCCACGGCCGCCACCAGCTGGCCGCTGCGCAGCGTGGCGGCGATCGGCATGCGCCCGGTGGGCGCGCTGCGGAAGGGAAGCAATTTCATCGGACGTTCCTGGCCAGGCGCAACAAGCGCGAACTGAAGCGCAGCCCGGCGCGCGCGGCTTCCTTCGTATCGATGTCGAAGCGCAGGTGCTGGTCTTCCTCGACCAGCGCCACGGCGCCGGCGTAGCCGTTCACCGGTTCGTCGACGATCGCCAGCGTGCCCGTGCCCTCCGCGGCCGGGCGCGCGGCGCCGGCACGCAGCACGGCCACGTCGCACGCGATACCCGCCGCCGGTTCCACCACCGCCACCTTGCGCTCGCCTACCGGCTTGCCGTGCAGGGCGCGCAGGCTTTCCCACAGCGGGTGGCCATTGTTCACGCACACGTTCAACGCCCGCGCGCCCGCGGTCGCCGGCCAGGTGGTGAACTGCGCGATGTTGTAGATATAGGCGGCCTTCAGCACGGCGTCATCCGTCTGGGCGTGACCGCGCGGCGCGGCGACGAGCAGCGCAAGCACGATGGCGGCGGCGATCCATTCAGAACGCATAACCCGTCTTGACGAGCACCGTGCGGCCCTCGCGGGGGATGGCTTCCTGCACGAAGGCGGGGCCGGCCGGATCCGCGCCGCGGCGCCCCGCCGCGTTGTACAGGCTGACCGACCAGTCGAACTTGCCGGTGCGGGTGGCCGGGCCGAGCGTGAAGTTCCATGTGCAGAAGCCGCCCGTGCTGGCGTTCTCGGTGAGGCGGCGCGAGGTGCACTGGCCTTCCGTGCCCAGGCGCAGCCTGTCGCCCGGCAGCGCCCAGGTGGCGTTCAGCTTGAGCAGGTGGCGCGGCGAATTGACGATCCAGTCGCCCTTCTCGTCCGCGGCGTGTTGATAGGTATAGCTGCCGCGCAGGCGCGTGCCGCCGGCGAACAGGCGCTCGCCGGACAGTTCGACACCGTCGGCCGTGGCACGCTCGGTATTGTCGAACATCAGGATGCCGTCCGGGCGCAGCGTTTCCGTGATCAGGTCGGTGATCCGGTAATGGAAGGCCGCCAGCGTCAGCTTGCTGTACGCGTCCGGCTGGCGTTCCCATACCAGTTCGCTCGTGGCGATTTCCTCGGCGCGCAATGCGGGATTGGCCTCGGCGTAGGCATCGACGTCGTAGTACAGCTCGTAGGCATTCGGCGAGCGGTAGGCCGTGCCGTAGATCAGCTTCAGCGTGTCCTTCGCACCGGCGTGCCAGATCAATGCCGCGCGCGGGTTGACGCGGCTGCCGGTGGTGGTATCGCGGTCGTAGCGCACGCCGGCATTGACGATCAGGTCCCGCGACAGGTGCACCTCGTCCTCGACGAAGATGCCGACGCGGCTGTCGGCGCGGCGGTCGTCCATCATCAGCTCGACGGGGTCGAGGTTGTAGTTGTACTGGTCGCGGCGGCTGTTGCGCTGCAGGTCGATGCCGACCAGCAGCTTGTGGTTTGCCAGGCCGGTATAGGTGCCGGTCGCGTTGACACCGTACCAGGTGCCCTTCGCACCGTCGACATTGATGCGCGGGGTACCTTCCTCGTCCGGGTAGAGGCCGGCGCCGACGTATTCCACGCGGCCCCAGTCCAGCCGGACCGACAGCGACAGGTCGTCGGACAGCGGCGCGGTATAGCCGATGCCGGCGGAACTGAGCACGTCGCGAGTGTAGTTCGGCGTGTTGTACACCGCGCCGAACGATGCGGTGGGGATGCCCTTGGTGCGCGTCACGTGGCCGGCGTTGAACGACAGCGGGCCGCGCGCGACCTTGACGAAGGCGCTGCGCGAGCGGTCGTGGTCGAGGCCGACGGCGATGCCGTCGTTCTGCTCGGGCGTATCGAATTCGGCGGCATACAGCTTGCCGCCGTCGCGCCTGAAACCGCTGACGGAAAGCAGGATGTCGGTGCCGTCCTGCGCGTGGTAGCCCCAGCTGGCGCGGCCGCGGCGCTCGCCCAGGCTGCCGGCCGCCAGCGCGACCTGCGGGCCGGCCAGCGCGCTGCCGGACTTGGTGACCACGTTGATCACGCCGAAGACCGTGTTCGAGCCGTACACCGCCGCGCCGGGGCCCGGCACGTACTCGATGCGTTCCACCAGGTCCATGTCCACCAGCCCGTCGGTACCGATCGCCGCCTGGTCGTACAGGCTGTCGTTGACGCGCACGCCGTCGATCATCAGCAGGAAGCGGCTGTTGTAGTCGCCCGGCCGCTGGAAGCCGCGCGCGCCGATGTACGTGTAATTGCGATCATCCGAGATGTACAGGCCGGGCAGGCTCGCCAGCGCCTCGGCCAGCGTGCGCCAGCCATGTTCGCGCACGTCCTGCGAGGTCAGCACGGAAACGGCGGACGGCGCATCGCTGACCCGCTGCGCGAAACGCGACGCGGACGTGACGACGGTGACGCCCATCAGGCTTTCCAGCGACATGGCGGCCAGGTCGCCGGACGGTTCGTCCAGCCCGCCCGCGTGGGCGAACGCGGCTTGCAGGGCAAGGACGAGGACAAGTGGTTGGCGCAGGAATGGACGGGGCATTTTTTGTGTTGGTCTCGCCGGGACGGCGTGCCGTGAAATGAGGATGAAGTTCTGGAGGTATTTAAGTCTTTATATAAGGCAACATCTTACCGCCGTCCATTTAACAAAGTGGCGTTTCTTGTGCGCAATATAACGATTTGTGCGGATACACAACAGCAAGCCAGCCGGTTACTTGCGATTGATTGCGATTCATTGCGATTTTATTGTCCTCCTGCTCATCTTCTTGACTGCTTGACAGTGCGATGCGGCCCGCGGCGGACGCCACGCGATAATGCGCGGTGATGCTGACCGCCCCGCCGCCGATGACACATTTGCCATGACACACTCGCCGCTCAAGCTCCCACGACACGCCCTCCCCTTTTTTGCTGCCATGCTGCTCGCGCTCGGCCCCGCGTCCGCCAGCGGCACGGCCGAAACCCGCGACCTTGCCGGCTCCTGGCGCTTCGCCCTGGACCGCCGCGACGAAGGCGTTGCCGCGCGCTGGTATGGCAGCGCGAAACTGGACCAGTTCGCGGACCGGTTCGCGGACCGGATCACGCTGCCGGGCATCCTGAATGCGCAGGGCTACGGCGACGAGATTTCCACCAGCACGCCGTGGGTGCTGTCGCTGTACGACAAGGACTGGCACCTGCGCGAGGAGTACAAGGCCCATACCGCGCCCGGCAACGTGAAGGTGCCGTTCCTGTCCCAGCCGCCGCGCCACTACCTAGGCGCGGCCTGGTACCAGCGCGATATCGACGTGCCGGCCGCCTGGCGCGGCAAGCGCGTGGTGCTGCACCTGGAACGCCCGCGCTGGGGCTCCACGCTATGGCTGGACGAGCGCGAGATCGGCAGCAACCGCAGCCTGGTCGCAGGACATGAATACGACCTGGGCCTGCTGGCGCCGGGGCCGCACCGGATCACCGTGCGGGTGGACAGCCGGATGCTGATGAACTACCGGCCCGATTCGCACAGCGTGTCCGATTCGCTGGGCATGAGCTGGAACGGCATCGTCGGCAAGGTGGAACTGCGCGCCACGTCGCCCGTGTGGATCGACGATGCGCAGGTCTTCCCGGACGTGGCGGCACGCACCGCGCGCGTGCGGCTCAAGATCGGCAACCGCGGCGGGCAAGCCGGCAGCGGCACGGTGCGGGCCAATGGCCGGCGCATTCCCGTCACCTGGACCGCCGATGGCGGCAGCGCCGAATTCACGGTGCGCTACCCGCGCGATGCCGCGACCTGGGACGAATGGAACCCGGTATTGCACACCTTGAAACTGAAGCTGGACGGCCCGCAGGCCAGCGACGCGCGCGACGTGAAATTCGGTTTCGTGCAGATCCGCGCGGAAGGCAACCGGATGCTCGTAAACGGCCGGCCCACGTTCATGCGCGGCACCCACCACGGCGGCGACTTCCCGCTGACCGGTTATCCGCCGACCGATGTCGCCTACTGGAAGAAGATCTTCACCATCAACAAGCAGTGGGGCATCAACCACGTGCGCTTCCACTCGTTCAACCCGCCCGAGGCGGCGTTCCAGGCCGCCGACGAGGTGGGCATCTACCTGCAGCCGGAGCCGGGGATGTGGAATACCGTCTCGCCCGGCACGCCGATGGAAGCCATGCTGTACGAGGAAACCGAGCGGATGATCCGCGCCTACGGCAACCACCCGTCGTTCCTGCTGTTCAGCCCCAGCAACGAGCCGAAAGGCAACTGGAAGGCGGCCTTCGACAAGTGGATCGCCCACTACCGGCAGGCCGACCCGCGCCGGCTCTACACCAACGGCACGGGCCACACGGAACCCGCGGTGCCGGACGTCGACAAGGGGACCGACTACCTGGCGATCCAGCGCATCGGCCCGAAACCGCTGCGCAACAAGACCGGCTGGTTCGGCCGCGACTATTCGGGTTCGCTGGAAGGCATCGGCGTGCCGGTGCTGTCGCACGAGAATGGCCAGTGGGTGGCCTATCCCGACTATTCGGTGATCGACAAGTTCACCGGCTACCTGCGGCCCGGCAATTACGAGATCTTCCGCGAATCGGCCAGGGCGCGCGGCGTGCTGGAAAAGAACCGCGAGTTCGCGCTGGCTTCGGGGCGCTGGCAGCTGGCCTGCTACAAGGAAGAGATCGAAGCCATCCTGCGCACCCCCGGCATGAGCGGCTACCAGCTGCTCGACCTGCACGATTACCTGGGCCAGGGCACGGCGCTGGTCGGCCTGCTGGACACGTTCTGGGAATCGAAGGGCTACGCCTCCGCGGAAGCGTTCCGCCGCTTCAACGGCGAAACGGTGCCGCTGGCCCGCGTGACGCGCCTGACACTGACCAGCGCCGATACCCTGGACGTGCCGGTCGACATCGCCCACTACGGCAAGGCGGCGCTGCGTGGCGCGCGCCCCTGGTGGAAGGTGGTCGACGGCGCCGGCAAGACCGTGGCCGGCGGCAGTTTCGCGACGACCGACCTGGCCATCGGCCGCAATGCCCGGCTGGGCCGCATCGCCCTGCCGCTGGCGGGCCTGCCGGCACCGGCCAGGTACCGCCTGGTGGTCGGCCTCGCAGGTACGCACATCGAGAACGACTGGAACTTCTGGGTCTATCCGCGCGAGGTCGCGACCGATGCGCCGGCCGACGTGCTGATCACCCGCGCTTGGCCGGAAGCCGAAGCGCGGCTGGCGGCCGGCGGCAAGGTACTGTACCTGCCGCGCAAGGCGGACCTCGACTGGACTTCGCCGCCGCTGGCGGACGTGCCGGTATTCTGGAACCGCCTGATGAATCCCGGCTGGAGCCGCATGCTCGGGCTGTGGATCGACAAGGCCCACCCTGCCCTGGCGGGCTTCCCGACCGACGACCACTACGACTGGCAATGGGCCGAGGTGGCGGCGCCGGCGCGCGCCATGAACCTGGCGCGCCTGCCGTCCGGCCTGCAGCCGATCGTGCAGCCGATCGACGACTGGAACCGCAACTACAAGCTGGGGCTGCTGTTCGAGGCGCGCGTGGGCACGGGCCGGCTGATGGTTTCCACCGCGGACCTGGACAGCGACATCGGCGACGGGCCGACCGCGCGCGTGGTGGCGCGGCAGTTGCGCAAGTCCGTGCTCGACTACATGGCCAGCGACGCGTTCGCGCCGGCCACCGACGTCAGCCCCGACGCGCTGCGCGCTTCGCTGTTCGACACCCGCGTGATGAAGAAGCTGGGCGCCACCGCCAGCGGCTGGAACGACGCGGACAAGACGATCGACGGCGATCCGAACACCTATGCGCTGGAGTCGGGGAAGAGCGAGGACAAAGGCAAGGGCAAAGGCGACGCAGCGAGCGGCGGCGCCCGTCCGCAGCCGGCACTGACGATCGCCTTCCCGGCCGCCGTGCCGTTCGACGGCCTGGTGCTGATGCCGCGCCAGAACCACCGCGACCACGAGGGCGATGTGCGCGAATGGCTGGTGCAGGTCAGCGACGACGGCCGCCAGTGGCGCGACGTCCGCCGTGCCACGCTGGGCTCCACCTTCGAGCCGCAGTCGATCCGCTTCGACAACGTCACCGCGCGCTGGCTGAAGCTGACCGCGCTGGCCGGCTTCGGGGCCGACCGCGCCAGCGCGCTGGCCGACGTGGCGGTGTCCTATACCGGCCCGGCGCTGCCGGACGAGGACGGCGAGCTGCAATACCAGCGCTCGCGCTCGACCTCCACCGATGTCGACGAAGCGGGGATGGACGACCGGCGGCCAGGCCGGCCGGGCACCGGTGACAAGCGCGAGACTCACCCGGGAGCGGCATCCGGGCGGTAAAGTCCGCGGTGGCGCCCAGCCCGGACTTTACCGCCCGGATGCCGCTCCCCTTACTTCGGCAACGCGAGCTCCCCATCGACGCGCAGTGTCGCCTGCGTCACCTCGGCGAACTTCGGCTGGCCGCCGCCGGCGTACACGGTGTAGTCGCCGGCGCGGACAAAGCGGGCTCCCTTCGCATCGACCTGGGACTGCGCCCGGGCATCGAGCTCCATCGTCACCGTCCGGCTGCCGCCGGCTTTCACGTGGACGCGGCGGAAGCCGGCCAGCACCGGATTGGCGCGGTCGCCCGGCTTGGCCAGGTAGAGCTGCACCACCTCGTCGCTGTCGCGCTTGCCCGTGTTGCGCACCGTGACGGTGGCCTGGACCGCCTGCCCCGCCTTGACGCGCGTGGCCGACAGCTTCAGCGCGGCATAGCGGAAGCTGGTGTAGCTGAGGCCATGGCCGAACGGGTGCAGCACCGGCCCGTTGAAGTAGCGGTACGTGCGGTTCCGCATCGAGTAATCGGCGAACGGCGGCAGGTCCGCTTCGGAGCGCACGATCGTGTACGGCAGGCGCCCGGCGGGGCTGACCTGGCCGGCCAGCACGCGGGCGATGGCCGCGCCGCCGCCCTCGCCCGGATACCAGGCGTGCACGATGGCGTCGGCGTTCGCCTCCACCCAGGGGTCGGAGATCGGGCCGCCCGTCAGGTAGACCACCACCAGCGGCTTGCCGGTGGCCTTCACGGCTTCCAGCATGCGGCGCTGCGCGTCCGGCAGCGCCAGCGTGAGGCGGTCGCCGCCCCGGAAGCCGGGGAAGTCCACCTTCATTTCCTCGCCTTCCAGGTCGGGCGACAGGCCTACCAGCGCCACCGCGACGTCGCTCGCCCGGGCCGCGGCCACCGCGCCGTCCACCAGTGCATCGCGCGGCGCCACCCACTCGAGCGCGCTGTGGCGGTCGTTCTCGGTGCGCGCGTAATCGATGCGCACGCGGCGCGGCCGGGTGTCGTCGAACGTGAAGTGGATTTTTTCCATGCGCTGCTGGCAGTTGCCGGCCACGCACTCGGCCGTGTTGCCGCCGCCGATGCCGGCCTTTTCCGGCGAGACCACCAGTTCGTCGTCGATCCATACCTTGATGTTCGGCAGCGGCCGGTCGCGCGGCACGATCATGCGAAAGCCCAGCTCGTACTGGCCCGGCTTGGGTGGCACCAGCACGCCGGTCCAGCGCACCGAGAACCGTTTCGGTTCGAAGCCCTGCGGGGCGCTGTGCTCGAAATTGAAGTTGATGACAGGGTCGATGCGCGTCATCTTCGGCTTGCCGGCAAATTCCAGGTTGTCGAAGTACTCGCCCCGCAGGCCGTGCTGACCGCTGTCCGCCGCCACTTTCAGGAACGTTTCCGGGATCGGCATGCGCTTGCCATCGATCAGCGGCGCGCCGGCGGCATACGTCACGCGCGCGGCGCCGAACGCCTTGCGCAGCGCGTCGACCGGCAGCGTGGGATGCACGATGGTGCCGTTGTAGTTGCCTTCCAGGCTTTGCAGCAGCGCCGCGTTCGGCCCGATCACGGCGATGCGGGCCCCGGCGGCCAGCGGCAGCACGTTGCCGCCGTTCTTCAGCAGCACGATCGCTTCCTCGGCGGCCTGCTGCGCCAGCGCGCGGTGGGGGGGCGAGTTGATCGCGCTGTACGGCACCTTGTCCCAGGCGCTGCCGTCGAGGAGGCCCATGCGGATGCGCGCGGCCAGCAGGCGCACCAGCGAGGTGTCGATTTCCGCTTCGGTGATCAGCCCGCGGGTGACCGCTTCCGGCAGGCCCAGGTAGCTCCGGCCGCAGACCAGGTCCGTCCCCGCCTTGACCGCGGTGGCTGCCGCGTGAGGAATGTCGGGCGACGTCTTGTGGCCGGTCACCAGGTCGCTCACCGAATCGCAGTCCGACACGATGAAGCCCTGGAAGCCCCAGTCCTTGCGCACCAGGCCGTTCTGCAGCGGGTGGGCGCACATCGGGATGCCGTCCACCGCGTTATACGCGCACATCAGCGAATACGCCTTCGCATCGACGATCGCATTGCGGAACGCCGGCAGGTAGGTGTCTTCCAGGTCGAACGGCGACACGTCGACATTGAAGCTGTGGCGCTCGGGCTCGGGCCCGGAGTGCACCACGAAATGCTTCGGCGTGGCCACGCCCTTGTACAGCTTCGGGTCATTGCCCTGGATGCCGCGGATGAACGCCATGCCCAGCTGGCCGGCCAGGTGCGGGTCTTCGCCGTAGGTTTCCTGGCCGCGGCCCCAGCGCGGGTCGCGATAGATATTGATGTTGGGGGTCCAGTAATTGACGCCGAAGTAGCGCGCCGTGCCGCCCGCATCGCGCCGCAGCGCGGCGTTGAAGTTGGCGCGCCCTTCCAGCGCGATCGCATCGGCCAGGCGCTCGGCCAGGGCGGTATCCCAGGTCGCCGCCAGGCCGATCGCCTGCGGGAACACGGTGGCATGGCCGGCCCGGGCCACGCCGTGCAGCACTTCGTTCCACCAGTCGTAGCGCTTCAGGCCGAAGCGTTCGATGGCCGGCGCGGCGCTCTGCATCTGTTCGGCCTTTTCCCGCAGCGTCATGCGCGCGACCAGGTCCCTGGCGCGCGCTTCGGGCGCCAGCGTGGCATCGCGATACGCGGGCGCGGCCCCGGCCGCGGCAAGGCCCGGCGCGCAGGCCAGCGCCACGGCGAACGGCATGGCGCGAAGTACGCGAACGGTGCTGGTGAAGGAACTGGCGGCGAGGTGCATGGGTCTCCTGTACGGTCTGTCGTTGAATTGCCGGGTTGCCGCAATTCTGCAGGCCATCAGGTGCCGCCGCAATGTGAAAATCGCCAACGGCCCGACGTTTTTACGCCTCCGTCACCGCTGCGCCCTCGGCCGCCGGTACCTCGTCCGCGCTGAAGTACACGGGCAATCCCAGTTCGCGCGCCTGCCGCACATCGCCATCGGCGCCGCGCGAGGCACCGGGAATCCGGTAGACGGCATCGCACTGCGCGATCACCCGCCGCGCCACGCCGTACAGGAAGTCCGACGGCACGTACTCCGCGACCCGTCCATGCCCGGCATGCTGGGCCAGCGGCAGCGCCAGCCATTCGCCGATCAGCGGCACGTGGCCCTTTTCATAGACTTGCCACGCAGCCTGCTCGAGCGCGTGGAGGTTGCGCGCAATGCGCTGCAGGTCGCCCTCGGTACCGCTGCGGTACGGGCCGGCAATCAGGATCGTCATCGGTTTCATGTCGTACTCTCCATCGAATCAGGGAAGCACGATATTACACGTTTTATCACGGTCCTGCACGTTTTTACACGTTTACTGCGCCCTGCTATGCTTTTGCACGCTCCTGCACGACTCCGCGTGAAACGAATTCCTCATGCCCCCGTACACTGGCGAGCTTTTCCGCGCCGAACACGTTGACCGCATAGCCGTTGCGGCCGGACGCCTTTACGCCGTACAGCGCATAGTCGGCCGACTGCATGATCGCGTCGGCGTTCGTCGGCATGCTCGTGATGGCGATGCCCACGCTGGCCGTCACGTGGAGCGCCGTGTCGCCGACCTGGAACGGCGCTTCCATCGCCGCCAGGATCCTGCCGCCCAGCTGGTGCGCCTCGCCGGCGCCGCGCACCTGTTCGTAGACCACCACGAATTCGTCGCCAGCCAGGCGTGCCACGGTATCGGTGCAGCGTACCGCTCCCTGCAGCCGGCGCGCGAACTCCACCAGCACCGCGTCGCCGGCGGCATGGCCATGGCCGTCGTTGATGCTCTTGAAGCGGTCGATATCGAGGAAGGCCACCGCCACCGACTCGCCGGAGCGGCGCGCGCGCGCCAGCGCCGCCGGCAGGAACTGGTCGAACATGCGGCGGTTGTGGGTGCCCGTCAGCACATCGGTCGTGGCCAGCCGGTGCAGGTCGTCCGCGGCCTGCTTGCGGCTGTGCGACAGCCGGTACAGCGCCCGGCTCAGCACGCCGAATTCATCGGCGTGGTCGACATTGAACGCGCTGATGTCGGTGGCGCCCGCATCGATCGATTCGACCACGCCCTGCAGCGCTTCCAGCGGTTCCATCAGCACCTTGACGAGGCCCCAGCCGAAGATGCCCGCCATGGCCGTGAACAGGCCGGCCGCGCCCAGCGCGTTGAACCACACCGACGCCATCGGCGCGAACGCATCGCGCAGCGGATACGACACGGCCACTGTCCAGTCGGCATGGCGCAGGCGCTTCCACGCCACCAGCGATGGCTCCTTGCCGTCGAGGATATCGGCGCGCCAGCCTTCCGGGCCGGCCAGCGGGGCGGCGACGGCCGGCATCTCGTCGGCCGAAGGCTGCGTCAGGATCAGTTCCTTGCGGGGGTGGTGGATCACGGTGCCGTCGTTGGCGATGATGAACAGGTAACCCTGCTCGCGGGTGCGCAGCGCCTCGACCTGGGCGGCAAAGGCCGGGCGCAGCAGGTCCAGGCCGCCGACCAGCACCGCGAAGACGTTGCCGCGCGCATCGGACAGCGGCTGTGCCACCGAGACCACCGGGCGACCCGACAGCACACTGCGGAACGGCGCCGAGATCACGCTGTCGCGGGTGCGCAGCGCCTCCTGGAAGTAAGGCCGCGTACTGACGTTGATCACCTTGTCGCGCCGGTTCTTCAGGCTGGACACCAGGTCGCCGCGCGCATCGAAGGCGACGATGTTGACGAATTCATCCCGCAGGCCCGGATGCGATTCCAGCAGGGCCTGCACGTCGCGCGCACCCAGATTGCGCGACAGCGCTTCCTCGGCAATGCTGCGCAGCACGTTCTGCTTGGTACGCAGGTCGTTGTCCAGGTAGGCGGCGGCGCCGGACAGCGCCGAGATTTCCTGGCGCGCGATCATGCGCTGGATCTGCGATTCCGCGATCAGCAGCGAGATGCCGCACACGCCGATGGCGGCGATGAGCACCATCGAGGCCACCAGGGCGGAGACCTTGAACCTGAAGCTGGTGAAATGTGAGGCGGCCGATAACACGGCAACTCCCTGGCGCACGAAGACGCGACGATCGGTGATCCGGCGGGGAATTGGGCCAGGACGGCAAGCCGCGCGTGGCATGGGCGCGGAATTGCAACTGGGTAATTATAGCGTTGGCACGGCCCCGGATGCTCGAACGAAATCGTGATGTTGCCGAGTTACAACGAATATAACGGTCAAGGCAGCTCATGGATATGCCGCACAACCATGAAATGCAGCGTTGAACCAACTCAGGCATCATGCAGGCAACACCGGGAGGAGACAGACACCGCATGGAGACGCGTTCCGGACCGCTCATGGCCCACGCCGGCAGGATCGTGCTGTGCACGCTCGCGTACCTGGCTGGGGCAGCCATCTGCATTCTCGTCTCCGTCCCCACGGGGAACAACAGCCCGGTGTGGCTGCCGACCGGCATCGCACTGGCCGCGGTGCTGCGCTTCGGGTGGCCGATACTGCCCGGCGTGGCGGCCGGCGCCTTCCTGGTCAACCTGTACCTGATGGCCAATGGCTCGGGGCCGGGCGCGCTGCATGTCGCCGCGGCGCTCGGCATCGCCGCCGGCAATACGCTGGCCGCGGCGGCGGGTGCCTGGCTGATCCGGCGCGGCTCCCGCGCCCTGCGCCGCGACAGCCCCCTGGTGATCTACGGCTACGTGCTGGTCGCGGCGGTGGCGGCGATGATCGGCGCGGCGCCCGGCGGTTGCGTGCACGCCCTCGCCGGGCGGATCGCGTGGAGCGGGGTGGTCCCGGTCATCACGCTGTGGTGGCTGGGCAATGTCATGGCGATCCTGCTGGTGACGCCGCTGCTGTCGGCCTGGAGCTCGCGCCACGCCTTGCGCACGCTGCGACCGCCCCGCGCGGCGTGCTGGCTGGCCCTGCTGCTGGGAACGATGGCGCTGGCCACCCTGGTCCTGTACCGGGTGGCGCCGCAGCCATGGCAGGCACTGGCGCCATGGCTGCTGCTGGCGCCGGCGATCGGTGCCGCCTACCTGTTCGGTGCACCCGGTGGTTCCGCCGCCGCCGCGATCGCCGCGGCCGGCGCGATCGCCGCCACGCTGGGTGGTGCCGGGCCGTTCGCCACCCGCGACCAGTTCCATTCGCTGCTCGGCCTGGACATCTACCTGGCATTGCTGGGCATGGCGACCATGCTCGTGACCAATACCGCGGCCGGCCACCACCGCCCGGCGACGGATACGCGGCCGGGGCGCTGGCCGGTCGGCACCCTGGCGCTGTGCCTGGGCATCACGGCGGCCGCCTGGCATGCGGTCGGCCGGCAGGCCGAGTTCCGCACCCGCGAGCGCTTCGACGCGATCATCGACCTCACATGGCAGCAGATGGACTACCGGATGGCCAACTACCGCCGCATGCTGATGGCCGGCAAAGCCTTCTTCGAAGGGTCGGACGACGTTTCCGAAGCGGAGTGGAATGCCTACGTGGCCAATTTCGACGTGGAACGGGCATTTCCCGGCACGCTGGGCCTGGGTTTCGCCGCCTGGCTGCGCTCCCCCGGCGAGGCCGCCGCGCACCTGGAGCAACAGCGCTCGCGCCGCGCGGCCTACCGCATCTGGCCGGAACCGGTGCGCTGGCCGGTGGCCGCCGTCACGTACCTGGCGCCGCCCAACGTGCCGAACGAGCGCCCCATCGGCTACGACATGATGTCCGAGATCAACCGCCAGCACGCGCTGGAGGGGGCCGTCGCGAGCGCCGGGATCGGCAGCACGGGCACCATCGGCCTGGTGCATGACATCGGCAAGGGCGGACGGCATGGCTTCCTGATGTTCATGCCGCTGTACCACCGCGGCGCGCCGACCGGATCGGCCGCGGACCGCGAGGCGGCGCTGCGCGGCTTCATCTACAGCCCGTTCCGGGTGCGCGACATGGTCGACAGCCTGCTCGGCAGGCACGACGCGTTCGCGCTGCGCATCACCGACCTGCATCCGGCATCGCGGGGACGGGAAATCTATCGCAGCGCCAGTCCTGGCAACGACACCGGCAACGGCGGCAGCGACGCCGGCGCGCAGGAATCGCGCTACGTGAAACCGCTGGCGGCCGTGCGGACGCTGGCGATCGACGAGGCCGGGCACCGCTGGCAGCTGGAATTCACCGCCAGTGCCCGCTTCGAATCCGGCATCGACCGGCAGGGCCCGCTGCTGACGCTGGGCCTGGGCGCGCTGATCAGCTTCCTGCTGTTCAGTATCGTGCGCGGCCTCGCCTCGACGCGCGCGCGGGCGCTGCAGATGGCCCAGCAGATCACCCGCGAGCTGCAACTGCAGCAGCGCGCGGTGCGCCAGAGCGAGGAACGCTTCCGCCTGTTCACGGCCAGCGTGCGCAGCCACGCCATCATCTTCCTCGATGCCGCCGGCCGCGTGGAGGCGTGGAACGACGGCGCCGCCAACCTGTTCGGCCACGCGGACGGCGAGGCGATCGGCCGCGCACTCGACCTGTGGGCCGACCCGGAACGGGGCCGCGCGCTGCTGGCCGAGGCGGCGGCCGGCGACAGCGCCACCGCCGTCACGGAACTGGTGCGCAAGGATGGCACCCGCTTCACCGGGGAACTGCAACTGACGGCCGTGCGGCGCGACGGCGTGCCGACCGGCTTCGCCTGCATCGTGCGCGACGTGACGGCCGCACGCGAGGCCGAGGAACAATTGCGGCAGGCGGTGGCGATCGCGCAGAGCGCCAGCCGGGCCAAGAGCGCCTTCGTGGCCAACATGAGCCATGAACTGCGCACGCCGATGAATGGCGTGCTGGGCATCGCCGCCCTGCTGGAACGCGGCGCGCTGGACAAGGAACAGCGCGACCTGCTGCGGATGATCCGCAGCTCCGGCGAAACGCTGCTGGCGGTGCTGAACGATATTCTCGACTTTTCCAAGATCGAGGCCGGCAAGGTCGACCTGCACCCGGAAGCGGTGGCCCTGGACGACGTGGCCCTGGCGTGCGCCCGCCTGATGGCCGTCAACGGCGGCGGCCGGCTGCGCGTGCTGGTCGACGTGGCGCCGGCGCTGCCGCCCACGATCGTGGCCGATGCGCTGCGGCTGGAGCAGATCCTGACGAACCTGATCGGCAACGCCCTGAAATTCACCACGCACGGCGCCGTCGAATGCCGCTTCGTGCGCGCCGCGCTGGAGGGCGCGCCGGCGCTGAGGGTGGATGTCGCCGACACCGGCATCGGCATCGACCCGGAGCAGCAGAAGCGGCTGTTTTCCGCGTTTGCCCAGGCCGATGCGTCGACCACGCGGCGCTTCGGCGGCACCGGCCTCGGCCTGACGATCGCGCGCAGCCTGGCCAGCCTGATGGGCGGCACGCTGGAGGTGGCCAGCATGCCCGGCGCCGGCAGCACGTTTACCCTGACAGTGCCGCTGCAGGAGGCCGCCGCGCCGGACCGCTACGCCCTGGCGCCCGAGCACCAGTCGCTGTCCGTGCTGCTGTGCGAACCGGAAACGCGGACGGTGTCGGCGCTGGCCAATGCCACGGCGCGCTGGGGCTGGCACCTGCACATCGCCCACGATCCGGCGCGCGTGGGCCTGCTGCTGGCGGTGCCGGGCGCATTGCCCTGGGACCTGGCCATCGTCGGCCCCGGCATCGATGGCGCCCAGGTGATCGCCGCGCTGGCCGCGCGGCGTGCGCAGCTTCCGCCCGGCTTCGCGCTGATCCGCATCCTGGCCGGCTTCGACCTGCCAGCCGGCGATACGGCGGTGCCCTTCCCCGTCGCGGTCGTGCATGCGCCGGCCACCCGCGCCGCGCTGCATGCCGCGCTACTGGAAGCGCGCTCGCGGCCCGAACCGGCACCACCTCCGGTGGCCGACGATGGCGTCGCGCCGCTGGCCGGCATGCGCGTGCTGCTGGCCGAGGACAATCCCATCAACCAGACGGTGGCCGTGGCCCTGCTCGACTACGCCGGCGCGGCCGTCACCGTGGCCGGCGATGGCGCCGCGGCGCTGGCCCGGCTGGAACAGGACCCGGCCGGCTTCGACATCGTGCTGATGGACGTGCAGATGCCCGTACTGGACGGGCTGGCCGCCACGCGCGAGATCCGCGACAGGCTGCGGCTGGCGGTGCCGGTGGTGGCGATGACCGCCGGCGTCACGCAGGAAGAACGCGATGCCTGCAACGCGGCGGGCATGGATGCGTTCATCGCCAAGCCGATCGACGAGGGGGAACTGGTGGACATGCTGCGCAGGTATCGGCGAAGCTGACTTTCATGCACGGCAGGAGAGGTTTGGTGTCGTACATTTTTTCCGGGCGATCTTTCCGGAAAATGTGTCCGGCACCGGTGTCCGCCAGCACACCGGAACGCCGGCAAGCACCGGTGTCCGACACTTTTCCTGGATAAAAAGTCCAGGAAAAATGTCCGACACCAGCGGTATTGCCGCCGCGTGTCAATGCACCGGCAGCACGAAGTCCGGATACCGCTCGCGCAGCGCGTCCAGTTCCGACAGCGTGCCGGACAGATGCTTGCGCACCCACGACTGGGCGCGCGCGGCATCGCCGTCGCCGATGGCGCGGGCGATCTCGGCGTGCTGTTCCAGGATCGACTGGGCCTTGTTGTTCAGCGGCAGGTGCAGCCGGCGCAGCCGGTCCAGGTTACCGCTGCCGTCGCGCAGCCGTTCCCACAAGCCGGTCAGCAGCGCGGCGTCGTACAGCGTGCGGTGGAATTCCATGTCCACCGCCGTGAAGCTGGCCAGGTCGCCCCGCTCCAGGCAGGCGCGCTGCCGCTCAACCAGTTCGAGCAGCCGGGCCGCCAGTTGCGGATCGCGCCGCTGGGCCAGGCCATGCACCAGTTCCAGCTCCACCGACAGCCGCAGGAAATGCGCTTCGCGGGCCGACGACAGGTCGACCGCGCGCACCCGCGTGGCGTGCTGGGGAAAGACTTCGACCAGCTTTTCGTCGTCCAGCCGCGCCAGCGCATCGCGCACGGGGGTGACCGACACGTCGAAATACCCGGCCAGCTCGTTGCGGGACAGCACGGCGCCGGGCGGCAGCGCCAGGGTAACGATCAGTTCGCGCAGGTGTTCATACACCTGCAGCGCCGCGCTGCGGGACCGGTCGAGCCGGAAAGTGCCAGGTAAGGTGTGTTCGCTCATGTCGTCATCGTAATGTGCCCCGCCCGGATTGTACCGGGAAGCGGGCCTCGCAGCACCGATAAGCCCGGGCTTATCGGTTGCCGCAGCCGATCCGATTGGCCTTCCCGGCGGATGGCTCCTACGATGGTGGCAACGAAAGGAGTCGCCATGACCACCCGATCACCAGCCTCGTCAGCCTCGCCAGCCTCGCCAGCCTCATCAACCTTATCAACCACATCAACCTTATCAACCACATCGACCACATCAGCCTCGGCCACGGAACCCGCCGAAGCCGCCGATGCCACCACCCTGGCCGTACCGGACGCGCTGCCGGCCCCGGTCGCGATCTTCGCCGGGCTGTCCGCCAGCCTGGTGGCGATCGGCCTGGCCCGCTTCGCCTACACGCCGCTGATCCCGCCGCTGATCGAGGCGCACTGGTTCGGCGCCAGCGACGTCGTCTACCTGGGCGCGGCGAATTTCGCCGGCTATTTCGCCGGCGCGCTGTCCGGCCGGCGCCTCGGTGCACGCTTTTCCCACCGCGCCATGCTGCGGTGGATGATGGCGCTGGCCGCGCTGTCGTTCGCGGCGTGCGCATGGCCCGTCTCGCTGGCGTGGTATTTCACGTGGCGGCTGGCGTCGGGCTTCGCCGGCGCGGTGGTGATGGTGCTGGTGGCGCAAACGATCCTGCCGATGGTGGCACCGGCCCGGCGCGGCCTGGCCAGCGGCGCCATCTTCATGGGCATCGGCGCCGGGATCGTGGCATCCGGCACGCTGGTGCCGCTGATGATGAAGGCTGGCTTGGGCGCCACCTGGCTCGGCCTGGCCGCGCTGTCGGCCCTGCTGACCGGCTTGACCTGGCGTGCCTGGCCGGCGCATGCGCCGGTGGCCGCCACCCGCGGCGCGAAGGTGCCCATGCCGGCGGCCGTGCGGCTGCTGTACGCCGCCTATGCCGCGGTGGCGGTCGGCCTGCTGGGCGCCGCCGTGTTCCTCGTCGATTACGTGGCGCGCGGCCTGGCCCGGGGCACCGGGGCGGGCGCGCTGTACTGGATCGTGTACGGCGCCGGCGCGCTGTCCGGCCCCGTGCTGTATGGACTGGTGGCGGACCGCATCGGTTTCGGCAGGGCCTTGCGGGGCGGCCTGGCACTGTCCGGCGCGGCCGCGCTGGCGCTGGCCTATATGGACCACCCGGCCGCGCTGGCCGTGGCCAGCGCCCTGCTGGGCGCGTTCACGCCGGGCGTCGTCACGCTGATGATCGGCCGCATCCATGAACTGCTGCCGGGCGACAGCCACGCCCAGCATGCGGCCTGGGGCCATTCGACCACGATGTTCGCGCTGTTCCAGGCACTGGCCGGCTATGCGTTCTCGTTCCTGTTCGCACACAGCGGCGGCCGGCACCATGTGGTCTTCGTCGCCTCCGCGCTGGCGTTCGGTGCCGCGCTGCTGCTGGAGGCGGCCAGCGCAAGGCGGCGCTGACTTTCGCCGGCGCCGAGCACTTCAGCGCTGCCCCGCCACCGCGCACCGCCGCGCTTCCTCGACCGTGATCGCCAGGAAGTCCAGCACCACCGGCTGCGTTTCGCCGCTGCGCCAGAACGCGTGCATGGCCAGTGGCGCGAGTTCCGGCACCGCCAGCGCCACCATGCCGGGCAGCGGCTCGGGCAAGGCGAACGCGGTGGCCAGCATGCCGCCCAGTCCCTCGCGCGCCAGCTGCACGCCGGTCTGCACCTGGCTGGTTTCATACACGATGTCCGGCGCGGCGCCCGCATCGCGGCAGGTGGCCAGCACGCGGTCGTAGACGGACGGGTTGACGGCCCGGGCGAACATCACCACGCGCTCCCGGGCCAGCTGCTCCAGGCTGACCTGCCCGCCCCCGGCCGCGGCCAGCGGGTGATCGTCCCGCACCAGCAGTTTCCAGCCCGCCAGCAGCAGCGGCTCGGCGCTCACGGCTCCGTCCGCGGGCAGCCACTGGGCGGGGTCGTCCAGGATGACGGCGATGCCCAGGTCGATGCGGCCGCGCTGCAAGGCCTCGACCTGCGCGGCCGCGTCCATCTCGTGGCGCGCTGTCCTGATGTCCGGGTACAGGGCGCGCAGCCGCTTCAGCGCGGCGGGCAGCATCGGCACGCTCGCATACTCGACCAGGCCGATCGACAGGCGCATGTCGTGCAGGCCGCCGGCCGCCCGGGCGGCGCGCGTGCTTTCCTCGATCAGCCGGAAGACGCCCTGCACGCCATCGCGGAAGATCTCGCCGGCCGGCGTCAGCGCGATGGCGCGCTGGCCGCGCTCGAACAGCCGCACCCCCACCGATTCCTCGAGCCGGGCGATCTGCTGGCTCAGCGCCGGCTGGGTGATGAAGCACAGCTCGGCCGCACGGCCGAAGTGCAGTTCCTGCGCCAGTGTCAGGAAGTAATGGAATTGCCGCAGCTCGCCCGTTTTGATCGCCCGATTCCTCATCGGCCGATTGTAGACGCGCACGCACCCGCCGGGCAATGCGCCCGGTGCCGCCGCTCCCGATCGGCGGGGACAAGCTCCCTCTTCCGGCATGGCTGCCGGCGGAACTCGCCGTTCGACACCCTGCCGTTCAACCCTGCAGCGCGACGAGGCCCATGCCCTGCCGCACGGCACGCGGCGCCACCTGTGGCGCCATTTGCGTCGTTATTTCACCTGCCGTTGCGGGCCTGCCAGGTGCCGGCTCAGCTGCCCAGCTGATGTTCGTCGCCCGGCTGCTGCGCCGTCTTTGGCCGGAATTCCTGGGGGCTCATGCGCATGCGGCCGCGGCGGTCGCCCATCAGGTCGCGCAATTCACGGATCGGAATGCCGCTGGCTTCGTGCATGCGCAGCAGGATCGTCGCGCCGACCGGCAGCCGGCCGTGGCGGATCTTGCTGAGCACCGGCGGCGCCACTTCCAGCGCGCGCGACAGTGCCGCGTCGTTCTTGGCGTTGAGCCGCTCGGCCAAGGTGTCGAGCAGGCGGCCGGGGTTGTATGGACCGATGTCGTGATCGGCGCCACTATTGTTGAGTAGGGGTTCCATCATTTTCTCCTTGTCAATCGCTACCCGTTCGATATGCAGGCGAAGCAACGCAAATCAACAGGCCGATGACGAAAAAACAGGGGTAATGCAGTAACGATATAAAAGGTTTACACATTCAAAAAAACCAACAGGGCGCCACCTGCCAGGCCGGAAAGATTGCCGGGCATTTAACTTATTAATTGTCGGTCATTGCTCAGACGCTATCTTTTTGCGCTAAAATGCCGTCCGCCGCCGGCTGACCGGCCAATTGGCGGTTCCCTCGGCGTCTGTCGACGCCTCCCCCATGGAGCCTGGATGACCCTGATCCGAACCGCCGGCCTGTTGGCCGCCTGCGCAGCTGCCACGAGCATTGCGCATGCCGCCCAAGCCACCGCCGCTGGAAGCGAGGCGGTCTACCAGTTCTCGCCCGTGAACCAGCACAACGTGCAGATCACGGCCGGCTACTGGAACCCCATCATGGAATACATCTCGCGGACCAGCGGCGTGACGCTGCGCCTGAAGCTCGGCCGCACGTCCGCCGATACCACCAGCTTCGTGCTGGCCCAGGAAGTCGACTTCGCCTTCACCAACCACCTGTTCGCACCGGAGCGCGCAAGCATGGGCTGGCGCGTGCTGGCCCGCCGCACCGGCACGGCGGTGCGCTCGCAGATCGTCACGCTGGCCACATCGCCGGTGCGCGACCTGAAGGAGCTGGCCGGTTCCGACATCGCCTTCCCGGGCCCGGAGGCGGCAGTGTCCTACCAGTTCAGCTACGCCGAGCTGGTACGGCGCGATATCCCCGTCAATGTGGTTTTCGGCGGCAATATGGATGGCGCGTTTGCCCAGCTGGTCAGCGGCAAGGCGCGCGCCGTGGGCGCCAACTCGCAGCTGGCCGAGTCGTTCGTCGCCCGGTCCGGCAAGCCGCTGCGCGTGCTGTGGCAATCGGCGCCGTTCCACGACCTGGCACTGATGGTGTCGCCCCGCGTGCCGGCCGCCACGGCGGACGCGGTGGCGCGCGCCTTCATCGGCATGGCGGACGATCCGCGCGGGCGCCGCGTGCTGGCCGACGCCGCCGCGCTGGTCAGGACGGCACCGTTCGCCTTCGTGCCGGCCACCGACGCGGACTACGACAGTTACCGCGATTACCATGGCCGCCTGCCGGCCGGCCTGCGCTGACGATGGCTCCCCTGCGCCACCTGACCCCGCGCACCCTGTGGGGCCGCATGCTCGCGCTGTACAGCGCCACGCTGCTGTGCTTCATCGTGCTGGGGCTGGGCACCTACTACCGGCTGCAGTTCGTGCGCGAGATCGAAGACGTGCAGGACACCGCCGGCATGCTGGCCGAGGTGGCGTCGCAGGCCGTCGAGGATGGTGTCGTCATCGGCGACTACGACACCGTCCAGCGCACCCTGGCCAAGACGCTGCACTATTCGCCGTTCCGCGCCGCCGCGTTCATCGACGTGGGCGGCCACACGCTGCGCATCGCCGCCCCGCCGCGCGAGGAAGGCGCGCCGCCCGCCTTTATCGTCGGCATGGTGGCCCGCCAGCTGTACGACGTCAACCGGCCGATCAGCGTGGGCGGGCGCGACTATGGCGTGATGCGGCTGACCTTCGACGAGGCCGCCATCGCCGAACGGCTATGGCACATGATCCGCGACGCCGCCCTGCTGGCGGCCTGCTGCGTACTGCTGTCGCTGTTCGCCATGCACCGCCTGCTGCGGCGCTGGCTGCGCCAGCTGACGCGGCTGCAGCGCTACGAGGAAGACCTGTCGGCCGGCGTCGCCGAAGCGGCCGCCCGGAGCGGCGACGCGCCGCTGGAAATCGAGCAGGCGATGCGCGCGGTGGACCGCATCACGCACAGCATCCGCAGCCGCTTCGACCAGCGCATCGATACGCTGATCGACTCGCTGATCCAGCACAAGAGCGCGCTCGACGAAGCGTGCAGCGTGTGCGAGCTCGATCCATCCGGCCGCATCGTCGCCGCGAACGACCGCTACGTGACCGCTTCCGGCTACCGCCGCGACGAATTGCTGATGATGCCGATCGACCAGATCGGCGAACTGCTGGAACCGCGGCGCCAGGGCCGCCATGGCGCATCCACCCTCACCTGTGAAGTGCGCCTGCTGGACCGCGCCCGGCGGCCGCGCTGGCACCGGCGCACGGTGGTACCGATCTTCGACGCCGCGCGCAACGTCGAGAAGTACATCTGCATCGAGATCGACATCACCGATCGCCGGCGCAGCGAACAGCTGGCGCTGGCCCACGCCTGCAAGCACGAGCAGGCTGCCGCGTTCGCCCGCTGCGCGCTGGTGGAATCGGACTACGACACGCTGTGCCGCCTGCTGGTGCGCGCCGCCGCCGTGGGCCTGCAGGCCGAATGCGCGGCGCTGGTGCAGCATGCCGACACGGGTTCGCGCTGCGTGGCGGTCTGGCCGCCGCTGCACCCGGCGCGCGCGGCGAGCGGTAACGGCACGGGCCAGGGTGCCGACTGCGCCGAAGGCAATGCCGGCAACCGCGCCGAGGTGGCGCTGCGCTGGGGCGATGCGCGCGGCGTGCTGGCCGTGCAGGGCCCCGCCGAGGAAGGCTTCACCGACCATGACCGCTATTTCCTCGACAACCTCGCCGGCACGTTCGCCAACGCCGTCGAACGCCACGACAGCAGCATGCGGCTGCACTACCTGGCCACGCACGACCCGCTGACATCGCTGCCCAACCGCGCCGCCTTCGGCGAGCGGCTGGAAGCGACCATCGCCGAAGCCGGCGCGGTGCAATTGCTGGTGATCGACCTGGACCACTTCAAGAACGTCAACGACACGCTGGGCCACGCCGCCGGCGACGCGCTCCTGGTGGAAGCGTCGCACCGGCTGCAGGCGGCGCTGCCGCCGCGCGCGTTCGTGGCGCGCCTGGGCGGCGACGAATTCGCCGTCATCTGCCCGCCCGGCTTCCCGGACGACGCGGCCGACGCGTGTGCCGAAGCACTGGTGGACAGCCTGCACCGCCCGTTCACGCTGGATGGCCAGCAGGTATTCATCGGCGCCAGCATCGGCGTGGCCTGCGCGCCGCGCGACGGCCGCGCCGCCGACGAGCTGGTGCGCAATGCCGATACCGCGATGTACGCCGCCAAGCAGCACGGCCGCGCGCGCGGCTGCCGCTTCCGCAGCGAGATGAATGCCCGCGTGGCGCGGCGCCTGGCGCTGGAAACGGGCCTGCGGAGCGCGCTCGACGCCAGCGAATTCAGGCTTGCCTACCAGCCCAAGCAGGATGTCGCGTCGGGCCGGCTCACGGGCTTCGAGGCGCTGCTGCGCTGGAACGACGCGGCCGGCCCGGTGCAGCCCGCCGAATTCGTGCCGGTGCTGGAAGACACCGGGCTGATCCTGCCGGTCGGCACCTGGGTGATCCAGTCGGTCTGCGCGCAGGTGCGCGCCTGGCGCGATGCCGGCATGCCGGCGGTGCCGGTGGCGGTCAACCTGTCGGCCCGCCAGTTCCAGCAGGACGACCTGGTGGATGTGATCCTGGCGGCCGCGCGGAACGCCGGCATTTCCCCTTCCGCCCTCGAGTTCGAGCTCACCGAATCCATGCTGATGAGCGACCCGGCCGCCTCGGAAGGCGTGCTGCGGCGGCTGAAGGCGGCCGGCATCGGCCTGTCGATCGACGATTTCGGCACCGGCTATTCCAGCCTGTCGTACCTGAAGCGCTTCCCCCTCGACGCGCTGAAGATCGACCGCGCCTTCGTGCGCGACCTGCCCGCCGACAGCGAAGACCTGGCCATCACGCGCGCCGTGATCGCGCTGGCGCACAGCCTGGGCCTGCGGGTGATCGCCGAGGGCGTCGAGGACGCCGCCCAGCTGGCATCGCTGCGCGCCAACGGCTGCGACGAGATCCAGGGCTACCTGTACGGCGAGCCGCTGCCGGCCGACCAGTGCCTGGCGATCTTCGCCGGAGAGTTGCGGGAACGGACGGTGGCGTGAGGCGCAGTTGGCGTGCCAATAGCGCTGGCAGCTACCCCAAGGGCGAAATGCTGGGGTCAGACTGAGATGTCCCGGGTTACGTAGACGCTTCAATTAAGCATCTGATGCTGTTTTTCGATTTCGATCGGGCTGCGGTACCCCAGCGTTTGATGGGGCCGCCGCAGATTGTAGTACAGCTCGATGTAGTCGGATATTTGAGTGATCGCTTCGGCCCGTGTCGTAAAGATGATGTGGCGGGTTTTTTCGTTCTTCACTGTGGAGAAAAAGCTCTCCGCCACAGCGTTGTCATGACAGTTTCCACGTCGGCTCATACTTGGGATTAAGTCGTTCGTCTCGAGCACGTTCCGATACTCCTTTGAGCCATAAACTGAGCCTTGATCGGTATGGCATATTAGTCCTGGTGCCGGCCGGCGCTGCACGATCGCCATCTGGAGCGCGGCAATCGGCAGCGTTGCATCTTGACGAGGGCTCATGGCCCAGCCAACGATCCGGCGAGCAAACAGGTCAAGAACAATGGCCAAATGTAGCCAGCCTTCGCGGGTGTGGATGGTAGTGATGTCACTGACCCATGCCTTGTTCGGTAAGGGCACGGTGAAAACTCGGTCGAGCAAGTTCGGTGCCGGTGGCTCTGTGTGCTGATGGGCACGCATGACGCGAAACTTTGCCTTGCGCAGTGCCTCAATGCCCTCAAGTTTGCGTAATCGCGCAACGCGATGCTTGCCACACTCTACGCCATCGCTGTTCAGTTGGTGCCACGTCTTCACCGCTCCCAAAGCCTGGTGACTCGATTCGTGCAGGCACCGAATTTTCTCACGTAGTGAGAGATCCTCCTGGCTACGTCGGCTAGGTGGCCGGCAGCGCCAGGCATAAAAGCCGCTGCGACTAATCTCCAGCACGCGGCACAGCGCTTTCACAGGGAAGTGATTGCGGAGTTCTTCAATGGCGGCGTACTTCACTGCTTCTGTCGCTTCAAGTACGCGTCGAACTTTTTTAGGATGGCCAGCTCCTCCTGGGCGCGAGCCAACTGACGCTTTAATTGCACGATCTCACTTTCTTCGCTCGCCGGCTTACGCCCTCGCGAACTGAAGCTGGCCTCCGGCCCCTTTTGCTCTAGGGCCTTGGCCCATTTATAGAGCTGATTGCGCCTGACGCCCAGCTCCAGTGCCAGCGCTTCCGCCGTCTGTTTGCCATCGTTAAGACGAGCAACAGCGGCAAGCTTGAATTGTTTGGTGTAAACAGAACGATGCTGCCGTTCGGCGGCAGCATCTTCAGATGGGGATTTTTCTGGCTTGGTTGTCATGGATTCCTCTGAGACGTATTGTCTCTTGTTTAGGATGTCCACGAAACCCGGTACACCTCAGACCCGCCGGGTCTGACCCCTGATTCTGCACTTGGGTTTGGCTTATTCAAGCAGCCCGGGGCCGGCCCCAGCTTCCCGCCGTTGGAGTAACGAGCCGAAGTCCCGGCAAACCTTCGAAACACTCAAAACAATTCCGGCTGCGGATCAGTGGTGCCGGCCGCAGGCTCCGGCCCGGCCGCCAGCAAGCCATCCGCCGGCAGCACCAGCATGCGGCGCGCGGCCTCGGGGTCGCGGCAGCGCAGCCAGGTATCCCACAGCGCGGGGTCCAGCGGCACCAGCGCGCGCTTTTCATCGCCCGGCCGGTGGAAGCGCGACAGCAGCGGGTGCGCATCGGCATTGACGGTCAGCTGCGTGAACGAGCAGACGCGCCGCCCGTCCGGTTCTTCCCAGGCGCGCCACAGGCCGGCGACCGCCAGCGGCCCGCCGTCGGCGCGGCCGATCGACCAGCGCTGGTGGCGGCCGCTTTCGTAGTTCGGCTCGAACCAGCGCTCCATCGGCACCAGGCAAAAGCGGCTGCGCGCCCAGGCGTCGCGGTAGCTGGCCAGTTCGGCCACGGTTTCGCTGCGGGCATTCATCGTCGAATAGGCGCGGCTGCCCGGCGCCAGGCGGTGCTGCGGCACCATGCCGTAACTGGCGACCAGGCAGCGGCGGCCCTCCGGCGCGGCGACGATGATGGGCGCCGCGTAGTCCTGCCACACTTCGTGCTCCCACTCGCCGCGCGGGTCGAACGGCACTCTCTGGTCCAGGGCGGCGAAGCGCGCCAGGCTGTCCCGTTTCACCGTCACATAATTCACGCACATGCCGCTCGTCCTTTCCCCTTTCTTCGCGGATCCGTACCCTCGCACCGCGCCGCGCGCATGGTAGCAGGACTCATGGAAAATGGTGCCATGCATCATCGATAGCGCAACCAGATGGGTGCCCAAAATGACGCCGAGCCATGTTATTGTGGCACTCCTTCGACATGATTGCGCAAACATGCACACTAAAAAAATTAGGGGACTGCGCTGGTGGATGATCGGACTGGTCATGCTCGGCGCCATCATCAACTACCTGACGCGCAGCACGCTGGCCGTGGCCGCGCCCACGCTGCTCACCGAGCTGAACATCACCACCCAGGAGTATTCGTACATCACGGCGGCGTTCCAGGGTGCCATCATGCTGCAGCCGCTGTGCGGCTATGTGCTGGACGTGATCGGCCTGAAGTACGGCTATGCGATGTTCGCCACGGCCTGGTCGCTGATCTGCATGGCGCACGGCATGGCCACCAACTGGCAGGCGCTGGCCTTCCTGCGCGGCCTGCTGGGCCTGGCCGAAGGATCGGCCAACCCGGCCGGCATGAAGGCCGTGTCGGAATGGTTCCCGGCCAAGGAACGGGGCCTGGCGGGCGGCATCTACAACATCGGCGCCTCGTTCGGCTCGATGCTGGCGCCGCCGCTGGTGGTGTGGGCGATCCTGCACTACAACTGGCAATCCGCGTTCGTGATCACCGGCGCGCTGGGCCTCGTGTGGGTGGCGGCCTGGCTTCTGCTGTACGACGCGCCGGCGCGCCACCGCCGCATGTCGGCCGCCGAGGCGGAACACATCGCCGCCGGCCAGGAACAGCACCTGCAGGGCGACGGCAAGCGGCCGTCGGTCGGCAGCATCCTCAAGCGGCGCAATTTCTGGGGCATCGCGCTGCCCCGCTTCCTGGCCGACCCGGCCTGGGGCACGCTGGCGTTCTGGGTGCCGCTGTACCTGACCACGGTGCGCGGCTTCGACCTGGCGCAGATCGCCATGTTCGCCTGGCTGCCGTTCCTGGCCGCGGACCTGGGCTGCATGTTCGGGCCGATCGTCGTGCTGTGGCTGCAAAAGCGCGGCGTACGCCTGATCAACGCGCGCCGCGGCGCCTTCACGGTGGGCGCCTGCATGATGATGGGCGTGGCCTTCGTGGGCTACGTGGAAAGCCCGTATGCGGCGATCGCCCTGCTGAGCCTTGCCGGCTTCGCGCACCAGACCCTCTCCGTCACCGTCATCACGATGTCGTCGGACCTGTTCAAGCGCAACGAGGTGGCCACCGTGGCCGGCATGTGCGGCACCTTCGGCAACCTGGGCCTGCTGATCTTTTCCCTGCTGATCGGCGGCCTGATGGCCAGCGTCGGCTATACGCCGTTCTTCGTCAGCCTGGCCGTGCTCGACCTGGTCGCCGCCGCCCTGCTGTGGATCCTCGTGCGCGAACCCGCGCCGCAACCCATGAATCCCCTCAAAGCATGATCCAGAACCCGATACTCCCCGGCTTCAACCCCGACCCGTCGATCGTGCGGGTGGGCGACGATTACTATATCGCCACCTCCACCTTCGAATGGTACCCGGGCGTGCAGATCCACCATTCGCGCGACCTGGTCAACTGGCGCCTGCTGACCCGGCCGCTGACGCGCGCCAGCCAGCTGAACATGCTGGGGGCGCCCGATTCCTGCGGCGTGTGGGCGCCATGCCTGACGTACGCCGATGGCCTGTTCTGGCTCATCTACACGGACGTCAAGCGCTACGGCCGCACCTCCACCGGCGGCGCCACGGGCAGCGCCTCGCTGCGCGACTTCCACAATTACCTGGTCACCAGCCCGGCCATCGACGGCCCGTGGTCCGATCCCGTGTACCTGAACAGCAGCGGCTTCGACCCTTCCCTGTTCCACGATACGGACGGCCGCAAGTACCTGCTGAACCAGTTGTGGGACCACCGCCCGGGCGGCAACCGCTTCAACGGCATCGTGGCGCAGGAATATTCGGTGGCCGAAGGCCGCCTGGTCGGCCGCCGCACCAATATCTTCCCGGGCACCGCCCATGGCCTGACCGAGGCGCCGCACCTGTACCAGCGCGACGGCTATTACTACCTGCTCACCGCCGAGGGTGGCACCGGCTGGCACCACGGGGTGACGATGGCGCGCTCGCGCGACCTGCTGGGACCCTACGAACTGCATCCGGACGTGACCATCCTCACCTCGCGCCAGCGGCCGGATGCTGCGCTGCAGCGTGCCGGCCACGCGGACCTGGTCGAGACCCGGGACGGCCAGACCTACATGGTGTACCTGTGCGGCCGCCCGCTGCGCAACCGCGGCACGTGCACGCTGGGCCGCGAGACCGCCATCCAGCCGATGGCGTGGGGCGACGACGGCTGGCTGCGCACGGTCGACGGCAGCGGGATGCCGGCACTGCAGGCCCCCGTGCCGGCGCTGCCGGAGCACCGTTTCGCGCCAGCGCCGGTGCGCGAAGATTTCGATGGCGCCGCCCTGCCAATCGATTTCCAGTGGCTGCGTTCGCCGTGGCCCGACGAGCTGTTTTCCCTGGAGGCCCGGCCGGGCCACCTGCGCCTGCATGGGCGCGAAAGCCTGGGCAGCACGTTCCGCCAGGCGCTGGTGGCGCGGCGCCAGCAGTCGCACTGCTTCAGCGCGGCGACGGTGATCGACTTCGCGCCGGAGCACTACCAGCAGCAGGCCGGCCTGGTGTGCTACTACAACGCCGCCAAGTTCCACTACCTGTACATCACCCACGACGACACGGTCGGCCGGCACCTGCGCGTGATGAGCAGCCTGCCCAACCATGTGCAGACCGATACCTTCACCCTGCCCGTGCCGCTGCCGGCAAGCGGGCCGGTGGAGCTGCGCGTGGAAGTGGACGAGGAACGGCTGCTGTTCGGCTGGCGCCCGGCGGACGACGGGCCGGACGCCGCCTGGCAATGGCTGCCGCAGCAGTTCGATGCCAGCATCCTGTCCGACGAAGCCAACGCCCCGGGCCAGCCGAACTTCACCGGCGCCTTCGTCGGCATGGCTTGCCAGGACATGTCCGGCGCGCGCCTGCACGCCGATTTCGACTGGTTCGCGTACCGCGGCCGGGCATACTGCGCCGATGCGAAGGCACTGCCTTCCCCTGCCTGATCTACCGACGCGGCGCGGCGCGGCGGGAAGCCCCGCCGCGACCGTGGCTCGCGTGCCACCCGGTCATGCCTTTCGTGTCCTCATTGTTTCGCCGACTCCGGTATAGTGACGACAGCCCATCGGCACAACGGAATCATGCTCAGCGGTTACTACCATCCCATCCTTGTCACCGTCTCGATCGCGGTGGCGATCTTCGCGGCTTACACGGGGTTGAGCCTGGCCGACCGCGTGCGCAGTTCGCAAGGCATCGTCGCGGCCGGATGGACGGCCGGCGGCGCGCTCGCGCTCGGCACCGGCATCTGGGCCATGCATTTCATCGGCATGCTGGCCTTCCGGCTGCCGATCCCGCTCGGCTACGACCTGGGCATCACCGGCCTGTCGCTGCTGCTCCCGGTCGTGGTGACCGGGCTGGCCCTATGGCAGCTGCGCCACCGCGTCGTCTCGGCGCGCCGCCTCGGCGTGGCCGCGCTGCTGATGGGCCTGGGCATCAACGGCATGCACTACACCGGCATGGCCGCCATGCGCATGGCGCCCGGGATCGTCTGGGATCCGCTGGCGTTCGCGGCGTCCGTGGCGCTGGCCATCGGCGCCGCCGCCGGCTCCCTGTGGATCGCCTACCGGCTGCGCCAGCGCACGCCGCGGGCCAGCCTGATCCAGGCCGCCGCCGCCATCGTGATGGGGCTGGCCATCGCCGGCATGCACTACACGGGCATGGCGGCCGCCAGTTTCCCGGCCGGCAGCGTGTGCCTGGCCGCCAGCGAAGGTGTCGATGGCGTGAACCTGGCGGTGCTGGTCGCCATCGGCACGGCCGGCATCCTCACCATCGCGCTGATCGTCGCCGTCTACGATGCCCGCCTGGAGGCGCGCACCCACGTGCTCGCGGCATCGCTGGCCACCGCCGAGGAACGCCGCTCGCAATTTCTGGATGAACACGAGGCGCGCTTGCAGGTGGAGCGGCTGTCGCACCTGAAGGATGAATTCCTGGCCACGCTGTCGCACGAACTGCGCACGCCCCTGAACGCGGTGCTGGGCTGGGCCCAGCTGCTCCAGCAGGGCGGCAAGGACGAAGCCACGCTGCAGCGCGGCCTGGCGGCCATCGAACGCAACGCCCGCGCCCAGGTGCAGATGATCGACGACCTGCTCGACATGAGCGGCATCGTCTCCGGCAAGGTGCAGATGGAACCGGCGCCCATCTGGCCGGCCGAATTCGTAGCCGCCTCGGTGGATGCGATCCGGCCGATGGCGCTGGCACGCCGCATCGTGGTGACCACCGACATCGACCGCCAGGCCGGCCCCGTGCTGGCCGACGCGGCGCGCATGCAGCAGGTGATGGGCAACCTGCTGTCGAACGCCGTCAAGTTCACCGAGCCGGGCGGCCGCATCACCGTCACGCTGGCCGGCGCCGCCGACCAACCCGGCCACGCGATGATCCGGGTGGCCGATACGGGCGCCGGCATCGATCCGGTGTTCCTGCCACACGTGTTCGACCGCTTCCGCCAGGCCGACGCGTCGACCACGCGCCTGCATGGCGGCCTCGGGCTGGGCCTGTCGATCGCGCGCCAGCTGGTGGAACTGCAGGGGGGCACGATCCGCGCCGACAGCGCCGGCACCGGGCGCGGCGCGGCATTCACGGTGGCGCTGCCGCTGTCCACCTTCGCGGCACCGCGCACGGCCGGGCACGATACGGCGCCGGCGCAGGCGGTGGACCTGGGCGGCGCGGTGATCGTCGCCGTGGACGACCAGCCCGATTCGCTGGATGTGCTGAAGCGTGCCCTGGTCGCCGCCAACGCGCGCGTCTACACGGCCGGCAGCGGCATCGGCGCGCTGAACCTAGTGGCCAGCGTGCGCCCCGCCCTGCTGATCAGCGATATCAGCATGCCCGGCATGGATGGCTTCGAACTGCTGCGCAAGGTGCGCGCGCTACCCAACTGCCGCGCGCTGCCGGCCCTGGCGCTGACCGCGATGGCCGGCCCCCGCGAGCGGGAACGGGCGCTGCGGGCCGGCTATACCGACCATCTGCCGAAACCCGTGGGGCCGGCCACGCTGGTGCATGCCGCCGCCGAATTGCTGGGGCAGCGGGAGAAGGCTTAGCGGCTGACCGGTCGCCTGTCCCGAGAGGCACAACATCGTTTCATACAGCCTAGCAACGGGGAACATGGGTTGGCAGTGCTGGGTGCGTAGCTCGCCCCTTGTCGGCCGGTGCATGGTCGACGGCAGCGGCATTTCCGCATAGAATTGTCGTTTTAGCAAACGCCAATCTCGTCATGCATATCCGCAAAGCACGTCCCACCGATAACTTCGATGCCAGAGCGGTCGTGCGCAAATCCCTGGCGTCATTCGGCCTCGTGGCGGATTTCGACACGCTGGACGCCGCCATCGGCGCCATCGGCCAGCCCGGCTCGCCGAACGAGATCGAACTGGTGGCGGACATTGCGGGCAAGGTAGTGGGCTGCCTGGTGATCCAGCGCCGCAGCGCAGCTTGCGCCAAGCTGTTCGGCTTCCACGTCGATGCGGCCATGCAGGGGCGCGGCATCGGTCGCGCCCTGCTCTCCGAGGCCATAGCCGCGGCAGCCAAGCGGAGTTTCACCGAACTGCAACTGGAGACTTGCGGCGGGATGGATGCCGCGATTCATCTGTATGAGTCGTTCGGGTGGAAGCGCGGGGCCGACCCGCTGCCGGGGAGTGGCGGAGATCGCTTTTACTCGCTGGCGTTGATGGATCAGGCATCGGTGGAAACCGGGGAGCGGGCGCTGGCGAAGTGCTGAGCCGCGCCTCCTGTCGCCGCCAGCACGACGCAGTCGACGAAGATGACGACGGCCCGGACGCTGCGCCGGACATCACATGCTTCTTTCCATTACTCTCCTGATATATCCCCGATGATTGAAACCCGACCTGCACGCCTGGAAGAACGCCTGATCGTCAGAAATCTAATGGAGCTCTATCAGCACGACTTCTCCGAGATCGACGGGACCGATCTGGATGAACACGGCGAATATGGTTACCACGATCTCGACTGCTTCTGGATCAGGCCGGACTGGTCGGCATATGTCATTGCTGTCGACGGCAAGTGGGCAGGCTTTGCGCTGACCAATGATGAGGTATATGTACAGGGAAACACGCGTGCCATCGTCGAGTTCTTTATCGTCAGAAAATATCGAGGGCGAGGGATAGGCGGGCTCGCCGCGCAGGCCATCATGGACCAGACTCCCGCTCGCTGGGAAATTCGGGTTCTCGAACAGAATGGCGCTGCCCTGTGCTTTTGGGCAAAGCTACTGGATAAGCAATGGCCGGATCAGCACAATAAGGCCGTGCTTGCCAACGACGATTGGCACGGTCCGGTTTTCTCTGTCGACACCCGTGTGTGACGACGCTACGGAACAAAAAGGAGATCCTCTTGCTGTCAACACGAAATATACCCCTGGCCATGGCAATGCTTGCGACCACGGAGATGGCCGTCGCCGGGCAGCCGCCGGCACTCGTGGTCCTGGTCCAGTATGTGGTGAGCGGCAGTTCTCCTGGACACGTCGAGGAAACGCTGACAAGTCCGCTCGAACGCACGCTGGTCACGCTTCCCCGGGCCGTCAACATGGTATCCGTGACGAGTGACAGCGCCGGGGGTGTCACTGTCGATCTTGAAATGCAGTTCGACGGCGGTGCGACGAGCCAGGATGTGGTCGCAGTCCTGGGCCGAATGGCGCAGCTGGACATCGGCAAGGATGTCGGGCCAACCGCAGTTTCCGTCCATCTTGGACCGACGCGCATCGACAGCAATACTGGCCTGCCGTTGCGCTAGGTGATGGCTTCCTGGCGGATGGATCGGGCGGCTGCGGCGCTCGATTACCCCCGCAGCGCCTGCGCGGGCGCCACCCGCATCGCCAGCCATGCATGCCGCGCCGCGGCGGCCAGCGCCACCAGCGCGGTGGCCGCCAGCGCGCACGGCAAGGCCCACTGCCCGGCCGGCGCCCGCTCGACATAGCCGGCCAGGTAGCGCTCGATGACCAGCGCCGCCACCGGCAGCCCGGCGAAGGCGCCCAGCAGGGCCAGCGTACCCGTTTCGCGCAGCACCAGCAGCCCGACCGCGCCCCCGGTGGCGCCATGCAGCTTGCGCAGCACGATTTCCTTGGCCCGGCGCTGCACCGTGTGGGCCGACAGCGTATAGCACCCGGCGGCGGCCAGCGCCAGCGCCACGCCGGCGGCGATGGCCAGCAGCCGCGCCAGGCGCGCGTCGTCCGCATAGTTGAGGGCGAGGATATCGCCGGCGCGGTGGATGCGCGGCAGCGCGTCCGGGAAGGCGCGGGGCCACAGGCGGCGCGCCATCGCATCCACCTCCGCCGGCGGCAGCGACGAACGCACGGTCAGCGTGGCGCCGGCGGTGGACAGTTCGAAGGCGATGGGCCGCGGCTGTTCGCGCAATGACTGGAAGCGCAATGGCGGCGCGATGCCGATCACGCGGCGCGGCGCCGTCTTGCCGTCCCAGTCGCGGAACAGCACCGTCTGGCCCAGCGCCTGGGCTGGTTCGCGGAAGCCCAGCAGGCGTGCCGCTTCGGCATTGAGCACCAGTGGCGCCGGATCGTCGTCGCGGTCCAGGCGCGGATCGAACAGCCGGCCGGCCGCCGCGCGGATGCCGTACAGCGTGAAGAAGTTGTTACCGACCCAGCGCACGTCGAGCGCGGCGCCCTGCCCGCCCGGCCGCTGGAACGTGCGGCCGATGGTGTCCTCGCTGCGGCCCACCGCGTCGAGCGACACGGCCACCCCATCGATGCCGGGCTGCGCAGCCAGCGCCGCCATCAGGCCGCGCGCCTTCTCCGAGAAGCGCACCTGCTCCGGCACGTCGACCAGCGTCAGCGGGCCGGGATCGAAACCGGGCGCAGCCTGCGCCGCATAGCGCGTCTGCCACGCGATCGCCAGCGCCACGCCGGCCACGCCCATCGCCACCGCCAGTTGCAGCACGGTGAGCACGCGCCGCGTGCGCGCCGCGCCGGACGATTCGGTATCCGGCTTGCCCGACAGCACGCGGTCGGGCCGCACGCGCACGGCCAGCCAGGCGGGATAGACGGCGGCCGCGCAACCGAGCACGATGCCGGTGGCCAGCATGGCCGCCACGTGGCCCGCGGACAGCATGCCGGGCAGTTCGCGCGCGGCCAGCGCCGCGAAAGCGGGCTGCGCCAGCCACTCGAGCAGCAGTCCGAGCACCGTGGCGGCCAGCGTCACCGTCACGGCTTCGGCCGCGCATTGCGCCGCGATGTCGCGGGCCCGGGCGCCCAGCACCTTGCGCACGGCCAGTTCGCGCTGCCGGCGCAGTACCCGCACGGCGGCGAGGTTGACGTAGTTGGCACCGGCCAGCGCCAGGATCAGCAGGGCCACGGCGCCCAGGCCGGCCACCAGCGCCGGGTTGGCACGCTGGCCCGCGCTCCACAGGAAGTTGCTGCCCAGTTCATGGTCGAAATACGCATCGCGCAGGGAGGCCAGCGCCAGTTCCAGCGGCTTGCGGCCGGCCAGCCGGGCCAGCACGTCCGGCGCGTGCCGCTGCATGCCGGGCAGGTGGTCCACGGCGGCCTGCAACGCGGCGGCAACGGACTCCGGCGACGTGCCAGGACGGAGCCGCAGCAGCACCTTGCCGGGCCAGCCCTGCCGCCCCGTCAGCATCTCCTCGCGGATCGCCGGCTCGACGATGGCGCTGGCGACACCGGTCAGCGCATCGAACGGCAGCGTGGTCGGGCCTTCCTGGGGTTCCAGCACGGCCGCCACCCGCAGCACCTGCCCTTCCGCACGGAGCATCCGGCCGACGGCATCGGCCGTATCGAACAGGCGCAGGGCGGCGGCGCGGGTCAGCACGATGCCGTCCGGCCGCGCCAGCGCCGCTTCCACGTCGCCGTTCACGGCGCGCAAGCCCAGCATGCCGGCAAAGCCCGGCAGGACTGTCAGGCCCTGCAGGGGTACCAGCCGGTCGCCGGCGCGCGCGGCCAGCCCTTTCATCTCGGGACGCAGCGGCACCAGCACCGCGGCGCCCGCCACACCGGGCAGCGCCGCCGCGGTGCGCGCCAGCGCCATCGGCGCCTGGTCGAACCACGGTGCCTGCGGCGCGGTATTGTCGCGCTGCTTGACGATGTACAAGCCATCGGGCAAATGGGCGTTGACGCTCCAGGCGTGGCGCACGAAGCCGCTCAGCAGTGCGAACACGGCGAGGCCGAGCGCGAGCCCACCCACCGCGACCAGGCTTTGCCACGGGTTGGCGGCCAGCGTGCGCCAGCCCGTGCGGAAAAATTGTCCAGCCAGGCGCGCGCTCATCGGCCGCACCGCATGCAGGTTGCCATCATTGTCTCCATCCCTTCACTGTACCAATGAAATGATGAGCCTTGTGCAACTTGCGTGCCATGGGCAGCAGGGCGTGCATCCGCGTGCCGGAGCGCGCCCGGCGGCCGGAAGCGGTCACCCTGCTGTCCGGTTCCGGACAGGGCACACGGTGAATGGTGGACAGTGGCTGACGGACAGTGAACCGGGACCGGGACCTCGGGATGCCTTGCCGCATATCGATGCCGGATACCGCTTAGAAAAGCCCACCCCAGATGCAAATTCCGGGGTCAGACCCGGCGGGTCTGACCCCAGCCCTTCGCTGTTGGGGTGAATGCATGCGCTCTCAATGTGTCGCTTAACGAAGTGGCAATTGGATCTCGGCGCCGCATACTCACGGTCGATCACCTGCCATCGGCCGCCAGCGACCGTCCCCCGGCCGCCTACTGGGTTTCGCGGCGCTGCAGCGCGCGCGCCACCTCGACGAGGATGGAGCGTGTCAGCGGTTCGTTGTGGTATTCGAGACGCGTGGCTTCGGCCAGCAAGCGTGCCGCGGAACGCGTGTTCAAGTCCGGTGCGACGGCTTTCAATACCGCGCCGACCACCCCGCAGGCATCGAGCACGTCATCGATCTCGACTTTCTCGAGGCCTAGCGTGTAGTGCGGCGCAGGGCCGCTGGTGTGGTGTTTTTCCATGATGGGATTCCTCGCCACCATTTAACCAAGAGTCGCTGCGCCGCCGCGTCAGCGTACATCCCACAAGCGTGTCAGCCTGCGCCCCTTGCATGCGGGCACGGCAGGAAGCCGGCGGCAGGCATCCGGCGCGCCGTGACGAATCGGAGGCTCCGATGTGGCCGCTTGCCGGGTTGATCATGCAGGCGGGCTGGACCAGTTGGTCAGGGCGCCAGCCGCTCCCGCCCGGCATAGCACGTGAAGCGGTCGCCGCGGGCGAATGCCAGCAGCACCAGCCCTGCTCCGGCGGCCATGCGTACCGCCGCGGCCGTCGGGGCGGAGACGCCGACGATGCCGGCCGCACCGGCCATCGCCGCCTTCTGCACCATCTCCACGCTGACCCGGCTGGTGACGACGACGAAGCCGCCCTCCGTGCGCAATGCGGGATCGCGGGCCAGCGCGCCCACTACCTTGTCGAGCGCGTTGTGGCGGCCCACGTCTTCGCGGACCACCGCGAGCCGGCCTTCCGGATCGGACCAGGCCGCTGCATGCGTCGCACCAGTCAGTCGGTTCAGGGCCTGCCGCTCCGGCAAGGCCGCCAGCGCGGCACGCACCGCCCCGCCGGCCAGCATCGCCGCGCCCGCCGGTTGCGGCAAGGTGCGGTACACCTGGTCCAGGCTGTCCACGCCGCACAGGCCGCAGCCGGTGCGGCCGGCCAGCGAACGGCGCCGCTCCTTGAGCGCGACGAAAGCCCGGCTGGCGATGTCCAGCTGCACGGCCACGCCGGCCGGGCCCGCTTCGATATCGATGCCGTAGCACTCGCCGGGGTGGTCGATCAGCGCCTCCGTCAGCGAAAAGCCGAGCGCGAAATCCTCCAGGTCGGCCGGGGTGGCCATCATTACCGCATGGGAGATGCCGTTGTAGACGAGCGCCACGGGCACTTCGTCCGCCAGCATGTCCTCGGTCTCCTCCGCCGTGCCGTCGCGCACGCGCAGCACGCCGCGCCGCTCCGTCGCGGGAGGCGGTTCCTGCCCGAAGGCGGTGGGACAAGTGGGGGCGGAATGGTCGACCATGGTTGTGGCGCTGGCGTGGAACAAGGGGCACATGATGCCACAAGCCCGCGGCGCCGGCGGAGAGCGGTGGCCGGCCGTGCATCACCGGCAGAAACATTTCCCGGCACCGGGGTCAGACCCTAATGCCGCTTGGATAAGTCCACCCCAAGTACAAATGCCGGGGTCAGACCCGGCGGGGTGAAGCAGGGGTTTCGCGAAGCATGCTTCGCGCCTGCGCAACGGTCCTGGCATGCATGCCAGGACTCCCTCCTGACCCCAGCCCTTCGCCGTGGGGGTGAATGCATGCGCTTTCAATGGGTTGAATAACGCTTAACCAAGCGGCATTAGGGTCAGACCCCGGTTTCAGGGAATATGCGCAGCTGGAAATGAACCAGAAGTAAATCAAACAGGAATGGCACGCGAATGAAGGTAAGCGGCTTGCACCAATCCTTGAATGAGAATGCTTCTCATTTTATTTAAATCTCTTTGTTTTTTGACTAATTTAAAGCTTATTCGTCAAGTATTCGGCTTGGCCTTGATAAGTAATAACACGTAGTTCGTCGTTTCATGGCTTGTCCCGTTGAGTTTCACTGCGAAAATACCTGCTTCGCAGTGATAACATCACCTGGCGAAGCAAATAAACTCCTTACAGAGGATTCCATGAACCAGATGTCAAGGCGCCAGTTCCTGAAGGTTACTGGCGCAACCATCGCGGGTTCGAGTATCGCGGCGCTCGGCTTCATGCCGGCTACGGCCATGGCCGAAGTCCGGCAGTACAAGCTGGCGCGCACGACCGAAACCCGCAATACCTGTCCGTATTGTTCCGTGGGCTGCGGCCTGCTGATGTACGGCCTGGGCGATGGCTCGAAGAACGCCGCCGCCAGCATCATCCACATCGAAGGCGACGCCGACCACCCGGTCAACCGCGGCACCCTGTGCCCGAAAGGCGCCAGCCTGATCGACTTCATCCACTCGCCGAACCGCCTGAAGGAGCCGGAATACCGGGCACCGGGCGGCACCGAATGGCAGAAGATCTCGTGGAACGACGCGCTCGACCGCATCGCCAAGCTGATGAAGGAAGACCGCGACGCCAACTTCATCGAGAAGAACGCGGATGGCGTGACCGTCAACCGCTGGCTGACCACCGGTTTCCTGGCCGCCTCGGCCGCCAGCAACGAAGTCGGCTACCTCACCCACAAGACTGTGCGCAGTCTCGGGATGCTCGCATTCGATAACCAGGCGCGTGTTTGACACGGTCCGACGGTGGCAGGTCTTGCCCCGACGTTTGGCCGTGGTGCGATGACGAATCACTGGGTCGACATTAAAAATGCCGACGTGATTCTGGTGATGGGCGGTAATGCCGCCGAAGCGCATCCCTGTGGTTTTAAATGGGTTACCGAAGCCAAGGCACATAACAAGGCCAAGCTGGTGGTGGTGGACCCGCGGTTTACCCGTACTGCGTCCGTGGCGGACTACTATGTTGCCACGCGTACCGGCACGGACATCGTGTTCCTGGGCGCGATCGCCAATTACCTGATCACGAACGACAAGATCCAGCACGAATATGTCCGCAACTACACGGACATGTCCTTCATCGTGCGCGAAGACTTCGCGTTCGAAGATGGCATCTATTCCGGTTACGACGCCACCGCCGGCAAGTATTCGGACAAGTCGAGCTGGAACTACGAGATCGGCGAGGACGGCTACGCCAAGGTCGACCCGACCATGCAGCACCCGCGCTGCGTGTACCAGCTGATGAAGAAGCACTACGCCCGCTATACGCCCGAGATGGTGCAGAAGGTGTGCGGCGTGTCGCCCGAACAGTTCTACAAGGTTGCCGAGACGCTGGCGTCCACGGCCGTGCCCGGCCGCGCCGGCACGATCCTGTACGCGCTGGGCTGGACGCACCACTCCACCGGCGCGCAGACCATCCGCATGGGCGCGATGGTCCAGCTGTTGCTGGGTAACATCGGTATCGCCGGCGGCGGCATGAACGCGCTGCGCGGCCACTCGAACATCCAGGGCCTGACCGACCTGGGCCTGATGTCGAACCTGCTGCCGGGCTACATGACGCTGCCGTTCGACAAGGAACAGGATTTCAACGCCTACATCGATGCGCGTGCACCGAAGCCGCTGCGGCCGAACCAGCTGAGCTACTGGAGCAATTACAAGAAGTTCCACGTCAGCTTCATGAAGACCTGGTGGGGCGATGCCGCCACCGAGGAAAACAACTGGGCCTTCGACTACCTGCCGAAGCTGGACAAGCCGTACGACCTGCTGCAGACGATCGAGCTGATGCACCAGGGCAAGATGACCGGCTACTTCTGCCAGGGCTTCAACGTGCTGGCGTCCGCGCCGAACAAGCAGAAGGTCACCGAGGCGCTGGCCAAGCTGAAGTACCTCGTCATCATGGATCCGCTGGCCATCGAGACGGGTGAGTTCTGGAAATCGCACGGCGAATTCCATGACGTCGACCCGACCAAGATCCAGACGGAAGTGTTCCGCCTGCCGACGGCGATCTTCGCCGAGGAACGCGGTTCGCTGGTCAGTTCCTCGCGGGTGCTGCAGTGGCACTGGCAAGGCGCCGAGCCGCCGGGCCAGGCCAAGGGCGACATCGAGATCATGTCCGGCCTGTTCCTGCGCCTGCGCAAGATGTACCAGACCGAGGGCGGCAAGTTCCCCGACCCGATCCTGAACCTTACGTGGCCGTACGCGCAGCCCGCCCATCCGACGCCGGAAGAACTGGCGATGGAATTCAACGGCAAGGCGCTCAAGGAAATCACCGATCCGAAGGACCCGACCAAGGTGCTGCTGAAGAAAGGCGAGCAGCTGGCGTCCTTCTCGCAGCTGAAGGACGACGGTTCCACGGCTTCGGGCTGCTGGATCTTCGCCGGCAGCTGGACGGCCGCGGGCAACCAGATGGGCCGCCGCGACAACTCCGACCCGACCGGCATCGGCAATACGCTGGGCTGGGCGTGGGCATGGCCGGCCAACCGCCGCGTGCTGTACAACCGCGCCTCGTGCGACACCCAGGGCAAGCCGTTCGATCCGACCCGAAAACTGGTGGGCTGGAACGGCGCCACGTGGAGCGGTGCCGACGTACCGGACTTCAAGCTGGACGAAGACCCGGCCAACGGCATGAACCCGTTCATCATGAATGCCGAAGGCGTGGCGCGTTTCTTCGCCCGCGGCCAGATGAACGAAGGTCCGTTCCCCGAGCACTACGAGCCGTTCGAGAACCCGCTGGGCTACAACCCGATGCACCCGAAGAACCCGAAGGCGACGTCGAATCCCGGCGCGCGCGTATTCCCGGGTGATCGCGCGCAAATGGGCACGCACAAGGAGTTCCCGCACGTGGCGACGACCTACCGCCTGACCGAGCACTTCCACTTCTGGACCAAGCACGCCCGCTTGAACGCGATCGCGCAGCCGGAACAGTTCGTGGAAATCGGCGAAGCGCTGGCGAAGGAAATCGGCGTGGTGGCGGGCCAGAAGGTGAAGGTGTCGTCGAAACGCGGCGTGATCACGGCGAAAGCCGTCGTCACCAAGCGGATCAAGGCACTGACCATCGACGGCAAGGTCACGCACACGGTCGGCATCCCGCTGCACTTCGGCTTCAAGGGATTGACGAAGCCGGGCTATCTCACCAACACGCTGACTCCCGTCGTGGGCGATGGCAATTCGCAGACACCGGAATTCAAGTCGTTCCTGGTGAAGGTCGAGAAAGCTTAAGCGGGGATAAGGAAAGATCATGGCATTACAATCTTTGGACATCAAACGCATCTCGGCCACCACGGTGCAGCCGCCGGTTGCCCGCGAGCCGGTCACCGGCACGGTCGCCAAGCTGATCGACGTATCGAAATGCATCGGCTGCAAGGCCTGCCAGACGGCGTGCTCGGAATGGAACGACCTGCGGGATGAAGTGGGTGAAACCACCGGCGTGTACGACAACCCGATCGACCTGACGCCGCAATCGTGGACCGTGATGAAGTTCGCGGAACACGAGAACAACGACGGCAACCTGGAGTGGCTGATCCGCAAGGACGGCTGCATGCACTGCGAGGAACCGGGCTGCCTGAAAGCCTGCCCGGCACCTGGCGCGATCGTGCAGTACACCAACGGCATCGTGGACTTCCACCAGGAAAACTGCATCGGCTGCGGCTATTGCGTGACCGGTTGCCCGTTCGACGTGCCGCGCATCTCGAAGAAGGACAACCGCGCGTACAAGTGCACGCTGTGCTCGGACCGCGTGGGCGTGGGCCAGGAACCGGCCTGCGTGAAAACCTGCCCGACCGGCGCGATCGTCTTCGGCACGAAGGAAGACATGAAGACGCACGCGGCCGAGCGGATCGAGGACCTGAAGTCGCGCGGCTACCAGAACGCCGGCCTGTACGACCCGGCCGGCGTGGGCGGCACGCACGTGATGTACGTGCTGCACCACGCCGACCGCCCGGCGCTGTACAGCGGCTTGCGCAACAATCCTTCCATCAGCCCCGTCGTGGGTGCGTGGAAGGGCCTGACCAAGCCGCTGGCCCTGGCCGGCATGGCCGCGGCCGCGCTGGCCGGCTTCTTCCACTACACCCGCGTCGGGCCGAACGAGGTCAGCCGCAAGGAAGAAGAGGAAGCCCTGCACGATGCGAAACGCATAGCGGAGGAACGTCATGAATCATGATGAGAGCCTGAAGCACGATGAAAAACTGCGGGACAAGGAAGGCTACCCGCTGATCGAGCGGTACAAGCCGAACGAACGGACCAACCACTGGATCACGGCGATTTCGTTCGTGCTGCTGGCGGTCTCCGGCCTCGCCCTGTTCCACCCGGCGATGTCGTGGATGGCGGTGTTCCTCGGCGGCGGCCAGTGGACGCGGATCCTGCATCCGTTCATCGGCATCGTGATGTTCGTGTCTTTCCTGGTGCTGGTGCTGCGCTTCTGGCACCACAACTTCCTGGACGCCACGGACCGCCAGTGGCTCAAGCAGATGGACGACGTGCTGGCCAACCGCGAGGAGAAACTGCCCCGCATCGGCAAGTACAACGCCGGCCAGAAGCTGCTGTTCTGGGTGCTGATCGTGTCGATGGTGGGCCTGCTGCTGACCGGCATCGTGATGTGGCGCGCCTGGTTCTCGCACCTGTTCGCGATCGACGTGATCCGCGTGGCCTCGCTGCTGCATGCGTTCTTCGCGTTCGTGATCATCCTCTCGATCATCGTGCACGTGTATGCCGGCATCTGGATCAAGGGCTCGATGGGCGCCATGATCCGCGGCACCGTCACCTACGGCTGGGCGCGCAAGCACCACCCGCGCTGGTTCGAGGACGAGATGCGCAAGCGCAAGCACTGACGGCGAACTGCACGCTTGTTCGTATTCGTCTAAAATTGGCCGGGCCCGCGTGGCCCGGCTTTTTTATTACTTGTCAGAACACCGTCGGATGTCTTTCACCCAACGGCAAGGGCCGGGGTCAGACCCGCCGGGTCTGACCCCAGGGTTTGCGTTGGGGGTTGCTCTTTGCACAGTGGCCCTTTGCAATACCAAACCCGAAATATTGGAGTTATCTTGGTACAGCGACTGCTAGAACCGGGCGAGATCGAATCGCTCGACCATACCGCCATCCCCCGCCTGCTGCTGCCGCGGCCGGGCGAACTGTACGCGGCGCGCGCGGAACGGCTGCGCCAGCTGGCGCAAAACAACATCAAGGGCATCCCCGTCGACGAGGCGCTGGCCAGCTATGTCAACGTGATGGCCGAGCTCGTGCAGGCGCAGGCGGAGGTCGTGAAGACCCTGCTCCCGGCCGGCATGCCGCTGCCATCGCAGGACGGGATGCGCACGGCGCATGAACACAACATGCCGCCGCTGCCCGTGACGGGCCAGCGCCCGGAACAGTGGCGCACGGTCTTCAACGCCCTGCTCGACAGGCTGGACGCGAAGGCCGCCGGGCAACCGCAGCTGGCGGCCGCCCTGGCCGGCCTGCGCGCGCTGGATGAAGCGCGGCTGGAAGGCGCGGCCGATGCCGTGCTGGGCGAATTCGCCGAAGGCATCGATGCCGCCCAGGCGCCGTTCGTGGCGGCCGCGCTGCAGGTGACCTGGAGCGTGATGGCCGCGCAGCTCGACGAGCGCTGGGCCCAGCCGCTGGTCACCGGCATGCTGTGCCCCGTGTGCGGCTCGCACCCGGTGGCCAGCGTGATCCGCATCGGCGGCCAGTCGCAGGGCTATCGCTACCTGCATTGCGCGATCTGCGCCAGCGAATGGCATATGGTGCGTGTCAAGTGCTCGTGCTGCGAAGCCAATGCAAAGGTGGCGTACCAGGGGTTGACCGACGCGAACGCCGATCCGGTCGCCGAGAACGTGGCGGCCGCGCGGGAAGGCAAGACGCTGAACAAGGCCAACGATCCCACCCGCGTGGCGCGCGCCGAAACGTGCGACGAGTGCCATGGCTACCGCAAGATCTTCAACCAGGAACACGACTACAACGTGGACCCGCTGGCCGACGATCTCGCCAGCCTGGTGCTGGACGTGCTGGTTTCCGAGCTGGGCTATGCGCGCGCCAGCGGCAATCCCCTGCTGCGGCTGGGCTCTCCGGAATGACGGAAACCGTCGGGGAGCGCGATCCGGCACAGCCGGCGGCGGAACCGAAGCCGGCGGTACGCCTGCCGGCCGTGCACCTGCTGCTGGCCGCCCCCGCCTGCCAGCCGCTGGTGGCGCGGTATGGCCGGGAACAGACCGTGGCCGCCCTGCGTGAAGTGCTGGCCGGGCTGCGCACCGCGCTGCTGGCCGGTAGCGCGGCCGACACATCGGACGATGCCGTGCTGGCCGCGCTGGCCGCGCGGCTCGCGGCGGCCAACCAGCCGGCCCTGCGCCGCCTGTTCAATCTCACCGGCACGGTGCTGCACACCAACCTGGGCCGCGCGCTGTTACCGGACGTGGCCGTGCAGGCCGTGGCCGATGCGCTGCGCTGGCCGATGAACCTGGAATGGGACCTGGAAACGGGCAAGCGGGGCGACCGCGATACGCTGGTCGAGCAGCACCTGCTGAAACTGACGGGCGCCGAAGCCGTCACCATCGTCAACAACAATGCCGCCGCCGTGCTGCTGATGCTGAACACGCTGGCCAGCGGCCGCGAAGTGATCGTGTCGCGCGGCGAACTGGTGGAAATCGGCGGCGCCTTCCGCATCCCCGACGTGATGACGCGCGCCGGCGCCACGCTGCGCGAAGTGGGCGCCACCAACCGCACGCACCTGCGCGATTACGCGGACGGCATCAATGCCGCCACGGCGCTGCTGATGAAGGTCCACGCCAGCAATTACGCGATCACCGGTTTCACCAGCGAAGTCAAACTGCCGGAGCTGGCGCCGCTGGCTCGCGAGCGCAACATCCCGGTGGTCGTGGACCTTGGCAGCGGCACGCTGGTCGACCTGGAAAAGTATGGCCTGCCCCATGAAACCACGGTGCGCGAAACCATTGACGGCGGCGCCGACCTCGTTACCTTCAGTGGCGACAAGCTGCTGGGCGGGCCCCAGTGCGGCATCATCGCCGGGCGCCGCGACCTGGTCGAGGCCATCAAGGCCAACCCGCTGAAGCGCGCGCTGCGCGTCGGCAAGCTCACGCTGGCGGCGCTGGAACCCGTGCTGGCGCTGTACCACGCGCCGGACCTGCTGCCGGAGCGCCTGACCACGCTGCGGCTGCTGACCCGCTCCGCCAGCGCGATGCGGGCGCTGGCCGAACGCCTGTGCGGCCCCATGCAGCAGGCGCTGGGCGATGCGTATGCCGTATCGCCCGAGCCGATGACGAGCCAGATCGGCAGCGGCGCCCTGCCCGTCGACGTGCTGCCCAGCTTTGGCCTGGCGCTGCGCGCCGCCGCCATCGCGGGCCAGCCCCGGCGCGGCGATCCGCTCGGCGTGCTGGAGCGCAGGCTGCGCGCCTTGCCCGTGCCGGTGGTTGGCCGCATCGCCGGCGACACGCTGTGGCTCGACCTGCGCTGCCTGGAAGCGCCGCAGGCCGAGGAATTCGAACGGCAGCTGGCGCACCTGGCGCCGGCTCGGGGGCCGGGCGCATGATCGTCGGCACCGCGGGCCATATCGACCATGGCAAGACCACGCTGACGCGCGCGCTGACGGGCGTCGACACCGACCGCCTGAAGGAGGAAAAGGCGCGCGGCATCTCGATCGAGCTGGGCTACGCCTACCTGCCGCTGCCGGGTGGCGACATCCTCGGCGTGATCGACGTCCCGGGTCACGAGAAATTCATCCGCACCATGGCCTCCGGCGTGACGGGCATCGACCACGCGCTGCTGGTGGTGGCGGCGGACGATGGCGTGATGCCGCAGACCGTCGAGCACCTGGCCATCCTGCGGCTGCTGGGCGTGCAGCGCGGTTCCGTGGCGCTGACGAAGACGGACCGCGCCGACGAGCGTCGCATCGCCGCCGTCGAGGCGGACATCGCCGCGCTGCTGGCCGATACGCCGCTGGCCGGCGCCCCCGTGTTCCGTACCGCCGCCACGCAGCCGGGCGATCCCGGCGTGGCCGCCCTGCTCGCCCACCTGGCCGACGCGGCGCGCACGCTGCCCGCGCGCGACGACCGCCGGCTGTTCCGCCTGGGTATCGACCGCGTCTTCACGCTGGCCGGCCAGGGCACCGTGATCACGGGTACCGCGCTGGCCGGCCGCGTGGCGGTCGGCGACACGCTGGTGCTCGCGCCCGGTGGCCAGACAGCGCGCGTACGCGGCATCCATGCGCAAAGCCGCAGCGCGGCGGAGGGGCATGGCGGGCAGCGGCTGGCGCTGAACCTGGCCGGCGTGGCCAGGGACGCCATCGAGCGTGGCACGTGGGCCGTCGCCCCCGCGCTGCAGGCGTGCTCGGAACGCATCGACGCGCGCCTGCTCCTGGCGGGCGGTGCGAAAAGCGCCGTGCTGAAGGCGTGGTCGCCCGTGCACGTGCACCTGGGCGCCGCGCACCACACCGCGCACGTGGTGCCGCTCGACGAGGACATCGTCCAGCCGGGCCAGCCGGCGCGCGTGCAACTGGTGTTCGACGTGCCGGTGCACGCGGTGCCGGGAGACCGCTTCGTGGTGCGCAACGCGCAGGCCACGCAGACCATCGGCGGCGGCACCGTGCTCGATCCGTTCGGCGCGGCCCGCAAGCGCCGCAGTCCGGCGCGGCTGGCATGGCTCGATGCGCTGCAGGCCTACGTGGACAGCGGCGACGTGGCAGACCTGCTGGCGCACAGCCCGCTGGGCGTGCGCACCGCCGCGCTGGTGCGCCTGACCCAGCTGCCCGCCGATGCGCTCGCGCCGCCGGAAGACTGCCTGCGCCTGCCGCTGGGTGGCGGCGACGAGCTGTGGATCGCCCGGACCGCGCTGGAGCGGCTGGAAGGCTCCGTGCGCGACGCGCTGGCCGCCTTCCACGCCCGGCAGCCGGACGATGCCGGCCCCGAACTGTGGCGCCTGAAACGGATGGCGCAGCCGGACGCCGAGGATGCGCTGTGGCAGGCGCTGGTGGCGCGCATGCTGGCCGCCGGCACCGTCGCGCAGCGCGGCCACAGCCTGCACCTGCCGGAGCACAGCGTGGCGCTGACGCCCGAAGAAGAAGCCCTGGCGGCACCGCTGCTGGCCGCGCTGGAACGGGGCCGCTTCGATCCGCCCTGGGTGCGCGACCTGGGGAAGGAATTCCGGGTGCCCGAGGACGAGGTGCGGCGCCTGCTGCGCAAGCTGGCCCGGGCCGGGCAATTGTCCCAGGTGGTACCGGACCTGTTCTACCATCCGCGCGCGCTGGCGGCGCTGGCGAACATCGTCGCCACGCTACCGGACACGCAGGCGGCCACGTTCCGCGACGCAACGGGCCTGGGCCGCAAGCGGGCCATCCAGGTGTTGGAGTTTTTCGACCGCGTCGGCTATACTCGCCGCGTTCGCAACAGCCACCTGGTGCGGCCCAACGCGAGCTGGCCCGACCCTGCATGATGCCCGCACGGCGCGGGCCTGGCGACAATCTGCGACACGAGGAAGGCATTCTCATCCGGTGATGGGGCCGGGCTTCAAACCCGGTGAGGGGCGTCAGCCGTTCCTCTGTAAGTTCGACTCTTTCTGCCTTCCGCCATCTTCCTGCGACCGCCCCGGCCGCGGCGCGCTTTCATCCCGGTAGCCATCCCGGTTGCCATCCCGGTTGCCATCTCAGTTGCTATATGTAACGGCAGTTGACGAGGCGATGCCATTTCGGCATGTTAGCGGGATTCCACACCTTGCGAGGCATCCCATGAAAGCGCCCTTCCACCTGGTCCCGCCGCTGGCCATCGCCGCCCTGCTGGCGGCCTGCAGCAGCGGTTCGGTTCAACAGCAGCCGGCGCAGGAGCAGGCCGCACAGGATCAGGCTTCACCGCAGGTGCCGGCCGCGCCAGTGCCGCCGGCACCGCCGGCCGCGCCGTCACCGTCGGTCACGGTGGCCGGCAGCAGGGCCAACATCACGGCCCTGCGGCGCCCCATGCAGATGCCCGGCGCCTACTACCTGCCGCCCATGGTCGTGCAACAAGGCGCCAACAAGTTCCCCGGCAAGGATGCCAACAAGGCCGTGCTGGTCAGCGAACAGCCGGTATCGACCTTCAGCGCCGACGTGGACACGGCCTCGTATGCGTTCGTGCGGCGCCTGCTGGCCGCCGGGAGCCTGCCGCCGGCCGACGCGGTGCGGGTCGAAGAGATGGTCAATTACTTCCCCTACCGGTATGCCGCGCCGCGCGACCCGGCCCGGCCATTCGCGATCGGCACCGGCGTCGTGCCGAGCCCGTGGCAGGCCGGCAACCAGCTGGTGCACATCGCCGTGCGCGGCTACGACATCGCCGCCGCAGCCCGGCCGCGCGCCAACGTGGTGCTGCTGGTCGACGTGTCGGGCTCGATGGAGCCGGCCGACCGGCTGCCGCTGCTGAAGCAGGCGTTCCGCCTGTTCGCCCAGCAGCTGCGCGACAACGACACCGTGGCCATCGTCACCTACGCCAACGGCACGGGCGTGGCGCTGGAACCGACCACCGGCAAGGACAAGGGCAAGATCGCCGACGCCATCGCCGCCTTGCAGGGCGGCGGCGGCACGGCCGGCGGCGCGGGACTGCAGCGCGCCTATGACCTGGCCAAGCGCCATTTCGATCCGAAGGCCGTGAACCGCGTGATCCTGGCCACCGACGGCGACTTCAACCTCGGCATGAGCGACCCGCGGCAACTGGAGCAATTCATCGCCGGCCAGCGCAAGAGCGGCGTCTACCTGTCGATTCTCGGCGTCGGCGAAGGCAACCTGAACGACGCGCTGATGCAGCGCCTGGCCCAAGCCGGCAATGGCAACGCGGCCTACATCGATTCGCTGCTGGAGGCGCGCAAGGCGCTGGGCCAGGAACTGGGCTCGACCATGTTCCCGATCGCCAACGACGTCAAGCTGCAGATCGAGTTCAATCCCGCGCACGTGGCCGCGTATCGCCTGGTCGGGTATGAAACGCGCATGCTGGACCGGCAGGACTTCAAGGATGACAAGGTGGATGCGGGCGACATCGGTGCCGGCCATACGGTGACGGCGATCTACGAGATCACGCCGGCGGCCGCCGCGGGCAAGCTGGTCGATCCGCCGCGCTATGCCGGCAACGGGACGCGCAAGGCCGCCGCGCCGGAGCGGAAGGCCGGCAGCGATGAACTGTGCTTCGTGAAGCTGCGCTACAAGCTGCCGGGCGAATCGGCCAGCCGGCAGATCGATCACCCGGTGCGGGCCACGGCGCGTGCCACGCTCGACGCCGCGCCGGACGACCAGCGCTTCGCCATCGCCGTGGCGGCGTTCGGGCAAAAGCTGCGCGGCGAACCGCAACTGGCCGGCATGGCGTATCCGGACATCGCCGCGCTGGCCAATGCCGCGCGGGGTGCCGATCCGGACGGCTACCGTGCCGAGTTCGTGCGGCTGGTGCAGATGGCCGACACGCTGGACAAGGTGGGCCCGCAAGCGAGCCATGGCGCGCCGCGGCCGCACGCCGCCATCGCCCGCTGATCCACCGCGCTACTCCGCTGCACTACTCCGCTGCGCTGCCCGACTATCCCGGGCCGGCTATCCCGAGGAAGCTGTCCCCGGCCGCGCTGGCCGGACCTGGATGGCCGGGCCTTTGCATCCGCTCGACCAGCGGCGCGACTGCCCGCAGCAAGGGCGCCGGCGAGACCGGCGGCCCGCCGGCATGCCAGGCATCCTGGAATTCGGCGATCTCGACACCGATGACTTCGCCCCGCGCAATCGCCACGCAGGCATCGCGCAGGTCGTCGAGGCCGAGCCCGTTCGCATGCACGTAATCGGTCGGCACGATGCCCGGTTCCAGCACGTCGCAGTCGAGGTGCACGTAGACCGGCCGGCCCGCAATGGCGTCGGCCAGCCGCGCCGCCAGCCCGGGTCCCGGCGGCACGTGGCGTACGGCCCCCGATGCGATCAGCTCCACTTCGAACGCATCGAGGTCGCGCTGGCCCACCAGCACGATGGACGACAGCGCAATGCCGGCGCCAAGTCCGGACTGCCACAAGCCCGCCGGTCCCGACAGGGCAAGCCCGCCAAGATACCCCGAGCCTGTCGATACCGGCGTGTTCAGGTCCGCATGGGCATCGAACCACACCACGCAGGCGTCCGGACGGTACCTGCCGACGATCGGCAGCGTGGCCAGCGACACGGCGCAACGGCTGGTGGCCGACAGCGGACGTTCGCCGGCGGAAAAGATCGACTCGAAGCGCCGCTGCAGTTCGCGCAGCGCCGGCAGGGCGGAGTCGAGTTCAGTGCGCCAGCCGGCCGACAGCGCCCTTGCCGGCTGGCCGACCGTGCAGGGGGCGATCCCGAGCATGTCGCCCAGGCAGTTGGCGATGGCCATGGCGCCGGGAATGGCGAGATCGTTGTGGTCGCCGGCGCGGCCCTGGAATACGGTCAGTGCGATGGTCATGGTGGATCCGGATTGGTCATGGAAGCGCTTGCACGCCGACGGAGCTTGACGCACTTACGCGGCTTAGCCAAACTTGTTATTCTTGGGATCGACAAGTTTTGCTAATGCCCCACCTGAACTCCGCCCAGCTTGCCGCATTCGCCGCCATCGTGGCAGGCGGCAGCTTCGAAGCGGCCGGCCGTGCGCTGCACGTGACCGCCTCGGCCATCAGCCAGCGGCTGAAAGCGCTGGAGGACACACTCGGGCAGGTGCTCGTCGTGCGTGGCACGCCGTGCCGTGCCACGGCCGCCGGCCAGCTGCTGCTGCGCCATGCGCTGCAGGTGTCGACGCTGGAAGAAGAACTGCGCTTGCGGCTCGGCATGCACGGCGCAGAACCGGCGCGGCCCGTCCGGCTGCCCGTTGCCGTCAATGCCGATTCACTGGACGGCTGGTTCGTGGAGGCGGCTTCGGCGTGCTGCGCGCACGGCGGCATCGCACTGGATTTGCGTGTGGAAGACCAGGGACATTCCGCCGCGCTGCTGCGCGATGGCGAAGTGATGGCCGCGATCAGCGCGTCTCCCGCCGCGACGCAGGGATGCTCGGTCGAGTACCTCGGCAGCATGCGCTACCTGGCACTGGCGGCGCCGGCATTTTGCAACCGTTATTTCGCGGCAGGCGTGGATGCCGCGACGCTGGCGGAGGCGCCCGTGCTGGTCTACAACGCCAAGGATCGCATGCAGTGGGACTTCATGGCGGCGCATGGCGGCAGCCCAGACGAACCGCCCGCGCATTTCGTGCCGTCGACGCGGGCCTTCGTGGAGCTGGCGGAACAGGGCCTCGGCTGGGGCATGATCCCGGAACACCTGGCCCAGGCCAATGTACGTTCCGGCGCGCTCGTGGAGATCGTGGCCGACCGGCACATCGACGTCGGGCTCTACTGGCATCGCTGGCAGATCGCGTCAACCCCGCTGGCGACGCTGAGCGAAGCGGTCCGGGACGCGGCGCGGCGGCACCTGCGCGCGCCAGCGTGACGCGCTACCGCGGCGCAGCCACGGCTTACTTCTTGCCGCTCTTCGGCGCCTCGTCCAGCGCGCGGCGCTCGACCGGGTTCACGTAGGCTTCCGACGGCTTAATCTCCATCGCGCCTTCAGCACCAAGGTCGCCGTTGCCCGCACCGATCCCCGTGGTGGCCGTGGCGCTGGAACCCGCGCCGACGCGCTCGCCGGTCATCGAGCCGCCGCTCGTGTCGACCTTGCCCGCCTGCCGCGCGGTGGGCGCATTGCGTGCCTGGCCGGCGTTCTTGTCCGCCTGCTTGCTGGAGTTGCGCTGCGCCGTCGCCGTCTTGCCCGGGGTGGCTTCGGTCGCGGCCTTGTTGTCCGACTGTGTCTGCGGCGGGTTGGCCATGTTGCTGACGGAATGGCTTTGCGCCGAAGCGGCGCTGGTGAATGCCAGGGCGGCGACTGCCGCGATCAGGTGGATGTGCATGATGGTCTCCTCGGGCGACTAGCCCTGCAATGCTCCGGCAAGATGCCGAAATGACACTTCCATTCTGCCATCCTGCTCAGCAATAGCCTGTAGGAGAAGGCCGCGTGTGCAAGTCGGTTCGCGACCCACGCGCCACCGCGCACGCGCTCCGGGCACGCGTGCGCAGCCGAACAGACGCGGCGGCGCCGCCTTGCCATCCTGCATGGCTTGACCGGAGAACGCCCATGACAGACACCACGCACCGCAACGACACAGCCGCCGGAACGGGCGCGCCCGCAGCATCAGCCCAGGCAGGACAGGCAGGACAGACCCCTCAGGCCTCGCGCACGGGTTCGCAGAAAGTCATCTACGCCGCCATCGTCGCCAACCTCGGCATCGCCACCGCCAAGTTCATCGTGGCCGGCATCACGGGCAGCGCCGCGATGGTGGCCGAAGGCATCCACTCGGCGGTGGACACGGGCAACGAGCTGCTGTTGCTGCTGGGCGAGCGCCGCAGCACCCGTCCCGCCGACCGCAAGCATCCCTTCGGCTATGGCAAATCGCTGTACTTCTGGGCGCTGATCGTCGCCCTGTCGGTGTTTTCGCTGGGCGGCGGACTGTCGATCTACCACGGCGTGGCGGCCCTGCAGGCCCCGCCGCCGCTGGAAGACCCGCTGTGGAACTACGTCGTGCTGGGCGTGGCCGCCGTGTTCGAAGGCTACAGCTGGAACGTCTCGCGCAAGGCCCTGAACGCCGTGCGCAAGCCGGGCACCACGCTGTGGCAGGCGGTTCGCGCCAGCAAGGATGCGTCGGTCTTCACGGTCTTCATCGAGGACACGGCCGCGCTGCTGGGCATCGCCATCGCGGCGGCCGGCATCGCGCTGGGCCAGTACTTCGGCAATCCGTACTTCGATCCCGCCGCGTCGATCCTGATCGGCGTGCTGCTGGTCGGGGCGGCCTTCATGCTGGCCCGCGAATCGGGCGGCCTGCTGGTGGGCGAGAGCATCGACCGCGACCAGCTGGCCGCCCTGTACGCGCTGTTCCGGCGCGAGCAGGCGCTGGACAGCGTGGCCAGCCTGCGCACGATGCAGATGGGGCCCGAGGACGTGCTGCTGGCCGCCTCCGTCCAGTTCCGCCGCGGCATGCCGATCGACGAGGTGGAACAGGCCATCGCCCGGCTGGAAGCGGCCATCGCCGTCGAGCACCCGGTCATCCGCCACGTCTATTTCGAAGCATCGGCATTGCGCGCCGCGATGCGGTGACCGGGTACGTCATCCGCTGGTCGCCAGGCCTGCCCCTTGCCAACTTGCAGGCCGGGGCGCGCAGGGCCGGGGCAGCGGCGCACCGCCGGGCACGGGGTCGCGGGCCACGTGATTCAGCGGCAGCCAGCGGTAGCCGTCGACACCGTTCACCACGTGGCCAAGGCCGGGAAACGAGATATGCGCGGCCGCCACGCAATCGCCCCGCCGCACCGCCTCGGCGAACCACTGGCGCCGGTGCGCCGCCGCCTGCGTCGCGTCGCTGTCGTATTTCACGGTCACGCCCGGATCGGGGAACTGCACGGGCGCCACGTGCACCGTGTCGCCCCAGGCCAGCAGCCGCTCGCCCTCGCTTTCCACGAGGTAGGCCGTGTGACCGGGCGTGTGGCCGGGCGACGCCAGTGCCGTGATGCCCTCCTCCAGCGGCCCCGCGCCATCGAAGGGCTTGAAGCGGCCCGCGGCGATGTACGGTTTCAGCGAAGTCATCGCGCCGTCGAACATGCCGCGCAGAAAGGCCGGGGCCTTGCCCTGCTCGGCGGTGCTGAGCCAGTACGCGGCATCGCGGCGGTTTACGCGCACCACGGCGTTCGGGAACGCGGCCGCCGTGCCCAGCGCCACGCCACCCACGTGATCCGCGTGCAGGTGCGTCAGCAGCACTTCATCGACCTGTTCCGGCGCATAGCCGGCAGCCCGGAGATTGCCCGGCAGGTGGCCGCCATCGGCACCGTAGAGGGCGCCGGCGCCGCTGTCGACGAGGATCAGCTTCGTCCCCGTATTGACGAGAAAGGCATTGATCGAGCCTTCGACAGGCGCCTTCAGGTACGCGGCGGCCAGCAGGCGGTCGGCCAGGCCCGGGTCGGCGCTGTCCAGGCTTGCCGTGCCGCGCGTGAGCACTTCGTGGGCCGGGAAGGGATGGGTACCGTCGAGCAGTGCCGTGACCTCGTACCGGCCCAGCGCGATGCGGTACCAGCCCGGCGCCTGGGCCACCGCGAACGGGGCGGCGGCATGCACCTGGACGACGGTGGCGGCGCCCAGCAGGCCGCTCAGGGCACACAGGACAAGGGCTCGGGAAAGGATGGGCATGGCGGCTCCTCGGCGATGGTGGGAGGCGCAGTGTGCGCCGTCGCCCGGCCGCACCATAACCCCCGGCCGTGGCGGCCTCCCCTCTCCCTTAGTGCAGTGGTCCGCGCGGCGCCCAGCAGGGACAATGCCTGCACCGCAACAACGTTCAGAAAGGAACACCATGACAACGCAACGCACCATCAATACCGTGACCACCCGCGACGGCACCATCATCCGCTACACCGACTGGGGCGACGGCCCGGCCGTCGTGTTCAGCCACGGCTGGCCGCTGCAGGGCGACGCATGGGAAGACCAGATGCTGTTCCTGGCCGAACACGGCTACCGCGTGATCGCCCACGACCGCCGCGGCCATGGCCTGTCCAGCAAGCCCTGGCACGGCAACGACATGGATCACTACGCCGACGACCTGGCCGCCGTGATCGACGCGCTGGACCTGCAGGGCGCCACCCTGGTCGGCCACTCCACCGGCGGCGGCGAAGTCGCCCGCTACATCGGCCGCCACGGCACCGGCCGCGTCAAGCGCGCCGTGCTGGTGGGCGCCGTCACGCCGCGCATGCTGGTCGGCCCGGACAATCCGAACGGCGTGCCGATGGAGGTGTTCGACGGTATCCGCGCCGGCGTGAAAGCTGACCGCGCGCAATTCTTCAAGGACCTGACCACGCCGTTCTACGGCTACAACCGCGACGGCGCCAAGGATTCCCAGGGCGTGCGCGACACCTTCTGGCTGCAGGGCATGCAGTGCAGCATCCGCGCCGCGTACGCGTGCATCAAGCAGTTCTCGGAAACGGACTTCACGGAAGACCTGAAGAAGATGACCATCCCGACACTGGTGATCCACGGCGGCGACGACCAGATCGTGCCGCTCGCCGCCACCGCGCGCCGCGCCGTCGAGATCCTGCCGCAGGGCCGCCTGGAAGTGTACGAAGGCGCGCCGCACGGCCTGCCGACCACCCACAAGGACCGCCTGAACGCGGACCTGCTGGCCTTCCTGAAGTCCTGATGCGGGTTCCCCCCAGCGACCTGTTCCTCGGCATCTGCCTCGGCGGGCTGGCCGGCTATGTCGACACGGCCGGCTTCGTGGCCCTGTATGGCCTGTTCACGGCGCACGTGACGGGGAACTTCGTGCTGATCGGCGCCACGCTGACGCATCCCGAGCACACCACGCTGCTGCTCAAGTGCCTGGCCTTCCCGGCCTTCGCGCTGGGCGTGGTGGCCACGCGCCTGCTCGGCAACCGGTGCGAGCGGCGCGGCGTGGTGCCGATCCGCTCGATGCTGTCGATGCAACTGGTGTTGCTGGTCGCCTTCATGGCGACGGCGCTGCTGGCCGTGCCGATCACCAGCCCGGATGCCCCGCTGGTGCTGCTCACCGGCATGCTCGGCGCCGCCGCGATGGGCGTGCACAATGCCGCCGGCAAGCTGCAGTTCGCGCGCATCGCCCCGACCACGGTCATGACCGGCAACGTGACGGAACTGCTGATCGACATGACCGACCTGGCCACCGGCCACGCCACCCCGGCCGCGAAGGAAAAGTTCGTGCGCTTCGTGTGGCCCGTGCTGGCCTTCGCGCTCGGCTGCATCGCCGGCGGCGCCGGCTACGTGCACTTCGGCTTCTGGTGCCTGCTGGCGCCGATCGCCGCCGTCGCGGTGCTGCTGCTGTTCCCGTGGCAGGTGGCCAGGCCGGTACACGTGTAGCTTCCGCGGCGGTCGAGGCATCGGTGCCGCACATTTTTTTCGGATGATTCTTCCGGAAAAAGTGTGCGGCACCGGTTTTCTCCACCGGATATACGCGCGACGACTGCACGCGGGATAACGGGTATCCCATCGGCGGCCGCTTCAACGCCCGCCCTACATTCTTTCCACCCGCGGATCCGGCCGGATCCACACCAGCGCCAGCCCCACGTAGAATGCCGCGCCCACCAGCGGCTGCCACAGCGACAGCGGCACGCCCACCGCGTAGAGCACGATCGACACCCACCCCTTGGTATCGCGGCCGATCGCACGGGCCAGTGCCGATTGCGGGCCATGCAGCCGCACCAGGCTGCGCACCAGCAGGTCGTAGGCGATGGCACTCATCAGCAGCACCACGCCGTACAGCGCCATCGGCAAGGCCGCCATGTGCTGCTCGCCCAGCCAGTTCGTCATGAACGGCACCAGCGACAGCCAGAACAGCAGGTGCAGGTTGGCCCACAGCGCGCGGCCGTCGACCTTCTGCGCCAGCTGCAGCAGGTGGTGGTGGTTGTTCCAGTAGATGCCCACGTAGACAAAGCTCAGCACATAGGCGAAGAACAGGGGCCACAGCGGCAACAGCGCTTCCAGCGTGGCTTCGTGCGGCACTTTCAGCTCGAGCACCATGATGGTGATGATGATGGCGATCACGCCGTCGCTGAACGCTTCCATCCTCGACTTGCCCATTTCCCTGCGGGTCCCCGCTTCCGCGGCGCCGCCTTTCGCGGACTGCTGTTTGCTGGCTTCGTGTTCGCCGCCTTCGTGTTTGCCGCCTTCCTGTTTGCTGCCTTCTTGCATGCTTCCTCCGTGTGCTTGACCCGCCATCTTAGTGCGCCACGCCGGTGCATCGCATCGCCCTGAAGGCAGAGCCGCTACACTCTGCGGGACGGCGGTTGCATCACTGGCAAAACCTCCGTAAGCTTGGGACTGACCGGGAAGGAGCCTTTTGTCATGGACGTGTGGATCGAACGGGACGAGTCGGAGCACCGCAGGGTACGCGAGCTGTCGCGCTACGCGCTCGCGCTGGACAAGCCCGATCCGCAATTGCGCTTCATCGTGGAGCTGGCCGTGCAGACCATGGGCGCCGACATCGGCGGCATCAGCCTGGTCTACCGCTCGCACATCTGGCTGCCGGTGACTGTGGGGATCTCGCTGCGCGAGATCGAGCGGGGCGCATCGTTCTGCAGCGAACTGGTGGCGTCGGAAAGCGACTTTTTCGAGGTGGAGGATGCGCTGGCCCACGACTGGTCGGCGGCCAAGCCGGTCGTGCGTGAGCCGCCGCACTGCCGCCACTATGCCGGCGTGGCGCTGTACGGCAACCGCGGCTACCAGCTCGGCACATTGTGGGTGATGTGGCGAGCGCCCGGCCGGCTCGAAGCCGCGCAGCGCACCATGCTGCAGGGGCTGGCGCGGCTGGTCGCGGACACACTGGAGCTGCGCTACTGCGACGCCGTCACGGGCATGTACAACCGCGGCGCGTTCGTGCAGCACCTGCAGCACGCCAAGGGCGAGGCCGGGCGCCGCGAACTGGCGGTCGGCTATGTCGACCTGACAGGCTTCCACCAGATCAACGAAGTCCATGGCCGCGGCGCCGGCGATGCCACGCTGGCCGAGATCGCCGCGCGCATCATCGGCTGGGCCGGCCCGGACAGCCTGCTCGGCCACCTGGGCGGCGACCGCTTCGCCTTCGCGCTGCTCGACCACACGGGCATGGACCGGCTGCAGGCGCTGTGCCACGCGATCGACGTGCCCGTCACCTTGCCGTCGGACCGCACGCAGGCGCTGCATGCGCGCATCGGCATCGTGCGCGAAACCCTGCCGACGCCGGTGGCGGCCGCCGCGCTGCTCGACATGGCCGAGACGGCGGCGGCCAGCATCGGCGACGTGGCCGGCTTTTCCGTGGTGCGCGAATATGGCAGCGAACTGCGCGAACGCTCGTGGTTCCTGCACGACCTGCTGGGCGTGCTGGAAGGCCAGCCCGGCACCGGCCGGCTGTCGATGCACTACCAGCCGCAGGTCAACTTCGCCAAGCAGAAGCTGATCGGCCTGGAAGCGCTGGTGCGCTGGGAACATCCGCAGCGCGGCGCGGTGCCGCCGTCGACTTTCGTGCCGCTGGCGGAAAGTTCCGGCAACAGCCATGCGCTGGACATGCTGGTGATGGGCCAGGTCTGCCGCGACATGCGCGGCTGGATGGATGCCGGCTTGCCGCAAGTACCCGTGTCGCTCAATTTCTCCCGCTCCACGCTGCTGCATCCGGGGCTGCCGGATGCCGTCAAGGCGCTGCTGGACGAGCACGGCCTGCCCGGCGCGCTGCTGGAAGTGGAAGTCACGGAAAGCCAGCTGCTGGAAGCGCCGGAAGCGCTGGGCGACCGGGTGGCCGCGCTGCGCCGCCTCGGCCTGCGCATCGCCATCGACGACTTCGGCATCGGCTACTCCAACCTGGATGCGATCGGCACGCTGCCGTTCGACCGGCTGAAAGTGGACCGCCGCTTCGTGCATGGCGTGGCCGACAGCGCCGTGACGGCCAGCCTGTTCCGGTTGATCCAGGGCGTGGCCGAGGTCTCGGATGCGGAACTGCTGTGCGAAGGCCTGGAACGCCAGGTGGACCTGGACTGGCTGCGCCACCAGCATGCCTACTGCGTGCAGGGCTGGTACTTCTGTTCCGCGCTGCCGCCGCAGGGCGTGGAACAGCTGCTGCGCGCCTGGGGCCAGCGCGCCCGGCACGCGGCCGGGGGCGGCGACGTGCGCGAACTGTTCGTGGGCGCATGAGTGAGCGAGTGAAGGAAGCAGGGGCGGGGGTCGGGGCGAAATCGCGGGCACAACTGCGCATCGGCATTTCCGGCTGGCGCTACGAACCATGGCGCAAGGTCTTTTACCCGGCCGACCTGGCGCAGGCGCGCGAACTCGATTTCGCCTCGCGCATGCTGCCCACCATCGAGATCAACGGTTCGTTCTATTCGCTGCAGCGGCCGAAAAGCTACCAGGAGTGGTACGACGCCACCCCGGAAGGCTTCGTGTTCGCCCACAAGGGCAACCGCTTCATCACGCACATGCGCCGGCTGCGCGATCCCGCCCCTTCGCTGAGCAATGTGTTCGCTTCCGGCGTGCTGGCATTGCGCGACAAGCTGGGGCCCTTCCTATGGCAATTGCCGCCGAACTTCCAGTTCGATGCCGGCGTGATCGAAGCTTTCCTGGCCGCCCTGCCCCACGATACCGCCGCCGCGCTGGAGATGGCGCGGCAGCACGAGCCGCGCATGGAAGGCCGCGCGTTCCTCGAGATCGACCGCAAGCGCAAGCTGCGCCACGCGCTGGAGATCCGCCATGAAAGCTTCGCCGATGCGGCGTTCGTGAAGCTGCTGCGCAAGTACAAGGTGGCCCTGGTGGTGGCCGACACGGCGGGCAAGTGGCCCGGCTACGAGGATGTGACGGCGGACTTCATGTACCTGCGCCTGCATGGCGAAAAGGAACTGTACGCGGGCGGCTACACCGACGAAGCGCTGAATGGCTGGGCGCGGAAAATCCGGGCGTGGAGTACCGGCGGGCAGCCCGGCGACGCGCGGCTGATCACGGCGGCGGCACCGCCGAAGCGCGCGAGCCGCGATATCTACTGCTACTTCGACAACGACATCAAGGTGCACGCGCCGTTCGATGCGCGCCGCCTGCTGGCGCGGCTGGACGCCGATGCGGCGCTGCCGGCACTCATCGATCCGCGTCCCGACGTGGATCGCGGCCTGCGCTGAACGGCGGCTTGGCGCCGCGCTGCGCCTTGTAGATACCGGCGTGCCCGGAGCACAGGTAGGCCACCACGCAACCCAGCGCCGCATAGGGACCGATGGCGGGCCCGAACAGTTCCAGGGCCATCACCGTGGATGCCAATGGGGTGTTGGCCGCCCCGGCGAACACGGCGACGAAGCCCACCCCGGCCAGCAGCGGGAACGGAAGTTCCAGCAGCGGCGCCAGCGCATTGCCCAGCGTGGCGCCGATATAGAACAGCGGCGTGACTTCGCCGCCCTTGAAGCCGGTGCCCAGCGACGCCACGGTGAACGCCAGCTTGCCCAGCGCATCCCAGATCGGCAGCGGATGCGCGAACGCTTCGACGATCACCGGGATGCCGAGGCCCACGTAGCGCTGCGTGCCCACCGCCCACACCGCGACGGCGACCACCGCGCCGCCGATCAGCGGCCGCAATGGCGCATACGCCACGTGGCGTTTCATGAAGCCCGACAGCGCATGGGTGGCACGGGCGAACACCATGCCGGCCAGGCCGAAGGCGACACCGGCGGCGACGATCGCGGCGATGGACCATGCCGTGATTGGCGGCACGGCGGCCACCGCGTAATGCGTGTGATGCACGCCCCAGGCCAGGCCGACCTGGTCGGCCAGGATCGCCGCCGCCATGCAGGGGAAGATCGCGTCATAGCGCATGCGGCCGATCACGAGCACCTCCAGCCCGAAGATGGCGCCGGCCAGCGGCGTGCCGAACACGGAAGCGAAACCGGCGCTGATGCCGGCCATCAGCAGGATGCGGCGCTCGCCGGGACCCAGCTTCGCCACGTTCGTCAGCTGGTCGGCCAGCGAGCCGCCCAGCTGCACCGCGGTGCCTTCGCGCCCGACCGATGCGCCGAACAGGTGCGAGATGACGGTGCCGCCCAGCACCAGCGGCGCCATGCGCAGCGGCACCACCTGCTTCGGATCGTGGATCTCGTCGATCAGCAGGTTGTTGCCCGCTTCCACCTCGCGGCCCCAGCGCAGGTACACCCAGCCGACCGCGAAGCCGGCCAGCGGCAGCAGCCAGATGATCCACGGCTGCCGCTCGCGATACGCGGTCGCGGCGTCGAGGGAGAACAGGAACAGGGCCGAGGCGCTGCCCGCCAGGACGGCGATCAGCAGTGAAACCAGGGACCATTTGAGGAGGTAGCGGAGGGCGAGGACGAAGGAGTCGAGGTGGGCTTTCATCGGGGGGGAATATAGCATGCAGCATAGCTGGCCGTGGAGAACCGGTATTCGGCAGCCGACAGCTACCGCCTGGATCACCCCAAGTGCGAACTGCTGGGGTCAGACCCGGCGGGTCTGACCCCGGCCCTTCGCTGTTGGGGTGAATGCATGCTCTTTCATTTGCGTCGGGTAACGCTTAACTTAACGGCATTCGGGTCTATCCCCGGCAAGTGATTGCCTGCGCGTTTGCCCGCCAGCTGCGACAGCCAGCGCCGAAAAACGGTCAGTAATCAATGATGCTCATGCCCTCCCCCGCGCTTGACATCCACCGGCTTGCCCTGCGCCGGCGCGAGCGGCGCCATGCCGGGGGCCTGCGGCGCGGGCGGCAGCTCGCCGGTCCACTCGTAGGCCACGCTGCCTTTCGGATGCCGGTAATGCCCGGGATCGCGATAGTCGCCGCGCGCCTGGCCCTCGCGCACCTTGACGAGGGTGAACATGCCGCCCATCTCGATCTCGCCGAACTGGCCGGTGCCGGTCATCATCGGCAGCGTGTTTTCCGGCAGCGCCATGCGCATGCTGCCCATCGAGCCGCCCTTGTCGCCCATCACCATGTAGCCGGGCACGAGGTTGTTGATCTTCTCTGCCACGCCGCGGTGGTCGACGCCGATCAGCGTGGGCACGTCGTGGCCCATCGCGTTCATCGTGTGGTGCGACTTGTGGCAGTGGAACGCCCAGTCGCCCGGGTTGTCGGCGACGAACTCGATCGCCCGCATCTGGCCGACGGCGATGTCGGTGGTGACTTCCGGCCAGCGGGCCGACGGCCTGACCCAGCCGCCGTCGGTGCCGGTCACCTGGAACGTGTGGCCGTGCAGGTGGATCGGGTGGTTCGTCATCGTCAGGTTGCCGGCGCGGATGCGCACGCGGTCGCCCTGGCGCACCACCATCGGATCGATCGCCGGGAACACGCGGCTGTTGAAGGTCCACAGGTTGAAGTCCAGCATCGTGTTGACCTGCGGGGTGTAGCTGCCCGGTTCGATGTCGTAGGCGCCCAGCAGGAACACGAAGTCGCGGTCGACCGCGTGCTGGCGGATATCCTTCGGATGCGTGACCCAGAAGCCCATCATGCCCATCGCCATCTGCACCATCTCATCGGCGTGCGGGTGGTACATGAAGGTGCCGGCATGCTTAGCCACGAATTCGTACACGAAGGTCTTGCCGGGCTGGATCGACGGCTGCGTCACGCCGCTCACGCCATCCATGCCGTTCGGCAGGATCTGGCCGTGCCAGTGGATGCTGGTGTGCTCGGGCAGCTTGTTGGTGACGAAGATGCGCACGCGGTCGCCCTCCACCACTTCGATCGTCGGCCCCGGGCTTTGCCCGTTGTAGCCCCACAGGTTGGCCGTCATGCCGGGCGCCACCTCGCGCACCACGGGTTCGGCGACGAGGTGGAATTCCTTGACGCCGTCCTTCATGCGCCAGGGCAGGCTCCAGCCATTGAGCGTGACGACGGGGTTGTACGGCCGGCCGTTCGGCGGTACCAGTGGCGCGGCGGTGGCGGCCGACGCGTGCACCGGCGCTTCCGGCAGCGATGCGGCACCGGCGCGGCTCACCATGCCGGCGCTCAGCAGCGTGGTGGCGCCGGCCAGGAAGGTGCGGCGCGAGTTGGACGATGCGGTCATGGGTGTGCTCCGTGTGCGTTGTGCTGTGTCGACCCGGTGGTCTGGTCAGGCTTGTTTGGCTTGTTTGGCTGGCTTGCCTCGTTCGGCTTGTTTGCCTCGTTCGGCTTGTTTGCCTCGTTCGGCTTGTCTCCCGCAGCCGCGGCGCCGTGCGGGCGGCCACCCAGCGCGGCTTCCAGGCCGGCGTCGGCGATCCAGTACTCTTTCAGTGCGTCGATGGCGGCAGCCACCGCCACGCGCTGCTCGCGCGCATCGGCCAGCAACTCGAAGGTGCTGAGCAGCATGCCGTTGTAGCGCAGCAGTGTCTCGTCGGACAGCTGCTTCCTGAGCGGGATCACCACGTCCCGGTAGTGCCTGGCCAGGTCGTACGCGGTGCGCCAGGCGAAATAGGCTTCGCGCGCTTCGCTGCGGGCATTCACGGCGGTTTCCGCCACCCGGTTCACGGCCTGCATGTAGACCGCCTCGGCCCGCCGCGTGCGCGCGGTGCCCCAGTCGAACAGGGGGATTTCCAGTGTCACCTCGTAGCCGCGCTGCACCGGTTCGCCGCCCTCCCGCTCGCGCAACGCGCCCAGTTCCAGCACGTTGATGAAGCGGGTCGCGCGGGTCAGGCCCAGCGATGCGGCGGTATGCTCCGCCTCCTTCGCCGCCGCCCGCACGTCGAGGCGCTCGCGCAGCGCCGCCTGCTCGACATCGGCCAGTTCCGGCGCCGCCGCCGGCAGCTCCGGCAGGCGCTCGGGCAGCCGGTAGCCGCCTTCCGTGCCGGCCAGCCCCAGCAGCCGGGTCAGCCGTTCGCGCGCCGCGCTGGCCGCGCTCGACGCCCGCGCGACATCGGCCATCGCCTCCGCGTAAAAGGCCGCCTCGCGCGCCTGATCGAAGGCGCTCCAGTTGCCGGCCTTGCGCATGCGCTGCGCCAGCTCGGCGCTGGCATCGGCGGCGCCGGCCACCTGTTTCGCATACTCGACGGCCTGGGCCGCGCCCACGGCTTCGTAATACGCGCGCCGCGTCTCGGCCGCCGTCTTCAGGGCTTCGGACGTCACGCGCAACTGCGCCTGTTCGAACCTGCCCCGTTCCATGCGCACCGCCAGCGGCGCAGTCAGCAAGTTGGCCAGGTTCACCGCCAGCGAGCGCTCGATCGACGTGCTGCCGCCGCCGCGCTTGTGCTGGTAGCCGAAGGCGGGATTCTGCAGCCGGCCGGCCTGTACCAGGTCGGCTTCCGCGATGCCCAGCTCCCAGTAGGTGGCTTGCAGCGCGCGGTTGTTCAGCAGCGCGATGCGCACCGCGTCGTCCGCGCCGAGCGGCTGCGCCAGCATCGGTTTCAGCTGTTCCGCCAGCGCATTGCGGTCGTGTTCAGTGCGCAGCAGGGTCGTGGCCGCGCCAGTCCTCGCCTGCGTGGCCCGGTTGACGGCATCCATGCCGCCGTCGGGGGAAAAACTGGCGCAGCCGGACAGGGCCAGCGCCAGGATCGGGACGGCCAGGGCCGTCGCCATCGGTGTCGATGTCATTGTTACCTCTTGCATGATCGTGCGTGAGCGACCCGCGCGTCGCGGGTCGGGACCGGTTTGGGCCGGCTCTACGGAATACGTTGGATCAGGCGGACTTCGGCGGCCGCTCGAGGCCGGCCAGGTCGACGGCGGCGGGGGCCGCGGGAACGAAGGGAACGGTGGCGCAGCGGCCATCCTGCGATCGCGGCGCGGCAGGCAATGCCGGTGCGAGCGGTGCCCCGGTGCAGCAGGCGCCGGCGCTGGCGCATTGCGCGTGGCCGGCATGCTCGCCACTGGCAGCATCGGCATCGTGGTGCGCGCCCGCATGGTGGGCCGCGCCGTCGCCATGCGCGGCGAGCATGGCCGCATGGTCGTGATCGCCGTGGGCAGGCATCGCCTGGTGCGCGGCGGCGGGCTGCGCGCCGCACAGCAGCATCGTGGCCGAGGCGAAGCCCTGCAAGGGCACGCCGGCCAGCAGGAACCACAGCAGCAATGTACGGAGCAAGCCTTTCATGGGGCGCCATGGTAGCACGGACGGCCGCGATTTTCATGGCTGGCGGCTATACTGTCGCACTTCCCGAACAGCGCACGCCGGCCCGCGCCCAACCTCACGTTCATGCAGACAGCTTCCAGCCACGCCCCGGTTTCCAACGCCCTACCCTTCGCCGCCCTGCTGCTGGCGCTGGTCTCCCTGACGGCCGGCGCCTCGCTCGCCAAGCAGCTGTTTCCGTTGATCGGGCCGGCCGGCGCCACGGCGCTGCGGCTCTCGTTCGCGGCGCTGATCCTGTCCGCCGTATTCAAGCCGTGGCGCATCCGGCTGGAGGGCGAATGGCGCCCGCTGGCGCTGTATGGGGTCTCGCTGGGCGTGATGAACCTGACATTCTATTCGTCGCTGGCCTACGTGCCGCTCGGCGTGGCGATCGCGGTCGAGTTCACCGGCCCGCTGGCGGTGGCCGTGTTCACGTCGCGCCGGCGCATGGATTTCCTGTGGATCCTGCTCGCCGTCGGCGGACTGGCATTGCTGCTGCCGTGGGACCGTTCGGCGGCGGCGCTCGACTGGCGCGGTATCGCACTGGCGCTGTGCGCGGGTGCCTGCTGGGCGGTGTACATCCTGGCCGGCAAGCGGGCCGGCATGCGGCACGGGCCGGCCGCGTCGGCATGCGGCATGTGGATCGGCGTGCTGGTGGCGGCGCCGTTCGGCTTCTACCAGGCCGGCGCGGCCATCCTGCAGCCCCATGTGCTGGCGCTGGGCCTGGGCGTGGCCATCGTGTCGAGCGCGATTCCCTATTCGCTGGAGATGATCGCGCTGCGCCGGCTGCCCGCCAATACCTTCAGCATCCTGCTCAGCGCGGAGCCGGCCATCGGTGCCCTGATGGGCCTCGCGCTGCTGGGCGAACGGCTGGCGATAAATCAGTGGGCGGCGATTGGAGCCATCATCGCCGCCTCCGTAGGCGCGGCGATGAGCAGTCGCTTCACATCAACCTGATCGCCGCCTCGGTGGGCGCGGCGATGGGCAGCCGCTTCACTTCAACCTGATCAGCTGGCCGGCGGCGCGGCCGGCTTGAACTGCTCGCGGCGGTCGCAGCGTTCCTGGAAGGCCTTGCGCACGTCCGTATCGGCGATCTTGCTCACTTCGGCGGGCGCGCAGGTGGCGTCCGTCATCGTCATCTGCTGCGCCGTCAGCTGCGGGTCGACCTTGCCGCAGCCAGCCAAGAGCAAAGACAGGCTCAGGGCCAGGCCCAGGGGCAACCCCCGGGCCAGGGCGGACAGGCCGCCGGCCGGTTTCACGTTTTCCATCACGACTCCTTCGAGGGGTGGGTAAGCAGCCATCAATTGAACTGTTCCGGGGCCCGGCCGATCGGCTGGTCCATGTTGGCAAGGTACCACGTCAGCGCCGACATCACGGCCACGTGCCGCTTCAGGTAATCGGGATTGACCTTGTCGAACGTGTCGGCGGGGGTGTGGTGGTAATTGAAGTACGCGCTCGAATCGACCAGCGGCGTGAACGACGGCACGCCGTCGGCCTCCATCGCATGCAGGTCGCCGGCGCCGATCACGTCGCGGCGCTGCAGCACGCCGGCGCCGATCGGCACCAGCGCGGCCTGCAGCGGCGCGAACAGCTTTTCATATTGCGGGCGGATACCGGCCTGCACGCCGAAGGTGCGGCCGGCCACGCCGCCATCGCTCTCGATCGCGGCGAACTGCTTGTCCAGCGCCGCCTTGTGCGCCTGGTGGTAGGCATCGCCGCCCCGGCCGCCGTTTTCCTCGTTCATCCAGGCGATCATGCGGATCGTGCGGCGCGGCTTCAGGTTCAGCTTCTTCAGCGTTTCCAGCACGCCCATCGAGGCGGTGACGCCGGTCGCGTCGTCGTGCGCGCCGGTGGCCAGGTCCCACGAATCGAGGTGGCCGGAAACGATGACGACTTCATCGGCCTTGTCGGTGCCCGGCAGGTCGGCGATTACGTTGAAGCTGTCGGCATCGGGCAGGGTCTGCGGCGTCAGTACCAGTTTCATCGTCACCGGGCCGCGCTTGCTCAGGCGCGCGATCAGCATCGCATCTTCCGCCGTCACCGAGGCCGCCGGAATGCGCTTGCCGTCCGCCAGCCGCGTAGTGCCGGTATGCGTAAGCCGGTAGTCGGCCCCGCCCACGGCGCGCACCAGCGCGGCGGCCGCGCCCAGGTCGGCGGCCAGCGCCGGGCCGCGCGTACGGAACGCCGAGCCATGGCGATAGGCCGGGCCGCCCAGGCCCGCATCGGCCATGCCCTGGTCGAAGGCAACCTCGAACAGCACGATCTTGCCCTTCACTTCACTGGCGCGCCGGCGCAGTTCATCGAAATCGCGCACGATGATGACGGGCGCCGTCAAGCCTTCCGGCGGCGTGGCGCCGGAACCGCCCAGCGCCGTCAGCACGACATTCTGCACCACGCCCTGCGGCCGGCCCGTGTACTCGACCAGCTGGCCCTTTTCCTCGCCGCGCACCCAGTGCGGCACCTTGACCGGCTGCAGCGTGACCTTGGCACCCAGCTTGCGCATCGCCTCGGCGACCTGCTGCACGGCCGCGGCGGCGCCGGGCGAACCGGACAGGCGCGGGCCGGCCAGGTCCGTCATGTCTTCCAGGCGCTGGTAGGCCCAGTCGCTGGCAATCGCGGCATCGCGGATCTGCGCCAGCGTGGCGGCATCGTTGGCGCTGCTGGCGGTGCCCGCGGCGTGGGCCAGGCCGGCGGCGAACAGGCCGGCGGCAATGGCGGACAGGACTGGCTTGCGAAGGTTCATGCGGTCTTCCCTGGATAAAGTTCGATGAAAGCAGGAAGATATCATTTGGCAATATTGCAAGGCAACATATAAGCGTACGACGCGAACCATGACCGGACCGGCGCGGGTTTGACCGCGCCGCGGCCATCGCATAGCATGGGCGCATGCTGAAGGGACCACTCTGCACCGTGCGGCACCTGCTGAACACGGACCTGAACACGTTCATCGCGCTGGTCAACGACCTGCCGTCGCGCGGGGATTATTTTTCCACCCAGTTCAAGTCGCCCGAGACGATGCGCCGGGAATTCCTGCAGCATGGCTTCGTGACCGAGGACAGCGAACTGTTCGTGGTGGAAGACCAGTACCGGCACATCGTCGGCGTCATCACCCACTTCAAGAGCCGCACGCCGACCAGCCGCGAGATCGGCTACCGGCTGTTCGACACCGCCCTCGCCGGCCAGGGCTACACCACCGAAGCGCTGCGGATGCTGGCCGACCACCTGTTCCGCGTGCATACCTGGCACCGGCTGGAAGTGCTGGTTGCACCGCGCAACATCGCCTCCGTGCGCGTGGCGCAGAAATGCGGCTTCACGGCCGAAGGCATGCTGCGCGAAGCATTCTTCATCAATGGCCGGTACCAGGATGTGGCGGTCATGAGCCTGCTGCGGCACGAATGGGAAGTCCTGCGGGGCGAGCCAGGTCCTGCCGGGTTGTAACAGATCTGTTACCTGCTCGAGTCCGTTTGTAATAATCTGTGTATTGGCTGGCAATTCCCAGCCGTCCCGCTAAAGTAGACCTCAATCAAACGGCAACCATCATTCCGGTGGCGCCGCGCAAAAATAAGGGGGAAACATCATGCTGGTCAAAAACATCATCGGAGTCGTGCTGCTGGGTGCCGCCGTGACGACGTCTTCCGCCGCCTTTGCCGCCGGCGACCGTGCCTTCAATACCGCCGCCGGCGCGGTGGTCGGTGCCGCCATCGGCAGCCAGACCGGCAACGGCACCACCGGTACCGTGGTCGGTGGCGTGGTGGGTGGCCTGGTCGGCAATGCGATCAGCTCCCGCGACCGCGATCACCGCGACTACCGTCCGCACCATGTGTATGCGCAGCCGCAGTCGGTGTACTACGAAGCGCCGCGTGCCCGCTATGTGCGCCAGCAGCCGGTCTATGTCGAGCGCCGCGTGATCCATGAATATCGCGACAGCCATCGTGGCCGCGGCCACGGCAAGGGCCACTACAAGCACCATCGCAAGCACCACCACCATCACGACTGATCTTCGGATCGCATGACAAAGCCCGGCAATGCCGGGCTTTTTGTTTTTTGCTTTTTGCTTTTTGCTTTTTTGCTTTTTCGGGCGCCATTCGGCATGCGCCTTTGCCCCTCCCCCCGCTAGCCGGCAGTGAAACCTCACCACCGACACCATGCCAGCTCGCGACACCACCATCGCCCTCGGAAAGGGCCACTACCGCCTGCGTGAACACGTCGGCGCTTCCGTGTACGGCACGATCTGGCGCGCCACCGCGCCGGCCGGCCTGCCGGACGTGGCACTCAAGTTCGTCAACGCCCAGCGCATGGAATGCGCACAGCCGGCCCAGCGCGAACGGTGGATCGACAGCGCCTGCAACGAGATCGCCTTCCTCGAAGCGCTGCAGCCATGGGATGGCCGCCACATCGTGCGGCTGGTCGACACCGGCTGGCACGATGGCCTGCCCGTGCTGGCGCTGGAGCTGATGAGCGGCGACCTGGGGCGCCACGTCGCGCGCCGCCGGGCCGAAGGCGACCCGCCTTCGCTGGCCCAGGTGCTGGACTGGATCGGCCAGCTGAACGGGGCGCTCGCCAAGGTGCACCAGCATGGCTGGCGCTACCTGGACCTGAAGCCCGCCAACGTGCTGGTGGATGCCGCGGCCGGCACCGTGAAGCTGGCCGATTTCGGCACCAACCGGCTGCTGGCGGCGGCGCAGGCCCACAGCTACTGCGGCACGGCCAACTGGCAGGCCCCGGAACAGTTCTTCCCCGCGCCGGGCGGCGGCTATGCCACGGGCCGCCACAGCGACTACTTCGCGCTCGGCGCGCTGTTTTACTTCCTGGTGATGGGGACGCCGCTGCGCTGGTGCGCGGCGTGCGGCGACGCCTACCGCGAGCACCAGTCCGGCGGCGCCCGGGCCATGCTCGATGCCGGCCCGTTGCCGCCCGTGCTGGCCGACGATGAAGCAGCGGCCTTTGCGGGCGCGGTGCCGCCACTGGCCCGCATGCCGGCGCTGCACCTGCTGTCGATGCTGCTGGCCCGCGAACCGGGCGAACGGCCCCGCAACGCGCTGCACATCAGCCGGATGCTGGACGCGGTCCGCACCGCCATGGGCGGCCGCGTGGCCCTGGTGCGCAGCCGCGCGGCCGCGCTGGAGGGGCGCGCATGAATGCAAGTTCACGCCTGGTGACCGGCATGGGGACCGGCCGGCGCGCCTTCCTCGCGCTGCTGGCCATGCTGTTCGCGCTGCAGGTGTTCGCGCTGCTGCGGGCGCCCGCGGCGTGGCAGCCCGCCGCCATCGCGATCACCCTCGACGGGCCGGGCAGCGTGACGCTCACGGCGGCGCAGCTTGGCGCCGTGGGGGCGGCCGGGACGCGACTGGTCTTCAGCCGGGGCGCGGACGGCGCATGGCGCCTGCGCGCCGATGGCCCGGCCCTGCCCGTGCTGCGGCGCGGCGGCACCGAGGAACGCCTCGGCACCGTCGATCCGTCGACGCTGCGCAGCTTCGCCATCGGTCCCCGGCGATACACGGTAACGCCGGGCGTCCGGGGCACCCTGTTCTTCACCGATGGCGCGGCGCGCTGGCACTTCGATGGCGCCACGGTGTTCCGCGACGGCACCGCGCAGGCGCACTGTCCCGGGGCGCCATGGCCGGAGCGTGGCGTGGCGCTGTGGAACCGCGTGGCGCCACGCGCGCTCGCGATCGCGCGGCCGCTGCTCTTCGGCGGCAACCTGCATTGCGGGAACCGCATCGGCATCGATGGCGTCGACGGCGGCGCGGCCCGCCTTGCGCGCCAGGACCAGGGGCTGGTGCTGTCGGCCAGCGCCGGTGCGGTCCCGGTGCAAGGCGATGACGCCGGCCTGCGCGACGACCAGCGCTCCCTCGACGGCGCGCAGTCGCTGGCCGTGGGCCGCAGCCGCTACGAGCTCGCGGTGGCGCGCGGCACGCTGACGCTGGCGCCGGCGCGGCGGGTGGCGCTGCACGCCGTGCCCGAGACCACGCTGCCGCCCGGGGTAGCTTGGGAATGGCGGCAGCGCAGCCTGTGGCGAGGCGGCGCGGCAATGTGGCTGCTGGCCGGCGCCGCGGCGCTGGCCGTGTTCGGCGCCGTGCAAGGCCGGGAAGCCGTCCCGCGGCGCGGCAATATCCTCGGACCGCTCGCCGATGCGCGGCGCCGGCGCGGCCGGCTCCCCGGACTCGCGCGCCGGCTGCGCGGCCCGGCCGCCATGCTGGTGCTGGCTGCCGGCTGTGCCGCCCTGGTGCTGCAACGCGGTGGTGAGCCGCCCTCCGCGGCCTGCTCGCTGCTGCTGTCCGCCGCCGCGCTGGGCATGTGGTTCGTGCCGCCGGGGCGCCTGCCCGCCGCCGCCGGCGCCGCGCTGCTGCTGGTCGGCGCCGGCCTGCTGTGCCAGCTGAACCTGGGCCTGGCGGGCATGGACACGGGTTGGCTGCGCTACCACGGCAAGACCGCCGCGCTGCTGGCCATCGGCAGCGGCGCGGTCGCGCTGTGGCGGCTGTATCCGGTGGCCATGTCGCAGCGGCGCATCGAATGGCTGCTGGCCGGCGCGGCAGGCGCCGCGCTGCTGCTCCTGGCCGCCCAGGTACTGTGGGGCGATGAAACGGGCGTGTTCGACATGCAGCCGGTGGAAGCGGCCAAGCTCGTGCTCACCTTGCTGACGGCGCACTGCCTGGCCCTGCGCATGGGCTGGCGCGCCGGCCACCGCGCGCTGCCGGGCCATGGCGCGCGCTGGCTCAGGCTGATCGCGCCGGCCCTGCTGTTCCTGGCGCTGCTGGGCTGCGCGCTGGTGCAGGTGGACGATTATTCGCCGCTGATCCTGCTGCTGCTGTGGGCCGGCGCGATGGCCTTCGCCTATGCGCTGGCCGCACGGCGCTGGCTGGCGGCGGGCCTGCTGGGCTGCGTGGCGCTGGCCGGCATCGCCGGCGTGACGGCCTTGCGCAGCGGCGATCCGGCGCACCTCCCGGCCACGTTCTATGGCGACCGCTTCCAGGTCTGGCTGGAACCCGAACGGCATCCACATACTGGGCAGCAGGTGCGGGACGGCGCCGCCGCCATCGCGGCCGGCGGCTGGCTGGGCGCCGATGGATGGCTTGGCCTGGCCTCGCTCGGCAACCCGGGCGGCGCCGTGATGGCGCTGCCGGCCGTGCAGGACGACTTCGCGCCGTCGTTCCTGCTGCACCGGCACGGGTTGCTGGCGGCACTGCTGCTGTGGTGCGCGCAGGCCGCTGTGGTCGCCGGCCTGGCGCATGCCGCCGCCCGCCACTGCCGTACCGCCGCCGCGGCAGGCGGATTCCGGCAGGCGTGGCTGGCCCGCCTGCAAGCCTTCGCGCTGTGCGGCGGCGCGGCCTTCGTGGCCGGCCACCTGCTGCTGTCGTGGGGCACCAACCTGGCGATCCTGCCGGTGATGGGACAGCCGATGAGTTTCCTGTCCGCCGGCGGCAGCCACCTGCTGTTTTTCCTGCTCCCCCTGCTAGGGATCCATGCCGGTTCATCACAGGAGTAAGTCATGCCGATCTATGTCCAACACGAAGTCCTGGGCCGCCTGCCCGACGTGTTCAATGCCGAGGCGATCTGGCAGGCGCCGGGGCTGGCGCTGTTCGCCCGCCGCCCGCTGCTGCGCGACCTGCTGGAACGCTGCCCCCGGGAACAGCGCGGCCACGCCGCCACCCGCTGCTTCACGCATGTGACGCTGCGCCTGCCGCAGGAAGATGTCGACGACGATTACCACCTCACGCGCGGCAACCGCGCCCGCGACCTGGCGCAGACGCTGGCCGCGCTGCACCAGAAGGATTTCGGCGACCTGCTCGGCACCGACCAGGTGCGCTACCACGTCAGCGGCGGCGACGACCTGCAGCCGGGCGAGATCGAGGTGCGGTTCGGCCACGCCGTCTACCTGCCCGGGCCCGACGAGAAAGTGCTGTTCCAGGTCAGCGCCTCGACCGACGCGGCCGCGTGGAAACCCGTCTGCCCGGTCTACCCGGACCAGCGCCTGGCCGTGATCGACGAGGCCAGCGCTCCCGGCTGGCCGTTCGGCGCGGCCGGCACGCTGTTGCTGATCAACGATGGCCCCGATGCGCAACCGGTGCTGCAGGTGCGGCCGAAAGGCGCGCTGGATTGCCGGCTGGACGAACGGCAGGGCTGCTACGTCGTGACCCGGCCGGGCGAGACGCAAGGCAGGCGCCTGTTGCTGAAGATCGCGCGCGCCGTCGGCAGGCCGGCATTGCAGCCGTTCGTCGAGCCCGTAATGCGCCCCGCGGTGCAACCGCCCGCCGTGTGGCAGCCCCGCGCGCCGTCCCGTCCCGTTATCGACGACGGCACGGCGCTGCCGCAGCCACCGGCCCGGGCCGCCGAAGCGCGACCCGGCGCCACGGACGCCACGTTCGCACCCGGCGCGCGACAGCGCCTGACCTTGGCCGCGCTGGCCCTGCCCCGCCTGAGCCGCTACCGCAATACCGGCGCCGCGTCGCTGTCGGTGCCGTTCGACCGGACGCTCGCCATCGCCCCCGCCGGCGACAGCGCGCTGACCTTCGTCGTCGATGCGAACGATACGCTGCATGCCGTGACGCCGGCCGGCCAGCAGCCGGTCAGCGCGCCGGCCACCTTCGCGCCGTCCGGCGAGCGCAGCATCCGCCTGCTGGCCGCGCCGTCGCAGATGGCGGAGCGGTATTGCGCACTGGTTCCCCTGCCGGTGCCCGTGGCGGCGCCCGTCACGCAGGGCAGCTTCGGCCGCGGCGGCCCGGCGCTGGCCACGCTGCGCGTGCTCGACACGCCCCGGCTGCTGGCGCGCGACGATGCCGCGGCGCCGGCCAGCCCGGACCGGATCGGCCTGTCGCGCAGCGCGTTCGCCTTCGATGCCAGCCCGGCCGGGCTGTCGATCACGCGGCAGTCGGCCACCCAGGCGCTGTACCACCTCGACGCCGAACTGGGTTTCGTGGGGGCGATCGACGGGGCGGAGCCGTTCGTGCTGCCGCCGGGGCACCACGTGGTGGCCGGCCATTATGTGCTGCGCTTCGATGCCTGAGCGGAGCCGATCATGTCATTTCATTATCTGGCCGACCATCACGGCGCCCTCGCGTACGCGCTCGGCCTCGTCGTCACGCTGGTGCTGGCCGCGTTCCTGACGCCGGCGCACTGGTGGCGCCGGCCCACCGCGCGCGGCCTGGCGATCCTGGGCGGCGGTACCTGGGCAGCCGGCGCCGTGCTGCTGCACGCGGTTGCCGCCGCGCCGCCGCCAGCTGCCGCCGGAAGCCTGCAAGCTGACGTGCCCGCGCAACATGGCGCGGCGATGTTGCCGGTGCCGGGGCAGCGCTACCGGGTGCACCGCGACCTGAATGTGCGGGACGCCGCCGGGGTCGGATCGGCGCGCCTGGCCGTGGCGCCGGCCGGATCGGTCGTCACGCCCACCGGCCGCCACGAGGGCGACTGGTGGCAGATCCGCTATGGCGACAGGGCCGCCGGCGCGGTGGGCTGGGCCAGCAGCCTGTGGCTGCGCCGCGCCGCCGAGCCCTGAAGCGGGCGCGATGGCGACCGGACAAGGTTGAGCGATCGCTACGGGCCGGGCCCGGCGCGGGGACGGAGCGCGGGAATACGGGCCGAAAAGCATCCCTGTTCGGGGCTACGCCGGGTTGCCAACCCCGGGTGAAAGCGCGTACAGTCATGCTTATCTCGTCCGTGGCCCTTCATGAATACTTGCCGTAACCCCGATCACCCGCATTGCACCTTCTGGGTCGCGCCGGGGCAGCACACCTGCGAGGGCGGCCACGGCCAGCCAGCCGCGGTGGCGGGCGGCATGGTTGCCATGCCGACGGTGGTCATGGACGACAGTTCGGAAGCCAGTGCGGAGAGCCGCACCGCGCCGGATGGCGCGTCGAGCTACCAGCTGCTGGCCGCGATGCGCAATGCGCGGGCGCCGCAAGCCACGCCGGAAGCGGCGCTCGGCGCTGTCGGCAATAGCACAGTTAGCAACGGCACTATTGGCAACGGCGCAGTTGGCAACTACGCTACGCCGATCCGCGTGCGCCCGCAGCTGCACATCAGCGGCTTCGATCCCCGCGCGGCCGGCGGCCGCCAGACCCTGAAGATGGAATTGCGCGGCATGCCCGCCGACTGCGCGCCGCAACTGGCGGTGCGCCTGTCGTCGGACCTGATGCAGGACGGCGCCCCGGAGCGGCAGTTCGTGCGCTCCATCGATGGCGACTGGCGCCCCGTGTTCGCCGAATTCTCGTCGCGCGACCGCGAGCATGGCCAGTACCAGATCCATGCCGAAGTGCTGAGCCGGCACCCGGGCGGCCCGGTGCGCAAGTGGGAATGCACGTTCGTCATCCTGGTGCCGCGCCCCGACGCGACGCTGACCGAGATCCACCGCATCTTCCTGTCCACCCACAAGAACGTGCGGGTGATGGCGGACGACGCGTCGATCGCCCGTGTCAGCGCCCAGGGCGGCGCCAGCATGGATATCGACGTGACCGCGCGCAATGCCGGCATCGCCCACCTCGACCTGGGCGCGCTGCATGGCAATTCCGGCAAGGTGGACCTGGGCTTCACCACCATCGCGTGGGACGAGGACCTGATCGAGATCGACATGCCCCACGCGGGCCCGGCGCACCCGCACCCGAGCCGGGCCGCCACCTTCGTCAACGCGGCGCCGGAAGCGGGCGCGCAGCGCCACGTGCGCCTGTTCGCGCTGAGCGAATGCGTGTTCGGCCGGATGGAGATCGTCGCCCCCGAGGCGGACGTGCTGCTGAACCACTTCGGCCCGGACGGCATCGATACCGCCGGCCTGACGCGCCGGCTGTCCGGCCGCCACGCCGTGATCCGCCGCGGCACGCTGGGCTTTGAAATCGAGGATGTATCGCGCTACGGCCTGCTGCTCGACGGCGTCTGGCCCGGCAAGCACAAGCCCGTGCCGCTCCGCCTCGGCATGCGGATCGAACTGTCCGCCAGCATCAAGGGCATCGTCGTGCTGGAAGTGACGGCGCTGATGCCGCACGGCGTGATCCTGCACCGCATCGACGAAGGCGCGCGCGCCGAATGCTTCATCGTGCTGGCGCCGGACACGCATCCGGGCTACCCGCTGCGCCGCATGCAGGCCGCGCCGGTCGCCGCCGCGCTGCCGCTGCTGTTCCACCACGACGGCGGCTTCTGGCACCTCGATGCCCTGACCGGCAAGGAAACCGCGCTGGGGCCGCAGGCCCAGCTCGACAAACTGAGCCGGGTGCCGGGGCATACGCGCTTCGCCGCCGATCCCTATCCCGAGAGCTATATCATCCGCACCGGCTGCGCCGTGCGCGACACGGTGGCCGGGGCCATGCATACCGCCTGACGAAGTCAAATCGGAAGAAGACAGCCGCGCCGCACTGTGGCCCGCCAATAAAGTTCGCCACAAACAAAAAAGTCTGCCACAACAACCAAGGTCGACCTTGAGGCGTACGCTCACGCTGCGCTCTAGGGGTTCGCTTCAAAGGCGGGTAGCCTCACTTGTTGCTTTCGCGTTAGAAATCGCCTGACGCTTTCGCATCAGGTCACGAAGTTCCTTGCGGATACTCGCATCATCAACCCCGGCCGCAGCACGATGTTTTCGAAGCCACGCCTCGGCTGCGTCCCAATCCTCTGTTTCCTTGAACTCGGACCCGGTTAGGTGGCCGATCCTTTGAATAATCGTCGATGACCAGTCGTCGACGAGTGGGTCTCGCGCCGCGAGAAAGGCCAATTGGATTGCGCGTTCCCTGGAAAGGATGCCGTGGAGGCCAATTCTCGTCACGTGGCACTTGCTTACCGTTTCGCACTGCGGAAGAAGCGTGTCCAATCGACTGGAAAGACGCTGAGCGTCGACTTTCGGCACCTGATCCTCGATGGCGGCCAGACCAGCGGCAAGCTCGGAAAGCGCATCGGCGTCATCCTTCCTCGCCTCCATCCCCGTAATGAGGCGGGTGGCCAACTGGCCGGCTGTCTTCTCCGGCACCCGATGCGCAATGGCACGCAAACCATTGGCTAAGCCTACTGCTCTACTCTTATTCGTCTCGATCCCCGCGACAAGGAGGGTGGCCACCAAGCCAGCTTTCTCCCGCGGCACTCGATCCGCGCCGGCACCCAAAGCATATGCAAGCGCGGAAAGCGACTGTACGTCACTCTTGTTCGCCTGCATCGCCGCAACAAGGAGGGTGACTGCCAAGTCGGCTGTCTCCTGCGGCACCCGATTCCAAATGGCACCCAAACCGTCGTAAAGGTAGCAGAGCGCATCAACATGCCCGTTATAAGCCTGCATAGCAGCAACAACGGCGGTGGCGGCCAGGTCGGCTGTCTCCTGTGGCATCCGATTCCCGATGGAATGCAGACCACCGGGAACTAAAAAAAGTTCGCGGGGTTTATGCATATTTGCCTTCATCGCCGCGATGAGGAAAGTGGCCGCTTGGCCGGCTTTCCCCTCCGGCACATGCTTCCCGATGGCACCCAGACCCCCGGCAAGCCGGGAAAGCTTAAAGGGACTACCCTTGTTCGCCTCCATTGCGGCGACAACGAGGGAGACCGCCAAGCCAGCTGTCTTCTGCGGCACGCGGTCCCCGATGTGACCCAGACCACTGGCAAGCAGGGGAAGTGCACGGTCGTCATCCTTGTTCGTCTTCATCGCCGCGACGATGCGGTCGGCCAACTGGTGGGCTGTTTCCTGCGGCACCCTATCAACGATGACACGCAGACCATCGGCAAACTGGGAAAACACATCCTCATCACCCTTGTTCGCCACCATCGCCGTAACAAGTCGGGTGGCCAAATGGCCGGCTGACTCCTGCGATATCCGATCCGCAATGACACCCAAAGCAGCGGAATGCCCGGAATCCGAACGCAAGCCATCCTTGTTCGCCTCCATCGCCGCGACAAGGCGGGCGGCCAAATGGCCAGCTGTCTCCTGCGGTATCCGATCCGCGATGGCATCCACAGCATCGGCCATCCGAAAGAGCGAATAGGCTTCATACTCTTCCGGCTTTAATGCCGACGCAACAAGGAAGGTTGCCGCCAAGCCGACTGTCTTCTGCGGCACCCGATCGGCAATGGCAGCAAGGCCACCAATAAGCGAGAAAAGCACTTCGACGTTATCCTTGTTCGCCTCCATTGCCGCGACGACGTGGTTGGCTGCCAGGCCGGCTTTCTCTTGCGGTACCCGCGACCCGATGCTACCAAGGCCGTCGGCAAGCCTGGCAAGCGCATCGGTGTCGTTCTTGTGCGTTACCATCGCATTAATAAGGAGGGTGGTGGCCTTGGAAGTACGATCCGCCCGATCGAGCAGCATGGCAGCGACGTAGATTTTGGGAATCTCTTCGGATCCCCTTGCTTTCTCAGCGAAACGCTCGGCAGTCTCTGACAGGGCGGCCCAATCGCCTTCAGCCGCGAGATCCAGCGCCGCCATTACTGCCCGCCGGTGCGTAACAAAATTGTCAGCCAGATTGGAATCGTCGAGCATCAGCTTGATCACGCCGCGGGCGACCGACATATTAGAGAGGGAGAGATCAGAAAGATTCTTGATTTCCTTCTCGGACAATCTTTCTTCGGTATCAAAGCCTGCTGAAACGCGCGCGGCCAGTTCACGATTCCTAGTGTTCGTTTGGATCGAGTGGTAGCCAAGCGCGACCAGCAGAACTGCGAGCATGACGGGTGCGAATCGCGCGAGACTGATAAGCGCATAAGCACGGCTACTGCTATAGTGGAAGCGGCTCTTGGCGCGGTCCAGGAAAAATTGAATCTGCGTCTTCAATGGAAGCAGCGCTTCCCATTTTTGCACCACGCCCGAAGCAGCTGCGAGCGTCTTGCGCCCTTCGGCCAAAGTCAACTCCCAGCGGTTAGCACGTCGGTTGGCAAGGTCGACGACGCCGGCGATATAGTCGTGATCGAGCCGCCACAATGATTCGTTCAAGTCCACACGGGCGAGCCGGCGGACGACTTCGCCCTCCTCAAGCGCCGTTAGCGCAGTCTCGACTGCAGCTTGATCAGTCAAACCCGCCAGTTCGCACAATGCGCGGAGTGAAAGGTCCCTCGTCTTGGCCACCGCATCCGGCTCGCAGAGCGCGACAAGAAGGTGGAGAATGTCCGAGCTCGAAAGCTTACTCCTGCGCACGGTCCGACCGATCTGCATTTCAATCCAGTTTGCTTCAAGTCCGCGTACCCCTCCTACAGCCACGAAAGCCGCGGTTGTCAACTGCTGACGCGGCAACCCTTGAAGGCCGAGCAGAGCGACCTTTAGTTGCTGTGGCAGGATGGCGCCGCCGCTCACCAGATCATCGATCAGTCGCGTGCGGAGATCCGGCCAAGTCGCCAGCGGCGCGTCGATCGCACCGCTGGCTCCACTGGAAGTTCCGGACAGGCGCTCGATCAGGTCTCTGAGGTATTGCGGCGCGACTTTGTCGACGGGGTATGGGAGAGGGTCGATGAAGCGCACGGCTTCCAACCCCAAGGCCATGTTGTCCCGCGTTGCGATCACCAACTGCAATTGGCTCCCTTCCAGAGCAGCACGAAGTACGGCCCAGAAGGGATTTTCAGCCACAAGTTCGGCTGGCCTTAGCCATGTGCCAGCGCGGATGAACAGTGCGCGATGACGCAACTGATAATCATCGAACTGATCGAGAATGAGAACTGGCACACGTCCAGCCTTACGTGCTGCTTCAAGCAGTTCGCCGAACGCTTCTGCAAACGGCTTGCGGCTGGGAGGAGCCGCTTTATCACTGAGCGCAGCGCGAAAGGCCGGGAGGACAGCGCGCCAAGGACCCTCTGCCCAATCGCTCCCCGCGACCGATTCGATGTAAACGGGCAGGTAGCGATGCCCGGCCTTGAGTTTCGGCGCCAGTCCCGCGCGGAGGAGTGCCGACTTGCCGACTCCGGACTCACCCACAACAAAAAGCAGCGAGACCTCATTGAGCTTGTCTTCCAGGTGCTTGATGTCCTCCGTTCGGCCAACTAGGTGCTCCGGCGATTCCCTACGCAGGACGAACGCGTCTGGATCGCGAAGAACCGAGCGCACGGGAACTGCAATGATCGCCGCACGAAGGACGATGAAGACGAAGACAACAGCGATGGCCCCAAGAACGTAGCTTGTGTAGGGCTGCGGCAGCTTGAGCTTTTCAAGCGGTGCGTAGAGCGCCAGAAGCGCGAGGCCTAGCCCGCTTATCCCATTGATCGCCACGGTGCTTACATTGACGCGATCGAGAAAACCCTTGGGCATGAAACGAGCCTCCTTCTGACGATCAGCTGCTATGCCTCAGCTCGCACTGGCGATTGCCGGCACGACCACCGTGCAATCTTGAATTCGCAGGGCGTCGCTGTTCACTCATACATAATGATAGAGTCAAAAGTCCGCTTTAGGGCCGAAACAGACTGTCGCGCAACGCATATGCCTAGCAGGCTGTGGCATCCCTTTATTGTTGCAGCCACAGATATGGAAGGGTTCTCCGAGCATTTGTGGCGAACATTATTGCGCGAAGAACCTGCCGAAAACGGTCTGCCTCACAGGGAAACTTGTGGCAAACTGTATTGTTTGTCTACACGCACCTCGGGCGTTGCACAGCGCCTGGTCACGCCTCGTCGGCCAGCACCTGCTGCGCGAGATTATCGACGGTCACCGGACTGTCGAAGAATGTCACCGTGGGCTCGGTACCGTATTTTTCGGCGACGAAGGCGCGCCATGCGTTCGTGTACAGCGCCTCGGCTTCCTCGCGCGAGTTCCACAGGTACACGCCGCCGGCGGTGCCGCCATCCTCCGACAAGACGTAGTGCTTCTTGAACAGCCCGGGCACGCCCTGGTAGGTGGGCGCCGTGCCCAGGAAGACGCGGCGCGCCTCTTTCGTGGTGATCGGTTGCGGCAGCTTGAATGCGGTCATGGCGATGATCATTGGAGCCTCCCGTAGTAAAGAATCGTCGATGAGGAATCGTCGATGGCGATGCGCTGCCGGCCTATGCGTTACAGGTAGGTGCCCTGCGGCTTCGGCCGGTTCGGCAGCGGTATCCGTTCGCTTTCGCCGGGCACCTGCGGGAACCGGTCCGCTTCCCAGTCTTCCGCCGCCTGCGACAGCCGCTCCTTCGACGACGACACGAAATTCCAGAACATGAAGCGGTGCCCGTCCAGCGGCGCGCCGCCGATGACGACGAAGCGGGCATCGGCCGTGGCCGTGACGCGTGGCGCGGTCGACGTGTCGAGCAGCGCCATCGCGTTCGCGGCCACCGCGATGCCATCCACTTCCACGCTGCCCTGCACCGGATAGATCGCCGCCTCGGCCGGCAAGGCATGCAGCACCAGCTCGCCGCCCTGCTCCAGCACCACGTCCAGGTACAGCGTTTCCATGTAGGTCGGTACCGGCGACGTGCAGCCGAAGGCGGAGCCGATCAGCACACGCACCGCGGCGCCATCGATGGTGAGCTCGGGAATGTCGGACGCCGGCGTGTGCGAGAAATTCGGCTCGTCTTCCTCGTTCGCCTTCGGCAGCGCGGCCCACAGCTGCAGGCCGTGCATGCGGTGCGGGTGGCCTTTCAGGTCGACGGGCGCCCGCTCGGAATGCACGATGCCGCGGCCGGCCGTCATCCAGTTGATCGCGCCGGGCTCGATGCGCTGGTACGTGCCGATGCTGTCACGGTGGTCCATCGCGCCCTCGAACAGGTACGTGACGGTGGCCAGCCCGATATGCGGGTGCGGCCGCACGTCGTGGTTGGCGTCGAGCGGCACGTCCAGCGGGCCGAAGTGATCGAAGAAGATGAACGGGCCGACGGCCTGCTTGATCACCGATGGCAGGTAGCGGCGCACGATGAAGCCGCCGCCCAGGTCCTTGTCGTGGCCCTTGATCAGGTGCGCGATATTCATGCCGGCTCCAGCGTGGTGGTGACTTCGGTGGCCACGGCCGTCATCAGCTTGTGTACCGGGCACTTTTCCGCGACGGACAGCAGCTCGGCGCGCTGCGCCTCGGACAGGTCGCCGGCCAGGTGCAGCGTGACGGCCAGGCGGTACACGCCTTTTCGCTCTTCACTGTCGTCGCGCGTGGTGGTGACCTGGATGTCGTCGACCGGGATGTTCTTGCGCTTGGCGTACCACAGCACCGTGAGGGCCTTGCAGGACGACAGCGCCGCGTCGTACAGGTCGTGCGGCGACGGGCCGGCATCGGCGCCGCCTTCTTCCGGCGACACGTCCGCCGGGATCAGGTGGTTGCGCACATGGACGATATGGCGCATCGGCTGGGTCGAATCGCGGCGGACGGTAACGGGCATCGGGTTTCCTTGCAAAGTGGTCAAGCCATGGTGGCACAAGCTTAACGGAATTTACAGAAGTCCGCCGGGCGTGCCTACTCCCGGAATGGAGAGTCTTCGCCGATTCCAGCCAGGCCGCCGCGAAGTTGTCCAGCAGTGCGATCTCGCTGGAGAAATGCGGCTGTTCCGATCATCCCGTGCCCTCACCCCAGCCGGCGCGCCACCCGGAAGCCCACCACGTCGTTGGACAGCAGCGCGGAAAACCCGTTGCGCGCGGCCGAACGCACATAGCGGGGCGGATACAGCCAGGCGCCGCCGCGCACCATCCGCCGGTCCGGGTCGCCGCCGGAGGCACTACCATCTTCCCAGGCGCCGCCGTCGAGCGGGGCGCCCTCGTAGTTGTCGTGCGCCTCGTCCTGCGTCCATTCCCAGACATTGCCGTGCATGTCGTACAGGCCCCAGCCGTTCGGCTGGAAACTGCCGACCTTGGTGGTGCCGCCGCGGAACTCGCCGCGCACCCCGTCGCCGTAGGTGAAATGGCCGTCGTAGTTCGCGTAGTCGGTGCCGATCTCGTCGCCGAACGCGAACGCCGTGCGGGTGCCGGCGCGGCACGCGTATTCCCACTCGGCCTCGCTGGGCAGGCGGTACAGGGCGCCGGTCATCACCGACAGCCAGCGCACGTACTGCTGGGCATCGTGCCAGCTGACATTGACGACCGGGTGCCAGTCATCCTGCTCGAAACCGGGCCGGCTCCAGTCGACGTCCAGCCGGGATTCCCACGCCGTGGCGCGCACGAAGCGGCGCCACTCGCCCACCGTGACCGGATAGCGCCCCAGGGCGAACGAGCGTTCGATGGCGACCCAGTGCGCGGGCAGCTCGCGCGCCAGCCAGGAAGGCTGGGAGCCGGCCTTGCGCGCCAGCGCGTGCTCATGTTCGGTGCCGCCCATCTGGAAGCGGCCGGTGGGGATCAGCACCAGGTCCGGGCCGACGGCGGTACCGTCCAGGAAGCGGTCGCGCAGCACGCCGCTGGCATCGGCCACCGGGCTGGCCGCGGTGGGCATCAGCGCCGCCAGCTCGGCCGCGTGGCGGGCCGCCTGGTCGCGCCGTGCACGTTCCTGTTCGGCCCTGTACGCCGCCTGCGCCTTCAGCAGCGCCGCCTTGCGCTGCTTCTCTTCCTCGATGGCGCGCGCCTTGGCCGCATCGGCTTCGCGCCGTGCCAGCAATTGCTGGCGCAGCTGTTCCTTGCGCGCCTGCGCCGCCGCTTCCGCTTCCAGGCGGCGCTGCTTTTCCAGCTCGCGGCGGGCCTGTTCCTCGCGCAGCTTCTTCACCGCGGCCGCCTGCGCCTCGGCGCGGCGCCGCGCCGCCAGCTCGACATCGCGCTGCTGCTCCTGCCGGCGCTGCGCTTCCGCCTCGGCGGCGCGCGCCTGTTCCATCGCGCGCTGTTCGGCATGCAGGCGCTCCTGGGCTTCCTTCAACTGTGCGCGCTGGCGTTCGTGCTCGCGCCGTTCCGCGGCCAGTTGCGCCGCTGCCGCCTGGGCCGCCAGCTCTTCCGGCGACGGCCCGGCGGCACGCCGCAGCGCGTCGAGCAGCGCGGTCACGCTGTCGAAGCGTTCCTCGTGGTCGAACGCGAAACCCTTCCGCAGCACGTTCCATTGCGCGTCATTGAGGCCCGGCGGCGGCGCCACCTGCACCTGGGCGGAGCGGCTTTCGTCGAACGGCATGGCGCCGGCCAGCATCTGGTAGATCATCACGGCCACCGCGTAGACATCGAGCCCCGGCGCGGGCCGGCCCTGTTCGGTACCGATCTCCGGCGCGCGATACCCGGCCGTGCCGGCGTTGGGCACTTGCGGCAGGCCGGCCGTGGCGTCGCGCGAGCGAGCGGCGATGCCGAAGTCGAGCAGCTTGATGTCGCCCTGCGCGGTGAGGAACACATTGCCCGGCTTGAGGTCGCGGTGCACCAGGCGGTGCCGCTCCCACGCGTATTGCAGCGCGCTGGCCACCGGCCGCAGGATGCGCTCCACCTCGCCGAACGGCACCGGGCCGTGGCTGGCCAGCCACGCATCGAGGTCTTGCCCGTCGAGGCATTCCATGATGATGAAGTAGCTCGCCGTGGCCGGATCCTGCGCCCATTCGTAGACGCGCACGATATTGTCGTGGGCAAGCCGGCGCGCCTGGGTCGCTTCCTCGACCAGCAGGCGCGCATGTACCGGGCTTTGCGTCAGCTGCGGCGGCAGGATCTTGACGGCCACCTGCTCGCTGTGCCCCAGTTCGGCGTGGGTGGCCAGGTCGGTGGCTTGCCACACCTGGCCCATGCCGCCCATGCCGATCAGGCGTTCCAGCCGGTAGCGGCGGTGCTGCGGACCGATTTCCTGGCCGGCCATCAGCCCCAGTTCGGTGCCCTGCCGGGCCGGCGGCGGCGCCGTGCCGCCGGGCGTGTACTCGGCGTCCAGGATCGCGTTCTTGCGCCGCTCGAATTCGTCCGCCGACAGCAGCCCGTCGTCGTGGAGGGCGCGCAATTCACGGATCTTGTCCCTTGCCGTCTGCATCGATATGCTGCCGTTCCCTCAGCGCCGCAGCGGCACGCCGCATTCCGCACAGAATTTCGCATCGGCCCGCTCGGCCGGAATCGGGTGGCCATTGACGCACGCGGCGGCGCCCTGCTGTGCCGGCGCGTGATGGTGGTGCACCGGCGCGCCGGCCTGCGCCACGCCGACGCCGAGCTGCATCTGCGATGCCAGCGCATTGGCGTGCGTGGCGTTCTGCAATTTCAGCAGCTCGAGCTGGTGCTGGCGGTCCTTGTCCTGCCGGGCATCGGCCTGGATCCGTTCATCGGCCAGGGCCTGCTGGGCCATGCGCATCGCCTCCAGCGGGGTGACGCTGTTTTCCGCGCCCACCACCAGCGCCAGCGCCTGCAGCTGGTCGGCACCCATTTCCGACTGGGTGCGCACTTTCAGCAGCTGGGCCAGCGCCTGCGCGTTGGCGGTCGGCGCCAGCGCCACCTTGCCCGTGTCGGACAGGTTGCCGATCGTGCCGATGCGCTCGATCTCGATGCGCGCCAGCTCGGCGGCATGGTTTTGCTGCGCCACCAGCGTTTCATAGGCGCTGCGGGCCCGCGCATAGCGTTCCTCGCGCTCCAGTTCCATGCGGCGCAGCTCCTGCTGCCACTGCGCCTCATGCTCGCGCAGCTTCAGGGCCAGGCGGTTTTCTTCCGCTTCGTGCGCGATGGCACTGGCCTGGCGCTGGGCGATGCCGTCCGCCTCGATGGTGCGCAGCAGCTTTTCATGCTGGGCCAGCGACTCGGCGCTGGCGCCGCTGCGCCGCAGCTCGTCGAGCCGCGCCGTGATGCCCGCCACGTCCACCTGCGACGATGCGTCCTTCACGGCTTCGCCGCGCGACAGGTCGCGGCGCTTCGCCACGTGCAGCTCTTCTTCCCAATCTCGGATGCGCTCGGCCTCGCGCCGGCGCGCCAGGTTGGCCAGCTCCGCCGCCTGCAACCGGCCCCGGTGGTGTTCCGCCTCGATCTCGGCTTCGCGGCGCTGGGCCGCCAGGTGCGCCTGCTGCAGCCGCTGCGACTCGGCGCGGCGCGCCGCTTCGTCCTCGATCGCCAGCGCCTGGTCCATGCGGTTGCGGATCTGCTGCACGTGCAGCTGGTGCGCGAAGCGCTGCCGGGCCAGCGCGCGCTGCTCCACCGCTTCCTGCTGGGCCACCTCGAGTTCGGTGCGCATGCGGAACTGCGCCAGCTGGCGCACATGTTCCCAGTCCGCCGCTGCACCCGCCTGCTGGCTTGCCAGCTTCGCTAGCTCATGTTCCAGCTCGGCCGCCGCGGCACCGGCGCCCCGCTCGACCGCCGCCTTGCGCGTGCGCGATTCGACGATGCGCGCATACAGGTCGATCTCGCGCGCCCGGATCGCCTGCATCCGCTCGTTCTCGCGCAGCGACAGCTCGGCCTTGTCGACCGCCGCATCCTGCTGCAGCTCGGCGCGGCGGTAATCGTTGCGGGCCTGCTGTTCCACGCGCGCCAGCGCCAGCCATTCTTCCTCGCCATACAGTTCGTCGAGGTGCCGGGCGTGTTCCAGCTGCACGTGGCGCTCGTCGGCCACCAGCCACAGGCTGCCCACGCGTTCGCGGTTGGCATCGTATTTGTCGTGGCGCAGCTGCAGCGTTTCCACCTGAACGGCGGCGAGTCCGAACTCCGCGAGGCGCAGCTTCAGTGCCGATTGCAGCCGCTCGTCGAGCTGCTGGCGCAGGTCGGGGTTGGCGTGCATTTCGCGGATGGACCGCGCGCCGATGAATTCCGCGGCGATCTGCCACACGGATTGCTGCAGCAGCTCGCGCAGGTGTTTCGTGGTGACGGTGCCCGGCGCCGTCATGAAATGCTGGGCGAACGCGGCCACGTGTTCCACCTTGATCCCCACCGTGAAACTGGCGCTGACCTTCAGGTGCTCGGCGGTTTCCAGGTCGGCCAGGTCGAATGTCACCGGCAGCGGCAGCGTGCGGGTGATGAGGATTTCGGCGTGCTGGTCGCGCAGCAGGTTGTTGAGGCGCTGGAAAAAACCTTCCAGCTCGTACTCGCCCTGCGGCACTTCGGTGGCGGTCGTGCCTTGCAGGATGTAGGCGCGGGTGGTGGGCGGCACGCGCAGCGTCTTCGTGAAGATGCCGGACAGTTCGCGCACGCCGAAATAGACCGCCAGCTCGTCGGCGGCGGGTACCCAGCGGTTATCCAGCAGCACCGGCTCGCTGCGCGGCGCACCCTGCGACAGGCCGCATGCCTCGCAGTAGCCGGCCGCCCCGTTGCGTTGTCCACAGCGCGGGCATTTGACACCGCCGATACCGAACATCTTGAACATGTCAGTCCCTCCCAGTTTCACCATGCGCCCCCGCCGATTTTAACAGGCACGCCACCATTGTCGATTCTCATGGCCCTTGTCGATCCAATCGAATCCATCAGATCAACCCGATACGGTCGACGCAGGCGCACGAGGCGCCCTTCGCCCGCAGCGCCTCGCGCCAGCCCGGCGGCAAGGCATCGCGCCAGGCCCCCGGCAGCAGCACCCGGTCGCCAGCCGCCGCCTCGGCAAGGATCAGCGCCAGTTTCGCTTCGGCACCAGCCACCGTGTCGACCAGGCCGGCATGCCAGGCCGCCGAGGTCCCGGTGGCGATCAGCCGGCCGCGCGGCACGAACTCGCGGCCCCGCGCCAGCCGGTCGGCCATCACCAGCGCGAACTGGTACGAGGCGCCGGTAAAGCGCGGTTCGCTGAACCGCACGACCGTGCGCCAGCGCCCCAGGCCGCGGGCGTCGCCATGCCGGGCTCCCGCGAGCGCCTGGCGCACCGCCAGCTGCGCGGCGGCATCGACACCCGGCACGGCGATCGTGTCCTCTTCCTCGCCAGCGGCATCGACGCCCGCAGCGGCCAGCGGGCTGACGCTGACTTCCACCCACGCCAGCGTGTCGTTGATGCCGCCGCTGTGCAGCGGGAACCAGGTGCGGACTGACGACACCGATGCGCCCGGATCGGCGTGCCCGGTCAAGGCGCCCAGGTGCGGCAGGCCGGCACCGCCGAGCAGCAGTTCGGTGCCGGGCGACAGCGCCTCCGGCAGCGCGGGCGGCGCGTCGTAGCCATCGACGCGGCCCAGCTGCCAGGCATCCGACCAGCCGAGCGCGATCAGGTCCGCCGTGCCGTGCGGCGGCTGCCACGCGCCGCGCGCCATCCGGTCCGCCAGCACGGCCGCCAGTTCCCAGTTGCGCTCGCCGTCCTGCGGGGCGGCGTCGAAGCCGAGCACCAGCTGCACGCGGCTGTCCAGGCGCGCTTCGGTAAGCCGTGCCAGCCGCACCACTTCGACGATCCGCTCGGCCAGCGCGGGCGCGCCCGGCACCACGCACTTGACATCGGCCCGGTTGGCACGAGGCCGCACCGTGGCCGCCACCGACAGCACGCGGCCGTCGCGCAGCATGGTGCGGCAGATGGCGGGGGAGTTCGATGCTTGCAGGTTCATGGATGGCGACTCTCGGCGTCGGATCGACTGGATGCGCCGCCGGCGTTGCCGCGGCGCGCGGCAAGGTGGCATTCGCAGTTCGCGACGATGCGGTCCAGCTCATCATCGCCGCCTGCCGCCACCTTCATCTGCGCCAAGGCACTCCACAGCTCATCGAGCGCGCGCACGGCCTGCGCACTCGCGTCGGCCAGCTTGCGCTGCTCATCGAAGGCGCGGCGCCGGCCCGGTGCCGCCCACGCCAGCGCCGGCATCGTGTTCACGTCCAGCGCGGCCAGCGCGAGCCGCTGGAGCTGCGCCTGCCGCGCCGCGAACGCCGGTGCCGGCAGCAGCCGCAGCACGCGCGACGCTTCGGGCAGCTCCAGGAACAGGCGGCGCAGCGCGGCGGCATCGTCCGGACCGGCCACCGGCGCTCCTGGTTTGGCTGCAGGCGCGGCGACCGGCTCGGATCGCGGCACCGGTTCATCCGCCCCCAGCGCCAGCGCGGCGGCACGGCGGCGCAGCACCCCGGCGAAATCCACGTCGTCCAGCTCGACGGGCACGCAATCGTCGACGGTGAGCCCGAAGCGCATGTACAGCAGCTCGTCCAGGCCGGCGCGAAATGCCTGCCATTCCTCCAGCGACGTGCAGGGAGGCAGGTCGAGCGTACCGCCCGCCAGCGCGGCACGCAGCGCCGCTTCCAGGCGCCCGGCGAGATCGGCCAGCGACAGGCTGCCGGCCTGCCCCGCCACCTCGCTGAACAGGAAGAGGTCGAAGCGCTGGCGCGCCAGCCGGGGATCGGCGGTGTCGATGACGAAGGCCAGCCGCAGGCCCAGTTCGGGCGCGCCGGCGAACGGCACCAGCGCGACGGTGTGCGGGCCGGGCGCGAACCACCATGCCGTTTCGCCCTTGCCGGCAAACGGGGCCTTGCCCGCGGAGGGGGCCGGCCGGCGCGCCTGGCCATCCGCGCCGAACAGGACAACGGTAGTGCCAGGCGGCGCCGGCAAGGTGTCGCAACGCGCCGCGACCGGCGTGCCGGCGCCGTGATCCTCGCCCCGATCGTCGCCAGGGTACCCATCCAGCGACGGTTCGCGGCGTTCGTTCATGGCGCGGCCAGTGCCGTCACGGCGAACGTGGCGCCATGGCGCTGCAGGTGCTCGCCCGGCGGCGCGGCGAAGGGCCAGGCCTGTTCGCATTCGCCATCGGCGTCGAGGCGGCCCTGCAGCAGGGTCGCGCCGGCGCCGTCGGTCACGCGCAGCAAGGTGCGCTCGCGCAGCAGGCCGGCGGCCACCGGCGCCGCCGCATCGAGCGCCAGCACCACCCGCCAGCCACTCTCCCCGTCGAGGAAATGCAGCGTCCACAGGCCGTCGTCGGTCGCCAGCGCCGGCAGGCCGCCACTGTCGGCCGCGCGCAGCATGCCGGTGGACGATTGCCAGGCGCCGCGCCGCCGTGCCAGGGCCAGGTGGCGGAAGCGGCGCAAGGTGGCCGGCGAATCCTTCAGCGCGGCCAGTTCGCCGGGGCTGAGGGGCCGCGTGCCGTCCAGCGCCGCCAGCAGCGTGGCGTCGGCCAGCAGGAGCCGGTCGCCGGGGACCGCGCGGGCCAGCAGCAGCCGCTCGCGCAGCCGGGCATCAAGGTTCATGGTGTTCTCCAGTCAGGCCGGTGAGGCGTTCGAGGACCGCGTTGCGCCGCTTGCGCAGCGTGGGCACGGACATGCCGCCCCGCTCCGCCAGCCGCTGCAGCGTGGGCAGTTCGCCCGTTCCGGCATCGCGCCAGTCGTCGGGATAGCTGTCGTCCGCGGGACCCAGCAGTTTCAGGTAGACCGCCAGCCGCACCGGCAGGGCTTCGTCGTTCAATGCCGCCAGCGCGGCCGCGTGGCCAGGCATGCCATCATAGCCGGGGGCAGTGGAAACGGCTGGCTGTTCGTCCCCGGACTCGTCGTCCGCGTCCATCGGCGCCAGGATGCGATCGGCCTCGCCGTGCGGGCAGGCCGCGGCGGCGACACGATCGAGCTCGTCCAGCCAGGCGGCGGCGTCGTCGCCGTCGCGGCGCCAGCCATCGTCGTCGCGGTTGGCGGACAGCTCCTCGTAGTCGCCGATCTCGGCCAGCATGGCGCCGATCTTGTCCGCGCTGTTGCGCAGGCTGGCGAAACGCTTCGACTTCGTGTGCAGGGGGCCGGGCGAGCCGGTGAAGCGTTCCAGCGTCGCGCTCCAGTTGATGACCCACGCCGCCTGGCACTGCGCGATCGACTTCATCCGGCGCACCTCGATCGGCATGCCTTCCGCCTCCCGGCCGAGGATCGCCGCCACCTGCTGCGCGGTGCCGGGCCAGCCGGCGAACACCTGGGCGATCGCCGCATACGCCATGTCCAGCATGCGGTACGTGTAGATGCGGTTCGGCGTACAGGGCTGGCCGGTGGCGGCCTGGTAATGGTCGGCGTCGACCTTGTCGCGCAGCGTGGCGAACATGTCGTTGACCTTCTTGCGCAACAGCGCTTCGCCGGCCGCGTGCTGCCACGCCGGCCCGTCATCGGCCTGCCCGGCCGGCGTTGTTGCAGGAATCGCGGCGCCGAGCGCGGTGGCGAAGGCGGCGAAGTACGCGGGCTGCGCCTGCAGTTCGAACAGCAGGGCCAGCGCCAGGTCGCCGGCGCTGTCGCCATAGCTGTTGCCGGGTGCGGTGCCGCGCGGCGACCGGCTGGCGCTGCGCAGGCCGGCCGCCACGGCGTCCGTGTACCAGTCCAGCATGGCCGCCTGCCGCGCCGGATCGGCCAGTTGCGCCAGGTCGCAGTGCCGGAAGGCGGCGAGCGATACCTGGCCGAGCAGCTTCCTCACCGCTTCCCAGCCGGGTTCCTGGTAGCGCGTTCCTGGCAGCCTCATGAGATTAGAAATAGGAAAGGAAATGGAAACGACAGCCTGCATCATGCCATGGCCGGGTGCCGCCCATTCGCGCGTGGAACGCGTCATTTACCCTGTTGTTCAGTGTTATTGCCGCGCCCCTGGCCGGCCAGCGCGGCCAGCACCGCCGCCACGGCGGGTGCCGCATGGTCGCCGCCGGTGCCATCCGAATGGCTGGCGTGGACGGCGAACGCCAGCCGGTGGCGCTGGCCCGGCAGGCTGCCCGGCTCCAGCCAGGCGGTAAACCAGACGGTGGCGCCGCTATCGCTGGTCGGCGCGGTGCCGGTCTTGCCATGCAGGCCGGCCCGCACGCCGCGCGGCAGGGCGTGGAACGCGCCCGCCGCCGTGCCGGCATCGATCACGCCCTTCATGCCGGCGCGGATGCGGTCGAGGCGCACGTCCAGTTTTTCCGGCGCGGGGTTGGCGGCCGGACGGCCATCGAGTTCCAGCAGCAGGCGCGGCGTAACGGTGGCGCCCTGCCCGATCGCCGCGGCGGCCAGCGCCATCTGCAGCGGCGTGGCCTGCATGCGCAGGCCGATGCTCATCTGGCGCAGCTCGTGGCGGGTGTGCACGGGATCGATGCGCGCGGGCGTGGCTTGCAGCGCATCGTAGTCGTTCCACCGGAACGCGGGCGGCAGCAGCCCGCCGTCGAGCCGCAGCGGGCGGTCGAAGCCGAGCCGGCGCGCCGCGGCCAGGATCGGGCGGGCGCCATCGAGCGCTCCCGCTTCGAGCGGCTGCGCATCCGGCATGCCGCCCTCGGCGCGGCCACCCAGCGTGCGGTCCGACAACTCGCCGGCCCAGGCGAACCAGGTATTCAGGCTGTACGTCAATGCCTGCGCCAGGCCGAGCCGCCCTTCGCGCGCGCGGCCGTCGATGCCCTGCTCGCGGTAGTTGGTCACGTGAGCGCCGCGCGCACTGGCCGGATAGGTGGGCGCACCCGTGGCGAAGTCGAAGCCCCGTTCGCGCGCCAGGGCGTTGATGGCCGGCAGCGGCGGGCCGCCCAGCAACGCGTCCAGCTGGCGCGCCTGCCCGCCTTCGCCGCGCGCGGCCAGTTCCAGGCCCAGCGCGCTGATGACCTTGAAGGTGGAGCCGGGACTGTGGTGGGCACCGCCATCGTGCTGCAGCGCCGGCAGGCGCAGCGGGCTGCCGGCCGGATTGGCGCGGTCCAGCGCGCGCGCTTCGAGCCAGTTGCCGGCATCCACGGAAGGCTGGCCGGCACCGGCCGCGGCCAGGATGTCGCCATTCTCGGCATCGAGCACGACGAAACCGGCCCGGCGTTGCGGCGGCGGCGCGGTGGCACCGGTGCAGCGCTCGCCCGTCCAGCGGCCGCGCCGCAGCGCCACGCAGTCGAGCACGCGCTGCGCCAGCGCCTGCAGCGGCAGGTCGATCGACAGGCGCGCACGGGCGCCGCCCGCACCGGTCCGCGCCAGCATGCCTGCGATGCCGGCGTCGTGTTCCGGCGCGAGGCCCAGCAGCGGTGCCAGCCCGGCCCGGTCGGCGGCGCCAGTGGTCGCGCCATCAGCCCACAGCGGCGTGCCGTTGCGGTCCGCCAGCAGTACCGGGCCGGCGCCATGGCCGCCGCCCTGGCCGGAACGCACCTGCGGCGCCGGCGTGGCGAGGGGCTGCCAGACGATCCGGTTCGCCACCACGCGCAGGTGCCGGTACTGGCGCTCGCCCGGCCGCTCCAGCGCACGGGCATCGAGCGGCGCCACCGTCAGCACGATGCGGCGCGCGCCGGGCAACGCGCGCAGGTCCAGCCGGCTGACATCGTCCGGCGCGGTGCAGGCGCGCCCGTCGCACGCGGCGCGCGAGGCCATTGTCGCGCCGTCGACCCGCAGCACGCGCCCGGCCAGCAGCAGCGCCAGCGCTTCGCCGCCCGTGGCGGGACGTGGAAGATCGAGCGACAGGCGGGCAACCGGGGCAGTCGATGCGAGCGACGCGAGTCGCGTCCAGGGTTGCCAGCCCTGCGGCAGCGCGGCGAACAGGCGCGCCGCCTGGGGCGCCATGGCCGCCGTCACCGGGCCGTCGGCTTGCCAGCGCGAGGCATCGCCAGTCCGCACGCGCCATGCCAGCAGCGCGCGCTCGCTGTTGTACAGCGCCACCTGCTGGCGCACGTAGCTGCCGTCGGCCTGGCGGTACAGGCGGCGCAGCAGTGCGGCGGCAGCGTCGTCGACGTGGACGTGGCGCCAGGCGCCCAGGTCGGCCGCGCGCTGGTGGGCCGGCGCGGCGCGCCATGCCGCCAGATCCCGCGGTGCCAGCACGATGGCGCCATCGTCCGCCAGCCGCACCAGGCCGCGCTCCTGCAAGGCCGCGAACAGGGTTTCGTCTTCCAGCGCCGGCGCCGCGGCCGCGGCCAGCACATGCTCGCCCGGCGCCAGCCATGCCGTCGCACTGGCGCCGCCCGCCGCGAACGCGGTGACCTGGGCCCTGCCACGCTGCGCGGCATCGGGCTGGTACAGGCGCGCCACCAGTTCACCTGCCCTCGGGCAGGCGGCGGCCGGGCGGCGCACCAGGTGCAACGCGCCGCCTTCCCATGCCAGCCACCCTTCGTCGCGCAATGTTACCCGGCCGGCCGCGCCGCGCACGATGCCTTCGCCGCCGTTGCCCAGCCAGCGCGCCGCCGCGCCGCGCCATGTCAGCTGCAGCGGCAGGCCGGCCTGGCCGGCGAGGCGCAGCCGCGGCATCGCGGCCGTCGCGTGCGACGCGTCCGCCACCAGCAGCGCGCCGCGCATCCCGGCCGTGCCCCCGGCACCCCGCACCGCCGCTTCGACATCGGCGAAGCGCTGGCCCAGCCGCAGCGGCAGCAGCCGACCGGACGGGTCGGCCATCTGGCGGCATAGGTCGATCCGTTGCGGCGTCGATGACCGCATCCGGCTGGCCACGACGATGGCGCCGCCGGGCTGCGGCAGCATCGCCACGCCCGGCGTTTCGTCCACGGTGAACCGGGCGCCCGGCACGACCGGCTGCAGCCGGTCCGCACGCAGCGCATCGGTATCGGCCGCGGCAGCCGGCGCGGCGTCTCGAAGGCGCAGCGCATTCACGCCCAGCAGCGTTCCCCCCAGCAGCACGCAGGCCGCCGCGGCGAGCGGCACCCACGGCACCGTGCGCGGCCCGGCCAGGTTCCTGCCGCGCCGCCAGGCGCGGTGGCGTCGTTCGACGAATTCGGTTAACAGTTGGGCCATGCCTGCCGCTAGCCGAGGGAGGCGGAAACACCCCTTTAACACGCACCGTTACATCGCTGATACAAGGGTGAAACATGCGGTAGCAAACCCTGCGCCATTTGTAAGAAACTGAAATCGCTTTTCGTGGCGGAAAGCGTGCGCGCTATAGTGTTTTCAACGGGGCGCCAGGCGCTTCCGCCGGAAAGACCACCAATACCATGCGGAGAAACACCATGATCAAGACTTCATTCATCGCTGCAGCCGCCATCGCCATCGGCGCCGCCGCGTTCGCGCCGACCCAGGCAATGGCGCAAGGGGTCAGCATCGTCATCGGCTCGGCGCCTCCGCCGCTGCGCTGGGAAGCGCAGCCGCCGCCGCGCCACGGTCATGTCTGGGCGCCCGGCTACTGGGACTGGAATGGCCATCGCCATGTGTGGGTCAGCGGCCAATGGCTGGCGGAACGCCCCGGCTACGCCTATGCGGCGCCGCGCTGGGTGGAATACGGCGGCGGCTGGCGCTACGAGCAGGCGCGCTGGAACCGCCATGGCCCGCGCGGCGACCTCGATCGCGACGGCGTGGCGAACCGCTTCGACCGCGACCGCGACGGCGACGGCAAGCCGAACTGGGCTGACCGCGACCCGAATCACTACAACCGTGGCTACCGGGACCGCGGCTACGACCGGGACTACCACCGCGGCTATGACCGCGACCATCGCCACGGCCACACCTATTACGGCCACGCGCCGCGCCGCGACCAGGACCGCGATGGCATCCCGAACCGCCACGACCGCGACCGCGATGGCGACGGCGTGCCGAACCGCTACGATCACCGGCCGGAAAATCCCTACCGCCGTTGATCAGCACAATAGAATGTGCCACCGCACCGGAGTGTAATGCTGTCTGGTGAATCGTCATCCAGCACAATGAAAGCGCATGCATTCACTCCAAAAGCGAAGGGCCGGGGTCAGACCCGCCGGGTCTGCCCCCGAATCTGCCTCTGGGTGGTCTTAACTTAACAGCATTACCCTCCGGATGGCATTCTTTTATCCGGCGCTCCCGCCACGGTAGAATCGCCGCTTTTTCCCGCAACCCGATGACCGCCACGCCGTCCACTCCCCGCGCCCTGGCCCAGGCCCGCGCCGCCGCCGAAAGGCTGGCGCGCCGCCCGGTGCCGTCCTCCCCGTCCGCATGGCGCGGCTGGTTCGACGGCTCGGCCACGCCCAACCCCGGCCGGATCGGCATCGGCGCGCTGTTGCTGGGGCCAGCCGGCGAACGGATCGAGATCAGCCGGCCGGCCGGCACCGGCACCAGCGGCGATGCCGAATACCTGGCGCTGATCGCGCTGCTGGAAGCGGCCGTGGCGGCGGGAGCATGCGAGCTGGCCGTGTATGGCGACAGCCAGGTGGTGGTGCAGGATGTGCTGATGAGCGGGGTGCCGGGCGCCAAGGGCCTGGAAGAACACCGCGCCCGCGCCGTCGCGCTGATGGCAAGGCTGGAGGGGATGGCGCTGCGCTGGGTGCCGCGCCACCGCAATGGCGCCGCCGACGCGCTGTCGCAGCGCGCGGCGGCGGGCGGATGACGGCTTAGAACTCTTCCCAGTCGCCGCCGGAGGTCTTCGCCGGGGCCGGCTTGCGCGCGGCCAGTGCCGGCCTGGCAAGCGCCTTCGGCTGCGCCGCCACGGCTGGCCCCTGGCCGGTCCGGAACACGCCGACCACCTCGGCAAGCGCGCTGGCCTGCCGCTGCATCGATTCCGCGGCGGCGGCCGATTCCTCGACCAGCGCGGCGTTCTGCTGCGTTACCGCATCCATCTGCACGATCGCCCCGTTGACTTCCTCGATGCCGGTGCTCTGCTCGACGCCGGCGGCGGCGATCTCGCCGATCACGTCGGAGACGCGCCGCACGCTGGCCGTGATCTCGTCCATCGTGGTGCCGGCCTGCGCGACGAGGCGGCTGCCTTCCGCCACTTCGGCAACCGAGGCGCCGATCAGTTCCTTGATCTCGCGCGCCGCCGTGGCGCTGCGCTGCGCCAGGTTGCGCACCTCGCCGGCCACCACCGCGAAGCCGCGCCCCTGTTCGCCCGCGCGCGCCGCTTCCACCGCCGCGTTCAGCGCCAGGATATTGGTCTGGAAGGCGATCCCGTCGATCGTGCCGATGATGTCGACGATCTTCTTCGACGACGCATCGATCGAATTCATCCGCCCCACCACCTGCTGCACCACATCGCCGCCCTTCGCCGCGGCGCTTGCCGCGGCAGCGGCCATGCTGTTGGCCTGGCGCGCGTTGTCGGCATTGGTGCGCACCGTGGACGTCAGCTGCTCCATGGTCGACGCGGTTTCTTCCAGCGCGCCCGCCTGCTGCTCGGTGCGGGCCGACAGGTCGTGGTTGCCGGTGGCGATCTCGGCGGAAGCGACCTTGATGTTCTCGGTGCCGCCGCGTACCTCGGTGACGATGTTGAACAGCGACTGGTTCATGTCGGCCAGCGCGCGCAGCAGCGTGCCCGTTTCGTCGCTACCGGTGGCGTCGATGCGGCCCGTCAGGTCGCCGGAAGCGACCCGTGTCGCCGCGTCGACGGCCTGGCGCAGCGGGCGCGTGATGCCTACCGTGAGCCACCAGGCGCTGGCGGAACCGAATGCCAGCGCGGCCAGCGCCAGGGCAATCACCAGCGTGCGGCTGCGTTCATTGATGCCGGCGATATCGGCCGCCGTCTGGTCGATGCGGATGCGCTCGAGCTTGAGCAGGTCCTTCACCAGTTGCTGGTAGGTGGCGGCGCCCGGCACGAACACCGAATCGAACACGCGCGCCGCCTCGTCCACCTGCCCGGCCGCCTTCAGTTTGGCGACCTCGTCGCGCGAGCTGAGGTAGATCTTGCGCTGCGCCATGATCTTTGCGAACAGCGCCTTTTCCTCGTCCGTGACGAGCAGCACCTCGATATTCTTCTGCAGCTCCGACGACGATGCCGACGAACGCTTGCTCTCGTCGGCAAAGTAGGCGGCCAGCGACGTGTCGGTGGACTTGGCGATCGCCGACGTGCGGCGGATGGCACTGTCGATATTGCTGTACCAGTCGCTGATCATGCGCTCCTTCGCCAGCGGCGAAGCCATCATTTCGTGCGTGGCGCGGGCCACGTCGTTGAGCCGCCACAGCGCGATGGCGGCGATGACGATCGCCAGGGCGATCGTGACGGCAAAGCCCAGTCCAAGGCGTTTACCGATGGGAAGGTTGCGCAGGATATTCATGGTCTCTCCGCTCAGGCGGCCATGCGTTCGACCAGGCCCATTTCCTCGCTCGACATCATGCGGTCGATGTCGACGAGGATCAGCATCCGTTCATCCACGGTGCCCAGGCCGACGATATGCTCGGTATTCAGCGTGGAGCCCAGGTCCGGCGCCGGCTTGATCTGCTCCGGTGCCAGCGTCGTCACGTCGGACACCGCGTCGACCACCATGCCGACCGTGCGGTTGCCGATGTTCAGGATGATGACGACGGTGAACGGGCCGTACTCCGGCGTGCCCAGGGCGAAGCGGATGCGCATGTCCACGATCGGCACAATGGTGCCGCGAAGGTTGATCACGCCCTTGACGAAGTCCGGTGCGCTGGCGAGCCGCGTCGGGTTTTCATAGTTGCGGATTTCGCTGACTTTCTGGATGTCGATGCCGTATTCTTCCCTGCCCAGGGTGAAGGCGAGGTATTCGGCAGGATTGGTGGCGGTGGCGGTATCGGTCATTGTTTTTCCTGTTTTTTCCTGTTGATTGGCGACGGCTAACGATGCGAAATGTTACCGCACACCAAGATTCGACGCATTAAAAATTCCGTACGGCAACGCAGAACGGCCCGGAAAATTGTTCAAATTGCAGTAAAAGCGTTTCATTCGTGGCACAATGTCGCGACCGCCGCATTGACCTGAACATGACAACAACGATTTCGCCGCTGGCCAGCTGGCACCCGAAACTGGCCGCGCTCGCGGCCGCCATCCCCGGAGACGATGGCGCCCACGACACCAGCCACCTGCACCGCGTCTGGCGCAACGCCACCCTGCTGCTGCCCGATTACCCCGAAGCCGATGCGCTGGTGGTGATGGCGGCGTGCTACCTGCACGATATCGTCAACCTGCCGAAGAACCACCCGGAGCGGCACCTGGCGTCGCGCCAGGCGGCAAGGGAAGCGGTGCGCCTGCTGGCCGCGGCGGACTTTCCGGCCGGGCTGCTGCCGGGCGTGGCGCACGCGGTCGAAACCCACAGTTTTTCCGCCGGCCTGGTGCCCACCACGATCGAAGCCAAGATCGTGCAGGATGCCGACCGGCTCGACGCGCTGGGCGCCGTCGGGCTGGCGCGCATGTTCTACACGGCCGGCCGCATGGGCTCCGCGCTGGCGCACCCCACCGACCCGGGCGCCGGTCACCGCGCGCTCGACGACAAGGCCTATTCGCTCGACCACATCGCCGTCAAGCTGGCCACGCTGCCCGGCACGATGCAGACGGCCGCCGGCCGCCGCCTCGGCGAGGAACGGCTGCGCGCGCTGACGGCGTTTCGCGACGACTTCGTCGCCGAATGGTCGGCGCCGGCCTGATCCGATGATCTTTTCCCTCCTCCGCCCCGCGGCCGGCCTGGCCGCCCTGCTCTGCCTGGCCGCGCAGGCGGCGCACGCCGATGGCGAAGGCCACGTGCGGGCGCTGCGCGAACGCACCGACATCGTGATCCGGGCCGACCACACGATGGAACAGACGGTCGACTATACGTGGCGTGCCGTCGATGCCACCGGCGCCGGTTCGCTGGGCCAGCAATACGTGAACTGGGATGCGCGCCGCCAGACGCTGGAACTGCTGGCCGCCGAGACGATCCCCGCCAGCGGCGCACCGATCCCGGTCGATCCGTCGGCGATCCAGGTGCAGGACGGCATCCTGGGCGGCGTATCGTTCCCCGACAAGCGCCTGCTGCAGGTGACGTTTCCCCGGCTGGCCGCCGGCGACGCCATCCGCCTGCGCTACCGGCTGGTACAGAAGGTGCCCGAACTGCCGGGCGGCATGTCGCACGTGATGTTCCTGCAGGACGACGTGATCCGGGACGACAGCGAGATCACCGTGCGCTATCCGCGCGCCCTGCCGCTGAAGGTTGCCCAGGTCGGCCTGGCGCCGCAGCCGGCCGCCGAGGCCAGCGCCGACAGTGTGCTGCGCTGGCATTACCGCAGCAAGGACACCGGCACGCCGGAGCCGAATGCCGCCAACGGCTGGCGCCGCACGCCGCACCTGATGCTGTCCACCTTCGCCGACTGGCAGGCCATCGCCGCCGCCTATGAACGGGGCGCCGCGCCGAAATCGGCCGTGACGCCGGCGATCCGCGCGCTGGCCGAGGACGTGGCCGGCCGCGCCGCCAACCAGCGCGACGCGGCGCGCCTGCTGTACGACTGGGTGCGCGCCAACGTGCGCTACGTGGCCAGCTATGTCGGCGACGGCGGCTGGGTGCCCAACGACGCCGGCACCGTGCTGCAGCGCCGCTACGGCGACTGCAAGGACCATGTGGCCCTGCTCGAGGCGCTGCTGGCGGCGCGGGGCATCGCCGCGTCGCCCGTTCTGCTGCGCGCCGACGGCGAGAACTTCACGCTGCCGGAGATTCCCGTGATGTGGTTCGACCACGCCATCAGCTACCTGCCCGCGCTGGACCTGTTCATGGATGCCACCGACGACGCCATGCCGTTCGGCCTGCTGCCCGACAACGACGCGGGCAAGCCGGTACTGGCCACGCGGCTGGCGCCGGCGTTGCGCCGCACGCCGCTGCCGGACCCGCACACCTTCCGGGTCGAGCGCAAGGTCGCGCTGAAGGTGGCGCTGGACGGTTCGGCCGAGCGCGTCACCGAGATCGTCGGGCATGGCCGCAGCGCGGTGGCGGTGCGCGAGTTCATCGACGGCGTAACCGCCGCCGGCACGGCCGACTGGGTGCGGCGCACGATGGCATCGAACGGCTACGAAGGCGACGGCAGCGTGGAAACGCTGGCGCAGGCGCGCCCGGACATGCTGGGCGTGCGCTATACGGAACGGATCCGCAACTACGTCAGCCAGCCGGAAGCGGGCGTGCTGTCGTTCCTGCCGGGGATGAACGGCCCGGTGCCGCTGGCAGGTTTCGCCGGGCGCTTCACGGACCGAGAACGCCGGTACGACGCCCGCTGCGAACCGTTCGCCGTGGAGGACAGCATGACCATCGAACTGCCGGCCGCCATGCAGGTGCTGTACGTGCCGAAGAACCTGTCGATCCGCCAGGACGGCCTGGATTACCAGGCCACCTATTCGCGCGACGGCATGCGCTACCACCTGGCGCGCCGCGTGGTGGCCGGCAACCAGCGCGGCTGGTGTACGCCGCAGGAGTACCAGGCGCTGCGCCCGGCCATGAACCGCATCAGCCGGGCCATGCACGGCCGGCTCGTGTTCGTGCTGAACGATACCGACGTGGCCGCCGCCACGGTGGCGCCATGAAGGACGACACCACGCCAGCCGCGGGGTCCGCGGCCGATTCCGCGGCGGCCGGCGCGGCGCCGGGCAAGCCGGTGAACCTCAACTTCGCGCTGCTGTGCGTCTTCATCGACATGCTGGGCGTGGGCCTGATCATTCCCGTGCTGCCCGTGCTGGTGGGCGAGTTCGTCGGCGCGCGCGAGCAGCAGTCGCTGTGGTACGGCGTGATGGGTGCCACGTTCGGCCTGATGCAGTTCCTGTTCATGCCGATGCTGGGCGCGTTCAGCGACAAGGTGGGCCGCCGCCCCGTGCTGCTGTATTCGATGGTGGGCATGTCGCTCAATTTCCTGGTCACGGCGCTGGCGCCCAGCCTGGGCTGGCTGCTGGCCGGGCGCGTGATCGGCGGCATGTCCGCCGCCAGCATGTCGGTCGCCTCGGCCTACGCGTCGGACGTGTCGACGCCGGACAACCGGGCCAGGAGCTTCGGCAAGATCGGCGCCGCGTTCGGCATGGGCTTCATTGCCGGCCCGATGCTGGGCGGCATCCTGGGCGGCATCGACCTGCACCTGCCGTTCTACGTGGCGGCCGGCATGTCGGCGGCGAACTTCGTCTATGGCTGGTTCTTCCTGCCCGAATCGCTGCCGCCCGAACGGCGCGGCCCGTTCCCCCTGCACAAGCTCAACCCGCTGGGTGGCCTGGCCAGGCTGTGGCAACGCCCCGCCACGCGGGGGCTGGTAACCGTGTTCGCGCTGGTGGCGCTGGCGCAAACCATGCTGCACACGACGTGGGTGCTGTACACCACGTTCCGCTATGGCTGGTCGACCACGCAGAACGGCATTGCGCTGTTCTGCGTGGGCGTGGCGTCCGTGATCGTGCAGGCCGGCCTGCTGGGCGTGTTCATGAAGCGCTTCGGCGAGGTGCGGCTGTCGCTGCTGGGGCTTGGTTCCGGCGCCGTGACATACCTGCTGTACGGCCTGGCCACGCAGGGCTGGATGATGTATGTGCTGATCCTGTGCAACCTGCTGGCATTCGCCGCCGGGCCGGCGCTGCAGGGCATCATTTCGAAGGCCACGCCCGCCACGGAACAGGGAGAACTGATGGGATCACTGCACGCGATCAACAGCGTCGGTATCGTCATCATGCCGCTGATCGGCGGCTTCCTGCTGGCCAAGGTGAGCCACCTGCCGCCTTCCGACTGGCGTATCGGCGTGACGTTCTTCGTCAGCGCGGCGATGCAGCTGGCGGCGATCGTGGTGGCGTGGCGCTGGTTCCGCGACCACCACAAGACTTTGTAGCCGGCCGCTTCCCTGCGCTATTGAAGCGCTGGTTTTTCCCTAGGCGCAGGCGTGCGCCTCGCGCGCCAGCACGGCGCCGATGGCTTCGGCCACGGCCTGCGCGCCGCCCGGCATGTCCGGCGCGATGACGGACACCTCGATATCGCGTTCTTCCTGCCGCAGCGCCTCGGCGATCGCCAGCAGCGCCCGCGCCGACGCGCCCTGCACGGCGTGCGCCGGGCCGATGCCGGTGCCGGATGCCAGGTTGACGACATGGCCGACGCCGGCCCGCTGCATCAGCGGCAGCACCGCCGCGATCGCGTACAGCGCGCCGCGCACGTTCACGTCGAGCATGCGGTCCCACTCCAGCAGTTTCAGCGCGTCCAGCCGCGACGGTGCCGCCACGCCGGCGGCGTTGACCAGCGCGTCGACACGGCCGTGGCGGTGGAATGCCGCCAGCGCGAAGGTCTGCGCATCGTCGGCATCGGTAACGTCGAGCACATGGCACTCGACGCTGCCGCCGGCGGCGCGGATCTCCGCGGCCAGCAGCACCAGCCGCTCGATGCGCCGCGCGCCCAGCACCACGTGGTGGCCCTGCGCGGCCAGCTCGCGCGCGGTGGCGGCGCCGATGCGGCCGGTGGCGCCGGTGACCAGCACGACCTGCCGCGCGGCCTCCGCGTCCGGCGTGGGCGCCCCGGTGCGGTCAGTGGTGACAGGGATGAAATGGTGTTCGGCCATGCTGCGCTCCTTCAATGGTCGATTGCGATGGTATCCAGGGACAGTGCCCTGGACAGTGTGAAGTCTACGGGCGCGGGCCCGCGCCGGGTTGCGCGAAGGTTTCAAATCATTGCCTGATCCTCCAGCCGGGCTGTTTTTCGCACGCGCCAAAGGCATAATGCATGCTGGATACTATGTGGATGCCGAAAACTATGGATGCCGAAAACAAGCGGAGGTGGCGATGATGGTGTCGGAACGGCAGGCGCGGATGGTGGAACTGATGGGCGTGCTCGCGCCGGACGAGGGCTACACGCTGTGCGGCCTGCCGGGCGTGAAATTCATGCGCGCGAACTCGGTGCGCCCGCGCGGCAAGGCGCTGTACGAACCCTGCATCGTCATCGTCTGCCAGGGTCACAAGCGCGGCTACCTGGGCGGCGAAGCGTTCGACTACCACGCCCAGCAGTTCCTGGTGCTGTCGGTGCCGCTGCCGTTCGAGGGAGAAACGGTGCATGCCACCGTCGCCGAACCGCTGCTGGCGATCTCGATTCCGATCGACCTGCAGCTGGCGGCCGAACTGGCGCTGGCCGTCGACGACGCGCAAACGGGCGTCGCCCCGCCCGCCGCCCCGCGCGGCATGATGGCCTCGAAACTGGACGACGCGCTGGGCGACGCCGTGCTGCGCCTGCTGCACGCGCTGGTGTCACCGGTGGAAACGCGCCTCCTCGGTCCCGGCATCCTGCGCGAGATCCTGTTCCGCGTGCTGACCGGCGAACAGGGTGGCGCGCTGCGCGCCGGCCTGGCCCACCAGACGCAGTTCGCCAAGATCGGCAAGGCGCTGCGGCGGATCCACGCCGACTACCACCGGCAGATCGACGTGGCGACGCTGGCGCGCGAGGCGGGCATGAGCCAGGCCGCATTCCACGCCGGCTTCAAGGCGGTGACGATGACGTCGCCGATCCAGTACCTGAAGACCACGCGGCTGCACAAGGCGCGCCTGCTGATGGTGCAGGACGGTGTGACCGCGGCCACAGCCTGCGGGCGGGTCGGCTATGAAAGCACGTCGCAATTCTCGCGCGAGTTCAAGCGCTTCTTCGGCCGCACGCCGGTCGAGGAAGCGCGCGAAATGCGCAGCCTGCTGGCGCAGGCGCCGGGCAGCCGCCCTTCCCCCTACGTCAGCGCGCCGTAGCGGCTCCCGCGGGCACCACCGGCAGCTCGATGGCGCTGGGCAGCGCCGGCGTGTGCCAGATGCGCTGCGTGGCCTTCATGTAGTCGCCCGGCCGCGCATGGAAGATGTTCGGCACGAAGCGCTGCGGATTGCGGTCGTACAGCGGGAACCAGCTGGACTGGATCTGCACCATCAGCCGGTGGCCGGGCCGGATCACGTGGTTCACGTTCGGCAGCGCGAAGCGGTAGCGTTCCGGCTTGCCGGGCACGATGGCGGCGGGGTGTTCCAGGCTGTCGCGGTAGCGGCCGCGGAAGATCTCCATCGCCACCGGCAGCTGATAGCCGCCCAGGCCGGGCTGCGACGGCACTTCGTCCGGATAGACGTCGATCACCTTGACGACCCAGTCGGCATCCGAGCCGGATGTGGAGGCGAATAGGTTTACCACGGGTGCGCCGGACAGTTGCAGCGGCGCCGCCAGCGGTTCGGAGACATAGGCCAGCACGTCCGGCCGGTCGGCCACGAAGCGCTGGTCGCTGACCAGCCAGGGCCGCCACACTTCCGGATCGCCCATGCGCACCGGCCGCGGCACGAACGGTACGGGTTTCGCGGGATCGGCCACGTATTCGTCGAAGCCGGCCGCATCGGGAGCGCCACTCGCCGGCGCTGTAAACGACAGCCGGAAGCCATCCTGCAGGTACACCGCCTGCGCGGCGGCGGGACAACCGGTGGCGCAGGCCAGCGGCCAGCCCTGCAACCGCTGCCAGCGGTTGGTGCCCGTCTGGTACGACAGCACCGGCGGCGTGTCCGCCTTCGGCGCGCCGTCCTTCAGGTGCTGGTCCAGGAACGGCTGCATCACGTCGCGCCGGAATTCCAGCGCGGTGTCGCCGGTGAATGCCAGCGCGCCCAGCGACGAGCCGTCGTAATTGACGCCGCTGTGCCGCCACGGCCCGACCACCAGGTAATTCAGGTCATTGGCCTTGTCCTTCGGCTCCAGCGCGGCGTAGACGGCAAAGGCGCCGTAGCTGTCTTCCTGGTCCCACTGGCCCGTGACCGTCATGGTCGGCACCTTCAGCGGCCGCGCGCCGAGCAGCCGGTCCACCGCCTGGTGCTGCCAGTAGCTGTCGTAGGCCGGATGCTCGAACAGTTTTTTCGTGTACGGCAGCTTGTCGAGGCCGAACTGGCGGGCGTAGCCGGCGGCCGAGCCGGCGCGCAGGTGGCCTTCGTAGTCGTCGTGGATGCCGGTCGCCAACGCTTCGGCGCGGCCGCGCACGGTGGTCTGCGCGTTGATGAAGGCCAGCGACGGCATGCGGAAGGCGCCATTGTGGAACCAGTCGTCGCCGCGCCAGCCGTCGACCATGGGGCTCATCGGCACGGCCGCCTTCAGCGCCGGGTGCGGATCGGCCAGCGCCATCAGCACCGTGAAGCCTTCGTACGACGACCCCAGCATGCCCACCTTGCCATTCGATTCCGGCAGGTTCTTCACCAGCCAGTCGATGGTGTCCCACGCGTCGGTGGCGTGATCGGTCTTCGTGCCGTTCAGCGGGCCGCGCAGCGGGCGTGTCATCACGTAGTCGCCTTCCGAGCCATGCTTGCCGCGCACGTCCTGGAACACGCGGATGTAGCCCGCATGGACCAGCGTGTCATCGCCGTGCGGCAGCGTGGCCAGCATGCGCGGGCTCTTGTTGCGCTGCGCGCGGCCGAACGCGTTGTACGGCGTGCGGGTCAGCAGCACCGGCGCCTGGCGGGCCCCTTTCGGCACGACGATCACGGTGTACAGCTTGACGCCGTCGCGCATCGGGATCATCACCGTGCGCTTCGTGTAGTCGGCCTCCGGCACGGTCGCCATGAAGGCCTTGCCGATGTCGGGCGTCATCGGCGGTGTCTGCGCCAGCGCGCCGGACGTGATCAGGGACAAAAGCGGGAACAAGCCAGGGACAAGGCGGCGCTGCATCGGGTTCTCCAGGAAGACAGGACCCCGATGGTAGCGTGTGATTTCCTTGCAGGCAACGAAACAATTGCTTACAGAGAAATTGGCAGCGGGCACACTGCTGTAACACCTTGCCGCCAGAATGAAGCCATACGTTCACCACAAGGAGTACATCATGAAGAAACTGCTGATTGCCGCCATGTTCGCCGCCTCGCTGGGTTCGGTCGCCGCACCCGCCATGGCCGCCACGGAAATCATCGTCGTGCGCAAGGCGCCACCGCCGCCCCGCCATGAAGCGATGCCCGCGGCCCGGCACGGCCATGTGTGGACGCCTGGTTACTGGAACTGGACCGGCCACCGCTACGCGTGGGTGCGCGGCAAGTACGTGAAGGCGCGCGCCGGCTACCACTGGTCGGCACCGAGCTGGCAGGAACGCGATGGCCGCTGGCAGTTCGCGCGCGGCGAGTGGCAGCGCGGCGACCGCGGCCGGGACAACGATCGCGATGGCTTGCCGAACCGGTACGACCGTGACCGCGACAACGATGGCGTCGCCAACCGCCGCGACCGCGACCGCGACCGCGACAACGACGGCGTGCCGAACCGCCACGACGACCGGCCCGACAATCCGCGCCGCTACTGAGGCGGGGCCGCCCGGCCTGTCTTGACAGGCCGGGTTGAACCTGCAACCATAGCGGGATGATTTTTTTCCAATCGCATCTGTCCGATACTTGCTGGTGGCGCCGCTCGATGCCGTGCGGCCCCCGTTTGAAGTGATGTGATTTCAATATGACGCCGCCTCTGCCAGGGTGGCGTTTTTCATGGCGCATCGTGGCAGGGGCCAACCCGAAAGAAGCCAATGAGCCAGCCTGAAACCTCTGCAACGTCCACCGCATCTTCCGCCGAGACTTCGACCACGCCGTCTCCCGCTTCGGCCACGCCTGCCGTGATCCTCACCGGCGACCGCCCGACCGGCCCGCTGCACCTGGGCCACTACGTGGGCAGCCTGCGCAGCCGCGTCGGCTACCAGCACGACTACCAGCAGTTCATCATGCTGGCCGACTCGCAGGCGCTGACGGACAATATGGACGACATCGACAAGGTGCGCCGCAACGTCGTCGAAGTGGCGCTGGATTATCTGGCCGTGGGCATCGATCCCGCCAAGTCGACCATCCTGATCCAGTCGCAGATCCCGGAACTGGCCGAGCTGACGTTCTACTACCTGAACATGGTCACCGTGGCGCGCCTGGAGCGCAACCCCACGGTGAAGGCGGAAATCGTGCTGCGCGGCTTCGAGCGCGACATCCCCGCGGGTTTCCTCACCTACCCCGCCTCGCAGGCCGCAGACATTTCCGCGTTCAAGGCATCGATCGTGCCGGTCGGCGAAGACCAGATCCCGATGATCGAGCAGACCAACGAGATCGTGCGCCGCTTTAACCGGATCGCCAACCGCGACATCCTCGTCGAGTGCAAGGCGCTGGTGCCGGAAATCGGCCGCCTGCCGGGCATCGACGGCAAGGCGAAGATGAGCAAGTCGCTGGGCAACACGATCAACCTGGGCGCCTCGGCCGACGAGATCACCGCCGCCGTCAAGAAGGTCTACACCGATCCGCTGCACCTGCGCGTGCAGGACCCGGGCCACCTGGAAGGCAACGTGGCCTTCATCTACCTGGACGCGTTCGACACCGACAAGGCGGCGCTGGAAGAAATGAAGGCGCACTATGTGCGCGGCGGCCTGGGCGATTCGATCGTCAAGAAACGCCTGGAAGCCGTGCTGCAGGAAATGCTGGCGCCGATCCGCGCCCGCCGCGAAGAGTTCGCGAAAGACAAGGGCCAGGTCATGCAGATGCTCAAGGAAGGCACCGCGCGCGCCCGCGAGGTGGCGGCGAAGACCGCCGACGAAGTGAAGGCCGCGCTGGGCCTGAACTACTTCTGATCGCGCGCTCCTGAACGCGGCCCTGGCCATCGCGCTGGCCGGCTGGTATGCGCTGGCCAGCCTGGCCACCTTCATCGCCTACGCCATCGACAAGCGCGCCGCCCGCCTGGGCCGGCGCCGCACGCCCGAGCGCACGCTGCTGCTGCTCGGGCTGGCCGGCGGCTGGCCCGGCGCCCTGCTGGCGCAGCGGCTGGTGCGGCACAAGTCGTCGAAGGCGGCGTTCCTGGCGAAGCACTGGTGGACCGTTGTGCTCAACGTCGCTATTGTCGTGGCGCTTTCGCTGCTGAACAGCGGCGCGGCGGGGAGTTAGAACATTCCTTCTTCCAGGCGGCGTTTCGGTTGAAAAACCGATATCTGACCTTCATGCCGCTTCGGCAAGCGTTATCCGACACATTGGATGCGCATTCATTCACCCCAACAGCGAAGGGCTGGGGTCAGACCCAGCGGGGTGTAGCAGGGGTTTCGCGAAGCCTGCTTCGCGCCTGCGGAACGATGCTGGCATGCCTGCCAGCATTCCTCCCTGACCCCGGAATTTGCATCTGGGTTGGCCTTGATGTATTGGACGGGTTTCCGCCGATGCATCTTCACCCACTTGACCTACAACCCGCTCGGATACGTCTCCGGCACCTCGTCCTGTTTCCACAATGCCGACCGCTCCAGCGGCCGCAGCGCGGTGCTGCGGTCGACGTGCACCAGCGCGTCGAACTGTTTGGCCGCGTCGGCATGGAAGTAATGGCTGTAGCGCTCCGTATCGGGGCGATAGATCACGCCGATCGCCCGTTCCAGGTAGCGCGACGGCAGGCGCGCCAGCATGCTGTCATGGCCGCGGATCGGCAGCAGGAATTGCGGCAGGCCGGTGGCGATCGACGTTTCATGCATCAGGCGCTCCACGCTGTCCGGGCGCGATGCGACCACGGGCTTCAGTTCGGCCGGGCCATCCCAGTCGGTGGCCGCCGTCACCGTGCCGGTGTGGGTCGTGAAGCCGAGCAGGAAGATGTCGTCGGGGCGGTAGCGTTCGCGCACCAGCTGGCCCAGGTTCAGCTGGCCGTGCTCGCCCATCTCGGTGGCGCGGGCATCGCCCAGGTGCGAGTTGTGTGCCCACACGACGATCTTGCCCGGCCGCCCGGTGCGCTGGCTGATATGCTCGCGCAGCGCTTCCAGCGTTTCGGCCATGTGCGAATCGCGCACATTCCACGACTCGTCGCGGCTCTGGAACATCGAGCGGTAATAGGTTTCAGCGTTGCGCGCCACGCGCGCGTTCTGCTGCGCGTAGAACAGTTCGTCCGGCACCTGCCCGCCCGTCTCCCGCACGTGCAGGCTGGCCTGGCGCGTCAGTTCGACCAGCTGGCGCATCACTTCCTGCTCGCAGTGCGGCTTCATGCCGAACGTGGTGGCATAGCCGTACTGCTGCGGGTCTTCGGCCATGTGGTCGATGCAGCCATAGCGCTGGCGGGCGCGCTCGGCCGCTTCCGGGTCTTCCTCGTCCAGGTAGGCGATCACGGCGTCCATCGACTGGCGCAGGCTGTACAGATCGAGCCCGTAGAAACCGACGCGCCGCACGCTGCTGGCCACGTGCGCGTTATGCAGGCGCAGCCAGTTCACCAGGTCGACGATTTCATGGTTGCGCCACATCCATTGGGGAAAGCGCTGGAAGCCGGCCAGCGCACCCTCGGCGGTCATGTCGTCGCCGCCGTGCTGCACATAGCGCGACACGCGCAGCGCGTCCGGCCAGTCCGCCTCGACGGCGATGGCGTCGAAGCCCTTTTCTACGATCAGCCGCTTGCTGATTTCCGCGCGCAGGCGGTAGAACTCGCGCGTGCCATGGGTGGCCTCGCCGAGCAGCACGATCGATGCGTCGCCGATCGATTCGAGCAGGTAGTCGAAATCCTCCGCGGCCGAGAGGGGCCGCGCTTCGCCTTGCAAGGCTTGGATGATTTTCTTGTCGGTCATGATGGTCTCCTGCGGTACTGGAAGCTGACCTGGCCACCTTATCGCACTCTGTGCGACACTGTCGCAGCGTAAAAAACAGGAAACAATGGATGTGGATCGGTGTGCTGTGCGCCCTGCTGGCGGGCGCGATGTGGGGCATGGTGTTCATCGCGCCGGCGCTGCTGGCGGCGTTCTCGCCGCTGGAACTGGCCCTGGGCCGCTACATGGCATATGGCGCGATGGCGTTCGCGCTGCTGCTGCCCAAGCTTTCCGGGCTCGCGCACCGGCTCGACCGCAACGATTGCGCGGCGCTGCTGCGGCATGCGCTGGCCGGGAACATCGTCTACTACATGCTGCTGGCCACCGGCGTGAAGCTGGCCGGCGTGGCGCCCACTTCGCTGATCATCGGCCTGCTGCCGATCACCGTCACGCTGCTGGGGCGGCACGATCACGGCGCCGTGCCGCTGGCCCGGCTGGCCCTGCCGCTGGCCGTCGTGGCGGCCGGCATCGCCTGCATCAATGTCGATGTCTTCACCCATGCGCACGCTGCCGGGCGCCCGCCGTGGCAGACGGCTGCCGGACTGGCCTGCGCGGCCGGCGCCCTGCTGTGCTGGAGCTGGTATACCGTCGACAATGCACGCTACCTGAAGGCCAACGCGCATTTCAGCAGTGCCGAATGGTCGGCGCTGTACGGCCTGTCGACCGGCATCATCGCGCTTGCCATCGCCCTCCCGGCGTTCCTGCTGCATGAGGGCGACGTGACCGGCGCGGCCGGCGCCGCCAGCGGACGCGATTGGGGATTGTTCTGGACCTGTAATGCCTTGCTGGCGCTGGGCGCCTCGGTGATCGGCAACCAGCTGTGGAACATCGCCAGCCGGCGCGTGCCGGTCACGCTGTCCGGCCAGCTGATCCTGTTCGAGACGCTGTTCGCGCTGCTGTATGGATTCCTCTATCGGCAGGCCTGGCCGCGGCCACTGGAGGTGGCCGCGATCGTGCTGCTGGCGGTCGGCGTGATGTGGTCGGTGCGCCTGCACGCGGCCGAGGAAGCCGTCACGCCGCCGTAGCTACTGCCCGCCGAGGCCGCGCACCAGGTCCGCCATGGCGGGGGCGCGTTCGGCCAGTCCGTCCGCCACGCCGGCCCGGTCGGCGGCGCTGCGGTTCTGGCTGATCTTCCACTTCGCCGCGATGTGCGCGATCGGGATCTCGATGCCGACCACGGCGCGCGTCAGCGCGGCCACGAAATCGGCCGGCGCATCGTCGAGGCTCCATGGCCGCGCCATCGCGCCTTCCTGCCCGGCGGTCAGGTCGCGCATCTGGCGCTGCAGCCACGCCCCGTCATCCGTCACGCGCGCGGTGCCGCGTACCTGCACCATCGTGTAGTTCCAGGTGGGTACCACCTTGTGCGTCTCGGCCTTGCTGGCATACCAGCCCGGGCTCACGTACGCCTGCGGGCCCTGGAACAGCAGCAGGCATTCGGCGCCCTGCTCCAGTTCGCGCCACAGCGGATTGGCGCGCGCCACGTGGGCGCGGAGCACGCCGCGGGCGCCTTCGTCGGGATACAGGATGAACGGCACGAAGTCGGCGGTCAGCTCCATGCTGCCGGCCACGACCAGCGTGGCCAGCGGATGGGCGCGGATCAGCGCATGCTGGACGGCGAGGCGTTCTTCGGCAAACGAGGCGGGGTTGTACACGATGGCGGACTCCTTGAGGTGTCCCGCCAGTGTAGCGGCGCGCCTGGCTCCCTCACAGGGCCACGCGGCGCCACCACGGTGGGGCCACCGCGTTGCCTGGCGGCGAACCGGCGCCAGGTGTGGACCGGAGCGGAGCGGTCAGTCCATGTAGCCGCTGTCGGCCAGCGCATCCTGTACCAGTTCGATCCGCAGCACGGGATTGTCCTGGGCCAGCAGCAACTGTTTTTGCGGGAGCTCGAGATCGAGCAATTCGCACCACCGGTTGGCCACCCAGCCGCTCTCGTCGAGCCGGTACGGTGGCCCCATCGGCATCTGCGCCGGCGTCACGCCGCGCTGCTGCAGCGAACGGATCAGCGACCCCAGCGCGTTGGCCACATCCTGCTGCTCGGCCGGCACGGGCACGGCCATGTCGTCCGGCAAGCGTTCGATGTCGGCCATCCACAAGCCATGCTTCAGCTGTTCGGTGGCCAGCACGCGGAAGCGCTGCGTGCCGAGGCAGGTGATGTGCATCAGCGCGGGCAATGGCGCCGTCCAGTCGACGATGCGCGCCAGCGTGCCGATCGGCGCCAGCGTCTCATGCTGGCCCGGCTTGCGCACCTCTTCCCCTTCGGCCAGCGCCACCACGCCGAATTCCTCCGATCCGGCGATACAGCGCTTGATCATGTCGAGATAGCGCACCTCGAACACCTGCAGGGCAAGGCGGCCATCCGGAAACAATACCGTGTTAAGGGGAAATAATGGAATCATGCGGCATCTTTGCACACATCGGACCGGTACGGCGCTCACCTGGCATCCAGGGGCCAACGCCTGTTACATGCAGGATTACGCGCAGGATTACGCGCGCAACCTTACCCGTGCAAGCAGCGGCGCCGACGCCCGGTCAACGGCGCGCTGCCACGGCCGCGGGCGCGCTACCCTGCCGGATCGACCAAGGAGGCACCATGCTGGCAAATACCGAAGTGATGGCCACGATCGCGGTGCGCGATCTCGCGGCGGCGCGCGCATTCTACGGCGACGTGCTGGGATTGCAGGAAAACCCTGTCGGCGACGCGGCGGATGGCGAAGTGCTGTCTTATCTGAGCGGCAGTTCGCGGCTCATGGTGTACCGCTCGGAATTTGCCGGCACCAACCAGGCCACTGCGGCGACCTGGACAGTTGGGGACGAGATCGAGGAAATCGTCGCGGCGCTGAAGGCGAAAGGCGTGGCATTCGTGCATTACGAGATGCCCGGCTTGCGACTGGAGGGGGATATCCATGTCGGCGAACAGATGAAGGTCGCGTGGTTGAAAGACCCCGACGGTAATATCCTGAGTATCGCCGGCACCTGAATCAGGGCGACATGCCGCCACGCGCTTTACCGCGCTTCACCACACTTTATCTCGGCGCCCGCCTGCTTTAGCGCCTGGTCCGCTTGTGCGCCTTGGCGGCGTGCGATGATCGGCGGCGTCCGCCCACACAATGCGCGCATGATGAGCGCGCGGCGCTCGCCCAATAACAGGCATTGCTTCGAATAATGAAGGGGTTGCGCCGGCATTGCGCAGCGATTGTGTTGGCATTGCGTCGGCATTACGTCGGCATTGCGCCACTAAAAGCTTGTCGAAATGCGCCGAAAAAGGCGGGGAAAACGCTGCCGATACGGGCGGGCGAATGCGCGTGTCAGCCTGTACAGACCAGCCAACGTACCGCACGGGCGCGGACAGGACAATACGCCAGGTCGGCTGGATTATTTCCGGCTATCGCCGCGCGGCATCGCACGCGGCAACTGCGGGCTCGCCATCAGCATGTGGACGAAACATTGCCGGGCTGGTTCGCCAGGCTGATTCGACAATCTGATTCGCCCGGCCGATTCACCAGGCCGTTTCGCCAGCCCGATTCAGCAACCGGTTGTTCGACTGCCCTCGACAAACTCGACAAGTTGCCGAACCAGTTCTTGAACCAGTGTCGAATCAGCGCTTCAACGAATTCCCGAACGGTTCCCGCCAGCCGATCCGCCCGGACCGGCGCGGCACCGGGCATTGCAACAGCGCCGCGGGGGCACCGATTACCGCCGGGCTCGCTTATGGGCTGGCTTACTGGCTCGCAGAATATCAGCGCACCGGTCCGCGGCATCAGCCGCGCAGGCACTACCGAATTACCGGCCCCGCCATCGGTATTACTGCTTGATCAGGAAATCTTCCTTCTTGCGGCCATCCAGCCATTTCGGTGCACGGCCGCGGCCGGTCCAGGTCTGGCCGGTTGCATCGTCACGGTATTTCATCGGCACCGGTGCGCGCGGCTTGACGGGCTTTGCCGTCTTGACGGCAGGGCCCAGGTCGGCCAGCGTCAGGTTATGTTCACGCATGATCGTGGCAATGCGCTCCTTCGCTTCGGAGATCTCGTTCCGACGGGCCAATTCAGCCTGCTTCTGCAATTCAGCGATCTTGGCCTGGTATTCCTGGTAAGTCGTCATCTCAAATCCTTTGTAAGTGAAAATGCGCGTGAATGAGCGCGCATGTAAGAGTACACATCCAGAGTACACATCCAGAGTGCACATCAAGGGTGCCCATCAAGAGTGCCCATCAAGAGTGCCCACGGGATTGCACCATGGAGATTGCCTGTGAAACCTGCGCACATAAGTCCGTACCTATGAACGCACATATGGACGCAGATAAGCACGTTCATAAGGGCGCACACAAGTACGCACGCAAAGTACGCACGCAAGTGCACACGAAGACTGCACATAAGATCGCACATAAGTACGTGCAAAATTGCGCGTGACAATCTGTGAGAATTCAATGTTCCGTCAATTTACCATAAGACCGCAGCCGCTTTCCACATATATTCACACTGATGTACACTAAATGTCGTGTAAACTTACGCGAGAATAAAAACCACATACAACCACATACTTTAACTCACTGCCATGAATACCATTCCACTGGCTATCAATGCGCCGGATGCGGCGCCGCGCACCAAGCCATCATTGCTGCCTTCGCCATTCGCTGAAATGACTGCCGGCCGGGTCAAGCAGCCGCTCGGCGATATATTCGGACTCGGGAATTTCGGCGTGAACCGCTGTACGCTGGCGCCGGGGAGTATCTCCGCACTGCTGCACCGGCATACCACGCAGGATGAATTCATTTATCTGCTCGCCGGCGAAGCGGTACTGGTTACCGATGAAGGGGAAATGGTACTGACGCCGGGCATGTGCGCCGGTTTCAAGGCGGGCGGCCGCGCGCACCGGCTGGAAAACCGTTCAACGGCCGAGGCGGTATTCCTGGAGATCGGCGACCGTTCAGCGGGCGATACGGCGATTTATCCGCGCGACGACCTGGCTGCCGTATTCGAGCATGGCAACTGGCGCTTCACGCACAAGGATGGTTCGCCGTATTGAAACGGCGATCGTGAGCGGAGCCCGGTCCACGGGCTCCGCCGCGGGATTCAGAAGCGCATTTCCAGCGTTGCCCGGCCCTGCGCATAGCCGGGATAGATACTGGTGCGGCGCAGCGTGCCGTTGTCGTCGAGGTAAGCCGAATCGCCCACCGAATCCTGGCCGAGCACGTTTGAAACGGCCACGCGCAGCTGGTATTGCGGGTTGAACTTCCACAGTGCATAGACGTCGAGGTCGCGCCGCACGCTCTGGTAGCCGGTCTGGTTGACGTCGATGCGCACCGGCCCGCCATCGCGGAAGGCGAAGCTGGCGCCCGTGGTCAGCTTGCCGTCGCGCGAGCGGTAGTCGGCGCCGAACGTGGCCGACAGCGGCGTCTGCTGGTCGAGGCGGTTGTCCGGCCCCGGCACGACGTCCACCCGCGACCAGTTGCGCGCCACGCTGGCACGCAGGTCGACGCCGGGCGCGTCGTCGAGCACGGCGGCCAGCGGGAACTTGGCCTCCAGCTCGATGCTGCGCGTGACGGCGTTGCCGTCGTTGACGGGCGTGGCGATCCACCGGCCGTTTTCCAGGAACAGGCCCTGCCGCGTGTAGCCGCTGATGCGCCGCATCGATGCGGCCGCCGACAGCAGCGCGTTGTCGCCCCAGTAGTGCTCGTACGACGCATCGATGCCGGATGCCAGCTCCGGCTGCAAGTCCGGATTGCCCCGGCGGTCCGGTTCGGTCTGGCTATTGTTGGTGGACGTGAACCGGCGTGGCACCAGGTTGTTCGGGCTCGGCGCCTTGTAGGTGCGGGTCAGCGCCAGGCGCACCTGGTCGCGGCTGTCCGGCAGCTTGTACAGGGTTTGCGCAAGCGGACTCCACACGCTGTTGGTCTGGCTGACCGTGTCGAAACTGTCGCCTTCGCTGGTGGTCTCGATGCCTTCCCAGCGCAGGCCGGCATAGACCGACCAGCGCGGCGTGAGGTTCCATTCATCCTGCGCGTACAGCGCCAGCCGCGTCACTTTCGCCTCATAGCCCTCGTCCGAATCGACCGGGACATAGCCCGGCAGGTCGGCTTCGTCCTCGTTGCGGGTATCGTCGCGCAGCGTCACGCCGGCATCCCAGCCCATCGACAGCGCGTGATCTTCCAGCCATGGCGCCGAATACTTGCCCTGCGTGGAAAAGCCCCGTTCGGTCGTCTCGCTGAGCACGGTCGCATCGCGCCCCAGTGCGGCGGCGCGATAGTCGAGCTCGTGCCACTCCCCTTCCGAGCGCATGCCGCTGATGCCGGCCTTGGCATCGAGCTTGCCGCCCTCGCCCAGCCGCTTCACCCAGTTCAGGTCGGTTCGGGCAAACAGGCTGCGGTTGAAGTTGTACATGTCGCGCACGTCGAAACGGGGTGGCGTGCCCAGCTCGGTCTCAATTTCCTGGTAGCCGTGGTAGCGGTTGCGGTTGAAGTTGACGAAGGTCTGCGAGGTCAGTGTGTCGCCGCCGCCCAGCGCCCAGTTGAGCCGCGGGGCCAGGTTCAGGCCTTCCCAGCGGCCGCCATCCTGCTGGCGGGTATGGCGCACCATGCGCAACTGGCCGGCCGGATCGACCTGGGTCTCCTCCACCGGCGACAAGCGATCATAGGTGCCGCGCCAGAAGTTGCCGCTCAGCGAATAGGACAGCGCGCCATCCCTGTCGGACACTTGCAGGCTGCCGCTCGGGCTGTTCTGGTCCGCGCTTTTCGCCGCGCTGAGCTTGAGCTCGCGCTGGGCCGTCTTGACCGCCCGCTTCAGCACGATATTGATGGTGCCGGCGATCGACTGGGTGGAAAACTCGGCGCTGGCGGCGCGCACGATCTCGATCCGCTCGATCACGTCCGGCGACAGCGTGTCGATCGAAAACCCGGCCGGCGCCCGTTCGCCATTGAGCAGGATCTGCGTATAGCCGCTGCCCAGGCCGCGCATGCGGATATCGCCGCCGCCCCGGCCGGAACCGCCGACCGTCACGCCGGGAATGCGCTTGAAGACATCGGTAATGGCCGTATCGCCATAGCGCTTGATCTCTTCATCGGATACCACGACCTTGCTCGCGGTATCGTCGCGGCGCGGATCGTAAGCCGCCGCGGATCCCTTGATTTCCACTTTCTGCATGGGTTCTTCCGGCTTGGCCGCTTCGCCTTGCGTGCGCTGTTCGGCGGCCTCCGGCAAGGTCTGGAGACGATCGGCGAAAGCGGGAAATGAAGCCAGGATGGCCGCCGTCAGCGCAGCGAGCCTGAATGGGAGAAGAGAACGGGACGAACGCATGGGAAAACGTTTTAGTAGAGGTAAATGAACGGATGAATGAACGAGAAAGGATCATAAGCGCGCTTTGGTAGCGCTATTTTGCCGGAGTTTCCATCGTACGGGTTACCCTGGAAGAAATATTTCCGAACCATTCCCGCGCCATTGCCCGGGCATGCGCGGCTATAATGCGCGCTGATCCCATCCGCATTCCAGGAAATCGATATCGTGTCCGACCGCCTCGCCGTTCTCCCGCAATACCTGCTCCCGAAAGGGGCATTGACCAATTTCGCCGGCCGCGTGGCCGGTGCGAAAGGCGGCGCGATGACGACGCGGCTGATTCGGTGGTTCGTCGGTAAATACGATGTGAATATGGCCGAAGCGGAAAACTCCGATATCGCCAGCTATCACAGCTTCAATGAATTCTTTACGCGCGCTTTGAAGCCGGGTGTGCGGCCGATCGCGGACGCGCCATTCGTGTGCCCCGTCGACGGCCGCATCAGCCAGTTCGGCGCGATCGAGGACGACCAGATCTTCCAGGCCAAGGGCCACAGTTTCACCACCACGGCGCTGGTGGGCGGCGACCGCGCGCTGGCCGACCTGTTCCAGCACGGCAGCTTCGCCAACCTGTACCTGTCGCCGCGCGATTACCACCGCATCCACATGCCGTGCGACGGCAAGCTGACGCGCATGATCTACATCCCGGGCAGCCTGTTCTCCGTGAACCCCACCACCGCGCGCGGCATCCCCGGCCTGTTCGCCCGCAACGAGCGCGTGGTCTGCGTGTTCGACACGGCGCACGGCCCGTTCGTGATGACACTGGTGGGCGCGACGATCGTCGGCAGCATGGCCACCGTGTGGCATGGCGTCGTCAATCCGCCGCGCCAGGCGGAGATCCGCGAATGGACCTACCTGGACCAGCACATCCTGCTGAGGAAAGGCGCGGAACTGGGCCGCTTCCTGCTCGGCTCCACTGTCGTCATGCTGTTCCCCAAGGACACCCTGGCCTTCAACCCCGCCTGGCAACCGGCCGGCGCCGTGCGGCTGGGCGAACCGATGGCCACCCTGCCCACCTGACCTTTGCGGCCGCTTCCCGGCGGCCCACCCTCCCTGGAACATTTCCCGAAAACGGTGGCAGGCTCCATTTTCTTGGAAATGTTTCTGCAAAAACGGTGACAGGCTTCAATGCCGTGAAGGCAAGCGTTACCTGACACATTGAAAGCGCATGCATTCACCCCAACGGCGAAGGGCCGGGGTCAGACACGCCGGGTCTGACCCCGGAATTTGCCATTGGGGTCGGCTTAACGTAACAGCATTATTGACAGGCTCCGGTTTTTTCGGAGAGCGGTGACAGGCGGCAGCATCGGCAGGCCGTCCAGTCGTGAAACGTTTCCTGGAAAATGGTGCCTGTCACCGGTTTTCGTAGTGCGCTTCCAGCATGTCCAGGAAGGCACGGGTCTTGGCGGGCATCAGCCGGCGGCCGGGAAACACGGCGTAGCCGGTCACGGCCGGGAAAGCCCACTCGGGCAATACCTTCACCAGCGCGCCGGCGGCCACCAGTGGCGCGGCATAGCGGTCGGTACAGCTGGCGATGCCGGCGCCGGCCGCGGCCAGCCGGGCCAGCAATTCCGGCGAGTTGCCGGTCATGCGCACCGGCACTTCCCGCTCCCACTGCGCCTTGCCTCGCAACAGCCGCCACAGCGCCATGCCGGAAGCGGTGCGCGACAGCCCCAGCAAGTCGTGCCGGAACAATTCGTCCGGATGCGAGGGCAAGCCGCGCAGCACCGTGTACGACGGCGACGCGTACAGCGACCAGGTGCTGAGCACCACGGGCCGGGCGGCCAGCGTGGCATCGTCCGGCAGCGCGCCCATGCGCACGGCGAGATCGAAGCCTTCGGCCACCAGGTCGACGCGCCGGGGCGACAGGTCGAACTGCAGCGAAATCGCCGGGTACTTCGCCATGAACGCCGGCAGCAGGCTGCCCATCGCTTCATTGGCGAAGTCGGCCGGCATCGACACTTTCAGCAAGCCGTTCGGCGCGCCCTGCCGGTGCTGCGCCAGCGCGCCCGCCGCAGCCGTTTCTTCCGCAACCTTGCGCGCATGCTCGAGCAGGCTCGTGCCGAATTCGGTCAGCACGAGCCGGCGCGTGGTGCGCTGGAGCAGGCGTTCGCCCAGGCGCGCTTCCAGCAGTGACAGCCGCCGCGACACGGTCGATTTCGGCAAGCCGGTCCGCTCGGCCGCCTGGCTGAAGCTGCCCGTTTCGACGATGCGCGCGAACAGCAGCAGGTCGCCCGGATCAATGTCCATGGTTGTCGATCATGATTGTTCCACTGGTGGATGAATGTTATCCATTTTACCGGCTTTATCGCCACGAATGGAACGCGTAAAGTTCACCCATCGCAGCAATCAACCCAATAAAAGGAGCACACGATGAACATCCTGCAAATCAATTCCAGCGCCCGCAGCAACGGTTCCGAATCCACCCGCCTGGCCGACGCGATCGTCGCCCGGCTGGCGGCCGAAGGCAACGCCGACATCGTGCGCCGCGACCTGGCCGCCGACCCGCACCCGGTGCTGGATGAAGCCGCGCTGCAGGCGCTGTTTACGCCGGCCGACCAGCGTACGCCGGCACAAGCGGCCCGCGTGGCGCTGGACGACGCGCTGATCGCCCAGGCACAGGCGGCCGACGTGATCGTGATCGGCGCGCCGATGTACAACTTCGGCATCACCGTGCAACTGAAAAGCTGGTTCGACGCCATCGCCCGCGCCGGCGTGACGTTCAAGTATGGCCCCACTGGCCCGGTCGGCCTGTTGACGGGCAAGAAGGTGTACGTGGCGGTGACGCGCGGCGGCCTGCACAAGGATGCGCCGTCGGATACCCAGCTGCCGCACCTGAAGACCTTCCTGGCGTTCGTGGGATTGACCGATGTACAGTTCGTGTTTTCGGAAGGCCACGGCCTCGGTGCCGACGCCGTGGCGCGGGCCCGCGCCGACGCGGAAGACCAGATCAACGCCGTGCTTGCCTGAGATGGGCGAGAACAGGCAAGAGAACAAGGAGAACACCATGAGCAGGATCGCAGACACCGTCAGCCGTCCACGCAGCGTAGAGCGCGTGATCCAGGGCCAGGCTGTCATGGATGGCGCCGGCGTGAAGATCAACCGCGTGCTGACGCAGCCGCTGCAGCGCCGCCTGGACCCGTTCCTGATGCTGGACAATTTCGGCTCGGAAGAAGCCAGCGACTACCTCGCAGGCTTCCCCGACCACCCGCACCGCGGCTTCGAGACGGTGACGTACATGCTGGAAGGCCGCATGCGCCACCGCGACAGCGCCGGCAACGAAGGCTTGCTGGAGAATGGCGGCGTGCAGTGGATGACGGCGGGCCGCGGCGTGATCCACTCCGAGATGCCGGAGCAGGAAGAAGGCTTGATGGAAGGCTTTCAGCTGTGGCTGAACCTGCCCGCGAAGGACAAGCTGATGCAGCCCTGGTACCGGGACTTCAAGGCGGCCGAGATCCCCGCGTTCACGACGCCGGAAGGCGCCACGGTGCGCGTGATCGCCGGCAGCAGCCACGGCGTGACCGGTGCCGTGACGCGCGACGTGACGGAACCGCTGTACCTGGATGTCGAACTGCCGGCGGGCACCACGTTCAGCCAGCGGCTGCCGGCAGGCCACAATGCCTTCCTGTACCCGTACCGCGGCAGCGTGACGGTGGCCGGCAAGGCGGTGGCGGAACGCAGCATGGCGATCCTGGCGAACGATGCGGAGGCGGACGGTGTGGCGATCTCGGCGGAAGGCAAGGCACGCTTCATCCTGATCGCCGGCCGGCCGTTGAACGAGCCCATCGCCCAGTACGGACCGTTCGTGATGAACACGCAGCAGGAGATCCACCAGGCGGTGCAGGACTTTCGCGCCGGCCTGCTGGGCGAGGAAGCGCACGGCGCCCGCTGAACCATCGATTCATCAGCGCGACGGCTCAGCGGCTCGGCAACCCGGCGGCTCGGCGCACTACTGGCTCGACCGCTCGGCGGCTCGGCGGCTCATCGAGCCACCGAGCCGCCGGCCGCTGCCCCATGGCACCGCCGTCGCGCTAGAATGCCGGCATGACCACGCTGATCGACCTGTTCAAACGGCTGAGCCGGGCCCTCGGGCTCGACACGGCCGATTCCTTCCCGCCCGGCCACGTCCACGCGCGCACGCGCTGGAACGCGGCCTATTTCGACATTGCTTCCGACGTCAAGCCCGACGACATCGAGCGCCGCATCTGCGAGGCCATCGCCAATACGCCGCTGGTGTTCGCCCACATCACCAATCCCACGCCGCGCATGCAGCGCGCGCTGTTTGGCGTACTGGAACAGCGGCTGCGGCTGCGCCACGAACGCGAGGCGGCGCAACTTGCCGCCCTGCTGATCCAGGCCTACCGCAGCCCTCATATCGTGGAAGCGATGCCGGGCCTGAAGGCCGCGATCGCCGCCACGGTGCACGATGAGGCACCGGCGCGCATCCGCGCCGTGCTGGAATTCATGGCGCAGCGCGATGCGCCGTTCGACGTGATCGACATGCACTGAGGATCGCGCAGTCTTCATGCCGATGCGCCGGCCGGCAGCGATTTCCGGGCCGCCGCCGGCACGTACTTTTCACGCAGCAGCATGAATGGTGTTTCCACCAACTTGTACAGCAGCCAGCCGGCGGCCAGGCTGGCCACCGCCAGGATCGCGATGCCGGCCGGTCCGCCCGGGTCGATGCCCGCCGGGCGCAAGGCCTTGGCCAGCACCACGCACAACTGCTTGTGCGTCAGGTAGATCGCATACGACCACACGGCCACGCTGCCGGCGCCCGGCACGGATACCCGCGCCAGCAGCGAGGCGGGGCTCAGCGCCGCCAGCACCAGCAAGGCAAAGCCCAGCGCCAGCAGCGGATAGCTGAACACGGTGACCGCATGGCCGAAGTGATCGTCCAGGAACAGTTTCATGGCCAGCGCCGTGACCAGGATGCCGGCCGCCAGCGTCCAGTTTCCGAATGACGTGATGCGTGCCCACAGTGGCGCATGGCATTGCCGGATCATCGCCAGCGCCACGCCGGCCAGCAACTCGTCGAAGCGGCACAGCGTGGCGTAGTACACCTCTGTATAGAACGCGCTGTTGCCCCACTGCGGCGGCCGCGCCGCCTGCCAGCCCATCTCGCGGAACAGCATGCCCGCCACTACGCCGCACGCCAGCGCGAACCAGCCCAGCGCCACCGCGCCCCGGCAGCGGGCAATCAGCAGCGCCACCACCGGCAGCACGAAATAAAACTGCTCTTCCACGCACAGCGACCAGGAATGCGAGAACCGTGTACCCGGCACCAGGCCGAGATTGAGCGTGAACGTCAGGTATTCCCACCACGGCGCGTGGCGGGTGCCATCGATGAAGGGTGGCCAGAACGCATACAGCGCCAGCACCACGTAGTAGTTCGGCAGCGTGCGCAGCAGGCGGCGCGCGGCGAAATGGGCCATCGAGAAGTGGCCGGCGCGCAGTCCGGCCAGGATCTGGTTGCCGATCAGGTAGCCGGACAGTGCGAAGAACAGGTCCACGCCCGTCCAGCCGATCTTGCTGGCGACGCCGAACGTGGGCTCGTCCGTCACGAAGCTCATGTAGTGATTGGCGAACACGAGCACGATCGCGAGGGCGCGCAGCGTGTCCAGGCCGGGCTGGCGGGTGGAGGATTGCATGGCCGGCATTGTACTGCCGTGCCCGTGCCAGCGCTAAAATGGCGGCCACCAACATTTCCCAGGGACCGGCATGGACCGCACACTGCATTTCCGATCGCTTCACTACGCGGGCCAGGGCCCCGGCCCCCGGCTGGTCGTCACCGGCGCCGTGCACGGCAATGAAACGGCCGGCACGCGCGGCATCGAGCGGGTGCTGGCGCAGCTCGACAGTGGCGAGCTGGCCATCGTCAACGGCAGCGTCACCTTCGTGCCGGTCGTCAATCCCCTCGCCTATGCGCGGGGCCAGCGGGCCGGCGATCGCAACCTGAACCGCAACCTGTTCCCCAAGGCCGCCCCCCGGGATTTCGAGGACCGCGTGGCCAACTGGCTGTGCCCGCTGCTGGCGGCGCACGACGTGCTGCTGGACCTGCATTCCTTCCTGTCGCCGGGCGAACCGTTCGTGATGGTGGGCCCGCGCGACAACGATGGCCCGCTGGAACCGTTCCGCCGCGAACAGGAAGAACGGGCGCTGGCGCGGGTGCTGGGCGTGCGGCGCTTCGTCGATGGCTGGCTGCGCACCTATGGCGCGGGCGTGCAGCGGCGCCTGCGCGACGATAGCCAGCTGGAGACGGTGCTGCGCTACGGCGTCGGCACGACCGAGTTCATGCGCACCACGGGCGGCTATGCGCTGACGCTCGAATGCGGCCAGCACGACGACCCGCAGGCGCCGGACGTGGCATACCGCGCCATCCTGAACACGCTGGCGCACCTGGGCCTGGTCGATGCGCCGCGGCCCGAACCGATTCCGCGCGAGCAAATGGAATTGCTGTCGATGAGCGAGGTGCACGACAAGCGCGACGACGGCGATACGTTCAGCCGGCCATGGACCAGTTTCGACCGCGTGCGCCAGGGCGAGGAAATTGGCCGCCGGGCCGATGGGACGCCGGTGCTGGCCGCAGCCGATGCGGTGATGCTGTTCCCGGACAGCGCCGCCGGGGCCGGCAGCGAATGGTATTACCTGGCGCGGGAAAACAGCGATTTCTGATGGCGCTGTTCCGCCGGACCGGCCGGCGCCCCCTCTCTTACTGGGGCGACAGGATCTTGAGCCCCAGGATGCCGGCCACGATCAGCGCGATACAGACCAGGCGCGCCGCTTCGGACGGCTCGCCCAGCACGACGATCCCGTAGATGGCGGTGCCGACGGTGCCGATGCCGGTCCAGACCGCGTAGGCGGTACCGAGCGGCAAGTCGCGCAGTGCCAGCCCGAGCAGGCCGACGCTGCCGGCCATCGCCGTCAGCGTCAGGACGCTGGGCACCAGCCGGGTGAAGCCGGCGGTGTATTTGAGGCCGACGGCCCAGCCCACTTCGAGCAGGCCGGCCACGAACAGGACGATCCACGACATGGAATTTCTCCGGAACTTGGCAAGGTCGTCCCCGCCAGTAATGAAACCTGCCGCCGCCGATGCGCCGGGCGGAAAGGGGTCGTCCCCTCAGGCAGGCCGCAGTATATCATTGCAATATTTCATTTGTAGAGCACCCTGAACGGCGCGCTTCCTGCAGGGGTTGAACTTATATCGTATGATCCCGATATACGTATCGGATTCAAGCGATATACGTGACACAAACGCGATCGAAGAAACCTGATTTGACCTAATCATTCATGACTATTCATTCATGACCGAACTCGACATCGACGCCATCCACAAGGCACTGGCCAACCCGGTCCGGCGCGACATCCTCGCCTGGCTGAAGGAACCGGAAGCCTATTTCGCCGATCAGCTGCACCCGCTCAGCCTGGGCGTGTGCGCGGGCAAGATCGACGAGCGCTGCGGCCTGTCGCAGTCGACTGTCTCGGGCCACCTGGCGATCCTGCAGAAAGCGGGCCTCGTCACGGTGACGCGCCTTGGACAGTGGAATATGTTCAAGCGGAATGAAGAGGTCGTCGCGGCTTTCCTCGATCACATCAACGCCGGCCTGTAAACGCATTCACCCGGCAGGCCGCACTCTCTACAGGAAACAAGATGACTACTCTTTTCGATCCCATCACCATCGGCAACCTGACGCTGAAAAACCGCGTCGTCATGGCTCCCCTCACCCGCGCCCGTGCCGTCGGCCCTGGCCGCGTCCCGAACGCGCTGATGGCCGAGTACTATGCGCAGCGCGCCGGTGCCGGCCTGATCCTGTCGGAAGCGACCTCGGTCACCCCGCAGGGTGTCGGTTACGAAAACACGCCGGGCATCTGGTCGGACGAGCAGGTGGAAGGCTGGAAACTGGTCACCGAAGCGGTGCATGCGAAAGGCGGCAAGATCTTCCTGCAGCTGTGGCACGTGGGCCGCATTTCGGACCCGAGCCTGCTGGACGGCGCGGCGCCGGTGGCACCGAGCCCGATCGCCGCGAAGGGCCACGTGAGCCTGCTGCGCCCGATGCGCCCGTATGCCGTGCCGCGCGCCCTGGACACCGGGGAAATCCCGGGTGTGATCGCGGCCTATCGCCTGGGTGCCGAGAACGCCAAACGGGCCGGTTTCGACGGCGTGGAAATCCACGGCGCCAACGGCTACCTGCTCGACCAGTTCCTGCAGGACAGCACCAACCAGCGCACCGATGCCTACGGCGGTCCGATCGAAAACCGCGCCCGCCTGCTGCTGGAAGTGACCGATGCGGCCATCGAGGTATGGGGCGCCGATCGCGTGGGCATGCACCTGGCGCCGCGCCGCGATTCGCACGACATGGGCGACTCCGACCCGGCCGGCACCTTCGGCTACGTGGCACGCGAACTGGGCAAGCGCAAGATCGCCTTCATCTGCGCCCGCGAAGCCGTCGGCGAAGACAGCCTGGGCCCGCTGCTGAAGAAGGAATTCGGCGGCGTGTACATCGCCAACGAGCAATTCAGCCTGGAGTTGGCGCAGGAAGCGCTGAACAATGGCACGGCCGACGCGATCGCCTGGGGCAAGGACTTCATCGCCAACCCCGACTTGCCCGACCGCCTGCGCGCCGGCGCACCGCTGAACCCGCAACGGCCGGAGCTGTTCTACGCGCCGGGCGCCGAGGGTTATATCGATTACCCGGCCATGGCCTGAGACTGGCCTGGCAGCGGTGCCTGATACCGCTGCCAGGTGATGGCGGCGGGGCCTGCATCCACTGCAGCCTGGCTTGGACGGCCTTCACCCCAACAGCGAAAGGCTGGGGTCAGACCCGCCGGGTCTGACCCCGGAACTTGCCCTTGGGGTGGGGTTCACATGGTGGCAATACTGTCGGACTCCGGTCCTCCCAAGCGCCGCAGCCCTAGTCGGACGCCGCCATATCGGCACTGAAACTTCGTGCCCGGCGCCACCGCCCCTCGAGGCCGGCGCCGGCCCCCCCTTCCCTCCCTTACCGCGGCACGCTATAGGTGACCGGCACGAACTGGTAACCCTTGCCATTGCTGCGCAGGTGCCCCACGCCCGGGAACGGAAGGTGGGCGGCACCGATCAGGTAGCCGCCTTTCGCGGCATTCGCGAACGCCGCCTTGCGCGCCGCCAGCGCCGCTTTCTTGTCGCTGTCGAAATCGATCGTGACCGACGGGTCGTCGAACTGGATGAAGTGCGCGTGCATCAGGTCGCCGATCAGCACCAGCTTCTCGCCGCGGCTTTCGATGACATAGCTGGTGTGGCCCGGCGTATGGCCATAGCTGGACGTGGCGCGAATGCCCGGCACCAGTTCCGTATCGCCATCGAAGGGCTTGAAGCGGTTGGTGCCTGAATACGGCGCCAGCGACGCGCGCGCGCCGTCGAAGAAGCCCTTGGCCTGTTCCGGCGCCGCGGCCTGTTTTTCCTTGCTCAGCCAGAAGTCCGCATCGTGCTTGTCCGCGCGCACCACGGCTTGCGGGAATGCGGCTTTCTCGGCGCTGCCCAGGCCGCCCACGTGATCCGGATGCAGGTGCGTGATGTAGATTTCATCGACCTGCTCGGGCTGGTAGCCGGCGGCCTGCAGGCTCGCCACCAGCCGGCCCAGCGTCGGGCCGAACAGGCTGCCGGCGCCCGTGTCCACCAGTACCAGCTTGCTGCCGGTATTGACCAGGAACGCATTGAACGACGTCTCCACCGGCGCCTTCAGGAAGTGCTTCGACAGCGCGCCCTGCAGCTTGGCCGGCTTTTCATGCAGCAGCTTGTCCATCGGCAGGTCGGCGGTACCGTCGGACAGCGCGGTCACTTCGAAGTCGCCGACGGTCATGCGGTAGAAACCGGGCGCCTGGCTCTTGGCCATCGGTGCGGCGGCGAAGGCGGAACTGGCAATGCCAAGCAGCGCCGTGGCGGCCAGGGTGCGGGTGAAAATAGTCATGGCTATCTTGTCGAATGTTGCGGGATTGCCAGATTAACCGAAACACGACCAGTCTGCCGGGAACCGCCGCTGGCCGCGTCACAAATTGAACGGCACGCGCACCGACAGCGACACATCCGGCGTATCCCGCGTCAGCCCGGCACCCACCGTCACGTTCACGGTACGCCGGCTGTTCAGGCGGTAGGAAAAACCCGTCAGCAGCGTCCCCAGCTGCGTGCGCACCGATCCCGGCACGTTTTGCCCGTTCTGCTTCGTGCGCCCCATCGAGCTGTGGTCGTAGCCCAGGCTGAGCGACGCCTTGTCGTTCAGCGCCAGGCCGATGCCGAAGTTGAAGCCGATCACCGCGCCGGGCGCCACTTCACCCAGCATTTCGGTTTCGCCGTTGAGCACGCGGCGCGATACATTGCCGCGCTTGAGCGTGTGCAGGTAGCTGATGTTGCCGAAGAAAATCGCCGGATCGCTGGGGAACAGCCACGTGATGCTCGGCTGGACGCCGTAGAAGCCGGACCCCGTGGGCAAGTCCAGCGGCAGCCCGGTGCCGGTGGCATTCTCGCCCAGGCAGCGCCTGGTGCAATCGGTGACGACCTCGAACGGGTCGCGGCCGGTACGCGTCTTGACCCGCAGGCCGGCGACATAGTACGGCCGGTCGATGCCGCCGTCGTTCAACTGGTGGCGCATCGACACTTCGATGTCGCCGATGGCGCGGCCGCTCGTCTCGAACACGCGTTCGACGGCGCTGCCGGTAAACAGCTCGCGGCTGACGGTGGAATCCGAGCGGTACACGTACGGCACACGCACTTCGAGCTCGGTGCGATTGGTCAAGCCGCGCCGCGCCGCCAGCGCCGCCGTGAACGTGTTGCGCTTCACTTCGCGCACATCGATCAGGCCGATCAGCAGCGCCGGAATGATCGTGTAGCCGACCAGCGCCACGCGGTTGCTGGACGAATAGCCGAACTGGAACGACGGCTCCAGCACGGTGCGGCCGCGCGCCGTCAGCACGCCGGGCGCCTCGAACAGCGGTGCCACCTCGGGCGGGCGGGTATCCCGTGCGGGCGCCTGGCCCACCGTGCGTGCCGGCGCCCCCGCCGGTCCTGGTGGGGTGCTGGCCGCCTGTGCCGGTGCCGGCGACATCGACATGTCGGGCCGGGGCGCTGCCGCTCCGGTTGCGCCCGGTGCCGGCAGGGCCGGCTGCGGCTGCGGCTGCGCAGCCGGCCCTGCCCCGCGCATCGCGGCCAGCACGGCGGGATTCAGCGGATGCGGTGCCGGCATGGCGCCCGCTGCCGCCGATGCCTGCTCCCATCCGTCGATGTCGGGATCCGGCGGCGCCGTGCCGGCGGCAGGGCCGTGCCGCACCGCCAACGCCTCGCGCAATTCCTGCAGCAGCGCGCGCTGCGCGGCCACTTCCTGGCGCAAGCGCTGCAGCTCGGCGGAAAGCTCGGCGTTCGTCGGCCCAGCGGCGGGCACCGCAGGTGGCGGTTCACCCTGCGCCAGCGCGCTCAGCATGAACAGGGACAGGCCGGCCGAACCGGCGCGCAGGGTCTGGGCGAACCGCATGCGTGACTCCTTGGTCGAGTGGAAGTCCGTGAACGGACGGGAATGCCGCTCAGCGCGGCAGGATGGCGGTAGATAGCGACTCGCGGAGGCTGTCGCCGAAGTGCGCCTGCTTCAGCATCGACAGGCTGTTGACGGTGGCGTCGATCGTGGTCTGGCTGCGGATCAGCTGGTCGTTGGCGCTGTTTTGCAGCACCAGCCCGGCCAGCGGTTGCGCGGCGCCCACCAGCGCGCTGCCCTCGCCGACGCGGGCGATCTGGAACGTCGACAGCGGCGAGATGCCCGCAGCCAGCGCGGGCGCATCGAGCGACAACTGGCCGCTGGCGATGACGTTGCCGTTCAGGCTCAGCACCCGGTCGACGGACAGCGACACCAGCAAGCCGCCGCCGGTCTCGAAGCCGCCGCGGGCATCGGCCAGCACGTGGCTGGGAACCGGCACCCAGCCGCTGGTCGCATCCACGGCGCCTGTGCCTGCGGCCGCGGTGCCTGCGGTCCCGCCAGCCAAGACCAGCGCAGCGAGGCACACGGTAGCGAGCAGTGCACGGCTTTTCATTTTTATTCCACCGCGCAGTGGCAGGCGTGGGCTTTTCATGATGCCCCCACGGCGCAGTGGCAAGCATGGCGTTTTCATCGTGACCCTCCTGTCAGAAATCGCCGGCGTCGAGCTTCGGCAGCGTCACACGGCCCAGGCCGTCGCGGCCCAGCGCATCGCCGGGGGACATGCGCGGCACCACGGCCCAATCGGATCTTTCATTGAAGCGCGGTTTGGCGGCCCGGTCATGGATCACGAACAAGAGCTGGTTCAGCCAGATCGCCTCGAATGCGGCGCGCGACATCGCGCGCGTGCCGCCGGACGGATCGCCGAACAGCACCCGCCCGTCGCGCACGCCCTTGACGACGACGAAATGCCGGTAGCCATGCTCGGCCACCAGCACGATGGCGGGAAAGCCCGCCCTGGCGAGGCTGTCCAGCGGTTGCTGGAAGCCGTCCGCCGTGAAGCCGTGCGCCGCGAGGAAGCGCTTCATGTCCAGCAGCGAAAACCCTTCCCGGCGGATGCGCCGCTGGTCGCCGCCGCTGAACATGTCCGCAAACGCCTGCTGTTCGCTGACGGGATAGCCGTAGTGGTGCGTCAGCAGCGTGGCCAGCGCCGCCGAGCCGCAACTGAAATCGAATTGCTGGCGCACGGTGGACCGGTAGCGCGCTTCCTTCAGGCTCGTGACCTGCACGGAAACGGGGCCGCCGCCGGCGAATGGCAGGTCGACGGCCGATGCCGGCGCGGCGAAAGCCAGGCACGACAGCAAGGCCAGCAGCAATGCCGGCACGGCACGGCGCTCCGGCATGGACATGGGTGGCCAATCCCGCGCCCGTGCGGCGAGCCCAAGCCAGGCCGGCCTCCGATTCGCCGGGCTCATCGGAATTGCACGTTGACGATGGTGGCGTTCTGGATCAGCACGTTGGCGCCCGAATTCTGGATCACCATCGGCAAACCCGATGCATTGCTGAACGCACCATCGGTGATGTGGTTCGCCCCGGTCACGACATGGCTGGCGCTGTTGCCGCCGACGGTGCCGTCCAGGCGCATGTCGCTCCACGGTGTCCCGGTGCCGCCACGCAGCTCCGCCAGGCTGGCATCGCCGAGCGCACCTGCCGCGCTGCCCGATGGCGAGGCCGGTCGCGCCGTGTCTTGCGGGGCCGACGGCCAATCGGCCGGCAAGCCGCGCACGGCGGCGGGCAGCGGCAGCGGCGCCGCCGCCACGGCGAATGCCGGCAATGCGAGCGCTGCCGCGCCCGGTGGCGCGGCCGCCGGCACGTCGGCCATGAACAACGTTGCTGCCACCACCGGTGCGCAGCAACGCCAGCGCACCTTCCCTTTCTTCGTCCGGGTGATTCGATCGTGCATGTTGCCTCCACAGTTCCGCATCAAAACGCGGGCGGCCAGCGCATGCCGGCCGCCCGCGCACGCATGGCTTACCTGCCCAGGCTCAGGTTGGCCTGCACGTTGACGCTCTGTTGCACGAGCGAGCTGATGCCGCTGTTCTGGCTGATCACGGAAATGCCCGCCGCCGATTGCGCCACGCCGCTCATCGTGTTGGACATGTTGAAGGTGCCGGCATTGACCGAGTTGGTCCCGCCGGCGCCACCCGTGCCGCCCGCGCCGGCCCCGCCCGTGGCGGCCCCCGCCGTGGTGGCGCCGGTGGCACCGCCCTCGCCGCCCGTGCCCGCACCGCCGGCACCGCCCGCGCCGCCGCTACCGGCCGAAGCGTTGCCATTGGTCGCACTGCCGCCAGTGCCCGCGCCACCGGTGCCGGCGCCCGCCGTCGCCGTGCCGCCCGTCCCCGAACCGCCGGCCGCGCCTGCACCCGCCGTGTTCGATGCGCCTCCGCTGGCCGCACCGGCGCCGCCAGCCGCACCGGCTGCCCCGGCGCCGGCATTGCTGCTGCCGTTGCCACCGGACGCACCGGCACCACCCGCGCCACCGGTGCCTGCCGCGCCGGCGCCGCCGGCCGCGCTGGCCGTGGCACCCGCACCGCCACCGCCGGAGGTGCTGGTCCCGCCAGCCGCGCCGGCGCCCGCCGTGTTGGTGCCCGCCGCACCCGCACCGCCGGCACCGCCAGCGCCGCCAGCGGCACCTGCGCCACCCGCGGCACCGGCGCCGCCCGCGCCGCCGGTCTGCGTGCCCGCGCTGGCGCTGCTGTTGCCGGTGGTTGCCGCACCGCCGCTGCCGGTGGCGCCCGTGCCGGCACCGCCCGTGCCGCCCGCGCCGCCGCCGGCGCCGCCACCCGCTCCGCCGCTCGTGGCGCTGGCCGTCTGGTCACCGGTGCTGGGCGGCGGATCGCCGGATGGCGTGCCACTCGTGGTGCTGGCCGTGGCGCCCCCCGTGGTGCCCGCGCCGCCGGCACCCGCGCTGGCCGTACCATCGCCGCCCGCGCCCGCGCCACCGGTGCCGGCACCGGAAGTGGCCGTGGTGCCTACGTCCGCCCCGCCGGAATTGGCATAGCCGCCGGCCGCACCGCCGCCGCCAGCGCCACCGGCGCCGCCCAGGCCACCCAGCGCGCCGCTACCGCCGGCACCGCCCGTTGCCGCGCCCGTCGTGCCACCACCGCCGCCGGCCGCACCACCGGTGTTGCCGCTGGTACCGCCCGCACCGCCGGTGGCCGGGCCGGCAAGGCCGCCCGCACCGCCCGTGCCGGCGCCGGCCGCCGCGCCGCTGCCGCCGGCGCCGCCATAGCCATCCGAGCTGCCGCCACCCGCGCCGCCATTGCCCCCGCTGCCGCCGGCACCGCCGGCACCCGTCGTTGCTCCGGACGCGTAACCGCCAGAGCCACCGGCGCCGCCCGTAACCGGACCGTTGCTAGCCGCCCCACCGGTTCCCGTTCCCCCGGCTCCCGCGCCCCCGCTCGCATTGCCGACGGTGGCGACACCGCCGATACCACCGGCCGCACCCGCCGCGCCGGTGCCACTGCCGCCGGTGCCCGCCGTGGCTGCCGAGCCACCACCCGTGGCGGCGCCGCCCACGCCGCCGGTGCCCGTCCCGCCGTTGGCCCCGCCGCCACTGGTGGCGACATTGCCGATGTGATTCACGGAGTTGCCGGTGACGGTGCCCGTCAGCGCGCTGGTCGCGGTGGCGGTCGAGGTATTGAATGCATTGTCGAGGTTCGACGTTGCCGTGGCACCGTTGTTGGCGGCGGCCGCGCCGACCGCCGCCGCATCGGCGTAGCCCGTGCTGTTGTTGTTGTTGTTCGCCTGGCGGTTGTCGCTGCTGTCGCTGTTGTCGCTGTTATTGCTGGCATCGCTGACGCTGTGGTCGACCGTTGCCGTGGAACCGCCGTTGGAATGGGCACCCGCACCGCTTTGCGTGACCGCCGGTGGCTCGGTGGTCTGGGCGTATGCCCCGCTGCAGGCTAGTGCGATTGCCGTGGCAAGCAATGTTCTCTTCATTTGATTTCCTCACTGGGTGGTTGGCCGCGATAAAGTTCGCTGGGTAGTGCGCTAGGGGTTGCCCCGGAGTTGCGCCGGGTTTCAAGCCGGCTTTTGCTCCGGCTTTTGCTCCGGCTTTTGCTCCGGCTTTTGCTTATGGCGCTCGCCGGGCAGGCGCCGGCCGCATGGACGGCTCCCGCGCCAACGACTTGTCGCAAGCTTGGTGCCATGCCGTCGCAAAGACGCCAAGTGATTGAAATCGCTGGAATTACACACCGGGGCAAGGCGGTCCGGGGCGACCGGTGTCACTCGGGTGCAACAAGCGGACCGGGCTCTCCGGCGGCCATCCCTGCTGGGGTCACCCTGCAGTACCGCGACGCGGGCGCTGTCACATGTGTGTGACAGCGGGCGGTGCGGCGAACGCGGCTACAAGCCTGCAAGCCGCGGGGCTGCCCGGGCGCCGGCGCAGCCCGCCCCATCTCACGGTTCGCGCTTGCGTGCCGGCGGCGCGATACTGTGCTTGGCCATCAGCCGGTAGACCGTCATGCGCGATACGCCCAGTTCCCGCGCCACGAGCGTGATGCTCTTGCCGGCACCCAGGCCGGCCTCGATGGCGCGCCGCTCGGCCTGCACGCGGGCGCCGTGCAGCGCCAGCGCGGGCATCCCGGCGGTATCGAGGCCCAGGTCATGCGGCATGATGAGCCGGCCTTCCGCCATCACGGCCGCGCGGCGCACGCGGTTATGCAGTTCGCGCACGTTGCCAGGCCAGTGGTGCGCGTGCATCGCCTCCAGCGCACCATGGGAAAAACCTCGCACGTGCGCCGGGCGTTCACGCGCATGGTCGCGGAAAAAGGTTTCCGCCAGCGCGGGCACATCCTCGCGGCGTTCGCGCAGGGGCGGCATGTCCAGCGTCAGCACGTTGAGGCGGTAGTACAGGTCTTCGCGAAACGTTCCGCGCGCCACCGCGTCGTCCAGCCGGACGTGGGACGCCGCGATCACGCGCACGTCCACCGGCTGCGACCGCGTGGCGCCCAGGCGGTAGATGGTTTTTTCCTGGAGGAAGCGCAGCAGGTTGACCTGCATGTCGAGCGGCAGGTCGCCGATCTCGTCCAGGAACACGGAGCCGCCGGCGGCCGATTCGATCAGGCCGGCACGCGCCCGGCCCGCGCCGGTGAAGGCGCCCCGCTCGTGGCCGAACAGCTCGGACTGCACCAGGCTGGCCGGAATCGCGCCGCAATTGATCGGCACGAACGGCCCGGCGGCGCGCGCCGATCCTTCATGGACGGCGCGCGCCGCCAGTTCCTTGCCGGTGCCGCTCTCGCCCCAGATCAGGACCGGCGCATCGGCCGCCGCCACCTTGCGCAGTTGCCGGCGCAGGCGTGCGATCGCCTCGCTGCTGCCGGTCAGGCGCGAAGCGGGCGATTCCGCGGCGTGCGGCGCCTGGCCCGGCGCCACATCCAGTTTCGCCATGCCGAAGGCGTGGCCGAGGGTTTGCCTCAGCCGCGCCACGTCCACCGGGAGCGTGTGAAAATCGAGGCAGTGGCCGGCGACCAGCCTGCGGCACGCGGCATCGTCCAGCGCGGCGCCCGTGCACAGCGCGACCCACCGCGTGCGGCAATGTTCGCGCAGCAGTTGATCCAGCGGCCCGGCGGCGGATGGCATGGCGAGCATGGCAAGCCCGACCGGCAGCGGGTGCGCACGCAGCAGCGCATGTGCCCCGGCCGCGTCGTGTGCATGGCGAATCGCGAATCCGGGGGCGGCGGCAACCAGGATGGCCGCCGTGACCGGGTCGGGCGCGGGAACGCACAGTAGTTGTTTTGGTAGCATTTTTATAACGTCATTTTCATGAGGACAAGCCACCCCAGCGGCGCGAGGCGCATGCGTGCTGCGTTTCGGCTGGCGTGGCTACCGCCCCACGGCCGCCTTGCCGCGCCGGGTGGGCGCGGATAGAATGCCGTCCGCGGTTTCATGAAGTGAAAAATCGCCAGCTCCGGCAGATGTCGGGCCACCGCCAATGTCAGGACAAGGTATTCATTGCATGGACACGAACAGCAGGGACACGAACCGTGGCGATACGAACCGTAGCGACGCGAACCGTGGTGACACGAATCGAAACGACACCAACCGCGGCGATACGAATCTTGGGGAAGCGAGCCATGGCGATACGAAGCGTAGTAACGCGGACAGCGGTCGTTCGTCCTCAAGCACCGCTACCTCCGCCACGAACAGCACGGATACCACGAACAACGCCAACACCACCAACACCAGCGCGACACCCGACTACCGGCTCGACCCCGCCCGGCTGCCAACGGTTGGACAGCGCCTGGCCTTGCGAGTTCTGCATTTCTTCGGCTGGCAGATGCACTTCCGGCCATTGCCCGGGCCGCGCGGCATCGTCGTCGTGTATCCGCACACATCGAACTGGGATTTCGTGATCGGCCTGGTGGCCAAGTGGGCCATGAACCTGCCCTACCGCTGGCTGGCCAAGGATTCGATGTTCCGGATGCCGGTGCTGGGAAGCTGGTTCCGCTGGCTTGGCGGCCAGCCGGTGGACCGCAGCGCGCCGCAGGGCATGATCCGCGCGCAGGCCGAACGGATGCACGCGGCCAGCTGGTACTGGCTGGTCATCACGCCCGAGGGCACGCGGGGCTATCGCCCGAACTGGAAGAGCGGGTTCTACCACCTGGCGCTGGAAGCCAGGGTGCCGCTCGTGCTGGTCAGCCTCGATTACCCGAACAAGGTGCTCGACTTCACGCAGCACCTGTGGCTGACGGGCGACCGGGAGCAGGACCTGGCTGCGATCCGCGCCGCCTACGCCGGCCGCATGGGCAAGCACCCGGAAAACGCCGCGCCGATCGAACTCGGCGAACGGCGCAGGGAACCCCGCCAGGAACCATGAAAACAGGGACGGACCCTATTTTGTGGGCAACTTCTGAAATCAGGGACGGGCCCTGTTTTCAGCGCAATTCCGCACACTGGCGGGATCCGGGCCGGTTGACGTAAACGTCGGCTGCTACGATATTTCCTGAAAATCAGGGTCCGTCCCCATTTTCTTGGCAACTAGTTGAGTGCCAGCATGCCCAGGCCGGCGGCGGCGATGGCGCCGCCGGCGATGCGGGCCAGCGGCAGCCTGCCCGCCAGGCGTCCGGCGCCCAGCAGCAGCGCACTCATGCCGAGGTAGCCGGCGGCGCTGGCCGCGTGCGGCAACTCCAGGCCGTGCGCATTGCCATGCAGGATGGCGAAGCTGCCCAGCAGCATGGCACCGGCCCAGGCCGGCAGCCGGACGGCGGCGGCGACCAGCACGCCGGTCAGCATGACCGTCAGCGCGATGCCGCTTTCCAGTCCCGGGATGTGCAGCCCGGCCATGCCGGCGGCCGCGCCGGCGCCCATCGCCGCCACGAACACGGCCGGCAATACCAGCGGATGCGTGCCGCCGGAGCGCAGGTTCAGTCCTTCCCTGCGCCCCTGGCGCACGCTCCAGATGCCGGCGGCCAACAATGCCAGCAGGTGGTCGATGCCGGTCAGCGGGTGCAGCAAGCCGTCGACGATCCCCATCTCGGCATGGCCCGGGTGGGCCAGCGCGGGCACGCTGGCGGCCAGAAGGATGGCGGCGCTGAACAATTTTTTCATGAGGTCTCCTGTTGGTTAGCGGGCTGGCGCCGGTGCCTGTCCCAGCAGGCCCTGCTCGCGGATGAATGCGATGACTTTTTCCACCCCGTCCCCGCTGCGCAGGTTGGTGAACACGAACGGGCGGTTGCCGCGCATGCGTTTCGCGTCGGCCGCCATCACATCCAGGTTGGCGCCCACGTGCGGCGCCAGGTCGGTCTTGTTGATGATCAGCAGGTCCGAGCGCGTGATGCCCGGGCCGCCCTTGCGCGGGATCTTTTCACCGCCGGCCACGTCGATCACGTAGATCGTCAGGTCGGACAGCTCCGGGCTGAACGTGGCGGCCAGGTTGTCGCCGCCCGATTCGACGAGGATCAGTTCGAGGTCCGGGAAGTCGGCCTGCATCCGCGCGATCGCTTCCAGGTTGATCGACGCATCCTCGCGGATCGCGGTATGCGGACAGCCGCCCGTTTCCACGCCCATCAGCCGCTCCGCCGGCAATGCCTCGGCGCGCAGCAGGATTTCCATGTCTTCACGGGTGTAGATATCGTTCGTGATGACGGCCATGTCGACCGAGTCGCGCATGCCCTTGCACAGCATTTCGCACAGCGCGGTCTTGCCCGAGCCGACCGGCCCGCCGATGCCCACGCGCAGCGGGTTGGATTGAACCACCATTTCTTCTCCTAATGTATTCATGACCGGCTATCAGGAACGATAAACCCGGCTGTACTGCACCTCGTGCCGCATCGACAGCAGCGACAGCCCCGGTGTCCAGTTACACAATTCATGCTCGGCCAGCGATTGCGCGCACAGCGCCGCCGCCTCGATTTCCGGGCGCAGCGACAGCAGCAGCCGCTGCCCCGCCACCTGCCCCAGCGGCACCGATTTCACGCACACCAGCACCTGGTTCTCGACCCACGAGAACAGCAGCGCCAGCAGCGCCTCTTCATGGGGAATGCCCAGCGCCGCCACGGCGCAGGCGTAGGCCGACACCAGCGGCACTTCGCCGCCCTCCTTCAGCATGGCCAGCGCGCCTTCGTCGGCGATGCCCAGCTCCTCGATCAGCCGCGCCAGCGAGTACCCCATCTGCACGGTCTCGGCACGGAACTCCGCCGTGTCGCGCGAGGCGATGGCCCGTTCCGTCAGCTCGGCCACGCGCTGCGCATCGCGCTGGGTGAACGCCTGCATGAGGCGCCAGCACATCGGCGCTTCCCAGCGCGCCACCACTTCGTGCAGCTGGCGCGCGATCCAGCCGTGCGCGCTGGCGGCATCCTTGACGAGGCCCTGCTCCAGCGCCGCTTCCAGGCCTTGCGAATAGCTGTAGGCGCCGATCGGCAATTGCGGGCTGGCGAACTGCAGCAGGTGCAGCAGCTGGGCGGCGGCGATCATGACGCGGCCTCCTTCGGGTCGCCCGGCCGATGGATCTTCTGGCGCAGCGGAATCGGCGCCAGCGGGCCCTGGCCGTGGTCGTGGTGGTGATGGCCCCCACCGTAGGCTCCCGACTCCGGCTCGAACGGCGCCTGCTCTTCGATCACCGTCGCGCCCAGGCCATGCAGCATGTCCTTCAGCACCGCATCCGCGCGGATGCGCAGGAACCCGTCGGCGACCTGCGCCTGCGTATGGCGGTTGCCCAGGTGGAAAGCGCAGCGCAGCAGCGCCAGCGCGTCGGGCGCCGTGACGCGGTAGGTCGCTTCCGGTGCCGCGACCACGCGCACCACGCGGCCGTCCTCGCCCGTCAGCAGGTCGCCGTCGCGCAGCACGGTGCCGCGCACGGTGAAGATGGCGACTTCCTCGCCGCTGTCCAGCGCGGCGCGCAGCCGGCATTTTTCACGCAGTTCGTATGGCAGCACGAGCGTTGCGTCGATGCGCCCGGCGTGGCTCAGTTTCGTATGCAGTGTCAGCATGGGATCGGCTTCGATTAAAAAAGGAAATAGCGCTGCGCCATCGGCAGGATGTCCGCCGGTTCGCATACCAGCAGCCGCCCGTCGGCGCGCACTTCATAGGTTTCGGGATCGACTTCCATCACCGGCGTGGCGCCGTTGTGGATCATGTCGCGCTTGCGGATGTTCCGCGTGTTCTTCACGGCGATGAGCGGCTTGTTCAACTGCAGCCGCGCGCCGATGCCGGCATCGTAGGCCGCCTGCGAGACAAAGGTGAACGACTTCTTCAGGCCGCCGCCGAAGGCGCCGAACATCATCCGGTAGTGCACCGGCTGCGGCGTGGGGATCGAGGCGTTCGGATCGCCCATCTGGGCCGCCGCGATCATGCCGCCCTTCAGGATCATCGACGGTTTCACGCCGAAGAACGCCGGCTTCCACAGCACGATGTCGGCGATCTTGCCCACTTCCAGCGAACCCACCACGTGCGACACGCCATGCGTGATGGCCGGGTTGATCGTGTACTTGGCGATGTAGCGCTTGACCCGGAAGTTGTCGTTGCGGGACGAATCCTCCGGCAGCGAACCGCGCTGCACCTTCATCTTGTGCGCGGTCTGCCAGGTGCGCAGCACCACTTCGCCGACCCGCCCCATGGCCTGCGAATCGGACGACATCATCGAGATCGCGCCGATGTCGTGCAGGATATCCTCGGCGGCGATGGTCTCGCGGCGAATGCGCGACTCGGCGAACGCCACGTCTTCGGCGATGGCCGGGTCGAGGTGGTGGCATACCATCAGCATGTCCAGGTGTTCGTCCAGCGTGTTGACGGTGAACGGCCGGGTCGGATTGGTCGACGACGGCAGCACGTTCGATTCGCCGACGGCGGCGATGATGTCCGGCGCATGGCCGCCGCCCGCGCCTTCCGTGTGGAAGGTGTGGATGGTGCGGTCCTTGAACGCGGCCAGCGTGTGTTCCAGGAAGCCGCCCTCGTTCAGCGTGTCGCTGTGCAGCGCCACCTGCACGTCCATGCGCTCCGCCACCGACAGGCAATTGTCGATCGCCGCCGGCGTGCTGCCCCAGTCCTCGTGCAGCTTCATGCCGATGGCGCCCGCTTCCACCTGCTCTTCCAGGGGCCGCGGCAGCGACACGTTGCCCTTGCCCAGGAAGCCCAGGTTCATCGGGAATGCATCGGCCGCCTGCAGCATCGAGTGGATGTGCCAGGGACCCGGCGTGCACGTGGTGGCCGCGGTGCCGACGGCCGGGCCGGTGCCGCCGCCCAGCATGGTCGTCACGCCGCTCATCAGCGCTTCCTCGATCTGCTGCGGGCAGATGAAGTGGATATGGCTGTCGATGCCGCCGGCCGTGACGATCATGCCTTCGCCGGCGATGATCTCGGTGGCGCCGCCGATGGCGATCGTCACGCCCGGCTGGATATCCGGGTTGCCGGCCTTGCCGATGCCGGCGATGCGGCCATCCTTCAGGCCGATATCGGCTTTCACGATGCCCCAGTGGTCGACGATCACGGCGTTCGTGATCACGGTATCCATCACGTCGGCATGCACGCGCTGCGACTGGCCCATGCCGTCGCGGATCACCTTGCCGCCGCCGAACTTCACTTCTTCGCCATAGATGGCGTAATCCTTCTCGATCTCGATGAACAGTTCCGTGTCCGCGAGGCGGATGCGGTCGCCCGTGGTGGGCCCGTACATCTCCGCGTAGGCGCGGCGGGAAATGGTTGCAGTGCGAGTCGCCATCGGATCTCCTTTAATTGTTATGTCGGGTCAGGCTCGCCGTCCGGCTTGTCCTTCAGCTTGCCCATCACCTGGCCGGCGAAGCCGTAGATCTCGCGGTTGCCCTCCACCGCCACCAGTTCCACGGTGCGCTGCTGGCCCGGCTCGAAGCGCACCGCCGTGCCCGCGGCGATATTGAGCCGCTTGCCATACGCCTTCCAGCGCTCGAACGACAGCGCATTGTTCGCTTCGAAGAAGTGGAAATGGGAACCGACCTGGATCGGGCGGTCGCCCACGTTGGACACGACGATGGTCACCGTCTCGCGGCCATCGTTGATCGGCAGCTCGCCGTCCTGCAATTGGTATTCGCCCGGGATCATGTTTCACCTCACGGTATCGGGTTGTGGACGGTCACCAGCTTGCTGCCGTCCGGGAAAGTCGCTTCGACCTGGATGTCGGGGATCATCTCGGGGATGCCCTCCATCACCTGGTCGCGGGTCAGTATCTGTGTGCCCTCGGACATCAGCTGCGCGACGGTTTTGCCGTCGCGCGCGCCTTCCATGATGGCTGCCGTGATCAGCGCCACCGCTTCGGGGTAATTGAGTTTCAGGCCGCGTGCCAGGCGGCGTTCGGCCAGCAGGCCGGCGGTAAAAATGAGCAGCTTGTCTTTTTCGCGGGGTGTCAGGTCCATGGGTATCCTTGTCAGTGCGCCGGTCAGGTGCGCCAGCTGCGCAGGTCGATGGCGGCGCGGCCGAGGACCGCGGGGCGCACGATGCGCCAGGCGGCCAGCATCAGTTCCCGCGCGGCTTCGCTGTCGTGGCCCAGCCAGCGCACGCACAGCACATGTTTCATCTGGGTGACGCCCCAGCACGGGTGATCGGCCAGCGCGCGCAGCGCGGCCACGGTATCGGCCGTGACCGGCTTGCCCACCGCCAGCAGCATGGCCGATACCGTGTGGCCCTGCAGGCCCAGCGGGCTGGCCAGCGTGCCGGGCGTCAGCGCGCCTTGTTCCCACCACAGCAGCCGTCCGCCGCGGCGCACCGACGTCCGCTGGGCCACGCGCCCCTGGCCGAACGATTCGCCGGATGCGCGGCGGCCCAGGCACAGGATCTCGCAGCCGATATAGCTGGCGTCCGCGGCCAGCGCCACGTGGTGGTCGAGCTCGACATGGGCATCGTTGAAGAAGATGGTTTCCTGCGGCAGCCATTCCAGCGAAGCGCCGCCATCCACCGCCAGGTCGATGCGCTGGCGCGAGACGCGGCCATTGGCGCGGTACCACTTGGCGGCACCGGGCGATGTCAGCAAGGCGTGCGTGTCCTGCTTCAGGTGGGCGGTGACCGACAGCTCGTCGCCGCCGACCACGCCGCCGGGTGGGTGCACGACGATGGCATGGCAGACCGACGGATGTTCTGGGTACAGGGGCTTCTGCACGCGCAGAGGGCCGCTGTGCTCGCGGCGGGTCAGGCGGGTGGTATCGCTATCTCGGGTAAAGCCCAGCGTGAGCCGGGCCTGCCACGCCGCAGGGTGGGCGTGGTGAGGCGGGAGAGGCAGGCGTTCCGTACAGTCGGGCATGAGGCGTTGTTCAACGATGACCCTGCACTAACAGCAAGTTGCGTGCCAGCATTTCCAGGGCCTGGCAGCCCCGCGATGCACCACGGCAGAGCAAGCGCACCGCCGTGGTGCGATTTACACGGCAATTGTCACCGCAGCTCGACCGGTTCGCTTTCATCCAGCGTGTAGCGCACGTTGCGCAAGCCGTTCACGCGCAGCAGTTCGCGCACGGTCAGGCCGGCCGGGTCGGCGCTCTGGCGGTTCTGCCGGTGTTCGTTGCGGATGATTTCACCGGCGATTTCAATATCGCGCAGGCGGTAAGGCGTGTTCACGACCAGCGGTTGGTCGGCGTCGTTGTACCAGATCTGGTAGAGCGGCATGGCGGGGATTCCAGTGAAGTTGAGAAAGATGCTGTTGAGAATTCTGCACCATTATGACGATAATCCGGCAATGTTGCGCACGAAGATTCATTAACGAAGCATTCATGCAACGTGTTGGTGCAGCCGTTCACTTTCCATGGCCCGGCGCTTTCTGGCAAGGCGCCCCGGGTATGTGCTGACCATACCCGCCGCCCGCCGCGCCGCCCTCACCCGTACGGCCCCTTGCCGCCCTCCCGGATGAACCGGTCGATCCTGTCCTTCAGCACGGGCAGCGGCACCGAGCCCAGTTCCAGCACGGTGTCGTGGAAGGCGCGAATGTCGAACCGTTCGCCCAGCGCCGCCTCGGCCTTGCGCCGCGCCTCGATGATCGCCATCTGCCCCAGGTAATACGACAGCGCCTGGCCCGGCCAGGAAATATAGCGGTCCACTTCGGTGGCGACCTCGTGCCGGGACAGCGCGGTATTGTCCATCAGGTAGCGCAGCGCCTGGTCGCGGCTCCAGCCTTTCGCATGGATGCCGGTATCGACGACCAGCCGCGACGCGCGCCAGGCCTGGTAGCTCAGCATGCCGAACACTTCGTACGGCGTTTCATAGATGCCCATTTCGGTGCCGAGCCGCTCCGAGTACAGCGCCCAGCCCTCGCCGTAGGCCGAGATATACGCGTTGCGGAACGGCGGCCGGCCCGCCTGCTCCATCGCCACCGGCATCTGGAACGCGTGGCCGGGCGCCGATTCGTGCAGGGTCAGCGCCGGCAGGCTGTACAGCGCGCGCGACGGCAGGTCGTAGGTGTTGACGAGGTACACGCCCGGACCGCCGCGGCCGGAGGTGTAATACGGTGCCTGGTCCGGCGGCACGGGGATGATGGCGAAGCGGCTGCGCGGCAGGCGGCCGAAGTAGCGCTCGGCCTTGCCGTCGAATTTCTTGGCGATCCAGGCGGCGCGCATCAGCAGTTCTTCCGGCGTCTTCGCATAGAAGCGCGGATCGGTGCGCAGGAATTGCAGGAAGGCCGGCAGGTCGCCGGTGAAATTCACCTGTTTCATCACCTCGGCCATCTCGGCGCGGATCTTCGCCATCTCGGCCAGGCCGATGCGGTGGATCTCGTCGGCGGACAGCTGCGTGGTGGTGTATTCGACGATCTTCGACTGGTAATACGCCTTGCCGTCCGGCAGGCGCTCGGCGGCCAGCGTTTCCGTGGCGCGCGGCAGGTACTCGGCGCGCATGAAGGCCAGCAGCTCGACATGGGCCGGGATGACCCGCTCCGTGATGGCTTCCACGGCCGCGGCACGCAGGCTGGCCTGCTCGGCCGCCGGGATCGTGGCCGGCATGTCCTTGAACGGCAGGTAGAACGGCGTGTCGGCCGGCTGCGCCTGAACGATGGCCGCGATGGTGGCGTCGCGCCCGGCCAGCGTGACCTTCGGCGGCGTGAAGCCGCGCGCCAGGCCGGCACGCATGTTGGCGACCTGTTCGCGGAAGTAGCGCGGCACGTCGTTCAGCTGGGCCACGTAGTTGACGTAGTCCTGCTTCGTGCGGAAGGGCTTGCGCGCCTCGTACGTCATGTTGAACCAGAACGAGGAATCCGCGTTCAGCGGTTTTTCATATTCGCGGAAACGCACGTTCGCCACCAGCGCCGCGACCTGCGCGCGGTACACGGCATGGTTGACGCGCTCGGCCTCGGACAGGCTGGCTTCGGCCACGCCATCGAGCCGTTTCAGTACGCCCTCCCAGTGCGACCGGCGCATCCGCTGCGTGGCCGCGTCCACCTTCGGCAGGTCGGCACGGATCCCGCTCGTGTCGTCTTCCTCGTTTTCCAGCCGCTGCTGCAGGCGCCATTGCCATTCATCGGTATAGATGGCGCGCAGGCGGGCATCGGCATCGGCCGTTGCGGGGGCGGTCGATCGTGCGGCAGTCGCTGGCGCGGCGATCGCTTGTGCGAAAGTCACGGGCGTGGCAAACAGGCAGGCGGCAAGCGCCGCGCCGGGCTTCATCATGGGTGGTCCTTGTCGGTTGCATTCAGGTGGTCGCTGGCCATGGCCGTGCTGAGGAACAGCTTGCCGTTCAGGTCGTCGAGCAGCGTGCTGGCGCGCAGGCGGTCCATCACGGGGCCCTTCACTTCGGCCAGGTGCAGGCCGATGCCGCGCGCCTTCAGGCTGGCATTGAGTTCGGCCAGCGCGAACAGTGCCGTGGTATCGATCGAGCTGACCGCCAGCATCGTCAGCACCAGGTGGCGGGTAGCGGGATGGGCGCGCAATTCGTCCTCGATCCGTTCGTTGACGGCTTCCACGTTGCCGAAAAACAGGTTGGCATCGATGCGCAGGATCAGCACCGATTCGGAACGGGTCGCGGCGTAGCGGTCGACATTGCGGAAATGCTCGGTGCCGGGAATGCGCCCCAGCACGGCGATGTGGGGCCGGCTGGCGCGCCAGATCAGCGTACCCATCGACAGGACCACGCCGACGATGACGCCCGCCTCCACGCCCAGCGCCAGCACGCCCACGCAGGTGACCAGCCAGGCCAGCGCATCGCCGCGGTCGTAGTGCCAGGCGGTCTTCAGGGTATCGAGTTCGAGCAGGCCGAGCACGGCCACGATGATGGTGGCCGCCAGGGTGGGCAACGGCAGCAGCGCCAGCCAGCCGGTGGGCAGCATCAGCGCGGTGGCCAGCAGGACCGCCGAGATGACGCTGGCCAGCGGCGTGTTGGCGCCGGCGGCGAAATTGACGGCGGAGCGCGACAGGCTGCCCGTGACGGGAAACGCGCCGGACACCATGCCGGCCACGTTGGCAGCGCCGAGGCCCACCAGCTCGCGGTTCGACACGAGCTTCTCGCCGCGCTTCAACGCCAGCGTCTGCGCCGCGCTCATGCTCATCAGGAAAACCACGAAGCCGATCAGCAGTCCCGGCTGCAGCAACTCGCGCCAGTGCGATGGCGACACGGCCAGGTTGAGCTGCGGCAGGCCCGATGGCACCGGCCCGGTCAGGCGGATGCCATGGGCGCCGTAGCCCGCCACGGCGGCGGTGGCAGCCAGCACCACCACCATCGGCGCCAGTTTCGACAGCACGTCCGCCGCGCCGGACGGAACGCCGATGCGCTTGAGCATCCTGGCCAGGTGGCTGCGCGCGAGCAGCAGGAGGACCAGCGATGCCACGCCGAGGATGGTGCTCGGCACGTGCGGGTGCTGCATCGGGCCGCCCAGCAGCGGCTTGACCTGGCCCCACGCGATCACCAGCGACGAGCCGACCGTGAAGCCGCTCATCACCGGCCGCGAAAAGAAATTGGCGAGGAAGCCCAGCCGCAGCAGGCCGCACAGCAGCAGGACCGCGCCGGCCACCAGCGCCAGCTGCGCCGCCAGCACCGCATGCAGGCCGGGCGCCCCGCCCGCCAGCGGTGCGATCGCGGCGCCCGTCATCAGCGACACGATCGCCATCGGCCCCACCGATTGCGTCATGCTGCTGCCGAACAGCGCATAGACCACCGGCGGCAGGATGCTCGCATACAGCCCCGCCACCGGCGGCAGGCCGGCCACCAGCGCATACGCCATCCCCTGCGGCACCAGCATCATGGCCACGACGATCCCCGCGCCGATATCCCCGGGCAGCGCCGCGCGGCGGTAATGTCTGAGCCAGTCCAGCATGGCGAGGAAACCTGTCTTATCGTGTAAAGGCGCAAGCCTATCATGGCAGAGCTGGTGTCCACCATGGGACCGGGGGCGAATCCGGCACGCCGCCCACCTTCAGGCCGGCGGCGCTGCCAGCGTGCCGGCCACCGCCGCCAGGATTTCCTCGGACAACGCGGCGTCCGACACCGCCCGTGCCAGCACCAGGCCGCCGATCATCGCGGCATAGGTGGCGATCGCATGCTGGCGGCGCTGCTCGTCCGTGTCGCCCGGCGCGGCGCGCGCCAGCAGTTCGAACTGGGCGCGGGCGCGCTCGGTCACGGCATCGCGCACGGCCGGCCCGGCCCGGGAGATGTCGGCGCCCAGCGCTGAAATGGCGCAACCGGCGCCGGGGTTGTCGCGGTGCGCGGGCGACAGATAAGAGCGCACCACCGCGCCCAGCGGATCGTCCGGGTGCGCCGCCATCCGCGCCTGCCAGCCGTCGCCGGCCCCGCCCAGCGCCCGCCCCACCGCTTCGCCGAGCAATGCCTCCTTCGAGGCGAAATGGCCGTAGAAGCCGCCGTGCGTCAGGCCGGCGGTCTTCATCAGGTCCGCCACGCCGATGCCGTCGAACCCTTTTTCGCGGAACACCCGGGCCGCCGTCTCCACGATGCGCTCCCGGTTCTGCGCCGCCTGCTCCCTCGATACTTTCATGTCCGCCTCCCAAACAATCTGCTTGACATTATACATGATGATCGTAATATATAACCCATACATGACGATCGTCATTTAACCAACCGGAGAGTCACCATGCATTACAAGAGCTTTGGCCGCCGCAGCGGCCTGCGTGTTTCCGCACTGGCGCTGGGCACCGGCAATTTCGGTACCGGCTGGGGGTATGGCAGCGAGCGCGAAGAGGCCAGGGCCGTGTTCGACCGCTACGTGGAAGCGGGCGGAAACTTCATCGATACGGCGGACGGCTACCAGGGCGGCCAGTCGGAAGTGCTGACGGGCGACTTCATCGCCGCCGACCGCGACCATTTCGTACTGGCCACCAAGTTCACGCTGTCGGGCCCGGGCGGTATCAGCGGCACCGGCAACAGCCGCAAGGCGATGGTGCAATCGGTCGAGGCCAGCCTGAAACGGTTGAAGACGGACCGCATCGACCTGTACTGGGCGCACTTCGCCGACGACCACACGCCGATGGACGAGCTGCTGCGCGCGTTCGACGACCTGGTCCGTTCCGGCAAGATCCTGTACGCGGGGCTGTCGAACTTCCCCGCCTGGCGCATTGCCCGCGCGGACGCCATCGCCGAACTGCGCGGCTGGGCGCCGCTGGTCGGCGTCCAGATGGAATACAGCCTCGCCGAACGGGGCGCGGACCGCGAACTTCTGCCGATGATCGAGGGCCTGGGCCTGGGCGGCGCGCTGTGGTCGCCGCTCGGCGGCGGACTGTTGACCGGCAAGTACCGCAACAACGAGGAAGGCAGGCTGCAAGGCTTCGGCGGGCGGCTGGTCCACCGCGAGGATTCGGAACGCGCGACCGCCACGCTCGACGCGGTGCTGGCCGTCGCCGCCGAAGTCGATGCACCGCCTGCCCAGGTGGCCATCGCCTGGCTGCTGCACCGGGACGCCGCGTCATCGACGGCGCTGGTCCCGATCCTCGGCCCGCGCACGCCGGCGCAGCTCGACGGCACGCTGGGCGCGCTGGACGTGACGCTGTCGCCGGACCAGCTGGCCCGCCTCGACGCCGCCAGCGCCATCCAGCTCGGCGCTCCCTACGACACGATCGCGCAAACGGCTGGCGCCATCGCCGGCGGCCAGCCGGGATTGCTGCTGCCGCGCAAGGTGCCGGTTGCCTGAACATCGCGACGGGCCGCCGCAGCAGGCCGTTCCGCTCCAGAAATGTTGCAGGAAACCGGTGACAGGCACCATTTTCCGGGAAACATTGCAAAAGAAATGGTGACTGTCACCGTTTTTGAGTCCACCCCAAGTGCAAATTCCGGGGTCAGACCCGCCGGGGTGAAGCAGGGGTTTCGCGAAACATGCTTCGCGCCTGCGCAACGGTGCTGGCATGCATGCCAGCACTCCTCCCTGACCCCAGCCGTTCGCTGTTGGGGTGAGTGCATGCGCTTTCAATATGTCGCGTAATGCTTACGAATCGGAGCCTGTCACCGGTTTTGCACACGGAGACCGATCGGCGTGCCTTAGGATGCCGGTGCCCGCATCTGTGCGCAACCGCACTGAGGGCGGCACCGGAGGCGCCAATACTGTTCGCTCGAACCTTGGGAGAACAGTCAAATGAGCAATTCGGAAAACAAGGCGCAGGACGTCGGCAACCTGCAGCGCGAGATCCAGCAGCAGCAGGACAGCAAGGATGCGGCGAAGTCGCAGGGCGGCAGCGAACAGAAGGAAGAACAGGCGGTGCAGGCGGGTACCCACGAGTTCCCGGAAACCCCGCTGCCCGACCAGCACCTCGACAAGCCGGGCATCGAAGCCGAGATGGAACTGAAGCCGCAATTCCTGGCCCCCGGCTACAAGGGCAGCGGCAAGCTGGAAGGCATGAGCGCGATCGTGACGGGCGGCGATTCGGGCATCGGCCGCGCGGTGGCCGTGCTGTATGCACGCGAAGGGGCGGACGTGGCGCTGGTCTACCTGCCCGACGAGCAGCAGGATGCCGAGGAAACGCAGCGCCACATCGAGGCCGAAGGCAAGCGCGCGCTGCTGATCCCGGGCGACGTACGCGAATTCGATTTCTGCCGCCGCGCGGTGGAGGAAACCGTGAAGACATTCGGCAAGCTCGACATCCTCGTCAACAACGCCGCCTTCCAGGAACATGCCGACTCGCTCGAGGACATCACCGAAGAGCGCTTCGACCTGACGATGAAGACCAACATCTACGGCTACTTCCACATGGCCAAGGCGGCGCTGCCGCACCTGAAGCAAGGCGCGTCGATCATCAATACCGGTTCCGTGGTCGGCCTGCGCGGGTCTTCCAAGCTGCTCGACTATTCGTCGACCAAGGGCGCGATCCATGCGTTCACGATGTCGCTGGCGTCGAACCTGATCGAGAAAGGCATCCGCGTCAACGCGGTGGCGCCGGGTCCCGTGTGGACGCCGCTGAACCCGGCCGACCAGACGCCGGACAAGATCAAGGAATTCGGCGCCAGCACGGACATGAAACGCCCCGCCCAGCCGGAGGAACTGTCGCCGGCCTATGTGTTCCTGGCGTCGCCGGCAACCGCCAGCTACATCAGCGGTATCGTGCTGCCGGTCACCGGCAGCGTCGGCTAGGAGCACAGCCATGGCCCGCTCGCTCTGGAAAGGCGCCATCAGCTTCGGCCTGGTCCACATCCCGGTCGACTTGTATTCGGCCGTGAAGCAGAACGAGCTGGACCTGACCATGCTCGACAAGCGCGACTTCTCGCCCATCGGCTTCAAGCGCTACAACAAGGGCAACAACAAGGAAGTCGCGTGGGACAACATCATCAAGGGCTATGAATACACCTCCGGCGAATACGTGGTGCTGTCCGACGAAGACCTGAAGCGCGCCAACGTGAAGGCCACGCAGACGATCGACATCCTCGCCTTCGTCAACGCCGAGGACGTGCCGCTGACGTACTACGAAACGCCCTACTACCTGGCGCCGGGCCGCGGCGGCGCCAAGGTGTATGCGCTGCTGCGCGAAACCCTGCGCCGCGCCGGCCGCATCGGCATCGCCACGGTGGTGATCCGCACCAAGCAGCACCTGTGCGCATTGGTCGCCAGCGAGGACGGCATCATCATGAACACGCTGCGCTATGCCGACGAGATCCGCGATACCGAGGGCCTCGACCTGCCCGCCAAGGGCCTGAAAGGGGTGGGCATCTCGGACAAGGAACTCAAGATGGCCCTGTCGCTGGTGGAAGGCATGAGCGAGGAATGGGACCCCAGCCAGTACCACGACACGTACAAGGAAGACGTGCTGGCGCTGGTCGAGAAGAAGGTCAAGGCCGGCCAGACCAAGTCGATCACCATGCCGTCGAAGGAAACCGAAGTGAAACCGTCCACCAACGTCATCGACCTGGTGGCGCTGCTCAAGCAATCGCTGGGCAACCGGCCCGGCAAGGGCAAGGCCGCGGCGGCCGACGACCACGAGGACGACACTGTCGAGGAGCAGGACGACGAGGAAGCGGCACCCGCCAGGCCGGCCAAGAAGGCGGCACCACGCGCGTCCGGCGCCCGTTCGGGCACGGCATCGAAGTCCGCGGCCGCGAAACCGGCGACGGTGAAGTCCGGCGCCGCCAAGGCTGCCGCGTCGAAGCCGGCGGCACCGAAGAAAACGGCGGCGAAGTCCGGCGCGGCGCCGCGCCGGAAAGCGGCATGACCCGCACCGCGTGACGGCCGCTTGCCGGCTCAGCGCTGGAACGTGTACGTCAGGCCGACCGTCGCGAAGCGGCGGCGGCCGTCCAGATCGTGCAGCTCGCCGTAACCAGCGTCGGCATCCAGCACATCCTTCACGAGCGTCCAGCGCCCGCCCGCCTGCCAGCCGCGGCTCGCGCCCCGTTCCCCGAACGTCTCGAGTGTCAGCGCGCCGCGCCCGCGCGTGGCTTCCAGCGCCGCCGCCCACGTGGCCGCGCGCTGGTGCGAGATGCCATGCCGCACCGCGCCGGTGTTCACGTGCGCGCGCGCCCACTGTGCCAGCGGCACGCTGACGATCAGGCTGACCGCCTGGTCCCGCGACGCTTCCGGCCCGGCGATGCGCTGTTCCGACACCGCGGCGCCGACGCCGATGCCCTCCTCCGACAACGGGCGTAACACGGCCTTGGCACCGATCACGATCGCGCGGTGGTACTTGCCGCCGCTGCGCACATTGCCCACGCCGATCCCCGCTTCCCAGTGCTCGGCCACGCTGCAGCCCGGCGCCAGCCAGCGCTGGCCCGGGCCGCGGCTGGCCGAGGCCTCGACCTGGCAGGTGCCGGGCGACAGTACCACGGCGTCGTCGGTGACCAGCGGCCGGTCGGCCTGCGCAGCCAGCGGCAACAAGGCAAGGGTCAAGGCGGCACATGGCCGCGCGAATCGCGTCGGGGTCGTTTCAGGCATGGTCGGTCGGGAAAAGTTGCGACGGCAGGGTCGCGCGATTCGGGCGGGGGTGGGGACCGAAGGATTGCACCGTGAAAGTGCTAGCCGGCAATATTACCAGCGACGGGCAAGGAAATCACTTTCCCTGTGGCAATGGCACCACGCTTCCACAGTGCACGATAAGCAGGCGGCGGGCAAATGATCAATATAATCAGCCACTTATGAAGCGATCCCGGCTGTGATTAACAAGCTTATCCACAGTTTTTGTTAACAACTCGGGCAGCAGGGAATTCCCGGGCACGCTGTCACAACTGCGCGCGGCGTCCCGTCTAAGGAGGGAACGCGGCGCACGGTGCGCCGCCACCACCAAGGAAACCATCATGTCCAAGGCACGAATCCCCCTCTACTCCCTCGCCCCGCAAGGCTTGCAGGCGATGATCGCGCTGTCCCAGGCCGCCAAGGGCAGCTCGCTGGGCGAGCGCATCGTCGAACTGGTCAACCTGCGCGTCTCGCAGGTCAACGGCTGCGGCGTCTGCGTCGACATGCACTGGCGCGACCTGGTGCGCCAGGGCGCCGATCCGCGCCACCTGAACACGGTGGCGGCGTGGCGCGAATCGCCGTTCTTCGATGCCCGCGAACGGGCGGCGCTGCGCTGGGCGGACGCGCTGAACGCCCTGCCCCACCGCGATGACACCGATGCCGCCTACGGAGAGCTGCGCGAGCATTTCAATGAAACGCAGGTCGCCGAACTGGGTTACGCGGTCGCCGTGATCCGCGGCTGGAACGTGATCAACCTGTCGCTGCGCAGCCCGATCCCGGTCAACCCGCCGCCGGGCATGTAAGCAAGGCGGCCGTTCCAGCCGCCCTTGCCGGCCTTGCCCGGCGCCGCTACAGTACCGGCCATGACGCAACATGACATGGTGACCGCGGCCGATGCGGTGGCGGCGCTGGCCACGATCGGCGACCTGGCGATGGGCCAGCCGCCCGGTCATTCGGTGCGCGTGGCGCAGCTGGCCGGACACGTAGCCGAAGCGGACGGCGCGGCGCCGGACGCCATCGTGACGGCACGGCTGGTGGCGCTGCTGCGCTGGTCCGGCAGCACCGCCACCGCCCCCGGCTTCGCCGCGCTGCTGGGCGATGACGTGGCCGGCCGCGGCGCGATGCTGGCCCGCATGCTGCCGGCCGGCCACCGGCTGACGTTCGCCAATGCGCTGCCGCTGGCACGCGTGCACTGCGAGGTGGCCGGCGACATCGCCCGCAGGCTGGGCTTGCCCTTCGCCGTCGAGGAAGCGCTGCGGCACCTGTTCGAACACGCCAACGGCAACGGCCTGCCGGCACGGCTGCACGGCGACGCGGTCCCGGCGGCCGTGTTCCACGCGGCGCTGGCCGGCGATCTCGATGTACTGACACGCGCGCATGGACTCCCCGCGGCCCTGCGGGTGATCGGCCGCCTGGCCGGACGCAAGTATCCGGCGCATCTGGTAAAGAACATGGTGCCGCATGCGCGCGACTGGCTCGACACGGTCGATGACGCGGCGCTACTGGCGGTGCCGGGCGGCGACGTGCCATTGGCGCTGGTGGCGGACGTGCTGGAACTGAAGCTGCCGTGGCTGGCGGGCCATGCTCGCCGCGTGGCCGCCGTCGCGCGCGACGCAGCGGCGCTATCCGGCCTGCCCGCGGCGGTGCAGCGCTGCCTGGAACGCGCCGCGCTGCTCCATGGCGCCGGCCGCGCGGCGGTTCCCTGCATGGTGTGGAACCGCCCCGGCCTGCTGCGCAAGGCCGAACGGGAACAGGTGCGCCACGTGCCCTACTGGACCGTGCGCTTGGCCGACCGGGTTCCGGCGCTTGCCGATGAAGCGCACCTGGCCGCCCATGCCTATGAGCGCCTCGATGGCAGCGGCTATTTCCGCGGCCTGACGGCGCAGGCGCTCACGCCCGCGCACCGGCTGCTGGCCGCCGCGGCCGCGTGGACAGCCTTGCGCTCGCCGCGGCCCTGGCGCGCGCCGTACGAACCGGCCGCCGCCACCGCGCTGCTGGCGGCACAGGCCGGACGCTTCGACAGGCGCGCGGTCGAAGCGGTGATCGCCGCCGCGGCCAGGCTGCCCGCCACGGGGCGCGCCGGCCCCCTGTCCGAACGGGAAGCGGATGTGCTGCGGCGGATCGGCACCGGTGACAGCCTCGCGAACGTCGCGCGCGCGCTGCGCATCAGCACCGGCGCCGTGCGCACGCATCTCGACACTATCTACGGCACGCTGGGCTGTGCAACGCGCCCGGCCGCGATGCTGAAAGCGCTGGCGCTGGGCCTCATCTAGCCCGCGCCCCCGCGTGCCACCCATCGCTCGACCAGGAAATCCGTCAGCGCCCGCGCGGCGGGGCTCATCGGCCGCGACGGCGCCATCGCGTACACGCCGCTTTCCTTGCCGGTCCATCCGGGCAGCACCTGCACGAGGCGGCCGGCGCGAAGGTCTTCTTCCAGGCTGACGGCGGAGCGGAAGCAGATGCCCATGCCATCGACGGCCAGCCGGTGCACCGCATCGCCGTTGTCCGAGCGCACGCGCCCGCGCGGACGTACTGCCCGTTCGCCGCCGGCGCCGTGCAGCTTCCACACTTCGCCGTCGTGATTGACGGTCGACACGAGGCATTCGTGCGCTTCCAGTTCCGCCACGCCGGCCGGCATGCCGTGCCGCGCCAGGTAGTCCGGCGACGCGGCCAGGATGCGCCGGTTCGGCAGCAGCTTGCGGGCCACCAGCGTGGAATCGTCCAGCCGGCCGATGCGGATCGCCACGTGGACGCGCTCGGCCACGATATCGACCAGCCGGTCGGTGATCAGCAAGTCCAGGCGCACCTGCGGGAAGCGGCCCATGAACGCCGCCAGGTGCGGCACCACGTGGCTGCGCCCGAAGGCCACCGGAGCGCTCACGCGCAGCGTGCCTTGCGGCTCGGCCGCCTGCTGCGCCGCGCGCTCGCAGGCCCCGTGCAGCTGCGCCAGGGCGGCGGCGCTGTCGGCATGGAAGCGCTGCCCCGCCTCGGTCAGCGACATGGCGCGCGTGGTGCGGTTCAGCAGGCGCACCCCAAGCTGCCCTTCCAGCGCCTTGACCAGCCGGCTGACGGACGATGGCGTCATGTTCAGTACCGTGGCCGCGCGCGCGAAGCCGCCCTGCTCCACCACCGCGCCGAAGGCTTCCACCAGGTTGAAGGGCACCCGTTGCATTACGTCTCCCCAGGAATGAATTTATGTGATTCCCCGCTATTATCGCTGCGCGGCGCCATCCATAAAATAGGCTTTTTGCCAAGGAGAGTCGATGGATACGCTGAAGATGGATGCGCCGCCGATGGGAGATCCGGAGATCGCCGCGCTGCCGATGGATGCCCGCTTCCGGGCGCTGCACCGCCAGCCCCGGCCGCTGGTTCTCACCAACGCGTGGGATGCGGGCAGTGCGCGGCTGGTCGCCAGCCAGGGCGCGGCGGCCATCGCGACCACCAGCGCCGGCGTGGCGTGGTCGCTGGGCTACCGGGATGGCGACCTGCTGCCGCTCGACGAGCACGTGGCCTGCGTACGCCGCATCCGCCGCGTGATCGATGTGCCCCTCAGCGTCGACATCGAGAGCGGCTATTCGGATGACCCGGCGGCGGTGGGCGCCGCGGTGGCGCGCTTCGTCGATGCGGGCGCGGTGGGCATCAACCTGCAGGATGGTTCGGCGCCGCCGGCGCTGCTGTGCCGGAAAATCGCCGCGGCGCGCGCCGCCGCGCTGGGCGCCGGCGTGGACCTGTACATCAACATCCGCTGCGACGTGTTCGCGCGGCAGCTGGCCCCTGCCGGCGCGCGGGTCGGCGAGACGCTGCAGCGGGCCCGCCTGTACCGCGAAGCCGGCGCGGACGGGCTGTTCCCGCTGGCCGTGACCGACCCGGCGGAGATCGCCGCGCTGGCCGCGGGCACCGATCTGCTGCTGAACGTGATCGCCTGGCCCGGCCTGCCGCCGGTGGCGCAACTGGCGGCGCTGGGCGTGCGGCGCGTCAGCACCGGCTCGTGGCTGCCGCAGGCGATGTGGGCGCACGCCGCGCGCCTGGCGCGGGAGTTCGGCACGCACGGCGGCTCGCAGGCACTGGTGGACGAAGCGGAGGCCTACGGCACCGTCAACGCCCTGCTGCCGGCACCGGATCAGGCGGGCTTGTAGCCCATCTGCTTCATGGCCTTGGTCAGCGTGACGGCACTCTTCGCGTAGTCGGCCCACGGCTCGTTGCCGTGGTCGAGGCGGGTGTGGACGGTGGCCACGGTCCACTGGTCGCCACTTTTCAGGTGATCCAGCTCGCTCCAGGCGACGGGCACCGAGATGCCCATGCCGGGCCGCGCGCGGGCCGACCATGCGGCGGCCGTGGTGGCGCCGCGGCCGTTGCGCAGGTAATCGATGAAGATCTTGCCGACCCGGTTCTTCGGCCCGCTCTTGAAGGCGAAACGGTCCGGCAGCGTGCGCGACATGTGCTCGACGATGAAGCTGGAAAAGCCCTTCACCGCATCCCAGCCGTGCTGGGGCTTCAGCGGCACGACCACGTGCAGGCCCTTGCCGCCGCTGGTCTTCAGGAAGGCCGGCAAGCCCAGCTGCTCGAGGAAGGCGCGCATCAGCTGCGCCGCTTCCTGGATCTGCTGCCACGACACGCCCTGGCCGGGGTCGAGGTCGAACACCATGCGGTTCGGTTTTTCATAGGTTTTCGCGAACGCGTTCTGGGTGTGGAACTCGACCACGTTCCACTGCGCGCACGACAGCAGGCCCTGCACGTTGGGCACTTCGAGCATCGTCGGATGATCCGGGTCCAGCTCCTGCGGCAACTGCTTCACGCCGGGCAGCTTGCCGACCTCGGAATGCTTCTGGAAGAACAGCTCGCCGCCGACGCCGGCCGGGGCGCGCACCAGCGCCAGCGGGCGGCCCTTCAGGTGTTCCAGCATCAGTTCCGAGACCAGCGCGTAGTAGCGCACCAGGCCGATCTTGGTCATGCCGCTGACCGGGTCGATCAGCCGGTCGGCGTTGGTCACCTTCAACGTGGCGGGCAGCTTGCTGTCCACGTCCGATTCGCTTACCGGATCGGCCTTGGTCCTGGCACCGGACTTTGCACTGGTTTTCCTTCCGGCGCTCTTGCTCTCTGCTTGGGTTTGCATCACATCCTCCACGTGGACGGCCTGCTCGCGACGAATGCTCGCCGCCTTCTTGTCCGTGCGCAGGCCATGGAATACGGAATGGCGAATCGAGCCGCTGCCGGTCCATTCGCCGAACGTCACTTCGGCCACCAGGGTGGGCTTCACCCAGTGCGCCCGCTTTTCGATCGCCTTGGTGGGCGCGAAGGGATTGGTATCGCTGGCCACCTTCTTCAGTTTGGCGATGATGTCGCGCAGCGAGGTGTCGTTGAAGCCGGCGCCGACATTGCCGGCATAGTGCAGCTTGCCGGCGTCGTCGTAGTAGCCCAGCAGCAGCGAGCCGATGCCCACCCGCGAGCCTTTCGGATCGGTATAGCCGCCGATCACGAATTCCTGCCGCTGCGCGCACTTCAGCTTGATCCAGTCGCCCGAGCGGCGCGACGTGTACAGCGCGTCGCGCCGCTTGCCGATGATGCCCTCCAGGCCCATCCGGCATGCCGCGGCGACGATTTCCTCGGGCGGCGCGGCCAGTTCGGCGGAGAAGCGCACCTGGCCCTGGGCATCGCCGAGCACCGTCTGCAGCAGCTCGCGGCGCTGGGCCAGCGGCACGTCGCGCAGGTCGTGGCCATCCAGGTAGGGCGCATCGAAGATGAAGTACACGATGTTCCTGGTCTTCTCGCCATCGAAGGCCTGCTGCAGCAGGCCGAAATTCGGCCGGCCATTGGTATCGTGCACCACGATCTCGCCGTCGTACCAGCCATCGGGCAGCCGCATTTTTTCCAGCGTGGCGCGCAGCGGTTCCAGCTTGTGCGTCCAGTTGTTGCCGTTGCGGGTCCACAGTTCGATCGACTTGCCCTCGACGCGGGCCAGCAGCCGATAGCCGTCGAACTTCAGTTCGAAGATCCAGTTTTCCGGGTCGGCGGGCGGGGCGTCGACCAGCGTGGCCAGCTCGGGCGACAGGGTGGCCGGCAGTTGCACCGTCGCCAGCGGATCGGCGGCCTTCGCGGCAGCCTTTGCCTTGGTCTTGGCCGGCGCCTTTTTCGCTGCGGCCTTCGTCGCTGCGGTCTTCGTCGCTTTTCCCTTCTCCCCGGCCGCGCGCTTGCGCGCAGGCTTGCCCTGGTGCTCCTCGGCGGTACTCTCGGCTTCTTCCGCTTCCGGCGTCAGGCGCTCCGCCGTGGGCATGCCGAGCGCCTTCACGCTGTCGGGCATTTCATCGATGACGGAGAATTCGCCGGCCGGCCGCACGTGTTCGTCGTTTTCCTTGATGAGCAGCCACGGTTCCTGCTTTTCGCCGGAGCGCCGCATGCGCACCAGCGCCCAGCGGCCATGCATCTTGTGGCCGCGCAGTTCGAACTTCAGGTTGCCGTCGCGGTAGCCCTTGCGGGGATCGCCGATGGGATGCCAGGTGCCCTTGTCCCAGATGATCACCTTGCCCGCGCCGTACTGCTTCTCCGGGATCACCCCTTCGAAATCGTTGTACGAGATCGGATGGTCTTCCACGTGCACGGCCATGCGCTTGTCGTGGCTGTCGTAGCTGGGGCCTTTCGGCACAGCCCAGCTCTTCATCGTGCCGTCGAGTTCGAGGCGGAAATCGTAGTGCAGCCGCGTGGCCCAGTGCTTCTGGATCACGAACGTCAGCGCTTCCTGTCCTTCCTCGCCGCCTTCCGCGGGTTCCGGCGTGATCGAGAAGTTGCGCTTGGCCTTGTAGAGTTTGAGGGCGTCGGTCATGGCGATACTGTAGGCCCGCGCCCGCCGGCCAATCGGTACGTCAAATAACAGAAGACGCGCAGAAGCAGCGCGGAAACTGCGTGGAGTGGCCGGATTTGTAACAGATGTAAAGCCCGTCAACGTCGTGCAAGCGGGTGGCGTTTTCTGCCCAGTGACACCGACAAAGCGTGTTGCACCGATGAGCAAGACAACCCAGCAGACAAGGACTTCGCCATGAAAAACGCAATCGTGAAAAATGCATTCGTATCCAAAGCAGCCGCCACCCTGATCGCTACCCTGTTCGCCGGCGCCGCATTCGCCCAGTCCACCGCGCCGGCCACGGCGCCTGCCGCCGCCGCGCACGCCGAAGCGGCGCATGCGAAGGAAGTGGCGAAAGAGCAGAAGGATGTCGCCAAGGCCGAGGCCAAGGAGTCCAAGGAAGTCGCCAAGGCCGATGCCAAGGTCGCGAAGGAAAAGGCCGAGGCGAACAAGGATGTCGCTGAAGCCAAGGCCGATGCCAAGGTGAAGAAGGCCAATGCACAGGAAAAGACCGCCAAGCAGAAGGCCGAAGCCAAGGAAGATGCGCACGCCAACCTGACGCACGCGCCGCAGACCAAATAACAGTAAACCGTAGCTACTCTCAGAGCATATAACGGCAACACGAGCGGACCACACAAACTACAACGGCTCCCTTGCCCGTGCCTCGCGCACGGGCTTTTTTCGTTGTGCGTTCCGCTCGCGGGCCGCCTGCGATGTCCGCCTTCCCTGCTCGCTGGCGCGGCATCGGAAAAACCGGTGACAGGCTCCAATTTATAACAGGCTCCGATTCATCAACCGGTGACAGCGTCCGATTTTTCTGCAACGTTTCCGGAAAGACGGACAGCCTGCGCAGCAGTCCGTTACCGTTTCTGTTCTTCCGCGAGTTGCTTGTCCAGGCGCTGGCGGGCCCGTTCCGCATACTGCCAGCAGGCGCCGGTATCGATGAACGCCGCGTTGCCGCGCTGCGCCACCTGCGCCTTGCGCTCCCATAGTCCGGCGAATTCCGGGTGGGCGGAGACCAGCACGTCGCACTTCAAGCCCGCGATCTTCGCGATCGACCCTTCCAGCTGCCGGCGCGCGTCCGGCCAGTGCGCGTCGCCGCCGTAGCGGAAGCCGTTCAGCCCGAAGGCGTTCAGGCTGTCCGCGTAGACCATGTTCGCGGTGCGGCCGTTCTCCGTCGATTGCCACGTCCACGACATGCCGCCCGGCGTGTGGCCCGGCGTGTAGTGTGCCGTGATCGCCAGCGGACCGACGGTGACGGTATCGCCATTCCGCACCGCACGGGTGTTCGCGACGGGCGTCATGTCGGACAGGCTGCCGAACTGCGGGTCGGCCCGATTGGGCTTGCCCGTCTTCATCACGGCCGTGCTGGCGGCGCTGCCGATGACGGTGGCCCCCGTCATTTCCTGCAAGCGGGCTGCGCCGCCCACGTGGTCGCCGTGCTCGTGCGACGTCAGGATGTACTTGACGTCTTCGATCTTGAAACCCAGCTGGCGAATGCTGGCGGCGATGGCGTCCGGGGACTTCGTCGTGCCCGCATCGATCAGGATATGGCCGGCGGGCGACGTCACCAGCACGGCGCCGACGCCTTTCGGGCCGACGTAGTGGGTATTGCCGTAAAGGGTGAACGGGGCTTGCGGCTCGTCCCAGTCGCCGCCATGGGCAAGGGTTGTCATGCCGAGGCAGGCGATGGCGATCAGTGTGTTTTTCATGTTTTCCGGTCGGGTTGGATGGACCACGCCATTCTAGGGACCAAATGGGCCGATGGCCACGGCGGTGGCCCCGTCGAAGGGACCGTTCATCCCACCGCATGGAGGATGGGGAATGCCGCCGTGCCGCGGCGTGGTGACTACTGGCCGTGCAACGCGTTGCGCAGCAGCGACGTGACGCCGACGGTCACGCCAAACAGCGCGCCGATGCCGCCCCATTTGGCGGCTTCACCGGACAGCCCGCCCGCGGCGGACAAGTCGAGGGCCAGTCCGGCGAGCCCGCCCATCACGCCGGCGATGATCCACCAGGCTCGTTTGCCGGGAGCGGCGAAAGTCATATGCTGAGTCATGTGTTCTCCTTGCGATGGCGCGCCGGCAAACTGGTGAATGCCGCCGGTGCGAGGTTGGCGACAGGGGACGGGATGCCGGGCAGACGCTGGTTCGCCTGACGGGCATCCCTCGCTTCCGTGCGGACCGGCACGTCGGTGACCGATGCCTGTGCCGGTGCACGTGCGTCGATCTTCGCATGGGCGATGGATTTTTTTCAAGAGCGTGGCGGCCGCTGAAACATCCACACAACGCACCAGCACGGACCGGGCCATGCACGACCGGGAGAGCCGAACGCGGGCGCCGCCGGCGTCATTCAACTTGCGATGTACAAGCCGGCATGCTGCTGCGAATTCCGGTCGCCGCGCCGGTAGCTGCGAAACAGCCTGTTGCCCGCCGCATCGCGCGCACAGCACGTGCAGCCGCCGACATGGTCGATCGCCGCCACACCTGCCTGGCGCAGCTGCTCGTGCGCGACGGCGCGCAGGTTCAGGTGGCGCGGGCGCGGCAACAGCTCGGCCGCGGGAATGCCGTCGAAGCGCCGCGCGAACTGCTGCGCCAGCTCTTCGCTGACTTCATAGCACGCCGCGCAGATCGTCGGCCCGATCGCCGCGACCCAGTCGGTCCCGCCTCCCAGATCGGCCAGCACGCCGGGGATGATGCCGTCAACCAGCCCGCGCCACCCCGCGTGCACCGCCGCCACGTGTCCGCCATCCCTCCGCGCCAGCAGCAGTGGCACACAGTCCGCGGTGATGATGGAGACCGGGATGCCCTGCTTCTGGGTGTGGAAAGCATCGGCCTCCCCTGCCCGCTGGCGTTCCACCTCGATCCGCACGGCCCGCGTGCCATGGACCTGCGTCTTCTGCGGCCGCGCTTCCCACACGGGCTGCAGCACGTGCGGCACCAGCTGGGCCTCCGTCCCGAAGCCATGGACGACATTTGGAATACTGCTGAGCAATTCACTGGTAATCACGAACTTCCCCTGGATATCGACGGCCGCATGATAGCGAAGAAATATTTCCGGAATTCGGAACTGTCCCCGTTTTTGAGAAATATTTCCAAAAACCGGGGTCAGACCCCGGTTTCAGGAAACATTCTCGGCAAAAAAAAACGGCGGCTCCGGGGGGAGCCGCCGCAAGGGACTACGCGGGGTTACTCAGTTGCTTCTCGATGGCACGTTCAGTTGCTGGCCTGGGCGGTGCTGACAGGGGCGTCCCAGCCGCCGCCGAGCGAGCGGATCAGCGCGACGGTGGTGATGGCCCGGTCGCCGCGCAGTTGCACGGCCGTGCGTTCGACGGCGGCAAGGTTGCGCTGCGCGTCCAGCAGTTCGAGGTAGCTGGACCGGCCGGCGTCGTACAGCTTCTGCGCCAGGTCGGCGGAACGCCGGGCGGAGACCACCGCGTCGTCGATTTGCGCCGTCTGGCCGGACAGGATGCGCAGTCCGGCCAGGTTGTCCTCGACCTCGGCGAACGCGGTCAACACCGTTTGCCGGTACTGGCCCACGGACTCCTCCAGCACCGCTTCGCTACGGGTGATGTTGGCCCGGTTGCGACCGCCGTCGATGACAGGCATCGACAGCAGCGCGCCCAGCAGCCAGGAGCGGCTGCTCCAGCGGAACACGTCGGAGAACGCCGGGCCGACGCCGCCGCCGTCGGCGCTGATGGTCAGCGCCGGGAACATCGCCGAACGGGCCACGCCAATGCGGGCATTGGAGGCTTCCATCGCGCGCTGGGCGGCGGCGATGTCGGGCCGGCGTTCCAGCAGCGACGATGGCAGGCCGCCCGGGATCGCCGGCAGCACGCCGCCTTCGGCCAGCGGATTCTCGCTCGCGTTAAAGGAAGCCGCCGGTTTCCCCAGCAGCACCGCCAGCGAATGCTCGGCGGTCGTGCGCTGCCGTTGCAGGCCGATGGCCTCGGCACGCGACGTCGCCAGTTCAGTCTTGGCACGGGACAGGTCGAATTCGCCGATATCGCCCAGGTCGAAGCGGCGCTGGTTGACCTTGACGTTTTCCTCGCGCAGCCGGACCGTCTGCGCCACGGTCGCCAGTTCGGCGTCCGTGGCCCGCAGGCGGAACCAGGTCTGGGCCACGTCGGCCTGCAGCGACAGCAGCACGGAGCGGTAATTCGCTTCCACCGTCGCCGCGTCGTTGCGGGCGGCCGCCACGTTCGACGACACGCGGCCGAACAGGTCCACTTCATAGCTGGCCGTCAGCCGGGCGTTGTAGCTGGTGACCGGCGACATGCGCGTGCCTTGCGGCAGACCCGCTTCCTGCGGGGCCTGCTGCGAGCGGTTGGCGCCGACGCCCACGCCGATCTGCGGAATGCGGTCCGCCTCGGCGATGCCGGCGATGGCGCGTGCCTGCTTCACCCGCGCGGCGGCGACGGTGAGGTTGGCGTTGTTGCGGATCGCCTCGGCCATCAGCTCGTTCAGGGCCGGGTCGTTGAAGGCCAGCCACCATTCGCCGCGCGGCTGCTGCTCGGCGGGCTGCGCTTCCTTCCAGCGCGTGCCGTCGGCGGCAACCTTCACCGGATCGGCAGACTGCGCGGCCGACTGGTTTTCCTTGAAGGCCGCCGGCACCTCGACCGCGGGTTGTTTGAATTCGGGCGCGGCACAGGCGGTCAATACCAGCGCGGCAACCAGGGGTGCTACACCCCTTGCAATCAGCTTGTTCATCCGTGGGTTCCTTCCATTTTCACCAGCGACACTTCTTCGTGCACCGGCTGCTTTTTCTGTTCCATGCGCTTGGCCAGCGTGCGCAGCAGGACGTAGAACACCGGCGTCAGGAACAGGCCGAAGAACGTCACGCCCAGCATGCCGGCAAACACGGCGACACCCATCGCATGGCGCATCTCGGCACCCGCGCCACTGGAGAACACCAGCGGCAGCACGCCCATGATGAATGCGATCGACGTCATCAAAATGGGGCGCAGACGCAGGCGGCAAGCCTCCAGTGCGGCGTCGACGACGCTGCGCCCGTGATCTTCCAGTTCGCGGGCAAATTCGACGATCAGGATCGCGTTCTTCGACGCCAGCCCGACCAGCACGAACAGTGCGATCTGGGTAAAGATATTGTTGTCGCCACCGGTCAGCTTCACGCCGATCAGCGCGCACAGGATCGACATCGGCACGATCAGGATCACCGCCAGCGGCAGGGTCCAGCTTTCGTACTGCGCGGCCAGCACCAGGAACACCAGCAGCACGCACAGCGGGAACACGAAGATCATCGTGTTGCCGGCCAGGATGTCCTGGTAGGTCAGGTCGGTCCACTCATACGTGATCCCTTTCGGCAGCGTGTCGCGCAGGATCTGGTCCATGATCGCCTGCGCCTGGCCGGACGAAATGCCGGGTGCCGGGCCGCCGTTCAGGTCCGCCGCCACGTAGTTGTTGTAGCGCTGCACGCGGTCCGGGCCATACGTATCCTTCACGCGCATCAGCGACGACAGCGGAATCATCTCGCCCTTGTCGTTCTTCACCTTCAGCTGCGCGATCTGCTCGGGCTGCGAGCGGAACTGCGCATCGGCCTGCACGCGCACCTGGTAGGTGCGGCCGAACTGGTTGAAGTCGTTCACGTACAGCGAACCCAGGTTGATCTGCAAGGTCTGGTAGATGGTCTGCAGCGGCACGCCCAGCTGTTTCGCCTTCACGCGATCGACATCGGCGAACAGTTGCGGCACGTTGATCTGGTAGCCGGAGAACACGCCCTGCAGCCGCGGCTCCTGCCAGGCCTTGGCCTGCACCGCCTGCACCGCCTTGAACAGTTCGTCGTAGCCCAGGTTGCCCCGGTCTTCGATCATCAGCTTGAAGCCGCCCGTGGTACCCAGGCCGTTCACCGGCGGCGGCGGCAGCACCATCACGAACGCATCCTGCACGGCGCCCATGCGCTTGTTCATCTCGGCGGCGATCGCCTCGGCCGACTTGCTCTTGTCCTTGCGCTGGTCGAACGGCGCCAGGCCCAGGAACACGATGCCGGCGTTCGGCGCGTTGGTGAAGCCGTTGATCGACAGGCCCGGGAACGAGATCGAGTTCTCGACGCCCGGAATGCTTTCGGCGATCGTCGACATCTTGCGGATCACTTCATCGGTACGGTCCAGCGAGGCGGCGTCCGGCAGCTGCGCGAAGCCGATCAGGTACTGCTTGTCCTGCGCCGGCACGAAGCCCGGCGGCACGGCCTTGAACATGAACAGGCCGGCGGCACCCAGCAGCGCATAGATCACCAGCGACGCGCCCTTGTGGGCCAGCACGCCCTTCACGCCGTTTTCGTACTTGTGGGCCGAACGGTTGAAGAACTTGTTGAACATGCGGAAGAAACCGCCGAACACCTTGTCCATGCCGCGCGTCAGCGCATCCTTCGGTTCATGGTGGCCCTTCAGCAGCGCAGCGGACAGCGCCGGCGCCAGCGTCAGCGACGAGAAGGCCGAGATCACGGTGGAGATGGCGATGGTCAGCGCGAACTGGCGGTAGAACTGGCCGGTCAGGCCCGACACGAAGGCGATCGGCACGAACACGGCGCACAGCACCAGCGCGATGGCGATGATCGGGCCGGACACTTCCTTCATGGCCTGGATCGTCGCATCGCGCGGGGTCAGGCCGTTCTCGATATTGCGCTCGACGTTTTCCACCACCACGATCGCATCGTCGACCACGATACCGATCGCCAGCACGAGGCCGAACAGCGACAGCGTGTTGATCGAGAAGCCGAACATCATCATCACGGCGAAGGTACCCACCACCGAGACCGGCACGGCCAGCAGCGGAATGATGGAAGCGCGCCAGGTCTGCAGGAAAATGATCACCACCAGGGCGACCAGGATCACCGCCTCGACCAGCGTATGGATCACGGAATCGATCGATTCACGCACGAACTGGGTGGGGTCGTAGACGATGCTGTATTCCACGCCTTGCGGGAAATCCTTCGACAGCCGCTCCATCGTCGCCCGCACATCGGTCGACAGCTGCAGCGCGTTGGCGTTCGGCGCCTCGAAGATGGGGATCGCCACCGCCGACTTGTTGTTCAGCAGCGAGCGCAGCGCGTACGAATTGGAGCCCATTTCCAGGCGTGCCAGGTCTTTCAGGCGCGTGACCGCGCCATCGGCGCCGGCCTTGACGACGATGTCGCCGAATTCCTCGATGGTCGACAGGCGGCCCTGCGTCTTCACGGTGAGCTGGAAGTCGGCATCCTTCGACGGCCCCTGGCCGATCACGCCGGCCGCGACCTGCACGTTCTGCTCGCGGATCGCATCGACCACTTCACCCGAGGTCAGGCCGCGGGCCGCCACCTTCTGTGGATCGAGCCAGACGCGCATCGCGTAGTCGCCGGAGCCGAACAGCTGCACTTCGCCCATGCCATGGATGCGGGCCAGCTGGTCCTTGATGTTGAGCACCGCGTAATTGCGCAGGTACAGGTCGTCGTAGCGGCCGTCCGGCGAATTCAGGTGGACCACCATCGTCAGGTTCGGCGACGACTTCACGGTGGTCACGCCGATCTGGCGCACTTCTTCCGGCAGGCGAGGCAACGCGCGCTGCACGCGGTTCTGCACGGCCGTCTCGGCCTGCTCGACGTTGGTGCCGATCGCGAACGTGACGGTCAGCTGCAGCGCGCCGTCGGAAGTGTTCTGCGACGACATGTACAGCATGTTCTCGACGCCGTTGATCTGCTCCTCGAGCGGCGCGGCGACGGTTTCGGCGATGATCTTCGGATCGGCGCCCGGGTACTGGGCACGCACCACCACCGATGGCGGCACCACGTCCGGGTACTCGGAAATGGGCAGCTTGAAGATCGAGATCAGGCCCGCGACGAACACGAGGATCGACAGCACGGCCGCGAAGATCGGTTTGTCGACAAAGAATCGTGAAAAGTTCATGGTTATTCCTTGGTTTTAGCCAGGCGGCGCCTTACAGCGCGGCCACCTTGGCATCCTTCTTGTTGTCCTGCGCCTTGGCCACTTCCGCATCCATCGGCACGAGTTGCGGGGTGACGGGCGCGCCGGGGCGCACGCGCTGCAGGCCGTTGACGACGATCTTCTCGTTGACCTTCAGGCCTTCCTTCACGACGCGCAAGCCGTCGACGGTGGGGCCCAGTTTCACGGCGCGGTATTCGGCCTTGTTGTCGGCGCCCACCACGAACACGAACTTGCGGTTCTGGTCGGTGCCCACGGCGCGGTCGTTGATCAGCACCGCATTGCGGATGGCGCTGCCGCCGCCCAGCTGCACGCGGGCGAACAGGCCCGGCACCAGGGCGCGGTCCTTGTTGTCGAACGTGGCGCGCATGCGCACGGAGCCGGTCTGGGTGTCGAGCTGGTTGTCGACGAATTCCAGCTTGCCTTCGTGCGGGAAGCCTTCCTCGTTGGCCAGGCCCACTTTCACGAGCACCGGCTCGCCCTTGTGGTTTTGCGCGCCCACGCGCAGGTAGGTGTCCTCGTCGCCATCGAAGCTGGCGTAGATCTTGTCCATCGACACGACGGACGTCAGCACGGCGGAGGCATCGACCAGGTTGCCCAGCGTGATCTCGGCCTTCGACACGCGGCCATCGATCGGCGACGTCACGCGGGTGTACGACAGGTTCAGCTTGGCCGCTTCGGACTGGGCCTGCGCGGCGCGGGCGCTGGCTTCCAGTTCCTTCTGGCTTGATGCGCGCTCGTCGAATTCGCGCTGCGCGATGGCCTTGTCGGCCAGCAGGCGCTCGGCGCGGGTCAGTTCCAGGCGGGCCAGCTCGGCACGGGCGCGGGCCGATGCGGCGGCGGCCGCGGCACGATCGGCTTCCGCCTGGTACGGGCGGGGATCGATCACGAACAGCACGTCGCCCTTCTTCACTTCGCTGCCCGGCTTGAAGTTCACGGCGGTGATGAAGCCGGAAACGCGCGAGCGGATTTCCACCCGGTCGATGGCTTCCAGGCGGCCGGAGAACTCCTGGGTTTCCGCCACCGGCTTTTCAATCACCAGCGCTGCGGAGATGGGCGGGCCGCCGGCGGCCGCGGGTGCCTCGGCCGTCTTGCCGGTGGCATCTTCGCAGCCGGCCAGCGTGATCGCCAGGCCGGCAGCTGCCAGCGCCAGCACGATCGGTCGCGCAAATGCGGACAATGGTTTCGTGTTTTTCATTGTTAACCCCTTTTTGTATGAAAAATAGTAATAACCTAGCGTCACCGCCGTTCACTCGCCAAAGTTGGAGCAAAAGCGGGCCCACCACGCTCTTCAGCGCGTTTTTACTGAATTTTTACTGATTTTTACTGTTAGTTACTGGAAATTGATCATTTCACTATATCGCCAGCCCGACGATAAGTAAACGTTTTTATTTATATATCCTTCAGGCTGGTGGGGTCTCCGTCCCATCGACACCGCGGATGAACGCGGCAATTTCAGTCAACGCAAAGACACAGGCGCAGTCGTTTCGCCCGCCCGGCTGTTCGAGCGGTGGCGGCGGCAGCCGTTTGACCGTAGTGGTGATGCCGCACTTGATCAGTTTTGCCCCGTATTGTTCAGCCTCGTCGCGCAATGGGTCGTCCTCGGCCGACAGGATCAAGGCCGGCGGCAAGTTCTTCAGCCGCGACGACTGCAGTGGCGACGCATACGGGTGGCTGCGGTCCGCGGCGTTCGGCAGATAGCCGCGGTAGCCGGCGGCGCAGGTGTCGGCCACCTTGTCGGCGATGGCCGCCTTGTCGCGGCAGACCGGCATTTCACGCATCGAGCAGGTGGACAGCGCCGGGTCGAGCATCGGCATGATCAGCACCTGCCCGGCCAGCGGCGGGCCGCCCCGGTCGCGCGACATCAGCGAGACCACGGCGGCCAGGTTGGCACCCGCCTCGATGCCGGCCACCACCAGGCGCTTGCCGTTCCACGACAGTTTCGACTTGTTCTTCTTGGCCCACAGCAGCAGGGCATGGGCATCTTCCACGGCGGCAGGGAAAGGCTTCACGGACGCCAGCGTGTAGCCGGCCGACAGCGCCACCTGGGCGCGGTCCGCGCTGACCAGGTGCGCCAGGAAATCGTCCGCCTCGTCGATCGAGCCGCCCACGAAGCCGCCGCCATGGAAGAACACCACCAGCGTATCGCGCTTCGTGGCCGGCACCCCGGCCAGGTAGAGGCGCGCCGGCAGCGGGCCTTCGGCGCCGGACACCTCCATGTCGCGCCGCACCAGATCGGCGGCCACCGGCACGATGCCCTGCATGTTGCTCATCGCGCCACCGCCTGCGGCGCATCGGCCAGCATGGCGCCGGTGCCGGCGCCGGAACGGACCTCGGCCATCAGCGCATGCAGGCCGCGCGCCTCGGCGCTCGCCGCCTGCGAGTAGGCGTCGGTGCTGACGATGCCGGCCATGGCCAGCGCATACAGGGCGATTGCCACGATGACGAGGATGTTCCGGAGTTCCATGATGAGCCTTTCGTTGACCTTGCCGCCGCGGATGCGCGGCGGATGTTTCTTTGATGCAGTGCAGTAATGATAGGCTTGAACTACAATCTGATAAATACGGGATTGACGAATTGATTGTTCATGGATCCGAACAATGACAGTTTCGTGACGGGTGCGCACCCCGATACTTGCCTTGCAATGGAATTGGCGTCTTGGAGGCGAATCGTGAATAAATTACAGGCGATGGAAGTGTTCGTGCAGGTCGTGGATGCGGGCGGGTTTTCGCGCGCGGCCGACCTCATGCAGTTGCCCAAAGCCACTGTCTCTACCCTGATCCAGCAGCTGGAAACATCACTTTCAGTCAAGTTGCTGCACCGGACCACGCGCCAGGTGAGCGTGACGGCCGACGGCGCCGCCTACTACGAACGCTGCCTGCGCATCCTGTCCGACGTGAAGGATGCGGAAGAATCGCTGTCGCGCACCCGCCTGTCGCCCAGCGGCCGGCTGCGGGTGGAGTCGCCGACCGGGCTGGCCAGCGAGATCCTGGTGCCCGCCCTGCCCGCGTTCTTCGAGCGCTACCCGGACATCCAGCTGGAACTGGGCAGCTCGGACCGCCCGGTGGACCTGATCGAGGAAGGCGTCGACTGCGCGGTGCGCGGCGGCGCGCTGGGCGACTCCACGCTGATCGCACGGCGCATCGGCATCATCCATTTCGTCACCTGCGCTGCGCCGGCGTACCTGGCGAAGTACGGCGCGCCGCAGCACCCGCGCGAGCTGGAACGGCATCGCTGCGTGAACTATTTTTCGGCCAAGACGGGCAAGATCTATGACTGGGACTTCACCAAGGACGGCGAACGCATCCAGATCCCGATGCCCGGCGTGATCGCGCTGAACGACTCGAACGCGTACATCCAGGCGGGCCTGGCCGGCCTGGGCGTCATCCAGATGACCGATTACCTGCTGCTGGAGCACGTGCGCACCGGGCGCATGGTGCAACTGCTGTCCGACTGGACGACCGATCCGCTGCCGGTCCACATCGTGTATCCGCAGAACCGCCACCTGTCCGCCAAGGTGCGCGTGTTCGTCGAGTGGGTCGCCGAACTGTTTGCCAACCACCCGGGCATGCGCGTGCGCAGTCCCGCCCATCCATTACAGGAGGCCGCTTGAATTCCGTTGCATCCCATTCCATCGTTTTCCTCGACCGCGACAGCGTGATCGCCGACGTGCGCCGCCCCGCCTTCGACCACGCCTGGGCCGAATACCCCGCCAGCACCGGGGCCGAGGCGGCCGAAAGGCTGGCCGATGCGACGATCGCCATCACGAACAAGGTGCCTTTGCGCGCGGACACGCTGGCGCGGCTGCCGAAGCTGCGAATGATCGCGGTGGCCGCCACGGGCACCGACATCGTCGACCTGGCCGCCGCGCGCGAACGGGGCATCGTGGTGTCGAACATCCGCGGCTACGCCTTCGCGGCGGTGCCGGAACACACCTTCGCGCTGATCCTGGCGCTGCGCCGCAACCTGGTCGCCTATCGCGCCGACGTCGAAGCGGGCAAATGGGAGGCGGCGCCGCGCTTCTGCCTGTTCGACCACCCGATCCGCGACCTGCATGGCAGCCGCCTTGGCCTGTTCGGCTACGGCGCCCTGGGCAGGCAGGTCGCGCAGATCGGCCGCGCGTTCGGCATGGAAATCGCCGTGCACACGCGCACGCCGGTGCAGGATGCGAACGTGGTCAACGTGGACTTCGACGAACTGCTGGCGACGTCGGACGTGCTGTCACTGCATGCGCCGCTCACCGATGCCACCCGCAACATGATCGGCGCCGCGGAACTGGCGCGCATGAAGCCGACGTCGCTGCTGATCAATACCGCCCGCGGCGGCCTGGTCGACGAAGCGGCGCTGGCCGATGCGCTGGCGCGCGGCGTGATCGCCGGTGCCGGCTTCGACGTGCTGACGCAGGAACCGCCCGTGCCCGGCAACCCGTTGCTGCGCCTCCGGCTGCCGAATTTCATCCTCACGCCACACAACGCCTGGGCCAGCCACGAGGCGATGCAGGGCCTGGCGGACCAGCTGACCGGCAATATCGAAGCGTTCGCGCGGGGCGAACCGGTTAACCGGGTGGCTTGACGGCACCGTGCGCGCCAGCGCGCCCATGCCGGCGCCGGCCCGCGGTGCCGATGATGGGATGAAATGCCCGGCCGGCGGGTTCGCCGGCCATGGTGCGGCCCGGGTGCCGCGCCTACAATCGTTCCCGAACCAATCATCCTCGGGAGCCTCATGACCATCACCCGCCGTACCCTGCTGCTCGCGGCCGCCGCCGCACCGTTCGCGCCTTCGCTCGCGCTGTCCGCCCCCACCGGTTTTTCCGACGTCGAGCGCGACTTGCGTGGCCGCCTCGGCGTGGCCGTCATCGACACCGCCACCGGCAAGACCACCGGCCACCGCCTGGGTGAACGCTTCCCCATGTGCAGCACGTTCAAGGCCGTCCTGGCTGCCCAGGCGCTGGCGCGCGAGGCCCGCGAACCGGGCTTCCTCGCTCGCCGCCTGCGTTATGCAAAGGCCGACCTGGTGTCCCATTCGCCCATCACCGGCAAGCATGTCGACACCGGCATGACGGTGGCGGACCTGTGCGCGGCCACCGTGCAATACAGCGACAACACCGCCGCCAACGCGCTGATGAAGGAACTGGGCGGCCCGGCCGGCCTGACGGCGTTCATGCGCGGCCTCGGCGACACGCAGTTCCGCCTGGACCGGTGGGAAACCGAACTCAATACCGCCATCCCGGGCGATGACCGGGACACGACGACGCCGTGGGCGATGGCGCGCACGCTGGAAAAACTGGTGATCGGCGATGCCCTGCCGGCGCCGCAGCGGCAGCAGCTGAAGGACTGGCTGCTGGGCAATACCACCGGCGGCAAGCGCATCCGCGCCGCGGTGCCGGCCGGCTGGCAGGTGGGCGACAAGACCGGCACGGGCGCGTATGGCGTGACGAACGATATCGGCATCGTCTACCCGCCCGGCCGCGCACCGCTGGTGGTCGTGATCTTCACGCACCTGGCGGAGAAGGATGGCGATAACCGCGACGATATTGTGGTTGCCGCGGCGCGGGGCGCGCTGGGGCTGGGGGCCTGAGGGAACCCGGTGGAACGGTCCTGATATGTCCTGAATGCAACAAAATGCTATACTGGGTCATTGCGACCGCTGCCATCGGCAAGCAGCGACGGGTCTTGCGGACATCTGTATGGAAGCTGAAACTGCACTTACGCGAGCGATCGGCGATGGCAATATCCAGCAGGCTGAAGCACTGTTGGGCCTTGGGGCCGACGCGAATGAACCCAACAGGCTTGGCGAGTCGCCGCTGATGATTGCTGCTGCGCTCGACGACGTGTGTGCCCTCGAACTGCTGGTCGCACATGGGGCCGACGTCAATCGGGCTTATCACCATGGATTTACTGCTCTACACATCGCTGTCGATGCTTCCATTGATAACACGATACAGCGTGGCGGATCGCCCGGGGATGAGGCAACGGCGGCTATTCAATGGCTGCTGACCCACGGCGCGGATACCGGCGCGAAGACACACCAGGGTGACACGGCGTGCGATATCGCTCGAGCATACAACGCTACATCAGTGGTGGTACTCATGCTTCAAGGTGGCGATCGCTGCAGGCCTGAATCGGATTGCCGCTTGCTTGCTTGAAACAGTCGAGCGCAATTGCGCATCCCATCAGTCGGTGAATCGATCAGGTTGAGCACGGCCAACCTGAGAACGCGTTCCCCGACATCTCGCCCCTCGAGCGAGTTTGCCTTGCCACAGCAAATAGTCCCCCTATAGTGAACTGATATAAGCGAACTGGCCCGATGCGATCTGCCGTGGGTGCGGCCAACGACCCGCTGACCGATGCCGTGGCCACTCGCGCAAATGGCACACTCGACGCGTCCTGTGACCGCTTCGACCTGACGCGGGGCGGACATCCCGATCTTCACGAACAGCTTCGACATGCGTGCCGCCACGCCGGCGGTTGAAAGGAGAACAGGCATGGACAACCAACCAAAAATCGAGCTGCGGCCCGAGCGGCACTATGTGGGAACCCGACAGGTCATGGCCATGCGCGACTTCGACCGGGAAATCCCCGCGATGCTGGCCACCGTGTCCAAATGGCTGGACTCCCACCATGTGCGCCCGGCGAGCCGGCCCTTCCTGCGCTTCCACGTCATCGACATGCCGGAACGCATGGACGTGGAGCTCGGCATTCCGACGGAGCATGCGCAGAACGCCGCGGGCGAGGTGGAAAGCCAGGTGCTGCCGGCTGGTCGTTACGCCACGGCGGTGTACACAGGGGTGGAGAACGGCGTGGAGGCCAACACGCAGCTGCTCGACTGGATCGCCGCGCAGGGAGAGCAGCCCATCGCCCACGTATCGGAGAACGGCGAGGTGTTCCAGGCGAGGTACGAAACCTTCCTGACCGATACCGAAGCCGAGCCGGACCAGCGCCGATGGTCGTTCGAAGTGGCCATCCAGGTGCGCGGCTGAGCGTACGCACGCTGCCGCAGCCACCGCGCGAGAGAGCGGCATCGACCGGGATGGCAATGCACGGAATCCGGGAACCAGGGCTACCGACGAAAAAAAAGGACCGGATTGCTCCGGTCCCTTCTTCACATCTGGTGCGGCTGGCAGGAATCGAACCCACGACCCCTTGGTTCGTAGCCAAGTACTCTATCCAGCTGAGCTACAGCCGCAAAAACTTCCAACTAAAACTTCTTACTTCCCGCCAGGCGACCCTTGCGGCGTGACGGACTTTCATCCATCGGCAAAACTGGTGCGGCTGGCAGGAATCGAACCCACGACCCCTTGGTTCGTAGCCAAGTACTCTATCCAGCTGAGCTACAGCCGCAAAACTTCTCACTAAACTACTTCCGCAAGGAGACCCCTGCGAAACGACGGACTTCCATCCATCGGTAAAACTGGTGCGGCTGGCAGGAATCGAACCCACGACCCCTTGGTTCGTAGCCAAGTACTCTATCCAGCTGAGCTACAGCCGCAAAAAACGCTTCAACTTCTACAATGCATATTCTTACTGCATTATAACAACCGGCGCAACGCCAAGCGCACGCCTGCTGTGATCTTCTTTTACTTCTCCCGCCGGCCTTCCGGCCGACGGTACAAAAATCTGGTGCGGCTGGCAGGAATCGAACCCACGACCCCTTGGTTCGTAGCCAAGTACTCTATCCAGCTGAGCTACAGCCGCAATTTACTGCACCGGCATTTTACACAACTCATTACGGTTGGGAAAGCTTGATTTTTCGTACAGTGCATTTTCGTACAATGCTCTCGTACGACGCTCGCTTTCCACGTGCCGCAATGGCCTGGTCTTCCGCCGCCCTTCGCAGCGTTCGTTGCGAAGGAGGCAGGATTATAGGGAGAAGTTTTCCATTTGTCCAGCGCCAGGCAGGGCCGCCCCCGGCGGCGGTTTGGTGTAGCATGCCTCCACTTCACCACACAACCATGGAGACCCCTGCATGATTGCCTGCGCCACGAACAACCTGTCCTCGCTGGAAGTCGACTGGTCCCGTACCGACGTGGGCCATCCGGACGGCTGGCCGGTGACACTGCGCGTGGCGGCCGACCTCATGCTGAACTCGCCGCTGCCCACGCTGGTGATGTGGGGACGGCAGCAGGTGATGCTGCTCAATGGCGCCTATACGGCATTGTCCGGCCTGCCCACGCAACCGCCCGGTGGCCGCATCCCGGCGATGCAGCCATCCGCCTGGAGCTGGAACCCGGGTGCGCTGGAACAGGCCTGGCAGGGCGAGTCGCTGGCCTTCCCCGGCCAGGCGCTCCAGATGTGGCGCGCCGATGGCGTCAGCGAGCAGCGCTTCGACCTGTACTACACGCCGCTGCGCGATGGCGACGGCGCCGTGCTCGGCGTGCTGTGCACGCTGGCACCGCCCAGCGCGGCGGCCGCGCCGGCTGCATCGCGCGCACTGAAGATGCTGGTCGTGGAAGACAATCTCGATGCGCAATACCTGGTCTGCGAAATGCTGCGCGCCATCGGCCACGAAGTCGACGCGGTGGCCGATGGCGAGCGCGCGCTGCAATACATCGACGAGCATGAGTACGACGTGCTGTTTACCGATGTCAGCCTGCCCGGCATCTCCGGGGTCGAGGCTGCCCGCCGCGCCGTGGCGCTGCGGCCGGGCCTGCATGTGATCTTTGCTTCCGGCTACAGCGGCACGCTGACGCAGCAACTCGAGTTCCCCGCCGACGCGATCCAGAAACCGTACGATATCGAACAGCTGCAAGCCATCCTTGAACGTATTCCACGGACCTGACCGGCACCGCGCCGATGGGCCAACGGTGCGGGCACAAGGCGGAGCACAGCGCTACAATCCGCAGCGGCGCCCGCACGGGCGGCCGGCAAAACCAATCCTCCTGAACCATCCACGATGATCCTCGCCAACGGCGCTGCCCCTTCCGAAGCCGACCTCCTGCGCGCCATGCTGGATGCGCAGGAAGAGTTGCGCCGCACCCGCGCCTGGACAAGCGACGTGCTGGACAGCATTGCCGACGGACTGGCCATCGTCGACCGGGACTGGACGATCACCTACATCAACGCCCGCGCCGCAGGATTGCTGGGTACCGCCGAGGGTACCACTGAAGATAACAATGAAGGTACCACTGAAGGTACCACTGAGCGCACCGCCAACCTTGCCGGCCGCGACCTGTGGCAGGCCTTCCCCGGCTTGCCCGGCACCGCGCTGGAGACCTGGCTGCGCCAGGCCATGGCCGACCGCACTGCCGCCGCCTGCGAGCTGTTCCACGCGCCCTGCCGCCGCTGGCTGGAGGTGCGGGTATCGCCGTCGCCGCAGGGACTGACGTGCACGCTGCTCGATATCGACGGGCGCAAGCGCGATGAACGGGCACTGCGCGAAAGCAGCAACCGCCTGCAGGTGGCCATGGCCGCCGGCCGGCTGGGCGACTGGACCTGGGATGCCGCCACCGACATCGTCACGCTGGGCCGCCGCGCCGCCGAGATTTTCGAACTGCCCGAGGGCACGCCGATCAGCTGGCAGGCCCTGCAGGAACGCATCGTGCCGGAAGACCGCGCCGCCGCACGGCAGGTATTTGTCGATGCCTACCTGGCCCAGCGCGACTTCGATATCGAATGCCGCGTCGAGGCCGGTAACGGCACGGGCGGCACGCCGCGCTGGCTGTCCGTGGTCGGCCACGGCAATTACGGCGAGGGCGACCGCCTGCTCGGCATGACCGGCATGGTGCAGGACATCACGGCACGCCGCGCCGCCGAAGAGGCCCTGAAGGACAGCGAAGAGCAGTTGCGCGCGCTGGCCGATTCGATCCCGCAACTGGCCTGGATCGCCCACCACGATGGCCGCATGACCTGGTATAACCGCCGCTGGTTCGAATACACGGGCCTGACGAGCGACGCCCTGCGCGGCGACGCCTGGAGCCAGGTCTACGACCCCGAGTGCATCCCGGCGATGACGCAGCACTGGAAGCGGGCCATCGAATCGGGCCGGCCGTTTGAAATGGAATTCCCGATCCGCGGCGTGGACGGCGAATACCGCTGGTTCCTGACCCGCGCCAACCCGGTGCGCGGCGCGGACGGCCGCACGCTGCGCTGGTTCGGCACCAGCACCGACGTCGACCAGGTCAAGCGCGCGCAGGAAGCGCTGCGCGATGAAACGGCCGTGCTGGAACTGCTGAACAGTACCGGCAACGCGCTGGCCCGGCACCGCGACCTGCAGCCGCTGCTGCAGGAAGTCACCGATGCCGCCACGCGGATCAGCGGCGCGCGCTTCGGCGCCTTCATCTACAAGGGCGCGCGCGATGCCGCGGCCGGGGAAACGGAGGACGAAGGCCACGGCAGCGATGCGCTCACGCCATTCACCCTGTCCGGCCGGGTGCCGCCGCTGTTCGACAACCTGACGCGGAGCCATGCGGCCGCGCTGTTCGGCGACACGCTGCGCGGCACGGCGATCACCCGCTGCGGCGACCTGCTGCGCCACCCGGAATGCGCACCGGCGCTGCCGGCCGAACTGGCGGCGCTGTTGCGCAGCTACCTGGCGGCGCCTGTGATGTCGCGCGACGGCAGCGTCATCGGCACGCTGCTGTTCGGCCACCCGGAACCGGCCATGTTCAGCGAGCGCACCGAACGGATCATCGGCGGCATCGCCGCCCAGGCCGGCGTGGCGATCGACAATGCACGCCTGAACGAAGCGGCGCGCCGGGCCGCCGAGGAACGCATCGCCTTGCTCGACAGCGAACGCAGCGCCCGCGCCGAGGCCGAGCGCACCAGCCAGATGAAGGATGAATTCCTCGCCACGCTGTCGCACGAACTGCGCACGCCGCTGACGGCGATCCTCGGCTGGTCGCAGGTCTTGCGGCGCGGCGGGCGCGGCGAGGCGGACCTGCAGAAAGGCTTGCAGACCATCGAGCGCAATGCCCGCGCCCAGGCCCAGCTGATCGAGGACTTGCTGGACATGAGCCGCATCATGTCGGGCAAGGTGCTGCTGGACATCGAGGCGATCCCTCCCGCCGCCGTCGCCGAAGCGGCGATCGAAACCGTGCGGCCGGCGGCGGCGGCCAGGAAGGTGCGTATCGAGCGGGACTTCCAGCCTTGCGGGCTGGTGGCGGCGGACGCCGGCCGCCTGCAGCAGGTGATCTGGAACCTGCTGTCGAACGCGATCAAGTTCACGCCGCAGGATGGCACGGTGCGGATCGGCGTGCGCGAAGTGGATGGGCAGGCCGAACTGGTGGTGGCCGACACCGGCATCGGCATCGGCGCCGGCTTCCTGGCCCACGTGTTCGAGCATTTCCGCCAGGCCGATGCCTCGTCCACGCGGCGCCACGGCGGGCTCGGGCTGGGCCTGTCGATCGTCAAGCACCTGGTCGAGCAGCATGGCGGCACCGTGGCGGCGGACAGCGCCGGCGAAGGCCGCGGCGCCACCTTCACCGTGCGGCTGCCGCTGGCGGCGCGCGTGCCCGGCGCCGAACGCCCTGCCCGCCCCGCGCCGCCCAGCGGCCTGCCCGATGGCGAACCGCGCGACCCGGTCGCCGATGACTTGCGCGACCTGGGCGGCCTGCGCGTCCTGATCGTCGACGATGAACCGGACACGCGCGAGCTGATCAAGCGCGTGCTGTCGGACTGCAATGCCGATGTCGTCACCGCCGACAGCGCGTCGGCGGCCCTGTCGCTGCTGCCGCGCTGGATTCCCGACCTGCTGCTGTCCGATATCGGCATGCCGGAAATGGATGGCTTCGAACTGCTGGCCCGGGTGCGCGCACTGGGCCCGGATGCGGGCGGCAACGTCCCCGCCATCGCCCTCACCGCGTTCGCCCGTTCCGAAGACCGGCTGCGCACGCTCGCGGCCGGTTTCACCGACCACATCGCCAAGCCGGTGGAGCCGCCGGAGCTGGTAGCGGCGGTGGCGCTGGCGGCTGCCCGGCGCCGCGGCCTGTCCTCCTGATCCATATGCATTTTTCGCATATGTACAACTGAAGTGTGCGCATGCCACACGTTTGCTCAAGAAAATACTCGATATGTATTAAGTAATTTATAATCCAGAAAATGTGTCCTACCGCATGACGCGGCAAATTCCTACAAGAAACATGTCGGGGGTTTGCTACACTGCGAAGGGTGAAAATTCTTCCTCAGGATAAGAATTTTCCTTTACGTGCGCCGCAGCAAATTCTTCGGCGCTACACTGAGTTTTCTGCCCGGCCGAAAAATTGCCGGAGCCCAGTATTGCGAGACAATTATGCCCAGCCCGGATGAGATCCTGAATGCCAAGATACTGGTCGTAGATGACTGCGCGGATAACGTCGATCTCATGCTCGAGATCCTCCGCGAAGCCGGCTACGCCAACGTCACGGCCACCATGTTGCCCGACCAGGTGTGCGCCCTGCACCGGCAACACAACTACGATCTGATCCTGCTGGACCTGCAGATGCCGGGGCTGAACGGCTTCCAGGTCATGAAGGGCCTGAAGGAAATCGAACAGGAAGGCTACCTGCCCGTGCTGGCGCTGACGGCCCAGCCGAGCTTCAAGATCGCCGCGCTGGAAGCGGGTGCGCGCGACTTCATCAGCAAGCCGTTCGACCTGCTCGAAGTGCACAAGCGCATCCATAACATGCTGGAAGTGCGCCTGCTCTACAAGGAACTGGCGCAGTACAGCAAGCGCCAGCAGGAACTGGCACTGCACGATCCGCTGACGGGCCTGCCGAACCGCCGCCTGCTGGAAGACCGCATCGAGACCACCGTCCAGCACGCCCTGCGCCACCAGCGCAAGGCGGCCGTGATGTATCTCGACCTCGACGGTTTCAAGCCCATCAACGATACCCACGGCCACGCGTACGGCGACGAGATCCTGAAACTGGTCGCCCAGCGGCTGGTCGGCTCCTCGCGCAAGGAAGACACCGTGGCGCGGGTGGGCGGCGACGAATTCGTCATCGTGCTGGGCGACGTGAGCGGCCTGAACGACGCGCGCGAACCGGCATCGAAACTGATCGACGTCGTGTCCGAACCCTACCAGGTCAACGGCGTCACGCTGCGCCTGTCCACGTCGATCGGCATCGCGCTGTTCCCGGACGATGCGGAATCGGTGGGCGACCTGATCCATGCGGCCGACAACGCCCTGTACGATGCCAAGCGCTCCGGCAAGAACCGCGTATGCTCGGCGCCGGGCAGCACGGCGCTGGCCGCCGCCGCCGCGCCGCCGCACCAGCACAAGATCGTGGCGACGACGGTATAAGCCGCCCCGGACGGTGCGGCTGATCGACGGCATACGCCTCTGGCATCTAGCCGTTTCGGCAGTCCTCGGCAGTATTCCGACCCGGCCGCAAGCCCTACAAACGAAAATAGCCAAGCGCAAATAGCCGCCTGCTTCCGAGAACGGAAACAGGCGGCTGTCGTCCAGGCATGGCGAAACCAGCCGGGGTAGCGGCCCGCCATTGGCGGGCGGGGCGGAATTTACTGGGCGGTTTCCTTCTCGCGGCCGGTGGCCGTGCATTCCTCGACCTTGTTGGCGTGCTGGTGATCGGAATGCGCATCCACCTTGTCCGGCGAGACCTCGATGCGGGTGATGCCGGCATCGACCGAGATCGGATCGCTGGCGGGGAACGTCATTTCGACAGCGTCGTCGAGCAGTTCTTCCTTGGCTTTTTCCTGCGGCAGCATCTGCTCCTCGGCCGCCAGGGTGGCGATGGCGGAGGCCCACTTGATGAAATTCAGGTTGGCCAGCTCGCGCACGGTGGTCACACCGAAGGCTTGCTGCAGGGCCTGGGCGCCCTCGTCACCGACACCGTTCAGCGCGCTGATCGGCGCATCGGCCAGTTCGCGGAAGCATTTGCCCAGATAATCTTTACCGACGACGGTATCGATATTCATGATCGTATCCTTTCGTTTTTTGATTGCTCATTCAGTGCTTTCACTATTGCATGCCATCCTGGCCATGTATGTGCGCAATCGAACAATTCGGCGTCCGTCCTGTTGCCCGCAGGACTTTTGACAGCGCGAGGGGCTGTTGTTATGATCGACCAGATGTTTGTCTAACAGAATCAATTTCATCAGTGCATCCAACCAGTGCATTTCACCGAGTGCATTTCACCGAACCGTGCCGTGGCCAAAGTAGACAAACCAAAAATCCTCGTCGTGAATGACGACGCCAACAGCCTGTTCGCACTGACAAGCTTGCTGGCACAATGGGCCGACCAGGAATCCTATGAAGTCATTGCCGCGCGCAGTGGCGAGGAAGCGTTGCGGCAAGTGCTGATGCATGATTTCGCCGTCATCCTGCTCGACGTGAACATGCCCGGCATGGATGGTTTCGAGACGGCCGAGGCGATCCACCAGCGCGCCCGCTCGGCCAATATCCCGATCATCTTCATCACCGCCTTCGTGGCCGATGAACTCGATCGCCTGAAGGCCTACCAGAAAGGCGCGGCCGACTTCCTGTTCACCCCCGTGATCCCGCAGATCCTGCACGCCAAGATTTCCGTCTTCGTGGCGCTGGCCATGAAGAACGAGGAATTGAAGCGGCAGGCGCGCCAGCTGAACCAGCGCACCACCGATCTCATCAGCAGCAACCGGCGGCTCTTGCAGGAAATCGAGGAACGCAAGGTGGCCGAGCGGCAGAACCACGCCAAGGACGAGTTCCTGGCCATGCTGGGCCACGAGCTGCGCAATCCCCTGTCGGCGATCAGCAGCGCCGCCTCGCTGCTCGGGCTGCCGGCGGTGACGGGCGACGCGGCGGTCCGCGCCAAGAAGATCATCCAGCGCCAGAGCCAGCACCTGGGCCGCATCGTCGATGACCTGCTCGACCTGTCGCGCGCGATGTCCGGCAAGATCCTGCTGAACCGGGCGCCGGTCGACGTGGCCGCGCTGGTCCGCAACTGCCTGGAAACCTACCGCACAACGGGCCGCACGGCCGACTACGAGGTGCACGTGGAACTGGAGAGCGGCTGGGTCGACGGCGACGTGACGCGGCTGGAACAGATCTTCTCGAATTTGCTCGACAACGCATTGAAGTACACCCCGCCCGGCGGCGCCATCGACGTGCTGCTGGAAGTGGATGAGGAAGACGTCGTGCTCACGGTGCACGACACCGGGGTGGGCATCAATGCCGAGCTGCTGCCGCACGTGTTCGACGTGTTCGTGCAGGGCACGAGCACGCTGGACCGGGCCCAGGGCGGGCTCGGCATCGGCCTGGCACTGGTGCGCCGCCTGGTCGAACTGCATGGCGGCGGCGTGGAAGCCGACAGCGCCGGCCCTGGAGAGGGCAGCACCTTCCTGATCCGCCTCCCGCGCACCGAACGAATCACTGAACCAACCTTGCAAATCATGGAAACAAACGAACAGGCCAAGCCCACCGTGCTGTTGATCGAAGATAACGACGACGGCCGCGAGATGATGGCGATGATGCTTTCCTGCTATGGCTACGAGGTGCGCCATGCGGCCGATGGCTTGCAGGGTCTCGACGTGGCGCGCGACTACCGCCCCGGCGTGGCGCTGGTCGATATCGGCTTGCCGGGCATCGACGGCTACGAGGTGGCACGCCGCCTGCGCGCCGATCCGGACATGCGGCACATCCGGCTCATCGCGCTGACCGGCTACGGGCTGGCGGAAGACCAGCGCCGCGTGCTGGACGCCGGCTTCGACATGCACCTCGTGAAACCGGTCGACATCGACAGCCTGATGAAGGCCATTGCCAGCCTGACCAGCGGCGAGGCCGCCGCGACCGCGCAGGCTGCGCCGGCCGCCCCGGCCGCGCTGCGGTCGTAGCGGTCGTCGCGGCCGGCGCCCCGGGCCGGGCCCGGGGCCGCGGGGTCAGGCCACCGGCTGGTTGGAATACACCACCTTGCCCGGCACGGGCATGGCGGGAATTTCCTCGATCTCGTCCTTGCGCGCCTGGATCTGTTCGCCCAGCGCCACGAGGTCCAGCTGCTTGCCATTGGCCGCTTCCTTGGCGGCCTTGAACATTTCCTGCTCCTCTTCCTTGACGTGGTGCTCGATGTACTCGCCCAGCACCTTCACCTTGGCGTCGTACAGGTCGTCGTGCGGGTCCATCGCGTGGATCTGCGCGATCAGGTCCTTCGCCGAAGCGTGCTCCACGGTTGCCTCGTCGATCATGTCGTCGGCATCCTCGGCCCCGGCGCGCATGGCCGGGTAGAAGATCTCTTCCTCGGCGATCGCGTGCTTCGTCAGTTCGAGGCAGATTTTCTCGGCCAGCTTCTGCTTGCTGGCGAACGCGCGGTCGCCCAGCTCTTCATACTGCTTGAACATCGCTTTCACTTCGTCATGATCCTGTTTCAACAGGGCGACGGCATCACGCGGCTTGGCTGTGGCACTCATGGCTGCTCCTTGTAATGGTTTGACAACGTGCAGGCAGTGTGCGCCCGCCCGCCGGCGCTGACTGTGCGACAACACACGATAATGCCGGTGCGACACATTAGAAAAACCTCAGGTATCATCCGCCCTGTCATATCGGCCCCCATACCAAGATCAATCATGCCTGATGAACTGAACGACGCCGGCGAGCGCGCCACCGAACTCTCCGACCTGCTGGGCCACGTGGTCAACAGCTGGGACAACGACCGCCGCGCGCTGGCGCGGCAGCTGCACGACAGCCTGGGGTCCTCGCTGACGGCGCTGACGATGCACCTGGGCCTGCTGACGGCCAAGCTGCCGCCGGACCAGCCGCTGCGCGACCGCGCGGCGCAGATGAAAAACCTGCTGCACACGATCATCGAGAACAACCGGCAGATGCAGCACAAGCTGTGGAACGACAAGCTTGAATTCCTCGGCATGAAGGTCGCGTTCTCGGAACTGGTCAGCCAGTTCGCCCAGCAATACGCGCTGACGGCCCGCTGCAGCCTGCCCGAGGAAGAGCCGGTGTGCCCGCGCGAATACGGCGTGGTGCTGCTGCGCGTGCTGGAACAGGGCTTGTCGAACGTGACCGCGCATTCCGGCGCCACCGAGGTCGACGTGGTGGTCGACGACAACGAGGACGAGATCATGTTGACGGTACGGGACAATGGCAAGGGCGGCGGCCGCGGCCTGGCGCCCGACACGCCGGCCGGCACCGGCCAGTACGGCCTGCGCCTGCTGCGCGAACGGGCCCGCCTGCTGGGCGGCGTGCTGACCCTGTCGACCCACCCCGACGGCGGCGCGGTGCTGTCCGTCGTGCTGCCGAAACCACCGGCGGCCTGACTTATCCGCGCCGCGTTCGCGGCGCGCCCTTCCCTGCACGACCTCCCCTGTACGACATCCCCTGACCTGGCTGCCGGCCCGGCGGCCGGCGCGCGCCCGTCGCTGGCCACGCGATCTCTCGCCGCGTCCCCCGATCTTTGATGCCGGTTCGTACGACTGTCTTTATTCTGAACCACTACCGATATAAACTCATTCATTCGGCTCTACTTTACACCCATGATTCGTACATGTGTAATTACTGGGTCATAAACGCTGGCTAACATCGCGGCTCTCGACATCAGCCAATCCTGGAAAGGAAGTTATGAACCGTGTGACAATCGGCGCCGCCCTGGCCCTGTGCGCCAGCCCCGCCCTGGCCATCAATATAGTGCTCGCCAACGACGATGGACTGACCAGCAACGTGAAGGCGCTGTATGAAGAGCTCCGCGCGGCCGGGCACTCCGTCATCGTCGCGGTGCCGTGCACCGGCCAGAGCGGCCGCAGTTCCGCCATCGTCATGTACAGCACGACCACCATCGTGGCCGACAACGACAGGACGCAGGTCGACGCGGAAGGCGGCTGCCACAACGGCGCCGCACCGCTGGGGGCGCCGGCGGTGGGCCCGTTCACCAAGGCCGGCTTTACGGGCGGCGACTACCACTACGTGCACGGCACGCCCGTCATGGCGCTGATGTACGGCCTCGACGTGCTGGCGCCGGCACGCTGGGGCAAGGCGCCGGACCTGGTGCTGTCCGGCCCGAACGAGGGCCAGAACGTCGGCAAGCTGGTGATCAATTCCGGCACGATCGGCAATGCGCAGTTCGCCGCCGGCCGGGGCATCCCGGCGATCGCCCTCAGCGCGGGCGCCAATACCGCCGATAACGCCGGCCTGGCCAACCCGGTGTCGCGCACCGTCGCCCAGCTGACCGGCAAGCTGATCGCCGCGTTGCAGGCCAAGGCCGGCAGCGCACCGCTGCTACCCGCCGGCATCGCGCTGAATGTCAATTTCCCGGACGCGCCATCCGCCGGCACGGGCTGGGCATTTGCGCGGCTGGGCAGCTACGATACCTACCGCCTGAAATTCAATACGGGGGCACCGTGGGGCCTGTCCGGCGCCGCGCCCGGTGCGCCGACCGCCGACCAGGCCGAGGATGAAGCGCTGGTGTACAAGAGCAAGGTTGCCGTCACCGCGATGCAGGTGGGCTACGAGCAGCGTCCCGCCGCCCAGCAGTGGCTGCGCCTGCGCCTTCGCGACCTGTTTGCCCAGTGAGCCGCGCCATGATCCATGCCATCACCCACGCCTCCATCGACCGGACCGGCGCCTCCCGCCTGCTGCCCGCCGCGCGCTCGACACTGCTGCTGCCACTGCTGCCGCTACTGTTGCTCAGCGCATGCGGCAGCAGCGATGACCAGCCCGAAGAACCCGCCCCGCCCGCGCTCACGGTGACCGAACTGGCGCCGGGCGCCTATGCGGTGGCCACCGGCGACGCGGCCAATCCCTCCAGCGGCACGTACTATGGCGGCGCGGACGGCAGCCGCCTGCTCGTGCTCGACGACAGCGCCGGCCAGGCCAGCGCCATGTACCGGCGCGACGGCAACGGCGGCTGGCAGGGCGCGCCGGGCAGCGCCGCGGGCACCACGGTGGAGCTGCTGAACAGCAACGCCATCCCGGCGGCCGCGCTGGCCGTCGCGCCTTTTGCCGGCAGCTATGCCGTGCGCCTCGCCGACCGGACGGTGGCGCTGTTCAGCGTGACCGCTGGCGGCGATCTCGTGGCGGGCGGCACCGCCTGCAAGCTGACCGGCAAGGTCGCGCCTTCGGTGCTGCCGAACGCGTTGAAGCTGACGCTCGCCACGGCGGGTTGCGGCGACTTGCCGGCGCAGTCGGACGGTTACCTGGTGGCCGACACGGACCATGCGCCGGCCGCCTTCCGCCTGGTGGCGCCCGGCAAGTCGGCGCCGGTCGATCTGTGGGCGTTCCGGGAATAGGTTTCCCGCCGCCAAGCCGGTGTGAGCGCCAAATGCCATTCAATTAGACCCACCCCAAGGGCAAATTCCGGGGTCAGACCCGCCGGGTCTGACCCCAGCTCTTCGCAGTCGGGGTGAATACGTGCGCTTTCAATGTGCCGGAGGACGCCTAACTTAGCGGCATTAGTGTCAGCCCCTGCCGCGCAGCCACTCGCCGGCGGCGCGGTAGGCCGCGGCAACGGCTTCGTCGGCCCCGGTGCCGGGCGGCAGGGTGTTCGTCAGCCCTGTCAGGCCCAGCGAAATCACCTGGGCGCATAGCGGATCGATGCCGCGCGCCTCCGGCAGGTACCTGGCGAACACGGTCGCCAGGTTGGCGCCGCGCCGGCCGCGCATGGTGCCGGTATGGCGCGCCAGCTCCGGCAGGCGGGCGGCGGCAAGGGCCACGGCGAAGCTGGCGCGCGCCAGGTCGAGCCGGGGACCGTCCGCCACGGTGCGCCGCCGCTGCAATTCCGCCAGGCTGTCGGCCTCCACCGCGGCGCGGATATGGCGGGCGATGTACGCCAGCCCCGCGATGACCAGGTCGCGCTGGGTGGGAAACCGGTAGCTGAGGGTGGTATGAGCGATGCCGATCGCGGCGGCGACGGCCCGGTGCGTCAAGCCATCGACGCCCCGCTCCGCCAGCTGCATGCCGCAGGCGCGCGCGGCCTGGGCCGCCCAGGCGGGCCCGCCTGCCTCGCCCAGCTTGCCCGCATCGCCGCCGAGGTCATGGCCGATGTCGTCGCGGCACAGCCGTTCGCGCAGCATGCCGAACAGGATGCCATCGGCGGCATCCGGCCCCGCCACCGCGCCGGCAAACAGGCGCTGCACGCCCAGCCGGCGCAACAACCGGTACGATGCGTCGCCATCGAGCGCCATGCCGTAGGCCAGCTCCGCGATCGCATAGCCATGCCACCAGCCGCATGCCAGCAGCGGCGCCGGCAACCCCGCCCGGCCGGCGAAATCATCCCAGAACGCGCGCCGCAGGCCGGCCCACCCGGCGAACCCCGGGCGCAGCGCAGCGTCCCAGGTGCACGCATGCAGGCATTCCAGGTACAGCACCGACAATCCGCGCCCGCTGGTCGACAGGTCGTCCAGGATCGCCTCGGCCAGGCTGGCGGCGACGCCCGGCGGCAAGGCGCCCAGCGCGGCCAGCATGGAGCGCCAGCCGTCGAGCAGCGCCGCATCGCGTTCGGCCGCCGCCCGGCAGATGGCCGCCAGGATGTCGGCGCGCCCGCCGTAGTGATTGGTCAGCACCGTGACCGACACCCCCAGCGTTTTCGCCAGGGGGCGCAGCGTCAGCCCGGCCAGTCCGCCGGCGTCGACGATGCGGCAGGCCGCGGCCAGCAGGTCTCCGGGCTGGGGCGTCTTGCGCCTGGACGGCGGTGCGGGGTGTGCGGCGGAGGTTGCGGCACTGTTTGCGGCGTCTGGTGCGGTGTCTGATGCGGCGACCGGCTCGATCAAGGGAAACTCGTGGCGTAATGGCTGACGGGCCGATTGTAGAGCATGGGCACGGGCACGGCGGGCAGCGCCGCGCCATGCCCCGGCCTCAATGCAGCTTGACCATCGGCGTGCTGCGCTTGATCAGGAAGCGCGCCAGCGCCAGCACGCCGGTGCGCAGCGTGCCCATGATCGCCTGGTGGTGCATCAGGTGCAGGCTGGCATACATCATCCGCGCGAAAAAGCCCTCGACGAACCAGTTCCTGCCCTGCAGCGAACCCATCAGGCTGCCGACCGAGGTCTGCTGGCCGAACGACACCAGCGAGCCGTAATCGCGGTACGCGTAGGGCTTGCCCAGCGGCGGCTGGCCGCGCTCGCGCCGCAGCAGCGCATCGAGCAGGTAATCGGCCTGCTGGTGCGCGGCCTGGGCGCGCGGCGGCACGGGCTTGCCATCGGCACCGATGCACAGCGCGCAATCGCCCAGAGCGTAGATGTCGGGAAAACCCTTCACCACCAGTTCGCCGGTCACATCGAGCTGGCCGCCCTTCACGGTCGGCAAGCCCAGGTTCTTCAGCAGGTCCGGCGCCTTGATGCCCGCCGCCCAGACCACGATGTCGGACGGGTAGACGTCGCCCTTCTGCACGGTGACCTGGTCCGCGTCGATCAGCGTCACGCGCGTATCGGTCAGCACGCGCACGCCCCGCTCGGCCAGCAAGCCCGCGGCGGCGGCGGACACGCGCTCCGGCAGCGGCGCGAGGATGCGCGGCGCGCCTTCGATGATGGTGATGCGCACGTCGCGCAGCGGCTTCAGGTCGCCGAAGCCGTACGCGGCATACACGCCGCTGGCCTCGCGCAGTTCGGCCGCCAGCTCCACGCCGGTGGCGCCGCCGCCGATGATGACGATGTCGACGCCCTGCCCGGCCTTTTCCGTGGCCGCCTTGGCCAGCAGTTTCAGCAGCGTGAGGCGGAAGCGTTCCGCATCCTCGGTGCCGTTCAATGAAATGGTATGTTCGGCGGCGCCCGGCACGCCGAAGTAGTTCGACGTGCTGCCCACCGCGAGCACCAGCGAGGCATACCCGATGGTGCGTGCCGGCAGCACGGTTTCCCCGGCCGGCGTCTCGATCGGCGACACCGTGATGGTGCGCGCCTGGGCATCGAGTGCTTCCAGCGCGCCGTACACGTAGGTAAAGCCGTTGTCATGCGCCAGCATCTGGTACGACAGGCCTTCGGCGTGGATGTCCAGCGTGCCGGCCGCCACCTCGTGCAGCGACGGTTTCCAGATGTGGTACAGCCGGCTGTCCACCAGCGTCACCTTGCCCGGCCCCAGCTTGCGGCCCAGCTTGCAGGCCAGTTCCAGGCCGCCCGCTCCGCCTCCCACGATCACGTATTTGCTCTGCAAACGGCTCTCCTCGCAATGTAAATGGAAGACATCGCTTGCCATTGTATGCGGGATGCCGAGCGCGCGTAGGTGCGCAGGCGAACTTAACCGTTGGAGAGCGCGGGCTGCCCGCCACAAGACGAGGGATGGCGTTATCCCAGCGGCGCTGCGGCCGCCAGCGCGGCCTGCAACTGCCCGATGGCGCCCTGCGCCTGCGCGATCACCTTGTCGGCGATGCGCTTGCGCACGCCGGCGATGCGGGCGGCCGCCTCGGCTTCCAGCATCAGCGGCGTCAGCAGGGCGCTGGCCGATTCGTAGAAGGCGCCGCCGATGCGGTCCAGCTGCGCCACGAAGCCCTGTTCTGCTTCCTTCAGGCGGCGCCGCAATTCTTCCTCGAACACGCGGCGCTTGTCGCGGATTTCCTCGCGCTTGCGCTTGTTCGTATCGGTGGCCCACTTGAACGCGGACGCCAGCAGCACGGCGCCGCCGACGAACGGCACCACCGGCGCCACCACCGGCACCACGACGGCCACGCCGAACAGATAGGCGGCGGTGCTGGTGCCGGCGGCCGCCACCGCGCTGCCCATCAGCGTGAGGTTGGCCGCCGTATCGACACTGTTGACGAGGCGCGTGCCGATGCGCAGCCGCGGCATGAGCCGGGCCAGCGCGGCATGGTGCTGGCGCTTGAACGCATCGGCCTGGGTGATCCGCATGTCGGCCTGGAACAGTTTCAAATCGTGATGCAGCAGGTCCAGCGCTTCCTGCTTGCGGCGCGCCACGCGGTCGAGCCGGTGTTCCATCTCGCGGGCGAACTGGTCGCGCGCAATGCCGGACCACACCTGTTCATCCTTCCATGGCTCGCTGTCGAGCCGCTCGGCGATCGCCACTTCGATCGCGTTGCCGGCATCGTGCACGGCGTCGTCGATGTCCTGCCACAGCATGCGGCGTTCGTAGGCGATGCGCGCATCCACCAGCGCCAGCCGCTGCAGCACCTGCTGGCGCAGCTGGTCCGCGGTGGCCGACAGGGCGCTGGCTTCCGCATCGCCCTGCAGCGGCAGCGCCGCCTTTTCCTGGTAGGTGGCGATGCCCTGCGCGATCGTGTCGACGGCGCCCTGCACCACGTCGCGCAACTGTTCCTGGGTCATCATGCCGCCGTTGAAGCCGCGCGCATGGTCGAGCAGCTCGACCTGGCCCGTGCTGCGGCCGAAATCGGCCACCGCGTCGACCAGTCCCCTGCCCCTGACCAGCTTGCGCGCCTGCGTGCCCAGATTGTTCAGCAGCCGGCGCTCTTCTTCCGGCGGCAAGCCGTAGTAATGGTCCGGCACCAGGCGGATGCCGAGCGCGCGCGCCGCCTTCACGGCCAGCGGGCGGGCACGCCTGCCCTGCAGCGCCAGCAGCGGTTTCATCATCGCGAACGCCGCTTCCCGCGCCGACGGTTCCACCGAACCACTGCTGCGCGACAGCGCATTGGCGGCCCAGTCGACCGTCACGCCCGACTCGATCGCGTTCAGCACCAGTGCGGTGAACACGGCCGATGCCTTGCCTTCGGCGGACAGGTCGGTCACCGCGGCGAACTGCGCCAGCGTCATCGCGCCGTCCTCGCCCACCGCCAGCGCGCCGAGCAGGCGCGCCAGCGCCGAGGCAAAGCTCTGGTCGGTGCACAAGTGCTCGTCGAGGGTGCGCAATTTCAGCGTGTATTCCGGCGCGGCGGGCGTGACTTGCGACGTTGCGGTGTGGTTCACGGCGGTCCCCTGGTGGTCTGCGATGCCTTTTGAACATTCTAGCGGAAGCCATCCACGCCCGGCACGCTTGCGCTGCGTCCGGCCCGCTGTTGAGTTTCCTTAAAGCACTGATGCTGTACGGCAATATGATGAACCTCTCGCCAATCCCTTCCGGAGAACCACATGCTCGAACTATTCGCCGGCGCCCGCCGTTCGGCTGCCCGCCTGCTGGGCGCCTTCGCCCTGGCCGGCCTGCTGGGCGCGGCCCAGGCGCACGACCTGGCCCCGCATGTCGCCATCGACGCCAGCGTCCCGGTGCTGAACGCCACCGCCACCGTGTCGGACAGCCTTGTCACGATCACCAATGCCTCGCCCCATCCGATCGCCGCCCCGTTCACGCTCACGGTCGGCAAGCTGTCCGCCCCCGGTGTCGCCGTCACCCATCCGGCGAGGGTGCACCGCACGCTGGAAGTCGACATCGACGTGGCACTGCCGCAAGGCATCCTGGCGCCCGGTGCCGCCATTGCCGTGCCCGTCCGTTTCGTCAACCCGCGCCGCCTGCCCTTCACCTATCAGGTAACGGCCTCGGGCACGCTGCTGACGCCGGAAAACAGTGTGCCCCTGACGGTCACCGCCTGGCGCTTTTCCGGCGACACGGCCAATCCGCGCGGCGTCGCTGCCGGTGCGGGCGTGGCCATCGTGGTCGATGGCGTGGTGCGCGCCGTGACGGACGCGGACAGCCAGGCAACCGTGCTGGTGCCGCTGGGCCAGCAGGCGGTCGCCGCGCGCCAGGCGCCGACCAGCACCGGCATCGCCCATCTCGGCCTGATCGCTGGTAGCGCCAACAGCGCCGACGTGATCCTGGCCGAGGAAGGCGAAGTCTACGAAGAGGCAGCCTTCCGCTTCGACGAGACGGTGCAATCGATCATCCCGGCCGGCGCTGCAAAGCTCACCGGCCGCTTCATTGCCCAGGACGGCAGCACGGTCCGCCTCACGCAACTGGCAAGCGTCGATGCCGTGCACGTGCCGGGCGGCGGCCGCGCCTTCCGGCTCACCGAACACTTCGCGCTCAATCCGGATGGCACGATCCGCTGCACCAACCTGCGCACGCTTGGCTTCGCCATCGGGAGGTCGTCCACGAACCTGGTGGTGACCGCCTTCGACGCGGCCGGCAACGCCTACCGGGCGCGGCTTGCCTTGCGCACCGCGCTGGCCGCCAGGACGGGCAAGCTGGTCCCGCCCCCGTCCGATCCGGGACTCGACCTGGGCGGCATCACCGTCGTCGGCCGCCTGTCCCTGCTCGGCACCTACAGCGCGATCCTCACCACGGTGACGAATGCCGACGGCAGCTTCACCTTCCCGGCCGCTTCCTTCGGCCAGTTCGAAGTCTCGGCCGAAGCGCAGCGCAATGGCCGGCACTACCTGGCCGCCGCCGCCGCCCCCGAATCGGAGTCCCAGCCCGTGACCCTGAAGCTGACCAGCGCGTTCGACCTGGGCCAGGCGCCGGAACATGTGGCCGCGGACCCGGCCGCATCCGCGGTGGCACTCGACGTCGAAGCCGCCGACGGCGATGGCGCGTCGCAGACCGCGGCGCTGCTGGTCCGGCAGGGAACCGCCAGGGTAACGCTGGGCTACATGCCGATGGTCAGGGAGTTCGGCGGCCTGGCCGCCAACGGATGGGGCGTGCGCGTGCTGGCCGGCCCCGCGGGCACGCCGCTGTTCGACCTGCACCGCCAGGTCGGCGCGCAGTGGCACGAATTCATCAGCACCAATTCCAGCACCACGACCGGCTGGATCGAGCGTCAGCTCGACGTGGCCGACCTGACGCGCGACGGCGACATCGAACTGACGCTGCAGGCCTATGGCGTGCAAGACAATGCCTGGTACCAGCCCATGCGCATCGCGGCATCGCTGCGCAGCGGCACGGCGCTGACGATCGAGGCGCTGACGCTGGCCGACGTCTCCGCCTCCGGCCCGGCCGCGAACCGGCAGGTCAGCCTGCCGGCCGCCGGCACGGCCAACCTGTTCCAGCGGCCCATGCGCATCGTCACCGGCAAGCCGGCCGGTGCGGTGCTCGGCAATGTGAAGGTCCAGCTCGACTGGGGTGACGGCTGGGATCCCGTCACGGTGCTGGACCAGGCGCCGGGCGCCGGCGTGCCCGTGGATGGTGCCCTGATGCATGGCACCCTGACCCATGGCGCCCTGATCGACAGCGTCCTGACCTACCGTGCCGAACCGGACCAGGACCTGCACGCATTCCGTAACCCGCGGCCGACGCAGTACCGGGTCACCGTGGCCGCCACGGCCGAAGATGGCACCGCGCTGACCGCCGAGCGGATCGAAACGGCCAGGTGGCCCCTGTGGCGCGCCCCCGCGCACCTGCCACGCTACGGCATGCGCGAACCGGGCGGCGACGACTGGGCTGCCGACCGCACGCTGCGCTGGCTGGAGCAGAACGAGGGCCTGCTGACCCGGGTCGACGACTTCTCCGGCGAACACGGGCTGGACCTGGGCCACGCCGGCCACGCCGACGGCATGGAATTCCACATGTACCATTTCCACCAGTTCGCCGGCGCGGATGCCGAAAGCGGCGCGTCGAACTACCGCCAGCTGGTCGCTCGCCTGCGCGAGCTGCGCCTGCAGCGCAGCGCGAATGCCGCCGAAGTCGCCCTTGGCAAGGCCGCGGCGGCGGAAGTGAAGGCGTGGATCGTGGCCAGCCGCGCCGGCATCGACCGGCTGTCGCAGGCGGACGTCGCCGCGGTCGGCTATATCCTGGGTGGGCCGGACTCGGCGGGCATCGCCGGTGCCGACTGGGGCGCCCGGCTGCTGACCACGGGCCGCGTGACGGTCGACGGGATGCCGTTCGACCTGGGCACCGGCACCTGGAGCAATCTCAGCTACTTCCCGCAGGTGAACCACCACCACCATGTGAAAGTCACACTGTGGCCGGACACGCTTTACTGAGCGCCGGGGACGCTCAGGAAGCTTCCGTGGCCAGCACCAGCGTTTCCTTGATCTCCTCCATCACCACATAGCTTTTCGACTGGGCGGCGCCCGGCAGGTTCAACAGCATGTCGCCCAGCAGCTTGCGGTACTCGGCCATTTCGTGGATGCGCGCCTTGATCAGGTAATCGAAATCGCCCGAGACCAGGTGGCATTCCTGCACCTCGGGGATGCGCAGCACCTCGCGGCGGAACTGCTCGAAGTGGCTGGCCGATTTCTGGTTCAGCGTGATTTCCACGAACACCAGCAGCGTGGCGCCGATGGCGGCCGGATTCAGGCGCGCATGGTAGCCGGTGATCACGCCATCGCGCTCCATGCGCTTGACACGTTCGATCGCCGGCGTGACCGACAGGCCCACCTGTTCCGACAGGTCCTTCATCGAGATGCGGCCGTCGTCTTGCAGGATGCGCAGGATCTTGCGGTCGAGCTTGTCCAGGGTACGCACGGACTGTATTTGGGTACGCATGACTTTTTCCTGTTTTTGATGCGATATATAGTAACAACCACTACCGAACAAAACTTACCATAGGCGAAAGACCCACGCAATTTTCCATACCAATTCTTATATTCGAGGCATCCATGCGCGTAGTCATCCTGGGCAGCGGCGTTATCGGCGTCACAACGGCGTATTACCTGGCCCGCGCCGGCCATTCCGTGACCGTGCTGGACCGCCAGCCGGGGCCTGCCCTGGAAACCAGCTTCGCCAACGCGGGCCAGATCTCGCCCGGCTACGCGTCGCCGTGGGCCGCGCCGGGCATCCCGCTGAAAGCCGTGAAGTGGATGATGCAGCGCCACGCGCCGCTGTGGATCTCGCCCGACGGCACGCTGTTCCAGCTGCAATGGATGTGGCAGATGCTGCGCAACTGCAACGCCGACAGTTATGCCGTCAACAAGGAACGCATGGTGCGGCTGGCCGAGTACAGCCGCGACTGCTTCAAGGCGCTGCGCGCCGCCACCGGCATCGCCTACGAAGGCCGCCAGCAGGGCACCACCCAGCTGTTCCGCACGCAGAAGCAGATGGATGACGCGGCCAAGGATATCGCGGTGCTGGAAGAAACCGGGGTGCCCTACGAACTGCTGGGCGCGCGCGAGCTGCTGTCGGCCGAGCCGGGCATCGCCAGCGAGCGCCTGGTGGGCGGGCTGCGCCTGCCGAACGACGAGACGGGCGACTGCCAGCTGTTCACTACCCGCCTGACCGCCATGGCGCAGGAACTGGGCGTGCAATTCCGCTACAACGTCGATATCGAAGGCCTCGACGTGGCCGGCGGCGAAGTACGCGGCGTGCAATGCGCCGGCGAACTGGTCACCGCCGATTCGTTCGTGGTGGCCCTGGGCGCCTACTCGACGCCGCTGCTGCGCGGCATCGTCGACCTGCCCGTCTATCCGCTGAAGGGCTACTCGATCACGGTACCGATCGTGAACGCGCAGCGGGCACCGGCCTCGACGATCCTGGACGAGACCTACAAGATCGCCGTGACGCGCTTCGACGACCGGATCCGCGTCGGCGGCATGGCCGAGATCGCGGGCTACGACAAGCGCCTGAACCCGCGCCGCCGCGCCACGCTGGAGATGGTGGTCAACGACCTGTTCCCCGGCGCCGGCGACACCGCGAAGGCGTCGTTCTGGACCGGCCTGCGCCCGATGACGCCGGACGGCACGCCGGTGGTCGGCCGCACGCCCCTGGCCAACCTGTTCGTCAACACCGGCCATGGCACGCTGGGCTGGACCATGTCGTGCGGTTCGGCGCAACTGCTGGCCGACATCATGTCCGCCCGGCGCCCGGCGATCCGCGCCGACGACCTGTCGGTGGAGCGCTACCAGCGCGCCGGCGGCATGCGCCAGCCGCAGCTGGCCGGCGCCTGACACGCCAGCCGGGCGATCGCCGGCACGCCACGCCCCTCCCGCGCGGCGGGATGCCGGCGCGCGACACTCCCGGGCTCGATTGTGCGGGATGTAGCGCGTGCGTATAATTCCGCCATGAATAAACTGGAAGCCTTCGGGCATATCGCCGCGCTGGCGATCAGGGGAGACCTGGTGTTCCCCACGAGCGTCAACGCAGCGTTGCGGGTGCAGCTGGCACTCGAAAACCCGGAAACCCCCATCGACGAGGCGATCCGCCTCGTGCTGGCCGAGCCGCAGCTGGCGGCTCGCACCGTCGCGCTCGCCAATTCGGCCATGTTCAACCGCTCGGGCAGCACCGTCGCCAATGTGCGCGCCGCGATCACGCGCGTGGGCTACCATAATCTGTATGCGCTGGCCGCCGCCATGGTGGTGCGCCAGTTCGGCGCCAAGATCGTCGATCCCGCCGTGCGCGCCAAGGCTGAACAGCTGTGGCAGCACTGCGTCTATGTGGCGTGCCTGGCACGCATCATCGCGCGCGACGTGACCGAGGTGAACGGAGACACCGCGCTGTTCGCCGGCATCGTGCACGAGGTGGGCGGCTTCTACCTGTTGTCGCGCGCCGACGAATTCCCCGGCCTGCTCGATCCCGACCCGGACAACTGGCAACCCGCCAGCGAGGAGATCATCACGCGCGAGGTGATGAACAAGCTGGCCATCCCGGAAGAAGTGGCCGCCGCCATCGAAGGCCTGCGCGACGGCTTCCTCGGCGTGCCGCCGGAAAGCCTGCTCGACACGCTGCTGCTGGCGAACCACTTCGCCCCGGTCGATTCGCCGCTGGCGCAGCCGCGCGAAGAACTGCCGCAATCCGAGTCCGTGGTCGACCTGTTCATCGACGAGGAAATGGCCGCCGGCATGCTCGACGAGGCCGAGCGCGACGCCACGGCCATGACGGCGGCGCTGCTCGTCTGACCGCGCCGGCGCCCGCGGGCGCTTACTCCAGCGCCGCGGCCGGGCCGAAGAACTCGTAGTACATCTGGCTTTCCGGCACGCCCAGTTCGCGCAGCGAACGCTTCACCACTTTCATGAACGGCTGCGGGCCGAGGAAATACGCATCCACGTCGCGCGTTGCCGGCAGCCAGGCCGCCAGGCGCTCGCTGTCGAGCAGGCCCACGGCATCCGGCGCGGGATGGCCGGGCTGCTGGCCGGCGTGTTCCGCATACACGTAGCGCCGGCGCAGTTGCGGGTAGCGGCTGGCCAGTTCATCGACATGCGCGCGGAACGCATGCACGCCGCCGTGGCGCGCGGCATGGATGAAGTGCACCTCGCGCCCGCTCGCCAGCGCCGCCGGCAGCATGGCCAGCGTGGGCGTGATGCCGACGCCGCCGCTGATGAAGACGATCGGCCGGCTGCCGGCCGGTGCCAGCGTGAACACGCCGGACGGCGGCAGCAGTTCCACCACGTCGCCCTCGCCCACCGCATCGTGCAGGTGGTTCGACATCGCCCCGCCCCGCTCGCGCTTCACGCTGATCTGGTAGGTCTTGCCGTTCGGCGCGGCCGACAGCGAGTAGTTGCGGCGCTGGTCGACCCCGTCCACCACGGCGCGCAGGCCGATGTACTGGCCCGGCTGGAAATCGAGCACCGCGCCGCCATCCTCGGGACGGAACACGAACGTCGTGATCTCGTCGCTCTCGCGGCGCTTGCCGGCCACCACGAAGCGGCGCAGGCCGTTCCAGCCGCCCGGTGCCGCCTTCATCGCCGCATAGGTCTGCCCCTCGGCGCCGATCAGCAGGTCGGCCAGCTGGCCGTAGGCGGCGGCCCAGGCGTCGATCACGGCGTCGGTCGCCACTTCCGCGCCCAGCACTTCGCGGATCGCCTGCAGCAGGCTGGCGCCCACCATCGGATAGTGTTCCGGCAGGATGTTCAGCGCCACGTGCTTGGCGACGATCTGGCCCACCAGCGGCCCCAGCGCTTCGAGCCGGTCGATGTTTTTCGCATACATCAGCACGGCGTTGGCCAGTGCGCGCGGCTGCGCGCCGTCGGCCTGGTGCGCCTGGTTGAAGTACGGCTTCACCTGCGGGTAGTCGCGGAACAGGATCGGGTAGAAATGGCGGGTCAGCGCCTCGCCGCCCACTTCCAGGATGGGGACGGTGGCGGTAACGATGGCACGGTGTTCGGCGGACAGCATGGAGTTCTCCCTTGGGTTTCGGTGTTCGTTTAAAAGATGCATTTATTTTGCATCTTTAAGGCCGCCGGAAGAATTGGACAAAATGTCCCAGGTGTCAGGCAGGCAACGGGAGCCGGTGAAAGAGCCGGTGAAAGAGCCGGTGAAAGAGCCGGCCAGTGAGCCGGTCAGGGCGCGGGCCGGCGTTCCGGCAGGTGCATCAGGATCGCGTGTTCCTGGCGGCGCGCGCCGGGCAGCAGGTCGGCCAGCGTGACGCCGTCGAGCACCGCCAGGAAGGCCTCGGTGGCTTCGCGCAGCTTGCCCTGCAGGCCGCAGGCGCCGGCGAAGGCGCAGCCGCCGCCGGCCGGATCGAAGCATTCGGCCATGTGGAAGTCCGATTCGCTGGCGCGCACCACGGCGCCGATATTGACGTCGGCCGGTTCCCCCTTCAGTCGCAGGCCGCCGTTGCGGCCGCGCACCGTCTCGACCAGGCCGGACATGCCCAGCTGGTGGATCACCTTGGTCAGGTGGTTCTTCGAGATGCCGTGCAGGTCCGCGATGTCCTGGATGGTGGACAGGCGGTCGCGGTGCATGCCCAGGTACATCAGGGAACGCAGCGTGTAGTCGGTGAAAGTGGTCAGTCTCATGGCATGGGGGCGAACGGCACCGCCATTATAGCGGTGGCGCGCCTGCCGTGCCGCGGCGGCCGGGGAAAGCTAGTGCCTGCCCTCGTGCTTGCGCTCGTAGTCGTCGCGCACGTAGCGCGAGATGAATGTCGACAGCCCCCTGCCCGCCTCGGCCAGCGCCTTCATGGTTTCCACGCGGGCGCGCCCGGTGGCGCGGTACGTGTAGTCGTACACGTCGCCGCCGCTGAATTTCACGGCGATCGCTTCCGGCAGGATATCGTAGGCAACCACGCCGGAATGGCCTTCGAGATTGCGATAGCGTTTCATGGCGCCAGTCTAGCGCGCGGCGTCACGGCGGTGCGCACGGCTGCGCGCCGCCGCCAGGCGCTGTGCTGTCCTGCTCCTCCCTTTTCCGGGTCGCCTACTTCACCGCCTCGGGCCGCACCATGGCCAGCAGCTGCACCAGCTTGGCGGTATCCATCGGCTTGACGAAATAGTGGTCGAAGCCGGCGGCGATCGATTTTTCCTGGTCTTCCTTGCGGCCGTAGCCGGTCACCGCCACCAGTTGCGCGGCGGCCGTCTGCGGCAGCGCGCGCAGTTGCCGGGCCAGCTGGTTGCCATCGATATCGGGCAGGCCGATGTCGAGGAAGCACAGCTGGGGCGCATGGCGGCGCGCCAGTTCCAGCGCCTCGGTGGCGCGGTGCGCCACGTGCACCACATGGCCGGCCGCTTCGAGGAACAGCGCCAGCGTCTGCGCCGCATCGACGTTGTCGTCGACGACGAGGCAGCGCAGCCCGCCTGCCCGGGCGGCATGGGCGCCGGGCGCCGGCGCGCTGCCCGGCTGTGCCTGCGGCGGCGGTTCCGCATACGGCAGCTCCACCGTGAAGGTGCTGCCCTGGTTCGCGCCGGCGCTGGCGGCGCGCACCGTACCGCCGTGCAGCGTGACCAGCGTGCGCGCCAGCGCCAGCCCCAGGCCCAGCCCGCCCTGCGAGCGGTCGGACGTGCGCTCGGCCTGCGTGAACAGTTCGAACACGCGCGCCACCAGTTCCGGCGCCATGCCGATGCCGTCGTCCGCCACCTCCACGCGCACCAGCGCGCCGTCGCGCTCGATCCGCACGCGGATATGGCCGTATTCCTGGGTGTACTTGGCCGCGTTGTTGAGCAGGTTGACGATCACCTGCACCATCCGCTTGTGGTCGGCGTTGATGCCCATCGGCGCGTGCGGAATGTCCAGCTCGAGCTGCTGGCGCTTCGACTTGAACAGCGGATAGGCCTGCTCCACCGCGTCTTCCACCACGGTGCGCAAGTCCAGCGGCTGCCGGTTCAGCTTGACGAGCCCGCGCGTGACGCGCGAGACGTCGAGCAGGTCGTCGATCAGCCGTGTCATGTGCTCGACCTGGCGCGCGATGATCTCGGCCGTGCGCGCCACCGCCGGGTTGTCGGCGTGCGCCATCTTCAGCACCTGGGCGCCGGAGCTGATCGGCGCCAGCGGATTGCGCAGCTCGTGCGCCAGCATCGCCAGGAATTCATCCTTGCGCCGGTCGGCCGCCTGCAGCGAGGCGGCCGCCGCGTCGCGCTCCAGTTCCTTCTTCTGCAGCGCGTGCGCCATCTCGTCCAGCGAGCGCGCCAGAGCGCCGATTTCCTCGTCCTCGTAGCGCAGGCCGGTGCGCGTGTCGAGCGAGCCGGTGGCGATGCGGTTGGCGGTGCGCACCAGCGCCTGCACGCGGCGCACGATCAGGATATCGCCGCCGAACCAGGCCGCCAGCAGTGCCAGCGTGATCGTCATCGCCAGCCCGGCAACGGCGATCAGCTGGTCGCGCGTGGCGGCCGCCACGATCTCGTCGTAGGGCATGCCGATGATCACCGTGTAGTCGGAGACATCGGCCTTGCCGACGCGCGCGAACGCGTACAGGCGTTCGACCCCGTCGCCATCGGTGAGCAGCACCGGCACCGCCGGCCGCGTCGCCAGCGCTTGCCGCAAGTGCTGCGGGATCGGCTTGCCGAACCAGCTGGCCGGGTCGGGCCGGCGCGAGATCGTCGTGCCCTGGCCATCGATGGTCCACATCAGCGAGCCGGGCGACAGCTTCACGTCGAGCACGAACTTGTCCAGCTCGGTCAAGTCCAGCGCGGCGAACAGCACCGCCCTGACATCGCCGTTCTTGATGACGGGGAAGGTCAGGTTGACGGTGTGCTTGCCGATCACGCGGCCGAATACGTAGTTGCCGGCGATGAAGCGGCGTTCCGCGATGGCGCGGCGGAAATGCGGCCGGTCGCCCAGGTTGACCAGGCCCACCGACGCCACGGCGCTGCAGGTCACGTCGCCGTTCATCTGGATCAGCCCGAAATTGACGTAATCGGTATTCTTCGACAGGATGTCCGACAGCAGCACGCTGCAATCGTCCTGGTTGTCCAGCAGGTCGGGAATGCTGGACAGGTCGCGCAGGATCTGCCGCGCGCCTTCCAGCGACTGGGCTTCGTTGGCCGCGGCCAGGTTGGCGACGCGCTGCAGGTTCTCGCGCGCCACGTCGATCGCATGCTCGCGCTCGCGCACGCCGGTCAGCACCGTCATCGCCGCCATCGGCGTGATCGCCAGTCCGACCAGCAGGATCAGGCGGGCCCGCAGGCTGCTCAGGCGCGGCACGGGTCGGCCTCCCGGCCCGCGGCGCCGGCGGCCGCCATCCGGTCGCCCAGCGCGATGATGGCCGCCACGCCGCGCCGCAGCGTGGCCTCGTCGTCGGCGATGTAGCCAAGCCGGATGAAGCCGGGACAGCCGAGCGCCTCGCCCGGCATGATCGCCACGCGGTATTCCTCGATGAGCCTTTCGGCGAAGGCCGTGGTGTCGAGCGTCAGCGCGGAAATGTCGCCCCACAGGTAGGGACCGGAGGCCGGCGATGCCACCGCGATCCACGGCACCGGCGCGAACAGGTCCACCACCAGGTCGCGCCGCGCGCGGTAGTCGGCCAGCAGGTCGGGCACGGCACCGATCGCGAATGCCGCCGCGGCGGCGGCCTGCGTCAGCGCCGGCACGGCCGCCGTGATCGGCCCCTGCAGCGCTTCCATGGCCCTGATCCAGGCCGCGGGCGCGCACGCGAAGCCGGCGCGCCAGCCCATCATCGCGTAGCTCTGCGAGGCCGAGAAGATCGTGGCGATGCCCAGCGCCTGCCAGTCCGGGCAGGCCGCCAGGCTGTGGTGCGCGCCATCGAACACCAGCTTTTCATAGCTCTCGTCGACGATGCAGGCGGTGCCGCGCGCGCGCAGCCAGGCACGGATGGCATCGAGTTCCGCCGGCGTGTACACCCGTCCCGTGGGGTTGTGCGGATTGTTGACCACCAGGACTTTCGCCCGGGGCAGGCCGTCCAGGAACGCCGCATCGATCACGTCAGGCTGGTCCACCAGCTCGACACGCAGCCCCAGCAACTGCGCCGTGGCCACGTAGGCCGGCCAGTGCGGCCGCATCACGATCACCGCGTCGCCCGGATCCGTCATCACGTACAGTGTCTGGTATAGCGCCTGCTTGGCGCCGTTGGTGACGATCACGTGCTGGGCCTGCGCATCGATGCCGTTCTCGGCGCGCAGCTTGCGAGCCAGCCCGTCGCGCAGTGCCGGCAGGCCGCCGACGGCGGTATAGGGCAGCAGCGGCTCGTCGAGCGCGGCGCGCACGGCGGCGCGCACCGGAGCCGGCGCCGGGAAATGCGAGATCGCGATCGAAAAGTCGATCACCGCCTCGCCGCGCTGCTTTAGCAGGTCGACGCGCTCGTGCATCGCGGTGGTGGCCAGCGGCCGTGCCGCCGCGATCCGTTTCGACACACTGTGCGGCATGGAAGGTGCCTCCGCGAAGTTTCGCTGAAAGTTCATCTTTCGCTATCTTTCTTATAGTAGTACGACCGCTCGGACGGTCCGGATATTTTAACAAGATGCAATATTTATCGTATCACCCATTCGTATCGTGCGCGTGCCGGCGGCTACAATGCAGCCGAGTGGCAGCACGCATGAAAGGGGCACGGATGAACGAGGAGGACGCATGAACGAGGAGGACGCATGAACCGGAGGGAGGCTCGATGAAACCGTATGTCGCGGGCGCCATGGCCGCCGCGGCCGTGGTGCTGGCGGCGCTGGCCGGATGGGCGCTGTTCGGTCCGCCGTTCAGCGCCGATGCGCCGCGCCCGGCCGCCAGTGATGCCACGGTGGCACCAGCCGCCGAGCGCATCGCCGGGCATGGCCGCGCCCTGGCCGGCGACGCGCACGGCATGCGCTACGTGGGCACCGAGCCGTCGCTGGCGCGGCCGGGCCAGGGTTACCAGGTCACGTTCAGCACCACCGATCAGCAGCCGGCCAGGGCCGCCGACGACGCGGCCAATGCCGCGCGCCAGGCGGCCTGGCAGCGGCGCTTCTGCGATGGCGAGCTGCAGGCGGAGATGGCGGCGCAGGGCGTGGCCGTGGTCACCGGCCGCGTCGTCGATGGCCAGGGCCGCACCCAGTACGTGGCCGACTGCGTGGCCGGCGGCGCGCCGCAGCAGGTCGGCCCCGGCGGCCCGCTGCTGTGAAAGGCGCATGCCATCGCGATGGCGGGCCGCCGGGCAAGCTGGCCACGCCGTTGCATCGGACATGTCGATAGAGATGAAGGCGATAGGAACCGAATGGATACATCTTGTGGCACCCTGATCGTCGACGCGGCAGGCCGCCTGCTGCTGTGCCACGTGACCGGAACGAAGCATTGGGATATCCCGAAGGGTGTGCAGGACGCTGGCGAGTCGCCGCTCGAGGCGGCGCGGCGCGAGCTGTTCGAGGAAGCCGGCCTGCGCATCGATGCCGGCCGGTTCACCGACCTTGGCGTGTTCGACTATCGCCGCGACAAGCGGCTGCACCTGTTCCGCGTGGCGGCGGGCGACGAGCTGTGCACGCTCGACCACCTGGCCTGCACGAGCTTTTTCCCGCACCACGTGACCGGCGCGCCCACCCCGGAGGCGGACGGGTTCCGCTGGGCCACGCGCGACGAGGTGCGCACGCTGTGCTGGCCCAGGATGGCCCAGCGCCTGCTGGCGCTGGACTGGTAGGCGCGGGGCGCTGGTCGGCAACGTCGGCCTCCTAGCGGCTTCCCTTCCCGCCCGGATCGGCCGGCGGCAGCGGCGCGTTCGACGGCCCGTGCAGCACCTGGCCGGCGATGTCGAAACGCGAGCCGTGGCAGGGGCAGTCCCATGACTTCTCGGCCGAGTTCCAGTGCACCGCGCAGCCCATGTGGGGGCATGCCGCGGACAGGAAGGTCAGCTTGCCGTCCCCGGCGCGGTGCACCGCCATCAGCTTCAGGCCCTCGCGGATCAGCGCTCCCTCGCCGGGCGGTATGCGGTCCGGCGAGGCCACCTCGCCGCCCTGCAGCCAGTCGGTGTACTGCGCCGCCACGTTGGCCTGTTCCCTGGCGAACTCGCCCAGGCCGTGCAGCGGCATCCGGCCCGGATCGTACAGCGCCTCCCATGGATTGGCGCGGCCGGCGATCAGGTCGGTGACGAGGATGGCGCCCGCCGTGCAGTGCGTCATGCCGTTGCCGGAATCGCCGGTGATGACGAACACATTGCCCCGGTCGGCCGGATTGCGCCCCAGGTAGGCCACGCCATCGGCCGGTTCCATCACTTCGCCGGACCAGCGGTACATCGCTTCGCCGGCCTGCGGGAAGCGCGCGCGCGTCCAGGCCTCGATCTCGTCCCAGCGGTGCTGGGGCATGCCCTCCTGGCCCGTCTTGTGGTCCTGCCCGCCCACCACGAGGATGTCGTAGGGCCGCGCCACCCGGGCGTCGTCGAGGCGCACGTAGTAGTACGGGTCGCCGGTATCCCACAGCAGGAACGGTTCGATGGCGCCGCGCGGCACTGTCAAGCCGACGACGTAGCTGTGGTACGGCGCCACCTTGGTGTGCAGCACGAAGCGGTTGTTGAACGGCGTGTTGGTGGCCACCACCACCGCGGCGGCATGTACCGTGCCTTTTTCGGTGACGACGCTGGTGCCGCCGACATCGCGCGCCCGCGTGTCGCCGTAAATGCGGCCGCCGAGCCGCTCGATGGCGCGCACCAGCCCGGCCAGGTACTTCACAGGATGGAACTGCGCCTGGTTGTGGAAGCACAGCGCCGGCCCGGTATCCCAGGCCAGGCCCGGCACGCGCGGCAGCCGGGTAGTCGCGATGCCGAGGCGCTGCGTGCATTCATGCTCGCGCTCGATGACTGCAACGCCCTCCGCGCCGCCACCCGTGGCGGCCGGCACCAGGTAACCGTCCAGCCGGCGGAAATCGCAGGCGATCCGCTCGTCGTGCACGATCGATTCGACCAGGCTGGTGGCCCGCTCGTAGCTGTCGTGCAGCAGGTGGGCGCGGGCGTCGCCGAAGCGTTTCGCGATCCCGGCATAGCGCTCGTCGGGCGGGAAGAAATGCGCCGTGGTGCGGCCGGTTTCGCCGGCGCCCGGCTGCAGCGCGTCGACCAGCACCACCGACCTGCCCTCCTTCAGCAGCAGGTAGGCCGAGGTAAGGCCGGCAATGCCGCCACCGACTACGCACACATCGGCCGTCGTGTCGCCGGCCAGCGGCGCGAACGACGGCACCTGGGCGGTGTCCGTCCACAGTGAAACGGTGGCGGCATTGGTCCGCATGGCAAGGTCCCGTCAGTACCGGTGGTCGCGGCGCTTCAGCAGGTAGCAGGCGATGCCGGCCACCGCCGCGCCGATCACCACCTTCTGCGCCAGCCCCTTCTTGTTATGCTGCCATTCGGCCTTGATGCCCATCTCGCCGAGGATGTTCGGCACGTGGCCGCGCGCCAGGTCCTCGACCAGGCCTTCGACCACGTCGATCCGGTCGGCCAGCATCAGCAGCAGCCAGTGCCGGATATCGTTTTCGGTTTCCTTGAAGGCGGCGCGCCGCACCATGCCCGACACGCCGCGCGGCGGATTCGGGCTGCCGAACAGTGGTGTCATGTGCGGGCGCTCCAGCGAGACCAGCACTTCCACGTCCTGCCGCTGCTGCTCCGGCTGGGTCAGCGGGGCATCGATGCGCGGCGGCGTGCGCTCCATCGGCACGCCGGGGCGGTTCTTGCGGTCGAGGTCCGCGCCCCAGCCCTGGATCGCCGAGCGGTCCACCGGGGGGCGGCCATGCTGGAACACCGCGAGGTCGCCGGTGTGGTTGCCGTGGGCGTCGTGCTGGTGCGTATGTCCGGTATGTTCGTTGTCGTGTGCCATGCTGTTCTCCTCAATGGTTCGCGGTGGACGCAACGGCGCGTACCTGGTTCGCCGATGGGGGGATCAGCACCGTCTTGATGCAGTTGTCCAGCTTCGACGAGAACAGGTGGTACGCATCCGACACTTCCTCGAGCGGCACGCGGTGCGTGATGATCTGCTTGGGATCGATGCGGCCGGCCTGGATATGCTCGATCAGCCGCGGCAGGTGGCGCTTCACGCTGGCCTGGTTCATGCGCATGGTCAGGCCCTTGTTCAGCGCATTGCCGATCGGGATCGCGTTGAAGGTGGGGCCGTACACGCCCACGATCGACACATTGCCGCCCTTGCGCACGGAGTTGATGCACCAGTGCAGCGCGGTGGCCGAACCGGCCTGCATCATCGTGTAGACGCCGGTAATGGTCTGCGCCGCGCTGCCGGCCGCTTCGCAGCCCACCGCGTCGATGCACACGTCGGCGCCGAGCCAGTCGGTCATCTTCTTGATATGCAGCGCCATATCGTCCACTTCGCGAAAGTTGACCACCTCGCATTGGGCATAGCGGCGCACGAAGTCGAGCCGGTAGTCGACGTGGTCGACCACGATCACGCGGCCGGCACCGAACAGCCACGCGGACTTGGCGGCGAAGATGCCCACCGGGCCGGCGCCGAACACGACCACCGTGTCGCCTTCCGAGATATCGCCCATTTCGGCGGCCTGGTAGCCGGTGGGCAGCGCGTCGGTCAGCAGCACCGCGTCGTCCTGGTCCATGTCGGCCGGGATCACGGTCGGGCCCACGTCGGCCATCGGCACGCGCACGAACTCGGCCTGGCCGCCGTCGAAGCCGCCGGCCGTGTGCGAGTAGCCGTAGATACCGCCCACGGCGGATGCCTGCGGGTTCGTGTTGTGGCAATTGCCGTACAGTTCCTTCTGGCAAAAGAAGCAGGAGCCGCAAAACACGTTGAACGGCACCAGCACATGGTCGCCGACCTTCAGTTTGGTGACCTGCGAGCCCACTTCCTCGACGATGCCGACGAATTCGTGGCCGAAGGTGGTGCCCACGCGCGTATCGGGTACCAGGCCGTGGTACAGGTGCAGGTCGGAACCGCAGATGCAGGAACGGGTGACGCGCACGATGGCGTCGCCAGGGTGCTCGATGACGGGATCGGGTTTGTGGTCGGCGCGGACGCGGAACGGTCCACGGTAGTTCATTGCCAGCATGGTGACTCCTGTTGTTGTTGGGCCGTGGCGCCCCGCGACAGGGCGCCGGCATGTTCCAGGTCGAAATCGCTTCGCCCCCCATCGGCCGCGGACGGGATACCCGGGCCGGGCCGGAGGGAACGAGCGTAAAAAAGCCGCCCGCGGGCGGCTGGCGTGATACGGATCAGCGGGTCGGCAGCGGCGGCGTGGTCGTGCCGGTGGTGCCGGAACCGGTGGTGCCGGTGGTACCGGTGCCGGTCGCGCCAGCGCCGGAGCGCGTCATGCCCGTGCCCGAGGTATTGGACGAGGTACCGGACGAGGTACCGGACGAGGTGCCGGTGGCGCTGCTGCCTGACGTGCCCGACGTCGACGAACCGCTGCTGTCCATCGACGAGCCCGAGCTTGAGCCGCTGGTGCCCGAGGTGGACGAACCGCTGGTCGCGCCTGGCGTCGTGCTCGGCGTTGTGCTCGGCGTTGTGCTGTTCATGCCGGCGGTGCCGCTCGGGCCGCGCCACGTATCGGTGCCGGTGCTGGTGCTCGTGCCGCTGGTGCTGCCACTGGTGCCGCTCGTGCCGCTGCTGGAACGCATTTCGGTCGAGCTGGAGCCGGCCGTGCCGCTGGCGCCGGAGGTGGTGGTGTCCTGGCTGCCGGTGCTGTGCTGCTTGGACTTGGTGGACTTGTGTTTCTTGGTGTCGCTGGATTTCTGCTGGTCCGCGCCCGTGCTGGTCGATGAACTGGTGGACTGGGCCGCGACGCCCGCGCTGACGAACAATGCTGCAAGGATGACCGCGAGTTTGCTCTTCATGTCATATCTCCTTTTGCTTGTGGGTGCATTCGGTGAATTGCCATTCTGGCACCGTCGACAGGCATGGCACGTAGGAGTACACGCCGTGCGGCAGTCGGAACTGCCCCAAGCAAATTGAAAATATTTCCAGCGTTCAGCGGCGAAGCCGCCCGTTCCCTTCAGCGCCGGAACCACCAGATCAGCAGCGATACCACGATGGACACGACAATGCAGGTCACGACCGGGAAATGGAAACTGAACCCTTCGCGCACGACATGCACGTCGCCAGGCAGCCGGCCCAGCGGCAGTTTGCTCAGCCAGGGCCAGGCCAGGCCGGCCAGCAGCAGGAGGGCTCCTAGAATGATCAGCAGCTGTCGCATCGTTCAATCCATGTCAGTATCGTCAAGAGGCCGGCGGCAGGGGATTCGCCGTGAATCGTCGCCGTGAATGGTCACCATGAATCGTCGCCGTGAATCGTGATCATCCATCGTCACCATGAATCGTGACCATCGATCGTCGCCATGAAACCCCCGTTGCGGCCAGTCTAGCGCGGCGCCGGCCGGCGTGGCGCGCCGTCACACCCACAGCATCAGCGTGTTGGCGCAAGCCTGCAGGGCCGGCACGCAGCGCGCAGCGGCGTCGGGCGCCGGACTGCCCGACGTCCTCATCAGCACGGACAACGCCCCGGTCGCCATGCCGTGCCGGTTCTTCAGCGGAACGGAGATGCCGCGCAGGCCGATCTCGTACTGGTCTTCCGTCATGCCGAAACCCTGTTCGCGAATCGTCTCCAGCTCGCGCCGCAGGGCGCCCTTGTCCTGCACTGTCAGGTGCGTGTAGGGCACCAGTTCCACGCGCGCCAGGTAATCGTCCAGCGCCGCCTCGGGCAGGCAGGCCAGCAGCACCCTGCCCGCCGTCGACGCATAGGCGGGCTGGCGGGTGCCCGGCTCGCGCCCCGGTATCAGGTGGCGCGGCGCGTTGACCCGGCTGACATACACCACATCGTCGCCGTCGAGCACCGAGTAATTGGTGGATTCCTGCAGCTGTGCCGTCAGGTGCTGCAGGTACGGCACGATCGCGCGCGGCATGCGCGCCGAATCCAGGTACGCATGGCCCAGCGTCAGTACCTTCGGTGTCAGCCAGAACTGCCGCCCGTCCGTGGCCGCCATGCCGGTATGGACGAGCGTGAGCAGGTAGCGGCGTGCCGCGCTGCGGCTGATGCCGATGCGCTCGGAAAGCAGGCTGGGCGTCAGGCGCGCCGTGTCGTCGTCGAACGCGCCGATCACGGCGATGCCGGTGACGAGGCCCTCGATGATGTCGCGCTTGGCGACAGCAATGGTCTGCGGTAGGTCCTTCATTGCAAAATATTTCCATTTTTGCGCGATAATCGCGCAGGATGCGCGATTGTCGCATTAACAGGCGCGCAATGGTGTTTTTTTGCTCACGCCGAATTCCTATACTCGTTACCCGGCCACGACTGGCTGCAGCAGGCCAGCCCTGCCAGGTTGCGCGGCCAGCCGCCGCCAACGACGAATAACGATTCGATGGAGATACGATGAAAGGGAAGCGGCTTTCTGCCTGGGCCATTGCGTGCCCCATCTTCGCGTGCCCCGCCCTCGCCTGGGCGCAAGGGGTGACGCTGTACGGCAATTTCGACCAATACATCGGCCATATCCGCAGCAGCAATGGTGCCCACATCACGGGGCTGAACGACGGCGCGCTGCTGCGCAGCCGGCTCGGCGTGCGCGGCACCGAAGCGCTGGGCGACGGCATGGAACTGAAGTTCAACCTGGAAGCGGGGCTCAATGCCGACAGTGGCAGCGCCGCCGACGGCAAGCGGCTGTTCGACCGGCAGGCCTGGATCGGCATCGCCACGAAAGCCGGCGAATGGCGCGCGGGCCGCCAGAACACCGAGATCTTCTTGATCGGCAACGCCATCGACTACACGGACCGCACCACCTTCGGCTCCGTGATCAACAATTTCGGCGTGCCATCGCGCTTCGACAACGACATCTCGTACCGCAGCCCGCGCATCGGTGGCGCGTCGGTGGTGCTGCACTATGCGCTGCCGGAAAACGGTGCCGCGAACCAGACACCGCGCGGCAACCGCGCGCTCGTGCAATTCGCGGTGGACTACACGCGCGAACAATGGCGCTTCGGCTACGCTGGCCTGCAGGCCAGCCCCAACGACGTGACCGCCACCGTGCGCGAGAAGATCCGCTATCACAACGTGTACGCCAACTACCGGTACGGCAAGGGGACGCTCTACGCGGTGTTCGTGCGGACCAACAATGCGACGGCGAACGCCAACGGCAACACCGCCGGGTCCATCCTCAGCAACGTGGCCAGCCCCGACAACCATTTCGCCGGCACGGACCGCAACGCCGGCCGCTACTACAACATGTGGCAGCTGTCGGCCGACTACCGCATTGCCGCCAACCTGCGCGTGGGAGCGCTGTATGGCGTGATCCGCGACACGTCGGGCGGCGATGCCGGGGCCCGCGGCGCCAGCATCGGCGGCTTCTACGACCTGTCGCGGCGTACCCTGCTGTACGGCATCGCCGCCCGCATGAAGAACGCGCCGAACGCCGGCTTCCGCTTCGGCGGCTCGGGCGCACCGTCGGCCAACCTGGCGGGCGACGACGTCAACGGCCGCCGGCTTACCGGCCTGCAGGCGGGCGTGGTGCACAAGTTCTGATCTGTCTGGCCGGTTGCCGGACGCTTCCCGTCACGCCTTCGGCGCGGCGACCGGGCCTTGCCTCAGAACGCGCCGACGTAGTTTTCCGCCAGCGCCTGCGCCAGGGCGCGCGAGCCGACCACGTTCTCCAGTTCGGCCCGCTGCATTTCCCGCTCGAACGGCGTCGCTTCGGCGAAGGTGTGCAGCATGCGCGTCATCCACCACGAGAAGTACTCGGCGCGCCAGATGCGTTTCAGCGCACGCTCCGCATAGCCGTCCAGCAGCTCGCCGCTGCCCTTCCTGTAGAACGCATCGAGTCCCTCGGCCAGGAACTTCACGTCCGAGATGGCCAGGTTCATGCCTTTCGCGCCGGTGGGCGGCACGATGTGGGCCGCGTCGCCGGCCAGGAACAGCCGGTGGTGCCGCATCGTCGTGCAGACGAAGCTGCGCATGCCGATGATGCCCTTCTGGAAGATGCGGCCCTCGTTGATTTTCCAGCCATCGCTGGTTTCCACGCGGGCGTGCAGCTCGGCCCAGATACGGTCGTCCGACCAGTTGTCCACATGGTCCGCCGGATCGCACTGGAAATACAGGCGCTGCACTTCCGGCGTGCGCGTCGAGATCAGCGCGAAGCCCCGTTCGTGCCGGGCATAGATCAGTTCTTCCGACGACGGCGCCGATTCAACCAGGATGCCGAACCAGCCGAACGGGTAGGTACGCTGGAATTCGCTGCGCGACGCTTCCGGCAGTGCCTTCCTCGACACGCCATGGAAGCCGTCGCAGCCGATCACGAAGTCGGCGTCGATGCGGCCTTGCTCGCCGCGGTGCGTGAACGATACCGAAGGCGAAGCGCTGTCGATGCCGTCCAGCCGTACGTCCGACACCTCGAACAGGATCTGCCCCTGCGCGGCCAGGCGCGCCGCGACCAGGTCCTTGATGACCTCGTGCTGCGGGTAGACGGTGATTGCCTTGCCCGTCAGGTCGGCCAGGTCGATGCGGTGGCGGCGCCCGCCGAACGCCAGTTCGATGCCGTGGTGGACTGCGCCGAGCTGGCGCATCCGTTCGCCGACGCCGGCCTCGTTCAGGATATCCATCGTGCCCTGTTCGAGCACGCCGGCGCGGATCGTCGATTCGATGTCTTCGCGGCTGCGGCTCTCGAGCACGACCGATTCGATGCCCTGCAGGTGCAGCAGGTGGGATAGCAGCAGGCCCGCGGGGCCGGCGCCGATGATGGCTGCCTGGGTACGCATGATAAGTCTCCGTCTGGTATTAATTTGAACGATGAACGGATCGTAATGCCGCGCTTGCGATAAAAAAATGGATGAAGCACGAAAAAACTTGTACTATTTTGCAAATGCCTTGTCCTGAACAGGTCGATTCGCCATGAACATCCTTCCCAACGAGATTCCCCAGTTCGCGCTGTACGGCGAGAATACGCCGATCGACAATGCCGAGTTCGTGCATATCGAACTGATCGAGACGCGCAGCCGCCTGCACGACTGGCACATCGGCCCGCACACGCACCGCGGCCTGTTCCAGGTACTGTTCCTGATGGGCGGACACGTCAGCGCGCAGGTGGAAAACATGCTGTGGGAATGCGATGGCCCGACCGTCATCACGATCCACCCGAGCGTGGTGCACGCGTTCGACTTTTCCACGGAGGCGCAGGGCTATGTGCTGACGATGGACCAGAACGTGGTGCTGTCGGTCGACCTGTTCGCGCCGCTGTTCCTGCGCCCGCAGGCCATGCGGCTGCACGAGAACGCCATGGTGCAGGACCGCCTGGCCGCGCTGCTGCACCAGCTGATGCAGGAAGCGGCCGGGCCCCGCTATGGCCAGGCGCTGATGGTCGAATGGCTGGCGCGCAGCGTGCTGCTGTTGCTGGTGCGGCTGGAAACGGAGCGGCGCATGGCCGACCAGTCGGGCCATGTGGAATTCGAACTGTTCAGCCGCTTCCGCGCGCTGGTCGAAGAGCACTTCCGCGAACAGTGGCTGGTGGGCCGCTATGCGGACGCGCTGCGCGTGACGGCGGCGCGGCTGAACCGGCTGTGCGTGAAGCTGGCCGGGAAATCGGCCTTTGAAATGGCGCAGGACCGCCTGATGCTGGAAGCTTGCCGCAAGCTCACCTACGTGCCTACCTCGGTCGCCACGATCGGCTACGAACTGGGCTTCCAGGACCCGGCTTACTTCAGCCGGCTGTTCCGCAAGCGCCTGGGGCTGACACCGAAGCAGTACCGCGAGCAGACCCGCAACAGCACCCGGCAGCATCCCGACCTGGCGACGCTGCCGGCGGCGGGCGCCGCCGGCATGCCGGGCAGTTAACCGCCAGGGGCTAGCGCGCGCTACCGTGTTCGGCCTTCATCCGGTAGTACTCCTTCTGGCCGCGGGCGCGCACCGTCCTGGCCAGCTCGGCCGCCTCGACCGCGGCGAGGCTGACGGAAGCATAGGCATCCGGATGGCTCCTGAGGCGGCCGAGCGCCTGCTCCGCCTCCGGCTGGCCCGCCAGCGACAGCCCGAACGTGGCCGACACGGCCAGTTCGGCGCCCAGCGCTTCGACGGTGGGCACGGCAGCGCCGGCAATGGTGGCATCGACGGCCGCCATCGCCGCCTGTGGCGATGCCAGGGATTTCGCCTTTTCCATGTCGCTCGCCACGCCCATCAGGAAGTCGAGCGCCGCCCTGCTGCCGGAGGCGTTGACCAGGTCGCCGAGGTGGATCAGCGCGGCGTTCTTGGCGTTGAACACGGCCTGGCCGGCGCGCCGGCTCTCGACGAAGTCGATCAGCGGCCGCACGGCGATCTCGCTGCCGATGAAGCACAGCGTGGTGACGATCTCGGGCAGGAATTCCTCGTGCTGCTCGGGTTCGTCGACCAGCCATTCCAGCAGCTTGCGCGCATCGTCCGCCTGGTATTGCGACGCGGCGCCATACGGAATGCCTTCGATCCAGTGCTGCGAGACGAAGGCGCGCACGTCGGCCGGCGGCCTGGCCGCGGGCCCCTGGCAGGAACAGCCGCCGGCGGCCATGACCGCGCCGGTGCCGGCCAGGGGACCGGCCAGGTAGCGGCCGGACTCGGTGGCATCGACGACATTGTGATCGGCACCGATGCTGGGGAACATGACAGCCCTCGTATCATCCGAGCGGTGGCCATTGCCCGCGTTGTGGCCGTATTCGTGCACCCACAGGATGCCTTCCTGGTTGGCGGTAAAGCGCACCACGGCCAGGTTCGTGACCGCGCTGCCGACCGGCGCGCAGCCGATGATCGAGCCGCCCGGCCCGCCGCACCAGCGGATCGCCTGCACCACCTTGATGCCGGTGCCGGCCCCCATCAGCGTGTTCCATTCGGCCTGCGTCTGGATGGTGGCCGGCACGGTGGCCGGCAGCAGCCGCACCGGTCCGTTACGGACGAACTGCACCCGCGTCGCGATATCGGCCCCCGTGTCGGCGCCCTGCAGCACGGTGCCCATGTCGCGCAGGATACGGTCCGCCTCGGCATCGGTCAGCGCGACGGCGCTGTGGCGGTGCACCGTCACGCTCACCGTCCTGGTGCCCAGCGTGGGTGGATTGACCACCAGGTAGTCGACATACAGCGGAATGTCGGCCCCCCACTCGACGTTGACCCAGATGTCGACGCCGCCGGGACGGGGCGCCACGTTGTGCAGCGTGTAGCGCGCCGCGCCGAGGAACTTGCCGGCATCCGGCCCGCCGGCCGCGCCCTCCCCGATCGACACGAACACGTGGGACTGCGGGCCGACAGCCGGCCAGTTGAGCCGCAGCGTCCACTGGCCGCGGCGGGGCCCCCAGTCGTGGCGGTAGGTAAAGCCGGTGCCGCTCAGTTCGGGCTCCGGCGCCCCGGATGCCATCACCTGGCGCACCGCGTCCCTGTCGACATCCTGCTCGCTGATGGAAAACGCGGCGCCGCGGCCGCTGCCGGAACCGCCGTCCGCGCGCGGCCCGCCGCCTTCCACGGCAGCACCGAACAGCTGCCGGACCGAGCGCCCGTCCGCTTCCTGGATCGCCTCGGCATACGGGCCGGACCTGGCCGGGGAAGCGGGCATCGTGTCGCCCTCCTGGCCGGCCCCGGCCATGCCGGGGCGGTGAATGAGATTGGTGGTCATCGATTAACTCCTTGGACATACCCTGATTACCCGGCCGATTATCCGGCCGGGACTGGCGACATGACTGCAGAAACCGGCTGAATATCGATCTGGCTATATCGATGGAGAACAAGGGCGGTCGGCGCTGTCATGGCAATTCAACATAGACAAGGCCTGCGCGAATACAAGCGGCTTTTGAATCGGCGGTATCGACCGGTCTGCCGGGCGGTTTTCCCGCGCAGCGCGGCCGGCCACGCCGGCGCGGCGGCAAGGGAGGAAAGATGTCGAAAGATGTCGCGACTTTGTCCTGGAATATGCGGCCAGCTGTCCATTGCCGGGTCAAGGTTCTACAATATTCGGACACTACGCGGGTAATAAGATGTCAGCGCGTGACGATTATCTGCCGCTATTCAAAAACAGGAAGCCTATCGGCGATGACGCCGCGATATAAATAATTATTCGCAATTTTTTTAATATGCCGCGCCCATTGTCCAGGGCATGATCCGGTCACAGCAACGCCGACAATTCCGCCTGGATCTTCACCATCGCCGGCAGGCAGCGCTCCACCATCGCCTCGAGCGGCATGCGTCCCTCGTGCACGCTGACGTTCAGCGCGGCCACGATCTCGCCCCGGAAATTACGCAGCGGCACGGCGATGGCGCGCAAGCCCAGCTCCAGCTCCTGGTCGACCAGCGCGTAGCCCTGCTCGCGCGTGCGGGCGATTTCCAGCGCCAGCCGTTCGCGATGCACGATCGTGTGCGCGGTGATGCGTTCCGGCTCAACGCTGGCCAGGTACTTTTCCACTTCGTCCGTGGGCAGGTGCGCCAGCAGCACGCGGCCGTTCGCGGTGCAGTAGGCTGGCACCCGCGTGCCCGGCTGCAGCGTGGTCGACACCAGCCGCCCGGCACTGACGGCGGCCACGCAGACCAGCTCCCGGTCGTCCAGCACGCCGCACGATGCCGCCTCGCCCAGCGAATAGGCCAGCCGGTACAGCAGCGGCTGGGCGATGCGCGGCAGGCGCGCCGAGTGCAGGTAGGACTGGCCCAGCCGCAGCACGGCGGGCGTCAGCGAGAACAGCTTGTTCTCATGGCGCATGTAGCCCAGGTGCGTCAGCGTGATCAGGTAGCGCCGCGCCGCCGCGCGGGTCAGGCCGGTGCGCACGGCCACCTCCGCGATCGTCAGGCGCGAGCGCTCCTGGTCGAACGCCTCGATCACCTGCAAGCCTTTTTCCAGCCCGGCGACCAGGTCGCGCGGATGCGGCGCGTCCGGCGGTATTCCCTGTTCCATGCGAAATCTCCTTGTTTGTGCGAGTATCGCACAAAGCGTGCGCATTGCGGATGCAGCTCGACATTGCCCCGTTGAGGGGAGCAGCCCGGGCGCCTAACATGGCCAGCATCCGACAACATTGCGCCCGGCGCACCAGGAGACTCCAGTGAAATTCGATTCCGTCCCATCCGGCGTGTATCCGGAACTCGTCTATCCCGAATACAAATCCACCGTCAAGCGCGGCCCGCTGCAGCCGCTGCTGCGCCTCGACGCGGCGCTGCCCGTCAGCGACAACATCGCCACCCCGTCGGGCCTGGTATTGCCGGGCGAGATCGACCTGACCAGGCCGGACGGCTGCGCCGGCGAAGCCATCGGTGAACGCATCGTCGTCACCGGCCGCGTGACGGATGAGGACGGCAAGCCCGTGCGCAACTCGCTCATCGAGGTATGGCAGTGCAACGCGGCGGGCCGCTACCGCCACAAGAAGGACCAGCACAACGCCCCGCTCGATCCGAACTTCAACGGCTGGGGCAAGATGCTGACGGACGGCGAAGGCCGCTACCGCTTCGTGACGGTCCGCCCGGGCCCTTATCCGTGGGGCAACCACCACAAGGCCTTCCGCCCCGCGCACATCCACTTCTCGCTGTTCGGCAACGTATATGCGCAGCGCCTCGTCACGCAGATGTATTTCCCGAACGACCCGCTGTTCGACTACGATCCGATCTTCAACAGCGTGCCCGACGCGGCCGCGCGCCAGCGCCTGGTGTCCCGTTTCAGCATCGAGGAAACCATGCACGAACACCTGCTGGGCTATGAATTCGACATCGTCCTGCGCGGACGCGACGCCACCCCGATGGGCCTGTAAGGAGAGCACCATGACGACCAATTCGAGCAACGAATCAAGCAACGAATCGAGCAACGAATCAAGCAAAATCACCACCTCGCAGACCATCGGCCCGTTTTCCCATGAAGCGTGGCAATGGAGCGTCGATGCCACCGCCGACGTCGAGACGACGGCGCCCACCGTGACCGTGCGCGGCGTGATCTATGACGGCGACGGCACACCGATCAACGACGCCCAGCTGGAAGCGTGGACCCCGCACGCGGCCCAGGCCGAGGCGCAGCAGGCCATTCCCGGCTTCCGCCGCATTCCCAGCGGCGAGGCGGGCGAATTCCAGTTCCGCCTGTCCCGCCCCGCCGATGCGCCGGCCGATGCGCCCGCCGCCTTCGTCACCATTTTTGCGCGCGGCCTGGTGAAGCACCAGTTCACCGCCGTGTTCCTGGACGATGCGCCACCGTCGCCGCTGCTGGCACAGGTGCCGGAAGAACGCCGCGGCACGCTGCTGGCACGCCGCCAGCCGGACGGCAGCTACCGCTGGGATATCCGCATGCAGGGCGATGGCGAGACCGTCTTCTTCGACTACACGTGATAAACGGGAAAAACGGGAGAAGAAACGGATGAGCGTATCGATCTTCGACAGCTTCCTCACGACGACCGACATGATCGCGGTCTTCGACGATGCCGCGATCGTCCAGGGCATGTTCCGCTTCGAGCAGGCGCTGGCTGCCGCGCAGGCGGAGGAAGGCCTGATCCCGGCGGCGGCGGCGCGCGCCATCGCCGGCGTCTGCAACGCGCAGCTGTATGACATCCCGGCGCTGATCGCGGCCAGCCGCCGCGCCGGCAGCCTGGCCATCCCCCTGGTCAAGGAACTCACCAGGACCGTCGCGCTGTACGACAAGGACAGCGCCGCCTTCGTCCACTGGGGCAGTACCAGCCAGGATGTGGTCGACACGGCGCTGGTGCTGGCCACGCGCGAGGCCTTGCAACTGGTCGACGCCGGGCTGGCACGGCTGGCGGACACGCTGCTGGCGCTGGCCGAAACACACGTCGATACGCCCGTGCTGGCGCGCACGCTGATGCAGCCGGCCCAAGTGACCAGTTTCGGCTGGAAGGTACTGGGCTGGACCGCCCCGCTGCTGCGCGCCCGCGAGCGGCTGCGCGGGGCCGCCGGCCGCGCATTGCAGTTGCAGCTGGGCGGCGCGGTCGGCACGCTGGCCGTGATGGGCGACGAGGCCGACGCCGTGGCACACCGCCTGGCGAACGAGCTGGGCCTGAAGGTGGCGGATGCGCCGTGGCATACCCAGCGCGACGAGTGGGTGCGGCTGGGCCTCGAGGTCGCCGTGCTCACGGGCAGCCTGGGCAAGATCGCCACCGACCTGTCCCTGATGGCGCAGGGCGAGATCGGCGAGCTGGCCGAACCGTCCGGCAATGGCCGCGGCGGCTCGTCGGCCATGCCGCACAAGCGCAATCCCGTCTCGGCGATGATCGCGCTGGCCGCCGCCGCGCGCACGCCGCAGCATGCCGCGTCGCTGCTGAACACGATGGGCCAGCAGCACGAACGGGGCCTGGGCAACTGGCAGGCCGAACTGGCCGAGTGGCCGCAGCTGTTCATCAGCGCGCACGGCGCGCTGCAGGCGCTGAACGACGCGTTCGGCGGACTGGCTGTCGATAGCGGGCGCATGGGCCGCAACATCGATGCGCTGCAAGGGCTGATCTTTGCCGAGGCGCTGTCGATCCGGCTGGCCGGATTCATCGGTCGCCCGGCCGCCCACGAATTCGTCGAAGGCCTGACGCGCCGCGCGGTGGCGGAAGGCCGGCACCTGGCCGACCTGCTGCCCGAGGCCGTGCGCGAACACGACACGCTGCGGGAACACTGCGACGCCTCCGCCCTGGCATCCCTGCAGGCGCTGTTCGATCCCGTCGCCGCCGCCGGTGCCGCCCGCCGACTGGCCACGCGCCGGCTGCCCCAGCTCCGCGAGCAGGCCGCCTCATTCTCCAAGGACCACTGAACATGGATACCAACGCATGACCTACGATCCTTTCGACCACGCTTTCGAACGCGGCCTGCAGAACCGCCGCACCATCCTCGGCGACGAATGGGTGGACCGTTCGCTGAACAACGCCAACGCCTTCAATGCCGACTTCCAGAACCTGATCACCCGCTTCGCGTGGAACGAGATCTGGGGCCGCCCCGGCCTCGAGTACAAGACGCGCCGCGCCATCGTGCTGTCGATCACGATCGCGCTGGGCCGCTGGGAAGAATTCGAGCTGCACGTGCGCGCCGCGCTGCGCCCCGGTGCCGACGGCGGCATGACGCCGGATGAACTGAAGGAAGTGCTGATGCAGTCGGCCATCTACGCCGGCGTGCCGGCCGCGAACACGGCGTTCGCGCACACGCAGGCGATCCTGCGCGAGATGGACCATCCACTGCCGCTTGCCCAGCCGGGAGCCGTGCCGCATCCGGGCGTCGGCCATGAGCGCCGTACCGCCAGCCGCCCTGCCCTGCACTACACGGTCCGCGAGCCGCGCAACGGCCAGGCACCGCGCCGCACCGTGGTACTCAGCCATGCGCTGGGCATGGACCTGTCGATGTGGGATGGCCTGGCCACGCTGCTGGCCGAGGACAGCCGCGTGATCGCCTACGACCACCGCGGCCACGGCGGTTCCGAGGCGCCGGAAGGCGCATACGACATGGCAGCGCTGGCCGACGATGCGGCACGGCTGCTGCTGGAACTGGGCACCGGCCCGGTCACGTGGATCGGCCTGTCGATGGGCGGCATGGTGGGCCAGGAACTGGCGCTTCGCCACCCGGCTCTGGTGCAGGCGCTGGTCATCGCCAACTCGTCGTCCGGCTACCCGGAAGCGGCGCGCGAGGCCTGGAAGCAGCGCATCGCCACCGTGCGCGAACAGGGCATCGAGGCGATCGCCGATACCGTGATGGGGCGCTACTTCCACGACGCGTTCCGCGCCACGCACGGCGGCACCGTGGCCCGCTGGCGGCGGCGGCTGACCAGCACCGATCCGGTGGGCTATGCCGGCTGCTGCCATGCGGTCGGCAACGTCGACACGACCGCGCGCCTGTCGTCGATCGCGGTACCCACGCTGGTCATCGCCGGTGAACTCGACCAGGGCGCCCCGGTGGCGATGTCGCAAACCATCGCCGGCGCCATCCCCGGCGCGGAACTGGTCGTGCTGGCGGACGCCTCGCACATCGCCGCCATCGAGCAGCCCGCCGCGTTTGCCCGGGCCGTGCAGGAGTTCCTCGAAAACCGGTGACAGGCTCCGGTGCTTTTAAGTTAAGGCCACCCAAGGGCAAATTCTGGGGTCAGACCCGCCGGGTCTGACCCCGGCATCTGCTGTTGGGGTAAATGGAGCCGACGGCCCCTTGATTACACCCCCGGGTCGGCGAAGTTGGCGACCTGGTCGAACTCCACGTTGAACATGCCGCCGTCGGCCTGCTGCGCCTTGCGGATGTACACGGTCTGCACGATGTCACGGGTGGCGGCATCGATCCTGACCGGCCCCCGCACGCTGTTCCATGCCAGTCCCTTCATCGCCGCCAGCAGCTTCGCGCCATCGGCGTCGCCACCGGTCTTCGCCAGCGCCTGGTACAGCAGGTGCATGCCGTCGTAGGCGCCCACGGAATGGAAGTTCGGCCGCATGCCCTTGTTGGCCGCCATGAAGGCGCGCACGTAGGCCTGGTTGTCCGCCGAGGGATGCGCGGCCGAGTAATGGTGGCTGCTGACGACGCCATTGGCGGCACTGCCGATGCCGGTCATCAGGTCGTCGTCCAGCACGTCGCCGGTGCAGATCAGGCGGATGCCGGCGGCGGCCAGGCCCCGGTCGTTGAACTGCTTCAGCACGGCCGCGCCTTCGCCGGACGGCACGAACACGAACAGCGCATCCGGCTTCGCATCCTTCACCCGTGCGAGGAAAGGCGCGTAGTCGGGATTACGCAGCGGCACGCGCAGCGAATCGATCACCTTGCCGCCACCGGCGCCGAAGCGTTTCACGAATACCTTCTCGGCATCGAGCCCCGGCCCGTAGTCGGCCACGAAGGTCATCACGCGGCCGATCCTGTTTTTCGCCGCCCAGTCGGCCAGCGGCGCCGTCACCTGCGCCAGCGTGAAGCCCGTGCGCACGATGAACGGCGAACGCTGCGGGATGATCGACGTGGCGGCGGCCATCACGATCATCGGCACCCTGGCCTGCGTCGCGATCGGCGCCGCGGCCAGCGCCAGCGGCGTCAGCCCGAAACCGGCCAGCACGCGCACCTTGTCGCGCGCCACCAGCTCTTGCGCGATGCGCTTTGTCACGTCCGGCGACACGCCGCCGTCATCCTTCAGCACGATCTCGATCTTGCGGCCGGCCGCGCTGTCGCCATGCTTCTGCTGGTACAGCTTGACGGCCGCCTCGATCTGCCGGCCGGTCGAGGCGAACGGGCCGGACATCGGCACGATCAGCCCCACCTTCAGCGGCTCGGCGGCGAATGCGAACGATGGCAGCGAGGCCGTCGCTGCGGCGGCGGCCGCACCGGCCAGCAGGGTACGGCGTTTCGGTTGGTGTGTCATGTCTCCTCCTTGTTATCGTGAACTACGGAACTACGGGACTACAGGTAGGGTTACAGATCGGGTCATGGATCGGGTCATAGATCAAGCACCAGCAGCGCGCTTTTCGCGCGCGAGCAGCATGGGGTGAAGTGGTCGTTGGCAGCCTGCTCCTCCTCCGTCTGGTACAGGTCGCGGTGCTCGGGAATGCCTTCGAGCACACGCGTCAGGCAGGTGCCGCACACGCCCTGCTCGCACGACACCGGCACGTCGATACCGTGATCGGCCAGCACCTGCACCACCGTGCGCCCAGCCGGTATCGTGTACGTCGTGCCGCTGCTGGCGATGCGCACGTCGAACGCCCCGCCCTCTTCCGCCACGGCGGGTGCCGCACCGAAGTATTCGCGGTGCAGGCGGTCATCGCTCCAGCCCAGCGAGCGCGCCGTGGCCAGCACGTGATCGATGTAGCCGGCCGGCCCGCATACGTACACGTGCGTGCCCGCTGGACAGTCCGACAGCGCGGCCGCCACGTCGAGCCCCGTGCCTTCCTCGTCGATGTGCAGGCGCACGCGGGATGCGAACGGCGCCTGCTCCAGCCGGCCGCGGAAAGCGGCGCGTGCCGCGCTGCGCACGCTGTAGTGCAGCGTGAACGGCAGCCCTTTCGCGTGCAGGTGTTCGGCCATCGCCAGCAGCGGCGTGATGCCGATGCCGCCGGCGAACAGCACGCTGTGGTGCGGCCCGTCGGCCAGGCCGAAATGGTTGCGGGGCACGCTGACGTCCAGTTCCGCGCCCTCGGCGATCCGCTCGTGCATCGCGCTGGAGCCGCCGCGCGACGCCGGTTCGCGCAGCACGCCGATCAGGTAGCGGTGCGTTTCATGCGGCGCGTTGCACAGCGAGTACTGGCGCACGATGCCTTCGCCCACATGCACATCCACGTGCGCGCCCGCCGTGAAGGGCGGCAGCGCCGCGCCATCGGCGGACACCAGCTCGTAGCTGCAGATCCCGTCCGCCTCGGCCACGCGGCGCGCGACCTTCAAGCGCAGCGTGCTCATGCCGCCACCTGCGCCGAGGCCGGTGCCGCCGGCTCTGCCGGGCCAGCCGGCGCTTCGCGGGCCAGCCAGCGGTCGATCACCTTGCGCGACTGCACGCCGCCGGCATCGATGTTGAGCATCAGCAGGCGCCGGTCCGGATGGCGCAGGATGTTGGCCTGCTGCTGCTCCAGCATCGCGCGGTCCTCGCTGAAGATCTTGCCCTGGCCGGTGCGGATCGTGTCGGTGAGGGCCTGGTCATCGGCCTTGAAGTTGCGCGCCATGCCCCAGAAGTACCAGTGCGTGGTATCGGTTTCCGGCGTGATGAAGTCGACCACGATCGACGACGCCTTGAACTCGGCCGGTGCATCGTAGCCGCCCTTGCCCGCCAGGGCCACGCCGACCTCGATCAGCACGTGGCTGGGCGGCGTGAAGTGGCAGATCTGCCAGCGGTCGACCGGCACATCGTCGGGCAGGCCGTTGCCGCGCAGGGCCGCCTGCCAGAACGGCGGCGGCATCACGTTTTCCATGAAGCGGCTGGTGATCACTTCGTCGCCCACGGTCTTCGTGGTGACGGGCGCCTCGTCGATTTCCTTCTGGCCGATCGACGACGCGTGCACGTAGGTCTCGTGGGTCAGGTCCATCAGGTTGTCGATCATCAGCCGGTATTCGCAGCCGATGTGATACAGGCCGCCGCCGTAGGCCCAGCCCTCGTCCACCGCCCAGTGCAGGTGCGGAATGGTGGCCGGGTCGGCCAGCGCCGGATCGCCGGGCCAGACCCAGATGAAGCCGTAGCGTTCGGCAACCGGATAGCTGCGGATGCACGGGAAGCCGCGCACGCGCTGGCCCGGCATGGCGACCGGCTTGCCGTCGCAACCCATCTGCAGGCCGTGATAGCCGCACACCAGCGTGCCGTCGCGCACGAAACCCAGCGACAGGGGCGCGCCGCGGTGCGGGCAGAAATCCTCGACGGCGGCGACGCCCTGCGCGGCGCGGTAGAACACGATCTTCTCGCTGCAGATCTGGCGGCCCAAGGGCTTGTCGGCGATCTCTTCCGGCGTCGCGGCGACATACCAGGCGTTCTTCGGGTAGATGGTGGAAGGTACGGGGGCGTTCATGCTGTCTCCTTTTTGTGGTGCTGAACTTCGATATTCAGTACACTGAATATTCGCGCACGCGGCGTCCGAAGTAAACTAGGCACGACAAATATTTATCGATCTCCATGGACAACGACAACCACGACCTGCTCGACCTGCATGAACATCCGGGCCACCTGCTGCGCCGCGCGCAGCAGATCTCGGTATCGATCTTCCACGATGAAATCCAGGGCGAGCTGACGCCCGTGCAGTATGCGCTGCTGCGCACCCTCGCGGCCAGCCCGGGTATCGACCAGGTGACGCTGGCCGGACTGGTGGCGATCGACACGTCGACCGGCGCCAGCGTGTGCGCGCGGCTGGAGGAAAAGGGACTCCTGCAGCGCAAGGTCCTGCCGCACAACCGCCGCCAGCGTGCGCTGACGATCACGGCCGGCGGCACCGCCCTGCTGAAACGGCTCGACCCGGCCGTGCACCGCTTGCGCGAACGCCTGCTCGCCCCGCTCACCGAGCGCGAGCAGACGCAGTTCATGCGCCTGCTGGACAAGCTCGTCATCGAGAACAACGCGCAAAGCCGCGCCCCGCTGGCCCGGCCCGACGCCGCCTGAGGCGGTTTGAATTTTAGGCTGGCGCGCTGTTCTGCAGGTCCAACCCCGACAGCAAAGCCGGGGTCAGAAAGGAGTGCTGGCCTGCATGCCAGTACCGTTCCGCAGGCGCGACGCATGCTTCGCGAAACCCCTGCTCCACCCCGCCGGGTCCGACCCCAGGTTTGCAGTGGGGTTGTTCTCGGCCGCCATGGCCCGCTAAAAAGTGCTAGGCCACCGCCACCAGCCGGTCCAGTTTCGCACCATCGTCCAGCAGTTCGCGGCTGTCCGAGTCGTGCACGATGCAGCCCCGGTCCAGCACGATGGCGCGCTGCGTCAGCGACAGGGCCAGCCGGGCGTGCTGTTCGACGACGATCACCGACAGGCCCTCGTCGCGCACCAGCTTGCGGATGACGGCCAGCAGTTCCTGCACGATGATCGGCGCCAGGCCCTCCATGGGCTCATCGAGCAGCAGCATGCGCGGGTTGGTCATCAGGGCGCGGGCGATCGCGACCATCTGCTGTTCGCCGCCGGACAGCTGGTTGCCCATATTGGTGCGCCGCTCCTGCAGGCGCGGGAAGACCTCGTAGATCTTCTTCACATCCCACCGCCCCGGCCGCGCCACCACCGTCAGGTGTTCCTCGACCGTCAGCGACGGGTACATATGCCGTTCCTGCGGCACCCACCCGAGACCGGCGCGCGCCCGCTTGTAGGGCGCCACGCGGGCGATGTCCTTGCCGGCCCACCGGATCGCGCCCTTGTGCAGGCGCGTCAGGCCCATCAGCGTGGTGAGCAGGCTGGTCTTGCCGACGCCGTTGCGGCCCAGCAGGGCCAGGCTGTCGCCCTCGTTCAGCGCGAACGACACGTCTTCCAGCACGATGGATTCGCCGTAGCCGGCGGTCACGCGGTCCACCGCCAGCAGTTCAGTCATGGCCACCCTCCCCCAGGTACACTTCCTTCACGCGCGGGTCGGCGGCGATTTCGGCCGGCGTCCCTTCCGTCAACACCTTGCCGCCCACCAGCACCGTGATGCGCTCGGCGAACTTGAAGACCAGCCCCATGTCGTGCTCGATGAACAGGATCGTCACGTCGCGCGGCAGGCCGGCGATCACTTCGAACAGCTCGCGGCTTTCCGCCTGCGGGATGCCGGCCGCCGGTTCGTCGAGCAGCAGGATCTTCGGCTGCGTGGCCAGCGCCAGCGCGATTTCCACCAGCCGCTGCTTGCCGTAGGCCATGCTGCGCGTGATGCTGTTGGCCTGGTCGGCCAGGCGCAGCGAGTGCAGCAGCGCCATCGCTTCGTCGACCATGTCGTGGTGCCGCGCCACGGTTTTCCACCATACGTTCTGCAAGCCGCGCCGCTCGCCGATGGCTAGCACCACCGATTCCAGCACGGTCAATCCGGCGAACAGCGTGTTGATCTGGAAGGTGCGGGTCATGCCGCGTTTCACGCGCTGGTGCTGGGCCAGCCCGGTGATGTCCTCGCCGCCCAGGAACACGCGGCCGCTAGTCGGCGCGAAGCCGCCCGTCAGCAGGTTGATGAAAGTGGTCTTGCCGGCGCCGTTCGGGCCGATCAAAGCATGGCGGGCGCCGGGCGTGAAGGTCAGCGACACGTCGCTGTTGGCCTTGAAGGCACCCCAGCTCTTCGACAGGCCTTCGGTGCGCAATGTAGTATCAACTGCGGTGGTATCGAATGCGGTGGTATCGCTCATTTGTTCTCCTTCCGTTCGCGCATGCGTTCCAGCATATTGGCGAAGCCGCCGACGATGCCGCCCTTGGCGAACATCACGATGCACACCAGCAGCAGGCCGATCCAGAATTGCCAGTAGGTGGGATTGATGCCGGCGATCTTGTCCTGCGCGATCATGAACACGGCCGCGCCGATCAGCGCGCCGTACAGGCGCCCCGTGCCGCCCAGTACCAGCATGATCAGCAGCTCCGCCGAGCGGGGGAAGCCCAGCATGTCGAGGCCGACGAATTGCGTGGTCTGCGCCAGCAGCGCACCGGCGATGCCGGCCACCACGGCGCCCACCGTGAAGATCGCACGCAGCCGCGAGTTGACGTCCGCGCCGATGGCCGGCATGCGGCGCCCGCCTTCGCGGATGCCCCGCAGGCCCAGGCCGAACGGCGAGTTCACCAGCCGGCGCAGTACCAGGAACACGAGGAACAGCACCACGTAGCTGTACACGAAGCCGGTCTTCCCTTCCAGGTCGAATTCGAACGTGCCCAGCAGGTTACTTACCATCATGCCGGACAGTCCATCGACGCCGCCGGTCAGCCACGACGCCTTGTTGGCGGCTTCGAACAGCATCAGGCCGATGCCCAGCGTGACCATCAGCCGCGTCAGGTCCTGGCCGCGTACCACGAGGAAGCTGACGATCCAGCCGAACAGCCCGGCGACAACGGCGCCGGCCAGCAGGCCGGTGACCGGCTCGCCCCAGCCATGCACCGCCAGCAGCCCGGCCGTGTAGGCGCCCAGGCCGAAGAACGCCGCGTGACCCAGCGACACGATGCCCGCGTAGCCGAGGATCAGGTCCAAGGACAGCGCGAACAGGCCGACGATCATGATCTGGCTGGTCAGCACCAGGTATTGCGGGAACAGGAACCAGCTGGCCACGGGCAGCAGCCAGAAGACGATTTCCAGCGGATGCCAGCGGCCATCGGGCAGGCGCGGGGGACGAACAACCGCCGCGGCGCGTGGCGCCGCATCCCCGGCGACTTCCACCTTCGAGAGAGCCGCTTTTGAAAGAACACTCATGCTTTCCTCCTGATCAGGCCAGCCGGGAAGGCCAGCAGCAGCACCACCATCAGCGCATAGATGACGAACGCGCCGATTTCCGGCACGTAGTACTTGCCGGCCACGTCGAACACGCCCAGCACGATGGCGGCCAGCAGCGGGCCGGTGATGGTACCCGCGCCGCCCACGGCGACGACTAGCAGGAAGTACACCATGTACTTGACGGGGAAGCTGGGGTCCAGCCCCAGCACGTCGATGCCCAGGCCGCCGCCCAGGCCGGCCAGGCCGGAACCCAGCGCGAACGTCAGGCTGAACACGCGGCTGACATTGATGCCCAGGCCCTCGGAAGCGGTGTGGTTGTCGACCGATGCGCGGATCTGCGCGCCGAAGCGGGTGCGCTCGATCAGGAGCCCGAGCAGGGCGGTGACGACGATGACGACGCCGATCAGGAACAGCCGGTAGCTGCCCACGTCCAGGCCGAACAGCGAGACCTGCCCGCGCAGCCACTCCGGCAGCGTGACGGGTTGCTGCGTGGGGCCGAAGAAGTACGTGGCCCCGGCCACCGCCATGAAGGTCAGGCCGATCGAGAACAGCACCTGGTCCAGGTGGCTGGCCTTGTACAGCCGGCGGTACAGCGTGCGCTCGAGAAGGAAGCCGACGAATGCCGCGGACAGGAACGCCAGCGGCAAGGTGGCCAGGAATGGCACGCCGGCGCGATCGAGCAGCATCACGCAGACATAGCCGCCCAGCATCGCGAACGCGCCGTGGGCCAGGTTAATGAAATTCATCATGCCCATCGTGACCGACAGGCCGACACTGATCATGAACAGCAGGCTGCCGTACGCCACGCCGTCGAACAGGACGCCGATCATCGCCGGCCTCCGTAAAGGATATGCATAGTTGTCTCCTCGATTCTCCAAGATCGCTCGCATGGCCGCCGCTCTCTGTCGGCTGGCCACGCTACTGATACCGCTGCTTGCTTACATGCGCTTTACACCTTCGTCAAAGCACGCATTCAAATGCATGCCGTCAAACCCGCTCGATGACGATGGCGATGCCCTGCCCCACGCCGATACACATGGTACACAATGCAAAGCGCCCGCCGCCACGGTGCAGCTGGTTCATCGCCGTTGTCACCAGGCGCGCACCGCTCATGCCCAGCGGGTGGCCCAGCGCGATCGCGCCGCCCCACGGGTTGACGCGCGGGTCGTCCTGCGACAGGCCCAGTTCGCGCAGCACGGCAATGCCCTGCGACGCGAACGCTTCGTTCAGTTCGATGATGTCGAACTGGTCCAGCGTCATGCCCAGGTTGGCCAGCAGCTTCTTCGTGGCCGGCGCGGGGCCGATGCCCATCACGCGGGGCGCCACGCCGGCCGTGGCCATGCCGACGATGCGCGCCTTCGGCACCAGGCCATGCGCGGCGGCGGATTTCTCGTTGGCCAGCAGCAGCGCGCAGGCGCCGTCGTTGACGCCGGACGCGTTGCCCGCGGTGACGGTACCGTCCGGGCGCACCACCCCTTTCAGTTTCGCCAGCGCTTCCAGCGTGGTGGCACGCGGATGCTCGTCGCGGGAGAACACGACCGGCTCGCCCTTCTTGGCGGGGATGGTCACCGCCATGATCTCGGCATCGAAACAGCCCGCTTCCTGCGCCGCCACCACGCGCTGCTGGCTTGCGAGCGCGAAGCGGTCCTGGTCCTCGCGGCTGATGCCGAAGTCCGTGGCGACGTTTTCCGCCGTCTCCGGCATCGAGTCGGTGCCATACAGCTTCTTCATCAGCGGGTTCGGGAAGCGCCAGCCGATCGTGGTGTCGTAGATGGCCGCGTTGCGCGAGAAGGCGCTGTCGGCCTTGCCCATCACGAACGGCGCGCGCGTCATCGATTCCACGCCGCCGGCCAGCATCAGCGCCGTGTCGCCGGAACGGATCGAGCGCGCGGCGAGGCCCACGGCATCCATGCCGGAGCCGCACAGGCGGTTGACGGTGGTGCCGGGCACGCCCTGCGGCAGGCCCGCCAGCAGTGCCGACATGCGCGCCACGTTGCGGTTGTCTTCGCCGGCCTGGTTGGCGCAGCCGTAGATCACGTCGTCGATGGCTTCCCAGTCGACGGTGGGATTGCGGCGCACCAGCTCGGCCAGCGGCAGCGCGCCCAGGTCGTCGGCGCGCAGGTCCTTCAGGGCACCGCCGTAGCGGCCGATCGGGGTGCGGATCGCGTCGCAGATGAAGGCTTCGGTCATTTCGTGTTCTCCGTTGCTGTGCCGGCGAGGCCGGCGATGAGCGGCGCGGCGGTGCGCTGTTGCAGTTCCTCGAAGGTCAGGCCGTCGACCATTTCACGCACGACGAGGCCGTCGGACGTCACGTCGATCACGGCCAGGTCCGTGTAGATCCGGTTGACGCAGCCGATGCCGGTCAGCGGATAGGTGCACTGCTCGACGATCTTGCTTTCGCCGGACTTGGTCTGGTGGTCCGTCATCACGAACACCTGGCGCGCGCCGATGGCGAGATCCATCGCTCCGCCCACGGCGGGGATCGCATCCGGCGCACCGGTATGCCAGTTGGCCAGGTCGCCGGTGGCGGACACCTGGAACGCGCCCAGCACGCAGATATCGAGGTGGCCGCCGCGCATCATCGCGAACGAATCGCCATGGTGGAAGTAGGCGCCGCCCGTCAGCAGCGTGACCGGCTGCTTGCCGGCGTTGATCAGGTCTTCGTCTTCTTCGCCGGGCGCGGGCGCCGGGCCCATGCCCAGCAGGCCGTTTTCGCTGTGCAGGAAGATCTCGCGGTCGGCCGGCAGGTAGTTCGCCACCATCGTCGGCAGGCCGATGCCCAGGTTGACGTAGGCGCCTTCATGGATGTCCTGCGCGACACGTTTCGCCATAGCGTCCCGGCTCATTTTCTGGATGGTCATTGCTTGCCTCCCTGTGCTTCTTCCTGCACCACGCGTTGCACGAAGATGCCCGGGGTGACGATGTGTTCGGGGTCCAGCTCGCCCAGTTCGACGATGCGCGTGACCTGTGCGATGGTGACCTTGGCGGCGGTGGCCATGATCGGGCCGAAGTTGCGCGCCGTCTTCCGGTACACCAGGTTGCCCCAGCGGTCGCCGTGCAGCGCCTTGATCAGCGCGAAGTCGGCGTGGATCGGCGATTCCAGTACGTAGTGCTTGCCGTTGATGGTGCGCGTTTCCTTGCCTTCGGCCAGCAGCGTGCCGTAGCCGGTGGGCGAGAAGAAGCCGCCGATGCCGGCGCCGGCGGCGCGGATACGCTCGGCCAGGTTGCCCTGCGGGGTCAGTTCCAGCTCGATCTCGCCGGCGCGGTACAGCGCGTCGAACACCTGCGAGTCCGCCTGGCGCGGGAACGAGCAGATGATCTTCCTGACCCGCTTCGCCTTCAGCAGCGCGGCCAGGCCGGTCTCGCCGTTGCCGGCATTGTTGTTGACGATGGTGAGATCGCGCGCGCCTTGCTCGATCAGCGCGTCGATCAGCGCGGCGGGCATGCCGGCATTGCCGAAGCCGCCGATCATGACGGTCGCGCCGTCATGGATGCTGGCGACGGCCTGCGCCATCGTCTCGATAGTCTTGTCGATCACGGGTGTTTCCTCCTGCCTTCAATTAGATTCCGAATGTTCGATAATCGAACTATAATCTGTTAATCGAACAGCCTCAGTGTCGCACCGGCGCCGGCGAAGGTCAAGAAAAACCGTCGGCGGCGCGGGCTGTTCCAGTAAAATCCGTCCACTTCGAAAGAGACCGATGACGACAACCACCACCAACAACGCCCCGGCCGAGCGCGAACCGACGATCGCCGAACAGATCGATGCGCTGGCCGATCCCAGCTTCATGACGTCGCTGGCGCGCGGGCTCGCCGTGCTGCAGGCGTTTTCCGATTCGCGCCGCAGCCTGACGATCGCGCAGATCAGCCAGAAGACCGGCATCCCCCGCGCCGCCGTCAGCCGCTGCCTGTACACGCTGAAGCAGCTCGGCTATGCCGATTCGGACGTCAACAATTACTCGCTGCGGCCGAAGGTGCTGACGCTCGGCTATTCCTATCTGTCGTCGACGCCGCTGACCGTGTCCGCCCAGCCCTACCTCAACCAGATCAGCCGCACGCTGAACGAATCGTGCTCGCTGGCGGTGCTGGACGATAACGAGGTGCTGTACGTGGCCCGTTCGGCGACGTCCCGCGTGATGTCCGTGGCGCTCAACACCGGCAGCCGCCTGCCCGCGTACTGCACGTCGCTGGGCCGCGTGATGCTGGCCCAGTTGCCGGAAGCCGAGCTGCAGGCCTACCTCGACAAGGTGCGCCTGAAGCCCCTCACCGAACACACGGTCACCACCCAGAAACAGTTGCGCGCGGTGCTGGCCCAGGTGCGCGAGCAGGGCTTCGCCATCAACAACGAGGAACTCGAAGTGGGCCTGCGCTCCATCGCGGTCCCCGTGCGCGGCGCCTCAGGCATCGTGCATGCCGCCCTGAACGTCGGCGCCCAGGCCGGCCGCGTCAGCGCACGGCAGATGGAAGAGCAGTTCCTGCCCGTGCTGCAGCAGGGCGCGCGGGACCTGGCGGTGCTGCTGCCCTGACGCCATCCAGCTGAGTTCGTGTCACGGTGCCTGGAGGGAGTGATGCCTTGCAAGGCATCACCGCATTGCAGGCAAGGAGCGGGGCTCCTTGAAGGCGCCGCCCTGCATGGCGGCGCCGCTCGGCAGGCGCGAAGCTGTGCTTCACGAATTCCCTGCGTCGCCCCCTGCAATGCCACCCTGACACGTGCTCGGCCATTGCTGGCTAGTTCAGAAGTGGTGCCGCAAGCCGGCCATGAGCCCACGCTGAGGCTTGCCGACGCCGACGCTGCCGCCCGCATCGAGCGCGATGGCGGCGGCGCCGTCGTTGTTCATCAGCCCCAGCGCCCCATACACAGCGGTGCGCGTGGACAGGAAATACGTCAGCCGCGCCACTGCCATGTCGGTATCGTCGCCGCTGTGCTTGACGTTCTTGCGCGCCACCTGCGCATCGACCGTCAGCAGTGGCGTGATGGGGTGGCTCACGCCCAGGTAGGCCAGCGTGGATTCGGTGACGCCGGTGACGGCGTTGGTCTTGCGGTCGATGAGGCCGGCGCCCAGCTTGGTGCCGCCGAACATCCAGTAGCCGTTGACGGTGACGCGCCGGTCGAAGTTGCTGCTGCTGGTCAGCCCGCCGGCCGCGCCGGTGTTCCCGTACAGCTTGTCGAACGAGGCATTGATGCCATACGCCTTGACTTCGTAGCCCAGCAGCGCGGTGACCTGGCGGCAGGCTTTCGAGTCGGCCGGCGATTCGCCCGCGCAGCCGGTGGCGGCGGGGCCGCCGGACGACGACGTGTCGCGCCCGAAGCTGTACGTGGCGCCGGCCACGATGCCGTCGAAGTTGCCCAGGTAGCCGATGGCGTTGTCGCTGCGCGCGTTCGGCAGGTAGGGGTCGATGCTGCCGATGGCGAACAGGTTCGGGCCCAGCACGTCCGCCTTCAGGCCGGCGATATAGGTCATGTTGACCTGGCGGCCCAGGGTCAGCGTGCCCCACTTGCCCTTCAGGCCCACGTTGGCGGCGCGGCCGAACAGGCGGTTGCCCTGCCCCATCGTGCCGGTATCGGGACCGAAGCCGCTTTCCAGCGTGAAGATGGCGGACAGGCCGCCGCCCAGGTCTTCGGTGCCGCGGAAGCCGATGCGCGACGGGAAGGAGCCCGTCAGCGATGCCACCTTCGTCACCGAATCGCCGGCGGCGTTCGTGTTGTCGACATGCGCCACCGCCGTATCGATGATGCCGTAGATCGTGACGTTGCTTTGCGCGTGCGCCGCGCCCGCGGCCAGCAGCGCCAGCGCGCCCGCCATCGCCGTTGCCATTGCGCCGCGCCCGCCCTTGCCCATGCCGGGGGCGCGCGACCGTTCGCCAGTGTTTCGGTTCATGCTGTCTCCTGTGTAGTGTTATGTTTGTTCGTACTGCTCGTTCGATCAGCGAACAATCGATTGCCTATCGAACGCTGAACCGATACTATGACCGTTACCGGCCCTTGTCAAGAATCTCAAGGAACCTGATGATTGGCGCGGTACCCACGACAAAAAAGGAGACAAGCATGAAATTCACGATCGCCGCCGTGCTGGCCGGCGCACACCTGTTCGCCCTGCCAGCGGCCCACGCGCAGGACACCATCAAGGTCGGCGTGATCGCCGCGTTTTCCGGCCCGTTCGCCGACTACGGCAAGCAGATGGAAGGCGGCATCAAGGCCTACATGGCGCAGCACGGCGACACGGTGGCCGGCAAGAAGATCCAGCTGATCCTCAAGGACACCACCGGCCCGTCGCCGGAGATCGCCAAGCGCCTGGCCCAGGAACTGGTGGTGCGCGACAAGGTGGACTTCCTGGCGGGCTTCGGCCTGACACCGGAAGCGCTGGCCGTGGCTCCCATCGCGCAGCAGGCGAAAAAGCCGATGATCATCATGAACGCGGCCACCTCGGCCATCACGACCAAGTCGAACTACATCGCGCGCTTCTCGATGACCCTGCCGCAGATCTCGGCGCCGATGGGCACCTGGGCGGCGAAGAACAAGTTGAACAAGGTGGTGACGCTGGTGGCGGACTACGGCCCCGGCCTCGATGCCGAGGCGGCGTTCAAGAAGACGCTGGAAGGCGCCGGCGGCAAGGTGACCGAATCGATCCGGGTGCCGCTGCGCAATCCGGAGTTCGCGCCGTTCATCCAGCGCATCAAGGATGCCAGGCCGGATGCGATCTTCGTGTTCGTGCCGGCCGGAGAGCAAAGCATCGCTTTCATGAAGGGCTACCGCGAACGGGGGCTGGCCGCCGCCGGCATCAAGGTGATCGCCACCGGCGACCTGACCGACGACCACGTGCTGCCGGCGATGGGCGATGCCACGCTGGGCGTCATCACCACTTTCCACTACTCGGCCGCGCACGACTCCCCCGAGAACAAGGCGTTCCTGAAGAGCTTCGCCGCCACCAACCCGCAGGGCGGCCGGCCGAACTTCATGGCCGTCGCCGCGTACGACGGCATGGCGGCGATCTATGAAGTGTCGCGCAAGCTGAATGGCACGATCGACGGCGACAAGGCGATGGCCGTGCTGAAGACCATCAAGTTGAACAGCCCGCGCGGCCCGATCGCCATCGATCCCGCCACGCGCGACATCGTGCAGACCGTGTACGTGCGCGAAGTGAAGAAGGTGGGGAACGAGGTTTACAACATCGAGTTCGACAAGTTCCCGAATATGAAGGATCCGGGCAAGCAGTAAGTCCGCCCGTAAAAATTGGGGAAATACCCTGATGCCCTTAAGTTAAGGCGACGTGACTATTTGAGTTGGCGTCAGGGTGCCTGGTGTCGGACATTTTTTCCGGGCGCTTCATCCGGAAAATGTGTCGGACCGCTGCGGCGGACCGACCGGCTTTTTGCTCAGGAAATCGGCAACATCATGCGAAAACCAGTATTACGGCATACCCCAGCTTTGCAGTAGCTCAGGCAACAGGCGTCAGCAGCGGCATCCCGCCGAAATGCGCGAGCAGGTTGTCGACGACGAGCTGTCCCATCGCATGCCGCGTTTCCACGGTAAGACTGCCCACGTGCGGCGTCAGCACCACGTTCGGCAGCGCGGTCAGCGCGGCGGGGACCGACGGCTCGTCGGCAAACACGTCCAGCGCGGCGGCGCCCAGCCGGCCGTCGGCCAGCGCGTCGGCCAGCGCCGGTTCGTCGACCAGCGAGCCGCGCGCGATGTTGACCAGGGTGCCCTCCGGCCCCAGCGCGTCCAGCACCGCCGCATCCACGGTGGCCCGCGTGGCCGCGCCGCCCGGGGCACAGACCACCAGGTAATCGCTGTCGCGCGCCAGGTCGAGCAGCGACGCGGCGCGCGGCACCGTCACGCCCTCCTTCACGTTCGGCTGCCAGTAGCGCAGCTGCAGGCCGAATGCCGCCAGCCGCGCGGCGACCGCCTGGCCGATGCGCCCGAAACCATAGATGCCGGCGACCTTGCCGCGCAGCGCGCGCGCCGGCTTGACCGGCATGCCGGCCTGCCACTGGCCGGCGCGAACGTAGCGGTCCAGCGAAGGGATGCGGCGCGCCGCTGCCAGCAACAGCGCCACCGCCAGGTCCGCCACGTCGTCCGTCAGCACGCCGGGCGTGTTCGTCACGCGGATACCACGCGGGCGCAGCGCGGCGAAATCCACCGCATCGACACCGATGCCGTTGACGGCCACGATCTCGAGGCGCGGCAGCTGCGCCGCCAGCGCCGCGCCGATGCCGGCCATGCCGGTGGTGGCCACGCCCCGCACGTTTGGCGCCACGCCGGCGATGAAGGCGGCGCGCCCGTCCGGTGCCACCTGCCACACGTGGTGGCAAACGAAATGCTGTTCCAGCTGCGCCATGACGGACATCGACGGACTGGCCGCCATCACGAGGATTTCCGGTTTCATCTGATTTGCTTCATGAGTGAACGATTAGCCATTCTAGTGGATCGCCAGCAAGGCGTGGCGACCGCTCGGCACGGAAGAGCCCGCCCCTACCTCCGGTCAGTTGCCATTGTTCAATTTCCGGATGACACTTTCTTACAATTTCTTCACATCTTCGACTTAAATGGAAGGCAATATACGCCCCTTGCATATAAGTACTCGACAAGCCAGGACGATGACCTCATCCCTTTCGCCGTGCATCCATCGCCGTTTCGAGCGCCAGGCCGCGCTGGCGCCGCATGCCATCGCACTGCAGGGACCCGACGGCAGCGTCACGTACGCGGACCTGAACGCGGCCGCGAACCGGCTGGCGCGGCACCTGCAGCGGCGCGGCGCGCGTCCCGGCGCGCTGGTGGCACTGTGCCTGGAGCGCGGCGCGGCCCTGGTGACGGCGATGCTGGCGGTGCTGAAGACCGGCGCCGCCTACCTGCCCGTCGACCCGGCTTACCCGGCAGCGCGTATCGCCTTCATGCTGGCCGACGCCGATCCGGCGGTCACCGTGACACGCCAGGATTGCGCCGGCATGCTGTGCCCGCGGGTTGCCGCGCTGTGGCTCGACAGCGCGCCCTGGGCAGCGGAAGACGACGCGAACCTGCCGCGCGACGTCGACGCAGGCAGCCTGGCCTACGTGATTTATACGTCCGGCTCCACCGGGCAGCCGAAGGGGGTGCTGGTCGAACATCGCCAGCTGGCCAGCCATGTCGACGCGTTCGCCGCGCTGGCCGGCCTGTCGCCGCGCGACCGGGTGCTGCAGTTCGCCGCGCCTGCGTTCGACGTGCTGGCCGAGGAAGTCTGGCCCACGCTTCTCCATGGCGCCACGCTGGTGCTGCGCGACCCCGGCCCGGCCGACGCGCTGGCCGCCTTCACGCGGCAGGTCGAGGCGCGCCGCATCACGGTGCTGAACCTGCCGGCCTCGTTCTGGCACCCGTGGTGCGACCACGTGCTGGCCGCCGGCGGCGACGTGCGGCTGCCGGCGCTGCGCCAGCTGGTGGTCGGCAGCGAAGTCGTGCAGCCAGGCAGCGTGCGGGCATGGCAGGCCCGCTTCGGCATGCGGGTGGCCATCGCGAACGCCTACGGGCCCGTCGAAGCGACCGTCACGGCCACGGCGGAACAGTTGCCGATGCTGCCGCCCGGCGCCGCGCGCGTGCCGATCGGGCGGCCCCTGGCCGGTACCACCGTGCGCCTGCTCGATGCCGCCGGCAAGCCGGTGGCGCCGGGCGAACCGGGCGAACTGCATATCGGCGGCGCGCGCCTGGCGCGCGGCTACCTGAACCGGCCTGACCTGACCGCCGAACGCTTCGTGCATGTGGATGGCGAGCGCCTGTACCGCACCGGGGACCTGGCCGCGCAACTGCCGGATGGCAGCCTGGATTTCCTCGGCCGCATCGACGGCCAGCTGAAGGTGCACGGCCAGCGGGTCGAACCGGGCGACGTGGAAGCCTGCCTGGTGCGCCACCCCGGCGTGGGCGCCGCGCTGGTGGTGGCGGATGAAGCGCTGGGCCAGCTGCTGGCCTACGTCACGCCGGCCGATGGCGCGACCGCGCCGGATCCCGCCGAGCTGCAGTCGCTGGCGCGCGCCGCGCTGCCGCCGTACATGGTGCCGGCGGCCTACGTGCGGCTGGCAACCCTGCCACTCACGGCGAACGGCAAGCTCGACCGGAATGCGCTGCCGGCGCCCGATGCCGCGGCCTTCCCGGCACAGGACTACGACGCGCCGCAGGGCGAGGCCGAGCGGGAACTGGCGGCGCTGTGGTGCGCGCTGCTGAAATTGCCCCGCGTGGGCCGGCACGAGGATTTCTTCGCACTGGGGGGCGACGCGCCTACCGCGCTCGGGCTGGTGGAACTGCTGCGCGACCGGGGCCATGCCATCGACATGCGCACCTTCTGCCACCGGCCGACGCTGGCTACCCTGGCCGCGTTGCCTGCCGCTTCCTCGCCATCCCCCGGCCCGCATGCCGCCGCCACCGGCCACGACTTCTTCCGCACCATGCTCGACGGCTGGACCGTGCCGCCCGCCCCGTTCGGCCTCGATGGCGCCGCCGTGCCGGAACTGTCGCGGCGCCACGTCGATCCGGCGCTGGCGCTGCGCCTGCGCGCCGCGGCGCGGCAGCGCGGGCTGATGCCGGCCAGCCTGTTCCACCTGGCGTGGGCATGCGTGCTGGCGCGCGGCACCGGCCAGCGCGATGTCGTGTTCACGACCGCGCTGCCGGCCTGCCACACCGCCACCGGCATCGGCGAGTGCATGCTGCCGCTGCGGGTCATGCTGGATGACACCGGCGCGGCCGATGCGCTGCACCGCATGCACCAGCTTGTCGCCACGCTGGTCGACCACCGCCATGCGCCCCACGCCGCTGCGACCGGCGCGGCGGCCCTGCTCCATTACCGGCATGCCGGTGCCGAGGCGCCGCCGCAACCCGGCTACCCGCTGGCGCTGGCGGTGGACGACCTGGGCGACGGCTTCCGGCTGACCGCGCGATGCGCCGCAAGCGCCGGCCCGGCGCGCATCTGCGACTTCATGCTGTGCGCGCTGGCGGCCCTGGCCGACGCGCTGGAGCACGCACCCGCCACCCCGGTGACGGCACTCGACGTGCTGCCGCCGGCGGAACGCGCGCAACTGCTGCGCTGGGCCGGGACGGTCGACTTCCCGGACCGCGGCTGCCTGCATCGCCAGGTCGAGGCGGCAGCCGCGCGGGCGCCGGGCGCCGTCGCGCTGTCCGGCGACGGTGCCGCCGTCACGTATGCCGCGCTGAACGACGAAGCCAACCGGCTGGCCCACCACCTGCAGGCGCTGGGCGTGGGGCCGGACGTGCCCGTGGCGCTGTGCATGCCGGCGGGCACCGCCCTGGTGGTGGCTGCGCTGGGCGTGCTGAAAGCCGGCGGCGCCTGCGTGCCGATCGATGCCGCGGCCGGTGCCGCGCACACCGGCGCGGTGCTGGCCGATACCCGCGCCACCATCCTGCTGACGGTGCGGGAGGTGCCCGCCCCGGCCAGCATCGCCACCGTGCTGCGGCTGGACGGGCCGGGTCCGTGGCAATCGATGCCGCGCGCCAACCCGGCGTCGGCGGTGGGGCCGGCGCACCTGGCCTGGATCGTCCGTGGCGACGGCGGCGCCAGCGTGGCATTGGAGCACCGTAACCTCACCCGGCTGTTCGATGCCGCGGCGCGCTGGATCGATGCCAGCCCGGCCGATGCCTGGGCAGTGTGCGCGTCGCCGGCCGCCGACCTGTTCCTGTGGGAGCTGTGGGGTGCGCTGGTGTCGGGGGCCCGCGCCGTCATCGTGGCCGCGCGGGAACGCACGCCGGCCGCAATCGCCCGCCTGGTGCGCGACGAACGGGTGACCATCCTGACCCGGGAAGGCCATGCGTTCGACGGCATCGATTCGCCATGGCTGCGCTACGTGATCGTGCGTGGCGAAGCGGCGGCCGGGCCTTCCAGCGCCCCGCACGCGGCGCCGGGCGGCGGGCCGCGGCTGCTGGCGATGCGCGGCAGCGCCGAAACCGGCGTGTACCTGACATGCCGCGCATCCGGTCCGGCTGGCGCGGCGCAGGCGGCGGGCACGATCGGGCAGCCGCTGCCGGACATGGCCGCCTACGTGCTCGATGCTCACGGCGAGCCCGCACCGCTCGGCGTCATGGGGGAATTGCACGCGGGCGGCGCCGGGCTGGCACGAGGCTACCTGCACCGCCCCGACCTGACGGCCGCACGCTTCGCCACGCACCCGCTGGTACCGGGCGGGCGCCTGTTCCGAACCGGCCAGGCGGCTCGCTGGACAGCCAGCGGCATGCTCGACGACGACGGCCCGGCAGCCGGGCGGCTTGCGATGGATGAACCAGCCGGGGCGGCGGAATATACGGCAGCGCATGAAACGGCGGCAGCCTCGAGGGCCGGAACAGCGCTTGTCACGGCACCGGCACGATCGGCATCATCGGCACCATCGGCACCATCGACGGCCCCGCCGAAGGCCCCGGATTTGCCACCGTCGCCGGCAAGCGCCGCCATTCCAGCTCCGCGGCAGCGCGCGGCCCACGACCTGTCGCTCAATGCGGGGCGCCACGCCGGCCCCCGTGCGCAGGCTTGCTGGCCGGCGCTGCCCAACTAGCGGGAAGCCGGCAAGGCTGTACACGGACGAGCCTCTACGCCGGCAAGCCCGAACGCTGGCAAGCCAGTGGACCGGCAAGCCTTTGCTACCCTGCACCGCTGGTATCATCGCGGCATGAGACACGACAGCCGCCTTTCCCGCATGCTCCATGTGCTGATCCATATGGATAGCCTGGACGCCCCCGCCACCTCCGACACGATCGCCGCCATGCTGAACACCAATCCCGTCGTGGTGCGCCGCACGATGGCCGGCTTGCGAGAGCAAGGCTATGTGCAGTCGGGCAAGGGCCATGGCGGCGGATGGGTGCTGGCCCGGCCGCTGCACGCCATCACGTTGCGCGACATCCACCATGCATTGGGCGACCCGCCGGTGTTCGCCCTGGGCACCACGGACGAACATGCCGATTGCCTCATCGAGCGTGCCGTCAACGCCACCCTGGGCGACGCGATGCGCGCCGCCGAAGCGCTGCTGCTGGAACGTTTCGGCCAGGTGACGCTGGCGGACCTGGCCGCCAACGCCTGCGGGCGCTGACCTGTGTCGAAAAATTTTACAGCGATTTCAGCCCATCCATTTTATTGATGAGCAGGGATCGCGCTACCGGCCGTCGGACCGGTCGCAGGGCTGGGCTGAACAGCTGTCGACAAACTTTACAGTGCAGCCAATCCTTCAATTTCCTTAATGAATTTATAAGAAATCGTCTTACGTAAAATCAAAGGTTTAGTTTGCTGCGGCTGAGCGAAGGCATGAACTTTGCATAAGCTTATACAAAAAATAAAAAAATGTTCGTAGTTAAACTAATCAACTTGGAGCCATACGTGAGCAAAATGAAAACTACACTGCTGGGATTGGCAGTAGCAATTTCGTCGATCGGTGCCGCATCCGCCGCACCGCAAACCGTCGGTGGCGTAACCTGGGATCCCGACTACGGCATCGACTTCTCGTCGTCGTCGGTGCAGATGCACCAGATCTTCGAGGAAGATGGCACGGCCCGCGGCTATGGCATCATCTCGACGATGAACGGCACCGGCCAGGCCCAGTTCTGCCCCAACTGCGAACTGACGATCGTCTTCGGCGGCTATACGCCCGTGTCGATGGATGGCGCGATCACCAAGTACACCGGTGGCTTCGTCAACATCTTCATGAACGACGGCCCGTCGACGATCAACCCGTACGATCCGCTGACCATGAACGACGGCAACGTCGGCCTGGGCACCCTGTGGCTGTCCCTGGAAGGCCACGAGTACAACGGCGCCACGCTGCAAGGCACGCTGAATTCGCAAATGCCGCCGAACCTGAGCGGCCTGGGCCAGCTGGACGTGGTGGGCGGCGTCGCTGCGCAATACTTCGACACCAACGCGCAGATCGACGGCGCCGACATGTCGTTCTCGACCAGCTTCACGCAGCCGTATCCTGGCGACATGAACCACGTCGTCGGCACTGGCAACTTCTACGGCCTGACCTCGCCGGTTCCGGAACCAAGCACGTACCTGATGATGGGCGCCGGCATGCTGACGCTGGCGGCACTGCGCCGCCGCAAGCAGCGTTGATGGACCGGCCGCCGGCGCCTGCCGGCGGCTGTTCCGGCCGCGCTGTCGGAAATCTTTACACTGAGCCGGGCTTTGCCCGGCTTTTTTTATGAAGGCGCTGTGCGCGCTAATTGGGGCAACTTCCCGCCGGAATCACTGTCTGACCTTCTGTTGAGTTACTTCATGTATATCAGGAGGCGACATGGGCACGGCGGAGGTTGGAGTACTGATCGAAGCGTTGATGCAGCAACAGCTTTCAGAAGATCAGGTCACGTTGCTGCAGGGTTTTCTGGCCAGCGTCGAGCAGCCAGGCCAGTGCCATCGACTGATCGAGGAAGCCGCCGGGAGGCCGCCATGTCCCTATTGCGGATGCCAGCGTTCCCACCGTTGCGGACAGGCCAGTGGCTTGCAGCGATATCGCTGCGTGCTGTGCCGGCGCAGCTTCAACGCCTTGACCGGCACACCCCTTGCCCGTCTGCGCCTGCGCGACAAATGGCTGCATTATCTTCAGTGCCTGATCGAGTCGATCCCCGTACGCTCGGCGGCTAGCCGCGTCGCGGTGGCCAAGTCGACCAGCTTTCGATGGCGCCACCGTTTCATCGCCGCCTTGCTCCGGGCGCCCCGTCCGCAGCTATCAGGCATCGTCGAGGCCGATGAAACTTATTTGTTGGAATCACAAAAGGGCTCGCGCCACCTGGACCGTCCGCCCCGCAAACGCGGCGGCAAGGCCAGCCGGCGCGGCATCAGCAGCGAGCTGGACTGCATCCTCGTGGCGCGTGACCGCAACCGGCAAACGTGTGACTTCGTCACGGGCCGCGGCCCGGTCAGCGCCGGCCAGTTGATGAAGCACTTGAAGCCTGTGCTGGCGCCAGATGTGCTGCTCGTGACCGATGCCGCCAAGGCCTACTGTGCTTTCGCGAAGCAGGCCGGCATCACGCACGAAGCGATCAATGTGCGTGCCGGCATTCGTGCGCGCGGCGCACTGCATATCCAGGGTGTCAACGGATGGCATAGCCGCTTCAAGACCTGGCTGCGGCGGTTCAACGGCGTGGCGAGCCGCTACCTGGCCAATTACACCGGCTGGCTGCGTGTGCTCGATGCCGCCGAGCTGACGACACCGCGGCAATGGTTGCGCATTGCCGTGGCACCAGCTTAGGGTCGTCGGCTCATTGTCGCGCTCGGCATGCAAAAAAGTTCCGTGACCACCGGCAAGGCTATTCAACGCGAACAGCGCCTTTATGAAGGCGCCTGGCGCTTCCGACCGGCTTGCTTTCCTATCGCGCCGCGGCAGCCCGGATGAACTGCACCGTCAAGTCCGGCTGGGCAATGGGCAGCATGTGTCCGCCCTCGACCACTTCCAGCACCGCATGCGGCACCTTGCAGGCCAGCGCCTCGCCATGTTCACGCCACGGCAGGATGCGGTCATCGCGCCCGAACAGCACCGCCACCGGCATGCGCAATTCGCCGTAGCGGCTGCTGTAGGCGGGCAATTGCCCGGCCAGCGCCTGCATGTCCTCCGCCGCCGCCAGGAACTGGCCCGGCCGCAGGCCCAGCAGGCCGCCGCCCCGTGTCGAGAAATCATGCGGCACCGGATCCGGACCGAACAACTGTTCCAGCACCGCGCCGCCCCGCGCGATGGCGCCCGGCGTGGCCACCGTCCACGCGGCCAGCCGGCGCAGCAGCGGCGAACGCATGGCCAGCACGCGAAACGCCGGCGGCGTGTCGTCGGGCAGGTGCGTGAGCGGCGCCAGCAGCGACAGGCCGGCCACCCGTTCCGGGTAATCCAGCGCCAGCGCCAGCGCCACGGCACCGCCAAACGAGTGCCCGACGACGAGCGGATACTCCAGTTCCATCCGGTCGATCAGCTCGGCGAGCGCGGCGGCCTGTTCGCGCAGGCCGGCCGCGGTGCCGGGCCTTCTCCTCGAATAGCCGGAACCGGGCCGGTCGACCGTGATCACGCGGTGATGGTGCGACAGCTGCCGGGCCACTTCGTAGGTGAAGTGCGCCATGTGCCCGCCCAGCCCGTGGATCATCAGCAGTGCCGGCCCCTCGCCCTGTTCGCGCACGTGCAGCCGGGCGCCGGCCACGTCGATGAAGATGCCCTCCGGCGGGAGCGCCGCCTCGACCTTGCGCTCGACCTGCCGCGTGAACAGCGCCAGCCCGCCGGCCAGCGCGGGCACGGCAAGGCCGGCGGTGGCCACGATCATCGCGAGCGAGGGCATCAGCGCGGCACCTTGCCCGAGGCCAGGCCAGGTGCGCCGGCGGCGCCGGTCACCGCGGCGTCTTGTCCCGATACTTTCATGTGTAGTTTTCCAGTACGCCGCAGCGCAGTGCCGCCGCGGTGACGCTGGCAGGCTTTGATTTATTATCGATGGGTCAACTCCGATACTTTAGCTAATCGGAATAATGAAAGCAAATGCGGAAAATGTCGCAGCAGCGGCGCGCTGCAGCGCAACATGAAAGTTCCCATGCACGTCGGATGCCGCCGCGTGGGAGCCTGACGGATGCTGGAAGACCGGAAGAGCCAGTCGGGGACCCGGGAGGGGTGGGAAGCGTAGAGGGGGAGGCCGGGGTTGCACGGCCCCCCGGCCAGGGAACAGGGAGGCGCTACGCGCCGCGCAACTTGAACACGGCCACCGATTCGTCGAGCTGGCGCGCCTGGTGGCGCAGCGACTCGGCGGCGGCGGCGGCCTGTTCGACCAGTGCCGCGTTTTGCTGGGTGGTGCTGTCGATGTGGGCGATCGCCTCGTCCACCTGCTCGATGCCCTGCTGCTGCTCGCCGCTTGCCAGCGATATCTGCTGCACCACGGCCGCTACCTGCTGCACGCTGTCCAGCACTTCGCGCATGGTGGAACCGGCGCGGTCGACCAGCGCCCGGCCCGCCGCCACTTCCGACACGGAGGCGGTGATGAGCTCGCGGATCTCCTTGGCGGCCACCGACGAGCGCTGTGCCAGACTGCGCACTTCGCTGGCGACGACCGCGAAGCCGCGGCCCTGCTCGCCCGCACGTGCCGCCTCCACCGCGGCATTGAGCGCCAGGATATTGGTCTGGAAGGCAATGCTGTCGATGACGCCGATGATGTCGGCGATCTGCGCCGACGTGCCATCGATCCTGCCCATCGTGCGCACCACTTCGGCCACCGTGGCGCTGCTGCGGGCGGACACGTCGGTGGCCTTGCCGGCCAGGCCGGCGGCCGCATCGGCATTGTCGCGATTTTGCCGCACGGTGCCGGTCAGTTCGCTCATCGACGCGGCGGTTTCCTCCAGCGCGCCGGCCTGCGCCTCGGTGCGGGCGGACAGGTCGGCATTGCCGGCGGCGATCTCGGCCGATGCCACGGCGATGGACTGGGTGCCGCTGCGCACCTGGGCCACGATGCGCGACAGGTTTCCGCTCATCGTGCCCAGCGCACGCAACAGGTCGCCGATTTCGTCGCCGCGGGTACTCTGCACGTCGGTGCGCAAGTCGCCGGCGGCCACGTCCCTGGCGATGCCGAGGGCGTGCGACAGCGGCCTGGTAATGCCGCGCACCAGCATCAGCACAATCAGCGCGCCGATCGCCACGGTGGCCACCAGCAGCACCAGCAGCGTCGTCACGGAATTGCGGTACACCTCGTCATTGCGCGCCGCCACGGCCGCCACGCGGCTTGCCGCGTCCTTGCGGATCGTGTCGACGATGGCATCGATATGTTCGGTGGCACCGCGGTCCATGCCGCGTACCAGCGCATCGACCTGTTGCGCGCCGGCCGGATCGGCACCGTCGAAGCGGCCCAGCGCATCGAGGTATCGCTTGCCCAGTTCGCCATGCAGCCGCAGGGCTTCATCGACCGCCGTGGTCTCCATCCCCAGCGTGCCGAGCGTGCCTTTCAGTTCTGTCAACTTGGCCGCGGTGGCGGCGCCACTGGCGGTGAAGGCGCGCGTGTACTTGTCCCGCTGGGCCGGATCGCGGCCGCGCAACAGGATGTTCTTCCATTCCTGCACCTGGATCTTGAAGTCGACCTGCGCCGAGCGGGCGCCATCGACCGCACGCATCAGGCCGCCGGCCTCGGCGAAACCGGCGGCATTCCGGGTGTTCATGTCGCCCAGGGCGCGCCAGCCGGTGAGCCCGACCGCAAGCAGGGTCAGCAGGAAGAAGACGGCAAGCAGGGCCAGGCGAACGCCTATTTTCAGGTCAGCGAATTTCATGGTGTGGGAGCCAGGGAAGGATAAGCGACCGGGGAAGTCGCAAGAAGCAGTCTCAAGAGGGAGTCTCAAGAACGAGCGGGTTGACGAAGTGTCGACGAGCTGGTGACGAACTGTTGACGAAGTTTTGACGAAGTTTTGACGGGGGTTGCGGCAGTTGTAAAAATGATGCCGCACGTCAACATCATAGCACACAAGCGGGTGATTTCCCAGCATGGGCGCGGTCGTGCATCGCATGCGTGGCAGCCCGTGTACACTGATGTTTTTCAGACCATGTCACCGATGTCCATCTTTTCCAAAGCCGCGATCAAGCACGAGGCGGACGTGGCCGCCGCCCAGCAGGCCGAGCAGGAACAGGCTGCGCGCCAGGCCCGGCTCGACTTTCGCGAACAATATCGCAACACGCTCGAGAACGTGATCCGCCCTCAGCTTGCCGCGATGCGCAAGCAGATGTACGAGCACGACTACGATGGCAAGATCGAGGAAGGTAACGACGGCTGGAACGATTTCGTGCGCCTCACCTTCGTGCCCGACAAGAACCGCCTGGCCGCGCACGCGGGGCGCGATGCCTGCACGCTGACCTTCACCGCGCTGGAAAGCACCTGCCTGCTGGAATGGGAAAGTGCCTTCGACCGGCACGCCCGCGATGGCTCCGGCAAGGAAGGCGGCACGATTCCCTGCGCCCAGCTGACCGCCGAGCGCCTGGAGCAGATGCTGGCCACGTTCTTCGACAAGGCCTTCGAGGCACGGCGGCTGCGCCGCCTGAGCTGACCTGGCCTTCTGCCGCCTGGTCAGGCCCGCCCTGCCCTGCCCTGCCTCGTCTTTTCTTTTCCTGTCCTGTCCTGTCCTGTCCTGCCCCGTCTTTACCCGTCTTTCGTGGCTAACCCTGGCTTGCCTGGACCGCCACGCCGGCCCGCTCCAGCAGCACGGGAATCTGCTTGAACGCAGGCGTGTTGGCGCCGCGCGCAACCAGCGCCGGCGACAGCAGCGGCGTCAATTCCGGGAAATAGCCGAACACATCGTCGCCCGCCTGGCCGGCGGCCACCAGCCGGATGCCATCCACGTGGCGCTCGATACCGTCCGGCGACGCGGCGCGGACCCGCACCATGTCGCCATCGGCGAAGCCCAGCCTGGCCAGCGTGCCGTTCCCGACGAACAGAAGGTGCCGCGTACCGTGCACGCCTCGATAGCGGTCCACCTCCCCTTTCGGGTCGCGGTAGACGGTCGTGTTGTACTGCCGGTGCGCGCGGATCGTGGCCAGGCACAGCACCCGGTCGCCGTATTGCGCCCGGGCGCGCGCCATGGCCGTGTCGCGCGGCAGCGCATGCGCGACGAAGCGGGCCTTGTGCACGGCCGTGTGCCATTCGCGCCGCCCCGCGCTGTTGGGCAGGTGGAAGCCCTTGTCGTGGCGGATACGCTCGTTATAGCCGGCGAAGCCGTCGACGGCGCCGTCGGCCACGCGCTCGATCAGCGTGCGCGTGGCATCGTAATCGGTGCCGATGGTGTCCCAGTCGATCGGCGAGTCCGTCAACGCATGCCGTGCCAGCTGGCTGACGATGTAGGGCTCGGAGCGCAGCAGTTCGCCGGCCGGGCGGTTGGTGCCCATCGAAGCGTGCACCATCGACGCGGTATCCTCGACGCTGACGAACTGCGGGCCGGACGGTTGAACGTCGAGCTCGGTACGGCCCAGGCACGGCAACAGCAGCCCGGTGCGGCCCGGATACAGGTGCGTGCGGTTCAGCTTGGTGGCGATGTGGACCGTGAGCCGGGTGCGCGACAGCGCGTCCAGCACGCGCGGCGTGTCCGGCGCGGCGACGGCGAAATTGCCGCCCAGCGCCACGAAGGCTTGCACGCTGCCGTCCAGCAGGCCGTCGATCGTGCCGATCGCATCGCGCCCGGGCGCCGCCGGCGGCGTGAAGCCGAACACCCGCTGCAGCCCGGCCAGCCAGGCCGGCTTGGGTCGGCTGGTGATCCCCACCGTGCGGTCGCCCTGCACGTTGGAATGGCCCCGCACCGGCATCAGGCCGGCGCCCGGCTTGCCGACATTGCCGCGCAACAGCATCAGGTTGACCAGGGTCTGGATCGTTTCGATGGCGAATTCGTTCTGCGTCAGCCCCATGCACCAGGCGGCGATGGTGGCCGGCGAGGCGATATAGAATCCGGCCGCCTCTTCCATCTGCGCGCGGGTCAGCCCGCTGGCATCCTCGATGTCCGGCCAGGGTTGGCCGCTGACCAGGTCGCGGAACGCGGCGAAGCCGTCGGTGTGCGCGTCGATGAATTCCCGGTCGACGCCGCCGCGTTCCACCACCGCCTTGGCGATGCCGGTAATGGCGGCCAGGTCGCCGCCGATACGCACGCGGTAATAGGCGTCGGCCAGTTGCGTGCCCGTGCCGCCCAGCAGTTCGCCGGGCGATTGCGGGTCGGCGAACGCTTCCAGCCCGCGCTCGCGCAGCGGGTTGAAGACGATGATGCGGCAACCGCGTTTCTTCGCCTCGCGCAGGTCGGCCAGCATGCGCGGGTGGTTCGAGCCGGGGTTGTGGCCGAAGCTCATGATCAGCTGCGCGTGGGCGAAATCGGCGCGCGTGACGGTGGACTTGCCGACGCCGATCGATGCGGTCAGCGCCTGGCCGGACGATTCGTGGCACAGGTTCGACGAATCCGGCAGGTTGTTGGTGCCGAAGGCGCGCGCGAACAGCTGGTATGCGAAGGCCGCCTCGTTGCTGCTGCGGCCGGACGTATAGAACGCGGCCCGGTCCGGATCGCCCAGCACGCGCAGTTCCGCGCCGGCCAGCGCGAACGCGGCATCCCAGCCGATCTCGCGGTAGGTGTCGCTGGCGGCGTCGTACAGCAGCGGCGCGGTCAGGCGTCCCGCCGCTTCCAGTTCGACGTGCTCCAGCGTGCGCAGCGCGGTGACCGTGTTAGCCGCGAAGAAGGAGGGGGTGGCCCGCGCCTTGCCGGATTCATGGGCAATCGCCCAGGCGCCCTGCTCGCAGAAGTCGACCGACTTGCTGTCCGGCGAGTCGGGATAGGCGCAGCCGGGACAGTCGACGCCGCGCGGCTGGTTCAGCCGGGGCAGCGTGGCCAGCGCCTGGGCGCCGGGATTGCCGATCAGCGCCTTGGCCGTGCCGTGCAGCGAGCCGAAGCCGCCTGCCGGCTTGTTGTATGGCTCGATGCGCTGTTGCGTGATCCTTTGCGCGATCCTTTGCGCAATCCTGTATGGCTTGTCCTGGTGTGGCTCGATATTGCCGGGCTTGTTGTCGTCCGGCCTGCTCACCTGGGGAACGATGGGGATGAACTTGGTCATCCCGCTATTGTAGCGTTCAGATCAGCTCGCGTGCCCGCAGCTCATCCTTGACGTACGCATAGAACACTGGCGCGGCGATCACGCCCGGCACGCCGAACACGGCTTCGGCGAACAGCATCGCGGCCAGCAACTCCCAGGCCCGCGCGTTGATGTGCGAACCGATGATGCGCGCGTTCAGGAAATATTCCAGCTTGTGCACCACCACCATGAACGCCAGCCCGGCAATGGCCACGTGCAGCGAATGCGACAGGCTGACCACGACCAGCACCGTGTTCGAGATCAGGTTGCCGATCACGGGCAGCAGGCCGGCCAGGAACGTGATCGCCACCACCGTCTTCGACAGCGGCAGGTGCACGCCGGCCATCGGCAGCACGATGAACACGAAGATCGCCGTGATGATGGTGTTGATCCCGGAGATCCATACCTGTGCGAAGACGATGTTGCGGAACGCATGCGACAGGAAACGGGCACGCTGCAGCAGCGCTTCGGCGAACGGCCGGTGCGGCGCGCCATCCTCGTTCGCATCGTGCAGCGATGCCATCAGGCCGATCACCATGCCGAGCAGGATGCGCGTCAGCGTCTTGCCCACTTCCGCGCCGGCCGCCTGCGCCGCGCCGGCATGCTCGCGCAGCCAGGCGGTGACCGCCTCGCGCCAGGAATAGGCATCGACCGGCAGGTGTTCGCTGATCCACGGCGGGATCTGGTCGCGCGACGCATCGATGATGTCGGCCAGGCGCACGAAAAGGTGCGTGATGCTGTGCGAATCGAGGCGCAGCAGCACCACCAGGCCCCAGGTGGCCAGCCCGAGCAGGCCGACGATCAGCGCGCCGATGACGGCCGCGGCCACCATCCGCGCCCGGACGTCGCTGATGCGCCGGCCCAGCGCGGGCGCGATCGCATGGATCAGCGAGAACATCAGCAAGCCGGCGAATAGTGCGCCCAGCAAGCCGTTCTTCAGCACGAGCAGCAGCAACAGGGCGATGAGCAGGTAGGAAGCGATGACGCTGTAGCGGGTCTGGAGGTTGGGCGGCATGGTGGCGTGGGCGGTTGAGCCGGCATTATGCACCAGCGCCAGGCACTTCCGACAACATTCCTTGCTTGTCCAGCGCGAGGCGGGCCAGGTCGCGCGCCATGAACAGGTGTCCCGCATACTCGGCGCGGGCCTCGGCCTCCACGTCGGCCAGCGCCAGCGCACCGGGGCGCACGCTTTCCGGGTCCTGGTAGCGGGGGCTGAAATGGGTCAGCACCAGGTTCGGAATGGCCGCCTCGCGGGCAAACCGCGCCACCATCCGCGCCGAACTGTGCTGCGGGCCGGGCCCCACCTTATCCAGGATGGCCTGGGTGTACGTGGCTTCATGCACCAGCACATCGGCATCGCGCACGGCATCGGCCAGCAGGCCGGGCGTGTCGTTGTCGCCGGCGATCACGATGCGGCGCGGGCGGCGCGGCGGCTGCAGCACATCCGCCGAGCGCACCCGCCGGCCATCCGGCAGCGTCACGTCGTCCCCGGCCTGCAGCACGCCCCACAGCGGCCCACGCGGCACGCCGGCCGCCGCCAGCCTTGCGGCATCGAGCCGGCGTTCGACGGTTTTTTCTGTGAAACCATAGGCATACGACGGGATACGGTGCGACAGCGCGGCGGTATCGACGGCCAGGTCGGACAGCAGGCCGGCATCCAGCAGGCCGCCGGCCGCGCCGGCCACGTCGATGAACTCGACCGGATACGGCAGCTGCAGGGCGGTGGTCTCCATCACGCCGCGCACGTAGCGCTCCAGCGGCGCCGGGCCCACGATCGCCAGCGGCGCCGTGCGGTTCAGCAGGCCGGCGCTGGCCAGCAGCCCCGGCAAGCCATAGCAATGGTCGCCGTGCAGGTGCGTGATGAAGATCGCTCGCAAGTCGTGCGGCGACAGCGGCGTGCGCAGGATGCGGTGCTGCGTGCCTTCCCCGCAATCGACCAGCACCCAGCCGCCCGCCGTGCGCAGCGCCACGCCGGCCACGTTGCGCGTCCTGGTGGGAGTGCCCGATGAGGTGCCGAGAAATTGCAGTTCCATGGAATGCCTGGGTCGCCGATGGCCGATGGCCGATGGCCGATTATCGGCGATTCCCGGCAGGCGCGGCGTTTGAACCGCCCCCGCTACTGCCGCCGAGCTCGTGTCATGGTGCCTGACCCGCTGACACGAGCTCAACAACCACTTACTGCTTCACCAGCTCCACGCGCCGGTTCTTTTCGCGGCCCGGCTCGGCATCGTTCGACGCCACCGGCGCATACGCGCCGACGCCCTTCGCGCTCAGCCGTTTCGCGTCGATCCGGTAATCCGTGGCCAGCGTCTTCACCACGGATTCGGCGCGCTTTTGCGACAGGTCCATGTTGTGCGCGGGCGAACCCTGGTTGTCGGTATGGCCGACGATGTGCACCTTCAGGTCGCGGTCCGCCTGCAGCAGCTTGGCCATCTCGGCCAGCGCTTCCTTCGATTCGGGCTTGACGGCGGTCTTGTCGGTATCGAAGTACACGCCATACACGGCCACCTTGCCTTCCGCGGCCAGGCTCTTCGCCATGTCGCCGGCGCTCAGCGCCGTGGTCACCTTGCCGGTTTCCATCGGCTTGCCTTCGACGATCTGCAGGGAAACGCCGCCCAGTTCGTCGCGCAGCGGCGGCGCCACCAGCAGGGCGACATGCAACACGGTGCCGTCCGGCCGCGTGCCCTTGGCCACCAGGTAGCGCGGCTCGCGCAGGCCGGCATTGAACACGTTGCGATTGCTGTCGAGGAATCCATCGCGCATCAGGTAGCTGGAATTGAAATAGGAGGGCAACTTGCCGCAGGCCTCCTTGTCGCACGTGTAGACGACCTGCAGTCCCGCCTTGGCGATCGCCGCCTGGTAATTGCGGAATACCTCGAGGCCGGAGCGGTCCTTCGGAAACACGTAGGCGATACGGGTGTACTTGCCTTCCGGCTTGAGCAGGTTGTCCACCACCAGTTCGTTATCCTTGAAGTAGGGCTTGCTGGCTGGCAGCGCGGCTTCTTCATACTGGAGCACGTTGTACCCGACCATCCTCGCCCCCTCGAAGCGGGACAGCAACGGATGATCCTGCCCGCCCTTCACTTCGCGGACATTCAGTTGGGCGAAAGCGGCTTGCGAAACGGCGGCACCGCAGAGCAGGGCAAACAATGGTCGAACGCGCATGATGGACCCGGGGTGAGTTGAGGTACGCGCATTCTAAGTATGAAATGTTTTTTTGACAACACCAATCCGACCGGATGGCGTGGCGCCGTTGCTATAATGCGTGCCCTCGACAACGCACCTGCCGCCATGACCACCGACCTGCCCTTCGATCCACCGTACAAGCTCGCCCTCGACACGCCGCAAGGCAAACGCTGGGTCGAAGTGCTGGCCGACGGCAGCCAGGTCGACACCACGCCGCCGGCCACCACGTTGCCGCCGCCCGGCACGCGCGTGGACAACGCACCACGCGGCGGTAATGGCGGTGGCGGTGGTGGCGGCGCGTCGGCCAAGGCGCAGGTCTTCCTGAACGTGCCGTTCGCGGAAAAGGATGAAGCCAAGCGCCTGGGCGCGCGCTGGGATCCCACGCGCAAGAAGTGGTACGTGCCGAACGGCGTCGATGCCGAACAGTTCAGCCGCTGGACGGCCTGAGCGCGGCCGTCAGATCGGGTCGAACATCCGCTGGTCCACGTAGCACCAGCCCCACGTCTCGCCCGGCTGCTGCGAGCGCATCATGGCGTGCCGCGTCGCGTGGAAATGCCTGGTCGCGTGCCGGTTCTTCGACTGGTCGCAGCAGCCTACATGGCCGCACACCAGGCAGGTGCGCAGGTGCACCCACGTGTCGCCCGTCTTCAGGCATTCCTCGCAGCCGTCCGTGCGCGGCGCGTGGGTATGGATCTGGCTGAAATGTTCGCACTGGTCGCTCATCGCATTCTCCGTTCAACGAAGCGCCAGCATACCCCCGCGTCCGCGCCGGGTCAGCGGCCCATTCGGGAGAGGCGCGAGCGTCAGCCCAGCACCGTGACGACCACGCTGCGCCGGTGCGGCGCCGCGCGGTGCTCCCACAGGTAGATGCCCTGCCACGTGCCGAGCAGCAGCCGCCCGCCGCCCACCGGCACCGTCACCGCCGTATCGGTCAGCATCGCGCGGGCATGCGCCGCCATGTCGTCCGGCCCTTCGGTGTCGTGGCGATATGCGGGGTCACCGTCCGGCGCCAGGCGCGCCACGATGGTTTCCAGGTCGCGCCGCACGTCCGGGTCGGCGTTCTCGGTAATGGTCAGCGAGCAGCTGGTGTGCTGGACGAACACATGGGCCACGCCGCACGCGATGCCGGACTCGCGCACGACCTTGCCGACGGCGTCGGTAATGTCGCGCGTGCCGCGGCCGGACAGGGTAAATTCCAGGATAGCCTGATGAGCCAAGGGGTGGTTCTCCAGCGGTATGGTGTTGTCGTGCGCCGCCATCTGAAGGATAATTGGCGCCCATGAACGATACCACTCAACGCCCAGAACTGCCGGACCACCTGTCCACGGACCCGCGCAGCTCCTTCCACGTGCCTGCCGTGTTCGAACACGACATCGGCATCCGTTTCAACGACAAGGAACGTTTCGACGTCTCCGAATACTGCATCAGCGAAGGCTGGATCAAGGTCCCGGCCGGCAAGTCGCTGGACCGCAAGGGCCAGCCGATGCTGATCAAGCTGAAGGGCAAGGTCGAAGCGTTCTATCGCTGATGGCTTGCTGCTGATGGCTTGCTGCTAATGGCTTGCCGCTGCCGGCAATTCACCGGCAGCCGTGCTTCCTACGTTTCCCTCACCGGCAGCCACGCCGGTTTTGTTTCACTATATAACTCACGCTCGACAGGGCCGTCGTACGGCGGCTCCAGCGTGCCCAGCGTGACCGCGATCGTGTCCGGCGATTGCGTGCTGCGCCAGGTCAGCGTCGAACCGCAGACGCGGCAGAAGCCGCGCCGGCCGTGCTCGGACGACGCATATTCCACCACCAGTTCCTGCCCGCGCTCGACCACGAAGCCGTCCGCGCGCACGTTCGCATACGATCCCGCCGCCGCGCCATGCTGCTTCTGGCACATCGTGCAGTAACAATGGCTGGCATGGTGGATCGGCCCGTCGGCCCGGTACGCCACGCCGCCACACAGGCAGCTTCCTTTCAGCATCGCCATCTCCTCCCTACTTCGACGACAGGTTCATGGTCTGTACCGCCAGCAGCTTGCACTGGCCATCCACGTTCACATAAGTACGCATGAACTGGTAGCGGTTGGTCTTGAATCCCTGGCCATCGGCGTTCCACTGCTCGACGATCGACACGCCATGCAGTACCGCCGTATCGCCCAATGCCCGCGCCTGCACGCCGGTGGTGGTGCGCGACTTGAACCGCGCCGGCTTGTCCATGCGCGCCAGCAGCACCGGCTTGGTCTCGATCTCCGAACCCAGCGTGTGCACCCATACGTAATCGTCGGCTAGCGCCTCGCGCAGGAACGCCGCGTTGCCGGTGGCGAGGGCCGCCTCGTACTGTCGGTCGCGCTCGACCAGCGCCTCGGCGGGCAGGCAGGAAGCGGCCAGCGCGGGCAATGGCAGCGCACAGGCGAGCAGCAGGTATTTTTTCATGGCGATAACGATGACGATGACGGCGGGCTGCCAGTGTACGCCGAACGCCGCGCCGCTGGCCAGCACCGCTCATCCTGTTGAGCAAATGGCGGGCGGCGATGGCAGCGTTTCCTTTTGCGACTTACCATGGCCCGATACCAATACCGGGGACACCCATGCCGCCAAACCGCACCGCCCTTTCCTTCTGCCCCGCCGTGCTGGCCGATTCCGGGCTGGCCGATTTCGTTCCGGCTCATCTCGTGGTGGCCGCTGTCGTACTGGCCACGGTCGCAGCAGCCAGTCCCGCGCATGCCGCGCCGATCGACCGCCAGGCCGTCGTCGCGCGCCACAACCCGCACCTGACACAGGTCGACGCCTGGTCGCCCCTGTCGGTCGGCAATGGCCGCTTTGCCTTCACGGCCGATGTGACGGGCCTGCAGACCTTCGCCGACCATTACTGGCGGCACGGCACAGCCACCGAGACGCAGGCGCGCTGGAGCTGGCACACCAATGCCAACCCGCGCAACTACAAGCTGGCCGACGCCAACCGTCCGTTCACGGCGCACGGCCGCACGCTGGGCTACCCGACCAACCAGGGATCGCCGGCCGGCCAGTGGCTGCGTGAAAATCCCCATACGCAGCCGCTGCCGCGCATCGCTTTCGTGCTGGCCGGTGCCGGCGCGCGGCCGCTGGTTCCCGCCGATGCGACGGACGTCGACCAGCGGCTCGACCTGTGGAAGGGCGAGCTGGCCAGCCGCCTGAAACTGGTGGGCCAGCCCGTGTCGGTCACCAGCGCGGCCGATCCGAAGACCGATACGGTGGCACTGCGCATCCGCTCCCCGCTGCTGGCGCGCGGCGCGCTGGCGGTACGCATCGCGCTGCCGCTGGGCTACGACCTGAAGGTCAAGCACAACCCGCCGCTGGACTGGACGCAGCCGGCGGCGCATCGCACCAGCGTGCTCGAACAGAAACCCACGCTGCTGGCCGTGGAGCACCTGCGCGAAGGATTGGACAATTCATCGCGCTATGCGATGACGGTGGCCAGCGCGGCGCCGCTGACGATCACCCGGGCCGACGCGCACGCCTTCATGATCGCGCCGGCACGGGGCGATACGCTGGACATCACGGTGTCGTTCGCGCAGCAGGGCCGCGCCCCGGCGCCGCGCAGTGCCGACGTGTTCACGGCCAGCGCGGCGCACTGGAAGCGCTACTGGGAAAGCGGCGCGGCGATCGATTTCGCCGGCAGCTCCGACCCGCGCGCCGCCGAACTGGAACGGCGCGTGGTGCTGTCGCAGTACCTGGCCGGCATCCAGCTGGGCGACACGCTGCCTGCGCAGGAAAGCGGCCTGACGACCTCCACCTGGTACGGCAAGCACCACACGGAAATGGTGTGGTGGCACACGGCGCACTTCGCGCTGTGGGGCCGGCCGGAATATACCGCCCGCACACTCACCTGGTTCCAGCGCACCCTTCCCGCGGCACGCGCCGTGGCGGGCGAACGGGGCTTGAAAGGCGCCCGCTGGATGAAGATGACCGGTCCCGAGGGCCGCGAAAGCCCGGGCGGCAATCCGCTGATCGTATGGAACCAGCCGCACCCGATCCACCTGGCGGAACTGATGTACCGCGCCGATCCGTCGAAGGCCACGCTGGAACGCTATCGCGAACTGGTGATGGAAACCGCGGCCGGCATGGCCTCGATGCTGCACTGGGAAGCGGCGCGCCAGCGCTATGTACTGGGGCCGCCGATGTGGATCGCGCAGGAGATCTACGACCAGGCCACCAGCATGAACCCCACTTATGAACTGAGCTACTGGGCCCGCGGCCTGGAGATCGCCCAGCAATGGCGCGAGCGCCTCGGCCTGCCGCGCGACGAGGACTGGGAACACCGCCGCACCCACCTGTCGGCGCTGCCGCAGAAGGATGGCAAGTACGTCGCCATCGAAAGCACGCCGGACACCTGGGACAACATCGCCAGCCGCCATGACCATCCTTCGTTCCTGATGGCGCTGGGCCAGTTGCCGGGCGATGGCGTCGACCGCGCCGTGATGCGCCGCACGCTCGATGCCACGCTGGCCAGCTGGGACTGGGCCACCAAGATCTGGGGCTGGGATTACCCGATGGTGGCGATGACCGCGGCCCGCCTGGAAGCGCCCGAGCTGGCGGTGGACGTGCTGCTGAAAACGGATGGCCCGAACAATGCTTACACGGCGGCCGGCCATAACCCCAACACGGGCCTGCCCGTCTACCTGCCCGGCAACGGCGCCCTGCTGGCCGCCGTCGGCATGATGGCGGGCGGCTGGGATGGCGGCCCGGAGCGGCCCGCGCCGGGGTTCCCGGACAATGGCAAGTGGGTCGTCAAGGCCGAGGGGTTCCAGAAGCTGCCATGATGGCCGGCCCGGCAGCAGCCGCCGCTGCCGGGATTGCGACCATGCCGTGTTCTTCCGGCCGCAGGGTCAGCACCGCCACGCCGGTGGCCGTTACCGCCACCGTGTGCTCGAACTGCGCGGACAGCGAGCCGTCACGCGTCACCACCGTCCAGCCATCGCTCAGCGTCGTCACGCTGCGCCCGCCCCGGTTGAACATCGGTTCGATGGTGAACACCATGCCTTCACGCAGCTCCATGCCCGTGCCGCGCTCGCCGAAGTGGCGCACCTGCGGCGCCTCGTGCATCTGCTGGCCGATGCCGTGCCCGCAATATTCGCGCACCACCGAACAGCCGTTGCGCTTCGCGTGGCGTTCGATGGCCCAGCCGATATCGCCGAGCCGGGCGCCGGGCCGCACCGCGCGGATGCCCTTCCACATCGCTTCGTACGTGGCCTGCACCAGGCGCCTGGCAGCGGGAGCGACTTCCCCGACCAGGTAGGTCTTGCTGGAATCGGCGATGTAGCCGTTCTTTTCCAGCGTGATGTCGAAGTTGACGATATCGCCGTCCTTCAGCACGTCCGCCGCCGACGGCACGCCATGGCACACGACGTGGTTGACGGATGAATTCAGCACGAAGGCAAAGCCGTACTGCCCCTTGCTGGCGGGACGCGCTGCCAGTTCGTCGACGATAAAGCGCTCGACCATGGCATCGATCTCCAGGGTCGACTTGCCGGCCAGCGGCGTGCGGTCCAGCAGGCCGAACACGGACGCCAGCAGGCGGCCCGATTTGGCGAGCAGCGCCACTTCGTGGGGTGTCTTTGTCATGCGGCGCTCCCGGCGGGTCCCTGGCTTCCGCGCAGGCAGGGTCGCCCATCCTTTTTCGACAGTCTTGCCATTTCCATGCTCACTCCTTGATATACGCAACGTAAACGAACTATATACGAAACATATAACGACGCCAAGCAGCGCGACGGTGCTTGTCCAGCCAGGCTGGCTGATGGCAGAATCGTTCCCGCCCTGCGCCGCGCGCATGGCCAACCACACTGGGAAACGGTCATGACGGCAAAGGTTTGGGCAACGGTCAGGGATGTCATCGACGGGCTGGCGCCGCTGGCCGACGACGGCTTAGCTAGCGAGATGAGTGCCTACCAGCGCGGGCAATTCGCCTTCCTCGGCATTCCCGCAGTGCCGCGGCGCGCGGCGGTGGGCAAGCCCGGCAGTGGCCTGAACGGGGAGGAAGCCCTGCAGGTGGCGGCCCGCTTGTGGGACTTGCCCGGGCGCGAGTACAAATACACGGCGGCCGATGTGCTGCTCCAGGCGGCCGGCCGCCTCGATGGCACGGCGCTGGACCCGCTGCTCGACCTGGCGCAGCGCGAACCCTGGTGGGACACGGTCGACCCGCTCGCCACCGTCATCGGCACGGTGGTGCGCCGCCGGCGCGGCGTGGAGTCAGGCGTGTGCGAAGCGATGGATGCGGCATCGGCGCATCCATCACTGTGGGTGCGGCGTATCGCCATGATCCACCAGCGCGGCTGGCGGCTGGACACGGACGAGGCGCGGCTGTTCCGCCATGCGCTGGCGCTGGCCGGCGAGCCCGACTTCTTTATCCGCAAGGCCATCGGCTGGGCGCTGCGCGACTACGGGCGCTGGAATCCGCCCGCGGTGACCGCCTTCCTCGCCACGCATGGCGCCCGCTTCTCGCCGCTGACCGTGCGCGAGGCCCGCAAGCACCTGCCACCCGTCACCAGCTGAACACCTTCGGCAAAAAACCGGTGACAGGCTCCATTTTCCAGGCAACACGTGTTGCAAAAGAATCGAAGCCTGTCACCGGTTGTGAACTGGAGAGCCAAAAACAAAAACCGGTAACAGGCTCTAATGCCTTAAGTTAAGGCGACATGACTATTTGAGTTGGCGTTTGGGGGCTTGGTGTCGGACATTTTTTCCGAGCGCTTCATCCGGAAAATGTGTCGGACACTGGTTTTTGCTCAGGAAATCGGCAAGCTCATGTGAAGACCGGTGTCCGACACCGAAAAGCCGGTGTCCGGGACGAGCGATGGCATGCATGCCATCGCCGCCTGGCAGGCGCGAAGCACGCTTCGCGAAACCCCTGCCAAGCCACCAATACGCCATCGCCGCGAACTATGTCGAATTGCGCTAGCTTAACGGCATTAGTGACAGGCTCCATTTTTCGGGCAACACCTGTTGCAAAAGAATTGGAGCCTGTCACCGTTTTTGCGGCAACTGTTTAGTGCGGGGCTGGGCTGGTCAGCGCTTCTTCGACCACTTGTCGTAGGCGGCGAGCGCCGAGGCGGGCCCGTTGCCATACCAGCCGTAGCCGTCGCGGCGCTCCTTGCTGAGCTCGTTGACGTCGGTGTGGATGGTGCCGTCGCGGTCGCCGAAGATCGGCTTCATCGTGGCGATGTCGTACATGCGCGCCCACATCGGGCCGGCGCCGGGCCGGGCTTCGAGGAAGCGGCCATTCTCGGCCTTCGTGGTCCAGCCCACGTCGCGCACGGCGACCCGCTTCAGCCACGCGGCGGCCGCATCGATGGCCGCCACGACTTCCGGCGTCGGCCGCGGTTGCTCCATCAGCAGCCTGAGCAGCCGCGACGTTTCCGAGCTGGACAGCGCCACCGGCTCGAAATTGCGTGCCCCCACCGGCGCCAGGGTCAGCGCATCGTGCTGCTGGCACCAGCCCGTCAGCTGGCCATCGACGCGGATCTGGCTGGCCACCAGCACCTTGATCGCCCGGCCATGCGCGGCCCCGGCCCGGGCCGCCAGCTCGGGCGGCACGAAGGCATAGTCGCCGCCCCGCGCGGCCACCATGGCCAGCAGGTCGGCCACCTGGGCGAACGCATTGTCGTTGAACGTAATGGCATCGTGGTAGCCGCCCTGCAGCGGATACACCTGCGGGAAGCCGCCGTTCGGGTATTGGGCGTCGAGCAGGTAACTCACGCCCCGCTCGAAGGCCTGCCGATACGCGGCGCCGGGCGCGCCGGGCAGCGCCGCCTGCACGCGGGCCAGGAACGCCAGCTCGGTGGTGGTGGCATCGTTGTCGATCGTGCCCACGTAGTTCCAGCCCTTGGTCGCGACGATCACGCCGCCGGACGGGTCGTCGTCGATCGGCGCATAGTGCTCGCCCTTCTGCCGCAGGTGGCCGGTGCGGTTGACGTTCTTGCCCCAGCCGCCCGCCGGGGTCTGGAAGCTGACGATATTGTCGGCCACGTGCCGCGCCTCGGCCGACGCGTACCACGCCGCCGGCTGCTTCAGCGGCATGCCGGAATCGCCGTGCAGCCGCGCCTGTGCTTCCGGCGGGGCCGTCCCGCTGGCCCGTTCCGCCGCCAGCGTGGCCTTGTCGCGCTCCATCAGCGCGCGCGAGCGTTCCAGGTAGGCGCGCCATGCCGCCCGCTCCGTCTCGCCCAGCGTGGCGATGCGCGCTTCCGTGACCGGCTGCGCACGCGTCATCGTGCCGATCACCGTTGCCTGCGCAGCGGGCAGGCCCCAGCCCGCCGCCAGTGCCAGCGCCAGCGCGAGCGCGGTTCTCTTCATCTGCATGTCTCCTCCATGGGTGTTGCGTGGCGGCTTATCCCGCCAGTTTTTCGTCGTACCGCTTGCCGCCGATCGTCACGTTGCGCAGGGTGACATCGCGCGCATTGTGCAGGAACCACGGCGCATCGGCGCGCACCGCGTTGCCGAAGTCGCAGTCGCTGATCGTCACCCTTTGTACCGGCAGCACCGGGAGCACCGGCCTGTCCGGCGCGCCGTTGTAGCTGTGCGCCACCGGGCCGAGCACGACGAACGCCTGGTAGCAGCCGAAGCGCCCTTCCGGCGTGTCCACGTTGCTCACCCTGATGCCGGAAATATGCACGTCCGACACCTCCGGCGGCCGGCTGCGCACCAGGTCGAACGATGGCGTGTAGTCGCAATCGAAGGTGATCACCGCGCCGCCGCCGGTGGGCACGGTTTTCGCCGGCACCGGCCCGCCCGGGATCGGCGTGTAGAAGCCGGGCTTGAGCCGCACGCCGTTCGGCAGCGTCAGGTCGCGCACGTAGAAATGGCGCAGGTAGCCGCCCCGGTTCATATTGGTTTTCAGCCGCACCACGGTGTTGATCGGATCGGTGGCGTAGTGGATATTGCGCACGTCGATGTTCTGCGCATACACGTGCTCGATCCCGGCCGACATCTCGCTGCCCAGCGTGATGCCGCCATGGCCGCTGTTCATCACCGAGTTCTGGATCACCACGTTGCGCGTGGGGCCGTAGCCCACGTCGGCATTCTTGCCTGCCTTGATGGCGATGCAGTCGTCACCCGTGTTGAACCAGCAGCCGTCGACCAGCACGGTGTCGCACGATTCCGGATCGAAGCCGTCCGAATTCGGCCCGATCGATTCCATCTTCACCTTTGAAAAATGCACATTGCGGCACTTGACCGGATGGTGGATCCAGAACGGCGCGTTGACCGCCTGGTAGCCCTGCATCAGCACGTCCTCGCAATCCATGAACTCGACGAGGCAAGGCCGCAGGTAGTGGCCCAGCCCGAAGATGCGCCTGTCGACCGGCACGCCGGCCTCGGACAGCGCCGGCAGGTATTTTTCATCGGAGCGCCCGTGCGGCCGGTCGCCGGCGATGCGCGCCAGCGTGGCCGCGTCCAGGTGCGGCGCCATCGTCGCCAGCGGCGGATTGGCGGGGTTGTCCACGCCCTGGTGCAGCGCGCCCTTCTCGGCGCCCTTCTGGTTCATGCTCCACCAGCCCGGCCCGCTGCCATCCTCGTACGGCACGCCGGCCTGGCCATCCAGGATGCTGGTCCAGTCCTCGCCCGTGATGGCGATGTTCTTCTGGCCGCGCGCATACACCAGCGGCGCGAAGTTGAAGCAGTCGTTGCCCTGCCAGCGCGACAGCACCAGCTTGCCGTTGGCGCCGCAGTCGACCGTCTGCGCTTCCGGATAATCGCGCGCGTAGTCGGCCGGGTTGGCGCTGAAGTACACGTGCACGCCTTTCGCCAGGTGCACGTGCACATTGGACAGCAGCACGATCGGTCCCTTCAGGTACCAGTCGCCGGCCGGCACCAGCACGCGACCGCCGCCGGCCTTGTGCGCGGCGGCGATCGCGGCGCGCAGCGCGGGATGGCTGTCGTGCGAACCCGGCACGGGCGTCGTCACCTGCCCCCGGGCGCGGATGGTCGGATAGCCCGCCACCTTGTGCACCTTGCACGGCTTGCCGCCGTAGGCCGTAACCACGAAGTCGCGTTTCGGAAACGGCAGCGGCCTGGCGAACACGCCGGCGATCTGCCGGGCGCGCGCCCACGGGTCCGCGGCCTGGGCGCGGCCCGGTGCGGGCAGGCCCAGGAAGGACACGGTGCCCAGCGCGGCGGTCCCCTTGATCCACTGGCGGCGCTGCAGGAAGGTCTTGTCTGTCATGGCGATTCCATGGTTGTCGCAGATCGCTCCGCATGTCGAACAACGCGACGAAGCCGGCCCATGGCCGGCTTCGTCGCGGATGAAACTACCTCACACCAGGTGCATCAGAACTTGTACTCCACCGAGAGTCGGAACACGCGGCCCAGCATGTCGGCCATGCTCGTCACGTAGCCGCCGCTGTAGACGCTGTTGGCGGTGAGCGGTGGCCACTCCTCCGTGATGTTGTTCACGCCCAGGCTGACGGTGGTGTTCTTGATGCCCGTATAGCGCAGGTTCACATTGAACTGGCTGTAGTCGTCCACCTTGGTCAGCGTCGACCCCACGCGCGGCGTCAGGTCCGTCACGCCGCGCTGGTAGCGCTGCGACAGCGTGGCGCGCCACGGGCCCTGGCCCCAGCTGAACGACGCAGTGTGCTTCCAGCGCGGATTGATCTGCGGCATGCCCGCCAGGCCGGCGTTCGGGCCCGCGCCGCCGAAGCGGCCATCGTTGGTGATGATGCCGATGTTGGTGTGCCACGGGCCATCCTTCTCGGACTGGAACTCGTACTTGTGGTACCAGGTGCCATCCAGTTTCGCGTCGAAGGTGCCGTAGCTGGTGACAGGGAACCGGTAGCTGGCCGAGACGTCGGCGCCGCGGATGCGGCTCATGCCCCGGTTGGCCTGGCTGGCCACGATATGGTCGATCGTGCCATCGGCGCGGCGCAGGATGAATTCCTCGTACTTGGCCGGGTCCTGCTGCACTTCGGCGATCGTCACCGCGCCCAGCACGTCCTTGATCTTCAGGCCCCAGTAGTCGACCGTGACGGACAGGTTCCTGATCGGCTCGTAGGCGAAGCCGAACGAGAAGCCGCGCGACTTTTCCGGTTTCAGGAAGCTGTTGTTGGGCGACTTGGTCCAGTACTCGGTGCTCACGTTGCAGACCTGGTCGGCCGTGTAGCCCGCCACCGGCGTGCCGCTGCCGGCCACCGTCGGCTGCGCGCTCGGGCACAGCACCGGATCATCCATGTCGATCGTGCGCACTTCGGCCGTGGGGTTCTGGATGTCCATGATCGACGGCGCGCGGAAGCCGGTCGACAGGGAACTGCGCAGCAGCAGGCTTTCCATCGGGCGCCAGCTGCCCGCCAGGCGTGGATTGACGGTGGTCTGTTTCAGGTCGTCGTAATGGTCGGCCCGCACGGCGCCGTTGATCGAGATGGTCTCGGTGATCGGCGCTTCCACCTCGGCCAGCAGCGACGAGATGTCGCGCGACAGGCGTTTGCCCACGCCCTGCGGCGTTTCGCCGACCAGGTCGTGCTGCAGCACGTTGCCGGCGGCATCCAGGTTGTAGCTGCCATCGGCCTTCTTGTAGACGAAATCGAGCGGCGCATCGTAGGTGCGCGCGGCGTCGCGGCGCAGCTCGGCGGCCAGCGCCAGCGTCAGGTCGCCGCCCTTCAGGGACATCAGGGCTTTCGACAGCGTCACGTCGACGCTCTTGTTGTAGGCCTTGTTCAGGCGGTACGTGTAGTTGTTCGCCTCGATGCTGCGCAGGTATTCCGCGCCCGCCTCGTCCTGCAGGCCGAACGGGTTCAACGTGCCGTTGTTGAAGCCTTCCTGCGCCTTCGAATACAGGATGTAGCCGCCGCCCACCTTCGTGTCGCGCTTGCTCATGCCCCAGTTCACGCCGGCGCGGTAGTCCCAGCCCAGCACTTCGCCTTCGGCTGTCAGCACCACGCGGTCGTTGGTCTGCTCGTCGTTGCGGTAAGCCGAGCCCAGTTCGGCCGGGCCCCACTGGAAGTACAGCGTGCGGCCATTCATGTTCAGGTTGCTGACCGTGCCGGGCGTGCGCGTGGGGTCGATGTACATCGCCGGCGCATTGGTGCCGTCGTTGTTGCCGACCACCTGCACCGCCGGGGTGATGCCGTTGCCCGGGTAGAAGCGGCTCGACGATGGCAGCGAGTAGGTGGTGAACGGGTTGGTGCCGCCGGGGACCTGCATGCCGCGGAATTTCTGCACGGTGAACTTCGAGTGCAGCACGTCGATGTCGATCTTGTGGCCGCCCGGGATGTTGAAGCTGGAGCGCGCCGCGATCGTCTGGATCTCGCTTCCGTCGGTGACGGCGTTGTAGAACAGCGGGTTGCGGTAGCAGCCCGGCGCGTACACGGCCGGCGTGTTGGCGCTCTGGTTGCCCAGCGTCGGGCGGGAATACGGGTCCACGCAGCCGTTCGCGTACGTGGGGTTGTAGTTCGAGTTGGCGTTGCGGGCAAAGCCGAAGTTGGCCGTCGGGCTGGGATTGCGGGCGTCCGGCAGCAGGCCCAGGCCCAGCGAGCGCAGCACGTCGGGATCGTGCTGTTCGGCGCGTTCGCCCTGGAACAGCGGGGTTTTCTTCTGGTGGTCGACGGCGATGTAGGCATTCCAGCCATCGCGGGCCAGGTTGCCGATACCGGCGATGGCGCCGAAGCTGGTGGTCTTGCCGCCGCCGCTTTCTTCCGGCCGCGCGTATTCGCCCTTCAGCGTCACGCCTTCGTAGCCGCGCTTGGTCCAGTAGTTCTGCACGCCGCCGATCGCATCCGCGCCATAGGTGGAGGCGGCGCCGCCGGAGAGCGTCTCGACACGGTCCAGCGCCATGCGCGGGATCACGTTGACGGATACGTACTGGTCCTGCAGCGGTTCGTTGGCCAGGCGGCGGCCGTTCAGCAGCGTCAGCGTGCGCATCGGGCCGAGGCCGCGCAGGTTCGTCATCGGGCCGGCGGCGCCCGAGTTGGTGCCCAGCGACAGCGATTGCGGCTGTTCCAGCACCAGGTCCTTCAGTTCGGTGTGGCCGCGCGATTCCAGTTCGGTGGCCTTGATGGTGGTCACCGGCGTGGCCCCCTCGGTGGCCACGCGCCGGATCAGCGAACCGGTCACCACGACCGATTGCACCGCTTCCGCTTGCGGCGCGTCCTGGGTACTGCTCTGGGCATGGGCCAGGCCGCTCATCTCGCAGACGGCGACAGCGACGGCCAGCGCCATCGTTGCGCGCCGCAGCGCGGGTTGGCGCTTGGCCAGGTGTGGTGCGTACTTCATGTGTCTCCTCCGCCGGTCTTATTTTAAATTGGCTAGATCACTTGCTCGTACTGGTAGACCAGTCCCAGGATTGGCCGGACCAGTTGTTCCGAGTATGCACTCACAGCGCGGCGGAAGTCACGGGTAACATGCATCAACGTTGTGAAATTGCATCAACATCCAAACGCTCAGCAGATTGCGCGGTTGCCCTGCCGTGTAACGCTAGAGTGCGGCGTGCGTTCCCGGTCTCGACGGCATTGATGTTTTTTATATATACCAATACAATTCGCCTGGCGCCGGCCTGCCGGTCCAACCAGACAGTGGAGACAACGATGAAACGACAATTCGACCCCAACCGCATTCGGCGCGGCCTCGTCATGGGTATCGGTGCGCTGGCGGCGGCGCCGGGCGTGGCGCTGGCAGCGCCGGCACGCGCCCCCGCTTCCCGCGCGGGCGACCGCGCGAACACGCTGTGGTACCGCCATAGCGCCGCGCGCTGGGAAGAGGCGCTGCCGCTGGGGAATGGCCGGCTGGGGGCGATGGTGTTCGGCCGCGTGGCGCAGGAGCGCCTGCAGCTGAACGAAGACACGTTGTGGGCCGGCGCGCCGTACACGCCGGACAACCCCGCCGCGCTGGCGGCGCTGCCGAAAGTGCGGCAATTGCTCGCGCAGGGGAAGTACGCGGAAGCGACGGAAGAAGTGGGCGCCGCCATGATGGGCAAGCCGATCCGCCAGATGTCGTACGGCACCCTGGGCGACGTGCTGCTGACGATGGGGGATGCCCAGGCGCCCGCCGACTACGAGCGCTCGCTCGACCTGGCCAGCGCCGTGACCACCACACGCTACCGCACCCCGCTCGGCCAGCACACGCGGGAAAGCTTCGTGTCGGCGCCGGACCAGGTGATTGCCCTGCGCCTGCAGGCACCGCGCGGCACACTGGGTTTCACGCTGGGCTGGCGCGGGCCGCGCAAGGTGAAATCCATTGCGTCGAACTACCCCGGGCTGGCCACCGACCTGGCGAACGCCCCGCCCACCGACTGGCTGCAGGTCGAGGAAGCGGGCCCGCTGCCGCCCGATGCCGCCATCGCCGCGGATGGTCCGGATGCGATCCTCATCACGGGCCGCAACGAGGCGATGCACGGCATTCCGGCCGGCCTGCGCTATGCGCTGCGCATCCAGGTGCTCGGCGACGGCAAGCTGCGCTACGCCGACGGGCAGTTGACGCTGACCGGTGCTTCGGCCGCGACGGTACTGGTGGCCGCCGCCACCAGTTATGTCAACTACCGGGACGTGAGCGGCGATCCGGTGGCCATCGTGCGCCGCCAGACGGCAGCCGCGGCGGGCACGCCCTACGCCACGCTGAAGCGCCGCCATGTCGAGGAGCACGGCCGGCTGTTCGGCACGATGTCGATCGACCTGGGCACCAGCCCGGCGGCCGCCCGCCCCACCGACGAGCGCATCGCCGCCGCCGGCCAGCAGGACGATCCCGCGCTCGACGCGCTGTACCTGCAATATGCGCGCTACCTGCTGCTCGCCTCGTCGCGGCCCGGCACGCAGCCGGCCAACCTGCAGGGCATCTGGAACGAGGGCACCAACCCGCCATGGGGCGGCAAGTACACCATCAACATCAACACGCAGATGAATTACTGGCCAGCCGATCCGGCCGGCCTGGGTGCCTGCGTGGAACCGTTGCTGCGCATGGTGGAAGACCTGGCGCAGAGCGGCGCGAAAACCGCGAAGACGATGTATGGCGCGCGCGGCTGGGTGACACACCACAACACCGACCTGTGGCGCGCCGCCGCGCCGATCGACGCGGCCAGGTACGGCATGTGGCCATGCGGCGGCGCCTGGCTGTGCAATTCACTGTGGGACCACTATGACTACAGCCGCGATGCCCAGGTCCTGCGGCGGCTGTATCCGCTGCTGCGCGGCGCCTCCGAGTTCTTCCTCGACACGCTGGTCGAGGACCCGCAGGGCCGCGGGCTGGTCACGTCGCCGTCGATGTCGCCCGAGAACAGCCACCCGTACGGATCGTCGCTTGCCGCCGGCCCGGCGATGGACCGCCAGATCGTGCGCGACCTGTTCGGCCACACGCTGGAAGCGGGCCGCCTGCTCGGGCAGGATGCCGCGCTGCTGGAACGCATCGCCGAAGCGCGCGGCCGGCTGGCGCCGGACCGCATCGGCCAGCAGGGCCAGTTGCAGGAATGGCTGGAAGACTGGGATGCGCGCGCGCCGGACCGCCAGCACCGCCACGTGTCGCACCTGTATGCCCTGTACCCGAGCGCGCAGATCAACGTGCGCGACACGCCCGACCTGGCGCGGGCGGTGCGCCAGACCCTGGTCGACCGGGGCGACCTGGCCACCGGCTGGGGCACCGCGTGGCGCCTGTGCCTGTGGGCGCGGATGGGCGACGCCGAACATGCGTATTCGGTGCTGAAGGGGTTGACCGGACCGCGGCGCACTTACCCGAACATGTTCGATGCCCATCCGCCGTTCCAGATCGACGGCAATTTCGGCGGCGCGGCGGGGATCATGGAAATGCTGCTGCAATCGTGGGGTGGCGAGGTGCTGCTGTTGCCGGCGCTGCCCGCCGCCTGGCCGACGGGCCGTGTCGCGGGCATCCGCGCCCGGGGCGGGCTGACGGTCGACATGACGTGGGAACGGGGCCGGCTGACGGCGCTGCGCATCGGCGGCAAGCCGGGCGATGCGGTGGCGCTGCGCTACCAGGGCAAGCTGGCGCAGGTAAAACTGGATGCCGGCGGCACCTTCCGGAGCACCGGCCAGGCGCTGCTGTCGCTTGCCTGACTGGCCTGGCACCACGCGCCCGCCGAAGCGGAAACGTGGTGCCGTCCGCTCCTACTGCTGCGCAGGAGCCTGCGCCTGCGTTGGCAACGGCGCCGGCGGCTTCGGCGACAGCGTGAAGCCGTAGCTGGCCGGCGCCAGCGGGATGCGGTACTTGACCAGTGGCCGGCCGTTGCTGCTCCAGCCGTCGTCGCCGCCCACCCCGGCCTGGGCCAGGTCGACCAGCACGCTGCCATTGCCATGGGGCCGGATCTCGGAACTCTTCCAGGTGCCGCGCGGGCGCAGGTACAGGTCTTCGTACGGGAAGGCCAGCGCGGTGAACGCCAGCGGCTTGCTGCCCCGCACGACCACGCCGGGCACGCCGTCGCCGCGCAGTTCGAAGCGGCGCACGTCGGTCTTGTTGCCGCTCTCCTGCGGCCGCATGTAGCCGTGGTACTGGTCGGCGACCTTGCCGGTCCAGGCCCCCAGCGCCGCGCCGGTCTTGCGGTCGACATACGATTCGTGTGGCCCGCGGCCGTACCAGCTCACCGTGTCCAGCCGCGGCGCACTGTCGAAGCGCAGGCCCAGGCGCAGCGGATCGGGCAGGTCGTCGCGCAATGGCGTGAACGTGGCCTGCACGTCGACGCTGCCGTCGGCCCGCATCCGGTACACGTTCTCCCAGTGCACGGCACCCGCCCCGAACGAGTACAGCACCTTTACCGCGTTGCCGTCGATCGACACGTCGCGCACCTTGCGCTCGCGCGTGAAGTCGCCCCAGACCTGGTGGCTCTTCATGGTGCCGGTGCCTTCGTCGTTGTCCGTCAGGCCGCGCCAGAAGTTCGGCGTGCCGCCGGTCAGCAGTGGCTGGCCATCGACACTGTAGCTGACGGTGCCGGTGCGCGCATCGAGCTCCAGCCGCGCGGCCGGGGAGGCCAGCACGATCGCGTCGCCGTCGCGCTGCGGCTTGACGGCGGCGCCCCGCGCGGTGGCCGCCCTGCCCGCCGGCGGCACGATAAACTGCGACCAGCCGACCACCGAGCCGGCCGCCACGCCCGGCTCGGCGGCTCGCTGCCGGGCCTGGACCGTCAGCACGTATTCGCCTTCGCCGTGCGTGCGTGCCGGCAGCGCCAGCCTGACATCCTTCCTGGCGCCGGCGGCCGCCTTCACGCCGTCGAGCCGGCCCTGCGCCACGGCGATGCCGTCATGCAGCAGTTCCCACTCGAAGTCCAGGTGGTCCAGGTCGCGCATGTCGTAACGGTTGACGACCGTGACGCGGCCCTTTTCCGGATTGCCTTCGAAGACCACCGGCGAATAAACCTTCTGCAGCTCGTAGTATTCCGGGTCGGGCGTGCGGTCGCCGCGCACCACGCCGTCGCCGATCACGCTGTTGTCGCCGCGCGCCGGGTTCAGGTCGAAGCCGGAAGCCCAGTATTGCCGGCCCTGCGCATCCCGTGCGTACACGCTCTGGTCGACCCAGTCCCAGATGAAGCCGCCCTGCAGCTTGCGGTGGGCGCGGATGGTTTCCCAGTAATCTTCCAGGTTGCCGAGCGAATTGCCCATCGCGTGCGCGTATTCGCACTGGATCATCGGCTGCTTGAACGCGGGATCCTGCGCGTAGTCGATCATCTTGGTGATGTCGTCGTACATCGGCGCGTAGATGTCCACGTAGTCGTTCGGCGCGTGCCGCTCGATCAGGGTGCCATGGCCCAGGTAGCTGATCAGCCGGTTCGGGTCGGCCTGGCGGATCCATGCCGCGGCGGCCTCGAAGTTCGGGCCCGTGCCGGCCTCGTTCCCCAGCGACCAGAAGATGATCGACGGGTGGTTCTTGTCGCGCTCCACCATGCGGCTGACGCGGTCGAGGTGGGCGGCGCGCCAGTGCGGCTTGTAGCCCAGCTGGATCTTCTCCCGCGCTTCCGGGCTGCCGGCCTGGTCGCCCTTCTCCATGTACTCGTGCGATTCGATGTTCGCCTCGTCCATCACGTACAGGCCGTACTCGTCGGCCAGGTCGTACCAGCGCGGATCGTTCGGGTAGTGCGAAGTGCGCACGGCGTTGACGTTGGCCTGCTTCATCAGCTCCACGTCGCGGCGCATCGATTCCATCGACATCACGCGGTAGGTGACCGGATCGTGCTCGTGCCGGTTGACGCCGCGGATCATCACGCGCTTGCCGTTCACGCGCACTTCGCCATCGGCGATTTCCACGGTGCGGAAGCCGATGCGGCGCGAGGTGGCCGACAGCAGCTTGCCCTGCCCGTCATACAGTTCGACCAGCAGCGTGTACAGGTTCGGCGTCTCGGCCGACCACGGCTTCACGTTGGGGATGGCGCCGGACAGCACCGCCTTGCGGTCGGCGCCCGGCGTGCCTTTCAGGCCCAGTACCGGCTGCGTGCCGTCGAGCACCTGGGCGCGCACCTCGACCGCGCCCGGCTGGCCGGCCACTTCGGCCGCCAGCTCGAAGACGCCGTCGCGGTAGTTGGACTTGTCCAGCAGGGCCGTGACCTTGAAGTCGCGCAGGCGCGTCTTCGGTTCCGCGTAAAGATAAACGCTGCGCTCGATGCCGGATACGCGCCAGAAATCCTGGTCTTCCAGGTACGACGCGTCGGCCCAGCGATAGACCTCGATCGCCACCGTGTTGCGGCCCGGGCGCACGAAGCGCGTCACGTCGAATTCGGACGGCAGCTTGGAATCCTCCGAATAGCCGACCCGCTCGCCGTTGACCCACACATAGTAGGCCGCGCCGGCCGCGCCGATGTGCAGGAACACGTCCTGGCCACTCCAGTCGGCCGGCACGTCGATATCGCGCCGGTACGATCCCACTTCGTTGAGCTCGTGCGGTATCAGCGGCTCGTTGGCCGGGAACGGGTACTTGATGTTGGTGAAGATCGGCTTGCCGTAGCCCTGCGCCTGCATCATGCCGGGCACCTGCACGGTGGCCCACTTGCCGATGTCGAACGAAGGCTTGTAGAAGTTCTTCGGCCGCGCCGCCGGATTCGGCGAGTAGGCGAACCACCAGGTGCCGTCCAGCGAGCGGAAACGGGCCGAATCCGCCTTCTCTCCCGCCAGCGCCTTCTCCGGCGATTCGAAGTTGAAGAACGTGGCCTTCATCGGCTCGCGGTTCACGGCCACCACTTCCGGCTGCTCCCACTCGGCTCTGGTTTTCTCCGCCGCGGCGGACGAAAATGCTAGCGCTACCGCAATGGCAGCGGACAGGGTCGTACGTTTCAGCATGGTCTCCCACTGTTATCGTTGTCGGAGACGTTAGCTTAACGGAAACTTTGCAAAAAAACCGGTGACAGGCTCCAATTACGCGGAAATGTTTCGCGAAAACCGGTGACAGGCTCCGATTACAAAGAAATGTTTCTCGAAAAACGGTGACAGGCACCATTTTCAGGAGATGTATCCAGAACCCGATGACAGCCCCGGGGAGGTACCTGACCGGAGCCTGTCACCGGTTCTCGTTGTCGAGATCGGGCCTGCGGGGAGTGATCGTCTGCAGGCAAGCTCCGCCAGGCGAACGGACGATGCCCTTCAAGACATCGGCTTCGCCACGGCTTTCGATTCCCTGATCGAAGCTGCCACGGCTTTCGATTTCACGGTCGGTGCCTGTCACGGGTTTCGTTCAAAACCGGAGCCTGTCACCGGTTTCGTTTGCATAATCGGAGCCTGTCACCGGTTTCGCTCCGGTTTCGGTTAGGCGCATCGCTTCCCGCCGACGTTCGTCAGGCCTTCAGCACGATGCGCCGCTTTTCCCGTGCCGACTGGTAGACGGCTTCGATGATGCGGATGTCGCGCAAGCCCTCCTCGCCCGCCACGATCGGCTCGCGGTTCTCGCGGATGCACTGCGACAGGTGATCGAGCTGGCCAGCGAACTGGTTCTTGCCCGGTCCCGGCGGCGGCGTGATCTCGTTCTCCCGGCCCTTGCCGACCCACATCCGCTGGCCGGTATAGTTGGTGGCCGGCTCCAGCTCGATGCGGCCCTTGTCGCCCATCAGCAGGATCTGGTTGCGGTTGGCGCTGTACATCGACATGCACGAGCCGATCACGCCGGACGGGAATTCGAGCTGGAACTCGATCATGTCCTCCACTTCGCGGAAGCGCGGATCGTTGCGGTCGGTGGTCTCTTTCGCGTACACGGCCACCGGCTCCTCGCCGGTCATGTAGCGCGCCGCCTGCAGCGCGTAGATGCCGATGTCCATGATCGAACCGCCGCCGGACATGGCCTTCTTCAGCCGCCATGCGGTCGGATCGCCGGCCGTGTAGCCGTGTTCGGAGCGGAAGTAGCGCAGCTTGCCGATCTCGCCGGCCCGCGCGCGGCGGATCGCCTCCAGGTTGTACGGCTCGAAATGGCAGCGGTAGCCGATCATCAGCTTCTTGCCGGCTTGCCGGCAGGCGGCGATCATCGCCTCGCATTCCTTCGAGGACAGCGCCATCGGCTTCTCGCACATCACGTGCTTGCCCGCCTTGGCCGCGCGGATCGTGTACTCGGCATGCATCGACACGGGCAGGCAGACGTAGACGATGTCGATGTCCGGATTGTCGCGGATGCTGTCGTAGTTCTCGTAGCTGTAGATATTCTTTTCCGGCACCCCGTACTGCGCCGCCACCCGCCTGGCCTTGGCCGGATCGCCGGACACCAGCGCCACCAGCCGGCTGTGTTCGCAGTTCTTGAATTGGGGGATGATCTGCCCCAGCCCGTAACCGCCCAGGCCCACGATCGCATACCCCAGCTTGCGCGCGGGCGTTTGCGCCAGCGCGGACGACCCCATTGCCGACGCCGCGATGGCGCCGCCAGCGGCAAGAACGAAACCACGTCGATCCAGATCCACAGTCATGCCCAGCTCCTCTCCAGTTGTTATGACAACGATTTCAGGCTGCCGGGAATTCTATCTCAACGCCGGCGGTGTTTCACTTGAAATGTTTCCAAGAAAATGGGGACGGACCCCATTTTCCAGGCAACTTATTCCGCCCCGCCCTGCGCCTCCGGCTTGGCGTGCAGCCACCGCGCATGGGCGGCGCGCGCCGCGTAGTCCAGCGCGTAGCCCAGCAGGCCGATCAGGATGATCGCCGCCATCAGCTCCGAATAGGCCAGCCGGTCGCGCGTATCGAGGATGAAGTACCCCAGGCCGGCCGACACGCCGAGCATCTCGGCCGGCACCAGCACGATCCAGATGATGCCGATCGCCAGGCGCACGCCCGTGAGGATATGGGCGGTGATGCCCGGCAGGACCACGCGCCACACGACTTCGGAGCGGGTGGCGGAAAGGCTGCGCGCCAGCAGCATCCAGTTCGGGTCGAGCTGCGCCACGCCGGCCACCGTGTTCAGCATCAGCGGCCAGGTGGCGGCGAAGGCCAGCAGGAAGTACACCGGCGCGTCGCCGACGCCCAGCGCCATCACCGCCAGCGGCATCCACGACAGCGGCGACACCATGCGCAGCAGCTGGAACAGCGGCGTGCTGGCCAGGGCGAAGCCCCGCGACAGCGCCACCAGGATCCCCAGCGGCACGCCGACCACGGTCGCGCACAGCAGGCCGATGCCCACCCGCTTCAGGCTCACCGCCACGTGGATCCAGATATCCGGCCCCTTCACCATGTCGATGAAGGCCTGCGCAGTGGCCAGCGGCGCGAACGCGGCGGCGATCGGCGTGCGTGCCTCGAGGGCGGCGACACCGAACGCCCACAGCACGATCGCCAGCGCAATGCCCGCCACGGGCAGGAGGAACCTGGCCAGCATCGTCAAACGGCCACCGTCTCGGTGCGCAGCAGGTTCGCGGGCAGCCCGAACGCGGCCGGGCCACCGGCGGCGGCGATCGACTTGCGCACGAAGCGGTCGTCGACCAGGTCGCGCGCGACGAATTTCGGATCGAGGCCGGCCAGGAACTTGTTGTCGCCTTCGACCTTGGTCTGCACCAGCGCGCGCACCATCTCCTCGGTGTACGACGCGAACGGATACGGCTGGAAGTCGATGCGGCGCTGCTGCCACTGCGGATGCGCGATGACGCCGCGCTTCTGATAGTCCGAGTAATCCGTCACGGCCAGCACCTTCGTCAGCGGCTGCAGCTGGTGCGGCGTGTAGCGGTTCGGTCCGGACGAGGACAGCAGCTTGGCCGTCTCCACCTGGTTCGAGCGCGACCACAGCTGCGCGTTGACGATCGCGTTGGTGACGCGCTGCGACCATTCCGGCCGCTCGGCCAGGTCGCGCTCAGCCAGGAAGGTCACGCAGCAGGCGTGGTTCTTCCACACGTCGCCCGAGAAGCGCAGGATCTTGCCGACGCCGGCCGTTTCCGCCAGCGCGTTGAACGGCTCCGCGACGATGTACCCGGCGATCGATTTCGACGCCAGCGCCGACACCATCTCCGAAGGCGCCATTACCACCAGGCTCACTTCGTTCTTCTTCAGGTCCGCGCCGCGGCCGCGCGTGACCACCGTGAGCTTGTGCGCCGCCAGCAGCTTTTGCAGCAGGATATTGTGGATCGAATACCAGAACGGGATCGCCACCGTCTTGCCGCCCAGGTCGGCCACCGAGTTGATCTCGTTCAGCACCGTCAGCCCGGAGCCGTTGACGTGGTTCCAGGCCACCACCTTGGCCGGGAATTTCGAGCCGTAGCGCACCCACAGCGTGGCCGGCGACAGCAGGTGGATCACGTTCACCTGGCCGGACACGAAGGCCTCGACGATCTGCGCCCAGCTGCGGAACAGCCGCGGCGCCTCGGTCTTCAGGCCCTGCGCATCGAACAGCTTGCGGCCATGCGCCACCAGCAGCGGTGCCGCGTCGGTGATCGGCAGGTAGCCGATCTTGACGGGCTGGTCGTCGCCCTTGAAGGCTTGCGCGCGGGCGTCGCCGGCGAACAGCAGCGGTGCCGCGGCACCGGCCGTGGCCAGCGCGGACATGCGCAGGAAATCACGGCGCGACATGCCGCAGTCGCAGTCGGAAGAAGCGCAGATGTGGATGTTCTGGTTGTTCTGATTCGTCATGTTGTTATTTTCCGGAAGGTTGTCAGGTGCGCGCGGTCGCGGCGCGCAGTTCGGCCACGATGTCCAGGCGCAGGCGCACGATCTCGTCGCCATGCTCTTCGCGCGGCCGTGGTATGTCCACGCGCCATTCGCGCGCGATGCGGCCCGGCCGGCCCGCCAGCAGCAGGATGCGGTCGGCCACCAGGATCGCTTCGTCGATGTCGTGCGTGACCAGCAGCGCGGCGGTGTGCCAGCGGTGCACCAGGTCCACCAGCAGCGACTGCATTTCCGCGCGGGTGATCGCATCGAGCGCGGAGAACGGCTCGTCGGCGAAAAGCAGTTCGGGTTCGCGCGCCAGGGCCCGGGCCAGCGCCACGCGCTGCGCCTGCCCGCCGGACAGCTGGGCCGGATACGCATGGGCGTGCGATGCCAGGCCGACGGCTTCGATGGCGTCGTGGATGCGCCGCGCCCGCGCCTGCCGGTCGATGGCTGGCTGCCGCGCGAAGTCGAGGCCGAAGCCCACGTTGGCGCTCACGTCGAGCCAGGGCAGCAGGCTCGGTTGCTGGAACACCAGCGCCGCACGCGGATGGGGCGCCAGCAGCGGCTGGCCGAGGAAATGCACCGCGCCACCGTCCGGCGCCGCCAGCCCGGCCAGGCCGCGCAACAGCGTCGACTTGCCGCTGCCGCTGCCGCCCAGCAGGCAGACGATCTCGCGCTTGCCGATGGCCAGCGACACGCCGTCGACCACCGCCCTGCCCTGGTAGCCGAAGCGCAGGCCGCGTGCGTCGAGGGCGGGGTCGGGCGTGGCGCGCGGCTCCGCGGCCGCCGTGATCGGATCGGCCACCGTCATGCCGCGCCCGCGGCAGCGGCCTGCTTCTGCAATTCCATCTGCAGCTGCGTCAGGCTCGGCGTCACGATCGGAATGAACGCCGCTTCGCGCCAGCGGCGCGCGAAGTTGCGGTCGTGGTTCATCAGGTAGGCGCGGCCGCCGCTGCCCTGCAGCTCCAGCATCACGGCCTGCTGCACGATGTCGGCCAGCGAAATGCGCAGCCGGAACAGCGGAGCGGCGGCGCTCTTGAAGCGGCCATCCGCCACGCCTTCGTGCATCTGCCCGACGGCACGGGCCAGTTCCGCCTGCAGCGATTCCACCCGGCCCAGCAGGCCGCTGCGCGTCACGGTGCACAGCCGGTGCGCCGCGCCCAGGCTGGCCCGCGCCAGGCCGATCGACATGCCGCACTGCATGCCCAGGAACGCCGGGCGCACGGCCGGCAGCCAGGCCCGCGCGTCATGGGTGATCACGTCGGCCTCGCCGATGTGCACGCCGTCCAGCTTGACGGCAGCGGTATTGCTGCCGCGCAGCGCCATCAAGTCCAGGTCGGCGCTGCGCTCGGTGCCTCCGGCATCGCTGCGGAAGGCGATCACCGCGGGGGGCGCGCCCTCGGACGACGTGACCGCAGCCGCCGCGATGAAGCCTTCCTTGCGCAGGTTGGTGATCCATGCCAGGCCACCGTCCAGCCGCCAGCCGCCCTGCTCGGACGCCAGCGGCGTGGCCGTGATCTGCAGCGACTCGATCCCGGACAGGAACTTCATCGCGTTCGACAGCCCCGTGGCGCCGCCGATCTCACCTTGCAGCAGCGGCGCCAGCCACCGTTCGCGCAAGGCCTGGTTCGGGCTTTGCAGCACGTATTCGATGAAGGTGCGGTGCCCCCAGAACACGAAGGCCGCCGTCAGCGACCGTTCGGCCACGGCGGCGATGGCTTCGATGGCATCGCGCACGTCGCCCCCGCTGCCGCCCAGCGCTTCCGGCACGCCCGCGCCGAACAGCCCCGCCCCGGCCAGCCGCGGCACCACTTCCGATGCCAGTGCCGGCGACGTGTCGAGTGCATCGGCGTGGGTGGCCAGCCAGTCCGCCAGCGCGGCCGGCAGCTCGATGGAACGTGCCGCCGTGGAAGGCGCGACGGCCATCAGATGGCTCCGGGCGCGTAGGGTTGCAGTTCGGGATTGATCGCGCTGCCGGACAGCGTATTGGCGAAGTTGCACAGCGTGGCCAGCGCCACGCCCAGCACCACTTCCAGCGATTGCTGTTCGTTGTAGCCGGCGGCCAGGAAGGCTTGCAGCGCCGCGTCGTCCACCGCGCCGCGGGTGGCGATCACGGTTTTCGCGAAGGCGGCCACCGCATCCAGTTTCGCATCGCCGGTGGCGTTGCCCTGCTGGAGCGCGCGCACGGTCTCGACCGGCAGTTGCGCCTTCTTCAGCGCCACGGCCGTGTGGCCGGCCACGCAGAAATCGCAGCCGTGGATGCGCGCGGCGGTGATCTGCACCACTTCGCGCTCGGCCAGCGTCAGGCTGGTCTTGGCATTGATGCCGGACACCGTCATGTACATTTCCAGCGCCTGCGGCGAATTGGCCAGCACGCCGATCAGGTTCGGCAGGAAGCCATTGTTGGCCAGGGCCTTTTCAACGAACGGACGGCTCGCTTCAGGTGCGGTATCGACGGTATGCAGCGTGAGACGGGACATGATGGACTCTCGGTAAGAAGTTTGACCTGGCATTATATGGGGCGTGTGCGGTGGACGAAAAGACGCGCGCGTCGCGATTTCCTGCTCCATCGTCCAGATCGCGCAGCCGTTTCCGGCGCCCCCGCCGCCGCGCGTCAGTTTAGCTGCGGTGCCGTGTCGCGGGCGCGCCGCTGGCGCCGGAAGGCCCCCGGCGGCTCGCCGATCACCCTGTGGAAGGCCCGCGAGAACGCCGCATGTGAACGGTACCCCACGTGTTCGGCGGCGCGCTCGATCGTCTCGCCCCCATGCAGCCGCTGGGCCGCGATCTTCATCCGCAACAGCAGCAGGAACTGAGCCGGAGGCTGGCCGCTGGCGTCGACGAAATGCTTGTAGAAGCTGGAGCGCGACATGTGCACCGCGCGTGCCATCGCGTCCGTCGACCAGTCGTGGCCGGGGTCGGCCATCATGCGCTCCAGCAGCATGGCGAAGTCCGGGCGGCGCGCCAGCGCCAGCAAGCCTGACAGTACGTCGTGCCGCCGCGCCACGTGCCGCGTCACGTAGAAGAACAGCAGCCCTGCCAGCCGCGAGACCAGTGGCGGCGGCAGGTCTGGATCCGCCCCTTTCTGTCCTTCGGCCTGGGCTTCCGCCAGCATCAGGTCGAACACGGTGCCGGCGGCGCGGATCGAGGCATCGTCGGCGCGCAGCTCGACGACATCGGGAAACGAATCGACCACCAGCGTGCTGAGGGCGCCATGGAACTGGAAGAAGCCGCAGGCCAGCCCGGTGCTTTCCGGCACAGCGGCGTGCAGCGGCTGCATCCCGCCGGACGGCAGCGGCGCCGCCGGATCCGGATCGGAGCTGATGAAATGGTCGATATCGCGCAGCAGGAACACACCGTCCCGCGGGCCGAGGCGCAGCGGTGCGCGGCCCGCCACATGCAGCCAGCAGGTGCCATGCAGCACGAGGTGATAGCTGCCCAGGCCGCGGCCCGCCGTCGAGGCGCGCCACCGGCCGCAGTACTGGCCCACGTGGAAGGCGGCGGCTTCCAGCTCGATGCTGTCGATCAGCCAGTGTACGAGGCGGTCTGTGTCGGCTGCGCTATCCATGCGGGGTCGGGCCTGAAAATGGGCGTTCGATTATGCCGCAGGCACGCGCGCGCCGCCACGTACGGATTCGCATATGCTCATGCACTTTGCGCTTTGCGCCGCGCGCGGGGCGCCCTATACCAGGCCAGTCAGGTAGTACAGGGCAATCACGAAGAACACCGCCGCCGTCTTGATGATGGTGATGCCGAAGATGTCCTTGTACGACTGCTTGTGCGTCAGCCCGGTGACCGCCAGCAGCGTGATTACGGCGCCGTTGTGCGGCAGCGTGTCCATGCCGCCGCTGGCCATCGCCACCACGCGGTGCAGCACTTCGAGCGGGATGCCGGCGGCGTTGCAGCCGGCGATGAAGCTGTCCGCCATGGCCGCCAGCGCGATGCTCATGCCGCCGGATGCGGAACCGGTGATGCCCGACAGCGTGGTCACCGAGATGGCCGCGTTCACCAGCGGGTCGGGGATCTTGCGCAGCGCCTCGCTGACGGCGATGAAGCCGGGCAGCGCGGCGATCACGCCGCCGAAGCCGTATTCGGAGGCGGTATTCATCGCCGCCAGCAGCGCGCCGCCGACGGCGGCCTTGGTGCCTTCGGCGAACGAAGCCTTGATGCGCCGGAACGCGGTCAGGCACACCAGCAGGATGCCCAGCAGCAGCGCGCCCTCCACGGCCCAGATGCCGACCACGGTCTTGATCGGTGTTTCGACCGGCGCCTTCAGTCCCGGCAGCAGGTCGGACGTCAGCGTGTAGCTGGTGCCGTACCAGTTGGCGATGGCGGCCGTGAGCACGAAGTTGGCTACGCCCACCAGCACCAGCGGCGCCACCGACAGCAGCGGATGCGGCAGGTCGGCGGCGGCCGGCCCGCCGGCCTTGCCCGCATCCTTTCCGTCGTCGGCACCGTAGCCCTCCCCGGTCGCCATCACGGTGCGGCGGCGCCATTCGAGGTAGGCCAGGCCGGCGATCACGGTGGCGATCGCACCGGCGATGCTGAGCGATGGCGCGGCCCAGCCGGTGGTCTGGAAAAAGGTGGTCGGGATGATGTTCTGGATTTGCGGCGTGCCGGGCAGCGTGTCCATCGTGAACGAGAACGCGCCCAGCGCGATCGCGCCGGGCATCAGCCGCTTCGGGATGCCGCTCTGGCGGTACAGCTCCGCCGCGAACGGATACACGGCGAACACCACCACGAACAGCGACACGCCGCCATACGTCAGCAGCGCACACACGGCCACGATCACGGCGTTGGCCCGGGTGCTGCCGATGTAGCGGATCGCAGCGTGCACGATCGACTGCGAGAAGCCGGCCATCTCGACCAGCTTGCCGAACACGGCGCCGAGCAGGAACACGGGGAAGTACAGCTTGACGAAGCCCACCATCTTTTCCATGAAGATGCCGGAAAAGACGGGGGCGACGGCGCCGGGTTCCGTGAGCAGCACGGCGCCCAGCGCGGCAACGGGAGCGAACAGGATGACACTGTAGCCGCGGTAGGCGGCGAACATCAGGAATGCCAGTGCGGCGAGGACGATCAGGAAAGACATGGGCGGCTATTGTCGGGTTGGCAAGCCGCCATGCTAACGATTCCCTGCCTTCCTGCGCGCACAGGAAGCGCGGGGCCCGGCTTGCGGATGACAAGCCGGGCCCCGTGTTCTGGTGTAAATTTGCTGCGCTGGTTTAGTGGAAAATGCCGACCGCCAGTTCCGCCCACAGTGTCAGCAGGGCCAGCACGATGGCGCCGCCCGCGGCCAGGCGCGACGTGCGGCTGCGCAGTGTCGCCCGCGCCAGTTCCAGCGCCAGCCCGGTCGCGGCCAGCAGGATGGCGGCGGCGACGAAATCGCCGGGGCCCCAGTCGAATCCGCCGCCCAGCAGCATCGAGGCGGCGGGCACCAGCAGGAGCGCGCCGGTGACGAACAGCACGCGCAGGACATTGCGGCTGGTAAATGGCTTGATTGCCTGGCTGTCGGTTGCGCTGTGCATGGTGGCCTCCCGGGCGGTGGTGTCGAACCATCATGGTAGCACCGCGGGTAGCACCGCGGGTAGCATTGCGGGAATGTCCAGTCATCCGGCAGGGGCCGCACGTTCCACGCCTGCCACATGCATACTGGACATTTCCGCACGCTGCCCCCAGCATCCTCCCTGTTCAAGAACAACGGGAGAACCGATGCGACCCTTCATGCCTTTCAACCTCTTGCTGGCGGCCTTGTTGCCACTGGCCGCCAGCGCCGAGCCGCCGCCGGTCGAGCAGCGCGAACTGCTGGGCGGCGTGCTGTGGCTGCAGCAGGCGCCCGAAGCGCGGCTGGCCACGCTGTCCATCTACCGCAACGCCACCGGCATGCTGAAGAAGGCGATCGCCGCGCCGGACAGCGCGGCCATCGAACAGCGCGGCCAGCAAGCCGCCGCCACCGTGCCGACCGCCGTCATCGTCGACGTCGATGAAACGATGCTCGACAACAGCCCCTTCGAAGCCTACATGGTGCGTAGCGGCGCGGCGTTCGACGAGGCGGCGTGGGCGCGCTGGATCGGCATGCGCAGCGCCGTCCCGGTCCCCGGCGCGCTGGAGTTCGCGAAGGCCGCCGACAAGGCGGGCGCACGCATGTTCTACGTGACGAACCGCGAATGCTTCGCCGGAGAGAACCCGTGCAAGGCCAAAGCCGACACGATGGCGAACATGGCGAAGCTGGGTTTCCCCCGCGCGGACGACCCGGAAGCCTTCCTGCTCAAGGGCGAACGGCCGGACTGGCGCACGGACAAGACCAGCCGCCGCCGGCACGTGGCGGCCACGCACCGCATCGTGATGCTGGTCGGCGACGACATGCGCGACTTCGTGTCCCCGGCCCAGGCGCACGCGCTGCATGCGCGCGACCGCGAGCTGACCAGGCTGGCCGAAGCGGAAATCGGCCGGCGCTGGTTTGTCATCCCGAATCCCATGTACGGCTCGTGGATGGAACGCCTGGGCACGCTGGATGGCCAGTACGCGGCGCTGGACACCGCCGCGCTGCCGGCCGCGGAACGCATCGCACTGGCCACCTGGAACATGGAGTGGCTGATGACCACGGCAACCTACGACGCGCTGAAGGCGACATGCACGGCCGGCTCGCCGCCCTCGCATGCGCGGGCGATCCCGTGCAACAAGGACCGCCCGCCCCTGCCCCGCCGCGTGGCCGCCGACTTCGATGCGCTGGCCGAGGTGGCGCGCCGCATTCCCGCGGACGTGGTGGCGCTGCAGGAGGTGGACGGCCCGGAAGCGGCGGCCACGGTGTTCCGCGACGGCTGGCAGCTGGCCTGCTTCACCTCGCGCGCCCATCCGCAGAAGGTGGGATTCGCCGTGCGCGCCGGCATCCCGTTCGCCTGCAACGAAGAAGTGAAGGCGCTCGACATCGATGGCGCCACGCGCTCCGGCGCCGACATCACGCTCCACCCGGGCACGCCGCGCGCGGTGCGGCTGCTGTCGATCCACCTGAAGAGCGGCTGCTTCACCGGCTCCCTGGCCGATGCCGCGCCAGGCGCGCCCTGCGGCGCGCTGCGCAAGCAGATTCCCGTGCTGGAACGGTGGATCGATGCCCGCGCCGCCGAGAACGCGCGCTTCGCCGTGCTGGGCGACTTCAACCGGCGGCTCGAACTCGATGCCGGCCTTCCCGCGGGCCCGGATGAAGCAAAGCCCGACGCCATGTTCCAGGCCCTCAGCGACGACCAGCCGAAAGGCGCCATGCTGGCGCGCGCCACCGCCGGCCAGGCGCACGTGCGCTGCTCCCCGCTCGACCGCCACCCGCCCGCCGCGATCGACAACATCCTCGCCAGCCGCTCGCTGGCCGCGCTGGGCCACCTCTCGTATGCGCGCATCACGTTCGATGGCGATACCGCGGTCCGGCACAAGTTTCCGGATCATTGCCCGGCCGTGCTGACGATCCATTAAGGAGATCGGGGACGTCCACAATGTCCCCAAGCTGAACCCATTCAGGTGCAAATTCCAGGGTGAGGCCCTGGTGCCGCTGGGATAAGCCCACCCCAGGTGCAAATTCTGGGGTCAGACCCGGCGGGTCTGACCCCGGCAGTTCGCCATTGGGGTACAGGCATGCGCTGGCATTTTGCCGGCAAAGCCCCCAGTGAACGACATCCTGAGCATTGCCGCTCTCCGACCTGTTGTAAAAAACCCCACAGCAAACCCGCAATTTCCGCTCCGCACAAACTGATAGCGCTATCAGCTTTCCTGGCGTCCGATAGAGGGAAATCCCGGAGCGAAAACCGCCAGCGATCGCAGAGCATCACGATTCCATGCTGCACCGCAGCACAAATAAGCGCTTTACGTGCGCCGAAAGCAGCGCGATGATAGCGCTAACTAGTCATTTAACCAATACGGAGACATCGATGACCCCAGCAAGTACCTCGCCACAACCCCTGCCTGCCCGCACTGCCCGCTGGGTCGTGATGGGGGTCTGCGGCTGTGGCAAGAGCACCGTCGGCGCGGCCCTGGCCCACCGGCTGGGTACGCCGTTCATCGAAGGCGACCGCTTCCATCCGGCCGAGAACGTGGCCAAGATGTCGGCCGGCATTCCGCTTGACGATGCCGACCGCGCCGGCTGGCTGCAGGCGCTGGCCGACGAGATCCGCAAGGCGCGCGAGCACGACGCGGGGCTGGTGGTGTCCTGCTCGGCGCTGAAACGGCGCTACCGCGACCTGCTGCGGCAGGCCGACCCCGGGCTGCGCTTCGCCCACCTGCACGGGCCGCGCGAACTGGTCGCCGATCGCCTCGGCAGGCGCGCCGACCACTACATGCCACCGGCGCTGCTGGACAGCCAGCTGCGCGACCTGGAACCGCTGCAGGACGATGAGGGAGGCCTGCGCCTCGACATCGCGCTGGCGCCTTCCCTGCTGGTGGAACGCATCATCGACCAAGGCTGAACGGACGGAACAGGTTTCACATCACAGTCGTCGCAAGCGAGCGTGTCGCGCCCTCCGTCCGGGGCAGCGCACCGATCATCAAAAGAATGGAGACAGACATGCGTACACCTACCCAAAGGACCCTGATCAACCTGGCCGTCATCGGCGCCTGCGCACTGCTGGCGGCACCGGGCCATGCGCGGCAGGCCACCGGCGCCGCCGATACAGCGGCCAACCCCGCCAGCCCCGCCACTCCCGCATCCCCTGCAGGCGAGGCGGCTGCGGCCACGCCCGAGCCGGCACAGGAAGGCACCGCTGCCGCGCAGCAGGACGCCGCGCCGGCCACCGCGGCACAAACCTCCGGCCAGAGCACGGCGCCAGGTGCCGAGCAAGGAGGCCCCCCGGCCGGCACGCCGACCCAGGTGGTGCAGGTGTCCGGCACCCGTATCGCCGCGCGCGGCTTCTCGCAGCCCACGCCGACCACCAGCCTGTCCACGGCGGACCTGGAGCGGGCGGCCAAGCCCAACCTGTTCAACACGCTGGCCGAACTGCCCGCCCTGCAGGGCAGCACTGGCCGCACCACCAGCACCAACAGCACCAGCAGCGGCATCCAGGGCCTGTCGTCCCTGAGCCTGCGCGGCCTGGGCACGATCCGGACGCTGACCCTGCTCGACGGCCAGCGCGTGGTCGGCGCCAACGTCACCGGCGTGACCGATGTCTCGCAGTTCCCGCAGCTGCTGGTCAAGCGCGTGGACGTGGTGACGGGCGGTGCCTCCGCGTCGTACGGTTCGGACGCGATCGGCGGTGCCGTCAACTTCATCACCGACAAGAAGTTCAAGGGCTTCAAGTTCAACGTCGAGGGCGGCCAGACGAAATACCACGACGATGAACACGGCACGCTGCAGGCCGCGTGGGGCAAGAGCTTCATCGACGACCGCCTGCACGTCACGCTGTCCGGCGAATTCATGAAGGAAAACGGCATCGATTCGCCGGGCTTCGGCGAAGTCGGGCCGAACGGGCGCACGTGGTTCCAGAACTCGGCCTACCAGATCCGCCCGCTGGCCCAGACCACCGATGGCCGCCCGCAGTACACGGTGATCCACCACGCGCAGCAGTACCAGTACGCGAAGTACGGCCTGATCACCAACGGCCCGCTGCAGGGCACCGCGTTCGGCGAAGGCGGCGCGCCCTACCGCTTCCAGTACGGTTCGGGCGGCGTGCCGACCGGTACCGGCGCCGTGACCAATTGCGTCAACCCGTTCTGCATCGGCGGCGACCTGTCCGGCAGCGTGGGCGCCGGTACCAACCTGGCGATGGACCTGAAGCGCAAGGTGGCGTACACGCGCGTTTCCTGGGACCTCGATGCGGACAACGAGATCTACTTCACGGCCAACTGGGCGCAGGTCAAGTCACACTTCTCGCCCAATCCCGGCGCGGCCAAGAACGCCAACCTGACGATCCAGTGCGACAACCCGTTCGTGCCCGCATCGATCCAGGCCGCCTGCGCCGCGAACAACATCACCAGTTTCCAGTACGGCACGGCGAACGCCAACTTCCCGGCCAACATCAACGTGCACCCGACCCGTACCCAGCGCCGCTTCGTGGTCGGCGCGGACGGCAAGGTGCCGCTGTTCGGCAAGGAATGGTCGTACGACGCCTACGTGACGCGCGGCGAAAACACCACCACCATCAACGTCCACGACATCACGCTGAACGCGCGCTACAACGCGGCGATCGACGCCGTGCGCCTGCCGAACGGCAGCATCGCCTGCCGCAACCCGGTGGCCGCGGCATCCGGCTGCGTGCCGGTCAACATCATCGGCAACAACCCGATCTCGCCGGGCGCATGGGCCTACATCGCGCCGCTGAACGGCCCGCGCCAGCACACCACGCAAAGCCAGGACGTGGCCAGCCTGAACATGAACGGCGAGGCCTTCGAGGGCTGGGCCGGGCCGGTGCTGATGGCGTTCGGCGCCGAGTACCGCCGCGAGAAGTACCAGGTGCGCGGCGATCCGTATGGCGCCGGTGTCGACGACCTGTCGCCGAGCAGCGCGCGGTACCCGGCCGACCCGATCCTGAACAGTACCGTCGGCAACAACTGGTATGCGGGCAATTACCACAACGGCGACGGCAGCTACAGCGTGCGCGAAGCGTACCTGGAACTGAACATGCCACTGCTGAAATCGGACCGCTGGGGCGAGATCAACCTGAACCTGGCCGACCGCCCGATGAAGTACAGCACGGCGGGCAGCGTGAATACCTGGAAGGCCGGCGCCACCTGGCAGACCCCGGTCGATGGCCTGAGGCTGCGCGCCGTCACGTCGAAGGACGTGCGCGCGCCCAACCTCTCGGAGCTGTTCGCGGCGCCGGTGGTCATCAACAACGTGGTGCAGTACCAGGGCGACACGATCTCCGTACAGCAGCGCACCGTGGGCAACACCAACCTGCGGCCGGAAGTGGCGCGCAACAGCTCGTTCGGCATCATCCTGTCGCAACCGTCGTGGGCGCCCGGCTTCTCGGCGTCGGTGGACTACTTCGACATCAAGGTGACGGACGTGATCTCGGCACTGACCGCGCAGCAGGAAGTGGACCTGTGCGTGGCCGGCAACCAGGAAATCTGCGGCGCGCTGGTGCTGAACAGCCCGGGCAACAACTCGGTCACGCTGCAGAACTTCAACCTGGCGTCGCTGGAAACCAAGGGCGTGGACGTGGAAGCGGCCTACCGCACCAGCCTCGCGAAGCTGAACCTGCCGGGCCGCTTCACGGTGCGGGCCCTGGCCACGCGCACGCTGAACTTCATCACCAACACCGGCGTGGTCGGCACCATCCCGGCCGAGGGCGCGGGCGTCAACCTGGGCGGCACGCCGAAGTGGAAGCTGCTGGCGCAGCAGACCTGGGAAAACGACAAGATGAGCTTCACGCTCAGCGAGCGCTGGTTCTCCGATGGCGTGTACAACAACGAGTTCATCGAATGCCAGACCAACTGCCCGACCTCGACGATCATCCATCCGACCATCTTCGACAACAAGATGAAGGGAGCGACCTACGTCGACTTCGGCGGCAGCTACAACTTCACCAAGCAGCTGCAGGCGTACTTCAAGATCGACAACCTGGCCGACCGCGATCCGGAACCGGCGCCGCAGGCCAACGCCAGCTTCGCGATCAACCCCACGCTGTATGACGTGGTCGGCCGCACCTACCGCATCGGCCTGCGCGGCACGTACTGACGGGTACCGTCACAGTGTTGAACCTGCTCTCCGTGCTGTTCGCGGTCGGCCTGCTGACGGTGCTGATCGCCTGGGGCAAGGTGCAGCCGCTGCTGGCCTTCGTTGTGGCGGCCCTCACCGCCGCCCTGCTGCTGGGCGTGCCGCCGGCGCGCATCCCGGCGATGATCGAAAAGGGCATCGGCGACCTGCTCGGCTCCCTGGTGGTGATCATCTGCCTGGGCGCCGTGTTCGGCAAGCTGATTGCCGACAGCGGCGCCGCGCGGCGCATCGCCACCTGCCTGATCGGGTCGCTGGGGCCGCGCCGGCTGCCGGTGGCGCTGACGATCACCGGTTTCGTGGTCGGCATCCCGCTGTACTACAACGTCGGTTTCGTGCTGCTGGTGCCGCTGATCTTCTCGCTGGTCTACCAGTCGGGCCGGCCGGCGGTGGCGCTGGCGATCCCGGTGCTGGCGGGCCTGTCGATCGCGCATGGTTTCCTGCCGCCGCATCCTTCGCCGGTGGCGCTGGTGGCGGCGGTGCACGCGGACATGGGCACCACGCTGCTGTATGGATTGATCGTGGCGATTCCCACGCTGATCCTGTCCGGCCCCGTGTTCGCCACCACGCTGAAGCACATCCGCGGCGAACCGGCGCAGATCTTTCGCAGCGCCGAGGTGCCGGACAGCGAGCTGCCGGGCGTCTTCAACAGCTTCGCCACGGCGCTGCTGCCGGTGGTGCTGCTGGGCGCGACGACGCTGCTGACGATGGCGCAGCCGGCGCTGGCGCCGGCACTGGCGGTGCTGTCGAACCCGCTGATCGTGATGCTGCTGTCGTATGCCGTCGCCATCGTCACGCTGGGACTGGCGCGCGGCTGGAACCTGGCGCGCGTGATGCAGGGGCCGGCCGAGGCGATGCGGGAGATTGCCCCGATCCTGCTGATCATCGCCGGTGCCGGTGCGCTCAAGCAGGTGCTGGTGGAGACCGGCGTGGGCGCGCAGCTGGGCGCCCTGCTGGCCGATACGCCGGTGCCGCCGCTGGTGCTGGGCTGGCTGGTGGCCACGCTGATCCGCATCTGCCTCGGCTCCGCCACGGTGGCGGGCGTGACGGCGGCCGGCATCGTCGAACCGCTGGTGCAGAGCACCGGCGTGGACCCGAACCTGATGGTCCTTGCCGTCGGCGCCGGCAGCCTGATGTGCAGCCACGTGAACGATTCCGGCTTCTGGATGTTCAAGGAATATTTCGGGCTGTCGCTGCGCGATACCTTCCGCTCGTGGACGCTGATGGAAACGCTGGTCGGCACCTTCGGGCTGCTGTTCGTGCTGCTGCTGTCGGCGGCCATTGGCTAAGCGGGATCGCATGATTAACCCAACGGCAGAGGCTGGGGTCTGACCCGCCGGGTCAGACCCCTGGGTTTGCTCTGGGGGGAAAGCACGCGGTTAGGCCCACTGGCCAGGTTTTGACTGAATACACAACAACAGGAGACAGGCATTGAACACCCAGCTCTTACAGGCCGCCACCCTGGCCGCCACCCTGGCGGTATCGGCGGCGCAGGCGGCTTCCACTTCCGCTTACCAGACCATGCCCGAGGATGGGCGTGCCGTCATCGCCAAGGCCAAGGGCGACGGCACCACGGATGACACCGCGGCGATCCAGGCGGCGCTCGACAAGGCGTCCAACGATGAGCAGGGCGGCGTGGTCTTCCTGCCGTCCGGGCGCTACCGGCTGACGCGCACGCTGACGATCCCGCTGGCGGTGCGCTTGTATGGCGTGGGTCCCACCCGCCCGGTCTTCGTGCTGGCACCGAAGACGCCCGGCTTCCAGAAGGGCGTGGCGAACATGGTGATCTTCACGGGTGGCGACCAGTACCGGGTCGGCAAGGTGCCGATGCCGGTGCCGAGCGCGGTGCCGTTCGATCCGAAGAACAAGCCGGTGCGCGACGCCAACTCGTCGACCTTCTATTCGGCGCTGTCGAACGTGGACTTCGAGATCGGCGACGGCAACCCGGCCGCCGCGGCGGTGCGCATGCACACGGCGCAGCACTCGAACCTGTCGCACATCGACTTCCACATCGGTTCCGGCCTGGCCGGCGTCTACCACGTCGGCAACGTCGCCTACAACCTGCGCTTCTACGGCGGCCGCTACGGCATCCTGGCCGAGAAGACCTCGCCGGCATGGCAGTTCACGCTGCTCGATTCCACCTTCGAAGGCCAGCGCGACGCGGCGATCCGCGAGCACGAGGCCGGCCTGACGATGGTCAACGTCGACATCCGCAACACGCCGGTCGGCGTCGAGATCGACCGCGGCTATGGCGACTGGCTGTGGGGCAAGGACGTGCGCTTCGAGAACGTGTCGAAGGCCGCGCTCATCGTCAGCAACGAAAACAACGTCTACACGCAGGTGGGCTTTGAAAACGCCATTGCCCGCAACGTGCCCGTGTTCGCCCGCTTCCGCGACAGCGGCAAGGCGCTGGACGGCAAGGGCCGCGACTACCGGGTCGACGAATTCAACTACGGGCTGACGCTGGACAAGCTGGGCGAACCGGGCAAGTTCGCGACCAACTACAAGACGTCGACGCTGCCCGCCGCCGCCCCGGCGCGCAACCGGGCACTGCGCCTGCTGCCACCGTCGAAGGAATGGGTCAACGTGAAGACCCTGGGCGCCGCCGGCAACGGCACCACCGACGATACCGCGGCGCTCCAGAAAGCCATCGACACGCACCGCGTGGTGTACCTGCCGCTGGGCTTCTACGTTGTCAACGACACGATCCGCCTGAAGCCGGACACCGTGCTGGTGGGCCTGCACCCGGGCCTGACGCAGCTGCTGATCCCGAACGGCTCGCCGAAGTACCAGGGCGTCGATGCGCCCAGGGCGCTGCTGGAAAGCGCGCGCGGCGGCGACGCCATCGTGTCCGGCATCGGCCTGGCGACGGGCGAAGTGAACCCGCGCGCCGTGGCGCTGCTGTGGCGCGCCGGCGAACAGTCGCTGGTCGACGACGTGCGCATCCAGGGTGGCCACGGCACCCGCCTGTACGACGGCAGCCGCGCCGATCCATACAAGAAGGATGCCAGGTTCGACACCACGGCCCACTGGGATCGCCAGTATCCCAGCGTGTGGGTGACCGACGGTGGCGGCGGCACGTTCTCCGGCATCTGGTCCCCCAGCGGCTACGCGCAGTCCGGCTTCCATGTGTCCAACACGAAGACGCCGGGCCATGTGTACGAACTGTCGGCCGAGCACCATGTGCGCGCCGAGATCGTGCTCGATGGCGTGGAAAACTGGGAATTCCTCGCGCCGCAGACCGAGGAGGAAGTACGCGACGGCATGGATGCCGTGTCGCTGGAAATCCGCAATTCGAAGAATATCCTGTTCGCCAACTACCACGGCTACCGCGTGACGCGGTCGCTGAAGCCCATGCCGGCCGCGGTGACGATCGCCAATTCGTCCGACATCCGCTTCCGCAACGTGCACGTGAATGGCGAGAGCGGGTTTTCCACCTGCGACGACAACGGCTGCACGACGTACCTGCGCGCTTCCAAATACCCGTACGAGAACGCCATCCGCGACGTGACGAACCGGCTCGAGGTGCGCGAGCGCGAATTCGCCGTGTTCAACTACACGGGCCGCCAAAAGGATGCGCCGCCGGCGCAGGGCAAGGTCGAGAAGCTGGAAACGGGCTTCTGGTCGATCGCCGGCGCGGCCGTCGATGCGGCGGGCAAGCTGTATTTCGTCGACCGCCACTGGCGCCGCATCCACGCCTACAGCCCGGAACGGGGCCTGGAAGTGGTGCGCGACGCCCCGCTCGATCCGGTCAACCTGGCGATCGACGCCAGCGGCAACGTGATCGTGCAATCGTCGTTCGGCCCGCAGGCATCCGTCTATGCGTTCAAGCCGGGAACGCCGGGTACCGAGGTCACGATGCTCAAGCCGACGCCGGTGAAGGTTGGCGCCGATGCAGGGTCGAAGGCCCGCGTGGCGGTGCCCGTCAATTTCTGGCAGAACGGCGAATTCCGCGACCAGCTGAATCCAGAGACGTACGAGTTCACCACGCTGGCCGAGATGTTCGCGCGCGACGTGGCCATCCCGAAGGCGCAGGAGTACGTGTCGCCGGACGGTTCGCTGGCCCTGCCGGCCTATCGCGTGCTGCGCCAGGGTCCGCCGGACCACCTGGGCTGGCGCTGGTCGGATGCGCTGAACACGCATGGCTTCGTCAGCGGGCGGATCGGTGAACGGGTAGTGTTCACGAACGGCTCCGAGAACCGCACGTTCAGCGGCGTGGTGGGCGCCGGCGGCGCGCTGACGGACCTGAAGCAGGTGGCCGACCGCGGCGGCGAGAGCGCGGCGGTGGATACGGCCGGCAACGTGTATGTGGCGAACGGCCAGGTCTTCATCTACGGGAAGGATGGCAAACAGACCGGCCGCATCGACGTGCCGGAACGCCCGCTGCAGCTGATCTTCGGCGGCCCGGACAAACGCACGCTGTACATCCTCACGCACCACAGCCTGTACTCGACGCGGATCTGAGCCATGCGACTGAAGCGCTTCCCTGCCCTCCTGCTGGCCTTCGCGTGCACCGGCGCGCTGGCCCAGCAGGGCTCTTTCCCCTTGTGGCCGAACGGCGCACCGGGCGCCGAACAACGCCGCGGCGAACCGGAAACCGTGAAGGATGGCGTCTACTTCAGCAACGTGCACAACCCGTCGCTGACGGTGCTGCGCGCCGATCCGCGCCATGCCAACGGCGCGGCCGTCATCGTGGTGCCCGGCGGCGGGCATCGCATGCTGGTGTTCCAGAACGAAGGCGTGGCCGCAGCGAAGAACCTGAACCGCGCCGGCGTCACCGCGTTCGTGCTGAAGTACCGGCTGGCGCGCGACGGCGATTCCGGCTACACGATCGAAGGCGACGGCGCGGCCGACCTGCGGCGCGCCGTGCGCTGGGTGCGCACGCATGCGGCCGAGTACGGCGTCGATCCGGCCCGCGTCGGCGTGATGGGTTTTTCGGCGGGCGGCGAACTGGTTTCGCTGGTGGCCGACAATCCGGAACCGCCCGGCTTCGTGGCGCGCGACGCCGTCGACCGTGCCAGCGCCCGGCCGGATTTCCAGGTGCTGGTCTACCCTGGCCCGCTGGGCGTGCCGGCGAAGGCCGTCAAGGGCGCCCCGCCGGCCTTCCTGGTGGCCGGCTCGCGCGACACCTGCTGCATGCCGCCGACCATCGCGCTGTACCAGCAACTGGTGGCGGCCGGCGTCTCCGCCGAGCTGCACCTGTATGCCGATACCGACCACGCCTTCAACGTCGGCCAGCGCGGCGAGCGCATCTCGCTGCAGCACTGGCCCGACCGGCTGTCCGACTGGCTGGCCGATGGCGGCTGGCTGGTCCCACGTGGCGGCCGGGCGCCGGAAGGCGTGCCGGCGCCGTGAGTTACATACCGAATCCACCCTTGAAGGTTTTTTCATGAAATCCGTATTGACGACCATTGCCGCCGCCTGCACGCTGCTCGCCGCCGGCGCCAGCCACGCCGACAGCCAGTTCAAGCTGCTGGTGCTGGCGATGCCCGGCAAGTACCACTACGAGTACATCCCGATCGCCCGCGACAGCCTCGAACGGCTGGCGAAGCTGCATTCGTTCGAGTTCACGTACACCAACAAGCCCGCCGTGTTCGACGGCGACCTGAAACTGTATGGCGCGGTGATGTTCCTGAACACCCCGGGCGAGGAACTGAACCCGGCGCAGCGCGCCAACTTCGAGGCCTACATGCGCGGCGGCGGCAACGCGGTCGTGGTGCACCGCGCGGCGATCACGCCGCCGAACGGGTGGGTGTGGTACGAAAAGCTGGTAGGCCGCAGCGTGGGGCCCCATCCGATGCTGCAGACCGGTGTCGTCACCGTCGTCGACAAGGCTTTCCCGGCCACCTTCGGGCTGCCCGACCGGTGGATCTGGAGCGACGAGTTCTACGTGACCACCAATCCCTACAACGTGAAGATCAACACGGTGCTGGGCGTGGACGAAAGCAGCTACGACCCGACCAAGATCTGGCCCGGCCAGTCCGTCCAGGGCATGGGCAAGGACCATCCCATCGCGTGGCACCACCAGGTGGAAAAGGGCCGCGTGTTCGTCACCACACTGGGGCACAACGGCGAGATGTACCGGGATCCGCAATACCTGGGGCACCTGATGGGCGGGATCTACTGGGCGGTCACGGGCAAGGGGCAGGCGGCGGGCCGGTAAGCGGATATATGCCGGGAAGGCGGATGACGCTGGTGTCGGACACCCTCGGGGTGTCGGACACTGGTTTCACTAACTATCCGACACTATCTGCGCGCGAAAACGGTGTCCGACACCAAGAGACCGGATAGCGCATGCATTTACCCCAACAGCGAACGGCTGGGGTCAGACCCGCCGGGTCTGACCCCGGAACTTGCACTCGGGGTACGCTTATCCGAGCGGCCTTGGTGTCCGTCCCCATTTTCCGGGCAACTTTCGCTTACGGCAGCATAATTTTCCGCTAGTTAATCGTTTTTGCTACTATCTGACGCTTGGACAAACCTTTTACCCGAGCGCGCGATCCGATGCCACAACTGCACCCCTGCCCCGATGACGACGGCAATCCCGTCGTCATCCGCATGCCTTCCACGCCGACCGCGCTCGCCGCATGGCAGGAAAGCGCCCGCCTCGCCACGGTGATCCCCGGCGGCGCCCTGCCGGATGCCATCAACGGCATTCCCCTTGCGCCGTGGAGCACGGTACCGGACAGCCCGGCGGGATGGGCGGCGCTGGCCGACCGGGCGCTGCTGGAGGAGCCACCGTTCGTGCTCCCGGCCGGCATGTCTGCCGCGGCCGGCGCGGTGATCGTGGAGGACGACGGGCGCGTATGGCTGGTCGCCCCGTCGAACCGCTTCGGCGGCTACAGCGCCACCTTCCCGAAAGGACGCACCGATTCCGGCGCCACCCTCCATTGCACGGCGATCCGCGAAACCTTCGAGGAAGCGGGCCTGCAGGTCCAGCTGGTCGCCTTCCTTGCCGACTGCCGCCGCACGCTGACCTATACGCGCTACTACATCGCCCGCCGTATCGGTGGCACCCCTGCCGCCATGGGCTGGGAAACCCAGGCCGTGCACCTCGTCCCCATCGCGCAGCTGGACCGCGTGGCGACGCACCACAACGACTTCCCGGTGATCAAGGCGGCGCGCGAGTGGATCGAGGCGCACCTGCGCTGAAGGCAAGCCAGGATGAACCGCTTGCTACGCAGCCATTCCCTTCATAAATCGCGAATTCCATGACATCATCCTGCCCGTTCTGCACCTTGCCTTCTGAACGTATCGTCGCGTCGTGCCGGCACGGGCTTGTGATCCGCGACGGTTTTGCCATTTCGCCCGGCCATACGCTGGTGATCCCCCGCCGCCACATCGGCTCGTTCTTCGAACTCGAGCCAGACGAGCGTGCCGCACTATTCGTCCTGCTCGACGAACAGAAACGCCAGCTGGACAAGGAACTTCATCCCGATGCCTACAATATCGGCGTGAATGATGGCGCTGCAGCGGGCCAGACAGTACCCCACCTGCATATTCACCTAATACCGCGCTACCGCGGCGACCTGACTGATCCGCGCGGAGGTGTGCGCTGGATCATTCCCGACAAGGCCGATTATTGGAGCGTCCGATGAGTGTTGGGCGGCCGCCATCGCCGGAGGAGCAGATCGCGTTCCTGCGCTCGCTGCAACGTCTGCTGAACGACGGCGACTTCACTTCGACCTATAAGTATGCGCTGCTGATGGCATTGGCAGAACTTTCGGTCGAGCTGGGTGACGACTCGGGCGCACCGCTTGACGTCCCATTGCGCAAGATCGCCGAGAAGTTCGCTCTGTATTACTGGCCCCAGTCGGCACCCTTTACCGCAACCGGTATACCCGGCGAAACCGTGATCCTGTCGCAGAACTTGGGCAAGCAGGCGGCGATTGTCGGCCACCTAGTCGAGCTTCGCGTGGTGGCGCCTACTTGGTCGCTCGCGCGGCAGCACCCGCAGTGGCAGCGGACCATCACACTCATTGCCCGGACCGTTCGCGACATGCCGGTGAAATACCTGCAGAACGTCGATAAAACCGTGAATCCATTCCTTTTCGAGCCATTCAAAGGCGGGGGTTCGGTTCGCCTGCATTCCGGCGTGGCCTGCAATCTGCGCAGCTACCAGGGCTTCGTCCAGCAACTGGTACGTGCCGGCTGGCTCAATCACGTGCGCGGCAATGGACGCAATGCCCCCGCACTCGGCCGTGCGACCGACCTCGAGGTCTTCATGTTCGGCACGCGGCGTGCCGCCCTCGGCTCCCTTGTTCTCCCGCTTTCCACGATCCAGGACGGGAAATGCTTCTTCTGCAGCGGGCGCTGCGGCGCCGACAGCGCCGTTGATCATTTCATTCCCTGGTCCCGCTATCCCCGCGACAATGCGCTGAACTTTGTGCTGGCGCATGCGAGCTGCAACAACGACAAGCGGGATTTGCTGGCTGCCCCTGCGCACCTCGAACGCTGGCTGGAGCGCAATGAGCGTTTCGGCGCAGGCCTGCGCGAAGAAGCGCAAACCGCCGGCTTCCTGACCGACGACGAGCTGGCCACACCTATCGCCCGATGGGCGTATACGCAGGCACTAAGAATGAAATCCAGCGCGTGGGTGCGCCGCGGCGTCATCGAACCAATGGATCCTTCCGTCATTGCACTGTTTCCTGGCGATCTGTCCGAGATTGCTGAAGTCGATGACGAGATCGGCTTGCTCATTTTTCATAACCCCGTCCCGGACACGATCGACTAGAACTCATTTGCGTTCACTGCAGAATTGCCATACCGCGACATTCTTCGGAATTTCATCACGACGTGCTTAGATCGGTCCGACCGGTGTGCAGGTGACGATCACCAAGCACGCTGGATCAAGGTTGCCGGGAATCGAGCCACCTATTCGGGCACGCGGGCACCCTCCGCATCGCTCACCGGATCACCAGCGCCACGCGCCGCAGCGCGGCATCCGGTATCCCGTCCGGCACGCCGACCGGCACGAACGTGACCGCCACGCTGCCCGGATCGAGTGCCGCGAGGTGCTTGCGGGCAGCACCACCCAGGACGAAACTGACATCCCTGCCCTCCGGCCCGGACGGCGGGTGCGCGTGCCCCGTTTCCTCACCATGCCGGTCTTCGTGCCGATCTTCATGTCCCCCGTCGTGACCCTCTCCATGTCCCTCGTCGTGCCCATATCCGGCTTCCAGGCCGAAGAAGTGCACCTGCCCGACGTGCGCCGGGCTGCCGGGCCGTAAGCCGCCATTGCGCCCGCCATGCACGTAGACGTCGAAACCCGTCGGGGTGAAGGTGCGCGCCGTGCGCCCTTCGATGGACAGGATCGCTTGCGCGCCGGGGCCCATCCAGGGCGGTGCCCCGGCCAGGGAATCGCCGCCGGGAACCGCGGCCAGCGGGATCGTCGCGGGCTCGCTGCCGAGGCGAATGGCGCCGTCCACGCCGCTGTCGTTCGATTCCAGTGCGGCCGGTTCCCATTCCCGTGCCGCGCCATCGCCCCTGGCCGGCGCGAACGGCAGGCTGCCGGCCGGGCGGGACAGATACGTGTCATACGCCAGCGCCGGCAGCGATACCACGTCGCGTATCCTGGGCTGGACCCGCGCCCCGCTTCCGTTGGCAAACACGAACGTCTTGTCCAGGAACGCCGCGTCGTCAGGATTCCTGCCGCCGGCGCGGTTCCAGCTGGCCCAGATCCTGTCGATACTGCAGTGATGGATCCAGAACAGCGGATCGTCGGCGGCCCACGGCACGGTCGCCATGCCGAGCCGGGTGCCGATATCGAGATGGACGGCGCCATGCACCAGCGCATCGATGTTCGCGCAAAAGCCGGCGTCGCCATTCAAGGGGTTATAGGTCGCCGACTTCATGCAGTCGAGATCGAGCCGCAGCCCGGTCCGGCCCAGCGGCAGCGGCGTGCCGGCATTGATTTCCGGGTAGCGCTCGTCGCGATACAGCGCGCCCCAGCGGCCATGCTTTTTCTGACGGAACTCGACGGGCAGCGCCTGCTGGGCCGGGTCCGTATAGTCCCAGTAGGGCAAGGTGAAGCAGGCTTCCCCGGATACCGCGCGGATGATCTGCTCGAAATGGTTCAGGACCATGCGGTGCCAGGGCAGGAAGTATTGCTCGGGCTGCCCGAGGTGCGACTGGCAGGTGTTCCACATCTCGTTTGCCAGCGCTCCGCCGAAGAGGGGAAAGATGCGGGCCAGTTCGCCTGCCTTGGTCCGGTCGCCGCGCACCATGTGGGTGTACCACTGGAACGTCCACGACAGCGGGCTGGACTCGGGGTACCGCAGCGGAACGGCCATCCTGCGCACGCTGTCGGCATAGATCTGGAGCATCTTCCTGCCCTGCTCGGTGACCAGGCTGTACCGCGTGGCGCCGCAGCCTTGCGCGACGCTCCCCGGCTGCAACAATACGAGGCCGGCGGCTACCCCGCCGGCGGCCAGGAATTCCCGGCGTGACAAACTCGACATGGCGCCCCCATCGAATGGTGTGGTTGACGTTCATGGACCATGACGTTCATCGGCCGTAATGTTCATGGACCGTAATGTTCATGGACCGCAATGTTCATGGACCGTGACGTGGATAAACGGCCACGGCGGACTGGTGCCGCGGGCAAGCGGTGCCCTCCATGATCGTCAGTGGGATGCCGTATGCAAGCTGCGCAGGAGCGGTATCGGCGGCCGATGACGGCGCGATCAAACTTGCCGCCAGTGTTTTTGACAGGACGGATTTTCGGTGGAACGAGCGCGGCTGTTGCAGGCCGCGCCGGCAGGCGTCACTCAGGCTGGTTCCGTTCCCGCATCATGTCGGCCAGGCTGCGCGGCGCCGGCTCCAGCGGTGCGCGGTGCTGCGTCCAGCCCAGCTGCGCGGAGGGCGTCAGCGCGCGCAGGCGGGTTGCCGCCTTCCGGAACAGTCCATAGACCGACGGGTGCGAGAACGCGCCGCTCCAGAAGCGCCACACCAGCTTGTCGCCACGGCTGAACTTCGCGCCCTGCCCCTTCAGCGGATGCGCCACACGCTCGCGCGGATCGCGGTTCGCTTCGGTGCGCAGGCGCACCAGCAGGGCCGGGATGGGAATGCGCACGGGGCAGACTTCCCCGCAGGCGCCGCACAGGCTGGACGCGGTGGCCAGGTCGGCCGTCGCCTCCAGCCCCAGCAGGTGCGGCGAGATGATCTTGCCGATCGGCCCCGGATACGTGGTGCCGTAGGCATGGCCGCCGATGCGCCCGTACACCGGGCAGTGGTTCATGCATGCGCCGCAGCGGATGCACTGCAGCGTGGCGCGCAGCTGCTCGTCCGCGTAGGCCTGCGTGCGGCCATTGTCCAGCAGGACCAGGTGCATTTCACGGGGGCCATCGCGTTCGCCGGCGCGGCGCGGGCCGGAAATCAGGTTGAAATAGGTGGTGATCGGCTGGCCGGTGGCGGAGCGCGTCAGCAGGCTGGCCAGCGGCACGATGTGCTCCAGCTTCGCCACCACCTTTTCCATGCCCATGATGGCGATGTGCACGTCCGGCACCGTGGTCGACAGCCGGCCGTTGCCCTCGTTCTCCACCAGCCACAGCGTGCCGGTATCGGCGGCGGCGAAGTTCACGCCGGACAGGCCGATGTCCGCCTCGGCGAACGCGGTGCGCAAGGCGCGCCGGCCGGTCTGGATCAGCGTGTCGACGTCCGTGCTGTACGGCGTGCCGGGAATGTGCCGTTCGAACAGGGCGCCGATATCCTCGCGCGTCTTGTGGATCGCCGGCATGACGATATGCGACGGCTTCTCGCCGGCCATCTGCACGATGTATTCGCCCATGTCCGATTCGATGCACTCGACGCCCCGCTCGGCCAGGTAATGATTCAGTTCGATTTCCTCGCTGGCCATCGACTTGCCCTTGATGACCTTGCGCGCGCCGCGCCGCCCGGCGATGCAGGCGATGATCGCATTGGCTTCGTCGCCCGTTTCCGCCCAGTGCACGTGCACGCCGGCGGCGGTCAGTTTCTCTTCCAGCCGCACCAGCAGTTCCGGCAGGTTGGCCAGCGCATGCCGGCGGATCGCCTCGCCCAGGTCGCGCAGGCGTTCCAGTTCCAGCGCATCGGGGAACTGGGCGCCGCGTCTGGCTTGAAGAAAGTCCATCGCGCCGCGGAAGCTGGCGCGCAGCTTGGGATCGTCCAGCGCGGTGCGGGAGCGCGCATGGAAATCTTGCGGCGCCACGAAATGCATGGCCTGCGTGCTCATGGCTGCCTCCCTGGCGTGACGATCACCACCCACATCCAGCGCGGCCCGTGCGCGCCGAAGGCCAGGGTCTGCTGGATATCCGAGGTTTTCGACGGTCCGGAGGCCAGCACCAGGTTGGCCGGCATGCCGTCGCGCCAGCGTTCGGCGCGGGCGGCGTCGAACAGCGTGGCATGCAGCGTATCGGCATATACCAGCGCGACATGGAGCGGCGGCACCAGCGACACGGTGCGCGGCGTGCCCGCATCCGGCGCCAGGACCAGCGTGCCGGTGGCGGCGATACCGGAGCGGGCCACCGTGAAGCCGGCATCGACCGTGGCGAACAGCTCGTCCTTCCACTCTTCCAGCGGCGCCCGGAACGGCAGCGCTTCGATGTCCGCCGGCAGCGCGGCGGCCAGCGCCGCGCCCTCGGCGCTGGCGGGGTCCAGCAGCAGCCGGCTGACGCGATGCCGCGCCAGCCTTCCGGCGAGCTGCGCCGGCCATTCATCGGCCGTGGCACGCCACACGTCGGCACGCGAAGCGCGCATGGCGGCTTCCATCGCCTCCACCAGCGCATCGGGCAGCTGATCCGGCGCCGGGTCCGACTCAACAGCCGCATAGTGCGCGGCTATGCGTTCATCCAGCGCGAAGGCATCGTGTTCGGAAGGCACCGGCGCAGCGGCGCGCAGGCGGCCCAGCATGCGCTCGCGGGCATCCGGTTCAAGTGCATGGGGTTCGCGTGCATGGGGTTGGCTTCGACGGGATTCGTGTCGATTCATCATGCGCCCTCCCCGCCGGGCGCGATGCCATTGGCGCGCCGCCACAGGAAGCTGGCCATGTGCTCCACCTCCAGCGGTGCGTTCCTCGCCGTGGCCGCGTGGCCGATGTTGAGCAGGCAGCCACAATCGGCGGAGACCACGCGCCGCGCGCCCGTGGCGCAGGCCGCGGCGATCTTGTCCGCCACCATCGCGCCGGAAATATCGGGATGCTTCAGGCAGAACGTGCCCCCGAAGCCGCAGCACTCGGATTCGCGCGCATGTTCCAGCCGGCGCACGCCCGGCAGGCCGTCGACCAGCGCCACGCCATGCCCCCGCGTTCCCATCTCGCGCCGTGCGCCGCACGAGGTGTGCAGCACCACCGCCTCGTCGTTCAGCCGCGCGGCCGGGTAGCGCACGTGCAGCACGTTCAGCAGGAATTCACTCAGTTCATAAATGCGTCCCGACAGCTGCTGCGCCTGCGCGGCAAGGTCCGCATCGCCGGCGAACAGTTCGGGCCAGTGGTGGCGCATCATGCCGGCGCAGGAGCCGGACGGCACCACGATCGGCCAGTCATGCGGGAACAGCGCCATCTGCGCCAGCGCCACGTCGCGCGCCTGTTGCGGGTTGCCGCTGCTCCAGGCGGGCTGGCCGCAGCAGCTCTGGCCACGGGGGAAATGCACCGTGACGCCTTCGCGTTCGAGCAGCCGCACGGCATCGAGGCCGGCCTGAGGCATGAACAGGTCGATGACGCAGGTGCCGAACAGGTAGACGTGGGATGGCGGCGTCGCGGGATACGGGCGGGGTTGCATGGTGGTCTCCGTCATTCGCGTGGCGATGTCAGGCCGCGGCTTGCGCCGCCGGCTTCCGCTCCTGCCGCGCCTGCCGCGGCTGCCGCAGCAAGCGGTCCAGCAACTCGATCCAGTGCCCGACCGGCGTGGCGGTACCGCCCTGCAGGTGGCTCTGGCAGCCGATGTTGGCGGAGACGATCTCGCCGGCCCCCGTGGCGTGCAGCGCCGCCAGCTTGCGGTCACGCAGCTGGGTGGACAGTTCCGGCTGCAGCAGCGAGTAGGTGCCGGACGAGCCGCAGCACAGGTGGCTGTCGGCGCACAGCCGCACGTCGACACCCACGGCGCGCAGCAAGCCTTCCACCTTGCCGCGGATCTGCTGGCCGTGCTGCAGGGTGCAGGGCGGATGGAACGCGACCTTTTGCCCCGGCCCGTCAGCGTTGCGCTCGCCGACCTTGTCGACCAGCTCGGCCTGCAGGTCGCACAGGACTTCGCTGACATCCCTGGTCAGCGCCGAGATGCGGGCCGCCTTGGCCGCATACGCGGCATCGTGGCGCAGCAAATGACCGTATTCCTTGACGGTGACGCCGCAGCCGGACGATGTCATCACGATCGCCTGGGCGCCGGCCTCCACCAGCGGCCACCACGCGTCGATATTGCGGCGCATGTCGTCCAGGCCGCCGGCCTGGTCGTTCAGGTGGTAGCGGATCGCGCCGCAGCAGCCGGCTCTCGGCGCGATGGCGAGTTCGATGCCGAGGGCATCGAGCACCCGTGCGGTGGCGGCATTGATGTTCGGCGCCATGGCCGGCTGCACGCAGCCGTCGAGCAGCAGCATCGTGCGGGCATGCCGCGACTTCGGCCACTGGCCCGGCGATACCGGCCGCGCCACCTTGGCACGCAGCGCGGCGGGCAACGCCGGCCGCAGCCACTGCCCGGCCTTCATCGCCGGCTTGAAGATCCACCCGCGCGGCAGCACTTCGCGCAGCAGCGTGCGGGCGGCGCGCTGCATGGCTGGCCGCGGCACCTGCTGCTCGACGATGCCGCGCCCGATATCGAGCAGCCGGCCGTACTCCACGCCGGAGGGACAGGTGGTTTCGCAGTTGCGGCACGTGAGGCAGCGGTCCAGGTGCAGCTGCGTGCCCGGCCCGGCGGGCGTGCCTTCCAGTACCTGCTTGATCAGGTAGATGCGCCCGCGCGGGCCGTCGAGTTCATCGCCCAGCAACTGGTAGGTGGGACAGGTGGCCGTGCAGAAGCCGCAATGGACGCAGCTGCGCAGGATGGCTTCGGCTTCCTGGCCTTCCGGCGTGCCCTGGTATTGGGGAGCGAGATTGGTTTGCATGGTCACAGGTCTCCGTACATGCGGCCCGGGTTGAAGATGCCGGCCGGGTCGAAAGCGTTCTTCAGGTTGCGGTGGATGGCGTGGACGGCGGGCGCCAGCGGATGGAACACGTCGTGCCGGGCCGCGCCGCGGTACAGCGTGGCGTGGCCGCCGAGCCGCGCCGCCAGCGCGCGGACGCTATCCGGCGCATCGTTCGTGCGCAGCCAGCGCTGGCCGCCGCCCCATTCGATCAGTTGTTCCGTGCCGGACGCCAGCGGGGGCGCCACGGTGGGCACCGACAACCGCCACAGCGGCGTGGCGGGTTCGCCGGTGAAGAAGCCGTGGCGCTGCTCGCGCACGTCGTGCCAGAACGACTCCGCGGCCGCTGCGGGCAATGCGTCGCCACCGATGCGGCGTGCGGCGGCATCGACCGCGGCGGCCGCGCCGGATAGTCGCACTGTCAGTTCGCCGGCGTGCCAGGCGGTCGCCGACACGGGCAAGGGCTGGCCGGCCCAGGCATTCACATGGCGCAGCGCGGCTTCCTCGTCGCACGCGAGGCGCAAGCTTGCTTCCATGGCCGGCCGGGGCAGCACCTTCAGCGAGACATCCAGGATCAGGCCCAGCATGCCGAGCGACCCGGCCAGCAGGCGCGACACGTCATAGCCCGCCACGTTCTTCATGACCTGGCCGCCGAAGCGCAGCACGTCGCCCTGCCCGTTCAGCAAGGTGGCGCCCAGCACGAAGTCGCGCACCGCGCCGGCGGCCTGGCGGCGCGGCCCGGCCAGCCCGCTCGCCACGACCCCGCCGATGGTGGCGGCATCGCCGAAGTGCGGCGGCTCGAACGCCAGCATCTGCCCCTGCGCCGCCAGCGCCGCCTCGATCTCGCGCAGCGGGGTGCCGCAGCGCGCCGTGATGACCAGTTCAGTGGGCTCGTAGCTGGTGATGCCGCGGTGCAGCGCCGTTTCCAGCAGCGCCCCTTCCGGCGGCCTGCCATACCAGTCCTTGCTGCCGCCGCCGCGGATACGCAGCGGCAGCCTGTCCCGCGTGGCGTCCAGCACCCGTGCGCGGAAGGTCTCGAGCATGTCATTCATCCTGTTCTCCTTTGGCGTGGCGGACCAGCGGCGCTTGCGCGAACCGGAACAGGCCCGCTTCCACCTTGCGCCGGCCGTATTGCGCGCAGCGGTCCAGCGTGGGGATCGCCTTGTCCGGATTGAGTTGACGCGCCGGATCGAAGGCGCCCTTGACAGCGATGAACGCGGCGATCTCCGCCACGGTGAATTGCTCGCACATCGAATCGAGCTTCTCGATGCCTACCCCATGTTCGCCGGTGATGGTGCCGCCGGCCGCCACGCACAGCACCAGGATCGCTGCGCCGAAGGCTTCAGCGCGGGCGAATTCGCCGGGCGCGTTGGCGTCGAACAGGATCAGCGGATGCAGGTTGCCGTCGCCGGCGTGGAACACGTTGGCGCAGCGCAGCCCGTACTCGGCGGCCAGCGCATCAATCCCCGTCAGCACTTCGGCCAGCTTGCGGCGCGGGATGGTGCCATCCATGCAATAGTAGTCGGGCGAGATGCGGCCGGCGGCGGGAAACGCGTTCTTGCGGCCCGACCAGAAGCGCAGCCGCTCGGCTTCGTCGCGCGAGACGGCGATGGCGGTGGCGCCGGAATGCGCCAGCACGGCGCTCATGCGGCCGATCTCTTCTTCCACCTCTTCCGGCAGGCCATCCGATTCGCACAGCAGGATCGCGGCCGCGTCGGTGTCGTAGCCGGCGCGCACGAACGGCTCGACCATGCGCGCGCTGGTGCGGTCCATCATTTCCAGCCCGGCCGGGATGATGCCGGCCGAGATCACCTCGGCCACCGCGTCGGCGCCCTGCACCACGCTGTCGAACGAGGCCATGATGACGCGCGCCAGCGGCGGCTTCGGCACCAGCTTCACGGTGGCTTCCGTCACCACGCCCAGCATGCCCTCGGAACCGATGAACACGGCCAGCAGGTCGAGCCCGGGCGCGTCGGGCGCGCAGCCGCCCAGCTCGACGATCTCGCCATCGGCGGTCACCATGCGCACGCGCAGCACGTTGTGCAGGGTGAGGCCGTACTTCAGGCAATGCACGCCGCCGGAATTCTCGGCGATATTGCCGCCGATGGTGCAGGCGATCTGCGACGACGGATCGGGCGCGTAGTACAGCGCGTGGGCGGCGGCCGCTTCGGAAATCGCCAGGTTGCGCACGCCGGGCTGCACGGTGGCCGTACGAGCCTGCGCATCGATGGCGACGATGTGGCTCATCTTTGCGGTGGACAGCACAATGCCCTCGGCGACCGGCATCGCGCCGCCGGACAGGCCGGTGCCCGCGCCGCGCGGCACGATCGGCACGCCCAATGCGCGGCAGGCGCGCAGCACGGCGATCACCTGCGCCTCGTTTTCCGGCAGGGCCACCGCCAGCGGCAACTGGCGGTAGGCGGTCAGGCCGTCGCACTCGTATGGCCGGGTATCTTCCTCGTCGAACAGCAGGCAGTGCGGGGGGAGTACGGCGTGCAAGGCGGCGCGCAGCGCGGCAACCCTGCCGCGCTGGCGCTCCGCGGCGAGCTGGCCGTTGGCGTCGAAGGTTCCGATGGTGCCGATGTTGCCGATGCTGCCGATGGTGCCGATGGTGTCATTCGCGCTCACGGCGTTGATTTCACTGGCGTGATGAGGGGCGTTCATGTGGCGTCTCCTGCTGGCTTTTATTCACTGGAACCAGTGTAGCGGCAGAGCGCCGGTGCACGCGGTGAAAAGTATTCACCGCTGCATCCGATATTATTCAAGCGCCGGCGTAGGACGCCAGCAGCCAGTCGACGAACAGCTGCACCTCGGGCCGCAGCTTGGTGCCCTGTTCGTACACCACGTAATACGCATGCGGCGGCGAGGCCAGCCGGATGTCGAACAGCTCGACCACTTCGCCCCTGGCGATCATCTCCTGGGAGAAGTGCTGCCGCGTGAGGCCGACACCCTGCCCCAGCCGCACCGCTTCCAGCAGCAGGCCGAGATCGTCGATGCGCACGCCGGTGGCGGGTTCCGGCCAGTCCAGCCCGGCCACCTCGAACCAGCACTTCCACGGTTCCAGCGCGGAGCGCAGCAGAGTGGCCTTCGCCAGCTCGGCCGGGCTGGCGATGCCGCCGATCCGCTCCAGGTAGGCCGGGCTGGCCACCGGGAAAGCCGGCTCTTCCAGCAGCTTGAGGGTTTCCAGGTCGGGATACTTGCCGGCGCCGAAGCGCACTTCCAGGTCCGATTCCGACAGGGCCAGGTCGTACAGCGGCACGGACAGGAACACGTCGACCGCGATCTCCGGATGCGCGCTGGTGAAGCTGGCCAGGCGCGGCAGCAGCAGGTAGCGGGCAAAAGTGGGCGGGACGGTGATCTTGATGCGCGGCTGCACCGGCGAGGCACGGCCCGGCATGGGGAAATCGGTCAGCGTCTGCAGCGCGGTGCAGACCACCTCCAGGTAGCTGCGGCCGAACGGTGTCAGCGCAGGCGCCCGGCCGTCGCGGATGAACAGGCGGTCGCCGACGAACTCTTCGAGCAGGCGGATGCGGTGCGACAGCGCGGAAGGGGTGATGCACAGCTGGTTGGCGGCCACCGCAAATGAGCTGGAGCGCGCCGCGGCTTCGAAGGCGACCAGCGCGTGGACAGGAGGGAAACGTTTTTGCATGGCGGTCCGGGATAGGTGCGTTCTTCAGGAACGCCGCAACGCCCGTCCTTGCCGGCACGGGCGTTGGGCGTCCGACCAGCCATTCTAATGGGGAATCATCCCCGTGAACACGTAGGCCTGCAGCACCGTCATGATGCCGACGATGACGGCGAAGAACAGGCTGTGCTTGAGCGTGAAACGGAACAGTTCCGATTCGCGGCCCACCAGGCCGGTGGCTGCGCAGGCCACGGCGATAGACTGCGGCGAGATCATCTTGCCCGTCACGCCGCCGGTGGTGTTGGCGGCCACCATCAGCGTGTCGGACACGCCGATCTGGTGCGCGGTGGTGCTCTGCAGGGAGCAGAACAGCGCGTTCGACGACGTGTCCGACCCGGTGAGGAACACGCCCAGCCAGCCGAGGAACGGCGAGAAGAACGGGAACGCCACGCCGGTGCCGGCCAGTACCAGGGCCAGCGTGGACGACATGCCGGAATAATTGGCGACGAAGGCGAAGGCCAGCACCAGCCCGATCGACAGCACGGGCCGGCGCAGTTCCACCAGCGTATCCCGGAAGGCGCGCAGGCCGTCGGCCGGCTTCATGCCCAGCAGGATCATCGAGATGATGCCGGTGATCAGGATCGGCGTGCCCACCGCGGACAGGATATCGAGCTTGTACACGGCTTCATAGGCCTTGGGCACGGTGACGATCGGCGCGGTCTTGATGACCATCCCGTCGAGGTACGGCACGTGCACCTTGATCACCGTCCAGGCCAGCGGACCCTTGGCGAACAGCGCCTTGAAGAACGGCAGGCTCCACACCGTGACGATGGCGGTCAGGATGCCGAACGGCGCCCAGGCGCGCACCGTCTGCGCCAGCGTGTACGGCGAGCGGGTACGGCCGGCCAGCGGCGCGCCGCCTGCGTTGCCGCCGAAACCACCGATGCCGGACAGCGCGGCCGCGCCACCCGCCGCCACCACGCCGCGGGCGGCATTCTTGGCGGTGGCCGGTTGCCAGACCTTCAACAGCAGGGTCAGCGACACGAGGCTGACCAGTGCCGACGTAATGTCCGGCAGTTCCGGGCCGATGAAGTTGGAGGTGAGGTATTGCGTGACGGCGAAGCTGCCGCCTGCCACCAGTGCGCCCGGCCACACTTCCTTCACGCCGCGCAGCCCGTCCATCATGAAGACCAGCCAGAACGGCACGAACAGCGACAGCAGCGGCAGCTGGCGGCCCGCCATGGCGCCGATGTGCATCGGGTCGATGCCCGTCACCTGCCCCGCCACGATGATGGGGATGCCCATCGCGCCGAAGGCCACCGGCGCCGTGTTGGCGATCAGGCACATGCCGGCCGCGTACAGCGGGTTGAAGCCCAGCCCCACCAGCAGCGCCGCGGTGATCGCCACCGGCGCGCCGAAACCGGCAGCCCCTTCCAGGAACGCGCCGAACGAAAAGCCGATCAGCAGCATCTGCAGGCGCTGGTCGTCGGTGATCGACAGGATCGATGCGCGGATGACCGCCAGTTGTCCGGTGCGCTCGACCACCTTGTACAGGAATACGGCGGTGATGATGATCCACGCGATCGGCCACAGGCCGTAGGCGAAACCGTAGCCGGCCGACGCCAGCGCCTGCGGCACCGGCATGCCGTAGGCGAACACCGCCACGAGCAGCGCGAGGCCCAGCGTGACGGCGCCCGCTACGTGGCCCTTCATCCGCATGACCGCCAGGGCCAGGAAGAAGAAGATGATGGGAACGGCGGCCGCCAGGGCGGACAGCCCCAGGCTGCCGAGCGGTGCATAGACTTGGTTCCAGACCTGCATGGTGTGCTCCTCCAGACGATTGGTTTTATGTTATGTCGGAGGAAAGTGTACGGCCGGCCCCGGCGTGAAAACCGCCGCCGGGCGTTGAAATGAATTGACGCCTGAAGTGAAAATCTTTCACCGCCCCGGGCACCGCCTGTCAGCTGATTGTAAGGGGCGGGGCTCGCCACGCTATATCGCGGTTAAACGCCACGGGATCGGACCTTCTTGCCAGGCCAGGCAGCGCGTCACCCCGACACACTTTAAAGGGTATTCATTTCACGAAAAACGGATGAGTAACTGCATGAATAGAAATCATCCGCGCGGGATTATGCCGGCATATTAATTGTCTTGCCGTTACTGGCTTCGCTTGATATTTCCACTGAGAAATTGTGTCAAGCTTTGCTTTTCGTCGACACATAATAAACAACACAGCAGCCCATTTTGGAAATATTTTGTTCCACTTCAAAATTATTATTTGCATAATGCAATTTTCTTGTAGTACTATTCCTACATGCATCCTGCTCAGGAGAAACTTATGCAAAGCAATCCGGTTGAACTTCCCCCTGCAACGACTGCCGTACTGCAGCGCCGGGCTATGCTTTTTCTGGCAGGACTGCTAAAGGGTTTCCGTACCATTTTTCGGGGACGCAGTGAAAAGTCGCCATCCGTGACCGTTGCCGGTACAGTATTGCTGTCTCGGCCGAGCCAACAGGCGCCCACGATCGGGCATATAGAGTTCTGTCTTTCCGAGATGGAAGCTCAAGGGTATGCGCGTTTTTGCGCAGAGAACGGCTATGTGGCGATAGTCGAGCAAGATATATACGACTTCTCGTGGTCGGTCGAGGTATGCGCCGCACCGCTTGAGTCACGGTGAGGGTGGAGTTCTTCATCGACGCCGGCGCACCTGGGACTAAAGTCTTTTGAATGGTCCGCGGCCAGTCCCGCTCTTGGTGCAAAGAAACAACGGCTAATCCGGAAACACCATGCAGGCATGGACGGGCGCCGTCCTGAAACGCCCGTCGGCAGCCAGGAACCGCGTAGTAAACCGCCACGCACCTTTGTTCCATGGCGCGGTCCGGCAGCATCACGCATCCCCCAGCGTTCGGCATGCTGGATCAGATCACCGGCACGCCGCCGGTAACGGCAATCCGCGCGCCGGAAATGTAGCTGCCGTCATTCGATGCCAGCAGCACATAAGTCGGCGCCAGCTCGGCAGGCTGGCCGGGGCGCTTCAGCGGCACTTGCTGGCCGAAGCTCTCCACCTGTTCCGGTGGCATGGTGGACGGGATCAGCGGGGTCCAGATCGGGCCGGGGGCGACGGAATTCACGCGGATGCCCTTCTCCGCCAGCAGTTGCGCCAGCCCGCCGCTGAAGTTCACGATGGCGCCCTTGGTGGCGGAATAGGCGAGCAGCTTGGGCTTGGGCGTATCCGAATTGACCGAGGCGGTGTTGATGATCGACGACCCGGGCCGCATGTGCGGCACGGCGGCTTTGCACAGGTGGAACATGGCGGTGATGTTGGTCTGGAACGTATAGTCCCACTCCTCGTCCGGAATCTCGTCCAGCGAATCGCGGGTCATCTGGAAGGCGGCATTGTTGACCAGCACGTCGATGCGGCCGAACGCCTCCACCGCCCTGGCGATGACGGCGCGGCAGTGCGCCGGGTCGGCCAGGTCGCCGCGCACCAGCACGGCCTTGCGGCCCGCCTCCTCGACCCACCTGGCCGTTTCGCGGGCGTCCTCGTCTTCGTTCAGGTAGGAGATCAGCACGTCCGCGCCTTCGCGGGCGAAGGCGATCGCCACCGCGCGGCCGATGCCGCTGTCGCCGCCGGTGATCACGGTGGCCTTGTCCAGCAGCTTGCCCATGCCGCGATAGGTGGCCTCGCCATGGTCGGCGGCCGGACGCATCTGGTCCTCGGTGCCGGGGGGCCGCTGTTGCTGCGCTTCTTGCTGCGCCTCCTGTTTCCCCTCCTGCTGTGCCTTTTGCTGCGATTGCTGTTGCGATTGCTGTTGCGATGGTTGTGACATGATCTTCTCCTGTGATGACATCAAAAGAAGGGCATCACTATAAGGAGCTGGCAAAGATGCGGTGCACGCTGGAGGGCTGGAAACTGCGTGCACCGCCCGCGTGGTCAGCGCACTTCCAACTGCAGCGTTGCCGATGGCAGGCCACGGCGCGGCGGGTGTCGTCACGCGAGGCCAGTTGTGACAATCCGAGGATTTTCCCGCTTGGCAAGCTGCTATCCTGTGGCTAGCCAATCGCTGCATACCGCTATCCCTGGAAATCTCCCATCCAATGCTTACATTCAATCGGTCAGTCCTGCTTCTGGCGCTGTTGTGCTGTGCGACCGGCACTCGCGCCGCTGAAATCAACCTGGTGGAACAACTGCGGGAAGGCGGCGCGGCGATCCTGGTGACGCTCGCCCTGTCGATCCTGTTCGTGGCCGTCACCGCCGAGCGGCTGGTGCATTTCCGCGCCAGGGCGATCCTGCCCGCGGGGCTGGTGGCGCAGGCCCGGCCCCTGTGGGCGGCGCGCAATCACGCTGCGCTGGCGAACCTGCTCGAGCAGGAAGACAGCACGCTGGCGCGCATTATCGCCTTCATGTCGCGCTACCGCGACCAGCCGCACGCCTTCGTCAGCGGCGGCGCCGGCGACATCGCGTCGATGGAGCTGCGCCACCACCAGCAGAAGTTCTACGCGCTGGCGATCATCGCCACCGTCGCGCCCATCGTCGGCTTGCTGGGCACCGTCGTCGGCATGATCGAGGCGTTTCACGTGATCGCGTATTCCGAGGGCATGGGCAATCCGGCCTTGCTGGCCAGCGGCATCTCGAAAGCCCTGGTCAATACGGCCGCCGGCCTGGCGGTGGCGCTGCCGGCCCTGGGCATGCACCACTTCTTCAAGAACCGCATGATGTTCTTCAGCCTCGCACTGGAAAAGCAGGTCAATGCCCTGCTCAACGAATGGTTCGTGCCGGTGCCCGTCCAGCCACATCTCCAGGTGCTGAATGCGCATTGACCTGGGCGAGGACGAAGCGCCGGAAATTGGCCTGGTCGCGCTGATCGACTGTATCTTTTTCCTGCTGATGTTCTTCATGGTCGCCTCCAGCTTCAAGACCCCGGAGAAGGAGGAGAAACCGCAGAAGGAGCTGCCGGTGGTGCTGCCCGCCGCGCAGATGAGCCTGACGCGCGCGGCCGCGGCCCCGAGCCCGCTGGCGATCGGCGTCGACAAGCGCGGCAAGTATTACCTCGACGGCAGCAAGGTCGGGGTACAGGAGCTGCACGACCGGCTGAAGGCCGAAGCGGCGAAGAACGCGCAGCGCCCGATCCGTATCGACGGCGACGAGGACGCGCGCTACCAGGACATCGTGCACGTGCTCGACCTGTGCCAGTTCGAGGGTTTCACCCGGATCTCCATGCGTACCCGCCAATGAACTTCGGCGATACCCCGCTCGCGCTTCGCAGGGCGCCGTTCCGCACTTACGTGGCCGTATCGCTGGCCCTGCATGCGGCCTTGGGCGGGACCCTGTACTGGTTCGGCGCGTATCAGGTGGAGCAGCGCCGCCAGGATACGCAGGTCGCCGACAGCGCACAGGCCACCTACCGCGCGCGCACCGTGCGCCGGGTCGACGACCTGCAGAAGATCAAGGAGCTCATGGCGCAGTCCACCAGGTCCGAGCCTGGACCCGATGCAGCCTTGACCGCTCTCCCGCCCGTATCGGACGATCCGCGCGAGCAGCTCGCCCGGGCCCGGGTGCTGTCGAAAGCCATCGACGATATCCATCGCGATATCAAGGCCGAGGAACTGGCGCGCCTGACCGGGATGAGCAAGGAAGCGGCGCGCGCCGAGGTCGATACGGAAATGCCATCGACAACGCCTGCGCCACCGGAGGCCGGCAACCCGGCCGATGAAATCGCTGGACTCGAAGAACATGCGCGCGAGCTGCTGGCCCGGCGCGCCGACGACCTGCGGCGCAAGCAGGAAGGCGTGGCGGTCAGCGCCAGCGGCCCGCACGGCGAAGCGCCCACCGCCCCGTTGCCCGTTGGCGCCGAAGGTGGATCCGGCAATGCCGAAGCACGCGCCGCCACCGGCCCTGCAACGGGACTGGACGGAGCCGATGAGCGAAGCGGCGCAAATGGACACGATCGCCAGTCCGGGCATGCAGGCCCGGATCGGGCGGGTGCCGGGACCCATGCGGCCGACAGGATCGATGATTTCCTGGGCCAGGGCGTGGATGCCACGCGCGCCCCGCGTCACCGCAGCACGGTCGGCCGCCTGATCAGATACGGCAGCGGCCAGATTCCCAGGGTGGGTACCGGCCCTGTCACCAAGGGCGAAGGCCGCATGCTGGGCGCCGGCGGCCAGTACGCCGACCGCATCCACCTCAACAGCTGGTACCTGATCGGGCCTTTCCCGGGCCGCCGGGATCGCGGTACTGCCGGGACGCCGGTCTACCCGCCGGAGCAGGCCGTGCTGCTCGATGCGGTGTATCGCGGCAAGGACCAGCAGCTGCTCCGATGGGAATACGTGCCTGGCATGGCCTATCCGCTGATCCCGCGGGAGCCGGTCGAGGACGCCGTCTATTACGGCTACACCGAAGTGCTGATGGACGAGGAACGCGAGCTGATGGTCTGGCTGGGCGTGGACGACGACGCCACGGTGTACCTGAACGACAGGATCATGTGGAAGAGCGACGACAGCAACAAGGGCTGGTTCTTCGATTCCGTGTATCGAAACCGGCAGGGATACGATGCCAAATTCAATCGCACCGAGCGGCGGATGCTGGTGCGTTTCAAAAAGGGCCGCAACCGGATTTTCCTCAAGCTGTGGAACGATACCAACGAGATGTTTTTCTCGATGGTGCTGACGTTGCCGGGGCAGGCGAAGCCGGAGTGAGATGACGCGGCTCGCACTGCATTCCGGCCCCGCCCGAGTCAGCGCACGTCCAGCTGCAGCGTTGCCGGCGGCAGGCCCGGAGCGGCCGCCGTCAGCGTCCCGGTGCCCGGTTCCCCGGTCGACTGCACGATCACCTGGGCCCAGCCATTGAACAGGCTGCGCCGCCACGGCGCGGCGGGCGTGGTCACGCGCACGCTGCCCCAGCGGCTGGTGCCGGCCGAGCGGTCGAACATCCCCGCCACGCCATCGGGCGGCGTGGGCAGCACGTAGGCCACGCTGTTCCGGTCGCGCAGCAGTGCCGGGTCCAGCAAGACCGCCGGGCTGCCGTCGACGATCCCGGGCTTCACCGGCACGCCGTTGACATGCACCTGCTGGCCCGGTTCGAGCTGGTCGACGAACAACATGGCGCGCTGGCCGGCGGCCAGGCGGGGACGGTCGAACTGCCCGCGCAGCACCAGGTACGGCGTACGTGCCGGCTGCCGCTCGGGTGGCAGCCATTGCGCCGGATCGCGCCACCGCGCGAGGTCGGCATCGGGCGCCAGCGCGGAAACGACATCCGGCGCGGCCGGCGCCGAAGCCGCATCCGCCCCGTCCAGCGCCAGCGTGCGCCAGCCCGACAGCGGGATGAATGCGTGGCGTTCGGCCGGCCGGTCGGCCTCATGGGAACCCGGATCGCCGTTGCCGACGCCGATGATGCGCAGCGGCCCGCTCACGGCGAAGTCCACGCGGTTTGACGCGGCCGGCACCAGCCGTCCTTCGCGATCCCGGACATTGACCCACACGACGGCGATGGCGCGGCCGTCCGCCGCAAGCCGCTCCGTGTCCGCGGAAAGATGCACGGTCGCCGGCGTGCCGGTGGTCGCCACCACGGTATCGGCAATGCGCACGCCGCGCCGGTACGCCACGGCTTCCAGCCGGCCGGGCGCATACGGCACGCTCCAGCGCAGGTGCGAATCGCGCGGCATCGGCTGGCGGCCCAGCGAGCGTCCATCCTGCAGCAGTTCGACCTCGTCGCCGTTGCTGTACACGCGCACGTCGACGGGCTGCCCTTCCCGGCCCGGCCAGTTCCAGTGCGGCAGGATGTGGACCATCGGCTCCGGCCGCCACCACGCCTTCAGGTAGTAGGCGGTGTCCTTCAGTACGCCGGTGGTGTCGGTCATGCCGAACTGCGACGAGATGGCCGGCCAGCCGAACGGGGTGGTTTCGCCGCGGTAGTCGAAGCCGGTCCAGATGAACATGCCGGACATCCAGTCGCGCTCCTGCACGCGCCGCCAGCCTTCCTCGATGCTGAGGCTGTTGCCCGGGCGCCCCTGCCGGTCGTACGCATTCAGGTGCACCCTGGCGCGGTCGTCGAGATAGATGCCGCGCGTGGTCAGCGTGGAGCCCTCTTCGCTCATGGTGGCCGGCTTGTCGGGATGGGCGCGGTGGAAGGCGTCGACATCGTGCTGGGCGCCGTAGTTGAAGCCGATCACGTCGGCGCCCAGCGAGGTGCCCCGGCCGGACGAACTGGTGGCCACCGAGGTGCGCCGGGTCGGGTCCAGCCGCTTGACGATGGCGTGCATTTCCCGCGCCAGGTGGGTGCCGAGCGGCTTGCCCTCCAGGGCCCATTCCTCGTTCCCGACCGACCACAGGATCACGCTCGGATGGTTGCGGTCGCGCCGCACCAGCCGCTCGAGCTGCGAGACGATCTCCGGCGAGGTCCCCATCATGCGGTGCTCGTCGATGACCAGCATGCCGAGACGGTCGGCGGCGTCCAGCAGCTCCGGGGTGGGCGGATGGTGCGCCGTGCGGTAGGCGTTGACGCCGAACGACTTGAGCTGTTTCAGGCGCCAATCCTGCAAGCCATCCGGCAGCGCCACGCCCACGCCGGCATGGTCCTGGTGGTTATTGGTGCCCTGCAGCTTGATGCGCTTGCCGTTCAGGATGAAGCCCCGGTCAGGGTCGAACGCCACGGTGCGGACGCCGAAGCGGGTGTCGTAGGTGTCGACTACCCGCCCATTTTGCGACAGCGTGGTGCGCAGGAGGTACAGGTGCGGATCGTCGAGTGACCACAGGCGCGGCTTGGCCAATATCAGGCGCTGGCGGGAATCGGCCGTGGCGGCGCCGCCCGCGGCCAGGCCGGCGGCACGGGTGTGCGCCAGCGTGCGCCCGTCCGGGTCGAGGATGCGGTGTTCGACCGTGAACCGTGCGGCCTGCCGGGCATCGTTGCGTACACTCAGGTCCACCTCGATCGCGGCGCGCCCGCCAGCCACGGTGGTCTTCACGAACGTGCCCCATTGCGGCACGTGCAGCGGCGCGGTCTTGGTCAGCCACACGTGCCGGTAGATGCCGGCGCCTTCGTAGAACCAGCCCTCCTCCATCGTGGCGTCGACCCGCACCACGATCGTGTTGGTGCCGCCGTAGTCGAGGTAATCGGTGATGTCGTGGCGGAAGCCCGAGTAGCCGCTGGGTTCCCTGCCGAGATAGTGGCCGTTGACCCATACCACGCTGTCGCGGTAGGCCCCGTCGAACTCCAGCGCGATGCGCCGCCCCCGGTCGCTGGCCGGGATCTCGATGGTCTTGCGGTACCAGCCCACGCTGTTTTCCGGGAAGGCGCGGCCGATCGCCTTCGAGCCGTGGTTGGTATCGCCGCGCGCATCGAACGGCAGTTCCACCGCCCAGTCGTGCGGCAGGTCGACCCTGCGCCAGCCGGCATCCTTGAAGCCGGGTGCCGCCGGGCCGTCGCCATAGCCCGCCTTGGCGAAGAAGAACGCCCGCAGGCCATGGCCGAAGTCCTGGCGGGCGTCATGGGCGTGGCCGTGGGCGAAGCGCCAGTCCCGGTCGAGATTGATGCGCTCGCGCGGCGCCTGGGCGCCGGCCGGCAGCAGCCAGGCAAGCAGCGACAGCGCCAGCAAGGCGCGTTTGAACGAATGCCACATGCGGTCTCCGTGGATGAGTGGATCGGTGAGTAGGCCGGGCCTTCTCAAAAATAGCGCCCCGAGGGGCGCCGAAGAGGAGACACGGTACGAGCCAGGTCTTAACGGGGGCTTTGCGGCCGCAGGTGCAGCACCACCACGCCGTGCGCCGGCACATTCATGGCATACGGCTTGCCGGTATCGCCGGTGTCGCCGCTCCACAGTTCGGTGAAGCTGTGCCGCACCTTGCCGAAGTGGACCTGGTTGTGGGTGAATTCGTCCTTCAGTTCATGCTCGTTCCAGTCGAACCGGTAGCTGCGCGCCTTGTCGGCGCGGTTCAGGAACATCAGCGCCCACTCGCCGTTGGCCAGCGGCTTGGCATACATGTCCAGCTGGCCGTCGTTCATGAAGCGCCACGCCTGGATGCCCCGCTCGTCCTGGTTGAGGGCGATGACGCGGCGGTTGGTGAGGATCTTGCGGGTGGCCGCCGACATCTTGCGGATGTCGTTCCCGGCGATCAGCGGCGAATTCATCATGGCCCAGATCGAGAAGTGCGCCTTGTCCTCGTCCTCCGTCATGCCCTTGCCGACTTCCATCATGTCCATGTCGTTCCAGCGCCCCGGCCCGGAGAACTTGCGCAGGCCGGCCTGCTTGTCGAGGATCGGCAGCACGCCCCACGACGACCAGGTGCCGCGGTTGAAGTCGCAGTCCCAGCACGGATAGATATCGCCCGTCGTGCGCCACGAGTGCCCCACGTCCGCCGCCCAGTCCCACGGCTTGGTGTCGCCCCACTCGCAGATGGCGAACAGGACTGGCCGGCCCGCGGCGCGCAGGGCGTCGCGCATGGTGGTGTAGGCGCCCTTCGAGTTCAATCCCTCGGTGTCGCACCAGTCGTACTTGAGGTAGTCGATGCCCCAGCGCGCGTAGGTCAGCGCATCCTGGTATTCGTGGCCGCGGCTGCCCGGCTTGCCGGCGCAGGTGTGCGCGCCGGCATCCGAGTAGATGCCCAGCTTGAGCCCGCGGGCGTGCACATAGTCGGCCAGCGCCTTCATGCCGGACGGGAAGCGCTGCGGATCGGGCTGGATGAAGCCATTCTCGTCGCGCTTGCCGTGCCAGCAGTCGTCGATGTTGACGTATACATAGCCGGCCTCGCGCATGCCGGACGAGACCAGCGCGTCGGCCGATTCGCGGATCAGCTGTTCGTCGATGTCGCAGGCGAAGGTATTCCAGGTGTTCCAGCCCATCTGCGGGGTCTTGGCCAGTTCGGTGAACTTGGCCGGCGCGGCCGCTGCGGGCTTGACGCTGGCCTGGGCATGGGCTTCCGGTGCAAGGGAGGACGTGGCGGCGAACAGTGCGCCGAGCATCAGCTGTGGCAGTAGTGCTTTCATCATGGCTCTTCTGGTTGGTAAGGTGGTTCAGAACGAATATCCGGCGCGCAGGCTGTAGCGCGGCCCCGAGACGAAGTGGGCGCGGCGCTTGTCGCCGATCCCCTGGTGCATGGTCTGTCCATAGCGCGCGTCGCTCAGGTTCTGCGCCTGGAAGTCGATCTTGAAGTTCTCGCTGAACTTGTACGACACGCCGCCATCGAGCTGGCCGTAGTCGTCGGCCCACAGCGGCAGGCCCCAGGCCACGTTGCGTTCGCCGAAGTCCGGGCTGGCCGGGTTGGTGTCGGTGCCGTCCGAACCGCGCGTGCCGTTGGTGTTCGTGCTGAGGAAGTAGCGCGAGCGCCAGTTGTAGGCCAGGCGTGCCGACCACGGTCCCCGGTCGAACAGGATCGCCACGTTATAGGCGTTCTTCGACATCTGCGCCAGTGGCAGGTCGCCGAAGGTGCGGCCGTCGATGTCGCAGCCGTTCATGTTCAGGTTGATGTTGGCGGCCCCGCCTTCGCTGCCCGAGCAGAACTCGCTGCGCACCGGGTTGTACAGCTTGCGATGGCTGTCGACATAGGTGTAGTTGGCCTGCAGGCCGAGCCCCTTCAGCCAGTCGGGCAGGCCGTCGAAGTACTGCTGGTAGGCGATCTCGGCGCCGCGCACGGTGCCGCGCGCGCCGTTGACCGGTGACGTTACCAGGAACTGCTGCAGGTTGCCCTGCACGTCCGGCAGGCCGATCGACACCGTCTGGTCGATGATCACATCCTTCAGGCGCTTGCCGAACACGGCCAGCGTCAGCGAGCCGGAATTGGCGAAGTACCATTCGGCTGTGAGGTCCAGCTGGCGCGAGGTGATCGGCTTCAGGGAAGGATTGCCTTCCGCGGTGCCGGTGCGGCGCACCGCGGTCACAGTGGTGACGCCGGTAGCTTCGTTGAGCACGGAGTCGACGTCCTGCGACATCCTGGTGTAGGCCTGCAGGTCGTCGAAGTCCGGGCGCGACATCGAGGTGCCGAACGCGGCGCGGAACTGCAGCTTGTCGCTGGCCTTCAGGCGCAGGTTCAAGGTGGGCAGCACGTTGTTGTAGTCGTTCTTCACGTCGCGCCGCTCTTCGAACGCGGGGATGATCGGCACCGGCAGGCCGGTGACCTGGGCACCCTGGGGTGGCGCCGCGCCGGGCCGGAACGAGGTGTAGCCGCGCGAGCGCGAACGGGTCTGCACATAGCGCACGCCGAGGTTGCCGTCGACCGGGTAAGCCAGGTTGTCGAAGCCGAAGCGCAGCTGGGTGTAGAAGGCGCGCGTCTTCTCGCGCTGGTCGTTGGTGCCGGCCGGGTTGTCGCCGCCGAAGCGCGCGGGCGTCCACGCCTCGCAGGTGCCGCCGCCGAGGACCACCCTCTGCTCCTGGCAAAGCAGCATGTGATAGGAGTGCAGCAGCTGGTACGAGTCGGGATAGCCGGCGGCCACGCTGGGCGCCGGGAACACCACCGCCGGCACGCTGATGTCACCGCCGAAGAAGTTCGGGAAGCTGTTCGTCACCGTCGGCGCGTTGAAGCGCGGATCGCTGAGGTACGCCAGCTTGCCGATGTCCCAGTCCACCATCCACGGCTGCGTCACGCCCTTCCAGTTGTAGCTGGGATCGGAGTTGACCGTCAGCGCCTCGCGGTCGGTCAGGCGCACGCCGAAGCGCAGGTCGCGCAGCACCGGATGGTCGAAGGTATAGCGGGCATCGCCCTTCCACGCCTTCAGCTCGCCGGTATTGCGGTGCATGTGCTCCATCGTACTGCCCCAGTAGTAATTCGCGGGGTTGGCAAGGAAAGCGCGCTGGTCGTCGGTAAACATGATGCTCGGCAGCTTGCCGCGGTAATCGAGGCGCTGGCTCGGCATCAGCATGCCCAGCCCCACCGCCGACGAAAAGGCATCCGCCTTCGAGGTGGTGCGCTGCAGGTCGCTGGACAGCGTCCAGTCTTCCGACACTTTCCACTGCAGGTTCCAGCCGATGTCGGTGGTTTTCGAGTTGCCCTTGTTGAAGCCGCCCGCGTTGCTGAACGGGATGCCGCCATTGGTCCGGTCGCTGATGGTGCCGGTCAGCAGCGCGCCCCGGTCATCGTACGTGGCGTCGGACACCTGCAGGTCGTACGGGGCGGCCGAGGAGAAGATCGACTGTTCCAGCGCATTGTCCTTGTAGCGCGACTGGAACAGGGTCAGGTGGCTGCGCACGTCCTTCATGCGCCATTGCAGGGCACCGTAGGCGCCCTGGCGCTTGCGGTCGTACTCGTAGGTGCGCCACTGCGCGCCCTTCGGGATCCATACGGTGCGCCCCGGCTCGATACCGGTGCGCGGGTAGAATGGTTCGAACTGGAAGGTGTCGGTGCGGGTCGAGCTGTCCGACGAGGCCACGTCGAACAGCACTCCCCACTCGCCCAGGCTGCTTTTCCAGCGGTTCGAGTACAGCAGGGAGCCCGACAGGTCCGGCTTGCCCTTGCGCAGTGTCGAATGGGTGACTTCCAGCGAACCGCCGACACGCTGCGCCTTGAAGTCGAACGGCAGCGCGGTGCGCAGGTTGACCAGGCCGGAAATGCCGCCTTCGGTCTGCTCGGCCGAAGGATTCTTGTAGACGTCCACGCCGGACATCAGTTCGGGCGGAATGTCGCCCCAGCTGAGCGAACGCCCGCCGTTGGCGGCGAAGGCCTCGCGGCCATTGAGTTCGGAGCGCACGTAGTTCAGGCCGCGGATGTTCACGCCGGCGCCTTCCACCGAGAAGCGTTCATTGTCGCCAGCCTGGCGGTTGATGCTCACGCCGACCACGCGCTGCAGCACCTCGGTGACCGAGCGGTCGGGCAGCTTGCCGATGTCGTCGGCAACCACCGAATCGACGATCTCGTCGGAATCCTGCTTGATCTTTTGCGCCGAATTGAGCGCGGCGCGCTGGCCGGTGACCACCACCACTGCACTGGCGTCGGATTGCTGCGCATGCGCGGCGCCGGCCGTCCACGCGAGCTGGGCTACCGCCAGGGCAATGGCGGTCCTGCTGGTTCGATTCATGTTGTCCCCTCCTGATGGGCCAGGCGCCGAGCGACGGTGCGCCTGGTCTGTTTTTTTTTACGGCGTGCCCGTGCATGCCGTTCCTGTTTTCGACATCAACCTGAACGGCAGATATACGAAAGATTTCAAACGGAACGATGAATCATGGCCTCTGCAGCGTCAAGGGCGCCCGGCGGATGGGGCTTTATTTCGCGGCGCTTACTAAACAAGCGTGCCTGGATAGCAACGCTGGGCTGTGGCGGGAGGAAAAATGCTGGAACAAGTGGACCGCCAGCCATGCGGCGGCGGCTTACCTGTTCAGCTAGATGAATTTCGCATGAACGCGCTGAACGTGCGCTGATTGAGCTCGTGAATGAGCCCGTGATTGAGCCCATGAGTGAGCCCGCTGAACGAGCGCGCTGGCTGAAGACGCTGACCTGGCCCGCTTGCTGAAGCCGGTGACCGCGGCCGCCGACCGGGCCGGATGCGCGTTCAGGGAACACTGGCCGGGCGCGATGCGGCTGCCGGCACCGGCGCCTTGCGCGTCAGCGCGACAAGGCGGCGCATGGTGGTTTCCGGCGCGATGCGCTCGTCGTTCCAGAATTCGCTGAGCACATTGCGGAAGGCCTGTTCGAGTTCCGGTGGCAGCGCCATGGCCAGTGCCGGCACCAGCGTGCCGTCTCGCGCAGCCGCCTGGAATGCGCCGGCGGCCTGGCGCGCGCACGGGCCGTAGCCATCCAGGGCCACGCCCGCGCGGGCCGGGATCGATCCCTTGCGCAGGTTGAAGTCGTGCTGGATGGCGGGCGACATGACCAGCGCCGCGAGATCGAGCTGGCCGCGGCGCTGCGCGGCGGGCCCCTTGAACATGGCGAACGAATCGACCACGAAGGAAAAACTGCCGGCCGATCCCGGCGACGGCACGCAGGCGAAGCTGTCGCCCAGCCGCCGCGCTTCCGGATACAGCTGCGGGTTGGCCCAGTCGCCCATCAGCAGCATGCCGGCGCCGCCACTGGCCAGCGCCACGGCGGCCTCCCGCTGCGGCGATGCCGGCTGCCCGGCGCTGGTGTAGGCACGGATGCGGCGGAAGGTACGCAGCACCCGCGCCATGGTGGGCCCGGCCAGCTGGGCCGGATCGTGCGCCACCAGCGCCTGCCGGTAGAACACCGGCCCGCCCACGCCCAGCGCCACGCTTTCGAACAGCAGCTGCTCTTCCCACGCATGGCCGCCGTAGGCCAGCGCGGTATGGCCGGCACGCTTCATGGCCTCGGCCGTGGCGAAGAATTCGTCCCAGCTGGCCGGCACCCGCGCGCCCGATTGCTTCAGGATGCGCTGGTTGATCCACAGCCAGTTGATGCGGTGGATATTGAGCGGCACGCCGACATAGCGGCCCTGGTGCTTCATGGCGCCGGCCACCACGCCGGGCAGCGCCTCGTCCCAGCGTTCGGCGCGCGCCACGTCGTCGAGCGGCAACAGGAGACCGCGCCGGGCCATCGCGGCGATGACGGGGCCCTTGATCTGCGCCACCGCCGGCGGGTTGCGCAGCCGCACGCGCGAATCCAGCAGTGCCGCGGCCAGCCCCTCGGCGCCGTTGGCCACCGCGAAATCGACCCACTCGTGCCCGCGCGCTTGCAGCGCCGCCTGCAGTACCTGGGCGGCCTGCTGGTCGGGGCCTGTTTCAAGATGGTTGAGCACTTCCAGCACCGCCGCGCTGCCAGGGACGGCCCCGCCGGCCAGGGCCAGCGCCAGGGCCGGCACCAGCAGCATGCGTGCGCGCACTGTCATGGCCTGCGTCCGGTGGCGGCGATCATGCGCGCCACGACCGTGCGCGGCGCCATCCGGTCGTCGCGCCAGTAGTCGGTGACGATTGCTTGCAGCGCTTCCACCACGGCCGGCGCCACCGCCACGCCCATGCTGGGCACCAGCGTGCCGCCGCGGGCAGCCAGGCGATAAGCCGCCCCCGATGCCTGCGCACAGCGCCCGAACGGCGCCAGGTCGGCGTCCAGGCGCACCGGCAACGCGCCCTTGGCCAGGTTCAGCTGCCGTTGCACCGGTGGCGACATCAGGGCCGAGGCAAAATCGCGCTGTGCCGGGGCCTTGGCCGCCGCGACTTTGAACGTCACGACAGAGTCCAGGGCGAAGATATAGCTTGGCGCACTGGCCGGCGCGGCGGCGCAGGCATAGTCCAGCCGGCCCGCCGCCTGCGCGTCCGCGAACACTGGACCGGCCCATTCGCCCATCAGCTGCATCCCTGCCACGCCGCGGATCACCTCCTGCGACGCGGTGGTCCAGTCGCGCTCTGGCCGGCGGATGTCGGTGTACCGCTTCAGCCGCCGGAAGGTCTGCAGGGCGCGCTCCATGTCGGGACTGGCCAGCGCGGCCGGATCGAGCTCCACCAGCGCCCGGCGATAGAACGCCGGCCCGGCGCTGCCCAGCACCACGGTTTCCAGCAGGTGCAGGTTCTGCCACGGCTGCCCGCCGTGCGCCAGCGGCACGACGCCTATGCGCCGGATCGCCTCGGCGGCCGCGAAGAATTCCTGCCACGTGCCGGGCGCGCGCACCCCCGCACGCGCCAGCACGGCGGCATTCATCCACAGCCAGTTATTGCGGTGCACGTGGACCGGCACCGCGACATAGCTGCCGCGGTACTTGAGCGTGGCGGCGACCGCTGCCGGCAGCAGCTTGTCCCATCCTTCGTCCCTGGCCAGCCGGTCGATGCCGCCCAGCGCGCCCTGGCGCCCCCACTGGCCGATGGCATCCACCGGCATCATTTGCGCGGCGGCCGGCGGATTTCCGGCCGCGATCCGCTTGCGCAGCAGCGTGATGGCATCGGCCTGGGCGTCGCCGCCACCGGCATCGCGCCAGTCGTGGCCCTGTTCCGCCATGCGGCCATGCAGCAGCGTCAGCGCCCCGGCATATTCGCCACCGGTCCAGTAGTGCAGGACCTCGAGCTCGGCGGCCATCGCCGTCCGGACGCCACCGCACGCCAGCGTGGCGAGCAGGATCGCCGCGCGGGTGCATGAACGAAGCGGATTCCGGGGTGGCGTCAAGATCGGTTCCTTCGTAACGGAAGAGCCGGACATTATCACGCAAAGGGCTCCGGGGGAAAGCCGCGGCGGGGATGCGCCGGCGTTGAAGCGCCTGCCATAACCCGTTAATATCGCGCCATGCAACTATTACTCGCCGAAGACGACCAGATTCTCGCAGCCGGCCTGGGCGCCCAGCTGGCACAGGCCGGATTCGCGGTGCAGCATGCGCCGAATGGCCCGGTCGCCGAATACCTGCTGACCAGCCAGCCCTACGATATCGCGATCATCGACCTGGGCCTGCCGATGGTCGACGGCTTGAGTGTCTTGAAGAAGGTGCGCGCGGTGCGCCCGGAGTTGCCGGTGGTGATCCTGACGGCGCTGGACAAGCTCGATGCGCGGCTGGCCAGCCTGAACGGCGGCGCGGACGATTTCATCACCAAGCCATTCATCTTTTCCGAACTGGAAGCGCGGCTGCGCGCGGTATTGCGCCGCTCGCGCCATGCCGGCAGCGGCGCCGCTCCCTTCGCCGAGCTGACCGCGGGCGCGCTGCGCTTCGACCGCGAGACGCGCCGCGCCATGGTCAATTCCGACCTGGTCGACCTGAGCCCGCGCGAAGCGATCCTGCTCGACCTGCTGCTCGCCAACACGGGCAAGGTGGTCCGCAAGGACCAGATCGCCGCCTTGTGGAACGACGACGGCAGCGGCAATTCGGCGGAAGTCCACATCTACCGGCTGCGCCGCAAGCTCGATAGTTCCGGCGTGGCGATCCGCACCATCCGCGGCCTGGGCTACCTGCTGGAAGCCGACCCGGCAGGCACGCGCGGCTGATGCCCTGGCCAAGGCGCCCGAGGCCTGCGGTCGACTGGTCGCTGCGTTCGCAGCTGGTGGCCTGGGTGCTGCTGCCGCAACTGGTGCTGTGGGTCGCCGGCGGTGCCGCCACCTATCGCCTGGCGGTGAACTACGTCAACGAAGCGGCCGACGCCACCCTGTCGCAGGCCGCGCGCACGCTGGCACGCCAGGTCAAGCCGATCGGCAACGGGCTGTTGATCGACCTGCCGCGCGCCGCGCAGAATATCCTGGAAGCCGACCCGAACGACCGCTTCCTGTACACCGTCAGCACGCCGCCCGGCCGGTTCATCCTCGGTAACAATGCCATTCCGCTGCCGCCCGCCCACATGCGGCCGCGCCCGAACGATCCCTATTTCTACGACGGTGAAATGGTGCCGGACGAGTCGGGATCCACGCCGGGCCCGGCCAAGGTGCGGGTGGCGGCGCTGTACCTGAAGAATGGCGAAGTGAATGGCCGCCAGCAATGGATGCTGGTACAGGTGGCGCGCGGGGTGGCGGCGCGCGAGTCCATCTGGAAGCGGATCCTGCTCGACACCCTGCTGCCGCTGTCGGCATTGATCATGCTGATGACGGTGATCGTCTGGGCCGGCACCGGCGCCGGACTCGCGCCGCTGCTGCGCCTGCGCCGCGAAGTGGAAGGCCGCTCGCCGAACGACCTCACCCCGCTGCGCGCCGAAGCGGCCCCGCGCGAACTGCGCTCGCTGGTGCGCGCGCTGAACGCCCTGCTGGCCGCGGTGCGCCAGAATGTCGATGCCCAGAAGCGCTTCATCGCCGATGCCGCCCACCAGTTGCGCACGCCGCTGGCGGGCCTGATCAGCCACGCCGAACTGGCACTGGGCGCGACCAACGACAAGGCCCTGGTGGCGCGCCTGACCATGCTGCACCAGAGCGCCACGCGCAGCGCCCACCTCATTTCCCGCATGCTGATGCTGGCGCGCGCCGAGCCCGAGGCGGCCATGGTGCGGGAGCGCTCGCCCGTCGAACTGAGCGCGCTGGTCGAGCAGGTGGTCGCGGACATGGTGCCGAAGGCGCTGCGTGCCGGCGCCGATCTCGGCATCGCCGACCAGGGCGCGGCGGACGATCCGGCTGGTCTTCAGGTGCTGGCCAATCCGATGCTGCTGACCGAGGCGCTCGTCAACATCCTCGACAACGCCATCGAATATGCCGGCTCGGGCAGCGAGATCACCGTGGCCCTGCGGCGCGATGGCGGCCATGCCCGCATCAGCGTCAGCGACAACGGCCCCGGCATCGCCCGCGCCGACCATGCGCGCGTGTTCGACCGGTTCGTACGTGCCACCGACCAGGGCCTGGGCTGCGGGCTGGGCCTGGCGATCGTGCAGGAGATCGTCATGCAGCATGGCGGCAGCGTGGCGCTGGAAGATGTCGAGCCGCACGGCCTGGAGGTGATCGTCAAGCTGCCCTTGCTGTGACAAGCCGGCAGGAAGGGCTCCCCCACCTGCAAACCGGCCGACGATACATCAGTAGTGCAGACCTTCCGGCCATCGACTGGCACAGTGCGTCATCGGGGCAAATACACTGTTCGGTTTTGACACACTGTTGCGCCCACCTGCGTCAAAGCCCTTCCGCATCCGGTGGCGCAATCGGCTTCCCGCCTGTGCCCGCTGGGCGCCAGGTCCCGCCTCGCCCCGCATCGCCCCGCATCGCGCTCTTTGGCACGATTATCGCTTTATGCCTGTGACTGCACGAACCGTGCGGTAAGCCCTTGAGCCGTCCGTCCGCGTAACCGGCCTGCTCATCACACCAATCTGGAGGAGACCTATCATGACCTGGAGCAAACCGGAATTTACCGACCTGCGTTTCGGATTTGAAATCACGATGTATATCGCAAACCGCTAGGGCCTTGCCCAGGAAACCGTGCCGCAGGGTCAGCCGGGCACAGGTTTCCGTCCACTGAACGACACCATGAAAATCATCGTATTGGGTTCGGCAGCTGGGGGCGGCTTCCCGCAGTGGAACTGCAACTGCCGCAATTGCGCGGGCGTGCGCAGCGGCACGCTTGCCGCCACGGCCCGTACCCAATCGTCGATCGCGGTCTCGGGCGATGGCAAGGACTGGGTGCTGATCAACGCGTCTCCCGACATCCTGGCGCAGATCCGCGCGAGCCGGCGCTGCAGCCGTCGCGGGCAAAGCGCGATTCCGGCATCGCCGCCGTGATGCTGATGGATGCGCAGATCGACCATGTCACCGGTCTGTTGATGCTGCGCGAGGGAAGGCCGCTGCCACTCTACTGCACCGCATCGGTATGGAACGATCTCAACACCAGCCTGCCCCTGGCGCCGGTGCTGTCGCACTACTGCGGCGTGCACTGGCACCCGTTGCACACCATCGGCGACGGCCCCGGAATGCAGGCGGTCCAGGTGCCGGGCATCGACGGCCTCCGTTTCACGCCGCTGGCCCTGTCCAGCAAGGCGCCGCCGTATTCGCCGCACCGCGCGCAGCCGGGCATCGGCGACAATATCGGCCTGCTGATCGAGGATACCGACAGCGGCAGGTCGCTGTTCTACGCGCCGGGGCTGGGCATGATCGAACCGCAGGTCGATGCCGCCATGCGCCAGGCCGACTGCGTGCTGGTCGATGGCACGTTCTGGCGCGCCGACGAGATGATCGAACTGGGCTTTTCCAGCAAAAGCGCGGCCGACATGGGCCATTTGCCGCAGTCGGGCGAGGCCGGGATGATCGCGGTGCTGGATAGCCTGGATAGCCTGGATGCGCACGGGGATGCACGGCGCCAGACGGAACGGCGCAAGATCCTCATTCATATCAATAACACCAACCCGATCCTGGACGACGGCTCGGCGCAGCGTGCGCTGCTGGCGCGCCACGGTATCGAAGTCGCCTTCGACGGCATGGAGATCGTCCTGTGACGAGCGCACCGGCCTGGAGCCGCACCGAGTTCGAAGCGCAATTGCGCGCGCGCGGCGCCGGCTACCACATCAATCATCCGTTCAACGTCAGGATGAACAGCGGCCTGCTGCGCGAGGACCAGATCCGCGGCTGGGTTGCCAACCGATTTTATTACCAGGTCAACATCCCGCAAAAGGACGCCGCGATCATCGCCAACTGCCCCGATCGGGAAACTCGCCGCAAATGGGTGCGCCGCATCCTCGACCATGACGGCTGGGACGGCAACGATGGGGGCATCGAGGCCTGGCTGCGGCTCGGGGCAGCGGTCGGCCTCGAAGACGGGGTGTTATGGTCGCAACGCCACGTGGTGCCCGGTGTCCGTTTCGCTGTCGATGCCTATGTCAATTTCGCGCGCCAGGCGCCCTGGCAGGAGGCGGTCTGCTCGTCACTGACGGAAATGTTCGCACCGCAGATCCACAAGGACCGCCTGGCCAACTGGCCTGCCCACTATGGCTGGATCGACCAGGCGGGCCTGCAGTATTTCCGCGGCCGTATTTCGCTGGCCGAACGCGACGTCGAGCACGGCCTGCAGGTCACGCTCGATCATTTCACGACGCGCGCCCAGCAGGAGCGTGCGCTCGAGATCCTGCAGTTCAAGCTCGACATCCTGTGGTCCATGCTCGATGCGATCGAAAAAGCCTACCCTTGACCTCAGGTGCCACGATGACGACGATTCCCGACAAGCCGCTTCTTTCCCGCCTGTTCCGCATGCAGTGGGAGGAAGCGCAAGGCCAGTATGTCCTGCTGTACCCGGAAGGCATGGTGAAGCTCAACCAGAGCGCGGCCGAGATCCTGAAACGCTGCGACGGCCAGCGCAGCGTACCGGCCATCGTCGACGAGCTGGAACAGGCGTTCAAGGCCAGCGGCCTGGGGGCCGATGTCGATGAATTCCTGCGCACCGCCTGCGCACGTGGCTGGCTGGCCTGAGCCCGCGGCCATGAACGCCCCCGAACCCCGCCAGGCCATCGCGGCGCCACTCTGGCTGCTGGCGGAGCTGACCTATCGCTGCCCCCTCCACTGCGCCTTCTGTTACAACCCTGTCGATTACGCCAGGGACCGCGCGGAACTCTCCACCGAGCAATGGTTCGACGTGATGCGCCAGGCACGCCAGCTCGGTGCCGCGCAGCTAGGGTTTTCGGGCGGCGAGCCACTGGTGCGCGACGACCTCGAACAACTGGTCGGCGAAGGCCGCCGGCTCGGGTTCTACACCAACCTGATCACCTCCGGCATCGGCCTGACCGAAACGCGCCTGGCCCGCATGAAGGAACTCGGGCTGGACCATATCCAGCTGTCGTTCCAGGACTCGACCCGGGAAATCAACGATTTCCTGTCCAGCACCCGGACCTTCGACCTGAAAGCACGGGTAGCCAGGCTGATCAAGCAGTATGACTATCCGATGGTGCTCAATGTCGTGCTGCACCGCTTCAACCTCGACCATGTCGACCGCATCATCGACATGGCCCTGGAGATGGGCGTCGACTACCTGGAACTGGCAAACACGCAGTATTACGGCTGGGGCCTGGTCAACCGGGCACAGTTGATGCCCACGCGCGAGCAACTGCGGCGTGCCGAGGTCGTGGTCAACGACTATCGCTCCCGGATCGGCAACAAGGTGCGGATCCTGTTCGTGGTGCCCGACTATTTCGAGGAGCGCCCCAAGGCATGCATGAACGGCTGGGGTTCCGTCTTCCTCGGCATTGCCCCGGACGGCACCGCCCTGCCCTGCCACGCCGCCCGCTCGCTGCCGGGCATCGCTTTTCCCAACGTTCGTGAATACAGCCTGAAGGACATCTGGTACGCCAGCGGCGCCTTCAATCGCTACCGCGGCGATGCCTGGATGAAGTCACCCTGCCGCGCTTGCCCCGAGAAAGACAAGGATTTCGGTGGCTGCCACTGCCAGGCCTACGCACTGACCGGGGACGCCGCAAATGCCGACCCGGTATGCTCTCGGTCGCCGCGACACGCCGACGTGCATGCCATCGTCATGCAGGCCCAACGGGAACAGGAAGCGACGCGGCAGCAGCAGGTCCAGCCGATCGTGTTCCGCACGGACGCGAACTCGCGCCGCGGCGGGCGCGGGCCGTAGACCAACTACGTGACCGACTGGCGATGGTGGCGGCATTGAAGCAGGCATCGTGGTCGTGAGGCGAGGTCGGGCAGTGCCCGGTTTCGCTACAGGTTTCGCGACGGAATCGGAGCCTGTCCCCGAAGAACATTAAACCGGTGACAGGCTCCGATTCCTTTCGGAAGCTTCCTGAAAACCGGTGACAGGCTCCGATTATGACAGGCTCCAATTATGTTCGAAAGGTTCTCGAAACCGGAGCCTGTCCCCGGCTTCGATAAAGGTTTCGCGGCGAAATCGGAGCCTGTCACCGGTTTCGTTACAGGTTTCGCGGCGAAATCGGAGCCTGTCCCCGGTTTTTTCGACGAAATCGGAGCCTGTCCCCGGTTTTTTCGGTAACAATTTGAATGGTCAAAAGCAAAAAACCCCGCCAGCACACGCTAGCGGGGTTTTTCTATGTAACAGCCTGACGGTAACCTACTTTCACACTGGTTGCAGTAGCGACGTCGGGCAGTGCCCGGCGGAGCAATCGGCGCATTCGACAGCTTGAAGCGGAGCCCGACAGCATGCTGCAATCCATAAGCACAAATGAAAAAAGCCCACCAGATCACTGGTGGGCTTTTCTCGGTATAACAGCCTGACGATAACCTACTTTCACACTGGTTGCAGCACTATCATCGGCGCAAAGTCGTTTCACGGTCCTGTTCGGGATGGGAAGGGGTGGGACCGACTTGCTATGGTCATCAGGCATGACTTGTACGCAGTGCCGTCCCCTGTGGGGCAACGTCACTGCTCAATCCGGAAGAAGTAAAGCGAGGGTAACTCTCATCAAAGAGTAAATGCGAGGAATCATGATTGATTCATAACCGTCAAGGTTATAGGGACAAGCCGTACGGGCAATTAGTATCAGTTAGCTTAATGCATTACTGCACTTCCACACCTGACCTATCAACGTCCTGGTCTCGAACGACCCTTCAAGGAGCTCAAGGCTCCGGGAAATCTCATCTCAAGGCAAGTTTCCCGCTTAGATGCTTTCAGCGGTTATCTCTTCCGAACTTAGCTACCCGGCAATGCCACTGGCGTGACAACCGGTACACCAGAGGTTCGTCCACTCCGGTCCTCTCGTACTAGGAGCAGCCCCCTTCAAATTTCCAACGCCCACGGCAGATAGGGACCAAACTGTCTCACGACGTTTTAAACCCAGCTCACGTACCACTTTAAATGGCGAACAGCCATACCCTTGGGACCGGCTACAGCCCCAGGATGTGATGAGCCGACATCGAGGTGCCAAACTCCCCCGTCGATATGAACTCTTGGGAGGAATCAGCCTGTTATCCCCAGAGTACCTTTTATCCGTTGAGCGATGGCCCTTCCATACAGAACCACCGGATCACTATGTCCTACTTTCGTACCTGCTCGACTTGTCGGTCTCGCAGTTAAGCACGCTTATGCCATTGCACTATTAGCACGATGTCCGACCGTACCTAGCGTACCTTCGAACTCCTCCGTTACACTTTAGGAGGAGACCGCCCCAGTCAAACTGCCTACCATGCACTGTCCCCGATCCGGATAACGGACCAAGGTTAGAACCTCAAACAAACCAGGGTGGTATTTCAAGGTTGGCTCCACGAGAACTGGCGTCCCCGCTTCAAAGCCTCCCACCTATCCTACACAGATTGGTTCAAAGTCCAATGCAAAGCTACAGTAAAGGTTCATGGGGTCTTTCCGTCTAGCCGCGGGTAGATTGCATCATCACAAACACTTCAACTTCGCTGAGTCTCGGGAGGAGACAGTGTGGCCATCGTTACGCCATTCGTGCAGGTCGGAACTTACCCGACAAGGAATTTCGCTACCTTAGGACCGTTATAGTTACGGCCGCCGTTTACTGGGACTTCAATCAAGAGCTTGCACCCCATCATTTAATCTTCCAGCACCGGGCAGGCGTCACACCCTATACGTCCACTTTCGTGTTTGCAGAGTGCTGTGTTTTTATTAAACAGTCGCAGCCACCATTTTATTGCAACCCTGTCACCCTTCTGCAGTAAAGCAGTCAAGCTACTGGGGCGTACCTTTTCCCGAAGTTACGGTACCAATTTGCCGAGTTCCTTCTCCCGAGTTCTCTCAAGCGCCTTAGAATACTCATCTCGCCCACCTGTGTCGGTTTGCGGTACGGTCTCGTATGACTGAAGCTTAGAGGCTTTTCTTGGAACCACTTCCGATTGCTTCGCGCCACATGGGCGCTCGTCCCAGTCCCTTGAATTATGTGCCCGGATTTGCCTAAGCACCTTCTATGAACCAGAAACTGACTATTCCAACAGTCAGACAACCTTCCGCGATCCGTCCCCCCATCGCATCATACGACGGTGCAGGAATATTAACCTGCTTCCCATCAGCTACGCATCTCTGCCTCGCCTTAGGGGCCGACTCACCCTGCTCCGATGAACGTTGAACAGGAAACCTTGGGCTTACGGCGTGCGGGCTTTTCACCCGCATTATCGCTACTCATGTCAGCATTCGCACTTCTGATACCTCCAGCATCCTTTACAAGACACCTTCGCAGGCTTACAGAACGCTCTCCTACCATATGTACAAGTACATATCCGCAGCTTCGGTGACTGGCTTAGCCCCGTTACATCTTCCGCGCAGGACGACTCGATCAGTGAGCTATTACGCTTTCTTTAAATGATGGCTGCTTCTAAGCCAACATCCTGACTGTTTTAGCCTTCCCACTTCGTTTTCCACTTAGCCAATCTTTGGGACCTTAGCTGGCGGTCTGGGTTGTTTCCCTCTTGACACCGGACGTTAGCACCCGATGTCTGTCTCCCAAGCTCGCACTCATCGGTATTCGGAGTTTGCAATGGTTTGGTAAGTCGCGATGACCCCCTAGCCATAACAGTGCTCTACCCCCGATGGTGATACTTGAGGCACTACCTAAATAGTTTTCGGAGAGAACCAGCTATTTCCAAGTTTGTTTAGCCTTTCACCCCTATCCACAGCTCATCCCCTAATTTTTCAACATTAGTGGGTTCGGTCCTCCAGTGCGTGTTACCGCACCTTCAACCTGGCCATGGATAGATCACTTGGTTTCGGGTCTACACCCAGCAACTAACGCCCTGTTCGGACTCGATTTCTCTGCGGCTCCCCTATTCGGTTAACCTCGCTACTGAATGTAAGTCGCTGACCCATTATACAAAAGGTACGCCGTCACGGAACAAGTCCGCTCCGACTGTTTGTATGCACACGGTTTCAGGATCTATTTCACTCCCCTCCCGGGGTTCTTTTCGCCTTTCCCTCACGGTACTGGTTCACTATCGGTCGATTACGAGTATTTAGCCTTGGAGGATGGTCCCCCCATATTCAGACAGGATTTCTCGTGTCCCGCCCTACTTGTCGCATACTTAGTACCACCGGTCTGATTTCGCGTACGGGGCTATCACCCACTATGGCGCCTATTTCCAGAGGCTTCCACTACCAGTCCGACTATCATATGCAGGCTCTTCCCATTTCGCTCGCCACTACTTTGGGAATCTCGGTTGATTTCTTTTCCTGCAGCTACTTAGATGTTTCAGTTCGCCGCGTTCGCTTCACACACCTATGTATTCAGTGAGTGATGACCTATAAGGCCGGGTTTCCCCATTCGGAAATCTTCGGATCAATGCTCGTTTGTCAGCTCCCCGAAGCTTATCGCAGACTTCTACGTCCTTCATCGCCTGTAATCGCCAAGGCATCCACCATGTGCACTTATTCACTTGTCCCTATAACCTTGACGGCTATAGCGCAAGCATTTACTACTGTGTTTGATGAGTTTTTGTATGCGTTCCTTTCGGAACACTACCCTAAGTGTATTCATTGCTGAATACGCTTAATAAAACTTTACTTCTTCCAGATTGTTAAAGAGCGAAACAGCAGTGATCTCTAAAAGATCAAATTTAAACCGCAGGGCTTAGATTTGATTTCTTAACAGAAGCGATGGTGGAGGATGACGGGATCGAACCGACGACCCCCTGCTTGCAAAGCAGGTGCTCTCCCAGCTGAGCTAATCCCCCGTGTTCGTGGTGGGTCTGGTTGGGCTCGAACCAACGACCCCCGCGTTATCAACACGGTGCTCTAACCAGCTGAGCTACAGACCCGCGCGCTTCTACTGTTTCTCTAACAACAGCCGATAAGTGTGAGCGTTTGATGCACGATCTTGCGATCAGTGCCGACTCTAGAAAGGAGGTGATCCAGCCGCACCTTCCGATACGGCTACCTTGTTACGACTTCACCCCAGTCACGAATCCTACCGTGGTAAGCGCCCTCCTTGCGGTTAAGCTACCTACTTCTGGTAAAACCCGCTCCCATGGTGTGACGGGCGGTGTGTACAAGACCCGGGAACGTATTCACCGCGACATGCTGATCCGCGATTACTAGCGATTCCAACTTCATGCAGTCGAGTTGCAGACTACAATCCGGACTACGATACACTTTCTGGGATTAGCTCCCCCTCGCGGGTTGGCGGCCCTCTGTATGTACCATTGTATGACGTGTGAAGCCCTACCCATAAGGGCCATGAGGACTTGACGTCATCCCCACCTTCCTCCGGTTTGTCACCGGCAGTCTCATTAGAGTGCCCTTTCGTAGCAACTAATGACAAGGGTTGCGCTCGTTGCGGGACTTAACCCAACATCTCACGACACGAGCTGACGACAGCCATGCAGCACCTGTGTTCAGGTTCCCTTTCGGGCACTCCCAGATCTCTCCAGGATTCCTGACATGTCAAGGGTAGGTAAGGTTTTTCGCGTTGCATCGAATTAATCCACATCATCCACCGCTTGTGCGGGTCCCCGTCAATTCCTTTGAGTTTTAATCTTGCGACCGTACTCCCCAGGCGGTCTACTTCACGCGTTAGCTGCGTTACTAAGTCAATTAAGACCCAACAACTAGTAGACATCGTTTAGGGCGTGGACTACCAGGGTATCTAATCCTGTTTGCTCCCCACGCTTTCGTGCATGAGCGTCAGTCTTGACCCAGGGGGCTGCCTTCGCCATCGGTGTTCCTCCACATCTCTACGCATTTCACTGCTACACGTGGAATTCTACCCCCCTCTGCCAAACTCTAGCCTTGCAGTCTCCATCGCCATTCCCAGGTTAAGCCCGGGGATTTCACGACAGACTTACAAAACCGCCTGCGCACGCTTTACGCCCAGTAATTCCGATTAACGCTTGCACCCTACGTATTACCGCGGCTGCTGGCACGTAGTTAGCCGGTGCTTATTCTTCAGGTACCGTCATGAGGCACGGATATTAGCCGTACCCTTTTCTTCCCTGACAAAAGAGCTTTACAACCCGAAGGCCTTCTTCACTCACGCGGCATTGCTGGATCAGGGTTGCCCCCATTGTCCAAAATTCCCCACTGCTGCCTCCCGTAGGAGTCTGGACCGTGTCTCAGTTCCAGTGTGGCTGGTCGTCCTCTCAGACCAGCTACTGATCGTCGCCTTGGTGAGCCTTTACCTCACCAACTAGCTAATCAGATATCGGCCGCTCCAGGAGCACAAGGCCTTGCGGTCCCCTGCTTTCATCCTTGGATCGTATGCGGTATTAGCGTAACTTTCGCTACGTTATCCCCCACTCTTGGGCACGTTCCGATATATTACTCACCCGTTCGCCACTCGCCGCCAGGCCGAAGCCCGCGCTGCCGTTCGACTTGCATGTGTAAAGCATGCCGCCAGCGTTCAATCTGAGCCAGGATCAAACTCTTCAGTTTAATCTCTGTTGTCCGACATTTCTGTCGGGGTCACTTACTCAAGAATACTGACGAATCATCCGAAGATGATCACGTTTATTTCTTGTGTAAGCGTTTGATGCTATATATTTTGAGCTTCAGGACCGAAGTCCTGGGCACATCACATCAAACGCCCACACTTATCGACTGTTGATTGTTAAAGAATTCTGCCCTTGAAGGCACGCTGCGGATCTCGTTGAACTTTCGTTCGACCCGGCGACAAATCGTTGTGTTTGTCAGCAGCAGAGAGATGAGATTATGCGGTGTTTCGTGCAGCTCGTCAACCTCTCTTTTTATCCCACATCAATTTGCCATTGTCACTTTCGTGTAGGCACGTTGCTGCGAGGGACAGAACTATAGCAAACCGCCTGCCCCTCCGCAAGCCCCTGCCGGCAATTTACGCCCGGCGGGTCCGCAAGCCATCCACCTCGGCCCGCAGGGCCGTGCGGTCCGCGTTCAGCGATTCCAGCTGCGCGCGCAACGCCTTCAGCTCGGAGGCGTAATTGTCGCGCGCCGTCACGGCACCGACGAGTTCCATCTCCGCGGTCAGCCGGGCGTCCGAATCCGACGCGGCGGACGCGACGCTGCGCTCCAGTTGCGCACGCAGGTCCGCCAGCTGGCGGTCCTTGCCATCGATCGCCAGCTGGTCCTTGGCCTTGCCGACCAGCGCATTGGTGGCCACTTCGCGGGCATCGCGCAATTCGATCGTCAGCCGCTCGATCTGCTCGGCACGCTCGGCCGCCAGCGCATTCGCCGTGGACAGCTGCGACAGCAGATCGTCGCGCTCGGCCTCGAGCATTTCGCCCGAGCGGGCCAGCGCTTCCAGGTCGCTCTCGGCCTGCGCCAGCCGGTCGCGGTTGCCGGCACCGGACTGCTCGGCGAACTGCCGGGCCCAATCGGCCAGCGCGGCGGCCAGGGGTTCGGGAATCTCCGCCTTGGGCGGCTCCGGTGGCGGCACGTTGTCGGCACGCCAGGCGGCAAGATGCTTGTGGATGACCGATGGCGAACCGCTGCCGAGGGCGTCGCGAACCGCCTCGACCGTCACTGGATTGCCATCGTTGTGCAGGGCGCCCGCGGCCGCTGCAACCTCTTCGAATGTGGGGGTCTGGTCCTGCATGTCGTATCCGTTGTGTGAAGCGGGGAGCTTACTACAGATACTTTTTCCCTGGCACGACCTTGCGTGGGATCAGGACCATGGGTTGCTTGCACGGTGATAGCGTTGCGGCGCCCATGTTTTTTTGTCATGTGCATATTCGCGTGCATATAAGGAGTGACGGCGGCGCTGCTAGAATCGGCCTCTGCTGTAACCACACCTCAACATTCATGGGAAACCAATCATGCGGATTCCACTTCTTGCCACGACCATGTTGACCTGGATGGCTGCCAGCACCGCCAGTGCCGTGCCCACCCAGTCCAGCTTCGCCGCAGACACCTTCACTTTCACAGCGGATTGTGCGTACGATGCCGCGCAAACGGAATGCGCCTCCTACGACAACTGGCATACCGGCACCAATACCTACTCCCCGACGGGTGCCGGTTCCAGCATCGCCGATGCGCGCGGATCGTCATGGACGCTGGCGGAAGCCGACGCGGGCTCCTATTTGCCGGTGCTGAAGGCGTATGCATCGAGCGCTCCCGCCTACCAGTCCGGCGGCCCGCATGGTGGCTCGTCGATGGTCGACGCGACCATCTGGGCGGTGCAAGGCTATCGGTACACGGGTTCCACGCCGTTTGCGCTGACGCTGACGGTCACGCTCGATTCGCAGTTTTCGGAAGATGCCGGCGGCGGCACGCAAAACCATTCGATGGTGGCGGTCAGCCTGTTCGACACAGGCGGCTACGTGTTCGACTACGACCAGAACGCGGCAAGCAACAGCCAGTGCCCGATGATTGCCACGGTACCCAGATGGGGGTGCGCGACGCTGCCCGATATCTTCGCCCGCGACCAGCAGTTCCTGTATGACACCGGCACGCTGACGATTTCGATCTCGACCGTGCTCGATCCCGGCCAGACCTTCTATGTGGGTTCCATGCTCGACGCGAACGTGTGCTGCGGCGGCGTCGTCGATTCGTCGCAGACGCTGCGAATGCGGTTCAACGATGCCACCCTGCTGGAAAGCTATCCGGTGGCGGTGGTACCGGAACCGCACACTTGGGCGATGATGCTGGGCGGTCTGGCGCTGCTCGGCGCTTCCCTCCGCCGGCAGCGGCGCTGATCCACCGCCATCAACCCTGCTGCGACGCCACCAGCGCGGCGCCCTCCCCCTCGCCGCTGCGCTGGATGCGCACGATGTGCAGCGCATCGGCATTCTCCACCAGCACGCAGGCCTTGCCGGTGCGCTTGCAATGGTCCTGCACGCGCCAGTAGGCGCCGTGGCTCATGCACCCGGTCTGGCAAATCACCAGGTCGGCGGCGGCCAGGTCTTCTTCGAGGCCGGCCAGGTCGTCGGCGTGCGAGGCCAGTACGGGCGCGAATGCCTGCCGTACGTCGCGCTGCTGCAGTTCGTCCGACAGCTCGCGCACGCGCGCCTGCAGCGCTTCGACGTGCCGGGCCAGCGCCGCGCGCTTCGGCAAGCCGGGGATGGCGTGTTCCAGCGCGGCCTGGTCATCCTTCGCCCATGCCAGCGCGGTGTCCCGCTTGACCAGTTCGGCGCGGAGCCGCATCGCCTGCGCATCGAGCCGGGCGATTTCCAGCGCCTGCGCCCGGATCAATTCCGAGCAGCGCGCCTGTACCTCGCCATGGGTCCGCAACAATGCGGCATGTTCCTGTAGCAGCTGGTCGAAGTTGTCGGCGGTTGCATGCATCTGTGATCCTTTTCTGAAGCCTGGCTCGAACGCCAAATACCATATTAAATGCGAATAATTCTCATTACAACAATAGGCATTATGGGAGCAAGGCTTTAAAGGACCCTTAACGGACCGGCAACCGGGCCGGTTGCGGCATCCACTGCACAGCACAAGCAGCGCGCCAGGCGGCAGCCTGTCTAGGCAAACAGGGTCGCCGCCAAAATCGCCAGCGGCGCCAGCCAGCGCGGCCGCCACGCCAGCACGAACGCCACGGATATCCCGCCAGCGGACACCAGGAGCGCCCACAGCAGCGTGCCGAAGCCGGCGCCATGTGCGGCAACACAAGGAGCCAGCGCGCCGGCCAGGAGGAGCGAGGCGGCCGTGCGCAGCCTGCGCAACGCGCGCGGGCCGGGATACGGCGGCAGCTTGCCCGTCGCGTGCCAGTGCTCGCGCTGCGACAGGGCCAGCACGGCGCAGCCCAGCGCGCACATGGCGAAGGCTGCGAGAGTCGCCAGCAGTTCAGGCACCGGTCCCCTCCCCGGCCCGCGCACGGCTGGTATCACGGGCACCGTTCGTGCCCGCCGTACCGTCGCTGCCGCCAGTACTCTTGCTGCCATCGGTGCCACTGCCTCGGCCAGCACCGATGCGGCGCGCCGCATGCCATGCGGCGCCGCCAAACGCCAGCAGCGCAAGGTCGACACCGGCGACCGCGTGCCGGCCGTTCGCCAGCGTCTGCAACAGGTGCTCGCCCGTCGTCAGCCAGTTCAGCAGCATGGCCACCAGCGCCAGTGCCGCGATGCCCAGCAACTGTTCGCGCCAGGCGGCGGTGCGCCGCAGCCAGGCATGCAGGAAGGCGATCGACCAGGTAGCGTAGAACGTGGCACGCTCCAGCGCGGCACGGTCCCACTCCGGCAAACCGGCATCCGCCGGCAGCAGCCGGTTCGCGACCAGGTAAGCCAGCGTGGAGAGCACGAGCCCCGTCATCCCGCCGACCGCCAGCATCTCCACCAGCCGCACGCCGCCCAGGCCATGGCGCGCGTGCCCCTTGCGGCGCGACTCCAGCCAGAACAGGAAGCCGGTGGCGACCAGCACGCATCCTCCCAGGCCGCCGGCGAAGTAAAGGGCGCGCAGCGTGCCATGCTCGAAGCGGGCGAAATGCACGCCGGACAGCACGCGCTGCGCCGTCATTACCGGGCCGGCTTCGAAACGGCGCACCACGCGGCCGGTGGCGGCGTCGAAGTACAGCTGGTCCAGGTTCATCGTCACCTCGCGCGCATACGAGCGGCGGAACTCGATGACCCCGGCCGCATCGCCCGGCTGCCAGGCGCGCACGAAGTATGGCTGTTCGCCACCCCACAGCCGTTCGGCCTCGCGCCGCATCGCGTCCAGCGAAGCCAGCGTGCCCGGCTCGCCGGTCTTCCTGCCGGCATGCCGCCCGTAGGCCTCGGCCATGAACGCGGCCTTGGCCTTCGGCTTGGCGCCGTAGGTGGCCACGTGCGCCTGCGGGAAGAACACCGTGATGAAGATCGCCAGCCCGGACAGGGCCAGCATGAAATGGAACGGCAGCAGCAGCACGCCCGAGAGGTTGTGCAGGTCCAGCGCGCTGCGCGGCAGCCCCTTGCGCGGGCGGAACGTGAACAGCTGCGCAACCAGCCTGGCGTGGATCACGACACCCGAGACCAGCAGCACCAGCATCGCCATGCCGGCCAGGCCTACCAGCCACTTGCCGGTGTCGGCCCATGCCAGGTGCAGGCTGTAATGCAGCGGCACCAGGAAGCCGGAGGCGCCGTCCGTACCCGGCTGCGGCAACAGCCGGTAGCGCACCGGGTCGAACAGCCGGGTATATTCCTCGCCATCGGGCAGCCGGTAGCTGAACACCGCCACCGGCGTACGGGCGGTCGGCAGGTCGATGCGCCATTGCGTGGCGCCGGCCGGCACCAGGGGCAGTACCAGCCGGGCCGCGCGGTCCAGCGACAAGGGTGCCGGCGCGGCGGCAAGGCGCGTTTGCGGCATCATCCACTGGTCGATCTCGCCGCGGAACAGGATCAGCGTGCCGGTCCAGAGCACGGCGAACAGCACCGCGCCGAGCAGCACGCCGGCCCAGGTATGCAGTGGCGCCATCGACTTGCGGAACGTCGTCTCCATGGTCAGCCGAGGGTGATGCGCAACAGTGCGAACGTCGCGGCAGCGGCACCGGGCACCAGCCACCAGGTGCTCACCCGCCGCAACGAAAAGCCCCAGAGCAGCAGGCCGAGGTAGAGCGGAAAGCCCAGCATCGCCATCAGCACCACCGCCTCGGACCGCACCATGCCGGCCCTGGCCAGCAGCGCCGCGCCCAGCGTCACGGCCACGGCGGTACAGGCGTAGCCGCCGCCGACGATGGCGACGGCCCGCAGCGCAATGCGCGCCACGGCAAGCGGGCCGTCAGAAACGGAGCGCATACCCGAGGCTCACCGTGCGGCCCCGCCCGGCGAAGTAGCGCTTCGGCTCGACCAGCGCGCTTTGCGAGAAGTAGGTGATGTACATCCGGTCGAACACGTTGGCCACGGCGAAGCGCAACTCGCCCTTCGGGAGCTTCCAGTTCGCGCTGGCGTCGAGCAGCGTGTAGCCGTTGAATTTCATGGCCGGATCGTCGAAGGTCGCGCTGAACGCGTGCTGCGCCTGCACGAACGACGACAGCCGGCCGTTCCAGTCCGCCGTCCAGCTGGCGATCACCCGGTCCGGCGCCACGTTCAGACCATCGAGCCTGGCGTCGAGCGTGCCGTCGGCGTTGCTGTCGTAGCGGCCGTTGGTGCGCGCATAGGCGATCCGCGCCCGGTGCGCCTTGCCGAAACGGTAGGCCGCGGCGGCGTCGAAGCCGTCGATGCGGGTTTTTTCGCGCGCCATCACGAACGCGCCGTTGACGGTGGCGACCCGGGCGCCCAGGTCCGAACGGGAACGGAACCAGCTGGCGTCCAGGTCCCACGCGCCTTCGCGTACCCGCACCCCGGCTTCCGCGCTGCGGGTCAGGATCGGCTGCAGGTCGCGCATGCGCGCCACGCCGACGCCCGGCGTATTGATCGAGCGGAGCACGCGGCCGATGTCGGGCATGCCGAAGCCTTCCGAATAACTGGAGAACAGGCTGACCTGGCGCAGCGGCTTGAACACCAGGCCCGCGTTCCTCAGCGTTTCGTTGAAATCGAGCTTGCCGCCCTCGACGGCCACGCGGCGGAACGAGGCCAGCGTCGTATAGCTGTCGATGCGCACGTCGGAGCGTTCCCGGCGCACGCCCGCGTGCAGTGCCAGCGTATCCGTGACCTGCGCCTCGCCCTGCAGGAACAGCGAGACGTTGCGGAAGGTCGACGGCGGCACGTAGGTGCGCCCGGTGCCGTACAGGTCCTGCTCGCCCTCGTCGTACAGCGTGTCGACACCGCCGGTCAGCTTCAGCCGGCCATCGAGCAGGCCGGCCTTCGTCAGCCCCACCTTGCTGCCGTACTTCGACGCCGTGATGCGCGACTGGTCGTACAGCGTGCCGGCCGGCGCGATCAGCGGATCCTGGAAGGTTGCCGAGTTATCGGCACCGAACAGGCCTTCGAACTCCTGGTTGAACACCATCGCCGACAACTCCATGCCCGCCAGGTCGCTATGCCGGTAGGTCAGCGCCGTGGTCCAGACATCGTTCCACGGCGGCGTGCCCGGCGGCTCTCCCTCCACCGACAGCGTTGGAATGCCGCGCGCACGGTCGCCCGCCACCGCCAGGTAGCCGGCCTTCGATTTCAGCCGGTAGCGGTTGACGGACAGCTGCAGGCGCTGGTCCGCATCGATGTCGTAGCCCAGCTTGGCCAGCACGTCGTAGGCACGCGAATCCATCAGGTCGCCCTGGGTATTGTCGGTGCCGAGCGGCCGGCCCCGCCCGTCCAGGTGCAGGCCCTGGTCTTCGTAGCTGAGCGCGAACAGGTAGTCGAACGCTTCGCCGCGCCCTTCCAGCCGGTAGGCCGCCTTGTAGTTCGCGGTGTCGGCGCCGATATCGGACGTCGGCAAGGTGGCCTGCACGTCGACGGACTGGCTCAGCGTGCCCCGGCCGGGCCGGCGCGTGACGATGTTGATGGTGCCGCCGGTGGCGCCCAGGCCATTGACGGCGTTGGCGCCCTGGATCACCTCGATGCGATCGACCAGCGCGTAGTCGATGGTGTGCGCTTCGCGCCCGGTCGGCCGCAGCGGGTTCGACTGGGGTACGCCGTCGACCAGGATCAGCGGCGTGCGCCCGCGCAGCGTTTCGGCGCTGCCCGTCATCTTGCCGCGGCTGGGCGCGAACGATGGCAGCAGGCTGGCCAGCACGTCGGAGGAATTGCCGGAAATCGCCAGCTGCCGCGCGATGTCTTCCTTGCCGATGACGAGCACCGTTTGCGGCGCATCGTCGGCGGTCAGGTGCGAGCGCGTGGCCGAGACGACGACGGTTTCAGGTTCGGATTCCGGTGCCTGCTGGGCGAAAGCGCCCTGTGCGGCGAGTGCCGCGAGCATCGCGGCGAAACGCCGGCGCGGCGGGAGGATTGACTGCATGCGGATCTTTCAGCGGTACGGGGCCAGGAAGGCGATTGTCGGCTGGCGCTGTTGCTGAAGGCTGGCTGGATCGGCGATCTTACCGCTGGCGATGCTTTTCAGTCAATCCCGGGGCCTCAGGTATTGAGCGTGATGAACCCGCCATCGATCGGATAATCGGTGCCCGTGATGAACGATGCTTCGTCGCTGCACAGGTACAGCGCTCGTTGACATGTCGCCTCTCTTCACTTATCCGCCGCGCCCACGGTGCGCTTCGCAAATACGTCCTTGAAGACCGGCATGGCAGAAAACACATTCGGCCAGCCTGCGTAGAAGGCCAGCTGGGTAAGCATCTCGGAGGCCTGCCTTTCGGTAAGACTGCTATCCATTGCCCGGTTCAGGTGGTACGTGATCTGCGCCACCTGGCCAGAAGCGACAAGCGCGCTCACGGTAACCATGCTCCGGTCGCGTGGCGCCAGGCCGGGGCGCAGCCAGAGGTCACGGAACAAGGCATCGGTCGTGTACTGGACCACGCCCGGCGCTACCTTGCCGAAATTTTCATCGACCGACTTCGCACGCTTGTCGTCCGTCTCTTTATCAAGCGGCAGCAGTTGCACTTTCGCCGAGGGTAACTGTTTGCCGGTGATCTTGCGTTCCTCAAAGACAGGCCTGGTAGCGCTGACGGCCGCCATGGCGTTCGGCCAGCCCGAATAGAATGCGAGGTGCGTGATGATTTCCGAGATCTCCTCAGGCTTGACACCGTTGTCGAGCGCCCGGTTCAGGTAAAACGGCAACTCCGAAGGCTGGTTCCTGGCGATCAGCACAGCGAGCGTGACAATGCTCCGGTCTCGTTGTGACAAGTCAGGACGCGCCCAGACCTCGCCGAGCAGCAGGCCTTGGGTGTAGTTGTCGAGTGGGGGAGCAACCATTTGAATATCCTTTGATGAGAATGAGGAACTGCTGGCCGGCCTGGACGCCTGTGCGGCGGCATCGCCCAGGAACGCAAATATCGACAAGCCGCATAGCGCGACGCCAGCGGCCCTTGCCCACGTCGAACGCGCGCGCTTATTTCCCATATTGTTCATCGCTGACTTTCTCCATCCATTCGACATTCTTGCCATTGGCGCTCTCCTGGATGGCAATGTGTGTCAGTGCGGTCGCTGGCGCGGCGCCATGCCAGTGCTTGACGCCCGGCGGCGTCCAGATGACGTCTCCCGGACGAATCTGCTCTACGACACCGCCCCACTGCTGTATGCGACCCGCGCCCGCAGTCACGATCAGTACCTGTCCCATCGGGTGCGTATGCCAGGCCGAACGTGCAGCCGGTTCGAAGGTTACCGCACCGCCCGACACGGTGGACGGGGCGCGCACGCCGAACAGTGGATCGACGCGCACGCTGCCCGTGAAGTTCTGCGCGGGTCCTTTGGTCGACGCCTGGCTACCCGCGCGGGCGATGACCATCTGGGCCGGGTTGCCGTTCGCATTGCCAGGCGCAGTGCCGGCGGATGCCGTTCCCGCAGCACCGGTTTGAGCAAGCGCCGACGCACCCAGCGTGAGTGACATTACTGCAGCGGCAATCATCTTCATGCCTATCCTTTCAAGCCTCTGGCCCGGCAACGCGTGCCGAGCCGATACGTTAATGACGTTCCGAATCGACTGCTTTCTCAAACGACGTCTGGCAAGCGGTCGAGGAACTTGTCCAAAGTGATGGGGTAATCGTGCACACGTACCCCCGTCGCGTTATAGACCGCGTTCGCGACCGCGGCAGCGACGCCGCTGATGCCGAGTTCCCCTACTCCCTTGGCTTTCAGCGGTGACCCGGCCGGATCGACCTCATCGAGGAAAATGACCTCCTGGTGCGGGATATCGGCGTGGACCGGGACTTCATAGCCGGCGAGATCGTGATTGACGAAGAAGCCGGCGCGCTTGTCGACGACGAGCTCCTCCATCAATGCCGCACCCACGCCCATGGTCATGCCGCCGATGACCTGGCTGCGTGCCGCCTTGGGGTTCAGGATGCGGCCCGCCGCACAAACGGCGAGCATGCGCCGCACGCGGATCTCTCCAGTGGCCGCATGGACCCCGACTTCAACGAAATGGGCGCCGAAGGTCTGTACCGCATAACGCCTGGTGAGATCGCCGAATTCCATGACATCCTCGGCCTCCAGATCGCGCCATCGCGAAGCATGTGTCAGCGGCACTGTGCGGCTCCCTGCGCGCACCATGCCATCGGCGAATTCGGCACTTGCCGGATCCATGTCGAGTTGCCGCGCCACGGCCTCGCGCAGCTTCACGCAGGCGGCATAGACGCCGGCCGTCGAGGAAGCTGCCCCCCATTGCCCGCCCGAGCCGGCGGACTCGGGGAAGCGTGAGTCACCCAGCTTTACGGTCACCCTGTCCACGCCGATACCCAGCATTTCCGCGGCGGTCTGGGCGATGATGGTGTAGGTACCCGTGCCGATATCGGTCATGTCGGTCTCGACGGTCACGATGCCGCGATTGTCGAGACGAACGCGGGCAGCAGACTTCATCACGGGTGCGCCGCGGATCGCTGCGGCCACGCCCATGCCGACCAGCCAGCGGCCATCGCGCCGGCTGCCGGGACGTGCCGGGCGTTCGCTCCAGCCGAAACGCCTTGCCCCAGTCTGCAGGCATTCGACCACCTGGCGCTTCGAAAACGGGCGCCTGGGATCCTCGGGATCCACCTGGGTATCGTTGAGCACGCGAAACGCGACCGGATCCATGCCGAGCTTCTCGGCCATTTCGTCCATGGCAATCTCGAGCGCCATCATGCCTGGCGCTTCCCCGGGTGCGCGCATTGCGCTGCCTTCCGGTAGGTCGAGGTGCGCCAGCCGCAGCCGCGTCATCCGGTTCGGACCGGCATACAGCAGGCGGGTCGCTGCGGTGGCTGCCTCCGGCCTGCCGCCGGCAAGATTACCCGACCAGCTCTCGTGCCCGATTGCCGTGATCCGGCCATTGCTGTCGGCCCCGATACGAAGCCGCTGGATCGTGGCCGGGCGGTGCGTCACGTTGTTGAACATGAGCGCGCGCTGCAGGGCCACCTTGACGGGCCGTCCCACCTTGCGGGCCGCCACGGCCGCCAGTACCGCATCCGACAGGATCGTTCCCTTGCCGCCGAATCCGCCGCCGATATACGGCGAGACAATCCGGACATCCTCCCTGGCGATGCCGAGTGTCCTTGCAATGTCGCGAACGCCCCAGTTGACCTGCTGGATGGCCGTCCAGAGCGTGAGCTTGCCACCGTCCCATGCCGCGATGGTCGCGTGCGGCTCCATCATCGCGTGCGATTGGTCCGGCGTCGTGAAACTCGCATCGAGTTGCACGGCTGCCCTGGCGTAGGCGCCTTCGAAATCGCCGGCCCTGGTTTCAGGCGGCGGCGCGAACGGCGCCACCTTCGACAGCGGAGCGCCCTCCTTCGCTGCAGCCAGATCGAACGCGCCCTTGGTCCGGGCATAGCGCACGCGCACCAGCTGCGCGGCGGCGCGGGCCTGCTCGAAGGTCTGCGCCACGACGATCGCCACCGCCTGGTGGTAATGATCGACCTCCGGTCCGGCGAGCGCGCGCGCCGCATAGAACTCGCCCTTGTCGAGCTTGCCCGCATTCCCGGCGGTGACTACGGCAAGCACGCCCGGAGCCCGGCTGGCAGGCCTTGTATCGATCGCCTCGATACGCCCCTTGGCGATGGCGGCACCGACGATGTATCCGTACGCCGCGCCCGGCGCCGCGGCGTTCTGCTCGTAGGCGTAGGCAGCGGTACCGGTGGTCTTGAGCGGCCCCTCGACGCGGTCGGTCGGTCGGCCGACGACCTTGAGCTGGTCGATCGGGTTGGTGGTGGCAGGGGTGTCGAATCTCATGACTTCATGCTCCGTGCTTGCGCGAGCACCGAACCGAGCGTGCGCTCGACCAGCGTCAGCTTGAATGCGTTCTCGTGCGTCGTCCTGGCGCCCCTGAGCAGGCGCGCCGTCACGGCTTTGGCGCCTCGCGCCATCTCGCGTTCGGCTTCCTCGACCCGCCACGGCGTGTGGGCCACGCCTCCCAGGGCCACGCGTCCACTGCCGTCGGACTGCACGATGACGCCGACCGAGATCAGTGCGAAGGCGTACGAAGCGCGGTCGCGCACCTTGTGATAAATGTGCGTGCCGCCGATCGGAGGGGGCAAGGTGACTGCGGTAACCAGCTCGCCACGCTGGAGCGTGGTTTCCCGCTGCGGTGTATCGCCCGGCAGGCGGTAGAAGTCTGCAATCGGAATCCTGCGTGTCGCGCCATCGGCCGTTACCGTCTCGACGGTGGCGTCCAGGGCCCGCATCGCCACGGACATGTCGCCGGGATGCGTCGCAATGCACGCGTCGCTGGTGCCGATGACCGCATGCAGGCGACTGAAACCGCCTATGGCGCCGCAACCACTGCCAGGCCGGCGCTTGTTGCACGGCTGGTTCGTGTCGTAGAAGTAGGGGCAGCGTGTACGCTGCAGCAGGTTGCCGGCCGTCGTCGCCTTGTTGCGCAGTTGACCGGACGCGCCGGCAAGCAAGGCGCGCGACAGCAGGCTGTAATCGCGGCGCACCTGCTGGTCCGCGGCGAGATCGGTATTGCGCACCAGTGCGCCGATCCGTAAGCCGCCCTCCGGAGTCTGCTCGATCTTGTCCAGGCCCAGAACATTCACGTCCACCAGATGGGCTGGCGTCTCGATCTCGAGTTTCATCAGGTCGAGCAGGTTCGTGCCGCCTGCAATGAATTTCGCGTCGGGGTTGCGCTCGATGGCCGCTGCGGCCTGCGCCGGGGACTGCGCGCGTTCATAGGTAAAGGCTTTCATGGCATGCCTCTCATGCCGCTCGCACCGGCTACTTCCGTGATCGCATCGATGATGTTCGAATAGGCACCGCAACGGCAGATGTTCCCGCTCATGCGTTCGCGGAGCTCGCTGGCACTCGGCATCGGCTGGGCCGCAAGATTCTCGCTGACGTGGCTTGGGATGCCGGCCTTGATCTCGCCGAGTACCGCCACCGCCGAGCAGATTTGTCCTGGTGTGCAATAGCCGCACTGGTAGCCGTCGTGCTTGACGAAGGCCGCCTGCATGGCATGCATGCGTTCGGGCGTGCCCAGGCCTTCAATGGTGGTAATGCTGTCGCCCTCGTGCATGATGGCCAGCGTCAGGCAGGCATTGATGCGGCGTCCATTCACGAGAACAGTGCACGCACCGCACTGGCCCTGGTCGCATCCTTTTTTCGTGCCCGTCAAGCGCAGGTGTTCGCGCAGGGCGTCGAGCAGGGTCGTGCGCGTGTCCGCCTGGAGCTCATGGGTACGGCCATTCACCTCGAGCGTGAGCTTTGCCACGGCGCCCTGCCCGGCAGCAGCATTCGGTGCGGCGGCGCCGAGCGGCATGACACTGGCTGCCGCGGCGGCCGAACCGGCCAGCAGGAATTCCCGTCGCGACAATTCAAGACTATCTGGACTATTCATGCGTAAATCTCCAATCAATTGCAATTGCTCAGGTGAGCCGTGCGCGCAGGCTCTCGGCGCTTCGTATCCTTCGGCAAAGAGGCGCCGATGCCTGCGCCAGGCTGCGTTGCCTAGTGGTTGGGCGGAATCACTGCCCCCTCGACGATGTACACACGCGAGGTGGCCGACCGATGACGGAAGGGCATGATCTTCCGGTAAGCGGCGGAGTCATACCATGCCTGGGCGCGCTCCCTGCTATCGAATTCGATGACGACCATGCCGCCTTTCGGGCCATCGCCCTCGAGCGTGTCGATGCTTCCTCCGCGCACGATGTATCGTCCGCCAAACGGCAGGAAGGTCGACTCGACCTGCGCGCTGTAGGGCTTCATGCCCTCGCGGTCGGTCACCACGAATTCCGAGATGTAGAACGCCCGCGGCCTGGCTGCGGGCGCCTCCTGTGCGTGGACAACTGCCGTGGCGAACATGGCGATCATGGCTGCCACGAGCCAGCTTCGCATGTCGGGTGCGATGTTCATGTGCTTTCCTTTGACAAGATTGCGTTGCGCTTCAGCGGATTCGACAAGCTTGCGGCCAGCACGATTGAAGCGGTATCCTCATTCTGTCGGCTCATTGCCTGATTCTCTGAGCAAGCCGCAAATCCGTTGGCATCCGTCCCGTCTCGCCTTATCCTTGGGCCGGAAATGGAGACCCCTACCGTGCATCAAACTTCCCCTACCGCTTTGCCGTTTTCCCTGTCCGTGCCGGATCGCCGCGAAGACTTGCGAACGCAGCTGGTCAGCAGCGTGGGCGCCTTGATCGGCACCGAGGCGAGCCTGCAGACGTCGATTCCCGGCGTGACGCTGTATCGCTATTGCGCGCCGACGCTTCCCGAGTCAGCGACCTATGAACCCAGCGTGGCCCTGGTCGTACAGGGAAGAAAGCGCGTTACCCTGGGTCGGACGAGTTTCGACTACGACCCTTCGCGGTTTCTGCTGACCTCACTGGATCTGCCCGTGACAAGCCAGGTCGTCGAGGCCAGCCGGGAGGTTCCTTACCTGTGCATGCGGCTGAAACTGGACATTGCAATGGTTCGCGAACTGCTCGGCCGCGAGCCGGACAAGGCGGGGCTGGCCCGCTCGGGCAAACCCGCGATGACCACCGCGGAGACGACTGCCGAATTCCTCGATGCGTTCGGCCGGCTGCTGGATCTCCACCATGCTCCGCAGGACATCGATTACATGGGCGGGCTGATCAAGCGTGAAATCATCTATCGGATCCTGCAAGGCGCAGCAGGGCAACGTCTACGCTCGATCGCGACGATCGGGGAGAACAGCCAGCGAACGGCCAAGGCAGTCGAGTGGATCAGGGACAACTACACCAAACCACTGCGCGTGGACATGCTCGCCAAGGTCGCCTGCATGGGCGTGTCGACACTTCACCACCATTTTCGTGCGCTGACGTCCATGAGCCCGCTTCAATACCAGAAACAGTTACGCCTGCAGGAAGCGCGGCGGCGCATGCTCGTGGACGGCCTCGACGCCGCGCATGCGGCCTTCGAGGTCGGCTACGAAAGCGCCAGCCAGTTCAACCGCGAGTACAGCCGGTTCTTTGGCCAGTCGCCCATGCGCGACGTTCGTTCACTGCGCGTGGTGGGCGATGACGAATGATGTGGGTGCGTATTTTGGCAGTTGCGGCGGACGCAGGTATCTGAAGCAGTACTGTGGCCAGGTTGATCGGGCAATTCGCCAACACACAAGGAATGGATGATGAATACCTGGCTTGGACGTGCCCATGCCGCTGTGCTGACAGCCATTGGCCTTGTCCTCCTGGCCGGCGGCACCATGCTGGCTGGCGAGGGGGGCTCCTTGTACTACCTGGCCGCCGGCGCGGCAATGTCACTCAGCGGCCTGCTCGCATGGCGCCACGATCCACGATCCGCCAGGGTTTACGGTGTGTTCCTGTTGGCCACCCTCGCCTGGTCGATCTACGAGGTCGGATTCGAAGCATGGGGTTTGATCGCCCGGCTCGGCGCATTGTCGGTCATTGGGGCGCCATTCCTTCTCCAGCGCGGACCAAAGCGCGCGCTGCGTACGGCGGCGCCAAGACGCCTCCGCCTTCGACACGTCGCGTTCGCCCTTGCAGCGGCAATACTCTGCGGTGCGGGGACCCGTGCCTTGGGGCCGGCGCAAGCAATCGATCCGTTATGGGCGCGCGGCAAGGCACCGGCCGTAGCGGCACGTTCCGGTGTTTCGGCCGGCGCGGACCGCAAGGACTGGCCACATTATGGCAATGACGCAGGGGGCTCGCGTTTCAGTCCGCTGGCCCAGATCACGCCAGCCAACGTACGCAAGCTGGAAGTAGCGTGGGAAGCCGACGTCGGCCCCCCGTCGCCCGGCCCACGCGCCAGCCTGCAGGTTACGCCCATCAATATCGGCGATGCGCTTTTCGTCTGCAATGGCCACAACATGGTCCTGTCACTCGATGCCGAGACGGGCAAGGAACGCTGGCGCTACGACCTGAACACGGGCGTCGCGCCGTCAGGCAAGCCTTGCCGTGGTGTCTCCTACTTTCGCGTTACGAATGCGACCGGCATGTGTGCCGAGCGTATTATCGCGACAAACCAGACACCCGAACTGTTCGCTCTTGACGCGTCGACCGGCCGCCCCTGTCCTGGCTTTGGCGAGAACGGCCGCGTACCGCTGCTGGAGGGCATGGGCGACGTTCCGACCGGGTACCATTACGTCAGCTCTGCGCCGCAGATCGTCCGTGGAAATGCTGTCTTCGGCGGCGCAATCATGGACGGGCAATACTGGGGCGAGCCCTCTGGCGTCATTCGCGCCTATGACCTGGTCACTGGCCGCCTGGCGTGGGCGTTCGATGCGGGACGGCCGGACCGCCGCGGCGCCCCGCCTCCTGGCGAAACCTACACGCGCTCGACGCCGAACAGCTGGGCGCCCATCAGTGCAGACGAGGAGCTTGGGCTGGTATATCTTCCGACCGGTAATGCCACACCCGATTTCTATGGCGCCCAACGACGGCCGTTCGACGATGACCTCGCCAGCTCGGTGATCGCACTCGACGCGGAGACGGGCGCGCTGCGCTGGCGTTTCCAGACCGTGCACCACGACATCTGGGACTACGACGTCCCATCCCAGCCAACGTTGGTCAACCTGCCCACGCCCGGCGGCGTGCGGCGCGCACTGATCCAGCCAACGAAGCGGGGCGAAATTTTCGTCCTGGACCGTCTGACAGGCGCGCCGTTAAAGACCGTCAGCGAGCTTCCGGTACCACAGGGGGGAATCGCCCCGGGCGAACGATTGTCGCCCACCCAGCCCTTCTCGACCGCGATGCCGTCGTTCCGTGGCGCCATGCTGCGCGAGTCGAACATGTGGGGGCTGACCCCTGTAGACCAGATGATGTGCCGCATCATGTTCAAGCGGGCGCGCTATGAGGGAACGCTCACGCCGCCGACGCCGGGGCGCTCCATCATCCTGGATCCGGGCTACGGCGGGGGCATCAACTGGGGCAGCATATCGGTCGATATCGACCAGAACGTCATGATCGTCAACTGGATGCGGATGCCGACCCGTATCGAACTGATGCCGCGCGCCGAGGCAACCGCGAGGGGCTTCCGCCGTTTCGATGGCAGTACCGGACAGGGTAGCCCACAGGCGCCAATGGAAAACACGCCGTATGCGGCGACGGTCAAGCCATTCGTGTCGCCGCTGGGCATCCCGTGCGTCAATCCACCATGGGGACTCATCACTGCCGTGGACCTGAAAACGGGCCAGGCCATCTGGAGCAGGCCATTGGGAACCGGCCGGGACAGTGGCCCATTCGGGATACGCTCCCGTCTGTCGGTGACGATGGGCGTACCCGGCAGTGGCGGTTCGGTGACGACGCGGGGCGGGCTTGTCTTCACCGGCTTCGCCGTCGACAGCATGTTCCGTGCTTTCGATACCGCAACCGGGGAACAGCTCTGGCAGGCGGATCTGCCCGGGTCGGGCATGGCAACGCCGATGTCCTATGCGTCGCCGCGCAGCGGCCGGCAGTTCGTCGTGGTCGCCGCCGGCGGCAGGCCGGGCATGAGCGCGAGGCTCAGCACGAAAATCGTCGCCTATGCCCTCCCGAGGTAGCGCGGATCGGCGACCTCCCGATCGATCGCCAGCCTCAGGTATTGAGCGTGATGAACCCGCCATCGATCGGATAATCGGTGCCCGTGATGAACGATGCTTCGTCGCTGCACAGGTACAGCGCCAGGGCCGCCACCTCGTCCGGCTTCGCCATGCGCCCGATCGGCTGCGTCTTCGACAGCTTCTCGAACATCTCCGCTTCCCGGCCAGGGTAGTTCTTCGCCAGGAAGCCATCGACGAACGGCGTGTGCACGCGCCCCGGCGAGATCGAGTTGCAGCGGATGCGGTCGGCCAGGTAATCCTTCGCCACCGACAGCGTCATCGCCATCACGGCGCCCTTGCCGGTCGAATAGGCGAAGCGGTCGGCTACCGCCACCCACGCGGCCACCGAGGCCATGTTGAGGATCACGCCGCCGCCGTTCTCGCGCAGTCGAGGGATGGCCGCGTGCAGGCAGTTGTAGACGCCCTTCACGTTCACGGCCATCACCCGGTCGAAGTCCGCCTCGGCGGTGGTGTCGGCCTTGCCGATATGGGCGATGCCGGCGTTGTTGACGAGGATGTCGAGCGGGCCGATGGCGGCGAAGGTGGCCAGCACCTCGGGCTGCGCCGCCACGTTGCAGGCGTGCGCGGTGGCGGAACCGCCGTCGCGGCGGATCTCCTGCACCACCTCGCGGGCCGCGTCCTCGGCGACATCGAGCACGTGGACGGTTGCGCCCCGCGCCGCGAACAGCCTGGCGATGGCTTTGCCGATGCCGCTGCCGGCCCCCGTGATGACGGCTTTCTTGTCGTTCAGTTCAAACACGTTTCAACGCTCCGTTCGTAAGGGGAGGAACCGGCGCCGCGCTGCGTTCGTGGGCCAGCACCGTGCGGGCGAACCAGGCGACGACGAGGAAGCACACCAGCGGCACCGCATAGCCCAGCTGGATGCTGTGCGTGACGTCGCTGATGAAGCCGAATGCCAGCGGCAGCAGCGCGCCGCCGACGATGGCCATGATGATCAGGCTGCTGCCCATTTCCGTGCCGGCGCCCGCATCCTTGATGCCGAGCGCGAAGATGGTGGGAAACATGATCGACATGAAGAACACGATGCCGATCACCGCCGCCACGCAGGCCATGCCGCTGGCGAACATCGTGACCACGCACAGCCCCGAGCAGATCAGCGCATACACCAGCAGCAGCCGGGCCGGCGCCACGTATTTCATCGCGCACGTGCCGGCGAAGCGCCCGGCCACGAACGCCACGCCGCAACCCCAGCCCAGGTAATCGGCCGCCGCGATCTGCGACAGGCCGGCCGCGCTGGCGGCGAACAGGATGAAGAAGCTGAACACGCACACCTGCGCGCCCACGTAGAAGAACTGGGCGATGACGGCACGCCGGATCGGCCCGTGCCGCCATGCCTGGCCGATGGCGCCGGCCACGCCCTCGTCCGAATCGGCTGCCTTGCGCTCCGGTTCCGGCAGCCGGATGAAGTAGAACACCACGGCGATGGCGAAGATCACCAGCCCCAGCACCAGGTACGGCCCCTTGACGCTGGCCGCTTCGGCCGCCAGCGCGGCCTGCCGGGCGCCTTCCGTCATCGCCTGCAGCTGCTGGTCGGTCGCACCCTCGACCAGGATCAGCCGCGCACCGACGATCGGCGCGACCGCCGCGGCCAGGCCGTTGAACGATTGCGCCAGGTTCAGGCGCTGGGTGGCCCGCTCGGGGCGGCCCAGCAGGGCGGCGTACGGATTGGCCGCCGTTTCCAGCAAGGTCAGGCCGCAGGCGATGATGAACAGCGCCGCCAGGAAGACCACGTAGCGATGCGTGTCGGCCGCCGGCAGGAACAGCAGCGAGCCGACGCCGAACAGCACCAGTCCGGCGATGATCGTGCACCGGTAGCCGGCCCGGCGGATCAGCAGTCCGGCCGGCAGCGCCATCACGAAATAGGCGATGTAGACGGCCGAATCGACCAGCGCGGCCTGCAGCACCGTCAGGCTGAACGAACGGCGCAGGTGCGGGATCAGGATCGGATCGAGGTTATGCACGAAGCCCCACAGGAAGAACAGCGTGGTCAGCATCATGAAGGCGAACTTGTAGGAACGCCGGGCGGCCGGTACGGTCATGTCTAACGTCTCCAGTGGGGGCCGCGTACATTGCGCGGCCCTGTTCGGGTCAGAATAACTGCCTTGGCTCCAGGAGGAGCATGATCACGCGTCGATCAGTTCCTCGTTCCACGCATGCACGGTCTGCTGCTGCTCGCCCAGGCCGCTGATCCCCAGGCGCATCATGTCGCCGGGCTTCAGGTACACGGGATCGGGTTTCTGGCCCAGGCCCACGCCGGGCGGCGTGCCGGTGCTGATGATGTCGCCCGGGTGGAGGGTCATGAAGCGGCTGATGTAGCTGACCAGTTGCGCCACCGTGAACACCATCGTGCGGGTGCTGCCCTGCTGGTAGCGCTTGCCGTTCACTTCCAGCCACAGGTCGAGGTTCTGCGGGTCCGGCACTTCGTCGGCGGTGACCAGCCAAGGGCCGACGGGGCCGAAGGTATCGCAGCCCTTGCCCTTGTCCCACTGGCCGCCCCGCTCCAGCTGGTATTCGCGTTCGGACAAGTCATTCACCACGCAATAGCCGGCCACGTAGTCGAGCGCCTCGCTTTCTTCCACGTAGCGTGCGCGGGTGCCGATGACGACGCCCAGCTCCACTTCCCAGTCGCTCTTGGCCGAATCGCGCGGCAGCACCACCGCGTCGTTGGCGCCGACGATTGCGCTGGTGGCCTTCATGAACAGCACTGGTTCGCTGGGCACCGCCATGCCCGATTCGGCCGCATGGTCGGAATAGTTCAGGCCCACGCAAATGAGCTTGCCCGTATCGGCGACGATCGGCGCCAGGCGCGCCGGCGCACCGGCTGTCGCCACGGCGGGTAGCGTGCGCCAGTCGAGCGCTTTCAGGCGAGCCAGCGTTTCCTTGCCCAGGTGGGCCGACGTCAGGTCGGCGATGTGGCCAGACAGGTCGCGGATCCGGCCTTCCGGATCGAGCAGGCCGGGTTTCTCGTCGCCCTTCGGGCCGTGGCGCAGCAATTTCATGGGTTTCCTTTGCAGATTACTCGGGTGGTCGTTGAACAGGAGAATTCATATGAAAGCTCAGGCAGGCAGCGGCACGGGCGCGCGCGGGTCGATCAAGCCTTCGCGGGCCAGCGTGGCCCACAGCCCGGCTGGAATCGCCTGCGCGAACCAGGCGGCGTTCTGGCGCAGTTGCGCCGGGCTTTGCGCGCCGGGAATGCAGGAGACCACGGCCGGATGGGCCATCGGGAATTGCAGCGCGGCCGCCTGCATCGGCACGCCGGCCTCGCGACAGACGGCGCCGATCGCCTCGACGCGGGCCAGGATGGCGGCCGGCGCATCCTCGTAATTGAATTTGCGGTTGCCGGCCAGGATGCCGGAGTTGAACGGTCCGCCGATCACGATCCCCACGCCCCGCTCCACGCAGCGGTCCAGCAGCGGTGCCAGCGACGCCTGTTCGAGCAGCGTGTAGCGGCCCGCCAGCAGCGCGCAGTCCAGGTCGCACACCGCCATCGCATCGGCCACGGCTTCCCATTCGTTGACGCCGAGGCCGAACGCGTGGATGGCGCCCTCGTCGCGCAGCTTCACCAGCGCGCGGAAACCGCCGCCGTTCGTCAGCTGGTCCCAGTGGAAGCCATGCCGCGCGCCGTGCGTGACCCGGCCGATGTCGTGCACGTACAGGATATCCACGCGGTCCAGGCCCAGGCGCTGCAGGCTGTGTTCGTGCGAACGCAGGATGCCGTCGTAGGTATAGTCGAAACGGGGCCGGAACGGCAGCGGCGCGGCCCAGCCGCAGTCGCCGGGCCGCACCGAGCGGTCGGGTTCCATCAGCCGCCCGACCTTGGTGCTGATCACGTAGTCGCCGCGGGGCCGCCCCCGCAACGCCGCGCCCAGCCGGTGCTCGGACAGCGTGAAACCGTAATACGGGGCCGTATCGAAATAGCGGATGCCCAGCTCCCAGGCGGTATCGACGATCGCGCGTGCGGCGGCGTCGTCGATCGCCTCGTACAGGCCGCCCAGCTGGGCGCAGCCGAGGCCCATGCAAGTCGCCGGGATGGCGTTGCCCGAAGCGCGCCCGAGACCACGCGTTGCATGAATATCCATCAGGCGGCCCTGAGCGGATAGCAGCCCGGCCCGGAAGGCTCGAACTGTTTATAGGTGAGGATGAATTCCTGGTGGCCCAGTGCCTCGGAACACGTCTCCTCGCCGTTCGCCACCCGCGCCACCAGGTCGACGATCTCGTCGCCCACCTGCTGCAGCGAGGCCTGGCCAGCCAGGATGCGGCCGGCGTTGACGTCCATGTCCTCGGCCAGCCGTTCATAGGTGGCGGGATTGGCGCACACCTTGATGACGGGGGCGATGGCCGAGCCGACCACCGAACCGCGGCCGGTGGTGAACAAGGTGATATGCGCGCCGCACGACAGCAATTCCACGATCTCGGCATTGTCGGAGATATTCGGGAAACCAAAGCGCACTTCGCCGTCCGGCACCACGTCGAGCAGGTACAGGCCGCCCGTTGCCGGCTGGTCGCCCGGCTTCAGGATGCCGGCGATCGGCGACGCGCCGCTTTTGGCGTAGGCGCCCAGCGACTTCTCTTCCTGCGTCGTCAGGCCGCCGTCGGCGTTGCCGGGCGCGAAGCTGCCATGGCCCAGCACCGTGTAGTAGCGCGCCGCCTTGTCCACGCAGCGCACGATCGCGTCGCCCAGTTCGGGCGTGGCGGCGCGCCGCTTCATGTGGAATTCGCAGCCCACCAGTTCACCCGTCTCTTCGAAGATGCAGGTGGCGCCGGCGCCCACCAGCTGGTCGAACGCCGCACCGACGGCGGGATTGGCCGTGATGCCGCTGGTGCTGTCGGAGCCGCCGCAGATCGTTGCCACCACCAGTTCATCCATCCGCATCGGCACGCGCGGCTGCCCGGCCAGCGCTTCGAGCGCCCAGCGCACCCATTCCACACCGTCGGCCACGCTGGTGCGCGTGCCGCGGTTTTCCTGGATCGTGATGGTGTGCACCGGCCGGCCGCTGGCCGCCACGGTTTCCTCCAGGCCGCGGCGGTTGAAGCTTTCGCAGCCCAGCGCCACGATCAGCGCGGCACCCACGTTCGGATGCGTGGCCAGGCGCTTCATCATGCGGTCGGCGTAGTCGTTCGGATAGCAGCCGGGGAAGCCGATCAGGTGCACCGGCTGGCCGTGGAAGGCATTCACCACCAGCCGCGCCACGTGGTGCGCGCATTCGACCGTGTAGATCACGGCCACGACGTTGCGGATGCCCTTGCGGCCATCGTCGCGCAGGTAGCCGGCCAGCGCCGGCGGCGAAACGGGATCGTTCATGATCAGTGGGTACTCCCGATGAAGGACTTGCTGTCGTCGGCCAGGGTATAGGTCGGAATGTAGTCGCTGGCGAGGTTGTGCGTGTGCAGGATCGCGCCCTGCGCGACCGGTGCCGTGACGGTGCCGATCAGCGCGCCGTAGCGCAGCACCTTGGCGCCCGGGGCCAGCGCCACGCGCGCCACCTTGTAGCCCAGCGGGACAGCTTCCGGCAGGGTCACGCGGACACCATCGATGACGACCACGTCGCCGGCGGCCAGCTGCACGCGGGCGATCAGGCAATTGTCCTCGGGGGACATCAGCAACAGCTGGGAAAACTGGGGGGGCGCCACCGGCGCCGGATCCTGGACCATCGCGGCCATCTCCATCAACACGGACACCATCCAATGTATTAAATATATTCAATACCGTCAACGGCTTTTTTGTGGATGGTTACAGCGCTCATCGACGTGATTGTTTGCGTAACCATTTTTACGACACTGTCCTGATAGTTGAGAAAAAACGTTTTACCGAATACGCATTTTCATGTGAACTTATTGCTACGCTTCCTTGAAACCAACAATGAAAAATTCCACGGAGGAGACATGACCAGACCCATCCCGCACGCCCTCGCCTGCGCCATCCTGGCAATGCTGTGCGCCGCCACCGGCGCCCTGGCGAGGGACCGCACCATCGTCGTGGCACCCGACGGAAGCGGCGATGTCCGCACGGTGCAGGAAGCCTTCGCGGCCGTGCCGGACAACAGCCCGGAACGCACCGTCATCCTGGTGAAACCGGGCGTGTACGATGGCCAGAAGATCCTGCACAAGGAAAAGAAAAACGTTACCCTGCAAGGCGAGGCGGCGGCCACCACCATCCTCACCTGGCACGCCAACACGAACGAGGAGCAGCCGCCTGGCACCGACCTGCGGCACAAGGGGACCGCCCTGGTCGTGCTGGCCGACGACTTCCGCGCCGACAGGCTGACCTTCCGGAACACCTCCGGCGACCATGGCCAGGCGCTGGCGCTGCGCATCGATGGCGACCGCGCCGTGGTCACGAACAGCCGCCTGCTGGGCTGGCAGGACACGGTCATGCTGAACAATGGCCGGCACTACTTCCGCGACACCTACATCGAGGGCCGCGTGGATTTCATCTACGGCAGCGCCACGGCGGTCTTCGACCGGTGCGAGATCAAGAGCAAGAACGGCGGCTACGTGACGGCCGCCAGCACGCCGGCGGAACGGAAACACGGCTTCGTGTTCATCGACAGCACCCTGACCAGCGATCCCGCGCCGTGGGTGGACCCGGCCGGCAAGATCGACGCCAAGGCCCCGACCCCGCTGGCCTTCCTGGGCCGGCCATGGCGCCCCCATGGCGCCGTGGCCTTCATCAATACCACGATGGGCGCCCACATCCGGCCCAAGGGCTGGCACAACTGGGGCAAGCCGGACAACGAGAGAACCGCGCGCTACGTGGAGTACAACAGCCGCGGCGAAGGCGCCGACCCGGGCAAGCGGGTCGCCTGGTCGCGGCAGCTGAGCGAGGCCGAGGCGCGCCAGTACACGGTGGCGAACATCCTCGGCGGCAGCGACGGGTGGCGGCCCCTGTAGTGCGTCCACTGTAGTGCGTCCAGTTTAGTGCGCGACGCGCCGCGCTTGGCGGCGCGGCAGCCAGTTCCCGACCCGGACCACCGGGCCGGTTCCGTATCCATTCCAGACAATAGCGGCCCGCCAGGCCGCCGGCCCCGGCACGCCCGTGCGGGGTACCAATACCAACCGGAGGAGACCATGAATCGTACCGCCAGCCATCCCAGCAAGACCAAGTTCGAAGTCAAGCGATCAACCCACGCCGTCTCGCTGGCTCTCCTGTCGCTGGCCGCCAGCCAGGCCGCGCTGGCCCAGCAATCGCCGGCTGGGTCCAGTGCGGCGGCCGAAAACGGCCCGGTACACCGGGTCGAGGTCGTGGCTACCCGCGCTTCGCAGCAGTCCGGCATCGAGCGCAAGAAAAACGCCGCCACCGCGATGGATTCGATCGTCGCCGAAGACGTGGGCTCGCTGCCCGACCGGAACGTGGGTGAAGCCATCTCGCGCATGGCGGGCATCGTGCTGGATCGCGGCGACTACGGCGAGGGGGTGACGGTCTCGGTGCGCGGCAACGGCGCCGACCTGACCCGCGTGGAACTCGATGGCCAGAGCGTGCAATCGGCCGGCGGTACCGATGCCGGCGCCACCGGTGGGCCGAACAGCCGCGGCACCGAGTTCCGCCAGCTGTCCGCTGACCTCATCAAGAGCGTCGACGTGGTGAAAGGCTCGACGGCGGACATGACCGAAGGCGCGCTGGGCGGCGGCATCGTCATCAAGACGCGCACCGGCCTGGACTTCAAGAAGCCGTTCGCCTCGCTGCGCCTGGGCGGCAGCCAGAATTCGCTCGACAAGAAATGGAAGCCGGACGCCAACCTGATCCTGGCGAACAAGTACCTGGACGGCCGGCTCGGCCTGATGCTGAACGCTTCGCACAGCACGCTGAACAACGAGGCCCACTCGATGCAGGTGTCGCAGACGGCCCAGCAGGGTTACTACCGCCTGCTCGACTTCGATGGCTCGCCGGAAAAGACCTATGCCTTCCTGCCCAGCACCGTGGCCAGCGACGACATGACGGCCACCACGCCGATCCTGCGCACGCCGATGGGCGGCAGCAATTTCCTGAACTCCGAATCGCCCCTGTCGCTGGTCACCAAGTCGGCCGGCGCGCAGACAAAGCAGGATTGCCACAACCTGTTCCCCGACCTGTCGCCCGCGCAGCTGGCGCTGATACCCACCAACAGCCAGGGCCCGGCGCGCGCGCAGCGCGGCAACGAGCTGCTCACCTGCCTGAACCAGTGGAACGACTACACGCCATCGAACGTGCGCTACTTCATCAAGAAGGAACACGACCGCAAGGACAACCTGGACCTGCGCGGCGACTTCAAGGTGAACAACCGGCTCACCGTGTACGCCAAGGGCAGCTTCAACCGCCGCGAAACGCGCATCGAGCAGATGACCTACCAGCTCGGCCTAGTGAAGAATCCGAACCAGTTGCCCAACCCGCTGATCACGCCGGGCTACACGGGCGTGGTGTTCGCCGACGATGCCGCCAACAATATCCGCAACGCGGTACCCGGCTCCGGGTTCTTCCAGTACCCGGGCGGCTATTCCACGCGTTCCAACAACTATCCGATCCAGGGTGCCGTCACCAATATCGATCCCGCCTCGGTGCTGGTCGACTCCAGCCACCACCTGACGCGCTTCACGGTCTCCGATGGCCAGGCGATCCCGGACCAGACGCTGGAATTCGCCCGCACCATCAGCCGCTACCTGCAGACCGGCGGCACGTACCGCAACAACGGCCTGACCGCCGAATTCTTCTTCGCTGACGCCCGCTCGGACTTCCGCCGCGTGCAGCAGCGCATGAGCTACACGCTGAACACGGGGCCCACCACGTTCCAGCTCGATCCCAGCGGCCTGTGGGGCTTCGATTTCCCGGCCGGCGTCAACCAGGCCGACCCGCCCGGTTATGCGGCGCTGTTCCCGCGCACCGTCGGCGAGGCCAAGCTGGGCAACACCAACACGATCTACCGGCCGAACTATCCGGCCACCGTGCAGCCGCTGCGCACCACGGCGACAGGCATCCTGTGGCTGCCGCAGATCCGTGAAACGGGCGAGCGCACGGCCAAGCTGGACGTGACGTACATGACGCCGGACAGCATCCCGTTCTTCAAGCGCATCAAGGCCGGCTTCAACCTGCGCGACAGCTACAGCAACTCATGGGAAGGCGGCGCCGGCGACCGGACGGTGCGGGCAGCACAGGGCACCTACGGCACCCCAGGCTACGTGCCGGGCATCTACCTGCCGCAGGCGCGCGTGGACAACCGTTTCGAAGGCTGCCAGAACACCGCCGCCTCGCTGGCGCCGGGCGGCGACGCCTGCCAGTACGGCATGAATCCACCGGGCGACCCGCGCTCGGGCCGCGACGGCACGCTGGTGCTGACGCCGCAGGAATTCCAGAACATCATCGCGCAAACGCTGACCAAGCCGGCCACCGGCACCTCGTTCTTCCACGGTGCGAAGGACCGGCCGGCCATCCTGCCGCAGAACTGGATGGGCATCGACATCGCCAGGGCGGTCGAGCTGACCAACTTCGCCAACCGCAACTGGGATTGCGTGAAGACGTGCACGGCGACCGACGGCAAGGTGTACGAGCAGCCCGTCAACAAGCTCAAGGAACGTATCGACGCGTTCTACCTGATGACCGACTTCGGCCTGGACCATGTGCCGTTCACCGATCGCGAGCTGCCGTTCGGCCTGGAACTGGACGGCAACGTGGGCGTGCGCTACGTGCGCAGCCGCGTCAACGGCACCGGCACGATGACCTTCACCTCGTATTCGAAGACGGCGCTGTACGATCCGGAAGACCCGAGCAATTCGGCCGGCTACGTGCAATCGTCGATCGTGCAGAATACCTCGGTCGACGCCTCGACCACGGACGTGCTGCCCAGCCTGAACCTGGCCACGTGGCTGCGCCCGGACGAACTGGTGCTGCGCTACAGCGTGGCGAAGACGGTGGCGCGGCCGCCGATCCAGCAGTTGCTGCCGGCCAGTACCTGCATCTACGACGAGCGCGCGGCCGACCTGGATGCGGACGGCACGCAGCGCTGCAACGGCACGATCGGCAATCCGGCGCTGAAGGCCCGCAAGAACGTCAACCAGAACCTGTCGCTGGAGTACTACCCGAACCGCGACACGATGTTCAGCCTGGCCTACTTCACGCAGAAGGGCAAGGTGGGCCAGTTCATCACCGAAGGCGTCAGCGGCGGCCAGCTGTTCGCCGGCTCCGACCTGGTGGACCCGCAGACGGGCGTGAAGCTGTCCGACCTGCCGTTCAGCTACTCGACCTACGTGAACGGCCCCGTGTCGACCCGCAAGGGCGCGGAATTCAGCACCAAGACGGCGTTCACGTTCCTGCCCGGCTTCCTGGCCAACACCGGCTTCGATGCCAACTACACGAAGGTGAAGTCGAAGCACGTGAATGCAGCCATCGTCGACCTGCTGACCGGCACGCCGCTGCCGCCGGCGCGCGAATCGGAATCGCAGTACAACGTGGCGCTGTGGTACGACGATGGCCGGCTGTCGGCCCGCGTGGCGCTGCAGGGTGCCGCGGCCTGGTTCACCTGCATCTCGCCGTGCGGCCAGACCCCGCGCGAACTGATCAACTACCCGGCGCAGGGCGTGAACGTGAACAACTCGACGCCGAAGATCTATTCGCCCGGCTCGCCGAACTTCAAGGATGCCACGCGCTTCATCGATGCCAAGATCGGCTGGAAGTGGCGCCCGGACGTGGAGTTCTTCCTGGAAGGCCGCAATATCGGCAATGCCACCACGTCGAACAGCCAGGCACACTACGCACCGCTCGGCGATGGCGTGCCGAACCTGCTGGACTACGCCTATGCCGGCCGCCGCATCATGGTCGGCGTGTCGTTCCGCACGCTGTAGGCGCAAGGCGCGGCGGCGAACCGGCCGGCGTGAAGGCGATGGCGCGTGCGGGTCACCGCGGCCGGGCGTGTACACTGCGCGCGGACCGGCCCCGCATCGCCAGGGGCGGTGACCGACGTCAACGACCGAGAGAGCACCATGAAAATATCCAACTCCCTGCCCGCGTGGACGATCGCCGCGCCTGTCGCCGCGTGGCTCCTGCTGGCCGGCAAGGCCGCCGGCCTCGGCGACATGCTGGGCGGTACCTATATCGTGCTGCTGGCCGCCGGCCTGTTCGCCGGCGTGCTGGCCGCCGTGTTCCACGCGGAAGTGGTGGCGCACCGGATCGGCGAACCGTACGGCACGCTGGTGCTGGCGGTGGCGGTGACCTCGATCGAGGTCGCGCTGATCGTGTCGCTGATGATCGCCGGCGGCGAAGCGACCACGGGGCTGGCGCGCGACACCGTGTATGCCGCGGTGATGCTGATCCTGAACGGCATGGTCGGCATCTGCCTGCTGGCGGGCGCGCGGCGCCATGGCGAGCAGCGCTTCACCCAGACCGGGGTATCCGCCGCGCTGGCCACGCTGTCGGCGATCGCCGTGCTGACGATGGTGCTGCCGAACTACACCACCACCACGCCGGGCCCCGTCTACAGCAGCAGCCAGCTGGTGTTCATCGCCGTCATTTCGCTGGTGTTGTACGGCACCTTCGTGCTGGTGCAGACCGTGCGGCACCGCGATTACTTCCTTCCCGAACTGGCGGCGGGCGACGAAGCGGTGCATGCGCCGCCACCGCCGCTGAAGGTCACCTGGTGGAGCGGCGCGCTGCTGCTGGCCTGCCTGGGCAGCGTGGTGCTGCTGGCCAAGTCGCTGTCGCCGCCGCTGGAAGCGGCCGTGCTCGCGCTGGGCGCGCCGAAGGCGCTGGTCGGCATCATTATCGCCGCGGTGGTGCTGCTGCCCGAGGGGATCGCCGCGTTCCAGGCGGCGCGCGCGAACCGGCTGCAAACGAGCCTGAACCTGGCGCTCGGTTCGGCCCTCGCCAGTATCGGTCTGACGATTCCGGCGGTGGCGATCGTGTCGCTGATGAACGGCTGGACCCTGTCGCTGGGCATCGACACCAAGTCCACCGTGCTGTTGCTGCTGTCGATCATCGTGGCCACGCTGTCGCTCGGCAATGGCCGCACCACCATCATGCAGGGCATGGTGCACGTGGTGATCTTCGCCGTCTACCTGTTCATCACCATCGTGCCGTGAGCATCACGGCGACATTGCGCGCCATGCGGGCGGCGCGATGTCCTTCAGCGGCGTGGGCGGCACCGCGCCGGCCATGTCGCCCGCCAGGCGCATGCCATCGGCCAGCATGATGCAGTCGACGTTCTCCGCCGGTGAAGCCGGCCACCGGCATGCCGGCGGCCATGGGGCTCCCGCCGCGGTGATGGCCTGCGCGTCCAGCCCGGTGTACAGCCCGGCCAGCCCACGGCGCCGGATGCGAGGCCGCGTACAAACAGGACACACCGGCGGGATTTGCCGGCAGGACGCCGGGCAATGGCACCCGGCGGGTACTGATGAATTTGCCAAGTTAACCGTGCAACGCTTGTTTTTTTTACATGGTAATCTTTCCACGTCGGGCGGCATCCGGAGTCGCAAGCGACCACGCAGGGCGACCTGCATGATTCAGTTTCCTGGTTGATTCCTTAAATAATTCATTAAATAATTCGAGTGAGCGTGATGACAAAGAACGTAGCTATTGTCGGGGCAGGCTTCTCCGGCGCGGTAATCGCGCACCAGCTCGCGAAAGCGGGCTACCAAGTCGAAGTGTTCGAATCACGATCCCATATCGCGGGCAATTGCCATTCCGAGCGCGATGCAGAAACCAATGTGCTGGTCCATGTGTATGGGCCGCACATCTTCCACACCGATAACGAACGGGTGTGGAAATTCGTCAACGAGTTTTCCCAGTTCATGCCTTACGTGAACCGCGTGAAGGCGATCACGAACAACCGCGTGTTCACGCTGCCGATCAACCTGCTGACGATCAACCAGTTCTTCGACAAGACGTTCCGGCCGGCCGAAGCGCAGGAATTCCTGGCCTCGCTGGGCGACAAGACCATCGAGAACCCGGTCACCTTCGAAGACCAGGCGCTGCGCTTCGTGGGTAGGGAACTGTACGAAGCATTCTTCAAGACCTACACCGTCAAGCAGTGGGGCCTGCAGCCGACCGAGCTGCCGGCCAGCATCCTGAAGCGGCTGCCGGTGCGCTTCAACTACGACGACAACTATTTCAGCCACAAGTACCAGGGCATGCCGAAGGATGGCTACACGGCCATCGTTGAAAAGATCCTCGACGTGCCGGGCATCACCGTGCACCTGAACACGGCCTTCAACCCGGATCAGAAAGGCGACTACGACCACGTGTTCTACAGCGGCCCGATCGACGCCTGGTTCGGCCACCGCGAAGGCCGCCTGCCCTATCGCACGCTGGACTTCGAAGTGCACCGCGACAAGGGCGACTACCAGGGCAACGCGGTGATCAATTATTGCGACAATGCCCAGCGCTACACGCGCATCACGGAGCACAAGCATTTCTCGCCGTGGGAACAGCACGAAGGTACCGTCTGCTACTTCGAGTACAGCCGGCAGTGCGAGGAAAAGGATACGCCGTACTACCCGATCCGCCTGGCGCGCGACAAGGTGCAGCTGGAGAAGTACGTGCGGCTGGCGAACGAGGAACCCAACGTGACCTTCATCGGCCGCCTGGGCACCTACCGCTACCTCGACATGGACGTGACGATCGACGAGGCGCTGAGGACGGCCGACAAGTTCCTCGAATGCGCGTCCGACAAGGCGCAGATGCCGGCATTCGTCATCAATCCGCTGGGCTGACGACCAGGCTGGCAATCCGGCCGTTTCGGTCGATGGCGGCGGCTGGCCTCATGATGGGGCCAGCCGCCGCTAGTCCTTGGGCGCATGCGCGCGACGCGCGTTTTTCCCGCCAACCGGTCAGCGAGAGAGGGTCCCCGTGACAATCCGCGAGAATGTGCGCGGCCCGCTTCCGCCACAATCACGGGTCCACCCGACCGGATCCGCCGATGACCACGTTCGCCGAACTGCACGCCCGCCTTGCCGGCCCCGCCCCCGACCATGAACGCTTCACCGGCCCGCCGCTCGACCTGGAAGGATTGACGCCGGATGAACTGGGCAGGCTTTGGCCCCTGCTGCAGCAGGCCGTGCAGGTGCGGGATGGCGATCCGGCCCGCCGCCAGCAGGCGCTGGACATACTGGAGCGGGCACGCAAGCTTGGCCTGGTGCCGCACCTGGACACCGCCCTGCTGTGCGCCACCCTGCGCGTCATCCCGCCGCGCGACAGGAGCACGCCAGCGACCTGCGACACCGATTTCCACTGGCTCGTCATGCAGGCGGGTTACCTTGCCGTTGCACCCGCGTCCGCCGAGGAAGCGGCCATGCTGGAGGCGCAGCTTGCGCACATGCTGCCGCCTGTCGAATACTGGCCTCGCCTGCGCTACGGCATCCTGGCGATGGCGCGCGTTGCCGGAGCGCGCCGTCTCGCCGCCCGCCTGCTGGACAGCATGCGCGAGCATTACAACGATGGCCTGCCGGCCCGGGAACTGGCCGTGCTGGCCCGGGCGGCACCGGCGGCCCTGATGACACTGGCAGGCGGCGGCCCGTTCTGGTATCGCGGTGGCGACGAGGAAGGCCGGGCCCACCCGTCGGAACCCATGGTCGGCGATCCGGACTATGCGGCATTCGCGCGCGCGGTGCTGGAAGAAGCGGCACAGGTGCTGGAACGGATGCACGCCGGCGAACTCCCCTACAAGGCCGATTACTACGATTCGGACGACGGCCACGTGCTGGCCCTCGCCGCGCGGGTGGGCGCGCTGGGCGACGAGCCCTGGTACCGCGCCGTCATCGGCCGGCTGCTGCCGCTCGCCTGCGTGGCGCCCACGGCCGCGCGCAGCGCGCCCTCGCAGGCCTTGACCATCGCATTGGGTTACCTGACCGAGGCGGTGCCGACGCCCGAAGGCGTGGCTGCCCTGCGCGCGGCCCTGAAAGTGGTGCGCCATGCCGGGCTGGAAAAAAAACTGGCGCGCCACCTGAAACCGGCGGAACGCCGGCTGGCGACCAGGCCGGAAATCGCGCTGCGGCTGACCGGGCTGGAACCGAAGCAGCAGCGCGCCATGCTGGCCGCGCTGCTGGAAGCGTGTTTCAGCCGCCCGGTCGAGCTGCCGTATCGCGAGTGGCGCGAACGCCTGCTCGGCACCGACGCCGCGGCAGCCTTCGCCAGGACACTGGTCTGGCGCGCTGCCGCATCCTTCATGCTCGACCAGAACGACCAGCCGGTCGATGTGCTGGGCCAAGCCGTGCGGATCGCCGGGGATGCCGGCGTCGTCCTGTGGCACCCGGTGGAAGCAGCCGCCGAAGAGCGCGATGCGTGGCGCACGCACTTGCTGCGGCGCGAACTGCGCCAGCCGTTGCGCCAGGTGTTCAGGGAATGCTACGTGCCGCCGCCGGACGCCGATCCGGGCGAGGTCTTTCGCGGCTATGAACTGGACGGCCGGCGCTTGATCGGCATGGCAGGGCGCGATGGCTGGCGCCTGGAATATGAGGGCATGGTGCGCCAGTTCGGCGACATCCGGGCAGTGTTCGGCATCGGCCGGCTGTACCCGGGCTATGCCGGCATCGTCCCCAGCGGACCGATCGCTTTCCTGCGCGGTGCGCAGCAGGTGGCGGCCCGCGACGTACCGCCCCGCGTGTATTCGGAAACCTGCCGCGCCGTCGACCTGCTGGTCAGCGTCTCCACCATCGCGCTCGAGACGGACGACGGCCAGTCGACCTGGGACGAGCGCACCCGGCGCCTGTTCCTGCTGCGCGACCAGGCCGGCATCGATGGCATGCGGCGGCAGGTGCTGGAACGCGTGCTGTCCGCCCAGGTCGCGGCGGGCACGGTGTCGGTGCAGGGTTTTCATGTGCACGTGGGCGATGCCAGGGTCAGCCTGCGCACCGGCAAGGTCTGGCGCGACGGCGCGCAGGTCGAACTGGCCTTGAAGCCGGCCAATAAGCGGGACGCCAAGCGGCTCGGCGCCGTCCCCTGGCTGCCGTATGACGAAGCGTTGCTGGAGCGGGTGGTGCACAGCGTCGGCGCACTGCTGGACGGGGCAGGCAGCCGCTAGCGAAGGCTTCCACCATGCCACTGCCGGCCGCGGTGGCGCACAGCAGCCTGGCCGGCTTGCGCCGATATACTTAGGATGCTAAACTTTCGCATCCTAATCTAACGCCGCCTGATCGAACGCCGCCGCCATGACGCAACTCGACAAGACCCTGATGTCCCTCACCCATACGCTGATCCATGCGGCGCGCGCCTACAAGGCGGCCGCGGACCGGGTGGCCGGCACCTTCGCGCTGTCGCATGCCAGCGGCTGGCCGGTGGTGATGATCGCCCGCCTCGGCGATGGCGTGCGGCCGGGTACGGTGGCCGAGGCGCTCGGCGTCGAACCGCCGTCGCTGGTCCGCATCATCGACCAGCTGGTCGCGGCCGGCCTCGTCACGCGGCAGGACGATCCGGCCGACCGGCGCGCGAAAACGCTGCACCTCACGGCCGAGGGCCGCCACTGCGCCGCGCAGCTGGAGGAATTGCTGCTGCCGTTCCGCCGCGAGCTGTTCGACGGATTGCCGCAAGCCGACGTCGAAGCCTGCGTGCGCGTGCTGGCGCACCTCGATTCCGCCCTGGCGGTGCGCGCGAAGGGCTGAGCGCCGATGCTGCTGAAACTGGCACAGCCGCGCGAGCTGCTGTTCTCCGCCAAGTGCTTCACGGCGTCGATGCTGGCGCTGTACGTGTCGATGGCGGCCGGCCTGCCCCGCCCGTTCTGGGCCATGATGACGGCCTACATCGTCGCCAGCCCGCTGGCCGGCGCCGTGCGCTCGAAGGCGCTGTTCCGCGTGTGCGGCACGCTGGTCGGCTCGGCGGCCACGGTGGCGCTGGTGCCGAACCTGGCCAATGCGCCGGAGCTGCTGTCGCTGGCGCTGGCGTGCTGGGTGGCGGCGTGCCTGTACGTGTCGCTGCTCGACCGCACGCCGCGTTCCTACATCTTCATGCTGGCCGGCTACACGGCCGGCCTGATCGGCTTTCCCTCGGTGGCCGATCCCGCCACCGTGTTCGATACGGCGCTGGCCCGCGTCGAGGAAATCGGCGTCGGCATCCTGTCCGCCACGCTGGTCCACTCGCTGGTATTCCCGCAGGGTGTCGGCCCCGCGCTGCTGGCCCGGCTGGACCGCGCGATCGGCGATGCCCGGCGCTGGATGCTCGACGTGCTCTACGCTGATGCAATTCGGTCCAGCAGCTCTCCCGCCGGATCGTTGCCCGCCAATTCTCCGGGCTCCGCCGGCGACCGGGATACCCATGTGCGCCTGGCCCTGGCGGCCGAGATCAGCGACATGCGCGTGATGTCCACCCACCTGCCGTTCGATACCTCGCACCTGCGCTGGACCGGCGCGATGGTGCATGCGCTGCATGACCGCCTGGCCGTGATGGTGCCGCTGCTGCTGGCCGTCGAGGACCGGCTGCAGGCGCTGGCCGCGACCGGACCGGTGGAACCGGCGTGGCAGGCGATGCTGGACGACGTGGCCGAGTGGATCGCCGAAGGCCGGAGCGCCGACCCGGCGCGCGCGGCGGCCTTGCGGGCGCGGCTCGATGCGCTGGCGCCGCGACTCGGGCCCGATGCCGCGTGGCGCACGATCCTGCAGGTGAACCTCGCCCAGCGGCTAACGGCGCTCGTCACGGCCTGCGAGGAGAGCCTGGAACTGCGCGACAGCATCGACGCCGTGATGCATGGCGCGCCGCCGGCCAGCCCGCCGCACCTGAAACCTTCGGTGCTGCATCGCGACCACGGCATGGCGCTGCGCTCGGCGCTGGCGGCGGCGATCGCGATCCTGGCCTGCTGCGCCTTCTGGATCATGACGGGCTGGCCGGCCGGCGCTGCCGCCCCGATGCTGGCCGGCGTGGCCTGCTGCTTCTTCGCGACGATGGACGATCCGGTCCCGGCCATCACCGGCTTCGTCAAGTACACGCTGTGGTCGGTGCCGGTATCGGCGTTCTACATCCTCGTCGTGCTGCCGGCGGTGCACAGCTATGAAATGCTGGTACTGGCGCTGGCGCCCGTGTTCCTGCTGCTGGGCGTGTACATGGCGCGCCCTGCCACCTACGGCAATGCGCTGACATTCGTGATCGGCATCGCCAGCACCCTGGCGCTGCAGGATACCAACCAGCTCGACATGGCTTCGTTCGCCAACGGCTTGCTGGCGCAGCTGGCCGGCTACATCGCCGCCGCGGTGGTCACCCGCGCGATCCGCACCGTGGATGCGCCGTGGATGGCGCGCCGCATGCTGGCCCGTGCCCGCGCGGAGCTGGTGCAGATGGCCCAGGCGCCGCGCGCGCCGGCGCTGCTGGAAGTGTCGGCGCGCGTGGTCGACCGGGTGGCGCTGCTGATGCCGCGCCTGGCGCTGGCGAAAGCGGCGCCGGAAGTGCGTGCCGCCGCGCTGGAAAACATGCGCGAGCTGCGCGCGGGCCTGCACATCGCCCAGTTGCGGGGCCTGGCGGCGCAGCTGGAACCGCGCGGCGTGCCGCTGGCCGCGCTGCTGGAGCGGCTGGCCGCTCATTTCAGCGGCGTGCGCGCGGCGGAGCTCTCGAACAGTCCCGCGTCGCCTTCCGGCCAGGGCTTGCTGGCGCAGCTCGATGGCACGCTGCGCGCCGTCTGCCGGTCGGCCGGTGACGACGGCGGCAAGGACTGGGCCACGGCGGCGGCGGCGCTGGCCAGCATGCGGCGCGACCTGTTCCCGCGCGCTGCACCTTACGAACCCACTCCCGAGGTCTCCCGATGAGCGCTGAAATCAGCCTGCACGGCCTGTACGTGCCCACCCTGCTCCTGCTGGCGCTGGCCGCGCTGGCCGGCACCCGCGTGCTCGGCAAGCTGCTGCTGCGGCTGGGCTTCTACCGGCTGGTGTGGCATCCCGCGCTGTTCGACTGCGCGCTGTTCGGCATCCTCCTGGGCGGCCTATCCCTTCTGACAACCCGCTTCGGCTACTGAAACACCTGATCATGGCAACTGACTCGACCTTCAAAGCCCCGGCGCTGGCCGTGGCGCGTTTTCTCGTGACACTGGCCGCGCTGGCGGCCGCCGGCGCCCTCGGCTGGCGCCTGTGGCAGCACTACGAGGTGGAACCCTGGACGCGCGATGGCCGCGTGAAGGCCGACGTGGTGCAGGTGGCGCCGGACGTCACCGGCCAGGTCACGAAAGTGCTGGTGCGCGACAACCAGCAGGTGAAGGCGGGCGACGTGCTGTTCGAGATCGACGGCGCGCGCTTCGCGCTGGCGCTACGGCAGGCCGAGGCGGCGGTGCAGGCCCAGCGCGTGGCCCTCGACCAGGCAGCCAGGGATGCGCGCCGCAACGCCGGGCTGGGCGACCTGGTGGCGCAGGAAGTGCGCGAGCAGTCATCGGCCAGGGTCGACGAATTGCGCGCCGCCCTGGCCCAGGCCATCGTCGGCCGCGACGTGGCGAAACTGAACCTGGAACGCACCCGCGTGGTCTCCACCGTGAACGGCACCGTCACGAACCTGGACTTGCGGGCGGGCGGCTACGTGACGGCCGGCCACGCCGTGATGGCGCTGATCGACCGCGATTCGTACTATGTGGAAGGCTATTTCGAGGAAACCAAGCTGGGCGCGATCGGCATCGGCGACCCGGTGCTGGTGACGCCGATGGGCGCCGGCCAGGTCCTGCACGGCCATGTGGAGAGTTTCGCCGGCGGCATCGCGGACCGCGAGCGCAGCACGTCGGCCAACCTGCTGTCGAACGTGAACCCCACCTTCAACTGGGTGCGCCTGGCGCAGCGCATCCCCGTGCGCGTGAAGCTCGATGCGCTGCCGGCCGGCGTCCGCCTGGTGGCCGGGCAGACCGTGACGGTCGATGTTCGCGCAGCCCATGCCGCCGTCCCGGCTCCAGCGCCCGCCACGGCGCGGCCGGCTGCCGCCGGCGGCAATCCCGCCAGGCATTCGTGAGGAGGCCGCCATGCGCCGATTGATCCACCTGCCCCTGTACGCGTCGCTGGCCGTGCTCGCCGCTTGCGGCACCGTCGGCCCCGACTACCGTGTCCCCGAAGAGGCGGCGATACAGCGGCCCGCGGCCGCCGCGCCGTTCGCCAGCGCCGATGAACCGGCATTGCGCGGCGAACCGCTGCCACCCCACTGGTGGCGGCTGTATCGGGATGCTTCGCTCGATGCGCTGGTGGGCAAGGCGTTCGCCGCCAATACCGACCTGCGCGTGGCGGCCGCGAACCTGGCGCGTGCCCGCGCGGTGCAGCAGGAAGCAGCAGGTGCCGCCGACCCGGTCATCGGTGCGACCGGCGCGCCGGCCTATGGCCGCGCCTCGGCGGCGGCGAAGGGCCTGCCGCAGCCGCTGGCGGATGGCTACAGCCACGACGCGGGCATCAGCGTGTCCTACCAGCTCGATTTGTTCGGCAAGATCCGGCGCGGCGTCGAAGCGGCCGGCGCGGACAGCGCGGCGGCCGAAGCGGCGCTCGACCTGGCCCGCGTCACCGTGGCGGCGGACACGGCCCGCGCCTATGTCGATGCCTGCGGCGCGCGCCACCAGCTCGACGTGGCGCGCCGGTCGGTCGAACTGCAGCAGCGTTTCGTGGAAATGACCGGGCGGCGCATCCGTGCCGGGCGCGGCACCGCGCTCGACGAGGCCCGCGCCCGCGCCCAGCTCGAACAATTGCGCGCGGCGATCCCGCCGCTGCTGGCGCAAGGCCGTACCGCGCGGTTCCGGCTGGCCGCGCTGACCGGCCGCGCGCCCGCCGAGATGGCGGACAGCGAGATCGCCTGCACCGCCGTGCCACGGCTGGCGCAGCCGGTACCGGTGGGCGATGGGGCCGCCCTGCTGCGCCGCCGCCCGGACCTGCGCGGTGCCGAACGCAGCCTGGCCGCCGCCACGGCACGTATCGGCGTTGCCACCAGCGAGCTGTATCCCAGCGTGAGCCTGGGACTGTCGGCCGGCAGCTCCGGCGCGCTGGACCGGCTCGGCGCCGGCAATGCCCTGCGCTGGAGCCTGGGCCCGCTGGTGTCATGGACGCTGCCGACACGTGCCGGCCACGCCCGGGTGGCCGAAGCGGAAAGCGCGACGGCGGCCGCGCTGGCGCGCTTCGACGGCCTGGTGCTGAACGCGCTGCGCGAAACGGAAACGGCGATGACCGTCTATGCCCGCGAGCTCGATCGCAATGCCGCGCTGCGCGCCGCGCAGGAGCAAAGCGCGCTGGCGGCGCGGCAGTCGCACCGGCTGTACGAGGCCGGCAAGATCGATTTCCTGGCCGTGCTGGACGCCGACCGCACGCTGGCCGCCGGCGACAGCGCGCTGGCCGCCTCCGATGCGCAGGTCGCCGCCGACCAGGTGGCGCTGTTCCTGGCACTGGGCGGCGGCTGGGAACAGCCCGGCGGCTGAACGGGACCGGGTTTTGCCGCGTGTCGACGGCCCGTACTGCTGAGCGGGACTGGCGCAGTTCGCAAAAGCAGGCGAAAATGCGGTTCGCTCAGTGTTTCTGGGTTGCGGGCGACATGCCACGCAGCCGCAGCGCCCAAAAAAAAGCGGCGGCCGGGAAACCGGACCACCGCGAAGGGAAGCGCGCCATGGGGCAGGCGCTGTCGAAACACTGTGCGAGCTGTCTCGCCAGGGCAAGTGTAGAACGTCTGCCTGGAATATATAAGTCGAACTAATTTGAACGTTGGTTCGGGAAATGCGAAGCGTTCGCATCGCTTGCCTCCTCATTTTGCCATCCTGTCCTGCTGCCCCGACGCTCTTGCTTGTCGGCGCCGCGCCACCCGAACAGGCGCGAACCCGGTACCAGTGCGGGCTCCGCGCGTGCGGCGGGCAAAAAAAATGCCGGCGCTGAGGCCGGCAAAATTCCAATTCTTGGGAAATTGGAGGAGACAGGTGCATCATGCCATCCGGCGCTCCGGTCAGGCCAATTTATATTGGCCATACCAATTATCACGAAATCAGATATCTCTCGGGAAAGTGCTCATGCGGCCTGCGCATGACCGGCGCCGATGGCCGGCAGCGTCACCGTGAAGGTGCTGCCCTGCCCCAGCCCGGCGCTGGACGCGGCCACCGTGCCACCGTGCAGCTGCACCAGGCTCTGCACCAGCGCGAGGCCGATGCCCAGGCCGCCCTGCGAACGGTCCGGCGTACGCTCGGCCTGGGTAAACAGCTCGAACACGTGGGGCAGCACATGGGCGGCGATGCCGACGCCGTTGTCGCACACGGCGATCGTCACGCTGCCCGCCGCCGCCGCTACCGACACGCCGATGCTGCCGCCCGGCGGCGTGTACTTGGCGGCATTGTTCAACAGGTTGGTGACGATCTGCACGAGGCGCACGCGGTCGCCCTTCACCAGCGGCAGCGCGCTGTCCGCGTCCACGGCCAGGGCATGGCCGCGCGCATCGACCAGCGGCCTGACCTGTTCGATGGCGCTCGCCAGCACGGAAGGCAGGTCGACCGTTCCCAGGTCCAGTTCGACCAGCCCGCGCGTGACGCGCGACACGTCGAGCAGGTCGTCGACCAGGCTGGTCATGTGCCGCACCTGCCGCACGATCACTTCGCTCGTCCTTTGCGCACTCGCCGCATCGAGCCGCCCCAGCGACAGCAGGTGCGCGGCGGTGCTGATCGGCGCCAGCGGATTGCGCAGCTCATGCGCCAGCATGGCCAGGAACTCATCCTTGCGCCGCGACTGCGTGCGCAATTCCTCCTCGCCGGTCTTCTTGTCGTGGATGTCGGTCAGCGTGCCCAGCCAGCGGGTGTCCGGTCCGATGGCGTCGGTCGACGGCACCGCGCGGTTCAGCACCCAGCGGAACTGGCCGGAATGGTGCCGCAGCCGGTGCTCGATCTCGAAGCGCCGGCCGGTCGCAAGGCTGGTGTGCCAGGTTTCCTCGAGCAGCGGCAGGTCGTCCGGATGGATGTGCGGGCGCCAGTCCCAGTCCGGCCGGCGCGGCAGCGCTTCGCCGGTGTATTCGAACCACCGCGTGTTCACGTAGTCGTTGTCACCGTCGGCGTCGGCGGCCCAGACGATCTGCGGTATGTCGTCGGCCATCAGCCGGAAGCGCGTCTCGCTGTCCTTCATCGCCCGCTCGGCCGCCACCTGGGCCGAGATATCCATGTTGGCCGCGACGGCGCCTACCGCCACGCCGGCGTCGTTGCGGATGACGGCGGCGCGCACCAGGATGGTCTTGCGCGAGCCGGGTGCGCCGAATGCCTCGATCTCGAAGACGCCGCCGGCGGCTTCTTCGCCATCGAGCACGCGGGAAACCGGCCACTCCGTCACGGCCACGCGGCGGCCCGCATGGGCCGAATCTTCCGGCCACCAGCCGCGCCAGCCGCCGTACTCGTCCACGTCGGCCGGCATCGGATGGTCGCCCCAGATCACGCGGTTGTAGCTGTTGGCCACCAGCAGCCGCCCGCCCATGTCCACGTAGGCGATGCCGACCGGCGCGGCGTCGAGCAGCACGTCGAGCCGGCGCATGCTTTCCGCCGCGCGCTCGGAAGCCTCGGCCGCCAGCCGTTCGCTGGCGATGCGCCGCTGCTCCGCGACCTTGCGCTCGGTGATGTCGACGGCGATACCGGCGAAGCTGCGCCGGCCTGTCGCCATCGCGCCAGTCGGGCCGGTCGGGCCGAACAGCTTGCCGCGCGCATTGACCCATACATCGGCGCCGGATCGCTGCGGAATGCGGTATTCGATGTCGTACAGCGTGCCGGTGGCGATCGCGTGCTCGATGGCGGCCAGCACCGCCGGGCGATCGTCGGGGTGGATCATGCCGGTAAAGCGCGCCAGGTCGGTGCCCGAACGCGCCGCGGCGGCATCGACCTGGAACAGCCGCGCGAAGCGTTCGTCGACGTAGGTGAGCGACGTGTCCAGGTCGACCGACCAGGTGCCGATATTGCCCGACGCTTCCAGCGACAGCGCGAGCCGCTCTTCGGCCTCCTTGTGCCGGGCCAGCGCCAGCACCTTGTCGGTCACCTCGATCACGGTGCACAGCAGGCCGCGCACGATGCCCGACTCGTCGCGCACGGGGCTGAACGAGAAGGTGAACCAGGTCTGCTCCGGCACGCCATTGCGGTACAGGGTGGTGGCGTAGTTCTCGAAGAAGAACGATTCGCCGGCCATCACCCGCGCCACGTAGGGGCCGAGGTCGGACCATACCTCGCTCCACACTTCCTGGTAGGGCAGGCCCAGCGTGCTGTCGGCCCGCTTGCCGAGCATCGGCAGGTAGGCGTCGTTATGGAACAGGTAGTTCGCGTCGCCCCACGCCAGGAAGGTGGGGAACGACGAGCCGAGCACGATACCCAGCGTAGTGCGCAGCGCCGAAGGCCAGTGCGGCAAGGGCCCCAGCGGATGGCCGGACCAGTCGCGCGCGCGGATGCGGGCGCCGGTGGCACCGCCGTTGAGGGTAAAGGCGAGAAGCTGGTCCTGGTCTGTCACGTGGCTGGCCGTTAGCTGGAGAGGCCCGATTCTACTGGATCGCGGCCGCGCGCATGAGGACGGTCACTTGTGCTGCGCGCCGGCGCCAACGTGGCGGCCCTGACCCACGATGAGAAACAGCGCCGCGGGCCACGATTCCTGTTGCCGAGTTCAATTTCCGCAACACCGCGATAAAAAGTCGCTCGCCGTCCGGCCGGGATGGTAGCCTGATTGGTATGCGCCCTTTCGATGCCGCCTGATCGAACGCGCGTGCGCCTCGCGCGCCTTTCGTCCGCGCGCTCGTCCGCGCCCTCGTCCGTACCCAAGTGCGAAAGGGTCGAATCATGTACGAGTCTTCGGTTCCAGTCGCGCGGGTCGACGAAAAATGGCGGCAGTTCTGGCGCTTGCTGACCATCTACGCGGCATCGTTCGTCACGGCCCTGCTGCTGGCCCTGGCCTTCTTCTTCCCGCCCGATCCACATGCCATGCCGCCCGCCCCGCCAGCCGATATCAATGCCCGGCTCGCGCGCATCGAGGCATTGCTGGAACACGGCACTCATGGCAAGCACGACATCGATGCCGTCACGCTGAAGATGATGCTGGTCGGCAGCCTGGCGGTATTATGGTTCAGCGCGTTTTCCGCGGCGAGCGCCTATGGCTTCTGGCGGGAAGAATGCAAGCGGCACGCTTCGCGGTCCCGGGATGCGTCCGATGCCGCACCGCCCGATACCGGGCCGAGCGCCGCCCGCTGGCGCATTCCTGCCGAGTCCATGAAATACGTGCTGGGCGTACCCGCCCTCATCCCCTTGGTGATCTTCACTTTCGCGATGAGCGATGTTTACGAACCGGCGGTCTTCGTCATGGCCCTGGTCGCCATCTACATCGCCGCGGAACATTACGGCGGGCTGGTGGCGACCGAAAACAAGCTCGATGCGACCGGCGAAGACTTGCGCAACCGGGCAAGCGATCTCAGTGAGCTGGTCGGCAGGGTGCTGGATGCCGACGGCCTGGCCTCGTGGCGTACCGAAGTCTATGAGATGTACAGCCGGGCTACGCGGCGCGTCGATGCGGTGATCCGGTACTTCGACATCGATCCGGAGTGGTGGCAATGCGGCCGCGGCCAGAAGCCCTGGGCCCAGTATGGCGCCATCGCCTCGAGCGGGACCGGCACGCTGCTGAGTTCGCTGCTGGCGTGCCAGGCAAAGGTGCAGTTCGTCGGCCACATGCCATTGCCGCTGTTCGACGGCAAGGCGGCATCGGCCAACCAGAAAGGCGTGTTTTTCCGCAATTTCCTCGGGCTCGCCTGGCAGCTCGTGGTGTTCGACATGGTGCGCGAACGCCGTGCCTCGTCTCCGGGCGGACTTGCCGACCCGCCAGGCCTTGACGATACCTGCGATCCCGCCCCCGCCACCGCGCGGCCGCGCTATCTGCGCGTGCGCATCGCCCAGGCGGCCAGCTGGATGCACGTGATCGACCGGAACGTCTTCCAGGTCATCGAGCGTGGCTCGGACGGCAACTCGACGGTGCGCGAACTTACCCGCAGCATGCGCGATCCGAAAGCCCGCCGCACGCTGAGCGGCTGGGCGAGAAGCAATGTCCGCCACTTCGCCCACCGCGGCAGCAGCGCCGAGGAATACGTGTTCAGCACGCTGCGCCACGCGGCGCTGTGTCTCGATGACGGATTCGTCGAACACCAGTCGATCGATCCGCTTGCCCTGGAGCGCCTGCTGAACGGACTGGGGCTGCAGGAATTCATCGAGATGCCGAAGCCCGATTTCCTGCTCAACGCTCGCGTCAACCCCCATCGCGAGCCCGGTCTTGCCGAAGGAGCCGGCGACGCCGCTCACCGGCCGACCGTACTGGACTCGAACATCGCCCGGAAACTGTGCGTCGAGGTGTTTACCGAACTGGTGCACCGTCGCGTGGCGGCGCGCGCAGGCACCCTGCTCGCCTCGCGTTCCCAGAGTGGCCCGCATCTGTGCGATCTTGCCTACGAATCGCTGTGAGCCGCCATCGTGGATAACCTCTTCAGCCTCCACGCGGACCGGGACACGGCCGACTTCTGGCACGACGTGTGCCTCGTCAGCACGGCCGTCCTCGACGTCATCCAGCGCGACCCGGGACCAGCCTGTACCCAGTTCCTGCCGGACGTCTGGAAGAAACTGACCCTGCTGAAGGCGAACCCGGCCGCCCTGGTGCAGCGTATGCTTGCCTGTACGGCACGCCTGACTGCCATGGAACTGACGGGCGAAGACAGCAAGGCGCCGTCGGACCAGCTGGTCGCCTGGCTGCTCGAGACACGGCGCTGCTGCGATCACGAACGGCAGCAGCGCGGCCTGGCGAAGCTGGACTATCCGGACGACTGCCTCGCGGCACGCAGCAACGAAATGCTCATGGAAGGCTTGACGGCGGCCTGGCTGGCCCTGTATTTCCTCGGCTTGCCGTTCGTCCACCCATGGGAACGGGTGCGCCGCCTGTCCGATGACAGCGGCGGGTTTCCATCCGGCGCGTGCGTGACGAAATTCATCGGCGACCTGTATCGCCGTTCGCGGCTGGAAATGGCGGAACACGGCATGAGCGCGGCTGAGCGCGAGCAGGCACAGGTGCTCGTGCTGAGCTACGCGCCCTCGCTGCTGTTGCCCGACCTGCTCGAGCGTGACGAACGCAACCTCAGCCCGCAGTCGGCGCATGTGCTTGGCCGCTGCTATGCCATGTTCCAGTTGCGGCTGTATGCCTCGTCCGGCTATCCATTCACGTATTTCGTTTCCGAACAGGCGTTGCTGCGGCACTGGCAGCACGCGCACGGCGGCTACCCTCCCGACCTCGACAAGGTGCTGGGCAGGATGGCGCAATGGCTTGCCACCAGCTTGCCCGCACCGGCCCGGCACCAGTCAGTGCTGCTGTTCAAGCCGGCGCTGCCATTGGGAATGCCCACCTGCGTGCTGTCCAGCCAGGTCGGCATCTACGTGCTCGACACCACCCAGCATCCGCTGCCGTTTGCCGGCAACCATATCCGCAAGTCGCTGCTGCTGTCCTACCGGGAAAAGCTCACCGACCTGAAGAATAACCATGCATCGTCCGGCCATCTTGGCGAGCGGTCCTGCGTGGAACTGCTCGGCCTCGATGAGCCGCATTTCCGCGACGTCGTGCGCGGCCACCTCAGCGACCCGTACCACCGTCGGCTGTGATGCGCCGATGCCGCGCTGCGCCGCCGGAATAACGCAAAATGTTTCCAAAAAATGGGGACTGTCCCCGAATTTTGAAACAGTGCCGGTGGAGATGGTCGACGACCTGGCTCGGCAGCCTACTGCCGCAGGCTTTTCCTCACATACCCCGGCAGGTTGGGATTGCCCAGCAGCCGTTCGATGAAGCGTTCGTCGTCCACCGCGGTGAGCGGGTCGAGCGCCATCGGGCGGACCGGCGCCTCCGCACGCGGCACGGTTTCCGCGAACGGCGCGGCAAACGGTGCGGAAGCCAGCGAGGAAAACGGCCCGGCAAGCCCGGCGGATCGGGCAGGTCCGAAGCCGGGTCCCAGGTCGTGCCCGTGGCCATCTCCATCGTCGTGGCCATGCCCGCTTCCCTGCTCATTTCCCTGCCCATGTCCATGGCCATGGCCGCCGTCTTCCATTTCGAGCTCCAGCCGCCACTCCGGCCGCGCTTCCGGGGCCGCGTCGCGTGCCATGAACGCGGCATGCGGTGCCGGTGCCGGTGGGGGTGCCGGTGCTGGTGCTGGAGGCGATTGCACCGACTCCTGCGCCAGTTCCGGCAAGTGCGCCAGCCCGTAGGCCAGCTTGTCCACCGCGGCGGCCAGCGTCATGCCGCCCATCGCGTCGTCGCCCTCTTCCACCAGGTCGATGTGGTATTGCTTGCCGCCGATGGTGAATGTCTCGCTGGTCAGCGGATCGCCGGCGGTCAACGCCCCGGCCTCGCCGACACGGATGCGGCCATCGATGAGGATGGCGCGGATCGCCGTTTCCCCCGCGTCGATCAGCGCCGTGTACGGATCGGCATGCGTGCCTTCGATGACCAGCAGGTCGGCGCGCAGGCCCGCGGCCAGCGTGCCGACATGGCCGCCCCAGCCCAGCATCGCTGCCGGCACCGACGTCACCATGCCGACCAGCTCGCGCGGGGTGAACAGGCCGCCCCGTTTGGTGCTGACGGCGCGCGCCACTTTCAGCTCGCCGAGCAGGTTCTTGCAGCCGCTGGGGCTCCAGTCCGCGCCCAGCGCGATGGGCACCCCGCGCCGCTTCGCCGCGGCCACGTCGGCGGTCCTGCCATACAGCAGCAGGTTGCTGGTGGGCGACCACACCATGCCGGCGGTGCGCGCCATCACGTTGAAGTCGCGCGACTTCAGGCCCACGCAATGGATGCAGATCATCGTCTTGCCGACGGCCCAGCTGCCATCGGCCAGGCGCAGGTCGCGGAAGCGCTGGCGCGCCACGCGGTCGGTGCCTTCGCTCAGGTGGTACAGGAACGGCATGCCGGTCGCCAGCGCGGGAACCAGCTTGCTGGCGATTTCATCGGGACGGTAATCCAGCGTCTGGCAGCCGGCCGTGGGCCAGCCGTGTTCACCCGGCTGTTCGACATTGCGCACCAGCCCCTCGAACAGCTTGCGCATGCCGTTCGTCGACGACAGCGACATGCCCTGCGCGGTGGTCACGCCGCCGAACAGGCTGCGGCACTCGGCAAAGCGGATGATCGCACGCGTGTAGTCGACGTCCGGATGCCGGGCCAGCAGGCTGGCCGGCCGCGCCACGTCGGACTGGTAGCTGGCTTCCTCCGTGCGCCACTGGTTGCGGTTGGTGTACCGCTTCGGCACCTGCCACAGCGGCAGCATGTTGTAGGTGAGGTGGTTGTGCAGGTCGATCAGGCCAGGGAAGATCGTGCCGCCCGTGTACACCACCTCGACGTTGCCGAAGCCGGCCGGCGGTGGTTCGCCCGCGGCGAGGATCGCGGCAATCGCGGCGCCGTCGATGCATACGCGGCCTTGCCGCAACACCGCCCGCCCCGCTTCCATCGTGACGATATCGCCCGCCAGGATTTGCCGGCGGTCCGGCTGCCGCGTACTTGCGTGCGTCCTTGTCTGAGTATTTGCCCGCGTACCTGCATGCGCACCCGCCCGCGCACCGCCCGCCGCACCATCCCGCGCCTGGGCGCCCTTGAACTGGATCATCGTTCCCTCCCTCTCGTCACTGCAAGTGCATCGCTGCAAATGCGGCCGAGGATGGCACGGGAAGCGTCCTGGAAGTTCAGCGGAATTGTAGCTTCATTGTCGCTATCCGGTTGCAACAAGGATCAGCAGACCTTCCCTGGCCCGGCAATACGGTAGAACCGCGCGGCATTGCCACCGAAGACCGCGCGCCGGCCGCTCTCGTCGATGTGCCCCAGCAGCGCCTCGCTGGCCGACAGCCAGCGGCCGTAGTCGGCCGCCAGGTCGAGCACCGGCCAGTCGCTGCCCCACAGCACGCGGCCGGCGCCGAATACCTCCAGCACGTGGCACGCCCAGGGGCGCAGCTGCTCGACAGTCCAGTCGCGCCCTGCCTCGGTCACCATGCCCGACAGTTTGCAGTGCACCTGCGGCAGCGCGGCCAGCGCGGCGATATCGTCGCGCCACCCGGCCGTGGCACCGGCCGCAATGGCCGGCTTGCCGATGTGGTCGACGACGATCGGCAACTCTGGAAAGCGCCGGGCGAAGGCCAGCAGCGCCGGCAAGTGCCGCGGCAGGACCAGCGCGTCGAAGGCCAGGCCGTGGCGTTGCATGGCATCCACGGCCGGGCCCAGCGCGGGGTCGTCGATCCACCGTTCGTCGGCCAGGTCCTGCAGCATCGGCCGCAAGCCGCGCAGCCGGCCGTGCGCCGCCAGCGCGGCGATGCGGCGCGGCGCGTCGGGCGCCTTCAGGTCCGTCCACCCCACCACCGCGGCGATGAAATCGAAGCGGCCGGCCAGGCCGAGCATGTAGCGGGTATCGGCTTCGTCGGGCAGCGACTGCACCAGCACGGTGGCGTCGATGCCGTGCGCGCGCAGCAGCGGCTGCAGGTCGGCCGGCTCGACATCGCGGTGGATGGCGGCCAGCTCCGGCGGGGGCCATCCGCCGTTACGCGCGGCCAGGCGCCAGAAGTGCTGGTGCGCATCGATCCTCATGCCGCCTCCATGTGCAGCGCGGCATACAGGCGCGGTTGCGGCAGGCCCAGTTCCAGCTCGCTGGCCAGCGTGACCAGCGGTAGCAGCCGGCGGCGCTTCTTCTCGGCGTGGTTCTGGGCGATGTCGGCCAGGCGGTGCGCCAGGAAAGGATTGATGAAGCGCTCGCGCACGTCCGCCAGGTAGGCGCGCGCCTCGGCACCTTCGCCCAGGCCGTCGAACACGGGCAGGATCTCGCCTTCCCACAGCGCTTCCAGCTCGCCCCGCAGCATTGGATCGCCCATCGCCTGCGCCACCGTTTCATCGGCCGCGCGGTCTTCCGCCAGCCACCGCTCGGCCATGAAGGTGTGCGCCGCATTGAGCAGGTACAGCTTGCGCCGTTCATAGGTTGCCAGCCGGTCCGTGACGATGACGCGCGGATGGCGGCACGGCAGCACCATGCCCGGCTGCGCCTCGATCGCCCACAGCGCGTACGGTTCGGCCACCGCGCCGGCCGGTTCGAGCGCCTCGGAGACGATGCGGTCCACCAGCGAATCGACCCAGATGCAGCGGCTGCACAGCCATCCGGTGAACGCTTCGTCCAGCCACCACGCGCGGGCCAGCCTGGCCACCACTTCGCGCAGCACGCTGCCGTTGTGGGCCACCAGCTCGCACGGGTACAGCGTGATGGGCGCGCCGCCGTGGCGCCAGCGCCAGTGCAGCAGCACCAGCAGCTTGGCGGGGAAGCTGCGCGGCGGCGTGCCGCTTTCGATCAGGTGCGGACCATCCCCGGCCGACAGCTCGTAGCCGCGGTCGCCGGTGTTCGACACGATCACCTGCACCGTGCTCTCCACCAGCGTGCGGATGGCGGCCCAGTCGGTGGCGGCATCGAAGCCCGCCGCGATGGCGGTGACGCGGCGCTCATCGTCGACCACCTGCCCCGCAGCGCGGCCGCGGATGCGCACGGGATAGCCGCCCGGTGCCGCCAGCGCGGCGATGCGGCGCAGGCTCTGCGCATTGCCGGTGGTCTGCACCACCGCGATGCGGCCCAGTGCCTCGCCCCGTTCCAGCGCTTCGTCGACGAACAGGTCGACATGCGCCTGCAGGAAGCGGCTGGTACCGAATTGCAGGATCGGGGTGCTCATGGGCATTGGCGCGTCTCCGCTCGGGTGGTGAATGTCGCGTGGTTCTTCGATGGTCCTGGATCGATTGTACTGTATCAATTTAAGACATTCCAGATTTTGGACATGCCTTCGTGGCCACGCTGAAGGCATCGCGCGTTTCACCGCCGACGCCGCGGGTGCGCCTATCGTTGGACTGAGCCGTCCACGTTCACGCCGGCAGCTCGCGCATGCCGAGGCGGTGATACAAGCCCCGTGCGTCCACATTGCCGCTGTCGACCTTCAGGTCGACATGCTGATGGCCGCGCCGCGCGAACCAGGCGAACGCATGCCGCATCAATGCCGCGCCGAGGCCGCGGCGCCGCCATGCGGGCGCCACCACGATGTCCTTCACGAACGGCACGTTCCAGCAGATCGCGGCCCCGGCAACGCCGCCATGCGCATCGATGGCGATGAAGAACGTATCGGCGTCGAACTCGGCGTCGCGGCTCAAACCCGTCCACCACTCGTCGAAGCTTTCGCCGCGGTCCGGGTGGGCGGCGGCCAGCAGCGCATGGGCGGGCCGCGCATGCAGCGCGGGAACGAACGGCACGGCGCACACGCCATCCGGGAATTCCGGCGGTGCCGCGCCATCCGCAGCGGCGAGGACCTTGCGCATGCGGATCGAGGCAGTTGGGGCCATGGCGTCTTCCTGGATGGATCGAGAAGCGTCGAGTATAGGACGGAGGCGCGTGCCACGAACGTCCCGCCGGCACCTGGCGACAATTTACCCATGGAATGATGAAAAAGATAATGCTAGACTGCCGCGCCGCGTCAGCCCGACGGTACGCACTTATTCCAGTTCATGAATTTCATCCAGAAAGCCACATCGTTCGCCTGTTTCCTCGCCCTGCCGCTCGCCGTCCATGCCGAGGATGGCGCGGTGCTGGCATCGCTGCCCGCCCTGCTGCTCGACCGCCACCAGCTCGTCACCGTGGATGGCGACCTGCAGGAGACCGTGTGGCAGGACGCACCTGAATTCGGCACCTTCCACCAGTTCCTGCCGGAGAATGGCAAGCCGCTGCCGCCGGGGCTGCGCACCACCGTGCGCCTGCTGATCGATGGCGATGCGCTGATCTTCGGCATCCGCGCATGGGACGGCACGCCGGCCGGCATGCGCAGCTCGCTGGCGCGGCGCGACAAGGTGGCGCAGGACCAGGACTTCATCGGCATCTGGCTCGATCCTACCGGCCATGGCCGCGCCGCCCAGTTCGTGCGCGTCAATATCGACGGAGTGCTCAGCGACGGCATGTACCGCGCCGACGAGGACGAGGATGACCTGGGTCCCGACTTCCCCATCGATGCGGCGGTGCGCCGCCTGCCGGACGGCTACAGCATGGAGATCCGCTGGCCCATGTCGAACCTGCGCTTCCCGTACGAAGACGGCAAGACGTGGCGCCTGATGGTCGAGCGCAGCGTGCCGCACGCGGGCGGGCTGCGGCTCACCAGCACGCCGCTGAAGACCGGCTCGCTCAGCTACATCGACGCGCTGCAGGAAATCGGCGGCATGGCCGGCACCGTGCAGGCCGTGCGCGACCGGTCGTTCCTTGAACTGAAGCCGGAACTGACCGTGCGTGCCAACCGCGACCGCGACGACACCGGCCGCCGGCATGCGAACAAGGCCAGCGCGGGGCTGGAAATCAACGCGCGGCCCCGCGCCGACTGGGTGTTCAATGCCACGCTCAATCCCGATTTCTCCCAGGTGGAGATCGACGAGCCGATGCCCACCGGCGCCAGCCGCATCGCGCTGTCGCTGCCGGAAAAGCGCGGCTTCTTCCTGGAGAGCGCCGACGTGCTGGGCCTGCCCCTGTCGGCGTTCTACTCGCGCACGATCGCCAGCCCGCAATGGGGCTTGCGCGCCACGTGGCGCAATGCGCAAGCGGATGCGACGGCGATGAGCCTGCGCGACGAGGAAGGCGGCGTGGTGATGCGCGGGCGCGTGTATGAAACGGCCGAGTATACGCAGACGCGGCGCACGCTGGCCAGCATGGCGCGGGCGCGCTGGCATCGCGACGGCATGCTGCTGGGCGCTTTCGTGTCGCAGCGCGGCTATGGCGATGGCGGCAGCAACGAGGTGGCCGGCTTCGATGGCCAGTGGCGCGGCAACGGCCACCAGGCGTCGTGGCTGCTGATGCATTCGCAAAACAGCGCCGGCTTTGTCGAGGAGCCGCACGCCCGCACCGCCAGGGTGCCGGTGCGGCACGGCAGCTACGCGCAGGGCCGGCTGGTGCAGATCAACGACAACTGGTGGAACGAGGCAAAGGTCGAAGCCATCGGGCCCGGCTTCGTCAACGACAACGGTTTCGTGCCGCAGGCCGGCGTCGTCAAGACCGACATCAATCTGAATCGCCGCCTCGGCGAGCACGAGGTGCCGTTCGGCGCCGCGCCGCTGAAACTGTACGAGTTCGAGGCGCATCTCGGCCTGCACGAGATCCGCACGCTGTCCGATGCCACGCTGGAGCAGCCGGCCAACGAGATCGTCGAACGCAAAATCCAGCCGGGCATCTGGTTCCGCACCGGCCGCCAGACGGACCTGTGGGCCAACCTGGGCTTCGACCGGCAGCGCGCACGCCGCGGCGGCCAGCTGCACGATACGCGCGCCCTGCACTTCGGCTTCGCGTCGTCGCCGCTGCCGTGGATGCCGGTGCTGAAGGCCGAGGTCACGCTGGGCCGGCAGCTCGACGTGGACGCCGACCGGGTGGGGCATGGCGGCAACGTCGTCGTCGATGCGGGCTTCCGCTTTCCATTCCCGCTGGCCCCGGCCGGGCGCGCCTGGGCGATCGAATCGGATGTGCGCCTCAACCGGGCATGGATCGACGGCACGCAGGGCCGCCCCGCCTTCGCCGACAACGGCTGGCGCTGGCTCGGCATGCTGCACTTCACCGCCAGCGATTCGCTGCGCCTGCTGGCGCAGAACACCTCGTCGTCGCGGCGCGATGATGGCGTGTCCGGCCTGGCGCCGTCGGCCGATCGGGGCTCGCACCGCTCGCTGCTGTACCGGCACCTGTGGCGGCATGGCCGTTCGCTGTCGGTCGGCTACTCTCGGGACCGCGCCAGCGAGGGGAATGCCGTCAATGGCTCGCTGACCGTCAAGATGCAGTGGGAAGTGTGAGGTGTGAGGTGTGAGGTGTGAAGCGTGAAGCACGGGCCGGATGTAGACAGACGATATGGTTTGCCGCACGTTCCCCTATGAGGCGGGCCGCTTTGCCCGATTATTTGCGCAGCTGATGTTTGCTACAGTTGCTCGGAGTACCGGTCTCGATCGGCAGCTTGCAACATGAGGTTTGCGACAGCCTGGTGGACACGTGCGCTAAGCGAAAGTCTGCTTCCACCCCATTGCAGACGTTCAATCACAGCGTCCTTATCGTTAGCCTTTTCTTCCGCAGGGCCTGCTTCTGGCAGGCTAGCGGTCGAGATTGATCGGCAACCTTGATCACCACTTTGCCGAATGGTCCACGCGCCAGATGCTCGTAGGCTTGCTCGGCTTCGTCGAATGCATAGACCTTGTCGATGACATGCTTGATGCCGTGCTTGTCGAGGAACGGGTCATTCGGTCGAACGAAGTGCGCGGTGCTACGGCGATGCCCCGAATGGTCGTCTGGCGGAAGATCACGGGCACCAGCCGCCTGCCGCGCAACCGGCACGCGGCGTTCCTCACGGATCATTGATCACGTCGTTTGATAGCGCTATCATGCGGATGGCGCCCGCCATTTCATCCACAGCTGAAGGATCGACCCATGACTATTTTCCGCTTCCGTCCGCATTGCTTTTCCCTGCTCGCCGCCATAGCCGTTTGCTCCCTGGCAGTGCCCGCCGCCCACGCCGCCACGGACGCCGACTTGCCGACGCCCCGCGTGATCAACGGCGAGACCCCGGCCACCGCCGCTAACATCCTGGCCGCCCGCCGCTATGCCGCGTTCTGGAACACCGGCAAGCCAGAATTCGCCGAGGCCGCGCTGGCCCCGAATTTCACAGACCGCACGCTGCCGGCGGGCCGTCCGCAAGGCCCGCAAGGTCCGATCAAGGCGTCGCAGGCGTTTCGCGCCGCCGTGCCGGACCTGCGCGCCGACTTGGAGGAAGTCGTCGCCGCCGGCAACCGTGTCGTCGTGCGCCTGCATTTCACGGGCACGTTCACGGGCAAAATGGGCAAGGTGCAAGGCAAAGGCCAGAAGATCGATTTCCAGGCCATGGACCTTTACCAGGTCGTCGACGGCAAGATCACTGACAACTGGCACCTGGAAGACATCAACATGTTCAAGCAGCTCGGCATGGTGAAGTAAGACGCAAGGCGCCGCCGGCGGCGAATACGGCGTGGTAGTTCGTCGGGGTATGCCCGATCGGAAAGGGGCCTGCGGCGCTATCAATAAAGTTAGTCGAGGCAACGACTGCTAACGCCCCATTGCGGACGTTCCCAGCTACATCAAGTTGATTCCGGACTCTCATCCCTTTTCCAAGGGTAGTAATCAAGGCAAAGACCCAGACTCAGGTGTGAGAGCCTTCCCATGAGCGAGGGCTGAATATCGACAACAATATTTTCATCACTGAATAGTCCGACAAAGAATTCTGCCTTTCCCCCTTCCGCGCGAACCCGACTGAAGAACTGAGCTTTCTTTGAAAAGTGCTCGGTTTGAAACTCTAGTGCTTCCTCTACCTCGATGGGTTCAGAAAGCATGGTTACCGGTGTGAGTTCGGTTGACCAGTAGGAAGTCTTGTGGTTGCCACCTAGCGGCACTCCCTTCCTTGAGTATCGAGGAGTTCCTGCCGACCAACTGTATTTGGGCGAGCGCCCAGCGTGCTTAGTAAGCTCTTCGTGTGCCATATGCGGATGCCAAATCCTTAACGAAATAACGTACTGATACGGAGCCATCTTCTCTTTCTTGATTCTCACAAACTGTCTCACAAACGGCTGCTTCTGGCCGAAAGCGGCCGGTCGGTACGACCAATGTACTCTCTCGTTGCTACCAGGACAAGTTGCTGGGCAGTCGTCGCCGACAGGAACGTGGCAGCGCTGGCACGGCAGCAACGAATCGACAACATCTGCCCTCTCCCACGCCAGGTGCCACAGGCCGTTCCAGACCCAGCCAGCATTGAAGTGATTTAACGCCGCTTTCCTGAACGCCGGACTTGATTCATCTGTGGCGAACGCTATCAGCAGAGCACACCGGATGCCGGGGCGCCGCCGCCATGTCATCCGGCCGTCATATTCGTCGCCTACGCTGGCATGGTTGCTCCCCACCGACAAGGCAGCCCAGCATGGACCGGATCGGACTCGAACTCGCCGCCGCGGGCGGCATGGCGTGGATCGCGCTCGGCATGGTATCGGCCGCGGCGGCCTGGCTGCTGCGCGACGGGCTGCGGCTGGTCGCCCACCTGCGCGCCGCGGACAGCCTGATCGCGGCCGGCATGCCCGAGCGCGAGGCGCTGCGCGCGGCCGGCTGCCTGTTCTGGCAGCTGCCGTGGTACCGGCGCATCTTCCGTCGCTACCCCGCCCTGCGCATCTGACGCCGCCAGAGTGGCCCCGCCAAACTGCGGGCTGGCGTGGCGCATGTCATCAGGCGGTCAAGATCGCGGGTTACCTTTGGCAATCCGGTTGCCGGCATGACGAGGCGGAGCACCGCCCGTTGCCGCGCAGCGCAATCCCGAAGGAATCCCGATGGAAGAAAAGGTTTATAACGTTCTGTTCCTCTGCACCGGCAATGCGGTGCGCAGCATCATGGCCGAAGCGCTCGTCGCGACGATGGGCAACGGCCGCTTCCGCGGCTTTTCCGCGGGCAGCCACCCGGCCGGCAGCGTCGATCCGCTGGCACTCGAGCAGATCCGGCCGACCGGCTATCCGCTCGACCAGCTGCGCAGCAAGAGCTGGGACGAATTCGCCGAGCCGGGCGCGCCTGAGATGGATTTCATCTTCACCGTCTGCGACGATGCCGCCGGCGAGGCTTGCCCGTACTGGCCGGGCCATCCGATCACGGCGCACTGGGATGTCGAGGATCCCGCGGCGGCAACGGGTACCGAAGAGCACAGGCGTGCCGCTTACCACCAGGCGTTCCACCAGATCCGCGCGCGCATGGGCATCTTCGTGAGCCTGCCGCTGCACATGCTGGAAAAGAACGCTATCCACCAGCACGTGACCGACATCGGCCGCGCGGCGGCCTGAACGGACCGGCCTGGTTCGGGTTTGCGTCGAAGGATTGATATGCCAGTAAGGGGCCGCACAAAGCACGTTGCGGTTGAGTGCAATTCGGCTCAGCGCAATTCGGCTCACGCAGGCCCAGCTCAGCTCAGCTTAGTTCAGCTTAAATTGACCGCCAGCACAAAGGCGACCTTGCCCACGTCGGCGCCCTTCTTTTCCACCGAGACCGAGCGCAGCACCGGCATCACCAGCGAGGTGCCGGGCTCGTAGACTTCGCCGTGGTTCAACAGGTAGCGCAGGTCCGGCTCCGCCACCTGGAAGGGTTCCAGGGAATATGGCACGTCGGCCTGCACACAGCCCGCCGCCACCAGTTTTTGCATGACACGCCGGCACGCCTCGTCCACCGGCGCGTCGGCTACTACCACTTCCAATACCATTGTTCTCATCTTCGACCTCCTCAGCGAGCGACCCGGCGCGGCCACACGAGGTGTGGAGAGTCGCGCCTGCGGGGATCTTCCGAACGGCTACCTGCTCCGATGACCGGTGCTGCTAGCGTTATCAGTGCTGCGTCTGGAGCATTGCTTGGAGGGTTCGAAGTATGACGGATTTATGACAAATAGTAAATATTTCCTTACATCATAAAGGGTTTTTTCTGGATAAATGGGTACGCTACCGTCCGATCACAGCCAGCCGGCCTTCCTGAAGCGCCGGAACAGGTAGCCGCACACGACGGCCATCGTGCACAGCGCGAACGGGTAGCCGTACTTCCATTTCAGCTCCGGCATGTACTCGAAATTCATGCCCCACACACCGGCAAAGGCCGTAAACGCGGCGAAGATCGCCGCATACGCCGCCAGCTTCTTGCTGATGTCGTTTTCTTCGATGGCCACCATCGACAGCGTCACCTGGATCGCCGTGTTGATGGTGTCGCGCACCGCGTCGAGCCGGCCGGCGATGCGGAACAGGTGGTCGTGCACGTCGCGGAAGTAGTCCTGCGTTTCCGCCACCACGGCCGGCACCCGCCCCCCATGCAGCCTGCCCACCGCATCCATCAGCGGCATCACGGCGTGGCGCAGCACCAGTGCCTTGCGCTTGAGCGCATACAGGCGCTCGACGTTGGCGCGCTGCTCGTCCTTCTGGCTGAAGATGTGGTCCTCGATCGATTCGAGTTCCGATTCGAGCATGTCGACGATGGGGAAGTAGCGGTCGACCACGGCATCGACCAGCGCATACAGCACGAAGCCAGCGCCCTTGTTCAGCTGGTGCGGTTCGCGCTCGGCCCGGGCGCGCACGCCGAGGAAATCCTGGTGCGAATCGCGCCGCACCGACAGCACATAGTTCGGCCCCGCGAACACGGCCAGCTGGCCGATCGTCAACTCGTCGCCATCCATTTCCACGATGTGCACCACGACGAAGATGCTCGCTCCGTACTCTTCCATCTTGGGCCGCTGGTGGCCGCGCGCGGCGTCTTCGATGGCCAGTTCGTGCAGGCTGAACTCATCCTGCATGACGGCGATTTCATCGACGTCCGGATCGCGCAGGGCGACCCACACGAAGGTCTCGGGTTCTTTCAGGTACTCGCTGATGTCCACCACGGGGACATCGGTCAGTTTCTTGCCTTCCTGGTAGGCGACGCAGTTGATCAGCATGGGTGGCTTGCAATGATATTGGGGCAAAAGCATGAGCTTACAGCATGCACGATGTTGCAAAAACACGTCATCTCACACTCGTCGCGCGAAAAGAAATTGGAAGCGCTACCAAAAGTGATGATTGCGCTATTCATTTCAATCCAGGGACTTACGTCACGATACGAGCGAATCAGGTTGGATGATATCGATTTCGATATCGATTCGGCGATATAAGTTATTGGATTAGCGATAAAACAAGGTCTAGATTCGCTCCCACGGCCAGCAAATATTTCAGTGCGCTGAAAGTACCCTGCTGCGGCGGCGAAATGCTCACCCGCATGATTGATGGTTGCGCATATCATTTTTGATCAACGCTATCACCCCGCCTACCTGAAACGAAAGGACAAAACAAGAACACCAGCACTATCGGACACAGATGTTGTTAATCCAGCAATAGAAAATCCAGTAAAAACATGCGGCACGGTAGCACCGGCCGACAGCGCCCTCGAGGCAGACAATAACGGAGACATGGATGAACAAAAAAGTTGCAGGCGCCGCCCGGCGCCGCTTGGGCCGCGACGCGCTCGTGCTGAGCGTTATCTCGACCATCGTCGGCAGTGTGTATGCCCAGTCGCAGGCTGGCACGTTGCCGGGTCCGCTTGCTGCGGAAGGCACCGCCAGCACCAGCGCCACCGCTAGCACCACCGCCGCCGCCACCACGGCCGGCACCACTGCCAGCGCAGCCGCGCAAAGCGTGGCGGGCAGCCCGGCGGCCCCGATCGTGCCGACGGTGACCGTCAGCGGCTACCGCAGCTCCCTGGGCCTGTCGGCCGCCGAAAAGCGCGACAACATCGGCCTGTCCGATACCGTGTTCTCCGAGGACATGGGCAAGTTCCCCGATCCGAACATCGCCGACGCGCTGTCGCGCGTCCCCGGCGTGCAGGTCACCCGTGCGTCGATCGACGGCGAAGGCATGAACATCTCGATCCGCGGCATGGGCCCGGCATTCACCCGCGTGCTGCTCAATGGCGCGCCGATGGCGTCGGCGTCGGCCGGCAGCTGGGGCGGCAACATCAGCGCCAACCGCGAAGTGGACATGGATTTCCTGCCCTCGGAACTGTTCCGCAGCGCCACCGTCTACAAGAGCCAGCAGGCCAGCGTGATCGAAGGCGGCATCGCCGGCACCGTCAACATGCGCAGCGTGCGCCCGTTCGACAAGGCGGGATTGCGCTCGGCCTTCACGCTGTCGGGCAATTACCGCGACCAGGACGGCAAATGGGGCAATACCGGCTCGGCCCTGATCAGCAACACATGGAAAAACAGCACCTTCGGCCGCTTCGGCATCCTCGGCGGCGTGGCCTGGGGGAACACCAAGTACAAGACCGACGCATTCCAGACCGTGGACATGCGGAACCTGCAATTGAAAGGCTTCCAGGCCACCGCCGCGGACAAGCCGAACAGCACCGGCGGCGGCTCGCAGTCGACCCCGGACACGGTGCCGTCCGGCCTGCCGCTGGCCTCCCTGCCCTCGTACGCGCAATCGCTGCTGGTGCCGGGCAAGCAAATCGACCGCAACATGCTGCTGGCGCTGAACCCCGGCGCCACGCTCCAGCAGATCGACAATGGCCTGATGGGCCGCCTGGGCCGCCACATCGTCTACCAGGGCGAACGCAAGCGCGCCGGTGAAGTCATCAGCGTGCAGTGGCAGCCGAACGACCAGTGGGATATCTACCTGGACACGCTGTTCGCGCAAAAGGAAAACAGCATGCTGTCCGAAGGCATGAACGTGGGCACCCGCGCCAACACGCCGATCCCGATCGGGCTGGAATTCGACCGCAGCGACTGCACCGTGGGCTGCGTGATCACCAAGGGCACCTTCGCCAACACGTTCTGGTCGCTGGAATTCCGGCCGATGGAAGAGAAGACCGTGTTCCGCAGCTTCAACCCCGGCTTCGAATGGCGCCCGGCGGACAAGTGGACGATCGACGGCCACGTCAACTACACCAAGAGCACGTTCTGGCGCGACATGCCGACCGTGCTGCTGGCCACCCCGTCGGCCAACTCCGTCATCACGTACGACAACACGACGGCGGGGCAGACGCCGACCTACACGGGCAACCTGGACGTGAACGACGCCGCCAACTTCGGCTGGTACCAGGCCGGCCAGGGCTTGTCCGGGCTGCGCATGGACCTGTACGAGCGCACCAACACCACCAAGGGTTCGCGCCTGAACGTGAACTGGGGCGACAGCGACTTCGCGCTGAAGGTGGGCGGCGCATGGGACGACATCGAGCGCCGCTACCGCGGCTACAGCGTGGCCGACGCGTGGATGAACGTCGCCTGCGGCAACAACGTCAACGCACGCCTGTTCGCGCCGAACACCCAGCTTCGCACCCCCGGCTGCGATGGCCGCAGCACGCCCGGGGCGATCGCCGATGCCGCCACGGCCTACCCCGGCTACGGTACCGGCGTCACGGCGGGCGGCGCGCCGCTGGCTTACCTGGGATCGGTGGTGCCGAATGCCGCCGTGCCCCAGTACGCGCACCCCAGCAACCACGGCTTCATCACCGTCGACTGGCCCAAGTTCGCCAAGGACACGGATTACCAATTCTTCCGCGACAATATCTACCGGGGCTTCAACAGCGGCAGCGGCGGCTATATCCGCGAGGTGGTGACGTCGGCCTTCGCCGAGATCAATGGCCGCGCCGAGGTTTTCGGCCGTACGCTGCGCTACAACGCCGGCCTGCGGCACGCGCGCACCAGGCAGACCATCGGCGACCTGTCGTTCGTGGCGGACCCGCGCAACGCCGGCCTGCAGAACGGCGGCCTGTATCCCAACCTGGACTCGTGGGCGTATGAAACCACGCGCTACAGCAACACGCTGCCGTCGGCCACGCTGGCCTACAACATCACGCCGAACACGATCTTCCGGCTGTCCGGCTCGAAGTCGCTGACGCGCGCCAACCCGGCCGATCTGCGCCAGACCCGCCTGTCGATCGGCGACCAGGGCGCACGCCAGGGCAACCTCACCAACCCGAACCTGAAACCGTTCGCCGCCAACAACCTCGATGCCGGCGTCGAGTACTACTTCAGCCGCGAGGCCTACGTGGCGGCCAGCGCCTTCGCCAAGGACATCACCAGCCGCCCCGGCCGGCGCGTGCTGCAGTACACGCTGGCCGAGCTCGATGCGCTGTATGGCGAAATCGGCCTGACGGATGCGCAGCAGCAGGCCGTCACCGCCAGCGGCGGCCGGGCAAACCACCTGGTCGAGGTCACGGAACCCTACAACATCGACACCAAGCTGAAGGTGCGTGGGGTGGAACTGACGTGGCAGCAGCCGCTGGACATGCTGCCCGTGAAAGGCTTCGGCTTTACCGGCAACTTCACCTACACCAAGCAGACGGACGAGGCAGCGGATGCGCCGCCGGTGGCCGGCGTGCCGCCACGTACCAACAACTTCACGCTGTACTACGAGCGCAACGGCCTGTCGGCCCGCGTGTCGCGCCAGCACACCGCCGCGCACGTGGTCAACACCAGCACGGGTATCACCGTGCCGGGCGGCGCCTATGCCTACACGACGGAACGCAAGCAGGTCGACCTGTCGCTGAGCATGAACCTGAAGCGCATGTTCAATTTCGCCTACAACACCGACGTGACGCTGTCGGCCTGGAACCTGAACAACGCGATCAGCCAGACCTACACGCAGTTCAGCAACGCGATCTACGACGAGTACAAGCCGGGCCGCAGCTACACGATGTCGCTGCGCACGGCGTTCTAGTTTCACGTTTCAGTTTCAGTTTCAGTTTCAGTTTCAGTGTAACGATTCATGGTCTCGCTCCGGCGAGTTGGCGGCCCTGCCATCACGGGGCCGCGTTTTTTTTCAGGTTTTACATCGATGAGACTTCCAACAGCATCCCTTGCAGCGCTTCTCCTGGCCGGTTCGGCGCACGGCGCGGACAATCCCGCCGCCAGCGCGCGTTTCGAGCGCTTCAGCTACGCCGGGCAAACACAGGAACGGGCCAGGCCGCAGCCGGGCGAATTCGTCAATCCGGTCCTGGCCGGCTACTACCCGGACCCGTCGATCGTGCGCGCCGGCGACGACTACTACATGGTGGCGTCGTCGTTCACGAACTTCCCCGGCCTGCCGGTGATGCATTCGAAGGACCTGGTCACGTGGACGCAGGTCGGCAATGCGCTGGACCGCCCCGGCCAGATCGACTTCACCGGCGTGCGCGGCTCGCAGGGCATCTTCGCCCCGGACATCTCGTACCACGACGGCCGCTACTACATCATCACCACGTGCGCCAGCTGCCCCGGCGGCGTGGGCAACTTCATCGTCACGGCCACCAATCCGGCCGGACCGTGGTCGAAACCCGTTACCGTGCAGGGGCTGAACGGCATCGACCCGTCGATCTTCCGGGATGGCGAGAAGATGTACGTGGTCCACAACGACGCCCCCGAAGGCACGCCCCGCTACGACGGCCACCGCGCCATCTGGATCACCGAACTGGACCCCGCTTCGCTGCAGCGCATCGGCAAGCCGAAGGTGCTGGTCGACGGCGGCGTGGACCCGAAAAAGAATCCGATCTGGATCGAGGCGCCGCACATCTTCAGGAAAGACGGCTGGTACTACCTGATCTGCGCCGAGGGCGGCACCGCCGACAACCACTCCGAAGTGGTATTCCGTTCGAAGGACGTGATGGGCCCGTACGTGCCGGGACCGGTGAACCCGATCCTGACCCAGCGCGACCTGGACCCGCAGCGCCCGAATCCGGTAACGACGGCCGGCCACGCCAAGTTCGTGCAGACGCAGAACGGCGAATGGTGGGCCGCGTTCCTGGCCACGCGCCCCTACCCCGGCAACTTCTACAACATCGGCCGCGACACGTTCCTGCTGCCGGTCACGTGGAAGGATGGCTGGCCGATGATCCTGGAACAGGGCAAGCCGATTCCCTACACGCATGCGAAACCAAACCTGCCGGCGCAGCCCGCGCCCGCCGTGCCGATGAACGGCGACTTCGCCTATGTCGACGAATTCGACGGGCCGCTGTCGCCGGGCTGGATGGGCCTGCGCACGCCGCGCGCCAGCGTGTACGATCTGAAAGGTGGCGCGCTGGTGCTGCACGCGGGCCAGCCGCTGGGCGACCTGGCCGGCGTGCCGGGCTTCATCGGCCGGCGCCAGCAGCACCATGACGCCACCGTGTCGACGGTCGTCGACTACGCCCCGCAGCACGATGGCGACCGCGCCGGCCTGCTGGCGATGCAGAACGACGGCGCATGGATGTTCCTGGGCCTGGCGCGGGTGGATGGCAAGCGCGTGGTGGCGCTGTACAAATCCGAAGGCGGCAAGGAGACGCTGCTCGGCACGGCGCCGGCACCGGACGGGCGCGTGGAACTGGCCATGGAAATGCGCGGCGGCCAGTCGGCCTACCGCTACAGGAATGGCAAAGACAAGGGCGGGCAACTGAAGACGCTGAAGACGGGGGTGGACGTGACGTTCCTGTCCACTCAAAAGGCCAAGGGCTTCGTCGGCGTCGTGGTCGGTCCGTACGTGCAGGCGAACGTCGTCAAGCAGGCAGCAAAGTAAAAACCAGAAAGCAAAAAGGAGACACCATGAAAGCAGTCACGAAACGCGAATCCGGCCGGGCACTGCGCCTGGCCGCCGTTGCCGTGTGCGCGGCGGCATTGGCCGCGCCGGCGGCGGCGCAGGGGAACACGACGCAAGCAAAGCCGGCCCAGGCGAAGAACACGCAAGCCAACGCCGCGCCCGGGTCGAACCCGATCATCCGCGACAAGTTCACGGCCGATCCCGCGCCGCTCGTGGTCGGCGACACGCTGTACCTGTACGTGGGCCACGACGAGGCGCAGCGCGACGAGATGTTCAACATGCGCGAATGGCTGGTGTATTCGACGAAGGACATGAAGACCTGGACCGATCACGGTCCCATCATGCACGTCAAGGACTTCAAGTGGGCCAAGGCGGATGCCTGGGCATCGCAGGCGATTGAAAAGAACGGCAAGTTCTACTTCTATGCGGCCGTCGAGCACGATGGCACGCATCCCGGCAAGGCCATCGCCGTGGCGGTGTCGGACAAGCCGACCGGCCCCTTCCGCGATGCGCGCGGCTCGGCCCTCGTCACCAACGCGATGACGCCGAAGGGCACGCACAGCTGGGAAGACATCGATCCCACCGTGTTCACCGACGACGACGGCACCACCTGGCTGGCCTGGGGCAACCGGCAGTGCTATATCGCCAAGCTCAAGCCCAACATGACCGAGATCGACGGCCCGATCCGCGAAATCACGCCGCCCCATTTCGAGGAAGGCCCGTGGCTGCACAAGCGTGGCAAGATGTACTACCTGACGTATGCGTCACTGGACCGCACCACGCAGCGCGACGAGCATGTTTCCTACTCGACGGCGCCCAGCATCGAGGGGCCGTGGACCCACCGCGGCCTGCTCACCGGCTCGGGCAAGTACAGCTTCACGATCCATCCCGGCATCGTGCAGTTCAAGGACAACTGGTACCTGTTCCTGCACAACGCCACGCTGGCGATCGGCGACATGAACGGCGCCATCGGCCGGCGCGCCGTCACCGTCGAACACCTGCAGTACAACCCGGACGGCACGATGAAGACGGTGGTGCAGACCGAGGCCGGCATCACGGTGCCTCCACCCCGCTGAGGATCGTCCGGCTGGCGGTCAGCGGTTTTCCACGCTGGCCACCAGCCCCGGCCGGCCGTTCCGGTCGAACGCGGCCACCTTGATGAGGCCCCGTTCGGCGATCGGCCCGGTCACAAGCCGGCTGGCGGCGGTCGGCGTACTGCCGTCGCTCGTGTAGCGCAGCGCCAGCCCGGGCAGCACGTGGTTGGCAAGCACCCGGCCATCCTCGACCAGCAGGCCGGGCGGCGCGATGCGGTAGTCGACGCCGGCCCGTTCCAGGTCGAGGCGCGGCAGCACGCGCTGGCCCAGCGCATTGACGAAGCCGGACCACGCGCCGCGGTGCAACGCCGCGGCCCGCGCCGGATCGGCCTCGGTGGCCCACGCCGGATCCGGCGCCCAGGCCCGCTCGGCCACCGCCAGCAGGCGCGGCATTACGAGGTAATCGATGCGCGCCGGGTCGCGCACCGTTTCCGTGAACAGCGTAGCCTCCATGCCGCGCACGCGCCGCCTGCCGTAGTCCGTCAAGCCATCCTTGCCGATGCGCGCCTTGTCCGGCGCGTTCTTCAGGTAATCGAAGGGGATGAAGTCATGCACGTCGTCCAGTTCCACATAGGCGCCCCAGTTGACGCCGGGCTCCTCGGGATTCTGGTTATGCGCCATGTCCATGTACATCTTCGTCACCGGCGCCAGCACGATATCGTAGCCGGCGTTGGCCAGGCGGTATGCCAGGTCCTCGGCACCCTCCTTGTTGTTCCAGACATAGGCGGAAAAGCCCCGTTGCGTGAACCGGGGATTCGGGATCAGCTTGTGGCGCCCGGCCAGCGTGGTCTTGCGCGCGGCCATTTCCTCCCAGCCGGAGGCGAACAGCCCGTGCCGCTTCAGGATGCCGTCGACACGGTCGTAGAAGTAGTCCCACAGGTCGGCGCTGGTCTCCAGCTTTTCCCGGCGCATCAGCGCCAGGCTGGCGGGCGACTTTTCCCACGCCCCGTCGGGCAGTTCGTCGCCGCCCATGTGGATCGTGCGCAGCGGCACGCCGGCCGCGCGGTGCAGCTTGACGACTTCCGCCACCACGTGGGCGATGAAGGTGTAGCTCGATTCCAGCCCGGGATTGATGACGTGGTCGTTGTACAGCTGCGGCGACTTGTAGACGGAGCGGTCATCGAAGTCGTGCAGCAGGTATTTCGCCGCATCCTTGCCGCCCGCCGCCTTCAGCCGGTGGTAGCGCGCTTCCATCGCCTGCACGGCGGCACGCGCATGGCCGGGCATCTCGATTTCCGGGATCACGTCGATGTGCCGCGCTTTCGCATAGCGCAGGATGTCGAGGTAGTCGGCGCGGCTGAAGTGCCCGCTGCCGGCCGCATCGCGCGGATCGGGGCCGGAGCCGTAGGCCGGCTGCAGCCGCACGCCCGGTTTCGTGCTGTGGCCGCGCACCGCGCCGATCGCCGTCAGTTCCGGCAGGCCGGCGATTTCCAGGCGCCAGCCCTCGTCGTCCGTCAAGTGGAAATGCAGGGTATTGAGCTTGTAGCGCGCCATCAGGTCGAGCCACTTGAACACCGTGGCCTTGCCGTGGAAATTGCGCGCCACGTCCAGCATGAGGCCGCGGTGGCCGAAGCGCGGCGCATCCGTGATCGCCACTTCGGGCAATGCCGGATCGGCGGTGCCGGGCAGCGGCATCAGGTCGCGCAGCGTCTGCAGGCCGTAGAACACGCCGGCCGGGCTGTTGCCGGTGATGGCGATGCCGTCCCTGGCATCGATGACCAGGCGGTAGGCTTCGGGCGATGCCTGCCCTTCCACCTTGCCTAAAGCGAGTTTCAGGGGAGCGCCGCCCGCGCCGAACAGATCGCGCGCCAGCGCCGCCTCGCCGCGCAGCGCGGCCGGCGCGCTCACGGCCGGCTTGCCCGCCAGGCGCAGCTTGCCGGTGCCGGGCTGCATGTGCAACGGCGTCGGCAGCACCGGCGGCACGGCGGCCACGGGCAGCAGGTCGGCACGGGCATTGCGGCGATACGTGTCGGCCGGCGTGACCAGCGGTTTAGGGCCGGTGGTTCCGGTGGTATTGTCGTTGCCCGTACTGACCTGCTCCGGCCGCGTGACCGGCAACAGCGCGTAGTCGGCAATGGGCAAGCCCACATCGGGCGCGGTGTCGTACACGAGGTACGGCCCGGTCGGCGCCTTGTCCAGCTTGACGATGCGGTACGGGTACAGCAGGCCGACTTCCAGCGACTGGCCCGGCGCCAGGCCGGCAAAGCCGTCGCCGGGCAGCAGGCGGAAGTAGCCGCCGGCGACCTGTTCCAGCACCAGGCCGCCGCCCACGGCGCCGGTCTCCAGCGCATCCATGCTGTTGAAGTACAGCGTCCAGCCGCGCGCCGGCAACGGCCGGCTGTCGTTGTTGGTGACGATCAGCCGCGCCTGCGTGCGCCCGCGTGGCGCCTGTTCCGTGAACACGTTGCGCTGCAGTTCCCAGCGCACCTGCAGCCTGGCGGCACTGGCCGCGCTGTCCGGCGCCGCCGCGGACGCGGCCTGTGCGGGCGCTGCCGCCACGGTTGCCGACGAGGTTGCAGATGAGGTTACAGATGAGGTTGCAGATGAGGATGCCAGCATTGCCAGCATCGCCAGCCAGTGCGGCGCGGCCAGGGCGCTGCCCCAGGCCTTCGTTCGATTACCCAAGCGTGTCTCCCGGTGCATTGTTGTTCGGTTCAGCGCCAGCTGCGCAGCTTGTGGCCGCTCGCGGCATACCACAGGATCAGCAGATAGCACGGCAGCAGCAGCCAGTAGCCGGCACGCGGCGTGGCCAGGTCGGACAGGTAGCCATACAGCAGCGGCAGCACCGCGCCGCCGCAGATGGCCATGATCAGCACCGCCGAGCCGCTGGCGGTATGGCGCCCCAGGCCCTGCAGCGCCAGCGGCCAGATGGCCGGCCATACCATCGCATTGGCCATGCCCAGCAGTGCCAGGCACATCACGGTATCCGGCACCGGCGCGATGCCGGCCCAGCCGAGCAGCGCTTCGGCGATGCCGCCGGACTGGGTGGAGCCGGTGACCACGCCGATCGTGAACACGATGCCGGCCACCGCCGACAGCAGCAGCGCGCGCTGCTGCGACAGCCAGCGCGGGATCGCCACCACGCCGACCAGGTAGCCGAGCACCATGCACACCATCGTGTACGACGTCAGCACGCCGAAGTTGGCGACGCCCAGCTCATGGCCGTACAGGCCGATGGTGTCGCCGGCGATGACTTCCACGCCCACGTAGGCGAACAGCGCCAGCGCGCCCAGTACCAGCTGGGGGAATTGCAGCACGCCGCCCTTTGCCTCCACCTGCCCGGGCCGCGCCGCCCCCTCCGCCGGCGCGGCCGGTTCATCTTCCTCGGGGGCGATATCGCGCAGGCTGGAGAAATGAATAAAGACCATGATCGCGAACAGCAGCGCCGCCATGCACGCATACGGGAACACCAGCCGCTGCGCCAGCGCGGCGCGCATCGCCTCGCGCGCGGCCGGCTCCAGCGTGGCCATGGCGGTATGGGAAAACCGGTCGATGTCGGCCAGCATCAGCGACGTGAAGATCAGCGGCACCACCACGCCGGCGCCCTTGTTGAACAGTCCCATGATGCTGATGCGCATGGCGGCGCTGTCGCGCGGGCCGAGGCAGACGATGTAGGGATTGATGGCCGTCTGCATCAGCGTCATGCCGGTGGCCAGCGTGAACAGCGCGGCCAGGAACAGTTCATAGCGCGTGCTGTGCGCGGCCGGGATGAACAGCAGCGCGCCCACGCCCATGATGCCCAGGCCCAGCGTCATGCCCCGCTTGTAGCCGGTGCGGCGCAGCACCGCGGCGGACGGCAGCGCCATCACCGTGTAGGCGATGTAGAAGGCGAAGGTCACCCACAAGGCCTGGAAGTTGTTCAGGTCGCAGACGATCTTCAGGAACGGCACGAGCGAGCCATTGAGCCAGGTGACGAAGCCGAGGATGAAGAACAGCAGCCCCACGAACAGCATGCCGGCCACCACCTCCCGTGTCGAATGGCGCACCGGCGCGCCGAGGTTGTCGATGCTCATCTGCTGCATGCCTGTCCCCTTCGTTATCGTTGGGACATGCTAGCAGTGATACCGCTTCAAGACCAGTGGCAAGTGGTATGCATGGTCGGACCCTCCTGTCAGGCGGTATGCAGGTCGCGCGCCGGCGTGCCGGCCGCCAGCGGCATGGTGACGCGGACCGTGGTGCCGCGCGGCGTGCTGTCGATCTCCAGGGAGGCGCCGGCCAGGTGGGCCCGTTCGCGCATGCCGGGCAAGCCCCAGTGCCCTGCCCGCGCGCCGCGCGCAAGGATGTCGCGCGGGATGCCGCAACCGTCGTCGATGACGGCCAGGCGCAACATGCCGCCGCGGTAGTCGAGCTGCAAGGCGACCTTGGCGGCGGCGGCGTGGCGAAAGGCGTTGGCGAGCGCTTCGCGGCCGATGGTGAACAACTCGTCCTCGACCTCGGGTGCCAGTTCCGGCGGGCGCCCATCGACCTGCGCGACGAAGCCGGTGCCGCCCGATGCCGCGAACTCGCGCCCCGCCTCCGTCAACGCCTGTGCCAGGCTTCCCTCGCGCACGGCAGGTCCCCGCAACTGCCGGACCCGGTCGCGGCCTTCGTCCATCACGCGCTCGGCGCGCGCCAGCACCTCCTCCGCTTCCGCCCGCACGGCACTCTGGTCCGGCAGCTTGTGCATCAGCACATGCATGCGCAGGACCAGCGACTGCACGCTCTGCAGGAAGGTGTCGTGCAGGGTGCGGGCGATCCGCTCGCGTTCGAGCATGCGCACTTTCAGGTCGTTGTGCAGCCGCGCGGCGACCCGGGCCAGGCGCCAGCGGTGCAGCAGCCAGATCGCCGCCACCGCGGCGAGCGCGCAGGCCAGCTTGAACCACAGGGTTTGCGTAAACGCGGCCTCGATGGACAGGGCCACGCTCGCCGGGCGCGGGCTCCACACGCCGTCCTCGTTGGCGGCAATCACTTCGAACGTGTAGGCGCCCGGTGCGAGGTTCGTATAGACCGCCTGGCGCAGGCCGCCGGCATCGCGCCAGGCGCCGTCCTGGCCGACCAGGCGATAGCGGAAACGCACCCGCTCGGGCATCGACAGCGCCGTGGCGGTGAAGTCGATCTCCAGCCGCGGCACGCGCGCCGGCAGTGCCAGTGCCGCGCCGGCCGGATAGGCGCGTTCGTCCGTGCGGACGGCGCCGATCAGTACCGTCGGCGGGCGCGGGTTGCGGGGAATCGCGGCGGGATCGATATATCCCACGCTGCTGGACGTCGCATACCACAGGCGGCCATCGGTGGCCTGGACCAGCGAAGGCAAGGGCCTGATCTGGGCGGGCATGCCCCGGTGGCCATCGAGGTGGTCGAAGCGCTCGGCGGCGACGTCGGGCAGGCGCTGGCCGGCCGCGGCGGCAAGCGCCGGCGCATCCAGGCGCGCCAGGCCGCTGGTGTCGTGCAGCCACAGTTCGCCATTGCCACGCTCGACGATGCCCGAGACGCCATAGAAGGATCCCCGTCCGCGTTCGCCGAGGGCGGCGAAACGCTTGCCATCGAACCAGGCCAGGCCACGGTCGCCGCCGATCCAGAACCGGTCGCGCCCCTGCACCATCGCCAGGGTATTGCCGACGGCGAGACCGTCCTTGCCGTCGAACTGCCGCACCACGCCGTTCTCCAGCATGGCGATCCGGTTATCCGGGTAGCCGAGCCAGATTCGCCCGGCCCGGTCGGCGCTCAGTGAAATCGCGGTCGGCATCGCCAATTCGGGGTGGCCGCCGCCGGCGCTCCACGCGCCGCGCCGCAAGGCATGGATGCCCTTGCCCACCACGGATAGCCAGAGGTCGCCGTCCGGTCCAGTGGTAATGGCCTGGACGGTCCGGCCAGCCAGCTCGCCTGGCAGCGCGACCCGCGTCGTTTCGCCCTTGCGCACGCGCCACAGCCCGCCGTCGCCGGCGAACCAGAGAGTGCCGTCGGCCTGGCTGTGTGTCGCGCTGACCCGGTGGATGCCGGTGTCACGGCGCGTGCCATCGGCATCGACGATGAAGGTGGGTACCCTGAACGCATTCTCATGATGGAAGTTGATGACCCATACCGCGCCATCATCGCCCGCGACGACCCCGGGAGGACCGGTCAGCCCCGTGGGCAGCGCGATCGTCGCCAGCCGCGGTTCGCGCACGCGATCGACGCCGTTCTCGGTGGCGAACCACAGGTTGCCTTCACGGTCGGTCAGCGCCGTGGTCATGGTCTTGCCCGAGAAACCGTTGGCCGGCATGAACTGCTGCAGCGGCCTGCGCGCTTCATCCAGCAGCTGGAGTGCATCGCCCGTGTTGACCCACAGTCGGCCGCGATGGTCGACGGTATACGTATGCATCGGCAAGCCGCCATTGCGCAGCTGGAATGGCGCCAGCCTGCCGCTGGCGGGATCGAACAGCCGCAGGCCGTGCGCACGGCTGTTGATCAGCACCTGGCCATCTTTCCACAGGTCGCCCCCATCCACGCCGGGTTCGTCCAGCACCCTGGTGAACGTGTACCCGCCGGAGCCGGCCTTGCGCGCGCTCCTGTAGATCCCATCGGGGGCGTAGACCAGCATGCTGCCGTCGGGCAGCACGGTATGGAACATGACCAGGCCTTCCGACAGGCCGTCGGCCGGCGTGACGAGTCGCCAGTCTTCGCCGTCGAAGCGGTGCAGGCCGCGCGAGCCGGTGGCCCACAGGCTGCCGTCGGGGAGCTGGATGAAATGGTAGATCGCGCCCTGCGGTCCGTTCTTGCCCGTGTAGTGCCGCACCGCGCCATGCTCGAAGCGGCTGATGCCGCCGAACTGGTAGCCGACCCAGATCGTTTCGCCCACCGCCGTCACCGCGGTGGTTGCCTGCGCATGCAGGGGATGGCCATACACCGCGCGCTGGCGGAGGAAACGTGCGCCGTCGAAGCTGTACAGGCCGTCGGTAGCGGCAAACCACAGCAGGCCGTTGCCATCCTGGGCCATGGAAAACACATTGGCGGGCGCGCCATCCTTGCGGGTCCAGCTCGTGTTCTGGAGCGTGGCGCGTGCGGGCGCAGGCGCGGCCACGTCTTGGGACGAGCGCCGGGCCGCCTCATTGGCTGCCTCATTGGCTACCCGTGATTCGGGCTGGCGCGGCCCGGCCGGTGCGGATGCCGGCGCCGATGCCGTCGCCAGGGCCAGCAGCCACGGGAGAATACTGGAGCGAAGGACCGCCATGCGCATCCCGGCCTACTTCGCCGAGGCGGATCTGACGGACATCGCACCCGGCTTGCCGGTCACGCCGGCCGCATGGTGTGCGCCGCCGTCGTACGAGGCGGGCCCGCGTGGCATTTCCGATAGTGGAACGATGATTTCTCCTGGTTGCGCATGTCGGCGGTATTTTCCTTCATGCGCGGTCCCCCGTCCACAATCAGTTGCCGATGCGGAACTCCCCAACCAGCGCGACCAGCGTGGCGGCCTGCTGCTGCAGGCTTTCGGCCGCGGCGGCGGCTTCCTCGACCAGGGCGGCGTTCTGCTGCGTCACGCCATCCATCTGGCCGACCGCCTGCGTGACCTGGCCGATGCCGCCGCTCTGCTCCACGCTGGCGGCCGCGATTTCGGCGATGATGCCGGCCACGCCGCGCACGCTCGTCACCACCTCGTCCATCGTGGCGCCGGCGCCTTGCACGAGCGCGCTGCCGCGTTCCACCTGGGCGACCGATTCGCCGATCAGCGCCTTGATTTCCTTGGCCGCGCTGGCGCTGCGCTGGGCCAGGTTGCGCACCTCGCTGGCCACCACGGCGAAGCCGCGGCCCTGCTCGCCCGCGCGGGCCGCCTCGACGGCCGCGTTCAGGGCCAGGATATTGGTCTGGAACGCGATGCCGTCGATGACGGAGATGATGTCGACCACCTTGTGCGACGAGGCATTGATCGCCGCCATCGTCTCGACCACTTCGGCCACCACGGCGCCACCGCGCACGGCCACGCCGGACGCGTTGGCGGCCAGCTCGCGCGCCTGCGCGGCATTGTCCGAATTCTGCCGCACGGTGCTGGTCAGTTCTTCCATCGAGGCCGCGGTTTCCTCCAGCGCGCTGGCCTGCTGTTCGGTGCGTGCCGACAGGTCGGAGTTGCCGAGGCTGATCTCGGCGCTGGCCGTGGCCACGCTGGCCGAACTGTCGCGCACGCGCGCCAGCACTGCTTCGATCTTCGCCACGAACGCGTTAAAGCCGTTGCCGATCACCGCCAGCTCGTCGTTGCCCGTCACGGCCAGGCGCCTGGTCAGGTCGGCGTTGCCGCCGGCCAGCTGCGTCATGGTGCGGGCCAGTTCGCGCAGCGGGCGGGTCAGGCGGCGCAGCGTAAACAGCATCACGGCGGCCGCGATGGCGGCGCACAGCGCGGAGGCGATCACCGTGTACATCATCAGCTCGCGCGCCGGCGCGGTGGCCACGCTTTTCGGGAACGCCAGGCGCACGGCCCACGGCGCCACGCCGCCGGCCAGGCGCAGCGGCTGCACCAGGTTGACGGTGCCGTCCACTTCATATTCGTACGGCTGGCCGGCGCGCACCGCCGCCAGCGCCGCCGCCGGCATGTCGTCGGCCTTCTTGCCGTTGCGCGCGATGTCCGGATGGCTGGCGTACAGGCCCTGGTTCGACACCAGCGCCAGCCTGCCCTGTTCCACCGTCCGCATGCCGGCCAGAATTTCACCGAGCTTCGTCAGCAACAGGTCGCCGCTGACGACACCCTTGACCTGCCCGCCGACCAGCACCGGCGCCATCAGCGACGCCATCAGCACATCCTTGCCGTTGACCGGATAGGCCACCGGTTCGGTGAGCATGCGCTTGCCGGTCTTCATCGGCACGTCATACCAGTCGTTCGCCCCGGGGGCACTGCTGAAGGTGATCGGTTCGACATGGATGCCGCCATCGGCCTTGCGCGTGTAGTACGGCATATAGCGGCCGGAGGCGTCGAAACGGGGTTTTTGCCCGGCGAATTCGGCATCCCTGCCATCGAGGGCATTCGGTTCCATCGTCACGGAAGACCCCATCAGGTCTTCCGCATTGCGCAGCACGGCCTGGACGGCGTCGTCCACCTGGTCGCGCGACATGTGGCGGCCGGCGCCGAGCGTGGCGCCGACCGTTCCGGCCAGCGTCGACGTGGCGGCGAAATTGGTCTCGATGCGTCCCGCCAGCGTGGCCGCGGCGGCGGCGGCGGAGGTATGCGCGAGCTGCATGGCGGCTGCTTCCGCGCTGTTGCTGTTGCGGACACCGGTGACGCCGGCGACCAGCGCCAGGCTGGCCACCAGCAGGCCGCTGGCGGCGATGCCGATGCGGGCATTCAGGGACAAGTTGCGAAATAGCTTCATGCTGCGCTCCGTCAGAAGGTGCGGCTCACGCCGACGATGGCGGTTGCCTTGGCCACGTTCGCGTGGCGGATGTTGCCGGCCGCATCGGGCATGCCGGTGGTGTAGGTCTTGTAGATATCGGTCCGGCCCCAGGCGCGCGTCAGCGCCACGGAAGCGCTCCAGCCGCCGCCCAGGTCCCTGGTGACACCCACCTTGGCGTCGCTCCAGTTCCAGATGTCGTTGCCGGCGCCGGCCACGCGGCCATCGCCGGCGTGCAGGTTCAGCGTCCAGCCTTCGCCCAGCGCCGGATTGGCGCCCACGTCGAGGTAGACGGTGCCACGGGAATCGGGAATCCCGAAGAACATGGGGCTGACGGTGCGATAGTACTTGGCATACGCGGCCCGCCAGGTCACGCCCAGCGCCAGCTCGGCATAGTCGAACTTGTCGCCGGTGGCGCTCATGCGGGCCCCCGGGTATTCATAGAAATAGGCCATCACGCTGTAGCCGATGGCGCCCGCGCTGCCGCTGTAGCCGCCATACAGGTCCCACTCGACGCGCCCTTCTTCCATGAAGCGGCCGCTCACCGTGGATGCCCAGGTGCCGGCCGACCAGCCATCCGCGCGCACGTAGTCGACGCCGCCCTGCACGGCCGGCTTGCCCCAGGTCTGGCGGATGCCGCGCGAGACGTACTGCGACACGACGCCGGCGGTGGCGGTCCATTGCGCCGCCTGCACGCTGGTTCCAGTGCCGGTCTCGGTCTCGATGCCGCTGTCGGTATCGGTGGCGGATGCCTGCGCGGCGCCTGCGCACGCGGCGAGGCAAAGCACGGGCAGGAGCGCACGGCTCCAGGTAGGACGTTGGTTCATGTGATGGGTCGGTAAGGGTGGCGGAAATGCCGGGAGAATGTAGCCGTGCGGCAATAATAGCCCCTATCAAGGCGCAAGTCGCCGAAACGTGCCCTTCTGTCCACGCATTTTTCGGCGCCGTGCGACGCCGATACAACAGTGTTCCTTACCGCGCTGGCGCGGCCCGCCGGCGCCGGCTACAGCATGACCGGCTGGCCGTTGACCCGCACGTTCTCCAGCTGGAGGCCGGCGGTGCCCGTCGCGTCGAGCGAGGCTTTGTCCGCTTGCAGGGCGGCGGTACCCGTCGCGCCGAGCGAGGCCTTGTCCAGCTGCACGTCGATATCCTTCAGCAGGATGCCGGCGATTTCGGTCTGGCCCGGGTTCGGCGCGATCTTGCCGAAGGCGCCGAAGCGCCCCTTGATGTCCACCAGGCTGATGTTGCGCACCACCGACTTCGGCGGCGGGGCGCCTTTCAGGTCGAAGTACTGCGTCCATGGCCGGATCGCGACGATCAGGCCGCGGCTGGAATCGAGCGTCAGGCCGCGGAAGTGGATGTTTTCGTAATGCTGCGGCGTGTCGGCGCGCAGCTTCAGCACAGCCACGTTGGACACGCCGGGGCCCACCTTGCAGTTCTCGACCAGCACGTCGTGCACCAGCGTGGCTTCGCTGCCCAGCGTCATCACGCCATGGCCGCGGCGGAATTCGCAGTTGCGCACGCGGATATGCTCGACGGGCGGGCTGTCCTGGTCCTGCAGCGCGTGCGGGCCCTTCGAGCCCTTGGCGGCGATGCAGTCGTCCGTCACCGAGAAATAGCAGCCGTCGACCGTTACTCGCTGACAGCTGTCCAGGTCGATGCCATCGGTGCTGGGCGCCTGCTTGTAGTCGTCCGGCACCTCGAAGCGCGCGCCCCGCACCGTCACGTCCTGGCAGCGGTACAGGTGCAGGTTCCAGAATTGCGAATCCTTGAACGTGACGCCTTCGACGGTCACGTTGCGCGAACGTTCGATCAGGGCCAGGCGGGCGCGCGGCACGCTGATGTTGGCAAAGTTGTGCGGGTCGGGCGCCGCGTTGCGCAGTTTCCAGAACAGGTCCCAGATGGGCCGGCCGGCGCCATCGAGCGTGCCCTTGCCGGTGATCTTCAGGCCATCGCAGCCGCTGGCATTGATCAGGGCCGGATTGAAGTTCGGCGCGAAGTGCCCTTCGATGCGCGTGCGCCGCGCCGGGAAATGGCTCAGGTCCGTCGAGCATTTCAGCACGGCGCCCTGCTCCAGGTGCAGGTGCACGCCCGGCTTCAGGAACAGCGCGCCGCTGACGAACACGCCGGCCGGCACCACTACCGTGCCGCCACCCTGCCCCGCGGCGTGGTCGATGGCTTGCTGGATCGCGGCGGTGTTGACGGTGCGATCGTCGGCGACGGCGCCGAAGCCGGTGATCGGGAAGCGCCTGGCGTCGCCAAGGGTCGCGCACGCCGGCAATGCGAGGAACGGCGCGGCGAGCAGCGACAGGGCGAAGTGACGGCGGTGGCTGGAGTGGTGGGACATGCCGGCTCTCTCATGGACTGGAACCAGGCATGGTAGAGCCGGCCGCCGCGGCGGGCCAGCGGCACGCCCCATTCACTCAGGAACTTGAGCGGTGCCGCCGTGGTTCGTACGGGCTAGCTCTTGCGCTGCAGGTAGCCGTGCATGCCCAGCCAGCGCGTGAAGCCGTCGAACCATCCGGTGCTGGTGGTCGTCTTCGGATACATGCCGAAGCCGTGCCCGCCCTGCTCGTACAGGTGGAATTCCACCGGGCGCTTGGCCGCGCGCCAGCTGTCGACCAGGCCATAGCCGGCGTTGGCGAAGAACGGATCGTCCGCGGCCAGCGCCACGAACAGCGGCGGCGCGCCGGCCGGCGGCGTCACCGGCGACAGCGGGCCATAGATGTTGGCGATGAAGGCCGGCTTGGCATCCTGCCCGTACAGCGCGGTGGACAGCGTCAGCATGGCACCGGCCGAGAAGCCGGCCATGCCGATGCGGTCGCGGTCCACGCCCCACTCCGCCGCACGCGAGCGCACCAGCGCGAACGCGGCGCGTGCATCGGCGATCTGCGGCGCCAGTTCGACGGCGGGATCCTGCTGCGGCCGCGGCTTGGCGGCGCCCGAGAACATCTCGGCCATGGCGCGCTCGAAGGCGGGCATGTCGGCCGGGGTCTGGTTCAGGCGGTACTTCAGCACGAACGCCGCCACGCCCTTGTCGGCCAGCGCGCGCGCCACGTCCCAGCCTTCGTTGTTCATCGACAGCGTGCGGAAGCCGCCGCCCGGCGCGACGATCACGGCCGCACCGGTCGCCTTGCCCTTGGGCGGCAGGAACGGTGTCAGGGTGGCCACGGTCACGTTGCGGGCGAACACGCTGCCGTACTGCCGGTGCCAGGATTCCTGCACCGTCGCACCGGGCAGCGCCCCGGTGTCCAGCACGATCGCGTTGGGCTGCGCCGGCGCCGCGATCGGCGTCATCTTGTCGTCCTGCGCCATCGCGGGCGGCGCGAAGGCACACGCCAGCGCCAAAGCGCCGGCAAGCAGTCCGGCCGTCAGCGGACGAATGGAACGGCGGTTTTTTTCCATGCAAATCTGGGCTTGCATTCGATCTCCTCTCCAGGTTACGGCAATGCCGGGATGGCGCTTGCCGGCGATGCTCACGGTGATTCCCACGATGACGGTCGTGGCCCTGCCGGGCCATTCCGGTCACCGCCGGTAGCGCAAACAGTGCATATACCGTGCACTGAATGTTCGCATAAAGCAGGCGACAAAGATAGCGCAATCATAACTTTTGCAGCGTCGGCGCGGGCGTGGGGATACCGATTCGGGCATCCCTCCGCAGGCAAATGTGATTGGCGCGGGCAGTGACGGCGATGGCACACTCGCCGCTCCTGTCTACTCTCCCGATCCCATGCCATACCGTTCCCTGCCCCTGATTGCCGCCCTGGTCTTCGCGTTGCCGGCCGGCGCCGCGCCCGTCTTCGACAATCCGCTCGTGCCGCAGCGCGCCGATCCGCACGTGACGCTGCAGGCCGACGGCTATTACTACCTGACGGCGACCGCCCCCGAGTACGACCGCATCGAGGTGCGCCGCGCGCGCGACCTGAACGGCATCGGCAAGGGCGAGAGCAAGGTTGTCTGGCGCAGCCACGCCACTGGCCCCATGAGCCGGAACATCTGGGCGCCGGAAATGCACCGGATCGATGGCAAGTGGTACATCTATTTCACGGCCGGACGCGACGATGCGCCGCTGGATATCCGCCTGTACGTGCTGGAAAACGACGCGGCCAATCCGCTCGAGGGAACATGGCAGGAGCGCGGGCAGCTGAAGACGGGCTGGGAAGTGTTCGCGCTCGACGCCACCACCTTCGCCCTCGACGGCCGGCGCTACCTGCTGTGGACCCAGCGCCCGCCCACGGCCGACAAGCACATGACGGCCGTGTATATCGCTGAAATGGATACGCCGCTGTCGATCAAGGGCCCGGCAACCCTGCTGACCACGCCCGAGTACGCGTGGGAAAAGGTGAAGTTCGACGTCAACGAAGCGCCGGCCGTGCTGGTGAAGAATGGCCGCGTGTTCGTCACCTATTCGGCCAGCGCGACCGATGCCAATTACGCGCTGGGCATGCTGACGGCCGATGCCGGCGCGAACCTGCTCGACGCCGCCTCATGGACCAAGTCGCCGCGCCCCGTCTTCGCCAGCAGCAAGGCCGCCGGCCAGTATGGCCCCGGGCACAATTCGTTCACCACCACGCCGGATGGCAAGACCGACATCCTGGTCTATCACGCGCGCGGCTACGAGCACATTCCCGGCGATTCGCTGAACGATCCGAACCGGCATACCCGCGCGCAGGCGATCGCGTGGCGTGCGGATGGCACGCCCGATTTCGGCGAGCCTGTGGCGGACAAGGCGGCGGCAGCGAGTCGCCCCTGATTGCTGGACGTGGCTACAGCCCACCACACTGCCTTCATTTGCGCCGGCATATTGTCGCGCATCGTCGAGAATCCGGAATCGTTCGTCGACATCGAAAATTCCAGACATCTGAATACAAAGTTTGACAGACAGAGCGCGGACAGGACGGCATACTCGACAGCGCTATACGCCTGAGCAGACTGTGGCATGCGCTGACACATGTTCGGCCCGCTGTTGCTGCCCCGCGTGACTGGAAATCTCTCGAAGGTATTGATGAAAATGACGAAATCGCTTTTGGTGGCACTGATTATTGCCGGCGCCACCCAACACGCAGTACAAGCGCAAACCCTGACCGAAGGCCTTTCCAGCCTGGGCAAGGCGGCTGGCGCGATCGCTGGCCTCCGGGCGCCCGGTTTCGGGCATTCCGGCAAATCGACATCCAACAGCCCTGACGATCCCGTATTCGGGCAGCCCCGTGTCGAAGCGCGCGCCCACCCGAAATATCCTGACAAGGAATGGCCGGACAAGATGATTGAAGGCTATATCGCGCGTGACAGTTATGGTTGCCCGGCGTTCTTTGCAAACGGAGATTCCATGTTCGTTTACAGCTTCGACAAGTTCGAACAGAAAGTCAACGGCGCATGGGTAGCGCTTGACATCATGAAACTGGCGAAAGAAGTACCACAGCATTGCACGGGCGGCGGCTGACGTACCTCTCAGCCTGGATATGGCCTGGGCCATCAGGCGCTTGTCACGGCCGGCCGTTGCCGCTCCGTTGCGAACGGCCAGCCACAGTGTCTAATTGTTGAGGCGATAAATCCGCTCGATCTCGACGGGAGACAGCCTCGACAGGCACTCTTCGACGGCCGCGGCTTCGACCGACTGAGGAAAATACATGGTGATAATCTCACCGCCCGGTCGCTGTTCCGACGATTGATACTCATGCGGCAAGTCACATTCGTCGCCGAGATAATCGGAAATGACATCGAACAGTTCATAGTCCTTGATGACGACGATGCATCGATTGTCTTCGTCCAATCCGATCTCGATGTGTGGAAGAATCCGCTTCATCAGCACTCTCCAGCAACGGGGACAGTTATTAATTACCGGCCTGGCACTTCACGCCGATGACATTGTTATAGGTGCCCATCGGCCAGCTGGTGGCGCGCCACCGATAGGTACCTGGCCCGATGAAACGCATTTCCCACTCGCGATATTCGTCGGGAACGCCCGCCAGCTCCGGACCATATTGGATGACAAGCACGTTGGGCGCCTGGCTGACGATCGATGCCGAATAACGTTCGATCGCCGGCCCGTCGGCGACACGCCATTTCCGGTCGTTCCTGAAAACCAGCGTCTTCCGGTCGGCTGACACCTCGAAATGCTGGTGCAGGTTATCCTGGCGGCACCCATATTTGTGTTGCGCGCTTTCCGCCCACATGCCTTCGAGGAGCGACCAGTCGAAAGTATCCTGAGCGCTGGCGGATGTCGACGCCAGGGCTGCAGCAACAGTGATGGACACGATAAAGCTTCTGGTCATTCATGGCTCCGTGGTTATTCTGGATGGCTGATGAATGGCAGATATTGGCCGGTTCCAGAGGATTGTCACCACAGATTGTATGTTGTTGCCATCCAGAAATACAAATCATTTTGTCAGCTGGCTCACCCTGCCTTGTGAGCGCCCATTTAAAAGTGTCCGCCAGCGTATGGCGGTGGAAGAAACCGGGCGCTGGATCCATCGCCAGCATTCCAGCTAAAAAGCGCGTCACGGCACCCAGTAAATAAACAATTCACGCGCCTCGCCAAAACGGTCCAGCGTGACCCGCCGCCGCTGCTCGACGCCCTTCGACGTGGCGGACACCGTGTAGGTGCCCGGCGGCAGCTTGAGGTAGACCAGCGGACCGCTGCCGGCCAGCTTGAAGACGGGGCCCTGCCGCACGTCCTCGACCACCAGCGCGACATTGCCCAGCTTGGCGCCGGTGTCGTGCACGGCGAAGGCCAGCCGCAGGTTGAACGCGGCCCGCATCGTTTCCAGCGCGGCGCGTTCGTCCACCGAGTTCCCGCCGCTGGCATAGGTCACCGTGCCGATGGTACCGGTCCGCAGTTTTCCCTGGGCCAGCGCGGCGCCGGCGGGCAGTGCCGCGCATGCCAGGGCCACGCACAACGCGCGCGCCATTCGTCCGATGTCGATCATGCCGGTCCTCCGTTGCTCGCCTTGCCGCGCCGTTTCCCCGCATGGCTGCCCGCCCCCGCCGACGCGGCCGACCGAGCCTGGTCGGCCAGCGCGAGGAAATTGGCCACCTTCGCCGACGGTTCGGCGTCGCGCGAGGCCAGCGCGAGGTTGGTGACGACCTTCACGTCGGCGATGTCCACATAGACCACGCCTTCGGCACGGATCTGGCTCACGGAAGCAGGCACGATCGAGACGCCGAATTCGGCGGAGACCAAATTGACGACCGACGACAGCTGCGGCGCCTGCTGGCCCGGCACCGGCTCGAAGCCGGCCAGCCGGCACGCGTTCAGGATCTCATCGTGCAGCATCGGGCTTTCCTCGCGGGGAATCAGTACGAAGGCTTCGCCGGCCAGCGCCGTCAGCGGAATGCGGCGGCTCTTCGCCAGCCGGTGGCCGGCCGGCAGTACCACCTTCATCGGCTCGCTGGCGATCTGGTACAGCGCGATGCCGGCGAACGAGTGAGTGCCGGGGCGCATCAGCGCCAGGTCGAGCCGGCCCTCTTCCAGCAAGGCCAGCAACTGGGTCGTGGTGCCTTCGGTCAAGGTCAGCGCGACGCCGGGATAGGTGGCCCGGAAGGCCCGGATCAGCGCGCGCACGATCGGGTGAAACGCCGCGGACGCCGTCAAGCCAAGGTGAACGTGGCCCGTTTCGCCCCGGCCCGCGCGTTGCGCATTTGCAACAGCACTTTGCGCATCGTTCAGCAGCCGTTTTGCGTCGACCATCAGGGCCTTGCCGGCTTCGGTGAGCGACATGCCATGGCCGGTGCGATGGAACAGCGGCACGTCCAGTTCCCGCTCCAGCGTGAGGATCTGCTGGCTCAGCGGGGGTTGGCCGATGCCCAGGCGTTCCGCGGCCCGGGTCACGTTACCCTCCTCGGCCACGGCCACGAAGTAGCGGAGTCGTCTTAATTCCATGACAATTTTCCGATCCGGTATCTGACTATCATCTGGATTCTAAACGTTTCATATATTGGACAGTATAGCGGCATTTCACGATAATCCACGCCTTGCAACCTGCGTTGACCATGGGCATGGTCACGCGCGGGATTTAAAAACCAGGTGAGAGGTCTCCAATGGCTGTACAAGAAACCCAGAGAAAAGCGCGACGAGAGTTCCGCAACATCCACGTGACAGAGCTGTCGAATTACCGGATGCCGTTCTCGGCAATCGTTTCGATCCTGCACCGTATCAGCGGCATGCTGCTGTTCGTGCTGCTGCCCTTCATCCTGTACCTGCTGCAGGAATCCATCCGCTCCGAGATTTCGTTCGCGCACTTCCAGGGCATCGCCCAGCACCCGCTCAGCAAGCTCGTGATCCTGGCCCTGGTGTGGGGCTACATGCACCACTTCTGCGCCGGCATCCGCCACCTGGTGATGGATACCCACATCGGCCTGGACAAGGATTCGGCCCGCAAGACGTCGGTGGCCGTGCTGGTCATCAGCCTGGCGGTGACCTTCCTGGTCGCCCTGAAACTGTTCGGAGTGTTCTGAGATGAAAAACAATATCGGACCGAAGCGCCTCGTCGTCGGCGCCCACTACGGCCTGGGCGAATTCCTCGCGCAGCGCGCCACCGCCATCGTGATGGTGGTGTACACCGTCGTGCTGCTGGCCGCTTTCCTCACCGGGAACAACTTCTCGTATGAAGGCTGGGCCGGGCTGTTCGCGCAGACCTGGTTCAAGCTGTTCACGCTGGCCACCCTGATCGGCCTGTTCTATCACGCCTGGGTCGGCGTCGTTTCCGTCTACCAGGACTACATCAAGAACGTCGGTGTTCGCTTCCTCATTCAAACCGCGTCGGCCATGTGGCTGATCGCGTGCGCCGTGTGGTCGGTGCAGATCCTCTGGAGTGTGTAAATCGTGGCAGCAATCAAATCCTCCATTCCCGTACGCCGCTTCGACGCGGTGATCGTTGGCGCCGGCGGTTCCGGCATGCGCGCCTCCCTGCAACTGGCTGAAGCGGGCCTGAACGTGGCCGTGCTGTCGAAAGTGTTCCCGACCCGCTCGCACACCGTCGCCGCACAGGGCGGCATCGGCGCCTCGCTGGGCAACATGGCCGAAGACAACTGGTTCTGGCACATGTTCGACACCGTCAAGGGTGGCGACTACCTGGGCGACCAGGACGCGATCGAATTCATGTGCCGTGAAGCACCGAAGGTCGTGTATGAACTCGAACACTTCGGCATGCCGTTCGACCGCAATCCCGACGGCACGATCTACCAGCGTCCGTTCGGCGGCCACACGGCCAACTTCGGCGAGAAGGCCGTGCAGCGCGCCTGCGCCGCGGCCGACCGTACCGGCCACGCGCTGCTCCACACTCTCTATCAGCGTAACGTTCGCGCCCGCACCCACTTCTTCGTCGAATGGATGGCGCTGGACCTGATCCGCGACAGCGAAGGCGACGTGATCGGCGTGGTCGCGCTGGAAATGGAAACCGGTGACGTGATGATCCTGCAGGCGAAGACGACGATCTTCGCCACCGGCGGTGCCGGCCGGATCTTCGCCGCTTCCACGAACGCGTTCATCAACACCGGCGACGGCATGGGCATGGCGGCACGCGCCGGCCTGCCGCTGCAGGACATGGAGTTCTGGCAGTTCCACCCGACCGGCGTGGCCGGCGCGGGCGTCCTGATCACCGAAGGCGTGCGCGGCGAAGGCGGCATCCTGATCAACTCGCAGGGTGAGCGCTTCATGGAGCGCTATGCGCCGACCTTGAAGGACCTGGCGCCGCGCGACTTCGTGTCGCGCTCGATGGACCAGGAAATCAAGGAAGGCCGCGGCGTGGGCCCGAACAAGGACCACGTGCTGCTCGACCTGCGCCACATCGGCAAGGAAACCATCGAGAAGCGCCTGCCGTCGATCCTGGAAATCGGCCACAAGTTCGCCAACGTCGATGCGACCAAGGAACCGATCCCGGTCGTGCCGACGATCCACTACCAGATGGGCGGCATTCCGACCAATATCCACGGCCAGGTCGTCGCGCCTAGCGCCGACGGCGGCCAGAAGATCGTCAACGGTTTGTACGCGATCGGCGAATGCGCCTGCGTGTCCGTGCACGGCGCGAACCGCCTGGGCACCAACTCGCTGCTCGACCTGGTGGTGTTCGGCCGCGCGGCCGGCAACCATGTGGTGGCGTCGAACCTGAAGCAGAAGGAACACAAGGACCTGCCGAAGGATGCATCGGACTTCGCCATGGACCGCCTGAACCGCCTGGAAACCTCGACCGGTTCCGAGAAGGTGCAGGGCGTGGCCAACGATATCCGCGCCACGATGCAGAAGTACTGCGGCGTGTTCCGTACCGACGACCTGCTCAAGGCCGGCTTCGACGAGATCATGAAGCTCGACGAGCGCCGCAAGCACGTGTCGTTCAAGGACAAGTCGAAGGTCTTCAACACCGCCCGCGTCGAAGCGCTGGAACTGGACAACCTGATCGAAACGGCCAAGGCGACCATCACCTCGGCGGTGGCCCGCAAGGAATCGCGCGGCGCGCACGCGCACAGCGACTTCCCGAACCGCGACGACGAGAACTGGATGAAGCACACGCTGTGGTTCTCCGAAGGCAACCGCCTGGAGTACAAGCCGGTCGTCACCAAGCCGCTGACGGTGGAAACCTTCAAGCCCAAAGCACGCACTTTCTAAGGCCTCGAAAAACATGGCACGCACCCTGAAATTCAAGATTTACCGCTACGATCCGGACAAGGACGAGAAGCCTTACATGCAGGACCTGACGGTCGAGCTGAAGGATACCGACAAGATGCTGCTGGACGCGCTGCAGCGCATCAAGTCCGACGTGGACGATTCGCTGGCCCTGCGCCGCTCGTGCCGCGAAGGCGTGTGCGGTTCGGACGCGATGAACGTCAACGGCAAGAACCGCCTGGCCTGCACGACGAACCTGAACGAACTGTCCGAACCGATCATCCTGCGCCCGCTGCCGGGCCTGCCGGTGATCCGCGACCTGATCGTGGACATGACGCAGTTCTTCAAGCAGTATGAATCGATCAAGCCATTCCTGATCAACGATTCGATCCCGCCGGAGAAGGAACGCCTGCAGACGCCGGCCGAGCGCGAAGAGCTCGACGGCCTGTACGAATGCATCCTGTGCGCGTGCTGCTCGACGTCGTGCCCGTCGTTCTGGTGGAACCCGGACAAGTTCGTCGGCCCGGCCGGCCTGCTGCAGGCTTACCGCTTCATCGCCGATTCGCGCGACGAAGCGACCGGCCAGCGCCTGGACAGCCTGGAAGACCCGTACCGCCTGTTCCGCTGCCACTCGATCATGAACTGCGTCGACGTCTGCCCGAAGGGCCTGAACCCGAACCGGGCGATCGGCAAGATCAAGGAACTGATGGTCCGCCGCGCGATCTGATCCGCGTTCCCGTCCCGAAAGCGCCCGGCCTGCCGGGCGTTTTTTTTCGCGCATGCCACTGCCCGGCGTTTCTCCGCGCGTTTCTCCGCACGTTGCGACAGTCCCGCCCGCGCGATGGCACAATTCGCCAAGCCAGCAAGCTCTCACTTCACCAAGGGAAGCCACTCTTGAGTCCTACCCCGGATAACCCGGCAGCGCCTTTCGACGCGGACAGCCATGCCAGCCTGCCCGCCCTCTGGCGGCACCCCGTCATTCGCCTCGTGATCGTGGCGACGGTGCTGGCCTGCCTCGCCCTCGCCGGCTTTTCCGCCTGGTTCATGTGGAGCGCCAGGCAGGCGCAGATCCAGCAGACCCGGGTCGCCACGTCGAACGTGGCACGGATGGTCGGCGCCCAGGTGGAATCGGCGATGAAGACGGCCAGCATGGCGCTGTCCGACATGGCCGAACGCGCCAAGCACGAAGGCACCGGCGAGGCGGCGCGCGAGCGGCTGAGGACCCACCTCGGCGAGCTGGCCAAGGTCACGCCCGAGCTGTACGGCATGTTCCTGTACGGGCCGGACGGCTCCTGGCTGGCCACGTCGCTGGGCCGCGAGGTCCAGGGCAACAACGCCGACCGCGCCTACTTCCAGTATCACCGCACCCACCGGGACGCGGGAATCCATATCGCCGCGCCCGTCAAGAGCAAGTCGACGGGGGTCTGGATCATCCCCGTGTCGCGCGGTATCTACGCCGCCGACGGCACCTTCATGGGCGTGGCGCTCGTCACGCTGCGGCTGAACTTCTTCGAACGCATCTACGATGAACTGGACATCGGCCGGACCGGCGTCGTGCTGCTGATGCTGTACGACGGCACGGTGATCTACCGCCGGCCGTTCGACGAAAAGCTGATCGGTACGGACCTATCGAACGGCAACATCTTCAAGGAATTGCGGAAAAGGCCGGTCGGATCCACCTTCCTCGTCGCCAAGGTGGACAAGGTGGAACGGCTGTACAGCTACCGGCGCCTGCAAAACTTCCCATTCCTCGTATCGGTCGGCCAGACCAAGGCCGAACTGCTGGGCGACTGGAAGCGCTCCAGCATGCTGATCGGCGTGGCGGTCCTGCTCATCAGTGCGATGCTGGCCACGTTCGCGACGAAGCTGGTGCGCCAGATCGCCATCCGCGACCGGCTCGACGCGCAGCTGCGGCTGTACTCCGGCGAACTGGAAAAGCGCAACGTCGACCTGCGCATGCTGGCCCACACGGACCAGCTCACGCAACTGGCGAACCGGCGCCGCTTCGACGAAGTGCTCGAGCAGGAGCTGCGGCGGGCGCACCGCGGCCGCACGCCGCTGTCGCTGATCATGCTGGACCTGGACTTCTTCAAGCAGTTCAACGACCACTACGGCCACCTGGCGGGCGACGAGTGCCTGCAGCGGGCGGCCGGGGTCCTGTCCGACCAGATCATCCGGACCGGCGACCTCGCCGCGCGCTATGGCGGCGAGGAGTTCGCCGTGATCATGCCGAATACCGGCGAAGACGGCGCCATCGCCGTCGCCGAACGGGTCCGGGCCGGCATCATGGCGCTGCGCATCCCGCATCAGCACTCGCCGGCGCAGGTCGTCACGGCCAGCCTCGGCGTGGCCACGCTCTACCCGGGCAAGGGCGGCAACGCCACCGGTGCCGCTGCCGCGCTAGAGCTGATCGGAAGGGCGGACCGGCACCTGTACGACGCCAAGCAGGCCGGCCGGAACCAGGTGCGCGGAGAGTCGGGAAGTAGTGCAGCGGGAAGTAGTGCAACGGGAAGTAGTGCAACGGGAAGTAGTGCAGCGGGCGGCGGCGCGGCCGCCGCCAATGCCGCGGCCCGCTGAACGCTTCAGCGCACGTCCAGCAATTCCACTTCGAAAATCAGGTTGGCGTTCGGCGGGATCGGGCCGGCGCCGCCCTCGCCGTAGCCCATGGCGGCCGGCACGATCAGCGTGCGCTTGCCGCCCACCTTCATGCCCTGCACGCCTTCGTCCCAGCCCTGGATCACCTGGCCGGCGCCCAGCCGGAAGCTGAACGGGTCGCGCCCGACCGAGGAATCGAACTGCTCGCCGCGCTGCTCGGGAGCGCCCGGCACGTGCAGCCAGCCCGTGTAGTTGACGACAGCCGTGCTGCCGGCGACCGCTTCCTTGCCGGTGCCGGCCGGGTGATCGATCTTCTGGAACGCGACAGGGGCGGCGGCGGCCGGCGGCGGGGTCTTGGCGCGGTCGCAGGCGGCCAGCGTGAAGGCCAGTGCCAGGCCGAGAGCGCAGGAGGAAAGCAGCTGTTTCATGGATTCTTTCGTGATGGGTTGTACATGATGCCGCCGCAGCATACAGGGAGGCCGGCGCCATGCCAACACCTGGCGTGACGCGCCCCGGCTTGCGCGGATGGATACCGCCGCGTGCGGCGGGTTGGGTTCGCGCGCGCCACGCCCGCCGGCTCGACATTACAATCGGCGCTTTCCCTATCGAGAGCTCCTATGCCGCCCCGTGCCGCCATCGCCGCCGCAGTCCTGCTGTCCGGCACACTGCTGCTCGGCGCCAGCGCTTCCGCCCAGACCGTCGTGAAGATCGGCAGCGCGTCGCCGCTGTCCGGCCCCGGCGCGCACCAGGGCAAGGATATCGAGAACGGCGCGCAGCTGGCGATCGACGACCTGAACGCGAAAGGCATCGTCATCGGCGGCCAGAAAGTGCAGTGGCAGCTGCTGGCCGAAGACGATGCCGCCGACCCGAAGTCCGGTACGGCCGTCGCGCAGAAGCTGGTCGATGCGCGCGTGGCCGGCGTGGTCGGGCATCTCAATTCCGGCACCACCGTGCCGGCGTCGAAAATCTATGCCGCCGCAGGCATCCCGCAGATTTCACCCGCGGCCACCACGCCGGGCTACACGCAGCAGGGTTTCAAGACCGCGTTCCGCGTGGTCGCCAACGACCGGCTGATCGGGCGCACGCTGGCCACGTACACGGCGAAGGCGCTGAAGGCGCAGCGGATCGCCATCATCGACGACCGCACGGCGTTCGGCCAGGGCCTGGCGGACGAATTCGCCAAGGGCGTGCGCGCCATCGCCGGCAACGAGGCGATCGTCAGCCGGCAGTTCACCAACGACAAGGCGGTGGACTTCAGCGCGATCCTCACGCAGATCCGCGCGAAGAAGCCGGACGTGATCTTCTATGGCGGCATGGAAGCGGTGGCCGGCCCGATGCTCAAGCAGATGAAGACGCTGGGCATCGATGCGCGGCTCGTGTCCGGCGACGGGATCTGCTCGGAGCGCCTGCCGCTGCTGGCCGGCGACGCGCTGGGCGACGACAAGGTGATCTGCGTGGTGGCCGGCGGCATCGACGGCCCGCAGGAAGCGAGCCATGCGGCCTTCTCGGAGCGCTACCGCGCGCGCTTCGCCCTGCCCGTGGAAAGCTATGCGCCGTACGCCTACGACGCCGTGATGGTGCTGGCCGCCGCCATGCAGGCGGCGCAATCGACCGCGCCGGCCCGCTACCTGCCCGTGCTGGCGAAGGTGCGCCATGAAGGCGTCACGGGGTCAATCGCCTTCGACGCCAGGGGCGACCTGCGCAATGCGGCGATGACGATGTTCACCTACCGGCAGGGGCGCAAGGTGAAGCTGCAGGTGGTGCGGGGGCGCTGAGCGAGGCCGGCCGCCGTTCCGCTGCCGCTATGTCGACGCCATTATGTCGACGCCATTATGTCGACGCCATTGCATCGACGCCATTACATCGACGCCACTACATCGACGCCATTGCATCGACGCCATTGCGCCGGCGCCGTCACCCGGATGCAGGCAGCCGCACGCGCGCATCCAGTCCGCCCTCCGGATGGTTGGCCAGTTCCAGCCGCCCGCCGTGCGCCTCGATGATGCCGCGCGCGATGCCCAGCCCGAGCCCCATGCCGCCGTCGTTCTGCTCGCGGCCGTGGGCCAGCCGCACGTACGGGTCGAACAGCCGGGGCAGCGCGTCTTCCGGCACCCCGGGCCCGTGGTCGCGCACGGAAATCACCACGCTGCCCGGCTCCTCGGCCACGCCGATCTCGGCGCGCGCACCGTAGAACAGCGCATTGTCCAGCAGGTTGCCGAGCGCGCGCTTGAGCGCCAGCGGCTTGCCCCGCACCGTGATGCCGGCCGGTGAAAAGGCCACCGCATGACCGGCCAGCTGCGCGCTGCGCACCAGCCGGCCCAGCAGCGCGTCGAGGCGGATCTCGGCCGGGTTTTCATGGATATCGCTATCCTTCACGCACTGCAGCGCACCCTTGACCATCATGTCCAGCTCGTCGAGGTCTTCCTCGAATTCATTGCGCAGCGCTTCGTCGTCGAGCAGTTCGGAGCGCAGCTTGAGCCGCGTGATCGGCGTGCGCAGGTCGTGCGAGATGGAGATGAACAGCCGTTCGCGGTCGTCGATGTAGCGGCCGATCCGTTCGCGCATCGCGCTGAAGGCGCGCGCGGTATTGATGAATTCGCGGCTGCCCGTTTCCGGCAGCGGCCTGGCTTCCTCGTCGTGGCCCTGCCCCAGCGCGGCGGCGGCGTCGGACAGGGCCGCCAGCGGCCGCGTGATCGAGCGCACCACCAGCAGGCAAAGCAGCAGCACCACGGCCAGCGACAGCGCCTGCGGCATCAGCCGGTCCCACGCGAACGGATCGCTGGTGTTCAGGAAGTACGGATTCGGCATCAGCGCGGCCATGTACAGCCAGTTGCCCGGCTCGATCTCGGTCTGGATCACGAGGATCGGCGCCGGGTCGGGCTGCAGCAGCAGCACGTGCTGCACCCAGGCATTCGGCAGGTCGTCCAGCCGCACGTCGTGTTCGGCCACGGCCAGCCGGTCCGGCCACGCGAATGCCAGCCGGAAGCCCGGCGAGTTCGGCAAGTCCTGGCGCAGCGTGGCGCCGACCGTGGCGATCACGCTGTCCGCCAGCGGCTGGCCGGCGATCGCCTCGACCGGCACATAGGCATGGTTCAGGTTGACGAAGAAGCGCGTGCCGCCCATCTCGCGCAGCTGCTGGATGATCAGCAGGCGGTAGGCCGGCGGCAGGCTGCGGAAGAAACGGATCGCGCCGGCCGCGCCGTGCGCCACGTAGCGCGCCGCCGACTGGGCTTCCACCTGCGCCTTGGCGCGCAGCTGGCTGGCCCAGATCGCGCTGGCCGCCAGCTGGGTCACCAGCAGCCCGGCCACCATCACCAGCGTCAGGCGGCCCAGCAGCGAGGCCGGCCACAGGCGGGCGGGCCAGCCGCTACGCACTCGACACGCTGACGTCGGCGGAGAACACATAGCCGGCCCCGCGCACGGTCTTGATCAGCGCCGGCTGCTTGCCGTCGTCGTTCAGGCGCAGGCGCAGGCGGCTGATCTGCACGTCCAGCGAGCGGTCCAGCGGCCCGGCATCGCGGCCGCGGGTTTCCTCGCACAGCAGGCTGCGGTCGAGGATGATGCCGGGGTGCTCGACGAAGTACTTGAGCAGCTGGAAGTCGAGTCCCGTCAGCGCCACCTGGGTACCCTCGCTGTCGGTGACCTTGCGCTCCATGAGGTCGAGCGTGAAGCCGACGAAGCGGTAGTAGCGCGCCGCCGGCGCTTCCAGCGCGGTGCGGCGCAGGATCGCCTTGATGCGCGCCAGCAGTTCGCGCGGGCTGTACGGCTTGGCGATGTAGTCGTCGGCGCCCAGTTCCAGGCCGACGATCCGGTCGGTCTCGTCGGAACTGGCCGTCAGCATGATGATCGGCACGTTGGAGCGCTGGCGCACCTGCCGGCACAGCACGAAGCCATCGGTGTCCGGCAGCATCACGTCCAGGATCACCAGCGACAGCGTGTCCACGTGCGCCTGCAGCTCGGCCAGGAAGCTTTCGCCATCGTGCGCCAGCAGCACTTCATACTGGTTCTTTTCCAGGTAGGCCTTCAGCAGGACCCGGGTTTTCTGGTCATCGTCCACGATCAGGATCTTGCGCACCAGCCACTCCGTGAGGTTTGAGGTTGAACAGTCTGAACAGGGCGGCCAGGCGGCGCTGGGCCTGCGCGGGCGGCACCCGGTCGTCGAGGAAGAAACGGTGCACTTCGGCGATGATGGCGTCGCGGCTGGCCTCGTCGGTGGCCATGCGGTGCACCAGGCTCGGCGCCTGCACCGCGGCACCGCGCGCGAACGTGGTCCACGAGGCACGCGCGCAGCTGTCCATGCGCGCCGGGTTGGCATCGCTGCGCACCGGCACGCCGCCCTTCAGCGCATTGAAGTCCAGCTGCAGCGCGGGCGTCATCAGCAGCCGCGCCATCTTTTCCTGGGCCGCCATGTGGCGGTAGTCGCCGGCGAACATGGCCAGCGTATCGACGCTGTACAGGTGGTAGCCGCCCGTGCCGGGTGCCGCCGCGCAGCCATAGTCGCGCTCCAGCGCGGCGTCGTGCACCGCCAGCTCGGCCTTGGCCCAGTCGCCCATGATCATCATGCCGGCCTGGCCGCGCGCGAACTGGCGCACCACGTCGGTCCACGGCCGTTCGTCGAGCCGGCCGCGCAGCCAGCCTTTCACCGCGCGCAGGCGCAGCAGCGCCTCGGCCGTGCGCCGGTCCGCCGCCGCAACGGGGCTGCGCTGCACGAACAGGTCGCGGTAGAACGCCGGGCCGCTTTCGGCCAGCACCAGGTTTTCAAACAGCGCCGCCACCTGCCACGCTTCGCTGCTCTGGGCCAGGGGCGCCACGCCGGCCGCGCGCAGGCGCTGCGCCACCGCCTCGAACTCGCGCCAGGTGCGCGGCGGCGCCAGCCCGAGCCGGGCGAACAGCGCGCGGTGGTAGAACAGCGTATTGACGCGGTGGATGCCCAGCGGCGCGGCGACCACGTGCTGGCGATGCTGGATCAGGTCGGCCACGGTGGGGAACAACGCGCCGCGCCAGGCGCCGGCCGCGGCCACGTTGTCGAGTTCGAGCAGCAGGCCCATGTCGGCCCATTCGGCGATCGAGACGCCGATGATCTGCGTGACTTCGGGCGCATCGCCGGCCAGCACCCTGCCCTTCAGCACCTTGCCGGCGCCCAGCCCGGCACCGCCGGGAATGGCCACGTCGCGCCAGCCGATCTGCTCTTCGGCCACGCGCGCGGCCAGCAGGTCGGCCGCCTTGCGCTCGCTGGCCGAGGTCCACCAGTGCAGCACCTGCAGGCCGGACGGTGGCGTGGCCGATGGCGCTGGTGCGCCGGTGGCAGGGGATGGAGCGCCGATGGAATGGGACGGTGCGCCGATGGCGCGTGCGGCGCCCGTGGCCAGCAGGCCGGCAAGCACCGCGCGGCGGGTGCGAAGACGCGGCGACGAGCGATCGACATGGCGGCCGGCAGCTGTTTCGTTCGACGCTATCACTCGCGAGGCTGTCACTCATTATCCCGCAGAAAAAATCGATTATAGCGAAGAACTCCGCGGCGGGAACCCCATCGTGGCCGGCGCTCAAGGATTGTCGACGCTGGCCACGGCGCCGGCCCGGCCGTTGCGGTCGAAGGCGGCCACGCGGATCGTGCCCCGCTCCGCGATCGGGCCGGCCACCACGCGGCTGGTGGCGGTAGGAGCGCTGCCGTCGCTCGTATAGCGCAGCGCCAGCCCGGGCAGCACGTGGTTGGCCAGCACCCGGCCGCCCTCCACCAGCAGGCCGGGCGGCGCGATCCGGTAGGCGACGCCGCGTCCTTCGAGGTCGAGGCGCGGCAGCACGCGCTGGCCCAGCGCGTTGACGAAGCCCGACCACGCGGTGCGGTACAGCGCTTCGTTCCGGGCGGCGTCGCTGCCGGTGGCCCAAGCCGGATCGGGTGCCCAGGCCCGTTCGGCCACCGCCACCAGGCGCGGCATCACCAGGTAATCGATCAGCGCCGGGTCGCGCACCGTTTCCGTGAACAGCGTGGCCTGGATGCCGCGCACGTGGCGCTTGCCGACATCGGTCAGGCGGTCCTTGCCGGCGCCCGCTCCGCCCGGCGCGTTCTTCAGGTAATCGAACGGAATGAAGCCATACACGTCGTCGAGTTCCACGTAAGCGCCCCAGTTCACGCCCGGCTCTTCCGGATTGGCGTTGTGCGCCATGTCCATGTACATCTTCGTCACCGGCGCCAGCACGATGTCGTAGCCGGCGTTGGCCAGCCGGTAGGCCAGGTCCTCGGCGCCGGTGGTGTTGTTCCATACGTAGGCGGTGAAGCCGTGGCGCGTGAAGCGCGGGTTGGGAACCAGCTTCGGCTTGCCATCGAGCAGGGTCTTGCGGGCGGCGATCTCTTCCCAGCCGGAGGTGAACAGGCCGTGCTTCCTGAGGATGCGGTCGACCCGCTCGTAGAAATCGTCCCACAGGTCGACGGTGCTTTCCAGCCCGGCCTTGCGCATGCGCGCCTGGCTGGCGGGCGAGCGTTCCCACGCGCCGTCCGGCACTTCGTCGCCACCCATGTAGATCGTTCGCAGCGGCACGCCGGCCGCGCGGTGCAGCTTCACGACCTCGGCGACCACGTGCTCGATGAAGGTGTACGTCGACTCCAGGCCCGGATCCATCACATGGTCGTTGTACATCTGCGGCGACTTGTACACCGAGCGGTCGGCGAAGTCCTTCAGCAGGTATTTCGCCGCGTCCCTGCCCCCGGCCGCCTTGAGGCGGTGGTAGCGCGCCTCCATGGCCTGCACGGCGGCGCGGGCATGGCCCGGCATCTCGATTTCCGGGATTACCTCGATGTGCCGCGCCGCCGCGTAGCGCAGGATCTCGATGTAGTCGGCGCGGCTGTAGAAGCCACTGCCCCCGGCATCTTTCGGATCGGGACCGGAGCCGTAGGCCGGCTGCAGCCGCACGCCCGGCTTCGCGCTGTGGCCGCGCACCGCGCCGATCGACGTCAGCTCCGGCAGGCCGGCGATTTCCAGGCGCCAGCCTTCATCCTCGGTCAGGTGGAAGTGGAACTTGTTCAGCTTGAAGCGCGCCATCAGGTCCAGCCACCTGAACACGGTTTCCTTGCCGTGGAAGTTGCGCGACACGTCGAGCATGAAGCCGCGGTAGCCGAACCGGGGCGCATCGACGATCGTCAGCTCCGGCAGCGCCGGCGCGGCCGCACCGGGCAGCGGCAACAGCTCGCGCAAAGTCTGCAGTCCATGGGCCACGCCGGCCGCGCTGTTGCCGACGATGTCGATGCCGCTGCCGGCGGCGATCGCCAGGCGATACGCTTCCGGCGACGACTGGCCGGGCACGCTACCGACCGACAGCCGCAAGGCCGGGCCGCCGGCGGGCGGCAGGCTGGCCGGGAACAGCGAACGGGCCAGCGCCGCCTCGGTGGCCAGCGCGGCCGGCGCCGTCACCGCCGGCTGGCCGGACAGCGCCAGCGTGCCGCCGCCCGGCTGCAGCTGCAACGGGGTCGGCAGCACCGGCGGCACCGCCGCTGCCGGCAGCAGGCCGGCCCGCTGGTTGCGCCGGTAGGTATCGGCCGGCGTCACCAGCGCATGCCCGGGGGCGCTGCGCCGGTCGAGCTGCTCCGGCCGCGTCACGGGCAGGTGCTGGAAATCCGTGATGGCCACGGCGGTATCCGGCGCCGCGTCGTACACCAGGTAGGGGCCGACCGGCGCGTGCGCCAGCTTGATCATGACCTGGTTGTGCAGGTAGGGGATCTCCAGCGTCCGGCCCGCCGCCAGGCCCGCGAACCCGGGCGCCGGGCGCAGGCGCCACAGGCCGCCGGCCACCTGTTCCAGCACCAGCCTGCCGGCCAGTTCGCCGGTCGCCAGGCTGTCCATCGAGTTGAAGTACAACGACCAGCCGCCTGGCGGCAGGGGCTGGCTGTCGTTATTCGTCAGGATGAAGCGCCCCTGCGTGCGGCCGGGCGCCGCCTCGGCCACGCTGCGCTGCAGTTCCCAGCGCAAGCGCAGCCTGGCACCGCTGGCCACGCCCGGCGGTTCGGCCTGCCGCTCGCCCCGCATTGCCGCGGCGGCCGGCGCGCCCTGCCCGTCCTGCCGTGCCGCAGCCGGCGCGGCTGCCGCCATCATCGCCGCCACGAGCACAGATAGCACCCGCAGCTGCGGCAGCATCCTCAGCCTCGCCACGGCGCGGCTGTCATGGAAATACAGTGCCGAATTCAATGTCCAAGTACGCAAGAGCTCTCCCGATTCAAAAAATGGCCGGCGCCGCCGGCGCCGGCCCAAGGAATCGCACCGATAAGGGGGACAAACCGGTGCGATACTACTTTTGCCGCGGCGTGAGCCACCGGGCAAAACCTTCCTGCAGCCTGGCGGCCGCATCGCGCGGTGCCAGGCTGCCTTCCAATACCCGCGTGTTGATGTTCCACAGTTCGCTTTCCATGCCCGGCTGGCCGCGATTGAGCAGCTGGGCGTTGAACCGGATCGTCGAGGCGCAGCGCTCGCGCCATTCGGCCATCTGCTTGGCGACCGGGTCGCGCACCGCGATCAGGTGGTGCGACAGCGTGAAAAAGCCTGTCAGCCGGTTGGTGTAGAGGTCGGCGAATTCCTGCGACCCCACCCACGCGAGGAACTTCCACGCATCCTCCTTGTTGCGCGCGTTGCGGTTGATGCCGATGCCCAGGTCCATGTGATCGGAGATGTAGCAGGCGTCGCCCCGCTTGCGCACCGGCGGCGCGAACACGCCCAGCGACAGCCGCGGCACCCGCCCCAGCTGCGCGATGTCCCACGAGCCGGCCGGATAGATCGCCGCGCGGCCCGCCGCGAACATGGCCTGGCTGTCGCGGTACGTGAGCGCCGCGGCATCGCGCGGCAGGTAGCGGCCCAGCCGCGCCGTGAACTGCAGCGCCTCGACGAAGGGCGCGTCGGTCAGCCTGGCGCGGCCGTCGATCAGCGCCTTCCTGCCCTCTTCTCCGCGCCAGAAGTTCGGCCCGATGCTGGTGTACACCACCTGGCTGGCTTCCCATTGCTCGGCGGTGCCCAGCGCCAGCGGCGCGATGCCCGCTGTTTTCAGCACGTCCAGCACCCGGAAGAATTCGTCGACCGTGCCGGGCGGCTGCAGGTCCAGCTGGCGGAACATGTCCTTGTTGTAGAAGAAGCCGTGGATCACCGACGCCACCGGCATGCAGAACGTCTCCCTGCCGTCGTCGGTCTGCCAGGCCACCATGGCCGGCGGCGCGAAGTTCTGCAGCCCCGGCCTGCCGTTCAGGCGTTCCAGGTATCCCTTGCGGTACAGCGCCAGCGAGGCGTCGAACGGCCGGCAGGCGATCACGTCGCCGGCCGTGCCGTCGGCCAGGCGGCCGGCCAGCGCCGCGTCGTAGGCGGTCGGCGCGGTGGGCGCGAACTTCACGGCGACGTCCGGGTGATGGCGCGCGAATGCCGGGATCAGCACGTTCTCCCACAGCGCCCGGTCGTCGACGCGCCAGCTTTCGATCACCAGCGTGCCGGCGCCGGCCGGCGCCATGCCGCAGGCCAGGCAAGCGGCCAGCCATGCGGCGCCCATCCGCCGCATCACGCGCCCCGCAAGCTTCTTCATCGGCCAGGATGCCATCGGATCACCGCCCCGCCGCGCCGGCGAAATGCCGCTCGATCTCTTCCAGCGACTTGCCCTTGGTCTCGGGCAGGAAGAACGTAGCGGTGATGAAATAGACCGCCGTGCAGGCCGCCCAGAACAGGAACATCGCGTGGTAGCCCAGGTTGCCCACGATGGGAAGGAAGGCCCCGGCGATCAGCGTGCCGATGCCCTGGTTGACCAGCAGCGCGACCCCCATGCCGACCGAGCGGATGCGCGTCGGCATCAGCTCGGACAGCGCCAGCCAGACGCACACGCCGGGGCCGATCGAGAACGAGGCGATGAACGCGGCAATGCACAGGGCGGCCAGCACGCCGCTGTCCTTGCCGGGCGTGGGACCCAGGCTGGCGCGGACGATCGTCAGCTGCGCGCCGTCCGGCATGCCATCCGGTGCCCTTACTTGCACGTGCTGCGCCTGGTAAATGCGCCGCGCCGCGTCGATCGTGGCGCGCGACTGCGCCGGCAGGCTGGCGATCAGCGGCTGCGCGGCCGCCGCGGCACCCGCATCGGCCCGGCCGCTCCACGCGGCGTGGGCCGCCTCCAGCAGCGCGCGCTGTTCCGCCGGCAGCGCCCGCACCAGCGCCGCCTCGCGGGCCAGCACCTCGCGCGCCTCGGCGGTAGGCGTGTAGGCCTCGGCCACTTGCTGGCGGTCGCCATACTGGTACAGGATGGTCAGCTGCATCGGCCCCGTTTCCGGCGCGCCGGCCGGACTGGCAGCGATGAGCCCCGCGTCGGCAAGGTTCAGTTGCAGGGCATTGCCGCGCACCAGTGCCGCGACCTGCTCGCGCACGTCGATGCGCTGCGATTCGAAGCGGTGGAACAGCAGCGCCAGCAGGCACAGCGACACCATGATGCCGGCCGTGCCCAGCTTCAGCAGGTAGACCCGGCCCTTGCGCTCGACCAGCACGATGGCGGCCACCGTCATCACCGAGTTGAGAATCTTGATCGCCGTGCCGTGGCTGGCCGCGCTGACCGGGTCGAGCCCCGCATGCTGCAGGATGGTCGACATGAACTGCAGCAGCGAATTGATGCCGGTGGCCTGGTTGCAGCCGAGGATCACGCAGGCGAGCACGAACGGCACCACGTAGCGCCGCTGCGTCAGCATCTCGGCCAGTGCGGCGCCGCGCGACAGCCGGGGCCGCGCGCGTTCCTCGTCCAGCGCCGCGCCGATGCCCGCCAGTTCCTGTTCGCAGGTGGCTGGTGAGCGCAGCCGCGCCAGCACGGCGCGCGCCCGCTCCGGGCCGCGGTGCCGCATCAGCCAGCGCGGCGATTCGGGCACGCAGCAGCAGCCCAGCAGGAACAGCACGCCCGGGTAGACCACCGTCAGAAACATGCTGCGCCAGGCATGGTCCGCGGCGGCCACCGCGGCGCGCGTGTCGCTGCCGGCGGCCTGGATGGCCAGTTCCGCGTTGCCCAGGTAATGGTTGCCGATGAACGCGGCCAGCACGATGCCGGCGGTGAGCATGAACTGGAACAGCGCCACGCCGCGGCCGCGCTGGTCGGCCGGCAGGCACTCGGCCAGGTACAGCGGCACCACTACCGCGATCACCCCGCCGCTCAATCCCTGCAGCAGGCGCCCCAGCAGCAGCGGCACGAAGGATTGCGACAGCCAGATCACGGTGACGCTGCCGACGAACAGCAGCGCGCTGACCACCATCATCGGCCGCCGCCCCAGCCAGTCGGCCAGCATGCCGGCCACCACCGAGCCGAGGATCGAACCCGCCATCACGGCGGCGACCACCAGCGACAGCTGGCTTTCCGGCAGGCTGGTGGCGCGGTGCAGGTAGGGCAGCGCCGGATCGATGATGCCGATATCGATGCCGTACAGCAGGCCGCCGAGGCCGCAGACGGCGGTAAGGAAATACTGGTGCATGCGTTGCGTTTGCTGTGTCGACATTCTTTACCTTGCACTCGTTACCTTGTTGAGACTCGACGATGACGATGACGATGAGCGGCCGGACCGCCGGCCCCGGCTAGGGCGGCCCGTGCAGCCGCTGCCACTCCAGGCCCGGCCGGTCGACGCGGAACTGCAGCAGCCGGCCATGCTCCACTTCCGTGACATAGGCGGTGCGGCCATCCGGGCCACCGAAGCAGATGTTGCTGGGGCGTGCACCGGGTAGCGTGATCTCCCGCAGCAGCGTGCCGTCCGGCGCCAGCTTGGCCACCGTACCCTTGCCATGCCGCGTCACGTACAGGTTGCCGTCCACGTCGGCGCGCATGCCGTCCAGCCCGAAGTCCGGGAAGCGCGCGACCAGGCGCTTGCCTTCCAGCGCGCCGCCGCTGCCGATCGTGAATGCCCAGATGGCGCGCTGCTCGCTTTCGTTGACATACAGCGTGCGGCCGTCCGGGCTGACCTCGATGCCGTTGGTCGTGCCCAGGCCGTCCGCGGCCAGCGTGGCGCGGCCGGCGGTATCGATGCGCCAGATCCGCCCGCTGCCGCGCCGCCAGTCGGGATCGCTGGCATACAGCACGCCATCGGCCGTGATGGCGATGTCGTTCGGCTGGCTCATCGACGGCTCGTGCGCGAACCGCACGGCAGTCGTGGTCCCCGGGGCGACGCGGTAGATCGCATGGCCCACGTAATCCGCCACGTATAGCGTGCCGTCGCGGCCGAAGCGCAAGCCGTTGGGCACCGCCTTGCCCGGCATGGTGAGCAGCACGCGGGCCGTACCGTCCGGCGCGACGATGCCGATGGTCTGCTGGCGCGCGAAGTTGGCGGCATGGATGTTGCCGGCCGCATCGACCGCAGGGCCTTCGATGCCGGCCGTGAAGCCGTGCGGCGCCGTCAGCGGCGTGGCGACGAACAGTTCCGTGGCACCCGCCGGGAGCATCGCCCCCAGCCAGGCCGCCAGCAGCAGGGGCGCCACGGTCCTCGCCTCGATCGGCATGCTTACCACTCGGTTCCCACGCGCATGCCGAACATGCGCGGGTCGTTGTACGACGCCAGCGTGAAGCTCGACTCCGGACCACCGGCGCCGGCCCAGGTCTTGACGCGCTTGTCGGCGATATTGCGCACGTACAGTTCCGCATGCCACGGGAAGCGGCCCCCCGACGGCCCGTCCAGCCGCAGCGACGCATCGAACATGCTGTAGGCCTTCTGCACGCCGGACAGGTGCGCTTCATCGAGGTTGCGCAGGTTGAAGTACACCTTGTCCTGCCAGCGTGCCGACAGCCACGGCGTCAGCGACCAGCCGTTGTCGAAGCGGAAGTCCTGCGAGAAGCTCAGGTTCATCGTGCGGCGCGGCGAGTACGGCAGCGTGTTGCCGGTCACGTCGTAGGGCCGCAGCTGGGCCAGCAACGGGTCGCTGCCCGAATAGTATGGCGGGCATGGCGTGATGCCCTGCTCTTCGCGCGCCCCGCAGCCGATGTCGTCGCTGTAGGTCGGGTAGTCGGCGATCTTGGCGCTCAGCAGCGATGCCGAGTAGGTGATGCGGGCATCGCGCCACGGCCGGTACTGCCCTTCCAGCTCCAGCCCCTTGATGTTGGCGCGGCCCACGTTCTGCGTCGACCACCAGCTGATGACGGCGTCGCAGCCCGGGTTGTCCGGTTCGCAGACGCGCCTGGTGCGGCCCACCGTGTGCTGGCCCGTCACCTGCATGTCCTTGTAGCGGCTGTAGAACAGCGTGGCCGACAGCGTCAGGCGGTCTTCCAGCATCTTGCCCTTGTAGCCCAGTTCCAGGTTGGTGACGGTCTCGGGGCTGTACGGCAGGAACGAGTACTGCGGGCCGGCAGGGCCGGTGGCGCAATCGTACGGCGCGCCCGTGGCTGGGTTGATGTCGTTGCCGCACAGGTTGAAGCGGTCGTTGAAGCCGCCCGCCTTGTAGCCGGTCGACAGCGACGTGTACAGCATGTTGCGCGGATCGACCTGCCAGGTCAGGCCCAGCCGGCCCGTGGTCTTGCTCCAGGAATCGGCATTGTCGCTGATGGTGGAAGCCGCCGGGAAGGCGCCGCCGCCGTAGAAGGCACCCATGCCGGGCAACAGCATGCCGGCGTTGATGCCCGTGTAGCCGGGTGTACCCGGGGCGCCGGGCACCAGCAGGCCGTTGAAGTAATCGGTGCCGTAGGCTTCCCAGAACTGGCCATTACGGTCGGCGCGGCCGTCGCGGCTGTAGCGCACGCCCGCGGTGAAGGTCCACGCCGGCAGGAATTGCCAGTCGGCCTGCGCGAACACGGCCTTCGATTCGGAGACACGGTCCGGCTGGTGGTAGAAGTTGGCGTACGGGTAGCCGTTGCTGTCGTTGGCGAGGAAATCCTGGCCGAAGTCGATGCTGTTGCGTTCCTTCATGTAGAACAGGCCGGCGACATAGCGCAGCTTGCCGAAGTTCTGGCGCAGCTGCAGCTCGTGCACGTCCGATTCGAACTTCGAGCCCAGCGTGTACGTCGCATTGTCCTCGACGGGCCAGCGCGCGCCGCCGGCGGCCGCCGTGGCGTTCACATCCGCTTCGATGCGGTGGTAGCCGGCGTCGCTGTCCTGCTGCTGGAAGCGGCGCTGGATCGCATGCGCGTAGCTGTACTCGATGTCGGTCTGCGCATTGACGTTCCACACCAGGTTCGAGCGCAGCGTGCGGATCGACATGTCGGTCACGCCCGGCACATTGATCGCCACGTCGTACATGCCGCCCTGGCAGGCATACGGCGTGCCGGCCGCCTGCTCGCAATCCTTCAGGGCGATATCGCCGGCATCGTTGTTCTGGTAATTCTCGAACGCGAGCAGCCATTGCAGCCGGTCCGTCACCTTCCACAGGCCGGACAGGCGTACCGCCCACTGGTCGCGGTTGGTGTAGAAGTCGCTCTTGCCGACCTTGCGGTTGCGGCGCTGGTCGACATCGGGAATGCCGTCGGCGACGAAGCCTTTCGACGGCATGTTCACGTCGTACAGGTCCTGCGTCTGGTCGACCCAGCCGTCGCGCTTGACGCCGCTGGCCGTGACGCGCAGCGCGAAGCGGTCGTTGACGGGGATGTTCTGCACCACCGACAGCTGGCGGTGATTGAAGTTGCCCAGGTCGAGTTCCGCGCTGCCGGCGCTGCTGCCGAAAACGGGCTTGTTGGGGATGATGTTGATGCTGCCGCCGGTGGAATTGCGGCCGAACAGCGTGCCCTGCGGGCCGCGCAGCACTTCCAGCCGGTCCAGGTCGAACAGCAGCGCCAGCGCGCCCTGCGGCCGCGGCGAGTAGATGCCGGCCACGTGCAGGCCGACGGCCGGATTGCCGATCTCGGTGAAGTCGGAATTGGACACGCCGCGGATGGCGATCTGCACGCCCGAGCTGCCATCGACCGCCCCGCCCAGCTGCAGGTTGGGGATGTCGCCGGTCAGCGCCTTGATGTTCAGCGCGCCCTTGCGCGTCAGGTCGTCCTGCGTCAGCGCCGATACGGCGACGGGTGTCTTCAGCAGCGAGGTGCTGTAGCGTGTGGCCGTCACCATGACTTCCTGGATCGCGTCGCCGGATGGCGCAGGCGCTTCCTGTGCGAAGGCGCCCGGCGCGGCCAGCAGCGCCAGCGCTCCGGCCACCGCGGAGCTGATCAGGGTCTTGCTGCGGTTCGAATCAAACATGCTCTTTCCTTTTTAGTAGCGTGACGGCTGGGTCGTCATCTGGTCCACCTGCTCGAGTGTTCCACCGCATGCCTGTGTGTGCTACGCCGCGGTGATTCGACAGTAACAGCGCGCCCGGCACCGGCCAACCCTCCAGCCTTTCCGCCAAAAATAGTTGCTACATGCTTGATTCCAAACGATTTTCTGATTCCCGAGGGCGCTTGTGCTTACACTTCCTTACGAAGCGCGGCGGGCATCGGCGGAAACCCCGCAGCGCGCTTACCCTGGCCGCAGATTCCGATTCAAAAGCTTACAAATCATTACAGAGCAGTGTGCCGTCGATGCCACAGCGGCCGTTCACGGCGCGCGGCGCACCGTCGTCATCGCCCGCGACAGCGAGAACGCCGCGTCGTCCTGGTCCAGCGCCCACGACATCAGGCCGCCAAGGCGCCGCGTGCGGACATAGCCGGCCTTTTCCTCGATCACGCGCGGATCGTCGTAGGTCCAGAACGTGCCGTCCGCGTAGGTCCACCATTGCCGCGCGACGGGGTGGTACTGGCCGGGCAGCTTGCGCGCGGCGATTCGCGCATACTCTTCCGCGCCCTCCTCGAAGCCGCGCGCGGCGCCTTGTGCGGGTTGGTACAGGCCATTGTTGGCGGGGGCCACGCCGCGCCAGCCGCGCGCATAGAACGGCACGCCGACGACGATTTTTTCGGGTGGCACGCCGGCGGCCAGGAAGCGCTTCACCCCCGTATCGACGCTGCGCGGGCTGGCGTCCTTGCTGGCCGGATCGGGATACAGGTTCGACTGGAAACCGGTCGGCCCCTGCGCCTTCCACGCGCCGTTGAAGTCATAGGTCATCAGGTTGATCCAGTCCAGCGAACGGCTGTAGACGGCCGGTTCGGTGTGCCGCATCTTTTCATCGGTGCTGTTGACGGCCGCTGTCAGCAGGTAGCGCTTGCCGGTCTCCTTGCCGAGTGCATCGAGCTGGCGCCGCAGTTCCTGCACCAGCAGCGTGAAGTTGCCCTTGTCGGCCGGGCCGGGGTGTTCCCAGTCGAGGTCGATGCCGTCGAACACGCCCGCCGCCGCGCCGGGGCCGCCGTGGCCGTCGAGGCGCGGCAGGTTGCCGCGCAAGTACAGGTCGATGCAGGAGCTGACCAGCGCGCGCCGGCCCTTCTCGGTGGCGGCGCCCTGCGCGAACCAGCGCGACCACTCGCCGCCGCCCAGCGCCACCAGCACCTTCAGGTTCGGGCGGCGCGCCTTCAGCTGGGCCAGCTGGTGGAAATTGCCGGCCAGCGGCTGGCCCGGCTGGTCGGCGCTGCCGTCGACCGATTCGTCGGCACCGAAGCGGCGTGCGTAGTCGAGCGTGGCGCGCATGCCGGCGCCGTCGCGGTCCGGCACGTCGCGCCCGCTGTCGCAGCGATGGCTACCATCGGGCATCGGGTAGACGTTCTCGAACGCGTAGACCAGGAAGGTGAACCCGTCGGCCGCCGGGGAGCGGTCGAACTGCTTCAGGCGGAAGCCCTTGTCGACGCTCCAGCCGGTGTAGTACGAGCCCACCTGGTAGTCATTGGCAGAGGTGGCGGCGGGAGCGGCGCCGGCAACGAGCAAGGTTGCGGCGCAGAAGATGGACAGGCGGCGAAACCGAATGGAAGAAGACATGCGCATGGTGTTCCCGTGTCAGAGTTTGATGTAGATGCGCCGCCGGTCCAGCGCCCAGGCCACCAGCCAGCAGGCCAGCATGTAGGCGACGGCGAAGCACAGCGATGCGAAGTAAGGGTCGGCCCAGGACAGGAAGACCTTTTCGTACAGCCACCCGTGCAATGACTTGCCGCCCACGCGCACCAGCGCCAGCACGGTCGCGCCCACGCTCGACAGCAGGTAGATGAACAGCGTGTTCTTGCCGAACGCTTCGAAGAACGGCAGGCCGGCGCGCAGCCCGCCTATGTCGACCGCCCAGACCAGGACGGCCAGCACCAGCAGGTCCCAGCCGACGGTGCACAGCACGTAGGAGCTGGTCCACAGCTTCTTGTTGATCGGCAGGAGCGTATCCCACCCGTACGCCAGCAGCAGGCATGCGGCGCCGGCCGCGGCCAGACCACCGACAGCCGCCATCGTGCGGCCGCGGTGACCGAGCCACGCCACGGCCAGGTAGCCGGCCAGCACGTTGACGATGGCCGGCAAGGTGCTGAGGATGCCTTCCGGGTCGAACGGGATGCCGTCGCCGCCATACATGTGCGGCGCGCCCAGCACGGCCAGGTCGAGCGCGCGCACGGCGTTGCCGGCCAGCGTGTAGTCGCCGAACTGCCACAGCAGCCACCAGTAGCCGAACAAGGCTGCAATGCCAAAGCCGAGCGCGCCGCGGATGCCGCCGAGGCGTACGATCACGGCGGCGAAAAAGTAGCAGATGCCAATGCGCTGCAGCACGCCCATGATGCGCGTGGTGCCGATCGGTTCCGGCGTGAAGTCGGCCGTGAAGAACGGGAACCAGTACAGCAGGAAACCGCACAGGAAGATCAGCGCGCCGCGCCGCGCCACCGTGCGCAGGAACGCCGCGTTGTCCAGGGCGGCCAGCTTCTTCATGTTCAGCCGCAGCGCGCCGCCCACCACGAACAGGAAGGTAGGAAATACCAGGTCGGTCGGCGTGAAGCCGTGCCACGCGGCGTGCGCCAGCGGGGCATAGAGGTTGCTCCAGCTGCCGGGCGTGTTCACGATGATCATCAGGGCCAGCGTGAGGCCGCGCAGCACGTCCAGGGCCAGGTTGCGCGAGGGAGGGGAGGACGGCATGTTCACAATTTCAGCCTGACGTGATAACGGTTGAGGAAGGCCACCACCACCAGCGTGGCGGCGGCGAACAGCAGGGAAAACGCGATGGCGCCGGCGCCCTGCATGAGGGCCGCCCACCAGCGCAGGCCCAGCAGGTGCATCAGCGACACCAGGATCATCGGCAGCAGGTACGTCACCAGCGGATTGGTGGCGGCCGGCTCGACCAGCGCGGTCCAGCGCACGGCGCCGCGCAGCTCGACCAGCCAGTACAGCAGTGCGTACAGCGCCGTGCACAGTGCCGCGCAATACAGGGCCCACGGCGGCGTGGCGCCGATCTTGGAAACCGGATACCGGTGGTGCAGCAGCCATGCGCAGGCCGCCAGCAGCGCCGCCAGCGCGGCACCGGCGGCCACCGTCCGCAAGCCCTGGCCGCCCGTGCCGGGGCCGAAGAACAGCAGCACGCAAGCCATGCCGCACAGGACGATCGAGGTATGCGTCGCATGCATGGCGATCATGCCATTGCCGTTGCAGGCCCGGCTGGCCATGAACCACAGCACGCAGCCGGCCGTGGCAACCGCCAGCGCGGCCAGCGTGCGCGTGCCCTGGCCCCGGCAGCACAGGTAGACGGCGCTGGCCACCAGGTAGGCCCAGCCGATGCAGCCGAGGATTCCCCACCACGAGGTGTTCATCCAGCCGCCGTCCTGCCCGCGATACAGCAGCGCCAGCACCACGATGATGGCCATGCCGGCGCCGCGCAGCAGTCGCGCATGCCAGGGATTGGCGAAACGCCACGCGCCCCACACGAGGAACGCCGCGCCGTAGAAGAGCAGGATCCACAGGTCGATGGGGATGGCCATCGATGCCCCGTCGCTCTCCTCCGCGTTGACCATGAACAGGCCCAGCACGATCAGGCCGAAGGCGCGCAGTACCGCGTGGCGCAGCGCGGTCCAGGCACCCTCCTTCGCCGCCTGCCGGTCCAGGCCGAACGGGATCGACATGCCGACCACGTACAGGAAGGCGGGAAACACGACATCGGCCAGGCTCATGCCGTCGGCGCTGGCGGGCAGGTGCTGCAGGCCGGCCGGCACGCCTTCGGCGCCGGATAGCGCGTTGACGAACAGCATGGCGAAGAACGTCAGGCCGCGCAGCGCATCGATCGAGGCGATGCGCTGGCGCGGCAGGCCGGGCCGTTGCGCGGGCAGCGGTGCGGGTGAAGGCGGTGCGGGCGAAAGTGTGGTCGGCTGGGCTGGCATGGCGTCGGCTGGAGAACGGTTTCCGGGCGTAACGGTCCCGACCGTAACACGGCCCGGCGGCGCCGGCAACGGTCCGCCCAGTCGGCATCCGGAAAATGCAAGCCATTGATTTCAAACGATATTGCTGTGACGATCCGCAGGCAGGGCTTACATTTCTTTACACAGGCCCATGACGGGTGGCCGTCAAGCCCGTAAATGCGTGTTCGCGGCACGGAGCCCGGCGGCGCGGCCCTCACAAATCCTTACGAATTGCCGGCCGGCTGCCCTGCCGGCGACTTGCCAAGCAGGTTCGGCGCATTCCTACATCCGTTGAAGGGTCGCCCCGACAGATCGGTTCGAACCATGCGGCTACCATGCGTTCTCCCGGCGGCGATGGCTCTCCATCGCCCCTACTGACAGCCAATGGAGGAAGCGATGACGACCGACGTGAACGAAAACCTGAACGACTGGCTGCGCGACGCGCACGCGATGGAGCAGCAGGCGGAAAAGATGCTGACGGCGCAGGCCGAGCGGCTGGAACACTATCCCGAGCTGAAGGCGCGCATCGTCCAGCACATCGAGGAAACGCGCGGGCAACAGGGCCTGCTCGACGAATGCATGGCGCGCCGCGGCGTCAGCAATTCGGTATTGAAGGACCTGGGCGGCAAGCTGATGGCGTTCGGCCAGGCGGTCGGCGGCATGACCGTCAGCGATGAAGTGGTCAAGGGCGCGATGGCCGGCTATGTGTTCGAGAACCTGGAAATCGCCAGCTACACCGCGCTGATCGCCGCCGCGCAGCAGGCCGGCGATACCACCACGCAGGCCGCGTGCGAGCGCATCATCGTGCAGGAAAAGGCCATGGCCGCCTGGCTGCTGGAGCACCTGCCGCAGCTGACGCAAGCCTTCCTGGCGCGCTCCGCCACGCCGGGCCTGGAAGCCAAGGTGTAAGGGCGATGGCGGTCCGGTTGGCTGCCGTTCCCAGAGGATCGGGCAATCAATCCGGACTTTCCTGCCTGTGCGCGGGCGACGGACGGGCGGCATGATGTGGGCTGTACCGTCAACCCACGGAGGACCGCATGCCGACCACGATTGCCCGAATTGACCAGCCGGCCGACGGCGTCGCGACAAGCCCTGTTTTGCGCGCCCGGTGCGCCATCGCCATCGTGATGCTGGCCGCGGCCGGCGCCTGCGCCGCCGCCGGCACGCCACAGGCCGAAGCGGCCGGCAACCGCCAGATCGTCGACGCGGCGTTCCAGCGCTGGACGGCGGGCGGCAACGGCTTCTTCAACGAGTTGCTGCACGAGGATGTGGTGTGGACCATCGAGGGCAGCGGCCCTTCCGCCGGCACCTACCGCGGCCGCAAGGCGTTCATGGACCGCGCAGTGGCACCTTTCGCCGCGCGCATGGCCGCCCCGGTCAGGCCGGTGTCGCGCCAGGTCTGGTCCGACGCCGACCACGTGATCGTGCGCTGGAAAGGCGAAGGCACCGCGGGCGATGGCCAGGCTTACCGGAACAGCTACGCGTGGATCTTCCGGATGCGCGGCGGGCGCGTCATCGAAGCCTCCGCCTTCCTCGACCTGCCCGCCTACGACGACGTGCTGCGGAGGGTGCCGGCGCCTGTCGCCCGCTGATTAGGACCAGGGCGGCAAACCCTGCCCGGCGGGTGCCGTTGCAACATCATGAAATTTCATGGCGATCCCGGCCGTGCGCCGTGCTAGAATTACCGGGAGGAAAGCCATGCCGCTTCCTCCTGTTGTACTTCTCCACGGCCAAGCCAATGCCGTTTGCTCTACCGCCCTCGGCGGCATTCACGGACATTGGCCATGACTATCGTTCTTCCGCATTCCGCTTCGCATTCCTTTACGCCCCAACCGCGTGTGCTCGTCATCGACGACGACCCCGACGCGGCCGACATGCTGGCCCAGCTGCTTTGCCTGAACGGCATCGACGCGCGCCCCGCTTTCAGCGGCAGGCAAGCCATCGAGCTGGCGGCCACGTTCGAGCCGGACGTGATCTTCCTCGATCTCGGCATGCCTGTCATGGATGGGTTCGCCGTGATACGCGCCCTGCGCGGCGAACAGCGGTCGTCGGCGTACATCGTCGCGCTGACCGCCTGGGACGATGCCACCACCCGGGCCCGCGTCGCCGCGGCCGGCTTCGACCGGCACCTGGCCAAGCCATCGAGCCTGTCAGCCGTCCTTGCCGCCATTGCTGCGCACTGCCGGCATGACAAGACGGAGCAGGCGTTGCCATTTGCGGGACCGGCCTGCGAGGGGTCGCGGCAAAGCGACAATACCGCCATGCCATCGCACGGCGCCGGCAGTTACGCCTAGCCAGCCCGCAGGTCCAGGCTGGACATGGACATGGGAAAACATCCGCATACCGCCGAAGGTTGTCAAAAGTTATATACTCCTTATTACCAATAATAAACCTGCATTTCGCGGGGGAATCCAAGGGGTAAGCGATGTCCAGTTTGATCAGGCGCGCGGCGGCACTCTGCTGCGTGTTGGCACTTTCCGCATGCGGCGGTGGCGGGAGCGGAAGCGGTAGCAATAACGGCAACACCGGCAGCGGCAGTCCTGGTGGTAGCGGCAGCACGGGAACCGGAACCGGCACGCCCAAACCCGACCAGACCTGGCTCCACCTCACGCCAGGGTCGGTCGATCTCACGGTGCTGGAAGGCGAACCGGTCGAGTTCTCGATCGATGCCGATTCGACCAAGATCCTCTCGCAAATATTCAATGTCGGCGTGGTGGAAAAGAACGGCGTGATCGCGCCGGAAATTTCGCTGCGCAGCAGCCCGTCGGGCATGAGCTACGAGGCCAGGATGACCACCTCGGCCACCCTGGCCGTGGGAACCCATGCCTCCAGCATCGAACTGCGGCTGTGCGAAGACGACCCGCTGGTCTGCAGGACACCGGTCGCGGGCTCGCCGTGGCTGATCCCTATCAAGATCACTGTCAAGCCGGCCAATATGACGCCGCCACTGCGGCATATCACCGCCCTCGCCAACTGGAGCACCGCGCGCGGCAATGCCGCACACAACGCCTATGTTCCAGCCGCCTTCGATCCGCTGAACTTTTCGCGCCGCTGGGTGCTGGAAGACGTGAAAGAGGAATCGGTCGCGCACGACAACGGCCTGGTTATCCTGGCCAAGCTGGGCCCGCGCGTGTCGGGCGCGGTGCGCGCCATCAGCGAGGAGACCGGCACGGAAGTCTGGCGCAAGGACCACACGTACACGCATCTCTATCCGGCGGCGGTGGCGAACGGCAGGATCTACTATCTCGAGGGCTCCCCTACCGCCTGGCTACGGACTCTTGACCAGGCAGGCGTCAATCTCTCGGGATTCGCTATCCACGGCGCGGCCGGCCAGCAAAACGAGGCACCCATCGTGCACGGCAACGGCGTGTATGTGGAGGCCGGCTACGACAGCTTGATGGCCAGGTACGATGCGGCCACCGGGACACTGGCCTGGCGCGCGGACGGGATTCCCCACGACACCAAGACCCCCGCGGCCAGCGGCGACCACCTCTACGTGTACGGACAGAAAACACTGTACAAGGTCCGGGCCAGCGACGGGAAAGTGGCGGCGTCGATCCGGAATGACGGCGTCGTCTCCGACCGTGGCATGGCGGAGAACGTCGTCCTGTCGGGGACGGGACGGATGGCCTTCGTGGTCGAGGATGGCACGCTGTTCGCGTTCGACGTGACCAGGGACACGCTGGCATGGCGCAGTACCGGGAAGGTCGCCGGCCTGCCCGCGGTAGCCAACGACATGCTGTACATCTTCGGCTGGGACGGGACGACGGTCGATGCACGCGATGTCGCCACCGGCACGGTGCAGTGGACCGCCAGCAGGCCGAGCCCAGGAGCCTCCTCGACCCTGCTCGTCACCAACAACCTGGTCTTCGTCAGCGGCGCCAACAGCACCTGGGCCATCGACCTGACCACCCACAAGAAGGTTTGGGAATATCCGCTTGGCGGCGAACTGTCGCTGTCCAACCGGGGCATCCTGTACATCGCCGGCGGCGGCAAGCTGGTGGCGTTCAACCTCCATTGATACAGCGCCCGGCCGGGGCTCCCTCGCCTCGGCCCACCTTCCCGGTCGCGCGCCCCATCGGGAAGATTTCACCTTGATCGGCAGTATCCGGCCGCGCCCTGGCCTACCGCAAGCCGCACAAAATATTTACTTAGGACTCCTTGCTATAATTCCTGGCCGTGCTAAGATACTTCACATGGACGGCGCGCCGAACACTGACAAGGCAACGCAAGTCCAGTTCTTTTTTTTCAGAACCATAGTTAGGAGTCCTAATGTAAATGCCGAGGCCAGCATTTCCATTCCCCGATCCGGCCAACCTCGAAAGGAATCATCATGTCCCAGAATGCCAACACCGCCCGCGTTGCCCTCCTCACCCGCGACACCGCGACGGGCGCCTCGCAAGCACTGCTCGAACAGGTCCATGGCGCCTTCGGCGTCACGCCGAACATGTTCAAGGCCGTCGCCAACTCCCCTGCTGCGCTGGCCAGCATGTGGGGCGCGTTCGGTGCCCTCGGCAACGGCACGCTGGGTGCCAGGCTGGGCGAGCAGCTCGCTGTGGCGATCGCCGACATCAACGATTGCGAATACTGCCTGGCCGCGCACACGGCCCTGGGCCGCAAGGCTGGCGCCACGAGCGACGAAATGGCCGCCGCCCAGGCCGGCCAGTCGCAGGACCCGAAGACGGCAGCCGCGCTGAAGTTCGCCACGAGCGTGGTGCGCAACCGCGCCAGGATCGGTGCCGGCGATGTCGATGCACTGCGCGAGGCCGGCTTCGACGATGGCCAGGTGGTGGAAATCGTGGCCCACGTGGCGCTGAACCTGTTCACGAACTACGTGAACGTGGCGCTGGCGGTGCCGGTCGACTTCCCGCAAGTGAAGCTGCGCGCCAAATGAGGCCCGCCACCGTGACGGCCGCCCCCGAACTGGAGGTGGCGGCCTGGCTGAACGCCCACGGCTCGCCCAGCCTTGCCGCCCTGCGCGGCAAGGTGGTGGTGGTCTACGCGTTCCAGATGCTGTGCCCGGGCTGCGTCTCGCATGGCATACCGCAGGCAAAGAAGATCGCCGCCACGTTCGACCGCGGCGACGTCGAGGTACTGGGCCTGCATACGGTATTCGAGCATCACGCGGTGATGGGCCGCGATGCGCTGGAAGCCTTCCTCCACGAATACCGCATCGATTTCCCGGTCGGCATCGACCAGCCCTCGGACAGCGGCCCGGTGCCGCGCACGATGGCGCGCTACCGGATGCGGGGAACGCCGACGCTGCTGCTGATCGACCGGCAGGGCATGCTGCGCCAGCAGGTCTTCGGCATGGCCGACGACATGCAGGTCGGCGCCCTGGTGGCGGGCCTGGTCCATGAATACGCGGGCGAGCCGCAATGCGACGAGGGCGGCTGCCGTATTCCACTGTCCACCGTGACCTGACGACCGACGACATCCTTACAAGGAAAACACCATGAAACGCTTCAAGCCATTCCTCGCCATCGCGCTGCTCGCCGTGACCATTGTCGCGCAGGCCCATACCGGCGGCATCCACAGCGCCGGCGCGAAAGCCGTCACGCCGGCGTTCGACATCGTCCACACGAAGATCACCACGGAAGGCAATCTCGCCGTGTTCCATGTCGCCGTCTCGGGCAAGGCCGGCGCATCGCGGCCGGCAAAAACCGGCAAGCTGGCCGGCAGCAAGATCTTTTCGTATGTGTGGCCCACCACGATCGATCCCTACGTGGCCGGCTTCGACAAGGGAACGGGCATCCTGGCGTTCGCCGTGACGGCTCACCCGGACTTCGACGATACCCCGCTGTACGATGAGAACGGCGATGGCGACCTGGGGAACGACGGCGACCTGTGGCACTCGCACTGGGTGGTGCTGCAACCCGACGACGCCTGCGGCAAGGGTGCGCTGAAGATCGTCGACATCCCCGCGGGCGCGAAACCCCGGCTGCCGAAAACCTGGCCGGGCCTGCCGATCCTGATCGACAGTCCCGCCTACAGCCCCGTGTTCAAGGGGGACACGCTGGAAGTACGCGTGCCGTTCGACGATATCGGCGTGGTCGATGCCGCCGGCTTCGATGGCGTGACCGCCGCGCTGCGCGTCAACGAAAGCGTGCACAACCCGCTGGTCTGCGTGGCCGACGTGTTCAAGGTGGCGTCCGGCAAGCTCACGCTGCCGGGCAAGGTGGAGAAGAAGGCGGCACAGTAGGTCTCGCGCACGGCAGCCCGCGCTACATGCCGGGCTTCAGCGTGCGGCCCAGGAAGTCGCGCATCAGCGCGCCGATCGTGGCGCTCTCCTCCTCGAGGGCGAAGTGGCCCGTGTCGAGCAGGTGCAGTTCCGCTTTCGGCAGGTCGCGCAGGTAGGGATGGGCCCCGGCCGCCGGGAAGATCTTGTCGTTCTTGCCCCACGCGATCAGCATCGGCGGCTGGTGCTTGCGGAAGTAGGCTTGCCACGCCGGGTAGTGTGGCGGATTCGAACCGTAGTCGTGGAGCAGCGCCAGCTGGATCTCCTTGTTGCCCGGCCGGTCCAGGTAAGCCTGGTCAAGCATCCACGCGTCGGGACTGATGCGCCGCACGTCGCGCACGCCCTCCGTGTACTGCCATTTCGTCGCAGCCAGTTCCAGGATCGGCCGCTGCTTCGCGGTGTTCGCCTCCGACTTGTCCGTCCACCACACCTTGATCGGCTTCCAGAACTCGTTGTCCAGGCCTTCGTCATAGGCGTTGCCGTTCTGGACCACGATGGCCGTTACGCGTTCCGGATGGGCCGCGGCCAGACGGAAGCCGACCGGCGCGCCGTAATCCTGCACATACAGCGCATAGCGCCTGGCTCCCACGGCCACGGTGAACTTGTCGATCACTTTCGCCAGGTTGTCGAAGCTGTAGGTGAATTCTCCCATCGGCGGCATGTCGCTCTGGCCGTAGCCGGGGTAGTCCGGCGCGATCACGCGGTAGCGGTCGGCCAGTTGCGGGATCAGGTTGCGGAACATCTGCGACGACGTGGGGAAGCCATGCAACAGCAGCAGTGTGGGCGCGTTCGCCGGGCCGGCTTCCCGGTAGAACACGTTGACGCCATCGATGTTCACGGTGCGGTAGCTGACGGCGTTGGCCGGCGCATTGGCGGTCGTGGTGGCGACGGCCCCGGCCGGCGCGGCCAGCGCGCCGTGGAAGGTGGCGGCCAGGCCGAGCGCGGAGATGGCCTGGAATGCGAGGTGGAAGGTGGGGCGGAAGAGGACGGGAGCTTGCATGGTGTTTCTCCTTGACTTGTCGGTGAAGGCCACAGCGGCAAGCCAATGGTAGGAGCCGGACGCGCGCGGCGAAACGATGTAGCGGTCAATTCATCGTTGCGCCTGGCGGAATGGCTGGCCAGCCAGCGCTTCGCGCACAGTGCCGCGCCGAAGGTGTCCGACCGGCGCCGCGAAGTGCGGTGACACTTTCCACAAAGCGCGTTGACACCGCTACCATCGAGAGCTACATTGTTTGCGCTAACAAAACGCAAACGAATGATGGTAGCGAACATCAACAAGCCTGGAGGAGACAAGATGAATGATTGGATGAGCGCGAAATCGCGATGGCGCCTGGTCGCCCGCTCACGCCTGGTGGCCGGCCTGGCCGCCCTCGCCTGCCTGCTGGCGCCCGCCGCGGCGAAGGCACTCGGCACGGCACAGTTTGTGCAAATGGACAGCCGCGACGGGGTCCTGATCGCGGCGCCGGGCCGCGTTGCCCCGCTGCTGGTGTCGACGGGCGATTTCCCGGGCGTCTTGCGCGCGGCACGCGACCTGCAGAGCGATATCGGCATGGTCGGCGGCAGCAAACCGCAGTGGGTTACCGGTACCATTTCGATGGCGGGCGACGTCATCATTGCCGGCACGCTGGGCCGGCATGAGGTGATCGACCGCCTGGCTCGCGAGGGCAGGATCGATACCTCGCAAGTCGCCGGACAGTGGGAGGGCTTCCTGATCCAGGCGGTCGCCGACCCGATGCCCGGTGTGAAGCGCGCCCTCGTCATCGCCGGCAGCGACAAGCGCGGCACGATCTATGGCATCTACACGCTGTCCGAACAGATCGGCGTATCCCCTTGGCACTGGTGGGCCGACGTGCCGGCGCCCCGCCATCGCTCGCTGAGCGTGCCACTGGCCACCCGTGTGACGGAAAAACCCGTCGTCCAGTACCGCGGCATCTTCCTGAACGACGAAGCGCCCGCGCTGACCAACTGGGCGAAGGAACGCTTCGGCGGCTTCAATCGGCGGTTCTACGAAAAGCTGTTCGAACTGATGCTGCGCATGCGCGCCAACTACCTGTGGCCGGCCATGTGGTACTCGTCGTTCTATGACGACGACAAGGGCAATGGCGAACTGGCCGACTCGATGGGCATCGTGATGGGCACCTCCCACCATGAACCGATGATGCGCTCGCAGCAGGAGTGGCACCGCCATGGCAAGGGTCCGTGGGATTACCAGCGCAATGGCGACACGCTGCGCGAGTTCTGGGCCGGCGGCCTGCGCAACACGCGCAACTACGAGAGCGTGATCACGATGGCGATGCGCGGCGATGGCGACGAACCGATGTCGGAGAGCGCCAACGTGGGCCTGCTCGAACGCATCGTCGCCGACCAGCGCGACCTGATCCGGAAGGAATGGCGGCGCGAGCCGGACACGGTGCCGCAGCTGTGGGCGCTGTACAAGGAAGTGCAGGAGTACTACGAGAAGGGCATGCGCGTGCCGGACGACATGCTGCTGCTGTGGTGCGACGACAACTGGGGCAATATCCGCCGGCTGCCGACCGCGGAAGAGCGCAAGCGCAGCGGCGGCGCGGGCGTGTACTACCACTTCGACTACGTGGGCGTGCCCCGTTCGTACAAGTGGCTGAACGTGACGCAGATCGGCAAGGTGTGGGAGCAGATGAACCTCGCCGACGAATTCGGCGCCGACCGCATGTGGATCGTCAACGTGGGCGACCTGAAGCCGATGGAAGTGCCGACCGAATTCTTCCTGGCCTACGCCTGGAATCCGGCGAACTGGCCTGCCGCGCGCTTGCCGGAGTACCTGCGGCAGTGGGCCGCGCGCGAGTTCGGCGTCCGGCACGCCGACCGGATCGCCGGCATCGTCGACCGCTACACCCGCTACAATGCGCGCCGCCGGCCGGAACAGCTGGCGCCGGACACCTACAGCCTGGTGAACTACGAGGAGGCCGACCGGGTGGTCGCCGAATACAACGCACTCGCGGAGGAAGCGGGGCGCATCGGACAATCGCTGCCGCGCCCCATGCGCGATGCCTATTTCCAGCTGGTGGAATACCCGGTGCTCGCCTCGGCGAACGCGCTCGACATGGTCGTTTCGGCGGGCCGCAACCAGCTGTATGCGCGGCAGGGCCGCGTTTCCACCAATGACATGGCAGCCCGTGTGCGCCAGCTCTTCAGGCGCGATGCGGAACTGACCCGCCGGTACCAGCAAGGCACCAGCAACGGCAAGTGGAACCACATGATGTCGCAAACGCGCTTCGGCTACACCAACTGGGACCAGCCCTATCGCGACGTGATGCCGGCCGTGGCCGAGCTGCGCGTGCCCGAGCCGGGCCAGCTGGCCGCGCCGAACGGGATCCACCCGTCGGACCGGATGGGCGTTGCCGTGCAGGGCGACGCGATCGCCTGGCCGGTGTTCCCGATCCGCCAGCTGGCCGTACCGGCACTGGACATGCATGAGAAACAGCCCCGCCACATCGAGCTGTTCAACCGCGGCAACGTGCCCTTCGATTTCACGATCACCGCCAGCCAGCCCTGGCTGAAGGTCAGCCAGGGCGCCGGTTCCGTGCGCAAGGATCTTCGCATCGCGGTGGACGTCGACTGGCGGGCCGTCCCTGCCGGCGATTCGGAAGCGGAGCTGGTGGTGCACGGGCCGGACAAGGCCCGTGTCGTCGTCAAGGTCCCGGTGCATGCGCGGCCTGCCGCTGGCGGGCACGTTGAAACCGGCGGGGTGGTGGCCATCGAGGCCGAGCACTACAGCCGGTCGCATGCGCCGGCAGGCCGGCAATGGCAGACCATCCCGGGTTACGGGCACAGGCTGTCCGGCGTCACGCCGCTGCCGGCCGCGTCCCCTGCCCTGGCGGCGAAGGATGGCATGCGGCTCGAGTACGACGTGCACCTGTTCAGCGCGGGCGAGGTGAAGCTGCACACGGTCCTGAGCCCCACGCTGAAATTCCAGCCCGGCCCCGGCTTCCGCTACGCGGTGTCGATCGATGATGGCCCCCTGCAGGAAGTCAACGTGCATGCCGATAGCAGCGAGGACTACTGGCGCCGCATCGTTTCCGACGGCGTGGCGAAGTTCGTCACCACGCACAAGGTGGACCGGCCCGGCCTGCATACCGTGAAATTCTGGACGCTGGATTCCGGGCTCGTACTGCAACGGCTGGTCATCGATGCGGGCGGCTTGCGGCCGAGTTACCTGGGCCCGCCGGAAAGCCCGGCCGGTAAGGAAAGATGAAGGCGAAGGTGACGGCGGAGTTGAAGATGGGGCGGCGGCAACGGCGTGGCACGACCAGGCCGTTGCGTAGCCGCCTCAATCGGCCGTCACGGCTGCGGTTCCCACCCCGCGCCGCCGCCGAACCCGGCAAACACCTGCGCACGCGAGGAGAACCCCGCCGCCACGTCGCTGGCGCTCAGCTGGAAGCCGCCCACCCGCGCGCCCAGGTCGAGCGGCGTGCCGGCCAGGTCGGTGGTGCCGTATTCGCGCCAGCCCGCGGCGGCATCGGGCGTCACGGGGTTGGGCGCCGGCTGGTTGTTGACGCCCAGGCCGGCCCAGCCCGCGGCGGCCACGTGCCGGTCCATGCGGCAGTTGATGAAGGCGATGTTGTCCCAACTGTCGGTACCGCCCGGGCTGCGCGCCAGGTAGGTGGCGCCGTTGGGCACGTCGCCATGCGACGGCCCCGGACCGGGGCCGTGCGTCAGCGCGCTGTTGAGGAACACGAAGCCCTTGTCGGCGGCGGTCGGCACGCGGGCCTGCAGCACGTAGCCGCCGTTGGCGGCATTGCTGGAGTCGCCCACCGAACGGATCTCGCTTTCCTCGAACAGCGCGGCGCGGCTGCTGCCCCAGATGAAGTCGACATTGCCCGCCACCAGCGTGCGGTAGAACCATGACCAGCCCTTCAGGTTCAGCGTGTCCTGCTCGCTGAGGAAGGCGGCGTTCTTCGCCACCAGGCGGCCGCCATCGCTGTTGAAGTACAGCGTTTCGGCCTGGGCCGAGATGGCCGGCGAACGCAGGGTCGTGTTGTTGAACGTCAGCGACTCCAGGCTCAGCATGTCGGCCGCCTCGACCAGCATGATGGCCCGCCCGCCCCGCGCGCCACTCGTGCTGGCGCCCTGGCTGGCACCGGTGCCCGAGTTGAGCGAATCGTTGTTGGTGTAGCGGATCACCACGCCATCGCGGCTTTCGCCGACGATGCTGACGTTGTCCTTGCCGCGCAAGAACAGCAGCTCGCGGTAGGCGCCGTTCTTCACGCGGATGGTGACGGGATCGGCCTTGCCGAAATACTGCATCGCGTAGTTCAGCGCCCCTTGCACCGTGCGGAAGTCCGCGGCGCCATCGTCGTCGACCGTCACGCTGTCGCCCGACGGCACGGCGGCACGGGTGGTAAACGACCAGCCGCCCAGCCGGCCAATGCCGGCGAACGGCACGCCGCCCAGCGAGGTGCCGGTAAACACGCCATCCGAGATCGCCACGTAGTATTCGGTGCCCGGTTCGAGCTTGTTGCCGTGCAGCCGGATGGTCGCCGCATTGCCGTCGATCGTGACCGGCACCGTGTTCACCTTGCGCACCTGGGCCTGGCCGGGGTAGCCCAGCGTGTCGGTTTCGCCGGTCAGCCGCACCACGTCGACCAGCGCGTCGTCGGCCTTGCGGAACACGCGGATGGTGCCGCCGCTGCCCAGCACCGGCGGCTTGTCGAACACCAGCTTGAGCGACAGGTCGACCGGCTCGCTGTCCGCCTGCGCGGCCGGCCAGGTGGCGTTGTCGAGCGGGTAGGTTTGCGTGGGCTGCACGAAGCGCGGCGCGATGGTGGCATCGATCGTGCGCGTCAGCAGCGGGTCCGAGCCGGACGTGAAGACGATCTTCGCCGTGCCGCCGCCGACCGGGGTGATGGTGGCGACATTGCCCTCCATGGTCACCGCGGCCACCGCCGGATTGCTCGATACCGCCGTGTAGCTGTCCGGCGTGCTGTCGGGAGCGCGCGCATTGACCGTGACCTGCAACGGCGCGTCGCCCGCTTCGGCGGCGAAGCTCGTCACCGCGGGATCGAGCGTCAACTGGGCGGGCTTCAGGGCCGGGTCGCCGATCCGGACGTCGTCGACCTGGAACGACTTATTGGCCGTGTACAGGCCGACCAGCCCGCGCGCGGCGAACGCGCTGTCGGTAACCGAGCCCAGGTTCTCGCCATCGAGGTACACCGTCAGCGTGCTGCCGATCATCTCGAAGCGCACCGTGTAGAACGGCCCATCCATCGAGATCGGCTTGCGCACCTGCTTCGGCCGGCTCAGCGACCCGGCGAACATCTTCGCGATCTCGACCTGCGTGCTGGCGGTGCTGTTCTGCACGTTCAGGCCGCCGCCATACCAGTTGCCCGCATCGACATAACGGGTCACCAGGTACAGCTGCTTGTTGCCCGTGGTGCCGTTGGTCATCGGCCGGATGCGCGCTTCGACGAAGTAGTCGCCCGAGGGCACCTTGTCCAGCGCCGCCGGCTTGATCAGCGCCAGCACGCCGCCGGTGGAGGCGGCCGTGTACTGCAGCACCTTGTTGGCGCTGCCGGCCACTTCGTCCTGCACGCGGAAGCTGCCGTTCGGGCCCGGCACCGGCAGCAAGTCCCACTTCGCTGCGCCGCCGCCCTGGAAGTCATCGCAGAAGTACAGGCCGGACGGCGGGCAGGCCAGGGTCGGGCCGGTGTCGATGGTGGTGCTGCCCGTGCCGGTGACGGCCGTCGCCAGCTTGCCGCCGCCGGCCTGCGCCAGCGCGTTGGCCTTCACCAGCGCCACCGGGCGCACGCTGTACGCATACGGCGGCGTCCAGCCGGCGCTGGCGGCGACACCGCAGCTGCCCAGCGCCGCCGCGTTCAGCAGCGAGCCCTTGTCCTGGAAGGCGCCGGCGATGGCGCCGGAAAAGTCGCGGACCACGTCGGCGCAAACGCGCGCACCGGCCACCTCGAACACATTGTTGTTCGACAGGATCTTCGCCGCCGTGCCCACGCCCACCGCATAGCTGACCGGGTACACGGGGTGCGACTTCGCACCGGCGTAGTAATTGTTGAACAGGTGGACCTGGCCGAAGCGCACCCGCGGCGCGCGGCTGGCCACGTCGCGGAACACGTTGTTGCTGAAGGTGACGCGCAGCTTGCCTTCATCGCCCGTGGCGCTGTCGCTGCCGCCGACCAGGTTGTTCTTGTTGTGCTGCTCGAACACGTTATACGACACGGTCACGTAGTCGGAGCCGTTGGTGATGTCGAGCGCGCCGTCGTGGCACTGCTTCACGTGGTCATTCTCGACCGGCAGCAGGTCGTCCGTCACGGGCGCATCCGTGAAGCTGACATGGTCGACCCACACATGGTCGGACCCCGAGATGCCGATCGCGTCGAAGGCGGAATTCCAGTTGCCGGTGGAGCCGTCGGTGGGATCCCACACGGGGCCCACGTCGCAGGGATTGACCAGCTTGAGGTTGCGGATGATGACCTGCGACACGCCGGACAGCACGATATGGCCATTGACGATGCCGGTACCGGGACCGGCGCCGATCAGCGTGGTATTGCTCTTGAGGCGGATGGCGCCCCGTGCCGCCTGGTCGGCGCTGCTGGTGAACGGCAGGCCTTCGCTCATGTCGATGGTGCCGGCCAGCTTGATGATCTTGGCGTTGACGCCGCCGTTATGGATGGCCGCCAGCAGCTGCGCGCGGTTGGTGACCGAGTAGATCTGTTCGGACGGCGCGGCGGCACCGCCCCGCGTGCCGCCGCCCTGGCTGGCCCAGCCGTCCAGCGGCGCGCCCTGGCGGGCCGGGTCGACCGGATCGGCGCCATGGCCGGGCGCGGCGCCGAAGACGAATGCGGCGCACAGCGCCGCCTTGAATGCAAGAAGTCGCATGTGATTCTCCTGGTGGAGGAACGAATTGGCGTGGGGCTGCCTCCGCCCTGGCGGAAGTGCCCTTCGAGTTTTGCGTCGTGAATTGCGTCGTGTAGTACGTCGTGTCTGCGGTCAGCCGCGGCGCTGGCGTGTGCCGTGCGCGGCGGACCGGTAGCCGTTGCGCGCGCGGCGCACGGCGGCCAGGCAGCCCAGTCCCGCCAGCAGCAGCACGGCGCTGGAAGGCTCGGGAACCGCGGCCACGGTGTCGATCTGCGCGGTGATCGCGCCGAATTCGTTCCACTCGACGCCGCCCAGTTCCAGCGCAATGGTGTGCGGATCGACGATCGACAGGCCCGGCACGCCGCTGGCGCCATCCGTGCCTGTGAAGGTGAAGGCGCCGATCGGGCTGGCCAGGCTGTTGCCGAAGTCGAAGCGCATGCTGTAGGCGCCGGCCGGGATCGTGCCGTTGGCGATCACGGTCAGCGCGCCGCTGGCGGAAAAATCGATCCCGAACAGGAAATCGGCCGTCAGGAATTCCACGCCCGTGCCGGTGGGATCCAGCGCGCTGGTGTTCGAGCCCGGTTCGGCGGCGAAGCCATGGTCGAGGCCGAGCATGCCCGCCGCATCGCCGTTGTAGGTGGCCGTGATGGTGGCGCCTTGCAGCGGCAGCATGCCCGCGTGCGCGCTGCCCATGCCGAGGGTGGTACCCACGGCGGCAAGCGCCAGGGCCTTGAAAAGGTCTTGGGTGTTCAAACGTGTCTCCGATCTGGTTATTGTGATGTCGGAAGCGCCGCGGGGAGCGGTCGCCGTGGAACACCTCGCGTGTCCCGCGCCGTTGCGGGGGCGGCCGGAGGAGGATGGCCTTGCGCGCGGACGGTCAAGCCGGAAGTTGCTATAAGATCAGCACTTTCGGTCCGGCCTATTGTAGATTGGTCAGGCCGATTTTTCAATCGTCCGGACCAATTATGTTGTAACGTCCTGACAACGCCGTGATCCACGCCCTGTCCGGCCAAACGCCGTGGATGGCGGGGCTACCGGCTCACCGAGCGGTCCCGCCCCGCATGCTTGGCGTCGTACAGGGCCTTGTCGGCGCGTTCGATCACGTCGTCGATCGATTCGCCTTCCCGGTATGGCGTGACGCCCGCCGAGAACGTGAGCCGGATCTCCGGCACGTCCGCGCAGACCGGTGTGTCGCGCAGCGAACGGCGCATGCGCTCCATGCCGGAATCCAGGTCGGCCGGGGGCGAGCCGGCCAGGATGATGACGAATTCCTCGCCGCCCCAGCGGCCGACGATGTCGGTCGTGCGCAGGTGGGCGCGGGCCCGGTCGGCAAAGCCGGTCAGCACGTCGTCGCCGACGGCATGGCCGAAGCGGTCGTTGATGCTCTTGAAATGATCGAGGTCGGCCAGCGCCACCGCGAACGCCGGGCCGCCCCGGTCGAAGCGCGCGATGTGCTCGGCCAGCAGCTCGCGCATGTGGCGCCGGTTCGGCAAGCCGGTCAGTTCATCGAGGGTGGCCACGCGGCGGATTTTTTCCAGCGCGGTTTCCAGTTCCGCCTTCTGCTTCTGCAGGCGCTCGCGCATCGCCCGCAGCTGGGCGGACAGGGACGAGATCGCGGGCAGCACGGTGGCCAGGATCGCGTAATGGATCACCTCGACCTCGGGCGGATACGTGAGCGGATCGTGCAGCGCGCACCAGACCATCACGGCGCCCATCAGCACCAGCGTATAGCGCATCAGCAGCCACACGTAGCGGGTACGCATCTCGAACATGCCGAACACGATCACCATCGCCGCCAGCGCCAGCATGGAGGGATGGGCCGGCCCGGCGATCATATAGGCCGCCGCGACCAGTGTCTGCGCACAGATGGCCTGCGGCAGCGCCAGCGACGGCGCGCTGAAACGCAGGTTGAAGCCGCTGCGGATGGCGGCATAGAACGCCGTGACGACGGAGCCGCAAGCCAGCGCCAGCACGCCGGTCCAGCCGGGATCGAAGATGCCCCGCTCGCCGCCGTAGAACAGGATGACGATGCAGATCGCGTACACGCCCGCCGTCATCAGGGCCACGATCGCCCGGCGGCGCTGCTTGAAGTCGGCCGAGAGGACGAGATCGCCGATGCGCTGCGCCGCGCGTGCCATCACGGGCCGGGCCGCCTTGCCCACTTCAATGGCATCCACGATGGCCTTCCGGGCTGGTGGAAAGGGCATCGCCCCACGAACGACGGTCGGTGGAGGGCCATCCGCTACGGGACGGCGCCTTGCAGTACCGCGGTGAATGTGCTGCCTGCTCTGGAACCTGGCGATGTGCTGGGGTGGAGACTGGTGGCTTCAAGGTCTGGTGCGCTGGTCCATTGCCGCTCGTGCAAGTCAACATGGATGGCTGGCCACGGCCGGGTGGCCGCTCATCCCTCCTCCATGCCCGGGTCATCAACGGCCCGGCCATGGCAACGGTCAGGAAACTAGTTGATTTCTGGCACTATAACATGGGAACGGACATTATTTTCATCCGCCAGACACCTGTTGCACGGGCGCAGGCGCGCGCAAAACAGGCGCTTGACAAGCCACGCGGACCGGTAATGTTCCCTTGGGAAACGCGCGGCTGGCAGGGGAAATCATGCCAGATGAAAGCAACCCCGGGCGCCCGTTTGCAAGTGCCGCAGGGCTCGCGCCGAGGCTCGCGGCCACACCGGAACGATTCAGAATAATCCGACCCGGCACGTCAAACGCCTGTCACAAATGGTCCATAAGGTAGGCAGCACGCACCAGGCCACCCTGGCGCGCTGCACGCAACTCAGCAATGACGTTGCCCTTTCCGGCCACCCGCCAGATGCGCATCCTGCAACTGCCGTGTTCGCCAGTTGATGAACTTCACTTCATGAGGTATGCCATGTTCCCGTTCTCGCAAGCCGTTACGCCCGCAGTCCGTACGCACCTGAATGCCCAGGCAGCTTTCCTGAACGACGTGTCGAAATCGCTGACCCGTTCGTTCCAGGAACTGTGCCAGCTGAACATCCAGCTGGGCCAGACCATGCTGGAGGAAAGCACCATCGTCGGCCACCAGCTGTTGACCACCGATCGTCCTTCCGACCTGATCTCCGTGACCGCCGCACGCGCCCAGCCTGCTACGGAAAAGCTGCGCGCCTACCAGCAGCACATCTCGCGCGTGGCCGCCGACAGCCAGGTCGATTTCGCCCAGGTCGCCGAACAGCACGTGCAGGAAACCTCGCGCACGGCACGCGCGCTGGCTGACCAGGTGGCGCGCACCGCCGCCGAAGAAACCGACCGCTCGCTGCGCCACCAGGAAGAATCGCTGAAGAACTTCCGCGACCCGTTCGCCCAGGACGGCGCGCAGCGCGGCAACGGCAGCACCCACCACGGCAGCATGCAGGCGGAAGTCCGCGGCGAAGCCGGCTCCGCCCAGTTCAAGGTGGATGGCGAGGCATCGACCCAGGGCAACCTGCAAGGTGGCCAGGCTGCGCAGGGCAACCAGCACGGCACGAAACAGGGCAAGTCGGCCTGAGTTGAATCTGTAAGCCGCGGGTGACGCCAGTCGCCCGCGTGCCTCGGCCCGCGCCCGCGAAGCCTGCGTGCGCGGCCTTTGTTCCCCAGCTCTTTATCTACCATTTTTCAGCGCCGCAACTCCGCCATGATCCGCTCCGCCAGGAAATCGCACGGCGGGCGCCGCGACTTGGCACTGCGCGCCAAAATGACTTCCAGCGCATCGATCTCCGGCAAGCCTTGCGCCTGCCCCAGCAAGGTCAGGTGGCGCGGCACCGCGCACTGCGCCAGCGGCGCGACGGCAAGCCCGGCCTCGACCATGCTGAGCAGCCCCATCAGGCTGGGACTCTCGAACGACGTCCGGTACGTGATCCTGGCCCGCTCCAGGCTGCGGATGGCGTTTTCCCGCGCCACGCTGCCGGGCAGGAACACGGCGATCGGCAACGGCCGCTCGCGCCAGATCCCGGCCGCGCCGGGCGACGCCGCCCACACCATGGGTTCGAAGCGGATGAATTCGCCCGACAGGCCTTTGACCCGCGTGGCGCACACCAGGTCGACCGAGCCCTCCTTCACCATCGGCGCCAGCGCCACGCTGGGCAGGCCGACCACCTGGATTTCCACCCTCGGGTAGGTGGCGGAAAACTTCTTGAGGATCGCCGGCAGCAGCGACGACGCATAGTCGTCCGGCACGCCGATGACGACGCGGCCGGTCACGTCGGGCCGCACCACGGCGGCCCATGCCTCTTCGCGCAGGGCAAGCATGCGCCGCGCATAGGTCAGCAAAACTTCGCCGTCCTGGGTCGGCGTCACGCTGCGCGGTTTGCGCACGAACAGCGGCTTGCCCAGCGCCGCCTCGAGCGTCTTGATCTGCATGCTGACCGCCGATTGCGAGCGGTGCACGACTTCGGCCGCGCGGCTGATGTTGCCGGTGTCGGCCACGGCGACGATCATCGCGAGGACATCCAGGTCGAGTGCTTTCATGGGGGTCCCGTATTATTTCGAATGCATCGCTATCAGCAAATCTGATAGCAACGATCAATATTATGCGATTTTCCTGGACGAGTGGGTCATGCATAGTAGCGGAAAGGAGCCCACCCATGAACGCACGAACCGACCTGTCCAGCCTTGCCCTCCCGGAGGTGTACTTCGCCACGCTGCCATCCGGCACCCGGGTGCCCTACGTGGCCAGCGGCTATGGCGAACCGCTGCTGTTCATCCACGGCTCGCTGTGCGACTACCGCTACTGGGGCAGCCAGGCCAGCGCACTGTCGAAACAGTTCTTCTGCATGTCGGTCAGCCTGAGCCACTACTGGCCGGACGACCAGGACCGCATGCCGGGCGAGTTCGGCTGGCGCACCCATGTCGAGGAACTGGCCGACTTCATCGCCATGATGCAGGTGGGGCCGGTGCACCTGGTGGGTCATTCGCGTGGCGGCTGCGTGGCCTTCCACCTGGCGCGCGAATATCCGCACCTGGTGAAGACGCTGACGCTGGCCGATCCGGGCGGGCCGTTGCAGGTGGCCGGCACGGCCGAAGCGCAATTGCCGGCGGCGACCGTGGCCCTGCGCGCCCGGGCCGCCGCGCTGATCGAGGAAGGCGCCGTCGACGCCGGCCTCGAACTGTTCGTCGATTCGGTCAGCATGCCGGGGGCCTGGCGCAAGAGCCCCGCGGGCTTCCGCCGCATGGCGATCGACAACGCTGCCACCCTGCCCAAGCAGTTCCGCGATCCGCTGCCGGCCTACACGCAGGCGGACGCCGCCGGCCTGCGCTGCCAGCTGCTCCTCGTCGAAGGCGAACGCAGCCCCCGCATGTATCGCGACAACGCCGCGCAGTTGCTGGCGTGGCATGCGGACGCGGAAAAGCGCACCATCGCCGGCGCGTCGCACGGCATGAACGTCTCGCATCCGGCGGCGTTCAACCGGGTCATCGAAGGCTTTGTCCGCGCGTCGGCGGCATGATGCGCTGAACCCGCGGGCAGGCTGGGGCGGCAAGTGCCTGCTACCGGCCGTCCGCACCGTCCCGGGTGTCGTAAAGATGGTCATCCGGTGCGCCGCAAACATGGCAGAATGATAGCCTTTCCAACCATGTAGCCGACCGGTTCGCCAACCGCTGCTCCGCCCCCGCACGCGGACCCGACCGGCCGACGGCAACCGGGCGGCGCACGCCGATGCTGAAGATGATCGACAAGACTGGGAACGAGAATGTTGGGAACGGCAATGCCGGGAACGACAATGCCGGGAACGGCAATGCGCACCTTGCCGGGGGCGGCGAAGGGATCGGGGAAGGAATCGGCAAAGGAATCGGCGAGTTCCCTGGGCTGGCCTACCTGCCGCCGCCCTGCCCTGCCGACGAGGCCGAACGGCTGATCGCCCTGGGCGCCACGCAGCTGCTCGACTCCGAGCCCGAGGAATTGTTCGACCGGCTGACCCGTGTCGCCTGCGCCTCGCTGTCGGTGCCCGTCAGCCTGATCTCGCTGGTCGACGACGAGCGCCAGTGGTTCAAGTCGAGCTGCGGCCTCGATGCCCGCGAAACGCCGCGCGACGTATCGTTCTGCGGCCACGCGATCCTCGCCGACCAGCCCTTCATCGTGGAAGACGCCACCCGCGATGGCCGGTTCGCCGGCAATCCCCTCGTCACGGGCGCCCCTGGCATCCGCTTCTATGCGGGCATCCCCATTCATTCGGCCGGCAGGCGGATCGGTACCCTGTGCGTGATCGACACGGTGCCGCGCAGTCCCACGCCGCAGGAAATCGTGCTGCTGCAGGCATTGGCCCGCACCATCGAAGACTTGCTGTACTTCCGGCAGACGGCGCTGGAATCGCTGGCACTGGTGGACGCCTGGACCACGACGCAACAAGGCCCGGACCCGCACGTGCGGGTCCATTCGCTGAAGAACCAGGTGCTGCGCGACCCGCTGACCGGCCTGCCCAACCGTTTCGCGATCGACCGGAAGATCGAGGAAATGCTGGCGCTCGCGCCGCGGCGCAGCGGCACGGCGCTGCTGGCACTCATCGACATCGACAACCTCGCCGGCATCAACGAGCGGCTGGGCCACCGGATCGGCGACCGCCTGATCGCCGTGGTGGCGGAGCGGCTCAAGGAGCTCGCCGGCGCACGCGATACCTGTGCCCGGATCGGCGGCGGCATGTTCGCGCTGCTGGTACAGGGCGACACGACACTGGCCGCGGCAACCGGCCGCCTCGGCGCTGTGCACGAAGCCCTGAACAAGCTGGTCCTCAGCGACGACCTGGTCATCCACTGCAGCCTGACCACCGGGTACGCGCCGCTGCGCGACAGCTGGGCCGATGCCGGGGCGTGGCTGAATACCGCACATGAAGCGGTACGCCAGGCCAAGGCCCTGGGCCACGGACTGATGAGCGCTTTCAACCAGGCCCTGTACCGGCTCAATCATCGCTCCCTCGAACACGACTTGCGGGGCGCGGTGGCGGGTGGCCAGCTGTTCCTGCTCTACCAGGAAAAACGCAACGTCGAGAGCGACCGGATGGCCGGCGTGGAGGCCCTGATCCGCTGGCAGCACCCGACACTGGGCCTGATTTCGCCGGCCGATTTCATTCCCGTCGCCGAGGAAAGCGCCCTGATCGTGGACATCGGGCGATGGACGCTGGACGAAGCATGCCGGCAGCTGCGCGCCTGGGCCGATGCGGGCGGCATGCCGTTGCCCGTCGCCGTGAACCTGTCGCCGCGCCAGTTCCTGCATGGCGACATCGCCGGCTCGGTGCGCGAAGCCCTGGCCGCCCATCGCCTGCCCGGGCACCTGCTGGAACTGGAACTGACGGAATCGGTGGCGGTGCACGACGTCGACCGCGCGATCAGCATCATGTACCAGCTGAAGGAACTCGGCGTCACGCTCAGCCTCGACGATTTCGGCACCGGGTTTTCCAGCCTGTCCTATCTGATGCGACTGCCTGTCGACAAGCTGAAGATCGACCGCTCCTTCATCGGCGGCCTGCAGGATAGCGCACGCTCGCGCGCCATCGTCAAGGGCGTCATCGATATCAGCCGTGGCCTGGGCATCCACGTGATCGCCGAGGGCGTGGAAACCGGCGCCCAGGCATCCCGGCTCAGGGAACTCGGCTGCGTTGAAATGCAGGGCTATTTCTTCGGGCGTCCGGTACCGCCCGCACAGGTGGAGCAGTACCGTGCGGCCGGCGCGAGCGAACAGTCGGCGGGCGCGGCCCCGGCAGGCGCCGGCGCCAGGGCGCGATAGATAGCATCGAAAAGCAATGGGCACGGCGGGGATCGCCGTCAGGAATCACATCACAGCACGAGGATCCCCTGCAGCGACGAGATGCGCGCCGGGTCCGACCACGTGTCCAGCAGTGTTCCATCGGCGCCGAAGGACAGCAGCTGGCGGCCCTTGTGGCCGTTGTCCGGGCCATGCCCCTGCCAGTTGGCGACGATGACGCGGCCGTCGTCCAGCACCTGGAACGTGGCATAGAAATGCGGCGCCACGTCGTCCGGCACCTGCCCCGCCCGGCCGAACGTATGCACCAGCGCGCCACCCGCGTCGAAGCGCGCCATGAACGCGCCATAGCCGGCCGACACCAGCGTGCCGCCGCAGGGCAGCCGCTCGGCTTTCCACGCATGCTCGAAGCCCGGTGCCGCCAGCTTGCGCAGCGGGCGCAATTGCGAATCCGTCTCCAGGATATGGTCGTTGGTGCACAGCAGGTAGCCCTCCCCGGCGGGCCGCATCAGGCGGACGTAGTCGCCGTCGCGGCGGACCGAGGCGACCTGACAGAGGTCCGCATCGAGGGTCAGCACGTGGATGCCGTCGACGCCGCCGTCCAGGTTCATGCCGGTCACCAGCGTGCGGCCGTCGGGCAGGCGGCGCGCGGCGGTCACGCCGGTCCACCGGTCGCAGGCGCGCAGCACGGCCCCGGTGGCGATGTCGAGCTCGATGAAGCCGCGCTCGAAGCCCACCAGCGCGCGGTCGCGGCCGATGCGCTGCAGGTCGCGCGCCAGCGGAAAGTCGGCCAGGTCGCGCTGCCAGCCGGCGCGCGCATCGCCCGTATCGACCAGGTGCAGCCGCTGGCGGCCTTCGTCGATCGCCAGCAGGGTCAGCGCGGGCATCATGCGGCCTCCCGCTGGCCGAGGCCGATGTTCGCTTCCGTGGCCGCGTCGAACACGTGCGTGCGGGCTGTGTCCAGGTACAGCGTCAGCGCCTGCTCGGGCTCCAGTCTCGCATGGCCGCCGAGCCGTGCCACCACTGTGCCGCCGCCCACGCGCAAGGTGACGATGGTCTCGGCGCCCAGCGGTTCCACCACGTCCACCACGGCGGCCAGCGGTTCGCCGGCAGCCCGGTCGAGCGACAGGATTTCCGGGCGCAGGCCCAGTTTCACGGCGCGCCCCCCGTTCATTGCCAGGCCGGCCGCCACGCGGTCCGCCATCGCCGCCGGCAGGCGCAACGCATAGCCGTCGCCGACCACGCAGCCATCGCGCAATTCCCCGTCCAGGAAACTCATCGCCGGCGAGCCGATGAAGCCGCCGACGAACACGTTGACGGGCCGCTCGTACAGCTCCATCGGGCTGGCCACCTGCTGGATCTCGCCGCCCTTCATGACGACGATGCGGTCGCCCATCGTCATCGCCTCCACCTGGTCGTGCGTGACATAGACCGTGGTCACGCCCAGCTGGCGGTGCAGCTTCAGGATCGACGCGCGCATCTCCACGCGCAGCTTGGCGTCGAGGTTGGACAAGGGCTCGTCCATCAGGAACGCCTGCGGCTTGCGCACGATGGCACGGCCCAGCGCCACCCGCTGCCGCTGGCCGCCGGACAGTTCCTTCGGCCGGCGTTCCAGCAGGTGATCGAGCTGCAGCATGCGCGCCGCCTCGTCCACCCGCTGCGCGACCGCCGCCTTCGGCACGCCGTCCAGCTTCAGCGCGAAACCCATGTTCTGCCGCACCGTCATGTGCGGATACAGCGCGTAGCTCTGGAACACCATGGCGATATCGCGCTCCTTCGGTTGCAGGTCGTTGACGACCGTGCCGCCGATGCGCAGCGTGCCGTCGGAGATGTCTTCCAGGCCGGCGATCATGCGCAGCGTGGTCGACTTGCCGCAGCCGGACGGGCCGACGAAGACGACGAATTCGCCATCGCCGATATCGAGGCTGAAATCGCGCACGGCATGGAAACCGTTGTCGTAGAACTTGCGCACCTGTTGTAACGAGATCGCCGCCATGCTGGTTTATCCCTGAAATGTTAACGTTAACTATGATGTCATGTATATTAGTCCTTGTTTTCCGGTGGCGCAACGGGCCAGTACAAATCAGCGCGCACAAAATTGATAACGTTATCTATCCACCGCTGGCGCCCGCTTGCTGCCCGCCGCCAGCGCATCGACAATGGAGACCTATGCCGATCCGCCCAGCCCTTCGCCCCCGCCACCGCGCGCTGCCCGTCCTGTGCGCCGCCATGCTGGCACTCGCACCTGTGGCCACCCGGGCCGCCCCGGCCGTGGATGCCAGTGAGTTCGACCAGCTGCGGACCAGGTGGCATGCCCGCCTGACCGGCGGCGAAGCCCTCGACACCCGCGATCCGGACATCGCCCGGGCCGTCGCGACCCTGGCCGCCAACGCGCGGCGCCATTGGGATGCGATGGACAAGCGCCCGGCGCGCGGCGCGCTGTGGCCGGACCTGGCAGCGCCGGCGAATTCGGCCAACATCACCAACAGCTACGTACGCCTGCAGGCGATGGCGCTGGCCTGGTCCACCGCCGGCTCGCCATTGCGGGGCGATGCGGCGCTGGCGGCCGACATCGTGGCGGGCCTCGACTGGCTGCACGCGCACCGCTACAACGCCACCGTCACCTGGTACGGCAACTGGTGGGACTGGCATATCGGCACGCCTCTGGCGCTGGCGAACACGATGACGCTGATGCACGAACGGCTGGGCGCGGGCCGGCGCGCGGCGTGGCTGGCGGCCATCGACCGCTTCGTGCCCGACCCGGCGGTGCGGCTGAAACCGGACGGCACCGTGCTGGCCGCCGAGACGGGCGCCAACCTGCTCGACAAGTCGCTTGCCGTGATCCTGCGCGGCGTGCTGGGCCAGTCGGCGGCGAAGATCGCGCAGGGCCGCGCCGCCATCGGCCCCGCGCTGCTGTACGTCACGGAAGGCGACGGCTTCTACCGCGACGGTTCGTTCATCCAGCACGACTACGTGCCCTACACTGGCGCGTACGGCCCCGCCGTGATCGACGACATGTCCCGCCTGCTGTCCCTGCTGGAAGGTTCGCGGTGGGCCCTGGCCGATCCGAACGTTGCCAACGTATTCGACTGGGCTACTACCGCCTATGCTCCATTTATCTACGACGGCGCGATGATGGACGCGGTGCGGGGCCGCGCCATCGCGCGCCATAATTCGACCGACCACACGGCAGGGCGCAGCACCATCGCGGCGCTGGTGCGGCTGGCGCGGGCCGGCACCACGGCGTATCCCCGGCAAGGCGCCGCCATCGCGGCCGCCACCAAGGGCTGGATCGCGCGCGACACGACCTTCGGCGGCAGCCATGCCGCGCCGCTTGCCGCCGCAAAAACGGCAACCGATGCGTTCGTGCCGGCACCGCTGCCGGTCGACGACATCGTCGCGATCAAGGCGCTGATGGCCGATCCCCGCGTGGCCGCCGCGGCCGAGCCGGAAGGCGTGCGCGTCTTCGCATCGATGGACCGCGTGGTCCAGCGCGGCCCCGGCTTCGCCGCCAGCCTGGCGCTGTTCTCGGACCGGATCTCGGCGTTCGAGTACGGCAACGGCGAAAACCTGGCCGGCTGGTGGACCGGCATGGGCATGCTCGCGCTGTACGACGCCGACCAGGCGCGCTACCTGGGCGGCTACTGGCCCACCATCGACAAGCGGCGGCTGCCCGGCACGACCACCGACCGTTCCGGCAGCGGCGTGCCGGTGGACTGGAAAAAGTATCCCAACACGGGCGGCTGGACCGGCGGCGCCACGCTGGCTGGCAAGTACGCCGTGGCCGGCATGGCGTTCGCGACGGGGGGCGTAACCGGCAGCACGCTCACGGGGCGCAAATCGTGGTTCCTGTTCGGCGACCGGATCGTGGCCGTCGGCAGCGGGCTCGCCAGCACGGACGGCGTGCCGGTCGAGACGATCGTCGAGAACCGCAAACTTGCCGCGCACGGCGGCAATGTGCTGACCGTGGACGGCGTCGTGCAGCGCCCGGTGTCCGGCAGCGCCGCGCCCCTGCCCGCCGTCCGCTGGGCACACCTGGCTGGCAACGTGCCGGGGTCCGACGTGGCGTGGTACTTCCCCGACAAGCCCGCGCTGGAGAGCCTGCGCGAGACACGCAGCGCCACCTGGCGCACGATGTCTGCCAGCGGTGGCACGAACGTGGTGACGAACCATTTCCATAGCCTGGCCCTGCCGCACGGCAGCAATCCGCGCGATGCCGGCTATGCGTACGTGATCCTGCCGGGCCGCAGCGCCGCCCAGGCGGCCGCGTATGCGGCCGCACCCACTGTCACGGTGCTGGAGCGCTCCGCCTCGGTCACCGCGGTACGCGACGCGGCGCTCGGCCTGGTCGGCGCGACCTTCTGGGCCGACGGCGCCGCGGTCGTGAAGATGGATCACGTGCCCTACCTGGCCAGCGACCGCAAGGCGGCGGTTCTCGTGCAGGAGGCTGGCGGCATGCTACATGTGGCCGTGGCCGATCCCACCCAGGCCGGCACGGCACCGGTCACGATCGACATCGCGCGCGCGGCCGGCGAGATCGTGGCGACCTCGCCCGGCATCGCGATCCTGCAAACGCGGCCGACGATCCGCCTGGCGGTCGACGTGGCCGGCGCGGCGGGCCGCTCGTTCAGCGCCAGCTTCCGGCTGGCGCCTTCCGAAGTTCGCTAGGGAACCGGCCAGCCCAGCACGGCGTCGCCACCGCGCACGCCGTGCAGCTCGAACACGATCAGCTCGTTCTCGCCCTGCCGCAACAATGGCGCCGGTACGTACAGCGCCTGCTGCGGTCCCCGCTCCCAGTAGCGGCCCAGATTGAAGCCGTTCACCCAGGCCACGCCCTTGCTCCAGCCGGGCAGCGACAGGAAGCTGTCGCCCGGCGCCGCCACGTCGAACACGGCGCGGTGGAATGCCGGGCCGGCCGTCGCGGCGGCGGCGAATTCCAGCCGCGACAGGTCGGCCAGCGGCAGCTGGAACATGGTCCAGTGATACAGCTTGTTGATGCCCAGCCGCACCCAGCCCAGCAGGCCCTTGCGGTCCTGCAGGTCCGGTCCGTAGTTCACCCGCCCCATGTTCTCGACCAGCAGGTCCAGCGTGACCGGGCCGGCGGGCAGGTCGATCTCGAGCTTGCCGTCGCCATCGCGCGCCAGCACGCCCGCCTCGACGCCGTTGACGAACACCTGGGCGCGGTCGTGCACGCGTTCCACGGACAAGGTGACCTTGCCCGGCGGATGCGCGACCGTGGTGCGGTACAGCAGGAAGCCATAGTCCTGCCCCAGGCTTTCCATGGCGCGCGGCACGATGTCGCGGTGCGCCGTCGCCAGCACGGGCAGCGCATCGGCCAGCGCGGCCGATCCGGCAAAGCGTGCCGCGGTTGGCGCCAGGATCGGCGCGGGTGGCGGCAGCGACAGCGGCGGCAGGTCGACATATTTCGCGATCACCTCGCGGAAGGCGTAAAACTTGGCGGTCGGCTCGCCCGCCTCGCTCAGCGGCGCGTCGTAGTCATAGCTGTTGACCGTGGGCTGGTAGGCGCGCGTGTCGAGATCGGTGTTGGCGCCGTTCATGAAGCCGAAATTGGTCCCGCCATGGAACATGTAGACATTGACGGATGCGCCGCTGGCGAGAATCTCGTCGAGCGCCTGTGCCGCATCGGCCGCGTCGCGCGTATGGTGCGGCTCGCCCCAGTGATCGAACCAGCCGTTCCAGAATTCCATGCACATCAGCGGCCCGTCCGGCTGGTATTCGCGCAGCTTGGCGAACTCGCCGTCGGCGCGCGAACCAAAATTCGCCGTCTTGTACACAGCGGGCAGCGTGCCGTGGGTCAGCATGTGGTCGGTGGCACCGTCCGACGTGAACAGCAGCGTTTCAACGCCCAGTTCCACCATCAGCGCGCGCACCCATTCCACATACCGGCTGTCGCTGCCGTAGCTGCCGTATTCATTTTCGACCTGCATGGCGAGGATCGGTCCGCCGTGCGGGACCTGCAGCGTCAGCAGTTGCGGCAGCAGCGCCGCATAGAAGCGCCGCACCGCGTCCAGGTAGGGCGGATAGCAGCAGCGCACTTCCATGGCCGGATCGGCCAGCAGCCAGGCCGGCAGGCCGCCGAACTCCCATTCTGCGCAGATGTAGGGGCCCGGCCGCACGATCACGTACAGGCCCAGTTCCTGCGCCAGCCGCACGAACGCGGCGAGGTCGAGCCCACCGTCGAAGCGGAACTCGCCGGGCCGCGGCTCGTGCAGGTTCCAGGCCACATAGGTTTCCACGGTGTTCAGGCCCATGGCGCGCAGTTTCAGCAGCCGGTCGCGCCACTGGCCGGGCACCACGCGGAAATAATGCAGTGCGCCGGACAGCACGCGCAGCGGTGCGCCGTCGAGCAGGAAACGGTCGCCGGAAATCGTGAAGGAAGGTGAGTTGTGCATGATGTTGGATAACGATGCGAACGAAAAAAAAGGGAGCGCAGCCCGGTGGCCGCGTCCCTTCGAAAGAGCCAGGCGCACCAGGGGGAGCCGGTGCGCCTCGCCCACGGACCAATCAGAAATTCAGGTCGAGCCGGGCGCCGACGTAGCGGGTGTAATCGCGCGGCGGCAGCCACGAGGTGGTGCTGACCACGGCCACCGGGTTCGGCGCCTTCGCGCTCCACGTACCGGTGGCCACCGAGTTGCCCAGGCCGATCGCATACGTCTTGTCGAACAGGTTGTTGACGAAGAACGACAGCTTGTAGCGGTCGCGCTTGTCCTTCATGCCGAAGCCAAGGTTGGCCACGCCGTAGCCGCCCTGCACCGTCACCGGGTCCTGGTTCAGCGCGAACTGGGTGCGGCTTTGCCAGCGCCAGGCGCCCGTGACGAACAGGTCGAAGCCGGCGGCCTGCAGCGGCACGTCGTACTGGCCGCCCAGGTTGACCTTGATCTTCGGCGCGTTCGGCAGCGTGGCCCCCTTCAGGTTCTGCACATTGGCGTTCGCGTATTGCGGGTTCGGCGCGCAATTGCCGCCCACGATGGCCGCCGTGCCGGCCGCGTTGAGCACCCAGTGGCACGGGCCGTTCTCGAATTCCGTGATGGTGGCCTGGGTCCAGGCGAAGCTGGCGTTCAGCAGCAGCGCGCGGCTGGCGCGCAGCGTGCCATCCACTTCCAGGCCGCGCGTGCGCAAGCCGCCGATGCTGTGCAGCGTGGTGCGGAAGACGTTGTCGTCGTCGACGAAACCGGCCGCCTGCTGGAAGCCGCGGAAGTTCGTGTTGAACAGGGCGATGTCGAGCGTGGCGCGGTTGTCCAGCAGCGCGGTCTTCAGGCCCAGTTCGAAGTTCTTCGCCTTTTCCGGATCGACCGGCTGCTTGCGCGCCACGGCGGCGTTGAAGCCGCTGGTGAGATCGTAGGCGACACCCTTGTAGCCGGTGGAGAATGTCGCGTAGGCCATCGTGTCGCGACTCACATGGTGTTCCAGGCCCACCTTGCCGGTGACGGCGTTGTCCGAGTGGTCGTCCGTGTAGAACTCGGTCGGCACGCGCGCGGCGGGCGGCGGCGTGTAGCGGGTGAAGCCGTAGCCCGAATCCTCCCGGTTCAGGCGCAGCCCCGCGATCAGGCTGGTTTTCTCCGCGAAGGCATAGCTGGCCTGGCCGAACAGTGCGTAGTTGGTGTTCCAGGCCTGCGCCTCGTAGGCGGTGACGTAGCTGCTCACCGGCGCCCGCACCAGCAGGCGGTTGAGCATGTTGCGGCCGTACCAGAATCCGGTGACGTAGCGGAACTTGCCGGTATCGGGCGACGTGAGGCGCACTTCCTGCGTGATCGACTTCACGTCGAAGGTGCCGAAGCTGTACAGGCCACCGGAGAGGCCCGTTGGCCGGCCATTGACGGGCAGGTAGCGCAGGATGTCGCTGCTGGTGCCGTCGCCGTCCTGGAAGTCGTCCATGTGGTAGTTGCCGAACGAGGTGATGGAGGTGAGGTTATGGCCGGCCAGCACCGAATCGTCGCCGAACTGCCAGTTCAGGCGAAGGCCGGCACCGGCATCGCGGAACTTGCCGCCGGCCGGGTAGTCGTTGCTGACGGCCGTGTTGCCGGGGCCGATCGGAATGCCGGCATTCAGTTCGGTGGCCGGCAACTGGGGCACGTTCTGGTAGTAGCCACCCGGCGTGATCGACGTGTACGGATTCACGCAGCAGTTGCGGTTGGTGCGGTTGTAATGCGGCGAGAACACGGCCTGGAACTGGTCGGATGGATTCCATTCGAACTTGCCCATGATGGTTTCGCCGCGGCTGCCGTTGAGCTTCGAGCCATCGTACAGGTTGTCGACGACGCCGCCGAAACCGGTCTTGCTGACGGTGACGCGGCCGCGCAGCGTGTCGGTCAGCGGGCCGGACACGCTGGCACTGGCGCGCCACTCCTTGTCGTCCGTCAGCAGGAAGCTGGTGCTGGCCTTGCGCGTGCCGGCGATCGGCTTGGTGGTGATGTTCAGCGCGCCGGCGATGGAAGACTTGCCGAACAGCGTGCTTTGCGGGCCCTTCAGCACTTCCACGCGGAAGATGTCCGTCATGTCCTTGAAGGCGCCGGCCTGCAGGCCCATCGGGATGTCGTCGACGATCACGGCGACGTCGGACTCGGTGCCGATGCCCAGCGAGAAAGTGCCGATGCCGCGCATGTTGATGCTGTTGTTGCCGGGTTGCGAGCCATAGGAAATCGTCAGCGCCGGCGACAGCGACGGCAGATCGTCGATGTCGCGCACGTTGGCGCGCTGCAGCGTGGCGTCGTTGATCACCGAGATGGCCGCCGGGACGTCTTGCAGGTTCTGTGCCCGCTTGTTGGCGGTGACGACCACCTGTTCGAGCTTGCCGCTGTCGGCCTGCTGGGCCTGGGCCGGCACGGCGCCCAGCATCGCCAGGGCGATGGCCGCGGTCAGGGGCCGCAGCGGCGGCAGGCTGATGGAAGTGCTGAAGTGCGCAATCATGTTTCTCTCCTGATGAGAACTGCTGTTTTATTGACTACCCGGTTTTGAGCCGATCCTTGGATGCCGATTTTTTCTAGCCGATCTTGCGTGCCGTCGTTGTCTGTCTCCTCCGCCTCCCAGCTACCAGTAGCTGGTCCAGCCGCGCGTGACCCGCGCCAGCGCTTCCAGGTAGAAGAAGTCGCCCCACAGGCTGGCCTCGTCGATGCCCTGCCCGTGCGGCTTGCTGTACACGCCATGCAGCAGCAGCGCGTCGCTGTCCGGCTGGCGGGCGGCGCAGCGCCGCGCCAGGCTGCCGAGCAGGTGCAGCGCCGCGGCGCGGTAGCGTGCGTGGAGTGCGCCCTCCGGCAGCAGCGCGCACACTTCCAGCAGCCCGCATGCTGCGATGGCGGAGGCCGAGCTGTCCCACGGCTCGCCGCTGCCGTCGCCGTAGGCCAGGTCCCAGTAGGCGATGCCGTGTTCCGGCAGCCGGGCCAGGAAGTAGTCGGCCTGGGCACAGGCGATATCGAGCAGGCCCAGCTCCGGCGCGTGGCGGTGGTTCAGCGCGAAGCCGTAGATGCCCCAGGCCTGGCCACGCGCCCAGCACGAATCGTCCGACGCGCCCTGCGCCGTGCTGCCGCCCAGCGCGTCGCCGGTCACCGGATCGAAGTGGTAGGTGTGGAAGCTGGAGTGATCCGGGCGCACCAGGTACTTGCGCGACTGGCGCAGGTGCGACAGCGCGGCCTCGCGATAGCGCCCGTCGCCGCTCTGCGCACTGGCCCAGTGCAGCAGGGGCAGGTTCATCAGGCAGTCGATGATGATCCGGCCCCGCTGCGCCGGGTCGTCCAGGTCGCCCCAGGCCTGGATGATGCCGGCGCCCGGCAGGTAGCGCCGCATCAGCCGGTCGGCCGCCTGGAGCGCCATCCGGTGCGGCGCCGTCTCGCCGGTGATGCGCCACGCGGCCACCGCCGAAGGCATGTACAGGAAGCCCAGGTCATGATGGTCGACCTGGATATCCTGCTCCAGGCGCCAGGCGAAACTGGGCAGCTGGCTGGCCGCGGCCTGGCGGAACGCCGTGGCCCCCGTCAGTTCATAGGCCATCCACAGCATGCCGGTCCAGAAGCCGCTGGTCCAGCCGGCATTCACGCCCGCCGGATGGTCTTCGTAGCGGCGCAGCGTGTAGTGGTTGGCGGTGGTGGTGTCGTCGGGGAAGCGTTCCGTGAAGCGCCGCAGGTTGGCCGCCAGCTGGCCCAGGGCCAGGTCCAGCGCGCCTTCCAGCACGTCGTCGCCGGCCGGCGGGGAAGAATGCATGGGTAAAGTCATGTCGTTGGTCATTGGGTTTCAGCGGCACGCACGTCGCTGTTAACGTTCACATTTCTGGCCGCGCGTTGGTATGCGGTGGCTCCGGCCCACAAGTGGTGAGTAAGTCGTGGCATGTCGTTCTCGTCCGTTCTGGTCAGCGTTGGGCCGGAGCGGGTCCGGCGGGAGATTTCGACTGGTAGCGGTCGTAGGCTTTCTGCATGTAGGCGGTGGCGCGCCGTACGCCGGCCTGGTCGAGCTTCTTCAGGTACAGGTCGAAGTTTTCCATCGGCTCGCGGCCGGTGATGAAGCGCGTCGTCATCTCGGCGATATACAGCTTCAGGTCGCTCATGATGGCGTTGAACTTGCGCGAGTCGGCAGGATCGACTTCCAGCGCGGGCAGCAGCAGGTCCGGCGATGCGCTGGCCCAGATGGACACGGCTTCGCGCTGTTCCGGCATCGTGTAGAACTGCTGCAGGTAGTTCGCCTCCTGCACCAGCGGCGCGCTCTGCACGCGGGCATGCACGTAGATCGCCTCGGCCACCGACAGCTTCGGATGCCGCATCACCTGCGCCGTATAACGCGGCAGGCCGTCCACCATCGTGTAGCTGAGCCCTTCGCGGCCGTAGGACAGCACGCGGCCGCCCTCTTTCGAATAGCCGTAGTCCAGGTAGCGGATGGTTTCCACCACGTGCCGGTTCTGGCTGCTGACCGCCGCGCCCAGGCCGGAGTAAACCTGCCCCGCCTCGGGCCACGTCAGGAAATGCCGTCCACCGCTGCCCGGGCCGCTGGGATACGGCACCGCCACCAGGCGAAAGCCGGGGAAGCGCTGGCGGTTCATGCTGGTGAAGCGGGCCAGCCCGCCGCCATTGAAGCCCGCGTAGGCACCCACCAGGTTGTTGGTCATGCGCGCATCGAACTGGCGTTCCGTCTGCGATACGTAATCGGGGTCGATCAACCCTTCGGCATACCAGCGGCGCATGGTGGCCAGGAAGTCGCGGTACGCCGGTTCGGCGGGGCTGTAGCGCACCTGGCCATCCTTGCGGAAGAACTCCGGGGCCAGCCCGAAGCCGCCGAGGAAGACCCACATCGGCGCCGGCAGGCCGGGCACGGCGCGGTCGCCGTTGATCGTCATCACGGAAAACGGGATCTCGTCGGCCTTGCCGTTGCCGTTCGGATCGCGCGTGCGGAACGCCTTCAGCACGCGGTACCAGTCGTCGATGCTGCGGGGCGCTTCCAGGCCCAGCTTGTGCAGCCAGTCCGCGCGGATCTGCGGTCCCCACACGTTGCGCACTTCCGGGTCAAGGCGCAGCATGGGAAACGCGTAGATGCGGCCATCGGCCGTCGACACTTGGCGGAACACTTCCGGATTGGCATCGAGCAGCGCCTGGAAGTTCGGCGCATGGCGGCGGATCAGGTCATTGAGGGGAATGATGACGCCGTCGCGCAGCGCCTTCTCGGAGCCGCCCGGATAGCCGAACCAGTCGGCTTCGATGACGTCCGGGTACTTGCCCGACACGGCCAGCAGGTTGAAGCGCTCCTTCTCCGCGCCGAGCGGCGGGTGGTCGAAGCGCACGCGGATCCCTGTGCGCTCGGCCAGCACCTGGTAGGCGGTCTGCTCGGCGTAGCTGTTCATCGACACGGCGGCCTTGGCGTTGAAGTTGACGAACCATGTCAGCGTGAGCGGCTTGTCGACGATCGGCAGCGCAGGCGCCGCGGGCGCCGCGAGGGCTGGCAGCGGCAGCGCCAGCGCGGTCACGAAAAGTTTAGATAACGTTAACATTCGCGGAACCGAAAAAATCATCCTCATTCCTTGATCCCTCCCACCAGCACGCCCTTGGCGAAAAAGCGCTGCAGGAACGGGTACACGGCCAGCACCGGCAGCGTGGCCACGATCACGGTGGCGTACTTGATCGTGGTGCTGAGCGCTTCGCGCCCCGCCGCCTCGCCGGTCATCATCGAATCGGTGCTGCTCGACACGAGGATCTCGCGCAGCACCAGCTGCAGCGGGAACAGTTCACGGTCGGACAGGTAGATCATCGAATAGAAGTAGCCGTTCCAGTGCGCCACCGCGTAGAACATCGCCACCACCGCCAGCGTGGGCATGCACAGCGGTACGTAGACCTGCGCCAGGATGGTGAAGTCGCCGGCGCCGTCGATGCGGGCGGCCTCCTCGTAATCCTTGGGCACCGCGTTGAAGGCCGAGCGCAGGATGATCAGGTTCCACGCACTGACGGCGAACGGCAGGATCACGGCCCAGCGGCTGTCCAGCAAGCCCAGGTCGCGCACCAGCAGGTAGTTCGGCACCAGCCCGCCCGTGAAGAACATCGTGAAGATGATCATCAGCATGACCGGCTTTTCCAGCATCAGCCGGCGCCGCGACAGCGCATATGCGCCGCAGCAGGTCAGCACGAGGTTCAGCGCCGTGCCGCCCACCACGATGACGAGGGTGTTGACGAAGCCGCTGCGCACCATGGGGTTTTGCCAGACCCGCTCGAAGGCCTCGAACGACAGGCCCTGCGGCAGCAGCATCAGGCCCCTGTGCGTGGCCAGCGCCAGCGGATCGCTGAGCGAGGCGATCAGCACGTAGTAGAACGGGTAGAACGTAATGAAGCACAGCAGCGACAGCACGGTGATGTTCAGCGTGTCGAAGATGGCGCCGCCCCAGCCCTGGCGGGGCCGGAACGCGCGCAGGCTGGTGCCCGGGCGCGGCAGCGCGGGGGTCTCGGACATGGCATGGGTTTGCATGGTTTCTCCTACCAGATGCTGTTGCCGGTCAGCTTGCGGCTGAGGCGGTTGGCGGCGACGAGCAGCAGCAGCGCCACCGCGGAGTTGCACAGGCCGACGGCGGCCGCGTAGCTGTAGTTCGCATCCAGGATGCCGTGGCGGTAGACGTAGGTGGAAATCACGTCCGCCGTTTCATAGGTGCCCGGGTTGTACAGCAGGATCACCTTCTCGAAGCCGACCGTCATCAGTTGCCCCAGCCGCAGCACCAGCAGCGTGCTGACGATGGGCAGCAGGCCGGGCAGCGTGACGTGCACCATGCGCTGCCAGCGGTTGGCGCCGTCGATCCGCGCCGCCTCGTACAGCGATGGATTGATGGCCGACAGCGTGGCCAGGTAGATGATCGAGCCCCACCCCACGCTTTGCCAGATCTCCGAGCCGACGAACAGCGTGCGGAACCACGACGGGTCGTTGACCAGCGGGTCCGGCGTGCCGCCCAGCGCCACCGCGACCTGGGTCAGGATGCCGTCGCGGGCGGCGAAGTCGAGCAGCATGCCCGCCACCACCACCACGGAGATGAAGTGCGGCAGGTAGGTGATGGTCTGCACGAAGCGCCGGAAGCGCTCGCTGGTCAGCTCGTTCAGCAGCAGGGCCAGGATGATCGGCGCGGGGAAGCCGAACAGCACGTCGTAGATGTTGAGCAGCAGCGTGTTGACGATCAGGCGCTCGACGAACAGGCCGTTGAAGAACTGACGGAACCAGTCGAGGCCCACCCACTCGCTGCCGGCGATGCCGGCGGCCGGGTTGAAGTCCTTGAACGCGATCAGCGTGCCGTACATCGGCACGTAGTGGAACACGACAAAGTAGGCGACCACCGGCAGCAGCATCAGGTAGGCGACGCGGTTGCGCGCCAGGTCGCGGCCGAGGCGCGACAGGTAGCCGGCCGGCGTGCGGGTGGAGGGCGTGGTCATCGCTCAGGCCTTCTTCGGCGTGCGCTTGCCGGCCGCGCCGGCAGCGACGGGCGGCTTTGCCGTCGTTGCCGTCGTTACCGTTGCTGCGACGGTGCGGGAGGCGGTCTTCGACGCGGCGGCACGGCGTGAGACCGGAGTGACACCAGCGCGTCCGGGGGCAGCACCGGAGCCGGCGCGTCCAGGGGCCTTGGCGGTGGAATCGCGCAGCACCAGTTCGGAAGGAAACTCCACGCGCTGCCGTTCGCCACCGGCCCCGGTGATCCGCACCAGCAGTTCGCGCACCGCCGCCTCGCTGATGGCGGCCAGCGGCTGGCGCACCGTCGTCAGCGCCGGATGCACATGGGCGGCCGCGGGGATGTCGTCGAAGCCGACCACGGAAACGTCCTGCGGCATCTGCAGGCCGCAGGCGCGCACGGCATCGATCGCGCCGAACGCCATTTCATCGTTGGCCGCGAAGATCGCGGTGGGCGCATCCTCGGCCGTCAGCAGCGCGCTGGCCGCTTCGTACCCGGAACGCCGGCCGAAGTCCCCTGCCGCGATCAGCTTCGGATCGACTTCGATGCCGGCGCCCCGCAAGGCTGACTCATAGCCATGCTGGCGTTCCTGGCTCTGGCCGGTGAACGCGGAACCGGCGATGAAGCCGATGCGGCGATGGCCCAGCTGCAGCAGGTGGCGCGTAGCCGCGGCCGCCGCGTCGCTGTTGCCGCCACGGACCACCGGCAGATCCGTCGGGCGCCAATAGTTTACCAGCACCACCGGCAGGCCGCGCTGCTCCAGCTGGCGCAGGTGCGTGTCGCTGATGCGTGGCAGGATCAGCAGCAGCCCGTCGCACAGTCCCTGCAGCATGCTGCCCAGGCCGCGGCTGGGCGCGTTGTCGCTGTCGCCGATCGAGTTGTAGATCACCAGGTCCATCTCGAGCTTGCGCACCGCGCTGCTGACGGCGCCGATGATCTCGTTGATCACCGCCGACTGCAGGTCGTTGACGAGGATGCCGATCACGTTGGTGCGGCTGCCCTTCATCATCTTGGCCGACAGGTTGGGCGAGTAGCCCAGCTCGGCGGCGATCCTGCGCACCTTCTCGCGCGTTTTCGCGGCGACCGAGCCTTCGTCGTTCAGGGCGCGGGAGACGGTCATCACGGAGACGCCGGCCTGCTCGGCGATGGTGATCAGTGTTACGGGAGGTGTTTTCATGCGCTCTTGCATCTTCATTCAGGTTGATAACGTTAACGTTACCATTTCTTGTCGTGCTTAGAAAGTTCTTTTTGCACAGCTTCGGTAAAACTACCGGCGCGGCGTCCGGCCTGCCCTTCCAGGCCGCATTCCAGGGCCCGCCAGTCCGGACGACGGGGCCGCTGGACACCTCACTGGCCAGCGGCCATGGCCGGATCGCTGGTGCCATCGAACCCTGTCTCGACGCGGCCGGCAAAGCGCCATGCCGCGCCGTTGCTCTCCACCTGCGCGTCGTACCACGGACCGGGCAGCCGGATGCGTTCGACGCCGCCCGGCGCCACCGTGACCGTGCGCGGTGCCGCATCGGCATAGGCCAGCATGGTCAGCGTGGCCTGGCGTGCCACGGTGCCGGTATTGCGCAGTTCCAGCGCGAGACGATCGCCCTCCCGCACCGCATGCACGGCGAGTTCCTGCGGGCCACTGCCGCGCAGCGCGCGATGGAAGCCGTTCGGGCCGAGGATCCACAGGTCGTAAGCCTCGGGCGGAATGGCGCCCGCCTCCCCGGGCGGAGTCCACAGCTCGGCCAGCTCCTTGCCCGCTTCGACCGTGTAGCGGCGCGGCGGACGGCCCAGCCGCAGCCGGTCGTAGACGTGGAACACGGCGCCCGCGGTGCCACTGTTGACGAAGGTGAGCGGCACGCCGCTGGCGCCCGGTGCGGCCGGCGCTTCCAGCCGCGCATCCTGCACTTCAAACCGCACTTCCAGCCGATACGGCAGCGCGCGCGAGGGCCGCGTGCCTGGTTCCTGCCGGGGCGCCGCCTGCGCGCCTTCCACCGGCACGTCGATGGCGGGCGTGGCGCGCTGGCGCGCCCGTTCCGCATCGGCCTGCGCCGTGCCGAATACCGGCAGGCGCGGCGTGGCGGCATCCGGCGAAGCGAAGTCGAAGCAGCTCGTCAGGTCGCCGCACACGGCGCGGCGCCAGGCACTGATGTTCGGTTCGGCCACGCCGAAACGGCGCTCCAGGAAGCGCAGCACGGACGTGTGGTCGAACACCTCGGAATTGACCCAGCCGCCCTTGCTCCATGGCGACATCACCACCATCGGCACGCGCGGCCCCAGCCCGTACAGCAGGCCGTCGCCGTGGCACTCGTCGCCGAAGGGGACGGTCGACTTGCCCGAGCGCGTGCCGTCGCGCAGCAGCGCCGGCGGTGCCGGCGGCGGCACATGGTCGAAGAAGGCATCGTTTTCGTCGTACATCTGCAGGAACACGGTACCGCTCCACACCTCGGGATCGGCCAGCAGCGCTTCCAGCACCTGCAGCGTGTAGGCGCCGCCCTGCACCGGCGTCGACGGCCCCGGGTGCTCGGAATAGAGGCGCGGCGAGATCACCCAGCTCACCTGCGGCAGGCGGCCGTTGACGACATCGTCGCGCAAGCCGTCCAGCGTGGCATTGCCCAGCGTGCTGCTGATGCCCTTGTCCGCCAGCGCGTTCGGTCGCGCAGCATTGTGACGGGATGCGTGGGCTTCGCGGAAGGTACGGAACGTCGTCAGCATGTTGCAGTCGTAGTTGTCCGCCATGTCCGTGTAGACCTTCCAGCTGACGCCCGCCGCCTCCAGCCGCTCCGGGTAGGTGGCCCAGGTAAAACCCTGTTCCGGCGGGCCGAAGCCTTCCATGCGGTTGTCGATCGCCGGGCCGCCATGCCGGCCGGACGGATCGTTGGTGCCGGTCATCAGGAACAGCCGGTTGGGATTCGTGCCACCCTGCAGCGAGCAGTGATAGGCATCGCACAGCGTGAACGCCTCGGCCAGGGCGAACTGGATCGGCAGTTCGGCGCGGGTGTAGTACGCCATCGACGCATCGGTCTTGGAACGCGGCCAGGCGTTCAGCCGGCCGTCGTCCCATGCCGCCTGCGCGTCCGGCCAGGTATGCGGCAGGTCGAGCGCCGGCTGGGCATTGCCGGCGCGGGCATCGAGCCGGTACGGCATCACGATGCGGCGGCCATTGTGCTGCTGCCAGACGGTGCGGCCGTCACGCAGCGGAATCGCCATGCGGTCGCCGAAGCCGCGTACCCCGGCCAGCGTGCCGAAATAATGGTCGAACGAACGGTTTTCCTGCATCAGGATGACGACGTGGCGCACATCGGCCAGCGTGCCGGTGGCGCGGCGCGCCGGCACCGCCAGCGCCTCGCGCAGCAGCGGCGACATGGCGCCGAGCACGCCGGCAGCGGCCGTGCCGCCCAGGAAGCGGCGGCGGGAAAGTCGGGTCATGCATCCTCCGTGATGGGTGGGTGGGCGTGGCGCTGCCTTGCGCGGCACTGGCGAGACGATGAGCGTTAACGTTAACATAGTCCGGCCGGACGATGCAACGAAATCATGTCGCCAGCGCGCGCCGGACCGGCGGCAGCGGGGATTGCCCCGAACTGCCGCGTATCCTGCGTCCCATCTTAGGAGGCTTTTGTTACCGGAATACGACAGGCCCGGCAGGCATGAGGAACCGGCCGCCTGGAAGTGCGCTGCACGGTGCCGGCCGCGACCTCACGGCTGCCCGCCTACCCCGCCGGCTGCTGCATGTAGACCGTATAGCGGCGCTGCATCTCTTCCGCGCTCAGCTCCTCGATGCTGTGCCCGATGTTCCAGCGGTGCCCGAACGGATCGCGCACGACGCCGCCGCGCTCGCCATAGAATTCATCCTGGACCTCGCGCTTCAGGCTGGCGCCCGCCTCCAGCGCGCGGGCCACCACCGCATCCGCATCGTCCACGTGCAGATGGATCGTGACGGGCGGGCTCTCTACGCCGCGCGGGCCGCTGATGCCGAATTCCGGATACTCGTCCGACAGCATCAGCGTGACGCCGCCGAAATCGAGCTCGGCATGCCCGACGCGGCCGCCGGGTTCGGTCAGCCGGAACTTCTCGGTCGCGCCGAAGGCCTTGCCGTAGAAATCGATCGCCGCGTTGGCGTCGCGCACGCACAGGTAGGCAAACAGTTCGTGGATCATGGCGTATCTCCTCAGGTTGGAAAACAAGCGGAAAAAAGCGGAAAACAACGATATACCTCCAACTCGCTGGAAAGCCTGGTGCTCGCTCGACGGCCCAGACCCCGCGGTTGATCGCAATCCGGGCTTGGATTCTCTTGACCAGCTTGCCAAGCCCCATCGTTGAGCCATCGCCGGTTCCGGTTCCGGTTCCTGTTCCTGTTCCAATACCGGTTTCAGTGCCCCGTTTGCCCAAGATCAAATTGCTGTATATCCATACAGTATAGATCGCCGTCCTGACATTGCAAGGGCAGACCTTGGCTGACATCCCGTCTGCGTTGCCAGGCAACCCGCAGAAGCAGTACCCCGGGCCCGCTCGCCAAGGCCCGTCCTGAGTCTTGGACCGCCCCGCCGAATCCCGTCCAATTTTTCAGACACACGGCCGCCGCCGTCGGCATCAATTCCAATAAAAACAATAACTTGGACAATCCGACAAGAGTGGCATGGCATTTGCTATCTACGACCCACCGCCGCGGTGGCCCACCGCGGTTTCTATAAAACGGAGACTGCAATGCAAAAAAGGCGCCCTCTCACCCTGTATATCCTGATCGCGATGCTGCTCGGCATCGCGGTGGGCTATGCCTGCCATACGATCTTCCCCGACAAGGCCGTCACCACGGCGATATCCGGCCACATTTCGCTGGTGACGGATATCTTCCTGCGCCTGATCAAGATGATCATCGCGCTGCTGGTGTTCTCCACGCTGACCATCGGCATCGCCAACCTGGCCGACGGCAAGGCTGCCGGCCGCATCGGCGCCAAGGCCTTCGCCTGGTTCGTGCTGGCCTCGCTGGTGTCGCTGGCGCTGGGCATGGGGCTGTCCAACCTGCTCCAGCTGGGCACCAACCTGGGCTTGCCGCTGCCCCCCGCCGACGCGACCACCGGCCTGAAGACCGCGGCGTTCACGCTGAAGGATTTCATCACGCACGTGGTGCCGAAGTCGCCCATCGAGGCGATGGCCAACAACGAGATCCTGCAGGTGCTGGTGTTCTCGATCTTCTTCGGTTCCGCGCTGGGCGCGCTGGGCGAATCCGGCAAGCGGCTGGTGGCCGTGGTGGACGAGCTGGCGCAGGTGATGCTGCGCATTACCGGCGCCATCATGGTCATGGCACCGCTGGCCGTGTTCGCCGCGATGGCCTCGGTCGTCACCACCAACGGGCTGGGCATCCTGGCCACCTTCGCCAAGTTCATGGGCGGCTTCTACCTGGGCCTGCTCTGCCTGTGGCTGCTGCTGATCGGTGCCGGTTTCGCGGTGCTGGGTCCGCGCGTGTTCCGCCTGGTCGGGCTGATCCGCGAACCGTTCCTGCTGGCTTTCTCGACCGCCAGCTCGGAAGCGGCGTATCCGAAGCTGCTGGTGGCGCTCGACAAGTTCGGCGTGGAGCGCCGCATCTCCAGCTTCGTGCTGCCGATGGGCTACTCGTTCAACCTGGATGGCTCGATGATGTACTGCACCTTCGCCGTGCTGTTCATCGCCCAGGCCTACGGTATCGACCTGTCGGTCGGCACGCAGATCACCATGCTGCTGTTGCTGATGCTGACCTCCAAGGGGATGGCCGGCGTACCGCGCGCGTCGCTGGTGGTGATCGCCGCTACGCTGACGCAGTTCAACATCCCCGAAGCGGGCCTGCTGCTGCTGATGGGCGTCGACCAGTTCCTCGACATGGGCCGCTCGGCCACCAATGCCGTGGGCAACGCGGTGGCCACGGCCGTCGTGGCGAAATGGGAAGGCGCGCTCGACGACGAGGCGCCGGCGCGCGACAAGCCGCGCGACATCCAGGCAGCATGAAGCACACGAATTTTTCAACCCTCACATCAATCATTCCCAACATTTATAACCACAAGGAGATGCCATGAAATATGCAATCACCGCCGCGCTGGCAATGGCCTGCGCCACCGCCCACGCACAATCGGAAGTCAAGGTCTACGGCGTCATGGACGCGGGCCTGGTCAAGGAATACGGCACGCCGAACGGCAGCAGCACCAATCTCACCGGCGGCGTGGCCTACGGCTCGCGGCTGGGCTTCAAGGGCAAGGAAGACCTGGGTGGCGGCCTGTCCGCCATCTTCACGCTGGAGAGCGGCATCAATATCGATACCGGCACGTCCGGCCAGGGCGGCCGCCTGTTCGGCCGCCAGGCCTTCGTGGGCCTGGCCGGCAAGTTCGGCAGCCTGACGGCAGGCCGCCAGTATTCGCCCTACTACAAGGCGCTGGGCGACATCGCCGACCCGTTCGAGGATGGCCTGGCCGGGCAGGCGATGAACATCATCGCGGCCAACCGCCGCATGGATAACTCGGTGGTGTACGGCACCCCGGTGATGGCCGGCTTCTCGGCCGAGGTGGCATACGGCGCGGGCGAAGTGGCGGGCGACGCCACCCGCAGGCGCGAACTGAGCGGCGCGGTGACGTATGCGCCCGGCGACCTGACCGTGATCCTCACCCACCATCGCCGCGAAGACCCGCTGCTGCCGCAGCACGCCAGCAACTCGGCGGTGGTGGTGCGCTACAAGCTGGGCGACCTGATCGGCCATGCCGCCTTCGCGCGCAACCGCGGCCTGGGCGACGACAGCCGCGACGTGCTGCTCGGCCTGACGTACGTGACCGGTCCGCACCGCGTGCTGTTCTCCGCCGTCCAGCGCGACGACAGCTCGGCCGCCAAGCGCGATGCGCGCCAGTTCGGTATCGGCTACCTGTACGGCCTGTCGCCCCGTACCGACCTGTACACCGCCTACGGCCATATCGACAACGACAACGGCGCCAGCTACAAGGTCGGCAACGCCAGCGACGACGGCACCGGCAACGCCGCCCTGAACCTCGGCATCCGCCACAAGTTCTAAGCGGCGCGGCACGCCGCATTTGCTATAGTTGCCGGGATGCCAGCCCTGCCCGACACCATTGCCGATCCCTCCGACGCGGCGGCCGCCCCACCCGGGCGGCCGCCGCGTCGGCATTGGTTCGAGCCGGTGCGCCTGGCGTGGGGTGCGGCGCTCGCCGGCGGCGTGGCCCTGGCCTGGGCCGCCTACTGGTGGACCGGGGAGGTCAGCACGGACCGGCTGCGCGCGGCAGGTGCGCAACGCCTGGAAACCTACGCGGCCAGCCTGGAAAACCTGCTCGACAAATACGACTTCCTGCCGCACATGCTGGAGCTGGACAAGGATGTGCTGGCGCTGCTGGAACACCCCGGCGATGCGGCGCGCCGCCATGAAGTCAACAGCTATTTGGAGCGCCTGTCCCGGCAGGCCGGCTCCCGCATCATTTATATCGTCGACCTGCGCGGCCGCACGCTGGCGGCCAGCAACTGGCGCCAGAAGGACAGCTTCGTGGGCGACGACATCGGTTTCCGCCCCTACCTGCAAAACGCGCTGCGCGGCCGCCCCAGCGGCTTCTACGGCGTGGGCACCACCAGCGGCGAACCGGGATATTTCTATGCGCGCGGCGTGTACCGCGACGGGCGCATGCTGGGCGTGGCCGTGGTGAAGGTCAATATCGAAGCGCTGGAACGGGGCTGGATCCAGGGCGCGGACAAGGTGATGCTGGCCGATGCCAACGGCGTGGTGTTCCTGTCGTCGCTCCCGGCCTGGAAGTACCACGCGCTGCGCCCGCTGCCCGCCAGTGTACGTGCCAGCCTGGCACAGACGCGCCAGTACCACCGCCTGCCGCTGCCGCCGCTGCCCATCCGCCACGAGGAGGCACGCGCCGACGGTACCCGCGTGCTCGTCATCGATACACCCGGCGTCACAAGGAGCGGCACCGCGCCGCCCCTGCTGGCGCAAACCCGTTCGCTGGCACCGCGCCAGTGGACCTTCATCTACCTGTCCGACCTGAGCCAGGCCCGCGCCAACGCCCGCGCGGCCGTGCTGTTCACCTGCATGGCCTACGGCTTCCTGGTGGTGCTGTTCCTGTACCTGCGCCAGCGCCGGCGCGGCAACCGCCAGCGCCTGCAAGCCAGGGAGCAACTGCTGGCAGCCTACAACAACCTGGAATTGATGGTGGCCGAACGCACGTCCCGGCTGGAACAGACCACGCAAAGCCTGATCGATGAAATGGCCGTGCGCCGACAGGCCGAGCAGCAGCTGCACCGCACCCAGAACGAGCTGTACCAGGCCGGCAAGATGGCCGTGCTGGGCCAGATGTCCGCCAGCATCACCCATGAACTGAACCAGCCGCTGACGGCGCTGCGCACCATGTCCGACAATGCCGTGCTGCTGTTCGATCGCGGCCGCATGGCCGAAGCGCGCGACAACCTGGCCAAGATCTCGCAGATCGTGGCGCGCATGGGCGGCATCACGGGCAAGCTGAAGAGCTTCGCGCGCAAGTCCAACGCCGACCTGGCGCCGGTCTCGGTGCACACCGCCGTGTCGAACGCGCTGGTGCTGGTGGAGCGCCGCCTGCAGCTGGACAACGTGGCCTTCACGCTCGACATCAGCCAGGGCGACATCTATGCGCTGTGCGACAGCAACCGGCTGGAACAGGTGCTGCTGAACCTGCTGAGCAATGCGCTCGACGCGCTGGGAACGCTGGAGCGGGGCGCGCGCCGCGAACTGTCGGTAAGCGTCTGGGAAAAGCCGGGATCGGTGCTGATCCGTGTCGCCGACAGCGGCCCAGGCTTGTCGGACGAAGCGCGCGCGCGCCTGTTCGAACCCTTCTTCACCACCAAGCCGCAGGGCGAAGGCCTGGGGCTCGGCCTGGCCATTTCCGAACAGATCATCCGCGACTTCGGCGGCACCCTGCGCGCCGAGGGCGCCGCCACCGGCGCCTGCTTTATCATCGAACTCCGGCCGGCCTCCGCGGGGCCCTGATGCAACAGAGAGGAGCCATTGCAATGGATGTGAATGCGATCGAAGTCATCCTGGTCGAGGACGACCCCGCCGTGCGCGAAGGCAGTGCCCAGGCGCTCGACCTGGCCGGTTTCACCGTGCGTGCCTTCGACAGCGCCGAACCGGCGCGCGAGCTGCTGGCAAGCCAGGGCCGCGCCGTGCTGGTAAGCGATGTGCGGCTGCCCGGCATGAGCGGGCTGGAACTGCTGGCGGCGGTCCGCGCAGTCGATCCCGACCTGCCGGTTATCCTGGTGACGGGGCATGGCGATATCGCCATGGCGGTCCAGGCCATGCACGACGGCGCCTACGATTTCATTGAAAAACCTTACTCGTCCGTCCAGCTGGCCGACGTGGTGCGGCGCGCGGCCGACAAGCGCCGCCTGCAGCTGGAAGTGCATGAGCTGCGCCAGCGCCTGGCGCACAGCCAGGGCATCGATGCCGCGCTGCTCGGCAACGCGCCCGCCATGCGCGAACTGCGCCGGCTGATCCTGGAGGTGGCCAGCCAGCCCGCCGATGTGCTGGTGTATGGCGAGACGGGGACCGGCAAGGAACTGGTGGCGCGCTGCCTGCATGAATTCAGCGAGCGCGCGCGCCACCAGTATGTGGCCATCAATTGCGGCGCCATCCCGGAAACCATCTTCGAGAGTGAACTGTTCGGCCATGAGGCGGGCGCGTTCACGGGTGCGGGCAAGCGCCAGGTGGGCAAGATCGAGCACGCCTCGGGCGGCACGCTGTTCCTGGACGAGATCGAGAGCCTGCCGCTGGCCATGCAGGTCAAGCTGCTGCGGGTGCTGCAGGAACGCCATGTCGAGCGCCTCGGCTCGGTCCAGCCGCTGCCGGTGGACGTGCGCGTGATCGCCGCCTCGAAGGACGACCTGCAGGAGCTGGTGAAGGCCGGCCAGTTCCGCGCCGACCTGTACTACCGCCTGAACCTGATCGTGCTGCACATTCCGCCGCTGCGCGAGCGGCGCGACGATATCCCGCTGCTGTTCGAGCACTTCATGCTGGACGCGGCCCGCCGCTACCGGCGCGACGTGCCGTCCGTGCCCGCCGCGCACATGCAGGCGCTGCTGCGGCACGACTGGCCCGGCAATGTGCGCGAGCTGCGCAACGCCGCCGACCGCTACGTGCTGGGCCTGGGCGGCGCCCTGCCCGGCATGGCTACCGGCCCGGCGGCGGCCGAGACGCCTGCGGCCTCGCTGGCGGACCAGGTGGGCGCATTCGAGCGCGCCCTGATCGAACAGGCCTTGCGCAGCGCGGCCGGCAACGTGGGCGCCGCCTGCACCGCGCTCACGCTGCCCAAGCAGACCATGTACCACAAGATGCAGAAGTACGGGCTGGTGGCGGACGATTACCGGTAGACGCCACGCCACGCATTCCGCCGGGCGTACCATCGACCAGGACACGGAGGAGCATCGGATGAGCGAATGGATCGACCTGACCCGCACGCTGGACGAGGATCTGTGGATCTACCGGGAAGACGGCTATGCCGACCCGCCGCTCGTCGTCGAGCGCTGGGCCGAACGGGCTACGGCGGGCTTCGAGGTATGGCGCCTGGCGCTGGGCACGCAGACGGGCACGCATATCGACGCGCCCTGCCACTTCGCCGATGGCGGCGCCACGCTGGACACCTTGCCCGCCGCCGCGTGCGTCGGCACCTATCGCCTGGTCATGGCCGGACACCTCGCCGACCCGGACTTCCAGCCTGAATGGGCCGGCGAATCGCACCTCCTGCTGGATGCCCGCGCGCCGCACCGGGCCGCCACGCCAGCCATCGACGCCCTGCTGGCGCTGCCGCCCCGGATGATCGTCATGGTCGGTTGCGTGACGCCGGCGCACGACGACCCGCTGTGGTTCCACCGCCGCGTGGCGCAGGCGGGAAAATTCCTGGCCGAGGATACGCTGGAAGACATCGGCGAGCTGGCGTCCACTGGCGACATCATCGCCATGCCCTTGCGGCTCGCCGGGGTCAGCGGCTCACCGGCCCGCGTGCTCGTGCGGGCCGGGGCATGACGGGCCGCTTGCTGGCGCGGGGATAAAAACCGGACCGGCCGTCAGATGCCGATGCCGCTAAGTTAAGCGTTACCCACACACATTGAAAGCGCATGCATTCACCCCAACGGCGAAGGGCTGGGGTCAGACCCGGCGGGTCTGACCCCGGAATTTGCACTTGGGGTGGGCTTATCCAAGCCGTGCTACCGTCAGATCCCGTACTTCGCCTTGATGGCATCGGCGGCGCGCTCGCCGATGACGACACAGGGCGCCATCGTATTGCCGGTGGTGATGCGCGGCATGATCGATGCATCGGCGATGCGCAGGCCCGCCACGCCATACACTTCCAGGCTCCCGTTAACCACCGACATGGCGTCGCGCCCCATCTTCGCCGTGCACGACTGGTGCCAGTACGTGACGGCGCCATTGCGCAGGTAGCGCCGCATGTCTTCGGCGTGAAGGTTGCCCGGCATGCTCTCGCGGGTGACGAAGCCCTTGAAGGCCGCCGCGTTGCCCAGCTCCCGGCACATGCGTACGCTGGCCAGCGCCGCCTCCATGTCGTCCGGATCGGCCAGCGTATTGGCCCGGATGATCATCGCATCGCCGGCGCCGGGCCCGGAGAGCAGCAGCTGGCCGCGGCTTTTGGGGTGCGCCAGCCCCGCGAACATCGTCCATCCATGCGCGGGAACGCCGAGCGCCGCATTCTCCGCGCTGGGCACGGGGAACTCGACCTGGCAGTGCAGCATGTCCGGCGCGTCGAGGGCGGGATCGCTCTTCCAGTACAGCGTGGCTTCCGAGCCGCCATTGCCCACTTCCTGCGGTTCGGCGTATTCCCAGATGCAGCCGAACGACACATGGTCCTGGTGGTTCTGGCCGACCCCGGGCAGGTGCTGGCGCACGCCGATGCCATGCCGCCGCAATTCCTGTTCCGGCCCGATGCCCGACTGCATCAGCACCTTCGGCGTGTTGACCGCGCCCAGCGACAGCACGACTTCGCGCTCCGCGGTAAACGACCGCAGGCGGCCATCGACGATGACGTCGACACCGGTGACCCGGCTGCCCTCGAAGACCAGCCGGGACACCAGCGCACCGGTGAGGACGGTCAGGTTCGGCGCGGCCATGCGCGGATATGTATAGGAACGGAAGATCGACAGGCGCTTGCCGCCGGCGATGCGCAGGTCGTTCAGGGCCGCGCCACCATCGCCTTCCATCATCGCGCCGTTCGGGCTGTCGAAAGTCGGCACGCCGAGCGAACGGGCCGCTTCCAGCATCAGGGTCGCGGCGGGCTTGGGATCCGCGGCGGGTGCGACGTGGACCGGCCCTCCCCGGCCACGGCGCTCCGGGTCCGCCGGGCCATGCCAGTCCTCGATGCGCCGGTAGATGCCCAGCACGGACTGGTAGTTCCACGCATCGTCGCCCGCCTCGGCGGCGAAGTGGTTCCAGTCGGCGCGGTGGCCCCGGGCCCACACCATCACGTTGATGCTGGAACCGCCGCCCAGCACCTTGCCCATGTTCATGGGGATGGCGCGGCCACCCAGGTGTTCGTTCGGCTCGGCCATGAAACCCCAGTCGCGTTCCGAGCCCAGGTTCAGGGGCCACTGCGCGGGATCGGTGACGCTGGCGACCTCGTCGCTGCCCCCCGCTTCGAGTAGCAGCACCCGCACTTCGGGATTCTCGGCGAGCCGCGCCGCGACGACGGACCCCGCCGAGCCGGCGCCGCACACGATGAAGTCGAAGCGGGTGTTCTGTGACGTGGACAGGTGCAGCTGGTTGGCGCGGACCGCTTCCGCGAAGCCGGGTTCCGTTGAGTTCGTACTGGTCATGTGCATGCTTTCGATAGATGGAGGGCGCCAGGAGCCACGACAGGGCCGGCGTGCTGTTGCATTTTTTGAATGCGATGCCGATTATATCGATTTTTCCGATTCTATCGAATTTATTTTGCGTTGGGATAATGCGCCGTCGAGCTTCACGCGCCGATCGCCAGCGAGGCGATACCGCCTGGCACCAGCACGAAATGGAACTTGAGGGTGACGGGACTGCCGGGAAAATTCCCCGACACGACAGCGCTGAGTTCGCACTGCGCATCGTCGCCCACCATGGCAAGCGGCTCGATGCTGGACTGATAGCGCGTGGCGGTGTCATGCACCCAGGCGGCAATTTCCGCGCTGCCGCGCCGGGTCGCCCCCTCGTCGCGCACCGTGCCATCGGCAACGAAACAGGCGGCGACGCCTGCGGCGTCCTGGTCATTCGCTGCCTGGATATAAGCCGCCACGGCGGATGGCAGCACAGGGGAAGGCGGCAAGGTGGAAGGCTTCTCGTTCATGGTGTTCTCCTTGAGTGTTTTACCCAGTGTAGGGCCGCTCACCATGGCGAAAAACTAGCGGTACAGGTATGCTCGATGAACCTGTGGTTCATAATGAATTCGATGAGCTCGCTAGAATTGATCCGGCTGTTCCTGGCCGTGGCCGAACACCGCAGCTTCACGCTGGCGGCCAGGCGCCTCAATGTCAGCCCGACCGCCGTGAGCAAGGGCGTCCGGGCCCTGGAGAACCGGCATGGCGTCACGCTGTTCACGCGAAACACCCGCAGCGTCTCGCTGACCGATGCCGGCACCGCCCTGCTGGCCGAGCTGAAACCCGCGGTGGACCAGATCGATGGCGCATTCGCCGAACTGGCCCGGTTCCAGGCCCGGCCGTCCGGCCATCTGCGCGTCACGGCGCCGCGCGCATTCGGTTTCCTGCTGGCGCGCCACCTGGTGCCGCGCATGCGGGCGAAGTACCCGGACATCACGTTCGACCTGTCGCTCGACGACGGGCTCGTCGACCTGGTGGCGGCCGGCTACGATGCCGGCGTGCGGCTGGGCCAGGCGATCGCGCAGGACATGGTGGCCATCCGCCTCAGCCGCCCGCTGCCCTGGTCGATGGTGGCATCGCCCGCCTACTTCGCCCGGCACGGCGAGCCGGCCACGCCGCGCGACCTGCTGGAGCATGCGACCATTCGCTATCGCTTCGCCACCGCGGGCGTCCTGCCGCCCTGGCGCTTCACCGGCAGCGAGGGCGAGATCCAGATCGATACCCCGGCCGCCCTGTGCGCGAACGATACGCGGTTGATCGCCGAGCTGGCGCGCCAGGGCCTCGGCATCGCCTGCCTGCCCGACATCGAGATCGCCGGCGAGCTGGCCAGCGGGCGCCTGGTGCGCACGCTGGCGCGCCATGTCCCGGAAACGTCCGGCCTGTACCTGTATTTCCCGATGCGCAGCCAGCACCAGCCGAAACTGCGCGCGCTGATCGACGAAGCCGCTCGATTGGCCGGCGAGGGCGTGCTCGATACGGTGCCGCCGTGACGGCACGCGCCCGCCCGCAGGCAGCGCCTCGGCTATACTGCCGGCCATGAACAGCTCCATCATCACGACGGCCCAGGCAGCGAAGATCCTCGGCGTCTCGGCGCGCACCGCGCAGCTCTGGATCGAAAGCGGCGTGATCCCGTCGTGGAAGACACCCGGCGGCCACCGGCGCATGTACGAGTCCGATGTGCTGGCAACGCTGGCACAGGGCGGCGACGTCAAGGCGCCGGACTGGGAAGTGCTCGTGCTGGCCCCTGAGCGCCACCACGCGAACTGGTATGGCGCGTTCACGTCCCTGGGGGCGGAACGCATTTCCTGTCTCGACAATCCGGTCGCCGCCGCGGTGATGCTCGGCGCCACCGTGCCGGACATGCTGGTGGTGCAGGTGGAGACGGCGGATGACCTGCTGCCGGACTTCCTGGCGGCGCTGCAGGACGTGCCCTTGCTGAACCGCCTGCGGCTGGTGATCGCGACCGGCCTGCCGCCCGCACGGATCGACGCCATGCTGGGCCCCGACCTGCGCTACACGCTGATTCCCCTGCACGCCAGGCCGGAAGGCCTGACCGAGGAACTGGCGAAGCATTCGCCGCTGAAGCCCGGCATCCCGGTGCCCCTGCCCCCGGCGCTGCTGGATGCGCCGTTCCCCGTGGGCGCCAACGAAGCGGCGCGCCTGGCAGCGGTGCACCGCTCGGGGCTCCTGTACAGCGCGCGCGAAGCCACGATGGACAATATCGCCGAACTGGCTGCCCTGAGCCTGGCGATGCCGGTCGCCCTGATCAGCATCATCAGCGAGGACAAGCAATGGTTCAAGGCCCGGGTTGGGCTCGAGCTGCGGGAAACGCCGCGCGACTGGGCTTTCTGCAACCACACGCTGCTGCAGTCCGGCGTTCAGGAAATCTGCGAACTGGACACCGATCCCCGTTTCGCGGACAACCCCGCCGTCGCGGGTGCGCCGCATTTCCGCTACTACGCCGGTGCGCCGATCATGGACGACCGGGGCTTTGCCCTCGGCTCGCTGTGCGTCATCGATACCAAACCGCGCAAGCTCGGCGCCGAGGGTACGCAGATCCTGGGCCGCCTGGCGCGCCAGGCATCGTTCGAAGTGAGCCGCGCCATCCGTTCGGCGGCCGGGCGCAAATAAGGCATCCCGCGAAGACAGCACGCGAAGACAGCACGCGAAGACATCGCGCGAACGCCCTTGATCAGCCAGGGCGCGCGGCCCCCCTGGCGCAGGCCGACGGCGTTTTCCCGAACAGCTTCTTGTAGTCGCTGGAAAACTGGCTGAAGTTATCGATGCCCCAGTCGGCGGCGAGCCGGCCGATGCCGCGGGCATGCGGCGGCTCGTCGCGCAGCATGCGGCGGATGGCGTTGAGCCGCAGCCGGCGCAGGTACACCACCGGGCTGACGCCCAATACATCCTCGAAGCAGTATTGCAGCGTGCGGCGGCTGACGCAGGCGTGTTCGCACAGCTCGGGAATACTGACCGCCCGGTCGCGGTGCAAATACAGGTAGTCGCGGCATTTCGCCACGATGCCGCGGCGCCGCTGCTGGCTTTTCAGCGCCGCCGCTTCGATGCTGGTCGCACCGAGCATGCGCAGCAGCGTGTCCACCACGCGATGCCGGGTGGCCTCGGCCGATGCTTCGTCGCAGCCGTCGCCCTCGCGGGCACCGTCCAGCAAGGCGGACAGCATGCGCAGGCAGGCGCCGCGGGCGGCCGGGTCGACGCGCAGGATTTCTGCGCCGTCGAGCCCCGCCAGTCCTTCCTCGCAGCCCAGCTGCCGCGCCCTCTCCTCGCACAGGCCGCGGCTGACCACGATGCCGTAGATATCGTGGTCGCGCGGGGTGACCAGTTCGAAGGCCTTGCCGCCCGGCCGGGCCATCACCGTGGCGGCGCCGGCCTTGCGGCCGTTGATGCGGCTGGCCTCCAGCTCCAGCGGCAGGCCGAACCACAGCGCATCCTCGCGTACGCGGCACGCCTGGTGGACCGACTGGTTGATGCGTTCCCGGAACACCTGCACGCCGGGCAGCTGCCATTCATCCAGCGCGCCGACGAAGGCGCCGCACGTGATCTGGTCGTAGACCTGCTCCCAGCCGGTGAGATGGCGTGCCAGGTCGTCGGCGTCATCGGCCGTGACGCGCCGCAGTATGCCGGGTTCCACCGGCAGGCCGGGTTCCGCCGCGAGGCAGGAAGGTGCGGATGTGGTTTCAATCTGGTGCATGACTGGTTCACCTTGGGACGGGGTTGCCGGCGGCGGTGCGGGTGGCCGCCGCCGTGGTAAATGCGCCGCACTGACGGGAACTTTGCCGATTTCCACTAACGTTGTCGAGCGAAGCTTTCCTACACTCGGTTTAGCAATTTGCGTTCCACGACGCTTCCCGCGTGGGGCATGTCAATGCATGAGCCAACAGGAGAACAGCATGAACATGGCAGGCAAACCGGGCGCGCCGGCGCTCAGGCAAACGCTGGGCACTGTCCAGCTCTGGGGGATCGCCGTCGGGCTGGTGATTTCCGGCGAGTATTTCGGCTGGAGCTATGGATGGGCTTCGGCGGGCACGCTGGGCTTCACGGTGACGGCGATCTTCGTCGCGCTGATGTACACCTGCTTCATCTTCAGCTTCACCGAACTGACCACCGCCATTCCGCAGGCCGGCGGCCCCTTCGCCTACAGCAAGCGGGCGTTCGGCGCCACCGGCGGCTATCTCGCCGGCGCGGCCACGCTGATCGAATTCGTCTTCGCGCCGCCGGCCATCGCGCTGGCGATCGGCTCCTACCTGAACGTGCAGTTTCCCGACCTGGATCCGAAATGGATCGCGGTGGGCGCCTACCTCGTGTTCATGACGCTCAACATCGCCGGCGTGCAGCTGGCGGCCACTTTCGAACTGCTGATCACCGTGCTGGCCATCGGCGAGCTGCTGGTCTTCATGGGCGTCGTCTCGCCCGGCTTTTCGATGGCCAATTTCGTGCGCGGCGGCTGGGCCGGACAGGATGGCTTCAGCATGGCGGCGGTTCCCGGCATGCTGGCGGCGATCCCGTTCGCCATCTGGTTCTTCCTGGCGATCGAGGGCGTGGCGATGGCGGCCGAGGAAGCCAAGGACCCGCGCCGCTCGATCCCCATCGCCTATATCGCCGGCATCCTCACGCTGGTGGCGCTGGCCATCGGCGTGATGGTGTTCGCCGGCGGCGTGGGCGACTGGACCAGGCTGTCGAACATCAACGATCCGCTGCCGCAGGCGATGAAGACCATCGTCGGCGCGGACAGCGGCTGGCTGCACATGCTGGTCTGGCTCGGCCTGTTCGGCCTGGTCGCTTCCTTCCACGCCATCATCCTGGGCTACTCGCGGCAGATCTTCGCCCTGGCGCGCGAAGGCTTCCTGCCACGCCGGCTGGCGACCATCCATCCGCGCCTGCATACGCCCCACCTGGCCGTGCTGGCCGGCGGCGTGATCGGTATCGCCGCCATCTTCAGCGACCAGTGGGTGAGCTTTGGCGGCCAGACGCTGACGGCCAATATCGTCACCATGTCCGTGTTCGGCGCCATCACGATGTACATCGTCAGCATGCTCAGCCTGTTCAAGCTGCGCCGCACGGAACCCGACATGGTGCGCCCGTGGCGCGCGCCCGGCTATCCGTGGGTGCCGGGCTTCGCCGTCATCGCGGCGCTGGTGTGCCTGGTCACCATGATCTACTACAACTTCCTGATCTTCTGCGTCTATCTCGGCTTGCTGGCCGCCGGCTACGCCGTGTTCCTGCTCAGCCGCGACAGGCATCCCGCCGCCCCTACCGTGGAGACCATCTGATGCCCCGCACCTTTGCCCACCTGCTCGTTTCCGTCGCCATCGCCACCTGGGCCGCCGGCGCGGCCGCCCAGGAAGCCCCCTGGACGCTGTCCGGCAACCTCACGCTGGCGTCCGACTACCGCTTCCGCGGCCTGACGCAGACCCAGAAACGGCCCGTGGTGCAGGGCACGTTCGATGGCGTGCACGCCAGCGGCCTGTACCTCGGCCTGTTCGCCTCCAGCGTCTCGCAGGCGGCCTACAACAACGGCAGCGGCACCGAGATCGACGTGTACGGCGGCTACCGGTTCGCCTGGGGCGAGGGCAACAATATCGATGCCGGCATCGTGACCTACTGGTTCCCCGGCGCCGGCTACCAGTCGGGCGGCCGGCATATCGACTACGATACGCAGGAAGCCAAGCTGGCGGTCAACCTGGGCAGCGTCAATGTGACGGGCTGGGTGGGCCTGAGCAAGCACTGGTTCGGTTTCGCCGCCGATCCGTTCAGCGGCCAGCCAGTGGCAACCCGGGGCACCAGCTACCTGGAAGTGAACTGGTCGCCGGAGCTGGCGCCCGGCCTCGTGCTCAACCTGCACGCCGGCCGGCAGCACTTGCGGCACCTGGGCGATTATGATTTCACGGACGTGAAGATCGGCGTGACGAAGCAGTACAAGGCCTGGTCCTTCAGCCTGGCCGCCATGCACAACGATGGCGAGGCGGCGCGCGGCGCCGTCCCGCTGTGGACATTCTTCGATGCGGATGGCACCGGCAAGCATGTGGCAGGATCGGCACTGGTGATCAGCGCGTCGCAGACGTTCTGACCGCCATGCTCAACAGTGGAGCGCGACAGCGATGCCTCAATATTCCCATACCGTCGGCGCCCGGACCTACACCTTCGCCGGCTTGCGCGAGCTGCTGGCAAAGGCCACGCCGGCGCGCTCGGGCGACTACCTGGCCGGGGTGGCCGCCGGCAGCGCCGAAGAGCGCGTGGCGGCGCAAATGGCACTGGCCGCCCTGCCCGTTACCACCTTCCTCAACGAAGCCGTGGTGCCCTATGAAACGGACGAGGTCACGCGCCTGATCGTCGACGGGCACGACGCCGCCGCCTTTGCGCCCGTGCGCCATCTGACGGTGGGCGACCTGCGCGACTGGCTGCTGGGCGACGAAGCCGATACGGCCGCGCTGGCGCGGCTGGCGCCCGGCATCACGCCGGAGATGGCGGCCGCCGTGTCGAAGATCATGCGCATCCAGGACCTGGTGCTGGTGGCGCGCAAGTGCCGGCCCGTGACGCGCTTTCGCAACACGATCGGGCTGCCCGGCACGCTGTCGACGCGGCTGCAGCCGAACCATCCCACGGACGATGCGTCCGGCATCGCCGCCAGCCTGTTCGACGGCCTGCTGTACGGCAGCGGCGATGCGGTGATCGGCATCAATCCGGCCACCGACAACGTGGCCCAGGTGATCCACATCGTCACCATGCTCGACGAGATCATCGCCCGCTACGCCATTCCCACCCAGTCGTGCGTGCTCACGCACGTGACGAACACCATCGCCGCCATCGAACGGGGCGCGCCCGTGGACCTGGTGTTCCAGTCGATCGCCGGCACGCAGGCGGCCAATGCCAGCTTCGGCATCGACCTGGCCCTGCTGGACGAGGCGCGCGCCGCCGCCCTGTCGCTCGGGCGCGGCACCGTGGGCAACAACGTGATGTACTTCGAGACGGGCCAGGGCAGCGCGCTGTCGGCCAACGCCAACCACGGGGTCGACCAGCAGACCTGCGAAGCGCGCGCCTATGCCGTGGCGCGCCGCTTCGAACCCCTGCTGGTGAACACCGTGGTCGGCTTCATGGGCCCGGAATACCTGTACGACGGCAAGCAGATCACGCGCGCCGGCCTGGAAGACCATTTCTGCGGCAAGCTGCTTGGCCTGCCGATGGGCTGCGACGTGTGCTACACGAACCATGCCGAGGCCGACCAGGACGACATGGACGTGCTGCTGACGATGCTGGCCACCGCCGGCTGCACCTTCGTGATGGGCATTCCCGGCTCGGACGACATCATGCTGAACTACCAGACCACGTCGTTCCACGATGCGCTGTACGCGCGCCGCGCATTGGGGCTGCGGCCGGCGCCGGAGTTCGAACGCTGGCTGCGCGACCTGGGCATCTTCACCGCCGACGGCGAAGCGACCCTGGGCCGCACGCTGCCCGCGCCGTTCCAGCATGCTTTGCTGCAGTTTTCCTGAAGGAGCCCGCCATGCCGGATCCCCTCGGCAAACCCGATCCCTGGCAGGGGCTGCGCCAGTTCACCGCCGCGCGCATCGCGCTCGGCCACACGGGCGTCAGCCAGCCTACCGCCGCCCAGCTGGACTTCCAGCTGGCTCATGCGCGCGCCCGCGACGCAGTCCACCTCGCGCTCGACGCCGAAGCGCTGGCGCGCGAGCTGGAAGCGGCGTTGCCGGAAGCGGCTCCCTGCCTGGCGCTGCACAGCGCCGCGGAAAACCGCCACGTCTACCTGCAGCGGCCGGACCTGGGCCGCAGGCTGGACGCGGCGTCGCGTGCGCTGGCAGGGCGCGACCCGTCCGCCGCGAATACGCGGCCGTTCGACGTGGCCTTCGTGGTGGCGGACGGTCTCTCCTCGCTCGCCGTCACGCAGCACGCGGCACCGTTCCTCGCGCTGCTGCGCGAACGTTTGCAGGGCGGGCCCTGGTCGCTGGCCCCGCTGTCCGTGGTGCGGCAGGGGCGCGTGGCAGTCGGCGACGAGGTCGGCGAACTGCTGGGTGCGAAGCTTGTGGTGGTGCTGATCGGCGAGCGCCCGGGCCTGAGTTCGCCGGACAGCATGGGCCTGTACATCACGTGGATGCCGGCCGTGGGCCTGACCGATGAGCGGCGCAACTGCATCTCGAACGTGCGGCCCGCCGGGCAAACCTATGGCGAGGCGGCGGCCCGGCTGCATTATCTGCTGGCCGAAGCGCGCCGGCGGCAGCTGACCGGGGTGGGGTTGAAGGACGAAAGCGGCGCCCCCGCGGCGCTGGCGGGGGATGGAAGCAGGAAATTTTTGTTGTGAGCGTCCTGCTGTGAGCGTGACCGGCGCGGGCGGCGCGCGAGGCGTCAGCGCGGCCTGGACCTGGGTTTGACCGCGGGCGCGGGCGCGGGCCGGGTCGGGGACATGTCGACGTGGGTGATCGACACCGCCACGGGATCGCTCGCCGGGAAGGATTCGTCCAGCGCCTCGTCCAGTTCGTCATCTGGCACGCTGGCCTGGCTGGTGCTGGCGGGAAGCTGGCGTTTCGCCGGCTGGTGCTGTCGAGGGGTCGTCATGGGGCACTCCCTGGTCGGAAAATCCCATTCTAGGCCGGGCACGGGCGCCGCGCCCGTGCCTTAAGGGATAGATGCGGGCCGCCGCGCTGTCCGGCTTGCGCAGCGAGGAGGCGGCGCGAGGAACTTTTTGCGGCTGTCCCCGCGCGACAACCTCCAGTCGCCATCGCGGCGTGATACTTGGTCTGCCTATCGTCAGGCAACCCACCATCCACGGAGAGCACGCCATGAAACCATCCGCACTGTTCCGCCCCGCTCTAGCGATTATCTTCCTCCTTGCCGGACTGGCCCAATCGGCCCGTGCCGATATCGTGACCGTCACCGGCGATACCACCGGCAGCCCGGCTTTCGACCGCCCGCTTGCCGATTTCTCCGCCCTGTCGACGAACGGCACCGGTTCGCACTACGACATCATCGAATTCACTGTCGCGGAGACCGAAGAGTATGCGATCTATGGCACCGGGAACTTCGATACCTTCCTGTTTCTCTACCAGGCCTTCGACCCCGCCACCCCGCTTACGGGCGGACTGCGTGCCGATGACGACCTGACCACGACCTTTTCTTCCGGCTTCGCGACGGACCTGAATGCCGGGCAGGAGTACATCCTCGTCATGGCCGGGTTCGACAGCGCCGACTTCGGTGCCTACAGCATCACCATCAGCGGCCCCGGCGCGATCTCGCTGGTGCCCGAACCGGCATCGTGGCTGATGCTGGGCATCGGCGTGCTTGGGCTGGCGCTTTGCCGCCGGGCGCGGTGACGGGCCTTGGTTGTAGCGCCGTCCGGTCAAGCGTCAAAAGAGCACGCATTTTCCCCGACGGCGAAGGGCTGGGGTAGACACGGGTCTACTCCTTATGCCGCTTAGATAAGCCCACCCCAAGTGCAGATTCCGGGGTCAGACCCGGCGGGTCTGACCCCAGCAGTTCGCCGTTGGGGGTAGTGGCAGCCGGTCGTGGCAGGCCACGATACCAGCGCAAACGTTTTCTCAACCTGTCGCAAGAACGCTAGTGCGGGCAGGCTCATATTCTTTCCCCAGCCCCTGAACAAAAGCCGCAACACTTTTGCAAGTCGAAGTTAATCGTTTTCCTTATTATATTGACTTCGTGCTTTCTCCTGCCTACGATCGACGTAACTAATATATCAGGAGACAATCATCTTGCACCCCTCATCCCCTTCCCTCATGACTCCCCTCGAGCGCGGAGGACACGGCGGTTTCGTCCTCGAGCATGCCACCCGCCACAACCCGGCGGCCCAGGAACCCAGCATCCCGCTCGACTAAGCCGGCCACTACTTTCTCGAAGCATTGCTGCGCCTGAAGGCGGCGCCGGGCGGCAGCTGAAACAAGGGGCCGGAGCATCGGGATCGGCGCCGCGGGATGGACCGCGGCGGCCGCTACCCGGGCCCGGCTGTTTTTTGAACAATTGGAGGAGACCAGATTGAACAAGAGCGAAATCGCAGGGGCCGGCATGGCCATGGAACCAGAGGGTGCCCGCACCGCAGGAGAAGGCCCGGCCGCAGCCCGAACCCTGCCGGCGCGCAAGCGCGTGGCCGCGGTAGTCGCGCTCGCCGTCGCGCAGTGGGCGTCGCCCGCACTGGCCCAGGAAGCCAGGGACGCCACGCAGGCTGCACCAGCCACGCAAACCGCACAGGCATCGCAAGCCAGGCTGGCCACGGAAACCGAAGCCCAGCCCGATCCGAACCGGCTGCAGTCGGTGGTCGTCACGGCCAACAAGCGCGTTGAAAAACTCGAGAGCGTGCCGATGGCCATTTCCGTGCTGTCGGAGGAAACCCTGCAGCGCAATAACGTGCGCGAGATCGAAGATGTCGTCGCGCTCACGCCATCGCTGACCCAGGCTTCCGGCACCACCGCCGCCAACAACGCGCTGTTCATGCGCGGCATCGGCACTGTGTCGGTCGGCATCGGCGTGGAATCGGACGTCTCGGTGATCATCGACGATATCCCCATCGCCGTGCAGTTCCAGGCCTTCCGCGACCTGGCCGACGTGTCGCGCGTGGAAGTGCTGAAAGGCCCGCAGAGCACCCTCTTCGGCAAGTCGGCCGTGGCCGGCGCGATCAACATCGTCACCAAGCCGATCAGCGGGCCGGTCGTGTACCGGGGCAGCGCCTACTACACCAACGACCACGAATGGCGCCTGGCCGCTTCGGTGGGCGGGCGGATGACGGACACCTTCGGCATGCGCATCGCCGTCAACAAGAGCGACATGCCGGGCAACTTCACCAACCTGACCACCGGCGAGAAGGTCAATGGATCGTCCGGCAAGACCATGATGGCGAAGTTCACGTGGACGCCGATTCCGAACCTGGACATCGACTTCATGCCGCAATATAACGAGCAGTCGAACACGCGCGGCGTCACCGCCGTGAACGCGTTCTACCGCACCACCGGCTCGGCCGCCAACGGCGACCTGGCGCGCGTGCCGGTCGACCTGTCCACCGCCTACATGAACGGCAATCCGCAATTGCCGGCCACGCTGGTCCTGGCCGGCATCGATCCCACCAATCCGGACAACCGGTCGGTGCGGCGCGACTTCCCCACCGGGATCAGTTCCCGCACCACCGGAACGGGCCTGAAGCTGTCGTACACCCTACCCAGCGACGCGGTGCTGATGTCGATCTCGTCCTGGCAGCGCTACAAGGCGAACGACTCGCGCGACCAGGACTTCACGGACGTGCCGACCATCGCCCGCCCCGGCGAGACCCGCTTCACCGTCGGCAACAGCCAGTTCGGCTCCTACGACATCCGCTCGAAGACCCAGGAATTGCGCCTCGTCTCGCCGGACGGCGGCGCCCTGCGCTACGTGGCCGGCCTGTGGTGGGCCCGCAACGAGATCGACCGCCACTTCATCCGCGGCTTCTGCGTGGCGCCGGTACGCTGCGCGGCCAACTCGCCATCGAGCCCCACCAACTACTACACCGACATCTACAACGTGAACAAGGCCGTGTTCGGCCAGGGCACCTGGGACTTCGCGCCCACCTGGACCCTGGTCGCCGGCGTGCGCCGCAACCTCGAGGAATCCGGCTTCAACTACGAGCGCAGCTTCTACACCGACCAGCTGGACCGTTCCACCTTCGTGCCCGGCCCGGTGGGCGTGGACGTGTTCAGCAGCAGCGGCAACGAGGACTGGGCCACCACCGGCAAGCTGAGCCTCCAGAAGCAGCTCAACGCCGACTGGATGGTGTACGCGATGACGGCCACCGGCCACAAGGGCAAGGCCTACGATGTGACCAGCGGCCTGCGCGCATCGGCCGCCTTCCCGGTGGATCCGGAAACCAGCCGCACCTACGAGCTGGGCGCGAAGGCCAACCTGTTCAACAACCGCCTGTCGATCGCCGCGACGGTCTACAAGACCGACTTCGAGCACTACCAGCAGAACACCTCGTTCGTGCTGCCGGACGACCCGACCATCTACACCCAGCTCCACTCGATCCCGAAAATCCGCACCAAGGGTTTCGAGCTCGACGCCAACATGCTGCTGTCGGCGAACTGGTCGGTCAACGCCGCGCTGGCCTACACGCGGCCCAGCATCGTCGACTGGAAGAACGGCCCCTGCTACCAGGACAACACCAATCCCGCGATCGGCGGCACGGGGCTGGGCGAAGGCGGTTCGCTGGGCGGCTGGAACCGCCAGTGCTTCCCGATCCGCGCCGGCGCCACCACCGGCATCCAGGACCTGTCCGGCGGCGTGTTCCCGGGCACGCCGAAGATCAAGGTCAATATCGGCAGCAACTACGACATGCGCTTCACGTCGCTGCCGTTTCGCGCCTTCGTCAACGGCAATGTGCGCTACCAGGGGGATTACCAGACCAACATCAACAACGATCCGCGGTCGGTCAACGCCGGCTACACGATCGCCGACCTGGGCTTCGGCATCCGCGAAGCGGGCGACCGCTGGCGCCTGAGCTTCCGCGTCAACAACCTGTTCGACCGGTTCTACATCCCCAACGCGAACGCCAGCGGGCCGAGCTTCCGGGCCGGGCCGACGTCCACGTCGCCGAACATCACGGTCGACAGCTGGGTGCCGCCGCGCGATGTGTTCCGCTACTTCAGCGCCAAGCTGGATGTGAAGTTCTGACCGTTTCGCTCCGCGGCCGCGGCGCCGTCCCGCAAGGAGGGCGCCGCAAAGCGGGACGTCAATGCAGCGACGTCACCGCGGCGGGGTCAATCCTTGTAGATCGGCCCGGCCAGCACGAACGGGCCGCCCTGGAACGTGGCGGCGATGTCGTCCGCCGGCGGCCAGGCGCCGGCTTGCGGGAAGCGTTCGGCATAGGGCCGCGAGCTGTGCTTCGGCACGAATCCCAGGTGCGCGGCCTGCCGGTTGTCCCACCAGCGCACGGTGTTGTCGGACACGCCGAACGTGATCGTGTGGCCGACGCGGGGCGTGAACAGCGCGCAGCGCACCAGCTCCACCAGGTCGTCGTGGGCCAGGAAGGTGACCATCATGCGCGCGTTGCGCGGTTCCTCGAACGAGGAGCCGATGCGCAGGCAGACGGTCTCGATGCCGAAACGGTCGTAGTAGTAGCGCGACAGGGCTTCGCCGAAGCACTTCGACACGCCATACAGGCAGTCGGGGCGCAGCGGCGCGCTGGCGTCGACCACCTCGGTGGTGGGATAGAAGCCGACCACGTGGCTGGAGCTGGCGTAGATGACGCGCTTGATGCCCTGCTTGTGGACCGCTTCGTACAGGTTGTGCAGGCCGACGATATTGGCCTGCACGATCTTGCTGGCCTCTTCTTCCACGGACACGCCGCCGAAGTGAAGCACGGCGTCCACGCCGTCGAGCAGCGCCAGCACGGCGTCGCGGTCGGCCAGGTCGCAGCGCACGACTTCCTCGCCGGCCTGCGCGGCGGGGATATCGCGCACGTCGCTGACGCGGATCACCTCCGCCCACGGCTTGATGCGCTCGCGCAGCAGGGTGCCGAGGCCGCCGCCGGCACCGGTCAGCAGCAGGCGTTGGAAGGGTTTCGGGGAGGGTTCGTGGCTCATGGGTTGGCTCCGTGGTGAGGGAAAACGTTTAACTTAATTCCGCCGAGTATAACTGAAGCGTGTAGCGGGTCAATGGTGTCAAGTAGCCAATGCACTACCCCGCGGCGTAAAAGCCAGCACATCCTATGCGCATGCGTTCACCCCAGCGGCGAAAGGCTGGAGTCAGACCCGGCGGGTCTGACCCCGGCATTTGCACTTGGGGTGGGCCTATCCAGCGGCACTGGTAGCAGACGTATTTACTTTGGCAGCCCGATACCCTATATTTTTAGAAAACGTTTAACAAAATGGAGACACGATGCGCCTTGCTTTCCCCCTGCTGGCCGCCGCGAGCCTGCTCGCCGCGCCCGCCTTCGCCCAGCAACCGCTGCAGCACAGCGTCGCGAAGGCCTACCCGCAACTTGAAACGCTGTTCCAGAAACTGGTCAAGGAACGGGAGAGCATCACCATCGATGGCCAGGCGGCCCTGAAAAGCAAGGACAAGTTCTTGCCCGGCAAGATCGCCACCGGCCTGGCCGACCTGCTGGTCCACCTCGACCCAGCCGATCCGCGCCTGCCCGGCATGCTGCGCGACTATGCAGGACTGGCCGACCTGACGATCGGCATGGAAAACGAGACCTGGGGCATCTACTACTACATCGGCGCGCTGTACCGCCTGAAGCAGGCCGGCCTGCTGGAGCGCGCCGTGCGCCCCGCCACGCTGGCGAAACTGCGCGAGCGCCTCGACTGGCGCACCTTCGTCCGCCAGCCCGGCTTCGAGCTGATCGACCTGCCGACCAATTACTACGGGGTGGCCTTCAGCATCGCCCGCCTGCGCATGCTGATGGGCTGGGAAGACCAGGGCGCCAGCGACGTCCTGCTCGACAAGATGCTCAGGCACTATGCCGCCTACTCCGGCGAGTATGGCTTCAGCGACGAGACCGACGGCCAGGGCCGCTTCGACCGCTACAGCATCCTCCTGAGCGCCGAGATCTGCGAACGCTTCATCGAAACGGGCATGACGGTGACGCCGGAACTGAAGGCGCTGCTGCGCAAGTCGGCCGAGGTGGCCCTGAACAGCGCCACCGCGAACGGCAGCGGCTTCACCATGGGCCGCAGCCTGGGGCCCTATGGCGAGACCGCCATGCTGGAGATCCTGTCCACCGCGGCCTACCTTGGCGTCCTGAGCCCCGAGGAAAAGGAGTACGCCTATGCCTACTCGTCACGCATCGCCGGGCGCTACATGGATTTCTGGTACGACCCGGGCATCGGCTCCGTCGACCTGTGGAACCAGGGGCGGCGCACCGACACGTACCGCGGCAAGCACCGCATCCTGGGCGAAAACTTCTCGCTGCTGCACCAGCTGATCGCCACCAGCGAGATGTGGGACCGCGCCGGCATGAAGGGCGTGGCGCCGCGCAAGGATCTCGCGGAATGGCTCGAGCGCACGCGCCCGAAGTTCAGCCTCACCCGTTTCGCGCGCGGCGAGTACGACCGCGCACTGGCCATCTGGCGCGACAGCGGGCATGTCTTCAGCCTGTCGCTGATCAATGGCGGCCAGGGCCAGCATGCCAACAGCCCGTATTATCCCCTGCCCTTCGCCGACAATGTCGTGGCCGGTATCGCCGACAGCGGCTACGCGCATCCGCAACTGCTGCCCAAGTTCACGCTGGCGGACGGCAGCGAGCTGATGGCCACAGCGTTCATGAAGGATATCCAGAGCAGCGCGCGGGGCGCCGGCCATGCCGTGACGTACCGGCAGGACGAGCTGACCCGCCTCGGCAAGAACCTGCCGCAGAAGGATGCCCGCCTCCGCGTCGAAACCGAATACACGCTGCAGCCCGGTGCGATCACCCGTACCGACCGCTTCATCCCGGCGGCACCGCTCGACGTGGCCGATCTCAGCCTGGAGTTCGCGTCGTTTTCGGCCGGCGCCGCGCAGGAAGGCGGCACGGTGCGCTTCAAGGAGGGCGCCGTGCATGCCTTCGAAGTGCGCGGCCCCGCTAACTGCACCGTGCAGCCGGCGGGCGACAGCGCGCTGTACCGCGCCCCGTACGGCCCGATGAAATCGGTGGTGCGGTGCCGCAGCGGCGCCTTCGCCATGCGCGAACCGCTGGTGGTCAGCTGGACCATCCGGTACCGGTAGGCGAACGAAAAGATGGCCGTCAGGCGGCCATCCCGGGCCGGGACGCTGCCCAGACGCTGTCGCTGCGGCCCGCCGCAACCCTGCGGCCGGTACGCCGCGCCATCGCCGCGAACGCCAGCGCGCCGGCACCGGCCACCAGGTCGACGGCCAGCGTTGCCGTGTCGGCGGACACCCACCAGGTTCCCGGTACGAGCCAGGCGGCCAGCGACAGCGCGGGGATGAGCGCAGTGGCGATGGCGGCGCCCCAAAGCAGGTGCACACCGGCGCGCGCCGCGCCCGCCACGAACGACCATGCCACCGCGCCCAGGAACACCGTGTAGTAGACCAAGCGGTGCCATTCGCCCGGATCGGCGACGACGCCATGCAAGCCCTTGGCCGCGGCGATCGCCAGCGACACGGCGCAGATGCAGCCCAGGCAGACGCCGACCGTGGCCGCCGCCATCCACCGGGTGGCGCGGCGCTGCTCGACGGGGCCATGGCCGGCCCGCTCGCTGCGCCGCCGGCTTTCGACCCACAGCAGGTTCCCCGTGTAGAACAGGAAGGCGCCGGCCAGGCCCAGTACGAAATACGCCCACGCCACCGATGGCCCGCCGAAGCTGGCGAAGTGCAGCGCGAAGAAACTGGTCAGCGTGGCCGCCGATCCCGGTTGCAGCCCAGGGGTGTAGTCGGTGCCGCCGATTTTGCCCGTGTACGGGTCCATCAGGATGAAACCGCCCTCCGGCGTGCGGGCGATATCGGTGGGCGCGCGCCCCCACACGCGCACGTTCGCGCCGGACTTGCCGACCCGCGCATAGTGCAGCGCGACGGGCTCGAAGCCGGGTGCCGCGGCACGGGCGCGCGCCACCAGTTCCGCGGGCGCCAGCAGACTGGCCGGATCCGGCGCCACGCGCGGCGGCTTCGGTGTGCCCGCGCGCCACAGCGCGTCGATCTTGCCGTCGTACAGGGCAGCATCCTGCGCGGCATACAGCCCGTCGTGGAAAGCAAACACGGTGGCCGTGAGCGCCATGATCACGTGGAACGGCAAGCTGACGATGCCGATCACGTTGTGCGCATCGAGCCACATGCGCTTCAGGTTGCGGCCCAGCCGCAGCGCAAAGAAATCCTTGGCCAGGGTGGGCAGCAGCACTACCACGCCGGAGATCAGCGCCAGCGCATACAGCGCGGCCACCACGCCCATCACCCAGCGGTTCGGATCGGTGTCGTACGGCAGGCCGACCACGCGGTGCAGTACGTCGAGGAATTCGGCCAGCTTTGCCGGCCGCTGTTCCGCTACCCGGACACTGCCGTCGGGTGCCAGCGTGGCGCTGAAATGGCGGTCGTTGCCGCGGTCGTGGTCGTCCTCGCTGCCGTCGGATTCATCCCAGCTCAGGCGCATGCCGCCGGCCCCGTTGCCTTCGGCGACCAGGTCGAGCCGGAAGCGGTCCGCGATGGCCGGCCGTACCGCCAGCGTGGCGGCGATCAGCGCCGGCGCGTCCCCCAGCGGCACGGTTGCTCCATGGGCGCCCGGCGGCGTGGCCCAGCGCGACAGCGGCTCCTTGAAGACCGTCAGCGCGCCGGCATAGAAGGCGATGAACAGCGCCATGCCGGCCACGATGCCGGTCCAGGTATGCAGGGATTTGTAGGTGCGGATCAGTTCACTGCGCATGGCGTCACGGTCGGGTCAGAGAGTACAGCAGGATGCCCAGCAGCGACGCGCCGCCGAGCCAGGCCCACGCATGCCGGCCGGTGGGGAAGAAATACACGCCGCCGGCCACGCCGAGCCATACCGGCGGCATCAGCCACATCGCCAGCTGGGTGCGCGTCGGCGGCGCGATGGACTGACCCAGCCGCACGAACAGCGCGCTGGCCAGCAGCGCCAGCACGAAGCCGCAGGCGATGCCGGCCAGGGTCTGCGCCCACCACGTGGCGGGCGTCCGCTCGCGCGCGCTCATGGCCGCGCGCGCCGCCAGGCGCCCAGGTACGGCCACGCGACAAACAGCAGCATGGTCCATGTGCAGAACAGGAACACGGCAGCCAGCGGGCGCCAGGCCTGCAGCATGGCCGCCAGGGCCGCCAGCAGCGCCAGCGATCCCGCCACGCGCGCCGGGCGGGCCGGCAAGGGCCGGGCAAGCCAGCTCTGGTGCGGCGACGCGAGGTAGATGGCCAGCGTGCCCGCGCAGAGCAGCATGAAGCCGATGACGGCGGCGGTCACGGGGCCACCCGTGCGACGGAATGTGACACTGTTGAATCGTGAACCATGCGTGCAATCCCAATTAAACGCAAATCGTTCTCATTATCATTCAATTATATGGGTGTTTTGGCAAGAATGACAGGGGGTGTTCTTGGCATGGCCGCGCCTGAGCCTGCGCCGTGGGTGACGCCGTCAAGTTAAGCATTACCCGACACATTGAAAGCGCATGCATACACCCCAACGGCGAACGGCTGGGGTCAGACCCGGCGGGTCTGACCCCGGACTCTGCACTTGGGGTAAGCACGCGCTGATGGGATGCCAGCGCGCCCGAAGCGAGTGGCACTCGGCATGCTTTCATGTCACTCGACGGCCGGCCGCGTCCACTAGCTTGCCGGGATGGACGGCACCAGCCTCAGTGCGCCATCTGCCCTTCCAGCAGCCGCTCGAAGACTTCGCGGGTTACCGCCTTCGAGTAGAAATAGCCCTGGATGTAGTCGCAGCCGATGGCGGCCAGGGCATCGCGCTGCGCGCCCGTCTCGACGCCTTCGGCAATGGCCTCGATGCCGAGCCGGTGCGCCAGGTCGACGATGGCTTCGGTGAGCGCCTTGTCGCCGCTGTCGCCGGGCAGGTTGTCGATGAACGACTTGTCGATCTTCAGGTAATCGATCTCGAAGCGCTTCAGGTAGGACAGCGCCGAAAAGCCGGTGCCGAAGTCGTCGATCGACACCTTGGCCCCCGCGGCATGCAGCGTGCCGAGGCACCGGTTCACCTGCTCCGCATCGTGGACCAGCACCCCTTCGGTGATTTCCACGGTAATGCTGTGGTGGGGCAGGTTCGCCTGGACCACGCGGTCGAGCCAGGACAGGGGGCCTCGCTGCTCGAATTGCGATGCGGAAATGTTGACGCTCAGTTCGATCACGCGGCCGTACATCCGGTTCCACCGCAACACGCTGGCGATGGCTTCCTCCACCACCCACTCGCTGATCTCCCGGATCAGCCCCGCCTCTTCCGCCAGCGGGATAAACAGCGCCGGGCTGACCATGCCGCGTTCCGGATGGCGCCAGCGCAGCAGCGTCTCGGCCTTGCGGATATGGCCCGTGGCGACTTCGACGATGGGCTGGTAGTGCACGGCCAGCTCATGGCGGGCCAATGCCTCGCGCAAGTCGTTGGTCAGCAAGAACTTCACATGCGCCCGCTCGTGCAACTCCGGCATGAAATACTGGAATTGCCCGCGCCCGGCTTCCTTGGACAGCCGTACCGCGTGCTCGGCATGCCTGACGAGCTGGATGGCGTCGCTGCCGTTCTCCGGATAGACGCTGATGCCGACGCTGGCGGACGCGTAAGCCACGCCGTCCGGATCGAGGGGCAGCGGCGCGGCGACAGCGTCGATCACGGCCTGGGCCAGCGGCTCCGGGTGCAGTTGCCCCTCGACTTCGTGGATCACGAGCGCGAACGCGTCGCCCCCGAGGCGCCCCATCGTGGCATCTTCGGGCAGGCAGCCGGCGATGCGCCCGGTCAGCTCGATCAGCGCCCGGTCGCCCTGGGCGGCGCCGAAGCTGTCGTTGATGTCGCGGAAGCGGTCGAAATCGAGCTGCAGCACGGCCAGCGCCTCGTCGGCGCCGTGCGCCTTGCGGATATCCTGTTCGAGACGGTCGAGGAACAGCCGGCGGTTCGGCAGCCCGGTCAGCGCGTCGAAGTTGGTCTGGCGCCAGATCAGCTCGTCCTTCTGTTTTTGCGCGCTGATGTCGTGGAACTGGATCACATGGCGGAAGATGCCGCCGTCCGGCTGGCGGATCACGCGGATATCGACACACTTGGTGCTCTCGGTGCCGTCGGCCTCGCGGTCCAGCACTTCGCCCTGCCACTGGCCGTCGGCCACCAGGTGCTGCCACAGGTGCGCATAGAAGCCGCTGTCGTGCATGGCCGACTCGAACAGGCGCGGGCGCGTGCCACGGGCCGCGGCCAGCGACATGCCGGTTTGTGCCGTGAACGCGGGATTGACGTCGACGATGCGGTTGTCGGCATCGGTGACCACGATGGCTTCCGGGCTGGTCTGGTAGATCAGGTTCGCCATGCGCATCGACTCTTCCAGCGCGCGGCGCTCGGTCACGTCCTGCACCGTGCCGCGCAGTTTGACCACCCGGTCGCCGTCGAGCACGGGACTGCACTGCATGCGCACCCAGGTGCGCGGCCCCGGCGTCTCGAACTCCAGTTCCAGGTCGAACGGCTCGCCGCGCGCGATGGCCGCCGCGCAGGCCTGCTCGGCCACTTTCCGGTCGCTCACCTTGCAGCAGCCCAGGAAGAGTTCCAGCGTCAGCGGCCGGGCCGTCACGGCCTGGCAGATGCGCGCCACCTCGTCGGTCCAGCGCAATTGTCCGTCGGCCGGGTCGAGCTCCCACGCGCCGATGCGGGCCAGCGCGCTCATTTCCTGCAGCAGCCTGTCCTGCTCGAACAGCAGGCGTTCGCGCTCGCGGCGCTCGGTGATGTCGCGCGCCACGCCCAGCACGCCGAGCACCGTGCCGTCGGCGTTCCGGATCGGGGTCTTGATGGTTTCAAACACACGCTCGGCGGCCTGGCCCGGCACCGCCACGTGATCTTCCCCCGTGAGCGCGCGGCCGGCCAGCAGCGCGGCGAGATCGTCTTGCCGGAAGCGCTCGCCCGCCAGCGCGCCGAACAGCGCGACATCGTCCTTGCCGATGATCTCTTCCCTCGGCCGGTCCAGCAGTGCCGTCAGCTGGTGGTTGCAGGCCTGGTAGATGCCCGCGGCGTCCTTCAGCCAGATCAGGTCCGTGCTGCTCTCGATCAGCGTGCGCAATTGCGCCTTCTCGTACTCAAGCTCACCAGTACGGTTGCGCACCGCCCTGCGCACGGACACCAGCCAGCCCCCCAGCAGCAGGACCAGCCCGCCCAGCACGGCCAGCGCCTGCAACAGCGGGCGCCCGTAGCTGGCGAAGCCCAGCGGGCGTCCCATCCATTTATCGTGCAGGGCGGCGATGTCGTCGGGACTGATGCGGGCCATGCCGCCTTCGACCAGCGCCAGCGTGGCCGCGTCGCCCTTCCTGACCGCCCGGCGCACCTGCGTTTGCGCGACTTCGACCGTCTTCATGTAGTCGTCATGCACGCCGAGCCGGAAGAAATCATAGTTGGCCGCGTTGTCGTCCATGCACAGCAGCTTGACGCTGCGATCGGCAAGCCCGGCAAGCAGCGCCTGGTACGACATGGTCCGGACGTCGACGCGGCGGCGTTGCAGCCGCTCCACGCAGGCATCGTCGACCTGCACCGTGACCGCGAATCCTTTCAGGCTGGCGAAATCATGGATGCCGGTGATGGCCCGGTGCGCATAGATCGACGTCGTCACGTCCGCATAGGGCGCGGAGAAATCCAGGTACGCGGTGCGCCCTTCGGTGTGGAAAATGGTGTCGGCCACGTCGACCCGGCCTTCGCGCAGCAGACGTTGGACATCCGGCCAGTCGACCGGATACAGTTCCACCTTCACGCCGGTCTGCTGCTCCCACAGGCGCCACAGGTCGACCGAATAGCCTTCCAGCTTGCCGTCGGCATTGCGGAAGGCAAACGGCGGGTAGTTCCGTTCCAGGACCACGCGCAGGGGCGCGGCGACGGCCGCCGCGGGCAGGCAGAGGCCGATCGCCAGCAGCACGCGGACGAGCGGGAAAACGATGGCCATGCCGGCTTGGCGAGGCGTGCGCACGTTATGAGGGACCGGTCATTCACCTGGCCAGCGCAGCGGTGAGACGCTGTCACCAGGGAATGCAACTGAAAGTAAACAACAGGGTACCGCATTGGCGCCCGTACGGACGCATCGCACGGACGCATTGTCGCCTGGCACCCTGGTCAGTCCCTGGCCACGCATGGCGCAGGCGCCCGGCCGGTTGCCCTCGCCGGCCCGGCGGATGCAGTGCTCAGCCATGAAAAGCCCATCCGTGCTACGCTGTCGCCCGCGTTTTGCACTCATCACGAACGGCCTTGCCCACGACGGTGCAGGGTCATCGAACGACTCCAAGGATTTTCCTGTGCTGCCCATCGTAAACCTCGTCCTCGGCGCGTACCTGATCTGGCGGTACGTCTGGACCTTGCGCCTCGGCGTGCCCGGCAAGGCCGCGCTGGCGGCCCTGCTCATGGCGCTGATCGAACATCACTGGCTGGTCGCCCGCGTGTTCGGCGGCACCATCGCGTCGCCGGAAATCCCCCGGGCCGCGCTGATCGGCGTGAGCGTGGCGTATGGCACGCTGGCCACGACGGCGGTGCTGCTCCTGCTCCGCGACCTGGCCGGCCTGGCCGCGTGGCTGCCGTCGCGCGCGGCCGGGCGGGCCATCCTGGGCAACCGGGCGGCGCCCCATGTGTTCCTGGCCGCCAGCCTGGTCCTGGCCGGCATCGGCGTGGCGCAGGCCATCAAGGTTCCGGCCGTCAAGCAACTGGAAGTCGCGCTGCCTGGCCTGCCGGCGGAGCTCGACGGTTACCAGGTCGCGCACCTGACCGACCTGCACCTGAGCCGCCTGCTGCAGGCTCCCTGGGCCGCGGCGACGGTCGCGGCCACCAACGCCGCGGCGGCGGACCTGATCGTCATCTCGGGCGACCTGGTCGACGGCACGCCCGCGGCGCGCGCCGCCGATGTGGCGCCATTGGCCGGTCTGTCGGCCAGGGACGGCGTGTTCGCCGTGGCGGGCAACCACGAATACTATGCCGACTACGTGGCGTGGATGCGCAAGTTCGACGAACTCGGCATCGACATGCTGGAGAACCGCCACGTGGTGATCCGCCAGGGCTTCGTGCTGGCCGGCGTTCCCGACCAGATGGCCGCCCGCCACGGGCAGCGCATTCCCGACACCGCCGCCGCGCTGGCGGGCAAGCCGGCCGGCCTGCCCGTCGTGCTGCTCGATCACCGGCCGGCCAACGTGCTGCACAACCAGCCGCTGGGCGTCGACCTGCAACTGTCCGGCCACACCCATGGAGGGCACGCCGTCGGCCTGGACTGGATCATCGCGCGCTTCAACAAGGGTTTTGTGTCCGGGCGCTATGCGGTCGGGCGGGGGATGCTCTATGTGAGCAATGGCGCCGGGCTGTGGCCGGGCTTCCCGATCCGGCTGGGCAGGCCTTCCGATATCACGCTGATCACGCTGCGCACCGCAAGGCCGGTGGGCTGACGGCCGGGCGCGGGAAATCAGTCAACCCGCCCAGTCCAATCGCCCAGTCCAATCGCCCAGTCCAACCGCCGCGTCAGTGCACCGGCCCGCGCGTGCGCGCCACGGCGCCGTGCCAGCCGAGCCAGAGCGCCATCCGGTGCGTTACCCAGTAGGCTTCCTCGAGCGACGTCCAGCCGGAAAGCGCCAGCGCGCTCCGGTAGCGGACCAGCACGTGGCGTTGTTCCGCCTGCGAGGGGAAGGCTTCGCCGCGTTCCCTGATGAGCGCGCAGAGCTGCTGCGCCAGGGCCTGGCAGGTGGCGAAACGGGCGTGATAGGCGGTGCCGCAATACTGCAGCGCGATGGCGTGTTCGTCGAACGCGGCATCGGGCGCCGCTACCGCATCGTCGATCATGTCGAGCACGTCGTCCGGCACGGGGAAATCGGCCGGCACGATGCTGTCGATATCGATCTCGGATCGATCCGGCGGCGGAGTCTGGGTGTGTTTCATGGGCATGCTCCCGCAATGACCGGCGAGCCTCCGCGCACATGCCGGTCCGGTTGATTGTCGTGGCATCGTCCGTGGCGCCGCGCCTTGCCTGGCGAAGCGCCGACGGACATCCTTTTATGCTGCAAGCATGCAATGGTAATGTAATCGCAACACAAGTCGCGCCCGATTGGCGCCGGGCCGGCGCTCCTGCGCCCGCGCGCCGGATCAGCGGCCCGTGTTGCCGTTGCCCAGCATCCGGCGGATGCGGCCGGCCAGCTGCTCCCGGCTGTACGGCTTCGAGAGCAGCTGCACGCCCGGGTCGAGCCGCCCGTCGTGGACGATGGCGTCCTGCGCATACCCCGAGGTGTACAGCACGGCCAGCCCCGGCAGGAGCGCCCTGGCATGGCGGACCATCTCGGGACTGCGCATCGCGCCGGGCATGATGACGTCGGTGAACAGCAGGTCGACTGGCGTGCCGCTCCGGATGAGTTCCAGCCCGGCCTCGGCGCAGCTTGCGCACACCACGTGATAGCCGAGGTCCTTCAGGATGCCCACCACGGTAGCCTGCACGTCGGGATCGTCCTCGACCACCAGGATGGTCTCGCTGCCCCCTTCGCAGCGCGGCGGCGCTGCCGGCGACACGGGCGCGCCGGCCTCCGTGCAGCGCGGGAAATACAGGCGCACGGCCGTGCCCTTGCCCGGCTCGCTGGCAATGCGGAAATGGCCACCGCTCTGCTGCACGAAGCCGTAGGCCATGCTCAGCCCCAGGCCGGTGCCCTCGCCCACCGGCTTGGTGGTGAAGAACGGCTCGCAGGCCTGCTCGAGGACTTCGCGCGTCATGCCGGTGCCCGTGTCCACCACCGCGAACATGACGTGCTCGCCGGCGATCGACCCGGCGTGGCTGGCCAGGTCGCCGTCGACCCGCGCCACGTTGGCGATTTCCACGGTCAGCGTGCCGCCACCGGGCATGGCATCGCGCGCATTGATGACGAGGTTCAGCAGCACGTTTTCCAGCTGATCCTTGTCGACCGATACCGGCCATGGCGCCGCGCCGCACACCACCTGGAACGCGATCTCGTCGCCCACCGCCCGGCGCAGCAGTTCGTCCATGCTTTCCAGGACCAGGCGGGGATCGAGGACGGCGGGCTGCAGCGGCTGGCGCCGCGCGAACGCCAGCAGCTGCGCGGACAGCCGCCCGCCCCGCTCCACCGCGCGCAGCGCCGTGGCGATGCGCTGGCCGGCCGCCTCGTTGCCGCGGACATGCCCCTGCAGCAGTTGCAGGCTGCCCTGCAGCACCTGCAGGATATTGTTGAAATCGTGCGCCACGCCGCCCGTCAGCTTGCCGATCGACTCCAGCTTCTGCGCCTGCCGGAGCGCCATCTCGGCGTGCTGCAGGGCCAGGCGCTGCTCCTTTTCCTGGGTGACGTCGCGCGCCACCGCATGGATGAACGACTCGTCCGGCACCGCGGTCCAGGATAGCCAGCGGTACGATCCATCGCGATGCCGGTAGCGGTTTTCAAAGCGCATGGTCTTGATGCCGCCGGCGAGGCGGCCGGCCTCCGCCAGGGTTGCCGCCACGTCGTCCGGATGCACGAGGTCGAGGAAGCGCTGGCCCAGCAGGTCCTGTTCGGTCCAGCCGAGCAGCTCCGTCCACGCCGGATTGACGGCGACGATGGACGCATCGAAGCGGGCCACCAGCATCACATCCGTGGACAGGCGCCACATGCGGTCGCGGTCGGCCGTGCGGCGCGCCACTTCTTCTTCCAGCCCATGGTTGATGGTGGCGAGCGAATCGGCCAGGGACTTTTGCGCGTGCACATCGGTGCTGGTGCCGATCCAGCGCAGCTCGCCCGTCACCGGATCGTGCGCGGGCAAGGCGCGGGCGATGAACCAGCGGTAGGCGCCGCTGCCGCCATGGCGCAGGCGCAGTTCGTTGTCGTAGGCGGCGCCGGTGGCCGTGCACTCGCGCCAGGCGTCCAGCGCCTGGCCAAGGTCGTCCGGATGCACGATGGCGGTCCAGCCGGTGCCGTGCAGCGCCTCCTCGCCCATGCCCGCATAGGCCACGAACTCGTTGTTGCACCAGGACAGGCGCGCCGCGCCGTCCATCACCCACGCGTGGTTGGGCATGGCCTCGGCCAGCTTGCGGAAATCCTGGCGATGCCGTTCCTGCTCGTCGATGGCATCCCGGTACGCCTGGATGTCCTGCGTGATGCCGTACCACTTGACGATCTTGCCCGCGCTGTCGCGGCGCGGAAAGGCGCGCGCGTGCATCCAGTGATAGCGGCCATCGGCCAGGCGGATGCGCGCCTGCACGTCGAACGGCTGCCCCGCCAGCACGGCGTGCGCCCAGGCATGCGCGGCCCTGGGCCGGTCGTCCGGATGCGCGGCCAGCATCCAGTTGCCATCGCCGGCCTGCTGCCCGGTCCACTCCTGCCAGCGCGGCGGCAGGGGATCGACGATACCCTGCGCGTCTGCGGTCCACTGCACATCGGGATTGAGCGCGACGGTGTGGCGGAAGTGATCCTCGCTTTCGCGCAGGTCCAGCTGCGCGCGGGCGCGCGCCACGGCTTCCCAGGTCTGGTCGGCCACGTCACGCGCGAGTGCCGCGTCTTCCTCGCGCCACTGGCACGGCGCCGGCTGGTGCAGGTACAGGATGGCCGCGAAGCGCCCGTCGCGGATGATCGGCACCACCAGCAGCGCCTGCGTGCCGATGCTGGCATAGCCCGCCGCATACGGCGCGGAGCGGGCATCCGCGGCGATATCGTCGAGCCGCAGCACCTCGCCGCGGCGAAGCACGTCGATGATCGCCGGGCCGAAACTGGCCAGCGGCCGCTGTTCGCCGGCCAGGCTGGCCATGCCGGGCGCGGTCCAGTCGTCCTTGACGGAGACGGTTTCGCCCGCCGCATCGATCTCGCCGTAGCCGGCCCGCGCGACGCCCAGGTGCGTTCCCAGCAGCTCGCTGGCGGCACGCATGATGTCGAAGGGGTCGGTCAGCTCGCGGAAGCGCTGCGCGGTCGACAGCAGGAAGTCCTGGCGGCGCTGGGACAGGACTTTCTGGGTGGTCTCGGTGAACGTGACAAGGACGCCACCGACGTTGCCGGCGTCGTCCGGCACGGCGCTGTACGAATAGTTGAAGTAGCAGTCTTCGCGGTAGCCGAAGCGGTCGATGGTGAGCTTGAAGTCGTCGAAGCCGAACGATTTGCCATCCCATACCTCTTCCCACATCGGGCCGATGACGTGCCAGATCTCGTGCCATGTCCCGGGCGCGGTACCACCCAGCGCGCCGACATGCTTGGCGCCGAGGATCGGCAGGTAGGCATCGTTGTACAGCTGGACGAATTCGCGGCCCCAGGCGATGTACATCGGCAGCTGGCACTGCAGCAGGATCCTGACCGCCGTCTTCAGGCTGGCGGGCCAGGCGTGCACCGGTCCCAGCGGCGTGGCGCGCCAGTCAAGCTCGCGCATCTGGCTGGCCATCGGACCAGGGTAGTCGAACAGGCCATCGTCGCCCTGCCGCGCATCGTCGTAGCCCGGATCCGGGAGCACTGCTATCGCCATATCGGTAACGCCATCGCGAGTGAAAACACAATCGTTGTCTTGAGGACCAGATTGTATAGCAGTGCTACGTCACCCGCGCGCGCCGCTCCCGTGCGGCAGGCCGGCGCCCCGGCCCTGATGGTCAGGTCGCCGGCGGCCCGGCATCCTTCAGCGGATCCGCGGCGACATCCACGTGGCGCAGCGCCCAGGTGTTCCGGCCGGCGGCCTTGGCTTCGTACAGGGCATCGTCGGCGATCTTGAGCAGCTTGTCGGGCGCGACCTTGCCGGTGCTGTACGCCACCCCGACCGTCGCCGTCACGTCCAGCATCATGCCGCCGCACGCGAACGGCTCGCGGATGGCATCGAGCAGCTTGTCCACGATCGGCGCGATACGCGCCTGCGTGTCGATGGTCTCGAAGATGATGACGAATTCGTCGCCCGCCAGGCGCGCGATCGTGTCGACTTCCCGGACGCTCCTGCGCAGCCGGTCGGCGAACTCGCCCAGCACCCGGTCGCCGATGGCATGCCCGAAGGTGTCGTTGATGTCCTTGAAGCGGTCGATATCGAGGAACGCCAGCACCAGCCCCTGATGCTGGCGGCGGGCGCGCGCAATCGCCGCGGGGAGCTCCGCCTCGAACATGCGCCGGTTGTTCAATCCCGTCAGCACATCGGTCCGGCTCAGCAGGGCAAGCCGCTCCTCGGCGGCACGCCGCTGCTGCGACAGGCCGAAGAACGCCCGGCTGAGGCTGCCGATCTCGTCTGCCCGCGCCGAATCCAGCACGCCGATGTCCGCCGTACCGGCGGCCAGCATGTCGACTTGCCGGTGCAGGCGCCTGAGCGGCCGGAGGAAACGGGACACCAGCCACAGGCCGGCGGCCGCGGCCAGCAACGTGACGGCGGCCGCCGACAGCCAGGCCGCATCCTCGCCTTGCTGCAACGGCGCGAAGGCTTCGGCCGTTGGATAGACGACCGTGAGCGTCCACCCGGTACGGCGCAGGTGCGTGGCGGCGATGAGCGCGCGCTGGCCTTCCTTGGTGACGCCCTCGGTCCACCCTTCGAAGCCTTCCAGGGCCTCGCGCGTGACCTCGGTAATGCCACCCTCCTCGCGCCAGACGTTGCGCAGCACGCGCGACGCGTCGGGATGATAGAGGATGGTGCCGTGCTGGTCGATCAGGAAGAAATACGCCGAGGTGCCGGGCCGGGATGCCAGGAACTGCCCCATGAAGCGGGCGTTGACGAGGCTGAGGGCGCCGCCGAGGACATAGGCGACCGAACCGTCCGCGCCGATCACCGGCTCGAGGAGGACGATGGTCGGCTTGCCCGTAAACGGGCTGCGATAGGGCCGCGAGATCACGCCTTCGCGGGTATCGATGGTTTCCCGGAATGTCCTGGACTTCGCGGCGCCCCGGTCACCGGTCGCGCGCCGGTCGGCAAGGTTGGCGATCAGCGTTCCCGACGCATCGAGCACCACGACGTTGTCGAATTCGTCGCGCAGCACCGGATGCTGTTCCAGCAGCGGCTGGAGGTCGCCGGGCCGCAGCCCGCGCTCCCTGGCCGCACTCTCCGCCACGGCACGCAGCAGGGTGCGCCGGTCGCTGATCTGCTGGTCGAGCGCGGCCGCCGTGCTCGCGAGAAGCGCCGCCTGCTGGTTGCCGACGACGGCGCGCATTTGCTGGCGCATCGGATGCAGCACAGCCAGCGACGCCAGCACCGCCGACGCGAGCGCGAGCACGCCCACCAGGATGGCGATGCGCGACTTCAGCGTGCGGGGATACAGGACCATGTGCGTGCCGGCGATCGTGTTGCGGAGTCAGGCTGCCACGGCCGCAGCGCTGGCACGGCTGCCGCCCGGGATCGAGCCCGACGGTGATGGCCTGGAAATACGGGAATCGGTATGGATCACGCCCTGCTCCGGAAATGTTCGCCGGAGGCGAAAGGGTCTCGGCATTAGCGGCCGGATGTTAATGCCGTCAAGTTAAGCGTTACCTGACACATTGAAAGCGCATGCAAGCACCCCAACGGCGAGGGGCTGGGGTCAGACCCGCCGGGTCTGACCCCGGAAGTTGCCCTTGGGGTCGGCCTAACTTCACGGCGTTACGGCCGGATGTTGGATTTTGGGTTACTTTATTTACCCAGGAGAAATTTTAGCGCGGGGACTGGATTAGCGCTACCAAAATGGCTCGGAGTGTTGCATGGATGAGCCATGCGCCGCGCTTGGCGGCATCGGCCGGTGCTCCTCCTGCGATAACGGCTACGATGCGACGCCATGATCGACTGCCTGCTGCGCATCCCGTGCGCACTCGGCGCGGTTCCTACCGTTCTTCTTGGCGATATACAGTGCCTGGTCGGCCCGGTGCAGCGCCACGCCGATGTCTTCGCCCTCGTGGGTGCCGGTGACACCGAACGATGCGGTGACGCGCAGGCCGGATGGCCAGGCGATATCGGCCATCGCGCCACGCAGTCGCTCGGCCAGCGCCAGCGTTTCATCGACGGACGCGCCGCGGCGCAGCACCAGGAATTCCTCGCCACCCCAGCGAACCAGGCGGTCTTCCGCGCGCAGCCGGGCGCGCATTTCACGGGCGAAGCGGGACAGGACTTCGTCGCCGACGGCATGGCCATGCCCGTCGTTGATCCGCTTGAAGTGATCGAGATCCACGACGATCAGGCCCATGCACTCGCGCCGCGCCTGGTCGTCCACCATCAGCCATTCACGCATGCCATTCCGGTTAAGTGCGCCGGTCAGGGAATCGGTGAACGCCTGCCCGGCCAGCTCCTGCGTCTCCAGTTCGAGCGCGCGATTGACTACCTTCAGCGCCGCCACCCGCGCCTTGCTGCTGTGGAGTTTTGCCCGGTATTCCAGCAGCCTGGCGGCCAGCCACATCGTCCCGAGCAGCATCCAGGCCACGACGATCGCCAGCAGCAAGGCGTTCTGGCTGATCCATTTTCCTTCCAGCCGCAGACTCTTCAGGGTCAGGCGGTGCAGCCCGGGGGCTTCGCGGCTGCCGGTATAGAGTTCGATGGCGGTCGTGTTATCGATCCGCACACCGGTCATCAGCAGCGGCACCTCGCGCGCCGAGACCCACCAGGGCGCGGTGCGCAGCAGTTCCAGCGGAACCGTCGCCACGCCATCGGGCGGCAACATGAATTCGATCTCGTTGACCTTCTGGGACTGCCATTCCCCGACGCGGGAGAAACCCCGCTCGAACTGCCGGAAATACGCCCGCATGCCGTGCTTGCCGGGCGCCGCGTCGGTAACGTCGACGGTCATTGAATGAAAGCCGGACAGGTCGATGCCGTTCTCGCCCAGGCCCAGTTCGAAGTGATAGCCGCAATAGGGCCACTGGTAGGTATCCTTGCGCACATCGCAATCGAGCACGATGCCCGGCCCTCCTTTTACCAGCTTCGCGGTCGAGGTACCGCCGTCACCACGGTCGTCGACCGGTGTCACGGGGAATCCGCTGCCGGCCGCCAGCTCCAGCACGCGCGTCATGCCAAGGTGGTGCCAGACCAGCAAGCCTGGCGTACCGACCACCAGCACCATGGCGGCGTACAGCAGCCAGCGTTGCAGCCGGGCATAGGGCGTCATGCGCATGACGGCGGGGAGGGAATCAGTTCATCGAACATGCTTGACGCGGCCAACACTTCAGGGACAGGTCGCTTCATTATAGGAAGCTGTCCTGGTCAAAAGGTTGTTTGCGGGCAACGCGTGATGTAACTCTGGGCAGCTTCCTCGTCCAGCGTGGGAAGCGCTGGCGTCGTCCACCTTCAGCGGACATTCCGGTAACTTTGCAGCGATGTCCATGACCGAGGCAGTCGCCGCCTACCGACGCTGTGGCCTGAAGGAGAATTGATGCCCTTAAGGATCGGATATTGATTGACCTCAATTTCGAACGACTGGATACTTGCTCGAGCAAAGCAGATCAAGGCAGCAGATATGAGTGAATTCCGGCCCACGCTCGAGACCAAGCGCAAATTCTCGTTAAATTGGGGCTACCTCGGGGCCATCGCCAGCGGACGCTCGGCGATCGACCTCGGCGCGCTTGCCCTGCGCAACCTGCACGATGCGCGTGAATTCGTGCGCGAATACGGCTACGACCTGGACCAGCCGGCCGCCCGCGACATCATCCGCAATGGCCACCGCGAGGCCGTCGATTTCATCATCGGCACGTTCCTGCAGCCGGGCCAGGAAAACCTCATTCCGCGCGAAGTGCTGGAGCCCGGTGATCCGGTCCAGCTGCTGGTCTACGCGTCCCACCAGGCGCAGCAACATAGCGAGCAGCGCATGTGGTCCTGTGCCATCCTCAAAGTGATGCATGCGATTTTCTACATCGACAACAACCTGGAGCTGAGGCACTTCAATACGATCCGCGACCAGGTGTTCGCCACGCTCGACGAGGTCATCCACGAAGACGACGAGGGGCAATTTTTCCTGTCCAACGGCGAGCTGTGCCTACCCCTGCACCACCACGAACGCAAGCGCAACAAGGGGCGCAACAGCATCCTGCTCAAGCTGCTGCAAAAGGCGGCTTATCTCGCGCAGGACATTTACGACCACCTGGGCGTGCGCCTCGTCTTCGGCACCCGCTTCGAATGCCTGCTGGCGCTGGAGACGCTGCAGCGCGCGCACATCCTGTCCATTACCAATATCGAACCCAATCGCACCCGCAATACCTTGCTCGACCTGGAAGCGGCCAAGGAAATCTTCGTGAAATACCGCTGCATGCTGGAGCGCAGCCACGAGTATCCGGCCGAGCTGCTGCAAAAGATGGACGCGGAGCTCCTGGCCGTCGCCAAGCGCCAGACGCGCGCCGACAATCCCCACAGCGGCGCCGATTTCAGCAGCATCCAGGTCACGGTGCGCAAGATGATCCATCTGCAGGCCGGGCAAGGCTATCCTGAAACGGCGGGCCAGGATTATGACGTCGGCTTTTTCTTCGACTATGAACTGCAGTTGATGGACAAGGAAAGCCACCAGCGCAGCATGACCGGGCCGTCCAGCCACGACGCTTACAAGCGCCGCCAGGTCGAGACAGCGCGCCTGCGCGTTCTCGGGCGTGACCTGAGTGACTGGATCGCTGCGCATTCCAGCCCGGTATCGGACCAGATGCCTGAGCCGCTGGCGGCGCTATCTTCCGCCGCCTGACCCAGTCGAGGCCGCGCCCTGGCCCTTCGGCTTTCCGAATCCGCTGAACTAGCGCAGTGTGCCGTCAGGGACTGGCGGATGGTTGTCGAGTGGGACGAAGTGAATAAACCGTTGGCGAAACGCCAGGCCGCTTGGCGTCGGTAGACGGGCTGATCGCGGTCTGTCGCCAACGGCCGGTTTCGCACCCCATAGCAGACGGCCGCGGCCTATGACGGCTCAGCGAGTTTTTTCGGAACCAACCCATGGAACAGGCGTTCGAGTTGGCCCAGCTCGTAGTCAATGCCAGCGGTGACAGCCCATTCTTCAGTTGCACCCTGCAATCCATGCAGCTCGACGTTGAAAACAACATTGCCAAGTGCAGTACAGGTCGCGGAGAGCTTGAAATCTCCTTCAATCGACTGCCATTCTCGTGTGCCGCTCCATGGCCCGTCCTGCTTACCAAGGTCGGCAAGGAATGCTTCAAGTCCGGCAGCATCGCCGGTCTCAACCCAGACTTCGACCTTAGCAGAAACGGGGAATCCGACTAATTCAGCGAGCAAATACGGGCCGCTTGCGCAGCTAATCTTAAGTTCGCGATTTGAGCTACAGGATCGAATATTGATCATGGAAAGAAGTACTTGTTAAGTCGGCTTTGTAGGTCCGCTTCCGGCTGAAACCGGTTTATTGCGACCGGCCGGTTCCGCCCCGAAGCAGACGGTCAACAAACGCAGCTAGGGCGTCCTAAGCCGTAGAAATCTTTTGCCATCGAAGCGGTATCGTTCCCACGTCCTCCGTTTCCCAGCAACGTCACTGTCCCGTACTTCGACAATGAATCCGGATGTTTGGCTAACGCGCGAGATTTTGCCAATCTCGGAACCGAACTCGCCGCCAGGGACTAGGGTAAGCCTGCCATCACTGCCGCCCTGATAAAACCCGACAACACGAGTGTGTGCACCAGCGATGCCGGATACCTGCCACAGGTAGCAATTGCAAAGGTCCGACCAAAACTTTTCAAGACCGACGGGGATTGCGTCGTAGGGAATACGATTAGCAAAAGATCCATCGCCGCTTGAAGTACCCAGGAATCGGTCACCGTCACACGTCTGAATCTGGACCTCCTGCAATTGTGCTTCTACCTCACAGTCGGCGGTAAGCCCAGGTAGAGGGAATAGCATCAGAGCTACCAACAACACTCTTCCGAGTCGTAGCATGCCGATCTTTCAAAAGTCGTTGAAACGTTGTGCCGATACAGCCGCCGTTGGGAACCCCAAGGACCGCTTTTGGCCGATAGCGGAATTCATTGCGACTAGTGTAACTCAGCAAGAAGCGGTGGGCCTCGCTACCTTACGCCGGTAATCGCAGCGATTTCAAAAACGTCGCGGTTATTCGGAAAGTCACAATACCGGCAACTGCCATCGTCCGGTCCGGCCTGGCGCCGGGCTGGTGCCCGGGCGCACGCCCGATCCTCCGGAGTGCTGCTGGCGTCTTCAACGTGCCGGCGATTGAGTCGGGCACTGGTACGCACCCCGGGGTGACGCCCGACATATTGGTGAGGGAACTCGTACAGCGCTGGCTGGCAGACAATACAGGCCGATCGTCCTGGCGCGAGGAAAGCCGGGCAACGCGAGGCTTTCAATGGAAAGATGTTTTTCTTCCTGAAGGGACATGCCAAAGTCTTGTGGTGGGCCGTGTCGGGCTGTGCCTGCCACGGCTTTTGGCATGTCAACGCAGCATCGGCTCCGACAAGCACCGTTGCGTTGGGTTCATCCAGCGAATTCTGGTCTGGAACACTAGAGCTTCCCGAACATGTAAGTCCACCGATGTCCGGTGCGCCGCTCGAGCTCCAGCAGGAACTCAGGTGACAGGTCCGGCCATTCCCAGAACTGCAGGCCCAGCGTGCCGAACAGGAGATCGTCGTGTTCCCACGCCGTCACCGGCGCACCCTGGCCACATTGCATGCACGCCAGTTCGCCCTCGCCTCCTTTCAGCCATACGTCGGCAGCCGCATAGAACAGGTGAATATCGTGCTCGGCTGCGCAGTGGGGGCAACGCGCGGGGCCGTAGTCGCCCTGGCCATTGAAGAAGGCATTCCGCGTCATCGACAGTTCCATGCCGTTGGGATTGTATTGCAGGAAATCGGCATAATCGGCTTCCCGCTCGCTCTCTGGAATGCCCCCGCATGCCCGCCTGTAATGCGGCCCGGGAGGATAACCGGGCTTGTAGCAGCAGTCGGTCAACCGGTGCTGGATGATCTCCTGCTCGACCAGCCAAGCGACGATGCATTCGCCAAGGCGCTTCGCCTTCTCCGTATCGGATGTCGCTCGGTCCATGACGCTTTGCGTGTGGGTGCCCATCTGATGTGCTCTCCTGTTCCCGGGGTTCGACCTCTTCCATGATCTACGCCACGGCCGGGCAAGTCAACGCTCGTCCGGGCAGCTTCGCGTGCGGTGGTATCGACAATTTCCCGACATCTGGCCGGCCATTTGAGCATACGATTATCAGGATGAGTATCTCCATACGCCATATTCAGATCGAAAGGCTCACGGCAAATGATTATCCAGGCGGCATCCATCCAGTTCCAGCACATCCCGGGAAACAAGCAAGCCAACTTGACATTGATAACGGATTTTGCCGCGCAAGCGGCATCCCGAAAGGTACAGCTCGCGGTCTTTCCCGAAATGTGCATCACCGGGTACTGGCATGTCATCGGCATGCCGCGCGACAGCATCGAACAGCTGGCCGAAGAAGTGCCCGACGGGCCGAGTACCCGGCATCTGCTGGCACTTGCCAGGCAACACCATATGGTCATCGGGGCCGGGCTCATCGAAAATGATCGGGGAACACTGTACAACAGCTATGTCGTGGCGGAGCCTGACGGAAGCTGGCACGTGCACAGGAAACTCCATGCGTTCGAAAGCGAGCACATCGCTTCCGGCGACCGTTACACGGTGTTCGACTCGACGCTGGGTTGCAAACTGGGCATCCTGATCTGTTGGGATAACAATCTGGTCGAAAACGCGCGCATGACGGCTCTGCTGGGCGCAGACATCCTGCTCGCGCCGCACCAGACAGGCGGCACCGCATCCAGGAGCCCGCATGCCATGGGCGTGATCGATCCAGCCCTGTGGCGCAACCGCAAGAACGATCCGGGAGCAATCGAGGCCGAGTTTCGTGGTGACAAGGGGCGCGGCTGGCTGATGCGCTGGCTGCCCGCCAGGGCGCACGACAACGGCATGTTCCTGGTATTTTCCAACGGCGTCGGCGAGGATCATGGCGAAGTCCGCACGGGCAACGCGATGCTGATCGACTGCTATGGGCGCATCATCAACGAAACATGGAAGGCCGGCGACGAAATGGTTTGCGGCCAGCTTGACCTGTCGCTGCTCGACCGCTGCACGGGCCGCAGATGGATACGTGGCCGCCGGCCTGCGCTCTACAGCCGGATCGGCGAAGCGACCGGTAACGAGCTCGACGCCATTGCTGCACGGTTTTCCGAAGCGCCTGCTTCGCGCTGAACCGATACCCCTTGCCTGCGGAGGCTTCGCTTTTCGGGTTATTACCGCCATTTACCGAACTCGGCCGTTCTGTGAACGGCCGATCCCGCTCGATTGCCGACATCTGATTACAATTGTTGACAGACTTAAAAGAGGCTGGACGGCATACTGGCGCTTTTTCCGCTGCACAGCATGCGCATCCGTCCTTATACCGAAGGAGAGCAAGGCGCTCTTCTCGCCATCTTTCAATCGTCCGTCCATGGGCTGGCCAGCCGTGACTATACGGCCGAGCAGATCGCGGCCTGGGCTCCCCGTGTACTCGATGCCGAATCCCGGCGGTCGTGGGATCGCCGGATCGACGCCAATCGTCCGTGGGCAGTCGAGATCGATGGCCGGCCGGTGGCCTTCGCCGACTTGCAGCAAACAGGTTATATCGACCAGTTTTTCGTGGCACCGGATTTTGCCGGAAAAGGCGTTGGGACTGCCCTGATGCGCCACCTGCTCGATATTGCGTCGGCTCGCCGGCTGCCAGCACTGTTCTCCTGCGTCAGCCTGACTGCGCAGCCGTTCTTTGCCCGTTTCGGCTTTCTGATCGAGGAAGAGCGGACTCCAGTCGTGAGAGGCGTAGCGCTGCGCAATGCCGTCATGCGCAAGACACTGGCTGAGTAGGCCCCATGGGACGCCCTCAGAGCATAACGCTCACGACATTCGGCAGCCGCCCTGGAGGCGTCTTTTTCCTTCGGCACGGATGTGATCCGGCGATCGATGCAGCACACGGACGCCATAACGCGGAAATATTCCCCGACAAAAGCATGCCGGCTGGCGCAAGCGGAACGGAATGCCGAAAAAATGAAAGCATCTCATGAGCAAACAAAATCGCCTGCCCGTGAACCTCGATCCCGGTATCGCGGCCTACCTCGCGAGCCCGTTTCCCGCACCAGTCCACCGCAATGGCAGCATGACGCAAACAAATGTCGCCTGCCCGGTCGAAGCACTGGATTGATTTGACCGGTAGCCAGGCAAATGTCGCACTTCCGGGCAGTGCCTGGATCTTATTTTCACATGTGATGGTAATTTTTCTCGCGCTCCAGGATAGCGCTGGCGGAATGCAAGGATAACGAATGCCTGTCGATAAAGTAAATGAAAACGATCTACCCCGTCTTTTCGATGTCTGGGAACAATCCGTGCGTGCGACGCATGATTTCCTCAGCGAAGAGGGTATCCGCGATCTGGTACCCCTGGTACGTCAGATTCTGCAAAAGTTCGCGCCGCTGTACTGCCTGCGCGATACCGCAAACCAGCCCTTCGCGTTTATCGGTGTAGCGGACGGCAATATCGAGATGTTGTTCGTGCATCCCGAGCATCGCGGCGGCGGCGCAGGTCGCACATTGATTCATTTCGCCGTCAGCCATCTGAACGCAACAAAGGTGGATGTCAACGAACAGAATCACCAGGCCGTCGGGTTCTACGCAAGGATGGGCTTCCGGATGGTCGGGCGCTCCGAGAAGGACCCCTTTGGGCAGCCGTATCCGCTATTGCACCTTGCACTGCCGGGAAAATAGCTTCAGTGGGCGGCAGCAGTACGAAAGATGACTCGACTTCCCGGGGTGCGCGATGGGAGGAACAGAGCCACGATCTTCCTCGGGCGCCACCCAATAGATTTCGCCACGCTGGATCTGTTGATTGCCGTGCAAAGTAGAGTTGTCAGCCATGGTGCGATCATAGTGCAAGCGCGATCCCTGCTGCCAATTACGCGGAGACCCCGACGACACGCTCCACCGCCGAAGCCGACCGCCCATGCCGGATCAGCGAGACCGCGATCGTCGCGACCACGGCGGGCACCGCGATGGCGGCGAAGTTCTGCTGCAGCGGCAATGCCATGCCGACCAGCGTACCGATCACGATCGGCGCGAGGATCGCACCGCTGCGGCCGACGCCGGAGGCCCAGCCGATGCCGGTGGCCCGCACCGCCGCCGGGTAGAACTGGCCAGCGTACGCATAGGTGACGATCTGCGTACCGATGGTCGACGCGCCGGCCAGCCCGACCAGCAGGAACAGCACCGGCGTGGATACCGGGTAGCCCAGCAGCGTGATCGACACGGCGGCCAGCGCATACATCCCCATCAGCACGTACTTGATATGGCAGCGGTCGGCCAGCCAGCCGCCGCCGACAGCGCCGATCACGGCGCCGAAGTTCAGCACCAGCACGAACGTCAGCGCCGAGCCGAGGCTGTAGCCGGCGCCCGCCATCAGTTTCGTCAGCCAGGAGCTCAGCGCATACACCATGAACAGGCACATGAAAAAGGCGATCCAGAACATCACGGTGGAAAAGCCGCGGCCATCCCTGAACAGCTGGCTGATCGGCGTGCCCGCCGCGGCACCATCGGAAGCCAGCGCATACGAGTCTCCCTGCTGCGGCACGAACGACGGCTCCAGCCGGCGCGCGATCTCCTGCACTTCGGCGATGCGGCCCTGGCGGACCAGGAACGCCATCGATTCCGGCAGCGCCTTCAGCACGAAGGGAATCAGCAGCACCGGCACGCCGGCGGCCAGGAACACGGATTGCCAGCCCCACGCTTCCAGCATGCCCTTGCCCAGCAACGCCGCCAGCATGCCGCCCACCGCGTAGCCGGAGAACATCAGCGTGACGAGCGTCGCGCGGATCTTCTTCGGCGAGTACTCGGTCATCTGCGCCACCACGTTCGGCATCACGCCGCCGATGCCGAGGCCGGCCAGGAAACGCATCGCGCTGAACACATAGGGATCGTTCGTCAGGCCCGCCGCGGCCGTGAACACGGAAAACAGCGCCAGGCAGATGGCGATGGCGGCGCGGCGGCCGATCCGGTCGGCGATGGTGCCGAGGAAGATGGCGCCGAACATCATGCCGAACAGCGCCGAGCTGACCATGAAGCCGGCGCTTTGCGCCGTCACGCCCATGTCCTTCATGATCGACGGGAGCGCGATGCCGGCCACGGCCAGGTCGTAGCCGTCGCAGATGATGATGATGGCGCACCACGCCAGGATGCCGCCGTGGTAGCGGTTGAAGCGGGCCTTGTCCGCCAGTTGCTGAAGGTCGATTTGCCGCATGATTCGTGTCTCCTTGGATGTTTGGATAGTCGTCGTTTCGAATCGCTGTATTGACGTTTTTTCTAGAGGCTGGTGCGGTCCTCCTTATTCGCGGGTCAGCAGGAGATGCGCGGCGATGCCGATCGCGATGCCCCAGAAAGCGGCGCCCAGGCCGAGGAACGTCATGCCTGACGCGGTGGCGACAAACGTGACCAGGCCCGCATCGCGGTCGCGCGCGGCCAACATGGCGCCCACGTTGGCCGCGATCGGCCCCAGCAAGGCGAGCCCCGCGACGGTGGCCACCAGTTCCTTCGGCAGCGCCGCGAACAGCGTGACGATCGAGCCGGCGCACAATCCCGCCAGCAGGTAGAACACACCGTTGGCCACCCCGGCGATGTAGCGCTTGCGCGGGTCTTCATGCGCATCCGGGCCGGTGCACATCGCCGCCGTAATCGCGGCGATGGCGATCGTGATGCCACCGGTGGCGGCGACCAGCAGGGACGCCAGGCTGTTGACCACCATCACTGGCCTGGCGGGCAAGTCGTAGCCGGAGGTCTTCAGCAACGCGATGCCGGGCAGGTATTGCCCCGTCAGCGTGACGAGGACCAGTGGCAGCGCGAGGCTGAAGGTGCTGCCCAGCGACCATTCGGGCGCGACCAGCACCGGCACGGCGAGCGCCAGGCCGACGTGGCTGAAGTCCGTCCGGCCCGCCGCGAGCGCGAGGGCGACGCCGGCCGCCAGCACGGCGACCACCGTATAGCGGGGCAGCATGCGCCGGCACAGCAGGTAGGCCGCGATCATGCCGATCGCCACCACGGGCAGGCTGCCCACGCTCCGGAAGGCATTCAACCCGAACGGGAGCAGGATGCCGGCCATCATGCCGGCCGCCACGCCGTGCGGGATATGTCGCATGATGCGGTCGACGCTGCCGGTGAGCCCGAGCAGCAGCAGGATCGCCGCCGCCGTGATATAGGCGCCGATCGCCTCGGCCACGGAAAGCGCCGGGAACAGCGTGATCAGTAGCGCCGTGCCGGGCGCCGACCAGGCAGTGATGACGGGCACCCGGTAGCGGAGGCTGAGGAAGATGCCGGTCACGCCGGCACCGATCGAAATGCCCCACACCCACGAGGCGAAGGTGGCCGCATCCACCTGCGCCGCCTGGCCCGCCTGGTAGAAGATCGCCAGCGGGCCGGCGAACGACACCAGCACCGCGAGGAAGCCCGCCACGATCGCCGGCAGCGGCAGCGCGCGCGCCGCCACGCCGGCCGGGGCGTCCGGCCGAACCGTCTCGCTCATGGTGGCCTCAGGAGTGAAGGAAGGACTGGATTTCCCGCGTGAAGACGGCGGGTACTTCGATGCTCGACAGGTGCGATGCCGGCAGCGTGACGAGCCTGGCGTCCCGGATACGCGTGCACAGCGCGACACCTTCCGCGACGGTGGTCACCGGATCGGCTTCGCCGGCGATCACCAGCACCGGCGCCGTGATGGCGCGGATGTCGTCGCCCAGGTCGGCGTCGGCCAGCGCATCGCAGCAGGCCGCATACCCTTCCGGTGACTGCCGGCGCAAGGTGCGCTGCAGCGGCTCGATGGTGGCGCGGTCTTCCGCCGCGAACGCCGGCGTGAACCAGCGCGCGGGCGAGGTGGAGGCGATCGTCGCCAGGCCATCCTCGCGCACCGCCTCGGCGCGGCTGCGCCAGCCGGCCGCCGTGCCGATGCGCGCCGCCGTGTTGGCCAGCACCAGCCGGTTCACGCGGTGCGGCGCATAGAGCCCCAGGCATTGCGCGACCAGCCCGCCCATCGACAGGCCGACCACGTGCGCACTGCCAATGGCGAGATGGTCCAGCAAGCCCAGCGCGTCGTTGGCCAGCAGCTCCAGGCTGTACGGTCCCGGTGGCGCGCCGGATGCGCCATGGCCGCGCGTGTCGTAGCGCACCACGTAGAAGCAGCGCGACAGCGCATCGGCCTGCGCATCCCACATCGTGTGATCCGTGCCCAGCGAATTGCACATCAGTACGGCGGGATTGCGCCGGTCGCCATCGGTCCGGTAGCGGCAGGCCGCGCCGTTGAGTTCAATGGTGTTCATCCCTGGTCCCCGCCGCCCACCGGCAGCACGCTGCCCGTGATATAGGACGCTTCGTCGGAAGCCAGGAAAAGGATGGCGCCGACCTGCTCGTCGATGGTGCCGTAGCGGTGCATCGGGCTGCTGGCGATGGTCTGGTCGACGATGCCCTGGTACCACGCCTGCTCCTGCGCGCTGAGCGGGGCCGGATTGCGCGGCACCACGCGCGGTGGTGCCGCCGTGCCGCCGGTGGCCACCGCGTTGACGCGGATGCCATCTTGCGCATGTTCCAGCGCGAGGCTGGCGGTCAGCGCGTTGACGCCGCCCTTCGCCGCCGAATAGGGAATCCGGTAGATGCCGCGCGTGGCGATCGAGGAGATGTTGACGATGGCGCCGCCGCGCTGTTCGATCATCGCCGGCAGCACGGCCCGGCAGCACCACAGCGTGGGGAACAGCGAGCGCCGGATCTCCGCCTCGATCTGTTCTTCGGCGTATTCCTGGTAGGGCTTGGCCCAGATGGTGCCGCCGACATTGTTGATCAACACATCGACGCGGCCGAGCTCGGCCAGCGCCTGGTCGACGACGGCTACCGCGCCCGCATAGGTTTCCAGATCCGACCGCACGACCGATACCTGCGCCCGGAGCTCGGCGCATTCGGCGGCCACTTCCAGTACCAGCCCGGCACGGTCGGCCAGTACCAGTTGCGCTCCCTCGCGCGCGGCGGCCAGCGCCGCGCCGCGGCCGATGCCCTGCGCGGCCCCGGTCACGATCACGACCTTGCCGCGGAAACGTTCACGCGGCGTCCTTGCTTCATCCGTCATCTCATGCTCCTGTCGACGAGAATTTCTCGTAGTGGAAACTGGCGGGGGCGACGCCCGTCTCGGCAAACCAGCCGCGCACCGCGTCCACCATCGGCACCGGACCGCACAGGTAGACGTCGACATCGCCGCCGTTCATCCAGCCCGGCTCCACGTGCGCGGTGGCATAGCCCTTGCGCGGGTGCTGGCTGTCCGCCGCCACGGTCGCCACGTAAGTAAAATCCGGATGCGCCGCGGCGATGCGATCCAGCTGCTCCAGCCCGACCAGGTCGTGGTCGTTGGTCACCGCATAGACCAGCCGCACCGGCTGCGCGAAACCCTTCGCGGCCAGCACGTCGAGCATCGACAGGAACGGTGCGATGCCGGTACCGCCGGCCAGCAGCAGCACGGGCCGCGCGACCGGCCGCAGGTAGAAGCTGCCATACGATCCCGTAAAGGAGATGGCCTGGCCCGGCGCCGCCTCGTTCGACAGGAAGCCGCTCATCCGGCCACCCGGCACGTTGCGCACCACGAAGCGCGCCTGGGTGGCGCCAGGCGGGGAACTGAACGAGTACGAACGCGTCAGCGTGGTGCCCGGAATGGCGACATTGACGTACTGGCCCGGCAGGAAATCCGGCCCGGCGCCGTCGAGATCGATGGCGAACGTGATCGTCGAGGCGGACAGGTGATCGACGGCGGCGATCGTTCCAGTAAAAGTATGGGCGCCGGACTTGCAGGACTCCGACGTGGCGGGAATCTTGACGACACAGTCGGAGGTCGGCTTGCACTGGCAGGCGAGGATGAATCCCCTGGCGGCATCCTCCGCCTCCAGCGCATCCTCGATATAGCTCGACTCGGGCATGTCGTAGCTGCCCGACTCGCAGAAGCCGCGGCAGGTGCCGCATGCGCCGTCGCGGCAGTCCAGCGGGATGTTGACCTTCTGGCGATAGGCCGCGTCGGCCAGTTTTTCGTTGTCGTTGCAGGTGATGAAGCGGGTGATCCCGTCTTCGAACTGCAGGGCGATGCGATGGGTATTCATCATCTGTCTCCTGGTGGCTTCGTGATCGACTAGATGTGATACACGTCGATGACCTGGTTGATGTAGTCGTTCTTCAGCACGACGTACTTGTCGAGGATGCGCGGCCGGTCGCCGCCGAAATCGATCACGTAGCGCGACATGCCGAAGTACGCGAAGTCGGTCTTGTAGCGGTGGCTCAGCGTGTTCCAGTTGAAGCGCACCGTGACCGTGCTTGCTTCCTGCCCCACCACTTCGATGTTGGCGATGTTGTGGCTGGTGCGCGTGTCGGGGATCGTCGCGCTCGAGCGTTCCGTCTTGATGCGGAACACCCGGTCTTCCAGCCCCTGGCGGGTCGGGTAGTAGATCAGCGAGATCTCGCGCTGCGGGTCCGTCACCAGCGTGCCGTCGTCGTCCCAGGACGGCATCCAGAACCGCGCATCCGGGTGATAGCATTCGAGCCAGTCGTCCCACTGCTCGTCGTCCAGCAGGCGCGCTTCGCGGTACAGGAAGGCGGCGATGGTGTCGATCGTCACGGTGCTCATGGCTGGCCCTCCTTCGGAGCGTTTTGCATTACAGCTTTCCGCATCACGTCCAGCCAGTAGCGGTGCTGCACCGTGTACAGCCCTTCATCCTCGGTACGCACGCCGGACATCACCGGCTGCAGGCCGATCTCGCTGGCCGCTTCGTCCGGCCCCTTGATCCAGTGCGTGGCGCCGCGGCACATGTCGTTCCATGCCATCGCCGTGCCGGCATAGCCGGCCTGGCAGGCGCGGAACTCTTCCAGGTCGTCCGGCGTGGCCATGCCGCTGACGTTGAAGAAGTCCTCGTACTGGCGGATGCGGCGGGCCCGCGCTTCGTCCGGTTCGCCCTTCGGCGCGATGCAGTAGATCGTCACCTCGGTCTTGTCGACCGAGATCGGGCGCAGCAGGCGGATCTGCGACCCGAACTGGTCCATCAGGTACACGTTCGGATACAGGCACAGGTTGCGCGAGCGCTGGATCATCCAGTTCGCCGTGGCTTCGCCGAACTTTTCGGCGTACTCGGCGTGGCGCGGGTAGTTCGGCCGGTCCTGCGGGTTCGACCACTGCGTCCACAGCAGCATGTGGCCGTACTCGAACGCGTAGAAGCCGCCGCCCTGCCGGCCCCAGGTGCCCGCATCCATCGCGCGGATCTTGTCTTCGCGGCCCGGTTGCGCTTCCTGTTCCTTGCGGCGGTTCGTCGTGGCCGCGTAGTTCCAGTGCACGGCCGAGACGTGGTAGCCGTCCGCGCCGTTCTCGGCCTGCAGCTTCCAGTTGCCGTTGAAGGTGTAGGTGGACGCGCCGCGCAGCACTTCCAGGCCATCGGCCGACTGGTCGACGATCATGTCGATGATCTTGCCGGCGCCGCCCAGGAATTCTTCCAGCGGCACCACGTCCGGGTTGATGCTGCCGAACAGGAAGCCCCGGTAGCTGGCGAACTTCGGTACTTTCTTCAGGTCGTGCGAGCCTTCCTTGTTGAAGCATTCCGGATAGCCGGCGCCTTCCGGGTCCTTCACCTTCAGCAGCTTGCCGCTGTTGTTGAACGTCCAGCCGTGGAACGGGCACGTGTAGGTGGCCTTGTTGCCCCGCTTGTGGCGGCACAGCTGCGCGCCCCGGTGGCTGCACGCGTTGATGAACGCATTGAGCTCGCCCTGCTTGTTGCGGGCGATGAACACCGGCTGGCGCCCGATGTGCGTGGTGTAGTAATCGTTGTTGTTCGGGATCTGGCTCTCGTGGGCCAGGTAGATCCAGTTGCCTTCGAAGATGTGCTTCATCTCCAGTTCGAACAGGTCGGCATCGGTGAAGGCGCTGCGGTGCAGGCGGTAATCGCCCTTTGCTTCGTCTTCGACCAGCAGGCCGTCGATGAACGCTTGCGTGGATGGCTTTGCGGGATGGATCGGGATGGTGCGCGAATTCATGGCAATGCTCCTCAGGCGGCGGCGCGGGCGCGTTCGACATCGGCGGCCGGTGCGGCCGCGCTGTCGGCATGCAGGCGGAAGTCGAAGTCGATCGATGCGAACGGCTGCTTCAGGTCCTTCGCGGCGATGGCGGCCGGGTCTTCCACGCGCACCACCGGCGGCACCAGGCCTTCGCGGCTGGCGAACGCGAAGTCGTCCCACAGGTATTCGTCGCCATCGATGTTGATCTGCGTGGTCAGCTTGCGGTGGCCGTCGGCGGAAACAAAGAAGTGGATGTGCGCCGGGCGCTGGCCGTGGCGGCCCAGCAGGTCGAGCAGCTGCTGCGTGCTGCCGCCCGGAGGACAGCCGTAGCCCTTCGGCATGATGGTGCGGAACTGGTAGCGGCCCTGGTCGTCGGCGACGATCGTGCGGCGCAGGTTGAACGGCGACTGCGACTGGTCGAAGTGCGAGTAATTGCCCAGCAGGTTCGCATGCCACACCTCCACCTGCGCGCCCGGGACCGGCCGGCCGTTCTCGCCGTAGACGGTGCCCTGCATGAACAGCACTTCGGCCCGGTCGCTTTCGGTACCGTCGTCGAGCCGCGCGCTGCCCTGGCAGACCGGCGCGCCGGCCACGTACAGCGGGCCTTCGATGGTGCGCGGCGTGCCGCCTTCCAGGCCGGCTTTCGCATCGGCCAGGTCGGCGCGGATGTCCATGAAGCGTTCAAGGCCCAGGCCCGGCGTCAGCAGGCCCAGTTCATTGTTCGCGCCGGCGGCCGAGAAGTACTCGAGGCCTTTCCAGAATTCGTTCGGCGTGATGTCCAGGTCCTCGATCGCCTTGCACAGGTCGCCCACCAGGCGCACCACGATCTGCTGCACGCGGGGATTGGCCGGGCGGATCGCCGATGCCACGATCCAGCTGTGCACGAGCTGGTCGATGTCGCCGTGGGTCATATTGGTATGGTTCATGATTGTCTCCTTGTGTTCTGGTCAAAAGTCGTTGGTGCGGATCGAGGACGGGTGCCGGCACAGCGGCGTGACATCGATCTTCATGTAGGGGAACAGCGGCAGCGACATCAGCAGCGCATGCAGCTCTTCGTTGCCGCCGACGTCGAAGATGCTGACGTTGGCGTACTGCCCGGCGATGCGCCACAGGTGGCGCCACTTGCCCTCTTCCTGCAGGCGCTGCGCCAGCGCCTTCTCGTCGGCCTTCAATTGCGCGGCCTGCCCGGCCGGCATCGCGGCCGGCAACTGGACATCCATCCGGACATGGAACAGCATGGTGTTCTCCTTATTTGCGCGACAGCCGGTGCAGCTTGTCGGTATCGATGGTCACGCCCAGGCCGGGCCCGGACGGCACTTCCAGCATGAAATCGCGGTACACCAGCGGCTCGCGCAGCACTTCCTCGGTCAGCAGCAGCGGGCCGAACAGCTCGGTATCCCACGACAGGTCGGCGAAGGTGGCGCACAGCTGGGCGGTGGCGGCGGTGCCGATGCCGCCTTCCAGCATCGTGCCGCCATACAGGCCGATGCCGGCCAGTTGCGCCACCGCGGCAACCTGCTGGGCCGGCACCAGGCCGCCCGATTGCGCGATCTTCACGGCGAAGACGTCGGCGCCTTCGCTGCGCGCGATATTGAAGGCGTCGACCGGACCATGCAGCGCTTCGTCGGCCATCAGCGCCACGTCGAAGCGGCGCGCCAGGCGGCGCATCGCTTCGCGGTTCTCGGCGCGCACCGGCTGCTCGATGAGGTCCACGCCGCCGTCCTGCAGGGCGGCGATGCCGCGTACGGCCTGCAGCTCGCTCCATGCCTGGTTGACATCGACCCGCACGCTGGCGGCATCGCCCAGCGCGCGCTTGATGGCCAGCACGTGGGTCACGTCGTCGTTCACGCTGCGGGCACCGATCTTCAGCTTGAAGATGCGGTGGCGGCGCAGTTCCAGCATCTTTTCGGCTTCGGCGATGTCCTTCGCGGTATCGCCGGAAGCCAGGGTCCACGCCACCGGCAGGGCGTCGCGGACGCGGCCGCCCAGCAGTTCACTGACCGGCACGCCCAGGCGGCGGCCCTGCGCATCGAGCAGCGCGGTCTCGATGGCGCACTTGGCGAAACGGTTGCCCTGGATCGCCTTGCGCACCTTCGCCATCGCTTTCGCGACCGCGCCGGCATCCATGCCGACCAGCAGCGGCGCGATGTGCGCGTCGATGTTGGCCTTGATGCTTTCCGGGCTTTCCTCGCCGTAGGCCAGGCCGCCGATCGTGGTGCCCTCGCCCCAGCCTTCGATGCCGTCGGCGCAGCGGATGCGCACCAGCACCAGCGTCTGCGTATGCATGGTGGCCACGGACAGCTTGTGCGGCCGGATCGTCGGCACGTCCACGAGGTAGGTTGTGATGTTGGAGATCATATTCAGTCAGTATGGTTTGGGGCGGTATGAGTACAATATGCCCCGTACGGGACCCCGTCCAACACTGATTTGGTATGTTTTCCATACCTGGAAGGTATAGTCATGGAGCTGCGCCACTTGCGCTATTTCGTCGCTGTCGCGGACGAGAAGAACATCACCCGGGCCGCCGAGCGGCTCAACATCGCGCAGCCGCCGCTGAGCCGCCAGATCCAGCAGCTGGAAGAAGAGCTGGGCGTGGTGCTGATCGAAAAGGGTTCGCGGCCGCTACGGCTGACCGAGGCGGGCCGCTTCTTCCATGCCCATGCCCAGGAACTGCTCGACAAGGCGCAGGACCTGAAGGCGATGACGCGGCGGGTCGGCAAGATCGAGCGCAAGCTGTCGATCGGCTTCGTGGCCTCGACGCTATACGGGCTGCTGCCGGAAATCGTGCGGCGCTTTCGCGACCGGTACCAGACGGTGGAGATCAGTTTCCACGAACTGACCACCATCGACCAGCTGAAGGCGCTGAAGGAAGGCACCATCGACGTCGGCTTCGGCCGGCTGAAGGGGGAAGACGCGGCGATCCGCCGCATCGTGCTGCGCGAGGAGCCGCTGATCGTGGCGCTGCCGGTCGGCCACCGGCTGACGCAGCAGCCGGGGCCGCTGAGGATGTCCGAACTGATGGACGACCCGCTGATCGTCTACCCGAAAACGCCACGCCCCAGTTTTGCCGACCAGGTGCTGGCCACGTTCCGCGAACGGATGCTGGTGCCGCGCCAGGTGATCGAAGTGCGCGAACTGCAGATCGCCATCGGCCTGGTGGGCGCCGGCCAGGGCATCGCGATCGTGCCGGACAGCCTGCAGGGCATGATCCGCACCGACGTGGTCTACCGGCCGATCGACGACCGGCAGGCCGTGTCGCCCATCATCTTCAGCGCGCGGGCGATGGACCGCTCCCAGGAACTGGCGGACATGCTGGCCATCATCTACGAGATCTACGAGGAGCGGCACATCGCGTATGTGCCGGAGGCGCTGTAGGGGACCGAATGCCGATGATCACGTGGCGCTGAACACCGCATCGCTTCCCTGCCATGATTCACATCGAAAGAACGATGTCGTCCGCCTGCCCGGGCCCGCCCGCCGACATCCGCAGCGTGGCTTCCCGCACCGTGCCGCTGTCCGCGACGAACAGCTTCTTCTTCCGGACCTCGTGGCCAGCGTTGCTCCGCCCAGCAAACTCCAGCGCATGGGAACCGGTTGCCAACCGCAGTACCACGCTGTTCGTGCCTTCATGGCGTTGCGCCTTGCCATCGACGACGATGTCGACCGAGCGATCCGCGAATGCGTCGATTTCCGGGATGCGCACATGCAGCCAGCCTGCCCCGCCCGCGCTGGCTTCCCGGGCGGGACCGGCAGGCGATAGCGCGACCGCCAGCGCAAGGCTGGCTTCCTCGCGGTCGGCCTGCGCGCCGATGGATTGCGCGAATGCGCGCCGCAGCGACTCCCGCGATGCGCCAAAGGCGTGGTTCAAGAGCTGGAAGACCACGATGGCCGCCGCAAGGACGGTTACCTGGATCAAGAACCACTGCAGCTCCACGGCGAAGGCGATCACGTTCGGCAAGACGTACCAGGCCAGCAGCGAACCCACGGCCAGCACGAGGTACAGCCAGTAAGGCACGTTGCGCCAGCGGCGGATGCGCCGGGCCTCGTCGGCGGTGGCATCGATCGTCGCATTCAATGCGTCGACCTGTGCACGGAGCGCCTGGCTGACGCTGGCTTTGTCGTGGTCCGCCTGTACATCACCGGTCGGCACGTATTGCGGAACGTACCATGCAGCACCGGAGAATCCCATGCCCTGGAGCATCAGGAAGGCGATGGCCAGGTAGCCCACCAGTTGGGCGAGCTGCTGAGCGTCCACGGCGAAAGGGGCCACCTGTCGCAGCATGTACAAAAACAGCAGGAAGCCAATGCCCAGCAGGGATATCCAATGCGGGAAGTCGCGCGGGCGCCGGACGCGTCGCATCCCGGCGACTGCTGCATCGTCCATGGCATCGGGGCCATGCGCGGCCGATTCGGCACGCGGCCACTGCATGGCCGGCGCCATGCCGGGCAGCGGATTCCTGGGCCGGGGAAGGTGCAGGTGCCGCAGGTGGCCCCAGGTGGCAGCGATGATTTCGCCAGCGACTTGCCATCGCGAATGCATCGGCGCAGCCCAGCTGTTCAACAAGGCATCCCACCCGGGAATCTCCTTGAAGTCGGTCGCGCGCACGTGCACCCGTACCTCGTCGAACCTGGCGCGCTGGAGCGTGAAGGCCACCATCTCGCGGAACAAGCCGCTGCGCACCGCCAGCGCGCGGGCGTGAAGCAGATCGGGCTCGCTTGCCGGCGACTGCATGACGGCCGCGTCCCAGGCGGCGCGCGTTTCAGCGATTGCCTCCTGCGACATGACCAATTCCGCCAGCAGCGCTTTCACGCGCGGACCGCGGCACAGCAGCAATGCGCTCTGCACGGACTCCCCGGGCGGCAGTGGCAGCGAGAAGAGCAGGTCCTTGATGCGCTGCTGCTTGTCCGTGTCCAGCATGTCCTCGAGCTTTTTTGCCGCTTCCACACGTACGTCGGTGGGCCAGGCGCCGTCCAGCAGCAACAGCATGAAGCGCGTGGCGTGTTCACGTTCCACCGCGTCCCGAAGCCGGGACAGTACCTCTTCCTCCGTCACATTTTCCAGGAACTCGACACTGGGATCGCCGCCGAACAGCAGCGCATACTCTTCCGGCTGGCGCAGCCGCCGGGTGTCCGGGCTTTTCAGGTGAAACGAATGGAACGATCCGGCATCCACCAGCAGCGCCATCCCCGATGCGCCGGAAATCACGGCATTCATGCCTGTACCTTCTCATCGTCGAAGAAATCGACCCGGATGTTTCGGCTGCCCAGCGTCGCCCACAAGCTCGCAAACTCCTGCTCGTACACACGGGCGACACGTACGCATGCCACGCCTTCCAGCAACAGCGTGCCATAGATGTGGACTTCGACGAAGTTGGCCTCGTCGCGATCGCCTGGTGTCGACATCAGGATGCCGGCGAAATCCGCTTCGCCGGTCGTGGCCTCCACTTTCTTGAAGAGCTTGGCGACGCACAGTTCGCCGCGCTCGTCCCATGTCGCCCGGAAGCCCTTGGGAAACGGCTCCGCCGGGGAAAGCCGCTGCGCGAAATGCACCGCATTCTCTTCACCCACCGATGCGCGGCCGCGGATCGCGGTTTCGTTCAGCACCAGCGACACCTCGCCCCAGCCAGACAGGCCCGTGTCAGTCAACGAAAGGGCCCCGTACTGGATCTTGTCGGAGTAGTTCGGGAACCAGCGGCGCTCGTGCGCCCTGGCGAAGTCCCAATCGTCGCCATCCGGCGCACGGCTTCCGCCAGCGACTTGCGCGTGATAGCTGGAAATCAGCCAGCTGCCCCTTGCCTGCGCGGCGATACCGTAGACTGCACCAATGTTCTTGCAGATCACGGCACGGGAGCGCGCGGCATGTCGCCTGAAATCCTCGACGATGTGCCGATAGCCCTGGCTTGCCGCGTATTCCAGCGCATCGCGGCAGCGTTTCTCGAGTGCCGCTCGTTCGCCGGCTGCCATGGCTGCACGCACGTTGGGTGCACCCAGGTCGTGATGGCAGTTTTCGCAGCGATCCACGTGCGGCGCGTAGTCATGCCCGCAGTTGGGGCACAAGTCGGCCAGGTCAGCCAAGCCTGTCAACCTTCAGGGTGGTCACATCGCCGGGAGTCACGCAGACCGGGTACTCCGCCGCGACCGGCCGGCCCCTGCGGATACCCGCCACGCGCAGCTTGTAGATGCCGGGGTCCAGCATCGGGATGGTTGCCGTCGATTGACCGGTCTTCACTTCCTCCTTGCGATTGTCGATCTGCAGCGTCCACCGTGCACCGTCGAGTTCCTCCGGATCGGCGAGCACCACCGAGAGCGCGCCCTTGGCACCGCCGGCCGCGATGTTCGCGGCGGCGGCCCGCTGGCCGTCGACTGTCTTGTCGATATCCGCGACCGAACTCTTGAAATCGGTCAGCCAGGCTTCCGTTTCCGCTCGTACCGCATCGTTCACGGATCGCAGAAACGCGGCAAGGAAATCGTACACCGCCAGGATCTGCTCATCCGTGGGCGGCATGTTGCTGTTCAACTTGAGCATCTGCTTGCGCCATCCGATCCGGAAGTCGTCCAGGTCTTGCTGGATGCGCTGATAGGTGACGATATAACGCCCCCAACTGGCGGAGAAGCCGTAGAACCGGTCGAACAGGACGGCGGTGGCGGCCGCGACACCGGTGATGGTAGCCACGGGATTGAAGCGCACCACCGCCATGTCCTCTCCCATGATGAAAATCCGTTCCGGCATCATCGCGATCACCGAAGGAATAATCGCGGTCAACGCGCCGAGCAGGATCGCCGCCGTGCGGATGTAACGCGCCCCGCGCTTCTTGGCCCGCTGTCGCGATGCATACCATGCCATCGCTTCGGTGGCCTTCCGCTCCAGGGCTTCATAGATTTCCTGCAGGCCGGCAGGCGCGGTGGTGCCGGCATCGTACGACCCGGTGCCTGCAAGGTTTTCGTGTGACGACGATTGGCTGCCAGATGTGGGGGGCATGCGCGCAGTCCTTGCCGGGTTGGTCGTTCGGTCCGGCAAGCTGTCCTCGAACGGCCTGCCGATTCAGTCAGGAAGAGCTGATGACAGCGCGATCCGCCACGGGCGTTGGTTCAAGGCAGGCCCCTGTCCTGCGATCCATGCTAGTGCCAGCGGCGCCATAACGCAACTGGATCGGCTGGACCGCGCCATGGCGTCGGCGCCACGCAACGGTCGGCGGCTTTGCGTCATCGCCGGCAATACCAGCGAACGCACCCGCCTCGTCACCTAACCCGCCTCGTCACCTATAATGCGCCTTTGATCTCGCCAGAAGTACCATGACGTTACGACTCAAACTACTGAGGAAGCAGAAATCCTGGTCGCTGGAAGAGCTTGCCGAGCGGGCGGAACTGACGAAAAGCTATCTTTCCAAGGTCGAGCGGGGCTTGAGCGTGCCGTCGATCGCTGTCGCGATCAAGCTGGCGCGGGCGCTGGAAGTCGATATCGAGCAGCTCATCTCGAACAGCCACGCCGCGAACGACATCACCGTCACCCGCGCCAGCGAGCGCACATCGCTCGGCAACCAGCATGCGGAGCGGCACGAGGTGCAGAGCATCGCCTCGGGCGCGGTGTCGAAACGGATGCTGCCGTTCGTGGTCTTTCCGCCGCGCGAATTCACGACGTCCGCGTTCAAGGAGCACGAGGGCGAAGAGCTGCTGTTCGTGCACAAGGGCCGTATCGAAGTGGCGTTCCCCACCCATACCGTGGAACTGGCCGCCGGCGACTCGCTGTACTTCAACGCGCTGATCCCGCACCGGACGCGCAGCATCGGCGAGGAGCAGGCGGAAGTGCTGGTCGTCGTCAGCCACGACGGCGAGTAAGGGCGGGCGGCCACGCGGCCTTCATCGGCGCCGCAACTCCCCGCTTTCTCCCTGATGCCATTCCGTTAAGCGTACCCGGCGCGTCGGGATCGCATGCATTCACCCCTACAGCGAAGGGCTGGGGTCAGAGAGGAATACTGGCTTGCAGGCCAGTATCGCTACGTCGGCAAGGAGCGATGCTCCTTGAAACCCCGACTACGCCCCGCCGGGGTGAAGCAGGGGTTTCGCGAAGCATGCTTCGCGCCTGCGGAACGGTGCTGGCATGCATGCCAGCACTCCTCCCTGACCCCGGAATCTGCACTTGGGGTGGCTTATCTAAACGGCATTACCGCTTTGCTGCCCGCTTTTCCCCTACTCTTCCAGCGCCGCCAGGATGGCCGCGAGCGTGGCCTCATGCTCCGCGCCCAGCCGCCGCAGGGGCAGGCGCGGGTCGCCCGCGTCGATGCCCTGCAGGCGCAAACCGGCCTTGACGGAGGTCGGCAGGCCGATCTTCACGATGAACTGCAACAGCGGCAGCTGCCGCCTGAAGACGGCGCGCGCGCGTGCCAGGTCGCCGGCGGTGATCGCCTCGTACAGGGCCAGCGGCAGGGCCGCATTCAGGTTTGGCGCGGCCGTGCACCAGCCGGCGGCGCCGGCATTCAATGCCGCGAAAGCCAGCGGGTTGCTGCCGTTGTAGAACGGCACCCGGCCCTCCGTCAGCTGGTCGAGACGGTGCATGCGCTGCAGGTCGCCGGTGCTTTCCTTGACCATCGTTACGCTGGGCACTTCGCGGCAGATGCGCGCGATGAACTCGGGGGACATGTCGATGCCGCTCGTCGCCGGATTGTTGTAGAGCATGATCGGCAGGCCGACCGCGTCGCCGATGGCGCGGTAGTGGGCCATGATTTCCGCCTCGGTCAGCTTCCAGTACGACACCGGCAAGACCATCACCGCGTCGGCGCCGAGGCGTTCGGCAAACCGGGCACGCCGGATGGCGCCCTGCGTGGTCAGTTCGGAGATACCGACGACGGTCGGCACGCGCCTGGCCACGGCGGCGATCGATGTCTCGGCGGCGAGGCGCCATTCGTCGTCGTCCAGGTAGGCGCTCTCGCCGGTGCTGCCCAGTGGCGCGATCGCGTGCACGCCGGCATCGATCATGCGGTCGACCAGGCGCGTGAGCATGGCGGCGTCGATGCTGCCATCGGCCTGGAATGGGGTGACGGGATAGGCGATGATGCCCTTGAATGGAGTTGTCATGTGAACGGTTCCTGTGTCAGAGAAGGCAATCGGCGTGCTGGCGGAGCGCGCGCCGGGCGAAATAATTGAAAGAGACGCTGTCGCGCTTGGCGGTCGAGATCCAGTCGTGCGCCTCGCTTGCCAGCGCGGAAGGAATCGGCTGGATCGTGCCGGCGCCCATCGCCAGCAGCTGCAGGCGCGCGGCACGTTCCATCAGCAGCGCCAGCACGCAAGCCTCTTCGATCGAGCTGCCCGCCACCAGCATGCCGTGGTGGGCCAGCAGGATCGCCCGCTTGCCGCCCAGCGCGCCGGCGATGATGACGCCCTCCTCGTTGCCGACCGGGACGCCGGGCCAGGTCTTCAGGAAGGCACAGTCGTCATGGAGCGGCGTGGTGTCCATGTGCGACACCTCCAGCGGCACTTCCAGCATCGACAGCGCCGCCACGTGCGTGGGGTGCGTATGGATGATGCAGTTGACATCCGGGCGCTCCCGATAGATCCACGTATGAAAACGGTTCGCCGGATTGGGAATGCCGCTTCCGGCCAGTACCTGCAAGTCCCGGTCCACGTGGATCAGGTTCGTGCTGGTGATCTCGTCGAAGCCCAGGCCCAGTTGCTGGGTAAGGAAAGTGCCGGGTTCTCCGGCGCGGCAGGTGATCTGGCCGGCGAGGCCGGAATCATGCCCGCCGTCGAACAAGATGCGGCAAGCCAGGGCTAGCCGCTGCCGCGCCGACCAGCCGTTGTCGGTGGCTTCCCGGTCCAGGCGCTCCTGCGCGATGGAAACGAGTTCCTGCTTGGTCATCAAAAGTGTGTTGGTCATCCTGGCTCCTGCATGAAGGAAAAATGCACGAAAAATGAAGGAAAAACGCGTGCCGCCGCGCGCCGGCCTTCTCCGATACGGCCGATGACACGACAAATCCAGTATGACACGTAGTGTCATTGTCCGCAACCATTGCCTGCCCAGGAAAGCCCGCTCGAGGGCCAGACAGGCGAAGTTGCCGGGGCGCCACAAACGGCCGGCATTCGTGCAAGAATATTGCCGCACGGAATTATTCGTGGTACCGTGTCGATTCAGCTCCCACTGCGGCCATCCTGCCCACCGCCATGCGGTTCGCGAGCTCTCGCCCCCGTCGATTGACTGGCTTGGGCACTCTTCCGATCGAACATCCAGCATGCGAGCAAGGCGCCCCGCCCTGCTCATCACACGAGGCCGCCCCACCATGATTCGCGAACGCAGCTCGCCCCAAGAACAGCTCCTTCACCTGGCATGGTCCACCGATGCGGACGGTGTCTGCGCAGCGCCGCTGGAGTGGTGTCCCGGGCTGCTGCCGCAAATGGCCGGCATGCCGCTGGCGGACTGGCTGGCGGCGGTCGCCACCGTGGACGGCGCCGCCGTGGCGTGCGAACTCGATGGCGTGCTGGCCCGGCGCCAGCCCTTTGAATGCGAGCTGGAGGTCACCTGCAGCGATGGCCAGCGGCGGCATGTGCTGGTCACCGGACTGCCGCGGCAACAGGGCGACGGCCATGCGGGCACGCTGGTCGACGTGACGGAGCGGCGCGATGCGCTCGATGCCGCGGTCCGGGATGCTGCGACGCTGCGGCTATTGGTCGACAACGCGACCGACCTGGTGGCCTACTGTGGCCTGGACGGGCGCTACATCGACATTTCAGCGTCGTTCACGCGCAGCCTCGGCTGGACAAGGGAACAGTTGATCGGGCAACCCGCGATCGACTTCGTCCACCCGGACGACCATGCCCACGCCAACGATGACATGGGGCGCATCCTGGCCGGCGAGACCCGGCCGAACGCGATCGAGATCCGCAAGCGCGACACCGAAGGCCGCTATCTGGCGCTGGCGTCGAAGACACGCATGGTCACCGATCCGGTCACGGGCGATTGCCTGGGCGCCGTGTTCGTCTCGCGCCATATCGCGCGCGAAAAGGAGATGCTGCAGCGCCTCGAATGCATGGCCGAGCAAAACCGTACCCTGATCGAGAGCATCACCGATGGCTTCTTCTCGGTCAACGCGCAATGGGAAATCGTGTATGCGAATCATCGCGCGGCGGCGTTCGCCGGTATCGACCGCGATGCGGCGATCGGCAAGGTGGTGTGGGACGTGGCCGGCGGCTTGAGCGAATCGGTGGTCGGGGAGCACTTGCGCATCGCCATGGCACGCCGCGAAAGTATCAGCTTCGAGGCTTTCTACGAACCGGCGGGGGTCTGGGTCAGCGAGCGGATCTACGCACACGAGGAAGGCTTGTCGGTCTTCTTCCATGACATCTCGGAACGCGTGGCGCGCGAACAGCAGATCCGCGACAGCGAGCGGCGCTTCCGCGAAACGATCCGCATCACGCCGGCCGGCTATGTGCTGGTCAACGGCGACGGCATTATCGACGACATCAATCCCGCGCTGTGCCAGCTGTCCGGGTATTCGCGCGAGGAGCTGCTCGGCAGGCCGGTGGCGCAGATCCTGGTGGGCGGCCACGCCGGCGCAGCGCTCGATGTCCGCCACACGGGCCCGCGCGAACATGCGCTCGAGACGGTGCTGCTGCACCGCCAGGGCCACCACGTGGTGGCCCTGGTGAACCAGACCATCGAACTCGATGCGCAAGGCCAGGCACGGTCGCTGACGGCGTTCGTCACCGATATCACGGAGCGCAAGCGCGCCGAGGCCCGGATGGAGGAGCTGGCCACCCGCGACACGCTGACGGGCTTGCCGAACCGCGCCTGGATCAACCGGCGCGTGTCGGACATGCTGGCCCAGTGCCGCGGCGAGACGACGGTGTTCTTCATCGACCTGAACCGCTTCAAGGAAGTCAACGATTCGATGGGCCACGCCACCGGCGACCGGCTGCTGCGCCAGGTGGGCCAGCGCCTGCAGGCGTGCATGCGGCCGGGCGACGTGGTGGCGAGGCTGGGCGGCGACGAGTTCGTGGTCGCGGCCAGCTGCGTGGGCCGCGAGGCGGCGGTCGCCATCGCCGGGCGCCTGCTTGCGACGATGGAGATGCCGTTCGTCGCCGACGGCATGGAAATGCGCGTGGGCGCGTCGATCGGTATCAGCCATGCCGGAACCGATGTCACGTCGACCGACGAGCTGTTCCAGAAAGCGGACACGGCAATGTACAAGGCCAAGGCGCTCGGCGATGGTTCGTTCCAGTTCTTCGAGCCGGAAATGTGCCTGGAGGCGCGGCGGCGCCTGCAGCTCGAGGCGGCACTGCACCGCGCGCTGGAGCAGCGGCAGTTCTCGGTGCATTACCAGCCGCGCGTCGACTTGCGCTCGCTGCGCACGCTGGGCGTGGAAGCGCTGCTGCGCTGGCAGCATCCCGAATTCGGCCGCGTGCCGCCGCTGGAGTTCATTCCGCTGGCCGAGGAACGTGGCCAGATCGGCACCATCGGCTGCTGGGTGCTGGAAGCGGCATGCCGCGACGTGCAGCACGTCAACGACCGCTTCGGCCTGGCCCTGCATGTGTCGGTCAATATCTCGGCGCGCCAGTTGCGCTCGCCCGACCTGATCGGCCAGGTGCGCACCGCACTGGCCGAATCGGGCTTGCCGGCGGAGGCGCTGGAACTGGAATTGACGGAAAGCGCGCTGATCGAGGACCTGGGCCAGTCCGTGCAAGTGATGCAAGGCCTGAAGGCGCTGGGCGTGCGCCTGTCGATCGACGATTTCGGCACCGGCTATTCCAGCCTGTCCTACCTGAAACGCCTGCCGATCGACGTGCTGAAGCTGGACCGCTCCTTCGTCGCGGAGAATCCCGCCGGCGACGGCTTCGTGCGGGCGCTGATCGACATGGCGCACGTGCTCAACCTGTCCGTGGTGGCCGAGGGGATCGAGACCACCGTGGCCATGGAGGCGCTGCGCGACGCCGCGTGCGATGAAGGCCAGGGCTACCTGTTTGCCCGGCCGATGCCGATGGCCGAGCTGGAGGCGTTCCTGGCACAGGAAGCGGACACCGCGTCCGCCAGCACAATCTCCGGCTGAAGTTGATCCGGCTGAAGTTGATCCGGCTGAAGACGATCCGGCGCCGGGCTCGCCATGCGGCAAGCGGCCGGCCGCGTCACCGCACGTCCGCCAGGTCGTTCGCCGGGGCACGCGAACTTCCCGAACCACGCTGCTCGAAGGCGGCCCGCAGCTCGCTCCAGGGCATGGCCCTGGCGAAGCGCCAGCCCTGGGCGAACTGCACGCCGCGCCCGAGCAGGTACTCGGCTTGCGCCTCGGTTTCCACCCCTTCGGCGATGATGCGCAGTTTCATGGTCTGGGCCATGGCGATGATGTGGTGCACCACCTGGTCGGTGGGCGAGCGCGTCCCGATGGCCTCGGTGAAAGCGCGGTCGATCTTCAGGAAATCGAGCTCGAACGACTCCAGGTAGGACAGGCTCGAGTAGCCCGTGCCGAAGTCGTCCACGGCCACCTCGATGCCGCCGGAACGCAGGCTGGCAATGACCGGTTTCGCCGTCGCGATGTCCAGCAGCGCCCGTTCGGTCATCTCCACGATCAGGTTGGACGGCGTGGCGCCGGCGTCGGCCAGCAATTTGTCGAGCAAGGTCCTGGTGACAGGCAAGTTCAGGTCGGCCGCGGACAGGTTCACGGCGATATGGAACGCGGGGTTCCTCGCGAGGAAATCGCCGACGTCGCGTGCCACCAGTTCCAGCACCCGTTCGGTTAGTTTCGTGATGGTCCCGGTGCGTTCCGCGACAGGGATAAAAAGATCGGGCCCGATCAGTTCTCCGTTCGACCGGCGCCAGCGCAGCAACGCTTCCGCTCCCACCCACCGGCCCGTCGCCAGTTCGACGATCGGCTGGTAGGCCAGGAAGAACTCGTTGCGCCGCAGCCCCTGGCGCAAGGCGCTGGCCAGCGACAGCTGGCGGCGCGCCAGCATGCAGATCGCCGCCGCCAACGCCAGGCCGGCGATCACCCCGGCGGGCACGAACCGCCTTGCCAGGGCGCTGGTGCGCCGGTCCAGGTAGGAAACCGGTACCGCGGCGATACCGGCCGTGGGAAACTGCCGCGAGCGCACCAGCGCGACGAGATGGCCGTCCATGACGATCGTCGCTTCACGGCGCTCCCCCAGGCGCGCCAGCCAGCTCCGTTCGATATGCCCCCGATGGGTGACCGGCGGACCGTTGCGCGAAAATTCCAGGTGCATCATCGCCAGCGACACGCCCGGCACCGCCGTCCAGGCGTCGAGCGGCAGGTCGCGGTGGATCAGCGCCGCGAAGTTACCCTTCTGAAAGCCGAGCAGTGGACTCTTCACGCCATCGCGCAGCGGCACGCTCGCGTACAGCGTTACCCCGGTCGACGAACGGAACACCTGCGCCCCCAGCGGGACCGGCTCGTCGCCCATCGATGAGCAGACCAGGACACCATCCCTGACATGGCCGATGGCCTGCAGGTAGATCGAGGTCAGGTCGATATGCCGCATCAGCGCCTGCGACGCGGCGGAACAGGGAGCATGGCCCGATCGCGCCAGCTGGTCGATGCCGGCCAGCGCCTGTTTCTCGGTATCGTCGGCCCGGCGCACGATATCGCTGGCGTAGCCGAGCGCCAGGTCGGCTTCCGCGCGGTAGGCCTGCTGCCGGGCTTCACGCAGCGCAAGCCATGGGGGCACCGTGAGCGCGACAAGGACCGCCAGTGACGTTGCGACAAATACCGCACGCTGCTTCATTAATTGACTCGCGATCGATGAGCCGATGCCTGGCCCGTTGACCGCAAGTATAGTCGCCGGTGTGCGCCGATGGCGCGCGGGCACTGTCATGCCGCAATGCTGCCAGGCCGCCGCCGGGTGCCCGGTTGGCGGTTTGCGCCGGGTATCGCATAATCGGGGCTGGCCGGGCTTGCAAGGCAAAGGTCCGGATCGAGCGGCCATCCCGATACCCGTGATCGGCATGAATGCATCGCTGACCCGGGCGTGCCGGGCAAAACAATGACAGGATCAATGATGATTGCAAGGACGGCCGTGGCATGGATCGGATTCCCGGCGATGGTTTCCGCCACCGCGCAACACCAGGCGCCTCCCCCGCCGGACCCGAAGGACACGGAAGTATGGGCACCGGAACCCGCGCGCGTCGCTCCGGGCTCCCCGGCCGCCGCGCCGTCGGATGCGATCGTGCTGTTCGGCGGGCAGGATCTTCGCGAATGGGTGTCGACCGCATCGCCCGGCCAACCGGCCAGCTGGACCGTGAAGGACGGCGTGTTCACCGTGCGCGCCGGGAGCGGCAACATCCAGACCAGGCGGCTGTTCACGGACTACCAGATCCATCTCGAGTGGCGTGTGCCGGCATCGGCCACGGGCAGCGGCCAGGGCAAGGGAAACAGCGGCCTGTTCCTGGCCTCGACCGGCATCGACAGCGGCTACGAGATCCAGATCCTCGACTGCGCCGACAATCGTACGTACGCGAACGGGCAGGCGGCCAGCATCTACAAGCAGCACATCCCGCTGGCGAATGCCTGCGCCGCGGCGGGGGAATGGCAGACCTATGACGTGCTATGGACCGCGCCGCGCTTTGCCAGCGATGGCGCATTGCTGTCACCGGCGTATGTCACCGCCCTGCACAACGGCGTGCTGGTACAGCATCATGTCGCACTCCAGGGGGAGTCGGTCTATGCCGGCAAGCCGTCCTATCGCCAGCATGGTGCCGCGCCGATCAAGCTGCAGGATCATGGCGATCCAGTCAGCTTCCGGAATATCTGGGTGAGGCCGATCGCCACCGCCGCTTCCTTGACTCGACCTGGTCAAGCGGCGCGGCCGACGTCGCCCTGACAGTCCGCGACGCGACTTGCTGAGCCGCGACGCAGCGCCTCAGAATTCGACCGCGGCCGTCACTGCCACCGTGCGGGGCGTGCCCTGCACGAGATAGCCGGCACCCGACGCGCCACCGGCGGAGGCCCAGTAGTCGCGGTCGAACAGGTTGTCGACGCGCGCGCGCAAGGTCAACGTCCGCTCGCCCAGGCTGGCCAGGTAACGCACGCCCACGTCGGTCCGGGTCCACGATGGCACCCGTTGCAGGTTGCCGCCATCGAGGTACTGCTGCGAGGTGTACGCCACGCGGCCATTCAGCGCCAGGCCGCGCACGCCGGGCACGTCCCAGTCGGCGTTCAGGTTCAGCTGGCGGTCCGGCACGCCGACCGCATCGTTGCCGTCGCGCAGGCCGCCATTGGTGCGGCGCTGTTCGGCATCGATCAGCGTCAGCCCGCCCAGCAGGCGCAGGCCGCGCACGGGCTGGCCGAAGACCGTCATCTCCACGCCGCGGTTGCGCTGCTCGCCATTGAGCCCGTAAACGTTGTTCACGACGTACGCCTGCGGCTGCGCCGTGACGAAGGCGGCAGCCGTGAAGCCGATGGTGCCGGCGTCGTACTTGGCGCCGACTTCCTTTTGGCGCGACACTGTCGGCGCGAAGGTCTCGCCCAGGTTGATCACGCCGGTACCGGAAGCGGTCATGCCTTTCTGCAGGCCTTCGATGTAATTCGCATAGACCGAGACGTTCTTCGCGGGCTTGAACACGACGGCGGCGACGGGCGTGTTGCGGCTCTGGTCATAGGCGGACGTTTCCGCACCCGTGTTGTAGTTGTAGCTGTAATCCTTGATGCGCTGGTGGCGCAGCCCCACGGTGACCAGCACCTTCTCGTCCAGGAGCGACAGGGTATCGGCGATCGCATAGCTCGACAGGATGGTCTTGCTGGTGGTCAGGGGCGCATCCAGGCGGCCGCCGACCAGGTAGGTGGCCGCCGGCGCGATGTTGTCCACCGGCGCGTACAGGTTGGTGCGGAACATGCCGGCACTGGTGGAATTGCTCATCGCGTACGCGTTGCGCGAATCGCTCCAGAAACCTGTCGCCGTCGCGCTGATCGCATGGCCGACCGCACCAGTGCGCAGCCTCGTACGAACACCCGCTTCGCCGGTACGCACCGTATCCTTGCGTTCGTTGTCGAAGCGGTACATCGCGGCGGTGCCGTCGGCCGCGGCGACACGCGGCGCGGCCAGGATGTTCGACTCGCGCCCCGAACGTGCGCCGAACGCCGCCCAGGTCACCGTGTCTTTAGCGAGATCGAGCTCGCCGCGCAGGGTGCCGAACGTGTCGCGCTCGTTCGAATGCGTCCATGGCTGCGCGTAGTTGCTGCGGCCATCCGGCACGACGGGAACCGGCACGCCGGCGTTGACATTGACGCTGGGGCGGGCGGCCGTCAGCTGGTGATCCTGGTACCCGACGTCGGCGGACACGCGGTAGTTCCCGCCATTCCAGTCCAGCCCCACGGAAGCCAGCGACAGTTCGCGCTGTTCCCGGTCCACGGCGGTATCGCCATCGCGGCGCACGGCATTGACGCGGATGCCGGCGCGGCCCTCGGGGCCGAAACGCCGCCCGATATCGGCCGCGGCATAGCCCTGGCCACCGGATTCGATACCGGCCGTGACGGAGGTCAGCGCCGCGTTGCCGGCACGCTTCGGCAGCAGGTTGATCGAACCGCCGATGCCGCCGCCACCGGGCGCGGCGCCGTTCAGGAAAGCGCTGGCGCCGCGGAAGACTTCCACGCGTTCCAGCAGCTCGGTCGCCACGTACTGGCGCGGCAGGATGCCGTACAAACCGTTGTAGGCCAGGTCGTCGGAGTTGGCCGCGAAACCACGGATCACGTACATCTCCTGGTAGTTGCCGAAGCCGCGCGTGACCCGCACGCCAGGGTCGTTCTGCAGGACATCCGCCACACTGTGGGTCTGCTGGTCCTGCAGCAGTTGCTGGGTGTAGCTGGTGGCGTTGAACGGCGTATCCATCATGTCCACGTTGCCCAGCAGGCCGACCCGCCCTCCCCTGGCGACCTGGCCGCCCGAATAGGCCTTCGTCAGCCCCTCGGCCGACGCATCCGCCGATGCGCTGATCACGACGGTCTGCATGGTTTGCGGCGCCGGGGCCCCGCTTTCCTGTGCATGCACGGCACCCGCGGCAAGCAGTGCCACGGCGCTGGCGATGGACGTGAAGGAAGTCATGGGGAAGGCGGACTGGATCATGAGCAGGCGGTGAAAAAGGAATTCGCCATTATAAGCCACCAAAACATAATACGAATCAATCTCATTTAGGCATCGAGAGCTATTGCTTTTGGAAGAGGACTCGCGCAAAGCCCTGGCTCGGCCCACGCGTCGGGCGTTTCCGGTGGCGTCGTTGAATGGCCGATTCATCGCCCTGGCCGATACCTGCAATCGAAAGGTCCGACTTGTGACGGTGACATGCCACCGCTACATTGAGGAGCCGTTGCAAGCACATACAAATACAAGGGCACTCGTCTCGCGGCATCCCATGCCGCGTGAACGGTGAGTGCATCGCCGCGGGCAGGCGCATCGGCGCGGCCTGCCGGTGCGTTCGCACGAACGGCCCAAAAATACAGGAGACAAGAATGAAAACAACCAGTGAAAGCCGGGCTGGCCGCGCCAGCCTGATGGTGGCGCATTGTGCCGGGATGGTCGACCTGGTCGCACTGCCGGTCTGGGTCGGTGTGCTGATCAGCGGCTACGGCCTGGACCCGCAGCAGGCGGGCGGACTGGCCACCCTGTTCCTGGCCGGCGCCGTGTGCGCCAGCCTGTTCGTGGCCCCCCGCTCGGTCCGCGTGCCCGCACGCGCCACCGCGGCCGGCGGCTTCGCCGTGGCGGCGCTGGCCTTCGGCGCTGTCGGGCTGGTCGACGGTTATGCGGCGATGGCCGTGCTGCACGTGGTGGCCGGACTGGCTGCCGCGACCGCGTTGAGCGTGACGCACGCGACTATCGGCGGCAGCGGCAACCCGCACCGGCTGTTCGCCATCGTCGGCTTTGCACTGGGCGTTTTCGGTATCCTGTTCATGGGCGGCGTGCCGAAGCTCGTGGCCGCGCTGGGCGCGCCGGCACTGTTCTGGAGCTTCTGCGGCATCATGGCCTTTGCCGCCTGCGTCGCCGCACTGGCCTTCCCCACGTCCCGCGCCGCGAGCACGGAGGCGCAGCGCATGGCGGGCAAATTGCCGCGCGCGGTATGGCTGGCGGCGATCGGCGTCAGCTGCATGGCCCTCGTCCAGGCGATGATCTTCGCCTTCGTCGAGCGCATCGGCGCCGAGCGGGGTTTCGACGCGGCTGCCGTGGCGGGCGTGCTCATCGCACTGGGCTTCGTCAATCTGCTTCCCGCACCGCTTGCCGCGTTCCTGCAACAGCGCGTCAATCCACGCGTGGTGCTGGTGTGCGGTCCCGTCGTCCAGGCAGTGCTGGCGTTGCTGATGACGCAGAGCCAGACCGTCCTGCCCTATGCCGCCGGCGCGGCGTGCTTCGCCGCCGTGATGATCTTTACCCACACCTTCGCGTTCGGCCTGCTGGCCGCGCTCGACCCGAGCGGCCGCGCGGTGGGCGCGACACCGGCCATGCTGATGACCGGCGCGGCGATCGGCCCCATCCTCGGCGGCACGGTGGTGAAGCTGTCGGGCTATGCGAGCCTCGGGCTGGCCGCCGCCGCCATCGCCGCCTGCGCGGTGGTCTGCTTCCTGCCGGGCCGGGCAGACCGGGCCTTGCTGACCCATTCCTGAGCCGGGATCCGGCAAGCAGCATTTCCCTGCCGCCTGCCGTTCGATTCGCCCCCGGAACACCAGGCGCCGAGACTGGAAACGCGCGCCTCCCGATACCAAGCATGGAGACTCGAATGACACATCAAGGAATGCGTGAGCAGGGAATGCATGCGCTGGCGCTGGTCGCCGCCGCCGCTGTTCTCTTGACCGCCTGCGGCGGAAGCCATGGACGGGCCAGCGAGACCGCGCCGGCCGCCGGCCAGGCCGCGGAGCCGGTGCCGGATTTCGGGCCGAACGTGACCATCTTCACGCCGGCCATGGCCATTGCCGACATCAACGCCAGGCTGCGCAGCCTGGCGGCCCAGTCGAACGGCTTCGACGACAAGCGCCACGCCGTGTATTTCATGCCGGGTACCTACGGCAGTGCGGCCGGCCAGTTCAATCCCGCCACGGCGACAGGACACGTCGATTCCCCGGTAGGCGTCAACATGACCGTGCACGGCCTGGGCGCAGCGCCGGCCGGGGTGACGATCAATGGCAACCTGCGCGCCGGCGTGGCGGGCCAGCCTGCGCTGTCGACCTTCTGGCGATCCCTGGCGAACATGACGATCCATCCGATCCAGGCCGACGAACCGGCGCACACGATGCGCTGGAATACGTCGCAGGCGTCGCCGCTGCGGCGCCTCCACGTGGTCGGCAATCTCGACCTGGCCGGCGGCATAGCATTCGGCAATTTCATCGCGAACAGCCGCGTCACCGGCGAAGTCCGTTCCGCATTCGCATGGGAAGAGGACCGCAAGCCAGCCGTTACCGGCGCGGTCGAAGGCGGGCAGGCGCAGTACTACACCCGCGACAGCGAAATCGGCAGCTGGCAGGGACGATCCGCCAATATCGTGACCTCCGGCGTCGTTGGCGCGCCCGCGACGCGGTTCGCCCCTGGCGACAAGACCTCGCTGGCCTCGACGCCCCTCTCGCGCGAGGCACCGTATCTCTATCACGATGGCAAGCGGTTCCTGGTGTTCGTCCCGTCGCTGCGCACCAGCGCGCGTGGCGTCAACTGGGGCGTGACGGCACGCGATGGAACGCCGCTGCCGATGTCCGCGTTCCATGTCGCCAGGCCTGGCGACTCGGCCGCGGCGATCAACGAGGCACTCGCACAGGGCAAGCATCTTCTGCTGACACCCGGGGTCCATGCGATCGACAGGCCGATCCAGGTCAGCCGCGCCAACACTGTCGTGATGGGCATGGGCCTGGCCACGCTGACACCGACCAGCGGCACCGCCGCGGTCCTGGTCGACGACGTTCCCGGCGTTATCCTGTCGTCGTTCATGGTGGACGCCAACACGAAACGTTCGGAGGTACTGGTGCAGGTCGGGCCAAAGGGTGCCAGCAAGGGGATAGCATCCGATCCGACGACCCTGCACGATATTTTCATCCGCATCGGCGGTTCCTACGCCGGCATGGCGACGACCAGCCTCGAGATCAACCAGAACGACGTGCTGGTCGATCACGCCTGGCTGTGGCGCGCCGACCATGGCAATCCGGATACGGTCGGCTGGGACATCAACCTGGCGGACCATGGCCTGGTCGTGAACGGCGCCAACGTCACCGCATTGGGCCTGTTCGCCGAGCACTTTCAGAAGTCGCAAGTCGTGTGGAACGCCAACGGCGGGCGCACGATCTTCATGGAATGCGAGCCGCCGTACGACCCGCCCTCCCAGGATCGCTGGATGAATCGCATGGAAAAGACGACCGAGAACGGCTATCCATGCTATGAAGTGGCCGGCAACGTGACCTCGCACGACGCCACCGGATTGATCAGCTGGACGTTCTTCCGTGCCCCGCCACCGGCCGTCATCTATGCGCGCAGCGCGATCAGGGCGCCGGTCGCGCCGGGCGTGCGCTTCACGAACACGAGCGCTGGCAAGGTGTTCGGCTCGGGCGGCTTCGAACATGTCTTCAACGACGTCGGCGGCCCTGTCGACGCTACCGGACCAGCCTCCTTCGTGGTCGGCCTGTCCGCCCTGCGGCAGGTGCCGGTGTTCCCGATCGCTCCCTGAAATCAGCGGCGGGTATCGGGAGCGGGATCGACATCGGGACAGGGACCGAAGGCGGTCCCGCCCTGGCCACGGCGACATCCTGGAAAACCGGGGCATGGCGGCCACATGGCCTAACGGTCGCCGCGATGACCCGACGCGGCCGACACTCACTGCTCCATTGCCGCGGCATCGCGACTTGGCGCTGTTCGACACGGCGTGGATCCGGACAGTGCGCCAGCTCTGGCGTCACTGCCCGGCGGCCAGCCGGTCCGCGCGTTCAGGAAGCGTTCCATCCAGCGCGCGGCTCAGCTCGTCAAACGATATCGGTTTGGCGAACAGCCAGCCCTGCGCATATTGCACGCCGTTCGCGATCAGGAAGTCCGCCTGCGCCTGGGTCTCGACGCCCTCGGCAATCATGCGTAAGCCCATCGCATCGGCCATGCGGATGATGTGGCTGACGACCTGGCTGGTCGGTGCCCGCGTGCCGATGGCTTCGATGAAGGAACGGTCGATCTTCAGGTAGTCGAGTTCCAGCGATTCCAGATAGGAAAGGCTGGAATACCCCGTGCCGAAATCATCGACGGCGACCTCGATACCCCGCTTGCGCAGGGCGGAAATCACTTTTCGCGCGGACCCGATGTCGAGCAATGCGCGCTCGGTCAGCTCGACGATGAGGTTGGCCGGCCTGGCGCCCGTCTGTGCGAGCAGCCGGTCCAGCAGATCGACGATGGCAGTCGACCGGAGATCGGACGCGGAAAGATTCAGGGCGATGTGAAAGCCCGGGAAATCGACCAGGAAACGGCCGGCGTCACGCTGGACCAGGCGGATCACGCGCCCGGTCAGCTTCGTGATCGTGCCGGTCTGCTCGGCAATCGGAATGAACAGGTCGGGTCCGATCAGCTCACCCGTGGCGCGCCGCCAGCGTAGCAGCGCCTCGGCACCGACCCACTTGCCGGTCGCCAGTTCGACGATGGGTTGATACAGCAGAAAAAACTCGTCCTTGCGCAGGGCATGCCGAAGTGCGTTCGCGATGGACATCTGGCGCCGTGCCAGCAACAGGATCGCCAATGCCAGCGCCAGGCCAGCCACGGTCCCCGCGGGCACGAGGCGCATCGCGGCGGCCGCCGTACGCCGGTCCAGGTGCGCGCGCGGCACGGCCGCGACCCCTGCGTTCAGGTATTTGTCGGAACGGACCACGGCAACCAGATACTGCCCGGTCAGGAAGGTCACTTCGCGCCGGTTCTCCAGGCGCGCCAGCCAGCTTCGGTCGACATACCCGCGGTTGGTCATCGGGGTTCCGCTGTCGCGCATTTCCAGGTGCAGCGCGGCAAGCGACACATCCGGCACGGCGGTCCAGGTATCGAGCGGAAGGTCGCGGTGGAACAGCGCGGCGTAATCGCCCCGCTGGATGCCGATCAGCGGACTGGAGGAGTCTTTGCCAAGCGGCACCTCGGTATGAATGAGAACGCCCCTGGACGTGCGAAACGTCCGCGTGCCCAGCGCGAGGGAATGGTCCCCCATCGAGGAGCACGCCAGCACGCCGCCCCGGACATACCCGATGGCCTGGATATAGGTCGACGACAAGTCGATGCGACGCATCAGTTCCTGAGATTGCGCCGAGCACGGGGGATAGCCGGACTTGGCTAGCTGCTCGATGCCACGAAACGCCTGGCTGCCGGTTTCGTCGACCCGGCGCATCAGGTCGCGGGCGTAGCCGAGCGCGAAATCGGCCTCCGTGCGGTACGCCTGGTACTCCGCCTCCCTGTAGGCCAGCCACGGTGGCACCAGCGCGGCAATGGCCGCAGCGAGCAGCGTCGTGCCGAACAGCGCCCGTTTGCCCATGTCTTCTCCGCGATCGAATGGCCCGCGCCGCAGACGGGCTTGATTGACGTGAAGTATACGCCGCCTCGCTTGCAGCTTCGAATAAAAAGCTGTTGCCGGCACGGTTACAACATTTCACGGTGCGGCAGGTGGGCGCAACCATATTGCCGATGCACTCCTGACGGTGGAGCCATGGATGCCGGACGGTCGGCGGTCGCCGCCGTGGACCGATGTGCTGCAGCTGGACCGTTCTTTCGTGACCGAGACACCCGCCGCAAAGGCCTTATCCTGGCATGATCGACACTGCGAACGTGCTCAACCTACCCGACCTGGCCGGAGGGATCGAGACCGCCGCGGCAATGGAAGCCTTGCGCGACGCCTCATGCGATGAAGGCCAGTGCTACCTGGTCAGCTCATTGCCAGTCGTGGATGCCTCGCCGGTGACGAAGGGCGTCCGGCATCGCTGCGCAGCGGCGCGTGCGCGGAGCGAAGACGGAATACCGACACCGCCTCCGCCAGCTTGCCAGCCTGCTCGCTCATGGTTTCGGATGCCGCCGCGGCCTGCTCGACCAGTGCGGCGTTTTGCTGGGTCATCGAATCCATCTCTCCCACCGCCTGGTTGATCTGTTCGATCCCCGCAGTCTGCTCGGCGCTGGCCGTGGTGATCTCGCCCATGATGCCAGTGACACGATTTACGCTCGAGACGATTTCCGACATTGTGGCGCCGGCCTGCGCTACCAGCGCGGCACCGTTGGCGACCTTTTCCGTCGAATCGCCGATCAGCTGCTTGATTTCCCTGGCGGCTGCCGCGGAACGCTGCGCCAGGTTCCGCACCTCGCTTGCCACCACGGCGAAGCCCCGTCCCTGCTCGCCGGCGCGCGCAGCTTCGACAGCCGCGTTGAGCGCAAGGATATTGGTCTGGAACGCGATGCTGTCGATGACGCTGGTGATGTCGCCGATCTTCGCCGCCGAGGCACGGATATCGTCCATGGTCGTGACGACCTGTCCAATCACGTCGCCGCCCCTGGTAGCGATGGTGGAAGCATTCTCCGCGAGCGAGTTTGCCTGGCGGGCATTGTCGGCGCTCTGCTTCACGGTCGACGTCAGCTCTTCCATCGACGACGCCGTCTCTTCAAGGGAGCTGGCCTGCTGCTCCGTGCGCGCCGACAGGTCCTGGCTGCCGGAAGCCACCTCCGCCGCCGCGGTCGCGATCGTGTCGGTACCCGACCGAACCGTCGCAACCGTCTGCGCCAGGCTGTCGTTCATCGCTTTCATCGCCTGCAGCAACTGCCCCATTTCATCCGCCGTCTCGACGTCGATCTGGCTGGTCAAGTCGCCAGCAGCGACAGTATTGGCGACTTCCAGGGCGCGGCGCACGGGTCGCACGATCGACGACGTGATCCACCAGGCCACGCCGCCAGCAAAGGCGACGGCGAGCACGCCGATGACGATGGAAACTAATCTCGACTCGGTGTGCGTTGCCGCGGCGGCTGCGGCCGCCTCATCGCTCAACCCCTTCTGGAAGCTGACCAGGTCATTTGCCTCACCCTTGAGGCGCGCCAGCAAGGGCCGGAGCTCCGTGCTCAACAGCGCCCGCGCCGCGTCGGGATTTCCGTCGTTGACGAGCTGGACCAGCCGATCCTGGCCAGCGACGTAGGTATCCATATCCTTCCTGACCTGTTCCAGCAGTGCCCGTGCCTCGGGTCGCTTGATCGATCCATCCAGCGAGCCCAGGATGGCGGCGATCGCGGTTCTCGACGCCTTGACTTCGTCCATCTGCGCTGTCCGGTCGGCTGCGACGGGCGTCAGTATCATATTGCGCAAAGCGATGGCGATATCGTTCACTTCCAGAAGCATGTCCTTGGTCGCCAGGATCTTTGGCATCCGGTCATGCACGATCGCATCGGTGCTCGCATCCATGCGCCCAAGCATGATGTTACTCATCACGATCTGGAAAACGAGCAAGACGCTCACGACGCCGAATCCCATGCCCAGTCTCTTGGCAATCGACAAATCTTTGACTCTCACGCTGTAGCCTTTCAAGTTTTTGGCAAACACATCCCAGGTATTTGAAAGACTTAACGGATACGACGCAACGAACCCGATGGAAAGAAGCTAACAACTTGGAAATTTTCTCTCGCCGGGAGGTCAGGGACCAATGACCCGATTCTTGCCACCCTGCTTGGCAAGGTACATGCGGGAATCCGCCAACTGCACGATGCGCTCGATATCGGTCGCGGGCCCGGCGCCGTTCTGCACGACCACGCCGATGCTGGCACCGATCCGGACACTGGCAGCACCAAGCGGGAACGGCACCTGCAGCTCGGCGAGAATCTTTTCCGCCACCGCGAGAGCATTCCGGCCTGCCTCGTTCACGTCCTCCAGCAGGACGGTGAATTCGTCGCCGCCCAACCGGGCGACCGTATCGGTACGCCGGACCATTGCCGTGATGCGCTGCGCCACGGCAAGCAGCAGCTCGTCCCCCGCGTGATGTCCCTTCGTGTCGTTCACCTGCTTGAAGCCGTCGAGATCGATATACAGCAGCGCCAGCGAGGATTGCAGGCGCTGGCTGCGGGCCAGTGCGATACGCAGCCGGTCGACGAACAGGGTGCGGTTGGCCAACCCTGTCAGCGCATCGTACTGCGCCATCCGCTCGAGCTTGCGCTCGAGGGCCTGGCGCTCGGTGATGTCGCGCATGATTGCCACAAGACGCTTGTCCGCCTCGACGTTGACCGCGGTCACCGCCAGTTCAAGCGGAAATCGCATGCCATCGCTGCGTTGCCCCTCCACTTGTACGTTGGCCCGGCCGACCAGCTGTGCGAGTTGATGCTTCGCCGCGTGACCATCGCCCGAGCTGCGCCCATCCGCCACGGCACAATGAATGAGGCCCTCGACATGGCGCCCCGCGAGCCCTTCGTCGGCGTAGCCGAACAGCGTGCATGCCGCGGGATTGGCCGAATGCACCCGGCCATCGCCGCCAATGGTCATGATGCCGTCGGCTACGGCGTTCATCAGGGTGCGGATCTCCGCGGCGGCCTGGTCCGCGCGGCGCTCCGAATCATGCATGCGCGTCACCAGCGGATTGGTCTGCGCGTACAGGACGTAAGCGCCGCCGAGGGCGATCAGCAGGACGATCGGGACGCCGACTGCCAGCGCCCGGCGGATAACCGCATACGCCTCGACGGTATCTTGCCTGGCGACAAACCCCATGCCGGGGACGATTTCGCCGTAGGCCGCCACCACATTGTGGCCGCGGTAGTCGAGCGTATACATGACGCCGGCCTTGCCGCGAAGGGCGTATTCCATCGGCAAGTCGCGATGGCGATCTCCTTCCGCCAGACCAAGCCGGTACGGGCGCGAATGCTGCCGGTTCGGCAGGCAGACCATCTGCCCGCCTTGCCGCACGCAGGCGGACACCTCCGCGGTCTCGCCCAGTGTCGCGACATTGAACAGCACCCGGTTAAATGACTGCAACGACCTGTCGAGCCGGAGGTGGCCGATGAGCTGGCCGCCCTCGATCACGGGCGCGCGGACCCGCAGCATGGGCATGCCATTCCAGACCAGTTCAGTGCCGTCCTTGTCCAGCACGGCGACGAACTGCGCAGGCGCTTCGAATTCGCCGGCTTCCCTGACGACATGCCGGTTTGCATCCTCGACAGCGACGTGCGGATAACCTTCCGCCAGCAGGCGCCGGGCCGCGCGGTCGAAGGCAAGCGGCGGGCGGCCGGCCGGCGACGGGCGCAACAGAGGCACGGCGGCTTCGACGGCTTCCACCATTCGCAGTTCGCTGCGTGCATGCTGGACCGTTTCACGGGTGATCGTTGCCAGCCAGGGCCCGCGGCTTTGCACGACGGACAGCAGGCGCCCTTCGATGGCCTTTTCCAGCGATTCCTGCATGAGCACGAAGCCAGCCAGGCCGACCGTGGTCGTGACAACGATCAAGATGGCGGTTCCCAGCAGGCGCACCTTGCCCGCCTCCGTGAAGAACCGGGTGTCGGCGTACCAGGTACTGGCGGACCAGCCGGCCCAGATCCCGATCGCCGCCACGATCATGCCGCTGGCGGTATGCACGGCCATCCTGGCGGAGCGCGACCAGCCGAACAGCAGGTCCGGCGCCAGCAGGTACCCGCCCAGCCCTGTCAGGCCGATGGTCAGGATGCACAGGGTCAGGATGACCACGATGCGCGCCCTGGCACGCGAATGCACGCACCTCGCCGCGGCATTGACAGCGCCGATGAGCATGAAACCCAATGCGCTGTTGGGCGCCATCCTGCCAGGGCGGGTGTTGCCGTAGTTGTACCACTGATGGACCCACGCCATGTCCACGCCAAGGGTGGCATCCAGGACATGTTCGGCCAGCGTGATGCTGTACAGCAGCAGCATGGCATACCCGATGAGCGCGCGCACCGTGCCCGCACGGCGGTCGCCAGCGATCAGCGCGATGCCCGCCAGCGCGAATCCCAACCCTGTATTGAAGACCATGGGGACGAGACCTGGAACGATCTCCACCATGGCAGGTACCCGCAGAAGCCAGCCAAGCATGGTGTTGAACCCGAGGATCACAAGGAGCATCCCAAGGAGCCGATCGATTTTCAGGTAGTCAGTCAATCATGTCCTTCATGTCTCGAGGGTGACGATCGCCAGCTTACCGCCCCTTGATCAGACGTTGGCGCGCAGATCACCAGGCACGGTCGTCGCGGGCAGATCGTCCTGCGCCCATTGCCGATGCCCGCGACGCGCCACTGCCGTACGAACGCGCTTGCGTACGGGCCGACCGCCTGGTCAGGCCCCATCGGCACTGCGCATGAGCGCTCCTGTTCGCCTCTTGCCGGCGGGTACCCGCAGCGCTTCCTCGAGCTGGTCCGGGGACATCGGCCGGCCGAAAAAATACCCCTGCATGACCGAACACCCGAGCACCGACAAGAGCGACGCCTGGGCGGGCGTCTCGACGCCTTCCGCAATGACGCGCATTCCCAATCCATCGCCGATGTCGATCACCCCTTTCACGAGCGCCTGCGCACGTTGGTCCGTGACGAGATGACTGATGAACGAGCGATCGATCTTGAGCTGGTCGACCGGGAGCCGCATCAGGTAGGAAAGGCTGGAAAAACCGGTGCCGAAATCGTCGATGCTGAGACTGACGTGCAGCCGTTTCAGCTCATGCATGATGGCGATGACACGGTCGATGTCGCGGACCGCGACCGTTTCGGTCAGCTCCAGTTCCAGCAAGCCAGCCGGTATGCCGTGGGCCGCCAGTGACGCCCGCACGCCTTCCACGATATCGCCGTGCAGGAACTGTCGCGGCGACAAGTTGACCGCGACGCTGGGTGCCACTTCTCCCGCATCGAGCCACCGCCGGATCTGGCGACACGCTTCGTCGAGCGTCCACCGGCCGAGTTGCACGATGATGCCGCTTTCCTCGGCCACCGGAATGAAGTCGCACGGTGCGACCAGCCCGAGCGACGGATGCCGCCAGCGCAGCAAGGCTTCGCATCCGACCAGGTCGCCGCTGTCGAAATCGATCTTGGGTTGATACACCAGGTAAAGCTGGTCCGTCGCAATCGCCGCGCGCAGGTCATGTTCCAGCGCCCGATGGCCGAGACGGCCCAGCGCATGGTTATAGGCACTCATCAGGCCGTGGCCGAGGGCTTTCGCCTGCCGCACGGCCTCATGTGCCGTATCGAGCAAGGCTTCGGGATCTGCTTCCTGCCACCCCATCGCTACGTACCCCGTGGTCAGGCTGCACCGTATCGAGCCGTGGGTGCCTTCGAACGCCCGATTCAGCAGTTCATGGATTTCCGCCAGCCGCGCTACCGCCGAACGATAATCGGGTGCGCCACGCATCAGGAAAGCAAACATGCCGCCACCGATGCGTGCCGCCACGTCAGCCGGCCCGGACGCCTGGAGCAGGCGTTCGGCGGTCAACGCGATCAGCCTGTCGCCGGCATCGTGCCCCAGCCGCTCATTCACCGCGGACAGGTTATCGATGTCTATCACCGCCAGCAGCCCTGATCCTTTGTGTTCACTCGCCCCGAGGCCATCCCTGATGGCGCTGTCGATCGCCACGCGGCTGGGCAGGCCGGTCAGATGGTCGCGCAGGAGCAGGTTTCGCAGTGCCTGAACGCGGCTGCGTGACGCATTTCCGTAATGCCGCATCCAGTCGTTCAGGGAGTGGACCGACTCCAGCGTTGCTTGCCTGACATACAGCAGATCCTCCACTGTTCGTGCCATGCTCTTCAACAGGGTAAGGTCACGCGCGACGAGTGTCCGCGGGGCGGTATCGATGATGCACAGCGTGCCGATCCGGCTGGGGCCCGCATGGATGGGAATCCCTGCATAGAAGCGTATCCCCGGTGGACCCGTGACGAGCGGATTGGCCGCGAACCTGGCATCCGCGCTGGTGTCGTCGACGATGAAGGGCGCGTCGGAAAGAATGGCATGTCCGCAAAACGACACGTCCCTGCCGGTCTCGCGGGCGTCCAGGCCGGAACTGGACTTGAACCATTGCCGGTCCTTGTCGACCAGTGAAATCAGGCTGACCGGAACACCCAGCACGGCGCAGGCCATGCGGGTCACCCGGTCGAATACTTCCTCGGGCTGCGTGTCGAGCAATTGCGCCGCGCTCAAGGCGCTCAGGCGTTCTTCCTCGTCATCGGGTCGCGGGGGGCGTGCGTAATCGCTCATTTCGCTGTCCTCATCGCCGTCCTGGACAAAGAGTTGCTTCTCATCCAGTAGTGCAGTGATGATAACTGCAAAATAAACCGCAGGGAAATGTGGCACAGTGCCTGTGCGGGCCCTTCCCGGCGATCCCCTTTCACTGAAAGACGGATCGGGCGCTAGTCTCGCGAATGCCGTGCATCGCCATGCGGCGCGCCCAGATGCTTGCCGATCAGCGCCACGATTTCCGTCGGGCTGACAGGCTTGACGAGGTGGACGTCGAAACCCGCCTCCCGGGTCGCACGGCGGTCTTCGTGCTGTCCCCACCCGGTAATCGCGATGAGCACGACATGCGTGCCCCAGTCCTGGGCGCGGATCCAGCGAGCCACGTCGAGGCCGGTCGCGCGCGGCATGCCGATATCCAGCAGCATCAGGTCGGGCCGCCAGCGCCCGGCCAGCTCGATGGCGGCTTCGCCATCGTAGGCGACCTCCACGGGATAGCCTTCCATGGCAAGCACGGCACCGAGCAGGTCCGCCGCGTCGACGTTGTCGTCGGCGACCAGCAACCGCCCGTGCTTGCCGGCGTCGTGCCCGCCCGGCCTGACCTGCGTCGTCTCTGCCTCTTCGGCTCGGGGCAACTCGATGCGGAACGTGGTGCCACTGCCGGGACCCTTGCTGAAAGCCTGCGCTGTACCGCCATGCAGTTCCACCAGCTTGCGAACGATCGCGAGGCCGATCCCCAGCCCGGGCACCCCGCCGCTGGCCTTGCCTTTCCCCTGCACGAACATCTCGAAGACATGCTCGAGTTCCGAAGGATGAATACCCGCGCCGTTATCGATCACCTCGAGCACGACATGCCGCTCGTCGACTGCCCCCGCGACCGTGACCGAGCCGCCAGCGGGCGTGAATTTGGCAGCGTTGTTCAGCAGGTTGGTGAAGACCTGGGTGAGCCGCACTTCATCGCCCAGTACCATCAACGGCCTGTCGGGCAGCTCGAATGCGATACGGTGACGCTGCGCTTCCAGCAACGCCTGCGTGCTCTCGTAGGCATGCTCGATGACACTTCGCAGGTCGATCGGCCGGAGGACGAGGTCGATGCGGTTGTGCGTGATCCGGCTCAGGTCGAGAAGGTCGTCCAGCAGCTTGCGCATGTGCGCGGTCTGGCGACCGATCACTTCGCGTGCCTTGTGGATGGCATCCGGCGTCGCGACATGGCGGAGCATCTCGACCGAATAGCTGATCGCCGCCATCGGGTTGCGCAGCTCGTGTGCCAGTACCGACAGGAATTCGGTTTTCTGTCGGTTCGCCTGCTCCAGTTCCCGCTGGACGGACTTCAGTGCGCTCACGTCCATGATCGCGGCCACCGCGCCGCGTACCGCCGCCTGCCCATCCAGCAGAGGTGCCGCATTCACCAGGATGGTCAACGCGCGTCCGTCGTTGAAACGCACCTCCAGCTCCTCGCTGCGCACCGGCGTCCCCTGGCGGGCGGCGACACGGATTGGCCAGTCGGCCGGCTCGAGCGGCTGGCCGCCCCGGAAATATCGGTACGGCTGCTCGCCGTCCGGTCCGGTAACGGCTTGCGCCACATTGGTGCCAGGCTCGATGCCCAGCAAACCGCAGAAATAGGGGCTGACCGTGATTTCACTGATCTGCGGATCGTGGCTGATCGCCACCCCGACCGGCAGGACGTCGAGTACCGCCTGCAGTTCTTCCTGCTGCGCGCGCTGCGCCTCCTGCGCCGCCACCTCGGCCGTGACGTCGCGTGCCGTCCCCACGACGATCCGCCGTGTGCCTGTCCCGTCGCCCACGGCCTTGCCGCTGACCGCGAGCCAGCGGGTCCTGGCGTCGGCACCGACGACGCGGGCCTCGAAGGCGAACGCCTCGTCACGCTCGATGGCGCCCGCCCACGCACTGCGCACCCGCCCGCTGTCCAGGTGGTGGACCTGCAACAGCGCTTCCTCGACGGTTGCGTGGACAAAGCCGTGGCCGTGGCCGAACATGGGCCCGATGTCGTCGGAAAACGCCAGCTGGCCCGTTTGCACGTCGTACTGCCAGGTGCCCATGCGGGCCGACTGCAGTGCCACTTCCAGTCTTGCCTTGGCCAGTTTTTCCCGCGCCAGCGACTCCTGCAGGCGCAACCTGTTGTTGACCCGTTCGAAGCAGCCCAGCACCGCGTAAGGCACCCGTGGATAGTGTTTCGGCGTCTTGGTAATGTAGTCGTCGAGGCCCTCCTTCATCGCCTCCACCGCGACCTCTTCGTTGCCGCTGCCCGTGAACATGACCACGGGCGTGTTCGGATAGCGCTGCTTGATGGCGCGCAGCACCTCCGTGCCCAGTGTCCAGCGCAGGCGATAGTCGGTGACGGCCACGTCGAATTCGCCAGCGGCCAGGGCCTGGTCGAGTGCGCCGGCATCGGCCACGTGGCTGACCGACACGGCGGCGATACGCAGCCGCAATTCCCGCTCGACGAGCGCGCGGTCATCGGGATTGTCGTCGATGAGGAGGATGCGCAGCCGTTCGGCGCCACCAGACATGTCAGGCACTTGGCAACTCGATCCAGAAAGTTGATCCGATGCCGGGAGCGGAATCCACGCCCACGCAGCCATTCATGCGTTCGACGCCCTTCTTCACGATCGCCAGGCCGATCCCTGTTCCGGGATACTCTTCCTCGCCATGCAGGCGTTCGAAGACATTGAAGACGCGCGCGCGGGCCTCGTCGGCCAGGCCGATGCCGTTGTCCTGCACTTCGATCCGGACCTGGCGGCCGTGCGCGCGGGCCACGACGTGGATGGCTGCATGCGTATGGGGCCGCACGAACTTGACGGCGTTACCCAACAGGTTCGTCAGCGCCTGCACGAGAATGGGACGATGCGCCCTGACCCGCAACGCTTCCGGGATGTCGACATGGACCTCGGCCGCACGATAGACCGGCTCGTTTTGCAGCGCGACCCGGGCATCGCGCACGATGTCCGTCAATACCAGCGTTTCGGAGCCGACCTCGGCCCGCGACAAGCGGGCAAACTCCAGCAGGTCCGACACCATCTGGTCGATGCGCCGCGCGATCGCATTGATGCGCTCGACGAACTTCTCCAGGTGCCGGTAATCCCCCGCGTGCAGGTCCTGGCGCAGGGCTGCCGCGTACCCCTGGATTGTGCGCAACGGTTCACGCAGGTCGTGGGACACCGAAAAGCCGAACGTTTCCAGCGCTTCGTTGGCCTCCTGCAGCTGCCGGGTGCGTTCGGCGATACGCTGCTCCAGCTCCGCATTGAGCCGATGGATCTCGGCACTGGCCCTGCGCAGCGACGTCGCATCTTCCACGATACCGTCGACGGCTTCATGTCCGTTGACCTTGACACGAACGAGCTTGACGACAAAGAAGCGGCCCGCGTCATCGATGGCGCCCAGCTCCGCCTGCAGCTCGGCGGTGTCCAGCGTGGCCTGGAGTGCGGGCAGGCGCGCCAGCACCTGGTCGAGCAATGGATGGCGCAAGGTATCCGGCGCCGTCGGATCGCCGCCGAGCATGGTCCAGAATGCGCGGTTGCCCTCCTGGAGACGGCCATCGAGGGTCATACGGAAGACGCCCAGCTGGATATTCTCGAGCAGGCCGGCCAGCCGCGTTTCCGAACGGATCGCGCGTGCCCGGATCTCCGAGCGGTCGAGACAGGTCCGCACGGCGAGCGGCAGGCGCGCATAGTGGCGCGGACTCTTGATGACATAGTCGTCCAGCCCGAGCTTCATCGCCTCGACGGCGATTTCCTGCGTGCCGGTCGCGGTGAACATGATGACGGGCAGCTGCGCATCGTAGGCCCTTACCTGTTTCAGGATATCGAGGCCGGTGATCCAGCGCATCTGGAAATCGGTGATGATCAGGTCGACCCGCAGGCCGTCCTGCATTTCGCGCTCGAAGCCGGCACGGTCGCCCACTTCGCGGATGGTGCAGCCGTCGAAATGGCGTTCGAGTTCGCGCCGCGCGAGGGCGCGGTCATCCGGATTATCGTCCAGCAGTAATAAGGTAATCGTCACGCTTGCGTCTTTCGGGCATGCCCATTCAACTTGAATATTCCACTCTCGACTTCAACTTCTAACGCTGCGTCGCCCCGGGCGACGCGGTCAGGTTATTCTGCAGCCAGTACAGGCCCAGCACCCCGAGCAGCTGCACCAGGCCGTTGAATGCCACCGGCTTCTGCAGGTAGGAGTTGGCGCCCAGTGCGTAAGCTTTCTGGATGTCTTCATCCTGCGTGGAAGAGGTCAGCACCACAACAGGTGTGGCGTCGTAGTGCTGCGTTGCGCGTATCCAGCGCAATACTTCCAGGCCCGGGCGCTTCGGCAGTTTCAGGTCGAGCAGGATCAGCGACGGGAGCGCAGGCCGTGGGCTCGCACCTGGCTGCGCGGCGGCGTCCAGGTATCCGACGGCTTCATCACCATCGCTGGCGATTTCCAGCGTCGCCGCCAGGGCGGCCTTCCTGAATGCCCGCTTCGCCAGCAGGACATCGTCCGGATTGTCCTCGACGAGAAGGATGAGCGGAGCGCCGTCCGACGGTGGCGCGGCAGTGGCGAGCGTCATTCCGGTCTCCATCGTCATGCGGCCGCCGGCAAGGCAAGCTCGAACACGGTACCGCCCGACGCCGCTGGCAGGATGCGTACACTTCCGCCCATTCGTTCAATCCCTTTCTTCACGATCGCGAGCCCGATTCCCGTGCCCGGATATTGCTCCTGCCCGTGCAGCCGTTCAAATACCCCGAACACGTGCTCATGATGTTCGGGGGCGATACCGATGCCATTATCCTCGATCGACAGCCGGACGAGTGGTCCGTCCCTGCTGCCGCCGATCGACACGCGCGGCGGCGTGCCAGGGACAACGAACTTGATCGCGTTCGACACCAGGTTGGCGAGCACCTGCACCAGCATGGCCTGGTTCCCCATCACCATCGGCAACGCCGGCGCAACAGCGATCTCCGCCCCGCGGGCAGCGATTTCGCCTTCCAGGTCGCGCATGACAGCGCGGAGGACCGCCGCCGGGTCGACCGGCTCGATGCGCAGCTCGGCGCGCGACAGGCGGCTGTAGGCGAGAAGGTCGGTGATCAGGCGGTCCATGCGCGTGACGGCAGCGACGATCCGCTCGGCGAACAGCCGGCCGTCTTCCGACATCCGCTCACCCTCGTCTTCCAGCAGCGCCGTCGCGAACCCCTCCACGTTGCGCAGTGGCGCGCGCAGGTCGTGGGCGACCGTGTGCGCAAAAGCGCGCAGCTCGGCATTCGCTTCGCCGATCTGCATGGTCCGCTCCTCGATGCGCCGTTCCAGCGACTGGTTCGCCTGCTCGAGTTCCAGCTGCGCCACCTTGATCTGCGTGACCTCGAGCAATGCGATGACCACGCCCTGCACGTCGCCGCCATCGATCACGGGAAAGAAGCTGCCCAGCCAGTCGCGCCGCGCGCCGTCCACGGCCTGCGTGTCGGTGAATGCGACACCGCTCACCTGGTGTCGCCGCAGCAGGACCTCGTCCAGCACCTCGGTCACACGGTCGCCAAAGGGTGCCGGCAGCACAGCCGCGGGTGTCATGCCGAGCAGCCCGGCCTTCGGGCGTCCCGCGACCTCGGCCAGCGCTTCATTCAGTTCCACGATCCGCGCATGCGTATCGACGTAGCCCAGGCCGATGGGAACGGCACGATAAATGGTTTCGACCTGGGCCAGCTTGTCGCGCAGCTCCGCTTCGCCGCGGCGCAACGACAGTTCCGCTTCCTTGCGGGCGTGGATATCCTCGGTCAGTCCATACCATGCGACGATCGCCCCCGACTCGTCGCGCCGCGGATTTGCCCGGGAGCGCATCCATCGAAGGCCACCATCCGCGGTGTGGATGCGATGCTCGAAGTCATACGGCTCCCCCGTCGAGACCGCGTGCGTCCAGGCTGCGACCATTCCCGGCAAATCCTCCGCATGCACGGCCTCCGCCCACCCTGCCCCTGTCGCGGCGTCACGCGGCTGCCCGGTGAGCGCCAGCCAGCGTTCCGAGACGCCGTGGACACTGCCGTCGGGAGTTGCCTTCCACGGGATCTGCGGATTGAGTTCGATCGTGTACCGGTAGTTTTCTTCGGATTCGCGCAGCGCACGCTCGCGCGCATCGCGGTCGGTGACGTCCCGCATCACCAGTACGGACCCCTGCGGCGTCGTGCTGTCCGCTTTGACGGGCGCCACGGTCAACTCGACAACGTGATGGCGTTCGCCAGTCTTCAAGTGCCAGCGGCCGGTGCCGCTTTCGCCAAGCGCCGTGTCCACTGCCGTGACCGGAGTGCCGGTCTCGTGATGCAGGTGCAGCAGGTCTGCCAGGCGTTGTCCCAGGGCCGCCTTTTCCGTGATCCCCATCAGGCCTTCCGCGACCGGATTCACCAGGGTGACAACACCGTTGCGGTCGGTTGCAATCACCCCTTCACCGATCCCGCGCAGGGTCGCGTCGAGCTGTGCGCGCTCGGCCCGCAGGCGGGCGGCATCCCGTCTCGATATTACCCACAGCAGGATGATCAGGAATACCGACAGGGCGGACACGACGGCTACCGCGGTGACCAGTTCCCAGCGGGTGATCTGCGCGCGCGCTTGCCGCTCGCGAAGCAGGCGCTGCTCCTCGAGACGAATGGTGGTCGCATGGGCCACGATCTGCTGCTTGATCAGGCGGCCCGACTCCAGCATGTCGGGATCGGCCATGGTGCCTCCCCGATACTGCTGCATGACCAGCTCCAGCATGTGCAGGCGCCGTTGCAGCGCTGCCTCCAGCAAGCGCAACGTCGCCTGCTGGCGTGGATTGTCGCGGGTCAGCTCGCGCAGGGTACGCATCTCATGGGGAACCTGGTCGCGCGCGACGGTGTAGGCGGAGGCGAACTTCTCGTTGCTCGTCAGCAGGAAGCCCCGCTGCGCCGCTTCGGCGTCGCTGGCCAGTGTCATCGTCCTCTGGACATGTTCCAGGACTTCCCTCGTATGCACCAGCCAGGACCACGATTCGGCTTCGTTCCTGATGCTCCGGCCGAGGACCAGCCAGGCCACCACCAGTACCAGGAGACTGACAGCGGTGGCGACGGTAACGGGGGCGCGGCGTAGCGATAGGGTCATGGAATACCGGCAGCGAGGATGACAAAGGCTGAGGTGAAAGCCAGTTGCAGGATACCCCGCCTGCGGCAGCCCCCGCGCCCGCTTCGACCGGTTCAATGCAGTGTCTCGTCGGCAAGCAGCCCACACTCAACTGTACGCTTGCCCACATTGCGCTCCAGTCAATCGTAGTAAGATTGCATCTACGATAGCAATCCGGTGCAGACAGTGGACAGGAGAAAAGACCAGCGAACAGCGGAACTGATCGGCATTGCCGTGCTCACCCGCGACGCGTTCGGCATCGGCCGAGCCCATCGATATGCCATCCTGGCAGGCTTGAGCGGCACGCTGACCGCCAACGTCCTGGCCAGACCGAGGACGGCACTGCGCCGCGCGGAAACACTGGCAGGCAGAGCGGATCGTCGCCAGCCCAGCGAACATGCCGACGCAGGCGGTGAACGGCGCTGCAGTGACGCCCGGACGTCACCCGGCCTCGCCCGTGACCTTGCCAAGCTCCCCGCGTGACTCAAACGCCGCGCTTGCCGAAGCTTGACTGGATATCGGGCCTGATGGCCACGCATGAACAGGACCGCTTCAGCAATTGCATCGCGTCGGAGGCAATTCAGGGCTCCTGAAGCGGCCGCATGCCAAGGAAGGGGGTAAGCTGGCTGCTGTCATCCCTTTTCACCGCGATTGGTCGAGAGCGAACAGGTGAGCGAACAGATAACTGAACAGCGGCGCGCTCATGTCCGCCGCCTCCTGCAGGTCGAGGCATCGCTATCGAACGACAATCGCAGCAGGACCTGGCGCGTCCACCTCACCGACATCGCCAGGATGGGCGTCGGATTCGTCGCAGCGGAACCATTGACTGACTGCGTGCACGGTGTCCTGCGGTTTCGTTTTCCCGACAGTACGGTCACGGACGAGGTGCACATCCGCATCGTTCACTGCCGCGCCATCGGTGCGGCAGGCCGCGTTCAATGCGGTGCCCGGATCCATACCATGTCCGATGCCTGCGTCGAGCGAATCATGGAATATGTGACGCGTGGCGAGTCGACGATGCCACCGGCGCCGCGATCCGCCGACGGAAGCCGCTGAGGTGTTTTCCGGCTGCTTCATGAAATTGCTCGGGCTGCGTCGATAGCATTCCGCGTGCCATGCGGCGGAGATAGCGCATTTTTCTCCGAACCTGCCGGATCGACCGGTGCCGCACGAAGCAATGGCCTGGCTACTACGATCAACTTCATCTATACTGTACATCCATACAGTATCAAAACGTCAATTTCATGGCAGCTGCCTTGTGCCCGTCCCTGGGCCATTCCTGGTCGATGCGCTCTGCCCTAGCTCCGCACGAGCATGCTGGCACCATGGCGAATGCTGGCACCGCGGTCTTGCCGGTCCCGGCAATTTCCTGCCAGGCCCCATGTGCGCCCCCTTCGCACGAGAGTCATCCAGGAAAGCGGACGACGCAGGAGTTTCGCAGGAATGCGCTGGTATCCCGGCAGGTCGAAACAGGACTGATTTTCATGGAAATGCTGGGGGTCGACGACGCCCGCGCCTACTGGCGTGCGGCGAACATTCCCGAGAGCGTGATCGAACGCCTTGTCGACGGGCATCCGGGCCGCGTCCCGCCGTTGCCACAGCCGGAGCCTTCGGTCGCGACCGAGATGCCGGTCGATAGCGACATCAGCCTGTTTTACTGCCACGCCGGGCGCCGCCAGGACCTGATTGGCGCGGCGGTCGTGCAGGCTGCGATCGCGCTCTCGCAGGAGTTGGGCCGCGAGCGGGCCGAACGCATGCTGCGGCGGGAAGGACTGGGAGACGATGTCATCCAGAGGGTCTTGTCGAGAGAAGGAAACGGGAGGCGTATCGCCTGATTACCTGGCTGCCGGCAGGACGGGTTCTCATACCCATCCACGCAGCCGTCAGCTCGTGCGGCACATCGTCAAATTGAGCGAACGGTCGCCGTTAGCGGAGAAGAAATCGCGTCCGTTCAATTCCGAATGTACATGGGTAAGGCTGCGAATTTCACACACGAACCTTCGACCGCGAGGTGCGCCGGATCGCCCGCCACGGTGCGTTCCATCGTGACGCCGGCCACGCGCAGCGGCCCCCCTCGGTGATCGAGCGGTCGGGCAGCTTGCCGCTATCCGCGGCAACGATCGAATCGGCGAGTGCATCGGTGCGGCGTGCGGCGCCGTGAAATGTCTTGCGCCCAGCGCTGGAAAAGGCATTGCGCGCCAGGCGCACGCTTGGCATCATCATGCGGTCGCCAACCCATTCCGCCCGCCATGCGCCAGCGTTTGCGCCCACCCCTTCCGCACGCCCTCCTCCTGGCCTTGGTCATGCTTGCTACTGGCTGCACTGAATCACCCCCACGATATGCCGGCACGGGATACGACGTGGTGCTGCTTGCCGGGCAATCGAACATGTCGGGCCGCGGCCTGGGCACCGATCCGATGGCGGACACGCCGGCCGATCCGCGCCTGCTTGCATGGGATGCGCGGGCCAACACATTGCGGCTCGCGCGCGATCCGCTGCCGCACCAGGACCGTGGAGAACGCCCTGTCCGGATCGGGCCAGGCATCTCGTTCGGCCAGGCCTACCTTGCGCGTGGCAGCGCGGGCCGGCAACTGGTGCTCGTGGCCGCGGCATATGGCGGCACCGGCTTCAGCGACAACGCCGGCAGCTGGCGCGTCACCGGTGCGGCGGTCTCGCCGCTGGCGGCCGAGGCGGTGGCGCGCGCCAATGCGGCGATGCGTGCGGCACGCGCCCGCGGTGCACCGGCGCGTTTCGCCGCCATCCTGTGGCACCAGGGCGAAACGGACGGCGGCAACCGCATGGCCCCCGAGGCCTATGCAGCCGAACTGGTGGCGCTGGCCACCTACCTGCGCAGCCATATCGACGGCGCCGGCCCGTCGACGCCATTCATCGTCGGCCAGTATGTGCCGGCCCACCTGGCGGCCGATCGTTTCCTGCAGCGGATCGCCGACGTCAATCGCGAGCTTCCCGCCACGCTGGCGCACAGTGCCTGCGTCGGCAGCCACGGCCTGTCGGGCAATTCGACGCGCGACGCGGTTCACTTCGACGCGGCTTCACAGCGCGACATGGGGCGCCGCTATGCCGCCGCCCTCGATGCCCTGGAGAGCCAGTCACTGGCGCGCGCGTCGGAGCCCACGCGATGCGACTGGCACATGGCGCCCGCCCGGCCCACGGACGAGGTACGCTGACCTGAACGGCTACGCGCAGGGCGTGCCGGTGCGACGTCCTGCTGGTCCGGCAGCGTTTTCTCCGCGCTGGTCATCAGTGCGGCTTTTGATGATGGCGGCTATACTGGCCGCCCTGTCCCGCCCAACCCACCCCTGCTATGCGTGTGCAATCCCTGAACGGCATTACCCTGGAATCCTTGCTCACCCGGCTGGTCGAGCACTATGGCTGGCACGAGCTGGCTCGCCGCATCGACATCAATTGCTTTCGAAGCGAGCCGAGCGTGAAGTCCAGCCTTAAATTCCTGCGCCGCGCTCCATGGGCACGCACGCAGGTGGAAGCGCTGTTCCTGGATACCGACTTTCCTGACTGACGAGGAGACCTGGCTGCCACCAGGCCGGTGCTGCCATGGCCACCCGGTAGCGGGAAACCAGCCTACTCCAGCAGATAGGCGTCGTAGACGACAGCCGAACCAAGACGCATCGCCGCCCCCACGCCGATGGCGCGGTTGAGCCACGCATAGCGCGGATCGGCCGTTTCAAAACTCATCGTCACGCGAAACGTATATTTTGCCGGATCGACCGGGTTGCCCTTGGCGACTTCCGCCATCACATCGGCCGGACCGTAGCGGAAACCCTTGGTCTGCAGGTAGATCAGCGCGCCGTCGGCGGTCTTGAGCAGGTAACGCGTGTCGATGATCGCAAGCCCCTGCGCAGTCACCACCTGCCAGTCCGCCCCGTTGTTCAGGATGGTGCCCTTCAGGCGCGCACCGTCGAAACTGCCGCTGGTGATCGGGATGATGCGGCGGCGTCCGAGATCGCTGGTCGCGCCCAGCTCCCAGATCGGCGCTTCCAGGTTCACGGTGAATCGTGCGAGATGTTCCAGCTTCGGTGTTGGCGGTTGGAAGACTTGCTTCTCCGCACCGCACGCTGGGCCGGATCCCACGGCAAATGACGACAGCATGAGGGCGATGCCCAGATACTTTTTCATATCTCCTCCATTTTTATCGGATCGTCGAACTGGACGGGTTGGGTCGCGGCCGAGGTTGCCATGAAGACTGGCCGCTTGGCTGCAAGCCCGACCCTGGATTGTTGCGATATCAGGATACCTGATATTCTCCGTTTCTACAACGCGTCGCCCGATCGCTGCGCCAGTGGAGCGGCAGCGAAGCTGCGGCAAATGAGCGATTCGGAGGTGAGCGAAAGACACCCCACTTCGTTACCGCGTTCGTCGCTTTCGCCAGGGCATGGCTGGCGATACTGGACAGGTCGGTGCCGGCCTAGCGGGCGTTGGTGCACCGACCGTCAATGAGCGATGGCGACATGCCGATCGACTTCTTGAACATCCGGCTGAAGTGAAATGGACTAAGGTGCGCTGCGCCGGCAAGCTGGGCGAGGTCGAAAGGTTCCGACAGTCTGTCGCGCATCGTTCGTTAACGAGGCGCTGAGCTTCGCGGAAGAGGTTGTGAAGGAAGGCCGCGACAAGGTCGGCGGCTTGCGCTTCGCGACAGGCGCAGGCGCGGACCTGGGCTCGGCGCTCGACGAACACGGGCGGCAGCTGGCCGCGCAGCATCCGGCCAGGTTCACGTTGACCACTTCGGGCACGGCACGCACGCTGCATCCGCCCGTCCACGAGGAACTGCTGGCCGTCGGTCGCGAAGCGATCCGGAACGCTTTCCTCCAAGCGCGGCCGGCGGCGGTACGATGACGAGACTGAGCAGGCTTGCGCGGAGGCTACCTTCCGCTGTAGCACTTGCCGGGATGCGCGAGCCGTGAAACCGTGGCTGGATACGCCCGGTATGTCCCCCTGCCGGCAGTCAGGAGTAACGACGCCACGGATGCCGGAACAGCGGCACCTTGTCCCACTTCAGCAGGAAGGCGATCCGCTGGGCGATCCAGGTGGCCTCCTCTTCCGATGTCCATTTCGCGGCCGCCAGCGCGCTCCGGTAGCGCTCCAGCAGACGGTGCCGTGCGGCCGGCAGGGCCGATGCTTCGCCACGTTCGACGATCAATGTGCACAGCCGCAATGCGAGATCCTGGCAGGCCTCGAAGCGCCCGGCATACGCTTTCTGGACGTTGTCGATGGCGTTGCGCCGCGCATCGGTTTCTTCGCCGGCGTTTGCCGGCCCTTCGTCCAGCATGTCGAGCACGGCCACCGGAATGGGAAAATCCTCCGGGACCGCGTTGTCGATAACGGCATCGTTCTGGTTCACTGGCGCAGACAGGTGTTCGCTCATGTGCTATTCGGTGAGGTCGGCATGCCCAAAGGCGCGGTATCGCGCCCTCCCCGGCCCGGATTGCGGCCGCACGTCACTCTACGACATGAGCATGACGATGCGATGACGGGTCTGGATGTGACAGAGTCTCGACCGGGTGTGACGAGCCAGACCTGACTGGCGCAGCCGGCTGGCCGGATTGACGCGCATAACGCGCTGGCGTGATGCCGGCATGGCGCGTGAAGGCGACGTTGAAGGTGCTTGCCGAACTGTAGCCGACCTGCTCGGCCACCTGGGCTATCCGGCAGTCGCTGCGCCGCAGCAGGTCTTTTGCCAGCGCCATGCGCCACGTGAGAACGTATTCCATCGGCGCGACACCTACCGCTTGATTGAACCGTTCGAAAAATCCTGAACGGGACAAGGCCGCTTCCTGCGCCAGCGCCGCCACGGTCCACGCGCGTGCCGGGGTGGCGTGGATGAGGCGAAGCGCGACCGCCAGCCGCGCGTCGGCCAATCCCCGCAACAGCCCGGGCGACGCCATCGTGCCCTGCGCCGAGCGCAAGGCCTCGATCAGCAGCACCTCGAGCAAGCGGGTCATGATGACCTCGCGCGCCGGGCGCCGGGCGAGCGACTCTTCGCGCAGCAGTTCCGCCAGTGTCGCCAGCCTGCGCTCGCCGCACACGTGAATGAACTTCGGCAGCAGCGAGACCAGCAGCGCCGCATCCGGGGAGCCGAATTCGCAGTAGCCGACGATGTAGCGCACCTCTGGCGGGCCGTGCTGCTCGCCCAGGCGGAACTCGCCGGGCCCGAGCTGCACCGGCAGCATCACGGCGTGTCGATGGGGCGGCGGTACCAGGCTCGACATGCCGAACTCGTAAGTCGCCGGGATGAGGACGAAGTCCCCGGGCGACAGCAGCAGCGGCTCGCTGTCGCCAACCGTCAGGCGGCAGCTACCGTCGAGGATCACGCAGAACGAGGCTTGGCCGGTTTCCGTCCGCTGCACGCGCCAGGTGCCCGCGGCATCGACCACCTTGGCATAACGTGGAGCGAGCTGCAGCAAGCTGACTACTTCCGCCAATGGATCGGCCATCTGGACTCCTGCAAACTTTTTCTGGACTTTGGATTGTAGCCGGTCCACGAGATCTTCTCTATCCTTCTGGAATCCCAACCATTTTTGGAGTCTTTCATGAACACTGTGCTGATCACTGGCTGCTCGTCCGGCTTCGGGCTGGAGATTGCCCGCCACTTTCTCGAACGCGACTGGAAGGTCGTCGCTACCATGCGCACGCCCGACCCCGCGCTCCTGCCGCGGTCGGACCGGTTGCGCATCGTGGCGCTGGACGTGACCGATGCCGCCAGCATCCGCGCCGCCATCGACGCCGCGGGCGCCGTCGACGTCCTGGTCAATAACGCCGGCATCGGGATGCTTAATCCGCTCGAAGCGATCACGATGGCATCGGCGCGCGAAGTGTTCGAGACCAATACGCTGGGAACGATCGCGATGACACAGGCGGTATTGCCTGCGTTCCGGGCGCGGGGCGCCGGTGTGATCGTCAACGTCACCTCGACAGTGACCCTTGCGCCTCGTCCCCTGCTGTCGGTCTACACGGCCAGCAAGGCCGCCGTGAACGCGTTTACCGAATCGCTGGCGCTCGAACTGGAACCGCTCGGTATTCGCGCCCACCTGGTGCTGCCTGGCCGCGCGCCCGATACCCGATTCGGCGCGGGGGCGCGCAGTCGAATGCAGGGCGACGTGCCGCAGGCCTACCGGCCCTTCGTGGACACCGTATTCGCCGGGATGCAGGCCCCCGGCCCCGTTACGCTTCCCGAAGATGTGGCGCGTGCGGTATGGCGGGTGGTCACGGAGCCGGCGGCACCGCTCAGGGTGCCGGCTGGCGAGGACGCGGAGGCGCTCGCGGCGACGCAAAAAGCCGCCTGAACGTTCGAGAAGGCAAGCGCCGGGGTGATCGGTGAGTACTTCCGAACAGCCATCGAGTACCACGACGGTGGAGCGGCGAAGGTGTCCCTCCGCCGCCCCGGCAGCGGGTCCATGCGGCGCAACAGGAAATGTCCGGCACTGCAAGGAAGTGCCGGACGCATGACGGCGATGGCCTCGCGTCAGCGTGCCGTGCTACCCGCGTTTGCCCGGGCGATCGACAGGGCCTCGCGCAGCACCGCCAGGTTGCCGATGTGATTCGACAGCAGCAGGATCAGCTGGGCGTTCAGCATCCTGCTCTGCTCATCATCGAGGCCCTGGTGGGCGTCGATCAACGCCTCGTAGAAATCGTCGGGGGCGGACAGGTTGCTGTCCAGGTTCAGTTGCGCATTCATGCTGCTTGCTCCAGGTTGCAGGTGGCACGGGCAACGGCCTGGCGAACGGCCGCTTCGTCGAATTCGCGCCAGCGGGCGCATACGTGCTGGTCCGGCCGCAGCAGGTAGTAGCTGCCCGGTAGCGCGCCATACCGCTGGCGCACCAGCCCGTCACGGTCGACCAGCACGCCCGGCCCCGAGGCCGTGCCTGGCGCGGCGATCACCAGCGTGCGGACCGGAATCGGCCCATCGGCCAGCGCGGTGCATCGCCGCAGCACACTGTCGTCGACGTGGCTGCCGGCAAAGTAGATGCCGGTGAAGTCGTCGCCGACATGGCGCAGCAGCCAGTCGGCCTTGCCCTCCCATTCGACCGGCGCATCGGCCGCCGGCGAACCTGGCCGCAACGCGGGACCGAACGCCTGCGCATCCGCGGTATTCAGGGGCGAATCGCCATACACCGACGGCATGGACAACCGCCCGCTGTTGACCAGTTTGCGGGCGAACGCATGGTCGCGCGCCAGCTGCAGTGTCGCGTCGCGGAACAGCCGGCTGACCGCGCTTTTCGGCGTGATGAAATCGGTCGCCCGCGTCGAGTTCAGGATGTTCTCGTCGGCGGCATATTCCCGCTCGCTGGCATAGGTGTCGAGCAGCGCAGCGGGCGCCTTGCCCTGCAATACCAGGCGCAGCTTCCACGCCAGGTTGTCGGCGTCCTGCACGCCGCTGTTGGCGCCGCGGGCTCCGAACGGCGACACACCGTGGGCCGAGTCGCCCGCGAACAGCACGCGACCGTGGCGGAACTTGTCCATGCGCAGGCAGCAGAACGTGTAGATGCTCACCCATTCGAGCGTAAAGTCCACCTCCTTGCCGAGCAAGGCGCGGATCCGGGGCATCACGCGCCCGGGCTCACGCTCGGCGACCGGATCGGCGTCCCATCCCAGCTGGAAATCGATGCGCCAGACGTCATCCGGCTGCCGGTGCAGCAGCACCGACTGGCCGCGGTGGAATGGCGGATCGAACCAGAACCACCGCTCGGACGGGAATTCGGCCGTCATCTTCACATCCGCGATCAGGAAGCGGTCCCTGAAGATGCGCCCCTTGCTTTCAAGTCCGAGGAAATTGCGGATCGCGCTCTTGCCGCCATCCGCTGCCACGACGTACTCCGCCTGCAACGCATACTCCCCGTCCGGCGCGGAAACCGTGAGCGTCACCCCTTCGGTGTCCTGCACCAGGCCAGTCACCTTGCTGCTCCAGCGCAGCTCGAGCAGCGCAAGCTCCCGGGCTCGCTCATGCAGGTAGCCTTCCACGTAGTACTGCTGCAGGTTGATGAAGGCCGGCCGCTCGTGCCCCTGCTCGGGCAACAGGTCGAAGCTGTAGAGTGGTTGGTCGCCCATGAATACGCGGCCGACGTTCCAGCTCACCCCCTTGCCGACCATCGGGTCGCCGCACCCGAGCCTGTCGAAGACTTCCAGCGTACGCTTGGCAAAGCAGATCGCCCGCGAGCCGGTCGACAGCCGGTTATCGTCATCGAGCAGGATCACAGGCACTCCCTGCCGGGCCAGGTCGATCGCCGTCGCCAGCCCGACCGGGCCGGCCCCCACCACCACGACCGGGCGGCGTCCTTCGCTGCTGTCCTTGCGCGGCTGGTAGTCGAATACGCGCTGCTGGAAATCCGTCTCCATCATTTTCCTCCGTCTTACGCCTGCAGGGCGTGCCACATTTCCTTGTCGCGCTGCGCCGTCCAGATGCGCGGATGCTTGATGCCGCTCGCCTCGTCGTAGGCGCGGGTCACGTCGAACGGCAGGCAGTGCTCGTAGATGAAGACGTGCGCGAACTTCGGATCCATCTTCGAGCGCACGTGCGCCATCGCCGCTTTCAGGTCGAGCTTGTCGGCGACCGCTTCTTTCGCGCTCTGCAGGAGCGTGGTCACGAAATCCTTCGTGTAGTCGATGCCGGCATTCACTTCGGCCGGATTCAGCAGCGCGGGGCCGCGGCCCGGCACCAGTTTGTCGAAGTTCATCGCGCGCAGCGTTTCCAGCGTTGCCGGCCATTCTTCCAGCTGGGCGTCGCCCGTATAGGCGGCGGCGTCGGCTTCGACCAGGTCGCCGGAGAAGCAGATGTTCTGCGCCGGGATATACGCGATCGTGTCGCCCTTCGTGTGGCCCATGCCCACGTGCGCCAGCTTCACTTCCAGCTGGCCCATGAAGATCGTCATCTCGTTGTCGAACACCATCGTGGGCCAGGTGAGGCCCGGCACGGATTCGACGCCGGCGAACAGGCGGGGGAAACGCTCGATCTCCGATTTCATGTCCTGCTCGCCACGCTCGACGATCATTTCATGGGTGCCGCGCGAGGCGATCACCTGCTCGGCGCCTTCCTGGAAATAGGCCGAGGCGCCCAGCACGCGCACGGCATGGTAGTGGGTGAGCACCACGTATTTGATCGGCAGGTCGGTCACGCTGCGAATGTGCCCGATCAGGGCACGGGCCATGACCGGCGTGGCGGTGGTGTCGATCACCATCACGCCGTCGTCGCCGATGATGACGCCCGAATTCGGATCGCCCTCGGCCGTGTACGCATAGGCGTTATCGGAAAGCTTGATGAAACTGGTCTTCTTGACTTCCAGGTCGGCCTGCGATGCGAATTTTTTTTCTGCCACGATGCGATCTCCTTGGTTTGTTGGGCGTGGTCAGACGATACCCCTTGCAGTATTATTTGAAAATCACACACCATCGATTCACGTTATGAATGATCTGCATAACAGCGACCTGGATCTCAACCTGCTCCCGGTCTTCGATGCATTGATTCGCGTGGGGAACGTCAGCCGCGCCGCTGAAGACTTGTCGATGTCCCAGAGCGCCGTCAGCCATGCGCTCAAGCGATTGCGGCTGTTCTTTGGCGATCCCCTGTTCCTGAAAACGGGGGCGGGGATGCAGCCCACGCCCCGTGCGCTGGAACTGCGCGGCCCCGTGCTGTCGGTGATGGGCACCGTGCGCGGCGAGCTGCTGGTACGGGAAGGCTTCGATGCGGCCCGGTCGAACCGGGTGTTCAGTCTGCTGTTGACCGACATGGGCGAGCTGATCTTCCTGCCGCGGCTGATCGCCCGGCTGCGTGAAACGGCGCCTCACTGCACGCTGCGAACCTTGCAGGTTCCGATGCGGCAGGTACAGGGCGTTCTTGAAAGCGGCGAAGGCGACCTGGCGCTCGGTTCGCTGCACGCCGTTCCCGACGGGCTGTTCCAGCAGCAGTTGTTCACGCGATCGTTCGTCACGATCGTCAACCGCCGCAACAGCGACATCGGTGAAACGCTGAGCCGCGACCAGTTCTTCGCCATGGAGCACATCGTGGTATCGCTTTCCGGGAAGCTGGAAGATGCCTACGATGCCATCGTCGACGAACTGGACGGGCCGCGCCGCATTTACCTGATGACGCCGCACTTCCTGACGGTGCCGATGATCATCGAGGAGAATCCGCAGCTGATCGCCACGGTGCCGCGCGAACTGGCGACCAAGTTTGCCGGCTACAAGAGTATCCGCATGGTTGCCACGCCCGTGCCGGTGCCGCCGTTCGCGATTCGCCAGCACTGGCACCCCCGTGTCCACCACGACGCCGCCAATATCTGGTTGCGCCAGCAAGTCAAGCAGACGTTCGACACCGCCCCCGAATAAGGCTATTCGCCGAACGCCTCCACGACAAGGGTGCGCAGCCAGCGGTTGCCTTCGTCCTGGTTGTAGCGCCGGTGCCAGAACACGTTCGTCTGCAGCGCGGCGAGGGGCAACGGCGATTTCACGTACACCAGGCCGAATGGCGCGGCGACCCGCTCGGCCAGTTTCTGCGGCACCGTCACCACCAGGTCGGTGGTACTGACGATATACGGGGCGGCCGAGAAATGCGGGACCGAGAAACTGGCGGCGCCGAGGATGCCGGCTTTTTGCAATGCCGTGTTGATGCCGTCATACGGGCTCTCGAGCGCGGCCACCACCAGGTGCCGCACGCCGACCAGGCGCTTGACCGTCAGCGGTCCGGCGGCAAGCGGGTGCCCTGCCCGGAACAGGCATACATGGTCTTGCCGGAACAGGCGGCGCTGGTACAGCGCCTCGGGCGCATCGTCGAACGCGCCGATCGCGAGATCGACGCGGCCCGCTTCCATCTCCTCGCGCAGGCCCGGCGTGCCGACCCGTATCGAGGCGATCTGCACACCGGGCGCCGCCGCGCCGCACAGCTCGACCAGGCGCGGCATGAAATACACCTCGCCCACGTCGGTCATGGCGATCGTGAAGCGGCGCCGGCTCGTTGCCGGGTCGAACGGCTGGACCGGCGCCAAAGCCTGTTCCAGGTGCGCCAGCGCCGTCGCTACCGGCTCGGCCATGCGCTCCGCATACGGCGTCGGCTGCATGCCGGCGGCAACGCGCACGAACAAGTCGTCTCCGGTGGCGCGGCGCAACCTCGCGAGAGCATTGCTGACGGCCGATTGCGTGAGGCGCAGCCGGCGCGCCGCGGCGGAAATCTGCCGCTCGCGAAACACCTCCTGGAACACCAGGAGGAGGTTCAGGTCCAGGTCGCGCAGTTCCATGTCGCATCTATTTCTAAGGTGAATAGTCGACATTTTCGCATTCAGCACGCTAATGGTCTACAGTGGCATCACGCTTTCATCCAGGAGACAATGTGAACAAGACCGACCTGAATCCGGGCTACCTGTCCGGCTTTGGCAACGAGTTCGCCACCGAAGCATTGCCTGGCGCCCTGCCACAGCACCGGAACTCGCCGCAGCGGGCACCCTACGGCCTGTACACGGAGCAGCTGTCCGGCACCGCCTTTACGGCGCCGCGCGCGCAGAACCGGCGCAGCTGGCTGTACCGCATCAGGCCCGGGGCCATGCACCAGCCGTTCACCCGGCTGGACAACGGCGGCATCGTCAGCGACTTCAGTGCGCTGGAGGCGCCGCCGAACCAGTTGCGCTGGGACCCGCTGCCGATGCCGGACACCCCGACCGACTTCATCGATGGCTGGGTGACGATGGCCGGCAACGCCGGCGTGGGCATCCACCTGTACGCCGCGAACGAGCCGATGGAGGGCCGCTATTTCTATGACGCGGACGGCGAGCTGCTGATCGTGCCGCAACAGGGCCGGCTGCACATCGCCACCGAACTGGGCGTCGTCGATGTGGAACCGCAGGAGATCGCCGTGATCCCGCGCGGCGTGCGTTTCCAGGTGACGTTGCCCGACGGCCAGGCGCGCGGCTATGTCTGCGAGAACTTCGGCGCCCTGCTGCGGCTGCCCGACCTGGGCGTGATCGGCTCCAACGGCCTGGCCAACCCGCGCGACTTCCTGACGCCGCAGGCGGCCTTCGAAGACCGCGAAGGCGACTTCGAGCTGGTGGCCAAGTTCGCCGGCAACCTGTGGCGCGCTTCGATCGGCCATTCGCCGCTCGACGTGGTCGCCTGGCACGGCAACTACGCGCCCTACAAGTACGACCTGCGCCACTTCAACACGATCGGCTCGATCAGCTATGACCACCCCGATCCGTCGATCTTCCTGGTACTGCAGTCGCCGAGCGACACGCCGGGTGTGGACACGCTGGACTTCGTGATCTTCCCGCCACGCTGGCTGGCCGCGGAGAACACGTTCCGGCCGCCCTGGTTCCACCGGAACGTGGCCAGCGAATTCATGGGCCTGATCGATGGCCAGTACGACGCCAAGTCGGAGGGCTTCCGCCCGGGCGGCGCGAGCCTGCACAACTGTATGAGCGGCCACGGCCCGGATGCCCCCACGTTCGAGAAAGCCAGCGTCGCCGACACGACCCGGCCGCACAAGGTCGATGCCACGATGGCCTTCATGTTCGAGACTCGCGACGTGATTCGCCCTACCGCCGCCGCCCTCGCCTCGCCCCAACTGCAGCCGGACTACTATCAGTGCTGGCAAGGTTTTAACAAGCATTTCAAGGATCCACGCGCATGAGCATCCAACTCAACGAAACCCATGACGCAGCACTGACCAGCTGGGTCAAATCGGCCAATGAAGCCGGTGCTGATTTTCCCATCCAGAACCTGCCGTTTGCAGTGTTCCGCCGTGCCGGCAGCAGCGAAGCGTTCCGCGGTGGCGTCGCGATCGGCGACCAGATCGTCGACCTGTCCGCGCTCGGCGATGCGCTCGCCGGCGCGGATTCCGCCGCGCGCGAGGCTGCGGCGCTGGGCTCCCGCGACAGCCTGAACGCACTGATGGCCGCAGGCCCGCAGGCCTGGTCGGCGTTGCGCCTTGCCCTGTCGCGCCTGCTGCGCAGCGACGCGCCGCCACGTCCCGAGCTGCTGGTCGCGCAGTCCGATGCCGAGTTTACCGTGCCGGCCACCATCGGCGACTACACGGACTTTTATACGTCGATCCACCACGCGACGGCTGTGGGCAAGCTGTTCCGGCCCGACAATCCCCTGCTGCCGAACTACAAGTGGGTGCCGATCGGCTACCACGGGCGCTCGTCCACGATCGGCGTGTCCGGCCAGGCGTTCCACCGTCCACGCGGCCAGACCCGCGGCGCCACCGAGACCGAACCGGTGTTCGGCCCCGCCAGGCGGATGGATTTCGAGCTGGAAGTCGGCATCTTCGTCGGCGGCGGCAATGCCGCGGGCGAGCCGATCGCCGTTGACCACGCCGAGGAGCACGTGTTCGGCCTGTGCCTGCTGAACGACTGGTCGGCGCGCGACCTGCAAGCGTGGGAATACCAGCCACTGGGCCCGTTCCTGTCGAAGAACTTCGCCACCACGATCTCGCCCTGGATCGTGACGACCGAGGCGCTTGCGCCCTACCGCGCGGCCTGGCAACGCGACGCCGCCGATCCGCAGCCACTGCCTTACCTGGACTATCCGGCACTGCGCACCAGCGGAGGCTTCGACATCGAACTGGACGTGCTGCTGCAAACGGAAACCATGCGCCGCGAAGGCCAGGCGCCGGCCGTCATTGCGACCTCGAACTTCCGGCACTCCTACTGGACCGTGGCCCAGCTGGTGGCCCACCATACCGTCAATGGCTGCGCGCTGCGCCCCGGCGACTTGCTGGGATCGGGGACCCAGTCCGGCCCGAAAGCGGCGGAAGCCGGATCGCTGCTGGAACTGAGCGCCGGTGGCAAGCAGCCGCTGACGCTGCCGAATGGCGAGCAGCGCGTCTTCCTCGATGACGGCGATCGTGTCGTGCTGCGCGGCCGTGCCACGCGGCCGGGCTTGCCGCGCATCGGCTTCGGCGAAGCGTCCGGCACGTTGCTCGCCGCCCGCTGATCGCACTCCAATGCATGCCTGCGGCACGCCCCTTTCCGGGGCGTGCGCGATTCCGGCGTCACGGATCGACGGCCGTCTGGAGTAATGCCGGTGCCGCCGCGCCTGGGTTGCGCCGGCACCGATGCCTTGGCCACCTTGCAGGCAGGGCACTGGCCAGGGGCACGGCGACACAGGCCGCGTTGGCCAGCCGACTGATCATGCTTTCTCCTGCGCGTTGCGCACGCCTGCCAGCAGGACGACCGCGCCGGCGGCAAGCAGGCCGCTGAGGATATACAGCGCGTTATCCATGCTGCCGGTCGCCGTCTTGATCTGGCCGATGACCCAGGGCGCCACGATGCCGCTGGTAATCCCCACGCTGCTGATCAAGGCGATACCACCCGCGCGTGCCGCAGGCGGCAGCATGGCTGTCGGCATGGCCCAGAAAATGGGCAGGGCCGAGAAGATCAGCGTGGTGGCGACCGACAGCAGTGCCAGCGCGACGGCCAGGCTGGAAGGATGAGTCGTCAGTGCGGCGAGTGCGATCGCCCCGCCGATCGTGCACGCGGCAAAGAAGCTGCGATGGCGCGCATTGCGGTCGGCCATGCGGGCGATCACGAGCACGCCAAGCGCACCGATCGCATTGGGAATCACCGAGTACAGGCTGACCTGCACCACGTCGCCGACACCGAAATCGCGAATCATGATCGGCATCCAGAAGCTCAGGGTCAGCGCCCCGCATGTAACGGCGAAGTAGATGAAGGCGAAGACATACAGGCGGGGATTGCGGAACCAGGCCGCGGCCTTGCCCTTGCCATGCGCATCGGGGGCCCCGGCCGTCTGCCCGAGGTTCGCCGCCACGCGCGCCTTTTCCGAACCGTTCAGCCAGCTGGCGTTCGCCGGCGTATCGTCCAGCCAGTAACAGGCAATCACCGCGAGTACCAGAGCGGGCGATCCCTCGATGATGAACATCCACTGCCAGCCCTTCATGCCCAATACATCCGCCATGTCGCGCATGATCCAGCCCGACACCAGGCCACCCAGGACGCCGGCGACAGCCACGCCCGCGAAGAAATACGCCAGCACCGATGCCCGGCGCAGCGGCGGGTACCAGTAAGTGAGATACAGCACGATGCCAGGGAAGAAACCGGCCTCGAAGACACCCAGTGCAAAGCGCAGCGCATAGAACTGGGTCGGCGTCTGCACCCACCCCATCGCCACGGACGCCGCGCCCCACAGCAGCATGATGCGAACGAAGGTCTTGCGGGCACCGTATTTCGCCAGCAGCAGGTTGCTGGGGACTTCGAACAGCACGTAGCCGATATAGAACACCGCGGCGCCCAGGCCATACATGGCGTCGGAAAAGCCCAGGTCCTGTTTCATTTGCAACTGGGCGAAGCCGATGTTGATGCGGTCGAGGAACGACACGACATAGCAGATGAACAGGAAGGGAATGATACGGCGGGAAATCTTGCGGTAGAGCGCGTCGTCCGTGTCGTCGCCGGCGACGACGCCTGCCGCCTCCGAACTGGTGGTTGCACCGTACATAAATGTCTCCATGATGTTGTGTTGCTCCAGCGTGGGCCGGAGCGCGAGGGGCCGGTCTTGGTCGCCGGGCATGGATCATGTTAGAAGGTAGACATGTATTGGTAAATCGCATGAACGTCATACAAGGTATGAATGGCGTACATGACATAGGGTCGACGGCGGTCTTTCGGCTGCACGGCGCGACACGCGCCTGATACCCGATCCGGCACGCGTGCGCATAGTTGCATGCAGGGTGATGTGCCGCAGGTCTACAGGTCCATGCTGGATACGGTATTCGGCTGGATGTAAGCGCCCGGCCCGGTTACGCATCCCCAAGATGTGGCGCGCGCTTTATGGAGTGCGGTCACGAAACCGGCGTCACCGCTCAGGGCGCTTGCTGGTGAGGACGCTTAAGCAATTGCAGCGACGCAAAGCGCGCCTGGGAGTTCACGAAGTGCGTGCCAGAGCGGCGGGCAGACAAGAAAATGGCAGCCCGTAAGGGATACCATTTTTTTGTTCTGGCGGAGACAGCGGCTTTGCTCTGGCGGAGACGAAAGAAGTGAGGGAACGAGCGCCAGCGCGAAGCGCCGGCGGAGCCGCAGCGGAGCTGCGGCAAATGGCGATTCGGAGAGCCCAGGCCCGGCAGGGCCTGGTCTTCGAATCCCACCGTCTACCGTCCAGACAAAGCAAAACGGCCTCCCGCAGGGGAGGCCGTTTTACTTTGTTCTGGCGGAGACGCAACTGGCGCCAAGCGCCAGCAGAATGGACGATTCGGATAGCCCAGGCCCGGCAGGGCCTGGTCTTCGAATCCCACCGTCTACCGTCCAGACAAAGCAAAACGGCCTCCCGCAGGGGAGGCCGTTTTACTTTGTTCTGGCGGAGACGCAACTGGCGCCAAGCGCCAGCAAAATGGACGATTCGGAGAGCCCAGGCCCGGCAGGGCCTGGTCTTCGAATCCCACCGTCTACCGTCCAGACAAAAAAAAATGGCATCCCGCAGGGGATGCCATTTTCTTTTGTTCTGGCGGAGACGGTGGGATTCGAACCCACGATACGGGTATAAGCCATATGCTTCCTTAGCAGGGAAGTGCCTTCGGCCACTCGGCCACGTCTCCTAGATGATTACTCACCTATCATCTTTTCTGCAACATTTCTGCGTCAGATCAGATGCCCGCCATAGTAATTGCCGCGACCTGTTTGGTCAAGGAAATCGGCGGTTTTTTTCTGAAATATTCACTCTTTTTCGAGTTCAAATGCCTTGTGCAGCGCGCGCACGGCCAGCTCCATGTATTTCTCGTCGATCAGCACGGAAATCTTGATCTCGGAGGTCGAGATCATCATGATGTTGATGCTTTCGTCGGCCAGGGTGCGGAACATCTGCGAGGCCACGCCGACGTGGCTGCGCATGCCCACGCCGACCACGGAAATCTTCGACACTTTCGCGTCGCCGATCAGCGAAGCGAAGCCGAGTTCGCCCTTCTGGCCTTCCAGCACTTCCAGTGCCTTGTTGTAGTCGTTGCGGGAAACGGTGAACGTGAAGTCGGTCTTGCCTTCGACGGACTGGTTCTGGATGATCATGTCCACTTCGATATTGGCGTCGGCCACCGGGCCCAGGATGTGGTAAGCCACGCCCGGACGGTCGGGCACGCCCATCACGGTGATTTTGGCTTCATCGCGGTTGAAGGCGATGCCGGAGATGACTGCTTGTTCCATATTGTCTTCCTCAAACGAAATCAGGGTACCGGACTTGGCTTCCTCGGCCAGGTCCATCAGCGGGTCGGTCAGCGACGACAGCACGCGCGTGGGCACGCGGTAGTTGCCGGCGAATTCCACCGAGCGCGTCTGCAGTACTTTCGAACCCAGCGATGCCATTTCCAGCATCTCTTCGAAGGTGATGTGCTTCAGGCGGCGCGCTTCCGATACCACGCGCGGATCGGTCGTGTAGACGCCATCCACGTCGGTGTAGATCAGGCACTCGTCCGCCTTCAGCGCGGCGGCGATCGCCACGGCGGAAGTATCGGAACCGCCGCGGCCCAGCGTGGCGATGTTGCTGTTCTCGTCCACGCCCTGGAAGCCCGTGATGATCACGATCTTGTTCTGGTCCAGGTCGGCGCGCACGCGCTTGTCGTCGATCGACTGGATGCGCGCCTTGGTGAACGCGGAGTCGGTCTTGATGCCGACCTGCCAGCCGGCGTACGACACGGCGGCCTTGCCGATCGCCTGCAGGGCCATCGACAGCAGGCCGACGGATACCTGTTCGCCGGTCGAGGCGATCATGTCCAGTTCGCGCGGGTCGGGCGGATTCTGGATTTCCTTGGCCAGCGCGATCAGGCGATTGGTCTCGCCGGACATTGCCGACGGCACCACCACCACCTGGTGTCCCGCATCGTGCCATTTGGCGACACGGCGCGCGACGTTCTTGATACGGTCCGTCGAACCCATCGACGTACCGCCGTATTTATGAACGATTAAAGCCATTGCGTTTTTCAATCGGTTGAAGTAAAGAGCCTTTTACTGTACCTGCTGCAATGCAAAAGGACAAGTCAAAAAAGTAATGAAGTCATACACTTAGGGCATAAGCTCATAAGAATATGGCTGGGTCGCCGAACTTTATTCGGCCTGCCAGCGCAGTGCTACGCGGAAATTCGCGTCAGTGGCAACATAATGGCAATCCATGCCGATGCCGGCCGCATACAACAGTCGGCCCGGAATGCCGACCACCGGCAGGCGCGAACGCTCCCAGGCCGGCGTGCCCAGCGACTGGTGGTGCTGCTTCAGGCCGCGCGTGGGCCGGTTCGGTGCGAGCTTGACGCGCTCGCCGCCGCGGCGGAACGAGATCGTCAGTTGCTGCTGTTGCAGCCAATCGGCGGCGATGCCCTCCTCCGCCGGCTCGAAATGCAGCGTGCCGCCATAGTCGGGGAACGCGATCGACGCTTCGCCGTTCCAGCGGAAGTGCTGGACGGGGCGTTCGTCGTACTCGTCTTCCTCGGCGCCCGCCAGTTCCTTCGGTTTCGGCACCAGGTGCACCCGGCCGCGGTGGCGGCGCACTTCGCAGTCGGGGTGCGTGACGAGCAGTTCCGCGCCATCGCGCGCTTCCAGCAACTGGGCGATCATCTCGGCCAGCCACGCGGCGGACGGGATGCGGATGCCGCGCACGCCGAACCAGTGGCGCAGCAGGTTGTTGCGGCGGTCTTCGCCCAGCGCGCGCAGATGGTCGACGGCGATGCTGCCCTCCGCCAGCCCGGCCTGCAGGTCCTGCTCGGCCAGCTCAGTCAGCAGGCGCTGGGCCGAGCGGGCATGCGCGGCGCTGCGGGCAAAGCGCTCCTGGTAGCCGGGGAACGCCACGGCCAGCGCCGGCATCACCGTGTGGCGCAGCGCGTTGCGGGCGTAGCGGGTGTCGCTGTTCGATTCGTCGTCGATGTGCGCGATGCCGTGCGCGCTTGCGTGGGCTTCGAGCTGGGCGCGCGAGGCTTCCAGCAGCGGGCGCGCCAGCAGGATGTCGGCGCTGCCCAGCAGGCCCGGTGCCGTGTTGAAGGCATCCATGCCGGACAGGCCGGCCGGGCCGGCACCCCGTGCGAGTTGCAGCAGGATCGTCTCGGCTTGATCATCGAGGTGATGCGCCGTCAGCAGCAGCGCCACGCCATGTTCGCGGCACAGCTCTCCCAGCGCCGCATAGCGTGCCTGGCGCGCCGAGGCTTCGGTGCCGGATTTGCGGTCCGCCAGGGTGACCCGGCGCGCGGCGAAAGTGATGCCGAGCTTTTCGCATTCGGCGGCGCAGTGGGCTTCCCAGGCATCGGCGCTCGGGCTCAGGCCGTGGTGGATGTGGAAGGCGAACAGCGGCGCGCCGTCGACGGTGGCGCGGGCCAGGTGCAGCAGGACGGAAGAATCGAGGCCGCCGCTGTAGGCGATGGCGATGGGCTGGCCGGCTTCGCGGGGAAGCCTGGAGACCTCGCCGGCAAAGACTTGCGGGAGGCTTGTGTGTCGGGACTTCATGCGGAACCCAAAGGCAGGTGCCAGGGTCAGACCCGTCGGGTCTGACCCTAGGGTTTGCCATGGGGGTGAAAGGATGCGTGATGGCGCACTAGCGGGAGAACAGGGCCGGACCCCATCGGCGGTCCGTTCCCATTTTGAAGCAACGTTGTCGCGGATTATTCCGGCGACGTGGTTTCCTTGAACTTGCCGTAGCTCATCAGCTTCTGGTGGCGCTGTTCGAGCAGGTCCTTTGTCTTGACGCCCTGGAACTGGCGCAGCGAATCTGCCAGCGCGCGCTTCAGCAGGCGCGCCATTTCCTTCGGGTCGCGGTGGGCGCCGCCCAGCGGTTCGGAAACGATCTTGTCGACCAGGCCCATGGCCTTCAGGCGGTGCGCGGTCAGGCCCAGCGCTTCGGCGGCTTCGGAGGCGCGTTCGGCCGTCTTCCACAGGATCGATGCGCAGCCTTCCGGAGAGATCACGGAATACGTGGCGTATTGCAGCATCAGCACGGAGTCGCCGACGGCAATCGCCAGCGCGCCGCCGGAGCCGCCTTCGCCGATGATGGTGGCGATCAGCGGCACCTTCAGTTCGGCCATCACGTACAGGTTGTGGCCGATCGCTTCGGACTGGCCGCGCTCTTCGGCATCGATGCCGGGGAAGGCGCCGGGCGTGTCGACGAAGGTGAAGATCGGCAGGTTGAATTTCTCGGCCACCTTCATCAGGCGCATGGCCTTGCGGTAGCCTTCCGGCTTGGGCATGCCGAAGTTGCGCAGCGCGCGTTCCTTCGTGTCGCGGCCCTTCTGGTGGCCGATCACCATGCAGGGCTGGCCATTGAAGCGGGCCAGGCCGCCGACGATCGACTGGTCGTCGGCATAGGTGCGGTCGCCATGCAGTTCATGGAAGTCCGTGAAGATCTCGTTCACGTAATCCATCGTGTAGGGCCGCTGCGGGTGGCGGGCGATCTGCGATACCTGCCACGGCGTGAGCTTGGCGTAGATATCCTTGGTCAGTTGCTGGCTCTTCTTGGCGAGGCGGTCGATTTCTTCCGAAATGTCGACGGCGGAATCATCCTGCACGAAGCGCAGCTCTTCAATCTTGGAATCGAGCTCCGCGATGGGCTGCTCAAAATTGAGGAAAGTAGTTTTGGTCATTGGTCCTCCGAGAGTATGAACCCAGGGCGCGCTCGCGCAGGCGGAGCGGGCGAGGCTTCAAAATTTTTTTGGCTATTCTACCGGAACAGGATCGAGGCTACGCCATAAATACCAGGTGGCGACAGTGCGATACGGTTCCCAGTTGGCCGCCACCTCGCGCGCATCGCTGCGGGAAACAGGCTCGCCGGAAAAATAGTTGTGGCTGATGCCCGCGATCAGGCGCGGGTCGTCCAGCGGCAGCACGTTGGGCCGCAGCAGGTTAAAGATCAGGAACATTTCCGCTGTCCAGCGCGTGATGCCGCGAATCTGGACCAGCTCCGCAATCACGGCTTCATCTTCCATCTGGTGCCACTCGCCGGCATGCACCTTCTTTGCCTTGAAATTGTCGGCCAGGTCGAGGATGTATTCCGTCTTGCGCTTGGAGAGGCCGCACGCGGCCAGTTCTTCCGCGCCAGCCTTGATGACGAGCGCGGGGGTGAATTTGGGGATCGCCACCAGCAGCTTCTGCCATGCCGCGCTGGCGGCCTTGGGCGTGACCTGCTGGTTGACGATGGAGCGCGCCAGGGTGGTGAACGGGTCGTCGTGCCCCACCAGGTGCAGGTCGCCGAACTGGGGAATGAGCTTGTTCATGATGCGGTCGCGCCGCATCAGCTCGGCCTTGGCCTCTTCCCAGTATGGCGGCACGGCCACCTGGCGGCCCGTGCCGCCCGATTTATCCCTGGACTGGAGCACCATTATGCGCGGCGCCAGTTCGTCGTGCCGTCGGGCTTGTCCTCGAGGACGACGCCGGCAGCCAGCAGGTCGGCGCGGATCTTGTCCGCCTGCGCGAAGTCGCGCGCCTTCTTCGCCGCAGCGCGCGCCGCGATCGCCTCGAGGATGGCCACTTCGCCGAAGCCGTCGGCCACGCCGGCCTGCAGGAATTCCTGCGGGTTGCGCTCCAGCAGGCCCAGCACGGCGGCCAGGCCCTTCAGCTGGCGCACCGCTTCCGGCGACTTCGACCGGTTCACTTCCGAGGCCAGGTCGAACAGTACGGCGACCGCGATCGGGGTGTTGAAGTCATCGTCCATCGCTTCCGCGAAGCGTTGCGCATGCGGCTCGTTCCAGTCCAGTTCCGCGCCGTCGCCCTGCACGCCGTCGAGGGCCGTGTAGAGACGGGTCAGCGCGCCGCGGGCATCCTCGATATGCGTGTCGGAATAATTCAGTGGGCTGCGGTAGTGGGCGCGCAGGATGAAGAAGCGCACCACTTCGGCATCGAATTTCTTCAGCACGTCGCGGATGGTGAAGAAATTGCCGAGGGACTTCGACATCTTCTCGTTATCGACGCGCACGAAGCCGTTGTGGATCCAGTAGTTCGCCAGGGGCTTGCCGAACGCCCCTTCGGACTGGGCGATCTCGTTTTCATGGTGCGGGAATTGGAGGTCCTGGCCGCCGCCATGGATGTCGAACTGTTCGCCGAGCAGCGCGCACGCCATCGCCGAGCATTCGATGTGCCAGCCCGGGCGGCCACTGCCCCACTTGGAGTCCCATTTCACTTCGGCCGGTTCGCTTTCCTTCGAAGCCTTCCACAGCACGAAGTCGAGCGGATCGCGCTTGCCGGTATTGACGTCCACGCGCTCGCCGGCGCGCAGATCGTCGAGCGACTTGCCGGACAGCTTGCCGTAGCCTTCGAAGCCGCGCACGGCATAGTTCACGTCGCCGTCCTCGGCGCGGTAGGCCAGGCCTTTCGCCTCGAGCTTGTCGATGATCGACAGCATTTGCGGCACATATTGCGTGGCATGCGGTACGTCGGTCGGCGGCAGGATGCCGAGTGCCTCGGTGTCCTCGTCCATGTAGCGTTCGAAGCGCGAGGTCAGCGAGTAGATCGATTCGTTGTTGTCGACCGCTCGACGGATGATCTTGTCTTCGATGTCCGTGACATTGCGCACGTATTGCACGTCGTAGCCCGATGCCTTCAGCCAGCGGTAGATGACGTCGAACGCCATCATCATGCGCGCATGGCCCACGTGGCAGTAGTCGTAGACCGTCATGCCGCAGACATACATGCGGACCTTGCCCGCTTCCATTGGAGTGAACGTCTGCTTGTCGCGCGCCAGCGTGTTATAGATCTTTAAGTTGCTCATCGGACTCTTGTTTTCTTCGGCGCCCTGCCCCAACGCACAAAGAGAAAACCGGGTGCCGGCATCGCACGTGCCGCACCGGGTTTTCTCGATCGCCTGGGGTCGGACAGACCCGCCGTAGTTCTTCGCCGGCGCCCCGCAAACGACGCTGCAGGGTGCCTGGCTGTTCTCATGTTCTGCTTCCCGCTCTGAACGGTCTAGAATGGAAGCCGTCGCCAAGTATAGCATTGATAAAATGACCTGGGCTCAATATCCACCCTGCAAGAAAGACAGGAACATGCACAACAATAAGCTGCACTACAGAACCATGATTGCCGGGCTGCTGCTGTCCGGTTCGGTGTTCGCCGCCAACCCGCAGGTATCGCTGAAAACCACCGCCGGCGAGATCGTGCTGGAGCTGAACCAGGAAAAAGCGCCGAAGTCGGTGGCGAATTTCCTGGCGTATGTGAAGAGCGGCTTCTACAAGGACACCATCTTCCACCGCGTGATCGACGGCTTCATGATCCAGGGCGGCGGCTACACGAAGGACCTGAAGGGCAAGCCCACGCGCCCGCCGGTTCCCAGCGAATCGAAGAACGGCCTGAACAACGTGATGTACTCGGTGGCGATGGCGCGCATGGATAACCCGAACTCGGCCACGTCGCAATTCTTCATCAACGTGGCCGACAACATGGCGCTCGACTATCCGAACTTCGACGGCGTCGGCTATACCGTGTTCGGCCGCGTGATCTCCGGCTACGAAGTGGTGGACAAGATCAAGGGCGTGCTGGTGGACGACAAGAGCTTCGTGTTCCAGAACGTGCCGGTCACGCCGATCATCGTCAAGTCGGCCACCGTGCTGAAGAAGCCGATCGAGCCGAAGCAGCCGCCGGGCCAGGCCGCGCAGCCGCAGGCCGAACCCCAGCCGCAGCCGGAACCGCAGCCGGCGGCCGCGCCGGACGCGGCGTCCGGAGCAGCGCCGGCGCCGGCACAGTAAAATAGCGTTTTGCCATGGGCTGCTGTAATATCGCGGCCCTCTTCTGAATACTCTTGCAAATCAACGGAAAAGACCATGACCACCATTACCATCACCACGAACAAGGGCAAGATCGTTGCCGAGCTGGACGCTGAAAAAGCGCCGAAGACCGTCGAGAACTTCCTGAACTATGCGAAGGCCGGCCACTACGACAACACCATCTTCCACCGCGTGATCGATGGCTTCATGATCCAGGGCGGCGGTTTCGAGCCGGGCATGAAGCAGAAGCCGGCCGACCAGACCGTGGAAAACGAAGCCAAGAACGGCTTGAAGAACGAGCCGTACACGCTGGCGATGGCCCGTACCTCGGCCCCGCACTCCGCCTCGGCGCAGTTCTTCATCAACGTGAAGAACAACAGCTTCCTCGACTACCCGGGCCAGGATGGCTGGGGCTATGCCGTGTTCGGCGTGGTCACCGAAGGCAAGGAAGTCGTCGATGAAATCCGCAAGGTGAAGACCACGCGCAGCGGCATGTTCGCCGACGTGCCGGTGGAAGACGTGATCATCGAAAAAGTCGAAGCGGCTTAATTGCCTCGACCTTTGCTTCGAGCTTTGTTTTTGCCTTGATCTTATTTATCTCCGACCTGCACCTGCAGGTCGACCGGCCCGCGCTGACCGAAGCCTTCGTGCGCTTCGTCGATGAGCGGGCCCGTTTCGCCCGGCGGCTTTACCTGCTGGGCGACCTCTTCGAATACTGGGCCGGCGACGACGACCTGGACGATCCCTTCCACGCCCGTATCGCGGCCATGCTGCGCACGCTGGCCGATGGCGGTGTCGAGGTCTTCTGGATCGCCGGCAATCGCGATTTCCTCGTCGGCGAACGCTTCGCTGTCGCCGCCGGCCTGACCCTGCTGCCGGAAACCTGGCTCATTGAAGACCATGGCCGCCGCATCGTGCTCGTGCACGGCGACGCGCAATGCACCGACGACGTCAAGTACATGGCCTTCCGCGCTCAGGTGCGCCAGCCCGGCTGGCAACAGCAATTCCTGGCCATGCCGCTGGCGCAGCGCAAGGCGATCATCGCAGGCCTGCGCGACAACAGCCGCAAGGACCAGGGCGAAAAATCCTACGAGATCATGGACGTGACGCCGCAGGCCATCGACGACGTCTTCGCGCAAACCGGCGCCGACGTGATGATCCACGGCCACACGCACCGCCCTGCCCTGCACACCCGCGGCGGCAAGCTGCGCTACGTGCTGCCGGATTGGGAACCGGAATCCTTGCCGCCGCGCGGCGGCTGGATTGCGATCGGCGACGATGGCGCGATCACGCGGCACGCGCTGGACGGCAGCGTGGAAAACCGGTGACAGGCTCTAATGCCGCTTAGATAAGCCACCCCAAGTGCAAATTCCGGGGTCAGGGAGGAATACTGGCTTGCAAGCCAGTATCGCTACGTCGGCAAGGAGCGATGCTCCTTGAAACCCCGACTACGCCCCGCCGGGGTGAAGCAGGGGTTTCGCGAAGCATGCTTCGCGCCTGCGGAACGGTGCTGGCATGTAGGCCAGCGCTCCTCCCTGACCCCAGCCCTTCGCTGTTGGGGGGGAATGCATGCGCTTTCATATATCAAGTATCGCTTAACTTAACGGCATTCAAAAACGGTGACAGTCACCATTTTTCCGGAAACATTTCCTGGAAATTGGTGACTGTCACCGTTTTTCTGGAAACATTTCCTGGAAATTGGTGACTGTCACCGTTTTTTTTCCTGGAAATCGGAGCCTGCCACCGGTTCTTTTACTACGGCATTTGCTCGCCCCACACCTGCTCTTCGGTCCAGCCCAGTTCGGCGAAGTCGCGGGCGCGCAGGTCGGCTTCGCCTGACGAGTAAAACTCATCCAGTTGCGGCGGTGCGACCGAGGTGCCGGCCAGCATGGCGTGCACTTGGCCGCGGTGGTGGATCTGGTGCTGGAACAGGTGCGCCAGCAGCCGCTGGCGGGTATCGATCTGCAGCTCGTCGCCACGGTCGATGACCACTTGCCTATCCAGCTCGTCGTCGCTCAGTCCGGCGCAATACGCGATCAGCGAATCGTTGCTTTCCCGCTGTGCCTGCCAGAGCGCCGTGCAGGTGGCGTAAGGCTGTTCGGGCTCGAAGAAGCTCTGGTAGTCCGGGTGCGGCGGTTCGCCATGCCAGTCGCGCCACAGCGCATCGAGATAGAAGCGCTGCACGGTGAGGTTGTGGTTCAGCGTATGCCGGATGCCGGGGAAGAAACTCGTGCGGCCCGTGGCCTCGAACTCGGCTTGCGTCAGGGCGCCGCAGGCACGCAGCAGCCGGTGGTCGGCCCACGCATTGTTGTAGGCCTGGGCCAGCAGGTACCGCGAAAACGGTTGGGTCGGCATGTGGCACTCCTCGCGAAAAGATAGCGAGGTTACTTGAAAAAGACGCAAGGCGAAATAAGCTGGATGATGGAGCAGCCATGACAACCCGGGCACAGCCGTGTCCGGTCCTGAGGAGCCATCATGCTGAATGGAGAAACCTTGCGGCGGGCATTCCCCGACTGCAGGGATGCGGACGACTGGGCCGCCGCGCTCGATAGCGCATTGAATCGTTTTCACATCACCACGCGCGACCGTGTTTGCGCCTTTCTCGCGCAGACGAGCCATGAATCGGGCCACTTCAACCGGCTCGAGGAATCCTTGTCCTACCGCACCCCGGCACGGCTGATGGCCGTCTGGCCGAAGCGCTTTCCCAACGAAGCCAGCGCCACGCCGTTCGTGCAGAATCCGGAGCGCCTGGCGAACTTCGTCTATGCGCGGCGGATGGGCAATGGCGACGAAGCCAGCGGCGACGGCTTCCGTTTCCGCGGCCGCGGCCTGATCCAGCTGACCGGCCGCAGCAATTACCACCAGGCCGGTGACGCGCTCGGGCTCGACCTGGTCGGTGTGCCGGACAGGCTGGTGTCAAAGGAAGTGGCGGCGCTGTCGGCGGCGTGGTTCTGGGACAGCCGCGGCCTGAACGCACTGGCCGACCACGACAAGCCGGATGGCGACCTGGAAGACTTCGTGGAAATCACGCGCCGCATCAACGGCGGTACCGTGGGGCTGAAGGAAAGGCTGGCCGCCTAGAAGCGGCTGCGCGACAGCCTGGCGTAACCGGAGGCGCGGCAGTCACGGCCGCGCACGCTTGCACCACCGGCCCTTCTTCACTACCGATGCCGCGGCACCTCGGCAAACGCCGCCTCGAGCCGGCGGATCAGCGGCAGGTTCATCGCATGCGTGTGGCGATCCCAGCGGTCCATGGTCGAATGCAGTTGATTCTGCAGGCGGTGGGCCAGCTGGAATTCGCGGGCCTGCGCCGCCCAGATCGCGAATTCGGCCTTGGCCTCGAAACTGCCGTGGCGTTTCACGGCGGCTTCGAACTCGGCGCGCGCATCGGCGGGGCGCCCCACGCCGGCAAGGGCGCGCGCCAGCAGTAACGTCGTCTGTTCGGGGCGATAGTCGGGATCGGCGCGCCGCAAGTCCTCCAGGTGCGCGATCGCTTCGGCATGCCGCCCGCAGGCCAGCGTGGCACGCGCTGCCCCGAGGCGAATGTCCGGATCGTTGGCGAAGGCGCCTTGCAGGAATGCCCCGAACGTGGCGGCGGCCGCCTCGGCGTCGCCCGCCTGCAGTTGCGCGTTGGCCAGGCGCATCTGGTTATGCGCGGTGGGGGCGAAATCAAAGGCGGCCTGGGCGTCGTGTAACGCGCGGACGGGATCGAAGGCCTGCGCGGCCCCTGCGGCGGACTTGCGGTCGCGGCGTTCGCGCCGCCAGCCCGGCAGGTAGACGCCGACGTAGTACAACAACGCCCCCAGCAGCGGGATCATGAACAGGATCAGCAGCCATGGCACCTGTTGCCGGCTGCGGATCGCATGCACGGCGAAGAAAATCGCAATGAGCACGTGCAGCCCGATTACCAGGATCGACATCACCCCTCCACTGTTCGACGTGCGCTCATTGTAGGGATTTCGATTCCTCCGTACAACTTATCAGGTGCAAGGCAATGGCTTGACGCTTGCCAGCCGATCCGGCGATCACTTGACCGGTTCGAAGCGTACGTTCAGGCCATTGCGCGTGGTGTGGATCGTCGTCGGCACGTACTGCACGCCGAGGTAGCGCAACTCATCTGGCCGGAAATGGTAGACCGGCACGTCGCGCACGAGGCGGTCGACGACGACGTTGGCCGCCGCGGTGAGCTGGCCCTGGATGGGCGCGCCGGCGCCGCCGACCGAGAAGTCGTCGATCCGGGCATCGCTCAGCACGACCGCGTTGCGCACGTTGTCCACCTGCAGGCGGCCGGACAGCATCACGCTGCCCTGCAAGCCAGAGCGCAACAATGGCGACGTGACAGCGACATCGGCGGACAGGCCCAGCCGGTCGTTGTCGCGCAGGATGGCCAGCCGTGGCCGGGACAGCTGCAGCTCGAACACGCCGAGTGCGCGCTGCTCCAGCGGGAAGCGTTCCTCCAGCCCGCGCTGCAGGCGCTCGAGCGGCACCTCGACTTCGCGTGGCCCCGTCAGGCCGGCACAGCCCGCCAACAATGCGGCCGCAACCAGCGGCACGAGTAACAATCCGCGTCGCGGCCTGGAAATCGTCTGCATACATCCCTCATGGCAAAGAGTGCGGATGATAGCCGATCGGTGTGGCGGGCGTGTAAAAAAAGGTAACAGTGCGGCCATGTGCGGAAGCGTACGGTCGCGCCGGAGCGGGCCGCGTACCGTTCATCCATGCAACCGATTTCCGCTGACCTGTTCGCTGACTTATCCGCTGACTCTTCCGCTGGCTTTTCAACCTGTGTCGGCACCGCCGGCTGGAGCCTGCCGCGCGAGACGTGGCAGGCCTTCCCGCCCGAGGGCAGCCACCTGGAACGCTACGCGGCCGTGTTCAACGCGGTCGAGATCAATACCAGCTTCTACCGGCCCCACCAGCCCAAGACGTACGAACGCTGGGCCGCTTCGACGCCGGCGCACTTCCGCTTCTCGGTGAAGCTGCCGCGCACCATCACGCACGAGGCGAAACTGCAGGGTATCGATGAATTGCTGGCCCGATTTGCCGGAGAAGCCGGCGCGCTCGGCGACCGGCTGGGCGCGGTGCTGGTGCAATTGCCGCCCAGCCTGGCGCTGGACGCGCCCGCGGCCGGCGCACTGTTCGATGCGCTGCAAGAGCGGTTCAGCTGCCTGGTCGCCTGCGAAGCGCGCCATGCCAGCTGGTTTACGCCCTCGGCCACGGGCCTGCTGCGGCAGGCTGGCGTGACACGCGTGCTGGCCGACCCGGTGGTTGGCTATACGGGGCCGTTCGAGCCGACAGCCGCGCCGGCGTACGTGCGGCTGCACGGGAATCCACGCATCTACTACTCGCGCTATACACCGGAACGGATGGACGAGGTGCGCGCCTGGCTGGCGCGGCACCCCGCCTCGTGGTGCATCCTGGACAACACCGCGAGCGGCGCGGCCACGGCGAATGCACTGGAGTTGCTGGGCCGGGAACTACCCGATCAGGCGGCCAGTCCGGAACGGTCGGAACGGTAGTCGTCGAAGCGGTCCGGCGTGACCAGCTCGCCGAACTGCACGGCCCGCGTGGCGATGTCGTGGTAGGCGCCGACCAGCCCCATCTCGCCCCGCTCGATGCACGCGCGCAGGTATTCGCTGCCATTGATGATCTCGGCCAGCGAATTCTCGATGTTCTGGCGCGTGACCCGTTCCAGCAATTCCTTGCCGGTCGGAGCCTGGCCACCCGGCGCGCCATGGCTGGCGCACTGGCACTGCCAGATCGATGCCTGGATCTTGCCCGTGATCGTGCCGATGCTGTGCGCATGCTCGTTCTTCAGCGCCAGGCCGACCGCGCCGCAGCTGGAGTGGCCCTTCACGACGATCAGCTTGGCACCCAGCTTGTGGGCGATTTCCAGGCTGCCGATGATTTCATCGCTGATCACGTTGCCGGCGATGCGGATCGTCAGCAGGTCGCCCAGCCCGGCATCGAAGATGATTTCCGGCGACGTGCGCGAATCGATGCAGTTGACCACCACGGCCATCGGGTGCTGGCCGCCGGCGGTGGCATCCACCTGGTGCAGGTAGTATTTCTTGATCCACCGACCGGCCTGGAAGCGCTCGTTGCCATCCTTCAGCAGTTGCAGCACTTCGGCAGGCTGCAGCCGGGTCTGGGTTTCCTTGTCCAGCGCGGGCACGAACTGGATCGGGTCGGCCAGGCTGTATTCGTCGCGCAGGCCGATCACGTTCAGCTGCACGTCGCGCTCGGAAGCCACCACCTGGTAATCCTGGATCGTTTCCAGCACATCGCTGTCGATGTAGTCGGCGTTGCTGGCATCGATCAGCACCTTCGAGCCGGATGGCACTTCCCATAGCGCCGCCTTGATGGTGGCCTTGTTCAGGAACGATACCTGGTTCGGCAGTTCCATCTTGATCACCTCGCCGATGTGCAGGCGGTATTGCTCGATCGCGAAGGGATTGCGGAAGTTGCTGCGCAGCAGATAGAACAGGCTGGCAGCCAGGCCGATCAGCACGCCCATCAGCAGGTCGGTCAGCACGATGGCGGCCACGGTCACTGCGAACGGCACGAACTGCGAGGCGCCCCTGGCGTACATGTCGCGGAACAGCGTGAGCTTGGCCAGCTTGTAGCCCGTCATGATCAGGATCGCGGCCAGCGCGGCCAGCGGAATCTGGTTCAGCAGCGGGCTCAACACCAGCACGGCGGCCAGCAGCAGCACGCCATGGAACACGGCGGACACCTTGGTTGCGTTACCAGTCTGGATGTTGACAGAACTGCGCACGATCACGGACGTGACCGGCAAGCCGCCCAGCAGGCCGGCGCAGATATTGCCGACGCCCTGGGCGACCAGTTCGCGGTTCGGTGGCGATTCGCGCTTGTGCGGGTCGAGCTTGTCCACCGCCTCCAGGTTCAGCAGCGTTTCCAGCGAAGCCACGATGGCGATCGTGGCGCCGACGAACCACACATCCGGGTTGGCGAAGTGGCGCAGTTCCGGGAAGTTCAGGTAGGCCCCCAGGTTGGCCACGTCCACCGGTGGGATCTCGACCAGGTGGGACTGCGCCAGGCTCAGGCCCGGGACATAGCGGCTGAACAGCGCGTGCAGCGCGACGCCCAGCACCACCACGAACAGCGGCGCCGGCAGCAGCTTGACGTTCTTCAGCGGCGTGCGGTCCCAGAACAGCAGCACCAGCATCGACAGTGCGGCGATCACCACCGCGCCGGGCGTGATGCTGCCGAAGGCGCTGGCCAGGGCCGAGAACGTGGTTTCCCCGTTGGCCTGGAAGAACGAGTACTCGTCGGCGTTGTTGGCGTCGTAGCCGATCGCATGGGGGATCTGCTTCAGGATCAGCAGGATGCCGATGGCCGCCAGCAAGCCCTTGATCACGTTGGAGGGCACGTAGTTGGCGATGAAACCGGCGCGGAAGATACCCATCGCCAGTTGCAGGACGCCGGCGACGACGATCGAGGCCAGCAGGATTTCAAAGGCGCCGAGCTTCGTGATGGACGCCAGCACGACGGCCGCGAGGCCCGCCGCGGGTCCGCTGACGCTGGTATGCGAGCCGCTGATCAGCCCGACGATAATGCCTCCGATGATGCCCGAGATAATCCCCGAAAATAAGGGCGCACCGGAGGCCAGGGCAATGCCGAGGCATAATGGCAGGGCAACGAGAAATACAACGATCCCTGCCGGGATATCTTGCTTCAAGTGATGGATATTCATGGGAATACGCGTTCGATTTCATTATCAGCCGTACGCGCCAGCCCCACATCCCACGAATCTGTAATAAGAAACGACGATTATCGATTAATCGTGGGCGGCAATGCTCCCGACTGACGGAGTCACTGCACCGGCAATGAATAGCGAAGCCGCCGCATTTCCTGTCATTGCGCGGAAATGTCAAACGTGCCCCATCTGGGGAAACAATATAACCGCGTTTTTTGCACCGCGCAATCGGCTATTTTCCCAGATCCGTATAACTACGTATTTCCGGAAAGTTATATTTTTATCCAGGATATATTCATTGTAATCGTTGAAATATCGGATCGAGTAAATATGCGGCCTGCCGCGCCAGATAAGCATCGCAAATAACCGTTATTGGATTGGTAAATATCTTTGTTTTGACCGAATAAAGATGTTTCATCGCGTGCCGCGACGGCACCCGGGCCGCCCGGCAACGATGCCGGACCATCGAACACGCCAGCAGGCGATTTTTCGCGGCGGAGGGTTGCGCCCCACAGATTTGGTGTTATAGTTCACTACAACACCAGCTATGCAACACACTCAACATCCACCGCGCAGGAGGAACCATGTATGTGGAATGACAATGCGCCGATCTACCGCCAGCTCAAGGAGCGGGTGATCGGCATGATGCTCGACGGCTTGCTCAAGCCCGGCGACGCGCTGCCCTCGGTGCGGCAGGTGGCGGCCGACTACCAGCTGAACCCGATCACCGTGTCGCGGGCGTACCAGGAGCTGGTCGATGAAACCTTGGTGGAAAAACGAAGGGGGGTGGGTATGTATGTAACCGAAGGCGCCGTGCAAAAACTGCTGGCATCGGAACGCGAGCGCTTCCTGCGCGAAGAATGGCCGGCGATGGTGGAGCGTATCCGCCGGCTCGGCCTGGACCTGGACCAGCTGCTGCGCGCTTCGCCGAACAACGAACCCGGGAGCGCCACATGAGCGCCGTCATCTCCGCCCGCAACCTGGTCAAGCGCTACGGCAAGCAGGCCGCGCTCGACGGCGTCAGTTTCGACATCCAGCCGGGCCGCATCGTCGGGCTGATCGGCCCGAACGGCTCCGGCAAGACGACCACGCTGAAGGCCGCGCTGGGCCTGTGCCAGTTCGAGGGCGAGCTGTCCGTGCTGGGGCTGGATCCGCGCACGCAGCGCGACGAACTGATGAACGACGTGTGCTTCATCGCCGACGTGGCGATCCTGCCCCGCTGGCTGAAGGTGAAGGACGCGATCGATTTCGTGGCCGGCATCCACCCGCGCTTCGATCGCGCCAAGGCCGAGCGCTACCTCGCCGGCACGAAGCTGGCGCCGCAGATGCGCGTAAAGGCCATGTCGAAGGGCATGATCGTGCAGCTGCACCTGGCCCTCGTGATGGCGATCGACGCGAAGCTGCTGGTGCTGGACGAGCCGACGCTGGGCCTGGACATCCTGTACCGCAAGGGCTTCTACCAGAACCTGCTGGAAGACTACTTCGACGAGCACAAGACGATCGTCATCACCACGCACCAGATCGAGGAAGTGGAACACATCCTGTCGGACGTGCTGTTCATCCGCGAAGGCCGCATCGCGCTGGCTGCCTCGATGGAAGAGATCGGCGAGCGCTACACGGAAGTCATGGTCCACCCGCAGCACACGGCCGCGGCCGCGGCGCTGCAGCCGCTGACGCAGCGCACCGTGTTCGGCAAGAGCGTGATGCTGTTCGATGGCGTGCCCAGGCAGCAACTGGAAAACCTTGGCGAACTGCGCACGCCCAGCGTGGCGGACCTGTTCGTCGCCAGCATGAAGGGGAGCTACGAATGAAGACGATGCACAACACCGTGCCGGAGATGACGCCGGATGCGCCGCCGGCCCCCGCGCCAGTCCGCCGCGTGGCCTGGCTGCGCACGACCATGCCGTGGCTGATCCGCCGCGAAATCTGGGAACACAAGGGCATGCTCACCTGGGTGCCGCTGGCGATCTCTGCGCTGCTGATCGCCTTCGTGCTGGCCGCCGCAGTGATGGGGCACGGCGGCACGATCCACTTCGATGGCAACACGATCGGCGGCAAGGACATGGTCATCCAGCTCGGCGACCGCCAGAAGCAGGCGGCGGTCGAAACGGCGGCCACCGTGTATCCGGTCGGGGCGGCGGTGCTGTACCTGTCGCTGGCGTTCATGGTGTTCTTCTACAGCCTCGGCGCGCTGTACGACGAGCGCCGCGACCGCAGCATCCTGTTCTGGAAGTCGCTGCCGGTGTCGGACAGCGCCACCGTGCTGTCGAAAGCCGCGATCGCCCTGCTCGTGATTCCGCTGCTGGTGGTGGTGGTGGAGCTGGCGACGTCGCTGGTCATCCTGGCCATCATGCTGGTGATGACGGCCAGCAAGGGGCTCAACCTGGCCGGGCCGGTACTCTCGCATCCCCAGCTCTGGCTGGCGTTCGTGAAATTACCCTCGCTGGTACCGGTGTATGCGCTGTGGGCACTGCCGGCGGTCGGCTGGCTGCTGCTGGTGTCGGCCTGGGCACGGTCGAAAGTGTTCCTGTGGGCTGTCGGCGTACCCGCACTGGCGATGGTCGTGCTGTTCTGGGCTGAAAAAAGCCTTGGCCTGGCGCTCAATGCCGGCTGGCTGGTCGAGAAGTTCATCAGCCGCCTGCTGGTCAGCGTGATGCCGGCCACGTGGCTGATGGCCGACGGCCTGGCCGCGCGGGTACGCGACGGGGTTCGCGAAGGGCCGGCGGCGATCTCCGACACGCTGTACGAGGCTTCCTGGGCCGCCGTGGCGACACCCGAGATGCTGTGGGGTGCGCTCGCCGGGGCCGGCATGATCGCCGCCGCCATCTGGCTGCGCCGCCGCCGCGAAGAGGGTTGATACGGAGTTTGATGCATCGCAGCTCAGCTGTAAGCGGTGTCTTACAGCGTTACCAGACCCGCACCGATGCCGGTAGCGGGCGATGGTTGGGATAATGGCAACCATTCCGCCAGCGCCAGACCTCCCGGTCTCGCGTTGGCTGTTGCTTTAAAGGATGGTTCACCATGAAAATTATCGACCAGCGTTACCTCGACGGCGCCAACCGCTACTGCACCGAGCCTTGCCTGCTGAGCATTCTCGATCTCGGCCACCCTGCCCCGTATTCCGCGAGCGACATGCAGCAGTTGCGAGCGCGCCTGAAGACCGTGCTGCCGGGCTTGCGACAAGGCCGCAGCCTGATCGGCGTGGTGGGCGACGACGTGGACGCGCCGGGCCGCGGCCTGCAGCTGGCACGCCTGATCCAGAGCGTGGCGATCGAACTGCACCGCCTGACCGGCGACGAGGTGATGATGGGGTTTGTCGGCGGCGTGCCGAAGATGCCGGGGCGCTACCGGCTGATCCTGCCGTTCCGCTGCGGCACCGTGGCCAACGCAGCGCTCAAGCTGGCGACCGAACTGGTCGCCGCCCTGCTGGCCGGGCAGCCGTACCGGCTGGATGAAGGGCTGGCCGAACTGCGCGGTATCGCCGCGGCCAGCGCGCCGACGCAGCCGTCCATCCGCATTGCCGCCTGAATTGGCCGGGTTGCTGCCTTGGTAGCCCGGATCGCCGCTGGATTACCCGCACTGCTGCCGGTTTCCCGCACTGCTGCCGGTTTCCCGCACCGCCGCGCCAGCGATGGCCCGGCCGGGCGCCCGCGGCTACCGCTGTCGCCGCGGCGGCTTATTCGAACTGCCGCTTGAATTGCTCGAACTGTTCCGCCAGCGCCGCGTAGTCGGCGCGTAACTGCTGCACTTCCAGCTCCAGCTGGGCCACGCGGTCGGCCCGCGAGGCGCCGCCAGGCGCCACCGCCGCCGTTCCATAGCCCGCCTCTTCCCTTGCCAGCTGGATTTCCCCGCCCAGCAATTGCCCGTAGCGCGGCTCCTTGGTGCCCGGCGCCAGCGCCAGCTTCGCCACCACCGGCGGATATTTGTCGATCAGGAACTGCAATGCCTGTTCGACGTCCGCCACCGTCTTGAACTCATGCAGCCGGCCCGTGCGCGTGCGGATCTCGCCGGCGGTCTGGTGGCCGCGCAGCATCAGGATCGTCAGCACGGCCAGCTTGTCCTGCTCGAGCGACCATTTGATGCGCATGCGGTGCTCGTATTTCGTGACGCGGGCGCCGGCCGCCGTCACGGCATTGACGAGGCGGCGCTCGGCCAGGCGGGCCAGCACGTCGGCCACCGTATCTTCCGAAATCTGCATCACCGGATCGCGGCTGGACAGCTGGTTGCAGCCGTTGGTCAGCGCATTCAGCGACATCGGATAGTTATCCGGCGTCAGCGCTTCCTTTTCGGCCAGCACGGCCAGCACGCGGATCTCGAACGGGTCCAGCGTATCGCCCGAGGCATTCGCTGCGGAGCTATCCGCCGGGGTGTTTCCTGCATCTGTCATGTCTGTTCCTCAATCGACCAGCTTGTTCAGTTGGGCGGGATCGGGCTTGCCGACAGCCTCGATATCCCCGCATTGCAAACCGCTTTCCTTCAGCAGCGCAATGATGCGCTCGATCTGCCGTTCCTGCGCCGCCGCGTGGTTGATCAGGCCATGCAGCGCTTTCGACATGGGGTCGTCGCCATTCGGCGTGACGCCATAAGCCGCGAACAGGCGCTGCGCATGGCGCTGCGTGTCCGGCTCGTGCTTCTGGACGATCTGGGCCGGATTGCCGACCGCCGTCGCCCCCGGCGGCACCGGTTTCAGCAGCACGGCGTTCGAGCCCACCTTGGCGTACTCGCCCACCGTGAAACCGCCCAGCACCTTGGCGCCGGCGCCAACGATCACGCCACGCTCCAGCGTGGGATGCCGCTTCTCTCCCGGCGCCAGCGACGTACCGCCCAGCGTGACGCCCTGGTAGATCGTGCAATCGTCACCGATGACCGCCGTCTCGCCCACCACCACGCCGAAGCCGTGATCGATGAAGACACGCCGGCCGATCGTGGCGCCGGGATGGATCTCGATGCCCGTAGCGATGCGCGCCAGCGCGCTGATGAAGCGGCCCGGCCATTTCAGGCCGTGGGTCCAGCACCAGTGTGCCAGGCGGTGCGCGACGATCGCATGCAGGCCGGGGTAGCACGTCAGCACCTCCCAGGCGTTGCGTGCGGCGGGATCGCGTTCGATGATGCTGCGGATGTCTTGGCGCAGGTGGCGAAACATGGGTGCTCGGGAGGACGGTCGAACCACGATGGTAGCGCATCGGCAGGCGCCTTGCAGGCTGGCGCCCGCACCCGACCAGCCCTGCTGTCGCGTGCGCACCGGGGGAAAGTTCGGGCGCAAGTCTTTCGGCTGAAACCCGTTCAGCCGGAAGTCGCCCAGGCGGCAGTCTTCCGGCTGCAAGCCCTTCGGGCGGAAGCCTTCAGACTGGAAGCCCTTCAGACTTCCTTCGCCATCCGCTGGCGGCGGGCTTCGTACAGGCACACGCCGGAAGCCACCGACACGTTCAGGCTCTCGACGGAGCCGAACATCGGGATGCTCACCAGCACGTCGCAGGTTTCACGCGTCAGGCGGCGCATGCCCTCGCCTTCGGAACCCATCACCAGCGCGGTCGGGCCGGTGAAGTCGGCTTCGTACAGGCCCTTCTCGCCGTCGTCCGAGGTACCGATCAGCCAGATGTCGCGCTCCTTCAGTTCGCGCAGCGTGCGCGCCAGGTTCGTGACGGTGATGTAGGGCACGGTCTCGGCCGCGCCGCTGGCCACCTTGGCGGCAGTGGCGTTCAGGCCCACCGCGCGGTCCTTCGGCACGATCACCGCGTGCGCGCCGACGCCGTCGGCCACGCGCAGGCAGGCGCCCAGGTTGTGCGGGTCGGTAATGCCGTCGAGTACCAGCAGCAGTGGCGGGCCGTCGATCGCGTCGAGCAGTTCGTCGAGGTTGCGCGCCAGCGCCAGCTGCGATGCGAAGGCGATCACGCCCTGGTGGCGGCGGGTGCCAACGATCTTGTCGAGGCGGGCCGAGTCGACCGGCATCACGCGCACGCCGGCCGCTTTCGCGTTGGCGATCAGGTCCTTCATGCGGCGGTCGTCGCGGCCGGCGTCGACGAAGATCTCTTCGACGGACGAGGCTTCATGGCGCAGGCGCGAGGTGACGGCGTGGAAGCCGAAAATCATTTTGTTCTTGGACATGGTACGTAGTTCTTGTGTGGCGAACGGGTTCGCCGGGGATGCGCCGCGGCGGGTGCCGCGGCGCTGGGATCAATGTTTCTTCCGTGCCTTGCCACTGGAAGCGGTGGCCGGCTTTCCGGCGGCCTGGGTCTTGCCGCGCTTGGCGGGAGCGGCCGGTTTGCCACGGCCCTTCGGCTGCGCTTCGAAGTCGAATTGCGGCAGCAGCGTGATCGAGGGGGCCGGTGCCGGGGCGGCCGCTTCGCCGCCTTCGCCGCGTTTCGGTTTGCCCTTGCGTGGCGCACCCGCTTCGTCGGCCACCTTGCGCGGGGCGCGCGGCGCATCTTCCTGGGCGAAGGCGGGAGCGGCGCCGCGTCCTCCGCCAGTGCCACCGTTGCCGGCACCGGCGCCCTTGCCGGCACCGCCGCGCGACGATCCGCCACGGGAGTTGCCGCGGCGTGGCTTGACGTCTTCCTCGCCGAAACCGTCGTCGTGGAATGCGGCGCCCTTTCGGCCACCGCGCGGCGGTGGCGGCGCCATGCCTTCGGTTTCGCTCGGCGCCAGGCGCAGGTCGATCTTGCGCGACTCCAGGTCCACGCGCACCACCTGCACCATCACGCGGTCGGTCAGCTGGTAGCGCTTGCCGGTGCGTTCGCCGCGCAATTCATGGCGCGCGTCGTCGTACTGGAAGTAATCGGCGCCCAGGTCCGTCACGTGCACCAGGCCTTCGACGAACAGCTGGTCGAGCTGCACGAAGATGCCGAAGGTGGTCACGCCGGTGATGATGCCGCTGAATTCCTCGCCCAGCTTGTCCTGCATGAAGTAGCACTTCAGCCAGGCTTCGACATCGCGCGATGCCTCGTCGGCGCGGCGCTCGTTGGCCGAGCAGTGCACGCCCAGCGCATCCCACACGGTGAGGTCGCGCGCCGCCTTCGGTTCCTTGCCGGCGGCCTTGTCCTTCAGCTGCTGGCGGCGCGTGGCGTTCGATACCGTGGTGTTCAGCACGCTCGTGTCGCCGATCTTCGGCTCGTACTTCTTGCCCTGCAAGATGGCCTTGATGGCGCGGTGCGTCAGCAAATCCGGATAGCGGCGGATCGGGCTCGTGAAGTGCGCATACGCTTCGTACGCGAGACCGAAGTGGCCGATGTTCTCCGGGCTGTAGACGGCTTGCTGCATGGAGCGCAGCAGCATGGTCTGCAGCAGGTTCGCATCGGGGCGCTCCTTGATCTTGCGCATCAGTTCGGCGTAGTCGCCGGCCACCGGCGTATCGCCGCCGCCCAGCCCCAGCCCCACCTGCTTGAGGAATTCACGCACCTGCGTGAGCTTTTCCTTGGTCGGCGCGGCGTGGATCCGGTACGTGCCCGGATGCTTGTGCCGCAGCAGCAGGTCGGCCGCGCACACGTTCGCGGCCAGCATGCATTCCTCGATCAGCTTGTGCGCATCGTTGCGGGTGCGCGGGATGATCTTCTCGATCTTGCCGGCCGGGTTGCAGACGATATAGGTCTCGGTGGTCTCGAAATCGATCGCGCCACGCTCCAGCCGGGCCTTCAGCAGCGCGTGGTAGACGGCATACAGGTCCTGCAGGTGCGGCACCAGGTGGGCGCGCTTGGCCGCTTCCGGCCCTTTCGTGTTCGACAGGATGGCCGCGACTTCGGTGTACGTGAAACGGGCCGCCGAGTGGATCACGGCCGGGTAGAACTGGTAAGCCTTGATCTCGCCCTGCGCGGTGACGACGGCATCGCAGACCAGCGTCAGGCGGTCGACGGCCGGGTTCAGCGAGCACAGGCCGTTCGACAGCTTTTCCGGCAGCATCGGGATCACCCGGCGCGGGAAATACACCGACGTGCTGCGCTCGATCGCATCGGTATCGAGCGCATCGTTCGGCTTCACGTAATGGGAGACGTCGGCGATGGCCACGATCAGGCGGAACGCATTGGTACGGCCGATCTTCACGGGCTCGCAGTACACCGCGTCGTCGAAATCGCGCGCATCCTCGCCGTCGATCGTCACGAGCGGCACGTCGCGCAGGTCGACACGATCGCCCCAGTCCTTCTCGTGCACCACGTCCGGTAGCCGGGCGGCCTGCTTCAGGGCCGCATCGGAAAACACGTGCGGCACGCCGAACTTGCGCACCGCGATCTCGATCTCCATGCCCGGGTCGTCCATGTCGCCCAGCACCTCGACGATCCGGCCGACCGGCTGCTTGAAGCGGCCCGGCTGCTCGGTGAGTTCGACGCTGACGATCTGGCCGCTCTTGGCCTTGCCGGGCGAACCGGCCACCAGGATATCCTGGCCGATGCGCTTGTCTTCCGGCGCGACGATCCACACGCCGTTATCCTTCAGCAGCCTGCCAATGATGTGCGTATTGCCCCGCTCGACCACTTCGACGATGCTGCCTTCCGGGCGGCCGCGGCGGTCGTAGCCGGTGACCTTGGCCAGCACCTTGTCGCCATGCAGTACCTTCTGCATCTCGCGTTCGGTGAGGAACAGGTCGTCGCCCGGTTCGTCGGGGATCACGAAGCCGAAGCCGTCGCGGTGCGCGCTGACGCGGCCGGAAACGAAACCGGAATGGTCGGCCAGCACATAGAAACCGCTGCCATCGGACCGGATCTGTCCGTCGCGTTCCATCGCGTTCAGGCGGCGCGTCAGCACATCCTGGGATTCGGATTTCACGTCGAGCGACATGGAAAGCGTACGCAGGTCGAGCGGCGCGTTGGCGCTACGGAAGATGCCGAGGATTTCCTCGCGGCTGGGAATGGTATGGGTCGTCTGGTTCAAAACTGTTCTTTGGTCTTATTAGGATGATTTTGAGGGAAAGGTGGCAGCATAGTGTACCGGAGGCGCGCGAGAATGCCTAACGCGCGCCAATTGGAACGTGCTCCCGGCGCACTGTCATCGCCCCTTTGACATTCGAAAAGATTGCTCTATAATCCTGGCTCTCGCAGCAATGCGGGAATGCTGTAAAGAGTCGATGTGCAGTGTGGAATGAAAGTTCATCTGGCGCAAAACTCTCCAAAGCGCTATCATAGCAGTAGTTGCACAGAGTTACATGCAGTGCCCACGTGGCGGAATTGGTAGACGCGCATGGTTCAGGTCCATGTGCCGCAAGGTGTGGGGGTTCGAGTCCCTCCGTGGGCACCACTCTACCGGATACCGGGCTGTTCAGCCCCGAGGCAAACCTTGATGGCAGTGCTGAGAATGCACTGCAAGCAGCCTCCGTAAAAAAGCCGTGAATCGAAAGATTCACGGCTTTTTTCGTTGGCGCTGTGCGCGGTAATTAGGGGAACTTCCCGCCGGAATCACGGTCTGACTTCCTGTTGAGATACTTCATGTATATCAGGAGGCGACATGGGCACGGCGGAGGTTGGAGTTCTGATCGAAGCGTTGATGCGGCAACAGCTCTCGGAAGATCAGGTCGCGTTGCTGCAGGACTTTCTTGCCTGCGTCGAGCCATCGGGCCAGTGCCCTCGCCTGATCGAGGAAGCCGCCGGAAAGCCACCATGTCCACATTGCGGGTGCCAGCGGTCCCACCGTTGTGGACAGGCCAGTGGCTTGCAGCGCTATCGCTGCGTGGCGTGCCGGCGCAGCTTCAATGCCTTGACCGGTACACCGCTGGCCCGTCTGCGCCTGCGCGACAAGTGGCTGCGATACCTGCAATGCCTGATCGAGTCGACCCCTGTGCGCTCGGCAGCCAGCCGCGTGGCGGTAGCCAAGTCAACCAGCTTTCGATGGCGCCATCGTTTCATCGCCGCCTTGCTCCGGGCGTCCCGTCCGCAACTATCAGGCATCGTCGAGGCCGATGAAACTTATTTGCTGGAATCACAAAAGGGCTCGCGCCACCTGGACCGCCCGCCCCGCAAACGCGGCGGCAAAGCCAGCCGGCGCGGCATCAGCAGCGAGCTGGACTGCATCCTCGTAGCTCGTGACCGCAACCGCCAAACCTGTGACTTCGTCACAGGCCGCGGCACGGTCACTGTTGGCCAGCTGATGAAACACCTGAAGCCCGTACTGGCGCCCGATGTACTACTCGTGACCGATGCCGCCAAGGCATACCAGGCATTTGCAAAGCAGGCCGGCATCACCCACGAAGCAATCAACGTGCGAGCCGGTATTCGGGCACGCGGTGCACTCCATATCCAAGGCGTCAATGGATGGCATGGCCGCTTCAAGACCTGGCTGCGGCGATTCAATGGTGTCGCGAGCCGCTACCTGGCCAATTACACCGGCTGGCAGCGCTTGCTCGATGCCGACGAGCCGACGGCGCCACGGCAATGGTTGCGCATTGCCGTGGCGCCAGCCTAGCTGATCAGCTCTTTTGTTGCGCTCGGCATGCAAAAAAGTTTCGTGACCATCGGCAAGGCTATTCAACGCGAACAGCGCCTTTTCGTTTACAGCCCGCTCTCGCCATCTCGACCGGAAATACCAGTTCGTTGTCAATAAATAAATTACAAAAAGATATTTTTCTTATTGCCGAGCTTGTATTTCCCCGATAATCTTTCTCGTCCGCGGCATACCGCTGCCGCATGGACGATCCGGGCGGATTGCAAGAGACCTCGACTCTCCGACTCCCCGGTAACGCCACCCGCGTGCTCATCCAGCCCGGCAGAAAGGCCATTCGCGCCCTTTCCCGACCAGTTCTTCCAGTCCCGACAACAATTAGAGATGCTCATGAAAACAAGGAGATGCATGAAAACGTTTGCACAAATGATAGCGCTCGCCCTGGCGATCGGCGCGGCTACGACCGCCACCGCAGCGCCGGTATTCAATTTCCAGTTCACGGCCGGCACTTCGGCGCAGGCACAACAAGGGTTCATCACCGCGGCCTCGCGCTGGTCCAACCTGCTGGCCGACGATGTGACGATCAATCTGACGGTCGGCTTCAATCCACTGGCCGGCGGGACGATCGCACAGGCCCAATCTTCGCGCTCGCTGTTCTACTATTCGGGCTTCCGCGGAGCGTTGATCCAGGACGCCAGTTCCCGCTTCGACGCGATGGCCACCAGCAGCCTTCCCGGCGGCGGCACGTTCGGCATGCTGCTGAACCGTACATCGGACAATCCGAACGGCGCCGGCAGCGCCATCCCCTACCTCGACAATAATCACAGTCTCAACAACTCCATCGTGGCCATCACCAGCGCCGAGGCCAAGGCGGTCGGCCTGGTGCCGATCGAGGAGACATTAAGCGGATGCATCGGCACCTGCGACGGCTTCATCCAGTTCAACAGCAACTTTGCGTTCGACTTCAATCCGCATGACGGCGTGCAGGCCGATGCGTTCGACTTCGTCGGCGCCGCCGCGCATGAAATCGGCCACACACTGGGCTTCACCAGCGGCGTCGACGTGCTGGAATACTATTCCACGCCCCCTGAGCTGCACCCGGCGGACGCGCTCCCGTTGGTTTCCGGACTGGACCTGTTCCGTTATTCGGAGCAAAGCGCCGCCGCGGGCGTAATCGACTGGACCGCGGACGACCGCGAGAAATACTTTTCGATCGATGGCGGCGCCACGGGCATCGCGACCTTCTCCACTGGCCAGGCATACGGCGACGGCCACCAGGCCAGCCACTGGGAGGATGACAAGTACATCGGCCTGATGGATCCCACTGGCGGCATGGGCGAGGTAGTGGTCATTACCGGTGAAGACCTGCTGGCGCTGGACGCGATCGGGTGGGACGTGTCGCCTGTTCCTGAACCATCGAGCTATGCAATGCTCGGTGCCGGCCTGATGCTGCTTGGTGGCCGGGCGGTACGCAACTCGGCACGGAAGAAGCCAGCCGGTTGCTAAGGTTACTGGCATCGAGCGCTCACCAGGACGGTAGCTGGGCGCCTCGAGGGACCTGCGCGCCTCGTCGCCGGCAATGTTTGCAAAGAGTACAAATTCCTCTTGCTCAACAGCGCTCCAGCCGCTATGATGCGTGCCTCGTTGCAGTACATCGCAGCGAATGAGTCAGCAGTGCCCACGTGGCGGAATTGGTAGACGCGCATGGTTCAGGTCCATGTGCCGCAAGGTGTGGGGGTTCGAGTCCCTCCGTGGGCACCACTCTACCGGATACAGGAAAAAGCCGTGAATCGCGAGATTCACGGCTTTTTTCATTGGCGCTCGGCGACGGCTGGAAGACTTTCCGCTTCAGCCCATTACGCCCGCCCCTCCCTCTGCCACACAAAATACGCTTTTCGATGATTCGCGCCGTCATTATGTCGGCGAAAACCGCACCTCCCGCCGCAAGATCAAACTTTATAAAAAAACAAATATTTTTATTGCTGAGTTTGCAATGCATCGATATTATTCCAGTGCGCAGCAGAGCATCGCGGTGCATTGAAAGCGCAGCGCTTTCACGCTGTGCCCACGTGGCGGAATTGGTAGACGCGCATGGTTCAGGTCCATGTGCCGCAAGGTGTGGGGGTTCGAGTCCCTCCGTGGGCACCACAGGTACAGGAAGAGCCGGGATCTGGGAGTCCGCGGCTCTTTTCTTATCCCGTCGGCCGTTTTGACATGCCGGCGCATTCGCGCCGTCAGCACCTGCATGTCCCGTCTGGCAGAAAGCTGCGCACGCTTCTTGCCTATATAAATTTGTCCAACAACATTTCAGGGAACAAGACATGAAAAAGCTCGCATCCGTCCTTGCACTGGCCAGCGCCTTCCTCGCCGCCGGCTCCGCCACTGCCGCTCCGACGTTCAATTTCCAGTTCGTTGCCGGCACCTCGCTCCAGGCGCAACAGGGCTTCATCGAAGCCGCGAACCGCTGGTCCAGCGTGCTGACCGACAATGTGGTGATCAACCTCACGGTCGGCTTCAATCCGCTGGCGCCGAACATCCTGGGCCAGGCGCAGTCGGCCCGCGAATCGTATTCGTACTCGGAGTTCCGCGACGGACTGGTCGGCGATATCTCGTCGGCCAACGACGTCACGGCCACCGGCAGCCTGTCCAGCGGCAATTCGTTCGGCATGCTGCTGAACCGCACCGCGAACAACCCGAACGGCACGGGTAGCGCCACCACCTATGTCGACAATGACGGCGACGATAACAACGCCGTCGTGAACGTCACCTCGGCATCGGCCAAGGCGATCGGCCTGGCGACGTCGGGGCAAACGCTGCAAGGCTGCATCGGCAGCTGCGATGGCTTCATCCAGTTCAACAGCCAGTTCACGTTCGACTTCAACCCGAACGATGGCGTCAGCTCCGGTGCCTACGACTTCGTCGGCGTGGCCGCGCACGAGATCGGCCACACGCTGGGCTTCACCAGCGGCGTCGACGTGCTGGACTACAACTCCACCTCGCCGGACTTCTACAACGACGACGAGTTCGTCTTTGTGTCCAGCCTGGACCTGTTCCGTTATTCGTCGGAAAGCGCGGAAGAAGGCGTCATCGATTGGTCCGCGGACGACCGCGACAAATACTTCTCGATCGATGGCGGCGTGACCGACCTGGCCGGCTTCTCCACCGGTGTCACGCACGGCGATGGCCGCCAGAACAGCCATTGGAAAGATGACCTGTACATCGGCCTGATGGACCCGACCGCCGGCCTGGGCGAAGTGCTGGCCATCTCGCAGGAAGACGTGCTGGCGATGGATGTGATCGGCTGGAACGTGTCGCCGGTACCGGAACCATCGACCTACGCGATGCTGGGCGCCGGCCTGCTGCTGCTGGGTGGCCGCGCACGCAAGCTGGCCAAGAAATCGAAAAATATTTCGCAAAAACAAAAATGATGGTTGACGGATCGGGTGGCGGCCTTTAAGATGCGTGCCTTCTGTTGCTGAACACCGCAACGAAGCAAAGAAAACAGGGCCCACGTGGCGGAATTGGTAGACGCGCATGGTTCAGGTCCATGTGCCGCAAGGTGTGGGGGTTCGAGTCCCTCCGTGGGCACCAAGTCCTGTTTTCGACAGCTTGTTCGATAGGCTTTTCAAGACATCGGGCAGCAGCAGTAGGCAGCAATGAGCAGCATCAGTGCCCACGTGGCGGAATTGGTAGACGCGCATGGTTCAGGTCCATGTGCCGCAAGGTGTGGGGGTTCGAGTCCCTCCGTGGGCACCACTCTACCGGATACCGGGTTGAAGAAACCCTGAAACGCCGTCGGTTCGCAAGAGCCGGCGGCGTTTTTCTTTGCCCACCATCATCGTCCACATGGTCTACACTTTGCCCATGGCCAGCACGCCCCCCACCGATACGCCGAATACCATCCTGGTCGCCAGTGCGGCCGGCTTTCCCGCGCTGGAGCGGGCCCTGGAGCGCGCCGGCTTCCACGTCGGCGTCGTCAACCGCGGCGACAGCGCATTGGCCGCCATGGAAGCGGCACCGCCCAACGGCCAGGTGGCGCTGGTATTGCTCGACGCGGCGCTCGCTGGCAGTGCCCGGATGGAATTGTGCGCGCGCCTCGCGGGCGCCGTACCGGTGCTCGTGATGTCGGCCGCGCCGTCGGACGAGGAACAGGAACAGGCCCTGCAGGCCGGCGCGGCCGGCTACGTGCGGCTGCCCTGCGCGCCGGAAGACCTGGTGGAAAAGGTGGCGGTCGAACTCCGCGCGCGCCTGGCCTGGCTGCCGGTCAGCGGCCCGCTCGATACCGGCAACCTCGAAGTCAACTACCACGCGCTGCTGGCCGGATCGCCCGATGCGATCATCCTGTTCGACGCGGCGCGCGGCCTGCCGGTGGACGTCAACCGCAACGCCGAGCGGATGTTCGGCCGCAGCGGCTCGGAACTGATGCGCATGCGCCTGGCGGACCTGTGCCCTGCCCGGCAACCGGACGGCACGCCGTCGGCCGACGCGGTCGATGCGCTGGTGGCCCGCGGGCTGGCCGGCGATATCCGCATCTTCCCGCTGACCTTCCAGCACAGCAGCGGGCGCCACATCGATGGCGAATTGCGCCTCGTGGTACTGGAAAAAAGCGGCTTGCGCCTGCTGCACATGCGCGTGGCGGACGTAACGGGCCAGCGCATCGCCGAGGCACTGCGCACGGGCCAGAACCGGCTGCTGGAAATGATCGCGCGCGGCGCCCCGCTGCATGACATCCTGGCCAGCCTGCTGCGCCTGATCGAAGGCCAGGCCCCCGGCCTCGTCTGTACGGTGCTGTTGCTGGACGAGGATGGCGTGACCGTGCGCGGCGGCTCGGCCCCGAGCATGCCGCCGGAATTCCTGCGTGTCTTCGACGGCTTGCTGATCGGCCCGGATGTCGGCTCGTGCGGCAGCGCCATGTTCCGCCGCGAACCCGTGGTGGTGGCGGACATTGCCCGCGACCGGCGCTGGCACGGCTGGCAGGAACTGGCCGCGCAGTACGGCCTGCATGCCTGCTGGGCCATGCCGATCCTGACCGACCGCCAGACCGTGCTGGGATCGTTTGCGATCTACTATCGCGACGTGCGGCTGCCCCGCGCGGACGACGAGCGGCTGATCGGCGTGGCCGTGCACCTCGCCGGCATCGCCATCGAGCGTACCCGGCGCGAAGCCGAACTGGCGCGGCACCGCAATCACCTGGAAGAACTGGTGGCGGCGCGCACCGCCGAACTGCGCAGCGCAAAGGAGCGCGCCGAACTGGCCAGCGCCAAACTGGCCGCCACGCTGGACGACCTGCACAAGACCCAGGATGAACTGGTGCGCCGCGACAAGCTGGCCGCGCTGGGCGGCCTGGTGGCCGGCGTGGCCCATGAACTCAATACGCCGATCGGCAACACGCTGACGATCGCCAGCGCGATGAGCGAGCGGCTGGGGGCGCTGCGCGCCGGCATGACAGCCGGGCTGCGCCGCTCCGACCTGGAACAGTATCTCGCCCAGGCCGCCGAGGCCGACGAGGTGGTGGTGCGCAACCTGCGCCGGGCCGCCGCCCTGATCGCCAGCTTCCGGCAGGTGGCCGTCGATACCGCCAGTTCGCAGCGCCGCCAGTTCCGGCTGGACGAATTCATCGCCGAACTGGTCTTGCCCCTGACGGCCGGCACGGCGGCGCCCCGCCCGCGCGTGGTGCAGGACATCGCGCCCGGGCTGGCGATGGACAGTTATCCCGGCCCGCTCGGGCAAGCCGTGTCGGCGCTGTTTGAAAATGCCGTCATCCACGGGCTGGATGGCCGCGACGGCGGGGTCGTCACCCTGTCCGCCCGTGCGCTGGGCGATGGCATGATTGCGTTGTCGGTGGCCGACAACGGCGCAGGCATCGCTGCCGACATTCTTTCCCGCGTGTATGATCCGTTCTTTACGACCCGGCCCGGTGCCGGCGGCTCGGGCCTCGGACTGCACGTGACGCACAATATCGTCACCGGCGTGCTGGGCGGCCGGATCGTCGTGGACAGTGCGCCGGGCAGCGGGACCACGTTCACGATGACGCTGCCCGTGGTCGCTCCCCGCTGATCGCCGGACCGTCAACCTGCCCTGTCTACCCGGTTTTCTCCATGATGCCCCTGCCCACTCTCCTGAAACGATTCGTGCCCGCCGGCGTTCTGCTGTTCGCCATGGCGGCCACCGCCGCGCCCGCGCCCTGGTGGCTATGGGAAAGCGTGGGCGGCAGCGGCGCCAAGGTCTGTTCGCAGACACCGCTCGGCCCCGGCTGGCGCAAGTTGCTGGGTCCGTACAAGGATTCTCGTTGCGAGAAGTTGATTCGTGTTCAATAATGGCCCGACAAGCTTTTTCACACCGATGGAGGAGACATGTTTCAGAATCCCGAGCAGTTCGCCCAAGCGACGAAAACCCTGTTCGAGTTCCAGCTCGACACCTTCAACACCCTGACCAGCAAGGCGGTGCAAGGCCTCGAGCAGGTACTGCAACTGAATATCGATACCGCCAGGAGCAGCGTCGAAAAGAACCTGGCGGCCGGTCGCGAAATGAGCCAGGCCGCCGATCCGAAAGCGGCGATGGCGGCGGCCAGCGCCAGGATGCAGAACCTCACCAATGTGGCCGAATACAACCAGCAGGTTGGCCAGATCCTGGCGGAAATCCATAGCGAATTCACGACGGCAGCCGAAGCCCACCTGGCCGAAGCGCGCAGCAATCTCACGGCGCTGATCCATGACGTGACGAAAAACGTGCGGCCCGGTTCCGAGAACGCGGTACAAATCGTCAAGACGGCCATCGACAACGCCTTCGCCGGCTATGAGCAGGTCACCAAGGCCACGCGCCAGGCGGTAGCGGCGTTCGAGGAACAGCTGGCCAAGGCGGCGGCGCTCGCCGAACAGCAGAAAGCTGACCAGACCAAACACTGACTCCGGTTCCCGGCGTAACGGTATTTGCGCCACACAGGGCTGTGCAAGCGGCGGGAGAAGCGATAGACTGTATATAAATACAGTTCATCGTTTCTCCCGCCGTTTTTCGTTGCCGTTGCTTTTACTTCTTCGGTGCTTTTACTGCATCGTTATTTTTACTGCATCGTTGTTTTTGCTGCATCGTTGTTTTTGCTGCATCGTTGTTTTTGCTGCATCGTTGTTTTTGCTGCATCGTTGTTTTTGCTGCATCGTTGTTTTTGCTGCATCGTTGTTTTTGCTGCATCGTTGTTTTTGCTGCGTCGTTGTTTTTGTTGCATGTTGTGTCCTGTATTAGCTCCCTGTGCGCCATGCCCGCACCTGTTCGTCGTCATTTGTTCCTTGTTCGCTTCCGCCTTTTCGCCTTCGCCTTTTTCTGTTTCCCTCCCGCTGTTCGATGAAACCCGTCCTGGAAAACCTTTTTTATTATCTGGATAATTTCCACCGGGTGCTGGAATGGATCGGCGAACGCTACGCCGACCTGCTGGACGGCGAGGAACGCGACTTCATCGACCGCTTCCCCGCCCTGCCCCAGGCGTCGCGCGCGCTGTTCGTCCGCATGGTCATGCGCAAGGGCCAGCTGTTCCGCGCCTCCAAGCTGGTCTACGAGGAAATCGGCTGCCCCCGCGCCGCCGCCGCGCCGCTGGCGGAAACCGGCTGGATCGTCGTCGATCCCGCCATGTCGCTCGACGAACTGTTCGACCTGCTGCAAAAGCCGGAGCTGTGCCAGGCATTCGGGCTGGCTGGCGCGCTGCGCTCGGCGCGCAAGGAAGCGCAGCTGGAAGCGCTGCGCGCCGAACACGCTGACGAGCGGCCCTTCTCGGCCTGGTGCCGGAATGCCGCGGCGGTGGATGAAGCCTACCGCATTGTCGCGAAACCGCTGTGCGACCGGCTGCGGCTGATCTTCTTCGGCAACTACCACCAGGACTGGACCGAGTTCGTGCTGTCCGACCTCGGCGTGTTCCGCTTCGAGCAAGTGGAAATCTCGGACGCCGCACGGGGTTTCCGCACGCGCCGCGACATCGACGATTACCTGCGCCTGCACGCCTGCCGCGAACGCTTCGGCAACGGCGAGGCACCGCTGGACGTGCTGCGCGACGTGCCGCCGCCCGGCACGGATAACGAATGGCTGGCCAGCCGCCGCCACAAGCTGCTGTTCCAGATGGGCCAGCAGCTGGAAAAGCTGCGCGACTGGGCCGGCGCCTGCGCCGTCTACGACGATTGCGCCTATCCCGGCGCGCGGGCACGGGCCATCCGCGTGCTGGAGAAGGATGAGCAGTTCGGCGCCGCCTGGGAACGGCTGCAGGTGGCCATGGCCGCGCCGGAAAGCGAGGCGGAACGCCAGCACCTGCTGCGCATGGCACCGCGGCTGGCGCGCCGCCTCGGCCACCCGCGCGGCACGGCCGGCAAGCCTGTGCCGCCGGCTCGCCTGGACCTTGCGCTGCCCCAGCCCGACGGCCAGTGGTGGGTCGAGGGCGTGGTGCGCGACCACCTGAACCGCGACGAAGCCCCTGTGTTCTACGTCGAGAATGCGCTGATCAATTCCCTGTTCGGGCTGTTGTGCTGGGATGCCGTGTTCGCCGCCATTCCCGGCGCGTTCTTCCACCCGTTCCATCACGGTCCGGCGGACTTGCACAGCGCCGACTTCCACCGGCGCCGTGCCGCCCAGTTCGATGCCTGCCTGGCGCAGCTCGATGACGGCAGCTACCCCGCCACGATCCGGCGCAACCTGGACGCCAAGCGGGGCATCTCGTCGCCGTTCGTGTTCTGGGGCGCGCTCGATGGCGCGCTGCTCGACCTGGCGCTGCACTGCATCCCGGCCGCGCACCTGAAGCAGGCATTCCTGCGCATCCTGCAGGATGTGAAGGCCAACCGCACCGGCTTCCCGGACCTGATCCAGTTCTGGCCGGCCGAGCGCCGCTACAACATGATCGAAGTGAAGGGCCCCGGCGACCGGCTGCAGGACAACCAGCTGCGCTGGATCGATTACTGCGCGCAGCACCGCATGCCCGTCACGGTCTGCTACTTGCAATGGGCGCCGCAATGACGGATGCGGCACCGCGTCCCGTGGCGCAGTACACGGTTGCCGTGCGCGCGCTGTGCGAATTCACCGCCAAGGCCGGCGACCTGGACCTGCGCTTCACGCCCTCGCCCACCGCGCAGGAAGGCATCGCCGGCCATGGCGTGGTGACTTCCCGGCGCGACGACGACTACCAGCGCGAGATCGCCTTGACGGGCGATTTCGGCCCGCTGCACGTGCGCGGCCGCGCCGACGGCTACGACCCGAAGCGCAACCAGCTGGAGGAAATCAAGACCTTCCGGGGCGAGCTGGAACGCATGCCCGGCAACCATCGCGCCTTGCACTGGGCGCAGCTGAAGGTGTACGGCCACCTGCTGTGCGCGGCGCGCGCCCTGCCATCGCTGCGCCTGGCGCTGGTCTACTACGATATCGGTTCGCAGAAGGAAACCCATCTCGTCGAGGAACACAGTGCGGCGGCGCTGCAGGCGTATTTCGAAGAGCAGTGCGGCCGGTTCCTGGCCTGGGCCGAAGCCGAACTGGCGCATCGCGCCGCGCGCGACGAGCAGTTGCAGGCCCTGCGCTTTCCGCATGCCGATTTCCGGCCCGGCCAGCGCGAACTGGCCGAAGCGATGTACAAGGCCAGCACCCGATCGTGCGCGCTGCTGGCGCAGGCGCCGACCGGCATCGGCAAGAGCATCGGCAGCCTGTTCCCGATGCTGAAGGCGGCCGCCGCGCATGGTCACGACAAGATCTTCTTCCTGGCCGCGAAGACATCCGGGCGGCGCATGGCCCTCGACGCGGTCGAGAACATCAAGGAAGGCGCCCCGCTGCTGCCCTTGCGCACGCTGGAACTGGCGGCCCGCAACACGGCATGCGAACATCCGGACAAGTCCTGCCACGGCGAATCCTGCACGCTGGCGAAGGGTTTTTATGACCGCCTGCCGGCCGCGCGCGCCGCGGCGGTGCAACAGCCGATGCTCGACCGCGCCGGCGTGCGCGCGGTGGCGCTGGCGCACGACGTGTGCCCGTACTACCTGCAAAGCGAGCTGGTACGCTGGGCCGACGTGATCGTCGGCGACTACAACTATTATTTCGACGTGACCGCCATGCTGTACTCGCTGACGGTGATGAACGACTGGCGTATCGCCATCCTGGCCGACGAGGCGCACAACATGGTCTCGCGCGCCCGCAAGATGTATTCGGCGGAACTGGAGCACGGCGGCCTGCGGCTGCTGCGCAAGACCGCGCCGGCCGCGATCAAGAAGGCGCTGGACCGCGTGCACCGGCAATGGTCGGCGCTGGAAAAGGAACAGATGGCGGAGCATGGCGGCGAGTACCGGGCCTACGAGGCCCTGCCGGAAAAGCTGGTCAATGCGCTGCAGACCGCCGCCACCGAGATCGGCGACTACATGGCGGAGAACCCCGCATGGTTCGATGCCGACGTACTGGATTTTTATTTCGCCGTGCTGCATTTCGCCCGGCTGGCCGAGAACTTCGGCGAGCATTCCGTGTTCGATGTGACGATATCGACAGGCGGCAAGAACCATGGCGGCGGCACCCGTGCCGACTCGGTGCTCTGCCTGCGCAATATCGTGCCGGCGCCATTCCTGCAGCCGCGTTTCGCGGCGGCGCGCACCACGGCGCTGTTCTCGGCCACGCTCAGCCCGTGGAATTACTACAGCGACACGCTGGGCATGCCGGCCGATACCGCGTGGGTCGACGTGGCCTCGCCCTTCCAGGCCGCGCAGCTGACGGTGCATATCGCCGGCCACATCTCCACCCGCTACCAGCACCGCGACCGCTCGCTGGCGCCGATCGCGCAGCTGATGGGCGAACAGTACGGGCGCCAGCCCGGCAACTACCTGGCCTTCTTCAGCAGCTTCGACTACCTGGACAAGGCGGCCGACCTGTTCCAGCGCGAGCACCCGCACGTGACGGTATGGCGCCAGCCGCGCCGGATGGGCGAGGCGGAACGCGAAGCCTTCCTGGCCCGCTTCACCGAAACGGGCCAGGGCATCGGGTTCGCCGTGCTGGGCGGGGCATTCGGCGAAGGCATCGACCTGCCCGGTGCGCGGCTGATCGGCGCGTTCATCGCCACGCTGGGGCTGCCGCAGCTGAATCCCGTCAACGAGCGGATCCGCGAACGGATGCAGGCCATCTTCGGCGCCGGCTACGACTACACGTACCTGTATCCGGGCTTGCAGAAAGTGGTGCAGGCCGCCGGCCGCGTGATCCGCACCACCAGCGATACCGGCACCGTGTACCTGATCGACGACCGCTTCGCCCGGCCCGAGATCCGCGCGCTGCTGCCGGCCTGGTGGCACGTGCCCGGCTGAGGGCTACTGAATGGCGCTACTGAGTGGCGCTATTGAGTGGCGCTATTGAGTGGCTACTGAGTGGCGCTACTGCTTTGCGCTACCGAGTGGCTACTGCATCGCGCCGCGGATCTTCTGGTAGCCGCTGCGGCTGATGGGCAGCCGGGTGCCGTCGGCCAGGATGGCGGCGTGGCTGTCCCTGCCGGCCGGTTCGATGCGCGCCACGTGTTCGACGTTCACGAGGTACGAGCGGTGGATGCGCAGGAAGCGGCCGGGGTCGAGCTGCGCTTCGAGCTCGCCCAGTGCGCCATTCTTCAGGTAAGCCTTGCCGCCGGCGTGGATCTGCACGTAGTCGTCCTGGGCTTCGATCCAGGCGATCGCCTCGGCACGGATCACGTGCACCTTCGCGCCGTCGCGGATCAGCACGCGGCCGAGCGGCCGGTCGCGCGCGGCGGCCGCTTCGCGCACCGCCGCTTCCTGCCGCGGCAGCGCGCTCGCCAGGCTGGCCCGGGCATGTGCCAGCGCCTTGTCGAAGCGTTCCTGGCTGAAGGGCTTGAGCAGGTAGTCGAGCGCGTGGATCTCGAAGGCGCGGATGGCGTACTGGTCGAACGCGGTGGCGAAGATGAGGCGGGTCTTGCCGCCGACCAGTTCGGCCACCTCGAAGCCATCGAGTTTCGGCATCTGGATATCGAGCAGCACCAGGTCCGGCGCCAGTTCGGTGATCGCCTTCACGGCCTCGAAACCATTGGCGCATTCGGCCACGATCTCGATATCCGGATGCGCCGCCAGGTATTCGCGCGCCACGCCGCGCGCCAGCGGTTCGTCGTCCACCACGATCAGCCGCATGTGTTTTTCCATCCTATGCTCCAGAGTCATTTGCCTCGGTCGTGGCGGCCTGCGCCGGCAGGCGGATCTCGACGCTGAACGTCTCCCCTTCCCGCTTCCATTCCAGCGTGGATTCGTTCGGATACGCGCAGGCCAGCCGCTGGCGCACATTCGCCAGGCCGGTGCCGCTGCGCCGCGTTTCCGGCATCTCCGGGTCGATCGCGTTGCTGACGGTGATCGACAGCCGCGCGCCGTCGCGCCACGCCGCCACCAGCAGCAGGCCGCCATCGGTGAGCTGGCCGATGCCATGCTTGATGGCGTTTTCCACCAGCGGCTGGATGATCATCGGCGGCACCAGGCAATCGAGCGCACCCTTCTCCAGTGCTTCCTCGGTCACCAGCCGCTCGCCGAAACGCACTTTCTCGATGGCGAGGAAATCGCGCACCAGGTCCATCTCCTGTGCCAGCGTGATGCGCGGATGGCCGGCCATGCCCATGCTGCGGCGGAAGAAACCGGCCAGCCGCAGCGTCATTTCACGCGCGCCCTTCGGATCCTGCGACGTCAGCGCACTCACCGAGTTCAGGCTGTTGAACAGGAAGTGCGGGTCGACCTGGGTGCGCAGCATGCGCAATTCGGCATCCTGCGCCATCAGCTTCGATTCCAGTTCGCGGCGTTCGGCATTGCGCGCCCGGCCCGATTCGATCGCCAGGTAGTTGATCGCCGCCAGCAGGCCGTACAGCAGCGTACCGAGCGCGAACAGCAGGGCCGACAACAGCGGCGTCTGCACGATGCCGGCCCACCGCACGCCGGCCGCGAGGCACAGCTCGTTCCAGCCACCCAGTACCGCGAGCCACATGAACGCCGCCAGCACGGCTGCCGTGCACAGCGCCAGTACCACCAGCGCCAGCGGACGGGCGCCCAGGGGATTGGCGCGGCACAGGTAGTAGGCGGAAAAACCCGCCGCCACGCCGTACACCAGCGTGCCGGGAATGGCGAACAGCAGCGCGTTGGCGGGCGGTGCCGACGTCACGATGGCGCACATCCCGCCCAGCACGGCGCCGACGATCAGCCACGCCAGCAAGTACAGCAGCGCACCGCGCCGCGCCCGGGTCAGCCAGCTCACAGCGGCACGGCCATCAGTTGGAGATTTCCACGCCGCCCATGATCGCGTAGCCGCGCACCACCAGGCGCTTGCTGGCATCCTTCGGCCGCAGCGTCGATTCCTCGATGCCGCCCAGGATCGGCGCGCCTTCCAGCTGCACGCTCCAGTCGGCGGGCACCTGGATCGTGATGCCGCCCATCAGCGCGAAGATGTTCACCACGGCGTCGCCGGACAGCCCCGCTTCACGCAGGTCCAGTTCGCAGCCGCCCATGATGGCGGTGATTTCGCCGCCGCCGAATTGCGGCGACGTGATGCGGCGTTTATAGGCGCCGAGGATCGCCGTGGCATAGACCAGCTTCTCGCTGCCATCCTTCGCCAGCGATACGGACGCCGGGCCGGTGCGCGCCAGCCTGGTGGACCGGAACACCACGAACAGGCCGCCGCCGATCATCGCCAGCGGCGCCAGCACGTTCCAGCCGATCTCCAGGATACCGAGTCCCTTCAGCAGCGTCAGCACGCCGAACAGCAGCAGGGCGCCGCCGATGATGGTGCCGTTCGGCGAGCGCGCGACCGTCAGTTTCAGCACGCCCGCCACGATCAGCACCACGGGCCAGAACTGCACGCTCATGTCCAGCTCCAGCCAGCCCAGGTTATCGAGCAGGAACATCAGCCCCACCGCGATGACACCGATGCCGATCACGATTTGCGCGGCCGGATTGTGTTGTCGTCCCGTGTTCATGCTTCTTCTCCCGGTTTGCGGTCAAGGTAGCGCGTGGCCAGCGGCTGCAGTACCATGCCCGCGCCCGCCACGATGATAAGCAAAGGCCAGCTGTTACGGAAGGTCAGGCCGAACAGGCCTTCATAGATGGCATAGAACCAGGCGCCGAACAGCACTTGCGACAGGCCGTCGACGAAGCGGCGGCCCTCCACCGGCGGCAGCATGTTGCCGATGCCAAAGGCGATCAGCACCAGCGGCCAGTAGCGCCACAGGCCGATCACCGCTTCATGGTCGTCGCGGTTGACCAGGTAGGCCACGCCGAACGCCACCAGCACCAGGCCCCAGGTCACTTGCCGGCGCAGTTTCAGCCGCGCCCTGTCCACTTCGGTTTGCATGGGTTCCTCCCTCGGTTCGATGACGGAACGATACGCCGCGCCGGCCGAAGGCGAAACCGCTTTTCGGTGAATGGCGGCTGGCGGCCGGTGAATGACGGCATGTTCGGTAAAGGACGGGCGACCGGCAGGCGGGAAGCGGAGCAGAAGCACAGAGAACAGCGCAGGGACGGCTGGTGGGCCGCCTCGCCATAAAAAAAGCCCACGGCATGCCGTGGGCGTGGGGGTGTAAGCTTTCTGGACGAAGCCGCTTACGCGGCGGGCGCGGCCTGCCCCTTGACCTGGTTGCGGTACTTGGCGCGGGCGATGGCCTGCTTTTCAGCCTCCATCGCCTTGTTGAAGGCGCGCGTGCGCTTCTTTTCTTCCTTGCCGCGCATTTGCGCGATGTCCTTGTTGCCGATACGGTGCGTCATGTCTTCTCCTTGTTATCAGAATTTCAGAATCTGCCGTCATGCTTCTGGTCGAACATGACGAGTCCCCATCCCAGCTGGCGCCGGATTTCTTCCGGCGTCGGCGGCGGTTCCACGTCATTGGTCCTGCGTTCCAGGTATTCCCGCACCGCTTCCTTCGAGGGCTGGCTGGTTTGCATCGTCATCATGATGACCTCCTGTATGTTTGCGCTCGCGGCCCGGTCCGGGCCTGTCCGGCCCCGTCGTTGCTGGCGGTGGGTGCGTCGCTGCCTGGTTCGAAATCTGGTGCCGGCGCTTGAGGCGACCGGCTTGCCTGCGGACGAGCGACCTGCTTCGTTATCCTGTTCGTTGCGTCGCGCTCCAGTTACACAACTTAGTCACGCAACTCCATCTTAGGGACGCCCTTTTGAAACGACCGTGCGCCAGCGAACAATTCCTCTGGCGCTTTCACGCGCGTGCATGTGGGAACTCGCCTACAGTCGCATCCCGGCACGATTGCGGCGTTTGCCGACGGCTGTTGGCGGGGCTTCATGTGCGTCTTCATGTGGGTATTCCCGGGCGCCCTCACGTGCGTCTTCATGTGTGTCTTCATGTGCGTCTTCATGTGCGTCTTCATGTGCGTCTTCATGTGCGTCTTCATGTGCGTCTTCATGTGCGTGTTCAAGTGCGACGCATTGGCGCGGCATCACATCGGGATTTCCGCGCAGCTTTTTCCTGCGGCTACGCCTACAGTTTTTGCTGGAGGAATTCGAGGAAGCAGCTGATGCGCTGGGCCAGCTGCGTGTTGCGGTAGTAGACCGCGTGGATCTGCTGGCGGTAGCCGGAATTGAACGCGGCGAGCAGCGGCACGAGCCGGCCGCTGGCGATGTCGGCGCGTGTCATGAAGCCGGCCAGGCACGCGATGCCGTCGCCAGCCAGGGCAAGGTGGCGCAGCGTTTCGCCCGACGACGCGGCCAGCGCGGGCGTGATGGCGAGGCTGTCGCCGGCGTCGTGCCGCAGGGGCCAGACATTGCCCTGCTCGTATTGGACGAAGCCGAGCAGCGTGTGACCGGCCAGGTCGCCCGGCGTTGCCGGCGCGCCATGCCTGGCCAGGTAGGCCGGACTGGCAAGCACGTGCAGGGGACTGGACGTCAATGGCCGCGCATGCAGCGTGGAATCGTTCAGCGTGCCGATGCGGATGGCGATGTCGGTACGGTGCTCGATGAGGTCGGCAATGCGGTCGTTCGACGTGAGCTCAAGGCGGATTTCAGGGTACAGCGCGCGAAATTCGGCCACGTGCGGGACGATGCCATGCAGCATGAAGGGCGAGGCCGCATCGACGCACAGGCGGCCGGCCGGCTGCTGGCGGCGTATGCGGATGCACTCTTCGACTTCTTCCAGCGAGGCCAGGATGCGGCGTGCCCGGTCCAGGAACAGCTGGCCCTCCTCGGTCAACTCCATGCGGCGCGTGGTGCGCGTCAGCAGCGAAGTCTGCAGCTTGTCCTCGAGGCGGGCCAGCGCACGGCTGACGCCGGATGTGGTCTGTCCCAGGTGGACCGCGGCGGCACTCAGCGAACCGCTGTCGATCACGGCCACGAAAGTCTGCAGGTCGTCCGAATTGATGTCCATGCGCACGATTATAGAGAACGGTAGAGAGCGGCGACCGCCGTGCCACGGATACAACTCGGCAATAAAAAATTTTCCTTGACCTTCCGTTGAGCGTCAGCTCTGCCCTTGCCATGTGCAGCGATGCCTGCCGGGCCATGCCCTGCACATTTCATCGATGAAGGAACCAGGCAGGTAGCGGGGCTATATTGACAATGTTGGCAACATTGCAAACTTATATTTTTTTCAGGAACGGGAATTACCGCGAGCTTGCAACGCTGCCGACAGGAGCTATCACTTCGTAACAACAAACGAGTCAAGGGGTATATCGATGAAGAAAGCTTTATTCAGCAAGGTGGCAGGTTCCCTGCTGCTCACCGCAGGTCTGCTTGCCTCTGGCGCTGCGTCCGCTCAAACACTCACTTTCAATGGCGACGGCAATGCGGATTTCTCCGCCTTGCACACATGGTCCGCCGCCAGCAATATCGACACCTATCTGTTCGAAGTCGACACGACTTCCTGGGCTTCCGGCACCGCCGTGGTGGGACGCACGGCGATCAATGGCGTCCGCCAGGCAAACTACGCCATCACCGGCATCCAGTTCTTCTGGCAAGCCGACGATGGAACCCGTACCGACCTGGACACTGTCTTCACGACCGATGGCGGCATCGAATTCTATCCAGTGGAATCGCTGGATGCCGGCATGTACGGGTTTACGGTCACCGGTAACACGCTGGTAGCGAACATGGGGGGCGCTTATGCCGGCACCCTGAACCTGGCCCCGGTACCGGAGCCCACCACCTTTGCGATGCTGGGCGTCGGCATCGGCCTGCTGGCCTTCTCGGCCCGCCGCAAGACCGACGACAAGCTGGGCTGATCCGCCCGGCACGACAGCACAACCGCGTCGATCTTTCGACCTGGGCTATCACCGCCTCAGCCGGGTAAATAAAGACGGCGCTTAATCTTCCTGGCAACAAGGCCGGAATCCAGTGAAAACATGGATTCCGGCCTTTTTGATTTATTCGGCGATCCGGCTATTCAACTACCCACCAGTTTCGATTAATCGGGCGCGATAATAACCCATCTCTGACGGTGATTGAATGAATTGTGCCGGCCAATGAATCATTGACCGTGTCTTATCTATCCAGTCGAATATCATTCGGATTCGGCAGCGCAATTACATCGTTTCTGGCGGCATCGCCAACCCCGCATTTTTCCGAAATGGCCGATTCAGCCGCGTGCCCTGCCGACGCCATTCGGCGCCGAACGCAGCGCCGGCCCCTCCACCAACAAGCGCAAGGTCACGCGCACCCGTGGCACGCGGCAGCGCGGCATGCTCAAACCGGCGACGCGCTGGCGGCGCCGATCAATCTTCGGCCCGGGTGCGCGATTATATCGGCAAGGTGCCGGGTGTCACCGTCGTGAAAAACCAATATATTGGAAAAGGCGCTCGCCGGAGTCCAAGTTTTTGGACGAATTGGCGCCTTGTGTTTTTTTACAACCACAAATGACCGGCCGGGCTTGTATTCGTTATCGGTTCGTATAAGATTCGCGTTTTACCAATCAAAAAAAGGAATCCGCATGTCGAGACAAAAGACCGCGCACTATTCGCACTTCTTCATGGCGATGGTGGCGCTGCTGTTCGTGATCACGGGCGTCCACGCGCAAACGAAGCCGAACGTGATGATCCTTGCCACCGGCGGCACGATCGCCGGCACGGGTGCCACGAGCACCACCACGGTCGGCTATACCGCCGCCACCGTCGGCGTGCAGCAGCTGATCGCCGCCGTGCCGGAACTGGCGAAAGTGGCCAACGTCAAGGGCGAGCAGGTATTCCAGATCGCCAGCGAAAGCATGACCAACGAACACTGGCTGACCCTGGGCAAGCGTGTCAACGCCCTGCTCGCCCAGTCCGACGTCGATGGCATCGTCATCACGCACGGTACCGATACGATGGAAGAAACCGCCTACTTCCTCGACCTGGTGGTGAAGAGCCGCAAGCCGGTCGTGCTGGTCGGTGCGATGCGCCCTTCGACGGCACTGTCGGCCGATGGCCCGCTGAACCTGTACAACGCGGTGATCGTTGCCGGCAGCCGTGAAGCGGTCGGCAAAGGCGTGCTGGTGGCGCTCAACGACCAGATCCACTCGGCGCGCGACGTGACCAAGACGAATACCTCGACCCCGGACAGCTTCAAGACGCCGGAACTGGGCTTGCTCGGCTATCTGCAGGGCGGCAAGGCCTTCTTCTACCGCGCCTCGACCCGCAAGCACACCTTCGAGAGCGAGTTCGACATTTCGAACATCTCTACCCTGCCCCAGGTCGATATCGTGTACGGCTACGCCAACATGAATCCGGTGGCACTGGATGCCTTCATTGCCGCGGGCGCGAAGGGCATCATCCATGCGGGCGTCGGCGATGGCAGCCTGGCTGCGCGCGTGAAACCCGCGCTGATCGCCGCGCGCAAGAAAGGCACCCTGATCGTGCGCGCCAGCCGGGTCGGCCAGGGCATCCTGGCCCGTAATGGCGAAGCGAACGACGACGAGCTCGACTTCGTGGCCGCCGATACGCTGAGCCCGCAGAAAGCGCGCATCCTGCTGATGCTCGCGCTGACGAAGACCAGCAACACGGCTGACATCCAGCGCATGTTCTACACCTACTGATGGTGACGGGCCGGCACCGGCCTATGCGCCGGTGCCGGCTGTTGCTGCCATCTCAAGGCGCGAGAAGCGTTGCGCGGGCGGCCGCCACGACCGCCTCGCCCAGCCGCTCGAGCGCCGGCGATTGCACGCGCCAGGCGTGCCAGTACAGCGGCACGTCGGTATGCTTTCCCGGCGCCAGGTCGAGCAACGCTCCCGTCGCCACCGCATCACCCACCTGCTGCGACGGCAGCATGCCATAGCCGAGTCCCAGCTTCACGGCATCCAGGAACGGATCGCTGGCGGGCACATAGTGGACCGGATAGCTGCCGGGTAACAAACCCAGTTCAGCCTGGATGAAGTCCGCCTGCAGGCGGTCCTTGCGGGAGAACACCACCACCGGCGCCTGCCGGGCGGCATTTCGTTCGAAGCCATCCGGGAACCAGCGCGCGGCGAACGCGGGCGACGCCAGCATGCGGTAGCGAATGATGCCCAGCGGCTGGACGGTGCACCCGCGCATGGCCGTGGGCTCGCTGGAAACGCCGGCGACCGCCTCCCCTTTCTCCAGCAATCCATACGTATAGTTCTGCTCGTCCAGCACGATATCGAGCGTGACCTGCTCGCGCTGCAGGAAGCCGGCGATGCCCGGCAACAGCCAGGTTGCCAGCGTATCGTTGTTGACGGCGATGGGAATCCGCAGCGAGCCCGCCGACTCGTCGCGCAGCCCGGCAAGGAACTCTTCTTCCAGCAGCCTGCTGCGGCGCAGGTGCACCAGCAGGCGCTGGCCGGCGGCGGTGGTACGGCAGGGCCGGCTGCGGATCAGCAGCGGCGAGCCGAGCGCTGATTCCAGCGCCGCGATGCGCTGCGACACCGCCGATGGCGTGACGTTCAGCTGGGCCGCCGCCGCATCGAAACTGCCGGTCTCGGCGGCAGCCAGGAAGGCTTCGCAATGCCGCGTATCCATCGTTTCCTTAGATTTATTAATGAAACCTGAATTATATTAACTGAGCTTCAGTTTTGCCCGCGCTTTCGTGACAATGGCCACCTTCACGGAGGACGAGATGACGACACAGGTATTCTTGAGTGGCTTGGGCCTGGGCGCCAGCCTGATCATGGCAATCGGCGCGCAGAATGCGCACGTGCTGCGCATGGGCGTGCAGCGCAGCCATGTGGCATTGACGGTGGCCGCCTGCATCGTGATCGACGTGGCGCTGATCGGCGCGGGCGTGGCCGGCGCGGGAGCATTGATCGAGGGCTCACCATGGCTGATGGCGCTGGCGCGCTGGGGCGGCGCGGCGTTCCTGGCCTGGTACGGCTTGCGCAGCTGGCGGCAGATGCTGTCGGCAAACCGGCTGGACATCGGTGCTGCCGCCACGCCGCGCACCGCCACCGCCGCGCTGGCCAGCGTGCTGGCGATGTCGCTGCTCAATCCGCATGTGTACCTGGATACCGTTGTGCTGCTGGGCTCGATCGGCGGGCGCTATCCGGCGCTGGAACGCACCGCGTTCTCCGCCGGTGCGATGACGGCGTCGCTGCTCTGGTTCAGCATGCTGGGGTTTGGCGCCGCCCGCTTCGCCGGCGTGCTGGCGCGTCCGGCGGCATGGAAGTGTATCGAAGCGCTGACGGGTGCGGTGATGCTGCTGCTGGCCGGCAGTCTCGTCGCGGATGGCCTGGCGGCGCTGTAAGGTGGCTTGCTCGCCAGGTGCCAACGCGGGCGCCAGGCATCCGGAGCGCGCCACCAGCCGCGAATCGGCTAGCTTTGCCGGTGGCCGCACTCCGTGCAGAACTTGGTACCCGGTTGCAGCAGGGTCGAGCAGGCGGTACACGCCACCTGCTGCGCCATCTTGTAGCCGCATTCCGGGCAAAACTTGGCGCCGTGCGTTTCGGCCCGGCACTGGGGGCAGACCAGCTGCATGTCCTGCCGGACGTCGTGGCGCGTGCCGCGGCTTTCGCCTTCCGTATCCGCACGCTCGGCCGCGCTGCGCACTTCCCCTTGGGCACGGGCCCTGGTGATCGCCACCTGCACGTTCGGCGCGCAATTGAAGCACAGGCCGGCGGCGCCGTCGAAGCATGGTGCGCACACATAATCATGGCAATTGCCGCAGCGGTTGAAGTGCGCCTTGGCGTCGGCGATCGCTTCCTTGAAAGCATCGTCGCGGGCGCTGTGCCAGCCGGCCTGCGCCATGCCACTGACGACCGTGCTGGCATTGCCCAGCAGGCCGCCGAAGATGCTGGCGCCCTTCTGGATCCAGCCGGACGCCTGGCCGCTGCGATAGGGCTTGTAATGGGTACGCCAGCGATCGCTGCAGCGTTCGCAATAAAACTCGAACTGGAAACCGGCATCGACGCCGGACGACTGGCTCAGGTCCTGGTAATTGCTGGAAAACCGGATCTCCGACATGACACCTCCGATACAGAAGCGTGCCATTATAACGACGACAACTATTTATGGGTAAGTATTGTTGTAGCAGTGATACCCCATCATCGATGGAATTTTGGCGAGCACAGCACCCGAAGGATGGTCGTGCGGTCGAGCTTGCGCTGTTCCATGTACCGGATGGCGCCATCGATGCCTTCGCTGTCGCACAGGCGCAGCGCTTCCTCGATGATGGCGGCGGTGGCCGCGTCGCTGCGCGAAACCTGTTCGCGTGCTGCGTGTTCGTCGTGCATTGAATGACCTCGTTGATGGCCGGCGCGCACCGGCAAATCCAGCATAGCGCCGGGTCGATCCGGCACGCGCAACGGCGGTGTTTCGATGGTAAGCAAATGTGAACGGCCGGCCGGAAAACAAGGCGGACACTGGCGGGGATGGGGTGACTGGCCTGCCCAGCTGGGTTCGAACCAGCGACCTACGGCTTAGAAGGCCGTTGCTCTATCCAGCTGAGCTATGGGCAGAAAGGGATTCCGCGGGGAATTCCGGAAGGGTTGCCGGTACGGGATTGTTACTGACTGGCGGATGACCGCCGGCCGCATTATCGGAACCGGCCACCGGCAAGGAAAAGCGGGCTGCCGCCCGCTGTCGGAGCAAAATGATAACCGCTCGGCACCGCGAGCGTCAATCGACGGCCGCGGTGCCGGCGGCGAATCAGGCGGAAATCAGGCGGCGTTGGCCTGCGGCACTTCGACCTTGTCGGCGATACGGCGGGCGAAATTCTGCGCCTGGGTCGCATCGCGCGCTTCGACCATCACGCGGATCAGGGGTTCGGTACCGGATGCGCGGATCAGCACGCGGCCGCTGTCGCCCAGTTCACGCTCCACGAGCTCTTTCTCGGCCACCATCGCGGAATTCTTTTGCCAGTCGAAGCCGGCCGGCACGCGCACGTTGATCAGCGTTTGCGGGAACAGTTCGATCTGGCCGGCGATCTGCGCCAGCGTCTGGCCGCTGCGCTTCAGCGCGGACAGCACCTGCAGCGCCGAGATGATGCCGTCGCCCGTGGTGTGCTTGTCCAGCGCCAGCAGGTGGCCACTGCCCTCGCCGCCCAGGATCCAGCCTTTTTCCTGCATCACTTCGAGCACGTAGCGGTCGCCCACCTTGGCGCGCGCAAAACCGATGCCCTTTTCCTTGAACGTCACTTCGAGGGCCATGTTGGTCATCAGCGTGCCGACCGCGCCTTTCACTTCGCCGGTTGCCAGGCGGTCCATCACCATCACGTACAGCAGCTCGTCGCCGTTGTACAGGCGGCCGTTGGCGTCGCACATGATCAGGCGGTCCGCATCGCCGTCCAGGGCGATGCCCAGGTCGGCATCGTGCGCCAGCACGGCGGCGGCCATCGCCTTCGGCGCCGTGGCGCCATGGCCTTCGTTGATGTTGAAGCCGTCCGGCTTGTTACCGATCGAGATCACCTCGGCGCCCAGTTCATGGAACACGTGCGGCGCGATGTTGTAGGCGGCGCCGTGGGCGCTGTCGACGACGATCTTCAAGCCGCGCAGGTCCAGCTCGTTCGGGAAGGTGCTCTTGCAGAATTCGATATAGCGGCCCTGGGCATCTTCCAGGCGCTTGGCGCGGCCCAGTTTTTCGGACGGGACGCAAGCCATCGGCTGGTCGAGCTGCGCCTCGATGGCCAGTTCGACGGAATCGGGCAGCTTGGTGCCCTGCTCGGAAAAGAACTTGATGCCGTTGTCCTGGAACGGATTGTGCGACGCCGAAATCACGACACCGGCCGACAGCCGCAGCGCGCGCGTCAGGTAGGCGATGGCGGGGGTAGGCATCGGACCGGCCAGCATCACGTCCACGCCTGCGGCCGCGAAGCCTGCTTCCAGCGCCGCTTCCAGCATATAGCCGGAAATGCGCGTGTCCTTGCCGATCAGGACGGTGGGGCGGGCGGCGCCGCCGATCACCGTGCGCGCCAGCACCTTGCCTGCGGCATAGCCCAGGCGCATCACGAAATCCGGCGTGATCGGCGCTTCGCCGACCAGGCCACGGACACCATCGGTCCCGAAATATTTACGTGCCATGTTGTTCTCTTCAGTTAGTGTTCATTTAGCTGGCGTTCAGTTGCCATGCGCTGCGTACCATACCTTCAATGCGTCGACCGTCTCGGCGACGTCGTGCACGCGGACGATGCCGGCACCGTGGGCCACGGCAGCCAGCGCGCCGCCGATGCTGCCGGCCAGACGCCCTTCGACGGGCTTGCCGGTCACGGCACCGATCATCGATTTGCGGGACAGACCCGCCAGCAGCGGGACGCCGAGTTCGCCGATGAGGCGCCTGCCAGCCTTGAGCAAGGCATAATTATGCTCGACGGTCTTGCCGAAACCAAACCCTGGATCGATCCAGAGTCGACGCCGGTCAATACCGGCGGCCGTCAGCGCGCCGATCCGTTCACGCAGGAATGCGGTCACTTCCAGGACGACATCCTCATAGGCAGGTTTATCCTGCATTGTTGCAGGTTTGTCAAGCATGTGCATGATACAGAGCGCGCAGTCGCTGTCGCGCACGGCCTCGATCGCGCCCGGCGCGCGGAAGGCATTGATGTCGTTGATCATGTCCACGCCGGCCAGCACGGCTTCCTTCATCAGCGCCGGTTTGTAGGTATCGAGCGAGATCGGGGTTCCGCAGTCGCGCAGCGCATACAGCACGGGCAGCACGCGGCGCATCTCTTCTTCCGCCGGCACCACGGGCGCACCGGGGCGCGTCGATTCGCCGCCGACATCGATGATGTCGACGCCATCACGGACCATCTGCTCGGCATGCGACAGGGCATAGTCAAGCGCGGCAAACTTGCCGCCATCGGAAAACGAATCGGGGGTGACGTTCAGGATGCCCATCACGAGGGCCCTGCCGGCAGGCAGGCGATGATGGCCAAAGGGGATGTGAGTCATACGCTGCTGGAAGAGAAGGCTGGGTAGCGACGGGCGGGAAGCGACCGCTGAAAAAGTACTGGTGGAAAGTACGGGTGAAAAAGCATGGATGGAAAATACGGCGGAAAAACAAAGGGCGAGGATCGCTCCTCACCCTTTGGTCACGGCATCGGCGGCGGTATTATGCCGGCGCGGTGGCGTTCGGCGAAGGCGACGACGGACCGTCGCCGTTCGGCTGCTTGCGGATCGTGACGCCGGCCTTCGGCGGGCGCGGCTCGTTGCCGGCCATGATGTCGTTGATCTGGTCCGCGTCGATGGTTTCCCAGTCGAGCAGTGCCTTCGTCATCGCCTCGACCTTGTCGCGGTTCTCATCCAGCAACTTGCGCGCCAGCGCGTACTGCGTGTCGAGGATCGCGCGGATCTCGGCATCGACCTTCTGCTGCGTGGCTTCCGAAATCGTCTTGTTGCTGCCGCCCAGGAAGCCTTCGTTCGCCTCGTCCTCGTAGACCATCACGCCCAGCGAGTCGGACATGCCGAACTTCGTGACCATCGAGCGGGCCAGCTTGGTGGCGCGCTGGAAGTCGTTCGACGCGCCGGTGGACATCTGGCCAACGAACAGTTCCTCGGCGATACGGCCGCCGAACAGGATCGAGATTTCTTCCAGCATCTTGTCCTTGTAGCCCGAAATCCGGTCATGTTCAGGCAGCTGCCAGGTCAGGCCCAGGGCCCAGCCGCGCGGCATGATGGTGACCTTGTGCACCGGATCGGCCTTCGGCAGCAGCTTCGCGACGACGGCGTGGCCGGACTCGTGGTAGGCCGTATTGCGGCGTTCCTCTTCGCGGATCACCATCGACTTGCGTTCCGGACCCATGAAGATCTTGTCCTTGGCGTCCTCGAAATCGGCCATGTCCACCAGGCGCTTGCTGCGGCGTGCGGCGAACAACGCTGCTTCGTTGACCAGGTTGGCCAGGTCGGCGCCGGAGAAGCCCGGGGTGCCGCGGGCCAGGATGTCGGCCTTCACGTCGGTGCTGATCGGCACCTTGCGCATGTGCACGTTCAAGATCTGCTCGCGGCCGCGGATGTCCGGCAAGCCCACCGATACCTGGCGGTCGAAACGGCCCGGACGCAGCAGCGCCTTGTCGAGCACGTCGGCACGGTTGGTGGCGGCGATCACGATGACACCGGACGATGCCTCGAAGCCATCCATCTCGACCAGCAGCTGGTTCAGCGTCTGTTCGCGCTCGTCGTTGCCGCCGCCCATGCCGGCGCCGCGGTGACGGCCGACCGCATCGATCTCGTCGATGAAGATGATGCACGGCGAGTGTTTCTTGGCATTCTCGAACATGTCGCGCACGCGGGACGCGCCCACGCCGACGAACATTTCAACGAAGTCGGAACCGGAGATCGAGAAGAACGGCACTTTCGCTTCGCCGGCGATCGCACGGGCCAGCAGCGTTTTACCGGTACCCGGAGGGCCCACCATCAGCACGCCGCGGGGTATACGGCCGCCCAGTTTCTGGAACTTGGTCGGATCGCGCAGGAAGTCGACGATCTCCGTCACTTCTTCCTTGGCTTCGTCGCAGCCGGCCACGTCGGAGAACGTGACGGTGTTGTTGGTTTCATCGAGCATGCGTGCCTTCGACTTGCCGAACGAGAATGCCCCGCCCTTGCCGCCGCCCTGCATCTGTCGCATGAAGAAGATCCACACACCGATCAGCAGCAGCATCGGGAACCACGATACGAACACTTGCTGCAGGAACGAAGGTTCTTCCGGCGGACGAACGTCGAAACGCACGCCGTTGTCGCGCAGGTCGCCGATCAGGCCGCGATCGAGGTAGGTGGACGTGGTGCGCACGCGCGTATCGTCCGTTTTCGTCGCGGTGATGGTGCTGCCCTCGATGACGAGGTCCTTGATGCGCTTCGCCTTGATCTCATCCAGCAGGTCGGAATACGCGATGGTCTTGCTGCCGCCGGAGATGCTGTGGTTGTCGAATTGCTTGAACAGCATGAACAACAACAGGGCTACGACAACCCAGATGGCGGATTTGGAAAACATGTTATTCACGAAAACTCCTTGGATGCTCGCGCACCTGTTACCTGTAGCAGAAATTCGATTTTACCCGCATTAGGCCAAAGCGTGCTACAAGGCGGCCTAAAGGTGCGCGAATCCAGCCGCGCACGTATCAAAACATCGAGGCCGGCCCGGAATCAGCGAGGGCGCGGCCCGGACGGCGCACAAATCATGCCGCCCGCGCTCGATGTGCGGCTTTCGGCGTGAATTACAAGCCCACCGCGCAATATTTCGCGTGTTTTGGGCATGCAGCGCGCCGGACATGGCGAAATCGCCGCCGGTCAGTTTTGCGCCGGGTGCTTCAGGCCGCGCCCGAGCAGAAAGATTTCCGAAGATTTATCGCGGCTGGCTTTCGGCTTTTTCTGCGCGACGGTCTTGAACTCGTGGCGGAATTTTTCGACGATCTGCGAAAAACCCATGTCCTTGAAACATTTCACCAGCAATGCCCCGCCCGGTTTCAGGTGCAATTGCGAAAACTCGATCGCCAGGTCGATCAGGTCTTCCATCCTCGCCGCATCCGCCGAGGCGATGCCGGACAGGTTGGGTGCCATGTCCGACAATACCAGGTCGACCTTGCGGCCCTGCAGCAGGTCGGCCAGCTGGTCGACACTGTCCTGCTCGCGGAAATCACCCTGGATGAAATGCATGTCGGCAATCGGTTCCATCGGCAGGATATCGAGGCCGATGATGGTGCCGTTGATGCCGCCGCCCTCCTTGCCGGCCAGCTTGCGCCGCACGTACTGGCCCCAGCTGCCGGGCGTGCAGCCCAGGTCGACGATCACCTGGCCCGGCTTGACCAGCTTCTCGTCCTCGTCGATCTCCTTGAGCTTGTAGGCGGCGCGCGCACGGTAGCCATCCTTCTGGGCCGCCTTCACGTACGGGTCGTTAATATGGTCGTGCAACCAGTTTTTGTTTAATTTGTTCTTTGCCATTCGCGTAGAATACTGCCTTTAAGAGAACTACCTATAAACCATTATGTTGAATCTGACCCCTGTTGAGCGCAGCGCCCTGCGCGCAGAAGCCCACGCGCTCAAGCCCATCGTCCTCATTGGGGAAGCCGGCCTGTCCGAGGCCGTGATGAAGGAAATCGAGCTGGGACTGGATTCCCACGGCCTGATCAAGGTCCGTGTCTTTGGCGACGACCGCGAAGCCCGCATCGAAATGTACGAAACCATCTGCGAACAGCTGGAAGCCGCTCCGGTCCAGCACATCGGCAAACTGCTCGTGCTGTACCGTCCAAAGAAGGAAGCCGAGAAGACCCGTACCGCGAAAACCGGCAAGGGCATGCGCATGGTCACCATCGTCAAGCCCAGTGCCAGCGGCACCAAGAAGCCCTCCGTCAGCAAGGTCATGCTGAAGGGCAACGAGCGCGTCACCGAAGGCGGCACCATCAAGCGTGCCAAGAAGCGCCAGACCAGCACCAAGAAAAACGTCGGCTGAGCAGCCTGACCACCACCAAAGCGGGCAATGCCCGCTTTTTTATTGCCTGAAGTCGTGAGCAAACAGTGCCTGGAAAACGGGGGCCGTGCCTATTTTCAGCGGGAGCCTGACGATGGAAGCCAGACCATGTTTTATTAGCATTGTTTCTTGAAAAATGGGGTACGTCCCCATTTTTCTGGAAACTATTGCTTCAGGATAAGCCAGCCCGCCAGGAAGCTCTGCACCAGGTAGATCACGCTGGAAATGCCATGCAGCATGCCGAAGCGCGACCGGGCGGCCGATTCCATCACGCCGCCGGGGCCGGCCGCGGCGCGCAGTTCCGCCATCATCGGCTGCAGGCCGAAGTGGCTCACCACGGTGCACAGCGCCATCGCGGCCACCAGCGCCAGCATGGTGCGGCGGCGCGCCGGCGTCCAGTCCGGCGTCGCGAACTTCAGCAGCACCAGCAGCGCCAGCGCGCAAGCGAGCGACAGCATCGCCTCGGCATGGAACATCGCGCCGGCCAGCGTGCCCGCCAGCGCGCGGTCCGACAGCGTCGCGAACAGCGTCGGCGCGACGAGGTAGCCGACCGTCCACAGGCTGCCGGCCCACGCCACCGCGACCAGCAGCCGTACCCTGGCCAGCAGCATCACACGTAGTGGACTTCGAGGATTTCGTATTCGCGCGGGCCGCTCGGGGCCTGCACCTCGACCACGTCGCCGGCCGACTTGCCGATCAGCGCGCGGGCGATCGGCGACGTCACCGATACCTTGTTGACCTTGATGTCGGCTTCATCGGTGCCGACGATCTGGTAGCTGACCTTCTGGCCCGATTCCAGGTCTTCCAGGTCGACGGTGGCGCCGAATACCACGCGGCCTTCCGCATCGAGGGTGGCCGGGTCGATGATCTGGGCGCTCGACAGCTTGCCTTCGAGCTCGGCGATGCGGCCTTCGACGAATGCCTGGCGCTCCTTGGCGGCATCGTATTCGGCGTTTTCGGACAGGTCGCCATGCGAACGCGCCTCGGCGATCGCGTCGATGACGATACGGCGTTCCTTGGTCTTCAACTGGTGCAGTTCTTCCTTCAGGAGCTCGGCGCCGTACTTGGTGAGTGGAACAGAATTCATGTCTCGTCTCTTGGGTAATTGAAAAAGCACAGAGCCCGCGCCAGGGAGCGCGGGCTCTGTAGGTTTACGTGTGATTTACATTACTGCGAAGGCTTGCAACGCGGGTTCAAACCTGGCTTTATAACCTGAGTTTAACCTGAGTTTGCCCTGAGTTTAACCTGAGTTTGCAACCCCAGCCTTCAGCCTAACTTCCATGCGGCGGGCCATCAAAGGCCCGCGGTCAGGGCTTAGTTTAAGGTTTTATGCAGCCCTTGTAAATCGTACACCTGCAACTCGTCCAGGTGGCGGATACCGGCCACCGCGGCCTCGGCGCCCGCGATCGTCGTGTACGTCGTCACGCGCGACTGCAGTGCCGACGTGCGGATCGCCCGCGAATCGACGATGGCGCTGCGCTTTTCCTCGACCGTGTTGATGACCAGCGCGATCTCGTGGTTCTTGATCATGTCGACCACGTGCGGACGGCCCTCGACCACCTTGTTGACCGGCGTGACGGGAATGCCCGCCGCCGAGATCACCGCCGCGGTGCCCTTGGTGGCCACCAGCGAGAAGCCAGCCTCGACCAGGTCGCGTGCCACTTTCACGGCGCGCGGCTTGTCCGATGCCTTCACCGACAGGAACACCTTGCCGGACTTCGGCAGCTTCACGCCGGCGCCCAGCTGGGATTTCACGAACGCTTCCGCGAACGTCTGGCCCACACCCATCACTTCGCCGGTCGACTTCATTTCCGGGCCGAGGATGGTGTCCACGCCCGGGAATTTCACGAACGGGAACACGGCTTCCTTGACGCTGTAGTACGGCGGCACGACTTCGGTCGTGATGCCTTGCGACGACAGGGTCTGGCCCACCATGCAGCGCGCGGCGATCTTCGCCAGCTGCAGGCCGGTCGCCTTCGACACGAACGGCACCGTGCGCGAGGCGCGCGGGTTCACTTCCAGCACGAACACGACATCCTTCTCGACGCCATCGATCTCCTGCTTCTGGATCGCGAACTGCACGTTCATCAGGCCGACCACGTTCAGGCCCTTGGCCATCAGCGCGGTCTGCCGCTTCAGTTCATCGATGGTTTCCTGCGACAGCGAGTATGGCGGCAGCGAGCATGCCGAGTCGCCCGAGTGGACGCCGGCCTGCTCGATGTGTTCCATCACGCCACCGATGAAGGTGGTCTCGCCATCGGAGATGCAATCCACGTCGCACTCGATCGCGTCGTTCAGGAAGCGGTCCAGCAGCACCGGCGAATCGTTCGACACCTTCACCGCTTCGCGCATGTAGCGCTCCAGGTCGCGCTGCTCGTGCACGATTTCCATCGCGCGGCCGCCCAGCACGTAGGAAGGACGCACCACCAGCGGGTAGCCGATTTCCTGCGCCAGCTTGAGGGCTTCTTCTTCCGTGCGCGCGGTGCGGTTCGGCGGCTGGCGCAGTTCCAGGTCCTGCAGCAGCTTCTGGAAGCGCTCGCGGTCTTCGGCCGCGTCGATCATGTCCGGCGAGGTGCCGACGATCGGCACGCCGTTCCTTTCCAGGTCGAGGGCCAGCTTCAGCGGCGTCTGGCCACCGTACTGCACGATCACGCCGACCGGCTTTTCCAGGTCGACGATTTCCAGCACGTCTTCCAGCGTCAGCGATTCGAAGTACAGGCGGTCCGACGTGTCGTAGTCGGTCGACACGGTTTCCGGGTTGCAGTTGACCATGATGGTCTCGTAGCCATCCTCGCGCATCGCCAGCGCGGCGTGCACGCAGCAGTAGTCGAACTCGATCCCCTGGCCGATCCGGTTCGGGCCGCCGCCCAGCACCATGATCTTCTTCTTGTCGGTCGGGTTCGATTCGCATTCCTCGTCGTACGTGGAGTACATGTACGCGGTGTTGGTGGCGAATTCGGCGGCGCAGGTGTCCACGCGCTTGTACACCGGGCGGATGCCCAGCGCGCGTCGCTGTTCGCGCACGGCGGTATCGGTGGTCTGCAGCAGGTAGGCCAGGCGGCGGTCCGAGAAGCCCTTCTGCTTCAGGCGGTACAGCGTGTTCTTGTCCAGGTTCTCCAGTTTCTGCGTGTCCAGCCACAGTTCCAGGTCGACGATTTCCTTGATCTGCACGAGGAACCACGGATCGATCTTGGTCAGGTTGTGCACTTCTTCCATCGTGAAGCCCTGGGCGAACGCGTCGCCCACGTACCAGATGCGTTCCGGACCCGGCTCGCCCAGTTCCTCTTCCAGCTTCTCGCGGTCCACCGTCTTCTGGTTCAGGCCATCGACGCCCACTTCCAGGCCGCGCAGGGCCTTCTGGAACGATTCCTGGAACGTGCGGCCCATCGCCATCACCTCGCCCACCGATTTCATCTGCGTGGTGAGATGGTCGTCGGCGGTCGGGAATTTTTCAAACGCAAAGCGCGGGATCTTCGTCACGACATAGTCGATCGACGGCTCGAACGACGCCGGGGTCGCGCCGCCGGTGATCTCGTTGCGCAGCTCGTCGAGCGTGAAGCCCACCGCCAGTTTCGCGGCCACCTTGGCGATCGGGAAGCCGGTCGCCTTCGAGGCCAGCGCGGAAGAACGCGATACGCGCGGATTCATCTCGATGACGATCATGCGGCCGTCCTTCGGATTGATCGAGAACTGCACGTTCGAGCCGCCCGTGTCCACGCCGATCTCGCGCAGCACCGCCAGCGAGGCGTTGCGCATGATCTGGTATTCCTTGTCGGTCAGCGTCTGCGCCGGCGCCACGGTGATCGAGTCGCCGGTGTGCACGCCCATCGGGTCCAGGTTCTCGATCGAGCAGATGATGATGCAGTTGTCCGCCTTGTCGCGCACCACTTCCATCTCGTACTCTTTCCAGCCCAGCAGCGACTCTTCGATCAGCAGCTCGCTGGTGGGCGATGCTTCCAGGCCGCGCTTGCAGATCTGCTCGAACTCTTCCTCGTTATAGGCGATGCCGCCGCCGCTGCCGCCCATCGTGAACGATGGCCGGATGATGGTCGGGAAGCCCATCTCGCGCTGCACTTTCCAGGCTTCGTCCATCGAGTGGGCGATGCCGGAACGGGCCGAACCCAGGCCGATCTTGGTCATCGCGTCCTTGAACTTGGAACGGTCCTCTGCCTTGTCGATCGCTTCCGGCGTGGCGCCAATCAGCTCCACGTTGTACTTGGCCAGCACGCCGTTGTTGTGCAGGTCGAGCGCGCAGTTCAGCGCGGTCTGGCCGCCCATGGTCGGCAGGATCGCGTCCGGGCGTTCCTTCGCCAGGATGCGCTCCACCACTTGCCAGGTGATCGGCTCGATGTACGTGACGTCCGCCATTTCGGGGTCGGTCATGATCGTCGCCGGGTTGCTGTTCACCAGGATGACTTTGTAACCCTCTTCGCGCAGCGCCTTGCAGGCTTGCGCGCCGGAGTAGTCGAATTCGCAGGCCTGGCCGATCACGATCGGGCCGGAGCCGATAATCAGGATGCTTTTGATGTCAGAACGTTTTGGCATTTTTATTTCTTCTCCGCTGCTTCCATCATCGAGATGAAGCGGTCAAACAGATACGATACGTCGGTCGGGCCAGGCGATGCTTCGGGGTGGCCCTGGAAGCAGAACGCGGGGGTGTCGGTGCGGGCGAAGCCCTGCAGCGAACCGTCGAACAGCGACACGTGGGTGACGCGGCAGTTGTCGGGCAGGGTCGCGGCATCCACGGCGAAACCGTGGTTCTGCGACGTGATCAGCACCTGCTTCGAATCCAGGTCCTGCACCGGGTGGTTGGCGCCGTGGTGGCCGAACTTCATCTTCAGCGTCTTCGCGCCGGAAGCCAGTGCCATGATCTGGTGGCCCAGGCAGATGCCGAACGTGGGGATCTTCTTTTCCATCAGTTCGCGCGTCGCGCGGATCGCGTAGTCGCACGGTTCCGGGTCGCCCGGGCCGTTGGCCAGGAAGATGCCGTCCGGGTTCAGCGCCAGCGCGTCGGCCGCGGTCGATTGCGCCGGCAGCACGGTCACCTTGCAGCCGCGCTGGGCCAGCATGCGCAGGATGTTGCGCTTCACGCCGTAGTCGAACGCCACTACGTGGAAGCGCGGGTTCTCGACCTTGCCGTAGCCTTCGCCCAGCGTCCATTCCGTCTCGGTGAATTCATAGGCGGCCTGCGTGGTGACGACCTTGGCCAGGTCCATGCCGGCCAGGCCCGGGAACGAGCGGGCCAGTTCGACGGCCTGCGCCACGGAAGGTTCGTTGCCCAGCGTGCCCGTCAGGATGGCGCCGGCCTGCGCGCCTTTTTCGCGCAGCAGGCGCGTCAGCTTGCGGGTATCGATGCCGGCGATGGCAACCACGTTCTCGGCCTTCAGGTAGTCGCCCAGCGACTGCGTGGAGCGGAAGTTCGACGCCAGCAGCGGCAGGTCGCGGATGATCAGGCCGGCGGCATGCACTTTCGCCGCTTCGACGTCTTCGGCATTGATGCCGTAGTTGCCGATGTGCGGGTAGGTCAGCGTGACGATCTGGCGCGAATAGCTGGGGTCGGTCAGGATTTCCTGGTATCCGGTGATGGACGTGTTGAAGACGACTTCACCCGTCGTATGACCGGCGGCGCCGATCGAATAACCTTTGAAGATGGTACCGTCGGCGAGGGCCAGGATGGCTGGAACGGCGGGGCCAGAAAAAAATGGCGGCAAGGGCAACTCCTGTAAAGTTACCGTAGCCGCGCCACGTCAGCGACCCGCATAAAAAATGAGCCGGGCTAGGCCTGGCTGCGGGTCAGATGAGAATGGGATGATGTGGTAGGCGCTACGGTAGATAAGTATTGGCTAAACCTTTGAATTATAACTCAAAGGAGTCCATTCGGCAATGCCGTGCGGGCATTCGGCGGCATCATTCTAGGCCGTCCTGCCTGTGGGCGGCGCCGCCATGGCGCTCCCGCGCCCCGGTCCGCGCCGCCCGCCGCGGGGTCACCCACGCAGCCGCCCTGTCACCCACGCACGTGCCCTGTCACCTATCGCGCCGCCGCCGGCACGATCCCTTGCCGCTCCAGGTCATCCGCCACCAGCCGTGCCAGCTCCGCCGCGCCGGCACGGTTCGGGTGAAGGGTGTCGCCCGCCATGTACAGCGCCAGCGTTGCGGCGGGGCCGATCCGCGTGAAATAGGCCGACGCGAGCACATTCAGGTCCACCACCGGCACGCCCTCCTCGGCGGCCACCGCCAGCGTGGCGTGGCGATACCAGCGGTTCACCGAGCTGTGCACGCCATCGGCATTGAAATCCGTCGCGCGGCCTTGCGGCGTGACCAGTACCGGCCGGGCCCCCGTCGCGGCGACCTGGCGGACCATGTCGCGCATGATTTCCTTGAATTGCGCCTCGGTGGTCTCGTTCTTGGGGTTGGTGTCGTTGATCCCCATTTCCAGCAGGAACAGGTCACCTTCCTTGCTGTACTGCAGGATCGTTTCCAGCTGGCCGCCATCGCGGAAGCCCCGCGCGATCTGGCCGCCCGTGGCGATATTGCGGACCTGGAAGGCATGCGGATTGACATGGTCCGGCAGCAGCTGCCCCCAGCCGCCCTGCACGCTGGTCGCCAGGGGATAATAGCTGGCGACCGTGGAGTCGCCGCCGACCCAGATGGTGGGGCTCAGCACCGGATGACGTGAAATCCGCTTGATCTCGAGCGCACTCAGGGTGAACGCCGTGCCGGCCTTGCCTTCGGTGACGAGCAGGTTCAGTTGCCCATCCGTGACAGGGATCTCGAAGGCGTCCGTGGCGCCGTTGCCCGTCATGTTCATCACCTGGTACACGCCCTCCGCCGCCACGCTGGCCCGCGCGGTATTGCCGAGGGTGACGGATACCCTGTACAGGCCCGGTTCCAGGTCCACGTTGAAGGTATTGGCGCTCTTGGTACCAAACTCCAGGAAGCGCACCGCGTCGCTGCCCACGCCGGTGCCGCCGGCAGCCACGTTGGCCATGTGTTCCGGCGTGTTGAAACCGTAGCGCCTCTCCGGCGTGTAGGCATCCCCGGCGCGCACGCCGATATAGCTGGGCTCGGCAGGCCCATCGCCAAAATCGAAACGGTAAGGACGTTGCCCGTTGGAGCCCGGGTCCGCCAGGCTCGCGCCCATGCTGGTTGCCAGCAGCGCGGCGGCAAGGACACGGGCCAGGGCTGGCGAAGCCTGGCACTGGAAAGAACGGTAAATTGAAACCTGCATGCATGTCTCCTGTTGTCATGACCCGGCATTTGGCAGCGGTGTCGGCGCCGTGCGGGAGGAGACGCGCCGCCGGATCCATCGGCCGGATTCGACAGGGAATCGTTGTCACGCACGCAATGGATTGGACACTGCCGGGGCGGACGGGTCAACGGGGCGGCGGCCCGTGAACGAGGATAATCGCGCGATTGATCGTTCGGCGCGGGGGCGGGCCGCGCACGCGGCAAGCGTGGCTGCCGCGGCAGTGCTTCGCCGGGCGCGGCTGGAGGAGTCATGGCTGGGAATGCGATGTGACGGAAACGGCGGTCCTGCCTGTCCGCCGATGGGCGGCCCATGCGGACCGCCCGGGGCTGTCTTCACTTGCCGGTGCCGCGCCGGCGGCGCACCGCCAGGCCCGTCACGGCCAGGCCGCCCAGCAGCATCGCCCAGGTGCCCGGTTCCGGTACCGGCGATACGTTGACGGTCATCGACAGTCCGGTAATGCGGGCCGCCGCCTGCGATCCAAGCCAGTACTGCTCCCCCGTCAGTTCGTCGAGATACCAGACGCTGGCCGCGGACGATTCGGCGGAACCGTGCAGCATCATCCCGAACTCGCCGTCCAGCGACGTGGGACCGCTGGACACCTTGAATGTTTTCGTCCCGTGGACGTCGTATTCGGTGGCGAAATCGGGCTCCAGGCCGACATGCAGGCCGAAGCTCATCGTGTTGTTGGCATCGCCCGGCATCGTCCATTGCGCCGGGTACAGCTCACCCGCGAAGGTGCCGGTCACCTCGATGCTGGTGATCCGGTAACCTTCGTTTACCGCGAATTCAAAGGCGTTCTGGGTGTTCCGGTAGTCGTTGGACCAGGGCTTGTACGACGAGTCGGTCGACGTGCTCAGGTTCTCTTCGATGCCCCACAGCGAAAACGTGACCGATGTCGCGGTTTCCGACTCCAGCGAGACCGGCACCTCCGGCTCGAAATCCGAACGGTCGAGCGTGAAGGCCTTGCCCTCGTAGATGGGATAGATGCTCGCGTAGGCGGCTGCGGACTGCAAGAGGATGGCGGCGCACAGGGCGCGAGAGAGGAACTGCATGGCTTCTCCAGTGGTGTCGATGAAGCCACGCAGTTTAATTAACAAGTTCGCAATATTTTGCGGAAAATTATCTTAAAACCTGTACAAAATTGTAATTCTTGAGTTCCGACGGCATTGGGGGTGGCATGGGCCTTGGCGGCCACTTACACCAGACGCCTGCGCCGCCGCGCGACCGCCGCCACGACGCCGAGTCCGCCCAGCAGCATCAGGCAAGCCTGCGGTTCGGGCACGGGCGACACCGCGACCATCATCCGCAGGTTGGCGATGCCGGCGTCGGCATACGATCCCAGCCAGAAGCCCGCCGCCGGGTCCTCCTGGTACCAGGCACTCTGGGCCCAGGCGATCGTATAGCCCTGCAGCGACAGCGTCATGTCGCCCGTCAGCCCGGCGGGCGCCAGGTCGTACCGGAAGGCTTTCCGGCCGTCGAGCCCTTCGGTGTACTGGGCCTCGGTAGCGGGCAGTTCGCCGGGGCGCTCGACCGTGACGACCATGCCCGTGTCGCTGTTTGCCGCGCCGGGGGTCGAATACTGGGCAGGCCGCTGTGCTGCATAGAATTCCCCCGTCAGCGTGATGCCGGTGATCCGGTAGCCGTCCTTCACGGTAATGCCATACCCGCTCTGCCAATGATTGATGGTGGTGATTTCCGGGAAACCTCGCGAGTCGGCGCTGGCGTGGGCGGCCTGCCCCACGCCCCACAACGAGAACGTGGCGTAGCCGGGCAAGTCGGAAACCAGGTCGATGCCGAGGTACGGCAGCTCGTCCACGCCACTGAGTGAAAACCCTGCCGTGTCGATCACGGGCACCGCGGCGTGAACGGGTGCGAAAGCGCCCACGGCGCCCAGCAGGAAGGTGGTGCACAAGGTGCGGAACAAAGGTCGCATGACTAGCCTCTATGGTTGTTGAAGGTCCAAAGAGTCTAGTGGGCTCATCCATGCGGCCGTGTCATGGATTGTCTTTAAATCTATTGTTTCTTGTAACGGCCAGCCACCGCGAGCAGGCCCAGGCCGCCCAGCAGCATGGCGTACGTGGCCGGTTCGGGGATTGCCGACACCTCGACATGGAGCACCAGGTCGCGCAGCGACGCCGCGGCAAGCGAATCGGCAAACGCTCCGCCGCCTTCGACACCCCATGCCTGCACCAGCAGATTTCCGGAAATGCCCAGCTCGACCGTGCCTGTCAGGTTCAGGGGGATGGTGGACAGCTCGATGATGTTTTCCGCCTGGAAGTCGCCGTTCAGCGAACTCTCCGTGGGTGCCGAGGGGACGGTCAGGAAGAGACTGGCTTCATTGTGGACGAACCCGGGAGGAAAATCCGGCAACTGCCCCGGCGAGAGCTCGCCGAAGGCGATACCGGTGAGCATCACGCGCGACACGCGGTAGCCGGCATCGATGTCGAGCCGCAGCGCGCTCCACGACGATCGTTCGGCGAACGCGCCGGCGCCGGTGAAGTCCTGGGCCTCGGCACGGTCCAGGTGCTGGTTCAGCGTATCGAGTGAAAAGCTGTAGGTATCCGGGAACAGGCTGACCTGGGTGATGCTCCAGTCTTCCGGCTGTGGACCGTCGATGTAGGTGATGGTGAATGCCGGCGTATCGATGCTGGTCGCGGCAATCACGGGAGAACACAACAGCATGCCGAGCGCGAGCCCGGCCATTGCACGTTTCATGGAAACCTCCGCTGGAGAAGCGTCAGACTGCGTGAACATCCTGGCATGGCGGCGGGCGCCGCCGCTTCGGCTGTGCCGGCTTACAGCTTAGCAGCCGGCGCGCGAGAGTCCAGGCGGAGGTTGGCTGGATATCAGCCCAGCGCGGCGATGCCGGCCTTGGCGATCTGCGCATCCTGGTCGGACTTCACGCCGGAGACACCGACGGCGCCGATCGAATGGCCGTCGACGACGATGTTGACGCCGCCTTCCAGCAAGCCTTCCACTTCCGGTGCCGTCAGGAAGGCGTAGCGGCCGTTGTTGATGACGTCTTCGTAGACCTTGGTTTCGCGGCGGCCCAGTGCCGACGTCTTGGCCTTGGCCGGCGCGATGTGCGCCGTCAGGGGCGCGGCGCCGTCCAGGCGCTGCTGCCACAGCAGGTGGCCGCCGTCGTCGACGATCGCGATCGACACCGCCCAGTTGTTCGCCAGGGCTTCCGCTTCGGCGGCGGCGGCGATTTTCTTCACATCGGCGAGAGTCAGGTAAGGCTTGCTTTGCATGGTTTTCCTTCGGTTGATGAATTTGCTGCTTGATCTGCTGCTTGATCTGCTGCTTGGTTTGCTGCTTGGTCTATTGCTTGATCTGCTGCTTGGTCTGCTGCTTGGTTTGCTGCCTGGAACGGCTTGGAACTGCCTGTCCTTCACTTCACTTCACTTCACGGCCACGGCGGGCGTTTCCCGCCGGGCCTTCAATTTCTGCTTGATCTGCGGCATCAGCGCCAGCGTGGCCTTTTCACCGGCCTGCATCGCCCGCGCGCGGCTGGCGAAGTCGTTGCCGGCCATATTGCCCAGCGGCGGCTGGATCACCACGTCGGCATCGCGCAATTCGTACTGGTTGATGCGCTGGCCCATGATCGAGAAGGTCTGCATGATCACTTCGAGCGACGACACGGCCGCCTGCGCTTCCGTCTGCGTGCTGATGTTGACGGCGATGATGAACTCGGCGCCCATTTCCTTCGTGAAGCGCACCGGCACCGGGGCCACCAGGCCGCCATCGACATAGGTGCGGGTACCGATGGTCACCGGCTGGAAGACGCCCGGCACGGCCGAGCTGGCGCGCACGGCTTGCCCGGTATTGCCTCGTGTGAACAGGATCGGCTGGCCCGTCTTCAGGTCGGACGCGACGGCGCCGAACGGCAGCTTCAGCTTTTCGATCGGGCGCTGGTTGACGGCCTTGTTGATGTAGCTTTGCAGCGCCACGCCTTTCAGCACGCCGGACTTGGTGCCGAACAGGGGCAGCGCCCAGTCCGAGATGGCCGCCTCGTCCATGGCGTACGCCATCTTCTGCAGCGCGCCGGCGTTGTTTCCCGCGGCATACAGGGCGCCGACCACGCTGCCGGCACTCGTGCCGACGACGACATCGGCCAGGATGCCGTTCGCTTCCAGCGCCTTGATCACGCCGATGTGCGCGAAGCCGCGCGCGGCGCCGCCGCCCAGTGCCAGGCCGATCTTCACCTTGCGCAGTGGCGGCGCGGCGGGATGGTTGAGGGTGGGCGTGGGATCGCCGAGCGCGGGCGGGATGACGCCCGGCTGTGCGGCAACGGCGCTCGCTGGCGGTGGCACCGCCGCGCCGCCGGTCGGGGTGCTGACGGGAGCGCTGCCGCAACCGGTCAAGGCGGCGGCCAGGAGGGCCGCGGGCAGCGCATACGCGGTCAATCGTTTCAGGAACATCGCTGTCAATCTGGTTGGCGCCGCCCCGGCGAACGCGAGAAGCGCCCGCGGGTGCGCGGCAAAACGGCAGATTGTATCAGTTCAGTGCGAGGGCGGCGGCCGGCTGCGGCGCCGCCGACAGCGATTTCGGCAGGTTCACGGTGAAGGTACTGCCCTTGCCCGGCTCCGAGGTGATCGACAGCGTGGCGTTATGGCGCAGCAGCACGTGCTTGACGATCGCCAGGCCCAGGCCGGTGCCCTGGGTCTCCCGCGAGCGGCTCTTGTCGACCCGGTAGAAACGCTCGGTGAGCCGGGAGATGTGCTCCGGGCTGATGCCGATGCCCGTGTCGCGCACCGTGAAGCGCACCCCGGCGGCCGTGTCTTCCCATTTCAGCGACACGGTGCCGCCGGCCGGCGTGTAGCGCACCGCGTTGGCGGCCAGGTTGCCGAACGCGCTGTACAGCTCATCCGTGCTGCCCATCACGTCGCCGCCGTTCACTTCGAGCACGATCTCGTGCTTGCCGGCGGACAGCGCCAGCGCATCGCGGCGCACCTTGTCCAGCAGGTTGCCGATATCGACGCGCTCCGCGCGCACCGGGTGGTCGATCGATTCCAGGCGCGACAGCGTCAGCATGTCCTCGATCAGGTGCTGCATCCGGTAGGCCTGGTCCATCATCAGCTTCAGGTGGGCCTGGCGGGTGCCCTCGTCGAGCTGCTCGGCGGCGGCGATTTCCAGGAAGCCCAGCACCACCGTCAGCGGCGTACGCAGTTCGTGCGAGGCATTGGCCACGAAGTCGCGGCGCATCATGTCGGTGCGCTCGGTTTCCGTGACATCGTGCGTGACGAGGATCTGCCGGCGGTTCTCGAATGGAATGATATGCGTGATCAGCTTGCGCCCGCGGAACGACAGCACCAGCGGCTGGTCGTAGCGGCCCAGGATCAGGTAATCCATGAAGTCCGGGCTGCGCACCAGGTTCGTCACGCGCATGCCCTTGTCGCGGTCATGCCGCAGGCCCAGGTGTTCTTCGGCGGCCGGATTGCACCATTCCAGGAACAGCACGTCGTCCATGATCACCACGCCATCGGGCAGCAGGTGCATGGCCTGGCGGAAGCGGGCCAGCCACTCGGTCAGCTCGGCCTGGTTTTTCTCGTCGTCGCGGCGCAGCCGGTACAGGCGGGAAAACACGGGCGTCCATTCGCCCCAGCCATCGGGCAGCTTGGCACTGTTCGGTTCATCGAGCCAGCCGGACAGCTGGTACAGGTAATGCAGCTGCACCAGCACCATCGTGCCCAGGGCGGCCAGCGCCGTCAGCAGCGCCGGCAGCATGCCGAACCACCACCACAACAGGCCGATGCCGAAGGCACCGGCGCTCATCTGGATGGCCACCGGTACCCAGAACACGAACTTGGGATTCATGTCTTCTCGGACAGCATGTAGCCGACGCTGCGCACCGTCTTGATCAGGTGCTCCGCTTCCTTCAGCGCCTTGCGCAGGCGCAGCACGTGCACGTCGACCGTGCGTTCCTCGATCACCACGTGGTCGCCCCACACCTTGTCGAGCAGCTGGCTGCGCGAGAACACGCGCTCCGGATGCGCCAGGAAGAACTTCAGCAGCTTGTATTCGGCATGACCGATATCGATCTTGGCCTGCCCCAGCGACACGGTGCAGCTGATCGGGTCCAGCGTGATCGGGCCGGCGCGCATGGCGCTGTCGGCATGTTCCGGGCTCTTGCGGCGCAGCAGCGCGCGCGAGCGGGCCAGCAGTTCGCGCGGCGAGAATGGCTTGGTGATGTAGTCGTCGGCGCCATTGTTCAGGCCGGCCAGCTTGTCTTCCTCCATGCTCTTTGCCGTGAGCATGATGATGGGAATGTCGGCGAAATGCCGGTCGCCGCGGATGCGGGCCAGCAGGCGCAGGCCGGTCTGGTCGGGCAGCATCCAGTCGAGCAGGATCAGCTGCGGCTTGCGTTCATGGATGAAATCCCATGCTTCCTGGGTACTCTGCACCGAGCTCACGTTCCAGCCGGACTCGCGCAGCGAGAACGTGACCAGTTCGACAATCGCCGGTTCGTCTTCAACAATCAATACTGTGGTTTTATCCGCTGCCATCTGTCGTTCAGTCTTCCCTGGTTCCTTCGCTCACCAGTGGCGAGCGGCTATGGCGGATGTCGACACCTTCCACCACGTAGATCACGTATTCGGCGATGTTCTTTGCATGGTCGCCGATGCGCTCGATGGCCTTGGCCACCCACATCGTGTCGAGCGCAGCCGAAATTGTACGCGGATCTTCCATCATGAACGTAATCAGGTTGCGCATGATCGTGCGGAACTCGTGATCGATCACGGCATCCTGCGCGATCAGCTGCACGGCCTGGCTATGGTCGTTGCGGGCAAACGCGTCCAGCGCGTCGTGCAGCATGTCGCTGGTGGCGGTGGCGATATTGCGCACCATTTCATAGTGATTGACGGTCACGGCACCGCGGCTGTGCAGGCTCTTCGCCGTGCGCGCGATCTTGGTGGCTTCGTCGCCGATGCGCTCCAGGTCCGTGATCACCTTGATGGTGGCCATGATGGTGCGCAAGTCGTTGGCGGCCGGCTGGCGGCGCACGATCAGGTGGCTGCACTGGTCGTCCAGCTGCACTTCCAGCTGGTTCACGGCGTCGTCTTCGCGGATCACGCGCTCGGCGCGTTCCTGGTTGCCGATGCGGAAGCACGTCATCGCATCGAGGAATTGCGTCTCGACCATGCCGCCCATCAGCAGCACCTTCGAGCGGATCGCTTCCAGGTCGTGGTCGTAGGCCTTCGAGGAATGTTCACCAATCATGATTTATTACCTTAAGATTTTGAGCGATACGTTAGCCGAAGCGACCGGTGATGTAGTCCTGGGTTTCCTTGCGGGCCGGGTTCATGAAGATCTGGTCCGTTTCGCCGAACTCGACCAGCTCGCCCAGGTACATGTAGGCGGTGTAGTCGGAGCAGCGGGCGGCCTGCTGCATGTTGTGGGTCACGATGGCGATCGTGTAATCCTGCTTCAGCTCGCTGATCAGTTCTTCCACTTTCGAGGTGGAAATCGGGTCCAGCGCGGAGGTGGGCTCGTCGAGCAGCAGCACGTCCGGCTTGACCGCCACGCCGCGGGCGATGCACAGGCGCTGCTGCTGGCCGCCGGACAGCGACAGGCCGCTCTTGCCCAGCTTGTCCTTCACTTCGGTCCACAGGGCCGCCTTCTTCAGCGCCCATTCCACGCGCTCGTCCATTTCACCCTTCGACAGGTTTTCGTACAGGCGCACGCCGAAGGCGATGTTGTCGTAGATCGACATCGGGAACGGCGTCGGCTTCTGGAACACCATGCCGACCTTGGCGCGCAGCATGTTCACGTCCTGGCTGCCTTCGAGGATGTTGGTGCCGCGGTAGGCGATCGTGCCTTCGGCGCGCTGGCCGGGGTACAGGTCGTACATGCGGTTCAGCGTACGCAGCAGGGTCGACTTGCCGCAGCCGGACGGGCCGATGAAGGCCGTCACCTGGCGTTCATGGATATCGAGGTTGACGTTGTGCAGGCTGCGCGTCTTGCCATAGAAGAAATTGAGGTTCTTGATCTCGATGATCTTCGATGCTGCCTTCGCGGATGCGGTCGCTTGAGCGTTCATGTGCGTTCTCTTGTCTGTAATGTGGTGGTTGTGCGTCGGCGATCAGTTCGGGATCTTTTGCGAGAAGACCGTGCGCGACAGGATGTTCAGTGCCAGCACGCTGAAGGTGACCAGCAGTGCACCGGCCCAGGCGAGGTCACGCCAGTTGTCATACGGGCTCATGGCGAACTGGTAGATCACATATGGCAGGTTGGCCATCGGCTTGTTCATGTCGGCATTGAAGAACTGGTTCGACAGCGCGGTGAACAGCAGCGGCGCCGTCTCGCCAGTGACGCGAGCCACGGCCAGCAGCACGCCTGTGACCACGCCCGCCTTCACGGCGCGCAGGCGCACCAGGGTGGCCACTTTCCAGCGCGGCGCACCAAGGGCGAAGGCGGCTTCGAGCAGGCTGTTCGGCACCAGGCGCAGCATGTTGTCGGTGGTGCGCACGACGACCGGCACGGCGATCAGCGTCAGCGCCAGCGAACCCGCATAACCGGAGAAGTGGTTCACGTTGGCCACATACAGTGCGTAGACGAACAGGCCGATCACGATCGACGGTGCCGACAGCATGATGTCGGTGACGAAACGGGTTACGGCAGCCACCTTGTTTTCCTCGCCATACTCGGCCAGGTAAATGCCGGCCAGGATGCCGATCGGCGTCGATACCAGCGTCGACAGGCCCACCATCAGCAGGCTGCCGACGATGGCGTTCATCAGGCCGCCTCCTTCACTGCCGGGCGCGGGGGTGGTCTCGGTAAACAGCGCCGGCGTCAGCGCGGCGAGTCCGTTGATCAGCAGCGTGGCAAGGATCCACAGCAGCACGATGACGCCGACCGACATGGCGGCAACCGACATGGCGATGCCGATGCGGTGCGTCCACAGGCGACGACGGTAGACAGGATTCATGGGGGCTTTGACTGCGGCGGTCGACATTATTTGACACCTTCTTTACGGGACATTCCGGCCAGCATCAGCTTGGCGGCGGTCAGGACGATGAACGTGATCACGAACAGGATCAGCGCCAGTGCGAACAGCGACGACACGTGCAGCGTCGTGGCGGCTTCGCCGAATTCGTTGGCCAGCGTGGAAGCGATCGAGTTACCCGGCGCGAACAGCGACGCGGACAGCTTGTTGGCGTTACCGATCACGAAGGTCACGGCCATGGTTTCACCGAGCGCGCGGCCCAGGCCGAGCATCACGCCACCGACCACGCCGGTCTTGGTGTACGGCAGCACGATCTTGCGCACCACTTCCCAGCGGGTGCAGCCCAGGCCGTAAGCGGATTCCTTCAGCACCGCCGGCACGATCTCGAACACATCGCGCATCACGGAGGAGATGAAGGGGATGATCATGATGGCCAGGATCAGCGCGGCGGTCAGGATGCCGATGCCCATCGTCGGGCCGGAGAACAGCACGCCGATGAACGGCAGCTGGCCCAGCGTGGCCTTGAGGAACGGCTGGACGTAGTCGCCGAACAGCGGCACGAACACGAACAGGCCCCACATGCCGTAGATGATCGACGGCACGCCAGCCAGCAGTTCGATCGCGGTACCGAGCGGGCGCTTCAGCCACACGGGGCAGATCTCGGTCAGGAACAGCGCGATGCCGAAGCTGACGGGAAAGGCGATCAGGAGTGCGATGCCGGCGGTGGCCAGCGTACCCACGATGGCGATCAGCGCGCCATACTGGTCATTGATCGGGTCCCACTCGACACGGGTGACGAAACCGGGACCGAATTCCTTCAGCGCCGGCCAGGCACCCATGGCCAGCGAGATGATGATACCGATCAGCACGAACAGCACCGACAAGGCAAACGTCATCGTTACCTTGTGGAAGATCCAGTCCTGGATCCGCTGGCGGCGCATCACGGATTGCATTGCCGCTTGCGATACGGTGGACATCGCCTGCGTCTCCGTCGCGGGGACGGAAGTCATTTCAGCACTCATGGACATAGTTTTAGATGTTTTTCTCAAAATGGCTAGCCGGGAGATCCCGCTGGGTTACCAGCCGAGCTCCCCCGGTTAACCCCCTCGGGGTCAACCGAGGGAGCGGGATGATTCGATCAGTACAGGGCCTTGCCGGAAGCGTCCTTCAGGTTCTGCTTCCAGGCGGCCTGGACTTGCTTGACCACGGTGTCCGGCAGCGGCACGTAGTCCAGTTCCACGGCGGCCTTGTCGCCGTTGGTGAAGGCCCAGTCGAAGAACTTGACGACTTCCTTGCCCTTGGCCGCGTCAGCCTGCTGCTTGTACATCAGGATGAACGACACGCCCGTGATCGGCCACGACTGCTTGCCGGCCTGGTCGGTCAGCACCACGCCGAAGCCCGGGGTCTTGGTCCACTCGGCATTGGCGGCGGCGGCCTTGAAGTTCTCGTCGTCCGGCTGCAGGAACACGCCATCCTTGTTGCGCAGCTGGGTGTGCTGCATCTTGCTCTTCTTCGCGTACGCCCACTCGACATAGCCGATCGCGCCCTTGATGCGCTGCACGTTGGCGGCCACGCCTTCGTTGCCCTTGCCGCCCACGCCGGTCGGCCATTTCACGGCGCTGTTGGCGCCCACTTTCGACTTGAATTCCGGGTTGGTCTTGGACAGGAAGTCCGTGAACAGGAACGAGGTGCCCGAGCTGTCGGCACGGTGCACGACGGTGATGTCGTCGTCAGGCAGCTTCACGCCCGCGTTCAGCGTGGCGATGGCCGGATCGTTCCACTTGGTGATCTTGCCCAGGAAGATGTCGCCGACGACCTGGCCGGTCAGCTTCAGCTGGCCCGGGGCGATCCCTGGCAGGTTCACCACGGTCACCACGCCTCCCATGATGGCGGGGAACTGCATCAGGCCGGCTTCATCCAGGTCTTCCGCCTTCAGTGGCATGTCGGACGCGCCGAAGTCCACGGTTTTCGCCTTGATTTGCTTGATACCTGCACCGGAACCGACGGAAGCATAGTTCAGGCCGTTGCCGGTGGATGCCTTGTACTGCTCGGCCCACTTGGCATAGATCGGATACGGGAAGGTAGCACCGGCGCCGGTCATGTCCGCTGCGGCGGCGGTAGTGAAGGCCACTGCTGCGGAAGCGCCTACGATGAGGGAGGCCATCAACTGTTTCATACGCATATCAAAGTTCCTCTTTCGGGGTTGGGGTATTGAATGGTGCGCAGTGTAGTGGCCGAATATGACCTCTTTATGACATGAATGACGCGGATTGAAATATTTGACGGAATCGCATGTCATATACCGGCATAAGTCCGGTCACGAGCAGCGCAAGTCGTTGAAAGTTATAGGTTTTAATCCGTGTCATAATTGTTTGCAAGCCACTTTTGGATGTCATGTTGTTGTCATATTTCCTATCTACACTGTCATGAGCGCCAGCGCTGCCATGGGGAGCGCTAGAATCTTGTACTAATGAATAGAAAAAACGATAAGACGATGAAACCCGAGATCCGCGCGGAAGTCACGCGTCATACGCAGTTCCTCGACCGTGAGCTTTCCCAGTTGGCCTTCAACCGCCGTGTCATGGCGCAAGCCGAGGATGCATCCATTCCCGTGCTGGAGCGGCTGCGTTACCTGTGCATCACTTCCAGCAACCTGGATGAATTCTTCGAAGTGCGCGTGGCCAGCCTGCTGGCCGCCGCTACCGTCGACGGCAAGCTGTCCGAGCACCCTGCCCTCACCGCCAACCTGAACCGCGTATCGGCCGAGTGCCACGCGCTGGTGGCGCGGCAATATGACATCTTGAACAGCCAGATCCTGCCGCTGCTGAAGGAACACGGCGTGCACCTGCTGCGCAACAACGAGCGCAACGAGGCCCAGCGCGCCTGGATCAAGGATTATTTCGAGCGCGAAGTACGCCCGCTGCTGACGCCGATCGGCCTCGACCCGGCCCATCCGTTCCCGCAGGTCATCAACAAGAGCCTGAACTTCATCGTCGCGCTGTCCGGCAAGGATGCCTTCGGCCGCGGCACGGCGATCGCCATCATCAAGGCACCGCGCGTGCTGCCGCGCGTGATCAAGCTGCCGGACGAGCTGTCGGACAAGCCGGGCACCTGCTTCTGCCTGCTGTCGTCGATTATCCACGCGCATATTTCCGAATTGTTCGCCGGCCGCGAAGTGATGGCCTATTCGCAATTCCGCGTCACCCGCGATTCCGACCTGTGGGTCGACGAGGATGAAGTAAAGAACCTGCGCCAGGCGCTGAAGGGCGAATTGCAGGGCCGCCAGTTCGGCCGTTCGGTGCGCCTGGAGGTGGCCAAGAACTGCCCGCCGGAGCTGTCCCAGTTCCTGCTCGACCAGTTCGACCTGGACCGCTCGCGCCTGTACCAGGTGGATGGGCCGGTCAACATGGTGCGCCTGAACGAGATGATCGAGCACACGAAAATGCCCGAGCTGCGTTTCACGCCATTCGTGCCGGGCCTGCATCCGACCGGCGGCGACATCTTTGCCACGCTGCGCAAGCAGGATATTTTGCTGCACCACCCGTTCCAGTCGTTCCAGACCGTCATCGACTTCATCCGGCAGGCCGCGACCGATCCCTGCGTGGTGGCGATCAAGCAGACCGTGTACCGCACCGGGATGAATTCCGACCTGATGGAGGCGCTGATCCTGGCGGCCCGGCTGGGCAAGGAAGTCACGGTGATCGTGGAGCTGATGGCGCGCTTCGACGAGGAAGCCAACATCAACTGGGCCGACAAGCTGGAACAGGCCGGCGCGCAGGTCGTCTACGGCGTGGTCGGCCTGAAGACCCACGCCAAGATCGCGCTGGTGATCCGCCGCGAAGGCGCCGCCGACAACGCCGAACTGCGCTACTACGCCCACCTCGGCACCGGCAATTACCACCCGACCACGACCAAGTTCTATACGGACTTCGGCCTGCTGACCTGCGAGCCGAACCTGGGCCGCGACGTCAACGAAGTGTTCATGCACCTGACCAGCCTGGCCAAGCCGCACAAGCTGGACCACTTGTGGCTGGCGCCGTTCGCCCTGCAGAGCGAGATCATCAAGGCGATCCGCAACGAAGCCAAGATCGCCAAGTCCGGCAAGCCGGGCCGCATCATCGTGAAAGTCAACGCGATGGTGGACGAATCGGTGATCCGCGCGCTGTACGCCGCCTCGCAGGACGGCGTGAAGATCGACCTGATCGTGCGCGGCGCGTGCACCTTGCGCCCGGGCGTGCCGGGACTGTCGGAAAACATCAAGGTGCGCTCGATCATCGGCCGCTTCCTCGAGCACAGCCGCATCTATTACTTCCGCAACGACCTCGCGCACGACGTGTATCTTGCCAGTGCCGACTGGATGAGCCGCAACCTGTTCCGCCGCATCGAAGTGGCCTTCCCCGTGCTCGACCGCGCGCTGAAGCGGCGCGTGATGGCCGAGGGGCTGAACCCCTACCTGAAGGACAACACGAATGCGTGGGAGCTGGAATCGGACGGCCACTACCAGCGCCGCAAGCCGCGCGGCAAGCAGCAGCCCTTCGGCGCCCAGCAATACCTGATGAAGACCCTCGGCACCACGGCCGAATGATGCGTGAAAAGTGGCGAGTCAAGCGAGATGCATGACGAATGATGGGTGACGAGGGATACATGACGAATGATGGTGACGATTGATATGATTCGTGAACGTTCGTGAATGATGGAGAAACGATGGACCTGATCTTGTGGCGCCACGCCGAGGCCGAGCCGGGCCACGAAGGCTTGCCGGACCTGGAACGCGCGCTGACGCCGAAAGGCGTGAAGCAGGCCCGGCGCATGGGCAAGTGGCTCGATTCCCAGCTGCCGGAAAACTGCCGCATCCTCGCCAGCCCCGCCGTGCGCACGGTACAGACGGCCGAAGGCCTGGGCCGCAAGTACAAGACCCATGCCGAACTGGTGCCGGGCGCGGCGCCGGAAGCGATCCTGCAGGCGGCCAACTGGCCGGCCGCCAGGGAAACCGTGGTGATCATCGGCCACCAGCCCACGCTGGGCCAGGTCGCCGCGCTGCTGCTGACGGGCGAAGTTCTGGACTTCGAGATGAAGAAAGCGGCCGCCTGGTGGTTCGTGCAGCGCGACCCGGAAGACCCGGCGAGCCTCTACCTGAAGGCGGTGATGGCGGCCGACATGGTCAACAAATAAGGTGACCAACAGGCACCTTGCAAAGCACGAACCGTCTGCTAGATTACAAATGTAGTACCCGGGTTGGTCTCATTCTGCGTTTGTAGTGCTTTATCAAGGAGCAGCCTTCCGAAAGGATGGCTGGTTTATCATGCTCACTCTACTGACGATCGGCATCTTCGTAGCCACCGTGGGGCTGATCGCCTATGAAATCATTTCGGAAAGCCGGGGTGGCAACGGCAAACTGACCGACCGCTATCACGACGAATAGCGCACGCTGCACTAGCAGGCATCAAGGCCCCGCGGCAGCCCGTAGCGATACGGTCTGCGGCCGGGGCCTTTGGTTTTCTGGACGCTGCCTCGATGCGATCCGGCTTGCATGATGCAAGAGTTGCGCGCAGAACACATCGCTCATCATGTTTCACACGTTCATGCTACGCTGATGTCTTTATAACAAGACAGGGGAACATGATGCGTGGACGGATGAAGTGGCTGGGCGCCATGGCGTTGGCTGGCGTCGCCGGCATGGCGAATGCAACGGTCGTCGTCGATATGACCATGACGGCCTGGACGTCCGAGCTGGTCGACCTGAAACCGTCGGACGGTATCGCGCCTTCGCTCACGCCGGGCTCCGAAATTTATTGGCTGACTTCGGGCATTGGCGTACAGCCACCAGATGAAGATACGCAGAGTGTCGGGGAACAATGCACTGACTGCGCAGGCACGTCGGCAACCCATGCCATCGGGACGACGAATGTCGAAGGCGGCAATGGCAGTGAATTTGCCTTCCATATCGCGACCACCCCACAATTCGAGACCACGCCATCGTATAGATCGAAGCTCGAGAGCACATACTGGCGTTTCGCGTCATTCCAGCTCGGCGCACATTCGCAAGTCACGTTCCGTACCCGCCTTACCGTGAACGCCGTCGTTGCCTTTGACAGCGTGGACGACGATGTCGAGTCGACAACATCCTTGTACTTCGATCCGAGTTGCGCTGCCGACGCGTGGGGTTCCCCAGGCTGCGGCGAGATGGAGTTCACGATCGAGGGACCTGGCACGCTATCCGAGGAACGCTACCTGTCGTTCGTCTTCACGAACAATGGCGACTCGGCCAAGGACCTCGTCTTTAACTCGCTCGCCTATGTGCAAACCGAGATAAGGAACGTTCCCATCCCGCAAGTACCGGAACCGTCCACGTATGCAATGCTCGGCGTCGGCCTGGCAGGGTTGTGGGCACGATCGCGCAGAAAAAACAGCCAGGGCCGCGGCTTGCACCAGCAATAAAGCCCCCGCCACTTGCGGGACTCGCAGCGGCCGAGCTCACGGGCTGCGGCCGCCGGCCCTTACCCCAGCAGATCGAGCAGCGTCCCCGTCCCGCCCATCTGTTCCTGGATCGTGTACATCTGCGCCAGCGCCTGCGCCTGGGCGGTCAGCGACTGCGCCAGCCGCTCGCGCCGGTCGGTCAGCAGGTCGAGGTCGCGCGTGGTGCGGTCCTGGGCGCGGCGGATCAGGCCATTCTCGGCCGTCAGCGCGCCCAGGCGCTGGTCGATGCGGTCGGCCAGGCCGGTGCCCTCGTCGGTGAACAGCCGGGCAACGGCTTCCGGATCGTCGGCGATGGCGGCTTTCAGCTTGATCTCGTCCAGCACCAGCTTGCCGTCCGCATCGCGCGACAGGCCGATATCGGCGAGCGCCTGCGACGATGCGCCGGCGCCGCCGATCCGCATCAGCGCGCCCAGTTGCGAGGACACGCGGGACAGTGCCTGGTCGCCGCTCAGCGCGCCATCCTGCAGTACGGCCAGCGTGTCCGACATCTTGTTGTAGCCTTCCACGAACGCGGCCACGTTCTTCGCGATCTGGCTGCTGTCCTGGGTAATCGCCAGCCGCGTTTCGCCCTTCCCGGTCAGCGTGATCGTCACGCCTTCGATGGCGTCGTCGATCGTGTTGGTGCTGCGCCGGTACTCCTTGCCCGAGATGGTCACGATCGCATCCTGCGCGGCCTGCGCCTGCGTCATGCCGCCCGCCTGGGGCCGTTCGGGATCGAAGCCGATCGCGGCCGCCAGCGCGGCATCGCCGCTGACGCTGATCGACAGCGTCTGCGTGGCGCCTTCCTTGCCGTTCACCTGCAGCGCATAGCCGCCATTGGAACGCACCACGGTGGCGTTCACGCCGGCTTCCTTCAGCGCGGCGGCAATGCCATCCAGCGTATTGTTATTGCTGTCGATCGTGATCGTGCGCGCGGAACCGGCGCTGGCCTGGAAGCCCTCCTCGCCCAGCGTGCCCCATTCGAGCTTGACGGTGGCGGCCATGCCGCTGCCGATCGTCGACCCCGCCGTCGGCTGCGTGCCGCTGTTGAGCACCTGGCCCTGGGCCAGCTGGCTGACATCGACGTCATACCGGCCCGGTTTGGCGGCAGCGCTGGTGACGGCCGTCAGGACGCCGCGGCTGGAGGTGGAGGCGGCGGTCGACAGCCCGGCACCCGCCAGGCTCTCGGCCAGCGCCTCGAAGGTATCGAGGGCGCTCTGCAGCTGGCCCAGTCCGGACAGGCGGGTCTGCGTGCTCGTCAGGTTGGCATTGAGCAAGTCGATATTGCCGCGCTGGCCCGCCAGCGCCTGCTGCACGCGGGCCGCGACCGTCGGCGACAGCGTCGCGCTGCCGCCGGTCATGCCGGTGAGCGTGCCGGAGTTGATGCTGGAGCTGGTACCGGGGTTGGTACCGAATACCGTCGCGAACGGGTTGGTGCCGTACTGGGCGGCGAGGATGGCGCTGGCGTTTGTAACCATGGGTGACCTCCGATGTCGGACTATTATGATCCCATCGGACCCGGGAATCAAAAGAGACGAACAGAACGGGACATGCCCCGTTGTCTTCCGGTTAAGCCTGCAAGAAGGGAATCGGGGCTCCGAATGCCATCACGCCACGGGCACGACTCATCCGCATCGCATCAAGGTAGCGGAATCACCGGATCGAATCAGCGCATGAACTTCGTGATCGCGGCCGTGGCATCCGCGTTCAGCGGCAGGAACACGAAGCCCACCTTGAACTCGTTGCCCGAGAAAATGCAGTGGCTGACCCTGGCGCGGCACGTGATGATCTGCGGCTTGCCATCGACGAGCATCTCGAACACCACCTGCCCCGTCTGGCCCGGTTCGACCTTGCTGCCCGATGTCACGGACATGCCGCCCAGGCTGAGATCGAAGGTGCGCGCGGGAACCGGCGCGGCGCCATCGATGATCACCATTGCCCTCACGCGCAGGATCTTGCGCACGCCCTGCCTTTGATCGACTAACAATTACTCTTCCTCGTTGAAAATGACGGCGGCCGGCAAGGCCGGCCGCATATTCTACTGCGCAAGCACCAATCTTGCATTGGTGTCATTGCGCCCTTCTCTCCGGCTTCATTGCAGTTCGCGCAGCCGGTTGAACGCATCGTCGATACGGTCCACGCCGATGATGGTCATGCCCTCGATCGGCTGCTTCGGCGCGTTGGCCTTGGGGATCATGGCGATCGAGAAGCCCAGCTTGGCCGCCTCGCGCAGCCGCTCCTGGCCGCGCGGCGCCGGGCGGATCTCGCCGGCCAAGCCCACTTCGCCGAACACCACGAAGCCGCGCGGCAGCGCCTTGTTGCGCATCGACGAATTGATCGCCAGCAGCACGGCCAGGTCGGCCGCCGGTTCGGTGATCTTCACGCCGCCGACCGCGTTGATGAACACGTCCTGGTCGAAGGCTGCAATGCCGGCGTGCCGGTGCAGCACCGCCAGCAGCATGGCCAGCCGGTTCTGTTCCAGGCCCACGGACAGCCGGCGCGCATTGGGCAGGTGGCTCGCATCGACCAGCGCCTGGATTTCCACCAGCAGCGGCCGCGTGCCTTCCTGCGTCACCATCACGCATGAACCGGGCACCTGGTTGTCATGCTGGGACAGGAACAGCGCGGAAGGATTCGACACGCCTTTCAGGCCCTTCTCCGTCATCGCGAACACACCCAGCTCGTTGACGGCGCCGAAGCGGTTCTTGATGGCCCGCACCAGCCGGAAGCTGGAGTGGGTATCGCCCTCGAAGTACAGCACCGAATCGACGATGTGTTCGAGCACGCGCGGGCCGGCCAGCGCGCCTTCCTTGGTGACGTGGCCGACCAGGATGATCGTCACGCCGGTCTGCTTGGCCACGCGCGTGAGCTGCGCCGCGCACTCGCGCACCTGCGCCACCGAGCCGGGCGCGGAGGTCAGCGCATCCGAATACAGGGTCTGGATCGAATCGATCACGGCCACCTGGGGCTTCACGCTGTCCAGCGTTTGCAGGATCTTCTCCAGCTGGATCTCGGCCTGCAGCTTGAATTCCTTGGCATCGATGGCCAGCCGCTTGGCGCGCAGCGCGATCTGCGCGCCCGATTCCTCGCCGGAGACATACAGCACGCTTTTCACGCGCGACAGGTTGGCCAGGGCCTGCAGCAGCAGCGTCGACTTGCCGATGCCCGGGTCGCCGCCGATCAGCACCACGCCGCCGGCCACCAGGCCGCCGCCCAGCACGCGGTCGAATTCCTCGATGCCGGTGCCGAAGCGCGGCACGTCGAGCGCTTCGATCTCGCTGAGCGACAGCACCGGCGCGGTCTGCGCCAGGGCCTGGTGCGATTGCGACATGCGGTTCACGCCGCCGGTCTCGATCACCGATTCCACCATCGTGTTCCATTGCCGGCAGGCCGGGCACTGGCCGGTCCACTTGCTGCTCGTGCCGCCGCATTCGCTGCACACGTATTGGGTCTTTGCCTTGGCCATCAGTCTTCCTTCACCTGCACGCGCGGCGCCACGGCGCACATCAGTTCATAGCCGATCGTGCCGGCCGACGCGGCGACATCGTCGATCGGCAGGTCCTCGCCCCACAGCACCACGCGGCTGCCCACGCGCGCCTGGTCGATGCCGGTCAGGTCGACCGCCATCATGTCCATCGACACGCGGCCCACCGTACGGGTCCGGAAGCCATCCACCAGCACCGGCGTGCCGGTCGGCGCATGGCGCGGATAGCCGTCGGCATAGCCGCACGCCACGGTGCCGATGCGCATGTCGCGGTCCGCTTCGAAGCGGCTGCCGTAGCCGACGAAATCGCCCGCCGCGATGTGCTGGATGCCGATCAGTTCACTTGCCAGCGTCATCGCCGGCCGCAAGCCGTAGTCCGCCGCGCTGCCGCCACCCGGCGTGCCGCCATACAGCATGATGCCGGGACGGATCCAGTCGCTGACCAGTTCCTCGCGCAACTCCGGCATGCGCAGCACGCCGGCCGAATTGGCCAGGCTGCGCGGCGCATCCAGCCCCGCCGCCCCCGCCTCGAAACGGCGGATCTGCTCGCGGATCGGCAGGCACTCGTGCGCCGCTTCATCGGCGTTGGCGAAGTGCGTCATCAGCGTGATGCGGCCCACGTGCGGGATGGCGCGCAGCCGCGCATGCGCGGCGGCGAACTCGCCGGGCTGGAAACCCAGGCGGTTCATGCCGGTGTTCATTTTCAGGTGCACGTCGACCGGCCGGGCCAGCGGCGTGCGTTCCAGCAGCGCGATCTGCTCCATGCAATGGGCCGTGCCGTTCAAGCCATGCTCCGCCATCGCATGCAGGTCGGCCGCGTCGAACCAGCCTTCGAGCAGCAGCACCGGCTTGCTCCAGCCCATCTCGCGCAGGCGCACCGCGTTATCGAACTCGATCAGCGCCATGCCGTCGGCATCGGCGAAGCCGCGCAGCGCGCGCTGCAGGCCATGGCCGTAGGCATTCGCCTTGACCACGGCCCAAGCCTTCGCGGCGGGCGCGCAGGCACGGGCGCGGGCCAGGTTATGCTGCATCGCAGCGACGTGGATGGTGGCAACGATCGGCCTTGGCATGGCGGAGTGGGCGCATTCGCGTCAGAAAGTGAAGCGGGCATTTTACCGCACACCCTCCCTTAGGCGGAGCTTAAGACCGGCGTGCCCGGCGGCCGCGCCAGCCCAATGCGCAGGCGGCTTCCCGGTAATCGAACGACCATTCAGATTGCCCTGCCGTTTTCTTTGGAAAGCATATCTTTCATGGTATAAAGCAAGCCGATATCGGTTTTAAGGCCCTTCCACAATGAATCGTGGTTTCTACACCATCATGGCGGCGCAGTTCTTTTCGTCGCTGGCGGACAATGCGTTGCTGTTCGTCGCGATCGACCTGCTGATCACGATGAAGTCGCCGGCATGGATCACGCCGCTGCTGAAGTTCCTCTTCGTGCTGTTCTATGTGCTGCTGGCCGCATTCGTGGGCGCCTTCGCCGACGCATTGCCGAAAGGCCGGGTCATGTTCATCGCGAACCTGGTCAAGATCTTCGGCTGCGCATTGCTGTTCTATGAAGTGCATCCGCTGGCCGCCTATGCGATCGTGGGCATCGGCGCCGCCATCTATTCGCCCGCCAAGTACGGCATCCTGACCGAGCTGCTGCCGCCGGAAAAGCTGGTGGCCGCCAATGGCTGGATCGAAGGCCTGACGATTTCCTCGATCATCCTCGGCACCGTGATGGGCGGTGCCCTGGTCAGCGACCGCGCCGAGTCGATCATGGTGGGCTGGGACATCGGCATGAACAATCCCGCCTATGGCGCGCTGATGATCGTCGGCATCCTGTATATCTGCGCCGCGCTGTTCAACCTGCGCATTCCGCTGACCGGCTGCGTGTACCCGCACCAGGAACGCAATCCGGTGCGCCTGATCGAGGACTTCGCCAACTGCTGCATGATCCTGTGGCGCGACAAGCTGGGCCAGATTTCGCTGGCGGTGACCACGCTGTTCTGGGGCACCGGTGCCACCTTGCAGTTCATCGTGCTGGAATGGGCCAAGCAGTCGATGGGCATGAGTTATGAAAAGGCCACCACGATGGTCGGCCTGGTGGGACTGGGCGTGACGGTGGGCGCGATCATGTCGGCCAGGATGATTTCGCTGCGCCAGTCGCTCTCCGTGATCCCGCTCGGCATCGCCATGGGCTTCATCGTGATGACGATGGCCTTCATCCACACGCCGTGGCTGGCTTACCCGCTGCTGATCCTGGTGGGCGGCCTGGCCGGCTTCTTCGTGGTGCCCATGAACGCCCTGCTGCAGCACCGCGGCCACGTGCTGATGAGTGCCGGGCACTCGATCGCCGTGCAGAACTTCAACGAGAACCTGTCGATCCTGACCATGCTGGCCATGTATTCGCTGATGCTGCGCATGGACCTGGCACTGAACACGATCATCGTGCTGTTCGGCCTGTTCCTGTCGGGGACCATGATCGCCATCAAGCGGCTGCACGTGGCCAACCAGCGCGAGCACGATTCGCTGGCGCTGATCGGCGAGCACAAACACTGACCGCGGCCATGCCGCAACCGGCCTGGTGTCGGACATTTTTTCCGCCTGCGGAAAAATTGTCGGACACCGGTTTTCGCGCGCATCCTGGAAATGACGGGCCCCGGGCATTTTCCCCGGATGAAGCGGCCGAAAGAAGATGCCCGGCACCTGTACCCTAAGCCCCCCGCTTCTACCCCGGCTTCTACCCGGGTTTCTGCCCCGTCTGCCGCCTGATCGCGGCCCGCGCCGGCCAGTCGTCGCGCACCACGAACGCGCGCGACTCCTCCAGCAGCCAGCCATCCTCCTCGCGGATCGTTGCCACCATTACCGGTGACGCGTCCGCCTCGAACTTCGTCGCCAGCAGCACCGCCAGCTCGCCTCGCGCCAAGGGTGCAGGCACCGCCGGCAGCGCATCGCCGACGCGCGCCTTCAGCGGCGCCAGCCACTGCAGGCGCGGCATCACCACGAAGCGTTCCTGCGCATGCCCCGCTTCGCCGGCAAGGCCGGCCAGCGTGAGCCAGCGTCCCCGGCAATGATCGGCCGTGATGCCGGGGATGACGGGTACCTCGCCATCCACCGCTCCGGGTGGATAGAACAGCCAGCCCTTGACGAGCGCCTGGGCCGCCGTCACCGGCCGCGGCAGCACCTGCTGCGCGGCCGGATGCTGCGCCAGCGCGAGCTGCTGGTCGAAGATCTTGCGCATCTTGCGTCCCAGCGTGTCGCCCAGGTTCGGGCCCACCAGCAGGTCGAAGTCGGTGGTGGCCACGTCGCTGTCCAGCAGGTAGAACTTGGTGGCGAACTCGATGTGGCGCAGGCCGCCGCCAGCTTCGTCGAGCAGGAAATCGAACTCGCCCACCGTTTCCTTGCCGCCGTTGCCCTTGATGCCGTGATGGTTGGTGCGCACCTGCAGGCCGTGCGCGGCCAGCGTGCCCCGCTGCGCAAAATAAAAGGCCATCAGCTTTTCGGCATACAGGCCAAGGCGGGAATAGAAGCGGCCGCCCAGCGCCGCCTCGAGCGGCGCGGGGTCGGCTTCGAGGGCCGCCAGCCAGGCCTCGACTTCCGGCGCGACCGGCCCGGGCGCGGCGATGCGGCCGTGCCAGTACGGCGCGTTCGCGTCCAGCAGGTCGGGGGCGTCGAGCAGCCACGCCAGCGCCCGCACGTGCGGGCGCGTCAGGTGCCGCCAGCGGCGCTCGAAGCGCGCCTGGTACGTCGCTCCTTTGGCGGACTCAGCGGCGGCCGGCATGGGCGGAACGCGCCAGGCACAGGTCGGCCCACGCCCTGGCCTTGTCTTCCGGCTTCTTCAGCAGGTCGGCCGGATGGAACGTGGCGACGACAGGCAGTTCGCCACCCGGGTGGTCGTAGCGCAGCACCTTGCCGCGCGCGGCCATGCCGAGCAGGCCCTTGGCCGTCACGCCACCCAGGGTGAGCGCCAGGCCCGCGCCCGTCAGCGCCAGCTCGCGCTGCAGGTACGGGCGGCAGGCGGCCAGTTCGTCGGCCGCGGGAAGGCGGTCGGCGCCATCATCCGCCACCGGGCGGCATTTCACCAGCGTGGTCGCATAGGCGCCCCGCGCCACCGACAGGTCCACCGCGCGCAGCATGTTGTGCAGCAGCTGGCCAGGCGGCCCGGCGAACGGCTGCTCCGCCTTCTCGTCGGCGGGCGTGGGTGCGAGGCCCAGCACGAGCCAGCGCGCGCGTTCGTCGCCATGGCCCGGCACGGCTGCGCGGCGCGTCTCGCACAGCCGGCAGCGCGTGCAACCGCGCACGGCGGCCTGCAGTTCCGGCCAGTCCATCGCGGCGATTTCCTCGTCGGTGGCGGCGCCGCGCTGGGGCGCACGCTGTACCGGTACGGCCGGCACGGCATCGAACCACGAGGTGTCTTCTCCGCTTTGCGGCGCCTCGGCCTTCGCGCGCGGCGGCGCCGGCTGCTTCAGCGTGGGCGCTTTCGGCGGCGGTGCCGGCGCGTTGTCGAACCAGGCGGTATCGTCGTCGCTCGTTGCGGCGGGCGGCGCGGCCGGGCGCGGCGGCGGCGAATCCGGTACGGCCGGCGCGACGGCGGCAGGCGTGGTATCCGCACGGGCCACCGTTTCAGGGACCACCGGCGCGGGCGCGGCCGGTTCATGAGCGAACGGGATGGCAGCGACCGGCGCTTCGACGGCTGCCGGCTGTTCCTCGATGGCCGGCACCGGCGCCGCTTCGGCCACGGCTTCGGCCACTGCTTCGGCAACCCCATGCACGCGGTCGCGCAACAGCCAGCGCGGCCCGACGCCCATCTCCTGCAGGAATGCGCTGCTGCGCTGTGTCAGGCTCATAGCACGATCCGCATCACGATGGCATCCTCGCGCTTGCCGTCGGCGGCCGGGTAATATCCCTTCCTGCGGCCGATCTCGGCGAAGCCGTAACGGCGGTAGATGTCGAGCGCGCGCACGTTCGACGGGCGCACCTCCAGCAGCATCGATTCCATGCCGAGGCCGCGCGCGCAGGCGGCGGACTGGTTCAGCAGGAAGCGCCCCAGGCCCTTGCCCTGCCAGCGCGCGGCCACCGCCACGTTCAGCAGGTGCGCCTCGTCGACGACGGCCATCACGAGGAAGTAGCCGATCAGTTCGCGCAGCGGGTCGCGCAGCACCCACGCGTGGTAGCCGTTCTTCAGCGAATCGGCGAAATTGGTGCGCGTCCACGGATGCGGGTACACGTCGTGCTCGAGCGCCACCACCTCGTCGAGGTCGGCCTGCCGCATCGGTTCGTAGACCAGCCGTGCCAGGTCCCAGGTGGGCTGCCGCGTCATGCCTTCACCCCGCCCGGCGCCTCGTTCATGACCGCGCGCTCGGCCTTCGTGTACGCCACCTTGTTGCGCAGGTAAAGCGGCTGCGCTTCGGCGGCCGGCATGCCCTGCCCGGCCACGAAGGCCGCGGCACCCAGGCGGGCCACCTGTTCCGCGTGCGGCAGCACGGCCGTATCGGCACCGGCGGCGAACGGCCGGCCGGCGAAGGCTTCCGGATATGCCGTGAAACCATTGCCGCAGGCAAGCGGCGCACCGTGCGGCGCCACGCCCGCCGGGGCCGACAACGTGGCCGGCACGACAGGCACAGGCAACCGCGTGCCCGCGGCGCCAGGCAGCGCGTCGCCGAACCGGTATTGCGCCCAGTACACCTCGTTCATCCGCGCATCGAGCACCGCCAGCACTTCGGCGGCGCCGTGGCGCTCGTGGCAGGCCAGCGCCATGGCGTCGAGCGTCACCACCGGCACCACCGGCAGGCCGGCGCCGAAGCCGAGGCCCTGGGCAATGCCGCAGGCGGTGCGCACACCGGTAAACGAACCGGGCCCGGCGCCATAGGCGATCGCGTCGCAATCGGCCAGGGCGATGCCTGCCTCGGCCAATAATTCCTGCACCATGGGCAGCAGCGAGGCCGAGTGCGTGCGCACGCCGTCCGAGCTGCGCGAGCTCAGGCGGCCGCCGTGCAGCAGCGCGCAGGAAGCCAGTTCGGAGGATGTTTCAAGGGCAAGGATGGTAGGGGAAGACTTGGACATGGGCAGTATTTTACCTTGCGCGGCGGCGGCGGCCCAGCCATCGCAGGCACGGCAGCCGCCCGGCCGACGCTGTACAATGCGGCCATGCACAGCACAACCCTATACGCCGACAACCGCGCCGAGGTGGCCGCCGCGCTGGCGCAGGACCGCCTGGTCGTGGCCTGCCTGTGCGCCGCCTGGTGCGGCACCTGCTCCAGCTACCGCGCCGCCTTCGAGGAACTGGCCGCGCGCCATCCCGGAAAATATTTCCTGTGGGTCGACATCGAAGACCACGCCGACCTGGTGGGCGACCTCGATGTGGAAAACTTCCCTACCCTGCTGATCCAGCACCATGAAACGGTGGCGTTTTTCGGCACGATGCTGCCCGACCCGAACGTGGCCAGCCGGCTGATCGACACGATCGCCGCCACCAGCGACGCGGAACTGGACCGCCAGGCCGGCAGCACCGCCGAGCGCCGCCAGTGGCAGAAGACCTGCAACCTGCGCCAGCTGATGGGCACCGGCTGACGCAGTGCCTCCCGGGCGCGACGCATTGCCTGCCGGGCACCAGCCGGCACCCGCGGCCGGCTCCGGCCGAGGCACTGCCGCTTTCCGTCATGACCTCCTGCGACGCACCGCCACCATGATGCACAGCGCCAGGGCGCTCAACGCCAGCGCGGACGGTTCGGGAACCTGCACCACGGCGGCCGACAGCCAGGCGCCCGCCTCGCCGAAGCGGTAAGGCGCACAGTTCGCGCACTCGAGGTAGCCGTGCTGTCCGGTAAAGAGCGGTTCCTGCGAAAACAGTTCCTGGTGCGCCGCCGGCGTGTCGAGCGCATCCAGGCTGGCAAGGCCCAGGCGCAGGTTCCAGTTGCCTGTCCAGAAGGTGATCATCTGAAAATTCGTGTCGACCGTCGTCAGTCCTTCGGGATCGTCGCTGGTGTAGGAATTCCCGAAGAACAGGCCCGTCGTCGTGGCGATGTTCCAGGCGGTGACCCGGTTTGTGGTCTCCTCCCAGGTGAACGTCCCCGAGGCCGTGGCACCATCCGTAAAGTTGAAATTGTTCAGTGTCCAGATCACGGACGCCTGGGCAGTGCCGGCCCAGGTGCCGATCAGGGCAGCGAATGCCAGCAGCCGGGCGGCGCGGGACAGTATGGCGAAGACTTGCATGGGATCCCCCTTGAGATTGGACAAGGGAAAGAACGAGCAACACGCATGCCAGCATTTCAGGTTGATTGATTTCAAAGACCTATCGCTGAAACGCGAGGCCGATGTAAAGAAATTCGACACACGCTGCCTTGCCGCACGCGCTGTCTAGGCAAGCGCCGCGCATGAGCAGGCGTGTTCCGCCGGCTTCACGCCCCGGGCGCCACTTTCCTGACATACGTCTCGGTCGCCGACAATGCCACGCCGTCCGCCGTGCGCAGTGCCAGCTCCCCCACCGGCGCGCCGGTATCGCGACGCACCAGCACGGAATGGGGCTCGCCGGGCGCGAACAGGTGGCGCTCGCCCCACCGGCGCAGTGCGACGATCACGGGAAACAGGTCCTGGCCCTTCGCGGTCAGCACATATTCCTGGTATGCCGAACCATCCGATGCCGGCTGGCTGGCGAGGATACCTTCCTCCACCAGCGTGCGCAGCCGGTCGGCCAGGATATTGCGCGCCACGCCGAGGCCGCGCTGGAAATCGCCGAAGCGGCGCACGCCGTCGAACGCGTCCCGCACGATCAGCAATGCCCACCGGTCGCCGACCAGGTCCACGCCGCGTGCCACCGGGCACGGCTCCGCCCGCTCATTGTGCTTCCTCGCCATTCCACCCCTCCAGTGGTTGCATTTTAAAACTACAACGCGTACGCTTCAACCAGTTTTGTTTTGCAACTACTTTGGAGATGCCATGTCTTTTTCCACCGCCCGCCTGGCGCTGCTCGCGGCGTCGGCCGCCCTGTGCGTCGCCAATGTCTACTACGCGCAACCGCTGCTCGACCTGATCGCCGCCGACCTGGCGCTCGACCGCGCGGCGGCCGGCGCCATCGTCACGGCCACGCAGGCCGGCAGCGTGCTCGCGCTGCTGTTCCTCGTGCCGCTGGGCGACCGCTTCGACCGGCGCCGCCTGCTGATGGCGCAACTCGGCGCGCTGGCCCTCGCGCTGGCCGGTATCTGGGCGGCGCAGCGCACCGGGCCGTTGCTGGCGGCGATGCTGCTGGCGGGCTTGCTGGGCACGGCCATGACGCAGGGCCTGATCGCCTGCGTGGCGGCCAGCGCGGCGGACGCGGAGCGTGGCCGCGTCGTCGGTGCCGTACAGGGTGGCGTGGTACTCGGGCTGCTGGGCGCGCGCGTGGTGGCCGGCGCGATCGCCGACCTGGCGGGCTGGCGCACCGTGTATGCGGTATCCTCCGCGGCGACGGTGCTGCTGGCCGCCGTGCTGTGGCGCGCGCTGCCGGCCGTGCCGCCGCCATCCCGGCCATTGCCATACCGGCAGCTGATCGGCTCGATGGCGGCGCTGTTGCGCAGCGACCGGGTCCTGCGCCAGCGCGGCATCATCGCCCTGCTGATGTTCGCGGTGTTCAACATTTTCTGGAGCGCCCTGGCACTGGAACTGGCCGGCCCGCCCCACGCGCTGCCCCACACCGCGATCGGCGCGTTCGGGCTGGTGGGATTGATCGGTGCGCTGGGCGCGATGCGCGCGGGCCGCCTGGCCGATCGCGGCCACGGCGACCGCACCACCGGAGCGGCGCTCTTGCTGCTGTGCGCGGCATGGCTGCCGCTGGCCTTCACGCCCGCATCGCTGGTGGCGCTGGCTGCCGGCATCGTCGCGCTCGACCTGGCGGTGCAGGCGCTGCACGTGACCAACCAGAGCCTGATCCTGCGCACCGGCGTGGCGCCCAGCCGGATGATCGGCTGCTACATGCTGTTCTATGCGGCCGGCAGCGGCGCCGGCGCGCTGGCCGCCACCGCCGCGCATGCGGCCGGCGGCTGGCGGCTGGTGTGCCTGCTCGGCGCCGGCGTCAGTGTCGCGGCGCTGCTGTTCTGGCTTGCCGCCGCGCGGGAGCCTGCCGCCATGAATGAATCTGCGGTTCGCTAGGGCAGCCAGCGGTGCAGCAGGTCGTCCGGCATCACCGGGCGGCTGTAGAAATAACCCTGCGCCTGCTTGCAGCCGTGGCGCAGCAGGAAGGCGGCCTGCTCGTCCGTCTCGACGCCTTCGGCGATCACCGACAGGTTCATGCTCTTGCCGAGCTGGATGATGGCGATCGCGATCGCCTCGTCGTTGGCATCCTCGTGGATATCCTTGATGAACGAGCGGTCGATCTTCAGCGTCTGCACGGGCATCTGCTTCAGGTACGCCAGCGACGAATAGCCGGTGCCGAAGTCGTCGATCGCCAGGCTCACGCCGAGCGCGTGCAGGCCATTGATGTACTGCAGCGCGTCGCCCGTGTTCATGATCAGCGACTCCGTCACTTCCAGCTGCAGCCGGTGCGGCGCCAGGCCCGTTTCACGCAGGATGTCGCCGACGGTGCGCACGATCGTGCCCCGCTCGAACTGGCGCACCGACAGGTTGACGGCGATCTTCGGCACCACCAGGCCGGCCGCTTCCCAGCGCACCATCTGCCGGCAGGCCTGCGCCAGCACCCACTCGCCCAGCTGGCTGATGAAGCCGGAATCCTCGGCGAGGGGAATGAAGCGCACCGGCGGCACCAGGCCCAGTTCCGGATGGTTCCAGCGCACCAGTGCTTCCACGCCGATCAGCCGGCCGGTGTCGATTTCCACCTGCGGCTGGTAGTTCAGGAACATCTCGTCCTTTTCCAGCGAGCGGCGCAGCCAGGTTTCCAGGCGCAGGCGCTCGACGCCCTCGCCCGTCATCGACGGCGCATAGAAGCGGTAGCCGTTGCGGCCGCGCGCCTTGGCCTGGTACATCGCCACGTCGGCATTCCTGATCAGCACATTCCGGTCGGTGCCGTCGTGCGGATACAGGCTGATGCCGATGCTGCACGTGACGAACAGCTCATGGCCCGCCACCAGGAACGGCTGCTCGAACATCGCCACCAGCTTTTCCGCCACCAGGGTGACGGCGTACTCGCCGGCGATCCCTTCGAGCAGCACCACGAATTCATCGCCGCCCAGTCGCGCCAGCGTGTCGCCGTCGCGCAGGCGGTCCGACAGCGCCGCGGCCACCTGCTTGAGCAATTCGTCGCCGATGTGGTGGCCCAGCGTGTCGTTGACGTTCTTGAAGCGGTCCAGGTCGATGAACAGCAGCGCCAGCTGCTCGGCCGAGCGTTGCGCCCGGTCGAGGGCGTGCTGCAGCCGGTCGTTGAACAGCAGCCGGTTCGGCAGTTCGGTCAGCGAATCGTGGTGGGCCAGGTGGTCGAGCTTTTCCTCGTTTTCCTTGACCAGCGTGATATCGCTGAACACGCCCGCGTAATGCGTGGTCACGCCCTGCGCGTCGCGCACCGCGGTGATGGTCAGCGATTGCAGGAATTGCTCTCCACCCTTGCGCAGCGCCCACAGCTCGCCCTGCCAGCAGCCGGTGTCGACCAGTTCCGCCCACAGCTGCTGGTGGAATGCCGCGTCGTGGCGCGCCGACCGGGTCAGGCTCAGGTCGCGGCCCAGCGCCTCGGCCTCGGTAAAGCCGGTGACCTGCGTGAACGCGGGATTGACGGCGACGATGCGGCCATCGCGGTCGATCACCATCACGCCATCGGCGATATGTTCGAGCACGGTGGCCGACAGGCGCAGCTTCTCTTCGGCCTCCTTGCGCGCCGTGATATCGGCATATACCCAGATGCTGCCGTCGTTCGGGCGGTTCTGGTCGATCGCGCAGCCGCTGACCATGCACCAGAACAGCGTGCCGTCGCGCCGGCGGTAGCTGCGCTCCTCGCTGAAGTACTCGCCCTGGCCCAGCGTGGGGTACTGGCGCGCGCCGGCCGCTTCGAAATCGAAGGCGGTGGGGAACACGATGGCGGTCGACTTGCCCACCATGTCGCCCGGCTCGTAGCCGAACAGTTCCTCGCAACGGCGGTTCACCGACAGGATGGTGCGGTGGCGTACGAACATCACGCCGAACATCACGTTGTCCAGGATCGCGCCCTGCTCGGCGAGCAGCGCTTCGATGCGCATCTCGTTGTGCTTGCGCTCGCTGATATCGGACAGGATGCCATCGACCCACGGCGCGCCGCCGTCGGGCGACACCTGCGGCTGGCCGGTTTCCAGCACCCAGCGCTCGACGCCGCTGGCGTCGACGATGCGGTACTCGGTCTCATACGCGCGCCCTTCCTCGATCGCGCTCTTCAGCGCGCGGCGCTGCATGCGGCGGTCTTCCGGCGTGATCAGGTTGACCCAGGAATGCGTAGTGCCGCGCATCAGCTGGGCGGCGGTATAGCCGGAGATCGATTCGATGGCGTCGCTGACGAATTCGATCGGCCCGTCCGGCCGGTAGCGGAACACGGCGCCCGGCACCTGCGTCACGATGGTGCGGAAGCGTTCCTCGCGCTGGCGGACATCCTCGAACAGCCGGCGCAGCGCTTCGCGGGTCTGCTCCAGCCGTGCGCCGAGGCGGCCCAGTTCGTCGTTGCCGCGCACTTCCAGCGGGGTATCGAAGTCGCCCTGCGCCAGGCGGTCGGAAACGCGCATCAGGCGGCGCAACGGCGCGATCACCCGCTTGTTCAGGAACAGCACGATCAGCAGCAGCGACACGGTGAGCTGCGCGGCCAGCACGAAGATGTAGGAGCGGCGCTTGTCCTGCAGTTCCTGGCGGCTGCGCGCATCGTCCATCTCCACCATCACGTGGCCGATCCGTTCGCCGCGCACCGTCACGTCGCGCTCGGCGCGCACCACGTTGCCCAGCGGCCGCGCCGGCGATTTCTCGTGGATGAACTGGGTTTCGGCCTGGCCGGTGACCTGCACCTGCACCACGGAGCGGTCGCGCATCACCGACTGCACCAGCGACTGCGCCGATTCGGCGTTCATGTTCCACAGCGCTTCCTGCATGCCCAGCGCCAGGATATCCGCATTGCGCTGCAGCGCTTCATCCAGCGCGGTGCGCGCCGACTGCTGTTCGCGCACCCCCACCATCAGGTAGCTGCCGACGATGGCCGGCACGATCAGCCCGCCCAGGACGACGAGCAGCAGGGAACCGTAGAGCGATTGGCCGTAGAGCGCGCCGAGCCAGGCACGCAAGCCGCTGGTCGGCGGCTTGGTCATGCAGACAGGTCTGGCTGGAAAATCAGGAGCATCTTGCACAGTGCATAATTATCGTGGTGCAATTATGCTGCAAAGCGATAAGCAAGTCACGAATGCCGTTCAGTAACGAAGCGTGCTGACAACGCAAACGTTGCAACGTTGGCGAACTTGTTATGATGCCCACTCCAAAACGGGATTAACGACAGGAGTTGCCATGAGTTTTTCAATGTATTCCGCCTCGGTGCCGGTGTTTCAGCAGATCCTGAACAGCCTGCTCGACATCCTCGACAAGGCCGACCGGCATGTCGAAGCCACGCGCATCGACCCGAACGCCCTGCTGCAGTACCGGCTGTTCCCGGACATGCTGCCATTCACCCGGCAAATCCAGATCGCCGCCGATTTCGCCAAGGGCGCCGGCGCCCGGCTGGCCGGCCAGGAAGTGCCGTCCTATGAAGACACGGAAAAGAGTTTTGCCGACCTGAAGCTGCGCATCAAGAAAACGCTGACCTTCCTGGACAGCCTGCCGCGCCACGAGATCGAAGTGAGTGCCGAGCGCGCCATCACCACCGGCAGCGGCGAAAAGACGCGCCACTTCACCGGCCAGGCTTACCTGATGCACTACGCCCTGCCGCACTTCTTCTTCCACGCCACCACCGCCTACGACATCCTGCGGCACAACGGCATCGAGATCGGCAAGAAGGATTTCATCGGCACGATCCCGCAATAGCGCGCGGCCGAAAAACGGTGACAGGCACCATTTGATTTGCAATGTTCGGTTTGCCAAGCTGCCTGTTACCAATGCCGCACATATAAGCCCCAAGTGCAAATTCTGGGGTCAGACCCGGCGGGTCTGACCCCGGCTCTTCGCAGTTGGGGTAACTGTATGCGCAATCAATGTGCGCGGTAACGCTTAACATAATGGCATTCGCCCCGTCACCAGTCTTCATCCGCGCGATGTCAGCCATTCCGCCGCGGATAGCCCTGCGCGAGGATGCGCTGCCACACCAGTTCCTTTTGCTCGGCCGACATCGATACCCAGTGCGCCACCTCGATATACGTGCGTCCGCAGCCGCGGCATACATCGTCGAAGGTGGTCGAGCACACGGCCACGCACGGCGTATCCGGGCGCTCGGGAAGTTTCTCGTCCGTCATTGCTTTTCCCGGGGGAACAGCTTGTCCCAGCCTTCATGGCCCAGGTTTTCCATCGTCTCGATATTCTTTTCGAAAATGGCTTCCGCTTCGGGGAAGGCTTCGACGGCGCGCTCCACGCTGTCTTCGCGCAGCAGGTGCAGCGTGGGGTATGGCGAACGGTTCGTGTAATTGCCGATGTCGTTCCGGTCCGTGTCGGCAAACTGGTAGTCGGGGTGGAAGCTCGCCACCTGCAACTCGCCGACCAGGCCCATGTCTTCGAGCGCGGCATCGGCCACGTCGAGGAACTCGTTGTAGTCTTCGAAGTTATTCAATACATGGGGATGGATGATCAGCGTGGTGTCGACTTGCTCGGCAGGCGTGTCGGACAGCGTTTGCAGCTCATCCATCAGGGTTTCCAGCAGCTCCTCGGGCGTGGTGGCATCGGACACCACGTAGCGGATCTGCTTCTTGACGTGGACGGCCTTGGCGAAGGGGCACAGGTTCAGCCCGATCACGGCTTTTTCCAGCCACTGCTCGGTTGCCGCGATGGCGCTCGCGTGGTCCACGGCGGGCTGGCTGCCGCCATTGCTGCTGGCATTGCTCATAATAAACTTCCTGGGTGTGAAATACCGGTCCGACATTGTACGCACCGGATGACGTTTACGCCATTTGCTTCCATTTTGATGTGATCCACAGGGATCTTGCCATTATTTTTCTCGATGCCGTAGCTCAAGTTTTTTGTAACGGCGCCGACATATTGCTTGACGGCGACCTGACAACCTCCTTAAACTCGGCCTTTAAATTGGTAGTCCGTCCCGCCCCTGGGCTTGCCCTGGTTAACCTGACGACAACACAATGGAGCACTATGCGAATTAAGTACATTCCCCTGCTGGCAGCGATCCTTGCCGCGGCACCGGCGATGACCCAGGCAGCCGACGCCGCCGACAGTCTCCCGCTGATGCCCCTGACCGCCGCCGCCAAGGCCCCTGCACCGAACCTCGCTACTCCTTCCCATACCGTCAAAGCCCCTTCCGAAGACCCGTTCCGGGAAACGGATGTGTGGAACCGCATCCGCACCGGCTTTTCAATCCCCGACCTGAACAACTCCCTGGTGTCGAAGCACGCCAGCTGGTACGCCGAACGCCCGGACCACATGGCCCGCACGTCCGCGCGCGCATCGCTGTACCTGTTCCACGTGGTGACGGAACTGGAGAAGCGCAACATGCCGACCGAACTGGCCTTGCTGCCGTTCATCGAATCGGCCTTCAACCCGGTGGCCGTGTCGAGCGCGAACGCCGGCGGCATGTGGCAGTTCATGCCCGGCACCGGCCGCGACTTCAACCTGAAGCAGAACGCCTTCAAGGATGACCGCCGCTCGGTGCTGGCCTCCACCGATGCCGCGCTGACCTACCTGCAAAAGCTGTACGACATGTTCGGCGACTGGCAACTGGCGCTGGCGGCATACAACTGGGGCGAAGGCTCGGTGCAGAAGGCCATCGCGAAAAACCGCGCGGCCGGCAAGCCGATCGACTTCGACAGCCTGTCCCACCTGATGCCGGCGGAAACCCGCAATTACGTGCCCAAGCTGCAGGCCGTGAAGAATATCGTGGCCAACCCGGCCCGCTTCGGCCTGTCGCTGCCCCTGATCCGCAACGAGCCGTACTTCACCGCCGTCGACAAGACCAGCGATATCGACCTGGCCATCGCCGCCCAGCTGGCCGAATTGTCGGTGGACGAGTTCAAGGCCCTCAATCCCCAGTTCAAGCGCCCGGTGATCACCGGCGGCGAGCAGACCCAGATCCTGCTGCCGAAGGAAAACGCGGAAAAGTTCCACCTGAACCTGGCGCAGTGGGGCCAGGCGCTGTCCACCTGGACCACGCACCGCGTCAGCAGCGCGCGTGAAAGCATCGCTTCGCTGGCATCGAAATTCCGCACCACGCCGGACGTGATCCGCAAGGCCAACAACCTGCCGTCGCGCGGCGTGCTGACGGCCGGCTCGACGATCCTGGTACCGAAGATCTCCACCAGCGCGCACCTCGACATCCCGGTCGAGATCGCCGACAACGCCACCGTCAACGTGGCCGAGGAAGCGATGGCCAAGCGCAGCAATTACCGCAAGGCGAAGGCATCGGGCAACAAGTCCAAGTCGCGCATCAAGCTGGTGAAGGCACGCGTCTCGCGCGAGCAGGCCGGCAAGAAACGCCGCAACTGATCACCAGGAGCGCGGCCGGCCGGGCCGCCCTTCACCCCCACCGAGGCTGCGCGACCCATGTCCCCGCAGCCTTTGCCGTTTTCGCGGCGAATTCACGCCGAACCACGCCGCGGCCGCGCGCGCCGTAGCATTCCGCCAAGCTTGCAGCCGCCGCCCCCAAGCCATACAATCTCGATCTTGCGGTAATGCGTACCCGTCATCGATTGGTCCGTCACCAACTAGAATAACAACCCATGCTTGCGCCGGCTGCGCGCAACAGGCAATTGGAGTAATCATGGCTTTCTTGCAAGGCAAAAAAATCCTCATCACCGGCTTGCTGTCCAACCGCTCGATCGCCTACGGCATCGCGCAGGCCTGCCACCGCGAAGGCGCCGAGCTGGCCTTCACCTATGTCGGCGAACGCTTCAAGGACCGCATCACCGACTTCGCCGCCGAGTTCGGCAGCAAACTGGTGTTCGATTGCGACGTCGCCAGCGATGAGCAGATCGAGGCATTGTTCCGCGACCTGGGCCAGAGCTGGGAAAGCCTGGATGGCTTCGTGCACGCGATCGGCTTCGCGCCGCGCGAGGCGATCGCCGGCGAATTCCTCGACGGCTTTTCGCGCGAGAACTTCCGCATTGCCCATGACATCTCCGCCTACAGCTTCCCGGCCATGGTGAAAGCCGCCCTGCCGCTGCTGAAGGAAGGCTCGTCGGTGCTGACGCTGTCCTACCTGGGCGCCATGCGCGCGATCCCGTACTACAACACGATGGGCCTGGCGAAGGCATCGCTGGAAGCCTCGGTGCGCTACCTGGCCGAGAACCTGGGCCAGAAGGGCATCCGCTCGAACGGCATCTCGGCCGGCCCGATCAAGACGCTGGCCGCGTCCGGCATCAAGGATTTCTCGAAGCTGCTGGGCTTTGCCGCCAGCCACGCCCCGCTGCGCCGCAACGTGACGATCGAGGAAGTGGGCAACACGGCCGCCTTCCTGCTGTCGGACCTGTCGTCCGGCATCACCGGCGACATCGTCTATGTCGACGGCGGCTTCTCGCACGTGATGGGCCTGAACGCCAGCGATTACCAGTAATCCGCAAGTCCTGAACGGCGCCCCCGCAACGCGGGCGCCGGCATCTGCCCGACCCGTCCGCACGATTTAGATATTCGTGCAGGAATGAAAGAAATCGGGTATGATGTTCTTTGTGCGTTGCAACAGAATGCGCACAAAGAAGAAGAACACGAGAATCATTTAGCTCTTATTTAGCTCCTTAATCAGCTTCGCAAGCCTTCGCGTATCCCGGTTTCCCTGTCCGTGCCGCATGTCAAATGCAGCCAGTGCATCGTCCGGATGACGCTTATAAAAAGCCCCCCGCCTCAGCGTGTCGCTGCGTAATCGCGCAGCATGACACCGTCCCGGCGCAAAGCTTTTGTGCCGAAATTTCTATTCATGTCGTATAGAGTCATTTCGTTCGGTTGGCGTAGCTATGTTGCGTTCTGCGTTTGTGCAGGAACGCGCAATTTTACGAAAGATATACATGACTTTTGAAGCACTTGGACTCCACGCATCGATCCTCAAAGCCCTGACCGATTCCGGCTACACCACGCCGACCCCGGTCCAGGAGCAAGCTCTGCCCGCCGCGATGGCCGGCAAGGATCTGCTGGTCTCCTCGCAAACGGGTTCCGGCAAGACCGCGGCCTTCATGCTGCCTTCGCTGCACCGCCTGGCCGAACTGGCCCCGGCGGAAGCGACCGGCCGCACCCCGAACCAGGAAAAGCAGGCTGCGCAAGCGCGCGGCGAGCGTCCACGTTTCAAGGCAGCCCAGCCGAAGATGCTGGTGCTGACGCCGACCCGCGAGCTGGCCTTGCAGGTCACCACCAATACCGACAAGTACGCCGTCAACCTGCGTCGCCTGAAAGCCGTGGCGATCCTGGGCGGCATGCCTTACCCGAAGCAGATGCAACTGCTGTCGCGCAATCCTGAAATCATCGTGGCAACGCCGGGCCGCCTGATCGACCACATGGAATCGGGCAAGATCGACTTTTCCCAGCTGGAAATCCTGGTCCTGGACGAAGCCGACCGCATGCTGGACATGGGCTTCATCGACGACATCGAAAAGATCGTCGCCGCCACGCCGGCCACGCGCCAGACCATGCTGTTCTCGGCCACGCTGGAAGGCACGGTCGGCAACATGGCACGCCGCATCACCAAGGATCCGATGACCATCGAGATCAAGCAGGCTGCCAACAAGCATGAAAACATCACGCAGCGCGTGCACTTCGTGGACGACCTGTCGCACAAGAACCGCCTGCTCGATCACCTGCTGCGCGACGAGACGCTGGACCAGGCCGTGGTGTTCACGGCCACCAAGCGCGATGCCGACACGATCGCCGACCGCCTGAACATCGCCGGTTTCTCGGCCGCCGCACTGCATGGCGACATGCACCAGGGCGCCCGTAACCGCACGCTGGACAGCATGCGCCGCGGCACCGTGAAGGTGCTGGTCGCCACCGACGTGGCCGCGCGCGGCATCGACGTGCCGACGATCACGCACGTGTTCAACTACGACCTGCCGAAGTTCGCCGAAGACTACGTGCACCGCATCGGCCGCACCGGCCGCGCCGGCCGCAATGGCCTGGCGATCTCGCTGGTGAACCACTCGGAAAACATGAACGTGCGCCGCATCGAACGCTTCACCAAGCAGTCGATCCCGGTGAACGTGGTGGAAGGTTTCGAGCCGAAGAAGGCCGCGGCACCGCGTTCCGCCGCGCGTCCGGGCTGGAAGCCGGGCGAAGGCCGTGGCGGCAAGCCGGGCCAGCGCAGCTTCTCGAAGCCGGCGTACCCGCGCGATGGCGCACCGCGTGAAGGCGGTTTCGCCCGCGACAGCAGCCACTACCGCAGCGAAGGCACGCCGTTCCGTGCCGACGGCGCACCCCGTCCTGAAGGCGGTTTCCGCCGCGAAGGCGCGCCGGCCCGCAAGGAAGGCGGCGGTTTCCGTCGCGACAGCGCACCGCGTTCCGACGCACCGCGCCGTCCGTGGGGCGAGCGCTGATCGCCAGCGTAGTCAAGTAACATGAAAGCCGCCGGGTTCGCCCGGCGGCTTTTTTTTGACCCAGCCACACGTTACTGCCGCGTTGCCCCGCGCACGCGTACGCTACCGTACAGAACGACGTCCGGCGGCGCGGCACACTGGAGCCATGAAAAATCTCATGCTCACCCTGCTCCTCGCTGCGCCGCTGGCGCATGCCCAAAATGTGCCGCCAGCCCAGCCGGCGTCGCCCGCCCAGGCTGCGCAGCCAGCCCAGCCGGGCCAGTCCGCGCCCCCGCCTGCGGGCCAGCAGGCGGCCCAGTCCCCCATTACGCCGGACCAGGTCCCCGCCGACCTGCGCGCGCAAGTCCTGCTGGACCGCGCGCACTTCTCGCCCGGCGAGATCGACGGCAAGGTCGGCAGCAACATGCGCCAGGCCATCGCCGGCTTCCAGAAGGCGCGCGGCCTGCAGGTCACCGGCACGATGGACCAGGCTACCTGGAATGCGCTGGACGACCGCCAGCCGATCCTCGGCACGTACACGATCACGGATGTCGACGTGCAGGGCCCCTTCGGTCCCGTACCGGAATCGATGGCCGACAAGGCCAAGCTGGCGTCGCTGCACTATGAAACGATCGAGGAAGCCCTGGGCGAACGCTTCCATGCCAGCCCGGAATTGCTCAAGCAAATGAATCCCGGCAAGAACTTCCTGCGGCCGGGTGAAACGATCCTCGTGCCGAATACGGGCGCGACCGGTCCGCTGCCCGCCGCCGCCAGGCTGGTGGTCGACGAATCGGACCGCACGCTGTCGCTGCTCGATGTCAGTGGCAAGGTCATCGCCCAGTTCCCGGCCAGTACGGGCAGCGAGCACGATCCCCTGCCCGTCGGCACGTGGAAGATCAATGGCGTCGGCCGCAATCCCGACTACCGCTACAACCCGAAACTGTTCTGGGATGCCAAGCCCGGCGAAGGCAAGGCGCTGATCAAGCCCGGCCCGAACAACCCGGTGGGCGTGGTGTGGATCGACCTGTCGAAGGAACACTACGGCATCCACGGCACACCGGTGCCGTCGAAGATCGGCAAGACCGAATCGCACGGCTGTATCCGCCTCACGAACTGGGACGCCGCCAAGGTGGCCAATGTCGTGTCGGCCGGCTTCGAGGTCATCCTGCAAGACTAAACACGGAGGCACATCATGAAATGGCTGCTGACCTTGCTGTTGGGCGCTGTACTCGGCGTGGTGGGAGCGGTGTTGTGGCTGGGGCGCGATGTGCCGCCGACCATTGCCACGGAGCCCGCGCCAGCGCCCGCTCCGGCGCCTGCGGGGCCGCCGGCCGCGGCGCCTGCACCGGCGCCAGCCGCCGGCACGCCGGCAACGCCGCCAGCGGGGGTACCGTTGCCGGCCAAGGATTTACCGGAAGTGCAGCCGCCCGCTCCGGTCGACCCGGCAACCACCAGTTTCGACATCGACGTGAAGCCGTCGATCGGGCCGCTGCTATTGCCCGTGGCCGGCGTCAGCCCGCGCGAGGTCACCGACACGTTCAACCAGCCGCGCGGCACCGAGCGGCAACACCAGGCGCTCGACATCCCCGCGCCGAAAGGCACGCCGGTACTCGCGGTGGCGGACGGCAAGATCGTCAAGCTGTTCACCAGCAAGCCGGGCGGCCTGACCGTGTACCAGTTCGATCCGTCGGAAAAATACGCGTACTACTACGCCCACCTGGACAGCTATGCGCCGGAACTCAAGGAAGGCAACACCATCCGGCGCGGCCAGATGATCGGCTACGTGGGCGTGACGGGCAATTCGGATCCGAACGCGCCCCACCTGCACTTCGCGATCTTCGAGCTGAAAGCGGACAAGAAGTGGTGGGAAGGCACGCCAATCAACCCCTATCCATACCTGGCGGGCACCGCGAAATAGAAAAATGCCCGTGCCGGGCATCTTGTCTACAGCGGAAGAGCAGGTACAACCATCGGAAGAGACGCGCACGATGCGCCGGAACCGGTGTCGGCGATAACCTTGGCAAAAGCGATGGCAGACCGTATTGCTGATTAGGTAAGCCTACCCCAAGTGCAAATTCCGGGGTCAGAAAGGAATGCTGGCATGCATGCCAGCACCGTTCCGCAGGCGCGAAGCATGCTTCGCGAATCCCCTGCGTCACCCCGGCGGGTCTGACCCCGGCCCTTTGCTTTTGGGGTGAATGCAAGCGCTTTCGATGTATTGCGTAACGCGTAACTTAAAGGGATGACCGACAGGCCGCGCCTTCGACTACCAGTGCCGCACCCGCCCCGTATCCATGTGCACGAACTGCGAGTCGTGGTAATAGCCCACGCCGCCGGACTTGAGCGCCAGCGCGGCCTTGTGCACCTGCTTCAGATCCTTGCCGGGAATGCGCAAGTCGATCGCCTTGCCTTCCAGGTGCATGCTGTGCCTGGCGACGCCGCCGCTGGCGGCGGCCAGCTTGCGGTTGGTTTCCGGCGAGCGGTAGCCGGAAATGATGTGCACCACATTGTTGCTGCCGAATTGCGCAGAAACCTTTTCGACCAGCAACAGCAGTGCCGGATCGATCGTGGCGATCGTGTTGCTGCGGTGGTCGCGCAGCAGCTTGTTGATGTCCTGTAGCGCATCCGGAATGAACTGCCCCTCGGCCCAGAACACGCTCTTGAGCGATTCGCCCGTGTGCGTGTTATGGAAGCGCAGGATGCGTTCGTGCGGCGCAGCGACAGCGGCCCGGGCCAGCGCGGGCATGCTCAATGCGGACGCGACGGCCACCGATTTCTTGAGGAATGATCTGCGTTGGTTCATGGGTGAATGATACTCCTGTTCGCTTCCTGCTGTTTTTTATGGCGCGCTGCAACTCTTTGGCATATACTTGAGTACTCAAGTACATTTCAAGCTTAACTCAAGGATACTGGAATGAATACACATCCCGACACTCGCCGCGACGACGACCGTGCCGCCGCCGCCCTCGACTTCTGCCTGCGCCTGGCACGCGTGCAAGCCACAGTCGTGCGCCGCCTGGACGCGGTCCTGGGCGGCCATCATGGCCTGTCTTTCGGCGACTTCATGCTGCTGCATCACCTGTCGAAAGCGCCGGGCGGCCGGCTGCGCCGCGTCGATCTCGCCGAGCGGCAGGGCCTGACGGCGTCCGGCGTCACCCGCACCCTGCTGCCGATGGAAAAAACCGGCCTGGTGGCGCGCATGGCGGACGAGCGCGACGCGCGGGTGGGCTTCGCGGCCATCACGCCCGCCGGCCACAACCTGCTCGACAACGCGCTGCTGACCGCCCGCGAGACCTGCGCGGAACTGCTCAGGCATGCCCCGCAGGACCAGCTGGATACCCTCACGGCCGTGCTCGGCAACATCCTGGGGCCGGGCGCATGAACCGGCGGGCTGGCGCGCCCCACCACGCCGGCCCGACACCGCTACAATGCGCGCATCAACGCAACCCGGGCAGGCACGATGGAAACCAAATGGCTGGAAGACTTCATCTCGCTGGTCGAGACCAATAACTTCAGCCGGTCGGCACAGCTGCGCCACGTCACGCAGCCGGCCTTCTCGCGCCGTATCCAGTCGCTGGAGAACTGGCTCGGCACCGACCTGATCGACCGCACCACGTTCCCTACCCGGCTCACGCCGGCAGGTCACGTGTTCTACGAGCAGGCACTGGAAATGCTGGGCCAGATCAACGGCGTGCGCGAGCTGCTGCGCCACAAGCGGGTGACCGCGCAGACGACGATCGACCTCGCCGTGCCGCACACGCTGTCGCTGACGTTCGTGCCGAAGTGGATCACGCAGCTCGAAGAGGATTTTGGTCCCATCCACAGCCGGCTGATGGCATTGAACGTGCACGACGCCGTGCTGCAGCTGGTCGAAGGCGGCTGCGACCTGCTGCTGTGCTACCACCATCCGCGCCAGCCGGTGCAGCTCGATCCGGGCCGCTACGACATGCTGGTGATGGGCCGCGAAGCGCTGCGCGCCTATGCCCGCTGCGACCGGACCAGGCAGCCGATGTTCACCCTGCCCGGCCGCAAGGCCGCGCCGCTGCCCTTCCTGTCGTACACCACCAACGCCTACCTGGGCCGGATGGTCGACCTGATCCTGGCCGATGCCCGGCCCGCGCTGCACCTCGACAAACGCTACGAGACCGATATGGCGGAAGGCCTGAAGATGATGGCGCTGGAAGGGCGCGGCATCGCATTCCTGCCCGAATCGGCCGTCACGCGCGAAGTGAAGCAGAAGCTGCTGGCCCCCGCCGATGCCGCCGGCAGCTGGGAGATCGAGATGGAGATCCGGCTGTACCGCGAACGCCCGTCGCCGGCGCGCCCTGGCAAGCCGCTGGTGGCCGAACTGTGGGACTTCCTCGAAGAACGGCTGCAGCCGGCAAAGGCGAAACGGCGCCTGGCGGCGTCCGAGCGCTGACGCCGAGGGGCGCGGCCGCCGAGCGCAAAAAACCGCGTTATGCATTTTTTGCATAGCCGGATGCGCAAGCGGCATTGGCACGGAAATGGCGCCGCATCCTATGATTCGCCTCGCTGGCAGTACCCGCTGCCGACCAAGAAACTGCGCACGAAGAGCGCACAACAAGCGAGACAGGAGTCAAACAATGACGAACGCCGTACAGCATCCCGTGACGAATTCCCCGGCAACGCACGCACTGCCTTCCTACCTCAATGCCGACGATCTCGGCCCATGGGGCCAGTACCTGCAGCAGATCGACCGCGTCACGCCGCACCTGGGCGCGCTGTCGCGCTGGGTCGAAACGCTGAAGCGCCCGAAGCGCATCCTCACCGTGGACGTGCCGATCGAGCGCGATGACGGCAGCATCGCCCACTTCGAGGGCTACCGCGTGCAGCACAATATGTCGCGCGGTCCGGGCAAGGGCGGCGTGCGCTTCCACCAGGACGTGACCCTGTCCGAAGTGATGGCCCTCTCGGCGTGGATGACGGTGAAGAACGCCGCGGTCAACGTGCCGTACGGCGGTGCCAAGGGCGGCATCCGCGTCGATCCAAAGACGCTGTCGAAAGGCGAACTGCAGCGCCTGACGCGCCGCTACACGAGCGAGATCAGCCTGATCATCGGCCCGACCAAGGACATCCCCGCGCCGGACGTGAACACCAACGAACAGGTGATGGCATGGATGATGGACTCCTACGCCATGATCGAAGGTAACCTGTCGACCGGCGTGGTGACCGGCAAGCCGATCTCGCTGGGCGGCTCCCTGGGCCGGCGCGAAGCCACCGGGCGCGGCGTGTTCGTCGTCGGCCGCGAAGCGGCACGCCAGCGCGGTGTGGCGATTGCCGGGGCGCGGGTTGCCGTGCAAGGCTTCGGCAACGTGGGTGGCGTGGCCGCCACGATGTTCGCGGAGGCCGGCGCGAAGATCGTCGCCGTGCAGGACCATACCGGCACCATCGTCAACGAAGGCGGCCTGGACGTCGCGGGACTGCATCGCCACGTGGCCGAGACGGGCGGCGTGAACGGCTTCCCCGGCGCCGATGCCTTCCTGGACCGCGATGCGTTCTGGGACGTGGCCTCCGACATCCTGATTCCGGCGGCGCTGGAACAGCAGATCACGGCGGCGAACGCGCCGCGCATCCGCACCAAGATCATCCTCGAGGGCGCCAATGGCCCGACCACGCCGGAAGCGGATGACATCCTCACCGAGCGCGACGTCCTGATCGTGCCGGACGTGCTGGCCAACGCGGGTGGCGTGACCGTCTCCTACTTCGAGTGGGTGCAGGACTTCTCCAGCTTCTTCTGGAGCGAGGACGAGATCAATGCGCGCCTGACCCGCATCATGCAGGAGGCATTCAGCGCGGTGTGGGAAGTGGCGCAGGAGAAGAAAGTCACGCTGCGCACGGCCACCTTCATCCTGGCGTGCACCAGGGTGCTGCAGGCGCGCGAAGTGCGCGGGCTGTACCCGTAAGGTCGACGCAGCAAGGCGTGCCGGAGCAAGGCTCGCCTTGGCCAGGCATGCCGTGGTAAAGCATGCCGCAGTAAAGCTTGCCGTAATAAGCTTGCCGTAATAAGCATGCCGTAGTAAAGCCCGCCGTAGTAAAGATTGCTGTAGTAAAGCCTGCTGTAGTAAAGGGTCCCGACCAATCCGACAGAGATGCGGGGGAGACATGGGGAAACCCCGGAGAGCGCTGCCGCGAGGCGGCGCTTTTTCGTTTCGACAGGCCCGTATTTGTTTGCTGGCCCACAGACAGCCGGCCCGCCGCCGCGCCAGAATCGCATGGTATCCAGGACCACAACGGAGACCCGCCATGCGCCCACCCATCGAGTACGACTCCCGCTACGAAGTGCTGGAAGCCGACGAAGCCGACACGCAGGCCGACCTGCTCGACGTACTGCACGCGATCGCCGACACGACCTTCCGCGACACCGGCCAGCCGCTGCGCAGCGTGCATGCCAAGAGCCACGGCTTGCTGCGCGCCGAGCTGCGCGTGCTGCCCGGTCTGCCATCCGTGCTGGCGCAGGGGCTGTTCGCCGCGCCAGCGAATCTTCCCGTCGTGATGCGGCTGTCCACCACGCCGGGCGACGTGCTGGCGGACAGCGTGTCCACGCCGCGCGGCATGGCGCTGAAGGTGATCGGCGCGCAAGGCCCCCGCCTGCCCGGCAGTGAAAACGATGCCACGCAAGACTTCGTGCTCGTCAACGCCACCACCTTCCTCAACGCCGGCCCGAAGGCCTTCCTCGCCGGGCTGTCGATGCTGGCCGCCACCACCGACAAGGCCCCGGCACTGAAGAAGATGCTGTCGGCCGCTCTCCGGCAGGTCGAGCGGGCCATCGAGAAGACCGGCACCGACAGCGCGGCCGTGAAAGGCATGGGCGGCCATCCGGCCACGCACCCGCTCGGCGACAGCTACTACAGCCAGGTACCGATCCTGTTCGGGCCCTACATGGCCAAGGTGGCGCTGGTGCCGACCGCCGTGGGGCTGACCCGGCTGCACGGCGAGCCGGTCGACTACGGCGCCGATCCGGACGTGCTGCGCCAGGCCGTGGTCGACTACTTCGCCCAGCAGGGCGGCGAATGGGACTTGCGCGTGCAGCTGTGCACCAATATCGAAGAGATGCCGATCGAGGATGCGTCGGCCGAATGGCCGGAAGCGCTGAGCCCCTACGTGACCGTGGCAAGGGTCGTCGCACCGCCCCAGATCGGCTGGAGCGAGGCCTTGTCCACGGCGATCGACGAGGGCATGAGTTTCTCGCCATGGCACGGCCTCGCCGCGCACCGGCCGCTGGGTTCCGTCAACCGCGTGCGCAAGGCGGCCTACGAGATGTCGTCGAAGCTGCGCGGCCGGCGGCGCGGCGCGGCGATCGTCGAACCTGTGTCGCTGGACGGCCTGCCGTTCGATCTCGCGGGGCACTGAAGCAAGCCGCCGCCGATGCGCTGGTGTCCGACACCTTTTACGGCAGAGTCGCCCGGAAAAGATGTCCGACACCAGTACTGACGCCACCACCTGATCCTCCCGCCGCGAATCCACTTTGCTATCATGCGCGCCTTGGCCGGCGCGTGCCGGCCTCCCTTTTTGAAGATCGGAGAATACCGGATGACCCTACGCCTGCTGGTAACCGGCGCGGCCCTCGCGACGGGCGCCCTCGTGGCCGCCCCCAGTGCGATGGCGGCGCCACGCGGCCTGACCATCGAAGACCTCGCGAGCATGGAGCGCGTCGGCAGCCCCGTGCTGTCGCCCGACGCCTCGCGCGTCGTCTATACCGTGCGCAGCACGAACCTGGAAAAGAACCGCGGCACCACCCAGCTGTGGATGATCGACCTGCGTGCCGCCAAGCCTGTACCGCAACAGCTCACGTCGCACGAGACCAGCAGCCTGGACCCGGAATGGTCGGCCAGCGGCGACGCCGTATACTTCCTGTCCAGCCGTTCCGGCTCGGTGCAGGTGTGGCGCCTGCCGGCCGGCGGCGGCGAAGCGGCCAGGGTGACCGACCTGCCGCTCGACGTCGACAGCTTCCACGTCTCGCCGAAGGGCGACCGCCTGGCGGTGACGATGGCCGTGTTCCGCGACTGTGCCGACCTGGCCTGTACCAAGAAACGCAACGACGAGCGGGCTGCCGGCAAGGCCACCGGCAAGCTGTATGACCAGCTGTTCGTGCGCCACTGGGATACCTGGGCCGACGGCAAGCGCAACGTACTGTACTCGGTGCCGCTTGGTTCCTCCCCCTCCTCCAGCGCCGTCAGCCTGTCCGGTGCCCTGGATGGCGACATTACCAGCAAGCCGTTCGGCGACCGCGGCGAATACACGTTCAGCCCGGACGGCCAGCGCATCGTCTTCTCGGTGCGCGTGGCGGGCAAGAGCGAAGCCTGGTCGACCAACTTCGACCTGTACGACGTGCCGGCCGCCGGCGGCGCCGCGCCGCGCAACCTGACGGCCGACAATCCCGCCTGGGACACCAAGCCGCAGTTCTCCCCTGACGGCAAGACGCTGGCGTACCTGGCCATGAAACGCCCCGGCTTCGAAGCCGACCGTTTCCACATGATCCTGCAGGACGTCGCCACCGGCAAGAAGCGCGTGCTGGCTGAAAGCTGGGACCGTTCGATCGCCGACTACCGCTGGCGCCCGGACGGCAAGGCGCTGCTGGCCAATGCCGACGACATCGGCAACCACCGCCTGTTCTCGCTCGACGTCGCCAGCGGCAAGGCCAGCGCGCTGACGGACAAGGGCTATGTCGCCGAATTCGACGCGAAGCGCGATACCGTCGTCATGACGCAGAACAGCCTGCGCGATGGCGCCCAGCTGTACCGGCTGGCCGGCACGAAGGCCACCCAGCTGACCCAGGTAAACCGCGAACGCCTGGCGGACGTGAAGATGGGCGAGTACGAGCAGTTCTCGTTTGCCGGCGCCAACGGCGACACCGTGCATGGCTACGTGATGAAACCGTGGAATGCCGAACCGGGCAAGAAGTATCCGGTGGCCTTCCTCGTGCACGGCGGCCCGCAGGGCAGCTTCGGCAACTCGTGGAGCTACCGCTGGAACCCGCAGGTGTATGCCGGCGCCGGCTACGCCACCGTGTTCATCGACTTCCACGGCTCCACCGGCTACGGCCAGGCCTTCACGGATTCGATCAGCGGCGACTGGGGTGGCAAGCCGCTGGAAGACCTGAAGAAGGGCCTGGCCGCGGCCGGCCAGAAATACCCGTGGCTCGACACGTCGAATGCCTGCGCGCTGGGTGCTTCGTACGGCGGCTACATGATGAACTGGATCGAAGGCAACTGGAGCGACGGCTTCAAGTGCATCGTCAACCACGACGGCGTGTTCGACCAGCGCGGCATGGGCTACTCGACCGAGGAACTGTGGTTCACCGAATGGGAAAACGGCGGCACGCCGTACGCGAACCCGGAAGGCTATGAAAAGTTCAACCCGGTGCACCATGTAACGAAATGGAAGACGCCGATGCTGGTGATCCAGGGCGACCTGGACTTCCGCATCCCCACCGCACAGGCGCTGGCCACCTTCACCGCGCTGCAGCGGCAGGGCATCAAGTCGAAGCTGCTGGTATTCCCGGACGAGAACCACTGGGTGCTGAAGCCGGCCAACTCGATACAGTGGCACCACACGGTGTTCGGCTGGCTGGATGAGCACCTGAAGAAGTAAAGCCGGGTCGGAATCGCTGCACGGATAAAAAATCCCCCTCCATGCCTGGCATTGAGGGGGATTTTTTTCATGCCCGCGCCCGCGGTCGCGCCCGGGCCGGCATCTGCGTTACTGCGTTACTGCGTTACTGCGTTACTGCGTTACTGCGTTACTGCGTTACTGCGTTACTGCGTTACTGCGTTACTGCGTTATTGCTGCACGGCGGCCGGCACGTCCAGCGTGATCGCCTTCAGGCCCAGCACCGCGCTGCTCTGCTGGCGGATCTGGTTGGCGTAGGCCGCGTCGGGATTGAGCTTGCGGCCATACGACGGCACCATCTCCTTCATCCTGGCCTGCCATTCCGGCGTGGCCAGCTGGCCCTTGAACGACGACTTCTCGAGTACTTTCAGCATGATCGGCGCGGCCGTCGAGGCACCCGGCGATGCGCCCAGCAGCGCGCTCATCGTGCCATCGGCGGAGCTGACGACCTCGGTGCCGAACTGCAGCAGGCCGCCCTTCTTCGGGTCGTCCTTGACGATCTGCACGCGCTGGCCGGCATTGACCAGCGTCCAGTCTTCCAGCTTTGCTTCCGGCAGGTAGTCACGCAGCGTCGCCAGGCGGTCTTCCGGCGACTGCATCACCTGCTGCACGAGGTATTTCGTCAGCGGGATGTTGTCGTAGCCGGCTTCGAACATCGGCTTGACGTTGTCGCCGCCGATGGAGGCCGGCAGGTCGATCCACGAACCGTTCTTCAGGAACTTCGTCGAGAACGTGGCGAACGGGCCGAACAGCAGCGCCTGCTTGCCATCGATGATGCGGGTATCCAGGTGCGGCACCGACATCGGCGGCGAGCCGACGGAAGCCTTGCCGTACACTTTCGCATTGTGCTGCTTGATCAGTTCCGGATTGTTCGTGACCAGCCACTGGCCGCCGACGGGCACGCCGCCGAAGCCCTTCGCTTCCGGAATGCCGCTCTTTTCCAGCAGCGGCAGCGAACCGCCGCCGGCGCCGATGAACACGAACTTCGCGCGCACCGTCTTCAGCGTGTTGTCTGCCAGGTTCTTGACGGTGACGTTCCAGTTGCCGTCGGTGCCGCGCTTGATGTCCTCCACCTGGTGGCGCAGCGACAGCGTCATGCCGCCCTTCTCCGTCAGGTGCTTCACCATGCTGCGCGTCAGCGTGCCGTAGTTCACGTCCGTGCCGATTTCCATACGCGTCGCGGCCACCTTCTGGTTCTTGTCGCGGCCATTCATCACCAGCGGAATCCACTGGCGCAGCTGTTCCTGGTCTTCGGTATAGACCATGCCCTTGAACAGGTTTTCCTTTTGCAGGGCGGCGTAGCGCTTCTTCAGGAAGGCGATGTTTTCATCGCCCCACACGAACGACATGTGCGGCACGTTGTTGATGAAGGTGCGCGGGTCGCCCAGGTAGCCCTTCTGCACCTGGTAGGCCCAGAACTGCTTGGAGACCTCGAACTGTTCGTTGATGTCGACGGCCTTCTTCGTTTCGACGCTGCCGTCCGGCATTTCCGGCGTGTAGTTCAATTCGGCGAAACCGGAGTGGCCGGTGCCGGCGTTGTTCATCGCGTCGGAGCTTTCGGCCGAGACCGAATCGAGGCGCTCGAACATCTGCATGGTCAGGCCGGGCTGCAGCTCGTGGAGCATGGTGCCCAGCGTGGCGCTCATGACACCGGCGCCGACCAGCACCACGTCTACCGGTTTATCGGCGGATGGCGGCGGCGACTTGGTGCAGGAGGAAAGGATGAAACAGGAAAACAGGACGACAAGCGTCTTGCTGACAACGGACTTACGCATGATGGCATTACCTGAACGATGATCGCGATGCTGCCACCGCCATCATCCGATTGAAAAAAATCTTCAATGGTTCCTTGCGAAATATTTCCGGCAGGCCGGGCGGGCCGGACAAAAAAATTCCGTAAGGAGCGTGCGGCCACGAAGGTCGGGGCACGCGACGCGCAACAGAAGCAGCGCCACTGAGCGATACAGGAGCTGGATCAATCTGGCGTGACAGGATCACGCGGCAAACGACGGCGTGCCGGTTCCGGCATGCGGAAGGCACGTGATCGTTCCGGCGTCCATTGAAGAGACAAGGCCCGGTTGGGGCGAACGAATCTTAGGCCGGGAGGGAGAATGTCACCTATTCGGGATAATACTTAGGTCCTCTATAAGACCCGTTCGGCCATGCGGCCCGGCCGCCCGATACACGCATCGGATTTTCCTCGCATAATTCGCCCGCATATAATGCCGTGCATGCCATCGCAGCCGGTCCTGCACGACTCATCCATCGATTGCGTTACTACAGATGCTCAAACGAATCCATCACGCCGCCATCATCTGCTCCGACTACGAGCGCTCGAAGCGCTTCTACACGGAGGTGCTGGGCTTGCGCGTCATCGCCGAGAACTACCGCGCGGGGCGGCGGTCGTACAAGCTCGACCTGCAACTGCCGGACGGCGCGCAGATCGAGTTGTTCTCGTTTCCGGATGCGCCACCGCGGCCTTCGTATCCCGAGGCGCGCGGCCTGCGCCACCTGGCCTTCGCGGTCGACGATATCGGGGCCTGCAAGGCGCGCCTGGAAGAGCAAGGCGTCGTTGTCGAACCGATACGGGTCGACGAGCATACCGGACGGCGCTTCACGTTCTTCGCCGATCCGGACGGCTTGCCGCTCGAACTCTATGAAGATTGAAGCTTGGCGAAGATTGAAGCTTCCCGAAGTTTGAAGCTTCCCGAAGATTGAAGCTTCCCGAAGATTGATGCTTCCCGACGATTGAAGCTTCCCGAGGATTAAAGCCTTCCGGGGATTGAAGCTTCGCGAGGATTAACGCTGCCCGTGGATAAACCTAGTCCCGGCCGCAGGTCCTGAAGCCGCAGAAGATATCGTCCCGCTCCGGCATGAAGAAGTTGCGGAATTTCGCCGCGCCGAAGCGCGATGGCGTCGCGAACGATGCGCCGCGCAGCACCTGGTGCGTGGCGAACCAGGGTTCGGAATACTCGCGGTAGCGGTCCGCGCTGAAGCCGGGATAAGGCTCGAACGGCGACGCGGTCCATTCCCACAACTGCCCCCACCGGAACGCGGGGTGGCCATGCAGCGCCGCGTACTCCCATTCCGCCTCGGTCGGCAGCCGCCGGCCGGCCCAGGCGCAGTAGGCCTGCGCCTCGTACAGGCTGACGTGCCGCACCGGTTCGTCCGGGTTCAGCGTGGCCGCGCGGCCGAAGCGCACGGTGCGCCAGCCGCCTCCCTCGCGTTCCCAATAGCGGGGCGCGGAACGCTCCTGCCGCATCAGCCACGCGGCGCCGCCCGTGCTCCAGAACTGCCGGTTGTCGTAGCCGCCGTCGGCGATGAAATCCATGTACTGCGCGTTCGTCACCAGTCCCGCATCCATGTTGAACGGCGCCACATAGACCGGATGGGCGAACTTCTCGTTGTCGAACACGAAACCGGCGGTATCGGCCGCGCAGCCCAGTTGCAGGGTGCCGCCCGGGAAGCGGATACCCGCGCCGCCCGCCGGCGCGGGCTCGCCATGCGCCAGGTGCGCGGGCGCCTGCAGGCCGAGCGTCTGCAGTGTGTACAGGTAGGCTTCGCCGTGCATGTCCTCGTGGGCCAGCGCCAGGCGATACGCGTACAGCGCCTCGTCGGTGTTCGGCTCGCGCGACAATTTGTCGAGCACCCGGTCCAGCACTTCGTGGCAATACGTCTTCACGCCGCCAGTGCTCGGCAGGTCCAGCGTCCAGCGGCTGCGGTGCGGCACGTTGGCGGAATCGAACCAGTCGTCGCCCTTGGTCAGCAGCGAGGCGAACTGCGCGTCGGCCGGATGGCTCGACAGCGCCTCGCGCAGGATGAACCATTCGGCGAACCAGGCGGTGTGGCCCAGCTCCCACAACGGCGGATTGACGATGCGGATCTGCGGCACGTTGCGCGGCACGTCCATGCCGGCGGCGGCGAAGCAGTCGAACAGGGCCAGCGTATAATGCCGCGCATCCTGCAAGGCCTCGGCCAGCTGCTGCGTACGCGCGGTGCGAAAAGAGGCGGTAATGGAATTCATTGAGGGATTGTAACCAATGGCAGCTTCAAGCAAACGGACGATCTGTATCGTGAGCCCCGGCACGGCGCGCGACAACAACGGCAACTGGCACACGGCCGACCGCTGGGCCCGTTTCCTGCGCGACGACTACGACGTGGTGGTGCAGGAGCGCTGGTCGGCGCGGTGGCCCGCGCCGGACTTGCTGGTCGCGCTTCATGCGCGCCGCTCCGCCCGGTCGCTGGGCGAGTTCCGCGAGTACCACGACGACCGCCCCGCCATCCTGGTGCTGACCGGGACGGACGTGTACCACGACATCCATCGCGACTCCGACGCGGAATGCGCGGTGTTGCTGGCCGATGCGCTCGTGGTGCTGCAGCCGGCGGCGATCGGCGAACTGCCCGACATCGTCCGGCCGAACACCCACGTGATCTACCAATCCGCCGACGCGCTGCCGACGCTGCCGGGGGTGCCCGGCCGCAAGGACGTCACGATGGTCGGCCACCTGCGCGAGGTGAAGGATCCGGCCACGTTCATGCGCGCCGCCGCGCTGGTGACGGCGCCCGGCGTCTTCCTGCAGCAGATCGGCGCGGCGCTCGACGCGGACCTCGAACGGCTGGCCGAACGCACGAACGACACCGTGGAGCACTACGCGTGGCAGGGCGGCGCGCCGCGCGAGTACGCCCGCGACGCCATCCGGCGCAGCCACGCGCTGGCCGTCTGCTCGACGATGGAAGGCGGCGCCAACGTGATCGTCGAGGCCATCACCAGCGGCGTGCCCGTGCTGGCCAGCGACATCAGCGGCAACCGCGGCATGCTGGGCGACGATTACGCGGGATTCTTCCCGGTCGGCGACGCGGCCGCCCTGGCCCGCCTCATCGACCGCAGCGTGCAGGACGACGCCTTCATCGCCACGCTGCGTGCCCAGTGCGCCGCCCGCGCCCCGCTGTTCGCGCCCGAAGCGGAGCGGGCAGCATTGCTGCGCCTGGTGGATAATCTGTTTCACTCAATACCTTCAATTGGCAAAAGAACATGACTACCGAACCGATCAAACTTACCTCGTTCTCGCACGGCGGCGGCTGCGGCTGCAAGATCGCGCCCGGCGTGCTGTCCGAGATCCTCAAGAATTCCAGCGGCTTCCCCGTGCCGAAGGAACTGCTGGTGGGTATCGAAACGGCCGACGACGCGGCTGTGTACAAGCTCAATGACGAACAGGCGCTGATCGCCACCACCGACTTCTTCATGCCGATCGTCGACGATCCGTTCGACTTCGGCCGCATCGCCGCCACCAACGCGATTTCAGACGTGTATGCAATGGGCGGCACGCCGATCATGGCGCTGGCGCTGGTCGGCATGCCGATCAACAAGCTGCCGGTGGAAACCATCGGCCGCATCATCAAGGGCGGCGAATCGATCTGCGCCGAAGCGGGCATCCCCATTGCCGGCGGCCACACGATCGATTCCGTGGAGCCGATCTACGGCCTGGTGGTGCTGGGCCTGGTGCACCCGTCGAAGATCAAGCGCAATGCCGATGCGAAGGCTGGCGACGTGCTGGTGCTGGGCAAGCCGCTGGGCGTGGGCGTTCTGTCGGCCGCGCTGAAGAAGAACGTGCTGGGCGAGGAAGGCTACGCGGCCATGATCGCCAACACCACGAAGCTGAACAAGCCGGGCAAGGCGCTGTCCGAACTGCCCGGCGTGCATGCGCTGACCGACGTCACCGGCTTCGGCCTGCTGGGCCACCTGCTGGAACTGGCGCGCGGCGCCGGGCTGACCGCGAAGCTGGCGATGTCGCAGATTCCTCTGCTGCCGGGCGTCGAGCAGCTGGCGCACGACGGCTACTTCACCGGCGCCTCCGACCGCAACTGGGAAGGCTACGGCAAGGACGTGACCCTGTCGCCGAACGTCACGCCGGCGCAGCACACGCTGCTGACCGACCCGCAAACCTCGGGCGGGCTGCTGGTGTCGTGCGATCCGTCGGCCGTCGACGCCGTGCTGGCCATCTTCCGCGACAACGGCTTCGAAGCCGCCGCCGTCATCGGCGAAATGGCCGCCGGCGATCCGCGCGTGCAAGTCGCCGCCTGAAGCGTTGGTGTCCGACACCTTTTCGGGCTACCGGCCCGAAAAGGTGTCGGACACCGGTTTTCTCTCGATCTTGCCGATAATCCGCGTGAAAACCGGTGTCGCACACTTTTCCCGGATAATACGCCCGGAAAAAATGTCCGACACCAGATCCTCCATGCTTCCGGCTGGTCCCGATACCACATTCGCGGGCGAATTGTCTTGACAATAGCAAACATGTTCTCTTACATTGATGCCATGTTCACGCATCCGCAACTATCCGCTTTCCTGCTATCGCTTGCCAGCCTACCGCTGGCAACGCGCCTACTAGCACGCGCCTGATCGTTTCACCCCCTGTGCGCGCTGCACAACCGCTGTACCCCCCAAGCCGGCCATAAGCCGCAAAGTTTCACAGCCAGGAAAGATGCACCGATGCCCGCCATCCATTGCCCTACCGCCGCATTCGTCGCACGCGCGCAGTCGCTGACGCCGCCGCTATCGGCCTCGCTATCGCTAGCGACCGGTTGCCTGGTCTAGCGCCCCGTGGCCCACCAGGCAGCCCTCCGCCACATGCTCGCGACCGACGTAACATGCGACCGCGGTAACAAGCGACTGATCTAACAAGCCACCGATCTAACGCTACCGACAGCGCCGGTCCGCCCGACAAAATTCGAGAACCCAGGAGTACACCATGATGTTGCAGAACCCTGCCGCGAAATACCGCGCCTTCCCGCCCGTCCAACTGGCCGACCGCACCTGGCCGAACAAGACCATCGCCACCCCGCCGATCTGGATGAGCACCGACCTGCGCGACGGGAACCAGGCGCTGATCGAGCCGATGAGCGTGGAAAAGAAGCTGCGCTTCTTCGACCTGCTGATCAAGACGGGCCTGAAGGAAATCGAAGTGGGCTTCCCTTCGGCATCGCAGACGGACTTCGACTTCGTGCGCAAGCTGATCGACGAGAACCGCATCCCGGACGACGTGACCATCATCGTGCTGACCCAGTCGCGCGACGAACTGATCCGCCGCACCGTGCAGGCCGCGGCCGGCGCGAAGAACGCCATCATCCACCTGTATAACTCGGTGGCGCCGGTGTTCCGCAAGGTCGTGTTCAACATGTCCCGCGAAGAGATCGTGAACATCGCCACCACCGGCACCACGCTGGTGAAGGAATTGCTGGCCAACCACCCGGAAACCAACTGGACGTTCGAATACACGCCGGAGTCGTTCTCGACGACCGAACTGGACTTCTCCAAGCAGATCGTCGACGCGGTGACCGCCATCTGGCAGCCGACGCCGGAAAAGAAGATGATCGTCAACCTGCCGACCACGGTCGAATGCAGCATGCCGAACGTGTATGCCGACCAGATCGAATGGATGTGCCGGAACATCGAACGCCGCGACGCCGTCATCATCAGCGTCCACCCGCACAATGACCGCGGCACCGCCGTCGCTTCCGCCGAACTGGCCGTGCTGGCCGGCGCCGAGCGCGTCGAAGGCTGCCTGTTCGGCAACGGCGAACGCACCGGCAACGTCGACCTGGTCACTCTGGCACTGAACCTGTACACCCAGGGCGTGCACCCGGGCCTGGACTTCTCGGACATCGATTCGGTGCGCAAGGTCGTCGAGGAATGCAACCAGCTGCCGGTCCACCCGCGCCACCCGTACGTGGGCGACCTGGTGTTTACCGCGTTCTCCGGTTCGCACCAGGACGCGATCAAGAAAGGTTTTGCAAAACAGCAGCCGGGCGCGGAATGGGAAATCCCCTACCTGCCGATCGACCCGCAAGACCTGGGCCGCAGCTACGACGCGGTGATCCGCGTGAACAGCCAGTCCGGCAAGGGCGGCATGAGCTACCTGCTGGAACAGGATTACGGCCTGGTGCTGCCGCGCCGCCTGCAGATCGAATTCTCGCGCGCCGTGCAGGCCGTGGCCGACCAGACCGGCCTGGAAATCACCTCCGACGGCATCCACGAGATCTTCGAACGCGAGTACCTGGCGCAAACCTCGCCGTATGCCTACGTGTCGCACAAGATGGTGGAAGACAGCAGCGCCGATGAATCGGTGCAGATCGACATCGGCCTGCTGCACCGCGGCAGCTCGCTGGCCCTGCAGGGTGGCGGCAACGGCCCGATCGACGCGTTCGTCGACGCGCTGGGCCTGGACATCAAGCTGATGGACTACCACGAGCACGCGATCGGCCACGGCGCCAACGCCAAGGCGGCCTGCTATGTCGAACTGCGCCTCGACAACGGCCCCACCCTGTTCGGTGCCGGCATCGACAGCAATATCGTCACGGCGTCGTTCAAGGCCGTGCTGTCGGCGGTGAACCGCCAGTTGCGGCAGAAGGAAGAAGTGCCGGCGGCGGCGAGCGACGCCGCGGCTTGATCAGCTGACCGGGCCGTTACCCCAACGGCGTAACCCTGGGGTCAGGAGGGAGTCCTGGCATGCATGCCAGGACCGTTACGCAGGCGCGATGCATGCTTCGCGAAACCCCTGCTTCACCCCGGCGGGTCTGACCCCTGCTTCTGGTTGTGGGGTACGCATACAAGTCACCTGGCCAGCCGGATCCCCGTAAACTGCCACCTCGCCCCCGCAGGGAAGAAATTCCGGTAGCTGGCCCGCGCATGCCCGGCCGGCGTGGCGCACGACGAGCCCCGCAGCACATACTGGTTCACCATGAACTTGCCGTTGTACTCGCCGATCGCGCCCTCGGCCGGCCTGAAGCCGGGGTATGGCGCGTAGCTGCTGCTGGTCCACTGCCAGCAATGGTCGAACATGTCGCGCAACGTTCCCGTGGCGGACGCGCCGCCCGGATGCGGCAGCGCGGGCGGCGCCCCCGGTGCCGCGCCGGACTGCCGCGCCGCATGTTCCCACTCGGCCTCGGTGGGCAGCCGCGCGCCGGCCCAGTGCGCATAGGCATCCGCCTCGAACAGCGAGATGTGCGCCAGCGGCCGATCCGGGTCCAGCGGCTGCAACCCCATCAGCGTGAATTCGCACCACCTGCCCTCGTCGTCCTGGTGCCAGTACAGCGGCTTGTCCAGGCCCTGGGCGCACACCCAGTCCCAGCCCTCGGCCAGCCACAGGCCCGCATCGCGGTAACCGCCGGCGTCGATGAAGGCCAGGTACTCGCCGTTCGTCACGAGCCGCGAGGCCAGCTCGAACGGCTCCACGAACTGGCGGTGGCGCGGCAGTTCGTTGTCGAAGCAGAAGCCGTCGCCATCGTAGCCGACCTCCGTCACGCCGCCGTCGAACGCCAGCCAGGCCGCCTTGCCCGCCGGCGCGGCGGCCGGCAAGGGCTGCGCCAGGTATTCCGGGTACAAACCGTTCTGCGCCAGCAGGTGCTTCACATCCGTCAGCATCAGTTCCTGGTGCTGCTGCTCGTGCTGCAGGCCCAGTACCAGCAGCCCGGCGAGCCGCGAACGGCCGGCGGCATCGAGGCCGCCGCCGATCAGCGCGGCGATGCGGGCGTCGACATCGGCCCGGTAGGCGCGCACCTGCGCCATCGGCGGGCGCGTCAGCAAGCCGCGCTGCGGGCGCGGATGCTTCTGGCCCACGCCGTTGTAGTAGGAATTGAACAGCACGCGGAACTCCGGGTGGAACGGCTGGAAACCCGGCTCCAGCGCTTCGAGGATGAAGGTCTCGAAGAACCAGGTGGTGTGCGCCAGGTGCCACTTGATCGGGCTGGCGTCCGGCATCGACTGGGCGCCGCAATCCTCGTCGGACAGCGGCGCCGCCAGCGCCAGCGAATGTTCGCGCACGGCGCGGTAGCGGGCCGTCCACACGGCCGGGTCGTTCAGCTGCATGGTCAGGCCTCCGCGGCGCGCGCGTGCATCACGGCGAACCAGCCGGCGTCGTCGGTCCATACCGCGTCGGCCGTGAAGCCGGCCTGCGCCAGCAACGCGGCGAAGCTGTCCGGCGTGTACTTGTAGCTGTCCTCGGTGTGGATGCGCTCGCCGCGTGCGAAACGGCGCTCGCCGCCGGGCCAGTGCACGGTGAGCGCGGTGCGCGCCTCCAGGTGCATTTCGATGCGGCTTTCCTCGGCGTTGAAGAAGGCCACGTGCCGCCACTGCCGCACGTCGAAATCGGCGCCGGTCAGGTGGTTCACGTGGCGCAGCATGTTCAGGTTGAAAGCGGCCGTCACGCCGATCGCGTCGTCGTAGGCGGCATCGAGCACGGCGGCATCCTTGGCCAGGTCCACGCCGATCAGCAGGCCGCCATCGCCGCAGGTATTCTCGCGCACGCGGCGCAGGAAAGCGATGGCTTCGTGCGGCGCGAAATTGCCGATCGACGAACCCGGATAGAAGAACACGCGGCGCTCGGCACGGACCGCCGCCGGCAGCGCGAACGGGCCCGACAGGTCGAGCGCCAGCGCCGTCATCGCGATCGACGGGAAGCGCTGCTGCAGGCGGCCGACCGCCTCGTTGAGGAAATCGCGCGAGATATCGATCGGCACGTATTGTTGCGGCTGCAGCAAGGGAAACAGGCTGGCCGCCTTGGCGCAATTGCCCGCGCCCAGGTCGATCAGCGTGCTGCCGGTGCCGATGCGGCGGGCGATGTCGGCGCCATGCGCGGCGAAAATCGCCGCTTCAGTTCGTGTGGGATAATACTCGGGTAACTCGCAAATGGCTTCGAACAGGCGCGATCCGAGGCTGTCGTACAGGTACTTCGGCGAAGTGCGCGCCTGCGGGGCAAGCAGCCCGGCCTGGATTTCGGCGATCGTGGCGCGGTCGCCATGCGGCCCGTCGAGGTCTCCGGAAGGGTCGATCGGCAACACGCGCAGCGCGGCGGCGGTTCTGGTCATTGGCATGGCGCTCTTCCTGTTCTTTTCGGTAGTGTTCTTGTCGGTCATGCTTTTCGGCTGTTCTTATCGGCTTGTTGCGATCGGCTTGTTGCGGCCGGTAGTTACAGACTGTCGAGGCGGCAAGGGCAGTTTTGCTATGATACTCAATTACAAAAAGCAGAGCGTCCCGGTCGGGCAGTCCCTGGCCAGCCGCATTGAATAACATAATTATTTCCTGATCATGAAACCAACCTTCAAACGTGCGCTCGGCGCACTGGCCCTCGGCACCCTGCTCTCCCTGTCGGCGCACGCCCAGCAGGTGCTGCGCGTCTCGGCCATTCCCGACGAAGCGCCGACCGAGCTGCAGCGCAAGTTCAAGCCGCTGGGCGAGTACCTGGCCAAGAAAACCGGCCTGAAGGTCGAGTTCACGCCGGTGACGGACTACGCCGCCTCCGTGGAAGGCCTGGTCAACAACAAGCTCGACATGGTCTGGTTCGGCGGCTTCACGTTCGTGCAGGCCAAGGACCGCAGCAAGGGCCAGGTGGTGCCCCTGGTGCAGCGCGTGGAAGATGAAAAATTCCGTTCGGTGTTCATCACCACCTCGCCCGCCATCACCAAACTGGCGGACCTGAAGGGCAAGACGCTGTCGTTCGGCTCCGAATCGTCGACCTCCGGCCACCTGATGCCCCGCTCCTTCCTGCTGGCCGCGCAGGTCGATCCGGACAGCGACCTGAAGCGCATTGCCTTCTCCGGCGCGCATGACGCCACCGTGGCCGCGGTCGCGGGCGGCAAGGTCGACGCGGGCGCGCTGAACATCTCGGTCTGGGAAAAGCTGGTGAGCGAGAAGAAGGTCGATCCCGCCAAGGTGCGCGTGTTCTACACCACGCCCGGCTACTACGACTACAACTGGACCGTGCGCGCCGACATGCCGGCCGACCTGAAGAAGAAGATCACGGATGCCTTCCTGGCGCTCGATCCCGCCACGCCGGAAGGCAAGGAAATCCTGGCACTGCAGCGCGCCACGAAATTCATTCCCACCAAGGCGGAAAACTACCTGGCCATCGAAGCAGCGGCAAAGAACGCCGGCCTGCTGAAGAAGTAAGCTGGTGGGAAGCAAGGCCATGGGAAGCAACGCGGCGGGGCCCGCCGTGTCCGCCGGCACGCCGGTGTATCGGCTCGACAGGCTGTCCGCCCGCCATGCGGGCGGCACGCGCGCCCATGCGCTGCAGGACATCACGCTGTCCGTGCAGCCCGGCGAGCAGCTGGCGCTGATCGGCCCTTCCGGCGCTGGCAAGACCACGCTGCTGGCCACGCTGTCGGTGGCTCACATGCCGGACAGCGGCAGCTTCGAGGCGTTCGGCGTCCAGCCATGGCTGCTGTCCGACCGCCAGCGGCACCAGCTGCGCGCCCGGCTGTTCCTGGCGCCGCAAACGCCGCCGCTGCCGCCGCGCCAGCGCGTGGTCACCGCCGTCCTCGCGGCGCGGCTGCCGCAGTGGAACCTGTGGCAGGCGCTGGTCTCGCTGGTCAGGCCGGCCGATCCCGAGGCGGCATGGCGCGCCCTGTCCCGCTTCAACCTGGGCGACAAGCTGTACGCGCGCGTCGACCGCCTGTCCGGCGGCGAGCGGCAGCGTTGCGGCCTGGCGCGGCTGCTGCTGTCGTCGGCGCAGGCCTTGCTGGTCGACGAACCCCTGTCGGCGCTCGACCCGGCCCTGTCGCAACTCACCCTGGCCACGCTGCAGCAGGAAGCGGCGGCGCGCAATGCCGCCCTCGTGTGCAGCCTGCACCAGGTGGACCTGGCGCTGGCGCATTTCCCCCGCATCGTGGCACTGAAGGAAGGCCGCATCGTGTTCGACCTGCCGCGCGACCAGGTCACCCAGGCCATGATCGACGAGCTTTACCTGAACGAACAACCGCCCGCCAACACGCCCCACCCGGACGACCTGCCGGCGAAACTCGCCGTGGGCGCCTGCCTGTAGCCCCGGCCTCCCGCCGCCGTACGCCATCCAATGCAGAGCATTCCCGCCGCTTCCTATGCCGAGCGCCACCCCGATCCCGCGTGGCGCGGCCGTGTCACGTACACCATCGTCGCGCTGCTGGTCCTGTGGCCGATGCTGGTGGCCAGCGAATTCAAGCCGGCCATCCTGTTCGAAGGCGACAGCCTGGCCGCCACGCTGCGCTTCCTCGCCGACTTCCTGCCGCCGGCGCACTCGCCCGAATTCCTGTGGCTGCTGCTGCGCGAAACCTGGCAGACGGTGGCCATCGCCACGGCCGGCCTCACGCTGGCCCTGCTGGGCGCCATTCCCGCCACGCTGCTGATCACCGAGCGGCTGTCGATTTCGCGCCTGGGCACCGGCCGCATGGCGCCGGCATCGCGCGCCGTGCGGCAAGCCGTGCGCTGGCTGCTGGTGCTGCTGCGCAGCGTGCCGGAACTGGTGTGGGCGCTGCTGTTCGTGCGCATCATCGGCCTCGGCCCCACCGCCGGCGTGCTGGCCATCGCCCTCACCTATTGCGGCATGCTGGGCAAGGTGTATGCCGAGATCCTCGAATCGTCCGAGCGCCATGCCAGCGACACGCTGCTGGCCAATGGCGGCTCGCGCATGGCGGCGCTGCTGTACGGCGCCTTGCCGGAATCGGCGTCCGAACTGGTGTCGTATACCGTGTACCGCTGGGAATGCGCGATCCGCGGCTCGGTCGTGATGGGCTTCGTCGGCGCCGGCGGCCTTGGCCAGCGCATGGACGAATCGATGAAGATGCTGGCTGGCGGCGAAGTATCGGCGATGCTGCTGGTATTTGTGCTGCTCGTCGCCTGCGCCGACCTGGTCTCGAAACAGCTGCGCAGCCGCCTCGGATGAACCGCACATGACGACTTCCCGCATGCCTTCCCGTCCGCCGCGCCGCTGGTCCGGCGCCGTCATGGCGCTGCTGCTGGCCGCGCTGGTGGTCGCCAGCTTCGCCAGCCTGCCGCTGCAGTTCGCCGCCTTCTTCACGGCCGAGGCGGTATCGAGCGTGGCCGAATTCATCGCCGGCTTCGCGCCGCCCGAAACGGGCAGCGGCTTCCTGGCGAAGACGGCGGTGGCCACCGCCGAAACGCTGGCGATGTCCGCGGTCGGCACGCTGCTGGCCGTGGTGGCCGGGGTGCTGCTGGCGATTCCCGCGGCCGGCCGCTTCGGCCGGCCGCTGCGGGGCGCGGTGCGCGCGGTGCTGAACGTGCTGCGCTCGATTCCCGAACTGGTGTGGGCCTCGGTACTGCTCATCGCCGCGGGCCTGGGACCGTTCCCCGGCGCCCTGGCGCTGGGCGCGCACACGGCCGGCGTGCTGGGCCGGCTGTTCGCCGACGCCCTGGAAAACGCCACCCCGCTGCCCGAGCAAAGCCTGCGGACCAACGGCGCCACGCCGATGGCGGCGTTCCTCTATGCCACGCTGCCGCAGACCCTGCCGCAAATGCTGTCCTACACGCTGTACCGCTGGGAAAACAATATCCGTGCCGCCGCCATCCTCGGTGTGGTCGGCGCGGGCGGCCTGGGCCAAATGCTGAAATACCACCTGTCGCTGTTCCAGATGCAGAAAGCCGCCACGGTGATCCTGGCGATGCTGCTGCTGGTGGCGCTGGTGGATGGCGCCAGCTTCTGGCTGCGCCGCATCCTGACCAGGTAATCGGCCGGGCAAGTGACCAACTGATTGGCCAAACAAGCTTTCAACCTCCTCGATGACGGGACAACATGCTGGAATTGCGCGAGCTGAGCAAATCGTACGGGGGCAACCGCCCGGTGCTGTCGAAGCTGTCCTACCGCTTCCAGGCCGGCGAGTTCGTCGCGATCATGGGCGATTCGGGGGTCGGCAAATCGACATTGCTGAACCTGATCGCCGGGCTCGACCATCCCGATCCCGGCGCGGCGGCGCCGATCCTCGTCGACGGCATCGCCATGGCCTCGCTCGACGACGACGCCGCCACGCGCCTGCGCCGGCAGCGCATGGGCTTCATCTTCCAGGCCTTCCACGTCCTGCCCCACCTGACCTTGCTGCAGAACGTGGCGCTGCCGCTGTTGCTCAACGGCATGCCGCAAGGGCGCGCCGCCGAGATGCTGGCCGCCGTCGGCCTGGCGGGCCGCGAGCATGGTTATCCGCATGAATTGTCCGGTGGCGAAATGCAGCGGGTGGCGATCGCCCGCGCGCTCGTGCACCGCCCGGCGCTGGTGCTGGCCGACGAGCCCACCGGCAACCTCGACCCCGACACCGCGCATGCGGTGCTGGCCGTGCTGCGCACCGAGATCCGCGCCAGCGGCGCCTGCACGATCATGGTCACCCACTCCGAAGCGGCCGCGGCCATGGCCGATCGCACGCTGATCCTGACGCGCGCCGGCCTGCACGACGCGGCGAGTCCGCCAGGCAACTGATCGCGGCGGCACCGAACGGCTTGCATGCCACGCTTCCGGCCTGGCATGGGCACGTTTCGCTTGCCTGAACCAAGCGCTTGACTTCCCGCTTGACTTTCAAGCGCACGCCATTACCTAGTGAACCGGTAGTGTCAAGCCGTTTGGTCATTAACACGTCATATTTTTTGTATAGGACGCGCGCTTTTTTTCGCAACCGTAGTATGATTTAGATAACTTGCTTGGTTATTAATATATTTAGACCTCCAACAAGCCGCCACGCCTTTTCACGCAATTCATACTGAGGGAGGAGCAAATGAGCGTAAGGCAAAAGAAAATGGAACTCATCGAAGCAATGAACCGGGCGCGGGCGCTGGAACCTTCCAGCTTCGTGCCGAACAAGTTGCTGGATACGCTGATCGAACGGATGAACCTCAAGAACGACGCCGAGTTGTGCCGGGTGCTCGAGGTGCAGCCGCCGATCATCAGCAAGATCCGGCATCGCAAGCTGGCCGTTGGTGCCACGATCCTGTTGCGCATGCACGAGAAATCCGAACTGAGCATCAGGGAACTCAAAGAACTCACCAATGCGTCCGTGCACTGACGGTGCAATGCCTGGCGCCGGCATCGCTTTCCCGGCGCCCTTCTTCTTCCTTCCGCAGTAACTCCCCGCCGTATCCCGTTCTCTGGCTCGACTCACTGGCTCGATTCTCCGGCTTGCTTCTCCGGCCCTGCTTCCCGTCCCCCTTCCTGAATACATTGCATGCCCGACTTCTCACCTTCGGGAGAAGCCGCCCTCTGCTGTCCGCCCTAGACTGGTGCATGGCATGCCTGCCACCTCTGGAGGAAAGCGATGACCGAGCCGTTACGCCTGCGTTTCCATCGTCCACAGTGCGCGGCCGCCGCGCTGGTTTTGACCCTGTCCATCCCCCTGCTGCTCATCGGTTGCGACCGGGCCGGCGGCCAGCCCGCCGCTGCCGCCGCCCCGCCGCCGTCGCCGGTTTCGGCCGCCGTCGTGGTGGAACGGGACATCGTCGAGACACAGGAATTTTCCGGCCGGCTCGAAGCGGTCGAACGGGTCGAGATCCGCCCGCGCGTGCCCGGCTACATCACCGCCGTGCAATTCACGCCCGGCACCATGGTGAAGAAAGGCCAGGCGCTGTTTACCATTGACGCGCGGCCCTACCAGGCCGAACTCGGGCGGGCCGAGGCCAACGCCAGCTCAGCCCGCGCCCGCGCCGAACTGGCCAAGGTGGAACTGGCGCGTGCCGAACGGCTGCTGGCCGACCGCGCCATCGCGGCCCGCGAATTCGACGAGCGCGCCGCCTCGCAAAAGGACCTGGAGGCGGCCGCCCGCTCGGCGCGGGCCGAGGTCGAGACGGCACGCCTGAACGTGGCCTACACGCGCGTGACGGCGCCGATCGACGGCCGGGTCAGCAAGGCCGAGATCACCGTCGGCAACCTGGTCGACCAGAGCGCCGTGCTCACCTCCGTCGTCTCCACCGACCGCATCTACGCCAGCTTCGACGGCGACGAGGATACCTACCTGCGCGTGCGTTCGCGGACCGGGCAGGGCCGGCAGGCGCCGGTGGCCGTGCGGATCGGCCTGGCCAATGAAACCGGCTTTCCGCACGAAGGGAAGCTGGAATTCGTCGACAACCGCCTCGATCCGGCCACCGGCAGCGTGCGCATGCGCGCCACCTTCGCCAACGAGGACGGCACGCTGGTGCCCGGGCTGTTCGCGCGCGTGCAGATCGCCGGCGGCAATCACGGCGAGGGCGGCGGCGCCGCGCGGGCGCTGCTGATCCACGACCGCGCCGTGAACACGGACCAGGACCGCAAATTCGTCTACGTCGTGAAGAACGGCAAGGCCGAGTACCGGCCGGTGGTCCTGGGCCCCGCGGCGGACGGTTTGCGCGTGGTGCGCAAGGGCCTGGCGCCCGGCGAGCAGATCGTGGTGGGCGGCCTGCAGCGCGTGCGGCCCGGCGCGCCGGTGCAGGCCAAGCTGGTACCGATGGATACCGATCCCGATGCGCCGGCGCGCGCGGGCAGCGACACGGCGGCACAGGCGAAAGCGAGCTGACCATGAACTTTCCCCGCTTCTTCGTCGACAAGCCGATCTTCGCGGCCGTGCTGTCGATCCTGATCTTCGTGGCCGGCCTCATGTCCATCGTCTCGCTGCCCATTTCCGAGTACCCGGAAGTGGTGCCGCCGTCCGTCGTGGTGCGCGCCCAGTATCCCGGCGCGAACCCGAAGGTGATCGCCGAAACGGTGGCCGCGCCGCTGGAAGAGCAGATCAACGGCGTCGAGCACATGCTGTACATGGATTCAAAGGGCACTTCCGATGGCGCGCTGGCGCTGACCGTCACATTCAAGGTGGGCACCAATGTCGAGCAGGCCGAAACCCAGGTGCAGAACCGCGTGCAGCGCGCCCTGCCCCGCCTGCCCGAGGAAGTGCGGCAGATCGGCGTGACGACGGCCAAGTCGTCGCCCAACCTGACGCTGGTGGCCCACCTGGTGTCGCCGAAGGGCCGCTATGACGACGTCTACCTGCGCAACTACGTGGTGCTGAACGTGAAGGACCAGCTGTCGCGCATTCCCGGCATGGGCGAAGTGATCCTGTTCGGCGCCGGCGACTACGCGATGCGCGTATGGATCGACCCGCAGAAGCTGGCCGCGCGGAGCATGACCGCGGCCGACGTGACGGACGCGATCCGCGAGCAGAACGTGCAGGTGGCGGCCGGCGTGGTGGGCGCCTCGCCCACCAAGGGTTCGCAGTTCCAGCTCACCGTCAACACCACCGGGCGCCTGAAGACGGTCGACGAATTCGGCGCCATCATCGTGCGCACCGGCGAGGACGGCGCCGTCACGCTGCTGCGCGACGTGGCCCGCATCGAACTGGGCTCGAACTCGTATTCGCTGCGCTCGCTGCTGAACAACAAGTCGGCGGCCGCGATCGGCATCTTCGAGGCGCCCGGCGCGAATGCGCTGCAGCTTTCCGAGGACGTGCGCGCCACGCTGAAACGGCTGGAGGCGGACTTCCCGGAGGACGTGGAATGGCAGGTCGTCTACGATCCCACGCAGTTCGTGCGCGAGTCGATCCGCGCCGTCATCCATACGCTGCTCGAAGCGGTGGCGCTGGTGGTGCTGGTGGTGATCGTGTTCCTGCAGACGTGGCGCGCTTCGATCATCCCGCTGCTGGCGGTGCCGGTGTCGATCGTGGGCACCTTCGCCGTGATGCTGATGTTCGGCTTTTCGATCAACACGCTGTCGCTGTTCGGCCTCGTGCTGGCCATCGGCATCGTGGTCGACGACGCCATCGTGGTGGTGGAGAACGTCGAGCGCAACATCGCCGCCGGGCTGACACCGCACGATGCGACGATCCAGGCGATGAAGGAAGTGTCGGGCCCGATCATCGCGATCGCGCTGGTGCTGTGCGCGGTGTTCGTGCCGATCGCCTTCGTGGCGGGGCTGACCGGCCAGTTCTACCGCCAGTTCGCGCTGACCATCGCGATCTCCACCGTGATCTCGGCACTGTGTTCGCTGACGCTGGCGCCGGCCTTGTCGGCGGCCCTGCTGCGCGCCCACGATGCGCCGAAGGATCGCCTGACGCGCGCCATGGACAAGGTACTGGGGCCGTTCTTCGGCTGGTTCAACCGCTTCTTCGGCCGCGCCTCCGCCTCCTACGGCCGCGGCGTGCAGGGCGTGATGGCGCGCAAGAGCCTGGGCATCGGCGTCTACCTGGTCCTGACCGTGGCCGCCGTGTTCGTGTTCCGCGCGGTGCCGGCCGGCTTCGTGCCGCAGCAGGACAAGCAGTACCTGGTCGGCTTCGCGCAATTGCCCGACGCGGCCACGCTGGACCGCACCGACGCGGTGATCCGCCGCATGTCGGCCATCGCCAAGGATGTGCCGGGCGTGATGGACTCGGTGGCCTTTCCCGGCCTGTCGATCAACGGCTTCATCAACGCGCCGAACACCGGCATCGTGTTCATCGGCCTGAAACCGTTCGACCAGAGGACGTCGGGCGACCTGTCGGGCGACGCCATCGCGGCCGAGGTCAACAAGCGGCTGGGGGCCATCGAGGATGCCTTCATCATGGTATTCCCGCCGCCGCCCGTGAACGGCCTGGGCTCGATCGGCGGCTTCAAGATGATGGTCGAGGACCGCGGCAATCTCGGCTACGACGCGCTGTACGGCGCGGTGCAGGCGCTGCAGGCCAAGGCGTGGCAGAATCCGCAGCTGGCCGGCGTGTTTTCCAGCTACCAGATCAACGTGCCGCAACTGTTCGCCGATGTCGACCGCACGCGCGCCAAGCAGCTCGGCGTGCCGCTGCAGTCCGTGTACCAGGCCTTGCAGATCAACCTCGGCTCGCTGTACGTGAACGACTTCAACCAGTTCGGCCGCACCTACCAGGTGGTGGTGCAGGCCGATGCGCCTTTCCGTTCGCAGCGCGAGCAGATCGCCCAGCTGAAGGTGCGCAGCGACAAGGGCGAGATGATTCCCCTGTCGTCGCTGATGCGCCTCAGCGACACGTACGGGCCGGACATGGTGAACCGCTACAACGCCTACCTGGCGGCCGACATCAGCGGCGGTCCGGCGCCGGGCGTATCGTCCGGCCAGGCCCAGGAAGCGATGACGGCCCTGGCGCGCGACACGCTGCCCAAGGGGATCACGTATGAATGGACCGAACTGACGTACCAGGAAATCCTGTCCGGGAACACGATGGTGTTCGTCTTCCCGCTGTGCGTGCTGCTGGTCTTCCTCGTGCTGGCCGCGCAGTATGAAAGCTGGACCCTGCCGCTGGCCGTGATCCTGATCGTGCCCATGTCGATCCTGTGCGCGCTGGTCGGCGTGAAGCTCACCGGCGGCGACAACAATGTGTTCACGCAGATCGCCCTGTTCGTGCTGGTCGGGCTGGCGTCGAAGAACGCGATCCTGATCGTGGAATTCGCCCGCGAACTGGAAGACCATGGCCGCAGCGTGGTGCAGGCCGCGCTGGAAGCCTGCCGGCTGCGGCTGCGGCCGATCCTGATGACGTCGATCGCCTTCATCATGGGCGTGCTGCCGCTGGTGTTTTCCAGCGGCGCCGGCGCCGAGATGCGGCACGCCATGGGCGTCGCCGTGTTCGCCGGCATGCTGGGGGTGACCTTCTTCGGCCTGTTCCTCACGCCGCTGTTCTACGTGCTGCTGCGCACCTTTGCCCTGCGCATCTCCGGCAGCGCGCCGCACAAGCGGCATCATGCGGATACGGGGCTGGGCGGGGTCGTGAAGTAACGCTGGAGGTCGCGGGGGCGGAACACCGCATATTGAAAGCGCATGCATTCACCCCAACGGCGAAGGGCCGGGGTCAGGAAGAAGCCCTGGCATGCATGCCAGGGCCGTTTCGCAGGCGCGAAGCATGCTTCGCGAAACCCCTGCTTCACCCCGCCGGGGCGTAGTCGGGGTTTCAAGGAGCATCGCTCCTTGCCGACGTAGCGGTACTGGCCTGCGAGCCAGTATTCCCCCCTGACCCCGGCACTTGCACTTGGGGTGGCTTATACAAGCTGCATCAAAACACCGCCAACCTCAACATCAAGCCTCGCCAGCATCACGCCGCGATCGCCATCTCCACCGTCCCATCCACGCCGTAGTGCTTCGCATACCGAGAGTCCAGGTTCGCCAGCGGCATCAGCAGGAACAGGTCGGCGCTGTCGAAGTCGGGGTCCCAGGCCGGATCGCCGCACACCCAGGCGCCCGAACGCATGTAGCCTTTCAGCAGCGGCGGCAGGATCGCGCTGGCGGCGGGTTCGATCCGGCTGTGCGGGAATGGCAGGTGCGGCGTGACGCGGTATTCGGCGGGACCCATGCGCGTTTCGCGCAATTCGCGGAACACGGCGACGGCGTTATGGCCGCCGTCGGCCAGGCTGATGCTGGCGCAGCCGGCCAGGTAGTCGCAGCCATGCCGGTGCATGTACTCGGCCAGCGCCGCCCACAGCAGCATGATGACGCTGCCGCCGCGATAGCTGGGGTGGATGCAGGCGCGTCCGGCTTCGATGATGCGGCTGCGCAGCGGGTTCAGGCGGCCCATGTCGAACTCGCCCTCGGAATAAAGCCGGCCCAGCCGGCGCGCGCCGGCCGGCGCCAGCACGCGATAGGTGCCCACCACTTCCTGCGTGATGGCGTCGCGCACCAGCAGGTGGTCGCAGTGTTCGTCGAACTCGTCGCAATCGAGGCCGTCCGGCCGCGCCAGCGCCGCCAGGTCCATGCCTTCGATGAAGACGCGGTAGCGCAGGCGCTGCGCTTCGCGCAATTCCTCGGGGCTGGCGGCGATGCTCGTGATGAGGCGGGGGCGCGGGGCGCGCGTGCCGGTGGCGATGGTCGTCTGCTGCATGCTTCGTCCTCTCGGTGAAGTGGAGACGAAGCACAGCGTAGCGATGGATTACTTCAACAACATGACAGCGGCGTGTCGGTTCGGTGACCGTGGCGCCGGCGCATCAGCTTCCAGGCTGGAAGCCGGTGCGCGGCGCACGGCCGGCGCGGCCGGGTTTCCCCGGTCCTCAGTCCTTCTTCGGGCGGCCCGTCTTCAGTTGCGGCAGCGAGGCGAGCACGCTCTGCAGCGTGGCCATGTCGATCTGGCTGATCAGCGCCACGCCGATGCGCAGCAGTTCGCTTTTCTTGATCTCGAAGCCGGCTTTCAGGCACGCCTTCTTCACGTCGCCGAGCACCGCGTATTCCGCTTCCGGCATCGTGAAGCTGTCGCGCACCAGGCGTTCCTTGCGCGGCGCCACGGCCTTCTCGGCCGGCTTTGCCACGGCCTTCGCTGCCTTGGCCGGCTTGGCGGCCGCCTTGGTGGCCTTGGCCGGTTTCGCTTCGGCCGCCGCCGGTGCCGCCTTCGCAGCCTTCACCGGTGCCTGGGCTGGCGCAGCCTTGGCCTTGGCCGGCTTGGCGGCGGGCTTGGCGGGCACTTCCGCTTCCGCCTTGGCTACCGGCTTGGCGGCCGGCTTGGCATCCGGCGTGGCGGCCGGCTTGGCGGCTTTCGGCTTGGCAGTCACCGCCGCGTCCGCCTTTGGTGCGGCTTTCGGCGCTTTCGCCCTGGCTGGCGCGGCAGGCTGCGACTCGATGACGGCTGCTTCCTTCACGGCGCCTTCCTTGCCGGCGCTCTTGCGCGCCGCCGGCCGGGTGGCCGGCTTGTCGGCGGCCGCGGGCGCGGCGGGCTTGGTGGCGGTATCGGCGGAAGTCTTGATCACGTCGGTTTTGGCATTCATGGATGCTCCTGGAAAAGTTGAACTATATAAATAATATATACTATTTTCAGGGAAAGAGCACCTGCCCCTTCATTTCTTATGGAATCTCAAGTTACCCGCTTGCATTTCCGTCGGCACTCCCGGGGCGCCGGGCCAGCAGGGCCTCGAGTTCCGCGTTGCGGCTGGCCAGTTCGCGGCGCGCCGCGCGCAGCGCCAGGTGGGTGGCGACGCGCGCGAACAGGATAGGCGGGCTGACCGGCCGGGTGATGTAGTCGACCGCCCCCGCCGCCAGGCCGCGCGCCTCGTCTTCCGGCTGGCTCTTCGCCGTCAGCAGGATCACCGGCACATCGGCGCTGCGCGGGTCCCGCACGATGCGCCGGCACGCTTCATGGCCATCCATGTCCGGCATCATCACATCCAGCAGCACCAGGTCGACCCCGCCGGCCGCCAGGATCTGCAGGGCCGTGGCGCCGTTGGTGGCCACCTTGGTCCGGTACCGGTCCTTCAGCAGCGCCGTCAGCAGCATGATGTTGTCCGGCGTATCGTCGACGATGAGGATAGTGGGACGGTCGGCATTCATGGTGTCTCCCCGGCAGCGGCATCGAGCACCTCGCGCGCCGCGTCGAATTCGTAACCGGCGATGTGCGCGGCGACGCGCTCCAGCGCCGCGGGCGGCAGCACCGCGGCCAGCGCGGTGCGCGCGCCGGCAAAGTACTCGTTGCTGTCGCCGCTGTAGGCGCCCAGCAGTTCGCGCAGATGGGCCAGGGCCGCGCCGCCGGCGCCGGCCGGGGATGCCGTCGCTTCCCCATCTTCCGCGTTGTTCGTGTCTTTCGTTGCCGCCCCATCCTCGAGGCCGGCCCGGTCTTGCGCTCCGCTCGCCTCGCCGGCATCGGGCGCGGCGGCGAAATGGGCATCGAGTCCGTCGACGGCGGTGCGCAGCGCCGTGGTCAGTTCCTCGACCAGCGGGGCGGCCGGCGCCTCGTCCCGGTCGAGCAATTCCTCGATGGCGCGCGCCGCCGCCTCCACGGCATTTGCACCCACGTTGCCGGCCACGCCGCGCAGCGTGTGGGCACGCTGGCGGGCGCTGTCGCGCTCGCAGCGCAGCAGGCTGGTCGCCACGTCGCCGGCGGCCTCGCGCTGCGAATGGCGGAAGCGGTCCAACAATTGCAGGTACAGCGCCTCGTTGCCGGCCACGTGGCGCAGGCCGCGCGCCGTATCGATCCCCGGCAGCAGCGGCAGGCCGTCCTGCCCCGGCGCGCGCGGCGGCCGCGGCGCCACCGGCGGCATGGCCCGGCCCAGCCAGCGCGCCAGCGTGGCATACAGCAGGTCCGGATCGATCGGCTTGGTCACGTAATCCTGCATGCCCTCGGCCAGGCAGCGCTCGCGCACGTCGGCCAGCGCATGGGCCGTCATCGCGATCACGGGCAAGCCGTCGAAGCGGCGGTCGCGGCGCAGCTCCAGCGTGGTCTGGTGGCCATCGAGCAGCGGCATCTCCAGGTCCATCAGCATCAGGTCGTAGTGGCCGGGGCCCACCTGCGCCAGCCGGTCCAGCGCCTCGCGGCCGTTGCCGGCAAATTCCACCGCGATGCCCTGGATCGCCATCAGCTCGGCGGCGATCTGCTGGTTGACGGGATTGTCCTCCACCAGCAGCACGCGGCCCGTCATGCCGGGCCGGCCGGCATCGATCGGCAGGCCGCGCCGGCGCGGCGGCGCGAACAGCGACACCAGCGTATCGACCAGCACCGATTGCCCGATCGGCTTGAACAGGTAGCCGATGAAGCCCGCGTCTTCCGCCTCGCGCTGCACTTCCTCGCGGCCGAACGCCGTCAGCAGCACCATGCCCGGCCGTTGTTCCAGTGGCGCGGCGGCCACCCGGCGCGCCAGCTCGATGCCATCCATGCCGGGCATCTGCCAGTCGGTCAGCACCAGCGCGTAAGGATCGGCGGCGGCGTCGGCCTCCAGCACGCCGGCCAGCGCCTCGGCGCCGGAAGTCGCCGTCTGCACGCGCAGCGGCAGCGCGCGCGCCGCCTCGCCCAGCACCTCGAGCGCCACCGGGCTGTCGTCCACCAGCAGCACGCGCGCATTGTTCAGCGCGGCCGGCACCACGGGCGCGCGCTCCGGCTGGCCGGACAGGCCGAATTCCAGCTCGAACGAGAATACCGAGCCGCGCCCCTGCTCGCTGGCCACGCGGATCGTGCCGCCCATCAGGCGCACCAGCTGCTGGGAGATCGACAGTCCCAGCCCGGTGCCGCCGAACTGGCGCGAGGTGGAACCGTCGGCCTGGTTGAAGGCGCGGAACAGTTTTCCCATCTGCTCTTCCGGCATGCCGATGCCCGTGTCGCGCACGGAGAAACGCAGCGCCACCCGGTTATGATCCGGCCCCGGCGCGGGCGCCGGGAGCTGCGTGCAGGACAGTTCCAGCTCGCCCTGCGGCGTGAACTTGACGGCGTTGTTGACGAGGTTGATCAGCACCTGCCCCAGCCGCAGCGGGTCGCCCACCAGGTGGCGCGGGATCGCCGGCGGCACGTTGAACAGGTATTCCAGCTGCTTTTCCGCCGCCCGCTGGCTGGTCACGCTGGCCACGTTGGCCAGCACTTCATCCAGGAAGAACGGGATCTGCTCCACTTCCAGGCGGCCCGCCTCGATCTTGGAAAAGTCCAGGATATCGTTGATGATGCCCAGCAGCGCCAGCGCGGCGCGGTGGATCTTGCTCACGTAATCGTGCTGCTTGGTGTTCAGGTCGGTGCGCAGGGCCAGGTAGGCCATGCCGATGATGGCGCTCATCGGCGTGCGGATCTCGTGGCTCATGTTGGCCAGGAATTCCGACTTGGCGATGTTGGCCGCTTCCGCCCGCACGTTGGCGGCCACCAGCTTCTGTTCGCGTTCCCTGCGCTCGGAAATGTCGCGCAGGAAGCCGCAGAACTCGAACTGGTCGGCATCGAGGTCGATCCGCGTGATCGACAGCTCGATGGGAAACTCGCTGCCGTCGGCGCGCAGCGCCTCGACTTCGATGCGCCGGTCCAGCACCACGCCGGGACTTTCGCCGTCCAGGTAGCGCGCCATGCCCTTGCGGTGTTCGCCCCGGTAGCGCGGCGGGATGATCAGCGTGTCGAGCTGCTGGCCCAGCGCTTCGTCGCGCGCGTAGCCGAAGATGACTTCGGCCTGGCGGTTCCAGCCCACCACGCGGCCGTTGCGGTCCATGTTGACGACGGCATCGAGCGCCGTGTCGACGATCGCGCGCAATTTCCGTTCACTGTCGCGGGCGGCGGCGATGGTGCGCTTCAGTTCCTGGGTGCGCGTGTCGATCTTCTGTTCCAGGTCGCCATTGAGCTCGCGCAGTTCGCTCTCGGCGTAGCGCAGCCGGGTCAGCGTGTCGCGGAAGCTGCGCACGGCGATCGACAGGCGGCCCACCTGGTCGGCGCGGCCGATGCCGGAGAGCTGGATGTCGGTCTTGCCCTGGGCGAGCTTTTCCAGCGACTTCTGGATATCGCCGAACGGCCGCACGGTCTTGCGCGCCACCACGAACACGGAGCCCACGATCGTCAGCGCCAGCAGCAGGTTGACCATCAGCGCGTTCAGCAGTTGCCGCTGCAGGGCCTGGTCGGTTTCGCGCCGCGAATACGTCAGGTCGATCGCCCCCACCATGTAGTTGCGGGCGCCGTCCTGGAAGCTGATGTCGCGGTGCACGGTGATCGCGCTGGCGGCATCGAACTTGCCGGTGCCGAAGCTGGCCAGCTCCGCGCCGTTCGGCGCCAGCACGCGCAGCGTCAGCACTTCCGGGGTGGCGCGCATGGCATCGACCACGCTGGTGATGGCCGCGCCGTTGATATCGAACAGCGGCCGCGCCAGCGCCTGCGACAGCACCGTCACTAGCCGCTCGGAGCGCTCCTGCAATTGCAGCTCGGCCTCGGCATGCAGCGTGCGCACGGCATAGGTGGTGTAGGCGGCCGTGGACAGCGCCACCGCCAGGAAGATCGACACGGCCAGGCGCAGCACGATGTCGCGCCGCCAGGTGTCGCGCAGCTTGCGCAAGGCGCTCGACGCGGGTCGTATCAAGGCTGCTTGTCCTTGCCGGCCGCCGGCACTGCGGATTTCTCGAGCTTGCGGTATTGCTCGCCGTTGCGCACGGCTTCCACGGCGTCCCAGATGCGCCGCGCCAGCTGCGGCTGGCGTTCGACCAGCCGGTGCGACAGCAGCAGGAAATACGGTTTCTCGACCAGTGGCAGCGGCAGCGCCTCGATCTGCGGGCCATACGGCCCGGTCAGCAGCGTGCGCGCATCGCTGCCGCCCACGGCCGCAGCGGCCAGCCGCCCGGCCAGCAGCTTGCGCACCAGCTCATCGGAACGCTGGCTGCCTTCGTCGACGGTGACGTTCAGGCTGCGCAGCAGGTCGGTGACGGAATAGCCCAGCTGGGCGCCGATGGCGCCATCCACGTTGTGCAGCGCCTTGCCATCCCATTCCACGCTGCTGCCCTTGCGGCGGATCAGGATGTAGCGGTCGATGTGCATGCGCTTGGCCACGTCCGGCGTGGCACCGCCGGGATATTCGCCGACCTCGCGGCGGTCGGTCTTGAAGCTGACGGCGAATGCGCCATCGACCGCGTTGGCCTTCAGCTGGGCCAGGCAGCGCTTCCACGGCATGCTCTGGAAATCGAAGCGGATCCCTTCTCGCTGGCCCACCAGCTTGAGCAGCTCGAAGTTCAGGCCGCGGCCATCCTCGGTGCGCCACGGCTGCACGTTGGCCCGTTCGTAGCACAGCGTGATGGCCGGCGGCGCGCCGGCCTGCAGGGCATACGCGGACACGGCGGCCAGCCCGGCGCCGATGCCCAGCACATTCACCAACAGCTTCCTGCGCCACGCGCTCCCGACCGCCATCCCCGCCTCCATGCTCACAAGCCTATAGTGTAAGCAAAACTACAAGGCAGGGGTACATTCTCTTTGACAATATTTCCGGTCGGACGCCGGCGCTTGCCGCCAGTGCCGGTCAGGCGCCCCCGGTCTGCGGCTTCGGGTGCCGTCGGCTTGCGGCATCGGGCACCCTGGCCATCCGGTGTCGCCGTGCTCAGCCGGTCAGTTCGACCGTGCGGCCGTTCAGTGGCTGCACGGGGCGCGCGTTCATCCGGTACAGCTTGCGGAATGCGGCCAGCTGCGCCTTCGACACTTCCACCGGCTGCTTCAGCACCTGCCAGTGCACCCCTTCGCTGCATGGCGGCGTCGTCAGCGATCCCATGTAGGCATAGTAGGCATGCTGCGCCGGCAACAGCGCGGCCGCGTCGAACGCGCCGTCGATGGGGTGCCTGTCCCCCGCATGCGCGGGCAGCTCGGCGAACACCGGCTTGAGCGCGGCATTTTCCCTGCCCTGCCTGAACAGCACGGCCACCACCGCCAGTTCGCCGGCAGCATTCCGGTGCACCATATGGGCCACCAGCGGATAGCGCTTGCCGTGGATCTTTTCCTCGCTCGGGGTATGGAAGTGGACCTGCACCAGCTGGTAGTCGCCGCTGGCCAGGTGCACCGCGCCGCCCTGCGCCAGGTTGACCTGCACGGTGTGGCCGGTGTTGACGATATCGGCCGCGCTGGCGGCGTAGTCGAAACCGATCGGTGCCGGCGCACCGGCCTTTTCATGGCGGATGTCGATCGGCGACTGGGCCTTGCCCAGCTTGCAGGCGGAGAAATCCTGCTCCAGTTCGCCCCAATGGGCGGTACCGGCCTTGCCCGTGTATTCCCAGTGCGCCGCGGCCTTGTCCGCCGCGTGCGCGCCGCCCATGGCAGCCAGTGCGGCCGCCAGCATTACCAGTGTCTTTTTCATGATGATCCCGTTCGTTGAAGGTGCATGGTGCAGCGAACGCGCGGACCCGGTGGCCACGCAGTTCGCGCAGCGGCAACGTTAGCGAAGAGACCGCTAATATTTAGTTAAGGCAAGATGAGGAAATCCTTAAGGCGCCCTGCCCGCCCTGGCGGGAGGTGGCTTCCGTTGCAGCCGCCCGGGCAGTATCCCCGGCCGGCGCGCGGCGCACCCCTCCCGGGAGGCATGGCCGCGGCGGGCGCAAAGGCCAGGCGTCTCCGTGGCGGGCAGGCACCCGCGACGGAGACGGTCGATCAGGCTTTCAGGCGCTCAGGCGCTCAGGCGCTCAGGCGATCGAACGCTTCGCGCGCCGCCAGGCCGCCGCCGGTGATGAGCACGCCGAAATAGGCGATCGTGGCCAGGTTGGCCAGGTAGCCCAGCAGCACGCACACGCCGTCGCGCTGCAGCAGGCCGATGGCGAAGAACAGCAGCGCGACGGCCGGCAAGGTATTGCTGAACGGGATCATCCCGAACGGCATCATCAACAGCACGGCGCCCAGGATCATCGAGGCGTTGTTCATGCGGTCCGCGGTGCCCTCGGCCACCAGCCAGCCGATCCGGTTCGGGCGGCTGACCCGTTCGATCTTCTGCAGCCACGGCAGCGCCTTGCGCAGTACCGGGCGCAGTTTCTTGGTGCCGATGACCTTGTCCTTCATGCGCGCGGGCAGCCACAGGTCGCGGCCGAACAGGCGCGACAGGCCGATCAGCAGGATCGCGCCGCCGAATACCGTGCTGACCCCGGGAATCGAGACGGGAATCAGGAACACCAGCGTGAGCAGGGCGGTCAGCAGCAGCAGGCCGTCGTTGCCGACTCGGTGGACCAGTTCGCTCAGCGTGATGCCGGTACGCGGCAGCGAGCGGACCAGCGTGCGGATTCGTTGTGAAATGCTTTCACCGTGCATAGGATTCTTTCGTGCTTGTTTGCTGTTATGCGCTGATATGCGCCGATGTACGCTGATTTTAGCGAATGAGCGTCAATGCGCGCGTATTACCGTGCGCCCGCCGCGGCGGGCGGCGCCATAGTATAGCGAAAAATTGTCAAGCAGTTAAAAGTGCGTGCACCGTACGCACCTTCTGCGCATGCCCCTCACGGGGCCGTCGCCGACTCCGCCAGCACCGCCGCCAGCCTCGCGCTGTCGATCGGCTTGGCGAAGTGCTGGTCGAAACCGGCGCGCAGCGCCGCCAGCCGATCCTGTTCCTGGCCATAGCCGGTCACGGCGATCAGGGTGGCCCGTGCCGTCTCGGGCTGCGAGCGCAGCCGTTGCGCCAGTTGGTAGCCATCCATGTCGGGCAAGCCGATATCGAGCAGGTAGATGTCCGGCTGCTCGACGCGGGAGCGTTCGATGGCCCGGTGCGCGTGATGGAGCACGATGGCCTGGTGTCCCAGGGCCTCGACCACGACACCCAGCATCTGCGCCGCATCGGCATTGTCGTCCACCACCATCACCTTCAGCGTCCTGCCCGCCCCGCGCGGCGCCGCCGGATGCGCCTCGGCATTGGCGCCGGGCGCGGCCTCTTCCAGGCGCGGCAGTTGCACGGCGAAACGGCTGCCCTTGCCGATGCCGTCGCTGTGCACGGCGATGCGCCCGCCATGCAGCTCCACCAGGCTGCGCACCAGCGCCAGGCCGATGCCCAGTCCCCCTTGCGAGCGGTCGGAGGTGCGCGCCGCCTGCGTGAACAGCTCGAACGCGTGGGCCTGGAATTCCGGCGTCAGGCCGATGCCGCTGTCGGACACGGCGATCTCGATCCGGCCGCCGTCCACCGTCATGCCGAGCGCGATGGCGCCGCCCTCCGGGGTGTACTTCGCCGCGTTGTTGAGCAGGTTGGACACCACCTGCACGAGCCGCTTGGCATCGCCCATGACGAACGCCGGTTCCGGCGGCACTCGCACGGTCAGCGCATGGCGGCGCGCCTCGATGAGCGGGCGCACCTGTTCGACGGCGTCCGCCAGGACCTTCTTCGCGTCGAGCCGGCTCTTGTCCAGCTTCACCAGGCCGCGCGTCACGCGCGATACGTCCAGCAGGTCGTCGACCAGCCCGGTCATGTGCCGCACCTGGCGCGCGATGATGCCGCTGGTCAGGCGGTTGCGCGCCTCGTCGGCCTTGCCCAGCGCCAGCAGGTCGGCCGCCGCCGCGATCGGCGCCAGCGGGTTGCGCAGCTCGTGGGCCAGCATGGCAAGGAATTCATCCTTGCGCCGGTCCGCCTGCCGCAGCGCGTCTTCGGCCTTGATGCGGTCGCTGATGTCCATCTGCGCCACCACCGCGCCGACGATCGCGCCCTGGCTGTCCCGGACCGGCGCGCCCGTGATCAGGACCGTGCGGCGGACCGGCGGCACGTCGAACGATTCGATGGCCACCAGGTCGCGCGGGTTTTCCTCGCCATCCAGGATGCGGGCCGTGGTCCATTCGCGGGGTGCCAGCGGCCGCCCATGGCGCCCGGAGTGGTCGGCCCACCAGCCCTTCCAGGCGCCGAACTGCTCGACGCCCGCGGCGCCGGGATTCCGCTCTCCCCACAGGTGCCGGTGGGCCGCGTTGGCCAGCAGGATCGCCCCGTTGGCATCGCTCACCACGATGCCCACCGGCGCCGCCTGCAGCAGCGCGTCCAGGCGCTGCCGCTCGGCTTCGGCCTGCCGGGCCGATTCGATCGCGGCGCACTCGCTGCGGCGCAGCGTTTCCGTCATGCGCTTCTGTCCGGTAATGTCCTTGAACAGCAGCGCCACCTTGGGGTCGTCGTCTTCCTCGATCCTGAAGGCGAACACGTCGAACCACCTGTTGAGCGCCCTGGCCTGGTTCTCGAAGCGCAGCGGTACGCCGGTCCTGGCCACCTGGCCATAGATGTCGAACCAGTGGGCTTCGTGGTCCGGCGCCAGCTCGCGCATGGACTTGCCGACCGCGTCGGCCAGGCCGGTCTGTTCCCGGGAGCTGGGATTGGTATCGCAGAAGACATAGTCGACAGGCTGGCCGTGCTCGTCGAACACAATCCGGATGATGCAAAAGCCTTCGTCGATCGAATCGAACAGCGAGCGGTAGCGCTGCTCGCTTTTGCGCAGCGCCGCCTCGGCCATTTTCCGGTCGTGCACATCGGTGGAGGTGCCGAACCACAGGCTCACGTCACCCGACCCGGGATCCCGGTAAGGCTCGGCGCGCACCAGGAACCAGCGGTAATCGCCGGCGGCGGAGCGGATCCTGTGCTCGACATGGAATCCCTGCCCCGTCTGCATGGCATCCTGCCAGGCCTCCATGGTGGCCGCATGGTCGTCCGGGTGCACGAACTCCGCGGAAATGCGTTCCGGCGCGGCGGTCGCCGGCTGCACGCCGGTATAGGCCAGCCACTGCCGGTTGAAATAGATGCCCTGGCCGGCGCCGTCGACCATCCAGACGATCTGCGGGATCGAATCGGCCATCAGGCGGAAGCGCAGTTCGCTGTCGCGCAGCCGTTCCTCGGTCTGCCGCTGCGCATCGGTGCGCGCCGCCACGCGCCGTTCCAGTTCCTCGTTGGCCTCGCGCAGCCGCCGGTTGGCCAGGCCGATCTCCAGCGCCTGGGCATCGATCGTCGAGGCCATGCTGGCGTTGCGGGCGCTTTCCCGCACATAGGCGGTCACGTCTTCCACGCGGTGGATGATGTGGCTGACCGCGCCGGCGGCATCGAAGACGGGCGTATTGACGGGGCTCCAGTAGCGTTCCTCGAAACGCACGCCGTCCGGCGTCGCCACCGGGATGTCATATTTCTGCACGGCCATCGTGTCGGCGCAGCCGTTTTGCAGCACCCGCCGCAGCGAGGCCTGCAGGTTCGCCACGCCGCTGGCGGCGGGATCGCCGGGATTGTCCGGAAAGACATCGAACAGGTAACGGCCGACGATCTCGTCGCGCACTGTCCGGGTCGCCTGCAGGTAGGCCTGGTTGACGGCAGCGATATGCAGCGTTGCCGTGACCACCAGGTAGGGCGTGGGCGCGGCATCGAACAGGGCCTGGTAATCCGGCGGGGCGACGGGTGGGGTTTGCAAGATCGGTTCCTATGGCGCATGACAGCGCCGCCGGCCCGGCATGTCCGGACGAAAGCGGCATCCCGGGGAGCATGCCACAATTCCCCTGAAGCAGCTTCCCGGTAGGCCCCGCCGTGGCCGGCAGGCCCTCCCGGCACGACATTCGCGGTTCCGGCTCCCCTGGTTCCAGTCTTCAGGTTCCCGTCTTCAGGTTCCCGTCCGCAGCCCCAGGTCCACGCCCACCTCGTCCCAGTGCTCCTGTTCCTTCTCGATCCAGAACGACAGGGTCGGATGCCCGCTGACGAGCGCACGCGGCAATTCCAGTTCGATGCGGTTCTTCATCCGCAGCTTCGGCTGCGCGTCGGCCACGGCGATGCGGGCATGCATGAAGACGATCGCCAGCCGCAGCGCCACCACGGCACGGGCGAAGTCGCCGTCGGCCAGGAATTCCTCGACCTTGCGCAGGTTGCCCTTCTGCGCCAGCACCAGCCGGCTCATGGTGCGCTGCTCGCGGGTGGTGAAGCCCGGCAGGTCGGCGTTCTCGATCAGGTAGGCGGCATGCTTGTGGTGGCCGGTCTGCGACACGGCCTGCCCCGTTTCATGCAGCAGGGCGCTCCAGTAGAGCAGCCGGCCGGTGGCCTCGCCGGATGGCTTGAGCTGGTCCAGCAGCGCCTGCGCATCGTCCGCCACGCGGGCCGCGCGGGCCTCGTCGACATGGAACTTGCGGGCGAAGTCGCGCACCGACTGGTCGCGGCGGTCGCGCCGCATCTCGCGCATGGTCAGGTCCCACATCACGCCCATCCGCAGGCCGGCCTCGATGGGGGTCAGTTCCTCGATATCGAGTTCGTGCATCACGCCGATCAGGATGGCCAGGCCGCCCACCACCGTCGATGCCCGGTCCGGGCGCAGGCCCGGCAGGTCGATGCGGTTGACATGGCCCAGCGCGATGAAGCGCTTCTTCAGCGCATCCAGGCTGTCCGGCGTGATGCCCTTGCCCAGGCCGTTCTTCTCGATCACCTCGGCGATCGACCGGATCGTGCCGGACGAACCGTAGGCGCGCTTCCAGTACTGCGGCATGTACGGCGGCGCGCCATCCTCGAAATGGCTGCGCGCCGACAGGATCGCCGCCTCGTACGACGGCGCGTCGACATAGCCGTTGACGAAGAACGCCAGGCTCTGCTTCACGCTGCCCACGCTGAACGACTCGACCCGCTCGATGTCGAAGCCGCGCCCGAGGATCAGCTCGGTCGAGCCGCCGCCGATGTCGACCACCAGGCGCCGCTCGCCCGGCTGGGCCAGCGCGCTGGCCACGCCCATGTAGATCAGCCGGCCTTCTTCCTCGCCGGAAATGATCTCGATCGGAAAGCCGATCGCCGCCTCGCACTGCGGCAGGAAGGTGGCGATGTTCTGCGCCTGGCGCATGGTCGAGGTGGCCACTACGCGCACCGCGTCGAGCTGGTAGGCCGACAGCGTGATGGCGAAGTTCTGCAGGCAGGCGATGGCGCGCTGCTGGGCCGCTTCGGTGAGGTTGCCGGCGGCATCGAGCCCGGCGGCCAGCCGGATCGGTTCGCGCATGCTCTTCAGCACGCGGATCGTGTCGCCATCGTGTTTGCCTATCGACAGGCGGAAACTGTTCGATCCGAGATCGACCGCTGCATACATCGGGGAATCCATTTATATTGTTTATATAGAAAATCCTATCACATTAGACCGCCCGCATGACAGCCTGATGACAGGATCGCGTGCCGTGCCCCCTCCCCGCCCCCGCAACCGGGCGGGCGTCAGGTGCCGGTACCCTCGGCTTCCCCCGGCGGCGGCGCCGCCACCACGCGGTTGCGGCCGCGCAGCTTGGCCGCCTGCAGCGCCTCGTCGGCGCGCTTGAACAGGCTGACGGTGGAATCGTCGGCGCGCATCGTCGTCACGCCCAGGCTGGCGGTCAGCGAGATCACGGCCCGCTCGGCCTTGACGGGATTCGCCTCGATCGAGGCGCGGATGCGCTCGGCCACGAGGACGGCGTCGGCCAGCGTGGTGCGCGGCAGCTGGACCGCGAACTCGGCGCCGCCCAGCCGGCCCATCATGTCGCTGTCGCGCAACTGGCGCCGGCATGCCTCGACCATGGCCTTCAGCACCTTGTCGCCCACGGCATGGCCGTAGTGGTCGTTGACGCGCTTGAAGCCGTCCAGGTTCAGGATCAGCAGCGCGGTCGGCGTGCCGGGGCGGCGCGCCAGCGCCAGCCAGGGCGCCAGCGCGCCGTAGAAGCCGCGCCGGTTCGGCACGTCCGTCAGCGCATCCACCACTTCCAGGCGCGCCAGCTCGCCCTGCAGCGTCTCGCGCGCCAGCAACAGGTAGCCGACGCCGCCGATCAGCATCGCCAGGTAGAACGCCACATAGCCCACGCCCTGCAGGTGCACCGCCTCGACACCGGCCCAGCCCCGCACCAGGGATAGCGCCATCGCCATGGCCAGCAGGCCGCGGCCGGCGATCGCCAGCCCCAGCACGGCCAGGGCCACCGCCATGAAGCGCCGCAGCATCGAGGCCTGGCGCCAGCCGGACACCAGGGCCGCGGCGCCGGCAAGGTAGAACGCGCCGACGATGGCCGACCCGGCCGCCACCCGCACGCCGGCATCCACCCCGCCCACGTAGCAGGCCAGCCAGGCCGCCGCGGCCACGCCCAGCGCCGGCAGCACGGCGCGCCGCCAGCCCGGGTAGCCGGCGCGCTCCCACAGCGCGCCGGCATCGAAGGCCACGCCGGTAAACAGCAGCAGGTTGGCGATCGGGCCGGCCAGGGGTTCGGGAATCACGCCACGGAAATACAGGAGCAGCCAGGCCACCGACTGGAATTGCCGCGCCAGCGCGAAGCTGGCCAGCCCGCCGCGCTGGCGGTTGTCGGTATCGTGGAAGAACAGCGCTGCGCACAGCGCCAGGTTGCCGAGTGCGAGAGTGAGAACGAGGGTCCTGACGTCCACGTCAGATCTCGTGCTCGACGTTGTCGGTACCGTCGCCCACTTTGGATGCCCAGGCCAGCGCGAAGAACCGCTTCTCTTCCTCGCTGGGCGCCTCGTGCCAGAACACGATCAGCGTGCCCTTGTGGTCATGCAGCTGGCTGCATTTCTCGATGAAGTTTTGCCGGCCGGCCGCATCGGCCAGCGCGGCCGCATAGCCGTAGACGCGGTTCAGGCGCTCGATGCGGTCGGGCTCCGTGAAGCTGTTGGTCGCGGTAATGGTCGGGTGATCCAGGAACATCAGAATTCTCCATCGAGAGCCGTGGGCCGCCGCGGCCCGCTGGTGTACCGATAAAACGTTTTCGCGTAGTTTTCGCGTATTGTGATGCAAACCCGGCCGCCAGGGTTACACTTTCGGCGAGCCCGAGAGCTTAGCAGAAAGCGTTCCCGACACCAACCATGCCAGCAGGTCCGGATGCCATTTCCATGAGCCAGTCCTTCGATCCCGCCTCCGGCCGGGCGCCCGTGGCGCCTGCCGCGCCTGTCCTCAGCCGCCGCAAGGGCCGCCTGACGCTGGAATTCGTGCCGGGCGAAGTGCAGAGTCAGATGGACCTGGCCGATCCGGACCGCCTGGTGCTGGCCTATGCGCGGGCCATGATGTGCTTCGTGCTGTTCAAGCCGCGCCCGGCGCACATCGTGATGGTGGGCCTGGGCGGCGGCTCGCTGGCCAAGTTCTGCCACCGCTACCTGCCCGCGGCCCGCATCACGGTGCTGGAACTGTCGGCCGACGTGATCGCCCTGCGCGAGCATTTCGCCGTGCCGCCGGACAGCGCACGCTTCCGCGTGATCCACGCCGACGCGGCGCGCCACATGCCCCTGCTGGCCGGCAGCGCGGACGTGCTGCTGGTCGATGGGTTCGATGCCGCCGGCCTGCCGCCCGCCCTGGGCAGTGCGCGCTTCTACGCCGATTGCCGCCGCGCGCTGAAACCCGACGGGCTGCTGGTGGCCAACATGTTCAGCTACGACCCGCATTACGGCGCGATGGAGCACCGGCTGCGCCAGGCCTTCAGCGACAACGTCTGCCAGTTCCGTGGCATTGCCGGCAACAACCACATCCTGTTCGCGCTGCGGCCGGCCGCGGCGGCGCGGCCCCGCCCCGCCAGCCGCGCGCACCGGCTGGTGCAGCGGGTGGCATTGTGCGGCGCGCTGTGGCCCGGGCTGGCGCCGCTGAACCGGCTGCTGGCGCACTGGGTGGTCGCGCGCCTGCGCCGCCGTGGCTCCCGCTGATGCATGGAAGAGATGCATGGAACCGGTGCAACGAACTGGTGCAGTCAGTGGTGCAAAGCGACAACACATAGTTCCTATTCACTACATTCCTGTCGGCAACTGCCGGGTTTTGTGACACACTGACAGCCGGGCTCGTTTTGCCCGACGGTTGAGTTGAAACGACAGGAGTTCCATGGCACGCAGGTTTACCCCGGTATCGCTGGCGGCGGCAGTCACGCTCGCGGCCGGCCTGTGCGTGACCGGCGCCCTGTTCCTGGCCGTCGCCGCGCTCGAATACGGCAAGCTGACGGAAAGCTTCCAGCAGCGCGCCAGCCTGCGCGTGGCGGCGATCCGGCGCGGCCTGGACGACGCCGTGGAAGCGCTCACGGTGGCCAACCAGCTGTTCCGCACCATGCCCGACGTGACGCAGCAGCAGTTCGGCGACTTTGCCAAGCCTCTGCTGCAACGCCACCCTTTCATCATGTCGCTGAGCCACCAGCACTGGATGACGCACGAGGAGCGGCTGGCCTTCGAGGCGCGCATGGCGCCCGGCCATCCCGGCTTCACGGTCACCGACTTGCGTGCCGGCCGCGTGGTCCCCGCGCCCGTGCGCGAGCGCTACCTCGTCACGGAAATGTTCGCCCCCCTCCCGGCGCACCACGGCAGCCTCGGGCTGGACGTGTGGCCACTGTCCGCCACGCCGCCGACGGCCGAGCGCATGCTACACACCGGCAAGCCCGCCGCGACCCCGCTCGTCAGCGTGCTGCAGCCGGCGCGGCGCGACAGCTTCGTGCTGCTGGTGCCGCTGTACCGGCCCGGCATGCCGGCCGACACGCCGCAACAGCGCCGCGCCGCCTGGATCGGCGACACGGCCGCCCTGGTGCGCGCCCCGCACCTGGTCCACACGATCCTGCAGGATGGCGGCCTGCTGGACGACCCGAACTTGCTGCTGCGGGTGTACGCCGGCGACGACGCGGACCTGGTGTACACGACCGGCGCCGAAGCCGATGCCGACGACCGGCGCTGGTTCGAGGCGCCGCCCTGGCTGGCGTTCCACCACCCGCAGCACGTGGCGAAACGCTTCGACCTGCTGGGCCAGAGCTGGCAGGTGCGCGTGGATGCCCTGCCCCGCCCGTTCCTGGCCGATCACGCCGGCTCGCTGATCGCGCTGGTGGGCGGCCTGCTGTTCTCGCTGCTGGCGGCCGCCCTGGTGCACACGCTGGAGCAGCGCTCGCGGCGCGTGCAATGGCTGGTCGACGAGCGCACCGCCGACCTGCAGCGCAGCAACGCGCGGCTGAACGACGACGTGGCCGCGCGCAAGCGCACCGAGCGCGCGCTGCAGGAAAGCGAGCACCGCTTCCGCCGCCTGCTTGCCCTGTCTTCCGACTGGTACTGGGAGCAGGACGCCAATTTCTGCTTCACCCACATCACGGACGGCTTCTTCGAGAAGGCGCACGTGCAGCGCAAGGATTACATCGGCCGCACGCGCTGGCAGATCCGGCCCGACTTCCTCGAATCGAAGACGGGGCGCGAGCACCACGCGCTGCTGCAGGCCCGGTTGCCGTTCGCCGGCCTGGAACACGAGATCACCGGCGAGGATGGCCTGACACGCTGGTTCCAGTCCACCGGCGAACCGGTCTACGACGCGCAGGGCGATTTCCGCGGCTACCGCGGCACCGGCAGCGACATCACGGAACGCAAGCTCACCGAACAGCGCATCCGGCACATCGCCCACCACGACGCGCTGACCGGCCTGCCGAACCGTATCCTGCTGCAGGACCGGCTGGCGCAAGCCATCGCCTACGCCAACCGCGGCGGGCGCCGCATGTGGGTGCTGCTGATCGACCTGGACCGCTTCAAGTTCGTCAACGACACGCTGGGCCACAAGGCCGGCGACCAGCTGCTGCGCACCATCGCCGGGCGCCTGCGCGCCTCGGTGCGGGAAACGGACACCGTGGCACGGCTGTCCGGCGACGAGTTCGTGGCGATCCTGTCCGAGCATGCGGACGAGGCGCTGGCGCCGGACGTGATCGACCGCATCATGGCCGCCCTGGCCCAGCCGATGACGCTGGAAGGCAAGGAATTCTGCGTCACCTGCAGCATCGGCGTGGCCGCCTACGCGGCGGACGGCACGCCGGCCGAGCACCTGATCGAGCATGCCGACATCGCCATGTATGCGGCCAAGAAGCTGGGCCGCAACCGCTGGCAGTTCTACCATGGCGCGATGAACGAGGAAACCCGCGAGCGGCTGCGCATCGAGGGCGCGCTGCGCAACGCGCTGGAGCGCGGCGAGTTCGTGCTGCACTACCAGCCGCAGGTCGACCTGGCCAGCGGGCACATCGTCGGCATGGAAGCACTGCTGCGCTGGCGGCACCCGGAGCTGGGCGTGGTGCCGCCGCAGCGCTTCATCGGGCTGGCCGAGGAGACCGGGCTGATCGTGCCGATCGGCGCCTGGGTGCTGCGTACCGCGTGCGCGCAGGCCAGGGCCTGGAACACCATGCGCGAAGCGGACGGGCTGGCGCCGCTGCGCGTGGCCGTCAACCTGTCGGCACGCCAGTTCGCGCAGCCGGACCTGGTGGCATCGATCGCCGCGGTGCTGGACGGCACCGGCCTGCCGGCGGCCTGCCTGGACCTGGAGCTGACGGAAAGCCTGTTCGTGGACGACGTGGCGCAGGCCGTCGACCTGCTGCACGCGCTGAAGGCGCTGGGCGTGGCGCTGTCGATCGACGACTTCGGCACCGGCTACTCGAGCTTCTCGTACCTGCGCACCTTCCCGATCGACGTGCTGAAGATCGACCGCTCGTTCGTGGCCGACATCGCCAGCGATGCCGACGAGGCGGCGATCGTCGTGTCGATCATCGCGCTGGCCCGCAACCTCAAGTTGCGGGTCATCGCCGAAGGGGTAGAATCAACGGCTCAGCTCGACTTCCTGCGCGCCCATGGCTGCGATGAAATGCAAGGCTATCATTTCAGCCGGCCGGTGCCGGCCGAGGAATTCGAGCGGATGATCAGGAGCGGCCACGCGTGCGCGCCGGAGCAGGAGCCCGAGCCATTGCCCCTGTCCGCATGATCGCCGGCCGGTACGGAAAACGCGTCAGAACGGGGATGACAATAATGAATGCTCGAGCCAAGAAAGAATTTCTGCTGAAGCCGCAACATGCTCGCACCAACCACAAGATGCGCGACCTGGTCGACCAGGCCGTGACGGCGCTGCCCGAAGTGGGCATCCGCAAGTCCGCCCAGTTCCTCGCCTCGATGCGCGTGCCGCTCGAAGTGGCGGTGCGCACCCTGGTCTACCCGAAGCGGCGCCGCGCCGTCAAACCGCCTTCGTACGGCCGGCAGCGCTGACCCGCAGCACGTGTGACCAAAAACGGTGACAGGCTTGCTTTGCGCCCCTGGCCCGCCGTTAGCGGCTGCAACCACCCCAAGAGCGAACTGCTGGGGTCAGACCCGCCGGGTCTGCCCCCGGAATTTGCACTTGGGGTGGGAATATTCAAAAACGGCCCCTACGTGGTCGCCGGTTCCGCGATTACTGCCCCTTGGCCTTGTTCTTGGCCCCATGCAGCGCCAGCCGCGCGGCCTTGCGCGCTTCGGCCTGCTCGTAGCGCGCGACCTGTTCCGGCGTTTCCGGCACCAGCGGCGGCACGGCCACGGGTTTCCTGTCCTTGTCCACCGCCACCATCGTGAAATAGCAGCTGTTGGCGTGCCGCACCAGCCGCTGCTGGATGTTTTCCGTCACCACGCGAATGCCCACTTCCATCGACGTGCGGCCCGTGTAGTTCACCGAGGCCAGGAACGTCACCAGCTCGCCCACGTGGATCGGCTGCAGGAACATGACCTGGTCCACCGACAGCGTCACGACATAGCTGCCCGAGTAGCGGCTGGCGCACGCGTAGGCCACGCTGTCGAGGAACTTCAGGATCGTGCCACCGTGCACATTGCCCGAGAAGTTGGCCATGTCGGGTGTCATCAGGACGGTCATCGTCAGCTCGTGTGCCGACCAGTGCATTGCGCTTTCCATCGTGCTTTCCAGTGAATGAGGGTCCTACACATTCTAACGGCAATGTCGTATGCTTGCGCATCATCAATTTTCGACAATGAAGGGGCCGACCATATGCATGGCAAGCTCGTGAAATTCGCCGCCGCCATCGCCGTCACGGCGGCCGCTTCAGTACTGGCCGGCCCGGCCCACGCCGCGTTCACGGCCGACCAGGTGAGGACCTTCACGCTGGCGAACGGCATGAAGTTCATCGTCCTGGAAAGCAGCACGATCCCCAACGCGAACATGTACACCTTCTGGAAGGTGGGCTCGCGCAACGAGGCGCCCGGCACCACCGGCCTGTCGCACTTCTTCGAACACATGATGTTCAACGGTTCGAAGCACTACGGCCCGAAGATGTTCGACCGCACGATGGAAGCCAGTGGCGGCAGCAACAACGCCTACACCAGCAGCGACGTGACCGTGTACCAGGACTGGTTTCCGGCCACCTCGCTGGAAACCATCTTCAAGCTGGAAAGCGACCGCATCGCGCACCTGACGATCGACCCGAAGATGGTCGAGAGCGAGCGCGGCGTGGTGCTGTCCGAGCGCAGCACCGGGCTGGAAAACTCGAACATCCGCATGCTGATGGAAGACCTGAACAGCGTGGCCTTTAGCGCCCACCCGTACTCCTGGCCGGTGATCGGCTTCGAGTCGGACATCAAGGCCTGGACGCAGCAGGATCTCGTCGACTACTTCCGCACCTACTACGCGCCCAACAACGCGGTGGCCGTGATCGTCGGCGACGTGAAGGCCGACCAGGTGAAGGCGCTGGCCACCCGCTACTTCGGCGCGATCCCCAAGCGCGCCATGCCGCCCGCCGTGAAGACCGTGGAACCGGAGCAGAAAGGCGAGCGGCGCCTGTTCGTCGCCAAGCCGTCGGCCACGTCGGCCAACCTGATGGTGGCGTGGAAGGCGCCGCGCGCGGACAGCCCGGATTACTACGCGCTGAGCGTGCTGCAAAGCGTGCTCACCGAAGGCAAGACTTCGCGCCTCTACAAGGCGCTGGTGGAAAAGCAGCTGGCCACCTCGGTCGGCGCCGATGCCACCGACGGCTTCGACCCGGGCCTGCTGTACGTGTTCGCGGTGGCCGCCAGCGGCGTCGAGGGCGCGAAGGTGGAAAAGGCGCTGCTCGACGAGATCGACAACGTGGTCAAGCACGGCATCAGCGCGCAGGAACTGCAGGCCGTGAAGAACAAGAAGCTCGTCAACCTGTACCGCGCGCAGGAGACCATCAGCGGCAAGGCCCAGCAGCTGGGCAACTACGAAACCTTCTTCGGCGACTGGCGCAAGCTGTTCGACGCGCCCGCCGAATATGAAAAGCTGACGCCGGCCGACATCCAGGCCGTGGCGACCCGCTACCTGAAGAAATCGCAGCGCACCATCGGCATGCTGGCCGCGAAGGAGGAATGATGAAGAAACTGGTGTTCACCACCGCCCTGCTCGGCGTCTCCGGCCTGGCCGCGGCGGCCCCGCAGTCCGCTACGCAGTCCGCCGCGCAGTCCGCCGCATTCAAGCTGCCCCGCTTCGAGACGACCAGGCTGCCGAACGGGCTGACCGTGATGCTGATGGAGCGGCGCGAAGTGCCGCTGATCTCGGTGCGCGCCGTCGTCAAGGCCGGCGCCGTCAACGATGGCGCGCAGGCCGGCCTGGCCAACCTGACCGGCGACGCGATCCTGCTGGGCAGCACGAAGCACGACAAGGCCGCCATCGACGAAGCGTTCGACTTCCGCGGCGCCCTGCTGTCCGGCGGCAGCGCCACCGAGCAGACCACCGTGCAGGCCAACTTCGCCAAGGCCGACGCCGCGGCGCTGCTGCCGCTGTTCGCGGAGATCGTGCAGCAGCCCAGCTTCGAGGCGGCCGAACTGGACAAGCTGAAGAACCGCAAGGTCAGCGGCCTGAAACAGGCCAAGGAAAGCCCGCGCCAGGTGGCCGGCACGTATTACCGCAGCATGCTGTACGGCGATGCACCCTATGCCAGCCCGGCCGGCGGCACGGTGAACAGCCTGTCGGCGCTGAAGCGCGACGATGTGCGGGGCTTCCACGGCCGCTACTTCAGGCCGGACAACGCGGCCGTGATCGTGGTCGGCGATTTCGACCCGGCCGCCATGCGCACGCAGATCGAAACGCTGTTCGGCCAGTGGCGCGCCGACGGTCCGGCGCCGCAGCGTGCCGACTATGGCAAGCCGCTGGCGGACAAGCCGCGCGTCTGGCTCGTCAACAAGCCCGACGCCATCGAGACCACCTTCGTCATCGGCGGCCCCGGCATCGCCCGCAACGATCCCGACTACGTGCCGCTGCAGGTGCTGAACACGGTGCTGGGTGGCCGCTTCACGTCCTGGCTGAACGACGAGCTGCGCGTGAACTCCGGCCTCACCTACGGCGCCAACAGCGCGTTCGCACCGCTGGCGCAATCGGGCATCTTCACCATGTCGAGCTTTACCGCGTCGGCCAAGACCGAGGCGGCGCTGGATCTGGCGCTGAAGACCTACCAGCGCCTGTGGGCGCAAGGCAAGGAAGGCGGCATCGACAAGGCCACGCTCGATTCGGCCAAGGCCTATGTGAAAGGCCAGTTCCCGCCGCGCTTTGAAACGGGCGAACAGCTGGCCAGCCTGCTGGGCGACATGTACGCGCTGGACGTCGACCGCGCCCAGATCGACAACTTCATGCGCGACGTGGATGGCCTGACGCCGGCGAAGGCCAAGCAGCTGGTGGACAAGCACTTCCCGCGCACCAACCTGCAGATGGTCCTGGTCGGCAAGGCCGACGACATCCGCAAGGTGGCCGCCAAGTATGGCGACGTGACGGAACTGGAGATCAGCGCCGACGGGTTCAAGCCGGCCGCGAAGTAAGGCGATCCCTCCCCTCCGCCGCACCGGGCCGCGTGGTACCGGCGCCGGCGAAAAAAAAGCCCGGCATTGCCGGGCTTGAGCGCTTACCTGAGTGCTCACCTGAGCGCTTACCTGAGTGCTTACCTTTCGCTCACCTGGCAAGGGCCTTGCGGAAATCCGCATCGTCGAACAGCTGGCCGACCAGGTTGCGATACATCAGCTGGTAGTTCTGCACGGCGGCCGGAATGGCAACGGCGCCCACGAACGACGATTCCCACTCCGACTCCACCGCCAGGCTGCGGTCGTACTTCACCGTATCGGCGTGCGTCACCACGAAGCGCGCCTCCAGGCGCCCCTTGCCGGTGCTCATGCCTGGATCCAGCATCGAATCGACCAGGGTGCCGGTGATGCGGGTCTGCGCACCCGGGTCCAGCAACTGCGCCGCTTCCAGTTCGACGCGCAGCGTCTCCTTCAGGTACTGCGCGAACGAGTTGTCGATCGGCGAAGCCAGCGTGTTACCGCCACGCACGCCAACCGACTGGTCCAGCGAGGCTGGCTTGCCCGCTGCCAGCGCGAAGGCGCCAACGGCGACGGGCGCCTTGCCGCTGCCGTCGCGCAGCTTGACGGCATTGTCCACCGACGCAGCCGGCTGGCCCATCTTGACCGAGGCGCAACCCACCAGCTGGCTAGCGGCAACCATGACACCGGCCATCGCCAGCAAACGCATCGAACGCATCAAACGGTTCATCGTGGGCTCCTCAATTGAAGTTCTGGGCATTGGACAGGTCGCGCAGCGCGGTGCTCACCACGTCGCGGGTCATCTTGCGCACGGCGGCTTCCATGCTCGGCGATTTTTCCGCGTTTGCCGGCGCGCCGGATGCACCCAGCGTCGTGTGGATCGCATGGCGGGCGGACACCTGTACCGGCTGCGCCTGGCCGGGCGGCAGGTAGGTGACGGTGCAGATATAGCCATCGGTCACGGTGCTGCCCACGGCGCCGAAGGTCAGTCCCGTGACGAAACCGGCGGCCGCGGGATTCTGGCCCGCGATCGCCACGTTGTTCAGCACGACTTGCAGCCTGCCCGCGTCGGGTGCGCCGGCGGCGTCGGCGAACAGTCCGCTGCCAGCCACCTGCTCGCTGACCTGGGCCTTCAGCGCCTCCGTCGCCCGGCTATTGGGCGCGCCGTTGGTCTGGAACTCGAACGACACCGTCACTGGCTTGCTCTGGGCCGGCCTGGTGTAGTCGGCAACCGCGACTTCCCTGGTCATGGTATCGACATAAGGCGTCGCGCAACCGGTCAGCAGGGTAGTGCCGGCCAGCATGGCGACGAGGGAAAAACGCGTGAGCAACGAGGAAGGTTTCATTGATACCCTGTACTAGAAATTAACCAAATGAAATTTTAACAGGGCGCAATATGGCGAAAAGTCACCAATACTCACGAAAGAGGGAATAAACGTTGATACGGCTCAACCTGGGCTACCGTCGGGGGCAAGACTGGGCAGCCTCGTTGCGAGGAACGTTGCCTTGACTGGATTAGGACGAACGGCGCGGGAGCGCAGCGCCTGCACACGGGGAACCGGCACCCTGACAGACGCCGGCCGGGAGAAGTGGATGACCGGCAGGCCGGTCGTGATGCGTTGCCTACAAGCCCTGCGCCTCGATATCGGCCAGGGTTTCGCGCCCCTTGTCGGTCACGGCGAAGCCGTTATCGGCCGGCGTGATGTGGGATTTCTTGCCGAGGAAAGCCAGCACTTCGTCGTCGACCTTGGCGGAAGCGTCGTCCGCCAGCGCGCGCAGGCCGAGGATGCAACGGCGCAGGAACAGTTTTTCCTTGCCCTTGTCGGTCAGCGACAAGTGGCCATTGCGGGCGAACGACAACATCTTCAGGCCGGACAGGCGCTTCGTGTTGCGGGCCACGCAGGCGCTGGGCCTGCCCTGGATACCGCGGCGCACTTCGTCCAGCGCGTTGTATTCGTCGGTGGTGAGTTTTTCGTCTTTCATTGAACCTGTTCCATGATGGCGGATGCGGCCGTCATGGTACGCGGGCCGAACGGCCCCTGCAAGCAACGCTTACTTGAAACTCTTGAACGCCAGCAGGAATACGCCCAGACCGGCGGCAACGCCAGCCAGCAGCATGCGGATCCGGTCCGTGCGGCTGCGGCGGCCGAGATAAATTTTGTTGTGTAAAGAGTTACCCATGACAATCTCCAGATGAATCATTTATTACTAAGCGATTTACTGACTCAATTATAGGAACACTTCAGTGACGCGTTTGTGACAGCCACCACAAATAAGCACAGCGTGTATGAAGCAAGCAACAGGTGTGTTCGTCTCGTCAATATGGCGCCGCAGCAAACGCCGCCTTGCTAGGATGGGTCCAATTCCCGATTTCCCACTCACAGGAGAAGGCCATGAGCGCCATGCAGAAGAACGACCAGCAAAACAAGCAATCCGCGGATGATTCCGAAAAAGGCGGCCACATGATGAACGAGCCGGATATCGGCAGTGGCGAGAAATCGCCGGGCGAGAAGGAAACCGACGAGCAGATCCGCCAGATCCCGCAACGCACGCCCGAGCCGCCGAAGGCCGGCTGATGTAACAAGCCACCGACATCACAAGCCACCGGCCGCACCAGGCCGCCCCGCGTTCAATCCATCCGGATCGGCGGCGGCGGTGCACTCGGTTCTTCCACCGGAGGGATCTCGGATGGCGGCTTCTCGGTTGGTGGCGGCTGGTTCGGCGGGTCCTGCTCGGGCGGAGGCGTATCCGGATCCGGCGTGATGTGAGCTGACAGCGGGGCTGACAGCGGTGCAAGTTCTTCCGGCAGGCGCTCCAGGTCTCCACTCATGGCAATGCTCCTTATTAAATATTGTTAAAAAGCATAGCACTCCCGGCGCAGGCATGGCGCCCGGATGGGCCAGGCCAGCCATGCCGGATGGCAGAGGCCAGCGACGGCCCGGAGGATCTACACTACGGCCGAACTGGCCGGCTGCCGGTCTGCATGACGGCCGAACCACGCCGTCGCCACCATCAACCAATGCTCGGACCGGGAGTCGATCGATGAGTACACGAGGATTCACGGGCCGCCGGCCCGATGCCGCTGCGGCGCGGCGCCTGCCGCCCGGCCAGCACGAGACCGATGACTTTCCCGTCCTGTCGCTTGGCCCCGCGCCGGCGATCGACCTGGCGGCCTGGCGCTTCACGCTGCGCCATGGCGCGCGCCCCCTGGCCAGCTGGAGCTGGGAGCAGTTCCAGGCCCTGCCCCGCACCACGTGGCGCGGCGACATCCACTGCGTCACCACGTGGAGCAAGTTCGACACCGTGTGGGAAGGCGTGACGGTCGACGACCTGCTCGCCGCGGCCGGCATCGCGGCGCCCACCGCGTTCCTGCTGGCGCAATCCTGGGACGAATACGACACCAACGTCCCCGTCGCGGACCTGCTGGACGGCCGGGCCATGGTCGCCACGCACTTCAACGGCGCACCGCTGGCGGCGGAACACGGCGGCCCGGCGCGGCTGCTGGTGCCGCACCTGTACTTCTGGAAAAGCGCCAAGTGGATCAAGGGCCTGAAATTCACCGAACGGGATGAAGCCGGCTTCTGGGAATTGCGCGGCTACCACATGCGCGGCGATCCCTGGCGCGAGCAGCGCTACCTGGACGATGAATGAAGGCGATGAATGAGCGCGGAGGGAGTGACGCAAATGAAACGGGCGGGTCCGGCCCCGCCGCCTGGCAAACGGCCGTCATCAGCCGCATCGAACCGCGCACGGCGCGGATGCGCAGCTATTACCTGCAGGCGCCGCTGGCGCGCCACGCGGCCGGCCAGCATGTCGACGTGCGGCTGACCGCGCCGGACGGCTACCAGGCGCGCCGCAGCTATTCGATCGCTTCCGCCCCCGGCGCCGATGCCCTCGAGCTGGCCATCGAGATGCTCGATGACGGCGAAGTCTCCGCCTGGTTCCACGAGGTGGCGCAAGCCGGCGACACGATCGGCGTGCGCGGCCCGCTCGGCGGCCATTTCGTCTGGTCGGCGGAACAACCCGGGCCCATCGTGCTGGTGGCCGGCGGTTCCGGCGTGGTGCCGCTGGTATCGATCGCGCGCGCGTGGCGGGAGGCCGGCGCGCCCGTGCCGGCGCTGCTGCTGCACTCGGCGCGATCTTGGGACAGCCTGGCGTACCGCGAAGAATTGCGCGGAATCGCCACCGCGCACGGGAATTTCAGCTACCTCACCACCGTGACCCGCGACGCCAACGCGGCGGCGGATCACGCGCGCCGCATCGACCGCGCGATGATCGCCGAAGCGCTCGCCCGCCTGGCCGATGTTCCCGGAACCTGCTACGTGTGCGGCGCCAACGGCTTCGTGGAAACGGCCGCCCAGCTGCTGGTGGCCGCCGGCATCGCGCCGCGCACGATCCGCACCGAGCGCTACGGCGGCTAGCCCGGCGCCGGGTGGGCTAGCCCCGGTCCGCCACGGCCACGCCTTCCCGGCGCCCGGCCAGGATGGCGAGGATCTGCTCGACGCTGACCGGTTTCACGAGGTGTTCCTCGAAGCCCGCCTCGAATGCAAGGTCGCGGTCCTTCTGCTGCCCCCAGCCGGTGACGGCCACCATCACGGTGCGCCCCAGCACGGGCATCGCGCGCAGCGCGCGGGCCAGGTCGTAGCCGTTCAGTCCCGGCAGGCCGATGTCGAGGAAGGCGAAGTCGGGCGCGAAGCCTTCGGCCGCGGCCAGCGCCTGCGGGCCGTCGTGGCAGACCTGCACCGTATGCCCCATCGTGCGCAGCAGGCCGCCGATCGCATTGACGAAATCCTCGTTGTCGTCGACCAGCAGGATACGGAACTGGCGGCCATCGCCGTGCCCCAGCGAGGGCCGCGCCACGGGCGCCGGCACGTCGGCCAGCACCGGCAGCGTGACGGTGAACGTGCTGCCCTGCCCCGGCCCGCCGCTGGCCGCTTCCAGCGTGCCCTCGTGCAGCTCGACCAGGCGGCGCGCCAGCGACAGGCCCACGCCCAGGCCCTGGTTGGTGCGCTCCAGCGAAGCGTCGGCCTGCACGAACATCTCGAAGATCGCGCCCAGCATGTCCGGCGCGATGCCGATGCCGTCGTCGGCCACGCGGATGTGCAGCCGGCCGTCGCCGCCCACGTCCGCCGACAGCGTGATATGGCCGCCGCGCGGCGTGTAGCGGGCGGCATTGTTCAGCAGGTTCGACAGCACCTGCGCCAGGCGCGTCGTGTCGCCCATCAGGTACACCGGCTCGGGCGGCAGGCTGACCGCCAGCTCATGGCCCTGCGCGTCGACGAACGGGCGGGCGATCTCCAGCGCGTTCGTCACCACCGCGTGCAATTCCAGGCTCTCGCGCCGGATCGTCAGCTTGCCGGTGTTGATGCGCGAGACGTCCAGCAGGTCGTCGACCAGGCGCACCATCTGCTTCAGCTGGCGCTCCATCACGCCGCGCGCGCGCAGGCTGGCGCCCGGGTCGCCGCCGTTCAGGCGCATGATGTCGAGCCCGGTGCGCAGCGGCGCCAGCGGGTTGCGCAACTCGTGCGCCAGCGTGGCCAGGAACTCGTCCTTGCGGCGGTCGGCCAGCAACAGCGCCCGTTCGGCGCCCTGCCGCACGGCCATCTCGCGCTCCAGCGTCAGGTTGGCTTCCTGCAGCGCGTTGGCGCGCCGGCCGATCTCGGCGAGCATGTCGTTGAAGGCGTCGACCAGCGTGCCGATCTCGCCGCCGTGCTTGCCGTGATGATCGTCGTCGTAGGCCACGCGCAGCGAGAAGTCGCGCCGCTGCATGACTTCGCGCGCCACGTCCGTCACGGCGCGCAGCGGCCGCGTGATCGCCTGCTGCAGCCGGCTGGCCACCAGGGCGGCCAGCAGCAGGCTGGCCAGCATCACCACGCCGAGGATCATCGCGTAGCTGGCCAGCCGTTCCAGCAGGCGGTAGCGCGCGCTCAGGTACACGGTGCCGACCCGCTCGCCGTTCTCGACGATCGGATGGTAGACCACCATGCGGCCGCCCTCGATCGCATGGCCGGCCCGGCCCGGGTGCGCCGGCAGCGGCGGCACGTCGGCACCGGCCTGCGCGTAGGCGGCGAAGACGGCATCGTTGACACCATAGATGGCGCCCTGCTGGATCTGCGGGCGCACGCGCAGCAGCGCCAGGTTCTGGCGCGCGGCGGCGGGATCGTTGAAGCTCACCGCCGGTGCCGACACGGTGGCCACGATTTCCGCCTGGGTGGTGAGATCGTCGATCCAGTTCTGCTGGAAGCTCGTCAGGTCGTAGACCAGCATGCTGACGGAGGTGGTGACCAGCGCGGCGAACGTGGTGGCCAGGGCCATCGCCACCAGCTTCGCGCGCACGGTATCGGGACGCAGGCGGGACAGCACTAGTTCCCCTTCTGCACGTGCCAGGCCACCGACAGCAGGCGCGAACTGAGTTTCAGGTTGCTGCGTTCGGCGGCCGGCAGCGATACCTCGAAGCGCACCCGTTCGTCGACGATGCGGAAGTTGATCACGGCGCCCTGCTGCAGCCCGTTCTCGTCGTCGGCCACGCCGAGCGCGCCGTTCTGCGCGGCGCTGCGCAGCACTTTCGGCAGGTCGCTGGCCGAGCCGGCGAACACCATCCGCAGGCCCGCCACCGGTTCGCCTTCGCGCAGGCTGCGCACGGCGATCGGGCGGCCGTTGACGGTGCGCCCGGCCGTGATGCGCGCCAGTTCGGCCGCCACGTCGTCGGCGCCCAGCACGCCCACGGCCAGCGGGCTGCCTTCCTCGCCGCTGTCCTTCGGCGCCAGGAATTCCACGTAGCCGAGGAACTTGAACAGGTAGGCGGCTTTCACGCTGCGTTCCAGGTTCGGCGCGGCCGGTGCCGCCGGCTGGCCGATGGCGGGGCCGCTCAATGCCACGCACAGCAGTACCAGCGCCAGCAGCGCGGAACACCAGCCCGGCCAGGCAGGCCAGCAGGGCAATGCCGGAACCGGCCGTCGGGATGCGGTGGAAAATGACGTCATGTCAGAAACGGTAAGTAAGCCTGAGCACGGCGGTACGCTCGAACACGCTGCGGTTCGGCGCCGCTCCGAACTCGGGGTGGGACTTGTGCAGCAGGTTCTGGCCGATCAACGCCACGTCGAGCCTGCGCGTTGCTTTCCATGTCCATTGCAGGTCCAGTTCATGATAGGACGGCACGGCCGGGAGGCGCAGCGCGCCGACCCGGCGCCATGTCCAGTCCAGCTGCATGTCGGCCGGCAGGTCGTGCGACGAGCGCAGTTGCCAATAGTGGCTCGGGTCGGCCGTGGCCACGCCTTCCCTGGCGCCGGTATCCCGGCTGCCCGGATACAGCGCCGTGTGCACGCGCTGCACCACCAGGCCGCCGTTCAGGCGCCAGCCATCGAGCGGCTGTCCGCTCATCCACATCTCGATGCCGCGCGTGTGCCCATGGGCCATGTTGCGAAACTCCGCCAGGCCGCTGTACGCCGGCCCGTCCTCGTTCGGTTCCGAGGTGCGCAGCCGGTCGTACTTGGCGATGAACGCCGTGGCCGAATAGGACCAGCGCGGCGATGGCTGGATGCGATAGCCCAGTTCCACCGTCTTCGCCGTCTCCGACTGGAAATCGGGGCCGCCGCCGAAGATATAGCGCGGCACGCCGTTCACCAGCACCGGTGTCACCGGCCGGTAGAAATCGCGGTCGACGCGCGACGGCGCGCGCACCGTGCGCGCCAGGCTGCCCCACAGCAGCTGGCGGCTGTCCGGTGCCCACGCCAGCCGCACGGTGGGCAGCACTTCCGCCCCCGTATAGTGGTTGTGCTCCACCTTCACGCCGCCGGTCAGCCGCAGGTCGTCGCGCAGCGCCACTTCATCCTGCACGAACAGGCTGCCCCAGTGCATCGACAGGTCGTTCGGCAGGTAGGCCTGGGCGCGCCCGTTGGCGATGCGGTCGCGCGAATAGCGGTAGCTGGCGCCCCACGTGACATTGTGCGGCATCGACGAACCTGCCGCCAGCCGCACGCTGTGCTGCGCATCGAGTTCGATCGTGTCGAGCCGTTCGTACATCGTGTTCGGATGGTTGCGTTCCGTGTGATCGAGCACCAGTTGCAGGCGCACGTTCGAATCGTCCGCCAGCCGGCGCGTCAGCCGCGCCACCACGTTCGCTCCCGACAGCAGCACCGGTCCCGCGCTGCGCTGCGCGAGGTCGGCTTCGTAGATATCGCCGGACAGCATCAGGCCGCCGCGCGCGCGGTCCCAGTCGGCGCGGAAGCCGGCCTGGCGCCGCAGGTAGCCGGTGGCGGCTTCGCCGGTGTCGCGCACCGCGTCGTCCGCTTCGGCGTAACGCGCATAGACGCGATAATGCCCGCCGTTGCGCAGCGTGCCGCCGTAGCGGACACTGGCATCGCGGTCATCCGCGCCGGCGGCACCGGCCAGCAGGCCGCCCTGGGTATCCTTGGCCGAGCGGGTGATCACGTTGATCACGCCGTTGACGGCGTTGGCGCCCCAGATCGTGGCGCCGGGCCCGCTGATCACCTCGATCCGTTCCACGTCCTCCAGCAGCACATCCTGGGCATCCCAGGAGACACCGGAGAACAGCGGCGTATACAGCGTGCGCCCGTCGACCAGCACCAGCAGCTTGTTCGACTGGCGGCTGTTGAAGCCGCGCGCCGTGATCGCGTAGTTGCGCGCATCGGACCGCGCCACCTGCAGGTTCGGTGCCAGGCGCAGCGCCTCGGGCAGCGTGCGCGCGCCGCTGCGGCGGATCTCGTTGTTGGAGATGATATAGACCGACGCGGCGGCGTCGCCCAGCCGTTCTTCCTGCCGCGAGACGGAGGTGATGACGATGTCGCTCAACTGTTCGAGCGACAGTTCGGCGATGTCATCCTGCAGCGACGCGGCCCCCGCGCATCCGGCCGCCAGGACCAGGCAGGCGGCCGCGATCGGCCCACGCAATATGGCTGGACGCTGGATGGTTGGACCACGTGTCATCGGACCGTATCTGTTTGGTCTCATAAGCCGCGCCAGGCAGGTAGAGTTGTTTTCAAGAATTATAATCACGCCGACGCATCCCCTCGCGCACAGTAGCACATCGGGCTTGCAATTTGCGCAACCGGCCGCATGGAGCCGCGAATTTCGCACCACTGCCCCGGAAGGCGCGCCGGTTTGGGTATACTTCGTGGCCATGAACAAGTACACGCGCATGTCCGAGGAATGGGAGCGCTGGCTCGACGCCAGCCTGGAGAAGGGTTGCCGCACGCAAGACATCGTGGCCGCGATGGTGGCCGCGAACTACGATGCCGGCTATGCGGAACGGACCGTGCAGGAACGCCAGGCGCAACGCGCGCAGCCGGCGGCCGCCGCGGCGGGCCCGTACCGCTATGGCACGCCGACGATCCGCCACCATAACAACCTGATCGCCACCAGCGACCGCATGGTGCGCGTGGCGATGCGCATCGAGCAGCCGGTGGTGGCCGTGCTGGACGACGTGTTCTCGGCCGAGGAATGCGATGCCGTGGTGGCGCTGGCGCGTGCCCGCCTGCAGCCTTCCGCCACGCTGAGCCCCACCACGGGCGAGAACCAGGTCAAGGACCACCGCACCAGCCTGGGCGCCTTCCTCGACGATGCCGACGAGCCGCTGCTGCGGCGCCTGAACCGGCGCATCGCCGAGGTCATGAACCAGCCGGTGTCGCATGGCGAAGCGCTGCACGTGCTGCACTACGGCGTGGGCGCCGAGTACAAGCCGCACCACGACTATTTCGACCCGGCCAATCCCGGCTTTGCCGCCACGCTGCGCCGCGGCGGCCAGCGCGTGGCCACGCTGATCATCTACCTGAACGACGTGGAAGAATCGGGCGACACGATCTTCCCGAAGCTCGGCCTGTCGATCGTGCCGCGCAAGGGCTCGGCCGTGTATTTCGAATATGTCAACGAAGCGGGACAGCTCGACGAGGCGAGCCTGCACGGTGGCGCGCCGGTCACCCGCGGTGAAAAATGGGTGGCCACCAAGTGGGTACGGCAGGGCGTGTTCAAGTAGGGTTCAGGCAGTAATACCGCTAAGTTAAGCGTTACCCGATACGTTGGAAGCGCATGCATTCACCCCAACAGCGAAGGGCTGGGGTCAGAAAAGGAGTACTGGCCTGCAGGCCAGTACCGCTACGCCGGCAAGGAGCGATGCTCCTTGAAACCCCGGCTACGCCCCGGCGGGTCTGACCCCGGAATTTGCACTTGGGGTGGGCTTATCGAAGCGGCATTAGGTTCAGGCAGGATCAGGCAGGATCAGGCAGAGTAGAAGCAGTTCAGACAGATACGTCGAACCGGTGTTGAACCGGTTGAATGATGGCGGCGCCGGCCGGCGCCGCCGGGCGTTGTCATGCGGTCCCAACGCGGCCGGTTACTCGGTCTCTTCCTGGCCGATCTGGTCGATGATGCGCTTGCCCTGCTCGACGCCGCCGTCGTTCATCCCCAGCGGCACGTAGTAATGGAATAGCGGCTCGCCGTCCTTGTAGACCGAACCCATGCAGATTTCGTAGCCCTTGTACTGCACCGTTTTCAAACTCGACAGTTCTGCGCCGATCATGTTGCCTCCCCGGTATCAGCAATTGGATGTGTACCGCCCCGGCAAGGCGGGCGGCCCTGTATAGATATGTCCCAGCGGTTCCAAGTATGCCGTGCACGGAATGCGCGAACTGTGCGCGGCTTCACCAAGCGAAGCCGGACTTTTCCGGCCGTGGTAGAAACATCACGGCTTGCCGGCTTGCCGGCCCGGCTCGACCAGCACCAGCTTGCCCGTCTTCGGATCCCGGTACACTTCGCCGACCCGGTCGTAGCCGCTGCCGCCCTGCGTGATGCCGGCCGCGGGCCGTTCGATCTGCCGGCCTTTCTCCACCGGCCGCGGCGCCTTGAACTGCCCCTGGCTGCCGGCGATGGCGGCGATCAGGCCACAGGCGAAGACCAGCATCACGTCGACCAGGTTGACGAGACTGGCGCGCGGGTCTTCGTCGCCGCCATCGAAGCGCGCATCGAGATGGGAATACAGGCGCAGGCGCCGGCGTGCGGGTTTGGCGCTCATGCCGCCTTCTCCGCGACCTTCTCCGCACCCTTCTCGACCGCGTCTTCCATCGCTTCCAGCGTTTCCTCATACCAGCGCCGGCGCAGCTTGCCGATCACCAGGCCGCCGATGCCGGCCACCAGTCCCAGCACGGTGGCATCGAACGCCACGGTGACCGCGCTGGCCAGCTGCGCCGGATCGCCGGCGCCCAGCGCGGCCAGGCCGGGGCCCAGCGGAATGATGGTGGCCATCAGGCCCAGCATCGGCGGAATCCGCGCCAGCAGGTCGGCGCGCTCCAGGCGATGGCGGGCAATCGCCTGCACTTGCGCCACATTGCCGCTGTCGCGCAGGCGCCGCAAACCGTGAAAACGTTCGCCGGCGGCGATGCCTGCTTCAACCACCGCGATGGCGCACGCGAGCAGCAGCGCCGCCAGCGACGGCACCAGCAGCCAGCTGACCGCGTCATGCAGCCAGCCGAGGGAATGGGGATCGATCATGTAGGGCTCCTTGAAGGTTGAGGTACGGCGCGGCCGCGCCACATGCCCGCCGCGAACAGCGACAGCACGGCGGCCAGCAGTGCCAGCAGCCGGACCACGGTGATACCGGGCGGCTCCGCGGCATCGGCGGGTTCATGCAGTTCATAGGCGCGCGGCGCGGGCCCGGCGGCGGCCGCGACGGCGCCGTCGGCCTGCGTGGGCGGCGGCGCATGCTGCCCGGCCCGTGCCCCGGTGACTGCCCGCGTGCCGGCAGCAGGCGCCGGGACAAAGGCTCGACCATTGCCCTCGCTGGCGGCGGGCAGCAGGTCGCCGCGTGCCCTGGCCAGCGTGACGCCGAGCGCCCGCGCATCGGCGCCGTCCAGCTGCGGCGCCAGCCAGTCCCACATCGGATGGTCCGGCGCGGCGTGGCCACTGCCGGGCAGGCCGTTGGCGGCCACCAGCCGCGCCAGTTCGCCGCCCATCCGCCGCAGCGTGGCGGGATCGGTTTTCCAGAAACCCTTTTCGGCAGCGACCATGAAGATCGCCAGCATGTGCGCCTTGACGTGTGCGTTGTGGCGCTGGCCGAGGAATTGCGGCAGGCCCAGGCCATGCCTGTCGTCGAAATACACCGACTTCACTTCGTCCCACGCCCAGTCCTTCACCAGGTCGGGCCGCGTCACCTGCCAGCCCCACAGGTTTTCCAGGAATTCCTGGCCCATCGTGCGCGCCCCCGCATAGCCATGCCCCATCAGCGGCTTGAGCCAGGCCGGGTTCAGGAAGCGCCCGCGCAGCTCGCCCAGCAGCGCGGCCGCCAAGGGCTCGACATCGGCGCGGCCCGGCTGCGCATGCTGCAGGATCAGCGCCTCGGGCACGCGGCCGGTGCGGCCCTCGACCGCCAGCGACAGGCCGCCCAGGTAATCGAACGCGTCGTTGTTGTCGAGCAGGCCATACAGGTTGCTGGCGCGGCCGTGGTAGGTGCGGGCGATGCCGTCCAGCGCCGCGTTGAACGCCGCATGCTCCGCTTCGCCGCTGCCGTCGAGGCCATACGCGTGGCCCATCCGGTTGCGGTAGGCGGCACCGATCTCGTCGCGCTCGCGCCATGCGCCGGAACGCTCGGTCAGGCGATTCACGCCGGTGCCGTAGGCGCCCGGCGCATCGCCGAACACGCGCTGCGCGGCGCCCCTGCCCGCCTCGGCCACGGGCTGGCCGGCGCGCACCAGCGCCCGCTGCCGCACCAGCCACTCGGCGGCCACGCGGTTGCCGGCCACCGGCTCATCGCCCCAGGCCACGCCGTTCATCGGTGCCAGCGCGGCTTCCAGCGCCGGCCGCAGCGACGGGTCCTCGGCCGCCAGCGTGCCGGCCGATGCCGCCAGCGCCAGCCGCCCGGCGCGGTCGATCAGCCGGATCAGGTTCGGGTACAGGTCGCGGAACAGGCCGGACGTCGTCACCAGCGCATCGCGGCGCGGCGCGCCCGGCCTGAGGCGCACGTCGGTGACGATGCCCCGCGCATTCCACACCGGTTCCGCGCCCATCATGGCCAGCGCGAACGCCACCATCACGCCTTCGTCGCGGACCGCGTCGGACGCCCACAGGATGATGCCTTCGCTGCCGGCTGCCACGTTCTTGCCGGCGCGGGCGATCGCCTTGCCGGCCAGGTCCGCGCCCAGCTGGTAGCCCAGCCTGGTGGGCAGGATATCGCCATCCACCGCATGGAAATTGCGTCCTGTCGGCAGCGCCTCCGGGGAGCGCAGCGGATCGTTGCCCTTGCCCGGCTCGATGTAGCGGCCATCCAGCCCGGCCAGCAGCGCCCGCATTTCCAGGCGCGGCGACTCGACCAGGTTCGCGGCCACTTCCGCGGGGACTTCCTGCCCGTCGATGCCGCCCTTCCGCATCGAGGCCAGCATCAGGTCGATCGATGCCTGCCGCCACGGCCGGCCGAAGATGTGCAGGCCATGCGGCATGAATTTTTCCTGCAGCTTGGTCAGATAGTGGCCGATCTCGTGGGCCAGCAGGTCGTCGTCCGCCGCGTCGTAGCCGATGCCGCGCACCGCCAGCACGTCCGCCATCGACGCTTCCAGCTCCGCCTTCAGGTTCAGCGCCACCACGCGTTCGCGCATCAGCCGCGCCGCCTGCGTCTTCAGCGATTCCGAGCTGGCCGCCTCGTAGCTTTCCACCACCTGGCGCAGCGCCAGCAGATCGTCGTACAGCGGCGTGCTGGCCAGCGGCGGCGTCAGGTGGTCGACGATCACGGCCAGCCCGCGCCGCTTGGCCTGCGTGCCTTCGCCGACCCCGTCGACGATGTACGGGTAGATGCCCGGCAGGTCGCCGGCGATCAGGCTCGGGTAATCGTCGCTGGCCAGGCCCACCGCCTTCCCGGGCAGGAATTCGTAGGTGGAGTGGCGCCCCACGTGCACCAGGGCGTCGGCCCTGAAACGGTCGCGCACCCAGTGATAGAAGCCGAGGTACTGGTGCGGCGGCGTGATGCTGGTGTTCGCATGCAGCAGTTCCTCGTCCACTTCCCAGCCGCGCGGCGGCTGCGGGCCGATGAACACATTGCCGAACACCAGGCCCGGCACCAGCATGCGGCCCTGGTCGACCATGATCCTGCCGGGCGCGGCGCCCCACCCTTTCAGGCCCTCGATGCCATAGCCGGCGACCTTGCGGTTGAGTGCATCCAGCCCGGCGCAGCGGCGCGCCGCCCGCACGTCGAGGCAGGCGCGGTACCCTTCGCCCAGCGCTTCCAGGTCGTGCATCGCCGCTTCCCGCCGCGGGTGATCGGCGCCTTCCACGAGATGCTGCAATTCCTTGACGATCACGTCGACCTGCTTGCGGCCCAGCAGCCATTCGCCGGCCTTCTCCGCGTCCAGTACGTCCGCATGCAGCCGGCCCAGCAGGCCGCTGGTCATCTCGCGCTGCACGCGCGGCGACAGGGCGGCGAACCATGCCGCATAGTCCGCCGCGCTCACGGTGTTCACGGTGCCGGCTAGCTCGCGCAGCGCGCCGCGGTCTTCCGGCAGGTTGACGCCCTGCGCCATGATCCGGTCGAGCAGCGCCTCGGGCGACGCGGGCAGCTCGCCCATCGTATAGCCGGCGTCCTTCAGCGCATGGAGCATGTCGAACAGCGAGGCCGGCACGTCCAGGTTGTCGGCGCCGATATTCTGGCGGCCCGGCGGGTGGTTGTAGTAGATCAGCGCCACGCGCTTGTCGCGGTTCGGCTTGTCGCGCAGCGCCAGCCAGCGGTTGACGCGCGCCGCCAGCCGCGCCGCCTCGGCATCGAGCATGACCGGCGGACGGTTCTCGATGCCGGTCAGCCGGTCGCGTTGCGCCTGGCCCAGGGCGGCCACCACGATCGGCTGGCCGATGCCCTGCAATTCCGGCAGCGCCACGCGGTACTGCACCGAATCGGGCGGCAGGCCGTCCGGCGACAGGCGCCACTGCAGCGCCGTGCGGTCGGACAGCCGGATCCCCTTGAACACGGGAATATCGAGGCGCTTCAGCGCTTCGGCGACGGCTTTGCGCCCCTCGGCCGCGCCGACCACGAAATCCTGCAGCACCACCAGCGCCGCCGGCCGCGCCGGGGCCACCAGCTCGGGCAAACGTTCCAGCGCCTCGCGGGAAGCGCCGCCCCAGCGCGTGAGCACCTGCACGCACGGCTGGCCGCCGGCCTCGATGCGCGCGCACACGGCGGCCGGCACGGCCGCATCCATGTTCGACAGGTCCAGCACCACCACGGCCGGCCGCGCCGTCAAGCCCAGCTGCGCGCCGCGGCCCCAGGCTGCCGCGTCGGCCAGTTCGCGCCGGCCCACGCGCACGCGCAGCGTCGGTTCCGCTTGCGCGCTGGCCAGCGGCGTGGCCGGGTGCAGCCGGTGGGCGAACAGCGCGGCAGTATTGTCGACACCGCCGGCCTGCCACAGGCGGCGCGCCGCCAGCCAGTGTGGCGCGGCGGGATGCGCCTGTGCGGCCCGCAGCGCGGCGGGCGGCGGGTTTTCCGCCGACAGGTCGCGCAGTGTATCGGGAGGAAAATCGCGCAGCGCGCCATGGCCGTCGCGGCTCATCAGGCTGAGGCTGGCCTCGCCGTTGAAGGCCAGTACCGCCGTGCGCGGTTTCGCATGGCGGGCCAGCGCGGTCTTCAGGCGATGGGCCGGATCGCCGAACAGCGACACGGCCAGGATGGTATCGGCGCCGCCCACCAGGCGCGCCATGTCGCGCTCGCCCAGCGCCATCCACTGCGCCGGGGTGCGCAAGTCGATGCGGTCTTGCGGATGCAGGGCCAGGTGGCGGTGCGCCGCCTCGATCGCGACGGGCGCGGCACGCTCGGTGACGATGGCGAACAGCACGGCGGCCTGGCCGCGCGCGCAGGCCAGGATGCACAGCAGCGCGGCCAGGGCGCGCACGAGTGGGGAAATGCTCAATTGATCCGACCGGTCCGGCCGTGCCCGCGAGGGCCGGCCATGAATACGCAACAGGCCGGCCCACACCCCGGGATCCGGCACATCATTGCAAACGGCCGGTCTTCTGGCTTGCCGTCATTCTGGCCGGTGCGTGCCTTCCCGTGTCGTGTCTCGACACAGTGGCGGTGGCGCCGGTTCGTCAGGCTTACAGCAGCGGGGGCTGCGCCGGACTGGCGGAGGATGGTCATCCCGCGCGTCACCGGCTTCCCGTTTCACCCTCCGGCCGGCTGGCAGGAAGGCACCGTTTGCTCAAGCGCCGGATTCTACATGCAAGGCTGCCGCTTTGTCACATCCGCAAGCGGCCCAGCCGCCACAGGCCCGCCAGCTGCACGGCCCCCGCCAGCACGAACAGGGCAAGCAGGGCGGCCAGGCCATCCCGGCCGGGCATCCCGTCCGGCACGCGCGGCACGAACCCGGGCTGCCTGGCGAAATCGGCCGTGCCGAACGGGCGGTCGTTGAACAGGTAGGGATAGTAGAACGTGCGGATCTGCCGGTGGAACGCCGCGATCGCGTCCTGGTACGCCAGTTGCGCCGGCAGGTCCGTGCCGGCCAGCCGGTGCAGCACGGCCTGCGCGCCCACGCCCGGCAGCAGCCAGCCGAGCCGGCCCGTCCACGCCTGCCGCGCCAGCAGGCCGCCGCGATAGTCGCGCGCCGCGCCGGCCACGCTCTCGTCGCCCACCTGGTGGAAGGCGAAGTACCACTTCCAGTGGAACCTGCGCGGTACCGCGGTGTGATCCTTCCATTCCGGATGGCTGGCAACGAACTTGCGCATGGTTTCCTCGCGCGGCAGTTCCCAGGCGCCATGCACGACCTGCCGCTGGGCCAGCATCAGGTCGACGCCCTGGTGCACGGGGATCGCCCGGATCAGCGCCACGTTGGCCAGTGCCGGCAGCACCAGCGTGAGCACGGCCCACGCTCCCATCAGCACGGTGGCGTTGGTCACGGAGCGCCAGTGCAGCGTGGCGACCAGCAGCGACAGGCCGGTCCAGAAGGCCAGGCAGGCCGCCGTCACCGCCAGCACGATGCCGGTCGCCACGATGCCGGTGCCGGACAATGCCGCGCCCACGCACGCCGGCACGGCCAGGCACAGGAACAGCAACGCATAGCGCAAGCCCGCGCGGCGCCGCCACAGCCGCCCCGCGTCGGGCATCGCCAGCAGGAGCCGCAGCCGGCCCGTCTGCCGCTCGCCCGACACCAGGTCGTGCAACAGCGCGATCGCGAACAGCGGCGCCAGGTAGATCAGCACGAAGGCGAAGTCGAAGCGGCCCGGCAGCGCCACTTCCGGGTTGAACGTTTCGCCTTCGTAGAGCTGGGCCTGCAATCCCAGCGCGCGGATGCGCAGCACGTATGGCGCCACGTCGCGCAGGCCCAGCGCCAGGAACGCCGCGGCCGATGGCGGATCCCATGTGTTGTAGAACGTGTAGTAGGCCGGATTGCCGGCATCCTTGCTGTCCGGGTAGCGCGCCGCCAGCGCGGCCACGTCCTGTTCATGCAGCGGTGCCAGGCGGGCGATGGTCTGCCGCTGGCGTTCGACTTCCCGCATGCCCGACCAGACAGCCAGCGCGGACAGCAGCAACAGCAGCAGCAAGGCGCAGGCGGACAGCCGCGAGCGCAGCACCAGCCGCATTTCGTGGGCAAGCCAGTTCATCGCGCGATCCTCCCCAGCCGGCCCGCCAGCACCCAGGCCAGCGTGCCCAGTGCGGCCAGCCACAGGGCCAGCACGCCGGCCGCCGGAGCCACGCGCCGCAGCGTGGTGGCCACCGGCGCCGCTTCATACTGGAATTCCGGGAACTCCCGCCAATGGTCTCGCGACACGCGGTTATCCTTGTTCCGGTCGATGTCGTCGGCATAGGCCAGCCGCTCCACCTGGATGCGGTTCAGGCCCTGGATCAGCGCGTAGCGATAGCGCTCGCCCTGCTCCAGGAACGAACGGTAGCTGGCCAGGTCGGTCCCGGCCGCCGCCATCGACAGGCGCCGCAGCGCCAGCGCCGGGCTGGCCCAGCCGAAGGCATCGATGATCTCGCCCTGCCGTTCCTGCCGGTCGAACGCGGCCGCGGCGTAGCGGTCGAACAGCTCGCTGGACTTGCGCTCGCCTTCCATGCCCACCAGGCCCTTGAAGTTGACCGGCAGGTCTTCGATGCGCGTCACGCCATATTGCTTCAGCAGCCTGTCGCGGAACGCGGCGAATGCCGGATCGTTCGGGTTGTGCGAATCGCCCAGCGCCAGGTATTCGCGCTGCACGTGGATGGCGTCCTCGAAACGGGTCGGCAGCGCCACCGCGTGGTTGGCCATGTCGGGCACCCAGCGCGGCAGCAGGATCACGATCACGGCCCATGCCGTCAGCAGCACCAGCAGCGCATCGCGCCCGCGCGCCACGCACATCGACACCAGCACCACGCCGAGGACCCACAGCAGCAGCCAGCCGGTGTAGCCGGCGGCCAGCGCCACGGCCAGCGGCCAGGGCGCGTGGCCGTCCAGCGCGAACCAGACCAGCGCGGCCAGCGCGGGCAGCAGCGCCAGCCCGGCGAATCCGCCCAGCGCCAGCAGCTTGCCCAGCACCAGTTGCCGGCTGCGCACGCCCTGCGCGAGCAGCACGCGCAAGGTGCCCGACTCGCGTTCGCGCGCTACGGCCGCATGCCCGAAGAACACCAGCAGCAGCGGCGCCAGCACCTGCAGCACGAACGCCGGCGTCAGCTGCCCGAAGCGCAGCAGCAGCGAGGTTTGCCGCACGTCGCCGAAATTGGCGCTGTTCTGCCGGTGCCCTTCGAGGAACAGCGTGTTGCCGGTGAAGCCGTCGATACCCGGATCGAACGCGGCCAGCGGATTGACGGGCCGGAACACGAAGTGCCCGTAATGCACCATGCGATGCGGGTGCCGGTCCGGCTGGGCCTCGAATTCATGGTTGGCCTGCGCCTGGTAGCGGGCGCGCTCCGCATCGGCCGCGCGCCGGTGCTCGTGCGCGGTCAGCGCCGCCACCAGCATCAGGACCGTCAGCAGCGCGATGCCGGCCACCGCGGCCCGGTCGCGGAACAATGCGCGCCATTCCTCGCGTGCGATGCGTGCGATGACGTTCCGGGTCGCAACCGTGGCCGCTCCGGTTGCGGCGCCCAGCACGGCGCTCATGCCGCCTGGCCGCCGTAGCGGCGGTGCAGCGCGCGCACGTCGAAGCGGTCGGCACCGGCCGCGCCCACTTCTTCGAGCAGGCAGCCGGCGTCGAGGAAGCCGATGCGGTCGGCCACGTCGGCGGCGCTGAGCAGGTCGTGCGTCACCATCAGCACGGCCACGCCCTGTTCGCGCAGCACGCCCAGCAGGCGGTTGAACTCGGCCGTGGCCTGCGGGTCCAGGCCCGAGGTGGGCTCGTCCAGCAGCAGCGCCGGCACCCGCCGGGCCAGCGCCAGGGCGATCGCCACCTTCTGCCGCATGCCCTTTGAAAAGCCCGCCACGCGGCGGTCGTACGCCGCCGCCGCCAGCCCGGCCGCCGCCAGCGCCGCGTCGATCGCGCCGGGATCGCCGCCCTGCCCCGCCAGGTCGAGCAGGTAAGCCACGTTCTCGCGCGCGGTGAGGTGTTCGTACAGCGCCACGTTCTCCGGGATGTAGGCCAGGTGGCGCCGCGCTTCATCCGGTTGCGTGACCGGATCGATGCCGTGCACCCGCACCCGCCCGGCGTTCGGCGTGACGAACCCCAGGAACAGGCTCAGTGTCGTGGTCTTGCCGGCGCCGTTGGCGCCGAGCAGCGCATAGATTTCGCCGGCGCGGATGTGCAGGTCGAGCCGCTGCAGGATGGTTTTGCCGCCATAGCCTGCGACGACCGCCGTGGCGTCGAGCACGTGGCCGCCGCCGTGGATGCTTGCGATAATCAAACGATGTTCCTTTCGATTGCGGAGGGGGACCGACGATGCATCGGCGACAAGACCCATTGATCATTCACGATGATCATTCACGATGATCGCTCAAGATGATAATGCATTATCATTCTCGCTGCCAATCTGTTCAGGCAATTTTGCAACTGTCGAGGACAACTGGTTGTTTCCTGATAGCATTAACTAAGGTATAGTCTGCCTGCACTGGACAGGCCCGGTCCGGTGCCGTTCACGCCGCCGGCCGCGCCCGTTCTTCCTCATGTACTCATTCATGTACTCACTCATGTACTTCCTCATGTACTCCTTCATGTGAACGCGATGACTGCCCCATCTTCCGATCTGATCTACCGCCTGCTGGTGCAGAGCGTGGTCGACTACGCGATCTACCTGCTCGATACCGACGGCAATGTCGTCAACTGGAATGCCGGCGCCGAGCGCGCCAAGGGCTACCGGGCGGACGAGATCGTGGGCCGCAACTTCGCCGTGTTCTATAGCGAAGCGGACCGCGCGGCGGGGCTGCCGCAGAAGGCGCTGGCCACGGCCCGCGCCGAATCGCGCTTCGAGGCCGAAGGCTGGCGCCTGCGCAAGGATGGCACGCGGTTCTGGACCAACGTGGTGATCGACGCCATCCATGACGACGACGGCAAGCTGGTCGGCTTCGCCAAGATCACGCGCGACATCACCGAACGGCACCAGCAGCAGCTGAAACTGGTCGAAGCGAAGGAACTGGCCGAGCAGTACAGCCAGCAGATGGCCACGGTGTCGCACTTCCTCGATTCGGTGATCTCGAACATGCCCGACAGCGTGCTGGCGCTGGCTACCGGTGCAAAGGGAGACGACGGCGCGGGCACGAACCGCCATGAGATCCTGCTGGCCAACGGCCATGCGCGCCACCTGTTCGCCACCGGTGGCGCCGACATCAAGGGCCGCCTGGTGCGCGATTGCCTCGGCGCGGAGGTGGCGGAATACATCGAGCGCCTGGCCGCGATGCCGGCCAACGGCCATGCGCCGTCGGACGACAGCCTGGTGCAGACACCGCTCGGCCCGCGCACGCTGCGCAGCCGCACGGCGCTGGGCAGCCGGCCCGATGGCGGCGGCGACTACCTGCTCGTCATCACCGAGGACGTGACCGACGAACTGGCGGCCTATGCGCAGATTCACCACATGGCGCAGCACGACGGCCTCACCAACCTGCCCAACCGCACCTTCTTCCACCAGCGCCTGGAAGCGGCGATCCGCGACAGCAGCGAGGACGGTACCCACGCGGCGATCCTGTGCCTGGACCTGGACAACTTCAAGAACATCAACGACGCCTTCGGGCACGGCTTCGGCGACAAGATCCTGCTGATGCTGGCCGGCCGCCTGAAGAAATGCCTGCGCGAACACGATACGCTGGCGCGCCTGGGCGGCGACGAATTCGCCGTGGTGCTGCCGCGCGTGCGGCGGGTCGACGAGGCGCAGCACGCGGCGCGGCGGCTGATCGATGCCGTGGCGCCGCCGTTCGCGATCGACGGCCACAGTTTCACCGTCGGCCTGTCGATCGGCATCGCGGTGTCGTCGCAGGAAGGCAGCAGCGCCGAACAGCTGCTGCGCTTCGGCGACATGGCGCTGTACGAAGCCAAACGCAATGGCCGCAACCGCTACGAACTGTTCCACCCCGACCTGGAGGCCGCCTCGCGCGTGCGCCGCCAGATGGAAATCGACCTGCGCCGCGCGCTGCACCGGGGCGAGCTGCAGATGCACTACCAGCCGATCATCGAAAAGGAAGGCTGCCGCATTTCCGGCTACGAGGCGCTGATCCGCTGGCAGCATCCGGTGAAGGGCCAGGTGCCGCCGATGGAATTCATCCCGCTTGCCGAGGAAACGGGCTTGATCCACGAACTGGGCGCGCGGGCGCTGAACCTGGCCTGCCAGGAAGCGGCGACGTGGACCAATGGCGCGACCGTGGCGGTGAACCTGTCGCCCGTGCAGTTCAAGAACAGCGAACTGGTGAAGGCGGTCGCGCTGGCGCTCGAGGATGCCGGCTTGCCGGCGCGGCGGCTGGAGCTGGAAATCACCGAGTCCGTGCTGCTGGCCAATACCGAAGGCAATATCCGCACGCTGCAAGCCCTGAAGGACCTGGGCGTGCGCATCTCGCTGGATGATTTCGGCACCGGCTATTCGTCGCTGAGCTACCTGCGCTCCTTCCCGTTCGACAAGATCAAGATCGACAAGTCCTTCGTGCGCGACATGGGCGAAAGCCGCGAGGCGATGGCCATCATCCGCGCCATCACCGGCCTGTCCAGCAGCCTGCTGATCGAGATCACCGCCGAGGGGGTCGAGACGGAGGAACAGTTCCGGCAGCTGCAGGTGGAAGGCTGCTCGCATTTCCAGGGCTACCTGTTCGGGCGGCCGGTGGCCGCCGAGCACCGGGTCGAGGAACTGGACACCCGGGCCACCGCGCAGTAAGGCTGCGCCAGGGGCGGGCGGCTGCACCGCGCTGGTGCACGGCCCGTCAGTAGGTACCGGCGCTTAGTTAGGCGTTACCAGACCCATTGAAAGCGCATGCATTCACCCCAACGGCGAAGAGCTAGGGTCAGGAAGGAGTGCTGGCATGCATGCCAGCACCGTTCCGCAGGCGCGAAGCATGCTTCGCGAACCCCCTGCTCCACCCCGCCGGGGCGTAGTCGGGGTTTCAAGGAGCATCGCTCCTTGCCGACGTAGCGATACTGGCTTACAAGCCAGTATTCCTCTCTGACCCTGGAATTTGCACTTGGGGTGGGCTTATCCAAGCGCCATTGCCGTCAATAGGTCTTGTAAGGCAGGAACTTGCCGGACATCGTGATGCTGACCCGGTCGCCGGCCGGATCCGGCTCGCGCTGCATGTCCATGCGGAAGTCGATCGCCGACATGATGCCGTCGCCGAATTCCTCGTGGATCAGCGCCTTGAATGTGGTGCCGTAGACGCTGACCAGTTCATAGAAGCGGTAGATCAGCGGATCGGTCGGCACGGCCGTCGGCAGCGAGCCGCGGTACGGCACCTGCTGCAGCAGCAGCACCGCCTCTTCCGGCAGGCCGAACACCTCGCCGACGATGGCCGCCTGGCGCGCGTCGAACGTCATCTGGCCCAGGCAGCCGGCCGTCACCCATTCCTTCGACAGCCCGACCTGGGCCGCCACGTCGCACCATTTGATGTCCTTGCGGATCTTGGCGGTCATGATCATTTCGGTGACGTCGGTTCGTTGCATGGCGGTCCTTTCAGTGATGGGTAAGCAGGATGCGATGGCGGTGCGCGCCATCGCATCCTGCTTACCAGCACGAAACGTGCCACAGGCATGCCGGGGGTTCGCCGCTCCAGCGCGGTACGCGTGGAAGGCTCCGCCACGGGACGGCACGGCATGCGTCACATCATGAATGCGAATCATTCGTGTTATCATTTTCAGTTGTTGCCAAAAAACATGCACCCGTGTCACCCACTTCCAATAGACATATCGACATGAACCACCCTTCAGCCACCACCCGCCGCCTTGCCCACCTGACGCTGCGCGCCACTGCCGCCGCCGTCCTCGGCATCCTGCCCGCCTGGCATGCGCAGGCGCAGACCGCCACGCCGGAGTCCACGGCAGCAGCGACAACAGCAGCCACCCAGGCGCCACCGGCCACGATGGCGGAAATCGCCGTCACGGCGAAGCAGGATGCCACCACCGAACACAGCGGCTCCTACACGACGACCGGCCCGCTCGCCAGCGGCACGCGCCTGGACCTGGCGCCGCGCGAAACGCCGCAGTCGCTGTCGATCGTCACGCGCGAGCGCATGGAGGAGCAAGGCCTGCAGACGCTGGCCGAAACGATGCAGCAGGTGACGGGCATCTACGTGAACTACAACGACACCGAACGCATCACCTACAACGCGCGCGGCTACGCGGTCAACAACTTCCAGGTCGATGGCATGCTGAACCTGTTCGGCAGCTCGCTGAAGGCGAATGGCGACAACGTGGTGTACGACCGCATCGAAGTGGTGCGCGGCGCCACCGGGCTGACCACCGGCGCCGGCGATCCTTCGGCCACCATCAACCAGGTGCGCAAGCGGCCGACCCGCGAGTTCCAGGCCAGCGGCGCGCTGCGCATCGGCAGCTACGACCTGCGCCGCGCCGAGCTCGATGTCGGCGGGCCGCTGGCGTTCGACGGCAAGCTGCGCGGGCGCTTCGTCACCGCGAAGCAGAAGGCCGGGTCGTTCCGGCCCATGTATGAGCAGGACCTCGGCGCGCTGTACGGCATCCTCGAAGCGGACCTGGGGCCGGCCACCACGGTCGCGGTGGGCTACGAGCGGCAGAAATCCGATCCGCGCGGCTCCACATGGGGCACCGTGCCTTACTGGAACGCCGACGGTTCGCTGGCCAACCTGCCGTCCGACCTGAACCTGTCCACGCCGTGGAGCTCGTGGAACATGGACGAGATGAAGACCTTCGCCACGCTGGAACACCGCATCAACGCCGACTGGCGCCTGCGTGCCGGCTGGACCAAGGCCGACCGCGTGCAGGACGGCAGCCTGTACTTCGGCTATGGCGGCTACCCGCGCGCCGACGGCAGCGGCATCACTGTCGCCTACAACCGCTTCCCCGTCGACGAAACGATGGACGTGCTGGAAGTGAACGTGGACGGCAAGTTCAACCTGTTCGGCCGCCGCCACGACGTGGTGTTCGGCTGGGGCAAGGCGGACCGCGGGATGGTCTCGCAGCGCGTCACGCTCGGCGCGATGCCCGCCGGCTACGACCAGATCCCGGACTGGCAGACCTGGACCGGCGACGTGCCGCAGTTCCCGACCACGGTCGAAGCGGTACCCGCTAGCATCGGCAGCGTCGACCAGAAGGCGATGTTCGTGGCCACGCGCCTGAACCTGGCCGACGACCTGAAGGCGGTGATCGGTGTCCGCCACGGCGACTACCAGACCACCACGCGCAACTTCAACGCCGACGGCACCGTGGCCAGCACCACCGGCTACACGCTGGGTTCCGTGAACACGCCGTACGTCGGCCTGCTCTACGACCTGGACGAACAGTGGACCGTCTACACCGCGTACACCAGCATCTTCCAGCCGCAGAACCTGCGCGACCGGAACAACGACCTGCTCGATCCGGTGGACGGCAACAACATCGAAGCGGGCATCAAGGCCGAACTGTTCGACCGGCGTGTGAACTTCTCGGCGGCCGTGTTCCGCAGCGAGAAGGACAACGTGGGCGAGATCGACGACAGCGTGCCGCCGAACTCGCTGCCCGGCGCCGTGCAAGCCTACCGCTCGACCGGCAAGGGCACCAAGGTGGATGGCTTCGAGGCCGAAGTCGCCGGCCAGGTCCTGCGCGACTGGAACCTGTCCGCCGGCTACAGCCACACGCGCTCGCGCGATGCGCGCGGCAACCCGCTCAGCACCGTGGTGCCGCGCAATATGCTGAAGGTGTTCACCAGCTACCGCTTCGGCGCCGAGCGGCGCTATTCGGTCGGCGGCGGCGTGAACTGGCAAAGCAGCCTGTGGAGCACCGCGCAGCAGCCGACCGGTTCCTACAACGCCAAGGGCGCGCCGATCACGGCGCCGTCACGCATCTCGCAGGACTCGATCTGGCTGGCCAGCCTGATGGCCAGCTACCGCATCAACGACCACTTCACGGCCAGCGTCAACGTGAACAACCTGTTCGACAAGACGTACTACAACCGCGTGGGGTTCTATCAAGGCCTGCACTACGCCGACCCGCGCACCGCATCGGCGACGCTGCGGGCCGTGTTCTGACGTTTTACGCTAAGGGTTGACCAGCACCACGCGGCCGTTCAGCGGCTGCACGGGGCGGGCGTTCATCCGGTACAGCTTGCGGAACGCCGCGAGCTGCGCGGCCGAGACTTCCACCGGCTGCTTCAGGATGTGCCAGCGCACGCCTTCGCTGCACGGCGGCGTCGTCAACGAACCCGTGTAGCCGTAGTAGCCGCGCCGCGTGGGCAGCAGCGAGGTGGGATCGAACCCGGTGCCGGCCGGGTGTTTCTCGCCCGCCGTCGCCGGCATGCCGGCGAACACGGATGCCAGCGCGGCGTTCTCCCGGCCTTGCCGGAACAGGACCGCCACCACGGCCAGTTCGCCCGCATCGCTCTTGTGCACCAGGTGCGCCACCAGCGGATAGCGCCGGCTGTTGACGGCTTCCTCGCTCGGCGTGTGGAAGTGGAACTGCACCAGCCGGTAAGTGGCGCCGGCCACCTCGATGCCGCCGCCGTCGGCCAGGTCGACCTGCACCGTATGCCCGTTATTGACGATCTCGGCGCTGCTGGCGCGGTAGCCGAAGCCGATCGGCACCGACGTGCCCGTCCTGGACGTGCGGATATCGATCGGCGATTGCGCCTTGCCCTGCTGGCAGGCGGCGAATTCCGGCGCCAGCTCGCCCCAGTGCGCGGCGCCGGCCTTTCCCTGGTATTCCCAATGGACACTGCTGCCTGCGGCCGCCGCACTTGCCGTGACGGCCAATGCCACCCATGGCGCTATCGCCAGCTTCATTCTCGATTTCATCGGAGTCCTCGTTCAGTGGATGATGCCTGCTTGCCGGTTCGGGCATGGGGTGTCCAGGGATGGCGGACATATCGGGCGATACCGGGAAAGTGGCGATGGCCACCCATCATCGCGCTGTGCTGCCCTGCCCCGTTTGGGATGCCTGGCCGCCGGCGGATGGCGCGGTTCCGGCAAGCAGGCGCCAGCCGGTCCGCGCGACCATGCAGGAAAACTGCATACACATATTGTGTATACAATTATCGGTAGCGGGAACCTGCGGCAGAGTCACGGGAGAAGATACGGCAGGTGTCGGGAGGGCGGCGATATCTCCCATGGCCCGGACGGTAGGTCAGCTCACACGGCAACCGGCGATGCGCGCGGTGGGCCGGTTTTTTCGCCGGCCGGGCAGCCACTGTCACGACAGCAGGTTGCCAACCTCGCTATCCGGGTAGGCGAGCCGCCGCGGAACCGTCAGTTCGACGGTCGTGCCGGCCCCGGGCTTGCTGCTGATGGCCAGGCTGGCGCCAATGCGTGCTGCCCGCTCGCGCATGCCCAGCATGCCCCAGTGGCCTTCTTCCACACGCTCGCGGATGCCAGGCTCGGTCATTCCCCGGCCGTTGTCCGCAACATAAATGCAAAGGCTCGTCTCGCCAAACGCGATCCGTACCTGCACTTGCGTGCCACCGGCATGATGGTAGGCATTGCGTATCGCTTCCAGGCAGATTTCCGTCGCTTCCTCGCCGGTCTGTGCCTGCAATTTACGCTGTTCATTTGCCACGACCAGCGTGAAACGCGTCGTGGCATGCGCCGCCTGCAGCGCTTCGCCGGCCATCCGCACGGCCTGCACGATATCGGGGCCGGAGCGCAATTCATGGACCTGGTCGCGGCCCTCGTCGAGAGTACGGTCAACCTGGTCGAGTATGGTCTCGAGCTTGCGCCTTGCCGCGCTGCCGGCGGGCAGCTCCATCGCCATGGCCTGCACGCGCAGCATGACCGCCTGCACGCTTTGCAGGAAGGTGTCATGCAAGGTACGGGCGATGCGCTCGCGCTCGGCCATGCGCACGTGCAGTTTCTCGGCCGTGCGTGCCAATGCCCGGTGCAGGCGGTAGCGGTACAGCGCGTAGAGTGCGCCAGCGAGCAGCAGCGCGATGGCGGCACGAAACCACCATGTCTGCGCCAGCGCCGGCGCCACGTCGATCAGCGTGTCCGCCTGGGCAGCCCCGGCCACGGCATCCTCGTTGATGGCCCGGACAGCGAAGCGATACGAGCCAGGGGGAACGTTGGTGTAGCGCGCAGTGCGCCGCGATCCACCGTCCTGCCAGTCGGCATCCACGCCGGCCAGGCGATACTGGAACCGCACGCCGTCCGCGCGCACGAGGCTCGGCGCGACGAACGATACCTGGAAGTTCGGCGAACCGGGCGGCAGGCGCACCGCGCCCTCCGCTGGATAGGTCGAGTTGCCGACCGTGACGGTGGCCACGCGAACCTCCGGCGGCACGGCATTACGGGGTACGGCGGCCGGATCGAGCCGGACGATCCCGCCACTCGCCATGAACCACATCTGCCCGTCGGGCGAGGTGAAAATGCTGTGCAGCCGGTTCGTCACCATGGCATTGCCGGGATAGCCATCCTGGGCGCCGATCAGGCGATAGCGCAGCGGCCGCTCCGGATGCGTCAATGCCGCGCGCCAGTCCGCCGCCCTCACCTGGACGATGCCGCGGCTGCCATTGAGCCAGCGATCGCCATTGGGCGCGACAGCCAGTCCCGATACGCCCCGCAGCACTTCCGGCACGTCGGCATGCAGCAGATGGAAGCGTCCGTCGCGCATGACCGCGAGCCCCTTGATGCCGGCGACGACCATTTCCGGACCTGGCAGCACCGCGGTGAACATGCCCACCGCGGTGCCGTCATACGTCGTCAGCTTCCCTTCGTCATAGTAGACAACGCTGCCGTCGCCACAGCCCAGCCAGAGCGTTCCCGGACGGCCTCCGTAGGCGGAGACGAAAACCTTCGGCGGGAAGTGAAACGCGTCCCGGGTTTTCCATTTTCCGTCCACGTAACCCATCAGCCCGATGTCTGCGGATGCGATCCATAGCACCTTGCCGTCATCCAGTATGCCGTACAGCGGCGCCCTGCTTGGCTTGCCATCGCGCCCAGGCGGCAGCGGCAGGCGGGTTTCCTTGCCGCGGTAGCGGCGCACCAGCGCGCCGCGGCCCGCCAGCAGCAGGGCACCGTCGCGATCGTTCGCAACCAGCTGGAACGGTTCCGAGCGATCCGCGACCGCCGGGCCATCCAGCCGCAGGCGCCATGCCACCGAAGCAGCCGGTTCGGCGACCCAGACATTGCCCTCGGTATCGCTGGCCATGCTGAAAACGCCGCGTTCGCCCGGGATCGGCATCGCCAGCACCTTGTTGCCGCGAAACCGGTCGAGGCCATTCTGGGTTGCCAGCCAGACGTTGCCTTCGCGATCTTCCAGCACGCTGTTGACGGCCAGCGAAGACAGCTGCCACGGCTGGGACAGGTGCTCCGCGCCCTTCAGGTCGATCTTCCCGCGCACGGCATGCTCGGCCGCACGGGGCAGGTAGCACAGGCCCGGACCGCACTGCAGCGACCACAGATTGCCGTCCCGGTCGAACTGGGCCTGCGAACGCGACGATGCGCGGTTGGCATACTCCGGGGGCGGCAGGGGAACCTGCTGGGGCGGCATCGGCACCGCGACAAGATCGTTCTTCCCGGCCAGCCATAGTTTGCCGTCGGGCGACGTGATCAGGCTGCCCTCGGTCGTGGCGGCCAGGATGTGCCGGAACGTTCCGCTGGCCCTGTCGAGCAGGAAAAGGCCCTTGCTGTTGTTGGTCCAGATCTGTCCATACTGGTCCGCGAGTACGCTCCAGGCCTGGTCTTTCGGCCCGCCTTCGAACGCGTCGTAACGCCGCCATGTCCTGCCATCGAAGCGATGGAGACTGGAAGTCATGGCAGCCCACACGCTGCCGTCCGGGTCGAACGCGATGGCCTGTACCGTGGCGGCATGCCCCGGCGGCGACCGGTCGTAGACACGGCCGGCCCGCATCATGTACAGGCCACCTACCTCGTCGGCCATCCACAGCTCGCCGTTCGGACGTGCGCGCAGTTCGACGATGGCCTTCATTTCCTCGGCACCGGGCGGCATGGTGAAGGCATGGAACACGACCCCGTCGAACCGGTACAGGGCGGTCGAGGTGGACAGCCACAGCATGCCATCGCTGGTCTGCGCCATCTGCTGCACCTCCGTCGGGGCGCCGTCGCGCGCCGTCCAGGTGGTACGGGTGTAGTCGCGCAGCGCGATCGGGGCGGCGGCATGCGCCGACGCGGCAGCGAACATCGCCGCGGACGTTGCCGCGAAAATTGCTGAATACACCATCGCGGGCAACAGGAATTGTCTGGCAAGGGAATAGGCTTTCATCCCTTTCATCTTGCCACCTCATCAATAAGAGTGGCAAGTGCAAAGACCGGCCAGCACTCGTGCTGGCCGTCATATCCCGATCTCTACTCCAGCGTGCGGTTGCGCGTCTCCGCGTCCACGCACAGGATGGCCACGGCGCCGGCCAGCAGGAACGCCGCCAGCATCGCCAGCGCCAGCGTGAAGTGGGTGGCCATCACCGGCGCCACGATGGCCGGCGCGAACAGGCCGCCGAAGCGGGCCACGGCGCCGGCCATGCCCATGCCGCTGGCGCGCAGGTCGGTCGGATACACCTCGGGCGTGAACGCATACAGCGCGCCCCAGGTACCCAGCAGCGCAAAACTCATCAGCAGCGTGGCGCCCACCACCACCGGCATCGAGCCGCCCAGGCTGTAGCCCATGCAGCCCACGGCGGACAGCACCAGGAAGCCCACCAGCGTGGGCTTGCGGCCCCACCGTTCCACGCCATAGGCCGACAGCGCGAAGCCGGGCAGCTGCACCAGCGCCAGCACGATCAGGAATTCCTGGCCGCGCATGAAGCCGAAGCCCTGGGCGCCCAGCTTGACCGGCAGGTAGACGAACACGCCGTAGTAGGCGATCGAGATCAGTCCCCAGGCCACGAACAGGGCGATGCTGCGCCGGCGCAGCTGGGCGGAAAACAGCGCGAACAGCGAGTGGCGGCCCGCGTTGTCGGGCAGCAGCGGCGCGATCGGCCCGGTGCGGCCGTTGGCGGCGGCCACCCGTTCCAGTACCTTGCGCGCCGCCTCGGACTGGCCGCTGCGGTTCAGGTACATGGGCGACTCGGGGATGTACAGGCGCAGCACCACGCCGACCAGCGCGGGAATGCCCGTGACGAGGAAGATCACGCGCCAGGCATCGTCGCCCCACCCCGCCGCGAACAGCGCCAGGATCGCCAGCAGGATGGTACCGACCGCCCAGAACGATTCGAGCCAGACCAGCCAGCGGCCGCGCCGGTCGCTGGGCAGGAATTCCGCCATCATCGTGTAGTCGACCGGCAGCGTGCCGCCCACGCCGATGCCGGTCAGGAAGCGCAGCGCCAGCAGCCATGTGAAATCGGGCGCGAACGCCGAGGCCACGCCGCAGACGGCATCGATGACCACGGCGGCCATCAGCACCGGGCGGCGGCCGATCCGGTCCGCCAGGCGGCCGAACACGAAGGCGCCGATCAGCATGCCGATGAAGAAGAACGTGCCCGTCTGCAGCGCCTGCGGCAAGCCGATCCCGAAAGTCTTCGCGATGGACGGCGCGGAAAAGCCGATCGACAGCACCTGCATCGCGTCGGCCATCCACACCAGCCCGAAGATCACGAACAGGCGGTACTGGAACTTGCCGACCCCTGCTGCCAGGATGCCCTGTTCGACGGTGGCGGATGAAGCGGACATGGATCTCCCCGGGAGTATGACGACAGGAAGATTCTATCCGGCCGGCCGCGGGGATGGCGCCCATTGCGGCGGCGGCTCCCCAACCAGCCCACCCGGGCGCCGCTCGCGGCGCCGGCTCAGGCCAGTGCCGGCAGCCGCAGCGGGGGCATCGTCTCCAGCGCGTTGGCGCTGTGCGGCGCCATCGCCAGCTCGGCATTCGCCGGCATGCCGCGGCCCACTTCCAGCATGATGCCGCGAAGCCAGATGTGGCAAGGATCGTTTTCCTGGAAGCGGTGCCATTGCACGCATTCGGCCATCGGCGGCAACGCGTACGGCAGCGGCAGCACGCGGATCGGCAGGCGCCGCGCGCAGGCCAGCGCCAGCCGCGCATGCATCGTGGCCACCAGGTCGGTGCCCACCAGCGCGGTGGCCATGCTGGTGAAATCGGCGGTGATCACGCGGATGCGCCGGTTCACGTTCTGCGCCTTCAGCAGCAGCTCCTCCATCGTCGGCGAGCGGGGCCGCCCCAGCATCGGCGCGATGTGCGGCAGCCGCTCGTAGGTGGCCGCATCGAGCGTGTCGCCCACCTGCGTATTGCCTTCCCAGATCACGGCGCAGTAGTGGTCCTCGAACAGCAGGCGCTGCGGGTGCTCGGGATCGAGAAAGTGGCGCGGGATGATGAGGAAGTCGTTCTCGCCGCGCCGCAGCTTCTCGGCGGCGTCGTCGGCCAGCGGCACCAGGTCCAGCGTCATGTTCGGCGCATCGCGCAGCACGCGCGCCACCACCTTGTTGAGGAACACCTCGGTGGCATAGTCGGACACCATGATCTTCATGCAGCGCGTTTCGCGCGCCGGGTCGAACGTCACGCGCATGCCCACCGTGGCATGTACGTGCAGGATCAGGTCGCGCACCGGGCCCACCAGCTGCCGGCCCAGCACCGTCAGTTCCATGTTGCGGCCCACGGCGGCCAGCAGGTCGTCCTCGAAGAATTCGCGCAGGCGCGCCAGCATGCCGCTCATGGCGGACTGGCTGACGTTGACGCGCGCCGCGGCCCGCGTGATGTTCTGTTCTTCCAGCAGCGCGTCGAGCGCGAGCAGCAGGTTCAGGTCCAGCCGGTTGAATCGCATGGTTTTGTCTCCTTGATATTATTCTTTGGCAGCATATTTTTTTCTTCCACTGTAGGGGGTTTCGTAGTTGCTGTCATCTGAAAAGGCGGGCTGTTACGGGTGTAAAGAAGAGGTAGCACGCGGCGGCCCTGCTTTCAGCGTTGGCAGCAGAGAACCGGTGTCAGATACCGTTTTCCGGGAGACTCATCCGGAAAATGGTGTCTGACACCGGTGTTCGCCGGCCGCCGGTTTCTTGTTGGCCGCCGGCTCGCTGGAGAGCTACTTCCCCGGCGCCCGCACGAAATCCAGCAGCGGCCCGGCCAGCGCATCATCGCCGCTGTTGATGGCGTAGACCTGCGTCAGGTGGTTATGGTTGCGCACCACCGAGATGCGGGGCTGGAAGCCGTGCCGGGTCACCAGTGCGGCGAACAGCTCGCCGGCCTGCGCCTGCATCTGGATCGGGTCGAGCTCCGCATAGCTGATCGCCAGCGGAAACGGCGCCGCATCGACCAGCGCCACCGTCGACATGGCCCGGTACGCGGAGAAATCGGTGCCGAAATAGGCTTCGTTGCGCGGATCGGGCGTGGCGATGCCCAGCTGCGCGCGCGCCAGCAGTTCCAGTTCAGCGTTGTACACGCCGGACGCCAGGAAGGCGCCGGCGATCTTCAATCCTTCTGCAGGGTGGAACCGCCGCACCAGCGTGGCGGCCGCCACGTGCGCCGCGCCGGCCGATTCGCCGGCCAGCACGATGTGGTCGGGATTGCCGCCATGCGCCGCCACGTTCGCCCTCGCCCATGCCAGCACGGACGATACATCCTCGGCGCCGGCGGGCCACCGGTGGCGCGGGCCGAGCCGGTAGTTCGGCAGGACCGCCAGCACGCCGTGCCGCGAGAAGTAGTGGCCCACGGCTTCCCGGTCGGCCTTGTCGCCGCGGATGAAGCCGCCGCCATGCAGGAAGACCACCACCGGCGCCGGGTCCTTCGCGCCGAGCGGCAGGTAGACGTCCAGCCGGTGCCGCTCGTCGCCGCCATAGGCGATGTCGCGCAGGATTTCGCCGCCGCGCGGCGCGCTGGCCAGCAGCGGCGCATACAGGTTCTTCGCGAACGCCGGATCGATCACCGGCCCGGCGGCGCGGATCGCCTTTTCCAGCTTGCGCATGTCCGGCGCGGCGACGTTCAGGTGGATACCCGCATCCATGCTTACGCCCCCGCCAGCCCGGCCAGCGCCGGATCCTTGTGGAAGCGGCCATCCTTCATGATGGCGCGCAGGCGCCTGCGGTCCTGCAGCACCGTCACGTCGGCCACCGGATCGCCATCGACCAGCAGCAGGTCGGCCAGGAAGCCCGGCTTCACCTGGCCCAGTTCATCGCCCATGCCCATCAATTCGCCGCCCAGCAGCGTGGCCGCCGTCAGCACTTCTTCCGGGCTGTAGCCGAAGTGCTCGACGAACAGTTCGAGGTCGCGCGCGTTGCGCCCGTTCGGATTGAACGGGAAGCCGTAGTCGCCGCCCGGCAGCACCTTCAGGCCGCGCCGCTTCAGCTCCGGCACCAGCTTCTTCTGCAGCGCCAGCACTTCGGCCGCGCTGGCCTTCATGTGCGTCATGTCGAAATGCGGTGGCGGCGTGGCATCCAGGGTGGCCTGGATGATGCCGACGGCCGGGGCGATGAAGATGTCGTCGCGCTTCGCTTCCAGCATGTCGAGCGCTTCGCTGTCCGCATACGAGCAGTGGTACAGCACGCGGAAACCGGCGCGCAGGCCCATCTTGACCGCCTCGTTGGCCTGCGCATGGCAGGCCAGCCACACGCCCGATTCGCGCGCCTGCTCGCCGGCGGCGCTGGCCTCCTCCTGCGTGTACAGCAGTTGCTGCGATGCGCCCGGCATCAGCGCATCCTCGCCGGACAGCAGGAACTTCACCGACTTGGCGCCGATCGACGCGCACTGCTTGACGAACTCGCGCACCGCTTCCGGCCCGGTGCCGTGGTCGGCCACCTGGCCCGGGTCCAGTTCGTCGATGGTCGGCGGCGAGCGCTCGATCGACGACGCCACCAGCCGCGGCCCCGGCATGCCGCCGCTCGTGATGAACGTGTTCAGCACCACTTCCACCGACTTGCTCAGCGAGCCGGCCGAATAGGCGCTGGTGAAACCGTGGTCCAGCAGGATGCGCGCGTTGCGCGCCGTCGTCAGCACCAGGTCTTCCGGCGGCAGCGCCATGCCCGGCACGAAGCGCTCCACCGAGCTCGGCCACGACAGGTGCGCATGCGCCTCGACCAGGCCCGGCATCAGGGTGCCGCCCTGCCCGTCGATGATGCGGTCGCCGGCCTGCGGCGCGATAAGGCGGCCGCCATCGGCCACCTCGCTGATGCGGTTGCCCTCCACGCGCACCGCGCCGATGCCCGCGCGCAGCTGGGCTCCGTCGAAGATGCGTACGTTGTTGAAAATGATTCCAGCCACTTGTGTCTCCCTGTATTCCTGAAATGGATGCCCCAACTTTAGTGGCGCCGCGGATATCGCCAAAGCCTTGTTTGGCGATACCAGCTATCTGCGCCTGCCCGTGCCGCCGGGTCTTCGCTACCTCGACGGCACCTGCAGCGTGACCGGTCCGATCAGCCCCGCAGGGCGCAGCGGCGCATCGGGCTTGTACGTCGGCGCGGCAGTGAACGTCACCTTGCGCGCGCCCGGCTGCGCATCGCCGATCAGCCGGTTGACCCACAGGTTGGCCACCCTCACCTCCACCGTATTGGCGCCCGCCACCACCAACTGGCCGATGTCGACTGCATATGGCTGCTTCCAGGCGATGCCGGCCGGCTTGCCGTTGACGATCACTTCCGCCACGTCGCCCACCCGGCCCAGGTCCAGCTTCACGGACCGGCCCGGTTCCACACCGGCGGGCAGCGTGAAGCCGCGCCGCCACGTGCTGATACCCGAGAAGTACTTCACCTGCGGGTCGGTGCTGTCCGCCAGGGAACCCGGTGCGCCACTGGCGATCGGCGGCGGCGCGCCCAGGCCGTCGAAACTGACTTGCCAGCCCGTGTCCAGCAGCGCCGCCCGCGTCCATGCCGGCCTGGCGGGCGGCGCGGCGGAGGCACTGGCGGCGGCGTTGCGGAACACCACGAAGACCGACTCGCTGGCGCCCAGCGACAGGGGTACCGCCGTGCGGCGGCCCTGCGTGCGGTAGCCTGCCGGTTCGCTTCGCCCGCTGTCGGCATGCCAGAACTCGGGCGCCTTGCCGTGCACGTTGAACAGCGCCTCCGTGTCGACTGGCGCCGCCGTGCGGTTGACGATGAAATACAGGTCGCCGTCCGCCAGGCGGCGGTGCACGAACGACAGCGGGTTGCCGCTGCCGGCGTAGTCCAAGTCCGGCTCCTGGCCGAGCGTGCCGAGGACGGCTTCCACGTCGCCGCTGTCGACCACGCGGCCCTTGCCGACCCTGCCGGCGACCCTGCCGCTGTCCTTCCCGCTTCCCTTGGCGCTCCACATGCTTTTGACCAGCGCGGCGAACTGCTTCGGATCGTCGCCCAGCGCCGGCGAGCCCTCCGGCGCCGCGCCGACGATCGTCGCCCCCTGCGTGGCCAGCGCGTGCAGGCGCCGCAGCGTGGCCAGCGTCATCTTGCGGCTGCTGCCGCCGAGGTACAGCACGCGATAGCGCGCGCCGCTCTTCGCCAACAGGTCGCCGCGGTCGACGGACAGCGCCTGCGCCAGCGCATCGGCGTTGACGAAGTCGTAGGCGTAGCGGCGCGGCGCATCGGCCGGCTGGCCCTTCTTGTACAGCGTGACCAGCGGCGCCTCTTCGCCATAGAAGTACGCCACGTCGGCGTAGTGGCGCCCCTGCTGCAGCAGGTACGCGCTGCGCGCCATGTAGTCGACCCACGGCCGCGCCATGCCGGCCCAGGTCTCGTTGCGGTTGAAGTACTGGCCGAAGATCGCCAGCGACAGGCCCGGCTTCCTGTCCTCGCCGAGCGGCTGGTGCACCGAGGTGTGGATCACCGGCAGGTTGACGCCGCTGGCGAATTCCGTGTCGATCATCGGGCGCAGGTCGGCCGGGGCGAAAGCCCACGGCGCCATGGCGCTGGTCATGGACTCGGCGGCGACCAGGTTCTGGCCATAGATGTGCGATACCGAGGCGGCGCCCCGCATGTCGGCGATGGCGCTCGGGTTGGGACCGAGATCGGGCCGGTAGGTCCACATCGCCGCCATCGGGATGTCGGCGTGGCGGCGCATCGCCATGTCGTCGCCCAGCGCCACCCTGGCGCTTTCCAGCGCTTCGCCATAGACCTTCATGCCCCGTTCCCGGGCCACGGCCGCCACGGTGCCATAGTGCTCGCTGGCGGCCAGGTCGGCCAGCGTGCGGCGCCAGTCGTACAGGAAGGCGTCGGTACGGGCGCGGTTGCCGATGACGAGGCCCGCCAGTGCCGGCAGCCAGGGCCGCGCGTCATAGCCGCGCAGGCGGCTGAACTGCTCGAGCATGCGCGGTGTCCAGTTCGACGCGCCCACCTCGGTGCTGTCGGTCACCAGCGCGCGCACGCCGCGCTTGCCGATCAGTTCCTTGCCGACCGCGCTTTCATAGTTGCCCAGGTAAGTCTGCAAATAGCGGCGCACCGCGCCGGCATCGTACTTGTCCACTTCCAGCCCGGTGGCTTCCGGCGTCGCGGGGTGGTTCTCGATGCCGGTCAGCGACCAGCCCAGCCGCAGGATCTTCCAGGTCCCCTTCGGCGGCGTCCAGCGCAGCGTGCCGTCGGCGGCCAGCTTGCCGGTCAGGTCGACGATGCGCGACGGCGCCATGCCCGCCTCGCCGGGATCGGCGGCGGCATCGAGCGCATGGTAGTCGGCCACGGTCGTGAAGCCCGCCTTGGCCTCGAACTGGTGCACTTTCGGCTCGGCCGACAGGGCCAGCTGGCCAAGGCGCAGGTTCTTCGGCTTGGCCATCGCCGCGAAGGGTCCCGTATCGGCGCCGGCCACCGGCATGAAGCCCGGGTTGACAACCGGCGGGCTCGCCTTGATGACGACGCGGAAGCGAGCCGCCGTGACCGGCGCGAAGCCCGCCGTGGCCGGTACCAGCGACAGCGGCAGGTCAGCGACTTTTTTCCACGCCTGCCCGTCCATGCTGGCTTCCAGCACGGACTGATAAGCAGGGCCTTCGAAGATATTTCCCGCCCCCGGCGTGAAGATCGTTGCCGAGCGCACGGTGCGCGGTGCCGGATAGTCGAGCGCGATGACGATCGCTTCGCCGGCGGCAGGCGGCGCGATCTCGACCACCTCGCTGTCCTGCGGCGCCGCCAGCCTGCGCGCGTCCAGCGTTCGTTCGCCAAGGCGGATGGCGGGCAGCTCGCCGGATGTCGCCTCGACCGGCCACGCATAGACGGCGATGTCCCCGCCGGCCTGCGCCAGCTTGTTCGCGTCCGGCCGGTGACCCATGATGTCGGGCAGGACGAACAGGTCCTGGAACGGCCCGCTGGTGCGCGGCGCGGGGGCCAGCTTCACCTCCACCGGCTTGCCGCCTTCAAGCCCTCCTTCAATCACCGTCTCCGACCACACCAGCTTCTTCATGCCATCCTGCGCCGGTACCCATGGCCCGCCTGTCTCGCTCCAGCCGGGCGAGGCGGCGATGCCGAATTCCAGGTTCTTTTCTTCGGCCAGCTGCGTGGCGAAGCGGAACGCGTCCTTCCAGCCCTCGTCCATGTACACCAGGCGCTTGTCCACCAGCGGCGGCGTCATCATCTCGGCGTCGAAGTTCTGCAGGCCGCCCAGGCCCGAGCGCGACATCCACTCGATATCCTTGCGGATGCCCTCCTTCGTGACATTGCCGTTCAGCCAGTGCCACCACACGCGCGGGCGGGCCGATTGGGGCGGATCGGCAAAGCCCTTCGCCAGCTCGTCGCCCCAGGCGGACGGCGCAACGGCAGGCAGCAAGGCTGGCACGAACAAGGCGGCGAGCACCGCCCGTCGGATCGTCTTCAGTCGCGGCGCCATCGTCAGACTCCGTTTGCCCTGGCGATCTTGCCGAGTACCGCAAGGCTCGGCTTGGCGGTGCGCCGCATCGTCTTGCGGTCCACGCCGATCAGGCCGAAACGGGGGCCATAGCCGAAGATCCATTCGAAATTGTCGATCAGCGACCAGTGGATATAGCCGCGCACATCGATGCCATCCTTCAGGCAGTTCGCCACGCCGGCCACCGCGGTATGGATGTACGCCACGCGCTGCCTGTCGTCGTCGGTGGAGGTGCCGTTCTCCGTCACGTAGAGCGGCTTCTTCACATGCTGCGCCGTGTAGCGCAGCGTGGCTTCCAGCGCCTGCGGGTAGTACTCCATGTGGGCGGACGTCATCACCGCGTCCTTCGGCGGCGGCAGCACGCCCTCCGGCCCGATCAGCTCGCGCGTGTAGGTCTGCACGCCGAAGAAGTCGCCGTGTTCGTCGATGGCCTTGAACCACGGTTCGTAGGCGATGGCGCGCTTGCGGTCGCGCATGGCCGGGTCGCCCACCGCCTGGTCGTCGGCGATGGCGATCGAGAAGCCGACCGGCAGTTGCGGGCGTACCGCCTTCACGGCCTGGTACGCCGCCGCATGGCCCTGCAGCTGGCCAGCCTGGATCCTGTCGAAATCGCCGAACAGCCAGGCGGAGAACTTGTCGGAACCGGTCTGGCGCGCCGCTTCGGCCAGCATGGCCTTCATGCGCGGGTTGCCTGCCATGCCGGACAGCGGGCCGGGAATGCCGAACAGCAGCCGCGCCAGGTTCGGTTCGTTGAACGTGGTGGCGTAGTCGATCAGGTGGCCCAGGTGCTGCGTGACTTTTTCGCAGTAGCGCGCGAACAGGGCCGCGGCCCCTTCCGCTTCCCAGCCGCCACGGGCGGCGAACCAGCGCGGATTGACGAAGTGGTTGAAACTGACCATGGTGCGCAGCTCGCGCTTGCGGCAGGCTTCCAGCACGTCGCGGTAATGCTCCAGCGCGGCGACCGAGAACAGGCCCTCCACCGGTTCCACGCGCGCCCACTCGATGGAAAAGCGGAACGTGTTCAGGCCCGCCTGCGCCAGCATGCCGATATCCTGGTCGAACAGGCGGTAGTGGTCGACGCCGGCGCCGGACGGTTCCTTGAATTCGGTCGGCTGCACGTTCTCCAGCAGCCAGGCATCGCTGTTGACGTTGTCGCCTTCGGCCTGGTGGCCGGCGATCGCCGCGCCCCACAGGAAGTTTTTCGGGAAGGGGCCTTTTGCCTTCGTGGCGGCAGCGGCAGTGGCCGCGCCGGGCAGCATGGCGGCGCCGGCCAGTGCGGTGCCGAGTCCCAGCAGGGTGCGGCGGCGCGGATTGTTCGGGGGATTGCCGTGATTGAACTGGTCGGTCATGCCTGTCTCCATTGTTGTTGTGATAGCGTTATTGCAAGAAGCTACGGCAAGCGTTGCTGCAGGTTTTCCACCAGCGCGAGCAGGCTGCCGCCATCGGCCGCCACGCCGTACACGTAGTGATCCGGCCGCACCACGGCGGCGCGCACGCCATGCCGCGCCAGCCAGCCGGCGACCACGCCATCGGCTTCGCCGCTCTGCATGCGGTGCGGGCCGCTGGCAAAGCCGCCTTCGCCGGGCGGCAGCGACACCAGCATGCCCAGCCCGGCGGCCACGCGCAGCAGAGCTGCCGGCAGTCGGTCGATTGGCAAATCGGTGACGATGCGCCAGCCGGCGCCGGCGATATCGTCCAGCAGCGCCGGGCCGGCCGGGCCGTGCACGCGGGGCTGCGGGAACAGCTTGCCGGCACCTTCGCAGCCGTTCATGTCGAGGAAGCCGGTGGACAACGGCGGGATGATGTCCTGCCGCGCCTGGGTCTTCACCTGGCCGCTGGCCGCGTCGAGCAGCGCCGCATCGCGGGCCCGGGCCTTGCCGGCATCGCGCTCGCAGATCACCGCGCCGATATCCTTGATGCGCGTGGTCAGCTGGCGCACGTGCTCGCGGCGCTCGGCCGCATACGTGTCCAGCAGGGAATCGGATAAATGCGCACCAGCTTCGCCACCCAGCACGGCGCGCAGCTTCCACGCCAGGTTGGCCACGTCGCGCACGCCCTGGCACATGCCCTGCCCCAGGAACGGCGGCTGCTGGTGCGCCGCGTCGCCGGCGATGAACGCCCGGCCCTTGCGCCACTCCTTCGCCACCAGCGCATGGAAGCGGTAGCTGGCCTGGCGCCACAGCGTGGCGTCGTCCGGACCGATCCAGCGCCGCAGCACGCTCCAGGCCCCCTCTTCCGTCGCCATGTACGCCGGGTCCTCGCCGGGCAGCAGCGAGATTTCCCAGCGGCGGTGGTTGCCCGGTCCGATCACGTAGGTGCACGGCCGGCCGGGTTCGCAGAACTGCACGCTGGTGGACGGCAGCTTCGCCAGCCCGCGTTCGTTGACCTGCACGTCGACCACCAGCCACGGTTCGTCGAACTGCAGGTCTTCCAGTGCGATGCCGAGCGCCTCGCGCACCGCGCTGGAGGCACCGTCGCAGCCGATCGCGTAGCGGGCCCGCACGGTGCTGCGCTGGCCGCCGCCATCCTCCAGGTACAGCGTGACGCCGGCGTCATCCTGTTCCAGGCCGGTGAAGCGCAGGCCCAGCTTCACATCGACACTGGGCAGCGCCCGCACGTGCGCGCGCAGTGCCGCTTCCACCGGCGGTTGCGTGAACACCATCGACGGCGTGTGGCCCAGCGGATAAGGCGGCTCCACCGTGGCCAGCCGCTTGATCAGCTGGCCGTCGACGCCGTAGTACTCGGACGGCGTGAACGGCTCGCAGAACGGCGCAATGGTCTCCGCCAGCCCGAGATTCTGGAAGATGCGCATGATCTCGTGGTCCAGCGCGATGGCGCGCGGCTTCGGATACACCTCGTCCGTGCGGTCGATCACCAGCGTGCGCAGCCCGGCCTGGCCCAGCAGCGCGGCGGCCACCGCGCCGGACGGCCCGAAACCGACGATGGCGACGTCGTAGTCGGGACGCGCGTTCATGATTGCGCTTTTTCCTGCACTTCGTCCCGGATCGTGTTGACCAGCAGGCCGACGCCCTCGATCTCGACTTCGATCGTGTCGCCATCCTTCATCCACACCGGCGGCACGCGCGACTGGCCCACGCCGGCCGGCGTGCCCATCGCGATCACGTCGCCCGCTTCCAGCGTCACGCATTCCGACAGCAGCGCGATGGTTTCGGCCACGTCCCAGATCATGTCGCGCGTGTTCGCGTCCTGCATCACGGTGCCGTTCAGGCGCGACTGGATGCGCAGGCCGGCGCCGCCCGGCGGCAGCTCGTCCGCCGTGACCAGCACCGGGCCGAACGCGCCGGTGCGGTCGAAGTTCTTGCCGATCGTCCATTGCGGCGTGCGCTTCTGGTAATCGCGCACGGAAATGTCGTTGAAGGCCGCGTAGCCGAACACGTAGTCCAGCGCCTCTTCCTTCGTGATATGGCGGCCGCGCTTGCCGATGACGACGGCCAGTTCAGCCTCGTAGTCCAGCTTTTCCGACACCCGCGGCCGCTCGGCGGCTTCGCCATGCGCCAGCAGCGACGTGGTCGAGCGCAGGAAGAACCACGGGTAGACGGGCTTTTCGCGGCCGCTCTCGGCGGCGTGATCGTAATAGTTCAAGCCCAGGCACACGGTCTTGCCCGGCTCCGGTACCACCGGCGCCAGCGTGATACCGGCCAGCGGCTGGCGGTCCGCGGCGGACGCCACTTCGATGGCGCGGCGCGCGGCGGCCCGCAGGTCGATGCCGGACTGCAGCGCCTTGCGGGCATCGGACGGCACCTCGGGGACCAGGCGGTTCAGGTCGATGACGCTGTCGCCGTCGAGGATGGCCAGGCGGGCTTCGGTGCCGCTGCGGTAAGAGACGAATTTCATGGGTTTCTCCAGTTGCTTATTGAGTGTGTTCGATGAAGCGGATTTTTTTCTGGGCCTGCTTGATGCGGTCCGACGGCGGCTTCGACACGCCCCACTGGTCGAAGCGGCCCGGCGGCCAGGTCCAGTCGGATGGCGCGCCGACCTGGTAGCTGTCGTCGACCTGCAGCACGTCGGCCGTGTATTCGATGACGAAATCGTCCGGGCCGACGAAGTACGCGAACACGTTGTTGCCGGGGCCATGGCGGCCGACACCCCACTCGATCGGCCAGCCGGCGTCGCTCATGCGGCCGGCGCCGCGCATTACCGCGTCGAGGTCCGGCATGACGAAGGCGATGTGGTTCAGCGTGTTCGAATCGGCATCGGCCAGCGCGATGCTGTGGTGGTCCGCATTGCAGCGCATGAAAGCCATGATGCGGGTGCGGTCTGACAGGCGGAAACCCAGCGCGTCTTCGAAGAATTTCTGGGCCAAGGCCACGTCGGCGCTGTTGAAGACCGCGTGCGTGATGCGGACAGGGGCATCTTTTTTTACCTCGCGCTGTGCATCCTTCCCGGCATGGCGTTCGTCGCCATGCACGAAGCGCAGGATGCGGCCCTGCGGATCGGCGATGACGACAGCCGTGCCGCCGCCCGGTTCGTCCACCGGTGCGGGGCCGGAAATCACCCTGCCGCCGGCGCTTTCGGTGCGCTGGGCGATCGAGACCAGGTCCGCCGGGGCGGCGACACTGAAGGTCAGGTTGCGCACGTCCGGCTGCGCGCCGCGGTGCAGCGACAGGATGTGGTGGAAGCTGCCGGTGCCGCGCAGGTAGACCGCATCGCCGGTGCGGGCCACGGTTTCAAGGTGCCAGGTGCCGGTGTAGAACCGTTCGGCGGCATCGAGATCGGTCACGCCGATCGCGATGCTGCGCAGCTGGCCGGCTGGGGAAGTGCTCATACAGTAACTCCTTGGGAATCGGGGGCAAAGTCGAGGGCAACATCGAGGGCAAGGAAGCGCGCCGCGTTGCCGGCGACGAGCCGCGCGCGCACCGATGGATCGGCGACGGCGGCCTCGATGCCGGCCACCGGCCGCGCATCCCGGAATGCAAAGGGATAGTCGGTGCCGATCATCAGCGCATCGGCGCCAAAGCGCTGCAACAGCACGTCCAGGGTCGGGGCATCGAACACCAGCGTGTCGTAGAACAGGCGCCGCGCCTGTTCCGACGGGCCGACCGGCATGGCCTCGGCCAGCGCCGGAAACACCTTGCGGGCCTGTTCCAGGCGCGGCAGCAGCATCGCCAGCGTGCCGCCGCCGTGGCTGAACGCCATGCGCAGGCCGGGATGGCGTTCCACCAGGTTCGAGGTCAGCACCGAGGCCGCCGCCAGCCCCACTTCGGTGGGGTAGCCCAGCGCCTGCAGCAGGTTCGACGGGCCGACCAGCCGGTCGGCGCCGGCCGGCTTCAGCGCGTGGACGAACACGGCGACGCCCTTTTCTTCACAAGCTTCGAAGAATGGCGCGAACTCGGGCGCGCCCGGCGGACGGCCGTTGATGTTGCTGCCGATCTCGATGGCGCGAAAGCCCAGCTGCCCCGTGAGGTATTCCAGTTCGGCCAGCGCCAGGTCCATGTCCTGCAGCGGCACCGCGCCCATGCCGACCAGCCGGCCGCCGGACAAGTCCACGGCGGCGGCGATCTGGTCGTTCACGTAGCGCAGCAGCTGTGCCGCTGCGGCCGGCGCCATCCAGTAGGACAGCAGCTCCGGCATCGGCGAGATGGCCTGGCGCGCCAGCCCCATCTCGTCCATGTCGGCGATGCGGCGGCTCGGGCTCCATGCCATTTCCGACACGGTGCGGTACACCTTCCCGGCGATCATCACGTGGCGGTGGCACGCATGGGCCGGTGCCATCGATGGCCAGTCGGCCGGCACGGCACTGCCCAGGTAGTGCGGGAAATCGTGCGGGATGAAGTGCGCATGCACGTCGATGCCGCAGGTGCAGGCCGGGGACCCGTGAAAAGCCATGCTCATGCCGTCGCCAGCCCCGCGGCCAGCACGCCGGCGGCGCAGATCGCTTCGTCGTCCTCGCCCTTGCCGCCACTGGCGCCGACGGCGCCGATCACGACGCCGCCGCGGACCGCGGGCACCGAGCCCGCCTGCGGGATGAACTTGCCGTGGCCGGTCGCGGCCAGCGCGTTGAAGAAGGCGGGATTGCCTTGTGCGCGGCCGTGCAGCACGCTGCCGGACACGCCCATGCCAGCCGCCGCCCAGGCCTTGCCGAGCGCGATGTCGGTGCGCAGCATGCTGGCACCATCCTCGCGCTGCAGCGCCACCAGGTGGCCGGCCGCATCCAGCACGACCACCGCGACCGGCGGCATGTTCGCGGCACGCGCGGCGGCAAGCGCGGCGTGCAGGATGCCGTTGGCTTCGGCGAGGGTCAGGGGTTCGACCGGAGAGTGGGTTTGGTTCACTTGCATACTCCTATGACAATAAATTGCTCAGGCAGTGGCGGCGGCGGGCGTGCCGGACTGGCGCGCCACCAGCGCGAAGCACAGCGTGGCGCAGGCGCCTACCGCGATCGCCAGCGCGGCCAGCCCGCCGAATCCCGCATGGGTGGCCACCGTGCCGGCCAGCGCCGGGCCGATCGCCGAACCGGTCATCATCATGGCCGGCGTCGACGCCAGTGCGCGGCCGCTGGGATCGAGCCTGGCGATCAGGCCGAACAGGAAGGTGTGCATGAAGATCAGCACGGCCGGGTAGACGCAGGCCGCCAGCGCGTAGAGCGGGTAGCCGGCCGCCAGCGAGACCGTCACGGCCAGCGCGGCCTGCAGCGGCGCCGCCACCAGTGCCACGCGCACCGGATTCAGGCGCTTGTCGAGGAAGCCGGCAATGGCCGCCGGCAGCAGGTTCACCAGGCCGACCACCACCAGCAGCTGGTTGACGGCTTCCTGGCCGAAGCCGCGCATGATGCCGATCCGGTCCAGCATGCTAAAGGTGAGCGCCTGGTTCAGCGCCATCGCGGCGACGCCGAAGATGGCGCACCAGGCGGCGCGGGACAGCCGGCCATGCGCGGCCTGATCGTGCCCCGCCCTGGCGTGCCGCGGGAAGGCCAGCGCGGCCAGCGCCGTCACGGCCATCAGGCCGGCCAGCACCTTGAACAGCGTGGCGCCGCCATGCGCGGCGATCGCCGGTGGCACGGCCGCGTAGAACACCACGGCGCCGATGCCCAGCGCGGTGCCGGCCAGCGCGAACAGCCGGTGCGGGTTGGCGCTGCGGCCGATGGTGCCGTGCGTGACCGACAGGGCGGTCCCCGCGGCCAGGCCGGCTACCAGGTGCAGCAGTGCCAGCGTGCCGAAATCCGTTGTCAGTGCCGCGCCGGCGAATGCCAGCGCCGCGATGCCGTAGCCACCGGCCACGCAGGCGGTGCGCGGCAGCCGGCCGAAGCGCGGCGCGGTGAAGAGGCTGGCGGCAACCGCACCTGCCAGGAATGCCGTGACAGTGATGCCGGCCTGTTCGAGGCCGAACCCATAGTGCTGGACCAGCGCGCCGACCCAGACCGGCAGCGCGACCAGGTCGACCATGCCCGTGAAATGGCACAGCATGAGGATGCCGCGGCCGCGCCAGGTCTCCGGCGCACGCCCTTGAGCGGGGTTCTGCATGGTGGTCTCCGAGTGTTATGGGATGTTGTGGAGACAACGATAGCAGCGGCCCCGGCGAAACCGAACGCCTGAGTTTCGATACGACGTATCAGCGTTTGCGATCGTTCGCGCCGCCAGCCATCACCTTCGCCCGGCGATAGCTGGTATCAGCAATTACGGCTTCAGAACGCCGAAATGCCGAACCTATACTCGGTTCCGATCGACCGGCCCCGGCCGGGACAGCACCAGCTGTCGCAGACATCTAGCCGGCACAGATCCGGCATACATCCAGGAGACAAGATGCGCATCCATGCTTACCAGCCGGCCATCGGCCAGCTCACCATCCTCGCCATGAGCCTCGCGGCCATCCAGCCAGCCCTGGCACAGGAAGCCGCGGCCCCTGCCGCCGAAACCGCCACCACCGCCACAGCGGCACCGCAACGCAATACCGGTATCGAGACCGTCGTCGTCACGGCGCAGAAGCGCACGCAGAACATCAAGGAAGTGCCGCTGGCGATCACGGTCGTCAACGCGGCGCAGCTGGAACGCGCCGGCGTGAAGGACATCGGCGACCTGGCGAAAACTGCCGCCGCGCTGGAATTCGGCGACCAGAATTCCACCAGCGGCCCGGGCGGCAGCGCTTCGATCCGCGGTATCGGCACCGCCGTGATGACGACGTCGGCCGAGGGCTCGGTGGGCGTGGTGGTCGATGGCGTGCCGCAGGGTTCCACGGCCAGCGGCCTGATGCTCGACCTGGCGCGCGTGGAAGTGCTGCGCGGCCCGCAGGGCACGCTGTTCGGCAAGAACGCCTCGGCGGGCGTGCTCAATATGTCGACCCAGGCGCCGATGATCGGCGACACCGGCGGCAACGTGCAGCTGGAATACAAGGGCACCTACGGCGCCGCCGTGCGCTCGACGGTCAACCTGCCGATCAACGATATCTCGGCGCTGCGCGTATCCGGCCTGGTCGAACGCAACAAGGGCGTGTACCACAATGTCCACAACGGCAAGGACAGCGTGGCCGACAACGCGGGTATCCGCCTGCGCTACCTGCTGCGCCCGAGCAGTGACCTGTCCATCAACCTGATCGGCGAGGCATCGAACACCCGCGTCGACTACGCGACCTTCTTCGCACCGGCGATCGCGAATGACGTCAACGCCGCCGGCAACCACCGGCCGCTGGCCGAATTCGCCGCCTGCGGCGTGACGGTCTCGCGCACCAACAACCAGATCTGCAGCGATGCCCTGGAGCTGTCGCACAGCAAGGTGCGCGGCCTGTCCGGCCAGGTCGACTGGACCCTCGGCGACGGGTCGACGCTGACCTCCATCACCGCGTGGCGCGAGCGCAACGTGGGCCCGAACTCGAGCGGCATCGACATGTCGCTCGGCTACGACAAGATCCGCAACCTGACGCCCGCGCAGGAAGCAAAGCAGTTTTCCCAGGAGCTGCGCATCGCATCGCCGAGCGGCCGGCAGCTGGAGTACGTGGCCGGCCTGTTCTATGCGGACTCGGAGATCGACAAGCAGACCATCACGACGATCCAGCCCAACCCCGCCCTGCCCGCCGCCGTGCCGCGCTCGATCGTCACCGACACGACCGAACACGCCAGGATGACGACGAAGGCGGTGTTCGGCCAGGCCACCTGGCGCTTCACGCCGGCCACCAGCCTGGTCGCGGGCCTGCGCTACACGAAGGATGCCGTATCCGCCAATTACATCGAAGGCAGCACGGTGAACTTCGCCGCGTTCAGCGTACCGACCACGATCAAGACCGCCAGCGGCGATACGGGCGAGACCAATGTCTCGGGCAAGGTGGGCTTGCAGCATACGCTGTCGAAGCAGGCCAATGTGTATGCGACGCTGAGCCGCGGCTACAAGGGTCCGCAGGTCGACAACTCGTCGCCCGTCAGCGCCGCCACCACGCCAGGCGCTTACACGGGCAAGCTGGTGAACCCGGAACTGCCGACCAGCGTGGAACTGGGCACCAAGCTGTCGCTGCTGGACCGCCGCCTCGATGTCGACCTGGCCCTGTTTCACACGAAGATCAAGGATTTCCAGGAACAGAACTGCACGCTGACCGCGGTAGGCGCATTGAGCTGCATCCCGTTGAACGTGCCGGAAGTGACCAGCAAGGGCTTCGAGGCCGACCTGCGTGCCCGCCCGCTGCCGCAGCTGCAACTGGGCCTGTCGATGGCCGTGATCCTCGACACCGCCTACCCGACGGGCTTCATCTTCGATGGCCAGGACGTGGGCGGCAGGCGCCTGCTGTACTCGCCGAAGCAGAAGGTCACCGCATCGGCCGACTACAGCTGGGACCTGCCGGGCGAATACGAACTGCGCCTGGGCGGCGACCTGGTGTACAAGAGCCGCGTGCGCTACTGCAATTCGATCGACGACAACTGCAGCTTCCGCGGCCACACGATCTCCTCGCTGCGCCTGTCGCTGAACGCGCCGGACAACAAGTGGAGCGCGCAACTGTACGCGCGCAACCTGAACGACACGCGGGTACCGAACGCCATCATCTATCCGCTGCCCGGCAAGGGCGCCGGCTCCGGCTTCGCTTACGGCCTGGGCGAGAACTCGTTCCGGCGCGTGGGGGTGACGGTGGATTACCGGTTCTGAGGTAGCTGGACGGGGCCGGCCGATGCCGGCCCCGTTGTTCTCGCAAGTCTCGCGTCACGTCGCCCCCCAGATCGGCCGGCAAGCCACAATGCCGCTCGGATAAACCCACCCAAAGTGCAAATTCCGGGGTCAGATACCGCCGGGGTGAAGCAGGGGTTTCGCGAAGCATGCTTCGCGCCTGCGCAACGGTGCTGGCATGCATGCCAGCACTCCTCCCTGACCCCAGCCCTTCGCCGTTGGGGTGAATGCATGCGCTTTCAATGTGTCGGCTAATGCTTGACTAAGCGGCATTCCTGGCAAGCCTCGCCTTGTCATTCGAGGCAAGCACCTCGCCCCCTGATCTCCGACGCCGGTGAATACACGTTCACCTCCTGGTCCGAGGCTCCTGTTGACCCTCCTCCCCCATAGCTGCGGGCGCCGCGACAGGCATCGTGCATTCCCCCGGTTGACATGGAACACGACATAAAACATACTTAAATGGAAACGATTCCAAATGTGATTAAAAACGATTCCCAAAATCCATAAGACGGAGACAGAACATGGCTGGAATGCGAAGGAAGCACTTGACTGGCAGCCGGGTCGCACCATTCGGCAGCGCCGCGCGAGGGACACTGGTGGGTGGTTTAATGGCTACCGCGCTATTGGCGGGTTGCGGTGGTGGCAGTACATCGGCGCCTTCTCCGGCACCGGCGCCAGCCCCGGCACCGTCACCTGCGCCATCCCCGGGCCCGGCCATGTTGAAGACCGATGGCACCAAATGGGTGGACGCCGACGGCAGGCAGGTCCTGCTGAAGGGCACCAACCTCGGTAACTGGCTGGTGCAGGAGTTCTGGATGATGGACCAGGGTGGCAACGGCGTGACGGACCAGTGCACGCTGGAGGCCAAGCTGACGGAGCGCTTCGGCTATGAAGAGAAGGAACGCCTGATCAAACTGTTCCGCGACAGCTGGATGACGGAGCGCGACTGGGACCAGCTGAAGGTCTTCGGCTTCAACGTGGTTCGCTTGCCCATCCTGTGGAGCGTCATCGAAGACGAGAGGAAGCCGAAGACCTTGCGCGCGGACGCGTGGAAATACCTGGACTGGAGTATCGCCGAGGCGAAAAAGCGCGGCATGTATGTCATTCTCGACCTGCACGGCGCCCCCGGCGGGCAGACACCCAACGACCACACGGGATGCGCCGGGCAGAACAAGTACTGGACCGATGCGGATGCGCAGGAGCGGACGCGCTGGCTGTGGCAACAGATCGCGACCAGGTACAAGGACGAACCCGTGGTCGCAGCCTACGACCCGCTCAACGAGCCCTGGGGCTCGACGGCCGACGCCATGGTCACGCGCATCGAGGAGCTGTACAAGACCATCCGGGCCATCGATTCCAGGCACATCGTGCTGCTGCCCAGCCACTACGGCAGCATCGACGCCTATGGCGACCCGGCTGCCAAGGGCTTCACCAACGTGGCCTTCGAGCTTCACCCCTATCCCGGCCTGTTCGGCGACCGGCCGGGCGACACACCCTACATGGTCCACCGCGACTGGCTGCTGTGCGGGCCGACCGGCGCAACGGGCGTGTGCGCGTACAGCAAGCAATTGAGCGGCCTGAAGATCCCGCTGCTCATGGGCGAGTTCCAGCCCTGGCAAGGTGCGGGCGTGGACCTGGGTGGGCAGATCGGCCGGGCAACTTATGACACGTATGCCAGCTACGGCTGGGCATCCACCTCGTGGTCCTACAAGGTGGTCAGCGCGGCAGGGGGCACGGGCAATGGCACGTGGGGAATGGTGACCAATGCGGTCAATACCAGCCTCGACACGGGCGTCGGCCTGGTCGCCAAGGCCAGCACCTGGGACTGCGCGGGCTGGAACGCCAGCTTTGCAAACGCCTGCGCGAAGAAGGCCGCCACCATCAGGGTGGGCGGCACTGGCCCGAAGACCTACTACTTCGTCATCAAGACCGGCGCGCTGGCCGGCAGCGACCCGGATGTGAGCTTCGACAAGATCAGCATCGTCGACACCGGTTCCAGCGCGGAGGTCATCACGAACGGCGAATTCCGCTCGAATGCCGGTTGGACCACGCTGGTGATCGATGGCAGCCTGTCGCTGGACTTCAATGACAGGACGGCCGGGAAGACCCCGGCGGGAAGCAGCGGCGCCGTGTTGCGCGTCACCCGCCCCGCCGGTGTCAGCGGCGGGATCAATGGTGGCGTCTATCAGGCGATCACGCTGCAAGGCGGCAGGACGTACACCTTGAGCGGCGTCTTCAAGGACAACGGCAGCGCCAATACCTGGGCCGAGATGTACCTGCTCGACAAGCCACCCGTTGCAGGCAAGGACGTCGTCGACATGAATGGCAAAGTGGACTTCACCACCGCCACCGTGGCCGAGATCGAGACGCTGTTCAAGAGCTACGCAACGCAGCCCTACGAAGCTCACCCGGGCCTGGTCAAATGGATGGCCGGCACGACGGCTCCCGAGGTATTCAAGCTGCCGGCGCGGCCTGCCGGCCTGAAACTGACCGAAGGCGCGGGAGGCAATGTGCTCGCCTGGGACGCCAGCACGGATGCCAGGGTCGCCGGCTACAACGTCTATCGAAGCACCAGCGTGGCAGGCAGCTACGCGAAGGTGGCCGACAAGCTCGCGACGCCCGCGTATACCGACACCACTGCCGCAGCTGGCACCACGTACTACTACGCCGTGACCGCTCTCACGGCCGCCGACGAGAGCTTCCACAGTGATGTTGCCAGCACCAGCATCAAGCACGTACCGGTACCGGCGACGCTCCAGGCGGAAGACTTCACCGCCATGAGCGGTGTCCAGACGGAGACCTGCAGCGACACTGGCGGCGGCCAGAACGTCGGCCACTTCGACGCCGACGACTACGTCGAGTACAAGATCAGCGTGGCGACCGCCGGCAACTTCACCATCGACTACCGTGTCGCGACCGCCAGCGGCAGTACCGGCTTCGAGGTCTGGGTGGATGGCGTGAAAGCCGTGGGTGCCATGCCTGTGCCCAGCACGGGCGGCTGGCAAACCTGGAGCACGCAGACGAGCGTTCCCTTCGCCATGACCGCGGGAGAGCACACACTGCGCCTGAAGTCCGTCGGGAAGGAGTGGAATCTGAACTGGCTGAAGGTGAACGCCCGATAAAGGGCGATGAAGAACCTGTCCCGGCAGGGACGGGTTCCTGGACGACACACCTGGTTATTCCGGCCTGGCCCGGGTGTAACGCATGCCGCGATGGATGCGCGTGGAAGAGAGCCCGAATCGCGACCGCCGCGCTTCCGGCGCGAAGAAATCAGCGTTCCATGGCCAGGTACGCATGGATCTGCGCCACCACCTGCGCGCCCTCCCCCACGCCGGCCGCCACCCGTTTCGTCGAACCGGCGCGCACGTCGCCGATCGCGAACACGCCGGGCACGCTGGTTTCCAGCGTCGAACGTGACGCCGTGGCAGGCGCCGTGACCGCGTCGCCGGTGCGGATGAAGCCCTGCGCGTCGACTTCCACGCCGCAGTCGCCCAGCCAGTCCGTGTTCGGCTCGGCGCCGATGAACAGGAAGACCCGGCATACCTTGCACTCGCTTTCTCCCAGTGTGCGGTGGTTACGCCAGCGCACCGCCTGCAAGCCTTCGTCGTCACCCTCCAGCGCCACGATTTCCGTGTGCGGATGCAGTTCGATGTTCGGCGTGGCGCGAATGCGTTCGATCAGGTAGGTGGACATGGTGGCCTTCAGGCCGTCGCCACGCACCAGCATGTGGACCCTGGCGGCATGGGCGGACAGGAACACGGCCGCCTGCCCCGCCGAATTGCCGCCGCCGACCAGGATCACTTCCGCGCCGGCGCACAGGTTCGCCTCGATGCGCGAGGCCCAGTAGTAGATGCCGCGGCCTTCGAACTGCTTGATGTTGGCGAGCGACGGCCGCCGGTAGCGGGCACCGCAGGACAGCACCACCGTGCGGCCCAGCACGCGCCGGCCATCGGCCAGTTCCAGCGCCAGTGGCGATGCATCACAGGCCAGATGCCTTGCCGCCATCGGGATGGCCACCTCGACGCCGAACTTCATCGCCTGCACGTAGGCACGGCCGGCCAGCGCGCCGCCGGAGATCCCGGTGGGAAAGCCCAGGTAGTTCTCGATGCGCGCGCTGGCGGCGGCCTGGCCGCCGAACGCGCGCTGCTCCAGCGCCAGCACGGACAGGCCTTCGGAGCCCGCGTAGACGGCGGTGGCCAGGCCCGCCGGGCCGGCACCGACCACGATCACGTCCCATACCTTGTCCGCCGGGAGTTCAGGCAGCATGCCCAGGCAGCGGCCCATGTCGGCGAAGGAGGGGTTCATCAGCACGCTGCCATCCGGGCACACGACGAGCGGCCAGTCGTCTGCCGTGGGGCGGTAATGCTCGCACAGCGCGCGGGCGTCTTCTTCCCCGTCCGGTTCGAGCACCGTGTGCGGATGGCCGTTCGCCGTCAGGAAGCTTTGCAGGTGGAACACGTTCGGGTGGCCCGGCGGGCCCACCAGGACCGGGCCGCCGGAACCGGATTCGATCAGGTTTACGCGGCGCAGGATCAGCGCGCGCACGATGCGTTCGCCCAGCTCGGCCTCGGCGATCACCAGGGCGCGCAACTGGTCGGCGGGAATCACCAGTGCCTCGACCGGGCCGACCGCCGTCACGTTCACCAGCGAAGGCCGGCCGGCGAGCTGCGACACCTCGGCCGTGAACTCGCCCGGCCCGTGCTCCTTGACGAGCGCCGAGTTGCCCAGGCCGTCGTAGCGGTGCGAGGCCATGCGGCCGGCCAGCACCAGCACCATGCCGAATGGCGTGAAACCGGCCTCCAGGATGCGCACGCCGTCGGCATAGTGGCGCACGGTACCGAAGCGCAGCAGGCGCTGCACCTCGTGCTCGGCCAGCACCGGGAAGATCTGGTGCCGGCGCTGTTCGATGGAGGCCGCGACTGCCGGCACCTGCTCGTCGCGGCTGCCTTCGGGCAGGAATTGCGGGGAATGGGTCTGCTGGTTCGCCATGGTGCATCCACGTTGTGCTCGAACCGGAGAGTGTAGCGGATGACGGACCGCACCCGCGCTTTGCGTGCCGGTTGCCGCACCGTGCCCCGTGCTCCCGTCAGTACGGGCTGGCGGTCGGCCGCACGATGATCTCGCTGACATCCACGTCGGCCGGCTGTTCGATGGCGAAGTGGATGGTGCGGGCGATCGCGTCCGGCTTGATGGCGATCTTGCGGAAGCCGCGCATTTCCTCGCGGCCGCCCGGGTCCGAGATCGACTCGGCCAGCTCCGATTCCACCACGCCGGGGGAGACGACGGTGACGCGGATGTCGCCACCCACTTCCTGCCGCAAGCCTTCGGAAATCGCCGCGACGGCGAACTTGGTGGCGCAGTACACGGCGGCGGTCGGGCTGACGGTGTAGGCGCCGATCGAGGCCAGGTTGATGATCTGCCCGCTCTTCTGGCGCTGCATCACCGGCAGCGCGGCGGCGATGCCGTGCAACACGCCGCGCACGTTCACGTCGATCATGCGGTTCCATTCGTCGACCTTGAGCGCTTCCAGCTTCGACAGCGGCATCACGCCGGCGTTGTTGACGATGACATCGACGCGGCCATGCCGGTCCAGCGCGAAGTCGACGAACTGCTGCATGCTTTCGAGACTCGTCACATCGAGCTTGCGCACGGCCGCCGATCCGCCCTCGGCGGCGATCCGGGCGGCCAGTTCCTCCAGCCGGTCGGTGCGCCGCGCACCCAGGATGACGTGCATGCCGCGCGCGGCGAGGTGGCTGGCGGTGGCTTCGCCGATGCCGCTGCTGGCACCGGTGATCAGGACGACTTTTCGTTCTGCTGCGTTCATGGTGTTCTCCGTGTTGGGTTGCGATGGAAGCAGTATGGGCGTTCGCACCGGCGTGGAAAATATCCATTAATATTCGCCGGTTGCCTGATTCTCCAATCCCTTTCCAGACCCAGGATCCGCCGTGAATGCACCCTTGAACGACTCGCGTCAACGCCGCATCGTCAGCCTGCTGGAGCGCCTGGCGCCGCACGAGGGCTACACACTGTCGGCCCTGCCCGGCCTGAAATTCATGCGCGCCAATGGCAGAATCCCGCGCACGCCGGTCATGTACGAACCCTGCATCGTCGTCGTCTGCCAGGGCCGCAAGCGCGGCTTCCTCGGCGACACGGCCTATGTCTACGATGCGCACCACTACCTGGTGCTGTCGGTGCCGCTGCCGTTCGAGTCCGAGACCGAAGCCAGCCCCGCCGAGCCGATGCTGGCGGTGTCCGTGCCGATCGACCTGAAGGTGGCGGCCGAACTGGTGCTGGCCCTGGAGCAGAAGCACCGGCAGCGCGCCGCGCAGCCGGCCGGCATCGTCTCGACACCGCTCGACGATGCGATGGGCGACACGCTGCTGCGCCTGCTCGAAGCGCTGCAGACGGATGCCGATGCGGCCATCCTGGGCCCCGGCATCGTGCGCGAACTGGTGTACCGGGTGCTCACGGGCCCGCAGGGCGGCGCGATCCATGCGGCGCTCACCCAGCAAAGCCACTTCGGCAAGATCGGCAAGGCGCTGCGGCGCATCCATGCGAACTACGACCGCCCGATCGACGTCGGCACGCTGGCCAGCGAGGCCGGCATGAGCGTGGCGGCGTTCCATGCGCACTTCAAGGCGGTCACGCAAACCACGCCGATCCAGTACCTGAAGACGACACGCCTGCACAAGGCGCGGCTGCTGATGGTGCAGGATGGCCTGACCGCGGCCACCGCCTGCCACCGCGTGGGCTATGAAAGCAGCTCGCAGTTCAGCCGCGAGTTCAAGCGCTTCTTCGGGCGCACGCCGGCGCTGGAGGCGGCCGAAATGAAGAATGCGCTGATGCAGATGCCGGCCAGCCCGGCTGGCGCCGTCACGATGCAGTAGGCGCGGCGGATGCGGTAGATGCGGTAGATGCTTGGATGCCTGAATGCCTGGATGCGAAAAGCCCACCGGCAGGCATGCTGCGGGTGGGCTTTTGCTGTGCGGGTTGCACGCCTGGCGGCGCCCACGCTATCTGCGTGGTGCGGGCCGGCGCGCAGCCTGGCCGCTGGGATCGGTCAGATCGCGCGGATATTGCCGGCTTTTTCGCCTTTCGGGCCGGTCGAGCGTTCGAACGACACGCGCTGGTTTTCGGAAAGGCTCTTGAAACCTTCCGATTGAATATCCTGGAAATGGGCGAACAAATCGCCGCCGCCTGCGTCAGGCGTAATGAAGCCGAAGCCCTTGGAATCGTTGAACCATTTTACGGTGCCGGTTTGAGTAGTCATTTAATCAGTCCTTTAAATATTGCATGGGCAAGACGCCCGGGTGCACGGTCGACCAAGAGGGATAACGGAGGAAATCAAACAGGACCGCCAAATGACCCTGGGGGCATACGGCGAGGCGGGAGAGAAAAACCAACAATAACAACGACTTGATGTAGTGCGAGACGAAAGATACAGCACATTGCCGGGAATGCCCAGTGATTTCTGGCTTATTTTCGGATTATTTTCAATGACCCGGTTCGACTGTCTTTGGATATTTTCTCCATCGGAATTTTCAGGCCGGCTTATCGCCCCTGTTTCCCAGCCATATTTACTGGCTGAATTTCCCGGCCAAATCGCCGGCAAAGTCCCAGAAAATATCGCCGGAGGTGCGCACTACACCTTGCTCCACCCGATGCAGCCGGCCGGCAGCCCCGTGCCGCCCACCAGCACCGCGCCGTGGCGGTAGAAGCGCCAGCGCTTGTCCTTCGGCACGGCCACCAGCACCACGCCCATCGGGCGGTCGCTCCACACCAGGCGCGCTTCGCTGGCATCGAGCGCATCGAAGACCTGCGCCGGCGTGGTGCCCGGCGCGAAGACGACGGCCGTGAAATCCTGCCCCGGCGGCTCGCGCAAGGCCCAGCCGCCGGCCAGCGCGGTGCCCGTGGCGAACACCAGCAGCGCGGCGGTGGCGCTGCCGGGCCCGGACGGGCGGCCGCGCAGCCACCAGCCCAGCGCCAGCGGCACCAGGCCGAACACGGCCAGCCACAGCACGTCCCAGAACAGCGGGTCGGGCGTATCGAGGCGGATGCGGTGGATGCGCAGGATCCAGTGCGCCAGGCCCACGTCGATCAGGTTCCAGACGCCGAATCCCAGCAGCACGGCGGCGGCCAGCGCCGTCGCGCCGGGCGCCGGGACGCCCCGCCGGCGGGCCTGCCACAGGCCCCACAGGCCGGCCACCGCGATCACGTACATCAGCACGTGGAAATAGCCGTCCCACATGACCTGCAGCCGCAGGTCGTCCATGCCCGGCACCAGGCTGAGGAAATGGTGCCACTGCAAGACCTGGTGCAGCAGGATTCCGTCGAAGAAGCCGCCCAGGGCGATCCCGAGCACGAAACTCCATCTCATCCAGGGCGATTTCAGCATCGGCCAGCTCCGTTATGTGTGTGGTTTCGAGCGATCACATGGAGCGGCGAGTATAGGAAAGCCGGAGAGATGGCGGCGCTCAATTCCCCCGATAGGTGGAGTAGCCGAATGGGCTGAGCAGCAATGGCACGTGGTAGTGCTGTGCCGCCGCGCCCACGTGGAACTCGACCGGGATGCGGGGGAAGAAGGTGTCCTGCTTCAGGCGGGCATAGTGCTCGCCCGTCTCGAACACGATGCGGTAGTCGCCGGCGGGCATCGCGCGCTCTTCCGGGAACAGGGCGGGAATGCGGCCTTGCGCATTGGTGACGCCGGCGGCGAGCGCGCGCCAGCCTTCGCCGGCACGCTGCTCCAGCGTGACACGGATGCCTGCGGTGGGCTGGCCGCTCTGCAGGTCGAGCACGTGGACGCTGAGCGGGTTGGGCGCCGTCGCGGCCATGGCCGGGGCGGTGGACAGCAGGCCGGCAAACAGGCCGGCGGCGAGGATGTGCCTGATCGGATACATGGTGTTTTCCTTGATGAGTGAAAAGTCAGTCGGTGGCCGGCTGGTCGAGTTCCGGCATGGCGCGGATCGCCGCCACGGCGCAGGCATGGTCGTTGACCGCCCCGCCGCCGCCCGCGACGCCGATCGCGCCCACCACCTGCCCTGCCGCGGCCACCGGCACGCCGCCGCCGAGGAGCAGCAGTTCGGGCAGCGCGGCCAGGTTGCGCGCATCGGGATTGGCCGCCGCGGCGCGGGCCAGGGTCAGCGTCGCGGTGCGGGTCGACAGCGCCGTATAGGCCTTGCGCCGGCTCGCCTCGATGTTGTGCGGGCCCACGGTGTCCGCGCGCTGCAGCGCCAGCAGGTTGCCGCCGCGGTCGAGCACCGCGGCCACGATCGCGCGGTCCTGGCGCCGGCACGCGTCGAGGGCGCCGGCCACCAGGCGGCTGGCGGTCTGCAGCGTCAGGTCGGGCTGCTGGCGCACCTGGCCGGCGGCGGGCAGCGCCGCCAGCGTGGCCAGCAGGGCAAGCAGGCGGACAGTGAGACGGGACATGGCATTCTTTCCTTGCATGGTGTTCTTTCGTTGCCGTTCTTTCGTGACTTGAAGCGCCATTGTGGCTGCCGCCCGGCCACGGCCGCATGACCGCCAGATGACAATTTCGTCATCCAGCGCCGGCCCGCGCAGGCATACAATGGGGCTTTGCGCGGCGCCCATGACCATCCTCCTGATCGAAGACGAGCCGAAAACCGGCGACTACCTGCAGCGCGGCCTGGCCGAATCCGGGTTCGCCGTCCGCCTCGCGCGCAATGGCCGCGACGGCCTGGCCATCGCGCGCGAAGGCGGCATCGACCTGGTGGTGCTCGACGTGATGCTCCCCGGCATGGATGGCTGGCAGGTCCTGGCAGCGCTGCGTGGCGCACCGGCGACCGAACAGATCCCCGTGCTGTTCCTGACCGCGCGCGACGAAGTGCACGACCGCGTGCGCGGCCTGGAACTGGGCGCCGACGACTACCTCGTCAAGCCGTTCGCGTTCGTCGAACTGGTGGCGCGGCTGCGCACGCTGCTGCGGCGCGGTCCGGTGCGGGAGGATGAACTGATCCGCATCGGCGGCCTGGAGATCGACGTGATCCGCCGCCGCGTGCGCCGCGACGGCACGCCGGTCGTGCTGACGGCCCAGGAATTCGCCCTGCTGCACCTGCTGGCGCGGCGCGAAGGCCAGGTGCTGTCGCGCTCCCTGATCGCCTCGCAGGTGTGGGACATGAATTTCGACAGCGATACCAACGTGATCGACGCGGCGGTGCGCCGGCTGCGCCGCAAGATCGACGATCCCTTCCCGCAAAAGCTGATCCACACCCGGCGCGGCATGGGCTATGTGTGCGAGGTGGAACCGGCGGCCGGCGCGTGATGGCGGGCCTGCGCGGTTCGCTGGCGGCGCGCGTGACCGCCATGTTCGTGCTGATCGTCGCGCTGGCGGCGGCCGGACTCGGTACCTGGCTGTACCTGTCCTTCGTGGCGGAAATCGAACGGCGCGACGATCTCGCGCTGCTGGGCAAGCTGCGGCAGATCCAGCTGCTGCTCGGCCGCCCGGGCGCAGCCGGCCTGCTGCGCACCCAGCCCGACCTGTTCCGCGACACCATGAGCGGCCAGGAGAATTCGCTGGTGCGCTTCGTGGCGCCGGACGGCACCGTGCTGGCCGACATCAACCCCGGCGACGAGCGTTATCCAATCCCTCCGGCCACCGGTGCCACGCCCGGGCGCGGGGCTATCGCGAGCTGGACCAGCCGCGCCGGCGCCCCGGGCCGCGTGGTGGCGGGCACCGCCAGGCTGGGCAGCGGCACCGCCACGCCCACGGTCACGGTCATCGTCGCCCGTGCCTACGCCGACCGGAGCGCCATGCTCACCCGCTTCCGCCACCGCATCGCCGGCGCGGCCGCCATCAGCGCCCTGGCCGCGGCACTGTGCGCCGCGTGGATGCTGCACCGGGGGCTGCGGCCGCTGCGCGTGGTGGCCCGCCACGCGGCGCTGGTGCGGCCCGGTACGCTGGGCCACCGGCTCGAGGCCGGCGATGCCCCATCGGAACTGCAGCCGCTGGTCGGCGCCCTCAATGCCATGCTGGCGCGGCTGCAGGAAGGCTATGCGCGCCTGTCGGCCTTTTCCGCCGACCTCGCGCATGAATTCCGCACGCCGGTCGCCAACCTGCTCGGCCAGAGCCAGGTCATGCTGGCCCGGCCGCGCAGCACCGCCGAGTACGAAGGGCTGCTGGCCTCGAACATCGAAGAACTGGAGCGGCTCGCCCGCATGATCGAAAGCATGCTGTTCCTGGCCCGCGCCGGGCAGGACGAGGTGGCGCCGGCCAGCCAGCCCCTGCGGGCGCTGGACGAACTGGCGAAGGTGGCTGATTTCTACGAAGGCATGGCGGAAGATCGAGGCCTGCACCTGGCGTGCGCGGGCGACGGCGTGGTGCTGGCCGATCCCGCCCTGCTGCGGCGCGCGCTGGCCAACCTGCTGTCGAACGCCGTGCGGCATGCCAGCCCGGGCAGCACGATCGTGCTGCGCGCCGAAGCGGGAGCCGGCGGCACCACGCTGAGCGTTGAAAACACCGGCACGCCGATCGCGCCGGAACACCTGCCGCACCTGTTCGAGCGCTTTTACCGGGCCGACGCGGCACGCGGCCATGGCGACGCTTCCACCGGCCTCGGCCTGTCGATTGTTCGCGCGATCATGGCGCTGCACGGGGGGACGGCAACCGTGCATGCCGGGGAGGATCGCGTCCGGTTCACGCTGCACTTTCCGGCCGGCGGCCACGGCCAGCGCTGACGGCCCGTGGCCGGACACCGCGCGGTGGTGATTTCAGGTTAATATTCACCATCAACCTGCCGGCACACGACCTGCCGGTCTATCGAGGCTGAACCGGCCAAACATGGAACTGCGATGAATCTGGCTACCGACCACGATTACGATGGCAAGCGCTTGTCCGATGGAGCGAACAGGGAGGCACACCAGGGAACGGAGCAGGACGCGCAGGCGATGGCACATCAGGTGGCACTTGAGGTGGCCAATCAGGTGGCCAATGAGGTAGCCAATGAGGTGGCCAATGAGATAGCGAACGCGGCAGCGAATGAGCTGGCCCATGAGGCGGCACATCCGGTGACAAGCGCAGCCGATGAGGTGGCCAACGAGGTGGCCAATGAGGCGGCTCGTGTGACGGCAGCCCAGGCGGCAGACCACGCAGACCAGGCAGCCCATCAGGGAGCGCGCGAGCTGCTGTCGATCCGCGAGGCCGTGCTCGACCATTGGGAAGCCTCGGTCCGGGCCCAGATCAAGGGCGCCGCCGAGCTGCTCGGCCCGGCGCTGACCGACAACCTGCCCAATCTCTACGACAACCTCGCCGAGGCGATCAGCCCCGGCCAGGCCCGCGAAACCGCCACCCAGCACACCACGGCCGCCATGTCCCATGGCAGCGAGCGTGCGCGCATGACCTGTTTCGGCCCGGACGAAGTCTTGCGCGAATACCAGCTGTTCCGGGATGCCATCCGCGATGTCGCCCAGGCGCGCGGCATCCGCTGGCCGGCGGACGTATGGGCCACCATCAGCCGGTCCATCGAGATCGCCGCCTGCGAATCGCTGCGCGAATATGCCGCCACGCACGAGGCGCTGCGCCGGCGCGTGGCGGCCGCGCTGTCGCACGACATGCGCGCGCCGCTGGGAGTGATCGCCACCGGCGCGCAGCTCGTCGCCCAGACCGGCGACCTGGACGTGGCCCGGCGCTCCGCCGACAAGATCCTGCGCCACGCCGGGCGGCTCGAATCGATGATGGGTGAACTGCTCGAGGCGCTGACGGTCATGCGCGAAGCCTTGCCGCCGCTCGCGCTGGCGCCGTTCGACATGCGCGACCTGGCGCTGGATGTCGCCCGCCAGTTCGGCGAGCAGGGTGGCGGCCCGTTCACCGTCACCGGCGAAAACGTCGAAGGCCACTGGTGCGTGCCGACCATGCGCCGGGCACTGGAAAACCTGGTCGCCAACGCCGTCAAGTACGGCGCGGGCGGCGCGGTCCGGATCGACGTTTCAAGTGGCCGGGGCAGGCTGTCGCTGTCGGTCCACAACAGCGGGCCGGCCATTCCCGCCGAGCGGCGCGAACGCATTTTCGGCTACCTGTTCCGCTATGGCGGCCCGGGCACCGTGGGCTGGGGCATCGGCCTGCCCTTCGTGCGCGACGTGGCCGAAGCGCATGGCGGCAGCGTATCGGTCGACAGTTCCGACGAGGATGGCACCACCTTCACGATCGACGTGCCGGTCGATTGCCGGCCATTCGTCCGGCGCACCGCGGACGGCCTGCGCGCCGCGCCGGAGGAACACGACGCCGCGGGGACAGGCCAACACGGATGAGGTAGCGGCCGTCAGGCCGCGGCCGCATATCCCACGTTGCGGAAGAAGCGCAGCATCTCGGCGCTGGCCGACGGACCCTTCTCGTCGGCATAGCTGCCGCGCGCACTGCCGCCCGACCAGGCATGGCCCGCGCCGTGGATCACCCAGTGCTCGGCAAGCACCGCGCCACCCGGACCGCGGTGGACTTCGCGGGTGAAGTCGCGCCCGTGCAGCATGCCCGTTTCCTTGACCACCTCGGTGCCCTGCGCATCGTTGGCGCAGGTAGCGCTCAGCGTATGCCTGACCACCGTGTGCCCGTTGGCGCTGTGGACGGTCTGGTCGTTATCGCCATGGAAAACGATGACGGGCACGGCCTGTTGCGCCAGCACGGCCGCCTGGTCGATCGATGCGCCGTTGCGCATCGCTTCCATCGCGGTGGCGGTATCGGTGGCGCAGCCGAGCGGCAGGCCGGAATGGCAGCCCACCGCCGCATAGATGTCCGGGTAGGCGGACCCCAGCACCACGGCCATGGCGGCACCCGCGGACAGGCCGGCGACGAATACGCGGCCGGCCGGTACGCCATGGGCCTCCATCACTTCCCGCGTGGCGCCGGCAATCAGCGCGGCATCGCCCTGGCCACGCTGCTGGTGCGCCTTGTCGAACCAGTTCCAGCAGCCGCCCACCATGCCGAACGTGGTCTGCTCGGGATACATCACCAGGCAGCCCGCCTCCTCGGCATGCCGGTTCATGTCGGTACCGTTGGCGAAATCGTCGGCGCTCTGGCCACAGCCGTGCAGCATCACGACCAGCGTGGGATCGTGGCCCGTGAACGACGCGGGAATGTACAGTTTGTAGGCCAGCGATCCCTGGCTGGAGTCGAAGGTCCTGTTGAGGAAGCGGGGCGTCCTGGCAGCAGTAGTGGCGACAGCACTGGCAGCAGCACTGGAAGTCACCCCGATGTCGCCCGGCATGACCGCCGGGTCGTTCGTTGCACCGTGAAAGCTCAGGGGCATGAACGCCAACCGCGTCCACTGTTCACATAAGGCTTGTATCATTGAAGACTCCTGTAGAGGTATCGGGTCTCCTGCATGTTTTTTTTGATACTTTACCTGCTGACCAGCTGACACGGCAGGCTTGAATGCCTGTGCGGATGTAGGACGTTGCCTCGCCAGCGCGGTTTTCCCGGTTGCGCTACCTTTCCGCGGCGTGCGCCAATGCGACACAGCGACGCGCCAGGATGGCGGTGGGATCGAGCAATTCCACGGTCCGGCCGCCGATCGCGAACGCCGGGTGCTCCGGCAGGATCAGCGGCAGTTCGGTACAGCCTTCCACCGTGCAGCCCTGCGGCGCCGGGCACGATTGCAGCCCGGCCGCGCCGTGGCCGGGCTACATCCGCCAGCGCAGCGACAGCCCGACCACGCGGTCATAGCGCCGCACGTCGCGCGGGTTGCTGGCAATGCCGTGGTAGTCGTTGTAGGTGCGGTCGGTGATGTTTTCCACGTCCAGCGTCACACCCATGTTGTCGTTGAAGCGGTACGACAGCGACGCGTCCGCCGTCTTGATCGGTTCCACGATCAGGTCGAAGCCCAGGGCACGGTAGTTGTAGGCGTCGACGAACTGGCTACGGTAGTTCCAGGCCAGCCGCGCCGACCACGGGCCACGCTCGTACAGGCCGACGAGGTTGTAGGCATTCTTCGACATGCCGACGAACGGATTGCGCACGCTGCCTTCCAGCAGGTGGCCCTTCATGTACGTGTAGTTCGCCTCCAGCCCGAAGCCGCCCAGCCAGCCCGGCAGGAAGTCGTAGAACTGCCGGTAGCCGATCTCGATACCCTTCAGCTGGCCCTCGTTGACGTTGCGCGGACGGTCCATGCGGTATTCACGGCCGCCGATGGTTTCCATGCCGAAGCGGCGCACGATGTAGTTCTCGAAATCGTGCTTGAACAGCGTGGTGGTGAGGCTGCCGGTCGGCGCGAAATACCATTCCAGCGCCACGTCGTAGTTCTTGCCGACCACCGGCTTCAGGTCCGGGTTGCCGCCATTGCCCTCGTAGATGCCCTGGCCGTTCGGCGCGGTGCCCAGCGTTTCGCCGGGATTGAAGTCGCCGAAGTTGGGGCGCTGGATCGCCTTGCCGGCATTGAAGCGGGCGATCAGGTCCGGCGTCAGCAGCGCCTTCAGGGTCAGGTTGGGCAGGATGTCGTTGTCGCTGGTATTGCGGTGCGCCGGTACCGGATTGTTCTGCACATTGGAGAAGCCGTTCACGTCCAGCTCGGTTTTTACATAGCGCACGCCGGCCGTGCCCTCCACAGGGATACCGCCTACCGCGAAGCCGAACTTGGTCTTGGCGTAGAAGGCCGTGGTGTCTTCCATATTGCTGTAGCGCGAGTACGGCCACGGTTCGGTCATGCCGTCGCGCAGATACATCTTGCGGACCGCGTCGATGTTGGCGTGCATGTAGTCGCCGCACAGGGTCAGCCACTGGTTCATGCCGTAGTCCTCGGACAGCTGCATCGACGGGCAGACCGCCCCGCCCGGCAGCGCCGATACCGCTGGCAGATTGGCGTGCGCCGGCACGAAGTTGTTGCTCTCGTGCTGGTACGACGCCTTGCGCGAGGCCACGCGCACCCCGGTGGAGAACTCGCGGAACAGGTGGTCCTCGCCATTGTCCCAGGTGGCGTCGGCACGCCAGTCGGTGGACTGGCCGCGCGAGCCGGACCAGTTGTCGGTGAACGCGCCCAGGCGGTAGCTGTTCGGGTTCATCATGTCGGTACCCGGATAATCGAACCACGCGCCGCCGTTGACGTAGGTGCGCGCCGTGATGGTCTGCGGGTCGGCCAGCAGTTCCATGATCGGCATTTCCTGCTTCCAGCGGCTGATGGTGCGCGCCAGTTCCGCGGTCACGCGCAGCTTCGGCGTCACATCCCAGCGTGCACCGATGGCGCCCTGGTGGCCTTCCGAATCGTCGCGCGGCGCCTGGCTGCCGCTGGCGGCGAAGAAGTGGTAGTTGCCGGCGGGCCTGGTGGCCGTCACGCTGTCGACCTGGCTGGTGCCGGGGAACAGCGTATAGGTGGGGTTGGTGTACTGCCCGGCACCCCACTCCACGCCGCCGCTCGGTGTCCATGGCTGGGCATTCCAGCCCAGGTGGCCGGTGAAGAACTGGCGCTCGGCATCGTGGTCGATGCGCGTGGACCAGCCTTCGGCGAACAGTTCCACCTCGCGCACGGGGCGCCATTGCACCGCCCAGTTGCCAGCGTAGCGCATCCGCTCGCCCTGGTAGTTCACGTGGCCCACGTCGAACGGGCCGGTGACGGTGCGGTTGCCGGCCACCGGGTGCTCGGGCGCCGAATTCCACGTTACTTCATCGTGGTAATTGCCCTTCTGGTACGACAGGCCGGCCAGCACGCCCACCTCGCCGAACGCGCCCTTCCAGCGGTTCGACAGCATGCCCGACACCTGCGGATCGTTGGTGTTGGACTTGTCGCGGTGCTCGATGCGGCCATTCAGGTTGGCCGTGAAGCCCTTGAAGTCGAACGGGCGCGAGGTGCGCACGTCGATCACGCCGGCCGTGCCGCCCTCCACCATCTCGGCGCCCTGGGTCTTGTACACGTCGATCCGCTGCAGCATCGTGGTGGGGATGTCGGACAGGTACAGGTTGCGCCCGCTTGAGGTGAACACCTCGCGGCCATTGAGCAGCGTCGCCAGGCCCGGCAGGCCGCGCACGATCACGCCATTGGCTTCGCCGAACTCGCGGCGGATCTGCACGCCGGTCACCCGGCCGAGGATCTCGGCCACGTTCTTGTCCGGGAACTTGCCGGCCTCCTCGGCCACGATCGAATCGACCACTTCATCGGAATTGCGCTTGATCGCCTGCGCGCTCTGCGCCGCCTTGCGCACGCCGGTGACGATGACGGCGTTGACGGGTTGCGCTTTCTGCGCTTCCGCCAGTTCCTTCTCGGCCGCGACCTGCGCATCCTGCGCCAGCGCCGGCGCGGCGGCCAGCAGTCCGGCGCCGGCCAGCGCTGCGGCGACAATGTTGAGGGCAAAGGGGTTCCTGCGGGCGTCGCTCGCGCGGCCCGGACACGGGTGGTTCATGGTGCTTGTCTCCTGATGTTTTACTTATCGTTATCGCCACGGCAACGCGTGGCCTGCGGCGATGTTAGAACGCCTCGCCGATGCGAATCCAATTGCTTTTTGTTCAAGTACGATACCGGTATTGGTATCTCAACAATGCAAGCGCCGTTGTTTTACAACCAGCGCGGCAGTGGTAAGCCCCTGTTTTCACGCATATTTCCTGAAACCGGGGTCTGACCCCGTTTTTTGGAAATATTTCCTGAAACCGGGGTCTGACCCCGGTTCCAGGCAACACTAGCGTGGTTCGGCAGGGCCTTCGGTGGCGTTGTCGGGAAGGGTGTACACCTGCCCCGCCGTGACGCCGGAGTCGGCCTTCCTGGCGCGCAGGTCGCGGTAGACGGCGGCGCGCATGATGGTCATGGAGACCACGGGCGCCGTCAGCAGGATGAACACGGCGATGATGAGTTCGTGGATCACCAGCCGCGATTGCGCCACCGTGAAGTACAGCATCGACGCCAGCAGCACGCAGCCGGCGCCCAGCGTGACGGTGATGGCGGGGCCGTGCATGCGCTGGTAGAAGGTGCGCAGGCGCAGCAGGCCGAGTGCCCCGACGAGGATGATGGTGGCACCCAGCACCAGCAGCAGCGCCACCGGCAGCGCCGCCCAGCCGGGCAGCTGTTCGATGCCGCTCATTCGATGATCTCCCCGCGCATCAGGAACTTGGCCATGGCGATGGTCGACACGAAGCCCACCAGCGCGACCAGGATCGCCACCTCGAAATACACCTGCGTGCCGAAGCGGATGCCCAGCACGATCGCCAGCAGCATGCCGCACATCCACAGCGTGTCGAGCGCCAGCACGCGGTCGTGCGCGGCGGGGCCGATCAGCAGCCGCAACGCGCACAAGGCCATCGCCATCAGCACGCACACCACGGCGTAGGCGATCGCCACTTCAAGCAGGGTTTCCATGGTCGTTCTCCGTTTCAAAAATCAGCATCAGCGGACGCTCGTAGCGGGTCCTGATCGTGTCGATCCACCACGCTTCGTCGTGCAGGTCGAACACGTGCAGCGCCAGTTCGTACCGTTCCGGCAGGATTTCCACCCACACGGTGCCCGGTGTCATGTTGATCAGGCAGGACAGCATCGCCAGTCCGTAGGGGTCGCGCATCGCCAGCGGCACGCGGATGAACTGCGAGTTCACGCGGGCGTAATCCTTGAACAGGATGACCCGGCAGACGCCGAAGCATGAGCGCACGATCTCCACCGTGGCCATCGCCATCAGCTTCAGGAACACGGCCGGCCTGCGCAGCCGCGGATAGCCGAGCGGCTGCAGGCGGCGCGTCAGCAGCGGCACGGCGATGCCGAGCGCCGCGCCGAACAGCACGTTCGCCGGGTCGAGCGCCTGGTTGAGCAGCAGCCACAGGGCGCACAGCGCCAGCGACGCGACGGGGTGCGGCAGCCAGCGCGTCATGGCGCCTCCCCTGCGGAAGCACTGCCAGGAACATTCGCGGGAAGAGGCGCCGGAACAGGGCGCGTGCCCAGCACGCGATCGATGTACAGCGCCGGGCGGTGGATGTCCTCGCTGGCGCGCGCCAGGTAATCGAACACGGGCCGTGCCTGCACCGTCAGCAGCACCGAGACGAGCAGCAGCGCCGCCACGGGCACCACTTCGGCCGCGTGCAGCGCCGGCGGTGCCACCGCCTCGGTGGCCCAGAAGGTGCGCACGCCGAACCGCATCAGCGAGACGATGGCGGCCAGGCCGGAAACGAACACCAGCGCCATCAGCGTCCAGCCGGCGGGGCCGATCGCCGGCGCGTCCGGGCCCGGGTTGACCAGCGCGTGGAACATGCCGAACTTGGCGACGAAGCCGGACAGCGGTGGCAGGCCCGCGATGGTCAGCGCGCACGCCGCGAACGCCAGCGACAGGAAGGCCATCGCCGCCGGCACGCCCCTGCCCTTCGGCTCGGCGGGCGTGTCTTCGACGGCGAAGGCTTCCGCTGTCAGCGCCAGCATCGCCGCGCCCGGCGTGCGGATCCGGTCGACCAGCTCGATCAGCAGCACGAACGCGGCGATCGCGATGGTGGAAGCGATGAAGTAGTACAGCGCGGCGGTGACCAGCGATGGCTGCCCGTAGCCGATCACGGCCAACAGCGTGCCGGACGACACGATGGCCGCGTAGCCCGCCAGGCGGCCGGCCGTGTCCGTGGCCAGCATGCCCGCCGCGCCGAACACGATCGTCGCCATGCCGCCCCACGCCAGCGCCTCGTAGCCATAGCGTGCCGCCGCGCCGGCGCCATCGCCGAACAGGAGCAGCCAGAGACGCAGGATCACGTAGGCCCCCACCTTCGTCATCAGCACCAGCATCACGGCCACCGGCGGCGAGGCGGCCGCATACGTGGTGGGCAGCCAGAAGCCCAGTGGCCACATGGCCGCCTTGACGAGGAAGGCCAGCGCCAGCACCGCGACGCCGGTTTGCAGCAGGACGAGAGTGGAGGACTGCCCGCCGGCGGCCAGCGCGGCGATGCGTTGCGCCATGTCGGCCATGTTCAGCGTGCCGGTGGTTGCATAGAGCAGCGCGGTGCCGACCAGGAAGAACAGCGCGGCCACCAGGTTGACGGCGATGTACTGCAGGCTGGCACGCAGGCGTTCCACGTTATACCCGTGCAGCACCAGCCCGTACGACGCGGCCAGCATCACCTCGAAGAACACGAACAGGTTGAACAGGTCGTGCGTCAGGAAAGCGCCGTTGATGCCCATCAGCAGGAACTGGAACAGCGTATGGAAATGCACGCCGATGCGGCTCCAGCGCGGCTGCGCGTAATGCAGCGCGGCCAGCGCCAGCACGGCCGTCAGCACCAGCATGCCGGCCGACAGCCGGTCCGCCACCAGGGCGATGCCGAACGGCGCGGCCCAGTTGGCGGCCAGGTAGACGCCGATGCCACCGGGCCAGCCACCGTCGGCCAGCGCGGCCAGCGCCAGCGCATTGGCCAGCAGCGCCAGGGCGCTGGCGTAGGCGGCGGCGAACTTCAGGCGGTGCCAGCCCTGCGTGAGCGGCGCCAGCGCCGCGCCGCACAGCAGCGGCAGCACGATCGGCACCACGACGAGGTGCTGGGTCCAGGCCAGGCTCATTCTTCGGGCTCCTCGCCATCGACATGGTCGGTGCCGGCCAGGCCGCGCGCGCCGATCATCACCACCAGGTACAGTGCCGTGGTGGCGAAGCCGATCACGATCGCCGTCAGCACCAGCGCCTGCGGCACCGGATCGGCCAGCGCCGCGGGATCCGCCATCGTGCCCGCCGGTGTCAGCGGCGGCCGGTCGACGGCCAGGCGCCCCATCGCGAAGATGAACAGGTTGACGGCATACGACATCAGCATCAGCCCGGTCAACACCTGGAAGGTGCGCGGGCGCAGCACCAGCCAGATGCCGGCGCCGAAGACGATGCCGATGCCGAGGGCGAGTACGGCTTCCATTACTGGATCTCCTTCGGTGGCGGGATGGCGCTGACGGCGGCGGCAAGGTCGGCGCCGCGCACCGCCCCGGGTTGCGGGCGGCGGGCACGCAGCGACTGGTGGGCCAGCGCCACCAGGATCAGCATCGTGGTGCCGACCACCACCAGGAACACGCCCAGGTCGAACAGGAAGGCCGACGGCACGTGCAGTTCGCCCAGCACCGGCAGCGTGACATGCGCGGTATGGCTGGTCAGGAACGGGTAGCCGAACAGCCAGGCGCCCAGGCCGGTGCCGCAGGCGCATGCCAGGCCCCAGCCGATCCAGCGGTGCGGCCGCAGCCGCAGGCGCGATTCCACCCAGTCGGTGCCGGCCACCATGTATTGCACGATCAGCGTGGCGGCGAAGATCAGGCCGGCCACGAAGCCGCCGCCCGGCAGGTTATGGCCGCGCATGAAGAAGTACACGGCGATCACGCCCATCACGGGCAGCAGGAAGCGCAGGTACACCGCCTGCACCATCAGGTAGCCGTCGCGCGCCTGCTGCGCCGGTTTCTGGCCGATCGCCGGGTCGACGTCGCTGGCCTGCTGCATCGGGATGGCGATGCTTTCCGGTGCCGGGCGGAAGCGGCGCAGCAGCGCGTAGACCGTCAGCGCCACCGCCGACAGCACGGTGATCTCGCCCATCGTGTCGAAGCCGCGGAAGTCGACCAGCAGCACGTTGACGACGTTGGCGCCGCCGCCCTCGGGCAGCGCGCGCAGCACGAAGAAATCGCGGATGCTGGGCACGCCCGGCCGGGTCAGCACCGCATAGCTGGCCGCGGCCAGCGCCAGCCCGCCCGACACGGCGATGGCCGCATCGCGCGCACGCCGCAACTGCGTCTTCGCCGGAGCCCGCCCGGCCAGGTGCGCGGGCTGGCGGCGCGGTGGCAGCCAGCGTAGGCCGAGCAGCACCAGCACCGTGGTCACCGTCTCCACCATCAGCTGGGTCAGCGCCAGGTCGGGCGCCGACAGCCACAGGAAGGTCACGCAGGTCACCAGCCCGGTGCCGCCGGCCAGCGCCAGCGCGGCCAGCCGGTGGTACTTGGCTTGCCAGGCGGCGGCCAGCGCGCAGCCGGCACCGATCAGCCACAGTAGCGCCAGCAGCGGGTCGGCCATGCCGGGCGCTGGCAGCGGCAAGGCCGCCATGGGCCAGGCCAGCAGCAGCGGCACGGCCACGAAGGCGGCCAGCAGCACGCGCAACTGGGGCTGCAGGCGGCGCGTGCCGGCCACGGCCACCAGCCGCGCGGCGCCCTGCGACAGCCCGAACATCACGTTTTCATAGAATTGCGCGCCCTTCAGGCGGTGCAGCACGGGCACGCGGTCGCGCTCGGCCAGGCCGAAACGCTTGCGCAGCAGCAGGTACACCGCCACGCCGCCGGTCAGCGCCACAAAGCTCATCAGGAGCGGCAGGTTGACGCCGTGCCAGATGGCGAGATCGTAGTCGGGTACCGTGGGGCCCAGCACGGAGCGCGCCGCCACCCCCAGCACGTCGCCGACCACCCGCTCCGGCATCACGCCCACGGCGATACACAGCAGCACCAGCAATTCGATCGGTGCGCGCATCCAGCGCGCCGGCTCGTGCGGCTCGGAGGGCAAGCCCTTCGCCAGCGGCCCGAAGAACACGCTGATGAAGCGCAGCGAATACACCACGCTGAACAAGCCCATCAGCACGGCCGCAACCGACATCCACCAGTTGTCGCTGCCGCCCACGATCATCGTCTCGGCAAAGAACATTTCCTTGGACAGGAAACCGTTCATCAGCGGCACCCCGGCCATGGCGGCGCTGGCCACCACCGCCAGCGCCGCCGTATGCGGCATCGCCCGCCGCAGGCCGCGCAGCACGCGCATGTCGCGCGAGCCGGTTTCATGGTCGACGATGCCCACCGCCATGAACAGCGAGGCCTTGAACACGGCGTGGTTCATCGTGTGGAAGATGGCCGCCACGACCGACAGCGGCGTGCCGATGCTGAGCAGCACCGTGATCAGGCCCAGGTGGCTGATCGTCGAATACGCCAGCAGGCCCTTCATGTCCCACTGGAAGATGGCGAACCAGGAACCCAGCAGCAGCGTGCACACGCCGGCCGTGCCGAGCAGCCAGGTCCACTCTTCCGTGCCGGCCAGCGCGGGCCACAGCCGGATCAGCAGGAAGATTCCCGCCTTGACCATCGTGGCCGAATGCAGGTAGCTCGAGACGGGCGTGGGCGCGGCCATCGCGTGCGGCAGCCAGAAGTGGAACGGGAATTGCGCGCTCTTCGTCAGCGCGCCGAGCGCCACCAGCACCAGGGCGGGTACGTACCAGGCGTGCGCGCGGATCGCGTTGCCGGCGGCCAGCACCTTCTCCAGCTCGTAGCTGCCGGCGATGTGCCCGAGCAGCAGCACGCCCGCCAGCAGGCACAGGCCGCCGGCGGTGGTGACGGTGAACGCCATGCGCGCGCCGCGCCTTGCATCGTTGCGCTCCTGCCAGTAGCCGATCAGCAGGAACGAGGTAGCGCTCGTCAATTCCCAGAACACCACCAGCTGGATCAGGTTGCCGGACAGGACCACGCCCAGCATGGCCCCCATGAACGCCATCACGCAGGCATAGAAGCGGTGGGCCGGATCGCGCCGCGACAGGTAGTAGCGCGCATACAGCAGCACCAGCAGGCCGATGCCCAGCACCAGCATCGTGAAGACCCACGCCAGGCCATCCATGCGCAGGATGATCTCGAGTCCGAACGCGGGCAGCCAGGCAAAGCGGATCGTAGGCACGGCCCCGCCGGCGATGAGGCCGAACTGGCTGGCCGCCAGCACCAGCGCGACCAGGCTGGCGATGCCCGCCACGGCGGCGGGACGGACGCGCGAGCCGCCCGGCATGCAGGCGGTCATCAGGGCCGCGGCGAACGGCAGAAGGAACAGCAGCAGCAGGAGCATCGTCAGGCTCCGGCGACGCGGTCGTTACCGGAGAGGGCTGTCCGCTCAGCCATCGTCACCGCCATCTTCGCGGCCATCCAGCGCGCGCACCAGCAGCACATCGCACGGCAACTGCTGCATCAGGTCTTCGCTCTTGCTGCCGATGAACACCCGCGCCACGGCCGACTGCCGGTGCACGCCCAGCACCACCAGCCCGATCCCCTCTTCGACGACATGGCGCGTGAGGGCTTCCGTGACCAGCCCGTGGCCCGCCGCGATGCGAATGCGCGCGCGCTCGGCCAGGGCCAGCGGGCAGCGTTCGAGGAAGCGCTCGCTTTTTTCCTGCACTTCCCGCATGGCGTCGGCAGGCATGACCGGAGCCGCGTCCGCCCCCTCTTCCAGCACGTGCAGCAGCGTGACCGGACGGCCGGGGAACAGGCGGATGGCGGTATCGAGCGCCCGGCGCGACGCGGCTGAAAAATCGTTCGCGACCAGGATGCGGCCATAGCTGCCGCGGGCGCGCTGCCGCACCACGAGCAGCGGATGGGCCAGTTCCTGCGCCAGGCGCGCCGCGGTCGAGCCCAGGATGATCTCCTGCACGGGCGCATGCGTCGAGGCGCCGATCACGACCAGCGCATCGGTGAACGTGGCCGCGGCGTCGAGGATGGCATCGGTCACGTCGCCATCGAGCACCTGCAGGGCCGGCACCAGGCCCGTGCCGGCGAATTCCTCGGCCAGTTCGGCGCGCGCGGCCGGCGCGAAGGCATGGCCGGTATTGCCGCCGTCCAGCCAGGCCGAGACTTCCTCGGGCGTGCTGGGGCCTTCCTGCACGACCAGCACGGTGAGATCGGCGCGCCATTCGAGGGCCAGCTGTTTCGCGCGGTCCAGCGGGCGGTCGCAGCGGGCGGTCATGTCGGTGGCCAGCAGCAGGCGCCGCGGCGGTGGATTGTCGGTTGGATCGTTCACATCACTCCTTGTCGCTCAACAGGTAACAAGTGTCGACACTGTAACGTTTCCTGGCGATCGATGACCACGCGTTAGGCCGGCGGAGCCGATCCAGTACGACGGCGGATGGCCGCGGGGTCGTGCCGGCGGGCGCGCGCCGCTGGCGCCTGTTGTGACAAAGCACGCATTTTTTGCGGGTGGCGGTTTGCTATGCTTCCCGGCTGTTGCATCAGCAAAATGACAAGCGCCGGCAAATCCGCCTTCCGCAAGGGCGGACCGCACATCGAGGGGACCATCATGACAGTACGACGCTATGCCAGCGGCGACTTTCCGGCAATCTGCCGCATCTACGAGGACGCCAGGCGCGCCGAACTGCAATTCGAGGCGGGCAGTGTCGAGATCACGCCACTGGACCGGGACCCGGCCCTCCTCGCGGCTTTCCACGAATCGACCGTGTCCGTGTTCGAGGCCGGCGAGGTGGTCGGCTTCGCCGCTGTCCACGGCGCGCAGTTGCGGGCGCTGTTCGTCCTGGGCGATGCGCGCGGAACGGGCGTCGGTACCAGCCTGTTGCGCAGTGTCCTCGACAGTACGCCAGGGCTCGTCCTGAACGTGGCGAAATCCAATGCCGGCGCGCGGCGGTTCTATGCAAGGCATGGCTTCGTCGCCGTCGGCAGCGTGACGCGGCAGTATGGCGGCGCCGCCATCGACTATGTAACGATGGCAACCGGTAACGGCCTGCCCGGAGCCCGGCAATGACAAGCTCGATGAAGACCTACCACGGCAGCTGCCATTGCGGCGCGGTGCGCTTCGAAGCCGACATCGACCTGGCCCGGGGCACGCTGCGCTGCAACTGTTCGATCTGCCTGAAGGCGCGCTTCTGGCCGGCCATCGTGCAGCCGGATGCTTTCAGGCTCCTGGCCGGCGCGGCCGAGCTCACGGAATACCGGTTCCTGACGAAGCGGGACCAGCACCTGTTCTGCCGCCATTGCGGCGTGCGGCCGTTCGTCATCGGCCGTTCGCCCAGGTGGGGCGAATTCTACGGCGTGAATGTGACATGCCTGGACGACGCCACCGCCGAGGAACTGGCCAACGCGCCCATCACCTACCTCGACGGCAAGAACGATGACTGGGAAACGCCGCCGGTGGAGATTGGACACCTGTGACCGGCATGCTTGTACTTGGCCGCTTGTATGGCCCGCTTGTATCTGGCCGGCTTGTATTTGGCACTCGTATTCGGCCTCCAATAAATCGCGCCAGCGGGCTGGACCGGGCAGCCGCCGTGGACTAAGCTGTCCGCTCACCTATCCATTGGAGGAACGCCATGGTTGCGAAGAACACCATCTGTCTCTGGTTCGATGGCACGGCACTGGACGCCGCACTGTTTTACGCGGAGACCTTCCCCGACAGCGCCATGGGCGCCGTCCACCGGGCGCCCGGCGACTACCCCGCGGGCCAGGAAGGCGACGTGCTGACCGTTGAGTTCACCGTGGCCGGCATCCCCTGCATCGGCCTCAATGGCGGGCCGGAATTCAGGCACAGCGAAGCGTTCTCTTTCCAGATCGCCACCGACGACCAGGAGGAAACCGACCGCCTGTGGAACGCGATCGTCGGCAACGGCGGCCAGGAAAGCCAGTGCGGCTGGTGCAAGGACCGGTGGGGCCTGTCGTGGCAGATCACGCCGCGCGCGCTGGTCGCGGCGTTCACCGATCCCGACCGGGCCGCGGCCAAGCGCGCCTTCGAAGCGATGATGGGCATGCGCAAGATCGACATCGCCACGATCGAGGCGGCGCGGCGCGGTTGACGCCCGCGCCCGCCGGCGGCGGTCAGCGATCGGGGGTGGCGGCCGGTACCGGGCGCCGCCTGATGAGCGCACTGCCATCCATCGGCCAGCTTTTTGCTTCCCGCCTGGCTTTCTTCAGCCATGCGAACGTTGCATCGATCATGGCCACCTGGATTTCCGCCTCCCGGACAGCCGCTTCGTCGCCGCGCTTGCGGATGTACGCGACCAGGCCCTGGACCACCGCATCGGCCTGCAGCTTCAGGATATCGATATCGGTGGCGCTTTTCACGAAGCCGAAGCAGCACGGCCCGTCCATGAATTCGGGATCGTTGAAATAGCACTGATAGGCCGCCTCGACCAGCAACGCGTCCATATCCGCGGGGCCACGCCCCTGGCCGACGTCGACGCCGGCCAGCTGGCCGAGGGCGGCGATGCCCGCGCACATCTGCTGTTCGGCGTCGCCCCACCCCCGGAGCCTGGTACGGTTTGCAGCGGGCAGTTCATTCGGCACTTCGTTCTTGTCGTTCACGGTTGGTTCTCCTCATGGCAAGGGTTACTCGGCAGTGAGTGAGACAACGACCAGTTCGATTGGTTCCTGCCCCGTCCAGGCTGGCGTCGCCATCCGCCTTGCGGTGCTTCGGCAAGTCAGGAGTGCTTCTGCAAGCCTGCTTCTGCAAGCCTTCGGCGGCGCCGTCATCCGCGATCACGGTCCCAGTCCTTCATCCTTCTCTCGTTCGGTTAGTTGCATTTGCCGAGACATGCCGTGACAATGCGTGCATTTCTGCCGCGTGCATTTTGCTATGCTCGCCACTCGTTCGCTCTGGCCGGCAATTACAATGCCCGCGCCAGGGTCGCGGCCCCTTTCACCTTACCCAACGGAGTTCTCATGTCGATGATCGGCCACTTTCTCGCCGTGCCACAAACCGAACTGGAGGCGCTGCGCGCCGATCCGGAGCAGATCGACGAGGTCCTGTTCACCCAGCATGAAGACGACGCGCTGGACATCGAAAAAGCCTGGCACGGCATCCATTTCCTGCTGACGGGCCAGGTCGGCCCCGCCGCCGGCCCCCTGGGCAACGTTGTGTTCGGGCAGGCCCCCATCAGCGAGGAAGATCTGGGCTATGGCCCGGCGATGGGCACCGACGCGGCGGACGTGGCGGCGATCGCGGCGGCGCTCGACGGGGTGACGGACGATGAACTGCGCGCCCGCTTCGACCCCGCCGCGATGGACGAGGTGTACCCCAACATCTGGGATGAAGGCGAGGAAGCGATGGACTACCTCGCCACGCACCTGCAAAGCCTGCGCGCGTTCTACCGGGATGCGGCGGCCCGGGGCCACGCCGTCATCACCTGGCTGGGCTGAACGGCGGGACGGCATGATTTCCGCGCTCAACCACATCACGCTGTCCGTCTCCGACCTGGAGACGTCGTTCGCTTTCTATGCCGAGACGCTGGGCTTCCGGCCGCGGGCGAAATGGGCGCGGGGCGCCTACCTGTCCGCCGGCGAACTGTGGCTGTGCCTCACGCTCGACAGGCAATGCCGGAGCGGGCCGCTGGCCGAATACACCCATATCGCCTTCACCGTGGACGAGGCGCGGTTCGCGGCCCATGCCGCCGCGCTGGAAGCTCGCGGCGTCACGCCATGGCAGCAGAACAGCAGCGAAGGCGATTCGCTGTATTTCCTCGACCCGGACGGGCACAAGCTGGAGATCCACGCCGGCAGCCTGGCATCGCGCCTGGCATCGCTGCGCGTGGCGCCCTATGACGGGTTGACGCTGTTCGACTGAACGCGCCAGCCCGACCGGCGCGCTAGGCTTCCAGCACGAACGCCGCGGCCTGGAAGTCCCCCGCCATGTCCACCGCCAGCCCGTGCCCCATCCAATAGGCGCCGCTGGCCCGCTTCGGCGTCTGCGCCACGGCCTTGCCTGCAATCGCGCGCAGCGCATAGGTCTTGTTCGGATCGAGACCGCGCAATTGAATGCGCGGCGGTGCCTCGCGCAAGCCGCTCGAATGCAGGAACGCGAAGAGCACGGCCTGGCCGCCGTCCTGCGCCACCGACAGCGTGGCCGAGCGGCGCGAGCCGCCTTGTGGCGACACCAGCCGGTACAGCTTGCCCTGCTGGACGGCCTTGCGGATGGTCTTGTATTCGGCGACGAGCTGCCGGGCCTTGGCGAAGTCCTCGTCCTTCCAGTGATTCAGGTTGGCGCCGATGCCCAGGCCGCCCTGCATGGCGGACAGGAAGCGGTATTCCAGCGACGTCACGCGCCGGTTGACGAAGTTCGGCGCATCGGTCACCCAGGCCATCATGATGGCCGGCGTGTAGGCGCGCGTAAAACCGTCCTGTATCAGCAGGCGGTCGAACGGATCGGTGTTATCGGACGTCCACACCTGCTCGGTCAGCGCCATGATGCCCAGGTCGACACGGCCGCCGCCGCTGGCGCAGGATTCGATTTCCACCTTCGGGTGGCGCCGGCGCAGCTCGCCCAGAAGCTTGTACAAATTGTCGACATAGGCCACGTACAGCCGCTGCTGCTCGGCCGGCGCCACTTCCGGCCAGCCCGGTTCCGACCATGCGCGGTTGTGGTCCCACTTCAGGAAGGCGATGTCGTGCTCCTTCAGCAGGCGGTCCAGCATGGCCAGGAGGTGCTCGTACACGTCCTTGCGCGCCAGGTTCAGCACCAGCTGGGTGCGCGCTTCGGAGCGCGGCCGGCCGGGGAAGTGGATCACCCAGTCCGGGTGGGCGCGATACAGGTCGCTGTCGGGGTTGACCATCTCCGGCTCCACCCAGAGGCCGAACTCCATGCCGAGATCCCGCACGCGCCGGATCAGCGGCTGCAGGCCGTTCGGGAACTTCTTGCGGTTGACGACCCAGTCGCCCAGGCCGGCCTTGTCGCTGCTGCGCGAGCCGAACCAGCCGTCGTCCATCACGAAGCGTTCCACGCCGATGCTGGCCGCCTTCTCCGCCAGCGCGGTCTGCCCCGCCTCGTCGACGGCGAACAGCGTGGCTTCCCAGGAGTTGTAGAGAACCGGCCGCAGGCGCGGGGTCGGGGCGCCCGGCAGGATCTTCTCCCGCTGGTAGCGGTGGAACACGCGCGATGCGCCGCCGAAGCCTTCGCTGGAATAACCGGCGTGGAACACGGGCGATGCCAGCTTCTCGCCCGGCTTCAGGCGATAGGCGAAATCGAACGGGTTGTAGCCGGCCGTCGTGCGCAGGCCGCCCAGCGCATCCATGTCGACATGGATGCGCCACGAGCCGCTCCAGCCCAGCGCGCCGAACCATACCGGGCCGGCCTCCTCTTCCGTCGCGCCGCGGCTGATGGCGATCCACGGGTTGGCCTGGTGCGACGTCACGCCCTTGCGGGTTTCGATCACGATCGAGCCGGGCACGATCGGGCGCGTCTGCAACGCGAACTCGCCCGCCCAGCGGCCGGTGAGGTAGGAGACCCGGTAATCGTCGCTGTACGGCAGGTTGATGGCGGCCGCCGCCAGCTGGTCGACCTGGATCCAGCTGGCGGTGCGGTTCTCCACCACGGCCGAGCGGGCCAGGATGCCGGTGGCGGCATCCATCGCATAGGTCAGCGTGACGTGCACCGCGCGGCTCACGTCCTTCAGCCGGATGACGATGCGGTCGCCGTCGACACGGTGGTCGACATGGCGCAGCACGAGATCGCGCACGCCGTCGGGAAACGTCACCTTCAGGGCCGGCTCCACGGTCAGCCCGCCGCCGAAGCCCGGATATTCGAACGGCGTGAGGTTGACCGGCATTTCGTTGGACGAGTTTTCCGGCACCGGCACGGGCGCCGGCAGCTTGTCCTCGGGTGCCAGCGCGCTGCCCCAGTACAGCGCCTGCAACTGGCCATCCTGGTTGACACCGAACGCGTACGTCACACCGGCGCCATCGAGCCGGAACACCTTGCCGGCTTCATCGACCGAAGGCCGGGCCCATGCCGGGCCGCCGAGGGCGATGCCGGCGAGGCCGCCGAGAAGTTGCGTGCACAGGGTACGGCGGCGCTGGTCGATGTCGCTCATGGGTGGCTTGTCTCGCTATCGTTGGTTTGGGGGTGTTGGCTGGGCCTTTTGTTCCCTGGCCCGGATGCCCTGCAGCAGGGTGCTGCGGGACGAATTCAGGTGAATGCGCATGGCCTCGCGCGCGCCGGAGAAATCGCGCCGCGCCAGCGCCTGCAGGATGTCCAGGTGCTCGTGCGCCGCGTACTGGTTGCGGGCCAGTTCCTCGTCCTTGTCCCACTGGTAGTGATAGTGGAACACCAGCGATACCACGTCGTACAGGCTCTTCGCGAAGCGGTTGTGCAGCAGGCCGATGAGGAAGGTGTGGAAGTCGCGGTCGAGGGCGGGAAAATCCTTGTGCCGGGCCGGCATCACGGAGCCCAGCTGCTCGTGGCGGGCGATCAGGTCGGCCAGGTGCGCGAAGGCGGGATCGTCCGGCGGCAGCAGCGCGAACTGGTCGATGGCGGCGAACTCGAACATCTGCCGCACGTCGGCCAGCTCCATCGCGAACGAGCGGTCGAACGCGCACAGGCGCCAGCCGCCGCGCGGCTTCTTCTCGATCAGGCCCGAGCGGGAAAACTCGATGAGGAACTCGCGCACGCTGATCGTGCCGGTGCCGGATGCGCGGGCCAGTTCGGCCTCGGAGAATTCCGCGCCGGGCGGCATGTCGCGCTGGTAGATGCGCTCCATCAGCACTTCGCGGATGCGGTCCGAGCCGGGCTGCAATTCGGCGATATCGAAATAATCCTTGCGGCGCGGCTTGCGCAGCAGGCGGCGTTCCTTCAGGTCGCCGATCAGGCCCTGGGCATGCAGGTGCGCCAGCACGCTGCGCACCGCGGTGCGGCTGCCCTCGACCAGTTCGGCCATGTGCTGCTCGGTCGGCAGCGGTTCGCCGATCGCCACGTGATCGGCGATATGCTGGAGCAGCACGTTGGTGCTGCGCTTGAAGACGAGTGGTGGTCTGGCCATGTGGTCTCGAAGAGGTATTCAATAAATTATAGCCCGGGATGTGCGGCGGAGGCGGAAACCCGGCCGGTCGCCTGGATGGTTACCGGATCGGTCACCGCGTGGTTACCGGGTTGGTTACCGCGTGGTTACCGGGTTCGTTACCCGACTGGTGACCGGTGATCGCCGGCTGGCCGGCGAACTGGTCACCTTCTTGAGCAAGTGCGCCGGCGGCGTGCAGCACGCCGAAACATCGCTACACTGTGTCCGTTATTTATTAAGTACTGCCAAGCTCATGTACTTCATCATGTACTTCATCATGTACTTCATCATGTACTTCAATGTATCAGGTACTGCCATTCATCAAGTACTGCCGAACCAAGCCGACAAGGACCGCCAATGCGACTGACCATCCTCGCCACCTCCCTGCTGTTCGCCGCCGCCGGCGCCTGCGCGGCCGATTTCAACGTGCGCGACTACGGCGGCAACGGCGATGGCGTGACGATGAACACCGCCGCCATCCAGAAGACCATCGACGCCGCCGCGAAGGAGGCCGGCACGGTGGTCTTCCCGGCCGGGACGTATCTTACCGGCGCCGTCTTCGTCAAGTCCGGCGTCACGCTGAAACTCGACAAGGGCGTGACCCTGCTCGGATCGCGCAACATCGCCGACTATCCGCTGATGCCGACCCGCATCGCCGGCATCGAGATGACGTGGCCCGCGGCGCTCGTGAACATCTACCGGCAGGACAACGCGGCCATCGTCGGCGAAGGCACCATCGATGGCGACGGCAAGCCGTTCTGGGACTACTACTGGGCGCTGCGCAAGGAGTACCAGCCGCGCGGCCTGCGCTGGGCATCCGACTACGACGCCCGCCGCCCCCGCCTGGTGCAGGTGTTCGACGCATCGAACGTGAAAGTGGGCGGCGGCTTGCTGATGCGCCGGGCCGGGTTCTGGACCGTGCACGTGTGCTATTCGTCCGACGTGACGGTCGATGGCGTCACCATCCGCAACAACGACGATGGCAAGGGGCCGTCCACGGACGGCATCGACATCGATTCGTCGCGCAAGGTGCTGGTGGCGAACGCAGACATCTCCGTCAACGACGATGCCGTGGTGCTGAAGGCGGGCCGCGACGCCGATGGCCTGCGCGTGAACCGCCCGACCGAGGACGTGGTGATCCGCGACGTGATCGTGCGCGCCTCGAAGGGCGGCATCACCTTCGGCAGCGAAACCTCGGGAGGCTTTCGCAATATCGAAGCCTACAACATGACATTCGACGAGAACACGCCGGTCGGCATCCTGTTCAAGTCCGCCCACACGCGCGGCGGCTTCGGCGAGAACCTGCGCCTGCACGACATCACGATGAAGGGCACGCCGATCGTCATGCGCATCAACATGAACTGGAATCCGAACTACAGCTACGCCGCCATTCCGCCCGGCGAGAAGGACGTGCCGCCGCACTGGAAGGTGATGGCGACACCGGTGCCGAAGGAAAAGGGCATCGCGCGCTTCAGCGACGTGAAGATCTGGAACATCAAAGCCACCGGTGCGAAGAGCGCGTTCGAGGTGGCCGGCATCGCCGAGGCGCCGCTGCAGCGCTTCGCGTTCGACGGCATCGACATCGAAGCGAAGAGCGGCGGCTACATCCGGCAGGCGCGGGACTGGCGCTTCACCAACACGAAGCTGACCCTGCCGGCCGGAGCGCCGGTGGAAGTGGGCAAGGACAGCCGCGTGGACGGCCTGCCGGCCGGCACCTTCGTGGTCCGCGATCCGGTGAAAAAGGAAGGTTGAACAGCGATGACGAAACGCCCTATCTTCGCCTGCCTGCCCTTTGCCGCCTGCGTGCCCCTGGTCTCCTGCCTGCCCTTCATCGCCATGGCCGCGCCGGCGGCACCGATCGACCGCCAGGCCGTCGTCGCGCGGCACAACCCGCAGCTTGCGGCGATCGACTTCATGTCCCCGCTCAGCGTGGGCAACGGCCGCTTCGCCTTCACGGCCGACGTGACCGGCCTGCAGACCCTGCCGGACCACTACCACCGCGAAGGCACGCCGACCGAGACGGGAGCGCGCTGGTCGTGGCACGAACACGCCAACCCGAACGGCTACAAGCTGTCGGACGTGAATCGCGAGTACACGGCCTGGGGCCGCACCGTGGGCTACCCGATGAACACGAAGATCCCGGCCGGCCAGTGGCTGCGGGAAAACCCGCACATCCACCCGCTGCCGCAGATCGGCTTCGTGATGACCGGTGCCGGTGCGCGCGCTCTGGTCCCTGCCGACATCACCTCCGTCGACCAGCGGCTGGACATGTGGAAGGGGCAGCTGGACAGCCGCGTGCGCATGCTGGGCCAGCCGGTCAGCGTCGGCAGCACCGTCAGCCCCGACAGCGACACGCTGGCGCTGCGCATCCGTTCGCCGCTGCTGGCCAGCGGCCGCGTGGCCGTGCGCATCGCCCTGCCCTACGGCTACCAGCCGGGCGCCCACCACAACCCGCCGCTCGACTGGTCGCAGCCGGACGGGCACCAGAGCAAGGTGCTGGAACAGTCCGGCCGCAAGCTGGTGGTCGAGCACACCCGCGACACCGCCCGCTACGCGATGACGGTGGCCAGCGGCGCGCCCCTGAAGATCACCAAGGCCGGCGCCCACGTGTTCGAGATTGCTCCGCAATCCGGCGAGACGCTGGAGCTGACGGTCTCGTTCGCGAAGGATGGCATCGCCCCGGCGCAGGACGTGGCCAGCGTGTTCGCCGCCAGCGGCGCGCATTGGGACAAATTCTGGCGCAGCGGCGCCGCCATCGATTTCGCGGGCAGCAAGGATCCCCGCGCGGCCGAGCTGGAACGCCGGGTGGTGCTGTCGCAATACCTGGCCGCGATCCAGCTGGGCGACGAGATGCCGGCCTCGGAGAGCGGGCTGACGACATCGACCTGGTATGGCAAGCACCACACGGAAATGGTGTGGTGGCATACCGCCCACTTCGCGCTGTGGGGCCGCCCTGAATTCACGGCGCGCACGCTGACCTGGTTCCAGCGCACCTTGCCGGTGGCCCGCGCGGTGGCGGCGGAGCGGGGACTGAAAGGCGCGCGCTGGATGAAGATGACGGGGCCGGGCGGGCGCGAAAGCCCGGGCGGCAACCCACTGATCATCTGGAACCAGCCGCACCCGATCCACCTGGCCGAACTGCTGTACCGCGCCGCCCCCACGAGGGAAACGCTGGAACGCTACCGCGAACTGGTGTTCGACACGGCCGACTGCATGGCGTCGATGCTGCACTGGGACGACAAGGGCCAGCGCTACGTACTCGGCCCGCCATTGTGGATCGCCCAGGAAATCTACGACCAGGCCACCAGCATGAACCCGACCTATGAACTGAGCTACTGGGCGCGCGGCCTGGAAATCGCCCAGCAGTGGCGCGAACGCCTCGGCATGCCGCGCGACGCCGGCTGGGAGCAGCGCAGGACGAAACTGTCGAAACTGCCGCAGAAGGATGGCAAGTACGTGGCGATCGAATCGAACCCGGACACCTGGGACAACGTCGACAGCCGCCACGATCACCCGTCGTTCCTGATGGCGCTGGGCCAGCTGCCGGGCGATGGCGTGAACCGCAAGGTCATGCGCAACACGCTCGACGCGGTACTGGCCAGCTGGGACTGGCAAACCAAGATCTGGGGCTGGGATTACCCGATGATCGCGATGACGGCGGCGCGCCTGGATGCGCCCGAGCTGGCGGTTGGCGTGCTACTGAAATCGGATGGCCCGAACAATGGCTACACGCGGGCCGGCCACAACCCGAACAAGCGGCTGCCGGTCTACCTGCCCGGCAACGGCTCGCTGCTGGCCGCCGTGGCGCTGATGGCGGGCGGCTGGGATGGCGCCACGCGGCCCACGCCGGGATTCCCGGCCGACGGCAGCTGGGTCGTCAAAGCCGAAGGGTTCATGCCGCTGCCATGAACGGGCACCGGCCAATGCTTCAATGAGATGAATGAGATGACCGATTTGACCGATTCGACCGATTCGACCGATGTGACCAATGTGACCAGCACGCGGCGCCGCCGCTTCTTGCGCGGCACCTCCGCCGCCGGCGCCCTGCTTGCCACCGGCGCCGCGCCCCTGGCGAAGATTGCCACCGCGGCCACCGCGGCCACCGCGGCCGATCCATGGCAGCGTGCCCAGGAGATCGTCGACCGCTGCCGGCGCCCCCTCGCCTTCCGCAACGAGGATTTCCCCATCACCGCGTTCGGCGCGAAAAGCTGCGCCACGGTGCCGGCGAAATCCGTGTGGCGCACCGAGATCCTGGACGTGGCGACCCCGGCGCCCGGTTCGCCCGACTGCTATCCGGCCATCGCCGCCGCCATTGCCGCCGCGAGCCGCGCGGGTGGCGGCCGCGTGCTGGTCCCGGCCGGCAACTGGTACTGCAAGGGCCCGATCGTGCTGAAGTCGAACGTGCACGTGCACCTGGCCGCCAGCGCGCAGGTGTATTTCAGTGCCGACCCGGCCGATTACGCGAAATACGGCGACATCGACTGCGGCAAGGCCGGCAAGCTGGTGCTGTCGCGCTGGCAGGGCAACGACGTGCTGAATTATTCGCCGCTGGTGTACGCGTACAACCAGTCCAATATCGCGCTGACCGGCGAAGACGCTACCAGCGTGCTCAATGGCCAGGCCGGCGTGCACGTGGATGCGGGCGCCGGCCCGTGGTGGGACTGGATCGACCGCAAGGAAGGCAAGGTCAATGCCGGCAGCGTCAATCCGCGCAACCTGCCGCTGGAACAGGTGGTGCCGGACTTGCCGGCCGCGCAGCGCGCGCTGATCCAGGGCACGCACCCACGCTGGAATGGCGATACGCGCTACCTGCCGGCGCTGTCCGAGGCGGGCGTGCCGGTGGCCAGGCGCATCTTCGGCATCGGCCACTTCCTGCGCCCCTGCATGATCGAACTGATCGGCTGCACCGACGTGCTGCTGGAACGCTACCACGTGGTGGCGTCGCCGTTCTGGCTGCACCACCCGGTGAACTGCCGCAATGTGCGCTTCGCCAGCGTGAACATGGAAAGCACGGGGCCGAACAACGACGGCTTCGATCCCGAATCCTGCGATACCGTGCTGGTCGAGCACTGCACGTTCAACACGGGCGACGACTGCATCGCCATCAAGTCCGGCAAGAACCGCGACACGCAGCTGGGCCCCACGCGCAACGTGGTGATCCAGGATTGCGTGATGAACAGCGGCCATGGCGGCGTGACGCTGGGCAGCGAGATGGCCGCCGGCATCGAGCACGTGTACGCGCAGCGCATCGAGTTCCGCAACGCCTACTGGGCCACCGACCCGCTGCGCAGCGCCATCCGCCTGAAGACCAACATGAACCGCGGCGGCTTCCTGCGCCACCTGTACGTGCACGACGTGACCGTGCCGAACGGCGTCGACGCGCGCGCCCGCAAGAGCGCGCCGCCCGATGCCGCCAACGCCTTCCGGGGCCTGGCCACCGGCAGCGGCGCCATCGTGACCATCGACTGCAACTATGCCGCCGGCGACGACGCCGTGCGTACCCGGCCGCCACAGGTGTCGGACATCCACATCTCGAACCTGCGCGCCGGGAACGCCAGGATGGCCGACGGCGCGTACTCGTGCTGGCAGGCGGTGCTGATCCTCGGGCCGGTCGCCGCCAGCTATAACGGGCCGGCCGGCACGGCGATCCTGCCGGTGTCGAACGTGACGATCACCGATTGCGACTTCGGCACGCCGCGCAACGGCAAGGAGCCGGTCTTCCTGCACAACGCGAAAGACGTGGTGCTGGCGAACGTGAAGATCGGCGGCCAGGTCGTCAACCGGAAACTGGCGGGCTGACATGCGGCGCCGCCTGTCCCTGCTGGCCGCATGCGCCGCCGGTGCCGCCCTCGGCACCGTGGTGCACACCGTCCACGCCGCTCCCCTGCCGCCGATCCGCGTGATCCTGGTGGGCGACTCCACCGTGGCACCCGGCAACGGCTATGGCGACGCGCTGTGCGCCCGCTTCGTGCCCGAGGTAGCCTGCGTGAACCTGGGCGCGAACGGCCGCAGCTCGAAGAGCTTCCGGACCGAGGGCCGCTGGGACAAGGTGCAGGAATTGCTGCGCGAAACGGGCCGCTTCCATGCTCAATATGTGCTGGTGCAGTTCGGCCACAACGACCAGCCGGGCAAGCGGCATGCGACGGACCTGGTAACCGAGTTCCCCGCCAACATGGCACGCTATGCGCGCGACGTGCGGGCGCTGGGCGGCGTGCCTGTCCTCGTCACGCCGCTGACCCGCCGCACGTTCAAGGGACCGTACCTGCGCGATACGCTGGCGCCGTGGGGCGCGGCCACCCGCCGGGCCGCCGCGGCGGAGAACGTGGCCGTGCTCGACCTGAATGCCCGCAGCGCCGCGGCCGTGCAGGCGATGGGCCAGGCCGAAGCGGACACGCTGGCCGAGGAACCGGCGCCACCGCCCGCGCCGGACGGCAAGCAGGGCAAGAGCAAGTTCGACTGGACGCACCTGGGGCCGAAGGGCGCCGCCCTGTTCGGCGCGATGGTTGCCGGGGAACTGGCGCAGGCGGTGCCCGCCATCGCGCCTTATCTGGCATCACAACCGGATATAGCCCCGGCGCCACAGCCGAAGCAACGGCAGTAGCCACAGCTCTCGCCATCGCCATGACCCTCGCCATCGCCGGGCCGGTCAGCCGCCGGGCTGCCCGACATTCGCCAGGATCGCGAACAGGTCGTCGATATCGACCGGCTTGACGAGGTGATGGTCGAAGCCGGCGGCGGCCGTCTGGATGCGGTCGCTCTGCAACCCGTAGCCGGTGATGGCGACCAGCACGGCGTGGGCCGTCTCGGGCTGGGCCCGCAGCCGCCGGGCCAGTTCGTTGCCATCCATGCCCGGCAGGCCGATATCGAGCAGAAACACGTCGCAGCCGCTCGCCGCGCTCAGCGCCAGCGCCTCGCTGGCATCGTATTCGACGATGACTTCGTGCCGGGCCGATTCGAGCAGCATGGCCAGGACGGATGCCGCATCGGCATTGTCGTCGACCACCATGATGCGCAGCGCAGGGCCGCCGCTGCGTGGCCGCGGCGCCTCCTGGGGCGGTGCCGCGGCCTGTTCTTCCTGCGCGGCCAGCCGCGGCAGGCACACGGTAAACCTGCTGCCCTGCCCCAGGCCCGGGCTGCTGCAGGTGACCGTGCCGCGATGCAGGTGCACCAGGCTCTTCACCAGCGCGAGCCCCAGCCCGAGACCGCCCAGCGAGCGGTCGGACGAGCGCTCGGCCTGCGAGAACAGGTCGAACGCGCGGGCCGCCAGCGAAGGCGCCATGCCGATGCCGGTGTCGGTGATGTGGAACAGCACGTGATCGGGCCGCACCTCGGTGCGCAGGCCGATATGCCCGCCCTCCGGGGTGTACTTGGCGGCATTGTTGAGCAGGTTCGCGAAGACCTGCACGAGCCGGTTCCGGTCGCCCGAAACCAGCGGGATGTCCGGCGTCAGCTCCAGTCCCAGGTGATGGCGGCGCGTGCGGATCAGCGGCGTGACCTGTTCGATCGCGTCGGTGACGATGCGGTGGATGTCGATCGGCTGCATGTCCAGTTCGACCAGGCCGCGCGTGACGCGCGACACGTCGAGCAGGTCGTCCACCAGGCTGGTCATGTGCCGCACCTGCCGGCCGATCACCTGGCTGGTCTGCCGCATCCGCGCCTCGTCGACCTTGCCCAGTTGCAGGAGCTCGGCCGCGGCGCTGATGGGCGCCAGCGGATTGCGCAGTTCATGGGCCAGCATGGCCAGGAACTCGTCCTTGCGGCGGTCCGTTTCGCGCAGCTTCTCGTCCGACTTCCTGCGCGCGGTGACGTCGCGGAAAAACACTGCCAGGCCGCCGTCCAGGGCGGGATAGGCGCGCACTTCCATCCAGATCTCGCCCTGCGGCGTGGCGCACGGCACCTCGATCACGCCGGACCGGCAATCGTCCATCACCTGCCGGTACAGCGCCTCCAGCGGCGTTCCCAGCAGGCCGGGCCACACTTCCCAGTGGCTGCGGCCGATGACGTCGGCCGCCGTCTTGTGCGTCAGGCGCAAACCTTCGCCGTTCATGCGCACGATGCGCCACGCCGTATCGAGCATGGCGAAGCCTTCGGCCATGTTGTCGAAGATGTACTCGCTCTGGTCGCGCTCGCGGCGCAGTTCGGCCTGCGCGCCGACGTTCTCCACCGCGGACCAGGTGCGCTCCAGCATGTCCTCGGCCATGCCGATCTGCGCCTTCGTCCAGACATGCGGCGCCGAGTCGTGGGCACTGAGGATCACGCGCAGCCGGCCATTCTTCAGCAGCGGGATCGCCAGCACGGCGCGCACGCCGAGGGCGGCGTAGGCGTGCGCGAACGGCGCGCTGCGCTCGTCGGCGACGACATCGCTGATGATCAGGTGCCTGCCTGCCCGCGCGCCCTGCGCCGCGAAGGCGCCGTAGTCGTCCAGGCGCACCGTGACGCCGGCCATCGACGGCAGGTGGCCGTTGCTCCAGTCCCGCCCGATGCTGCCCGCCTCGCCCGCGTCGTCGACGGTCAGGTACACCACGCGATCGACGCCCATGTATTCACCCAGCAGCGCGCTGGCACCGGCGACGACGTCGCCCGGATCCGTCAGCTCCCGGATCAGGTCGCCCAGCCGGAGCTGGAATTCGCGGCGGCGGTTCGACACCATGGCGGCCGTGCTGTCGACCGCGGGATTGAGGATGCCGGCGACCTCGCCCCGCGCGCCGAACACCGGATACAGCGCATAGCTGAAGTACGCCGTCTCGGGCACGCCGTTGCGCACCACGGTGAAGCGGATATCGGTCAGATTGCAGGCCTTGCCGGCCAGCGCCTCGGCCAGGATGGGGGCGAAGCCCTCGCGCAGTTCTTCCCAGCTGCCCCAGAACGGCGTGGCCAGCGCGGCAGGATGCTTGTCGCCGAGCACGTGGAGATAGGCGTCGTTGTAGAAGTACAGGCAGTCCGGTCCCCAGTAGAAGGCTGTCGGCGCGGCGGCGTCCAGCACCATCTCGATGGTGCTGCGGATTTCCCTCGGCCACGCCTCGGGTTGCCCGTAGGGAAAGTTGCTCCAGTCACGGGCACGCAGCAGTGCGCGGACCACGCCCTCGCCGGCAAACGACGGGCGGAATGCAGGGGGATTTTCCATGTGCGCATTCTGACATGGTTGCAGCCTGAAATCTGTCTCTTCCACGCTGGCCGTGCGCCGGAAAAACAGGCTGGCTGAACCGCCGATATTTCCGCTCAGAGTAAACGTCGGCCTGCGGCAGTAATTGATCCGGGCGCCTTTCCACGTTACCTTGGCTGCACGATATTAAAAGAGCAAAATAAAAGAGCAAAAAAAGAGCATGCCCGCGCCACGACCTGCCCGGCCGGGGAATGCATGGAGACATATCACCCGCGGTCCGGCCTCGGCCGGCACCGCAATCCCAGGAGTAATGCCGTGTCCACTCACCTGATTGCCATTTGCGTGCTGGCGCTGATGTTCGTCGTCGCCACCGCGCTGCCCATCAACATGGGCGTCATCGCCTTCGTCGGTGCCTTCCTGGTCGGTACGCTGGTCGCCGGCATGCAGGCCAAGGGCATCATGGCCGGTTTTCCGGCCGAACTGTTCCTTACCCTCGTCGGCATCACGTTCCTGTTCGCCCAGGCCCAGAACAACGGCACCATCGACTGGCTGGTGCGGCTGGCCGTGCGCGCGGTCGGCGGGCGCATCGCCGCCATTCCCTGGGTGATGTTCGCGGTGACCGCCCTGCTCACCTCGGTCGGCGCCGTCAGCCCGGCGGCGGTGGCCATCATCGCGCCGATCGCGCTGGGCTTCGCCGCCAAGTACCACATCAATCCCCTGATGATGGGCCTGATGGTGATCCACGGCGCCCAGGGCGGCGGCTTCTCGCCGATCAGCATCTACGGCGGCATCACCAACAAGGTGGTCAACGAAGCCGGGCTGCCGATCTCGGAACTGACCACCGCCTTCGTCAGCCTGGGCGTCAACTTCGCCGTCTCGCTGCTGCTGTTCTTCGTGTTCGGCGGCATGAAGCTGATGCGCCAGCAGGTGCCGAAGGCGGCCGCCGGGCGCAACGATCCGATGCCGCCGTTCGGCGCGACCGTCGCGGTGGCGGCGCAGGGACCGCAGATCTACGGCGACGCCGAAAACGAGGCGGCCAGCGAGGAACGGCTCACGCGGGAGCGCTCGACTGCGGCCGTGGGCGCCATCGGCACCCCGGGTGGCGCGGGCAGCGGTGCCGGCCCCGCCGCCGGCGTGGCGCTGAACGAAGGCGCGACCTTCCAGCAGATCGTCACCGTGGCCGGCCTGGTCGCGCTGGCCGTGCTGACGCTGCTGTACAAGCTCGATATCGGCTTTGTCGCCATCTCGATCGGCCTGGTGATCTCGCTGATGTCCCCGCAGGTGCAGAAACGCGCCATCGGCCAGGTGTCGTGGCCGGAGATCATGCTGATCGTGGGCGTCAGCACCTATGTCGGCGTGATGCAGAAGATGGGCACCATCAGCTGGGTGGGCGACAGCGTGGCCAGCCTGACCTCGCCGCTGGTGGTGGCGCTGCTGCTGCTGTTCGTCGGCGCCATCGTGTCGGCGTTCGCGTCGTCGACCGCCGTGCTGGGCTCCCTGATCCCGCTGGCCGTGCCGTTCCTGCAGGCCGGCACCGGGGTCGACCCGATCGGCTTCATCGCCGCCATGGCGGTGGCCTCCACCATCGTCGACGTCAGCCCGTTCTCGACCAACGGCGCGCTGGTGCTGGCCAGCGCCCAGCATATCGACCGCGACGTATTCCTGCGCCAGCTGATGATCTATGGCGGTATCGTGACGCTGGTCGCGCCGGTCGTGGTCTGGCTGCTGTTCGTGGTGCTGTGACCGCCCCCCGTGACCGCCACATTAACCTGGGATAATCCATGAATTCACCCGAAGGCCGCTGGACTACCCAGCAACGCAACCGCGATGCCCGCCTGGCGCGCGCCCGCGAAGCCCTGGGCGATGCGCTGGACGGCAAGATCGTCGCCGCATCGCATATCGCCGAGCTGCTGCACCAGGTGCTCGAACCGGGCGACCGGGTCTGCCTGGAAGGCAATAACCAGAAGCAGGCCGATTTCCTCGGCAAGGCACTGGCCAGGCTCGATCCGGCGCGCGTCAACAACCTGCACATGCTGCTGTCGGTGCTGTCGCTGCCCGAGCATCTCGACGTGTTCGAGAAAGGCATCGGCGCGCGGCTGGACTTCTCGTTCTCCGGCCCGCAGGCCAGCCGCCTGGCCCGGCTGGCGCAGGCCGGCAAGCTCAATATCGGCGCCATCCATACCTACCTGGAACTGTTCGCGCGCTACTTCGTCGACCTGACGCCGCGCGTGGCGCTGGTGGCGGCCGAGATGGCCGACCGCGAGGGCAACCTGTACACGGGGCCGAACACGGAGGACACGCCGGCCATCGCCGAGGCCACCGCCTTCAAGAGCGGCATCGTGATCGCCCAGGTCAACCGCATCGTCGACAAGCTGCCGCGCGTGGACATTCCCGCGGACTGGGTCGGCTACGTGGTGCAGTCGCCCACGCCCTACTACATCGAGCCGCTGTTTACCCGCGACCCGGCGCTGATTTCCGAGATCCAGGTGCTGATGGCGATGATGGCCATCAAGGGCATCTATGCCGAATACAGCGTCGAGCGCCTGAACCACGGCATCGGCTTCGATACCGCCGCCATCGAGCTGCTGCTGCCGACCTATGCGGCCAGCCTGGGCCTGAAGGGCAAGATCGCCCGCCACTGGGCGCTCAATCCGCACCCGGCACTGATCCCGGCCATCGAGGCGGGCTTCGTCGAATCGGTACATTCGTTCGGCTCCGAGCTGGGCATGGAAAACTACCTGCGCGCCCGGCCCGACGTGTTCTTCACGGGCCCGGACGGCTCGATGCGCAGCAACCGCGCCTTCTCGCAGGCGGCCGGCCACTATGCCTGCGACATGTTCATCGGCTCCACGCTGCAGATCGACCTGCAGGGCAACTCGTCGACGGCGACGCTGGGCCGCATCGCCGGCTTCGGCGGCGCGCCGAACATGGGCGCCGACGCGCGCGGGCGGCGCCACCCCAGCCCGGCCTGGCTGAAGGCGGGCGAACAGGCCCGCGCCGGCCGCAACATGATCCCGCGCGGGCAGAAGCTGGTGGTGCAGATGGTCGAGACCTTCCGCGAGCACATGGCGCCGGCCTTCGTCGAGCGGCTCGACGCCTGGCAGCTGGCCGAGCAGGCCGGCATGGCGATCCCGCCCGTGATGATCTACGGCGACGACGTCACGCATATCCTGACCGAGGAAGGCATCGCCAACCTGCTGCTGTGCCGTGGCGACGAGGAACGCGAACAGGCCATCCGCGGCGTGGCCGGCTACACGCCGGTGGGCCTGGGCCGCGACAAGCGCATGGTGGAAAACCTGCGCGACCGCGGCATCATCCGCCGCCCGGAAGACCTGGGCATCGACAAGCGCCTGGCCACGCGCGACCTGCTGGCGGCCAGGAACATGAAAGACCTGGTGCGCGCCTCGGGCGGGCTGTACGATCCGCCGAAACGTTTCAGGAACTGGTAAGGACACACGCATGGAAACCCTTCAATTCAGGTTCGAGCAGGGCAGCCGCCCGCTGGCCGGCACGGCCCAGCTGGTCGGCGTGGTCGGCTCGGGCAATCTCGAAGTGCTGATCGAGCCGGCGGCGCTGGCCGGCGCCTGCGAAATCGAGGTGCGCACCGCCGCCGTGGGCTTCGGCGCGACATGGCAGGCCGTGATGACGGACTTCCACGCACGCTGGAGCCTGGCCGACGCGCGCATCTGCATCAACGACATGGGCGCCACGCCGGCCGTGGTCAGCCTGCGGCTGGACCAGGCGGCGCAATCGCTGGCGGGAGGCACGCCATGAGCAGCTACCTGGAACTCACCGCGCGCCAGCGCATCCCCGCCCTGTTCGATCCCGGCAGCTTCGAGGAATTCCTGCCGCCGTCGGCGCGCATCGTCAGCCCGCACCTGGCGCAGCTCGACGCCCCCGTGTCGTTCGACGACGGCGTCATCGTCGGGCGCGGCCTGCTGGGCGGCCAGGTGGTGTTCGGCGCGGCGCAGGAAGGCGGCTTCATGGGCGGTTCGGTCGGCGAGGTGCATGGCGCCAAGCTGGTCGGCATGCTGCGCCGCGCCATCGACGAACAGGCCCACGCGGTACTGCTGCTGCTCGAATCGGGCGGCGTGCGGCTGCACGAGGCCAATGCCGGCCTGATCGCGGTGTCCGAAGTGATGCGCGCCATGCTCGATGCGCGCGCGGCGAACATTCCCGTGGTGGCCCTGGTGGGCGGCGCCAACGGCTGCTTCGGCGGCATGGGCATCTCGGCGCGCTGCGCCAACACGGTGATCATGTCGGAAGAAGGCCGGCTGGCGATGTCCGGCCCCGAAGTGATCGAGACCGCCAACGGTGTCGAGGAGTTCGACTCGCGCGACCGCGCGCTGGTGTGGCGCACCACCGGCGGCAAGCACCGCTACCTGCTGGGCGACTGCCAGGTGCTGGTGCCGGACGACACCGCCGCCTTCCGCGCCGCCGCCTTGCAGGCCATCGCGGAGATCCGCGCGGGCAGCGCCAGCCTGAGCCTGGAGGGCCTGCTGGAAGAACAGGACCTGCTGGCGCGCCGCCTGCGCGACACCGCCGGGCTGCCCGATCCGGTCGACGTGTGGCGGCAACTGGGCGTGCCCGATCCGGCCGCCGTGCCGATGCTGGACACGGACGCCTTCATGCAACTGGCGGCACCGCACCGCGCGGGAGGACCACGATGACCTGGCAAACTTTGGCAAACCAGCTGTTCCCCGGCGGGCACGACATCGCCGAACACGACAACTTCCTGTCCGGCAGCGGCCAGGTCGACGGCCAGACCGTGGCCGTGATCGGCACCACCGAGCACGTGCCGATTGGCATCGAGATCGCCCTGGCCCAGGCCCAGGCGATCCTGCAGACCGTGCAGCGGCATCCCGGCCGGCCGATCCTGATCCTGGTCGATACGCAGGGCCAGCGCCTGCGCCACCGCGACGAGATGTTGGGCATCAACAGCTACATGGCCCACCTGGGCAAGTGCGTCGACCTGGCGCGGCGCCGCGGCCATGCCGTGATCGGGCTGGTGTACGACCAGGCCCTGTCCGGCGGCTTCATCACCAGCGGCCTGATCGCCAGTGCCTGCTACGCGCTGCCCCAGGCCACCATCCGCGTGATGGGCCTGCCGGCGATGGCGCGCATCACCAAGGTGCCGGAAGAGCGGCTGACCGAGCTGGCGCGGGACAATCCCGTGTTCGCGCCGGGGCCGGAAAACTACCTGCGCATGGGCGGCCTGCACGCCATCTGGGCGGACGACCTGGCCAACCGGCTGGCCGAGGCGCTGGCCAGTGCCGACCCGGCCGATGGCCGCATGGCGCTGGGCCAGGACCGGGGCGGCCGCCTGCTGGCGCAGCCCGTCGCCGAGGCAGTCAGGACGGGTGGCCATGTTCGCCCGGCATGATCTCGTGTGGCTGGCGGAGCGGGGCTGGCGGCAGGTGCGCGCCGGCGTGGCGCCAGAAGTGTTGATGGCGCTGGATGCGTGGCGCAATGCCGGCTGGCCCGCCGTGGTGCGGCGCGCGGAAGTCGACGCGGCACCGGGCCAGGTGGCGATCGGCTTCGCCCTGCCTCCGCGGCCCGGCGATGGCCGCAAGGTGCGCATCGGCGCTTGCGTCGACATGACCGATATCGTCCGCCGCGCGCCCGCCCTGCCCCTTGTGGACGCCCTCGGCGCGGTGCCCGACGGCTGGCGCGCGGCGCTGGTGGCGCTGGCACGCGAGGCTGGCGGCGCGGGGCTCGACCTGGCCGTGTACGGCTCGGTGGCCCTGGCCGCGCTCACTGGGCAGCGCTATGTCACGCCGGCGTCGGACATCGATCTGCTGCTGCGTCCTGCGGACCGCGCGCAACTGGCGGCCGGCCTGGCGCTGGTAGCCCGGCTCGCGGCGCGCCTGCCGCTCGATGGCGAAGTGGTCTTCCCGGATGGGCGCGCGGTGGCATGGAAGGAGCTGCGCATGGCCCTCGGTGCCACGCCCGGCACGCGCGTGCTGGCGAAAAGCCTGGAGCGGGTGGCCCTGGCCGTGGCGGACGACCTGCTGGCCACGCTGGAGGATGCGCGATGCCTGAACTGAACGCGGCGCTGCTGCCCGTCCGGCGGCCGCCTGCCCTCCGCCTTGCAGCCGACCGCGCGTTTTGCCAGCGCGTGGCGCGCCTGGCGGTGCGCAGCCTGTATGCGGAACTGGCGCTGTATCCCAAGCCCGGCCTGGTCTCCCTGGTCGACAACGGCAGCCACGAGGACATGACGGCGGCCACCTTCATGCGCAGCCTGTTCGCGCTGCGCCGCTATTTCCTGCGCATCGCCGAAGCCGGCATGGCCGATGCGCCCTTCCATGATTTGAAACGCCTGGGCATCGAGGCCGAGGCGCGCATGCTGCGCGCCACCGGCGGCATCAACACCCACCGCGGCGCCATCTTCTGCCTCGGCATGCTGTGCGCCGCCATCGGGCGGTGCCGGGCGAGCGGCATCGCGCTGGCGCCAGCGGCGATCCAGGCCGCGCTGTTGCGACATTGGGGGGCCGCGCTCGGCGCCCACAGCGCCGACCTGGCCACGCCGTCGCATGGCACGGCGGCACTGCTGCGCTATGCCGCCAGCGGCGCCCGCGAAGAAGGCGCTCGCGGCTTTCCTTCCGTGTTCGCGGTCGGCTTGCCGGCATTGCGGCATGCGCTCGCCGCCGGCCGCGACACGCGGCGCGCACGGATCGATGCGCTGTTCGCGCTGATGGCGCATGTCAGCGACACCAACGTCTATCACCGCGGCGGCCCTGGCGGCGCACTGGCCGTGCGGCGCCAGGCCCGCGCCTTTGTCGCCCATGGCGGTACTGCCGCGCCGGATTGGGAAGCACGCGCGCTGGCCTGCCACCGCAGCTTCGTTGCCGCGCGCCTGTCGCCCGGCGGCGCGGCCGACCTGCTCGGCGCCGTCTGCCTGGTGCAGGCGGCCTGCTTGACTGAGGCGGCCTGCTTGACTGAGGCGGCTTGCTTGACTCAGGCGGCTTGCGGCGGGCAGGCGGGCTGCGGAGGGCACGCCTGACATGGCGGCCCGGCTCGTCGTGCTGTGCCCTGGCCAGGGCGCCCAGCATCCCGCCATGTTCGACCTGGCGCGCACCGATCCGGCCGCCGGCCGCCTTCTCGACGACTGGTTCGCTGATCCGGTGCTGGCCGAGCCGCTGGGAGCGGCCATCGAGGGTACCGCGGGTTTCGCCAACCGCATCGCGCAGCCGTCGATCGTCGCCGCGACGCTGGCCATGTGGACGGCGCTGGCCGATGCGTTGCCGCAGCCGGCACTGGTGGCCGGCTACAGTATCGGCGAGCTGTCGGCCCATGCCGTCGCGGGCGCGCTGGCACCTTCCGCCACTGTGAAGTTGGCGCTCGAACGCGCGGCGCTGATGGATGCCTGCGTGGCGAACGGCGTGCCGCAGGCCATGGTGGCGCTCTCCGCCATGCCCAAGGGTACGGCCGCCCCGCTGATGCACCGCTTCGGTTTTCATGCCGCCATCGTGACCGGCGAGGACAGCCTGGTCGCAGGCGGGCCCGCCGCGCAGCGCGACAGCCTTGCCGAAGCCGCCGTCGCGGCGGGCGGCCGCGCCACCGTGCTGCCGGTCGAGGTGGCGTCGCATACGCCGCTGCTGGCCGGCGCCGTCACACCGTTCGCCGCATTGCTGGCTCGCCAGCAGTGGAGCGCTCCCCTCTTTCCGGTCCTGTCCGGCATATCGGCCGAGCCGGTGTGGGATGCCGCGCGCGCCAAGGACGACCTGTCGCGGCAGATCGCCGAACCGATCCGCTGGATGGAATGCATGGACGCCTGCGCGGAAGCCGGCGCCACCGTCGCGCTGGAATTGGGCCCGGGTGCCGCGCTGTCGCGCATGTTGCAAGCTCGCCACCCCGCGATCGCCTGCCGTTCCGTCACAGAATTTCGTTCCCTGGACGGAATACGTAGCTGGCTGGGGAGGCAGCTCGACTAGCATTCACCGCCGCTATAACTGATATTGCATTTGAGAATTGGAATTCCGGGCAGGTCGCCTATATAACGGTAGCATCGGGTCGCGTTGCGATCCCCACAGCAATCGCTTATTGCACCGTTATCCGGGAGTCCATCATGAAAAACGTCATCGCCACCGCCGTGCGCACCCTGCTCTCCGCCGCCCATGGCCGCGCCATGCTGGCACTGCGCAGGCAGGCCGAAATCGCCCAGCCAGCCCGGCTGGACTACCGCCTGAATGCCGGCGGCTGGAACTGATCCGGCAACGCTCTTCCAGCGCCGTTCCAGGGCCGCCGCGATGGCGGCTTTTTCTTTTCCGTCGATCGCAACACTTTGCAAAACAAGAAGCCTGCGACGCAACGTTGCGGGCTTTTTTGTTTCTTGGCAGGCGCGCAATACCTGCCCCTGACACGTGCTCGACATGACCGGCGCCTGCCCCGCGCCACGCGGCGCCTCCAGCGACCACCGGCTGGGCCCGTGTCAGCGTGCCTGACCCCCTGACACGGGCTCGACATTACCGGTGCCTAGTCCCGAGACACGCTGCGCCGCAAGCGAACACCGGCTGAGCCCGTGTCAGCGTGCCTGACCCCCTGACACGGGCTCGACCATTGGAGGGGTCGGTTTTGTTAGTGAAGTCTTGACTTCACCATTCAATCTTCCTAAACTGAAGTCTCAACTTCACTATCGGAGGGCATGATGGCTCAAGCAGCGCAGTTCGACACTTTCACCTTGGAGCGTACGTTTGCCGCCCCGCCGGCGCGCGTGTTCCGGGCGTTCAGCGATCCGCGCGAGAAGAAGCGCTGGTTTGCCGAGGGCGCCCAGCATGAAATCGAGCAGTACGACATGCAATTCGAAGTGGGCGGACGCGAACTGGCGCGCTACCGCTTCAAGCCCGGCACGCCCTTCGCCGGCGTGGCGCTGGCATCGGACGGGTACATCCTCGATATCGTGCCGCAACAGCGCATCGTTGCCGCCGCCACGATGGCGATGGGCGAACGGCGCTTCTCCGCTTCGTTGCACACCTTCGAGTTCTTCAGCGACGGCCCCGACGCCACGCGCCTCGTCTTCACCCATCAGGCGATGTATGGCGACGGTGCGGACGGCCCGGACCTGCGACGGATCGGCTGGCAGCAGTTGCTGGACCAGTTGCACGCTGCCCTGGCGGTCGAATAAGGCCCGGCATGAACGGAGTACACGCAATGCAGGCGGACGCGGCGGACCAGGTTTTCGCCGCGCTGGGCGACGCCACCCGCCGCGCGATCGTCAAGCGGGTGGCCCAGGGGCCGCAATCGGTCAGCGCCCTGGCCGCCGCGCTGGATGTCACGCTGACCGCCATCTCCCAGCATCTGCACGTGTTGCAAACCTGCGGCTTGCTGCGGACGCGCAAGGTCGGCCGCGTCCGGATGTGCGAGCTCGACGCACAAGGACTCGACGTCCTCGCACAATGGGTGGCGGTCAACCGCCGGATGTGGGAACAGCGTTTCGATGCACTGGATGCGTTGTTGCAGAAGAACCCGGAAGGGAAATGAAGCGACGGCTCACCATGCCACGGCTTGCCGCCGCCACCCCATAGCGCCGGTCGGGCGACTGCGCCTTGCAGGCCTTGACCGCCAACACGATCAGTCAGTAATGCCGTTAAGTTAAGCCGACCCCTAGGGCAAATTCCGGGGTCAGACCCGCCGGGTCTGACCCCAGCCCTTCGCCGTTGGGGGTGAATGCCTGCGCTTTCAATATGTCAGGTAACGCTTAACTTAACGGCATTACGATCAGTCGGTACTTCCCAGACGCTGCTCGGCAGCCGCCGCGGCGGAGGCTTCCTGCCCCGGCGCCAGGAACCGGGTCGACGGCCGGCCATCGGCGTTGTGCTGGACGATGCGCACCGGCCGCCCTTGAGCGTCGAGCCACACCTGGCCGATGCCGGCGCCGTTCCAGACCCGCTCGCCTTGATGGCGCGCGTCCGGCAGGCGCGGCGTGATGGCGAGATCGCGGCGCTGGGTGAACAGGTTCAGCGGCGAGCGCGGCGAATACAGCCAGCGATTGAGGCGGTCGAGCCAGTTGAGCAGGCCACGCGGGAATTCGTTCTTGATGCCGCTGCTGGTGATCTGCCAGATATGCGGCGTGCGGTCCGATTCGCGCACCTCGACATCGTAGGCGAAGGAATAGTGCACGTCGCCCGACAGGACCACGTAATTGCCCGGGGTGCGCGAATGCCGGAAGATATTGAGCATGCTGCTGGCGGCTCCGCGGTGCGCCATCCAGTTCTCGGCGTCGACGATCAGGGCCTGGCCGATGAAGGTGGCAACCCTCTGCACCACCTCGATCAGCTTGACCCCGAACATGGGCGCCGCCGAGACGATGACGGCGGCCGATTCGTCCAGCAACTCGTGCTGCAGCTCGGTCAGCGCTTCCCAGTCCATCAGGCCCGACGGATGGCTGGGCCGGCGCCGGTTACGCCAGCGCCGGGTGCGCGTATCGAGCACGATGATCGCGGGCTTGGTCCGTATGACGAAATCCCACTGGCGGAAAGCCAGCAGGCGCCCGATCAGCGCGTCCTGGACCGGCGCATCCAGTCGATTGTCAGCACAAGCACCATCGTCCGGCGCCGCCGTGGCGGCCAGCACCGCCATGTCCTCCAGCGCCGCCTTAAACACATCGGGGCGGTTGCCCCAGCCCTGGCACAGCATGTAGGCGATCAGCGCGTTGCCCACGATGCGGCGCGAGAACGGGTGCCCGTAGGCGGCAGCTTCCCACTTGGCCGACAGGTTCCAGTCATCGGTGACGTCATGGTCGTCGAAGATCATCAGGGTCTGCACGTGCGCGAGCAGCCGCGCGGCCCGAGGCAGGCTGCCGCAAAAGCCCTCCATCGCCTTCGACTCGCGCCGCCAGCGCTCCGCATGCCTGGGTTCCAGCGCGGGCGGCGGCGCAACCGCCACCAGTTGCCATGGCACGGGCGACCAGACCAGCAGGTACATGGCCATCATCTCGGCCAATGTCATCAGGTGGTTTTGCGCATTGGCCGTGGTGAAGATCGGCTTTTCCTTGCCGCCAAAGAAGCGGTCGCGCAGCGCCTCGTTGGAGTGGGCGGCAGGCAGCAACTCCTCGCGCCGGTAGTAACTGGCCGGATGGCGGTACAGCTCTTCGCTGTCGGCGACCACGGCGCCTTCCAGGCATTCGGCGAACAGGCCCAGGCGCCGGATCAGCGCATGGATCGCCACCAGCGTGGGGCCCGCCACATCGTCGGCATACACCTGGTCGCCGCACATGATGAGCATGGCGGGCCGCTCGTCGGGGCGTTCGATGCATTCGGCCAGCAAGGCATCGCCGCGCGCCAGGCCGTCCGGCGCTGGAAAATGCGGCTTGCGGCACGAGCCATACAGGATATTGTCGCTGCGGCTGCGCAGCACCATGTTCGGCCGCGCCGCCCCTTCATGCAGCAGGTGCGGCGCCCACTGCCCGATGCCGGCCTCTTCGCCGTCACCCTGCGTGATGAGCAAGTCATACTCGATGACCGTGTCTTGCGGGAGCGGCTCGGGCAGCGGCACATCGATCAGGTGCACGAAGGCGTGCCGGCCGACAGGAACCACGCGGCAGTGGCTTTCGTCCAGGAGCAGGCGCCACGACGCGCCTCCCCTGGGTGCCAGCAGCAGGGTCAGCTCGAGCGGCACGCTGCCGACCAGCCACAGCACCAGGCGGCCCGGTTCGAGTCGGCGCAGGATGGGACCGGCAAGTACGGGCGGGAGGCCGTCAGGGGCAGGAATCTGGATCAATCTGGTGCGCTGTCTGGGTGAATGAACAGGCCAGTGTAGCAGACGCGCCGGAGGACTTGGAGGTGCACACAGCTCATCCGTACGCAAGCCCGGGCAGTCCATCGCGCCGGAAGCGCCGCCGGCCAGCTCGGTGATCAGCGCCCGCGGCGGTGGCGGGCCAAGACGACGGACGGTCAGCTAATATTAGCAATGCCGCCCCGGCGCAGGCCGTGGAGAAGCTTCCCGCCGACGCGGGCCGGTCGCAACGCGCCAGTGTGCGATGTTGGTGTGCTCCGAGGACCCGCTACCGGTTTTATCAGGCGCTCTAGATCGCACTAAAACCGTCCCCTTCAGTCTAAAACGGTCTTCAATCAGTGCCGCGCTCGATTTTTTAGACCAGAATCGCCTTTTTCGTGCGAAGCATGGACTGGATTAGACTGCCCAGCATGGTTATTTCAGATCGTTTTAGACCGGCTTGCTGTCGCATTGGACCGTTTTAGCAGGAGGTCTGCTTCACGCGCCCGGCAGTTGTCGGCCCGAACCCAGCCATCATCGCCGGGAAAGCGCAGCCAGATGAAGCGCCAGGCGTTCCGCCCCCTGGCGTGGCGATTTGCGAACTGCGATGGCGTCAGTGTCGCGCCGTCATCCGAAACAATGTGGTCGCCGCCAACTTTGGCAAACCCTGCGGTTTGGCCATAAGTGGTGCGCAATATCGTTCCCTCTGGCAGGAACAACGTCTTCCATTGAAAGCCCCTCAAGGCCGGGCCATTCTCGCGCAAGGATTGTCGAATGGTTTCCGTTGCCAGCCAGCGCCTGACCAGTTCAGCCAAGAAAGCATCCACTTTGGCGCCTGGGCGGGTCTCGGCGAGATGTAATTCCAGTTGCAGAAAATCCTGCACGGGAAGATATACCGGTTGTTTCGCCTCATATTCCATGATCAATCCTCTCTAAATGGGTTTAATACTTTGACCGAGGGACAGGAATAAGATTGTTTTAGACTTCGGAATGCTTGATATGGATCGAATTAGATTTCGGACGTTCACTTTTAGACCATATTCACTGCCGAGACGCGTGAACGAGAGCGAATTGGATGATTATCGATCTCTTTCGACCGATTTAGACCAACCGTGAAATTGTGGGAAGCCCACTGTGGGTGCCGAGGATGGACGCGTTTTTCAAGATCCAGCAATCGCTCGAGCCTTCGCCCGCACGTCGGACGTCTATAACTCAGCATCGTGGACTTCTTTCCCAAGCGCCGCCGTGAGCTTGGCGCACAGTTTGGTCATCCATCCCCTGAAAAACAGTGGGTCGACATTTCCTTCAACCAGCAGGCCGCTTGGCTCGGCGGAAGCCGCAATGAAGCGCTCGCTGCCCCAGGGGCCGAACCAGGATGAATGCTCATCAAGCCACCCATTCATGGATCGATACACCGCGGAGACCTTAACCCAGTCAGCACCGGAAAGGTCATAAGGAAGATTCAGAGTAATCGAGTGGATCACAGGATGGTCTGATGCGAGCTCGGTCTGCTCTTGGAGAGACGCCGTTCAGTGTACGACCGCTTCCTCCCCGAAGCAATTACCGGAAGGGCGCCAAGCCGATCTATCGTCACGAGACATATCTGTGTTGCTTGCGACTAATGCATCGACGCTGGCCTGGCTCCCTAATTGCTAAGCACAAATTAGTCGGCCTCGCACCAGCACCACACAGCGCCGGCTTCATACCCTCTCGAGCATCGGGTGCATCCGCCTAGCCCGGCACATTGTCGACTGCTCGTAGTCACGCACCTCGGAAATCGGTCCATCTTTGACACAATATTTTCCGCTTCCTCAGCGCTACCGCGTGAATTGGTAAGCAACTCAAGCAGCTCAGCGCGTGACATTGCAGCTAGAAATGTCTTGCCATCGATCTCGATGCGTTTGAAACCATATTGCGAAACCACAACCGGCATGGCTTCTCCAGTGACAACCCCATCAAATAGTTCCGCCTCGGTAGTCATTTGATTTTCCTCGTCTCAAACATTGTGGGTCTTAGAGTTTAGGCTAAGTTAGCGAAAAAAATGTAAGCGATTGTCGTGTAGGTGAGCGTCGGCGGTACGCGATTTAAGTTAAGCGTCTGCTCAGCAGCGTCTTGAGCACCGAGAGTTAAAGGGAGATGATGCTTGCCACACCGCTGGGAAGCGAAGTTCAGCTGGCCAGCTTGGCGGCACAGTTCCAGGGCAGGAAGTAGTCGACACGGTTTACAGGATGATCGGCGATATGCGTTAGCACATGGCGCAGCTAGGCTTCGGGCTCGATACCGTTCAGCCAGTCCCAGCAGCGCTTTGAGCGCTCCATATGCCAAACCCACAAAGATCGTCGTGAGCAACGTAACAGCTAGACACTGCACGCCAGCGACACTGGGTTGGATGTCCACGATTCACAGCCGTACCGAGGCCTGCAAATCTCGCCTTCGACAACAATCGCATACAGATCGCTTCCTATCCAGACCGCAAGCGCGATGGACACCGGCAACACGACAGGCGACACCAGCACAAGCATACCGGACGGCACTGGCTGATTGCTCGGCGTGGATCGCGACGGAACGTTATCACTCGAATTGCCTAGCTTGGGGGCGGCCAAGCGGTTTCGTTGCCTCTTCCTGGACCTAATCTAACTTCCGATGATGAATTTGCGGGGGGCCGCTGAAACGGCGGCCGACAGGAATCGCAACAGTATGCGCGCGTCGATGAAGGGCTATCCATTGGCCTCGAAGGTCAAAGGACCACTTATGGCCGAAAACGGCCGTTTTCTACAGAAAAGCCTTTTGGTACACGGAAAAGTTTCTGAGTATTACACAAGGCCGCTCCTGCCCCAAAACAGCGTTCGCTCAGCACGGCTGTTACCAATTTCAGGGATGCGAAAATAATACCTTGATTGCTGCATCATGCTGACCAGCTAGCAACGCAATTTCTGCTGGGACGACGACCTCGCTCCAAGATAACCGTGCATGGACGGACACTATTAGATACAGCTCACAGTAGGAACCAGCTAACTCCGTTTTGATCCATGTAAGAGTGCTGCACATTGTATCAAGAGTTATGGGAAGGGAAATATACCTACTTTTATCTGTAGGTCGCATACCTCCACGACGACACTCGAAGCGAATGGCTATTCGTTCGAAAGTTTGAGAATCGATCCCATGAACTACGATGAAATAGGCAAGCTGGTCGTCTTTGTTAGCTGTTGTAATCAAGGTTCTTTAGCCCAGCATCCAGACCGGGATTTTATTCGTGTTAATTCTGATCGGTTCGACTTCTGGCCGAACTCGCCGTTTGTCACAGGAAAGCACGCAGTCGAACCGAAAAGTCACATACTATCACCATAGGTGGCGCCTGTCCGTTCCAGCGATCGCATAGCGAAACTACATGACGCCCCACCACATTTGCCGGGCTCCGGGCTCTGGTTTGAGCTGGTGCGACACCGATGTCACTGTCTCAAGCAAAGCGGTCACCTCTGCTGGCTTTTTTCCGCGCATCGTAGAAAACCCCGCAGTATTGACAATCGCCTGTTTGAAGGCGCTAAGCTCATTGGCGTCCCAACAAGCAAATGCCCAAGTTCCGGCTGGAATTACGTGTTTGATAACGTCCATGTCCCATTTATAGCAAATGCGCAAGCGCAGTCTATGAACTGGCGAAGGCGCCAAAATAGGGTCAAATGGAAGCCGGAGAAGTCTGACTAGGCCAATCTCGAGACGAGTTCCACGCCCGTGATCCGTTACGCCCTCATAGCACGCGATCCCATCTCCATCCTCAGCAAGTACATTGCAGAACCTAGTGGCGGTCCAAAACTCTGCCATAGCGTCGAACGCAGTCGGCAAATTTAGGGATGAAAGCTTGAGCGATTTGGCGCGAAGGAAAGATCGAAACTCTTTCTCGACTTGAGAAGATTCTTTTATAAGCATGGGCTAATTATAGAAAGAAGGCGAATCTGACCGGCGGTCCGCGACAGTCCGCTTCTGGCCCAAAAGCGGCCTGTCGCAATGGCTCAGTGTACGATGTCGTTGCTCTAAGGACAAGTAACCTGTCTATCAGGCGCTCCAGGCAATAACCTTTGAAACGTGAAAAAAAGGGGCCATTGGCCCCTTTACCGAGTACTGAAGTCAACGATGTGCCCGGGCGATTATCTGGCTGTAACCACGCTGGAGTCGTGGCATGCCCGCGCCACACAATTCCCCCTGCCCTACTTCTTCGGTGTCAGCATCAGCAGCCGGCCCCGCGAACCGTCTTCCAGCAACCATAGCGCGCCATCCGGCCCGGTACGCACGGCGCGGATGCGTTCGCCCATGTCCCAATGGTCCGCCTTGCTCGCGTTCTCGCCGTCGAGGGCGATGCGGTCCAGCGACTGGCCCGACAGACCGGTGATGAAGAGGGAATTTTTCCACTTCGGGAACAGGTCCGCATCGTAGTAAGCCAGGCCGCCCGGTGAAATGGCCGGGTCCCAGGACACTTTCGGGGCCTCGAAGCCGTCGCCGGGCGCGTGGTCGGGGATGTCCCGGCCGTCATAGTGGCTGCCATTCGATGCCTTCGGCCAGCCATAGTTGAGGCCTGGCTTGATCAGGTTGATCTCGTCGCCATGGCGCGGGCCCATTTCCATTTCCCACAGGCGCCCCTGCCTGTCGAAGGCGATGCCCAGCAGGTTGCGGTGGCCATACGACCAGACGGCTGCATGGAAGCCCTTGGCCGCGAGCGGATTGCCGGCGGCCGGCGTGCCGTCGAGGTTCAGGCGCAGCACCTTGCCGAGCGTCGATCTGGGGTCCTGCGCCGGATCGAAAAGCTGGCGGTCGCCGCTGGTGAAGAAGAGATGCTTGCCATCCGGCGAGAAGCCGATACGGCCCGAGTAGTGCCCGCCGGTCGACGCATCGTGGCCGCGGAAAATGGCCTTTGTATCCTTGAGCGTGCCGCCTGCCTGGTCCAGTGTCGCGGTGGCGAGCACGACCCGGCTGCCGGCACCAGGGGCCGCCTCGGAGTAGCTGAAGTAGAGTCGCTTGCTGGCCGCGAAATCGGGAGCGGGCACGATGTCCATGAGCGCACCCTGGCCCCTGCTGCTGACGGCGGGTGTGCCGGACACGGTCCGCCTGGCACCGGTTGCGGGATCGAAGAGGATCATCGTCCCTTCCTTTTGGGTCACCAGCATCTTCCCATCGGGCAGGAATGCCATGGCCCATGGGTTCTTGAAGGTGCCCACAGGCTTGACTTCGAAAGGCAGGCCGGCTGCGGATGCACTGGCCGGCGCGGCGACGAACGCGAGCAGGGTGAGCGAGAAAGTGGTGGCGAGGCCGAGCATGCTCGATTTCATGTTGTCCAGATCTCCATTGATGCCAGGTTGTAGGGGCGAAAGGTAGGCCGATGCGCACCGGGCGGGTACTTCACGACCGTGCGCCCCCTTCCCCACGTGCCGCGAGATATGCGCCGGCGCTGTTGATCCACGGGGGCGGTGGAAAGTGTAGAGCAAAACGCCCATTGCGGACGCTGCGCTGGTCGCGGCCGGCTCGCGCCGCGCCTGAGGCGAGCGGCAGCGCGCAGTGATGCCACCCAGGCAGCCGACCAGCCTTATTTTCGCGCTTCACCGCGCCAAACAAAAAAGGCCTGCAACCAAACGTTGCAAGCCTTAAGTGATCAAACTGAGTGGTCAAACTGAGTGATCAAACCGACTGATCAAAAGAATCCTGGTGGGAAGTGCAAGTTTCGAACTTGCGACCCCTGCAGTGTGAATGCAGTGCTCTACCCCTGAGCTAACCTCCCTGAAAGAGGCATGATTGTAGTGACACCCTTGCGTACCGTCAAGACCCTTTTCGCCATTGTGCCTGCGAACGGGATGGCGACACGCCATTGCCAGTGTTCCCGAAGCCCATCCACCGGCACGCGCCCACGCTCGAGTGTTGCGCACAAGCAAAAATTTGACGGGGAAAATGTGTCGGGTGCTCTATAATTTCGTGACACGCGCATCAGCCCGTGCCTTTCCACTCTGTCACCGCCCTGGCGACGGCGGCGGAAAAGACGGCAGCCGCAGGAACGATATGACCAGAAGAGCCAGCTTTTCACGCGCAGGACTCGTCGCAGTGATGGTGGGTGCGGCGCCGGCCCACGCCATGGAGTCCTTCGGCAACCGCTTCGCCGACATGTCGCTCGAACAGCTCAGCGATGTCGTCGTGACGTCGGTGTCGCGGCAGGAGGAACGGCTCAGCGACACGGCCGCTTCCATCTTCATCATCAGCGGCGGCGACATCCGGCGCAGCGGCGCGCAGTCCCTGCCCGAGGCGCTGCGCCTGGCGCCGAACCTGCAGGTGGCCCAGGTCGATGCGCGCAACTGGGCCGTCACCGCGCGCGGCTTCAATACCCCGTTCGAGAACAAGCTGCTGGTAATGATCGACGGCCGCAGCATCTACACGCCGCTGTTTTCCGGTGTGTTCTGGGATGCCCAGGACGTGGTGATGGAAGACATCGAACGCATCGAAGTCATCAGCGGGCCCGGCGCGACGATCTGGGGCGCCAACGCCGTCAACGGCGTCATCAATGTCATCACGCGCTCGTCGGCCGACACCCAGGGCGGACAGTTCGCAGCGGCCGGCGGCGGGCAGGACAAGAATGCCTCGCTGCGCTACGGCGGCACGCTGGCCGGCGGCGGCACTTACCGCGTGTACGGGAAGTACCATCAGCTGGACAATACCCTGACCGCCACCGGAATTGACACCAACACCGGCATGCACCGCACCCAGGCCGGCTTTCGCGCCGACTGGAAGCTGCGGGACAGCGAGCTGACCGTGTCCGGCGACGCCTACCAGGGCAAGCTGGGCCAGCTGGCCGCCTTGCCCGTGCAGACTTCCGGCGCCAACCTGCTGGGCCGGCTGACGCGCAAACTGTCGCCCGACGCTAATCTGCGCCTGCAGCTCATCCTGGACCACACCGAGCGGAACCAGCCGGGGGCGTTCGTCGAGCGCCTGTCCACGCTGGACCTGGAAGCCCAGCACGACGTGCGCCTCGGCGAACGCAACCTGCTGACATGGGGCGGCGGCTTCCGCCAGAGCTGGGACAGGGTAACGAACTCGCCCGGCCTGGGCTTCCTGCCCGGCGACCTGAACCTGCGCTGGTCGAACCTGTTCGTGCAAAACGAATACGCCGTCTCGCCGGCGCTGAAAGTGACCGCCGGCGCAAAGGTCGAGCACAACATCTACACGGGCGCCGAATACCTGCCCAGCCTGCGCCTGGCGTGGACACCGGGCGCGGACCAGCTGGTCTGGGGCAGCGTGGCCCGCACCGTGCGCGCGCCATCGCGCTTCGACCGCGACCTGCACTCGCCGAGCGCGCCGATGAACGCCGGCGGGCGCGCGGTCTACCTGATCGGCGGCGGCCCCGACTTCCAGTCCGAAGTGGCCAGGGTCGTCGAACTGGGCTACCGCGCACAGCCCGCCGCCACGCTGTCCTGGTCGGCCACGGCGTACTACAGCCGCTACGACAGGTTGCGCACGCTCGAGCCCCAAGCCAGCCCCACCGCGCCGGCGCTGCTGCAGTTCCAGAACCTGCGGGAAGGCACCACGCGGGGCATCGAGATGTGGGGCCAGTGGCAGGCCACGCCGGCCTGGCGGATCAACGCCGGCCTGGTGTTGCAGAACGTGCACACCTCCCTGCTGCCGGGCAGCCAGGACACCAGCGCCAGCAGCGGCCTGACGACCAACGACCCGAAGCGCCATTGGCTGCTGCGCACCTCGCACGACCTGACCGACGACAGCGCGCTGGACCTAACGCTGCGCTATGTGGGAGCGCTGCCGGATCCGGCCGTGCCATCGTATTACGAGCTCGATGGGCAGTGGACGTGGAGCCCGCGCCCGAATCTCGACGTAGCACTGGTCGGGCGCAACCTGCTGCATCGCTCCCACCCCGAGTTCGGCGACAATCCCGGGCGCAGCATGTTCAGGCGCAGCGTGCTGCTGAAGCTGACGCTGCGTTTCTAGGCGTGGCGGCCATCAATTCCCGTCATGCATCCGCTGATGGACATGGCAAGGAGGACGCTTCGGAACGCACGCGGGTCCGGCCTCAGGTCTTCAGCCGGAGCGCGTCGATCACGAGCGTGACCGCGCGGGACGAATTCCGCCGGCTCGGGTAGTAGGCATGCAGCGCGGGGAAGCGCGGGCACCAGTCTTCCATCACGCTCACCAGCCGCCCCATGCTCACGTGCGGGCCGGCCATGTCGGCGGGAACGAAGGCCAGGCCGCAGCCCGTCAAGGCCGCGTCGAGCATATGGCCGGCACTGTTGCAGACGACTTGCCCCCGCACGCGCATTTCCAGCTTTTGCCCGTCCTTCTCCAGTTCCCATGCGTAGATGCCGCCGCTGCTCGCCAGCCGCAGGGTGACGCAGTTGTGCTTCATCAGGTCCGCCGGCATGGCCGGTTTCGGGTGCCAGCCGAAATAGCCGGGCGAGCCGACGATCGCCATCGGCACCTCGCCGGTCAGCCGGACCGCGATCATGTCCTTCTCGACCTGGTCGCCGTAACGCACGCCGATGTCGAAGCGCTCGGCGGCGATGTCGACCAGCCGGTAGTCAGAACTGATCTCCACATGCAGGTCGGGGTAGCGCGGCAGGATCGGCGCGATCCGGGGCCACAGCACGCTGCTGACCACGTGATCGATCGCCGTGATGCGTACCGTGCCCGCGGGCTTGTCGCCCAGGTCGCTGACGGCCGCGATCTCGGCCTCAATCTCTTCGAGGCGGGGGCCGACGTTCTGCAGCAGCCGTTCTCCCGCCTCCGTCGGCGAGACGCTGCGTGTGGTCCTGGTCAGCAGGCGTACGCCCAGGCGCCCTTCCAGGCCGCGGATGATGTGGCTGAGTGCGGACTGCGTCATGCCGAGCCTGGCCGCGGCACGCGTAAAGCTGCGTTCCCGGGCCACGGCGAGGAAGACGATGATGTCATTGATATTGTCGCGTGCCATGCGCACTCCGGCCGGTGTGGGGAAAAACAGGTCTGGGGGCAAATTCGCCAGGCAGTGATGCGGCTTGGATAAGCCCACCCCAAGTGCAAATTCCGGGGTCAGACCCGGCGGGTCTGACCCCTGCCCTTCGCTGTTGGGGTGAATGCATATGCGCTCAATATGTCGGTAACGCTTAACTTAACGGCACTGCCGCCAGGCAGTATTTTATGACGCCGCCTAAGCAATGGAGCGCCGTATTCATGAACCTGGTTCATATGGGCAAGCAATTCCGGGGCCGTTGCGCGCCCTGCTTCACCCTTACCATTCCCCGCTGTTCGGCGTGACAACGCCCGTGAATATCGAAGGGAATCCCGCATGCATGGTCCAGCCGCCTTACTCTCCACCGATCGTCCCGCCGCCTGGGGCGGCGTCTTCGCCATGACGCTGTGCGTCTTCGCGCTGATCGCCTCGGAGTTCATGCCGGTCAGCCTGCTGACGCCGATCGCCGGGGCCCTGCATGTCAGCCAGGGCATGGCGGGACGGGGCATCGCCATCTCCGGCGCCTTTGCCGTCGTCACGAGCCTGTTCATTTCGGCGCTGGCCGGCAGCATGGACCGCAAGACGCTGCTGCTCCTGCTGACGGGCGCCATGGGCCTGTCCGGCGCCATCGTCGCGCTGGCGCCCAGCTACGCCGTCTACATGGCCGGCCGCGCACTGATCGGCGTCGCCGTCGGCGGCTTCTGGGCCATGTCGGCGGCCACTGCCATGCGCTTGGTGCCGCTCCAGCAGGTTCCGCGTGCATTGGCGATCTTCAATGGCGGCAACGCACTGGCCACGGTCGTCGCGGCGCCCCTCGGCGCCTACCTGGGTTCGGTCATCGGCTGGCGCGGCGCCTTCCTGTGCCTGGTGCCGGTATCGCTCGTCGCGCTGGCCTGGCAGTGGGTCAGCCTGCCTTCGATGCCGGCCGCGCCGCAGGCGGCAGGTGCGCGACGGCCGCTGGCGATCTTCAGGCTGTTGCGCAATCCGGTCGCCAGCCTGGGCATGCTGGCCGTCGGCCTGTTCTTCATGGGGCAATTCACGCTGTTCACCTATGTGCGGCCGTTTCTCGAAACCGTGACCCGGGTCGATACGGGCAACCTGTCGCTGATCCTGCTTGTGATCGGTCTCACGGGATTCCTCGGCACGCTGTTCGTCGGCACCGTGCTGCAACGCGGCTTCTACCCGACGCTGGCGGCAATCCCCGTGCTGATGGGGGCCGCGGCCATTGCCCTGGCCGCTTTTGGCAGCCAGGCGGGCATCGTCGTTGCACTGCTGGGCTTCTGGGGCTTGATCGCTACGGCGGCGCCAGTGGGCTGGTGGGCGTGGATACCGCGCACTTTCCCGCGGGATGCGGAAGCTGGCGGCGGCTTGATGGTGGCGGTGATCCAGTTGTCGATCGCCCTCGGATCGACCATCGGGGGCGTGCTGTTCGATGGCAGCGGCTACCGGAGCGCCTTCACGGCCAGCGCCGCCATGCTGCTGGGCGCCGCCGTGCTGGTGTGGCTGACGGCACGTAGCCAGGCGCGGCAGGCTGGCGGCAGCGGAGCGGTCGCGTGACCGGCCGATGCAGCCTTCATGGCGCCATCAGACCCTCAATGCTGCAGGTCGATAAACGCGGCGATCTCCGCCAGCGCGAACGTGCAGACGCAGTCGCTGCGCCCGCCGGGTTCTTCGAGGGGTAGAGGTGGCAGGCGCTTCACGGCCGTGGGAATGCCCGCGCCGATCAGCCGGGCGCCGTACTGTTCGGCCTCGTCGCGCAGCGGGTCGTCGTCGGCCGACAGGATCAGCGCCGGCGGCAGGTTCTTCAGGCGCGACGATTGCAATGGCGACGCGTAGGGGTGTGTGCGGTCGGCGGCATTGGGCAGGTAGGCTCGATAGCCTTCTGCGCAGGTGCGCGCCACGTCGTCGACCACGGTGGCCTTGTCTAGGCAGGCCGGCATGGTGCGCATCGAGCATGTCGACAGCCCCGGGTCGAGCATCGGCATGATCAGTACCTGCCCGGCCAGGGCCGGCCCGCCGCGGTCGCGCGCCACCAGCGACACCACGGCGGCCAGGTTGGCGCCGGCCTCGATGCCGGCCACGATGAGCCGCTTGCCGTTCCAGGCCAGCTTCGCCTTGTTCTTCTTCGCCCACAGCAACACCGCATGGGCGTCTTCCACCGCGGCCGGGAACGGGCTGGCACATGCCAGCGTGTAGCCGGCCGCCAGCGCCACCTGCCGGGGATCGGCCATGACAAGCTGGCGCAGGAACTCGTCGGCCTCGTCGATCGAGCCGCCGACGAAGCCGCCGCCGTGGAAGAACACCACCAGCGTGTCGCGCTTGCCCGCCGCCGGCCCGGCCATGTGCAGGCGGGCCGGCAGCGGGCCGGTGGCACCGGCGGCTTCCATGTCGCGGGAATCGCAGCGCACCGGCGCTTCCCCGGCGCTGGCCGATCGTTCAGTCATGTTTCAGTCCCTTCGTATCCATGCCAGCCCCGCGGCAACTCCACCGCGGCGCGTTGATACCGTACAGTTTCCTTCCCGTACAGCTTCCACTCCAGTACAGCTTCCACTCCAGTACAGCTTCCACTTCCGCACAGCTTCATTCCATATATATTGGTGACTACTCACTCATTTAAATGGCAAAGGGTCAAGAGGACGGCAGGAAAATGCGCGCGTAGGCGTTGAAGCCGCTGAGCTTGTACTCGGCGGCGCGCGCCGGTTCGCGCGTGGCGAAGTCCAGCGTGGCATCGGCGATCGCGATGATGATGGCATCGTCGAAGGCGGGATGCAGGTCCTGGAACAGTCCGCTGTTCATGCTGGTGGCTTCCACCAGGCCCAGGTCCGGGAACAGCGACAGTTCGGCCGCGCGCGTCTGCGGCGTCAGGATATCGGTCACGGCCAGCTGGTTGATGGCCCTGATCCATGACGGATGCGCCAGGCCCCAGTCGATGTAGGCGTTCCACTGCTGGCGGGCGCGCTGGACCAGCGGCTGCGCGGGATCGAGCGCTTCCGCCAGGGCCGCGCACATGTGGCCGAACAGATGCAGGTACAGCTCGTTCAGCAGTGCTTCCTTGGTGGGGAAATATCGGAACAGCGTGCCTTCGGCCACGCCGGCCATGGCCGAGATCATGGCCGTCGGCGCGCCGACGCCCCGCTGCGCCACGGCTTCGGCGGCCGCGTGCAGCAGTTGAAGGCGTTTTTCTTCGCTCTTGGGTCGGGCCACGGATCGGCTAGATGAATGAGTGTGTACTCATTATACGGGGCATGAAGCGTCGCGGCAACGGTGCGCGGCAACCGTGCGCGGCAATAATGTCCGGCATCGACCGGACGCCAGGCGAGCCGTCGTGGAACGGCTCGCCTGGCGGGGTGCCGGGTCTGTTACATCACCACGTCGCCCGCATTGAACTCCGTGATGCCGACCAGCCGGATCGCGAACTCCGCCGCGCTGTCGGCATTGGTGTTCCCGTAGAGCACACCGTCGGCGAAGCGCAGCTGCCCTGCCTGGGTGAATGCGGCAGCGCTGGCGATGAAGCCGGTGAACGCTTCGTTGCCGGTGGTCGCCGTGTTGGCGTCGAGCGTGGCCAGGTCGACCTTGTCCGCACCGCGCACGAAGTCGCCGATGACGTCCCAGGTGCTGGCCGTAATGCCCGAATCGGCCAGCGCATTGAAGTCGAACGTATCGTTGCCGCCGCCGCCCTTGAGCATGTCGGCGCCGCCCCCGCCCGTGATCACGTTGGCGGCGGCGTTGCCCGTGATCGTGTTGGCTTGCGCGCTGCCGGTGCCGTTGATTGCCGCGCTGCCGGCCAGCAGCAGGGTTTCCACGTTCGCTTCCAGCACGAAGCTGGCGCTACTCTGCACCGTGTCGCTGCCGCCGCCGGTGTACTCGATTGCCCGGTCGGCGCTGTCGCCGACGAGATACAGGTCGTCGCCGTTGCCGCCGGCGAGGTAGTCGGCATGGGCACCGCCATCGAGGGTGTCGTTGCCCTCTTCGCCGTACAGCGTGTCGACGTCCGTTCCACCGTCGAGCTTGTCGTTCCCGGCGCCGCCGTACAGCATGTCGTCGCCGCCCAGGCCCGACAGCACATCGTCCGTCGCGTAACCGTGGCGCACGTCGTTCCCGGCCGTGGCAAGCTGCACTTTCGCCTTCACGGTCGCCACGTCCCAGATCGTGCCGTCGGCGAACCTGATCTGCTCGACCTGGTAGCCACCCGTGGCGTCCGCGCTGAAGTAGCTGGCAACGCGCAGCTCTTCGCCGGTGCCGTTCAGCGCCAGCACCAGCGCCGTGCCGTCGCGCGTGAGCGCCACGTTCGTGGTGGCGATGCCGGCGCCCAACTGGATCGCGTCGATCTTGCCCGCCGTGCCGTCGTAGGAGGAGATCGTGTCCCTGCCGGCGCCCCAGCCGAACAGGTAGGTATCGTTGCCCGTGCCACCGTCGAGCGCATCGTCGCCCGCGCCACCGTCGAGCTGGTCGTTGCCGGCATAGCCGTACAGCGAGTCGCGGTCGGTGCCGCCCTGCAGCGTGTCGTTGCCGTTGCCGCCGTCGAGCCGGTCGTCGTGGGCGCCGCCCACCAGGCTGTCGTCGCCGTCCTCGCCGTACAGCGTGTCGTTGTCCGCGCCGCCATCGAGCTTGTCGTTGCCGGCGGCCCCGTACAGCGTGTCGGCGCCACCCAGGCCGGCCAGCACGTCGCCCGTCGCGTAACCATGGCGCACGTCGTTCCCGGCCGTGGCCACCTGCACCTTCGCCTTCACGGCCGCGATATTCCAGATGGTGCCGTCGGCGAACCTGATCTGCTCGACCTGGTAGCCACCCGTGGCGTCGGCGCTGAAGTAGCTGGCGACCCGCAGCTCGTCGCCGGTGCCGTTCAGCGACAGCACCAGCGACGAATTGTCGCGGGTGAGCGTCACGTTGGTCGCGAGGATGCCCGTGCCCAGCTGGATCGCATCCACCTTGCCCGCGGTGGCGTCGTAGGCGCTGATCGTATCGCGGCCCGCGCCCCAGCCGAACAGGTAGGTGTCGTTGCCGGTGCCGCCGTCGAGCGCATCGTCGCCAGCGCCGCCGTCGAGCTGGTCGTTGCCGGTGTTGCCATACAGCGTGTCGCGGTCGGTGCCGCCCTGCAGCGTGTCGTTGCCGATGCCGCCGTCCAGGCGGTCGTCGTGGGCGCCGCCGGCCAGGCTGTCGTCGCCGTCCTCGCCGTACAGCGTGTCGTTGTCCGCGCCGCCATCGAGCTTGTCGTTGCCGGCCGCGCCGTACAGCGTGTCGTTGCCGCCCAGGCCCGCCAGCACGTCGGCCACCGCATAGCCGTAGAGCACCTCCGTCCCGGCTGTCGCGACCTGTACCCTGGCCTTCACCGTCGCCACGTCCCAGCTGGTGCCATCGGCGAACTTGATCCGTTCGACCTGGTAACCGCCCGCGCCGTCGCCGTGGAAGTAATTGGTGACGCGCAGCTCGTCGGTCGTGCCATTGATCTTCAAGACCAGGCTCCAGCCGTCACGCGAGGCCGTCACGTTCGCGGCCGACACGCCGGTGCCCAGCTGGATCGTGTCGACCTTGCCCGCCGTGATGTCGTGCGAGCTGATCGTATCCCTGCCCGAGCCCACCCCGAACAGGTAGGTATCGCTGCCCGCGCCACCGTCCAGGAGGTCGTTGCCCGCCCCGCCATCGAGGCGGTCGCCGCCGGCGTAGCTGTACAGCGAGTCGTTGCCGCCGCCGCCGGTCAGGGTGTCCCCCGCCGCCGTGCCGGAGAGTGTCTTCGACGGGATGACGGCCGGCGTGGTCAGCCGTGCCTTGACCGCCGCCACATCCCAGGCAGTGCCGTCGGCGAACTGGATCGTTTCCACCGCCGACGCCGTGGTGCCTTCGCTGGTGAAGTAACCCTGGATCGTCAGCTGGTCGTCGGTGCCGTTGAGCTTGAGCACCAGGTCACTGGACGAACGCAGCAGCGTGACGCCGGCCGGGGTGACGCCGGTACCGAGCAGTACCTTGTCGGCATCCGTGCCCAGCGCATCGCTGTCGTAGTTGTAGACGGTATCCTGGCCGCTGCCCTTGCCGAACAGGTACACGTCGGCACCCGTGCCGCCGGCCAGGTAATCCTTGCCCGCGCCGCCATCGAGGCGGTCGCCACCCGCGTCACCGTACAGCTCGTCGTCCCCGGTGCCGCCGGCCAGCGTGTCGTTGCCGCCGCCACCCCAGCCACGGTCGTTGCCGGCGTCGCCGCCCAGGCTGTCGTTGCCTTCGTCGCCGTACACCGTGTCGGCACCGTTGCCGCCGGCGACCGTATCGTTGCCGCCGTTGCCCTGGACGCCGTCGTTGCCGTCCAGGCCGGACAGGCTGTCCGCCGTGCCGTAGCCGGTGATCGCATCGTGGCTGGCCGTGCCGGCCAGCACCTTGCTCTTCACCATGGCCGTGTCCCAGCTGGTGCCATCGGCGAACTCGATCGTTTCCACCGCCGACGCCGTGGAGCCGTCGGTGGTGAAATAGTTCTGGATCGTCAGCTGGTCGTTCGTGCCGTTGAGCTTCAGCACCAGGTCGCTATTCGAGCGCAGCAGCTTCACGCCGGCCGTGGTGATGCCGGTGCCGAGCAGCACCTTGTCGGCATTGGCGCCCACCGCGTCGCCGTCGTGGTTGTAGACGGTATCCTGGCCGCTGCCCTTGCCGAACACGTACACATCGGCGCCCGTGCCGCCGGCCAGGTAATCCTTGCCGGTCCCGCCATCGAGCCGGTCCGCGCCCGCTTCGCCGTACAGTTCATCGTCGCCGCTGCCGCCGGCAACGGCATCGTCGCCGGCGCCACCCTGGGCGCGGTCGTTGCCGGCATCGCCGCCAAGGGTGTCGTTGCCATCGTCGCCATACAGCGTATCGGCCCCGGTGCCGCCGGCCACGGTGTCGTCGCCGCCCTGGCCCTGGATGTTGTCGCTGCCGTCCAGGCCGGCCACGCTGTCGGCGCCGGCGAAGCCGACGATCGTGTCGGCACCGGCCGTGGCGGCCAGCACCCTGCTCTTCACGGCCGCCACGTCCCACGTGGTGCCATCGGCGAACTGGATGGTTTCGACGGCCGACGCGGTGGCGCCGTCGCCGCTGAAATAGCCCTGGACCGTCAGCTGGTCGCCGGTGCCGTTGATCTTCAGCACCAGGTCGCCGTACGAGCGCAGCAGTGTCACGCCGGTGGTGGCGATGCCGGCACCGAGCAGCACCTTGTCGGCGTTCACGCCGACGGCATCGCTGTCGTAGTTGTAGACCGTATCCACGCCACTGCCCTTGCCGAACAGGTACACGTCCGCGCCCGCGGCGCCCGCCAGGTAATCCTTGCCCGCGCCGCCATCGAGCCGGTCCGCGCCAGCTTCGCCGTACAGGTCGTCGTCGCCGGTGCCGCCCGTCATGACATCGTCGCCCGTGCCGCCGTTCAGGCGGTCATTCCCGCTGTCGCCGGCGATGCTGTCGTGGTCGGCGTCGCCATACAGCAGGTCCGCACCGGTACCGCCCAGTATCGTATCGTTGCCGATCTGGCCCCGGATGGTGTCATTGCCGCCCAGGCCGGACAGGCTGTCCGCGCCAATGCTGCCGGGAATCGAATCGTTGCCGTCCGTGCTGGCCAGCAGCGGTACCGGATTCAATGCGGCTGCGCCGGGCGTGATATTCGAGGTCATGTTTATTCATCTCCCTGATGATGTGTTCTGGATGCGGCCTGCGCCGGTACCGATCGGCGGCCGGGCCAATAAGGATTAATCGATCTCTGGTGGCGTCGCTGAATGCGCATGCCCTGTACCGATTCACGCGAATGGTTCGCGCAATCGAGGAAGGGGGGCGTATTCATTCTCCGCAGTGTTTTCCTCGCCGACCTCAGGCGAGTAGGGAGGGATTAAATCCGACGTGATGTTATATCGTCAATTGTCGAGAAGATATTAATAACGTCCATTACGTTTAGGCACATTTCATGACAATCCGAGACAATTGACGGGGTTCAGGGTGAATAAGCAGGTTGAATCAGCGGGCTGAGAATTACATCGGGGAGTTGCCAAAAAGTCCAGTCTCGCAGGTATGATGAACGACCAAAAAACAGGAGACAATTCAATGACGTATAAAACTTCCGCGCGCACCTTCATGTTTTCCCTGCTGGCCGCGGCACCCCTGTTCGCCGCCGCCCAGGCCACTCCCCAATCCCAGGTGGAAGCGGCCGAAGCGGCGTTCTGGCAAGCCTATAACGCCTGCGACCACGCGACGATCGCCAGCCGACTGGCCGGCGACGTCGAGTTCTACCATGACATGGGTGGCGCGCTGAAGGGCAAGGACAGCCTGGGCGCGGCCGTGCGCAACAACATTTGCGGCAATCCGCAGGAGAAGACGCGCCGCCAGGCCGGCGAGTCCCAGGTCTTCCTGCTCAAGCAGGGCGCCCAGGTGTACGGCGCGCTGGTCAGCGGCACCCACACTTTCCACATCAAGCGCGGCACGGCCGCGGAAGCGACGGAGGGCAAGGCACGCTATTCGCACGTGTGGCTGCAGAAGAGCCCGGGCACATGGGAACTGTCGCGCGCGGTCAGCTATGACCACCAGCCGTTCGGCGCGGCGCCGGCCACCGCGGCCGCCAAGAGCGCGCTGACCGCGGCACAGATCGAACGCTATGTCGGCGAGTTCACCGGCCAGGGCATGCCGCCACTGGCGTTCTCGCGCGCGGGCAACGACCTGACCGTGGCGTACGAAGGCAAGAACCTGGTGCTGCATCCGCTGGACAAGCCGCACACTTTCCTCGTCAAGGAAAACAATGCCGAGGTCGAGTTCATGGCGGATGCCAGCGGCCACGCCACGGCGCTCGTGGTGCGCATGAACGGCAGCCCGATCGGCGAAGCCAAGCGCAAGTAAGGGAGCGAACGCCGGCGCAGGCTCCGCAAGGCAGTAGTGCCGCTAAGTTAAGCGTTATCCGACAGATTGGAGCGCATGCATTCACCCCAACAGCGAAGGGCTGGGGTCAGGAGGGAGTGCTGGCCTGCATGCCAGCACCGTTCCGCAGGCGCGAAGCATGCTTCGCGAAACCCCTGCTTCACCCCGGCGGGTCTGACCCCGGAATTTGCACTTGGGGTGGGCTTATCCAAGCACTGTCAGGCATTCTTCGCCAGCACCCTGCCGGCATCGGCCGCGAGCCCGGCGCTGCCACTGGCACTGGCGCTGGCACTGGCGCCGCAGGCCGGCTCCACGGCCACCTCCTCCGCATTCCGGTAGAAACCGATCTTTTCCCGCAAGACCCCGGCCGCCCCGCGCATCGCGTCGATGTCCGCGAGCACCTCGGCAAGGTGCGCTTCCAGCATCGCGCGGCGCTCCGGGATGGTCGATTCACCGGCCGCGCGCAGCCTGGCGAACGCACGCATCTTGCTGACCGGCATGCGCGTGGTGCGCAGCCGCAGCAGGAATTCGATCCAGGCCAGGTCGGCCGCCGCGTAGCGCCGCTGGCCGCCGCCGGCCCGGCGCACGGGGGCGATCAGGCCGATGCGTTCGTAGTAGCGCAGCGTATGCGCGGTCAGGCCGGTGCGTTGGGCAACTTCATCGATGGAGAGGTGTGGTTCCATGCGCGCTCACGGGAAAGTGGATGGGCTGCTGCCCCGCTACTGTATGACCAGTGGAGCTCGGGCACAAGCATCGGCACAAGCATTGGCACGAGCATCGCCACCAGCATCGCCAGAAGTATCGGCCCATGCATCGGCCCAAGCGTCGGCGCGGCGCTTCAGCGGCCCGGGGCAGCGGCCGGCTGCGCCGCGTCCGTCGCAGCCTTCATCGCGGATGTCTGCACGCCCTTCTTCTCGAACACTTCCCTGGCCGCGGCGATACCGTTCAAGGCACTGGGAAAGCCCGCGTAGACGGCCATCTGCATGATGATTTCAACGATCTCATCGGGCTTGCAACCCACGTTCAGCGCGCCTTCGACATGCACCTTCAACTGCGGCTGGGCATTGCCGAGCGCGGTCAGGGCCGCCACGGTGGCCAGCTCCCGCGTGCACAGCGACACCCCGGGGCGCGAAAACACATCGCCATAGGCGAAATCGACGATCCAGTCGCCCAGTTCCGGCGACGTGCGCCGGATCGTTTCCACCACCGTGCGCCCTTCCGCGCCGGTGATCTTGGCCAGCGCCGCCTCGCCCCGCGCCCGTCGCGCATCGTTCTCCGCCGCCGTGGCCGGTGCTCCGGCCAGTGCGCTTGCCACCATCAATCCCGCCGAGATCGCTGTCGTCGTGTTCACCATGGTTGTTGCCCTTCCCTCGAAGCCGTGGTTGTCCGCGCCGCCGGGCGCGGGTGCATGGGGTCACGCACGTCCACAGGCTAAGACTTCGAGCGCGCTCGAAGTCAAGCGGCATGTCCGGTGACTTAAGCTCGGTGACTTAAGCTCGGTGACTTAAGCTCGGTGACTTAAGCTCGGTGACTTCAGGTCGGTGACTTCAGGTTGCCGGCTTCAGGTTGCCGGTACCGCGTTCGCCTGCAATTCCAGGCTGTCGGGCAGCTGTTCCGCCGGCACCGGCCGGAACAGGTAGAACCCCTGCAGTTCATCGCACTGCAGCGCTTCGAGGATGCGCGCCTGCTCGGCCGTCTCGACGCCCTCGGCCACCACGCGCATGCCCAGCGAATGGGCCATCGTGATGATGGCGCGGAAGAACACTTCGCCGTTTTCATCCACGCCCAGCCGGCTGGTGAACGACTTGTCGACTTTCAGCACGTCGAACGACATGTTGTGCAGCATGGACAGCGACGAGTAGCCGGTGCCGAAATCGTCGACCAGCAGTTTCACGCCGAGCGCGTGGATGGCTTGCAGGTTGTCGGCCGTGCGCACCGGGTCGACCACCATCGACGACTCGGTGAGCTCGATCTCGACGGACGAGGCATCGATGGCGTGCCGGGCCAGCGCACTGGCGATGCTTTCGCGGATGTCGCGTTCGTTGAACTGCCGGCTCGACACATTGATGGACACCGGCACGCCGCCGTAGACGCCATGTTCCCATTGGGCGATCTGGGTGCAGACCAGGTCGATCACCAGTTCGCCCAGGTTCAGGATCAGCCCGGTTTCCTCGGCCAGGCCGATGAATTCGTCCGGCCCCAGCAAGCCTTCGGCCGGGTGGTTCCACCGCACCAGCGCTTCCAGGCTCGTCACCTTGCCGCTCTTGCAGTCCACCCGCGCCTGGTAATGCATGACGAACTGGTTTTCCGCGATGGCGGCGCGCAATTCCTTCTCGCGCCGGGTGCGCAGGCGCATCGCCTCGTAGAACGCCGGGTTGAACAGGTGATAGCGGTTCTTGCCCGAGGTTTTCGCCTGGTACATCGCCAGGTCGGCATGCTGGTACAGGGTCTCCATGTCCTTCGCATCCACCGGGTACAGGCTGATGCCGATCGACGTGCCGACCGACGCGGTACCCTTCGACGTGGAGAACGGCGCATGGAACGCGTGCAGGATGCGTTCGGCCACCTGCTCGGCCTCCGCCTGGCTGCCGGCCAGTTCCAGCACGACGACGAATTCGTCGCCGCCGAGGCGCACCACGTGGTCCATCGGCCGCACCGATACCTTCAGGCGCCGGCCCACGTGCTGCAGCACCTCGTCGCCGGCGCCATGCCCGAAGGTGTCGTTGACGAGCTTGAAGCCATCGAGGTCGACGAACAGCACGGCCACCTTGGCGCCGGCCTTGTCGGCCCGCTCCAGCATGGCCGGCAGGTGCGCGCGGATCCAGGCCCGGTTCGGCAGGCCGGTCAGCGTGTCCTCATTGCCGCGCCGTTCCAGGTCCGCCAGGTGCGACTTTTCCAGCGTGACGTCGCGCACGGTAATGGCCAGCACGCCATCCGACCTGACCACGCCCACGCGCAACTGCTGCGCTTCCTGGCGGCTGCCTGCGTCGAGCAGGAAATCGTCGTCCGCCGAACCCAGCCGGAAAGCCTTGTCGAGCAATTGCTTGAACGGTCCCGTGGCCAGGCCGCCGCGCAGGCCGCCCAGGTGCGCGCCAGTCACCGCCTGCCTGGACGAGCCGAGGAAGCCGGCGCCACGCTCGTTGCAATCGACCACGCAGTAATCCTTGATGACGCTGCCCGTGCCATGCACCGGCTGGCAGATGAAGAACCCTTCCGTGCCGCCTTCCGTTGCCTTGCGGTAGGCGGCCTGGGACAGTTCGAGCTGGCGGCGCTCGCGGTGGAAACGGGTCGACATCATCGTGGCGATGATCACGAACACGGCCAGCACGAGGTTGGCGCCCGCGGCCACGCGCAGCGAGGCGCTGCGGCGCTCGTTCAGGGCCGCCAGCGTATCGGACTGGTCGGCGGCCGCCACCATCACGACCGGAAAGCCATCCACCCGCCGCCACGATACGAACCGGCTGACGCTATCGCCGAAATCCCTGCCCGACACATGCATCTCGCCTTGCGGGGTATCCAGCGCAAAGCGCAGCGATGGCGGAAACGGCGCGAACTGCCGGGCACCGCCACCGGCCCGGAACGCCCTGGCCATGCCGTCGAGCCCGACCGACGTGACGAAGCCGTACCTGCCAAGCACGCTGCTGTCGTACGCCGGAATCAGCGCATCGCTGTCGAGCGCGACAACGACCATGCCGGCCAGGCTGCCGCTGGCGTCGAGGATCTTGCGCGAAAAGCGGGTGAAGGGGCGGTCCTGCCCCGCCATCCTGCGGGGCGGGCCGATGTACATCGTGTCCGCCGGATTGCGATTCTGCTCGACGAAGAACGGCTGGCGCACGAGGTTGGCCAGCTCTTCCTGCGACCAGGCCGACGGACTGTTGGTGAACAGCATCTCCCCTGCGGGACTGACCACGGAAATGTTGAGGATGGCCTTGTCGGGCCCGACCACTTCATCGAGCGCTCCCTGCTCGGGCTTGCCGCCGACGGCCTGCCAGTGCGAGCCCACCAGCACCAGGACCTGGTCGATCATCGTCAGGTCGCGCGACAGCTGGGCCGCCTGGCTGGCGGCGACGCGGCTTGCCGCGTCGTAGGCACCGCGTTCGAACTGCAGGCGTTCCGCGTCGAGCACCTGGATGAGGTAGATCCAGCAGGTGCAGGCAACGACCAGCCCGAAGAAGGGCCAGGCGAAAATCGGCAGGGCCGCGGCCCGTGTCGTGCGCAGGGCGCGCGACGCGAGCGCAATGCTCTTTGACCCGTCCATCCATTCTCCCTGTGGCAGCTACTGTCCATGCACGTTTGCCGCCTGTGCCGCTTGTTCCGCCTGTGCCGGGTTTTGCCACATCTGCCACATCTGCCACATCTGCCACGTTGGCACGTGTGCCTTGCTTGCGCGCCCCGGTCCCGTCGGGGCTAAAACCTCGACCGTGGATGGGTGAAGGATACGCGCACGGCTTGCAAGCCGCAAGCGCACGGGAGCGGGCCGCGCCACCGGTCCGGCGGCGGCCATGGAAGAGCTCAGCGGATCCGTTCCAGCTTGTCGCGCAGCGTGGCCGCCGACAGCTCGCCGGCGTGGCGCAGCACCAGCCGCCCGGCACCGTCGTAGAACAGCGTGGTGGGATAGGCCGCCGAGCCGGTGGCGGTGGCCAGCCGCCCGGCCGGATCGGTGACCACGTTCTGCAAGCGCAGACCCTGGCCCGCCAGGAAACGCCGCACCGTGTCGGCCGATTCGCGCTGGTTGACGAACACGAAGGCGATGTCCGGATTGGCCGCCTGCGCGGCGTGCAGCGCCGGCATTTCGCGCCGGCATGGCGGGCACCACGTGGCCCACAGGTTCACCACCAGCGGCTTGCCGGCAAAGCGCGCCAGGGCGATCTCGGTGCCGTCGAGCTGGCGCACCGTGACGTCGGGCAGCGGCGCATGTGCCGGCGCCATGGCCTGCAGCGCCAGCGTGCCGCCGCCCCACAGCGCCAGCCCGGCCAGCACCGATGCCAGCAGCGGGCGCCGCAAGGCGTCGCTGCGCCTTGCCACCTCCGCGCCGATGACGCAGGCGGCGACCAGGCCGAGCGCCGGTTCGAAGCCGCCATCGCGGATGTCGAACGCGGTCCATGGCGCGGCGGCATAGATGTCGCGGTGCTTCAACACGAACACCAGCCGCGCGCAGACAAAGCCGGCAATGATCATTTTCCACACCAGCGGGCCGGCATCCACGCCGCGCCGGCGGTGGAACCAGCCCGCCACGCCGGTCGCCAGCAGGATGGCCAGCAATACGAGCAGCACGTGGGTGGAGAACACCAGCGGGCCCAGCGCGAGTGTGCCCAGGTCCGTGCTCGTGGTTACGCTTGTGGCTGTACTCATGCGGCGGCCCCCTGGCTGGCTTTCTTCCTGAACTGGGCTGCCTTGTGGCGGTTGCCGCACAGCGCCATGCTGCACCAGCGGCGCTTGTGCGCCTTGGTGCGGTCGTAGAACCACAGCACGCAGTCCGGGTGCTCGCATTGCCGGACCAGGGCGAAGTCGCCGTCCGCCAGCAGTTGCGCCACCGCCTCGGCCACGGGGCCCAGCAGCGCCGCGATGGTGTCGCCGCGCGGCACGCGGCCCAGTACCAGCCGGCCTTCGCGGTCCCGCGCCAGGTGCGGCGCGCTGAGATAGGCGTGCAGGTAGGCGTTCAAGGCGCCAGCATCGGCCGGCTTGCCTTCCTTGTGCCGGCCGACCAGTTCGCGCGCCAGCGCGCGCAACGCGCGTGCCTGCGCCAGCAGCGCGGCCGGATCGACCGGGGCGCCCGGCGCCGGAACGATGCCCTGCCGCGCCAGCCAGCGCAGCACGTCGTCGCCCGTGTGCCAGAACTCGACGGCTGCGCCATCGGCGCGGGCTTCGGTATTGAGCAGGTCCAGTGCCAGGTGATCGGCCAGCAGCGGCGGCCCGGCTGGATCAACGGTGCGGCCGGTGTCGGCATTCGTCATCGAGTAACCTCTTAAAATTAATTTGACAGGTTATCAGAAGCGGAGCACACTCCGTCTCACGTAACCCAATAAATTGAATTATACAGGTTATTCAACCCACCCGGCCCTGCCCGACAAGGAGAAACCATGAATGCCCCGACCGCCAATGACGAAGTCACTACCGTGCCAGGCGCCACGCAAGTCCATTACCGCACCATGGAAGTCGACGGTGTCGACCTGTTCTACCGCGAGGCCGGCGCGCCGGATGCCCCGGCCGTGCTGCTGTTGCACGGCTTCGGCGCTTCCTCGTACATGTTCCGCGCACTGATCCCGCAACTGGCCGGCCGCTACCACGTGATCGCGCCGGACCTGCCGGGCTTCGGGCAGACCAGCGTGCCGGAGGGATTTGCCTGGACATTCGACAACCTGGCCGCGGTGATCGACGCGTTCACCCGCGCCAGGGGCCTGGAGCGCTACGCCATCTACGTGTTCGACTACGGCGCCCCGGTCGGCTGGCGCCTGGCGGTGAGCAACCCGGAACGGATCACCGCGATCGTGAGCCAGAACGGCAATGGCTATGAGGAGGGACTGAGCAAGGGCTGGGCGCCCATGCGCCGGGCCTGGGCCGAGCCGACGCCGGCCAACCGCGAAGCCCTGCGCGCTTTCAACACGCTGGACCTGCTGCGCTGGCAGTACGTGGAGGGAGTGAAGGATGTGTCGCTGGTCGCGCCGGAAACCTGGCAACTGGCCCACGCGGCGATCGAGCGCATCGGCGTCGACGCGCAGATGGACTTGCTGGTCGACTATGGCAGCAACATCGCGCACTACCCGCAGCTGCACGCCTTCCTGCGGCGCTACCAGCCGCCCATGCTGGCGATCTGGGGCCGCAACGATCCGTTCTTCCTCCCGGCCGGCGCCGAAGCATTCCGGCGCGATAACGGCAAAGCCGAGGTGCGCTTCGTCGATTCGGGCCACTTCGCCATCGAGACGCATGGCGCGGAGATCGGCGCGGCCATGCTGGCGTTCCTGGACCGCAGTATCGCGCGCTGAGGTAGCGGGGCCGAACCGGTCAGTGCGCCAGCAGCAGGTCGCGCTGACCGGCTCCCCTCGGGCGCGCCGCAGGGATCTCGCGCAGCTGGAAGCTGCCGACCGCCTGCGACAGGCCGGCCGCCTGCTGGCGCAGGCTTTCGGCGGCGGCCGCGGCCTGTTCGACGAGGGCTGCGTTCTGCTGGGTGATATCGTCCATCATCGTGACGGCGCGGCTGATTTCCTGGATGCCCGTGCTCTGCTCGGCGCTGGCGCTGGTGATGCCGGCCATGATGCTTTCCAGCTGGCGCACCGCATCAACCACCTGCCCCATCGTCTTGCCCGCCTCGTCGACCATGCGCGCGCCCTGCTCCACCGTGCCCGCCGAATCGCCGATCAGTTCCTTGATCTCGCGCGCCGCCGCGGCGCTGCGCTGCGCCAGGTTGCGCACTTCGGAGGCCACCACGGCGAAACCGCGGCCCTGTTCGCCCGCGCGGGCCGCTTCCACCGCCGCATTCAGCGCCAGGATATTGGTCTGGAAGGCAATGCCGTCGATCACGCTGGTGATGTTGCCGATGCGCGTGGAGCTTTCGCGGATCGCGCCCATCGTGCCGACCACCTTCGACACCACCTCGCCACCTTGTGCGGCAATGGCCGAGGCGTTGGCGGCAAGCCGGTTCGCCTCGCCGGCGTCGTTGGCGTTGCGCTGCACCGCGTGGGTCAGCGATTCCATCGAGCTGGCGGTTTCCTGCAGCGAGCTGGCCTGCGATTCGGTACGGGCCGACAGGTCGGCATTGCCGCGCGCGATCTCGCCGGTGGCCACCGCCATTTCATCGGTGCTGGCGTGGATCTGGCCGATCATGCCGGCCAGGTTGCCGTTGATGGTGGCGATGGCGCGCATCAGGATACCCACTTCATCGTCGTGCGCGACGGGGATCTCCTCGGTCAGGTCGCCCTGCGCGATCCGCGCGGCGGTGGCCGTGGCGCTGGCCAGGTTGCGTGCGATATAGCGGTACACCAGCAGCAGGCACAGCACGGTGCCGCCCACCGACAGGGCCAGCAGCACCACCGCCATGGCGAAAGCGGTGCGCGTTTCGCTTTCCGCCTGGGCCACCGATGCCGACGTGCGGGCATCGAGCATGGCCAGGAATTCATTCAGGGGCTGCATGATGCGCGCCTTGTTCTGGTGGTAGGTGGTGTCGTGCATGATGCGGCGCGCCATCTCCATGTCCGGCTCGCCTTCGCGCGTGAAACCGCCCTTGCCATCGTCGAAGCGGCCCTTCACGGCATTCATCGCGATCACTTCGGTCTTGACCAGGCCATCGGAATTGGCCTGGGCTTGCCGCAGCTTGCCGAACTCCTGCTCGGTGAAGCCGGCCTGCTTCATCAGGTCCTGCAGCGAGACGGTCTTCCCTGACGTCGGCGGAACCGGCAGGCCGCCGGCCACGAAGTCCCAGTAGATGCGCTCGTAGTTTTCCGGCCGCGGCTTGCTGCCGTTGCGGATGTCGAGGATCTCCATGTATTGCCGCTCGTACGACGCATCGCCGGACACCACGTAGGTGCGCGCCAGGCGCGTCAGGTCGTCGGAGCTTTGCCGCAGTTCGTCGGCCAGCAGGTAGGACTGGTAGCGGGCCTGGCTGGCCGCCGTGGCCGAGGCCTGTTTGTCGGAAACGCGCAGCAGCGCCCACAGCGTCGCAGCCGCCAGCAACAGGGTCAGAAGGAAGGTTGCTATGAAGGCTTGCTTGATGGATAAGTGGCGCATGACGGGCTCGCTAGATAGGAAGTGACGCAAGGCAACAGTACCGTTACTTGCAAAAGCGTGTCCAGCAATTGGTGAGAATTCGCGTATTTTTACCCCGGTTTGTAGGCTGCATCTCACACAGTTGGCAAGCGGGCATGGCGAATATGCACACTTGGTTGTGTGTCTAACAAACAAGGCATGCGGCTGGCGGTAGGCTTGTGTTTTCTGGCGTACAAAGCGGATTTCGGCCGCCGCGGCGCCGCTCAACCAGGTGGCGACTGACATGAAAAAAAACTCCAGGGCCGTCAAGATCGGCGGCGCCATTCTCGCGGCAATCGTGGGATTGCTGATCCTGTTCGCCTTGTTCGACTGGAACATGCTCAAGCCCTACATCAACCGCAAGGTGTCCGAGACCACGGGGCGCGAATTCGCCATCCAGGGCAACCTGGACGTGAAATTCCATCGCGGCCTCGACAGCGAAACGGGCTGGCGCCGCTATGTGCCGCGGCCGTATGTGAGCGCCGAGGATATCCGCATGCGCAACCCGGCGTGGAGCACGGTGGGCAGGCAGATGGCCAGCGCAAAAAGGGTGGACATGGGCTTCCGCATCCTGCCGCTGCTGGGCAAGGAATTCGTCATCACCGACCTGCGCCTGGCCGAGCCGAACGTGGCGCTGCAGCGCCGCAAGGATGGCAGCAATTCCTGGACGCTGAAGGATAACGGCCCGTCCGAGTGGGAAGTCGACATCCAGCGCCTGGCCTTCGCCAGCGGCACGCTGCGCTACCTGGATGAAGCGATCGGCCTCGACCTGAACGCGCAAGCGAAATCCATCAACGGGAATACCACGCCCGCCGCGCCTGGGGCCCAGCCGTATGGCCTGGCCTTCACGCTGGGCGGCCGCTACAACAAGGCGCCGGTGACGGGCGGCGGCAAGGCCGGCGCGGTGCTGACGCTGACGGGTTCGGACATCACCTTCCCGGTCGAGGCGAACGCCGATCTCGGCGGCAACCGGATTTCCGTGAAAGGCACGCTGAGCGATCCGAAATCGCTGTCCGGCCTGGACCTGCAACTGAAACTGGCCGGCCCCAGCATGGCCGACCTGTATCCGCTGACTGGCGTGCTGCTGCCGTCGACGCCGCCCTATGAAACCCACGGCCGGCTGCTGGGCGAGAAGAACGACGCCAATGCGTGGACCTTCACGTACCAGAAGTTTTCCGGCAAGGTGGGCGCCAGCGATATCGCCGGCACGCTGGCCTACTCGCAGCGCAAGCCGCGCCCGCTGCTGCGCGGCGAGCTGACGTCGCAACAACTGCGGCTGGCGGACCTGGGCCCTTCCGTGGGCGCAGACACGGGCGCCGGCACGAAACAGGCCGGCAAGGTGAAGGCGCCGCCGGCCGGCAAGGCCCTGCCCGTCAATGAGTTCAATACCGCGAAGTGGGGCGCGCTCGATGCGGACGTGAAATTCACCGGCAAGCGCATCGTGCGCACCAACGACATCCCGCTGGAAAACCTGGTCGCCGACCTGCACATGAAGGACAAGGTCCTGAAGCTCACGCCGCTCAGTTTCGGCATGGCGGGCGGCAAGGTCACGTCCAACATCTCGCTCGACGGGCGCGACAAGGCCATCGATGCGCAGGCCCGCGTGGCGGCGCGGCACCTGAAGATCAACCGGCTGTTCCCGAAACTGGAATCCATGCGCGGCAGCTTCGGCGAGATCAACGGCGACGCGGCGCTGGCCGGCAGGGGCAACACGGTCGCTTCGATGCTGGCGACCTCGAACGGCGAACTGAACGCCGTGGTGACGGAAGGCTCGGTCAGCCAGTTCATCCTGGAGCTGGCCGGCCTGAACGTGGCCAACGCGGTGTTCGTGAAGGTGTTCGGCGACAAGCAGATCAACATGAATTGCCTGGCCGCCGAGGCGGCGGTGCGCAATGGCCGCGCCAACGTGCAGCGCTTCGTGCTCGACACGGATGAAGCGGTGGTCGACGTGAGCGGCTACGTGGACCTGGCCCAGGAACAGCTGAACCTCGACGTGCGCCCGAAAACCAAGGGCACCCGCATCTTCTCGCTGCGCACGCCGCTGTATGCGAAAGGCACGTTCGCCAACCCGGACGTGGGGCCGTACAAGGGCCCGCTGGCGCTGAAGGCCGGCGCGGCCATCGCGCTGGGCGCCGTATCGCCGCTGGCGGCCGTGCTGCCGCTGGTGAACGTGTCGAAGGTGCCGGACACGAACTGCAAGGCGGCGATCGCCGAGGCGGAGAAAGCCCCGCAGGTGCGCGAGCTGCCGAAATCGGTTGGGAAGAAGTGAGGCCGGGCGAAACGATCCGCGCGGACTTCGCACGTTGCAAGCGCATGCGTTCACCCCAAAAGCGAAGGGCTGGGGTCAGACCCGGCGGGTCTGACCCCGGAATTTGCTTCTGGGGTGGACTCGCGCCGTACCGCCCTTTCCCGCCGCGATGACCACATGCTAGAGTCGCCATTTCCGCCAGTTGCGATGTTCTTCCGATGACCAACCCCCACCAGTACGACAGCGACGCCATCGACGCGGTCTACCGCGCCATCCGCGAACGCCGCGACATGCGCCATTTCCTCCCCGACCCGATCGACCCGGAGCAGCTGGCGCGCTTCATCGCCGCCGCGCACAGCGCCCCGAGCGTGGGCTACATGCAGCCGTGGCGCTTCCTGCGCATCACCGATGCCGCGTTGCGGCGCCGGCTGCATGCCCACGTGGACGCCGAGCGCGTGCTCACCGCCGAGGCACTGGGCGAGCGCTCCGGGGAATTCATGCGCCTGAAGGTGGAAGGCATCCTGGCGTGCGGAGAATTGCTCGTGGTGGGACTCGTGGAAGGCCGCGAAAGATACGTGTTCGGCCGGCGCACCATGCCGGACATGGACCTGGCATCGGCCTCCTGCGCGATCCAGAACTTCTGGCTCGCCGCACGCGCCGAGGGCATCGGCGTCGGCTGGGTATCGCTGTTCGATCCGGAGCACGTGCGCGCGCTGTGCGGGATGCCCGACGGCAGCCGCCCCATCGCGCTGCTGTGCGTGGGCCATGTCGACGAGTTCTATCCGGAACCGATGCTCCAGGCCGAGCGTTGGGACAGCCGCCGCGACCTGGGCGAGATCCTGTACGAAAACGCCTGGGGCGTGGCGGCGAAGCGGCCAGCGGCCTGAATCAATCTTCGCCCGCCTGGTGGAACACCAGGTCGTCGACGCGCCGCCCATTGCACAGGTGCTCGCCGATGATGCGGTCCATGTTCTCCGGCGTGACGTTGTAGTACCACGTGCCGTCCGGCTGCACGCACACGATCGGGCCGCCCTTGCAGGCGGCGAAGCAGCCGACGCGGCTGCGCTTGACGCGCAGCTCGCCGGTGGTCAGGCCGGCCTCCTTCAGCCGGTCGCCCAGGCTGTCGAACAGTGCCTGCGACGCGCCGTCCGCACTGCAGCGCGGGCCCGTGCACACCAGCAGGTGGCGCCGGTAGCTGCCGATCTTCGGTTTTACTACTTCACCGGCATCGCTCATGCTTCGCCCTCCCCGGCCGGCACGGCTTCGTCTTCCCACGGCTCGGCCAGCGTGGCGGCGATGTAGTCGGCCGGCAAACGGTGGCGTGCGGCCAGCGCCTCGATGGTGGCGCCCGCCGCATGCTCGGCCTGCAGCTGGTCGAGCCAGCCCAGCAAACCCGTCGACAGCGACCGGCCTGCCTTTTCGCCGGCACGGGTTGCGCCACCTTCTTCCATATCGTACTTGTTGGCATAGCCGCGCGGCGTGACCATCAGGCCGTCGCGCACGAACGTGTTGCTGTTGCCGATCAGGACGGTGCTGAGCATGCCGATGTCCGCGTCGGCCATCCGGTCGAGCGTGGTGAACACGATGTTCTCGCGGCGCCGGTAGGCGCTCTTGACGATCGCCACCGGCGTATCGGCCCTGCGGTGGCGCAGGAACAGCCGCTGCGCCTCGACGATCTGGCGCGTGCGGCGGCCGCTCTTCGGGTTGTACAGCGCCACCACGAAGTCGGCCATGGCCACCGCGTCGAGGCGGCGCGCGATGGTCGGCCATGGCGTCAGCAGGTCCGACAGCGAGATGGCGCAGAAGTCGTGGGTCAGCGGCGCGCCCACCAGCGCGGCGCAGCTGTTCAGCGCCGACGCGCCGGGCACGATCTCCACCTGCACGGGATCGTCCGGCGTCCAGCCCGACTGGAACAGCACTTCGTAGGTGGGCCCGGCCATGCCGTACACGCCGGCGTCGCCCGACGAGATCAGTGCCACCTTCTTGCCGGCACGTGCCGACGCCAGCGCGCTGACGGCGCGGTCGAGTTCCTCGGTCATCGACTTGCGGATGATTTCCTTGCCGTCGAGGAGATCGGCGACCAGCTTGATGTAGGTGACGTAGCCGATCACCACGTCGGCTTCGGCGATGGCCGCGCGGGCCCGTGCGGTCATGTGGTCCACGCTGCCGGGGCCGATCCCCACCAGCATGATCTTGCCGGCGGCGGCCGGCGGCCGTATTCCGGACGACAAGGACGAGCCGGACGATTCGGCCAACCCGGATAGTGTGGATACTGCGGATACTGCGGATACTGCGGATACATCGTTCATGGTGTTCTCCTGGCGATCGAGACGGTGGCATGCCGGCCATCGGCGCCCCGGTGTTTGTGTTTTTCGACGACCAGCGCCGTCATCGGCGTGCCCGCCCCGGCGGCCAGCAGCGCGGCCGCTTCGCTGACCGACGGCGTGCCCGTATGGCGCAGTACCGTGGCCGACGGATGCGGCACCGGCACGGCGGCCAATTCCGCGGCCGCATAGAAGTGCAGCGGCCAGCCGTATTCCCCGGCGATGGCCAGCAGCGCGGCCTCGTCCCGCTTCAGCGTGATCGACGCCGCCGCCGTCACCTGCGCGGGCACCGCGCCGGCCGCGAGCAGCGCGGCCTGGACGGCTTCGCGCACGGTCTGCAACGCCACGCCGCGGTCGCAACCGAGGCCGACGGCATAGGTTTCCACGGTGCTGCTCACGGCGCGCCGTCCACGGGCGGGCGGTACACGACGAGGCGCTCGTGCAGCGCTTCCCACTGGCCGGGCGGCACTTCGGCATGGGTCACCCACAGCAGCGCCGCGTAGCGCTCCAGCGGCACGTCGGCAAAGGAGGTGAAGCGGTGGATGTTGTCCGGCAGCGGCGTGGGCCGGGTCCACCAGTGCGGGCTGCCCGCTTCCTGCACGAAGGCGACCGGTTCGCCGTTGACGACATGGGCGGAGACCCGCGTGACATTGATCTTCGGCGCTTCCACGCGCCAGCCCAGGTGGCGGCCGAGGATATCGACCGGGATCGTGCGGCCGACGTCGGAAGCGGTGGTCAGCACCGACACCGCGCCGAGCAGCGCGGCCACGCGCTCGCTCCATTCGTTGGCACCGCCCACGTGGCCGGACAGCACCGGGATCACATACTGGCCAGCGTCGTCGACCACGATCACGCCGGGGTCCTCGTCCTTGCTGCGCAGGTGCGGCGCGATCAGCCGCACCACCGCGCCCAGCGAAACAAAGAACACCAGCTGGTCGTAGCCGGCGAACAGCGGGCCGATCTCGTCGCGCAGCGCGCCGCCATACGGGTGGATGCGGTTCGGCAGGCCGGCGAAGGCGCCGGCGAACTTCGCTGCCGCGCAGATGTCGGCTTCGGGCAGGTCGGCGGCCAGGCGCGCGGCCTGCGCGGCGCCGTGCTTGGTGATCGCCACCAGGCAAAGGCGAGGTGCGACGTCGTTGCTGGCATTGCTCTCGGTACTGGCAAAATCGGTCATGCGTTCTCCATGTGTGGGACTGGCGGGCCGTCCTTCCTCAGGCAGCCCTTGATGCGTTCGCCGCGGATGCGGTGCGGGTGTTTCACGATCAGCAGCGACAGGTAGCTGACCTTCGTGCCGCGCAGGTCCAGGATGGCGTCGCCGCTGAAGCGCCGCTCGTCCGGCGCGCCCACCCGTTCGATGAAATGGGCGCCGGCCAGCAGCTCGCGCCGCTCCAGCCAGTCGACCAGTTCATCGAGGATCGGCTTCACCTTCATCAGCACCAGCGTGTCGAAGTCCGGCAGCAGCCGGTCCACCGCGCTGACGCCATAGGCGGCCGGCACGATCGCCACCGTGTCGTCCTGCTCGGCGAACGGCACATCGGCCAGCGCGCAGGCGGCCGTGAAGGCATTCACGCCGGCGATGATCTCGACCGGTACGCGCGGGTCCAACGCACGCACGGTGCGCGCCAGGTGGCCGAACGTGGCATAGGTGCTGGCGTCGCCTTCGACCAGGAACAGCACGTCGCGCCCGGCCCGCAGCCAGGGCAGCACGGTCTCGGCGGCGCGCAGCCACGCGCGCGCCAGCTTCTCGCCATCGTGCGTCATCGGGAACAGCAGCAGCGCGTGCTCGTCCGGCGGCGCCAGGCCGGCACGGTGCACGATATCGAGCGCATAGCTGGGCGTCTTGCCGCTGCGCGCCGGGTAGACCCAGACCGCGTCGCGCCGCTCCAACGCGGCCCACGCGGCGCGGGTGATCAGGCCCGGATCGCCGGGGCCCAGCGAGATGCCGAACAGCGTTCCGCTCATGCCGCGCTCCCGGCCCGCTGCGCGCACACGATCCATACCGGGTTCTCGGCCGCCATGCGGTGCATGTGCAGGATCGGCTTGCTGCGCGCGGCCTGCAACTGCACCACGTCCCATGCGAAGTCATTCCCTGCGCCGCCCTCTTCCAGGGCGGCCAGTGCCGCGGTGGCCGTGGCCAGGTTCTCCAGCGTGACGAAATTCATCACCAGCGTGCCGCCGGGGCGCAGCCGCGTCATCACACCCCCGATCAGGCCGGCCAGTTCGCCGCCCGATCCGCCGATGAACACGGCATCCGGGTCGGGCCAGGCATCCAGCCCCTCCGGCGCCTTGCCGTGGTGCAGGCTGTAGTTGGCCACGCCGAAGGCAGCGTGGTTCTGCGCGGCGATCGCATGGTCGGCCTCGTTCTTCTCGATGGCGTACACGTGGCCGTGGGGGCACAGGCGCGCCGCCTCCAGGCCCACCGAGCCCGAGCCGGCGCCGATGTCCCACACCACGCTGTCCGCGCGCAGCTGCAGGCGCGCCAGGCTGACGGCGCGTACTTCCTGCTTGGTGATCAGGCCCTTCTCCGGCTGGCGCTGGACGTACGCCGTGTCCGGCAGGCCGAAGCGCACCGGCCGCGGCGCCGGCGCCACGCGCCACAGCAGCACCACGTTCAGCGGGGCGAAGCGCATGCCGGCCGCATCGGCCATCGGCAGCTCGGCCAGTACGCGTTCTTCCGGCTGCAGCAGGTTTTCCGCCACCGCCATCAGGAAATCGTCGCCCAGGCCCTCGGCCAGCAGCAGCCGGGCGATGCGGTCCGGGCTGTTGTCGGGGCTCGTCAGCACCAGCAGCCGCGCATGGGTGCGCAGCGCCTGCGCCAGCCCGTACAGGCCGTGCTCCGGCGTGGCCCCGCGCCGCCACTCGCCGGCATCCTTCGCATGCACCGAGACGATGGCGGCATCGTGCCAGGCCAGCCCGATGCGCGCGCAGGCCAGCTGCAGCGTCGACAGGTTGGGCAGGATATCGAGCGCCTGCACGCACAGGTGCTGCGCCAGGTACGGGGCGATGCCGTGGCACAGCGGGTCGCCGGTGGCGAGCACCACGCACTGCAGGTGGTCGGCGCGCGCGGCACGCACCCACGCCGGCACGTCCTTCAGGCGGCCGGTCAGGTCGTGGCACACGGTGCCGGCTTTCAGCTCGGGCGCCAAGAGCGCCAGCGTGCGGGCGCCGCCGATCACCACGTCGGCGCTGCGCAGGTGCGCCAGCGCCGTGGCGTTCAGGCTGGCGACGCCATCGTCGAGCACGCCGATCACGCGGCAGGGGTTGGGGTCTTTGTCGTCGGTGTCGATGCGGTTGTCCATGAATGAGGTCCCGGAGTTCAGGTTTCGGTATCGGCGATGTGGGCGACGCCGGTGCGGCCGGCGCTGGCGGGGCGTTCGCGCGGCAATGCCGGGGCCGACCATACGTCCGCCACCAGTTCGCCCGTGAAGTCGCACACCAGCACGCGCAGTTGAAAGGCGCGGCCATAGCGGTCCGGCGCCGTCAGCGTATCGATGGCGGCCTGCGCGAGCGCGCGGTGGAATGCCTCGCCCAGGCCCCTTTCGACCATCAGCTCGGCGCCGAAGCGCGCCGTTTCGGCGGCCGCCATGGCGGCGCAATCTTCCGCGCTGGCGCCGATGCGCCGGCCGATCTCCGCCACCAGGTCGGTGTCGACTTCGCTGCGGTTGGCGTGGGTGATCGTTTCGCCCTGGGCGATCTTGGTCAGCTTGCCCACCATGACGGCCAGCACCACGAGGCCGATGCCCTGCGCCACGGCTTCGTCGAGCGCATAGCGGAGGAAGTCGCCCATCTGCACGAAGCAGGCGGCCGGCAGCGCCGGCCGCTCGCCGCGCAGCGTGGCCATCGCGAACGTTTCGGTGCGCCCGCCCGTCGTCAGCGCCACCATGCCATGGCCGGCGGTGGACGCCACCTGCACGCCCTGCACCACGCTGGCGCGCCAGGCCGCCGTGGAATACGGCTTGACGATGCCGGTGGTGCCCAGGATGCTGATGCCGCCCAGGATGCCCAGGCGCGCATTGGTGGTCTTCTTCGCCATGACCTGGCCGTCGGGCACGCTGATCGTCACCTCGATGCCGTGTTCGGCCAGCAGGCCGGGCGCCGCTTCGCGCAGGTTGTCGGCGATATTTTTGCGCGGCACGGGATTGATGGCCGGCCCGCCCACTTCCAGGCCCAGGCCCTTCATCGTCACCGTGCCGACACCGTCGCCGGCCACCCATGTCACGGCACCGGCCTGGCCCGGCAGCAGGCGCAGGTCGACCGTCAGGTGCGCGCCATCCGTGCAATCCGGATCGTCGCCGGCGAACTTGATCACCATCGCGTGGGCGCGGCCATCGCCGCAGCGGCCGTCGTGCACCGCGAACACCACCCGGCTGCCGTTCGGCAGCAAGGCCTCGACCTCTTCCGGCACGCGGCCGGTGGCCAGGCCCAGCATCGCCGCGCGCGCGGCCGCGGCGGCACAGGCACCGGTGGTGAAGCCGGTACGGGTCCCCCGTTCGGTTGCCGCCTTTTCCTTCACGGGCGCGCCACCGCGGGATTCTTCTGGCGTTCCTCGGCCAGCGCCAGCAGCGCGTGCAGCGCCGCCACCACCAGCGTGGAGCCACCCTTGCGGCCGCGGATCACGATCCACGGCACGTCGCCCACCTGCGCCATCATGTCCTTCGACTCGGCGGCCGACACGAAGCCGACCGGCATGCCCACCACCAGCGCCGGCCGCACGCTTTCCTCGCGGATCAGCCGTACCAGTTCGATCAACGCGGTGGGCGCGTTGCCGATGCCGACGATGGCGCCGTCCAGCAAGCCCAGGCGGTGGGCCTTGCGCATCGCCTGCACGGCGCGCGTGGTGTCCTCGGCCCTGGCCAGCTCGATCACGTCGCCATCGCTGATGAACTGGTGCGTGGCCATGCCGAAGTGCGCCAGGCGCGGCTGCGACAGGCCCGAGCAGATCATCTCCACGTCGGCCACGACCGGTGTGGCGCCCCCCAGCATGGCGCGGATGCCCGCTTCCACGGCGTCGGGATGAAAGTCCGTGAGGCCGTTGAAATCGAAGTCGGCATTCGCGTGGATCATGCGCCGCACAATCGGCCACTGCGCGGCCGTGTAAGCGTGCGGGCCCGTTTCGGCATCGATGATGGCGAAGCTGTCATGCTCGATCACCTGGCCGGCACGGGTCAGCTGCTCGGTGACGGTGTTCACGCTGCTCATGCGGGCACCCCTGCCTTGCCGTGGTCGTGGCCGTGGTGATGTTCGTGGCCGTGCTCATGCTCATGGCCATGACCGTGGTCGTGGCCATGCTCATGCCCATGCTCATGCCCGTGTGCGTGTCCATGATCGTGGCCATCGCCGGCCCCGTGGGCATGGCCATGGTCGGGCCCGGGCGCGTGCGTATGCGCATGCGAATGCCCGTGTCCCAGGTCATGGGCGATCTCGCGGTAGCTGCATCCGTCGCATGGCAGGCGGCTGTCCGGCACGCCGGCGCGCAGGTTCTCCACCCGCTCTTCCATCAGCGCGAAGATTTCCGCCTCGAAGCCGAAATGCTCGGTACACGCGAAGCGCACCTGCGGATACTGCGCGCGCAGGTGCTCGACCTGGCGGTGGATGCGCTGCATCAGCGTGCCCGTGTACAGGTAATAAGGCAGCACGACGACCTGCCGCATGCCCAGCAGCACCTGGCGCTGCACCACCTTTTCCAGGCGCGGCCACGTGATGCCCGTAAAGGCCAGGTCGACCAGCTCATGGTCGCCCTCTTCCAGCAGCCAGCGCGCCATCTTCGCCATGTCGCCATTGGCGCCGCGGTCCGAGGAACCGCGGCCCAGCAGCACCACGCCGGTGGTGGTGGGATCGGGCATGTCGAGCGTGGCCATGGCGCCCCGCAGGCGGCGGCGCAGCACGGTAAGCACCGGGTCGCTGGCGCCCAGGTGCGGCGCCAGCAGGATCTCCGCCTGCGGGCAGGCCGCACGCGCCGCCTCGATCGCCTCGGGAATTTCCATCTTCACGTGCCCTGCGGCATTCAGGATCAGCGGCACCACCAGCACCCGCCGCGCAGCGCGGCCAGCGGCCAGCAGCGCGGCGTTCAGTTCCGGCGGCGCGAACTCGATGAAGCACAGTTCGATGCGCCAGCCAGGCTGGCGGGCACGCCACTGCTCGGTGAACTCGCGGATCTCGCGGTTGCCGGAATCCTCGCGCGAGCCGTGTCCGACGATGAGGATAATCTCGCTTACCTGCGGGGACACCTGCGCGGTCAGCGGCGCGGCCGCCGCGGGCGGCGCCGGCTGCATCATGATGGGTCCGTTCATGCGCTTGCCTTTCTATAACGATGGGTAAAGGTCGGGTCGTACAATTTCGAGCGGGCCAGCGTTTCCCAGTGCAGCGCGCCGAGCGTGGGGCTGGCCACGATCATGGCCTGGCTGGCCACGCCGGCCTCGCGGCAGCGCGCCTTGATGTCGGCCAGCGTGCCGCGCAGGATCTTTTCCTCGCCGGGCCAGCTGGCCTTGTGCACCACCAGCACCGGCGAATCTTCCGGCCAGCCAGCCGCGCGCAGCGCCGTTTCCACCTTGTGCAGCAGCGTGATCGACAGGAAGATGCACAGCGTGGTGCGGTGCGCGGCCAGGCTGGCCAGGTCTTCGCCTTCCGGCATCGGCGTGCGCCCCGCCACGCGCGTGAGGATCACGGTCTGCGTGACTTCGGGCAGCGTCAGCGATTCGCCGGCGGCGGCCATCGAGGCCATCGCCGATGACACACCAGGCACGACGGCCCACTCGATACCGGCCGCGCCCAGCGGGCGGGCCAGTTCGATCAGCGCGCCGTACAGGCCCGGATCGCCCGTCTGCAGGCGCACCACCGTGCGGTGCAGGGCCGCCTGTTCGACCAGCCAGGCCGTCATCTCTTCGAGCGTCATGTCCTTCGAATCGCGGATCGTGCAGTCCGCCGGCGCGTACAGCGTCACGGCGCGGTCGACCAGCGAGCCGGCGAACAGCACGGCGCCCGCTTCGCCGAGCAGCCGGCGGCCCTTGACGGTGACGAGTTCCGGATCGCCCGGGCCGGCGCCGACGAACCACACTTTGCCGGGGTTTTCAATGGTCATGCGGTGTTCTCCAGGATGGTCGAGGTGGCCGGCAGCGCGCGTAGCGCTTCCAGCAGCGCCGGCAGGCTGCGCGGCGCCGGGGCCGGCGGCAGCACGCCGCGCGCCGCCAGTTGCGCATGCAGCGCGAAGGCCAGCGGCACGCGATGGCCGGCGGCCTGCAGCAGGTCGGCACGCGCGGCCAGCTGCCCCGCTGGTGCGGAGGCGATGCAGCGGCCGGCGGCCAGCAAATGGATATCGTCGGCCCACGCGAAGGCGAAATCGACGTCGTGGGTGGTGAGCAGTACCGTTACGCCGCGCGCGACAAGCCGGTCCAGCAGCGCGGCCAGGCTGGCCTGCATCGGCGCATCGAGCCCCGCCATCGGTTCGTCGAGCAGCAGCACTTCCGGCTCCATCGCCAGCACGCCGGCGATGCACACGCGCTTCTTCTGGCCGAAACTCAGGTGATGCACGGCGCGGCCGGCGTAGTCGCGCAAGCCGACGGCATCGAGCGCGGCATCGACACGGGCCGCCACGGTGGCGGCGTCGAGGCCCAGGTTGAGCGCACCGAACGAGACGTCTTCGCCGACGTGGGCGGCGAACAGCTGGCGCTCGGGGTCCTGGAAGACCAGGCCTACACGGCGCCGCAGCCCGGCCAGTGCGGCGCGGCTGTAGCCGACGGGCTGGCCGTCGCAGCGCAGTTCCCCGGCACACGGCCGCAGCAGGCCGTTCAGGTGCCGCAGCACGGTCGACTTGCCGGCACCGTTCGCGCCCAGCAGCACGTGGCGGCGGCCGCGGCCGAGCGCCAGCGTGCAGCCGCGCAGGCCGGTGCCGCCATCCGGATAGACGTGATCCACGCCGGCCAGTTCGAGCACGGGATGGTCCGTCACCAGCGGTCTCCCAGCGCCAGCGCGACGAGCAGCGCACCGGCCAGCAGCGCCAGCGCGTTCTGGCGCCGCGCCCGGGGGAATGCGGCGGGCAGGAAACGCAGTGTGCCGGTATAGGAACGGGCATCCGCGGCCACCTGCAGCGCAGCCGCCCGCAGCCAGACCTGCTGGGCGACATGGCCGGCCAGCAGGCCGGTCGAACGCCATGTTTGTACCCATCCATGGCGCCAGCCGGGATAGCCCAGGCGCGCGCGCTGCGCCTCCACACCGTCGTCCCAGGCGCGGCGCAGCACGAACAGCATGCGGTAGCACAGCGCCATCAGGTCGAGCAGCACCTCCGGCGTGCGCAGGCGGCGCAGCAGCGACAGCAGGTCGGGCAGCGGCGTGGTCAGCACGAAGCCCAGCAGCGCCGCCAGCACGGCCAGCGCCCGCAAGCCCGCGTGCACCGCCACCGGCACCATCGCGCCATTCCACTGCCAGTTGCCATGCACGCCGGGGCCGACCGGCAAGGTGGCGCAGGCCAGCAGCAGGAAACCGAGCGGTGCCCGTGCCACCGCCAGCCAGGTGCGCAGCGGCACGCGTGCGCCGAGCAGCGCAGCGAGCATCGGCAGCAGCGCCAGGACCGCCAGCGTGGCGGGCCGGCAGGCGATCCATGCGGCAGCGATGCCCGCCAGCGCGAACAATGCCTTGGCCGATGGCGCAACGCCGCGCCAGCGGCTCGCGTAAGCTGCTGTTTCAACCAGCATCGGATTTTCCCGCGGCCGCGCGGGCCCGCTCGCGCCCGACCGACAGGCCCAGCCAGTAGCCGATCACGCCCGCGCCCAGTGCAGCCTGCAATGCGAACAGCAGCGAGGCGATCTCGCCGCTGGCCGGCTCGAACACGGGAGAGAACCACGGCGCATAGCCCGGCGCGATGGTGCCGATGGCTTCGCGCGCCAGGTCATCGGCGCCGCCGAACGCGGCCCCGCCGGCCAGCCACAAGGGCAGTACCGTCAGCAGCACGATCGCGATCCAGGCCAGCCAGGTGCGCGCCTTTATCTTCAACCTCATCTGTCGCCTCATGTGCGCTCCCTGCCACGGTGCGCGAACACCGGCGCGGCCTGCTGTTCATGGCCGTGGAAACGGGCGATGGCGTTCACCACCAGCACCGTCAGCAACCCTTCGCTGATGGCGATAGGCACCTGGGTCAGGGCGAAGATGCCGGCGAACCTGGCCAGCGAAGCGGCCATGCCGCCCACCGGATCGGGAAACGCCCAGGCCAGTTGCAGCGAGGTGGTGGCGTACGTGGCCAGGTCGCCCAGGCACGCCGCGGCGAACACGGCGGCGGAACGCGACATGCCCAGCGCGGCGGCGGCGCGGAACACGCCGTAAGCCACGAACGGGCCGACGACGGCCATCGAGAAGATGTTGGCGCCCAGCGTCGTCACGCCGCCATGGGCCAGCAGCAGGGCCTGGAACAGGAGCACCACGAAGCCGACCGGCACCATCGCGGCGGGGCCGAACAGCAATGCGCCGAGCCCCACGCCGGTGGGATGCGAACAGCTGCCCGTGACGGATGGCAGCTTCAGTGCCGAGAGCAGGAACGCGAATGCCGCGGCGACGCCGAACAGCATGCGCCGTTCGGGATGCTGGCGCAGGTCGCGCGCCATCGCGCGCAGGCCCGCGGCCAGGAAACAGGCGGAGACGGCCGACCAGCCCAGCGCGTGCGCGGGCGGCAGGAAACCTTCCATGATATGCATTCGAATCCTCCCGTCGAATGGTCCATAAGAGCACCGGCGGGAGGATGAAAAGACGGTCGAGGCGGGGCCGGGACGGCAGGCCGCTTCGACAGCGGCTTCCCGTCACCCCGGGGAATGGTGCTGACTTGCTTGGGCCGGTATTCTGGCTCGCCGTCATTCTTCATCCGCGCCTTCCCGCGAGCGATCGCAGTGGCTAACAGGCGGAATCCGTCAGGCTTACAGCAGCGGGGGCTGCACCGGAATGGCCGCGCGTGGCGGCTTCACCGGTTTCCCGTTTAACGCTTTCCCCGGAACGGGAAGAGCGCACCCAAGCGCGCATGGTAACCGAAATGCAATGCCGTGGCATAGCAATTTTGCTGCGTCGCCATGCCGGCCCGGTGATTGGCCGGGGGCGCCATGGCGTCAGATCGAAGTCGGCAGCCTGGCCACTTCGCGCTCGCCGACGATGGTGAAATCATCCAGCGCGATGGTGGCTTGCCAGAGTGCGGTACCGCGCTGGAACAGGACGGTGACGCGCCGCTCGGCGGTCACGCGATGGGACAATACCCGCGTGATGTCCTTCAGTACGACGGTCATGCCGGTACCGTCGGGCCTGGCCAGTCCGAAGTTCAACACCGGCCTTCTACCGTCCGGAACCGCATCGGCTGGCCGGGGCGTGGTGTATTCGATGTAGAGCGCCAGCGCGGGCGAGCCAGCGCGGTGCTCGCTTTCCTGCAACTGCCGCAGGACCGTCACCGTGTTCCCGTGCTCCTTGAACAGCCAGTGCGATGGCTGGCCGGCACCGTGGATGAACAGCACATTGCGTGTTCCGTCGCTGCGCTCGTACGAGTAATCGCGCTCCCGGTCCATCACGACGAGCCGGACCATGTCGATATCGGCGCCATGGACCTTTTCCACTGCCGCGAAACCGAGGACGACGCGCTTGCCGGCTTCCGCGGTTTTTTCCTCGGCCTTGACCATCCCCGGCCCCTTCACCGGGCCGCGCGCCAGCGACAGGTAGCCCAGCACCGCAGCGCCTGCGAGCATGCCCAGCAGAGCGAGCAGGAGCAGCAGGCTGACCAGGCGGTTGATGATGACGAAGCAGCGATCGGTTCTGGAGGCGGGGACGGTCATGGCGGGCACGCGGGCTGGTGGAAAACCAGCCGAAGCATAGCGAACATGACCGGATTCACACAAGCGTCAAGCGGAAGCCGCCGGAATCTATTTGGAAATGCGCAGGATCGCCGAGGCCAGCTTCGAGAAGCACGGCGTCAGGTCGGCATCCGTGGCCGCATAGCAGTACATGCCGACCGGCTTGCTGGCGTCGTAGCAGCGCGATGGGCCGTCGGCCACGTTGGCCATGCATTTCAGGATGGATTCGCCGGTTTCGTTGTCGGCGTTCTTTTCCTTCAGCGAGGAGCCCATGCCCAGCGTGAAGACGAAGATGCCGTCCTTGCGCGCCCTGGCGGCCATGGCTTCGGCAAGGTTGCGCGCGGCGCGGCTGACGTTCTGCTTGTACATCGACTCGGAGCCGATATCCTCGGTCACCGGGCGCGGCAGCGTCGCCGTCGGCGTGGACACGATCGGGAACTCGGTTGCCGCGGGATCGACCGCGTTATAGAACTTCGGCAGCTTCTTCATCGTCTTCCACGCTTCGCTTTCCACCTTGCAGGCGGTGCTGACGAACTCGTACTCGGTGTCCAGCCTGAGCAGGCCCTGCCCGACCGCATCGAGCGCGCCGGGCCTGGCGCATGCGCCGAACGGCAGATTGACACCGAACGACGTGGGCGCGCCGTCGGAGAAGAAGACGATCACGCGCAGGCTGGAGCGGCTCAGGGTCGGGATCGCGTTGAGCTCGTCGCGCGCCCGCCGCATCCCTTCGAACGACGAGGTGCCGCCCGAGAATGCGTAGCCCGAAATCGACGACAGCATCGCATCGCGCTTGAAACCCCGGCCGGAGGTGGCGATCGGCTGGTCCACTTCCACGCCCGACGCGAAGTGCAGCAGCGCGACCCGGTCCTGCGTGACATTGAATTTGTTCAGGAAGCTTTTGGCCGACGTCCTGACCGTCGCGGCCGAAGGCTGCAGCGATCCCGAGGTATCGACCACGAACGCCATGTCCAGGTCCTTGCGCACCGTCTGCGCGGCGGCGGTCGGCATCAGCGACGTGGTGTCCAGCGTCTGCATCAGCGACACGGCCATCGGCGCCTGGGCCTTCACGTCGATGGTGACCGTGCCGGCATTGAACGTCACCGTGGTGCCCAGCAGGGCCGGTTTCGACATCAGGTAGCTGGCGGGCATGTTCGCCGCGAAGAACTGCCTTGCCGCGGCCTGCGCGCTGGCCGTCTGTTCCGTCTGGTTATTCCCGGACGTCACGGCGCGCGCCGCGGCCAGCGCCGCCGAGTCCACCGCGGCGTTGAGCCTTGCCTTGACGAGGTAAGCCATGCCGGCGTCGACCACGAGGCCCGTCACGGCAAGCAGCACGAGCATCGACAGCGCGACCATGATGGCAACGGCGCCGCGTTGCCGGTTGAGGAATGGAGTCATCAGAAGATCGTCATCGAGTACAGGTCCGGCCCGAAGGCGGACACGTTGAATTTGTCGGCCACCAGCATGTCGAAGTCGTAGAACGTCTCCACCACGTGCACGACCTCGCCATCGGCCAGCTTGCCGCTCATGATCGTGGTGGCCGGGCGGGTCTTGCTGCTGATGCTGGTGCACGCGGCCGCGTTCCACGCGGTGCAGCCATACACCTTGCTGGCCGGTTCGTACTTGCTGAAGCGGTAGCCCAGCCCGCGCGCCGCGTCGTCCCAGCGGTACTGGTCGAGCACCACGCTGCGCGATACGCCGCCGCTGGTCACGCCCATCACCCGGGTGATGTAGACCATGCCGCGCTTGTTGACGTCCAGCGGCGGGGCACTGGCCATCAGCATGTAGATGATGTCCTGGCTGCCCGTTTCCAGCGGCGTGTTGCCGCGGGCGACCATGTTGGCGCCCTCCCGGCCGATATTGACCATGATGATGTTGGCCTGCAGCGCACGGCCGGCGTCGATCATGCCGAACAACAGCATCAGCAGGATCGGCAGGATCAGGGCGAATTCGACGGCGGCGATGCCGCGCTGGCGGGTGGCGTACCGCATGGGCCGGGTCATTGGAAGAACTCGTTGCGCATGGTCGCCGCCACGGCGAACTTGTATTTGCCGTCGGTGAAGGCGCGGGAAACGAACGGCGTCGTCACGGTCCACGAACAATCGATCTTCAGCACGATGACGCTGCCGGCGCCGCCGAACATCGCATTGCCGTAGGCGGCCGGCTTGTACGACGTGCCATTGACGGAGATGGCGGGCGCCAGCCTGTCGTACATGCCGAAGGAGCTGTCGCGGATCTTCTGGATCACCGCCGCGTGGCGCTGCTGGCTGGCCTTGTTCGGGTCGAGGTCGGCCTGCCCCGTGATCGCATAGCGTGCGCCCTCGCGTACCGCGTACTGCATCGTCAGCGTGACGAAAAACATCATGCCGAACTCGACCAATGCCAGCAAGACAAGAAGAAAGACCGGCATGACGATCGCCATTTCAACGACTGTGGCGCCAGATTGACGACTTTTGATGGACATGAGGGATTTTGGCGGATCGGAAGCGTTGAATGCAGTAAGCTTGCGATTCTACAATGCAAGTTTACTTTCGATATGGATCGAAAGTAATCAGCAACGCCGCTGTCGGGCCAGAACAACAAAGAGTGAATTAAAAGCATGTACGACCAGACATTGCAGGACCAGGCCTTGCAGGGACAGGCATCGCAGGAACCGCGCCGGAGCGCCGCCGCCCCCGATGCCGAAGCATGGATGGTGTTCGGCATGCGCGTGCTGCTGGCCATCTCCGCACTGCTGACGCTGTATATCGGGCAGGCCGACCTGATCGTGACGGGCCGCTGGACCTGGCTGTTCTTCCTGGCCTACGTGGTGCACAGCGCGATCCTGCTGGGCGTGGCGCGGGTACGGGCCGGCTTCTGGCACGGCCCGATGATCTACTGGGTCGACATCGGCTGGTACGGCCTGATGGTGTATGCCACGGGCGGCGCGCCCAGCCCGTTCTTCTCGTTCTTCTTCTTCGCCATCCTGGCCGCCTCGTTCCGGCGCGGCTTCGACGACGGCGCCCGCCTGACGCTGGGCGCCGCCTTCATGGTGACGGTCGCGGTGGTGGCCGCGCAGGGGCTGGCATCGATCCAGCTGTTGCTGCTGCGCGCCACCTTCGTGCTGGCGCTGGGCTACATGATCGCCTATTGGGGCGGCCTGGCCGTCGACCAGCGGCGCCGCCTGTCGCTGCTGCGCGACGTGAGCCGCCTGTCGAATCCCCGCTTCGGCGTGCAGCACACGCTCGATTCGCTGATGGAGAAGATCCTGCGCTTCTACGGCGGCACCACCTGCGTGCTGCTGATGCAGGACGCCACGGGCCGCTGGACGCTGAACACGGTGCACCACCCCAGCGCCGGGCGCGCGGTCAGCCGCAGCACGATGCGAGAAGATGCCGTGCAGCCGCTGCTGGCACTGGGCGACGCCGCCACGGTGCTGTTCCGCGCCGCGCCGGCCCGCGCCGGACAGCTGGCGGCCGGCGAGCGCTGGAGCGACCTGGCGCCGGATGCCTGTGCCGGCATCGCCGACCTGCTCGATACGGCGTTCTTCATCAGTGCCGCGCTGCCCCTGCGCAAGGGCTCCGGGCGCATCTTCGTCACGGCCCCGCACGCGCTGCGCCGCGCCGATGCGACCTTCCTGAACCATATCCTGCAGCAGGCCTTTCCCGTCATCGAAACCATCGACCTGCTGGACCGGCTGGCATCGGAAGCCGCGTTTCGCGAGCGCCAGACCATCGCGCGCGACTTGCACGACAGCACGATCCAGCCGTACATCGGCCTGCGCAACGCGGTCTCCGCGATCCGCAACGGTGCCGGCGACGACAACGCCGTCACCCCGGAACTCGACCATCTGCTGGCGATGTGCACCGAGGTGATCGGCGACATGCGGCAGTTCGCGCACCGCTTCCGCAACGGCCGGCAGGAAGAGCCGGAGCTGCTGATCGCGCTGCGGCGGCACCTGGCCAAGGTGCGCTCGTTCTTCGACGTGGACGTGACACTGGATGCGCAGCACGCGCCGCTGATCAGCGACCGCATGGCCGCCGAGGTGTTCCAGGTCGTCAGCGAAGGCATCAGCAATATCTGCAAGCACACCCGCGCGCGCACCGCCCATGTGCACATGGCGGCCGAAGACGGCCACCTGGCGATCGATATCGCCAATCCGGCCGATGGCGCCACGCCATGCCAGCCGTTCCTGCCGGTGTCGCTGGCGGAACGGGTCTACGCGCTGGGCGGCCGCCTTGCCGTGGAGCCGGGCGCGGGCCACACCGTGATCCGCGTGCGCATGCCGCTGTGACATCCGAACCAACAAGAAAACGGGGGGAATCATGACGATCCGCATCATGCTGGTCGATGACCACAAGACCATGCTGTGGGGCCTGGAGCGCCTGATCCAGGCCGAGGCACCGGCGTTCACGCTGGTGGCCAGCGCCAGCGACGCGGCCGAAGCGGTCGCGCTGTGCGCGCTGCACGCGCCCGACATCGTGCTGCTCGACCTGGACCTGAAGGGCAGCAGTTCGCTCGACATCCTGCCCGCGCTGGTGGCCAATGGCGCGACCCGCGTGGTGATCCTGTCCGCCAACCGCGACCACGCCACGCTGGCCAGTGCCGTCAAGCTGGGCGCGCGCGGCGTGGTCAGCAAGGAGTCGCCCACCGAGGATGTGCTGGCCGCGGTGCGCAAGGTGCATGGCGGCGAGCTGTGGCTCGACCAGCCGCTGATGCAGGCGCTGCTCGGCCAGCTGGTGGCGCCGGCACCGGCCGCCAATCCCGAAGCGCAGCGCATCGCCTCGCTGACCTCGCGCGAACGCGAGGTGATCGGCATGATCGTGCAGGGCAACGGCGCGCTGAACAAGGAGCTGGCCGAGCGCGCCTTCATCTCCGAGCGCACGCTGCGTAATCACCTGACGGCCATCTACGGCAAGCTGAACGTGGCCAACCGCCTCGAGCTGTACATGTACGCCACCCGCCACGGGCTGGGCTGAGGGCGCGCAGCGGCACGGGGCGTAGGACATATGTCCCATGCCGGGGCGTCGCAAGGTCCCATGCAAAAGGGGAGCTTTGACGGATGTGCGGCGGGAAGTGGCCCGGTACGATGCTGTTCATGCGCTGCGCCTGATTCGAGCGGCGCGACGGCAACCGAACTGGAGCGAACGTGCACGACAAGGAAGAATTCCCGGAACAGCACTACGAACGTACCGAGGATTCCACCATGCCCTACGTGGTGCTTTCGGTTCTCGTTGCGGTCGTCGGTCTGATCGCGGTCTTGGCCGCCTGGACTGGCGCATAGGCACCGACCAACACTTCATTAAAGGACACACCATGCAATTCATCAAGAACTTCATCCAGGAAGAAGACGGCGTCACCGCCATCGAGTACGCACTGATCGCCGCTGTCGTGGCCGGCATCATCGCCGCCGCTTTCGGCACCCTGAAGGGCGGCATCGACGGCGTGTTCTCGACGATCGCCGCAAAGCTGCAGGCCGCCACCGCCTGATTCCGGTGTGCCCGTAAAAAATCCGGAACGGGTCGCCCGTTCCGGATTTTTATTTGTACCGCGCTGTTTCCAGACAATCAGACCGACAATGCTCCCATCCTGGCTCCCGCTCCTGCTGCTGCTCGCCCTGCTCGCCCTCGCCGTCTGGCACGACGTGCGCGCGCGCCGCATTCCGAACGCCCTCGTATTCCCGGGCGCGCTGCTGGGACTGGCGCTGCATGCGCTGCTGCCCGCCGGAGCCGGCCTGTTCAGCACGCCGATGGGCGGCCTGGGCATCGCCTCCGCGCTGGGCGGGCTCGCCATCGGCCTGGCCATCCTGCTGCCGAAGTACGCGTTCGGCCTGATGGGCGCGGGTGACGCGAAGATGCTGGCGATGGTCGGCGCCTTCATGGGTGCCGGCGACATCGCGGCGGTGGGCATCGCCACGCTGCTGGCCGGCGGCGTGCTCGCGCTGGCCGTGGCGGCGCGGCAGGGTATCCTGCGCCGGGTCCTGGACAGTACTTACCAGACCGTGCTGCAGGCCGGCCTGTCGCGGATGAAGGATGGCCTGGACCTGCCCGCGCCGAGCGGCCGCCTGCCGTATGCCGTGGCGATCGCCAGCGGCACCGTGGCGTGCCTGGCGTGGCTGCGCCTCCATGGGGAGCTGCCGCTGTGAGCGCGCCGGCACCGGCGCCGGCCGAGGCGCGCGCTCCCCGCACGGTGGAAGAAACCGGCCTGCCCTTCCTGTTCCTCGCCGAGCTGGTGGCGAAAGTGCTGCACCAGCGCGGCCAGCTGCGCCTGCCCGAACTGGGCTCGCACCTGAAGCTGGGTGTCGGCGTGATCGATCCGCTGATGCATTTCCTGCGCGCCGAAAAGCTGTGCGAAGTGGCACGTACCGGCAACAGCGGCACCGATGCCGACATCTCCTACCTGCTGACGGAAGGCGGCCGGCAGCGCGCCGCGGCGGCGCTGGGCCGCAATGCCTATGCCGGCCCGGCCCCCGTGACGCTGGCGGCCTACACGGCCCAGGTGCAGGCGCAGAGCGTGGCCGGCGTGCAGGTCACGCGTGCCCACATGGCGGCCGCGTTCGACGGCATCGTCGCCAACCAGCGCGTGCTGGCGCAACTGGGCTCGGCCATGAATTCCGGGCGCGCCCTGTTCCTGCACGGGCAGGCCGGCAGCGGCAAGACCTACCTGGCCGAACGCCTGCGCGACCTGCTGACCGGCACCATCGCGGTGCCGTATGCGCTGATGGTGGACGGCGAAACCATCCCGTTCTTCGACAGCGTGCAGCACCTGCCGGCGGCCGACGCCGTGGCCGCCAGCACGGGCATCGACCGCGGCACGGCGCCCGACGCGCGCTGGGTGCGCGGCGTGCGCCGCCCGGCGGCACTGGCCGGCGGCGAACTGACGCTGGACATGCTGGACCTGCGCTTCGATGCGCACACCCGGCTGTACCAGGCGCCGCCGCACCTGAAATCGAACAACGGCATCTTCATCATCGACGACCTGGGCCGCCAGCGCTGCTCGCCGGAAGCGCTGATGAACCGGTGGATCGTGCCGATGGACCGCAACGTCGACTACCTCACGCTGCACACCGGCCACACCTTCCAGGTGCCGTTCGACGTGATCGTGGTGTTCTCGTCGAACTTCGTGCCGCACCGCCTGAGCGATGGCGCCTTCCTGCGCCGGCTGGGCTACAAGATCGAAGTGCCGCCGGCGTCCAGCGACGAATACGCCCTGCTGTTCCGCCAGGCTTGCGCGCAGGCCGGCATCGAAGCCGACGGCGAGCGCTTCGCCGACACCTTCGGCTACCTGCTGGAATGCCACCGGCAGCGCGGCGTACCGCTGCTGGCGTGCTACCCGCGCGACCTGGTGCGGCAGCTGCGCGACCTGGCCCGCTACGAGGACCGCGCGCCGGAACTGAGCCGCCACACCCTGGACTGGGCGTGGGACAACTACTTTGCCGCGGGCAGCCAGCAGGGCTGCGCGCTGGAGCTCGAGCGCCGCGACCGTGGCACGCAGGACAACCGATTGGAGAATGACTGATGCGAAATTCCAGACCACTGCTGATCATCGGCGTGGCGCTGTTCCTGGCGCTGGCCGCGGTGCTGGTGGCCGCCAAGTGGATGGGCGAACAGGGCACGGCCGGCACGCGCGTGGCGGTGGCCGCCGCCGACATCGGCCAGGGTTCCCGGCTCGAAGCGGCCAGCGTGCAGCTGGTCGACTGGCCTTCCGGCTCGGTGCCGCCCGGCGCCGTGACCGATCCGAAGCTGCTGGCCGAGCGCGTCACCCGCACCGATATCGCCAAGGGCGAACCGGTGCTGGAATCGAAGCTGGCGCCGCCCGGCACCACGGGCGGCCTGTCCGCCGTGGTCGCCACCGGCAAGCGCGCCATGACGGTGCGCGTCAACGACGTGGTCGGCGTGGCCGGCTTCGCGCTGCCCGGCAATTATGTCGACATCCTCGTCAACATGCAGGGTTCGGCCGGCGACAACGGCAATGCCGAACAGCCGATCTCGAAGATCGTGCTGGAACGCATCCTCGTGCTGGCCGTGGCGCAGGAATCGAACCGTGACGACACCAAGCCGCGCGTCGTCAATGCCGTGACGCTGGAACTGGCGCCGGACCAGGTGGAAAAACTCGACCTGGCGCGCAGCGTCGGTTCGCTGTCGCTGGTGCTGCGCAACCAGGTGGACCCGCAGCCCGCCAACACGGGCGGCGCCACGCGCGAATCCGTGCTCGGCCTGCCGCCGCTGAAAGCGGCCCGCGCCGCCGCCCCGGCCCCCGCGCCCGTGCGCGCCGAGGCACCGCAGCGCGCCGCCGCCCCCGCTCCCGTACGCCGGACCGAAGGTGTACTCGTGATCCGCGGCCTCGACGCCGCCCCGCAAGCCATCCAGTAAGAAGCCCGTCATGACACACCTCCCGAACTTCCGCAACAAGACCCTGCTGGCCGGCGCCCTCGCGCTGGCGGCCGGCACCAGCCTGGCCGCGGCGCCGGACTGCATCGACCTCCATGGCCGCGGCGACGCGCAAACGCTGCAACTGGTGCGCGGCAAGTCGACGCTCAAGCGCTTCTGCAAGCCTGCCGCCCAGGTCACCGTGGGCGCGCCGGAGATCGCCAACGTGGTCGTGCCGAACGCCAGCGAAGTGGTGATCGTGGCGCGCAGCGTGGGCACCACGAACCTGATCGTGTCCGGCCGCGACGGCCGTTCCACCGTGTTCGACCTCGTCGTGGGGATCGATACCTCGCCGCTGCGCAGGCAGTTCGATACGCTGTTCCCGGCGGAGAAGGACATCCAGCTCGACAGCACCGGCAATGCGCTGGTGCTCTCCGGCATGGTCAGCGATTCCGCCGTGGCCAGCCAGGTCGTGGCACTGGCCACGGCGTACCAGGAAAGCGCGCAGGCATCCGCGGCCGGCGCACGCGCCGGCTCGGGCACTCCGCCCGCCAGCGGCGTGAGCGCGGCCGCCAGCGCGGCGCCCGCCGCGGCGCCCGCCGGCAATGCCGCCAGGGTGCTGAACATGCTGCAGGTGGCGGCACCGCAGCAGGTGCTGCTGGAAGTGAAGATCGCCGAAGTGTCGAAGTCGCTGGTCGACCAGCTGGGCGCCAACCTGGGCTTCACCAAGACCAATGGCAACTGGACCTACGGCATCGCCTCCAGCCTGCTGGCGGAAACCGGCAACGTGCTGGGGGCCGTGAAGAGCGCCACCACCCAGCTGGTGATCGACGGCCAGAAGCGCGACGGCCTGGTGAAGATCCTGGCCGAACCCACCGTGATGGCGATCAGCGGGCAGGAAGCCAGCTTCCTGGCCGGCGGCAAGATCTTCATTCCCGTCGCGCAGAACAACGGCATCGGCGGCAGCACCATCACGCTGGAAGAAAAGGAATACGGCGTGGCCGTCAAGTTCACGCCGACCGTGCTGGCGGGCGGGCGCATCAACCTGCGCGTGGCACCCGAAGTGTCGGAGCTCAACCGCGAAGGCATCGGCATCAGCAGCGGTACCACGAACGCCACGGCGATCCTGCCCGCGTTCACCACGCGCCGCGCCAGCACCACCGTGCAGCTGCAGGATGGCCAGAGCTTCGCGATCGGTGGCCTGATCCGCAACAACGTGACCAGCAACATCAAGCGTTTCCCGTTCCTGGGCGAGGTTCCCGTGCTGGGCACGCTGTTCCGCAGCAGCGATTTCCAGAACGACCGCACCGAACTGGTGTTCATCGTCACGCCGCACCTGGCCAAGCCGCTGCCGGCGGCGCCACGCCTGCCGACGGACGACTACGTGCAGCCCAGCCGCGCGCAGTTCCTGATCGGCGGCCAGCACGAAGGCAAGGCAGGTCCCACTCCGAAAGAGCAGCCATGAACCATTTAGCGAATCACCTTCGTCTCACCGCCGTGACGGTAGCCATTGTCGCCACGCTGGGCGGCTGCGCCGCCCGGGATACGTCGGCCAACGGCGGCAGCGTGCGCGCCATCATGGCCAGCCAGGTCGTGCCGCCCCAGCCGCGCCCTGCCAGCGGCACCGATGCCGGTACCGCCGTGGCTGGCTATGCCAACTACGTGCGTTCCTACGTGACGCCGACGCCGCAGGGCGACAGCGCCATGGTCGGTTCCGGCATCGGCAACAAGTAAGGAGACACCATGAAGATCGCAGTCCTGTCGCGCGACGACCGCCACCTGATCGAGGTGGCCCGCCAGCTGCGCAACCGCCCCGGCGCCGATGAAGTGGACATGATCGCCGGCACGCCGGCGCGCCTGACCACGCTGGCCGACGATGCCGTGCCCGACGTGCTGGTGGTGGACCAGCCGCGCGCCGAGGAAGGCGAGCTGGACCAGCTCGAACGCCTCGGCCACCTGTTCCCGCGCATGGCCTTCATCGTGCTCTCGGGCGACCTGTCGCAGGATTTCCTGCTGCGCGCCATGCGCGCCGGCGTGCGCGAAGTGCTGCCGGCCAGCCCGGCCGCCGCGGCGCTCGAGCAGGCGCTCGACCGCGTCGCCGAGAAGCTGGGCACCCAGGGCGGCAGCAACGGCAAGGTGCTGGCCTTCATTTCCTGCAAGGGCGGCAGCGGCTCCACGTTCCTGGCCACCAACCTGGCCTATGCGCTGTCCGCCGGCGGCACCAGGCGCGTGGCACTGATCGACATGAACCTGCAGTTCGGCGACGCTTCGCTGTTCGTTTCCGACATCAAGCCGCTGGCCACGCTGTCCGACGTGGCCAGCCAGATCCACCGCCTCGATCCCTCGTTCCTGGCATCGAGCATGGTCAGCGTGACGCCGAACTACAGCGTGCTGGCCGCGCCGTCCGACCCGGCGCACGCCAGCGACGTGAAGCCCGAGCACATCGACGCCATCGTCAAGCTGGCGCGCCGCCAGTACGACTTCATCGTGCTCGACGTGGGGCGCAGCCTGGACCCGGTCAGCATCCGCGCGCTCGACCATGCGGACACGATCTTCCCGGTGCTGCAGATGACCCTGCCCTACATCCGCGACGGCAAGCGGCTGCTCACCGTGTTCCGCAACCTGGACTACGGCAAGGACAAGATCGAGCTGATCGTCAACCGGCACGACAAGAACAGCGATATCCGCCTGAAGGATCTCGAGGAAGCGTTCGAGACGAGCGTGCTGCGCACCATGCCGAACCATTACGACGCGGCGGCGAAATCGGTCAACCAGGGCGTGCCCATCACGCGCCTGGCGCCGGACAGCCCGCTGTCGGAAGCGCTGGTCGACATGGCCCGCGGCCTGACGGGCGACGCGGCGCCGAAGCAGGCCGCCGGCCTGATGTCGCGCCTGTTCAGCCGGCGCGCCGCCTGAACCTCGCCCCGACCGAACCACGCCCCGGCCAACAACGGATTGACGGAATCACGGATTGACGATTGACGGAAAGAACGCGATGAACATGCCCTCCTCCTCCTTGCGCGAACGCCTCGGCAGCGGCGCGCCGCGCCCCACCGCGCAGCGCGGCCCCATCGACAACCGCGCCTATCACCAGCTGAAGAGCCGCATCCACGAAGCCCTGCTCGACCGGATCGACCTGGAAAGCATGCAGCGCCTGACGCCGGACCAGATCCGCCAGGAACTGCGCCTGCTGGTCGAGCGCCTGCTCGAGGAAGAGATGGTGGTCATCAACGATGCCGAGCGCAAGACCCTCACGCGCGACATCCAGAACGAGATGCTGGGCTTCGGCCCGCTGGAACCGCTGCTGGAAGATCCCACCGTGTCCGACATCCTTGTCAACACGCACAAGCAGGTGTACGTGGAACGGCGCGGCCGCCTGGAACTGACGGACGTGACGTTCACCGACGATGCGCACCTGATGAAGATCATCGACAAGATCGTCTCGCGCGTGGGCCGCCGGATCGACGAGTCGAGCCCGATGGTCGACGCGCGCCTGCCGGACGGTTCGCGCGTCAACGCCATCATCCCGCCGCTGGCGATCGACGGCCCCGTGATGTCGATCCGGCGCTTCTCGGCCGACCCGCTGCGCCTGGCCGACCTGGTGTCGTACGGCAGCGTGACGGCCGACATGGCCGAAGTGCTGCAGGGGCTGGGCAAGGCCAAGGTGAACATCCTGATCTCGGGCGGCACGGGCAGCGGCAAGACCACGATGCTGAACGTGATCTCCGGCTTCATCAACCAGACCGAGCGCATCGTGACGGTGGAAGACGCCGCCGAACTGCAGCTGCAGCAGCCGCACGTGGTGCGCCTGGAAACCCGCCCGCCGAACATCGAGGGCAAGGGCGAAGTCACGCAGCGCGCGCTGGTGCGCAACGCGCTGCGGATGCGGCCCGACCGCATCATCCTGGGCGAGGTGCGCGGCGCCGAGGCGCTGGACATGCTGGGCGCGATGAACACGGGCCACGAAGGCTCGATGGCGACGATCCACGCCAACACGCCGCGCGATGCGCTGACGCGCCTGGAAAACATGGTCAGCATGGCGGCCGCCACGCTGCCGCCGCGGGCGATGCGCCAGCAGATCAGTTCCGCCGTCGGCGTGGTGGTCCAGGTGTCGCGGCTGACCGACGGCAAGCGCAAGGTGCTGTCGATCTCCGAGGTGACGGGGATGGAGGGCGACGTCATCACGATGCAGGAGATCTTCTCGTTCAAGCAGACCGGCGTGGCCGACGACGGCACCGTGCAGGGCCACTTCAGCGCCAGCGGCGTGCGGCCCCGCTTCGCCGAACGGCTGCGCACCTTCGGCGTCGCGCTGTCGCCGGGCGTGTTCGAGCCGCGCATGGAGCCGGCGCGATGAACACCACGTTCGCGCTGTTCGTGGTGCTGCTGTTCGCCGCCGTGATGCTGCTGGTATGGGGTGTCTACACGGGCTGGGCGGCACACCGCGATCCGGAAGCGGAGCGCGTGGCGCGCCGCCTGCGCGGCATCATCGGCGGTGAAACGCGGCAGTCGGAAGTCACCATCGTCAAGGAACGGCGGCTCAGCGAAAGCGCCGACATCGATGCGCTGCTGCGCCACCTGCCCGGCGTTCGCCGGCTCGACCGCATGCTGATGCAGGCCGGCGTGCGCTACCTGGCGGCCCGCCTGCTGGCGTTCTGCGCCGCGGGATTCACGGCCGGCCTGCTGCTGGCCGCCTGGCTGGCATTGCCGGCCCTGGCGTGGCCGCTCGCCGGCGCGGCCGCGGCAAGCCTGCCGCTGCTCTACCTCTCTCGCGCGCGCGACCGCCGCCTGGTGCGTTTCGAGCACCAGCTGCCCGACGCGCTGGACATGATGGGCCGCGCGATGCGCGCCGGCCACGCCTTTCCCACCGCGCTGAAGCTGGTCGGCGACGAGATGGCGGCACCGCTCGGCGAGGAATTCAAGGCGGCCTTCGACGAGGTCAACTTCGGCATCGGCATGGGCGATGCGCTGAACAACCTGGCCCAGCGCGTGCCCAGCATGGACTTGCAATACTTCGTCGTGGCCGTGCTGATCCAGCGCGAGACGGGCGGCAACCTGACCGAACTGCTGTCCTCGATCAGCGCCATCATCCGCGACCGCCACCGCCTGCTGGGACAGGTGCAGGTGCTGTCGGCCGAAGGCCGCATGTCGGCCTGGATCCTGTGCCTGCTGCCGTTCGGCGCCGGCGCCATGATGTATGCGGCGAATCCGGAATCGATGGGGGTGCTGGCCACCGACCCGGGCGGCCGCAAGCTGGTGGGCATCGCCGCTGCCATGATGGTCACCGGCGTGCTGGCCATCCGCAAGATCATCCGCATCCGCATCTGACCGGGCCGCACAATCCATGAACCACGTACAGATCCTCATCCTGGCCGCCGTCTTCGTGCTGATCTTCGGCGCCGCGGCGCTGGCGATGCTCGTGCTTACGCGCGATCCGGTGAAACACCGCCTGTCCACCCTCGACGAGCGCGACACCCTGGCTGCGCCGCCGGCCCGGGACTGGCTGCAACGCCTGTCGCGCCTGGCCGAACCGCTGGCCCGGCTGTCGGTGCCGGCCGAAGGGTGGGAAAACTCACCCGTGCGCCTGCGCTTCATCAACGCCGGCTGGCGCGCACCGTCGACGCCAGGCCTGTTCCATGCCGGGAAGACGGCGCTGGCGATCGGCTTGCCGCTGGCGACCTGGCTGCTGCTGGGCAGCGATCCGCAGCGTGCCGGCAGCACCACGTTCCTGTACCTGGCGATCGCCGCCGCCTGCGGGTACTACGCGCCGGACCTCGTGCTGAAGCGCCGTATCGCCCATCGCCAGCGCGAGATCTTCGAGTCGTTTCCCGATGCGCTCGACCTGATGACGGTGTGCGTGGAGGCGGGCCTGGCGATGGATGCCGCGCTGGCCCGCGTGGGCGCGGAGATCGGCCTGAAAAGCGCCGTGCTGTCGGAAGAACTGCAACTGGTCACGCTGGAACTGCGCGCCGGCAGCGCCAAGGACAAGGCCTTGCGCAACCTGGCGCTGCGCACCGGCGTGGAAGACGTGGACGCGCTGGTGAAGATGCTGATCCAGGCCGACCGTTTCGGCACCAGCATCGGCGTGGCGCTGCGCATCCAGTCGGAGCAGCTGCGCACCCGGCGCCGCCAGCTGGTGGAAGAGCGCGCCGCGAAGATCGCCACGAAGCTGCTGTTCCCGCTGATCTTCTTCATCTTCCCCAGCCTGCTGGTGGTGCTGCTGGGGCCATCGATGATCCAGATCATGAAGGCGATCGCACCGATGTCCGGAGGGGCGGGCTGACCCTGCTCAGGGCATCGGCTCGCGCGCGACGAGCACGGACACCGGCCCCGGCAGGACGATACGATGGCTTGACATCCCCTACCGCTCCCATTGCAGAGACGAAGTGTGAGCACAGCGGGGAGTGAGCGAAATTGCCTGTCACCGGCCCGCCTCGACCTCCTTCGGACGTTCCCGCGAGCGCGAGTAGCTGCGGGTGGCCTCGACCAGGGTGCGCGTGTAGGCCACGCCGCCATTGCCGAGCTCGCTGGTGGGCAGCGTGTCGACGATGCGACCCTGCTGCATCACGGCCAGGCGGTCGCACAGGTGCACCACCACGCCCAGGTCGTGGGTGACGAGGATATAGGTGAGCCCCTCGCGCGCGCGCAGCTCGGCCAGCAGGTTGAGGATCTCCGCCTGCACCGACACGTCCAGCGCGGAAGTCGGCTCGTCCAGCAGCAGGATGCGCGGCTCGAGGATCAGGGCGCGCGCGATGGCCACCCGCTGCCGCTGGCCGCCCGACAGCTGGTGCGGATAGCGCTGGCGGAACGATTCGTTCAGGCCCACCTTGGCCAGCATCTGTGCAACACGCTCGTGCGGCCGGTCCATCCGGTGGATCGTCAAGGGTTCCAGCAGCGCCGCGCCGACGGTATGGCGCGGATGCAGCGACCCGTAGGGATCCTGGAACACCATCTGCACCAGGCGGCAGCGTTCGCGCGTGAGCCTGCGGCCCAGCGCCTCGCCCCGGATCGCGATATCGCCGCGCCAGTGGCTGTACAGGCCGGCCAGGCAGCGCAGCACCGTGCTCTTGCCGGAGCCCGATTCGCCGACCAGCCCGAACGCCTCGCCCTCGGCCACCGTGAAGTCCACGTCGTGCAGCACCTGCTGGTATCCGCCGCCGCTGCCGCTACTGTTACCGAATCCCAATTGCAAACTTTTTACCGTGATCATGCGTCGGTCTCCTGCTGAATTCTAGTGAGTGAGCCAGCCCGGATCGCGCTGCAGGACGGGCAGCACGGCGCGGCGATGGTCGATGTCCGGCAGGGCCGCCAGCAGGCTGCGCGTGTAGGGATGCTGCGCGCGGTCCAGGTCCGCCGCCGCGATCGATTCCACCACCCGCCCCGCGTACATCACCAGCACCCGGTCGCAGAAGCTGCGCACCAGGTTCAGGTCGTGGCTGATGAACAGCAGCCCCAGGCCCCGTTCGTCCACCAGGTCATCCAGCACGGACAGCACCTGCGAGCGGACCGATACGTCCAGCGCCGACGTCGGCTCGTCGGCGATGACCACCTGCGGGTTCGGAATCAGCATCATGGCGATCATGATGCGCTGCCCCATGCCGCCCGAGATCTCGTGCGGATAGCGGTCGTAGACCCGCTGCGGCTCGCGGATGCGTACCTTCTCCAGCATGGCGATGGCCATCTCGCGCACCTGTGCGCGCGGCAGGCGCTGGTGGGCCAGCACCGCCTCGGCGATCTGGTCGCCCACGCGCATCACGGGATTGAGCGAGTACTTCGGATCCTGCATGATCATCGACATGCGCCGCCCGCGGATCGCATGCATCGCCTTCTCGCCGGCGCGCAGCAGGTCGGTATCGCCGAAGCGCAGCACGCGCGCGTCGATGCGGGCGCTGGCCGGGTGCAGCTTGAGCAGCGTGCGGCCCACGGTCGACTTGCCCGAGCCGGATTCGCCCACGATGGCCAGCTTTTCCCTGCCCAGTGTGAACGACACGCCGCGCACGGCATCCACCAGGCCGTCGCGCGTGGCGAACCGCACGCTCAGGTCTTCCACTTCCAGTTTGGTATCGGTCATCGCCCTTCCTTTCAGCTGCGGGGATCGAACATGTCGCGCAGGCCATCGCCCAGCAGGTTGAAGGCGAGGCTGACCAGCATCACCGCGGCACCCGGCATGGCCACCAGCCACCAGCACTCCATCATGTAGCGCCGCCCGGCCGAGATCATGGCGCCCCATTCCGGCGACGGCGGCTGCGCGCCGAGCCCCAGGAAGCCCAGGCCGGCGGCGGTCAGGATGATGCTGGCCATGTTCATGGTCAGCCGCACCAGCACCGACGACAGGCACAGCGGCGCGATATGGCGCAGCAGGATGCGCAGCGGCGAGGCGCCCTGCAGCTGCACCGCCGCCACGAAGTCGGCCTTGCGCAGCGAGCGGGTCTCGGCCCGCGCCAGCCGCGCGATCGGTGGCCACGCGGTCAGGGCGATGGCGATCACCGCATGCTCCAGGCCCGGGCCCAGCGCCGCCACGAAGGCCAGCGCCAGCACCAGGCTGGGGAAGGAGATGAAGATGTCCGTCACGCGCATGAACAGCGCATCGACCCAGCCGCCGAAGTAGCCGGATACGGTGCCGATGGCCAGGCCGACCGGGCCGACCACCACCGTCACCAGGCCCACGATGTACAGCGTGGTGCGGGCGCCGTAGACCAGGCGGCTGAAGCAGTCGCGCCCGTACTCGTCGGTGCCGAACCAGTGCGCGGCACCCGGTGGCTGCAATGCCTGCGACAGGTCCTGCAGCAGGGGGTTGTGGGTGGCCAGCCACGGCGCGCCGCAGGCCACGGCCACCAGCAGCAGGATGACCACCACGCCGGCCAGCGTCATCGGGTTGTGCAGCAGGTGGGCCATGGCGCGGCGCAGGACCTGGCGGCGGGCGGGCATGGGAGCGGTCATCAGCGCGGCGGAAGGCATCAGGGTGGAAGTGGTCATCAGTGCATCCTCGGGTCGAAGACCTGGTACAGGAGGTCGGAAAGGAGATTGAGGCCGACGAAGATGATGCCGACCACCAGCACGCATCCCATCACCGCGCTCATGTCGCCCAGCAGCATGCTGTTGGTCAGGTACTGGCCGAAGCCGGGCCAGGCGAACACGGTTTCGATCAGCACCGCGCCTTCGAGCAGGCCGCCGTAGGCCAGCGCCACGATGGTCAGCAGCTGCACCCGGATATTGCGGAAGGCATGGCCCCAGATGACGCGCGATTCCGGCAAGCCCTTGACGCGCGCCGTCAGGATGTATTCCTGCGACAGCTGCGCCAGCATGAAGCTGCGCGTCATGCGGCTGATGTACGCCATCGAATGCAGGCCCAGGATCCCGGCCGGCAGCATCAGGTGGCGCACGCTGTTGCCGAACGCCTGCCAGTTGCCGGCCAGCGCGCTGTCGACCAGCATCAGCCCCGTGACGGGCGGCAGCACGCCATCGAATTCGAGGTCGATGCGCCCGGAACCGCCGGCCCAGCCCAGCCAGGCGTAGAACACCAGCAGCCCCATCATGCCGAACCAGAACACCGGGGTGGAATAGCCGGCCAGGCTCAGCACGCGCACCGCGTTGTCCTGCCAGCGGCCGCGGTGGCTGGCGGCCAGCACGCCCAGCGGCACGCCGGCCAGCGTGCCGAGCACGATGGCGAAGGTGGCCAGTTCCAGGGTGGCCGGGAACACGCGCGCGATATCGGCGCTGACGGCGTTCCCGGTCAGCAGCGAGGTGCCCAGGTTGCCGTGCGCCAGTTCGTTCAGGTAGCGGCCGAACTGCACCCACAGCGGCTGGTCGAGGCCCAGCTGGACCGCCACCTGCTGGTAGGTCGACGCGTCGGCATCCGGGCCGACGATGGACAGCACCGGGTCGATCGGCATCACGCGGCCGACGAAGAAGGTCAGCGCCAGCAGGCCGAACAGCGTGACCAGGGTACTCAGCAAGCGCGCCCGCTGGGAGTAGACGCGGGCCCATAAGGTTGCAAATGAACTTGACGAAGAGGTGACCAAAGAAGTTGCCGATGGGGTGGACATGCTATCTCCTGTCGGGCCGCGCTCAGTCCTTGTAGACATCGCGCAGGTGGGTGGTGGCGGATGGATGGCCGACATAGCCGTGCACGCGCTTGCTCAAGACGACGGTTTCCTGCATCTGCGCGATGGGCTGGATGGCCCCCACTTCGCTGTCGTACAGCTGCTGCACTTCGCGGTACATCGCATTCTGCCGCGCTTCATCGGGTTCGCGCACGGCTTCCTCGATGAGCCGGTTGATGGCCGGGCTGTGGAAGCCGGTGCGCCAGCCCTGGAAGTTGGTGAGCCGGGCGGCATCGCTGTTGTCCGGGTTGTACACCAGGGCGCGCAGGTTGGCGTGCGGATGCGGCTCCACGCCGCCGCCGCCGCGGCCGACCACGATATCGAACTTGCGGTCGCGCATGGCGCCATATACCTGGTTGCCGGTACCGGACAGGATTTCGGCCTCGATGCCGGCCAGCGCCAGCGTGGCCTGCAGCGACGTGGCGATATTGATCAGCGGCGGATCGGACAACACCCGGATGGTGGTGCGGAAGCCTTGCGGGTAACCCGCTTCGGCCAGCAGCCGGCGGGCGCGCGGCACGTCGAGCCGGTAGCCGGGGTCGGGCAACGCCGCCGCCAGCCCGATCATCACGGGCCGCTGGTGCGCCACGCCGTAGTTCGGCATGATGGCCTTGTTGATGCCGTCGTAGTCGATCAGGCTGCGCAGCGCCAGGCGCACGCGGCGGTCCGCGAAACGGGGGTTCTTCATGCTGAGCGCCACGTAGTACGAGGTACCGCGCAGCACCGGCTGCACCACCACGCTGGCGTCGTGCTTGAGCGCCTCGATATCCGGCCCGGCCATGCCGGCGGCCAGGTCGACATCGCCGCGCGTGATCATGAAGCGCAGCGACAGCGATTCCGGCACATGGCGCATGACCACCCGGCGCAGCCTGGCCGGCCCGCGCCAGTAGCCGTTGAAACGGTCCAGCAGCATGGCGTCCTTGGCGCGCCATTCCGCCAGCGAGAACGGGCCCGAGCCCGCCGCGTGCGTGAGCAGCCAGGCGGCGCCCAGGTCGCCGTTGCGCTCGTGCGCCAGCACCGCCTGGCGGTCCAGGATGGCCGCGCTGACCGAGGTGGCCAGCGTGTACAGCACCATCTTCGGATCGGTCGGCTCGGGGAAGTCGATGCGCAGCGTGCGCGCATCGAGCGCGCGGATCATGCGCGGCGCATTGGCGGCGCTGAAGCCGTAGCTCTTCCATGGCGAGGCCATGGCGAGATTGAGCTTCAGCACCCGGTGCAGCGACCATGCCGCGTCCTCCGCGGTCAGCGGGCGGCCGGACTGGAAGCGCACCCCCTGGCGCAGCGTCAGCGTCAGGCTGCGGCGGTCGTCGCCGAAGGCCCACGATTCGGCCAGCGCGGGCTTCACCCTGGCAAGGTCGCGCGGATCGAGTTCGACCAGGTAGTCGTACAGGTTGGCCACCACGCCCAGCACGTCGTTGCCGGTGGCGCCGGCCGGATCGATCGACAGCAGGTTGTTCATGTTCATGCCGATCACCAGCTGGTCGCGCGGCGTGGCGGCCCGCGCCGGCGGCGAGAACAGGAGCGCCAGCATCAGCGCCAGCATCAGCGCAAGCAGCCCCGCCAGCCGCCTGTGCAGGTAGGAGTTTCGTGCAAAGCTCATGGGCGCGCCCTAGTAGGATTGCACGGTGTTGGCGGCGATGTACTCGAAGTCGATGTCCTCGCCCAGGCCCGGCTCCTGGGACAGGTGCACGAAGCCGTCGGCGTCCATCGGATCGGGCAGGCGGTGCAGGTAGGCCGGCGGCACATCGTAGTCGAGGAAGGGATGCAGCAGGCCGCGCTCGTACCAGCGGCAGTTCTTGATCGCCGCCACCACCGTCAGGTTGGCCGCGCCGTTGCCGTGCACTTCGCAGTCCATGCCGAAGGCGTCCGCCAGCGCCGCCACCTTCATGGTCGGCGTGATGCCCCCTACTCCCGGCACGCCGGCGCGCAGGATGTCGCAGGCGCCGGCCTGCACCCAGTCGGCGCGGCTGTGATGCTTGCCGGAGATGGTTTCCGGGCCGACGATCGGTATGTCGAGCTGGTTGGCCAGCCAGGCGTAGGATGCGATGCTCTGCTCGTTCATCATTTCCTCGAACCAGGCGTAATCGAGCTTTTCCAGGGCGCGGCCGATGGCCAGCGCTTCGCCGCGGCTGTACCAGTGATAGCCGTCCAGCATCAGCGCGATATCGGGGCCGACCGCCTCGCGCACCGCCGCGCAAGCCCTGATGTCCATGGCCGGGCTGGGCGCGAACGATACCGGTGGCATCCAGGTATGCACCTTGATCGCCTTGTAGCCGCGCGCCACCAGCTTTTCCGCGAAGGCGGCATATTCCTCGGGCGTGGACAGGCCGCCTTCCAGTTCGTCGCCGCACATCGTGCTGCCGTAGGCCGGCACCTTGTCGCGGTAGCCGCCCAGCAGCTTGTACACCGGCACGCCCAGCGCGCGGCCGGCCAGGTCCCACAGTGCCTGTTCCACCACCGCCAGTGCGCGGTCGGTCAGCTGCCCCGCGCTGCCGCGCTGCCAGTGCACCAGGTCCTGCCACAGGCGCTCGCGGTCGAACGGGTCCTGCCCGACCAGCACCTTGCGCACATAGGCTTCCAGCACATGGGGACGGACCACCTCGACCGGGCCGAACGCGTAGCCGCGGGCGCCATTGTCGGCGGTGATCGTCAGCATGGCCATCTGCACGTTCTTCTCGGGACCGGGATGCGCATGGCCGGCGCTGTCGACACTGCGCCTGCTCGGATAGTTGAAAATGGTGCCTTGTACACGTTCGATTTTCATGGACTGCCTTTCTGGGAACTCGTATTGTGAATTCGTTGTTCAGGACTCGTACGTCTGGAACCCGTACTTTGAGCACTCGTACGTCTGGCACCCATGCTTTGAGCACTCGACCATCCGGAACCCCTGCATTCGGAACTCCTGCATTCAGAACTCCTGCGTTCAGAACTCATACATTCAGAACTCATATATTCAGAACTCGTACGTCAGGCGCGCGTTGTAGGCACGGCCGATCGGGCTGGCGATATTGTTGGCGTACGCGGTGGAATTCGAATTGGTGACGGGAGGATTCTCGTCGAACAGGTTGCTGATGCCCAGCGATACCTTGACGTGCTTGATCCCCTTGTAGTTGACGGTCATGTTCCACACCGAATAGGGCTCGATATCGCGGTGGAACTGCGCCGGCACGTTGTTCAGGTCGTGATAGCCGGTGTTGTAGAACTGGGTCAGCTGGCTGAACCAGTCGCCACGCTCCCACGACAGGCGCAGCGTGTGCTTCCAGCGGAACGTATACGTGGGGCTGGCACTGACATTGCCCGAGCCGACGGAACCGAAGCGGCCCAGGTTGGAGATCCACGGGCCATCCTTCTCGGTCTGGTTTTCAAAGCGGGTCACGTAGGTGCCGTCCAGCGCGGCCTTGAACTGCCCGTACGAAGCCTTCGGGAACGCATACGACAGCCCCACGTCGATGCCGGCGGTGCGCAGGTCGCCCAGGTTGTCGACCGTGTTCCTCACGTAGGCCAGCGAGCCGTCCGGATTGCGCACGAACAGGTCGGCGTACTTCGCGGTGTTGGTGAAGATGGCGTTCTGCGCCAGCTGGCCGATGCTGTCCTTCACGTGGATGTCGTAGTAGTCCAGCATCACCATCAGGTTGCGCACCGGCTCGATCACCACGCCCAGCGTGAGGTTGCGCGAGGTTTCCGGCTGCACTTCCGGATTGCTGCCCTGCTGGATCGGCAGGGCCGTGTTGCAGACCAGCAGCGGGTTGGCGCCGGGGACCGCCGTGCCGGTGCCGGCCATGCCCATGGTGCCCGGGCACAGCACCGGATCGTCCCACTTGCTGGTGGAGAGCGAGGTGGCGCCGGGCAGCCGGTAGCCATACCGGTCGAACAGCGTCGGCGCGCGGAAGCCCGTGCTGGCCGAGCCGCGGAACATCAGCTGCTTCATGGGCTGCCAGCGGAAGCTGGCCTTGGGATTGCTGGTGCCGCCGAAGTCGGAATAGCGATCGTGGCGCGCCGCCACGTTGAAGCTCAGGTCCGCCGTCACCGGCAGGTCGAGTTCGGCGAACACCGCCGAGATATCGCGGCTGCCCTCGGCATAGCTGGGCAGGCGGTTCTGGTACGGCACGTCGATCACGCCATCGAGCGCGCGGTCGTCGTTCGCGTCCCGGTGGTATTCGGCACCCAGCGCCAGCGTCATGGCGCCGCCGCCCAGCTGCATCAGCTCGCGCGTGAGCGTGAGGTCGGTGCCGTAGTAGCGGTTGGTGGTATGGCGGATCTGGCCGCCGTCCGCCGAGATGCTCTTCAGGTATTCCAGGCCGGCCGCGCTCTGCGTGCCGAACGGATTCAGTACGCCGTTCGCCACGCCGGCCTGCAGCCTGGCGCCGTTCAGGTAGCCCTGCACGAAATACGAATCGCGCTTGCCGCGGCCGTAGATGCCGCCCAGCCGGTAGTCCCACTGGCCGATGGTGCCTTCGCCGGTCACCACCACGCGGGTGATCTTCTGCTCGTCCTTCGCGATGGCGGGGCCCAGTTCGGCCACGCTCCACGACACGTTCAGCGGCGAGCCGTTGATCCCCGCCATGGCCGGCACGCCGGCGCTGCCGCCCGGATAGTACGGGCTGTCGGGCGTGATGCGCGCCACGGCGCCGTTGAAGCCGACCGTGGTGGTGGGCGGCTTCTGGGTTTCGATGTGCTCCTTGGCATGCAGCAGTTCGGCCGTGACCAGGTGGTCGCCCGGCAGCTTGATGCTGCCCTTGGCGAAGAAGTGGGCCTGCGCGTTGGCCGGCAGGGCCAGCACGTAATTGGCATCCTGGATGCATGTGTTGCGGGTGGCCGGCACCGAGTACGGAGGCAGGCAGCCGCTCGCATAGTACGGATTGCCGGTAATGCCCGTGCTGGGCGAGAACACGTTGGCGGGCCAGGCATAGGTGCCGCTGGCGGCCTTCGGCGCGATGCCCAGGCTGGCCAGCAGTGCCGGGTTGGTCAGCTCCGGGCGGTCGGCCGATTCCAGCTTGCTGCGCTTGTGCACGTCCACCGTGGCATACACGTTCCAGCCATCCGCCGCCAGGTCGCCGATGCCGCCCAGCACGCTGACACGGTGTTCGCGGCCGCCGCCCGACGCTTCCGGCCGCACCACCTGCCCGGTCAGTTCCAGCCCCTTGTAGCTGCGCCGGGTCAGGAAGTTGACCACGCCGCCCATGGCATCGGTACCGTAGGTGGACGACGCGCCATCGCGCAGGACCTCGACCCGGTTCAGGGCGCTGATGGGAATCAGGTCGACGTTGACGAAGCCATTGCTGAGCGGCTCGTTGACCATGCGCCGGCCGTTGAGCAGGACCAGCGTGCGGTTGATGCCGATGCCGCGCATGTTCATGTTGGTGCCCGCGCCGGCCGACGAAGGCGCGTTGGTGGCGCTCGACGGCAGCGACACCGCCAGGTCGGCCACGGTGGTCAGCGCCGCGCTGGCGATGTCGTCGGCCTTCACGGACGAGACCGGCAGCGCCATTTCGCCAGCCACGCGCTTGATCGTGGAACCCGTGACTTCGACCTTGATGACTTCGCCCGTGGCTACCGGCGCTGCTTGCTGTGCCGCCGTGGCTCCTGTCGCTTGCTGCGTGGCTTGCGCTGACTCCTGCGTGGCTTGTGCGGCTTCCTGTACCGCTTCCTGCGCGGCGGCCTGGCCGGCAAGGGCCGCGACCGCCAGCGCGATCGCGCTCAAGGCAAGCCGGCGCGGAACCGGGTGATGGCTGTGATGCATGGTGTCTCCTCCAAAGTTATACGATGGTTGGTCATGCGGCAGGCGCTGCCTGCGGGCGCTGTGCGCCTTGTTTTGTTCTCTACTCGGTTGTCGGTCATCTGACATCTTACGGCCAAGTATAATTACGGCATTCAAAAAACGCAATCATGTTTGGAACCCGATGCCACCCATGGATAACCACCTGCCGCCACGCCACGCGAAACCCCGCAACCTGGCCCACGCCGTCATCAGCTATGTCACCGACCTGATCCGCGACGGCAGGATCGTTCCCGGGGAAAAAGTGCCCTCGGAGGCGGAGATCATCCAGGCGCTGGGCGTGAGCCGGTCCGTGGTGAGGGAAGCCATGTCGCAGCTGCAGGCGACCGGCGTGGTGGAAACGCGGCAGGGCAAGGGCACCTTCGTGCTCGATCGCAGCGTGCAGCCGATGGGGCTGCAGGTGCCGGCGGAGATGCGCCAGCACGATGTGCTGGCCATCCTGGAACTGCGCCTCAGCCTGGAGACCGAGTCCGCCGGCCTGGCGGCGCGGCGCCGCAGCGAGCAGCAGCTGGCGCGCATCCGCGCAGCGTTGGACATCTTCCTGGCCCAATGCGACGAAGGCAGGAACAATGCCGCCAACGATACCGAGTTCCACCTTTCCATCGCCCAGGCCTCCGGCAACACGTATCTGTACGACGTGCTGAGCCACCTGAGCAAGGAATTGCTGCCGCGCGCGCGGGCCCTGCTCAGCGACCTGCCGCGCGATACGCCGGACGTGTTCATCGAACGCGTGCGGCGCGAACACGAAGATATCTATGGCGCGATCGCGCGCCAGGATGCCGAATCGGCGCGCGCTGCCATGCACACCCACCTGAACAACAGCCGCGAGCGGCTGCGGCGGGCGCTGGAGGCGCACGCGGCGCGGACGTAGGGTGGCGGCCCGGCCGTTGGGCCGGGTCATTCCAGTCTCAGAAGAGTTTCACTTGTCAGACGTCTGATTATTTTGCTGATGTTTTTGCAGGATATCGACGCGCTAAGGCGGATACCATTTCGTCAGAAGTGGGAACGGCCGCCGCAGGGGTGGACGTCGTCAAAGCAAGCTCACCCCCGAGGCAAATTCCGGGGTCAGGAAGGAATACTGGCATGCATGCCAGCACCGTTGCGCAGGCGCGAAGCATGCTTCGCGAAACCCCTGCTACACCCCGGCGGGTCTGACCCCGGCCTTTCGCTGCTGGGGTGAATGCATGCGCTTGCAATGTGCTGGATGACGCGCAACGCAACGGTACCGACCCGCAGGGGTGGCCGTTTTCGTTTATTCATGGCGGAGAAATGCAGAAGTGAGCGAACGAGCGCCAGCGCGGAGCGCCGGCGAAGCCGCTGCGTAGCAGCGACAAATGGGCGATTCGGAGAGCCCCGCGCTGGTAAGCGCGGGTCTTCGAATCCCACCCTCTCCGTCCGAATAAACAAAAACGGCCTTCCGCAGGGAAGGCCGTTTTTATTGCACAGGGGGCGCGGAGCGCCAAGAATGGGCGATTCGGAGAGCCTAGCGCCTGCAGGCGCGTCGTCTTCGAATCCCACCCTCTCCGTCCGAATGAACAAAAACGGCCTTCCGCAGGGAAGGCCGTTTTCGTTTATTCATGGCGGAGAAATGCAGAAGTGAGCGAACGAGCGCCAGCGCGGAGCGCCGGCGAAGCCGCTGCGTAGCAGCGACAAATGGGCGATTCGGAGAGCCTAGCGCCTGCAGGCGCGTCGCCTTCGAATCCCACCCTCTCCGTCCGAATAAACAAAAACGGCCTTCCGCAGGGAAGGCCGTTTTTATTGCACAGGGGGCGCGGAGCGCCAAGAATGGGCGATTCGGAGAGCCTAGCGCCTGCAGGCGCGTCGTCTTCGAATCCCACCCTCTCCGTCCGAATAAACAAAAACGGCCTTCCGCAGGGAAGGCCGTTTTTGTTTATTCATGGCGGAGAGGGTGGGATTCGAACCCACGGATGGGTTGCCCCATCGCTTGATTTCGAGTCAAGTACATTCGACCACTCTGCCACCTCTCCTGGGTGGTACATGCAAAACGCTGACTCCGCGTTCGACATTCTTGAGCCACACAAGGCTTGCTGCAACTCGAGAGGCATGATTCTATATCAGCATCGATGTTGCGTCAAATCAAAGAGAGTGCCTGTGCTTGCGGCTGCAAAAGCAGCAGCCATCAATGCGAATACTTCTCATTGTTATTTGAACAAGGGCGGTTTACACTGCCGTCACCTGCTTCCACTACCCGCTCCAGCCACGGCCACCAACCAACGGTGCCCTCGCCAACGGCGCCACTCCTGCGCGCCACGGGCGAAGCCAGGCTCGAGGAGAAACGCTTGGACCCCGAACCGCAGGCTGGCGCCTTGTCGGCTGTCTTCGTTGCGCATCGCGCTCAACTGCTCCGGGAGGCCACCAGGTTCCTGGGAGCGCCGGAGCTGGCCGACGATATCGTCCACGAAGCATTCATCAGGACGCTCGGCAAGGCAGGCGGCGGGGCGCGGCAGCCGCTGGCATATGCGCGCCAGGTCGTGCGCAACCTGGCGATCGACCACTGCCGGCTCACGGCCAGGGAAGCGCGGCTCTTCGCGGCCGATGGCGACACGCCGGCCGAGCACGCAGGGGCCGGCACGCCCGAATGCATCGCCGCGGCGCGGCAGCACTTGAGCCGCGTGACGGGTGCGCTCGACATGCTGCCTGAACGGACCCGGCACGCCTTCGAGCTGCATCGCCTGGATGGACTCAGCCAGCGCGATGTCGGCTTGCGGCTGGGGATATCGGCCACGACCGTCAACTTCCTGGTGCGCGATGCGCACGCATCCTGCAGGACGGCGCTCGGCCTCGCGTGAGGCAGCACCGCGGCAGCGCTCACCTTACCAGCGATACTTCAATGCGCCGCGAACCGAACGCCCCAGGCCGATGTAGCAGCTGTGCGTCGCGAAGCAGGACGCAACGTAGTCCTTGTCGGCGAGGTTGCTCACATTGAGTTCGAGCGCCCAGTTGCCGTGGCCGGCCAATGCGCGCAGGTCGTAGCGAAGCGCGAAGTCGAACAGCGCGAGGCCCGGCACCGTGAACATGTTGGCCGCATCGCCCTGCGTCTTGCCCGTGTATCGCGCGCCCAGGCCGGTGCCCAGTCCGGCGAGCACGCCGCTGCGCACCGAATGGAATGCCCACACCGATGCGGCATGCGCGGGGATCTGCGCACGCCGCTTGCCAAGGTCGCTGCCGTTACTGCGCGTGACCTTGTCATCCAGCCAGGTATAGGCCGCGGTCAGGTCCAGGTTGCGGCCGAGTTGCGTCTTCGCTTCCAGTTCGATGCCGCGCGTGCGCACCTCGCCGGTCTGGATGCTGAAGCCCGTGTGTTCGGGGTCGCCGGTGGTCATGTTCCGCTGCGTCAGGTCGAACGCCGCCACCGTCGCCAGCAAGCCCGCGCCACGCGGCTGGTACTTCACGCCGACTTCGTATTGCCGGCCTTCCATCGGCTCGAACAGCGTGCCATCGAAAGCGCGCCCGCTGACCGGTTCGAACGATTCCGCATAGCTGGCATATGGCGCGAAGCCGCTGGCCAGGTTGTAGATGATGCCGACCCGGCCAGTGAAGGCATCATCGTCCTGCTCCGTCCATGCACCCGCCAGGCGGTTCAGCAAGCGGCTGCGGGCATCGTCACGACGGCCGCCGACCAGCACGGACAGCGCCCCGAAGCGGATCTGGTCCTGCAGGTAGAGACCCAGCTGGCGCCCCGTGACCTCCTCGCTCTGGTAGACCGGCTGGACGGGAATGGCCTGGTGGTGGACCGGGGCAAACAGGTCGATCGCCGGCACGCCATTGGTGCCGAAGTGGCGCACGGCGTCGTTCGTGCGCCGCTGGTAATCCACGCCGGCAAGCAGGGTGTGGCGCGCCGCGCCCGTGTCGAAGCGCCACTCCACCTGGTTGTCGAGGGTCGCCGTGCGGGCATCCTCGAAGGCCGCGAAGGCGCTGCGGTTCAGGGTGCGCGCATCGGTAGCCAGCGCTCGCCGGTACACCCATTGTGAATCGAGCTCGTTGCGGCTGTAGCGGAGGTTCTGGCGGAAGGCCAGCGTGTCGCTCCAGGCATGGCTGAACAGGTAGCCGATCGCCATCGTCGTGCGATCCCAGTACTCGTAACCCGGCTCGCCGACGCGGATATCGCTGCGCACCCGGCCATGCGGGTTGCCGAACAGCCCGGCGGCGGGAACGATGTTCAGCAGCGTGGCGTCGATCTCGTCGCGCTGCCAGTGCGCCAGTGCGGTCAGCGATGTCCGGCCGTTCGACCAGGACAGCGCGGGGGCCAGCATCCGGCGCTCGCGCCCGCTGGGATCCTGCTGCAGGTCTTCCCGCAGCGCCAGCCCGGTCACGCGGAAGTGAAGCTGCGCACCCAGGCTGCCACCGGCATCGACGGCTCCCTCGGCGCGCGAACGGCTGCCGGCGCCGAGGCGCACTTCGTTGACCATGCCCGGACCGGGGCGCTTGCTGACCATGTTGACGATACCGCCAGGCTGCGTCTGGCCAAACAGGACGGATGCCGGACCCTTCACCACCTCCACCCGCTCCAGCAGATAAGGATCGAGGTTGCCGCCGTCGTAGCCGGTGCCCTGGAGCTTCATGCCGTCCAGGTACTCGTTGAAGGAATAGCCGGCGGTGCCGCCGCCGCCGAAGCCGCGTACGCGAACGCTGTTGCCGCCGAAGAGCGCGGTTTCCCCGGTGGCCCCGACCGAGGAGCCAGCCGTGTAGGCAACCGCCTCGCCAATGTCGCGGACGCCCCGCACGCTCATTTCCTCGCGCGTGATCACCGATACCGCCTGCGGCGTTTCATGGATGGGCGTATCCGTCTTGGTTGCCGTGCCGCTTCGCGTGGCGACATAGCCCTGCACTGGCTCATCGCCAGGACTGGCGCCGGTGACGTAGACGGTGGGCAGGACCGTTTCGTGAGTGCCGGCGGCGGGTGGCTCTTGCGCGTTCGCGCCATTTGCCGAGAGCGATACGCAAACAAGCATGGCATGACCAGCGAGGCGGCTCGCGCAATGTCGTGGCCGGGATGGGAAGCGGATGTGATCTGGTTTTTTCATGGTGGACAACTGCGGTCTGGACGGTAAGGCCGGCGCACAACGGGCGGCCGGCGTGCTCGCATGGGGAGCGGGAGCGCTACTGGCGGATGGCGGGCGCTTCGGATGGCTCCGGCTCTGGTCGGCCGGTGTGGCGCCCTCGCCTCCAGCCTTGTCATCGGGCGGTGGCGGAACGGCGCTTTGCCTGCCGCGCGGGTAGGCGAAGGCAGGCAGCTGATCATTAGACGAATGGGGAGGCGGTTTGTTTGGTGGGGGCTGCATGGAGGGGCGATTCGGAGAGCCTGGCACTGGTAAGCGCGGGTCTTCGAATCCCACCCTCTCCGTCCGAATAAAAAAAACGGCCTTCCGCAGGGAAGGCTGTTTTCGTTTATTCATGGCGGAGAGATGCAGAAGTGGGGAACGAGCGCTAGCGCGGAGCGCCGGCGAAGCCGCTGCGAAGCAGCGGCAAATGGGCGATTCGGAGAGCCTAGCGCTGGTAAGCGCGGGTCTTCGAATCCCACCCTCTCCGTCCGAATAAAAAAAAACGGCCACCCGCAGCGGTGGCCGTTTTGATGGAGCAGGCGGCGCGGAGCGCCAAAGAATGGGCGATTCGGAGAGCCCCGCGCTGGTAAGCGCGGGTCTTCGAATCCCACCCTCTCCGTCCGAATAAAAAAAACGGCCACCCGCAGGGGTGGCCGTTTTACTTTATTCATGGCGGAGAGGGTGCAGAAGTCAGGGAACGAGCGCCAGCGCAAAGCGCCGGCGAAGCCGCTGCGAAGCAGCGGCAAATGGGCGATTCGGAGAGCCCCGCGCTGGTAAGCGCGGGTCTTCGAATCCCACCCTCTCCGTCCGAATAAAAAAAAACGGCCACCCGCAGGGGTGGCCGTTTTTCTTTATTCATGGCGGAGAGGGTGGGATTCGAACCCACGGATGGGTTGCCCCATCGCTTGATTTCGAGTCAAGTACATTCGACCACTCTGCCACCTCTCCTTTCCCGCATCGCTGCGAGAAGGCAAGATTATAGCCACCCCAAAAAGAAAATGGAAGGGCTATTTTCACAAGCCGAGGTCAGGCTTTACTGCGAGGCTTTCAGGTGCGTCAGGCCGCCCATGTAGCCGCGCAGGACTTGCGGGATTTCCACGCTGCCATCGGCTTGCTGGTAGTTCTCCAGCACGGCCACCAGCGTGCGGCCGACGGCCAGGCCGGAGCCGTTCAGCGTGTGCACCAGTTCCGGCTTGCCCTGCGCATTGCGGAAGCGGGCCTGCATGCGGCGGGCCTGGAAGGCTTCGCAGTTCGACAGCGACGAGATCTCGCGGTACGTGTTCTGCGCAGGCAGCCACACTTCCAGGTCGAACGTCTTGGCGGCGCTGAAGCCCATGTCGCCGGTGCACAGCGACAGCACGCGGTACGGCAGGCCCAGCGCCTGCAGGATCGTCTCGGCGTGGCCCACCATCTCGTCCAGCACCTGGTAGGAAGCATCCGGGTGGACGATCTGCACCATCTCGACCTTGTCGAACTGGTGCTGGCGGATCATGCCGCGCGTGTCGCGGCCGTAGCTGCCCGCTTCCGAACGGAAGCATGGCGTGTGCGCCGTCATCTTCAGCGGCAGCGCCTCCAGCGGCACGATCTCGTCGCGCACGGTGTTCGTCAGCGTCACTTCCGACGTGGGGATCAGGTAGAAGGTTTCGCCCTCGCCTTCCGCGCCGCCCTTCTTCACCGAGAACAGGTCGGCTTCGAATTTCGGCAACTGGCCGGTGCCGAGCAGCGAGTCGGCATTGGCCATGTACGGCGTGTAGCACTCGGTGTAGCCGTGCTTGTCGGTATGCGTGTCGAGCATGAACTGGGCCAGCGCGCGATGCAGGCGCGCGATGCCACCCTTCATGACGGAGAAGCGCGAACCGGTCAGCTTGGTCGCGGTGTCGAAGTCCAGGCCCAGCGCGGCGCCGACGTCCACGTGGTCTTTCACCTCGAAGTCGAAGCTGCGCGGCGTGCCGACCTTGCGCACTTCCACGTTGCCCGATTCGTCGGTACCGACGGGCACCGATTCATGCGGCACGTTCGGCACAGCGTGCAGGAAGGCCTGGAGTTTGTGCTGCAGGACGGCCAGCGCGGCTTCGTTGTTCTTCAACTCGTCGCCGATGCCGGCCACTTCCGCCATCACGGCGGAAGTATCTTCCCCTTTGCCCTTCAACATGCCGATCTGCTTGGACAGCGAATTGCGCTTGCTTTGCAGTTCCTCGGTACGCGTCTGGATCGCCTTGCGCTCGGACTCCAGGGCGGTGAATCCGGCAACGTCCAGCTGGAACTTGCGGGCCGCCAGGCGGGCGGCCACGGTGTCGATGTCTTTACGGAGAAGTTGGATGTCAATCATGGGGCAATCGCAGCGAATGTCGAAACCGCAATTGTACCAAGAGGACGCTGCTTCCCAGGAGTTTTACGCCCTCGCGGCGCGGCCCTGCCGGGCCGGCCGCGTTACATCAGCTCGGCTTTTTCGGCGGCGGTCAGGCGCTTGGCGGCAACTGTCACGACCGGCATCTGCACGTCCGGATGGATGAACAGCGGACGGTCGGCGGCCACGACGAGCGGCTGGGTTTCGCTGGTGGCGATGGCGAAGCTGACGCCGACGGCGGCGACCGTGAAGAAGATGGCTTCCATGTGTTTCAGTGCGTTCATGATGGGCTCCGATGGTGGTTGGTTTTTGGCGGGTTCCGGTTCGTGCCGCAGGACGTTCCGGTATGTTTGCACTGTACCTAAAGGCGTTCTGCGTCTCCATCGACGTGCGACGAAGCGTGAAAAACGCGGCATGAGATGCATGAAAACCGTGCCGGACCTGGCTTGACCAGGATCACAGCTTAGGCCGCCACGTGCCCCGCCGATTGCGCGAACGCAAGGAGGCAACTGAGAAAAATCAGGAAGGGGTTACTGCTGGGGAATTAATCAGGTGGCAAACGATTTCACCACCCGATGAGGGGCGTTACCGGACCGGCGTGCTGGCCAGTTCACCCACGACGGTGTGCCATTTACGCACGGTCCAGCGCTTGACGAGGCCATGCTTCACATACGGATCGGCGGCCGCGAACGCTTCGGCGATATCCGGTGCGTCGATGGTAAAGACGAGCTGGGCAACGTCGATCGGCTCGCCGGCCGCCCCGGCCAGCAACAGTTCGCCCCGCTCGACGGCATCCCACGCCAGCTTCAGGTGTTCATCGCGGAACTCGCCGCGGCGCTGCAGGTAGTCGCCGGCCAGTTCATAAGTGAGCAGGTAGTGCATGAGTAGGTTCCTTGTGGTCGAAAACCCGGCGTTTACGGCACGGGTCGGTTGTGCAGCGGACGTGCGGGGCATCGGCATGGCGATCGGCCAGCGACCGTCGATTCGCGGCTTCGCTCTCCGGTTTGCCCGTCCAGGCGGAATGGTACAGGTAACGGTTACCTCGGCACAGAAAAGCCAAAGCCGTGGGCGACTTTCCCTTGGCGATGGACTAAGCTGGTTTGACCGGGTCGCCGGCCTGGCAAACGGGAGATGGAAATGCGAAACTTGGCCACTGCACTTGCACTGTTGACGTTGTCCGCTTCCGCCCTGGCGGCCGGCACGCCGAAATATAAAGTCGTCATCCTCAGCATTACAGACTGGTACACCGCCGCCATCGGCAACAATGGCACGGTCCTGCTGTCGCAATCGAACTGGAACGACAGCCGCCCCATCGTAACGGACGGCGTGCAGCAAACGATGCTGGGCACGCTGGGTGGCCACGCCACTTACGGGCATGACATCAACAGCAGCAATACGGTCGTTGGACGCTCCCAAGATGCGAGCAATCAGCTGCGGGCGTTCATATGGAAAGACAACGTCATGCGGGCAATCGGCGGTGCCCGCAGCATAGCTACCGGTATCAATGATGCCGGTACCGTGATCGGGCACCTCGGCACAGGAGAACGGTCCCAGCGCGGCTTCGTCTATACGGAAGCCGGTGGCATGGTCGTTATCGGCACGCTGGGCGGTGAAGGCAGCGCGGTAACGGCGATCCACGAGGACGGGCGCGTCCTGGGAAAGGCACAGGATATCGCCGGCACGTGGAAGAACTTCGTTTATGAAAACGGCGCGATGACCGTCATCGACACCGATCTGGCCCTGACCGGATTCGCGCCAGATGGCGGATACTACGGCGTGCGTCTTTCGGGTACCGTGGCACATACCGAGGCAATCGTGTTCCGCGACGGCGTGGTCGAAACGTCCTATCGCCTGAGCGCAATCACGGACATGAACGCCACCGGACTGGCGACCGGGCTCGATCATCGCACCAATCAGGTCGGCATGCTGGGATTCCCCGACGGTAGTGCCTACAGCATCGAGCAGCTGGTCGACGACCCGCGCTGGTGGGTGGGGTGGAGTGCGCTTTCGGGAATCAACGACGCCGGCCAGATCATCGGCACCGGCTGCGTCGTGACGACCGGCTGCTATGCAATCCGCCTCGATCCGCTGGCCGCCGTTCCAGAACCGGCGACCTGGACCATGCTTGCCGCCGGCCTTGCATTCATAGGCTGGAAGTCCGGCCGGCGGCCAGGCAGGCAGCCAGCCTGACCGCGTCAACCAGGCACTCCCGCCCGCGCTTCAGGACGCGGCTGCCGCGAGACCGGCAAGCGCATTCCCGCGCAGCCAGCCGATCACGATGTCGTTGAACTGCGCAGGCTGGCGCAGCATCGGCCAGTGATCGGTGTCCATCGCCACGACCTGGCAACCCGCCTTGGACTTCAGCTCGGCCGCCCACGCTGTCGAGTGGAACATGAACGGCTTGCGCGTGCCGTAGATGAACAGCATCGGGCACGCCGGCCGGAACGGCTTCATGCTCTTGTACTTGCCGGTCCAGGTCGAGTAGTACGGATAGTTCTTTTCCGGCGTGAGCGCCTCGGGCGCTACCGGCACGCCGGCCTTCTTCGCGAACGAGCGCGTCATCGATTCGCCGATGCCGCCGCCGATCTTCCAGGCCGCCGCCAGCCACAGCTGGTATGACACGATGCCGAGCTTGCCCTTCAGGCCGATCTCGTCCAGGTGCGCCTTCGAACCACCGTCGCCGATGTCCACGCCGATCACGCGCGCGACAAGGTCCGGGTGGCGCTGGGCGAACTGGTAGCCGAACACGCAACCCCAGTCGTGCACGAGCAGCGTCACCGGGCGATCCGGGCTGGTTTCGCGCACCACCCGCTCGCACAGGCCGAGCAGCTCATCGAGCGAATATTCCTTGCGCGCCGCGCCGGTTTCGAAACCAGGCCAGGTGAAGCGCACGCAACGGAAATATGGGCTCAGTGCCGCTACTTGCGGCTCCCACATGGCGGCCGTGTCGGGCCAGCCGTGGAGCATCAGGATGGTGTCGGGGCCGGTGCCGTCGACGAAGACCCGGGTATTGCCGATGAGTGTCGCTGCCACATGCCCTCCACAGTTGTTATTCTTCGCCCGCCTGCCGGTCCAGCTCGCGCAGCCACGCGAGCTTTTCCGCGATCTTCGACTCCACGCCGCGCGGTACGGGCTTGTACCAGCGCGGCTCGGGAATCCCGTCCGGCAGGTACGTCTCGCCGGCCGCATAGGCATTCGGCTCGTCGTGGGCATAGCGGTACTCGTGCCCGTAGCCCAGTTCCTTCATCAGCTTGGTCGGCGCGTTGCGCAGGTGGACAGGCACCTCGCGCGACTTGTCCTTCTTCACGAAGGCCATGGCGGCATTGAAGGCGTTGTAGCCGGCATTGCTCTTGGCGGCGATGGCCAGGTAGACCACGGCCTGCCCCAGCGCCAGCTCGCCCTCGGGTGAGCCCAGCCGTTCGTAGGTCTCGGCGGCATCGTTGACGATCGTCAGCGCGCGGGGATCGGCCAGGCCGATGTCTTCCCAGGCCATGCGGATGATGCGGCGCGCCAGGTAGCGCGGATCGGCGCCGCCGTCGATCATGCGGCAGAACCAGTACAGCGCCGCGTCGGGATGCGAGCCGCGCACGGACTTGTGCAGCGCCGAGATCTGGTCGTAGAAATTGTCGCCGCCCTTGTCGAAACGGCGTGCGTTCAGGGTCATCGCGTTTTCGACAAACTTCGCGTCGATATGCGTGATGCGCGCCGAGCGGGCCGCCGTGTCGGCCTGTTCGAGCAGGTTCAGGAAGCGGCGCGCATCGCCATCGGCAAAGCCGACCAGCGTGTCGATGGCCACGTCGTCGAAGGTCAGGCCCGGCAGCGCGGTCGAGCGAGCCTTCTCCAGCAGCTGGCGCATCTCGGCATCGGTCAGCGATTTCAGCACGTAGACCTGGGCGCGCGACAGCAAGGCCGAGTTGACCTCGAAGCTGGGGTTTTCCGTGGTCGCGCCGATGAACGTCACCAGGCCCGATTCGACGAACGGCAGCAGCGCATCCTGCTGCGCCTTGTTGAAGCGGTGGATCTCGTCGACGAACAGGATCGTGTGGCGGCCGAACTGGTCCAGGTTCTGCTGCGCCTGTTCCATCGCGGCGCGGATGTCCTTGACGCCCGCGAACACCGCGGAGAGCGCGATGAAGGCCGAGTCGAAGGCATTGGCGGTGAGCCGCGCCAGCGTGGTCTTGCCCACGCCCGGCGGCCCCCACAGGATCATCGAATGCGGCTTGCCGGCCTGGAACGCCAGGCGCAGCGGCTTGCCTTCGCCCAGCAGGTGGCCCTGGCCGATCACTTCGTCCAGCGTTTTCGGGCGCAGCGCCTCGGCCAGCGGCTGCCGGGGTTCGGTGGAAAAGAGATCGGCCATGTTTTATTGTTTGACGACGTGACTGTTCGACGACGTTACTGTTTGACGACGTCGGCGCCCTTCGGCACGTCGAACTTGAACGCCGTGCCACCCAGGGCCGGATTCTTCTCGAACTTGCGGAACGCCAGCGTCGAGACCTGGCCGAAGTTATCCGTCAGCTCCATCGCTTCCGGCTGGCCGTTCTTCAGGCCGATGGCGATCAGCTCGAAACTGGTGTCCTTGGCTTTCGGCACGGCCTTCAGCCACTCCAGGCCGTTGCGCGTGCCGCCTTCGCTCAGCGTGAAGTTCTTTTCCAGGTCGTTGGAGCCGAACAGGATGGCCGCCGGCGAAGAGCCCAGCGCATCGCCCAGCTTCTTCACGGTGACCTGGTTCAGGTCCCGGTCGTAGATGAACAGCTGCTCGCCGTCGGCCTGCAGCACCTGTTCATACGGCTTCTGGTAGGTCCAGATGAACTTTCCCGGACGGGCGAACACGAAGGTGCCGGTCGATGGCGCCGAGGTCTTCTTCGCGCCGTCGACGTTCTTCGTCATGGTCTGCGTGAATTCGCCCCGTGCCGATTTGGTCGAACCCACGAACGATTTGAACTGGTCCAGTGCAGCGGCTTGCGCGGCACCGGCGAACGACACCGCCAGGGCGGCGGCGATGAAACGATTGATATGCTGGTTTGCCATTCTTGTCCTTTATTCCGCGGAGGCGGCCGGCACGAGGATATCCCGGTTGCCGTTCGATTGCATGGCCGAGACCACGCCGCTCTGTTCCATCTGTTCCAGCAGGCGCGCCGCGCGGTTGTAGCCGATGCGCAGGTGGCGCTGCACCAGCGAGATCGAAGCGCGGCGGTTCTTCAGCACCACCTGCACGGCCTGGTCGTACATCGGGTCGGCCTCGCCGCCGCCCTCGCCGGCCATGGCGCCATCGGCACCGCCACCCTCGCCTTCCAGCGTGCCGCCTTCGAGGATGCCATCCACGTAGTTCGGTTCGCCCTGTTCCTTCAGGTGCGCCACCACGCGGTGCACTTCCTCGTCGGAGACGAAGGCGCCGTGCACGCGGACCGGCAATCCTGTCCCGGGTGGCATGTACAGCATGTCGCCCATGCCCAGCAGCGTTTCGGCGCCCATCTGGTCCAGGATCGTGCGCGAGTCGATCTTCGACGACACCTGGAACGCGATACGCGTCGGGATGTTCGCCTTGATCAGGCCCGTGATCACGTCCACAGATGGGCGCTGCGTGGCCAGGATCAAGTGCAGGCCGGCGGCACGCGCCTTTTGCGCGATCCGCGCGATCAGCTCTTCCACCTTTTTACCCACCACCATCATCAGGTCGGCCAGCTCGTCGATGATGATGACGATGGTCGGCAGCTTCTCCAGCGGTTCCGGCGAATCCGGCGTCAGCGAGAACGGGTTCGGGATGTGCTGTTCCTTCTTTTTCGCATCGGCGATCTTGGCGTTGTAGCCGGCCAGGTTACGCACGCCCAGCTTCGACATCAGCTTGTAGCGGCGCTCCATCTCGTTGACAGCCCAGTTCAGCGCATGGCCGGCCTGGCGCATGTCCGTGACCACCGGCGCGAGGAGGTGCGGGATGCCTTCGTAGACGGACATTTCCAGCATCTTCGGGTCGATCAGGATCATCCGCACATCGTGCGGATCGGCCTTGTACAGCAGCGACAGGATGGTGGCATTGATACCCACCGACTTACCGGAGCCGGTGGTACCGGCCACCAGCAGGTGCGGCATCTTCGCCAGGTCGGCCACCACCGGCTTGCCGGCGATGTCCTTGCCCAGTGCGACGGTGAGCGCCGAGGCGCTGTCGTTGTAGACCTTCGAGCCGAGGATCTCGGTCAGCCGCACGATCTGGCGCTTCAGGTTCGGCAGCTCGAGCGCCATGTAGTTCTTGCCCGGGATCGTTTCGACCACGCGGATCGACGTCAGCGACAGCGAGCGCGCCAGGTCGCGCGCCAGATTGACGATCTGGCTGCCCTTCACGCCGGTGGCGGGTTCGATTTCGTAGCGCGTGACCACCGGGCCGGGGTAGGCGGCGACGACCTTCGCTTCCACGCCGAAGTCGGACAGCTTCTTCTCGATCAGGCGGCTGGTGAATTCCAGCGTTTCGATGGACACCGTTTCCTGCGCGGGCGGCGGCTCGTCCAGCAGCGCCAGCGGCGGCAGGTCGGTGTTGTCGATATTCTGGAACAGCACCGGCCTTTCGCGCGGCAGTTCCGCCTCCGTGAACAGCGACGGCTGCTTTTCCTTCGAGACCCGCTCGGGCTTCTCCACCGGCTCGGCCTTCGGCACCACCACCATCTGCGGCTCCACCTTCAGCGGCAGGATCTCCGGGTGCTTTTCCTCGTGCTTGACGCGTTCCTTGACGACGACTTCCTCGCGCTTCATGGTGGCCGCCGCACCCTGCCGGCGGTCTTGCGCATCCTCGTAGCGCAGCATGATCCATTCGATCGCGGTCTCGATGCCGGCGCCGATGCGCTCGGCCACGGTCAGCCACGAGACGTGGAAGAACAGCGAAATGCCCATGCCCAGCAACAGCAGCAGGATCAGCGTGGCCCCCGTGAAGCCCAGCCCCACATGCGCCGCATGGCCGACCAGCTGGCCCAGCACGCCGCCGGGCGCGCGCGGCAGGTCGGCCGGCAGCGAATACATGCGCAGGTATTCCAGGCCCATGCTGCCCGTCAGCAGCAGCACGAAGCCGATCAGGCGGATGATGCCCTCATGGCTGTGCTCTTCGTCTTCTTCCTGCTCCAGCACGAACTTGTTGGTCAGCCGGCGATAGCCGCGCCACACGAAGCGCACCAGGTAGATGCAGAACCACCAGGCCGAGAAGCCGAAGATGTACAGCATCAGGTCGGACAGCCAGGCGCCGCCGCGGCCGCCCAGGTTCTTCACGTCCGGCACCACGCTGGCATGCGACCAGCCCGGATCGCCTTCGTGGTAGCTGGCCAGGATCAGGACGAAATACAGGCAGGCGAACACCAGCGCCAGCCAGCGTGCCTCCGAAAGCAGGCGCACCAGCCGGCTCGGCAACGGTTGTCTTTCGGTTGCCGTACGCCGGTAGGAATTGCTCGTCTGTTGCGTGGTTTTGCTCATTGCTGCTTCGATGAATGCTGTGCGGTGAGTGGGCGCAGGACGGTCAAGTCAGAAGTTGCGCCAGGGGAATTGTTTCTATTGCGCTTATTTTAAGGCATCCCGGCCTCTTCAGGCCTCCCGATTCAAGAAAGTGGGGGTTCGCATATAATCTCGCTTTTGTCGACCGGGCGACTGGACCGGACCACTTGTGCGATTCGGCAAGGCCTCCATATACGGTTGGTACCCTTATCCAGGACTGGTGTCCACAGTCGGCTTATTCATTGGCTAACATCGGTCGGCTAACATTGATTGGCTGACATCGATCGGCTGACATCGACCGGCTTGCATGCATCGCCTTATTTCCTAATTTCGCAGAGAAGCTTCCATGACCACTACCAAACACGCCCGCGTCCTGATCCTTGGCTCCGGTCCCGCCGGCTACAGCGCCGCGGTGTACGCCGCGCGTGCCAACCTGAAGCCGATGCTGATCACCGGCGTCGAACAGGGCGGCCAATTGATGACGACGACGGACGTGGAAAACTGGCCCGGCGATCCGCTGGGCGTGCAGGGTCCGGAGCTGATGCAGCGCCTGCTGCAGCACGCCGAGCGTTTCAATACCGAGATCGTGTTCGACCATATCCATACGACCAAGCTGGATGAAAAACCGTTCCGCCTGATCGGCGATGCCGGCGAATATACCTGCGACGCGCTGATCATCGCCACCGGCGCCTCCGCCCAGTATCTGGGCCTGCCGTCGGAAGAAGCGTACATGGGCCGCGGCGTGTCGGCCTGCGCCACCTGCGACGGCTTCTTCTACCGCGGCCAGGAAGTGGCCGTGATCGGCGGCGGCAATACCGCCGTCGAGGAAGCGCTGTACCTGTCGAACATCGCCAGCAAGGTCACGCTGATTCACCGCCGTGACAAATTCCGCGCCGAGCCGATCCTGGTCGACCGCCTGATGGCCAAGGTCGCCGAAGGCAAGATCGAGCTGAAGCTGAACAACAACCTGCATGAAGTGAATGGCGACGACAGCGGCGTGACGGGCCTGACGCTGCGCTCCAACGACGGCGAACAGTCGAAGATCACCGTGCACGGCCTGTTCGTGGCCATCGGCCACAAGCCCAACACGGGCATCTTCGAAGGCCAGCTGGAGATGCACAACGGCTACCTGAAGACGCGCGCCGGCACCGAAGGCATGGCCACCGCCACGTCCGTCCCGGGCGTGTTCGCCGCAGGCGACGTGCAGGACCACGTCTACCGCCAGGCGATCACCAGCGCCGGCACCGGCTGCATGGCCGCGCTGGATGCGCAGCGCTACCTGGAAGCGCAGGAGTAAGAAGGAGAATGCCCATGGCAGGCAGCCTGAAGGATTTCGCCGAGCTGAAGGCCCTGGCCCAGCAGCTGAAGGGCAAGGGCGAGGAGCGCGCCAGGCAGGAAGCCGAACGCGCGAAGGCCGAGGCCGAGCGCGTCGAGCGCGAAAAGCAGCGCGTAGCCGAGGCGAGCATCTTCCGCACCACGATGAAGGGCGTCAACAAGCTGCCCGAATCGAACCGCTACGTGCCGCAGTTGCCGAAACCGGTCATCACGCCGCCCGCGCCGCCCAAGCGCAAGCTGACGGCGTCCGAGCAGAAGGACGACGACGCGGCGGTGCTGCGCGAATCGCTGTCCGACCTGTTCGGCGTCGAGCACTACATGGAAGAAGAACCGTCGCTGAACTACCTCGCTCCCGGCGTGGGCAGCGACGTGATGAAGCGCCTGCGCAAGAACTACTGGCCGGTGCAGGATGAACTGGACCTGCACGGCCTGCGCCGGGACGACGCCCGTGAAACCCTGGCTTCCTTCCTGCACAAGGCGGTCCAGCGCAACCAGCGCTGCGTGTGCGTGATCCATGGCCGCGGCTTCGGCTCGCGCGGCGGCGAACCCGTCCTCAAGTCCATGGTGCACAGCTGGCTGGTGCAGACCGACGGCGTGATCGCCTTTTGCCAGGCCCAGGCTGCCGAGGGCGGCGAAGGCGCGCTGATCGTGCTGCTGCGGGCCGCGCTGCGGCCGGAACGGTAAGTCAGTGTTTCTCCAAAAATGGGGACGGACCCCATTTTTCAGGAAATGTTTCTTGAAAAATGGGGTACGTCCCCATTTTTTTGGCAATGTTTCTGTTAACCTGTGGGCACCATCACTTCCCCTGCCCGCATGAAAATCGTTCCTCACGTTTCCCTCGTCACCGTCATCGAAGTCATCGCGATCCTGGTCGGGGCGTTCTCCGGATTCGTCGAGGCGCGGCGCAAGCGGATGGATATCGTGGGGGTCATCATCGTGGCCTTCATCGCCGCGTTCGGCGGCGGCACGCTGCGCGACATCCTCCTCGACAAAAGACCCCTGTTCTGGGTGCAGCACCAGGAATACACGATCCTGCTGTTCGTGCTGGCCCTGGCCGTGGCGCCGTTCATGAAGCACCTGCGGCACATCGTGTCGGAGCGCCTGATCGTGGTGGCCGACGCGATGGGGCTCGGCCTGTTCGCCGTGGCCGGCGTGTCGCAGGCGCTGGCAGCGGACATGCCGGTCTTCATCGCGGCGATGATGGGCGTGATCACGGGGATCTTCGGCGGCGTGCTGCGCGACATCGTCTGCAACGAGGTGCCGATGGTATTCAGGGATGGCAAGCCGTACGCGATCTGCGCATTCTTCGGCTGCTGGCTGTACATCCTGCTGCAGCAGGTGGGCGTGACGGAGGATATCGCGCTGTGGTCGTCCGCGGCGACGATCACCGTGCTGCGGCTGGTGACGTGGAAGTTCGACTTGCGGGTGGGGCGACCGTAGGGGACGGCCAGAATGCAAAAACCGGGGTCAGGCTCCAATGCCGTTAAGCTAAGCTTTTCCCGGCATATTGAAAGTGCATGCATTTACCCCAACAGCTAAGGGCTGGGGTCAGACCCGCCGGGTCTGACCCCGGACTCTGCCGTTGGGGTGAACGCATGCACACCCCTATCGGCAGCTACATCAAACAGCGTCCGGCCCCGTCTCGCCGGTACGGATACGCACCACCTGCTCCACGTTCTGCACGAAAATCTTGCCGTCGCCGATCTTGCCGGTGCGGGCAGCCTTGATGACGGCATCGACCACCTGCTCGGCCACGCCGTCGTCGACCACCACTTCCACCTTCACCTTCGGCAGGAAGTCGACCACGTACTCGGCGCCCCGATACAGCTCGGTATGGCCCTTCTGGCGGCCGAAGCCCTTGACTTCGGTGACGGTCAGGCCCGTCACGTTCACTTCGGCCAGCGCCTCGCGCACTTCGTCGAGCTTGAAGGGCTTGATAATGGCGGTAATCTGTTTCATGGCATTCTCCTTATAAAAATTGTTGGGTCAGGCGCCGGACCCGGCTCCCGGTACGGGCATCAGGCAGCCGGCATCACGCATCCGGCACGGTCTTCAGGTTCTCCAGCCACACCACCGATTCCGCATCGCTCGGCGCGCGCCAGTCGCCCCGCGGCGACAGCGAACCGCCCGAGCCCACTTTCGGCGCGTTCGGCACGCAGGTGCGCTTGAACTGGCTCTGGAAGAAGCGGCGCAGGAAGATGCCGAGGTTGTGCTTGATGTCCTTCAGCGCATACTGGTTGCGCACCACGTGGGCGTCTTCCGGCCATGCGCCGGCCGAGCGGTCCTTCCACGCATGCAGCGCCAGGAATGCCACCTTGGCCGGCGCGAAGCCGAAGCGCAGCGTGTAGTACAGGTTGAAGTCCTGCAGTTCGTACGGGCCGATCACGCTCTGCGTGCTCTGTGCCGGCGCAGCGTCGTTGGCCTTGCCGGGCACCAGCTCCGGGCTGATCTCGGTATTGACCACGTCGAGCAGCACCTGCGAATCCGCTTCGCCGAACTGGCGGCTCTCGGCCACCCAGCGCACCAGGTGCGAGATCAGCGTCTTCGGCACGCTGGCGTTCACGTTGTAGTGCGACATATGGTCGCCCACGCCATACGTGCACCAGCCCAGCGCCAGCTCGGACAGGTCGCCGGTACCGATCACGATGCCGTTGTGGTGGTTCGCCAGCCGGAACAGGTGGTTGGTGCGCTCGCCCGCCTGCACGTTCTCGAACGTGACGTCGTATTCTTCCTTGCCCTCCGAGTACGGGTGGCCGATATCCTTCAGCATCTGGATGCAGCTGGGCCGGATGTCGATCTCGTGCGCCGTGCAGCCCACGAAATCCATCAGCTTGCGCGCCTGCTCCAGCGTGCGCGTGCTGGTGGCGAAGCCGGGCATCGTGTACGCCAGGATATTCGTGCGCGGCAGGTTCAGCCGGTCCATCGCCTTGGCGCACACCAGCAGCGCGTGCGTGGAATCGAGGCCGCCGGAAACGCCGATCACGACTTTCTTCATGCCGATGGCGCCCATCCGCTGCACCAGCGCCTGCACCTGGATGCTGTAGACCTCCATGCAGCGCTTGTCGCGCACGGCCGGATTGGCGGGCACGTACGGATAGCGCGCCACCGTGCGCTGCAGCGGCAGCGCATCCTGCACCGGCAGCTCGACGGCGAACTTGACGACGCGGAACGCCTCGACCTGCTGCGCATGGCGCCGCACCGAGTCGCCCCAGGTATTGGTGCGCATGCGGTCGCGCGACAGCCGCTCCAGGTCCACGTCCGCGAAGATCGTGTGCGAGTCGTCCTGGAAGCGCTCGGACTCGGCCAGCAGCTCGCCATTCTCGTAGATCAGCGCCTGGCCATCCCACGACAGGTCGGTGCTCGACTCGCCCCGCCCCGCCGACGAATACAGGTAGGCCGCCATGCACCGGCCGGACTGCTGGCCCACGAGCTGGTGGCGGTAATCCGATTTGCCCACCACGATGTTCGAGGCCGACAGGTTCACCAGCACCGTGGCGCCGGCCAGCGCCGCGTAGGACGATGGCGGGATCGGCACCCACACGTCCTCGCAGATCTCGGCGTGGAAGCGGAACAGCGGCAGGTTGGCGGCCTGGAACAGCAGGTCGGCGCCGAACGGCACGCGCTGGCCCAGCAGCTCGACTTCCGTGGCCACCGCATCGTCCGCGGAGCTGAACTGCCGCACCTCGTAGAACTCGTTATAGTTCGGCAGGTAGATCTTCGGCACCACGCCGAGGATGCGGCCGCCGTGCACCACCACCGCGCAATTGAACAGCCGGTGGTCGACCCGCAGCGGCATGCCGACGATCATCGTCACCGGGATCCGGATCGATGACTCGACGATCTTGCCCAGCGCGACCTGCACCGCGTCGAGCAGCGCGCGCTGGTGGAACAGGTCGTCGCACGTATAGGCCGACAGGCCCAGCTCGGGAAACGCCGCCAGCACGGCGCCCCTGGCGGCGACCTGCTCGGCCAGCGCGATGGTCTGCTGGGCGTTGTAGAGCGGATCGGCCACGCGGCAGCGCGGCACGGCCACGGCTACGCGGACGAAATCATGGGTGTACAGGTTGTGGAAGGATTGCGGCATGGGGCTTGTCTTCGCGTCGAATGCCGAAGATTTTAACATTGACCCCTCGGCAATGCCGCCGCGGTCCCGCACCCCTGCCCCGGCCGCCATGCCAGGCACGGAAATCGGCATGCCGCGTGCGCCGGTTTGCACCCGTCCTCGCGGCCGGCAACGCCCGCCGAACTCCCGTACAATGCCCCGATGAGCTTTCGAACCGCCGTCCTTTCTTCCCTGTCGCAGGCTGGCGAAGCCGCCTGGAACGCACTGCTCGCGCAACAGGACCCCGGCCGCGCGCCGAACCCTTTCCTGTCGTACGCCTTCCTCCATGCGCTGCACGAATCGGGCAGCGCCAGCGAGAAAACCGGCTGGCAGCCGCAATACCTGGCGCTGTGGGATGGCGACGAACTGGCCGCCGCGATGCCGCTGTACGTGAAATCCCATTCGTATGGCGAGTATGTGTTCGACTGGGCCTGGGCCGATGCGTATCACCGCAACGGCGTGGAGTACTACCCGAAGCTGCTGTCGGCGATTCCGTTTACGCCCGTGACGGGATCGCGGCTGATGGCGCGCACCGAGGAAGCCAGGGCGGCGCTCGTGGCGCTGCTGAGCGAGCAGCAGGAAGGCTCCGGCGTATCGTCTACCCACGTGCTGTACCCGCCGCAGGCGCAGGCCGATACGCTGCGCGACGCCGGCTTCCTGCTGCGCAGCGGCGTGCAATTCCACTGGCTCAACGAGCACTATGCGGACTTCGATGCCTTCCTGGCCTCGCTGGAGCACAAGAAGCGCAAGAACATCCGCGCCGAGCGGCGCAAGGTGCGCGAGGCCGGCGTGACGATGCGCCGCGTGCGCGGAGTGGATGCGACCGATGCCGACTGGCGCTTCTTCCACCGCTGCTACCGCAACACCTACGCGGAACACCACTCGTCGCCCTACCTGAACCTGGACTTCTTCCAGCGCATCGGCGCGGCCATGCCGCACAATATCCTGCTGGTCATCGCGGAGCGGGACGGCAGGCCGATCGCGTCATCGCTGCTGATCCACACGGAAGACACGCTGTACGGCCGCTACTGGGGCGCGCTGGAGCACGTGCCCTGCCTGCATTTCGAGACCGCCTATTACCAGCCGCTGGAATTCTGCATCGAACAGGGCATCGCCACCTTCGAGGGCGGCGCGCAGGGCGAGCACAAGATGGCGCGCGGCTTCCTGCCCACGCGCACCTGGTCGGCGCACTGGCTCGCGCATCCGGCCTTCGCCGATGCCGTCGAGCGCTTCCTGGAACGGGAAAGCGGCGGGATCGAAGCCTACATGGATGAGCTGAACGAGCGCAATCCGTTCAAGCTGTGAGGAGCACGCCGGTGCCCGCATTCGGGGCAGCATCCCTGTAGCGAGGCGCCGGTGCACCGGCGCGGTGCCCCACCGCGCCTCAGCGCAGCGAGACCTTGCGGTCGTCTACCCGTTCTTCGGGCACGGGCTGCGAGGCGGCTTGCCGGCTGGACCGCGCAACCGGCGCTGGCGTCTCTGGCGGCGGCTGGCGTGGCTCCACCGCCTTCACGGCCTTGCCATCGGCGCTGTCGGGCGCCGCCTCCGCCACGGCAAGCACGAACATCGACGGGGCGGCGGCAACGGCGAAACCAAGCGGGTTGGCGGCCATGGCGCTGGCGGCACCGAACCACCAGGCCAGCGCCAGCAGCGTACGCAACGGTGCATTGAAATGGTGAGCCATGGTCAACCTCCTGTGCTGTTCGCAGCGATGCAGCTTTGCGTTGCAAGAAGGGTGCCAGATGGCCAGATGGCTGGTGCCTGCCGCTGGTGCAGGTATTTCGGGAGTGCGTTCGCGCTACTGGTGTCGGACACCTGCGGTGTCGGACACCGGTCTCGGCAGCATACTGACCGTGCGTGGAGGAACCGGTGTCCGACACCAGTGCGCCAACGCTACGAGTGCATCACGTGCCGTGTTGGGTCTCCGGAAGCCGGTATCAGGAAGCGGTGATGACATGCATGCCATCACCGCGTCACAGAAACATCAGAACTTGTACGTCGCCCCCACGAAATAGCGCCGTCCCGACCAGGCCAGCTCGTTGCGCCGCGACGTCGAGCCGGCGTTCAGGAACTGGCCCTCGTCCGTCAGGTTCTTGCCTTCGACCGACAGCGTCAGGTTGTCGGTGGCGCGGAACTGCAGCTTGGCGTCCAGGAAGCCGGTCTTCTCGCCATACACTGGCAACTGGGCGTTCGCATCCACCGTGCCCGTGTAGTAGCCATCGCGGTAGTTGTAGGCCAGGCGCGCGTTCCACTTGCCCAGGTCATACCACACGCCCACGTTGTAGCTGTTGCGCGACAGGCCGGGGTATGGCAGCACCGAGTTGTCCAGCGGGTTGAACAGCTCGTTGCCGGGCGCGTACTTGAAGCTCATGCGGGTGTAGTTGGCATCGAGCCCCAGGCCGCTGAACAGGCCCGGCAGCATCGTCAGCGCCGTGCGTCCCGCCAGCTCCCAACCCTTCGTGGTGGTGCCGCGGCTGTTGATCGACGTCTTCACGTCCCACAGCACGCCGTCGTTGAACAGGTTCACGTTCGGCAGCGTCACGTCGTTCTGGATGTAGGTATTGATATCCTTGCGGAAGAAGGCCAGCGACAGCTGGCTGTCCACCGACGGATACCACTCCACGCTGGCGTCCTTGTTGGTGGCGCGGAACGGCTCCAGGTTCACGTTGCCGGCCGTGCAGTCGTCGGTGCCGCCATCGCCGCTGAAGATCGACTGGCCGCTGCCGGCGATGCAGCTGTAGTTCGGCGTCAGCTTGTCGATCGGCGGGCGCGACATCACCTTGCCCCAGCCGATGCGGGCCACCAGCTTGTCCGGCACCAGCCAGCCGGCCAGGTTGAAGCTCGGCAGCACATCGCTGTACTTGTTTTCCACCGTGATGATCCGGTTCGACTTGATGTCCTCGACGCGCACGCCGTTCGAATCGAGCCGGTAGGCGCGCGACGATTGCAGGCCCTTGGCGCGGGTGCGCGTGCCCGTATAGCGCACGCCCACGTTGCCGTCCCACTCGATACCGAACAGCTCATGCGCGAAGTCGGCCCGCACGTAGAAGGCGCGGATGCGCTCCTCGACGGCGAACTGCGGCGGCATCGGATAGCTCTTGCCGTCGTTGCCGATCGACTGCGTCAGCAGGTCGTGGTTGTAGCGCGACAGGTCGAAGTACTGCGTCGACTGGGCGAAGCTCGGCGCCATCCAGCCGTCCGGGTAGCCGGACAGGCCGCTATAGCCGTTCAGGAAACTGCCCGGCGTGTTGGTGCGGATCGCGTCGACCAGCGAAGCCATCTCGCCCGCCGTCACGTAGCGCGTGGTGTTGTTGGCGGTGAGGTTCGTGCCGGGGATGATGGCGCCATTGTTGCGCAGCACGCCGCTGGTGTTGCGCGGGTCGTGGATGATCTCGTGCAGCACTTCCGGGCTGCGCACGTACACGTCGTCCGCGGTGCTGTCGGGATTGTTGGGAACCAGGTAGCCGGTCCAGCGATACTGTTCGGCCGTGGCGCGGCGGCCCTGGCCACCGAACCAGATCGACTTCAGGAACGGCAAATCAGGCCGCCATTTCAGGTCGAGCTTGACCTGGTCTTCCGTGTTTTCCGTGAACGACGGCTGGTACTGCGAGCGGATACGGGTATAGGTGCTGCTGTCCTTCGGATCATAGCCGGCCGGGAAGGTGAACTTCGGCAGGCCCTGGTCGTCCAGCTTGACCTTCAGGCCAGGGATGTTGCCGGCCATCGAGATCAGGTTCGTGTGCAGCTCGTAGAACGAGTCGGACTTGGCCACCAGGCCATCGACCGACCACTGGCTGTTCTTCCAGTTGAAACCGGCCGACTTGTAGTTCGAATTGATGTTCAGCGCGAAATCGCGCGCCGCCGTATCGAAGTTGTACGAGGCGCCCTGCCCCGGCACGTTCTGGCACGTGCCGGCAGAGAACTCGGTCATGACGTGGTTCACGAAGGTCATGCCCGGCGGCGTCACGCCAGCGGCCGGGTTGGCGCACGTGGCGGTCGGCGAACCCGCCAGGATGTTGCCATCGGCGCCATAGGTGGGCGCCACGCCGCCGGTGGAGAAGCGGTGCAGCGAGCCGAAGTCCGTGGTGTAGTTGCGGTCGTTCAGCATCTGCTTCTGGTCGTTCTTGTTGTAGCGCGCCCAGACATCGAAGCCGTTGTTGATGCGGTACTGCGCCGTCAGCTCCGCGCTGGAGCGCTTGTGGTCGCGTGTCCAGATACCGTAGCGCGGCACGCCCGGCGAATAATCGTTCCACTGGCTTTCGCAGGCGGACTTGTTGGCGCCGGTGAGCGCGGCGCAGCCGGCCTTGTCGGCAACGGCGGCCGCCGCCGGATTCAGGCTGGTGTTGGTTTTCTCGGGCGACAAATCCCAGTCGCGGAAGTAGCGCCAGTTACTGTTGCGCGCATAGTCGTTCTGCGTCATGACCTTGTCGTACACCACGTTGGCCATCACGCCCAGCCGGCCGTTCAGGAACTTGTCGGCAAACAGGATGCTGCCACGCGGGTCGACGCCGCCGCGGTTGGTGCTGTGTTCCGCTTCCAGCTTGGTCACCAGCGTGCGCGTCTTGAAGTCCAGCGGCATGTTCGTCTTGATGCTCACCGTACCGCCGATGCCACCTTCGGTCTGGTCGGCCGTCACGCCCTTGGCCACGTCGATCGACTTGATCAGTTCCGCCGGCAGTTCGCGCAGCTCCGCGCCGCGGCCGGCGGTGCCATTCGTCGACAGCACGGACAGGCCATTGATCTCCACCCGATTCAGGTTGGCTTCCACGCCGCGGATGTTCACCTGCGAGCCCTCGCCGAAATCGCGCGACAGCTGCACGCCGGTCACGCGCGACAGCGCCTCGCCCACGTTCTTGTCGGGGAATTCGCCGATGTCTTCGGCCACGATCGAATCGACGATCGTGGAAGCGTTTTTCTTGCGGTCGATCGCCGACGCCACCGATGCCCGGGTACCGGAAACGACGACGACGTTGGAAGCCTGTTGGGCAGCGGGGGCCTGCTGGGCGCTGGCCGTTTCAAACGCCAGCAGGGACAGGGCGGTGGCGACAGCGGTGGCGCACACCGTGGGGCGGATACGGTCACGCGTGGAGCGGTTCGATGGCATGTTTCTGGTCTCCGGGATCTTATTATCAATATGAAAGGCAGTTGCCTCTCGATTCGATTCTAGAAGACCAGCACCGGCATTTGAGCGGTGTATTGGCAAACAGTCAGTGAGTTGAGTGATACAGGATGAAGAGTCGGCAGGCAGCAACAAGCTGAAATATCAGCTTGCCGACATGATTGACTTACGGTATGTGTTCACGTTACCACTACGGTTCCGCACGACGTTTCGATCAAGGTGTTGATCGTTGCGTGACGGCGCATGCCTCTCACCGCTTGCCATACTCCCAGTGCCACGGCATGCCGGTGTCGCCGAGCGCGGCGCGCACGATGGCGCTGAACGCCGGTTCGGCGCGCACGTCGTTCGACAGGATGACCACGCAGCGCCGCTGCACGCGCAGGCACACCAGCATATTGCCGGTGGAGTCGTTGTGGCCCCCCTTGAAGAAGCCCGGCCCTTGCGGCCCCGTGAACGTGACCAGCCCGAGCCCCGCCGACAGCCCGGCGATACGCGCTGCCTGGGGCGCCTCCGCCTGCAGCGTGGGGAACTGCGAGCGCGTGGTAATCGGCAGTTGCGGGCGCAGCATGTCGTCGTGCGCGGCCTTGCCCAGGACTTCGCCATCGACCAGCGCGGCGGCGAAGCGCGCCATGTCCATGATGGTGGTATCCATCGATCCCGCCGCGCGCACGCGGCTGCGCTCATCATGCGGTTCCGGCTTGCCGTCGATGGTCCAGCCATCGGCCAGGTTGCGCGCGAAGTCCGGCCGCCACCGCAGGCTCGTATCGCGCATGCCGAAGCGGTCGAACACGCGGCGCTGCAGTTCGGCGCCCACGTCCAGCTCGAGCCCCTGCTCCAGCGCGAACTGCAGCAGCATGATGCCTTCGCCGGAATACGCATAGCGGCTGCCCGGATCGAAGTGGATGCGCAGCTTGCCGTCCGGTTCCACGAAGGCGAAGTTGGCAAAGCCGGTCGAGTGGGTGAGCACCATGCGTGCCGTGACGCGACGCCAACGTTCGTCGCCGCGCAGGTCGCCCCATTTGCCATACGCCGGCAGATTACCGTAATCAGGCAGCGGCTTTGCCAGGTAATCGGCCAGCGGCCGGTCCAGCTCGAGCTTTCCTTCGCTGGCCAGTTGCGCCACGAGGTAGGCGAAAACCGTCTTCGTCAGCGAGGCGCCGTACATGATGGTGTGCGGTTCGAGCTTCGCCCCGGCTGCGTTGCGCTCGCCCCAGGTGCGGATGAAGGGAGGCTTGCCCGGCTCGATGACGGCAACGGCCAGACCGCGCGCGCCGGTGGCGCGCAGGACCGCCTGCACGGCTTTATCCACCGCATCCGGGAATGCCGGGGCGGCACGGGCGATGCTGGCCGTGAGCGCGAGCACGAGGCAGCCGAGGATCCTGTTCATGGGAGGGCCTTACGCGAGATGGCGATACAGCTGGACCACCGCCACGACGATGACGAAGCCAAGCACCCCGCGCCGCCACCACGTTCCCCATGCGATGCGGACGTTGCCTGGCCCGGGCGCATCAGCCGCATGCGGATCGGCCTTGTCGTCGGGGTGGATGTACACATCGTCGAGCGAACGATAGGTTTCGCCTTCGTCACCGCGCACGCGCGCGCCAAGGTAGCCCGCCAGCTCGATCATCAGAGCGACGAAAGGCTCGCTGGGATTTTTCGTCCACAATTCGCCATCGTCCAGCCATAGCGCCTCGCTGTCGTCGCCCAACCCGGGCTGGCCCAGGCACCACTCCTTCGCACCCGGGATGATTTCAAGCCGCCCCGCCATGGGCACGATGGCACTGCGCACTTCGTCCTCCGTGATCGGCTGCCGGACTCCTGCTTCGGTGCGCAGGATGGTGACGTGATAACCCACTTGACTTTCCCCTTGGCTTTCCGTTCAACGAGACATCGGCGACGCGATCCCGCAGCGCCCCATCGGCAACAGGCATGCATGGATCGATGACGCGCCCATGCGCTATGATCGTGCCATTCTAACAATCGCCCGCCTGGCCGGTCCATCGCCGGCCACGGGCTCGCAGAAATGGAGCTTTCGCGTTGAGTCTTCATGTCACCACCGCCACCGCCGGGCACGCGCCCATCGTCGCTTCCCTGATCACCGCGCTGACGCAGGAAATCTGCGACCGTACCAACGACCAGAGTCACTTCGACCACAACGAACCGCTGACCGCGCGGCTCTGCGCGCGCTGGATCGAGGAAGGCATTTATACCGTGCTGCTTGCGTACAGCGGCGAGCAGGCGGTAGGCGTGGTGACGATCGCCGAGAGCCATGCGCTGTATGCCGAAGGCAAGATCGGCATCATCCAGGAATGCTACGTGCTGCCGCAATACCGCAGCCAATCGGCCGGATCGGCGTTACTGGAGGCCGCGCTGGTACTGGCGCCGCAGCGTGGCTGGGCGTGCATGGAGCTGTGCACGCCGCCGCTGCCGGAGTTTGCCGGGGCGCTGCAGTTTTACGAACGGCACGCGTTCAGGGCGGTGGGCGGGAGGAAAATGCGCGTACGGTGCCGCGCGGGATAGTCGTAACGGTAAAGTCCGCAGGTCCGGACTCCACCAGCGCTGGCGAAGCCTGGCGGCTTCAGTTCATCGTCTGGCGGATCGCATCCAGGCGTTCGAACGCCGCTTCCTTGGCCCGCATATCGGCGCTGTGCAAGCCCCGGTAGATTTCCAGATAGGTGCTTTTGCCAACCGACTCCTTGGTAACGCCACACCCGCTCAACAGCCCGTTGACGGCATGAATCCGCGCCAGTTGCGTCGTTTCCGTACGAATCATCTTCTCGAATGCCGCCTTGACGCCATCCGTCAGCGGATCGACGGGCACGTAATACGCTGCGTTCGTCCTTGCCTCGCTATCGGCGCTGGACATGCCTTTGATGAAGACCGGGAGCACCGGTACGTCTGCCCCGAAGCGACAAAGGTTCCACGCCGCGGCGATCTCCGCCCGTGGACGCAGCCGCCCGCTTTCGAGTAAAGCTTTCACGGGTTCGATAGCCCGAAGTGAATCCGCGCGAAACAGGCCATGCACGCTTTCCTCGGAACCGCCCGCCTCGACCTTCTCCAGCAAGAACTCGAATGCCCTGGCTCTTTCATCACAGGACATCGCGGCAAAATAACTGTCATCCAGGCCATCCAGCCGCTCTTTATTGTGCATCTCGAAGAACCCGAGGAATCGTTGGTACGCATTCATGGTGTGGCGTGTGTTTGCTTGGAGTAGTCGGGATGGCGCCTCGTGGCGGCATCGTTTTTCGCTCGTTCCATCGATGCGGCGAAGGCTCCCGTGTCGGAATGCAAGGCATCCAGGATTTTCATGGCCTCCACCGTTGGGCCGCCCGGCCCCGTCATGCCCGCGAGGCAATTGGCCAGCCTGTGATCCAGCGTGAGCTCGACCAGCCCGTATTCTTTTTCCTGGGCCAGCCAGACCAGCGCTGTTTTCTTCATCGAAGGATCGCTATCGTGGAGGATCAGGTACCGGCAGAAATCCCAGAACACGGGACTTTTTCCTATCGCTCTCCGCAGATAGCCACCGACCGCATGACGCCGGCGCGCCCACGACGGATCGGCGCGCATGATTTCCGCCATCATCTTTGCCAGGTGCAATTCATCCCGGGTGGCCTCGTACAGCCAGTAGGGAACGAACACGAGCCCTGGCGCACCGACCGGCAAGTTTTCCAGGCGTGACCGAAGGCAGGACACATACTGCTCGCCCAGTAGCCATTGAAGGGGGGCCACTGCTGCTGCATCGCCGTCCGCCAGATCGGCAAAGAATGGCTCGACCAGCAGATGCCGCTGCTGGTCAGTCAGGGCATCGAAATCATCCCTGGCGAAGCCTTCCTTTTCAGTGGAATGCGCTGCGAGTTCGCGCAGTATCATGTCGGCCGCATCAACCATTGACGGCTCTCCTTCCCGACTGGCTTTCAGGATCGTGCCGTGTCATTTCTGCGGGGGTATGCATTCGGGGTAGTTCCCGCGCACGTACGTTTCGTCGACGACATTGGCGTACCGTTCATTTTGTTCCCAATAGGCCGCGCAGGCTGTACAACGATGAAGCCTGGCGTGTAAAGCCAGGTTCACGGCCAGCTCAGGCGGGTGCTTTCCGCTAGTCCATTGGTGGCGGCAGACGGGGCAGCCTTGCGATCTCCACTCTTTCATCGTCGAAGTCTCATTGAATATACACGTCGATTCTTTCAACGTCTGGGCAAGGTAGTAGTGCGCAGCGCCCCGCGCCACCGCGTATCACGGCAGACATCTGCCCGTGGAGCCTGAAAGAGTCGCTGGCGTGGGCGAAACCCGGCCGGAGAAAGTACGCCATCACTGTTTCGATTGCCCGGCAAGTGCGATGCCTTTCTCGGTCGGCCTCGGATAATGACGCGACGGTATCAGCTCCACTGTCGCGTCCGGGTAGATATGGACGCCGAGGTAGCGCGCGCCCTCCAGCCCGCCGTCCAATAAAGCGGAGTTCTTTGCATGAATCGTCTCACCATTTCCAGGCGCGCCAGCCGGCCCATCCAATACCCAAGTCACCTTCTTGATGCCTGTCGCAAGCGCAACACCGGAGATGGCGCTGCCCCCGGTCTCCGGGTAGGGATCGAGGCTGCGGCTAGCCTTGCCATCAATCGACGCATTGTATAGTGGCCGGCCGAGGTAATTGAAATACACGATATCGAGAGTTACTGTCGTTCGGGGAAAATTACATCCAAGTAGAAAGTAAGCAGGAGACGCGGCAAGGAGGATCGCAGCAATGCGAGAAATTATGTATCGAAGAGTTTTCATCGACGCTTTTCACGAAGAGATGCGAAATACTCGGCACCGGTCGGTACCCGTCCTCAGCTCTAGTTAAGAAGTGAGTCACGCCGCTAATGGCATACCTCGGTTTCACAGATGAGCACAGCGAGACTTTAATGCAAAAAATCGGGGAATCCTAGGCTATCCCGCCTCTGCTATGCCCTTGCTTCGGGGTACGTGACAACTCTCAGCGAGATCCAAGCTTTCCAAAGACGGCAATGGCGTCAGGAAACCTAGCTGCATCACTCATCGCGCAAACGGTTCAGTGCCGCCACATATCGCTTTATCCTCGCCAGATCACTTTCATCTACCGTTCGCAAGCGTGAGCAGTCCAGATTATCGATCAGATCGGCCATTTTTACACGCCGTGCCAGGTGGTTGGTCATCACCCTGGAAATGAACTCCTCATACTGTTCCCCATGCTTTTTCGTGAGGCATTGCAATGCGGCAATGATCTCATCGGAAAAGCCATGACGCTGAAGGTCACACATCGTGACGTTCGTGTCTTCCACTACATCGTGCAGTACGGCGGCAATCTGTTCACTTTCAGTCACGCATCGCTGCATGACCCGTAATGGGTGCGATATGTAAGGCGCACCTGCCTTATCGAACTGTCCTGCATGCGCTTCTATTGCGATGGAAATCGCTTTCTGCAGAGTAGACACGCTTACCCCATTTTTTCTAAAACATCGGTTTGATCAAAGCTCGTCGAGCAGGAATAATCTCATCACCATTTCGCTTTGCATTCCACGCTCCGGTTTGGCTCCAACCCAACCTCACAGGATTGAATGGTCAATTCTTAGTAGTTAACTTGCACGAGGTATCGTCGTCACTGCCCGTATGGTGGAAGATGACCGGTTTTCGGTTCTTCGCGCTGGTATAGCGTACGTATCGTCCTTGTCTATGACCGGCGCCGGTTTGAATAAACTTGTACTCCCCGGCCACTCTATTGCCCAAGATCTCTATTCTGGTGTCCTCATAATTTCCCAGATCTGGAGAGTCGGTGTCTGTATCCAAGTGCCTTGAAAATACTAGCGGGATGATCTCTTTCGTATGGTTGTACTGTACGAATGAGCCTACCTCCTTCTTCAGTTCCATGTCCACGTAGCGGCGGAATATGAGACGGACGATTTTCCCGTCATTACTCGGCGTTACGCGGACGTAGCATTCCGTTTCGGCCAGTATTTCAGCTCGCGCGGCCGCGGCGCCAAACATGGCGGCAGCGAGAACAATATGCTTTATCATTCTGCTCCTGTATATTTATTGCTTGTCGAGAGAATCTGCGTGATGTGCGCAGCGTACGGCCCAGTGCCACGCTTACACGTCTGCTAACGCATTTTCTCCAGCTTTTCCGTATGCATCAACTTTCCGCAGAGCCGTATCTAAAATCGGCCCGCCGACTCTACTGGGGTTATACATACACTGCTTGATAGGGGTCCCTACAAGGCAGCAGGATGAGAGGCCAATGGTGGATCGATATGCTCGCGTAAGGCAACACGCTATTGCCGCACGCATATGATCCCCCTATTTGCCGACGTTGATCACATACTGCTCATGGCAAGAAGAATTTTGCTGGCTGTAGCAAGTATCATCCTAATTTGGCTAAATTACTTACTCTGCTTCAGGAGGTGGTGCAATAGGATGCTTCGGCGAGCTCCCGGCCCAATTTGTTACAACAATTCGCACTTCATCATCTTGGAAAAAGTGCAGATAAAGACTTCCGGGCTTATCATATTGCTGGACTTTAACAAGCTTCTCCCTCCACACGTGTTTGGTACCTTCCGGCATGTCCCATCGCACCAGGAACTCCAGTTTCGGATTCCACTTATCTGGTAACGTTACACAGCAGATATTTGCTACCCCAGGATTGTATTTATCAGAATGCCCCCCGCCACTGTCACCGACCATGGTTGCATAAATGTACCGTCCAGTATGGTTTACTATTCCGACTTGTGCACCATAGGTGCCTGTCGAATCACTTTGTGCGTCCGCACATGCACACACCGTCGAAAAGAAAACGAACACAGCGATATATTTCATCATATCATTCCGTTTCGAGAAAATCATAAAATTTTCCCGCCTGCAGAACTCCAAAACTCATCCGATAGACAACTCACGCCAGACATATGGTCCGAAGAATACTTCGGCATGTTGGGCAGAAGTCAAAGCCGGCTGTGCAGGAAGCAAAACATCGTTTTCAAGGCTTCCTCTTCATTATTTCTTTAAGTTCCTCTTCCGAACTTTTCAGCCCTTCTGCATAATCAAACTTTAGGTGTTCCAGATACGCTGGATCATCTGATCCTTTGAAACTGGCGATTTCCTTCTTATTATACCTCACAGCCAAGCTCCAAGCTGCTACATACGGATAAAAAGCAGGTGCACAAACCGCAGACACTTGCGGGATCCCGTGCCTTCATGGAATTGCTGGCTGACATAAGTTGACATAATTGGCCAGGTTTAATGGAAGAGGCGTTACCTTCAATGTTGGATGACTTCCTGGGCGCCCAACATTCTGTATTGGCGCAACCTCACGTGTAAACATATAAAAAGTAGTCGCTTGATGTACAGCAACCATGCGGTCACCCTGAATTAATATTTTCGCAAATATTCTGGAGCAATCAGAAACATCCGCCGTGTATACAGTAGTTACGCTATCAAGCTCGAACTGCAACCGATCCTTAAAGTATTTCCTGACCTCAGCCAAGCTTATCTTCTGACGTAACAAACTTTGGAAAATCCTTGAGGAATCATAGGGTTCGGCCTTTACAGTTGTGGCGCACGAAGGTGATACGGAAAGCTTCCCATCGATAATTTGTACACTTCCAACGTGAAAGGGCTCGATAAGATTAGTATCACCAAAATATTCCTTAGCTCCGACATATTTCCAAGTGCTATTCGCCGAGGCAGCTTGTGCTATTGCCCCGAGAGCAAAATTACTTACAAGCAATAAAACGAAAAACTTTCTCATCTCTCTTACCTTAGTGAGTCGAATCATATACGCTGTGCCTTAACATCTGCATTTCCGATTTTCGCCTCGTCACTGGACCCTTCGTGCAACCATTAGTAATATCAGCGAACTCATCGCATCCGCCAGAATAATCTTTGACATTAGTCTTAGCTACCAGTTTTGGAAATTTTCTAAAGCCGCTAGTATGCATCAAACGCCAGGTTGCCCTGCGCGGAAATACCGTGGTCGATCGCCGGCTTGAACAGCGCGGCGCCATCAGTACTGGTAACCGCTTCGCCGCCCGGTGTCAGCGCAACGCCGCCCTCGCCCTGGCCGTTGTACACCGCGCCCACGATGATCGGCCGGTCGATGTCGTTTTCCATGAACTGCACGACCACTTCCTGGCCGATGCGCGGCAGGAACTGGCTGCCGATCCCGCCGCCGGCCAATCGCTGCGCCACGCGCACCCAGCAGGTGGCGTCGCCGCTATCCTGCCAGTGGTAGCGGATGCGCACGCGGCCCAGCGCGTCGCAATACAGTTCGTCGGAGCCGGACAGCGCCTCGCCGCCATCGGCGCCGACGACGATCGCGGTCTGCGCGCCGTGCGCGGTCGGCTTCGGATGCGCGCGGCCGTCGCTGCCCGGCAGTACGGGGCGCCAGATCACGTCGCTGGCCACCGCTTCGAAGCAGTTGGCGTAGCCGGCCTTGCGGGCCTGCGCGATGGCCAGGTCGAAGTCGGATGGCAGGTCACGCGCCATTTCCTGCAACAGCTCGGGGATGGGGCCGAACAGTTCGGCCAGCGCTTCGGTCGCCTTCGACGGCAGGTTGTTCACGCCCACGCTGACCACGCGCAGGATCGTGTAGCCGGCCGCTTCGCCCAGGCGCTGCAGCGGTGCGCCGGTGACGGTCAATTTCGTGCCGGCGCGTAACGTGCGCACTGTCGAGCGGCCCCGCCACAGCTGGCTGCGCGCCTCGCGCGCCTGCATCTGCAGGTCGGCCCAGCGTTGCGCCTGGCCGCTATCCGCGTGCGCGTACTGGCCGGGGGTGTCGAACGATTCGAGCGGCGGCAGTTTGGCGCCGTTCGACAGCCACGATGGCGACGTCGCCGCCACGGCCTTCTTCGACTTGTAGTCGTAGCTCAGCGTCGTGCTGCTGGACGGGCCCACGCTGCGCATCGAGGCCAGTGCCTGCACGGTGTCGCTCTGCTCGCGCGAGTGGGCGCCGTGGAAGCGTATGCCCATGCCCGCGCTGGACGGATCGTCCGGCACGCCGCTCGTACTGCTGCTGTCGGCGAATAGTACCATCGATGGACCGTCTTCTCCCTGCTCGAAGCGCCAGGCCAGGCCTTCCTCGGCCAGCAGGCGCTCGACGAAGGCCAGGTCGGTCTCGCGGTACTGGCAGCAGTAGCTGCGTGGTGTCGCTGCCTCCATGAACGGCATGACTTCGTCGCTCCAGCGCCAGCGCGCGGCCGCGCCGTGATCGCCGAATACCGCGTCGACGATGTCCGTCATGCTCATGTCTTGCCACACGCGGCTGTTGCGCGCGTGCGCCAGGCGCCAGATCCAGTGGGAGATACGCACGCGGTAGCGCGCCAGGCCGCCTTCGCTGCCCAGCTGCGCGAACTCGCTGATCTCGCGGGGGAAGCTGGCGCGCGTGCCGTCGGCCAGGCTGACCTGCAGGCTGGCCGGCTGGCCAGCAGCGAAGGCAGCTCGACAAACGCGCTGGTGGAAACGGCGATTACATCGCGCGCCCACGCCCTGCACCAGGTCAGGCGATTATCTTTCAACGGCTAATTTTGCGTGAATCGTCTTCCCAGCATACCGCAACATGACTGACGCGCCGAAGTTTGCGTCGGTGATAAGTAGACCACAGCGCAGAATTCCGATTATTCACCTTTTAATTATATACTCTTTCATACAATTGGAATTGGTTTGAGTAAATTCGGGAGAAAGCACTAATCTCTTACCGTCAACCCAAACCGAATAAGGCGTATTCTTCAGATAAAACTCACAATCCTCGTTACTGCTGATGCCTTCCGCCTCACTGTCGGCGATCATTTGCTCTATCGATTCCTCGTCAAGCTCTACCTTACCTTCATAACTAGCCTTGGTAACCGCAGCAGACACAAACCTCTTTATCAAACTCTCCGCCGGAATTAATGCGCCGTTTAACCTTGAAAATACCATGGGAACCTTCTCGATATCAGGAGAGCCAGCGCAAACAGTAGACCTTTCGAAAACAATGCTTATATAATCCTCTGAAACCAAAATTCTTTTAAACTTAAGGTGAAAACCCCAAGGATGACCTTCGGCATAAGAACCACAGAGCTTCACCTCGCGTGGCATATTTTTCTCTTTTTCCAAGAGGTGTGCATTAATCCTATCAATAATCTTAGGCTGCAAACCTTCAATGGTGATAATTTTAAGAGTTTCAACGGATACACTTGATGTCGGGCGGCTTACACCTAGGTTTTTTGCTTTACCTAAGACGAACTTGACTGAGGGAGGAGCTGCATTGTCAAGAGCCGTTGAATGCTGTGACACTACGCCCAAGCACATGGCGATAAAGAAACGAATCACTTTCATAAAGGATAGGGGTTTTTACTAGCGGTAGGTTCGATCATAGACTTAGTGTAAGAATCATTGAACTGGTGTTTTTACAGGCGGCTGAATAGGATGTTTCTGCGAGCCACCTGCCCATTTAGTTACGACGATACGGACTTCATCATTGGGGAAGATGTGTAAATAGAGACTACCTGGCTCATCATACCTCTCTACATCAACCAACTTCTCCTTCCAGATATGCTTGGTACCCTCCGGCACATCCCAGTGCACATTGAATCGCAAACCGGCATGCCATGTTACTGGCAACATCACGCAACAAACACTTCCAACGCCTGCTCTGTAACGGCCGGCGTGTCCACCGCCATTATTTCCAACTTGTGTCGCATAGATGTACTTGTCTGTATGATTTACAATTCCAATACTTGCGCCATACATCTCGGCTTGATCCTGCTTAGCGGCCGCACACGCACTTAAAATCATGGCCCCACCTAAGACTGTGAGATATTTCATATTAGCTTTCATCTAATTTAATAATATTAGAGGCTCGCTTTGTCCCAAAATTCGTCAGTTACATTCTCAATTTGGGCCCCATACTCCGCCCCTGCCCTCACATTACGAAGCAGCTTTTGAAATTCTGGTAAAGTTTGGAATCGTGACCGAAGCACGGGAAATGGAACGTCCTGCGGAGTTGCTTCGATCATAGCATTAAGGGATTAGGGTTAGTTCGATGGCTCATCTGGAGGCTGAATCGGATGCTTCAATGAGCCTCCGACCCAATCAGTTACGACAATGCGGACCTCGTCATTGGGAAAAAAATGTAAATATACACTACCGGGTTTTCCATATTTTTCCACTATTACTTCTTTTTTCTTCCAAATATGCCTAGTACCTTCAGGCATGTCCCATTGCACCATTAAGCTCAGTCCCGAGTGCCATTGCAAGGGTAATGTTACACAGCACATATTTGCAATCCCCGCGCTATAGCGTGCAGCGTGCCCACCTGCGTCTGATCCAACGCGCGTAGCATAAATGTATCTATTCGTGTGATTTACAATACCAATGCTCGCATTGTAAGTATTCAACTGCGCCGACTCTGCGATTGCACAAGCGCTAAGACAATGTGCCATCATAGATATGAAAAAAAATTTCACAAACGCTACCTTCGATATAGTTTCTTAAAAGTTCAACCAGGAGCATCCTGCCAGAATGTGTGTGGCAAGGCATCAATTTCGGATGAGTAGTCTCACCCTCCCTTACGTTTCCCAAAAGTCTCTGAAAATCGGGCAAGGTAGCAGGTTGTTCACGCCCACGCTGACCACGCGCAGGATCGTGTAGCCGGCCGCTTCGCCCAGGCGCTGCAGTGGTGCGCCGGTGACGGTCAGGCGCGTGCCGGCGCGCAGCGTGCCCACTGTCGATCGGCCGCGCCATAGCTGGCTGCGTGCCTCGCGCGCCTGCATCTGCAGGTCGGCCCAGCGTTGCGCCTGGCCGCCATCGGCGTGCGCATACTGGCCCGGGGTGTCGAAGGATTCGAGCGGCGGCAGCTTGGTGCCGTTCGACAGCCACGATGGCGACGTGGCCGCCACCGCCTTCTTCGACTTGTAGTCGTAGCTCAGCGTCGTGCTGCTGGACGGGCCCACGCTGCGCATCGAGGCCGGTGCCTGCACGGTGTCGCTCTGCTCGCGCGAGTGGGCGCCGTGGAAGCGTATGCCCATGCCCGCGCTGGACGGATCGTCCGGCACGCCGCTCGTGCTGCTGCTGTCGGCGAACAGCACCATCGACGGGCCATCCTCGCCCTGCTCGAAGCGCCAGGCCAGGCCTGCCTCGGCCAGCAGGCGCTCGACGAAGGCCAGGTCGGTCTCGCGGTACTGGCAGCAGTAGCTGCGCGGTGTCGCCGTTTTAGCTAAACAGCTCCGAGTGCAGTATCGTATCCATATCCTCTTGATATTACCGCTCTACGCTTTGCACTTCCTGCACCGAAATAATATTTTTCGCAAGTAAAAACCATTGCCTTCGGGTCAGGTCTACGTCTGAGCAGTAATTAGCGAACTGTGCGTACCGCCAGAGCCTTGGTCAGACCCGTAGTGCTGCTGGGGAACAGTACACCGCCAAACCGTCCTTATCCTACTAGGAGCTATGTGTGACTAATATTTTCTCGTGCAAGTCGTCGGAACATTATCGACGTAATACATATGCGAAAGGGTATGCCCCTTCTTATTACGCACTAAGTTGGCAAACATATGGCCACATTTAGGGATTAACTCAACGAACGTATTGGCTTTCGGAGAATATACGAAGATATAGTGAACAGTATAAGTTCCCATGCCGTCATCTATGTGAAATACGGAAAAGTCCTTATAGCCATCAAAATTATAATCAGCCAACACCAGCTTTAGCGGATTTTCAGTCTGCGTAACATACTCATGGGAGACAACACTACCCGCCCTCCTTATTTCGTAGTCTACCCTCGGTCCTTCGATAGCAATACTGACTGAAACGCTCCTCGTGGGTGAGAAAACAGTTGAATCAGCGCTTTTCGCCTGACCAAGCGCTAATCCGAAGACAGTGACGATAAGAATTTTAAGGATAGTCATGCGAACTTAATGACGCGAGAAGTTTATGATAATCGGCGGTTTCCGATGGCAGGTTGTTCACGCCACGCTGGCCACGCGCAGGATCGTGTAGCCGGCCGCTTCGCCCAGGCGCTGCAGCGGTGCGCCGGTGACGGTCAATTTCGTGCCGGCGCGCAGCGTGCGCACTGTCGAGCGGCCGCGCCACAGCTGGCTGCGCGCCTCGCGCGCCTGCATCTGCAGGTCGGCCCAGCATTGCGCCTGGTCACCTTCGGCGTGCGCGTACTGGCCCGTGTGTCGAACGACTTGAGCGGCGGTAACTAGGCGCCGTTCGACAGCCACAATAGCGAAGTGGCCGTTACGGCCTTTTTCGACTTGTAGACGTAGCTCAGCGTCGTGCTGCTGGACTGGCCCACGCTGCGCATAGAGGCCAGGACCTGCACGGTGTCGCTCTCGTCGCGGGAGTGGGTGCCATTAAAGCGCACGCCCATGGCTGCGTAGGGTGGATCGTCCGGCATTGCCGCTGGTCCTCCTGCGGTCGGCGAACAGCACTATAGACGGGCCATACCCGGCCTGCCCGAAGAGAAAGAGCGTGCCTATCTCGGCCACTAGTCCGCCCAGGCCCAACTTTTACGTTTTGCCAACTTGACATTGGTACTTTGTGAGGCAGCGCACTTGCTCGCGATTATGTAAGTTATGGGCGTCGCGCTTTCTCGTTGTCAGTCGAGCTAGGTACAACGTTCTTGATCCAGGAAATTCCAGAATCGATGAGTCTTTCGCCGCTATCCAGCGTTTCGTCCAGTACCTTGCCTGTCTTTCTAGCAGCCGCGTTCGCACCTTGCTTTGCACCATCAATCAGGGATTCAGCAGCTTCGTCCGCTTCGCGGGCGAGTGTTTCGGCATAAAGCGCAGCCTGGTCCGCACGCTGCAGTGCGGCATTCGCCGCAGCACGTGCGGTTTGAGCCGCTTCATCGATCACTTCAGCTCCGAATTGCTCAGCGCGCTCCACTTCCTGCCGTGCGGCCTCTGCGGCCTCAAGTGCACGCTGCCGCGCTGCCGCGGCTTTCTCGCGCGCGGCTTGCGCGATCGCTTCTGCACTCTGCCTTGCTGTATCGGTCGACTTGTCGATCGCGTCTGATACCGCCGATTTACCACGGCCCACTGCACCGCCGATACTGTCAGCAATACTTGCGGCGGTGCTTCGGATCCAACTGCCCGCTTCCGCCCAGACGCTAATGGTCGATTCTTGAACACCTCGAGCCTTGAAATAACTAAACGGATCGCCTAGGTTTGCAATGAAATCGACTTTTGAATCATGAACATATCTGGCCACAAAGTTTAGAACGCCGTCAGGTGCTTTTGTATCCCAGCATTCAAGCTGCCAGTCCTGGGGCTTGACGAACTGGGCATAACTGTTCACAGCCGCTCCACCGATACGCACTGTTTTTCCTGCGTTTGCAGCTGCGCGATATTTGGTGACCTCCCAGGCCATCCCTTTCGGCCCAATATATTTGTATTTGTCTTCTTTGAGCCGCCGTTGTCCCGCGGTTTCCATTCCCAGCCGATGCATGGTGCCGTAGGCAGTGTAGAGAAGTCTCATGTGTTGCTTGATGTGGCCTTCGATGTCGCCGGCGGGGGAACCAAAGGCGGTCATGTAATTCCTGTAGCTCGCTTCCGTTTCTTCCCGGCATTCGAATCGTTCGGCAAACAAGGGCTCGTTGACCCGCGCGATCTCTCCGTAAGCACGTACGCGTACTCCGCCGAGGATGGCTTCACCCATCATGTCTCGCATTGGAATGCGGGAATAATTGTTATCGATACCCTGATCTTGAGGCCCATAGCCGCCGCCAACGTCCGAGTGCACGCCGGGATAGACCTTTTCAAGCCAGTCCCCAGCCAATTTCCCATCCTTTCGGATCAGATCCACCGGGAAAGCAAATCGAACCTCATGTGCGGCAACGTAGTGTACGCAACGCTGGATAAGGGGCGAGACAATGAGCTCACGTTCGGTGAACGGTGTGCGGGCGTTCTGCGATGGAACACCGAACGAAGCTACCGTGTCAAAAATACCCAGGAAATTCATTCGAATCGGATACCCGGCATAGATCAGATCATTCCCATCGAGGGTGCAGCTCTTGACAATACGGTTTGCGAATGCCCTGGCCAGCGCGGCACCACGAGAAAAACCAAAAACAGAAATGTTGATGATTTTTATCAAGCGATGGCGCCCCAGAGTGCGATTTACCTCGTCAAAGCTTTTTTCACTAGCGTCCTTCGCATATTTAGCTAGCTCCCCTCCCTGCTTTTCAGCATTCAGAATGAGTGCATCGCGAAGGCGGTCATTGACTTGCGCATCGCCGAACTCCATTCGCCTGTCGCCGCCAGCACCAAAGCCAAGCCCGCCAAGCTTATCCTCGATCATTGCACCTGCTGACGCGAGCCAGCCGGGGGAATCGCCATTGAACTTCGTGCCCACACCGGACACATAAATACGGTAGATCGCCTTGGAGGGGTCTGAAATGGCCGCGTCAAAGATCCTGCCTACATTACTCCAACTCGAAGTAGCGTCATCTGCCGTCCGGTTGTTACCAGTTCCATCAAAGAACACGGCGATATGAACTACATCTCTGCAGTCTTGAAATGGGCCAGGCGATTCGTCGTTTACATCGCGGTTTGCGGCAGCGATCGAACGGGGTCCTTCAGTAGTCATCAACGATCTCCGGACCTAGCGGAAGCAATGCCTTTTTCCGTGGCGCGCGGATATTGGCGAGTGGGAATCAACTCGACGGTTTCATCTGGATAAATGTGAATTCCAAGATATCGCGCGCCGGTCGGCACTTCGAACAAAGACGGCGAGTTCCTGGCAAAGACTTTTTCACCGTTGCGGGCCGCTCCCTTAGGACCGCCCAACACCCAAGAAACCTGTTGCACGCCCATATTCAACGTCACACCAGTTATCGTACTGCCCCCGGTCGCGGGATACGGGTCCGAACTATCTCCGCCCTTTCCGTCAATGAATGCGTTGAAAATCGGTCGATCAAGATAGTTGAAATATACGAGGTCGAGATTGACGGTCATTTTTGGTGCCCCACAAGCGGATAGTGTAAAAGACAAAAGAGTGACAGTGATGATAGCTGCGCGACGAAGGGCAGCTCCGGACATTGCATTCATTCAAGCTCCCATACTCAAGGAAACAGCTGCATTGCTTCGTCGAAGCTAATTTCTTTATTACGCACCCTGTCGAGCAGAACCAGGATGACTTGGTCTTGCAACATCTCATCTTTGTAGAAAAGCATCAAGCAAACATAATTCACCAGATCACGCATCTGCTCCAGGCCAATCGAACGTGCCGACTGTAGTGCGGCACAAACAATCCGATATTGTTGTAACTCCGGAATAGCGTCCAGTAAGTGCGGCTGATTGAGCCTAACGAAATACAGAAGATGATCGGGCAAGCTGGCCTCGACCAGCGAATCCACTTGCGCTTGATCAAGATGAAACGGCGCACGCGCCGCTTCCGGTAACTGCCGAGGAAGCGCTATGGTATGGAAGATTCCTGCTCGATCCCAATACCACCACGTCGTAATTATTTCGGAGAGGTTCGCTTGTTGACCCAAGGTCAGTACCGGTCCAGGCACATGCAGAGTAAAGTCATCCTCCTGCCCAACGAGGGTCCCTAGTACGGCCGGATCCCAAAATGCAAAGAACATTGTTTCGCCATCTGGCAATATCACCTCGGCACACTCCTTCAGTCTTGAAAATAACGGACTGAACGAAAGTTTACTGGCAAGGATCGTAATGCTCGGTGTAACACCGTCATACCGCGAGATCCAGCGCCAGCACGGTCCACCCTCAACTGGCGAACTCAGCTCGACCAGGTGGGGCGACTTCTTAGCCAGCGGACTTCCCGGTTCCGCATCAAAAAGAGAACGACTTGGCCGTTTAAGCGCCTCGGGCAAAGTTATGTCCTGCGCACTGTCCGCTATTGCAAACCAGTGAAGTTCAGGATTCGAGACTGCAATACTTTGGAAGTACTCAACCGGGTACTGCTTCTGCATCTTCACGCACCTTTATTGATAAACGCTGTGCGCTGAGCGGCTCGCTTGGCCAGACACTCCACACAAACGGACTGAGGCAGGATCGGCAACTTGTACGGTCGATCTTCGGGCGCTATAAAACTCTTCTTCGCCGCATGCACCATGATCTTTCCGGGGCACTGCACGGTAATGTTCCCACCGTCAATGGTGATATTGGCACCATCCGCTGTCGACAAACTGATCTTCTTGGCCGCCGCCCAGTCAATATGAGCATTGGCACTGGCAATATTCACCTCATCCCGCGCCTGCACCTTTAAAACATCCGCCTGCGCCTGCACATCAATCGCATCCTTGGCAGCAATCACCTTCAGCCCGGCACCTTCCGCACCCGGCTTGACAGCGCCAGCCAACATGCCGATGGCCTGCCCGGTCTGCACGCGCATCTGCCCACCCGTCACGAACTGCGAATCCTGCCCACTCATCAGGTTGACGGTCTCGCCATTCGACAATTGCATGGCCTGCCCGGCAACGACAGCCAACCCAGCCTTGGCAGAAATGGCAATGACAGCATCCGTGGCATGCGGCACCTTGCCATCGCCAGGACTGATATTCCTGGAAGCGGCATCCCCCTGCGCGGCATCAAGACCATCAGTAGCAACCATTCCTGACACCGCAGTAAGTAGAGCAGCCAGCGGTGCAGCCTTCTCATCGACCACACTGGACGAAGCCTTCGCAGCCCCAAGATGAGAAGCCAGCCCCACCGTCTCATGCGTTACAGCCGCCTTACTGAACGTCTCGCCCAGCTTGACCGCCTGCTTCATCAGCGCGATACCCGCTGCGTTGTCGCCTACGGGATCACGGGCCGCCGCGCCATGAGCAAGCTTGTAGCTCGACACCAGCAAGCCAGCGCCACCGCGCACGGCGCCATACGCATCGGTGCGCAGCTCGGCACCATGGCCGCGCAGCGAGCCACGATAGTTGTCGGCGGTGTGGATCAGGTGGCCCAAGTTAAGTTCGGTGGCGGCGGAGGTGGTGCGCAACTGCACCCGCCCCTGGGAATCCGTGTCATCGAACACCAGTTGGTTGTAGCCCGCGCCGCCGAATTCCTTGGTACGCACGCCCCACTGTGCCGTGGCGTTGCGGTGACCCGCGTCATCGCCCGAGGCGCCATGCCATACCGGAGCATTGCCGCCCGCCAGGTTGCCCTGCGCGGAAATACCGTGATCATTTGCCGGCTTGAACAGCGCGGCGCCATCGGTACTGGTAGCAGCTTCGCCACCGGGCGTCGGCGCAACGCCACCTTCACCTTGGCCGTTGTAGACCGCGCCCACGATGATCGGCCGGTCGATGTCGTTTTCCATGAACTGCACGACCACTTCCTGGCCGATGCGCGGCAGGAACTGGCTGCCGATCCCGCCGCCGGCCAATCGCTGCGCCACGCGCACCCAGCAGGTGGCGTCGCCGCTGTCCTGCCAGTGGTAGCGGATGCGCACGCGGCCCAGCGCGTCGCAATACAGTTCGTCGGAGCCGGACAGCGCCTCGCCGCCATCGGCGCCGACGACGATCGCGGTCTGCGCGCCGTGCGCGGTCGGCTTCGGATGCGCGCGGCCGTCGCTGCCCGGCAGTACGGGGCGCCAGATCACGTCGCTGGCCACCGCTTCGAAGCAGTTGGCGTAGCCGGCCTTGCGGGCCTGCGCGATGGCCAGGTCGAAGTCGGATGGCAGGTCACGCGCCATTTCCTGCAACAGCTCGGGGATGGGGCCGAACAGTTCGGCCAGCGCTTCGGTCGCCTTCGACGGCAGGTTGTTCACGCCCACGCTGACCACGCGCAGGATCGTGTAGCCGGCCGCTTCGCCCAGGCGCTGCAGCGGTGCGCCGGTGACGGTCAATTTCGTGCCGGCGCGTAACGTGCGCACTGTCGAGCGGCCCCGCCACAGCTGGCTGCGCGCCTCGCGCGCCTGCATCTGCAGGTCGGCCCAGCGTTGCGCCTGGCCGCTATCCGCGTGCGCGTACTGGCCGGGGGTGTCGAACGATTCGAGCGGCGGCAGTTTGGCGCCGTTCGACAGCCACGATGGCGACGTCGCCGCCACGGCCTTCTTCGACTTGTAGTCGTAGCTCAGCGTCGTGCTGCTGGACGGGCCCACGCTGCGCATCGAGGCCAGTGCCTGCACGGTGTCGCTCTGCTCGCGCGAGTGGGCGCCGTGGAAGCGTATGCCCATGCCCGCGCTGGACGGATCGTCCGGCACGCCGCTCGTACTGCTGCTGTCGGCGAATAGTACCATCGATGGACCGTCTTCTCCCTGCTCGAAGCGCCAGGCCAGGCCTTCCTCGGCCAGCAGGCGCTCGACGAAGGCCAGGTCGGTCTCGCGGTACTGGCAGCAGTAGCTGCGTGGTGTCGCTGCCTCCATGAACGGCATGACTTCGTCGCTCCAGCGCCAGCGCGCGGCCGCGCCGTGATCGCCGAATACCGCGTCGACGATGTCCGTCACGCTCATGTCTTGCCACACGCGGCTGTTGCGCGCGTGCGCCAGGCGCCAGATCCAGTGGGAGATACGCACGCGGTAGCGCGCCAGGCCGCCTTCGCTGCCCAGCTGGGCGAATTCGCTGACCTCGCCCGCGAAGGTGGTGCGCGTGCCGTCCGCCAGGCTGACCTGCAGGCTGGCCGGCTGGCCCAGCAGCGAAGGCAGCTCGACGAACGCGCTGGTGGAGACGGCGATCACATCGCGCGCCCCCACGCCCTGCACCAGGTCGTCGGCCACGAAGGCCTCGACCAGCAGGCCGCCGGCGCCCAGCTCCAGGTTACCGTCGCCCACGTCGAGCGCATACAGCCGCGTGACGCTGGAAAACTGGGCCAGTGCGGCCCGCACTTCATCGATCAGTTCGCCCGCCATGGTCAACCCGATATCTCGGCCACGGCAGGGCCTTTGCAGTCGTTTCGTGGCTTGGCGGCGCTCTCGCACGGCTGCGGCGGGCACTTGGCCGCCGTTTGCGGTGCACAGCGCTTGCTGTCGGTGGCAGGCTTGGCGGCGCGCGGCGCCGGCGAAGCTTTCGAATGGGCCAGCAGCGCGGCTAGCAGCGCCGCGTCGGTGTCGACTTTCGGCTTCGTCTTTGCCGGCGTTTTCTTCTTCGTCGCGGCGATGGCGGTTTTCTTTTCCCGGGCGGCCTTGGCCCTGGCCTTGCGCTCGGCCCTGGCGATGGCGACCTTCTTCGCGGCAGCCTGCCGGCTGGCGGCGGCCTTGTCGACTACTTTCACCGCATTGTTCTTGTCGGCCGCTTTCGTCGCATCGTCCTTGTCCGTCACTTTGGCCGTGTCTTCCTTGGTGGCCGCGGGCTTCTCCAGCAATGCCGTCAGCTCATCCTTGCCGTTGTCCCCGGCAGGCGCGCGCGCCGCCAGAGCGGTCGCCGCGACAGCCACGCCCGCGGCGGTACCGGCCACTGCGGCACCGGGCACCTCGTCGAGGATCGTCGCTGCGCTGACGTCGGAATCGGCCGCAACGGGCGCCTGCTCGGGGGCGGCTTCCTGCACAGGCTCGTCGGCCGAGGCCCCGGAGCTCGTCTCGGGTACCGGTGCGGGGACGGCTTTCTGCACGGGCGCGGCGGGAGCGGTGGCAACCTGCACGGCGTTGCCGGCACTGTCCTGCTGCATGGCCCACGCCAGCGCGCCACCACCCAGCACGACCACGGCGGCGATGCCGGCGGCCACGCGGCCCTGTTTGCGTCGGGCATGCGTCGAGCCGGACGGGCTCGCGCGGCCATCCAGCTTGCTCAGGATGCTCTGGTCTTCGCCCGCAGGGGCCTGCTGCGCCTGCTCGGGGAGAAGGCTGGGCCGGCTGGTGCGGCCGGGTTCTTCGTTTTGCGGCAAAATACACTCCCTTATTATTTTATGCATAACTTTACGCGATTTATATAACCCCTGGCGCAAAATATGCAAGCAGGAACCGCGCGTGCGCGCAGTCCCCTGTTCCGCACAATATTATAAGCGACCGATTATCATTAGATTAAGTTATACTTCGGGGCAATCATTTTTTCAACACCATCGGCTACCCTGTAGAAAACGGGCCTAACGTGCTGTTCGTCGCTGTCACCCTGTATTTTCTGCTCGCTTGCCTGGTCAGCTGGCTGCTGCTGTTCCCCTCCGGCCGCGCACTGGTGCTCCAGGCGCTCGCCGGTACGGGGAACCGGCTCAAGCGCGGCTGGCGGGCGGCCGCGCAACGGGAGAGCCGGCGGCTGGATGCGATCGGGAATTCGTCCGGTGCCTCGCTGCGCGAGGCCGGGGCATTCATCCGGCGCCACTACATGTTGTGCCTGGGCGGTGCCCTGCTGCTGGGTGTGCCGCCGCTGATCGCGTTGACCAGTGGCGAGCATGCGCAGCTGAGCGGTTTCGAGGAATCGTCGCGCGAGGTGAACACGCAGGTGGCGACGCTGCTCGAAGGCGAACAGCTGGTGCCGCCGCCTGCCCTGCCGCCATTGGCGTTCGCCAGCGCGGAAGTGCAGAAGGAACGGCCGATGATTGCTTCGGCAAGCCGCGACTGGGCGCTGCTCAATGCGGCCTACCAGCAACGCCTGCTGCACGTGTTTCGCATCATGAAGGAGCAGCATGGCTACGAGATGGCGATCCTGGAAGGCTATCGCAGCCCGCAGCGGCAGGATGCGCTGGCGGCGATGGGCTCGAGCGTCACCAATGCGGCGGCCTTCCAGAGCTGGCACCAGTACGGGCTGGCCGCCGACTGCGCCTTCGTGCGCAATGGCCGCATCGTCATTTCGGAAAAGGATCCGTGGGCGATGCGTGGCTACCAGCTGTATGGTGAAGTAGCGGAATCGCTGGGCCTGACCTGGGGCGGGCGCTGGAAAATGATGGACCTGGGGCATACGGAGCTGCGCGTGCCCGGCGTGATGAAACGTTGAAGCACATAATGAACAAGGAAACAGGAGAGTAGAACATGGCGGGACCTGTGATCAGACTGGGTGACAAGACCACGCATGGCGGCGTGGTCATCGGGGCATCGGGCGTAAGCGACACTGGCGGCATCGGCATCGCGCGCGTTGGCGACCTGACGGTCTGCCCTATTCCCGGCCATGGCACGCCGCCAATCGTCAGCGGCGACCAGACCTGCATCGTGGATGGCAAGGCGGTAGCGCGCCACGGCGACAGGACCGCTTGCGGCGCGTCGCTGATCGCGGGACAGCAGAACACCATCGACCAGGTCTGACGATGGGCACCTGGATGAAAGGCGGCCTGGCGGCGCTGGTCGTGTTCGGCCTGTGCTGGGGTGGCGCCATCGCCTGGTGGCAGGGCACCGGCCGTTCGCCGTCGAATACCGAGCTGGCCGGCGTGCTGCTCGCCGCGCCGCTGGCACTGCTGGCGGCGTTGTTGCTGGTGCGGCACCTGCGCAAGCCGGCGGCACCGGAAGCCGCCGCCGGCACCGCCGACGCGGCAACGCCGGCACCACCCGTGGCCGGGCCGTCGCTGGCATTGCTGGCGACCGCCCTGTCCACGCCCCACGGCGCCGCGGCGGAAGAACTGGCCAAGGCCATCGTGGACCAGCTTGCGCGCAGCGACCTCGATCCCGAATTGCTGGACGACGATGGCTATCCGGTCATGAGCGTGCGGGTCGAGGATCCGGCCGGCCCGGAGTTGCGCGAGGCGATCGCCCTGTGGCTCGGCGCGCAGGCCCTGCCCGACCCGCAGTTCGGCGACGAACACTGGCGCGCCCTCGGCATGGTCACCGGCGTGGCCGCCGACCTGGCGCACCGGGCCGGCGCACATCCGCACGCACTGCCTGAAGAGATCGACCCCAAATCACCGCTGCCGACCTTGCAGATTCTTCTCGCGCTCACGGGCGCCTGGAACGAAGCGCAGCGCAGCGCCGCCGGCGCCTGGATCGGCCACGTGGTCGCCGAAAGCGGCTGGCCGGCAAGCCGGATCAGCACGAGCATCGCGGCGCAGCCGGCGCCCGGCGCGGCGGTGTCGAACTGGCTGATCCAGCTGACGGCACAGGCGGCCGGCACGCCTACCCTGGCCATGCTGCTGTCCTGCGATTCGCAGATCGGCGAAGCCAGCGTGAACGCGCTGGCGGCCGAGGGCCGGCTGTTCGGCGCGAACCGGCAGCAGGGGCTGATCCCTGGCGAAGGCGCGGCCGGCCTGCTGCTGGCCGACGCGACCCAGGCCGCCCTGTTCGACAGCGAGCCGGTCCACCTGCACACGGTGGCGGCCCGGCGCGACGATTCGGCCGATGTCGCGCGCAAGCCGGATGCCGCGCTGCTGCGCAGCCTGGGCACGCAAGCCTGCACGCAGGCCGCCATCGCACCGGCCAAGGTGGCGGTGCTGCTGGCCGATACCGGCCACCGCACCAGCCGCTTGATGGAACTGATGGAGCTGGCCAACCAGGAGCTGGCCCAGCTCGATGCCGGCACCGACGTGCTGGCCACCGGCAGCGCCTGCGGGCATGCCGGTGCCGTACCCTTCGTGACCGCGCTGGCCCTGGCGCACCAGCAGGCACTGGAGCGGCAGGCGCCGGTGCTTTGCGTGAGCAACGAAGACCCGCATTACCGCAGTGCCGTGCTGGTTCGCCCGCCGGTCCAGCCAGCCTGACCGGCACTGCCTGACCGACCCACCCAGCTTGGTTGCCGAGCCCCATTTGCTGAACCCTGACGAGTTTTACGATGATTGACACTATCTGGCAATTCCTGACCACCCGCGCCAGCCTGGCCACGACCGGCTATCTCGCCCTGGCTGCGCTGCTGTGGATCTCCACCCGGCTCCTCGGCCTGCCCACGGCGTGGGCCGTGGGGCTGTTCGTGCTGGCGCTCGCGATCGGCGCGGCCGTGTGGGCATGGCGCTGGTGGCGCGACCGCAATGCCGCCACCGAACTGGGTGAAATGCTGGAGCAGCAGGCGGTGGTCGCCGCGCCGCAGGCCAACGCCGCCCAGCGCCAGGAACAGGAAGCGATCCGCCAGCGCATGCTCGATGCGATCGCCACCATCAAGGGTTCCAAGCTGGGCCACCTGTCGGGCGACGCGGCGCTGTACGAACTGCCCTGGTACATGGTGATCGGCAACCCGGCGGCGGGCAAGAGCACGGCGATCGCCAGCTCCGGCCTGCAGTTCCCGTTCGCCGATTCGCAGATCGTGCAGGGCGTGGGCGGCACCCGCAACTGCGACTGGTTCTTCACCACCGACGGCATCCTGATCGACACGGCCGGCCGCTACTCGGTGGCCGACGAAGACCGCGCCGAGTGGTTCGGTTTCCTGTCGCTGCTGAAGAAATACCGCAAGAAGGCGCCCATCAACGGCGTCATCATCGCCGCCAGCGTGGCCGAACTGACCGGCAACCGGCCCGAATTCGTGATCAACCTGGCCAAGAACCTGCGCCAGCGCGTGCAGGAGCTGACCGAGAAGCTGGAAGTGCACGCCCCGGTCTACGTGGTGTTCACCAAGGCCGACCTGATCACCGGCTTCTCCGAATTCTTCCACGACGCCGAGCGCACCGAGCGCGATCGCGTGTGGGGCGCCACCCTGCCCTACCACCAGAACGCCGGCGGCCAGCACGTGCTGGACCAGTTCGACGCCCGCTTCGACGAGCTGTACGAAGGCCTGAAGGACATGAGCGCGGCCAACATGTCGCTGCAGCGGCGCGAGCGCATGCCGCCAGGCGTGTTCACGTTCCCGCTCGAGTTCTCCACCATCAAGGCGCCGCTGCGCTCCTTCATCGCCACCCTGTTCGAGGAAAACCCGTTCCAGTTCAAGCCCGTGTTCCGCGGCTTCTACTTCACCAGCGCGCTGCAGGAAGGCGCGCCGGTGTCGGCTTCGTCGAAGCGCGTGGCGCAGCGCTTCGATATCCGCCTGAAGAACGACCACCACGAGGAATCGCACCAGCAGCAGGGCTACTTCCTGCTCAACCTGTTCCGCAAGGTGATCTTCGCCGACAAGGACCTGGTCGCGCAGTACGCCAGCCCGGCCAAGACGCGCATGCGCTACGCGGCCTTCTTCGCCGCCACCGCGATCGCCGGCCTGGCGCTGGGTGGCTGGAGCTGGTCGTACGTGAACAACCGCCAGCTGGTGGCCAATGTCGAGGCCGACCTGGCCCAGGCCGCGCGCGTGCAGGACAAGCGCCTCGACCTGCAGTCGCGCTTCGAAGCCCTGCAGATCCTGCAGGACCGCATCGAGCAGCTGGAAAGCTACCGGGAAAACCGTCCGCTGTCGCTCAGCCTGGGCCTGTACCAGGGCGACAAGCTGGAACGCAAGCTGCGCGAGGAATACTTCAGCGGCGTGCGCGAGGTAATGCTCAAGCCGGTCGGCGAAGCGCTGGAAGGCTACCTGGCGGAAGTGAACCGCAACGCCGCCCAGCTGCAGCCGGAGGCCCGCGCGGCAGCTGGCACTGCCGCCGCCGGCGCCGCCCCCACGGTGCAGGCAGCCGCCCAGCAATTCAAGGATTCCTCGCCGACCAGCAGCGAGGATGCGTATAACGCGCTGAAAACCTACCTGATGCTGGCCGATCCGGCGCGTGCCGAAGGCGCGCACCTGAACGACCAGCTGACGCGCTTCTGGCGCGGCTGGCTCGATGCCAACCGCGGCGCCATGTCGCGCGAGCAGATGATCCGCGGCGCCGAGCGCATCATCACGTTCCACCTCGCGCAGATCCAGGATGTGTCCTGGCCGCGCCTGGAACCGAAGCTGGCCCTGGTCGACCAGACGCGTGAAAGCCTGAAGCGCGTGGTGCGCGGCATGCCGGCACGCGAACGCGTGTATGCCGACGTGAAGGCGCGCGCCGCGACCCGCTTCCCGACGATGACGGTGGCCCGCATCGTGGGCGAACAGGACAAGGAACTGGTGCTGGGCAGCTATGCCATTCCGGGCACCTTCACCCGTGAAGCGTGGGAAGGCTTCGTGCGCGACGCGTTCCGCGATGCCGCCAACCGCGAACTGCAAAGCGCCGACTGGGTGCTGCGCACCTCGGCCAAGGACGACCTGACGCTGGAAGGCTCGCCGGAGCAGATCCAGAAAAGCCTGGTGGACCTGTACAAGACCGAATACGCGCGCGAATGGCAGCGCTTCCTGCAGGGCGTGACGATCCGCGACCTGTCCGGATTCGATGCCGCCGCCGCCGCCATGAACCGGCTGGGCGATCCGCAGATTTCGCCGATCGGCAAGCTGGTCACCGTGGTCTACGAACAGACGTCGTGGGACAACCCGACGCTGGCCGATGCCGGCATCGCCCAGGCGCAGAAAGGCATCGCCGCCTGGTTCCGCGAAACGATCCTGCGCCAGACGCCGTCGCGCGTGAACATCAACATCCCGGCACCGGGCACCGCGAAGAATGCCAACCTGCCGCTGGGACCGGTGGGCCGCGAGTTCGCCGGCGTGGCGCGCATGGTCGTTGCCAAGGACAACAACGCCTCGCTGATGGGCGGCTACATGGGCCACCTGTCGAAGCTGCGCAGCCGCTTCAACACCATCAAGAACCAGGGCGACACGGGCCCGGGCGCCAAGCAGCTGATGCAGCAGACCCTCGATGGCAACGGCTCCGAGCTGGCCGATGCGCTGAAGTACGTCGACGAGCAGATGCTGACCGGCATGAGCGACACCCAGAAGCAGGCCGTGCGCGCGCTGCTGGTGCGCCCGCTGATGCAAAGCTTCGCCGTGATCGTCAAGCCGACCGAGATCGAGATCGACAAGGTGTGGGCGGCGCAGGTCCTCACGCCGTTCCGCCAGAACCTGGTGGCCAAGTACCCGTTCTCGCTCGAATCGCGGCAGGAAGCCACCAACGCCGAGATCGGCCAGGTGTTCGGCCCGCAAGGCTCCATCGCGAAGTTCTTCGACACCACCATTGGCCCGCTCGTGGTGCGGCGCGGCGACGCGCTCAGCGCCCGCACCTGGGCCAACATGGGCATCAACCTGTCGCCGGCGGTGCTGGCCAGCTTCCCTGCCTGGGTCGCGCCGCTGTCCGAGGGTGGCGTTGCCACCGCCGCGGCGACGGCCTCTGTCGAGCAGACCATGTTCGACCTGCAGGCGCTGCGCGCGATCGGGGCCAGCGAATTCACCATCGAGATCGATGGCCAGGCGCTGCGCTGGCGCGGCCAGGCGCAACCGTGGGTGCATATGGTGTGGCCGAACGCACGCGGCACGCCGGGCGCGCGCATCACCGCCATCACGCCGCAGGGCAACAGCGTGGTGCTGCTGAACGAGCAGGGCCCGAACGGCTTGCGCAAGATGGTGGAAACGGCTTCGCGCAACCGCCGCGACAATGGCGTGTTCGAGCTTAACTGGAGCAACGCGGGCGTGACGGTGACGGCCAACCTGAAGATCATCGGCACCACCAAGCCGGCGCCAGTGGCGGCCACGCCGCAGCCGGGCCAGGGCTTCAAGCGCCTGCGCCTGCCGGAAACCATCATCGTCCCCGCCCCGGTCGTTTCGGCGGCGGCGGGCGCAGTGGAAGGAGCAGCACAATGAGCCGCACAGCCACCACCGCCGCCACCATCGGCTACTTCGGCAAGATCCCCACCCGGGGCGACTTCGTCAAGGGCAGCGACAACCCTGCCCTGATCAAGCTGCTCGACGACTGGCTGGCCAAGGCGATGGACCTGATGAGCGCCGATGCGCGCTGGAAGCTCAGCTACGATGCCGTGGCACCGCTGGACTTCGCCATCATCGGCCCGCGCCGGCGCCATGCGATTGCCGGCCATATCGTGGCCAGCAGCGACCAGTCGCAGCGGCGCTTCCCGTTCCTGATGATGAGCACCATGGAAGTGCCCGAGCCGGCCGCCTTCGTCAGCGATGCGCCGCTGGTGCTGAACCGGCTGTGGAGCCGGCTGGCGGCGCTCAGCCACAGCGTGGTCAGCGCGGAAGATCCCAGCGCCCCGCTGCAGGCCGCGGCCGGCCAGGCCATCGAGCTCGACCTGCGCACCGCCGCCTATGGCGCGGCGTTCGCCGACTTCCTCGAATTGCAGACGGTGGGTTCGCTGCAGGCGCAGCTGGCCGGTGGCGGCTACGCCGGATCGGTGCGGCAGATCCTGCTGGCGCTGGGCATGCTGCTGCAACCGGTGATGGCCAGCAGCTCCAGCCGGCTGGAAAAGAGCCTGCTGCTGCCGCTGCCGGCCGATCCCATGTACCGCAGCCTGGTGGCGGCGTTCTGGATGCACCTGGTCACGCCGTTCCTGGCGCGCGCCGATTTCGAGCTGGCGCTGTTCATCGCCCGCCTGGACGGCCGGCCGGCCCTGGTGCTCGGCTTCTCCGGCGCTTCGGCGCACACGCTGCAGGCCATCATGGATCCGCAAGCCGGCCTGGAACGCCACATCGCCTTCGATGAACTGGACTGGGTGGAAGACCAGGTGAACGACGACTACGCCGTGAAAAAGCTGTCCACCTATCTTTCCCAGCCCGACCTGTCCCTCAAGTCCGCGCTCGATTCGCTGTGCACGGCCTTTATTGGAACCTGATGATGTCACGACTGATCCCTCTCTTCCTCGCCTGCGCCCTGGGCGCTGCTTTCGGCCCGGCCCTCGCGCAGACGGCCGCCCCGCAGCCCGGCCAGGTCGCCGTCGCCGGCACCGTGCCGGATGAAGCCACCAAGGCCGCCGTGCTGGCGCGCCTGCGCGAAATCTACGGTGCCGACCGCGTCGTCGACCAGATCGACATCGGCCAGGTCGCCACCCCGGCCAACTGGAACGGCTATGTGCAAAAGCTGCTCACGCCGGACCTGAAGCAGATCAGCCGCGGCCAGCTCAAGATCGACGGCACCACCGTCAGCCTGCGCGGCGAGGTGGCCAACGAGGCGCAGCGCCAGAAGATCGCCAGCGACGTGGCGACCAGCCTGAATCCCACTTACACCGTCAACAATGGCTTGCGCGTGTCCAGCGCCGACCAGGGCATCCTCGACAGCACGCTGGCCAACCGCACCGTGGAATTCGAGAGCGGCAAGGCGACGCTGACGCCGGCCGGGCGCGCGATCCTCGACGAGATGCTGGCCGCGATGAAGAAGCTGAAGGAGCGCAAGATCGAGATCATCGGCCACACGGATAACCAGGGCCTGCGCACCACCAACCAGGGCCTGAGCCAGGCACGCGCCGAAGCCGTCAAGGCCTACCTGTCGGCCAACGGCATCAACGGCGAGCTGCTGACCGCCTCCGGCCAGGGCGCCGACCGCCCCATCGCCAGCAACGACACGGCCGAAGGCCGCGCGCGCAACCGCCGCATCGAATTCCGCATCGCGCAGTAAGCGCGGTCACGACGCATGAGGAACCAAGCAATGTTTTCAGCCGAGCAGTTACTGCAGCCGATCAGCCCGGACCAGCCGGCCGGCACCGACCTGTCCTTCTCCCCGGAGCTGGACGCCATCGCCCACGCCCGTACCTTCGACGACCCGTCGCTCGACCAGGGCGAATGGGTGACCGACCTGAAGGAAGCGGACTGGGAATTCGTGGTGCGCAGCTGCGCCGGGCTGCTGGAAAAGTCGAGCAAGGACTTGCGCCTTGCCGGCTGGCTGACCGAAGCCGCCGCCAAGCAGTACCGCCTGCGCGGCCTGGCCGAAGGCCTGCGCGTGATGGCCGGCCTGCTGGAGCGCTTCTGGGACCAGGGACTGTATCCGGAAGCGGAAGATGGCGACCAGGAACGCCGCATCGGCACGCTGGGCTGGCTGCTGGGCCGCATCAAGCCGCTGGTGCGTGAGATGCCGCTCACGGATGGCAATGGCGGCGCGTGGTCCGCGGTGGACTTCGAAAGCGCGCGCCGGCAAGGCGGCGACGAACGCCGCATCGCCGAGCTGGATGCCGCCAAGCGCGCCACCTCGCCGGCCTTCCGCCGCGCCTTCGCGGCCGATGCGCAGGCGTGCGTGGAGGCGCTGCTGGAGCTGGAACGCGTGGCCGACCAGAGGTTGGGCAATGACGCGCCGGGCTTCGTCGGAGCGCGCGACGCGCTGCGCGACATCCAGTCCCTGGTGCCGGCGCCCGCCGAGGAAGCCGCGCCGGAGGCCGTGGACAGCGGCATCGTCATCGGCGGCGGCGAACAGGCCATGTCTGCGCCCGCGCACAGTGGCCCGCCCGGTGCGATCAACACGCGCCCGCAGGCCATCGCCCAGTTGCGCGCCATCGCCGACTTTTTCCGGCGCACCGAGCCGCACAGCCCGGTCTCGTACTACGCCGAGAAGGCCGCCAAGGCCGGCGAGCAGGACCTGCACACGTGGCTGCGCTCCGTGGTCAAGGACTCGGCCTCGCTGGCGCATATCGAGGAGTTGCTGGGGGTGCAGCCGGGGTCGGAGTGACGGTGATTTCAACCGGACCGGGGTTGTCTTAAAAATACTTCTGGGGTGTAATGGCGGGGTTGGCTCGACACTTACCGTAACCTAACCCTCAGGTCAGCACCCGCTGACGCGCTTCGCATGCATCCAACCAGCGATCCATCCTTTGCGCAAGCGGTCCTGGCTGCGCTGACCGGACTGAGCCAGTCGAGCCGGTTGCTGCACCTCCATACTCCCCTGGGCACGGACGTGCTGCTGGCCGAATCGCTGCACGGCGAGGAAGGGCTCGACAGCAGTTTCCGGCTGCAGGTGTCGGCCCTGTCGCCGGACGCCGCGCTGAGCCTGAGATCCCTGCTCGGCCAGCCGGCATTGCTGGCGCTGCAGGCGGGACCCGGGCAATCGACGCGCCACTTCCACGGCCACGTGACCGCCGCCGAACTGTGCGGCGCCAATGGCGGGCTGGCGCGCTACCGGCTGGTCATCGAACCGTGGACGGCGTTCCTGGCGCTGGGCCGCGACAGCCGCGTGTTCCAGGACAAATCGGTGCTGGACATTATCGATACCGTGTTTGCCGCCTGGAACGGCAAAGGCATGCTTGTTCCCGCCTGGCGCATCGACGCGGATCGGGAACAATACCCGGTGCGCAGCCTGGTCACGCAATACCAGGAAAGCGACTGGGCGTTCGTGCAGCGGCTGATGAGCGAGGAAGGCCTGTTCACCTTTTTCGAACATGGTGGCGATGCCGGCAGCCCCTCGCTCGGCAGCCATACGCTGGTGATCGGCGACAGCAACGACGCATTCGCGCCGAATGCTCAGGGGGCGGTGCGCTTCACGCAGCCCGGCGCCGTGATGACAGCGGACAGCATCGACCGGTGGCGCACCGAGACGCGGCTGTTGTCCAACGCCATCGACCTGCGCAGCTGGGATTACCGCACACGTACGGTACGCACCGCTTCCGCTTCGGCTGCCACCGGCATCGAACTGCGCAGCAGCGATGTTCCCGGCGCTTATGCCTATGCCACGCAGGAACACGGCGAACGCATTGCCGAGCGCCAACTGCAGGCGCTGGAAGCGCAGAAGGAAGTACACGTGGGCGCCGGTACGGTGCGCAGCTTTGCGCCCGGCACCACGTTTACCCTGCTGGAGCACAGCCGCTACGATGGCCGGGACGATTTCCTGATCGTGCGGGTGCGCCACCGTGCGCACAGCAACCTCGAGGCCGAGATCACGGCGCAGCTGACCCAGCGCCTCGGCGGCGATCCGGTTGCCGCCCTCAACGCACGCGCATTGGCGCACAGCCTGCACGCCACGGGCAAGCGCATCAGCGAGAGGCCCGTGTACCGCAACAGCTTCGATGCCATCCGCGCCAGCGTGCCCTACCGCGGCAGCCACACGGATGGACATGGCCGCCTGTTGCATCCGCGCCCGACCGTGCGGGGCCAGCAAACCGCGGTGGTGGTCGGACCGCCCGGCACGCCGGTCCATACCGACCGCGACCACCGCATAAAAGTGCAATTCCACTGGCAGCGCGGCACCGCCAGCCATGGCCGGCTCGACCACCCGGCGCCGGAAGGCCACTCGGGTGCGCCTGCCGACGACCAGGCGGGCACCTGGGTGCGCGTGGCAACGCCGCTGGCACCGGTGGCCGGGGCCAACTGGGGCAGCCATGCCCTGCCCCGCGTTGGCCAGGAAGTGCTGGTCGATTTCATTGACGGCAATATCGACCGGCCGATCGTCATCGGCGCGGTCTACAACGGCAAGGGCGAGGCCGATGCGCAAGACAACCGGGTGACGCAAGGCGCCGGTGCGGCGACCGGCAATGCCGCGGTCTGGTTCCCGGGCGAAAGCGGTGGCCACGCCCACGCCGCGGTGCTGTCCGGACTCAAGAGCCAGGCATTGCAAAGCAGCGCCGGCGGTGCGGGCGCCTACAGTCAGCTGGTGTTCGACGACAGCCCCGGCCAGCCACGGGTAGCCTTGCAGCGACATGCCGAGCCTCACCAGGGCACGGCGGAACTGAACCTCGGCCAGTTGCGCCACCAGGCCGACAACGCACGGCTCGACGCTGTCGGTTTCGGCGCGGAACTGACGACCGAGCACAGCGTGGCACTAAGGGCCGCGCGGGGGATGCTGCTGGCCACGGACAGCGCCAGCGCCGGGACGTCCGCGATGGAGGCGGGCCCGGCTTTATCGCAGGTGGCGAACAGCCAGGAACTGCTGTCCGCGCTGGCGGACACGGCGCAAAAGCACAACGCGAAATTGCCGGACGAGAGGACGCCGGAAGAGCTGCCCGCGGTCGCCGCCTTGGCCGCCACTTGCGAAGCGCTGGGCGCCACCACGGCGGGTACCGGCGGCGACCAGGGCGGTGGCGGCTTGGCAGCCGAGTACGGCGAAGCGCAGCTGCAACTATCGTCCCCCGCGGGCATCGCTGCCCTTACACCGGCCTCCGCTGTGGTGGGTGCCGGCACCGTGTCGAGCGTCGGCGCGGGCCAGGACATCAACCTCGCCGCGCAGCGCAACCTCACCCATGCGGTCAAGGCGGGCATCGGCCTGTTCACCTACGGCAAAGCCAGCGCGGCCACGAAGCCGAACCAGGAAACCGGCATCCGGCTGCACGCGGCCAGCGGCAAGGTGAGCAGCCAGAGCCAGACCGGCCCGACAAGGCTGACCGCGGACAAGACCGTTACCGTCGCCAGCGTGGCCAGCAGCGTCACCGTGGCGGCGAAGGATCACGTGCTGCTGACGGCACAGGGCGCTTACCTGAGGCTATCGGGCGGCAGTATCGAAGTGCATGGGCCGGGAACGATGTCGTTCAAGGCAAGCATGAAGGAGCTGGCGGGACCGAAGAGCGAAGCGCCATCGTTGCCGGCGCTGCCGAAACCGGGCCAGGTCGAGAATTTCCTTGAACTGAACTATCGCTGGGACGACTTGCAGCCAATGGTCGGGGCACCATACAAGGTGCTGTTCGATAACGGCACCAGCCGCAGCGGCAAGCTCGATGCGGATGGCTTCGCGCGGCTCGAGAACGTGCCGGCCACCGGCGCGTCGGTCACGTTCGGCGAGGACGAGCGCGATGCGCAGCCACGCAAGAAACAGAAGCCCAACGCACTGGCCGGCAGCAAGCCGAAGTCCGACGAGGAGGCGCAGCGGCTGCTGGAACGATACCTGGCCCAGGAAGCAGAGTACTACAAGTCGAATTTCTTCCCGGACGAGATCGAGGACATAGACGCGGACTGGGTGGACGTAACGGAAGGTGACGGCTCCAGTGAACTCGACTATGACTACCATATGAACGACTATGTCTATGATGAAGAGGTAACGAACGCAGCCCAGGCAGACGAACGCAGTTACCGGGACATCCACGACAATGAAACCGGCCCGGGAGATCAGGCATGAGTGCAGCCACGCCCGCCACACGCGCCATCAGGCAAGCGAATAACGGTATCGGCACCTGGCTAATGGACCTGGTAAGCGGCGCGGGCTCCTCGCCCTCGCACATCATCGTGACTGGCATCCTTGGCGTCGTCCCTGGCGTTGGACAGGCCATGGACGCCCGCGACCTGGTCATCGGGATCATCGTCGTCGTCAAGTCTCCTGCCAGCGTCAGTGCGTGGGTCAACCTGGCCATCAATTTGATCGGGTGCATCCCGGCTCTGGGCGATGCGTTGAAGGTCGGCTTCAAGTTGATGAAGCAGGGGAAAAGCTTCGGGCGGGTCCTGGAAGCTGTATCGCCAAAGCTTCGGGGAAATGTGGAGCGCTACATGCGTAACATTAACTGGGCAACATTGGCGGCCCAGTCGAAGTCGCTGTTCCTGCGTAGCGTAGATGCGTTCATCGACGGCATCGACAGCTGGGTCGTGAAGGTCGTGGCTGGGCGGCGCGAAGTTGCGCAAGTGATTGCTGAACTACAGGCCGTTCGGCGGCGGGGACCGCAAATGATCGATCAGGCTTTTGCGGAACTGAGGTCGATGCACCGGCGGATGATGGGAGATCAGCTACCACGCAACACCGCAGCAGTTACGCCGCCTGTTCGTCGCACTGCGGCGCCACAGCGCGCCCCCACGTTGCAACAACAGCGCGCCGCCGCACAACGAGTGCAGCGAAGGCTCGCAGCCAAGCGCGCCGCAGATGAGAAACTGCCGCGTACATCGCCGAACTCGACATCCACCAGTACGAAGAAGAAGGCCGAGCCCAAAAAACAAAAGTGGTCAACTGGAATTCCGGCTGAACATATCACTGACTATTGTGTGAGGAGAAAGCACCGAAATTATAAAAAAATCAACAATAATGGTCGCCTTACCGAAGAAACCAGTCCTCCGCACAATGGCATGGACCATCTATGGCAGAACGTTACCGCCACGGAAAAAAAATTCGTCGTTGGTGAAACCAAGTCCAGCATCTTCGACTCGTTCACATTGATTGCTGCCTTGCCAGCCGATCTTGCGGCACAGTTCAACGCATTGAGAGCGGACGAGGCAGCCAATCCTGTTCCGTCAAGTGGGAAACCGAATATTTTCGATAGCACTGGCAGGGACGAGCTGGCAAATCGGAACGTAGGCGTCGGAACGTCACCCGAAGCGGAAGAAATCGTGCGCAAGGGCGTCAACAAGCCAGGCATCGACAAGCATGGCACACCGACCGGGCTCGCGACTCAGATGAGCCATGACTGGATCCAGAGCCGGCTCGAAAAGGAGGAATTGATCGAAGATGGAGAAGCGCTCAGAGAAGCGATCACGCTCTACCGATTCTCGCAGGTGGCTAATCCAAATGCTCCGGCCCCATACCATCGATGGATTTGCCTCGTGACTGGACGCCAGCTGCGCATACACCAGCAATCCAAGGGTGCCACGCATAATATTCAGATCACACTAACTTTACCCGACAATATCCTGCACTCCTAGTATGCACAAATTATCTTTGGAAGAGTTCTCGTCGAGGCGAGAGAAACTGATGGACTACAAGGTCTATTCGAGCAATTTTGACCTGACGACACGTGGACTGGAAATTCTGGAAGCTTCGTTAAAAAAGGACCCTGAGGAACTGGCCAAAATTCCCATCGCCAATTTCCGTGCTGCCACACATCAAAGTGCTCAGTCACGTCTGGAACTCTTGACCCGAGCATATAGTGCCGGTCACGAGCTGAGCGAACTGCGATCATATTATCCGACTGTTCTTGCAGATTGGGAGCGCTACGCACATTACTCTGTCCTGCATAACGAAACAGAAACCGGTCAATCATCGCATTCTGCCCATATACCACTTAAAGACCTGCCCTTTTCCTACGCAAATCGGCTGGTGGCGTTTGGCATTTTGCTCGGATGGAAGAATCTTCTCTACAAAATTCCAAAAATAATCGATTACAATAATCCGAACAGGGATGGCATGCTCGAGCGTATACTTTCCCGATATCTGGCAGACCGTACTGATCTGCCAGATGAATGTACCCGCCATCTCCCGTACTACAACACGATCAGGATTTTCACTGCCCCTGCCAGCGAACGCAGCGCACTGGTAGCTGAATATCTCGAGGACTGGTACGAAGCAAGCCGGCGAGAGCCATATTTTGACAGTCATAAGCGAGGATCGGTATTCCAGGGCTACTGGAGCTGGGAAGCGGCAGCCATTACGATTGCTCTTGACATTGATGACACCCCATATCGGCACGCGCAGTTCTACCCGGCTGATCTCGTTGATTTTGCGCGTCAGAGTACAGAAGCATACGAGCCCAGAGGGTTTCCCGGCCCCGTGGAAGGAGAACTGCGCGCTAAAGCTGGCGACCGGTGTCCGAAGGGAGGCGACTGGCAATCGCTGGACACGCCGCCACGGACAATCACGTTAAGCGAACAACAAGCGATGCCGCATACGGGATCGGTCTATGGTTTGACAGTCTGGCGCTTCATTGAGTGAAGCCCTGCCACGTCGCCAATCGCCGTGATCTATTCATCAATGCCTATGCCTTTGCCTATCATTTCGTTTGATGCCAGCAGCACCGGCTCTTATTTCCTGTTGATGGTGCGCGAAGCGTTCGACTACCCTTGCCTCTATTCGGACTCTTTCGAGGCCCTGGCCGACGCATTCAGCAACGACCTGGCCAAGCACTGTTTCCAGCCGCTCGCCAACCTGATTTCCGCGGATGGGCTGGAGCTGTGGCAGGTCGATTGCGCCGAGGACACCGTGCACATGGCGGTGTTGCCGACAGAAGGAGTCGAAGCCTTCAAAGTCAGCTGGACCGAGGGCTTCCAGGCTGATCCAGAGGAAACGCGGCATTTCATGCCCCAGCTGCGCCGCATCCAGCCGACGAACGCGGCACCTGCCAGGTCAGCGAACGCAAGGCGAACGCTCGCCGTGGAAATCGTCGACCTCCCCGCAGAACCAGACATCGACATCGATCGCGGCATTTCGTTGCTGCGCTCGCCATATTCCGATCACACCGACAACGGCACCTTCTTTGATTTCTCCCGCTGGCCGCCGGTGAAACTGCCGCTGCCGGGCTTCGCGGAGAACGCCGATTTCGCCAGGCGCTGGCGGCACCTGCACCGGGATGGGGAACGCGACATCTGGACCTGCATGGAACCGAAAGGGGGCGGCGCACCGGCATTCAAGCTGGCACGGATCGACGACCTGCAGGCCTGGACGCCGGCCTGGCTTTGCGATGGCGCCAGTATTCCGGGCCACGACGATGGCGTGAAATGGATGTGCGGCCAGGCGATCCATGTGTGCGACAAGACGGATGCGCATGGCAAGCCGGCATACGAAGTCCTGGGCCTTTCAGCGGGCGCGTCGGAATGCTGGTACGGCTCACGCAAGGAGCTGCACGTCTTCCCGTTCGGCGATGCGGCGCGCTGCGTGATCGTTGACGGCGACGCGCACATTGCCATTGCGGAAGGGCCCATCACGGCAGCGGACTTCCTGCGGCTTCCGAAGCCTCTCTACGATCTGGCCGAAGGCGTGATCGCCCTGGGTGGCGAAACGGTGGTGTTCTTCACCGGCACGAAGTCGCACCTGCGCATGCACCGGCTGGACTTTGCCACGATGGCGCACGATACCTGCCTGCTGAAGCACTTCGGCCATTCGGGCATGGCCCGTGGCACGCCCTACTCCACCTTCGGTAACCTCGGCGTACGCCAGGGGCACGGCGACTGGTGGATCCTGAACCACAAGTCAAACCAGTTCGGGAAGATCGATATCGCACTCTTCTGGAACGCGGTGACGGACGAAACTTTCGTCATCGGACAGGGAGACATCAAGCTGGATCAGCCGACCGTGATCTACCAACGTGGGCTGGGGCGGTATCTGGCGGTGCGGGGGGAGTCGGTGGCGCTGCTACCGGAGTTCGATGCGTTGGCTGGCGGCAGGGAGAAGGTGACCCTGCAGTGGGAGCGTGCTTGATGGTTCTGGCTCGGCGCTGATACAAATGCCGGGGGAAACCGGTGTCGCACACTTTTTCCGGACACAGCGCCCGAAAAAAATGTTCGACACCAGTGCGCACAAGCCGCGGGCTTACTCGATCACGTAGCCGAACTGCCCCTGCTCGTCGGCCGTGACGGCGATGCGTGAAATGCTGGCCCCTTCGGCCATCTTCGCCAGCACCGATTCCGCCACTTCCGGCAGCAGCGTGCCGTTGAGGATGTTGTCCACGTTGCGGGCACCGGAATCGACTTCCGTGCAGCGTGCCAGCACGGCTTCGACCAGCGCCTCGTCGTACGAGAACTCGGCCTTGTGGTTGACGGCGATGCGCTTGGCGATGCGCTTCAGCTTCAGCTCGATGATCTCGACCAGCACGTCGTCCGACAGCGGGTAGTACGGCACCACCTTCAGGCGGCCCAGGAACGCCGGCTTGAACTGCTTCATCAGGTGCGGGCGGATCAGTTCTTCCAGCGCGTCCGGCGCCGGCATCTCTTCCTCGCTCTTGTTCAGGCAAGCCTGCATCATCGTGCTCGACGCCACGTTCGAGGTGAGGATGATGATGGTGTTGCGGAAGTCGATCTCGCGGCCTTCGGCATCGTCCATCACGCCCTTGTCGAAGACCTGGAAGAACAGCTCCAGCACGTCCGGGTGGGCCTTCTCCACTTCATCGAGCAGCACCACGCTGTACGGGTTGCGGCGCACCGCCTCGGTCAGCACGCCGCCTTCGCCGTAGCCCACGTAGCCCGGCGGCGAGCCTTTCAGGCCGGAGACGCTGTGCGCTTCCTGGTATTCGCTCATGTTGATGGTGACCAGCTTGCGTTCGCCGCCATACAGCACGTCGGCCAGCGCCAGCGCGGTTTCCGTCTTGCCGATGCCCGACGGGCCGACGAACAGGAACACGCCCTTCGGCTTGTTCGGATCGTCCAGGTTGGCGCGGGCGGTGCGCACGCGCTGCGCCACCGCTTCGATCGCGTGCGGCTGGCCCAGCACGCGTTCTTCCAGCAGGTCCTTCAGGTTCAGCACCGTCTTGATCTCGTCCTTGACCATCTTGCCGAGCGGGATGCCGGTCCAGCCGGCGACGATCTCGGCGACCACATGGCCGTCGACCTGCACCGGCACCATCGGCGTTTCACCCTGCAGCGCGCGCAATTCCGCCACCAGCGCCTGCACGTCGTTGCCGGCGCTGGCATTGCCCTCGCCCGCTTCTTCCAGCGTGCGGCGGCCCTGCATGATGCGTTCGGTCAGCGCCTTTTCCTTTTCCCAGCGCTCGCTCAGGCTGGCATGCTCGGCGGATGCGGCCGCGCGGGCTTCTTCCAGCTCGGCCAGCCGGGCGGCATGGCCGCTGCCCGAACTCTGTTCGCGTTGCAGCGCGGCCGCTTCGGCATCGATGCGCTCCAGCCGGCGCGCCAGGTTCTCGATCAGGGCCGGTGTGGCATTCTGCCCCAGCGCCACCTTGGCGCAGGCGGTATCGAGCACGCTGATGGCCTTGTCGGGCAGCTGGCGCCCGCTGATGTAGCGATGCGACAGCCGCACCGCTTCCGTGATCGCCTCGTCGTACACGCGCACGCCGAAATGCTTTTCCATCAGCGGCGCCATGCCGCGCAACATGGCGCAGGCCAGTTCCTCGCTGGGCTCTTCCACCTTGATGACCTGGAAGCGCCGCGCCAGCGCCGCATCCTTTTCAAAGTACTTCTTGTATTCGCCCCAGGTGGTGGCGGCGATGGTGCGCAGCTCGCCGCGCGCCAGCGCCGGCTTGAGCAGGTTGGCAGCATCGTTCTGCCCGGCCTGGCCACCGGCGCCGATCATGGTGTGTGCCTCGTCGATGAACAGGATGATCGCGTGCGGACTCTTCTTCACTTCGTCGATGACGTTCTTCAGGCGGTTTTCGAACTCGCCCTTCACCGAGGCGCCGGCCTGCAGCAGGCCCATGTCCAGCGTATGGATCTCGACGCCTTTCAGCACATCGGGCACGTCGCCGGTGGCGATGCGCAGCGCCAGGCCTTCGACCACGGCGGTCTTGCCCACGCCGGCCTCGCCGGTGAGGATCGGGTTGTTCTGGCGGCGGCGCATCAGGATGTCGATGGCCTGGCGGATTTCCGTGTCGCGGCCGATCACCGGATCGACCTTGCCGTCGCGCGCGCGCTGCGTGAGGTTGGTGGTGAACTGGTCCAGCGCCGGCGTCTTCGACGGCGTGGTGGCCGACATCTCGCCGACCGGGTCGCTGCCGTGCGCCTGCGCGCGGGCGTCCGCCTGGGCCTGGGGCGGCGCGGCTTCCTGCGAGCCGGCGGCGATCTTGTCGAGATTGTGCTTGATCTGGTCGACGTCGAACTTGTCGAACAGTTTCGAGCCCCGGTAGGCCAGCTGCGACAGCTCGGCGTCCGTCAGCAGCGCCTGCAGCAGGTGGCCGCTGCGGATCTCGGCCGGGCGGCCGTCCGGGATGTCGAGCGAGGCGATCAGCCAGGCGTGCTCGAACAGCTTGGGCAGGCGCGCGGAAAACACCGGCGTGCGCGCGTTGCCGTTCTTGAAGCGCGCCACCTCGGCCTGCAGGTCCGCTTCCAGCATGCCGGCACTGATGCCGCTCTGGCGCGCGATGATGGCAAAGTCGCTCTTTGGCTGCTCCAGCAGGGCCAGGAACAGATGTTCCAGGTCGACTTCGAACTGGCCGAGCGACACGCACAGGCCGGCGGCCCGGGTGGCGGCCGTGCGGCAGGTGTCGTTCAGCTTACCGATCAGCGTCTTGAGGTTCAGGCTCATGCGGGTGGTCCCTTGTCATGTCAGGTGTTGATGTTGAAAACTAACTACGTAAAGCAAACTGCGTGAACCAGTGCCCGTGCATTACAGCGCATGGACGTCGTAGCGCACATCGTCGCGGTCGCGCGACTTGTCGCCGGTGACCAGGAAGGTATCCCAGCCCAGCCGGCCGCCGCTGCGCGTTTCCGACAGCGTGGCGCCCTCCACTTCCTTTGCGCACAGCACCAGCTGCACCTCGTATTCGAGGGAGACGCCGGTCATCATCGACAGCATGCTGGCCAGCGCGCGCGCCGCCTTGCCGCCGGGGAGGAAGGCTTCGAAGCGGGCGCGCTTGAGCGGGCCGATGAGCAGGCGCAGGCGCAGGTCGCGCTGCCACACGCGCGCGCCGGCCATGGCGCTCGCGCCCAGCACGGCGTTGCCGAAGCCCAGCCGGCTTTGCTGCGCCGCTGGCATGTCGTACCAGCGCCCGATGAACTGCTCGGTCTTGACCGGCACGCCGAAGTACTCGGACAGCACGCGGGCGATCTGCACGCTCGACGCGGGCCGGTGGCGCATGGCGGTGGCGAAATAGGCCACCGATTCGTCCAGCAGTTCGCCATGCTCGCCATCGGCGAAACGGCGCCGCAGCGAGGGCTGGCCAACGCCCGCCAGCGACAGCAGCAGCGGCAGGAAGCCGTCCTTGCCGTCGATCTGGTACTTCAGCTCCAGGCGGTACTTGCGCCAGGCTTCATAGAACAGCGCCAGCGCGCGGTTCGAGAAGGTGTCCAGGAACGCGCGCGGGCCGTCGTCGCGCGTGGTGATCATGTGCGCGGCGATGCGTTCCGTGTAGTGCGCCGGCAGCGCGCCCATGCCGCCCAGCAGGCCCATGAAGGCCGGCGTGATGCGCACGTAGCGCAGGGTGGCATCACGCAACGCGGCGCCCAGCGAATGCCGGTCCAGGCCAAGGTCGCGTGGCTCGGCCTGGATGGCTTCCAGCTCGCTGGCCGGAAACGCCAGCGACGTGGAGTTCGAGAAGCGCAGGAAGTTGGCGACCGCCCCCTCGCGCACCCGGCCATGGCGCTTGAGCCAGAGCTCGAACATGCGCACCGCCTGGAAGTACTCGAAGCGGTGCGGCTGCGCGAACAGGCGCTCGATTACAGCAGGCTCAAATCGCCGCTGCGCGGGCTGCATTTCAATAATTCTTCTCCAGTCTTGGACGACACGATGACGAGTTGGGTAAAGCTGTTGGCATGCACGTACAGGCCCAGGAAGCATTCGATCACGTGGGCGAAGGCGTGGATGCCGCTGCCGACGAAGGCTTCCTCGTCCACCGTGAGGCGCACTTCCATGCCGCGCACCAGGCAGGCGAACGGATTGCCGGGCAACCAGGCGTTGGCCGGCTTGTGCGCCACCTGCGCGATGCCGCCGATCTGGCGCTGCGAGGCCGGCGAACGGGGCAGATCATACATGGCCAGCATCTCGCGGAAGGCTTCCACGCCACCGTCGGCCAGCGACAGGTGGTTCAGCGACAGGTGCGAGATCAGGCGCCAGTGGGCGCCGGCACCGCGCGCGAAGTGATGCGACTGGGTGGGCTTGCGCAGGAAACCGATGGCGGACACCCGCGCACCGCCCTCCATGAACAGGTCGCCGCCCGGCAGGCCGTAGGTCAGCGTGGCCGGCAGATTGCCGTTGGTGCAGGTCAGCTCCAGGCTCAGTGTATCGGTCTCGATCGCGGCCGGATCGAAGTCGATGTCGACGATCGACACCTCGGTGCCGTAACCGGGGTGCTTGTCGGCCGCATCCTGGTCGCGCCGCATCACCCAGTAGTGCCCGTTTTTCTCGGGCGTCTGGCCGTGCCGCAGCGAGTAGAACGGGCGGAATTCGATCACCGACTCGCCCTGCGGCGTCTGGCGCACCAGCTTGACCGAGTCGATCGCGTGGACATCGTAGGCAAAAGCGCGGCGTGCATCGGCCAGCACCGGATAGCTGGCCTTGGTGTGGGTCAGGCGGATCGGTTCGCCGCGTTTCTTGAACAGGTTGACCACCGGGGTGCAGCCCAGCAGCAGGTTGTTGGTCGACAGGCTGCCCAGCATGCGCGAAGTATCCGAATCGGTCCGCAGGCCGGACAGGGCCAGGTGCAGGGTCAGCTCGCGCGTGCCCGACGGGATCAGCGCCGTCAGCGCGGCCACGTCGATGTCGACGAAGTTGAACTTCTCCGGGAAGCAGAAATATTCGGTGAGCAGGCGGTAGGCGGTATGCGAGCGCGCCGAGAAATCGATCAGCGCATCGTCTTCGCCGAAGCCGGCCGGCGCCAGTGGCACGCTGCCCAGCGGGATCCAGCGCCCGCTATGGCCCTCTTCCACGTAGGCCGCCTGCGTGCGCATGAACAGCGCATCGCGCAGCGCGGCGCAGAACGAGGCCTCGCCATCGAGGAAGACGCGCAGCTTGCCCAGCTTGAGCTGGCCGAGCGGCACCTGGCTGGCGGTGGACGACAGCGTGATGCTGATGCCGGACGTGACGCCCGCGGGCAGGCGCACCATGTCGGGCGCATCGATGATCGGCGCGAACACGGCGCGGCTCAGCGCGATCGGCGCGATCGTCACCGGATAGGCGGTGCGGAACGTGCACGCGGCGCCCTTGGCCTTGCGGGTGGTGAGGCGGGTACCGCGCGCGATCTCAGACACGCCCGTCAACTGCGCGGCGTGGCTGGCGTAGTCCATGCGCACGATCGAGCACGATGGAAAAGGCCGCAGGTAGTGCGGGTACAGCACCTCGAACAGCGCTTCGGTGAACTGCGGATAATCGTCGTCAAGCCGCTTGGAAATGCGCGAATTGAGCAACGCGAACGCCTGGATCATGCGTTCGATATGAGGATCTTCGCAGACCTCGCCGCCGATCAGCAGGCGGCCGGCGATCTTCGGGTAACGCTCGGAGAATTCGCGCGAATAGCGGCGCAGGAATCCCAGCTCGCGTTCGTAATACGGGAGTAACTCTTCCAACTCATGCTCCTGCCGATCCTGGCCGGCGCGCCTTGCTGATCGTGTAATGCTGGCTGGTGGGTTGCAGGATGGCGTCGAAATTGACCGGTTCCTGGGCCGGATTGACGACCAGGAGCGCGGTGATGGCGAAATTGAGGCAATTGACCGCGTCCTCGCGCAGTTCGAGCGTGGCCCGTACATTGCGCAGGCGCGGTTCATGGCGCGCGATGGCCTGCTCGAGGCAGGCGCAGATATAAGCCCGGTCGTCGAAGCTCGACAGCGAACGGCCCGCGAAATCCTGCAGGCCGTAGGTCACCAGCGAACGACGGCACTGCGGGAACTGCTCGAGCAGTTCATCCGGCAGTGCTATGCGGGTGTTGAGCAACGCTTCGAGATCGCGGGCCACGAGTTCCTTGAGGTCCTCGACCGACAATCTCGTTACCGTTGCATGCGAGGCGCCGTTGACGGGCGCATCCATCAGGCGGTCAAACAGGCCTGGCGTGAAACCTTGCACTGGCACCTCGCTGGGCGACGCTTAGACGACCTTGTTGGTCGACAGGTCCCAGCCGCCCGAGGTGTTGCCACCCGTGCCGCCGCCGACCTTCTGCTGGGTGTACTTCCACTTGACCTTGGAGTACTTCAGTTTCACGTCTTCGGTCAGGATGTCGCCTGGCTCGACCGATGGAGCAACGCTCGAGATCAGCACGTTTTCCAGTTCGATCTCGAAGTACTTGACGCGTTCGCCCTGGCCGTCAGCGCGCAGGAATTCGAACTTTGCCTTTGGCAGCGTTTTACCCGAAGAGCAATTCTGCAGCAGCAGCGGGGTTGCCAGGTCGGCCAGCTTCGAGATCACGATGTCGCGGTGCTCGGTACGCTCGGCAGTGTGGCCGCCGCCGGTCGATGCCGTTGCCGATTTCGGCTGCAGCACTTCCCAGTTCACGGATTTCACTTCGATCCAGTCCTTGTGGCTGGAGTCAGCCGATTCGCCTTTGATACCGTCGATCTGCAGGTATACGTCGATTGCCATGTTGTTCCTTTCAGTGGTGGTGGTTGTAAATTACGCTTTGGTCGATGGAAGCTCCGCGACCAGACGGAGTGAAACGGACAGCTCGTCGAGCTGGAAGTGCGGACGCAGGAACGACACGGCGCGGTACACGCCCGGGCGGCCCGGCACCTCGGAGACCTGCACCGTGGCTTCGCGCAGCGGGAACTGGGCCTTCTGTTCCTGGCTGGCGTTATCGTCCAGCAGCACGTATTGGGTCAGCCAGCGATTCAGGAAATCCTCGACATTGGAAGCGGCGGCGAAGCTGCCGATCTTGTCGCGCATCATCGCCTTCATGTAGTGGGCGATGCGCGACACGGCAAAGATGTATTGCAGCTGCGACGACAGCACCGCGTTGGCGTTGGCCGCGTCGGAGGCGTACTTCTTGGCCTTCTGCGCCGACTGCGCGCCGAAGAAGGCCGCGTAGTCGGTATTCTTGCAATGGACCAGCGAGATGAAGCCGAGGTCCGACAGTTCCTTCTCGCGGCGGTCGGTGATGGCGATCTCGGTCGGGCACTTGAGCGCCACTTCGCCTTCGTCGGTCTTGAAGGTATGGGTCGGCAGGTCTTCGACCAGGCCGCCGCCTTCCACGCCGCGGATCGCCGCGCACCAGCCATAGTTCTCGAACGCGCCGGTCAGCTTGCTGGCGAACGCATAGGCGGCATTGCACCACAGGTATTTCTGGTGATCGGTGCCGTCCACGTCCTCGACGAAGTTGAAGCCTTCGGTGATGGCGCCATCGGCCGGGTTGTACGGCAGGCGGCCCAGGAAGCGCGGCAGCGTCAGGCCGACATAGCGCGAATCCTCGGACTCGCGGAATGCCTTCCACTTGTAGTATTCCATCGTGTCGAACAGCTTGGCCAGGTCGCGCGGGCGGCCCAGTTCACTGTGGCTGTCCAGGCCGAACAGTTCCGGCGAGGCGGCGCTGATGAACGGTGCATGCGCGGCCGCGGCCACGTGCGACATCTGCTCGATGAAGTACATGTCTTCCGGCTGGCGGGTGATCTCGTAGTCGCCGATCAGCGCGCCGAACGGGGCGCCGCCGAAGGTGCCGAATTCTTCTTCGTAGACCTTCTTGAACATGGTGCTCTGGTCGAACTCGATCGCGCTCTGGAAGTCCTTGACCAGTTCCTTCTTGGTCGCGTTGAGCATCTTGATCTTGATGTTCTGGCCCGTGGCGCTGTTCTTGACCAGGTAGTTCAGGCCGGTCCAGCTCGATTCCAGCTTCTGGAACTGCGGCGCATGCATCACGGCCGAAAGCTGCTGCGAGATCATCTCGTCCAGCTCGGCCACGCGGGCATCGATGGTGGCGGCCAGGTTGTCCGACACGACCACGGTGCCTTCCATGACCTGGTGGACCAGCTCGGTAATCAGGTCCTTGGCGCGCTCATGCTCGGTGCTCGACCGGGCGACACGGCTTTCCTCGACAATCTGGTCGAGCAGCGCGACCTCCTGGGGGGCGGCGGCGGCGCCCTCGGTGTTCAGTTGTGCGGACATGGTCAGTCTTTCTTGGTGTTGGCTTGCTGGCCCAGCTCGGCCAGTTTCTCGGTGCTGTTCAACACGTCGTTGAGCAGGTCTTCCAGCTTGTCGTTACCGGCCAGCTTGTTGCGCAGGTCGGCCAGCTTGGTGCGCGCTTCAAGCAGCTTCCTCAGCGGTTCGACCTGCTGCACCACCGCTTCCGGGCGGAAGTCGTCCAGCGAATTGAATTTCAGGTCCACCGCGAACGTGCTGTCATCGCCGGCCAGGGTGTTTTCAACCTGATAAGTCGCGCGCGGCTGCACGCCCTTCAGAACTTCGTCGAAGTTATCGCGGTCGACATTCACGAAGGCGCGTTCCTTGAGGCGTTTCTGTTCCACTTCCGAATTGCCACCGAAATCGCCGACCACGCCCATCACGAATGGCAGTTCCTTGCTTTCGATGGAATCGCCGATTTCAACGTCATACGTCATCTGCACCCGAGGGGCCCGGACTTTCTGCAGGCGCTTTTGCACACTTTCTGATTTAGACATGAGAATTCCTTTGTTGATGAGTCGTATTGAGGCTTACTTCAGCGCGTCGAACGGATTGGCGCCGGCACTCGCGCCGCTGGCCGGCTTGGCGGTCTTGCCCTTCTTCGCCGTGCGGGCCGGACGCTGTTCGCGCACGGCCGGTGGTGGAGGCGGCGGCACCAGTACGGTCTCGCCCAGGCTTTCGCGCAGCAGCTTGGCGAGGTCCTGCGATTCGCTCTTGACCGAACCCGACAGGCCATTCTGCCGGCTCAGGTCATTCAGCGCGCGCGTCGACAGGCGCAGGCCGCTGATGGCGATGATGCTGTTGGCCAGCTGGTCGTTGGGATCGCGCACCAGCACTTCGAGTGCAGCCTGGATGGCATCGCCGTACTGGCCAGCCTCGTAGCGGGTCTGGGCGATGTGGATCCATGGCGTTTTCTCGGACGGGAACGCGACCGCACTCTGCTTCCACAGCGTGACAGCCTGTTCCTTGTTGCCGCTGTCGGCGGCCTTGCTGGCATCCGACATCAGTTGCTGCAGGGTCGGCACCGGTGGCAGGGCTGGGGGCGTGGTGCTGCAGGCGGACAACGCCGCGGCCAATGCGGCGGCGGCGCCGGCACGCGAGAGATGCTTACTGATGGTCATTCAAAATCCCCGATGTTGTAACAAGTCGTAATTGCATTTAATTCAATACTTCGGAATAGGCGGCACAATAACAGAAAAGTTAAGACTGTAGAACTCAATTGAATCTCACACATTCTCACTTTCTGGTACACGCGCACGTTTGAATACTCACACTATTCCTGAAAGCCCCACAAAAGTGTTATTGTTCCGCCAATTTCAGAATTTGGTCAATAGGCAATTAACCGGGTAGCGATCGCATGACGAGCAAAGTTTTATGGGGTGAGGGCCTGTTCCTGCGCCCGCAGCACTTCCAGCAGCAGGACCAGTATCACGAGCACCGGCTGCACCACAGCCTGAGCGCGGTGCATCCGTACGCATGGGGCGTGAATCACCTGCGCGTGGATACCGATGCGCTGGCCAACAATGTGCTGCGCGTGCTCGAGCTGTCGCTGCGCTTCCAGGACGGCGAGCTGGTCGACGCGCCGGCGGCCGATGCGCTGCCGCCCAGTGTCGACCTGTCGGGCATGCTGCAGAGCCAGCAGAACGTGACGTTCTACGCCGCCCTGCCCGCCTTCAAGCCCTTCGGCGGCAACTTCTGCCCGCCGGGCCAGGTGCTCGACAGCGCCCGCTACGTGCAGGACAACCGCGATACGCCGGACCTGTACACCCAGGCGGCGCAAGCCCAGCTGGCCTACCTGAAGAAATCGGTGCGGCTGGTCTCCGAATTCGAGCCGCGCGATTCGTACACCAGCTTCCCGCTGCTGCGCCTGCGCCGCCTGGCCACCGGCGGCTTCGAGCTCGATCCGGAGTTCATGCCGCCGGCCCTGTCGGTGAAAAGCGTGCCCGTGCTGGCGCAACAGTTGCGCCGCCTGCTCGACGCGCTGCAGGCCAAGGTGAGCGCGCTGTACGGCCACCACCGCGAACCGAGCCGCAACGTGATCGAGTACCGCTCGGGCGACATGTCGTCGTTCTGGCTGCTGCATACCGCCAGCTCGGCCTACGCATCGCTGACGCACTACTTCCACCATCCGGCGTTGCACCCCGAGCGCCTGTTCGAGCAGCTGCTCGGGCTGGCCGGTGCGCTGATGACGTTCTCGAAAAGCTGGACCCTGGCCGACCTGCCCGCTTACCAGCACCAGGACCCGGGCCCCGGCTTCGCGCGGCTGCACCTGATCATCCGCGAGTTGATCGACACCGTGATCTCGTCGCGCTACTTCGCCATCGCGCTCGAGGAAACCCGGCCCTCCTTCCACCTCGGCAAGCTCGATTCGGGCAAGATCGACGACAAGACGGCGTTCTACCTGGCGGTTTCGGCGGCGATGCCAGCCATCGAACTGATCGACACGGTGCCGCTGCGCTTCAAGGTCGGCGCGCCGGACGACGTGGACAAGTTCGTGCTGTCGGCCATGCCCGGCGTGCGCCTGCAGCACGCGCCGCAGGTGCCCGCCGCGATCCCCGTACGGCCCGACACGGTCTACTTCACGCTGGAGGCCAAGGGGCAAATGTACGAACGCATGCTCAAGGCCCAGTCGATTTCGATCTACGTGCCGATGGGCATGCATGAACTGAAACTCGAACTGGTCGCCGTAACTTCCTGACTTCCCCTGACACTTGCCCGGAACGCCCGAGGATTCCCCGTTTGATGAATACGATGACAGCTCCTTCCCTGATGGATGCCGCGCCCGCCGCGGCCAATGCCAGCGCAGCGCCGCAGACCCTGCTCGACCTGATGTACGACGGCTTCTACGCGCTGTTCATGCTCAAGAACGGCAACGCGCCGCAGAACGACAGCGACTTTGCCACCCGGATGACGCAGTTCCTCGATGAATTCGGCCGCAACGCCAAGAAGCACGGCGCCTCGGCCGACGATATCGACGCCGCCAAGTACGCGTTCTGCGCGGCGGTCGACGAGATCATCCTGAAGAGTAACTTCTCGATCCGCGACAGCTGGGGCAGGAAACCGCTGCAGCTGATGCTGTTCGGCGAGCAGCTGGCCGGCGAAAACTTCTACAACCGCCTCGAGGCGCTGCGCGTGCGCGGCAGCACCCACCTGCAGGCGCTGGAAGTGTTCCATATGTGCCTGCTGCTGGGCTTCGAGGGCCGCTACATGCTCGAAGGCTCCGAGAAGCTCAATTACTTCACCTCGCGCCTGGGCGACGAGATCGCCCACATGAAGGGCAAGCGCGGCGGCTTCGCTCCCCATGCCGACCGGCCCGACCAGATCGTCAACAAGCTGCGCAGCGACTTCCCGCTGTGGGTGCTGGCGACGATGTTCATGCTGATCTGCGCGCTCGGCTACATCGGCCTGCGCACCATGATCGGCAAGAACACCGAACAGCGGATGGCGGCCTACAACGATGTCGTCAAGATGGCGCCGCGCGCGGCCAACCTGACCATCACCCTGCCCTGATGGACCTGCAGTCCGTTATTTCGGCGCTGGGGCGCTTCGGTACCGGGTTATCGCAGCATGCCCGGCTGATCACGCTCGCCAGCGCGCAGGATCGCAGCCTGCCCGAATCGCTGATGGCCGAACGCTTCGCCGGCCGCGAAGCGGTCAACGAGCTGTATGCGTTCGATGTCGACGCCCTCAGCACCTCCACCGACCTGCCGCTCGATGCCTTCATCGGCGAAGAGCTGACCGTCACGCTGCTGCAGCCGGACGACTCGCGCCGCGCCTGGCACGGCATCTGCACCCGCGCCGACTGGCTCGGTGCCGACGGCGGCGTGGCGCGCTACCGCCTGCACCTGGAACCGGCGCTGGCCCTGCTGCGCCTGCGCCGCGACAGCTACATCTTCCAGGACAAGAACGCGCAGGACATCGTCACCGAACTGTTCGCCGACTATCCGCAACTACGCTTCGAGTTCGACGTCACGCAGGAACTGGCCACGCGCCCGATCTGCACCCAGTACCGCGAAAGCGATTACGACTTCTTCGTTCGGCTGATGGCCTCCGAAGGCCTGTCGTGGCGCTTCGAGCATGACCAGGCCGAAGCGACCGGCGACGGCCAGGCCCGCCATAAACTGGTGATCTTCGACAGCCTGGCCGCCGCGCCGGCCACGCCCGGCAACCCGGCGATCCGCTTCCACGGCATGCGCGCCAGCGACACGGACGACGCGATCGACCAGTTCGGCGCCCGCCGCCAGGTGCGCGCCAACGCCGTCTCGATCACCAGCTGGGATCCGGCACAGGTGATGGCCCCCGCCGCCGAACAGCAATCGATGCTCGACGCCGGCGAAGTGCCGCCACTACCGATATTCGACGGCAGCGGCGAGCGCATCGCCAGCGACGATGGCGATAGCCACAGCCAGCTGATGCTGCAGGCGCTGGAACTGGAGAACAAGCTGTTTACGGGCGAAGGCGCGGTGCGCCGCCTGGCTGCCGGCCACGCGTTTACGCTCACGCAGCACGAGCGCTACGAAGGCGACAATGCCTTCAAGGTGCTGTGGGTCGAGCACGAAGCGCGCAACAACTTCGAACCGCAACTGAAGGATGGCCGGTCGCACGTGGAGCCGGGCACCTACCGCAACCGCTTCTGCTGCGTGCGCGAAGCGGTGCCGCTGGTCCCCGTCGCCACCGCCCTGCCCCATGCCCACACGGCGCTGGGCCCGCAGACCGCACTCGTCGTCGGTGTCGCCAACGAAGTGGCCACCACCGTACGCGATCACCAGGTGCGCGTGCAGTTCGCATGGCAGCGAGGGACCGGCTCCAACGCTGGCGGGATGCCGCACGATATCGATGAAGAAGGCAGCGCCCCCGGCGACGAGCGCTCGGGCACCTGGGTGCGCGTGGCCGAAGCGCTGGCCGGCCCGAACTGGGGCTCCCAGTTCACGCCGCGCATCGGCACCGAGGTATTGGTCGATTTCCTCGAAAACGACATCGACCGCCCTGTCATCGTCGCGCAGCTGTACACGGGCGCCGATACGCCACCATTTTCGGCAGGCGTCGACTCGGGCGTGAACCATGCCGGCACGATTTCCGGCATCCACACCCAGAACTTCGACGGTGGCGGCTACAACCAGTGGCAGCTCGACGATACGCAAGGCCAGCTGCGCATGCGCCTGGCCACCTCGCTGGCCGCTTCGCAGCTCAACCTCGGCTACCTGATCGCTCAGTCGCCCGGGTCCGCCCAGCGCGGCAGCTATCGCGGCAGCGGCTTTGAATTGCGCACCGATGCCTGGGCCGTCGTACGCGGCGGCGAAGGCGTGCTGCTGACCACGGCCTCTCGGCCGGGCCAGGGTTCCAGCGTCGCCTCGACGCAGATGGACACGCTGGAAGCCGTCGGCTCGCTGAAAGCCGCGCAAAGGCTCGACGAGGCGGTGCTCGAATCGGCCAAGGCGCAGCAGGCGCTGACCAGCGAACCCGCGGTGCAGGCACAGAAGGATGTGCTGGCGCTGATCGATCCGGAAGAAAAGGGCAAGTATGAAGGCGCCGTCAACGGGCAGGATGCGCTGAAGGCCAAGCAAGGTGCGCGGGACCTTGATAGTTCGGCTCCGGTTGAAAAATTCGGAGCGCCGCTGGTGGTGATGGATTCGACGTCCACCGTCAACTGGGCTTCTCCCGCATCGACCGTGCTGTTCGCCGGCGAGCAGTTGCAGTGGTCGACTCAGTCGGACCTGCACATGGCAGCGGCGCACACCGTGTCCTCCGTCTCGGCCGAAGCGACCGGCTTGTACACGTATGAAGGTGGCGTTCAGGCGTTTGCCGGGAACGGGCCGGTGTCATTGCAGGCCCATACCGACCAGCTGGAGATTTTGGCGGACAAGGAAGTGATCGTCATTTCCGTCAACGACTGCATCGAGATCAAGGCCAAGCAGAAGATCGTGCTGCAGGCGGGACAGTCTTCCGTCACCTTGGACGGGTCGAACATCACGTTTGCCTGCCCGGGGAATTTCACGGTGAAGGGTGGGAAGCATATCTTCGACAGTGGCGGCAACGAGGCCGCCAACCTGGCCGCTTTGCCTTCCGCGAAAACCACCATCTGCATTGAATGCCTGAAGAATGCTGCCGCGAAGGGCAGCAGTTTCCTGCGGCGCTGACGCGCGACAACGATTTTATCCATGCTCAATCAAGACCAAGGCCCCATCCAGCGCTACGCCCTCATCGACTGCGCCGTCCATGACCACGCATTCAGGGAACTGACCAGCCGGTTCGCAAGTGTCCGCTGGTATTCGCTGTTCGAAGACACGCCTGAAGAAGACCTGTTGTCGGCCTCGCCGATTCTCATCGAAGTCCCGACCGACGATACACGCAGCGCCTTGCACGAATGGCTGCTGCCGTACGAACGCAGGACGCCGAGCGTCACCTGGATCGACAGCCACCTCAGCCTGCCGGTACTGGGCTCGATGCTCACCAGCCGCATGCCCTGCGTGATCAACGACGATGACCTCGTGGTGCTGCGTTTCTGGGACCCGCGCATCCTGCTGGGACTGCCCTCCGCCCTCGACGCGGAACAACGGCGGCACTTCTTCGCGCCGGTGCGCGAATGGACCGCCTGGGAACCACGACGCCGGCAGTACTACACGATCACCGCGCCGCCCGATGCGGCACCCGTGTCCCGCTATGTCGCGATGCCGATGCCGCTGACCGACGCGCAACGAGAGCAGCTGATGTACTACGACAAGGAAGTGCTGTACGACCGGATCGTGCAGCACTGGGTGGAAACCTGCCCGGAGTCGCTCGACGGCATGGAGCACGCCATGGTCCGCGAGATCGCCATCGCGGCAGTTGCCCGCTGCGCCAGCTATGGCATCCACACTGCCGATGACCAAGTCCTATTCGCCGGGTTGATGATGTCGGTCTCTCCTTCGTTCGACGACCATCCTGCGATCCGGCGCGGCTTGCGCGACGAATCCGTCCCACCGGATGAACGGCTCGACCGGCTCGTCGACGACTTGCCCGACGCGGTCTGGGACCAGATCGCCCGGGACAAGCGCTACGACGCGCTCTTTGAACATCAACCATCGGCCCTGGCCTGAGCGAAGGGATAACGATGACCATGATGAACCTGGCAGATATCCGCAAGCAGATCGCGGCGGCGACTGAAGCCATCGCGAAGGCCGACACCGAGCTGAAATGGGAACTGGCCGCCAGTGCGGCCGACGTGGCGGGGATGGTCGATCCGACCCCGACTTCCGACTTGATCGGCGCTGGTCTGGCGATACGCAAGGGCGACTGGTTTGGCGCAGGGATGAGCGTCGCCAGTATGGTGCCTTACGTTGGCGATGCGCTGGCCAAGCCGGCCAAGGCGGTGCGCGCGGCGAAGAAGATCAATGCGCTGCGCGAGACGCTGACGAAGATGACCGCCAACCTGGCGGATCTGAAGAAGGCGGAAAAGCAGGCCGAGGCTGCTGAGGCGGCGGCGAAAGAGGCTAAGATTGCGAAGGAGGCTGGTGAGGGAGCTAGTACCAGTTCAGGGAAGAAAGCTGCGGGCGAGCAGCAAGGTTCTGCGAAGAGCAGTAAGGATAAGGACTGTAAGGATTGCGGTTCGGGCGATGGTAGTGCCGGCGGCAAACAGTCTAAGCCAAAGCAATTGCCAAAAACCGATGTTCCTTGCTTTCATCCTTACGATAAGGGAAAGTTTAATAAGCTTTCGCCTGATGAAAGGAAGAAGTATCTTCAAAACATGGCTAAGCAACTTCAGCGTCAACAGGACGGCATAAACTCGTTTTCAGCTGATCAATATATGGCCGCGCGTGATGCATTCAACGCTGCAAAAAAACGCAATCCAAAAGCTGCAGCATTTCAGCAAATTACCCACGACGAACTTCTCGAAAGAATCCTACCAAGCCTTGAAAAATCGCTAGCAAAAAAAATGTCTCCGGCTGAAGCTGAAACTCAAGCAAAGCCAATTGCTGAAGCATTGATGAAAAAGCTTGCGGCTCTACATGATCCAGATATGGTAGCAGGAGGCTGGCTAAACCCTGAAACAAAAAAAATGGGGCGTAGCGACGTCAATTTCTCCATTGGAGGTAGCTGGAATCAGAAATCCAGGCTCACCGCGATGGACGAGGCTGCAAAAGCAGCGATTAACGCAGGTCGAGGCAATGATCTTATGAATGTCAGTCTACATGTTTGCAGAGGAAAAAATAAGCGATGAGGGACGAATACTACAGTCATTTTATTTCAAAGTTTGGCGAAAAGACGTTCATTCAACATCCAACTTCTGAAACCATTGCCGAGTGGCGCGGCACCCTTCCTGATCAGTTGCTTACCTATTGGGAAGAAGAAGGCTGGGGCGCCTTTGCAGATGGGCTCTTTTGGATAGTCGACCCCAAAGAGTATGAAAATATCAAAGACGAGTGGCTAGCAGGCACAGTATTGGAAAAAGCCGACAAATTCCATGTAATTGCTCGATCTGCATTTGGAAAGCTTTTTTTATGGGGCGAGAAGACGGGACCAAGTGCGACCATTCTCCCGTACGCCAATTCAATTTCCACCCTTCCAAAAGATCTAAAGCGAAGTATTTCTGATCCAGACGAGGAAGTTAGGATGTTTTTTGGATTTACCAAAAAAGAGTATTGCGATCTCAAGGATATCAAAAAACAGCCTCTTTTTTTACGAGCACTTAAGAAATTAGGAGCGCTTTCGCGAGATGAAATCTATGGATTCGAGCCTGCCTTAATCTTGGGTGGAGATATGAGCATTACAAATCTTTCGAAAGTTAATATCGACGCTCACCTTACTATACTTCATGAATTAGCAGACCCCACCCTACCATTCTCTCAACTTGATTTCTAATAAACTAATATTAAGCCATGTGATACATATCTGATCTTGTGAAAATGCTTTGTTCCCAGCACACATTTAAGGACCTTGGGTCATATGCGACAAACTAATTCCCTACTTTCGCGAACCATTATTACGCTCTTGCGCTATGGATTTAGCGACGATTAGTGGAGTGATCAATCTAAGTTGTTTCGTTTCATGTGATCATCTTACTAACCGAATCAGGGTTCGCGGACAGATATTACTTGATGAATTAATTATTACGTTGCTTCAATTACAATCAGCTTGGCCTTTCACGGTGCGCTAGGGAAGCGCTGATTTATTGCTGGTGGATGAGATTAGTCTCGAAAAACCTGTCCAGCAAGACGCAAATGCCCCGCCATACCGGGTATGGCGAGGCATTTGCAGCGCAGGTGGGCGCGTTTTTTCCATGGCTAAGATCGCCACCATGAATAAATCAGCGGTTCCCTAGGGCTACAGGATCGCCCACATGAAGGGAAAGCGCGGCGGCTTCGCCCCGCATGTTGACCGCCCCGACCAGATCGTCAACAAGCTGCGCAGCGACTTCCCGCTGTGGGTGCTGGCCACCGTGTTCATGCTGATCTGCGCCCTCGGCTACATCGGCCTGCGCACCATGCTGGGCAAGAACACCGACCAGCGCATGGCTGCCCACCATGACGTGGTCAAGATGGCGCCGCGCGCGGCCAACCTCACCATCACCCTGCCCTGATGGACCTGCAGTCCGTTATTTCGGCGCTGGGGCGCTTCGGTACCGGGTTATCGCAGCATGCCCGGCTGATCACGCTCGCCAGCGCGCAGGATCGCAGCCTGCCCGAATCGCTGATGGCCGAACGCTTCGCCGGCCGCGAAGCCGTCAACGAGCTGTATGCGTTCGATGTCGACGCCCTCAGCACCTCGACCGACCTGCCGCTCGACGCCTTCATCGGCGAAGAGCTGACCGTCACGCTGCTGCAGCCGGACGACTCGCGCCGCGCCTGGCACGGCATCTGCACCCGCGCCGACTGGCTCGGTGCCGACGGCGGCGTGGCGCGCTACCGCCTGCACCTGGAACCGGCGCTGGCCCTGCTGCGCCTGCGCCGCGACAGCTACATCTTCCAGGACAAGAACGCGCAGGACATCGTCACCGAACTGTTCGCCGACTATCCGCAACTACGCTTCGAGTTCGACGTCACGCAGGAACTGGCCACGCGCCCGATCTGCACCCAATACCGCGAAAGCGACTACGACTTCTTCGTGCGCCTGATGGCGTCCGAAGGCTTGTCGTGGCGCTTCGAGCATGACCAGGCCGAAGCGACCGGCGACGGCCAGGCGCGCCACAAGCTGGTGATCTTCGACAGCCTGGCCGCCGCCCCGGCCACGCCCGGCAATCCGGCGATCCGCTTCCACGGCATGCGCGCCACCGACACGGACGACGCCATCGACGCCTTCGGCGCGCGCCGGCAAGTGCGCGCCAACGCGGTGTCGATCAGCAGCTGGGATCCGGCCCAGGTAATGGCACCGGCCGCCGAACAGCAATCGATGCTCGACGCCGGCGAAGTGCCGCCACTGCCGGTATTCGACGGCAGCGGCGAGCGCATCGCCAGCGACGATGGCGATAGCCACAGCCAGCTGATGCTGCAGGCGCTGGAACTGGAGAACAAGCTGTTTACGGGCGAAGGCGCGGTGCGGCGCCTGGCCGCTGGTCACGCATTCCAACTGACCCAGCACGAGCGCTACGAAGGCGACAATGCCTTCAAGGTGCTGTGGGTCGAGCACGAGGCGCGCAACAACTTCGAGCCCCAACTGGCCGACCGGCACGCAAAGGTCGAGCCGGGCACCTACCGCAACCGCTTCTGCTGCGTGCGCGAAGCCGTGCCGCTGGTTCCCGTGGCCACCGCCCTGCCCCATGCCCACACGGCGCTGGGCCCGCAGACCGCACTCGTCGTCGGTGTCGCCAACGAAGTGGCCACCACGGTGCGTGATCACCAGGTGCGCGTGCAGTTCGCATGGCAGCGTGGCGCCTCCGCCAATGCCGGCGGCATGCCGCACGATATCGATGAAGAAGGCAGCGCTCCCGGCGACGAACGCTCGGGCACTTGGGTGCGCGTGGCCGAGGCGCTGGCCGGCCCGAACTGGGGCTCCCAGTTCACGCCGCGCATCGGCACCGAGGTATTGGTCGATTTCCTCGAAAACGACATCGACCGCCCTGTCATCGTCGCGCAGCTGTACACGGGCGCCGATACGCCACCATTTTCGGCCGGCGTCGACTCGGGCGTAAACCATGCGGGCACGATTTCCGGCATCCACACCCAGAACTTCGACGGTGGCGGCTACAACCAGTGGCAGCTCGACGACACGCAAGGCCAGCTGCGCATGCGCCTGGCCACCTCGCTGGCCGCTTCGCAGCTCAACCTCGGCTACCTGATCGCCCAGTCGCCCGGCTCGGCCCAGCGCGGCAGCTATCGCGGCAGCGGCTTTGAATTGCGCACCGATGCCTGGGCCGTCGTACGCGGCGGCGAAGGCGTGCTGCTGACCACCGCATCACGGCCGGGCCAGGGCTCCAGCGTCGCCTCGACACAGATGGACACCCTGGAAGCCGTCGGCTCGCTGAAGGCGGCGCAAAGGCTCGACGAGGCGGTGCTCGAATCGGCCAAGGCGCAGCAGGCGCTGACCAGCGAGACCGCGGTGCAGGCACAGAAGGATGTGCTGGCGCTGATCGATCCGGAAGAAAAAGGCAAGTACGAAGGTGCCGTCAACGGGCAGGATGCGTTGAAGGCGAAGGCCGGCACGCGCGAGCTCGATGGCTCAGCACCCGTCGAAAAATTCGGGGCGCCGCTGGTGGTGATGGATTCGACGTCCAGCATTAACTGGGCTTCACCCGCATCGACCGTGCTGTTCGCCGGCGAGCAGTTGCAGTGGTCGACCCAGTCGGACCTGCACATGGCAGCGGCGCATACGGTGTCATCGGTCTCGGCCGAAGCGACCAGCTTGTACACCTATGAGGGTGGCGTGCAGGCGTTTGCCGGGAACGGACCGGTGTCATTGCAGGCGCATACCGACCAGCTGGAGATTTTGGCGGACAAGGAAGTGATCGTCATTTCCGTCAACGACTGCATCGAGATCAAGGCCAAGCAGAAGATCGTGCTGCAGGCCGGGCAGTCGTCCGTGACGCTGGAGGGATCGAACATCACGTTTGCCTGCCCGGGGAATTTCACGGTGAAGGGCGGGAAGCATATCTTCGACAGTGGCGGCAACGAGGCTGCCAACCTGGCCGCCCTGCCTTCCGCTAAGACCACCATTTGCATTGAATGCCTGAAGAATGCTGCCGCCAAGGGCAGCAGTTTTCTGCGGCGCTGACGCGCCCGCTGCTTACGATATCGACGACTCATGACTAGCCATCCTTCTGCATCCGATGTCGATCCCCAGATCGACCGCGCGTTCGCCCTCATCGACCTGGCTGCCCATGATGGCGCATTTGATGGACTGGTCGCGCAATTTCCCACTGTGCGGTGGGAATCGCTGTTCGCCAACACGCCAGAAGCTCACCTGCTGTCGGCTGCCCCATTGCTGATCGACCTGGATCCGGCACAGGACAACAAAGCACTCGTTTCTTGGCTTGTCAGCAAAGAGCGCCTTTCTCCCAGCGTCACATGGATCAAGAGCCGATTCGGGCTGCAAGCGCTTGCCGCGATGTTGACCCGCCGATTGACCTGTCGCATCAACGACGGCGAAGAAGTCTTGTTGCGGTTCTACGATCCGCGGGTGTTGCTCGGTCTCCCCAGCGCACTGACTCCAGTCCAGAAAAAATTCTTCTTTGCCCCCGTTGTCAGCTGGACCGCGTGGGAGTTCCGCCGGCAAGCTTATTACGGCATCGACGCCGAGCCGGCAACAGCTGCCGAGATCTCGGCGTTCTCCGTGATGCCTATTACGCTCGACGAGCGCCAGCGCGAACGCTTGATGTACTACGACAAGGAAGCGCTATACGACAGCATCGTGACGCACTGGGAAGAAAACAGTCCTGAAGCGATCGGCGATATGGAACCCGATATGGTGCGCGAGGCCGCTATCGCGGCGGTGGCGCGCTGCGATAGCTACGGCATTCACAACGCCGACGACCAGCATTTGTTCGCCGGCCTCATGATGCGCGTATCCCCCTCGTTCGATGCGCATCCGATGGTGCTCAGTTACCTGCGTGACGAAACAATCCCGCCGCAAGAGCGGTTAAGCAAAATGATCGACGAATTGCCGCCAGCGATCTGGCGTCAGATCGGGGCAGATAAACGTTACGAAGCGCTGTTCGAACACGCGCTGCCGGCGTGATGCCCCTTCAACAAAGCGAGAACGTATGACGGGCGGTATCAATTTAAACACGAGGATTGCGCAGGCAACCAAAGCGCTGGCCGATATCGACAGTGAACTGGCATGGGAGATGGCAGGCACTGCCGCAGATGCCGCAGGTGTGATCGATCCCACGCCTACGTCCGACCTGATCGGTGCCGGAATTGCCTTGCGAAATGGCGACTTCCTAGGCGCCGGGCTGAGCATAGCCAGCACGCTCCCATACCTTGGCGACGCAGCAGCTAAGCCGGTGAAGGCTGCTCGGGCTACGAAGCGCTTGCTGGGACTCAAGAAGAAAAAAGCGGTCATCGAGAAGGAGCTCGCTGATCTCAACGTGCTGAAAAAGCAGGAAGAAGCAGCCGAGGCCGCAGCGAAAGAAGCTAAGATTGGCAAGGATGCCAAGAAGCCTGCGGATCGTGAGAAGGATGCTGCGCAGGACGAGAAGGCTGCAACCAAAGACTCGAAAGATAAGGATTGCGAGGATTGCGGCAAGACTGGCAAGCCGCTGAAGAAGATGAAGAAGGTTAAGGTCGATCCTTGCTTTAGCCCTAAGAAACTTGATCCGTCGAAAGCCAAAGAATTTTCAGAACAGCTTAAGCGACAAGAGGAAGCTCTCAATCGGATGACTGTAAAGGAATATAATGACGCAAGGGCATATTTTGAAAAAAATAAGCGTAGCGGAACAGGGAAGGCACAGAAGGATGCACGGAAAGACTATGAGGGATCTCTAATTAGTGATCTTACCGAAGAGTACATTGAGGCTGATGTTCCAAATGCGCGCGATGCTGCGATTAAAAAGGCGAAAGAACTAATGAAAGATATTGCCGCATTGCACGAACCCGATATGATTGCAGGCGGGCAGGATGTCGTCACAAGCATGGGTGACCGTGGTGTTAACTCATCAATTGGAAGCCAATGGCGTAACCGTGTTAAGTCAATTGATGTTGAAACACAAAAAATTCCACTCGATGTACAATCCACCACTAAGATGAATGTCAAATTACCGATTTGTTAAGCCATGAACAAACATTTTGCAGAATTTGTAGAGATCTTTGCACCGCAAGTTGACCGAGCAACCCCACCGTCTGACCAACTTGACAATCTAAAAAAACGTCTCCCAAACGCTTTGATCGATTTTTGGACAACAGCGGGTTGGTCAGGCTATGCGGACGGACTTTTGTGGAGCACCAACCCGGAAGAGTTTGCTCCTGCCCTTGACGCATGGTTGGGTCAAACTTCCTTGGCGAAACAAGATGAATATTCCGTAGTTGCTCGCAGTGCTTTTGGAAAACTGTTTCTGTGGGGCAGGAATAGCGGCATGAGCGTTATTATCAATCCGCATATGGCGTCCGTCACTACAATTGAGAATAGCTTTTCTCCGGATCGGGCCGATAACCATATATCTGCATTCTTTCTCTCGAAATCTAAAGATTATTTTGATTTCGATGACGCCAACGATAAACCTTTATTTTCCCGTGCATTACGAAAACTGGGCCCACTCAAGGGTGACGAGATGTATGCTTTCGCCCCAGCTTGTGGCTTGGGGGGTATTCCCAAGCTCGATAATCTGATAGTAGAAAAAATCGTGCCGCACTTAGTATTCTTAGCACAACTTTCAGAAATCGAATTCCGTCATTTAAATGTCCGGCGAAAGTGATCGGCGCTCCGCTCAGCAGTTAGGTGTGCAAGGCCGAGCACTCGATTCTCAAAATTCAGCAAATTATTAACAAATAACGTTTTCTCCATGAACGTTACTTTGTACGGTCAATATTTCTTTAAGCAGGTCTTTTTGCTTAGGATCCGCGCCTGAGTTAATAACGCACGCCGATCTTTCACTCTGCTGAGCCTTTCCTCTCTCAGGCAAGTGCACAATCAATCCTGCTGAGGGCAAGCGCGCCGGCTTTGCCACGCATGCCGACCGGCCCGATCAGATCGTGAACAAGCTGTGCAGCGACTTCCCGCTGTGGGTGCTGGCGACGATGTTCATGCTGATCTGCGCGCTCGGATACATCGGCCTGCGCACCATGATCGGCAAGAACATCGAACAGCGGATGGCGGCCTACAACGATGTCGTCAAGATGGCGCCGCGCGCGGCCAACCTGACCATCACCCTGCCCTGATGGACCCGCATTCCATCATTTGGGCACTGTGGCGCTTCGGCACTGGGTTCGCCGCAGCATGCCCGGCTGATCACGCTCGCCAGCGCGCAGGATCGCAGCCTGCCCGAATCGCTGATGGCCGAACGCTTCGCCGGCCGCGAAGCCGTCAACGAGCTGTATGCGTTCGATGTCGACGCCCTCAGCACCTCGACCGACCTGCCGCTCGACGCCTTCATCGGCGAAGAGCTGACCGTCACGCTGCTGCAGCCGGACGACTCGCGCCGCGCCTGGCACGGCATCTGCACCCGCGCCGACTGGCTCGGTGCCGATGGCGGCGTGGCGCGCTACCGCCTGCACCTGGAACCGGCGCTGGCCCTGCTGCGCCTGCGCCGCGACAGCTACATCTTCCAGGACAAGAACGCGCAGGACATCGTCACCGAACTGTTCGCCGACTATCCGCAACTGCGCTTCGAGTTCGACGTCACCCAGGAACTGGCCACGCGCCCGATCTGCACCCAGTACCGCGAAAGCGACTACGACTTCTTCGTGCGCCTGATGGCTTCCGAAGGCCTGTCGTGGCGCTTCGAGCATGACCAGGCCGAAGCGACCGGCGACGGCCAGGCGCGCCACAAGCTGGTGATCTTCGACAGCCTGGCCGCCGCCCCGGCCACGCCCGGCAATCCGGCGATCCGTTTCCACGGCATGCGCGCCAGCGACACGGACGACGCCATCGACGCCTTCGGCGCACGCCGGCAAGTGCGCGCCAACGCGGTATCGATCAGCAGCTGGGATCCGGCACAGGTAATGGCACCGGCCGCCGAACAGCAATCGATGCTCGACGCCGGCGAAGTGCCGCCACTGCCGGTATTCGACGGCAGCGGCGAGCGCATCGCCAGCGACGATGGCGATAGCCACAGCCAGCTGATGCTGCAGGCGCTGGAACTGGAAAACAAGCTGTTTACGGGCGAAGGCGCGGTGCGGCGCCTGGCCGCTGGTCACGCATTCCAACTGACCCAGCACGAGCGCTACGAAGGCGACAATGCCTTCAAGGTGCTGTGGGTCGAGCACGAGGCGCGCAACAACTTCGAGCCCCAACTGGCCGACCGGCACGCAAAGGTCGAACCGGGTACCTACCGCAACCGCTTCTGCTGCGTGCGCGAAGCGGTGCCGCTGGTCCCTGTGGCCACCGCCCTGCCCCATGCCCACACGGCGCTGGGCCCGCAGACCGCCCTCGTCGTCGGCGTCGCCAACGAAGTGGCCACCACCGTACGCGATCATCAGGTGCGCGTGCAGTTCGCATGGCAGCGTGGCGCCTCCGCCAATGCCGGTGGCATGCCGCACGATATCGATGAAGAAGGCAGCGCTCCCGGCGACGAACGCTCGGGCACCTGGGTGCGCGTGGCCGAAGCGCTGGCCGGCCCGAACTGGGGTTCGCAGTTCACGCCGCGCATCGGCACCGAGGTATTAGTCGATTTCCTCGAAAACGACATCGACCGCCCTGTCATCGTCGCGCAGCTGTACACGGGCGCCGATACGCCGCCGTTTTCGGCCGGCGTCGATTCGGGCGTAAACCATGCGGGCACGATTTCCGGCATCCACACCCAGAACTTCGACGGCGGCGGCTACAACCAGTGGCAGCTCGACGACACGCAGGGCCAACTGCGCATGCGCGTGGCCACCTCGCTGGCCGCTTCGCAGCTCAACCTCGGCTACCTGATCGCCCAGTCGCCCGGGTCCGCCCAGCGCGGCAGCTATCGGGGCAGCGGCTTTGAATTGCGCACCGATGCCTGGGCCGTGGTGCGCGGCGGCGAAGGCGTGCTGCTGACCACCGCATCACGGCCGGGCCAGGGTTCCGGCGTCGCCTCGACGCAGATGGACACGCTGGAAGCCGTCGGCTCGCTGAAGGCGGCACAAAGGCTCGACGAGGCGGTGCTCGAATCGGCCAAGGCGCAGCAGGCGCTGACCAGCGAAGCCGCGGTGCAGGCACAGAAGGATGTGCTGGCGCTGATCGATCCGGAAGAGAAAGGCAAGTACGAAGGTGCCGTCAACGGGCAGGATGCGTTGAAGGCGAAGGCCGGCACGCGCGAGCTCGATGGCTCAGCACCCGTCGAAAAATTCGGGGCGCCGCTGGTGGTGATGGATTCGACATCCACCGTCAACTGGGCTTCACCCGCATCGACCGTGCTGTTCGCCGGCGAGCAGTTGCAGTGGTCGACCCAGTCGGACCTGCACATGGCGGCCGCGCACACCGTGTCTTCCGTCTCGGCCGAAGCGACCGGCTTGTATACGTATGAAGGCGGCGTGCAGGCGTTTGCCGGGAACGGACCGGTGTCGCTCCAGGCTCACACCGACCAGCTGGAGATTTTGGCGGACAAGGAAGTGATCGTCATTTCCGTCAACGACTGCATCGAGATCAAGGCCAAGCAGAAGATCGTGCTGCAGGCCGGGCAGTCGTCCGTGACGCTGGAGGGATCGAATATCACGTTTGCCTGCCCGGGGAATTTCACGGTGAAGGGTGGGAAGCATATCTTCGACAGTGGCGGCAACGAGGCTGCCAGCCTGCCCGCCCTGCCTTCCGCGAAAACCACCATTTGCATTGAATGCCTGAAGAATGCTGCCGCGAAGGGCAGCAGCTTCCTGCGGCGCTGACGCGCGACAACGATTTTATCCATGCTCAATCAAGACCAAGGCCCCATCCAGCGCTACGCCCTCGTCGATTGCGCCGTCCATGACGACGCTTTCAGAGAACTGACCAGCCGGTTCGCAAGTGTCCGCTGGTATTCGCTGTTCGAAGACACGCCTGAAGAAGACCTGTTGTCGGCCTCGCCGATTCTCATCGAAGTCCCGGCCGACGATACACGCAGCGCCTTGCACGAATGGCTGCTGCCGTACGAACGCAGGACGCCGAGCGTCACCTGGATCGACAGCCACCTCAGCCTGCCGGTATTGGGCTCGATGCTCACCAGCCGCATGCCCTGCGTGATCAACGACGATGACCTCGTGGTGCTGCGTTTCTGGGACCCGCGCATCCTGCTGGGACTGCCCTCCGCCCTCGACGCCGAGCAACGGCGGCACTTCTTCGCGCCCGTGCGCGAATGGACGGCATGGGAACCACGACGCCGGCAGTACTACACGATCACCGCGCCGTCCGATGCGGCACCCGTGCCGCGGTATGTCGCGATGCCGATGCCGCTGACCGACGCACAACGCGAGCAGCTGATGTATTACGACAAAGAGGTGCTGTACGACCGGATCGTGCAGCATTGGGTGGAAACCTGCCCGGAGTCGCTCGATGGAATGGAACACGCCATGGTCCGTGAAATCGCCATCGCGGCCGTTGCCCGCTGCTCCAGCTATGGCATCCACACTGCCGATGACCAGGTTCTGTTCGCAGGATTGATGATGTCCGTCTCTCCTTCGTTCGACGACCATCCCTCGGTGCGACGCGGCTTGCGCGACGAATCCATCCCGCCGGATGAACGCCTGGAGCGTGTCATCGACGATCTTGATGAAGCGGTGTGGGACCAGATCGCTCAGAACAAGCGCTATGACGCGCTGTTCGAACATCAACCATCGGCCCTGGCCTAAGCGAAGGGATAACGATGACGATGATGAACCTGGCGGATATCCGCAAGCAGATCGCGGCAGCTACCGAAGCAATCGCGAAGGCCGACACCGAACTGAAATGGGAACTGGCCGCCAGTGCGGCTGACGTGGCGGGGATGGTCGATCCCACGCCAACCTCGGACCTGATCGGAGCTGGACTCGCAGTACGCAAGGGCGACTGGTTTGGCGCAGGGATGAGCGTGGCCAGCATGGTGCCCTACGTAGGCGACGCGCTGGCCAAGCCTGCCAAGGCGGTGCGCGCGGCGAAGAAGATCAATGCGCTGCGCGAGACGCTGACGAAGATGACCGCTAAACTGGCGGATCTGAAGAAGGCGGAAAAGCAGGCCGAGGCTGCTGAGGCGGCCGCGAAAGAGGCTAAGATTGCTAAGGAGGCTAAGAAGGTAGATTCCGCTCCCGAAATTGGAGCTAAGACGAGCCCGAAAGCATCTACTACTGAGCAGAAAGCGTCAGCGAAGGGCGGGAAAGATAAGGATTGTGAAGATTGCGGTACCGCCGAAAACGCAGCCCTGCCGAAGAAGCAGACCCCTAAAAGAGCTGCCGCCGCACCGAAGCAGGCCAAGAAGGCGACTGCTGAGAAGAGTGCAAAGAACAGTAAGAAAATCGATCCGGAGGGCCTGTGTAAGCACCTACGCCAGGGCAACGGAAAGGGGCCTTATCGGGGAGGAGCCCACGGGCGAACGGCGCTACCCCGGAAGGATGGCAAAGATTCGCACCATATGCCGGCAAAGGATGTAAGCCCATTGCGTGAGAGTGACGGCCCGGCTATTCAAATGCATCCAGATGACCACGCCAAAACATCCAGTAACGGTCAGATGCCAGGCTCTATCGAATACCGCGAAGAATTGGGAATGCTGCTGTCAGAAAACAAGTGGCGGGAGGTGATGCGAATGGAAATTCAAGACGTCAGACGAGTCGCGAAGAATATCGGCAACGCCAGGAAGTATAATGAGGCAATGTTAGAGATGCTGGAGTATTTCAAGTGCCTCGAAAAGCACGGACTACTAACGGAAGCTAAAAATGAAGCACAATGAGCCATTTGAAATTATTCCCTATATTGGAGCCGGAAGATTCCGTTTCGGAATGAGCCCCCAAGAAGTTGAGAAAATTTACGGCGTAGCCGATAGTGCCACACTGAATCATCTCAAACAGCGGGTCGAATTCCGATCGAACATGAATGTGGGCTACGCCGCAGATCTTAGCGAAGGTTTAACTCATATTGGATTTGGCCGCCAGATGGAAGGGGTTGAATTCAGAGGCCTGAATATATTCTTAGATGACAGCGAAGTAGTTTTGGACAAGCTCATACAAGAAGATGGGGATCCGTACATTTACCTCGGGTTTGTTGTTTTGCTTAAAATTGGCATTACGATGACGGGTTTTCACGACGACGACATTTCCCAAAAAGCTTTAACCCTGTTTGCTCAAGGAGCGTGGGATAAGCGACGGGCAAAATTAAAACCGTTTCGCTAATGCTTACGAGTGATTCAACGCGAAAGTTCGCAGTTTTTCCACGTCCGAGAGAAGCAATTCCCGGACTAAATGACAATAGTTATTTTTATTGAGACATTCGCGACCACGAAGCATTTGAGACAAATCAACGCCATCGCAACGTCGGCCAACGATTTGATAACCACGACTTGTTTTCGGTTCCTGTGCTCGTACTTTGCATCCCCGCATGTATCCGATGGAAGCGCTTACATAACGAATTAGTCCAGCGACATCTTCTAGGACAAGAACGCCCAGGACATCGTCACCGAACTGTTCGCCGACTATCCGCAACTGCGTTTCGAGTTCGACGTCACCCAGGAACTGGCCACGCGCCCGATCTGCACCCAGTACCGCGAAAGCGACTACGACTTCTTCGTGCGCCTGATGGCTTCCGAAGGCCTGTCGTGGCGCTTCGAGCATGACCAGGCCGAAGCGACCGGCGACGGCCAGGCGCGCCACAAGCTGGTGATCTTCGACAGCCTGGCCGCCGCCCCGGCCACGCCCGGCAATCCGGCGATCCGCTTTCACGGCATGCGCGCCAGCGACACGGACGACGCTATCGACGCCTTCGGCGCGCGCCGGCAAGTGCGCGCCAATGCGGTGTCGATCAGCAGCTGGGATCCGGCACAGGTGATGGCACCGGCCGCCGAACAGCAATCGATGCTCGACGCCGGCGCAGTGCCGCCACTGCCCGTCTTCGACGGCAGCGGCGAGCGCATCGCCAGCGACGATGGCGATAGCCACAGCCAGCTGATGCTGCAGGCGCTGGAACTGGAAAACAAGCTGTTTACGGGCGAAGGCGCGGTGCGCCGCCTGGCTGCCGGCCACGCGTTTACGCTCACGCAGCACGAGCGCTACGAAGCCGACAATGCCTTCAAGGTGCTGTGGGTCGAGCACGAGGCGCGCAACAACTTCGAGCCCCAACTGGCCGACCGGCACGCAAAGGTCGAACCGGGCACTTACCGCAACCGCTTCTGCTGCGTGCGCGAAGCGGTGCCGCTGGTCCCTGTGGCCACCGCCCTGCCCCATGCCCACACGGCGCTGGGCCCGCAGACCGCCCTCGTCGTCGGCGTCGCCAACGAAGTGGCCACCACGGTGCGCGACCATCAGGTGCGCGTGCAGTTCGCATGGCAGCGTGGCGCCTCCGCCAATGCCGGCGGCATGCCGCACGATATCGATGAAGAAGGCAGCGCCCCCGGCGACGAACGCTCGGGTACCTGGGTGCGCGTGGCCGAAGCGCTGGCCGGCCCGAACTGGGGTTCCCAGTTCACGCCGCGCATCGGCACCGAGGTATTAGTCGATTTCCTCGAAAACGACATCGACCGCCCTGTCATCGTCGCGCAGCTGTACACGGGCGCCGATACGCCGCCGTTCTCCGCTGGCGTCGATTCGGGCGTAAACCATGCCGGCACGATTTCCGGCATCCACACCCAGAACTTCGACGGTGGCGGCTACAACCAGTGGCAGCTCGACGACACGCAAGGCCAGCTGCGCATGCGCCTGGCCACCTCGCTTGCCGCTTCGCAGCTCAACCTCGGATACCTGATCGCCCAGTCGCCCGGCTCCGCGCAGCGCGGCAGCTATCGGGGCAGCGGGTTTGAATTGCGCACCGATGCCTGGGCTGTCGTACGCGGCGGCGAAGGCGTGCTGCTGACCACCGCATCACGGCCGGGCCAGGGTTCCAGCGTCGCTTCGACGCAGATGGACACGCTGGAAGCCGTCGGCTCGCTGAAGGCGGCACAAAGGCTCGACGAGGCGGTGCTCGAATCGGCCAAGGCGCAGCAGGCGCTGACCAGCGAAGCCGCGGTGCAGGCGCAGAAGGACGTGCTGGCGCTGATCGATCCGGAAGAAAAGGGCAAGCACGAAGGTGCCGTCAACGGCCAGGAGGCGCTGAAGGCCAAGCAAGGTGCGCGGGACCTGGATGGTTCGGCTCCGGTCGAAAAATTCGGGGCGCCGCTCGTGGTGATGGATTCGACGTCCACCGTCAACTGGGCTTCACCCGCATCGACCGTGCTGTTCGCCGGCGAGCAGTTGCAGTGGTCGACCCAGTCGGACCTGCACTTGGCGGCCGCGCATACCGTGTCTTCCGTCTCGGCCGAAGCGACCGGCTTGTACACGTACGAAGGCGGCGTACAGGCGTTTGCCGGGAACGGACCGGTGTCATTGCAGGCGCATACCGACCAGCTGGAGATCCTGGCGGACAAGGAAGTGATCGTCATTTCCGTCAACGACTGCATCGAGATCAAGGCCAAGCAGAAGATCGTGCTGCAGGCCGGGCAGTCGTCCGTGACACTGGACGGCTCGAATATCACGTTTGCCTGCCCGGGGAATTTCACGGTGAAGGGTGGGAAGCATATTTTTGACGAAGCTGGGCGTCAAGTTGCGAACTTAGCCATGCTTCCAGGGGAACTACAGACAGAGCAAAACTGGATCGCTCTTCATTACCTTGAGTCGGATGGTACGGTGGGCATTTCAGGAGCCGAGTATGAAATTCACTTCGAGGCAGGTCCAGTCCTGACTGGCAAGCTTGACGAACATGGCAAGGCCCATCACGACAATGTCGAACGCAAGCGTGTAAAGAAAGTGATCTATAAACCGCGCGCGCCGGATCCGGAAAAACCGACAGCGCCTCTTGAGGATTTAATGAATGGCTGAGATCAACACCACGCAGATGCGTGATGCGCTTGCGTGGTTGACAAACGATCGAGAGAAGCAGGAGGATCCAAGCACCAATCCCTTCGAATGGTTAGGCGGGGCTGCTAAGCTCGGAAATTTAACTAAAGAGAAAATAGTGCCACACTTGGTCTTGCTATCGCAAATTTCAGAAATCGAATTTACTCATTTAAATTTGAGAGATAACTAAGGTCGCCACCAACACGGTAGTCTAGTCGGCGAATATGACGACCTGAAACCAATCGAAGAATTATTGAGAGGAGTTACAATGCTTGGGTCTATTATTTTCCTCGTATCCTCTGGGATTCTCGCGCCTGAGAAAAAAAATGGTGCCCACTTGGGATCTACATATCTAAGCGTCACAGCAACCTGCCGGGACAACCCGTCGTGCGTATTCTCCGGAGAAAATCTGACAGTAGATATTGTCATAAAAAATGAAAGCACGGTAGATATCGGCTACCCGTTGCAATTTGTGACGCGGCGCGGCCCATCACTTAAATTAATCGACAACAAAAGCGGGGAAGAACGGCCACTTAGAACCAACCTTGCGCCACATCGTCTACTTGAAGAGTTCACGATCATCAAGCCTGGTGATTCTATTGCTCTAGATGCGATCATATCTCAGCATACCATCCTTGCGCTCAGCACGGGACAAGTCGACCTGACTGCAGAAGTCGTACCAGCGGCGGATATTCAAGTAAATGGAAACCTTCCACTGGTACCTTTTCATAGCGCCGCAAAACTCCGAATCAAGGCTGCAGATGCCGTAGAACATGTGGAGAATAGCGATAGCGGCTTGGGGAAGTAGAATTTCATGGCTGGGACGAGAGAGATACATGGCCTTCCAATAACCAACATCGCATGATGAATTTTACAATGATACCGTCAAAACTTCCCCACCATTTTCGATGGCGTCTGCTTTTGTTTGTTTTCCCGCTTTTCCTTGCAGGGTGCCCCGTATCTGCCGGCGAGTTCTCTTCGAACATTGAAGAAATCCGCAAGCAGATTGACTTGGATATCCCATCCACTTCTGGCAAGTGGGAAATATTCGAAATACCCGAGGCCGGTGGTGTCCCTGGGCCTACCGATTTCGTGATTCTGATCGCAGAGTTTGACAACGTGGCAGCATCGTGGGCGTCGAGAAAGAAATTGCCAATCGGTCAGGCCTGGGTGATCATGCCTAATGCGGGACGCCCCTGGTTATCACAACGATGGAAGGCGGTTCTCAGACGCGAAGCCTCCAATAAAATCGCAGTTACGGAGAGTGACAACTGCCATTATTACTCTGCCAAAGTGCGGAAATCTGGCAGGGTTGTCGAGGGATTCACTTGCACTCACAACTGCGATGTACTGGTTCATCTCGTGTTGACGAAGCCTTAGCAAAGTACGACGAGCTAAGTCGATCCGATTGACTTCGTCGATTAAAGGGGGGGAGCTGCGTCTCTAGTTGACGGAAGCACGACAGTAGGCCGCGCTGCCCACGTGGCGCTACGCTATGGACCACCTAGTGGTTTATGGTGTAAAACCCGTTCAAGAATCCAGAACAAAACAACGAAAAACTGCACATATGCTCAACATCGATGAAGCCCTGGAAATTTTCGACAATTTCATTTTCGAGATGGATGACCGCATCGAGGCGATCGAGGCTGAAGCCGAAAAGCATGGCCTTCACTTGACCCACACGATGGATAGCCTGGAGAAAATAGAGCTTCTGTTCTTCAAGCTGACCAGGGACGCCAGCGAGGATGATCGGGAGAGCCTGATCATTTCCTTTGGACGGCTCATCGGCGAAATTGTCAGGATCGAGTACAACGGGCGTTGGCACCTTTCGCTGGATGACCCCAAGAACGTGTATTACAACTTGCCGGTCATCATCGGACACGCACCGATGAAGGACCTCGAGTTTTCCCCGCTCTTTGCGATGCGTGCACTATGGCTCCGAAAGAAGCACGGCCTCCTCCGCCAGATCATCATGGGGCAAATCCACCCGCGGGAGCTCGATCTCGATGATTTGATCGAAGAGGAATAGCCGGAAGAGCGCATGGCGACCGCCCAAGGTGCTTCGATTCCAAGCGGCGGCCGTGCAAAGGTGCAGGTGAACGCACACGCAGAGCAGGCACACGAAGCGCCCACCCCATACCGCCAGGCAAACGCTATCGAAGACAGCCGCGGGACCGACTCAATCCGTCCCCTCCGGCGCATACTTATCCGCCTGCACCTTCCCGGTCACCCCATGCGTGCTCACCTCCGGCGTGATCGGCAGCATCTCGGCATCCCATTGCTCCCACTGCTCCTTCAGGTCGGCCAGTTTGTCCGGGTGCTTGCCGGCCAGGTTGGCGCGTTCGCGCGGGTCGTTCGACAGGTCGAACAGGAATTCATTGCCGTTCAACTTCAGGTACTTCCAGTCCCCCGCCCGCACGGCGCGCTGGGCGTTGGCCTTATAGCGCCAGAACAGCGTGCGCTCGGCCGGCTTTTCCTCGCCCAGTAGCACCGGCAGCAGGTTCGTGCCGTCGGGCGGATGTGACGCGGCCGGTTCGGTGCCGGCGGCTGCCAGCAGGGTCGGAAGCCAGTCCATGCTGATCGCCACTTGGTCGCTGACCTGCCCTGCCCGGATCTTGTCGGGCCAGCGCACGATGCCGGGCACGCGGATGCCGCCTTCCAGCAGTTCGGTCTTCTGGCCGGAGAACGGCCAGGTTTTCGAGAAGCGCTCGCCGCCGTTATCGCTGGTGAAGATCACGATCGTGTTGTCGGCCAGGCCCTTGCGCTCCAGCGTCTTCAGCACGCGGCCGATCGAGGCATCCAGTGCCACCACCATCTTCGCGTAGGTGGCCAGGTCGCCGCCGTCGTAGTGGAAGATGTTCGTGATCTGCTGCGATACTTCCTCGTCCTTCGGGCCTTCCCACGGCCAGTGCGGCGCGGTGTAGTGCAGCGACAGGAAGAACGGCTTGTCGGACGAATGCTTCTTGATGTACGCGGAGGCGCGGTCGCCCAGCAGGTCGGTGTAGTAGCCCACTTCGGAAACGGGCGTCTCGCCTTCGTACAGGTCTTCCTTCACGTTCGGGCCCACGCCTGGCTTGTGCGTGAAGTAGTCGATCGCGCCGCCGTAGTTGCCGTAGAAGGTCTCGTAGCCGCTCTTCAAGGGGCCGAAGTTCGGCAGCGAACCCAGGTGCCACTTGCCGAACAGCGCGGTGCGGTAGCCGGCGGCCTTCAGCAGCGATGGCAAGGTTGGGTGGTTCGGCGGCAGGCCGATCGTGTCCGAGGCGCCGGCAAGCGGTTCTTCCAGGCCGCCGCGCAGCCGGTACTGGTAGCGGCCCGTGATCAGGCCGAAGCGCGTGGCCGAGCACACCGCGGAGTTCGAGTAATGCTGCGTCAGGCGCAGGCCCTGCGCGGCCAGCTTGTCCAGGTTCGGCGTCCTGAACTCGGTGTTGCCGTACACGGACAGGTCGGCCCAGCCCAGGTCGTCGGCCAGGATGAAGATGATATTCGGCTTGGCATTCGGCTTGCCACCCGGGCCGCCGCGCGCTGCCTGGCCGAGAGCGATGGCCGGCAAGGCCGCCAGGGCGGACAGTCCGCCGACGACGGCGCGGCGTTTCGGGTTGAATGGGCGGTCGCTGCTCACTTGGCCTCCTCCTCGCGAACGGCGCCGGCACCGGCGGGGGTTTCGCTTGCGGCGACAGTCAGCGCGATGCCCGAAGGCGCGGCGGCGACGGCGGCGACGACCGGGTTGGCCAGGGCGCTGCCAGCACTGGCGGCGCACACGGCCAGCGCCACGGCGGCGCGGCTGGTTGAACGAATGAGCGAACGTGTCAGCGGGTGGATTGCCAGCCGGGCTGCTGCTGCCATGAAAACCTCCTTTAGATGAGATGGCTATAGATAAGTAAGCTCATCATAAGGAGGGGTTATGTTATCGACCACGAATAACTTTGCATAAGGTTATTCGCCCCCACCGCATACCGATATGCGGTGTTCAGTGGACGGGCTGGCCGGCCAGCCATGCGCGGTAGCGCTTCGCCATCCAGGCCGAACGCAGTTGATCCACGAGCAGTGTCCACATGGGCTGGTAGCGGAGCGTGCCATTGCGACCTGCGCCAAGCAGGCGGATACGGCGGCGCACCAGCGCCAGCCGCGCCAGGCCGGCCAGGGTCTTGTCTTTCCACCTGACGGCCGGCATGTGTGCCACCGCATCGTGGCCGGCTTGCCATTGCCGTGGCAAGTCCGGCATGGCGGCAAGCGCCGTGGCGATACCGGCCATGGCGACACCGCTGGCCAGCACCTGTTCGGCGACGGCGCGGCGGGCGATTCCGCCGGTGGTCATCACCGGCATGCGTGCCACCGCCGCCAGCTCGCGGGCGAAATCGAGGAAATACGCTTCCCGCGCCAGCGTGCGGCCATCGGCGGTCACGCCCTGCATCGCCGGGCTCTCGTAGCTGCCGCCGGACAGTTCCACCAGGTCCACCGCCAGGTCGTTCAGCATGAGCACTACTTCCCTGGCGTCGGCTTCGGAAAAGCCGCCGCGCTGGAAGTCGGCCGAATTGAGCTTGACCGACACGCAGAAGCCGGGTGACACACGAGCACGGACGGCGCGCACCACGTCCAGCAACAGTCTGGCGCGCCCGGCAAGGCTGCCGCCCCACGCATCGGTGCGCCGGTTGGCCAGCGGCGACAGGAACTGCGAGATCAGGTAGCCGTGCGCGGCGTGGATCTGCACGCCCGTGAAGCCGGCGGCTTCGGCGGCATGGGCCGTGGCGGCGAAGCGGGCCACCACGTCGCCGATATCGGCGGCCGTCATGGCCACGGGTTGCGCGAACAGCTTGCTGTGCTTGCCCATGTCCAGCGCGATGGCGGATGGCGCCAGCGCCCTGCCGCCCATGTTCGCCATGACCTGGCGTCCCGGGTGGTTGACCTGCATCCACGCCTGCGCGCCATGCCCCCGTATCGCCTGCGCCCAGCGCCGGAACGGTTCGAGTGGCGTCTGCGCTTCCAGCACCAGCGTGGCGGGACCGGTCAGCGCGCGGCCGTCGACCATCACGTTGCCGGTGATGATCAGGCCGGCGCCCCCTTCGGCCCAGCGCTCGTAGAGGCGATGGATCGCGGCGCCCGGCAGCTGGCCCGCCTCGGCCATGTTTTCTTCGATGGCGGCCTTGGCCAGGCGATTTGGGACAGTGGAGCCGTTCGGCAACACGAGCGGGGTAAACATCATGGAAACCTCGGAATGGGTGAAGAGATGAGGTATCCTAAGCTTCAAGTCAACTTGAAGGTCAAGCGGTAAATGGATACAAACAGGAGCATGAACATGGGCACCAGCGCGAGCACGGGACCGAACATGAAGATCGGGGAACTGGCTGCCCGCAGCGGCATGGCGGCATCGACGATCCGCTATTACGAGCAGGAAGGCCTGCTGCCCAAGGCCAGCCGCGGCGCGAATGGTTACCGAACGTACCAGGAATCGACGCTGGAGCAGTTGAACCTGATCGACGTGGGGCAGAAGCTGGGCTTTTCGCTGGATGCCATCCGCACCGTGCTTGGCCTGCAGGGCGCGGCGTTGCAGGATGGCCTGCTGCAGGGTCTCGACGCGCGGCTCGGCGAGATCGACGGCCTGATGGCCACGCTGGCCACCCAGCGCCAGGCCCTGCTCGACGCCAGGGAACGCCTGCAGGAGGCGTGGGCACAGGGCCAATGCCTGAACAAGATGGAACTCGCCAGGCGGGGACCGGGCTGCGACACCGAAGTGGCGCCTGTGGCCGCCCCGGAGGCTGCCCCGGCAGAGTGACCGCGGCACGGCTGGGAAGCGGCTCACCGAAGTCGCTGCAGGCGTTACAAAAGCAAAAAAGGCAGCCGAAGCTGCCTTTCATATTGGTGCGCGAAACGATTACTTCGATTCGCCGTTCTGGTAGGCGGCCACGCCCGACAGGATTTCCTGCTTGGCTTCTTCCGGACCGGCCCAGCCGTCGACCTTGACCCACTTGCCCGGCTCCAGGTCCTTGTAGTGCTCGAAGAAGTGCTGGATCTGCTGCAGGCGCAGGTCTTGCAGGTCTTCCGGCTTTTGCCAGTGCTTGTAGATCGGCAGCACCTTGTCGACCGGCACGGCCAGCACTTTAGCATCCTGGCCGGCTTCGTCGGTCATCTTCAGCACGCCGATCGCGCGGCAGCGCACCACCACGCCAGGGATCAGCGGGAATGGCGTAATGACCAGCACGTCGACCGGGTCGCCGTCGGCGGACAGCGTGTTCGGCACATAGCCGTAGTTGCACGGGTAGTGCATCGCGGTGCCCATGAAGCGGTCGACGAAGATCGCGCCCGATTCCTTGTCCACCTCATACTTGATCGGATCGGCGTTCATCGGGATTTCGATGATCACGTTGAAGTCGTTCGGCACGTCGCGGCCGGCGGATACTTTATTCAGACTCATGTTTTTCCTCGGTAATACAGCTTTGTCAATTGGCTAAACCGCGCAATTATAGCCAAATGCAAGCTGATGCGGCGCAGCAAAAGTGTCAATTGAGTGCATGAAAGCGGTAACGTTTACCCCACAGGCAGATGCCGGGGTCAGGAGGAGTGCTGGCCTACATGCCAGCACCGTTCCGCAGGCGCGAAGCATGCTTCGCGAAACCCCTGCCTCACCCCGCTGGGTCTGACCCCAGGGCTTGCGTTTGGGGTGAAAGCGCGTTCGACGACCCGGTTACAGGATGGTGGCGAGCGCGCACTGCCGGTAGTGGCTGGCGGCTTCCTCGGGCTGCTGCAGCGCTTCGTGCAGCTGGGCGAGCTTCAGGTGGGCTTCGCGCACCATGGCGGGGTCGGTGGCGTCGGAAAGGGCCTGTTCCAGGTAGCGCTGCGCCTTGCCCCACAGTTTCTGCTTCAGGCACAGGGAGCCCAGCGTGAGCGCCAGTTCGGCGTCGTTGGGGCGTTCCTGCAGCCACGCTTCGCAGTGCTCGATCTGGGCCAGCAGCGCGGCCGAGCCGGCGGGGGCGGCGGCGTCGCGGTAGGCGCGCACCACGCGCTCGTCCCAGTTGGCCTTCAGCGCTTCCTCGGCCACCTGCCGCGCTTCATCGTGCAGGCCGCGGGCGTTCAGCGCGGTGGATGCACGGCACGCCACGAACGGTTTCACGCGGTCCACCGTGGGAATGGTGGACCAGACGCGCATGATCGACTCGGCATCGTGCGCCTTGTCCGACAGCAGGTCTTCATAGGCCAGCTCGCGCAGCCGGGCCGACAGCGCCGGGTGCAGCGCGCGGTGCTTGTCCAGCGAACGGACCAGGCGCAGCACTTCGGGCCAGTTCTTGGCCTGCTGCTCGGCCTTCAGCGACCATTGCAGCGCGTGGATGTGGCGCGTGCCGCTGGCGTTCAGCTCGCGCACGGCGGCCAGCGCCGCTTCCGGCTGGTGGTCGTCGACCAGCAGTTCGGTCATCGTCATCAGGCGCGCCGTCTTCATGGCGGGATCGTCGGCCACGCGGGCCAGCCACTGGTCGCGGCGGGCGTTCTGGCGCATGCGATGCGCGGCGCGGGCGCCGATCAGCGCGGCCACGCCGGCGTTTTCCGGCAGGTCGGCGGCACGCAGCGCGGCCTTTTCGGCATGGCCGAAGCGGCCTTCGAACAGCGCCTTCAGCGCATCGCGCAAGCCCTTGTTGCCATCGCGCTCGCGCTTGCGCTGGCGGTATTCGGCCACGCGCGCGGGCATCTTCGCCGTGGCGCGCACGGCGCGCACCACCGCATACAGCAGCACGAACAGCAGTACCTGCAGCACAACGAAGAAGTTCAGCGACAGGTCCATCCGGTACGGCGGATAGAACAGCACCACGTTGCCGGGGTTGTAGCGGGCCGTCACGGCGATGCCGATGGCGGCCGCCATCAGCGCAAGTAGCCAGAGGAATACACGCATGTCAGGGCTTCGCCTTGTAGTTGCGCACGGCGTTCAGGCTGTCCGACAGCGTGGGCATCTCGATCGACAGGTTGCTGCCCTGGACCTGGCGCAGCAGGGTCTGCACCGTTTGCGTCTGGCGCGCCCGTGTGTCGAAGTGGCGGGCCAGGGTTTCCTGTGCCGCCAGCAGGTCGGTGCGGAAGGCCGCTTCGTTGCGCGACAACAGCGCCATGCGGGCATTCAGCAGGCGCAGCTTGAGGTTCTCGCGCAGGAAGTACGCGTGCTCGGGCGCCAGCATCATCGATTCGGGATTATCCACGGTGCGCACGCGGACCAGCTGACGCACGTCGGTCCACATCTCGCTGCTCCAGCCGTTCCAGGCGGCCTGCAGGCGCGTCACCCAGGTATCCTGCGGCACCACCGGTTCCATCTGCGGCGCCGGGCTTTCCACCTTGCCGGACCTGCCCCGCTTCGCCGTCGCTACCGGCGCGGTGGTCGCATCGGCCAGCATCGGCAGCGTGTCGACCTGGGCGATCACGTTATCGAGCCGCACCGCCAGGCCCACCGAATCCACGCTCGGCAGCGCCTTCAGCTTTTCGGTATCGCGCGCGATGGCGCGGCGGATCGTGATGAACTGCGGCGTGTCGGAGCGCGACAGGCTGCGGTCGGCGTTCTGCAGCGCGATCAGCGCGCCCGGCACGTTGCCGGCCAGTTGCAGCTGCTGGCTGGCCGTGGACAGCACCTGCTCGATCTCGGCCAGCGCCCACTCGTCGCGGTTGCGCGACATGTCGTTGTACAGCTGTTCCAGGGCCAGTTGCTGGGCCTGCGCTTCCTGCTGGCGGTTTTCCAGCACGCCCACCTTCACCTGCAAGTCGCGCGTGGCTTCCTGCACCGTCTTCACCAGCTGGTTCGACTCCGCGTTGAGCGCATCGCCCTTCTGCAGCCGCAGCGCCAGTTCGGAACGCACTTTGCGCAGCTGCGTGTGCGTGTTCACCGCCTGCGCGGCCAGCAGCACGGCCAGCACGGCGACGGCGATCGTCAGGTTGCGGTTCGACATGCCGGAGGCGGGAGCGGAGGGCGGCGGGCTGGCGGGGGCCGTGGGAACGGCCGCGCCGCCCAGGGAACCAGCTTGCGAAGCGGCCCCGCCTTGCGGTGCGGCCGGGTCGGGTAAGGTAGGCAATTCGTTCATGGCCGTGATTGTAACGCGGCGAGCAGGCGCTCGTCGCCGGATCCTGTGAGCGTCAGGCGGGACAAACCCAGCAGGCGCGCCGTTTCGGCAATCCGGGCATGCGGGACAATGAGGTGCTGTTGTTGCATCTTTGCCACAATATCATCGCCACCGGCCGAACAGGCCAGTTCTTCCAGCAGTACGAACAGGCCGCGCAGTGCTTCCGAGCTGGTAACGATCCAGTCGTTCTCTTCGGCCAGCAGTGCCCGCAGGCGCGCGGCGAACTCCGGCGTCAGTTGCGGCACGCTGCGGCGGTAGGCGGGGATCGCCGTCACGTGCGCACCGGCGGCACGGAAACCGTCGCCCATCAGTTCGCGGCCCGCTTCGCCGCGCACGATCAGCACCTGCCTGCCGCGCAGCGCGGGAAGGTCGAGCGCCTGCAGCAGGTGTTCGGAATCGCTGTGGACCGGGTCGAGCGGGCTGACGATGGTGGCGTTGGCCTCCGTGACGCCATGGGCCGCCAGCGCGGCGCGGCTCCCTTCGCCCACCACGGCCAGCGTGACGCCGGCCGGCCATGCCGGTATGTGGGCGAACGCCGCGTCGATCGCATTCGGCGACACGAATGCCACCAGCGCGAATTCGTGCAACCTCGCCAGCACGGCGCGCAGCGGGCCCGTGTCCGGCAACGGTGCGATGTCGAGCAGCGGCAGTATTTCGGCACGCCGCCCCAGCGCCGCCACGCGCCCGGCGAGCGGCAGGGCCTGTGCGAGCGGACGGGTGATGACGACGGCGCCGGGCATCCGTCAGGTGCCGCCGCCGTCCGCCTCGGCGAGGCAGGAGGCCAGGATCGCCACGGCATCCTGTTCGCGCAGCTTCTCGGCGACCTGGTCGCCCAGCTGGGCCGCGTCGGTGGCCGGGCCATGCACCTCGGCGCTGGCGATGCGCGTGCCGTCCGGCGTAGCGACCATCGCGCGCAGGTGCATCTGGTTGCCGGCCAGGGTGGCGTGGGCGGCCAGCGGCACCTGGCAGCTGCCGCCGAACACCTTCGATACGCGGCGCTCGGCCGTCACGGCTTGCGCGGTCGGCACGTGGTTCAGCGGGGCCAGCAGCGCCACCATGTCGACGCCGTCGGTGCGGTCGGCGATCTCGATCGCCATCGCGCCCTGCCCGGCCGCCGGCAGGCTGTCTTCCGGATCCAGCACGGCGCGGATGCGCTGCGGCAGGCCCAGACGCTTCAGGCCGGCGGCGGCCAGGATGATGGCCGCGTAATCGCCACGGTCCAGCTTGCCCAGGCGCGTATCGAGGTTGCCGCGCAGCGGCTTGATCACCAGGTGCGGATAGCGCGCCGCGATCAGGGCCTGGCGGCGCAGGCTGCTGGTGCCGACGACGGCGCCGGCCGGCAGGTCGGCCAGCGACGCATAATCGTTCGAGACGAAGGCATCGCGCGGGTCTTCACGTTCGAGCACGGCCGCCAGCGCAAAGCCTTCCGGCAGCTCCATCGGCACATCCTTCAGCGAGTGCACGGCCAGGTCGGCGCGGCCTTCGGCCATCGCCACTTCCAGCTCCTTGACGAACAGGCCCTTGCCGCCCACTTTCGACAGCGTGCGGTCGAGGATCTGGTCGCCGCGCGTGGTCATGCCGAGGATCTCGACGGAACACTGGGGATATAATAAAGACAAGCGTGCGCGCACGTGTTCGGCCTGCCACATGGCCAGCCGGCTCTCGCGCGAAGCGATCACCAGCCTGGATGGAACCTGCAAACTCACTTCAGACTGGACTGTTTCAGAGGTATTCAAAGCCGCTTCTTTCCTGTACTTTTCGATGTACTTAGCTTAACTGCAATCAGCTTGACTGCGTTTCGCTGCAACCGCATTTCGTCGTAACCGCATTTCGTTGTAAATCATTTCGCCATAATTTTCACTGCTGCCTGCCGACCGGCGTGCATCAGTAAGCCGCGCGTGTGAAGGGTCCACAAAATGGACCACAAAATGGACCACAAATTCTAGCACGCGCTTTCCTTGCAGCCGCGGCCACGAGCCCAATGCACCGAACCTCAACTTTGCCACTTCGTAGCGATCATTCCATGGTTAATCAAGCAAGTGTGACCCAAGCAAGTGTGACCCAAGCAGCCGAGTCGAACAATGGACAAGGCAACGACGCGGGCGCCGTCGACAAGGACGCCCCACTGAAAGAGGATATCCGCCTGCTCGGCCGCCTGCTCGGCGACGTGCTGCGCGAACAGGAAGGCGAGGAAGTCTTCGCCGTGGTGGAAACCATCCGCCAGACCGCCGTGCGCTTCCGCCGGGAGGCCGATGCCGGCGCCGCGAAAGAGCTGGACGGCATGCTGAAGATCCTGACCAAGGAGCAGACCATCTCGGTGGTGCGCGCCTTCTCGTATTTCTCGCACCTGGCCAATATCGCCGAAGACCAGCACCACATCCGCCGCCGCCGCGCCCACCTGCTGGCGCACTCGCAGCCGCGGCGCGGCAGCACACGTTATGCGCTGGCCAAACTGAAGGAGGCCGGCGTCGACCAGGCCACCGTGCAGGACTTCTTCCAGGGTGCGCTGATCGCGCCGGTGCTGACCGCCCACCCGACCGAGGTGCAGCGCAAGTCGATCCTCGATGCGGAGCACGACATCGCGCGCCTGCTGGCCGAACGCGACCTGCCGCTGACGCCGCGCGAACGCGCCGCCAACCTGCACATGCTGCGCGTGCGCATCGCCACCCTGTGGCAGACGCGCATGCTGCGCTACACGAAACTGACGGTGGCGGACGAGATCGAGAACGCGCTGTCGTACTACCGCATCACCTTCCTGACCGAGGTGCCGGGCCTGTATGACGACATCGAAGCCGATATCGCCGAGCAGTACGGCAGCGGCGAAGCGCCGGGGGAAGTTACGCGCATCGACGCGCCCTACCTGCAGATGGGCAGCTGGATCGGCGGCGACCGCGACGGCAACCCGAACGTGAACGCCGACACGATGCAGCATGCGCTGGCCCGCCAGGCCACGACGATCCTCGACTTCTACCTCGACGAGGCGCATGCGCTGGGCGCGGACCTGTCGATCTCCACGCTGATGGTGCCGTGCAGCCCCGCACTGCAGGCGCTGGCCGATGCGTCGCCCGACCAGTCCGACCACCGTGCGGACGAGCCTTACCGCCGCGCCCTGATCGGCATCTATGCCCGCCTGGCCAGCACCGCCCGCAAGCTGGGCGCGACCAACATCCTGCGCAAGGAAGTGGGCCATGCCGAGCCTTACGATGACGCGGCCGGGTTTTCCGCCGACCTTCAGGTGCTGATCGATTCGCTGGAAGCCAACCACGGCGGCATGCTGGCGCGCCCGCGCCTGACGACGCTGAAACGCGCCGCCGACATCTTCGGCTTCCACCTGGCATCGCTCGACATGCGCCAGAGCTCCGACGTGCACGAGCGCGTGCTGACCGAACTGTTCGCGCGCGCCGGCGCCCTGCCGAACTATGCGGAGCTCGACGAAGACGCCAAGGTCAAGCTGCTGCTGGAAGAGCTGGCCCAGCCGCGCCTGCTGTACTCGCCGTACCTCGACTATTCGGAAGAGACGCGGACCGAGCTGTCGATCTTCCGCGCCGCGTGCGAAATCCGCCGCCGCTATGGCGAGCGGGCCATCAGCAACTACATCATCTCGCACACGGAAACCGTGTCCGACCTGCTGGAGGTGCTGGTGCTGCAACAGGAAACGGGATTGCTGCGCACGAACGCCGCGGGCGACACGACGGCGGACCTGATGGTGATTCCCCTGTTCGAGACGATTCCCGACCTGCAGCGCGCCGCCGGCATCATGGAGGCGGTCATGGCGCTACCGCTGGTAAAGGACCTGATCGCGAAACGGGGCCAGATCCAGGAAGTGATGCTGGGGTATTCGGATTCGAACAAGGATGGCGGCTTCCTCACGTCGAACTGGGAACTGTACAAGGCCGAGATCGCGCTGATCGAGGTGTTCGGCAAGGCCGGCGTGAAGCTGCGCCTGTTCCACGGCCGCGGCGGCACGGTCGGCCGCGGCGGCGGCCCCAGCTACGAAGCCATCCTGGCGCAGCCGAAAGGCACCGTCAACGGCCAGATCCGTCTGACCGAACAGGGCGAGATCATCGCGTCGAAATTCTCGAACGCGGAGATCGGCCGCCGCAACCTGGAGCGCCTGGTGGCGGCCACGCTGGAGGCCAGCCTGATGCCGGCGGCGCACCCCGAACACAGCGAGCAGCTGGCCGGCTTCGAGGCCGTGATGGCGGAACTGTCGGACCGCGCGTACAAGGCGTATCGCAACCTCGTGTACGAAACGCCGGGCTTCACGGACTACTTCTTTGCCGCCACGCCGATTGCCGAGATCGCGGAGCTGAACATCGGTTCGCGCCCCGCCTCGCGCAAGTCGACCAAGCGCATCGAAGACCTGCGCGCGATTCCGTGGGGCTTCTCGTGGGGCCAGTGCCGGCTGCTGCTGCCGGGCTGGTACGGCTTCGGCAGCGCCGTGGCCGGCTGGATCGCCGACGGCAACCGCGACGAGCGCATCGGCCAGTTGCGCGACATGGCGGCGCACTGGCCGTTCTTCGCCACGCTGCTGTCCAACATGGACATGGTGTTCGCCAAGACCGACCTGGCGATCGCTTCGCGCTATGCGGAACTGGTGCCGGACAAGGAACTGCGCGAGCGGATCTTCAAGCGCATCGGCGACGAATACCGCCAGACGCTCGACGTGCTCGATACCGTGACCGGCGTGACCGAACGCCTGGCCGGCAACCCGCTGCTGGCGCGCTCGATCCAGAACCGCTTCCCCTACCTCGATCCGCTGAACCACCTGCAGGTGGAGCTGATCAAGCGGCGCCGCGCGCTGGCCGACAAGACCGATCCCCGCGTGCACCGGGGGATCCACCTGTCGATCAATGGCGTGGCCGCGGGCTTGCGCAATACGGGGTGAGTTGTCCAGCCTCACCGGGAGCGGGCCGCTGGCCCGCTTTTTTTTCTCGTTTTGGGCACCTGAACGTGGAAGCGCATGCATTCAGCGCATGCATTCACCCCAGCAGCGAAGGCTTGCGTCAGCCCTGTCCGACTCTGATGCCGTTGAATCAAGCCCACCCCAGGGGCAAATTCCGGGGTCAGACCCGCCGGGTCTGACCCCAGCCCTTCGCTGTTGGGGTGAATGCATGCGCTTTCAATATGTCCGGTAACGCTTAACTTCATGGCACGATTGTCTGACCCGGAATTTGTACCTGGATGGGCTCCGAGGGAGTTAACCGCCCTTTTTGCGGCTACGCCCCGGCATGTCACCGCCTCGCGCGGCCGCGCTCACGCCGCCGGGAACGGCCGGACGGGCGGCGTTGCCAGTGTGACGACGTTACCGTCGGGATCGCGCAACTGCGCCAGCGTCGAATAGTCGCCGGGAATGTCTTCCCCGAGGGCCAGCCCCAGGCCTTGCAGCCGCTGGCGCTCGGCGGCGAGATCGTCGACATACAGGAACAGCAAACCCTTGCCGGCGATTTCGCCGCTGCTCGACAGCATCAGCCCCGCATCGTCGAACAGTTCCCACTGGACCAGCGTGACCATGGGCCGGTGATCGGCTTTGCGGCCCAGCAGTTTGGTGTACCAGCGTTCGGCCGCGGCGAGGTCCGCGGTGAGCAATGCGGTGTAGATCTTTTGCGCTTTCATGGTGCGCCTCCTGGCCTGAATCGGTTGGACGATTGCCCGCGATACCAAGAACGCTCTCATTCTAGGCGAGCGGCATGCGCCTGCCAAACCCTGATTCGCTTTGCCTGCCGCTTCGGCCGGGACGCGCGGCGGCGCACGCGGCGTGCCGGCTTACTGGCGTGCCGACAGCGCCACGATCGCGGCGCCGGCCGCGACGATCAGCGCATCCTCGATCAAGCCGCTGCGGGTCTGGCCGATTTCCGCGATCGCCTGCTTGCGGGCGGCCAGCGTCAGGTAGGCGAGCGGCACGGCGGTTGCCACCGCGGCCACGGCGCCCTGCGCTTCCTGCCCCTTCGGCGCCAGGGCCGCGCCGGCGATCCCCGCGCTCATGACCCTTGCCAGCAGCCCAAGGGGCACGGTGCGGTCGGGCGCGGACTTCATCTTGTCGCCGACCAGCTCCCCGGCCCCCATCGCCAGCGCACCATATTTGAATAACGGATTATCCAGCAGCACCAGGTGGCCTGGCGTGTGGCGGCCGACCAGGCGTGCCGTGGCGATGGTGGCCATGGGCGTCATCGACCGGGCGCTGGCGACGGCGCCGATCAGGATGGAGGGAAGCAGGCTGCGGATGTTCATTGGTACGGGCTCCTTGTTGAGTGGATAGCGACTGTTCCGCTCAACTGTAGCGATACCGGCGCGACCGTGTCGCCACCGTGGCGCCGCGGCAGGCGCTCGGTCAGCTGCGCGAGCGCCGGAACATGGCGGAGATGCCACGCCATGCCGATCCCAGCGCCTGGCCGGACGGCGGCGCGGGATGCAGCTGCACCATGGCGGCCTGCAGCGCGCGGTCGCTGGCCGACCCGAAGGACTTGCTGTCCTCCACGACCGGCCGGCCCGCTGGCGCGGCGTCCGGCGAGGCCGAACTGGCGGGCAGGTGATTGGCCATGTCGGCCTCGCGGAACAGCAGCGTGTCGTCGCCATCCTTCGCGGCTGCCGGCGCGACCTGCACGTCCGGCACGATGCCCTGCGCCTGCACCTCGCGGCCGTTGGGCGTGTAATAGCGCGCAATGGTCAGCTTGATGGCCGATTCATCGGTCAGCGGGAGCACCGTCTGGATCGAGCCCTTGCCGTAGGTGCGCGCGCCGATCACCTTGCCGCGGCCATGGTCCTGGAGCGCGCCCGCCACCAGTTCCGCCGCCGATGCGGACGAACCGTTGACGAGCACCGCCAGCGGAATGGCCTGCGCGAAGGCCGGCAGCTGGTCATACGCATCCGCAGCGCCCGGCTTGCCGAAGAAGCGGGGCGATACGGCGATCGTGCTGTTGCTTTCCGGGAGCCGCCCGGTGGACGTGAACACCACGGCGCCCTGCGGCAGGAAGGCGCCGGCCACGCCGACGGCCGCCGGCAGCAGGCCGCCCGGATTGTTACGCAAGTCCAGCACGATGCCTTTCACGGGCTGCGGGCCGTCCAGCTGCCGCAGCGCCGCGATCAGCTCGGCCACGGTACCGCCGCCGAATTCGCTGATGCGGATGCGCGCGATATCGCCGTCCAGGCGCTGCACGCTGACGGTGTGTTCCCGCAGTGTGGCGCGTGCCACGGTGACGGTGCGCAGCGGTGTGTCGCCACGCCGGGCCAGCGTCAGTTCCACGGTGGTTCCCGGCTCGCCGTGCACGCGGCTGGCGACCTGGCTGTCGCGCAGGCCGAACAGCGGCGCGCCATCGATCGCGACGACCGAATCGCCGGCCCGCACGCCGGCCCGGTCCGCCGGACTGTCTTCGGCAACGTCGCGGACCAGGATCTGCCCGTTGAGCATCTCCACGCCGATGCCGATGCCCACGTACTGGCCCGAATGGATGCGCTCCAGGTCTTCCAGGTCGTCCTTGTCCAGGTAGCGCGAGTGCGGGTCCAGCGCCGACAGCATGCCGCGGATCGCTTCCGTGAACAGTTTCTTGCGGTCGGCCGGATCGACGTAATCCTCCAGCACGAGCCGGTAAGTGTCGAGCATCTGCTCGAATTCTTCCTTTGGTATCTGCACGGGTTCGTCCGCGCGGCATGGCAGGGTTGCCACGCAGTAGCCGAGGACGGCCGCCAGGATCAATCGCTTCATCGTTACTCCTTCATGGAGTGCCGATTGTGCGGCGGGCCGCCGCGAAATGCCGTCAAGGCAGGTAAGTTCACGTAAAGGTATTTGTCGCGTTTCATGCAATTCGGCACCGAAAAACGGCGTTTTGTCGCAATCGCCACCGATCCGGCCAGCCGCGGCACTAGAATCGCATCACCATACAACACAACAAAAGGTTCCTGCCATGCGCCCTGCCCTGTCCCGTACGCTCGCCTGCTCCCTGCTGCTCTCGACTCTGTTTGCCGCCCCGGCCCACGGCGCCGAGGATGCGCGCCAGCTGGGCGCCTTCCGCGCCATCGCCATCCGGGGCCCGATCAACATCGAGGTCCGCGCCGGCCAGGCGCAGTCGGTGAAGGTGGTGGGCCGGCCCGAGTTCATCGGCAAGGTGCTCACCAGCGTGAAGGCGGACGAACTGAAGATCGACTACGCGGAAAAGAACAATGCATCGGTCAAGGACGGCGACAAGATCGTGATCACCGTGCCGTCGCTGGTGAAATGCGTCGTCGAGGGGGCCGGGCAGGTGGTCATCGACAACGTGAAGGAAGAGCGGCTCGACCTGCAGTTCGAGGGCGCCGGCCGCATGGAGGCCAAGGGCAGCGCGAAGTGGCTGCGGCTGAAGGCGCGCGGCGTGGGCGAGGTGACCACCGAGCACCTGAAGGCCGAGCGAGCCGACGTGAACTTCGAAGGCATCGGCGACGTGAAGGTACACGCCAGCCAGACGCTGAACGCCGTGGTGCGCGGCATGGGCAGCCTGACCTACTTCGGCAAGCCGAAGTCGTTGAACAAGTCGGTGTCCGGTATCGGCAACGTCACGGCCGGCGACTGAGCTCACTCCGGCCGGATTGCCGCCGGATCGCTTTCGCAGACATCCTTCACGGCCTCGCGCTGGCCAAGCCACAGGTCGGTCAGGCAAGCCAGCGAAGGACGCACTTCACCCAGCTTGCGGTCGGCACCGACCGTGCTGGCCACGTCGACTTCGGCATAGAAGGCTTTGCCGCGCTGCGGCGCGACGGTCAGCGTGAAACGATCCGGCAGCGCGTGCCTGCCCCGGCTGCCGCGCGCGGCGACAGCCAACGATGCGACCGGCCCGCCGGCACGTTTGCGCACGAATGCGTGCGCGGCGACGAACCGTTTCACCTCCGCTTCGATGCGCGCCACGGCCGCGGGCAGCGCCGCGCCATCGATCGTGCCGGGCCCGCAGCGGCGCGCACGATCGGATTCGACCATCTGGTCGATCTGCGCCTCGGTCCGCCGTGCCTGGCCCGTATCCCCCACCGCCTGGCCGGCCAGTTCCGGCAGCCTGGCGAAGTCGGCCTCGAATGTCGCCAGCTTCCGCTTCACCTCATCGGTCGCCCGCGCCGCGCGGTCGCGGTATGGATCGGGCGTGGCCCGGTCCCATGCGATCACGCGGCGCATCACGTCTCGCCCCAGCTCCGGGTCGGTGAGCAGCAACGGCAGCGCCATTGGCCCGACCGAAACATTGATCGCGTTCAGCGCCTCGCTGGTATCGGCCCCTTCGAGCAGCGCCTGGCGCGTGCCGCGCAGCCGGCCCGCCAGGTGGAAGAACAGCGCGCGCTCCTTGCGCCCGGCCATGCGCTCGGCCATCGCGGCATGGAACAGCAGCATCGGCTGGCGCAGGGTTTCGGGATCTCCCAGCAGTTCGTCCGAGCCACCGCGCACCACTTCCGGATCGCAGGAGGCGAGCCGGGCACGTGCGGCGGTGTCGGCGGCGGCGGACCCGGCGCACAACAGGCCGGCAAGGAGGAAGATCGACACTTTCATGGGCAGCTGACAGGCAGGTAGGCAGGAAGGGCTGCCAGCATACCACCGCCTTATAGCGGCGCTACTCAGGCCTGCTGCGATGCATCGGATATCATCGCTGCCGCCACCAGCTTCGCATGCCGCAGTACGCCGTTGCGCTCGAAGCCGAGCGATTCATAGAGGGCGATGGCGCGCTCGTTGCGCGCGCCCACGTGCAGCATCGGCGTGACGCCCTCCGCCAGCATGCCGTGCATGACGTGCCGCACCAGCAGCCTGGCATGGCCGCGCCCCGTGTGGCCGGGATGCGTGCAGACGGCGCTCACTTCGCGCAGCGTGCCGAAATCCATCCGCTCGCCGGACAGCGCGACCAGCCGGCCGGCGTCGCGGATGCCGAAGTAGCGGCCCATGGTGCCGGTGCGGGCGCGGAAGTAGCCGGGAAAGGCGATCGCGGTGAGCGCTTCCATGGCCGGATCGAGGGCATCGAGTTCGACGATGCCGCCGGCGGATGGCGGCGTGACCGGGCCGCCCCGGTAGACCATCTGCAGCACGCCGCCCAGCTCCGCCAGTCGCCAGCCGTCCGGCACCTCGGGGATCGCGCCGACGAAGTACACGTCTTCGGCCAGCCGCACGAGATCGCGGGCCGGCACGAACATGCCATGCTCCGGCACCGCGCAGAACGGTGCCACGTCGGGCTCGTAGCGCAGCATCGCGCCAAGCTCCCGCGCCAGGTGGCGCTGGCCGCTCGTCAGCGCGGCCCAGACCGGATTGGCCAGCCTTTCCATCGTCGTCTCCCTCGTATGTCCGTCGCGATCGAGGGAGTATACTGCCCGCTTTTTCGCGAAGAATCCACGATGAGCGCCCTGCCTCCCTGCCCGCAATGCGGTTCCGAATTCACCTACCAGGACGGCGCCAACCTCGTCTGCCCCGAATGCGCGCATGAGTGGTCGCCCGCGGCGGCGGCACCGGCCGACGCTGCCCGCGTGTACCGCGATGCGGCCGGCAACGTGCTGCAGGATGGCGACACCGTCACCGTCATCAAGGACCTGAAGCCGAAGGGTTCCGGCGGCGTGATCAAGCAGGGCACCAAGGTGAAGAATATCCGCCTGGTCGACAGCGACCACGATATCGACTGCAAGATCGACGGCTTCGGCGCGATGAGCCTTAAATCGGAGTTCGTGCGCAAGGTGTAAGGCGGGCCAGTGCCCGATGCCGCTTCGATAAGCCCACCCCAAGTGCAAATTCAGGGGTCAGACCCGCCGGGTCTGACCCCAGCCCTTGGCTGTTGGGTTGGGGCAGACAAAGTGCGGGCGCCACTGCTGGCGCGCCCACGCGAAAACGATTGCCACAAGAATAATACCTGCCTACAATCGCCGAGGTTCCCACTCGAGGCAATGTATGGCATTCACCGCACCTGGCTGCGCCGGGTCGAGCTCCAATTTCGGCTCCGGCTCCACCTTCCGCTCCACCTTCCGCTTCGTCGCCCGGACCGTCGCCCTGGCCACCGCGCTGGCCGCACTGCCCTGCGGCGCGGCCCTGGCCGCCGCCTGCGGCAAGGCGCCCTCCGGCGAACTGGCCGCGCAGCGGGTCGCAGCTGTGCAGCCGACCCACACCGGCCCCCAGTTGTACGAAGGCCCCGTGTGGATCAGGGATGCGCTGTACTTCTCGGACTTCAGCCATGCCGGCGACTTCCCTTCGCGCATCCGCAAGCTGGCCGCCGACGGTACCGTCAGTACCTTCCTCGATGATAGCGGCAGCAATGGCCTGGCGGTCGATGCGCAGGGCAACCTGGTCGCCGCCACCCACAAGTACAAGGCGCTGTCGCGCTACGCGGTGCCGGGCAAGGCGCGCAGCGCCATCGCCGAACGGTTCGACGGCAAGGTGTTCAATTCCCCCAACGACATCGCCATCGCCGCCGACGGCACGCTGTACTTCACCGATCCGGATTACCAGAAGGCCGCCGCGCCCGGCGGGCAACCCGTCACCGGCATCTACCGCGTGGGCACCGACGGCAAGGTGACGCTGGTCGATGGCACGCGGCGCAACCCGAACGGCATCGCCCTGTCCCCCGCCGGCGACCTGCTGTACGTGAACGCGGGCGACGGCGAAGTGAAGGCCTATCCGATCGCCGATGGCGTGCCTGGCGCGGGCCGCACATTCATCCAGGGCATCGACGGCGGCGACGGCATGGCCCTCGACTGCCACGGCAACCTGTACGTGACCGAGCATGGCGCGCGCCGCGTGCGCGTGTTCTCGCCACAGGGCAAGGAACTGGCGACCATCCGCGTCGATGCCAACGTCACCAACGCGGCCTTCGGTGGTGCCGATGGCCGAACCCTCTTCATCACGGGCGACCGCGCACTGTGGCGCATCGCGCTCGACGTCACCGGCAAGCCTTATTGAAGGTCCGCCGCGGCCGCAGCGGGTAGAAGTATGTAGTGAATCCAACCGGAAGGAGATCTGCATGCGTAACATCAGCTTCCTGCTCGCGGTACTCGTGATGCACGGCGCAGCCATGGCCCAGGCGGGCTTTGGCGAGCGCCGCGTGGAACAGAGCCTGGCCGCCGACATCAACCCCGCCGGCCTGACGGCCGGCGAAATCCGCACCGAGGATGGCCAGCGCCGCGCGGTGGTCTACCACCGCGGCCAGGTCACCGACCTGGGCACGCTGGGCGGCACCGACAGCTACGCGACCGGCATCAACAGTGCCGGCACGGTCACCGGCGGCGCGCGCAACGGCAACAACCGCTGGCGCGCCTTCCGCTGGCAGCCGGCCACCGCGGGCCGGCAGGAAGGCATGCAGGACCTCGGTACGCTGGGCGGCGAAGGCAGCCTGGGTATCGCGATCAACCAGGCCGGCCAGATCGCCGGCTATGCCGACATCGAGGATGGCAGCTTCCACGCCTTCGTGCACGATGGCGCGCGGATGAAGGACCTGGGCACGCTCGGCGGGCTCACCAGCTACGCCACGGGTATCAACAACAGCGGCACGGTGGTGGGCGCGGCACAGCTGGAGAGCGGCTACCGGCGCGCCTTCGTGTGGACGCCGGCGGGCGGCATGCGCGACCTCGGCACCCTGGGTGGCCGGGTCAGCGTCGCCACGGCGATCAATGACACCGGGATGGTGGTGGGCGCGTCGGAAACGGCCGACCGGCAGTGGCACGCGTTCCTGCACGATGGCACGAAGATGATCGACCTGGGCGCCATGATCGCGCAGGGCCAGAGCTATGCCACCGGCATCAACGCGGCCGGCGACGTGGCCGGCACGATCCGCTTCCGCGACAACGCGCCGCTGACCTTCGTCTACAAGGATGGCCGGATGCGCATCCATCCGAACCGCAACGGGCTGTACGAGACCACCAAGATCACCGACGACGGCACGGTGGTCGGCGCCCATTACACGGGGCACCGCTACCAGGCGTTCGCGATGCCGTCGACCATCGACCTGTCGTACAAGACGAAGTCGTCGGACTACGTGCTGCTGGCGCTGCTGGTGCTGATGGTGGGCTGGTGCGTGCGGAAGGGCTACCAGCACTGGCGTCATGGCGTGCTGGGCAAACCTTCCATTTATTGAGGAGTTACATGGCATATCCCTACCTGGGCGACATCGTCAGGGCGCTGACCGGCGCCGATCTTCCCCTGCCGATCCCCGTGTTCGGCCTTTCAGTCGTGGCGGCGATGTTCGTGGCCGGCGCATTCCTGCGCCGCGAGCTGGCCAGGCTGCACGCCGCCGGTATCCTGGGGTTCGCCCAGGTGCGCGGCAGGAAGGGGCACGGCGGGCCGGCGTACCACGCGGTCGACCCGGCGCACATCGTTTCCGACCTGACGCTGGTGACGCTGCTGGCCGGGATCGTCGGTGCCCGGGTATTCCACATCCTCGAACACACCGACCAGTTCCTGGCCGATCCCGCCGCCATGATCTTCACACGTTCGGGCCTGAGCATTTTCGGCGGCCTGATTTTCGGCACGGTGGCGGGCCTGGTGTGCGTCCGGCGCTGGAAGCTGCCGGCGCTGACGGTGCTGGATGCCGCGGCGCCCGCGCTGATGCTGGGCTATGCGCTGGGCCGGATCGGCTGCCAGCTGTCCGGCGACGGCGACTGGGGCATTGCCGCCGACATGGCGCTGAAGCCGGACTGGCTGCCCGCATGGCTGTGGGCGCAGACCTATGACAACAATATCGTCGGCGTGGTCATTGCGGCGCCTGGCGTCTATCCCACGCCGCTGTACGAAGCGGCGATGTGCATGGCCGGTTTCGGCCTGCTGTGGGCGCTGCGCCGGCATGGCTTCCAGGCGGGCTGGCTGTTCGCGGTGTACCTGGTCTGCGCGGGCATCGAGCGGCTGCTGATCGAGCAGATCCGCCACAACCCGGTGCTGGATTTCGGCGTGTTCCATTGCACGCAGGCGGAAGCGGTCGCGGTGCTGCTGATCGTTGGCGGCGCGGCCGGGGTGGCGCTGCTGTCGCGGCGCGGAACCGCGGCGGCAAGGCGCAGGCAGGCTAGCTGACCGGCGTGAGGGTCCGCACCACGTCGTGCAGGCTGGCCACTTCGAAGGTGGGCACGGCTTGCGAATCGTTGGCTGCGCCGTCGGGATTGAACCAGCAGCTTTCGATGCCATAGCGGTTGGCGCCGAGGATGTCGGCGTCCAGCCGGTCGCCGACGATGATTGCTTCATGTCGGGCAAAGGCCCGCGCCAGCTTGCCGGCGTGCTCGAAGAAGCGCACGTCCGGCTTGGCGAAGCCGCATGCTTCGGACGTGCAGACGAACGAGATATGCTTGCCCAGCCCGGAGCTGACGATGCGCAGCTGCTGGATTTGCTCGGCGCCGTTGGTGACGATGCCCACTTCGCCCACCCCGGCCAGTTCCTCGCACAGGCGCGCCGCGCCGTCGATCAGCACCACGGTATCGGACAGCGATTCCACGAACAGCTGGCTGGCTGCCTCCGGATCGAGGTCGAGGCCGTTCGCCGCGAAGGTCTGGCGGAAGCGGTCCACCTTGAGAAATTCCTTGGCCACGGTACCCGCCTCGAATTGCCGCCACAGCGCCGTGTTGATGGCCTGGTACTGCGTGAACAGCCCTTCGAGCGGGGCGTGGAAACCCAGCGCGCCGAGCGTGCGCGCGAAGGAGAGATGTTCGGAAGCCTTGAAGTCGAGCAGCGTGTCGTCGAGGTCGAAGAGGAACAGCCGGTGTTTCATGGTGCGGAAGGATGCCTTGTAAAATGGCATCCTAGCACGGCTCGACCATTGGCATGACTCGACCATTGGCATGACTCGACCATCGGTACGGCTCGACCATCGGTGCGATTCACCATCAGGACGGTTCGACCCTTGGTACGGTCATCAGTGGATCGGATAGCCGAGCACCGTCGGCAGTGGCTGCGCCGCGACCGCGGTTTCGCCTTCGGGGTCCTTTTCGGTGATCCACTCGATCCAACCCAGCACTTCGCGAATACTGGCCAGGCCACTGTGCAGGGCGACCCGCGCCGTGCGCAATTCATCGAGTTCGCCGCCGGGTGGCGGGTCGATCTGGCTGGCTTCGGGCATGCCGCGGATGCGGCGTTCCATGTCATCGAGGTCGGCCGCCATTTCTTCGCGCAGCGCTTCCAGTACAGCCACGACCATTTCGGTGTCGCAATTATCCATGTCTTCCATGGGAGTTCTCCAGTCAGTTAGCCAGCATGATAAAAGCCCTCATGCGGCCATGCGGCGGGTAGCTAACCGGCAGGGCCGCGGGAAAGCGAGACGGGAGATCAGGTGCAGCGGCAGCATCACGACTGGATGCTGCCCAAGGCAGAGCATACAGGCCGGCGCCCCGTTCAGCCAGAGATTTCGGCATTCTCCGCGCGACGAATGGTCCCGCGGCGGCGGCCATCCACGGCGGGCGTGGCCGTCAGAAGTCGACGACGGTCTTCAGCATCGCTGTGCGCGGATTGCCGACAGGGACCCAGTTGGCATTGGCGGCACCGGCGAAATACTCCCTGTCGAACAGGTTCTTTACGTTCAGTTGCACGCGCCAGCCGCGCCCCGCGTAGGACAGGTTGGCGTCGGCAACGGTATAGCCGGGCGTGACATATACCGAGGTGGTGGAGGTTTTTTCGCCGACGTGGCGCACGCCGGCACCGGCGCCCCAGCCGCGCAGCGCGCCGCTGAAGCGGTAGTTCGCCAGCAGGTTCGCCGTCTTGCGCGGCACGCCGGACAGCTTCTGCCCCACCGTGGCGGCCTGCGACCCGGCAGCTTCCGTGATCGCCGCATCCAGGATCGACAACGCCGCCGACAGTTGCCAGCCGTTCTTCAGGTCCGCCGCGATTTCCGCCTCGTAGCCGCGGGTGCGCTGCGCGCCGATGGCCACCTGGAATCCCGGATTGAGGTCGTCCGCCTGCGCCAGGTTGCGGCGCTTCAGGTCGTAGTAAGCCACGCTGGCGCTCAGGCGCCGGTCGTCGGACACGAACTTCGCGCCCACCTCGGCCTGCCGCCCTTCCTCGGGATCGATCGCCGCGCCGTCCGCCGTGATGCCGGTCTGCGGCAGGAACGACGTGGCATAGCTGGCGTAGGGAGCAATGTTCGGCGTGGCCTTGTAGACGATGCCGGCATGGCCGGTATTGGCGGAGCTGTCCACGTCCGTGCGGGCGCCGGTCGGCACGTCGACCGTTTTCAGCTTCGCGCGGTCATGGCGCAGCGACAGGCTCACGCCCAGTTTTTCCGTCACGTCGATGTAGTCGCGCAGGTACGCGCCGCGCTGCGCCAAAGTGGTATCGACGATGGAGGTGACGTTACAGTTCGTGACCGGCCTGCCTTGCACGGGGGTGTAGATGTTCTGGGCGGCGATCGCGCAGCGCCGGCTGTCGCGGTACAGCCGGTCGTGCAGCGCGTCGAAACCGGCCATCACGTTGTGTGCCAGGCCGCCCCAGCGCATGGTGCGCGAGACGCTGGTATCGAGTGCGTCGGAGCGGCCGTTGAAATCCTGGCTCAGCACGTTGCGGTTGAAATTGCCCGCAGCGGTCAGCGCGCCGCTGGTATTGGCCAGCTGGCCGGCCAGTTCCATGTCGGTGTGGCGGTAGGTCTGGTTCAGCGTCCAGCCGCTGTCGAAACGGTGCGTCAACGCGTAGCCGATGGCCTTCTGTTCGGCTTCATATGGTGCGACCGTGGTATCGCCGGTGAAGAAATCCTGCGGCACCAGGCTGTCCCTGCCCGTCAGCGACGTGGCCGCCACCGGCAGGCCCTGCTGCCGCACGTACTGCCGCTGGTTCAGCGATGCGAGGATGGTGAAATCGGTGCGCGTGCCGAAGTCCAGCGCGATGGATGGCGCCAGGTAGCGGTTCTTGAACCACACGTTGTCGGTCGGGTCGTCCGAGTTCATCGCCATGCCGGCAATGCGCACGGCCGCCTTGCCGTTTGCCGAGGCAATGGGGCGGCCGATGTCGAACGTGCCCTGCCGGTAGCCGTCGCTGCCCACCGTGATGCCGAGCTGCGTGAACGCTTCGGCGCGCGGGCGCTTGCTGACGATGTTGACGGTGCCGCCCGGCGTTACCTGGCCGAAGTACACCGAGGCCGGCCCCTTCACCACTTCGATGCGCTCGGCGCCGAACACTTCCTGGGCGATCCAGTTGGCTTGCCCGATGCGCAGGCCGTCGAGGTACATCGTGTCGGCAGCGCTCTGGCCGCGGATGATGAAATCGTCCCAGCCGCGCCGCCCCAGCGTCGACGACGCAACGCCGGCGACGGTTTCAATGGCTTCGTCGAGCGTGGTGGCCTGCCGTGCATCGAGCAGTTCGCGGGTCAGCACCGTGATCGACTGCGGCGTTTCGTGCAGCGATTTATCGGACCTGGTCGTCGATACGGTTTGCGTGACGAACCCTTCCCGGTTGGCGCCGACCACCTCGACCACCGGCAGCACGGCCTGGACCGGGGTTTCCGTCATGGCGGACTCGGACATACCGGCGGCAGCGGCGTGGCAGGTGACCGCCAGCGGCAGCAGGGCGACGGAAACCGCCTGGACGGAAGGGCGAAGGCGACCGGGGAAATACATGGGCATCCAATCAAATGATAATAATTCTCATTATCATTGATTGACTATTATCAAGCAATGCGTATTTGCCGCAGGAGAAGGCACGCGAAAAAAAAGGAAGCCGGGTGGCTTCCTTCTTTGCAATCGACGATACGGATCAGTTCTGCGTGAGGAACGTCTTCAGCTTGTCCGAGCGCGACGGCTGGCGCAGCTTGCTCATGGCCTTCGCTTCGATCTGGCGGATACGCTCGCGCGTCACGTCGAACTGCTTGCCCACTTCTTCCAGCGTGTGGTCGTTCGACATTTCCACGCCGTAGCGCATGCGCAGTACCTTGGCTTCGCGCGGGGTCAGCGAATCGAGCACTTCCTTGATCACGTTGCGCATCGAGGCATGCAGCGCGGCGTCCAGCGGGGCCAGCGTGGTGTTGTCCTCGATGAAGTCGCCCAGCTGCGAATCGCCATCCTCGCCCATCGGCGTTTCCATCGAAATCGGTTCCTTGGCGATCTTCATGATCTCGCGGACCTTCGATTCCGGCATCTCCATCTTGGCGGCCAGCGTCGCCATGTCCGGCTCGTTGCCGGTTTCCTGCATGATCTGGCGGCTGATGCGGTTCATCTTGTTGATCGTTTCGATCATGTGCACCGGCACGCGGATGGTGCGCGCCATGTCCGCGATCGAACGCGTGATCGCCTGGCGGATCCACCACGTGGCGTACGTGGAGAACTTGTAGCCGCGGCGGTATTCGAACTTGTCGACCGCCTTGAGCAGGCCGATATTGCCTTCCTGGATCAGGTCGAGGAACTGCAGGCCCCGGTTGATGTACTTCTTGGCGATCGAGATCACCAGGCGCAGGTTGGCCACCGTCATTTCACGCTTGGCGTGGCGGGCGCGCTTCTCGCCGGCCGCCATCTGCTTGTTAATCTTGCGCAGGTCGGCCAGCGGCAGCGCCACGCGTTCCTGCAGGTCGATCATCTTGTTCTGCAGCTCCTTGATGGCCGGCACGTTACGGCCCAGCACCGCGCTGTACGGATGGCGCGCGTCGACTTCGCCGTCGACCCAGTCCAGGTTTGTTTCATTGCCCGGGAAGACCTTGATGAAGTGGGCGCGCGGCATGCCGCAGCGGTTCACGCACAGCTCCAGCACGGCGCGTTCGATGCTGCGCACCTGCTCCATCTGGCCGCGCAGCGTATCGCACAGCTTTTCCACCACCTTGGCCGTGAAGCGGATGCCCAGCAGCTCGGCGGAAATGGTGGCCTGCGCCTTCTGGTAGACCGCCGAGCCATAGGTGGCCTTGCGCATCTTGTCGAACTGCGCGGAAATCACGGCGAAGCGCTCCAGCGCATCGACCTTCAGCTGCGCCAGCTGCTCGGTGGAGAAGCCGGCCGCGCCGCCGTTGGCGTCGCCGTCGCTTTCCTCTTCCAGCTCTTCTTCCTCGTCCTCGTCCTCGTCGTCGGACGCGGCGGCGGCCGGCGCGCGCGCCGGTGCCGGTGCCGAGCTCTCGTCGGGATCGACGAAACCGTCGACCACGTCATCGACCTTCAGCTCATCGTTCTCGATCTTCGCGGCCAGGTCGACGATCTCGTTGATCGTGGTCGGGCAGGCGGAGATGGCCTGGATCATGTCGCGCAGGCCTTCCTCGATACGCTTGGCGATTTCGATCTCGCCTTCGCGCGTCAGCAGCGCCACGGCGCCCATTTCACGCATGTACATGCGCACCGGGTCGGTGGTACGGCCGAAGTCGGAGTCGACGGTGGACAGCGCCGTCGCGGCGGCAGCTTCCACTTCGTCGTCGGAAGTGGCGGTCGGCACGTTGTCGGACAGCAGCAGCGCCTCGGCATCCGGGGCGCGCTCGTAGACGGCGATGCCCATGTCGTTGAATGTCGCGATGATGCCTTCGATGGCTTCCGGATCGACGATGTTCTCGGGCAGCTGGTCGTTGATCTCGGCATAGGTGAGGAAGCCGCGGTCCTTGCCCATGTTGATCAGGTTCTTGAACTGCTGGCGGCGCTTTTCCAGGTCCTCGTTGGACATGCCGGCTTCGCCGCCGAACGGGTCCAGGCCCTTGGCCTTGCGCTCGCGCGCCTTCGAGGCGGCCTTCAGTTCGGCGCGCTCGACGGCGTTCAGTGCCGCCACTTCATCGTTCTCGGGCGTGAATTCGCTCGGCTTGCGGCCGCGCCGGCCCGGCACCTTCACGGAAGGCAGCAGGTAGCCGGACGTGTCGATCGAGGCCAGCGTGGCGGCATCGGTCACCTGGCTGACGGCGGCCGGTGCCGATGGCGACGGCGCGGGCGCTTCCAGCTTGGCCTTGCGCACGCGCACCACGGGCGCCTTCGGCGCTTCGTCGGCACCTGCCACGGCCTTGCGCACGGCCTTCTTCGGCTCGTCGCCGGCCGGTGCCGCGGTTGCGGCGGACTCGGCCACGGACGCATCGGTGGCCAGCGCCTCTTCGCCCGGCAGCACGGCCAGGCGGGACGTCTTCTTCTTCACAACGGTCACTTTACCGGCGGCCTCTTGCGCATTGTCGATCACATAGGATAAGGTGGTCTTCGGCACCGTCAGCGGCGCAGCTTCGGCGCGCGGCTTCTTGGTGGACAGCGTTAGGGTCTTCGGCGTTTTCGTCGTCATCAAATATCTCTTCAGTGCCTGGCCGGGCACGACGCAAGTGAAAAAAATTGAACAATCCAGCGCGGCCTTCGCAAAGGCCGTGCCGGTACGTATGTGGGGATCATCCGGAATGAAAAAAGCCCGCGCAACGCGAACCATGCCGGTTCGCTTCGCGGACTCCATTCTTGGGATTCCGTGGTAGTTCCGTGTTATTCCGTTGTTATTCCGTGAATACTCAGTGCGAACAGAAGAGGGGGCTCGGCCCTGGCGCGCCGTCGTGGTCCCTGAACCGGCCCGGCATGTTCATCGTGAACCTGCCTGGACAACGCATTCTGGACAACGGGACGCCGGCATGCGGAAAGCCCTGTTCAGGGGACCGCGGACAACTCCTTAACAGACTGAATCTGCACCGCCCTGCTTTTGGTGCGTCGGCCATTATACACGCTTTGTCACAGCCTGGCACGCGGCTGCGGCAAGGTTCCTGCGAATCGGCGCGCCGCTAGCCGCGAAAGACGTGTGGACAAGCCGGCATGATGAAGAAAAATGCAACGCGCGCGCGGGGCGCGGCGTGGTATGCTGGCGCCTCCTGATCAACCTACGAAGTCGATGAATACCAGCCTTACCCCCGAGACGTCCGCCGCCGACGAATCTGCCGAATCCGCTGAATCCACCAACAACGCCGCCGCTTCCACCGAAACGGCGGCTGCCGCGCCTGCAGAGTCGGAAAAGAACACGGAAAAAAGCGCGGAAAAGAATGCGGAACCGAGCGCGGAAGACACTGCGGAAAAGAGCGCGGCGCAAAGCGCGGGACAGAACACGGCCCCCACCGCGGCAACCGGCGCGGCGCCGAGCGCCCGTGCGCTGTTGAAACAGCTTTCGCAGCAGTTCCCGCCATTCCGCGATTTCCTGCCGCTGGCGATCGGCATCGACAAGCAGATCCTCGCGCAGGTGCCGGGCATCGACCGCAAGCTGATGCGTGCCGCGCTGGGCATCCACACGGGTTCGCAGCGCTACCTGCGCGCGATGGAAAAGGCCACCATCCGCTATAACCTGGATGGCTCGACCGGCGCCGAAGTCACGGACGTGCACCGCAAGCACGCCAAGGATACGCTGGGCGAACGCTTCCGCAAGGAAGCGGAACGCAAGAAGGCCGAGCGCGAGGCACAGGCCGCCGAGGAAGCAACCAAGCGCCGCCAGGAAAAGCTGGAACAGCTGACCGCGAAATTCTCCCGCAAGGGCTGATGGCGTTCCATACCGAAGCACCGCCGCGCGAGCCCGACCTGCCGCCCTACCAGGGCATCGCGCTGGCCGATATCCATGTCGTGCGCACCGTCGAGCAAGCCCAGGCCGCCCAGGCCGCGCTGCTGGCGCACGATGCCATCGGCTTCGACACCGAATCGAAACCCACCTTCGTCAAGGGCCAGAGCTCGGACGGACCGCACCTGGTGCAGTTCGCCGACGAGCACGCGGCCTGGCTGTTCCCGGTCGGGCCGGAGGTGGCGCCGCTGTTGCCGGTGCTGAAGGCCATCCTCGAATCGACACACACGCTGAAAGTGGGCTTCGGCCTGGCCGACGACGTCAAGCGGCTGCGCGCCAAGCTGGCGATCGAGCCGGCCCGCGTGGCCGACCTGTCGAAGGCATTGCGCGTGCCCGGCCAGAAACACGACCTGGGCGCGAAGAGCGCGGTGGCGCACTATTTCGGGCTGAAGCTGCAGAAGTCCAAGAAGATCTCCACCACCAACTGGGCGTCGCCCCGGCTGACGGACAAGCAGCTGCAGTACGCCGCCGACGATGCCCAGGTGGCGCTGCGCGTGTACCGCCACTGGCTCGCGCTCGGCAACACGCTGCCGCAGCCGAAGGCGCCGCGCCCGCGCCGTCCCGCACCGGACACCCCGGCCGGCGGCTGAACCGCGCGCCCCTGTTCTTCCGCCGCGCGCGGGGGTATGCTTGGGCGGTCGACATCCGCCCAGGAACGGCATGCCCAATTCCAGATACCCGCTGCCCACGCCTGCCATGAGCGCACGCCTGCTCGCCGCGCTGGCCTTGCCCTTGCTGCTGTCCTCCCGCGCATGGTCCGCCCCGGCGGCTGCGCCGGACACGCTGGCGCAGCGCCTGGCGCCCTGCCTGGCGTGCCACCAGCCGCAGGGCCGCAACGATGCGTTCTTCCCCCGCATCGCCGGCAAGCCGGAAGGCTACCTGTACAACCAGCTGCTCAATTTCCGCGACGGCCGGCGCCAGTTCCCGATGATGACGTACATGGTCGGCAACCTGCCCGAGCCCTACCTGCGCGAGATCGCGCAGTTCTTCGCCAGCCAGCATCCGCCCTACCCGCCCGCGCCGCCCGTTACCGCCACGGCGCAGATGCTGGAACGGGGCCGCGTGCTGGTGCGCCAGGGCGATGCGGCGCGCCGGATTCCCGCCTGCGTGGCCTGCCACGGCCAGCAGCTGGCTGGCGTGGCGCCGGCGATTCCGGGCCTCGTTGGGCTGCCGCGCGACTACATCAATGCGCAGTTCGGCGCGTGGAAGAACAAGGCGCGGCGCGCACAGGCACCGGACTGCATGGCCGGCATCGCCGCCCGCCTCACGGAGGCGGACGTGGCGGCCGTTTCCGGCTGGCTGGCCAGCCAGCCGGTGGACCAGGCGGCGCGGCCCGCCGCGGCACCCGACACCCCGCTGCCGATGCGCTGCGGCGGCGTGCCGGACCACGGAGCCGCGCCATGAGCCGGCGCGCGCGCTGGATCGCGGCCGGCACGGCGATGGTGCTCACCGTGGCGGCCGGCCTGCTGTGGCCGCGCCACGATGCCGGCCCGCCGCCCAGCGCCGCCTTCGCCGCGCTGCCGGCCGGCGAGAAGATCGCGCGCGGCGCCTACCTGGCCCGCGCGGCCGACTGCATGGCCTGCCACACGGTGCGCGGCGGCGAGCAGTATGCCGGCGGCCGCGCGCTGCAAACGCCGTTCGGCGCCATCGTCGCGCCGAACATCACCCAGGATGCCGAAACCGGCATCGGCAGCTGGACCGCCGACGACTTCTGGAACGCCCTGCACAATGGCCGCGCACGCGACGGCCGGCTGCTGTACCCGGCGTTCCCGTACACGAACTACACGGCCATCACGCGCGACGATGCCGATGCGCTGTATGCCTATTTCCGCACCATCCCCGCCGTCTCGCGCAGGAACCAGCCGCACCAGCTGCGCTTCCCCTACAACACGCAGGCGGCGCTGGCGGCCTGGCGCGCGCTGTACTTCCGGCCGGGCGTCTACCAGGAACGCAAGGACCGGCCCGCCGAGTGGAACCGCGGCGCCTACCTCGTCGAAGGTGCCGGCCACTGCAGCGCATGCCACAGTGCCCGCAATGCGCTCGGCGGCAGCGGCGGTGAACTGTCCGGCGGCCTGCTGCCGGTGCTGGGCTGGTATGCGCCGTCGCTCGCGTCCGACGCGGAAGCGGGACTGGGCGGCTGGCCGGTCGACGAGATCGCGCAATTGCTGCACACCGGCGTGGCGCCGCGCGCCGCGGTGGCCGGGCCGATGGCGGAAGTGGTCCGCGAAAGCCTGCAGCACCTGTCCGCGGCGGACGTGCGGGCCATGGCGGTGTACCTGAAATCGCTGCCCGCCACCGGCAATGGTCACCAGCCCTACGAACGCTCGAAGGCGCCCGAGGCGGCGGCCGTGCTGCAAGCCGGCGCGAAGCTGTACGACAAGCACTGCGCCGAATGCCACGGCGCCACCGGCGCGGGAGCGCCACCGCATTACCCGCCGCTGGCCGGCAACCGCACGCTGACCATGCCCGACGCCACCAACGCGATCCGCATCGTGCTGAACGGCGGCTTCCCGCCCGGCACGCGCGGCAACCCGCGGCCCTACGGCATGCCGCCCTTCAGCCACGCGCTCGACGATGCCGAGGTGGCGCAGGTGGTGTCGTACCTGCGCAGCGCCTGGGGCAACAACGCGCCGCCGGTGTCCAGCGTGGACGTCAACCGGTACCGGGCCGTGCCGCTGGATTGACGCGGCGGCGCATGAAGAACTGGTGTCTGGTACAGAGGCGTTAGTTCCAGGCGACCTCCGCATACCACTAACGCTTGCATCCACCCCAACAGCGAACTGCCGGGGTCAGATACCCGCCGGGGTGAAGCAGGGGTTTCGCGAAGCATGCTTCGCGCCTGCGCAACGGTGCTGGCCTGCAGGCCAGTATTCCTCGCTGACCCCAGCCTTTGCACCTGGGTGTACGCGTGCGATACCAACCGATTCTTTCGCCATCGCTCTTGGCTGTCATCGCTTCCCTGCATTCCATTCCCCTCCTCATGCATTCCATCGCACGCGCGGCGACCGGCGCGCCGGGTTTGCGTACGATCCCCCCATCGACAAAGCAATCCCGGAGAAGCCACCATGAACACCAGCAAACTTGCCCTGATCGCCACCGCCATCGCCGCAGCCGCCACGCTGGCGACGGCCCTCCCGGCAGCGGCGGATGGATTGTCGCTGGCGTGGCTGGGCGCCGAACGCGTGCAGGGCAGCGGCAAGATCGTGTCGCAGGCACGCCAGCCCGGCCCCTTCCGCGGCGTCGAGCTCAATACCGGCGCGCACGTGGAAGTCGTCACCGGTGGCGACGATACGCTGACGATCGAAGGCGACGACAACATCGTGCCGCTGGTGGAAACCGTGGTGCGCGAAGGCGTGCTGACGATCCGCCCGGTGAAGAAAAACATGCAGATCGATGGCCGCCGCGTGCGCATCGTGGTGCGGGCGCGCGCCGTGGACAGCCTCGGCGTGGCCGGTGCGGGCCGGCTGGAAGCGAAGCGCGTGCGCGCCGACAAGCTGACGCTCGAAGTGGCCGGCTCCGGCGTGCTCGATATCGACGGCATCGACGCGAAATCGGTGGAAGTGGGCGTGGCGGGCAGCGGCAAGGTCGAAGCGGCCGGCCAGGCGGCGCGCGCCGACATTTCGATCGCCGGCTCCGGCAAGGCCGATACCACCCGCCTGAACGTGCAGCACGCCACCGTGAGCGTCAGCGGTTCCGGCCAGTCGCTGCTGTCGGCCCGCAACGCCATCACCGCCAACGTCACCGGTTCCGGCAACGTCGGCTACTACGGCGATGCTCAATTGACGAAAGCGGTGGCCGGTTCCGGCACCGTCCAGCGCCTGGGCACGTCCGCCCGCTAGACCAGCGGCGGCGCCAGGCCTTCACCCCTTTGCCAGCCCCGGCAGGTCCAACCCGCCGGGGCTGTCATCATTTACCGCCCTTCATCGACGGGGGCCGCGGTCACAGGTCGAACTTCACTTCCGCCACCAGCGTGCGCTGCGTGTACGGGTGGAACGCCCAGTACTTCTCGTTGCCCAGGTTGTCGATGCCCAGCGCGCCGGACCAGTGCCGGTCGAAGCGGTAGCGCAGCCGCAGGTCGGCCACGAGATAGCGCGACACGCCCATGTAGGCGGCACCGTTCGGGTCGGAGTTGTCCAGCGTGCCGTACTGCGTGCCGCTGTAGCGCAGGCCGGCACTGGCCGACAGCCGGTCGGAGGCGCGCCAGGTGGCCAGCGCCGTGGCCCGCCAGCGCGGCACGCGGGGCTGCCGCTTGCCCACCGAGGCGGGCAAGGCGGCATTGTCCCGGATCCGCGAGTCGGCATAGGTGAGGCTCGACTGCAGCGACAGCGCCTGGAACAGCACGCCGTCGGCCTGCTGCGCCAGTTCCAGGCCGGCGGTGCGGATGCGGCCCACGTTCTGCACCGTCGACACGGTGGGCGTCAGCGGCTGCGAGTACAGCGCATCGCGCGTGCGCTCATGGAACAGCGTCCCGCGCAGGCTGCCCTGCTCCGCCAGCCGCTCGGCCGTCAGCTCTTCCGTCCATGACCGTTCGGCGCGCAGGTCGGGATCGGTATTGACGATGCGGCCATCGACGACGGAGCCCTGGAACAGCTCGGCGGCGGTGGGATTGCGGATCGCGCGGCCGGTCGATGCCTTCAGCGTCCACGCCTCGGTGAAGCGCCACGCCAGCGCGGCCTTTGGCGACCAGCCCTCCTCGCGCCGTTCGCCGAAGCGCAGCAGCGCGCTGGCGGCGCTGGACACCTCGCCGCCATAGGCTTGCCAGCGTTCCCAGCGGGCGCCCAGCGTGGCTTTCCAGCGCGGGTCGATGCGCCACGTGTCCTGCGCGTAGAGGCTGGTCAGTCGCGTGGCGCCATTGAAGGTCGACACGTGGCGGCCGGCGGTGCCGCCCAGCCAGTCCGGCGTCGCGAACACGCGCGTGCGCAACCGCGCGCTGTCGCGCTGCACGCCGACATCGACGACGTGGGCGGCATCCGGCCGCCAGGTGCCCTTCAGCGCCAGCGTATGCCAGCCGCTGCCCGCCATGTCGGTCACGTTGCCCTGCCCCGTGCCTTCCTGGTCGGCCAGCACCACCGTAGGCACCCGTACCAGGTCCTTGCGGTAGTCGTACTTGCTGGCGGCGATTTCCCAATCGAACGTGCCGCGCGCATGGCGCTTCAAGGACAGGCCGTGCATCAGGTGCGCCAGGTCGCCCCGCTGCGCCGCGAAGTCGGAAGCCAGCAGCGTGTAGCGGCGGCCGTCGACCGCGATGTCGCCGCTGCGCACCGGGTTGCCGGCCGCGTCGCGCAGCCAGGAATCGCTGCGCCGTTCGGCGTCGTTGCGCCACCAGCCCAGCGTGTAGCTGGCGCGCAGCACCGGCGAAAGATCGTAGGCCAGCTTGACTTTCGCGTGGTCCTGCACCGTGTGCACCTGGTTGTTCGCGCCGAGGATCAGCCAGTCGCGGTTCGACGGATTGCGCCCGGCCACCGCGCCGGTCACGGGAACGCCGCCGCCATCGGCAACGCCGTTCGCCACCAGCCGGTTGGCGTAGCCCATCGGCTGGCCGTCGCTGTCCTGCCGCGACAGGTGCAGCCACCACGACAGTGCGCCACGGCGGTCGCCCAGCGCCGCGCTGCCCTGCTTGCCGTTGTAACGGTCGCGCATGCCGTATTCGGCGAAGCGCTGGGTGAAGCCGGCCAGCCGCACGTGGCCCTCCAGCTTCGCCGGCATGCGCGTCTGGAAGTCGACCACGGCGCCCACCGAGTTGCCGGGATAGGCGGCCGAGAACGGGCCGTACAGCACGTCGACGCGCTCGATCTCGTCGGGCGTGACCAGGCCCCAGCGCGGCGTGTAGGTGGCGCCGTTGCCGAGCAGGTTCGACAGCAGGATGCCGTCCGCATACACCAGCGAGCGGGCGCTGTTGCCGGTGCCGGAAGCGCGGCTGGCCAGCACGGCGTGGTCGTAGTCGCCGATGTAGCGCTTGCGCACGTTCAGGCTGGGGAAATACTTCAGCGCATCCTCGCTGTCGAAGGCATTGATGCGCTCGGCGATCTGCGCGGCGCCGATGCCTTCGATGGTGGTGGGAATCTGCGCGGGCAGCGAGGTTGGCCTGCCGCCGTGGATGGTCACCACGTCGAGCTCGCTCTGCCCGGCACCCTGCGCCTGGGCGCACAGGCCCAGCGCCGCCAGCATCGCTGCCAGCGGTCGTTTCGGGGGTTGGATCATGGCGCCTCCTAGTGGCGCGGCGGGGTGTGCTGCGGCGGGGCATACGTCAGCGGCCGCACGGCCACCTGCACCTCGACGCTGTCGCGCTTGCCGCCCTTCTGCTCGACGACCAGGGTCAGCGGCACGGTCTCGCCTTCCTTCAGCTGGCGCTTCAGGCCCATCAGCATCACGTGGTAGCCGCCGGGAGCCAGCTGCACGGCCTTGCCGGCCGGCAGGTCGATGGCTTCGACATGGGCCATCGACATGCGGTTGTCCTGCATCGACATCTGGTGCAGCTCGGCCATCCCGACCGGGCTGCTGACGCCGACCAGGCGGGCATCGGTCTTCGATTCGATCTGTAGGAAGGCGCCGGAGGCTTTCGCGGCAGGCACGGTGGCGCGCGCCCACGCATCCTTGACGGTGACCTGGGCGTTGGCGGAAATGGCGGACAGGGAAGCAAGCGCCAGCAAGGCGGCGCTAACGAGGTGTTTCATGGTGACTCCTGAATGGGTTGAAAGACTTTGCAACGACGGTTCAGGAGACGAAAGGGGGCCCGCGGGGCTGTGCGCTTGCCCAGGCTTGCAGCGGGCGCGGCGCATGGTAGTACAGGTAGGGGCGCTCCGCGCCGGCTGCGACGGCTGGCAAGACCAGGCTCGCGGGCGGCGGCAGGCCCACCGTGCCGGCGTGCGGCAGGCAGTAGCCGCAATCGGCCATCGGCATGGCATCGCCGATGCCATGGCCGGCGAACGCGGGCGGCACCGGGTTGGCGCGATCCGTCAGCGCGGCGAACATGGCTTCGTCCAGCTCGCCGAAGCCGGCCAGCGTGGTGCCATCGTTCAGGCAGATTTCCCACGCCTGCCGCTGCGCGTGCTGGGCGGCCAGCGCATGCGACACCGCCGGCGCGAGCGCGTTCAGCAGGATCGCGCAGCACGCGAGCCATGCCTGCACACTTCGCAGCAGCCGGTTGGACGGGGTTTTCATCGGCACCGATTATAGCCCGCGCCGCAGCGGCGCGCGTTCACGGCTTTCGGCATTGTCGATTAAGATGGCGCCCTGTCCAGAAAGGCCACCATGACCGCTTCCCACCTCGATAAAGTGATCGACGGCGCCATCGCGCGCCAGCGCATCGTCGGCACCGTCGTGCTGGCCGCGCGCGACGGCGAGATCGTCTACCGCCGCGCGGCCGGCAGCGCGGACCGCGAACAGGGCATCGCGCTGCGCGAGGATGCCCTGTTCCGCCTGGCTTCCATCACCAAGCCGCTGGTCGCCACCGCCGCGCTGAAGCTGGCCGACGAGGAAACCATCGACCTGTCGGCGCCGGTCACGGAATGGCTGCCGGACTTCCGCCCGCGCCTTCCGGACGGCACCGCACCCGCTATCACGCTGCAGCACCTGCTCACGCACACGGCCGGGCTGTCCTATGGTTTCCTGGAGGCGCCCGACGGCCCGTATCGCCGGGCGGGGGTTTCCGATGGGCTGGACCAGCCGGGCCTGTCGCTGGCGGAAAACCTGGCGCGCATCGCCTCCTGTCCGCTGGCGTATGCGCCTGGAACGGGCTGGCGCTATTCGGTGGCCACGGACGTGCTGGGCGCCGTGCTCCAGGAAGCCACCGGCATGCCCTTGCCGGCGATCGTGCAGCGCGAGGTGACGGGCCCGCTGCGCATGCGCGACACGGCGTTCCACGTCGTCGACGCGGACCGCCTGGCCGTCCCCTACCGGGACGCCAGGCCCGCCCCGCCCACTCGCATGGCAAGCGAAGAAGAGGTGCCGTTCATGGAGGGTGTCGCCCGCTTCACGCCGGGGCGGATCTTCGATGCCGCGGCGTATCCGTCCGGCGGTTCCGGCATGGCCGGCACGGCGGACGATGTCATGCGCTTCCTGCTCAGCCTGAGGACCTCGAACCGGGCGATCCTGCGCGCCGCCGAAGTGGACCGCACCGGCACCGGCGCGATGACGCAGGGCCCCGGCTGGGGCTTCGGCTACCTGGGCGCGGTGCTGGGCCACCCGAAGGAAGCGCATTCGCCGCAGTCGGCCGGCACCCTGCAGTGGGGCGGCGCGTATGGCCATTACTGGTTTGTCGATCCGCTCGCGGACCTGGTCGTGGTGCAGCTCACCAACACCACGTTCGAAGGGATGGCGGGCGCCTTCCCGCGCGACGTGCGCAACGCCGCGTACAAGGATTTTACCTAGGGAAGCTTACCGCTCGGCCTTCCACACCTCGCGCTCGACCAGCACCGTATCGGTACCGTCGGTCAGCCAGATCTGGCCATCCTGGATCGTGCATTGCAGCTGCATGTTCCGCTGCGCCATCTTTTCCAGTGCCGCCGTGGTCTCCGACGGCAGGTTGACGACCGACACGTTCTTGGCGCGCTCGATCTTGTTGGCGATGTTCTTCCACCAGATCGGGCTGGCCGTGCTGTAGCTGTACACGATCACGTGCCCGGCGCGCCCGGCACCTTTCAGGATGCGGCGCTCTTCCGGCTGGCCCACCTCGATCCACAGTTCGATCGCGTCGGTCAGGTCCTTCTGCCACAGGTCCGGTTCCTCGACGTCGAACATGCCCTTGGTGAAGCTAAGCGCCTCGTTGGCGTGGATCGCGAACGCCAGCAGGCGCACCATCATGCGTTCGTCGGTTTCCGACGGGTGGCGCGCCAGCGTCAGCGTGTGGGTGCCGTAGTAATTGCGGTCCATGTCGGCGATCGACAGTTCCGCCTTATAGATTGTTGCCTTGAGTGCCATTGGTACAGTCTTATTTGAAGATCACGGTGCGGTGTTCGTTCTGCAGCACGCGGTGCTCGACGAACCATTTCACGGCGCGTGCCAGCACCACGCATTCCACGTCGCGGCCGATGGCGGACAGCGTTTCCGCATCCATCGAATGGTCCACGCGTTCCACGTCCTGCTCGATGATCGGGCCTTCATCCAGGTCGCCCGTGACGAAGTGGGCGGTGGCGCCGATCAGTTTCACGCCGCGCTGGTGCGCCTGCGCGTAGGGCCGGGCGCCCTTGAAGCTGGGCAGGAAGGAATGGTGGATGTTGATCGCCTTGCCCTTGAGCTTCGCGCACAGCGACGGCGACAGGATCTGCATGTAGCGCGCCAGCACCACCAGGTCGATATTGTGCGATTCCACCAGGTCGACGATGCGCGCTTCCTGCGCCAGCTTGGCGCTTTCCGGCGCCCCGGCGGCCAGCGGCAGGTGGTGGAACGGGATGTTGTAGCTGGCCGCCAGCTGGTAGAAATCCATGTGGTTCGACACGATGGCCGGGATCTCGACGGGCAGCAGGCCGCTCTTGTAGCGGAACAGCAGGTCGTTCAGGCAATGGCCGATCTTCGACACCATCAGCAGCACGCGCGGCTTGCGGTGCGCGTCGTGCAGCATCCATTCCAGGCGCAGCGCGGTGGCCAGTTCGGCGAAGTCGGCGCGCAGCACGCTGTCGGCTACCGCGGCATCCTCGGCGGCGAAGTGCACGCGCATGAAAAAGCGGCAGGTTTCCTGGTCGCCGAACTGCGCCGAATCGATGATGTTGCAGCCGTGCTCGGCAAGAAAGCCGGAGACGCGGTGGACGATGCCGCGCTGGTCCGGGCAGGAAAGCGTGAGGATGTATTCGGGATGCATGGTCAGGTGAGCTAAAAGTCGGCCGGATGCGCCGGCGAAGAGCGCTATTGTCGCACGAACGGCAGAGCATACCAATATGGCAAGGGCGCGCCTGCATTATGGCGCCAGGCCTATACTCGAACGCAGGTAACAGGCAGCCGCCGCGCGGCGCGTTGACGAAAATGCATCGGGCCAGGATGTACCGGGCCGGGATGCATGGACAACAATGCGTTGGACCGAAAACCTGCGCGGCATCTCAACACACAACAGGAGAGCCACCCATGACCACCAACAGCAAAGATCCCGTCCCGATGCCGAGCAGCGGCAACCACCCGCCGATCGGCATGCCGCGCAGCAGCCAGGACGCGCAGTCCAAGGATGCCGTCGCCCTGCTCACCGCCGACCATGACAAGGTCAAGCAACTGTTCCGCGAATACGAGCGGCTGCAGAACATCGGCGACATCAGCCTGAAGGCCGACCTGGCCTTGCAGATCTGCATGGAACTGGAAATCCACACGATGATCGAAGAGGAAATCTTCTACCCTGCCGTGCGCGCCGAAACCGGCGACGAGGACATGGTGCGCGATGCCATCCAGGAACACGCCGAGGCGAAGGAGCTGATCGCCCATATCCAGGGCATGTCCGGCGACGATCCGGACCTCGACAGCACCGTGGCCATGCTGCGCAAGGCGATCGAACACCATGTGCAGGAAGAGGAGCAGGAAATGTTCCCGCAGGCGCGCCAGGGTGGCGCGGACCTCACGGCGCTATGCGAACAGCTGGCCGACCGCAAGGAGCAGCTGGAACACGATATGGGTGCGCGCCCGTTGCGCAGCGGCACCCGGGAAGCCGTCGGCGAACGCTCCGCCATCGGCAAGGCCGATTCCTGACCTGACGCCGGAACTTACGCGACGACCTCCTCCTCTAACCACACGAAGCGGCCGACCTTGCCGCTTCGGCGTCCGGGCCGCGGCCCGGTTTCGATTCATTCGATCGATCGATACTTCGAGCCATATCGTTAATTCGAGCCATATCGATACTTCGAGCCTTATCGATACTTCGAGCGATATCGATGCTTCGAGCCTTATCGATACTTCGAGCCTTTCGGGTCATTGATCCATTTGACTCGTTGATCCATTTGACTCGTTGATCCTTTCGATTCATCCGGTTCATGCGGGTCGACCGGCATGAGTCGAATGGTGCGATTCGACCGGTGCGATTCGACCGGTGCGATTCGAGTGGCTTGATCGACTGATTGATCGACTGGATCGATTCGATCCTTGGATTCGATTCTTAGAGAGAGAGGTGACACATGGCTACACATAACGGCAACGAAGCGGGAACGGAACAGCGGTCCGAACCGGACAAGGGGAACAGCCAGCGGTCGGAGGTGCCGGGCGGCGGAAAAAGTGCCAGCAAACGGGGTTTTGCCGCAATGGACGAGGCAACCCAGCGGATGATCGCCAGCAAGGGGGGGCAGGCCGCCCACCAGAAAGGCACGGCGCACGAATTCGATTCCGAGGAAGCGCGCCGCGCCGGCCAGAAAGGCGGCGAGGCGGTCAGCAGGGATCGCGAGCACATGGCGGAAATCGGCCGCAAGGGCGGTGAAAGCCGCCAGTCGGCCAGCCGGCTGGCGCGCCAGGGGGCCAAGGAAGAAAAGCGCTGACCGTCCGAAGGCCGCGCCACGCCGGCGCATCCACATCACGGCGGGCCCGGGGATCTTCCCGGTGCCCGCCGCTCTCCCGCCGCCGCAACCGTCTTGCGCGGGTAGTCATCTATTGGCATGTCCTCTACCTGCATGACGTACACCTGCATGACCTCCCACCTGCATGACCTCCACCAGCATGTTCCACCAGCCCTTCGTCTGCCGGCAAGTCGTCCGCCAGCATGATCTCTACCAGCATGCTGGCGGCCAGCGTGCTTCGCCGCATGCCCTCCCCCTACGTCTTTTCCTCCACGTCTCCCCCCCGAGTCTCCGCCCCGGCATGTCCCGCGATTGCCCCGTTTATATTTGCCGCGGTCCACGCATGCGCCGCAGGTGTTCGTGCGCGGAATCCGCCTGCGCGCGGGGCGTCTCCCCCTTCCGGGAGTGGTGGACCCTGCCCGCACGGTTCATCACGCCATTTCATTGTCTGCGATACAATGAATTTCCACATTCAGAAGAGGCAGACATGAACGACCAGGCACAACAGGACGCACTGAAAACGCCAACCGACCTCGGCAACAAAGCCCGCAAGGAAGTGGCTGAAGGCTTGAACGCGCTGCTGGCGGACACCTTCGCGCTGTACATCAAATGCAAGAACTTCCACTGGCACGTGAGCGGTCCGCACTTCCGCTCCTACCACCTGCTGCTCGACGAGCAGGCCACCGCGATCTACGCGATGCTGGACCCGATCGCCGAGCGCGTACGCAAGCTGGGCGGTACCACGATCCGCTCGATCAGGCATATTTCGGAACTGCAGCGCATCAAGGACAACGACGCGCCATTCGTCGACGCGATCGCCATGCTCGACGAGCTGCGCAACGACAACCAGGCGCTGGTGAAATCCATGCGCGAAGTCCACGACGTGTGCGACGAAGACCAGGATATCGCCACGGCCAGCCTGCTGGAAAACTGGATCGACGAAGCGGAACAGCGCATCTGGTTCCTGTTCGAATCGACCCGTACCGCCTGATGGCAAGCCGCCGGCCCGCGGGCCGGCAGCGCTTTTCCCTTCCCGTCGACCGAGCCCCCTCGGCTTGGTTCGTCTCCCCGGCTGCCGCTACAACACGCCGATGATCACGCTGGAGGCCTTGAACAGCGCGGTCGCCGGCATGCCGGCAACCAGTTCCAGGCCTTCCGCGCTGTCGCGCGTCACGGTCGCCGCGATCGTGCCGCCCCCCGGCAGCGCGATCGTCACCTCCGCATTCACGGCGCCCGGCACCACGCGCGCCACGGTACCGGCCAGCTGGTTGCGCGCCGACAGTTTCGCGCCCTCCAGCCCGGCCGCGACGATCACCGACGACGCCTTCACCAGCGCGAAGGCCTGCGTGCCCGGCGCCAGGCCCAGGCTTGCCGCGCTTTCATGCGTGACCACCGCCACGATGCGCTGGTCGCCGACAATGCGCAGCACGACTTCATCGTTGACGGCGCCGCGCGTCACCTTTTCGACGGTACCGAGGAACTGGTTGCGCGCGCTGGTTTTCATGTTCATCACCTGTAGGAGATCGATGTCGGGCAAACCCTCCGCATCCTGGTTGCGGCCCAGCTGTTCGATGAAGCGGCGATGCGCGTCTTCCAGCCTCCGGAACTGCGCCACCAGTTGCCCGCCCCTTTCCGTCAGCCGCGTGCCGCCGCCGCCCTTGCCGCCGGCCAGCCGCTCGACCAGCGGCGTGCCGGCCAGGTTGTTCATGGCGTCCACCGCATCCCATGCGCCCTTGTAGCTCATGCCCACCGCCTTGGCCGCCTGCGTGATGGAGCCGTGCCGGGCGATCGCGGCCAGCAGCGCGATGCGGTCCGGCCCGCCCAGGTGGCGCCCCCCGGCGCTCAGCCAAAGCTTGCCGTGCAATTCCAGGGGGCCGGGTGTCAGCGAATCCGTCATGGCGCTTCCTTCATCGTGATGTTTGCCGCGACTTCCGGCAGGATGGCGCCATCGGCCATCGTCAGGACATGGCCGCCGAACGCGACGGCATCGTCCGGGTCGTGCGTGATCATCAGCATGGGAATGTCCAGCCGGCGCTGCAGGGCATCGAGTTCGGCGCGCATGCGTATGCGCAGCGCCGGATCGAGCGCGGCGAACGGCTCGTCGAGCAGCAGCGCGGCCGGCTCGGCGATCAGTGCCCTGGCCAGCGCCACGCGCTGCCGCTGGCCGCCGGACAACTGGTCCGGCAACTGCAGCGCCACCGGCGCGAGCCCGAATGCCTCCAGCCAGTAGGCGATCGCCGCGCCGTCGGCATTGCGGGGCGGATTGAACAGGCCGCGGCGCAAGCCGAACGCGATGTTCTGCCGCACGTTCAGGTGGGGAAACAGCGCGTAATCCTGGAACAGGTACCCCACATTGCGCCGCTGCGGCGGCACGTCGATGCCGTTGGCGCTGTCGAACAGCACGCGGCCCGCCAGCTCGACATGGCCGGCATCGGGCCGGACCAGCCCGGCCACGGCCTTCAACATCTGGCTCTTGCCCGCGCCGGAAGCGCCATAGATGACCACGCGCTGGCTGTCCGAGGTAAAACGGGCGTCGAGCCGGAACGTCCGGTTGCCGGCACGCAGCGTGGTATCGATGTGCACGCGGATCATGGCAGCGCCTTCCGCGGCGGCGCCAGCCGGCTGGCCAGCACCAGCACGGCCACGCAGGCCACCGAGGTGACCAGCACCAGCAGGTTGGCGGTATCGTCCTGGCCGGCCTGCACGGCTTCGTAGACGGCGATCGACAGGGTCTGCGTCTGGCCGGGAATGCTGCCCGCCACCATCAGCGTGGCACCGAATTCGCCCATCGAACGGGCGAATGCCAGCAGGGTTCCGGCCAGCACGCCGCGCCAGGCCAGCGGCAGCGTCACGCGCAGGAACACGCCGGCGCCCGAGACGCCCAGCACGCGGGCGGCCTGCTCCAGCTGGGGATCGACCGTCTCGAAGGCGGAGCGGGCACCCTTCAGCACCAGCGGGAAGGCGACCACGGCCGCGGCGATCACGGCCGCCTGCCAGGTAAAGATCAGGTTGATGCCGAACGTGGCGTGCAGCCAGCCGCCCAGCGGGCCATTGCGGCCGATCACGACCAGCAGGTAATAGCCCAGCACCGTGGGCGGCAGCACCATCGGCAAGGTCAGCAGCGCATCGAGCAGTTCGCGGCCGGGAAAACGCCGCCGTGCCAGCACCCAGCCGATGGCCACGCCGAACACCAGGTCGATCAGCGTGGCGCACAGCGCCACCTTCAGCGACAGGCCGAGGGCGATCCAGGCATCGGCCATCAGGGCGGCGCGCTGGCGAAAGGCGGGAACAAAGCTGGCTGGCGCATGGAACCTCGTGGGGACGGAAAACGGAAAACCGTAATATAGCTGAATATATAGCGTTGGATATACTGCTGACTTCATATGCTATATGCCAGCCATATGGCGCCGGATGATCGAGCCTGATGTCAGCGTACGATCAGCCGACTGCAGGGCGCAGCCGGCGCGGCCGCGGCGCTACGCCATTTCGATGGCCAGGCCGCCCTCCAGCAGCGGCCGCCGGAGGATGTGATAGACCGCCGCATCGAAGCGGGCGGCGCCGCGCTTCTTCTTCAGCTTGCCGGTACCGAGGTAGCACCAGTTATCGACCAGCTGCCGCTGCCGCAAGCCGTCCGATTCCTCGACGATCGCGATCGGCCCGTCGTAGGGCCAGCGCTGGACCAGCATATGCCCCAGCGCCGCCTGCAGCCGCGCGCCGTGATCGGCCAGGCTTTCCTCGCCGGTGCAGCCGCCGCGGCAGCGCGCGATCTGCCGCGCGAAGCAGGGCCGGCCGGGGCTGCCCTTTTCCAGTCCCGTCAGCACCGAGCACAGGCTGGCCGCCTGCGCCACGTTCTTCAGCGTTTCCTGCGCCGCCTTCCTGGTGCCGAACAGGCCATACAGGCCGTCGGTGCCACCGAAATCCACCTCTTTCGCGAAGACGATCTCCGGCCGGTGGCCGCGCAGCGCGATCGAGCACATGTCGCGCTGCTGGCGCAGCTTGACGTTGAACACGGGCTGGTGCTCGCGGATCAGCATCGCTTCGCGCAGCAGCGCGCCCAGTTCGCCGCCGGTGCGTTCGAAGTCGATGTGGCGGGTGCGCGCCAGCATCTGCGCTTCCTCGGGCGTGCGCAGGTGCGACAGCACGCGGTGGCGCAGGTTGACGCTCTTGCCGATATAGATCGGCGTGGCGGCTTCGTCGCGGAAGATATAGATGCCCGGCTGCTGCGGCAGGACATCGATGCAGTCGCGAGGAATGTGCGACGGATAGTTGAACAGGAGTGCGGGATCGGCGCGGATCAGCAGTCCCACTGAATTGACATGGGTGCGCATCCCGCCATGATACGGCCGGGCAATATGGCCAGGCAAGATCGAAATACGCCGCTGTAAGATATGGCTGTAAGGTAGGGCTGTGGTACAGTCTCGCCGCCATGACAGCCACACTGAAATATCTCGGCGCCTACTCCGACGACACGCGCCACCAGGTGCAAGCCCTGCTGAACCAGAACCGCCTCGGCGACGTACTGAAGAAACGTTATCCGAAAGCCCACGAGGTACGCAACGACAAGGCGCTGTACGACTATGTACAGGACTTGCGCGACGAATTCCTGCGCAACGCCGCGCCGATCGACAAGGTTCTCTTCGACAGCAAGATCCATGTGATCAACCACGCGCTCGGGCTGCATACGTCGATCTCGCGCATCCAGGGCGGCAAGCTGAAGGCCAAGCATGAAATCCGCGTGGCCACCATGTTCCGCGACTGCCCGATCGAGTTCCTGCGCATGATCGCCGTGCACGAACTGGCGCACGTGAAGGAAAAGCAGCACGACAAGGCGTTCTACAAGCTCTGTTCCTACATGGAGCCCCATTACCACCAGTACGAGTTCGACGTGCGCCTGTACCTGACGGAGCTGGACCATTCGGGGCAGAAGCTGTGGTGAACGAGACCCCGGTGCGCAAGGCGCCGCGCCTGCCGCCTACCCGTGAAGCATCCGAAGCGGCGGCCGCCGACCGCGCCGCCCACCGCGCGGCACGCGAGCGCAGGGATGCCCAGGTGCGTGGCGTGCCATCGATCGCGGCCATGCGCGAGGCCATCAAGGCGGCCGCGCGCACCCTGCCGGCCATTGCCGAAGTACCGCGCATCGAGGCGCTCGACAAGGCGGCGTTCCGCGCCCGCGCCGCCCAGGGCCTGCCCTTCCTGATGACGGGCGTCGCCGACCGCTGGCCGCTGGCCGCGCTGACGGTACAGTCGCTGCGCGAGCACTACAGCCACCTGCCCGTGCGCGCCCGCGTCGGCGACTATGTCAGCACGGCCTTCGCCGCCGACCGGGCGATGCGCGACATGGGGATGCTCGAGTACCTGGACCTGGTGGCTGCGGGCACCGAGGGTTTGCCCCCTTACCTGGGCAACCTGGAACTGCGCGAACTGAACCGGCTGTGCCACTGGCCCGCCTACTTCGACAAGGTGGGTCCGCCGCGCTTCTGGCTGGGCCCCGCCGGCACGGTCACGCCGCTGCACTGCGACTACGACGACAATGTCTTCGCGCAGGTCTGGGGCAGCAAGCGGATCATGCTGGCGCCGCCGCACCACGACGACTTCCTGTACCCGAACGAAGCCAACGCCATCCTGTTCGGCTCCCCGTTCGATCCCGAATGCCCCGATTTCGACAGGTTCCCGCTGGCGCGGCAGGCCACCACGATCGAGTGCATCGTCGGCCCCGGCGACATGCTGTACGTGCCGGCCGGCTGGTTCCACCAGGTGCGCGCGCTGACATTCTCGCTGTCGTCGAACCGCTGGGCGCGGGGCATGCCGCTGGCGCTGGGCGACGGCGCCGCGCTGCTGGCCGCAAACAGCGGCGAGCAGCCTTCGGCCTGACACGCTTGCGGCACCGGCGCGGCCGGGTGTTTTTTCACAACAGTCAGGCTGCGCATCCCCCTCGCCTCCCGCCCCGCGTGAAAAATGCGTTACGCTCGATCGGGGCGGCGATAGCTGGTCGGCTGCCGCGATAACCCTGGTCTGGCAAGGAGATACCATGGAGCGACGCAGGTTCCTGTCGGGTAGTGCCGCGCTGGCGGCCGGCCCCCTGTGGCTCGGCGGGCCGGCGGCCGGGCAAACCGCGCAAGACAAGATCTATCTCCACTACACCCGGCAGGAACTGGACGACGCGTACTCGGATGCCAAGTGGGCGCCGAACATGCGGCAACTGCTCGCCGGGCAGGCGGCAGCCAGTGCCAGGCTGCGGGCACGCCTGCCGCCCAGGACAACCGGCTACGGGGCGGCATCGCGGGAACAGCTGGACATCTTTGCTCCGCCAGGCACGGCGGCCGGCCGCGCGGCGATGATCTTCATCCACGGCGGCAACTGGCGCTTCGGTTCGAAGGAAACGGTGTCGTTCCTGGCGCCCGCCTTCACGGGGCACGACATGGTCTTCGTCGCTCCCGAATTCGCCAGCATTCCGGACAATACGCTGTCCGGCATGGTCGACCAGTGCCGCCGCGCGATCGCGTGGACCGGCAGGCACGCGGCGCAGTTCGGCATCGATCCCGCGCGCCTCTACGTGGGCGGGCATTCCGCCGGCGGACACCTGGCCGCGATGATGCTGACCACCGACTGGCGCCGTTTCGGCATGCCGCCGGACCTGCTGAAAGGCGGCCTGCTACTCAGCGGCCTGTGCGATCTCGAGCCGGTGGTGCTGGCTGCGGGCAACCGGCACTTGAAGCTCACGCCGCAGGAGCGCACCGAGTTCAGTCCCGTCCACAAACTGCGCGACGTGCCCTGCCCCGTCATCGTCGCGTGGGGCAGCGGCGACAGCCCGGAATTCAAGCGCCAGGGCAGCGTGATGGCTGGCACGCTGCGCATGGCCGGCCGGCTCGCCGGCACCTTCGTCCTGCCGGACGTGAACCACTTCGAGATCCTCGATGTGCTGGCGGCCGGCGACTCGCACCTGGCCGCCGCGGCGCGCGCGCTGATGAGCTGAACGGCACAGCGGCGACGCTGGTCCGCCGGTGGATGGCCCCCCAGGCCGGCCAGCGCTTCGTCAGAACCGTGCGTGAACGGTCAGCTCGACGCTGCGTTCGGCGCCCATCCAGCAGTTCTGCGCACTGTGGCAGGCGCCCACGTAGCGCTTGTCGCCCAGGTTGCTGGCGGTCAGGCCGATGCTCCACGTCCGGTTCAGGCGGAACATGGCGGCCGCGTCGAACAGCGTGTACGACGGCACCTGCGCCGTATTGGCTTCATCCATCTGGCTGGCGCCGACATGGCGGATGCCGGCGCTCAGGTCGAGCGTATCGAGCGGGGTGTAGGTGAGCCACAGGGATGCGCCCTTGTCGGCCACCCAGACCGGCGTCTTGCCGACCAGCGCGGGATCGAGGGCGTTCTTCGTCACCTCCATGTCCAGGTGCGTCAGGCCGAGCGTGAAGTCCAGGCGCTCGGTCAGCGCCTGGTTCCACGACAGCTCGATGCCTGTCGAACGCACCTCGCCGTTTTGCGTGTACTGGTTGAAGGTGGGCGTGTTGACGACCACATTCTGCTTGCGGATGTCGAACCACGCGGCGGTCAGCTCGGTGCGGCTGTCCGGCGACTTGTACTTGACGCCGGCCTCGATCTGTTTCGCGGTGGTCGGCTTGAACGCCTGGCCGGTCAGCGAATCGACGCCGGATGCGGGCTCGAACGATGTCGAGTAATTCAGGTAGGGTGCCATGCCATTGCCAAAGCGGTAGATGGCGGCGGCGCGGCCGCTGGTCTTTTCCTGGGCGATGGCGGTGGTGGCGGCCGACGGCGAGCCGGCATAGCTCGACGCATTGGCGTCCTCGCTGCGGTAGCGGTCGCGGCGCAGGCCGCCAACCAGCGTCAGCGCCCCGACCCGTATTTCATCCTGCACGTACAGGCCCAGCTGCGACTGGCGGATGGCGTGCCGTTCGGTATAGAAATCGAACGGCAGCGCGGCGCTGTCGAACAGGAAGTGGTCCGGGTTGCCGAGATCGATCGATGGGGTATCGGTGCCGAGCGTATCGCCATACCCCACGGTCGAGCGCAGCTTCTGGTAATCGGCGCCAGCCAGCAGGCGATGCACCAGCGCGCCCGTGCCCAGGCGGAACGACAGCTGGTTGTCGACCACGTAGCCGTGCTGGCGCTCGTCGGTGAAATAGGCCGAGCGGGTCAGCGTGCGGTCATCCTCGAGCAGGCCGTTGTTGTAGGTGTTGCGCTGCAAGCCCCGTGCCTTCGTGTAGCGGAAGTTCTGCAGGAACTTCACGCTGTCGTTGAAGGCATGCTCGAACTTCCAGCCCGCCATCGTCGTTTCGCGCGTCATGCCCGACCAGCCGGCGTCGCCGGCAAAGGTGTCCGGCGCGAGCAGGCCGTACGGCGCCTGGCGCAGCGTGCCGAGCGCCGGCAGCGGGGTCGACGGAATCAGTGCCGGGTCGTCCTGGTAATACAGGTTGGCGTGCAGGCGCGTGGCCGGGCCGATGCGCCACGTGACCGAGGGCGCGACGAGGCGGCGCTCTTCCTTCGTCGTGGCTTGCTGGCCATCGCGTTCGCGCACCAGCGCCACCAGGCGGTAATCGACATCCTTCGACAGCGGGCCGGTGCTGTCCACGCCCAGTTCGCGCAGGTCATTGGTGCCCGCGCGCGCGCGGATGGCGGTTTCCTGCCGCGAGCGCGGCAGCTTGGCCGTCTGGTTGACCATGCCGCCCGGCGGCGCCGAGCCATACAGTACCGAGGCCGGCCCCTTCAGGATTTCCACACTGTCGGTGGCGAACACGTCGACCTGGGGCGCCAGGTTCCACAAGCCGTTGTACTGCAGCGGCAGCCCGTCGTAGTAGTTGCGGTAGCTTTCGAAACCGCGGATCGTGTACTGGTCGAAGATGGTCACGGTGGGCCGGCTTTCGGGGGTGACACCCGGCACATAGCGCAGCGCCTCGTTCACGCTGTCGGCCTGGCGCGCGGTCAGCTGTTCGTTGCCATATACCTCGTAGCTCATCGGCGCTTCGATCGGCTTCAGGTCCGACTTGGTGCCGGTGGTACGGTAGCTGGTGCCGCTGACGATGACCTGCGCGGGATCGGCGGCAGCCGTTTCCTGGGTCCAGGCGGTTGGGGCAAAGGCGGAGAGCACGAGCAGGCTGGCCAGCCTGCGTTGCGGGGCGGTCGACATAGAGAGATGGATCCAATGAGAATGAGAACGCGAACGAGAACGATTATTATTACTGCGATTATCGATTCCACATCCCCCCATGTCAACGGCCATGGCAAGCCCGGCATCACAGCGGCCGGACTTCGTACACCTTGCCCTTCTCCGCCTTGAACGCCACCGTATGGCCCATCGCGGCGGGCTGGCTGCGCACCCCGTTCACCGTGACCGGTACGGCGGTGCGCAGTACGCACTGGCCATCCTGCCGCGCTTCGATGCGCGCATTGCGCAGCCGGCCGCCCTGCCAGGCGATATCGACGACGTAGTTCCCGCGCCCGACGATGCCCTTCACCGCCCCGTCGCGCCAGGCGGCGGGCAGCGCCGGCAGCAGGTGCAGTTCGCCGTGCTGGCTTTGCAGCAGCATCTCGATCACGCCGGCCGTGCCGGCGAAGTTGCCGTCGATCTGGAACGGCGGATGGGCGTCGAACAGGTTGGCGTAAGCGCCGCCGTGCTTGTCGCCCGGTTTCGTCAGCCGCAGCAGGTTACGGAACAGTTTGTGGGCACGGTCGCCGTCCAGCAGCCGCGCCCAGAAGTTGACTTTCCAGGCCAGCGCCCAGCCGGTGCCGTCGTCGCCGCGCAATTCCAGCGAGCGGCGCGCGGCGGCGGCAAGGTCGGGCGTGGCCAGCGGCGAGATAGTGCGCGCCGGATGCAGCGCGTAGAGGTGCGACACGTGGCGGTGGTGCGGATCGACTTCCTCGAAATCCCGGTACCACTCCTGCAGCTGGCCGCGCGCGCCGATGCGGAACGGCAGCAGGCGAGCGGTGGCGGCCTGCATCTCGTCGCGAAACGCGCTATCGATGCCCAACACTTGCGCCGCCGCGCCGACATTCTCGAACAGGTCGCGGGCGATCGCCAGGTCCATCGTCGAGCCCACGCTGACGGTGCCCTGCCTGCCGCCGCCGTAGTAAAAATCGTTTTCCGGCGAGGTGGAGGGCGACGTGACCAGGTAGCCGTCCGCATCCGGGTGCAGCCAGGCCAGCGTGAAACGCGCCGCTTCCTTCATCAGCGGGTAGGCCTCGCGCAGGTAGGCCCGGTCGCCCGTGAACTGGTAATGCTCCCACAGGTGGCGGCTCAGCCACGCGCTGCCCATCGACCAGTTGGCCCACTTCGGGTCGCCCTTGCCGAAATCGCCGACCGGGTTGCTGGCGGCCCAGATATCGGCATTGTGGTGCACCGCCCAGCCGGGCGCGCGGTAGTACGAGGCCGCCGTGCCGGTCCCGGTGACGGCCAGGTTGCGGATCAGGTCATCCATCGGCGTGAACAGTTCCGGCAGGTTGGCGCTTTCCACCGGCCAGTAATTCATCTGCACGTTGATGTTGGTGGTGTAGTTGCTGCTCCACGGCGGTCGCACCGCATTGTTCCAGATGCCCTGCAGGTTGGCCGGCGCGCCGCGCGTGCGCGACGAAGCGATCAGCAGGTAGCGCCCGAACTGCACGTACAGCGCTTCCAGCGCCGCATCGGGCTGGCCGGCGGTGAACTCGGCGAGGCGGCGGTCGGTAGGAATCGCGCCGCGGTCCGGTTCATGCGGGTTGAGCGTCAACGCCATGCGGTCGAACAGCCGGCGCACGTCGGCCACGTGCGCCGCGCGCAGCGCCGCGTAGTCGCGCTTCGCCGCACGTTCGAGGTGCGCCAGGGCCAGCGCATGCTGGTCCCGGCCGGCGCTGTCCGGGCACTGGTCGAAGCCGGCGAAGCTGGTGGCGGCCGACAGCAGCAGCACCACTTCGGAGGCACCGCGGATGGCGATACGGCCGCCGCTGGCCTCGACCGTGCCATCCCTGACGACGGGCTGCACGATCAGTTCGAAGCGCATGCCCCGGCAACCGGCGGGATCGTCCCACACCACCGGCTCGGCGTTGTCGTTCACGTAGTTCGGGTCCACGTGGGCGGGCGCCTTGCCCGCCATGACGAGCGCCGTGCCGCTGGGCGCGGTCCGCGCGCGCAACGGGCTTGCCGTCGCCACCTCCAGGTCCAGGCGGCGCGGCTGGTCCGATGTCAGCCGCACGACGATCACCTGGTCCGGCGCGGAAGCGAACACCTCGCGCTGGTAACGCACGCCGCCGGCCGTAAACGACGTGGTGGTGATGCCGTCGCGGATGTCCAACGCGCGGCGGTAGCCGGTGGCTTCGCCTCGGTAATCCTGCCGGATCGCGAGGTCGCCCAGCGGCAGGTAACTTTCCGTGTACGGCCCCTGCATCCGGCGTGCCCAGTCGCTGCCGGCCGCGTAGTCGCCGCTGGCCAGCGCCGCGCGTGCCTTGCCCAGCGCATCGAAGGCGCCCGGGTTGAGGTTCATGGCCACCGGACCGCCGCTCCACAGCGTGGCTTCGTTCAGCTGCAGCAGTTCCTCGCCCGGGCGGCCGAACACCATGGCGCCAAGCCGGCCATTGCCGACCGGGAGCGCCTCGGTCCACGCCGCGGCGGGCTTGTCATAGTGGAGCACCAGGCCATCGGCGGGCGCCGCGGCGGCATTGGCCACCATTGCGGCCGCGCACAGGGTGGCGGCGATACGGAGGACGGTGACATCGAGGGCGGTGACACGGAGGGCGATGATCCGGAGGGCGGTGATGCGGAAGTCGGTCATTGGCTGTCCTGGAAAGTCGACGGGATGCCGGAACGGCGCGGCAGGATGGCGTTACCGCCCGCGATCACGCTTCCCGCAACGCCTTCTCGCGGTTGCGCAGGGCACGCAGCATCGTGCTGCGCGACGACTGCAGGTGCGTGCGCATGGCCGCCAGCGCGGCCGGCACGTCGCGCGCCACCAGTGCGCGCAGGATCGCCACGTGCTCCTGCACCGCGTACTGGTTGCGTGGCAGCTCGTCGCGCTTGTCCCATTGGTAGTGGTAGTGGAAGACCAGCGAGACCGCGTCGTTCAGGCTGTTCGCGAAGCGGTTGTCCAGCAGGCCGATGAGGAAGGTGTGGAATTCCCGGTCGAGCGGCGGGAATTCCGCATGGCTGGCCGCCGGCGCGGCGCCCAGCGCCTCGTGCCGCGCCAGCAGTTCGGCCAGGCGCTCGAAGGCCGGATCGCCGGCCGGCAGCGCGGCCACCCGCTCGATGGCTTTCAGCTCGAACATTTCGCGCACTTCGCCCAGCTCGTGCGCGAACGATGGATCGAAGGCGCACAGGCGCCAGCCGCCGCGCGGCTTCTTCTCGATCAGGCCGTGGCGGGAAAACCCGATCAGGAATTCGCGCACGGCGATCGTGCTGACGCCGGACGCGCGGGCCAGCTCCGCCTCGGAAAACTCGGCGCCCGGCGGCAGGTCGCGCTGGTAGATGCGTTCCATCAGCACCTGCTGCAGCCGCTCCGTGCCGCTGTGCAGTTCGGCCACATCGAACCAGTCGTCCTCGCGCGGCTTGCGCAGCAACTGGCGCTCCTTCATGCCGGCGATCAGGCCACGCTCGATGAAATACGCCAGCGTGCTGCGGATCGCCGTGCGGCTGCCCTGCCCCAGCTCCGTCATCCTCACCTCGGTGGGCAGCGGCTCGCCGACCGCCACATGGTCGTCGATGTACTGCAGCAGCAGGTTGGTGCAGCGTCGCGAAGTGGTGGGCAGCTTGGACATGGGGCGGGCAACGGGCCGCGCTGGCGGCGCAAGATGAATGATCCGGCATTCTACCTGCCCGCCTGGCCGGCCATTGACCTGCGCACTTGTTTGCCCGCTTGTTTGCCCGCTTGTCTGCCCGCTTATATGTCCACTTCTGCGCGCATCGGCTTCCCGGCGCCATCACACTTCGACGATGGCCTTGATGACGCCGGCGGCCGGGTCCATCCACCGCGGCAGCACGTCGACGAAGCCGGCCAGCGTGGCGCGGTGCGTGTTCATCAGCGCCGTCGGCACCCGGCCGGCCTGCATGGCCGCGAGCACGGCCTGGAAATCGGCTGCGGTGGCGTTGCGGCTGCCCAGCAGGGTGGTCTCGCGCTTGTGGAATTCCGGGTCGTCGAAGGAGATGCGGTCGCGCACGATCGATACCAGCACGTAGCTGCCGCCATGCGCGACGAATTCGAGCCCGCGCTCCATCGCCCGCACATTGCCGGTGGCGTCGAACACGGCGTCGAAGAATTCGCCGCCCGTGATGGCCGCCAGCGCGGCCTTGTCATGTTCGCCCACCGTCACCGTGCGCTCGATGCCCAGCGCCTTGCGGCAGAACGCCAGCCGGTCTTCACGCGTATCGAGCACGCTGACCGTGGCGCCCTGCAGCCCGGCGAACAGGGCCACCGCGATGCCGATCGGCCCGGCGCCCGCCACCAGCACGTTCTGGCCGGGCTTGACATCGCCACGCCGCACGGCATGGGCACCGATGGCGAGGAATTCCAGCATCGCCGCGTCGTCCAGCGAGATCCCGCCGGTCCTGAAAACGAATTGCGCGGGCAGCGGCAGGTATTCGGCCATGCCGCCATCGCGGTGCACGCCCAGTACCTGCAGATGGGTGCAGCAGTTGGTCTTGCCCTTGCGGCAGGCCACGCAGTGGCCGCACGACAGGTAAGGCATCACGTAGACCTGGTCGCCGGCCCGCAGGCCGCTGTCATCCGGGGCCGTGACCACCTCGCCGGACAGTTCGTGACCCATCACGCGGGGATAGTCCAGGTAGGGCTGGGTGCCGCGGAAGATGTGCATGTCCGTGCCGCACAGGCCGATGCGGCGGACCCGCAGCAGCACTTCACCCGGGCCAGCCTTTGGCATGGGCCGGTCGACCAGCCGCAGCTCGCCGGGGGATTCGCAAACGACAGCTTTCATGGGGCCCTTTCGTTGCACCGAAGGCCCCAGTGTACTGCATATATACGATACAAATCTACTGTCTTACCGCTCATGCCGGTGAGCGGTAAGGGTGTGACGCTAATGCCGGTTCCTTAGACTTTCTAGCATGTTACTGATGCCTGCCTCTACCCCAAAAGCGAACTGCTGGGGTCGGACCCGACGGGTCCGACCCCGGATTTTGCGCTTGGGGTTGGCGCAACCAGGCGGCATTGGATGAGTCAGCTCATGCATTGCCCATCAGCGGGATCACGCCGAACAGGATGGCCGCGACCAGCATCACCAGGGTTGCCGAGATCGACCACAGCAGCGTGTAGCGCTGGTGGTCGCCGAATTCCACTTCCGACATGCCGACCAGCAGATAGGTGGAGGCCACGAGCGGGCTCAGCAGGTGGACCGGCTGGCCGACGATCGATGCGCGGCCGATCTCGGCGGCGGTGATGCCGTACACCTCGGCCGCCTTGGCCAGCACCGGCACGATGCCGAAGTAGAACGCGTCGTTCGAGATGAAGAACGTGAACGGGATGCTGAGGATGCCCGTGACCACGGCCAGGTAAGGCCCCATCCATTCCGGCACCCCGGCGATGACGCTGTTGGCGATGGCATCGACCATCTTGGTGCCTTGCAGGATGCCGACGAAGATGCCGGCCGCAAAGATCAGCGACACCACGGGCACGGCGTTGCTGGCATGGGAAGCGATGCGTTCCTTCTGCTCCTGCAGGCCCGGGTAGTTGACCATGATGGCGATGGCGAAGAAGATCATGAACAGTGCCGGCAGCGGCAGCGCGCCCATGATCAGCAGCACCATCAGGGCCGCCGTCAGCAGGAAGTTAATCCAGATCAGCTTGGGCCGTGCGATGCCCGCGCCGGACAGCGTGATCTCCGGCGACGACGCTGCCGGGGCGGATGGGCCGCTGCCAGCCGCGGCGGCCTGGGCGCCGGCCGCGTCGGCGCTGCCGCCATGGGCAACCCACTGGTCGGCGATCGCATTCAGCTCGGCGGTCGGCGGCATGCCGGCCAGGGCAGGCTGCGGGAAACCGGCCGCGGGCGCGGCCTTGCGCTCGGCGCCGCTGGCCGGCAATGCCGCGAAGCCGATGCGCTTGCGCTCCTTCATGCCGAGCATGTAGGCCACGAACAGCACCCACAGCGCGGTGACGGCCATCGGCAGGATCATCGGCACGAAGATCTCGCTGACGTCCACGCCCAGCGCGCTCGCGGCCCGCGCGGTCGGCCCGCCCCACGGCAGGATATTGAACACGCCGCCCGCCAGCATGATCACGCAGGCCAGCACCAGCCGGCTCATGCCCATGCGCTTGTACAGCGGCAGCATGGCCGACACGGTGATCATGTAGGTGGTGGCGCCGTCGCCGTCGAGCGAGATGAACATCGCCAGCGCCGCCGTGCCGACCACGATCTTCATGGGATCGCCGTCGACGATCTTGAGGATGCGGCGCACCACCGGGTCGAACAGGCCGGCATCGATCATGATGCCGAAGTACAGGATGGCGAACATCAGCATGACGCCGGTCGGCGCCAGCTTCTTGATCCCGTCGAGCATCATCGGCCCGAGTTCGGGGCCGAAGCCGCCGATGATGCCGAACGCGATCGGCACGATGATCAGCGCGACCAGCGCCGGCAGGCGCTTGGTCATGATCAGGAACATGAACACTACGACCATCGAATAGGCCAGGGTGGTCAACATTATGGATCTCCTTGCAGGTGCAAACCTGCGTTCTTGCTGTGGGGTCGGGAAGCGCTGCGAATGTTGCCGGGTTCAGGCAACGACGCCGCGTGGGCCAGGATTCAGGGGCAATGCCGGAATCGTCGGGATCGGCGGCGCCAGGACGGCGCGCGCGAAAGTGGTTTGTTCATCGTGTCTCCAGTCGTTGTCGGCGCGTTGTGCCACGCGTTATTGCGCTTGCTTATAACGACTATAAGCTTGCGTTGCTTTCAACTGGCTTTCAGTGGCCTGGATCGGCCTCGAACACCACGCTGACCTTCAGGCCGCGGCCACCTTCCCCGCTGCCGAGCGCCAGGGTGGCGCCATGCAGGCCGGCGATGTCGCGCACGATGGCCAGCCCGAGGCCGGTGCCGCCGGGATTGGCTTCCAGCGTGGCCTGGGCGCGGTAGAACGGCATCAGCACCTTGTCGCGTTCCCCGGCCGGGATGCCGGGCCCGCTGTCGGCCACTTCCAGCAGCACGCCGGCTTCGCGCCGGGCAACCCGCAGCAGCACGCTGCCGCCCGCCGGCGTGTAGCGGATCGCGTTGTCGACCAGGTTGGCGACCAGCTCATGCAGCAGCAGTTCCTGGCCGTGCACCGTGGTATCGGCGCCCTCCTCCGCCTCCAGCGCCAGGTCGATGCCTTTCTGCACGGCCGGCACGGCCAGCTCCAGCCCCACCTGGGCCGCCACGGCCGCCAGCGCGACCGGCCCGGCGGGCGTGCTGCCGCCGCCATGCTCGATGCGCGCCAGCGTGAGCAGCCGGTTGGCCAGGTGGATGGCCGAATCGGTGGTGCCGGCGATCGAGCGCACGATGGCGCGCATGGCCGCCGGGTCGTCTTCGCGCAGGGCGATCTCGGCCTGCGTCTTGAGCACCGCCAGCGGCGTGCGCAGCTGGTGCGATGCGTCGGCGATGAAGCGGCGCTGGCTGGCGACCAGGGCCTGCATGCGCGCCATGGTGCCGTTCATGGCCGCCACCAGCGGCCGCACTTCCCGGTGCACCAGGGCCTGGTCGATGTTCGACAGGTCCGACAGCGGCCGCGTCTCGAACTCGTTCTTCAGCCGCATCAGCGGGCGCAGCACCAGGCGCACGGCGAACCACACCAGCGTGGCCACGGCCAGCACCAGCAGGGCCTGGCGCAGCAGCGTGTTGACCAGGATGCGCCGCGACAGCGCGCGGCGCGCGTCGAGCGTCTCCCCCACCTGGATCAGCGCGATGCCGCGCATCGTGTCGTCGTAGACCGGCTGCAGCAGCGCCGCGATGCGCACCGGCTCGCCGTTGTAGTCGGCATGATAGAAGCGCACCAGCGCCGGATACAGGTCCGAGCGGGGTTCCCTGGCCGGCACCGCCGGCAGGTCGCCGTAGCCCGACACGGTTTCGCCGTGCAGCCCGGTCACCTTGTAGTAGATGCGGCCCAGCGTATCGGTCTCGAAACTGTCCAGCGCCACGTAGGGCACATTCGCGACGACCTTGCCGTCGCGCACGGAAACCCGTTCCGCCAGCGCGCGCGTGGAGGACAGCAGCGAGCGGTCGTAGGCGATGTCGGCGGTTTCCAGCGCGTCGCGGTACACCGACACGGCGTTCAGCGCCACCAGCGCCACGAGGGGCAGGATCAGCCAGCGCAGCAGCTGGTTGCGCAGGCTGCCCAGCGGCGTGGCGGCGCCGTTGCGGCCGGACGGTGCGGCGAACCAAGACATGGCGGCGCCGGCGTCAGGCCGGGCGTTCCTGCATGATGTAGCCGATGCCGCGCAGCGTGACGATCGACGCGCCGCCATCCGGGCGGCGTTCCAGTTTCTTGCGGATGCGGTGGACATACAGCTCGATGGCGTCGAGGTTGACGTCGTCTTCCAGCGCGAAGACTTCCTGGAACAGCTTCTCCTTCGACAGGGCGCGGCCCGGCCGGGCGATCAGCGCCTCCAGCACGGCATGCTCGCGCGGCGTGAGCGCAAGCGGTTCGCCGCAGTAGGAAAACATGCGCGACACGGTATCGAAACTCAGCTGGCCGCAGCGGTGCACCAGGGCCTCGTTGCCGCTGCGGCGCCGCAGCAGCGCCTTCACGCGCGCCTCCAGCTCGGCCAGCTCGAACGGCTTGGCCAGGTAATCGTCGGCGCCTTCGTTCAGGCCCTGCACCCGGTCTTCCAGCCCGCCCCGCGCCGTCAGGATCAGCACGGGCGTGCCGCCGCGGCTGCCGCCGCGGGCGCGCAGGCGGCGCAGCACTTCCATCCCGTCCATCCGCGGCAGGGTCAGGTCGAGGATCACCAGCGCGTAGTCCTGGGTATGCAGCAGCGTGTCCGCGTCCGCGCCGGTGGCGGCGCACTCGACGGTGAGGTTGGCATCGCGCAAAGCCTTCGACACCCAGTGGGCCAGCTCGACGTGGTCTTCGACTAACAGGATTCTCATCGCGCCAGTGTAAGCGCAAACGGCGCCGCCGGGAAAGGCCGGGCCGCGGAAGTGCCTGGTGCCGGACACCGGAACGACTGCACTGCACTGTGATGCGGGTACCGGCCGCGGCGCGCGTGCACTGAAAGGGAATTGAAAGCTCGCTGCGCATATAGTCCGCTCAAAGCCGTCCGCCCCGCCCCGTGGACAAGCGGCACACAACAATGACAGATCAGGAGACACCATGAAGCAACCAGCACTCGCGCTCGCCATCCTGGCGGCGTTTTCCCTGAACCATTCGGCCTTCGCCCAGAGCAGCGTGGAGCTCTACGGCCTGCTCGACGTCGGCGTCGAATACGTCAACCATGCCGGCGACGACGGCGGCAGCCTGGCGCGCGTGATCTCGGGCGGCAAGAACACCTCGCGCTGGGGCATCCGCGGCAGCGAAGACCTGGGCGGAGGCCTGAAGGCCGTGTACAACCTGGAAGGCGGCATCCTGATGGACACCGGTGCCGCCGATGGCGCGCTGTTCAAGCGCCAGGCCTACGTGGGCCTGGACGGCAAGTATGGCCGGCTCGTCATCGGCCGCTCGTTCACCACCACGTACGACCTGGTGATCAAGTTCGATCCACTGGGCTTCGCGCCCAATTACTCGTGGGCCACCACCGGCGGCGCCACCGGGCCGTCGAAGTACGGCATGACGACGTCGTTCGACAACATGGTCAAATACACCGGCAAGAGCGGCGGCTTTACCTATGGCGCCTCGATCGGGCTGGGCGAACGGGCCGGCAACGCGAACGAAGGCCGCAAGATCGCGCTGGGCGGTTCGTGGTTCGGCAAGGGACTCGGCCTGATGGCGGCCTGCGAACAGGTCAACGGGACCACGGTCGCCCCGGCCATCCGGCGCGACAGGACCAACGTCTGCCACCTGGCGAGCGATTACACGACGGGCGACTGGCGCTACACGGCCGGCATGCGCGCCTACAAGCTGCGCCATGGCGCCGCCGCGACCGCCGACCTGCGCGGCAATACCTACTGGGGCGGCATCACCCGCGTGATCGACGACGTGACGCTGACCGGCGCCGTCTACCACATCGACACGCGCAACCTGCCGGCCGGCCAGGATGCCGATCCGACGATGTTCGTGGCGCGCGCCATGCTGGCGCTGTCCAAGCGCACCACGCTGTACGTGTCGGCCGCGCATGCCAAGGCCGACGAAGGCCAGCTGGTCGGGCTGTCGCGCGACGACGCGGGCACCGGCACCACGCAGAGCGGCATCACGGCCGGCATCCAGCACCGCTTCTGACCATCGTTGAATTGATCCCGGGCGCGCCCGCGCGGCGCGCTATGATGGGCGCATGAAACATGGATGCATGAAACAGGGCCGCATGAAGCATGGCCGAATGAAACACCTGCCCCGCTTCCTCGCCGCGCGCCTGCTGCCGTGGCTTGCCCTGCTCTGCCTGGAGCACGCCCGGGCCGCGCCGCCCGAAGCGGAATGCCTGATCCCCTCCAAGCCGGGCGGCGCGATGGACCTGACCTGCAAGCTGGCCCGGCAAGCCTTGCAGCAAACCCCGGCCGCGCCGCAGCTCAAGCTGAGCTACCTGCCCGGCGGCGTGGGCGCGGTAGCGTGGCACACGCTGGTATCGCAGCGCCGTGCGGAACCGAACACGCTGGTCACCTTTTCCAGCGGGTCCATCCTGAACCTGGCCCTGGGCAAGTTCGGCAAGGCCGATGTCAACGACGTCCGCTGGGTCGCCGCGTTCGGCGCCGACTACGGCATGGTTGCCGTGCGCGCCGATTCGCCGTATCGCACGCTGGGCGACCTGGTCGGCGCCTTGAAGCGCGATCCGCGCCAGGTGCTGATCGGCATGTCCGGCACGGTGGGCAGCCAGGACTGGATCAAGATGGCGCTGCTGGCGCGCCTGGCCGGCATCGACCCGCGCAAGCTGCGCTTCGTGGCGCTGGAAGGCGGCGGCGAGCAGTTCGTGGCGATGCAGGCCAACCATGTGCAGGCCGTGTCGGGCGACACCTCCGAAGCGCTGCTCAATGCCGGCCCCGGCAAGGTGCGGGTGCTGGCCGTGCTGGCCGAACGGCGCCTGCCCGGCCTGCTGGCCGGCGTGCCGACGGCGCGCGAACAGGGCTATGACGTGGTCTGGCCAGTGATCCGCGGCGTGTGGATGGGACCCGACGTGCCCGAGGCCGACTACCGGCGCTGGGTGGCGGCCTTCGCCGGCATCGAAACGGCGCCCGGCTTCGCGCAGATGCGCACGCAGGCCGGGCTGTATCCGTTCACGCTGACGGGCGAGGCGCTGACCGCCTACGTCCGGCGCACCGCCGACACCTACAACCGCCAGGCCAGGCAGTTCGGGCTGGTGCGCGAGCGTTAATGGTGCGCGAGCGTTAAGCCACCCGGGCGCTCAGGCGCTCAGTTGCAGCAGCACGGAAGCGTGCGGCGCCAATGCCTGCCTGACGCTGCCCGTGACGGGCGCCATGTCGCGCCGCGCCCACAGGTCGCGGCACTTCACCTGCCGGCCGCCCAGGTTCAGGCGCGACAGGTCGAACACCAGTTCGGTGGCGCTGTCGCCGGTATTGAACAGGGCGAGATAATGGACGTTGCCCTGGCCGGCGGGCTGGGCGCTCCAGATGCGCGTGCCGGCGTCGGCCCGGTGTGGCCGGTTCGCCGTGCTGCGCTGGTTCACGGCCAGCACTTCCGGGTTGGTCAGCAGCGCCAGCGTGCGCTCATCCAGGTGGCGCAGGTCGCCGCCCATGATCAGCGGCGAGCGGGCGATCGACCACAGCGTCATCAGCGTCTGCTGCTCGTCGGGCGTGAACTTGGTATCGCGCTCGCCGAGCGCCAGTCGGCCCAGCGGCAGCATGTCGGCATCCGGCCACGCGTTGGCGGCCATGTACGGATTCCAGTTTTCCAGCCGCGTGAACTGCTCGTGCAGCAATTTCCATTCATCCCAGAAGTCGTCCGAGATGCGCCACATCTGCGCATAGTGCGGCACGTGCAGGGCCCACTTCAGGTCCGTTTCGCCCGGCGACAGGCTGAGGGTGATCGGCCGGCCCGTCTTCTGGATCGCCTTGCGCGCCGCCTCGATTTCCGGCCAGTTGGCATCGTAGGGGCGCGACATGTCGTCCATCTTGATGAAGTCCACGCCCCACGACGCATACAGCGCGAAGATCGAATCGTAGTAGGCCTGGGCACCGGGCTTGCTCATGTCCACGCCGTACATGTCGGGATTCCATGCGCAGATCGAATTCGTGTTGGCGATGTCCTGCGCGCGATACTGCGTGCCCAGCACCGGCGTGTTGGCGCGCACGGCCTGGCGCGGAATGCCCCGCATCACGTGGATGCCGAACTTCATGCCCAGCTTGTGCACCTGGTCGGCCAGCGCCTTGAAGCCGCCACCGCCGGCCGCGCTGGGGAAACGGTTCGGCGCCGGCAGCAGGCGGCCGTTGGCATCCATCGCCAGTTCCGCACCCTTGCGGTATTCATAGCTGTTGGCGTTCGGCTCGTACCACTGGATGTCGACGGTGAACACGTCATACCCGGACGGCAGCAGTTTTTCCGCCATGATGCGGGCATTTTCCAGCGCCTGCGCTTCGGTGATCGTGGTGGCGAACGAGTTCCAGCTGTTCCAGCCCATCGGCGGGGTCGGCGCCAGCTCCCTGGTCTTGCGCACCGGGGTGGCCGTTGCCGCGCTGGCGACGGTGGGGGTGACTGCAGGGGCCACGCTGGCCAGGCCGGTGAGGATGGAAGCGGTAAGAAGGTTTCTGCGGTGTGGGTTCATGCTCTGCCAGGAATTGGATGATCGATTGGACCGCCGCCTTCAAATGTCGCCAGGGGCAGGTTCCGCGTTGTCGTCGTCTTCGATCCGGCGCCCGCCGATCCTCGAGCCAGCGGCTGCGGAATCGTCGGACGGTCTTCTCCCCCGGATCGAGCGCCCATGATGATAACTCGGCAATCCGGCGCGGCGGCCCCTTCTGCGATCACGAAATGACCGGCTCCGATACCGAAAACGGCATCTTGCGCCCCCTGGCTGTGGCGCCATCGGCTGGCCGCCAGCGCGCCGACGCTAGCGGGAATGCCGGCAAGTGGATGCCCGACCTGTGCAGGCTTCGTCCAGCCCCTTCACTCCTGCTGTGCCATCCACACGAGTTCCCACACGTGGCCATCCAGGTCCTCGAAGGCGTGGCTGTACATGAAGCCATGGTCTTGCGGCGCACGCGGCGCCCGGCCGCCGGCGGCGATCGCCTTGGCCACGATTCCGTCGACTTCCTCCCGGCTTTCGCAGCTCAGGCAGATCAGCACCCCGGTCGCCTCCTTCGCCTGCGCAATGGGCTTGTCGATGAAGGTCTTGAAGAACGCGTGCGTCAGCAGCATCGCATAGATGCTGCCCTCGGCGATCACCAGGCAGGCACCGCTCTCGTTGGTGAATTGCGCATTGAACGTGTAACCGAGCGCCTGGAAAAACTCCTTGGATTTGTCGAGGTCGCTGACCGGCAGGTTGACGAAGATCTGTTTATTCATGACATCCTCATTTGGTAAAGGTGGGTGGAATAACGGGTCTGGCATTCTGACGACGAACGATGATGGGTTAAATCGACAATGTAATCAAGAAAATACCGGGTCACTCGCAGAGCCGGGCTGCGCCGACCCGGCGTGTGCTGCCCGGCTGGCGCATCGACCAGCACTTGTCCCGGACACTGTCCCGTCCAGGCCTGGTCGCCGATTACCCCAGCTCGATGGCGCATTGCATTGTGCACTGCACAAAACTTCGCTTGACTTCCCCCCTCATCCCTGTACACTGAACTTTGTTGCGCTGCACAATAGATTAGCTTGAGCGGTCAATCACGACCTCTCATCAATGTGATTACACTGGAGAACACCATGTCCACGATTCCCGAGCAATTTTCCAATGCCGCCAAGGCCAGCTTCGACAACCAGTTCGCCAGCTTCTCGGCCCTGACCAACACGGCGCTGGAAGGCTTCCAGAAACTGGCGGCACTGAACATGGCCACTGCCAAGGCATCGCTGGAGGGTTCTTCCGTCACCGCCAAGCAGCTGCTGTCGGCCAGCAACCCGCAAGAGTTCTTCTCGCTGAGCACGGCGCAGGCCCAGCCGGCGGCTGAAAAAGCCCTGGCCTACGGCCGCCAGGTGTCGTCGATCGCTGCCGAAACGGCTGCCGAGTTCTCGAAAGCGGCCAAGGCGCAAATCACGGAAAACAGCCGCAAGGTGATTTCGCTGGTGAACGAAGCCAGCAAGCACGCGCCGGCCGGCAGCGAAAACGCCGTCGCCCTGTTCAAGTCCGCACTGGGCAACGCCGACGCCGGCTACGAACAGCTCACCCGTTCGGCGAAGCAGGCTTCGGACACGATCGAAGCTAACGTGACCGCCGCGGTGAACCAGTTCAATTCGGCCGTCAAGAACAGCCCGCTGGCTGCCGCCGCCAAGTAATCGGCGCCCGCGCCAGCCGGCGCACTCACGGTGTCCCGCGTTGCGGAATCGTTCAATGCATTCGACGAACTGCGACCGGGACACCAGCCCTGCTGGCTGGCGGCCTCGCGTTACCGGCGCCGCCTGAACGGATAGCCGGCCCAGTGGCCGAGCGCATACAGCGCCAGCAAGGTCGGCGGCCAGATGGCAAGGTAGGCCATCGTCCACGACATGCCGCCCATCCGCTGCAACAGGCTGTCAGGCAATGCCGCCAATTGCAGGGCGATCGGCAGTTGCAGCAAGACATAACTCCCCTTGGGATCCCCGGGCTCCGCCCATAGCGCCGCGGCGACCGCCGCAGCGGTCACGGCAACGTACATGCCGGACAATCCCAATCCTGTGCGGCTCCATCGCATCGGTATCGCTCCATCCTGAATATTCTCTACAACGCGGCAAGCCGGCACCGGCATCGCGAACAGACCGGGCACTTTCCTATGGATGCAGCCTGCCACCGGCACCACGGCTCCCTGTGCGGTCGTTTCGTCACTATCCGTTACGGCAAGGGCGGCATGCATGTACGCCGGCGCGCATCACCCGCCCCGCTGCCCCTTCAGCAGCGCCACCAGCGCCGCCGGCTCGGCCTCGACCAGCATCCGCTCCGCGTTGCGCGGGTGGATGAAGCCTTCTTCGCGCGCGTGCGCGACGAAATCGATCAGCCGGTCGTAGAAGCCATCGACGTTGAACAGCGCGATCGGCTTGTCGTGGATGCCCAGCTGCGACCAGGTCAGCATCTCGAACAGTTCTTCCAGCGTGCCCAGCCCGCCGGGCATGGCGATGAAGCCGTCGGACAGCTGGGCCATCATGGCCTTGCGCTCGTGCATGTCCTTGACGATGAATTGCCGCGTCAGCCCCGTGTGGCCCACTTCGCGCTCGACCAGCGCGGTGGGGATCACGCCCGTCACCTCGCCACCCAGGCGCAGCACTTCGTCGGCGATCACGCCCATCAGCCCCACGTTGCCGCCGCCATAGACCAGCGCCAGGTTGGCATCGACCAGCGCGGCCGCCAGGGCACGCGCGCGTTCCGCATACAGCGGGCTGGCGCCGGCATTGGCGCCACAGTACACACAGACAGATTTCACTTGTTCAGTTTCTTGAGGTAGTCGTCGGACAGTTTCTGGAAGCGCGCCAGCGTTTCGCCGCGCAGGTAGGGTTCGACCTGGATCAGCACCTGGTAGCAGCCGCGCGCCAGCGCATCGGCCATCGACTGCTGCTCGGTGTACTTGCGCGGATTGCGCACGTATTCATACGACAGCCAGTAGGTGGCCACCACCACCATATTGGTTGCCATCGCATCGATCTTCACATCGTTCGCTTCCAGCGCCCCTTCGCTGCGCAAGTCTTCGCACAGCTGCCTGGCCACCTTGATCTTGTGCGCCAGGATCTGCTTGAAGTGCAGTTCCAGCTTGCGGTTGCGCGACAGCAGGTCGTTCAGGTCGCGGTAGAAGAAGCGGTAGCGCCAGATCAGCTCGAACATCAGGTGCAGGTACTGCCACACGTCTTCGATGTTCGAGCGGCGCCCGGCCGGTACGTGGAGGATGCGTTCGATTTCCTGCTCGAACTGGACGAAGATCGAGTTGACGATGTCGTCCTTGTTGCGGAAGTGGTAGTACAGGTTACCCGGGGAGATGCTCAGTTCTTCGGCGATCACGGTCGTGGTGATGTTCGGTTCGCCGAATTCGTTGAACAGGCGCAGCGACAATTCCTGGATGCGTTCGCGTGTTCTTCTGGGAGCTTTCTGTAACATGGCCGGAGGTGCTGTTGTTTTGGTCGCCAGCATAACACCGATGGCACGGCCGTGCGGAGTTGTCCCGGCCGCGCGGGCCGCGGCGGGCCAGCGGAGCGCTAGCGGTCCTTCTTCAGCTTGCCCACCTGGGCCCGCAAGCCATCGACCTGCTGCTTCAGCGCCTCCACTTCCTGCCGCAGCGGCGCGGTGGCGGAGATCACGGCGCGCTGCACCTGCTCTTCCATCGCCCGGTCGCGCAACTGCCGCTTCGGCGACGCGGCCGATTCATGCCGCACGGCGGCGCGCAGGGTTTCGGCGCGTTCGCGGCGCGCCGCGAAGTCTTCGAGGCCGGCCTGCCAGATTGCCTGGATGCGTTTTTTCACCATGATGTGCTCTCCTAAGCCGCCTGGGCCCTCCTCGACTGCGAGTACAGCCGGAACCCCTCGCGGATGTTTTCGCGCAATACCGCGCCCTTCCAAGGCTTGGTGTAGAAGCGGTCGATCGCGCCCTGGTTGATGGCGGCCATGATGGGCGTCAGGTCCGCGTAGGCCGACAGCATGATGCGGAAGGTATCGGGCGCCAGGTTCTTGACCCGCTGCATGAACTCGGTGCCGCTCATCGTCGGCATGCACTGGTCGCACAGGATCACCTGCACGTTGTGGCGCGCCAGGATGTCGAAGCCTTCCAGCGCCGTTTGCGCCGTGAGGATCCGGTAGCCGTCCTGGGCCAGGAAGTCCGACAGCACGTCGAGCATGAAGGCGTCGTCGTCGACGATCAGCAGGGTCGGCTTGCCATCGTCGGGCACTTCGTCGGCCGGCGCGGCCAGGTGGCGCTTCTCGCGCAGCATCAGTTCGAAATCGTCGGCCGGCACTGGCCGCGAAAAGAAATAGCCCTGCATCTCGTCGCAGTCGTGCCGGCGCAGGTAGGCCAGCTGGGCGTCCTTTTCCACGCCTTCGGCGATCACCTTCAGCTTCATGCTGTGCGCCATGTTGATGATGGCCAGCACGATCGCCGCGTCGTCCGGGTTCGAGGTCACTTCGCGCACGAAGGCGATGTCGATCTTCAGCTTGTCGATCGGGAAGCGCTTCAGGTAGGCCAGCGACGAATAGCCGGTGCCGAAGTCGTCGATCGAGATCTTGATGCCCAGTTCCTTCAGGTTCTGCAGCATCGTGATGGTTTCCTCGGCATTGCTCATCAGCGAGCTTTCCGTCAGCTCCAGCTCGAGCAGCTCGGGCGGGATATCGTGCTCGCGCAGCGCGCGCAGGACTTCTTCCTCCAGCCCGCCGACGAAGAACTGGATACCGGACACGTTCACGGAAATCTGCACCGCGCCCGCGCCGCTCTTGATCCAGTGCGCGATCTGGCGGCACGCCTCATCGATCACCCAGGCGCCCACCCGCACGATCAGGCCGGTCTCTTCCAGCAAGGGGATGAACAGGGCCGGCGACACCATGCCGTGGCCGGGCCGGTTCCAGCGAAGCAGCGCCTCGGCGCCGCTGATGCGGCCCGTGCCGATGTCGATCTTCGGCTGGAAATACAGCACGAACTCGCGGTTGTCGATGGCGCGCCGCAGCGCGTTTTCCAGGTCCAGCCGGGCCAGCGACTGGGCGTTCATCTCGGCCGTGAAGAAGCGGTAGGCGTCGCGCCCCGCTTCCTTGGCACGGTACATCGCCGTGTCGGCATACTTGATCAGCGTATCGGCATCCTGCCCGTCGTCCGGGTAGACCGAAATGCCGATCGAGGCGGTGACGGTGACTTCATGCCCCTGCAGGTCGAACGGCTTGCGCATGGCTTCGCGCAGCTTCTCGAGCACGGGCAGCGCGCCCTGCACCCCTTCCGGCAGCATCAGGATGGCGGCGAACTCGTCGCCGCCGAAGCGGCCGATCGTATCGCGCACGCGCAGGCAGTCGACCAGGCGGCTGGAGAACTGCTTCAGCAGTTCGTCGCCGATCGTGTGGCCCAGCGTATCGTTGATGTTCTTGAAACGGTCCATGTCGAGGAACAGCACGGCCAGCGCCCAGCGGTGCTCGGCGGCCTGCTTCAGCGAATGGGTCAGCGATTCATACAGCTGGCTGCGGTTCGGCAAGTTCGTCAGCGTGTCGAAATGGGCCAGTTTCAGCAGGCGGCGTTCGGCTTCCTTGCGTTCCGTGATGTCGCGCGCCACGGCCACCAGGATCCAGTTCTGCCCGGAGCGCAGCGTGCGGCGCTGCACCTCGACCGACATCAGCGAGCCGTCGCGCCGGTGCAGCATCAGTTCGGCCATGGCGCCGCCCTGGTCGCCGGCCAGCAGCTTGTCGTACAGGTCGATCAGCTGCATCGGCGCGCTGCCCCGCTCGCGCTGGCCCACCAGCAGGAAATCCTCGCGCTCGAAACCCAGCATGCGGCACGCGGTCACGTTGACGTCGACGAAGCAGGTATTGGCGCGGTCGACCAGGAAGATCGCGTCCGCCGTGGCATCCATCGCCAGGCGGAAGCGGCGCAGGTCTTCGGTGAGCCGGTTGCGCGCCGCCATGTCCTGCTGCAGCTGCGCGTGGCTGCGGCGCACTTCCTCGTACAGCTGCAGATTTTCATACGACACGGCGATCTGCGCGGCGACGGTGACGGCGATGCGTTCATCGACTTCGGAGAAGCCGTCGTCGCCCAGCTTGTCCGCCAGGTACAGCCAGCCATGCACGCGCGTGCCGGACGCGATCGGCACACCCAGGAAGGAATGCACGGCCGGGTGACCTTCCGGCAGGCCCAGGTGCGCCGGGTCGCCCGGCAGCGCGTGCTGGCGCACCGGCTGGCGTTCCTGCAGGATGCGGTTGAGGATGCCGGCCTTCGGCGTGGCGCACACCGCCTGGGCGCCCTCGGCGGTACCGCAGTGGCTGAACCAGCCCAGCCCGCCGCCTTCGCCCTCGCCCTCGCTATTGAGCACGCCGATGCAGGCGTATTTCGCCACGCAGATGTTTTGCGCGACCTTGCAGCCGATATCGACCAGCGCCTGCGGCTCGCGCTCGGCGGACAGGTCGATGCCCAGCTCGATCAGCGCCGTCAGCCGCAGGCTCACCGCCTGCAGGCTGGACAGGCTGTTCGACAGCCGCTGCGTCATCGAGCGCAGCCGCTCGGTTTCGCCGTCCGGCGTTTCATGATGGGCCAGTTCGGAAATCACCTGGGTCGACGATTCCACTTCGTCCAGGTACTCGGCCATCTTGTGGCCAATGCCGCCCAGCTTGCTGTCATCGCCCGGCGAATCGCCCAGGCCGGCGGCCAGCCCGGCTGAGAAGTCCGGCACGTCGGCCTGGCCGGCGGGCACGCCCAGGGCTTCCTGCACGGTGGCCATGATCACGTCCGGATCGGAGGGCTTCGGCAGCACCCAGCGCACGCCGCACGACTGTGCCACGGCCACCGCTTCGCGTTCGCGGTAGGTGGCGGTATAGAAGATGATCGGCACGTTGGCCGTTTCCGGATTGTCGCGCACGCGGGCCACGAATTCGTAGCCATCCATGTTCGGCATCAGGATGTCGGAGATGATCAGGTCGGGCCGGTCGCGCTCCATCAGCCTGAGCGCTTCGATGCCGCTGGCCGCCTCCATCAGGCGGTGGCCGGAAAAGCCCAGCAGGGTCATCAGGAACTGCCGGTTCAGCACATGATCGTCGACGATCAGGATCGTTGCGATGTCGTCTGTTTTACGGGGCGACATCTCCCCTGGCAAAAAAGATTCGAGTTGCGTGACGAAACTGTCCGGCTCGATCGGCTTGCCGATGTAGCCGTCGAACCCGGCACCGAGCAGGCGTTCGCGGTCACCCACCATGGCCAGCGCGGTGACCGCCAGTGCGGGAATGCGCCGGGTGGCCGGATCGGCCTTCAGCGTGGAGACGACGCCATAACCGTCGAGCTTGGGCAGGTGCACGTCGCAGATGATCAGGTCCGGCAGCTCGCGCCGCGCCGCCGCCACGCCTTCTTCGCCGTCGCTCGCGGTGAGCGGCGTGTAGCCGAAGGCGCGCAGCAGGTACACCATCAACTCCATGTTGGTGGGATTGTCTTCGATGATGAGGATGCGTGCAGACACGTGTCCCTCCCTCTTGTTTTACATTGTAGTTGCCGGGCAGCAGCCCTCCCCGTCCTGTCAGTATCCCTTATTCCGTACGGACGCGATGCACGGCAGGCGTGCCCGTCCCGCCTTGGCGGTTATTGTCCCGACATAAGTAAGTATTGCCGTAAGTCAACAGATTGTAGCGGGGGAAAGCGGCCGCGTCAAAGGGCCGGCGGTGAGAATTTCATCGAGGATGCGACACAGCACGCGCGGATCGCTGCCCAGCGCCACGTGGCCGATGCCGCCGAAGGCGATATTCTTCGCGCCCGCCAGGCGGCAGGACGTCTGCGGCGCCACGATATTGTCGTGCCACGACCAGATCGACGTGACCAGCGCGCGGTGCGCCGCGTCGTCCTGGGCCAGCTGCGCCAGCCATTCGGCATCCTGGCGCATCTGCCGCGCGTTGGCGCCGATGCCCAGCGCGGCCAGGCCGGTGCCGTGGTGCGGCGTGCCGACAGTGACGATGCGCGCCACGTACGCCGCGCCGTGGCGGCGCAGCCAGGCGCGCGCCACCAGCCCGCCCATGCTGTGGCCGACGATCACCACGCGCGGCGCGCCGGTGGCGGCGAGCAGCCGCTGCACGGCGCGTTCGACGTGTTCCACGTAATCGTCCAGCGGCGCGGTGACAGGCTCGAGGTCGACGGTATCGTGGCTGATGCGTTCGCACCGCAGCCGGGCGCGCAGGGCCGCCCAGAAGCCGCCGTTGCAGCCATAGCCGTGCACCAGCAGCACGGGCAGCGCCCTGGCCTCGGGGGCGAAGAAGGGGGCGGGCCGGTGGCGCAGCATGGTCCAGGACGAGGTGAGCATCGAGGCGCGGAATTCGCCGCAGAACAGGCACAGCCGGGCCGCCAGGTCGAGCTGGTGCTCGGCCGGCACGTCGCTGGAAAACTTGCGCGCCATGCGGAAATTGTTGGCACTGATCGCGCCGCGTACCAGCACCACCGACAGCAGCGCCAGCAGCAAGGCCAGGTCGAGCGGCACATAGCGCGCGGCGGCATACCAGATCGCCAGCGCCGCCGCGATCTGCACCACCATGATTGCCAGCAGGATGCGGACTACCATTTCATTTCCCCAGCCATTTTTTGCAGCCAATTCGTTAGCCGATTCGCCAGCCATTTCGCCAGCCAATTCGCCAGCCGTGAATGGGACGGCGTACCCGGACGGAAACCGGTAACCGGTAGCAAGCACCGTTGTCAGGCACCGGTATCAAGCACCGTTATCAGGCACCGTTATCAGGCTCCGTTATCAGGCACCATTCTCACGGAAAACGGCGTTCGACACCAGAGTCTCCCGCGCCAGCGGAATTCACTCCTCCGGCTTGCGCCCGTGCGCCATCATCTGCCGGGCGATGCCGCGCAGGATGTTGACTTCTTCCGTCTCCAGGCCGGTGCGGGCGAACAGCCGCTTCAGGCGCGGCATCAGCTTGCGGGGATTGCCCGCGTCGAGGAAGCCGATCGCCACCAGCGCCTGCTCGAGGTGCGCGTACATGCCTTCGATCTGCGCCTGGCTGGCCGCGTCGCCGCAAAAGCCGACCGGCGAGGCGGCCGGTACCGCGCCGTCCAGGGCCGCCATGCGGCACTCGTACAGCAGCACCTGCGCGGCCTGGGCCAGGTTCAGCGACGAATACCCGGGATTGGCGGGGATATTGATCAATACGTTGCAGCGTTCGACGATCTCGTTCGGCAGGCCGAAGCGCTCGTTGCCCAGGATGAGCGCGGGGTACAGCTCGGCAGCCGCGGCCACCTGCACCGCCACTTCGCGCGGCGTGTGCACGGGTGGCGAGAACTCGCGCAGCCGGGCCGACACGGCGGCGGCGAAGTTGATGCCCTCCAGCGCCTCGGCCATCGTGGCGACGATGCGGGCACTGGCCAGCACATCCTGCGCGCCGCTGGCGAAGGCCACGGCTTCCTCGTGCTGCAAGGCGCCCTCGACACGGGGATTGACCAGCACCAGCTCGGCAAAGCCCATCGTCTTCATGGCCCGGGCGACCGAACCGATATTGCCGGGGCGGCTGGTTTCCACCAGCACGACCCTCAGCCGCTGGAAAAGAGACTGCGGAGGCTGCGGAGGCTGCGAAGGCGGCGTGCTCAGTGTTATTTCCTGCGGCATCATTTAGAATAGCGGTTTTCGCGAAACGGAAGATTTTACAACGCCCGGGGTTTGCGCCGCGTTTTGCCGCCATCGGCGCGATGTTTGCCGATGTGCGCAACGTGGTCTGCTTCGTTGTTGTGCCTTTCGTTTTGCGCCGCTCTTTTAATTCGCTCCTGTTCACACAGCCACCGCCGCGCAGGCATCCGACTGCCATGGCGGCCTGTCATTTTTCTACGGAATTGCCATGCATCCAATGCTCAACACGGCCGTGAAGGCCGCGCGCCGCGCCGCCGCCGTCATCAACCGCGCTTCGTTCGACCTCGACCGGGTCAGCTTCGCCGAAAAGAATCCGAACGATTTCGTCACCGACGTGGATCGCGCCGCCGAGGAGGCCGTCATCGAGGTGCTGCAGAAGGCCTACCCTTCCCACGCCTTCCTGGGCGAGGAATCGGGCACCACCGGCAATGTGAACGACGAGAGCGAATTCGTGTGGATCATCGATCCACTGGACGGCACCACCAACTTCATCCATGGTTTTCCCCAGTACGCGGTATCGATCGCGCTGCAGCAGCGCGGCGTGATCACGCTGGGCGTCGTCTACGATCCGGTGCGCAACGAACTGTTCACGGCTGAAAAAGGCGCCGGCGCGTTCCTGAACGACAAGCGTATCCGCGTGCGCAAGCTGGACCGCATCGCCGGCGCGCTACTGGGCACCGGCTACAAGAACGGCAGCCCGAAGGCGCTGGAAGAATACCTGAAGATGTACGGCATCATGGCCGAGCGCTGCCACGGCGTGCGCCGGGCCGGCTCCGCCGCGCTGGACCTGGCTTACGTGGCCAGCGGCCGCCTGGACGGCTATTACGAGAAGAGCCTGCAGCCATGGGATATCGCCGCCGGCACGCTGCTGGTGACCGAGGCGGGCGGTATCGCCGGCGAATTCAATGGCGAATCGGACTACATGCGGACCGGCCACGTGATCGCCGGCAGCCCCCGCGTGTTTGGCCAGATGGTCGGTTTACTTGCTGAATTTTCCTGAAATCAACATTTCGTGTAGCTTTGATACAAAAAAAGGCCCTTCGGGGCCTTTTTTATTTCTATTACGAAATTCAGTTTCCCTCAATACTGATATACTGCCTGAGAGAAATTGCCGACCAGTCCGGCCTCATTCAACATTTTCCCTGCCTGCGACTGGCATGGGGCTGTATTCTTCCAGAGCAACTATGTCCTTCTCCCAACTCGGCTTGTCCGATGCGATCGTCCGTGCCGTGACCGAAACGGGTTATACCGCGCCGACGCCCATCCAGACCCAAGCCATTCCCGCCGTGCTGAACGGTGGCGACCTGCTGGCCGGCGCCCAGACCGGTACCGGCAAGACCGCCGGCTTCACGCTGCCCCTGCTGCACCGCTTGTCCACCGACGCGGTCGGCGCCAAGCTGGCGAACAACACCTCGACCCGGTCGATCCGCGCCCTGATCCTGACGCCCACCCGCGAACTGGCCGCCCAGGTCGAGGAAAGCGTGCGCGTGTACGGCAAATACACCAAACTGAACTCGGCCGTGATCTTCGGCGGCGTGTCGATCAATCCGCAGATCAAGCAGCTCAAGCATGGCGTCGACATCCTCGTCGCCACGCCGGGCCGCCTGCTCGACCACATGCAGCAAGGCACCGTGAACCTGGACAAGGTCGAGATCCTGGTGCTGGACGAAGCCGACCGGATGCTGGACATGGGCTTCATCCGCGATATCCGCAAGGTGCTGGCCGCGTTGCCGGCCAAGCGCCAGAACCTGCTGTTCTCGGCCACCTTCTCCGACGAGATCAAGGCGCTGGCCGATGGCCTGCTGGACAAGCCGGCCACGATCGAAGTGGCGCGGCGCAATTCGACGGTGGAAATCATCGCGCAGAAGATCCACCCGGTCGACCGCGACAAGAAACACCCGATGCTGTCGCACCTGATCCGCACGCACAAATGGACGCAGGTGCTGGTATTTACCCGCACCAAGCACGGCGCCAACAAGCTGGTCGACCAGCTGGGCGCGGATGGCATCAAGGCGATGGCGATCCACGGCAACAAGAGCCAGTCGGCGCGCACCCGCGCCCTGGCCGAGTTCAAGGACAACACGCTGCAGGTGCTGGTGGCCACCGACATCGCCGCGCGCGGCATCGATATCGACCAGCTGCCGCACGTGGTGAACTACGACTTGCCGAACGTGCCGGAAGACTATGTGCACCGCATCGGCCGCACCGGCCGCGCCGGCGCCAAGGGCGAGGCCGTGTCGCTGGTGTGCGTGGATGAGCACGACATGTTGAAAGACATCGAAAAGCTGATCAAGCAAACCCTGCCCCGCGAAGTGATCGCCGGCTTCGAGCCGGACCCGACCGCTCGCCCGCAGCCGATCCAGCTGCGCAGCGGCAACGGCCCGCACCGCAATCCGCGCGCCGGCGGCAACCCCGGCGGCGGCCGAGGCAAGCCTGGCGTGTCGCGCGCGAGCAACGGCAGCGGCGGTGGCAACAGCGGTAGCGCCCGGCCGGCAGCGGCTCCGGGCGTACGCAGCGCCGCACCCCGCGGTGGCCAGCGCCCGGCCGGCAACGCCCCCTCCCGTTCCGGCGGTGGCGGTGGCAGCGGTGGCGGCAACCGTGGCGGCAGCGGCGGCCGCGGGCGCTGATTCCGCCTCACCTGGCGCAGATTCAGGCTTGGCTGGCTGCCGTGTTGGTGGCCAGATGGGAAACCGTGCATAATTGCTAACCCCGCCCGCGGTTGATACCATAGTGGCTTTCAGATAACTAGCCGCACATGACCAACGCACATGCCTAAATTTGCCGCCAACCTGACCGTGCTGTTCACGGAACTGCCTTTCCTGGACCGGTTTGCTGCCGCGCGCGCGGCCGGTTTCGATGCCGTCGAATGCCAGTTCCCCTACGAGCACGAGCCGGCGCTGATCCGGCGCCGGCTCGACGATAACGGCTTGCGCATGGTGTTGCTCAACCTGCCGGCAGGCAACTGGGCGGCCGGCGATCGCGGCCTGGCCTGCGATCCCCGCCGCCACAAGGACTTCCGCAACAGCGTGCACCGCGCGCTGGAATACGCCACGCTGCTCGGTGTGCCCCAGCTGCATTGCCTGGCCGGCGTGATTCCGCCAGGCATGGACTTGCGCCGCGCCCGCGAAACCTACCTGTTCAATGTCGAATACGCCGCGAACCTGTGCGGCCCGCGCGGTATCCGCCTGCTGATCGAACCGATCAACACGGTGGACATGCCCGGCTATTTCCTGTCGCGCACCGAGCAGGCGCTGGACATCATCGCCGCCTGCGACAGCAGCAACGTATTCCTGCAATCCGACATCTATCACATGCACAGCATGGGCGAAGACGTGCCGGCGATGCTGCGGCGCGCCTTGCCGCATATCCGCCACGTGCAACTGGCCGATGCGCCGGGCCGCCACGAGCCCGGCACCGGCGTGATCGACTTCGACGGCGTGTTCGCCCTGCTGGACGAACTGGGCTATGACGGCTGGATCGGCTGCGAATACCAGCCCCTCGGCGACACGGTGGCCGGCTTGCAGTGGCGCAGCGGTGCGTCCGCCGCGGCGCTGCCAGCCGTTGCCTGCCTGAATCCCGCCGCCTGACTTTCCCGCCCGGCTCCCGCTGTTTGCGTTGCCGCAAACAGTGACGCTCTTGCAGGCGCAAGATGTTAATTCCGCTCACGACACGGGAACATCATGCGCCCTTCCTTCCTGCCACGGTTCCTGCCGCCCGCCGGCCGTTCCATCCCCCGCTTTTCGATCCTTCGCTCCCCGATCCTTCGTTCCCCGATCCTTCGCCTGACGATCCTGTTGCTGCTGGCCGCCCTGCTGGCCGGGTGCGCCGGCAACGCGCGCCTGAAGGAAGTGCGTGCCTTTGCCGCCGAAGCGCCCAAGCTGAACGGTTATGCGGAATTGAGCCAGCGTTACCGCGATACGTACCAGCGTGAACAACCCTACCTGAGCCCGGCCGCCGATCGCCGCGAGCAAGCCATCGACGCCCAGCGCCGCGCCGCCTACCCGGACCTGGTGGCGATCCACGAGGCGGTCGTCGCCTACCTGCGCACGCTGGGCAAGCTGGCCGGCGGCGACCAGTTCGACCCGGGCGACCAGATCAAGGATGTGGCGAAAGGCATCAAGGCCTGGCCCGACACGGGCCTGACCGACCGCCACGTGAATGCGGTGTCCGGCCTGGCGCGGCTGCTGGCGCGCATCGGTACCGGGCGCGCCCAGGACCAGGCCGTGCAGGACATGCTGCGCGACGGCTACGAGCCACTGCGTGACTCGCTCGACGCGATGAGCACCGTGCTGCGCTATTACGACAAGAACCACGACAACGAGCAGGCCATCGTGATCGGCATGCTGGAAACGGAGATCCCGTTTGCCGACAGTCCGCAGGAGCGGCTGCTGGCGGCCCTGGCGAAAGCCCACCGGCAGGACAAGCTTGATGAATACCGGCTGCTGGGCCGGCGCCACACGCTGGCCCGGCAGCACGTGCAGGCGATCCGCGACCGGCATGAAGCGCTGTACCGTGGCCTGGCCCCGGCGCCGGCCGATCCGCAACCGGCGGCACGCGTTGCCGCCAACCAGGCAGGAGGCACGCCATGAACCAGACCACCAGCACGGGCGCCACAGGCGCCGAAGGCACCGGCGGCACCAGCGACACCAATCGCACCGACGACACCAAGGGTGCCGGCGCGGCTGTTTCCATGTCCCCCGCGGACATCGAAGCGCTGGCCGACAGCCTGTCCGACAGCGCGCATGTGCTGCACAAGCGCATCATGGCGGCAATCCGCAAGAATGCCGCCACCTCCGGCCAGGCGATCTCGCACGGCGAGGCGCAGGCGCTGTTCGAGCAGGAAATCGCCCTGCGCCAGCAAGCCAACGCCCTGTATGCGGACGCGACCGGATACGCCGCCCGGGCGCTGGCCCTGCCCGCCCGCGAACTGCTCGACCTGGCGGCGCGTGCCCGCGAGCACATCCGGCGCATCGACCGCGCGAAGGAACTGGCCGGGATTGCCTCGGCGCTGCTGAACGCGGCCGCCGCGATCGCGGCATTGAAGCCGGAAGCCCTGGTGCCCGCGCTGGAAGACCTGAAGGAACACCTCGCCGCATTACCGGACACTGCCAAGAAGGCCTCCCTCCCCGCCGGGGACGGGCATACAATGGAGACATGAATGCCCTGACCCCGGTCCAGCGCGCGGCGCTGCATGCCTCGCTCGAGCAGCGCAAGCTCGCGCTGCTGCGGCAGCTTGCGGCCCGGCCGGCGGGCGAGTCCAACCGTGCCCAGGCTGTCGAGGAAGTGGAAACCTCCCCCGCCGACAGCGCCAGCAACCGCACGCTGAACCAGCTGGAAGCGGAGGCGGACGAACTTCGGCTGGCGCAACTGTCGTCGATCCGCCACGCACTGGCCAAATTCGACGGCGACGATGACGGCCCGCATGGCGATGGCGGCCATGGTGGCGGCGGCGGCGAGGCCGGCGACTATGGCGATTGCGAAAACTGCGGCGAGCCGATCGGCTATTCCCGGCTGGAAGCCCGCCCCGAGGCGCGCTTCTGCATCGCTTGCCAGACCCGGCTGGAGCAGCACCGGCGTTGAGCACGGGGGGCTGCCGGCGCCGTGATGTGCGCAGCCACCCCGCCCACCCGTCCTATAATTCCCCCATGGGCTACAAGACGATCGTGGTACACGTGGACGAGGCACCCCACTCCGCGGCGCGGGTGCTGATGGCGGCCGACCTGGCGCTGCAGCACGGCGCGCACGTGATCGGCGTGGCGCTGACCGGCGTCTCCCGCTTCCTCTACCAGAACGAGATGGTCGACGACGAAGACCCCAACCTCGCGCTGCATCTCGACGTGCTGCGCGAGCGCGCCCGCCGCGCGCTGGCCGGCTTCGCGCCGCAGTTGCACGCGCTGGGCGTGCACAGTGTCGAGGAACGGGTGCTCGACGACGAACCCGGCGCCGGCCTGGCACTGGTGGCACGGCATGCGGACCTGGCCATCGTCGGCCAGGCGCCGCCGGATGGGCGCAGCGGGTCTCCGGCGGCGTTCCCGGCCGAGGTGCTCACCGAATCCGGCTGCCCGGTAATGGTGGTGCCCTTCACGGCACGCCCGCGCGGTTCGATTTCCGTTACCCCGGCGGGCGTGGCAAGCCCGGGCGCGCCGGCACCCGGCCGCCACATCCTGGTCGCCTGGAATGCCAGCAAGGAAGCCGCGCGCGCCGTGCGCGAGGCGCTGCCGCTGCTGGCGCGGGCCGACAAGATAACGCTGGCGATGATCGATGCCGACCTGCGCCCGGCGGCATTCGGCGACACGCCGGGCGCCGACGTGCTGGCATGGCTGGCGCGCCACGGCATTTCGGCCGATACCCAGGTGCGGCAGACAGCCCGCCAGGGCTTGCTGAAGCGTCCGGGCGATGTCGGCGAGGCATTGCTGATGCTGGCCGGCGAAACCGGCTGCGATCTCGTCGTGCTGGGCGCGTATGGCCACTCGCGCTTCCGCGAAACCCTGCTGGGCGGCGTCACGCGCACCGTGCTGGAAGCCATGACGGTGCCGGTGCTGATGGCGCATTGAGATCGCGCAATAAGGTGGCGCAATAAGATGGCGCAATACAAGGCGCAATAAGCGGCATTTCGAATGCGTGCACACGGCACGCTCCGCCTCATTCCTGCCAGTCCTGGTCGCGGATCTTCGCCACCTGGCGCTGGGCCATCCATTTCCATAACTGCAGCGCGTCTTCCTTGCCGGCCGACATGCGGCGTGGACTGGCCAGCGCGATCTCGCAATCGCGGTCCGACCACTCCTCGAAACGGATCGCGCCCCCGCCCGCACCGCCGCGCACCACTTCCATCTGGTACATCAGCCCGTCGTCGTAGCCGAAGCGCAGCACCGCCGAGGGCGGAATGCCGTCCGCCCCGGCGCCATCGCCCTCGTAGATTTCCGACAGCGCGGCAGCCAGTTGCGCCTCGGTCGGTGCCTGCACGTTGTGGCCGTCAGGCCCCGTGAGCTCTACCCATGCGTGTGTCATGCACGCCCCTCCAGAAATAACGTGGCGCGACGGTGCCGGCCCCGATCGCCGATCAGGCGATACGCCGCGGCAGCGACAGTGGATCGAAGTCTTTCCAGTCGCCACCGGCGATGGTGCCGTCGGCGCGCTCGATGTCGTTGGCGCCCAGCCTGCGCAGCAGCTGCACGACGCGGTCCTCGTCGCCATCCGGCAAGGCGACCGCGACCAGCATGCCGGACTTGCGCGGTGCGACGGTGTTTTCGCCGCCCTGCTCCGGTTCGCCCTTCTCCTTCATGTGCGAGAAGCTGTACAGCGAGCCCACGTGCGCGCCGAGCAGGCCGCCGACCACCGGGCCGGCGGGGCCGGTCAGCGGCACCGTCGCGGCACCGATGGCCGCGCCGATCGCGCCGCCGGTGGCGGCCCCCTTCGCCAGGCCTTCCGGGGAATCCTTGGCGCCAGGCGACAGCGTGCGGTCGCCGCCCAGGGCATGCATGTCATGCTGGCCGGGCTGGTTCACATAAAACGAGCTGATGCGGTCTTCCGGGTAGCCCGCTTCCAGCAGGGCCTGGCGTGCGCCGTCGATTTGTTCCTGCAGCTGGAAATGACCGGCGATGATGGTTGTCATGATTGTTATCTCCTGCATGAATTGGACGCACTCAGCTTGCCGCGCGCTCCAGTGTGTTTCCGTACGTTGACGCACATAGCCTGGCGCAAGTTCGCCGGCCGGCATCGTGATAGCGGAATCAGGGAGTGCGAAGCGATGCGTCAGCCAGCGGCGCCAGCTTCCCGATGCGGCGGGCGCTGTGGCAGCCAGACGGTGAACGCGGTGCCCTGGCCCGGCTGGGACTGGACCTCGATGCGCCCGCCATGCCGGTTGACGATGCCATACGACAGCGACAGCCCCAGGCCGGTGCCGCTGCCCACCGGTTTGGTGGTGAAGAATGGCTCGAAGATGCGGGTCAGGTGCTCCGGCGCGATGCCGGCGCCGGTATCGGCGATTTCCACCCATACCCAGTCGCCCTGCACGCCGGTACGGATACGGATCACGCCCCGTTCGGCGATCGCCTGGCCGGCATTGACGAGCAGGTTCATGAAGACCTGGTTCAATTGCGACGCGCGGCACTCCACCAGGGGCAGGTTGCCGTATTCCTTGACCACGGTGACCTTGAACTTCAATTCGTTGGCAACGATGTTCAGCGTGCTGTCCAGCCCGCGGTGCAGGTCGGCGAACTGCCATTCCGTTTCACCGACGTGCGAGAACTCGCGCAGCGATTGCACGATTTCCTTCACGCGCCGCAAGCCGTCGATGGATTCGCCGATGAGCGCCGTGGCGTCGTCGCGCAGGAAGTCCAGGTCGGCATCCCGCCGCAGCGGCGCCATGTGGCCGATCAGCTCAGGGTACCCGGCAATGGCGCCGTGGTACTCGTCGACCAGCCGCAGCAGCGCGCCCACGTAGCCTTGCAGCGAACTCATGTTGGAATTGACGAAGCCGATCGGGTTATTGATCTCGTGCGCGATGCCGGCCGCCAGTTGCCCGATGGAGGCCAACTTTTCGGCCTGCAGCAACTGCTCATGGGCTTCGCGCAGCTTGCCGATCAGCTGCTGCTGTTCGATGCCTTTCGCCAGCAGCGCCTCCTCCATTGCCTTGCGGTCGGTGATGTCGGTCAGCGCGCCGATCACTTCCAGCGGCCGGCCAGCCGCGTCGCGGATCAGCCGCAGGGTATCGTGCATCCACAGGTAGCGCCCGTCCGCCGTGCGGAAACGGTATTCGTATACCCGCTGCCCTTCGGTGAACACTTCGGCCAGGCTGGCAACGATGCGCGGCTTGTCGTCGGGATGGATATGGTCGAACCAGAAATTCGGGTCCGCCAGCATTTCCGCAGGCCGGTAGCCCAGCATGTTGAAGGCGTTATTGCTGACGAACGTCATCTTGAAGTCGCCGCTCGGCACCGTGGAGTAGATCAGCGCCGGGGTGTTGTCGATCAGGTATTGCAGGCGGGTGGACAGCGCGGGATCGGAAGGCACGGCGCCGGCTGGCGCGGGATCGGAGCTGGCCGGGCCGGCAGGCGCTGGATCGGAGCGAGCCGCGCCGGAAGGCGCGGCGGGTGGAAGCGAGGCATCGTACTCTTCGAAGTGCATTACCAGCTGGCCCAGGCGAACGAGCGGTTGGCGGGCAGCGCCGGCGACACGGCTGGCCCCAGCGATGCCGGATGGTCCGGCTCGAACGCGGCCGGCGGTTCGTCCAGCCACGCGCGCGGATCGACACGGTAATACTTCGCCAGCTCGTCGTACAGCGCCGGGTGGCGCTGCGCCAGCTGCCATGGCTTGCCGAAGAATGTCTCGGTGGCGACGGCGAAGAACTCGGCCGGACTGGTGGCGCCGTAATGATCGAGCACGCTGTCCTGGCTGCCCATCCAGGCGGCGCGGCGCAGGTGCGCATAATCGCGGGACAGGACCTCGGACCAGTTGCGGTAGTTTTCGCTACTGCCCAGGTACGGTGCGCCATTGGTGGCACCCGATTCGCTGTCGAGCTGGTGGGCGAATTCGTGCAGCACCACGTTATGGCCATCCCAGGCCAGCGCGCCACGCTCCGTATCGTCCCAGGACAGCACCACGCGGCCATCCTGCCACGACTCGCCCAGCATGGTCTGGCGGAAATGCGTGACGACACCGCCCGGCCCCACGTCCTGCCGCGCCGCGGCAAAGGCGCCCGGGTACAGCAGGATCGTGCGCAGCGAAGGATAGACGCCGGTGGCGCGGTTCAGCAGGAGCAGGCAAGCCTGGCCGGCAATGGCCACGCGCATCTCGTCCGTGACGTCGAGCCCGGCACAGCCGACGAACTTTTTCTGGTGGAGGAATTGCTTGACGAGCCGGTGCAGTTGTTCCTGCAGCTCCGGCGCGAGGCGATCATGGATGGGAACGTAGCGGCGCAGCGCCGCAAGCGCGGCTGGCGGCAGTGGCCGGGCCAATGCCCGGCGCAAGGTCAGGCGGGGATACAGGAATGGCGTGGCCACTGCCAGCGCCACGACCGTCAAACCAAGCAATGCGTCCATAGTGGCCGTCCATAACGATATATGTCGCCACAGATGGGGAGCGTTGCCGGCAATTCAATCAATGCGCAGTGAACAAATTACAAGCTGCGCGGCCCTGTACGGAAGCGGTCCGAAACCGGTTCCGCGCGGCAGGCCGGCCGGGTCGCCGCGCGAGCGCTGGCGACGCCGCGCCGCCGGCCGTCCTTACTGCTGGGCCTTCTGCAGCGATTGCGGGGCGCCGAACAGGGCGGCCACCAGCGGGTCGCGCGTCACGGGGCCGCGGTTCACGCGGATCGCGTAATGCGTATCGTCCGCCAGGATATGGAAGTGGCGGCCGCTGCCGGCCATGCTCTGCTCGCGCAGGCTCGGGCGTTCCTTGCGCGGCGGCGAGCCTTCGCGTTTCGGCTGGGCGATCGCGGCCAGGAAGGCCTGCACGCGCTCGGCATCCGGGGTTAGCCGGTAGACGGCCTTGCCCAGGTAGGTGGCGGTGCCCTCGATATAGCGGGCCAGTTCGATCACGCCCGCTTCGCGCAGGTCGCGGATGTACTTGCGGGCGCCGGACGGGGAAAACTTGAGGAACCATGCGATTTCGTCGGCCAGCATTTCATGCTGCTGCAGTTCGCCGATCAGTTTCTGCATGTTTTCGATACGGCGCAGCGTGGCCGAGGTGGACCGTACGCGCTCGATCGGCGCCAGCGACAATGCCTTGCGCTCGGTCCCCGGACCCGGGCGCTCCACCAGCGCCAGGCGCGGCTTCGCGGCGGGCTGGGAGGCCATCACATCGCTGTTCGACAGGTCGTGAGAATCTCTGATTGCGTGCATTTGAACACTCCTTATAACGGTAGCCGGTTAGCGCGGTGCGGGGTCACTGCGCATTCATTCCTTCATTGGGCTCCAGATTGCCGTTATGCGTTGTACAAGTCTGTGCGGCAACGAACATAAAATGGTTCAAAAGTTAAAGCCACTTCGGCGCACTGCTGGCGCCATCGCGATGTCTTCGCGCCGTATCTGCATGGAATTCGCGATGTATTCAAACCGCCACGTTCGGCCTTGAATGTGCGCTCGCGAACAGAACGGCTGGTTCTTGTTGTTTAAAGTGCATCCCGGACCAACCTTAAAGAGAGGACACACCATGAAATACTCCATCCTGCTGGCGGCCATCACCGCCCTGAGCCTGTCGGCCTGCAACAAGACCGAAAACACCGTGCCGGCGACCGACACCACGGCACCTGCCACGGCACCGGCCGCAACCGAGCCGGCAGCCCCGGCCGCCGCACCGGCCGACACCATGACGCCGCCACCGGCCGATACCACCACCCCGCCAGCCGACACCACGGCTCCGGCAGGCACCGGCACCACGCCGGCCGGCACCACGCCGCCAGCTGGCGGCACCACGACCCAGTAAGCGCCTTCCCGGTAGCGGGCTTCCTCAGGGAAGCCTGGTTTTGCGAAGGCATTCCTTCGCAACGGGACAGCAGCAAGGGCGTGATCCAGCAAAGGGCTTTGCCCCAGCCGGAGGTGTCGAGCGGGGTTCAGGCTGGGGTGCTCACGACATGAGTTGCTCACGACATGAGTTCTCAACACATGAGTTACTCACGACATGGGTTGCTCACGACAACGAGATCGCAGACGACATGCCCATGAAACGCGCCGAGATGGCGCGTTTTTTTCGGCTTCCCTCCCGTTGGATGGAAGGACAATGTTTCAGTTCCCGTTGTAATATCGCCACACATTTGATATAACGCAAGCTTATTGTGCGGTACCGCACCGAAGGTGGGGTTGCCAGCACCATAAACTTGACGCAACAGCAATGCAAAAGCTGCAATTGAAAGCAGAGCTGGCCAAGAACAGCCACAGCGACTTCTCTCAATATTGCTGTTGATAAAAATTTCTTCCAACGCATCAGGAGTTATCAGTGAATAAATCCAACAAGATCGCAATCGCCGCAGCCCTGCTGTGCGCTTCCTTCGCCGCCTCGGCGCAGGATGCCGTCATCAATCCGAACTGGTACATCCAGCCCAGCGTCAACGCCATGAAACCAGACTCCGACTGGGCGACCGACAAGACCGGCTATGGTGGCGGCCTGAAGTTCGGTAAGCCGCTGTCGGAAAACTGGGATATCCAGTTGGGTTACACCTACGCCCGCTCCAGCGAGAACGGCGCGCGCTACCAGCAAGAAACGCTGGGTGTCGACTTCCTGTACCTGTTCTCGCGCAAGACCTTCCGCCCGTTCGTGCTGGTCGGCCTCGGTGCCCAGCGCGACAAGGAAAACCCGTTCCGCAGCCTGGCCGAACCGCAGCGTACCTCGCCGTACGTGTCGGCCGGCCTGGGCTTCCAGTCCGTCATCAACGACCGCTGGTCGTTCCAGGCGGATGTGCGCAGTGTGTACGGCTTCATCGGCAGCGACGACTTCCGTCACGACCGTTCGAACAACGTCTACGCCACCGTGGGCTTCAACTACGCGCTGGGCCCGTCGCCGCAGCCATCGGCACCACCGGCACCGCCGCCAGTAGCCGCTGCTGAACCGGCACCGGTCGCTCCGCCGCCACCGCCACCACCACCGGCACGCTTCGAGAAGGTCACGATGTCGGCCACCGAACTGTTCGAGTTCGACAGCGCCAAGCTGCGCGGCGAACAGCCGAAGCTCGATGACATCGCGCGCGTGCTGACCGAGAACCCGAGCCTGACGGGCATCACGATCTCCGGCCACACCGACCGTATCGGTTCCGAGAAGTACAACCAGACGCTGTCGGAAAAACGCGCCGCCGCCGCCAAGGAATACCTGGTCGGCAAGGGCATCGCCGCCGACCGCCTGACCACCGAAGGCAAGGGCGAATCCCAGCCGATCGTCCAGTGCAACGACAAGAAGCGCTCGGACCTGATCAAGTGCCTGGAACCGAACCGCCGCGTCGAAGTCGAGCAGATCACGATCGAACGTCGCGTGAACTGATCGGCGTAACGGAACGACCTGCTGTCTGGCGGGTTTCCGCAGCGATGACTGGCCAGGCCAGCTCACCGCTGCGGTCCACGACGATCGCTGTACAAAAAAGGGGCTTCGGCCCCTTTTTTTTTTTTTTTTAAACGGAGCAGATAATGAACTGGAGAAAGTTCCCCCATATCGCCAAGAAGGTCCCCAACCTGCTGTATTGCGCGCTGATGGAATGGTTCGACCACCGCGGCAGCAGCAAGGGTGCGGCGCTGGCGTTCTATACGCTGTTCTCGCTCGCTCCGATCCTGGTGCTCGTGATCGCGATCGCCGGCATTTTCTATGGCAAGGAAGCCGCCCAGGGCGAGCTGTTCGCGCAACTGCGCGGCATGGTCGGCGCACAGGGCGCGGAAGCGATCCAGCTGATCCTGGCCGGCGCGCACAACGAGGAAGAAGGCAAGATCGCCACGCTGATCGCCGGCGCTTTGCTGCTGTTCGGCGCCACCAGCGTGTTCGCCGAGCTGAAGGCGAGCCTGGACGAAGTCTGGCAACTGCCGCCGGTGACCGACAATACCGTGTGGGACACGATCCGCACGCGGCTGCTGTCGTTCGGGCTGGTGCTGGCTTTGGGTTTCCTGCTGCTGACGTCGCTCGTGGTCAGCGCCGCGCTGGAAATCTTCCAGCGTTTCTGGAACCGCTACTGGCCGGACGCGACGGTGCTGATCACCGTGCTGAACCACACCATCAGCTTCCTCGTGATCGCCGCCATGTTCGGCGTGATCTACAAGCTGCTGCCGCGCATCCAGCTGGCCTGGCAAGACGTGATCATCGGCGCGATCGGCACCGCCATCATGTTCATGATCGGCAAGTTCGGCATCGGCGCCTATATCGGCAACAGCGGCGTGGCCAGCAGCTTCGGTGCCGCCGGCTCCACGATCGCGCTGCTGCTGTGGGTGTATTACTCGGCGCAGATCTTCTTCCTCGGTGCCGAGTTCGCCCGCCAGTACGCGCTGCAGATCGGCAGCCTGAAGCATCATCCGCGCGATGAAAACGGCAAGCTGAAGGTGAAGGCGAAGTAGGACTCACCGGCAAGAGCGGTGGCAAAACCGGTGACAGGCTCGAAAGCCGTTAACTCGAGCGTTATCCAGCACATTGAAAGCGCATGCATTCACCCCAACAGCGAAGGGCTGGGGTCAGGAAGGAATGCTGGCATGCATGCCAGCATCGTTCCGCAGGCGCGAAGCATGCTTCGCGAAACCCCTGCTTCACCCCGCCGGGGCGTAGCCGGGGTTTCAAGGAGCATCGCTCCTTGCCGGCGTAGCGGTACTGGCCTGCAGGCCAGTACTCCATTTCATTCTCCCTGACCCCGGAATCCGCACTTGGGGTGGGCTTATCGAAGCGGATCTCTGGAGTGTTGCCGGGGAATCCGAAAGAATCGGAGCCTGTCACGGGTTTTACGTTGGCGCCGGCCGGGCCGCGAGAACTGGCCACCGGCAAGCAAGTAGGCCGTGTGCGCCCTACTCGCCCAGCAGTTCGGCGACGATCTCCATCCCCTCCACCCGCTCGGCGACCACCTTGACGATCACGATCACGGGCACGCCCAGCAGCAGCCCCCACACGCCCCACAGCCAGCCCCAGAACAGCAGGCTGACGAAGACGGCGGCGGCGTTCATGCGGGCGATGCGGCCCGTCATCCAGGTGGTGACGAAGGTGCCGACCAGCGTGGCGATGCCGAGCGACGCGCCGGTCACGAGCAGCACCATCTGCAGCGATTCGAATTGCAGGAAGGCGACCAGGCCGGTGGCGCTGGTGATCAGCAGCGGCCCGAAGTACGGCATGATGTGCAGCAGCCCGGCCACGATGGCCCAGGCGCCGGCGTTCTCCAGGCCGATGGCGCGCAGCGCGATCCACATCAGCAGCGCCAGCAGCACATTGGTCACCAGCAGCATGAACATGTAGGCCTGGATCGACGTGTTGATGTCTTCCAGGATGTGCACGGTGATCTTCTTCTTCGTCAGCGAAGGCCCGGTCAGCTTGACGAGCTTGCGCTTGAACGTGTCGCCCGACAGCAGCAGGAAGAACACCAGGAAGATCACCATCGTCGCCTGCGAGAGGAAACCGACCAGCCCGCGTGCGCTGACCCACACCCAGTCCATCACGCGGATCCCGCCGGTATTGGCGGTGGCGGCGGCCACGGTGGCCTCCTGCTGCCGCTTGGCGGCGCGCCGCGCGCTGCTGCCCGCGGTGACCTGCTCGATTTCGTTGGCCACGGCCTGGATGCGCGAGATGGTGCTGGTGCTGGACCCCGTGGTGGAGGCGAGCAGGCGGGAAAGCTTATGGGTAATGGTCGGCAATTCCTCGACGATGTTCTGGAATTCGCCATGCACCTTGTCGATGACGACGACGGAGCCGCCGAAGATCGCGCCGGTCACCAGCGTGGCGCCGATGATGCGCTTGACGTGCAGGCGTTCGAGCCAGTTGACGAGGGGATTGAGGGTGTATGCGATGAAGATTCCCAACAACAGGGGAACCAGGAAGTTCCTGCCCCACTGCAGCGCATACAGGAAGGCGACGGTGGCGATGATGCCCAGCGCCAGCCCCTTGGCATGCACATGCAGGGGTAACTGCAGCTTGGACGCGTGCTCGCCGCCTTCCGGTGCTTGCTCGGCCGGTGCAGCCGGCTCCTGGGAAACGATGTGCGGACGGTCCATCCAATGCATCGCGACCGGTGCCGCCCGGGTGCCTCAATGGGGGCCCACTGGACGGTCCGGCCGCGTCCCGGTTACTTGACGCGGATGTCGTTCTTCACCGACTGCACGCCCTTCACGCCGCGGGCGATCTCGCCGGCCTTGGTGATGTCACCCGGCTGGGCCACGAAGCCGGACAGCTGCACGGTGCCCTTGAACGTTTCCACGTTGATCTCGGTGGCTTTCAGGGTCGGCTCGTTGAAGATCGACGACTTCACCTTGGTGGTGATGACGGCGTCGTCGATGTATTCGCCGGTGCCTTCCTTGGTGGCCGAGCCGGCGCAGCCGACAACGGTGAACACGGTGGCGGCGGTGAAGACGGCAGTGGCGATTTTTTGAGCGACGAATTTTTTAGCGATCATGGTAGTACTCCTTCTTCGTGTTGTAAAAATGCCCGGAAACGAGCTTCTGACCAGCGGCCGACCTCAATAGCCGAACTGGGATTTCGCAGCCGCGACACACTGGTCTTTGGCCGTGCCGGACAAGGCGTCGCATTTTTCCGCGGCCACCTTGTACTCGGCGATTCTCTTGTCCTCGCGCGCATCGCTGCGCGCCTCGATGACTTTCTTGTCCGCCCGCGCATCGGCCAGCGCCGCCGTGCGGCTGGCCTTGGCCCGTTCCACGCAGACATCGCGTTCGTTGCCCGCCAGCGCGGCGCAGCGGGTGCGGTCCAGCGCGAAGTCGGCATTGGCGATGTCGATGCGCGCCTTGGTATAGGCCCGCAGCGTGTTGCGGAACTGCGCCGTGGCATCGGCTTCGGCGCGTACCCGCGCGGCCTTGGCCTCGGCGATGCACACATCCTTCGGATTGCCTGCCAGGCTGTTGCAGCGCTCGCGCACCGCCTTGTATTCCGCGGTCGCGGCCGCCCTGGCCTGCTCGAACAGCGCTTTCGCTTCCGGCGTGGCGGCACTGGCCGCCGTGGCGCATGCAAACAATACGATGCTGGCCGCGTGCGTCAGCAGCGCACGCATCGCGCTTCGTCCTGCCATGTTTGCCGCGCCATCTGCAGCGCCGTCTGCCGGGCGCTCTGTCGGGCACTTCAATGCGCGCTCTGTTACGACAGGTGCCGCCTTCATGCCGATCGCTCCATGCCTGTTCTCCATGACGACAGTGTCCGCTAACCGGGCCGGCCTTTCTGTACGCTGGCGTACATTCAGTGCAAGTTTTACAACAACTTGAGTGCCCTGCCCTGCCGGCTGCGGCTCGGCAGGACAGGGTGCGGCATCGCACAGACCCCGGCCGCGTCGCGGGACTAATCTGGCGCCACATCATCAAGGAGGATCGAAATGAAACCAACTCACGCCTTGAGCGCAGCGATGGTCGCGGTCACTCTGCTGACCGCGGGTTGCGCCAGTAATCAACCGACCAGCACCAACTACTCGACCCAGGCCGATGCATCCACCTACGGCACGATCGAGAATATCCAGGTCGTACGCGTGGATCCCGCCACCAGTGGTGCAGGGGCGGTCGCGGGCGGCCTGGTCGGGGCCCTCGTGGGCAACCAGATCGGATCGGGAGGCGGCCGCACCGCGGCCACGGCGGCCGGCGCGATCGGCGGGGCCGTCGTCGGCAACCAGATCGAATCGAACCGCAATGCCCCGCACGACATGTACCAGATCAGCATCCGCCTGGATAACGGCGACTACCGCACCGTGAACCAGGACAACGCTTACGACCTGCGCGTGGGCAGCCGCGTGCGGATGGTCGACGGCCGCGTCTACCGCTACTGACCACGGTACGGCGGCACGCTGCCGGCACCGCTGCGGACCAACGGAAGCGCGCCGTGATCGGCAGGCGCTTCCCCATCGCGCGTCCCGCGTGGCGCGTTGCGACAGAGTCCCAGGAATCACACCAACACATAAAGGAGCAACCATGGGCACCATTCTCTTGATCATTCTGGTACTCGTTCTGATCGGCGCACTGCCGACCTGGCCGCACAGCAGGAACTGGGGCTACGCGCCCAGCGGCATCGCCGGCCTGATTGTCGTCGTGCTGCTGATCATGCTGCTGACAGGCAGGCTGTAAAGGAAAACACGGGGCGCTGCGGCGCCCCGCTCACTTGATGGGGGTACATCATGAAACGGATCATCATCGGTGCCGCGCTGGCCGCCGGCCTTGCCGGATTGGGCAGCACGGCATGGGCGCAAAGCACATCGCCGGCCATGGCGCAGCACCAGGAACGGGAACTCGCCCGCGGCGAGCCGGCGCGCTGGATGAAGGCCGACGGCTCGGTGCAGGCGCAGATCGCCACCAAGCGCAAGGAAATCGGCGCGGCGCTCAATGAGGCGATGAACGACTGCAAGAAAGCCGGCCGCGCCGACCGCCAGGCCTGCATGCGGGAGGCCCGCGCAACCTACCAGCGCGACATGGCCAATGTGAAGGAACTGGTGGCGCAGTCGAACCAGATGGGCGGCGTGTACGACACCGCCGGGCCGTCGGAATAAGGTTGCGGACTGCGGGTTGCGGACTGCGGGTTGCGGACTGGGGCTGCTGACTGCGGTTGCGGTTGCGGTTTGCTGGCGGCAGGCTGCCGGTTACGGAACGTCGATTGCGGACCGTGGATCGGGGGCTGCCGCTCAGCGCGCCGCTTCCTCGGGACCAAGCGGCAGCTGCTGCGCGCCCGCGGCCGGCGAATCCGGCAATGGCGGCAGCTCGTGCACCACCAGCGGCGTATCTTCCGAGACGAAGGCGAGCCAGCCCGCCGCCCCGATGGCACGCTGCGCATCGGCATAGCCCTGGCTCCAGCGCCACTCCACGGATCCTTGCGAGAAATTGATGTCCTTCAGCGGCATGTGCCAGTCGTGGCCGGCATAGGGAATGCGCACCACGTGCAGCGTCGTGTCGCAGCCGAGATTGGCGAGGTCGCGCGCGTGCTGCGCAGTGCGTTGCGCCGGCGGCATCGAAGCGTACAGCTCGCGCAGCTTTTGCTGCAGGCGGCGCACCTTGACGTAGTCGTCGAGATGGCGCTGCGAGCGGGAGGCGAAGGTCACGTCCTTCTGCCGCGTCTGCACTTCCTCGAACGTGTCGGGCTCCGGCCCTTGCGCGCTCCACAGGTCGACCATGAAGCACAGCGTATCGACCGGCCGGTGCGTGTCGTCCAGCACGGTCTGCAGCGGCGTATTCGAATACAGGCCGCCATCCCAGTACAGCTCGCCATCGATGCGCACCGCCGCGAAACCGGGCGGCAGTGCCCCGCTGGCGCGGATGTGGTCGGCGGTGATGCGCCCCGGATCGAGGCTGTCGAAGCTGACCAGGCCGCCAGTCGAGACGCGCAGCGCATTGACGGTGAGGCGCATGCCCTCCGGGCTGTTCAGCACATCGAAATCGACCAGTTCGTTCAGCGTGGCCGCCAGCTCCTCGGTGTCATAGAAACTGGCCTGCTCGGCGGGCACCTGCAAGCCCAGCCCGAACGGACTGAACGGCCGCGGCCGGAAGAAGCCGCGGATGCCGGACACCATCGCGTGCAGCGTCGACAGCCGGATATTCTGGCGCCGCTGCGCCTCGGTCATCCACCGGGGATTGTAGGGATCGCGCTGCGACATGCGGTCCCAGAATTCCCGGATGCGCTGCAGCCGGTCTTCCTGCCGGTTGCCGGCCAGGAGCGCGGCATTGATCGCGCCGATCGAGGTGCCCACGACCCAGTCCGGCGCCAGGCCGTGTTCGTGCAGCGCCTGGTACACCCCGGCCTGGTAGGCACCCAGCGCCCCGCCACCCTGCAGCACGAGCACGACGCGCATGCCATTCGGGTTCAGTGGATGGGAATCCGCATCGCTCAAGGCACACCTCCTCGTTGAAGAAAAGCACTGGCAGGGATTGTAGCGCGCCACCGTCACGCGCGCCGGGCCTGGATCGAAACGGCTGGGCCCGTGCCTAGGCACCATGACACGAGCTCGGCCATGTCCCAACGATGAGGCCGTGTCAGGGGGGCATTGCAGGGAATTCGTGGTGCACCGCACCGCGCCTGCAATGCGGTGATCCCTTGCAAGGGATCACTCCTTCCAGGCACCATGACACGAGCTCTGCCGTACGGTGCAAAAAAAACGCCGCGGAAGTCCGCGGCGTTCGGGGCGACGCATGCGCGCTTTACAGCGAGCCGCTCTGCTTGCGTTTGTACAGCCAAGCGCCGACCGCGGCCAGCACGGCACCGACGCCGATCGCCGGCTTCACAAGACGCTTGCGCGAAATGAACGAGCCCACCGACATGGCGATCGGCATGATCGTCTTGTAGTTGGCGAGCAGTCCACCGGCGCCCGCCGCGGCCGCGGTACCGCCGATCACGCCGGCGAGCCGCGTTTGCACCGTGCCGACCGCCAGGTCGACAGCGCCATGCAGCAGCACCTCAGGGTGCAGCGCTTGGGCCATGTGGTGCTTGCCGGCCAGTACGCCGATGCGGTACAGCTCACCTTCCTTGATCAGCCGTGCCTTGGTGGCATCGAGCGCGGCCTTGCGTTGTTCGTTGTCGCTCATCGCTTTCCTTTCACAACAGCATGTCGCGGTCGGCCTTCAGTTCCGCCATCGTCGCCGGCAGCGCCAGCGAGCCGTTGCGGACCTTGGCCATCGCCGCCTTCACGAGAAGGTAGGCAATCACCACGAAGACCACGGCAAGGATCAGCAGGATCTTCCAGCCCAGCGCATCCCACAGCAGGAAGACCAGTGTCGCGGTGCCGAAAGCGATCGCGAACCATGCCGCCAGGATCGACAGCGCGAACAGCACCGCCAGCCGGATGAGATGGTCGCGGGCTTCCGACAGTTCCGCCAGTGCCAGTTCGAGGCGGGACAGGACAAGACGCAAGGCGTTCTTGACCAATCCCGACAACGAACCGATCAGGCCGGGAGCGCGCGGTTCGGTATGCTCGGAGTGCTCCATGGCGTCTCCCAGTTCCGGGGGTTTATTTACGACCCAGGATCACACCGACCAGCAGGCCGACGCCGGCCGCCACGGCGATCGAACGCCATGGGTTTTCCTTCACATACACATCGGTGCTGGCGGCGACCTGCTTGCCGGTTTCAACCGCCTTCACCTGTGCATCCTGGGCTTTGGCCAGCGCCGAATCCAGCGCGCGCATGCCGCGGCCGCGCAGTTCTTCCGCCTTTTCGCCAGTCAGTGCGGTGGCGGCAGTGAACAGGGCTTGCGCGTCTTTGACCAGGGTTTTCACGTCGTTGTTGACGGTACTGATGTTATTTTCCAGCATGATTAAAGCTCCTTTTCACAGTGTTGAGTATCAACTTTACAACGGCATGCTCATTCGAGCAAATCGCGCGACATGCTCACTCGAGCAGATCCCGCATGTCATCCGCGTGCTCTTCTTCCTCGGCCATGATCTTGACCAGCAGCTGCGTGGTGACGGGATCGGTGTCGCCGATCTTTTCGATCATCTGCCGGTAAGCTTCGATGGCCACGCGCTCGGCGATCAGGTTGGCGCGGACCATCGATTGCACCTCGAGCGAATCGTCATATTCGGCATGGCTGCGTTCGTGCAGCGTGGCCGGGTTGTAGTCGGGCGCGCCGTTCAGCTGCACGATGCGCTCGGCCAGCCAGTCGGCATGCTTTTCTTCTTCGCCGGCGTGTTCGAGGAACTCGGCCTTGACCGCCGAATTGTTCTTGCCGCTGACGGTGTAGTAATGCCGCTTGTAGCGGTTGATGCAGACGAGCTCGGTTGCGAGCGCGTCGTTCAGCATCTTCAGCACGGCTTCGCGGTCGCCCTTGTAGCCTGCCGTGACCGCGCCGTCCGACAGGTTCTGTGCGGCGGCGCGGATGGCCGCGGTATCGATACCGCTGGCCTGGGTGGGGGTCGTTTCGGACATGGTGTTCCTTTCGGTGTAATCAGCGACGTGCCTGGATCGGCTTGCCCGGTTCGGACAGCACGATCTCGACACGGCGGTTCAGCTGGCGGTCGCCCGCCGTTTCATTGCCGGCCACCGGGTAGGCTTCGCCATAGCCGCGCACTTCCACGCGCGAACGGTCGATGCCCGCTTGCGACAGCGCGCTGCGCACCGCTTCGGCGCGGCGCTGCGACAGTTCCAGGTTGTGGGCGGTGGAACCGGTGCTGTCGGTGAAACCTTCGATCAGCACGGTACGGTCGGTGTTCTCGCGCAGCACCGTGGCGAGCTTCTGCACGGTGGCCTGGCCGCCGGACGTGAGCACGGCCTGGTCGACATTGAACAGCACGTCGCCCAGCGTGATGATGGTGCCGCGCTCGGTTTGCTTGGCCTGCAGTTCGGCCAGTTGCGCCGCCAGGGCCTGGGTCTGTGCCTGGGCACTCTGGGTGGCGGCGTTGGCCTGCTCGGCGCGGGCACGCGCCGCTTCCGCTTCGGCCTGTGCCTGTTCGGCCGAGCGCCTGGCCGCTTCGGCCTCGGCGGTGCGGGCCTGCAGGCGCACCTGCTCGCGCTCCTGGGCCGACTGCTTCAGGTCCACTTCGGCCTTGCGGGCACGCGCCACTTCCTGCGCGGTGGCGATCTTCTGCTTGGCCACATAGGCCAGCTGGTCGACCTTCTCGATGCTTTCGCGCTCGGAAGCGGCATTGTTGGCGGCATTCAGTGCCGCGGTGGCTTCGTTGAACTCGCGCACCGCGTATTGCGACACGGCGCTGTTGCTCTGCGCCGCCACGTAATCGCTGCGGGCCTGGTCCAGCGTGCTGGTGGTCAGCGGCGTGGAGCTGCAGGCGGACAGGGCGATGGCCAGCGACACCAGCAGGGGCGTCAGCTTGCGCGTCATTGGGCTTGTGCTCATGGTGCTCCTCCTTTACTGGTTGGCGCTGTTGGCGCGGTCGAGTTCTTCGCGCAGCACGCGAACGTTGTCCTGCACCGCGTTGGCGGCATCGGTGGCCTTGGCGGACGTGGCCTTGCTCTGGGCCAGCTTGGCATCCGCCTCGGCTTGCTGGGCCAGGTCGCGTGCCAGCTTGTAGTCCTTGTCGGCCAGCGCGCGGCTGGCCTGCTGCACCTTCTCGCGGGCAGCCAGCAGTTCGGCAGGCGCCAGTTCGGCGGCACCCGCCTGGGCGGCGTTTTCAACGGCGGCGCGCGACACGGCAACGTCGGCGGTGGCCGGGGCTTTTTCGGTGGCGCATGCCGACAGCAGGGCCGCGACGGCGCACAGCATCGGCAGGGTATAACGAGGGCTCATTCTTTTTCTCCTCAATGGGTGAATCCGACTGGGTTTGCGGAACGTAGTGAAGTTATAGCCGAATGGACAACATGGCTTCGGTACGGTGCCGCACATAAGCCGATATCGTTGCGGCAACGGCGACATGGCAGCGGTGCCAGGGTGCGCTGGCGCACGCTGGCGTGGCGAAACGGCCCGCTCCTCCGTGGCCGGGCTGGCTGGGCAGCTGGCTTGCAACGTTAAACCCTGGAACACAAACGTAACAAAGCGTTACTGCGTGCGTTCGCGAACAGTTCGGTTTATACCGTTTTCTTAAGCTGGTTCCATCGGTGCTGCCGCGGCACCCGTTTCCAAAAGAGGAGCGAGCCATGAACAACCTGACTTCCCCGACTACTGTGCTGTCCGGCCTGGTGCTGGCGATGCTGGTGGCGTGCGCGTCCGTGGACGTAGCGCCGCCGGCCAGCGTGGAGATGAGCGACAGCACGCTGACCACCAACGTGCGCTCCAGCCTGGCCAACCAGCCCGGCCTGAATCCCGCCGACATCATGGTGGAAGCGTACGACGGTGAAGTGCGCCTGTCCGGCTTCGCCGCCAGCCCCGAAGAGGCGGAGAAGGCGGTGGCGGCGGCACGCAGCATCACGGGCGTGAAGGTCGTCAGGAACGACATGAAGGTGAAGTGACGGCCACGCCGGCACGACCGGCCGCTCCGGCAAACCCGCTGGGCAACTTATGAAGGAGTGCATCATGAACATCAAGCAAATCGCAATGCGCGCCACCCTCGTGGCGTCCGTACTGGGCCTGTCGGCCTGCGCCAACATGTCCGCCCAGGACCGCAATACCGCCATCGGCGCCGGTGTCGGGGCAGTGGCAGGCTCCGCCCTGTCCGGCGGCTCCGCGCTGGGCACCGTGGGCGGCGCCGCTGTCGGCGGCGTGATCGGCAACCAGGTCAGCAAGCCGACCCGCTGAGCCCGCTGAACCCCTGACAACAACGGAGCCGCGTGCTCCGTTTTTTGTGGCGCTGTTCGCGCTAATTGGGGAAACTTCCTGCCGGAATCACGATCTGACTTCCTGTTGAGATACTTCATGTATATCAGGAGGCGACATGGGCACGGCGGAGGTTGGAGTACTGATCGAAGCGTTGATGCAGCAACAGCTTTCAAAAGATCAGGTCGCATTGCTGCAGGGCTTTCTGGCCAGCGTCGAGCAACCAGGCCAGTGCCTTCGCCTGATCGAGGAAGCCGCCGGAAAGCCGTTGTGTCCGCACTGCGGCTGCGAGAAATCTCACCGTTGCGGACAGGCCAGTGGCTTGCAGCGCTACCGCTGCGTGGCGTGCCGGCGCAGCTTCAACGCCCTGACCGGCACACCGCTTGCCCGTCTGCGCCTGCGCGACAAGTGGCTGCAATATCTTCAGTGCGTGATCGAGTCGATCCCCGTGCGTTTGGCGGCTAGCCGCGTGGCGGTAGCCAGGTCCACCAGCTTTCGATGGCGCCACCGTTTCATCGCCGCCGTTCTCCGGGCACCACGCCCGCAGTTGTCCGGCATCGTCGAGGCGGATGAGACGTACCATCTCGAATCACAAAAAGGCTCGCGGCATCTGAACCGCCCGCCCCGAAAGCGTGGCGGCAAGGCCACCCGGCGCGGCATCAGCAGCGAGCTGGACTGCATCCTCGTTGCCCGTGACCGCAACCGGCAAACCTGTGACTTCGTCACGGGCCGCGGCCCGGTCAGTGCCGGCCAGCTGATGAAACACCTGATGCCCGTGCTGGCGCCCGATGTGCTGCTCGTGACCGATGCCGCCAAGGCGTACCAGGCATTCGCGACGCAGGCCGGCATCACGCACGAAGCGATCAATGTGCGCGCCGGCATCCGCGCGCACGGCGCAATCCATATCCAGGGTGTCAATGCATGGCATAGCCGCTTCAAGACCTGGTTGCGCCGGTTCAATGGTGTTGCCAGCCGCTACCTGGCCAATTACACCGGCTGGCAGCGTCTGCTCGATGGCGCCGTGTTGACGACACCACGGCAATGGTTGCGCATTGCCGTGGTGCCAGCCTAGGATCGTCGGCTCTTTGTCGCGTTCGGCATGCAAGAAAGTTCCGTGACCAACGGCAAGGCTACTTAACGCTAACAGCGCCTTTTTTGTGGGCGCTGTGCGCCGGAAAGTGTTCAGACTATTCCTACCCCCTCCCCATTGTCCGCCGATGGATAGCGCAAATCCATCCAATTCTCGCGGCACCAAAAATATCGCTCGAGTCCGCAACACCGCAGCGCCCGCCTGGCGGGTGGCTCGCATACTGTCAGTCTACAAATACAAGTCACTCTTCCTGGCCGCGGGTTCGCGCAAGCGATCGGCGACGGCGCCCCGGGCAGGCGCGCGCCGCGCATCCTGACGCCCATTCCTGGAGGACCGAGATGACCACCCATACCGATGACAGCACCGCGACCACGCCCGCCGGCGTAGCCCGCGAATCCGCGCCGAAGACCACCCGCCCCGAGGCGCCGTCGCGGCGCGACGACGCGGAAAACGAATCCGTCGAAATACCGCTGAGCCGCACGTTCGACGCCTTTCCGGACCGCTTCGATGCGGGCGACTGGCCTTACCGGCCGACGCTGCGCGCCCTGCCCGACCAGCTGGTCAACATCGGCGCCGTGCCGGTAGTGCTGGACCAGGGGCGCGAAGGCGCCTGCACCGGTTTCGCGCTGGCCGCCGTGATCAACTACCTGCAGGCGCAACGGGGCTGCGCCACGCGGGTCAGTCCGCGCATGCTGTACGAGATGGCGCGGCGCTACGATGAATGGCCCGGCGAGGAATACGAAGGCTCGTCCGCGCGGGGCGCCATGAAGGGCTGGCAGCGCCACGGCGTGTGCGACCGCGAGCGCTGGCCGGACGAGCTGCACGGGCCGGGCCACCTGACCGACGAACTGGGCATCCTGTCCCGCAAGGTGCCGGGCGGCGCCTACTACCGGGTCGACTTCCGCCAGGTGCGCCACCTGCATGCCGCGCTGAATGAAGCGGGCATCGCCTTCGCCACGCTGATGGTGCACGAGGGCTGGGGCCTGGAAGGCGACGAACCCACCGTGGACGTGGACGTCGACGGCGCCACCACCATGGCGCTGCCCGTCATCATGCGCAAGGGGCGCGCCGATGCCGGCCACGCGGTGGCCATCGTCGGCTATACCGCGCGCGGCTTCATCATCCAGAATTCGTGGGGCCGCGGCTGGGGCAACGGCGGCTACGCCCTGCTGCCCTACGAGGACTTCATGATGCATGCGACCGACGTGTGGGTGGCGCAGCTGGGCGTGCCGGTCACCGCGGACCTGTGGGAACGCGGCGCGGCCGACGTGCTGAGCGGCCGCCACCGCGCCGGCGAAGTGATCCCGCTCGGCGATATCCGGCCATATGTCATCAACATCGGCAACAACGGCCTGCTGTCGAAGAGCGGCGACTACTGGACCTCGGAAGAAGACGTCACCCGCCTGTTCGCCGAAACGATTCCGCGGCAGACCGCGGGCTGGCGCAAGCGCCGCGTGATGCTGTTCCTGCACGGTGGCCTGAACGACGAGAAAGCCGTGGCCAAGCGCGTCGTGGCGTTCCGCGACGTGTGCCTGCAAAACGAGATCTACCCGCTGCACATCATGTGGGAAAGCGACTGGTTCCGCTCCACCGTCGGCATGCTCGAAGACCTGTTCACCAGCCAGGACCAGCGCGCCGGCTGGTCGTTCAAGGACTGGGTGCGCGAAGCGCGCGACCGCATGTTCGAGCTGACGCTGGCCAAGCCCGGCGGCGCCCTGTGGCAGGAGATGAAGGAAAACGCCCGCCTGGCATCGGAAGGCGCGCAGGGCGCGATGCGCATCGTTGCGAATGCGGTGCGCCAGGCCACCGCCGCGCTGCCGCCGGCCGGGCTGCAGGCGTGGGAACTGCACGTGGTCGGGCATAGCGCCGGCTCGATCTTCGCCGCGTCGGCGGCGCCGCTGCTGATGGAAGCCGGCGTGCCATGGAAAACCACCCAGCTGCTGGCGCCAGCCATCACGGTGGCCGACTACCGCAGCCTCTTCGAGCCGGCCGTGGGCGAGCGCTGCCCGCTGCCGCAGCTGTACGTACTGAGCGACGTGGGCGAACTCGACGACGACGTGGGCCCTTATGGCAAGTCGCTGCTGTACCTGGTCAGCAACGCGTTCGAACCGTCGCGCGCGATACCGCTGCTGGGCATGCAGAAATTCCTCGAAGCCGATGCGGCGCTGGCGCCGTTGCGGGCGCCCCGGCCGCACGGCGACGCGGGCGCCATGCTGCCAGGCGTGTTCGTGGCGGGGAACGTGTCACCGTCCGGCATGGGCACGCAGAGCAATACGCACGGCGGCTTCGACAACGATCCGGTGACGATGAACACGGTCATGGGTGTGATCCTGCAAGGCGTGCCGCCACGCCTGTTCACGGCGCGCGACCTGGAGTTCTAGGCGCCTGGCGTTCCAACGCTGGCGTGCTAGACGAATACCGTGCCCATGCCGATCGCGCCGTTTTCCTTCACCAGTTCATAGCAGCGGCAGGACACGGCTTCCAGTCCGGTGGAATCGAGGATCTCGATATTGCCGCGGCTGTAGGTGATCAGCTTCTGGTTCTGCAGCGCGCTGGCGGCCTTGGTGACGCCGACGCGCCGCACGCCGAGCGCATGGGCGAGGAACTCGTGCGTGAGGTGGAATTTCTCCGACTGCAGGCGGTCGCGCGTAATCAGCAGCGAGCGCGCCAGCCGTGCTTCCAGCACGTGGAAGCGGCTGCACACGGCGATCTGGATCGCCTGCGCCAGCAGCGTATCGGTATAGCGGTGCAGCAGGTGCTGCAGCGATTCCATGCGGGTGAATTCGGCGCGGAAGTCCTCGGCGCGCATGCGCAGCACGGTACCGGCGCGCTGCACCACGGCGCGTACCTGCGCCTGCCGGTGGCCCAGCGCCACCGAGGCGCCGAGCATGCCCTCGCGGCCCACCGAGCCCACTTCGAGCGTCATGCGGCCTTCCGCGACGGCCAGCAGCGAGACCAGCGCATCGATGGGAAAATAAATGGAGGCGATCGGGCGTCCCGGCTCGTACAGCACTTCGCCCACGTCGGCTTCCACCGTTTCGCACAGGGCCTCGATCTGCGCCAGGTCTTCTTCCGGCAGGCTCGCCAGCAGGCGATTGCTCACCGGTGGGGGCAGTGCGGGATTGCTGTGCGCGGTGTCAAAATTCAGGTTCATGTTGGTCTGATCGGTTGGCATGTGCACATCTTGTAACGAGGTTAACGATTCCTTACAGGGGTGTATGTACGGTGACGCACGGAACACCCGCCGGTGCGGCAGGACAATCGTTTCACCGTGCCAGCAATGGCCGCCACACACAAAAAAGGACTCGACATGAATCACCCCAGCACCCCTCCCACCAAGCAGAACAAGCCTGCCTTCGCCATCATCGTGGCCATCGTGCTGATCCTGTTCGCCGGTGTCGGCATCGCCGCCCTGATGGGCTGGCTGCCGTCGAACAAGCACGCCGGCCGGCCCGGCGAACTGATGACGCCGCCCGCCGAACAGCTGGCCACGGCGCCCGTCGCGCCGGCCACCCCGGCCACCCAGTCGAGCCACTATGCGGCCGGCGCGGGCACCATCAACGGCGGTCCCGCGGGCAACGTGTCGACCTCCGGCAATTCGGCCAGCGGCAGCAGCGGCGGTTCGGTGCCGGCGCCGGTGGTACCGGCCCAGGAAGAGCGCGTCGCGGCCCCGGTGCGCGACAAGGCGTTGCAGCGCGAACGTGAACGCGAGCGCGCCGAAGACAAGGCACAGGAACCGCAGCGCGCGGCAACGGCATGCCGGGAATGCGGCACCGTGGAATCGGTCAAGGATGGCAAGACCCGCGGCGAAGGCAGTGGCCTCGGTGCCGCCGGCGGCGCCGTGGTCGGCGGGCTGCTGGGCCGCCAGGTGGGCGATGGCCGCGGCCGCGACCTGGCCACGGTGGCCGGCGCCGTGGGTGGCGCCGTGATCGGCAACCAGGTCGAAGGCAACCTGAAAGGCAAGCGCAATTACGAAGTCGTGGTGCGCATGCAGGATGGCGAACTGCGCACCTTCTACACCGATTCGCCCGTGTGGCGTGGCGGCGACCAGGTCAAGGTGGTCGAGGGTCAGCTGCAGTCGCGCTGATCCGTTTCTGTCCTGTTGCAGCCCCGCCACCGCGCGGGGCTTTTTTTCGTTCTGTCTGCCAGCGAACAGAGCCTCCTGATGAGTGAACCCGACAATAAGTCATGCGCCATGGGGGCGCGCGGGAGGACACATGAACAGGATGCTGTGGGGCTGGCTGATCGCCGCAGGCTTGCTGCTGGCGCGGATCGCGTACCTGGAACTGGATGCCGGGAGACAGGCAGTGGAAGGCGGCGCGCCCGAAGTCTTAGCGCTGGTACTGCTGACGGGTGGCCTGCTGGCCGGCCTGCTCGGCGTGACCGGCCTGCTTGGCCTGCTGGGCTGGGTGGCGCCGCCCGGCGCAATGAAAAAATGACAAACTTCGTACGGCACCGTACAGAAGCGCTTACCGCCCGGTCGCATACTGAAACCCATGACGGCTAACGCCGGACATATAAACCCGAGACGAGAGGACACGATCATGCTTTATACCATTGCTGTAGTACTTATCATCCTTTGGCTGCTGGGCCTGGTGACCTCCTACACCATCGGCGGCTTCATCCATATCCTGCTGGTGGTCGCCGTCATCATGATCCTGCTGCGCCTGATCAGCGGACGAGGCCTGTAGCGTTGACGGGCACCGCGGCGGCGCTGCATTCGACTGCAGCGCCGCCTTGTTTTTATGGCCCGGCTCGATGGGTCTAGAATGCACTGACAAGGAGGACAGAACATCATGAATATTCCCTATGCAATGCGCAAGGCCGTGGCTGTCGCCGTGGCCGCCGCAATGACCGTTGGCGCCACGGGTTGCGCCAACATGGATTCGACGGATCGCGGCACCGCCACGGGTGCCGGCGTCGGTGCCGGGCTGGGCGCCATCCTGGGTGCCACCACCGGTGGCGGTGGCGGCGGCCGTGCCGCCGGCGGCGCCGTGCTGGGCGCGGCCGCTGGCGCGGTGGTCGGCAACATCTGGTCGAAACGGATGGAAAGCCAGAAGCAGGCGATGGAACAGGCGACCGCGGGCACCGGCGTGCAAGTCTCGCAGACCGCCGACAACCGCCTGCGCATGGAGATCCCGAGCGATATCTCGTTCGACACCAACCGTGCCGACATCAAGGACAACTTCCGCCCGATCCTGGACCGCTTCGCCACCACGCTGAAGGAAAATCCGGCGACCACGGTAACGATCATCGGCCATACCGACAGCACGGGTTCCGATTCTGTCAACCAGCCGCTGTCCGTCGAACGCGCCTCGCACACCCGCGACTACCTCGCCTCGCGCGGCGTATCGCCCACGCGCGTGGTGGTCGAAGGCCGCGGTGCCCGCGAACCGATCGCGTCGAACGACGACAACAGCGGCCGTGCCCGCAACCGCCGCGTGGAAATCTACGTGGCCGAACCGGCACCGCGTTCCTGACCCCGGAGGCCACGATGACATCGTCACGCCTGCTTGCCGTGGTGTTCGCCGCCGCCTGCGCGCAGGCGGCCCATGGCGCCGCGCTGAAACCGGGGCTGTGGGAAATGACCAGCAAGGTCGCCGCCGCTTCGCCCGAAACGATGCAGGCGCTGGCAATGGCGCAGCAGCAGATGGCCGGGCTGCCACCCGAGCAGCGCCGCGCCATCGACCAGATGCTGGCCCAGCATGGCGTGACGATGCAGCTGGCCGAGGGCGGTGGCGTGAAGGTGAACTTCTGCCTGTCGAAGGAACAGGCCGCCAATCCACGGCTGCCATCGGGCCAGCCGGGCCAGTGCAGCACCACGCAGACACCCGTGCCCGGCGGCCTGAACATCGCCTTCAAGTGCACCCGGCCGCCCTCGTCCGGCACCGGCCAGGTGATCTTCGAAGGCGACAGCGGCTATTCGATGCGCATGAACGTGGACAGCACCGTGCAGGGCCAGGCGCAGCAAATGACGGTGGAAAGCGCCGGGCGCTGGCTGTCCGCGGATTGCGGAAGTACCCCGCCGGTGCAGTGACATCATGGCGGCGCACTGGCCGCCGTTGTCTGCGTCTTGCCCGCGACTCACACCTCTCCGCATGAGCACGGTATCTGACACTCTTTTCGGGCGCTTCATCCAGAAATGGTGTCAGACACTAATGGTGTCGGACACTGTTGCCGTTGAGTTGAGTCTCATACGGCAGATTGAAAGCGCATGCACTCACCCCAACAGCGAAGGGCAGGGGTCAGACCCGCCGGGTCTGACCCCTGAATTTGCACTTGGGGTGAGATCGGTGTCCGACACCAGTGTCCTCCCCATCCGTCAGAACGCGTGCCGCAACCCCACGTTGAAGGCGCTGCGCCCCTTGCCTTGTTCGCTGAAGTTGCCGACCCGGTAAGGCGCGTTGTTCTCATCCTTGATCTTCGCGTAGGCGGCATAGAACGCGGTGCGCTTCGACATCGAATACGTCATGCCGACCGCCACCTGGTTGGCATCCTGGTTGGCCAGCGTGCGGTCGTCCTTGCGGATGTACGACACCATGAACGTGGCGGGACCGGCCGAATACGACACGCCGGCCAGCGCGTCGTTGCTGCGCGTGGAGGGCGATGCCAGCACCAGCGCGCCATATGGATTGTCCTGGTCCCACGGCGAGCTGCCGACACCCTTGTTGACGGCGTAGGCCGTGTAGAGCGTGGCCGCCTTCGAGATGTGCATGTTGGCCGCGATGATCGAATTGCGCGCCGACAGGTCCACCGGCGTCGTGGCGCCTGCGCCCTGCAGGAAGTTGTTCTTGCGCTGGTGCGCCGCGCGCAGCGTGAACAGGCCGCCTTCGTAGCCGATGGTGGCGCCATAGGCGCGGTTGCGCGTAGTGCTGAACGCCGACTCGCCGAAACTGTAGATCGCGCTGGCGGAGAAGCCGCGGAACTTGCTGGAACGGTATTTGATGGAGTTGTCGGAACGCTTCGTGCCGTTGCCGATCAGGTTCGTCGCCGTGCCGGCGGTGCCGGTGCGGAACGGGTCGGCCACTTCGACCAGCGTTTCATAGCCGACGTCGTATTGCCGCCCCACTGTCAGCGCGCCCCAGCGATTGGCCAGGCCCACGTAGGCCTGGCTGCCGAACAGGCGGCCGCCCTGGTCGGACTGGCCGGTATCGTTGCGCACGCCCGCTTCCAGCGTGAAGATGGCGCGCGTGTTGTTGCCGAGGTCTTCCTGGCCGGAGAAACCGAGCACCGAGCCGGTGGAGACACCCGGGGAGATCTTCGTGCTGGGGCAGTCGCCGTTCGGGCAATCGTGTTCGGACACGGCACCGGCATCGAGCACGCCATACACGCGGATCGAAGAGGATTCCTGCGCCAGCGCCGCCATCGGGAACAGGCAGGCCAGCGCCATCAGCTTGGTATTCATGATTCGTCTCTAGGTCAAGTCCAACGACCGATTGGCTCGGCCCCGCCACCTTGCGTGCTTTGTACCTAAAGCTTGATGCAAGTTTATCGCCGACCTGCACCGCCTCTCTGTGCGGAGGTTCACAAACTAGGACTCGTAGTTCAACCATATACCCCTGCACGGTGAAAGTGAATCAAAAACTGCAGAGCACATGAAGTTGTTACAAGGAAATGACTCACCCACGCCACGCCCGGGAAACCACAGCCGGGGCTTGGGTTCGCTAGCGTACAGACGAGATATGGCTGAGCGGTATACTGCGGACTTTCCTCACCAAGTGCCCCATGCTTGCCATCCTCGACAGCATCGATGAACACACCACGGGGGTGGCCGCACTGGTCGCGCTCGTTGCCGAGTTGCGCCCGCGCCGCCGCGGCAACTACATCCGTGCCGCCGCCAATGTCCGCACCCTTACCCAGCTGCTGCGCGGTAACCCGGAACACGCCCGCCAGTTGCGCGCCTATGTGCTGCGCCTGCTGCAGGCGCGCCGCCACGCCAGCCTGTATACGGAAGTGGGCGTGCTGTCGAACGACGGCTTCTTCACCGAACTGAAGCGCCGTATCGCCTACCGCATGCTGCCGCCCGCGCTGGGCGACGAATACCTGGCGGACTTGCTGGACCAGGTGTTCTACAAGCAGAGCGACTGGCAATGGATCAGCGCGGTGCCCTCGCTGGACTGGCTCGACCTGTTCGACACGGTGTTCCACCGGCGCGATCGCAAGGTGATGCTGCCGGGGATGCTGGAAGCGATCCGCACCCTGTCGTACCGCGTGGCGGCGGTGGGGCTGGAACCGAAGCTGACCAATTTCCACACCGAGATGGAAGAGTTCGAATCGCCGTTCCTGGTGCAGAACCGCGAAGTACTGCACTACCTGGACGGCTACGCGCGCCTGATGGCCGGCGAGGACATCGAGCTCGACGATCCGAAGCACCTGCTGGTGATGCTGGACCAGTGCGACAGCGTGATCGCCCGCATCCGCCGCAAGGCCCTGGTGCAGGGCACCACCATCGCCCTCACCTACCTGCTGGTGACGCTCACCCAGAGCATCGACCGGCTGCGCAAGCTGCTGTTCCTGGTCGACGTATCGGGAGAACTGCGTGCCGAACCGTCCGTCAACCTGGTGACGGGCACGGTGGGCACCCAGCCGCAGCGCGTGCCCGTCACCCGGCAGGCCCAGCGCCGTGCCGCCACGCTGGCGCTGGCGCTGGAACTGATCGAGGCGCACAACAACAAGTACACGGTGCGCGACCTGTTCCGCGACAATATCCACCTGCTGGCCCGCAACGTGACGGAAAACGCCAGCCGCACGGGCGAGCACTACATCGCCGAGAACCGGCGCGCGCTGGGCGGCATGTTCCTGTCCGCGGCGGGTGCCGGCGTGATCGTCGGCTTCATGGCCCTGTTCAAGATCCTGCTGGGCACGCTGCGCGCGGCGCCGCTGGTGGAAGCGTTCCTGTTCTCGATGAATTACTCGCTGGGCTTCGTGCTGATCCACCTGCTGCATTTCACGGTGGCGACCAAGCAGCCGGCGATGACGGCGTCGCACATCGCCGCCAGCCTGCAAAGCCGCGACGGCCGCCACATCGATCCGGACAGCCTGGCCGAGCTGATCACCAAGGTATTCCGCACCCAGGTCACGGCCGTACTCGGCAACATCGCCACCTGCCTGCCGACCGCCTGGGTGATCGCCTGGGGCTGGCTGCAACTGACCGGCGAGCACCTGGTCAGCCAGGGCAAGGCGATGCACCTGCTGCACGACATCGATCCCATCCATACGCCGGCCCTGTTCTATGCGGCGATCGCCGGCGTGTGCCTGTTCCTGGCGGGGCTGGTGTCCGGCTATTACGACAACCAGGCCCTGTACACCCGCTGGGGCCGCCGGATCGCCCAGCTGCGCGGCTTGAACGACCTGCTGGGCGCCGAGCGCACGATCCGCCTGGGCCGCTACCTGGAAAACAACCTGGGCAGCCTGATGGGCAATTTCTTCTTCGGCATCATGCTGGGCATGGCCAGCGCCCTGGGCCTGCTGCTGGGGCTGCCGATCGATATCCGCCACGTTACTTTCTCCTCGGCCAATTTCGCGACAGCCCTGGTCGCGCTGGATCACAATGTGAGCTGGCAACTGGTCGTGACATCCGTTACCGGTTTCCTGGCGATCGGGGCCGTCAACCTGCTGGTCAGTTTCGGTCTTGCGCTGTGGGTGGCGCTGCGCGCGCGCCGCATCCCGTTCGAGCACGGCTTCCTGCTGCTGCGGGCGCTGGGCAGCCGGCTGTGGAAGTCGCCGGTGGACTTTTTCTTTGGCACCAAGGAGTTGAAATGAAACACTGGAATCCGCGCCGCTCGCTGGCGGTGCTTCTGGCCGGATGGTGCCTGGCGGCCTGCGCGTCGCTGCCGGCCGTCGATCCCGACAAGACCAAGGAAGCCGCTTCGGCGGTACCGGTCGTCAAGTCCGTCAACGGCGAGCTGTCGCCGGCCCGCGCCAAGGCACTGCTGGCCAAGCGCTGGTCGAAGAACACGCTCGACCTGAAAGCCCAGGCCGCCCTCGAGGAAGCCGCCACCGGCGTGCCGCTGATCGCCGGCAACCAGGTGAAACTGCTGTTCGACGGCCCCGTGACGATGGCCGAGATGATGAAGGCCATCGAGGGGGCGAAGAACCACATCAACTTCGAGACCTACATCTTCGACCAGGACGAGATGGGCGACAAGTTCGCCGACCTGCTGATCGCCAAGCAGAAGTCGGGCGTGACGGTCAACATCATCTACGACAGCGTGGGCACGCTGATGGTGCCCCAGGCCTTCTTCGACCGCATGCGCGCCGCCGGTGTCCACCTGATCGCCTACAACCCCGTCAACCCGGCCAAGGTGCGCGGCAACGGCTGGAAGGTGAACAACCGCGACCACCGCAAGATGCTCATCGTGGATGGCAAGATCGGCTTCACGGGCGGCATCAACATCAGCGATACCTATTCGAAGAGCTCGCCGTTCCGCTCGAAGAGCCGGCCGCGCAACGCCAAGGACGTAGGCTGGCGCGATACGCACGTGCGCATCGAGGGCCCCGCCGTGCAGGCAATGCAGTGGCTGTTCATCCAGCACTGGACCGGGCAGGATGCGGACGACCTGCGCGAGGCCGACTACTTCCCCACCCCGGTGATCGCCGGGGACAAGCTGATGCGCGTGCTCGGCAGCGAACCGGGCGGACAGTACGAGATCTACAAGGCGATGCTGCTGGCGATCCAGGAATCGAAGAAGTCGATCCACATCACCTGCGCCTATTTCGTGCCCGACGAGCAGACGCTGCAGGCGCTGGTCGATGCCGCGAAACGGGGCGTGAAGGTGCGCATCGTGCTGCCGAGCGTTTCCGACAGCGGCATGGTGTTCCACGCCGGCCGCGCGTTCTACGACCGGCTGCTCGCGGCGGGCGTGCAGATCTACGAACTGAAGCTGGCGGTGCTGCATGCCAAGACCATGGTGATCGACGGCGTGTGGTCCACCGTGGGCTCGGCCAATATCGACCGCCGCAGCTTCCAGCACAACGCCGAGGTGAACGTGATCGTGCTGGGCGACGCCTTCGGCAAGGAAATGGAAGCGGCCTTCCGCGACGACGTCAAGAATTCCACCGAGGTCACGCTGACCGCGTGGCGTGCGCGGCCCCTGCTGAACCGGATGAAGGAGTTCGCCTCGAAGGTGTGGGATTACTGGCTGTAGCCCTACCAGTGCATGCATCTACCCCAACGGCGAAGTGCTGGGGTCAGACCCGCCGGGTCTGACCCCGGAGTCTGCACTTGGGGTAGGCCTTCCTGAGCGGAATCGGACACCAGCCGGCGGCACGATAACCAGCACTTCCCCGCCCTCAGCCGCTGACGGTCTGCGGCGCCACCGTTTCGTCGCTGGTGATCGCTTCCGGCATGTCCGGGGCGGTGCCCAGCGGTTGCCAGGTATTGCCGTCGCGGCGGAAGATCTCGATCGTGGCCACCTCGAACGCGGCCGTTTCATCCTTCCAGCCGTAGCGCTCGACCTGGATTTCATCGCCCTCGATGCGCAGCACGTTGAACGAGTTGGTTTCTCCCCTGCCCCGCGTGGACGTGGCCGTGCCGGCCTGCACCACCAGCGCGGAATAGCCGGCGATCTTGTAGCGCCGGGCGCTGTTGCCGGAATGGCTGGCATGCAGGTGCCCGGCCAGCAGCAGGTCCACGCCGCATTTCGAGAACGCTTCCATCGCCATCGGCGCCCGGTCGACCAGGTCGTCCTCGTTGAACGATTCGGGCAGGTCGAACGGGTGGTGCGTGACGACGACGCGCGTCACGTTCGCAGCCACCTTCGCCATCCTTTCCTGCAGCCGTTCCACCTGCTCGCGGTTGACGCGGCCATCCTTGATCGTCAGCGAGCGCGCGGTGTTCAGGCCCATCACGGCGATCTCCTCGTCGACGTATTCGGGCGCGAGGTTCGGCGTGATGTAGCGGCGGTACTTCGTCAGCGGCGCCAGGAAGCGTGCCGCCACGTTGTACAGCGGGATGTCGTGGTTGCCGGGCACCACGATCTGCGGTTGCGGCAGCGTGTCGAGCCAGGCCCTGGCCTGCTTGAACTGTTCGCTGCGGGCGCGCTGCGTGAGGTCGCCCGAGACCACCACGACATGCGGCTGCACCGCCTCGACCGTGGCGCGCAGCGGCGCGAGCAGCCGCTCGTCGACGCGGCCAAAATGAATGTCGGACAGGTGCACGATGATTCGCATGCTTTCTCCTAGCGGGGTACCATGACCGTCAGCGCGCCGGGGCGCGAACGGTAATTGAGCGGGGGCGCCATCAGCGTCACTTCGCCATCGGTGGCGACGCGCACCAGTTTGCGCCGGGTATCGATGGTGAGCTCGTCGGCCAGCAGCACGTCGAAATCGCGGGCCTGCGCCAGCTTGCCGGCCAGCGCGTGGCACGCCAGGCGCACCAGGCCGAAGCGCGTGGGCCGCTGCGCCACGTACAGGCTCAGGTGGCCGCAGTCGAGCCGCGTGCGCTCGCCAATATTGAAGCCCTGCATCGTGTAGGCATTATTGCCGATGAAGACAAAAGGGGTGCGCCGCGCATGTTCGTCACCGTGCACGTGCAGCCGCAGGCTGAGGAACGGGTAGCGGTGCAGGGCTGCCAGGCTGGCCCAGCAGAACGCCAGCCACTTGCCGCGGCCGAGCCGGCGCTGCTGCTTGACGCGGTCGCGCACGATGTCCGGATACAGGCCCAGGCTGGAATTGTTCAGGAAGATGCGGCCGTTGACCTCCCCCACGTCGACGGCCATCGGCCGGCCCTGGGCGATGTTGGCGATGGCATCGTCCAGCGCCAGCGGGATGTTCAGGTCCCTGGCGAAATGGTTCAGCGTGCCCATCGGCAGCACGCCGAAAGTGGCGTCGCTGCCGGCCAGCACCGAGGCCACGGCATTCATGGTGCCGTCGCCACCACCAGCCACCACCAGGCGGATGCCGCTGTCGAGCGCCTCGCGCGCCGCGCCGGTCATCTCCTCGCCGCTGCCGGCCAGTGTCACGTCGGCTTCGATATCCACGGCCGCGAACTTGTCGCGCAGCGCCGCGACCCGTTCGCCGTCATGGCCCTGCCCCGCCCCACCGTTGACGATCACGATGGCCCGGGCCATCACTCGTCCCTGCGTGCCAGGCGGCGGCGGCGCAGCGTGGACACGGCGGCGATGCAGACCGCCAGCCAGCCCGCGCTGTAGGCCATCGCGCCCAGCACGTCGGAGACATAATGCGCACCCAGGTAGACGCGGCTGAATGCCACCAGCAGCACCATGATGGCGGCGGCCACCATCGCCGTGCAGCGCCGCCGCCAGCTGGGCGACGTGGTGACGATATAGCTGGCGATGAGGCCGTAGAACAGCGTGGAGGCGGCCGTGTGGCCGCTGGGGAAACTGTAGGTGGCCAGCGTGAGGAGCGGTTCCTCGAACATGGGCCGCGGCCGCGCATACACGTTCTTCAGCAGCACGTTGATCAGCATGCCGCCGGGTGCCGCGATGACGACGCACAGCAGCCAGTACTGTGCCTTCCTGCGCCAGAACCACAGTGCGAGCAGGCTCGACGCGATCGACATGCCGACGATGCCGTGAGAATGCGTGATGGCCAGCATGATGGTGGTCAGCGGTTCGAACGCGTGGGTATTGAACCACTCGGCCAGGTGGACATCGAAGCGGGCGACATCGTCCTGCTCGCCGACGGCTTCGGCAATTTCGCGGAACATCGCCACGGCGGAGACCAGCAGCGCCAGCCCTGCCGTCAGGTGCAGGCCGAATTCGCCGCCGGGCGTGAGACGCGCTGCGAGGAAGCGCAGCAGCCTGGAGTACATGGTCTGGTTCATCGTTTTCGCACTTTTGCAACGGGTGAACAAAAAACCTGTTTTTTCATACAGTCCTGTGTTTTTGTACAGTAGTTATGTTAAGCTTCTATCCAGTAGGCAGCACTCGGTAAGCGCCTCCAGGACCGGTCCGGCAGATCCTTGCAGACCTCGCCCAGGGATGCTTTCCGCGTGCTCCAGGCACCGCCAGCGTACGGTGGCCAGGCGTCCATGTAGCTTCCCTGCAGCGGCTTAACAGCAGCTTAGAAGCTCTACGTGGCATCCCCTGGCGTGCGGCTGGCACTGCGAACTTCTTGTTTGATCCTTTTTCGATAAGGAACACTGTCATGGCAACCATCGACTACGACCCTCGCCGTCTCCCTTCGCGTTTCGAATCGCGTTTCGGCCTCGAGTACGCTCCAACGTCTTTCCTGGTGCGCTTCGGCAAGCGCGAGATGCTGGTCTGCCGCGACTTCCGCAAGCGCTTCTACGCGGTCAACCCGATCATCGAATGCGATACCGGCGTGCAGCCGGGCCATATCGAGATCCTGTTGTTCGGCCGCTGGCTGTTGATCTTGTCCAAAGCACAGTAATCGATCTGTGCAGTGTCGCACAGTGGCCACGACTGTGCGGCGACAACCGCTCACGGCGGACGTGGCCAGCGCACTGGGGCACGCGGCGGCACCTCTTCACCCGCCGCGTTCCATGTGCCGCAGCGCAGCCGGCAGCCGTGCCGGTGGCCACGTCCCGGCGTGACTTGACAGTGGCTGTGAGAAAAAGTGGGACGCCGGAGGAGCTGGGCAGCGGATGCCGGGTGGAAGGCAATGCGGGCTGAAGGCAGTGCGGACTCGAAGGCAATGCGGACTTGAAGGCAGTGCGGGCTGATGGCAATGCAGCCATGAAGGCGATGCAGGCTGGACAAGCGGTATTGGCTGGGAAAGCGGCGCGGGCTGGCTGGACAGGCGGTGCAGGCTGAAACACGGCCTTGACTAGCGGCGGATGCAGCCGGGCACCGCTCCTGGAAGTCCTGCCCGGACATCGTGCCTGGCGTGATGGCCGGGTTGCCATCACCGTGCATCAGGCCTTGGCCACTACGCCGATATCCCGGTACGGCCCCGCTTGCGGCGGCGCACCTGCATCGACACCTGCATCGGTCCCATCCTTATCGGCTCCATCCCTATCGGCGCCATCCCTATCGGCGCCATCCCTATCGGCGCCATCCCTGTTGGCTCCTTCCCTATCGGCGCCAATCGCACCGGGTCCGTGTTCCGCCTCATGCATTTCGCGCAGCAGCGCGAGTGCGCGCGTATCGTGCATGACCAGCGCACGCTGCAGCGTCGTGGCGGTGAGGCAGGATTCGTCGACGATGGCGAGGAAGGTTTCCTGCGTGCGGTCCAGGACCCTGGAGTGGAAGCCGATGCTGTCGAACATGCCGCCCATGTCCACGCACAGATCGCGCAGCAGCAGCAGGGTTCGCTTGGTCGACTCGATATCGTTGCGCATGCCGCCATCCATGTCGAGCAGTTCGGTCCGCGCGGTTTCATGCCGGGACAGATCGGTGATCGTTTCAAGCCAGCGCCCGATGCGCTGGGAAACGCGGGTGATGCGCACCGTCTTGCCGCGCATCATGATGCAATATTGCAGGCACAGCAGCCATACGGGCAAGCGCGCCAGCAGCACCGGCAGCCCGGCCTTGCGTAACCACGCCTCGGCGCGCCTGAAGCGGCGCAGCATGCCACCAATGCTGGCTAACAGCGGATCCTGATGCATGGAAAGTCCCCTTTTTCTTAGGCAACACACGTTGCGTTGCGCAATACTCCGCAGTATAGGCAGGGGACCCGGGGGAATGCTCAGCAGGAGATTTGATACAGCTTAAAAGTCGCGGCGAAAAATGTGCGCAATGTGTTTTTCGCAATGCGCGTGCGGGCAATCGGCCGGCGTTTCAGCCAGCCGATTGCCCACGCATTGGAATTTCAACGATCGGCCAATGATCAGGTCTTGTCTCTGTCCTTGCCCAGCGTACCGGCCACCGCATCGGACAGCTTCTCGCCGTGCGGTCCTTTCGCCGTCTCGTCCATGCTGCCGACCTTGCGCGCCTGGTCGGATTGCTGGTCGAAGCTGACTTCCTCGCCCACCTCGAACCGCCCGTCAGCCTCGCCGCCGGCAGGCAGCAAGCCTTCGGAACGCGCTCCGCCTTGCTCCGTTGCGCGCTGGGTATTGCCGGGCGACCCCGACTGGCTGCCTCCGGACGCGCTGTCCGAACGGCCCCCCGCGCTACTACCCTGGCCGCCCTGCTGCGGGTTGCCTTGCTGCTGATTGCCCTGCTGCGGGTTGCCTTGCTGCTGATTGCCCTGCTGCTGATTGCCCTGCTGCGGATTGCCCTGCTGCTGATTGCCCTGCTGCTGATTGCCCTGCTGCGGGTTGCCTTGCTGCTGATTCCCCTGCTGCTGGCCACCCAGCTGCTGGCTGCCCTGTTGCAGGTTGCCCATGTGCTGGTCGACGGCGCGGCTGTCCTGGTCGCGCGTGGTGGCTGCCTGGCCGCGCGGTGCCGGGTCGGCGCCCATCGTCGGGCCGCCCACCGAGTCATCGAGACCGCTGCCCATCGATTTGCCGGCGCCCGCTGGCGGCGGCAGGTTGTAGTCGGCGCCGTGCGGTACCGCGTCGCCGACGATTTTCTTCACGTCCTCGGGCGGCACCGTGTCCGGCAGGTGCGTATGGATCGGCGGCTGCTGGAGCCGTTCCTTGTCGTCGTTTTGCATGATGCCTCCTGTGTTATCCGAATATTCATCTTAGCCCAACGCGTTTTTTCGCCGCACAGCATTGCCGCGCTCCAAAATGTGTGGGCGGCGCGCCGCGTTCGGCGGTACAGTCGGCTCATGAGTTTGATTTCCGCGCTGCCGGCCGCGCCAGGGGTCATTCACCCTGTCACCGATTGGCCCTACCTCGAAATGCTGACGCGCTTCGCGCTGGCGCTGGCGCTCGGCCTGCTGATCGGCCTGGAACGCGAACGCCGCAAGAAGGAAGCGGGCTTGCGCACCTTCGGCTTTATTGCCGTACTGGGCGCGGTAGGCGCATCGCTCGGCGATATGTACGCCTACATCGTGCTGTGCCTGACCGGTCTGCTGACGATCTTCCTGAACCTGCAGGACATGCGCACCCACGAAGGCACCGAGCTGACGACTTCCGCCGCCATGCTGGTGACCTGCATCGCCGGCATCATGTGCGGCAAGGGCCACACGCTGACGCCCGCGGCCATCATGGTGTCGTCCACCGCGCTGCTGGCGTGGAAGGATATCCTGCAAGGCTTCTCGATCGGGCTCACCGAGCGCGAACTGCGCTCGGCGCTGCTGCTGGCGATCCTGGCGATCGTCATCTATCCGGCGCTGCCGACCGGCAGCATCGGGCCCATGGGCCTGATCCAGCCGCGCGCCGCCTGGGCGACCGTGATCCTGATCGCCGGCATCGGATTCGTCAACTACGTGCTGTGGAAGGCCTTCGGCGCGCGCGGCGTGGCGATCGCCGGCTTCCTCGGCGGCCTGGTGAACAGCAGCGTGACCGTCAACGAACTGGCCTCGCGCGTCAGCGGCGGCGCGGTGGGCGCGGTGGCGGCGGCGGCCTACCGTGGCATCTTGCTGGCAACCGTGGCGATGGTGATGCGCAATGCCGTGATTCTTGCCCTGCTGGCCCCGGCCGTGGCCGTGGCGGGGATCGGTGCCTTCGCGGGCATGCTGGCGGCCACGGCCTTTTTCGTGTTCGTGCGGCGCCACCCGGCGACGCCGGACGTCCAGCTGCCCGCCGACGGGCAGGAAAACCAGATCGTGCTGCCGTTTTCGCTGTGGAGCGCACTGAAGTACGGCCTGGTTTTCCTGCTGCTGCACATCGTCGGCGTGCTGACGCAAAAATACTTCGGCAACGTGGGCTTCTATGTCGTCAGTGCGCTGGGCGGCACCGTGTCGAGTGCCAGCGCGGTGGCGGCGGCGGCGAGCCTGGCGGCCGAAGGCAAGCTTGAGCTGGACGTGGCCGCCACCGGCGCCATTCTCGCTTCGCTGGCGAGCGTGGCGATCAACCTGCCTTTTGTGCTGCGGGTACCGAACCGCCGCTTCGTGATGTCGATCGCGCTGGCGATGGGCGTCATCGCCGCGGTCGGGCTGTGCGGCCTGCTGCTGGGCGAGCCGCTGGCGCGCTTCGTGACCGATCACCTGCCGGAACTGACGCAGCTGCGCTCCGGACCATTGGGCCCCGCACCCAGCACCGCCGGCCTGCTGCATCCCTGACCGGGGCATTGAGCTTCCACAAATCGCTGCTACTGCCGGGACCATCGCACCGCACTTGCTCGTAGACTGGAAGCCTTGCGATATTTCGGGAGGCCGCCATGTCGAGAACATTCCTCTGTGTTGTCCTGGCGGCCTGCGCCATTCCCGGCCAGGCCGAAACCTGGCATTTCGAGTACCAGGGCTTCCATGACTTGATGGCCGGGAAGTTCCTGCCCGACCGCAAGATGACGGGCAGCTTCGATGGCTGGGACGCCGATGCCGACGGTGTGCTGGTCCGCTCGGAAATCACCTCGCTCATCGTCGACGGCTTCGATTTCGTTGCGTGCGAAAGCCAGAGCAACGAGTTCTGGCATTGTGGCGCGGAAGCCTTCGCTTACCGGGACGGCGCATTGTCCTTCACCGCCGGCCAGTACAGCAGCGATCCGGAAGGCTGGATCCGTGACGGCCATTTCTACTTTTCCGGCGAGCGCGAATACCGCTATTCGTTCCGGCCCGAACATTCCGAGGAGTGGGAATACCACTGGACAGCGCAAACGACATTTGCCATTTCGCCCGCGCCCGAACCAGGCACATGGGCGCTGCTGCTGGCAGGCTTGCCGCTGGCCGTGCTGGCGGCGCGGCGCCAGCGAAAACAGCGGTAACGTCCTGGCCGCCGGCGCCGGACGAGTGTAAGCTGGCAACCGGAGGTAACCATGCAAAACGAACGCCGCACCCAGCCGAACGAACCGGTGGCCGAAGCCGTCGATGCCACCGTGGACCTGATGCCGAACATCAGCCGCTACCAGGCCGCCCTGGTGATGGCGCGCGATGGCGTGCCGACACCGGTGATCCGGCGCGTGCTGGACGAACCCGCGCAGCGGCGCGGTACCAGGCGGGGCGCATAACTCGCTCTGCCCGCCTCACAGCGCTGCCACCGATGACGGGTGCATCGGTCGCGGCCTTCGGTTGCTTGCCCTTCAGCAGCTGGCCTTGATCGGCTGTCCTTGATCGGCTGTCCTTGATCGACTGTCCTTCAGCATCTGCACTTCAGCAGTGCCCCTTCAACAACTGCCCTTCAGCAGCTGCCCTTCATCGGCCGCTCTTGAACGCGCTCTTCAGTCCCCGTCCCGCAGGGCCCGCTCCGCGGCCGCGACGCCGTGCAGCGCGGTGGTATCGAACAGCGGCACGGCCGCATCGTCTCCGTTGACGAGCAGGGAAATCTCGGTACAGCCCAGGATGATCGCCTGCGCGCCGCGCGCCGCCAGGCCCGTCATCACGCGGCGGTAGAGTTCGCGCGAAGCCGGTTCGATGCGCCCCTGGCAGAGTTCTTCGTAGATGATGCGATGCACCAGCTCGCGCTCATCGGCTGGCGGCACCAGTACCTCCAGGCCGCGCCGGACCAGCCGCTGCCGATAGAACGGTTGCTCCATCGTGAAGCGCGTACCCAGCAGGCCAACCGTTCCCGCACCGGCGCGCACCACGGCATCGGCTGTCGGATCGGCGATATGCAGCAACGGAATGCCGACCGCGGCGGTGATGGCATCGCTGACCGTATGCATGGTGTTCGTGCACAGCACGATGAAGTCCGCGCCGGCGCGCTCGAGCGCCGTGGCCGCGTCCGCCAGCGCGGCGCCCGCGGCAGCCCATTCGCCGGCATGCTGCAATGCCGCGATCTCGTGGAAGTCCACGCTGTACAGCACGATCCTTGCCGAATGCAGGCCGCCGAGGCGCCGCTGTATCGCCTGGTTGATTTCACGGTAGTACGGCACCGTCGATTGCCAGCTCATGCCGCCTATCAGGCCGATGGTTTTCATGTGGGCTCCTGGTTGAAGCGCCATCGTAGGGCAATCGCGCGCGCCCGGGCAGTACAGCGGCATGCCTTACTGTACTGGACCATCCGCCGGTACATGCCGCGCGGACGTTCGCAAAGACCTTGCCGCTACAGCGGGCCTGTGCCGCGCCGTCCATCGACCGTGCTCACGGTCTCGGCCAGCAAAAAAAAGGGGGCCGAAGCCCCCTTTCATCTGCGCCGAGCGACCGTCAACTGATGATGTTGTCGACGATGGTGACAGAACCCACCACGCCTGGCTCGTTCAACTCTTCATGGTTGGCCGCCACTCTCGCAAACTCGGCCACCACCCCGGCCCGCGAGGCCCCGCTCTCCAGCGCCGCCACCCAGAACGCCGCGCCTGACGTGTCCGCCGTTCGGCCCAGCGCGTTCTGGTACAGCTCGGCGATGAACTCGGTGTTGTCCAGATCCGGGTCGCCATACTCCGTGGAGTTAAGGAACCCTTGCGCGATCGCGTCGACCGTCTGATCCTGCTGTAGCGCGCCGAACCAGAAATCAAGCCCTTCCGCGTCCGCCGCTCGACCCAGCACCGCCTGGTACAGGTTCGCCACGGCCGCTTCCGCCTCGTTCGCCGCGAAGATCAGGGCATCGCCATCGTCGAGCATCACGTACTGCGCATTCGATATCTCGACCTCGACCCCGGTTGTCGCATTGGCGATTGTCACGGACCCGTCTCCCGCCGTGACAGTGAAGTCGGTATCCTTCCCGACCGCCTGCAGCATCGTGTCGGCACCGCCGAATACCGTGCTGCTGCCCTGCGCCGCGACCACCACCGTGTGTCCGTCGCCCGCCAATATCGTGTCGCCATCGCCGGCGATGACCTTGGTGGCCACGTCATCCAGGATCGTGATTTCATCCGCCTGCGCCGTTCCCACGATGACCCGCTCGATCGTCTCGTCGCCTTCGGCCGCCTGCGGCCCCGCGCCAAGGATGATCTCGCCTTCGACTCGCGCACCCGCCGGGGCGACCGAATTGAAGGTTGCCTCCACGCCGCCGCCTCCCTGGAACACGATCACTTCCGTATCGCCGGTGACGGTGACCGTCGTTGGCGTGGTGCCAGTGAGCTCCACGAAGAGCAGCTCGGTTTCATCGTCCGGATTGATCACGGCGTTATTGGCCGCGCTGAGGTTATCGATGGCAATTTCGGGATCTTCCGTCGTGCTGATCAGGGCAAGGATGCTCTCGATCGTCGATTCGCTGAACACTTCGGACGATGCTTCCGCCAACTCGGCAGATACGGTGGTTTGGTCTTCTACATACATGGGATTCTTGCTCCTCAGGTTGATTCCCGGCGTTAGGAGACAGGTATCGCATAACGGCCCAGGCCGGGCGCATGGGCCGTTCAGCATGACTAGCTTCGCTTTGCTGCCTTGGCACGTGGCGGCAAAGTGTCTGGCATCGTTCGATAACGCACAGCGTGCCACGTTTTTTCCAAGCATGTCGGCACGATTGGTACGGAATCGGCATCGATGTTGTAAATAAGTTTACTGTAGTCGTCTAACTAAAGAAAACGCTGGAAAGTGCTCGACTTTTATGATTGGACGTGCGGAGCATTTCGCCAAATCAGGGCAATTTTGCAGGGATAGCAGCTAGCAAGATGCAATCAATCGCTACGTACCGCGTCCGTGGGAATCCGCGCTCCAGCCCGACAATCCCGCTTCGATCCGCGCGGCATGCTGTATCATCCCGCCCCTTACACGAAAGCTGCATATGCTCATCATCACCATCAAGCAGGGCAAGGAAAAAAGCCTCCTGGCGGGCGACCCGTTCATTTATGCCTCCGCCATCGAGAAGGTCGACGGCAAGCCGCAGGAACGGAACAAGCCGGGCGCCACGGCCATCGTGCAATCGTCGGCGCGCCAGTTCCTGGCCCGGGCAGCCTATAACGCCAAGTCGCAGATCGCCGCCCGCGTGTGGACCCTGCGCGAGGATGAACCGGTCGACCACGCGATGATGAAGCGGCGCGTGCAGGCCGCCGTGGCGCGCCGCGCCGCCGCCGTGCGCAATGCGGATCCCCAGGCGCTGGTGCTGCTGGTCGATGGCGACAAGGATGGCTTGCCGGGGCTCGTGGTGCAGGGTTATGGCGGCACTGCCGGATATCTGGTGTGCCAGTTCAACGCTGGTGGCGTCGACCTGTGGAAAGTGGCGGTTGTGCAGGCGCTGCTGAGCGCCACCGGCTGCCCGAATGTCTACGAGCGCTGCGACGCGCTGCTGCGCAAGGGCGAAGGCTTGCCTGTCGCGCCACGCGCGCTGGCCGGGGATGAGCCGCCGCAGCGCCTGACGGTGCGCGATGGCCAGCGGCTGGTGCCGATGGATATCCGGACGGGGTTCGTGTATCCCCGCTGACGGGCAACCCTGCCGCGGCGCCTGTCCGGCTTACTGGGCCACACGCACGCCGGGCTCACGGCGTGCTCTGGAATTCGATGCGGTTATTCAGGTAGGCGCGCCGGCTGTGATGGCCGAACACGCGCAGGTTTTCCTGGTGCCCGGCACTGCGCTGTTCGCGCTGCATGCGGCGGATCAGCGCACGGTCGCCGAGCGGTGCCGAAGTCGGCGTGAAGATGTCGCGGCGCACGCTTTCCCGGGCATCGGCACCCCGTGAAATGATGGCCAGGCTGCGTGTCGCCGGATCGAAGTAAAGCCGCAGCCAGCCGGTATTCATGTCCTGCAGATAGATGCCGCCATCGCGCTGCCGGGCAAAATAATGGTCGCCGCACACGGCCTTCGGGTCGCGCTTCCACTCGCAGGCCAGCAGGATCAGCACATGCCGGTCGTCCAGCTTCCGGATCGAGATGCGGCCTTTCGAATATCCCCAGTCGCTGGCCGGTACGGTGGTCGACGATGCCAGGCCGTAGTCGCCCGCCAGGTCGTCGATCGTATCGCCGGCCGATGCGGGGATGCAGAAGAAGAGCGCGGCAAGTGCGGCGGCGGGCGGCAGGCGGCGCAATCCGGTCATGGCGGCACACAGGAAATTGTTCTTCTGTCGATTATATGGCGATGCCGAGCGCCAGCTCACCGCGGCTGCTTTTGCAATCACCTGCGGCGTCTGTCGCGATAACGACAGGCGTCAGGTTTTTTCTTGTGCAAGCCCTCCCGTGTGCCTATCTTGAATTGCGCGAGCGTGGCACGTTGCCTCGCATCCGGCCCGATCCACGAATCATTGAACAGGGAGCTGTCCATGGCGGACGAGATAGTCTGGTCGGGTGGAAAGCTGATTCACGCGAGGGTGACCGACAAGGTCAACAGCAAAATCGAGAAGGGAACTCTCGCTGGGGTCAACGCCATCGTTGTGCATCAGACGGGCGCTGCGACGGCGCAGTCATCGTTCAGCAGCTACGATGCGGGATTGAATGGCGCACATTTTTTGATCGATACCGATGGCGCGATCTATCAAACGGCAAGGATTGACCAGAAGTGCTGGCACGTCGGCAACATCCGCTCGCGGTGCAATGAAATGAAGGCCTGCGATACCGATGCGTTGAAAGCCGTGAATGCCCTCCTGTTCAAGAAAGGCGAATCCTACAGTGCACGAATCAAGAGCCTGAGCCAGCACGAAGCTGGCAAGGCTTACCCTGTCCGGTATCCGATCAACGAAGATTCACTCGGGATCGAGATTGTCGGCGAGTTCTCCGCCAAATCGCAGACCTACGCGACTGTCAGCAAGGACCAGAACACTTCCTTGTCGTGGCTCGTCGGCGTATTGGAAACAAAGCTTGTATTGGACGCAGACGATATTTATCGCCACGGCTCGATAGCTTACAAGCAAGCCAGCGAAGGCAGCACCGCAAACTGGACCAACCCATGATGTCCTCCGGGTGCTACCTGGGCACTCTGCTGGCATTGGTACTGGCTACCGGCTGTTCGGGCGCGGTGCGGGACGAACGTGCTGTCGCGTTGTCTCATGTTGAAATCCACGCCAGCGGCGCGGATCAAGGCGGGGAGTTTTGCAAGGATTTCAGGCTGACTCCCCGCCAGGTCGAGGACTTCTTTGGCCGCGCCAGGACATTGCCGCCACAACAGCTACATGATGCGTTCGATTCATTGCCATGCTGGGTGCGCGGCGCGGCGCGGTCGCCACGGGGACAAGTGGAATGGGAAATTCGCGCTGGCAACACAGCAAGGATGACTTTTCCGGATGGCAGCGTGCAACTGTTCGGCTGTGACACCTGCGACGCCTTACTGATGAAGAAGTGACTGCTCCAAGCGGCCATGCTCGCTTGCCAGGGCGGTCTCATTCTCCATCGCTATGCCGATAACCTGTCGTTTGCGCTGCCGGCCATTCAGGAACCGGACGCCTGGGCCATGCTGGCTTCCGGCATCGCCTTGCTGATCTTCGGTACCCGGTCGCGCAGCGGAGGGCGCCCTGAAGCCGACATTCGCCTACTGCGCCTGCAACAGCAGCCACTCCTCGTCATCCGGATTCGCCAACCGGGCCGGTGGCATGCGTTGCTGTCGCAGCGGCGGCCGACGATATTGACGAGCAGCCCAGCGGCTGGCATCCGCGCGCCAGCCACGCTCCTCGCGCCCCCCGCGCTAGCCGAACACCAGCGACTGGTGCGCATGCACGCCGGCCAGCACGCCGGCGGCCGATGCCAGGGTCGCGCTGTGCATCGGCGTCGCCGCGTCACCGGCCGCGAACACGCCGGGCACGGTGGTCTGCTTGCGCTCATCGACGCGCACGTACGGTCCGAACGGGCCCTCGTCGAATGCGCAGCCCAGTTGCCCGGCCAGCGGGCTGGCCGGCTTCGCCCCTGGCGACACGAACAGCGCGCCCAGCGTGACGACGCGGCCATCGGCGAGACGCACGCCGTCGAGGTCCGGCGCGTTCCCCAGCAGCGCGGCCACCGGCACGCGCTCGATCGCCACACCCCGTGCCGCCAGCAGCGCGGCCTGCTCCGCTGCCGGCTCCTCGCCGCCCTGTGTGAACAGGATCGCCGGTCCCCAGTCGGCAATCAGCGCGGCCTTGTGCGCGGCCATCGCGTCGCCGCCCAGGATGCCCAGCGTGCTGCCGGCAACCTCGTAGCCGTGGCAGTACGGGCAGTGGATGACGGTACTGCCCCAGCGCTCGGCCAGGCCGGGCAAGTCGGGCAGTTCATCGCGCACGCCGGTCGCCAGCACGAGGCGGCGGCCATGCTCCTGGCGCTGGCCGCCGGTGCCCTCGATCTCGACGACAAAGCCGGCGCCGGCCCGGGTGGCGGCCGTGGCCGATCCGTCCGCGAACGTCACGGTGGGATAGCGCGCGAGCTGCTCGCGCGCTTCGGCGCGGATCTGTTGCGGCGGTTTGCCGTCATGGCCCAGGAAGCCGTGCGCGGTGGCGGCGAACCGGTTGCGCGGCTGGCCTGCGTCGACCAGCAGCACGCTGCGGCGCGCCCGAGCCAGTTGAAGTGCGGCGGACAGGCCGGCGAAGCTGCCGCCAACGATGATCGCATCGAACATGATCGCTCCTTATGTACTTTATGGAGTTACATGATAACGCATAATCCGGATCATGCAACTGCGTTTGTTACGTAAGTATTGTTGCGCAACGATTGTTACGTAACGCTTGTGACTTAACGCTTGTGACGTAACGCTTGTGACGCAACGCTTGTGACTTAACGATCGTGACGCAAGATCGGTTCGCTTCCCTGGCGGTGTCTAACGGTGCGGAGGCCGTACCGGGCTTGGATTATGCTGCCCTTGGCTGGCCCGCCGGGCCCCGAGTATTCATGAGGATCCATGCAATGCGACATTTTCCGAATGGTTCAACTTCACTCGGGCCGCGGGTGAAGCCTGCGTTCGCGGGGACGCGCCGCCGCTTTGCGCCGCGGCTCCAGGCCAATTGCCGTGTGGCGGTGCAGGCCACCGTTGCCATGGGAATACTGGGCGCCGCGCCAGCGTACGCGGGCGAATCGGCGACGCTGATCAGCGCCGACTCGCAGCGCTGCCTGGACATCGCCCGGGGCAGCCAGGAGCCGCGTACGCCAGCCATCATCTTCGACTGCCACGGCGGCGCCAACCAGCAATGGGAATTCACCGCGGCAGGTGAACTGCGCACGTTCGACGGCGCCCGCTGCCTGGATATCCGCGGTGCCAGCACCCAGCCCCAGGCGGTCGTTCAATCGTATCCATGCCATGGCGGCGCCAACCAGAAATGGACGCTGCGGCCGGACCGGACCATCATCAATCCGGCATCGGGGCTGTGCCTGACCGTGAAAGGCGGCGAGACCGCCAATGCCACCGGCATCGACACATGGCGCTGCGAAGCCACCGCCCACCAGCAATGGATCGTCGGCGACACGGAGCCGCCACCGGATGACACGGAAGCGCCGACGCCGCCTTCCGGCCTGGCCATCAGCGCCCTCACCTGCCGCTCGGCCACGCTGAAGTGGGAAGCCTCCACCGACAATGTCGGCGTGGCCTACTACGACATCTACCGGGACGGGCAAGCCCTCGGCACGGTCAACGCCAGCACGCTCACCGCCCAGCTGGCACTGACAGCGGGGGCCAGCTGGGGCATCTACGTCAACGCCCGCGATGCGGCGGGCAACGTTTCGCAGGCCAGTACCTCGCTCCAGGTACAAGTGCCGCAGTGCCAGGCGGATACCCAGCCTCCCTCCGTTCCCACGGGCTTGCGGGGCACGGTCGCCGGGACCACGGTGACCCTGAACTGGACCGCTTCCACCGACAACGTGGCCGTGACGGCCTATGACATCTACCGCAACAGCATCGCGGTCGGCGCGTCCGGCACGCTCGGGTACACGGACACGGGGCTGTCCGCCAACACGACGTACCAGTACGCGGTCGCCGCGCGGGATGCGCAGGGCAATGTCTCGCCGCGCAGCGCCGCCGTGTCCCTCACCTCGGGCAATGCCTGCACCGACGTGATCTGCTCGACGGCCAGGGTGGCCCAGGACACGGATATTCCCTGGGGCCTGGTGGCCCTCCCGAACGGCACGGTGCTGTACAGCCGCCGCGACGCGAAGGACATCATCGCGCTCAATCCCGCCACCGGCGCCAAGAAGAACCTCGGGGTCATCCCGAACGTGCAGGGTACCGATGGCGAAGGCGGCTTGCTGGGACTGGCCATCGCGCCGGGATTCCCGGCCAGCAATCCGTGGCTGTACATCTACCACACCAGCCCGACGGACAACCGCATCGTCCGCGTCCGGTACGTGAACGGTACGCTGGACATGGCATCGCTCGAGGTACTGCTGAAAGGGATCGGCCGTAACAAGTACCACAACGGCGGGCGCCTGCGCTTCGGCCCGGACGGCAAACTGTACGCCACCACCGGCGATGCCCAGAACGGCGCGTATGCGCAGGACGTCAACCACCTGTCGGGCAAGGTCCTGCGGCTCAATGCCAACGGCACGCCGCCGCCCGATAATCCGTTCGGCAACTATGTGTGGAGCTATGGCCACCGCAATCCCCAGGGACTCGCCTTCGACTCGCTGGGCCGTTTGTGGGAACAGGAGTTCGGCGATTCCCAGGATGAGACCAACCTGATCGTCAAAGGCGGAAACTATGGATGGCCCAACTGCGAAGGCGTCATCTCCCGCTCGGGCACGGGCTGCGCGACGACCGGCTATATCGCTCCCAAGTACACGTATCGCAACACCGAAGCGTCGTGCAGCGGCATCGCGGTCGTCCGCAATTCGCTGTACGTGGCCTGCCTGCTGGGCAAGCGCCTGTATCGCAGCGAGATCAGCGGCGACAGGCTGGTCAATGTCCGGCAGTTCTTCGTCGGTACCTATGACCGGTTGCGCACCGTGGAACCGACGATCGACGGGAACCTGTGGATGACGAACAGCGATGCCGCGGGCGACAAGGACAGTATCCCCAACAATACCGATACCGCGATCTACAAGGTCACGCTGAAGCCGTGAGCGATCGGGCAGGCCCGCTGCGTCAGCGCGGTGCGGCCTGCCGTCAGTTCGGCAATGGCGCCCTTGCCCTCCTCGGCAACGATGGCGCGGGCCATCACATAGCCCAGTGCATGCAGCGCTTCATGGCCATAGAAGCCCAGCGCATAGATGTCGTCGTCGCCGACCTGCGCGCCGGTCGTCAGCCCACGGCCTTGATCGAAGCGCTGTCGATGGTGACCGTCACCGCCCGGGCCGCGCCGACCGGCTTTGCAGTGGCCTGCACAAGGGCGGGCGCGGACCATGCCAGGCCAGGCGTGGCGATCGCCAGGGCTGCGATGCCGGTCAGGATGGCCTGGCGCATCCCGCTTCCTTTTTCATACTTCGTTCTTATTTTTTTCGAGATCCGGCATTGCCTGGCGACCGATGCCGGCAGCCCATAATCAAGGCGCGCGAAAATGAAAGGCCGGCCGCGAGATCGCGGGCGCTGCAGCCGATTTCCCTGGCTCACATCTGCCGGAACTGGTGCACGAAAGTACGGCTGACCGGCAGCGACTCGGCGCGATGCTTCAGGTGGATGGTGGCGGTCTCGCTGCCGCGCGTGATGTGGCTGACGGCGCGCAGGTTGACGGCGACGGCGCGGTGCACCTGCACGAAGTGGTCGCCATCGAGCTGCGCCAGCAGTTCCTTCAGCGGCGTACGCACCAGCGCCTCGGCCGGCTGGCCGTTGTCGCGCCAGGCCACCGCCGTGTACTTGGTGTCCGAGCGCAGGTAGTCGATCTGGTCGGCCGGGATCAGGCGCAGGGCCTGGCCCACCTGGGCGTAGATCCAGCTCAGCGGCCGTGGCGGCGCGGCGCGGCCCAGTTGCGCGGCCAGTTGCCGCAGGAGCGCGTCCGTTTGCGTGACGGGCAGCGCGGCCGCGCGGCGCTCCTGCAGGCGGGACACCGTGTCGGCCAGGCGCGCCATCTCGACCGGCTTGACCAGGTAATCGAGCGCGCCCTGCGCGAAGGCCTGCACAGCATACTGGTCATGCGCCGTCACGAAGACGAGATGCGCGCGCCGGCCGATGCGGCTGGCCGCCTCGACACCCGAGATGCCCGGCATGTGCACGTCGAGAAAGCAGATGTCCGGCGCCATCGCCTCGAACTGTTCGATGGCCTCGCGGCCGTTGCGGGCCTGTGCCACCACGCGCAGCTCGGGCCAGGCCTGGGCCAGCTGCCGCGCCAGCGCATCGCGCAGCAGCGGCTCATCGTCGGCGATCAGGGCGGTGGGATGGTTCATGGCATGCTTTCCAGTGCGGGGAATTCCACCTCGGCGCACACGCCCTGGGGCTGGCGCGCCATCAGGCGCAACTGCGCGTCGCCGCCGAACGTCAGGGCGAGGCGTTCGCGCAGCGTGGCGAGGCCGGTGCCAGGCAGGCCCGATTGGCTGAAGCCGACGCCGCTATCGGCAACGCGGATCAGGCAGCGCGTGCCGCGGCGCTCGATGCCGATATCGATGCTGCCGCCCTCCTCGGCCGGATCGATGCCGTGACGGACGGCATTCTCGACCAGCGTCAGCAAGGTCATCGCCGGGCAGAGAATGGATTCGAGCGATGCGTCGACATGCAGCGAATAGCGCAGCCGGTCCGGCATGCGCATGTGCATCAGTGCCAGGTAGGCTTCCACCAGGCGCACTTCCTGCCCGAGCGTGTCGCCGCCGTCATGCAGTTGCGGTACGGCTGCGCGCAGGTAGGCCGTGAGGCTGCGCAGGACCGCCGGTGCCTGGGGCGAGCCCACGTCGACCAGCGCCTGCACATTGGCCAGGGTGTTGAACAGGAAGTGCGGCGCGACCTGCGCCTGCATCAGCTTCAGGCGCGCATCGAGGGCCTGGCGCGCCAGTTCGCTGCGTTCCAGGTCGAAGGCCAGCGCCTGGTGGCGCGCCAGCGCATCCTTCTGGCGCACCAGCGCGGCCACCGCCGTCCATGGCCCCAGCAGCAAGCCCGCCATGGTGAGCAGCGCCACGCCGGAGAGCCGCTCCGGAACCGCCCAGAATGGCGGCGCGCCGACCTCGGTCGAGAAGAGATAGATCGACAGCGTGGTGAACGGCACGGCCAGCGCCACGCCGCCGACCTGCAACGCCCAGCGGGCCACGCGCTTCGGCAACCGCCGCGGCCAGCGCTCCAGGATGGAAAACGCCAGCACCCCTGCCAGCCCGACCGTGGCGGCACGCAGCCACAGCGCGGGCAACGGCACGTCGAACAGAAGGCCAAGTGGCCCGCATGCCGCCATGGCCACCACGGCCGCGACAGCGATGCGCCGCAGCAGCACCGCGGCGTCGAATCGCGTGATGGAGGTGACGGCAGCCGGCAAGGGTCAGGCCTGTGCCACGGTGCGCTGTGCGCCACCTTGCCGCGCGCGGAAGCCCAGCGTCAGCAGCAGGCAGCCGGTGGCAAGCTGGCTCGCACCGGCCGGCACCACGAGGGTGAAGTTGAATGGCTGTCCCGCTACGTGGAGCAGGATCGCCACCAGATGCAGCGCTACCGCCGCCATGCCGAAGGCGGGCAATGCACGGGGCAGCAGGCGAGAACGGAACAACAGGGCATACAGGGTCAAGCTGGCGACTCCGCTGAGAAACAGGGCAAGATAATGAATCCAGTAGCGCGCGCTGCCGGCGAACACCCGGGCGGCATCGAACAAGGCCTGCTGTGGCGCGCTGGCCGCTGCGTGGGCCTGGCTCAAGGATAACATTGCCAGCAGCAGGCCCTGCTCGATGACCGTTACCGCCAGTCCCGTCGCCGCCAGGGCCAGCAGGGCCAGCGGCAGGCGTTCGCCGTCGCGGCGCCACACCGGCCAGCCCGCGAGCACCATGCACAGCATCAGGGCCGCCGGCACCAGCACCAGCATAGCGCCCGCCCTGACGTTGCCGGCATGGGCGGCTGCGTTCACCAGATAGCCCGGGTCGTCGAAGGCCGGTGGCAGCACGACGAAGAAGCCAACTATGCCGGTGGCCATGGACAGCAGCATCATGAGGCCGACCAGGCGGCCCAGTTTGTTTTCGGTGACCATTCACGCTCCCTGTGTGTTGATGTGTGGGCGAGTATGGCGTTGGGAAAGCGTGGGTGCAAAGGGAATGCGACGAGGTACGGTGGCGCGGGATGAACCACGAATCGGGCGGATGAGCACTGGGCCCCACGGAGGAGATGCCGTCAAAAGACTTCATACCCCAGCGCTTGATCGAGCCTCTTCCGCTGAGAGTGACGAGGCAGGCCGGCGATGCAGGATCGCTGCGGCATGCGGTCAAAAAAATGAAGCCATATCTTCACCGATCGGGGATCGCCGTGAGTATTGGTGAGAATTACTTACCAGACAATCCTGTACAATTTCCATTATTCAATCTTAATTACGAAACCGCAAAGAGTTTTGGTTGCTCTGTGGCATTAATTGCGACCAATGCCGCCCGCGTGCCGCCGGCACCTCTCCATCTCTCATGCGGTCAACGGCGGCGAGGCGCTCCGGTAACGATACATGCGAGTTGCCGGCAGCCTGGAGACGAGAAATCAAAAGTTATCGACGGGGTCTTTTTGCTCACGCCTGGTTCCTTGCGACTGGCTTCAGCCTGACCGCGATGCCGGTCATATTTAACGAAGCATGGCGCGGGCATTCATATCGATAGCCACCTCAGCGATCATTCCTGGACAGAGCCGACGTATCGCTCGCTGCGACGCCTGGCTGGACGCCCGCCAGAGATTCCATGGTCATCTAACAGAAAACCAAAAGGCGTAACAGCACGCCACACTACTGACAGGGAGGTCAGAAAATGCCGACATACAAAACCTTAGACTTTTTACCAGACTTGAGTTTCCCGGAAATGAAGTCAGCCATCCGGCTGGAACTTTCTAAAGCTGAAGATAATAGTGTTGGATGGGACAATAGTGCGAGCTATTACACTTCCGAGAAATATGCCATTCTCAATTCGACATTCTCATTTACCGCCAGGGAAGGTGCTACTTACGACATTTTCAGCTATAGCTATTTCGATCCATTCCTGATTCAAGTCTACGACTCCGCAGGCAATGTCGTTGCTGTCAATGGACCCGATATCACGTACGGCATCGACATGGTATTCGACTTTGTCGCTCCCTACTCCGGAACCTACTATTTTTCTGCCGGGTGGGACCAAGGCTCGTATTATCGCGCCGTGTCGGTCGGGGTCTATGAAAATGTGGACTCCATCGTCGCGATTTCACCGGGCACGCCGCCGGTGACGCCAACCGTGCCGGTTCCACCGACCGCGAACGTTCTCAAAGGCGGGAGCGGCAACGACACATTCCTGGCGACCGCTCTGGAAGATCGTGTCAGCGGCGGAGACGGTATCGACACCATTCGCTACCTCAAGCCAGGCAGCGATTATCGGATAATGAAGAATGGCGCGGAAGTCATCGTTGCGCCAAAGATGGGCACACTATCTGCCGACACGCTGGAGTCCGTGGAGAATATTGAATTTTCCGATACGACTGTCAATCTGGAATACAGTAACGTCACGCAAGCCCTGTACATCGGCTATTTCGGCCGGGCGGCCGATCCTGGTGCGCTGGCCAGCTTCCAGCTGCAGTTGTCCGCGCTGGAGGCGCCCACCAACGTGATCGATTTCGCCGCCCGATACAACTCGGACCCATCCGTGAAAGCACTGGTTGATTCGTTCGGTACCAGCCTTGAATCCAAAGAGCTTTACTCCGGTGACACGACGAGCTTCGTTAACGCGATCTACACGAACATCCTCGATCGGGCTCCCGATGCCGATGGATTGGCATTCTGGACGGGCGCAATCGATTCGGGCGCATTGAGCCGGGCCAACGCTTCGATATCGATCATGTCCGGCGCGCTGGCGAACGACACCGCGCAAGGAAGGCTCGATGCGACCCTGATCGACAAGAAGATCGACGTGGCCACGAACTTCTCTCTCAGCCTGGATACGCCGGCAAAGGCCGGCAGTTATGCGGGCACCGCGGCCGCCACGCTGGTACGTGATCTGCTGGAGGGCGTCGAGAGTACAACCAACGTCCTTGCTTACCAGGACGAAGTTGGTGAAGCGGTTGCCTCCCTGGTGAGTGTACGACCCGTGGCGGCCGCCGACGTTCGACCAGATGCTGGCGCAGCGGCGGTCATCGGGATGTCCGAGACAGGCGCGCAAGACCAGTATTGGTTGTAATCGAGGCCGCCCATTCGCGGCGCAACATCAATCCAGCCACGGATGCGCCGACAGCCAGCGCCCCAGCTCGTTATCGTTGGCGCATTGCAGCTTGCTGAAGATGTTGGCGCGGTGCGTTTCCACCGACCGTGGCCCGCATGGCGGCACCAGCGTGCGGGCAATCTCCTTGTTTTGCTGGCCGACGCCGACGAGGCGGGCGACCTCGCGCTCGCGCGGCGTCAGCTGCGCCCATTGCCACAGCGCCTGCGCGCGTGAGCGGGCCAGCGCGATGGCGGAGGGAAGCTTGTCGAGCAGTTGCCGGGTATCCGGCTTCTCCACCCAGTCGTAGGCGCCGCGCCGTACCGCTTCGAGGGCGGTCGCGATATCGCCATGGGCCGACAGGAACAGCGTGACGAGCGGACTGTGTTCAGCGAGCAGCCGCTCGAAGACGGTCAGGCCGCTCATCCCGCCCATCCGCAAATCGAGGAGCACGCACCCCGGCTGGCGCATGTCGACCGCCTCGAGGAAGGCTTCGCCGGAGTCGAACGCCTGGACTGCCAGGCCCTGTGAAAACAGCAGGAGCAGCAGCGAACGGCGCAGCGCCTCGTCGTCGTCGACGACATATAAGGTCAGGGGAAAATCTTTCATGGCACGGTGGGCAGTGTAAAGGTGAAGGCGGCGCCGCCGCCGGCGCGGTTCTCGACGGCGATGGCACCGCCATGCGCCTCCACGATGGTACGGCAAATGCTCAATCCCAGCCCCAGGCCGTCCGGCTTGCTGGTGTGGAAAGGCGTGAAAACCTGGTCCAGCTGTTCGGCCGGAATGCCCGGGCCACGATCGGCCACCTGGATGCTGATCGCTGGCCCGGCCAGCTCGCTGGCCAGGTCGATGCAGCGCCGTGGCGCGGGAAGATCCTGCACCGCCTGCACGGCGTTGTGGATCAGGTTGACGAGTACCTGCTGCAGCAGGACCTGGTCTCCCCGTATCGAAGCGCCGCCATCGCGTAGCGACAGGCGCAAGGTGACACCGTGGCGTTGCAGCTCCGGCCGCAGCAGCGCCTCGGCATGGGCAATCACGGTCGCCACCGGCACCCTTTCATACAGCGCGCGTTGCGGGTTGATGAAGGAGCGCACCCGCTTGACGATCTCACTGGCGCGCTTCGACTGGTCGACGATTTCATCGAGGGCCCCGGCAATCATGTCGGATGGCCCCTGCGCGGCCAGCGCGCGCGCCGCGACGGCGAAGTTCGACAGCGCCATCAACGGCTGGTTGAGTTCATGCGCCAGTGTGGAAGCCATCTCGCCCACGCTGGCCAGCCTGGCACTGCGCTGGAGCCGCAGTTCCTGCTCGCGCTGGCGGGCTTCGGCCTGTTTCTGCGCCGTGATGTCGACCACGGAACTCATCCAGCCGCAGTGCTGCCCCTGCGCATCGACCAGCGGCGCCGTGTAGACCATCGTGATCACATCGTGGCCGTCCTTGTGCCGGATGCGCGACTCGAAGCCGTGCGGCGCCGCCCTTCCCTGCAGCGCCGCGTCGCTCTCGCGGGCCTGCTTTTCCAGGTCGTCCGGATGCCAGTACGGATACGGCGGCCGGCACCCAAGCAGTTCTTCCGCGCTGTAGCCGACCATGGCGCACAGCGACGGATTGACGTAGATGATCTTGCCTTCGGGATCGCGTGCGCGCATGCCGACCAGGAGCGAGTCTTCCATGGCCTTCTGGAACGCGTGCGCCTTCTGCAGGTCGCGGGTGCGTTCCTCGACGCGGCGTTCGAGTTCCAGCCGTGCCGACTGCTGCTCCGCATAGCGCTTTTCGCGCAGGCGCCAGTACAGCGCGCCGACGAAGACGAGTGCCATGGCGAGCGCGGTCAGGGCCAGTGCCGCCTGGCGTGCCTGGACCACTTCCTTCATGTCGGAGGTGACGGTCAGCGTCCACCCCAGTTCCGGCAGCGGAGTATCCAGCGCGAGCAGCCTGGCGCGCTGCCCGTCCAGCGTGGTGCGCAGGATGAAACCGTCCACGCCTTGGGGCGCGCTGACAGTCCACGGCAGGACTTCGAAGCGCCGCCGGTTGCCGTACTGGACGTGCTCTGCGATCCAGCGCGCATCGGCAGCGGAGACCGGGCGAATGCCGTGGAACAGCCAGGCGGGCACGCTGCTCAGGAAGACGATGCCGCGGCTGTCCCGCAGCACCACCGGCTCGCTGCCGCGCATCCAGGTCGCTTGCAGCGGCTCCAGGCTGATCTTGACGACCACCACGCCGAGGATCTTGCCGGCCGCGCCGACCGGTTCGGCGATGAACAGGCCCGATTGGCCCGTCGTCAGGCCGAGCCCATAGAAAATCCCCCGCTTGCCGCGGATGGCATCCTCGAAATACGGCCGCTGGTGGTAGGACTGCCCCATGAAACTCGTTGGCAGGTTCCAGTTGCTGGTGGCGAGCGTCATGCCCGCGCGGTCGACCAGGAACAGCGCGGCGGCGCCGGTCGTCACCTGCAGGTCGGCGAAGTAAGCGTTGACGCGTGCCCGCAGGGCCGGATCCCCGGGCGCGCGAAGCAAATCCTGCACGTCCGGGTGGCGCGCGGCGGCGTGGGGCAGGAAGTCATGTTTCTCGACCAGCCCCCGGAGACCCAGTGCGTGCGCCGCCGCAGCCTGGCGCAGGGCGTCCGTCTTGACTTGCAGCTCGAATCGCTCGGCCCAGTTCCCCGCGGCGACGACCAGGACGATCGCTCCCGCGGCGGCGGCAAGGGCCAGCATTCGGCGTCGGTTGAACCAGGTGGCCATCGCAATCCATGTGACTCTGAGCAGCGAACGATAACAGTTGCACGGCCGGCGCGGCACCGCCTCCGTAATTCTACGGAGACGGCAGCGCCGGAAGTTGCGGATGTCCGCCGCCGTGCCGATGGCGACAATGAGTCTTCTGATAAAGGAGACAACCCATGAATACAGTCACAGGCAAGGCGATCGGCGGCGCTCGCCCGGACACCACCGAACGCATCTCCGGCGCGCGGCTGCGCGCGATCTTCGTCGGCTCGGCGGGCAACCTGGTCGAATGGTTCGACTTCTACTGCTATGCGGCGTTCGCGCTGTATTTCGCCAGCTCGTTCTTCCCTTCCCAGGACCCCACCGCGCAGATGATGTCGACGGCAGGCATCTTCGCGTTGGGCTTCTTCGTGCGCCCACTCGGCGGCATCCTGTTCGGCCACCTGGGCGACCGGCATGGCCGCAAGGTCGCGCTGATGGCTTCCGTGCTGCTGATGTGCGTGGGCTCCCTGCTGATCGCCTGTGCGCCGACCTATGCCACGGCCGGCATCCTGTCGCCGTGCATCCTGCTCTTGGCGCGCCTGCTGCAAGGCCTCAGCCTGGGGGGTGAATACGGCGCCAGCGCCACCTATCTCTCGGAAATGGCGGACTCGAAACGGCGCGGCTTCTACGCCAGCTTCCAGTACGTCACCCTGATCGGCGGGCAGTTGCTGGCCTTGGTGCTGCTGCTGGTCCTGCAGAACTACTTCCTGGATAACCAGCAGTTGCGCGAATGGGGCTGGCGTATCCCGTTCGTGATCGGCGCGCTGCTGGCGCTGGTCGCGCTGATGATGCGCCACGACATGCCCGAGACGCAGTCCTTCGAGGCCGCGCGCAAGAAGGCCAAGCCGATGGGCGGCCTGAAGCAGCTGGCCCAGCACCCGAAGGAAGTGCTGCTGGTGATCGGCCTGACGATGGGCGGCACGCTGGCCTTCTATGTCTACACCGTGTACATGCAGAAGTTCCTGCGCCTTTCAGTCGGCCTGACCGATGCGCAGACTACCGCTGTCTCGGCCGCCTCGCTGCTGTTCGCCATGTGCCTGCAGCCGCTGTATGGCGCACTCTCCGACCGGATCGGCCGCCGTCCGCTGCTAGTGGCGTTCGCCCTGCTCGGCACGATCTTCACGGTGCCTTTGCTGACCGCTATCCGCAACGCCAGCGGCCCGTGGGAAGCGTTCGCGCTGATCGCCTGCGCCTGGATCATCGTCTCGGGCTACACGTCGATCAATGCGCTGGTCAAGGCCGAGCTGTTCCCCGCTTCCATCCGCGCCACCGGCGTGGGCGTGCCCTATGCCGTCGCGGTGTCGGTGTTCGGCGGCACGGCGGAATACCTGGGGCTGTGGTTTAAGTCGATCAACCTGGAGAGTGGTTTCTATTGGTACGTGACTGGGGTGATTGCCTGCACGCTGGTGGTTTGCTGGTTCATGCGGGATACCGCGGCGAGTTCGAAGATTGATGAGGAGGCGCGTAGTCACTGATCCGGGTGCCGGGCAGCAGGTTGTGCCGGATAGTGCCCCGGGATGCGGGTATTGTCGTACCGTTCGCTAAAAAAGCAAAAGACCGCTGCGGCGGTCTTTTGCTTTTTCAAAGTGCTGTGGCCACCGGTTTCAACATGAAGAATGCCCACGGGAAGTCATGTGCTAGCGTTGGTCAGTCAGAACCGGGAGCTTTCGATCTGGCGGAACTGACAGCTAGCGGCCAAAACGCCGCAACAGCAACACCAACGCCGTCAGAACCACTGAGCCGAGGAAAGAACAGATAATAAGATTTAGCGCTTTTTCGACGTTCATCCCCGGATCGACGAAAAATATCGATACATACACAACTATAGCTACCAATAGGGCAACGCCAAGGGATATGAATATGCTTTTCATGAGAACAACTCCGCGTTAGGGCAATTCAGGTAGCGGCCAGCATCACTATCGCTTGCCTGCACGACCTCCTCGATGAAGGATGCGCAATTATCATAAACAACGCCACAAAGCCATTCGATTTTGATATTGAAGTAGTGAGCTGACTTCGGTTATTCGATGCTATTAAAAGAGTAGAGTTCAGAGTGCTTATCCGAAATTCCCGACGGTGCAGTAGGACGCAACTATTCCAACTACATTAGCCCCTAAAGCAAAAGTCCGTCGCAGCGGCCTTTTGCTTTCCCGAGCAATGTGGTCATCTCCCGCAACTAACGACGACGATTCCGAAAAATTAACACCAGCGCTGTTACGAACACTGACCCGACGAAAGAATAAAGAAGGAGACCAAACGCATAATCGAGATTCATTTTCGGATAGAACAAAATTATCGAGACATACACAATTCCAGCTACCAGGAAAGCAACGCCAATCGAAATGAGTAGGGTTTTCATGAAAAAGACTCCGCTCTAGGGCAATTCAGATAGATCCCAGCTTCACTACCGCCTGCCTGCACCACTTCCTCTACAAAGGAAGCGCAATTGTGAATCAAGCCTCCCCATAGCCACGGCTTTTCCATCAGTTCGTGCAATTTGTCATGCGCGCCTTTAGGGTTCTTAAGAACGATAGGCCAACGACGAATCTCCCGCTTGCCGTTTTCGTTCAGGTACCGCGTGAATTCACTCTCGTGCATAAATTTAGGCATGTCGTAAGGGCCCGAAATATGCGCATACCAACTCCAGTTACTCCCTACGTGCAGTAACGCATGACCACAAGGGTTGAAGCTGTCGCCAGACACAATAACCGCACAGGCATGTCTGAAGTCTGCCTCCTCAAGAGGGCATATGATCATTCGGGCTCCGTCATAGGGCTTAGACATAGCTCCTCCGATCAGCATACTTTATGAGTGGAGCAATCCCAACCGCCCTGCGTATTACCTTGCATTCCGCCCTTTATCGATTGGCGTATGTAATGCCACTTGATTTTGGCGTACGCGAACTGGACCCGCTCAGTAATAATTCCCCCTTCGCCACTATCAGGGGTAATGCTGGCGATAATCAAGTTTTCGAGTTCGATCTTGAAGTACGTAATCGGCTTGCCGTCCCCGTCAGCCCTCATGAACTCAAATACTGCGTTGGATAGGGTCTTCCCAACAGCGCAGGTTTGCAAAAGGATAGGAGAAGCGAGATCAGCTAGTTTCTGAAACGTGATGGGATAGAGGTTGGCCCTGCCTGTTGTATGTCCGCCTGCCGTCGACAGGACCGTGGCTCTTGGCTGGTGAACTGCATAGACAACGCTTTGCACTTCGATCCAGTTGCGATGTCGTTCGTCTTCAGATTCGCCGTTGATCCCATCAATCTTCAAATATGCATCGGTTGCCATTTCTGTCTCCTTGGTCAGGGGTGGATCAGATAGCGATTCTTGATCCGGCGCAAAAGACAGAAGTTGGTTTGCAACAGAAATACGAGCGAGCGAGATCAATAACTATCCCTATGTGACGACTGTGCGCCCCTCTTCGAACGGTAGCGGTGCATCCCTGATGACGCGGAGCCGTATCACCAGCTTCTCCCGTACCCTCGGCGCTTTGAGTCTGGCAGGCAGGCGGCTCAGCCAATGGCCGTTCGGGCCGGCGGCCGCTGCACGTTTCCTGGAGAGCTGGCTACTCGTGGGCAGAGACTTCGCCACCATGACTTCGATAAAGTGGTCGAGTTGCGCCAACGAGCTGAATTGCAGATCGGTTCCGCCGGCATCGACATGCAGGAAGACGTACCGTTGTGCAG